>CAVUYH010000015.1:0-176775 GCA_963745685.1 uncultured Acidobacteriaceae bacterium | reverse complement strand
TATGCTAATTGGAATCGGGTTCCGTCATTGCGCATTACGAATAGCTCGCCGTACGGCTACGGAGAATCCGTGTAAACGCTCTCGTCCTTGAACCCCATTCGGGAGCGGGCAAATACGATCAACTCTCCGTCAGGTGACCAAGCCATACGCGGACATTTTATTCAGATGGAGGACACGATCTCGCTGGAATGCGTCGCGTCCTGTTCAAGAAGCTGAGTCGTGAGCCGGCAGCATTGGTCTCGGCGTAGACGGAGTTTGAGGAGCGCCCAGGAACGTTTGTCTATGAAGAACTCATGCGCTATGTTTCGAAGCCCGATCACGATGCCTGGCACGAAAAAGCGATGGCGGCTGCTGAGGAAGGCAATTTGGAGCCGTTCATTGAGTTGTGTATCAAGGCGAAAGAGATTGATCGACTGGCAAAACGCCTGGAGTGTATCGGCGATCGCGAACTCGAAGAGCCGAGCCATTACGTGAACGAGACGGCGGCGAAGAAACCGTTAAGAGTGTGGTACGGATTCACCTTGGTTGGCTGTGGAATACCAAACTCACCTCTGGCGTTCAGGCCTTCATAGAAGTACTGCTCGCCGGCATACCCGTGATATCTTTCGCCGCCCGACTTCGTACTTATCGCGGCCTGAATAGAGCTCGCGCGGCCGTAGTCCACGTTGTAGGTGTTGGTTTAAATGCTCACTTCGCTGATCGAGTCAGCATTTGGTGTGATCTGCATATCTCCGGGCTTGATGTTGCTAGTGATATCAAGGCCGTCAAGGATGAATTGATTTCCTTGTGGGCCGCGGCCATTCGCGCTGATATAGATTTCATGATCGTTGTTGACAACCGCTAATGGCGTTGCAGAGCCGGTGCCGTTAACGCCAGGCGTCAGCCCGAGCAATGAAGTTGGATCGTTTGTTGTGAGTGGCAGGGTTTCTAACGCTTCTTTGCCCACGGTGATCTGTTCGCGAGAATCGGCCGTGTCTAACAGGGGCCCCTGCGCAGTTACCGTTACATTCTCCACGGCTTTGCCAGGGGCAAGAGTCAGGTTGACGTGCCGATTTTCTCCGGTGCTGAGTACAAAGTTCATCTCAGCTTTTTCAAAGCTGTTCCCGGATGCGGAAACGTTGTAGTTGCCAGGTGCGAGACTTGGAAAGCGATAGTCCCCATTGGCCGCGGTTTGCCTGGCCTGCATTACAACGTTTACGCGCAGGCACAGATGCAAGGCAAGCGGTGCGCCAAGTTGCGCATCGTGAATGGATTGCGGAAGCCGCAGACAGCGAAGAGTCGCACCGCCGAAAAGAACGGGAAGGCACTCAAGCTGGCTGTCGTGAAGACGACCTGATCGAGGTGGTCACGACCTTCCGGGGATGGTCCCGAGGTGGTCCAAGAAATGGGACGTCAATGCCGGGAGTTGCTGATCGCATTTGGCGTCCCCGACGGGATTTGACCCCGTGTTATCGCCGTGAAAGATGGCCCATAAACCGCAACTGGAGCGCATTCCAGCATTGCGAAGTGCATCGGAACACATCGCTACGAGCCTTGGAGACGATTAATTGGGCCCAGAGTGGTCCCGACAGCTGAATTCTTAACCGCATCTGAGCTTCGCATTTGTGGACGCGGAAACGTATCTCAATCGCACTTTGCAGGCTAGCTATTCTTAGGGAGCTTCCCTTCGCATTCAACCGCTGCCAGGGATCAAAACACCAGTAGAAGGATTGGAACGACGGTGCCCGCGATGAACAGCCCTAGACTCACTCTGCGATCGCGCTTGAATTTCCAGGCCATAACCATGCCTGACACGGTAGAGAAAAACAGTCCCACACCAATTAAGACGAAGAAAATCTTCATTGGCATCGCTTGGTGCTGATTTGATGAAACCGGCGTATCTATTCCCTTCGGTATTTTTCGCTCGGAAACCTTAGCATTCGGAGGCTGTGCTGATTTTCGCTCGGGTACTTTGAGCGTCTGCTTCTTGTGGATCTGCGCAAGCACGACGATCCAACTCGCGGGCTGATAGTTACCGTCTCGTGAGAAATCATGCAGCGAGAGGGTCTGAAGAATTCCCGTAAACGCAAAGAACAGAATCGCAGGAGCCGAGAACATTCCAAGATACAGGTGGACGCGCCGCATTAGCATGAGCAGGTTCCAACGCCCTGAGGCACGCCTTGATTCACGCTCAGCGATTGGAAGCATGTTTTCGCTTTCCATCATCTCCATGATTTCCGTGCTGTTTTGGGTGAGTTCCAAGCCGCTCTCTCTTTCTTCCTTTTGCAACTTCTACCTACTGGACTGGGCTTGTTCGCGTGTCTCTGCGACCGCGAACGAATAGATCAAATTGTCGTGAGGACTCGTTTGTCCGAAGTATCGCTTCGCGGGGCCTCAGCGCCAATCAACCACGAATTCTCACTAAAGCTCACCCGAAAGGCGGTGCCTGCGTCACCGGCACTGCTGACTTCGATATTCGCGTGATGAGCATCGACGATCTTCCGCGCAATCGCCAGACCCAATCCATAACCATCGACACCGCTTCTCTTCGCACTCTCAGAGCGAAAAAAGCGTTCGTATATGTGGGGCAGTTCCTCGGGCCTAATTCCGATTCCGTTGTCCCTAATCTCGCAAACGAGTTCATGGTGCTGGCTCAACAGGATTCGCGCCGCAACGTGCCCGCCGTTTGGCGTGTATTTAATCGCGTTATCCAACAGAATGACCCAGAGGCGCTTCAAATGGCCTGCATCCGCCCACAGTTGCGCGTCCATGCACTCTTCATCGAAAGACAGGTTGATCCTTTTTGCCTCTGCAAGGTTGCTACATGCTTCGATGGCTTGCTTCACGCTCTTGCTGAAAGACAATCGGGCGAAATGAAGCGGCTGGACCCCAGATTCCACGCGCGCCAGCATCAACATACCGTCCAGCAGTCGCGTATTCTTTTCCGCCTCCGCACAAATCTGGACGAGAGCCTGACGATGCGATTCCAAAGTGGGTCGAGCATTCAATAAGGCAATTTCCGCAGAAGCCCGAATAACGGAAATGGGAGTCCGTAATTCGTGAGAGGCATGGGTCGTAATTTCCTTGACTTGGCGAAACGCGCGCTCAATTCGATCCAGCATTCCGTTTACGGTCTCGGATAGAACCTGTATCTCATCGCCGGTCTCGGGAACCGCCAGACGCGTGCTGAGGCTCTGCTCTTCGATCGCCTGGACCTCGTTGATAATCTCCTTCACCGGGCTTAGGGCGCGACCGCTGAGCCAATAGCCTCCAAGCGCGGAGGAAACCAGAGCGACGGGCGCCACAATCAGGAGCCAGTAGAAGAAATGGCGCAGGATGGCTGTCTGGAAGGTAAGATCGCTGGCAACCCGGATTCTGTAAGGCAATCCATGCACCTTCCGAGTGACGGAGAGGATTCGCAGCTGCTGGTCAATAAATGCAGTGCCTGATCCCTTTCCTTCCCCTGCGGAGCAGATCGGGCTCACAGCGCTCCCACAGTACAAAATGTTGCCACTGGGATCCTGGACAATTAAATATGCAGGTTTGAGGGCCGCATGCACTGATAGGTCGGATTGTAATCGGGAAAGTGAAAGACGAGAGATGTGTTCATTCAGGAAGCCCTGCACGCCATCGGCGCGAAAGCTCAATTCATTATCGAGATCCCCGAAGCAACTGGCTCGGACGCTGAAATAGGCGCAAACACCTAACACACCCACTCCACAGAAAAAGACGACGGAGAACCAGACTGTAAGCCGTGTTCGCACCGATATCTTCACGCGCGCGCAGCCCCCATCAGCTTGTAACCGAAACCGCGAACGGTGTAGATGAGCTTCTTCGCTGGATTGGAATCGATCTTGGTTCGTAAAGCTTTGATGTAGACGTCAAGGCTGCTTTGTTCGATCGAATCCGCGGCCCCCCAAACCTTCTTGATGATCTCCGGCCGCAAAACCACATGACCAGCGCTTTGCATCAGGACTTCTAAAAGGAGATACTCTGTCCGAGTCAACGGAATGACACGCTCCGCTCGAGACACCTCCTGCAGTTTGGTATCGAGTTCCAGGTCTGAAACCTTGAGGATCTGCGAGAGTGGCTTGGCATTCCGCCGCACCAGGGCTCGCAATCGAGCGAGAAGTTCCAGGAACGAGAATGGCTTGGTCATGTAGTCTTCGGCGCCTGCGTCAAGCCCGCACACCACATCGTCCAGAGCATCCATGGCGGTAAGCATCAAAATGGGTGTACAGTTCCCCGCCTGCCGGAGCCTGCTTGCAATGAGATAGCCGTCGACGCCGGGAAGGATGACATCGAGGATGATCGCCGAGAACTCGGATTTTGTCGCGATCTGCAGTCCATCCGTGCCGGTGGAAGCCACCGTCACAGAATAGTACTGATCTTCAAGACCTTTACGAAGCAACTCCGCCATGCTGCGCTCATCTTCGATGACGAGTACACGGGTTCGGTTGTAATCCGCCGCGGCCATGATAGATCCTCATTCTCCAGAAATAGACTTCAATCGTTTCACCCGCGTTAATTGGCCGCATGCGGGTAAGATCTTTCAGAACGGCCGCGGTTCTCCTTTGAAGAGTGCGGTAGTTGGAGACCCAAGTCACTGCTAGTAGGTGAAGCGAAGCGCGAATTGGATGCGTCGCGGTGTTCCGCTTCCGGTTGCCGATCCGTTGACCACCGCGGAGGTGTTAGAGAACGAGTTCTTCGCTGCGGTGAGCGCGGCTGCGTTGGCTGCGGTTGGCGCCAGGTTGTACTTGTCGGTAGCGTTTGCGACGGCCGTGAAATCGCCACTGGGATTGGCATACTGCGAACGGTTAAAGATATTGAAGATCTCTCCCCTGAACTCACCTGAGAAGCGCTCCGCGATGTGAAAGCGCTTGCCGGTTCCAAGGTCGGCCTGCCACAGGCCCGGTCCGCGGACGGGGTTGCGCGGTGCATTGCCCCATGTTCCGTCCGCCGGTTTTGCAAAGGCGTCGGGGTTAATCCATCGGCGTCCCGGCAGGTTTGATTGACCCTCCGACGGGGCCAGCTTGATCCCGGCTACCCGATTAGGACGCAGGTTGTAGATTCCGGCGTCGTGCACGGTGTTATTACCGTCTAAAATCGCGGATGCCGGCCGGGCCATGCCCACGTTCACTGGAAGCCCTGACCGCGAACCGAATATGGAGTCGATCGAGATGCCTTCAAGCAGCGCACCGGCGAAGCCGCGGTTGAAGTACTTTTCTCTCCGACCCACGGGCAGAGTGTAGATGGCGTTGGCGGAGATGACATGGGTTGCATCCTGATCGCTGTTTGCATACTCGCATGCCATGCACGCCACATTATTTGGATAGTCGGCTTCGCCGCCGCCTGTCATTCCGTCGTTGAGCGAGTGCGAATACATGTAGTTGAATTGCACGCCCAGGTGATCCCTGAATTGACGCTGCAGAGAGGTCTGCCATGCGTTAAAGTTGGTCGTCCCCGAAGCAGACTTGTAATCCACTTGACCGAACTGCGGATAGGGCCTGGTGGTGGTCCCGTAAATATAGTTGTTGTGGTAGGTGCGAGTGAACTGGTGATCACCCCAACTCCCGATATAGCCGGTGTCGAGGAGGAAGCGATAGGGTAAGGTTGTCTGGATCTGCAGCCCATATTGTGTCACCCGCGGATCGAGACGATTGCGTTGCAATCCACGCGGCTGTACCGCCTGCGGGTTCAATGCTGCCTGGGCGACAAATGAATCCACTGGCCAGGAAAGGCCCGGAAAGTCCTGGGGAGTCAATCCGAACAGCGTGGTGTAGTTGTCGCTGGGAGCATTCAGGTCTCCAAGCTGCGCTTCGCCATGGTAAACACCAACGCCGCCACGAACGACGGTATCGCCGTGGAACAGTGCAGGCTCCCACCCGAAGCTGAAGCGGGGCTCCAAGTTCGTGGTCACCGGGAACGTGAACTGGCCGCCTACTGGGCATTGAGCTGTCGGCCCGCAGCTTTCATCGTCCCAAGCCTGGCTCCGCCCATGAACTTCATGCAGCACATTGAAGAATTCGTAGCGCATACCCATCGTAAGAGTGAGGTTTGGGCGCATCTTGAAGGTATCTTGCGCGTAGCCAAAGGTCTCCAGCTTGTGCAGCCCATGGACCGGTACATCGTTGACGACACTCACGCTGTCCAGGACGTTATTTTGAAAGTCCGAATAGCTCTGGTACTGCAATTGATGGGTACCCGCCTGGCTATAGTTGAAATGAACTTCCTTCAATTCGATTCCGGCCTTGATCGTGTGACGTCCAAAAGTTGAGGTAAGGTTGTCGATCAGGGAGTAGGTGCTGGGGGCGCTTAATGAGGCCTTAGTGTTGGAGAGCCCGGTCAGGCCGCTAACACTCAACGCATAGCCGACGTTCTGGGTTTGAGTTAGATAGCCGCTTGTTGTTCCCAATGAGCTGAGCCGATTGAATCCGAGGGACGCCTCGTTAATGACCGTTGGGCTGAAGACGTGTAGGTACTGAACTGTCGCATTCATCGGGGCGGTATCAGTGGTGGATTTGTCCCGCAGAGCCCCGCTGGGCGCGGTTATATTTGCCTGGTCAATTCGGTAGCGAAGTACGAGATTGTTCTTGTCGTTGAAGATTTGCTGGCCGCGAATCAGGTACGAGTCTTCGGTCTGCTGCGCGCTTCCGGGGGCCTCGTAGAACGCGCTGTTCGCATCGATGGCAGCGCCGTTCGGATGCGGATATGCGTTCAGGAACGGCGCCAACGCCGGCGAAGTGGACAGTACCTGAGCGCGGTAAGTGTCCGTCGGCACTTTCGCCACAAGATAAGTAGAGACAACCTGTCGAATGCCTTCATACGATCCAAAGAAGAAGGATCGATTCTTGCGCAAGGGCCCACCGAGACTCGCGCCGAAATCGTTGTATTTCAGGTTTGGAGTATCGAGATCGTATGGCCCCTGGGCATCGAAATAGTTATTTCGCAAGTAATCGAAGAAATCTCCGTGAAATTGATTGGTTCCGGACTTCGATACCATCTCCACCTGGCCGCCAGCCGAACCGCCGGAATCCGCGCCATAGAGTAGAGTGGACACCTTTACTTCTGCGATTCCCTCGGTGGAGTTAATCAGGCGCAAGGTAGCGTTCGGATCTTGCGCCCGGATGCCGGTCGCGTCGATTCCATCCAGGCGAAAGTTGGTATCGTCGTCTCCGCGGCCGGCGAATCGAATACTGCTCAGGCTGCCGCCACCGCTATCGATGGCTCCCGGCACCAGCGCCAGAACGCTCGCGATGTTGCGTCCATTGAGAGGAAGATCCTTGATTTGCTGAGTCTCCACTACGCCGCCGATCTCTGCCGTTGTCGCCGCGAGTGGTGGCGCTTGGTCGATAACGTTCACCTGCTCTGAAACCTGCTCGATGTCGAGTCGAATATCGAGTGTTCGCGTCTGGCCAGTCGACAATTGAATACCGCTCACACTCCTCGTGCTGAACTTCGGCGCAGAAACCGTCAGTCGATAGGTGCCGATTGAAAGATTGCCGAGGTAGTAGCTTCCCGCGCCGCTGGTGAGGGTTGCGCGCGAGGCATCGGTTCCAGTGTTCACCAGTCTGACCGTGGCTCCGACAACGCGGGCGCCGGTCGTATCTAATACTGTGCCGGTCAGGGCAGTTTCATTCCCCTGAGCAATTGCAGTGCAGACGGAGCCTAGTGCGAACACCGAAATCAACAACGAATGCAGGATCTTCATTGTGTACCTCCAGATGTGGACGTTTTGGTCTCCTGCCAGCCAGGGGCGGCCATCAGGATATGAAAGATGTCGGTGTTCGAGATGAAGCCGTGTACCCGCTCGGAGCCGGGCCCAATGGCCATTACAGGAACTTCCTCAGCGGTGTGTTCATCTTCTAGCGAGACAATCTGAGTAATCTTTTTCCCCTCGTTCTTCTTCAGCGTTTCTTGCAGGCTCTCGCCCTTGATGCGTAAGTCATAGCTGTGGTCTGCGGTCCATAGGATCAAGGTGTCGTCCTTGTGCCCTGCGGCAACTTCGCGAGCGATGTTGTCCATTTCGACAATCCTTTTCAGCGAACTGCCGGCCTTTCCTGTGTGGCAGTCGGAGAAGACTACCAGGGCAAAACCCTTCGGGTTCTTCGATAACCGTGCAATAGCGTCCATCACCGCGGGGCGAAGCGGCATGTCCATGTCGTCGCTCAGCATCACGACCTTGGTCTGAGTGGGATCCAAACTGCGCAATGCATCCACTGAGTCTAGGAACTCATAGCCGTGACTTTTCAGGTCGGCCGCGGCATCTCTGCCCATTGACGTCACCTGCTTCAAGACATCTTTGCGGCCACCGCTATAAGCGATGTTGATACCTGCTCCGCCATCACGAGGCGCAACCATCTCTTCAAAGATTTCGCCGGACTTGCTGCGATCGTTGTTGTGAGCAAAGAATGCCGCAGTCAGCGCGTTGGTAAAGCCCTGGCGCTCATCGTTCGAGATGGCGCCGGTGGAAAGCCCATGCTCACGGGCGTAGTCAAAAAAGGTCTTCAAGATCTCCCCATCTTTTTGATCTCTGACCGCCAAAGACGATTCCGAGAGGATGGCATTGTTCGTTTTAACGCCAGTAGCGATCGCCGTGGCGCCCGCAGATCCGTCGGTAACCCATTGTGTTGCCGTTGAAGTGTCGGCAAGAGCTACCCCGGGAAGACTCTGGATGAAGAGAGATTGAGGTTTGTTGTATCCGTAAATGCTGGCCGCATTGAGGCTCGACACACCAGTGCCGTCGCCCATGAAGATGATGATGTTCTTGGCGTGATCATTCTGCGCCATGCACTGGCTGGCGAGTAGAACGGTGAGGACAAGAAGTCCAAATGCTGAACGGCGTGTCATGCAGCTTCTCCTCAGTCTCGGCATTTTTCGCGTGACCACGGAGTGCTTCGTACGACGCCGCAGTTGACATTTGTTTTCCGGCTGGTACGAAGCTAGACGCTGAATTCCTCGCGGAGCATTAATGCACCATCATTCGTTAATGAAGAATGGCTTATTCTTAGCTGAAGAAGAGTCGCGCCCTGTGAAAATGCATGGCACCTGGCGCACGACCCTCGTTTTCAAAATTGTGCGCGGAATCCGTAAGCTAATCGTCAGGAATTTTTAACCAACTTGGGAGGCCCCTCACCGTAACCTTGGATCGTGCTCCCGTTATTTTTTCGTCCGGTGCTCCCCCTTGCGATCTTTATGCTTTCGGCGGGCTTGGCGTGGAGCCAAAATCCACTAAACGGTACTGTGCTCGATCCGAACGGAGCCGCCGTCCCTGATTGTGCTCTGCGTCTCGAAACGACGCGAGGAACGGTTCTGCAGCGGACTGTGACCGATGAGCACGGATATTTCCGGCTGAAGGTGAATGCTGCCGGCGACTACATCGTTACGGTACCCACGGCGCACGGCTTTTCCGAGGCAAGAGTGCCGGTGCACTTCGGTAGCAGCCCTGTTTCAGCCCTTGAGGTTCACCTCAAACTAGAGGAGGTCTTACAGGCGGTCGAGGTCGCCAGCGATTCTCCATCCGTACGCTCGGTCTTTGTTAACGACCTCGCGCTTCAGGTGTTGACGGCAATGGGCATCTCCGAGCGTAAGCGCAAGAAAGACCGCGGCGTTCTGTTTCCGGGTGTGACACCTGAGCAATTGTCGATGCGATTCATTCGGGCCTGCCGTGATGCTGGCGTAGAGGACTTCAGTTTTCACGATCTGCGGCACACCTATGCGTCGCATCTTCGCATGAAGGGTGCGGACCTCGACGACATTCGGCGTCTGCTCGGTCACTCAGACCTTCGCATGACGATTCGATATACACACCTTGGGCAAAGCCATCTCGACGCAGCGGCGTCACGGCTCGACGGCGTACTCACCTTGCCCGCACAGATTGAGGAAGCCTGATCTAGTACTCAGTACGTCTCTCCGGGGGCCAATTTGGCGCGGTTGGCCCTATCCGCCAGCGCTACAACCTCGCATCGCGCCCACAGATAGCTTCGTGCACTGTCCAAATTTACGAAATTGTGCCAGCACTCAGGCATCTCTTTCAGGGTTCCACCAGCGGGATCAGCAGGGTCAGCTTTCGCCGCTTGGCAAACCGGGTCTTTCACTTCGTAAACGGAGTGCTCGTAGCTTTCGTGCGCCACTGAATAATGCACACTGCCACAGAAGCTATTTTCAGGATCAGAAAGATGCACGTTGTACTCATCGCCCGAATCATGCTCCCAATGCACCAAAGCTGTACCGGCGTACGAGGGGCCGCTTGGAGGACGCCCGGCCAGCATCGACTTTTCAACCTCGTCGTCCTTAGCCGCTTCGCGGTTTGCGCTTTTGATGAATACGACAATTCCAACAACAACAAGAGCGGCTATTACTAGTTTCCCAAGGCTCTTTTCTCGCATTTGAGTTCGCGCTCCTTACACGAGAATGGTAGTATTTTGCGCTCTTCGCACCAGTAGCCAGAGAGGTACACTTTGCCTCACTGATGCCTCAGCTGGTTCAACCGGGTCGCAGTTGATAGTCTTTAAGTTGTTGATTTTATTTGGCGTCCCCGACGGGATTTGAACCCGTGTTATCGCCGTGAAAGGGCGGTGTCCTAGGCCGGGCTAGACGACGGGGACGCTATAAAGGGCTGAAGATGGGCACGGCTCGACCCAATGCGCCCTCATGAAGGCTATCAACTCCTCTGGAGCATGTCAAAGCCAGCCCCACCGGCGGCCGCCTTCCCGCTGCCCGTCGCAGGCACGGCAGTTAGACCGCTGACTGCGCTATCCTTCTAATGGACTTCCTGACGCCCGGCCGAACGGGCTGAAATGACGCTCTTTTTGCGTCAATGTTCCGGCTTCCGGCGTCATATACACAGTCGTCCATCACATAACGAGGCAGGCATAAGCCACGAAGGACTTGGTGGGAACAGGATGCCGTTTGCTTCCGTAAATAACATCAGGTCGCAGGCAAATGATAATTTGCGTCCCGAGAACCGAGAAGATCGGGAAAACCCGGCCTGAGCAGTGCCTGGATCGAGGAAGAAGAGTGAGATACAACGTTTCAAGAGGCCTCTGTTTAGCTTTGGTTATCACGGCTTTGGCTGCCACTGGATGTCAGAAGAAGGCGGCGCCGCCGGCGTCCGCCGGTTCGGGAATGCAGGGTCTTCCTGTTCAAACCACCACCGTGACTCTGGCGCAGGTGCCCCAAAGCAGCGAATACGTCGCAACTATCAAGTCGCGTCGCTCCACCGCCATCACGCCGCAAGTTAGCGGAATCCTCACCGACATCCTGGTACACTCCGGTGACCGCGTCAAGGCCGGTCAGAAGATGATGGAGATCGATTCGCGCCAACAGCAGGCGACCGTGAATGCGCAGCGCGCCACTGAACGGCAAAAGAAGGCGCTCTACGACTACCAGACCGTTGAAGTCTCGCGGCAGCAAAAGCTTTTTGAGGCGGGCGTAACCAGTCGCGATACGTACGAACAGGCGCGCCAGTCGTTCGAGAACTCCAAGGCCGACTACGAGGCGGCGGCCGAGTCAAGCAAAACGCAGCAGCAGTTGCTGGACTACTACACCATCCGCGCCCCCTATGACGGCGTTGTAGGCGACGTGCCCGTGCATATTGGCGATTACGTTTCACCTTCGAGCGCCACTCCGCTGACGACAGTCGATCAGGGCAAGGACCTGGAAGCGTACATTTATGTGCCCACCGAGCGCGCCGGCCAGATCAAAATGGGACTGCCTATCGACCTGCTGGACAACAGCGGCAACCTGATCGAAAAGACAAGAATAGATTTTGTTTCTCCGCAGGTCGATATGTCGATGCAGGGAATCCTCGTCAAGGCGCCGGTTCACTCTGCGCCTGAGGTTTTGCGCAACGCGCAATTGATCAAGGCTCGCGTGATATGGACGACAACGCCAATGGCTGTAGTGCCGGTTTTGGCTGTGTCGCGTCTGAGTGGACAGACGTTCGTCTATGTGGCCAAGCAACAGAATGGCCGCTACTTCGCCATGCAAACCGCGGTCAGCCTGGGGGACACGGTCGGCAATATGTATTCCGTTGCCGCGGGGTTGAACCCAGGAGACAAAGTGATCGTCTCGGGCACGCAGTTCCTGGTGAATCAAATGCCGGTTACGCCCATGGGAGGCTGATTGTTGCCCGCCGGACATCTCGCCAGGCAGGTGGATGCATCCGGAACTCGCAGCATCGCACGATCGTCGTCTTCCACATCGGCCACACGTTGAACGTGCCGCGAGGGTGGGCTGCTAACACAGCTTGCCCGCTTCGAAGGAAAGCAGGCTTACCTTGTTTGTCGACTTTTTTATTCATAGGCCGGTTTTCGCCACGGTCTGCGCCTTGCTCATCATTCTGAGCGGCGCCATCTGTATTCCGCTTCTGCCGGTGGCCATGTACCCGACGCTGGCGCCTCCGCAGGTATCCGTCTCAACCAACTATGTGGGCGCGAATGCCGAGACAGTGGAAAAGGCGGTCACCATCCCCCTTGAAGAGTCGATCAACGGCGTCGAGGGCATGCGCTACATGAGTTCCGCCAGCACCAACAGCGGAACCAGCCAGATCAGAGTCACGTTCACACCGGGATACAGTCTCAACATCGCAGCAGTCGACGTGCAGAACCGCGTGGCCAGCGTGCAGGGCCGGTTGCCTGCCGCCGTGAACGCAACCGGCATCACCATCAACAAGGCAGCAACCAATTTCGTCTTCGGCGCAGGTTTCTACACGCTGGACGGCCGCTACTCCACGCAGTTCATCTCCAACTACCTCGACGTCTACGTGAAAGACGCTCTCAAGCGCGTGCCCGGCGTGGGCGATGTGATGATCTTCGGCGAACGCAAATACGCCATGCGCTTGTGGCTCGACCCCGTTAAGATGGCTGCCCACAATATCACGGCGTCTGACGTTGTGAGTGCGCTGCAGGAACAAAATGTTGAAATCCCTGCCGGTCAGCTCGGTCAGCCGCCGTCCGATCCCAAGCAGGCTTTCCAGATTCCAGTTCGCGTCATCGGCAGACTCTCCAGCCCTGAGCAATTCGATAACATCATCGTAAAAAGCGATCCCAAGGGCCTCATTCTTCTCAAGGACGTGGGCCGTTCCGAAATTGGCGCCGAAGACTACAGCAGCTCTCTCAAATACCTGGGGCACGATGCTTCGGGCCTCGGTGTCATGCAGCTTTCAGACGCCAACGCGCTTGATGTCGACAGCCAGGCTAAAGCAGTACTTGCGGAACTCTCAAAGAGCTTTCCACCTGGCCTGGAATACGCAATCGCATTTGACTCCACCACAGTTGTTGGCGACTCGATTCATGAAGTGCTGATTACGCTGGCTGAAGCCATCGCCATCGTTATCGCGGTCATCTTCCTTTTCCTGCTCGACTGGCGCGCCACCATCATTCCTGCCGTCACTATTCCGGTATCGCTCATTGGCACGTTCGCGTTCATCAAAGTCTTCGGTTTCTCCGTCAACACGCTCACGTTATTCGGCATCACGCTGGCCACAGGTCTCGTTGTCGATGATGCAATCGTGGTGATCGAAAACGTGCAGCGGCATATCGCGATGGAGCACTCCAATCCGCACGAAGCCACATCACGCGCCATGGGCGAAGTTACCAGCGCCGTGATTGCCACCTCGCTCGTACTGATTGCAGTCTTTGTGCCCGTCTCGTTCTTCCCGGGGACAACCGGCATTCTCTACCGGCAGTTCTCGCTTACCATCGCGTGCTCCATCGCGATCTCGGCATTCAACGCGCTTACGCTTTCACCGGCGCTTTCAGCACTGTTCCTCCGTGGTGAAGAAGCTCGCCCCCGCCAATTGGACTTCCTGCATATCAGGCCGGTTTCGCGTGCGTTTGCCACATTCATCCACGGCGCCGACGCATTCATCACCTGGCTTGCGAGTTCCTACGCAAAGATCATCCATGTTGCGCTGCGGTTGCGCTACGTGCTGCTTTTGCTTTTCTTCGTCGGCTTGGGCGCAACAGTGTGGATCTACAGGACCGTACCCACCGGCTTCATTCCGGCAGAGGACCAAGGTACGCTGATGGCGATTGTGCAGGCACCCCCAGGCTCATCGCTGTCCTATACAGCCGCACTCGCTGACAAAGGAGCCGCCATCATCGCGTCGAATCCCGACGTCGCCGGCATGTTTGAGATCATCGGCTACAGCCAAAGCGGGTCCGCTTCCAACCAGGGCATGATGTATGTGCGAACCAAGCCCGCCAATGAGCGGCGCGGCAAGGGTCACTCCACGGCAGATATCTTGAAGGATCTTTCGCCAAAGCTGCAGCGCCTGATGTTTATGCGAAACGGCGGATTGATTGCTCTCGTCGAGCCTCCCGCGGTTCAAGGTGTCGGCGGCTACGGCGGCTTCCAGTTCGAGTTGCAGGATCGTGGAGGCAACACGCTCGCCGACCTTGATCGAGTGGCGCACCAGATCGTCTCGGCCAGCCGCACTGACAAGCAGCTTTCCAATTTGCTCACGACCTTTTCCGCCAACGATCCTCAGGAACAGGTCACGATTGACCGTGACAAAGCCAAAGCCATGGGTATTCCGCTCTCGCAAATCACCAGCACGCTGGGTGTATTCATGGGATCGCAATACGTAAACGACTTTGACTACAACAACCGCACCTATCGCGTGTTTGTACAGGCGGACCAGGGATTCCGCAAGTCAGAGCGCGACCTGCACAACTTCTACGTTCGGTCCGATTCCGGCCAGATGGTTCCTCTGGACAACGTTTCGTCGGTGAAGGAAACCTCGGGGCCGCCGGTCATCAGTCATTACAACCTTTTCCGCTCAGTCGAGATCGACGGATCGCCTGCGCCCGGCACCAGCTCAAGCGAGGGAATCGCAGCCATGGAGAACCTGGCCAGGAAATCAATGATGCCGGGAATGAGTTTTCAGTGGACCGGTTTGACGCTTGAAGAAATCGAGTCGAGCGGCAAAGCCATGATCATTTTCGCGCTCGGCATTCTGGTCGTCTATCTCACCCTGTCTGCACAGTATGAGAGCTTTGCACTGCCGTTCATTATTCTCCTGGCAGTTCCCATGGCGGTTCTCGGCGCGCTTGGTCTCGTCGCGTTCCGCGGCATGTCGAATGACGTTTACTGCCAGATCGGACTAGTGATGCTCATCGGCCTGTCGGCAAAGAACTCGATTCTGATCGTCGAGTTTGCCGAGCAGCTTCGCCGCAAAGGCCGAACCATCGTCGAAGCCGCAATTGAAGCCGCCGAACTGCGGTTGCGGCCGATCCTTATGACCTCATTCGCCTTTATCCTGGGCGTTCTGCCGCTAGTGTTTGCAACCGGTGCGGGCGCGCTGGGCCGGCGCTCGGTGGGAACCACGATCGTGGGCGGAATGCTGCTGTCGACCGTGCTCAATCTCATCTTCATTCCGGTGCTCTATGTAATTCTGAGCCGGCTGCTCAATCGCACAGCCGAGCACTCTGAAGCGCAACGTGAAGTGGAAGAAGTAGAAGCCTGAGTTATTGTTTTTCGCGATGGGCAATCACGTAGTCCTTGATGTGGTCGTACACCGCAACAGGGACAACACCGCGCTGCAATAGATCAGCTTTAGAGTGGTAGGGCCGGTAGCGGATGATTCTTCCGGCCCAACTCTGCGTCATTCCAGGGACTTTCAGCAGTTCGCTGATGCTCGAGTGATTAATATCAACGCGCTCCTCAGGCGGTGGTGCATTGACTGAAGTCCTGGGCGCTCCCCGCGAATCGCGGTCTTGATTCTGCGCATGGACGCAAACGCTCGTGAACAGAATCATCAATCCAACTACGGTCCATCGGGTTCCGGCTCGCACGGATCAATTCTCCGGCGTGCCTCCCCTCCCGCGCAACTTCTTAGAAGTGATGCGACAGATTCACCGTGATCGTGTAGTCCGCAAAAAACGCATCGCCGTTGGTGATGTTGTACTGGATCTCCGGCACGCTCGGCGGGCGATTGCGATAGAGCGCCCACGGCGCCGTCACTGACAGCGTGTCGCGCTTGTAATTGAACATGAAACCCGGATCGAACGAGAAAATATACCCCGGACGCCGGAACCCATTGCTCTGGCCGATAAGGTCATGCACCGGCACACCCTCGCCGCGCACGCCCGCAGTGAACGCGAGCCTTCTCACCTTGGGAACCACCTGCGAAACTCCGGCGCGGAAAAGATATTGGTCCGTCGCCGACATCACGCCCTGCCCCGGCTGCGATCGGAAGGTTGCCACGCCATTCGTATCCGCGGGGCTCGCCAGGTAGTTGGCCTGCGCGTACAACGTTGCCGTGCGCCACAAGCGTTTGTAACCCTGTGCGCCCACGCTCACGCCCCATGTGCCATCGCCCGGTTGCATCGACTGGTCCGCCGTTGCAATCACCGTTTGCCCCCTCAATGTCGCCGCGCCGGTTGCATTGTTGATGCCTGTCGGCATTTTGAGCTGCATGTTCACCGCGATGTTGCCTCCATTCTCCGTTGGCCGCCGGAAGATCCACGACTGCAATCCCACGGTAATGTCGCCCAGTCCGCTCACCTGGAAGATGCCCGAAGGTGGATAGATCTGGTCGCGGGTTCCGTTGAATACGGGAATGTCCGCCAGGATGCTCCACCGGTTCGAGAGCCGATACTGCAGGCCGACATCAAAGATGTTCTGGTGGTTGCGTACCGCGTTCGATCGCGGAATTTCCGTGCTTCCCTGAAAGTATTTGTTCGAGTTGAAAACGCGATAGCCGATATCGAGCGTAAGGTTATGTATCCAGCCAAAGTGCTCGTCCTGCATCGGCTGGGGGCCGAACTTTGATGAGATCAGCTCGTCAAACGAATGCTGGTTGCTGTGTGCAGCTACGCAACCTTGGCCCACGGCCAACGGCACTCCGAATGTGATTGCGGTAAATGCAAGACACAAAACTCTCTTCTTACTGAACATGTGATTGACCTCCGAGAAAAGCTGCTGGATCTGTCGCTTGGGGAAACGATCCAAAACTTTCTTTTTTTTGACAACGATTCACAGTAGCCCAACCCTGCAAACTATGTCCTCAGCCTTTCGGTGGATATTTACCTCAATCCCGCCCCTAAACACCGCGCCTCGCCTCAGGGTTTGTAGAATAGGAAGCTCAGGGCAAGGTCAACGAATTTGGCCCTGTTGTTTCACCCGGAGATGAATGACACTTCCCCCGAATGCTCCTTCCCCAGAGAACGAGGGTCGCTTGAAAGTCGTCGATAAGGCACGGCTCGCTTCTCTTATCGTGTTGAGCGCGTTACTCGTTCTGTGTTTGGCGTTCTCATGGGTCACGCGCGGCGCCATGGCCAATCTGCCGTTCCTCACCCGGAACGGAGCGGGCACCACCCAGAAGTCAATCGTGGATTTGCGCCCTTGGCAAACAGCCCAGACGCTGGCCGCCATGGCGGTTACCGCTGAGGAGACAGAATTCGCTCGCGACGCCGAGCGGCTCGCCGATCACGAAGTCGATCAGGCCTTTGCCACCACGCTGCGGCAGGCGAATCTGCGCGCCCAGCATCGCACCCTGACCGGCGACACACTTGCGCTGTCGCAGCGCGTGCAACAGCTCCAGGAAATCGTCGCACAGGACAAAGCAGAAGTTCAGCGCCTTACCGCCGCGTCCAAAACCCCAGGCGGGGAAAGCGCTGAAACTGGCGGTGACGACGATCTTGAGATTGCCAAAGCACAGCTCGGCCTAGACTCCGACCAGCTTAACGACGCGCAAGACGACCTGGACCGTGCCACAGGCGACAACCGCGCCCAGATACAAGCCGAACTGGCTGCGCACGAAGCCACTATGACCAAGTACGACACCGAGATAAAAAACAGCGGCGAAATCGCTGTCATCTCGGCCACTCGTCAAGGTACGTTGGCAGGACGCTTGCGGGGCTGGTTCAGGCAGCGGACCCGCGCTCAGCTCATTCAGCAAGCGATTCAAGAGACACGCAACGATCTTAGCCGCCTTACCAGCGAGCACAATTCTCTTGAGGAGCAGGCGAACGCGGCTAATGTCCAATCAGTCCCCTCTGGAGACCGCGCCACGCACCTGGCTAACCTGAAAGCCCGCGGCGCGGAGCGGGAAATCCTAAGCCTCTACGACGACCGCATCCAAACCGAACAGCAGCTTGCGCGAGTTTACGAGCGTTGGGCCGCGCAACTGGTTCTGCAGCACCGCATTCTGCTGCACCTGATTCTTCAATCGTTTGCGACTATCATTATCATCCTCATCTGTATGATCCTCGGCGCCGCCCTGGTGCACCGCTTTATGACTGCCGCGACAGCCGGCCAAAGACAGATGCGGACTCTGCGCAGCGTCGCGGACTTGGGCATTCAGGTGTTCGGCGCACTGCTCATCCTGTTGGTCATCTTCGGCTGGCCTCAGCAAATGCCCACTATCCTCGGCCTCGTCACTGCCGGCATCACCATCGTCCTGCAGGACTTCATTCTCGGCTTCTTCGGTTGGTTCAAGCTGATGGGCAAGAATGGCATGCACGTCGGGGACCGCGTTGAAATCAACGGCGTCGGCGGAGAGGTTACGGAGATCGGCTTAATGAACACCACTCTGCTTGAGATCGGCAGTCATGCGGATACGGGCCTTCCCACCGGCCGGCGTATTTCGTTCAACAACAGCTTCGCTATCCGTGGACAATACTTTAACTACTCCACCGCGGGCCAATGGATGTGGGACGAAGTCACCGTCAGCCTCCCCGCATCGGCAAATCCGCGGCCCATCGTCGAACGCATTCAAAACGTGATTCAGGAAGAGACACGCGATGACGCAACCATCGCCCTGCAGGAGTGGAAGCGCTCCATGCACGGCGGTCAAATCAGCCGCATCGATACCGCGCCGGTCGTCAATCTCGTCACGACTGCCGGCGGATATGACATTCAGATCCGCTACGTCACGCGGGCCGCCACTCGTTTTGATACGCGTATCGCCCTCTACCGGCGCATGTTCGATTCCATCCAGGAGACCGGCGCGTCCACGCAGACCGTGCAGCAGCCCGGCCCCGCCAGCAGTTAGCGCTGCTAACGCAGCGCACTGGAGTTTCTACATTTTCTCAAGCGGCGGCGGTCTGAACCAACTCGGGCGGGCTGAATTTGAGGGCAAAGATATCGAGCAGTGCGGTTTGTTGCGTCATTTCCTTGCGTAGTAGGGTAATTAGATCCAAACAGGAAGGGCGGCGAGCTTTTCGTCGCCATTTAGGTAACTCGGCATAAGCATTGCCGCGCTCTGCACCAAAGGCTTGGAGGGAAGCGAGGAGTAGAGCGCTGTATGCGGCAACGGCGAGGACGGGTTGTTTGGGCACCGATGTAACATTCCACAGTTGAGCTTGGCCGATACCCAAGGTGTCTTTCTCTTCGCGGTGATTGACTTCTATCTGCCAGCGGTCGAAATAGATCTGCAACAACTGTTTCGGAGAACTGTGCAGGTCGGTGGTTAACAGGTAAGCCGGATCTCGATAATAGAGCCTCCTACTCTTGCTCTTCCGGTAAGGAGTGGGCGCGAGAACGAAGAGGCGAAGAGGCCGTCTGGCGGCTCCGCGCTGCCAATATACGTCCCCGAGCTCTTTATAGCGAATCTTGCGACGCTTTCCGCCGTAGAAGATCCTGGTCGTCTTCCAGGCACGACTCTCATCTTTGCGAACCTGTTCGGGAGTAAACTTTTCGAGCGCAAAAAAGCGTCTCGTATGAACGGGTGCACGAAAGCATAGTTTGGCGTCCTTTCGAGCCCGAGCCAACAGTACCGACCTGTGGGGAACGTCACCAAAGCAGGTTCGATTACAGAAGCTGCCATCAGCGGTCAGCACCAGTATCTTGTCACGCCCTCCAGCCAGATCCAGTTCCTCTCGTAGTTGTTTGCCCATCTGGACAAAGCTGTGGGAAAGATTCTTCACTTTCACTGCAGCCTTATATTGCTTCTGTTCCTCTTGGCTGGCCTTCTTGCCGGGACGCTTGACCCTGGAGACCTCTTGAAAGCGAATCGGCAAGGCGCGGGTACCGACGTTGGCCGTACGATGCAATGGCACCAACAGAGAGGCCTGGAGAAAGCGCAGGCCCAGTACGAGGTTGACATGAAAGGGAGGCGATAACGGATCGCGCTGGTAGAACGCCTGTTGAATCGAGCGGCCTGTTTTCCGCAACTTCGTGTCATCGATGGCCACGCCGACCAGCCGTTGTGGGCAATAGGCCAAAGCGCGCTTGAGAATCGGTTGGAATAACTGCTGCGGTTCCCAAGTGCAGCGGGAGTGGAGAAAATATTCCGCGCTCCAGCTTCGGTGTTGGCCGCCGTTGGTCCAGATAATCCGCGATAGACAACGCCGGCCCAGGCAAATCAGCGAACCGAGTGCTTGTCGCACGGCGCGCTGATAGGTGCGCTGCTGGGGAAACACATCCTGCCAGTCTTCGACGATCGACAGAAACGCAGCCAGCAGCTTCATCGGGCTTCGGGCCGGAGCGAGAAAGTGTTCTTTTCCGGGCGCAGGAAGCGGTCCTGACGGGCCACCTTTTTACTGAGTGAGGAAACTAGGCTCTCCCGATCCACGGCTACGCCGAACTGTGTCTGGATGCGGTCGATGATCTCGGAAACATGCAGAGGGGAACGCACCCTCTTAAGTATGTCGTACGCCATGTCCACTTGTGACCGACCTTTCCTCGGGCGCGGTTGGGCCTCCTCCGTCTGACCCTGACGAAGTCGGCGAATGGCACGTAGCTGCGCTTCTAAAGAGGCTTCAAATACGGAAAGGACGACGTCCTTGATGTCATCGTTCATGGAGGGCTCCTGAGCATAGACTCAGGAATAATGTAATCTAGTTACGTCGGTATGTCAATAAATAATGCATTACCAGACCTATTTACTTAGTTGATTCAGCAAAGAATCGTCCAGGCAAATGTAGAAACTCCAGAGCGCTGCTAACGCAGCGCACCGCTCGAAAACAACGGTTGACACCGCCGGGTGTTTGCCTTTAGCGTTGGAACAGATGCAAGTCCACCGCCATCACGGTCACCACCATCATCATGGGACAACCATGCCGGCGGACTTCCATGGCCTGAGCTAAACGGCCAGAGAGATCAAAAGAGAATCGCACCAGCCCGCCGGCATCTCAGCCAGCGGGTTTTTTCATGCTCCAAACCCAAATTCAAACCGAAACAGGAAGAACATGAACAACGCACCAACAGTCGATTTCGAGAAGATGGATGGCCTCGTTCCGGGCATCGTGCAGGATGCACGTACCGGCGAAGTGCTGATGCTGGGTTTCCTTAATCCCGTCAGCTATGCCAAGACGCTGGAGAGCGGATTTGTAACCTTCTGGAGCCGCACGCGCCAGAAGCTGTGGATGAAGGGTGAAACCAGCGGCAACCGGCTGCGCATCATCTCGGCCTCAACCGATTGCGATAACGACACACTGTTGTTTCGCGTGGAAGTCGAAGGCGACGGCCTTGTGTGTCACGAGGGCACCGTTAGCTGCTTCACCAAGTCGATTGTGAATGAAACGGAGGCCGCTCGTGGCTAACAAGCTCAGGCTCGGAATTCCCAAGGGCAGTTTGCAGGACGCAACTATTGCTCTGTTCAAGCGCGCCGGCTGGAACATCTATGCCGATGGCCGCTCCTATTTCCCCTCCATCGACGACAAGGAAGTAGAGTGCATGTTGATTCGCGCGCAGGAAATGGCGCGCTATGTTGATCACGGCGTGCTCGACGCCGGCCTCACCGGCATCGACTGGGTTGTTGAAAGCGGACTGGAAGTCACCAGCGTCACCACGCTTACTTACGCCAAGCAGAGCCGCCGCAAGGTGCGCTGGGTGCTCGCCGTTCCTGAGGGCAGCGGCTTTGAAAAAGCTGAAGATCTCGAAGGCAAGATCATCGCTACCGAACTTGTCGAAGTCAGCAAGCGCTACTTCGCCTCAAAGGGTGTCAACGTAAAAGTTGAATTCAGCTGGGGCGCAACGGAAGTAAAGCCGCCGATGCTCGCCGACGCTATTGTCGAAGTCACTGAGACCGGTTCCTCTCTCCGTGCCAATCACCTCAAGATCATCGACACCATCATGGAGAGCGAAACGCATCTCATCGCCGGCAAGACAGCACTCGCCGATCCGTGGAAAAAGCAGAAGCTCGACCAGTTAGCCACGATGCTGCGCGGCGCCATCGATGCGCAATCGCAGGTGGGTCTCATGCTCAACGTAAAACGCGCCGACCTCGAAGCAGTTCTCGGAGTGCTGCCTTCATTAAATTCGCCCACTGTTTCGCAGCTCAGCGATTCCGAGTGGGTGGCAGTCAACACGATTCTGGATGAAGGTACGGCTCGCGACGTGATTCCGCGTCTCAAGGCTGCGCGCGCCGCGGGCATTGTCGAGTATCCGCTGAACAAAGTCGTACTTTAAGCAGATATTCGTTGAAGTGTAATACGGGCTGTATCCCGTACATCTAGTCCGCCAAAACAAGAGAGGCTTTAGAAGCCCCTGAGGGATCGAATGAAATTGATCCGGACAAAAGGACGAGGCGCGGCGCAGACGGCGCAGATTCTGGCCGCGCTTGAACGGAGAGGCGGCGCGGCTCTCGACAGCGTGCTGCCCGCCGTCCGGCGCATTGTGTCTGACGTACGCCGACGCGGTGACCGCGCCATGCTGCGTTACGCCGCGCAGTTCGATGGATTGCCAGACGCAAAAGCATTGCGCGTAACATCGCAGGAGATGACCGCGGCCTGGAAGACCCTCGACCCCGCATTGCGTGAAGCTCTCGAAACAGCGGCGATGCAAATTCGCGGCTTCGCCAAGCGGCAGATGCCGGCGTCATGGAGCATCTCACCTGCACGCGGCCTCAAGACCGGTCAAATGGTTCGCCCGCTCGGTTCTGTTGGATGCTACGTTCCAAGCGGCCGTCATCCGCTGCCTTCCACTCTCCTCATGACCGCGATTCCAGCGCAGGTCGCGGGTGTAAAGCGCATCGTCGCCGTTTCGCCAAAGCCCGCGCCGGAAACTCTTGCTGCAGCTCATTTGCTTGGCATCAAGGAGTTCTATCGTTTGGGCGGCGCGCAAGCGGTGGCCACGCTCGCTTATGGAACCGCAACGATCGCGCGCGTCGACAAGATCGTCGGCCCCGGCAATCTGTACGTCACCGCTGCCAAGCGCCTGGTCTCGTTCGACTGCGCAATCGACATGCTCGCCGGACCCACGGAAATCGTGGTCAACAGCGATCGCGGCTCCGCTGCAGGAATCGCCGCCGACCTTGTAGCGCAGGCCGAGCACGATCCTGAAGCTCTGGCCATCTTCGTCACTACACGCGCCGATCTCGCCGCAGACGTGATCGCCGAGACGAAGATCCGCAGCCACGAGAATCCCATCGCACGTCAATCACTCGATCGTTACGGCGTTGTGATTCTCGCGACCGACGTTGATGAAGCACGGCGTATCACGAATCTGCTTGCACCCGAGCACCTGACCGTCGACGATGCCAGCGACATCAAGTGGGTTGAAAACGCGGGCTCTGTTTTCGTTGGCCGATGGTCAGCTCAGCCCTTGGGCGATTACATCTCCGGTCCCAATCACACGCTGCCCACCGGCGGAATGGCGCGCGTGCGCGGCGGCTTGAGCGTGTATGACTTCCTCAAGCTCATCACCGTGCAGGAGTACTCACAGGATGCGCTGCGCAAGCTCGGCCCGCAGGCCGCTTTGCTGGCTGAGGCCGAAGGACTCATTGGTCACGCGCAGTCGATTCGAACACGTCTGCGCGCTCGCAAATCAACCAGTAGGAGGTCCCGTGGCTAACGCCGCAACAACGCTCTCTCCCGCACCGCGCGCTCGTGTGCAGGCCATGATGGAGTATCACCCTCCGTTAGGCAGCCGCGACGCACTGCGGTTGGACTTTAATGAAAATACGCTAGCGTGCTCGCCGAAAGTGCGCGAAGTGCTCGGCAGCATCTCTGCTGGTTCGCTCACACGCTATCCCGAGCGCGAGCCGGTTGAAGCCATCGTTGCCGCGCATGTCGGCGTTCGCGCGGAACAACTGGCCCTCACCAACGGCGTAGACGAAGCCATTCACGTGCTGTTCGAAACGTTTCTCGAAGCCGACGATGAGCTGCTTCTCCCCGTGCCCACCTACACCATGTACGAGGTCTATGCCTCCGCGACTGATGCGCGCGTCAGTTGCCGTGCAAGCCGCAGACGATTTGCTGTTTCCCTTCGATCGACTTGTCGCTGCCATCACGCCGCGCACCAAGATCATCGCCGTTGCCAACCCGAATAGCCCTTCCGGCTCCGTGGCCACCCGCGAGCAGTTGCTCGAACTTGCACGGCGCGCCCCACATGCCGTGCTCCTGGTCGATGAAGCTTACTATCACTTTTACGGCGAAACCGTCATGGATCTCGTCGGCACTGTGCCGAACCTCATCGTCGCCCGAACATTTTCAAAAGCCTATGGGCTCGCTGGTTTGCGCCTCGGCCTGCTCGCCGGCCCGGTGGAGTTGATGCGTTGGGTACGCCGCGTGCTCTCTCCATACAGCGTGAATTCAATTGCGCTGGCCTGCCTGCCGCCCGCGCTTGAAGATACGGCCTACATCGACTGGTACGTAAGTGAAGTACTCGCCGGACGCGCAGACTTTGAAGCAGCGCTCGATCGTGTCGGCCTTCGTCGCTGGCCTAGCCGCGCAAACTTTATCCTCGTCGACATCGGCCCGCAACACCGCGAATTCGTGCGCCATATGCGCGAGGCCGGAGTGCTTGTGCGCGACCGGTCAAACGATCCCGGCTGCGACGGCCGTGTGCGCATCACCATCGGAACGCGCGAGCAGATGAAGCAGGCCATCACGGCGCTCAACGTGACCGTCGCTGCACTCAATATTGGAAGAGGCAAGATCGGAAGGGGCAAGCAATGACTACCAAAAAGAAGACGCCCGCCAACGCAAAGCGCTCCAGCGCGCAACGAGGCGCAGCCATTTCGCGACATACCGCTGAAACGCGCATCGATCTTCAACTCGTGATCGAGGGCAAAGGCCAGTACAACGTTTCCACCGGCATCCGCTTCTTCGACCACATGCTCGAGTTGTTCACGCGCCACGGCGGATTCGATCTCACGCTCAAGTGTGAAGGCGATCTCGATGTCGATCAGCACCACACCGTCGAAGATATCGGTATCGCTCTCGGCGAAGCCTTCGATCGTTCACTGGGCGACAAGAAGGGCATCCTTCGCGCCGGCTATTTCCTGATGCCAATGGATGAAACGCTCGCCATCGCCGCAGTCGACATGTGCGGCCGCGCTGCGTACGCCGTTGACACTAAAGTGCACACTCGCCTCGTCGGCGATCTGCAAACCGAACTCGTCACCGACTTTTTTGAAGGATTCGCGCGCGGCGCTCGCGCCAACGTGCACGTGAAGACAATGTACGGCCGTTCGAATCATCACAAGATTGAAGCCATCTTCAAGGCCTTTGCGCGCGCGCTTCGTGCAGCCTGCTCCCGCGACAAGCAACTGGCCGAGATGCTTCCTTCGACTAAAGGATTGCTGTAACTACCCCGGAGTGTTCATGCGTGTAACCGTAATCGACTACAAAGCCGGCAACCTCACTTCGGTCCTCAAGGCGCTGCGTCACCTCGGCGCGGAGACCGTCGTGACCGACAGCGACCTTTCGCTGGTCGAATCCGCCGAGCGCATCGTGCTGCCCGGCGTCGGCCACTTCGCTGCCACCGAGCGGCTCGATGCAACCGGGCTCACCGGCGCAATTCGTGCGGCCGTAGCGCGCGGCGTACCGTTTCTCGGCATCTGCGTTGGCATGCAATGGCTTTATGCGGGCTCGACTGAAGCACCTGGCCAACCCGGTCTTGGTCAGTTCGCGGAGTCTTGCTCGCGTTTCGCCGAGAGCACTGAGAAAGTCCCGCACGTTGGCTGGAATTCGCTCGAAGCAAAGCCCCGCTCGCGTTTGCTCGCGGGTGTTAATCCCGGCGAGTTCGTCTATTTTACGCACTCCTATAAAGGCCCGGTCACGGATGACACCGCTGCGACCACTTTTTACATCGAGACCGTTCGCCGCAGCGGTCGAGCGCAACAACGTAATGGGCGTGCAGTTCCATCCTGAAAAATCGGGAGCGACAGGATTGAAGATCCTCACGAATTTTCTGTCGTGGAAAGCGCAGGGAAATTAGATGATTACCAAGCGCATCATCGCCTGCCTCGATGTCCACGCCGGCCGCGTCGTCAAGGGTGTTCAATTCGTAGATCTGGTTGACGCTGGCGACCCTGCCACGCAAGCTGCGCGCCATGCTCGCGAAGGCGCTGACGAAATTGTCCTGCTCGACATCACCGCCACGCACGAGGGCCGCCAGACTTTGCTCGATACAGTGCGTCGCACTGCGCGTGAACTTTTTGTTCCCTTCTGCGTCGGTGGCGGCATTCGCTCCGCGCAGGATGCTGAACAGGTGTTCGAAGCCGGCGCTGACAAAGTGAGCGTGAACTCCGCCGCCCTCAATGACCCGATGCTGATTGACGCTATCGGCCGCAGTTTCGGAGCGCAAGCCGTCGTGGTCGCCATCGATGCCAAGCGCGATCTCTCCGCAGCCGATCCGGTTCGCGATGCGCAGGTGTACGTGCAGGGTGGACGTAAACCAACGGGCCGTCGCGTGGTGGAATGGGCGCGCGAAGCAGAGCAGCGCGGCGCAGGAGAAATTCTGCTCACTTCAATGGACTCTGACGGAACCCGAGCAGGATTCGATTGTGAGCTCACTGCCGCCGTCAGCGAAGCCGTCGGAATTCCCGTCATCGCTTCGGGAGGTGCGGGCACCGTTGATCATTTCGCCGACGTCTTCGGACGCGGGAAAGCCGATGCCGCGCTTGCCGCCAGCATCTTCCACTTTGGCGTCTCCAGCGCGCGTTCGCTAAAGGAAGAGCTGGCAAAAGCCGGCGTCTCCGTGAGGTTGCCATGCTGATTCCTTCCATTGATCTGCTGGGCGGTCGCATCGTCCAGCTTGTGCAGGGTGAAAAACTGCGCCTCGCCTTCGACGATTTCGAATACTGGATCGAGAAATTCTCCAAGTACCCATTGGTGCAGCTCATCGATCTTGACGCAGCCATGCGGCAGGGCGACAACTCCGCGCTGGTAGCGCAAATCGCAAAGCGTCTGCCGGTGCAGGCAGGCGGCGGCATCCACACCATCGAGCGTGCGCAGCAAGTGCTTGATGCCGGAGCGAAGCGAGTTATTATCGGCTCCGCACTTTTCTCGGAGCAGGGCGCCGTCAACACCGAGTTCGCCGCAAAGCTCGCCTCCGCAGTCGGCGCAGATCGCGTCGTCGCCGGCATCGACACCAAGAATGGCCGCATCGCCGTCAAAGGATGGAAGGCCAACGTGGAGCTCACGCCTGACGAAGCGATTCCTCAGCTCGAACCGCACGCCGCCGCCTTTCTCTACACGCACGTTGATGGCGAAGGCATGATGAAGGGCTTTCCCATCGAGACCGCAGAACGCCTGCGCAAGCTCACGCAGCGTCAGCTCATCGTGGCGGGTGGAATTCGCAGCCAGCAGGAAATCGACGCGCTCCATGCGCTGGGTGCAGATGCTGTTGTGGGAATGGCTGTGTACACTGAGGCGCTTGCCGTCTGATCTTTGCGATCTCAGTTTTTTACCTGGCCGACGGTTCGGCTGGTCTCAACACGAGACGCGCGCAGCAGCCGTGCAATTTGCTTCAGGTGCAGTTGCACTGCGTATGCACGCAGAATCTCCGCCTGCGAAAAGCCGAGCCCGGTATGCCGCACCGCGTCCATGCGCTTTTCAAGTTCAGCAATGTCCTGTTCGAGATTGATTCCCGGCGGTAGAACATCGAAGCGCCATTTGTGGATGCAGCCCGCCACGTGGTGAAAGCCGGAGCGAATATCCACCGCAAGCCGCCCCAGCTCCGGTTCCAATTGCAATGCGTAACCGTCTTTGTGGCTGCCCTCCGCTGAGAACTGCAGCGCCAGCAATGCATCGAAGATCGAGCGGCCGAATTGCGAAAGCATCTCCAGGCCCTCGCTCTGGCCCCGGCCTCCAGACGGTTCGTTGCGCGCCGCCTCAAGTAATTGGCGATTCCCGCGCATGCGCGTTTGCGTATCTTCGCGCAATTCGGCGAGGTTGCTCGCAGCGGCTCCGCGAAATCCCTCCAGCACCGCTTCGAAAAAATTGCCGAGTAATAGAAACTCCTGCGCCAGGCCATCTCGCAAACGTAACCGCGCTCGATCAGGAAAAACAAGAGTGGTAACAACCAACGCAACCACGATGCCTAAAATCACTTCGCCCACTCGGTCTGCGGCCAGCTCCCATCGCGGCCCGTCCTTATGCACCAGCATGATGATTGCGATGGTGACACCAGCCAGTCGCGAGCTGTTGCGCAACCCAAGCAGGCCGCACACAATAATCGCCGTCATGACGGCCAGGATAAAATTCCATGGCACCGCACCAAAGAGCGAAAAGGAAAACCCCAGTGCGGCTCCGATCAGCGTCCCGATCAGGCGATCGCGCGAAGCCGTAACCGTGGCGCCCACGTTGGACTGCAGCACGATGATGGCGCTGATCGAGCCCCAGTAACCGTCGCGCCAGCCAAACCACAAAGCAAGCCACCAGCAGACCGCAGCAGCAAGCGCGGTTTTTGCCGCGTGGATTAGCAACCGCCGCCGCTCCCAATTGAAGATGCCCGTGCTGGGTTCGGGCTCAACGCGCAGCTTTATTGCAAGCTGGTGTTGCGAGTGCGTTTTGTTGAGCTTCAGACGCATGATGGCAACCCGCTGCTATTTCCCTCTCCTAGATAATCGCCTGCGGAGCCGCCGCGCAACAAATCTCGAATTCGCTTGCTCACTTGCGGTAGCATGAATGCACGGCCGTGATTCTGACCGGCTGTCTTCATCCCCATGCTCCGCTTAGGTTACCCAGAATCGATACCTGAAGAGCTGTTTCGCGGCTTGTTTGACAGCGTCGAACTGGTCTGCATTCCCGATCGCCTCGACCAGGAAATCCAAATCGATGTCTGGATTCCCGATCCTTACACAAATCGCGCTCAACGCGCATGGCCGTGGCTACGAGGTGTGCGCCTGGTCCTTTCAATGCTTGCTGGCACGGAGTGGATTCCTCCGCTCGTGGGACCCCACGTCACCATATGCAACGCGCGCGGTGCGCACAACATCAGCACGGCCGAGTGGACCATCGCCGCCATTCTGGCCATGCTCAAATACTTTCCGCTCTACAACGAAATTCAGCGTGAAGGGCGCTGGAAGCGCCGCTTTGAGCTGCCTCCGCATTACACAGCCATCAGCGGTGACGCGCGACCGCTGTATCCGCCGGTGATGCTCGAAGAACTTACCGGAAAACGCGTTTTGCTCGTCGGCCACGGCGCCATCGGCAAAGAAATCGAGCGCATGCTGGCGCCGTTCCATGTGCACCTCACGCGCATCGCACGCAACGCCCGCCATGAAGAGGCAGTCCACGCCGTTACGGAGCTCGATAGCCTGTTGCCGAGCGCCGAGGTCATCGTGCTCATTCTGCCATCAACAGATGAAACACGCGGCCTCATCGGCACGCAACAATTTGCCTTGATGCGGCACGGCGCATTGCTGGTAAACGCGGCGCGTGGGCCCATCGTGGACACGCACGCACTGGTTGAAGCGCTCCAGTCAGGCAGAATCCGCGCAGCCATCGATGTAACTGATCCTGAGCCGCTGCCCGATAATCATCCGCTATGGAGCTGCCCCAACATCATGATCACGCCGCACGTCGGCGGCTCCAGCCCGCAGTTCACGCCACGCGCCTTGCGCACCGCGGCTGCGGAACTTCGCCGCTACATCAACGGCGAGCCGCTGCAGAATGTTGTTCAGGCAGCAATCTGAGTAGCAACGGGCGCACGTCGCCACTCGCGCAAACCCAGCACCGCCAACACAACTAGCCCCGCGTATAGCAGAGCCGTCAACTGCAATCCTTTGTAGAGATACTCGCCGATGTACACGAGATCCACGACGATCCAGAGCCACCAGTTGGCGATGTATTTGCGTGCTCCCCACCAACTGGCCACCAGGCTGTAACTGGTGAGGGCGGCGTCAAGATGCGGCAATGCAGCACCAATGCGCACCATCAATAAGCCCAGCAGCACGGCACCCACAGCGCCCGCAGCGAGTCCCGCAATCCATCCCTTCGGCGCCAGCGGAACTACGCGCACTTCGCCTTCTTCAACCACGCCGCGCCACCAGTGCCACCAGCCGTAGATCGTAAACGCCACAAAGAAACCCTGCAGCAGCGCGTCAGAAAATAGGCGCGCGCGGTAAAACACGACCAGATAAAGAAAGTCGGCAGCAAGCACCACTGGCCAGCAGATGAGCATGCGCCGCGTGGTGAACCAGATGCCCAGGACCGTGGTAATGGTGCCAGCTATTTCAATCCAGTTCGCGGCGAGATAATTCAGCACGGCCATCGCGCACCGGCTTTCTGCACATGCGCCGTGCGCCCGGCGGCCCACTGCTCAATCGCCTCCAGCAGCCGTTTACCCGCAGCACAATGGAACCACCGCGCGTGGCCCACAAGCCAGCCGTCATAGGCCATCGGCCCCTTTTCTTCCGAGTGCAGCACACCGAGAAAATACTCTGCTTCAGACAATGCAAACTCCGCATGGCAGAGCGCAGTCATGGGCGCCAGAGCCTCGGCCTCCTCGTCACTGAGCAAGCGTACCGACTCGTAGCCAGCCAACAGCGACCGCAGATGATCCAGGTGCACCGCGACGTTATCAGGATGCGCCGGATCAGCTACCAGTTGCAGCCATTCGACAATATTGCGCTCGATTGCGTTCGCGATGTCGTGCACAGCATTGGTTCGATCCGCCAGCCCGAAATCGAAGATCGCCGTAGCGCGCGCGCTTTCGCTCACGTCACTCCACAATAGATTCGAGCAATGCAGATCGTTATGCGTCCAAAGCGAATCGAGCGCCGGCAATAGCAGCCGGAGTTGCGCATGAAAAGGCTCCAGCATCTGCAATGCCTGCTCCCAACACCGGCGCACCGCGTTGTTCGATGCCAGTATGGGGCGCTCTGCCAGATAGCGTTCAAGCGCCTCGCGTGCATCCTGCTCCGCAAAAATCGTAAAGCTCGCTACGAGCGGCTGCGGCTTGCGGCGCGGGGCGTTAAATCCGACTGCCGCAAGATGCAGCCGTGCCAGCGCTTGCCCGGCAGACCAGGCATGCGCCACCGTGCGAAACGGTGTCCACGAGATCGCCTCTTCGTAGAGGTCGATTCCCGCCGGAATTTCGTGCACTTCGAAGGTCCACTCGCCGATCTCGATCGCGGTTTCGCCCTCCGAAGCCGCAATCACCCTCGGCACGCTTGCTCCTGCCTGGAGCAGATGTGCCATGAAGGCGTGTTCTTCAAGCAGGCCCTCGCGATCGCGCACGGTACGATGATGGCGCTTCACAAAGACATTGCCCGCACGCGTGCTCACCACACCGGCGGCTGAAAGCGGCCGTGGACTAACGGTTACGATCTGCAGCGGCTCACCAAGAGCAGGGAACCGAGCCAAGAGAATACGTAACTCGCCGAGCGTCAGGGATGGCCAGTCCGCCTCCACTAACTTGCCGTCCATGCCGTGCGCTTTTACGGTTGCGCTCATTCCTAAAAATGTCCTCTTCGCGTGCCCGGAACTTTAGAAAGTGTAATGTGCCGAGAGCCGCACCGTCGTGGGCGCGCCCAGGTGAATAAACGTATCGCCCAAACTCGCTCCCGTGTCCTTCCAGTAGCGTTTGTCTGCAATATTGTCGGCATAAAGCCTGAACGTCATTCGCCCCTCTTCTCCCCCCGGCGTATAACGCGCGCCAAAGTTGAACAGGTTATAGGCGGGCACGCTCACCAGATCATCCCGCGTCGCATCTTTGCGACCCGTATAGCTCCAACCCGGCATCAGGTGCAGGCCGCGCACGCGAGGCATCATCAGATCCGCAAACAGCGCAGTGCGCACTCGCGGCACGTTGATTACCTGCTTGTCGTTGTAGCTCGGCGTGCTCGTATCGTTTGAAGTGGCCTGGATGGCCGCAACCGACGCAGTGAGGCGCAGCCAGCGCGATGCTTTCCCTTCGGCATTGAACTCGGCGCCGGTGTGCGTTTCGTGTCCGTCCGACTCGAAGCACTGATCGCCATAGGCACCGGCCGGGCAAAAACTGTCAGCACCTGCAAGGGTTTTGGGGTAGTAGAACGGAGCGCGCATCCTGAAGATTGCCGCCGTCAACAGAATGCGCAGGCCCGGCGCGTATTTCGCGCCAATCTCCGCTTGCCGCGTGAGGAACGGAGCAAGATACTGGCTGCCGTTAGCAGTCCAGAATGGCGCTTGCGGGCCAAGCGACAACATCACGCCGTAATTTCCATAAAGCGTCAAGCTGTCCACCGGGCTAAACGTGACGGCATACTGCGGCAGCCACACGTTCTTGTTCGTAAACACTGGCGCGCAATCTTCGGGCACTGAAAAATCTGCGCAGCCCGCGTAGGGTGAATAGTTATGATCGCGTAACCCGACGTAGCGGCCTGACGCCAGCAATTGAATGCGCCCCGGAAGATGAATGCGATCCTGCAGGATCAGCGCTGCCTGGTGACTGTCTATCCACAATCTGCGCGGTCCGGCCGACTGGTGCGGATCTTCAACAGCAGCCAGGTCAACAGCCGTGTTCGGTTTGTAGATGTTCTCTGTGGCCAAGTATGTAAACACCGCGCCGTCCTGCACCACACCATCGGGTGAGTAAGGATCCGATACAGTATTGAAGCCCGGCATCTGCACGCTGCGGAGAAACATTTCGCCGCCGGCGGTGACGTCGTGCCCGATCTTGCCTGTCTGCACGTGACCCGTCACCATCGCTTCGCCCACCGCGTCCATGCGCAATTCGCCCGGATTGCGGTAGTCGTAAATGTCGTAGCTGCCGTCCTGGGCAAAAAACCAAGGATACGGCGCCGATCCGGATCCGCAGTCCACTACGTAATAACAGCCATACGCATACACAACGTTGTCATCAATGAGCGAGTGGCTGAAGCTGCCGGCGACAAAGGCGCGCCATGCATGCGGAAGATCGTAGTCAAGGCGCGTGCCCGTGTTGTACGTGTCGAAGGTATTCGGCTTGGCCCATGACTGCTCACCGAGCATGGTTGACGGAAAGATGCGATTCAGATCGGGTAGCGTCGTGCCGCCCAGCAATTGGTATCCGCTAACTGAGCGCTGCACCTTGTGCTGATACTCAAAATTGCCATTCCAGATTGCCTTCGAGCTCAGCTTCCAGTCCGCTTCCGCAGCGCCCATCGCGCGCCATCCGTCAGCGCCGTTTACATAGCTCTGAATTCTTTCGCCGGCGAGGTTGAGGCGCGTGCCAATCTGCTTGCGGCCGCCGAAGATCCTACCCAGGTCGACTGCACCGTATGCGCTGCCACGATGATCGGTCGCCAGGTCGATGGCTTCAATCGTCGCCGGCTTCTTGGTCACATAGTCGATAAGGCCGCCCGCAGATGCAACGCCGCTCTCAACTCCGGCTATTCCTTTCAAAAACTCCACGCTCTGTTTATTTTCCAGCGGAACGTCCTGCTCGCCGGCGATGGTGAGCCCGTTGATTTGCAGTCCCGTGGCCAGGTCGATTGGGAATCCGCGAATTTCGAAATCACCGTAGTAGCCCACCGGCGCGTAGTCCTCGCCAACCGACGCGTCGTTTTTCACCACGTCTGACAGAACGCGCGCAACCTGATCGTTCAACAAATCACGCGTTACCACCGTGGCCGACAGCGGCGTCTGCTGCAGTGTTGCGCCATCCAGCGTGCCCACCGTAACGGTCTCGGGCAGATAGTCGTCCTTGGTTTCTCCATGCACTACCACGGTTGTGTTCACGGGCGGCAGCTTGGTCTGCCCCTGCGTCTGGCTAGCAGCGGCAGGCGTGTTATCAGTATTCTGTGTCGATGTTTGCGCGATTCCCTGGGCCGAAAATGCAAGAACGCCGGCGAGCGCCAGCGCAAATCCGCCAAGCCCGGCTCGCGAATACGCGCGAACAGATGCGGCAGTTGTGAATTGAGACATGATTTCCCCTTCTTTGCTCATGAAAGAGGGGAACTCGAATGGGTTGAAGGAAGAAGGCCGAGCGGCTTCGAAAACTTCCCACGCCGGTATTATCCGGATCGGGTTCGAGGGTATTTCTCAGCCCCACTTCTGTGGAGCACCCCTGTTTCAATAATCTGATTGAACCATTTCCGGGCTACATAATGCAACCTCGATAAACCAAATACGGTCGACAAGCCCAGCCCTGCGGCAGTTCTGCATCATATAGGGTTCAGTTTGCGCTGCAGACCACTTGCAACGTGCACAACTGCTGTTCCTGTTCCACCGCCATCTCGGCGATCATCGCCTGTGACAGCACATCCAGCATCGCCATTTGCGCCCGCTCCCACACCGGATGCGCCGGGCACCTGGCTTTCCTGTTGCACGACCTGCCCGATACTAGACAGACATTCAGCGAAATAGGCCCGTCGATGGCTTCGATCACATCCCGCATTGAGGCCCTGCGGCCGCGATTCGATATCTGAAAACCGCCGGTGTGACCGCGTTTAGAATCAATCAGCCCCGCGCGCGACAACGCCTGCAATACCTTCGACAAGAAACTTTCCGGCGCTCCGGTGGCCGCGGCCAGATCGGGCAGCAGAACACGCTTCTCCGTCGGCGATGCCGCCAGTTGAATCATTACGCGAACGGCATAATCGGCCGCCCTTGTCAGTTGCATTGATGAGTTTGGTTTCTTCATGAAAGGGTTCCGCCAAGCAAGGCGCTCAAAACATGCAAGACCTTCTAATTCGAATGTGCCTCGGCAAATTTTGATAGCTGCAATTGAATCCGAGCCTAACTAAACGTGTCACAGGCGTATGTATTCATCGTCACATCTCTTTTCGGTTTGCAGGCGATACATTAATCCTTCCAATTCAAATTGGAGACAAACAGTCCGAATTGCCACTCAGAAATCACTCGCAGGCCTCCCCTCATTCGCCGGTCCCGGCGCGGCTCGGCGAACCGATTTGTGCGCATGCGCCATGCTTTGTTTTCTTTGTTCATCGAGTACCGGCTGCAGACTGAAAGGAACTTCCGGAATTTTATGAATCTCTATCCCGCTGTCGATCCCATTCCCTTGCCCGCGCCCGTATGGCTGATGAAGCTGCTCCACGTCGTCACGCTGTCGCTGCACTTCGTTGCTGTTGAAATGCTTTTGGGCGGGCTGTTGCTTGCGGTATTGCTCAGCCTGTTTCGCAATTCGCCGCTGGCGCTCACCACTGCACGCGCGATAGCACGGCGCCTCACAGTTGTTATGACCTTCGTCATCAACCTGGGCGTGCCTCCGCTTCTTTTTGCGCAGGTCCTGTATGGTCGCGCTCTGTACACCAGCAGCGTGTTGATCGGTGTCTACTGGATCTCGATCGTCGGCGTCCTCATCCCCACCTACTGGCTGCTCTATCGTTTCACCGCTCGTCTCGATGCCGGCAAGTCAGCATGGTGGGTGGGACTGCCCGCGTGGCTGATGGCAGGCTTCGTCGCACGCCTGCTCTCCTCAAATATGACGCTGATGCTTCGGCCGGAAGTATGGCGCTCCATGTACTCCGCATCGGCGATGGGTGCCTATCTGCCCACCGGCGATCCTACGCTGGAGCCGCGCTGGCTGATGATGTTGGCTGGCGGCTTCTTCATCAGTGGCTTGTGGCTTATGTATCTCGCCGGCCGCAGCACCTTCACGGCGGACGCAAAGAGTTACATGGCGGGCCTCGGCGGCAAGGTCGCTGCCTTCTGTGGCGTCGTCTATCTCGCGGCTGGAATTTGGGCTGCGAGCGTGCAACCAGCGGCGGTCAAAGCCGGTCTTGCAGGCGCGTCTGCCTATCCGCTCTATAAGCTTTGCGGCTTTGCCGGTTACGGATGGCTGGCGCTTGTTGCTCTAGCAATCGTGGTTAGCGCTATTGCCGGATTCGGCAAGATCACGGCCGGCTGGATGAGCTGGACTGGCGTGCTGCTCGCTGTTCTGGTCGAAATCATGTTCGCCGTTTATCGCGACGGCGTGCGTGATCTTACACTGCTCAGCAAAAACTACGATGTGTGGAATCGCGTTGTGGTTACCAATTGGAGCGTCGTAGGCCTCTTCCTGGTCCTCTTTGTGGCCGGGGTTGGCGTAATTGGATGGCTCGTGTCCGTAGTGGCGCGTGCACAAAAAGTCATGGAGGGCGCGGCATAGTTATGAGCACCACCGAACTCGCAAATTCCGTCAACATTGTTGAAGAGCGCGGAGAGCGCAACACCCGCCGCGCATTTCTGGCCGCCGCAGGCGCCGCAGGACTCTGCTACACCGCCGCGCTGGCCTATCCCATCTATCGTTACCTCGCATCGCCTGAAGAAATGGCGCTCAGCGCAACCGCCGTCACCGAAGTTACGTTGAAAGATGCGCAGAAGCTGCCTGCCGGCTCCGTGCTGATGTTCAAATTCGGCAGTCGCCCGGCCATGCTGATTCACCACGCCGACGGGCGCTGGATCTCGATGACCGCCGTCTGTACGCACCTGGGTTGCACCGTACAGTACGAGCCGCAAGCTGATCGCGTTCACTGCGCATGTCACGGTGGTGTCTACAACCCCTACACAGGCGCCAACGTCAGCGGTCCGCCGCCCAAGCCGCTCACGCTCTACAAGGTTGCTGTGAATGAAGCCGGCGTAACCGTTTCACGCGCTTAAACAATCGAGCCCGCTTTACGGGAGGCGAAGGGAAATTTCCATGGGAATACTCGATCTATTCAGTCTTAAAGGCAAAAACGCGCTGGTCACCGGATCCGGGCAAGGCCTCGGGGCAGGCATGGCGATCGCGTTCGCGCAAGCGGGCGCGAACGTAACGCTGCACAACTATGACCAGGTTTTGGAATCCACAATCGATGAAGTCAGCAAGACGGGCGCAAAATTCATCTGCCGTTCCGGCGATGTCTGCGACAAATCCGTCGCCAGAATGCTGGTTGACGACACTGTAAAAGAATTCGGCTCCATTGACATCCTGGTCAACAATGCCGGCACCATTCGCCGCGCCCCAGCCGTTGAGCACTCTGAAGAGTTCTGGAACACCGTCATCGACACCAATCTCAATGCCGTATGGTTCCTGAGCCAGTACGCTGGCCGCCTCATGCTCGCGCAGGGACACGGCAAAATTATCAACACCGCTTCACTGCTGTCGTTCCAGGGCGGAATCCTGGTGCCGGGTTATGCCGCAGCCAAGGGCGCCGTTGCGCAACTGACCAAGGCTCTCGCAAATGAGTGGGCAGACAAGGGCATTAACGTGAATGCCATCGCGCCCGGCTATATGGCCACCGACAACACTGCCGCGCTTCGCGCGGATCCGGTACGGTCACAGGCAATCCTCAACAGAATTCCGATGGGTCGCTGGGGACTCCCCTCCGACCTGGCCGGCGCGGCGGTGTTTCTCGCCTCCGATGCGGGCAGCTATGTACAGGGCCACGTGCTGGTCGTCGATGGCGGCTGGCTGTGCAGGTAAAACAGCGGTGGCCGCGCCAACTGCGCTGACATCGCCAGAAGCATGATTCCGGTTTCATAAGGAAGTACGTATGACTGCAAAGACCATCACGACCAACGTATACGACTGGATGGACGAGCGGCTGGGCCTCTCTGAACTGGCCACTTTCGCGCGCCACAAGTCTGTCCCCGTTCACGCCCAGTCCTTCTGGTACTACTGGGGCGGAATATCGCTCTTCCTCTTCCTTGTCCAGTGCTTCACCGGCGTTCTTCTGCTGGTCTATTACCGGCCCGGAGCCGACGCTTTCGAGTCCGTCCGCCAAATCACGATGGTGATGCATTTCGGATGGCTCATTCGTTCGGCGCACTCATGGTCGGCCAACCTGATGATCTTCGCCATCCTCGTCCACATGTTCTCGGTCTTCTTCATGAAGGCCTATCGCAAGCCGCGTGAGTTCGGCTGGCTCAGCGGCATGGCGTTGCTCGGTATTGCTTCTGTCTTCGGCTTCTCCGGCTATCTACTGCCTATGGACGAGCTCAGCTACTTCGCCACCAAGGTCGGTCTTGAGATCCCGATGGCGATTCCGTGGATCGGCCCCGTTATCGCCAACATGCTGCGCGGCGGACCGGAAGTGAGCGAATTCACGGTACAGCGCTTCTTCGCATTGCACGTAGTGGTGCTCCCTGCACTGTTCCTTCCCTTGCTCGGCTTCCATCTCTGGCTCGTACAGCGTCATGGCAACGCCGTCCCCCCCAGCGAGGAGGCAAAGCCCGCCCGCGAACGCAAGAGCATGCCGTTCATGCCCAACTTCCTGCGCAAGGACCTGGCCATGTGGCTTATCTCGCTCAACATTCTCGCGCTGTTGGCTTCGGTCTTCCCGTGGTCGTTGGGCAAGCAATTTGACTCCCTGGCGCCCGCGCCCATGGGCATCCATCCCGAGTGGTACTTCATGAGCCCCTTCGAGATGCTCAAGATCCTCGGTGCGTTCCTGCCAGGCGCCATCGGCGAAATTGCCGGCATTCTGCTCTTCACACTAGGCATCGTACTGTGGGTTCTTATCCCGTTCTACGATGCGAACAAAGAAAGCGGGAAACGCGCTCGCATCGCACACTACTTCGGACTTGTGGCAGTGTTTGCGCTGCTGTCCACGACTTTGATCGGCTATTGGACCATTCGGTAAGAAAGCTGTCAGCCGTCAGCTTTCATCTTCAAGCCTCGTCGTGCTGATCCAAACAGCATGCCAAGGCACGACCAAGCTGAAAGCTGATAGCTAAAAGCTAGGAGCTAGAACATGAACTATCCGTTTTGGGACATTCCATTCCTCGGCTCGGGCTGGGTGATCGGCATTATCGCAATCTTTCATGTCATGATCTCGCAGTTCGCCGTAGGCGGCGGCCTTTATTTACCCATGGCCGAGCGCAAGGCCATGCGCATCGCAGACCCCGAGCTCCGCGCTGCATGGATGAAGCAGATTGCCAGCCACTCCAAGTTCTTCCTCATCCTTACCGGTGTGTTCGGCACCGTCTCCGGCGTGGGCATCTGGTTCGCCATCGGACTCACGCACCCCGAGGCCACCAGCACTCTCATTCACAATTTCGTCTTCGGCTGGGCCATGGAGTGGGTCTTCTTCCTCGTCGAACTCGCCACCGTCGCCGTCTACTACTACACGTGGGACCGCATCGATCCCAAGCTTCACCTCACCGTGGGATGGGTCTATGCCGGAGCCTCGGCGGCAACGCTCATCATCATCAATGGCATTCTCGCCTTCATGCTCACGCCTGGCGACACCTGGCTAGCGGTTGCAGGAACCGGAAACGAAGCCAGCAAATTCTGGAATGCCTTCTTCAATCCCACCTACTGGCCGAGCCTGCTGTTGCGCGCCTGCGTCTGCTGTTCGCTGGCCGCGGTCTGGGCGCTCATCACTTCCAGCCGCATCGACGCCGACAAGCAGCCCGGCCTCAAAGCCAGCATGGTCAAGTGGAGCGTCCGCTGGCTGATGCCCTCATTCGTCGCCATCCCATTCCTGATGATCTGGTATTACCTGATGGTTCCGGCCTCGCAGCAGGCTCTGCTCACGCTCGGTATCGACACCATTAACGTAGGCACCTTCTCCGTCGTCACTCGCATGGCGCTGGTCATCATCGTCACCTCCGCCACCATCGTCGGCGTGGCGTATTACCTCGCCTATCGCAATCCGCTCGACTTCAACCTCTCTCACGCTATGGCCATCCTGTTGCTCGCACTCATGGCCACCGGCGCCGGCGAGTACTCGCGCGAAATGCTGCGCAAGCCCTACGTCATCGGCCGCTGGATGTATTCGAACGGCGTCCGGGTTCCATATGTCGACCGCATCAATCGACAGGGCTACCTCGCCCACTCCGAATGGATCTGGAACAACGCCGACTCCAGCTACTCGCGCGGCGAAGCAATCTTCCGCGGCGAGTGCGGCTCATGCCACACCATGGACGGCTATCGCCCGATGCGCAAACTGCTCAGCGGCCGCGACCGCGCCAACATCGGCAGCTTCGTTACCCTGCTGCATGACTACAAGCCCGACAGTCCCTACCGGCGATTTATGCCGCCGATGGTCGGCACCCAGCAGGACGTCAACGACCTCACCGATTACCTGAACGCCCAAGTAAATCCGCCTGCTAAAGGCGGACAGGCTCCCATACAAACGGCTCAGAAATAGTTCCCCTTTCCTCCAGAGCTGCAATACGACGAGGCCCGCGCAATGCGGGCCTCGTCGTTTTTATGAGAGTGTCTTAAAGATACAGGCTTCAGAGGCTGCTCAGAGGCAGGCTGGAAACCCCGAGATTGCAGTCCCCTCGGGCCAAACGAAAATAATGAAAAAACGGAGGGAGCAGGAGCCTTCAGGCTCCTGAATCGCTCCTTGAACGGCCCGCGGCTATAGCAGTTACGGAATTGGTGTAGACCGAAAGCACGTTGCAAAGTGGCGTTTTCCTCAAGAAAACGGCACCTTTCGGCGCTCTCAAGAAGTCTACGTGTATTCCGAAATTGCTCTAAAGCCATCTGAATTTATAGCGCGCCATATTCAGGCGCCTGAACAGGCTGCGGAAAAATCCGTCCATTGCTTTGTTTTGTAACAGGGCACGAGTTTACTCGGGCCGTAAACGACGTGTAATGCTAGCCGGCTTTAGCCGCTGCAATGCTAGCCCGCGCAAGAATCCATTCCATTCGGTATTTTTCCGCAACCTCTGAAGGCGCCTGCACCCTCCGTTATCTCCTGCTCCCTCCGTTATCTTCATTTCCCAGGGCCTAAAGGCGACGTGAATTCTAATCGGCTTACGGCACAACTAAAGTTGTGCCCTTTCAAAACAACACCACCAAGCGAGTTCTTCCGCAGCATGTAAAGCCCCTGAGGGTCCTTGACTGGATCCGCCAAAGTACTCCGTCTACTACTTAACCGTCTCCTGCCGCAGCGCCTCTACCGTCAACTCATCCGCGCGGCGCAAGCTCGGGAAGATCACAGACCACAATCCCGCCACGGCCATTGCGCCGATTCCGCCATACACCGTGGCGCGCACCGCACCCCACCACTGCGCCGTAAGCCCGCTCTCAAACTCACCCAGCTCGTTTGAAGCGCCAATGAACAGCGAATTCACCGCGCTCACACGCCCACGCATCTCCGGCGGCGTTCCCAACTGCAGCAAAGAGCCGCGAATAATCACGCTGATCGCATCCACCGCTCCGGCGATGAACAGCGCGGCCAGCGACAGCCTAAGGTCTGTGGAGATTCCAAACACAACCGTAGCCGCGCCAAAAATCGATACGCAAACAAACAGCCGCACACCCGCATGTCTGCGAAACGGATAGCGCGCCATCAATAGCGACATGGCGACCGCACCCGCTGCCGGAGCAGCGCGCAACAAACCCAGTCCGCGCGGCCCGGTGTGCAGAATGTCGTTAGCGAAAATCGGCGTGAGCGCCACAGCCCCGCCCAGCAGCACTGCAAACAGGTCGAGCGATGCCGCGCCCAGCAGCAGCGGCGAACGGCCCATGTATTGAAAGCCGGCCAGCACCACTTTGAGCGACAATGCGCGGTGCTCCATGCGGCCCGAGCGCACGTGCATGCTGCCGATGAGCACCAGCGACCAGCTCAATGTGGCCAGCGTAAACACGTACACAATTCCCGCGCCCTGCAGCTTTGAGTCCGCAACAAACTGCGTTACCGGCACCGAGTAAAGCACGCCACCCAGCGCAGGACCGATGATCGTCGCGAACTGAAAGATCGTTGCGCCCCAGGTGACCGCGTTTACGAAATGCTCTTCAGGTACCAGGTGCGGTATCAACGCCGTCGTTGCCGGACCTGCGAACGTCCTCGAAGTGCCCAGGAAGAACAGCACTGCGTAGATGGGATACACACCGTGCAAGCCGGTGCGGGCCAGCATCAGCAGTGCTGTAGTGCACACGGCCTGCATTGCGTAGCAGATCAGGATGATCTGGCGGCGATCGAAACGGTCGGCGACGTGCCCTGCCGGCAGCAGGAAAATGAGTCCGGGAATAAACTGCACCAGCCCTGTGTAGCCAAGATCGATCGCGCGATGCGTGATGCCATACACCTGCCACGCCACGGCAACTGATTGCGCGGCGTATCCGAGCACAGCCGCCACCCGCGCCAGCTGAAACCGCCTGAAGTCGCGGGAGGCAAATGCCTCCATGCCGCGCCTTGGCGGCTTTCGGGGAAGTGCATGCATGTTCTTGCACCTAGGTTATATCGATGGAACCCGGAAGGAAAGCGGCCCACCCCGGTCCGGTCTATCCTAAAGGGTTGACACCCTACTCGCAATCGGAACACCCCGCGCCCAGCGTATTGGCGGCGGCCGCGGTCACGCTCTGCGGTGTATGCGCCTTTCTTGGGCTTTACTGCACACAGCCGATTTTGCCGATGCTCGAAGATCTGTTCCACGCATCGAAAACTGCCGTCGGCATGACGGTTTCGGCAGCCACGCTGGGGGTTGCCTTGTCGGCGCCCGTCTTCGGCGCGCTTGCTGAGCGGCTTCCGCGCAAACGCGTAATCGTTTTTGCCGTGCTGGGCGTCAGCGTGCCCACACTGCTCGCTGCAACGTCCACGTCATTAGCGCAGCTCATCTTCTGGCGATTCCTTCAAGGCATCACTGTACCGGGCATCATCGCTGTCGTCATCACCTACATCGGCGAAGAGTGGCCGCCCGACCGGGTCGCCCTCATCATGAGCTTTTACGTCAGCGGAACCGCACTCGGCGGCTTCATTGGCAGGCTCACCAGCGGCATTGTTGCCGACCACTTCAACTGGCGCGTAAGTTTCGTCGCGCTTGGAGCAGCATCGCTCGCAGGTGCAGCCGCTGTTGCCACCTGGTTGCCGCGCGGCACGCGCAAGTTGCCAACAGAGAGCCTGGATGCCGAGCAGAGGTTCATTTACCAGGTTCAGGGCTTGTTGCGCAGCCCTCGACTCATCGCCACTTATGCTGTTGGCTTCAACGTACTGTTCTCAATGGTGGGCGTTTTTACGTGGATCACTTTCTATCTGAGCGCTCCGCCATTCCGCCTATCAACCACCGCACTCAGCTCGTTGTTCTTCGTCTACCTCATTGGTCTCGTCGTCACACCGGCCGCCGGCTATCTCATCACGCGCGTCGGACTTCGCGCGGGCATCGCAGGAGCGATTCTGTGCTCCATCGCCGGCGTTCTTCTCACGCTCGAGCATTCGCTGCCCGTCGTTATCGTCGGCCTGACACTGTTATCGTCGGGCGTATTCATTGCCCAGACGTCTTCAAGCAGCCACCTGCGCGTCGCCTCTCCTCCCGGAGCACGCGTAACCTCCGCGGGCCTGTACCTCACGTGCTATTACCTGGGAGGAGCAACTGCGGGCGTGCTTCCCGGCGCGTTTTGGGCCATGGGAGGATGGCCCGCCTGCGTCGCCTTCATCGTCGTCATGCAGATCGTTGCACTGGTCATCGCACTTATCGGCTGGCGCACGCCAAAGGCGCCGGACACGGCTCCCTGGACGTCGCCCATCGCCGAAACCGGTGAACCCCAAGGGCAGGGAAACGAATCTATACAGTGAGGCAAGCATCGCAGCAGGTTTGCCTGAGCCAGGCGTCCTCGCTTGACTAGTGGACTCAACGGCGCCGTTCTTCCCCGGCCTAACTTAAGTAAGAAGAAGGACATAGGAGAGGACTGTTGTCGACGCAACCCGCAGCCGCACCCGCACCCCGGCAGATGCAGAATCCTGGTGTGACTGACCCTTCGGCCTGGAAGCCGAGGGTCAACCCGTGGCTGATCGCCATGACGGTGGCTCTGGCTGCGTTTATGGAGGTGCTCGACACCTCCATCGCCAACGTGGCCCTGCCCCACATTGCCGGCACTCTTGGCGCAAGCACAGACGAAGGCACCTGGGTCCTGACCAGTTATCTCGTTTCCAACGCCATCGTTCTGCCCCTGGGCGGATGGGCTTCAAGCCTGATGGGCCGTCGCAACTTCTTCGTTTTCTGTATCATCGTCTTCACAGTTGCCAGCTTTCTCTGCGGTGCGGCGCCCACGCTCCCGATGCTGCTCCTCTTCCGCGTCATTCAGGGAGCCGGCGGTGGCGGCATGCAGCCTATGGCGCAGGCCATCATGGCCGACTCGTTCGAGCCACAGAAACGCGGCCTGGCATTTTCCGTCTATGGCTTGGTCACGGTGCTTGCGCCCTCCATCGGCCCCACACTTGGTGGCTGGATTACGGACAACTTCTCCTGGCGCTGGATCTTCTTCATCAACATCCCGGTTGGCATCCTCGCCTTCATTCTGGTTACGCGCCTGGTTGAAGATCCGCCGTGGATAAAGGCCGATCCGTCGCGCCTGCGTCACATGGACTACGTCGGCCTTGGCTTCCTCACCGTCGCCATGGGCGGCCTTCAGATTATGCTCGACAAGGGCGAGGAAAACGACTGGTTCGCTTCCGGCTTTATTCGGTTCTTTTGCTTCCTGTTTGTCGTCGGCATCATCGGGCTGGTGGTTTGGGAGTGGCGTCACAAAAACCCGCTCATGAACCTCAAACTTTTCCGATTTAAAAACTTCGCCATCTGTTGTTTTCTCATGATGCTCGTCGGCGGAGTGCTGAACGCCAACACCGTTTTGCAGCCGCAATTCATGCAGCAGTTGCTGGGGTGGACTGCGACCGAAGCGGGCATGGCCCTCACGGCCGGAGGATTCGCGCTTCTCATCGTGATGCCTATGGCTGGGTACGCCACCGGCAAAGTCTCCGCGCGCACGCTCACCGTCATCGGATTCAGCCTGTTCGTCCTCACCTTTCGTTACGCGGCGCAAATCACCACGCTCGACATGACCTTCACTGCCGCTTCGTGGCTGCGTGTTGTGCAAATGCTGCCATTGCCCTTCTGCTTCATCTCCATCACGACAGCCGCGTATGTCGGGCTGCCTCGCGAGCAGAGCAACCAGGTCGCGGGCCTCATCAACTTTGCGCGTAATATCGGCGGCAGCATCCTCATCGCTGTCACCAACGCTCAGGTCACCAGCCGCTCGGAGTGGCACCAGCAACATCTGCAGGCAGCCATGCAGTCTGGGTCGATCGCTTTCCAACAGCATTCGCAGACGCTTAGCGGCTTCTTCGGCAGCCATTTCGGCGGACCGAATGGCATGACTTTTGCGCTGGCAAACATTTACTCGCAGCTCAACCGCCAGGCCGCAATGCAGGGCTACCAGGACGTTTACATGGAGCTCTCATGGATGTCGATGGGGCTGATTGTGCTCGCCTTCCTGCTCAGCAAGAACAGGCCCGGCGCTGGCCCCGGCTCCACGGCCGTCCACTAATTCCAATAGTTTCAACGCGATTTCCCTCTCAACGTAAGGTTGACGAAACCATCGCTGGAAATCATTGTGCTGTCACTTCGGTTATTGGACAACCAGAAAATTAGGCCTATAATTCGAGCCATAAAATCAAAACTCGAAACGATGCCTCTGTCCGACATCTACTTGAGGAGGATGTTATGTTGAAGTCGTTTCTGCTACTTTCTGCAGCTAGTTTGTTTGTTCTTTCGCCGGCCTTGGTGCAGGCAAACGGTTCACAAGACACCCCACCGGCGCCCGCAGCATCGCATGCCGGCGCTCCCAATCCCGTTAAGCCCACCCCCGAAAGTCAGGCCAAGGCGAAGGAAATATATGGAATCGACTGCGCAATGTGCCACGGTGACAATGGAAACGGCCAGACGGATCTTACAAAGAGTATGAGCCTGAACATGGTGGACTTTGGCGATGCGAAGGCCATGTCGGCCAAAACCGATGGCGACCTGTTCGACATTATTCGCAACGGCAAAGACAAGATGCCTCCTGAGGCTGCAGGCCGCGCCAACGACAACGTGGTATGGAATCTGATTATCTATATCCGCAAGATGTCGAGCGCACAAGCAGCCACTAAATAGGCGAATTCAGTTTGCATTCAACGGTCAGCGCGACGCAAGCATCTGCTTGAGTTGCGCTTCGATCGTTTTAAGTTTCGTCTCCCCCTGAAAACGCACCCGCACCACGCCCTTCCTGTCGATCAAGAACGTCAGCGGCAGTCCCATCACGCCGCCATAACGCTCGCCAAGTTGCGCATCGCCCATCGCAATCGGATAGTTCGTCTTCAGCTTTGCGATTAGCTTACGTACCGGCGCCGCGTCGTCGTCCATCGAGATTCCGATCACCTGGAAACCTTGTGGGCCATACTGCTGCTGCCATGTGCTGAATACAGGCATCTCAATCTGGCACGGTGCGCACCACGTCGCCCAGAAATTCAGCAGCACAACTTTTCCGCGCAAGCCCTTAAGTGCAACGCGCCTGCCGTTCAGATCAGCGCGCGCAATCTTCGGCGCCGGCTTGTTCACCAGCGATCGCACGACAGGCGGAGCGGCAAAGCAGACCGGCGTGACCACAGCTACAAAAACGAAGATGCCAAGCAACCGAGCCAGCGAGCGATCCTGCTTGCGCACATCAGTGCCCGCGCTCAACCGGATACCCCTTCTCAGCCCAGTCGCTGCCAAAATTATTGGCCATGTATAGCACCTTCACCTGCGTGAATCCCATGCCCTGCAACAGTCTGAATGCGGGCCCCACATTCGGACAGCGGTTCCACGGACAACAGCCGCAATAGAGAACGATAGCTTTGTCTTTGGGCAGAGCCGTGACGCGCTTCTTCAGTTGATCAAGTCCGGCCTGCTGCGATCCGGGACCATCGTACTCAGAGCCCGCGATGTGCGCCTGTTCAAACAGCACGCGCGAGCCGACCTGCAACACCAGCGGTTTTACTCCACTCTTTGCGGCTAGCATGCGGCTCAGCTCCGCCGGCTGAATCAACTGCTTCTCTGGAATCGAAAATGCGCTGCTCTCGTTCGGCGCGCCAAAGGGCTCCTGCGCCTGCATGCGCGCGCACACAGCAATGAGGCCTGCGAGAACTGCAATCGCTCCCGCCTTACGAATAAATGTGAACATGAATAATCTCCGCTACCAGTGTAAGCGCGGAGATGCTCGCCAAAGCAAAGTGCAGTGACGTTCAAAGGATGCGCCAAAGACGAAAATGCCAGAGACCGGAGCCTCTGGCATCTTCGATAGGGTGAACCATTAGGAGCCTTGGATCATGCACTGACCCGTTCAGTACCTCGCGCTCAGTCCCCAGGTTTCCCTGGTTCCTGTATCTCAAGGTCTGCGCCCGCGATGGAGATTCGAGTTGCCTCTCTTCTCTCATCCTTCGGCGCCACCGGCGCTGGATCGGCGGGTCGCCCCGCAGTCTCGCTCTTCCTGTAGCGTCTCCCGATGTGGATGCAGGTTACCCCGCACTCCGCACCTTCGGGTTCTGCCGGCGTTCGATCTCCAGGTTGCCCTGAATCTCGAATCCATTCGGCGCTTCCAGCGGTTTTCAAGTTCCGGGTTCCCCCGCAACTCTATTTCGCCCGTCGCGCCTCTCGATGCATAACGGGTTTCCCCGTTTCTGCATCTTCCGGCCCTGCCGGCGATCGATCATCGAGTTGCCCCGACTCTCGTATCCTTCAGCGCCTCTGTTGCGTCAGCCTCAGGTTTCCCCGCTGCCTCGCTCTTCCAGCTGCGCCTGCCGACACAGGTTCCAGGTTACCCCGGTTCCTGCATCTTCCGGCTTTGCCGGCAACGGATCTTCGAGTTACCCCGAATCTCTCGTTCTTCGGCGCCTCCGGTGCTTGAGCTCTCGGTTGCCCTCGAACTCCGCTCCTCCCGGCTGCGCCTCCCGATGATGCTGTGGGTTTCCCCACAAGCCTCACCCTCCGGCTTGGCCTCGGGTTTGAGTCTCCGGGTTTCCCCGGCTTCTCTCTCCCTCGGCGTCGGCTGATGGATCCCCGAGTTTCCTCGGTTCTCGCATCTTCCGGCTCCACCGTCCCTGCGTCCTCAGGTTTCCCTGAGTCCTGCATCTACGGCTGGGTCGATGATGTATCCCGGTCTTCTCGAACTTTGCATCCTCGGCTTTCACCGCGGATGAATCTTCGTATCCAATCGGGGTATGCACATTCCGTGACCCGACTCTGGATGCATTTATTCAATCTCATTCATGCTTTCCACCTGCCGGCGGACCGGCTTGCGAATTGCCGACTTCAACTGCATCCTGCATCGTCCTGTCGGGAAGGACATACATCTCCAATTCCCTACTGGCTCATCAACTGAAAAGGAGCTTAGGCCTGCCCAATCTGTGGAAGCAAGTGCAAAAAAAGAGTAATTCTGTGGATTTCACCAGTGTTGGTGCATAAATCGAAAGCACTGCAAAAGTTGAACTAACGTCGGTGCAGATTTGTGCTCGAGTTACTCGTAAACTGCCGCTACGATGACTAATGCAGCCTGGATTCGAGTTACTCTTCCTGCTAACTCAAACACAAGTCAAAGAAAATTCGACCCGCTTAGTCGCCTGCACGGTATCTGATTAGGCCCCTGCCGGCGAACACCTCTGGCCTCAATAAAATATCCGTCCCGCGCTGACGTCTTCACCTGTAGATGGAACAGACGCCTACCATGGAGTGGATGACGACTGAGCAAGACCGGCGCATCTCGACCGTCGTGAAAGCCGAGGGCGCGCGCCTCAGAAATTTCATCCGCAAACGCGTTGCCGATGAAGCCGACGCAGAAGACATCCTGCAGGAAGTCTTCTACGAATTCGTCCAGACCTACAGGCTTTTGAAGCCGATTGAGCAGGCTGGCGCATGGCTGTTCCGTGTAGCACGCAATCGCATCATCGACCGATTTCGCAAGCGCCGTACGGATCCACTTGAAGCCACGCTCCAGGCAGTGCCAGCGCTCAACGAAGAAGGCGAGCGGCTGTCACTCGACGACCTGCTGCCCTCCCCCGACGCAGGCCCCGAGGCCATCTACCTGCGCACTCTCCTCATCGACGCACTCGAAGACGCAATCGACGAGTTGCCCGAAGAGCAGCGTGCCGTCTTCATCGCCCATGAGATTGAAGGCCGCAGCTTCAAGGAGATGGCGGCCGAAACCGGAACCAACATCAACACCCTGCTGGCGCGCAAGCGCTACGCCGTGCAGTACCTGCGCAGCCGCCTGCAGAGCATCTACGACGAGTTCACAAGACTGTGAGGCAAGATTGTGAGGATTGACATGAAAAGACATCGCGCACTGAAAATGGTAGGAATCGGCATCCTGGTCATCGCGCTCTTCTTCGCGCTGGGCTATGTGGTCATGGCCCTGTGGAACGGGCTTATGCCGCCCATCTTCGGCCTGCACACCATCACCTACTGGCAGGCGTATGGACTGCTGATTCTTTCGAAGATCCTGTTCGGTGGCTTCCGCGGTGGCGGCGGCAGATGCTCCGGCCGCAACGACTGGCGCAACCGCATGGCCGAGCGCTGGGAGAAGATGACGCCCGAAGAGCGTGAGAAGTTCAGCCAGAGCATGCGCGGCCGCTGGTGCGGCGTGCCCCGCACGGGACCTGAAACAGAACGTCAGGCGTAAGTCTCAACCTGGTTTTTTGCCGCCAGGGAGTTTTCAGTTGCCGTGAAAGAGATGTCGATTGATATCCGGCCAGAACTCTTTGGCGACAAACGCAGCCGCATCGATTCCGATATCCAGTCCCCACTGCGTACCCGTATTCGCCAAGCTTCGTTCCTGCGCGGGGTAGTAAGCATTCGACAAACCCGCCGCTGCGCCCGAACCTACAATCTCGCCCAGATTTATAACTTTCGATCCCGAATCTGACCGCGTAATCACCGCGCGGCTTAACGCATATCCGGTTCGCTTTAGTAAGCTGCCGCTCTCAAGCGTGTAGAAGCGCGTATCTTCGTGCGTCAACACCGGCACCACAAACTCCACCAAATAGTTTTCGCTCGTCTGGTCAATGGCAGAGTGCCACAGATATCGCCCGTATCCTACACCACCCGTCCCAAACTCGGGTGTCGCATTCCTCGCCAGCCCGTAGCCCGCCAGTGCCGCCGGGATCGCAACTGAGGAATAATCAAACGAATCTTCAGTCGTGGTCAGGAACTTTTCTTTCACAGACTGCGTCGGCAATTGCCTGCTTGTACTTACCGCCCTGAAGTTGGGAATTACGCCAAGAATGCGTTTGGTCTGCTGCGGATCGGTGACGGGCTGAGCTGCATCGGGCGCATTCGGTAACGCCGAGTTCGATACCGGCACAGCACCTGCCGCCGCCTGAGACACACTTACCATCCCAGCATTCTGCGCCGTCGCACTCGCGCGGCCCAGGCTCAGCAACGCGAGCACACTAAGACTCAATGCTTTCCTCATGCCTGTTTGACCTCCAAACTCGCTCAGTCGCAACCCAGCCCGGGGAAAAATGAACAACTTTTCATTAATCGATGATTCGCTACCCTTGTTAGATGCAGAACGAGCGCCAGCCGACGCATTCATCGCTAAGTTCAGGAGCGTCTATCTGTTATGCCAGCAGGTACGTGCCTAGGCCCGGGACCTGGTCAGGACCCGCCCTAACGAACACGGCATCCGCCCGAACTCCGCGTCCCAACATAGACAACTCAAGGGTGACGCTGCGGCGGGCAAGTTACGATGACTTTGAAGCCACCCGCCGAAATGAGCGTGCCTCCGCTTCCCAATAAACATCACGCCCCCGTTCGTTATTCCCACCACACTAGCGCAACCTGCCCGTACGATACGGCCAAGGTCATCCCTTTCATCGAACTGTAAAAGGAACCTTCATAAATACTCTTATGGGCTGCAAATGTAACACCTAAGTACCAGTGCGACAGGTTACCATTTGTCCTATATTCAAATTCAACAAATCCACAGGCCCCTTCACGCTCAGTTCAGCTGTCCGTGGAAGACAAGGACTCTGATATGTCCATGCGCTATTTGGTGCGTGCTTTTGTTGTTGCCTGCGTTCTGGTTCCACTTGCCGGCTGCAGCAATTCGATCGTCGACTCAATTACAGTCTCTCCAACGACACAAGCGCTTTCCGTTGGCCAGACTGTGCAGTTCAAGGCCACCGGCGTTTTCACTCATCGGACCACATCGTCGACTACACAGGACCTCACCAACCAGGTGACCTGGACATCGAGTGTTCCGGCCATCGCCACGGTAAACTCCAGCGGCCTTGCCACTGCGATTTCAGCAGGAACCACGACCATTACTGCAAGCACCAGCGGCTTTACCGGCAGCCTGAGCGCGACCGCGACGATTACGGTAACTGGACAGGGCTCAGGCACAGGGACTGGTTGCGAACGTCAGTTCGCTGGCTGTGATTCCAAGCTCTCAATCTGTTTCAAGTCCGGGCCAAACCGCTCAATTCATCGTTATTGGAACTACTTCTTCAGGAGCCACTGTCAATCTAACCAGTCAGGTTGCCTGGAGTTCCAGCAGCGCACAGATTGCGACCATCAATTCAGCGGGACTCGCGACCGCGGTTGGTCAGGGTTCGTCGACAATAACAGCGCTCTACACGAATGCCAATGGCGGAAGCACCATCACAGGTAATGCGTCCTTTACAGTCACCAGTGGAGCTTCACAGCAGTTCACCAGTGTGACAATCATTCCTGGCTCCCAAAGCGTTTCGGCTTCAGGTCAGACTGGACAGTTCATCGCGCTTGCCACGCTGGGTAGCACTGGATTCCAACAGGATGTAACGAACTCACCGCTGATTCAATGGAAATCAAGTATTCCGACAATTGCGACGATCACGTCTGGTGGACTCGTAACGGGCGTAAGCGTCGGATCAACCACGATAACGGCGGAGCTCAGGAATCCGGATAATTCCATCGTCTCGAACACCGCCTCCGTTGTTGTGAACCTCAATCCCGCGCCGGAACCACTCTTGTCGCTGGAAATTATTCCCAGTGCAGTTACCGTGGCTAATCTTCAGGGCACTGGGCAGTTTCTTGCGATCGGAACATTCTCAACGTCCCCAACCGTCAGGGATCTGACGAACTCCGTGACTTGGCTCTCGAGCGCGCCAAACATATTTCCAGTCAATACCAATGGAACGGGCGTAGCGAATCCCGGGGCACCCGCCGGTGTTGTGACAGCTTATGGAAACGGTAACGCGGTGATTATAGCGGAAGCCACCGACCCTACAACCGGTTCGATTCAAACTGCGACGGCGACATTCAATTGCCCGCTGGTATTGCCCACGGCTACGTCTGCCGGATCATGTTTCCCCGGCTCGGAGGCGGCGGCGCTCTTAGCAACTATAACGGTCTACAATCAAGGCCTGAACACCACGAATTGGCTGGTGACAGCCGATTCTGCCACAGGCACTCCCAATGTGATCCATTGCGGTCCTGGTTCGGCTGGCGCTGGATTGGGAGCCTCCGTTTGTGTGGCAACATACCCTGTTGATTCAACCGGAACCGTAAAAGTCACTCTGAGGGCACCGGCTCAATCAGGCGTGAGTTTCGGTGGCTGGTCTTCCAACTGCATGCCTGTCGTGCCAATCAACGCGCCCGGCCCGAATAGCTGCACGGTGTTGTTAACAACAAATGACACGGTGGGAGCAATCTTCAACTAGAACGAATAGCCTTATAGCTAAACAACAAAGAAGCCGCCCAACCAGGCGGCTTCTTTGTTGTTAATGAACCGAAATACGCAAGAGGCTGATGCGTGCCTCAACCCACCAGTACGCTCTTGGCAAACATCTGCTTCATCCCGCGCAGTGCCTGCCGCGTGCGTTCCTCATTCTCAATCAGCGAGAAGCGCACATGCCCATCCCCGTAATCGCCGAAGCCGATGCCCGGGCTCACGGCAGTCTTTGCTTCCGTCAGCAGCAGCTTTGAAAATTCCAGCGACCCCAGCTTGCGGTACTGCTCTGGAATCTTTGCCCACACAAACATGGTGGCCTTGGGGCTAGCCACCGGCCACCCCATCTTGTTCAGCCCTTCCACCAGCACATCGCGGCGTTTGCGGTAAATCTCGCATATCTCATGCACGCACTCCTGCGGTCCTTCGAGCGCGGCAATTGAAGCCACCTGGATCGGCGTAAACGTGCCGTAATCGAAATAGCTCTTGAGCCGCGCCAGTGCCGACACCAGCACCGGATTGCCCACCATAAAGCCCACGCGCCAACCCGGCATGTTGTAGCTCTTTGACATGGTGAAGAACTCCACCGCGACGTCCTTCGCGCCTGGCACCTCAAGCACACTCGGCGGCTTGTAGCCGTCGAAGGCCAGATCGGCGTACGCAAGATCGTGGATCAGGTGGAAGCCGTATTCACGGGCTAGTTCCACCAACCGCGCCAGAAACGGCAGCTCAACGCACTCCGTCGTCGGGTTCGACGGAAAGTTCACAATCAGCGCCTTGGGCCGCGGCGTCATGCGCGGAATCAGTTCTTCAAGCTGCGCGAGGAACTGCTCCTGATCATGCACCGGCACGCTCACAATGTGCGCACCCGCAATCACCGGCCCGTAGATGTGGATCGGGTAACTCGGATTCGGCACCAGCACCGTATCGCGCGAATCGAGAATGGCCAGGCACAGGTGCGCAATGCCTTCCTTCGATCCGATGGTGACGATCGCCTCAGTCTCCGGATCAAGATCGACGTTGTAGCGCGTCTTGTACCAGTTGGTAATCGCCCGCCGCAAGCGCGGAATTCCTTTTGAAACGGAATAGCGATGCGTAGCAGGCTTGAGCGCCGCCTCAACCAGCTTGTCGACAATGTGTTTGGGCGTGGCCCCGTCCGGGTTTCCCATGCCAAAGTCGATGATGTCTTCTCCGCGACGGCGCGCGGCCATCTTCATTTCGCCGGTAATGTTAAATACATAAGCAGGCAAGCGCTGTATTCGGCTGAACTCTTCCATAATGACTCCAGTTTAACGGCGCTGAGGTTCACGACCCCAGGAAAAGGGCACAACTGCCCCGAAGAGGTAACTGCATTTTTGAGGATTTGGGGATGAGGTACAGCAGTCTCTAGGCGGCCGGAGCCGCAGCGGTTGCGTGCGCGGGAGCAGGAGCGTAATGGCATGCAATCTGCTTCATCATTCCAAATTATAACCTGCCATCCGGCGGCCGCCCCATCCTCGTGAACGGCGGAATTTATACTGGAAGTACGCATGTCGACATTCCTGCCTGTAGACGAACAGATGGATCTGCTGCAAAAAGGCGCGGCGGAAATCATCCGCGTAAGTGACCTTCGCGAGCGCCTTGAAGACAGCCGCAAAACCGGCCGCCCACTGCGCATCAAGGCTGGCTTTGACCCCACTGCGCCCGACCTGCACCTGGGCCACACCGTGCTGATGCGCAAACTGCGCCACTTTCAGCAGCTGGGCCATACGGTCATTTTCATGATCGGTGACTTTACATCGCTCATCGGCGACCCGACCGGGCGCAATGTGACGCGGAAGCCGCTGACACTTGAGCAGATCGAAAAAAACGCCGAGACCTACAAGCAGCAGGTCTTCAAAATCCTCGACGAAAGCCTGACCGAAGTTCGCTACAACAGCGAGTGGCTGGCGAAGCTCGGCTACGAGGGAACCATCCGCCTTACCTCGCACTTCACCGTTTCGCAAATGCTGGAGCGCGACGAGTTCAGCAAGCGCTTCCAGGCCGAGCAGCCCATCAGCCTGCACGAATTGCTTTATCCAGTTATGCAGGGCTATGACTCCGTTGCTCTCGAATGCGACGTCGAGCTGGGCGGCACCGATCAGAAGTTCAACCTGCTGTGCGGGCGTGAACTGCAGCGCCACTACGGCCAGAAGCCGCAGATCGTCCTGATGACGCCGATCCTCGAAGGCCTGGACGGCGTGCAGAAAATGTCCAAATCATTGAACAACGCCATCGGTATCAACGAGCCGCCCAGTGAAATGTACGGCAAGCTGATGAGCATCAACGACGATCTGATGTGGAAGTACTGGGTCTTTCTGACCGACCTGCGCCAGTCGGAGATCGAATCAATTCAAGCGGACGTCAAGGCTGGCTCGCTGCACCCAATGGTGGTGAAGAAGCGCCTGGCTCGCACCATCGTCGCCGGATTCCACGATGAAGCGGCCGCCCATAGCGCCGATGAAAACTGGGCGCGCATGTTCCAGCAGAACGAAACCGCAGAGGATCTCGAAGAAGTCGGCATTGCCTACGCTTCCGTTGCCGGTCCTGAAGCGAAGCAGATTCGCGTGCCCAAGCTGCTGGTGCAGATGGGTCTGGCGGCCAGCGGCGCTGAAGCCAATCGCAAGATCAGTGAGAAAGCCGTCAAGTTCGACGGCGAAACCGTCGAGAACCTCATCGTCGCGCTACCGGAGATTCCCGCGCGCATGGTAGTTCGCCTCGGCAAGCGCGCCAAGATTGCAATCATCTCCTAGTGCCCTGGGAAGAGTTCTTTGGAGCCCTGAAATCTGTTTGCCACGACGGATGGGTCACCATCGAGTCGTTCACCACGGAACTGGAGGATGTAGCCAGGCTTGCTGCAACTGGCGCAAACTTGCGGACAGCCCAAAACAGCCGGCGTCGCAGGGCCTGGCCTTTCTGAAGAGCGCCAATTGCAAGTTGGCAGTAAACGCCTAAAGAGATAGTCCAGCTTTCATCGCTTTCATGACCGGACGGAGATATTTCTGATTCGTACGGAATATCTCTTCGCGCAGATGCTCGTCCTGGCCAGGCGCCTCATCGTGGGGTCATACCGCAGCGACGAATAACCCCTCCTCAGAAGTACTCCATCTTCTTCACTTTCAACGTGTCGCCGGCGTCTTCAATTTCGTAGATCTTCGCCCGCGCCAGGCGGCCGTCAAACGGCTGGTGCAGCACCAGCATGAGCCGACCATCGAATGCGTGGAAGATCATGCCGTGGCCGCTGTCCTGGCCCACCAGGATGCCATCCTGCTTCCATGGGCCGGCGAGCTTGCCGCTTGCCGAGTGTGCCAGCGCCTCTACATAGCTGCCCTTGTCGTAGCTCGACCAGATCATCAGCAGTTTGCCGGTGCGCGTCTTGAAGAGTTCGGGGCCGTCGGTCACGTACGGATGCGCACCGTTGATCGTCTCGTGCCGGTTGCCGAGCCACGGGGCATCCGACGCCTTAAACAGGTAGAACGGTTCGCCGACCGCGCTGGTCAGGTCTGGCGTCATCTGGATCGCCTCCATGTTGCCGTCCACAAGCTGGATCCATTCATGCGCGTAGACCAAGTACGGCTTGCCGTCTTCGACGTACAGAGTGCCATCGAGACTCATGTAGTCGGCGGGAGGAATTGGCTTTTCGCTGATTGCCTTGAACGGGCCCAGCGGCGAGTCGCTGACGAAGACCTGCGTTCCCCGCAAATGCCAGCCTACGCCGCCATATGTGACATCGATTTTCGTTACGCTCCGCGAGTTCCCCGCCGGCTGCGGCTGCGCAATGGGAGCCTTGTAGTTATTGAGTGTTGCGAACAGGTAATACTTGCCGTTGTACGAATGAACTTCAGGCGCCCATACGCCCGCAGTGGGATCAGCCCAGCCGCCGTCCGCCACCTCGTAAACGACGTACGGTCCGGACCACGACGCCAAGTCCTTGCTTTTGTAGGCAATGACGCCGCTGCGGCGCTGAGCGGCCGTCCCGGTCAGTCCGCCCTCGTACATGTAGTAGGTTTGCGATGTTTTGTCCGCGACCATCCAAGGATCGTGCATGCGAATGTCAGCCAGTTTCAGATTTTCCTGAACGGGAATCTGCGCGCGAGCATAACCGGCAACCATGACGACACAGACAAACAACGTAACCGACGAACGAAAGCGTCCCATCGCAACTCCCCTTTGCTACAAATCTGACAACCTGCAAGCGCCAAGCATAACGCGCTCAATGCGATCCTGTCCCGTGGGTCCACACATTAGCCTTCCCGAGAGGCGACCGCTCCCTGTTACTTGTGATGCTCGTCACAAAAGAAATATTTCCGGAGAGCAACCATTCGGTCGGAATTGCGTCACAATATGGCTGGAGGATTCAGCCCATGAAGCCCATACTGCAGCTTCATCTCCAAAGCGAAAGCGAAAAGGCCGAGGCAGAAAAACTTCCGAGACAAGAACCCGAAGAAGAACCCAGGCCCCTCGCTCCGAGTAAACGATTTAACAAGTTCGTCAACCGCACGGCTCATAAGGCCGCGTCGCACACGGGCCGGGGAGGCTCCGGCATTTTCACGAAGTGAGCATTTTGCGGCTCGTGACAAGACTTTCCCCATCGGCACAGACGGACCGGTTGCGCTGGTTCAACGTGGTCGTCTGTGCGCCCTCTCCAAATGCGTTTGAAAACTAAAACAAGCTCCACTGCCTTGGAGACTTCTGCGCGAGAAGCGGCCTGCTGATATCCCGGGTCGGCAGCAGCCGATCTTGTCTGTTCCGCGGGTGCTCTCTGCCGCGAAGCTCTCCTGCGGCACGGGCACGCCGTGCAGCGTTGCCCGCATGCGGCGAAGCGCGGCTGGCGCCACGGCCACCACGCCGATGAGGAACAGCGTCATCAGCGTGGAATCGAGATGCCCCTGTACTCGCGTGCCGGGAGTGTGCGTAAGCGGCCAAAAAATGGCGGCGATGGAAAGCACCGCGGCCGTGAATGTAGTAATGCCCACAAACACCATAGGGATTGCGGTGGTCCACGCGTATCGCAACTTGCCGTTGTTCACCAGGTACACGGTTCCGATGGTCAGCGCTATGGTGGCCAGCAACTGATTTCCTGCGCTGAACAGCACGTGTATGCCAGGCAGGCCCCGGGTCTCAGTAACAAGCCCCGGGGCACCCGAATGCAGTGATGATTCAGCTTTTTTGAGATGCGGGCCACCTGCCTCATTTGTGATCGAAACAGTGCACGGTTTCAGTTGGAAGATGCGCTTTACATCTCCTGGCTGGGGGCGGCCGGGTTGTCGAAACGGGTGAACTTGCCTATCCATCTCAGTTGAACCGTGTCCGTGGGGCCGTTGCGCTGTTTGGCGATGATGATTTCCGCCAAGGTCTTTTCTTCGTCGGACAGATCTTCTGTGCGGTTGTAGTAGGACTCGCGATGGATGAAGGCCACTACGTCGGCGTCCTGTTCGATGGAGCCCGATTCGCGCAGATCGCTCAGCAGCGGGCGCTTGTCTTCGCCGCGGCGCTCGCTGGCACGCGAGAGCTGCGAGAGAGCCATCACCGGAACCTGCAATTCCTTGGCGAGTGCTTTTAGGCCGCGCGAGATGGCCGAAACTTCCTGCGTGCGGTTCTCATACGCGCCCCTCTTGCCGCCTCCAGGAACAGAGGCCGACATCAGCTGCAGGTAGTCCACAACGACGAGGTCGAGGCCACCGGCGTTCTGCTTCAGGCGACGCGCCTTGGCGCGCATTTCGGCCAGCGAAATGCCCGCTGAATCGTCAATGAAGATTCGCGAATCCACCAGGTCGCTGAGCGCTTTTTGCAGTTTCACCTGCTCTTGCGCGCCCACAAAGCCCTTTTGCAGCAACTGCTGATCGACCCAGGCGTGCGAGGCCAGCATGCGGCGCAAAAGCGACTCCTTGCTCATTTCAAGGCTGAAGATGCCCACGATGGCGCCGTGATTGATGGCTGCATTCTGCGCAATGTTGATGGCCAGCGCCGTTTTGCCCATCGACGGGCGCGCCGCAATGATGATCAACTCGCCCTTCTGCAGCCCGCTCGTCATTCTGTCCAGTTCCGTATAGTCGGTGGCCAGGCCGGTAACCTCGCGGCTGTGCTTGAAGAGGTTGTCGATGGTGCCAAAGGAGTTGGCGACGATCTTCTCGACACTGTCGAGACCCTTGGAGAGGCCCTTCTCGCTGACTTCGAGGAGCTGCGACTCGGTCACATCGAGCACGCCGATGGCATCTTCGCTCTGGTCGGCGGCGCGTGCAATAGCCGACGAGCAGATCATCATGAGCCGGCGCAGAAGGCTCTTGTCCTTGACGATGCGGATGTACTCGTCAATGACCGGCCGGCGCGGCAGGCCCTCAGTAAGCGACGCCAGGTAGGCAACTCCACCCACCGCCTCAACCTCTTTATAGCGGGCCAGCTCGTTAGCCAGCGTTACGATATCGACGGCCCGTTGCGAGTCCATCAACTCGCTCATTCGCAAGTAGATGCGACGATGAGAGTCGAGCGAGAAATCGTCAGCCTCAATTTTTTCGGCAGCTTCAGAGTGGGCGGCATTGTCTAGCAAAATGGCGCCGAGGATGGTCTTTTCGGCATCAACATTTGCAGGTAATCCGGCGTCGAGAGTGATGTCGGGGACGGTGGCCATATCAGAAGTCTAGGGCAAACCGGAATGGGGCGGGGTTGTGAAGATTGAGGACCGGAACTGGAAAACTGGCAGAACCGGCTGCGGCGATATACAACAAAAGAGACATACAGCTTTGTTAAGCACCTGTAAAGATAGGAAGATGTACTTTTGGCCAAAACACTCCCCATGCACAAGGCAGCCCTGATCTACAACCCAGCCTCAGGACAACACTCCTCGCGACGGAAGGCGGCGATTGAGAGTGCTCTCGCCGTGCTGCGCGAAGCCGGCGTGACGGCCGAGGCATTCACCACGTCAGGAGTGGGCAGCGCAACGAAGCAGGCTCAGCACGCGATTGAGGCGGGGTTCGACGCCATTATTGCCTGCGGTGGAGATGGCACGGTGCACGAGGTGCTTCAGAGCATTGTCGGCACAGACGTGGCGCTGGGTGTTGTTCCGCTGGGTACCGCGAATGCGCTGGCGGCCGATCTTGGGCTGATTGCTGCTCCGGCTAAAACGGTGAGTATTCTGCTCAAAGCGAAGCCCACGCGCGTTTCTGTGGGGCGCATTCACTTTCGCGATACCGACGGGGTGTCCAGGTCGCGCTACTTTACGGTGGCAGCGGGCGTGGGCGCGGATGCACTGTTGATGTCGCGGCTTGATGTGAAGCTGAAGCGGCGCCTGGGCTACCTGCTGTACATGATTGAAGCCGCCCGGATTCTGTTCACACATGGATTCCCGCTGTTTGAGGCAGTAGTTCCCGGCGATGCAAACGGCGATGCGCGGGTGCTTGATGTATCGCAACTGCTGGCGGTGCGGGTTCGCTCGTTTGGAGGGGCGCTCCAGAACCTGGCGCCGGGAGCGAGCCTGCGCAATGGTCGTCTGACCATGCTTGCATTCAAGACGCAAAACAGGTTCCGTTACATCTTGTTCATGCTGGCGGTGATTGCGCAGCGGCACACTTTTTCTCGCGAGGTGGAGCTGGTGGAAACACCGTCAATTGAGTGCCGCCCGCGCAAGGGCAGCAAGGAAGAGTTGTTTGTCGAGGCGGACGGAGAAGTGCTGGGAATGCTGCCGGTGAAGCTTGAAGTGGTGCCTCACTCGCTTACGCTGCTGGTGCCGCCGGGCGCGCGGCCTTGAGATTTAAAAAAGCAATCCGGGCGATGCACCCTGCTTGAGGAGTCGTCGGCCAGTTCTCTCAGATGCTACTGAAGGTCTGCGATTCCGCGATTTACCGGCGCGTTATGCATGCTATCGGTGTCCTTTGCCGATTTGGAACGGTCAATGCTGCTCAACGTAATGGACGCGCTTTGAAGTGACGGCGGCGGAGTTTGCGTGTCGATCGCGGCCAGCCACTGCTTTGCACTTGCGTTCTGCTGTAGGGCGGCTTTCTGCAGCCACTCGCGCGCCTTCGCCTTGTCGGGCGAGACGCCCAGACCGTTCAAATAAATGACGCCCAGGTTGCTTTCTGCCGCGGCCGACCCCTGCGCGGCAGCTTTGCTGAAACATGCGACCGCCTGGGCGTAGTCCTGTGTTGTTCCCAGGCCGTTGAAGTACATAACCCCGAGATCAACCTGCGCTGCGGCAAGCTGCTGCTGAGCGGCTTTCGAGTACCACGAAAACGCCTGTGCGTAATCACGCGGAACTCCGAGAGCGTTTGCATACATGTGGCCGACGGTCCACTCCGCCTTCATATTGCCCTGATCGGCGGCTTTGTTGAGCCATTCGAGAGCCTTGGCGTAATCCTGCGCCACGCCCGTGCCGGTGACATACATCGAGCCCAGGTTGTTTTCCGCAGCATCGAAGCCCTGCTCAGCCGCGCGCGAGAACCATGCCAGCGCCTTTGGATAGTCCTGAGCTGTCCCCAGCCCTCGACAATACATAAGCCCGAGATTGTTCTCCGCGATCGCGTTGCCCTTTTGCGCGGCTTTGCCATACCAGATGAGAGCGTGGGCATAGTCCTGCGCAGTTCCCGCACCGTTGAGGTACATGTACCCGAGCAAGTTCTGTGCTTCGACATCGTCCTGCTCGGCGGCTTTGTTGGCCCATTCGAGCGCTTGGGCGGGATTCTTCCGAGTGCCTTTTCCAGTGGCGTACATGTAGCCGAGGATTGTCTCGCTTCGAGGGCTGCCCATTTTGGCGCTCTTCTGATATGCGGCGAAGGCCTCAGAATACTTTCCTTGTTGGAAGAGTGCGTTCGCCTGATTCTCAATGGAAGCGACCGATGACCTTGCCCAGGTTTGACCGCTGACGGTGACAAGACCCAAAAATGCGCTCACGAGAGCGCGACTGAACATGGGACGCATGGCAGGGACCTCCACTCACAAGCGACAGAAGCAAGTTGTTCGAGACCCCGGCCGGAGAAGGGAAGAGCCGGAGCAGTAAGCAAGTATTAGGGCGGGAATTTTTGAAAGTCAAGCGTAAATCTGTCGATTTACAAAGCAATTACATAAGGCAACAATTTACCAATTGGGAAAGTGAGTGACGAACAGTACAACTTACGGGATAGGATGCAAATCCCGGATGTCGTACCTTTTTTTTGCGCGGCCAGGCGGAACCAGAGCGGCTATTTGTTGAGCGGCTTGCGGGCGAAGTAGTAGAGCGAAAACGCGAGCGCAAGGAAAGCGAGGACCGAAACGGCGTCGTTATAGACGAACGTGTGCGGCAGCCCGATGGGGTTCTCTCTGTCCCAGGTGGTTTCGTAAAACTTGAATGCCACTCCGAGCAGACCCATGATGCCGCCCGCCGCGATGAGACCGGAAGCGAAGAGAGAGCCGGGCGAGACATCGCCTTCATCGGCGCCGCCGGCCTTTTTAACAGCCGCGTCAACAAGCCAGCGAACGACGCCGCCGGTGAAGATGGCCAGCGTGGTGCCAATGGAGAGATATGCTCCCACGGCGAACGTAAGCGAGCGAACGCCCAGCAACTCCACGCCAATCACCAAGAAGACGCCGAGCATGACCAGTCCCCAGGGCAACTTGCGGCTCAGAATGCCGTTGATGACGGTAGCCATTAAGCGAGCCTGGGGCGCTGCGGCTTTTTCGCTGCCGATTCCGGGGATCCACTGCACTTCAATGCGGCCGCTGGCGGGCGAGTAGAGGTATTTGCCGTCAGCCAGTTCCGGAGAACCCAGCGCGTTGAGAACAACGTATTCGCTTTTATGGTGGAGCGACGAGGCGCCGTTGGCGCCCTTCACAGTGAACTGATCGATCAGGCCATGAGGGTTTTCCTGGACGGCCACGCCCGGATGGGAAGCGCTGATGTTCCACTGCCGCGGCGCCTCACGGAATTCCTGCAGGCCCTGATTCATCAGGTTAAGCGTTACGCCAATGGCGACGGTGGAGACCGTAATGCCGATGAGGAATGCGAATCGCTGCTTGATGGGCGTAGCGCCGAGAAGGTAGCCGGTCTTGAGATCCTGTGACGTGTCGCCCGCTTCAGCTGCGGCAATGCAGACTACGCCACCGATGGTAATGGCGAGCGCGCCGAATGCCGGGGCCGTCCAGCCGCTGACCAGAAAGATGGCCGAAGTAGCCATGAGTGTGGCGATGGTCATGCCGGAGATGGGATTGGCTGAGCTGCCGATGAGGCCGACAATGCGCGAGCTGACGGTAACGAAGAGAAATCCGAAGACGACGACGAGCAGAGCCGCGCCGAGATTGGCGAGGAGGCCTACCTGCGCTCCCGGCACAGGCTTGAAGTAGAGGAAAAGGAACATCAGTACGATGAGTCCGATGGAACCCAGGACCGCAACGCCCATTGAGAGGTCGTGTTCGGTGCGAAGCGGGGCGGCGGAATCGGCTGCACTGGTTTTGCGCATGTTCTTGAAGCCGGAGCGCAACGCGCCGATGATGGTGGGTAGCGTTTTGAAAAGGGTGATGAGTCCGGCGGCAGCAACCGCTCCAGCGCCCATGGGGCGAATGTACGTGGCCCAGAGTTCGCTGGGGCCCATCTGCGAAATGGGAACCGTGCCGGGATAGATCGGCGAGGGCACATTCTTGCCGAAGAAATACAACAACGGCATCAGCACGAGCCAGGAGAAGACGCCACCGGCAAACATGATGCCTGCCGTTTTCGCTCCGATGATGTAGCCAACGCCGAGATATTCGCTGGTTGCATCGGCCTTGATTGACGCGCCTTTGAGCACGTGATTGGAGCTGAAGTCGGGCTGAAACTCCGGAGTGCCGGGCCATGCGCCCAACAGGTTTTCATTCTGAAATGCCGCGTACAGCGCACCTAGCCCGAGCCCCATCAAGACGCGGCTGGCTGTGGAACCTCCGCTGGCGCCTGCTTTGATGACATCGGCGCAGGCGGTTCCTTCAGGGAATTGCAGGACCCCGTGTTCCTCGACGATCAGGGGACGGCGGAGAGGCACCATGAACAGCACACCCAGATAGCCGCCGATAAGAGCCAGCATGAAAATGCGGAAGTATTCGAGGTCGAACCCCAGAAAGATGAGCGCGGGAAGCGTGAAGATGACGCCGGCGGCGATGGACTGCCCCGCATTACCGCAAGTTTGCACAATGATGGTCTCAAGCACCGACGGGCGGCCCTTGTGGCGCAACAGGCTGATGGAAATGACTGCAATGGGAATGGATGCAGCCACGGTGAGGCCGGCCTTGAGGCCAACATATACGGTGACGCCGCCAAAAATGATGCCGAAGAGTGATCCAAGCAGCACGGCGCGGAGAGTGAACTCCGGGCGATCCTCGCCGGGCGCAACAAAAGGTTGGAAATCAGGCACAGGTAGCCCCTCCAAAAATCTGAGTGAAAAGAGAATGCCCTGAACGGCGAGTTTAGCAGCGTTTGGGCCAACACGTCACAGGCGGCCGTCACTGAATGCGGCTGGGAAGCGCAATTGGCGATGCGCCGCGCCTCTCCGCTTACTTTCGTGACTGGAACAGCAGTTCTAGTCGCTTGGCGAACGGAGGCACTTTAGCGTAGCGTAAGAAATTCGAGACGGAACGGAGTACTTTGTTGCCATGACGGATTCCACGCTGGCCTCCAAACCTGCGGAAGCGATGCAATCGGAGGGCGCTCAGAAACGAGGGCGCCGCCTGCTTTCGCTCGACATTTTGCGCGGCATCACCATTGCCTTCATGATCATGGTGAACTTCAACGGCGGCCCAGCTGCCTGGGCGCCGATGCACCATGCCGCTTGGAACGGAATGACCGCTACCGACCTGGTGTTTCCGACGTTCCTGTTCGTGGTGGGCGTGTCGATTGTGTATTCCATTGAGTCGCGGCTGGCCAAGGGAGCCAAACGCGCGGAGCTGGCCTGGCATACGGTCAGGCGGGCGGCCATCCTGTTTCTGCTTGGAGTTCTGGTAAACACGTTTCCGTATTTCCATTTGCAGCACATGCGGATCTACGGGGTGCTGCAGCGGATCGCCGTCTGCTATTTGGTAGTGGGCTTGTTCTACCTGTTTGATAGACGCGTATGGACCAAGGTGCTGATGCTGGTGGTAGTCCTGGTGGGGTACTGGGCGTTGGTGCGATGGGTTCCGGTGCCGGGCGCTGGCATGCCGGTACGCGATGTGCAGCTGCTCGATCAGAACCAGAACATTGTGGCGTGGGTGGACCGGCAATTGATGCCCGGACACCTGTATGAAGACGCGCCGATGTTCGATGCGCGCGATCCAGAAGGATTGCTTAGCGATTTACCGGCGTTGGGGACCACGTTGCTGGGTTTGCTTACGGGGCTGTGGCTGCGCTCGCAGTTTCCGCATGGGACCAAGGTGCTGGGCCTGGCCGCAGCGACGGCCGTGTGTCTGAACCTGGGCTACTACTGGTCTACCTGGTTTCCTCTAAACAAGAAGATGTGGACAAGCTCCTACGTGCTGGCGGCGGCAGGCTGGTCACTGGCTTTGTTCTGCGTGCTGTTCTGGCTTGTGGAGATGCGCGGTTGGGGACGGAGCAACGCAAACGGCGTGAGCGGCGCGATCAAGCGCGCAGTTATGTGGCCTTGGATTGTGTTCGGGTTGAACGCGATTGCGGCGTACATGGTGAGCGAACTGCTGCCGGGGTTGTTGGACCTGTTTACATTTTCATCCGGTGGCCGCAGGATGAGCGCGCTGGGGTGGGTGCGCATTCATGTGTTCGGACAGATTCCTAACCCCGGATGGGCATGTTTTGCCTTTTCCTTCTGCTACATGGCGGTGTGCTTCATTCCCGTGTGGATTCTTTACCGCAAGAGGATCTTCCTGAAAGTTTGAGCAGCACGCACCTGCAGAAAGGTTCAGCTTTGCCGCTTGAGTAAGCCGGAAATCGTGCCTAGAATCCAATCCAATACGGCATTCTGATCTTCGATTTCGATGGTCAGTTGCGCGGTTTTCAGCGGGCACGAATCGGGAAATGAAGCGCTGTGTTTGCCGAGGCGTACGCGGTCCTTCTCCGTAGTAATGAACGCAGCCGCATTGATGCTGCGCGCTGCTCCCAGAATGCAGTCGAGATCGTGCTGATCGTAGCGGTGATGGTCTGCGAAAGCGATGCGGGAAGCCAGATGCATCCCGCGCGCTTCGAGCCCGGCGAAGAACTGGTCGCTGCGCGCGATTCCACAGAACGCAACCACCGGACCTGCGACGGAAGGCACTTCCATGCGGCGCTTGAGGCGCCAGATTGGGCCGCTCCATTTCAAGTTCTTCAGTCGCGGTTCGATTTCGGCGTCGTCCGCGGGGATGGCGAGAACGTCGGCACGATGGATTGCGCTGAGCGGCTCGCGCAGGTTGCCGGCAGGCAGCAGATGGTCGTGGAGATCGCAGCCGTCGAGAATCAGAATGTTGAGTTCGCGATGAAGCTGGCGATGCTGAAAGCCGTCGTCGAGAAGATGAACGGCGGGCAAGACGAGATCGCTTAGCGCCGACTCGGCCATCAGGCCTGCTTCGTACCGCTGTGCGGCGACGTAGACGCCCACTCCGGATGCGCGCGCAATGAGCAGCGGTTCATCGCCGAATTGCTCTGCTGCGCCGTCTGGGTCGACGCGCAGCGCGGTGTTGCTGCTGCGGCCGTAGCCGCGCGAGAGCACGTCGACATAAAGGCCTCGACGGGTGAGTGCCTGAGCGAGAGCAATGGTAAGAGGTGTTTTGCCCGAACCGCCCGCGGAGAGACTGCCGATGCTGATGACTGGATACTGCAGGTGGCGAATTCGCTCGAGCCCGCTGCGAAGGCGGAGTTCGCGCAGCGCGATTGCGGCACGGTAGAGCGGTACAAGCGGTAGCAGAAGCCGGCGCGCGGCTGATGATGTGCGTCATGGTTCACGCTCCGCGGATTGAGTGAGCAGTGCGCGAATCGCTTCAACGCATCGTGCTGTGGCTCCGGGCTGTTGCTCAAATACGCGGCGTGCGCGTGCGCCCATGGCTTCAGCCGCGGGCCGCTCTCTGAGCAATTGGATGAGAACGGCGGCGAGATCATGGGGCTGCGCAATGCGGAGCGCGTCGCCGGCAAGCAGGTCGTTAGTGATGGCGCGGAAGTTGGCGTAGTGGGGACCCATGATGATGGGCACGCCGAATTGCGCGGGCTCAAGCGGATTGTGGCCACCGGCGGGCACGATGCTGCCGCCGACGAATGCGACTGAAGCGAGCGAGTACACCGAAGCGAGATCGCCGATCGTGTCGAGCAGAACGATCTGGCCGGGCTGAATTGGGGTGGCGGCATGGGATGGCCATTCGGAGCGCCTGATCCACGAAACGCCGGATTGGTCGAGCAGGGCTGCTACTGCCGCGAACCGCTCGGGATGTCGTGGAGCGAGAACGAGAGCGAGTTGCGGATCGGCGGCGAGAAGCCGCGGCCAGATTTGCAGCAGTGCGGCTTCTTCACCTTCAAGCGTGCTGCCGGCGACGACGAGGCGCAAACCGGCTGCGAGTCTTTTCAGGAGGCGCGTGGCGTCGGCTTCTGCCGCGGCGCGTACATCGAACTTGAGATTGCCTGCGACGGAGACACGATCCGGCCAGGCAGCCGACAGCGCGGAGACGTTCGGCGTCGATTTCGCTCTGCGCAAGCACAGTTGAGAGGCGGCTGAGAATCGGACGCCAGAGAGATTGCAGGCGACGGTAGCGGGGCCATGAGCGATCGGAAATGCGAGCGTTGACGACTGCCACGGGAATCTTGCGGCGAAAGCAGCCGTTGAGAATGTTGGGCCAGAACTCGGTTTCGGCAAGAATGAGAATGCGTGGCTTAAGTGCATTGAGGTAAGCGCGCACGGCCCAGGGCACATCGAGCGGGCAGTAGAAGACGCGATCGCTGCCGAAACGCTGACGGGCCAAGTCCTGCCCGGTACGCGTAGTGGTGGAGACGAGCAACCGGAACTGCGGGAATGCGATGTCGAGCTCGTCGACGAGACGGCTTATGGCCAGGACTTCACCCACCGAGACCGCATGGAGCCAGAGAACCGGGCGGCTGGGCTGGTTCGCGACCAGGCTCTTGATCTTACTGGTGTCTCCGAGCCGCTCGCCAATGCCCGCACGGTATTTGTGGGTCGTGGCCATCTTCCACAACCACCACGGGGCGCTGACCACGAGAGCCGCGAGCAGGGCCAAGTTGTAGAAGAACGAGATCATTCGTTACGGACGAGCCTTTCCGCAGTCCAATCTAGAATGATACAGTCGAGCACGATGAAGGTCCTTGGGGTAATTCCGCTATCCATCTTTGTGTTGGCAATGCCATTTTCTTTGGCGGCGGCCAGTGACCACGAGGTTCCTCCCGTACAGCCCGCAACATCGTTTGCCGCGGTTGAAGTGCATCCCGACGAGAAAGTCGCGATTGCAGCCGAGCCTTACGACACAAAGGAAAAAGAATCGATCTTCCGTGTCGATTACCTGGCACACGGCGTAATGCCGATTCGGCTGATCGTGACCAACAACGGCGATAAGCCGATTTCGCTGCGAGATGCCCGAATTCTTTTCCAGACAGCAGCCGGCGATCGAATTCAGGCGGCGCTGCCTGAAGACGTGGAGCGGCTGATGACGCGCAAGGAGCGGCAGGGCGGAAGCATTCCTCTACCAGGGCCACTGCCGAAGATCAAGCTCAAGCCCAAGGCCAGCAACAAGGACATCGAAGCAGATTTCAATCAGTTCGAATACGGGGCGTTGGCTGTAGAACCGCATACCACGCGCGCAGGATTTCTGTTTTACGATGTGTCAGAACTGAACCGCCCTCTGGTCGGCGCAAAACTGCATCTGCATGCAATTCGCAACGCCGAGGGGCAGGAACTTTTTTTCTTCGAGATTCCGTTCGACAAATATCTGAAATCTAAGTCGGGGCAGATGAACTAGCACGTACTACTCGTAATAGGTTGCGGTAGTGGTGTCGGTCTCCCAGATGGTGCAGTCCTTTACGCGCACACGGCCCGCGGTTACTTCGCTCAGGTGCAGGTTGGTTTCATCGTAAAAGTACTTGGCCAGGTTTTCGGCCGACGGATTCAGCACGGTAAACGGCTCAAGATCGTTCAGCATCTGGTGATCGATGCGCTCGATGACGGGACGGAGCACCTGCTTGAGCAGCTTGAAGTCGAGCAAGAGGCCGGCTTCGTCCAGCTCAGTTCCGGCCAACGTGACGCGGACTTTGTAGTTATGGCCGTGCGGGTTCTCGCACTTGCCTTTGTAGTTTCGGAGATAGTGGCCGGAGGAGAAATCAGCCTCTACAGTTACTTCGTACATTGCGTCTGCTCGATTCCAGGCGGGAAAAGTCCCACTTATCTATTTTAACGGGATAGCGCTATTCGCCGCGATTTTCGCGGCGCTTGCGTCGCGATTCCTGCCGGGATTGTTCGCTGTGGCGGTCAACCTGCTCAAATAAGTGGCTCATGACGCCGATCAGCGCGGCAATCAACCCGAACAGAAGCAGAAACATGGCGAGCGTTCGCCAGAGCGAAGCGTTGGCGGGCAATCCAGGCTGAAAGCTGGAAGGAACAAGGGCCATTCCCGCCGAAATCAACGCGAAGAGCAGAAGCGAAGCGGCCAGGATGTAGAAATTGCGAGACATGCGAATCTAGGCGGCCCCGGTCCGCGAATGCTGATGCGATTCTACTTCGATCAGCATGAATGGAGAAGAAGGGCTGAAGTTTCGATGATAGCTACGCCGGCTTTGGCAAATTCAGCTTCAATTGATGCAACGGAACCGTTGAGATCGATGGCGCGGCAGGCGTCGCGAAGCACATAGACCTGCAGACCGAGGCGACGTGCGTCGAGTGCGGAGTAGCCGACGCAGTAGTCGTAAGCGAGCCCGGCCAGAAAGACATGCGTGAGCGCACGGTCGGCCAGGTAGCCGGCGAGTCCGGTTGGCGTGGTGCGGTCGTTCTCAAAGAAGGCCGAATAAGAATCGATGTTGGGATCGTAGCCCTTGCGGAGGATGAGTTCCGCCTGGGGCAGGTGGAGATCGGCATGAAATTCCGCGCCTTTGCTGGACTGAACGCAATGGTCGGGCCACAGCGTTTGTGCGCCGTAGCTCAATTGGATTTGCTGGTACGGCTGCTTGCCGGGATGCGAGCTGGCGAAGGAGGAGTGGTGCGCGGGGTGCCAGTCCTGGGTGAGAACGACATGCTGAAAGTGCGGGGCGATGCGGTGGATCGGCACGATGACGGCGTCGCCCTCGGCCACGGCGAGTGCACCACCGGGGCAGAAGTCGTTCTGTACGTCGACGACGAGCAGCACATCGTGTGCGTCGATCTGCATCAGGTCTCCTGTGCCGGACCTTTGCCCGGCATTTTTATTTTCTCAAAAGTGCAACGCGCGTGGATTGCAAAGCGGGAAACGGCGGTTATCAGGCGAGGATGACTTCGACACCGCTGTCGCCGAGCATTGCGGCGTGCTCCGGCGGGAGCCCCGTGTCGGAGACGACGATGTCGGCGGCGTTGAGCGGCGCAACCGGGATCATGCCGCCGCGGCCGAACTTGGTGCGATCGGCAACGATGATGATTTTAGCCGCGACTTCGATCATCTTTTGTTCGGAGCCGACGACCAGTGTGTTGTTGTTGCTGAACCCTGACGGCGTAATGCTGCCGATGCCCATAATGAGGACGTCGGCGCGGATGGCACCCAGCATTTGCTCGCAGAAAGGGCCCAGCATGACGCGGAGTCGCGGATCGAGATAGCCGCCAGTGAGGGTGAGCTCGATGTTGCGCAACGATTCGAGACTCTCGGCAATGGGCAGCGAGTTGGTGACGATGTGCATTGGCCGTGTAGATAACTCACGGGCTACGGAGGCGACGGTAGATCCGCCATCGAGAATCACGGTCTGGCCATCCTCGATAAGGCCAGCTGCGGCACGGGCAATGCGCGACTTTTCGCCGCTCAGCCGCGTGCTTTCGACCGCATAGTCGAACGAGCGCGCCGGTGTGGTTTGCAGTGATACCGCGCCGCCGTAGACGCGGCGCAGCAGCTTGTCCTGCTCAAGGATGTCGAGATCGCGGCGGATGCTGGATTCGGAACTCTCCAGTTCGCGGCACAGACTCTCCAGGTCAACAAAGTCCCGGCTCTCGAGCAAGTGGCGAATTCTGAGTTGGCGTTCAGCAGCTTTCATTGTTAGTTGGCGGTTAATCCATTTGAAGTGAAGCCACTTACTTTGCGCCAAGCGCGTCGAGCACGGACTTTGTGATGGTGCGGACCAGCGTTTCGACATCGACGTTGGCAAGCTTGCTCGAAATGGCGTTCGAGGCTTGTTGTTCAGCGGTCAGGCACTCCTCGAGACGCGTGGCGTCGAAACGCGCGTCGGGGAGACCGAGTTTCTTCTTCATCTCAAGCAGATCGGCGGCTTGCTGGTCGGTGAAGTAGGAGATCGGGGAGCTGAGCTGTGATGCGAGCATCAGCGTCCAGCAATAGGTTTCAAGCACCTCGGCGTACCACTCGGCGTGTGTCACGGTGTCGGCCCAGCAGACAATGCCGTGGTTGGCCAGCAGGATGGTGTTGTGATCGCGGACGAAAGGCAGGACGGTTTGCGCGAACTCCGCGGTGCCGGGAGTTTTGTAGGGCGAGATGGCCACTTTGCCGACGAAGACTTCGAACTCCGGAATGATAAGGTTGGGCGGAACCTTGCCGGTGATGGCATAGGCAGTTGCATGCGGCGGATGGCAGTGAACTGCGGACTTCGCCTCGGGCACCGCTTTGTAGATTTCGAGATGCAGGAAGATTTCGCTGGTGCGGGGCTTGGTTCCCGCAATCTGGTGGCCTTCAAGATCGACCAGGCAGAGATCGTCGGGGGTCAGGTCGTACTTGCTCACCAAGGTGGGCGTGCAGATCACCTCGTTGGGGCCGATGCGGTAGGAGATGTTGCCGCCGTTGCCATCGACAAACTGGCGCAGCCACAGTTTGCGGCCCACGGCACAGATCTCTTTCTTGATCTCTTCGGCTTCAGGGGTGGAGAACAAGCGCGGGTCGGCTGAGGAGAGGGCGGAAGCGGAATCGGTGCGGTTAGAAGTCTCGGTGTACATGGGGCAACTCGTTTCTCCGGCTCGGGGTCTGTTGGACCCGGACGGCTTTCTGACTTTCAAATGGATGATGTTGATCGAGAATGACTGTTTGTGATCATTTTACTCCAAAATGGGTCTGTTTAGGGGCCCCGGCATTTGGATGCGAGGCCTGGCTGGATTGGCAACCGGCCCACAAAGAGCAGCTTAGGTGCAGAAATGGCCCTGCGAGCATTGGCTTTTATTTTGCGGCGAGGAACGGCATCTGGTCGTGGTGTCGGTCCTTGAGGAAGACTTCTCCTTTGGTGAGCCAGGCGACGCCGAAGGCTGCGAGCGCCAGCGATTCGGCCAGTAGCAGAGGACGGACGGGATCGAGCAGGCGGCCGATCGGAAAGTACGTAACTGCCACCATAACGAGGTTGCAGACGATGATGACTTCGCCGCAGACCAGATAGATTGCGTTGCGGTGGCGCTTGCGGCGCGTGAGTGGCACGTCAGGGGAGGACTTGCGGAAAAGGAAAAGGCAGAAGTACGCGAGAGTGAGGAACATAAATGCGGCGAAACAAGTGTGAACGGACTGGATACGGAGCTCAAACTGCGTGTGCAACTGGGCTCTGGGATCGGCGGCGGGAAAGAGCGCCGCGCCGAGAGTGAAGATACCGGCGAGATAACCCGCGATTTCGTCGGTTAAGTCGTATCCGCGCGAGCAGATGAGAAATGCGGCGATGGCTCCGAGGCTGCCGATGAGGTAATTGCCCATCGGCGTGTAGTAGTAGTCGCTGACAGAGCGCTGCAGGAGCGGGTGAGGCAGCGCGTGGCTGGGACCTAGCAGATGAAGAAGGATGGTGCCGACGGCGAGAACAACGGGCAGCGAAAGAGCGATGACGCCCACCGAGCGGCGCAGCGTGTGGTAGGAGAGAACGGCGGGATTTGTACGCGCCCTGCGAGAGGACATAGAGCCTCGTAAACATGACCTGCCGGGGGAATAAGCAGGATAACGCAGTTGCTGCTGATGCGCTGTGAGCGCGGACCGGGCTCCTCGTGGCAATTTGTACGAACTATCGCTCCGGCTTTGTAGACTCGGACACCACGTTCCGGGACATCCTTGACACTTTCGCGTTACATTTTTGTGCACACTGAGCCTGATACACTAGCGAGTCTCAACCCGACTGCGCCCGGAGGCGGGTGATCGCGCAGCAGTCGAAACTGAATAAAGCACTGTTTTCAATCCAGGTTCCTGATGCACGGCCGCTCTTTTGGTTTGCTGCGCCAGAGGGCTGCTGTGTCTTTCCGTGGTCCGTTTGATGAAATGGCTCGTCGCGCCGTAAAGCGCATAGATTGGGAGACTTTCAGAATGTGCGGTATTCTAGCTGTCCTTAATATCGAGCCGGCCCGCGGGAACTACGCGGATTTACGCAATCAAGCCTTGGCCATGGTGAAGAAGATCCGTCATCGCGGCCCCGATTGGAGCGGTAATTATGGCGACGAACAGGCCATCATTGCGCACGAGCGGCTCAGCATTGTGGACGTGGAGCACGGCGCTCAGCCATTGATTGACCGCGCCACCGGCAACGTGCTCGCCGTGAACGGCGAAATCTATAATCACAGGGAATTGCGCCAGCAACTCAAGCAACCTCACGAATTCCAGACAGCTTCAGATTGCGAAGTGCTGCTTTACTTGTACGACGAAGGCAGTCCCGAGGAGTTTCTGAATCGTGTGAACGGCATCTTCGCCTTTGTGCTGTACGATCCGAAGCGGAAGACCTACCTGATTGCCCGGGACCCCATTGGAGTGAATCCTCTCTATGTGGGTTGGGACCACCAGGAGAATTTCTATGTCGCTTCAGAGATGAAGGCACTGGTGGGCATCTGCGAGCGCATCCGCGAGTTTCCTCCGGGGCACTATTTCCTCGCTCACGAAGCGGATAAGGGCTTCCAGAAGTACTATAAGCCGGCCTGGGCTGAACCGGGATTCTATCCTTCGGAACCATATGATCCTGCCAAGGTGCGACTGGCCCTGGAGGCAGCCGTTCACCGCCAACTGATGTGCGATGTCCCGTATGGGGTGCTGATTTCCGGCGGCGTCGATTCGTCGGTTGTGGCGTCGATTGCCGCCAAGTTCAGCGCAAGACGCGTGGATGAGGACGACAAGGTGCCGGCCTGGTGGCCGCGGCTGCACTCGTTTGCCGTGGGGTTGGAAGGCGCGCCCGACTTGATTGCAGCACGCGGAGTGGCAGAGTACATCGGGAGCGTCCATCACGAGATTCACTTTACCGTGCAAGAGGGGTTGGACGCGCTGCCGGACGTCATCTATCACCTGGAGTCGTTCGACGTGACCAGCGTGCGCGCCACGACGCCGATGTATCTACTCATGCGCAAAATCCGCGCTATGGGCATCAAGATGATTCTTTCCGGCGAGGGAGCGGACGAGATTTTTGGAGGTTATCTCTACTTCCACAAAGCTCCGAATGGCCGCGAACTTCATGAGGAAACGGTTCGCAAAATGCAGAAACTGCACCTGTACGACTGTGCCCGCGCCAACAAAGCTTCGTCGGCCTGGGGCGTCGAGGCGCGCGTGCCGTTTCTGGATCGTGAGTTTCTGGATGTGGCGATGATGCTCGATCCCGAGGCCAAGATTCCCCGCAATGCGCAGTATCCGCGTCCCATTGAGAAGTGGCCGTTGCGCAAGGCATTTGAGGGCTATATTCCGCAAGAAGTGCTATGGAGGCAGAAGGAGCAGTTCTCTGACGGTGTGGGCTACAACTGGATCAACACGCTCAAGGCCACGGCAGAGCGCGAAGTGACGGACGCGATGATGGCCGGCGCAGCAGAGCGTTTCCCGGTGAAGACTCCTGAGACGAAGGAAGCATATTTCTATCGGCAGATTTTCGAGCGCCATTTCCCCTCGGCCACGGCGATCAACTGTGTGCCGTGGGAGCGCAGCGTGGCCTGCAGCACGGAAACTGCGCTCAAGTGGGATGCGGCCTTTGAGAAGATGGTCGATCCTTCAGGACGTGCCGTCATGGATGTGCATGTGGAGGCTTACAAATAGCACGCCGCCCCATGCGGGGCAGGTAAAAAACGGGGGATGGATCTGTATATGAGTTCCACCCCCAGGTTCTCTGAATTCGCTTGGTGTATGAGTTTCCTTCTGCCAGGTATGAGTTTCGTTTCGATTCTCTTAAGTGGCCATAGGCTACTCTCTCCTTTGGAAGATTTCTCTTCCGTTAACACCTTGGACACATATTGGCGCGCGGGCGTTGCCTAAAATGCAGGGAACCAGGGAACCAGGGAACCAGGGAACCAAGGAACAAGGGAACGAGGGACTAGTTTACGAGTTGCCGAGTTTACAAGTTTACGAGTTAGAACGAGATCGAAAGTTGCTACTCGCGTACTTGCTTCTCTCGCTCTTGCTTTTCGAAGAAAGCTTCCACGTCGGTGATGGTGTTGGTCATGCGGTAAGGCGGAAGGCTTTGCAGGAATGTTTGACCATAGCGCTGGCGGGTGATGCGCGGGTCGAGCAGCACCAGTACGCCGCGATCTTCAAGCGAGCGGATGAGGCGGCCGAATCCCTGTTTCAACGTGAGAACCGCTTCGGGAACCTGGTAGTCGAAGAAGGGCCGGCCACCGGCTTCTTCAATCGCCTTCATGCGGGCCTGCACCACAGGATCGCTGGGGACTGAGAAGGGCAGGCGATCAATAATGACGCAGCTAAGCGCTTCGCCTTGCACGTCTACGCCCTGCCAGAAACTTGCCGTGCCAAAGAGGACAGCGTTGGGCGTCGAGCGGAATTCTTCAAGCAGCGCTTTGCGCGGCGCCGTGCCATGGAGAAGAATCGGGAAGTCGAGTACGGGCAGGAGGCGCTCGTAGAGCACCCGCATCTGGCTGTAGCTGGTAAAGAGGCAGAAGGCGCGGCCGCGCGAGAGATCGAGCACGCGTTGAATGCAGCACGCGGCAGCCTCCTGGAAATCGGGCTCGCGGGGATCGGGCATGTTGGGCGGCAGATAGAGCAGTGCCTGCTCGCCGTAACGGAAGTGCGAAGGAACGACGAGTTCGCGCGCTTCCGTCAAGCCGAGCCGGCGGCGCAGATGCTGAAAGCCCCCTTGCACGGTGAGGGTGGCCGAGGTAAGTACGACGGTAGGGATCTGCTCGAATACCTGTTCGCGCAGCAGTTCTGAAACGTCGATGGGCGTGGCCTGCAGAAACGTGTGCCGGTTCTGCGCGCTGCGTACGGCGGACCTTTGCGCGGGCGAAGTGTTGCCGGACACGCGGCGCTCCATCCAATACACCATGTTGCTGGAGTTGGATTCGAGCAGGAACTCGAACTCAGAGCGAAGGCGCGACACGCGTTTCTTGAGGCCGGGTGCTTCATCGATGCCGGAGAGGCCGTCAATTTCCGATTCGAGAACCTGGAGCGTGCTGCGCACGGCCAGGTACATGTCGCCGGATGTCTCGAGGAACTGTTCGCGCTCGGTAAAGGGGTGGCGGCCGTCGCCGGCGATGGGTAACGCAGCGAAGAAGAGCCGGGCGCGCTCGCGAAGCTGCTGCGTGGCGGCCGGGAGCCGGTCAGTTCCTTCTTTGCCGCGCAAGAGCGTGTCGATGTCGCGGGCGAGGTCTTCAAAGCGCAGGTTTGAGACCGAGAGGCCGAAGTAACTCGACGCGACTTCTTCAAGCTCGTGAGCCTCGTCGAAGATGACGGCTGCGGCTTCCGGCAAAATGCCTGCATCGGCTGCCGCGGAGGCCTCCTGCTTAACCGAGAGATCGGCGAAGAAGAGATGGTGGTTGACGATGATGATGTCTGACTCGAGCGCTCGGCGGCGCATCTCGGTGATGAAGCAGCGGCGGTAGTCGGGACAGGTAGTGCCAAGGCAGGCTTCGGAGCGAGCGTCGAGCTTTTGCCAGAGGGCGCTGGACTCGGGCATGCCAGAAAGCTCGGCGCGGTCTCCGGTGTCGGTGGTCCGTTCCCAGTCGGTGATCTGCTTGTATTGATCGATTTCTTCAAGGCCGGAGAGGATGGGTTGATCGCGCAGCGTAGTGAGCTTGTGCCGGCAGAGATAATTGGCGCGGCCTTTCATGTAGCAGACTCGCAGCTCGCCGAGGAGCGTTTCGAGGAATGGAATGTCGCGGAAGAAGAGCTGATCCTGCAGGGCCTTGGTGCCGGTGGAGATGATGACGCGCTGCCCGGTGCGAAGCGCGGGCAAGAGGTAAGCGAGAGTCTTGCCTGTACCGGTTCCGGCTTCGACGATCAGGTGGCGGCGCTCGCTGAGTGCGCGTTCGACGGCCTTGGCCATTTCAAGCTGGCCGGGGCGGTACTCGTAGGGCAGCGGCGAACGCGCAAGGACGCCGCCCGGAGAAAAGAACTCGTGCAGGGTGGGCAGGGCGCGTGATGGGGCGGCGGTCGACGACATGGAAGCCAAGAGCGGCGGGATCGGTTCCTTTCTCCATGATAGAGAAGCGGGGGATTCCGTGCCGCAGCCTCTGGCTCAGTGTCGCAAGCGCAGTTAACAGCAGGCTCTACGCTTCGGCGGTGGTGGGATCGATGATGGTGGTGATCTGCGAGATACGGTTAGCGGGGAATCCGCCCTGAGTTGCGTGTTCGCGGACAAGTTCTTCGTTTGGCGCGATGTAGATGCAGTAGATCTTGTCGCCGGTAACGTAGCTGTGTACCCATTGGATAGAGGGGCCGAGATTGCTGAGGACGCCGCAGGATTTTTGCGAGATGGCCTGAAGTTGGGCGGGTGAGAGCGAGCCGGCCCCGGGGATTTCGCGCTCGATGACGAATTTAGGCATGGAAAGCCTCCTCGAATTCAGTGTCTGGTAGTGTACACGGGCCTCAGTTGTGAATGCCGGAAAAGGGCGCGTGACAGGAGGGGCAGGCGTTCAACTTAGAATGAGGAGAGCCTGTTTTCAGGCCAGAGGCTGCCGCGGGTTGGGCAAGACCTTGTGGAGACTAGTTTTGCCGACGTATCGCAGATCAGTTGTGCCGAGCCGGCCTGGCTCGGAAGGGCTGCCCCTGGTGGCAATTGTGGGCCGGCCCAACGTGGGCAAATCGACGCTGTTTAATAGGCTTACGCGCAGCCGTCGCTCGATTGTGGGCGATGAGCCGGGAATTACGCGCGACCGCATCTATGGCGAATTCGAATGGGGTGGGCGCCGCTTCCGGCTCGTAGATACAGGCGGCATTGTTCCCGACGATCCGGAGCTGATTCCGACCGAGATTTACACGCAGGCAAAGGTAGCGCTGCAAGAAGCTGACGCGCTGGTGCTGGTGGTGGATGCACGCACGGAGTTGGCTAGCCCGGACTACGACCTGGTGAAGCTGCTTATTCGCGGCAGCAAGCCCGTGTTTCTGGCGGTGAACAAGGTTGAAGGCGAGGCAATGGCTCTTGAGGCGGAGAATTTTCGCCGCCTGGGACTGCGCGATGTATTCCCGATCAGCTCTGAACACGGGCTTGGCATTGGCGATCTGCTGGATGCGATAGCGGCTGCGATTCCGCCGACAGGCGTAGAGGCGGAGGACGAAGCCGCGATTGAGCACGAGATCGACGAGGGTGGTCCGCTGGAGCCGGGCGCGGAGGATGAGGAGTTCAAGCATCGCACGCATGGCGAATTTGAACAGCACGAAACTTCGGTGGCAATCATCGGGCGGCCCAACGTCGGCAAGTCGACCATGCTGAACGCGCTGACCGGAACGTCGCGCGCCATCGTCTCGCCGATTGCGGGGACAACGCGCGACGCGGTGGATGAAGTGGTCGAGTTTGAGGGTCATGCGCTGCGCTTTGTGGATACGGCCGGTATCCGGCGCAAGGGCAAGACGCACCTCATGGCCGAGAAGCTTAGTGTCGTAATGGCACGCCGGCACCTGGAGGCGGCGGATGTAGCGCTGCTGGTGATCGACGCGACCGAAGGTGTTACGGCGGCGGATGCAACCATCGGCGGATATGCGCATGAGAGCGGCCGCAGCGTCATCATCGTGGTGAACAAGTGGGACGCGGTGACGACGGGGCGTACAGATGGCAAGCCGCCTGCCGATCGCGATATTTTTGAGCGGCAATTGCGTTCCGCGTTGAAATATCTAAGCTACGCATCGGTGATATTTGTTTCAGCGCTGGAAGGCACGCAACAAGGCGGCAAGATCATGGCTCGCGTGCTGCACGAAGTGTTGGCCGTGGCAGCGGAGCGGCGCAAGCGCGTGACGACGGGACAGATGAACCGGTTCCTCGACAAGATTGATTTTCAGCGCGCGCCGGTGCCGATTGCGAAGCGGGTAAGGATCTTTTACATGACGCAGGCCGCGGTGGCTCCGCCGACGTTTGTGCTGTTCACCGATCGCGATGTTAAGTTGCATTTTGCATTCGAGCGATTTCTTGAGAACCAGATTCGCGAGGCGTTTGGATTTAAAGGCACGCCGATCTGGTTCAAGGTAAGGCCCCGCAACGAAAAGAAGGACGAGTAGGCGGAGAGTGGCGCGGTGGTGAGCGAAACACAGCCCGGCGGCCTGGCAGAATTCGAAGCGATTGGCGGCGGAGAGAAACCGACGCGGCGGCGCTTCAGAATCATGTGGATGCTGTTCGTCTGCGTGGTCATCAACTACCTGGACCGCAGCAATCTCTCCATCGTCGCTCCCGGGCTGACTGAAGATCTGCACCTGACGCCGGTGATGCTGGGCATGATTTTGGCGGCGTTTGGATGGACTTACGCATTGTTCCAGGTTCCGGCCAGCCGGTTTGTTGATCGTGTGAACCCGCGAATTCTGTTCGCAGTCGCGTTGGCTCTGTGGTCGCTGGCGACGTTCTTCATGGGTTTCGTGGGCACGTTTCTCGCAATCATCGCGCTAAGGCTAACGGTGGGGGCAATGGAAGCGCCGGCTTACCCCATCAACAACCGGGTTGTGACCACGTGGTTTCCTGAGCGCGAACGTGCAGGAGCAATCGGCTTCTACACATCTGGACAATTTGTCGGGCTGGCGTTTCTTACGCCGGTGTTGGCGTGGCTTGAAACACGCTACGGCTGGCGATTCATCTTTCAGGCAACGGGCGCAGTTGGCGTGATATGGGCAGTTGTATGGTGGATTCTCTATCGCGATCCAAACCATGCGCGCGGAGTGAACCAGGCTGAACTGCGGCTGATTGAAGAAGGCGGCGGGATTCCAGAGTTGAGCAAAAAGCTCGACGAATCGCGATTGAGAACGGGAACGTTGTGGAAGGACCTTGGCTTTGTGCTGAGCAAGCGAAAGCTTTGGGGACTTTACCTGGGCCAGTTCGGCGTGGTCTCGGTGCAGTGGTTCTTTCTCACCTGGTTTCCCACTTATCTTGTGCGCTACAAGCACATTGAACTTGCAAAGGCAGGCATGCTGGCCTCGCTGCCGTTTATGGCGGCGTTTGTCGGCGTGCTCACCAGTGGCGTGCTTTCAGACTGGCTGCTTCGTCGCGGTCTTGGTGTTACGCTGGCGAGAAAGATTCCACTTATAACGGGTCTGGTGCTGGCCAGCACAATATTTGTGGCAAACTGGTGCGACGATCCGCGCCTCGTGATCGCGTGTATGACGGTGTCATTTTTCGGCGACGGTGCTGCCTGCATCGGATGGTCATTGGTTTCAACGGTTGCTCCTGAGCGGCTGATCGGACTTACGGGCGGCATGTTCAATTTCGTTTCAAATTGTGGGGCATTCATAACGCCGATGGTGATTGGGCTCCTGGTAAATGGGAACAGTTTCTCGCGCCCGTTGATTTTCATTTCATCGATGGGCGTGATGGGGATCTGTTCCTTTGTGTTTCTGGTGGGAAAGATCGAACGTATTCCGGAATAGGAGCTGCCGATGATTGCGGTCAATTGGGGGACTTCGAACTTTCGCGCCTACAAGCTGGATGCGCAGGGACGCGTGGAAGCGGAGAAATCTTCTGGCCGCGGTGCTGTCTCAGTGCCCGCCGGCGGCTTTCAGGACGCGCTGATGGCGGAGATTCCGGAGTGGCTGGACATGCGCGACAACCGCGTCCTGATGTGCGGCATGGTGGGCGCGCGGCGCGGCTGGAAAGAGGCTCCTTATCTGCAGGTTCCGGCGATTTTCGATCAGGTGGTGCAGGGCGTTATCAAGCTTGACGTGGATGGCATTGACGCGCGCATTGTGCCGGGACTGATCGGTACGGATTCGAATGGCGTGCCCGACGTGATGCGCGGAGAAGAGACGGAGATACTCGGTTGTGCGACCGAGCTTGGGAGCAACGTGCATTTCTGTCTTCCGGGCACGCATACAAAATGGGTTCGCATGGATGATGGCAGGATCGTTTCGTTCTCGACTTCTATGACCGGCGATCTTTTCAAGGCAATCAGGGAGAGCACGATTCTGCGCTCGTGCACGCAACATGAGCCCAACGATGAAAGCGCATTCCTGCTGGGCGTAGCGCGTGCCGGACAGGGCGGCGAGCTCGGGCATCAGTTGTTCGGAGTGAGGACACTGGTGCTGACCGGAAAAATGAACGACACTTCGGCGTCATCGTACCTTTCGGGATTGCTGATCGGGAGCGAAGTTCGGGACATGGCGTGCAAGGGAGATGACGTGCATCTGATCGGCGATGGAGCGCTGTGCGCACTTTACCAGAAGGCATTGCGCGAATTTGGCGTGAGTTCCACAATAGAGCCGGAAGACGCGGCGCTACGAGGATTGTTGCGCATTGCGGGGAGCCTGTCATGGTGATTCGCGAGTGGTTGTGCAAGTGCCCTTTGATCGCAATTCTGCGCGGCATCAAGCCGCATGAAGTTGAGGATGTTTTCGGCGGACTTCTTGCGGCGGGCGTGGCGATCGCCGAGATACCACTGAATTCTCCCGAGCCGACGAAGAGCATTCGCCGCGCGACTGAGTTGTACGGAAGCAGGATGCTGATTGGTGCGGGTACAGTCACACGCGCGACGGAAGTGGAGCAGGTAAGAGAAGCCGGTGCCAGGCTCGTCGTGAGTCCATGTGCGGACACCGAGATTGTGCATGAAGCAAAGCTTCACAAGATGATTTCGATCCCTGGCGTGGGAACGGCCACCGAGGCAGTTCACATGATGCACGCCGGTGCGGACGCGTTGAAGCTGTTCCCGGCAGATGTGCTGGGAACCCGCATGATGACGTCGCTGCGCGCGATTCTGCCCAAAGGGACACTGTTGGTTCCGGTGGGCGGCGTGGATGCGGATACCCTGCCGGCGTGGCGCGATGCCGGCGCTGACGGATACGGGGTTGGCTCATCCTTTTACCAGCCGGGCGATACGGGCATTGAGGTCAGCGCGAAGGCGCGGCGTCTGATTGAAGTGCTGCATCAAAGGTGACATTACGCAAGCCCGGCGCGAAAACTGTTACCTGCGTCGTGTGCTTCGCATCATAAAGGGCATGAGCTTGGAAAAGGCGACATTTGGAGCAGGGTGTTTCTGGGGCGTGGAAGCGGCGTTTGCCGCCACACCGGGCGTGACGGCGACGGCCGTTGGATATGAGGGTGGCGCAATGGATCGCCCAACCTACAAAGACGTGTGCACGGATCAGACCGGGCATGCGGAAGTAGTTGAGCTGGAATTCGACAATGAGAAGCTGAGCTACGAGAAACTGCTCGACATCTTCTTTTCTCTGCACGATCCGACGACTCTGAACCGGCAGGGACCGGACTGGGGAACGCAGTATCGTTCGGCGATTTTCTATCACTCACCGGAACAACAGGCGCAGGCGATTGCGAAAATCGAACAGCTTGCCGCTGAGGGCAAATACAAGCCGAAACGCATTGTCACCAAGGTCGAACCAGCGCAAACCTTCTGGCGCGCAGAGGAATACCACCAGCGCTACCTGGAAAAGCGGGGGATGGCATCCTGCCATATCTGAGGGGCAGGGAACTAGGAGCCAAGGGAACAAGTTTGCAGGTTTACAAGTCGACGGATTCCGAAGCACCGTTCACTGATCTCTGACAGCTGATCACTCGTTCCCTTGTTCCCTCGGCCCTTCGTTCTCTACTTCATCGATCCACAGGCAGACGATCCACCAGACCAGTGCGAGCACGAAGATTGCGCTGCTTGCGTTATAGAGCCTTCCCTGCAGGCCGAGAACCCGTTCATATTCAGCTTGGCCGGTGGGTGCTGCGTGCGTGGCGATGAGCTGCCAGATGGCGCGCACGGCCGTCTGTGCAAGAGCGACTGTCGACAGGCCAATGATGATCTGCTGTGTGTGGCTGCGGAATCCGGCTGCGAAGCGGCGGCCAAAGATCACGATCAGCAAGCCGAGGCCGATGGAGAGCACGTCGACAAGCAGGTCGAGCTTTTGGGTGATGAACTGCTCCAGGCGAAGTCCGGCAAGAACGGAGTCGACGGTAAGCGTCTTCCATGCAGGCCATGGGCCCCACAGAGCCAGAACCGCCCCGCCGGCCGCGAGCAGGATAAGAGTGCCGATGGTCCATGCACGCCGCGATGCGCCGACGAATGCGCGGCGAGCAAGTTCCACAAGCACAAGCAGGCTCACCACTCCCGCGATGAGCGCAAGAGTGAGGAAAATCTCGTTCATGGGAATGGGTGCGAGGCGTCCATAAAGCAAGCGGCTCGCAAGCAGGCGCAGGCCGATAAGCGTAATGCTCGCAGTGAACCAGGGATAGATGCGGGCGCGGTCTCGACCGAGCATAACAACAAGCAGAACGAGGATTGCTGCAAAGGTCAGCGTCCACAAAATCTGGACGGCTGAAAAATCGAAATTGAGATGCATTTGAACCTTGTCTGGGGCGGCGTGGGAATGACCTCGCAAGCCACTTTACAAGTCTAAACGTCTGAGCTGGGCGGCTGGAGCGCCTGCCATAATCTCAATATGCTGGTTCTTGCTTCAGCCTCTCCGCGGCGGCGGGAGTTGCTCACCCAGGCGGGTTACTCATTTGAGGTCCGGCCTGCGCATATTCCTGAGGATCCCCGCGAGGGCGAGGATCCGATTGCCTATGTGACGCGGCTCGCGCGCGAAAAGGCAGAGGTAGTATTTCGCGAACTCAGCGCCAATGGAAGCGCGGACGGAGCGCTTGTCGTACTTGGCGCGGACACGACAGTTACGCTGGATAATCACATACTGGGCAAGCCCGAAGATGCCGCCGATGCCACACGAATGTTGCGAATGCTTTCAGGCCGGTCGCATCACGTGATTACGGGCGTGGCGGTGGTTACTGCGGGTGGAGCTGAAGTGGCCGCGGAGGTCACCGCGGTGCGGTTCCTCACGATGACCGATGAGGAGATCGCCGCTTATGTAGCGACCGGCGAACCGATGGATAAGGCGGGAGCCTACGGGATCCAAGGGCTTGCGGCGCGCTGGATTCCACGCATTGAGGGCTGCTACTTCAATGTCGTAGGGCTGCCGCTGGCGCTCGTAAGCACGCTGCTTGAGGACGCAAAACCCTGAGCGGCCAAGGCTTCAGACTTCCGCAAGCTGCAGAGCGCCATTACGGACAACAAACGCAGCAACGCCGTGCTGAAGAAGCCCTGACAACAAGCCCCAATACCTGCCCTTGATTTAATGCACAGAGAATGTTGCCTCGTTCCCTGCGAACTGTATGCGTGATCCGTTTGCATCCGATTGCCGCAGCGTGCATCTGAAGACAGGGCGCCTTTATCTGATCTTCGTAGCAAGGATAGTGGAATCTTGATGATTCATTCTTTGTTTTCTCCGTTTCGACTTCGTTCTATTGAGTTGGTAAACCGCATCGGCGTTTCGCCCATGTGCCAATACTGCTATGACGATGGATTTTCAAATGACTGGCAGTTGGTTCACCTGGGAAGCCGCGCGCAGGGCGGCGCCGGGCTGGTGATGGTGGAGGCATCCGCCGTGCTGGCTGAAGGGCGCATTACGCCAGGCGATCTCGGCATCTGGAAGGACGAGCACATTGCGTGCCTGAAGCGGCTCACGCGCTTCATCCATTCGCAGGGAGCACGCGCGGGCATTCAGCTTGCGCATGCCGGACGCAAAGCAAGCATGGGAACGCCATGGGCAGGCGAGCGGCTGGTGCCGGTCGAAGAGGGTGGCTGGATACCAGTGGCGCCAAGTGCTCTGGCTTTCGCCCCCCAGTACGCAGTTCCCCGGGCGGTCGACCAAAGCGGCATCGACGGGATTGTTGAGGCGTTTCGTCAGGCAACGCGGCGCGCTCTGAAGGCTGGATTCGACATCGTTGAGATACATGCGGCCCACGGATACCTGATTCACGAGTTCCTTTCTCCGCTTTCAAACCATCGCGGAGATGCGTATGGTGGGAGCTTTGAGAATCGCACCCGGTTGGCCCTGCAAGTTGTAGACGCGGTGCGAGCTGAGTGGCCACAGGATCTGCCGGTGTTCGTACGCATCTCCGCCACCGACTGGATGGAAGGCGGCTGGACTCCGGATGAATCCGTTGGGCTGGCGCGGCTGTTCGGCGAGCACGGAGTGGATCTCGTCGATGTTTCGTCGGGCGGCAATGTTCCCGGCGCCCGCATTCCGGTGGGACCGGGCTACCAGGTTCCGTTTGCGGCGCGAATTCGCAAAGAGGCGGGTATCGCGACCGCTGCAGTAGGCATGATTACTGAAGCCCAGCAGGCCGACGCCATCATTGCCAACGGAGAAGCCGACCTGGTGCTGCTGGCGCGCGAGATGCTCCGCGATCCGTACTGGGCAGTGCATGCTGCCGCGGCGCTCGAAAATGCGGCCAGTTGGCCCAAACAGTATCTTCGCGCCGCGCCTCACGGATCGCCTGCGCGAGAACCGCTCGTCGATGATCGGGTGAGCTCAGAGAACTGAGGCCAAGCAACTGGAAGGCCCAAAAGCGGGAGCCAGCCGAGTTTTTGCACAGAAAGAGTTGGCTAGATTGGTTCAGGCGCTGATTCCGGACGTTACAAATCAGTTACCCGGACCTATACTTCAGGTGGAAACAGGTCTGCGCCTGGTCGCCGCGCATTCTTTCCCAATCTGCTATGGCTACTCAGTTGAACCGAAAGCGTGCCCCTGAAACACCATCGATCCCGGACCGTCTCTACTTCAAGATTGGCGACGTAGCGAAGATCTGCGAGGTGGAAACGTATGTTTTGCGTTTCTGGGAATCGCAGTTTCCGCAGCTGAAACCCAACAAAAGCGGCACTGGCCAACGGCTCTATCGCCGTCGCGACGTGGAACTGGTGCTGGATATCAAACGGCTGGTTCACGGCGAGGGCTATACAATTTCTGGTGCTCGCCACGCTTTGGAACAGACGCACCAACGCCGCGATCCACAGCTCAAACTGGCGGCTTCAAATCCTGACCACGCAAAGCTCCGCGACTCAGTTTCCGCGGCAATTGGTCATGCGCGGGCTGAACTGCGTGAGATTATTGGACTGCTCGGCGCGCCGGCAGCGCCGCTGCCACGCAAGCGTACCCGGGTGGCCCAGTTTGCAGCCGCGTCCGGATCACTATTCCCCTCTTAAGGCCCAGGTTCAATCGGACCGAATATTCCGACTCATCAGCAGAGACTCGATATGGGTGAATAACTTCGAGCCTTGGCATCGTGCAATTGAAACGGCGTGCGCAAAAGCGCACGCCGCTGTGTTGGTCTGGGAGAGGATCTAAGCTGCCGTAACGCCACCGTCAATCGGAATCGCTGCTCCATTGATGAAGGCCGCATCATCACTGGCGAGAAAGACCAGTGAGTCAGCCACATCGGTTGTGCTGGCCAGGCGGCCGAGCGGAACCTCACCGAGCCGCTCTGCCTTGCGCTCGGGGTCTTTGAACATGGTCTGCACAAAGGCAGTTTCCACCGTGCTGGGATGGATTGAGTTGCAGCGGATATTGTCCTTCGCGTAACGGACCGCGATCGATTTGGTCAGCAACGTGAGTGCACCCTTGGTTGTGGTGTAGGTTTCGTTTGTGAACTTGTGACCCACAAGGCCGCATACCGACGACATATTGAGGATGACGCCGCCGCCGCCTGCTCGCATAATAGGCAGCGCGTGCTTGATGCCGAGGAACGGTCCCTTGACGTTGACCGCCATCATGGCGTCGAACGACTCCGCGGGCATCTCTTCGATGTTCTTCCTGATGTTAATGCCTGCGTTGTTTACGAGGATGTCGAGGTGCTTGGCCTGCTCCATGACGACGGCATACGCCGCCTTCCAGCTTTCCTCTGAGGTTACGTCGAGCGGGATGAAAACAGCCCCGATGGCTGCGGCTGTCTTTTCACCTTCGATGCTGTTTGTGTCGCAGATAAACACTGCGGCGCCTTCCTCGCGGAATTTACTGGCGACCGCCGCGCCGATGCCCATGGCGGCGCCCGTGATCAGCGCGGTCTTACCTGCAAGCCGCCCCGTACTCATTGCGCGCCACCCTTGCGGACCTTGACCCCGGCGAGTTTCTCGTAAAACTGAATGAGGCCGCCGTGATCTTCCGTCTGCTTGCCGTCAACCTTCATCGCTTGCATCATTTCCATCACGTGGCTGGTGAGCGGAATGGGAGCGCTGATTTCATGCGCGGTGTCGAGCGCATTCTGAAGATCCTTGATGTGCAGCTCAATCCGGAACCCCGGCTTGTAATTGCCCTGCAGAACCATGGGAGCCTTCGCGTTGAGAACGGTGCTTCCGGCCAGGCCGCCCTTGATCGCGTCGAAAACCTTCTCGGGATCGACGCCGGCCTTGGTGGCGAGAACGAGCGCCTCAGACATGGCCGCGATGTTGAGCGCGACAATGATCTGGTTGGCGAGCTTGGTCACGTTGCCCGCGCCAATATCGCCGCAGAGCACCGCGCTGGCGCCCATCTTCAACAGGATGTCCTTCACCTTATCAAAGATTTCCTGCTTGCCGCCCACCATGATGGCCAACGTTCCATCGACGGCTTTGGGCTCGCCGCCGGAGACTGGCGCATCGAGCATCTCAACTCCCTTGGCTGCCAGCTCAGCAGCAACTTCGCGGCTGGCCAGGGGCGCAATGGAGCTCATGTCGACCAGAATGCTGCCGGACTTTACGCCTTCAATGACGCCATCCTTGCCGAGAATCGCCTTCCTGACGTGCGGCGAATTCGGCAGCATGGTGATGATGATTTCACTTTGCGAGGCCACATCTTTTGGCGATGTTGCTGCCTTGGCGCCTGCCGCGACCACTTCTTTTAGCGGCGCTTCAACAACGTCAAAGACCACGAGCTCGTAACCTGCCTTGAGCAGGTTCTTCGCCATGGGCTTGCCCATGATTCCTAGACCAACGAAGCCGATATGCATTTTTTGCTCCCCTTTAAGAGTGTAGAAACTGCGTTCGCAACAGCATCCGAAGTAAGCGCGAAGCGGGTAAGCAGCTCGTCGTAGTTCTCGGCCGACATGCCGAAGCTGTCGTTGACACCCACGAATTCAACGGGTGCGTGCGAGACGCCGCGAATTGCTTCAACCACTGCGGAGCCAAGGCCACCGATGATGGAGCCTTCTTCAGCCGTTACGATAGCATCTACACCGCTTGCATATTGAATGATAGCGTCTCGATCGAGAGGCTTGATGGTGCTGACGTCAAGCACGCGAACCGAGATGCCGTCTTTCGCAAGTGCATCGGCGGCCATGAGCGCGCGCGACACCATGATGCCGGCAGCGAAGATTGCCGCATGTTCGCCATCGCGAAGCATCGTGACCTTGCCAATGGAATACGGCTCATCGACGGGATAGATGAAAGGCAGATCGTTGCGGTTGATGCGAATATAGACGGGGCCGGGCCAATCAAGCACGCAGTCCATCATCTTCGTCACTTCGTTGGAGTCAGCTGGGCAGAGCACGGTCATGTTCGGCAGCGCCCGCATGAGAGCGACGTCTTCAACACCCTGGTGCGTCTTTCCATCTCCGAAGTCCGAGAGTCCGGCGCTCGATCCGCAGATGCGCACGGGCAGGTTCGGAATGCAAATGGAGTTGCGAAGCTGATCGTAGTCTCTTCCCGTCGCGAAAACGGCGAAGGAGTGGATGAACGGAATCATGCCGGCGAGAGCGAAACCGGCGGCTGTGGAGGCCATGTTCTGTTCCGCAATTCCCATCTGGAAATAGCGCTCAGGAAACTCCGCCTGGAACATGGCAGATTGCGTGGATTTGCCGAGGTCGGCTTCGAGGGCTACAACGCGCGCGTCCTGCTTGCCCAGCTTAACCAGGCCGGCGCCATACGCACTTCTCAAGTTTGGCGAAGTCATTGCACCATCCTCCGGGATTCTTCGATTTCTACCAGCGCCTTGTCGTACTGTTCCTGCGACATGATTCCGTTGTGAAACGCCGCCGTGTTTTCTGCAAACGAGACGCCCTTACCTTTAATTGTTTCCGCCACGATGATGGTGGGCATGCCTTTGACGGCCGAAGCCTCATCCAGCGCATTCAGAACTGCGCCCACATCGTGTCCGTCAGCGCTGATCACGTTCCATCCGAACGCGCGCCATTTCGCTTCCACATCAGGGATGTCGAAGATTTCCTTCGTTGGGCCGGTTGCCTGGATGTGATTGCGATCGAGGATTGCGGTAAGATTGTCCACCTTGTAGCGAGCTGCGGCCATGGCTGCTTCCCAAAGCTGCCCTTCGGCAAGCTCGCCGTCGCCCATCACGACGTATACGCGAGCGGAGCTCTTGGCAAGTCGGAGCGCAAGCGCCATGCCGTTGCCGATCGAGAGACCCTGTCCGAGAGAGCCCGTGACGGCTTCCATGCCGGGGGTCATCATGTCGGGGTGGCCCTGCAGTTTGCCCGCGAGGGTCTTTACCTTGCTGACTTCTTCTCTCGGGATGACGCCGAGCTCAACCAGGGCGGCGTATTGAATAAGAACCGCATGTCCCTTGCTGACGAGGAAGCGGTCCCGGCATGGATCGTCAATTGCCTTCGGATCGAAGTGCATCTTCGAGAAGTACAGCGCCGCCACAATTTCAGCAAGCGAGCAGGAACCGCCGAGGTGACCCGCCTTGCCGACACCGATCATCTTTACGACGTCGGCGCGGAGGTCCCACGCGATTTTTTGGATTTTCTGAATCTCGTCTGGCTTAGCCATCCAGCTTCCTCCCGGCGCAGGATCGTCTGGTCCCCGCCACGCGTGCAATTGGATTTCGGGATCGCGGATCCGCCCCGTAAAGACCAGAATGGTCCTGCCATTGCACGAAGGAATGAGTGTAGTTCTGCGAGAGGATGGGGAGGCGTGATGTCGATCACAACTGCATTTCGGGCTGGGCGAGCTTAAGAGCTTTAAGGCATAAAACAAACAGCCGGCCCAGGTTCCACCCGAATTGGACTGGAAATCTAGACGGATCGTACGTCGGACAAAGCTAACTCATTTCGAAACAGCGTTCCGAATGACATGGGCGTGAATGCCGGAGCGCCCGGAGGCTTCCATGTGTTCTCCAGTCCGGAGCAATTGATACGTGCAGCAGAACGGAGCTCATCTGATCCGCAGGCAGAATGCGATTCCGCGCAGAGGCGTCCGCCGAGAGGCCATGAGAGAGCTCACAATTCATTGAAATTCAATATACGGCAGCCGTAATCGAATGCCGGATTGGGGTGCTCGCGGTCTCTTCGAGACGCCAGGCGTTGTGTCAAAAAAAGGGTTGTCGCCGTCCGCTCAATTGACGTTGAGTTGAGAGCCACTTTCTAGCCGTTTCGAAAAACATCCGTTTTCCGATTCATTTGGGTTCTCACTTTACCTCAAACTTGCCTTCGAGATGCTCATCTAGCCCGACCGTGTGTTGATCCTCCATTGCAAACGTCGCGTTACATACTGGGCACGCATGCTTCTTGCCATCTTCGAAGCTGATCATTCGTGTGCCGCAGGAGGGGCATTTCCCTTTGTGCTCGCCCATCCCATATATCGAACCTGCGAATGGCAAGAGAATCCCCAGTAAGATCATCGGAACGCCCAGGACTAGGCCCCAGCCCAAGAGACAGAGCAGTATCCCTGGGATGATGAGGATCGGCGCAGCGATCAACCCGTAAAACATCCCGCCAAATGCGCCGCGCGCCCTGTGGTGCTTGTGCTCAGTTGGGAGGGATTGATGCGCGACAGCTGCCCCGCAGTTTGGGCAGAACCCTCCCGGCGAAGGGAGGTGCATTCCGCATTTCGAACAATGAGCGTCCATAGTAAAGCCGCTCCTTGACGACGAAAACAACCACTCAGGGCGCTCCGCGCAGGGTATAACTTGGCATTCGACCCTGTTAGGATATGCCGGTTTAATCCCCCGAAGCGTCTGTAACACGAGAGTCTAGACCTCGCCTGGAGCCTTGCCCGTGATTGCAGTCACGGCTGCTAGTGCACGTTGGCTGCATGGGATTGATTGTTGCTTCAAATCTGTCTTTTGGTTGGGAACCGCTACGCAATCGTTAAGGCGATTTCCGTTCACACTACCGCGCAATGCTGGCACTCCACAGCCAATCAGCCAGGAAGCCAAACGACAGGCTCTGGCCAAGCTCTACGGCTTGATCTCCAAAATCAGGCGGTAAATGATGGATTTAATGGTCGGGACGGGCAGATTTGAACTGCCGACCCCTCGCACCCCAAGCGAGTGCTCTACCAGGCTGAGCCACGTCCCGACACAATCGAGCCGGCTCGGGCGAGCCGGCTTCTGGGGTTCCTGTTCAGTTTACACCAGCAAGGCCTTGTGCGCCCGGACCCGGCGAATTGAGGCAGGGCAATCGCATGAACCGGGGACGGTGACAGATTATCCGGTTTATTGCGCCGCCCCTACGGGGCTTGATGCCTAATTCCGGTCTAAAACGTAAAGGATGTCCCGGTACACTCAGAACATTGCGCCTCCGGCGCGAAAAAACTGAACCATCTGAATCAACCAATTCGTTCATGCGATTGCCCTGCGAATTGAGGCTGAATGAGCGCGGCCGTCGCTGGATTTTGCTACTGCACGGGTGGGACGTACTCGGACGGGAGAGCCGAGCCCTCACCGAAGAAGAACATCTCCATCTGTTCCACCAGGAATTGCTGTGCCTGCGGAGTCCAGGGCTGAAGGCGGTACTCGTTAAGCAGCATTTTCTGGCGGTCGACCCACTCTGACCAGGCTGCCTTGGAAACATTCTTGTAGATCTTCTGGCCGAACTCCGAATCGAAGGGTGGCTCGTCCAACCCTTCCATTTCCTTCTTGTAACGTACGCAAAAAACGGTATGTGCCATTGCAAGTGCTCCCAAGGCCATTGTATTGGATTGGCGAGCTGCGCAAGTCTGTCAGCCAAAACGGGCTGCGCCAGGGCGAAAAATCTGCTTGACACCTTTGCGCTTGGGCGATTTTTCTGTTGTCGGTCACCAGGAAGGGATGGTTATGCCCGAACTGAATCACACCGGCCTTTCTGACAACGCCGCAGGTGCGATTGCCTACCTCACATTCATTCCGGCAATCCTGTTTCTGCTAATTCCGCCTTACAACACGAACCGGTTCGTGCGCTTTCATGCGTGGCAATCGCTCATGCTGAATGTGGCGGTGATTCTGATCAGTTTCCTGATGAGCTTTGCGCTGGTGTTCTTCCTGGTGTTTGAAGCCGAATTGCTTGTGTTGTTCAAGCGGCTGGTGTGGCTGGTCTGGTTTGTGCTTTGGCTGATTTGCGTTCTGAAGGCCATGAACGGGCAGCGATTCAGGCTGCCAGTTTTAGGGGAACTGGCCGAGCGGCAGGCGTCGGAATAGGCAGCAACGGCTGCGCACAAAGTGATAGCCGGTCGCAAGTGGCGAGAGTTTCACTTGACATTCGTTTCCCCTTGGGTTTTCATGGCTTGATCCGGACTTGCTCGTTCGCGGCTACCCTGTCTGGAGACTCCCTACTTGTTGACACGGCCTTGAGTATTATGTGCAAGGCGCGACTAGTTTCACCGTCAAATAAAGGAGCTAACATGCCCGAAGCAACTGCACAATCTGGTTTGAGTGACAATGCAGCAGGCGCCTTGGCATACGTGACGTTCATCCCGGCGATTATTTTCCTGATCGTCGAGCCGTATAACAGGAACTCCTACATTCGCTTCCATTCCTGGCAGTCGATTTTTCTAGGTATTGGAGTGTTTGCGATCGACATCGTGCTCGGGATGATTCCAGTGATTGGATGGATCATCATCCCGTTCTTCCTGTTGGCGTTTCTCGTGCTCTGGATCATTGTGATCATGAAGGCGCTGAAGGGTGAACGCTTCAAGCTGCCGGTGATCGGCGACCTGGCCGAAAAGCAGGCCGGAGCCTAAGGGCGTTTCGCTGGAAGTATTAATCTGCAACGCCGGTGCAACCTGCAATGCAAGCGGCGCGATCTTGGTGTGTTGCAGGATTCAGCGTCGCTTGCCCTTTTTCCCGAACTTCATCTTCCTGGTTTTCTTCGGAGTTGAAGTGTTGATTTGCCGCGACTTCTTCGGCTTCGATGGAGGCCGTGCGGGGAGTTTGCCTGTGAGCGGAATACCTTCCTCCACGATGGAGAATTGAAGGCGGCGTTCCTGGGCCAGGATGCGGTCGAGGACCACGTTCACGCGATCGCCAGCGCGAAATGTGCGCCCCCAACGATTGCCAACGATTTCGTGCGTGTTTTCGCGCCACGTGTAGTAGTCGTCGCGCAGAGAGTCGATTGGTACCAGGCCTTCCACGAAAAGTTCCGTCAGTTCGACGAACAGACCAAATTTTGTCGGGTTCAGCACGAGCGCGGCGAATTCCTCGCCTACGCGGTCCTGCATGAAGCGAACCTTTTTCCATTCCACAAGTTCGCGTTCGGCCTCTGCGGCGCGGCGCTCTGTCTGGCTGCATTCCTCGGCGATCTGGGCTAATTCAGGTTCAGGGATCGGCGGATCGATCTGTGAGAGCGCGCCTTGTCTGCGGATGCGTGCGGGCGCGGCCAGGTGTGGCACACGGCTGACAGGCAAGCCTTCGTTGTGGTGAGTCCAGGGCGAGTTGAGACGGCCCTCGGCGATTTCTCCGCGACCTTCGATTCCCGCGCGCAGCAGCGTTTTCGTGATGCGATGCACGATGAGGTCGGGATACCGGCGAATGGGCGAAGTGAAATGCGTGTAGGTTGGCGCAGCCAGCGCGAAGTGCCCCTCGTTGACTTCAGAGTAGCGGGCCTGGCGCAGCGATCGCAGCATGAGATAGCTGAGGATTCGTTCTTCGGGTTTGCCCTCAATGCGCGCGGCGAGTTTCTGGTACATGCGCGGTGTAACGGGGATGTCTTCAGGCACCTCGTGCATGCGCGGATTGCGTCCCCGCCCACGCAGTTCGCGGCGTTCACCGCGCATCTGCACGCGTTTGACGGGAAGCGCCCCCAGACCGAGTGAAAAGCCGAAGCTTGCGGCCAGCTCTTCGAATTGCACTACGCGGCGAGCTTCGGGCTTCTCGTGGATGCGGTAGATGGAGGGCACGCCCAGATCCTCGTGCCAAGTCGCGACGCACTCGTTGGCGGCGAGCATGAACTCTTCAATAAGGCGATTGGCCCATGTGCGCTCGGCTCGCGTGACTCCGCGCATCTGACCCCGTTCATCGAACTCGATGACCGGTTCGGGCAAATCGAAATCGATGGAACCTCGTTCTTCGCGCCGCTCGTTCATCATCACGGCAAGTCGCTTCATCAATTCGAAAGCAGGCGTGAGCTGCGAGTACTTTGCGCGGGTGGCCTTATCGCCTTCAAGGATGGCGTGAACTTCCGTGTAGGTCATGCGGGCTGCGGAGCGGATGACTCCTTCGCCGATTTCGTAGCTTTGAATGCGCCCTTCGGCATCGAGCTGCATGACGCAACTGAGCACGAGGCGGTCTTCGCCCGGGCGCAGGCTGCAGATGTCGGATGAGAGCTCCTGCGGCAGCATGGGAATTGCGCGATCGGGAAAGTAGACGCTGGTGCCGCGAAAACGCGCCTCAAGATCGAGATCGGTCGCGGCGAGGACGTATTCCGCCACATCGGCGATATGGACATGGAGCTCATAGCCGCCGTCAGCGCGCTCGGTCACGAGTACGGCGTCGTCAAAGTCGCGCGCTGTTTCGCCGTCGATGGTGACGATGGGCAGGCCGCGAAAATCCTGGCGGCGACTCACCTCAGCAGGGTCGAGATGCGCCACGCGACGCGCTTCAGCCAGCACATTATCGGGGAAGGCGCGCGGCAGTTGGTGCTTGCGAATCATCATCTCCACGTCGACGCCGAAGTCGTCTGACGAGCCCAGGACCTCAATGACGCGGCCTACCGGGGGACGGGTGGGAGTTGGCCAACTGGTGATTTCCACATCGACAATCAGCCCCTCGAGGTCGTCGTGCGCGGCGGAAGCTACTGCCTCGGTGCCCAGAACGCGATGCGGCGTGGATGCTTCGGCGGGGGTGGGGAGTTCAGCGGCCTCGGGAATCAGGATGAGCTGGCTCATGCGCTCATCGAAGGGCACGACGTAATGATTGGGGCCAAAGGAGCGATCTGCTTTGCGGTAGTGAAATACGCCAACGACGGTGGGGTTGCGGCGTTGGAGCACGCGGACGATGCGGCCCTGGCGGCGGCCATCGGCCTTGGGCGGTTCTACCTCCACGAGCACCTGGTCGCCCTGCATCGCTCCGTTCATCTCGTTGGGAGGAATGAAGATATCGTCTTGGCCAACAGCCTGGCGAGCATTGGGGCGGACGAAGCCGAATCCGTCTCGATGCAGATTGAGGCGTCCGGCGGCGAGATTGTCTCGATTGCCCGGCGGCCGGGGAATGCTCCAGTGCTCGCGGTCGAGCTTTACAAGGGTTCCGCGGACGGTGAGGCGTGCCAGCTGTTCCAGCAAGAGACGGCGTTCGCGGCCGCCTCCCAGGCCCAGTTCGCGAACTAGTTGTTTGTACGCGGCTTTGCCTCCGGCAGAGCGGGCGATGCGCTCCACCAGTTCACGGTCGGTCATAGTTTTAGAGTAGGCCATACGCGAACGGCTCGTTGCGCACAAATATTGTTTTCCGTGCCAGAAGAGGAATTGCCTCTTCGCAAAGAATCGCTTCTTGCAGGTGCCTCACAGCGCAACTGTTACGAAAGATGGTGCGTGCGGCGCGGAAAGCCCTGTATCGTGTGGCCGCCAGCGGACTACTATATTGGGCATTGAGGATTGTTCCGAGTGGTGCTCTCGTAGATTTCCGGCAGTAGTCTTAAAATAGCACCAGCGAACATGTTCGACCGGACCGCCAGAGAGAAACTCTGAATGCGGCCCGTGAGTGAAGAAAGAACAGGGCAGATTGGATGTTCCGTGATTCTGATTTTTTGGGGCATGTTTTCTTGCCCTGCCTTGGAATCCCCCCCGTCCCTTTAGGACAGAAAAGGAAATATTTTGAGCGCAATGTGGAAACCCACCCAGACCGGATCGACCAACCCAACTCCCACACCGGAACCAGTTCGTCCCGCACCAGCGGCTCCCGTGTATGAGAACACTCCCAGCCGTCCACCTGCCAGCGCTTCAGGCGAACAGGCGACCATCGGCAAGGGACTGACGATCAAGGGCGAGATTAACGGTTCAGAGTCTTTGTATATCGATGGAAAAGTAGAGGGCAGCGTGAACCTGCCCGGTAACCGTGTGACTGTCGGCCGGAACGGTCAGGTTGCGGCCAGCATTACGGCGCGTGAAATCGTGGTACTGGGCAAGGTTCGTGGAAATGTTACGGCCACTGACCGCGTGGATATTCGTGCTGAAGGTTCGCTGAGTGGCGATGTTGCCGCTGCGCGTATCAGCATTGAAGACGGCGCGTTCTTCAAGGGCGGTATCGACATCCGCAAGCCGGAAGGCAAGCAGGCCGCCGTGGTAGCTCCGACACCGGAGCCTGTCAAGGTTGCTCAGTAAGAGGCGCCAGTCAATAATGGCGGCGCGCCGCCAGTAACTCCCTTTGAGCGAGCGCCCCTGCGTGTGCGGGGGCGTTTGTGTCTTCACATGCCCGATTGAATTATGCTGCGGGAAGAATTGACGAATTGAGGCAATGAAGTCGCGGGCTATAGCGGAATCCGAGCAGATGTACCCAAAGGCACGGCTCTCAAGTGGCTTTTTCATCAAGAAAAAGCCACCTCTGCACGCATTCAAAACCGGCACGGTTGCTCGGGTTCCGCTCTAGATGAGTCGAAGACGCGCCATTGCTATCTTGGGCAAAGCCGAGCCGGTCTTTTCGAGAACCTCTTTGGTGATCGACAACCAGACCGTGATCCCGATAGTCAATACGCACAGGTCGTAGATGCGGGCGTGCCGCAACAGTACCTGGTTCGGCAAATGTGCGAGCACGGTGCTGGCTCCCCATACCGCGATCCAGACTGCGAAACCGCTGGCCAATCCGGCCAGCAGGCAGCGCCCCATTTCTTTGTAGTCCAGACTGGCAAGCGAGACCATGTGGCGGCGATGGAGCAACACGGCAAGCGTGACCGCCTGAAGTAGAATCCCTGCGTCGGATGCCAGAGCGAGTCCCCCAGCGCCGATGCTCTTGTATCCGAAACCGTAAAGGGGAAATGCGATGAAGATAATGACAACGCTGGCCAGCATTGGCAGCCAGGTCGTCCCCGTCGCATAAAAAGCTCGAGCATAGATTGACTGTGCGGACCACGCGAAAAGCGACAGCGTATACAGAGTGAAGAAGACCGCTGTGAGAGTCACATCGTGCGGCGTGAATCGCCCACCACCGAAAATCAACCCGACGATTGGGTGCGAAAGCGCGATCATTGCGGAAGCTGCAAGCAAACCAAGCGCGACTACGCGCGAGACCGAATCAGCGACTCCAGTGGCGAATTCATATCGCTTATTGCCCGCCCAAAGCTGTGCAAAGAAGGGCATGGCTGCCACTCCGGCTGCCTGGGCCAGCATCGACATTGGAGCGGAGAAAAGCTGTTTGGCGTTGGCCAGGCGCGTAATGTCTCCCGCCCCGTGGGAGGCGTAGAATCCCGCGAAATACTGGTCGAGAAATGGAAGCGTAAATCCGAACATGAGCGGAAGCGTCATATAAAGCCAGATGCGGAGACCGGGGTGGTGAAGATCAATGCCCAACCGGAAACGAATCCGTTCGCGCGCGATGCCGAAGGCATTAATTCCCAAAGAACCGATCAGGAAGCCGGTGGTCGCCCCGATGGCAAGCGACATGACGCCGTAGCGGCGATGCAGCATCACTCCGAAAGCAATGATCGAGAGGTTGTAGATGATGGGAGTGGCAGCTTGATAAAGAAACTGCTTGCGCACAAGCAAGAGCGCGCCGAGGAGACTGCCCGCGAACAGGAATATTTGAGCGGGAAGCAGAACGCGCGTCATCCGGGCGCACAGTTCCACTTGATCAGGAGGAAACCCGGGATTGGTCCAGCGGATAAACGGCGCCGCAAGGAACATCAGAATGACCGAAGCAATAACGAGTACGAGCACCATCAGGTTGAAGACAATGAAGAGTACCCGTTCGCCTTCGGCTTCTTCTCCACGTTCCCGATAGCGGTTAAGTAGCGTGACAAACGTGATGCTCACGGCCCCGCCGACCAGGAAGTTGTTCATCAGGTCAGGGAGACGGAAAGCGGCCATGTAAGCGTCGGTTTGCGGCCCCGCCCCAAAGAGCCAGGCGATGTATTTGCCCCGCGCCAGGCCAATCACGCTTGAGGCAATCGACGAAGCTGCAAGGAGGATGGAAGCAGACAATACCGAGTGTGCATGCGATGGCTTGAGGAGGCGAAGCCCGCGCGTCCACCGCGAGGTCGCAGCGCCGGATGCCCTGGTTGGAGATGCCTCTGTCACTTGAGCTAATTCTATAAGGGGAGCGGATGTGCGCAGGGCATGTTCGCAGGCTGAACCAGTGGAGTCAGTAGCTTGTGCGTTTTGGCCGCGCTGTTTTGCGCGCGTATCCTTTCCAAAGGGGAGAGTTCCATGAAGTCTTTCGCTGGTTTAGGAGTTGCTTTTTTGTTGGTGTCGAGTGTATTGGGCCAAACGATTCGCGGACGCGACGGCATCACGCTACCCGCGCCGCCGCCGATAGATGCTGCTCCGGTGACTGACAATTATTCCGGCACAAGGGTGGTGGACAACTACCGATGGCTCGAAGACGCGAAAAGCACCCAGACGCGGGACTTTATTGACGCGGAGAACGCCTATACCAATCGCTACATGAAGCAGGCCAGGATTCGGCAACAGGTGGTGGACGATCTGACCGACCTGGAAAACGTTTCGGCAGCCGACAGGCCTTTGCAACGCGGCGACAATTATTTCTTCAGGAAGCGGCTGGCGGGCGAACAGCAGTTCTCAATTTATGTGCGCACGGGCTGGACAGGAAAAGACAAGCGGCTTTTGGACCCGGCACAGTTGAGCACAGATCCAAATCTCTCCGTGCACATTGAAGATGTATCGCGCGACGGGAAGCTGCTGCTTTATTCAATCCAGGAAGGCGGCGCGGATGATACGAGCCTGCATGTGATGAATGTGGCCACGGGCAAAAAGCTGGAAGATGAGTCGCCCACGGCGCGGTACCTCAGCGTAGCGTTCGCTCCGAACGGGGCGAGCTTTTACTACGCGCGGAACGACAAGCAAGGCACGCTGCTTTACCAACACGTTCTAGGTACGCGCACATCGCGTGACGCGCTTATCTTTGGGCGTGAGTATCGCGACGAGCCGTTGACTCGCAGTGATCTTTTCAATGCATTCGTAACCGACGACGGGCATTACCTGGTGATCGACATTGAGCGGGGCGTACCTGCCAAGCGCGAAGACATCGTGTATCGCGATCTGACCAAGCCGAACTCGCCGTTCGATGTGCTGGTGTGGGGATTGGAGTCGCGCTTCTCGACGATTTACGCGAAAGGGGCGTGGTATGTAAAGACCGATTACCACGCGCCGAATGGGTGCATTATGAAGGCTGATCCCGGTGTGATGCCCGAAGCGTGGACTCCGATCGTGCCTGAGGGACCAAACGTCATCGATAATTGGACCATCGTGGGCGGCAAGATTTACGTCAGCCGCTTGAAGGATGTGAAGACGGAAACGGCGGTGTACCTGTTGAACGGCAAGGCCGACGGCACGGTGGAGTATGAGGGCATTGGGTCGGCCTCAAAACTTGAGGGGCGGACAACCGATCGGTACGGATATTACGAGTTCAAGTCATTCATATTGCCTCCTACGCTGTACCGGCTTGATACGCTGACCGACAAGAAAGATGTGTTCTTTCAACCGAAGGTACCGTTCGACTCGGCCCAGTACGAGATCCGCCAGGTCTTTTTCAAATCGAAAGATGGCACGCAGGTTCCCATGTTTATTGCCGGCAAGAAGGGGCTGAAGCAGGATGGAAGCGAACGGCTCCTGATGACCGGATACGGGGGCTTCAATGTGAGCGAAGTACCCACATGGAATCCGCAGTGGGCATGGTGGCTCGAACAGGGAGGCTGGTTTGCGTTGCCGAATCTGCGCGGCGGCGGCGAATTCGGCGAGAACTGGCACGAACAGGCGATGTTCGAAAAGAAGCAGAACGTGTTCGATGATTTCTTCGCAGCGGCTGAGTACCTGATTGAGAACAAGTACACCTCGCCGGAACACTTTGCGATTACCGGCCGGTCGAACGGCGGATTGCTGATGGGCGCGGCCATTACGCAGCGGCCGGAGCTGTTTTCAGCAGTGCTTTGCGGTTATCCACTGCTGGACATGCTGCGGTATCAGAAGTTTCTGGTTGGCTCTTACTGGGTGACGGAGTACGGTTCATCAGATAATGCTAAGCAGCTTCCGTACTTGCTGAAGTATTCGCCTTATAAAAACGTGAAAGCGAGAGCGGATTATCCCGCGGTTCTGTTCTTTACCGGGGACAGCGATACACGCGTCGATCCGCTGCATGCTCGCAAGATGACGGCTCTGTTACAGGCGGTTTCAAAAAGCGGCCGGCCGATATTGCTCCATTACAGCGTGAATGGCGGGCATTCGGCAGGCGTGAGTGTCGATCAGCAGATCCAGGATGATGCGGATCAGCTTACCTTCCTTTGGACAGAAACCGGTGCTGCCGCGCGCAAGGCCAGAAGCGCGACGCCTGTGCAGTAATGCAGCCTGCGGGCTGATTGCAGCGTGTGCGCTGATGCAGCCTGCGGGACTAATGCTCCGCCGGTCTTTAACCGATAAGAGAGATACAGGACCAGCGCCAAGAGTTCGTCGGGAGAGCCTTCGGCCGATCGCATTGCTCCACCGCGATGCGCACCGGTCAAGCAGTGATCCGTGCCTGAAGCGACCGCATGAGCCTGTGCCGCAATGGAGTGCGGACAAAATGCAGGCAGTTGAATTCGAAACTCAAGAAACGGATCGGCCGCAGGAAGATGCGCGACTACGCGCGCTGGTTTCCACTGGAATTCTCGATACTGAGCCGGAAGCGACTTTTGATGCAATCACGCGGTTGAGCGCGGAATATTTTCAGGCCGACACGGTTCTGCTTGGCTTTGCCGATGCGAGCCGCGTGTGGATCAAGTCCTACTGGGGCGAAGCGGTAAGGGAACTGCCGCGAGATCTTTCGATATTTGAAATGGTGCTGGCCCGGAACGGCCCGGTGGTAGTTTCCGATGTCTCGGAACATCCGGATTACAAGGGCAGCCACATGGCATTGCGTCGGCTTGAGGTGGTCTCTTTTGCCAGTGTCCCGGTGCGGTCGCCTGACGGAAAAATCCTGGGTGCACTGACGGTCTTCAGCCGTCGGCCCCGTCGCACCATGACGGTGGTCGAGTTGCGCATGTTGGAAAATCTGGCCGAGCTTGTAGCGGGCCAGCTGGAGTTGCGTCGGCTGCGTAATGGCATCCAAGGCAGGTTAAAGCCAAGGCGTCGCGATCAGGACACCAAGCGAGGAGCGTGGCCGGGCAAGCACGACCTTCGCCGCGCGCTCGAGCAGCATGAATTCGTGTTGCACTATCAGCCAGAGGTAGAGCTTGCGACGCGCCGGATTGTCGGACTCGAGGCGCTGATCCGCTGGGAACATCCGCAGCTCGGGCTGGTGCCGCCGATGGATTTCATCCCCTTGGCCGAAACCAGCGGAATGATCCTGCCGATCGGCGATTGGGTATTGCGGGAAGTGTGCAGGCAGATCCAGAGATGGTGCAGCGATAATGCCGGACACAGTGCACTGCGGGTCTGCGTGAATCTGTCGGCGCGGCAATTTGCACGCGAAGGCCTGGCCGATCATGTGGAGGCACTGCTGCGGCAGTCTGGCATTTCAAGCCGTCAACTTGGATTGGAGATGACCGAATCGAGCCTGATTCCCGACATGCAAACGGCGCTCGAAGTGCTGGGCAGCCTGCGACGCCTCGGAGTGTCGCTGTTGATGGATGATTTCGGCACCGGCTACAGCTCGCTGAGCTATTTGCATTCCTTTCCCATTGACGTGATCAAGATCGATCGCTCTTTTGTGGGCCGAATGACCGAAGGCGAGCAGCCGCTGCAGATCGTGCGGACCATTATTGAACTGGCGCGCGTGCTGGGCATGGATGTTGTGGCCGAGGGTATCGAAACGCGCGAACAGTACCTGCTGTTGCGTGAACTTGGTTGTCGCTTCGGGCAAGGATATCTGTTTGCGCGCCCACTGACTGCTGAGAAAGTAACGCATTTGTTAGAGCTCCCGGGGGGCGTACTTCCGGAACCTGGCTGCTGACCGGCGGAAGCATTTCTGATTCGGGAATGCCAGCCTGAGCTTCCCTTCGCGGGAATCGTGCCACGCGGTGCATCGAATTCTGCTCATGTGCGAATCGCATTGTGCAGTATGCTCCTTTCCATGCAGGAAGAAATCGCAAATCCCTCTCCGCAAGCCGCGCACGATTTTGCCGGGCTGCTGGCGGCGCTAGCAGCTGCCAAGCCGACTGAGTTGCCGGCGTGGAATGACGAAGAATTGCCGCAGGACGTGGCGACACTGAGTTACGAACGTGCACTGCGCAAACATGCGCGTTACACGGCTAAAGATGCCGACGGCATCAGCACCTCGCAGCCTCACGAAGTTCAATCGGGGCGTCTGATTGCGGCCGCTCAAAACGAGACGCGGGCACGCTCGCGCAAACGTGGGCCGCTGAGGCACGCTACCGCGGTTGTGCCGATGAGTGAGCGAGACCGCAAGTGCGCGAGCGTGACCATCAGGATGAGCCGGGCGGAATGCGAGCAACTACGAGAGCGCGCGAACGAAGCGGGTCTGACAATTTCGGCGTATCTCCGCTCATGCACGTTTGAAGCGGACGCTCTTCGCGCCCAGGTAAAGCAGGCGCTGGCGGAGTTGCGCAGCGCACATGTGCCTGAAACCAAGCCGGCACCGGAAGCAGGGATACAGAGAGCAAAGGTAACCGGTGACGAATCGGGCCAAACCTCAGCGTCTCAAGGCTCAGGGCTGGGGCAAGGCTCACGGCTCGGCTGGTTGCGGCGAATCCTGCCAGAGCTGCATCCGACGCGGAATCTTGTCCGCGCCTGACTATTCCACTTCGAGGACGAGGCACTTCAGGTATTCGGTTTCCGGCAGATTGAGGATGACCGGATGGTCGGGCGCGGCGCCGCGACGCTCGAGCAAGCGAACGCGACGGGCCGCATCGGCCGCGGCGGATGCAATCGCACCTTCAAGATCGGCCCAGCTTACGTGGTGCGAACACGAACATGTCACCAGCAGGCCGCCGGGACGCAGCATTTTGAGAGCACGAAGATTCAGTTCTTTGTAGCCGCGAAGTGCGCCTTCGACCGCACGTTTCGATTTAGCGAACGCAGGCGGGTCGAGAACAATCGCGTCATAACGCTCGCCGTCATCGGACCAGTCGCGAAGAATCTGAAAGGCGTCGCCCGCAACCCAATCGACCTCGGCCTTCAGGTCCGCGCGGTTTGCCGAGAGGTTTTTCTCCGCAACCTCAAGTGACGCGTGCGATGCGTCCACTCCCGTGACTCGACTGCAAACCTGTGCGAGGTGCAGCGCAAATCCACCTTGGTAGCAACAGACATCGAGCGCGCGCCCACCCCAATCTGGATTTCCCGTAGCGAGCTTCTGTGCCCAGTCGCGGGCCGCGGCGTAGTTGCACCGTTGGTCGAGAAATGCACCGGTTTTCTGGCCTGCGTCGGCATCGTATTGGAACGCGAGGCCGTTCAGGTGAAACTGCGTGGAAGTTTTTTGGGAAACCTTCTTCAGATAGAGCGGCGCTGTTGCCGGAACTGCGAGCGCTTCTAGTTCGCGTACCCGCGGATCGGGCCGTTCCAGGATCGCATTGGGCGATAGCTCTTCTCGAAGTACCTTCACACAGGTTTCGCGCACCTCCTGCGTATCCAGCCCTTTTGTCAGCAGTTGCAGAATCACCAGCCCGGCGTACTTGTCGACGACGACTCCGGGCAGTTCATCCGCTTCACTGAAGCAGAGCCGGCAGGCATCATTTTCGGTGTTGAGCATGGATTTGCGGCGCGCAACGGCCCGTCGCAGTCGCGTTGCCAGCAACTGGAGCCACTCGGCCTTTCCGATGGCATCGCGCGAAACAAGACGGAGAGCGATCTGCGAAGCGGGGCTGTAGAGTGCGGTTCCAAGCAGCAGGCCGCGGCTGTCGGCTACGGGCAGCAGTGCCGGCGGTGCGTCCTCCGCACCCGGAACCAAGAGCGCTTCAATATCGGAAGCGTAGACCCAGAGATGGCCGGCGCGAAGGCGATCGGCCGCGCGCCGGTTGATTACCGCTCCGGGAACGGAAGCGACTACAGAGACATCGTGCTTCGAATGAGGGCGACCGGTGTCACTGGGTTTCTTTTCCGGCTTGGTCATGTGCTCCCCTGGGCCCTGGTAGTGGCCGGGGAGCAGACCGCATCTCCAGCTTCCTACTTCGCTTGCAGCGTTTCCAAATATCTGCTCAAGTTACTCATTCTGAGCGGCGCGGCCAACTTATTGTCCTGGTTAATCATACCAAGGAGCGAGCCCCAGTCAGGCATGGATGACGGTTCGTGGCCGGAAACCCGGGTTCCATGTCCGAGAACTCCGATCACGTGGACAGACGGGAAGGCTCCGCCATTATTTCGGCTAAGTACGGTGAGATCGGAGGGCGTCCGCTTCAAGGAAGATGAAAGCGGTCCTTTTCCGCGGCCATCGACGCCGTGACACGGCGCGCAATAACTGGTGTACATTGCCTTGCCGTCGGCGGGCGATGTTCTTTCGGTGTGAATCGTGACGGTTGAATTCGACTCGCTGGCGAACAGCGTTCCAGCGGCGATTGTGGCAGCGATCAAGATAAATAAAGATTTCTTCGGCATAATGCACCTCACATATGGACTTCCACTACAGCAGCTAAGATTACGCTCCCTCTGTAATCGACAAGATGTGACGTGGAATACCTAAGGCTGGTGCGGCCGACACAATGGACCTGCTTGTTGGGGAACGATTGCGGCGCCATGTTCGCATGCAAGATGCACGGTACGGACGTGCAGGCAAACTGCAGCAGAAGCGGCCTATAATAAATTATGGCGACTGTCCGGCAGCCCGTACCGGAAGACGTTTCCAGCACACTCCCGGTCCCCGAGGGGGACGCGACTCTTCTTGTGCGCGAACCCGGCGGCCCCCCAACCGATCCGCATTCCGTAGGTGAGCGCCTTGAGGCGCTCCTCAAACGTGTGCAGGCCAACCGGCCCAGTGAAGACGTCGCGCTTCTCCGCAAGGCGTGGGAATTCTGCGTCAAGAACCACGAGGGCCAGATGCGCGCCTCGGGTGAGCCCTATATTATTCATCCTCTTGAAGTTGCTGAAGTCCTGGCGGAAATGAAGATGGACGCCACCTCGATCGCGGCGGGGCTATTGCATGACTCCGTTGAGGATACGCCGGCAACCAGCGAAGAGATTGCGGCAGAGTTCGGCGAGCAGGTAGCCCACATTGTCGAGGGCGTCACCAAGATCGACAAGATTCAGTTTGCCAATCGCGAAGACCGGCAGGCCGAGAACGTACGCAAGATGTTGCTCGCCATGGTGTCAGACGTGCGGGTTGTGCTGATCAAGCTGGCTGACCGGCTGCACAACATGCGCACTCTTGAGCACCTGAAGCCGGAGCGCCAGGAGGCCATTGCACGCGAAACGCTGGATATTTATGCTCCTCTGGCTCATCGCCTGGGCATGGGCAAAGTGCGCGGAGAGCTTGAGGACCTGGCCTTCCGCTATACCGATCCTTTGAGCTTTGAAAAAGTCTCGGCGGCGGTTGAGGCGCGGCGAATCGAAGGCGAGCAGTTTTTGCGCGGTGTGGAAGAGACGCTCGTCGAGCAGTTGCGCGAGAACGGCATTCAGGCGCGGGTTGAGTGGCGCATCAAGCGGCTTTACTCCATCTTCCAGAAGATTGAACGCTCCAAGGTCTCGTTTGACCAGGTATATGACCTGCTCGCCGTGCGCGTGATAACAGAGGATGTGTCCGCGTGTTATGCGGTTTTCGGGCTGATTCACACCATCTGGCGTCCGGTGCCGGGACGCATTAAGGACTTCATCGCCATTCCGCGCGCCAACCGCTACCAGTCGCTGCATACAACGGTGATGGGCGATGGCGGGCACCAGTTTGAAGTGCAGATCCGCACCGAAGAGATGCACCGCATCGCCGAGGAAGGCATTGCGGCGCATTGGAAGTACAAGGCCGGCGAACATGCGGTGACGGCACGCGACGAAGAGCGGCTGAACTGGATTCGCCAGCTGGTCGAGTGGCAAAAGGAGATGACCGACCCCAACGAATTCCTCTCCAGCCTGAAGATGGACCTATATCCCGACGAGGTCTATACCTTCACGCCGAAGGGGAAGGTTGTGGTGGTCCCGGCAGACGGCACACCGGTAGATTTTGCCTTCACGATTCATACGGAAGTGGGCAATACGTGCGTGGGCGCCAAGGTAAACGGCCGCATGGTGCCGCTGCGCACCAAGCTGCGTACCGGAGACATTGTTGAGATCGTCACGCAGAAAGATCACAAGCCGAGCCGTGACTGGCTGACGTTTGTAAAGAGTCCGCGTGCGCGCAACAAGATCAAGCACTGGCTGAACGAGGACCAGCGGCGCAGGGCTGTCGAAATCGGACGCAAGCTGCTGGAGCGTGAAGCCCGCAAATTCAAGGTGCCGATGAGCCAGATCGACGACCAGGATCTGGGCCGCATTGCGAACGAATACGGCGTGGCCACTGCCGCCGATCTGCTGGCCACGCTGGGTCTCGGTAAGCATTCCGCGCACCAGATTCTGAACAAGCTGGCGCCGGGATACGCACATCTGGCCGAAACAGAGACGGATTCGGAAACGAAGCCGGGCGCTGGTGGCGAAGCAGGAATGTCGGATGCGGTTCGCAAGCTTCACCTGACCGGTTCCGATTCGCTTCAAGTAGAGGGGCAGAATGACTTGCTGGTGTATCGCGCGCGGTGTTGCAACCCCATCCGCGGCGAAGAGATCGTGGGCTACGTAACGCGCGGCAAGGGAGTAGCGGTCCATGCGCGAAGCTGCCCCAATGTGCAGAATCTGCTATACGAGAGCGACCGCCGCATCGCTGTGGAGTGGTCGCGCGTGGGCGACGGAATAGCGGGGCGTGCTCAGCGATACCCGGTCAAAGTCACAGTTTATTGCGACGATCGTACCGGCATGCTAAAGGAGCTCACCGCGGTGATTTCCGACGACAACACCAATATTCGCGGCGTTGAGATGCGCCACGACGAAGGCGGTGAAGCGGTCATCGAGTTCGTGGTCGAAGCTGAAGACCTCCGCCATCTGAACCGCATTGTGCTCGGGTTGCGGCGCATAAACGGCGTGCGCTCGGTGCAAAGAACGCAGAAACTCTAAAAACAGCTATTAGCTTTTAGCTGTCAGTTCTCAGCATTGTCGTGCAAACGCCACCTTCCTCACTCATGCGAGCACCTCAATCTAGTAAATAGCATGACGAAAGATTCTGAACGGCAAATGGCGATCCTCTCCGAAATCCACGTTATCGATGGCGGGCTTGCGACGGAGCTCGAGCAGCTTGGTGCGCGCATTGACGGGCCGTTGTGGTCTGCGCACGTGCTTGAGGACGAGCCCGCTAAGGTAGTGGCGGTGCATCGCGCGTATATCGAGGCCGGTTCGCAGTGCATCGCTACATGCAGCTACCAGGTTTCGCGCATGGGCTATGCCGAGGTGGGGCTGTCTGCCGAGCGTGCCGACGCTGCTCTTTTGCGTTCCGTTGAGCTGGCGCGCTCTGCTGCCAACCAATTTCCGCATCGTCGCGTGCTGGTGGCGTGCTCACTCGGTCCATACGGCGCGGCTCTGCACAACGGCGGCGAGTACCACGGCAACTACGGTTGCTCGTATGCGGAAATGGTGCAGTTTCATCGAGAGCGGATTGAGGTAATATCCCGCGCTAGTGGCGATCAGGTTCCCGATCTGCTGGCGTTCGAAACATTTCCTTCGCTTGAAGAGGTGCGCGCCGTGGGCGAGGCGCTGGGTCCATGGCCTGAAATGCAGGCGTGGTTCAGCTTTTCATGCCGCGATGACAAGCATGTTTCGCACGGAGAGCTGGTACGTGAATGCGCCGCCGAGTTAGCGAAATTTCCGCAGACCGCAGCCATCGGCGTCAATTGTGTTCCGTCCAGGTGGATCCCGTCGTTGATCGAGGAACTACGTGCCGGGTCCGACAAGCCGATGCTGGTCTATCCCAATTCCGGCAAAGGATGGGATGCGGCGGCGCGCTGCTGGACAGGCTCAAGTGATCCGGCGGAGTTCGGTGCTTTGGCCGCGGAGTGGTTCGCGAAGGGCGTACAGCTGATCGGCGGGTGTTGCCGAACGCGGCCTGCGCATATTCGTGCAGTGGCTGAGGCGGCGGGACCCGCTCTTACAACTTGAACTGAATACGATCCTCGCCTTACCCCACCAGAGCCAGCGACGCTCTGCCCTTGTGGGGCGGAACGAAGTGGTCGGAGCGCGAGGCGATGGTGAGTTTTTCGCGGCGAAGCAGCTTGCGAATCTGAGAGCGGGCGTGCTCGGCCCAGGGACCGCGGTTGTCGAGCCGAACGTAATTCTGCCAGTGCCGCAGCGCCGACCGATGCTGCCCTTTGCGCTCGTATGCCAGCGCCAGGTTGTAATGGGCATCCGCATAGCCGGGGGCCAGGGTCACGGCCTGAAGGTAAGCGGCGATCGCCTCATCCATGCGCCCTAGTTCGTCGAGAACATTGCCCAGATCAAAATAAGCCAGAACGTAAGCCGGGTCAGCGATGGTTGCGCGGCGATAGTACTCTTCGGCTTGCGTGTACTGGCGAAGATGGAAGTGCAAAGTGCCAAGATTGATGCTGGCCGGCGCGTAGTCAGGCTCGAGCTCGAGAATCTCGTGATAGAGATCGATGGAGCGACCCTTATCGGCGGATTCTTCGGCCTGAACCGCGGCAAAAAAGAGGTTCTGGATCATTCGGGAATCGGCCGCGATGTTTGTGTGCAGGACTGGAAAATCGGAAGGAACTGTCCTCATCTCGAAGCCGCTGGATGGTTCGATTTCGGGCTTATCGAATCGCTCGAAATCGAAGAGCAATTGACGCCGGATAGGGTCGACGACCTCGCCGTGATGTCGAAACGCAAGACGCGTGCCGGTACGGACCAGGCGCGCCTCGAGCAGCGGATTCGCCATTCCGGCTACAGCTTTCATTGCCAGGATCGAATCTCGAATAGAAGCGGCCGGCACATCATCTTCGCGCAGAACGCGCAGGATTCTCAGCTGTCCCAGATCCTGAAACGTATAGGCCTGTTGCTGGGAGATGAGTCCGGCTCTTTCCCACCCCTGCAACTGGTGGGAGCTGATTTGCAGAATGCGCTGGACGTCCTGACGGCTGTAGCTGGTCACTCTTCAGTACCCCCGCAGGTAGTACGGGCTGCCTGGGTTTTTTGAATTCCAATTCTAAATTCGATCCCTGAACCGGAATTCTCCAGCGCAGGTCTCAGACGTAGCTCCTGGAACAGGTCACCAAGAAACCGCTCTTGGTGCGATTATGCCAAGAGCAGAGGTGGATAATCAGACCAGAACTCTGTGAACAAGAAAAAACTCGTGGATAACGAGTGCTTGTTTTGGTTCATATGGGCTGGAAGCGCGGGTTACCATTCGGGGGATTCCCTTTAGTGGTATTGCTTATGTAAAATCGGCTTCCTCATCATTAAAGGAGCGTTTTCACCGGTATTAAATGTTCGTCCGGCTATTTCGGCGTCTTCTTTGAAGTGGATAGGCCAATACAGGAAGAATTATGAATGGGCTCCCGGTCCAGGCAAAACTAAGCCTTGCGCTCGATGATCGAATCACCTTGTTGTCGGTAGACGCCGGCATAGAGACGCTTCTCGGTTTTAGCGCGAGCGCATTCAGGAGGGGCGAGGTCAAGTTACGGGACCTGTTTCACCCCGACGATGCAGATGTGGCTGCGAAGCTATTTTCGCAAGGAGCCGAAAACCAGTCGGGCACTGTCAATCTCCGGCTTCGTCACGCCAAGGGGCGCGTACGATGCATGCGCGGATCTTTCACCAAGACACAGGGAAAGCGGGGAGAGAGCCCGGTTCTTGAGCTTCTTCTGGAAACGGCAACGAGTCTTCACAATTCAAAAACGCAGCCGGCGCGGCTGACCACTATCGAGCCCATGATGGATTTCGTGGGCGAGGTCCTCTACTTCAAGAATCGCGACCACGTATTTACCGCGTTGAACCGAGCTGCCAGGCAGATTCTCTGCGGGAATGCCCAGGAAGGCCCGGACCCGGTTGGGCTGACGGATTACGACCTGTTCCCCGAAGCCTACGCGGACAGTTCTTACCGGCTTGAAAAGCAGGTGCTTGCCGGGGCCGATGTCGCCACTGAAATTCATGCTTCCCCCTTTGAAACCGAGCCAAAGAAGTGGCTGAACAGCCTCAAGTACGCCGTCCGCGGACCGGGGGGAGATGTCATCGGGCTGTTCGGCGTTGCGCACGATATAACCGGCCACCGGCAAACGCAGGAACAGCTACGCGAAAGCGAAGAGATGCTGCGCGACGCGCAGATGATCGCCGGGATCGGCACTTATCGCGTGGACATCAACTCCGGGCGATGGACCAGTTCGCAGGTGTTGGACCAGATCTTCGGAATCGGGAGCGATTACGAGCGCAGCGTGGAAGGTTGGGCGGCGATTGTTCACCCGGATGACCGGGAGATGATGGTCGACTATTTCAAAAGCGATGTTGTTGGCCAAGCAAAGGCGTTTGACAAGGAGTACCGCATCGTTCGTCTTTCGGACGGCGAAGTCCGCTGGGTGCATGGCAAGGGCCGACTGGAGTTCGATGCCGAGGACCAGCCCATCAGGATGCTGGGCACAATCCGGGATATTACCGCGCGCAAGCAGGGTCAACTGGCGCTGGCGGAAAGCCGGGAGCTTCTCCGGCTGTTTATTGAGCATGCTCCTGCGGCAATCGCTATGCTCGACCGCGAGATGCGCTACCTCGCGGTGAGCCGGCGCTGGATCGAAATTCATGTCCTCGAGGGCCAGAGCCTGATTGGCCGCTCGCATTACGAGGTGCTTCCCAAACTTCCGCAGAGTTGGCGAGAATGCCACCTTCGCGTGCTTGCCGGGGAGACGGTGAATCCAGGCGAGGAAATTCTTGAGCTTGCGGACGGATCGACGCGATGGATTCGCCGAGTGCTGCGGCCTTGGCTCACAGGCAGCGGTGAAATTGGCGGCATTATCATCTTCACTGAAGACATTACCGAACGGAAAAAGACCGATGCAGCGCTGCAAGAAAGCAATGAGATGCTGCAGCTTCTTGTGGAGCATGCTCCCGTTGCGATTTCCATGTTCGATCGCGACATGCGTTACTTGGCCGCGAGCCAACGCTGGATGAAAGATCATGCGGTGACCGCCGCCGAAATCATCGGTCACTCTCATTACGAGATCAACCTGGAAGTTCCTGAGCGATGGAAAGAGACGCACCGGCGCGGGCTTGCAGGGGAGCTGCAGCGTTCGGAAGAAGATCAATACGAGCGCGCCGATGGCACCAGGCAATGGATCAAGTGGGAGATCATCCCGTGGCATGCCTCCGACGGTGCAATCGGCGGCATCATCATGTTCTATGAGGACATCACGCATCGCAAGCTGGTTGAGGAAGCATTGCGAAGCAGTAAAGAACTGCTCGAGCTCTTTATTGCACACGTCCCGGCTTCGATTGCCATGTTCGACCGCGACATGTGCTACCTGGCGGCGAGTCGCAGATGGCTTGACGATTATGCGCTGGCAGGCCACAAGATCATTGGCCGCTCTCATTATGATTTTGCAGGGGATATTCCCGAGCGCTGGAAGCAGGCGCATCGCCGCGGACTTGCCGGCGAGATGCTGAAGTGCGATGAAGATCCGTTTGAGCATCCTGACGGAACTGTGCAATGGATCCGCTGGGAAGTGGTGCCTTGGCGTGAAGGCGACGGTTCAATCGGTGGCATCATCCTCTTCGCTGAAGACATCACCAAACATCGCGAAACCGATCAGGGGCTGAGGCTGGCGGCCAGTATGTTTACGAATGCTCGTGAAGGCATTGCCATCACCGATCCCAAGGGCAACATTCTTGAGGTGAACCAAATGTTCGCCAAGATCACTGGGTACGAGCGCGAAGAAGTGCTCGGCAAAAATCCTCGCATTCTCAAATCGGGTGTGCAGAGCGACGAGTTCTACGCCGGCATGTGGCGCGCACTGCTGAATGAAGGTCACTGGTCCGGTGAGATTTGGAATCGGAACAAGAGCGGCGAGACATACGCTGAGATGCTCAATATCAACGCGGTGCGCGATTCGGCTGGCAATGTGCTGCAGTATGTCGCTCTGTTCTCAGACATCACCCAACTCAAGAAACACGCGCAGCAACTGGAGCACCTGACTTACTACGATGTGCTTACCAGCCTGCCGAATCGCGCCTTGCTTGTTGATCGATTGCATCAGGCCATGGCGCAGGCAAACCGGCGCAAGCAGTTTTTTGCAGTTGCGTATCTTGACCTGGATGGCTTTAAGAACATCAACGACAAACACGGCCGCGATGCGGGTGACCGGTTGTTGACGTCGCTGGCCTTCGATATGAAATGCGTGTTGCGGGAAGGCGACACGCTTGCCCGGCTGGGTGGCGATGAATTTGTCGCCGTGATTCTCGATGTCGATGACGCCGCATCGAGTGTTCCTGTGCTCGACCAGTTGCTCGAAGCAGCGTCTGAACCGGTACAAGTGGGCGATGTCAATCTGCGCGTTTCAGCAAGCATCGGGGTCACGTTCTTTCCGCAATCGGAAGTAGCTGACCCGGATCAGCTGCTGCGCCAGGCCGATCAGGCAATGTATGAGGCCAAGCTCGCGGGCGGAAACTGCTACCACATATTCAATCCTGAACACGACCAGAATCTGCGAGGCCAGCATGAGAATCTTGAGCACATCCGGCGCGCCATGGCAGCACGCGAGTTCGTTCTCCACTACCAGCCCAAGGTCAATATGCGCACCGGCAAAGTCGTGGGGCTTGAAGCTCTGATCCGTTGGCAACATCCTGAGCGCGGGTTGTTGCCGCCGGGCATGTTTCTGCCGGTAATCGAGGAGCATCCGCTGGCGATCGAGTTGGGCGAGTGGGTCATTGAAACTGCATTGACGCAAATGGATAAGTGGCGCGAGTCAGGCTTGGAGATTCCGGTCAGCGTAAACGTAGGCGCGCTGCAATTGCAGCAGCCTGATTTCGTCGATCGTCTTAGCGAATTGCTTGCCGCCCACCCGGCATTGAAGCCGTTCAGCCTGGAAATTGAAGTTGTGGAAACCAGCGCATTGCAGGATGTGGCGCAGACCTCGCAGGTGCTCAATGCCTGTCATGGCATCGGGGTGCTTTTTGCGCTGGACGATTTTGGCACCGGATATTCGTCACTCACTTATTTGAAACGATTGCCCGCGAGCATCCTGAAGATCGACCAGAGCTTTGTGTGCGACCTGCTTGAGGACCCGGAGAATTTGAACATTCTGGAAGGAATCCTCAGCCTGGCTTCGGCATTTCGTCGGCAGGTGATTGCCGAAGGCGTTGAGACCGTAGAACACGGCTTGATGCTGCTGCAACTGGGCTGCGAAATTGCGCAGGGATACGGTATTGCCCGGCCGATGCCTGCCGCCGATATCCAATCCTGGGTCTCGAACTGGAAACCGGATGCACGCTGGTGCAAGGCTCCTTCGATCCATTCCGGCAACAGAGCGCTTTTGTATGCGTGTGTGGAGCACCGCGCATGGCTAGCAGCGTTTGAAGCGTACCTGATGGGCAAGCGCCACGCCCCACCGGCAATGGACCGGCGGCAGTGCCGGTTTGGCAAATGGCTGGACGAAGAGAATCGGGCGGGCCGTGGTCACGAGCCCGACTGCAGCGAGATCGATGCCGCTCATGAGAGATTCCACACAGTGGCCGCCGAGATATTGCAGGGCAAGACGCAAGGCAGGAATACCAGCGGACTAATGAGGCTGTCTGAGTTGCACGCCATGTGCGATCAATTCCTGATGAAGATGGAGACGGTCGGGCGCGAGGCCTGAGAAGTCTCGCCCGGCCGGGTTGAATATTTCCAAATGCAAAACGACGATGGCTTCCGACACATGGAAGCCATCTCACGTTTGGTTCGTCTTTTAAGTGGGAATAAAACTGGAGCCGAAAGTCGGACTCGAACCGACGACCTGCTGATTACGAATCAGCTGCTCTACCAACTGAGCTACTTCGGCCTGCTCTTTCGATTGTATCGTTGCGGCTTTGGAAGGTAAAGTTGGCCCATGAACGAGGGTTTTCCGACCGTGATCGGAATTCCATCATCCAAACACAAGCGAGGTGAATCAATGAATATCCTGGTACAGACGCTACAGCTGGCATTCAGGATCGCGCTTGTATGGACCGGAGGTTTCCTGCTTGCTGTGGCGGTGAATGCCCTTTTGCCCGACAAGATAGGGCTTACGCTTTACGGCAAGGCAAACGCACTACTTGTCCCTTTCAACCGCATTGGATTCTGGACATGCCTGCTGGCTGCCGTTACCGTAACGGCGCTGGTGATTCTTCGCGCCATGGCTGCGGACCTGGGCTGGCGCTCGTTCCAGTAATGCTGCACTGATTGCAGGGATAAGAGCTTTACAACGCGGTTATACTTCTCCCCATGCAGATAGATCCGATAGCGGAATGGCAAAGGATCACCAAGGTCTATCGCGGCATGTACGATGACGAGCTCATCAACCTTGCCGCCGATAAAGAGGATCTGACCGACATAGCGCGCCAAGTTCTCGACCTCGAGTTGAAGAAGCGCGGGCTAGGCGATTTGTCGCATGCCGGTCCAGCGCGAGAAACGCCGGAGCCCAAGCGCGAACGCCGAGCAGCGCTGATCGGCAACCAGGGGGGCGCGTCGCAGATTGTTCTTGATTACCGGGCGACGCAGGTTGGCGAAGCGCCGCTTGAGTACTCATGGAAGACGCTGCTGTGCGAATGCGACTCAATTGAACGAGCGCGGCTGTTATGCGAAGCGCTGCAACGCGCCGGAATCGACAATTGGATCGACGAGCCGGGGACCGGTTTCCGCCACAAGGGTTTGGAATTTCCAAATCCGCGCGTGTTGGTTGCGGCCGACCAGCTGGAACGGGCACGTGCGATCGCGTCCAACCCAATCCCAAAAGAGATTGTCGCGGATCCGAAATTCACCGCACCTGAGTTCGAAATGCCGCAATGTCCTCACTGCGGCGCCAAAGACCCGGCGCTTGAAGGGGTAAATCCGTTCAATTCTTGGCGATGTGAGGGCTGCGGGTACCAGTGGACGGATTCGGAGGAGGGGCAGGCTGCCAGCCCGGCAAACGAGAGCGAATAAGCTGCTTAAACGGAAAGAGCCGCCCGGCAACAGGGCAGCTCTTTCCTCAGGGAGAATAGTTCCAACGGAGGCAAAACCATCAGAACTTTCTGGCTGCATAGTAGGAGCGGGGGGAGGGAGTGTCAAGAAGAAAACTTTCCCGAAATAACACTTTTATTTTCATGGAGTTATAGCAGGCGATGCACAGGCGAAGGTCCGTAAGTCTTCGATGTATTTTCGCCTTTGTAAGCTCGTTATTTACCGATATTTATGGGTGTTTCTTGGGGTTTATGACCTATTTTCCACAGGCTTGCGCCGAGGTTAACCCTTCGGGTTCGGGCTCTTCGCGGGGCTCAGCTTCTCGTCCCATTTCTCGCGCAGGTTGATACAGATGAAATCCTCGTCGTACATCGAGGAGGCCGGCTTGCCTCTCGCGATGCGGTAAAGCGCTCTACCGCCGCCAAGAAAGAAGCCCAGCAGGATAGCAGCGCTGCCGCCAACGATGACGATTCCTGCGATGCCCATCAGCAGTTGTGCGGTCTTGTTGATCTCTGAGGTTGTGGGCTGCGGAATTGCTACCAGGTCGGCCTGGAAGTGAACCGTCTCAATAAGCCGATGACTCTCGTCGGGAATGGCATCGCCGCTGACGAGGATCACGAGCGGGCCGCTGCGGCGAACTTCAAGAGAGGCCACATCGGAGTCCGTCAGGGCCTTTGTCCATGGCGGCTGTGCGTTTTTTCCGGCCTTGATGTAGTCACGGATCTTCGTTTCCATGGCTTCAGCCATTTGCGGCGTTGGGTAGTCGATGACCGTGAGGGTTGCAGGACCCGATGACAGCGAATAGCTGGCCGTTGCGGTTTCAGCGCCGCGATCGAAGTCCACCAGTTCCGCGGGCAAAACGCCTCCACCCCCCGCGTAGCCCGCGGGACCTTCCGCGTAATGTGTCGTCTGTGGATCTAGCCAGTGTTGCGGCAGGTTGGCCAGGATGGGCGGCATCAACGATCTGTTTCCGGATGGATTCGGAATCCGCGCGGCAAGTTCACGCATTTCCGAGGCCGACAAAGGGCCAATCTGCGAAAACGTTGCATCAACGACGATGTTCCCCTTCCAAAACAGCACGCGATTGTGGTTTGAAGCAGCACCGCTGCCGATGTCTGCTTTGGGCCATCCATTCTGGCGGTAAAAGGAGTACGCGCCGTAAGCGCCACTCGCATCCTGAAAGCGCAATACGCGCACAGTGAGTGTTTCGCCGTCGCGTTTGTAAGCGACAGTGGCGCCACCGGTGAATTCGTATTCCTTGAGCGCGGCAGTATTCGCGGGATCGGCCGCTGCAGCATCGGCCAGCACCTTGGGTGGCGCACCCGCTATCCATCCATCGAGAGTGTCGGGGAGCAAAGCTGCCGGTGAGGGCGGCAAGGTCACTTTTGTGACGACTTCATTGGCCGCAGGTTTGCCGGCTGCGTTCCCAGGTGCGGACGTTGTAGGTGGCGCACCCTGGGCCGCTGAAAGAACCGCGCTCCCCGCCATTGCGGCCGAGCAAACCATCACTGCAATCCAACGCATCAACCTGCTCCGTATCCGAGGGGGTACTAATCGAGAAAAAGCCCCAACTTCAAGGGTACACTCTGCCGCATCCCCACACAGTTGGACACTACGAGGGCGCGAAAGGTTCCCGAATGCAGGATTCAGGCGGTTACTGGGGTCCGAACCTATGGGCCAAAGCTGAACGTTTGATCTTTATCGATGTGTGCGGGCTCCCGATCGGTCGCCCGCTCTACACGGTTCCGGATGCGCTCTCGATCATGGGGGGCGGGGGCGGCGGAGATAGGAGATCGCCGAGTACTTTGTAGCGCCCGCCATAGAACAAGAGCGCGTAATTGCGCACAGCGATGCCGATGGGTCCCGTGATGCAAAGCCCGAGAAAGATAGTAATCGCGATTGCGAGAAGGGCAACCACCGATATAAGCAGAATGAAGAGGAGCTTGCTGATGCCGGTTGCGCCCGCCATCAGGCCCGTCAATCCGGCGATTGGCACCGCAAAAAGGATTACCGCGAGTATGGCCGGTATCGCCAGCACGATCGTCGCACCGATGGTGGCGGCTATGGGCAGAATAATGCGCAGAAATGTATAGAGCAGGAAACCGCCCTTTTCTGCTGCGATCCGCATTCGCACTTGCCGCCACGCCTCGCCGGCGGAGGCACTCTCAAGCGCCATGTGCGGAAGCATCAGGTCGTTCAGGATGACGTGGATTGCAATTGCAACCAGCACAACGAGGATGATGATCGGAATGAGCGGTAGGATCAGAACGAAGAAGTCCGCGAGGTTGAATGGGTCACCTGGATGCAGGCGTCGAGATAGCCGGTAGAAACCGAGGATGAACGGAACGGAGATGAGCAATAGCGTGAATAAGAATGCAAAGCCGACCGCAACGCCGAGCAGAAAGAAGCGCCACGACTGTGCCTCATAAAGCCGCCAGCCTGGACGGATCTCTCTCGTACCGGACACAAGGCAATGGAAAAGTGAAAAGCGAAGCCGTGTGACTAGATATCCGATAACAAGCAGTAGACCGATGCAAACCATGATGATCGCTGCGATCAACGCGATCTCCAAAGGCGATAGACCGATATGTGAAGTGGTGACTGTTGAGGTCGTTGTGGAGGTCGTGGAACCGGTAGTGCTCGAATGTCTGCTGCCTGGAAAGTTGAAGTTGCCTGAGGTTCCTCCTTCGGTAAGCACAGAAACCAGGCAGAGCTTCAGAAACGTGCTCCATCGAAACGGCTCAAAGAGAAACCATTTGGTTCGCTTGATGGCTGGAGAAATAACGTCCGCGGCAGAGAAGGCTTGCATGCGTACCGGTCCTAACCCGAGCAAGCGTAGCACAAAATGCACAGAATAAGCGGAGTCAAAGCTGCCCGAGAGTTTGGCTCGGCGTGGATCTGCCGGTGATCAACTGACCGGCAGTGCGCGGTTGGTTACCGCCCACCATGCTTCAAAGGCCGCAAGTGAGCGCTCGCACTGGATACGGTGCCGTTCCTTTTTGTCGCGGATCTTCTTGCGGACCTCCTCTTCCAGCGGCTCAAGCAAATCGAAGGTGATGTTCACCGGCTGGAAATCCTTCGCGTCAGCATGCGTGATGTAGTGAACCAGCGACCCAAGCGCACTGGTGCGGGGAACAGGTACAGGCTGCTCGCCGCCGGCAATCACCGATGCGTAAATTCCCGCCAGCATTCCGGCAGCAATGGATTCGGTGTAGCCTTCCACGCCTGAAAGTTGTCCTGCGGCAAACAGCCAGGGGTGCGCCTTGAATCGAAGGCACTCGTCGAGAAGCAGCGGAGCACAAATGTACGTGTTGCGATGGATCTGGCCGTAGCGCAGGAAGCGTGCGTTTTCAAGGCCGGGGATCAGGCGCAATACGCGGGCCTGCTCTCCAAATTTCAAATGATTTTGAAAGCCGACCAGGTTATAGCTGTCGGCGCGCAGATTCTCTTTTCGCAATTGCACTACGGCCCAAGGAGTTTTGCCGGTGCGCGGATCGCGGAGGCCCACCGGCTTCATGGGACCGAAGCGAAGAGTATCGCGGCCGCGCCGGGCCAATATTTCAATAGGCAGGCAACTTTCAAAATAATCGAGCTTTTCCCACTCCTTTGCTTCGGCCGGTTCGGCTGCCAGCAGCGCATTGAGAAAGCGGTCGTACTCTTCGCGATCCATCGGGCAGTTGATGTAATCGGCTGTGCCCTTATCCCAGCGAGCCGCCATGTAGACGCGGTCCATGTCGATGGACTCGGCATCAACGATGGGCGAGATGGAGTCATAGAACGCTAGATGGCCGGAGCCGGTGAGGTTTTGAAGCTCGCGGCTCAACGCATCGCTAGTCAGCGGGCCTGTGGCCAGGATGGTGAGATCGTAGCCTGATTCATCGAGCGTGGTCACTTCTTCGCGAACAACGCGGATGTTCGGTTCGGCTTCGATTGCACAAGAGATTTGCCGCGAGAACTCGACGCGATCGACAGCCAGAGCGTGTCCGGCAGGAACCGCAGTCTGATCTGCAATGCGCAACAGGGCCGAGCCCGCGCGACGCATCTCCTGCTTCAGAAGCCAAGGCGCGGTGTTGGGGGATTCGCTCTTGAGCGAGTTGGAGCAGACAAGTTCGCCAAAGCCGGTGGTCTGGTGCGCTGGAGTCAGACGCGGCTGACCGTCGACGATCGCGCGCATTTCGTACAGGTCCACCTTGCAGCCAAAGCGAGCTGCCGTCAGTGCCGCTTCAGGGCCGGCGAGTCCTCCACCAATGACACGAATCTTCACTGCGCAGTCCCCGCATGATCGGGAGCGGAGGTGATGCCCTGGGCAAGTTGCAGCAGCGCTTCGCCTGAAACGCGCACGTTGCGCCATTCGTCCAGAAATTCTGCTCCCATGGCGCGATAGAAATCGATGGCCGGAGTGTTCCAGTCGAGGACTTCCCATTGCAGGCGGCGGCAGTCTTTTTCCACTGCAATTGCCGCGACCTGTTTCAGTAATGCCTTACCAATACCTAATCCCCGGAATTCCGGCAACACAAACAGGTCTTCCAGGTAAATTCCGGGGCGTCCCATCCAGGTGGAGTAATTGAAGAAATAGAGCGCAAAGCCCGCCGGCACGCGGTCGTGTTCGGCAATCAGGCAGAAGTAATAGGGATTGGGGCCGAATCCGTCATTGAGCAGGCCTTCTTCTGTCGCGACGACGGCATCCGGCTCCCGCTCAAAGGCTGCCAATGCCCGAATAAAGGCCAGTATCTGAGGTACGTCCTCCCTGGTTGCTGCGCGAATGGAATCTGCCATGCCCCTATTTTAGAGTGTGATACAGGCCACATGCGCCCGCGGCCGAAGGATTCTACTATGGTGATGAGCAATTCCGCGGGTCCGGCGCAAGCTCCTGATTCAGTAGGGAAAGTGCGCCGCCTGGTGTGTGCCTGGTGATTGGCCCACTTGTGCCGGATATGTGGTTGGATTTAACTTTGGTTCTGCCAACGATTGTGGTTTGCGCAAAGGGCGTTGACGTCCCTAAGGCAACCCGGCGGCAGAGGAAACCATTCGCAACATCGCGGCGGGAGTAATTCCCATCGCAACTATTCGGTCTGTAAACACGTCTGCCAGAAACAGAGATTACCTGATCTGGCGCGTAGTGCGACCCAAATTACGATTTATAGAGCGGGCGACAAAGTTCGCGTCGCTCCGAAGGAGACGGAACATGAAGCGCAATCTCTCACTTTGGCTGGGCGTGCTGGCTTTTGCCCTGCTGCCCGCAATTTCACAAACGCCCGCTGCTGGTCCCATGGGTAAAGTCCACGGCCACGTGACCAATCCAACCGGCGAGCCGCAGGCCAGCGGTTCAGTAAGCCTGTCCACGGATGGGGGAGCGACGTTGAAGTACACTTTCCCCGTTGGCGCGGACGGCAACTATGCCGGCGACGCTGCTCCCGGCACGTACGCTGCGGTTTATCGCGCTGCTGACACACCTGTCGGCAAGATGGTCGATATCGTTCGCGGCATTCGGGTTGTCGAAGGCCAGGATGTTGTCGCCGACATCGACATGTCGCGTCAAGAGTTCATTGACAAGCTGCCTGCCGACCAGAAGAAGGCTCTTGAGGATCTGAAGAAGCAGAACTCCGAGGCCATCAAGGCCAACCAGGTCATCAACAACCTGAACAACGACTTAAAGGTTGTGAACCAGGATATCCGTGACGCTGAGAACGCGAGGGCCCAGGCTGTTCAGGAACTCGGCGCAACTGCTGCCCGTGAAGCTGTCGACGCGAAGGCAAACGACATTCGCACGGCCAAGTACACGGAAATCCAGAACCTGATGACGAAGGACACGGCAGTGATGCCTGACCAGTCCATTCTGTGGACGAACCTGGCTCGCGCCAACCTTGGCCTGAAGAAGTACGACGAGGCCGAGGCAAACTACAAAAAGTCAATCGATCTCGAGAGCGCATCAAAGAAGCCGAAGCCGGAAGTGCTCGGTGTGGCGAATGCCGGACTCGGCGAAGTCTATGCTCGCCAGGGCAAGGTGCCTGAGGCGCAGGCTGCTTTTCAAGCCGCCGCCAAAGCTGATCCGACTCGTGCCTCCTTCCACCTGCGCAATGAGGCGGTCATCTTCTTCCAGGAGCGGAATGGTCCTGCACAGGTTGCGGCAGCCGATGCGGCACTCGCGGCCGATCCGAACAATCCGAACCAGGCCATCCTGTATTACATCAAGGGCCAGGGCCTGATTGCGAACGCCACCGTCGATCCGAAGACGAACCGTATCATCCTTCCCCCGGATTGCGAAGAAGCGTACCAGAAGTATCTGGCGCTCGCTCCCGCCGGTCCGTACGCTGCTGAAGTGAAGGGCATTCTCGATCAGGCCGGCGAGAAGGTGAACGCCAATTACAAGGCTCCCAAGAAGTAGCACTACTTTTCTGAAATCGAAGGGCGCGTCCTGAGGCAGGACGCGCCCTTCGTGTTTTTTGGGGCCTGCCTGCCTCCCCCCTGGCGGGGAGCCTCGAATAGAATCCATTCATGAGTTTGGCTGTGCTTAGCTACGCGGAAGCGGCGGCGCTGGTTGCTTCACACGTTGAGCGCTTCAGGCAGACTCACCCGGCGGTCGAACGCGTAACACTCCGGTCGGCGCACGGCCGGGTACTGGCGGCGCCTCTGCGCGCGGACGCCGATCAGCCGCCATTTCCACGTTCGACGCGCGATGGGTTCGCATGCCGGGCCGCAGAGATCATGGGCCAAGTCAATCTGCCGATCGCCGGCACTACGCGTGCGGGAGAGCCGTCTGTCAGCGTTCTGCCTCGAGGCGCTGCTTGGGAAATCATGACCGGAGCGCCGGTTCCGCCGGGGGCCGATTGCGTGGTCATGCTCGAGCATGTTGTTACCGAAGACGGGAAGCTGAGCATGGCGCCAGGACGCCGCATTTCTGCCAGTGACAATATCGTTGCGCAGGGAGCGCAGGCACGCAAGGGGGATGAGCTACTTCCCGCCGGGACGCGAATTTCCTTTGCGCAGATTGCACTGGCCGCAGCGTGCGGGCACGAGGCGGTTGAAGTATTTTGCCGGCCGCGCGTCGCCATCCTGTCTACCGGAGATGAGATCGTTCTGATGAGCTCGACACCAGGGCCGGCGCAGATTCGCAACTCGAACGGTCCAATGCTGGCGGCGATGGTGGCGGAGGCGGGCGGAGATCCACTGGTTTTGCCCATTACGCCGGATAATGATGAGGCCCTGGATGCAGTGATCGAGCAGGCGCGCGCGGCAGATATGCTGCTGGTCACCGGGGGAGTTTCAGCAGGCAAGTTCGACCTGGTTGAACCGGCGCTTGCCCGGGCTGGCGCAGGATTTCATTTCACTGGCGTGCGCATACAGCCGGGCAAACCGCTGGTCTTTGGAGAAGTCCCGAGAGCAGATGGCGAAGGAGCAATTCCGTTTTTCGGATTGCCGGGGAATCCGGTATCCTCGGCCGTGACGTTTGTGTTGTTTGCAGCGCCGATATTGGCTGCTCTGGCAGGTAGCCGTGAACACTGGCCACGTTTTGCGTTGGCGCGATTGAGTCGTGCTGCGGGAAAGCAGAGCAAAGGCGGGCTTACCCGATTTCTTCCAGCGTGGTGTACTTTCGGTAGCGACGGAGATTTGCCAAACGTGGAACTCGTGCAATGGCAAGGGTCGGGCGATATTGCCGCGATGGCGCGTGCGAACTGCTTTGTGGTTCTCGAAGACAACGCACCCCATCCCGAGCCGGGTGCAACGGTTCGCATTCTGCTCAGTTGAGGAGATCGATGTCAGAAGCAACGAAGCTTTCGCATTACGATGAAGCGGGAAAAGCGTCGATGGTGGACATTAGCGCGAAGCAGGACACGCGCCGCACTGCAACTGCATCGGCGTTCGTGGAGCTATCGGCCGCCGTTCTGGCTGCTCTGCCCTCCAATCCCAAGGGAAACCCTCTCGAGGTTGCGCGTATTGCGGGGATCCAGGCGGCCAAGCGGACTTCGGAACTGATTCCGATGTGCCATCCCCTGCCTCTTACGCATGTTGACGTGCAGGCTGACATTGCAGAGGGCGGAGTGCGCATCACCGCGTCCGCAGCGACGACCGGTCCGACGGGTGTCGAGATGGAAGCGCTGACGGCCGCAACGGTTGCGGCGCTCACGGTATACGACATGACCAAGGCGCTCGACAAAGGAATCGTGATCCGCAATGTACAGCTTGAATCGAAGACCGGCGGGAAGAGCGGGGACTATTCGAGAAGCAGCCGCTAGCTATTAGCTGTTAGCTCTTAGCTCATTCGTGATGCAGTTTGGGGGCTTGCTGTCCCACCTTAACCGATGCGCGATGAAACTGCGCATCGGCGAAGGTGGGGCACCCATTTTTTTTGAAACAGGCGAGATCAGATTTCTCAGAATCAACTTAGTGCTGCATGGGCGGCATTGCGCCTGCGGGCGGTGGGCCTCCGGGTCCGTTTTCCTTCGGCGGCACGTACTCTTCAGGATGGACGTGGCCGCGGTGGCAAGTGCCACAGGTCAAAGGAGCGGCGGGCTCTTCCATTTTGTCCATGTCCGCCACCTTTTGAACGTAGTTCTTCTTCATATCCTCGGTCATGGTGTACATGATCCGGGCCATTTTCTTCTCGGGCTTTGAGTCGTCGTCGAACTTGAGGCGCGGGCGACCGTTTGGACCGAGGTTGTTGGGATCAGTGGCGTGGCAATGATCGCAGTGCGTGCCAAGCGCGCCTGCCCATCCTTCCATGATGTCGTGAACCTGTTTTCCGGTGAGATCCTTGGGAAGCACTTTGAGGTTGGTTGGAGCGGGGTAGTTGCGCGGAGGCCGACCTGCGCCTTCCGGTGGCGGGCCCTGAGGTGCCTGGGCGATGGTGGAGATCGCGAAGATTGCTGCGGTAATGACGGTAATCGCGATTGCGGGCGGGGACAGGGAAGTGATTTTCAAGCGTTTTCCTCGCATCGTGAAATGAGTTGTATCCAGTTGGACGGAATTCTAACGAACAAAGACGCACCTGCCAACCAGGTTCCTGGGGCCCGACGCGCAGGCGTGACCGGGCAGCAGGAATCGCAAAGGCCAATCGACTGCGTGCTTTATGCCGATGCGGGCCGTTACGACGGCCTCGGTAACGGCGAAATCGTCCTCGCGGAGTTGCAGGGACGACGCCGGGTCAAGAAGGTCCGCGCCATTGTGCGTGGGCCGCGTGAGGCCGAGCGCCAGGCACAGGCGGCTGGGGCCCGAGGCAAGCTGCTTGATAGAAACGCCGGACGCAAGGCCACGGTTCCTTGTCATCCGCTTGGTGCTCAATTCTCCAACGGGCTCTAGAGCACGGAGCAGGATGCATCCCGCGCGGCCTTCCGGTTCGCAGGATACGTTCATGCAGAAATACTTGCCATAGATGGCGTACACGTAAGCGTGGCCGGCTGGCCCGAACAGAACCTGGTTGCGGGGCGTTGGCCCGCGATGGGAGTGGGCGGCAGGATCGGGCGGGATGTTATGGGGACCGAGATAGGCCTCCACCTCAACGATGCGGCCCACGATTGGGCCGGCGTTGGTAAAGCTGACCACCAGCTTCCCAAGCAGCCGCGGGGCGACGTGTTCGGGGTGAGCCTCAAAGAACGCGCGCGCCATCAGGAGGCCAGGCGCAGGGACGCGGCCGCTTGGCGCCCGCACCCCACGCTCGCGGCTGTTGCCGGATTGCGCGGGGTCGGACGGCTGCTTACCGGCACGAGTAAGTTTTACTTTTGCTGCTTGTTCCATTCCTTGATGAGAGCCAGAACCTCTTCAGCATGGCCTTCGGGCGTGACCTTGGGAAAGACATGAAGCAGCTTCTGGTCAGGGCCAATGACGAACGTGGTGCGCTCAATTCCCATGACTTTCTTGCCGTACATGTTCTTTTCCTTCAAAACGCCAAACTGATTGCACACTTTCTCGTCTACATCAGCAAGGAGCGTGTAGGGCAGGTCATACTTGGCGCGAAATTTGGCCTGGTCGCGGGGCGTGTCGCGCGAGATTCCCAGAACCACTGCTCCGGCCGCCTGAAGCTTCTTGAAAGTGTCACGAAACCCGCAGGCTTCAATGGTGCAGCCGGGAGTATCCGCTCTGGGGTAGAAGAAGAGTATGACGGGTTTTCCGGCGTAGTCGGATAGACTGACGGTCTTATCCTCGTCGGTTTGAAGGGTGAAGTCGGCGACTTTCTTGTTGAGTTCCATGGGGAATATCCTCTTGAGGTGCTTACGTTCATTGGAGGGCCGATTGTGGCCATCAGGTTCGATTATTTACAAGGCGGGCGAAGGGTGTCATCGCAGTTGAATACTCTTTTTTCTAAACGGCTCCATTGTGCGGGGCGGATGTTGACTGGGTCAACACTGCTGGCGGGCTTGGCGCTTGCGGCCGCGTTGCAGGCGGCCGCGCAATATCCCGGCCAGGTGAAGCAGAACCAGCAGAACCAGACCATGCGCGCCATTGCCGTGCTGGAGTGGAGCGGGGATGAGGCTCGGCCCAAAGCGAGCCGTCTTGTACCGGTGGTGCTCTATGACGGTGAGCATTTGGAGGATGCGGGTATTTATATGGCCAGACCTGCTCCGCTGGCGCTTTCGAGTGAGGTGGAGTACGAGCTGAAGGACAATGGCAAGACGACCGGGCTTTTTGTGGTGAGCACTGCCGGTCAGGAACTGGGCTCGTGGGTGGGCTTCGGCGCATGGAAGCCGTTGCCCAAGCCCAAGCCGCCCGCGCCCGCCAAGGTCGACAACAAGGATGTCTGGGGCAACGAAAACGACGACAAGCCGGTACTGCACCGCAAGCAACATGATGACAAGCAGGCATCCGGCAAGGGGTCGAGCGACGATTCCGGTGCGAATGCGCCTGCCGCAGATCCTGATCGGCCTACGCTGCACAAGAAAACTTCCTCAAACGACTCCGACAATTCGACATCGAGCACAGGTTCGGCCCCGGATCCTGACCGCCCGACCCTGCACAAGAAGACTTCAGAGGATGATTCGGCAAGCGGCGGATCGGCAAGCACAGGTTCGGCGTCTCCCGATCCCGACAGGCCGAAGCTGAAGAAGAAAGCTGATAAACCGCAACAGCAGGGGCAGATGGTAGATGAGGGGCACGTGGAGTCGGTGCAAAGATTGAGCGATCCCAATCGGCCAAAGCTGTCTCGTGGGAAACCAGCTGAGCAGGGTGGCAAGGTGTTGCCGACGCTGATGGGGCTGCCACCGGATTTGCACCAGGCTGTCGCGGTTTCCGATGCGAAGAACCGACCGGAACATTTATGGAGCTATAGCTGGGCGAATCCTACTGACGAAGGCAACATGAAAGCGGCAATGGAAGACATTGCCCGCGAGGCACTTGGCCTGAACAGTAAGCTCCCGGTTGCTGCACCCGAGCGCGCCAAAGTGAGGACGCCAAGTGCGCGGGCAACGGCTGCGGCACGGAAGAAGGCGACGACTCCACCGCCTCCACCCATTCCCGCACCGTTGCTGGATGAGCAGTTCCGCGTGTTCGAACTGGCTTACAGTTCGGGCGCGACTATGGTTTTGTCTGCGCGGACGGATGGGGAAGGCGCGAAACAGAAGTTCATTACGCTGATCTGCCAGCCGAATATCTACGGCAAGGTGACGGTGCTGTTCAAGAATGTGACCGATGCGTCGCATCTTGATGAAACGCCAAGGATGCGGCTGGTGGATGCCGTGGACGTGATGGCGGACAATCGGGGCGAATTACTGTTTGAACTGCGCGGAGCTACCCAGCGGCAGTTTGCGCTTTACCGGGTTCTGCGCGGGCAGGTTACCAGGTTGTTTGCGACCGGGCCGGGCAACATAGCGCCCGAGGCGAATGCGCCGGACACGAATGACAGCACCGCTGATCCTCAGTCCTGATCGGAGATCCGGAGACTGGCAGCGATTGCAGAGCGGCCACATCAAACCTCCTATACAATGAATGCAGGTCCCCAGCGTTCCCCAGTAATGCAGGTTCCCAGTGTTGCCAAGTGAGGTTTCTCCCCGAAGATGTCAATAGCACCAACCATACCGTCTCTTGAATCAACAACTGTCGTTGCTGTTGAAGTTGTCACCATGAACCAAGGCACCAAAACTGCGCGCAAGGTCCCTGCAAGGCAGGAAGTTCGCATGGGCCGTGCCGCCACTGCAGGCGAAGGGATGAACTGGATTTCGCTCGTGACCATCGCGATCTTCCATGTTGGCGCCCTGGCTGCGCTTTTCCTGTTCAGCTGGCAACGATTTCTGGTGATGTCGATTCTCTACGTTCTGGCTATCAATGTAGGCATCGGCATGTGCTATCACCGTTTGCTGACGCATCGCGGATATCACACGCCAAAGTGGGTCGAGTACGTGATGTCAGTATTTGCGACGATGTCGCTTGAGGGCGGGCCGATCTTCTGGGTTTCGACACATCGTGTTCATCATCAACTCAGCGATCATGAAGGCGATCCGCATACACCGCGCGAGGGTGCATGGTGGGCGCATGCCGGTTGGGTGCTTTTCGGCGAAGCTCTGCATGCTCAGACGGCGACGCTGGCCCGCTATTCACCGGACTTGAGCCGCGACCGTTTCTATGTTTGGCTCAGCAAGTATCACTGGGTTCCGATTACGGTGAGCGCGTTGCTCCTGCTGGCAGGCGGATGGATGTGGGGCGGTTGGGTGAACGGCGTTGCGATGGTGCTCTGGGGTGTGCTGCTTCGCGTCACGCTCGGACTGCATGCTACGTGGCTTGTGAACTCGGCAACGCACATGTGGGGCAAGCGGCGTTTTGAGACACGCGATGATTCGCGCAACCTATGGTGGGTGGCGCTTTTGACGGGCGGTGAGGGTTGGCACAACAACCATCACGCGCATCCGGTTTCAGCGCGGCATGGGCTTGCGTGGTACGAGATCGATCCCAACTTCTGGGGTATCTGGATACTGTCCAAGATCGGCCTGGCGCGCAAAATCCAAGTGGCCAAGTACGATCGTAAAAATCCAAAGCCGGCCGGCAGCTAAGGCTCGCAAAGCGCCAAAAAGTGCGGCCTAAATGTGTGCGTTTAACCACACACTAAGCCGCATTTTTCTGGTACAGGTTGCGGATTGCTGCGCACGGCCGGGCCATCTGCCGAGGTACTATCAGAGCCGTGACCACGATCTGATCCCAAGACCCGCTCATCGCGATGAGGCTGCGATGAACGGGGCACAGACTCTTAAAGTTCACGGTGATTCTTCGGGGTTGGTGTGCGGGCCACCTGCCACTTGGCGCGCACGACTACCGGCGCATCTTGGCGCGGAACCAGACTGAGAGAAAGTACGGCAGTCCGAACAGCAACACGATTACGCCGGCTGGGAATCCCGCGTACAAGTAGCTGTAAGCGAAGTTGATCTTGTGGGCGGCGCCTGAGTTCCAGATGAGCAGCGCGAAGATGGCAATGGCGGTGACGGCGAAGAAGGTAAAAAACGCCGACGCAACAGAAAGCAGCACGCCCTGGAACAGGCTGAAGCCTTCAAGTGGGAAGCCGAATATTGTGCCGTGGCTGTGCTGGTTTTGCATCGGATGCGCCATCGCCTGTTGTGACCCCTCTCGTCTAGAATGTCATTCATGGCCAGCCCTGCACAAATCGAACTGTGGCACGCGGAGAAAGTTGCCACTCAGGTCAGCGTGACGCAGGCTGCAAACGGAATTCATTACGCAGTGTGGGGCGAGAACCGCATTTCAGATACGGATCTGGAACGGCTGGTGGGCGCGGTGCCGGTAACTTTGTCGGGTGCGCTTAAAGATCGCGCGTACTATTTTGTTCCTCTGGCGATTGCAGATACTGGCGACATCATGATCGCGCCTTCCTACAGCGTGGAACTTGGCGACCGCGCCATCTGCCATCGCAATGCTGTGTTCGGCTCGACCGAAGCGGTGTTTATTTCCACCCGGCTAGTGGAAGACAGGTTTGGGCTGGCGTTCGAGTTCTTTATCAATATTGCGCACAACTTTGTTGAAGCCGCGGGCGTGCCGGAGAGCTTTTCCGCGCTGGTGTGGTCGCAGGCCGATGCGCAAGTGCGCGGCGAGACCAGCCAGGATGCCTGGGAGACGCGCCGCCGCGCGCAGGGCCACGACAATGGGGCGAAGACAATCGACGAGCGCGCGCGCAATAGCTACTTCGAAGCCAGCTTTGCGGATGCGCTGGCGGTTTACATGCTTTCACTGGCCGTGGATTTCGATTATCACGATCTGCGCGAGCGCGAGTATCCGCTGCTGGCCGCGCCGGCGCTGGCGGAACGGCTGCGGCATGTCGCCGGGCTGTTCCCGGTGAATCACGGTTACGAGTTCCAGATTCACTATCGCCGCAAAGGGTGAGTGAACCAGCTTCCGGCTTCTAGGTACTAGCCTCCAGCATTCATCGCGAATCGCGTCGAATTTGCCGCCTTCCAATTGGAGTGGCATCTTGTCCGCGGTCACACTCCAAAAGCTATTGTGATATTTTCCTGCTTAGACGACTTGCGCTCGAACTCGCCTGACGTTTTGAAAGGGAACCGTGTCAATTTACGCAGCGAATCCGGCCAATCTGTCGAAGTCCCTGCCGGGGCGCAAGTATGACCGGCAGTTCTTCTTTGCGATGACCGTCCTCCTGGCGGTAGTCGTAGTGATCGGTTTTGCACCTACGTACTACTTGGCGGGTGGTTTTCTGGCTCCGTTGCCATCGCGGATTGTACACATCCACGCGGTGGTATTCAGTGCCTGGATGATTCTGCTGATGGTGCAGACGGGCCTCATCTCTGCCAAGCGGGTTGGGTGGCACCGCAGGCTGGGCATGGCGGGTTTCGTGCTTGCTATTGCAATGGTGGTGATGGTCGTCCTGACTGCCGCGGGCCTTGCCGAGCGTGTGAAGGGCTCGCCATCCATGGAACTGGTGCTCGGTCTTCTCGCTGTCACGTTTACAGACGCGTTTGACTTTGCCGTGCTCGCGGGGTTTGCATACGCGTTGCGGAGGAATGCGGCAGCACACAAGCGGCTCATCATCATCGCAACCGTTTGTCTCACACGGGCCGCATTCTTTCGCTGGCACGTTCCGATTCTGTTCCGTCAAATATATCCTGCATATGACGCTACGTATATTCTTCTTCTTTTGCTGGTCGCATATGATTTGTGGTCGACGCGCAAGATTCATCGCGCGACGATGTGGGGGAGCGTGTTTTTGATCGTTATGGGGCAGCTCACCCGCCTGATCGGATCCTCCGCGCCCTGGCATGCGTTTGCACATTGGGTGCAAGGTTGGGGAATATGACGGCTTGTTCCGGGCCTTAGCGACATCTGAAAGATGCCTCCACGCAGCAGTTCCCTTTCATCGTAGAATTTGCGGTCGGGATGACAACCGCTTTTGCGGTTGTCGCAAATCAAGTTCGCGTCATTGGGTTATGCGTAAATTGGCGAAGTGGGCCTCGGTCCCGACTCCAATCCACAATGCGACTCCGCCCGTGGTGTCTCCGCGCTTGAGATCGTTGACCACGAGTGTTGGCTGCGACGCGCCGTTGACGTAGAGCCGCATCTTCAAGCCGCTTACTTCGATCTTCAGGTGAGTCCACTCGCCCGGTACGAGATCAACATACGACTCGTAAACTCCGGGCGACTCGGATCGTAGCCTCATCCATTCGTAATCGGGAACTGAAGTGTACTGCGTTGAGTGATTGCGCCTCAATTGGTCGTCGGCGCGGCCGTTGGTGGGGCGGATGTAGACGCACTCGTACTTTGATAGATCCGGAGCCACGCGGAAACCGACGCCGACAAAACCACGCGCGTCGCCGGGCGCACCGGCGCCGGGCTTGCCTGAAACGTCAATGTCGATTGTGCCGTTATGGAACGAGATGCTGGGGAGAACGACGATTCCGCCGCCGGTGCCGGCCGGACTCGCTGCCCATGCTTTGTCGGCTGCGGGCGAAGAAGTCACTTGTATCGCCTCGCGTCCCTGATACGTGACCGTATCAATGACGACGCCGTGCGGCTCGAGTCCTTTTGTCGAATCGAGGGCGAGTGATTGTCCGAACGAACAGCAGGGCACGAGCAGACTCGTTGCCAGCCCGCCAATCAATGCAGCAATGCGAAGTTGGTCGAACATGTCAGGCCATGATAATCCGATCGGCCTTGACTTCAGGGAAGTTTCAAGTGGGCATGAGTGCGATGTGTCCGCCGCCGGTTGTGAAGATGACCAGGTTCATGGCGATGAAGAGCAGGTCGTAGTGCCAGCCCATGGACTTCTCTCCCCAGAAGCCGGTGTGCCATTCAGCGATTTTTTTGTAAATTGCTCCAAGCATGATGAGGATGAGGCCGAGCGCTGCCCATTGGGTGAGGATGCCGAGGGCGAGCGCGATGGCGCCGGCAAGCTCGGCGGCGCCCAGGAAGATGGTGAAGGGCACGGGCATGCCGATGCTTTTTGCACGCTCACCGGGTGCTTTGAGGTGGCTGTATCCACTGGTGCCGAAGACAATGGCGACGACGATGCGCAGGAAGAACAGGCTCCAGTCGGTGTATTGCATTGTGGCGGGGATGGTCAACATTGTGGCACCTTTTCTCTTAGCAACTGTTAGCCGTCACCTTTCAGCTTCATGATGCCGTAAGTGGGGCCCGTGGACCAGAGAGCTCTTGGGGCGGGACGTTCCAGCGCCCAGTCTTCGGAAAGGTGGAGTTGAGGTTCGTGCTTTCCCACTCATCGCGATAAAACCGCGATGAATGGGGCACCCGCTGATTCGTGGTTAGTGAGATGTGGGCCACGTGCCCGCTACGTCGGCTGTCGCGGCTTACAATCATCACCGATTGCGATGTTAGGAGACAGGTATTGTGAAACGATGGCCCTGGCACAGAATTTTTATATGCCTCGCCCTCATTTTGGTGCTCGCTGGTATAGCTCCACTGGCCTATTTGATCTGGTGGGGACATGCTCACAATCTGGAGCCGCTTTCAGTTCCGGTTGCGCTCAAGCGCGGTGAGTTCACCTCGCCATTCTTTACAACAGACCTGGACGATGATTATCAAATCGAAATATATTTCCTCCCTTATCCTCGGACCCCGCTGAACCTTGACTGGAAGATTTTGAACGAAACAGGGGCTGTGATTCGAAGCGGGAGTTACAGAGATGAAGGCGGCAATGATCGCGATTTTCGAGCGATATTTTCGGCCGCCTGTTGGGTCACGCCAGAGGATCATTCTGGATATCCATGAGGATGTTCAAGGGGCCGCCTCTGATGTGAGATTGCATGTCGGTTTGCCGGAGAGAGGTCTTGAACAGCCTATGCGTGCCTGCAGCAGTTGTGTGGGCGAGCCATAATTGCTGGTGCTGGTGCCATTATGCTTTTTATCCTCTTTATTCTGCGAGCGAATCGACGGAAGACCCCCGCCGCTGTCTCTTGACCGGAAGCTAACGAGAATTGTGGAATTGAGGATTGTGCTATCCCATTCATGCCGCGATGAAACTGCGGCATGAATGGGGCACCCGTTCATTTCTCGTGAGTGAAAGAGGGTTCTCCGCCTTACTGTTTTTTCGGCGTCAGGCGGTAGAGGCCCCCTGAGGTGGAGTCCACGATGAGCCACAAGGCGCCGTCGGGAGCGACTTCAACGTCGCGGATTCGGTGATCGAGAGACCAGCGCTCGGCGGGCTTGGCGCCGCCTTTGCCGTCAAAGGTGATGCGGCTTAGCGACATGGTCGAGAGCCCACTTACGAAGGCTGAGCCCTCCCACTGTGGGAACATTTTGCCGTTGTAGAAGACAAGATTGCCTGGTGCGATGACGGGCGTCCAGTAGATAACGGGCTTGGTGAGATCGGAACGCGTGTCGGGGCTGGGGATAGGCACTCCGTTGTAGTTGACTGCGTAGGAGACGAGCGGCCAGCCGTAATTTTTGCCGGGCTCGATGAGGTTGAGCTCATCGCCACCGCGCGGGCCATGTTCGACTTCCCAGAGGCGGCCATCGGGCGCGAATGCCAGGCCGTAGGGTGTGCGGTGCCCCATGGTCCATGTCTCCGCCGGCGTGAGGTTGGGGCCGGGGAAGGTGTAGGTTCTGACGACTGGAGCAGTCTTTGCGGCTTCGGTATCCCGCGGCGGGTCGATTACGGGCACGGTGGCTGCGCCGGTTTTGCCGGCCATGGGATTGCCGGGCGCCGGCTTGCCATCGAGCGTGAGGCGCAGGATTTTGCCGAGCGGCTGGTTAGGATCCTGGGCGGGCGTCATGCGCTGCCGATCGCCGGAGGTGAGGAACAGGTAACGGCCATCGGGGGAAAAGGCTACCTGTGCGCCGAACTGTCCGCCCATGCCTCTTTCACCATCGCGCCAGATTACGTTCAGCCCTTCGAGGCTGGCGGAATCCTGGCTGAGCTTGAGCTGGGCGCGTGCGAGGGCCAGGCTCGAACCGTCATCGCCCGGCTCCGCATAGGTGAGATAGATGTCGTGATCCTTGGCGTAGTGCGGCGACACGAAGACGCCCAGCATGCCGCCTTGCCCGCCAGCTTGGGCGGCGGGCACGTTTGCGACGGGCCTCTTGGTTCCCTGCTGCGTGACGAGCCACAGAGCGCCCGGTTTTTCGGTGATCAGCATCCGGCCGTCGGGCAGGAAGGCAATGCGCCAGGGCTTGTTGAACTCGGCTACCTGGGTCATGTCGAAGGGCAGGCTGGCCTCGGGCTTCTGCTCGCCTGCATTGATCTGCGCATCTGCATAGGTTGCCGCAAGAGCCAGGAATAGCCCTGCAATCGCCAGGTGTTTCATTTCGCTTCCACTCTCCGATCTGATTGGTCCAGCGCCAGCTAGTTTTGGGTAATGCCGCTAATTTAGCAATTGGAGTGTTTCAGTCCAGTTAGACGAAAGAGAGCGAGCTAAAGTTGGGTCGGGTCGCGCTGGCAAAGCCGAACATCAAGAAGGCTGATTTTTTTGCGTCGCCCTTCCGGGGCCGGTAGAACGGAGCGCCAGACATAAACGAACACGCAGAAGTCAGGGGTGATTTGGGTGGTTGGAATCTTTGCTGTCCCACTCATCGCGACAAAACCGCGATGAATGGGGCACCCAAACGCATCAGTCCCACTCATCGCGATGAAGCTGCGATGAATGGGGCACAGGCAGCGGTTACGCGGCCGGAGCCGTGTTAGAACTCAGGAGGCTGCGTAGACGAGGCGGCCTTCGCTGATGGTCCAGCGGATTTTGCCACGCATGGTCCAGCCGTCGAATGGGGTGTTCTTGGCCTTCGATTTCGAATCGGTGGCACGGTAGACCCATTCGGCCTTGGGATCGAAGACAACCACGTCAGCATAACTGCCGATGGTGAGAGTGCCGCGGTTCTTGAGTCCGAGAAGGGCGGCGGGCTGGGCGCTGAGCAGGCTCAGGACGCGGCCAAGCGGCATCTTCCACTCCTTGTGCAGCCATCGGAGCGAGAGGCCGAGAGCAGTTTCGAGGCCGGTGATTCCGTTGGGCGCGAGTTCGAATTCCATTTCCTTTTCGTGCGCTGCGTGGGGCGCGTGGTCGGTGGCGATGGCGTCGACAACGCCGTCGAGGATGCCCTCGATCATGGCGTCGCGGTCGGCTGCGGAACGCAGCGGCGGATTCATCTTGGCGTGCGTGTTGTAGAAGCCCACGTGCTCCTCAGTGAGAAGGAAATGATGCGGGGCGACTTCGCAGGTGATGCGCAGGCCGTTGCGGCGGGCCTGGCGGACCGCGGCCAAGGCTGCGGCGGTGGAGGTGTGGGCGACGTGCAGATGCGCGCGCGTGTCGCGCAGTTCCGCGACGAGGCGGATGTCGCGCTCGACGATTTGCGATTCCGCTTCAGTGGGCATGCCGCGCAGGCCGAGCTTGAACGACACAGGACCGAGGTTCATGCTGGCGCCCTGCGTCATGCGGGTGTCTTCAGCGTGCTGAATGACGCAGAGGCCGGTGCGCGCGGCTGCGGAGAGGACTTCGCGCATCATACTGTCTTTGAGAATGGGACGGCCATCGTCAGTGACGGCGACAGCGCCTGCCGATTTGAGAGCGGCAAAATCGTTGACGGACTCGCCCTTTGATCCGCGCGTGGCTGCGGCGATGGGGAAGACGCGCGCCACTGCGCCGCGTTCCGGCGCCTGCATCCAACGGGTGATTTCGGACGAGTCGTTGACGGGCGTGGTGTTGGGCATGGCGGCGACGGAGGTGAAGCCGCCCGCGGCTGCGGCTGCTGTGCCGGAGGCGATAGTCTCTTTGTATCCCTGACCGGGCTCGCGCAGGTGCACGTGGATATCGATGAGGCCGGGGGCTACGGTGAGTCCGGTGGCGTCGAGAACTTCAGCGCCGTTGGCGGTCTTCAGCTTGGCGGGGCTTGCGATCTCGGCGACGCGGCCGTCTTTGAGCAGGATGTCTTTTGCGGCGTCAACGCCTCCGGCAGGATCGATGAGGTGTCCGTTGCGAATAGCGATCGCGGTCATGCGCGGCCCCCTTGCTGAGCGGAGAGCAGAGCCCGCTCCACGACGGCCATGCGAATGGCTACGCCGTTGGTGACTTGCTCGAGGATGCACGACTGCGCGCCGTCCGCTACGCCGGCGGTGATTTCCATGCCGCGAATGATGGGGCCGGGATGCAGGACAAGGGCAGTTGGCGCGAGGGCCGCCAGCCGCTGGCCGGTGAGCTGATAACTGGCTTTGTATTCCTCCAGGTCGAGTTGCAAGCCGGCGATCCGCTCGGCCTGGATACGCAGCATCATGATGACCTGCGAGCGGCGCATGGCAGCTTCAAAGTCGCGTTCGATTTCGATGCCGGGACCAGCGCCGGCAGCCATCTCCGGCAGCAGTTCTTTGGGACCGCAGAGCACGACGCGCGCGCCGAGCCGCGGCAGCAGCAGCATGTTGGAGCGCGCTACGCGGCTGTGCAAAATGTCGCCGGTGATGGTGACGGTGACGCCGGCGAGTGTTTCAGGAGTGACGTTGGTTGCGCCATCGCGCAGATGCGCGAGGATGGTGCGCAGATCGAGCAGGGCCTGGGTAGGATGCTCGTGCATGCCATCGCCCGCGTTCAGCACCGGCAGATGTGTGGACTCTTCAAGCAGCCAGGCTGCGCCGGATGAGTTGTGGCGCAGGATGATGGCTTCAGCGCCGAGCGCGCGGAGAGTGAGGCCGGTGTCTTTGAGCGACTCGCCTTTTTCAATGCTGGAGCTGAGATTTGAAACGAGCGTTGTGTCGGCGCCGAGAGATTTTGCCGCCAGTTCGAAACTGGTGCGGGTACGCGTGGAAGACTCGTAAAAGAGAAGAGCGATGCGGCGCTTGGCGAGAATGTGATCGCGCTTGAGGGGGTCTTCCTTTTCGAGGGCGGTGGCGCGTTCCAGGATGTGGCCGATGCCTCCAACACTCAGGTCCATTATGGAGAGCAACGAACCGGTTTGGTAAGGGAATGGCGATGGGGGCACTGGAGGCGGATGAAGTGGGCGACGAACGGCGGCTGCGGGATTCATTTTTCAGCTTTCAGCTTTCAGCTCTCAGCCTTCGGCTTGTTTGTGGTGCGTTTGGGGGCTTGCTGTCCCACCCTTCTCACGATAAGACCGTGAGAAGGATGGGGCACCCCGCTTTTTCTGCGCCTAAGCGTTTAACGAGTGGAACTAACCTACGCGCTCGACCAGCAGCACTTGATCGCTCTGGTCGACTTCGTGGAACTTGACTTCGATAATTTCGCGGCTGCTGGTGGGCACGGTCTTGCCAACATAGGTGGCCTCGATGGGCAGCTCGCGGTGGCCGCGGTCAATGAGCACGGCGAGCTGAACGCGGCGAGGCCGGCCGTGGTCGAACAATGCATCGAGCGCAGCACGTATGGTGCGGCCGGTATAAAGCACGTCGTCGCAGAGCACGATGTCGCGGCCATCGACGTCGAAACCGATTGCGCCGGGCGTGACTACCGGGCGCACACCAGCGGTGGACAGATCGTCGCGATAAAACTGGATGTCGAGAGTGCCGGTATCGACGGGGCGCTTCTCAATGCCGGAGATGAGTTTGCCTAGCCGCTCGGCCAGCGGAATACCGCGGCGCTTAATGCCGACCAGGGCGAGGTCTTCACTGCCGTTGCTTTTCTCAACAATCTCGTGGGCCAGGCGCACCAGAGTACGCTCGATCTCCGAGGCGGACATCAGCCTGCCCTTCAGACGCAAGTTGGGGTTGTCCTGGGATTCGCTCATAGTGATTCTCTCGTGGCTTTTCTCTCGACGGATGATACGAGGGTTTGCCGGTTCAGGGCAAGTTGTGGAGATGCCAGCATAAATCATGGCGGGGCGGTTTCGAAGGGCGAGTGTGAATGTCGCGTTGAGGATTACGTTCGTGGGGCCATGAAACCTGGCTGACTGCGGGGAGTTGAGGTTCGTGCTATCCCAGGTTAGGCGCCGAAAATTGCGCCGAACCTGGGGCACCCGGCTGTCCCGCGTATCGGAACGTGTTTTAGAAGAGATCGGGGATGTTGTGGAAGGCGATGCGCGTGGGAGCGGCTTTATAAGCCGTCAGCATGGTGGCGGGAGCGAGAGTGCTGAGGCCGTATTTGTTATTGAGCTCGTCCATGGCTTTCAGCAGGCGGGTGCGGCTCTGCTCGCCGTCGAGCGATTCAAAGAGATTGAGCGAGTGCAGGTGGTCCGGGACGAGGCCGTTTAATTGCACGCCGATGAAATAGGGCTGGTCGTATTCGGCGCCTGAGGGGCGGCTGGCCCAGAGGCGGCTGAGCGCCGCGATGAGCGTGGGATTGTCCTGGCACTCGCTGAGGCGAACTTCGCTGTGCCATCCGCGCGTGGGCACGCCGAAACGGCTCACTGGCGTCTTTTCGCCGCGCGGGACCGCAAAACCCACTGCGAGGCCGATGCTGCCGGCCCACAGGTTGGCGGCGCGCAGGCGCATGGCGGCCTTGTGCAGTAGCTTGTGCGCGACGGCCCAAGCTTTCTCCGCGGTGCGCATTTCCGGTGCCAGCACGTGGGAGTGGCTGATGGACTTGAGGTGCTCGTGCTCCGCCATATCGAAGTCTTCGCCTTGCAGCCAGTGCCATAGCCGCTGGCCCCATACGGAGCCCCACAGTTCGCCGGCCTGCTCGCAGTTGAGTGCGAGCAACTGGGGCATGTTGGTTATGCCTTTTTCGTTCAGGCGCTTCTCAGTGCGGGCGCCGATGCCCGGCAGATCGCGCAGCGTGAGCCTGCTGAGAGCCTCAGGCAAAATGTCGAGCGGTAGAGCGACAAGGCCGTTGGGTTTCTCCATATCGCTGGCGATCTTGGCCAGGTAACGACTGGTGGCCAGGCCAACGGAGCTGCGCATCATGGGCCCCACCTGCTCGATGATGCGCGCTTTTACGCGCCGGCCTAGGTCCATGGCGGCAAGCAGCGGACGTTCGCGGCCCATGAGGCGGCAAGCCATTTCGTCGATGGACAGAACGGCAGTGACGGGGAGGCAGCTTTCAACGGCTTCGACGATGCGGTGGTGGAATTCAGTGTAGAGATCGTGACGGCCCTCGACGAACACGATGTCGGGGCAGAGGCGTTTGGCGTCGGCGACGACGGTTCCGGTACGCACGCCGAAGGCTTTGGCCTCGTAGCTGGCGGCGATGCATACGGTGGTGTCGGCCATCATGGGGACCACGCCGACGGGGCGGCCGCGCAACTCGGGGCGGACCTGCTGTTCGACGGAGGCGAAGTAGGAGTTGAGATCGACGAAGAGCCAATTGACGTAGGGGCCGGGGACGGGTTCCGGGGGAGTGGGCGAGGCGACGGGAGCCGGGCCAATATTCAAGTTCTGAAGCAGATTGGGGGAATTGGATTCGTCGAAACTGTCTTCGCTGATGGTTTCAATGGCTTCGCCGATCGCGTCGTTGGTGTCGCTAACCAACTTATTTTCTGTGGAATGGACAGGGTCCAGTTGGGCGGCATTCGCAGAGGTGGCGGGGTGTTGGGAATGTCGTTCCGAGTTGGGACCCATTACCATCGTGACAGTATTTTCGCCGTTTCTTCCCTCGTGCGCAAGAAAAACTGAGTGACGTGGTCCATAATCAACTTAACCGCAGGCAAATTCGTCAAATATACAGCGCCGTCTTGTCGCCAATCCGGGAGTGCTGGCGACGATCCGGAGTCCGCTGAAAAGGCCGAACACTTATGACTGGATTTATTCATTGGCTAGAGGTCAACGCGAATGTCCTCGCCGTCCTTGTCACTGTTGGAGTGGCCGTGCTCTTGATTTGCTGCCTGGAGTGCTCTGACTGCTCCAAGCGCGAGAAGGACGACCTGTTCGAGCGCCACGAAGTCTAACGGGCTTGCCTGGTCGATTCAAGTTGGCTCGTCTTCGCTAAAGCGGCAGAAAGCTGCTTTTTAATTCCCTCACCAACTACAGATGTGATTACGGCGCCAATGGCGGTTTGAGGTACTGCTCGAACTGCGCGAGGATGCGGTTGTACAGGTGCGTGCGGACGTCGGAGCCTGCGATGGAGTGCGTTTTGCGCGGATAGATCTGCAGGTCGTAGGGAATGCCCGCCTCGATGAGCGCCTGGATGAACTGCACGGTGTTGCCGATGTGGACGTTGTCGTCGCCGGTGCCGTGCACCAAAAGCAGGCGGCCTTTGAGGTGAGCAGCCGAGTTGACGACGGAGAAGTCTTTGTAGCCGCTCGGGAAGTCGGCTGGCTCATTCATGTAGCGCTCAGTGTAGATGGAGTCGTAATTCTGCCAGGACGTGACGGGGGCGACGGCTATTCCGGCGCGGAAGCGGTCCGAGTGCGTCATTGCGTAGAGCGTGAAGGAGCCGCCCCAGCTCCAGCCCCACCAGCCCAGGCGCTTGGCATCAAGCTGCGGATATTTTGCGAGGGCCGCGTCAACCACGGTTAGCTGGTCTTCAAGCTGCACGTGGCCGAAGTTGTGCCAGGCCGCTTGCGCAAAGGCGCGTCCGCGGTTGGGCGAGCCGCGATTGTCGGCATGCAGTACGGCGAAGCCATGCTGTGCGAGCAGTTCGTCGAAGAGCAAACTATCGCTCCACTTGTCGCCGACGATTTGCGAGCCGGGGCCGCCGTAAGGGTTGACGATGAGCGGCACCGAGGCTGGATTTGCAACGCCGTCCGGCAGAAGCAGCGTGGCGTAGAGCTTGCTGCCGTCGTGGGCGGTCACTTCCAACTGTTCCGGCGCGCGCAGATGGTATGGCTCAAGCGCCCGCGTTTGCCAGAACACGTTGCACTTGCCCGCGGTCTGGCAGAGGCGAAGAACCGGCGGGCTGAGACGAGTGGATATGCGATCGACGAGGCCGCTGCCGTCGGGTGAGAAGTTGCCGGTATGAAAGCCGGCACCCTGGGTTAGTTGTGTGCGCTTGCCGTCGAAGTCGACGCGCCATACCTGCTGCTCAAGAGGATTGCCTTCATTGGAGGCGTACTCGATCTGCTTGCGGGCGAAGTCGACGTTGTAGATTTCGCCCACGTCGAAGTTGCCGCTGGTTAGCTGCCGCTCGAGCTTTGCGGTGGCGGTGCCGGGGCTGTTTTTGTCGAAGCTGTAGAGGTAGAGGTGATTGCGCCCGTCGGTCCAGTTGCTGAGCACGATGCCGCCGTCCTCAATGTGGACTTCGTAGTTATCGTCGACGAACTTGTCGTCGCTGATCTGAAGCACGAGGCGCGATTGTCCGCTTTCAGGATCGGCAAGATAGATATCGCGATGCTTGTGATCGCGGGTGATGGTTTCGATCCATAGGGTGCGGCGGTCAGCCCAGCCGAAGCGCGGAATGTAATCCTGCCCGGCCTTGATGGGCAGCTTAATCCAGACGGACCTGTTGCTGCCGGCGCCGACGACTCCAACGCGCACATCGGGATTGGGGTCGCCGGGTTGCGGGTAGCGCTCGAGGTCGAGCGTGGCGTGCGCGGGGATCCAGTCTTCAATGGGATAGCGTGGCACTTCCGTTTCATTCATCTGCAGAAAGGCGAGACGGGTGGAGTCGGGCGACCAGAAGTAGTTGCTGCGCGTTTCAAGTTCTTCGTCGTAGACCCAGTCGACCTTGCCGTTCAGAATGTTAGGTCCGCTGGATGGAGCCACGACGACTGAAGGTGTACCGGCATCGCGGAGGCGCACGACGGTGAGGCTGTTGTCGCGAATGAAGGAGATTGACTTGCCGTCGGGAGAGAACTTGGGGTCGTCGCCGGAAGCTGCGCCTGTGTAGGCGATCTCGATGCCGGTGCTGTTGGCGAGGTCGTAGATCCACAGGTGGCCATCTGCGTCGAAGAGGAGATGCTGCGCGTCGGGCGCCCAGATGTAGGCGGCCATCTTGTAGCGCTGGCGATGATCGCGATCTCTTTCAGAGGCGTCGTCGCGGGTGAGCGGAGCGAGCTTGGCGCGGCTTATCAGCACATGAGGCCGGCCTGAAGCGGGATCGAGATCGATGAGTTGGCCGGCGTCGAGATAGGTGAGGTGCTTGCCGTCTGGCGACCAGGTGAGCTGCTCAGGCCCGTTGCCGGTAAGGGAGCCGTGGCCGTAGATGGCGTCGACGGTGAGAGGTTTTTGTGACGACTGCGCAACGAGAGCAATTGAGCCGGCGGAAATGACGGCGAGTAACAAGCGGAATGGTGCGGATGACAAGGGCGTTCCTCCACGAGCGGCTCTAGTTTGGATGATAGCGGAAGATTGCAGGGGGCAGGCGATGGGTGTATGTTCCGGCTATGCAATACACGACACCTGAAGAACGGCGAAAGTTGGGCCAGACACGACGCAAGCAGATTGGCCGCGGCGATCACGGTGAACTGAATTCGAAATCGCGAAACGTTCGGGCCATTGCGCTGGTGGAGCGGTCAATGAAGGGAAGGGTGCCGGCGCTGGTGAAAGTGAAATATGAGCTGATGGCGCAATCGCCATTCGGCTACTTTCGCGGCGCAGTGCCGGTAATGGCGGCGGACCTGGCCGCGCTCCCTTCGACGGGCGTGATGGCGCAGATCTGCGGGGATGCTCACGTGCGCAACCTGGGCGCGTTTGCAGCGCCGGACGGGCGACTGGTTTTCGACATCAACGATTTTGATGAGACGATTCGCGCGCCGTTCGAATGGGATTTGAAGCGCATGGCCGCCTCGCTGGTGCTGGCCGGACGCGAGTCGGGGCACAAGGAGCCGTCGGCAGAAGAGGCGGTGGTGAAGTGCATTGAGCGTTATTGCGCGCTGATGCGCAGCTTCTCAAAGATGCCGCTGCTGGATGTGACGCGCTTCCAGGTGCATCGGCTGAACGGCGTGGAACCGGTGCATACCGCGCTGATGAAAGCCGAGCGCGCAACAGCTCAGCATGCACTTGAACAGTTCACTGAGCCGGTGAAAGCTAAAGGCGCGGGCAAAGGTGACGAGCGCCGCTTTAAAGACAGCAAGCCGATGCTGAGTCGCGTGACAGGTGCGCAGGCTGCAACGGTGTTGCGGTCGCTGGGGCCGTATGGCGAAATGCTGGAACCGCAGCGGCAGCATCTGCTCCTGTTCTACAGGCCAGCGGATGTGGCATTCAAGGTTGTGGGTACGGGCTCGGTGGGGCTGCGCGATTATTGCATTTACTTTGAGGGCAATGGCGAAGGCGATCCGCTGTTTCTGCAGATCAAGGAAGAGACGACCTCGGCGTACGCGCCGTATCTGCCGGATGCGCACCCGGTGCACCATAATGGCCAACGAGTGGCATGGGGACAGCGCGCGATGCAGATGCAGTCCGATCCTTTTCTGGGATGGACGCACATGGGCGGACGGCATTTCCTGGTGCGGCAGTTGAACGATCATAGGGGCTCGATTGATGTAGAGGATCTGAAAGGCAGCGGGCTGGAAGCTTACGCGGTGGTCTGTGGCGAACTGCTGGCGCGCGGCCATGCGCGATCGGGGGACTTGCAGATGATTGCCGGTTACCTGGGTTCGGGTGGAGGATTTGCCGAGGCGCTGGCGGAGTTTGGCTCGCTGTATGCGGATCAGACGGAGAAGGATTGGGAAGAGTTGCGGAGGAAGCATAAGGGCGCCGTCGCTTAGATTTTAGCTTTCAGCTATCAGCGTGTTGAGGTGGGTTTGAGGGCTTGCTATCCCACCTTAACCGATGCGCGATGAAACTGCGCATCGGCGAAGGTGGGGCACCCGTTGTCCAGTTGTTAGCTCTTCGCGTTTAGCTTTCAGCTTGTTGCGGTGGGTTTGAGGGCTTGCTATCCCACCCTTCTCGCGATGAAGCTGCGAGAAGGATGGGGCACCCGGCGTTTGGCTTTCAGCTTGTTGTGGTGGGTTTGGGGGCTTGCTTTCTTCGGACAATGGCTAATTTCTTTGGTATACGTCGTAGGCGTGCAGGTGGGCTGCTGGTTTGAACCTGCTTCGCAGCAGGGTTAGCGTAGCTTCGCGTTGTGGAGTGGGGTCGGCGGTCAGTTGCAGATTGCGCTTTACGATGAGCCAGCGGATGTTGTGCCGGCCGGCTGCTTCGACTACTTGTGCGGGCGATAGCGGGTCGGTGGCGGGATCGAAGAGGAGCACTGGGAACTGCGGTGTGCGGCCAGTGACGAAGTAGAAGGGGTCTTCGCCGGGCATGAGGATGATGCCGTCGGACTTTGGAATGTTGGCGTCGGCGTAGCGGAGCAGTTCGTCGAGGTCGGGCAGGTACGGACCTGCGATGGATATGCCTTTGAGTTGCGGGAATGAGGAGTGTTGCACGGGCTCGGCGGGTAGTTGCGCGTAGGACAGGCGTTCCTCGCTGGCCGTGTAGAGGGCTCCGCAGATCAGCAGTGTGGCTGAAACGATGATGGCGGCGGCCAGTGCGAGTTTGCGCATATCGAGAGCCGGTGATTTGAACGCAGCGAGGAAGGCCATCATCTCGGCGATGAGAAGGATGAGCAGCGGCCAGATTCCGTAGGTCGATCCCCAGAGCTGCTGCGACATGAGCGTGCCGTGGATGGCGGTCAGCATGAGGATCGGCAGAAACGGATGGATCTGGAAATGCGGGCGCCGCTGCGGGCGGAAACTGCGCAGGTTCCATAGAGCCAATACGGCGGCGAGGATCAGCAGCATCGGCCAGAGGGCGAGCAGGCTGTCGCCGCGCTCGTCGGCATCGTCGTAGATGAACAGCGTGCAGAGCGTGTAGATAAACGGAGCTGCGAACAAAGCGAGCGCAACGAACCTCGCCCATCGAGATTTAGCATTGCGAAGCAGCAACAGCGCGGCAATGATGCACGGCAGCTTCCATAGCAGTTGCGGGTCACGGTAGACGCTGAGCATCTGTTGCGGGCCGGGCAGGCGTCGCTGGGCGGCGAATTGAATTGTCCAGTGGAGGTAGTTGCTGATGCCTACGGTGAAGTGCAGCAGCAGCAATGCGGTTGCGAGCGTGACGGCGATGCCGGTGAGGACGGCAAGCAAGGGTTTGGTCCACGAATCGAGTGCGGGTGGCTTAAGCAGGCCGAAGAGTCCGGCGACAAGCGTGAGGGCGATGATGCCACATGCGGCAGCCAGAAACGGCAGGCCGATGTTCTGCTTGAAAAAGAGCGGCAGGCACAAGGTGGCTCCGGTGGCCATTCCGTAGAGCGGGGACGAAGTTCGCTTGAGACGCTGCAGAAGAAAGATTGCAACGAGAATGGCGAAGGCGGTATCGCAGTCATACGAAGGGATGGGCAGGATGCAGTAGATGCCGAGCACCGTCAACGGCGTGGCGAGGATAAGCGAGACGAGCCATGCGGCATCTGTGCGGACGTTGATGTGGCCGGCGAGCGAGCGCAGCGCGATGCGCCACGTGAGGAGAGTGCCGAGACCGCCGATGATGGTTGCGTACAGGACGTGATGGAAGAAGACGCGGCCAGTGAGCCGGATGATGGCTGCCTGGATGAGGAATGTGAGCGGGGCGTGGGCGAAGGGGAAGTCGCGGTAGGGAAGCTGGCCCTGGGCGATGCGCGTGGCGGTGTCGAGTACGTAAGCGAGGTCCCAAAGGACGGCGACGTGCGCGTTCTGCCAAAGGACGACGGCGGCTGTGGCGGCAAATAGGCCGGAGGCCGCAAGCCAGTCGCGCAGCGCCCAGCGCGCTTGGGTCTTTACCATCCGCGACGGTAGTAGTGATAGGCCCAGCAGGGGGCGGAGCAGATCGCCATCAGCAGTGCGACGAACCATCCGATCACCGTCCAGCCGAGAAAGATGTTGAGCAGGAGGATTGCGGTGGCGTTATGCGTGTTACGCGCAGCCGCGATGATGGCCGGTGCGAAGTAGAGAGCGAGAGCAAAGAGCAGGAAGTGCATGGCGGCTCCTTTGCAGGCTGCGGGACGTTTCAAAACACCGTCTATCTCCGTAGCCTGTGTAGTCGTTCCTTCATTGCTACGCAGAGTTTACTCCCGGCGTTCCATGATTCTGTGTGGATTCAAGCACTAGAATGAACCCGTATGGCCACAAGCGTTCGTTCGTACGCGAAGATCAACCTCGGTCTCGGCATTGGCGCGCCGCGGCCTGATGGTTTTCACGCGCTCGCAACGGTTTACCAGACGATTGAATTGCACGATCTTGTTACGGTGACGGCTCGGCCGGCGGCGGTGACGGCTTTGCGGCTGACTTCAAATGATGCGCGTGTGCCGACCGACGGCCGGAATACGGCGTGGAAGATGGTTGAGCTGGCGCTGAAGATGATGGGGCGTACGGCCGAGGTTGAGATTCACATCGAGAAGCGGCTGCCGGTGCAGGGCGGGTTGGGCGCCGGGTCGGCTAATGCGGTGGCTGCGCTGGTGGGGTTGGAAGCGGAACTTGGGGTTAGTGCTATCCCAGGTCCGAGAATCCATGGTGGCACCCGGCTTGGGGTGGCTGGTGGAGATTCTGCTATCCCACCCTTCGAGCAAAAGGCGCTCGAAGGATGGGGCACCCGGCTTGAAGTTGAACGTGGGGTTCGTGGTATCCCAGGTCCCAACAGCGGGACCTGGGGCACCCATGGGTCGGTGGTGGAACCGAACGCGGCTGGTGGAGGTTCTGATTTCCCACCCTTCGAGCAAAAGGCGCTCGAAGGATGGGGCACACAAGGGTTAGCGGGTAAGCCGGCGGGGATTCCGGGTTGGCTTTCGCTGCGGTTGGAGATTGCGGCTGAGGTGGGCTCGGATGTGCCGTTGTTTCTGATTGGCGGGACGGTGCTGGGGTTGGATCGTGGGCAGGAGGTGTATCCCCTGCCGGATGTTGAACCTACGTGGTGCGTTGTGGCCACGCCGGAAGTTGGAGTTTCGACGCCGCAGGCATTTCGCGACTGGGATGGATTGTGTGCGAAGGAAGGTTTGACCCCGGAGGCAAGTGTCGGTAAACTGAATGAGTTGAGCCGCGCCTATGCCAGCGCCTTTGCGGGAGCGATCCCGGGGGGTGGGCAGGGAGCAGGCTCCTCCGGTGTCCTCGCCAGTAATGATATTGGCCGCGAGGACCTGGCCGGACCTCAAGAGTCCGCGCTTGTCCGCACCGGGATCAGTAGCTGGATCCAGAACGACTTTGAACGTGTCGTCTTTCCCCAGCAGCCCTCCCTTGCAGAAATCAAGCGTCTACTTATGGGTGCCGACCCTCCGGAGGCAGCCTTGTCCCTTGTTGCCATGCTGTCCGGGTCCGGTTCAGCGCTCTTCGGGTTGTACCTGACCCGAGGGGATGCGGAAGCGGCCTGCGAGCGTTTGCGGCCGGTTGGAGTGAAGAGTTATCTGACTCGCACTCTGCCGCGCGCAGCATACTGGCGCGACATGCTTTCACATTGACAGTAGTCCGTTCTGCGGGTGAAACTCGCGAACGGCTGCTCATGCTGGGCGATCGTCTAATGGTAGGACAGTGCCCTTTGGAGGCACTTGTCTAGGTTCGAATCCTAGTCGCCCAGCCACATTTTTAGAGCCGAGCAACAGCCAAAGCCAACCAGCTTGGAGGTAGTCGGAAATGGAAGCGGGAACAGTGACGGTAGCAATGGAAGAGAAGCAGCCCGAGAACGCGACGAGGGATTCGGCGGGAAAAGAAGCGTCGCAGGACGGGGCAAAAGCCAAGGACGGCAAGCCGGCCACGGAGCGCAAGCGTGCTCGCAATTTGAGCGAGGACAAGCGCTTCAGGCTGTTTTCCGGTACCGCTAACCCTGAACTGGCTCGCAAGATCGGCGAGCATATCGGGGTAAAGGTGGGCGAGACCAAGCTGCAGCGCTTTGCTGACGGCGAAGTCTTCTTCCAGTTGCTCGAGAATGTGCGCGGCGTTGACGTGTTCGTGGTGCAGCCGACATGCTATCCGGTGGATCAGCACCTGGTGGAACTGCTGGTGATGATCGATGCGCTCAAGCGGGCTTCGGCGGCGAGGATCACGGTGGTGATGCCGTACTACGGTTATGCGCGCCAGGATCGCAAGGACAAGCCCCGCGTGGCGATCAGCGCGAAGCTGATTGCCGACCTGCTGACGACAGCGGGGGCTAATCGCGCGCTGTTTGTCGATCTGCATGCCGCGCAGATTCAGGGCTTCTTTAATATTCCCGTTGATCATTTGTATGCGAGCCCGGTGTTGGTGAGCTACTTCCGCGAGCTGAACCTGCCGAACCTGATGGTGATTTCGCCTGATCCGGGCGGTGTGGAGCGGGCGCGGTTTTTTGCGCAGAAGATGGGCGCGCCGCTGGCCATTGTGGACAAGCGCCGCACGGATATGAACGTGGCCGAAGTGATGAACGTGGTGGGCGATGTGAAGGGCAAGACCTGCCTGATTATCGACGACATTATCGACACGGCCGGAACGCTGGTAAAAACCGTCGACGCGCTGCTGAATGCGGGGGCGACCGCGGTCTATGCATGCGCGAGTCACGCCCTGCTTTCGGGACCGGCCATTGATCGTATTGCCAACTCGCGGTTGGAGCAGGTGGTGGTTACAGACACTGTTCCGCTGCGTGAAGCGGCACAGAAGTTAGGGAAGGTCAAGGTGCTCTCCATTGCCGGCCTGCTGGGTGCGGCTATAGAGAGCATTCACATGGAGACGAGTGTTAGCACGCTGTTTAACTGAAGAACAGCTTTTAGCTTTCAGCTATCAGCTGTCAGCTTGAGCATTGGGAGAGCCGGTTTGGTGCTCCAAAGTAAAAGCCGATTACATGCACTGAATCAGCAAAGTGGTTTGATTCAATGCGCAACAACAATGAGCAGCTAAGCGCTGCTTTTAACAAAGGGAGCGGGATTCCTAAGGTCGCACCGGCAAGGCGCTAGCTAGAAGCTAGTGGCTAGAAGCTGGAAGCTGCTTTTACCGTGCCCGAGAAAAGAAACGAGAGAAGAAATGCCTGAAGTAGTTGCAGCAAAGCCCCGTGAGGGCAAGTTCAACAAGAATGCCGCGCGCCGTGTTCGTGTCGCGGGCAAAATTCCAGCAGTTATTTATGGCCCGGGCTCTGAGCCCGTTGCTGTTGAAGTGGACCCGAAGCAGATTTCGCGGATTCTCTTTTCCGAGACGGGTCACAACACGATTTTTGACGTTGAAATTCCGGGCCAGTCCACAGCCAAGGCCATGATTGTCGACTGGCAGCGCGAGCCGATCAAGGATCAGTTGATCCACATCGATCTGAAGCGCATTGCACTCGACAAGGTTCTGCGCGTGAAGGTGCGCGTGAAGCTTTTGGGCGTGCCGGTGGGCGTGAAGACCGAGGGTGGAATTCTGGACCAGGTGTTGCGCGAAGTTGAAATCGAGTGCTTGCCGGGCGACATTCCGAGCCACATCGATGTGGATGTGAGCGAGCTTGGAATGCACCAGGTGGTGCGCGTAAGCGGCCTGCCGCACTCCGACAAGATCAAGTACCTGAACTCAGAAGACGCTACTGTGGCGCACGTTGTTTCAATTCGCGAAGAAGTTGCTCCGGTGGCTGAAGGCGCGGACGTTGCTGCGGTTGCGGCTGGTGCGGCTACTCCGGCAGAGCCGGAAGTGGCAAAGAAGGGCAAGCCCGAGGCCGAGGCTCCGGCGAAGAAGTAAGCCTTGGCTGACGCGACAGAATCCATGGATCGGCGAGCCCCATTTCTTGTGGTGGGGCTCGGTAATCCCGGTCCCGAGTATCAGTGGACTCCGCATAATGCAGGGTTCATGGCCATTGACCGCATCGCCCAGCAAGAAGGGGTTGTGGTGCAGAACCGGCGTTGCCGGGCCGTTACAGCAATCTGCCGGATGGCAGGGCGCGAGGTGGTCCTGGCGAAGCCGGAGACTTTCATGAACCTGAGCGGGCTTTCAATGGCCGCCCTGGTTCGGGAATTTGAAGTTGATCCAGGCAGGGACCTGCTCGTGATTTACGACGAGCTGGACCTGACGCTGGGGACCTTCAAGATCAGGGAGCGCGGATCGCCTGCCGGGCACAACGGAGCCCGCAGCGTTACCGGCGCCCTGGGTACTCAGGAGTGGTTGCGACTGCGCATTGGCGTGGGACTGGACCTGCCACCTGAGGCCATAGCCGCTGGGGGCGCAAGGCGAGGAGGCAAGGATTACTTGCTCTCGCCGATGCGCAATGCGGATTTGGCGGTCTTGGACGAGGTGCTCGACCGGGTGGCAACGGCCACGCGGCGCATTCTCGAAGTAGGGCCGGCAGCCGCGATGAACGAGTTTAACCGGAAAGACAGGGAGCAGGGTTCAGGGAACGGGGATCAGGAATAAGGGCGGAAGCAAAAAGCGGTCCCGGAACTGGCAAATGCGAACTGAGAGTTGAGGGCTGAAGCGGAGTGAGGCTTCGGCGGAAAAGGAATCAAAAGATGTCCCGTTTGTATGAGGTTATGTTTATCGTTCGGCCTGATGTGGCCGATGAGGAAGTCGACAAGCTGGTTGCCGGCTTCACAACTACAATCACCTCGGGTGGCGGCGCGGTAAAGACTGTTGAGAAGATGGGCCGCCGCAAACTCGCCTACATGGTGCGCAAGTTCAACGACGGCAACTACGTTTTGCTGACCATTGAGGCGGATGGCGCCGGAGTGCTCGAGCTGGAGCGTCGTCTGCGCGTGACCGAGCAGGTGATCAAGTTCATCACTGTTCGAATGGATGAGGAAGAAAAGCGCCTGGCGAAGGTGAAGGCACTGCGCGGAACCCGCCGCAAGCTGAGCGCCGAACCGGCGGCAGCACCTGCGCATGCACCCGCACCTGCACCGGCTGCTCCAACACCCGCTGCATCGGCGGCCGCTCCTGCTGAAGCTGCGGAGCCCGTTCAGGCCAACGCGTAGTTCTATTAATTGCCGATGCCAGATTAGCTTTGCGGGCACGGCCCGATCCATTTGCGTTGCGGCGCCCTGGTGGGGGCTGCGAAGCGAGAGAGTAGAAGAGGAAACAAAATGGCTGATGAAACAGTAGGAAAGGCGCCTGAAACGGGCGCGGCACCACAAGGTGGAAACGACGGGCCTCCGGCGCGGTCCGGCGGCGGTCGTCCGCAGGGCGGTCGTCCTGGCGGTCCTGGCGGACGCGGCAAGTTTTTCCGCCGCAAGAAGGTCTGCAAGTTCTGCACGGAGAAGATTGACGCGATCCCTTACCGCGATGTTCGTTTGCTGCAGGGGTTTGTGGCTGAGCGCGGCAAGATTGTGCCTCGCCGGCTCACGGGCGTTTGCACTACGCACCAGCGCCGCCTGACCCGCGCCATCAAGCAGGCCCGGAACATCGCCCTGCTGCCGTTTGCAACGCGGCACTAAAAAGCGCCGGCCGCTTGCGGCCAGCTTTGATTTCGCGCGGCAGCCGGAATATCGGCCGCAGACGGAACACCGCAGTTGCGGTACTCCGAGCGTCTGAATTGCGGACAGGGGACTGGCCCCGACGCCGCCCGCACATATTGGAGAGATTCACATGGAAGTAATTTTGAAGGAAGACGTACCCAACCTGGGACTCCGCGGAGACGTGGTGAAGGTCGCAGAGGGCTACGGACGCAACTTTCTGCTGCCCCGCAAGATGGCCATGCAGGCAACTGCTGCCAACAAGGCAGTGATTGAGCAGATGAAGGCTTCTGCAGCGCGGCGCTCGGCAAGCGAGAAGGCGCAGGCAGAAGAGCTGGCCGCCAAGCTGGCGCCGGTGGAGCTCAGCTTTATCCGCAAGTCGGGCGAAGCGGGCCACCTGTTCGGTTCCGTTACCTCGGCTGACATTGCCACCGAGCTGGCAGCCAAGGGCTTCGACATCGATCGCCGCAAGATTCAGCTCACCGATCCTTTGAAGACCGTGGGAGAGAGCACGGTGGGCATTCGCCTGCACCGTGAAGTCACCGCTTACATCAAGGTGAACGTCATGGCTGAAGCTGCCGAGGAAGAGACCACCGAAGAGGCGAAGGCAGAGACCGCAGTCGAGTAGTTCACTATCATTCGGACCGCTGCGCGCGTTTTTTGGGGCGTTTTGTTTGTGCGTTACGAGCCGTGGCGCCTTAGAGAGTTTTCGGTCTGACCAATTACGGTCGAGAGGCGCATCTGTGGTCTCCCACCCTTCGAGCACAAAACGCTCGAAGGATGGGCACCCAAAAGCTTTGTTAATACTCGAATTGAAAATGCTCTAGAAACGTTGAACTTCTCCAGTGCCGCCGCTGAGCACAATCAGTTTCTTGAGAGCTTTTGTGAGCTTGGCCTGGAAGCCAGGCCACTGATCGGCCTTGGTGTAGGAAAACAGGAACCTGATCCGGTTGGAGGGAACGCTCTCGTCAGCGCGGCCCGCTTTGTCGTAGCAAGTGCGCGCCCGGGTGCCGCTGACTGAAACCAAGGTCAGGCGAACGAGCTTCTCGCGCGATTCATGGGAGTCGCTTGGATCGAAGACATCCCACGCGACGTCGTTAGCATTCAGCGCATTCATAAACAGGTCGCAATGGCCGCCGGGCTGCGCGATGGTCATCACGTTTGTATCCCAGTTGAACGTGACTTCGAGATTGTCGTTGACGCCGTCCTCGGGAGTGAGCAGAAGCAGCGCGCTGCGTACGTATTCGAACAGTTCAGGAGCAGTGGCTTCGGGCTTGGGTTCGGGCCTGACTCTGTGTGCGGTTTGTGCGGTGCACTCGGGAAGAACTGCGATCAGCGCCGCGGCGCAGAAGGCTGCGATTTGCTTCATGGGTGAGCGGCTCCTTTCAACGGGTCCACTGGCCGGTCGCGATAACTACTCGGTGTGGGCTGAGTATAAACCTGGTGATTGAGCAGAATCATTCACAATCGCCAGTGGCTGGTCCCTGTCGGTACGTAACGTTGGTACCGCGGCCAGAAGACTCCGCGTATAGGTGTGTGCTGGCGCGCTGAGCACGCGAGCGCTGGGGCCGGATTCGACAACTTCTCCGGCGCGCATGACAGCAACGCGGCTTGCCACCTGACCCACAACGGCAAGGTCGTGCGAGATGAACAGCATCGCCAATCCGTACTGTTGCTGCAGGCTGCGCAACAGATCGAGCACCTGCGCCTGCACGGTGACGTCGAGTGCGGTGGTGGGCTCGTCGGCAATGAGCAAACGTGGATTATTGATGAGCGCCATGGCGATGAGAATGCGCTGACGCTGTCCGCCTGAAAACTGGTGTGGATAGTCGCTGTAGCGCAATGCGGCGTCGGGCAAGTCGACTGCCTCAAGCGCCGCGATGGCTTTGCGTTTGGCTTCGCGCCCAGACCAGGAAGGGCAATGCGCCTGCGCAGCTTCAGCCACCTGGCGGCCGATCGACATTACGGGATTGAGCGCGGTCATCGGCTCCTGAAAGATCATGGCGATCTCTCGTCCGCGGACCTGTCGCCACTGATTCGCTCGCTGCCGTAGCAGGTCGTTACCACGCCAGAGAATTTCCCCGCTCACCTTTGCCGCTGGTCCAAGCAGTCCGAGGATGGCAAGTGCTGTTACGCTTTTGCCTGATCCCGATTCGCCGACCAGGCCGAGCACTTCTCCTTCATCGATACTGAGGCTGATTCCGTGTACGGCTTCCACTGCGCCGAAACCGACGCGGAGATCGCGAATCTGGAGCAGGGAGCCCATGAGGTTATCGTAGAGCACCGGGCGCGCAGGATTCGCCGGGAAAATACTCAAGCGAACCTCGCGGGGCATGGTTCGATTGCGGCTGCAAACCGGTCAGAATTGCGCGGGCAAACCGCTGACCTGCAAGGGCGTAAGCGGCAATTTGCGCAAGAAAGCCATTGCCCTAAGCGCGCGTTTGAATTAACTTCAAATACCTATCGACTTTCCCCCCTGGAGGCAAAAAGATGTCACGGATTGTACGTTGTTCCATCATTCAAGCCTCCAATGCCGTTCCGGCGACGGAACCGCTGGCGCGACAAAAAGAGGCGATGGTTGAAAAGCACCTCGGCTTGATCCGCAAGGCTGCGGCCGACGGTGCGCAGATTGTTTGCCTGCAAGAAATTTTCAACGGCCCGTATTTCTGCGCGGAGCAATCGACCAAGTGGTATGAAGCAACGGAAGCCGTGCCTTCCGGGCCGACGGTAACGCTGATGCAGGCACTTGCGAAGGAACTGCACATCGCGATGATTGTTCCGGTCTACGAAATTGAGCAGGAAGGCATTTTTTATAACACCGCCGCAGTCATCCAGAACGACGGCACGTATCTCGGCAAATATCGCAAGACTCATATTCCGCACGTTGCGCCGGGCTTCTGGGAGAAGTTCTATTTCCGTCCCGGCAATCTTGGCTACCCCGTGTTTGAACTTGGCTTTGCGAAAATTGGCGTCTACATCTGCTATGACCGGCATTTTCCTGAAGGTGCGCGCTGCCTTGGACTAAACGGCGCGGAGATTGTCTTCAATCCTTCGGCAACCGTGGCGGGCCTGAGCGAGTATCTGTGGAAGCTGGAGCAGCCGGCGCATGCGGCCGCGAACGGCTACTTTATCGCGGCGATTAATCGCGTGGGCACTGAGGCGCCGTGGAACATCGGCGAGTTTTACGGGTCGAGCTATTTTGCGAATCCGCGGGGACAGATTATTGCGCAAGCCTCGCGCGATAAGGACGAGGTGCTGACGGCGGATTTGAATCTGGACGAGATTGCCGATGTTCGGCGCACGTGGCAGTTCTATCGCGACCGCCGGCCTGATCTATATGGGCCGCTGGTGGCATCTTGATAAGCGAATTGAAACTGGCTGTGTAGTTGGGCTGATTTCCCTGAGGTCGACATGAGCATTGCGATTCTTCCCGACGATCCGCAATTGCGGGAGCGCTTTGGCGAATTGAAGCCGCCGCTCACAGCACAGGCCGCAATCATCGAGGCCAATCGCTGCCTGAACTGCTTTGACGCGCCTTGCACTGCAGCATGTCCGACGCATATCGATGTGCCTGGATTCATCAAGCGCATTGCTTCAGGAAATCTGCGCGGTTCGGCGATGCGCATTCTGGACGCGAACATTCTGGGGTCAAGCTGTGCGCGTGTTTGCCCGGTCGACGTGCTGTGCGAAGGCTCGTGCGTTCTACATCGGCATAATCACAAGCCGATACAGATTGCGCTGCTGCAGCGGCACGCGATGGACAACTTTCACGGGTCGGGGCGGAAGCTCCCTGTTTCGCTGCGCAAGGCGAACGGCCCGCGGGTTGCGTGTATTGGCGGAGGCCCCGCGTCGCTGGCGTGTGCGGCTGAGCTGTGCAGGCAGGGTGCACAGGCCACGATTATTGAGCGCCGCCCGCTGCCCGGCGGATTGAATACCTACGGCGTGGCTGAGTACAAGCTGCGTGCCGCAGATAGTTTGCGCGAAGTAGAGATGATCCAGAAGATGGGCGTTGAGTTTCGGTTCGGCGTGAGCGTTGACTCGGCAAATGCGCTGCGGGAGCTGGATGCGGAGTTCGACTACATTTTTCTGGGGCTTGGACTGGGCGCAATGCAGCGGCTCGGCATACCCGGCGAAGACCTGAAAGGCGTGCTGAACGCGCTTGAATTGATTGCGGGCTACAAGATCGGGCACATACGACAGATCCACGGAACAGTGATTGTTGTTGGCGCAGGGAACACGGCGATTGATGCGGCGAATGCGGCGCGGCGCCTTGGTGCGCAGAAAGTGTACATGCTTTATCGTCGCGGTGAGAGCGAGATGTCGGCTTTCAATTTTGAGTACGAGCATGCCAAGCAGGAAGGCGTGCAATTCCTGTGGCGCATGCAGCCGCTTGCCATCAAGCCTGAAGCGCACGGACGTTTGCAACTGGAAACGGTGCAGGTGCAGACGGTGAATGGAAAGCTGGCGTCGGTTCCCGATTCGCAAACGACCATTGACTGCGACATGATTGTGCCGGCGATTGGTCAATCGCCGCTTGCGCAGTTGGTGCAGGAGATGCGAGGGGTTGAGGTGAGCGATGGGCGCATCGTTGCAGACCGGGCGACCGGGCAGACTGGAAATCCGCGCTACTTTGCAGCGGGTGATTGCGTGAATGGCGGGCGAGAAGTTGTGGATGCTGTCGCGGGCGGACAACGCGCGGCGCGCGCGATGTTGAACGCTGCGGAGGTGGTTCATGCCTGATATTCGCGTCCGCGGATTTGCGGGTAGCATCAATTCGCCAAACCCGTTCTGGCTTGCTTCAGCTCCGCCGACGAATACCGGCGAAATGATCATGCGCGCGTTCGATGCGGGCTGGGGCGGAGCGGTATGGAAGACGATCGGCGAGCCGATTACAAATGTAAGCTCACGCTATTCCGCGACTGACTGGAACGGAATGCGCATGATGGGCTTTAACAATATTGAGCTCATCAGCGACCGAAGCATCGAAACAAATCTGCGCGAGATGGCGGAAGTGAAGAAGCGTTATGCGCAGAACGCGGTGATTGCTTCGCTGATGGTGGCGTCGGACCGCGAGACGTGGCACGACATTGTGACGCGGACAGAAGACGCGGGAGCGGACGGACTCGAGCTGAATTTTGGATGTCCGCATGGCATGAGCGAGCGCGGGATGGGCTCGGCTGTGGGTCAGGTGCCGGAGTACGCGCAGATGATCACCGAATGGGTGAAGGAGAAGGCGCGCACGCCGGTGCTGGTGAAACTCACGCCGAACATCACGGATATTTGCGCGGTGGCGCGCGCGGCCAAGCGCGGCGGAGCTGATGGATTGTCGGCGATTAACACGATCAATTCGATTACCGGCATCGATCTTGACACGCTGACGCCGAGGCCGAACGTGGACGGCAAGAGCTCGCACGGCGGCTACTGCGGACCTGCGGTGAAGCCGATAGCGCTGAACATGGTTCAGCAGATCATGTCGGATCCGGATGCTGCGTTGCCTCTGTCTGGCATTGGCGGCATCGGCTCGTGGCGCGACGCGGCTGAGTTCATTCTGCTTGGTTGCGGCACGGTGCAGGTGTGCACGGCAGTGATGCACTTCGGCTATCGCATTGTAGAAGACATGATCGAGGGTCTCGACAACTGGATGGACGAGAAGGGTTTCAAAACGATCGAGGACTTTCGCGGACTCTCAATACCGCAGGTGACGGAGTGGAAGCACCTGAACCTGAACTACAAGATTGTTGCGCGCATCGACGAGCAGAAATGCATTGGCTGCGATTTGTGCCACATAGCCTGCTGGGACGGCGCTCACCAATGCATTCATCTCGATCGTGAATCGGGGCCGGTGGATGGGCATGTGGAATTGCATCCGATTCCTGTGCTGCGCGAGATGCAGAGCCGCGCGGCAATTACTGAAACGCCCGTGTCGCGCAAAGAGCGTGCAACCGCAGTGCATGGAGCCAATCCAACACCGCTTGGACGCATTCCGCGCGTGGACGAAACTGAGTGCGTGGGCTGCAATCTGTGCTCGCTGGTGTGCCCGGTGGATGAGTGCGTCACGATGGTGCGCGTGGAAAATGGCCTGGCGCCGGAAACGTGGGATGAGCGGACTCGTAATGTTGCATGTGAGACACGGGTGCAGAGGGCGTAGTCGCGCCGGTCGATTGAGGTTCGTGGTATCCCATGTCCGAAAATCCGGACATGGGGCACCCCAGATTAGTGCCAGAAGCGGAAAGAGGATCACGGGCCATGTCGACTGTACTGATTCAGAATGGAACGATCGTTAATGCGGATGCGACTGTGCAGGCGGACCTGCTGATCGATGGTGCAACGATCACGGAAATTCGTGTTGGGATTCCTGCGAGCGCTGCGGATACGGCGGTCGACGCGCGCGGTTTGTTGCTGCTGCCCGGTGGCATCGACGCGCACACGCATCTTGATATGCCGTTTGGCGGATCGAAATCTGCGGATGATTTCGAAACCGGCACGCGAGCGGCCGCCATCGGCGGAACAACGACCATCGTAGATTTTGCCATCCAGGCGCGCGGCACCAAAATGCGCACCGCACTTGATACGTGGTGGAAGAAGGCTGAAAGCAAAGCGTGCATCGATTACGGCCTGCACATGATTGTGACGGATCTTCCTGATGCCGGCCTGGAAGACATGGATGACATGGTGCACGAAGGAGTGGCGAGCTTCAAACTGTTCATGGCTTATCCCAATGTGCTGATGGTGGACGATGCCACGATCTTTAAGGCGCTGAGGCAAACAGCGAAGAACGGCGCGTTGATTTGCATGCACGCTGAAAACGGTTCGGTGATCGACGTAATTGTGCAGCAGGCATTGGCCGAGGGAAAAACCGCGCCGATCTATCACGCGCTTACGCGGCCCACGGCGGCCGAAGCGGAGGCCGTGCATCGCGCGATTGCGATGGCTGAGATTGCGGGCGTGCCGGTTTACATTGTTCACCTCTCAAGTGAGGACGCGTTGAACCAGGTGCGCGAGGCGCGCGATCGCGGACTGCCGGCGTTTGCCGAAACATGTCCGCAGTACCTGCTGCTATCGCTTGAGGACGTCGCCGATATTGGTTGGGAGGGCGCGAAGTACGTTTTCACGCCTCCGCTGCGCGAGCGACGCAATCATGCGAAGCTGTGGGATGGTTTGCGCGCCGATCATCTGCAGGTAGTTTCGACGGACCACTGCCCCTTTTGCTTTGCCGATCAAAAGGCGCTGGGGAAAGATGATTTCACAAAGATTCCGAATGGTGGCCCTGGTATCGAAAATCGATTACAGCTGCTGCATCATCACGGCGTCGGACAGGGGAATTTTTCGATCAATCGATTTGTTGAGCTGGTTTCAACCGCGCCGGCGCGGATTTTCGGCATGTATCCGAAGAAGGGTGTGTTGGCAGAGGGCAGCGATGCGGACCTGGTGTTGTGGGACCCGACAGAGGACTACACGATTTTGGCTGCAACGCATCACATGCGCGTGGACTACTCCATGTTTGAAGGCTTTCGGGTGCGCGGCAATGCGCGGGACGTTTATTCACGCGGCGAGTTGATCGTTTCAAAAGGCGAGTTTATCGGCAAACCAGGGCGCGGAAACTATTTGCGCCGCGAGGCTCGCGGAGGAGCCTGGACATAGGCTGGTGGAATTTAGATGCGAAGAAATTGTGAGGCGAGGGATTGATGGAGAGGTACTCCCTAAGGAGCTAAAGCCCCGTTGATTGTGCGAGCGTTATGTGCGGGATGAAGCCCGTACCCTTCAGAACCCTCGACTCTTAATGGAGTTTTTCCGCATCCGGCAATGCCCGTACTTTTCAGGAGGTCCCGTGAGCGCTAACGATCCGTCACTCTCGAATCGCGACCTGGCGCCCACTACATTGGAGCAGCGGAAGTGGGGCTTCTACAATTTCACGGCGCTGTGGTTCTCCATGTGCATGGAGATCACGACCTACCAGCTTGCGTCGTCGCTCATTGCGAAGGGCATGGACTGGAAGCAGGCCTTGGGCACGGTGCTGCTGGGCAACTTGATTGTGCTTGTTCCAATGTTGCTGAATGCGCACGCGGGCGCGAAGTACGGAATTCCGTTTCCGGTTTTTATTCGCGCACCGTTTGGTGTGCGTGGCGCGAACATTGCTGCGCTGCTGCGTGCGGTTGTGGCGTGCGGATGGTTTGGCATTCAGTCGTGGATTGGCGGAACGGCCATCCACGCGATGCTCTCGGTGATCTGGCCGGCAGCAGCGAGAAATCAAGCGATTCTGTGGGCGTGCTTTCTGGGCTTCTGGCTGCTGAACATGGCGGTGGTGTGGCGTGGAGTCGATTCGATTCGGCGTTTGCAGGCGTTCGGTGCGCCGTTTATGTTCGTGATGGCGGCGGCGCTGTTGATCTGGGTGCGCACCAAGGCGGGGAGTTGGGGTGAGATGCTGTCGACGCCCAGCAGTTTTCATTCGACCAGGGACTTTCTGGCGGTATTCTTCCCATCGTTGACGGCAATGGTCGGCTACTGGGCAACGCTGGCGCTGAACATTCCCGACTTCACGCGCTACTCGAAATCGCAGAGCGCGCAATCGTGGGGACAGGCTTTCGGATTGCCGGTGGCAATGGTGCTTTACACGTTCGTAGGAATCTCAGTTACGTCCGCGTCGGCGGTACTGTTCGGGCGGCCCATCTGGAATCCGATTGAGTTGATCGGCGCATTTCATCAGTCGTTTGTTGCGTTTGTAGCGCTGATTGCGATTTTGATTGCGACACTCAATGTGAACATCGGCGCGAACGTGGTGTCGCCGTCGAATGATTTTTCGAATCTGTATCCGCGGCTGATCAGCTTTCGCACCGGTGGTTTGATTACAGGATTTCTGGGGTTGGCGATGTGCCCGTGGAAACTGCTGGCCACGCCCGACGCGTATATCTTTGGATGGCTGGTGGGCTACTCCGGCCTGCTTGGACCGGTGGCCGGCATTATGGTTGTGGACTATTTTCTGATCCGCAAGACGGAACTTGATGTGAATTCGCTTTATCATCGCGAGGGAATCTATTACTACGCGAAGGGCGTGAATCCGCGGGCGATGATTGCGCTGGTGCTCGGAGTAGTGGTTGCGCTGATCGGCGTGTTCGTTCCGACGCTGCACTTCCTTTACGACTACGCGTGGTTCGTGGGATTTTTTATCGCGGGCGTCGTATATCTGGCGACGATGAGGGCGACAGCGGGCGCCGCCCTTGCAGGGCCGGAAAACAATGCGGAAGAGTTGGCCTGAAGATACGGCGATCGAACCGAATGCGCGGTGGACCGAGATTGCATTTCCCCCCCAAGCGCTGAACAAACTGGGGGAAATGTCAAGTGCGAGTTGGAATGTCGAATGGCATTCACTCAGGGGCTAAAGCCCTCGTTGATTTTGCAGGATATTGCGTACGGGCTGAAGCCCGTACCCTTCAAAACTACTGCCCTCATCGAGTTTTCCGGCGGCCTGTGAAGCCAACGTTCCTTGGCGGGCTTTATGTACGCGCTGAAGCCTGTACCCTTCAAGTTGGCTGAGTTTCTGCAGTTTTCCGCGGGCCATAATCCCTACGCTTCGACGAGCGCGTCGGCGATGGCGAGATGCTCATCCAGTGCCGCGATTCCGAGGTCCAGTTCTTCTTTTGTGATAATCAGCGGCGGGGCGATGATGAAGTGGCTGACCCACGCCTGGATGGACACGCCGCTGGCCATCATCTTGCCGGCAATCTGATCGACGACGAGCGGTTTCCCTTCGACCTTGTCGCGCATGGTGTTGAAGAGTTGTTTCGTCTTGCGGTTCTTCACGATTTCGACAGCGAAGAAAAGGCCGAGGCCGCGCACGTCGCCGACCGACAGATGTTTTGCTTTGAGCGCTTCAAGGTTGGCGCGCACGTAAGGCTCAAGCTCTGCGGCGCGTTCGACGACGTTGAGCCGCTGCATCTCTTCGATGGTGGCGACGCCGGGTCCGAGCGTTAGTGGATGCGCTTCGTATGTGTGTCCGTGCGCGAAGTAGTGGTCCTCAAAGTACTCGGCGATTTTGGTTGTGGTGGCGCACAGGCCGAGCGGTATGTAGGCGGTGGTGATGCCCTTGGCGGTGACGAGGATGTCGGGCTTCACGTTCCAGTGGTCAATGGAAAACCATTTGCCGGTGCGGCCCCAGCCGGCCATCACTTCATCGGCAATCAGGAGCACACCGTGGCGGTCGCAGATTTCGCGCAGGCGCGGAAAGTACTCGGGCGGCGGAACCAGCACGCCGTTGGTGCCGACGACTGGCTCGACGATGACAGCAGCGACGTCGCTCTCGTTGCGAATCATGTGCTCGACGTAGTCGACGCAGGCCACGTTGCATGCGGGATAGGTGTGCTTGATGGGGCAGTCGTAGCAATTCACTTCAGGTGCGAAAGCGACGCCGGCTAATTTGCCAGCCGGCTCCATGGCCCAGCGGCGCGGGTCACCAGTAGCGGCCAGAGAACCTGCGGTGGAACCGTGGTAGGAGCGATAGCGCGAGATGATCTTGTTTTTGCCGGTGACCATGCGGGCAATTTTGAAGGCTGCTTCGTTGGCTTCTGTTCCGCTGGTGGCGAAGAAGAATTTGTTGATGCCTTCGGGCAGGACCTCGAGCAGCTTTTCGCTGAGCCGCGCGCGCGCTGTGGTGGCATAACCGGGTGTGACATATGCGAGTTCCCTGGCCTGCTGCGCGATGGCCTCGACTACTCGCGCATTTTTGTGGCCGAGGTTGACGCACATGAGCTGCGCGGAGAAGTCGAGATAGCGCTTGCCGGCGCCGTCCGTAATCCAGCAGCCTTCGGCATCGGCGATGTGGAGAGGCTTCCAACCTTTTTGATAGCGCCATGTGCCGTAGTTGGTTTGCCGGGTGATGTTGGTGACTTGCTCCGAGGTCAGCTTGTTGTCAGGGGAAAGATCGCTCATGATGGCAGTCCTTTTGAAGCGGATGCTACAAATGCTAACACTGCGATGTGAGGGCTGCAGGTGTTGGCACAATTGAGGTAACCATTCAGCTCTCAGCCCTCAGCTGTCAGCTATCAGCTCTTTCGTGCGGGCATGGAGAGCTGCGATCTCCCAGGTCGGATATTGATGTTCGTGCTGTCCCAGGTCTCAGAATCGAGACCCGGGCCCCCCAGCATTTGTGGAAAGTAGGACCATTTGTTGAGCGGCTAAACTAACGGTCCACGCGGTGCAGGATTACGGGAATGCTTGCAGGCATGGGCCGCGCGGGTGCGCGCGATGGATCGGTGCCGTCCGGCGCGGGCCCGATGACGGGGCTCGATGCGGATGGTGCTGGAGGATTGCCCGGCGGCGGCATTTTGCGCTCAAGCTCAATGCGATCGCCGCTGAGCGTTCCATCGAAATTACTATTACCAATTTTGAAGGATACGCTGTTGCCGTCCACCTTGCCTGCTTCGATGGGTGTTGCTCCGTCGGCACTTCCAAAGAAGCTGCCGCCTGCGGATTGCATGGTTCCGGTCAGTTGATTGCCGTCCTGGCGCAAGGTGTAGAGGGTGTTGCTGTCGGGTGCAAGTCGTGTGAGCGCCTCATCCGATGTTGGCATAGGTCTCCACAAGCCGGTGATGCCCTGGCCTGAAGGCGCTTCTCGCTCCCAGACCGGAACTTGCGGACGAAGCGTGACCTGCATTGCGGAGATGGTTACGCTGGCTGACTCGAGGCCCGGAGACGTGGCTTCTATGGTGATGTCTCCGCTCTTTTTGATTGACTGCACAAGCGCCATGCAATAACCGCTGAAGGCCTTGCGCGATGAGCCTTTGTCGGGCTGCTGGTTGGTGGGATCGCCGTTGCCGGTGCCGATGAGCTTGCCTGCTGGGGAGACTTTGAACGTGACATCATTATCGGTGATGGGAACAACGCGACCTTGCGCGTCGCGCACTTCGACGGCAAACATGGCCACGTCTTCGCCGTCGGCGGAGATTGTCGGACGGTCGGCGGTCATCACCAGCTTTGCTGCTTTGCCGGTGGTTTCGCGTTTAGTTGTTGCCACCAGCTTTCCGTCTTTGTATCCACGCGCTTCAATAGCGCCGGGAGCGTACTTCACGTTCCACGCCAGGTGCGAATCCTTCTCTATTTCCTTGGCGCCGAGGCTTCGACCGTTGAGGAACAGCTCAACCTTGTCGAGGTTGGAGTGTACCCAGACGGCGATTTCCTTGCCTTCATAGCCGGGCCAATTCCAGTGCGGGAAAACATGCAGAACCTGTTTGCCGGTCCACCAGGATTGGTAGTAGTAGAAGGTGTCTTTCGGGAATCCGCACATATCGATGAAGCCGTACTGCGAACTGATGTTCGGCCATCCATTCGGCGAGGGTTCACCGCGATAGTCAAAGCCGGTCCACACAAAGCCGCCGGCGAGCCACGGGCGCGAGTTGCAGAATCTCCACCAACCTTCAGCAGATGCGCGGCCGGTGGTGGTGTAGGGATCGTAGGAACTGACGTAGCCTTTTTCGAAGTCGGTGATGTAGATGCCGCGCGTGCATACGGCACTCACCGTTTCTGTGCCGATCACCGGTTTGTCAGGGTGCTCCTTGTGATACGCCTCGGCTCCGGGGTCCATATAGTTGTAGCCCATGACATCGCACTCGACCAGTCCGCCCACGCCGATGGCGCGAATAGGTGCGATGGATACGGGTCGTGTGCCGTCGTGCTTCATCGCGGTGGCTTTCATCGCGGTAAGTATGTGCAGGCCAACCGGTGTGTTCGCCGTGGCTTCCTCATTACCCATGGACCACATGAAGACGCTGGGGTGGTTGCGATCGCGACGGATGAGATTTTCAAACTGGCTGATGCCTTCAGGATTCGATGACATCATGCGCGTTTCATCGAACACCAGCATGCCGAGCTCGTCACAGGCTTTCAGCAGTTCGGGCGTGGGCGGATTGTGCGAGGTGCGCAGGCTGTTGCAGCCGCACTCCTGCAGCTTGCGAATGCGATAGTACTGCACTGAATCTGGAACGGCAGCGCCGACGCCAGCGTGATCCTGGTGGTTGCAGGTTCCTTTCACTTTGACGGGCTTGTCGTTCAGGAAGAGTCCCTTTGCCGCGTCGAAGCGAATGGTGCGGATGCCGAACGGAGTTTCGTAGCGATCGACAATGTCGTTGCCGGCGCGAACTTCAGTGATAAGCCGGTAGAGATTGCGTTCTTCAAGCGACCAGATTTGCGGCTGCTTTAACACGATCTGCTGCGCGTAGGTCTGCTCTCCTTCTCCGGCGATGGATGCGAGCGGTGAGACGGCTTTGCCCACTTCCTTGCCTGCGGGGTCGAGCACGGTGGAGATGACGCGCGCGTTTGCTGCGGCGGTGCTGTCGTTTGTCAGCTCGGTCTTGATGGACAATGTCGCCTGGCCGGGCTTCACCTCCGACGAGACGAATGTGCCCCACTGCTTTACGTGGACGGGATTCGTCTTGACGAGCCAGACATGGCGATAGACTCCTGCGCCCTCATAGAACCAGCCGTCGCTGGAGGTGGCGTCAACACGAGCGAGCAAAACGTTTCTTCCGCCCGGGTTCGCGAAGTCGGTCACGTCAACCGTGAAGGGGTCGTAGCCGCCGCTGTGCCAGGTAATGTAGTAGCCGTTGAAGACGACCATGGTTTCGCGGTAGGAGCCGTCGAACTCGATGGTGATGCGCTTGCCGGCATCGTCTTTGGAGAGTTCAAATACGCGGCGGTACCAGCCGACGCTGGTGGCCGGGTAGTTGCGTCCGAGCGGATAGTAGCCCTTGCTGTTGAGCGCGGGATCATTCTGAAAGGGCAACTCGATGGCCCAGTCGTGGGGCAGATCGACGGGCTTCCAGTCGCTGTCGTCAAATGCCAGATTGCCCGCGGGAAGAAAATTGCCGGTCTTCTGGAAGGTGCCGGTGCGGCCCGAGCCGTAGGAGAAATCCTTGGTGGGATCGTTGGCGTGACCCAAATGGAAACGCCAGCCAAAGTCGAGCAGTTGCCGCTCGCGACCGCCTCCGGGCAGGAGCGACGAGGGCGAAGCATTGGCGACCTGTGGATGGATGTCTTCCGCGGCGGCTTCAACGCTTGCGCCGAGGGGGCTGAGCCCGTTGGCCGCGACCGCTGCCGGAGCCAGCAGGCTGGTCTTTAACATGTCACGACGTGAAAAGGTTTTCATTTCATCCCCCACTGTGAGTTTTTGACGGGATAATACTATCAGTTCCCATGGTTTTGCTGGCCAGTTGCGGGCCTGCGCGCCACCTCAACCTTGGCCAGCTTTTCGTAATAGCGCACGATCGCTGAGTGGTCCAAATCGAGCATGCCGTCGGCCTTGAGCGCCTGAAGAATCTCCATGACGGCCGCGGTCAGGGGCAGCGGCACGCCCAGCTCGTGGCTGGTTTCGAGTACGTTGCCGATGTCCTTTATATTGATGCGGAGCGAGCCTCCCGGCTTGACGTTCCGGTCGAGCATCATGGGTACCTTCGCGTCCATGACGGTGCTGCCCGCAAGTCCGCCGCGAATTGCCTTGTAGACGAGCTCGGGGTCGACGCCGGCCCGGGCGGCAAGCACCAGTGCCTCAGACACGGCGGCGATGTTGAGCTGAACGATGATCTGGTTGGCGAGCTTGGTGACGCTGCCGGCGCCGTTGCCTCCGGTGAGCACGGCTGAGGAGCCCATCGCCTTGAAAACGGGCACCATCTCGTCGAAGTCCGCCTGAGCTCCGCCGGCCATGATGGAGAGGGTGCCGTCGATCGCCTTGGGCTCACCGCCGCTCACGGGTGCGTCGATCATGCGGACGCCCTTTTGCGCCAGGGCTGCGGCAATTTCCTGGCTTGCCTGCGGCGATACCGAGCTCATGTCAATGACGATGGCGCCGTTTCGCGCGCCCTCAATCACGCCGTCTTTGCCAAGGATTACGGCTTTCACAATGGGCGTATTAGGCAACATGGTGATGATGATTTCGCTCTTTGTAGCGACGTCTTTGGGAGAGGCGCCCGGCTCGGCTCCGGCCTTCTGCAACTCGTCGATTGCGGAACGGTCAATGTCAAAGACAACAAGCTGATGACCAGCTTTGAGCAGGTTTCTGCTCATCGGCTTCCCCATGATTCCCAGTCCTATGAATCCAATGTTGCTCATGTGCAAAGGAACCTTTCATTCCTGACAAGAACGATAATGCATTCGTCTGCGGGGGCCTGTACTCTATTGGAGAATCAATCAGAAGCGGACCTGGCGGCGATTGCGCCCAACAATCCTCTTGACGATGGTATGACCATTCAGTCTACTCTTCTGTTTACAGATTTTGAGGCTAGATTTGCAAGCAATACGAAAGGCAAGCGGTTCATCTATGAAAAAGCCACATCGATCTCCCGTCGAATCCAAGATCAAGCGGGTCACGAAGATATCGATCAGCGACGAAATCGCCAAGCAGATCATGGACCTGATCTCCCGGGGCGAACTCAAGCCCGGCGATCATCTGCCTTCGGAACGCGAACTCTGCAAAGACTTCGGCGCGAGCCGCTCTTCGCTCCGTGAGGCTCTTCGCTGTCTGTCGATTGTGGGCGTGCTGAATGCGCGTGTGGGAGAAGGCACCTCGGTGGCTGAGGATGGCGAGAAGTTTCTACGCAAGATCATCGAGTGGCGATTGATTACGGAACGGCACGATATTGAGAACCTGCTTGAAGTGCGCATGGCGCTGGAAGGGGTGTCGGCCGCAAATACAGCGCGGTACGCAACCGCAGAGCAGGTGGAAAAGCTGCGTAAGCTTGTTGCCAAAATGCAGGCGTCGCTGAATGACGAAAAGAATTTTGCGGCGCTGGATCTCGAGTTTCACGTGATGCTGGCCGAGGCTTCGGGGAATGTGCTGGTCTCTGACCTCATCGCCCTAGTACGCGGACAGCTGCTGAAGGCGCTGCACAAAGTGCTGGTGGTGCCGCACGCACTACCTCTTGCGCACAAGGAACACTCCGCCATCTTCGAAGCAATTGAGCGCCGCGATCCGGATGGCGCCCGTAAAGCCATGCAGGCGCACCTGTTGGCGCACTTGATGCGCTATACAGCAGCGAACCGAAACGGCAACCACGCTGACGCGAAGGGAAATGGAAAGAAAGCGAGTGGGGTGGTCGAACGGAGTCCATCGAAGGTGAGTGTGACGAAGATCGCAAGGCGGCGCGCGCGCAAGCTTCTGCCACCGGGCCCGGCGGTTGCGGCTGGGCAGCTCGCTGCCAAATAGAAGGAGCCATCCGAAGGCGGTTCACGCTCAAGCGCTGGAATTAAATTGCATACTCACATGAGCGTTGCTCCTGGTAGGGCAGCCCGGTAAGTGCGGGCCTGCCTGGACTTAACTACTAGGTAATAACCTCGTGGGCCGATGTTCTTGAGGTCGTGCTGCATTAGCGAAGGAACCGACCAATCAAGACACCCTTGCCCAGGCTGCGCGCGAAAATCATCGTGAGCGCAGGGCACATTCATAACTATGAGAGAATCCAGCGCTGCGGAAGATCGGCTGTTCCTAACCTCTTCATGCATTTGTGCCTCCGCTAAGCCGCCCCCATATTTTCGCTCTATATTCGCTTATTAATCGACTCCAGGAAACCGCAAGCCAAGCCTGCACTGCATTCGCGCGTCATCCTCTCCGCATCCGGAGTTCCAGTGGCGTTGACGCACAGCAGGCGGCGAGACTACCTAGTTGAGCGTGCAGGCTTTCCGTGCGAATTGCTGTGCCGACCAATTAGGAGCGATCCACGGGAGCAATCCAGAGCAGGGGTTGGCGCAACGGAAAGTTGCGTATGATTTCGGCGGTCTTGGGGTCGGGGGAAAGAGTATGCCACAGGGCGATGAAACGGGGTTCGCCATAGGCGAGACCGGCAAACAAAAGGCTCGGTTGACGGTTGGGGAGATCGTCGAAGTATTCGACATCCGGTTTGTACGGCCACCGTTTCTTATCCTGAATGAAGGGGAACATGAAGTCGACCGCTTTTTTGTAGCGGTTGCCGTTGGATAACTGGAACTGCCACAGGTCATCGTGAGCATCATGAGGAACCGACGCGATCCGACAGACGATGGCCATTACATCCAAGTTGAAGAGTGAATAGCTATAGGGCTTGGTACGCGCCAGCTCCAACGGAAAACTCCCGTCGGAGGCGAGTTGCGCGGGAAGAAGGTGGTTGCGGTAACGATCGCGACAAAGCGCCAGCGCTTGTCGGTTGTTGGTGAAGTCGGCGAAGGCAGCGGCCTGGGCGGCCCAGCAAGTGCCGTGATTGTTTTCCGCTATTTCTTCCTCATGACCATTCTTTGAGGTTTGCATCCAGTCCAAATACTGTGCAAACCAGGAGCGCAGGGCCTTTATTTCTGAGGGAGAGAGCGCACCGGAGCGTTCCAGATGCATGGCCGCGCGCACCACTTCAATCAAATGCAGAGTGTCGATGATGCCGGTACCGCGGCCAGTGGTTACGCCAGAAATTGCCTGTGCGTATTGGAGCGACGGGTTCATCCTGGTTCGTGGATCGAGGAACCAGGCACGCAGATGCAATGCGGCATGTGTGGCGTAGTCGCGGTTGCGCGTAACCATCCAAGCGGCAGTGAGGGCTGGTACTTGCAGGCTGAGGCGGATGAGGGCTTCGCGATGGGCGTTGAAGTTATCGGGATTGGAGTAACCGTCTCGACGGATATAGGGACCACTCGGGTCTTTAGGATTCGGCCACCAGTAATCGCCTTCGGAGAAGTAATCGTGCGGACCGCCGTGGCTGCGCGGTGAAGAAACGGCAGTGACGGTGACGGGCAATTCGCCTAGATAGCGATTCGCGGCGCCGAGGATGCGCGCACGATCGATCCTTGCGATTTCGCTTGCGGTGATCAGAGCCGCGGCCATTGAAGAGCTTCGCATCATCGCGGTGGCCGCAGCAGTAAGGCAGAAGTCCCGGCGATTCATGGCAGATCACGCGTAATGCATAAGTAGTGAAGCAAAGGTACTCCGCCGTTTCAGATTCTCATGAGCAACGAACCATGGGAAACGATTGACGATCGCTCGGCAATCGGCTCCCACACTGTTGCGTCTTGTCTATGCCATTCTCCCCTTTACCGGTTTAAAACAGGCAAAGGGGAGAGTTCTGGGAACGTTCGTACAAGTTGTTATTGACAGTACCTTAGAAGGTTGCGCGCGCGCCGATTTGAAGTACGCGCATGCTGCCTGCTGTCGTAATCACGCCGAAAGAACTCGGGCTGCTCATGGTGCCGCCAGGAGCGTTCAGGTTGACAGAGTTGAAGACGTTGGTAGCTTCACCACGGAACTGGAAGCTCAGCCGTTCGTAAACTTTAAAGTCGCGGAATAGTGAAGCATTGACGTTTTTGTATCCAGGGGCGTCAAGCGAGTTTGGACGTACCAGGCCATCAAGGCCCGAAGTTCCTCCACCGATCGGACACCCCGAGGTGCCCACTTCGCAATAAGCCGTCGTGTCAAACCACTGCGCCAACTGTTTCTGCCTTGAAGCGTTCGAGCCGAGGACCCGCTCCATTTTTCCGGGCACCACGTTCGGACGGTCATTGTTGTTGCCGTCCACGTTGTCGTCCTTGCCGCTGGTGATGGTAAACGGTTTGCCGCTGCGCAATGTAACAGCGGTGGCAAGTGACCAGCCGTTCAGCACGGTACGTGTCAGCAGATTGGAGTGCACAAAATAGTTCGGCTTCCAAACCGCCGAGACCACGAGCAGGTGGCGTGCATCGTTGTCTTCGCGCTGGCGGTCGAGGTACATTGCCCGATAGTCTTCGGGCATCGTCGTCGTACTATTGCCGATGTTGCCGGTAGTCTGCATTGAAGCACTGGCCAAGCCCTTGCTCCAAATGTAGAAACCATTCACGCTGAATGAATTGCTGAGTCGCTTCTCGATGCCTACCTGCAGCCCGTTGTAATTCGCCGACTGTCCGTCCGTAATGACGTAGCCGTTGCTCATATATTTCGAGCCCGTTGCCGGTGCGGCGCAAGCAGTTGTTGAACCGGTCTTGAACGGAACGGCGTTGTACGGACGACGGCAGTTCACCGTATTGGCGGTATTCGATGCGGGATTGCTCGTATTGTATAAAGGCGCATTCTCATCGATGTAGAGAGGCAGCTTGCGCGACAGCGATGCAACGTAATTGATGGTGAACGCCAGGTTGGCAGTGATCTGCTGCTGCACGCCGAAGTTGATCTGGTAGTTGAATGGCCAGCGCATGCCCTGCTGAACAAACACCAGTTGCGCTGGTGAAACGTACTTCGGATTCGCCTTGTCGTAGAGATACGGGAACGGGGAGATGCCCCCCGGGAAGTCGGTTGGATCGGTGGAGTAAATGTGTTGAAGGCTGGTCACATGCGTGTAGGCGTTAGTCTGGCGTACCGCAAACGGCTGGAAGTTCTGCGACAGCATCCACTCGTTGCCGCCGATGGTATCGAAGAACAATCCGGCAGCGCCATGCACAACCGTTTTGCCGTTGGGGTATGGACTCCAGGCAAAGCCGAGGCGTGGCGAGAAGTGGTTATAGTTTGTGGCAACACCGCCGTTCGAGACGCCCGGATCGCCAGGGAACAATTGGCCGAGCATTGCATTGGGTGAGACGGTTGACTGCACGCCAGGTTTGAAGACTGCGATACGACGCAAGGTATCGGTCGGAGGAGTCTGCACGTCGTAGCGCAGGCCAAGATTCAGGGTAAGGCTCTGGAGAATTTTCCAGTTGTCTTGCACGAACAACCCGTAGTTCCAGTAATTCGCATTTGCATCATCGGGTGAGTCCTGACTCATTTGATACACGCGGCCGATCAGGAAGTCGGATATTGCGTTATGCGTTCCTGCGGTCGTGTTGCTGAAATTGAAAACGCCGTAGTTGTTCAGCAGAGTTTGCAGGCGATCCTTTTCCAGGTAGAGTTCGGCGCCGGCATTCAGCGCGTGCGAACCGCGCGTCGTGCTCAGCACGTCGCGTACACCATATACATTGTCGCCCGCAACGGGACCGGTGATGGATTGCCCTAGCGTGAAGAAGTTGCTGACAGCAATCTGGGGCAGCGACGGAGTCCCCTGCACGTTCAGGTCAGATCCGTAATCAGCTAATGACTTGGCCGGAGTGCTGGCACGGCCGGCCATCATGCGCGAGTAACTCAGCCAAATTTGGTTTACCGAGCGCGAAGAGATTGTCCAAACATCGCTGGCGTTCGCGTTCTGCTGGCGATAGCTGTAATTGGAGAGCGCCCAGCCGGGCAGGTTTCCCCCCGGGAACACTGTCTGCGAGCCAAGAGATTGGAAGTATCCAAAAGATATGCGGTGATTGGTAAAGAGTTGCAGATCACCCTTGGCCAGGTACTCATTGGTCTCGTTCGGAAGTCCGATGTTACCGACATAGCGGTTATCAGGTGTCGGACGATTCGCTGAAGGCAGGGGTACATTTTTATTGAGCACCGCCATTGCCACCGGGTCGGGAACGAAGTTAGGCGAAAGGTCAAGACGGTTGCCGGGCACCGGCAGATTGGTGACTGGATCGTAGACCGTAAATTTGCCGCCGTAGTTAGTGCCGGTCGCATTCAGGTTCTCTGAGAAATCGCCTTTGCGCTGATTCGCATCCGGAACCACGGTATTGAAGTTCTGCGGACTGATCTGCCGCAATCCGCCATAGCTGCCATAAAAGAAAATCTTGTTCTTAAGCGCCGGCCCACCAACAGTGCCGCCAAAGCGGTTGATGTGCTGCGGCGTCCGTGAAGTCTGCAGATAGTTGGTGGCGTTGAAATTGGTCTCCTGGTGGAACTCGAAGATGGAGCCGTGAACCGTGTTCGTTCCGGACTTGGTAACTACTGAAACAACGCCCGCTCCCGTACGGCCATACTCGGCACTGAAGTTATTCGTCTGGACATTGAACTGATCCATTGCGTCGGGGTTTGGCAGCACGTTGCCTGTGTCGCGCAACCCGGTCATATTCAGGCCGCCATCGAGGTAGTACGTGATTTGGCCAACCATGTTGTCGGTCGAGCCGTTGATGATCACGTGCTGCATCGGCAGTCCGATGGAGTTCTCGTTCTGCACGTTCTGCACGCCGGGCGTGAGACTCAGAAGGTCATATACATTGCGTCCGACCAGTGGGAGGTTGTCGATCTGGTGGTTGTCCACGGTGCCGCCCAGGACCGAGTTCTCCTGGTTAACCAGTGGCACCTGGCCTGTGACCTCAATCTCCGTGGTTTGTACGCCCAGCCGGAGTGTGAAATTCAACATGGCCTGCTGGTTGACGGTCAGCACAAATCCGGACTGAACGGTAGGCTCAAAGCCCGACGCACTCACCTTGACGGAATAGGGTCCGATCGGCAGGAAGGGGGCGCGGTAGGCACCCTGATCATCGCTCGTGATGGAGCGCGTGAAGTTCGTTTCTGTCTGCGTGAACAGGATTGTGGCATTCGGGATGACAGCGCCGTCCTGGTCAATTACCGTACCGGAGGCCGTTGCTGTTGAAAGCTGTGCCGAGGCCGTCATAGACATTGCGAGAAAAACCGCGACTGCAAGGATTGCCTTCAACCCAGCTTTCGCCAGCGTCCGCAGGCGTGCCGGTTTGAATAACCGATTGATCAGATTGTGCGCTATCATAGCCTCTCCTCAAAAAAACGTTCTTTTGCCACTTCGAACGACGCCCGAGCCCGGACTGGCTTCTGAATGTGCGTTCAAAGCGGCGTCCAGGATCGTTACCTCGCCATCGAGAATGAGCATTATGCCCTGATTTACCGAACCATCGGTGTTGTATTCCGGCCGTTTCGGTATTGACAAGTGACTCACCGTTTGCCTCACCGGCTGGGCCGTATATCGTTTGCGGACAACGATGTGCAGCCGCATTTGCGTAAGTGTCAAACGTCCCTGCGGCGCCGTTTTGTGCCTACAGGGCAGAGACGCTCACATCGATTCGGTTCACCGGGTGCGCTTTGCTTCAAAGTCGCAAGTAACCGGGGAGATCCCGTCTATCGCCGCCTTGATCCGGCATGCACCGGCCGCATTCAGCGAAATCTCCGCCCGCCCGTTTGCCAATTGAACCTCGCGCGAAGCACGCGTCGTCCCCAGGTTGTCGATCAAGCGGCCCTCGCCAGCCAGAGAGAATCGCACCAGGTTTTGGGCGTCGAGACAGAGAACTCCATTGGTGTCGAAGAACTTGGCCTCAACCGTAATTCGGCTGCCATTCCGTTGCTTTTCGCGCAACCGCAACTCGGCAGGTTTCCCCCACGGTTCTGTCTGGTAGATCAGGCTCAGCTCGTCAGTCAGGCAGAGGCCGCCTTTTGAAGCAATGACCCGTAAATGATTTTGCCCCGGGGTAAACGATACGTCCCAGCGCAGACCGGCCGAAGGGAAGTCCTGGCTGTTGCGCACCTTTGTCCCCAGCGAGACGCCATTCAGGAACAGCTCCGCGCGCTCGCAGTTTGAGTACACTCTCACCAACCGACTCTGACCCGGTTTGCCCCAGCGCACCGGCCAACTGTGTCCGTATATATGGACCATCGGTTTTTCCGCCCAATATGACTGGAAAAGGAAGTACAGTTCCTTCCGCGTCAGGTCGCGCTCTACCATGCCCTTCTGGTTGATCCGCGGAATGCCGTTATCTCCGCGTAGAGGAGACGCAAAGTCCTTGAACACCCACTGCGCCGAACCCGAGAACCAATCCAATTTTTCCTGTGTCTTCAGGTGCCAGTCGCAAAGGTCGCACGCGTAAGTTTCTGACCAGTCGCCATCGCTTGAGAATCGAACCTCGCCACCGGTTTTCAGATAGTCCAGTCCTCGCTCGTCGGTTCCTCTGTCGGAAGGCAAATTATGCAAGCCCGCTTCGGGATCTTCAGCGTGGCGACCGGCGTGGCTGTCCGCACCCCATTCCATATGAATGAAGCGCTTGACGCTTTCCCTGCCTTTCACCAGCGCCTGCTCGTATTCGCGAAAATTGCCACGATACCATCCCGCCCAGATCGAGGGGGAGTAAACGTCGGGAATATCGCGCGCGAAATCACAGCGGCGGAATGCTGTCCAGCGCGAGCCGTCGAGTCGATGCGCCAGCTCGTTCATCTCCTGCATAAAGCCGCGGATCGCCTGCTTATCCACGCTTGGGTACTCGTCTGGCCAGTCGTCCTCGTTGCCCAGCCCCCAGAAAATGACTGACGGGTGGTTGTAGTGCTGCTCAATCATGTGGGTAAGCTGATCGCGGGAGTTCCGGCGGAAAGCTTCCCCTCCAACTCCAGCGCGGCACCACGGAAGCTCTTCCCAGACCATGAGCCCGAGTTCGTCGCACAACTCCAATACAAGCCGATCCTGTTGATAGTGGGCAAGACGGATAAAGTTCGCACCCGTGGCGCGAATCATCTGCATTTCCTCGCGCACCTGTGCATCGCTCATGGCCGCCGCGACGCCGGCGTGATCAGCGTGCCGCTGCGTTCCGCGCAACAGCACCCGCTTCCCGTTCAACTTGAAGCAGCCATGTTCGACAAACTCCACCTTGCGAAATCCGAAACGCTCTTCCTGCGCCATCTCGCCAAATCCACCCGCAATCGTGATTCGGCATTGATAAAGATGCGGCGTCTGCGGCGACCATAACTGCGGATGCTCCACTTGGAATTCGTCCAGCGGCGCAAAATCCTTCCAAGCCGAAAGATGCAGTGTTCTGCTGTAAACGGGGGCTTCGTCGGGGCTCCGCACATCGATCCGTACGGTGCAAGCGGAATCATCACCGCGCGGATTATAGAGGCGAGCTTTGAGAGCGACCTGTGCAGAACCATCCGCTTTCAGTGAGGGCAGAACGTGCATTGTTTCCAGCGAAATAGCGGGCAGATAAAGCAGATCCACATGCCGGTAGATTCCGCCATAGAGGCAGAAATCGCTCAGATCCGACGGAATACGGTCACGGTCAGGCGTGTTGTCGCACAAGACTGTGATCGGCACGCGTTCCAGGTCTGAAAACTGCGCGGCTGCATCGGTAATGTCGAAGGCAAACTCGTCGTATCCTCCCTTGTGCTTGCCGACCATTGTCGTGCCGACCCATACCGTGGACGTTTGTCCGGCACCCCGAAAATGCAGCAGTGTGCGTCCCGCCGGATGGGGGTTGCGCACGGCGAGACGTGTTCGGTACCAGCCATGCCCACGAAAATATCCTTGCTCGGGATCGCACGCATTCATTGCATTGAAGCAGTGTGGCAGCGCCACCGGCTCCCAAACCTTGCCTGCAGCGGATTGCCAAACCTGCTCTGGCGGCAGATCGCCCCTCAGGAACTCCCATCCTCCGTCGAGTTGAGTGCTGATGCTTAACCCCTCGCTCCCCGTGGCTCCAGAGGGAAGGGCGCCGGAACACATTCGAGATGACACCGCGGTTCCCGCAGTAGAAAGCGTGACCTGCTTTAGAAAACGACGTCGCGACAGATCGGACAAAAATCCCCCTCGGCGTGAGCTCCCAGGCCCCGCACTGTACCACTGATCGAGCGCCGATATCTGCCGGTTGTGCCGCCAGCGTCCAGCCTGGACCCGCGCACCAACTCAATTCCAGCTCGATTTCCACCCGCCAGCGAACTCTAGCTTTGCCCGTTCGCCCAGAACAAGTGACTCACCGTTTGTTTTGGGGAGCGTGCGCTAACCGTCACATTTTATGTGAGTTGTCGTGACTATTTCGGTTGTGCCAAACCTCCTTGCAACGCCTTGAAGTGACGCGTATCATGCCATTTGCGATGACCCGCGCGCACGGCACTCACGAAGTATGGCAACCCCAGACCCAAGTGGACCGCGATGTTGTGCTCAAGGAGCTGGAATCGATTCTGGCCAGCAGCCATTTCTGCAACAGCAAGCGGTACCCCGCGTTCCTGAGCTATGTTGTTGAACATGCTCTGGCAGGGAGGACTGAGCAGCTTAAAGAGCGGACGCTGGGCATAGAAGTTTTTGACCGCCAGCCCAACTTCGATACCAACTCCGATACCGTAGTTCGCTACACGGCCGGCGAAGTTCGCAAGCGGCTTCTGCTCTACTATTCTGAGCACCCTCATCAGTCGCCAATCCGTATATCTCTTCCTGCCGGGTCCTATATTCCCGAATTCACACCGGAGCACACTCAAGCAGCCGAAGCGGCCTCGGAACACGAGCATGACTCTTTCCAAGTTGAGCCCGACGGCGCACTGGTGCATGGAGGCGGACCACTCCTCCATTCGAACGCGGCGCAAGAAGCTGTGGAGCTGCACTCCGGCCTGGCGCCAGAACAAACAAAGTCGCGCCAATTCGCCTATCGCTGGATATTAGGGGCGGCAGGTTTTGTTCTGCTGGTGTTGGCAGTCGCCGGTTTTGCGTTCTGGAAATCGCGCAAGCTTCCCCAGCCATCGCTGGTTGACAGCTTTTGGGCGCCTGTTTTGCGAGACCAGCGCACTGTGATCCTTTGCACGGGAAGCGTGGTCTTCGCCAACAACAATTTCTCCGGAGATATCAGCGCAAGCAAAGACGTCGACTACAGCAATTACTCCGGGGTTATCACCGCAAACAAAGACATCGACTACAGCTTCATCTCATTTCAGAACGCCTCCGCGATCGCCCAGGTCAGCAGCATGTTGGCGCGGTCTGGCATGGCCATGCAGATGGTATCCGCGCCCTCGACCCCGCTTACGGATTTAAGCGGGCACTCTGTAGTTCTTCTCGGCGGATACAACAACCAGTGGACTCTACGCCTGACTGAGCCGCTGCGTTTTCACTTCTCACCTCCGGCCGCGGATGAGATCATCCTCGACCGGCAACATCCTGAGGTCCACTGGACGCGCGACCGCACCCTTCCATATTCCGGCGCCGACGATTATGCAATCGTTGCAAGATATCTAGATCCAACCACCGGCGGCTGGATTATTGCCGCAGCCGGCGTGGGCCGAAACGGTACAGAGGCCGCCGCGCAGTTCGTCACCAACCCTCATTATTTACAACAACTGCGCGATCGCCTCGGAAGCGACTTCTCCAACCATAATGTGGAGGCAATCTTGAAGGTCAGTGTCATCGATGGAAAAACGGGCGCGCCGTCACTTTTGGCTATTCATACCTGGTAAACGCAACAATGCTAATGTGAACTTCTGAAGTGCGACCCATCTCGAGGTCTTGTGCGCAGCGGTTCCCAGCCCGCCAACTGCAGGTAGGCACCTACACTTGGGGAAAAAAGTAAAACGGATCTCGCGATCCGCTCTAAGTGTTTGATTTAAATGTTTTGG
>CAVUYH010000014.1:0-100744 GCA_963745685.1 uncultured Acidobacteriaceae bacterium | reverse complement strand
TGCCGAAGAAGGGACTCGAACCCCCACACCCTTGCGAGTACGTGGACCTGAACCACGCGCGTCTGCCAATTCCGCCACTTCGGCACAGTACGTGCTCAGTCGTCTTCAACTGAACAGGCAGCAACTTTGAGTCTCGCAAATGCGGCAACCTGTGTCAAATTTTCAGGGGCTTGCGAGGTGCCGGGGTGCTGCACCCCGGCCTCTCTGAATCAGCTACTTAGACGAGCTTTGCGTCGAGCGTGATCTCGGTGTTGCCGGCGAAGAGCTTCGAAATGGGGCAGCCGGCCTTGGCATCGGCGGCAGCCTTGTCAAAGGCTTCCTTGCTGGCGCCGGGAACGCTGGCCGTGGTCGTGAGAGCGATGCGGGTAACGGCAAAGCCGCCGTCGGTCTTGGCCAGGGTGACCGCCGCCTGCGTTTCGATCTTGTTGGGGGTAAGGCCCGCACCGCCTAATTGAGCGCCCAGAGCCATTGAGAAGCAGCTTGCATGGGCTGCGGCAATCATTTCTTCAGGAGTGGTGCCGGAGTCCGCGCCTTCAAAACGGGTGGCGAAGGAGTAGTTTGCGTCCTTCAGAACACCGGTTGCTGTGGAGATGGTGCCTTTGCCTTCCTTCAGTGAACCAGTCCAAACCGCACTTGCTTTGCTTGCCATAATTCCTCCTGTGGGGGATTTGAGTTCGGGTTGATGCTGTGTGATGCGCCGCTAAAAGATAGCGTGGACGCTGCCTGAAAGCTGAAGGCGCCTGCTGCCGATCAGACTACTCAACCAACGGTGCAAAGCGCCTGCTCTCCCATGTTAATCTGTCGAGCGTGTTGCCGCGGCGGCGGACGGCCTACGATCCTGAATATACGGTTGATTTCTCACATCGTGGGCCGGGCGGAGCTGGTGCTGAAGGTGCAGCTGATACGGGAGAGCAAAGCGCCGACCAGCCCGTGGATCATCACTGCCAGATATGCCCCACCTGCGGGCACAGGCTCACCAGCCATCACTGCAAGCTGGTATGTACTCAGTGCGGCTATTACCTTAGCTGCTCGGACTACTGCTGAGACTGGCTCGCCTTACGAGCGGCTTCAAACTCGTCGCCGGGTTTCCACTCGACCGGCTTAGACTGCTCGCTCGCCAACCATCCCAGTACAAATCCGAACTGCGCCATCTTCGCGTCGCCGCGGAAATCCCAGTCAGCGTGAAACTCGTCTGAAGGCTGGTGGTAGTGGTGATTGGTGTAGTCCTGCTCCTGCGCGTGTCCCCACTCGGGCGTGTGACCCTCAAACAGACTGCCCTCGCCGATGGAAAAGGCGGGAATGCCGTAGCGCGCAAGCGAGAAATGATCGGAGCGGTAGTAGTGACCCGCCATCGGATTCGAATCGGGCATCAGCTCAAGGTTGAATGCCTTGGCGACGGTTTGAACCGTTGGCCAGAAGTCCATGCGTTCGGCTCCGGTGACGTTCGCCGAGCGCGGAATTCCCAGAGGCATGAGCGCGTCGTAATTCAAATTGAGCGAAATGTGAGATGCGGGAATGGGCGGGTGCATACCCAAATATTGCGAGCCGAGCAGGCCCTGCTCCTCTGCAGTAACGGCGGCGAAATAGATATCGTGCGGCGGGCGCATGCTGGCCTGCGCGAAGGCTCGTGCTAATTCGAGAAGGATGCCGCAACCAGTGCCGTTGTCCACCGCGCCGTTGTAGATGTTGTCGCCCTTGGCGTTCTTGTCGATGCCGAGATGATCGTAGTGAGCGCTGTATAGCACGGCCTGTTCGCCCGGGCCAGTGCCGGCAGCCAGGCCTGAGCCGGCAACCTGGCCTGAGCCAGCAACTTTGCCGATCACGTTGGTGCTGTTGTAGCGGCGCACGTCACTTTGAATGTGGGCACGCAGTTTTACGGGTAGCTCAACCGCATGGAAACCGCGCTTGCCGGCTTTCTCGATCTCCTGGTCAAGGTCGCCGAGGCCGGCCATGGTGAATAGCCGCTGGGCTATATCGTGCTGGATCCACGCGGCCGCGCGCAAGGTTGCGGTAGAGTCGCCTTCGAGATAGCTCTTCTCAATGGCCTGCGAATTGCGCACCACGTCCCACGGATAGCTGGCCAGGTCTTCGCGATGGATAATCAACACGCCCAGTGCGCCGCGCCGCGCGGCTTCTTCGTATTTATAGGTCCAGCGGCCATAGTAGGTGAGCGCTTTGGCGTTGAAAAACTTCGGATCGTCTGATGGAGGCTCGTTCACGATCACGAGCGCGATTTTGCCTTTGATGTCGACGCCTTCGTAGTCGTTCCATTTGTATTCAGGCGCGTCGATTCCGTAGCCGACGAAAACGATGGGCGCGTCGAAATCCGCCGTTGGCTGGCCGGTCTGGTCTTTTGAAACCATCTGGGCGCCGTATGCGAGATCGACTGCCTGCCCGCTGGGGGGAACGAATGCGAATCTAGTTTTCTCTTCGTCGGTGTGCACCGCGTAAAGCGGGACACGCTGGAAGTAGGTGCCGCCGTCACCCGCCGGCTGAAGTCCCGCGAGCGCAAACTGCGTGGCAATGTATTCGGCTGCCAGCGAATCGCCGCGTGTGCCCGGGCCGCGGCCCTCCAGCAGATCGAGCGAGAGAAACCGGACGTGCGCCTTTATTTTGGCGGGGTCAATAGATGCGGCCGCCGCACGCGCCGCCTGCGGCAGGCCCGCGACTTCAGGCAATGCTGCGGCTGCTGTCTGCTGTTGCGATTGAGCCAGAGGCGCAACCAGCAAAGCCGCGGACAGGAATGCAAATCCGGGAAAAGAGCGCATGTGTTTCTCCTTGGAATGAAAGGCGTATGAAGATAGAAGCGCTTCAGCAACCGCTGATCTTCAGAGTACTTCTCTGGCAGCGCGTGGAGCAATTGTGTCGAGCGGTGCGGTGGGCAAAAGATGCGCCCGCGTGAGCACTTTGCGGGTGAGGCCCGTGAGCGCCATTCCAGCAGCCTCGTTCACGGGAACCCAGCGCCGCTCGCCGCCTGGCGTGGTGAGCGCGTCAACGTCGTCTTCAAATACAGTGCGGATGCGCACGTAATAGTTCACCTGCATGATGGCGTGCCGCACCGCCATGCGCAGGTCCTCCTCGGGAACAACCGCGCTGCGCAGTTTCGGCAGTTCCCACATGCCAGGCATCACGGTCTGGGTGGATGGGCGCTGCTCCAGAAGAATTTCTCTCGCAGAAGTTGCGCGAGTTTTGCCCGGTTTGGTCGAAGTTCGAACCGAGAGCGCATACGCAACTTCGCGGCTCAGCATGCGGGGCCGCTGTGTGGTCTTGTGCTCGCCGCGTGTTTTGCAGTGCACGGAAATGGGGCATACCAGACACTGCGGATTGCGTGGCAGGCATACAGTGGCTCCCAATTCCATCATGGCCTGGTTGAAGTCGCCGGGACGATCGGCATCCACAAGACGCGCGGCACGATCTTCAATCTTCTTACGCAGAGCGGTTGCGCTGGTGCGTCCACCCTCGCCCCAACCGGCCAGGCGGCACAGCACGCGCTCCACGTTGCCGTCGACCACAGCAACCGGCTCGCTGTACGCAATGCTCGCGATGGCAGCGGCCGTGTAGGAGCCAATGCCGGGAAGTTTGCGCAGTTCGGCGGAATTGGCAGGAAGAACGCCGCTGAAGTTCTCAGTTACGAATTGCGCAGCTTTGTGCAACATACGGGCACGGCGGTAATAGCCCAGCCCGCTCCACAGCGCCAGCACGTCCTGCTCAGAGGCCAGCGCCAGGGCGGCGAGAGTAGGGAAGCGCTTCATGAATTCCTGGTATCGATCCACTACCACGGCGACGCGCGTCTGCTGCAACATGATTTCGGAAACCCAGATGGCGTAGGGGTCCTTGCCGGCGCGCCAGGGCAGATCGCGCCGGTTCTTGTCGTACCAGGAAATCAGTTGTTTACGTAGCGTGTAGATCTCAGCAATCTCGCCGTTCTGCCGGAGCATATGGCCAGATTACGTCATTTCACGGCCGGATCGCGTCATTCGGAACAGGTCCTACTGTGGGAATATCGGCTAGTACCTCCGTAACTTCATAACCCTTTTGGGATATTGTGGCCGAACCTAAGTCTTGCTACGTTCAAGGTCCAAGCTACTCTATCGAGTGGCGTTTGGATGGGCCCGCAGCTCCGAGTCAGCACTTGTTTGAAGAAGAACGCAACCGGCAGCCGGAATTGACGCATCACCTTTTTGGAGGAACCTTGAAACGCACTCTCATTCACCTCACGCTCACTATGCTGGCGATTTCGCCTTGCCTGCTTGCACAAAGTGCGTCCACGCCGTACAGCGTGGCTGCGGCATCGCCTTTGGCAACCGAGGGATATACTTCCGGAACACTCGCGCGTCCGGCAACGGGTTCCAGCTCGATTTCACCTTTTTCGCGGCTTGCCTTTGGAGGCGGTATCTCTCCGATGGGCATCAACCTGCAGGCTGCCGTAAACGTAAACCGGCGCATGAATGTTCGCGGCGTTGGGAATGTGTTCAATTACTCAGTGAACAACATCTCCACCAATGGCATGAACCTGAATGGCAAGCTGAATTTCGCCACGGCAGGCGCCTCGGTGGATGTCTATCCGTTTCCTGAGCACGGTTTCCGCCTGAGCCCTGGCTTGCTCTTGTACAACCAGAATGCGGTTTCCGGCAGTCTGACTGTCGACGGTGGAACGAGCTTCGAACTTAACGGCGTTACCTATTACGCCTCGAGCACCAACCCCATCACCGGCAACGGCCGTCTCGGGTTGAATACCCGAAATCCTGCATTCACAATGACGACCGGTTGGGGCAACATGATTTCGCGCCGCGGCGGGCACTTGTCGTTCCCGTTTGAGGTGGGAGCGGCGTTTATCGGCACACCCTCGGTGGACGTGGCTCTGACCGGCGGCCAGGCATGCGACCAGTTCGGCCAGAACTGCGTGAACGTGGCCACGGATCCCACGGTGCAGGCCAACCTGCAGGCGCAGATCCAGAAGTACAAGAATGACGTCAGTCCGTTCCAGTACTTCCCGATCCTGTCGTTCGGCGTTGCGTACAACTTCAACCTGCATCCGGCGCCGGCTGCGAAATAAAAAGGCCGCTTCAAGTTTAAGAAGCAGCCGCAGGTACCTTGGTTCTCTCGCGTCCTGCTCGACTCAAGCCGTTTTCGGCGGCTTGAGTCGAACAGCAACAACTTTCTTATCCCAGCAATTCCCCGACGATTCCCGGCGCAGCTTTAATGGCGGCGTCGATCTGTGCCTGGTCTTTGCCGCCGGCCTCGGCCAGTTCCGGCTTGCCGCCGCCTGATCCGCCCACCAGCTTGGCGACGGCGCCCACCAGCTTACCGGCCTGGATGCGTTTGACGAGGCCCGGCGTAACGCCGGCAATCAGCGCGACCTTGCCCTCGGGCTGTGCGGATGCCACCAGCACTATTCCCTCGCCGGCTTTCTGCTTCAGGTTGTCGACCAGCGTGCGCAACTGGCCGCGGTCGAGTGAGTCGGCGCGCAGCGTGATGAGCTTTACGCCTTTCACATCGACGGCGTTGTTCATCGCTTGGTCCAGCCCGCCGGCAGCGGACTTCATGCGCATCTCGTCTAGTTCGCGGCGCAGTTTCTTCATCTCGTCTTCCTGCGCTGCCAACCTCGCACGAAGGCCGTCAGAAAGACTGCCTGTCGGAGTGCCGGCAACCTGCGCGGCAACTTGCGCAACGGCGAAGTCCTCGCGGAACAAGCCGAGCGAGCCCATGCCGCTGATGGCTTCAATGCGGCGAACGCCGGATGAGACCGACTCCTCACTGACAACTTTGATCAGTCCGATTTCGCCGGTGGCGCTGGTGTGCGTGCCGCCGCAAAGCTCAGTTGAAAATCCGTCGGACAGTTTGACGACGCGCACTTTGTCGCCGTACTTTTCGCCGAACAGCGCCATGGCGTGATACTCATTCACGGCCACGTCGATGGGCACATCTTCAAGGGTGTCTACTCGTGCGTTGGCCAGCACTTCGCGGTTCACGATGTCTTCAATTTCCTGCAGTTCTTCGTCGGCCACTTGCGCAAAATGCGAGAAATCAAAGCGAAGGCGGTCAGGATGCACCGCGGAGCCGGCCTGCTTTACATGCGTGCCAAGCACCTGGCGCAACGCTGCATGCAGCAGGTGCGTTCCGGTGTGATTGCGCCGAATGGCGTCGCGACGCACGCCGTCAACGACAGTGTTGACGTGATCGCCCACCGCGAGCGGCTGCTTGAGCACGGCCTTGTGCGCGCGCACGCCTTGTACGGGCAGCGTGCAACCCGTAATCTCCGCTATCGTGGAATTTCCGTCCAAGGCCAGGAAAAATCCGGTATCGCCTACCTGACCGCCGGAATCGCCGTAAAAGCTGGTGTGGTCGAGTACCACTTCAACTTCATCGCCGGCTGCTGCTGCAGGTACTCCCTGGCCGTTCTTCACGACGGCGAGCACTTCGCAGTTGCTTGAGTTGAGCTGGCGATAGCCTTCGAAAACGGTCTTCGCAAGATCGCGGAATGCGGGGCTGGCCGACTTCTGGCTGCCGCCTTTCCAACTTGCGCGGGCGCGGGCCTGTTCCTCGGAGCGGGCTTTCTCGAAGCCAGCTTCGTCGAAAATAACCCCGGCATCGCGCGCTGCGTCCACCATAAAGTCGAGCGGCAGGCCGAAAGTCTCGTACAGATGGAAAGCTTTCTCGCCGGTGAAGCCACTCTGCAGTTCTTCATTCAGGCGCGTGAGTCCGATCTTGAGCACGCGATCGAACTGCTTCTCCTCCGCCTCGACAACTTTGGCCACGCGTGCGGCAGATTCCGTCAGCTCGGGATAAGCGCCCTGCATCAAATCGCGCACGGCAAACACCATCTCAAACAGAAACGGCTTGTCTTGCCCGAGCAACCGACCGTGACGGATGCCGCGCCGCAGAATTTTGCGCAGCACGTAGCCGCGGCCTTCGTTTGATGGCAGCACGCCATCGTTGATGAGGAATGTCGCTGCCCGTGCGTGATCCGCGATGATGCGCAAACTGGCCGCAACTTCGTCGGCAGTTCGCGTCTCTTGCTCCAGGTCGTGTTCGCTTACGCGCTTGCCGGTAAGCTCTTCAGCGCGCTCGATCAGCGGTGTGAACAAGTCAGTCTCAAAGTTCGAAATTTTTCCCTGCAGCGCGGCGGACACGCGCTCCAATCCCATGCCTGTATCGATGGAGGGCTTGGGCAGCGGCGTCAGCGTGTACGTTGTTTTCCCGGCGGCGTCGGTCGCGGCAGAGCGGTCGAACTGCATGAACACCAGGTTCCAGATCTCGACGTAGCGCGCTTCGTCCTGCCCGAATGGCTTGTCCACTCCCGGCGTCTCCGCGGCTTCCAGGCCCACGTCATAAAAGATCTCCGAGCATGGACCGCATGGGCCGGTTTCGCCCATCTGCCAGAAGTTGTCCTTCAGCCCGTACTGGTAAATGCGCTCCTTGGGCACGCCTGCTTCAATCCAGTAGTCCTCGGCCTCATCGTCGCGTGGAACGCCGGACGCGCCTTCAAAGATCGTGACGTAGAGCCGGTCCTTGGGAATGCCGAACCACTCGGGGCTCGTGACCAGTTCCCATGCAAACTTGATTGCATCGCGCTTGAAGTAGTCGCCAAACGAGAAGTTGCCGAGCATCTCAAAAAACGTGTGGTGGCGTCGTGTAAAGCCCACGTTCTCAAGGTCGTTGTGCTTGCCGCCTGCGCGCACGCATTTTTGCGACGTGGTGGCGCGCGAGTATTCGCGCTTTTCCGCGCCCAGAAACAAGTCCTTGAACTGATTCATTCCCGCGTTGGTAAACAGCAGGGTAGGGTCGTTGGCAGGCACCAGCGAGGAAGAGTGCACACGGCGGTGCCCCTTCGACTCAAAAAAGCGCAGAAACAGCTCTCGTATCTCGTTCCCCGTGCGATATTGCATGTCGTAACCAGTGTAATTGGCCTGAGACCGCATCGCCCAATCGGCGGGCCCAGGGTCTTACGGAGATTTTTTCTGCATGACACGTGATCCGCGAATGCGGTAAATCCGTCTCATCAAATACGCCTCCAAGCCGGCGCACGCACTTCCCCGATTAATTTGAAAGGCATACATGCTTCCGAAAGTACGCACGTTGTTTGCCCTGATCTTGCTAGCGCCTTTCTTCGCAAATGCCCAGCCGTGGCGGCCATCGGCAGGTATTGCCAGCACTCACGAGCTCAGAATCGGCGAGTCCATTCTCCAGGTGGATTTCGCCAACGGGTCAATGGGTCTGACAACTGACCAGGTGCTCAAACACATTCGCGATGCAGCTGAGGCGATTGCGGCCTACTATGGACGATTTCCAGTGGCGCGTGCCCGCATCCTGGTTGTGCCCACTCAGGGCGGCCGCCGCGAAGCGATCGGCGGCACCACCTGGGGCGACGTTGATGGAGTTCCCGGATTTACGCGGCTCCGCATTGCCGAGCATGCAACCCAAGCGGACCTTGACGACGACTGGGTGACGACGCACGAACTCGATCACATGGCCTTCCCTGACCTGCCTGAAGAGAATCACTGGATGGAGGAGGGACTCGCCTCCTACATTGAGCCCATCGCGCGCGTGATGACCGGGAATCTGGAAGCACCCCGGATCTGGGCCGACATGGTGCGCGGCATGCCGCAGGGAGAACCGGGCCCCGGCGACCAGGGGCTAGATCGGACACATACCTGGGGTCGTACCTACTGGGGCGGAGCGCTCTTCTGCCTCGTCGCCGATGTGGAGATCCACCGCCAGACCAAGAATCGCAAAGGCCTCCGCGATGCACTTCGCGCCATCGTAGCCGAAGGCGGCACCATTGACCACAACTGGCCGATCGAACGAGCGTTTGACATCGGAGACAAGGCTACCGGCACACACGTGTTAACCGACATGTATGCGAAATGGAAAGACGCTCCGGTTGAGGTTGATTTGCCGAAGCTGTGGAATGAACTCGGCGTTCGCGCGACGGGCAATGGTGTGGAATTCGATTCGAAAGCGCCGCTTGCGAAGGTGCGTGAAGCAATTGCTGGAAAGATCAACCGATAGCTATTAGCTGTCAGCTCCATCACGCTGAAGCCGAGTTAGATGTCTTTGTTATGCCGCGGTTTTTGCTATCCCACCTTAGCCGATGCGCTATGCGCGCATCGCCGAAGATGGGGCACCCATTTGGTATTGCACGCGCTGGATATTGCAACCATTAGTTGTTGTTACCTAATTCCGAATCGTCAGGATTGATCGAGTCCAGGGCGGATAATGTTTCGTCCGGCACGTCCCAGTTGCGCAGGATCTTGTAGATGACGCCCGTTGAGAAACCTGCTGTGACCAGCCGCCGCATGACGCGAGCAGTTTCCTTCTCGTTCTCGGGTTTCTTGATGCGCTTGCGTTCAAGATGCTGGCGGGCGAGAGCTTCTTCGTCGGTTGCGCCGTAGCGCGCGTCTAGCGTTTCCTCAACGAGGTCGGCTTTTACGCCTTTCAGTTTCAGATCCTGGCGCACGCGCCGCGAGCCGAGCTTCTCGTTTTCCTGCCGTAGCCGCGCGTAGGTTTCGGCGAAGGCCGCATCGTTCAGATAGCCATGTCCCTTGAGCCGCGCAATGACGGTGTGGATCATGGCTTCGCCGTGCTCGGTTGGCTCGACGCGCGTATGCATCAGGCGGCGCAGTTCTACTTCAGTGCGCATGTGCCGCCCCAGCGCCTTGACAGCGTAGTCGTAGAGGCCATTCTCATTGAGAAAGGCGGGCGGCTTGGCGGATTTGAACGACATAAAAGACAGCTTTCAGCTATTAGCTCTCAGCTTTCAGCTTCATGGTGCTGGAATTGGAGCCACGCGAATGAGATTAGCAGTGTTGCTGTCCCACTCATGCGCAAACAACGCGCATGAATGGGGCACCCGCATATCGTTAGCACATACAAAAAAAGCTGGCAGCTAGAAGCTAGTGGCTAGTAGCTGCTTTTGCCGTCCATTGGTCTACCCAGTCATTCACTGTCTTCCACCATAGTTGCGAGTTTTGCGGCTTCAGCACCCAGTGGCCTTCGTCGGGGAAGTAGAGCATCTTGCTTGGCACGCCCAGGCGCTGCAGTGTGTCGAAAAGCTGGAAGCCTTCGCTTACGTCGAGGCGATAGTCGAGCTGGCTGTGAATCACCAGCGTCGGCGTTTTGAAGTTCTTGGCTGAGAGCATTGGAGCCCACTTGCGATATGGGTTCTCGCTGTCAGGTTTGCCGTAGTAGTCCCATGGCTTGCCTTTGAACTCCCACTCGTTGAACCACATCTCCTCGGTTGATCCGTAGGCCGACTCGGGATTGAACATGCCGTCGTGGCTCACGATGCACTTGAAGCGGTTGGTGTGGCCGAGCACCCAGTTGGCCATATAGCCGCCGTAGCTTGCACCGAGCGCGCACTCTCGGTCCTTGTCGATAAAGCTGTAATGCTGCTCGGCGTAGTCCAGGCCTTCCATCAAGTCGGTGAAAGGCTTGCCTCCCCAGTCGCCGTTGACGCCGTCAACGATGGCCTGCCCATATCCGGTGGACCCGCGCGGGTTGATCATGACAACGACGTAGCCGTTGGCGGCGAAGAGTTCGGCGTTCCAGCGATAGCTCCACGAGTCGCCCCACGCGCCCTGCGGGCCGCCGTGGATGAGGAACTTGACTGGATATTTCTTTGCGAGCGTCAAACGCGGGCGGGCGCACGATGAAGCCTTGCAGCTTGGTCTTGTCCGCCGCCGTGAACCAGAAGGGCTCCTGTGCCGGCAAATCAAGCTGAGCCAGCAGTTCATCGTTCAAATGGGTTACCTGTGTCGTTTTAGCTGCGTTCGAATTGCACGTTTTTGTCTGACATGAACTGGTGACCATGAACACTTCGCCCGGCTGTCGAACATTCGCGCATGTCGCGATTATCCCCGAACCTTCAAAATGCCAGTCGTAACAGCCCTTGAAATTTGGCGATTCCATCGGTTGCTCAAATCTCTGATCAGGCCCAAGGAAAGCCATGTACTGTGCCTGTTCTCCCTCATCCTCAGCAGTGATATATACCGCCTGTTCCGTATCCCACTTAAATTCATCCACCCATCGATCAAACTTCGGCAGCAGGTCCTTGATCGTCTTCGCCGCGCGGTCGTAGAGCATCAGCCGGAACTTGTCGCCTTCGTAACCGGCACGGGCTTGCGAGCGCCACGCCAGATACTTCCCGTCAGGCGAATAAGCGGGACTGAAGTCGCCACCGGGCGATGTGCTCACTTTCACCGGCTTCGCTGTCGCATTGGTCAGGTCGAGAGTGAAGATATCGGCGTTGGTTGAGATTGCCCGTATTGGGTCGAGATTCTCAGTGAAGGCCAGCTCCTTACCGTCAGGCGAAATCGCGCAGCCGCAGCCGAGGCTATCGGTCGGGTAATCGGGCGGAACTTCGTGGGGATCGTTCGGATTCAGGTCGCGCATCTTGCCGTCGTCTACCGTAACGATGAACAAGTGCGAACGTTTGTCGCCGGTGTAGTGGTTCCAGTGGCGATAAAGCAAATGCGTAAAGATCTGAGCCTTCACCTTGCTCGCCGCTTGCGCCGCATCGCGATCGGCGTTGCACTTGTTGCCGGTATCGAACTCGGCGGGGGTGATAGCAGGACAATCTGGATAGACTGCCGAAGTGAACACAATTGAGTGGCCGTCGGGAGACCACTTAGCGTTGTCGGCTTCCGTTGCAATCGTCGTCAGTTTCTTTGCGTTGCTTGCGGTGCCGGTGGCTGCGTCGAAATCCGCAATCCATATCTGTTGACCGCCATCTCGACCAGAAAGGAAGAGCACGGAGTGCCCGTCAGGAGCGAATTCAATGCCGCTGTCGCCGGGCTGACCGACCGCGAGCTTCGCCGGCTCGCCGCCCGCAATCGCCTGCACCCACCACTCCGTGGTCTTAGCGTTTTGGTCTAGATTTATGGTCGTAACGGAGTAGGCCAGCCATTTGCCGTCCGGTGACACGGCCGTTTCGCCCAGCCGCTTCATGTTCATCATGTCCTCAAAGGTCATGGGGCGTTTGGATGGTGGGGTTTGGGCCGGGCAAAGCGGTAGGTAGGCAATTGCGGAAAGGACTAGAAGAGCGAAAGTAAATTTGCGCATGATGTTCCCCAAAAGCCTCAGCAGTGCGGACAAAATATTGTGCACGCGAAGAAGAAGTTTACACCTGAAAGGCGGCGGAGGAGGGGACGAGGGGCCAAGGCCTCTCGATGTTGCGCGGATGGATTAACAGGTGAGGGCTATAGCAGTTTCGGAATTGGTGGAGACCGAAAGCACGTTGCAAAGTGGCGTTTTCCTCAAGAAAACGGCGCCTTTCGATGCTCTCAAAAAGTCTACGTGTATTCCGAAATTGCTCTAACGGCTCATTGTGGTTCGTGCTGTCCCACCCATGCCACAAAAAACGTGGCATGGATGGGGCACCCGAGCGTTTTTACTTAGCCCTATTCTCTTGTCCCCTTGTCAACACGTGAACTTGTCAACTTGTCAACTCGGAAACCGTCTATTTGTTCTCGTTGCCGGTTAGGCGGAAGGTGATGGTTCCCCAGAAGAGCCGCGCGCGCATCTGCACGGGCAGGTGGCGCTCGTCGTCGGTGTACCAGATCCAGATGTTGCCGCGATTCTTCACCACGCCCGCGTCGGCGGTGGGCTGCACGCGCACTGTCTTGAATGTGCCGAGCGCGGTCTTGATCTCTTCGCGGCTTTCTACGCGCATCGTTACGGGCACGGTTTTTTGCGCATCCACCACTGGCACCACGAAGCTTCTGCCCGGCGTCAGCGGCTGCGTGGCCGCATAAAACATGCCGGTCAGCAGATCCGTTACGCAGCCGGGAACGGGCGTTTCCACGTGCTTGGTCTGGCCGGTCACCTGGTTCTTTTCGTCCAGGATTGACTTGTTCTGACCGTAATCAATGCGCAGTGTGGAGTTGATCTGCCGGCGGCCTTCCACCGTCTGCTTGTCGAATTCCTCGGTACAGCCCTTTTGCCGGTCGAATGTGGACTGGAAGCGGTCGCTCACATGAAACAGCAGATTGATGGCTCCAATGGTGTCGGCGTTGGCGGTCAGCCGTACGCGATCGCCCAGCGACTCAAAATGCAGCACCGCGGTGCCGGCGGGGAACACGCGCCAGTCCACCGAGTAGGAAAGCGTCTGCTTTTGCGGGAAAGAGAAATTGGGCTGCGGAGCCGCGAGTTGACCATGGGCCACGGAGGCCAGGACAAAGGCGCAAAGAAAAACAATGGCGTACCGGTGCGTCTTCAACTTCGGGCGTGGCTCCTTGTTTGTTTAACTATCTTAGCTTGGAATCGTTTACCGCACCCCAGGCACGATTGCTTCTAAAACGGGCCGCAGGAAAAGCAGGCTCAGGTACAGCAGCGCAGCCCCTATTGCAGCATTGTACTCGCGGTGCCTGAGGTAAAGATCAAGCGAAAAGCTGCCGGCAGTCGGCTGCTCTCCGCTGTCGCCGCCGAACCGGGCAGGAGTGGGTCTTGGAATGAGCCGAGGCACGCGGCGGCAATACTCGTCGAAGCGAGGAAACGTGGCGCGCAGGAAACGCTCTTCCGACGCGATGACCGGTATGTAAATGATGGCAAATCCGATGGCCAGCACCACGGCGACCGCCCAACTGAGCAGCGCAACCGCAAAGCCGGCCGCAATCAGCATGGAGCCCAGGTAAAGCGGATTGCGCGTGTGCGCATAGGGACCGGTCACGGCGAGCTCGCGATTTTTCTTCACGTATCCGGATGCAAAAGCGCGCAGCCACAAACCGGGCAGCACCAGCGCCAGGCTCCACGCCACGGCCGCCGGCCGCGGTGCATGTTGCCACAGGCTAAAGAGATAAAGCGCCGCCGCCAAGAATCCCAGTGGCACGCGAATGCGGCGAGCAACTCTTTGCCAGCGTGAAATCCAATCCAGCGAAGAGTTGATACCTGCGGGCATCAGGCTTTCTCCTCGGCCAGCAATTCATCGGTCGCGCGCAGCACGTCTTCGGGCTGAATAGTCAGCAGTCCTGCTTCCGGTTCGGGGCGCCGCGTGTGATCGCGCTTGCTGATGGGGCTGCGCAACACTCTGAAGCGCGTTCCAAATGGCCCATTGCGGCTTGGATCGGTGGGCCCAAAGATGCCGATGACCGGACGGCCGAGTGCGCAGGCAAGATGCAGGGGTCCGGTGTCGCCGGCGATGCACAAGGCAGCGCGCCGCGTAACAGCGATCAGTTGCTCAAGCGTTGTGGAGAGCGGGATCGCATTGCCCATGGTGCCTTTGACGATCGCGTCCGCCATGACCTCTTCATGCGGTCCGGCATTTACCAGCACTCTGTATCCCCGCACAATCAACCCGCGGGCAACCTCTGCGTATCGGCCGACCGGCCAGACCTTGGCTCCCCAGCCCGCGCCGGGGTTGATGAGTGCGATGGGTCGCGTGCCGCTCGAAGCAAGCAGCGCATTGCACCAGGCTTCCGCCGCGGGGTCAACGGGCAGCATCGGCGGAACCCATTGCAGCGGATCGCCGGCTATGGCGGAAGCAAGCTCGATGTCCTGCTCGATTACGTGTGCACCGTGCGTGACTACCTGTTCGGTGAACAGCAGGCGGGCCGCTTGTTCACGCGGCATTGCTTCGCCAATTACGCGCGGACAACCCGCCATGCGCGCGAGCACTGCCGAGCGCATCGCGCCCTGCACGTCGATGACAGCGTCGTATCCGACGGCCTTGAGCTGGGTACGGAGGGAGGTGACGGAGGTGATTGTCCTGCGGCTCAGCGGTCCCTTGCGCCAGTCCTTGGTAGGCGCAAAGTGTAGGCGGTCAACCACCGGCATCTGCTGGCCGCGCTCCCTGGTTCCGGGTACCGCAAGCAATGCCTGCCATCGCGGCTCGACTACCCAGTCAATTTGCCAATTGGGATGCGCCTGCCGCAGCGCCGTAACCGCGGGCAACGCGTGGAGAATGTCGCCCATAGCGCCCAGGCGAACCACCAGGAGGCGGAACTTTGATTGCATCTGCAAACTCTGATTTTCTCATAGACGAGGTGCTGATGCAGACAGCGGGAAAAGCTGCGTGCGGCGTTTTGGCGCGTAATTCCGCACTCCTACCTCTGCAGAATATCGATGGGCTTGGTAAAGTCCGTGACCCGTATGTGCCTGGCCAGCAACGGGTGTTGGCGTTCGAGGGCCAGGAACATCTCCCATGCCACGCGGCGATAGCTGAAGTGTCCGGCGGGGCCGGAGCGCAATTCGGTAATGTACTGCGCCTCGGCGAAATCCATTTTAAACAGGCCGCGAATACGCGTTGCCAGCGGCAGCAGGTACAGCGCGGACTGCGAAGCTTCCGGCGCCGACGCGGATGCTATCTGCATGCTGGCGGCTTGAGCGGCTTCAATGGCGGCGTTGTACTCGGTGGCAATACCAGCCTCGGCCAGGATGTCGGCGTGGCCGCCGAGGTCCGCTGCGCCCGGAGTCTCGTATCCGTGTATCGCCGTAAAACGCTGGATAATCTGCGTGCAGCGGCGGTGGCGATGCATGTCTCGGAATCCGCCGATGTCCATCAGGATATCGAAGCGAAGGCCCGCGCCGGCATGGAACGCGCGCAGGGCCTCGTCGTGCTTGCCGCGGTGCCGCAGCCCCAGCTCGACGATCTCGCAGATGCGAGCGGCGGGCATGTTGGCCACCAGGTCGCGAATCTGGCGATAGGAGTGATGGCCACCCGCGTAGAGCAGCGTGGCAGCGAGCTCCACTTCAAGCGGCTCGCTCCGCTCGACCAGATCCACAAGCGGCGCTTCGTCGATCGGCACATCGCCGAGAAGATCGTTCGCTGCCTGCGCCAGTTCGGCATTGGATTTGGCGAGGTACTCGTTCGGCTGAGCGTACTTTACGAGCGTAGGCGCGGTGCGAACATCGCGCGTAAGGAACTGCGCGGCCTCAGCAGCCAGCTCCGGATCGGCCGCGACTACCTTCTCGGCAAACGCAGTTGCAGCCTGCGCATTCACGTTCCACGCCGAGCCGGTTGCGGCTTCGCGCAGCTTCAATCCCAGTTCGCGCACCTCAGCCACCGGATGCGACAGCAGCCGCGACACCTGCGTTTCAAGCGTGCGCGCGCTCACGATCTGGCCGAGCGAGGTATTCGTCGCCAACGGAAGCAGGTAACGCGCCACGTCGAATGCGCGGGCCTTCAGCGTTCGCTCGTAGGCCTCCGGTTTCAGCGTTTCGGGGCAGGCGATTTTCCGCCGCAGCAGGTCCTGCACAGCCGCGGCGGTGCGCTGGTAAGTAAGGAATAGATTGGCAATAGTCGCGGAGTAAGTATTAGCCGCGGCTTGGTCGTCTCCAAAGTCAGGAAAATACCAGCCGGACTTCATGAAATTCTGGTAGCGGGTTGACCGCTCCTGCCCGTCCCAGCGCTGCTCGTCTACAAGCACGATGGCGGCCAACAGGCTCAGCCGTTCGATGGCGAAGGCGATGTGCGCCAGGTCGGCGATGGAGCGATGTCCGTATTGAAAGTAAAAGGTGTTCAGGAACTGCTCAGCACGCTGGGCGCTGATTTCGGCCAGCGACTCGCGCATGGAGAGGGCGGAACGGGAGTACTTGGCCATGGCAAAGGCCAGCACTTCGGGGTCGGCGCCGTGAACGGCAAACACACTGGTCTGATTACTTGCGCGCGGAGCAACGAAAGTTTCACTGGACATGGATCAGGTCTCGCGAACAGAATACGGCATAAGGGTAGCAGTTCAGGCCCCTTTCAGCGGTTTGTCTTTTCGAACGCCTGTTACCCCAGCAGAGCGGGCTCAAACGGTTAGGCTGAACAAGAACATGCAGCAATTTCAGCTACGTACGTCGCATCGGCCAAGGCCATTGCCTTCCGGTCGCTGGGTACTCACCCAGCGCTGGAACGACCTGCTGTTTGCGCACTGGCCCATTCCCATTGCAAAGATGGCGGCGCTGCTGCCCGATTGGCTTGAGGTAGACACCTTTCAGGGATCGGCCTGGCTGGGCGTGGTTCCGTTCTGGCTTGACCGCATCAAGATTCGCGGAGTGCCGCCGGTACTCGGCATCCGCAGCTTTCCTGACCTGAACCTGCGCACCTATGTCCGCGACCAGTTCACCCGCACGCCGGGCATTTACTGCTTCTCGCTCGATGCCAGCAATCTGATGGCTGTGCTGGCGGCGCGCACGTTTTATCACTTGCCTTATTACTGGTCCAATATGCGGCTTGAACCGCGCTCGGAGCGGGAATTTGCTTTTTACAGCCGGCGGCGTTTTTCAAACCGCGAAGTCGTATTCAATGCGCGCTATCGCGGGCTGGGACCGAGCAGCCGGCTCGCTGAGAACCGGAGCGGCACGCTCGAGAACTTCGTCACAGAACGCACCTGTATCTTCAGCAGCGACCGCACCGGCCGCCCCGTCCGCGCCAATCTGCATTACGTTCCGTGGCCGCTTGAGGAAGCGGAAGCCGAGATCGAGCGCAATGATCTTGCCGCGTCCATCGGGCTGACGCTGCCAAAGACCGATCCTGTTCTCCACTATTCGCGCCGCCTGGCGGTGTACGTCTGGCCCAGAGAATTTGTGCGGTCTGCGCTGGTCACGCGTCCGGTAGCGGCGGCCGTCACGCCGTCCTGATCGAGGACACACTGGTGTTGCCATTGCGAAATGGCAGGCCGCCCGCCCATTGTCAGTGCGTTTTTGCAGGCAATTTCATTTCGATTCTTGCTTCTCGTTCTCCTTGTCATCCTCAGGTGGCTTGGAAACGTGAAGCTTGCTCATCTCCTTGGCTCCGACGGTGGGGTCCTCGGGCGTCACTTTGATGCCTGTCGCCATCGTGCCCGCAGTCCATTTCATGTAATAGGTTTTGCCGGCCTCCGCTTCGAACCGAGCGCGCTCGTTCTCTTTCTGTCTTGCCTGGTTCAGGGCTGCACCGACGGACATGACGGCGCTTCCGTAGTACATTTTCGGCAGTCCAGAAATGACGACGGTTCCGGGCGGCACTTCCGTAAAGGCGTATTCGCCATTGAGAAGTTTGGCTAGACGAATGCCGTTGATATAGAGCTCGTCGTGTGAGGCGGAGCCCGTGAACCTGCCCACACGATAGATGCAGACAATGGCTTTGCCCTCCGATGGGGCGGGCAAAACGGAAGGAGATTTTGAGCCCTGCGCGACAGCTATCGGCTGTGCGCAAATAAACGCCAGAGCACAAAACGCGAGCAGAAGCATTGCGAATGAAACGAACTTACCCCCGCGGCAATTCCGTGCGACGCCCTTTAGAGCAACGTTACGCATGAGAGCGCTCCTTTCCCAGTTGTTTGGAATCTGCCGAACACTTTATCAGGTTTTCGTGATGCCGAACGCCCGATCTAACCTCGCTAGCCACCGACCCATATAATGTTGAACGGAAAGGGCGCGGGCTTTCACGCGCGTACACAAGAGGGTTATGGCGAGTTTGCAGGGGCGGATCGCGCTGGTCACTGGCGCTTCACAGGGAATTGGACGGGCGTGCGCGCTGGAACTGGCGAGGGCCGGAGCAACGGTGGCGTTGGCGGCGCGGAACCAGGCCAAGCTGGCCGAGGCAGTGGCCGAAATACAAGCGGCGGGCGGTCAGGCAGCCGCGTTCGCGCTCGACGTAGCCAGCGAGGAGTCCATTAAGACGGGCGCCAAGGCAGTGCTCGAACGCTTCGGCAAGGTCGAAATCCTGGTAAACAACGCCGGAATTACCCGCGACGCCCTCTCCATGTCGATGAAACGTGCCGACTGGGACGACGTTCTGGCGACCAATCTTACTGGAGCATTCCTGGTGACGCAGGCGGTTCTTCGGCCGATGCTCAAAAATCGCTGGGGGCGTATCGTCAACATCTCCAGCGTGGTGGGCCGCACCGGCCAGGCCGGCCAGGTGAACTACGCGGCCAGCAAAGCGGGACTCATCGGTATTACGCGTTCGCTGGCTCGTGAGGTTGGGTCGCGTGGAATCACCGTGAACGCTGTCGCCCCGGGCTACATTGAGACGCCCATGACCGCAGTGCTCGACGAGAAACTGCGCGAGGCCATGGTCGCGTCCATTCCGCTGGGTCGGGCCGGAACTGACGCGGAGATTGCGCAGTCGGTTGCCTTCCTCGCGTCTGACGCAGCCGCCTATATCACCGGCCACGTGCTGGATGTGAACGGCGGCATGTTCATGGGCTGAAGCCCGTATTTGGCGCGACTTGTTTCGACGAACAGTCCAAGAAAGTGTGCAGGTTACCTGCATCCGGCATGCCCCTGCAATCATCTGAGAAAATAGGTGATAGTGAACTGGATTCCAAAAAGTGCGCTCCGCAGGGGTGCAGTACGCGGTTGTTGCGCCATTGTTCTTGCGGCAGGTCTTGCTGCGTCCGCCTGGTCACAGGGTTCGAACCCGAGTTCCGCGCAGAATCCTTACTTCGGCAGCCTGACGGCGCAGCCGCGCACGAGCGATATCATTAAGCTTTCGCTTGACGATGCAGTTCGCCGCGGCCTTGAGAACAACCTTGGTCTCAAGCAGGCTGAGAGCTCAGAGAAGGTTCTGCATGGCGAACGTAACCAGGCGCTGCAGCAGTTTTTGCCCACAATCACACTGACAGGCGACACGGGTTTTTACCAGCATGATCTGGCCGCCCTCGGATTCGGGCCCGGTGTTGCAAAAAAGTTCGCCGGTAATATTCCGGGCGGAAACGCGCCCGCGCTTCCGCTCATCACCAAAGACACTCTCACGCAGGGCCAGATTCACTACACCCAAACGCTTTTCTCGGGATCCGTAATCGCCGGATGGAAAGCGGCTGGGGCCGCTGAGCGCGCCTCGTATTTTGGCAAGATGACTGCGCGCGGCGAAGTGGTTCAGCAGGTGGCAACCGCTTATCTGCATGCCATCGCCGCCTCAAGCGAAGTGGACAACGCGAGGGCGCTGGTCGCGCAGAGCAACGTTTTGCTCGATCATGCTCACGCCTCGCACGAGGCGGGCGTCTCCGCGAACATCGATGAGGTGCGCGCGAAGGTGCAGTTACAGTCGCAGCAGCAGCTTTTGCTGGCCGCGCAGAACCAGTATCAGAAGGACCTCATCCTGTTGAAACGCGAGATCGGTCTTGATCCGGGGCAGGACATCGCGCTCAGCGATCCCGCGCCGTACAGCGATCTTGCCGAGCAGACGCCGGAAGAGGTGCGCGCCATTGCTTACAAAAATCGCCAGGACTACCAGAACCTGCAGAACCTGGTGGTGGGATACAAGGCGATTCATGCGGCTTATCGCAGCCAGCGCTTTCCTACGCTCCAGTTCAACAGTTATTACGGAACCAGCACGGTGAACGGCGCGGGCACGCACGGCAACTTCCTTGCCATGGGCACGCTGAGCGTTCCCATCTTCCGCGAGGCCGGGCTTCGCGGCAACGAAGATGCGTCGCAGGCGCAGTTGGACGCCGTGAATGCGCAGCTCGCAGACCTTCGTATCCGCATCGATCAGCAGGTGCGCTCGGCGCTGCTGGACGTGTCTGCCAGCAAGCAACTGGTTGAAGTGTCGCGGTCGAATGTCGAACTGGCCACGGCAGCGCTGAGTGACGAGACGGATCGCGTGAACGCCGGTGTGGATGACAATCTGCCGCTGGTGACGGCGCAGGCTACGCTCGCATCGGCTGAAAGCAACCTGGTTCAGAGCCTGTACCGCTACAACGTTTCCAAGCTTGCCCTGGCACGCGCCGCCGGAGTGCTGGAACTGCAGTACCGCGATTACCTCGGAAGATAACCCTGAAAGATCCTCAGTGCGGACCGGTTTTCGCTACGCGGCGGCCCGCGTCCTTCCGATTCTGTTCCTTAAAATCTTCCAGCATTCGAACCATATGAGACTTGCGACGCCGCCCGCGAGACAGATCGCGATGTCGAAAAGATGGAGCGGCGCAAATCGGAAAAGCGATTGGAGAAAAGGAACAAACGTGACCAGTGCGAGGGTTGAAAATGCCCCTCCGATGATCCACCAAAGCGCGCGGTTCGGAGCGTTCAATGTCGTCACGATCGGGCGCGTCCACGACCGGTTCGTCAGGATCAGCATCAAGTCTCCGATGACGAGCGTCGCGAAAGTGAGTGTGCGGGCGTCCGTCTCAGTCTCGCCGCGGTAGAGAGCGATTCCGAACAGAAGAATCACTACCAGGAGCACACTGGCACCCTGCAGAACACTCATGACGATCAGCCACCGAGCTAGCAAGGGTTCTTTGGGATTCCTGGGCGGCCGCCGCATTAGGCCGGGCTCGCCGGGTTCAGACTCGAATGCAACCGAGCAAGCCGGGTCGATGATCAACTCAAGGAACACGACGTGTACCGGCATCAGGACCAGTGGCCACCCTGCCAGAATTGGGATCAGAGCCAGGCCGGCGATTGGCACGTGGACAGCAAACGCAAACGACATAGCTTTGCGCAGGTTGTCGAAGATACGCCGCCCCAACCGAATTGCTTCGACGATTGAAGAAAATGAATCATCCATCAGCACCAGTGTTGCTGCTTCGCGGGCGACGTCGGTTCCGCGTGCACCCATGGCAATACCGATTTGTGCGGACTTCAGTGCGGGTGCATCGTTCACTCCGTCACCCGTCATCGCTACGATTTCGCCGTTTGCCTTAAGAGCGTTTACAAGCCGAAGCTTCTGTTCCGGAACAACTCGGGCAAAGAGGTTGACGGTGCGGATTGACTCCTTCAGATCTATCTCGTGCATTTTTTCGAGTTCTGGACCGGTAATTACCGCATTTTCGGTCGAAATACCCACTTGCCTGGCGATGCTCAGCGCGGTTCCCGCGTAGTCTCCGGTAATCATCACCACTCGGATTCCTGCGCGATGGCATTCCTCCACGGCCGCAGGCACTTCCGGACGAATTGGGTCCGCGAGCCCCACCAGCCCGACAAATGTAAAACAAAGGTCGCGTTGATTTTCGGGTAACTTGGGGTGTTCCCAGCGGCACTTTGCGACACCCAGAATCCGCAAGCCTTCCCCTGCCATCTTTGAGGCTGCCAGCTGTATTTTTCCCGCCTCTTCTGTTGAGAGTCTGCACAAACTGGCGATCGCCTCGGGGGCGCCTTTGGCGGCAATCGTGGAGGCGTTCTCTTCCGCAGACCGCCAAACTCTTGACATGGCCAGAAGAGATGGAGAAAGAGGATATTCATGAACGAGCGTCCAGTCGTGATGCAGATGCTCCGTATTCGACAGGCTTCGCGCGCCAAACTGCTGGAATGCAATCTCCATCGGATCGAGCGGGTTTCTTTTGCTGGCCAGGATGCTGTACTCAAGCAGTTCATGGTATTCCTCAGGCAAAGAATCCATCTGCTCTTCGACGTCAAAAAATTGCTGGCCCGCAAACAGCTTATGTACTTGCATGCGATTCTGCGTGAGCGTACCGGTTTTATCTACGCAAAGTACCGTCGCCGAACCGAGGGTCTCAATGGCGTTGGCTCGCCTCGTCAGTACCTTCTTCTGCGAAATACGCCACGCTCCCAGCGCGAGAAAAACCGTCAGGACGACAGGAAATTCCTCCGGAAGTATGGCCATTGCCGTCGTGATTCCTGCAAGCAAACCGTTGATCCAGCTTCCGCGCATCAGCCCATATGCGATGAAGATAATTCCGCAGAGTGACAGCCCAATGGTAGCCAGCACCCGAACTAATCGATTCACTTCCGTTTGCAGCCTGGTAGCTTCAGGTTCGATGGATTGTAGCGCTTTCCCGATCTTGCCTAGCTCGGTATGAGTGCCCGTTGCTCTGATCTCGGCAAATCCCTGCCCCTGCACCACCATGGTTCCCGAGAAGACAAACGGAAGATCATCGCCTCCGGGCCGCGCGATTTCGGTGATCTCGTGAAGTGCCGGAGCTTTCCTTACCGGAACCGATTCACCTGTCAGCAGTGACTCGTCAATTGACAGATTGACTCCGGAAAGTAGAACACCATCAGCGGGAACGCGGTCGCCTTCAGAAACGATGACGATATCGCCTCGCACCACCTCGCGCCCCGGGATTCGCCTTTGCGTTCCGTCGCGAACGACCATTGCGCGCGGACTGGAAAGATCGCGAAGCGCTTCCAGGGCATGCTCTGTCTTGCGCTCTTGATGCAGTTCAATACCCACGATCACGAAGATCGAGCCGATCAAGACCAGGGAATCGCGCAGCTCGCCGAGAAAGATATAGATGACTCCCGCGCACACAAGCATAAGAATCATCGGTTCCCGCAGAATCTCCCAGACGGTCGAGAAGAATGTCCGCGTCCGCGCCGAAGGTAACTCATTGGGCCCGTCGGATTGGAATCTCGCCGCAGCTTCTGCTTCTGAAAGGCCCTGCAGAGAGGCCGATTGTTTACCGATGGAAGAGATCGCACTCGACATGGTTCCGAATCATAGCAACGAAGCAGATCGTGTACCGTGTCTCCGCTCACCTAACGTTGATTAATCAATCCAAGTAATGGAAATAATCGGACCGATGAGCACCGCCGTGTAACGTAGAGATGAGAGGAAGACTGCATGACCCGGAAGCTCAAGATCATCTACTACGTGGAACCGACCCCGGCGGCCCTTGCCTGGCGGGCCGCACAGTATTTTGTTGAGATGGCCGAGGAGGCAGTAGTGGCGCGTGGCCGGGTCCGCATTGCTATCAGTGGGGGTTCCACGCCCAAGGCCGTGTTTCAGCTGATGGGCGATCCGAACCAGCCGTGGCGCGCGCGCATGCCGTGGGACCAGTTTGATCTCTATTGGGTGGACGAGCGCTGCGTGCCGCCCGATGACCAGGAGAGCAATTTCCGCATGACGCGCGAGACGCTGCTCGACCATGCGCCGCTGCGCCCCGATCAGATCCATCGCATGGAAGGGGAAATCGATCCTGAAGAGGCGGCGGCACGCTATGAATCCGGATTGCGCAACGACTTTCGTCTTGAAGGCGCCGAGGTACCGCGCTTTGACCTGGTGGCGCTTGGCATGGGGCCCGACGGCCACACGGCATCGCTGTTTCCGCACACCGAAGCACTGAACGAAATGATGCGCCTGGTGGTGCCCAATCATGTGCCGCAAAAGGACGCGTGGCGCATCACGCTCACCTGGCCAGTGATCAATCATGCCCGCTCGGTTTTCTTCCTTGTGAGCGGAATTGACAAGGCCGGCGTACTGAAGCAAGTGCTTACGGGCCCACGGGATACGGAGCGGTTGCCCAGTCAATTGATATGGCCCGCGAGCGGTATACTCACATTGATCCTGGACAAGAGCGCAGCCTCACAGCTGCCCGCGACGGACGAAGACGGCTGCGGCTTTTTGGAGAGAGAAGGATGATTCTGGCGGGAGACGTAGGCGGCACCAAAGTCAATTTGGCGCTGTACGACTTTGTGAATGGCAATTTAACGCACACGCGCGACAAACAATATTGGGCCAAGGAATATTCGGGGCTCGAGGAGATCGTGAAGGAGTTCGTGGTCGCGGAGAAAATTACCGCGGCATGTTTCGGTGTTCCCGGGCCGGTGCGCGAAGGGCGGCTGCGGCTTACCAATCTGCCCTGGACGCTCGACAGCCGCGAACTCGCCACGCGCCTGAAAATCGATTACGTGTTCCTGATTAACGACCTGCAGGCAAACGGCTACGGCATTGCCGAACTTACGTCCGAGCAGGTCTACACACTGAGCGAAGGCGATGCCCGGCAGATGGCGAATCGCGCACTAATCTCAGCGGGAACGGGACTGGGCGAAGCCTTCATGATCTGGGATGGACGCGATTACGTTCCGTATCCGTCTGAAGGCGGTCACTCGGATTTTGCGCCGCGTAACGAAGACGAGATCGACCTGCTGCGCTTTTTGAAACAGAAGTACAACGGGCGGATCAGCACGGAACGCGTGGTCAGCGGGCAGGGACTTCCTAACATCTATGAATTTTTGCGCGAAGTGCGCGGGCTTGAAGAACCTGCATGGCTGGCCGAGCGCATGGCAAAAGAAGATCCGAATGCGGTGATCACCGAGCTGGCCCTGGCTGCGAAGAGCGAGATCTGCGAGAAAACGCTGGACATGTTTGTGTCAGCCTACGGAGCCGAAGCAGGAAACCTGGCGCTGAAGATTCTTTCGCTTGGTGGACTCTATGTAGGTGGCGGCATTGCGCCGCGCATTCTTGAAAAAATGAAAGACGGCACGTTTATGAAGGCGTTCACAGACAAGGGGCGGCTGAGCCAGTTGTTGGTGAACACGCCGGTGCGCGTGATCCTGGAAAGCAGGACTGCGTTGATGGGCGCGGCGGCCTATGCGGAAGCACGCGCCGCGGAGCTGAGCGGGATTTCGCCGCGCGCTGCCAGCGTGAAGTTCTAGAAGCGGATCTGGAATACAAAAGGCCGGCCCATTCGAGGCCGGCCTTTTTGCATTGGCCAAAGTGGAACATCGAATAACCTGAAGCTAACCGAGCGAAGTAACGCGATGAAACGATCGGTTATTCTTAGCCAGACACGGCGCTTGGAGGCCGATAGAAGATGCTGGTACGGTGGTTCTTCGTCTGGATGCTTCGGATCGTTGCCGTGCTGGCGGTGTTGTTCGCCGTCATCTACATGGCTGACTGGGCCGTGTATCGCCTGCGTGGGTCGCCGCAGTCGAAGGTGACGGTGAACAAGTTCGTCTCCATCCCACAGAAGGCCCGCAAGACCGAGATCGATTACCTGGGCACTTTCGATGCGCCTTGCGCGGTGGCGCTCTTTGACCAGGGAGGCGAGAGCGCGTGCTGGCAGCTTCGCCGTAATCCAAACGTCGGCATTGAAACGCAGTGAAATTCTTGAGCAAACATGCATCCGCCAAGATTGAGCGCCTGGATGCTAAAGGAGCACGTCACAAGCGAGAGTGATGCGAATCACGACAGGGAAATTAAAGCGAGGCTAACATCGCAGAATCTCAGAGCACTCTGGAAAGCCCATGTATAGCCGCACGCAGAACGAAAACGGCACATACAATACGCGGTGCCTGGACTGCTTTATGACGATTGCTTCCTGCGTGGAGTCGCCGAAGGAGCTTGACCTGCTGGAAGCGCATCATATTTGCCCCGAGAAGGTATTGCACCATCTGCAGGAGCGAGAACAGGAATTTGCAGCCCACGCGCACAAATAGCGTTACAGGGGTCAGGGAACAGTATCAGGGATCAATTGTCTGTTACCTGTCATCAGCTTCAAATTCTCAGCTCTCGCCTTTAGCTTCGTCATGCTGATGCACTGTTTGTGTATTCTGCCTTGAGATGTCGGCAGGGTGAAGGGAAAGCACTATTTAGTGCCCGCCTGATCCCTGATCCCAGTTCACCATTCCCTGCCTTTAGACTTCAGGACGGCGGCGGCGAGCCAGCAGGCGCGCTCCGATGGCTCCGCCTGCAACCGCAAACAGCAGCAGCAGCGTGGCCAGCATGCTGACCGCGGCCAGCAGCCATGCGGCGCGGCCTTCGGGTGGCAGCAGCAGATGCTGCATCTGGGCGATGGTCTGCGCATCGACGCCCATCGATTCCCATTGCTGGCTCATCTGCTGCGTGAGGGTTTGCCATAGAGTGTCGTAGAACTTGCCCTGGTGGAACCAGAACCGCATGGCAAACAGCGTGATTCCCGTTGAGGCTGCGGCCGTCCATCCGCCCAAAATTCCCGTCACCAGTCCGATGCGCGCACCGGCGCCGATCGTGATCCAGGCCGGGCGCTGACTGCGCATGTAGAGGATTACGACCCATGCGCCGGCAATAGCCATTAACGGCATTCCGAAGATGCTAAATGGTGAAAGCATGTTGCTTATGATGCCAGCGGGGATGGCCAGCATTAGCGCCGAGCGAAGCGCCGGTTTCCACGCCACGCTGCTTGCATCGCGCACTGCCTCATTCCACCGCTCCGGCTGGCCGTCTGCCTCCGCGTTTTCGGTGGAGTAGACCAGCTGAGGCAATCCGCAGACTGGGCAGAAGCAACTGTCTTCCGGCACGGTCTGGTTGCAGCGTGAGCAGGTACGTTCCATATGGAAAGCCTATCTTATCGGGGCAGAGGGTTGGCAATTGCAACTTGGCGCGCAATCTTGGCAAGCCACGCGAATATCGCGATTTCGATCTAATGAGTTTCTGTCAGAAGTTGGTTTGCGTGGCGGTCAGCTTTGACTCGACGATAGCTTCGGCGGCGCGCACTGCTTCTTCCAGCGTCATGTCGGTCGAGTCGAGAAGGACCGCATCCGCCGCCGCGCGCAAAGGCGAATCGGCGCGATTGCGATCGCGGTAGTCGCGCTCACGTAGTTCGCGGATTACCTCTTCCGGCTGGACTTCGGGTTTGCGCCCGGTCTGCCCAAGCTGCTCGTAGCGTCGCATGCCGCGAACTTCCGGTGCTGCATCGAGAAAGATCTTCACTTCGGCATTTGGAAAAACAACCGTGCCGATGTCGCGGCCTTCCATCACGATGCCGCCGCTCTCGCCCATCTGCTGCTGCAGACGCACCATCCATGCGCGGATCGCAGGAAACACGCTCACACGCGAGGCTGCATCGGAGACGATCTGATTGCGCAACAGGCCAGTCACATCCTCGCCGTCCAGGATCACTTTGTTCTCGGCTTCACCGGGCTCAAGGTGAATCGTTGTCTCGGCTGAAAGAACTTCGAGAGCTTCGGGATCGTCGAGAGGACAATGCGCGCGCAATGCCTTGAGACCGAAGGCGCGATACATGGCTCCGGTTTCAAGATTGAGCAGCCCGAAGTGCTGAGCCAGATGGCGGGCAAGAGTGCTCTTGCCCGCACCCGACGGGCCATCGATTGCGACGATCAATTTGCGAACCGGCGCACTGGAACGTGAAAGGTCTTCTACCGCGATCATCCGCGCTTCTTCGTACGCTGCCGCGCCGGGGCAGTAAAGCCGTACCGCTTGCTGTTACCTGCTTTTGCTCCCGCGGAGAGGGCGGGCTTACGTGCGGACCGGGCTGAACGTGCGTTGGTGCGTACGTCTTTGCGTGGAGCACTGCTTTTGCGCAGCAGGCCGCCGGTGCGAGATGCCGTACCGGTTTTGCTGGCCGGTTTGCCGCTGTGGCCGTTGCGCGGGCTTACCGGCGCCGCCGAGGACTTTCCGTTACGAGTACCGTTGGTGTGATGACCGTTCGACGGATGCGCAACTGAATGCCCGGATCTGCCGTTGCCGTTAGCGCTTCCATTTGAGCTTCTCGCTCCATTCGCATTCCAGCGGCTGCTCGTGCCGGTTTTAGAACCGTTTACGGCGCCGCTGCGGGAACCATTCGTTGGGCGTGCCGAAGTGCGGCTGGAGGACTCCGAATTAGGACGGCGGGCGGTACGGCTGCTTGATGAACCCTGTGCAGGTTTGCGGTCGCGCGAGTGGGTTGCGGGGCGGCTGAAATGCGGTCGCGCCGACGTCGATTTTTGCGCTGCAACGGGCTTGTGCGCAGCAGGATGATGAGGCGCGTGAATCTCCGGAGCCTTGGCGGTTTCCGGCTCTGCAGGCTTTACCGGTTCATGCCCAATGGGTGCGGTTGGCGCGTGCCCCCAGCGATCCATGCTTTCTTCTTCACGATCGTGCGAGTGGAGGAAGTAAGCTGAGGCCGGCATGGACGAACTGGCGTAGATGGTCGGCGCCACGGCGAACTCGGGCAATGTGCCAGCGACGTAGAAATGCGGGGCATGACCGAGCGAAATGGTGTGTACCTGCCGGGTTGCCAGCAGGCCGCGCAGCACTTCGCGCACCTTGCTGCGCGCGGTCAGCGGCGCAAGGAACAGTTCTACGTCTTCCATGGTGGCCGCAATTACGGCCTGCAGAAAGATAGACGCGAGCACGGAAATGGCGGTCACCTGCGAGGTGGACGCACCTTCGGCAATCGCCTTCTGGTAGCGCACGCGGAGCAGTTGCCACTTGGCTGTCTGGCCTGGAGCCGAAATGACGGGAATGATGCGAAGCTGCTGCCAGAGTTCGGTGATGGCGCGCAGAACTGCCTGCTCGGTCACTTCGCGTCCCAGCGTGTGCTTCAAAGAGGGAATGGTGGTTTCGCCCGTCTCAAGCACCTTATAAGCCTGCACAGCAAGCTGAGAAACCTGGCGTGAGCCGGTGAGCTGCGGGTTGCGACGCCAATCGCGATCGCCGCGCAGCGCATAAACATAAGGCAGAACCCAGGCGGCCACGACGAAATCGGGGTGTTCGCCGGGTTGCCCAAGCAGATTCAGGCGCACCGCCACACCGTCTGTTTCCAGGCGTACAAGTAACTCTTCTGCAAGTTCAATGTGTTTGGGATCGGGATTCGAATTCCGATGTCCCGCGACGGCCTCGACAAATGAAGGCGCGACGGAAGTGGAGAACTGCCTGCGCGGCAGGAAGAGACACAATCCGGTCTCCTCAATCCAGGTCCGGGCATCTTCAAGCGTAAGAGCCCCGTGTCCGTTCAAGCGCATCCGTTCGGCGCGCGATGCTTCCAACTGCTCTGCTGTCAAAGAAAAACCTCGCTTCCAGGCTGGCGATCCGGCATTTTCAGCGATTTACAGTTCGCCTGAGTCTTGGTTTGGTTGTCGCCACTTCTCCCGGAAACCAAGATCCGCTTGCGGGGACCCCAGTCAAGATACTCTGCGCCGACTAGGCTCTGCGGCCTATGCCTTAACCAGTTTCTGAAGAATGCCAGGCGCCCGGTCTACCCCACACTCCTGAGAGAGGGGCGGAGCCACCTACCCATACATTCTAAATGCGAATTAGATTCGATGGAAGGCCCGCTGAATCTCCTTCCAGGAGTACAGCAAAGCTATTGGACGTCCGTGCGGGCAACTTGTTGGATGTTCAGTCTTTGCGAGCTCCCCCAGCAGCCACTCGATGCGGACCGGATCGAGGGGAGTGTTGACCTTGATGGCCGCATGGCAGGCAATGGAGGCTGCAATCCGCGTCCTGAGAGTCGCAAGATCCTGATCCTGCCTGGTCTCCTCGGGGTCGGCGGAGCTCTGTTCAATGACCTGGGCGAGCATTCGTTCCAGCATGGCGCCCTCCAGTCCCACGGGAGCAGCTTTGACCGCAAGTGTCTGTGGGCCAAATGGTTCCACCTCAAATCCATTGCCCTGCAGCTCTTCAGCAATGGCGGCAAAGACAACCATCTGCTCCGGTTTGAGTTCGACCAGGAGAGGCATCAGAAGCCGCTGCCGCTGCACCTTTTCCACCTGCCGGTCGCGCAAAATCTTTTCAAACAAAACCCTTTCGTGGGCTACATGCTGGTCAATAATCCATAAACCGTCCTCGCCGACGGCCAGAATGAATGATTCGCGGAGCTGGCCCATCGGCTTGAGCGAGCCCAGATGATTGAGAGTGGCCGCCGCCTGCTCGGCTTCAACAAGTTCCGCCGCCAATGCCGGGCCGTGTTGGTCTGCTCCGTACTTCGGGGTCGGTACGGAACCCGTGCCGAGGTCGCAGCCGTCGGGTAAACAGGGGCTGACAGGCTGAAACAGGGCAGTTGCCGCCTCACGAAATGCCTCGCGGCCAAAAGCCGGGTTGAAGCTACCCGGCGCAAAAGGCAGATTTCCGGGAACCGGCGCGGGTTGACGAGGGGTAAGCTGGAACGGCTCAGCGCCGGATTCGGCATCAAGCGGCACAATAGGCTCGGAATCGGGAGGGCCGGGGAGCGGAGACGTCCTCGGGGGCATCAGCGATGGGCTGGCCGTGGGCTGAGCGTCGAGTGCGGCCAGGAATCCCGCCGCGGGTCGCGCCTTGATGAGCGCCACGCGCAGGCTGTCGCGAACGAAATCGTGCACATGGGAAGACTGCCGGAAGCGGACCTCGGTCTTCGCCGGATGAACATTCACGTCCACTTCTTCAGGCGGCATCTCCAAAAACAGCAGGACCACTGGATAACTGGTGGGTGGAATCACGTTGCGATAAGCCTCGGTGATGGCGTGGATGAGCAGACGATCGCGGATAAGGCGCTTGTTGATGAAGATGTAGATGGAATTGCGATTGAGCTTTTGCAACTCCGGTTTCGAAAAGAAGCCGGTGAGCCGCATGGTGCCGGGTACGCGCGCGGGCTCGTCGGGATCTTTCTTCCACGGCGGCGGCTCAGGCAGGCCGACGCGATCGAGAGGAAGTTCGGCCGCTACCGGCAGCAATTGCCCCAGCGTCTCTTTGCCGAAAATTTGATAGATGCGCTCGGCGGAGCGCGTAACCGGCGGGGCCATAACGATGGTGTGCGAAGACGAGATCAGCTCGAAGTGCTTTTCAGGATGGACGAGCGCGTAGTGCGTGACCAGTGCGGTGACATGCGCCAATTCAGTTGACTCGGCGCGCAGGAATTTGCGGCGTGCGGGAGTGTTGAAGAACAGATCGGCGACCGCGACGGTGGTTCCGCGCGGCAGTGCGGCGTCGTCGACGTGGAGGATTTTGCCGCCTGCAATCTCAAGCCGCGTTCCGGCTGCTTCATCGCCGGTAGCTGTTTCAAGCGTCACGCGCGCGACGGAGGCGATGGAAGGCAGAGCTTCGCCGCGAAAGCCGAGCGTAGCGATCCTGAGCAGATCGTCTGCGCTGCGCAGCTTTGAGGTGGCGTGGCGTTCGAAAGCGAGCAGGGCATCATCACGATTCATGCCGTGGCCGTCGTCGGCAATGCGAATGAGCTTGCGCCCACCCGCCTCGACTTCAACGCGAATGCGCATGGCTCCGGCGTCAAGCGCGTTCTCAAGCAGTTCTTTGACGACCGAGGCCGGGCGATCCACCACTTCGCCGGCGGCGATCTGGTTGGCAACCTGGTCGGAGAGTACGCGGATGCGGCCCATAAGCTTTCAGGGTAAATGCAGGGAACTGAGGTGGGGGTCTAGGAAAAAGGGGCTGAATTGGCTTCTGGCTGCTAGCCTCATTGTGCGGCAGCCCTGCTGTTGCTCCAGAGTATCTTCAGGTATGCCGGTCAGCCAGGCAGAAACTAAAAAGCAGGTACAATCCCAAAATGAACTTGTCTATTCAATCATGCTGCAAGGCAACCAAGCAGCATGAGGGTACAAAAATTCTTACGAGATGTGCAAGAAATCGCATGTTAGCATCCTAACGAGGGCATTTTCCGAAGTTTTTCGTAAGAATTGTTTGGTATTGAAAATGCCGCATGATTTAGAGGTCCAACAGGCGATGCTCTGTTGGCAAGCATTCACTGTAATCTGGCTCGGCGGCTTCGAGAATTTTCCAGATTGCGCGGGCCTGGCAATTGCTCCACTGATCGCGCTCAGCGGCAGGGGGTGGCGTTTTGAATAACACGGCGCGCTTAACCCGAGATCTAGTGATGGCGGAGGATAGGCGGGGGAGTCAACGCTTTAGGGTACGTGTTCCCCTCACCGTCATCTTGGAAGATCGCGAAATTCCAACCTATACTCGGGACCTTAGCAATCGGGGAGTGTACTTTTATCTTGCCGCGGCGGACAGCGCCCTGATTGATAGCAGTCTTCAATTCCTGGTCGAATTACCTCCCGAAATTGCTTTTTCCACGGGTTGCCGGATTCGATGCAGGGGCAGATTAATCCGCAAGGAAATGATCTCGGAAAATACGGCAGAGGCAGGTCTAGCGGCGGAAATTCTAGATTATTCGCTTCTCGGGGACGGTCGCTGAATATGGCCAACTTCTCTTTCACTGCCATCCTTCCCTAGAACTAAACTCCACCGCGTCAATTTCGCTGCACGTGTGCAAGCATATAGAGCGTCCGGTAAAAAGTTGCCGCTGTATCGTCGGGAAGTCGCCAGCTAATTCTCGGGCGCGATCCATTGAGTGAGCGAATCGCGACTCGGGTGTCTGCTGTCGCCGCCGTGAATGCGTTCGCATCTGCACCTGTTAGGATGCGGCGACTCCATTTCGGGGATCGTTCAATCGTCTTCGCTGCTCTTGGCGGCATGTCAGGAATGAGATGTTTCATACGCCGCTTGTCCGGTCCGGTTAAGCTGGTAGAAGAGGTCGTTCTCCTGGCGTGCCGCGGGTAGTTGTGTGCCCAGGATGAGGATGCCCGGGAGCATTGAGAGGTCCGCTTTCATAATGATGGGTTTTCGTCGCGCCACAAGGCTAGGTGTGCCTTTGGTCCGGGTAATGCTATGCATGAGTCTCACAGCGTGGGCCGCACATTTGTCGCGGCTCCCGAATGCGCCCCTGCCGGCGGGATTGCCTTCAGCCGATCCGGCAGCACCGGCGGGTGGGGTCACGCTCGATTCCGAACACGTGTTCATTCCCCGGCTGGCTGCGAGTCCGAGGTTCGAAGACTTTCTGGGATCGTCTCTCGGCGGTGACGCGCGGCAGATGCTGCGGGTCAATTCGTTCGTCCAGCGCAGTCCCCAGGACGGAGAGGCGCCCAACGAACGGACGACTGCGTTCCTCGGCTACACCCACCAGTACCTCTTCATTGCTTTTGTCTGCAGCGACGGAGAACCAGGGCTGATTCGCGCGCACATGCTGGCCCGCGATTCCCTCTCTGATGACGACAGCGTCGAGGTGATGCTGGATACGTTTCACGACGAGCGCCGCGGGTTTGTGTTCGCAAGTAACCCGCTCGGTATCGAGGCCGACGCCATGTATAGCGAGCAAACCGGATTCGACTTCTCGTTTGACACCGTGTGGGATACGTGGGGCAAGCGCACGCGCAGCGGTTACGTAGTACTGATGCGGGTTCCCTTTTCCAGCCTTTACTTTGCCAAGGCCGCGCCCGGCGAAATGCGCACCTGGGGGATCATTCTGCAGCGCAATATCGCGCATACCAGCGAGAGCGACTTCTGGCCACGCAGCAATCACGACATTGCCGGCCGCCTTACGCAGGACATGGCAATCGAAGGCTTTCGCGACGTAGAGCGCGGCCAGAACGTGCAAGTGGAGCCGTACGCGCTAGCGCGCAGCCTGCGCCAGCTGAATACGATCAATCCGGTCAATCCGTACTTTGAAAACAAGCACCTGCAGGGCTACACCGGTCTGGATGCAAAATTCATCCTGCATAACAGCCTGGTGCTGGATACGACTGTGAACCCGGACTTCAGCCAGGTAGGCATTGATAACCCTGCGTATCCCAATCAACGCTTTCCTCCGTACTTTGCCGAGGTTCGGCCATTTTTCATTGAGAACAGCAGCTACTTCATGACTCCGATTAACCTGTACTACACGAACAACATCGTGAAGCCGCAGTTTGGCGCGCGCCTTACGGGCAAAGCGGGGCACTGGGCCATGGGAATGCTGGGTGTGGATGATCGCAGTCCTGGAGAAGAGGTGGTTCCGGGCGATCCAGCATTCCTCACGCGCGCACACTTCTGGGTGGGCCGCCTTAACCGCGACCTGGGCACGCTTTCCAACGTCGGGCTGATCTACGCCGACCGTGACTACGGTGACTCGTTCAATCGCGCGGGTGGCATGGATTACCGGTTGCGGCTCCGCAATCGCTGGACCGTCACGGGACAGGGAGTCACGTCGGAGACGCGAAACATCAGTAACTCCACCGCCGGCGAGCGAGAGTGCGAAATGCTGTCGCTGAGTTGCAGTGGGCAGGCATGGACGCAGCAGGTGAGTTACAGTGACTTGCACTGGAACTGGTGGACGGCCTATAGCGCTACGTCAGCCGGTTTTGTTACGAATACGGGCTTTTTTCAGCGGCCCGACGTGCGTGCGCCCAGCGGACACCTGGGGTATGCATTTCGCCCGGCAAGCGGCCCCATCCTCTCGCACGGGCCCAATTTCTACATGGAGCGCATCTGGGATCACACCGGCCTGCCTCTCGATTACTACTTCATTCCGTCTTATTACGTCAGCCTTCGGCATAGCACCAGCATTTCCGCCTACGTCAATCTCGGGCAGGACCGGCTGCGGCCAGTCGATTACTCCGCGCTGCCGGGCAATGTGGAGTGGCATAGTCATACCGAGTCAATCAGCTTCTATTCCGCTCCCGTGCCGTACCTGGCCATGAGCGGCGCATTCAAGCAGGGAACGGTGGTGAATTACTCGCCGCCAGTCAACCAGGGCCCATCGCCGGTGAACATGCTATCGCCGAGAATGAACGTGGAACTGAAGCCCGCCGCGGGCCTGGACCTCCAGACCAGCTACGTTTTCACGCACTTTACCCAGCTCGATCAAAACAAAGACGTCTACGATAACCACGAACTCATCTCGCGATGGAATTACCAGATGAGCAAGGCCATCTCGTTCAACTTGATTGGCCAATATATTTCCACGCTGCCGCACACGGAGTCCACGGACCTTGCGAACTCAAAAACGCTCTTTGCCGATGCGCTGTTCACGTATATGCCTCATCCGGGCACGGCACTGTATCTGGGCTACGTCGGAAACTTCGCCAACATCGACCGGTCGCTGTGCACGCGCATGGCAGACGGCACATGTAACGCGCAGGACTCCATCCTGCCGCCGTCGCCTTCGTCACTGATGAACGACGGGAAGACGATCTACGTAAAGCTGAGTTACTTGCTGCGTTTCTGACCGCGCGGTCGGCGAATCGCGGTCTACTTTTGTTTAGGAGTTCCAGGAGAACGACAAGTCTACGCCCCGAAGTAGCCCCGGTCACGGACAGCTTCGAGGCGCGCGGCCAGGTAGTCCCAGAGCGCGGGGCAGCCGGCTTTTACTTCCGGACCAACGCGCTGCACAACGCGTTCATAGCTGATGCCGTTTTCGCACCAGCTTCCGCCTTGGTTGGCCAGGTTGATCAAGACCGGCATGGCGCGATCCACGGAATGCGCGAAACGCGACTCGGGCGTCGCGGCGTCTTCAAACTCCTGCCACAGGGGAAGAAACGCTGCGCACTGCGCATCAGGTAGCAGGCCGAAGATGCGTTCTACGGAGGCTAGCTCGGCGGCTTTGCGCTGTTCCCAACCGCCTTCGACAAACACCATGGTGTCGCCGGCGTCGATTTCGCCGATGTCGTGAACGAGCAGCATAGCGATGACGCGGTTGATGTCGACGGGCGAGGCGGCGTAGGAGGCCAGCGATGCTGCCATGATGGCGATCTGCCAACTGTGTTCGGCGGAGTTCTCGTAGCGGTCGAGGCCGATGGGCCGTACTTTGCGGGTGACAGCTTTCAGCTTGTCCAACTCAAGAATGAAATCGACGATCTGTTGCATGGGAGGGGCCTTTCAGAGCGGCGCGAAGACGGAGCGTGGGCAGAAAACGGCACAAAAAACGGTGCAAGGCAAGAGATGCCGCACACTCGGCGGCATCCTTTAAGAAGCGGGCAGGGTGGAGTGGCTAGATGCCTACGCCAAACTCGCTGGCATGCTGCTCGCCGGCGTTGGCATAGAAATCATAAGGCGTGCGCCTCTTGAATTTTGAGCGGCTGCGCAGCTCAGCTCCGAGATAGATACCGACGGCGGCGACGGCCATGCCAATGGAGAACCAGCCAATAATCTGGAGGGCTTTCGAGTCCTTCTTTTCTTCGCAGAATTCTTCCTCGACCGGAACAATCGCTTGAGGTTCGCTAGACATTACAGGTATTGCCTCCTGTATACGAACATGATACCCCAGTTTGACGTTCGAAAGCCTGTGTCGGCGGCCACACTGCTTTCAATTTTGTTTACGCAGTGGAGTCGATTTGGGAAACCCACCGCGTTTTTTCCGCATCGGGCAAAAAGCTGGCACGAATGGAGTTGGCGGCCAGCTGACGCAGTTCTTCGCGGGTGAATCCCTGTTGAGTGTGCGCCATCAGATACTCGTTGGCGCAATCGGAACCGAAAAAGGCGGGGTCGTCAGAGTTGAGCGTGACCAGCAGTCCCGCATCGAAGTACTTCCGCAACGGATGCGAAGCGAATGACGGGCAAACGCCGGTGCGCACATTGGAAGTTGGATTCAGTTCGAGCACAGTGCTCCGTACTTTCAGCTCATTGATCAAGTTTGGATCCTGGACGGCAGAGAGCGCGTGGCCGATGCGCTCGGAGCCGATGGAGAGCGCTTCCCAGATGCCTTCGGGGCCGGTAGTTTCTCCGGCATGGTTGGTGAGGCGCAGCCCGTCCTGGCGCGCGCGTTCGTACAGAGCGCTGAAGGGTGCGGAGCCGGTGCGCCGCTCGTCGCCGCCGAGACCGATGCCGATGATGGAGGGAAATTCAGCGCGCATCTCCGCGGCTTTGCGAAACACACGATCAGCTTCTTGCACGGTGAAGTGGCGCACAGCGTCGAAGATCCAGTAGACAGAGAGGCCGAGCACTTTTGCTGCGCGTTCGCGGGCGCGTTCCAATGCAAAGAAGATGGGCTCAAAGCAGTGCGGATCAAAATTGCGCCACATATAGATGACGCCGACGGAGATGTAGACCTCGGCATGAACAATGCCCTGCGCGGCCAGTTGCTGCATCATGTGCCACGCGGTCAGCTCGTAATCTTCAGGTGTGACAAGCCGGCGCGTGACGGCCTTGAAGCCTTCGATGAACCCGGTGAAGTCGTCGAAGCAATAGAGGGCTTCTGCTTCAGCGAGTGTGAGCGGAGTGGCGTCGTGCCGCGCGCTCAACTCCTGAAAGGTGGCCGGAGTAATGGTGCCTTCAAGATGAAGATGCAGCTCCGCTTTAGGAAGGCGGCGAATGAAATCCTGTATATCTGTCACAGCTATAGTTTAGTGGACAGTGGACAGTGGACAGTGGACAGTGAACAGGGAACGAGGGAACAAGTTGACGAGTTGACAAGCTGACAAGTGAGTTGCAAACGGGGAATTTTGCGGGCTCGCTATTAGCTGAAAGCTGAGCCCTTCACCAGCTCTACCGTTTGGGTGCGAACTCTGAGCGGTGGCGGCTGTAGAAGAAATAGATGAGCAGGCCGGTGATGAGCCACAGGAAGAAGGCTGCCCAGGTCATGACTTCAAGGCCCATCATGAGCACGATGCAGAAGATAATGCTGAGCACTGGGAATAGCGGCCCCAGCGGTGCGCGGAAACCGCGGTGGCGTTCCGGCTCGCGATAGCGCAGGATGAGCACTGCAATCGACACCAGGACAAATGCGAACAGTGTGCCGATGTTCGACAGGTTCGACACGGTGCCGATGTCGAGCATGCCGGCGGGAATGCCGACGGCGAATCCTGCAACCCAGGTGGCGAAGGCGGGCGTGCGGAATTGGGCGTGAATGCGGCTGAAGATGGAGGGCAGCAGGCCGTCGCGCGACATGGCGAACCACACGCGTGCCTGGCCAAGCTGAAAGACGAGGATCGATGAAACCATACCCATAAGTGCGCCGATGAGCACGAAAAGACGCACCCAGTGCAGTCCCACACCGCCCTGCGCGATCGACATTCTCTTGAGCGCATTTACAACGGGCGCCGCATCGCCCATGACCGACTGCCAGGGCACAATGCCACTGAGTACGATGGCGACCCCGCTATAGAGCACCGTGCAGGCGATGAGCGTTGCCAGGATGCCGAAGGGCATGTCGCGCTGCGGGTTCTTGCATTCCTCGGCGGCGGTGGAGACGGAGTCGAAGCCGATGTAGGTGAAGAAGATGATGGAGCCGCCGGTGAGCACGCCCGTCCAGCCGTTGGGCATGAAGGGATGCCAGTAGTGCGGCTTGATAAAACTGGCGCCGGCAAAAACGAATACGAGGATAGCGGCGATTTTGATAAGCACCATGATGTTGTTGGCGCGCGCTGACTCGCGAATGCCGCGCACCAGGATCACGGTAAGCACCATGACGACGAGGAATGCCGGAACGTTGAATCCGAAGTGCCAGCCCGGTTGGTAGAGTGTGTTGCCGGCAAGGTCCTGCAGGCCAGTGGGAAGATAGGCGGGCGAGATCCACATGAGCGGCATGTGAATACCAAACCAGTCGAGCAGATCGACGATGTGCGCAGCAAAGCCGACGCTGACGCTCATGTTGGAGAAGGCGTATTCAAGAATCAGGTCCCAACCGATGATCCACGCGCATAGCTCGCCAAGCGTCGCATAGGTGTATGTGTAGGCAGACCCGGCAATGGGAATCATCGACGAGAGCTCCGCATAACAAAGCCCAGTGAATGCGCAGACGATGGCCACCAACACTAGCGATAGTGCGAGAGCTGGCCCCGCACCGGGCCTGCCGGCCATGGCCGAGTGAGTGATGAGCCAGTGAATGAGAGGAGTTGCGCCGATGGATGGCTCGTCGAAATGTTGCCCGGCCATCGCGGTGCCGATGACGGTAAAAATGCCTGACCCGATGACGGCGCCGATGCCCAGTGCGGTGAGCGACCATGGCCCGAGGCTCTTTTTCAGCGCCTTGTCTGGCTCTTCCGACTCGCGGATAAGCTTGTCGATCGACTTGCGGGCAAGCAGTTGGCTGGGCAGGTGAAATCTCCTCATGACCCGTGGGCGCAGTTTCGCCTGAGGGCTTATGTCACAGAATACAGTCCATCTGCATGGGGAGATGCAGCTTTCAGCTATCAGCCGTCAGCTTTTCGTGCGGGAGCTGGGCTCCATCCTTGCGGTTTGGGTCCGCAAGGATGGAATCGCCGGAGATGTGCGCTGGAGCTGTTGCTGTCGCTTTGGACAATGCCGAGTTTCGAGGCACTATGGAGCTGAAAGTTGACAGCTACTTCTTTACCGCTTCGACTGACCGCGTACCAACTTCTTCAGTTTCTTTTTGTTCGAGCCGCGGGGCGTGCTGCGCTTGGCTTTGGGAGCGGCCTTTTTTCGCGCAATGCGCTTTACCTTTTTGCGTTCTATCTTGTCTTCAATCTTTTTGGTGTCTGCCAACGTTGAACCTCTTTCCGTCCAATCTCTTCACTGAGACCATGTTCCGGCCTTTGCGATCTTTATGTTAACAGGGAAACTGACGTGTTGAAAGCGGTGCGCGAGCATGCTGCAGAGCTCCGGAAGACGCGCCGAGGGCTTCCTGGGTGAATACAGCGTACAATTGAGATGGACCAGTAATCCCCCGCCTAGCTCGGCCCTGGCCGAATTATTGCTGCTGACGAGCTCAGTACTTCCACGCAACAATCACCTTGTTCGAGGGAGTTCGTCATGCGTTCTGATCAAATACATCGTGCCCTGTCGCAGGGTATCAATCGTTTTGAAGTGTGCCAGCTTGTATCCAAAGGCGTGCGCGTCACGCACAAGACGGGTTCACGGTTTGAAGATTCCATCAATGATGTGCTGCAATATCTGGGCACACATCCCAAGCAGGCGGGCGGCGTGCATCCCGCCCCGAAAGCGTTGGTGCCTGCGGCCTAGCTGCAGTTAGAGGTCGCTCGTAGATTTTTCGACGCGTCTTCCAGGGTCAAAACTCAGAATTGAATTTAAACAGACGCAGAAAAGGGACGGCAGATTTGCCGTCCCTTTTCTTTGATCCAGAAATGCTTGTCTCGAGTATTAGCTCTTAGACGATCTGAACGTTCTCAGCCTGCCAGCCCTTGGGGCCCTTGGTCACGTTGAACTGAACGCGCTGACCTTCCTGCAGTGAACGGAAACCGTTCGCCTGGATGGCAGTGTGATGAACGAAGACGTCCTCACCGTTTTCACGGCTCAGAAATCCAAAACCCTTGGCGTCATTAAACCACTTGACTGTCCCTTGTTCCATTTGTGTTACACCTCTTTGATTATTTACCGCACGAACGCAATGTGGAAGTGTTTGCGTGTGGGGAGCGGTAACTCGGAACAGGCAAGTACTTCAATCGAATTCTACAGTTAAAGAGAGTGTAGCACGATTTCGAGTCTGCGTTCACTTAAATCGTTGCAGTTCAATGGCAAAACCCAATCAAGTTCCTGCTCGTCGGAGCCGTTTCTGCTGAAAAGATTACCAGTTATCCACGGCGAGAGAAGAGCATGCAGTGGCTGGCTGTGATCGCCATCTCAGCCATGCGGTCAGGCGGCAGAGTAAACTCGTTAGCGCTGTGAGGTGGGCCCCGAGGCACATTTTGACGCAGATTTCGACGCAAACCGATGCAATCACCGGGCAGGGTTCCAGCTCTCGCAGCCGCGTACTTGCCATCAATCCCGGCTCGACGTCGACCAAGTTCGGGTTGTACACGCGCCAGGGTGCTGAGTGGGTGCGCACGGTGCGCCATGGCGATGAGGAGTTGCGGCGTTTTGGCGACCGGCCGATGGTGGCGCGGCTCGAATATCGCGCGGCAATGATTGCGGAGTCGCTCGAAGAGCTGGGATATGCGGGCGATGAAGTGGCAGGTGTGGCCGGCCGCGGGGGACTGCTGCCGCCGATCACGTGCGGCACCTACCTGGTTGATGACGCGATGGTGGGGGAACTTTATCTGGCACGGCGCGGCGAGCACGCGTCGAACCTGGGCGCGCTGCTGGCGTTGCGTTTTGCGCGAGCGGCGAATGTTGACGCGTACATTGTGGACCCAGTGACCGCGGACGAGTGGCAGGAGTGCGCGCGGCTGTCAGGTTCGCCGCTGATTGAACGCTCGCCCATTGGGCATGTGCTGAATACGCGGGCAGTGGCACGGCGCTATGCGCATGAAAGAAAGATGCGCTACGAAGATCTGCGGCTGATTGTGGCGCACATGGGCAGCGGCATTACGGTGTCGGCGCACAGGCTGGGACGCATGATCGACAGCAACACCATTGAGGAAGGCCCGTTTGGGCCGGACCGCACGGGCGGATTGCCGGTGCGCGCACTGATCAAGCTTTGTTATGGCGGCCAGTTTGCGCAAAAAGAAATGGACCACAAAGCGTTTGGTAACGGTGGCCTGTATGCATACCTGGGAACGCGTGACCTGATGGAAGTAGAAAGGCGCGTAGACGCGGGCGATCGGCAAGCGGGGCTGGTGTGGGATGCGATGGTGTACCAGATTGCCAAGGAGACCGGTGCGATGGCAACGGTGCTGGAAGGCGATGTGGACGCTCTGGTGCTGACCGGCGGAATGGCGCACTCCGAGCGGCTGATCGAGCGGCTGCGGTCTTCGCTCGAATGGATTGCACCGATCACGGTGTATCCCGGCGAGGATGAACTGCAGGCGCTGGCCGAAGGCGTTTTTCGAGTGTTGGACGGCGAGGAAAAAGCCAAGCGGCTGGCCGATGAGATTCGCAAACCGGCGCAGGCTGAGGCACCAAGGCTGCCACTGGTGCTCGGAATCGAGTGAACGGCGCGCGTTTACCATCAATGCATGGCGCTGGTTGAGGTCAACTCGGTTTGGAAGAGCTATCCCCGGCGCACAGGATTGCGAACCGAAGAACACGCCGTGGTTCAGGACGTGAGCTTTTCGATTGAGGTGGGCGAGACGCTTGGCCTGGTGGGCGAGTCCGGCTCCGGCAAGACCACTGTAGCGCGCATGATTCTGGGACTAGTGAAGCCGACGCGCGGCTCCGTGCGCGTGGCGGGGTTCGATATTGCATCGGCCTCGTCCGAGGACTTAAAGCGCCTCCGGCGCCAGATGCAGCCGGTGTTTCAGGATCCTTATGCCGCGCTCAATCCGCGCATGAATGTGCTGCAGATCGTGACGGAGCCGCTGGTCATTCACGAGCGCGACGCAGGTGTCCCGCTAGGGAGTGAATCGCAGAAGCGCCGCGCTGTGCTGCGGGCGAAGTGCATTGAACTGCTGGGCGAGGTTGGAATGGATGAATCGGCGCTGGCGCGGCACCCGCATCAGTTCTCAGGCGGGCAGCGGCAGCGCATCAACATTGCCCGCGCGCTGGCGTTGCGGCCAAAGCTGCTGATTCTGGATGAGCCGGTCTCGGCGCTCGATGTTAGCGTGGGTGCGCAGATTGTGAATCTGCTGCGTAAGCTGCAGCGTGATTATGCGCTGACATATCTGTTCATCTCTCACTCCATGCCTCTGGTGCGCTACCTGAGCACACGCATTGCGGTGATGGAGCGGGGAAGGCTTGTGGAGACGGGCGAAGCGGAGCAATTGTGCGAGAATCCGCGCGAGGCGTACACGCGCAAATTGATTGCGGCCACGCCCGAGTTACCTGCGGGCGCGGCCTGATCAACTATTTCGGCTGCGGTGACGCAGCTTCCGGATGCGCGGGCGTTGCCGGTTGCCGAGACTGTCCGGTGGGATTGAACATGGGGTGATTCGCGGGCATGACCATGTCACTCTGGTCTACTAGCTCAACATCGAAAATCAGATCGGCTTTGGGCGGAATGCCGGGATTTGCGGCGTCCGGGCCGGGGCGTCCGAGCGCGCCGTAGGCCAACTGCCACGGGATGAAAATGCGCCGCTTGCCGCCGACCTTCATGCCGGTAAAGCCTTGGTCGAACCCGGGAATAACGCGGCCGATCCCTTGCTGAAAGGGGAAGGGCTGTGGCCCGCCGAGCTTTACTTCGCCCTTTTCGTCGCGCTCCATCTTGCCGTCTTTGTCCATGATGGGCTGGCCGGGGTGGTCATACGATGAATCGAACTTGCGCCCGTCGGCTGCGAGCCAGCCGGTGTAGTGAACTTTGTAGATCTTGCGCGGTTCAGCGTCAGGGCCGGCGCCAATCTTGATGTCCTGGTAACGCAGTGAAAACGCCGTGACTACCGGGCCTTTGGCAGGCGGCACGCCGGGAGGCAACTTAACGCCGGCAGTGGGATGCGCAGCGGTCCTGGCTGCTGTTCCGGTGTGCGGCGCAAGGTGGATTGCGGGCTTGGCTGCGGTTTGTGCAAATGCGGGAGCGCATGCTGCCGCCATAAAAAAGAAAGCGAATGTGGGACTCATCAATTTGCAATTCATCAGGTGAAGCTCTCCAGACGGGTACTCAAACGCGAGTTTATCAGTGCTCGTGTGGGGCGCGAGGCTGCGTGCCGGCTCTGTCAGCTTGCCAGCAAAGCTGCGAGCAGCGCGGTTCTCGGCGCAAGATGCTCCACGATAACCGATTCATGGGGTGCGTGTGCGCCTTCGCCCACAGCGCCCAGACCATCGAGCGTGGGCACGCCGAGCGTGGCAGTAAAGTTGCCGTCGGACGCGCCGCCGGTAGCGGCCTCGTCGAGCACGAAGCCGAGATCGGCAGCAAAGGCACGAGCTTGCTGGTAGAGCGCCACGGTTCCGCGGCTGCGCTCCATGGGCGGCCGATTGATGCTGCCGGCCACGGTGAGATGGCAGCGCTTGTCCGCAGCCTTCAGGCCGACAAAGAGCCGCTCGATGCGCGGCCCGTCTGCCTTGCGCGCAATGCGCACGTCCACTTCGGCTGAGGCGTGTGCGGGAATCACGTTGGTTTTGCTTCCGCCGCTCACGGTGCCAACGTTCACGGTGAGGCCGCGCTTCAGGTCGGTCCAGCCGCTTACAGTTTCGACAACGCGGGCCAATTCGCGAATGGCGCTGGCGCCTTTGTCGAAATCGACTCCCGCGTGCGCAGCGATTCCTTCCACCTCAATGCGCCAGTTGCCGGTGCCTTTGCGCGCGGTTTTGCAGGCCAGACCTTGCGCAGGCTCAAGCACGTAGACGGCTGAACACTCGCTCGCGAGGTTTTCGGTGATGGGGCGCGACACGGGGCTGCCGATTTCTTCTTCGGTGTTCAATAGCAATACGATCTCTTTACCGCTGTCAGGCAGGCCCGCTTCGACCAGCATTTCGAGTGCGGTGAGGGCCATGGCAGCGCCAGCCTTCATGTCGAATGTTCCCGGACCCCACAAGCGTCCATCTTTCACACGGCAGGGCATGGACTTGAGCGTGCCGAGAGGCCAGACTGTGTCAAGATGGCCGAGCAGTAGAACGCGCTTATCCACAGCGCGGCGCGACTTCGCACTAAAGCGCGCTTCGAGCAGATCGCCATGGCCGCGCTGGCGGTGCAGCTTGATGCGGCCCCCGAGTTCTCGCGCTTTGGCCGCAGCCAGTGCGACGCATGCATCCACCGCTGCTTTGTCATCAGAAGGCGACTCGGCCAGCACCAGCCTGCGAGCGAGCTCGAGGAGAGCCGCCTCCTTGCGCCGCGCCCCGGCAAGCAAAGCACGCATGGAGATGGGAGATTCCGCTGCAACAAGCATTGAAGAGCCGTCCCTTCCTGAAATCATTCCGATTGTACGTTCGCAGGGGTGGGCAACGAGCGCAATGGGAGCCCCGGGAACTCGCTAGCCTGAACCTCGGATATAACCGGGAAAATACCAGTACGCGAAAGTAACTCAAAGTAATCATCTGGTTGGATTTATAAGTAATTGTGTCACTTAGACGCGCAGGGTGTGGCAAATTCGACACACGACGAAATTAAATCGCTCGTCTAATCTATTGAAGTCTTTCCTGAGGAGCAAGTGTTTTGGCACAACCCGCACACATGGAACAAACCATCGCCGCGCCGATTGAATTTACGGGGGTGGGACTGCATTCCGGTGCACCGGTAACAATGCGTCTGCTGCCGGCGCCTGCGGGTTCGGGTATTGTATTCCGCCGTACCGATCTGGATAATTTTGAAATTCCCGCCATTGGACGCAACGTGGCCAAGGTGAGCTATGCCACCAGCCTGATGCGGCAGGGCGTTCTCATTTCCACAACCGAGCATCTGCTTTCAGCGCTGATCGGCATGGGCGTGGACAATGTGATTGTGGAGCTCGATAACCTGGAGCTGCCGATTTTGGACGGGAGCGCACTGCCCTACGTCGAGGCGATTCTTCAAGTGGGGATCCGCACTCAGCGTCGCCGCCGCGAAAGCATTCGCGTGCTGCATCCGGTTGAGGTGCGAGAGGGTGACAAGTTCATTGGCGTTTATCCCGGATCGGGCTATCGCATCGAATACACAATTGATTTTCCGGCGCCGATTGGCCGGCAGAAGACGTGCGTCGATCTGGCGACTGAAACATACGGCGCCTACATTTCTGCCGCGCGTACGTTCGGGTACAAGGCCGATGAGAGTCGTCTGCGCGATATGGGTTTGATTCGAGGCGCAGGACCTGAGAACGCGATTATTCTTGGACCCAAGGGGCCGGAGAATGGTCCGCTGCGCTTTGATGACGAGTATGTGCGGCACAAGGTGCTCGACCTGATCGGAGACCTGGCGCTGGCCGGCCGCCGTATCGAGGGGCACGTGGTTGCGGAGCGCGCCGGACATGCCATGCACACAGCTCTGGTATCGCGACTGCTGAAAGACCGCTCTGCCTGGGAACTGGCGCATGTGCCTGTAGCCACACCCGAAAATGATGTTGCTGCCGAAGAAGCAGCCAGCGTAAGAGCATCTCTCGGTGCGCCTGCGCTGGCCGGAATCTAAAAGGAAAGCAGCAGTCAGCACGCCGCTGCGCGGCGATTTCGCAGGTTAGCGAGTTAGCACCGCGCTGCGCGCCTGATAGTTTGCCTGGATTTCTAGTTCAGCTTGAAGATCACGTTGACGGTCGTTTCCACGTCAACCGGTTCGCCACTCAGCAGGTATGGCCGATAGCGCCATTGCTGCACTGCATTCATCGCCGCCTGCTGCAGCATCACGGGACCGTTGATCACATGCACGTTCGCAATGACGCCGCTGCGGGAGATGGTGGCCTGCAGCACCACCGTGCCCTCAGTCCGCGAAGCCACCGCAATGGGCGGATAGACGGGGATGGTCCGGTGAATCAGCAGCCCTTCCTCTACCATTCCGGACACGCGAACCGGTCCTTTAACGGCCTGGCGCACTTCAGTGTGAGGCGTCTGAGAACTGAACACGGAGTTGTCACCGGGGTTGTCGCCAAAATCAACGTTCGCTACATTGATCGGTCTGGAGACCTCCGGAGTGGCCGGTATGAACGTGGTGTGCGGGATCAGTATGGGCGCGACGATGCGCCGGTCCTGGAACTGCGAAGGAGCATTCTTGAACATTGCGACTTCAATCGGTTTGGGCGTCGGCGATGGTGGCACAGGAGCTTCCATCAGAAAGCTCTTTACCATCCGCGGCAAGGCTGAAGGATAGATGAGCGGAATGAGAACCAAGGCAAGCAGGATGGATCCGTTAAAGGCGCAGGTCGCCAACATCCATGCGCGGCTGCGAGTGTGGATTCTGCTGTTGGATTCGAACGTGGAGTCTTCAAACATGACCTGCCTCCTCGATCTTCAATTCAGTTGCGCCGCCGGGAGGTAGGGAGGATTAAAGGCGCAACCGCCTGTTCGCATCGCGCGTCTTAATCGCGTGTCGCGTGCATCAGGGCGGAAGTACATGCCGGCAACGCTTGCTTGCTACCGGTTCCGCCCGCCATTCGATCATCCCGGTCAGAACCACTGTGCTGATGTAGACACCGCCAGATCGCAAAGTGTTCCCGCAAAAGAGCGGGAAGTGCATCCGGTACGTTAAACTCCGAATCGTTCGCAGTGTTTTCCATGGGAGACTGCATGAAGTTGAACGGCCATCTTTTCGCCGCATTCGCAGTTGCGTGCGTTTTTGTAATCCCGGCTGCGCAGATGAGCGCACCACAGGCGGTTGCGCCGCGTGAAGCGGTTGCAGTCGATCCTGATGCAACGCTGCGCTACATTCATGGTTCGTGGGATTCGCTTACGCGCTCGATGACGAGTTGCGAATCGCTCGCCGACGTCAAAGTGCGCGATTCCACCGGAGCACAGTCGGTCCTGTATCTGCCTGCGGATGTTCCCGCGCCACTCAAAGTGCAGGCCATGGAACAGAGCTGCAAAGTGCACATCATCTCGCTGCCGCGACGCATTGAAAAGTTGGGCGATGTGCGTCCGGAAGAGTTGCACATGCCTGGCTTGCTCTATCTTCCCAATCCCTACGTTGTCCCCGGCGGACGCTTCAATGAGATGTACGGGTGGGACAGCTACTTCATCCTGCTAGGTCTTGAGGCCGATCATCGCGAAGCGCTTGCCAAAGGCATCGTGGACAATTTTCTGTTCGAAGTGGAACACTACGGAAGCGTGCTCAACGCCAACCGAACCTATTACCTGACGCGTTCGCAGCCGCCATTTCTTACCTCGATGATCCGCGTCGTGTACGAGAATCCCCGGAGCTTTCAGGCGACGCCCTCAGGTCACGCGCAGGCACGCGCATGGCTGGTGCATGCTTACACGCTGGCGGTCAAGGACCACTCCACTTGGGAGCGTCCGGAGCACAAGGCGGGGTCCACGGGGTTGGCACGTTATTACGACTACGGGAGCGGGCCCGTTCCAGAGATGGCCGACGACGATGCGTATTACGCGGACGTCATCCGCTGGCTGGTGGCGCACCCGCACGAGGGCGGCGACGCGTTCCTGGTGAAAGGCTCGCAGCGTCCTGATGCGGTCGAGGCAGCGCGATTGAAGGCTGCGAGTTGCAACGTGCATGAGAGCGTCGTCTGCATGAAGGCGTGGTTTGGCGGCTATCGGTTGACGCGAGATTTCTATGCGGGCGATCGCGCGATGCGTGAGTCCGGCTTCGATCCGTCGAATCGCTTCGGTCCGTTTTCAGGAGCTACACATCACTACGCACCGGTGTGCCTGAACAGCCTGCTCTATCGTTACGAGCGCGACTTGCAGCACATTGCGATGCTGCTGGGCAACACGCGCGATTCTGCACGTTGGGATCGCCGCTCGCAGATGCGCGCAAATGCCATACAGCGTTATCTGTGGCGGCCCAAGGACGGCGTGTTTGCGGATTTCGATTTTGTGCACGCGCGCACATCCACTTACGCGTACATCACTTCGTTCTATCCGTTGTGGGGCGGTTTTGCCACGCGCGAACAGGCCACAAAGATGGAAGCGCAACTGAACCTGTTCGAGCGCCCGGGTGGTTTGTCGATGAGCAACACCAACACCGGTCTGCAATGGGATGAGCCTTACGGGTGGGCGCCGACCAACTGGATTGCAGTGTACGGTTTGTATGCATATGGATTTCGAACCGATTCGACTCGGATTGCGCAGCACTTCGACGGAACAGTGGATGCGGGGTTTGCAACCGACGGGACGATTCGCGAGAAGTACAACGTGACTGCCGGGAGTGCGAAGGTGTCGGTATCGACGGGCTACAAGACCAACGAGATCGGCTTTGGATGGACGAATGCGGTGTATCTGAAGATGAAGGAAATGATGCCAAAGCTGACGGCGATTCCCTCGAATTGATTTGAGATTCAAGCTGGATGCTAAAGGGGCGCTTCCCTTGTGAGAAGCGCCCCATAATTGTGCTCTCGACTGTGAGTTATTCAGGCAGTTTCTGCGTACCCTGCACGCTGAAGTTGCCGGTGACGACTGGAGCCGAAGTACCGGGCTGTCCGCCGCCGATTGAGAGTGTGTAGGCGCCCTCGGCAACGACGGGATCGCCGGCCTCCGTCACCATGCTCATGTCACGCGGGTTCAGCTCGAACTTCAGCGTCTGTGAAGCGCCCGGCTCCAGATGAATACGCTGGAATCCGCGGAGTGCTTTCAGCGGTGCGCCCGCAATCTTCGGAAACGTCAGGTAAAGCTGCGCCACTTCGTCGCCGGCCTTTTTGCCGGTGTTGGTTATAGTGGCCTCGGCAACCAGAGGGCTGCCTGCGGCAACTTCGTTGGGAACTTTGAGACCGCTGTAGCTAAAGGTCGTGTAGCTCAGCCCATAGCCGAAGGGAAAGAGTGGCTTGCCCTCAAAGTAGCGATAGGTACGGCCTTTCATTGAGTAGTCTTCAAAATGCGGCAACTGCTCCACGCCGGTGTAGAAGGTCACGGGCAAGCGGCCCGCGGGATTGTTCTTCCCGGAGAGCGTCTGTGCGACTGCAGTTCCACCCTCTTCGCCCGGGTACCAGGCCTCAAGAATGGCGTTGGAGTGATCTTTGGCCCAGTTCACGGCCAGAGCGCTGCCGTTGGTGAGAACAACCACCATAGGCTTGCCGGCCGTGGCGAGGGCTTCAAGCAGGTCCTGCTCGGGCTTGGGCAGGTCGATGCTGGTGCGATCGCCACCGATAAAACCAGGCTCGTTCACGGGCATTTCCTCGCCCTCGAGCTCGCTGGTGATACCGACGACGGCAACTACAACGTCGGCCTTCTTTGCAGCTTCTACGGCGGCCGGATCGACAGTGCGCGGAGTCTTACCCCAGATGAGGTGCATGTGCGGAGTGGAATTGGCATAGGTCTTCTGGTACTCCACCTGCACCTTGTAGAGATGGCCAGCTTCAAGATGAACCTGTCCCGTCAGATCTTCGACCCCATGGGGGTAGCCGGATCGAACTACATTCTTGCCATCGAGCCTCAGCCGGACGTATGCGTCGGTCTGTACTCCGAGAAGGTAGTCGCCCGATTCTTTGGGCGTCAAAGTAGCTTCCCACTGGATCGCCAATGGCTGCACAGATGCGGCTTCCGAAGGCAATGGCTGTGCTGCGATGTCGATGCCCTTCTCAGTGCGAGTAGTTATCGGTGTTATGGACTTGTCAGAGGTCGAAATCTCTTCTGACACGATGTCGTGATGCAGATAGGTCACCTTCGCGCCGGACTTGCCTTCTGTCGTCAGCATGGCGTTCGGCACGGGTTGAGTTTCTTTGCTCAGGAATCCGGTGCCCGGAACGTAGTTGATGGTCGCTCCAGCGAACTCCTTCTTCAAGCCTTCCAGAATCGAAACCGTTTTATTCGGAATACCGGTATAGTTACCGAGCAGAACGCGGGTCTGATTGGCGAGCGGACCAACGAGAGCGATCTTGGTTCCCGTGGATTTGATGGGCAGCACGCCGTCGTTCTTGAGCAGAATCATTGATTCGTTAGCGATCTTGAGAGCCATGGCGCGGTGTTCTGCACTGTCGAGCAGCTTTTCGTCGATCTTGGTGTAGGGAACCATCTCCGGCGGATCGAACATGCCGAGTTTAACTCGGGCCGAAAACAGCCGCACCAGCGCGGTATCGATCTCGCTCTCTTTCAGGTAGCCCTGCTTGACCGCGTCGATGTAGGGGCGATAGTCGTGATCGTCGAGGACCTTGGCCCGGAAGTCGATGCACTCGTTGTCCATGCCGCGCTGCACGCTGATGGCCGAGGACTCGGCCTGCGTCGGCCGGAACTTGTGGCCGTTGGCGATATCGCGGACCGCTCCGCAGTCTGACACTACATATCCCTTGAAGCCCCACTTCTGGCGAAGCTGATCCACCAGCAGGAACGAGTTGGCGCAGGCGGGTTCGCCATTGATGGCGTTGTAGGCGCACATCACTGACTCCGCCTTACCTTCAGTAACCGCGGCGCGGAATGCGGGCAGGTAAGTGTCGAGTTCGTCGTGTTTGCTCACGTCTATGTCGGTAAAGTGCCGGGTGGGTTCAGGTCCGCTGTGCACGGCGTAGTGCTTGGGCGTGGAAATCACGCGGTAATACTTCGGATCGTCACCCTGCATGCCCTTTACGAATGCCACGCCCATGTGTGCGGTCAGGAACGGATCCTCGCCATAAGTCTCCTGTCCACGGCCCCAGCGCGGGTCGCGGAAGATGTTGATGTTCGGGGCCCAAAAGTCGAGGCCTTCAAAAATATTGCTGAATCCGCCGTTGGCTCGAACGGCTTGCGCATTCTTGATGCGGCCTTCAGTGCCGATGACCACGCCCATGCTGTGAATCGCGGCAAGGTCGAAAGTCGATGCCAGTCCCACCGGTTCGGGGAACTCGGTCGTTCCATTCGCCGCAACACCATGCAGCGACTCGCTCCACCAGTCATACGACGGTACGTTCAGCCGAGGAATGGCGCGCGCCTGGTTGACGAGTTGGCTTGCCTTTTCCTCGAGAGTCATGCGTTTTACAAGGTCAGCGGCGCGTTGGTCCGCCGGCAAACTGGGGTCCAGGTACGCGGGTTTCTCTGCACTCTGCGCACCCGTATTCCATGTGGCTGCGCAACAGACCAAAGCCATCGCAGCCAATCGTAATCCGAAGCTTTTCATCATCTCCCTCGCACGCGGCACGGCTTGCAATAGAGCCCAGTTACCCAAAGATTTGCAGCCCGGCCGTCGACCCGACTCTAAGTGGCTCGTCAAGACACTGTCAAGCTAACGTTCCAATCACGAAATCGGTTTATTTAAGGGTTTGACGCTTCTTTCCCGGCTTCGTTACCCGCGCATCTCGGGGCAGTTTCACGGCCCGGACTGGCGGAGCGTATAAACAGGGCGCCGCCTCGCGTGTAACCTTGATGCGTCCTCTCACGTAAGCGCAAGTAGAAGGGGCAATCGGATGAGCGACGGGTCACGAGTGCTGGTGAGGTTTCCCGATCGTGACGCCGATTGCGTCCTGTTCGGGCAGGGCGATGTGGACGCATTCGAGTCGCTCTTCCGGCTTCATCAACGCGCCGTCTATGGGTGGATCTTGCGCATTGTGCGCAACCCTACCGCGGCGGAAGAATTGGTGATTGAAACCTTCTGGCGCATCTACCGGGCACGCGGCCGCTTTGATGCTGCACGCGATTTCGCACCGTGGGCGCGGCGTATTGCCACCCGCGTGGCACTGGATTGGCTGCGCGCCCAGAGGCCCTGAAACCGAATTGAACGAAGAAGTGCTGGCAAGGCTGCCTGCGGGTGCGGCCGCCGATCCGGGAGTTGCTGCGGAGATTCGCCAGAAGACGGCGCAGGCGTTTACGCGGCTGCCGTACAAGCTACGCGCAGCGGCGGTACTCGCGGTTGTCGAAGAACAGTCGCACAAAGAAGTGGCCGAGGCGCTGGGCATCTCGGTTGCAGCGGTAAAACTTCGCGTATTTCGCGCGCTTCGTTTGCTTAGGAAGGATCTTGAAAGGCAGGGAATCACGCCATGAATGATGAAGAGCGCATGAAACAACTGCTCAAGCAGGCGGTGCGGCCTGTTGAGGCGGACGCTGAACCGGAAAGGGATCTGTGGCCGGCGGTGCTGGGGCGGCTAGATGAGCATACTGCGGCAGATGCAGCCGTGCGATCGCTATGGGCTTGGTTTGACGGCGCGCTGCTGCTCGGGCTTGCCGTACTTGGTCTGAGCTTCCCGGTCACGATTCCACTGCTGCTTTATTACATGTGAACCGCGGACGCACGGTCCGCTCAGAAAGGAGCAAGACATGAAGATTCATCCTTATCTTCGCGCTTACGTGGCAGGCATTTTTGTTCCGACGCTGGTGCTGCCGCTAATCCTTGTGGGATTTGTGACTCTTCGGCTGGTGATCGGCGTGCAGGTTCCCATTGAGCGCTTCGTTATCTTTCCGATGGCCGTGGTGCCGTTTCTGTTCGGCTTGTGGAACATGGTTTACCTGGCGACGCATGATCGCACGCATCTGCCGCTCGGCGTACACGGCGCGATTCTTCCTTTTCTTGGAGCCCCGATCGGCGCGCTGGTTGCCGGCTCACTTGGCGTGCTACAAATTCGCGGCGACGGCATTCTCTGGTTCCACGTGCTGCATGTTCCATATGCGCTGGTGGGCTGCATTTTCCTGGCGGCCTTGGCAGGCTACTATCTGGTGTGGAAATACATTGTGGGTTTTTTGAATCGCGTGCTGGAAATTGCGTAAAGCAGCTTTTAGCTATTAGCTTTCAGCCGTTAGCTAAAGACGTATTCGGATTGCTTCGTGATAGTGCCGCACAGTCGTCAACGGGGGCGAATAGAATAATGCAGGTGCCTTGGGCTTCGCGCTGTGACTAATAGCTAATAGCTAGCCAAACATATTTGAAATTTGACCCCACCGGTCGTCCGTCCGATGATCTTGTTGTCCAGACGAGAACATGGAGGGCGACCGGTGGAGACGTTCACAAAGCTGTTTGGCAGCCTGCTGCTCTTTGTATACCACTGTTTTGACCGGGTGGTGATCAACGGTTATCTGAGCGGATTATCCCGGCCGGGTCAGGTGGTTCATTTCTTTCAGAACGTATTGGGCGAGCCGGTGATCGGCAAGGAAGTGCTGTCGCGGCGAACCAGCGAGTATCAGGCATGGGTGGAAGCATTTGCTGGTAACCACGCTCCCATCGAATGGGCCGAGCCGAAGGTGCGCAAGGAGGATTATGTTCGTCCCGCCCTGCGCCGCATTGAGCGGGCCGGGCGGCACGGCGTGTATTTCATTCTGAAAAGCATGGAGCAGGGCCAGACCTTCCGCTCCACGGTTCCCCGCTTTGCCACCGCCGATCCCAACTACCGCATCTTGACTCGTCAGCGCAGCCGCTTTACGCATTATTACTTCTACATCCGCGACGAAACGCTGGGGCCGATGGTGATGCGCGTGGCCTCGTTCTTTCCCTTTCAGAGCACTTACTATCTGAACGGCCACAGCTTTATCGAGCAGGAGTTGAAGCGCCAGAAGGTCGGCTTCCGCAAGAACGACAACGCCTTCCTGGCCGTCTCCGATCCGCAGGCTCTGCAGGCAGCCGCAGATCGGTTCACCTCGGAGGTCATCCGCAAGCGGCTCGAGTACTGGACGCTTATACTGGGGCCGAAGTTCTCCAAACGCGAACGGGCGGCGATGAACCTGCGCCGCTTTTATGCCGTCAGCCAGATCGAATACTGCCGCAACTTCATCTTCAAACGCAACTTTCCCATCCACAGGATCTTCGAGCGCGGTTGCGAAATCGGCATGTGGCGCATGACGGCCAACAAGATCGCCGAGGTGTTCGGGCAGCGCGTCACAAGACGGGTGAAGGGCAAACTGAACACGGTCGTGGAACAGATCGAGCACGGCCATCACATCTTTCGCGCCTACTATCGCAACGCCTTCATCAAGCAGTACGAGAAGTTCTCCACCTATCTGCGCAACGAAGCCTGCTCCAACAACCTGGCCGATTTTGGCCTGAAGAAGAGCCTCGACCACCTCGCCGCAGTGCGCGAAAAACTGCTCGCCGTGACCGGCCGGTTTGCCGCTTTCCAAGCCCAATGGCTGAACGTGCATGTCGATTTTCCACTGCTCCAACGGCTGGCGCTGCCCATCAAGGTTGGAACGGCAAAGTATCCCGGCATCAAGATCCACGACACGCGCATGATCCGGCTGATGGAGGTGTTACTGCACAGCAGCACGGTGGTATCCGGCTGGAAAACTCGCCAGATCCACGAGGCCATCTTGACCACCTTCGCCATCGACGCGGACCGATATGGGCTCAATCAACTCCGCTACGACCTGCGCAAACTGAAAGCTCATGGATTGCTCGCCCGCGACGGAAGCCGCTATGCCTATCGGTTGACAGAAAAAGGAGCCAAGGTTGCCCTACTCTTCATCCTCTTCCACAAGCAGCTCTGCGGCCCCCTCGCCAACAGCCTCTTTCACCATCAAACTGTCCCCGCACTACGGCCAAAGAGCAAGCTCGAAGCCGCCTTCCACAAAGCCGACCAATCCATACAGAACATCCTTCAACTGCTCGAAGCCGCATGAACAATGTTGAAGTATTCCTATTTATGAATGAAACGGTAAGAATCTAAAAGCTGGGTTTGAAGAAGTCGTTAAGTCCGGCGCGCTGCGCATGATCCGTCATCGTCGCCTGAATATCGAGCGCGAGTGCAAGCGCATTGCGTCCCTGGCGTGACGTGACGCGAGGCTCGCGACGCGTGCGCACTGCATCGAGAAACGACTCGAGCTCAAGACGGAGTGGTTCGCCGGGCGCGACCTCGGGTTTCTTGAAGCTCATTCCCGGAGCGGGGCCGCCAGCTGCTGCAGCAGCGGCCGCGAGCTTGGCCAACGCCGCTGCATCGAGCTTATGTGCGGCAATGGCCGCCGCAATCTCTGGCGGGATGGTCGCGTCGATGCCGATGACGAGCAGATCGCGGCGCGCGTAGTCAATGGAGACATACTGACGCGGCTCAAAGAAGCGCAGCTTGCGCACCGTCTCAGTAGAAACCCGCGATGCTGTGAAGTTGGCTACGCAGCCTGATTCAAACTCAACGCGCACATTGGCAATATCTACCTTCGGCGAAACAATGGGCAGGCCGACGGCGCGCACTTCTCGCACTGGCGAACGGGCGAACGTGAGCACAATGTCGAGATCGTGGATCATCAGGTCGAGCACGACATCCACGTCGAGCGAGCGCGGCGTAAACACGCTGAGTCGATGTGCCTCAAAGAACATGGGGCGGCGCAACTTCGGTTCCACGGCCAGCACCGCTGGATTAAAGCGCTCCAGGTGACCCGGCTGAACGATGCGATTGTTTTTCTCAGCTTGCGCAATCAGTTCGTCGGCATCATTCAGGTTGGCGGCCAGCGGTTTTTCGATCAGCAGGTCGAGGCCTGCGGCCAGCAACTCTGAAGCGACGGCGCGATGGTGTACGGTTGGAACCGCGACGGAAGCGGCATCGAGCTTCAGGTCGGCTGCGAGAAGCTTTTCGACGGTGGGGAAGACCGGGATATTGAATTTGGCGGCGGCGTCTGTGGCGCGGGCTGCGTCGGGTTCAACAGCCGCGACAAGAGTGACGCCAAGCCCGGCAGACTCCAATTCGCGATAGACGCGCAGATGGTTGCGCCCGAAGGCCCCAGCGCCAGCAACCGCCACACGTAAAAAAGATTGGCTTGCGATCGTACTACCCCTGTTTGCCTTCTACGGCCCGCAGGCAGCGGCTGTAGAGCTCAAGCAACTGGGTCACGTGCTCGTCGGGTTTGGTTGCGGCCGTTCCTACAAATCCGGTGGAAGGCGTGGCAGTCTTGCCCACACCTGCTGTGGCGGCGACGTACTTGAACAGATCGAGTGCGATGTCTTCGTTGCGGCGGGCGCCAAGCCCTACACCATTCAATGCATCCATCCTTTGAACTCTCCGACCTGAAGTCTCTCCAAACAAGGATGCTACCAGAATTGACCGCAGGCCATCGCCGGTTCACGCGGTGTGGACGCGTGCGCACACGCTTTCATGTAGACCAATGAACTTCTTGCGGCATACATTCGTACCAGTTTCTGAACGCTTCATCACACTTGCGCGAAATCGCCGACTATCGCGAGTGAACCTAATTGTTCGCTGTGCTGAGGAGTGAAAGATATTCACCATTGCTGCTGGAGGCTTACGGTGCCGACTTTATTATCCGATCTGCGCTTCGCGTTGCGCCAACTTCGAAAGTCTCCAGGACTGTCCCTGTTGGCCGTTCTCATCCTCGCGCTTGGCATTGGCGCCAATACGGCCATCTTCACGGTGATTGAAAGCGTGCTGTTGCGCCCGCTGCCGTATGCGGACGCGAGCCGCCTGATTTACATCGGCCCGCCAAGTGACAAGCCGAGTATCGATTCGACTTCATGGCTGAACTTTCGCGACGTGCACGCGCAGTCAAAACAATTGGCAGATTCGGCCGGCTACTCTGAGGACATCGGCGTAGTGGAAGGGCCTGACGGCTCGCAGAGCGTGGTGGCGCCACGCGTAACTACGAACCTCTTTGCGATGCTTGGCGGCCAGCCGCTGCTTGGCCGTACATTTACCAATGCTGAAGGTGAGCCGAACGGGCCGCCCATTGTGCTGCTTTCAGAGGGAATCTGGCGCCAGAACTTCCACGCCAATCCCGCCATCGTGGGGCAGGTGGTGAATGTTTCGGGCAAGCCGCACACCGTCGTCGGCGTGATGCCGAAGAGTTTTCACTTTCCTGATTCCCTGGGACCCGATCTCGAAAAGGGGATATGGCTGCCGCTGCAGCCCACAGCGGAAATGCTGAAGGATCGCGGTTACAGCTTCTTCAACATTGTGGGCAAGCTGCAACCGGGTGCGAGCCTGGCCCAAGCTCAGCAGGAACTCAACTCAATTGCAGCGCATATTCCCAGGGAAGGGGTCCACCGCAGCATTGCGTTTCAAGCGATACCGTATCAGCAAGTGCTTACCGGGCCGGTGCGGCCGGTACTGTACGCGCTGTTTGCAGCGCTCGGGCTGGTATTGCTGATTGCCTGCGCTAACGTGTCAAACCTGCTGATTGCGCGCTGCCTCGGACGCAGGCAGGAATTTGCCGTCCGCTCAGCGCTGGGGGCGGGCCGCTCGCGCTTGTTCAGGCAGGTGTTATGTGAAGGGCTGACGCTGAGTCTGCTTGGTTGCGGAATGGGCGTCGCGCTTGCCGAGTTTGCCATGATCGCGATAAAGAAGCTTCCGCCGGGAACCATTCCTAACATTGATGCAATAAAAATCCACTGGACAGTGGTGTTTGTGCTGGCGGCGATTGCCATTTTAACTACGGCTATTTCATCGTTGCTGCCTGCCCTGCTGGTTGCGCGGTCGAATCCCCAGGCGGCTCTGCAGTCGGCTTCGCGCGGTATCGGCACCCGCTCAGTGAGCGGGAAATTGACTGCACTGCTCACCGCCGGCGAAGTGGCGCTCTCCACGGTGTTGCTGGTGGGAACCGGTCTCCTGTTTCGGACTCTGTGGAACCTGGAGCAATCGCACATGGGATTCAATGCACAACATCTGACCACGTTTACCGCCATGCCTGCCGACGCTGCTGGATTTTCAAGCCTCGCCGTCTCAGAAGATACGGAGCACGCCAAAAGTTCTGTTGCAACGCTTGTATATCAACCCGTACTCGACCGCATTCGTCACTTGCCCGGTGTTGAAAGTGCGGCCATGGCCACCTGTCCGCCGCTTTCGGGCATGACCATGAACAGCTCGTTCGACATTGTGGGCCAACCGCACCACACACCGAATACCAATTTGACGCGAGTGAGCGCCGCGAGCGGCGAGTTTGCCCGCGCCATGGGAACGCCGCTCGTGCGCGGCCGTATGCTCGACGACGGCGATGTGCTGGCAACGCCGTTTGCCGCGGTTGTGAACGAGGCGTTTGTGAAGAAATATTTCGCCGGGCAAGATCCGCTCGGTAAACAGATCAACCTCGGCGGCAAAGACACGGGCATGATCAAGCCATATGCGATTGTGGGCGTGCTGGCGGACCAGGTGGACACGAAGGTTGGTGCGGAAGTGCAGCCGTCCCTGTTGCTGCCGCAGCAGCAAATTCCCACCACGTCACTGTTCTACCCGGCGCTATTGGGCACCGTGGTCAATTTCATGGTGAGGACGCGCGGCGATATTCCGGTTGCGACAGAAGTACGTTCCGTCTTCCGCCATGACGCGCCCGGCTTCGCGCTAGATAACTTCCAGACCATGCAGGAGGCAGTGGACAAGAACACGTTCAATCAGCGGCTTGGACTATATCTGGTGGCAAGCTTTGCGGGGCTGGCCGTCATGATGGTGATTGCCGGCCTGTACGGAATCCTGTCGCAGCTAGTGAGCTACCGCAGGCACGAAATTGGCGTGCGCATGGCGCTGGGGGCAACGCGGCAATCCGTTGCGGGCCTCATCCTGCGGCAAGGAGGTGTGCTTGTCGCTGCAGGCCTGTGCGCCGGTCTCGCTCTCTCTGCTGCCACCGGACGCTTGGTGACGAGCTTTCTCTATGGAGTGCGTCCTGTCGATGTGTGGACTTACGTTGCCGTGATCTTTCTGTTGTCGCTTATCGGGATGACGGCTGGTTTGCTGCCGGCGCGAAGAGCCGCGACCATTGAGCCAATGCAAGCGTTGCGCGAGGACTAGGCGGATCTTCACAGCGACGCGGCCACGAATCGCGATAACCTGAACAGGTGCGCACCGCTTACATCGGAATGGGCGCGAATCTGCCCAGCAACGCCGGTCCGCCTGATGCCACTTTGGCTGCAGCGGCGGCGCGGCTTGAAACGCTGGGTCGCTTGGCCGCCCGGTCTTCGCTCTACTCCACTGCTCCAGTTGGATACGCTGATCAGCCGCGCTTCTTCAACGCGGTGGCCGCACTTGAGACGGAGCTGACGCCGTTTGAATTGCTGGGCGCTTTACTGCTCATCGAAAAGGACTTCGGCCGGAATCGCGTTCTCAATCTTCAAAACGGCCCACGCACCCTCGACCTGGACATTCTGCTCTATGGCGATTTCGTCATCGGCGGCGCCACGCTGGAAGTTCCCCACCCCCGCTTGGCGGAGCGCGCCTTCGTTCTTGTCCCGCTCAACGAGATTGCGCCTGGGGCAATGGATCCACGCACTGAGCGCACCGTGTCACAATTGATTGAGAGCCTTTTCCCAGTTTCCGGCAATGACATTGATGCAGTGGCCCAAATTCAAAGCGATCATTGGCGCGCTCGCACTGGCCCCGATGCTAATGATGGCGCAGAGCCTTAGCAGTCAAGCTTCCACTACGCCTGCTGCCGCAGGCGACCCGCAAACCGCGTTGCCCGCCTCAGCCCCGACACCTGTCACTACCGTTACGGTGACCGCTTACCGGACGCCACTGGGCACGCTTGAGAGCCCGGTGACAACGCGCCTGCTCTCGCAACGCGCACTCAACTCCGTTGCCGCGGTCACGCTCGACGGAAAGATTCGCCAGATCCCGGGCCTGGAACTGTTTCGGCGCTCGAGCTCTCTGGTAGCCAATCCAACGTCGCAAGGCATCAGCCTGCGCGGGCTTGGCTCCACTTCTGCAAGCCGCACGCTGCTAACTCAAGATGATGTGCCGCTCAACGATCCAACCGGCGGCTGGATTCACTGGCAGGAGCAGCCGGAGCTCGCCATTGAAAGCGTGGAGCTGGTGAGAGGCGGCGCGAGCGATCTGTATGGCTCCAGCGCCATCGGCGGCGTCATCAACGTTATTCCGGTAAGGCCCACGACACCGCGCGGCGAACTCAGGTCGCTCTATGGCGGTGAAGGAACCTATGACACCAGCGCGCTGGCGCAGGACAAGTTTGGCCCATGGGGGCTGCTGGGCGCTGCCGGCATGATCGGCACCAACGGCTATATTCAGCAGGCGCCTTCGCAGCGCGGCCCTATTGACGTGGCCAGCAACGTGCACAGCCAGAACGCGCTGCTGCTGGCCGAACACGATCGCGGGCCGTTACGCGTGTTCCTGCGCGCCAGCGGATTCAACGAGTCGCGCCACAACGGCACCCCCTACCAGATCAACGCGACACGGTTGGTGCGGTACGCCGCGGGAGGCGATTGGCAGGGGCCACACTCGGGATCGCTTGTAGCGCGCGTGTACGGCTCCGACGAGCGTTATCGGCAGACATTTTCAAATATTTCGAATGCGCCGAATGCGGCCAATCCACAATGCACATTTCGCTGCGGTGAATCGCCAACGCGTTTCACGTTCATTCCGGACAATGAGCTGGGTGCAGCCGCGCATTGGAATCAGCCGATGGGAGCAGGGTTCGTTGTAATCGGTGGAGCGGAAGTGCATGATGTGCGTATCTGGGATCGCGAACAGACGTTTGGCGCAACCGCAGCGCTCACCAATCTGGATGATCATCAGCGTGACTCGGCCGCATGGGCTGAGGCGATGTGGGTGCATTACGCGTGGACCGTCACCGCATCGGGCCGCATGGACTGGTTCCAGAACTACGATGGGCGGCAGGTGAATTGGAACGGAACAGCGTGGGTGCCAAACGCGACGCAGCCTCCGCAATTCGATGAACGCATCTTCGATCCGCGGCTCGGAATTTCGAGAAAGATTTCTGAGCACTGGGCGCTGTCGGCATCCGGCTTTCGCGCCTTTCGCGCTCCCACGCCGAGCGAACTGTACCGCTCAACACAGGTGGGCAGCAAGCTCACGCGGCCCAACGGAAGCCTGTTGAGCGAGCGCGCCACCGGTTGGGAGACGGGCGTAGCAACGCAGTGGCGCTGGGGCACGGTGCGAGCGAGCTACTTCCTTACGCAAGTGAACCGGCCTATCGTGGCCGTCACGACCAATCCCAATTCGTCGCCGATTCTCCTGTTGCGCGAGAATCTCGGTCAGATTGAGAGCCGCGGCGTGGCGATCGATTTTGAAACTGCCCTGCGGCCCTGGTTGCACGCAGACGGCGGCTACCAATACGCCAACGCAACGGTTTCACGCGGGTCGCTCGATCTAGGCAACTGGATTCCTGAAGTTGCGCACAACATGGCCACGCTTAACCTGCGCGCGTGGCGGCCCAAGCTTGGCCTGCTAAGCCTGCAAAGCCGCCTGAGCGGGCGCCAGTTTGACGATGACGCGAATGCTTTCCTGCTGCACGGCTACTTTCAACTCGATGCCTACGGCTCGCACGATTTCGGCAAGCGAGTGGAACTGTTCGCTTCCGCAGAAAACCTGTTCGATCGCGCGATTGAAGTTTCCAAAACGCCGTCAACAACTCTCGGACAGCCACGCACGGCGCGCTTCGGCTTTTTCGTTCGACTCGGCGCCGGGAAGTAGCGGCACTTTTCCTGAGGGCAACTCGCGATTATAAGCAAAATTGTTTATACTCGTTTGGTGAAGAGCAGCGAGTTTAGACGATGGTTGGAAAAGCAGGGCGCTACCTTTTCACCAGCGAAAGGCTCTCATCTGCGCGTACTACTGAATGGTCGCCAATCCATTCTGCCGATGCACAGCAAGGATTTGGGCAAGGGGCTGGTTATCTCAATCAAGAAACAGTTGGGACTCAAATAGAGAGGCGAATATGCGCGCATACCCCGTGAATCTTCGTAAAGACGGAAAGTTCATTCTCGTGACTTTCCCTGACATTCCTGAAGCGATCACGCAAGGAGAAGGCGTGGACGACGCGCTTCTTCATGCCGCGGATGCGCTTGAATCTGCGCTTGATTTTTATTTTGAAGATCGCCGCGCGATTCCGGTTCCTTCGAAGCCTAAACGCGGGCAGAGGGTGATTGAATTGCCGCTGAGCGTGGCCGCAAAGGTGCTTCTGCTGAACGAAATGCTGCGCCAAAAGGTGCGCCCTGCGGAACTGGCCCGCCGTATTGGTACGACTCCACAGGAAGTGAGCCGCCTCACGAACATTCGTCACACAACCCGGATTGACAGGATTGACGTGGCGCTTCGAGCATTGGGAAAGCGGCTGATCGTGAAGGCCGCCTGAACCCGGCTATCACTTCGTTCGATCCCGATAGAATCGTCTGGTGAGCCCTCGTTTCGAAATCATCGCGGAATCGGCAGATGGCGGTCGGCGTGGACGCATTGCGCTGCCGCATCAGACTGTTGAATCGCCAGTCTTCATGCCCGTTGGCACGCAGGGGACCGTAAAGGCTGTTCCCCAGGACACGCTTGAATCGCTCGGCGCTCAAATCATTCTCGGCAACACCTACCATCTCTATCTGCGTCCCGGCCATGAGACCATCCGGCGCCTCGGCGGTCTGCATCGCTTCATCAGCTGGCCGCGCTCGATGCTGACGGATTCCGGCGGATTCCAGGTCTTTTCGCTCAGCGAACTGCGCAAGGTGACTGACGATGGCGTTCGCTTTCGCTCGCATCTCGATGGCAGCAGCCATTTCTTCACGCCTGAGCACTCCATGGATGTGCAGATCGCGCTCGGCGCGGATATTGCTATGGCGTTCGATGAGTGCACGGAATATCCGGCCGAACGCAGCCGCGCCGAGGAGAGTCTTCGCCTCACGATGGCGTGGGCGCGTCGATCGCTCGATCATCACCGCGCTCATCGCAATCAGGTTCCCTGGTGCGACGAGTTTCCTGATCGCGAGCAAAGTCTGTTTGGCATTGTGCAGGGGGGAATGTACACCGATCTGCGCCGCGAGTGTGCCAAACGCCTGGTGGAAATGGATTTCGACGGATACGCCATTGGCGGTCTAAGTGTTGGCGAACCGCGCGAACTGACGCTTGAGATGATTGCTGAAGTTTTGCCGCTACTGCCCAAAGACAAGCCGCGCTATGTAATGGGCGTGGGCTATCCCGATGAAATTGAGGCATACGCGCGCATGGGCGTGGACATGATGGATTGCGTGCTGCCAACGCGCGCTGCGCGCCATGCGCTGCTCTTCACCAGCGAGGGCCGCATCAACATCAAGAACAGACAGTTTGCCGAAGACCAGAATCCGCCGGACCCGAACTGCAACTGCTCGGTGTGCCGCCGCTATTCGCGCGCTTATCTGCGCCACCTGATGCAGGCCGGGGAAGGGCTCTCGGCAACGCTGAATTCCATCCACAACCTGGCGTACTACCTGGGCATCATGCAGCGCGTTCGCGCGAGCCTTGAGGCTGCCCCGGCGAGCGTCGCTGAGCAGCGCTAGATTGCGCCGCCCAGCAGCTGCTTCAGAGCCTGCACGTATTCGCTTAGGGCTGCTCGACCTGGCTCGGTCATGCGATAGGCCGTCTGCGGCTTGCGTTGAACGAACTTCTTTTCGACTGCCACATAGCCTGCTTCTTCCAGCTTTAACAACTGCGCGCCGAGGTTGCCGTCGGTCGAGCCGGTCTTTTCGCGCAGCCATGTAAAGTCCGCTTGCTCGACCCCTGCCAGCAACGAGAGCAGCGCCAGCCGCAGCTTGCCGTGCACCACTGGATTCAAGTCGGGCAGGTCAGGCATGGACGGCCTTGTGCTTCCGCCGCTGTGACTCGCAGTACAACGCGTAAATCCCAAAGACGATCTGGCAGAAGAAGATCGCGGCCAGAAAGGCGATCGTACTTTGATTTGCGTCGCCAAAGCACGCGGTCACTGCGGCAACCCACCATACGACTGCGCACGCCAGCTGCATCTTCCACTTGAGAATCAGGCCCGATGCCGCGTTGGCCATGCCCAGCATTGCGCCAATGACGGCCACGTACGAGTGCAGTTCGATTCTGCGACTAAAGCCCATCGCCATGAAGAGCACGAACATCGAGATGCCCAGCGCTATCCAGATAGAGCCAATCGCGCGGCCGATGGTGGTCTCTGGCTCACGCGTCCTTCTTCGCGTCTTAATTGCGCCTGTGAGAATCGCGGCGATAATCATGGTTACCGGCCATGCCACGGCTGCGCTTCCCCGAGTTGCCCACAGGATGGCCACGTAATAGGCCACTCCCCACAGCACATAGATCCATCCCCAACTCTCGGTTTTGCGGCGGCCCGCCGCCAGCATGTTCTCAATCAACTCAAGTCTGTCCTTGAGCTCGAAGTCGTTTGCGTTTTCCGTCACATTGTCCTCCGGGCGTCGTAGGGGGAGCCCTAGACGCGACTACATAGAGTACTCTATAAAATAGAGTAACAATTGTCAATAACAAAATGCATCGCGATGGGTGATCGAGGGCATCTGTGACCCAGCTTGAGGCAAACAACCGTGTTCACGTGGTGGCATGACGGTCCGGCTGCGGGGCTATGATCGACCTGTGCATCAGCACGAAAATCTGGGTGACATTCTCGCCAATGCCATCACGCATGGTGTTGGAGCGGTGCTGGCGATGGCGGGCTCGGTGTACCTGATCGCGGCCTCGACGCGCGGCTCGGCGTGGCAAGTTACGGCCTGTGCCATTTTTGCTGGTACGCTGATCCTGGTATATCTCTGCTCCACGCTCTACCACTCGCTGGTGCGGACGCGGGCGCGCCACGTCTTTCAGATCCTCGACCACTCGTCGATCTATCTGCTCATCGCCGGCACGTACACGCCTTTCACCCTGGTCTCTTTACGCGGGCCGCTGGGGTGGACGGTGTTCGGCATTGAGTGGGGGCTGGCAACCGCGGGTATTGTTTCAAAGAGCGTCGCGCTTGACCGCTTTCGTCGCGGTTGGCCGGCGGTTTTGTCGGCGTTAGTCTATCTGTTTCAGGGCTGGCTTATTGTTTTTGTCGCGCGGCCGCTGATTGAAGCGGTTGGCTGGCATTGCTTTGCGTGGCTTGCCGCGGGAGGACTGGCCTACACGTTAGGCATCGTGTTTTTCGCCTTTGATCGTATTCGCTACTTCCATGCCGCCTGGCACGTTTTCGTTCTCGCCGGCAGCATCGCGCACTACTTCGCGATCCTCTACTACGTGGTGCCTTAAAGGCAGGGAACAGTGAACAGTGGTAAGTGGTCAGTGAGATACACGTCTTTGCGGGAAAGTCGATAAAGGCGTTGTCCTCAGATTCGTGTGGGGCCAATTTCGACTGTTCACTAATCACTGTTCACTGTCTTTAGCGGTTTTGAAGAAAGCAGTCCGTGCATCTGGTTCACGGCTACTACCCACGGTACTGCGACTGAAAATACGAGGCGCGCCAGTACAGCCATTCCGCCGAAACGGACGAGATGGCTTCCGTCCTTCTTGAAGGCGAACAGCATTTCCAACGCGAGCACAAACAATAGCGGGATCATGGTCCAGGGCAGAGTGACCAGGGCGAACACCTGCAGGGTGCAGCGCGCCGCATTGCGAACAAGCCTTGCACCTCGTACGCGCGCCTGGCCATCGCTGAACGCGTAGCGAGCCATCTGCCGGCAGGCCTGCGCGAACGTGTTTCCAGGCCGATAGAGCGCCTTGGCGTTGTTAACAAATGCGGGTTGTGTTTGCCGTCTCGCTGCGAAATCGAACAACGTGTCTTCGCCCAGGAAGACTTCTTCAGGAAATCCGCCAATGCGCGTCCAAAGGTCTTTCGTAAAGGCCATGGAACGCGCTGTGCACGACTTCTGCGGCTCGTTCGGCGCGAGCTTGACGCCAAAGAACGGCGCCGAGGCCACGTCCCACACGGTATGCTCAGCCGGATCGAGACATGAACCGCCCAACGCGTACTCAGCCTCACCTGCAACAATCTTTCCGGTCAAATTCAGCAACCAGTCGGGAGCATAAGTGCAGCCGGCGTCGGCGCACGCAATCACGCCGCTTTTGGATGCGGCGATTGCCACATTGCGTCCGCGCGAGATGGGACCCGCAGAATGCTTCAGGGTACATGTCTCATCGCGGATCGCCACCAGCCGCGGGTCCCGTGTCTGTATCGCTGCAAGCTTTTGCCACGTACCGTCATCGGATCCGCCGTCCACCACGACGACTTCGGCGGCAGGTGGCTCAAGCGCAAGCAGGCTGGCCACACCGCGCTCGATGTCCCGCTCCTCGTTCAGGACCGTCATGATCACGCTGACAGGTTGCATGGGTGAAGTATAGGGCAGACCTCCCGACGAACCGAGCAGATGAGAACGCAGCAATGTAAACGCCCGCGCGGGAATCGGAAATAATGATTGGGACAAGGATGATGGGACATGAAGACACTTGAAATTGGTGGCCGGGCACTACCGGTGCTGGGGCAGGGAACCTGGAACATGGGCGATTCCGCTGCCAAGCGTGCCGCGGAAATCGCCACTCTGCGCCGCGGTATTGAATGCGGCATGACGCTGATCGACACGGCCGAAATGTACGGCTCAGGCCGCTCGGAGGATCTGGTGGGCGAAGCCATTGCCGGGCAGCGCGATCGCGTGTATCTCGTAAGTAAGGTGCTGCCTTCCAATGCGTCATTCGAAGGCGCCGTACGGGCCTGCGAAGCGAGCCTGAAGCGGCTCCGGACGGATGTGCTGGACCTCTACCTGCTGCATTGGCGCGGCCGCTACCCGCTGCAAGAAACGGTATTCGGATTCGAGCGCCTGCTGGAGCAGGGGAAGATCCGCGCCTGGGGCGTGTCGAATTTCGACGTAGACGACATGGAGGAACTGTTTACTTCGCCCGGCGGAACGGCGTGCGCGGCGAACCAGGTGCTCTACAACCCTGAGCATCGCGGCATCGAGCACGATCTGCTGCCCTGGTGCGCGCAAAACGGCGTCACCGTGATGGCTTACTCGCCCGTGGGGCAGGGCGGCAGGCTGCTTTCCTCAGTCGCGCTGAAAAGCGTGGCGCAAAGACACGGCGTTTCACCCGCCCAGGCGGCGCTTGCATGGTGCCTGCGGCAGCCGCTTCTGGCAATTCCCAAGGCCAGCTCGGCGAGGCATGTAGAGGAAAACGCCGCGGCTGCCGGTTTGGAACTGGATGCTGAGGATCTGGCCGTCGTTGGCAAGGCCTATCCCGCGCCCAAACGCAAACAATCTCTCGACATGCTTTGATTGACCCAGCCTTCTATTTAACGGTAGAATCGTAGAGTTTGGCGATGCACTCCTTCGGGCGTGCGCGGGAGTGTTGTGGGTCACCGCCAGTTATGGCGTGTGTGCGGCCTGCCTCCCGATGCAGTATTTGTCTGTATCCGCCCACGGCAAGGCCAGGGATGCCCAGGTTCTGCCGTAATCAGCACACGGACCAAGAGTTTAAGGCGCCTGATCAGGTCAAGGATCAGCGAGCCGGAGGATTTGTTATGTACGCAGTCATTCGCACCGGCGGCAAGCAGTACCGCGTCGCTCCTGGCGACGTGGTCAAGATTGAGACCGTCGCCTCCGACAACCAGACCATCGAGTTCAGCGACGTCCTGGCCGTTTCCGGCGAGCCCGGCACCGTGGCCAGGCCCTCCACCGCCAAAGTGACCGCCGAGATCCTTGGCGAGGGCCGTGGCGAGAAGATCCTCGTTTTTCACCTGAAGCGGAAGAAGCAGTACAAGAAGCTGCAAGGACACCGCCAGAATTTTATTGAGGTGCGCATCAAGGCCATTGAGGCCGACGGCGTTACCTACACCGCTGCCAATTAAGCGCGGGATCAGAATTCAGAAGGGATTAAGGCAATGGCACACAAAAAAGGTGGAGGCAGCTCCACAAACGGACGCGATTCAAATGCACAGCGGCTGGGCGTAAAGGCCTTTGGCGGCCAACTCGTCACCGGCGGTTCGATCATCATGCGCCAGCGCGGCACAAAGATTAAGCCCGGCCTCAACGTCGGCATCGGTTCTGATGACACCTTGTTTGCCAAGGTGAGCGGCCGCGTCAAGTTCTCTGACCACGGCAACCGTGGCCGTTTTGCTTCCATCGAGCCGATAAGCGAATAACTGAGCCCGGTTTCAAGTCAGGCGCACCGGCGGTTCACGTATACACCAAAAATCAAAGGCCGCGGCATAGCCGCGGCCTTCTTGTCACTGGCGCGTCCCGGTTTTTAGGATTCTGATTCGCGGCCCTTCAGGTTCCGCGTCAGCACCTTCTCCACAACCTTCTCTACATCCGTCAGGAAGAAGCTGTTGGCAGGCTGCTGCACGGCAATCTGGGTTCCGGTGTGGCCCAGGGCCGATGCGATTTCGTTCCAGCGGTAGATGGTGGAATTCGCAGGCATCATGAGCGGCTTTCTTACCGCCTCAGGCAATGCGCAGTACGCAACCCATATGGCCAGCGAAACCAGAATCATGGCTTCATAGATGAACTGCAGGTTGGCCGTCATGGACGGCGTCCTCGGAATCAAAGCGGCAAAGACAAAATCGTTTGCCGACATCACGCCAAAGCCGAGTGCAATCCCGAACGACAGGTCGCGAACCGACAGGCGCAGAGCATTCATGCTGAGACACAGGAAAGCCAGCAGGCAAAGTTCAAGCACACTGACCGACCGCATCAGTCCAACTGCAATGTCGGGAACCGCGGAGAACCCGTGGTGGACGAAAGAGATGGACGAGAAAGTGAGAACCACGGAAACGAGGATCGCCCAGCGGAAGATCACGATACCGATCTTCATCAAGCCGGGCAGAGCCGAAAGCGCAGAGCGAAATACTTCAATGCTGACCAGTAGTAGCAGCACGGCGCTGGCGATATATACCGCCCAATAGGAGTAGAAATAGACGGCGTAGTAGGACTTTCCCCACGGCTGCGCCTGCAGGAATAGGGCCGCCACCAGCATTGGCATCGAAGCGACACGCAGGCCCAAGTACGCTCCCATGTAAGGGAAGCGGCGATACATCTTCCGTTTCCAGAACAGGAAGCCTATCAGTGCCCAGAGACTGAACTCAGTCACGCTCAACGCCGACATTGCGAGTTGTGAGGTCATAGGGGCTGACTCGCCATTCAATAACGCTCTCAGAATAGCGCCAATCCCTGACCCACTCAACCCGCAAAGGCAACATCGACATGCCACTTTCGTGTTACTGGTTTTTAACTAACGGGCGTTCGAGATCCCCGGGCTGGGCGGGCACGGCGCGTAAGGACCGCAAATGGGAACCGGCAAACCAGCCGTAGCGGAAAGGTGGTTGGCCACGGTAGACGTGGTTGCCGACGACAGTGAAACAGCGGCGGCGCCGGCGAGAACAAAGGTCAATGCGAATGCCCTGATTACGATTTTCATCGGAAGTAACCTCAATGGCAAAGATTTGGCTGGAGATGAATCCCAAGCCTGGCGGAATGATATAGCATAAATGGAATTAAATCTAATTACTTCAATTACTTACTAAGTTAGTTAATGTATAAGTTACTAAAGTCATAGTATGGCACTCAATTTTTCCTTCCACCACGCCCTGATTGGTGCCGGAAAGTACACCTGAAGACACCCTTTTCCCACCCCTTTTTCGCGTTGTCCGCGTGCTAAAATAAAGGAAGTCAGAAGGGTTCGAAAACACTCGATTTTCAGACGGTTAAAGGCCGATTTTCCTTTCGAAATTATGTTTCAGAACCCCGCCCCGTTCCGACCCGGGGTTGTAGTCGAAAGCAGCGCGACACGGACACCTATGGCGACTAAGACGATGGCAATCGATGTACCTGATGAGTACCCCCTCACAGGGACCAACGGCGACAACGGAAGCTATACCGGCGAAAACATCAAAATTCTCGAGGGTCTCGAGGCTGTACGTCTTCGCCCCGCCATGTACATTGGCTCAACCGGCGAGTTGGGTCTTCACCACCTCGTGTACGAGGTCGTCGACAACTCGGTCGACGAAGCACTCGCCGGCTACGCAAAAAAGATCGAAGTCGTGATTCATGTCGACAACTCCATCACGGTTGTCGATGACGGGCGCGGTATCCCCGTAGACATGATGTCCGTTGGCAATGGCGAAATGATGCCAGCCGTCCAGGTTGTGCTTACCAAGCTGCACGCGGGTGGCAAATTCGATGCCTCAACCTACAAAGTCTCGGGCGGTCTGCACGGGGTGGGCGTTAGTTGCGTCAATGCGCTCTCGCAGGAATTCAATGTAGAGATCTGGCGCGACGGCGCAACCTGGGAAATGGACTTCAGTTGTGGTCTTCCAACCAGTGAGCTGCGCAAAGCGGGCACCAGCAAGCGTCGTGGCACCAAAGTGCATTTCCTGCCCGACAGGAGCATCTTCACTGTAACGGAGTACAACTACGACACGCTGGCACAGCGCCTGCGCGAGATGGCGTTCCTCAACAAGGGCCTTGAAATCACGCTTATTGATGAGCGCACTGCCGATCCAAAAACCGGCGAAGCGCGACGCGCAGAGTTCAAGTACGCCGGCGGCATTGCCGAATTCGTCAAGCACCTCAACCGCGGCAAAGTCGTACTGCATGAAAAGCCGATCGTGATGGAAGCATCGCGTGACGGTGTCGAAATTGAAATCGCTCTCCAATACAACGACACGTATTCCGAGACCGTCTTCAGCTTTGCCAACAACATCAACACGGTTGACGGTGGCACGCATCTTTCCGGCTTCCGAAGCGCGCTTACCCGCACCATCAACGCCATCGGTCAGCAACTCGGCCTTTTCAAGGACGTGAAGGACAACCTAAGCGGCGACGACGTGCGTGAAGGTCTGGTCGCGGTGGTCAGCGTCAAGCTGTCGCAGCCCCAGTTCGAGGGCCAGACCAAGGGCAAGCTCAATTCCGATATTGCCGGTACCGTACAGGCATTTGTAAACGAGCGCCTGGGCGGGTATTTGGAACAGAATCCGCCTGTTGCCAAGCGCATCATCAACAAGGCCATTGAAGCGGCTCGCGCCCGTGAAGCTGCGCGCAAGGCTCGCGACCTGACCCGCCGCAAGGGCGTTCTTGACGGAGGCGGATTGCCTGGCAAGCTGGCGGACTGCTCCGAGCGCAATCCTGACCGCTGCGAACTATACCTCGTCGAGGGCGAGAGCGCCGGCGGCACTGCCAAGCAGGGTCGCGATCGCCGCTTCCAGGCGATCCTGCCGCTCAAGGGCAAGATCCTCAATGTCGAGAAGGCGCGCTACGACAAGATGCTCGGCCATGAGGAAATCCGTGCCTTGATCACCGCGCTCGGCTGCGGCATCGGCAAGGAAGACTTCGACGCCAGCAAGATTCGCTACGGCAAGATCATTCTGATGACGGACGCCGATGTGGACGGTTCCCACATCCGCACGCTGTTACTCACGTTCTTCTTCCGCCACATGACGGACCTGATCAAGCGCGACAACATCTACATTGCTCAGCCGCCGCTCTACAAGATCAAGAAGGGCCGGTTTGAGCAGTACATCAAGGATGATCGTGAGTTTGTGAAGGTGATGGTGAAGCGCGCCTCAGAAGGAATGGTGGTGCGCCACGGCGAATCAGCCAGCAAGATTGACGGCGCAGACCTCACCCGCTTTATGGGCACGCTGAACGAGTATCTCGGCTTCGTCGAAAAGGTTGACAAGCGCATCCGCAACGAGAAACTTACAGAAATGCTTGCCCGGGCAGAGCTCACTCATCGCGCCGACTTCAGTTCGAAGAGTGAAGGGCTGGTGCCGGAAAAGATAGCCAAGCTGCACGGCGACCTAACCGAAGTCGCCGGCGAGTTCCAGTTCAAGGTTGCGGAACCGGTTGAGGACGAAGAGCATCACACTTGGTCCATCTGCTTTACCGACGCGCAAGGCGCGACGCGTTGCATCGATTGGACCCTGGCCTCCAGTCCGGAATTCCGGCAGATGATGTCGAAGTACTCGCTCATCAAGGAGTATCTCGAGCCGCCGTTCCTTATCGAATACGCGGCCAAATCCGCGGCAGCCGTTGAGCCCGGCGCGGAAGAAGAAGAGCCTGACGCGGAAGGTGCGCCTTCCCCGGGCAGCGCAGAAATCCGTGCGGAATCCAAGACGGGAGGCCGCGCAACGCGGACCTCGCGCGAACCAGTTGAAAAAGCAACCGCACGCGAATTGTTTGCTTACATTGTTGAACAGGGCAAGAAGGACTACCAGGTTCAACGCTATAAGGGCCTTGGTGAAATGACTTCATCGCAGCTCTGGGAAACTACAATGGATCCCGAGAGGCGTACACTTCTTCGAGTCAAGCTCGAGGACATCGCAGAAACCGATGCCATTTTCACCACGCTCATGGGCGAAGACGTTGAGGCGCGCAGAAAGTTCATTGAAGACAATGCGCTCGACGTGAAGAATCTGGATATTTAGCCACAAGGGCGGCGTGTCGGGAGTGATTCTGAATCCGCCCACCCCCATTTGCCGCCGCCCGGAACCGTCCCTCAAGGAGTCCGTGCAATGAATTCCCCTCGCAGGTTTGTTCCGCTGACTGTTGTGGCTCTGTCGACTATGCTCGCCTTCAGTGGTTGCAAGTCGAACACGCAGCAAGGCGCACCGCAACAAGGCGACATGCAGTCGAGCACCGCTCAACCGAACACCGCTGCTCCGGCAACTCCCTCAGATGCACCGTCTGCCAATCAAGCCAGCCCGGCTGCTCCGAATGCGCAGCAGGGTCCTTATTCGCAGGCGCCGGCTCCGCGCCGTTCGGCTCCGGAAACTCCAGCAGCTGCCGCAGCGATTGAGCTTCCGGCAGGAACGAACATTCGAGTGCGCCTGGACCAGGACCTCGGCTCCAAGATCTCGCAGCCGGGCGATTCCTTTACCGCCACCGTGGCTGACGATGTTGTTGTCGACGGCAGGACCGCGATTGCACGCGGATCGCGCGCAGACGGCACCGTGATCGATGCCAGACCTTTGGGCAAGTTCAAGGGCGGAGCGGCGCTGGTCGTCAAGCTTGAGCGCGTCACTACAAGCTACGGCAGCTATCCGGTCTCGACTAGTTCTGTCCAGCGCGCGGAGTCTGGCAAGGGCAAACGCACCGCCATATTTGCCGGCGGTGGCGCCGGGCTTGGTGCTTTGATCGGCGGACTGGCCGGGGGAGGCAAGGGTGCGGTAATCGGCGCGCTGGCCGGCGGAGGTGCTGGAACAGCCGGTGGCGCGCTGACGGGTAACAAGCAGATTGTGCTTCCCGCGGAGACGCTGCTCACGTTCAAGCTCGAGCAGCCGGTACATATTCAGCCGCGCTAGTTTCTGTGGTTTCGGTTCGATTATCAGATTTCAAATTCAAAAATGGCTGCGTGGCCTCGGATTTCGTATCATACGAACTCCGGGCCGGCAGCCTTTTTTCTGCAGCCGTCTAAGAGAATGAATGCAGGAGAGTGAATGAGAGTCCCCGTACTTGGTTTTGCAATTCTTTCCCTGGCCTGCGCATCAGCCGGCGCGCAATCTGCCGCTACCAATCCGCTGCAAAGTTCGCGCACTTTTGCATACGAGCAGATGAAGCCTTCGACCAATGCCAACGGTTCTGAGAGTCGCTTCTTTTTTTCCGGAACGTTGGCAACGGGCGAGTCCCTGAGCGTGCACGAGTCTGTTCAGCCCGCTGGAGCGGTACCGCCGGCATTGCACAAGATCCACCATTCCGAGTTGATCGTGATTGAGGAAGGCACAGTTGAATATCATCACGACGGCCAGGTGGAACGCGCCGGGGCTGGCAGCATTCTCTATGTCAAGATTGGTACGGAGCACTTTGTTGCCAACGTGGGCGACGGGCCCGCCAAATATGCGGTGATCCAAATCGGTGGGGATGTTAAAAAGTGACACCGTGCTGAAATACTGATGCGGAACTGGAGCAATCAACAACGATGAAGAAGCAGCCACTTGTCCTGGCTATAGCCGATGCCAACGATCCGCAACTCGCCATGCTTGCGGAGATTCCGCACTACCTGATCAATTCAGCGGCAAGTCTCAATGCGGCGCCGCGCGATGCCGAGGCCATTCTTCACTGGTCGGGCACGCGCGACATGGTGCGCTCCGCATTTCTCGCCTCGCCCAATCTTCGCTGGGTTCACTCGCGTGCCGCCGGTCTGGATAGCATGCTCTTCCCTGAGCTAGTGCAAAGTCCCATTCCTCTTACAAACGGCACTGGCGTTTTTTCGCAATCGCTCGGCGAGTTCGCGCTGGCCGTGATCCTCTACTTCGCCAAGGATATTCGCCGCCTGATTCGCAACCAGGAGGCGTGCCGCTGGGAGCAGTTCGACGTAGAAGAGCTTCCGGGCCAGACGGTCGGCATCGTCGCCTACGGCGACATTGGCCGTGCCGTTGCCAGCCGCGTTCACGCTATGGGGATGCGCGTACTCGCACTCAAGCGACACGCGCCTTCGGCTCCCGATCCGTTTATTGAGCGCTTCTACGGGCCGCACGAACTCAATGCCATGCTGGGCGAATGTGATTTCGTCGTCGTGGCTGCGCCGCTCACCGCGGAAACGCGCCACATGATCAGTGACGATGCAATTGCCGCCATGAAGCCGAATGCGGTCGTCATCAACATTGGCCGCGGCCCGGTTGTCGATCAGGCTGCGCTGGTGCGCGCGCTTACTGCGGGAATAATCAAAGGTGCAGGTCTCGATGTGTTCGAGCGGGAGCCGATTCCGGCGGACGATCCAATTTTTAAGCTGCCGAACATACTCATTTCCCCGCACAGCGCGGACCACACCAAGGACTGGCTTAACCAAGCCATGCGCTTCTTCCTGGAGCAGTACCGGCGCTTCTCAATCGGGCAGCCGCTCCAGAATATTGTCGAAAAGCATTTGGGATATTGAGGAATGCGGCGCGGCTACTTCTGCCACACCTGGCCGCGTCCATTGCTCTTTACCATGTACATGCGCGTATCGGCGGCGCCAATCACGGCGTGAACGGTAGCGCCGTCGGCCGGTGCTGTGGCAAGACCGACGCTGGCGCGCACACTCAACTCCAGGCCGCCCTTCATGCGAAAACGGGTGCTCATCAATTCACCAAGCAGGTTGCTTGCCTGCGCATGCGCCTCTTCCGCGCTTGTCTCAGGCATCAGGATGACGAATTCATCGCCGCCATATCGGAAGCACCAGTCTTGTTTGCGGCTCAACTCACGCAGGCGCTGGCCGGCGCGCGCCAGCAACTCGCTGCCAATCAGATGGCCGTGCACATCGTTCACCAGCTTGAACTGATCCAGATCAATGAAGGCCAGGCTTAGCGGCACCTTCATGCGGCTGCACCGGCTTAATTCGCGGCCCAGCACCTCGTAGAGGTGGCGCACGTTATATAGGCCCGTGGTGTCGTCGGTGATGGTGAGCTGCTGAATGCGCGCAACGTCGTGTGCATTTTCAATCGCGATGGCAGCATGGTCGGCCAGGATATGCAGAAACGCGATTGTGTAATCGGTCATCTGGTCGGTGCGAGGATTGAAGATCTCAATCGCGCCGTGCGTTCCCTTGCGCCCGCGCAGCGGCAGCGCAATCACTGAGCGTATGTTGTGCGAGGTGGCGCCGCCTTCTTCCATCAACCGCGGATCGGTCGACGTTTCCGGCACAATGAGTGTTTCGCCGTGCTCTACCACCCAGCCAGCAACACCTTCGCCCACCTTCACACGCAAATCGCGCAGCGCGTCTTGTTCGCCTCCAGCCGCAATCGCGTAGTACAGCTCCTGCGTGGCTTCATCCAACATCAGGAGCGTCCACAACTCCGCCTCCATGATGCGTTCCATGTGTTCCAGGATGGTGCGCAGGATCGTATCGAGATCGAAACTCGACGTGAGCGAGCGCGCCAATTGATGGAATACAAGCAGATCGTCGAGAGGGATGCGACTTTCCGTCTCATTGGTCATAAGCGAGCCAGCAGGGGAACTCTTTGAAAACATTGTTTCACATCAACGCATTTTCACGTTTTATACAGATGAATTTTAGGACAGAGTTCAGAACGGGCGCGGGTTCTAGCCTCCGATATGAACCATTGACCGGGAAGGCTTCAGAAATCCTGGCTCTCCGATGTGATGCCGCGCTTCCTTCTCATTGACGGTACGCACAATATAGTCGCGCAGTTCCTGGTCGTCGGCTCCGGCGCGCAGCCGGCCGTAAAGATCGTGCTCCACCTGCGAAAACAGACAGGTGCGGATTTTGCCATCGGAGGTCAGGCGCACGCGGCTGCATGCTCCGCAAAAAGCCTGGCTCACGGGTGCGATGATACCGATCTCGCCAACGCCGTCAGCAAATGTATAGCGCCGCGCCGTCTCGCTTGCTTCGCGCGCGGGCATCTCTACCAGCGGAAGCACGCGTCCAATACGCTCCACGATTTCCTTGAGCGTGACCACGATTTCAGGTGTCCACAGGCGGCCCTCTTCCAGCGGCATGAACTCGATAAACCGAACCACCACGCTTTCTTCGCGTGCGAAGCGGGCAAAACCCTCAACCTGGTCGTCGTTGAATCCGCGCAGAAGAACGCAGTTGATCTTGAGCGGCGTCAGTCCCGCCGCTCGCGCCACGCGAACGCCGTTCAGCACCGTCTCAAAACTTCCGGGAATACGCGTGATCTTTTCGAAGGTCGCAGCATCCACCGCGTCCATGCTGACCGTGACGCGGTTCAGGCCCGCAGCCTTCAACGGGGCCGCCAGTTCTGCAAGCAGATGTCCGTTGGTGGTGAGCGCCAGGTCCAGCGGTTCGCCATCGAGGGTGCGCCACGCGGCCAGTTCTTTCACCACGTCCACCAAGCCGCGCCTCAGCAAAGGTTCTCCGCCGGTGAGCCGCACCTTGCTGATGCCCAGGCCCACAAACAGCCTGATCAGCCGCAGGTACTCGTCGATTTGCAGCTCAGGATATTGCGCTCCCATTTCGCCGGTGCGGCAGTAAACGCACTTGTAGTTGCACCGATCGGTGATGGACACACGCAGATCATGGATGACCCGCCCGTGGCTATCGGTCAGCCTTGGTTCGAAGGTCGTGGACGTAAGGCCGGTAAGGGAAGCAACTGCCATCGACACCTACAAAGCTATACCGTTTCAGATGCTCGTGCCGATCCATAGGGCTCAAGGCCAAGCCTGCCTGTCGTTGGCCTTGCAGACGCCCGTGCCCGGTGAATGTTCAATGGGCTGAAAGCAGAGTAATTGCCACTAGTCGATGCGCGGCGTTCCGCGACGCAGCACCATCCCGGTGATCCCGAAGGTGGCCACCAGTCCCAGCGCAAGGAAAAAGTAGTATGCCATGGGGTGTGCCCAGCCCGGCGAGTAGCTCAGGTCCTGCCCCACCCAAAGCAGCAGTACCATGGCAATCACCGTGAACTGCCCTGCAATCACCAGGAACGTATGTCCAAGGTCGCGCCGTTTGTCCAGAGCCTCCACTTGATCAGGGGTCAGGTTGCGCTCTTCGGGGGGAAGAAGGGGATTCGCCATCATGTCTCTCCAATGCAGCAGACAAGCCCTGCTTTCCGCCTCCGGGCGAGCCTGCTCCTACTATCGATTCAATCACATGCAGGCACTCCCGCGCCAGCCCGACGGGCCGCGAATGGTTGCATCCGAAATGCAGCAAAATACGGGCGGAACGGGTCAGTGCCGGCATGCGAACGGCAACTACGGCCGGTACCCGACCGATTGCCCGTAAAGCGCCTTCTGTCCTTCAGCAAGCTTCAGTGCACCGGCTACATCGGCTCCGTGCAGCGCATAGAACCACGCGTTCAGTCCCTCCGACGCTGCGAAGAGATATACGTTCTGGCCGATGAATCCCGTGTCCACCTGTGCCATGTCGAACTTCGCATCGGCCACGTAGATGATGGTCACGGCTGCATGTGCGCCGGCTCCCTGGGCGACTTTTGCGCGTACATCGCTGGCCACAACCGGCCGCAATTGGTTCAGCTCCGCTTCGTACACGTATGCCCCATCCGCCAACACGACATACAGTTGAACTTCTTGCTTGTTCATGCCGGATGGCGCGGTACGGCCAAGCCCGGGCTTAACCTCACGCAGCCGATTCACGCCAAACGCGGCCCACAGCAGGTCTGAGAGTGTCTGCTGCGGCAGCGGTTTGTCGGCGAAGGTGCGTGCTGTCTGGCGCTGCGCGAGCGCCTGCATCAGCGGCATGCCGGCGGTTATTTGCGGCTTGGGCAACTGGATCGGCGCCTGCTGGCAGATCGCGGGCGCAGCAACTACAAGAACGACGAAGGAAGACAGTACGAGGGAGCGGAGAATCCGCCCCGGTAATCCAGAGGCAACGTGCATAGTGACTCCTCGAGAGCAACGCGGTTATGCACGCCTGCCTCCGAGGGTGTGCGAATTCGAGGGGAAGAATGCTGAACTGATTCGACGCGGCTGCTCAAGATCAGGCATCAGGCAAAGCAACGAGCCGCCATTGCCAGCCGCCTTATTCCCACGCTCTAATCCGCTAGAAACGCGAGCGATTGCAGCTGAGTAATTTCGAACGGCTTGCGGCAGCGCACGTTTGCGCAGGCCAGCTTATCGTCGCGTCTCACCATGTACGACTGCGCCTTGGCGAATTTCGCGCGGTCTCGTTCATCGGCGCCGCGGGGCAACTGCGCCCGTTTGCGTCGCACCACCCAGTTCACCTTGTACTCCGCTTCCTGCCCGCATTTGGGGCAGGTGAGCATGTGGGTTCGAAGTTCTGTGGTTTCGTTGAAAAAATCCCGCTCTTCCATGACTCGGCTATCCTCTGGGGCTCGGCAAATCCTCTGGTTACGCGCCCGCGATAATAGCAGGCGAAGACCCTATTTTCGGAGTCCAATGCTGATGATGCGAATCTCATAGAATCGGTGATGCTTTCCTTTCACCGAATTCTCTTCCATACTCGTCTTAGCCGTGACGAAACGCAAGCCAGCCCGATTTTCCGCCACGAAAGCCGTGAAGGCCAACGCACGCGAGCGCGTGGGCCAGCCAAAACCTGCCCGCGTACTCAACGATAAGCCACGCACCGGCCGCGAGGCCAAGCACAAGCCCAAGCTTCAGGACGTATTACGCCAGGAAGAGTAAGCACGGGTGCCGCTAGACCTGTAAGACATACTCGATAGCTTGTAAGACATGCCCGCCAGCCGCGGAAAGGGCCACATTGCTCTGTATTACGCTCTCAAAGGGTTTTGTAAGGCGTAATTGGGCACTGCAAGACAAAAGATCGTAAGACGTAATACGCGCGTAAGACGGGAATGGGCATACCTGAAGCAGCGATTTTCTGGTACAAGTGTTTTTCTGTTGTGGTGCGATTCCGGGCCCCTCCAAGGCAACAGAGGACATGTGCCCCACCTACGGTTTTGGCTTCAGGGGCGCTCAGCGCTGTACGGGCCGGGCAGAATGGGTCTGGCGGGTTTCTCGCTTGCCTCGGCGGTCCGGGTCACTGCTGTCCGCTTTGAGAAGATACGGAACTGTACCACCAGGTCCAGCAGAACAGGCACCGGCTTTCCGTCCTTCATCGCCGGCTCAAATTTCGCAGTGCGGATGGCCTCGACGGCGTTTTCGTCCAGCCCAAAACCGATGGGCCGCGCTACCGCGATCTCTCCCGGCTTTCCGTCTGCGCCAATCACCACGTGATAGAGCGACATTCCAGCCACGCTATGGTCCTGCGCAAACTCGTTGGACTCGGGCTCGAACTTTGACAGCAATTGTGCCTTCTGGTCGACCATATTCTGGCGCAACACAGTCGGGTCGGCTGGCCTGTAGTCCGTCTTTGCTGCCGCAGCCTGGTAATAGAGCTTCCAGAAATCCGGCATCGCTGCAATCATCCGATCGTCGATCGACTCGGCAAAAATGCGGTCCAGCGCCCCGCGGAGCACCATGGCGGAGTGCGCCGGCGAAGTAGTCGTGGTCGCAGAGTTTGGATCCACGGGAAGCTCTTCCTGTGGCGGCGCGGCAGCGGATGCCTTTGCTTCATCTGCTTGCTCCGCGGCCGCATCGTCGGACCCTTTTTTACCTTTTGATTTCTTGGGTTCTTTCACTTTCTTCGGCTTCACCACAAGTTCGCGATCAATGGTGATCTTGAGCATTTTCTTTTTTGGGGTGATCTTCACGCGATCAACGCCCTTGGTGGGATCTTCGTAGGCGAGCGAGCCAAGAAAATGCAGTCCGTACCGTGCGCCGACAAGTTGTACTTTTCGCTTGCTCAGATACACCTTGTCGATCTGGATGCCGCACAGCGTGTAGGGTGCAGGCGTGGAGTTTCCAATCAGGACACCGTGCTCGTTGTAGCTCAGGGAATCAGACAGGTAGCCGCCGCGCAGGAAAAGCAGCTTGCCAACGAGCGCGCTCCTCAGTTCCTCTTCAGTGATGCCGCCACTCGTTTCATCGTGGCTATCGGCCGCCGCTCCTGACGATCGCGCGGATCTGGCCTTCTGCGCGGAGTGCGATGGTTTTGCTGCAGGGGCTGGCGCCGCTTCTTGAGCTCGCGCAGCCGATGCAAGCAATAGAAGGAATACCGCAAAGGCCAGATACACATTTGGCCGGGACTTCAAACCAAGCTGAAGCATACGCAACGTCATACCTGCCTTTGGCGCCAATCTATCAGGAAACTTGGACTTCGGAGCGAAGAGTTCTTGATCCCGACACAACTGTTAAAGAGCCCGACAGCACGACTTGAAGCGTAGAGAACTGCTGAAATGAGAGAGGTGCAGTACCCGCAATCCAGTTTAAACTCATCGCTTCAATCGCCAAAGTACCCGCCGGAACAGGCCCAGTATTCTCCGGACGTCCTTCTCGGCGGGAGCCAGCCTGCGCAGCAGCAGCCGCATGTCGTGCTGGTTTGCCTGGCGCATGGAAGCGGGGGAGTAACGCGCGGCTTCCATCACCTGCTCCACGACCCCGGCAAGTAGTTCAAGGCTGCTGGATGCAGCAATACGCGTCGCATCTGTGCGCGTTTTCGCCTTTGTTTTTGCTGCCCGGTCTTCAGCGTCTGAGCGCGTGTGCGCAGACAGTTCGTACAGGCATACCGCCACCGCCTGGCCCAGATTCATTGAGGGCTGCCCAGGATCGGTTGGAATCTCCACCAGTACCTGGCAGTACGAAAGATCGTCGCGCGTCAGCCCGTGTTTCTCCGGCCCGAAGACAATTGCGAAGCGCCCACCGCGCTCCAATTCATCGCGTACCAGCGCAGGCAAATCGGGCAGTTGCACAACGCGTTGTTCAGGTTTCCGAAAGGTCAGCGTCCCCGTGCCTGCTACCAGCGTGCAATCGCGCAGAGCATCCGCAATGGTTTCTGTAACGGTCGCGTTCTTCAGGATGTCTGGAGCGCCTACAGCCGACTTAGCTTCCCGCCAGTGCGGCGCGTAAGGGGCGACTACCGTCAGCCGCGACAGACCAAAGTTGGCCATTGCGCGCGCGGCCGCTCCCATGTTCAGCGGATTGCGCGGCGACACAAGCACCACATCAATCTGTTCGCGTTGTTGCTCGGATAGCAAGACACGATTGTAGAGCCCCGGGGGCCTTTCGAAGGTAGATGCGCGCGGTGCCGAAATGCAATGGCCGGAACTCTTCGCGTTTTGAGGCGCGGTCGCGTCGGGGTCCGGTCGGAGCTCTTCAAAATCCGAAGACCGTTATCCGCCCAATGAGAAGACCACGTTGACCGTGGTGTCTACCTCCGTGGGTTGATTGTTGAGCGTGTATGGTTTGTATTGCCAGGTCTTCACGGCGTCGACGGCTGCCTGCCGCAGCATCGGCGGGCCGCTGATTACCTGCAGGTTTGTCACCTTGCCACTGGTTGAGATCTTGGCCTGCAATACCACCGTACCCTGGGCGCGTGCCGACTTTGCGATCGACGGATAGATAGGCTGGGTCTTGTGAATCAGCAGGCCCACCGCCACGCCGGCCGAAACCGACACCACCCTGGGCCCTGAGATGTTTGCATCCGACCGCCCGTCAAACACATTGCCCACTGAATTGTTGCCGTTCAGCGCCGCAATGCTGGCTCCGCCTATGGATGCTGGAGGAGGCGTATCGCTGGGAGCTATCGACTTGGCATTCTGAGGCAGGCGCGTAGGCGCCGCCAACTGAGTTTGCATCATTTGCTTCTGAACCGGCGCCGGCGCAGTTTCCGCAGGTCCGGCGGTCGGGTCATCAACCGGCTGCGATTCCGGGTTGCTTACCTGCTTCATTGGCGATGGCTTTGTGGCGCCAGGATTGATGCCAACGATTGCATCCGGATCGGGATCCGCGGCAGCCGTCGTCGCTGCCTGAGGGGTCGCAACAATGTGCTTGATTTTTCCAGCCGTGCCGAAATGGAAGAGTTGGAAGGCCACCAGCAGAATTGATCCGCCGAAGACGCAACCGCTCATGATCCACCTGCGCCTGGTCTTTCTCTCCTGATCCTCGTCAATCAGGTCGTTCAGCAGCCTGGGACCGTTTTCGGAATCGACTGTCTCGAATTCTTCAATGGCGAGCGACGAGAAGAGTGGCTTATCTGGATTGCGCCCCAACAAAGGAACCGTCGAACCCGTAATCGGTTCCAGGCGCGATTCCACAGTTGGAAGTGTGTCGACGACTGCGTCTATAGATTTCACCCGCCGCAGAAGGTTCGAATCGTCCTTTAATGAAGGAGCGGCAATCGTGGCGGAAGCGGGCGAGGTGCGGGGCGCCCTCACGGCAGGCGCGGGAAAGCCTCGCGAGGTGACGGCCGCAAGGTCGGGTTCAGGGAAGGGAGTAACATTGCGCGCCGGCTCAAATTCGCGGCTCACCTCACGCGAAGCATTCGGCCTTTTCGCAGTGTCCAGGGCCTCGGCTTCTCTGCGTGCAAATTCTCGCTGCGGTGTTTCCTTCGGCGCAACTTCGCGCGGATCAAGTGCCGGAGTTTCCGCGGGAGGTGCTGGAGGAGAATCCGAAGAGTCCCATTCGCCAAAATCCGCGGGCAGTGTATCGGGTAGATTCTGTCCTATTTCTACAGGCGATGCCATTGTCCATCATCCCCCTTCTCGTAAATAACGCCTTTGTATGTACGAGTTTCGCGCGGTTTGTCCGGCTTGGGAGTGCTGACCACGGCAGCAACGGGCTCCTTCACGGCCACGCGTTCTACAACGAGTGCCTGTTCTTTAACTGGTGTGCGCTCGGCAGTTGCAACCTCGCGCGGCGCCTGGGCGCTGCTCTTTCTAACCATTTCCCGCTCGTTGATCTCGGGTATGGACTGATCCATTACTTCGCGTCCGATTGGCCCCTGCGTGTGCGCCGTCAGCAGCGACGACACATCTTGCAGCGCATCCACCTTGAGCGCAACCGTGGCGTTCGCCGCAGCGTAGCTGTGCGGATCATCCGGCGTGAATACCAGCAACAGCGTGTGCTTGCCCGGCGGAAGCACGTTGCCTTCGCCCGGCCCATATGCAAACGTTCCCGGTACTGACGCCGTCGCATTCAGCTGTGCTTCGCTCAGCGGGGTTCCGTACGAGATAGGGCTCGGAGAGGGCCAATTGATCTCTACCTTTGCCAATTCGGTAACGGTCAGCGACACTGAAGCCTTTACCGGCTCGTAGTTCATGGTGTCTGTCGGCGTAAAGGTGACCGTAAGTGCATGCTTGCCGACCGGGAGTATCTCACCAAGCGCTGGCTTGTAGCGGAACGTTCCCGGAACCGACGCTGTCGCATTCAGCTCGTCAGCACTCAGCGGTGTGCCTGCGGAAATTGCCGGCGGCGGATTCCACGAAATTGTCGGCCTGGCCATCACTACGGTCAGCAGCACCGCTGTCTGCACAGATGGATGGTCGGCGTTGTTGCGCGGCCTGAAGGTGACCAGCGGAGTGTGCTCTCCCACCGCGAGCACCGCGCCCACGCCGGGATTGTATTCAAACGTGCCCTCTTCAGATGCCGTCGCGTTCAGTTGGCCCGGTCCAAGCGGCGCGCCGTACAAAATTGGTTCCGGCGCGGCCCAGGTAATTCTGGGGGGGGCCTTCATCACCGTGACTGTCAGGTTGCTTTGCGCCATGGAGTAGCGAGAGCCGTCCGCCGGCGTAAAGTACGCGGTCAGCGTGTGCTCACCGGGCTCCAGAACTTCGCCGGCTTCGGGACTGTAGACAAATGTTCCTGCGACTGAAGCTTTCGCATTCAACTGCTTCGGGCCCAGCTTGGCGCCGCACTTCATCATCTCGGGAGCGGGCCATTCAATTGCGGGTTTCAGCTTTTCAACAGTGACGGAAACGGTGGACTTGGTGGCGGCGTAGCTCTTGTCGTCGTTCGGAGTAAACACAACAGAAAGGGCATGTTCGCCGGCAGGCAACACTTTGCCAAGCTCCGGAGCATATTCAAACTTACCCGGAACTGAAGCAGTAGCGTTGAGTTGAACTTCACTCAGCGGAGCATCGCACAAAATGGGTCGCGGCACCGGCCACATAATTGTCGGTGTGGCTTTGGCTACGTTGATCGAAACAGCCGACTGCACCATTGCTCCGGTCGTGGGCGTAAACGTCACCCAAAGCGTGTGTGTTCCTACGGGCAACACGTAACCGTTGCCCGGCGTGTACAAAAACGTGCCAGGAATGGCAGCCGTGGCGTTCAGTTGTGCATCGGTCAGCGGCGTGCCGTACGTAATGGCTTCCGGAGAAGGCCAGTTGATGTTCGGCAATCCGCCCGGACTAGTAACGTCGTCGCCGGCCTTCTCCGCGTTGACGGCCTGGCTCCCAACGCCTGAGTTGGATCGAGCCGCAGTCGTAGCCTGCCATGCATTGCTGCTCGCTGTGCTTGCGATTGCCGTGTTCTTGCCCGGCCGCACCGGATGCAAGGTGATGGAGCCAGCCATCTCCAGAATCGAGTGCGAGAACTGCGAGTCTGTCTCTGACATCGGCGCATGCGCGCTCTGCAAGTTGTGAATCGCGTCGTGATCGGAAGGAACCCTCCAGCGAACGGGTCTGCCAAGGGCGCTGGTCATCTGTTCTTCCGTGATGCGCGCCGCACCCGGCTCAAACCGGTTGATCACGATTTCAAGCCTCTGGCCGTCTGCGCTGAAATAATGCGACATCAGGCGTTCTGCGTTCCGCAGATCGGAGATTCCGGCCTGGCTCACCAGGTAAATTCTGTAGGCTTCTGTGAACAGAGTGGTGTCCATCAGATCCACCCGTGAGCCCACATCCACAATCACGTTGGTGTAGACCTTGCGCGCCATCTTCATCAGCTTGTCAATCGCGTCGCTTGATGGAGTTATCTCAGGAACCTTGCTCGGGGCTGCGAGCACTTCAATTCCTGACTCGTGCTTTACTGCGAGCGCCTCAAGCAAAGACGGATCCAACCGTTCAGGATCTTTGAGCGCATCTTCTGTGGAGTAATCGCTTGTGAGTCCCAGGTTCAGCGCCGCGTCGCCTAACGGCAGGCCGAGGTCGATCAATAAAGTCCGCTGTCTTGATTCCTGCGCCAGCGCAATCGCGTAGCTGCAGGCAACCGTCGTGGTGCCGGAGCCGCCCTTGGCTCCGAAAAACACAAGCAACTTTGCTTCCCAGCTTTTGGCGGGACTGGTTTTGGCGTACCGGGCGTCGGCTGCGCGCTCAAGTGCGCTGGGCATGCTGAACTCAAACGGAGCATCCAGATACTCGCGAGCGCCTGCACGCTTAAAGCGTTCTGCCATTTCCTCCTTGGCCGACCATGCGTAGGCGATCACTGTAGCCGAATCGCGGCTGCTGATGTTCTCTATGATCTGAATCGCATAATCAGGATCGGTCTCGGCGTCGATCACAATCACATCGAACGAAAGCTTCAGTAGCTCGGCCACGTCGTCAAGCGCCGGTGGATAAGAAGGAAATTGGCGCACTTCTGCGCCTCGCCATTGGGCCAAGGCGCCGGCAACAGCATTTCGCTTCTCCGCGTCAGGTCCGATCAACGCGATCGAAAATGCCTCCGCAGCGGCGCCGGCAAAATTCATATCGAGATTTGGTGAGAGGTTTGCACTCATTTCAATTACGCCCGCCTCCTCGTTACGTGTCTTCCGCTCGTCTCCAACGGGTCATTTTGGAGTCGAGTTCTCTTGAATCCTTGTCCACCCCTATCGAGCAAGAGCGTGGTGGGTTCTGCGCAGTCGGGGGAAATACATACGAGGCGGAAAAGTGTTCGTAATGACCGCCGAAATTCGCAGACAAATCTCCGAAGCAAAACGGTGTTCGTCCTGCTTCTGGTCTCTCAAGTGAGAAACTGATGATACTTGAGCTGTTACTATATTGATCCCATTCAGTGACTTTTGTAACTACCCTAAAGTAATACACAAGTTGTAGGCCTTCGATCTTTTGCGCGATTCACGACCTAGCGCAGGGGAGTATCGGCCATGACATATGCGGTCAAGGGCATGCCGGGTTCGATGACAGCCTCTTCGCCCCTGGGCAGTGTGCCCGAAACGCGCACGGCGCTAGGATCGGAGATCTTCGCAGCTTGTGCCGCGACGTCCGGAGCCGCCAGCGTGAGGTTTGCATTCAGCGGAACGGAGATTCCGTGCGCATCGAGGGATTCCACTTTGAAGGCGATGACACCGGGTCTGCCATCGTGCCCTGCGCGTTCCACACGGGTCAGTGTGGCCTTGCCCAGTGATCCTCTTGTGGCAACGATCGTGTCGCCTAGCATCAGGTTTTGATCGAGCTTAACAAGCAAAGTGTCACCCACTTGCGAAGAATCCGATCTGGCATCGAAGCCGGTTACGAGGCGCAGCGCCATTCCGCGATGCAGAATGCCGTCGTCGATCGAGAGGGTTTTTGAAATGGGCGGCTGCTGCGGCTTCACAATGTAGGTCGCATCCACCATGGGGCTGGGCAACATGCCCGGCTCTTCGGCAAATGCCTGCACGCGCATATCGTGCTGGATGATGAGTGGATTTACATAGCGCAGTGAATCTTCTGTCGGCGTCCAGCCGTCGATTGTGTAATAGATCGTCGCGGATGGTTCGGGGCTCGAGATAACCAAATGCGTTCCCGGTGTCACATAGCCTGCATATTCTGACAGGAAAGGCTGCTTTGAGCGCCGAGGAGTTTCGAAGCTCCTTTGGATCCCATTCGGATCAGGTGCGGTTGCGTGCAGGTCCTGTCCAGTTGGCTGCGAGCTACCCCGCTGAATGATGCGGGGCGGTTGTACGTTGGCTTTGCCCGCGTTCTGCATCGACTGTTGATTCAGCAGAACACCCTGGCTGATGGCCTGCGCTACGGCACCTTGGCCGCAAACTAATACGCAGGCAACAGAAACTAGCGGAATCCTGATCTTCATAAGCGCCTCAGTCAAATTAGAACACCAAATCTGACGCGACATTAGCAGCACTAAGGTCACCAGCGCACTAATACGAAGGTGTCATGACGGATTCTATTTTTATTCGCCATCAGGCGTGCAGGGCTTTACCGGCGCAACCGGCCGCGTCCATATCTGTGTCTCGCCGAACAACGGAAGCCCAACGTAGCCGCGAAGTTCCAGCTTGTTTCCATTGAGCTTCATCAGGCCGTGATACGTCTTGCCCGACTTCGGATCATAGAGGGCCCCGTCCCTGGCTTCCGCCGGAGAGCGCATCACAAAGCCGCTCCCGATCTCAAGCCCGCACAGGGCTCGATTCCGTTTCGCAGGATCGGGATTGTGGATATCGAAGTTGGACGGCGCCTTCGGACTGATGGCCACGACCCACATGCAGATCCGGGGGCCGCAATGATCCACGCGAATCACCGATCCGGTAGGGTCGGTCCATAGATGCCCGGTAATGCCGTTCGATTGCGCTCCTGCCGTGCAGCTGAGGGCCAGTGAAGTTAGCAGCAGTGTGAAATAACGCCTCATGCTGAGCTAGCTCACCAGAGCGGTCTGCGGCACACGGGTGTAGTTGCCAAGCACGCGCAATAACTGCGGCCATGCGCGCAGCAAGTGCGCGAGCGCAGGAGCCGCAATCATGAGCCACGAAATCGTCGTCGCGAGCGAAATCGAAGAGCGCAACTCCTTCCGCAATCGTGCGGCAAGCTCGGCAGGTGTTCGTCCTTTCACGTAGAGTTCAGCGGCAACTTCCGCACTGTGCAGCGCAATCGACATGCCGTCGCCGGAGAACGATGGCGTGACGGCAGTCTGGTCGCCCAACCGCCAAAGGCCCGGCTCAGCATGCTGCAACAGCATTCCGTACGGGATCGACGAGAGCGCAAGCGGCTTTTCGAGCAGCGGACGCGCTCCCTGCAACCGCATGGCCAGATGTTCTGAGAAGTTCAGAATCCGCGTCAACAGCGTCTGCCAGTCGTTGCGGCAACTTTGCAGTGTCGCGCGATTTACCAGCAGGCAGAGATTCGCGTTGCCGTCCTCCGTCAATTGCAGACCCGCATAGCCGCCCGGAAAGAGACAGAGCTCAATCCATCCGCGCAGCACCTCTTGCTGCGAGCGAGCTGGAGCAAAATACATTTTGAATGCTACCAGGTCGTTCTGTTTCCCTTTCGGTCTGCGCCATCCGCCGACATCATGCTTGCCCGTGGCAAGAAAAATCGATCGTGCATGCACCGGTTCGCAATCCGCCACACTCGCCCTCCAACCTGCTTGCGTGCGCCGCAGCGCTTGAATCCGCACGCCTCGCCGAACATCAACGCCCTCGCGCTTGGCAACAGAAAGCAGTGCCTCGTCGAGCTTGCGCCTCGTCAGCGACATTGCTGGAAAGGGAAGCCCGCACTCAGCAATGCATCTGCGTTGTGCCAGACGTACTCCATTTACAGGTGCGGTCCCCAGCGCCGGAAGGTCCAGGCCGAGCTGTGCCAGGTACCGCACCGCTTCCCCGCTCAGGAATTCACCGCAAACTTTGTCATGCATGGCCGCACTTTTCTCTACGAGGATCACTTCTCGCCCGCGACGCGCGAGCAGTATTCCCACTGCCGCCCCCGCGGGTCCTCCGCCCACCACCAGCGCTTCAGAAGGGAGAATCATCGCTTCACCCGCGAGACGCAAAGCCGCCCCGGCCTTCGCGTATAAACCTCTATGCCTTTTTTATCCAGTCCGGCTTCGCTCAAATAGCGCGTCCAGTCTTCCGCGGAGAAGCTCCTCCGGACTGACACCGGACCGTCATGCCGCACGAATTTGTGCCAGCGCATGGTGTTCGCCAGCAGCATAAACGCGTAGTAAGGCACACGCCCACGCCGCAGATCATTCACAAACCACCCTCGGACGGTCACTTGCTCCAACCATCGCAAAAACTCGACGATCTCCGCGTCGGTTAAGTGATGAGTAAACAACGAACTGATGACCAGGTCGATCTTCGCGTCGGGTCTGTACAAATATGCGTCGCACGTCACCCACTCGATGGCGGAATCTTTTCCGCTGAACTCACGCGCAGCCCGCGCGGCATAAGGATTGCGATCCACGCCAGTAAGCCGCACCGCGATTTTTCTATCCCGGGCCCAGCGCTCAATGCGGCGCAGCATATCGCCTGCGCCGCAGCCCACATCCACCACGTGCAAGGGTTCATGCGCCGCGCCTCCAAGCTGCGCCGAGACTAGAAACTGCGGCGAACTTGCGAACTGCTCAAGCCACTCCAGCGTGGGCCGATAGGTAAACACGGTGCGGTTTACGCTCATCAGGTCGCGCAGGCAGTCGCGAAGCTCCGCGTAACTGCACGGCTCATCCATCAGCTCGGTCAGCTGCGCGCGATGATCGAAATCGAAGGTGTCAGACGGCATTGAAGCGCATCGTCTCCGCAGTCATTCCCGGCCCGAACGAAATGGCGCATCCGCGTTGTCCGCTCTTTGCTGCATCCATCTGCTTCTTCATTACAAACATCACCGTGGCCGACGACATGTTGCCGAAGCACGACAGCACGCGCCGCGACGCCAGCAGTTCCTCGGGCGCAAGCTCAAGGCCGTTCTCCACCGCATCAAGAATCGCGCGGCCGCCAGGATGGATCGCCCACAAATCAACGGGCGCATCTCCTGTGATCGCGGTCTTCCTGTCTTTCATCGCTTTCGCAATCTGGCTGGGAACCTGCCCGGAAAGGAACATGTCGAACCCGAGATCGCCCACGCGCCACGTAATCAAGTCGCTGGTGTTCTCAATGCGCGCTGCCGCAAAGCTCTCCAATTCGAATCCGCTTGCATCACCGCCCACCAGCGCCGCGGAGCATCCATCACCAAACAGCAGAAACGAGATCACTTCGTTCAGGTCCTGCGTTTCATGGAAGTGCAGCGAGCAAAGCTCCAGATTTACCACCAGCGCCATCGCATCGGGATCGGAGCGGACGATGTGCCGCGCCAGCTTCAGCGCGTTGATGGCCGCATAGCAGCCCATGAAGCCGATCATCGTGCGCTCGGTTGAGTCCGGCAGCCCGAGGTGGTCGATAATGTCGAAGTCCAATCCCGGCGCATAGAATCCGGTGCAGCACGTTACCAGCACGTGGCGAATTTTGCGTCGCTCCTCGTCGCTCACCTTTAGCCGGTCCAGCGCCTTGCGCGCAAGCACTGGCGCACATTGCTCAAACAGCTTCATCCGCTCGGCCGTCGTGGGGAAACGCCCGCTCCCATAGAAGCGCCAGGCATCGGTTGACTCGCCGCCTAGGTCGCGGTTCACATGCAGGCAAGAGTAGCGGTGATGAATGTCCGACCTGGTTGCAAGCCGCTCGAAAATTGCGCACGCTCGCCGGTCCTGCAGCATGTTGGCCGCAAAATCCACGAACTGGCGGTGAATGTCGTTCTCCGGAACAGCGGTCGCGATGCGTTGCAGATAGGCTTTTGCCATCAGATCCAGGGTCCTCGCCACGTAGATCTTGCCGGGTTCAGTTATTTTCCGGTCGTGCCTGCCTTGCTCTTTTTCGAAACTGGGGAAGCGCGTGCCGCCAGCGCATGGGCCATCATCCGCACTTCTACGCACTTGTCTACTTTAGATGTCCGTAAAGGCTTTCGGTAACCCCTTTCCGCTCCAGTTGTAGGGGGAATGACAGGTAAATGACAAGTTTTTGATAATCGCAAACTCTTTGTGTTGGCAGACCCGGGCTTCGTCACGACCGCATGCGCTATCGCCCTGCTAAACTGCTGTCGCATGAGCCGACCTAGCCTATACCTGCTCGACGTGGAAGGCACCCTCGCTCCGTGCTCTCTTACGCGCGAGCAGCTCTCTCCTTACGCAAATGCGCACTTTGAAACGTTTCTGTGCAACGGCATCGCCGCGCTCGAACAGAAGGGCGGCAATCTCGCCCCGGACGATCTGGCCGCCGAAAGCCTGTTTCACGACCTCGCACTCCTGCAGGCAGAAAACCACGCCGAAACAGACCCTAACGCTCCTCGCATACTGCCTCATCGCGCTCTCACGTCTCAACGCACTGACATCGATCCCTCCGGCGCAGTTCCAGAAATCCTTGCCTACTTAAACTGGCTCATGGACCGGGACAGCAATTCGATGGCACTGAAGAACCTGCAGGGCAAAATCTGGAAGGCTGGCTTTGAGTCCGGCGAACTCGAAGGAACGCTCTTCGAAGATGTACCGCGCGCTTTTGCTCGCTGGTCGCGGCACGCCCGCATCGCCATCTACTCGTCAGGTTCCGTGGCCGCGCAGCAGGTTCTTTTCAGCCACTCTATTTTCGGCGACCTCAAAGGTTTCATTAACGCCTACTTCGATACCCGCGTCGGCTCCAAGACTGATGTTGCCAGCTACGTTGCCATCGGCGACGAAATGCAGATGGAACCGCAGCATGTCTGCTTTTTCTCCGATGCGCCGCGCGAACTGGATGCAGCCCTCGCTGCCGGCATGGACACACGCCTGGTCTGCCGTCCCGGCAATGCCGCGGTGGCCGTCAGCGATCACGTCGCCATCAGGTCGCTCGATGAAGCACCGTAGCCAGTCAATTTTGAATCCTCACGCTACCGCAGCACATCTATGAGGGGATTCCTGGTGCAAGCTGGCTCGACTCTCCGTGACTATCCCGGCACCGCAATTTCAACGGATTACGCAACCTGCACCACCTCACATCCGATTCATTAACCGTAAAGGTGACTTCATGTACAACGCAAAAGCCTATTCTGTAACCAGCGCAACATCGCCGTTCGCTGCCACCACGATCACGCGGCGGGAGCCCACTGAAAGCGACGTGCAGATCGAAATCCTTTTCTGCGGCATCTGCCACTCCGATCTGCATCAGGCCCGCAACGAGTGGAGCGCGATGCCCACCGCCTACCCCTGCGTCCCAGGCCACGAAATCGTCGGCCGCGTAACTAAGGTCGGCTCCGCCGTCACCAAGTTCAAGCCGGGCGATCTGGCCGGCGTTGGTTGTCTAGTCGACTCCGACAGAACCTGTCCCGAGTGCCAGGCCGGCCTGGAGCAGTTCTGCAACAATATGGTGCTCACCTACAACTTTCCTGACAAGCATCTCGGCGGCATGACTTACGGCGGATACTCCGACAGCATCGTTGTCGATGAGCGCTTCGTACTCCACATCCCATCGAATCTTTCCCTGGCAGCTGCCGCGCCGCTTCTCTGCGCCGGCATCACCACCTACTCGCCCATGCGTCACTGGGGTATTACCAAAGGGAAAAAGGTCGGCGTCGTCGGTCTCGGCGGACTGGGCCACATGGCCGTCAAGTTCGCACATGCACTTGGCGCGCACACGGTAGTCTTCACCACATCCGCATCCAAGAAGGACGATGCGCTCCGCCTCGGCGCCGATGAAGTCGTGCTCTCGCGCGATGCAAATGAAATGAACAAGCACGCCGGCAGCTTTGACTTCATCCTCGATGCTGTCGCTGCTCCCCATGATCTGAACGCATACTTCAACCTCCTCGCACGCGACGGCAATCTCACCATGGTTGGCGCCCCCGATGATCCGCTCCCCGTCGCCATCATTGGACTCATCTTCAAGCGCCGCAGCTTTTCCGGTTCGCTCATCGGCGGCCTGGCAGAAACACAGGAGATGCTCGACTTCTGCGGGCAGCACAACATAACTTCCGACGTCGAAGTCATTCCCATCCAGAAGGTAAATGAAGCCTACGAGCGACTCGTCAAATCCGATGTGAAATACCGCTTCTCCATCGACATGGCCTCCCTCAAAGCCGAATAATCATTTGCAGCGAAGCACCGTCGACACGCGGTGCTTCGCTTCAATAAAGATCATGATTGCCTTTAGTCCCGAAAGAAAAGGAGCAGCACCATGGACATCAAGCGAGTCGGATCGGCGCCTTCCATCAAAGGAGAGCCGGAATACTTCACTGGCGCAGTGCGCCGAGAAGATCTGATTAACGCGTCCGAACCCGCGCGCATCTTCGCTGTCAGCGTAACCTTCGAGCGCGGCGCCCGCACTGCATGGCATACCCACCCGCTCGGTCAAACGCTTATCGTCACAGCGGGCTGCGGCCGCGTGCAGCGCTGGGGTGGTTCAATCGAAGAGATTCGCCCCGGCGATGTGGTGTGGATTGCGCCCGGTGAAAAGCATTGGCACGGCGCCGCACCCACTACCGCGATGACCCACATCGCCATGCAGGAGAAGCTCGATGGCAAAGCGGTCGAGTGGCTGGAGAAAGTCAGCGACGAGCAGTACAACTCCTGACGAGCGAGCACATTCCCGAACCATCTTGAGAGATGTTTCAAAGGTCTCAAATGATAGAAGCGCGCGGCGTCTCTTCGATTTGCTGAGTGATTCCAGCGAGCCTATACTTGGTCCGCAAATCATAAGAGGCTCGCGTACATCATGAAACGGGTGATACTTTTCTGTCTTCTTGGGCAGCTTTCAATTCCGGTGTTTGCTGCCGATCGAGTTACCGTTGACCAATTGAGCAGCAGGGTGACTGCAAGCCGGGGCGAACGAGACGCAAAGATCGCCGGGCGTTTGGCGGCGATGGAGCTCACGGAGCGGCTGAACGCTGCAAAACTCGCGGCACTGGAATCGGCGCTTCCCGGACCCGAATCTCGCCGTGCGTTGGTGGTACTCGCTGATCAGGCGACATTCCTCGATCCGCCGCCAGCAGAAATCCCTAACCAGCCTGCCCCCACCTTCGCGCAGCAGCGCGAGATTATCTCGAAAACGATTGACTACGTGAGAGTCATGCAGATCCGCATCCCAAATCTGTTTGCCACTCGGGACACCATCCACTTTGAGGACATCCCGCCGGGTTTGAAGATCAACTCAGCAAGTGGCGACATCGTTCCGGCCCAGCCGCTGCATCCTGTCAGTCGGACTAGCGTGATGGTGAACTATCGCGACGGTCAGGATTTCATCCAGATCGCGGACAAAGAGCAATCAGCCTCGGCTTTGACCACCAAAGGTTTGTCCAGTTTCGGCGAATTTGGAACCATCCTTACGTCGGTTCTAATCGATCTGCCGCAAGGCAAGCTGGCATGGAGTCACTGGGAGCAGGGCACGACCAAGCCGGCCGCCGTATTCAGTTTCTCAGTTCCTAAGGCTTCGTCGCACTATGCAGTGAGATTTTGCTGTGTTGGCAATCGCTTGTTTCAGCAATTATCGGGTTATCACGGCGAGATCACGGTTGAGCCTGAGAACGGGACCATTCTTCGCTTGACCCTCATCGCCGATCTTCACAAGGACGATCCCATTACCAGAGCCGATCTCATGGTGGAGTATGCACCGATTGAACTAGGCGGGCGAACTTATTTTTGCCCCGCCAGGAGCGTTTCCATCTCACTCGCTCCGGCTTCGTCGAGCGATAAGGCCGCTAGGCGCTTCAATTCCTACGGCGGGATAGCTGGAATCGTTCCTGAAGATCTTCTGGCTGACTCACCGATGCAAATCATGCTGAACGAAGTCGTCTTCAATCAATACCATCTTTTCAGGTCTGAATCGCGCGTCCTCACAGCAGACAACTCCACGCCGCCATCCAATCCCGATACGACCGCAAACACCGGCTCTACGCCACACGCAGCCGCCCCACCCGCAACGACCGAGAATTCTGTTGCCGCAGCACCAACCGTCAGAAATGAGTCCACAACAGAAATAGCGGCCTCCACGGCGCCAGGGATCGCTGCGCCACTTCCCGCCGCACCCTCGCCGGTCGAACCTGCAACACTTGCCACTCCTGAACTCCGCATCACGCCGCAGCAAACACCTTCACTCCCGGACGTCGCGCCCGGTGAAGCAAAGTTCTCTCTGCGCGTCACCACCCGTATAGTGGAGGTCAGTGTAGCCGCATTCGACAAGAAGGGGCAGCCCGTCGCCGACCTCAAGCGTGAAGATTTCGAAATCTTCGACGGCGGCAGACAGCAGATCCCTCGCTCATTCGGCCGTGCAACCGTTGCTTCCTCTATTGCACCGGTTAGCGCAGCCGCGGCTCAGCCCGCTGAATACACCAATCGCGTGGAAGCAGCCGACGGTGCGGCTCAATCAACGCCAAAGCCCGGTGCAGAAAGCGCGACTGTCATTTTCTTCGACGCCACCAGCCTGCAGTTTAACGATCTGATCAATGCCCGCCAGCAGGTCCGCAAAATTCTTGGCACGCTTCCGCCATCTGAGCCGGTCGGTCTTTACGTCCGCATTGGATTTGGCTTTCGCGTCCTGCTCGAAGCAACAACCGATCGGCCAGCCCTGACCGCAGCCATCGAAGCGTGGAAACCCGACGCCCGTGATGTGGCCCGTGCACAAGAAGCGGAAGAGCGCAACCGGCAGCAGTTCGACACGCTGCGAAGCCCTAACGCGGTCAATTTCACATACGCGATGGTGGGCGGATTCGGCGGTGGGCCGTCAATTGGCCTCGATCCCAAACTCTTGAATCTGGGCGAGGAACCGACACGCGAGGCACTCTCAGTCCTGGTTGCGGTCGCGACGCACATGGGCGCAATCCCCGGACACAAAAATCTCGTCTGGATAGCCAGTGACAATGTGCTTGCTGACTGGAGCGATCAGTCTGCAGGTGGTGACGAGGGACGCATGAGTCCCAACAGCATTGGCGCCTATGGCATCCGCACGCAGGAAGCTCTCAACAACGCACATGTGAGTCTCTATCCGTTCGACGCCTCACAGTTGGAGACCGACGCAACTGACGCGAGCCTGCAAAATGATGGCGTGCAACTTGACCCTTCAGTCAAGGATAATTACCCCGGATTTAAGGCTCCTCCCGGTGGGCGCACGTTCACGCAGTTACGGACACAAACCCACCCCGTGCAGATTGCGATGCAGCAATTGGCGCAATCAACAGGCGGCCGCGCGTTCGGCCGGTCGAGCAATGTGGTGGCCAACCTGAATCGCGTCATCGCCGACAGCAAGGCAATTTATCTGCTGAGCTTCTCGCCCGATACGCAGCCCGACGACAAGTATCACCAGATCAAGGTCACTGTGTCGGGGCGCCGCGACATCATGCTGCGCTATCGCACGGGCTATCTGTACAGCAGGGAGCCGGCAACATTGAAAGATCGATTTGTACAGGTGCTTTGGCAGCCATTCGATGCAAGCGAAATATTCCTCGGTGCTCGGCGGAAGCCTGCAACCGGCGGAGCGGCGGTCGCGCTGAAGATTACCACCACCGATGTCGGTCTTGTGCAAAACGGCGATCGATGGACCGGCAAGCTTGATATCTTCCTTGTGCAGCGCGATGACTCGGGTGCGGGTGCCCAGGTGAAAGAGCAGACGCTGGCGCTCGATCTCTCAGCCGCCAGCTACGATCGACTGCAACGCGAAGGGATTCCATTCGAGCAGTATCTGGACAAAAAGCAGAACGCCGAAACTGTGCGGATCATCGTGGTTGACGAGAACTCGGGTCGAATCGGATCCATTACGCTGCCGGCCGCAACGGAACGCGCAAACCAGTAGGATCGGACGAGAAGACCCGCGCGCCCGTGCCTGAAGAAATCATGGCCCCTGTAGACACTCTACCTCCGCGGGTGTAGAGTGTCTACAGCATGACTCCGGATTCCCGCCGATATCGCAATCGTATCGAGCTGCTGCAGGGCACGCTCGACATGCTTATCCTGCAAACGCTCCAGCGCGGACCGCAACACGGGTATGGCATCAGTCAGAAACTACGCGCGCGTTCTGCCGATGTGCTTCAAGTCGAAACCGGATCGCTATACCCCGCACTGCACCGGCTTGAGCGCCAGGGATTTGTCAATTCCGAGTGGGGTCAAACTGAACAAAAGCAGCGCGGTAAGTTCTACCGCATTACCGCCGCCGGCCGCCGCCAGCTTGCGCAGGACCGCTCCAGATGGGAAGCCATGGTTACCGCCATCGGCGGCATCTTCAACCCGCAACCCGAAAGCTGAGCCCGGCCGCCGGAGAAATCGCCGTGTCATTCCTGAGCCGCATTTTTCGTTACGAATCGCGCAAATCCGATCTCGAAGCCGAGCTGCGCGCGCACCTGGAAATGGCAATCGCCGAACGCATCGCCCAGGGCGAAACACCCGCAGAAGCTCGTGCCGCAGCACAGCGCGAATTCGGCAATCTGCCGCTCATTGAAGACGTCACGCGCGAAACATGGGGCTGGCTGTGGCTCGAACGAATTCTGCAGGACGTGGCCTACGCTTTCCGCCAGATTCGCCGCTCGCCCGGGTTTGCAGCTTCGGTCATTGGCACGCTGGCGCTAGGCATCGCCGCAGCCACGGCTATGTTTACGGTGGTCGATCATGTTTTGTTGCGCCCCTTGCCGTTCCGTGATCCCAGTCGGCTGGTTGCAGTCGTGCCGTCCGATGGAAGCTCGCCGTCGCATGATGGAAGCTTGCTGTCGCATCATGACGGCGTACCCTGGCAGGACGTTACGCAGTGGGAGGCGCAGTCCCGCTCCTTCGAACAATTCGCTCTTTACGACCGGTTTATTCTCGCCGGCCGCAACTTCATCCAGGGCAATTCCGATTCGTTGCAGGTGAATGGCATCATTGTCAGCACCAACCTCTTCAGCACGCTCGGCGTTCACCCCGCTATTGGCCGCGACTTCATCGCAGAGCCCGTGAGTTCAAGCGCCGGAAAGAACACCGGCGCCGTCATCCTCAGCGACTCTGTTTGGAAGGCAGCATTGGGCGCCGACTCGAGCATCGTCGGCAAAAGCGTCACCATCAGCAATAAGTCGTTCACGGTAGTAGGCGTCATGCCTCCGGGATTCGATTTTCCCGATGACAAGTCGCCGATGAAGATATGGACGCCGATCGTCCTCGATCAGCATGATGCGGTCCGCGATTTTATCTCGCCGCGATTCTCAGTCATTGCACGGCTTCGCCCCGGCGTGAGCATTCAAACCGCCAGCTCCGAAATGAGCACCATTCAAAAGCCGCTCGTAAAGTACTACACCGACGAGCGCGTGCGCCAGGAGCATGCCGTCGTTGCAGTGTCGCATTACGCGGATACACTTGTGGCCGCTGATTTGCGCAAAGCTCTTCTTGCACTGCTTGCAGCTTCAGGCCTGCTCTGGCTCATCGCCGCGGTCAATGCCACGAACCTCATCCTCGCGCGTAGTGCGGCTCGCCAGCGCGAGATCGCGATGCGCGGCGCTCTCGGCGCGAGCCGGTGGCGCATCGTTCAGCAGTTCCTTATCGAGGGCCTGCTTCTCAGCAGCGCAGCCACGCTGCTCGGAACCGCTTTGGCGTTCGCCGCCGTGCGTCTCTCGCGCTCCGTCGTGCCGGAGCGTCTCCACGTCGACCTCTCCATCCGGATCAATCCCATCATTCTGGCGGTGCTGTGCGCGCTCACTCTGACCACCGCATTGCTGTCGTCGGCGTGGCCCGCGATTCTGGCCGTTCGAGCGCCCATCGAACCCGCCTTGCGGCAGGGCGGATTACAATCGGGCATCGGCGCGCGCCACAAGCGCATTCGCAGCATCCTCGTCGCAGTTGAAGTGGCCATGTCGCTCACGCTGCTTACGTCCTGCGGACTTCTATTGCGAACCATCTACACGCTGCGCCATGTGCCGCTCGGCTATCGCACTGACCACATCATCGTCGCCAACCTCGCCGTTCCGACTTACCGGTACACAGGCCAGAACATGGTCGTTAATCTCTACCAGCCATTGCTTGAGCGCGTAAAGCAGATGAACAATGTTCAGGCGGCCGGGCTCATGTCGCAGGTCCCCCTCGGCAAAACTTTCAACATCAACATGACAATGGCGATTGACAACCGGAGCTTCGTTGCAAAGCTCAAACCGGTCACATCCGATATTCAACGCATCTTCGGCTTCCCCATGCTCGCCGGCCGCTTCTTTAACGACTCCGACACGGCAACGTCGCAGCCGGTCATCGTAGTTAACCGTGCCTTTGCGGAGCGCTTTTCGTCCATCCGGCGCGAACCCTCCGCAATCATAGGCAAGGAACTGTTCAATCTCCGTAAAGACTCGAAGGCTGTCATTATTGGCGTACTCGATGACCAGCGGCAAGGAAATGTCGCCGAGCCATCGCAACCTGAGGTCGAACTTTGCCTCAATCAACTGACTCCAGTCAGTGGCATGTATCAGCCTGCCACCATTGCCATGGACCTTGTTGTGCGTACTGATCGTGCATCGGCTGCCTTCATTCCCGAATTGCGCACGGTTCTCCGCCAGGCCAGCCCGGAACTGGCCAACGCCACTTTCACCACCATGGACCAAGTTGTCGAAGACTCTTTCGGCAGCAAGCGACTCGCCGCGCATCTGCTCGAGTTCTTCGCGGGCTCAGCATTGCTGCTTTCGGTCGCCGGGCTCTATGGCCTGCTCGCGTGGATTGTTGCGCAGCGCACGCGCGAGATGGGTGTCCGCATTGCGCTTGGGGCGAGCCGTGGCAATATGCTGTGGCTGGTTTTGCGGCAAGCCGGCCTGATGCTGCTCATCGGTATTGCGGCGGGCGCGGTGCTTGCGTTGTCGTCGGCGCGGCTTCTCACGTCATATCTTTATGGAGTAAGCGCTCACGACGGCTGGACCATCGCAGCGGCAGCATCATTGCTATTCTTCAGCGGCATTATGGCGGCGTGGCTTCCCGCTCGCCGGGCTGCCCGCGTCGATCCCATGCAGGCCCTCCGCGCCGAATAGCTCCGCCAAGGGAATGCGCAAGATCTCGATTTTGAGAACTGGGCGCGTGCCTGCCGAGCAACCTGGCAGACCCTATACTCAAGAGTGCTCGAGAATTAGCAGCGGATGTTATTTACCAACCCAGCCACTGACGCGCTTTCGCAGATCAGCACCGCGCCGATCGTGCGCTTTTCGCTGCTTGCCTTCAGCTCGATCTTTTTCCTGGTCGATCCGTTCGCCTGCATCCCTTCTTTTCTTGCAATTACGCAGAGTGCTGATGCTGCACGACGCAAGCGCATGGCTCGCAAAGGCGCGCTTACAGCATTCATTGTGCTCACCAGTTTTGCCATCGCCGGTCAGCTGATCTTCCGTCTGTTCGGCATCACGCTGCCGGCCTTTGAAGTTGCTGGAGGGCTGATTCTATTGTTGATCGGCCTCGACATGCTGGAGGCGCGCCGCTCGCCGACACAGGAAACCCTGGGCGAAGCCGAAGAGGCCGCCGCCAAGGAAGACGCCGGTATTGTGCCGCTTGGAGTTCCGATGCTCGCCGGCCCCGGCGCCATTTCTTCGGTGATGGTCCTGGTTGGGCAGGCACCCTCCATCTGGCATTGGGAAATGGCCGCGATTCTAGGATCCATCTTCATCACGTCGCTCGTGAGCTACTGGGTTCTGGCAGCCGCCGGCCGCATTCGCGTGGTCATGGGCGAAACCGGAATTCGCATCCTCGTCCGCATTATGGGCCTCCTGCTTGTGGCACTCGCCATGCAGCTCTTCATCAATGGATTGACGGATCTCGGAATTCTCACGCGCCACTGAGCCTGCTTGAGTTAGTATGATTCGCTGAAACCTGAAGCAAGAGCGGGTTTCAAAGGCGTTTCCCACATCTTCCACAGACAATCCGCTTGCGTTCGCGTCGGCCCCTTGCTATTCTCAAAAAGTTGCAACGAGGCCGGAAAGTTT
>CAVUYH010000013.1:0-387439 GCA_963745685.1 uncultured Acidobacteriaceae bacterium | reverse complement strand
GCGGGCCCTTGCACACAACGAGCGTTGAAAGCAGGAGCCGGAGGTTTGTTTATGCTGCCGGCTATCATCCATGCGCTCTTGATGTCCGCAACAATGGCCTGGGAAATTCTTTGGGCCTTGATCTTGGGTTTCGGCCTCTCAGCTGTAGTTCAGGCGGTGGGTTTCAAAGGAAGAGATGTCGCGCCTTCTACCGGACGACAGGCCACGAATAATCGCCAAGCCTTGTCTACTCGGGGCAGCAAGTTCTTCTTGTTCCTATGCGGCTGTCGCTCTTGCTCGATGTTTCGCGAGGGCGCGAACTTCACTGCTTCAATGGGTTTTCAGTTTGCATCAACAAATCTGGTGCTAGAGTTGGGGATATTATTGGCCGTCTTGATGGGATGGCGATTCACTTTGGCGGAATTTACCGGCGGTCCCTTGATGATCGCCATTCTGGTTCTTCTCTTCCGAGCTTTCCTTACCCCGAAGATCGTCCAAGCCGCACATACTCAGGCTGAGAAAAGCATTAGGGGACGGATGGAGGGTCACGCCTCCATGGATATGTCTGTGCATGAAGGCACTTTATGGCAACGCATGTTTTCGGAAAAGGGCGCGACCGCCATTAGTCATTTCTTCGTGATGGATTGGGCGTCGCAATGGCTGGACATTGGTGGCGGGCTGTTGATTGCCGGCGCATTGGCTGCCTGGGTACCAAAGCATTTCTGGCAGGCGTTCTTTCTACAAGGCCACCCAATTTTGGCCAAGCTGTGGGGCCCCGCGGTTGGCCCAATCGTCGCCATATTGTCGTTCGTGTGTTCGGTAGGAGATGTGCCCCTCGCTGCGGTCCTTTGGAATGGCGGTATCAGCTTCGGCGGGGTTGTTGCATTTCTCTTCGCAGACCTGATCGTGCTGCCGATTCTGGACATCTACCGCAAATACTATGGCATGAAGGTCAGTGCCTTCCTCCTCGTCACCTTTTACATCTCCATGGCCACCACGGCCCTCGTTGTTGAATTGCTATTCGGTGCCCTTCATCTGATACCACAGCACCGGAGCGCCCAAATCGTCCAGGAATCAATTCGCTGGAATTACACAACATTTCTGAACATTGTATTTCTTGCTCTCGCTGCATTTCTCGTGCTTCGTTTCCTTCGAAGCGGAGGTCCGGAGATGCTTCGCATGATGAGCAGTTCAAGCAGTCACTCGCGTAACGGGCCCGGTCGACATGTGGATGAAAGCAGCAGCCACAGACGGTCAGTATCTTGAGGAGATTGAGTCGGCGAGATATGTTCTAAGGCACCTTTGACCGAGAAGGTGGCCTGTAGTACGAGGAAGCAAACTGCTAAATCTGGATAACTTCACCGGCTCGCCTCCGCCTTCGCCAGGATAGTCCCCGACTTCTGCGAAGCCTCTTCGTAATACCTCAGCATCCGCTGCGGTTCGCTTGCCTTGTATGGCTCCAAGTTGTGTGCCCACCGGAATCCGATCGGCTGATACCACAACTCTGCCACAACCTTAAACGGCCCCACCGCGTTCCCCGTAGATAGCAAATAGCGCACCAGGCTTCCCTTATCGTTGAACCCTGAATCGTCCGCCGCTCGGCCCACGACCGCAATATCCTTCTCCGCAGTAGCCTTGTCGAACCCCTTCGGCAGCAAGCGGCTGTCCTTCAGATACCCCACCGCGTGCAGCAGCCCGGTCGTTACCTTTCCGTCCGAGTCCTTCAGAATCGGCTCGTAGATCTCCACCTGGTCAGCCCTCGTAATTTCTCGATAATAGGGTTCAAATCGCATCGGATCCACATCGTTGTCGTTGCCCACAATCGATCCATCCGGATTAAGCGCGCCCGACTCGAAAACCACCCGCCCTTTTCCGTCGCGCACCACAACATGCAGCCACGCACGTCGAGACGGATAAGCCGTCGGCAATTTGTGTCCAGTCAAGTTCTCGACCTGTACTTCAACCGCAAGTCCATTCGTTGTCCGCTCCACTCCGCGAATCGTCACCTTTGCGGATTTCGTCTGCAAGAATTCTGTCGTCCGCCTCACTGCCGCTTCCAACTGCTCAGGTCCGGCGGCAGTGGCCAGCTCGTCCCGATGCGCCTGGAGCATTCCCTGCATCAGGAAGTTCGCACCGACGAACACATGCTGGCGCATCCCTACGCGAGGTTGGCCATACAGAGCGGTAATTGCTACTGCCTCATCGACTCGAGGCATATGACATTGCTGGCACGTCTCCCTGGTCTTCCCCGACGAGTACTCGCTGTGCTGCCATTCCTGGAATGGTACTTGCTCCGGGAATCTGCCAATCTTCTCGCCGTTGGGTCCCAGCGCGTCGGTGTAGAGCGTATGACAACTCCCGCATAGCCCAGGGTCGCTCATATGGTGCCCTTCGGTGGGCCGGTAGGTCGCGGTCGAGGAGTGCATCAAGGTCTGATGCCCTTTGTCAATTGCAAACGGCCCATACTCTGGACGATCTCCATTCGCATCCGCCTTTGCGATCGTTACGTTTCCAACGAAAGTCGCCGGCGTCCCCAGACCCACATTCTCAATCTGATGGCAAACCGAGCACGTAACTCCATCCGCCGCCGCTTTATCTCCGTTAGGAAACTTCTTCAGCGGAAATCGGGCAAAGATCTCACTATGCCGCTTCGCATCCCGGTCCGCCATTCGCACTGCAGGCATGTGGCAGATCGAGCAATCGTCCTCAATCAGTTGCTTCGACTCGGGATGATCAATTGACTCCCTCCGCACGCTCGCCTGCCAGTAGGGGTCTCGCGAGGAGTTCGCCATTATGCTTGCGCTCCAGTCAAGTCCGATCGAAATGTCCTGTCCATCGCGTGTCTTCAGTCCGTTATGGCATGCCACGCACCGGTCCGAGGTCCGGAACATTGTTCCCGGGGGCACTCTGTCCCCTTTCGCATTCTCCGTCTTCGTCTCCGAATGGCCTCGCAGCAATGGCAGAAACCCCGCTGCAGCAAGCACCAGCACAATCGCACCGCCCCAACGGATTCTCATCGCCAACCTCCCCAAAGCTTCCCATCCGCACGGTCCCAAAGAAGGTAGAACAGAACTTGCGGTGTTCTGCCATCCGTGTTCGTGAACGGCTCGCGCACTCCAAAGCCCGTGCGAACGTGCTGCCGGCGGCTGATCGTGATCTGCATCTCCGGCAGCACATCCCAATCGGTGCTCGCACCCGACTTGAAATCCCTGGTCGCCAGCACCTCTACCATCGGCGAAAACAGCCGCCCCAGCATGTGGTCCGGAGCCAATGCTTGTCCCACCGTAGACCGCCAGAACATGCTGCGCGGCCCCACACTCGTATCGAACGGAAGGTCCGCGCCGGCCTCGAACTGCAGAAACGTATTCTCCCGGAATAACTGGTCGAACGCGGCAAATGGCTCAAACTGCGTCGTTCCAGCGCCAAACCCCCGCCTTTTGTCCCCCGTCGGCAGCAATAATCCGCCTTGCAGACTGAGGATGGAACCCGTCCGCAGGCTGGAAAACATTTCCCTCTTCACCCCCAGCGTGATGTCTCCAAGCCCCTGCGTCCAGTTGTGATTTTGGTCTGCATAATTCACCGGAATGTCAGTCTCAAGCTGGGTCCGGGCATCGATGATCGTCCGCTCATCTATTACATCCGTAGTCCATGTTGGCGTTCCCGACGCACTCGCCGCAGTCGAAACCACAATCTCGTTCTCGGGAAACGCCTTCTCCGTAACCAACGCGCGCGGCAGATTCAACTCACCTAGCGGATCGTGATGGACATTCTTGCAGAACCCCCGCATGTAGGCCATCACATCGTCGATCTGCTTGTCCGTCAGCAGGTCCCCGAACGCCGGCATGATCTGCGACAGGCCACGCGATGGCCCGCCATGCACAATCGCAGCTTTCCAGTTGCCGTTTGGCTCGGGCGTTGTCCCTGCGCAATCCGTAAAGTCCGGAAACGTATCCGGCCGCTTGAAAACCGTCATCGACTCAGGAGCGCCCTTGCCCTCGCTCCCATGGCAAGCAATGCACCCCGTCTTGTAGATCGCTTCGCCGGCTTTCGCGTTTGGGGGTGTCGCATAGTGGAGCGTCTGCGAGCAGAGCCTCACAGATCCGACACTCATGAATGCAACGCCACACAGGAGCAGCGCTTGGAAGAATCCACTCTTGTTTGCTGCAACCAATCTGCCTCCTCGCGTTTCCGCAGCGTGTCTCGATTCATTGCCCACTCCCTCGCACTTTGATTTCCGAATTCGTGTCGAGTCGGTTGGAATGGTCGAACCATTTCCTTGGGCAATCGAAAATCAGTTGCGCAAAAGAAAAAGGGCATTCGGAAGCACCTCTAACACTGCAACAAGCATTTGATATGCCACTTTAGCGGCCAAGTAACCTCAGTTGTATCCGTGCATTGCGATGACGATGACATGAGAGTACTGTCGGCGGGCCGACACTGAAGCCAGCCTACAGTCGGCATCGACACGCAAATGTGCCAGTCGAAACTGAAGTGGAAGTAAATTGAAGCGGCTCGATCAAGTTTCCAGCCATCCCGGATTCCGAGCAACCCTGCTTGTATTTGATTCGGGAGCCGCAGGCTCGCATCCCTTTGATGATGCCTCGGTTTCGGGTGCAGGGCTATTTCGCCAGAACATAGGCGTAGAGGGTATCGTGCGCAGCGACGATCAAATACTGCTTGCCATCGAGCATGTATGTCTCCGGTCCATCAGTAATACCCGCCGCGAGAGTGGCGTGCCAGAGGATCTTTCCATTCCCTGCATTAAAGGCAATGAGATTGCTTGAACCGTCTCCGGAAATAACCAGCCCTCCGGCGGTCGAGAGAACCCCCGAGATTCCGCCACCGCCCGGATAATCATGCTTCCAGACATTTTTACCCGTCTTGTAATCCAGGGCACGTAAGGACGATTCTCCGCCGCCCACTATGTGTTGAATGGCAGCATAGCCTTCAGGCTGCGGGTCAGTGTCGGTCAGATAAAAAACGCTGTAGGAATTGAAGGTGTTGACGTAGAACAAGCCCGTCTGGGGGCTGAAGCTTGGCGCAAACCAGTTGGTGGCTCCTCCCGCAGGGGGAGAAACCAACGTACCCGCAACGCTGGGCTCCTTCGCCGGGTCGTAAATAGGGCTGCCATTCTTGTCCACGCCCTTGGACCAGTTCATGGTCTCGAGGAAGGGCTCGCTGACGATATTCTTACCGGTTTCCCGATCGAGCAGGAAGTAGTAGCCGTTGCGGTTGGCTTGTGCAACCAGCTTGTGCGGCTTGCCATCGATCTCACCGTCAATCAGAACCGGGGTCTGCGCCGAGTCCCAGTCGTGAGTATCGTGGGGGGAAGCCTGAAAGTACCATGCCATCTTTCCCGTCTCCACGTGCAGCGCGACGATGGAGCAGGTGAAGAGATCGGTGCCTTTGCGGCTCACTCCCGACATCACCGGATTCGGATTGCCTATGCCGAGATAGTAAAGCTTCAACTCCGGATCGTATGTTCCCGGCATCCATGGCATGCCTCCGCCATGTCGCATTGAGTTTTCATTCGGCCAGGAGTCAGAGCCGGGATCGCCCTTCTTTACCGGCTCGGAATACCAGCGCCATTGCAGCTCGCCAGTCGCCGGGTCGCGCGATTCGAGAAACCCCGGAACATCCAGCAGATCACCGCTCGTTCCTACGAGCACATGGTTCTCAATCACTATGGGAGCGACCGAAAGGTAATATCCCTGCCTGAAATCGACGACCTTCTTATGCCAGCGTTCATTACCTGTCTTGGCATCCAGAGAGACCAGATAGCCATCGGGAGTGGAGAAAAAGAGCCATGAGCCATACATCCCGACTCCGCGATTACCTACATGCACTCCCCCGAGCGTGTGCCACAAGAAATGCCAGAGCTCATGCCCATCGCGTGCATCAACCGCCCATACATGATCGGGGGTGGTGAAGTAGAGAACGCCACTCACCATCAGTGGGCTTGCTTTCACAATGCGAACACTCGGGTCAGTTGCGGTTCCATCACCGCCAGCGGGTCCCTCCCCACCGGTCTGCGTGCCAGGGCCAGCGGCAGTATTCAAACGATAGGTCCACGCCGGCTTCAGCCTCTCGATCGTCGACTGATTGATTTCGGAGAGGGCGCTGAAGCGGCGGCCAGAATAATCTCCGTTGAAGGTGGGCCAGTTGTCGGCCAATTGATCGTGCAGCAACTTTGGATCGAGGGCCTGCTCCCATCCGCAAATTGGAAGAAAGGCAAGCATCAAACATAGGCAGAGCCTGCACAATTTCATTTAAGCGTCACCAGGTAAGCTGTCAGGTTGTGCATTTCGGAATCTTTAATCTTCAACAACAGCTCGGCATGCTCCCGCAGTGGATCGATTAGCTCGATATGCGGCGTTTCGCTGTCACGTGAGAAATATCTTCGCTCGCCCTTGGCATCAATCACCGTCAATCGAAAATCGTCGATCTCCACAAGATGACCTTCGAAAGTTTCGCCCGAGGACAGGGTGATCCTGGCATGAACCGCCGAGCCATCCGATTGCGACTGCACAGGGGATCCTCTTTCGCCTCTTGGCATAAGAAACCTCTGTTGTAGATCCATGGGAGCGTACTTTGAGCCGATATGGGCTAGATCACCGCTAACCGAGTGACACCGATTGCACTCACCCGCGCCATTAAAGTATGCCGCGCCTTTTGCGGCATCTCCGACCAGGATATCGAGCACCTGATAGGACCGGAAAGCGGCCGTAGCCTGTATCTGATGGTGCAAGAAAGCAGCGAGATCGCTTACCTGTTCGTTGGAATAAGGAAATTTCGGCATGCCTTTTTGAGGCCGTCCATTCAAGACGACCGGGCCAATGCGATCTCCATTTTCGTCGTCAAGAACAACGAGCGAGCGGATAAGGTCCGGACCGCTCTCGCCACCCTTAGCGTTGGCCCCATGGCAAAAGCTGCAGTTGGTGGCAAAGAGCGCCTTGCCGCGTTCAACCGCTGCCGGGGCCTGCTTGCCAGGATGGCTTGTTGTAGCGGATTCACGAGATGCAGTGGAAGCCTGAGCCGCCGAGCCAGCCACACTCGTGGTCTGGCTCTTCCCATCGGCGAGCAGTGCGCATCCGGCTATCAGAATCGCAGGAGCCAGAAACCTGGAAATTGAGATCAGAACGAACCTCCGCGTCTTTGGAATGCCCGATGAATTATGTGCCAGTGGAATTGCTAACAAAACGCGATACCAGTTTCTCACGTTGTTTCTGCGCCCACAGCGTACCACGAGGAGGAGAATGCAGATTGTGGATTCAAGTTTAGCGCCGGATGATTACTGTAGCGTACACAGAGTCGCGACTGGAACGTTGGGCTCGCTGGTTGAAGAAGCGCCTGCCACGAGTCTCGATCGAGCAGACGCAAGCTGAATCCTCCACTACGGCTTCTTAGGATTCCAATTGTTGTGGCGATGCCCAAAAAAAGCAGCCTAAGGAAGCAAAACGTGCTTCGTATTCCATCGGCTAACGTGCTTTCAGCAGTCGTGCGCGCCCGCAAATTCATTTGCCGGCAATCCGCCCACGGAGGTAGCAGACGCCGCCCCACAAGTGCCGGGAGGACCTATCGGGCGCAAGTTGCGCTAACTTGTCCGAAATACTCGAGTTGCTTCATTTAATGCAGACCCCCGGTCGCAACCTGCTCCCAGTTTGACATAGGTTAATTCCGGGCACCTGCTACCGGTTCGACCATCACTCATCACCGACATCGCGCCTCAGAAGGCAACCTGACACCGAGGTGACAGCCGCGTTGCCTTGACCGGTTCGGAGTTCCTATCCAGATCCCGCTTTAGAAAGTCGTCGTATCTTCCAGGTGCTTTTCAATCACTGAGCGCGTCATCCAAAGAGTGCGCAGCTTCCGCTCGCTCAGCAGATTCACCTGATCCGTACGGTGTTTCGTGCCGGGTTGCGTGGAATCGCCATAGGACATGAGTCCCTCGGCCTTCAAGGGCGAGGTGAACTCTACCATAGAGATCCAAGTTTCGCCGCTGACGGCATCGCGGGTGCCGTCCTTGAACGGGCTGAAGATCATGGAGGGGAAGATGCCAATACTGCCCGAGCCGCTCTCGCCGGGCACTGAGACTTCGCTGACCATTGGAACTTCGCCCACTTTATATCGCGTGGTGTCGCCATAGGGAGGATCAAGCGAGCCGAACCGCTTTTTCACTTCGACGGCGGCGTCGCCGAGCATCTTGACCGCGGCAGCCGGGTCCTTCACGCGTCCGCAACCTATTGTGCAGAAGCTACGGCGAAATCTTCGACCGCCACGTGGGCCTCGAAACTCAAATAAAACCTTATCGCGGCATGAATAATCTTCGGACTCGTAGCGAGCAAGTTGTGCGCAGACCAAATTCGTTGATTTGCGAGGAATGTGGCTCCCATCACAGCGAGGCCATCGCGGTTGTATCAAAATTCGTCGGATGGGCTAGACGGGCCCGTCCCTTGTGCGTAGCTTCACAAGTTTCGCCGAACCTTTAATTTCGCCTCAATTTAGGCACCGTCCACGCGACAGATCATCGTTCTAAGGCTCGCAAACCACACAATGGGGGTTCAGAACAATGAAGCAGAATGGTCGAAAAATCCTGATCATTGGCGGTGGCATTGCCGGGCTCAGCGCCGCAGTGTATGCGCTGAAATGCGGCTACCAGGTTGAGGTGCTCGAGATGCATGACATGGCGGGCGGCCTCGCAATGAGTTGGCGTCGCGGCCAGTACACCTTTGAAACCTGCCTGCACTGGCTGGTTGGCTCCAGTCCACATGGGGAGTTCCATGCGCAATGGAGAGAAATACTGGATATTGAGAAGCTGACGTTTATCAATCCGGAAGAGTTTGTTCGGATCGAAACTGAGAGCGGCGACAAGCTGAGCATTTACACCAACGTCGACCGCCTGGAAGCGGAACTCCTCAGGCGTGCTCCGCAGGATGCCTTCGCGATCAAGGATCTTACGCGCTCTATACGTAGCCTCGGCAAATTCAGAATGCTCGACCCCTCGGGCGGATTGGCTGACAACTGGCTCAACTTGCTCCGCGATCTCCCCATCTTCCCGCTGCTCGGCAAACTGGCGAAGATGAGTGGCAAGGAGTATGGCGGCCGCTTCTCCGATCCGCTTCTGCGGAGCTTCTTCTCCAGCGGTGATATTGGAAAGATGTCCGCCATCGCGATGATTCTTTCCCTGGCGTGGATGAACACAAGTAACGCAGGCTATTGCATTGGGGGATCGCAGGCGCTAATCCGCCTCATCGAAGACAAGATCGAAAGTCTCGGCGGGAAAATTCGTTTCAAAACCAAGGTCGAGCGCATTCTGGTGGAGAACGACACAGCAGTGGGCGTGCAACTGGCGGATGGTGAGCCCGTCATGGCCGATTGGGTAATCTCCGCTGCGGATGGTCACGCCACTCTGTTCGATCTTCTGGGCGGCAAATACGTCGACGCGGCCACGCGGAGAATGTATGAAGTAAAGAAACTCTTTGCTTCGTATGTTCAGGTGTCTCTGGGCGTGGCGCTCGATCTGAGCGGTCAACCTCCGATGACAACCCGCATTGTTGAGTCTCCGCTTTTGGTGGACCCGGGCACCGAACTGGATCACGTCCCGTTTCGCTTCTTCCACTTCGATCCGACGTTCGCTCCCAAGGGCAAAACCGCCGTCACCAGCGTTCTTCCGACACGCAACTTCACGTATTGGACCGATCTGCGCCGCAACGATCCTGCCGGCTACAACGCGCAGAAGCACCGCGTTGCCGATGCGGTGGTAAGCATTCTTGAAAAGCAAGTGCCCGGAGTACACGATGCTATCGAAGTCATCGATGTGTCCACGCCGGCAACCGTCTTCCGCTATACCGGCAACTGGCAGGGGACCATGGAAGGATGGCTCGTTGAGCCGGGCGCAAGCTTCAAGTCTCTTCCCAACACACTTCCCGGATTGAGCCGGTTCCTGATGATCGGCCAGTGGGTGATGCCCGGAGGAGGCCTTCCCTCGGGCCCGATGACCGCTCGGCCCGCGGTGAAGGCGATCTGTAAGCAGGATCACCTAGCCTTTACACCCTGGTCGGACGTTTCTCTGGAAACTGCCGTTCTAGCCGGATGAGTGAGCTACAAGGCGGTTCGTCACGCCTAAGAAGTGCGCAGCGGCGCATGCCGTGACAATCGGACTAGCAGAAGGGCAAACCCGCAACCTAATGCGCCGCCAATCCAAATCGGGGCATGTACGTAAAGAGCAAACAGCAGCAGAGATCCCATACTGAGGGCGAGGCACCAGGCAGGCCACCATTTGCGCCGGCGGAATACGAGGAGCGCTGCAGCCGTCATCTCCACTAGCGCAAGAATCCAGACCGCAATTTCCGTCGCCTCCGCAACAAGCGACTCGGAAGCTTTCCCTTCGACGCGATTCCTTACGCCAACCAAGATCTTTGGTACCGCAATGTGATCGGCAAATTCTGTAAACAGGTCCAGCGCGAGGCCTGGAATCGTCCAGTGGTAGCGAAGTCAAATGCGGCTGATCAGGCGCGTATGGCTTTGATCGATTGGATAAAGGTATCCATCAGAGCAATACACCTGTTTTTGTGGAGTGGATATCAACTTGACGTCTGAGAATGTGCCATTACCAGATGCGAGGTATATGAGCGGATACACAAGGCGATATCGACATTGCGCTACGACCACGGGCGGGTATTGAGAAAGCCCTGTCGAAATACCCGGCCGGTTCTGGACGGCCGTTTGATCTGTCTCTATTGACCGTCGGCGATGTGTACCATGACTCCGGCAATCTCGATTGTTTCATCGTTTCACACACTTCGTTATGTAGGAAGCGACTTCTTGCTGCGCTTGGTTGCATACATAGCTGCATCGGCTGCGCTCAGCAGCCTGTCCGTGGTGGACGCATCCAATGGATAAATGGCAATACCGAAGCTTGCAGATCCTCGCAATAATTGGGATTCGAGGGCGAAAGGCTCATCAAAGCAGTGTTCCAGTCGCATGGTGACCTCCTCGACGTCGGCTCGAGTGTGCACAAAAGGCAACAGCACGCCAAACTCATCGCCGCCGAGTCTGGCCAGCAAGTCGCTGGGGCGCAGTTGACTCTTCATTCGGCTCGCTACCTCCTGCAGATACATATCTCCGAACCGGTGTCCGTGCACGTCGTTCACCTGCTTGAAGCTGTCGAGGTCGATGTAGATGAGGCCAAAGATCCCAGCATTCTCGCGAACCGCGTGAATCATCGCATCCATGCGCTTCTCGAGTGAAAAGCGATTCTGAATGTCGGTCAGCTGATCGAATTCGGAGCGGTACACCAGGTCGGTGTAAAGCCGCCGCGTCTCAATGGCCAGCGTTGCAAGCCCGGCGCCCATTTGCAGGGCCTCACATTCTTCGGGGTGCGGTTCAGTGAGCGAATCAAAGGCGGCGAATATAGCGCCGAGCATAGCTCCGGAGCGTGAGGAGATTTTCTCCTTGATCGAGCGCATGCCTTTGACGCTCGGCGGCTCGTTTCCCAGAGTTGCTCCATCGAAGATCTGGCACCAGCAGGGAGCACCACGCAGTTTTGCGCTCACAACTTCCGTGATTTCCTCGATGACTTCGGCGAGAGCGCGAGTGCCGTTGATGTCTTCGAGAATCTGCCTGCGCCGTCGTTCCAGGTACGCAACCGCGGCAGTTTGGCGGCGTACCTTGCGCTCCAGTGTCCATCCCCTGATGCCGACCAACATGACAACGGCGAGAAGCAGGCCGATGACGTACGTGAGATTGCGAGTGGTCAGAAGTGAAGGCCTGGCTACAACCTGAATGTCGTCGAAGGAACGCAACAGGATATCAAATGGCACGTCATCATCAGGCGATTGGCCATCCTGGGGCACGCAAATTCCGGTGACTCGCAGCGTCGCTCCAATTGGAAGTTCCCGAATCGGCGGAAGCGGTCTGGGAGGCGACGGATGCCGATAGATCGCGGTGAACTCACGTCCATCGGCGACCATGACATACTCATCCTGCACTGCCTCCCGGACTTCGGCCACTAAACGTCCTTCAATCGACACGAGATCGTATTCGTGTCCCCCCAGCACACTTCTGCCGACGAAAGCGAGTTGGCGCCAACTTGCGGGCTGCGGCTGAACGGGCGCTTCCAACTGACTGTCCCGAACTTCCGCGTGGGCCAGGGTCAAGCGGCCGCCGTGGGTATCAGGAAAGCCGGTCGCGTCAGCGATATCCCCGATCTGCAAATGCTCACTGGTCTGGGTAGAAACCCAAAGGCTGTTGACACCGTTTTGCAGCACAACGACCGAGCCGGGTTGGTAGTAAGTGATGGTTCCACGAACCCGAACCCTGGACGTTAGATCCTGGACATGAGTGCCGGTGACGATGTCGTCCATCGACGCTAAAGGAACGGACCACGGACTGGCACTGGCGCGCTTGAGAACCTTAATATCAGTGAGCGATGAAACCTTGATTTTGGCGCCCGTTTCTTGCATCTTGTCGTTGAATAGTCTTCCCGCAGCGCCGATGATTTCGACGTCTGCGTCGAGCAAATTCTTAAGCGCATTTACGTCGTGGCTGTCCACTTCGACGTCAATATATCCGCCCTCAATGAGTAACTGCATATGCCCGCTTGGAACCACTGGACTGGTCATAAGATCGGCGGCGCGGATGACACCGCGAACGCGCACCAATCTGCAGTTGAGCCGTTTGCTCACGAGGTCTTCGAAAGTGGCTGGCACGGGCGTGGGCAGCGTGCCGTGGCGGAGAAATGTAATCTCGTTGCTGATTATGTAGGGGAGGAAGCTTGGTTGCGTGGTTCCCCGCAGCAGAACGCGATCGCCGGGAACGAGAGGAACGTTTGTCACTGCCCTGACAAAAATGGCCTCGTTATTGTCCTGGACATTAAGAACCTTGTTGTCGCGATGGAAATAGGTAACAGTGGCTTCGAATGCAACAGGCAACTGCGCGCCGGCTTGCGCATTGGTCAGGGAAGCAACTTCGTGCAACGTGGTCAGCGGACCGGATTCGCCTGCCCAGACCGTGCAGGCCCAGCCGAATATCAACGCGGTTAAGTAGATTAACTTCTTCATTAAGCATCGATCGATAAAGCAGGCACGGGGTTCTCCGGCCTTGATTATCTGCATCGGCAGTGTTCAGCGATGTGATCAATAGTACAGAAGAAAACTCATCATCCGCATTAGTGAATTGCCCAAGTGGCACGGGAACAGAGCAAAGCTGGGAAAAAGCAATACCCGCTGCGCCAGACTGTTTGGTCATGCTGCGCGAAGATTAGCAAACAGAGGTTGGTTCGGTCAGCGGGTTTCTGGAACCTGCCTTGAACGCTCGCGGTGGGTGTGACTCTTGCGGCCGCAATCAAAGGCCCTATCTTTGAGACGTACTGTTGCATTCGTGATCTGGCGCGACGATCGGCAACCGGCGCTACTTCAGTTGCGACGATGCCCGTACCATCAATTGCGGTTCGAGCACGACCTTGCGACTACGGCTCGACGCGCCTTTCTCGATCAGATGGGCTATCATACGCGCGGTGCGCTCGCCGATTTCGACAGCGCGCTGGTCCACGCTCGAGAGAGGGACCTGCAACTTGCTGCTATAGTGGTAGTTCCCGCAGCCGACGATCGCCAGATTCTTGGGAATCGACATGCCGTCCTCCAAGGCCTTGAACATGGCTCCCACCGCAATCGTGTCATTGAAGCAGAACAATCCGTCGGGCCGCGGTTTGAGCGTGAGGATCGCTTCCATGGCACGGCGTCCGCGGGTTTCGCCGTCGGATTCAGAGGCATCGCCGCCGGAAATCAAGTAGTCATCGGACACAGCCATATCATGGCGTTGCAAGGTGTCGCGATAGCCTTCGGCGCGGTTGTTGCCCACGCTGTTGGCCGGTCCCCGAATGTGAGCAATGCGCCGGCAGCCCTGGGTGATGAGATGCTCGGTGGCCAGTTCGCCCACCTGGTAATCGTTGACGCCCACAAAGTTGGAATCGAAGCCGCGGAATCTGCGGTCGATTAGGACCAAGGGCACGCCAGCCTCGCCGATTCTGAGTAGCAACTCGCTGTTTTCCTGGCACGATGCCAGCACCAAGCAGTCGAGATGGTGGGCGAGCATGTGCTCGATCTCATCATGTTCAAGCGTGGGATCGCTTTCCGATGAGGCCACGATCACGTAATAGCCCGTCTCGCGCAGGGCCGAGGAGAGCGCCTTGGCAATCTCACCGAAGAACGGGTGGATCAAGTCAGGAACGACGAAGCCGATAAGCGAACTGCGGCCCGTCACCAGACTGCGGGCCGTGAGGTTTGGCCGGTAGTTCAGTTCTTTTACCCGGTCGAGAATACGGGCCTTTGTCTCGCTGGAGATATCCGGCCGATCGCGCAGTGCGCGAGACACGGTAACCACGGACACACCGAGCTCTTTGGCAATATCTTTCAGCCGGACATTCATATTAACAGTTTACTCGCGGGCGGCCTGCTCCACTGGCGGCGGATTGCTCAGGCCGGGCAAGGGTTAAGTCTCCGCAGCGTTGCGCGGGCACGCCCAGCTCAGTGGAGATTGTAGCCTTTGTTGCGGCCAGAGCCTTGTCGGTGATCTCGGCCGTGGGCGTGTAGGCCACATATACGTGGTGTGTGATGGCGCGCCATGAACTGATCGCGCTTAACGTCGTGTAATAGCGTGTGGATGATGCGCCTAACGCGCTTTCTCAGTGGCGGACGTGGAGTGCTGGCTTCGAGCCCGGGCGATCAACTCAAGGGCGGCCTGGGTCACCGGATCATCCGGCTTGAGCGCCTTCGCGGCAAGAAGTTCCTTTTCACCGCTGTCGAGGTCGCCAGCCTGACAGTCAATTATGCCCAGTTTCCTGTGAAGGTCGGCCTTCGCCTGGCAGTCACCGCACGCGGCAATTGCTTCGCCTAGCTGTCGGATCGCTTCGGGCCAGTCGTGAGCGGACGCCGCTTGAATACCGTTGTTTGCCAGCGTGTCCGCGCGGTCCACGATGCTCCGCTCTTTCTGAACAGCTAAGTAACGCGCCATCAACTGCTCCGATTCAGCTTGATCAGTAGATCGCAATGCGCGCGACAGGCTAAACAGCGCCTGGCTGAATTTCGGATCGATCGCGATCGCCTGCCTCCAAGCCGCTACTGCTTTTGCTGTCTCGGATTTCTGCTCGAGAGATTGACCAAGCACATACCAGGCCATTACGTTGCCGGGCTGCAGTTTGACGGTCTCTTCAAGCAGACTGGCTGCAAGCTCGTATTTGCCCTCCTGCTTGTCGATGAGAGCGAGAAAATATCGCGGCTCGGGCAATTGCGGATTCAGCCGACTGGCGGTTTCAAACTCCGGCTTTGCTTCGGGAGTGTGGCCCTGATCGAACAAAACTCGCCCGCGATAGAAATGGGCGATACCTGACTGAGGAGCAAGGCGGACCGCCTCGCCGGTCTGCACCAGGGCCGCTGCAAGGTCGTAACTTGCGGCGAGCGCGAGCGCCAGGTCCAGATGGGCCGCGGCCAGATCGGGCGCCAGTTCAACCACCTTCTGAAGAAGCGCGATCCCTTCGCCCAGATTGCCCATTTGCACTTTCGCTTTTCCAACCGTCGACAACACGACGGGATCATTTGGCGCCAACGCAACGGCTCTGTCCAGTTCCTCCTCGGCTTGGGATTTCCTGTTCTGCTGGGAGAGAATCAACCCCAGGTTCAAATAGCCTTCCTTATATTTCGGATCGTCTTCAATAGTCTGACGAAGAAGTTTTTCGGCCGAAACCAGATCGCCGTGCCTGGCATAAACCATCGCCAGATTTCCGCGCGCCTCTACGAGTCCAGGTTCGAGCTCAAGTGCGGATTCCAGCCACTTCTGCGCGGATTGCAGGTCGCCTCTGTCCAACTTCAGCCGTCCCAATTCGGCCTGTGTCTTGGCCAGCTTCGGGTCGATGTTGATCGCCTTGCGAAGGGTGTCTTCAGCGCCCTTCATATCATTCATGGCTTCTAATGCCAGCGCGAGATTGTAGGCCGTCTGGCCGCTGTCCGGTTCCTCTTCAAGCATGTGGCGATAAATCTGCGCGGCATCTGCCGCTTTCCCGGATTGCAGCAGGTCATTTGCTTTGGTTCCCTCGGATGCCAGTTGGCTGTTCAGGGATTCTTCGCTCTGTTCTTTCCGCAACTGCCCTACTAGCTGCGTGGCCTCTTGCGCTTGACCAAGAGAACGAAGCACAGCGACCAATTGGTACTGGGCCGACCTGTCATCGGGTTTTAGCGCGACAGCCTTCTTCAAATGGGGCAGTGCCTGATCCGGCTTTCCCATGCGCGCCAAAACAAGCCCGAGCTGATATCGAGCTTCAAAATCGTCGGGCGCCTTGGCGGCTCCAAATTCAAGTTCCGGCTCTGCTTTGGCATAATCGCCCATTTGCTGGTAGACCGTGCCAAGCATCACATGCCCCGAGGGATCGTTCGGTTTCCGGCGAACATATTCGCGGGCTGGCGCAAGCGCCTCAGTATATGCTGATGCGTCGATGAGCGCCTTCACCTGCGCAGGCAGCGCGACCGTATCGGTGGGATTCCGGCGGGTCACCTCATGGTATTCGTCCGCGGCCTCGCGATAGCGGCGCTCATTCGCATAGATGTTGCCCAGCGTAAAGTACGCAGCCGTCATGTCCGGATGGCTCTTGAGAAGGTCCGTTAGAAGCTGAATCGCGTCAGCCACCCCGGCACCATCCAAAGCAGGCAACCCATTGGCCCCCCTAGCCTTTGCAGCTTTATATGTCGCCGTTGCCAAAGCGAGCCGCAAATCCGGAGCGTCCGGTTGAATCCGGAGAGCCCGTCGCCAGTAATCGATAGCTGCATCGTATCGTCTCTCCTTCGCCAGAACCTGCGCGATCCCATCTAGAGCACAGACTAATTGCGGATTCACGGCGAGCGCTTTGCGAAATTCGGCTTCCGCTTCTGTAGGGACACTGAGGGACGACCCCAGCGCACAATGCGCCTGCAGCAATGCAGGATCGTACTGCAAGGCCAGGCGGAACTCGCTTATTGCCGCCGGAAGCTGCTGTTGACTTTGCCGGACAAGCCCGAGATCGAAATGCGCCTCGGCCAGGCGCGGCTCCAGCCGCAATGCCTGCTTGAACGCCGCGACTGAACAATTGAAATCACCCTTTTGCGCGAACCAGACGCCCACGGCATCGAAAACTCTCGCGGGTGATGTGCCGGCTGGCGCACGCGTGGCAGCCGCCGGCGGTTTGCAGTTGTCCGACAGTTGCGCCGCGGCATGTGCGGCGACAAAGAGTAGAAACGCGCTACAGCAAATGAGCGATCGCCTCATGATGGATCCGCTCCGGACATATTTCCACCTGGCCACATTCATTGCTGACTGCCATTGCGGGGCTCGGTCAATTCGAGTATGCGATCCGCAGTCACATCGTGCAACACCTGACGTATACCCGATGGCCAGCGGATCTCGATTTCCTTCATCACGCGCGAACTGCCCAGACCGAAATGGACGCGTGGATCGCTTGAAGCAGCATAACCCGTGCTGGTCGTCGCCTCGTTGTAAAGCATCCTGCCTTCATCTGTGGTTATCCGAATCTTGGCGCCAATGCCCATCCGGTTGCTTTTCGTTCCGACAAGTTTGAGCAAGACCCAGTGGTTGCGTGTTTCGGTGACGTTGCGGAAGACTCTGACCGGAGCGCCAAGAGCCGTCACTACGAGATCCATCCGTCCGTCGTTGTCAAGATCCCCGTACGCGAGCCCCCGGTGCGGCGCTGGCCGTGTAAAGTCGGCCCCAGCAAAAGCGCTCACATCTTCAAACTGCCCGTTCCCGAGATTACGAAAGACCGAGTTCGGTTCGGCATAGCTGAAATGCCGCGAAATTTCCCCGATGTTATCCAGCACATTGCTGCGGGCCACCACCAGGTCCTTCCAGCCATCGTTGTCGAGATCGACGGCCCCGTTTGACCAGCCCGACATCAGCCTGGTTAGATTCGCAAGTCGGCTCTGCTGACCCGCATTGCGAAATAGTCCTTTGCCTTCGTTTATGAACAATGGAAACGTTTCGTTTTCGATCGCGGTATGCCAGATGTCCGGTAAGCCATCGTTGTTCAGATCCCGGAAGTCAGCGCCCATTCCTGCAAGAGCGGCCCCTTCATCATTGAAGGCCACACCTGCCTCAAAACCTACCTCCTCAAATCGCTTTCCTCCGATATTGCGAAACAGAAGGTTCGGGCTGTTGTCGTTGGCCACAAACACGTCGAGAAAGCCGTCGCCGTCGTAATCCGCAAATACAACTCCCATTCCCTTGCCCAGCACCTTTGAAATTCCGGTCTCCTCCGAAACATCGGTGAAGGTACCATCGCCGTTGTTACGGTAGAGCGTGTTAGGAAGTGGACCGAAACTGCCTGGGTGACAGTAACCGCGACCATCCAGCCCCATGCAGACAGGCTCGAAGTGCGGATCCCACTGGCAGTAATTTGCGACGAAAAGGTCGAGCAATCCGTCATTGTTGTAATCGAACCAGCCGGCTGCGATGGACCACATCTTGCGACCCTTGTAGACGGCGCCGCCCAAGCCCGCTTTCGCAGTGACATCGGTGAACGTTCCATCGCCGTTATTATGAAAGAGCTGATTCCCGTTGACGTTGGCCAGAAACAGGTCGGGCCGACCGTCGTTGTCGTAATCGCCCACCGCCGCGCCCATACCATAGCCCGCTCCCGTAACTCCAGCGCGCTCGGAGACATCGGTGAACGTGCCATCGCCATTGTTATGAAACAGGCGGTTGTAATACTTCGGGCCCGTTTTCACCAGGGACGGCATCTCGGCGCCGTTGACCAGGTAGATATCGAGAAACCCGTCTCCGTCGTAGTCGAACAACGCAACGCCGGCCGGCATAGTCTCGGGCTGGTGTTTCTCCGGGGTGGGGCAGTTCTCAACAACAAAATGTACGCCGGCTTTTGGAGCGATGTCCTCAAACCTGATCGCTGATGGAGGTGCAACAGCCGGGAAGAAATCTTGAAGTCGTTTGCTTCGGCGCGGTCCCAACCAGGGGAACAGCATTTTCGGCGCCAGCAAACCTGCGGCGCGCAGAAAAGTTCGCCGAGAACCGTCAATGATCGTAGCTTGCTCAACGGCCGGGCGCGACACGACACCCAAGGCAAATACAATTCCACCGGCCACTACAGAGCAAAGTAATAGAATCAACACCGCGAAATGCGTTCCTTTTCGTCTTCACTCTTTTAGCACAGATCGAGGCCTTGATGAGAATAGTGCCATCGCCGCGATGTCGCGTGCGGCGATGACACTACAGAGTTTTAGTCATTAAAAGCGGCTACCACCTGGACCGCGAGGATCTGTGATTTCCCAGGTCTCATCCGCCGCAGCGGACAAGACCCTGGGCACCCTCGGTCGAATTTCGTGGCCCATTACGAACCACGAAGTCAGGTCATCAGTAGTAGAATTTCAGACTCATCTGCATCTCACGTGGCGCGTTCCACTGGCTCGTGACTTGCCCGAAAGTTGTTGCCACGTGAGAAATGTTTCCATCCGGAGGATTGAAAACAACGTTGTTGAAGAGGTTGAACGATTCGGCCCGGAATTCGAAGTATCGCTCTTCTCCGAGTCCTAGATGGAACTGGCGGAACACGGACATGTCAACATTGTTCCAATGTTGCCCCACCAACGGGTTCACCTCTTCATTGCCATAGGTGTACGGGGCTTGCTGAGCTACGGCGCTTGTGTTGAACCATTGCTTCTGAGTATGGATGCCTGCCCCGCTGTTCGGGTCGCCAGTAAAGTTAATCCGTTGCTGGGCGCAGCAGCCGATATTTTCAGGGTCGTTGCCGGTGGTCAAGGTGTAAGGTTTGCCTGAAGTAACTTGCACAATGCCATTGAGTGCCCATCCGCCGGCCACATTGGCGACCAGCTTATTGGCAGACTTGTTAAGCGGCGACTGTGCCGTGAATGCTGTCGTAAACACGTTCCTCTGGTTGAGGTCCGAGGTGCCGTAGTCGCCGGCCTTGTTGTACGGATTTGACGAGTCGCAGCTTGCGCCCAGGTTGCAGCCGTCAGCATTCGACTGCGACAACGTGTACGCAACCAGGAAGGTTACACCATGGGTGGAATGTTCCTGGACAGTGACCTGCAGAGCGTTGTAACGGCTATTGCCGACGCTCTGGTCGAACCATTGCTGCAACATGTAGGGGTAGGGCCGCCGGGTTTGGATGTTTCCAGGTCCCGGCTGTGGGGTGTTCATTGTCGGGCCCCAGTCCTCGTGTCTGCCGTTTGAACCGACATAGTTCGCATCAAGAGAGATATTGGCCGGTAACTGCCGCTGGATACCCACGTTCCACTGGTCGAAGACCGGCGTTTTGAAGTTCGGGTCAACCATCCACTGGCTGACCTGGCTGAAGTCGTTGATTGGATAAACGACCGACCCACCACCGCCAAGTTGCAGCGGATCGGCATTAGACGCGGTCACAACATTGAGGTTTAGACCGTTGTTTTGGATGGTGTTCACCGCCGGCCAGTTACCGCCGAAATTCTGCGAGAGCTGAGTGATATCCGCCCACTCATCGAAGAAGCGGCTATAGGCTGCACGAATAACTGTCTTGTCATTGACGCGGTAGGCCAAGCCGAGTCGAGGAGCCCAGTTGGCCAGCGAGTTCTTGAATCACACGGAGAGAAGGGCTAACAATCGCGTGCGCGGGAAGCCCACCCGGAGCCGGTGTGCTCGATGCAGTATAGATGCCAGTCGGAATGCAGGGCGCACCCTGGGTCGCCGAACAGGCAGGCGGAAGCGCGTTGAGGAGGTACTGGCCCGTAACGGGATTGGCATTGCCGGTGTAGTAGTTCCCCGCGTTACCTGACCCATAAATCGGTGTGAAGACCATGTCGTTGCGGAAGCCAAGGTTGACTGTTAAACGGCTCGTCATCTTGAACTGGTCCTGTATGTAGAACCCGTTGATCCAGCCGCCGTTAGCAACTTCGTGGATGTTCCGGTAGCCGCCTGCGGAGGGAACACCAAGCAGCAAGGAGGCCCAGCTATTTCCGCCCACGCCTTGCTGTGCCCCAACGCCCGCGGTTTGCGTGGCTCCGAAACCAATATTTGAGTATGCGATCGGCGAAGTGAAGTTGTTTGTCTCAAAATCGGCGCCGACCTTGATCGTGTGCCTGCCCAGGATCTTGGTGAATGAACCGCCGAACTGCCAGTCATCCCCCAACCCGGAGGCCTGCAACTGCGAACCACTCAACCCGACATAACCGTCCGCCGTGTACTGCGGGGCATAGGTTGTGTTGTTCAGGGTCATGAAGTATTTGGACATCCCGAGCGACTGCAGTTTCCCAAGGAACGCAGCATCCTCGCCGACATGAGCGGTGCCGGTGGTTGTGTATCCCCAGTTTCTGCCGAAGTACACGTCAGAGAACGCCGTCGAATTGAAAGTGTGCGTCCAGTGCCCGATGTAATTGTGTCCGGGAACGTGTACGAAGGCACTGCCAATTGTTCCCGAAGGATTTGTCTTAAACAGATCGAACTGGCTGTAGCGAAACATCACTTGGTTATTGTTGCCGAAGTTCTGATCGACGCGAAGCGTTCCCGAATATTGGTCAGAACCGTTGACCTTCCGGGGTAAAACAGGTTCGCACCGTTTACCGTAGTGGTGCCGCTATTCGGGATGATCGACTCATATAGGGTCGAGATCGGGTTAATGCGGTTGGCTGGGATGCAATTGACGTGGCCGCCACACAACGCTGTGTTGCCCGGCCCTTCGTTGTACTCCTGGGTGAAGGTTTGGCGCGAGTATGTATTGGTCGTAGCGTCGTAAGTCGTAGTCGCCGGATCGTAAAGGGGTGTGCTCAGGGCGCTGAAATCGCCGTTGCGCATGTGCAGCGGTTGGTCCCGAGTACTCCGGTCTCCTGTGCGGAGCGGAACTTGTAAGCCTTCCCAGCCAGCGAAGAAGAAGGTGCGGTTCTTGCCGTTATAAAGCTTTGGAATCGACAGCGGACCGCCAACGGAAGCGCCAAACTGGTTCTGCCGCAGGGGCGCTTGCGTTTTCGCAAAGTACCCGGTGGAGTCCATCACCTGGTTGCGCAGGTACTCCCAAAGAGCGCCATGGAACTGGTTGGTTCCGGATTTTGTAACCACGCTCACCGTAGCTCCGGCGGCGCCGCCGTACTCGGCAAGATCATTGTGGCCCTGGCTCTTGAACTCCTGAATCGCGTCCACAATGGGCGCATAGTTGTAGGTTCCAGACAAAGTGTTCAGGTCGTTAGAGCCGTCGAGTATGAACAGGTTGCTGCGGTTGCGGGCGCCGTTCACTGCCGGGAAACTGAACTGCCCGATCGACGCGCCATTCCATCCGCCGCCTCCGCCGCTGTTCTGGTCGGTATTGATGTTCGCGACACCTGGCGTGATCGTCAGCAGTTCGGTGAAGTTACGTCCATTCAAAGGCAGGTCGTTCATTTGTTTCGGCGTGACAACCGTGCCCAGTTCCGAGGTTGAAAACTCCAACGCGGGCGCGGCGGCGGTTACCGTGACGGTACTCGTGGTTGCACCAACTGTCAGTTGAAAATCGAATGCAGCGGTCTGGCCAACTTGGAGAGTTACCGGCGGCTGCGACACTGTGGTAAAGCCAGATGCGGTGGCCTGCATGCTATAAGCGCCCGGCACGACGCTCGGGAAGGTGTATATTCCGCTGGAATTGGTGGTAGTTTTCCTCACGACTCCGGTGTTGACGTTCGTGAGCTCAACCTGCGCATTCGCAATCGCGGCGCCGCTTGGATCCTTGACGACACCATTGACGTTGGCAGTTGCCTGTTGGGCCATGGCGACCGGGGCTATTAAACCTGCAACGCTCAAAAGCATCACAAGCAGCCCAAGATACCAGAGCCCGTTCCGGTGCTTTCCCTTTTGGCTTCTCATTGCGTCTCCTCCAGTAGGTCATCTGTGCGTCAGCAAGACATCGATGTGAGTATGTGCGTCAGAAAGGCGGCGTAAACTTACGTCCCCGGGGATGACCACACTGAATCCGGATTCAGACTTGGGAAAGTCAACCTCAGGGTTAGCTGACCAGGATACCGCCACAGCGAAAACGTTATCGGACCACGTTTACGTAATCGTTAACTTGGCGAATATTAGCCATCGTTTGCACGCTTGTCAAGGCATTTTTCTCGGGTTAAGCATTAATAGTGATGCCCTGCGACAAGATCCCTTTAGTAAATCGATACAAAGCGCACGCTCGAAAAGAAAATGGAGCAAAGCAAGGCGCCTCGCACTGAGAGCGTGGATTTAGATTCGAGCTGACCCAACACAGAGTGGCGAATTGAACTTAGCGTCGGTGGTGCCTATACGATCTGGCGTAGAGTTGGCCTGCGTCGCGCCAGGGCACAGTTTTCAGCCGATCGATGCTCGTGCAGTGTCGTTGTACCATGTCCGAAAGAGGTAAAACCAAGTTGCGATTCCGCCGGCTTCGCGTTTACCACCTGCGCTCAGTCCTGCCTAGCAAGGGTGGGAGATGCATTAAGCGTCAATGGTTCCGGTCCGTTCTTCTGGTTTCGGCAGTTTGCGCCTTGCTTTTTCTCATGCTGCACGTTTCCCAGGACGCGGTAATCGCCGCTGGCCAGCAGGGAGGAGCGACAGGCGGAGAAATGACCAACGCCGGTCCGCAGGCGGCGGTATTCGACACACAGCACCGTCCCATTACGGCCGGTGGTTTCGTGAAGACGGGTCCCATTGTGTTCATCGATGCTACCGAAAAGGCAGGGCTCTCGAAATGGCGGAACGTAACTGGCGCGCCGGATAAACGAGTGATCATTGAAGCGAAAGGCTCCGGTGTCTGTCTTCTTGATTACGATAACGACGGCTGGCTCGATATTTACCTGGTGAATGGGTCGACGCTGGACGCTCTAGCGGGGAAGGCGCCTTCACCGCATGCTGCCCTCTTCCATAACAATCACGACGGCACGTTCACCGATGTGGCCGCGAGCGCAGGTGTGGAGAACGACCGATGGGGAACGGGTTGCGTTGTTGGCGATTACGACAACGATGGCTGGCCCGATCTCTACGTGACTGGTGTCGGTGCCAGCCGGCTCTATCACAATAATCACAACCGCACGTTTACCGATGTCGCGGTGCAGGCTGGTGTGGTCCTCGACGAAGGTTCGGCCAACGTGGCGATTGACCACACCGGCGCCACTTTCGGGGACTACGACGGCGACGGAAACCTCGATCTATTTGTGGCCGGCTATATTGATCTCGACCTGAAAAACGTTCCGCTCTCCGGTTACAAAACCGCTGGTTACGACTTCTGCCAGTACCGCGGCGTGAAGGTGATGTGCGGCCCACGCGGCCTTCAGGGAGCACGCGATCATCTCTTCCACAGCAATGGCGACGGTACTTTTATCGACGTCAGCAAGAAGCTGGGCGTAGACGGTCCCAACGGTTATTACGGACTCGACGCGTTGTTTGCCGACGTAAACAACGACGGTAAGCCGGACCTCCTGGTGGCCAACGACTCCACGCCGAACTATTTGTACCTGAACAAGGGAAACGGCACCTTCAAGGACGACAGTTACGAAACGGGATTCGCGCTCAACGGAGATGGACGCGAAGCGGCCAATATGGGCCTCGCAGTCGGAGACTATGAGAACAACGGACATCTCTCGGTGGTGAGCACGACCTTCTCAGATGATTACCCCATATTCTTCCGGAATGATGGCAAAGGGGCCTTTACTGATGTCAGCTACCCAGCCGGAATCGCCCAGTCTTCTATCCCCTTTGTGAAATTTGGCGACGGATTTCTCGATTATGACAATGACGGCTGGAAGGATCTGTTCATCGTAAACGGCCATGTCTACCCAGAGGTCGATCAGCATCCGGAGTGGGGACAGAGCTACGCGCAGCGCCCGTTGCTCTATCACAATCTGGGCAACGGCAAATTCGAGCTGGTGCCCGCGGTCGAGGGAACAGGACTCGCAGTGGTCACAGTCGGTCGTGGCGCGGCGTTTGGAGATCTCTTCAACGATGGCAAAATTGACGTGGTCATCAGCAGCATGGACGGCGTCCCGCTGCTGCTGCGCAACATCAGTCCCGACCACCATCATTGGCTCGATATCAAGCTCGTCGGCGGCCCCAAAAGCCCGCGCGACGCGGTTGGCGCAACTGTGTACGTGACCGCAAACGGTATGCGTCAAAGGGGAGACGTTCTGAGCGGCGGAAGTTATCTCTCGTCAAATGACATGCGCGTCCACTTCGGTTTGGGCAACTCGGAAATAGTCGATCAGGCGGAGATTCACTGGCCCAGCGGTAACGTGGAGAAGTTAAGCCTGCCTTTCGTCGATCGCATCTACACGATCACCGAAGGCAAAGGCATTACCGGTGCCATGTGCGACGGGAAGCCCTGCGAAACGTCCCATTAGATTCAACATCTGCGGACAACTTTTCGCTGCGCTATGAAGGGTCGTATTTGGCAGAATCGCGAAGGAGCGCTATTATTCGTTAACGTTTTCGTTATCGTTTAGTAAAGCGCTGAAGGAGATTTGGCAATGATCCGTCGAGTTGGGTTCTATTTGATCTTGGCAGGGTTGCTGGTGCAGGCCAACCGAGTATGTCACGCACAAGAGAACGTGAAGTATGAGCCGACGATTGCGTCGCTGGACAGTCACCCGTTGCCGCAATGGTATGCAGGGGCGAAGTTGGGAATCTTCATTCACTGGGGACTGTATTCAGTTCCCGGCTGGGCGCCGTTGTCGCATCCTGAGCACGACTTTACGAACGCGGACTACATCAAGTACAACCCCTACGCGGAGTGGTACCTGAACGTGATGCGGGTTCCGGGCTCGCCCACGCAGGCTTATCACCGCGAACACTACGGAGCGAATTTCAGCTACTACGACTTTGCACCTGTCTTCAACCGCGAGTCGAAGAAGTGGAATCCCGACCAGTGGGCGAAGACCTTTCGAGACGCAGGTGCACGCTACGTGGTGCTGACGACAAAGCATCACGATGGCTTCACGCTTTGGCCGAGCACGACGGTGAATCCGAATCCTTCGATTCCGCAGAACCAGCGGCACGCGGAGCGTGACATCGTGGGCGAGCTGACAACGTCAGTGCAAAGCGAGGGAATGAAGATGGGGCTCTATTACTCCGGCGGTTACGACTGGACTTTCAACTCCGGTCCTATCCAGACAGCTTCGGACTACGTGACAGTGAAGCCGGAATCCCAGGCTTATGGGGACTACGCCTTCGCGCAGATTCATGAACTCATCGACCGATATCACCCCGCAGTTCTATGGAACGACATCGACTGGCCAAAAACAGGCCGGCCCATGCAGGTTGAAGCGGACTATTACAACGCTGTGCCGGATGGAGTCGTGGATGATCGTCTGGGAATCAAGCACTCGGATTTTACTTCGCCGGAGTATCAGAAGGTGGAGAAGATCGTTGCAAAGAAGTGGGAGGAGTGCCGCGGTCTGGGGCGGTCCTTTGGCTATAACCGCGCCGAGGGCGAAGCGGAGACCATTGCTTCAGCCGATCTGATTGCAATGTTGGTTGACATCGTGAGTAAGAACGGCAACCTCCTGCTGGACGTGGGGCCAGAAGACGATGGAACGATTCCTCCGGTGCAGATGGATCGGTTGACGGCACTGGGTGCCTGGCTCAAGCAGAACGGCGAGGCGATCTACGACACCGTTCCGTGGGAGCGCGCCGTTGGCAAAACTGCCGAAGGCGACGACCTTCGCTTCACGCGCAAAGGAAATGATCTGTACGCGACGATTCTGGGAACGCCGAAGGCGCCTACAGCCACGATTGAGGGTGTGTCCGCGCTGCCGGGCGTCCAGGTTACATTAATGGGCGATCCCAAGCCGCTGGACACGAAGGCAGCCGGCGGCAATATACAGGTATCGTTGCCGGAGCATCAACCCGGGAAATATGCCTACGTTCTGAAGCTGGCCGGTTACACGCAATAAGGGGGATTGTCGACATCTGGCTCACCGGGCGATTCAGCAAGGGTTCGGGACGGATGCAGTTTCGTTCGGATAGTTTAAGAAGAGTTGATTGCCGTCGAGATCATCGACCACCAGAAGCCGGTAGCCCCACGAACCCTTCTTGACCGGAATGCTCTTTGCCTCGAGTTCTGCGCGCAGCGCGTCCAACGCGGCGACTGCGTCCTCGCGCGTCTCCGGCTCGACGTTCAGGGAAATGAACATCAGCCCCTTGCCAATCTTCTCCGGCCAGGTGTCGGCCAGGATAGCCTTGCCCCCAATCTCTGGGCAGACACTTCTTGATCCTGTTCGCACGCTTGGTTAGGAGTTGCCAGGTCAGATGCGGCGTTTGCCTGATTGTTTCCCACAGGCGGGTCGGCGCCGATGCGGAACGGCGGAATCAAAATAGGAGCACCATAGTGCAGCTTCAGGCCGGACCCCGCGCGGAGTTTACAGATGCTCGTCTCGCCGTATCGGAAGAGCGTGAAACAACGATGCGCTGCACGAAACTGGAGAGTCTCTTGCCATTCCCAGTCATCGCCGCAAAGTTGCAGCAGCGAGTCGGATTGCGATCGCGTATCGATCTCGAGCGCGAGCGTTCGAGATTCGCGGCCGGTGATAAGCGCCCAGTTGCAGTCATCAAGGCTCGCCGCCCAGTACTCAAGTTGCGGCCTATCGCTCGCGGGAACGCCGAAGAAGGCTTCACGTGGAGCGTCCTGGGTGGAACACAGTGTCTACCACTGGACAATTCCGGGAATGGCACGGATCGATGATGACTTCTACAGATATTAAGGCAAGACTGCGTAACGAAAACCGACTCACGGACCGTAACCGACTTGACAGGCATGGGCAGGTACTGCTTTTATCGTGGGCGGTCCGATGCGTCGCACATTCCTGGCCTGAAAACAATCGGTTGTCTTCTACTGACGGCAAAGAGAGTCCCAAACCCTGAAGGCGCAGCGATCATCGGCAAGAGGTGATTTAATGCATTCAAGATTCACATTGGCTCTAATTTGTGCGCTCCCACTATCCACACTTGCCACTCTCCGAGCTCAAGACACACCGGGCGCACAACTCTGGCTGACAACCACAGATCGGTCGGCGCTGTTCGCGCTCCAGGCCGCCCCCCTGCATTTTGCCAAAGCACAGGATCAGCTGCCCACCGTCGAGGTGAATGACATGCAGCAATTCCAGCCAATTGACGGATTCGGATTCGCGTTAACTGGCGGAAGCGCGCAGTTACTTATGCACATGTCGCCTGCCCGGAGAACCGAGCTTTTGAAAAACATCTTCTCAACAGAAGGGAATGGCATCGGCGTCAGCTATCTCCGGCTCAGTATCGGAGCCTCCGATATGAACGATCATGTCTTCTCCTACGACGATATGCCGAAGGGGGAAACAGATCCAAATCTGGAGAAGTTCAGCCTTGCGCCTGACCGCGCAGATGTAATTCCGATTTTGAAAGAGATTCTGGCCATCAATCCCCACATTATGATTCTGGGTTCGCCCTGGTCTGCTCCAGCATGGATGAAGACCAACGTTGATGTAAAAGGCGGAAATCTGAAACCCGGTTGCTACGGAGCTTTTGCCAATTACTTCGTGAAATATATCGAGGGCATGAAAGCTGAAGGCATCACGATCAACGCAATCACAATTGAGAATGAGCCGCTTAATCCAAAAAATACGCCGAGCATGGTGATGTTTGCGCCGGAGGAGGATCAATTCGTCGCCAAGTTTCTTGGACCAGCTTTTGAAAAGGCCGGGATCAAGACACAGATTCAGCTTTACGATCACAATCTCGACGTCCCATCCTACCCGCTGTCGATCTTGGGAGACGCTCACGCCGGCAAGTATGTTGATGGGATAGCCTTCCATTTGTATGGCGGCGATACCAGCGCCATGAGCCAAGTCCACAATTTGTATCCCAACAAGAATCTCTATCTCACTGAGCAGTCGGTTACTGGGCGGCCTAATGCCACAACCATTGGTATCGCCGAGCCGGTCAATCGGGTACTGATCGGCGCTACGCGGAACTGGAGCCGCAATGTGCTTCTCTGGAACCTGGCGGCCGATCCAAAGGCGGGCCCACACACCAACAATGGCGGATGCACAGGCTGCTTCGGCGCCATCACTCTCGACGGCGACAACGCGACATTCAACGTGGCATATTACGCCCTCGCTCACTTTTCAAAATTTGTCGGGCCAGGCTCCGTGCGCATTGGATCAAGCGAGTTGGATCAACTCTACGACGTAGCTTTTCTTACCCCATCGGGAAAGATTGTTCTGGTGGTCGCAAACACAGGTAACTTCGAAAAGAAGTTTCAAATTGTGTTTCACGGCAAGAGCCTCACCACGACGTTGCCGGAAGAATCGGTAGGCACATATGTCTGGTAGAGAAGGGAACAAAATCAATCGGCTTCAGGGTAGACATCGAAGAGCAACGGATTGCTCGATCGCCATCAGCTTCGCGCTGATGGCGATCACATTAGGATCCTCCTCACTCTTCTGTCAGGCAGCTAACAACGTCCAGCCAAACTTTGGATCTAACGTTCTCATCTTCGACCCTGCCATGCCCGCCGCCGACATTCAAGCTCAGATCGACAAGGTCTATGCGATCCAACAACACAGCGAGTTCGGCGGAGAACGTTACGCTTTGTTGTTTCTACCCGGCAATTACAAAGTGGATGTACCTGTTGGCTTCTATACAGAAGTCGTCGGCCTTGGAGCGACGCCGGATGCCGTGCGTATCACGGGCAACGTCCACTCTGACGCCAGCCTTCCGCGCAACAATGCTACTTGCACGTTCTGGCGCGCAGTGGAAGGTTTTTCGGTTACGCCCGCGAGTGGCGCCGCAGTGGACACTATGCAATGGGCGGTTTCGCAGGCCGTTCCTTTCCGTCGTATGCACGTACTCGGTAATCTCGTGCTCCACCAGAATCGAGGCTGGGCCAGTGGCGGCTGGATGTCCGATTCTCTAGTTGATGGCAACGTGGACTCAGGCTCCCAACAGCAATGGATCTCGCGTAATAGCGAGTGGGGTAGTTGGACAGGCTCCAACTGGAACATGGTGTTTGTCGGTATCAAAGAACCTCCGGCCGGAGAATGGCCAACGCCGCCGTTCACTAAGGTGACGAAGACGCCAATCGTGCGCGAGAAGCCTTTTCTCGCTGTCGATGCGCGCGGCAAATACTTCGTGCGGGTCCCGGAATTGCGAACGAATAGTGCGGGCATCTCCTGGCGCAGCGGAGCGACTCCGGGACGATCAGTTCCCATCGACCGCTTCTTCATTGCGCACTCCGGCGACAGCGCTGCTGTTCTGAACGCACAACTCGCGCAGGGAAAAGATCTCCTGTTTACGCCGGGTCAGTACGAATTAAGTGAACCTATCAAAGTCTCGCGGCCTGACACGATCGTCATGGGGATCGGCTTTGCCACGCTGAAGCCGATCAACGGCGCAGCAGCCATGACCACCGCAGATGTGGATGGCATCATTGTTGCCGGACTGCTCGTCGACGCCGGGCCAACGCAATCTCCCGTGCTCATGCAAGTGGGTCCCAAAGGCAGTACAGCCAACCACGTCAAGAACCCCATCTCGCTCCACGATGTCTTCTTCCGCGATGGCGGCGCCGGGGTAGGCCGCACCACCGGCAATCTCGAAATCAACAGCAACAACACAATCGTGGATCACACCTGGATCTGGCGCGCAGATCACGGCTCCGGCGTAGGATGGAATCAGAATCTGAGCGCCAATGGGCTTGTAGTGAACGGCAACAACGTCACTGCATATGGCCTGTTCGTCGAACATCATCAGCAGTTCCAGGTGATTTGGAACGGCAACGGCGGGCGCACCTATTTTTATCAGTCCGAAATTCCTTATGACCCACCCGACCAGGCCAGCTATACAAGTGCGGCGGGGGTGAATGGCTGGGCCTCATACAAGGTTGCGGACAACGTGTCGACGCATGAATCGTGGGGCCTCGGCATCTACTCCGTTTTTCGCCACCCGAACGTCGAACTCACGCGCGCCATTGAAGTCCCACGTACTCCTGGCGTCCGCTTCCACCACATGATCACGGTAGCCCTTGGTAACCTGGGCGAAATCTCAAATGTCATCGATAATGAGGGCGGCTCGACGTCGATCAATCCCCGTGTCACTCCCAAGCTGGCGGAGTTCCCATAAATGGCGGGCATTAGAAGATAGAGCCTTAAGCCGCAGAGCCGGAATATAATCCGAGAGCTACAGTCGCACGGATACTTGATGAATCAAGTTGGACCTGCATTGCAATCTCGATCCGGCCAGCGGACACTTTCAAGCCTGGTTCTAGGCACGGGTTTTGGCCTTACCGGCGCCGGAACGGTAATGCTCGGCGTGATGCTCCCTGCGCTTGCACGAATCTGGGAACTGAGAGACGACACCTCGGGTCTGCTCTTTTTTCTGCAGTTCGTGGGGTCTTCGCTCGGCGCGATCCTGACCGGAGCCAATCATGTTCGCGCGCTCAAGGTCGGGTATTGCTTACTGGTAGTCACGTCATGCACTTTGGCATTCACCGGACGCGGGCTGTTGTTCGTCGTCTTCTTTTGCTTCGGTTTGGGACTGGGTATGGTAATGACTTCAACCAGTCTGATTTTTTCCGAACGGTACGGCGATCATCGGGCTGCGTTGCTGGAGCGACTCAATTTTGCGTGGTCAGCAGGCGCCCTGGCCGGCACTGTGCTACTTCTGCCGTTCCTAAGTATGGAAAACCCCCGTCCGCTCTTCTTCACATTCTGTGGGATGTTTCTATTGATCCTGGTTTGGATACTCTTTCGCGAGCGGCAGGAAGAGACACGCGCTCAGATGGAGATAAGAGTGACGGAGCCGCAGCCTTTCGCAAATTTGCGTTGGTTGCTCCCACTGCTTCTGCTGGCCATTGGTTCAATAGGTATTGAGAGTTCGCTGAGCGGCTGGCTGACGATGTACTCACATCGCACTAACCCACAGACCGTGGCAGGCGTTACTCTCGCCACATCTCTCTTCTGGGTTGGAATGGTTTTCGGGCGCCTGGCATTTTCCACACGCTTGCTGGCGATTGTTGGTCGGCAGAGGCTGCTTCGCTTCGCACTATGGGGCGCTGCGATCTCAGTTGCCCTTATCATTGTCGCGCCCGGCCTCGCGCTCATTCGTGTTGCTGCGGTACTGTCCGGCCTTTGCGTCGGTCCGCTCTATCCGCTGCTGCTTTCCTTCCTTCTGGAACGTTCTCCGCGTGGCTGGATATTTGGAGTTTCCGGAACGGGAGCGGCGCTTTTCCCCTGGCTCACAGGACTCCTCTCGGAACGCTATGGTTCTCTGCGATACGGGTTAGCGGCGCCCTGGGGAGCTGCTCTGCTGATGATCCTGCTGCTGCCGATCTGTTTCCGTTCCTCAGAAGCTCCGGTCCCGCATGCTCCCTCTCATTCCTGATCGTCGGCATTCTTCCTTATTCGAGTGCCCGCAGCATAGCCTCAAGCCCGTCTCGATTTTTAGCTCCACTGCAGCGTGATAACGGAATTGGGCGGCAGCTTGAGATGCAGTGACTTCTCTCGAAACCGGCAATCTAACTCGCGTTCCTCTCCCTGGTTGGTGAGAACAAGAACGTAATCGCCAGCGGGATTTAGGAAAGCAACGTGCTCTACTCCGGCCGTGGAGCACCTTGTAGCGATGACTCGCGCCCCACGGCAAACAGCTTTGGAATAATGAGCAAAAGCCCAGTATTGACCGCTGCGCATAATTTCCTGCGTTTTGGAATCGAGCGTGACAAGACCGCCGCAGCTGAAGGGGCCGATATTAGGCCCACCCTTTTCATCGAGCACAAGATTCCACGCGACGATACAGCGCGCCCAGTTCTTGAGTATCGCTGCGAAGGTGCTGGACCATCTGGTCCAGTCTGTCGCATAGTCCGCTGCCGAAATGTCAGGGCCGCCTTCTGTCCAGTAGGCATCTTTATTCGGGAAGGCGTTGTGGACTCTGCTCATCGCTTCGGGTGTACCCACGTAGCCGTGCCATGCAACGCCATCGACATATTTAAATACGCTCGGTTCGCTGAGCTCATCGACGGCGCGACCCCAAAGATTGTAATTGTGATCAAGAAGCCAGATTTTGGTATCCAGAGAAGCGTTGCGGAGCGCCGGCCCGAGGAACTCGCCGATGAATGCTGCTTCGTATTCCTGGCCCCAGAGCGCGGCCGGCATCCGTCCATCCTGATCGGTGTCCACTTCGTTTTGGGGAGTTACGGCGTCGATGGTGACACCTTCCGCTTTGTAGGCTTTGAGAAACTTTACAAAGTATTGTGCGTAGGCGGCGAAATAGCGTTTCCGCATAGCCCCGCCCAGGAGTGAGCCGCCCGTTTTCATCCATGCTGGCGGACTCCACGGAGAGGAAAAAAGGAATAGCTCCGGGTTGATTTCAACAGCTTCGCGGAGCACAGGCAAAATATATTCGCGATCGTGCGCGATGCTGAATCTTTTGAGATCCGGGTCGGGAACCGGTGACTCATCGAACGAATATGCTGTTCGAGAGTAGTCGCTGGCTCCAATACAAGTCCGGCCCATAGAGAGCCGAAGCCCGCCAGATCCCAGGAGATCTTGCATCAATTGCCGTCGTGCGGCGCTCCCCATTCGACTGAACAGGTAGCAAGAAGAGCCGGTAAAGGCTCCACCGAAACCCAAAATGCTCTGGAACCGCTGGGTGGGGTCGATGACAAGGTCCGAACTGTTTTGAGAAGTCGATACCCGCCAGGGCTGGACCTCCAGACTATTAAATCTTTTTCCGCCAGTGGTTATCCAGGCACGTACCGGCACCCCGGCGGTCGAAACCTGTGCCCACAAAGATATCCCATGGTTGCAGGCCAAAGATGCGGCCGCGGTTGCGGCCTGCCGTACGAAAATACGCCGATTACTAGTCTTCATCGCAAATTTGAATCCAATTCTTCCTGATCGTTGCTTAATCGATTTTGCTGCGGGAAAAGCCTTTAGGCAAACGTTTACCTAAAGCGTAATTTTACTTCATGGTTGCTCAAGAGTTCGCCGAAGACACAAATACTTATTAGCCGACTTACCGGGCACTCAGTGACTTTAGTATTAAGTCAAACGTTTGTCTAGAACAAAATCACAGGATTTTTATCTTGACATCTCTATTTTTGAAATGCTCTAATCGGCCCCGCCTGTAAACAGGTGGACAGAATGTTATCTAAACAAGCGTTTGTCTAGCTTGTTTGCAGGTCAAGAAATCTACGGGTGACCTTCGAATCGGCTACCGAATTCGGCAGGGGCTTCAGGAAGTTGAGGAAACTCCCACAGGGCTCCTACCTTGCTCGGATAAGTGAAACCGTTCCGATGTTAAGCAGTTCTGGAGGCAATTCATGACAAAAGCAAAAGGTCTGTTCGTTCCTCTCCTTTTGGTAATTCTGATGGCAGTTGGGAGCGGGATATGCAATGCGCAAAACACAAACTCAGGCGAACTTCGCGGCACCGTAACTGATGCAACGGGAGCGGTGATTCCCGGAGTGACGGTTAGCGTGAGAGATGTCGAGAAGGACGTCACTCGCACGTACGTAACCAATAGCGCGGGACTCTACGATACGGGCGCGATCGGTTTGGACCACTACGTACTCACATTCAGCAAAGAGGGATTTCGGAGTTACGTACGTGGTCCGGTAACGGTCACCGTCGGAACCCAAACCGTCGATGCGGCCCTGGTGGTGGGTCAAGTTACGCAGCAGGTTGTAGTCAACACCGATGTTCCGATGCTGCAAACCGAATCTGGCGCGCAGGAAGGAAGCTTTGCGGCAGACACCATGATTCAGTTGCCCCAGGTGGGCAGCCAGAATGGCGGCGGAGCTGACTGGCAGAACTTCATCATTCTGATGCCGGGCGCCTCCGGTGCACCCGAGAACTCATCCAATGCTTCCAATCCAGGTACGATTGCCTCTATTAACGGCAATCTACCCTTTGCTAGCGTACTTCAGGATGGCGCCAATACTACCCTGCCGATGAGTCAAAACTCCGACGTCACGGTATTCGAAACCACAGCTGAAGTTAAAGTGAGTGCAACTGCTTTTTCAGCGCAATACGGCGTGGGCGACGTAATTTACAACCAGATCACCAAGAGCGGTGGCGACAAGTACCATGGAGCCGCCTACGAGTATTTCGAGAACAATGCGCTGAACGCTGCTCCGTATCAATTCGGCTCCGGCAAAAAAGTTCCAGTCCTTCACTTCAACAACTTTGGCGGATCCGTTGGCGGTCCGATCTTGAAGCACAAGATGTTCTTCTACTTCAATTACGATCGGACAATCAATCACGGCGGAGCAAGCACGGGGTTCTCTACCGAGCCGACCGATGCCATGATGAGCGGCGATTTCACAGGCCCCGGATTCCCCACCCTCTACGATCCCACAACGCAGGTCGTCAATCCGAACGGTGGCTGCGTCTATACCGACGGTGCGCCGACAGCCAAATTGGGCTCTCCTTGCGTCATACGGAAGACCTTCATCTCGGAATATGGCAGTAACAAGATCCCCGCCGCGATGATCAACCCGGTGGCTCAGGCGTTCCAGAAGCTTTTCCCGAAGCCAAATATCTCCGGCGTTGACAGCGGCAAGGGATACTTCCAGAATAACTACTCTTACCAAGCGCCCAGTTCCAATCCGTTCATTAAGTGGTTTGGCCGCCTTGATTACGACGTAACGCCGAAAAATCGGCTCACACTCTCAGAAACGGAAAGCGATAACCCTGGGAGGACGGTCAACGAGGGCATTTGCCCGTTCAATTGCTACAGCGGTGACGTGAGCCGCGATAATGCGCAAATCTCCGATGTGTGGACCATCAATGACCACATAGTCAACGAAGCGCGCCTGGGCTTTACAGACCAGTTGAACTTCTTTGTGCCTCAAACAGTGGGCCAGGGCTGGCCAGCAAAGCTCGGGCTGCAGTTTGCCGTAGCGGACGTTGCGCCACAGCTTTCGGTCAACGGCTTCGATAGCAACATTGCTCCCGGCACGAATGCGGTCTACAAGGAAATGGTCTTCGACCCATCCGACGTGGTCACAGTGATCAAAGGGCGGAACGTACTGCATTTCGGCGGCGAGTTCCTGATCTATCGAGCAGACGCTACCGCATGGGGGAATCTGACAGCCGCACACATCACTTATGCGGGAACCTACACCTCACAAGGCGGAGGCAACACAAGCGCGTATGACGGCCTTTCCTACGCCGACTTCCTGCTCGGCCAGACGCAGCAATGGAGCGCCAACAATACCCCCGAGTACGGCGGAAGATTGAAGATCCCGGGGATGTTTATTCAGGACGACTGGAAGTTGAAACGCAACCTGACGATCAACCTGGGCTTGCGTTATCAAATCATGACCGGCTGGTCTGACGTCAAAGGCAACATGAGTACCTTCGACCCTGCCGTGTCCAACTTCAACGTTTCTACCAGCGCCATCAATGGAATTGCTCCTGGAGCGCCCGTTCAAGGCGGTATGTGGTATGCCTTCAACGGAGCAAACGGACGCACGACCCTTCAGGCACCCAAGTACAACATCGTCATGCCTCGAGTCGGCTTTAGTTGGCAGCCCATGCCAAGTACTGTCATTCGCGGAGGCATCGGCATGTATACATCCACCTGGAGTGAAGATACCTACGGCAGCGGGCTGGGCAATGCCTTTGGCGCCAACAATAGCCTTAACGATAGCAGCACGACCAACGGCATTTGCCCAGTCGTCAATCTCAGTGCAGGCATGAATACGCCCAACACTCAGGACCCAGGTTGCGGAGGCCCAGGGTTTAACCCATCCACGATTGCTCAAGCCAATGTGACGGCTCCCACCACACCCTGGGCCAAGAACGGGCAAAACGTAAGTTACAACCAACTCCACACTCCCGCGCCAACGAATTATCAGTATTCGCTGTCGGTAGAAAGGGAGTTTGCGAAAGACTTTGTCGCAACTGCAGCCTTTGTGGGCAACAAAGGCAGGCATCTGAACACCAGCGGCGTGGACATCAACCAGGTCCCCCAGTCCAAACTCGGCCAGGGTCGATCCGCATCTCCTTATCCGATTTTCGGGACAATCACTGGTAGCACAAACAACGCGATCTCTAACTACAACTCACTGCAGGCTACGCTCACGAAGCGCATGACTTATGGGCTTCAGTTCAGTACTAACTACACGTGGTCTCACTTCCTAAGCGACATGGACTCTTCCGGATGGGGAAGCCGTGGCGGTTGGCAGGATTATCAGGATGCGTACAACATTCATGCCAACTACAGCAATTCCAACTTCGACATTCGGCACATGCTCAAAGGAGAAGTTGTCTATCTGTTGCCCTTCGGGAAAGGCAGGCAATTCCTGAACAATGGTCTGATCGTGGATGAAATCTTGGGCGGCTGGCTGGTCTCTGGCACCTTCGTCTATCAAGGTGGAAATCCAATTTCAGTTACCACCGGTGGAAACAACACTTCCGGTAACTTGTCCGGGTCCTCGAAACAGTTTGCCAACCTTGTAGGCGACTACACGAAGCCCTGGCAAAGTTACAACCTCAAAACCAAGACTTACAGCGGGGCGAGCTACCCCTACCACAGTCTTAATGCCTGGTTCAATGACAACGTGGAGGCCGGTGGTGACTCGCTTGGCTCACAGCCTTGGGAGAATCCTGCCGACTACACCAACCAATTCGGCACGTTCCGCAGGAACAAGATTTATGGTCCTGGCCTGAGCAATATCAATTTCTCGTTTGGCAAGAGTTTCGCAATCGTGCCCGACCGAGGGATGAATTTCCAGATTCGTGCCGAAGCTACAAATATCCTTAACCATGCCAGCTTCGGACAACCGGGCAATAACGCCATTGGCACGAACGCCCCGGAGCAGATTACCAGCACCACTATCGGTGGCAGAACATGGGAAATGGTTGGACGTTTTTCGTTCTAACACAACGCCCATTGCCGAAAGAGAGGACGGCGGTTCACGCCGTCCTCTCAATCCTTTCAACTCTTGCTTTGGTATCATGAGGCTGCCATGTCCGCCAAAGCCGCATTGATCACAGTGTTTCTCTTGCCATTCGTTTCCATTCCATTGTTATGTCAAGGCTCGTCGAGCGCGCAAGATCAGGTACTTCAGCATGAGCGGCTGGCCCAGCAATATCTCAGGCAGCAGCGGCCGGATCTGGCGATTCCGGAGTTGAAGAAAGTTGTTGACCTCGATCCGGGCAATGTGAACGGCCGCGCAAATCTTGGAGTCCTGCTCTTCTTTCATGGAGACTACGGGGACGCAATATCGCAATTGCAGACAGCCCTCAAGTTACAGCCGGATTTATGGAAGGTTCAGGCGCTGTTAGGAATGGCCGAGCAACACAAAGCAGACTTCAAAAGTGCCCAGAGAGACCTTGAGGCTTCTTTTCCCTCAATTCAAGACCAGAAACTCAAGGTGCAAGTGGGATTGGAACTTGTAGGAATTTATACGGCAAGCAGCGACCTTGACGATGCGGCGGCTGTGATCACTCAGTTACGGAAAGCTTATCCCGAGAACGCAGAGGTACTCTATGCCGCATACCGCACTTATTCCGATCTCTCCGGCGAGTCAATGCTGTCGCTGTCGCTGATTGCACCTGATTCGGCACAGATGCACCAGGTAATGGCCCACGAAGAAATCAAAGAGGGCAATACAAATGGGGCAGTTGCACAGTTTCGCAAGGCAATCGAGCTGGATCCTCATTTGCCCAGTGTCCATTATGAATTGGCAGAGCTGCTCAATACCTCGCTGGATGCAGTTTTGAAAGACGAGGCAGAGAAAGAATATCGCGCTGCGGTGAAAGAAAATCCGGCCGATGAAAGAGCGGAGTGCCGGCTGGGCGAGATCGATGCTCAAAAGGGACGCACTTCTGAGGCCTACGAGGAATACTCAAGAGCAATCGATTTACAACCTTTAGACGTCGATGCAAAGCTCGGCCTGGCCAAGATATTGATCGAGATGGAACAGCCCGACAAAGCACAGACGGTGCTGGAAGATACGGTCAAACTTGATCCAACGAACGCAATTGCGCACTACCGTCTCGGCACGCTGTACCGCCAGAGAGGGCAAATTGCGGATGCAAAGCGCGAAGTGGAACTCTACAAGAAATACAAAGATATGAAAGACAAGCTTCGTTCTGTCTACAAAGATCTGCAGGTACTGCCCAGCGAAATTCGCCCGGATCAACCGGATGAAAGGTAATTTGGGACCGTTAACTTCGGAACTGGTAAGAGACTTGTTGCGTTGTCTGTAAAATGGTCTATATATGATTCTCCTGTAGATGACAGGGAAGGCGGGTGAGGCGCATTCATGGACGATTCTGTTGCGGGTAAGCGGCAACGACACTCTACAAAGCCTGCTGTCCACCAACCAGTGAGCCTCAAGCAACTGGCTACTCGTCTTGGACTGAATCCAGCAACCGTGTCGGTTGTCCTTAACGATGTTCCAGGGCGTTCAATTCCACAGGTGACGCGGGACCGTATCAAGGCCGCCGCCAAGGAAATGAATTACCAGCCGAGTCTGCTGGCGCGTTCGCTACGAAATCGAAGGACGCTCACCATTGGCATCCTGGTGCCAGAACTTGGCGACGGTTATCATACTGAGGTGATGAGCGGTATCGGCGATGAGCTTGTCAACGCTGGGTACTTCTACTTCACGGCCCACCACCGGCACCAAAAAAGACTTGTTGAGAAATACACGCAAATGTTCATGGGGCGTGGCGCACAGGGAATTATCGCCATCGACACCTTGCTTGAACATCACATCCCGATTCCCGTGGTCGCCGTCGCAGGGCATCGACACATCGAAGGCGTTACCAACATCGTGCTCGATCACGCGCGTGCGGCAGAGCTTGTTTTAAACCACCTCTATACTCTCGGGCATAGAAATGTAGCTTTCATGCGTGGGCAACCGTTCAGCTCCGACTCGGATGAGCGGTGGCAATGTTTGATGAAGGTAGCGGAAGAGCTCGGCCTTACAGTCAAGCCGGAGTTGATCGTTAACCTGGACCGCGATATATCCTCGCCCGAGTTAGGCTATCCTGTAATCCAGAAACTCCTCGCATCCAATCAGCCGTTTACGGCTTTAGTGGCTTTCAACGATATCTCCGCAATTGGGTCGATCCGAGCGCTTGAGGACGCGCAGTTGCGTGTCCCAGGAGATGTCTCGGTCGTCGGATTCGATGACATTAAGGCAGCCGCGTATACTCTGCCCCGGCTCACAACCATCAGACAACCACTAGCGGAACTGGGCAGAATCGCAACTCAAAACCTCCTTAATCGCATCCATGGCACAGACAATGCCTCTGACGAAATCAGGGTTGAGCCACAACTTGTCATTCGCGAATCTACGGGTCCGGCCAGAACACTAGAACAATCTTTCCCCAAAAAGCTTGCGAAGCGGCGAAGCCGTGTCAATCAGCGGCGCGAAAAGGCATTGGGTGCACAATAGTTGAAATTCCGAGAGTTGACGAAATTTCTATTGCGCTATTTAGAATCAATAATTTGGGTTACGCAGAATTCCTTTGTGCCCAAAATTGTGCCCAGATTCTCCCCTCATAGGCATCACTCCTATGTGGACTCCAAACGGCCATTATGTGCACGAAATGGAGTACTGATACGCACCTCGCAGATTGAGGAATGCGAGGACGTCAGTACTTGACTCCGAAAACATAATGCCGCTTCCTTGCACAGACTCCGTTACATCAAACAACCACTTAGAGCGCGAATCACACTACAGAATGCTCATCGATGTGGACAGCCCGGCCAGCAGCACGGCCGCCGCATCCCTTCTTTGAGCTCCGAGCACACCCTTTCGACATGCTGCCGTCTTGTCTCATCTTTCTTGACGGAAATGGTCCAGCAGATCCACTCGTTGCGAGCGAGCGGCGTTATGTCTTCCCAGGCCGCCAGTGCCTTCGCGTCGGACGCGAGCGCCTTTCGGAGATCAGCCGGAAGGTTATGTGCGACTCCTCCGGAAATTTGAACGGTTGTCATAGAGTTATCTCGCAGGTTAGTAGGTTAAGCATCTGATACGAGAGTACAACTCGGATTCCGGGACGATCGTCGGCCAACCGTATATGACTCCGATTTTCGGGCTCTGTACGTGTACCCTTCATGCCATCGTCGGTCTTCAGCCGAAGACGAAATCCAAGCCGGTCGACCGCTGTCATTGTGGCCTCAGTTGCGTCGGGGCCGGTATTGCGCTCACACAGTTGGGCATCTTCCCCGCGATGACTGGATTTCCGCGGAGGTAGGGTATTTCACCTTCAATCAGTCCGCGACTATTGCACCAGCTTCCGGGTAGAATCGTCGCTAGATTATGCCCAATGTAGGGCTGGTATACTCGCCGGTGGGTCGCCTATGCAGCGAAGAGATTTTCTGAAGTCCGCACCGCTTGCCGCACTGATGCCGCAGTTGCGCGCTGCGGTGCGGCTTAAGATCACCGACATCCGTATCGTGAACCTGAAGGTCGTTCGCGAAACCGGGAAGATAGAAGCGGCGTGGAATCCAGGAACGGTGACCACGCAACGGATCGGCGGCGGCTCGGTCATCGAGATTCAAACCGATCAGGGACTATCGGGCATCGGGCCGGGGATGGACCCCGCTTGGTTGGAAGCGGGCAAGGCTCAGCTAATCGGTAGGGACCCGTTCAGTGTCGAGCAACTGGCCGGTCCGCTGCGCTATTTCCTGGGCGGCAGCCCGCGCACAGTTTCGGCTCTGGAGATTGCGCTGTGGGATCTTATCGGCAAAGTCACCGGCCAACCTCTCTACAAAATCTGGGGCGCGGCCAAAGATCGGGTACCGGCCTATGCCAGCATGATCCAGCTTTCCACTCCGGAGGAAAGGGTCCGCATGGCGGTCCAGCTCAAATCGCAAGGCTGGAAGGCGATCAAGCTACGGGCGCATTACCCTACATTGAAGGAAGACGTGCAACTGGTCGAAGCGGTGCGCAAAGCGGTGGGCGACGACATGCAGATCATGGTGGACGCCAACCAAGCCCAGTCCTCCGGCACGTGGCAGCCCGGGGTGATGTGGGATTTTCGACGCGCGCTGGAGACCGCGCGGGAACTCGAGCGTTTGAACTGTCTCTGGCTGGAAGAACCGCGGCTGCGCTACGGGTTCGATGAACTGGCCGAGTTAGGCCGCCTGGTGGGCATTCCCATCGCCGGGGGAGAGAACAACCGCGGCGTACACGAGTACCGGTGGATACTCGAGCAGAATGTCTACAGCATCGTGCAACCGGACATTATGGTGGCTGACGGCGTCACAGGTTTTCGTGAGATTGCGGCTTTGACCCAGGCACACAACAAGAGATTGATTCCCCATCACGGCGGAGGCAATCTCGGCACCATCGCCCAGCTCCACGCCATCGCTTCCTGGCCGAACTCGCCGTGGATTGAGATCCTCCACGACCCGCCTGTCGCCGCATACACCAATGGGTTCTCAGTCATGGCGAATCCCCCACTGGTGGACAAGGAAGGCTATCTTAACTTGCCGCAAGGTCCGGGCCTGGGTGTGGAGATCAACAAAGATTTGATCGCCGCGTAGACGCGATTTCATCCGCGAAGAAATGGCACTGGCAAATCCGCCGGTGCTACAATTCCGCTTCTCCGGCTCCACCTACAATGGCCTTCCGACTCAACGGCACCAGACACATGCCAAGCAGCGAGTAAGTATCCCCGTAGAGCCGGGCGGCCCCGCCGTGTTGAGCTAAAAAGCTGTAGCAGAGCAAACGATCGTCTTTGCGGAGCGAATTCCGCATCGCTCTCTCACGTCATTCGGTGAGTCAAAAAAGGGACGCGGACCATACATTCCGGATTGGCGGTGAGAACGCCAAGAGCATCGAAAGCACAGTGCAGCTTCGGCAGTCTTCGCAGAATTTGCATCAGAAGTTGGACGTGCTGCTCGTGGCGTCATTCAACGGGATTGCCGCTCGGCAGGCTTGCAAAAAAGAGCAGTAATGAGAGCGCAACCAAAAACGAACAACAGGCCAACAGGGATGATGGCCGCGCGAAGGAGACTCGGGTGCCGTCACACGCAGCCTCGGCCACGTCGCGTTTGAGCCCGGTGCTCTAACAGCGTGGCATACCCATCGGGTGGGCCAAATCACCCGGAAATCGCTGTATTTAAATGGACTGGTGGTCCGACCAGTATTGGTAGGACCAGCAACCAAAATTCTGCTTGCATATCGTCGAAAGGGATCCTATGATCCTCTGCCATCGGTCCGTAACAGCTTGAACGAGAGATCGAGTGATTCCCAATCACTGGTTACGCCGAAGTTGGAGGTCGAAGCATGCGAATCAAGAGTTGGTTGCAAGCCGCGGCATTGTTGCTCGTCTTTACCACAAGCAATGCATGGACGCAGGCATACGGAACGATTAATGGAACCGTCACCGATCCGGCTGGTGAATCAGTCGTTGGCGCCAAGGTTATGGTCACCAACCTGGCCAATGGGCAAACAAGAACAGTGCAAACAAACCAGGATGGCCTTTTCGTAATTCCGTCGCTCAACCCGGCCACGTACACGGTGAGTGTGGAGCAAGGGGGGTTCAAGAAGGTCACGCAATCGAATGTTGTACTCCAGGCCAGCCAGAGTCTGACGCTCAACATCCCGCTATCCGTTGGCGGAGTTAACGAACAGGTAACGGTAGAAGCGGATCTGGAGCAGGTGGACACCTCGACACCAACCCTGAAAGAAGTCGTGGACCCTACCCGCATGGTGGAGATGCCCTTGAACGGCCGAAACGCCGCTACTCTAACTACGTTGGTGGCGGGTGCGGTAATCGCTCCATCCAACAATTCGAATCAAGGCAATGCCAAGACTTTTCCGGCGGCGGTGTCGATCGCAGTCAATGGAACGCGAGAGAATCAGACCGGCTACTATCTGGATGGCGCTCCCAACATTGACGTCATCAGCAACATCAACCAGCCGTTTCCGTTTCCCGATGCATTGCAGGAGTTCAGCGTCCAGACGAGCAATTACAACGCTGAATACGGACAGAACGCGGGTGGTGTGGTTTCGATCGTCACCAAGTCGGGAACCAACCAGTTTCACGGCAGCGCGTTTGAGTTTATCCGTAACCGCGTTTTTAACGCGGCGAATTACTTTGGATACACCGCAGGAAAGAAGACCGTAGATCCGCTGAAACGTAACCAATTTGGCGGAACGATTGGCGGGCCGGTATTGAGGGACAAGACTTTCTTCTTTGGCGGCTACCAGGGGACACGGATTCGCAGCAATCAGGGCGGGCTGAGCAGCTTTGTGCCGACCACAGCGAACATGAATGGAGACTTTTCCAACTTAAGCGCGACGATCAAAGATCCGGACACTGGGGTTGTGATTCCGTCGAAATTCATCAGCCCAAGCCGCTTCGATCCTGCATCGATGAAGATGCTGACCTACATTCCTTCCGGTGGAACCACGGGTCAGGTTTTCTACAGCTTGCCGATTATTCAGAACTATGACGAGTACATCCTGCGGGGCGACCACAAGATCTCATCGAAAGATACATTGGTGGGCCGCTATTACTACAACCGCTTTTACAACGTGGGATCCTTCGGTGGTAATCTTCTGGCCTACCGGCAAGGGTCCACGATCAGTTCGCATAACGCAACTATTCAGGAGATGCATGTGTTCTCGGCGCAACTGCTGAACGACTTCCGGATCGGCTTCTCGCGCATCGTCTCAATCCGCCAGCCTCCTGTCGGGACACCAACGGTGGCGACGTTTGGCGTTCCAATCTACCAACCCCCGACAGCCCCGGCAATTCAGAGTATTTCAGTCAGTGGATACTTCAGCACCGGCGCGAATCCGACGGCGAAGTTCCCGCGCACGGACTTTTCCTATACCGATGACCTGCACTGGGTTCATGGCAAGCACAGCTTTGCCTTTGGCGGCATCTTTGAGAAAGATCAGCTGAACATGGTCAACGTGCTGGGATTGCCCGGAACCTTCTCGTTCTCGGGCGATACGACGGGAAGTGCGCTTGTGGATTTCATGACCGGGCGGCTGCGCACTTTTGGGCAGGCAAATGGCCAGCATGTAAAAAACCGCGACTGGGTACTGAATGGATATGCCCAGGACTCCTATCGAATTAGCGCCCGACTGACTCTAAGCTATGGCGTTCGCTATGAGCCTTCGCAGGTGTGGCACGATCTTTGGCCGCAGAATCAGTCGTTTCATCCCGAGAACATTGCGGCAGGGGTCCATTCTGCGATGTTTCCTAACGCTCCAGCGGGTCTTTTGTTCTCAGGGGACAAGGGAGTGCCGGAGGATGGCACGACGGGCGACTTCAGGAACATTTCTCCCCGTGTGGGCTTTGCCTTCGATCCATGGGGCAACGGCAAGACCAGCATCCGGGGCGGGTTCGGAATCTTCTACGATTCTCGGATTCCGGCATTCTCAAACAACAGGGAGTTGGGCGCGGCACCATACAGCGCGACGGTTTCTCTGACCACGCCCGTGGGACATTTCAGTAACCCCTATCAAGGGATCACGAACCCATTCCCGGCGGTCTTTCCACCGTCGTCGAGCGCAACGTTTGTGACACCGGTCCAGGTATTCACCTGGGATATCCATAACAAATTCATCACACCAAGGAATTACATGATGAACTTGGCGGTGGAGCAGGACCTGGGACATGGAGTTATGAGCCGAATCGCCTATGTAGGATCACGTGGGCAGCACATGACGACAACCTTGGAGCAGAACCCGGCACAGTACATCCAATACCAGACGGGCTCGACGACGTCGGCCTGCTCTTTGTCGACGGACCAGAGGCGTCTATACAATGACCCCGGGGCAACCTGCACCAATTCCGCCCCGCCAGCGACGCCATTTACTAACATCTACACGCAAAGCAACTCCGGCAATTCCTGGTATCACTCAGCACAGTTCTCACTGACCAAGCCGCTTTCACATGGGTTGACGGTCCTGGCAAATTACACGTGGTCAAAGAGCACAGACAGCCTGCCCTTCGGAACCGACGCAGCTACGTTTGCGACCGCGGGCTACTATGTACTGCCGATTACGGCGCCGAACTTCCGCAGATTTGATGAAGGCCTGTCGGACTACAACCACGCGAATGTCTTCGTCACTTCGTACGTCTGGCAGACACCCAAGTTGCAAAAGTCAAATGGTCTTACCCACAGTTTGCTGGGAAACTGGGAGACATCGGGTATCTTTACCGGTGAGTCTGGGGCACCTTTGAACGTGACCGCAGGTGTAGATCAATCAAAGACAGGTATTGGTGCGGATCGCGCCCAATGGTCAGGAGCGTTACCTTATCAGAAAGGCGCCTGCACTGGGACCACGGCGGCATGCCGGCAATGGCTCAACAGATCTGCCTTTTCACTACCGGCAGTCGGAACCCCTGGCAATGTTGGCAAGGGGCAGTTCATCGGACCAGGATTCTGGGACTGGGATATGTCCGCCGTCAAGAACATCCCCTTCAACGAACGTATTGGAATGCAATTCCGAGCAGAATTCTTCAATACTTTCAACCACACCAATTTCTCGTATAACGCGGCCGGAGTGACAAGCGGAGGAACGACTGCGGGTTCTGTGACCCAGGCAAACCCGAGTCTGGCGTCATTCGGCGAGATTCTGGGTGCAGCAGACCCGCGCATTCTGCAATTCGCGCTGAAGTTTAGTTTCTAAATGCGGCTACCATTCAACTCGATGGATGAAAGCGTTACTAATGATTGGGCACAAACGTGCGCTGAGCGGGCTCCGGTGATTTTCGAAGCAAATGATCCATGTACTATCCAATTGGTGTTGGAGGTTTTTTTTAATGCTGAAATGGCGAGTCGCCCCATTCTTACCAGTGTTGGGACTTCTGATGACGGCAAAGGGGCAGGCGCCTCCCAAGAATCCCGTGGGTCACGGGCCGGAAGTTGTAGCTGCAGGCCGTGTGGCATTCAATCGCACCTGCACGGCCTGCCACGGTGTAGACGGCGGTGAGGGCGAGCGCGCACCTGCGCTCGTTGGCGATCGACGCTTCTTCCGGCTGAGCGAACATGCGCTCTACGACACAATTGAAAACGGCATCCCCGGAACCGCGATGATGGCGATGGGAAAGACGATGGACGATAAAGACGTCTGGCGCATCGTTGTGTTCATCCGTGCCATGCGCGGGTCAGCCAGCGACACAGATGTGGCAGGCAACGTTGAACACGGGAAGGAAATCTTCGCGGGCAAGGGCGGATGCGCCAAGTGTCACGGCATGCAAGGCAAGGGTGGAACCATCGGACCGGACCTGTCGAATGTTGGCGCGGAGATGACGTTGAAGCACCTGCGCGAATCGCTCACCACAGAGACGCCGATCGCCAAAGGCTACACGCCGGTGACGGTGGTGTTGGCGAACGGACAAACCCTAAAAGGCGTGGCAAAAAACGAGGACGCTTTCTCGCTGCAACTCCTCGATTATGACAATCACCTTCACTTGATCGACAAAGCAGATGTACGACAGGAAGATGAGGGCGCAAAATCTCTGATGCCACATGACTATGACAAACAGCTAAGCAAGGACGAGTTTCAGGATCTGTTGGCCATGCTGGCAAAGCAGACTCGCGACGGCGGGCGCAAGAAGATTGAAGGCGACGGGGAGGTAGGACGTTGAGAGCGATACTTCTCGTTGCACTCATGACCACATTGGTTGCAGGCGCACAGGTCAGTGATAAACAGTTGGAGCAGCCTCCCGGACAGGATTGGCTGCACTACAACGGCGATTATGAAAGCAAACGCTTCAGCACACTGGATCAGATTACTACTGAAAATGTTGGTTCAGTTGTAAACAAGTGGACCTTCCATGTTCCCGGGCCGGGCGGGCTTGAGAGTGTGCCTGTCGTTGTGAACGGAGTCATGTACCTGACTCAGCCAAACGCGATCTATGCAATCGATGGAAAGAGCGGCCGACTCATCTGGAGCTACCATCATCAGCTCGCGAAGGTGAAAGATCGCGAAGGGCCTCACCGCGGTGCGGCGGTCTACAAAGATCGTGTTTACTTCACCACCACCGACGATTACTTGTATGCTCTCGATGCCGCCAGCGGAAATGTGCTCTGGCAGGTAAAGATCGCAGAGACCGATGAAGGATATTCTTCACCCGCGGCGCCGCTTATCGCCAAAGGCAAAGTGATCGTCGGTATCTCTCCAGGAGACCGCGGATTGAACGGCTTTCTCGACGCATATGATGCGGAGACCGGCAATCGGCTGTGGAGATACGATCCGATTCCGCGTCCGGGCGAGCCGGCTTCCGAGTCATGGGCGGGTAACTCATGGCAGCACGCGGGCGGCGACACGTGGCTCACGGGCAGCTACGATCCGGAACTGAATCTGCTCTACTGGGGCATTGGAAATCCGTCGCCGGACTTCAACGGAGAAGTGCGCGCGGGCGACAATCTTTACACCGAATGTGTTGTCGCGCTCGACCTCGAAACCGGAAAAATGAAATGGTACTTTCAGTTCACGCCGCACGACACAATGGACTGGGATGCTGTGGAGATTCCCATTCTTGTGGATGCGCCGTTCAATGGCCAGCCGCGCAAGCTTCTTGTCCAGGCAGATCGCAACGGTTTCTACTACGTGCTTGACCGAGTGACTGGCGAGTTTCTGCACGGCAGCCAATTCGAACGCAGTCAGAACTGGGCCAGCGGATTGGACGCGAAGGGCAGGCCAATGCGACTGCCCGGCAAAGACCCGACGCTGACGGGAGTGAAGATCTGCCCGTCTTCAATCGGCGCAACAAACTGGATGTCGCCTACATACGATCCTGACACCGGTTGGTTCTATTTCGTTGCGCTCGAAGGCTGCGGTATGGCGACGATGAACACAGAAACATTCCGGCCCGGCGGCTACCAGTATCGCGCCGGCGGCGATGTCCTGCTGAAAGACGACACGTGGAAAGTTTCGGTGCGTGCATTGGAACTGACGACGGGCAAACAAATGTGGGAGACGCCTCGTGTGGGCTCGAGCAGCCTCGGTGGCGGACTGGTTTCAACCAAGGGTGGCGTCATTTTCTCCGGTGAGTCTCCCGGGCAGTTCGTGGCTCTCGACCCAAAGACCGGCAGGATACTCTGGCATTACAACACCGGGCAGGAGATTAACGCGCAACCCATAACCTATATGGTTGGTGGCAAGCAGTTCGTTGCCATTGAATCCAATTCAGACGTTTTTGGCTTTGCTTTGTTCGAGCCGGAGAAGCCCTCAAAATGACCAGGAAACAGAAAGCAAGTGGATGTGCGCTCGCATCTTTTGCGCTCATTGTATGTACAGCGCAATTCGCAACATCGCAGGATCGCTACTCCGTCACGGATGAAGATGCAATGGGGGCAGGATCGCCGCGCGTTGTGGTGTTGCACGATCGCACAGCGGGAGCCGAAGCAGCGATTGCTCCCAGTGAAGGTGGCGAGCTCAGCAGTTTCAAAGTGACCCGCAATGGCCAGATGGTCGAATTGATTTATAACGCGCGCAACTACGCTTCGCCCCCTGGCACATTCCACGGACGCGGGCCGTTGCTGTGGCCGGCCGTCGGAGCGCAATACCCTGTGGACGCCATTCCGAAAGCAAGTTGCGGAATGGGCACATATCCGGTGATGGGCAAGGTCTACCCAATGCCGTGTCATGGCTTCGCAAAGGAGATGCCATGGAAGGAGATTTCGCGGAGCGCTGATGCGCATGGCGCGCATGTGACGGTTGAACTGCAGGACTCAGACGCCACGCGCAAGTACTACCCGTTCGCGTTTCACCTCGATGCGATCTACGAACTTGCTGACGGACATCTCACGGTGGACTACGTGATCAAGTCCGATCAGTCAAACCCGGAGCCAATGCCGTTTTCGATCGGCAATCACCTTGGCTTCAATATTCCGTTCGTCAAGGGCATCAATCCTGACGACGTGAAGTTTGAAACGCAAAACACCGTTCAGATGCTGCGCAACTCTGCGGGCGTGCTTAGCGGAGAAAGCAAGCCCCGTATGTTCGATCCGCCTGAAGCGCTTGGCAGCTTTGACGCTCGCGTGGCGCTGCCGCTGGCGGGATATCGCAGCCAGCCCTTTTCCCGCCTCATAGATCCCTCAGACATGACGGTGCGCGTCACAGAAACGTCAACTTCAACGCTGCCTGAGCCGCTCATTCGTTTCAATGCATACGGCGGCCCCAAGCAGGGATACTTCTGTCCCGAACCATGGTTCGGAGTGCAAAATTCACTGAACACCGGCGTGGGCTTGATCAAACTGCAGCCGGGCGGCAGTTGGACATTCCGATTGCTGATCGAAGTCGAGGCGCCAAATACTCAGGCGCCCCAGGCGGGCACGGGAGTCGAACGCTTCGGCGGAAACTTTGCGTTCGTTGAAGGCCCGGTTTGGGTCACCAAAGATGGCGGATACCTTTTGTTCAGCGATATCTACAACTCGGAAACGATGAAAATGTCGCAACCGAATCAGCCGAGCGTCTATCGGCGATTCACAAACGCCGGCAACGGAAATACGATGGATGCGCAGGGACGCCTGTACACCGCGGAAAGAGACGGTCACCGGATCTCTCGATTAGAGAGCAATGGCGAAGTCTCAGTGGTGGCGGGTCAGTACGAGGGCAAGCGTTTCAATTCGCCCAACGACGTTGTGGTACGAAAGGACGGGAATGTCTACTTCTCCGATCCTGCGTCGGCCGCCGTGTTGGAGAAACGAGAGCTCGACTTCAACGGCGTCTATCACGTCTCTCCGGACGGAAAGGTGAGTCTCGTCGCAAAAATGACGCGGCCGAATGGTGTCGCCCTCACGCCGGATGGAAAAACCCTCTACGTAGCTGACACCACTGATCGCAAGATCATGGCATATGATCTCGACGCCGCTGGCAATACCTCGAACGAACGTGTCTTCCTGTCCGATATCAAAGGCAGTCCCGATGGTTTGCGAGTTGCAGCCAACGGCAACGTCTACATCGCTGCCGGACCGATTTTGATTTACACGCCGAGCGGCAAATTGATCAAGAGAATCAACTTTCCCGAACTTGCAGCCAACTGTGAATTCGGCGGTCCCGACCTGAAAACGCTTTTTGTAACGGCTCGTACCAGCGTCTACAGCGTTCCGGTGCCAGACAAAGGATGGACGATCCACTAGAGCCTGTTATTAACTTTCGCGTGGACGGCGCTGGGCGCCAATTTTTCCGAGTTCAAGAAGGGAGGAGGGACGGATACCGGGTGTCTCCTAGCGACGAGCGACGTAGAAATCGGGAAAATTGGCCCCAGCCCTTCAGGTTGCGGAGCAAATCGCGCCATACTTCGTTGTCGTCCTCGCCTTGGAATAACCAAAGTCTTCGTCCCCCGTCTCGTCTGGTGCGATTTCCTCGCGTAACGCCGCCTGCGGGAAAGTTAGTAACAGGCTCTAGCACCGGGGCGTTGTAGCGCTAACCGGTGAGCGAATCAGGGGCATTCGCTCCGCTAGCCGGACCCATCACTCGTCTCATGGCGGCGTTCACCTTTCTCAGCGAGGTGAAAGGCAGCCCCAATCAGGGCGATATGCGAGAACGCCTGGGGAAAGTTTCCCACCAGTCGTTTTCGTTTGGTGTCGTACTCTTCTGCAAGAAGGCCAGTGTCGTTAGCAAGCGATAACAGCCGTTCGAACAACCGGCGCGCATCATCTTCGCGTCCGATCATCTTGAGGTTCGAAACCATCCAGAAGCTGCAAGCCAGAAAGTTGCCCTCCGAGCCAGGCAGGCCATCCTTGGCCTTGTGGGTGTCGTAACGCATTACAAGTCCGTCCCGCATCAGGTGCTTTTCGATTGCGGCAATCGTTCCCCGTATTCGCGGATCTTCAGCGGGAAGAAAGCCGACCATAGGCATTAGAAGAACGGATGCATCAAGCTGATTGGACCCGTAGTGCTGGACAAAGCTGTTCAGCTTCTTGCTGAATGCTTTCGCGCAGATCTGGTCATGAATCGCCTCTCGTATCTGTTTCCAGCGCGCGAGCGGAGCTTCAAAGGAGCCCTTCTCAGCAATCTTGATTGCGCGATCGAATGCCACCCATGCCATCACCTTGGAATATGTAAAGTGCTTCGGCCCGCCGCGGACCTCCCAGATGCCCTCATCAGGTTGCTCCCACACCGTTTCGAGATGCTCCACAAGCTCGCGGAGCAGGGCATAATCCGCCGCTCGATTGTTTTCCTTGAGTGCCGAGTAGGTCCAGAAGAATGCATCAAGCACCTCGCCATATGTGTCGAGTTGCACCTGCACGGCAGCTGCGTTGCCTATGCGTACTGGCCGTGAATTCTCGTAGCCTGAAAGAAAATCGATGTCCCACTCGGGAAGCATGCGCTCGCCCGCAATTCCATACATGATCTGGATCTGATCAGGTTTTCCGGCGATCGTGCGCCGGAGCCAGCGCATCCATTCAAGTGCCTCATCGTAATAACCGCCGTTCATGAGTGACAGAAGTGTGAACGTGGTATCTCGGAGCCAGCAGTAACGATAGTCCCAGTTCCGCACTCCTCCCAAGTCTTCCGGCAGTGAGGTTGTGGGTGCGGCCACAATTCCTCCGGTAGGCTGAAAGCTAAGAGCTTTCAGCGTGATGAGCGACCGCTCCACCATATCTGCGTACGGTCCCTTGTAGGTTCCTTTCGAGCACCAGTTCTTCCAGAAGTCGTGCGTTTGTTCATAGGCTTTCTTTGTGTCTACTAAGTACCCGATCGAGCGCTCGCTATAGTCTCCATAACGGCCATAGCTCAGCACAAACGAAACCGATTCCCCTTCACGTACTGTAGAGTCACTGATGGTCTTGAAGTCTTCGCCTCGCAGCGGCGCGTCGGTCTGCAATTCCACCGCATCAGGGCCGGCCACGGCACGAATGCCTCGTTCGGTGCGCGTTACCCAGGGCACTGCCTGGCCGTAGCTGAATCGAATCGCAAGTGTGCCTCGCATGGCGACCGCGCCCTTCAGCCCATTCACAACGCGAACCACATGCGAGTGCGAACCGCGCAGCGGCATGAAATCGAGAACGCGAACGCTGCCGTCTTCTGTCTCGTAGTTTGTTTCCAGAATCAGGGTATGAGGCTGATATCGGCGTTCGATTTTGCGAATCTTTCCTGTTGGACCGAGTTGCCAAAAGCCGTTGTCTTCTGTTCCCAGAAGAGCCGCAAAGCACGCAGCCGACGCAAAGTGCGGCCAGCACAACCAATCAATCGAACCGTTCCGGCTAACCAGCGCGGCCGTGTGCAGATCGCCGATCAGCGCATACTCTTCGATCAGCAAAGAAGGACACCTCTATTGCTCGTGATAACTGCGCATCAAGCCACCGTCGATCACGTAGGTCGATCCGGTCACGTAACCGGCTTTATCTGAGGCTAGAAAAACTGCGAGATTAGCGACATCCTCGGGCATTCCAAGACGGTTCAGCGGGATATTCTTCAGCAGAGCCTGTATCTCTCTCTTGTCCGCCATGAGTTTCTTGTTGATCGGGGTTTCGATAGCGCCGGGAGCAATGTTGTTAATCGTGATGTCCTTGGGTCCGAGCTCAACTGCGAGATTGCGCATGAACATCCGCATACCGCCCTTGCTAATGCAGTAGGTTGAGAAGTCAGGAAACGCCATGTCTTCGTGAACGGAACTGATGTTGATAATCCGCCCCGCCTTGCCGACAGCCACCAGTTTTTGTACAAAGTATTGCGTCAGAAAAAAAGGCCCTTTGAGATTCACGGCAAGAATCTTGTCGTAGTCTTCCTCGCGAACATCGATAAACGATGCCTTCTTTTCTATGCCGGCATTATTCACCAGGATGTCGAGCCCGCCCATTCTTTCGTAGGCAGTATCCACAAGCGTTTTAATGTCGGCGGATTTGGTTACGTCCGCCTCCACGATGACGCCGGAAGAACCTGCCTGCCTGACCATGTTTAAAGTGTCGTCAGCACCTTGTTGCGGGCCAACATAATCGACGACTACTCTGGCACCTTCTTCAGCGAACTTTTTGGCGATTGCTTGGCCAATCCCCGAACTTGCTCCCGTGATCAACGCCACTTTGTTATTGAGAAGACCCATTACATGCTCCAATGCACGCGCAAGCCTCGCAGCTTTCGCAGCGCTAGAGAGATAAGACGCGCGTATCTTCAGATTGGGTTTCTAGCATCCGACCCAAAAGCGACATAACTTGCTCTCCAGGCCGGCCGTAATCGTTGCTATTCCGCCCGAATTTCGAGCACCGCAACGGTGTAAGGCTCAAGATCGACTGAGAAGTCCTTCGCGTACTCGAACGGCTTGCTCACCGGAGCAATCGCGTCAGGATGCTCGAGCGAAGCAGTATCCATCAGCCCTGCTGTAATGGTGTGTAACTTCGCGACCGCCTTCGCGGGAATGCCTTTGCCTTGCAGCCGTACAAGCAGGGTGTTCCGCTCACCGCGATAATTGACAGCCTTGATCACGATGCGGCGTCCATCAGTGCTCGTAGTGGCGACGGCATCCACCGCGCCGGGCTCCCAGCCTTGCGGTATTTGAGTCGAGATTCGGTCGAAAAAGCGCTTGCGATCCGGCATGTCGCGAAAGTCGCCTGTCGCGGAGGCAAGGAACCGCTCCGCGTAATGTTCGCGGAACAGCTTTTCAACCACGTAGCCCGCGCCTGGGAACCATGAGACGTGGTCGTGATAGATGAACGCGGTCCAACTCGGATCGTCCGTCGTGTTGCGCATCAGCAGAGCAGGGCAGGTCATTGTCAGTCCGGGGCTCAGTTCCTCAAACATCATCAGGGCGCCCGCCGTATGCAGTCCCGCGCGCCAATCGTATGTGTGTTGCAGGCTCCACTCCAGCACGCCGATCTCGATGTTCGGATGTTTCGAAGCGTGTACATACTCCCGCAGCTTGTCCAGGTAATCGTGAATGCGCCTCAGACCCGTCTCGAAGTTGTTCGGCTCGTACTCGTAGTTATGACAGCCGAGGACGTCAAAGTTTGCTCCTGCAATATCGATGACCTTCTCGCTCCAGTTCATGTCGTTGGAGCGTTTCTGTCCGCACGCTATGATGCGCGCGTTAGGAGCGATGGTCCGCAGCTTGCTGCCGTACACATTTACGATTTCCGCGTACGTCTCCGGCGTGAAGCCGTTATTCATCGGCTCGTTGTCGATCTGGAAGAACTTCACGCCGTAGGGCTCAGCATGTCCATTGGCCGCGCGCTTTTGTCCCCATTCCGTTGTCGCCGGATCGTTCAGGTAGTGGACCCACTCCATCGCGTACTCAACGTCCTCGGGTTTCGTGGTGGGCGCGGCCAGCACAATCAATGGTTCGGCATTGATCTTTCGGCAAAGCCCAAGGAACTCCTCTGTCCCGAAGCCAAAGTAGTCTGAGTAGCCGCCCCAGAACGTATTCGGATGGTATCCGCGCGCAGAGTACTTGCCGATGCCTTCTTTCCACTTGTATGTGGATGCGAACGAACCGCCCGGCCAGCGGATAAACGCCGGATGGATATCGCCGAGCGCTTTCAGCAGATCGGGGCGCAGCATGCCGTTGCTGCGAACGTCGGCACGCATCATTGACATAAAATCGAGCAGCAATGAGCCTTTGCCTGTCGCGGTGACCTCGACCGACGCCTGCGTGTCCCGCACATTGCTGGTAAACGAAAAGGGAACCTCCTGCCAGTCCGTGCCTTTCACCGCGAGCGGTACAGATGCAATCTGCTCTCCTTTGGAACTCTTCACGCTTAGCGTCAATTTTGGTGAACCCTTCTCGAGTTTCACCCAAAGTGAGCCGTCGTACTCGAATCCTGTTTCGAGGAAGATGCGTCCCTGCCGGATTCCGGCGCTGCCGCCCTCAACGTGAAGGCGCACGCTTTTCTTGCCGTTCTGGAATTCGACATTCGCAATCTCGACTCCGCCGCGATCTAAGAATGGTTCCCAATAAGTCTTGAAGTCTTCACCTTCAAATCCGGCGCCGCGAATCTGTTCTGCAAAAAGACCGTCCTCTACCGAGTGGTTGATGTGCTCCAGAAACTGGCCGTAGATCCGCTCGTCGACAGGGGCTTTGTCCACGTCTGTGTCGACCAGCAGAACGGCAACTCTCGGTTCGCCCGCTGCCTCAACAACACTCGACAGAAAAGGGTTCGACACGACGGAAAGTTCGGCGACGGCGGTAGCCGCCATTGAAGTCACAAGGAAGTTCCGTCTATTCATGCGCGATAGGGGTCCTGATTGCTTGCTCATATATCTGTGTCGCCCATGATATACGCACGGCACTGCGTGACGCGAGGTCTTTCAACGATGCTGCTCATCGGCTTTCGGCGGTCGCTTTATTTGCGCAAGGAGGATTCGCGGGCAACCAGCGAAGGCTCCAGCACAACGGATCGCGGACGGTTCGCCGGCGTCTTTTCCAGTAGCGTTGAGATCATCCGTGCCGCACGCTCACCAATCTTGGCGGCATGTTGATCCACGCTCGAGAGGGGAACTCGCAGTTTGCTGCTGTAGTGGAAGTTTCCGCTTCCCACAATGGCTATATCTTTCGGAATTTTCAGCCCCGCGTCGAATGCCCGCACCATCGCGCCCACGGCAATCGTGTCGTTGAAGCAGAAGACGGCATCGGGTCGCGGCCTCAGAGCAAGCAGGGCGCCCATCGCCTTTTTCCCGCGCGTCTCGCCGTCAGAGTCTGCCGCCTCGCCGGATGCGATCACATAGTTCTCGGGCACCTTCAATCCGCGCTTCTTCAATGCGTCAACGTAACCCTCGGCCCGGCGATTCCCAACCATAGTTTGCGGGCCCCGAATATGCGCGATGCGCTTGCTGCCCTGTGTAATCAGGTGTTCGGTCGCCAGTTTGCCAATCGTGTAATCGTTCACGCCCACGAAATTTGCAGCGCAGCCCTGAAAATTTCTGTCGAGCAGAATCAGCGGCACGCCCGCTTCGCCAATCTTCTTCAGTCCGTCAAAATTCTTCTGGCACGAGGCCACGACAAAGCAGTCCAGCCGGTGCGCGAGCATGTGATCGATCTCGTCCTGCTCCAGGCCCGGATCGCTCTCTGAAGAGGACACCAGCAGAAAGTAATTCTTCTTTCTCAGGCTGGCGGCAAGCGATTTTGCAATCTCTGAAAAGAACGGATGAATCAGGTCCGGGACAACAAGCCCGACCAGCGAACTGCGGCCGGTTACCAGACTGCGCGCAGCCAGGTTGGGGCGATAGTTGTAGTGCTTCACCCGCTCCAGAATTCTCGCTCGCGTTTCCTTCGCAACGTCCGGACGATCGCCGAGCGCCTTCGACACCGTAACGATGGAGACGCCGAGTTCCTCGGCAATGTCTTTCAATCGGATGACCATATGGAGAGTGTATACAACGCTTCTGCGGCGCCGTTGTTTTTGCTTGCTCCAACGCACACAAAACCACTCCGCGGAATCAATACTGCCATTATGCTGGAGACAGAGGATTGCCGCGATGGATCGTGCGATGTACGAAAAGATGCTTGCTGTTGCGTTCGACGAAGCGCGCCTGGGCCGTGCCGAAGGCGGCATCCCGATCGGTGCAGCTATCTATACGCGTGCCGGAGAACTGGTCAGCCGCGGCCACAACCGCCGGGTGCAGGAAGGCGATCCCAGCATCCACGGCGAAACGGATGCCTTTCGCCGCGCCGGTCGCCAGCACAGCTATCGCGACCTGGTAATGGTGACTACGCTCGCCCCGTGCTGGTACTGCAGTGGCCTCGTGCGCCAGTTTCGGTTTGGTGCCGTGGTAGTCGGCGAAAGCCTCACCTTCGCCGGCGGATTGGACTGGCTCCGCGCCAATGGCGTCGAAGTTATCGACCTCCAAAATCAGGACTGTCGAGTATTGTTGGAAGGCTACATCGCCGAACACCCGGAGATTTGGAACGAAGACATAGGAGAAGAGTAGAAGACCCAAAAACCTGCGTCAGACAGTAAAAGAGGGCGGCCCTGTTCGGAGTCGCCCTCTTGTCACTGCGAGAGAACCGGGAATTAGAAGTTCAGGTGTAGCGACATCTGGATCTGACGCGGTGAGCCGATGGTATGAGTCACGATGCCCAAACCAGCCGGCGCAGAATACAATCCGCCGGGTCCGGACACGGGCTCGCCGGCCGCCGTGAATGAATTGTAGAACGCGTTCTGCGATACGTCGTTACCCGGGATGTCGAAGCTCGTTGTGTTGGTTAGGTTGTAGACGTCGAACGTGTACTTCAGGTCGTAGCGTTCGGTAATCTTCGTATTCTTCACGATCGACGCATCCGCGCGCTTCTGAAACGACTGCCGGAAGATATTGCGCTGTCCGTTCGTGAACCCCGTCTCGTAAGGATCGTCCGCCGGGATGGCGCCATTCAGTCCTCCCGCCGGGAGCAACGGAAGAGTGAAGCACGCCGAATTCAGAGCGGGGAGTCCGCCGCTCGGAGTCCACGCACCTGAAGCGCCGGTAAGAGCTTCTTTGGCTGTGCAGCCGTTTGCCAGCGGCACGATCGGGTTGGTGATGCCGTCGGCAGTCGAGTAATAAATGCTGCCAACAGCGCCGGAGTAGTCGATGATGCTGTAGGGCTGGCCGCTTTGCAGCACTGTCAGTCCAATCAGCGACCAGCCATTCATAAACTTGCCTTCCAGAGAGTTCACTCGTGTGAAGTTGGGAACCTGGAATACATAGTTGATGTTGAAGACGTGCGTGCGATCAAAGTCGGACGCCCCATAAGCGCTACGCAGATTCAACGGATTGTTGCCGTTGTAGAACAGACCCAGTCCGCTATGCTCATCGAGTGCGTGCGACCATGTATACGAAACGCCAAACTGGACTCCGTGGCTCATACGCTTGTCCACGTGAATCTGGAGTGCGTTGTAGTCGTCGATGCCGGCGGCAAGATAGTCGATCGATTCCGCGGCATAGCCGATGTACGGAACGCGCATATCAACGTTGCCGCCTTCGTAGGTTGCCAGGTAGCTTGCGGGCGAGCCAAAGCAGGATGGCGTCCCTGCAGGCAGATCGCTGAAGCCTACGTTATAGCCGTAGGTATACCGCTGCGGACAACCGCTGCCGCCAAGAAGCGGGCTGGATGGCGAAGCGATGCCCGGCTGATTAAACGGCACCGGAATTACCTGGTGGCGTCCGAGGTTGCCCACATAGCCAATCTCAACTGCCAAGTCGTTGCGCGGCTGCCATTGCACGTCGAGTGTGTAGTTCATCGTGTAGGGAAGTTTGTTGCCGCGGTCATACACGCCGAGCGAGATCGGCTGACCATTGTTGATGATCTGACCACGGTTAGGAGTGTTGGAGCAGATGCCCGGAATACCAGCAAGGCCGGTGTTGGCAATGCTGCAAGCGTTCGGAAGGTGAGCGCTGAGGTCCGAAGCCTTCGGATTGGTCGGCGCTGCATATTGCAGCGTCGTTCCGTAAGGATTCTCCAGGTTTCCTGTAGCGGCCGTTGGCGGCCCTGTTGGAGGATCGAACCGGCCGTTTCCGCCGCAAGTCGGAATGTAGTACTCGTAAAGCGACTGCGATGCCGTCGGGCACGTTGAGGCATTCACGAATGGAAGCTGCTGGTTTACGCCGAACGGTCCGCCCGTGACGGTGCCGATGGCGTACCCCGGCGAGAAGTAACTGAACAGCTCGCCTCGATCGTAGTACATACCGGCGCCGGTACGAACCACGAGTTTGTTATGGAACATCGAAGGTTGCCATGCAGCGCCGATTCTAGGTCCGATGCCCCATTGGCGTCCGGTAAGCGTCGTCGGGCTCACCCCCGAAGTGCCGTTCGCGTTGTTGCCGGCGATGATCAATCCGGGGTTCACAATCGTATCGCTGGTCGCGTCGTACTTGTAGACCTTTGGATCGAAGTTGAAAATGCGGCCGTATTTCTCCGTCAGGCCGCCGTCCCAGTCGTAACGTACGCCCAGAGTGAGCGAGAGCGACGGCAGAACCTGAAACTTGTCCTGCACGTACGTACCGAGCTGATTGGAACGGTAGTAGCGATTTGCGTTGCCTTGCAGAAACGATGTCACGTAGAAGCCCGTTGCCGAGCTGCCTGGAGTTACAAAACCCTGCATGAATTGGCTGAGATCGTCCGTGGCCACCGTGCCGGTTCCGGTGCGCTTGTCGATGGTGTTCAGCTGCGTATAGGTATAGTTGCCGCCGAAAGAGATGCTGTGTTTGCCAAGTATCCAGATCGCGTTTGCTGATGGCGCAAAGCGATTCTGAAACATGCCCGTCATGGTGGACTGTGACTCCGCGTTCGGCCCGATATTCAGGTAAGCCGGGCTCACGCCGGAAGGCTGACTGTCACCGAGGATGTTGTAAATTGAAACTCCAGGAAAATACTTCGACCCAAACATGTTGATCGATCCTGTGCCTGCCGCACCGCCGGGGATCGAACCTGGACCAAATGGCTGCTCGTTGTCCGCCCAATTCTTTTCGCGGATCACGCCGAGTGTTTGCGTCGTACTCAGGTTTGGCCGGATCACCCACGAGTTGATAATCGAAGCCACCTGCGCGCCGGAATCCAGGTGCTCAGTGAATCCGGGCACGCTGGAATACGCGTAAGGCGCCAGCGTGGGATCGTGCTGGTAGTAGTACTTCAGGCTCAACGTGTCTTTCGAAGTCGCGTCCCAGTCCACATCGGCAACGCCGAGATTGGCGTTAAACCTACCCGTTCCGGGAATGAATGCGTTATCGAGGTGGGCGACCGTTGGTGACACGCCATTCCGTGCGTCATTGGGGATCAGCCATTTACCGGGCTGGCCCGGAATTGCAGGTGAATTGAATAGAACGAGTGCCAGCGGATCCACTTGCGCTGCGGTGATGCTCGTTCCGAACGACGCATTCGTAAGTGTGGCCAGTCCCGCGGCTGAGCGATCGTCGCTCAGGCCCACCGGCACATCCAGGAACGAGTCGCCAATTTCCTGGTCCGATACGTGCAGGTGTTGATAGCCGAGGAAGAAATAAACTTTGTTCTTCAGTACCGGTCCACCCACCGTCGCCCCAAGAATGTAGCGATGCAACTGCGGCACTTTCATGTTTGCCGGAACGTCGGAGTCCTGGTTGAAGAAGAATGGAGCGGAGTTGATCCAGTTGGTGCCGCGATGCCCGTAAACGGTGCCATGGAAATGGTTCGTGCCCGCGCCGGTGCTCATGTCGATGTGCGCGCCCGAGGTTGAGCCCTGCTGCGCATCGTACATCGAAGCATTCACGCGCACTTCCTGCAGAAACTCGGGCGCAGGCGTGGGCAGCGCGTTGCCGATGGAGAGATAGATTGACGCGGCCGACACAATCACGCCGCCACCGCCGCCTGGGCTGGTCTGCACCCCCGTACTGTTGATGACGCGCGCGGATGGCACTTGGCTCGTGCTCTTGCCGTTAAACAGGTTGCTGGCGTCAACACCGTTTAGCGAAAAGCTGTTGCTGGTGTCGCGCTGTCCGTTTGCCCAGATGGGCTGATTGCCCAAACCGGAATTCGCGCCTGTCCCGCTCGGCAACTCGGCGCTGACGCCGGTCGACTGCGTTGCAAGCCCGGTAAAGCTTCCCGTTGGCAGCGGAACAGAGTCGATTTGCGCCGTGTCCATCACGTATCCGTTGGTCGTGTCCGTTGCGTTCATCAACGGTGTCGCTTCCACTTCCACTGTAGTTGTCGCTTCGCCCACCTTCAGGGCAGCATTTACCGTCGCTGTACGGTACGCCTGCACTGCGATGTGCTGCGTCTTTTGCGCATCAAACCCCTCAGCGGAATAAGTCAGCGTGTATGTGCCGATAGGAAGATTCACGAACGTGTAAACGCCTGTCCCGTCCGTTTTTGTGGTGCGCGTCATGGACGTTTGCTCTGCAGCCAACGTAACGGCGGCATTTTGAAGTGCGCCGCCCGTCGGGTCTGTAACCTGACCGGTAATGCCGCCAAGCGTCTGCTGTGCCATCAGTGCGCACGAACACAGCAAAACGGCTGCCGTAATCGCGAGCAGCCGAGAATTGAAAGCGGAAAACAAACGCTTCGAAAACGTCATGGGCCTGACCTCAAGGATAGGGATTTCCCTAGTTATTCATTGATCATCAAGTGGCTTGTAGCCGAGAGAAAATCCTGCTTTGTGTTCGGGCCCTGCTAAAAAGGGGAGTAGGGAAGCCCAGTACAAGATGATGCACAAGCCGTGGCCGGCTCAGTTTAGAACAGCATTGGAAGGTAGAGTACCTTCACCGGCGTAAAGAACGTCTAAAGATTTTTGTGTGCGAGCCGTAGCCCTCCATCTGGAATACTGTAAACGGAGCAGTAAATCCCCAGCTCATTCAGTCGCAACAATCTTCGAGTGTGTTCAACAATCGAGGAGAGGCGTGCATGATCACCAGAATGGCCAAATCACTGCTGCTGGCAGGCATCGGCCTGTTCTACGCGCTGGTGGTCTTCAACAATCTCACTGACTTCAACTCCAATTACCTGTTTGTTCGCCACGTCCTCGCCATGGACAGCACCTTTCCGGGAAATCATGAAATGTACCGAGCCCTTCCATCCCCGGCATGGCGCCTCGCCTTCTACTTCTCCATCATCGCCTGGGAAATAGCCACCACAATTCTGCTTTGGTGGGGTTTCGCAAAGCTGATGCGTGCCCTTCGGCTTTCGGCATCAAAATTCAACGCCGCCAAGCGAATTCCAATCATGGCGCTCACGCTTTCATTACTGATGTGGCTCGTCGCTTTCCTGTCGGTAGGCGGCGAGTGGTTCCTCATGTGGCAATCGCGAGAGTGGAACGGTCAGGAAGCGGCGTTCCGCAACTTCGCGGTTGTTGGACTTGTACTCCTGGTGCTGCTGCAGCCCGATACCGACCTGCAACCATGATCCATTTAAGCCGTATCAATATCTGTCTTTTTGCGTCGCAGGCTATACCAGGCAAGTCCCGCTGCAATGTAGGCGAGATAGGCGAACGGAATGCGCACGTGAACAGGATCCGCAGCCGACCTGATGTCGAAGATTGCAACCGTCAACATTATGATCGCGGTAAAGACACTCACCACGGCGACCAAATGCGACTCCTGCCCCATCGCCTTTCGGGCGAATGGCAACGCCAAAGAGACCAGCGCGTAAGCTGTGAGGAATCCGAACACCGCCAGCGATCCAGACAGGTCGTACATTTCTGAGCCGGTAAATCCAAATGCCGCCATCGCAGCCGTGCCCGCAAACATCAAAGCTGCGGATAGCAGAATCGCGGCAACGGGCGTCTTGTGTCTTGGGCTTGTCCGTTCCAACCGCGCCGGAAGAATGCTGCTGTGAGCCATCCGCATCAGCACGCGCGCTGAGGCGGTAAGGCACGCCAGTACACAGGCGAACATGCTTACCATCGCGCCAAAGTCGATGGCCACGCCGAGCGGTGAAAAGCCGGCCTTGCCCGCAAGCATATGCAGCGGGCTGGTAGTTTCGCTGAGCCGGGTTGACTCCCCGCGAAATCCGACGACCTCGGCATACGAGCACATCATGAAGAACACGCCCGCAAGTACGCCGCACTGAATTACCGCGCGTGGAATGGTGCGCAGCGGCTCGCGCGCTTCGCCACCCAGTGTCGTTGCCGATTCAAAACCAGCAAAGCTGAAGATGGAGAGAACCAGCGCCGGTCCCAGTGATGAAAACGAAACCCCCTTGAGTCGGAACTGGTCCATATCGAGATGAAAGCCGATGCGGAAGGGAAGCATCAACAGGACCAGCGCAACCAGCCCCACGGAGACAATCTCAATCCACAGCATCAGCTCGGCAGACAGCTTGATATCGCGGTACGCTATCATCGCTGCCCCAATACACACAGCCGCGAGGCAGGGAATTGCGGGAGGCGCCGCATGGAAGATCTGCTGCGAGAAAAGATCGATGTAATAGAGCGCTCCGCCGGCGACGGAAGCTCCAGTCCCGAGGTACGCAAGTAGCAATGCCCACGCCGCTGTAACACCGAAAAACGGCGGCAGAGTGCTCGCCGTGTAGGTGTAAAGCGAACCCGGCGAGGCAGAGAGTCGGGCAAAGCGGCTAACGCAAAAGCCCACCAGCAGAATCGCTGCCGTGGCCAGCAGGTAAACAAACCACGTCGCATTGCCTGCGAGCGCGAAAACCAGCGGAATCGTGAGCGATGCCGACGTGCTGGGCGCCATGGCGGAAACCGACTGCGCAAGCGTTTCAACCGGACCCAGCGCGCCCGCATGCAAGCCGTACTCATCGGCCTCTGGTTCTGTTGCATACACTCCCGCTGTCGAGTTCGAATTCTCCGCCACCAGTCTGCCTTTCGCGGTCTGACGCTACCGCTCGACCACTGCTTCGATGTACCCGTGCGGCTCGTCGATCGGGACAAAGATATGGTTGGGATTGTCCAACCCGAAGGGGCTCAGATCTGCAGGCAGATGATGCAGATTCGGCATGGTGAGTTCAATGCGCTCGATCTCCGGCGCAGCACCCAGCGCAGCTTTTCCCATGTCGAACAACGTATGTTGCACGCTCAGGCTGTCGTGCCCGGCAAATTCTTTAAGCAGCGCCGCAACAATGTTCGCGCGCACATTGGCGAAATCCTGCTTTGGCGAAGCGTAATCCCACGTGACCTTCGCGCAGGTGCCAAAGATGCGATCTGTCGCCGGCTTGAGCGTCGTGAGCTTGTCTTTGATGTAGCCGGTGAACGCCGACTTCGTCGTCTTGAGAATCGTTAGCCCATCCACGCCTGAGCGGATGGACCATTCGCGGTTCTTGTCGCGCACTGCGCGAACGGTATGCACCTCAGGGCCGCCCAGCTTAAACGTAGTGGCCTCCGCTGCGCCGTCCAGAATCATTCGCTCCCATGCGCGCTCTTCGATTTCGACCTTCACGCCGGAAACCTGCGCGTTGTTCTCCAGCAGATAATCGCCGAGCTCCATTGCGAACTCTTCAATCGTCGCTGCCTTCGATCCCCGAGCCACGTAGTAGACTGTGTTCTTCATCGTGTCGGTGGGCAGCACCTTGCTGTTGTCGGCTTCAGTAAAGCTCAATTCAAAGTCGCCTTCCAGCAGCACGTTCACAGTCCACTCGTTGAAGTCGTGCCGGTCCCCATGGCGAGTGATCCGCGACAGACGAACGCGGTGCTTTCCATAGCGGTTGCTGCCAAGTTTTGCCATCTCTCAACTTCCTCGATAGGTTGTGTAACTGTTATCGCTCAGCAGCAATGGCAGGTGGTAGTGCTCGTCGCCACTGCAATGGAAAGTGATTGAAACCTCGGTATAGATCGTCGACCGTCCCAAACGATTCATGTAATCTCCCGGTAGCAAACGTGAGCCGGTAAACTCCAGGCTTTGCTTCCGCAGTAAGTTCGCGGCAACGCCCATCGATATCGGTTGCACTCGATGTTATTGCGACGAACTCGGCGCGTTCCTGCCTCTCCAGCCGGATTGCGATACCAGCGGCGGGCCTGCCCAGCACCGTGTCCAGAACATGCGTCGTAATTGTGCTCATTCCACCAGCCACTTTCCCAACCGAATCTGCGTGATCTGCCTCTGCTGCTCGGCCGCTTCACGCAGTTCGGTTGCCCGATCATTCGCCAGTCGCCGTTTCAAAATTATCAACATCTCATTCGCCGTTTTTCCCGTTGCGCACACAATGTACGTAAAGCCGAACTTCTTTTCGTACTGCGCATTTCGTTCAGAGAGTTCCGTCAACACCGTTGACTCCGCAGTGGCAACAGAGGATTGTTCCTCGCCCGACCACGCTGCGGATTTTCCAAGTGCCTGCGCCGACTTGCGCACGCCGATGCGCGGGTGGCGGGTGAACGCCTCCATCCAGTCAGCTCCGGTCATCGTGGCCCAAACCCGATCTGCCGCTTCGCTCAACTCAAACACACTCCCAATCGGGCGCAACGCGACCATCGCCGACGCCCAGCGCCGCGCGCCACAGCACGCCAACATCGCATCGAGCGCTTCGGTTTCGCCGGCCTTGTTCCATGCTTCCAGCGTTGCATTCATCACGCCGTCTCTCCGCGGGCGAGTTCGTTCAGAAATTCTTCAAGCAGATTGGCCCCGACACATTTTCTGTAGTTGGCGGTGGAGCGTATATCATCAATCGGTTTTGCCTCGTCCAGCAGTGCAGTCCGCGCAGCCTGAATCGTTTCTTTTGAAATTCTTTTGCCTGTAAGAGCACGCTCCGTCTCGTACAGTCGCGCTGGAAACGGCGCGAGGCTTGCCGCGGCAATTCGAATCTCATTCACCATCCGCCATTGAGAAGAGCTGTTCCAGCCAACGCAACCTTCGAAATCGCCATTGCACGACGCGTGCCCACCTTGCGCAGATACTGGCGATGTTGAGCGAACCTTCGCGGCACGTGAATCGCGAAAATCAATTCTTCGGCCGTCATCGTGTTGCTCTTATAGCCGGTGTGAAATGCGGAATACGCAACGCGTCTGCGGCCCCTTTTCGAAATCAGCTCGATCTCGGCGTCGTACACAAGCAGCGCTGGAGAAGAGTCCGCAGCAGGCGATCCATTCACCAGGTTTCCGCCAAGTGTGGCACGGCTCTGGTTCGCAATCGACCCGATCCAGCTTGATGCTTTGGCAATCAGCGGTAACTCCGCGGCAAGAGCCGCATGTGCCCGCAGATCGAGAAACGTAGTGCATGCGCCAATGGCAAAACTCTCCGGCATAGTTTCGATGAACCTGAGGTCAGGAATGCCCCAAAGATTTACGAGCTTGCGCGCACTGAGCCTGCCGGCTGAAAACGCAACCATCACCTCGGTGCCGCCGGCAATCGGTGTCCATTTGCCCGGTGCAGCCGCAAGCACATCCAGCACACCGGCAAGACTGCCGGGTGCGATCATCTCGTGTGCTGTCGCGTCACCGCGCATGTTCTACCTTCTGCCGCGCTTCTATGCTTTCTTCTGTAGCAGCCGCAAGCACCGACTCAAAGATGCGCATGAAGCCGGTGCAGCGGCACAGATTGCCCGCCAGTCCTTCGCGAATTTCGGCCATGCTCGGGTGAGGATTGCGCTCGACCAGTTGCACCGCGGCCATCAGCATGCCGGGCGTACAGATGCCGCACTGCGCGCCACCGCAATTCAAAAACGCCCGCTGCACCGGATGCAGTGCGCCGTTCTGCGCCAATCCTTCCACCGTTTGGATTTCAGCACCTTCAGCCTGCATCGCGGGCACCAGGCAACTATTCACCAGTTCACCATTCATGCGCACTGAACACGAGCCGCACTCGCCTTCGCCGCAGCCCTCCTTCGTTCCAGTTAAGTGCAGGTCTTCGCGAATTACATCGAGCAGTCGCTTCATCGGCGGGGCCTGCACCGATCGGCTTTCGCCGTTGACCGTAAAGTGAATCGTAGGCCACGTCGCACTCATAAACTCGGCGCCTCCGCTTGCATTTGTGCAGCGAGTCCCGCGAACAGGTCCTCAGGCAATAGCGGAATCTGGCGAAAGCTCACGCCGGTTGCATCCTTGATCGCATTCACAATTGCCGGCGCAGGTCCATCATGCGGCAGTTCGCCGATTCCTTTTGCGCCGTATCCGCCGTGCGAAAAGGGAATCTCCTCAAAGTACACATGGATCGGCGGAACATCTTCTGCCGTCGGAATAATGTAGTTGGTCATCTGGTTATTCGCCATGTGGCCGTCTTTGAGCACTACCTTTTCGTAGAGTGCATAGCCGATGCCCTGCGCCACGCCGCCCTCGATCTGCCCGGTGGCCAATACTGGATTCAGCACGCGGCCTACCTCCTGCACTGCCCAGAACTCCTCCACCTCGGCGGAATAGGTGACGGTGTCGACTGCCACCTGCGCCACATGAATCGACCACGCGTACGAGGGATAAGCTTCCCCGTGGTATTTCTCATCGTCCCAAAAGATTCCCGGCGGCGCCTCGTACCGAACCAGCGAAACCACTTTGCCGTTCGCCTTGCGATATCGCGCGCAAGCCGCGAAGAACTCTTCGCGTGTATGCACTGCGCTAAGTCCGGCCTCGTCGCGCAGCATCTGCAGCAACTGTATCCCGGCGCGCTCAATCAGTCGCCCCACCACCATTACTGTGCGCGAAGCAACGGTCGGGCCGCTGTTGGGCACAATACCAGTATCTGACGGGGCCATAACGATGTCGTCGTAATCAATGCCGAGCGCCTCGGCTGCAATCTGCGTGAGTACCGTGTTCGTGCCCTGGCCGAATTCGGTGTTCGATACCAGAACGCGCACTTCTCGGTCTGGCGTTACTTCAACTCCCGCAAGCGAATTCAGAATGCGCTCGCCAGAACCCGTGAAGCCGGACCCGTGATAGAACGCCGCTATGCCCAGTCCGCGCTTCACCGCACTTGTCTGGTTCTCCGCCGCGAACTTTGTGCGCTTCGCGTAATAGTCGCTCTTCTCCAACGCACGATCAAGCAATTCATCCATGATGACGGGCTCGCGCATCAATTGATTTGTCGCGGTTGTATCGCCCTGGTGCAGAAAATTCCTGCGCCTCAACTCAACGGGATCCATTCCGAGCGCCGCGGCAATTTCATCCATATGGCGCTCGAGTGCGAAAATCGCTTGCGGCGCTCCAAAGCCGCGGAACGCGCCGTATGGCACATTGTTGGTAGCCCATGCCTTCGCGGTCACACGCACATTGGGGCAAGAGTACGGTCCCGGCGCGTGCAGCGTCGCGCGCGACAAAACCGTAGACGACAGTGTGGAATACGCTCCACCGTTCGTGGCCAACTCAAGCTCCATCGCCAGCAACTTGCCATCTTTATCGAGCGCCGTCCGATGGCGGGTGCGCGAGGGGTGACGTTTTGTTGTCGCGGCCAGGTCCTCCATGCGGTCGTACACCATCTTCACAGGATGTCCGCACCTCATGGCCAGCAGTGCTGCATGCGCCGCAAGCGTCGAAGGATAATCCTCCTTGCCGCCGAATGCTCCGCCCGTCTCTGTTTGCACCACGCGCACTTTGTCGTCCGGCAAGTCGAAAATCTTGATCAGCGTTTTATGCACGTAATACGGGCACTGCAGCGAGCCCCACACAGTCACGCCATTCTCATCGCTCCACTCAGCGATGATGCCGTTGTTCTCGATGTAGAGATGTTCCTGTGCGCCGGTGCGATATTCGCCTTCAACAATGTGGGCGGCATCTTTCCATACGGAATCGACGTCGCCCTTTTCAAGAACGAAACTCTTCAGCAGATTGTCTTTGCCCCAAACCACCTGCTCCTGGCGTTCGCTTTCTTCAATGGTGAAGATGGGCGGCAGCGGTTCGTACTCGATGCGCACCGCGTCTACGGCTTCGCGAACCTTGTGCTTATCAGGATGCGCGAGCAACACGATTGGCTCATCGCAATGGTTCACAACGCCGTCGGCCAGGCATGGCTGATCCGCCACGATCAATTGGATATGGTTGTCGCCCGGAACGTCCCCAGCAGTGACAACAACAAACTCACTCCAATTAATGCGGCGATCGTAGGTGATCGATTGAATAATCCCGCGTGGAATTGTGCTGCGGACCGTGGCTCCGTACCACATGCCTTCGCGTTCAATGTCATCTACGTAGCGAGCGCGGCCCAGCAGCTTGTCAACACCTTCCTTGCGATGTACGGGGGCGCCAACAATGCGGGTTGTCGTCATCGTTTTCATGTTTTTGGGAAGCCACAAGTGCGATCTGGGTTGAGGGTTAGCATACAACGGTGTGCCCCGTATGCCAAATCGGCGAGCTATTTGGCAGAGCGATCGCATTAACATTTTTGTTGCCTGACCTGATTCTATTTTGCCCTCGCTCCGCGCTTTCCGGCATTTCCTCCCGGAGGGAGGAGCGACAGTAGCCCAGGATGAACCCTGAGCGAATGCGAAGGGGCAATCCTGGGAAAACATCCAAAACGAAATATCAGCCCCGTAGGGGCGGAGCGAGCCGGCCATCGCTTTCGTACGATAGCCGCGAGCTATTCGGCCAACCTGGCCAATGCTCGTGCCAACACGTGCACGCCGCTGCCGATCCACTCCGGCGACGAATATTCGTCCGGCCGGTGACTTACTCCGCCACGGCAAGGAATGAACAACATTGCTACCGGCGCAATGCACGAGATAAAAGATGTGTCGTGATAAGCGCGGGCAACCATGCGCTTGTATTTCTTTCCGGCGGCAATCGCCGACTCTTCAAGCGCCGTCAGAATTGCCTCATCGCTTACGGTTGGCGGATCGGCATTTACCAGGTCCGTCGTAATACTTACACCGCGCCGCGTCGCCACTTCAGCGCACTTGTCGCGCAACGCATCCAACACGCTGTCGCGGCGCGCTCTGTCAATATCGCGAATGTCCGTCTCCAGTTTCACGCGCGATGGAATGCTGTTGACCGCTCCGGGAAAAACTTCGCAAACGCCCACAGTTCCAACAGTGTCGATTGCGCCGGTGGATTTCGCGGCTGCCTCCAGCGCCAGGACCAACTCTGCTGCTGCTGCCAAAGCATCCTTGCGGCCGGGCATCAGCTTGCCCCCCGCATGTCCGCCTTCGCCTCCAATCAGAATGCGCAAGCTCGCCGGTGCGGCAATGTGCGTCACCAGTCCTACATCAAGGCCTTCCTGTTCGAGGTATGGGCCTTGCTCGATGTGCAGTTCGACAAATTGGTGAAACCGCCCGTTTGCCTGCGCAACAGATTCCAGCGGCCCGCGAAACCCCGCCTGCGTTCGCAATTCATCAAGTCCCTGGCCTTCTTTGTCGCGCAAGGCGAGCGCTCTTTCGGGCGAGAGAACGCCCCCCATCATGCGGCTACCCAGGCAGCCGATGCCGAAACGCGTTGGTTCTTCCGATGTAAAGATGACCAGTTCAATCGACCGCCGCGGCTTGTATCCAAGCTGCTTCAGCACGCGGATCGCTTCCAGTCCGCCGAGCACGCCTACGCAGCCGTCGTACAAACCCGCGTTGGGAATCGCATCAATATGCGAGCCGGTGCCGATCGGCGCAAGACTCGGATCGCTGCCTTCCCATCTTGCAAATGTGTTGCCGATGGCATCTTCACGCAGCGTCAATCCCGCGTTGGTGCAAAGGCTCTTTACGTAGGCGCGCGCCCGCATGTCAGCCTCGCTGAAAACAACCCGCGTCACTACGGGAGGCTCGGCTTCTGAAATCTGCCCCAGCGCCAACAACTCAGCAACAAGGCCATCGATTGCGAGTTTTGGCTGAGTGCTCATCGACTATGCTCCCAACGGGTGCCGGCGCCAGTCTTTGTAGATCAGGTACTTGGCCGGCGTCTTGCCCAGCGCGCCAAACCACTGCGGGCAGTAGGGTGCCATCCAGATAAAGTCGCCCGCCTCGACCGGATACCATGAGTCACCAAGCCGGTAGATTCCGCCGCCCTCCAGCATCAGTAGCCCGTGTTCCATCACATGAATCTCAACCATGCTGAGCGCAGCGCCCGGATCGTAAGTCATCGTATTCACGGCAAAGTCGTAGTCTGCTCCATCGGGCATCAGGCCGCGTACCCGCAGGGCCTCATCGCCCATCAGCGCAACAGGTTTGATGTCGTTCTCATTACCCACCACGATCTCTGGAGCCGCCGCTCCTGCCGCAGCTTCATACGGCTTCTCGATCACCGTAACGCGCGAAGCATTAAGGGCGCGCACCTCGTGTGCTGCTCCTTGCGGCAGATAGGCAAAGCCCGCCGCCGCCAACGTGTACTTTTTCCCGCCTGCCTTCAATTCCAGCTTGCCTTCGTGCACGTATAGAAAACGCTGTGCCGGCGCGGGACCAAGCGATCCGCCTGCTTTGAACTCCGCCGTCATCTCCGTGAACTTTGCCCCCATTTGTGGCGCGGCGTGGATGATGAACTCCACGTCCTTAGCGCCGGCAAGCGGCGAGCGGATAAACGTGTCCGGCGTTTGCAGCAGATGGTCGTGCTTCAAACTGCTGCGTGTTGAGCCAGGAACTTGCATGGATGCCGACCTCGGGGAGAAGCTGCGTTGTTCGATTCTACCGAATTTCAGCGGCCAGCCTTTCTAAAAAAAAACGGCCCACGCGCAGTGCGGCATCCACATCTTCTTCCAGCACCGCTTCGCCGGGATGATGGCTCAGCCCGCCGGGGCTGCGCACAAATAGCATCGTTGTCGGTACTCGCGCGGCCAGCACCATGGCGTCGTGTCCGGCCCCGCTGGTCATCTGCTTCACCGGCATCCCGGCGGCCTCAATGGCATCGGCTACAAACGACGTCAGCCGCTCGTCCATCGGTACAGCAGGCTGTTCCAATTGCGCCTGATGCCGCACGGCAAGCCCGCGCCGTTCCGCAATCGCACGCGCATTTTCGAGCAGTTGCTTCACAGCAGACAGGCGCGCGGAATCCCTCGCATGCCGAACATCCAAGCTCACCGTCGCTTTGCCGGGGACGACGTTTCCCGCATTTGGTTCCACAGCGATCTTTCCAACCGTAGCGACCAATCCATCTGTCGAAAGCGCAAGTTGCTCCACGCCCGAAATCCATTCGGCCGCCGCCGCCAGCGCATCGCGCCGTAAGTGCATCGGAGTGGTACCCGCGTGGTTGGCTTCTCCCGTGAATTCGAGCGTCAGGCGGGTCTGGCCCACGATCGCCGTCACCGCAGCCAGGCCCAGATTCTCCGCTTCCAGCACGGGGCCTTGTTCAATGTGAATCTCAAAAAATGCTGCCACGTTTTCATCAATCACGGCTTCGTCCATCCCGCTCGGGTCGATACCGAATGCGCGTATCGCATCAGCGACGGTGGCGCCGTCTGCATCTTTGCGATCGAGTAGCGCATGGTCGAAACGCCCAGCAACAGCGCGGCTTCCGATGAAGGGAACGCCAAAGCGCACTCCCTCCTCGTCGGAAAACGCAATTAGTTCAATCGCCAGCGGCAGCCGTAACTCCTTCGCAAGTTCCACGTACTCAAGCGCCATCACAACGCCCAGCACGCCATCGTATGCGCCGGAATTCGGCACTGTATCGATATGCGAACCGATCACCAGCCGCTTGTCGCCTGCATTCGCCGGCTGCCACAACCCGCGCAAGTTCCCGGCCGCATCCACGCGCACCCCCATTCCAAGTGCTTCCATGCGCCCGCGCAGGTGATCTTGCACCGCATGCATGGACGGCGTCAGAAACAGGCGCGTCGTTCGCCCCGGCTCCTCGGTCATAGTCGCAATGTGTTTGCACTCCGCGATCACTCGCCTGGCAGCGTCACTCATGCCGCACCAGCTCTCGTCCGTGCGCTTCGGCAGCGCAGCGGCCGCCCTCGTACACACACTCGCCGCGTAACCATGTTTCCAGCACGCGTCCTAGCAATCGCTTGCCCAGGTAAGGCGAGAGCTTGTGCCTGAATCGCAGATCCTCACTCGTCACAGTCCACCCGCTATCCGGATCGAAGACCGCAAAATCCGCATCGGCGCCGACAGTGATCGCTCCCTTTACGCCAGTGACTCCCGCCAGCTTTGCCGGAGCCGATCCCATCCACTGCCCAACTCTTTCAATACCGATTCCGCGCCCGTGCATCGCGGTCCAAAGCACCGGCAGCGCCAGGCCCATGGTGCTGATGCCGCCCCACGCGCTGTCCCAGCCTGTTTTACGTGCCCGCATAACGCTTCGTTTCATCTCCGGCAAGCACGGCGAATGATCGGTGGTCACCATGTCGATCAACCCGCTCCCCAACGCCTCCCAAAGCGCCTCGCGATTTTCAGCATCGCGAATCGGCGGCGCGCACTTGTATTCGGTCGCTCCGTCGGGAATTTCATGAGCAGCAAAGCACAGGTAATGTGTGCACGTCTCCACGCTGATTGGCAACCCGCGCTCGCGAGCACTCACCAGCAGCGGCAGCGCCGCCGCGCTCGCCAGGTGCACCACGTGAATCGGCGTATCGAACTCCTCGGCCAGCCGGATCAGCAGCGCAATCGCCTCAACCTCCGCCGCATCCGGACGCGATGCAAGATACGTCGAATACTTCAGCCAGTCCGCGCCCTTCGCGTTCAACGCTTTTGTTGCAGCATCCACCGGACGGGCCAATTCCGCATGCACCAGCAGCGGCAGTCCCGTTCCTCGCAGCCGCTCAAGCGCGAGGCGCAAATCAGCTTCATCCACCCACGCAAAGCCGTCGATTCCCGAGTGGATCATGAAGCACTTGAACCCTGGCACCCCGGCCCGCGCCAGCGGCAAAAGCTCATCTGCATTTCCGCGCACCACGCCGCCCCAGCTTGCCCAGTCCACCCACGTCTTCCCGTGGGCCGCCGCTCGCTTCTCCTCAAGAGCAGGTGTGTTCGTGGTCTCAGGCGCGCAGTTCAGTGGCATGTCGATTAGCGTGGTCACGCCCCCGGCGGCGGCCGCTTGTGTCGCCGTCGCAAAACCTTCCCATTCCGTGCGTCCCGGCTCATTGATATGTACATGGGGATCGATCAGGCCGGGCAGCAGCACGCGGTCACCGCAGTCATGCAGGGCGCACCCGTCCGGTAAGTCACTCCAGCCGCCAATCGCGAGGATGCGCCCCTGTTCTACCAACACGGTAGCGGGCGCCACGCCGTCGGGCAGCAGAACGCGGGTCGAGCGAAGTGCTTGAACCATCGTCCCTTTACTTTCGCCTTTCCGGCATATTGAAAGCAAGTTCGCTGTTGTAACACCGGAGCCGAATCGACCCCCCACTGCATCCAATAGGGGACACTTGCTACGGCCTGCAATGCATTTTGAACAACCAAGGCCGGTGAATTAATGTCATCTCGTCAGGCCTTCACCCGGGACCTGAGCGCTCTGTGTCCCGTTTCCCAAATCTAAGGCCAAAACTGGAGAGTTCCATGTTGCAGGGATATTCGATCATCGATGGCAAACCCCGCCAGAGCAATGGTGCGGAGTTTGTTGGATTTGAAACCGCCACCGGCGCCCGGCTCGACCCGGTCTATCGCTCCGCCACTGCTGAAGACATCGACTTGGCGGCAAATCTCGCCGGCGATGCATCCGCCGTTTTGAGCAAGCTGTCGGGCAAGGAGAAAGCTCGATTCCTGCGCCACATCGCCGACGGAATTGAAGCCATCAAGGCGGACATCGTCGCCCGCGCCCACCAGGAGACGGCCCTGCCAGAAGCGCGCTTGCAGGGTGAAGCTGCCCGCACCATCAATCAGCTCCGCCTTTTCGCGCAAGTGGTTGAAGAGGGCTCCTGGAGCATGGCGCGCATCGATCCCGCAATGCCGGATCGCAAGCCGCTGCCTCGCGCCGACATTCGCTCCGTGCTGCGTCCGCTTGGCCCGGTCGCCGTTTTCGGAGCCAGCAATTTTCCGCTGGCGTTCTCCGTAGCGGGTGGCGATACCGCTTCAGCCTTCGCGGCCGGCTGCCCGGTCATCGTCAAGGCTCACTCCGCGCACCCCGGCACCAGCGAACTCGTTGCCCAGGTCATTGTGAACAGCGTGCGTGAGTGCGGATTGCCGACCGGCACCTTCGCCGTAATCTACGGCGCGGGAGCGCAGGTTGGAGCAGCGCTGGTTCAGCATCCCGCCGTCAAGGCGGTCGGATTTACCGGCTCACTCGGCGCCGGCAAGTCGCTCATGGACCTGGCCGCGGCGCGTCCCGAGCCCATCCCGTGCTTCATGGAGATGAGCAGCACCAACCCCGTATTTGTGTTGCCTGAGGCGCTCAAGTCCCGCGCCCAGCAGATCGCCACCGGACTCTTCGGCTCGTTCACCCTCGGAGTTGGTCAGTTCTGCACCAAGCCCGGCCTCGTCTTCCTACCCCGCAACGAATCGGCTGACGCGCTGGTAGCCGAGCTCGTCACGCTGGTCAAGAAAGCCTCGGCGTCGCCCATGCTCACGGCGGGCATCTGCAAGAGCTACAAGTCCGGTATCGCGTCCAGAGAAGGGAACGCGCGCGTCGAAGTTCTCGCCCAGCCGGCCGCCAACGGCGGCGGTCCCGTCCATGTCGCTCCGGTGCTGTTCCAGGTGAGCGCCGCCGATCTCATTAAGGACCCGGCGCTCGAGCACGAAATTTTCGGGCCCACCACGCTCATCATTCGCTACTCTGACAGCGAAGAGCTCGCCACCCTGGCGGGCCAGCTTGAGGGCCAGCTCACCGCGACACTTCAGGGCACTGAAGCCGACATTCTGGCATTCGGCGAACTGATTTCCGTGCTCGAAAACAAGGCGGGCCGGCTCCTCGTCAACGGCTTCCCCACGGGTGTAGAAGTCTGCCACGCCATGGTGCACGGCGGACCGTATCCGGCAACAAGCGACAGCCGCCACACGTCAGTCGGCACGCAGGCCATCTACCGCTTCGTGCGCCCAGTCTGCTACCAGGACTTCCCGCAAGCCGCCCTGCCAGCAGAATTGAAAGACGAAAATCCGCTCGGCATTCTGCGCCTGCTCGATGGCGTGTACACGCGCGATGCGGTGAGAGAAGCCGTCGGCACTAAGGCCTAGTCAAAAGCTGATTGCAGTAGAAACGCCCGCATTTTCACCGAATGTGCACGCGCCCTACTCTTTCCCCGCCTTTACCTTGTGAGTGCCCCATCCTTCGCGTTCTTTGCGAAGGGTGGGATACCACAGCCCTCAACCTCCTATTGTCATCCTGAGGCAAAGCCGAAGGATCTGCGGTTGCCTATTACGCGTTCTCCGCACAACCACATCGGGCCGTTGGGGCAGGTAGATCCTGGCCTGAATCCTCACCCGACGATTCCAATGGGTGGCATCGAACTAAGGCGGCGGCGGGTGGCCCAAGTCCCAAGGAGTTCAACCCACCACCAAGTGTGGGTGCCCCAGTTCTCGATTCTGAGAACTGGGATAGCACGATGTTCGTTCCCCAACTGTTTTTCAGCTTCTCTTTTCCGTCCAGCCCATTCCGATTCGATCTCCACGATGCCCACCTTCCCGGTTGCGTAATGCAGAAAACTCGACCATGGCCAGTCCCCTGGTTTTGACACCAGACCGAGCTTTACCGGATTGTGCTATCCCAACCTTGAATCAAAACACGATTCAAGAATGGGGCACCCATAGAGTTGTGACCGGTCGAGAGTGGGGCACTAGTTGAATTGGATTTCTACGACGGGGCGCAGTATTTGGGTTTGTGCTATCCCATTCATCGCGATAAAGCCGCGATGAATGGGGCACCCACTCATCGTCGACTGGGAAAGGACGAGTGATTTCGTGCTTACGCTGTTGTCGGCTTCTTCGTCTTCAACCCCATGATGATGAATCCGGAGATCATCAACGACGCAGCCATGACAAAGTAACCCATCTTCGCATTCCCGGTGAGCGCCTGCAGCAGACCCACGAGCCACGTTCCCGCAAAGCCGCCCAGTGCGCCAAAGCTGTTGATGAGAGCGAACACCTCGCCGGCTACATTGCTCGGCAGCATCTCCGGCACGATGGCGAAGAACGGCCCGTACGGTGCGTACATGGTGCCGCCGGCGATCACCAGCGCGATGTAGCCGATCCAGAAGTTCTGCCCGGCATTTGCGAATGAAATGAACAGCGCCAGTCCCGAGATGCACAGGAACGGCCACACAAACAGTTTGCGGTTCATCAGCCGGTCAGAGAAATATGAAACCAGGATCATCAGCAGCACGCCGAGCAGAAACGGCGTCGCGCTCAACAGTCCGATGGTTTCTATGCCGATCTTCGATCCTGAACGGATCATCTCGGGTATCCATAGCACCAGGCCGTAAACGCCGAAGCTCCAGAAGAAATACTGCACGCAGAGCAGGATCACGGCCGGAACCTTGAGCGCGGCGGTAAAGCTTCCCAACTTCGGAAGCTCAATCTGTTCGGCTTCGAGCGCGGCCTCAAGCGCCTTGCTGCTGTCCTTGTGCAGCCATGCTGCCTCGCGCGGCTTGTCTCGTGCCACCATAATCCACACAAACGCCCAGATGATCGACGGGATTCCTTCAATGATGAAGGTCATCTGCCAGCCAAGTGACTTGATCAGGTAACCCGTAACGGCCGCCATCCAGGTCACCGTAACCGGGTTGCCGAGGATCAGAATCGCGTTGGCCCGCGACCGCTCCTCGCGCGTAAACCAGTTAGTCAGCAGGATGAGCATCGACGGGAAAATCAGGCTCTCCGACACGCCCAGCAGTGTGCGATCTACGACGAGAAGCCAATAATCCCTGATGACGCCGGTCAGGCCGGAAAGAATTCCCCAGCTCAGCAGTGCGAAAAACACCAGCCGCGCCGCGCTCTTGCGCCGCGCATAGGAGGCTGCAGGAATCTGGAAGAAGAAATAGCCGATAAAGAAGACCGACCCCAGAAACGCGGCCCGCGATTCGGTGATGTTCAGGCTTTTGGCCAGGCCCGCAGCCGCGCCAAAACCAAAGTTCGAGCGCCCCAGATAGGCGAGGCTATAAGTAAAGAAAACGATCGGCATCAAATAAAGCCAGCGGCGGCGCAAATCCGCCTTGGCTTTCAGCGCAAGCTTAGCTTTCAGTGCAATATCGAACTGTTCGTTGGGCACACAGCTTTATAACATTTCGCCCAGCCGCTTCTCCAACTGCGCGCCAAGTCTCTATACTTAAAGGGCGTCTTCTCCGTTCGCTGCGCATTGATTCCAAACTCGTTTTGCCGTTGAAGAGGTACTCCCATCGCACCCGTTTCTCTTACCTCAGTTCTGGAGTCGGCAGACTCCGATCTTTTCAGCGTTCGCACTCATGCTCCCGGTCCCGCCGGGCAGCTTCCCATTACGGCGGAAATGCTCCTCTCCGCGCCCAGTGGCAATCTGTTTGGGCTTTCACAAAGCGCAGGCATGGGTTGGGCGCCGAACCGCCTGCTCGATCCCGAGTTCCTGATCCTGAGCACGCACGGCGGCCTGCGCGGTGAAAACGGCGAGGCCATTGCCCTTGGCTATCACACCGGCCACTGGGAAGTGGGCCTGCTGGTTGCTGAAGCTGCTCGTGAATTGAAGGAGCTGCGCGCGGTTCCGTTTGCCGGCGCATGCACTGATCCGTGCGATGGCCGCACGCAGGGAACGGCAGGCATGCTGGATTCGCTGCCGTACCGCAACGATGCGTCGATGGTGCTTCGCCGACTTATGCGTTCGCTGCCCACGCGCAAGGGAGTCATCGGCGTAGCCACGTGCGACAAGGGCCTGCCCGCCATGATGATGGCGCTGGCCTCTTCCGGCAAAAAGCCATCGGTGCTGGTTCCGGGCGGCGTCACGTTGCTGGCAGACGAAGGTGAAGACGCCGGCAAAGTGCAGACCATCGGCGCGCGCTTCTCTCAGCACCAGATCACGCTTGAATACGCCGCTGAAGTTGGTTGTCGCGCCTGCGCGTCGCCCGGTGGCGGCTGCCAGTTTCTTGGAACCGCTGCAACTTCGCAGGTGGTCGGCGAAGCGCTGGGAATGTCTCTGCCGCACACCGCGCTCGCGCCTTCCGGGCAGCCCATCTGGCGCGACGCGGCCCGCCGCTCCAGCCGCGCCATCATGCGCATGTATGAGCTTGGCATCGGCACGGAAAATGTTCTGACCCCGGCCTCGCTCTACAACGCCATGATGGTGCACTGCGCATTCGGAGGATCCACCAACCTGTTGCTGCACATTCCAGCCGTAGCATATATGGCGGGCCTGGAGCGCCCTTCCGTTGCGGATTGGACGGAGGTCAATCGCCTGGTTCCGCGCCTGGTGGATGCGCTGCCGAACGGCCCGCGTCACTTCGCTACCGTGCAGGTATTCCTGGCTGGCGGCGTGCCTGAGGTGATGCTGCACCTGCGTAGGGCCGGCCTGCTCGACTGTCGTGTGAAAACTGTCACCGGTGAATCGCTCGACGCTAATCTCGACTGGTGGGAGCAGAGCGAGCGTCGCCATCGGCTGCGTAAAGAGCTCACTGAGCGCGACGGCATCGACCCTGATGACGTCATCATGTCGCCCGATACCGCACATTCACGCGGCATGTCCTCCACGGTCTGTTTCCCGGTGGGCAACCTTACACCTGAGGGTTCGGTCATCAAGTGCACGGCCATCGACCCCTCCGCGGTCGATCCGGACAACGTCTATCGTCAGACCGGCCCGGCGCGCGTGTTTGTGTCGGAAGAAGCTGCCATCGCGGCCATCAAGCACGGTCAGGTTTTGGAAGGCGACGTGGTGGTGCTCATCTGCGGCGGCCCGCGCGGCGCAGGCATGCAGGAGATTTACCAGATCACCTCAGCGCTCAAGCAGCTCAAGTACAAGCGGCCTGTCGCGTGTTTGACCGATGCGCGATTCAGCGGCGTTTCAACCGGAGCTTGCATCGGCCACATCTCGCCTGAGGCGCTGGCCGGCGGCCCCATCGGCAAAGTTCAGGAAGGCGATCAGATCGAAATCATCATCGATCGCGACAGGCTTATCGGTTCTGTGCACCTGGTGGGAGACGCCAACGAAAACTTCGGCTCCAAAAAGGGTACGGAAGTGCTGGCACGGCGCAAGCCGCGTCCTGACCTGACACCTCACCCGGAGCTACCTGAAGACACGCGCCTGTGGGCCGCGCTGGTGCAGGCCAGCGGCGGAGTATGGGGCGGCTGCGTCTATGATGTCGATAAGATCATTGAGAAACTGGAGAAGCACGCGTGAAACTTTTTCGCACCGCCAACGGCCACTTCGCCGAGCAAGACGGCAACCACTACCCGGTACCCGAAACCTCATGGGATGCACTCGTCACTCACGCCGATCTCGGCGGCTATCTGCGCTCGGTCGTAAGCCAGAGCAAGCCCGCTGCTGATTTTGCGTCGGCGCAGATTCTAGCGCCCATTGCCACCCAGGAAGTGTGGGCCGCGGGCGTTACCTACTACCGCAGCCGCAGCGCCCGTATGGAAGAGGCGAAATCCGCCGGCGGAGGCGATTTTTACGATCGCGTTTACACTGCCGAGCGGCCTGAGCTTTTCTTCAAGGCCATGGCCAGCCGCGTGGCTGCGCCCGGAACGCCGGTACGCATCCGCACCGACGCCAAGTGGTCCGTTCCCGAGCCTGAGCTCACGCTGCTGATCAACAATCGCGGCCAGATCATCGGCTACACGGTCGGCAACGACATGAGCTCGCGCGACATCGAGGGAGAAAATCCTCTCTACCTGCCGCAAGCCAAGGTCTACGACCGGAGTTGCGCGCTCGGGCCTTGCGTCCTCATCAGTTCTGACCCGCTGCCTACGTCCACGCCGATCCAGCTTGAAATTATGCGTGGTGGCGCTACGGAGTTTTCCGCCGCCACCTCGCTTGCAGAGCTCAAGCGCGACCCGAAATCGCTGGTCGAGTATCTGTTCCGCGACAACAGTTTCCCGTCCGGCGCGCTCCTGATGACCGGCACCGGCATTGTTCCGCCGGACTCGTTCACGCTGGCCGTGGGCGATCGCGTTCGCATTACCATCGATCCCATCGGCACGCTCGAAAACGAAGTGATCCAGGGCTAGAGTCTGTTATTGACTTCAGGCTCTATGACCAAAGTCAGGTGCAGGCCTGATCATACAAAACGCGCTAAGTCGCGTCCAATCTAGACGAAGCCGATTTCCCGGCAGCGTAACAATTCTGATGCGCGCCGGGAATTTTGCGTTCCTGTAACAGTGCATGATGCACAATGAAGGATCAGGGAGATTTGCCGTGCCGCGCATACACTTTCACCAGCAACTGGCCGAACTCAAAGACAAGCTGATGGCCATGGCTGCACTTGCGCAGCAGGCGGTCGACGCCGCAGTTGATGCTTTTCTGCAACGTGACAAGAGCCTGTGCAAATACGTTAAGCAGAACGAAACCGCCATCAACACCGCGCAGCGCGAGCTGGACGAGATGGCTTACGAACTGCTGGCAAAAGAGCAGCCCATGGCCATCGATCTGCGCTTCATCCTTGCGGTCATCAAGATCAACGGCGACCTGGAGCGCATCGGCGACCAGTCGATGGGCATCGCCCGCCGCACCAAGGAATTTCTCAATCTTGAAGAAGTCGATCTTCCGGTAGACTTCGCCGCCATGGGCGAATACGCAGGCCGCATGATTCGCTCCGCCGTACAGGCGCTGTTGGATGGCGATGCGCGTTTGGCCGAGAGTGTCCGTGAAATGGACGACGAAATCGACCGCATGAATCGCCGCGCCCATGTTGAACTACTGCAGCTCATCGAGGACAAACCGGAGTGCACGCAGCAGGCCATGAAGGGCATCCTGGTAGCGAAGAATCTGGAGCGCATCGCCGATCACGCATCCAACATCGCGACCGATGTGATCTTCTGGATTCGTGGCGCCGATGTGCGCCACCAGCTAAGCGTCTCGATGGACTAGTTTCTGTCCTGATCTCTACCAAAAACTGGGTGCCCCATTCATCGCGGTTTCATCGCGATGAGTGGGGTATCCGATCGTTCCCGCAAATTCCACGTCCAGTGTGACTCGATTTCTACCGAGCCTCGCTCACCAGTAGCCCAGTGCCTGAAACTCGACCAGGCGTAGTCTTCCGGTTTGTCCACCAGACCGCGCGCGACCGGATTGCGGTGGATAAAGCGCAGCTTCTCGACGAACTTCACTTGGGTAAAGACGTTGAAGTCGTAATAACGAGCCTGCCAGAACTGGGGCTTTGAGCCTTTAAGAAGCTTCGAGGATTGTCCTTTGAGGACGCGCAATGTGTTATTAAGCCGTTGACACCTTGGTTCTGAGATAAGCAGGTGTACGTGCTCGGGCATTAGCACATAGCCGAACACAAAGAAGAGATGGCGCCCGCGCACCTTTTCGAGGATGTCGAGAAACACCGTGCGGGATTGGTCGTCGCACAGGTAGGGAAGCCGACGGTAACATCTGAAGGTGAGAAAGTGGTAATGGCCTTCAGTTTGGTATCGCTTCAGATGGCTCGGCATAAAAGTATGGTAGATCCATGGTCTCACGATCCCACTCACGCGCAAACAACGCGCATGAATGGGGCACCCGGCACCCGGCAAGGGTGGGAAACCAAGACCTAAATCCGACCCAAATAAAAACGGCGCATCTCGAAAGAGATGCGCCGTTCGTGTTTCCTGCGGAAAACTATACGCCGATAACGTCGCAGAGTTCCTTCACCGCTGCCGCGCTCTTCTTCAGCGCTGCGTCTTCTTCGACGGTCAGCTTGATCTGGACAATCTGTTCCAGTCCCGCTGCGCCCAGCTTGCAAGGCACGCCGATGTAGAAGCCCTCGATGTCGTACTCGCCCTGCAGAAACGCCGCGCAGGGAAGGATCTTTTTCTTGTCCTTCAGAATCGCCTCGGTCATTTCGACAGCGGCGGCTGAAGGCGCATAGTAAGCGCTGCCGGTCTTGAGATACTTTACGATCTCGGCACCGCCGTCGCGCGTGCGCTGCACAATCTGTTCCAGCCGATCCGGCGCAATCAACTCAGTGATCGGAATGCCGGCCACCGTGGAGTAGCGCGCCAGCGGAACCATCGTGTCGCCGTGGCCGCCCAGCACAAACGCGGTCACGTTCTCGACGCTCACCTTCAACTCTTCGGCAATAAACGTGCGGAAGCGCGCTGAATCCAGCACGCCGGCCATGCCGATGACGCGCTCGCGATTAAAGCCCGCCTGGCGATAGGCCGCTTGCGCCATTGCGTCCAGCGGATTCGACACAATGATCAGGATCGACTCCGGCGATTGCGCAACCACCTTCGAAACCACGTCCGACATGATTTTGAAGTTGGTATGCAGCAGGTCGTCGCGGCTCATGCCGGGCTTGCGCGGAATGCCGGCCGTAATGATCACGATGTCGGAGTTCGCCGTGGCCGCGTAATCGTTCGAGCCGACAACGTGAACATCGCGCTTTTCAATCGGCATTGCTTCAAGCAGGTCAAGCGCCTTGCCCTGCGGCACGCCTTCCACAACGTCGATCAAAACGACGTCGGCAAGTTCCTTGGCCGCAATCCAGTGCGCAGCCGTGGCGCCAACATTGCCCGCGCCAACAATACTCACTTTCTTCCGCATGATTCCTCTCTCCTCTATGACTAAAGACCGATTTAGCGTTGAGTGTTACAGCTTGCGGCGAGGGAAATTTTCAAGTTTGCCGTTAGAGAGGGGATCCTGTTATCCCACTCATGCGCAAACAACGCGCATGAATGGGGCCCCGACGTTCTTGCTGATCCCCGTTCCCTAGCCCCAGATCCCTGCTCTTACATATTGCCGATGATCCGCGTAGCAAACTCGCTGGTGCCTACCTTGGTTGCTCCCGCTGTCTGGCGCTCAAAGTCGTACGTTACAAACTTCTGCAGGATCGTCTTCTCCATCGCGACTTTCGATCATCTTCGCCGCTTCTTTCCAGCCGATAAAGTCCAGCAGCATTACGCCCGACAAAATCACCGAGCCGGGATTGATCACGTCCTTGTCCGCGTACTTCGGAGCCGTGCCGTGCGTGGCCTCGAAGACAGCGAAACCGTCGCCGATATTGGCGCCCGGCGCAATGCCGAGGCCGCCCACCTGCGCAGCGGCCGCATCGGAGATGTAGTCGCCGTTCAGGTTCGTCGTCGCCAGAATGCTGTAGTCGGAAGGGCGGATGATGATCTGCTGGAAGATCGAGTCGGCGATGCGATCGTTCACCAAGATCTTGTTCTTCCACGCGCCGTTGCCGTGGCTCTTGCCGATGGCGTCGATCACCGTCTTTACTTCAGCGCACACCTGCTCGCGGAAGCTCGGCGGAGCAAACTCCATGCCCGGCTCAATCATCGTCGCGTTGGCTTCGACGGAAAGTCCCGGGTTCGCGTCGAGGTTGCCGAGGATCCAGCTCTCGCGCTCCGTCACCGTCTGCTCGCGGAACTCCTCGGTGGCCACTTCGTAGCCCCACTCGCGGAAAGCGCCCTCAGTGAACTTTTGAATATTGCCCTTGTGCACCAGCGTCACGGTCTTGCGGCCCGACTCCATCGCATGACGAATGGCACAACGCACCAGCCGCTTGGTGCCGAAGATCGAGATCGGCTTGATGCCCACGCCCGAGTCAGAGCGCACTTTCTTTTTGCCGTCCTTCAGCAGGTCGTTGTTGAGGAAGTCGATCAGCCTGGCAACGTCAGCCGAGCCTTGTTTGAACTCGATGCCCGAGTACACGTCTTCCGTATTTTCGCGGAAGATAACGATGTTTACCTGCTCGGGACGCTTCACTGGGCTGGGCACGCCCTGGTAATACTTCACCGGACGCACGCACGCGTACAGGTCAAGCAACTGCCGCAGAGCCACGTTCAGCGAGCGGATTCCGCCGCCCACCGGCGTCGTCAGCGGTCCCTTGATTGAGACGCGCAGATCGCGCGCCGCAGCCACCGTATCATCAGGCAGCCAGGTGCTGAACTGGCGATATGCCTTCTCGCCCGCAAAAACTTCAAACCAGCGAATGGCCCGCTTGCCGCCGTAAGCCTTTTCCACTGCGGCGTCAAAAACGCGCTGCGAGGCTTTCCAGATGTCGCGGCCTGTGCCGTCGCCTTCAATGAAAGGAATGATGGGATTGTCCGGGACCGTGAATTGCCCGTTACGGTAGTCGATAGGCTGGCCGTTCTTCGGCAATTCCAGCCCGTTGTACGTGGTCTGCATGGATTTTTCGGTGGTCCTTCCCTGAGAACTTGCGTGGAGGTCTTCAAGGAAGAGGCTAACACCTGCAAATTAGGAGTGGCAATCTCCGGTAAGTGTTGTTGCTTTGAAAGGGCGCGGATTTATCCGTGCCTCAGCAGCCTCTTGAGTCTGTGAGAATGTCTTTTCGCTAACTTGCTAACTCGCTATCGCCGCGAAGCAGCGCTAACCTGCTGCGCCTGTCGTTCACGTCTTATTACACGTCGAAAGAAGCTTGCGGCGCGTAACGGAGTACAAGACTGATGAATCCGGAGCGATCTTCGGGATTCGCGATGACTCTGCCGCGATCTGACATGGGCGCCTCGCGCGCGTGCTCGACAACAAGATAGAGAGTCTTACCCCAAGGCCCAATATGTGTAACTTCTTGCCAGGGAACTTCAGTTGTGCGGAAAAGTCGCCGTTCACGAAGACGATCGGCGTCGAGATCCCAGTAGACGAAGAAATAATTCGCAACATACTGTAAGGCCAAAAGCATGGACGGAAGGGCGGAAACGGCTATTCCGCTTCGATCGGGTGCGCTCAGCCAAAGCACCGCCATTAAGCTAGCCATTCCGGCCAAGACATAGCCGGCTGCGCCAAATTTGGCTCTAAACCTCATCGGCGGCAATCATAGCCCGAAGCCAAGGTGCAACGTCAGTTTTCTTTTCCTAACCCTTTGCCGTCGAATCGCGGAATGCCGAAATGTCCGCGCAGATGCAGCAGGTCTACAGGGCTCAGGTTACCCGCGACCGTAACGAGCGTCAGGCTCTGCGGAGTTTCCGCCAGCACTACCGCGCCGCGCATGTTCACTCCGTCCATCACTACCCACACGTCGGCGGTCCCGTTGTGAACCGGACCTCCGCGGTCGGTAGTCGTTACCAGGTGCTTCCATCCACGCAGGTGGTAGGCATCGCGCACCGCGTCCACCTCCGCCGGATCGGCAATTCGACTGGCGCCGAACCGCAGCAGGTGCACGCTGACGCCGTCCAGCTTGTTGATGCTCTGCTTCAGGTCGGCGTCATGGTCATTCATCATGTCCGCGGCCGCGCCAAGCATGGCGCGATCAAGTGTAAAGCTCGACTTCACTGCCGCCTGCGCCTGCAGATCGAGCAGCGCCGGAGGAACCCACTCCAGCGGAACCGGGCTCAGATCCGTATTCACCGGCGGAGCTACTTGCGCTGAACTTCCGACGCGCCGCACATGCGCCGGCGACTGGGCCAGCAGGCAGGCACAGCTCAGGCAGGCGCACAAAATGGGAATTTGAAGGGTGGAGGGCAGCAACTTCATACCTGATACAAACGCTGCGCGGAGGGGAAAGTTGCGTTGCCGATGTACCCATTTTCTATGAGCTTAGAGGTGCGTTCATGCGCCTTCCGGCGCACTATCGGCGTGTGCAAAAACCAAGCAGAATATCTCCCATTTCAATCTCCGGTATGAACGGCGGATGAATTTGCCTCAAATCGGCTCGGAGGCCGGCAGAATGCGATAAACTCGTTCGGGAACCCTATTCCGAATTCACCACTTCAAAACCCACGGAGGCTACATAGAAATTGGGAAAGAGCATGGTCCCGAAGAAGCTTTTCTTCACCAAGGGCGTCGGCAAACACAAGGAACGTCTTACTTCCTTTGAGCTGGCTCTTCGTGATGCGGGCATAGCCTCGCAAAACCTGGTGCGCGTTTCTTCCATTTTTCCGCCACAGTGCAAGGTGATTTCGCGCAAGGAAGGTCTCACTTATCTGAGCCACGGCGAAGTCGTCTTTGCGGTGATCGCGGAAAATTCCACGCGCGAAGCACACCGGCTCATCGTTTCAAGTATTGGCGTAGCCATACCCGCGGACCGCAACGCTTACGGATACCTGAGCGAGCACCACAGTTTTGGCGAAACCGAGGATCAGGCCGGTGAATACGCTGAGGAACTCGCCGCGGAAATGCTGGCCACCACTCTCGACGTCGAATTCGATCCCGACACGAGCTGGGACGAGAAGAAGGAGATTTACCGCATCTCCAACAAGATCGTTCGCACCAGCAACATCACGCAGTCCGCAGTAGGCGACAAGCGCGGCAAGTGGACCACGACCATCGCCGCCGCTGTTTTGATTCTGGACGAGTAGACGCAGCGGGATTAACTCTTCAGGCCAATCCCGCCGGTCGGGATTGGCCTTGTTGCATCGCCGGGAAAATCGTACCGGCGCCGTTTATAAGGAACGCTTCGGCCTATGACAATGCAACGCAAATACAACGTGGGCCTGGTGCAGATGAGCATGGGCCCGGACCCTGAGACGAATTTTGCCGCGGCTGTGAAGCACATTCGCGAGGCTGCGCATCTAGGCGCACACATTGTTTGCCTGCCGGAGCTGTTTCGCACCCAGTACTTCTGCCAGCGCCAGGACGTGCAGCTCTTCGACCAGGCCGAACCTATTCCGGGGCCGTCAACGCAGCGGCTAGGCGAACTTGCCCGCGAGCTGCACGTTTCTATCGTGGCTTCGCTGTTTGAGCGCCGCGCTGCCGGACTTTATCACAACACCGCCGTAACGCTGGATGTGGCAGGCAAGGTCGCTGGCGTGTACCGCAAAATGCACATCCCCGACGATCCGCTCTACTTTGAGAAGTACTACTTCACCCCCGGCGATCTCGGATTTCAAGCATTGGACCTGGATGTGGGCCGCGTGGGCACGCTGGTGTGCTGGGATCAGTGGTATCCGGAGGGCGCGCGGCTCACAGCGTTGCAGGGAGCTGAAGTTTTGTTTTATCCCACGGCAATCGGCTGGCACCCAGCGGAAAAAGAGCAATACGGAGTCGCACAGTACGAGGCATGGCAGACCATCCAGCGGGCACATGCCATCGCCAACGGAGTTTATGTAGCAGGCGTCAATCGCGTGGGCCACGAACACGGTGACGTGCTCGGCAACCGCGTGGAAGGCGCCGGAATCGAGTTCTGGGGCGGCAGCTTCCTCGCCGATCCGTTCGGCCGCATCCTCGCCAAGGCATCGCACAACAAGGAAGAGATCCTGATCGGCGAGATCGATTTGGGAGTTATTGAGGACACGCGTCGCAACTGGCCCTTCCTGCGCGACCGCCGCATCGATGCCTACGCGCCCATCACGCGGCGATACTTGGATCCCGTGTCTGCCGACCCGCGCCAAAAAACTGCGGAGCACAAATAGCCGTGAAGCCTACGCCGCGCGAACTGGGCTATCGCATGCCCGCCGAGTGGGAGCGCCACGACGCCACGTGGCTTGCCTGGCCGCACAATCCTGAAGACTGGCCGGGAAAGTTCCAGCCCATTCCGTGGCTCTACGCCGAGATCGTGCGCCTGCTTGCCGCCCACGAGAGCGTCCACATCCTCGTTGACGACACCAAGGCGGAGCAGCGCGCCACCGGCATGCTCGAGCGCGCCGGCGCCAATCTCGAACAGGTGAGCTTTCATACATGGTCCACCGATCGCTCATGGACGCGCGATACCGGGCCCATCTTCATTCGCAATGCTGAAGGCAAGGTGGCCGTTACAAACTGGATGTTCAACGGCTGGGCCAAATATCCCAATTGCCAGCTCGACAACGAGATTCCCGGCCGCGTGACGCAGCTACTCGGCGTTCCTGAATGGCAGCCATCGATCGAGCTCGACAACGGCGCGTGGCATCGACTGGTGCTTGAGGGCGGGTCTATCGACACCAATGGCCAGGGCATCCTGCTCACCACGGAAGAGTGCCTGCTGAGCGACGTGCAGCAGCGCAATCCCGGCGTTAGCCGCCAGCAACTGGAGCATGCATTTCGCGACTTCCTCGGCATCGAACAGGTGTTGTGGCTCAACCGCGGCATCGCCGGCGACGACACGCATGGCCACATTGACGACATCACCCGCTTTGTCGCGGCGGACACCATTGTCACCGCCGTTGAGCCTGACACGACCGACCCGAACCATCAGCCTCTGGCAGAAAACCTCGCCCGCCTCAAGGCAGCACGGACCGGCGAAGGGGCGCAATTTACCGTGGTCGAACTGCCCATGCCGAGGCCGGTTGTCTTCCAGGGGCAGCGCCTCCCGGCCAGCTATGCCAACTTCTACATTGCCAATGGCTTGGTCCTGATGCCAACGTTCCACGATCCCAACGACCGCATCGCGCTCAACATTCTTGCCGAATTGTTTCCCGGCCGCGAAGTTATCGGCATACCTTGCGTTGACCTCGTCTGGGGACTTGGCACGCTGCACTGCATGACCCAGCAGCAGCCTGCGAAACACCCCACGGACGAAGACCTGTCCGCGGGGACCCCGGCGCAATTAGCATCAAAGTAATCTCATGACGGCTGAAGCCATTACCGATCACGAAGCCATGCAAGCGGCCCTCGCCGAGGCCCGCCTCGCATCAGAAGCGGGCGAGGTGCCCATCGGCGCTGTCGTCGTCCACCAGGGCAAGATCATCGGGCGCGGACAGAACTCGCTTCTGCGCAATCTCGATCCCACTGCACATGCTGAGATCATCGCCATGCGTGACGCGGCCAAGGCCATCGGCAACTACCGCCTGCTGGGCTGCACGCTGTATGTCACGCTGGAGCCATGCGCCATGTGCGCCGGAGCCATGATCCACGCCCGGCTCGACCGCATCGTGTACGCGGCCGCCGATCCCAAAGCGGGCGCCTGCGGATCGGTGCTCGCGGTGTTGAATCATCCGCAGCTCAACCATCAGATGCTAGTAGAGCAGGGAATCGCCATCGAGGAATCGGCGGAGATGCTGCGGGCGTTTTTTCGGGAACGGCGTTGAGCAGCGAGTCAGCAAGTTAGCAAGTTAACTTCCGCGTCAGTCGTCGGATCCGCTCCGCTTCCTGCGGCCACTTGGCGATCAGCTCTTCCGCGGCGGCGTTGCGGTAATCCGCAAAATCAAACCCCGGCGTTACTGTGCAGCCCAGCAGAGCCATCTTGCCGTCGCCGATGAGGCACGTCCCTTGCCAAACGCCCGCCGGGACGACGAGCTGCACATGCTGACCTTTACTCAAATCTGATCCAAGAGTAAAAAGCGCGGAGCGCCCGTCGGGGCGGAGCTGCAGCATCTCCACCGGATCGCCCAGGTAGAAGTGGAAGATCTCGTCCGAGTCCAGCACGTGCATCTCGCTGAACGTGCCCTGCTCCAGCAGGTAGTAGATGGCAGTGCTCTGCGCCCGCGTGCCTCGCGCCAGATCGACGGTTCCAGCCGACGTGTAGGTGCGGCGGAAGTACCCGCCTTCGACGGGATGCGGCTCCAACCCCAGCAGTTGCTTCAACTCAGCGGTGGTCATCATCACAGATCGTAACAGTGATTGCATTTAAAGTTAGCGTATGAAGATTCATGTCTACACGGCGGCCTGGTGCCGTGACTGTCGTGCGGCGAAAGAGTTTCTCGACTCCCACGGCCTTCCGTACACCGAAATCAACGTGGATGTGGACTCGGCCGCTTCGGCCGAAGTGATCCGCCACGTAGGCAAGCGCGCCATCCCCCAGCTCGTTATTGACGGCGAGTGGTTTCAGCCCTACGCACCCGGCCGCGGCTTGCTCTACGACGAGCTTCGTCAGCGCCTCGGAATTCCCCGCAACTAGCCCCGCTTCCCCTCGTACAATCAAAGAGTTGGGTAGTACATTTCTGAAGAATCGGTGCGTGGTCTCACCTGTTTCCTCGCGCACACGGCACAGAATCAGCACGATGAAGCTGGAGGCTGAAAGCTGAAAGCTAGGAGCTAAAGCATTGATCGACCGTTACACACGTCCCGCCATGGGCGGCATCTGGACCGAGCGGAACAAGTACCGTTGCTGGCTGCAGGTTGAGTCGGCAGCGAGCAACGTGCTGGCCGAAGACGGCATCATTCCCGCGTCCGCAGCCGAAGCCATCGCTACCAAGGCTACTGTGTCCGCTGAGCGGGTGCGCGAAATCGAAGCGGAGGTCAAGCACGACGTAATCGCCTTTACGACGGCCGTCGCCGAAAGCCTGCACGCCCACGGTCTCGGCTCGGAATCCCGCTGGCTGCACTTCGGGCTCACTTCGAACGACGTGGTCGACACGGCGCAGGCCCTGCAAGTGAAAGAAGCCTCAGCAATCATCCGCAAGGGCATTGTCGGATTCCTTGAAGTGCTCAAGCGCCGCGCGCTCGAGTTCAAGCACACGCCCACCATCGGCCGTACGCACGGCATCAACGCCGAGCCGACGACCTTCGGCCTGAAACTGCTGAACTGGTACGCCGAAATGCAGCGCAATCTCGCCCGCTTTGACGCCGCTGCCGAAGACATGCGCGTCGGCAAGCTCTCCGGGGCCGTCGGCACCTTTGGACATCTGAAGCCGGAGCATGAGGAACGCATCTGCGCGAATCTTGGCCTGAAGCCCGCGCCGGTGGCCACGCAGGTCATTCAGCGCGACCGCCACGCGGCGTACATTTCTACGCTGGCAATTATCGGCAGCACGCTCGACAAGATCGCGGTTGAGGTTCGCCATTTGCAGCGCACTGAAGTCCGCGAGGCGCAGGAGTACTTCAGCGAGAAGCAAAAAGGCTCCTCGGCAATGCCGCACAAGAAGAACCCGATCACCAGCGAGCAGATCAGCGGCTTGGCGCGCATCCTTCGCGGCAACGCGCAGGCGGCGTTTGAAAACATTCCGCTCTGGCACGAGCGCGACATCTCCCACTCATCGGTAGAGCGCGTTATATTCCCGGACTCGACGATCCTGGTGGATTATTTGCTCGCCAAGTCAACCGATCTGATCGACCGCCTGCTGGTGTACCCCGATCGCATGAAGAAGAATCTCGAAAGCACCGGCGGCCTCATCTTTAGCGGCCAGTTGCTGCTCGATCTGGCCGAAGCCGGCATGTTGCGCGAAGACGCCTATCGCCTCGTCCAGTCGCACGCCATGCGCGCCTGGAAAGAGGATCTCGTCTTCCGCGACGAGGTAGCGAAAGATCCGGAGATCGCCGGAATGCTCAGCATGGACAAGCTGGCGGAGACGTTTGATTACACGCGCCAGCTTGGGAACGTGGATGCGATTTTCAAACGGGTGTTAGGCGAGTAGTTATGAATTTCACCGTAGCGATTACCGGCGCATCAGGCGCGGTTTTTTGCCGCGAGCTTCTCCGTGCACTCGAAGCCGACTCCCGCGTGTCGCGTGTTCACTTCGTAGCGTCGGAGAATTCGCTGCGCGTGCTTGCTGAAGAGCTCAGCGTCTCCGGCCGCAACGGGCTGCTCGAAAAGCTTCTCGGCGGCCCTGCCGCGAAAAGCGTTCAGCTTTCCGATGCCGACATCGGCGCATCCATCGCCAGCGGCAGCCATCCTTCCAGCGGCATGATCGTTCTGCCGTGCTCCATGGGCACGCTCGCATCCATCGCCAACGGCCTTGCCAACTCGCTGATCTCCCGCGCCGCAGACGTCACGCTCAAGGAGCGCCGTCCCCTCCTGCTCTGCGTGCGCGAAACGCCCTTCAATCGCATTCACCTTCGCAACATGACTCTTGCTGCCGAAGCTGGCGCCACGATCTTTCCGTGCATCCCCGCCTTCTACAATCACCCCGTCGATTCCGGCGAAATGGCTCGCCAGTTCGTGAGCCGTGTCCTGGCCCACATCGGCCTGCCGCAGCCCGGGGCTTACGTCTGGAAGCCCGAAGAATGATCTCCGGCCAGCTATCTCCGGCCAGCTAGTTACAACTTCGCAACCCACTCTGTTTGCGGCCGGTCCGAGCGAAATCTATTTGACACACCCCCCATTGCCCCTGGATACTTTCAACAATGCCGAACTTATGGGAATACGGAATTGTGGTCATGGCCATGTGCATGTGTTGGACATGCGGACCCATCCGTATGGCTCTGGAACGGCGAATGCGCTAGCGCAACCGATCTCAAGGTCAAACGGCCCGGGTCCTCTAACAGGATGCGGGCCGTTTTCTTGGTCCCCGTTGCGATAGGCACACATTCTTCCCGTCGCACCCAACAGATTCGCTGTACCAACGTGCCGTACCAGCATTTTGAAGGAGCCGTCCATGTCTGAAGCAAAGCAGCAGCTTGCCACTCTCGCCGTACACGCCGGCCAGGTCCCCGATCCGGCCACCGGGGCGCGCGCCGTTCCCATCTACCAGACCACTTCCTATCTGTTTAATGACGCGGACCACGCCGCTCGCCTCTTCGCTCTGCAGGAGTTCGGCAACATTTACACGCGCATCATGAACCCCACCACCGACGTGTTTGAGAAGCGCGTGGCGGCACTTGAAGGAGGTGCTGCGGGTCTTGCCACAGCCTCCGGCCAGGCTGCGGAAACGCTGGCCATCATCACCATCGCCGGGGCCGGCGACGAAATTGTCTCGACGACCTCGCTCTACGGCGGCACCTACAACCTGTTTCACTACACGCTGCCCAAGCTCGGCATCATCGTAAAGTTTGCCGATGCCGACGACTTCGACGGTATTCGCAAGGCCATCACCCCCAGGACTCGCGCCCTTTACACCGAGACGCTCGGCAATCCCAAACTCGACGTGGCCGACATTGAAAAGCTCGCCGCAATCGCCCATGAGAACGGCTTGCCGCTCATGATCGACAACACCTGCGCTTCGCCGGCCCTGGTGCGGCCCATCGATTATGGAGCCGACATCGTCATCAACTCGGCCACCAAGTTCCTCGGCGGCCACGGCACTGCCATCGGCGGCGTTATCGTCGACGCGGGCAAGTTTGATTGGGCCGCCTCGGGCCGCTTCAAGGATTTCACCGAGCCCGATCCCTCCTACCATGGCCTTTCATACACGACGGCTTTTGGTCCGCTCGCATTCATCCTCAAGGCACGCGTGCAAGGGCTGCGCGACACCGGCGCGGCGCTCTCGCCCTTCAATGCGTTCCTTCTCCTGCAGGGAATCGAAACGCTGCACTTGCGCATGGAACGGCATTCGCAAAACGCTCTTGCCGTCGCGCGGCATCTCGCGCAGCATCCCGGCATCGAGTGGGTCAATTATCCCGGCCTGGAGTCGAGCCCGTATCACGCTCGCGCCAAAAAGTACCTGCCCACCGGCCAGAGCGCGCTGCTCACCTTCGGCATCAAGGGTGGATTCGAAGCCGGCAAAAAGCTGATCAACTCGCTCAAGCTCTTTTCCCTGCTGGCCAACATCGGCGACGCCAAATCGCTCGTCATTCATCCTGCCTCGACCACGCACCAGCAGCTCTCCACGGAAGAGCAGGCGTCCACGGGCGTTACTCCTGAACTGGTTCGCCTGTCCGTGGGCATTGAGGATGTGCGAGACTTGATCGCGGATCTCAACCAGGCAATTGAAGCGGCCAACGGCCACAAGGCCTAAGCCCGGGCGGTTGCGGCACAATAGTAGAGGCAGCTTTCAGCCTTCAGCTCTCAGCTCTTGGGCCAATCTCGCGCGAGCCAGATTCATCAACTCGCACGAACAGGTTGAAAGCTGAGAGCTGATAGCTGAAAGCTAGACAAAGAGATGACCGACACGCACAACCGAAGCGGCGCTTCGCCGCCGTCGAAAATCATTGAGCCCACCTATGAGGGCGACTTCGTGCTCAACGAGGTTTTGTCGCTCGAGTGCGGTGGCAAGCTCGTTTGTCCAACGCTGCATTACGCCGTCTACGGCCGGCTGAATGCAGCGCGGGACAACGCCGTTCTTGTTTGTCATGCCCTGTCCGGATCCGCTCTCGTCGGCTCCTGGTGGCCTGAGATTTTCGCTCCCGGCGCGGTCCTCTCGCTGGAGCAAGACTTCGTCATCTGTATCAACCTTCTTGGTTCCTGTTACGGGTCCACCGGGCCCGCCTCAGTGAACCCTGAAACCGGCAAAACCTACGGGCCGGATTTCCCCCTCGTTTCTGTCCGCGACAATGTACGCGCCCAGGCCAGCCTGCTGGACTCGCTCGGCATTCGGCGCCTTCGCCTCGTTCTGGGAGGCTCCATCGGCGGCATGCAGGCCCTGGAGTGGACCATGCTGCATCCTGACCGCGTCGAGCGCGCGCTGGTCATCGGCGTTGCACCGCTCGGCGCCATGGGGCTGGCGCTGAATCATCTTCAGCGCGAAGCCATCCTGCACGATCCCGACTGGGCGGAAGGCAGGTACCTGCCGCAGAAGCCGCCGCGCAACGGCTTGTCGCTTGCCCGGCAGATTGGCATGATCAGTTACAAGTCCGCGCCGCTGTTCGAAGAGCGCTACGGCCGCAATCCCAATCGTGGCGGAGAAGATCCGTGGACGCTCAACGGCCATGGCGGCGGATTGGTCGGCGGCCGCTTTAACATCGCCGGTTATCTTGACTACCAGGGCGAGCGATTCGTCGACCGCTTCGATGCCAACGCGTATCTCGCCATCATGCGCATGATGGACACCTGGGACCCGCTGCGGGGCTACGCTTCTCCCGCCCAGGCTTTCGGCCGAATCAAAGCGCTGGTAAGCTTTGTCGGCATCAGTACCGACTGGCTTTTTCCGGCTGAATCGGTGCGCTGCTTTGCTGAATCGGTGCAGGCCGCCGGGGTTCGGTGCGACTACCGCGAAATGGTGAGTGCGCACGGCCACGACGCGTTTCTGGCCGAGCAGGCAGCGCTCGTACGACTTTTGCAGTAGGAGCTACCAATTGCGGCTTAGGGTACGTCTTAATGGTGCTAAACCGGCATGGGGTACCATGGGCACGTGCGCAGCTTAAGTGCTGTGGCCCCATCGCTTGTCAGGGGGGGCTTGGGTTTCTATAATCCTTCCAACACCGTATTGGAAGCTGTGGTATCGTTTAATCCGGCACTGCGGCGTACAACTGCCACTACACTAAAGAGCAGTTGCATTTACAGCCATCGGGTGCGAAAGTAACAATTTCGATTTTGGCAATTCCCAGGAGCACTGCATGAAGAAGTTAGTCTTGGCATCGGCGATCGCTTTGGCGAGCGTTTGTCTCGTCTCGACGCCCACGCTATTTGCACAGGGTTCTGATCAAATCACCATCCAGAACCCGGCCGAATTCAATGCTTATCAACAGGCAACCTCACAGACCGATCCAAATGCCAAAGCAGCGGCCTTGGAGGAGTTCCTGAAGAACTATCCACAGAGCGTCGTCAAAAAGAATGTTCTTGATGACCTGATTGGCACATACCTGCAAGCGCAGAAGCCTGACGACGTGCTGAGCGCAGCGAGCCGTTTGCTCCAGATAGATCCCGCCAACACCAAGGCCCTTTTTTACTCGGTCACTCTCAAAAAGAGCCAGTGCCTCAAAACCAACGATGCGCAGGTTTGCGACGATGCTGCTGCGCTCGCTCAAAAGGGTCTTTCACTTCCCAAGCCTGAGGGAACCTCGGATGCTGACTGGAAGAAGATGACCGACACGATGTATCCCACCTATCACTCGGCTATTGCGACGGACAACTATATCTCAAAGAAGGATTACAAGGCGGCCATCCAGGAGTACAAGACCGAGCTCATGATGTATTCGCCGGATCAGACTAAGAGCAGTCAGGGACTGGTGGACACGCTGCAGTTGGCCGAAACCTATGCCAAGCCCGGCGATACGAGGGATGAGGTTCAAGCGGTCTGGTTCTATGCCCGTGCATGGAACTTTGCGCCGCCGTCCTACAAGGCCCAAATTGAGCCTAAGCTCGAGTACTGGTACAAGCGCTATCACGGTGGACTGGATGGGCTCGATGCCGTCAAGTCCGCTGCGGCAAACTCGCTCTTCAAGCCGGATACGTTTGAAATCAAGCCGGCTCCCACGCCGCCCGAGATTGTGCACAACGTGCTGGCGTCCACTCCTGACCTCACCAAGCTGAACCTTGAGGACAAGGAATTCATTCTGGCCAACGGTTCCAAGGATGATGCCCAGAAGCTCTGGACGGTTCTGCAGAACCAGGCGACCCCGGTACCGGGCGTCGTGATGGATGCTTCGGCAACCGTTCTCAAGATCACGGCGACTCCGGTTGGAGCCGCCAAAGCAAAGGACTACGTTGTTAAGCTGGCCACGCCGGCAGCTTGCGCCGCTGTTCCTGCGCCCCCGGCCGCTACCGCTTCAGTCAAGGCAGTTCAGGACTACGTCAACGCTAACGCCGACAAGGGCGATTTGGCGTCGGTGAGTGACATCCTGGGCGATACAGCGAAGGTCAAGAAGCTCGAAGTAGCCCCTGCAATAGGCACTCTCAGGATCGCCGTCACGCAGGACGCGAAGGACAACAAATCGCCTGACTTCATCGTCAACCTGAAGGAACCGATTTCCTGCAAGGAGGCTCCTGCAGTTGGCTTTGAGTACAAGCTGCAGCCCGCTGACGAACTTGATGCCACCTACGACACCTACACGCCGGTTCCTGCAACTGCGACACGGCCCGCCACGGCACAGATTGTGCTGCGCGATGGTTTCGTACAGTCTGAGAAGAAAGCTCCGGCACGTCGCCCCGCCGCCAAGCCGGCGCCGGGCCGTCGTCCTGCTGCTCGCCCTCGCTAACCACCATTTCCCGGCTCAGGCCCGTCAGGCTTTTTTGACGGGCTTCAGCCGGCAACGAAACACGGATTACTTGTCTCGCTTACCACCGGCTCCAAAAGGGCAGGTGCGCAACATTCCTGGGAATAATAAGGGCAGCCCACCAGGGCTGCCCTTAAGTTTCTCAAAATCGCAAATCGTATTGAATGTCCTGCCAAAGACCTGCGGATTCCGAGGCTCTACTCGCCCAGCATGACCCGCTGAATCCGCTGTGCGCGCCCTGTTTCCGGATCGCAGCTTACCAGCGCCGCGCACATCTTGGGGTTTCCTTTGGCCGCTTCAAACTTGCCCGGCATCCCGGTGCGAAACCGATGCAGCACCAGCTCCTTTTCCACGCCAATGATGCTGTCGTAGGGACCGCTCATTCCCACATCGGTCTGGTAGGCCGTACCGCCGGGCAACACCCGCTCGTCGGCTGTAGGAATATGCGTGTGCGTGCCCAGCACTGCCGTCACGCGCCCGTCCAGATGCCAGCCCATGGCGACCTTTTCGCTGGTGGCCTCGGCATGAAAATCCACTACGATCACCTTGGCCTTGATGCTGGCCAGAAGGCTGTCTGCCGCGTGGAAGGGATCATTGGTGCCGCCCATGAAGACGCGGCCCATCAGCTGCACTACAGCGTACGGCGCGCCGCCCCGCGTAGTGCTTTCAAACACGCCGTACCCCGGCAGGCCCAACTGGAGATTCTCCGGCCGCAGCACCCGCCGCGGGCGCTCCTGGCTTTCTGCGGGTACTGACTTCAGGTAATCGATCAGCTCGCGCTTGTCCCAAACGTGGTTCCCGGTGGTCAGCACATCTGCGCCCAGGTCGAAGAACTCGTCAGCAATCTGCGGCGTCAAGCCAAAGCCGCCGGCCGCGTTTTCCGCGTTGATCACCACCAGGTCCACGTCGTTTGCCGTGCAAACGTGGCCGATATGCTCTCGCACAATCCGCCGTCCCGCGCTCCCAAAAATGTCGCCAACAAAAAGAATATTCAAAAAGACAGCTCCTAGCTTTTAGCTTCTAGCTCCTAGCTTGAAGCAGAGTTTTGCTGAGATCGGAATCAGCTCTTTGCGTCCTGGCTGTTGCTCGCCGCGGCTGAATCTCGTTCCCTCGTTCCCTTGTCCCCTTGGTCCCGGTTACGCATCAACGGGAATAGGATCACATCGCGAATCGATCTCGAGCCGGTCAGCAGCATTACCAGCCGATCCACGCCCAGGCCCTCGCCGCCCGTTGGAGGCAGACCGTACATCAGTGCCCGCACGTAGTCCTCGTCCATCGCGTGCGCTTCGTCGTCGCCGCGCGCTTTTTCAGCAAGCTGTTGCGCAAAGCGCTTGTGCTGCTCCTCGGGATCGTTCAACTCGCTGAAAGCGTTCCCCAGCTCAAACCCGGCGGCAAAAAACTCGAAGCGCTCCACATGCGCAGGATCGTCCGGCTTGGCTTTCGACAGCGGCGAAACTTCCACCGGGTAGTCGTAAATGATCGTCGGCTGAATCAGAAACGGCTCCACAACCGCTTCAAACAGGTTGTAGACCAGCTTGCCCAGCGGTGCGCCCTTCATCGAGTCGTAGTAGACAGCCGTAACGGCCCCAAGAATCGTCTTCAACTCTGAAAGCCGTTCCGGAGTGGTTCGCGTAGTCTCGCACAGCGCTTTTTCAAGCGAACTCATGGTGGCATGTAGCCGCACCTGCAACACTTCTGCCTTCTCGTATGCCGTCTCTGCGGGTTTGGCTCCTGCCTCTTCCGGCCAGTACTCGTGGATCGCTTCACGCATCGATAGCCGCTGCCATTTACCCAGGTCGATCGTGCTTCCGTTGAACTCGGTGATGGTGGTCCCGTTTACCTCTTGCGCCACAAACGCGACCAGTTCCTCGGTAATCTGCATCAGGTCGTGGTAGTTCGCGTACGCCTGGTAGAACTCCAGCATGGTGAACTCGGGGTTGTGCTGCGTGCTCACTCCCTCGTTCCTGAAATTGCGGTTGATCTCGTACACGCGATCCATGCCGCCCACCACTAGCCGCTTTAAATACAGCTCGGGCGCAATGCGCAGAAACAGGTCCTGGTCCAGCGTGTTGTGGTGCGTCTTGAAAGGCCGCGCCGCTGCTCCGCCGGCAATTTGCTGCATCATCGGCGTTTCCACTTCAAGATATCCGCGCTCGTCAAAAAAGCGGCGCATTGCCCGCAGAGTTTTGGCGCGTTTTACAAACACTTCGCGGCTGTCCAGGTTCGTAAACAGGTCCACATAGCGCTGGCGGTAGCGCAGTTCAACGTCGGCCAGCCCGTGAAACTTCTCCGGCAAGGCCAGCATGGCCTTGGCCAGAAACGTCAGCCGCTCCACATGGATGGTCAGCTCTCCGGTCCGGGTACGGAACAGGTAGCCGGTTACGCCGATGTGGTCGCCCAGGTCCAGCAGCTTGTACAACGCAAAACCCTGCTCGCCCACTGCGTCCAGGCGTACATAAATCTGCAGCCGCTGCCCCTGCTGCTGCAGCGTGGCAAAGCCCGCCTTGCCCTGTGCGCGGACGGCCATGATGCGGCCAGCCACGGCGACGGTTACGCGCGTGGCTTCCAGTTCTTCGGCCGTGGTCGAATCCCACTTGTCCCGCACGGCCGGAATGGTGTGCGTTGCCGGAAACTGGTTCGGATACGCCGCCTGTCCCAGCTTCTCAATCTCTGCCAGCTTCTGTTTGCGCAGGTCAAATAAATTGCGCTCAAACTCCGATTCGAACACGCTGATTCCTTCTCGCCGATTTGTTCTTTTGCAGCCTACTCGGGTCTAGGTCAGTATACCGGCTGCTGCGTGTGCGCTTCAGATCGTCCTTTCACTGCTCCCGATCGAAAGACCGTCACCCGACCTGCGTTTGGCTGCGTATCCGCTCTGAGCCAGGGCTCTCGCGCAACCGCCTCTGTGCACGGGCCGAGTGTGCAGATTGAGATGGGTCGTCTCGTGCTCTCCTGCTGCAGCCGGTTCAAGACGTCTCGCAAAATTGATCCGGTAAATGGTGTGTACAGATGAAAAACAGTTCCCCTGGACAGATCAGCCTCACGCGCCTCAGCGTGCAGAAAAGTTACGCTGTCAATCCGAAGGTTTCGGGCGCATTGACGGGCGCTTTCAACGTAGGCGGCTTCCCGTTCGATGCCGATCGCTCGTGCTCCCGTCAAGAGTGACGCCAGGATGCAAAGCTGGCCCAGGCCGGAGCCAAAATCGACAAGAACATCATCTGCCGAGAGCCCGCGGCGTTCGACCATCGAGAGTGCGTGTCGAACCGGAGTCGGCTGATAGAACACATGCTCGGCTACATGATTGATGGCTGCGTCACTGGGCTCCCGAATCTGCAGAACTCCGGCGACCAACTCATCGAGATGGTCGTACCCCACGCCGGGTGCCGTATCGCCCGGTGTAACTCTGCAAAAATTGATCCAATTGCGCAGGCTTTCGGATTTAGCTTGGCGAATCTCTCCTCGAATCGCGCTGTAGATTTCGGCATTCGCGGCTTCAAGCCGGCGCCGCAACCCCGCCGCATGCTCGCGCATTGCCGAATCAGCTGAAGACGGCTTGAACGCTTCCTCGGCATCTCCGCCAAGGTGCGCGTCCAGTTCGTCCAGCGCTTCGATCCGCCTGCGCAAATTGCTGGGCGCGAAAAGGCTCGCATCCGCTTCCGCTCGTGCCAACAGACTGTTCAGGTCTTCGAATGTCACTCGATGCGCTCTGGGCTTGCTTACGGAGTATTCTACCGGCCTGCCGCAACGCGCTGAGTATCAAACGAATGCCTTCTTAAAACGTATACTTTCTGAAATGATCCTTTCGGTGTCCCGGCGGTTTCATCTCCGGCTTGCGATTCGTGTATAACCAGCATGGATGCCGCGCCAAGATCCCAACTCGGACCCAGATAGACGTTCCAGATCCGGCGGCGGCTTCAGCAGCCTGGTCGAAGCCGAGAAGCTGATGCAGGTGGCGTTTGTGCTGCCCGCGGCGCTGGTCATCTGCTGGGCCGGCGGGTGGTGGCTTGCTGGCCGCACTCACCAAAAATGGATTGAGATCGCCGGCATCGTCTTTGGTTGCATTGTGGGACTCGCGTACGTGATTCAGATGGCAATCGCGGTGGAAAAGAAAGCCAGTTTGGAACCCGGGTCTCAAAGCGAAACTGGAAAGGGAAGACCCGGCAGCAAGTCATGACTCAGGAAACTCATCCCATCGTCGAAATCACAAACGAAGATCTCGACGCGATGCTCAAACGAGCTTTTCGCAATACCGTGATTTTAGGCGGGATAGCCTCGGCGGCGGTCCTCATCGGCGCAGGCTGGCGGAGCGCCGCCATGCTGCTGGTGGGCGCCGCTATTTCGGCGGCCTCCGTACTCGAATGGCAGCGGCTCGTACGCGTGATCAACGCCCGTATGGACAAGCAACGGACCCCTGCCAGCACGCCCGTTGTGGTGCTCTTCTTTGTGCTCAGGCTCACCGTCTTTGCGGCGGTTATTTATGTTAGCCTAAAGTGTTTCCATGGTTCGATTACGGCGCTCCTGTGCGGCCTTTGTCTTGCGGTTCTGACCATAGGCTGGGAAGCGATCCGGCTCCTCCGAGACTGATAGCCTCAGGAACGCATCGAAACAGGAAAGCCTTGGGCTGGAAAGCACTGGGCTGGAAAGCACTGGATTAAATCAGCCCGATGGGTGCGGCACCGTACCCAGGGCGGAAAGAATTCTAGGATTCATGCCGGAACAGTTAGCGCTGACACGATTGCTGAATCATCTCTTCGGCGGCTTCTTTGCCGTCATTCTGAACCTATTCGGAATTCACGCCGATCCATCGACGGTTATCAGCAACGCTTTCGCAATGGAGATGATCGTTGCTGTGTGTCTGATCGCCTTCTTCGTGATCGTCCGCCTTTCGCTATCGGTCGAAAAGCCAAATCCTGCGCAACACGTAGCCGAGATGATTCACGAACTGATCGGCGGTCAGGCGGAGCAGGTGATCGGTCACGGTTATGAACGCTTTCAGGCGTGGGTCACCTGCGTTGCACTCTTCGTCCTGCTCAATAACCTGATGGGATTGATCCCCGGTGTAGAAACGCCGACCAGCACGATTGTGGTGCCGTTAGGTCTGGCGGTGCCAACCTTCCTCTATTACAACCTGCAGGGATTGCGCGAGCAGGGACTCATTGGTTATCTCAAGCATTTTGCCGGCCCCATCTGGTGGATGGCGTGGCTCATCTTTCCGATTGAGATCATTTCGCATCTGGCGCGAATCCTGTCGCTCACGGTTCGTCTTTACGCCAACATGTTCGCCAGCGATCTGATCACCTTGGTATCGTTCTCCGGCGTCCCCCTTGGCCTTCCGGTACTTGCCTTGGGCTTGCACGCTTTTGTTTCGATTATTCAGGCGTTCGTCTTCATGCTGCTGACGATGATTTACCTTTCGCTGGCGGTGTCGCACGAACACTAAAAACAGCTATCAGCTTTCAGCCATCAGCTTTCAGCCTGTTCGTGCAAGTTGATGAATCGAGTTGAAGCGAGAAGAAGCTGAAAGCTGAGAGCTGAGAGCTGAAGGCTGAAAGCTCTAAAAAGATTCCGCCGGGGGGCGCTTCCGCTCCGGAGCAACGGTAGGCTGCAAGCGTGAGGGGGCCAGCTCGGTGAGCCTCAACCACCCACTGGCAGCCAATTCTCAGGGAAGCTGGAGAACTATGCGGAAACTTCAATTTATTTTCATGGCGCTTGCAGTACTCTGCTTCGCCGTTCCTGTGTTTGCAGCAGACGGCGGGTCGACCGCCCTTAACCTGGTGCCGATCGGCGCTGGACTCGGCATGGGCCTCGCCGCCGGTTTGTGCGGACTCGGCCAAGGCCGTGCAGTCGGTTCTGCTGTCGAAGCGCTTGCTCGCAATCCTGGAGCGCGCGCTGGAATCTTCACCTTCCTGGTGCTCGGTCTTGCTCTCATCGAGTCCCTCACCCTGTTCACCTTGGTCATCGTTTTCGCAAAGATGTAATCCGGCTAAAGTGCCAAGCAAACGGAAGGGCCCCAATCCGTCAGGGTTGGGGCCTTTGTACGCCTGGGGCAGGGAACAGGGACTAAGGGACCAAAGGAACGAGGGATAGAGAAGATTGTGCGTTGCGGCAATCCCTCGTTCCCTTTGTGCCCTCGTTCCCTTTGTTCCCTCGTTCCCCGCCTCCATCACCGGCCACCCTGCGCCACACCGGCTGATCCGCTGCGCAGCATCTGAATCGCCTCGCGATAATCCATCCCGACGGGAACGGGTGTGTAGCGAGTCATTTGCTGCGCAGTGTTGATGTATCTCGTCCTGAACAGCACACGCAACACCATCTCCATCTGTACATTCACAATGCGCCATTGCCTATCGCCTACGTCTGCTTGTTCGAGCACCACCCAGCCGCCTTTATTCAGTTTGCCCAGGATGCCCCAGCCGTAGTTCGTGTCCTGCTGCAGATGGCCTTCGAGGCGGATGACGCGTTCCTTCGCCGCGTCCACGCGCAATTCGCCGCTCATGGCCGTCAGCGCCTGCGTTTCAATATCGGGCGGGTTGAACTTTGGGTTTGGTTTGAATGTGAATCGATGCACCGTGCCTGATGGGCCGTTGAACGACCCTGCGTACTGATACAGGAACGCATTGGGAAGCATGCGCAACAGCTTCAGCACAAGTCCGGCGTCCTCGTCCTCGTTGTCCTTGCGGTGTTTTTGCAGGTTGGGATTTGCCGCCAGCGTCGCCAGTCGCGCCAGCTCTTTCTGGTCGTCCTCGGGCGCAAGCGGTTTATCGTTGACGGAAAGCAGGCGCGCGACATCGCCGTCCCTGGTTTCGATAATGTCCTTGGTCGAAGTAAGGCGCGGGGTCGATCTGCGCAGAAGATAGCGCATCGGGTGATTCGGATCGCGGGCAACACGCAGCTCGGTGCTGAGCGTGCGCGCAACCAGCGCCTGTGCCTGTGCATCCGAAAGTGATTCGGCGTCCGCACGGCACGGGAAGTGAACAGCGCATGAAATCAGGCAGAGGAACGTGAGAAATCTGCGCACACCCAGTATTTTAATGGCTTGGAATCGCCGGCAGGTTTGGCTGAGGCGCCACATTTCGCAGATATGCGGCTTTCTGCTTGGATTGCAGCGTAAAAAACTCCTTGGTAACTGAGATTCATCAAGTCATGGATTGAAGCAATGTGCCCGCTTTGCGTATAGTTCGGGCAGGGCCTTATTTTTCAACCCACGGAAGGATAGCTGACATGGCAGGGGAGAACGCTCAAGCACGCATCGGAAAGAGCATAGTGATATGCGGCGAAGTGAGGGGCAGCGAAGACCTGATTCTGGATGGTCGCGTCGAGGGAACCGTCACCCTGACCGAAGGCCGGCTGACAGTGGGACCAAATGCCCATATTGCAGCTGATCTTGCTGCTAAAGATGTTTTGATTATGGGACGAGTTCAAGGAAATGTCGTCGCCACTGGCCGCGTTGAGCTCCGCGCAGGATGCAACGTCGAGGGGGACATCTCTGCGCTGCGCCTGGCAGTAGAAGACAACGCTCTATTCCGGGGCAAAGTAGACCTGACTCAAGGGGTTACGAAGGGACCGGAAGCAACCAACGTTCCTGTTGGCGGCGGCGTCAGCTCCTAAAATAGATTGTGGCGGCCTTTGCGGCGGTAGTCGGCCAGGCCGCAAGGGGATTAAAGCTTGTTAAGCCGTTGGTTCGGAAAGAAAGAAGAGGCCCTACCCACAGCATCGGGTCCGGGGCTCTCCGGCCCCAGGGTGCCACGTCACTCGGGCGGCTGGTCGACGATCCGCAAGCGTCTCCAGGCGGAGCCGGGCCTGCGCGTCATTGATAATGGTTTTACTTCTCCTTCAAACATCAATTACCTGACCGGCCTGGGCCATAGCATCTTTCTCACCGACATGGTTTCTGACGCTTGGAACGGCAACTGGCAAAAGGGCGTTGACGAGGACGGCAAGCAGCTTTGGGATGTTGAAGGATATCTGCATCGCACACTCAACTTCGAGGGCCGAAAGTTCGACGTGGTGTTGCTGTGGACGGCTCTCGATTATCTGCCCGAAGCGCTGATCCATCCAGTGGTTGCCCACCTCTTTGGAGCGATGAATCCGGGCGGACAGGTGCTCTCCTTCTTTCACACGCGCACAACGGGCGACGAGGCGATTCGCCTCCGCTACCACGTGACTCCCACCGACGATGTGGACATGCAGATGACCCAGCAGTATCCTATTCAGCGCGCATTCACCAATCGCAGCATTGAGAAGCTCTTCGCCGGCTGGTCGGGACATCGGCAGTTCCTCGCCAAGGACAGCGTCTCTGAAGTGATCATGACGCGATAGCGGCTGCGACTTCACGCCTCGGGCATCCGAATCTGTAAAACGCGGTATGAGCGAATCATCGGCTACTCAGAACACCTCCTGTCTACACCTCTACACCCTCCAGGGGCTCAGGCAGCGGACCATGCCAGTAGTAACCCCGCAGTAAACCCGACTCCATTCCTCCGCGTTGTCATCCAGAGGAGCGCAGCGACGAAGGATCTGCAGTTGCTTTTCAGGAGTTCATTCGGTCAAATGCCCGGCGGTAATCCGCAGGCTCACAGTCATACCACTCGCGGCTCAGGTCCACCCAGGCAACATTGAGTGATTCGATAAGCGCGATCTTCTTTGCGCGGCTCCAGCCTTTCAGTTCCTTTTCCCGCGCTATGGCCTTCTGGATAAACTGATGTCGCTCAAACCAGACGAGACGGTCGCAGTTGTAGCGCGCGGTGAATCCTTCATGCTCCTTCCATTTGTGCTGGAAGGCACGTTTACGAAGATCACTGGTCACTCCGATGTAAAACGTTCGGCTGCGGCTGGCCATGATGTAGGTGAAATAGCAGCCCTCGTGTATGTGCCTAATCGTACGATGAAGCGCCAGAACCGGATGTGATGAAGAACAACTGCAGATCCTTCGTCGCTGCGCTCCTCTGGATGACAAGTGCGTTGGAAGGTGCTGTCCGTATCCGGCTACTCAGAAGTAACCCCGCAGAATGATCATCCCGAACACGCATGTAGGGTTTAGCTATTTAGGATGAAGCGATGAAGAGCAAGGCGGGAGAAGCGAAGGAATTCGATAAGGTTCTTAGAGCGATGCTGACGACCAAGCCTCTATCCAAAGAGGAAGTCAGCGCAAGGATCCGAGCGCGGCGGAAAGCCACGCAAAAGGAAAAGCAAGTTGGCCGGTCGAAGCAGTTGAGAGGTTAGAAGGCAACCAGAGTTTTATAGGGCAACGGAGCCCGGTTGAGCATGCTGTCCAAGGCCAGGTCGAAGATTGACGACTGGAGACGGCGCCGATTGTATCTCCAGCAGAACTCCCGCATGTAGCGGTCCAGATGCCACGGACTGAGTTTGTGGTAGTTGCCGACGATGGCCCGCTTGAACAGTGAAAATGCATTCTCTATCGTCTGGGTCGTCGTCCAGTCTCGTTCTTTCAGCTCCTTGCCATGGTTGCCTTGCGAGAGCTTCTGTTCGGCAATGAGACGCTTGTAAGTAGGATTGCCATCGGTGACGACTTCTTTGGTGTCCTCTGCCAGCTTTGCGTCCAGTACCGGTTTGATGGATTCAAATCTGCGGTTCGACATGGACTGAAGATGAATTCTCCCGTCCCGTTCGGCTAACCCTATCACCATGGTTTTGGCGGCTTTGGCCACTTTGGAACCTTTGTGGCGAAGCTGGCCGCCGATGTAGGCTTCGTCGATCTCCACCTAAACCCGACTCAGGAAAACGGCAGCCATGGTTGCAATTCAACCCTTGGGCCGCGTTGTTCCGCGCCTGCCGATGGTTCATCTCCGTAGCGCAATCGAAGCTTGTAATCGCGCCAAACCGCATCGACTAGATCCGTGATGCGCCGCCGATATTCCGTTGAGACAACTGCGTTCTCGCCGTACCGCCGTTCCTAAGCAGCGACCTGCGCAGGAAAATGCTCTCGTACAAAGTTGAGAAAAGTAGGCCGCGAGCACGGCTTCATGAACAGTGCGCCCGCCGCCATAAAGCATGCGTCTGCCTCGGATGCGGCTTTGCTACTGCGGCAATGGAACCGCGGCTATCGGCAGTTCCCGGCATCAGCGGCAGCACTTGCAAAGGGTGCAATCGGTTTCTGCGGGAAGTCCGGTTCCAGGATGGGGAACAGGTTCGGGGAAGTTGTTCCTGTTTTCGTTATATATTCGCCTTCGATGTAGCTTCGCTCCGGTCGGATTGGCCGTCAAGCGGAACATTGGCGCTTGGGGGCTGCAGCCTTGTAGCTGGAAACCGAATGCGGTTCTGTCGTCGCGGTCATCTAAAATCCATGAGTGCAAACCGAATTGAGGAGAGTACATGAGCAGCAATACAACGCGCGTTACCTGGCTTGGCCACTCGACCATGCTGATTCAGACTGCGAAGGGAACAAACATCCTCATTGATCCGTTCATCGGAGGCAATCCAAGTTATCCGAAATCATTCTCGCTGCCTTCAAAGATCCAATACATTCTGCTGACGCACGGTCACGGCGATCACATCGCTGATGCTGTTCCCATTGCAACCAAGCACGGCTCAACTGTAGTTGCCATTTACGAACTCGCGGCATATATCGGCAGCAAGGGCGTCGCCAGCACCATTGGGATGAACCTGGGCGGCACAGTTCAATTGAACGACGTGGCGGCGACGATGGTTGAGGCCAAGCACTCCTCGGCGGCGCAGGATGAGCACGGGACGCACGATGTGGGCGTGGCAGCGGGGTTTGTTTTGACCGTCGATGGTGGTACGGTGCTCTACCACTCGGGCGACACGGCGGTGTTCGGAGATATGGCGCTGATTCGCGAGCTGTATCAGCCGAAAGTGATCATGATCCCAATTGGCGGTCACTTCACAATGGGGCCCAGGGAAGCGGCATTGGCCGTGCGCCTGCTGGGACCTGAGGTTGTGTTGCCGATGCACTTCGGCACGTTCCCGCCACTGAAGGGAACGCCCGACCAACTGAAGGGAATGATCGATGCCAGCGTGAAGGTTGTGGACTGGAAGCCCGGACAAGTTTACGAGTCGACAAGTTGACAAGATCAGGAGCCGATTCCCTCGTAAACTTGCAAACTTGCAAACTGTCTTATTGATCGCGTGTCTGGCGAATGGCGCGCGGTGATTGGCGAACCTCATCGCTTTCCGGCGGGCTGCCCAGGCGGGGACTGTCGGGAGATCCAGCGGACGCACGAACATTGCGTAATTCGCGCAGAATGTCGGATTTCTCACGCGCGTACTGGCCGGCCAGCCGCGTCAGAGCGTACGTGATGATGTCGCTGTGATGTAGATCCGGCACGGTTGGATCGCGACGCATGTTCAGCCACAAACGATGCACCAGCTGCACGTCGTCCGGACTGAGCGCGGGTGCGTGCGGTCCGATATAGAAGACCTTGGGCTCGCCATTGGCCCCGATTACGAAGAAATTGAACTGGCGCTTGGGCTCGGGCAAAGCCTCCCAGGCCTGGCCCATATGGAAGGCCTGATCCTCGGCAGACATGGAACTGGAAACGCCGGAGACAACCGTATCCACTTCAAGCGAGTTGGCGGTTTGCGCCAGCGCGGCAAACACGTCGCCGGCAGGAACAACAAGCAGCGAAACTTTTTTGCCGAAGCTTTCGGCCACTGAAACGGCCTTGGTAAAGAGCATCTGCTCATGCTCGCTGAAGCTCTGCTGCTCGGCGCTCAGATACTCGGGACCCCCGGCGCCCATCATGCGCACACTGACGACGACCACATCGCGATCGTCGGTATTGGTGCGGCTCAGGATCCACTTCAACGCCACCGGATTGGCGACGTCGCGCATCGTGACCATGATGCCGCCGGTGCGAATAGCAGCCGATTCGCGGCTGACTGTGTCCTGATGCTCCAGCTGGAAATGGTCCTTCATCTGCCGCGCGGTCAGGGCGTGCTTGCGCAGGTTCTGGCGCTCAGAGATGGTGAAGATGACGTAGAATGCTGCCGCAAACAGGACCCCGCTGACGGTGGCGACAGACTTGGTGAACAGGTTCACCATGGCGGTGGCGGCCAGCACCATGAATACAGAGAAAAGGCCGAGAGGAATTTCCGTTTTGCCGATGCGGATGTTCGGCGGGACCTTCCAGCCGCGCTCGCCATGGTATTTCCAGCGCAAAACCAGCATGGCCAGGCTGTTGAACGTGAACGACCAGATAACTCCGAAGGCATAAGCCTCGCCCAGCATGATGATGTTGCCGCGCGTGACTATGATGGTGGTCATCTGCAGGATGAACACCAGGTTGACGATGCGGTAGCTGGTGCCAAAGCGCGCATGCGGCTTGCGGAACCAATCGGTCAATACGCCGTCTTCAGCCACGCGCATCAGCACGCCGGTGGAGCCGATGATGGACGTGTTGATGGCGCCGGAGAGAATCAGAAAGCCGACAATCACGACAAAGACACGGAAGGCGATGCGCCAGAACATGGGCCCGACCATGTACATTGCCAGACCGGCAATCAGGTTGTCCTGGTAGATGTGCGTCCGCTCGTACGTGGGGATGATCATCGACGCCAGCAGCGTTGCACCGCCGGTGAAGATCAGGCTGTAGATGGCGATGACAATGGCGGCGCGCTTGAGATTTTTGAGCTTCGGATGCTCGATTTCGCGGTTGACCTGGGCCAGGCTTTCTTCGCCGCTCATGGCCAGGATGGAGTGGCCGAAGGCCATTAGAATGCCGAACAGACCGAAGATGGGCAATCCTCGACCTCGAAGGAATCCGAGCGCGTCTTCACTGAATCTGAGATTCGACGGAACCGGGGCAGGAGGCAGGTGAACTCCGCGAACGAAGATGGTGTAGATACCCCAGAAGATAAGGATGACCACCATGACGGTGGTGATCTCCATAACGCGCAGGGCCTTGCCGCTGGACTCTTCAATGCCCTTGATGTTCTGCCACCAGTAATAGGTGGTCACCGCGGCCGCAAACAGGGCCGAAGTATAGTTCATGTCGAACTGGACCGAGGGATTATGGTGAGCATCCATCAGGGCCGGGGGCAACCAATTGCTATGCGCCGCCACCGTGAGCATCTCGTTCATGAGGCCCACAATGTACTGCCCGGCGGACACTCCCGAGATCGGGCCTGTGAGGATGTAATCGAACATCAGCGCTGAAACGCTGAGCTTGGCAAAGGTGCTTCCGAGCGCTTCCTTGACAACCCGATAAACGCCGCCGCGCGTAAACATCGAACAGCTTTCGACGTAAACGGCGCGCACCGCAAAGCTGAAAAACATGATGCCGAGAATGAACCAGGGCGCGGCTGGGCCAATTGCCTGCTCGGCAATGCCGCCGGCATAAAAGGCGGACGAACCCAGGTCATTGAGAACAATAGCGGCAGCACGCCAGAAGGAGATGAAGGTGAGCATCACGGAGGATGCCACAATCAGACGGACGCGGTCAGTCGGAGGAGCTACGGTCGTTCGGGTAGATGCCATCGTGATGGTGGTTACTGTAGGTGGTTACCGGTGATCCGGCGTCGATATGGCGCGCCACCCTTGCGCCCTTGGCTGAGTCTAAGTCTGACTGTTGGTGGTGTCAATCAAAATGGAATAAGGATCTGCCGCTTTCGGGGCGCAGTAGCGGCTAATTTGTTTGCCAGCAGCTGTTTGCTATCGCAGAACATCGCTGCTGGGGAACTCACGATACCGCAGGCGAGCTCACCACGGAATCCTAGCTCTCTGCAATCACAAGGATGCGGCTGAAACGCGCGATGCCACCCGGCCGGATGCTTTAAACTCTGCCCTGTATGCAGCACGCGACATTTAAAGCAGCTACATGGAAGTGGTGGGCTGCGGCCGGGTTTTCCGCCGGACTGCTCGAGTTGCCTTTTCCGCTCGCAGGGCCGATGCCACCATGGCGTTCGGTGTTTGCATGGTTCGGGCTGGTTCCGCTGCTGTGGGCAGTTCTTTCTTCGCAGGAAAACGAATCAGGAAAACCTCTGCGGCGGGCATTTCTTCTGTCGTACCTCTGCGGAGTGCTCTGGTACGCAGGCAATTGCTATTGGGTTCGCGATGTGATGCTGCAGTACGGCGATATGCCTCCGCTGGCTCCGGACCTTTTATTGCTCGGCTTCAGCCTGGTGCTGGGAACGTACTTCGGGCTATTCGGATTGGCCGTCGCGCTGGTGCGCAGAGCGACAAAGAGCAACGGGCTTGCGCTGGCTTCTGCGCCAGTATTCTGGGCAGCGCTGGAGCTGGCTGCTGCGCGCATCACGTCCGTGCCGTGGGATCAGCTTGGATACTCGCAAGTGGATAACGCGCTGGTGAATCAGCTAGCGCCGTGGACTGGTGTATATGGCATCAGTTTTCTGCTGGTCGCGGTGAACGCGTTGATCGCGGCAGGCCTGACGCTTAAAGGCGGTGCAAAGAGAGCGATCTTCGCTGCCGTGGGCGTTGTTGCGGCGATCGCAGGATCGGCAGGTTTGCTCTATCAGCCGCCGCGCCCTGCAACTTCAGCCACAGCGGTTCTGATCCAGCCAAACCTCGACGTGGGTGCAGCCGGCCTATGGACGGACGCAGCGGAGTGGAATCAGCACATTGCCGCGTTCGCAAGACTGGCCAACGAACAGTGCAAGACATATATTGCGGGAATTCCGCAAACGGGCGCGCCGTCGGGCGAGATCGTGTGTCCGCCTTATCCGACACATCCCGATCTTGTTGCGTGGCCTGAGTCTCCAGCCCCCTATTTTGAGGGCGATCCGCGTTATCAGCAAGCCGTTGCGCAAATTGCCCAGGCCACAAAAGCGCCGCTTGTTGTCGGCTCCTTCGGTATGGATTACAAGCCGGAAGGTGGATGGAGCGACTTCAACTCCGCAATTGTAATGAGCCCAACAGGCGCGCGGGTGGGGCGGTACGACAAGATCCACCTGGTTCCGTTCGGTGAGTATGTTCCGTTCAGCCGACTGTTGTTTTTTGCACGCAAGCTGACAGGTAAGGTTTCAAAGTTCAATCGAGGCGAAGATCGCAAGGTGTTCAGGCTCGCCACGCAGAATGGCGCCAGTCATCGCTACGGCGTGTTCATCTGTTACGAAGCAGTGTTCGCGGACGAGGTGCGCCAGTTCGCTCAACTGGGAGCCGAAGTGCTGGTGAACATCAGCGATGACGGATGGTACGGCGACACCAGCGCACCGTGGCAGCACCTGAACATGGCACGAATGCGGGCGATTGAAAATCGCCGCTGGATTTTGCGCGACACCAACAACGGCGTGACCGCGGCAATCGATCCTTACGGGCGCGTGCGCCAGAGCATTCCGCGCCACACTGAAGATGCGCTGCCCGCCGAATACGGCTTTCGCAGCGAAACCACCTTCTACACCGAGCATGGCGATGTGTTCGCAATCGCGTGTGCCATACTGGGATTAGTCGCAGCGGGCTGGGCAGGAAGAAAAAGTCTGTCTGAAAGCCTGCGGCGCAACGTCAAATCCAAAGCCAGGTTTTGAGAGCAAAATGTCGGTAAACGACCTCGAATTCGCTTATGCTCCCGTGCGCGATCAAGTGCGCGACCTGCGGGAGTATCTTTGACCCCGCCCGCATCCGCAGGGAACTCTCTGAAATAGAAGCCAAGCTCGGCGATCCGGCTTTGTGGTCGAATCCCGCAGCCAGCCAGCCGCTGATGCGCGATCGCAAGCGGCTTGAAGCGCTCGTAGCCGACGATGTGCAACTGGTGCGTCGCACCGGCGACATTGATGCTTATTTCGATCTCGCGCGCGAAGGAGAGAGCGTAGATGCCGAGCTTGATCGCGAGATCAAGGATCTGGCAACTTTCGCCGAGAGCCTTGAGGCCCGCATCATGCTTTCTGGCGAAGCCGACCCGCTGAATGCCATTGTTACGATCCATCCTGGAGCCGGCGGCACTGAGAGCCAGGACTGGGCTGAGATGCTGATGCGCATGTATCTGCGCTGGGCCGAGCAGCAGGGTTTCAAAACCGAAGTCAACGATTACCAGGACGGCGAAGAAGCGGGCATCAAGTCAGCAACATTCACCATCCTCGGCGAAAACGCGTTTGGCATGCTGGCGGGCGAGAGCGGCGTTCACCGTCTGGTACGTATCTCACCGTTCGATGCGGCCAAGCGCAGGCATACTTCCTTCGCTTCGGTATACGTTTCGCCGGAAATTGATGAATCGATCCATGTGGATTTGAAACTGGACGACCTGCGCATCGATACCTATCGATCGGGCGGCAAGGGCGGACAGCACGTAAATACCACCGACTCCGCCGTGCGCATGACGCACCTCCCCACCGGCATCGTAGTGCAGTGCCAGAACGAGCGTTCGCAGCACAAGAACCGCGAAAAGGCGATGAAAATGTTGCGTTCGCGGCTGTACGAGTACGAGCTTGAAAAGAAGCGCGCGGTGAGCAAAAAGCTTGAAGACTCAAAGCTCGAAATCAACTTCGGTTCGCAGATTCGCTCGTATGTGCTGCAGCCCTATCGCATTGCCAAGGATCACCGCACCAAGGTTGAAGTAGGCGATGTGGACAAAGTGCTCGATGGTTATCTTGAGCCGTTCCTGCGCGGCTATCTGCTGGCCAAACGGCGGGGAACAGCAGCTGCAGCAACTGTGGATGATGATCTCGACGTGTAAGAAACAGGGAACTAGGGAACAAGATAATCAAATCAGGTGCGATTGATGCCGAGCGATCCGATTCTTATTGACGACATGTTGCGTAAGGCCAGGACGATTGCCGTTTTGGGCATGAGCGACAAGACTTGGCGAGCCAGCAATCGCATTGGGCACTATCTTGCAGAGAACGGCTATTACGTGCTGCCGGTGAATCCCTTGCTGCAAACGGTGAACGGAATGACTTGCTACCCGGATCTCGAAGCTGCGCACGCTGCTGCGCGCGAACAGACCGGCAGCGGCATCGATCTTGTTGACGTGTTTCGCGCCTCAGAGCATGTGCCGGCCATCGTGGATGACGTGATTCGCCTCGGCGTTCCTTACTTGTGGCTACAAGATGGCGTGATTGACGACGAAGCTGTGGCGCGCGCGCAGGCGGCCGGAGTGAAATGCGTGCAGAACGACTGCATCTTTCGCGAGCATGCCGCGCGGCCCGAACTACATAAGCATCGTTAGGCCCGCGCGGCTAATGGCTCCTTCTTACTTGAGTGAAGCAGGCACACCCGTGGCGGGTACGCAATTCATATGGGTTTCCTTGATGCTGGAAGTCTCGTTGTACAACTTCACATATGCATCCCATGCTGCATCTTGCGCACTGTGCGGCACTGGTCCTTTGCTGTAGTGGTAGGTCATCACGAGTTTGTCTGAGAAGGCCCACGCCTTGGTTTGCGGATCACGTTGAGCCACTTTGGCCGCGAAGATAACGTCAGGATACCCGTGGCTTGTATACCAGGCCTGGTGAGCGGCTACGGCGGCCATGAATTTTTCCATACTTCCAGTAGAAGTGATTTCCGAAACGCGCAGGATGTTGTAAACGCCTTCGCATGCCGGCGGTTCAGTAGAGGCCTGGGCGGGTGACTGCGCATGAATCGCGGGAGCCGGGATTGCGCAAAGCGCAGCCAGAACGATCAGCGAAGAGAGAACTTTCATTGGGAAGAACCTCCGTTGGATTTTTGATCTTTTTGGGGGGGTGGGGGAACCGATGTCCAAACGTAGCACACGTTTGGATCGCCCGCGACGGAAATGCGTTAGAGCGCGATGAAATTCAGAACACATCAGGATTCAACGCAGTAGGGTCTCGTCTTGCTTGAGACTCGCGGGCTTTGTGTAACTTCTGTCAATTACACTGAGTCCAATAGTCAGGAGCCTTTTTCGCCACCTTCATGCGCCGTTTCCGATCCATCTTCGTAGTAATACTGGTTGTGCTTGCCTTGGGACTTGCCGCGCGCGCCGGAACGAACTCCGCCGATGCAGCGCATCTGCATGTGCAGCTGGTTGCGCCCGAGGATGAGATCTATCCCGGCGGTAACAACTTGATTGGTCTCTATTTCAAGCTTGAGCCGGGATGGCATGTTTACTGGAAGAACGCAGGGGACTCCGGCGAGCCGCCGCGTATTCGCTGGACGCTTCCGGATGGCGTAACCGCGGGACCGCTGCAGTTTCCTGCGCCGAAGCGGCTGCCGCTTGGCCCGCTGATGGACTTCGGCTACGAGAACGAAGTCCTCTACCCCATCAAGCTGGACGTTGCGCCAACGGCGAAAAGCGGCAAGGCCGTGCTGGACGCGAACGTGGATTGGCTCGTGTGCCGAGAAGTCTGCATTCCGGGCAAGGCGGAGTTGAAGCTCACGCTGCAGCTCTCCACCGACAAGCCCACGGTGCTTTCCGGCTCCAGAGAAGATGCGGAACTGATGAAGAGGCTGGCGAGCACCATTCCGCAGCCGTTACCGGCCAGTGTCAAGGTGGCCTTTCAACCCACGCAGGACGGTTTCCGGCTGGGCGTAGAAACCGGTAAGCGCGAGACCACTGCGCAGTTCTTCCCGGCCGATCAGGACATGCTCGCCAATGCTGCTCCGCAGAAGGCGACGCCTACGGCAAAAGGCGTGGTGCTGGACCTCAAAAAGGATGCGAACCTCTCCGCAAATCCAAACCAATTGAACGGAGTGCTGGAGCTCTCCGGTGGCCGCGCTTACAATTTTGCTGCGCAGCCGGGAACCGTTGCCGTGCCGGTGGAGCACGACTGGGGAGTGCTGGCGAAAACTTCCGCGCTCGCGTTCCTCGGCGGCTTGCTGTTGAATCTGATGCCATGCGTATTTCCTGTGCTCTTTTTGAAAGGGCTGGCGCTGTGTCAGTCGGGCAGCGAAGAGCGGCACAGATTGCGTGTGCATGGACTTGTTTACGCAGCCGGAATTCTGGTTTCGTTCTGGATATTGGTGGGCGCGCTGCTGGGGCTTCGCGCTGCGGGCGCTTCGCTCGGCTGGGGATTCCAGTTCCAATCACCGGTATTTCTGGCGCTGATGGCGGGCCTGCTGTTCTTCCTTGGGCTTTCGCTTGCCGGACAGTTTGAGATCGGGCTGAGTCTGACTTCTGCCGGCGGCTCGCTGGCAGCGAAGCAGGGATACTCCGGCAGCTTCTTCACTGGCGTGCTTGCGGTGATCGTGGCCACGCCATGCACTGCGCCGTTCATGGGCGCGGCCATCGGCTATGCACTGGCGCAGCCGGCAGCGGTCACCTTCTGCGTGTTTACGGCGATTGCGCTGGGCCTCGCTGTGCCTTACGTCGCGCTGACGTTGCAGCCTGCATGGACGCGCCTGTTGCCGAAGCCGGGAGCGTGGATGGAGATTCTGCGCCAGGCGATCTCAGTGCCAATTTTTGGAACAGTTATCTGGCTGGCATGGGTGCTGGCGCAGGCATACGGGGCCGCGGTTCTGGCGGCATTGCTGGTTTGCCTGCTGCTGCTGGCCGTTGCTGGATGGTTCCTTGGCCGCTGGCCGGCGCGACGCTGGGCGACTGTGGTGGCCACCGTCATTCTGCTCTGCGTCATCGGTATCAGCGCGTATGCGCCCGGCAAACTGGCTGCTGCGCCGGAAGTGCAAACCGGGTCGCAGGCGCAACAGCAATGGGAGCCGTGGTCGCAGGATGCTGTGAGCAAATACCAGGCAGAAGGCCGTCCGGTTTTTGTGGACTTTACTGCGAGCTGGTGCCTGAGCTGCCAGGTAAATGAGCGCGTAGCTTTTAGCCAACCCGCCGTAAAGCAAGCGCTTCAGTCGGCGAATGTTGCGCTGCTGAAGGCTGACTGGACGCGGCACGATGAGGCCATTACGCAGGCGCTGGCGGCACTCGACCGCAGCGGCGTTCCGGCCTATGCTCTTTATGCGCCGGGGCAGAGTGAACCGCAAATGCTGCCCGAGGTACTCACACCAGGAATCGTTATTGACGCGGTTGGAAAACTGCCGCCTGCAACTTCGTCCGCCGCGCAAACTTCGAATCTGCGGTAAGCGCCTAATCAGCGTGCCGCGATGGACTCATTGGCGAGGATGCGGTACAGCGTGGAACGGCTGATGTTGAGTTGCTTTGCAGCGCGGAGCTTGTTGCCGTGGTGCAGGTGGAGCACGTACTCGACGTGGCGACGAATCACCGCATCCAGTGAGAGATCTTCAGCCCGAGCTTCTGGTTGCGGTTCCGGACGTGCCTCGGCGCCCAGGCGCAGAGGAAGATTCGCGGCGAGTATGACGCCGTTCTCTGCTTCAAGCAGAGCGCTTTCAAGAACGCTCGCGAGCTCGCGGATATTGCCCGGCCAGGTGTGCTGCAACAGGCGTGCCAGCGCTCCCGGGCCCATCAGGATGGGGCGCTGCTGATAGCGCGCGCAAAGGCGTTCCAGCAGTGCCTGCGCGATGGGGGCGATGTCTTCTCGACGCTGGCGCAGCGGCGGAATGGCAAAACGAACAGCAGTAAGACGGAAGGCAAGATCCGGCAGCAGTTGTCCCTGGGCGGCCATCTGGCGCAGCGGCGTTTGTGAAGAAGCCAGCACGACGCTCGTGCCGGCGGGGCGGTCCTGCAGCGCGCGCAGCACGCCCGCCAATAATCCCTGCCCAAGACTCGCCAGCATATCAACACGATCCAGATAGAGAATGCCGTTGATCATGGCCGCATCGCCATCGGTGGCAAGCCACTCGCGTGCATCGCGGCGCTGGAGCGGAAATCGAGAGAGCGGAGATCGGCTGTGCAGAAAGCGCGCCAGCGTATGCTTGCCGCTGCCGTGCTCGCCTTCAAGCGCAGCCACCTGCAAATGGGGCGCCGTCATCTCAGCCTGCAGCAACAGCTTGTTCCACGCCACGCTCACTCCGGCGATCTGCAAAGGAGGCTGGGAATCCGTTTCGACCAGGGAGAGCCCGGCAGCACCAGTCTGAAATCTTGCGACGGTCTTCATGCGCCTCGCCCCCTCACCTTCGCGGCCCATGTTTCACGGGTCGACATTGCTGTCATCGGCGGGCGGTGTAGAAACATGAGTGGTCCGGCGCCCAAACGGGCTCAGGAATATCGCAGCGCGTTTATACTGGAGCTTCCCCTTCGAGGTGTACCTTTCCTTTCCTGGCAGATTGCTGAGAAAACGCCGGACGGATACGTGCCGTGGCCTCGTTGCAGGTGAGTTTGAGGGGAGTGCATTCGTTGGCCAATCCAGCACGTGAGGGTGAATCGATCGGTGTGCTCGAGCGCTGGTGCTATGCGGCGTGGGTGGCCGTCATCATCGCGTTTGCTGTTTTGACCGCGCTGCACCTGAGGGCGGATTTTCCAAACTACTCTCCGTGGACATTCGACTGGGCCAAGTACACGGACGAAGGCTGGTACGGCAATGCAGCCATCAGGGCCCACCTGTTCGGCAACTGGTATGTGCCCGGCGACTTCAATCCAGCGGCGGCACTGCCGTTGCTGCCGTTTCTTGAGTGGCTGCTGTTCTTCATCACAGGCGTAACGCCCGAGGCTGCGCGCGGGCTCGATGTTGCGTTCTTCTTTGCAAGTCTGCTGTTGACCTATGGCCTGGTGAGAGACAAGGGCACGCGCTGGGCAGGATTAATGGCTGTAACGCTGATGGTGACCAGCCCGTTCTTCTACAGTTTCAGCCGGCTCGCGATTTTGGAGCCGGTACTGATTGCGCTTACGTTGCTCGCCCTGAACCTCGCGGTGAGGATGCCGAGAATGCGGCGGCCCCTGCTGGTCTCCGCCGCGCTGGGCGTGCTGTTTGCGGTAATGATGCTGACCAAAACAACGGCGATCTTTTTGATTCCGGCGCCGCTCTGGGCCTTGGCGCTTTCCATGCGCCAGGAGCAGAAGCCAATGGTCAGATACCTGCTTTCGGCAGCGGGAACAGCCATCGTGAGTTATGGGCTGTGGATGCTGATGGTGGTGCGGCTCGGGTTGCTGGCCGACTATCGCAATCTATTCTTCGTGAATGCGTATACAAGACCGAGGGAGCTTTACTGGCCTCTGATTGCCGCGTTCTGGTCGTTTCACGGCGGACTGTGGGCAGACCGTGTGCTGATGCCGCTGGCGGTTCTGGTGGGATTGGCTGCCGCCCTGGCGTGGATTCTTCGCGGCCGCGGATTGATGGCCGATCCGCTGTTCGGATCCTCTATCGCGGCATCGACCGGCTATGTGCTTTTCATGACGTTTCAGAATCATCCGCAGCCGCGCTACTTCACCGTGGTGGCGGTCTTCAGTTTTATTCAACTCACGCGCGGCATGGAAGTGCTGGTGAGCAGAACCGAACGCGGACTGTATACGCATCCGAAGTTTGAGCGCGTTGTGGGCTGGGCGGTTCTTGTGGCCACGGTTGCCGCAGTTGGCGTCAACAGCGTCCGCACGCTCAAATATGCGCTGCACCCCAGCTACACATTTGTGAATGCGGCGCAGCAACTGACGGCGTTCATCGAATCGCATCCCAATGGGAATCCCCAGCTGATGTCGGTCAGCGGCGATGAGATTTCGCTCATCGCGCATGTGCCAGCGCTTTGTGACGACTTCGGAACCGTGGATCTGGCGACTAAGTCCGGCAGGTACATGCCGGGATGGTACGCGGCGTGGAACAGTCTGGATCCGGGCACGCTCGCGGATCTGCACACGCGCTTCTCACTGGAGCAGGTGGCGTCATATCCCGCATTCGACGACCCCACTCGCAATGTACTCGTGCTCTTCAAGCTGCATCCGCTCCCCGGCAATCGCGTGCGCAAATATAACGATCAAGATTTATCCAAGACGCTGCCGGATGACAAGATCGACATCCCGATCGATTAGCTAGAACGGCATGCGGATCGAGACCAGAAAAGCGTGATCGTATCCGTGGAAATGCGTCAGCGCGATCTGGAAACCGGCGCCCGCTGAAAGCGCCAATCGCTTGTGGATGGGGAAGCGGCCCAAGATCAGCGCGGGTGTAGCGAAAGTCTGTTTCTTGCCGTCGTCTGTGCCGCCGAACCAAGTGGTGGAGTTGATCTCGACTTCAGGCCAAAGCTGCTTGAAGGCGTGAACCTGAAACGCGGTATTGGAAACGATGGTGCGGCCAAGGATGTTGACGCTGTTGATCGGGAACGTTCCTGCAAGAGTGGATTGCACGTCGAATTTGCCCCACCCTTTGCCGCCTGCCAAGGTCGGCGTGACGATGGCGCTTGTGGAGCCGTTCTTATACGTGCCGGTGGGTATGCTGCCGCCGAGAAATGCGGTGAGAATGGCGTTGCCGTGTTCCTCGTTGCGAGCAAGGAACCGGTATTTCGCCGTGAATGATACATCGCCCCAGCCGTCAGTCAATTTCGGATTCTGATGAAGTAGATAGGGCGGGAGGTTGAGCAAAAGCTCGATGCGCCGCGATGGAATCAATTCCAGCCCTTTGCCTCCGTCGAGGTTGGTTACGTTGCCGGTCGGCATCTGCTGGTGAACGGTGTCGAAGCGGAACTCCTGTTCGAGACGCGGAGTAACGGTTGCGATCGGCGTCATCCAATGAGGCTGCTCGGCCTGCGTGGCGTTCACGCGAGCCTGCCAACGATCCGGCAGGGTCTGGCTCTGAAGAACCGTGGCGGCGCAGAGAATCAGCAACAAAGGGAGGGAAAGTTTGAGGGAAGGCAATGATTGCTCCCGTATCAATATGATTCAATCCGATTTTAGCACCTATAAAGCAAAATTTCCTCCGATTTCAGGATGGCAGGAAAATCCCAGGACAGAACACGGGCGCAGGTCCGCTGGAGGGGTTCGTCTGATCGATGATGATTTGGTCCGCGGAAGGGAATGCGCTATAGCCGGCGCTAGGGCCGGCCGATCATCACTTCGGTGGCCTTGATGAGGGCGACGGCCTCGTCGCCCGGTTTCAGGGCGAGCTCGCGCACTGCGTCGGCCGTGATGATGGCGGTGACGCGCTGATTGCCTACGGCAAGAACGACCTTTGCGAGCAGGCCTTCGATTTTGACCTCGATTACCGAACCGAGCAACTGGTTGCGCCCGCTGATGCGAGTCGAGCCTGTGTGCGCGGCGGTGGCAGGCAGGAACTCATCCAGGGCTTCCGCGGGAACCCTGTGGTGTCCGCCGGGCGTTTTCACGGTTCGAATGCGACCGGCGAGGATCCAGTGCTTCAGCGCCGGATAGCTGATGCCGATGCGTGCCGCTGCCTGGCGCGGAGTAAGCAGGTTGGATGAGGTCATAGTGTCGAGCGGGAATTCTTCCCACGGGAGTACTTTACACCGTTCCGCATGTTGCGTTGCCGGGGAGTGAAAAACGGCCAGGAACCCTGTGATTGCAGTCACTCGACAGTGGTGGAGTCGGATGATAGCCTTCCGGTGGCATTCCCCAAGCGGGTCAGGGGTCGCGTTATCGTAGGCCGTTTTTCTTTGATGGCCTGAAAACACTAAAAGAAGTCGGGAGGATTTGTGACTGCAGCATACGGGGTGATTTTCTTTCTAGGCATGAGCGTACTTTCGCTCATTGTGCCCTCTTTCTTCGCGCGCCAGATCATCGGCGTTTTGAAGCGGCAGTATAAGACCGTGGCAGCCCTTGGCCTGCTGCTGCCCACATTCGCCTTCGGGCAAGGGGAACATGCGGGTGGAGGCGAAGCGAACCTGGTTTTGCCGGATCTGTCGACCGTGGATTTCCTCGGCATGAACGGCCATTCCCTGCTGATGATCGGATTGCTCTTCTGCGTTGGCGGCCTGTTGTTCGGCCTGGCGATCTATGTGCAGTTGAAGAACCTGCCGGTTCATCGCTCGATGCGCGACATCTCCGAGCTGATTTATGAGACGTGCAAAACGTACCTGATAACACAGGGCAAGTTCATTCTTCTGCTCTGGGCTTTCATTGCGGTCATTATCTCGATGTACTTCGGCTGGCTGGCGCCGGTGGGAAATGTTGCGATAACGCTGCCTATCATCCTGGGGTTCAGCCTGGTCGGTATTGCGGGCAGCTACGGGGTGGCTTGGTTCGGAATTCGCGTGAACACATTTGCGAACTCACGGACAGCATTCGCAGGATTGCGCGGCAAACCATATCCGGTCTATGCGATTCCGTTGAAGGCCGGCATGAGCATTGGGATGTTGCTGATCTCGGTCGAGCTCCTCATCATGCTGTGTATTCTTCTGTTCGTCCCGGCTAATTACGCGGGCCCGTGCTTCATAGGCTTCGCCATCGGCGAGTCGCTGGGCGCGGCGGCGCTGCGTATTGCCGGCGGCATCTTCACCAAGATCGCCGACATTGGCGCCGACCTGATGAAGATCGTTTTCAAGATCAAGGAAGACGATGCGCGCAACCCTGGCGTGATCGCCGACTGTACGGGTGACAACGCGGGCGACTCCGTTGGCCCGAGCGCCGACGGCTTTGAAACCTACGGCGTCACCGGCGTGGCCCTGATTACCTTCATTCTGCTGGCGGTCCACGAACCCAGGACGCAGGTGCAACTGCTGGTATGGATCTTCGTCATGCGCGTGGCCATGCTGGTCTCGAGCTCGGGCGCCTACTTCCTGAATGGCCTGATCGCTCACGCGAAATACGCGAACTCCGACGAAATGGACTTTGAGGCGCCGTTGACCTCGCTGGTATGGATCACGTCCATCATTTCCATCGTCCTGACCTACATCGTTACCTACCTGATGATCCCCGATCTCGGCGACGGTTCGCTGTGGTGGAAGCTGGCCTCGATCATCTCGTGCGGAACGCTGGCGGGCGCCATCATTCCCGAACTCGTCAAAGTATTTACTTCAACCAACTCGAGCCATGTGCAGGAAGTTGTGACGTCGGCGAAGGAAGGCGGAGCCTCCCTGGGAATCCTCTCAGGACTTGTGGCCGGCAATTTTTCGGCTTATTGGCTGGGACTCAGCATGGTCGCGCTGATGGGACTGGGCTATTTCTTCAGCACGGGTCCATCCATGGATGCCCTGATGCTGGCTCCGGCGGTCTTCGCGTTTGGCCTGGTCGCATTTGGCTTCCTGGGCATGGGGCCGGTGACGATTGCCGTCGATTCCTACGGCCCGGTAACCGACAATGCACAATCCGTCTACGAACTGTCGCTGATTGAAGCTGTTCCCGGCATCGAAGCTGAGTTGAAGAGGGATTTCAACATCGACGCGAAGTTCGAACGCTGCAAGCACCTGCTTGAGGCCAACGATGGAGCCGGCAATACCTTCAAGGCTTCGGCAAAGCCGGTGCTGATTGGCACGGCGGTGGTGGGCGCAACGACCATGATCTTCTCCATTATCATGGCCCTGACCCACGGACTGACGGTTGGCAAAGAGAACCTCTCTTTGCTGCACGCGCCGTTCCTGCTCGGATTGATCACCGGCGGGGCGATGATCTACTGGTTCACCGGCGCTTCCATGCAGGCGGTCACCACGGGCGCTTACCGTGCGGTGGAGTTTATCAAGGCGAACATCAAACTGGAAGGCACAGAGAAGGCATCAGTCACCGACAGCAAGAAGGTGGTAGAGATCTGCACGAAATACGCGCAGAAGGGGATGTTCAATATTTTCCTCGCCGTTTTCTTCGCTACGCTTGCATTTGCGTTCGTTGAGCCGTTCTTCTTTATCGGCTATCTGATCTCGATTGCGATATTCGGACTGTACCAGGCGATCTTTATGGCCAACGCCGGCGGCGCCTGGGACAACGCGAAGAAGGTGGTCGAGGTCGATCTGAAACAAAAAGGGACGCCTCTGCACGACGCAACCGTGATCGGAGACACCGTAGGCGATCCGTTCAAAGACACCTCGTCGGTAGCATTGAACCCGGTGATCAAGTTCACGACCTTGTTCGGATTACTTGCAGTCGAGCTTGCAGTGACGCTCAATGCGAGCAATCCGATGCTCGGGCGCACACTGGCAGTCGCATTCTTCCTGGTGTCGGTGTTTTTCGTGCATAAATCGTTCTATGGCATGAGGATTGAGACCAAGGGAAGTAAATAACTCCTCGGTTGCAAAACATAGAAAACGCCGCCCGTAAAAAGGCGGCGTTTTCTATGCGTCGAATGCGGATCAGCCAGCTGCGCTGCCGACTCTCTCGTCGAGTCCCCGATTGTCCACATCTCCACACCCTTGCACAGCAAACTGCACCACTCCTGCGCCTTGTGCGGGACTTGGCTGAGTTCTAGGCTTGGTGAGTGGTTCTTGAGCGAGCGGGGCGAATCAGGGTTGGCGTCCGGCACCCGGGAATGGTAGAGCGGAACAAGCGGGCCCGTAGTAATCGTTCCGGGGCGCGCGAGCGGGCGTTTTTGCATCAGGTTAAGGGCAGTTTCGGACCCCGGAAAGCCGCATCGGACAAGGGTTTTTGGAGCTTTCCACAGCTAAGTGCCTGTATTTAGAAGGCTGGTGCAGGGAATGCAAACAAAATACAATATGTTGTGGTTTCTTGTTGACACGTACCATAGACAGCGGTAAGTTTTCATCTGCGGCTTTAATGGAACTTTAAAGAAGCTTCGGCCTAAGGGGTCCATAGAGCGCCGCCCAGATACGAGAGTTCGCAGGAATTATCCAACCCCCGTACCCCGCTTGTTTGAGACGTAGCATTGCGCCCCATCTCAGGTGATTTGCATCTGAGGAGGGGGTAGTTTCACCAAATTTTGCCGACCGAGAGGATTCCGATGAACGAGGCTTACCTGCAAACAACAGCCGCTGCCCTCCAGTCCCCGTACACACAGAAGGGTCTGAGGTTCACGCGCCGCTTTTCAAGGGAAGGCGTTTCGGCCTATGACGAGGTTCAGTGGGAGCGGCGGACCGCTTTGATTACCGACACCAAGGGCAACGCCATCTTCGAGCAGAAGGACGTGGAAGTGCCCGTCGACTGGTCAATGACGGCGACGAACATCGTTGCCTCGAAGTACCTGCATGGCCAGATGAACACGCCGGAGCGGGAGACGGGCGTACGGCAACTGGTAAGCCGCGTTGCGGAAACCATCCGCGACTGGGGTACTCGTGGTGGTTACTTCGCGACGAGCGACGATGCCGCCATCTTCCACGACGAACTTGTGAACATGCTGGTTACGCAGAAAGCGGCCTTTAATTCGCCGGTTTGGTTCAACGTGGGATGCGACCGCCTGGAACCCGATGCGGACGGCCAGAACTGGCACTGGGACCCGGCAACGGGGGGTGTACGCTACTCGGCTACTGGCTACAAGAACCCGCAGTGCTCCGCGTGCTTCATCAATGCTGTTGATGACTCGCTCGACTCGATCCTGACCCTGGCCAAGACCGAGGGCATGCTGTTCAAGTGGGGATCGGGCACCGGCACCAATCTCTCGTCGATTCGCGGTTCCATGGAGAACCTGTCGGGCGGCGGTCAGGCATCCGGCCCGCTGAGCTTCATGCGCGGCTTCGACGCCTTTGCCGGCGTCATCAAGAGCGGCGGCAAAACGCGCCGCGCGGCCAAGATGGTGATCCTGAATGTGGATCATCCGGACATCTTGGAATTTATCAACTGCAAGTCCAAGGAAGAGGCCAAGGCCTTCACGCTGATCAGGGCCGGATATGACGGCTCGGGTCCGGATTCCGAGGCGTACTCGTCCATCTTCTTCCAGAACGCCAACAACTCGGTTCGCGTAAGCGACGAGTTCATGCACGCCTATGAGAGGGACGGCGACTTTACCACCTACACGGTGAAGAATCACGAGCCGGTAAAGACCTACAAGGCGCGCGACATCATGCACAAGATTGCCAAGGCCACCTGGGAGTGTGGCGATCCGGGCATGCAGTTTGACACCACCATCAATAAGTGGCACACGAGCAAGAACACGGCGCGCATCAATGCGTCGAATCCCTGCTCGGAGTACATGTTCCTCGACAACTCCGCCTGCAACCTGGCCAGCTTCAACCTGATGAAGTTCGTCAACGCAGCGGGCGTTTTTGAGATTGAGGCTTATCGGCATGCGATCTCGGTCGTCGTCACGGCTATGGAGATCCTGGTGGACAACTCCGGGTATCCCACCGAGGCAATTTCGCGCAACTCGCACGACTATCGGCCGCTGGGCCTTGGGTACGCCAATCTCGGCGCGCTGCTGATGGCCTTCGGCCTGCCGTACGATTCTGAAGCAGGACGCGATCTGGCTGCGGCGCTCACAGCAATCATGTGCGGCCAGGCTTATCTGCAATCGGCCGTCATTGCGGCCAACTGCCCGCCGCTGGCTTCCGCCACTGCGCTTACCGCTTCAGTAGAGCGGCAAGGCGGAGCATGCCCAGGCTTCTACGTCAATCGCGAGCCGTTCCTTGACGTTATTCGCATGCACCGCGCCGAGGTAAACAACATTGGCAAGTCGAAGCAGAGCAGCGAGCCGTTCCATGTTCCGCAGCTCGATTCGCTCATCGATGGCAGCCGCGAAAGCTGGGATATGGCGCTGATGTACGGCGAGCGCTATGGCTACCGCAACTCGCAGGTAACCGTGCTGGCGCCGACAGGCACCATCGGCTTCATGATGGACTGCGACACCACCGGTATCGAACCAGACCTGGCGCTGGTCAAGTACAAGAAGCTGGTCGGCGGCGGCATGATCAAGATCGTGAACAACACGGTTCCGGCCGCTCTGTTCAAGCTTGGCTACGGCCACGAGGAAGTGAACGCGATTGTCAGCTACATTGATGCGACGGGCACCATTGAAGGTGCGCCGGGAATCAAGCCGGAGCACCTGGCTGTGTTCGATTGCAGCTTCAAGCCGGCCAAGGGAACGCGGTCCATTCATTACATGGGCCACATCAAGATGATGTCGGCCACACAGCCGTTCCTGTCGGGCGCCATCTCGAAAACCGTGAACCTGCCCCAGGAAGCCACGATAGAAGATGTTGCCGAAGCGTACGCAGCGAGCTGGCGAGGCGGCATCAAGGCTGTCGCCATCTATCGCGATGGCTCCAAAGGCACTCAGCCGCTGAACACCAGCATGGACGCCAAGAAAGAGCCGTCGGCTCTGGACGCGGTGAGTAGCCGAGTGCTGGCGCAACTGGCCGCGTCGCAGCCGGCAGCCGAGGCCGACCTGAAGGCGCTGGAAGCGAAGGCCGGCGAAAAGGTCGAGATCACTGCCAAGCAGGTTGCGGCCGTCGCAGCGTCGCTCCAAAAAGCGCTGGACGACGTGGCCAAGGCTTCGGCGGTGATGGTGCTGACAGCTTCGCCGGCTATCGGCGCGGTCTCAGAACCCGCCCGTGAGGTGCAGGACCTGAGCGCTCCGCCACGCGCCGTGCGCCACCGGCTGCAGGAGGAACGCGCATCACTCACGCACAAGTTCTCCATCGCCGGACACGAAGGCTACATCACGGTTGGTCTGTATCCGAATGGCCAGCCGGGTGAGATCTTCATCCGCATGGCCAAGGAAGGCTCCACGGTTTCAGGTTTGATGGACGCGTTTGCTACGTCCATCTCGCTCGCACTGCAGCACGGGGTTCCGCTCAAGGTGCTATGCGAGAAGTTCGCGCATACGCGCTTTGAGCCGTCGGGCTGGACCGGCAACGAGCAGATCGGCTACGCGAAGAGCCTTATGGATTACATCTTCCGCTGGCTCAATCTCCGCTTCCTGTCGGGCGAGCAACTGACGTTGTTTGCCGGACTGGCGCCGCGCGTCCCGCAGTTGCCGGAGTCGCCAAGCATCCTTCCTGAGACGGACGCGGAAGAAGACGCATCTGCCTCGCAGCAGAACCTGACCAAGCTGGTTGAGGAAGTGGCAAAGCGGCTGAATCAGGTTTCGTCCAATCACACCAGCCCTGGCGGAGGTGGCGGCATCGCTCCTGAAGTTCACGGTGTGGCGTCAACCGGCAATCCTGCAGGGATACCGAACATGCAGGATCGCGGCCTGTATCACGCGGCAGACGCTATGCGCGAAATGTACGAAATGGGCGATGCACCCAGCTGCCCAACCTGCGGAGCCATCATGGTTCGCAACGGTAGCTGTTACCGCTGCATGAGCTGCGGATCAACGAGCGGTTGCAGCTAGGAACTAATTGTTACTTTTACCGTGGAGCAGGGTTATTCCTGCTCCATTTTTCTTGTACTTATTGAAAAATACGGTTCAATACTTTGTCTCCCTTTTCAGCTTCAGTTGAGCATCGACCGTAAGTGAGCCTGAGTTGGAAGATGAGTTGAGCGGCCCCGGATGCGCTTGCCGGAATCGCGAATGCAGATGGCGCTCTCCATTGCCGAACGGACTACACCCTGATTGCTGATGCCAACGCAACCACGAAGGCGTAATCTGGTAGGCAAATGCCACGCATAGCGCAAGTAATCCTGGCTTTGATCGTTGGTTTGGCGTTGCTGACCTGGGCGGCCTCTGGCGTAGTTGAAACTACGGCTCGTGAGTGGTTTGAACGCGACGTCACTTCCCGTGCGCATTTGGTGCTCACATCCGCAAGTCATTCTCTTGCAAGTGTCTGGAATGATCCACCTGAACTGAATGCGCAACTGCTCGCCATCGCGCACGACGAACGCGTCATGGCTGTGGCAGCTTGCAATACCGATTTGAGTACGCGTTCGAGCACTACGGGATTTCCGCAGGAGTTCGGGTGTCTCGAGGTTGGGCCCAGGGTCCGTGCAGCTGATCTGAACAAGAGAGAACCAGAAGATCCGTTCCACGATTGGAGCACGGTCGCGACGGTCCCCACTGGGCGTGTTCAAGTCAGTGCAATGCCCATTTCGTCCGCTGGCCAAGAGCTTGGTTTTGTGACTATGGTCCAGGACTTGAGCTACATTGACCGGCGGGAGGCAAGAGCTCGCACTTTCCTGATTATCATCTTTGGGATTCTGGCGGTGACTGCATTTGGCGTTCCGTTGATTGTAGCCAAGCAAGCACGTTATGACTGGGGCCTCGAACTGCGCAATCTGCTGCGCGGCAGCGGGAAACAAAGCCGTGAATTTCAGCCGATCTTGAGCGACATGCGGGAACTGATTGGCCGAATATCTGCCGAGCAGGAAGACGCTCCCGGACAGTGGACACCGGGGAGGCTGAAGGCAACTCTGAACCAACATCTGCACGGCGAGAAAATCGTCATTCTCGCTAATCGCGAGCCCTATATTCATCAGCGCACCGATGCTGGGCAAATCGAAATCCAGCATCCTGCCAGCGGCCTGGTCACGGCACTTGAACCGGTCATGCGTGCCTGTTCTGGCGTGTGGATCGCGCATGGAAGTGGAAACGCCGATCGCGAAACAGTTGATAGACGAGACCGCGTGAACGTTCCCCCGGGCGAGGAGTCCTATATCATCCGTCGCGTCTGGCTCTCAGAGGAAGAGCAACTGGGATATTACTACGGATTCTCAAACGAAGGTTTGTGGCCGCTTTGTCATGTTGCTCACGCGAGGCCGGTCTTCCGCGCCGAGGATTGGCGGCATTATCGCGCTGTAAATCAAAAATTCGCTGACGCGGTTTGCGACGAGGTAGATTCCGAAGATCCTATCGTTCTGGTACAGGATTATCATTTTGCCCTCGCCCCCGCCATGATTCGCAGGCGTCTACCCTCGGCGACGGTCATTGCTTTCTGGCATATCCCCTGGCCCAACGCCGAACGGATGGGTATCTGCCCATGGCGCAACGAACTGCTGCAAGGGCTGCTTGGCAGCAGCATACTCGGCTTTCACACACAGCTGCACTGCAACAATTTCCTCGATTCAGTGGATCGGTATCTTGAAACCCGCATTGACCGCGAAAGCAACGCAGTCGTCATGCTGGGGCAACGTACTCTAGTCCGCCCATATCCCATCGCGCTCGAATGGCCGAATCACTGGGTGGAAACCGCGCCCAGCCCGGAAAAATGCAAAGAGCAGGTGTGGCGCGATTGGGGGCTTAAACCGAATGCACTGCTGGGTGTCGGAGTGGACCGGCTCGATTACACGAAGGGCATCGAAGAGCGATTGCTCGCAGTGGAACGCCTGTTGGAACGACATCCGCAATTCCGCGGCCGATTTACTTTCGCGCAATTGGCGGCGCCAAGCCGCACGAAAATCGAGCGATACAAGGAACTGAATGAGGCCGTGGAGAAGTTGGCAGCCCGTATCAACCTGCGATTTGGTAATGGCGACTATTCGCCTATCCTGCTCTTGCGGTCTCATCATGAGCCTCCCGAGGTCTTTCGTTTCTTTCGTGCTGCACACCTGTGCTATGTGAGCAGCCTTCACGACGGCATGAACCTGGTCGCTAAAGAGTTCGTTGCGGCTCGCACGGACTTCAAGGGCGTGCTCATCCTCAGCGAGTTCACCGGAGCGGCACGCGAATTGACGGAAGCGCTGATCGTCAATCCTTACGACCTTGAAGCAAGTAGCGAGGCACTGGCGACCGCACTATTAATGCCTGCGGAAGAACAACAGGATCGAATGAGGTCGATGCGCTCCCTTTTGGCTCAATTCAACGTATATCGCTGGGCTGGAAAAATGTTGGTAGACGCCGCGCGACTACGCAACCAGGAGCGGGTAGCCGGGCGCCTGGCGGAACGCGCACATTCCGGTGCCTCTGTCTAAAACTATGGGCCCGAGCCTCGAACTGGTTACTCGGCTTGGATAAAATAACCTGGTTCCGCGATTCCGCGAATTTCTCTGAAGCAAAGGCGCTTGATTTTGGCGAACCCTGATCGAGAGCTTATGAAGCTGGTACTTGCTGTGAACCGAACCGGACGCGGTGGAAGCAGTTCCCCGGAAGCGAAGCAAGAGCGGCGTCGGATTCTGCGGTTGCTGAGCCAGGAACGATTGCGCGGCACGGGATCGGATCGTGCAGTTTGATCAGCAGCGGCCGCCGTTTGCGCAATAGCGATTGGCGTCGTCGAGGTATTGGGTCCAGTCGGACGCTATACCTCGCTGTGCTGCGTCCAGGGGCATGCGGCCGGCTTTCGCCTCATCGGTGAGATAGTTCTCCACGCGATCCTTGAGTTTGAAGTAGCGATTCCTGAGCGTGGCGTCGTCAGGCCCGCACTGCGGCCAGATGTTGCCCATGCCATCCGCGCCGCCCAGTTCGAGCGGCACAAGGTGATCGAGTTCGCAAACCTGGTTATTGCCGGAGTTGTGTTGCGGATTGGGAATCTGGTACCAGCTATAGGCGACGTGCTTTTTCGCCTGGCTTTCTTCGCAATCGCGAATACAACGGGTTCGCCAACCGGGATCCTGCATCACACCGAGTGTTACGGTGGAATTGATTCCCCCTGGCGTGCACTGCGGATCGGGAACCGGATATCCGTTACTCGTCGATGTGTGGCACGATCCGTCGGCCGGTTCCTGCCATGACTCGAAGTAGTTTGAAGTACAGGCGACGCCGAGCGTAGAACAACTTTCCGCCTGCAAGGGTGCACGCATTGGGCCGAATGTCGATGAAGATTCCTGTCGATTCTCAGGGTTGATCCGATTTGAGCTTGATTGTGGCGCGTTCGTCTCGCTGTTGCCGGAGGATTGTTGCGAATTTCTATCCTGCTGAACGACGAATATAAAGAGACCGAAAACGGCGATCAGAATGACGATCAAGAGAAGAACTAATAACCAAGAATTGCGCGGGCGCATTTGATTTCACGCTACAGCACTTCTCCTTCTGCTGTATACCGGAAACGATGTCCTCAAGTGGCGGTTCTCTTAAGGAAGCGCCACCTCGAACGCAGCCGCCAGGGCGACATTTGAAGGAGAAGTGCTCTAGCATACAGTTGGAGCCAACGTCTCATGGCCGAAACGCAGCGCCGCGCATTCGTCATTGGATCGGGGCCGAACGGATTGGCTGCGGCCATCACTATGGCGCGCGCCGGCAGAAAAGTGACGGTGTTCGAGGCTGAGCAGCAGCCAGGCGGCGCGGCGCGCACCATGGAACTCACGCAGCCCGGATTCCGGCATGACTTCGGCTCTTCGGTGTTTCCGCTCGCGTCATCCTCGCCGTTTTTCGCTGCGCTTCAACTCAATCGCTACGGCCTTAAGTGGATTCACGGTGCCGCACCGCTGGCGCATCCGCTGGACGACGGTTCGGCCGTCGTACTCGAGCGCGATTTGACGGCCGCCGCTGCCGAGTTTGGCCCCGACGGCCGCGCATGGCGTGCACTGGTGCAGCCCATCGTTGAGCACTGGCTGCATTTTGCCGCCGACGCACTCGGTCCGGTTGTGCGCGTGCCGAGACATCCGTTGCTGATGGCGCAGTTCGGGCTTGCGGGGTTTCAACCGGCGTTGCGCCTGGCAAAGAATCATTTCGCAAGCGAGCGCACACGCGCGCTGTTTGCGGGGTTGGCTGCGCATTCGTTCCTCGCGCTCGATCAGCCGCTCAGTTCCGCTGTCGGACTCATCATCGGAGCGGTGGCGCATGTGGCTGGTTGGCCGGTTGCGCAGGGAGGCGCGCAGGCAATCACTGACGCTCTCATCGCGCAGTTGCTCGACCTGGACGGCGAGATCCAGACCGGCAGGCGCATTACGTCTCTTGATCAGATCGACGCGCAAGACGCGCCAATCCTGTGCGACGTCACGCCACGCCAACTGCTCGCGATCGTCGGAAGCCGTCTGCGTCCCGGTTACGCCAGCCGCATACGGCGATTCCGCTATGGGCCCGGCGCATTCAAAATTGACTACGCGCTGAGCGAGCCGATCCCGTGGCGCGCGGTAGAGTGCCGCCGGGCGATAACGGTACACGTTGGCGGCGCCATCGACGAAATTGCAATTTCGGAGTACGCCGCTACGCATGGATCGATCGCCGACCGGCCATTCGTAATTGTCGTTCAGCCGTCGCTGTATGATGCATCGCGCGCTCCTGTGGGTAAGCACACGGCGTGGGCTTACTGTCACGTGCCCAACGGCTCGGCCGTGGACATGTCGGGCCGCATCGAAGACCAGATCGAGCGCTTTGCGCCGGGATTCCGCGACTGCGTTCTGGCGCGTCGCGTGTTGCCGCCGGCTGCCCTTGAAAGCATGAATGCCAACATCGTTGGCGGCGACATCAACGGCGGTGAGCTTTCGATGAGCCAGTTCCTGTCTCGTCCCACGCTGGGCTATTACGCGACCGGCACCCGCAATCTATACTTGTGCTCGTCTTCGACACCTCCGGGCGGCGGTGTACACGGCATGTGCGGATACCATGCGGCGCACGCGGCTTTGCGCGATGCAAACCGTTGACCAGGCGCTGGCACTCGGCGCTACGGTCCGTGCCGGCCGCTCGGCGCGCATGCCAGATGTGGACTAAACTATTTCTGTTATGACTACAGATATTATTCGTCCTTCAATTGAGCCGCGCACGCCCAGCGGCGTGTTTTCCAACGAGCCGTTTACCGATTTCAGCGCGCCTGAGAACAAGCGCGCCATGGAGAACGCGCTCGAATCGGTGGGCCGGCAACTCGGCCGCGAGTACGACCTCGTGATCGGCGGCGAGCACATCACGACCGCAGAGAAGATCAACTCTATCAATCCGGCTCGGCCTGCACAGATCGTCGGTGTTCATCAGAAGGCCGGCGCGGAACACGCCGCAAATGCCGTGGCAGCGGCGCAGAGCGCATTCGTGTTGTGGAACAGGACGTCGACTGAGGAACGGGTGTCGCTGCTGCTGAATGCGGCTGATATTATCCGGCAGCGTAAGTTCGAATTTATGGCGTGGCTGACGTACGAAGTAGGAAAGAATTGGGCCGAGGCCGATGCGGATGTCGGCGAGACGATCGACTTTCTGGAGTTCTACGCGCGCGAGGCGCTCCGGCTTGCTGCTGCGACAACGCCCATCCAATATCCGGGCGAGCGCAACGAATTGCACTACATTCCGCTTGGCGTTGGCGCAGTGATTCCGCCGTGGAATTTCCCGTTCGCCATCATGGCGGGAATGACCGCAGCCTCAATCGTCACGGGCAACACGGTCATTCTGAAGCCTTCGAGCGACGCGCCGACCATCGCGGCGAAGTTTATTGAAGTGCTGGAAGAGGCTGGGATGCCGGACGGCGTGGTGAACTTCTGTCCCGGCTCGGGCTCAACTTTCGGCAACGCCATTGTCGAAGATCCGCGGACGCGTTTTGTGGCGTTCACTGGTTCCAAGGCCGTGGGACTTGAGATTCACGAGCGCGCTGCGAAGACGCGGCCGGGACAGATCTGGATCAAGCGAACGATTCTTGAAATGGGCGGCAAGGATTCGATTCTGGTCTGCGCGGATGCAGATGTAAACGCAGCGGTAGAGGGCGTGGCCGCTTCTGCATTCGGTTTCAGCGGGCAAAAATGCTCGGCGTGTTCGCGCGCGATCATTGAGGCGCCGGTCTACGACGAGTTTATTGAGAAACTTCGCGAGCGTGTTGCGAAACTGACCGTCGGCGATCCGGCGAAGAACCAAAATCTCGGGCCTGTGGTCAACAAAGGCGCGCTGGCCTCGATGCTTGGTTACATTGAGACGGGCAAAAAAGAAGGCCGCCTCATCACGGGCGGCAATGCTCCTGCTACTGCCGACGGCGGCTTCTTTCTTGAACCGACCATCTTTGCCGACATCGCTCCGGACGCGGTGCTCGCGCAGGAAGAGATTTTCGGGCCGGTGCTGGCGATCGTCAAAGTCGAGAGCTTTGAAGAAGGCCTCCAGGTGGCCAACAACACCGAGTACGGGCTCACCGGCGCCATCTATTCGACGGACCGCAGGAAACTGGATCGCGCGCGGCACGAGTTCCACGTGGGCAATCTTTACTTCAATCGCAAGTGCACTGGGGCAATGGTCGGTGCGCATCCGTTTGGCGGATTCAACATGAGCGGCACTGATTCAAAAGCAGGCGGACCCGACTACCTGTATCTCTTCACACAGGCCAAGAGCGTCGCGGAAAAACTGTAAGTAAATCAGGCTACGGCAGGAGGAGCAGCCGACTGTTCCTCCGCTTCAATCCTGTTGCCCACTTCAGCGGCAGCTTGCGCAAGCACGCGGTGATGGATAGTGAATAGCGCCAGTTCAAGGCGATCGCTAACGCCGGTCTTGTCGTAGATAGAGCGGAGATAGTTCTTGATCACCTGCTCAGTCGTCTTGAGCCGGGAAGCGATTTCGCGATTCTTGCAGCCCTGCGCAATCAGAGCCACGATGCGCATCTCCTTAGGGGTCAGGCGATCGCGAACGCGCGTGCCGACCATGTCTTCCTCGGGAGAGTCGGGCATCATCACTTGCGGAGGCAGCCAGGTTTCGCCGCCCGCCACGCGGCGCACGCACTCAACGAGCGCATTGCCGGTCACGCTGCGGAAAACTACGCCGCGAAATCCCTGCTGAAGATAGGCATTTGCGGTATCGCTGTTTTCTGCAATCACGATGCCACGGCTGCCCATGGTATCCAGCAGCATGCGCAGGCGCGTCAGCTCGGGCCGCATTGATGCGGCAAACAGCACGATGGAGCTTGGAAACGTGGTGATCGCGTGATACATCCGATCAAGATCGGGACATTGTGCGATGATACGGAGACCTTCGTCCATCGCAAGGACTTTGGCCGTACCTGCACGGAAGATAGCTTGCGAATCGGCGAGAATAAGCTTATTCATAAAATGCGCCTCAAGTGCTCCGAACCTCTCGGAAAATACGGACATGAACCCCAGCCTCCCTTGCTGCCGTAAGTAATCACGATCCTGAATTCAGGCTTGGCAGTGCTTACCTAGAGTTTCATCGGCAGCGAAGGACAAAATCCTGCAATTGCCCAAAAACGTGACAATGCTAATCCGCAAAGGGTTCCTAAAGTAATCTGATCGACAACGAATGGTAATGTCAAGGAAGATTTCCCCGCGATCGGCGCTAGATCGACCAAAAAGCGCAGATTGACAGGACTTACGCGCATTTCTAACTCAAAAGTTGTACCTGCGGGGAACGATGCTTGAGCCCCTACAATGGGAAAACCAGGCTCTAAACTGAGGTTACTATGGCAAGGCCGATTCTGCTGGCGGTTGATGACGATGTAAGCGTTCTGGAGGCGGTGGTACAGGACCTGCGCCGTCACTATGGGGCCACCTACAGGGTAATGCGAGCGGCAAGCGGGCAGGCTGGCCTGGACACGCTGAACCAGTTAAAGACCCGCCAGGAGCCCGTCGCGCTGCTGCTAAGCGACCAGCGCATGCCCGGGATGACCGGGGTGGACTTCCTGGAGCGCGCACAAGGGGTCTATCCGGAGTCGCGCCGGGTGCTGCTCACGGCTTACGCGGATACCGAGGTGGCCATCCGGGCCATCAATACGGCTCGCATCCACTACTACCTGACCAAACCCTGGGATCCTCCGGAGGAGCGACTCTACCCGGTGCTGAGCGATCTGCTGGACGACTGGCAGGCAGGTTATAGGCCGCCCTTTGAGGGGCTCCGCGTCATCGGGCACCGCTGGTCGCTCAAAGACCACAAGGTTCGCAATTTTCTTTCGCAGAACCACGTGCCCTATCGCTGGCTCGACGTTGCGGCCGGCGATGAGCCATTGGAACTGCTGAAAACCTCCGGGCTTGATCCGGACAACCTGCCCGTAGTGCTGTTTGCGGACGGCAGCGCACTCGTCGATCCCGAAACCGACGCGCTTGCCGCCCGTGTGGGCCTGCGTGTGCAGGCTGCCCAGGAGTTCTACGACATCGTCGTTGTGGGCGCAGGGCCCGCTGGGCTGGCCGCCGGCGTGTATGGCGCCAGCGAAGGCCTGCGCACGCTGGTGGTTGAGCCGCTGGCCCCTGGCGGGCAGGCCGGCTCGTCTTCGCGGATTGAGAATTACCTGGGATTCCCCTCTGGCCTGACCGGGGCGGAGTTGGGCCGCCGCGCCCATACGCAGGCCACCCGTTTCGGCGCTGAGTTTCTGACCCAGCGAGCGGTTGGGTTGCGTATCGACGGGCAATACCGGTTCGTTCAGCTTGCCGACGGGCGAGAGGTCTCAACCCACGTAGTTCTGCTCGCTCCGGGCGTCCAGTACCGCAAACTCGACATTCCGGGCGCAGCCCGGCTTACCGGCCGCGGCATTTACTACGGCGCAGCCCTGGTGGAGGCGGTGGCCTGCAAAGACGAGGAGGTCTATGTGGTGGGCGGGGCTAACTCCGCCGGCCAGGCCGCACTGCACTTTGCTAAATACGCCTCTAAGGTAACGATGCTGGTGCGCGGAGATGGACTTTCGACCACTATGTCGAAATATTTAATCGATGAGATCGAACGAACATCCAATATTGTGCTGGAGCCGCGAACGCAGGTGCTGGAAGCGCTTGGCGAGGAGCGGCTGGAAGCGCTGAAACTCGCAGGCCCGCAAGGGGAGCACCAGGCGCCGGCAACGTCGGTTTTTGTGTTTATCGGCGCCGCGCCGGGCACGGAATGGCTTCCGGCCTCGGTTTTGCGCGACGACAAAGGTTTTTTGCTTGCGGGGCCGGATTTGCGAGTCGACGGAAAGCTGCCGGAAAGCTGGAGAGAGCAGCGGGAACCTTATTTGCTGGAGTCGAGTGTACCGGGAGTGTTCGTGGCCGGCGATGTGCGGCACGGATCGGTCAAGCGAGTCGCTTCAGCCGTAGGGGAAGGGTCGATCGCGGTGCAGTTTGTGCATCAATACCTGGCGGGTTTTTAGACCGGACAGGTTAAAGAAGGAATACGGCAAGCATGAGCGAGGGTGGACAATCCATCGAGATCGAATTGGTTCCGGCAGGAGAAGCTGTAGAGGCTTTTCGCCGAACCCGGCCTTTTTCCGATACCAGCAAGGCTGCTCTGGCTGACGCACTGGCCGGCGTGAGCGATGTGGAACGCGTTACCGCGCGGGCCGGAGCAGTGCTTGTGGAACCGAAAGCAGATTGGCGCTACTACTGGCTTGTGCTGGATGGCGAGATCCACGCCGAAAGACCGGAGTCCGACGGCTCTTACACGCTTGCTGGGACTTCGCAGAGCGGCGAGGGCTTCGGCGAGACCCCGATTCTGACCGGCAAGTCGTATTCTCCTTTTCGCATTACCGCTCAGCGCGATTCCCTCTTAATGCGCGTGAACGATGGCGATTTTTGGAAGTTGATGTCCTGCTGCCCGGCGGCGCGCAAGGTGATCCTGTCTGACATGGGCCGGCGGCTGCAGGCTTACCAGGTAGAGGCGCTGCACAGGGAGAAGCTGGTGTCGCTGGGCACCATGGCTGCGGGCTTGATGCATGAGCTGCACAATCCCGGTGCAGCCGCCAAGCGAGCTGCTTCACAACTCCGCGAGAATCTGAGACGTCTGCAGGAATTGAGCCTGCGCTCCGCCGGAAAGCCAAAGACTCCGCTCCAGATTGAATGCATGCACGCGCTTCTCGAACAGGCGGTGCGCGGATGCCAGATGCCGGCGATGAGCTCGATCGAGCAGTCGGATGCTGAAGAAGCGATGTCGGAGTGGCTGCAAAGTGCCGGCGTAGAAAACGCCTACACCATCGGGCCCGCGCTGGTGGCCATCGGATTCAAGAAGGAAGAGCTGGCCTGTGCACGAGAGGCGTTTGAAGCGGCCGCCTTTTCCGATGCTCTGAACTGGCTTGAAGCGCTCGTTTCAAGCGTGTCGCTTGTGTGTGCTGTCGAAGAAAGTATTTCGCGCGTCTCCGACCTGGTGATGGCGGTGAAGAAGTTCGCCTACGACGAGCGCACGCCGGACAGGGAACTCGATGTTCACGACAACCTGCAAAACACGCTGACTATTCTGGGCCACAAGCTGCGCGTGAAACAAATCGCGGTTGAAAAGCGGTTTGAGGCCAAGCCTTCTGTAATTCGCACGCGGGGAGCGGCGCTGAGCCAGGTGTGGACCAACTTGATCGACAACGCTGCGGACGCATCGCCGGACAAGGGCCAGATTGAAATTACCTCATGGAACGAGCCGGGGAAGGGCAGCGAGCCCGCACGGGTTGTCGTCAGCATTACTGATCACGGTGCCGGAATTCCAAAAGAAGTGCTGCCGCACATCTTCGAACCGTTCTTCACAACCAAGCCGCAGGGCTCAGGCACCGGGCTTGGGCTTGAAATTGTGCATCGCATCGTGACGCAGAAGTTTGGCGGCACTATCGACGTTGAATCGCAGCCCGGCATGACGCGGTTCATCGTCCGCCTGCCCGTCACCAGCCCGGACAGCGTTCAGCCTACGAACTCCTCCACGTCCTGACCGCGTCGCCTGCGCCTTTCAAGTTCCCAAGCTTCATTTCGGAATACTTCCGCGACAGAAGCACACCGTCTGCGCCGCCACGAAACGCCGCGAGGACGGCGTCGTTTACTCCTTGCGGAGTGCATCGGCTGTGCCCCTGGCTCGTCGGAATGTCGATGTCGATTCCCGGCCACAACAGAGTCTTGGTCCCGCTCAAGCCATCGTGAGCGCGCTTCGTTTCGCGAAAGACATAGTCTGATGAAAGCCCTGCCGTCGGAATCGTTGCAAGATCCTTCTCGCGATAATCCAGAACCCGATAGTGGAAGTCCAGGATTTCCTGCGGCGGAATGTCCGCGTACATCGTCTTGCCCATGTTTTCGACGTATTTTGCCATGCGCTCGCCGCCGCAGTTGTTGTAGATCACAATTTTTAAAAAGTCCGAGTGCTGCGCGATGGCGCTCAGCTCCTGTTCAGCGCGGTAGATGGGATTGAACGAATTGTTATGCCAGATGTGCCAGCCAACCTGGAGAGATGGCTTTACTTCTTTGACCTTTGCGTAAATGGCAGCGTATGTCTCGCGAAGGCTATCGGTCCAAAGCATCTCCCATGCGAGCAATTCGGGGTACTTGAGCATAAGCCGCCAAAGCGTTACGTAGTAGCCATCGATGGGGCGCTGCCCGGTGCGGCTTGCTTCCACAAAGCGAGCCAACTCGGTAAAACCTTCGCGTGCCCGATCGGGATTGATGCCTCGCTGCTTGGCCTTTGCCTGGCAGTACTGGCAGAAACATGTGACGCGCATCGGGGAGCCCGGCGTTCCGGCATGTGCTCCGAGCATGTTTGAAAATGCCCCTTGGCGCTCTGACCCCCACATGATGCCATCCACGTCATAGTTGCGTGACCAGTTCTCCGCGATTCCGAGAAGCCAATTGCGGTAATTCGGATTGTTGAAGCAGAGTGTGGTTGCGTTTTCTCCGGATAGCTGTTTCTCCTGCAACTGCGCGATGTTCGGGATGTCGTTGCGAAAAACATCTTCGAACCAACAGATCGTCTTCAGGCCGCGTTTCCTGGCGGAAGGCAACACCTCCTGAAGCACATCAAAGTCGCCAAGATCGGGAGCGCGAAAGCTCTTGAACGCGGTGTCGCGAAAGTATTGCGGATCTACGCGGGTATAGCTGCCGCCGTAGAAAGAGCCGGTGTCGTATTGCTGTTTGCCGTGATCGGGCAGTGGCTGGCCCGGAACCTGACGCCCTGCAATTCCTCGCCCGTACGTGAACGTAGCGATGAACAGCGTATTCACTTCAGCATCGCGCTGGAAGGCATCAAGCACCTGCTCGACGCCTTCGTCGACGAAGGAAACAGCGCCAACCTGAATCCCAATCACGGCTTGAGACTTTGTGGGCGCGTCGGCGGCATTCAAGAGCGGGGAAGTCGCTGCAACGGTAGCTAGCGTTGCGCCCTGTATGAATTCTCTTCGATCCATTGTGATTGTTCTCCAGATTCGGGAGCGGCAATAAATTCCACGTCGATCCTGCGAAATTCTATCACCGGGTTCAGTTCGAGAATGGCCAGACAATTAAGGACGAAAACCCGCCTCACGTGGTATGACCACCGGGATTTTTGGGCGTATGATGAGAGGGCTGGAAAATAGAAAAACCCTCGAGGCATTTACATGAATGGACAATGTGTACAATCTGGACGCGTGCTGCTTTCCTTGGCTTTTGCCGCGTGCTTTGCGGCCGTTTCGGCAAGCTCCGCGTATGCCGCGAAGACTTGCAACCCGCACGACTTCGGCGCAAAAGGCGACGGCAAGACCAAGGATACGGTTGCGCTGCAGTCTGCGATCGACGCCTGTGCGGCACAGGGCGGCGGCACCGTCCGCGTGACAGCGGGGACATATGTAAGCGCTCCGCTGGTGCTGAAAACCAATGTGACCCTGCGTCTGGAGAAGGACGCGAAGATTCTCGGCTCGCCCGATCACGGCGACTATCCGCCGGTAACGATGTTCCACCTGCCCGATCTGCAGCCGCTGCTCAGCGCCATGAATGCGTCGAACATTGCGATCGAAGGCGAAGGCACTATCGACGGCAACGGCGAAAGCTGGTGGGAGGAGGTTCGTGCTGTTAAAGACAAAGGCGTACTCGGCAATCATCCGCGTCCCAAGCTCATCATCTTCGACCACTGCAAGAACGTGCGCGTCGAAGGAGTCACGATCCAGAATTCGCCGATGTGGCAATTGGTGCCGTACTACACAGACGGCATGGTGATTCGCAACGTGAAGATCCTGGCGCCGCAGCACTCGCCCAATACTGACGCGATCGATCCGTTCTCATCATCGAACATCGTCATCGACCACGTTTATTCCGATGTCGGCGATGACAACGTCGCCATTAAGTCGGGGCCGATCAACTCGCCGGGGCCAGACGACCCGAGCCGCAACATCACGATCACGGATTGCACGTTCATGCACGGTCACGGCTTGTCGATCGGCAGCGAACTTGCTGGTGGCGCGCAGAATATTCTCGCAGAGCGCATTCACTTTGAAGGCACTGACCAGGGCATCCGTGTGAAGTCCAATCGCGATCGCGGCAACGATGTAGGCAACCTTGTGTTTCGCGACATCACGATGAAAGATGTGAAGACCGCGATCTTGATCAGCGAATACTATCCCAAGGCGTTGCCGCCGGAGAATGAAGCACCGCAGCCGGTCGGTCGGCTGACGCCGCATTTCCATGACATTGTTCTTGAAAACGTGACCGCAACAGGAAGCAAGACTGCCGGCGTGATTATCGGCCTGCCGGAGTCGCCGGTGAAGAACGTAGTGCTGAACAACGTAAAACTGAGCGCTGAAGAAGGCCTAACGATTGGCAACGCCGAAGTGACTGGCAAGGGCGTAGTCGTGACCGCGGCAAAGGGAGAACCGATCACCAAGCTTGCAGGAGCGAAGGTCGACATTCGCTAGATCGCATTCTTGCCAAAAATGCGAAGGGGCTGCGCCTGACGGCACAGCCCCGTTCAATTTGCCTGAACCGCTTTATTGGTTGACGCCGCTGGCCAAAAAGCCGCCATCGACCACGATGGTCTGGCCGGTGACAAACGAAGCTGCATCCGAAGCGAGGTAGACGACGGAGCCCACAAGCTCTTCAGTTTTTCCGAAGCGGCCCACGGGAGTGCGCATCAGCAGTTCCTTACCGCGCGGCGAATTGTCCAGCAGGTTCGCATTGAGATCGGTGCGGAAGACGCCCGGTGCAATCGCATTCACCGTCACGCCTTTCTTCGACCATTCAACCGCAAGCGAGCGCGTGAGCGATGACACGCCGGACTTGCTGGCAGCGTAGGCAGCCACTTCGTGGAATGCAACGTAGCTGTTGAGCGATGCGATGTTGATGATGCGGCCGTAGCCGCGCTCCAACATGGACCTGCCGAACACCTGGCAGGCGCGCAGCGTGCCGGTCAGATTGGTATTGATAATGTCGTTCCACTCTTCTTCAGACAAATCGAGTGTGGGCGTGCGCTTGATTTTGCCGGCGCAGTTGATCAGGATATCCACTTTACCGAAATGATCGAGGACGGAAACCAGCAGCGCTTCAAGCGTGGTTCGATTACATACGTCGGAAGACTGGCGCAGTGTTTTGCGGCCGCGTGCTTCAATCTCAGCGGCAGTCGCATCGATTTCAGTTTGGCGGCGAGCGGTTGCGACTACATCGGCGCCGGCATTGGCGAGGCCAAGGCTGATGGCGCGGCCAATACCGGATGTGCCTCCAGTGACGACTGCGACTTTACCTTCAAGGCAGAAAAGATCGGATGTCATTACATCTCCTAACAGAATTCCCGCAAAACAAAACGGATCAAGCGCGCAAATACTCCGCCACTATGCGTTGCGCCCCAGAAATACAGGCACGATGTGCCGGTTGTAGAGGTTTTCCGTGACGTTTTTCGCGATCACGGTTTCATTCGCTTCAAGCAGTTTGAGATACCGCGGCCCCATCTTCGCAGCTACCTTGAATCCAACGTGGAGTAGCTGCCGCAAGCTGCTGTTGTACGCCGGGTTCGACTGCACGTGGCGTAACGCCGATGTGTACTGCTCTGACGACCAGCCTCGCACTGCATCGGGCGCGGGAAGCTTCGCCGGATCGATATCGATGACGGTGGAGTAAGGCGCGCAGAGTTCCTCGCGATGTGCGAATGCTTCAGCATAAATTTCCTTCGCCAGCGCCAGGCCGTCGCCGCCCGCTTCTGCCAGGCCGATCAATTCTTCAAGCCAGGTGGTTCCCGCAGTCTTCAGGTGTACGCCCGCGTCGAACTTTTTAATGGAACGGTGAATTGCGGGATAGATGGAAAACTTGTCGCTTCCGGAATGAATGCTGAGCTTGAGATTCGCCGGCAGGCCGAATTGCTTGACAGCGTAAGCAATGGCGGCTAGATCGAGAACGAACTCCCGCTCGAATTGCGCCACATCGCCAACATAATCAACGCCCTTGTTGAAGCGCCCGCTGAACTTCGGCGCGATTGTCTGCACCGGAATGCCTTCGTCGGCGATCGCAGCCAGGATGATGAGCAACTCCACCGGACTTTGCGCGCGATCGGTCTCGTCCATGGAGACCTCAGCAATGAAGGTGTCGGCGCCCTTTGCGCTGGCGACCTTGCGATACACTTCGCCGGCCTTTTTAACGGCGGCCAGAAACTTTTGCGCCGCGGCGCACAAATCTGCTGACGTGATGTTGAACGCCGTGTCAACACCTGAGAGTTGAATGGAACCGAGCAGCTCGGGATGGCGTTTGACGAAGGCGTCAATGCCGGCGGGTTCAGCAGGCTGGCCGATAAAATCGGCCACGTCGATGGTGAAAAAATCGCAGGGTGCAAGAAAGCGGTCGACAGTCGCCACGGTAATATGATCGGCATCCACGTGGTACGGCAGCTTCCAGCCAAGCGCTTGTACGGCGGCGTCAGCACTCTGGCGAGCGGAAATCGGCTCAGAACCGATGATGGTATGTTCGCGGTTTGACTTGTTCCACACGGGCACAACTTCAATGCCGCTGGAGAGAGCATTGACGCAAGCCTGCAACTGCGCTTTGCCTTGGTGTGAAAAGCGGTCGCCGGTTCCAAGAGAGTATTTATGAAGCTTCAAGACTCAATTCTCCTTCAAATGTTCGCGCCTAAAGACGGCTGCGATGGGCCCATAGCCCCAAGCCGGGGTTGGGAACGAAAAATATCTCTTCGCCCTGCACTGTGTTCCAGCCATATGTAAGCTTTTCTGGATTGTAGCGCGACGTCGTTGTATTCAGATCGCCATACGAGAAGCCAACGCCTTCAATTTCCTGCCTGGTCAGTTGTCCGGGGCACCAGGTGATCTTGAAGCGGCCTTCAGAGGATGCGTGAATCAGATGCGCCGCAGCACTCAGGTCCGAGCCGAGGTCGGGATTGTCCCGAACGGCCGCGAGCGTGTGCGGAGTTCCATGGTACCCGTACTTGCGGATAAGTTTGTCGATCCCCTTGTCCTCGCCGAACTCATGCACGCCGGGCGCGAGAATGATGAGCTCCGCGCCGTCGGCCAGCGCCATACGCGTGCGATAGACGGCTTTGTTGCCGATCCACGTGGAGTGAAATTCGCTGGGATCGAGGAAGACGACTGCCTTGTTGATCTGTTTGTCCAGCGTTTCGAAGTTGACCTTAACGCTGAGTTCGGCAGCGGCCAGGAAGCACTCTATGTCATCCCCGATGAAGAGGCCGCGTACTGCGAGTCCGCCATTCTGCTTCCGGCCTACAACAGTGTGCGCGTAAACGATCGGCAAATGGCGAAGGAAGTGATCGGCGGCGTAATTGAGCACGTTGCGCACCGGATTCACCGCGCGGCCCATGATCCGTTCCATCCCGTAGACTGCACCGAGATAGTGGCTGCGATTGATGCCTTCGCGGCCGCCCGCCCCGATGAGAATGTTCTTGGTGTAGTTGGCCATGCCGATTACTTCATGCGGCACCACCTGGCCGATGGAAAGAATCAGATCGAATCCGCCGCTCGAGATCAGCTTGTTGGTCTGCGCCGGCCATGCGTAGTCCAGCTTACCTTCAGACTGCTCGCGAATGAAAGCTGCGGGAACTTCGCCCAGGGTCTCAATATCGGTACGCCAGTTGTGAACCCGAAAAAGCTCGGCCGGAACTCCCGGGAACATATGCGCGATCTGGTCTGGACGCATGGGGGTGTGCGTGCCGATAGCGGGAAGAACGGCCTTGAGCTTGTCGCCGTAGTGCTTGTGAACGATGCCCGTAATCTCACCCGCACGAGAGTGCTCGCGGCTTTGATCGGGAGGCACGGCGAGCACGTTGCTCCTCGGCCCGAGCTTTGCCAGGCTTTCCACCACCAGCTCGCTCAGCTGCTGCGGACTGAGCTCGGTTTCGACGCTTCCTTTGGCGCAATAGAGGCTCATCTGCGAATCTCCTTTAGAGCCGGTACGCCTTCTTCACTAATCCGTAGGTCAGCTCATGCGACACTTCAAACGCCTCGTCTTCATCGAGCCGATGTTGTGCAACCAGCGTGCCCAGGAATGCGCAGTCAACGCGCCGCGCTACATCGTGCCGCGCGGGAATGGACAGGAACGCCCGCGTGTCGTCGTTGAAGCCCACCGTGTTGTAGAAGCCGGCGGTTTCCGTTGCCAGTTGGCGGAATCGCATCATGCCTTCAGGGCTGTCGTAGAACCACCATGGCGGACCCAGGCGCAGGCAGGGATAGTGGCCTGCAAGCGGAGCCAGTTCACGGCTGATCGTGGACTCATCGAGCATAAAGAGAATGATGGTCAGATTCTTCTCGTTGCCGAAGCGATCGAGCAGCGGCTTCAGCGCGTGGACATATTCCGTCCGTCCGGGGATGTCTGCGCCCATGTCGCGACCGTATTTTTCAAACACAAGCTTGTTGTGATTGCGCACGCTGCCCGGATGGATCTGCATGACGAGGCCGTCTTCAAGGCTCATCCGCGCCATTTCGGTCAGCATCTGCGCGCGGAAGAGCTCACTCTGCGCCGCGTCGTTCTTGCCGGAAAGCACTTTGCCGTACAGTGCAGTCGCTTCAGACGCAGGCAGATCGGCGGTTTGCGGCGTCGCATGTCCGTGATCGGTTGAGGTGCAGCCGACTTCCTTGAAACGGGCGCGCGCCTTGCGAAGCGCGTTCAGATAGCCGTTCCAAGTGGAAGTATCTTCACCGGTCTGCTCGCCTAGTTTGGCCACCTTGCAGGCGAAGCCTGGAAATTCGGGATCGACGACCGAGTCCGGACGGAATGCCGGAACAATGCGGCCCTTCCAGCCGGAGTTGCGAATGGTCTTGATTGCGTCGAGGGAATCGGTGGGCGCGTCGGTGGTCGACAGCACTTCAAGATTGAAGCGCTCGAAAAGCGCGCGCGGAAGGAACTCCGGCGTCTGCAACTTCGCGTCGATTGCGTCGTAATAGGAGTCTGCGGTTTTTTCTGACAGCCGCTCCTCCAACCCGAACAGCTCCTGGAAGGCATAGTCGAGCCAGATCCGCGATGGCGTACCGCGGAATAAGTAGTAATGGCTGGCGAAGATGCGCCATACTTTACGCGGGTCCTCTATCTTGGCCTTGCCTATGCCGAGATCGTCCATTGAAACGCCCTGGCTATATAGCATCCGGAACACATAGTGGTCGGGTTGAACAAAAAGAGTGGCCGGATCAGGGAAGGGCGTGTTCTGCGCAAACCACGCCGCTTGCGTATGTCCGTGCGGGCTAATGAGGGGAAGGTTCTTGATCTGTGCGTAGAGCGCTTTGGCAACCTTAAGCGCTTTTTCTTCGGCTGGGAACAGGCGATCTTCGTGTAGCAGCATGGCTGTAATTCTACCTCTCAGCAAACAGGCGTTGCGATTCGGGCGCGAGTTGAGGTCAGACCACAAGTATACACATTGGGCGTATTTTTGGGAGAATTTCTTCGGGGTTCGAAGTTTCTCCGCAATGCGAATTTGGCCGCGGTGTTAATCTCATCGTGTCCGGATTTTGCTGAATTGAGGAAGGTAAACCACTTTCTATGCCGCGGATCAAGCAAGACGAACCAACGACACATCGTACGATGCAGGTGGTTAACCACATCCGCTCGCTCATTGAAAACGGGACACTGCAACCGGGAGACAAGATCCCCCCCGAACGGGAATTCGCGCGACAACTCAAAATCAGCCGCGCCAGTTTGCGCACCGGAATAGGATATCTCGCGGCAATGGGCGTGATGAAGATTCGTCACGGCGTGGGGACTTTTGTCGCCGATGGCCCGCCCGAGTTCGGCAAGGCGAGCCTGGGAATGATGGGTGCCCTGCACGGATTTCAGACCTGGCAGATGTTCGAAGCCAGAACCATCCTGGAGAGCAATATTGCCGCGCTCGCTGCGGAGCGGGGCAAGGACGAGCACCACGCGGCCATGGCCGAAGAAGTGGCGGAAATGTTCGCCGCCATGAACAGCCCGGCGGATTTTCTCATCCATGATCTTTTGTTTCACCGCATTATTTCGCAGGCTTCCGGCAATCCCATTCTTGCCTCGGTCATTGAGACCATTACATCCGCCTTGTACGACAAGCGCCGCAAGACCGTTGAGAGATCGACCGACATGCGCCAGTCTGCCGAGATGCACCGCGAAATTTATCGCGCCATCCGCAACCGCAAGCCGAACGAGGCGCGCAAGCTGATGGAAGAGCACTTGCGCATGGCGCAAGTTGCACAGGGCCAGGAGCGGCCGCCCGACAAGAAGGCCACGCTGGTAGCAGCCGCCAAGTAGCGGTTTCCTGAAGTTTCAGGTCCCCGGCTGGGTGTAGGGAACCTGCTCGACGAGCCGCCGTTCTCCGCCGCGGGGATCATTCACCAGCCGCGACGGCGCAGCAAAGCTCATCGTCGGCCTCTTCGCCAGATCGTAAGGTCGCCACTCCGGCAGGGCTTTGTGGTTCGGATTGCCCGTACGCGCAAACGCGATCCACGTCTCGCTCATTAAGGAAGCGAGTTGAACAGCCTCGGGCCCGTCTCCGGTCATGCCGTCGGCGACGGCTACGTTGTCCAGTGCGAGCGGAATGTCGAGCGTATGCGGCGCTCCCCATTTGCCGCCGCCGATCGACGTGCGCCAATCCAGTTCGTACACCCAGGTGTGCGGTGCTGCCTCGGGTTGCGCAGCGCGACGCTCGGCTTCAATCAATTGGCCTCGCCATGAGCGGAATGCCGTCGTCGCGGCAAAGAATACATCGGATGCCGAGTAGTCCGGATACATCGCCCGATATTGGCGAACCACTTCGTCCGGCTTCTTTTCGCCGAGAAACTGCGCGACTACCGAAAGCCTGGCCGGAAGAGTCTCCCAGGTCAGATTGAATGTCGTTGGATCGCCGCCGCCGATAAGGCCGCGAGTCTCGTCGTGCGTATTCCCCAGGATCATTGGGATTTGGGCCGAAAGCGGCGGCGCGTCCGGATCGAAAGGATCACGCACCAGGTTCCGCCCGTCTTTGACCGGGCCGTAGTATCCTGCGGCGCGCGAGGCTTTGATCAGCAGTTCCATTGGCATGGTGCGCAGCTCGGCAATTCTGCTTTCTGGCAGATTGAGTTCCTTGAGCACAGCCCGCGTGCGCGCGGTAGCACTTTCCCGGCGCGACGCTGTGATCTGCTGACCGCTCATCGTAATCACACGATGAAATAGTCCCTTCGCAGCCGGCATGCCCATCAGGGTTGCGCATTTGGCTCCGCCGCCGGACTGGCCGAAAATCAGCACACGCTTCGGATCGCCGCCGAACTCTTCAATGTTGTCGCGCACCCACTCAAGCGCCAGGACAAGATCCAACATGCCCGCGTTACCTGAATCGTCAAATCCGGACGCGAGATCAGCGAGATAAAGAAAGCCGAAAAGATTCAGGCGATGATTCAGCGTGACAAATACCACGTCGCCACGACGACAGAGATTCATGCCGTCGTAGAGCTCGTTATTGGCGGAGCCGCTTGAATATGCGCCGCCGTGGATGTAGACCATCACGGGGCGCTTGCGGCCATCGCGCAGTCCCGGTGTCCACACGTTCAGGTGCAGGCAATCTTCGCCAATCGGTCCTTGCTCAGGAGGAAGATGGTATCCGCGCTCAGGGCTCAGGCTTCCGTGGGCCCCGGGTTGCGGTGCGCGAGGTCCAAAGCCGGTGGCTTCGCGGACGCCGGTCCAAGAAGCTGGCGGCGCCGGCGCCATGAATCGACGTTGCGATGTGTCAGCCCCGTATGGGATGCCCTTGAAAACGAAGACACCATTCTGCACGGAGCCGAGCACCGTGCCGTATCTGGTCTTAGCTTGCGGCACGATATTCGTACCCGCGGGACTCATACCCGCAGGCGACGCGCCAAACATGCGGCGCGAAAGCAAGGCGCCGGCCATGAGAGAGGACTGCTTCAAGAGAACGCGGCGATTCATATTCCTGTTCCATTCAGAACTTAGCCAGTTCGACTGCTGAAAGCATCATTTCGATTTCGGCCCAACACAGACGCGCAATCTGCTCTATGGTATCCCCCACGACCTATTGGTCTGACCTTCGAGGAGTCCGGGTGGTATGCATATCAGAGACAAACCATTGATTTTTAAAGCCTTCAATTTTGGGCGATTTTACCTGAATCTATTGGTTGACAACCAGTGGGCGGCTGGATGACACTGTTTCAGCCAAATAGATGAGGTCTGACCACGCTTGCCAGAATGCCGAGAGCCCTGGGTGGCCGGATTTATGCAATGGCGTGATTTTGATTGATTTTCTTGAGGAGGCTTTTCGATGAACAACAAGTTCTTTACTGGAGAGAGCAGAAAGGTGCATGGCATGATCCCGAGTTTCAAGGACAGAGTTCTATGGCTTGGAGGCTTCATAGCGATTTTTCTTTTGGCCTTTGCGGTCAGCGCAAACGCGCAACTTAGCGGAAAAGGTTCGATTACCGGAACAGTTTCTGACCCGTCCGGCGCCGTGATTCCTAACGCCACCGTGGCTGCGACCAACGGCGCGACTAACATCAGCACTGAAACCAAAACAACCGGCGCAGGTGCGTACACTTTCCCAAATCTCGATCCCGGAATTTACAGCGTGACGGTCACGGCCCAGGGCTTCCAGAAATTGAAGCAGGAAAACGTGCACGTCAATGCGATGGAGTCGCAGAGCTTTAGTCCGGTGATGACAGTGGGCCGGGCCGACGTCCAGGTCACGGTTACCGCTGAGCCGCCGCAGATTGAAACCAGTAACGCGACGCTCGGCGCCACCATGGAGCAGGAAACCTACGCGGCTCTTCCCGTAGAAATGGGTGCGTACGGCCAGGCCGATCAGCGCCGCGCCACTGACTTTGTGTACCTGATGCCCGGAGTGCAGGGCAACAACACCAACGGCAACGCCACCACCAACGTGGGCGTAGTGAACGGTTCCGGTAGCAGAGGCGCTGCCTCGGCTGTGTATGTTGACGGACTTCCGTTTGTGCGCGCCGGCGGCAACGGCGACCCGCGCTATGTGTGGACTGCCATCTCAGTCGACGCAATCGATCAGTTCCAGGTGCAGACGACCGGCTACTCCGCCCTTTACGAAGGCCAGGGCGTGATGAATTACTCGGTGAAGCGCGGCGGATCGCAGTACCATGGCACACTCTACGAGTTCCTCCGCAACACCGCATTCGATACTTGGGGATTCTTTGGCAAGGCTCCGAATCCGGCCACCGGTCAACCGATCAAGCCCGTTGAGCACAGCAACGAGTATGGCATTGCCTTCGGCGGCCCGCTCATTCCGTTTGGCGGCATCAAGGACAAGCTTTATTTCTTCACCAACTACAACGGTTTCCGTTATTCGAGCGCGACGCCGACACCCATCACGTTTCCGACGGCGGCTCAGCAACAGGGCGACTTCTCGGCCGCCGGCCTTCCGTTAATCTACGATCCGGCCTCGATTCACCCTTGCCTCAACAGCAAAGGTCAAACGATCAATTGCCGTGATCAGTTCAGCTACAACGGTGTGGCGAACGTGATTAATCCGGGAAGATTCTCCTCGATTGCCAAGGCTATGCAGAGCTTCCTGCCTACCTCGGGCGTCGGCACATCACTGTCGAACAACTACATTGCACCGAACTCAACCGGTTTGACCAACTGGTCCACAACGAGCCGCATCGATTATACGATCGGCCCAAAGGACACTTTCAGCTTCATTGGAGCGGTCGGTCGCCAGGCAAGCTCTGTCCCTGTAGGGCAGACAACTTCAGGCCGCAACGTGGGACCAGTTCCGTATAACTACGGCCAAGCTTATGCTCCCAAGACTGCTGTTTGGATTGTTGAAGAAACCCACGTGTTCACGCCGAATGTTGTAAATCAGGTGAAGTGGGGCTATGCGCGCTACAACGGCCCGACCTTCACGCCCGACAAGGGCGCGAAGTTTGCTGCATCGACCATGGGAATTGGTGGCACTCCAGTTGGACAAGCAACCAGCAACTTTCCAATCGTGACGTTCACTGGCACCAATGCTCCAACCGGTTGGGGCGGTACTACGGAGAACTCGACCATTGCCGAAAACTACACGTTTTTAGACAACCTGCAGTGGAACTTCGGGAAGCATTCATTGACCTTTGGTGGCCAGATTGCCTGGATGCTCTACAACACCGCCAGCGCAACGGGTGGAACAACGCCTCTCACTCTCGCCAACGCCAACACTGAAACCGCGCAGTTTGCCACCTCAAATACCAGTACCTCAGGCTTTACGATGGACAGCACCACCGGTGCTGCGTATGCCAGCTTCCTGATCGGCCAGGTCGACAAGGGCAGCTTTACCGACTATTCGCTGCATCCGGAGTACGGCGCGCGCTTCCGCGCAATTTCGCCGTGGGTGCAGGATGATTGGAAGGTGACTCCGAAGCTGACCATGAACCTGGGGTTGCGCTACGACTTGTTCCCGACGGTTCGCGAAGTAAACAACGTGGGAAGTTACTTTGATCCTAATGCGACCAACCCGATCACCGGCCTGAAGGGCGCCCTCCAATACACCGGTACCGGTGCGGGAACCTGCAACTGCAGCACGCCCGTTGGCAACTACATGAAGAACTTCGGACCCCGCATAGGACTGGCATATCAGCTTGATCCCAAGACCGTGATCCGCGCCAGCTATGGCGTGATGTTCACGCACGGCGATGCCGTGGGCGGCCTGGCATCCTCAATCGGAACACTCGGATTCTCATCCGCGCCGTCGTTCTCTTCGAGCAAGTCGCAGACAACGATGACGAACTTCCTGGCGGGCGGAAACGGAGCGATTCCGGCTTACACGGTTGCAACCGGTGTTTCGTCAGGTCCGCAGTACGGCACTGGCTACACCACCGCCACTGGCTACACCTCGGCTCCTGCATCTGGCGCAAATTACGTCGATCCATACTTGGGTGGACGCGCTCCCGAGTACATCAACTGGAGCTTCGGTCTCCAGCGCCAACTCACCAATACCATCGCGCTGAACGCGAGCTACGTAGGGTCTGAAGGTCACTTCCTGCAACTCGACAACAACTCGGCTCGTGGTTACTGGTCAAATAGTCTTGATCCCAAGTATCTGTCCCTTGGTTCGCACCTGGGCGATACAGGATCAGCCATCGCCGCAGACTGCGCGACCTACGGTTTGCCCTGCACCGGATTGAGCGTATTCAATACCACCCAACCGCTCAGCCAGCTCCTCAAGCCGTTCCCGTTCCAGTCGGTCAGTGATACTTTTGGATATGTCGGCAATGCCAACTACCACGCATTGCAGTCTGTGCTGACCATTCGGAACATTCACGGATTGACGACGAATGTGAATTACACATGGTCGCGTGCAATTGACGACGGCGGCTACTTCCGTACTGGTTATGCAATTCCGGCCGGCACTATCTACAACAATCCGAACGCGTCCTATGCGGCAGACCGCATCGAGCGGACGGTATCGACCAGCAATCAACCGCATCACTTTGTTACTACCGCTGTTTGGAAGTGGCCGTTTGGCAAGTCAGTTTTGGCTGACAATGCAGTGGAAAGGGCGATCATGGGAGGCTTCAGCTTCTCCGGAATCTTCCAAACCTACTCCGGTTCTCCGCTGATGATTACCGCGTCGAGCTGCAATACGAACCCCGCAACGCCTACCTCTAACTTCTGCCCACCGTCGTACAACCCGGCCTTCACCGGTTCGGCTCGCACTAACGGACGCTGGGGCAAGGGAGCAACGCTGGCAAACTACAGTGGCACGAACGGCCTGACGTTTATTGACAAGACGGCGTTTGTCGCGACGCCAGCCTACTACATCGGCAACCTGCCGCGCACAGCTCCATACAACATCAACGGCCCTGGCAACTATCAGCTCGACCTTGGTATGTCGCGTAGCTTCCCTCTGCACCTCGGCGAGTCGTCGAAGCTCGACTTCCGCGCCGAATGGTACAACGTCACCAACCATACCCTGTTCGGTGTTGCCAGCACGGCATGGGGCAACAATGCTTTCGGACAGGTAACCACCAATCCGAATGCCAACCGCAAGGCTGCGCAGTTCTCGGCCCGCGTTTCTTTCTAAGCGGCGCCTCGTCTAAAGCGATGGGGCCGCCGGCCTGTGCCGGTGGCCCTTTCTTTCGGCTCCATGCCTAAAGTACTCGTTGCACAAATTGTGTCCAGATGTTTTTGCGCTCGAACTACAAATCGACTCTCGCCCTTTTCGCTCTCGCGCTATTCGGCACGGCCCATGTTGCCTTGGCAAAGGTCATTGGAACCAACACGACCGCCGAATCCATAACTCGCGAACGGATCGCGACACTTCCGCGGGCGCAGCGCAGTGTCTGGCTCACTTATCTGGAGCGATCGGAGCGGCAGCGCCAGGCCGACAAAGACGCATTCCAGGCAGAGCTTAAACGCACCGGCATTACCGGTCCCACTGAGCCTCCGCACGGATTCGGCGCGCGCAGTATGCCGCTCCATCGCGACGCAGAGTGGTATGCAGGTGCTGACGCATCGCGCATCGCCGATAACATCGTCACCTTTCAAACACCCGCCGGTGGCTGGGGCAAGAATTTCGATCTGAGCAAGGGACCGCGGCTTCCCGGCGAGAAGTACGCGCCGAACAACGTCTCGCGGTTTCTTTCCCCCGGTGATTTCGACGCACCGAAAGATCCGGACTGGAATTACATCGGCACCATTGATAACGACGCGACGATCACGCAGATCGAATTCCTTGCCAAAGTGATATCTGCTAAAGGCGTTGCGAAGAATTCGCCTTACCTCGCAGCATTCTTGCATGCCATTCACTATTTGCTTTCTGCACAGTTTCCAAACGGCGGCTGGCCGCAGGTATGGCCGCTCGAAGGTGGATATCACGATGCCATCACCTATAACGACAACGCCATGGCGCAGGTGATGGAAATCATGCGGCGCATTGCCGACGGCCGCCAAGAGTATGCATTTGTGCCTGAAGGAATTCGCGCCCAGGCAAAGACAGCCTTCGACCGCGCACTCCAATGCGTTCTTTCCACCCAGCTTACAAGTGGAGGAAAGCTGACCGTGTGGGCGCAGCAATATGACGCGCTTACTCTCAAGCCCACTTCTGCGCGCGACTACGAGATGCCTGCCGAGTGCAGCAGCGAGAGTGACGACATCCTGATCATGCTGATGGATGATCTGCCGCATCCGACCGCACAGGAGCAGCGCGCCATCCGCGCCGCGGCGGCGTGGTTCAAGAAGACGGCCATCTACGGACAAACTTATGGGCCAACACCAAACGGCCGGGGGCTCACAGCGAAACCGGGCGCGGGGCCAATCTGGGCGCGTTATTATCAGATCGACACTGACATGCCAATCTTCGGCGATCGCGATAAATCAATCCACGACGATCTCAACGAATTGTCCAGCGAACGACGTAATGGATATGGTTGGTTCGGCTCAGAACCGAAGTCTGCATTGGATGGCTTTGACAAATGGTCACAGCAATACCCGGAGTCAAAATGAATTTGTTTCGCATTCTTGCTTTGGTCTTCATCCTCGCAGTGACTGCCGGCAACACGTTCGCCGCGGAAGCGAGCAGCGAATTGCCGTGGTCGCAGCGCGCAGCCAATGCGGCAATTGCGCGCTGGCCCGGTGGGAGCATTAATCCCACCGGACCCAAGTGGGCTTACGAACTCGGAGCTCTCCTTCAGGGCGTTGACGCCGTGTGGCTCAACACCACCGATCGCCGCTACTTCAACTACATCAAGAGCGCGGTCGATCAATATGTCGCGCCCGACGGATCGATACCCACATATCGGAGGGACATCAAGGAACTCGACAGCATTCTGCTTGGCCGCCAACTGCTGCTGCTGTACGGCGTCACACAGGACAAGCGATATCTCACCGCCGCTACTCTGCTCACCGATCAACTTGCCAGCCAGCCGCGCACCGCATCGGGAGGCTATTGGCACAAGCAGCGATATCCGAATCAAATGTGGCTCGACGGCCTCTACATGGCCGAGCCGTTTCGCGCCGAGTACGCGCGCCTCTCACATCATCCAGAAGAATTCAGCGACATCACGCACCAGTTCGCGTTTATTGAAGAACACGCGCGCGACGCAAAGACCGGGCTGCTCTACCATGGCTGGGACGAATCGAAACAGCAGCGCTGGGCAAATAAGCAGACCGGTGACTCGCCCGAGTTCTGGGGGCGCGCGATGGGCTGGTACATGATGGCTCTCGTCGATACCATCCCTTATTACCCCGACAACGATCCCGGAAAGAAGCAGCTCATCGGATATTTGCAGCGTGATGCGGCGGCGCTGGTGAAATATCAGGATGCAAGCAGTGGGCTTTGGTACGAAGTGCTGGACAAAGGCAATGAAAAAGGCAACTACGTGGAATCGTCAGCATCCAGCATGTTCGTCTATGCATTGGCGAAAGGCGTTCGCCGTAGTTATCTTCCAGAGAGCTTTCTTGTCAACGCCGAGCGGGGATATCGCGGCATCCAATCGAAATTCATCAAGACCGACGGTGACGATGTGTCGGTGACTGGCACGGTCAGCGTTGGCGGACTAGGCGGCGATCCTTACCGCGACGGAAGCTATGCATACTACCTGAGCGAGAAGGTAGTGACGAACGACCCCAAGGGCGTAGGGCCGTTCCTGCTGGCCGCAACGGAGATGGAGAATGCCGCGAACGCGAAGCTGGGCCGCGGCCAGACCGTACTGATGGACGGCTGGTTCAATTCGCAAAAGCGCACCGATGCTTTCGGCAAGCAAGTGCTCTTTCACTACAAATGGAACACGCAGGACGAGCCGGGCTATTCACTTGTCGGGCACATCTTCCGTAACTTCGGCGTTGAGACCAGAGAACTCGATGCGGAGCCGACGTTCGAGAACCTGGAAGGCGCGCAGGTATACATGATTGTCTCGCCTGATAATACTGCAAAGAACCCGCATCCGAATTACGCAAACGGCAAAGACGCCGAGCAGATTGCGCAATGGGTCAGGTCCGGCGGTGTGTTGGCAATCATGGAGAACGATACGTACGTTTGCCGACCTCGACCACTTCAATGTGATCGCCGAAAAATTCGGCATGCACTTCAACAGCGTCCTGCGCAAACACGTCGTCGGCTCCCATTGGGACCAGGGAAAGATCATGCTCGACGGCAGCGGGCCGATCTTCCACCATCCGCACACCATTTATGTGAAGGACGTATGCACCATCTCGGTGAATTCGCCCGCAACGCCGGTGCTGAAAGAAGGCGACGACATTTTTATGGCGACTGCCAAATACGGCAAGGGAACGGTATTCGCGTTCGTGGATCCGTGGCTCTACAACGAATACACAGATGGCCGCAAGCTGCCCGCTGAATATCAAAACTACGCTGCCGGAGTGGAGTTTGTCCGCTGGCTGCTCGAACAAGTGCCGCACAAAAAGTAGCGTCAGGGCCAAGATTCACATACGCCATTTGCTGCAATTCGCATTCATAACATTCGGAGATTGGAAGATGCACAAAGCCCTTTTACGTCCTATTTTGATCGCGGCTCCGCTGCTGTTTGCGCTCACGCTGAACGCGCAGGACACACGGAAAGTAGTGGAGCCGCACATTCCGCAAGCGTGCGTTACGCTCGATGCCGCAATTGCCGCGCTGAAGGGTGTGATCTCGGAAAAGGATGAGAAGGCCCTCGATACTGAGCGCATTCAGCATGCGATGGACACCTGCGCGAAGGGCAAAGCCGTGGTGCTGCGTGCGAAGGAAAACAAGGATGTATTCCTCAGCGGGCCGCTTACTATGCGTCCGGGCGTCACCCTCGTCGTAAACAAAAACACCGTGCTTGCCGCGTCGAGTAATCCCAGGCTTTACGATCTAGCGCCGGGAGCCTGCGGCATCGTTTCGGAAAAAGGGCATGGATGTAAGCCGTTCATCTTTGGTGATCACATTGAAGGCAGCGGCATCATGGGCGAGGGTTCGATCGATGCGCGTGGAGGCGCCAAGCTGCTGGGCCAGGACGTGACGTGGTGGGATCTCGCGCACGAAGCCAAGGTCACGGATCGCTCAGCAGAGCGTTCCCGCCATGATGCAGCTTCGCCACGCTGATGGCTTTACGCTGTACAAAATCACGCTGCGCAATTCGCCGGGCTTCCATGTTTCAATCAATCAAACAGACGGCTTTACAGCATGGGGCGTGAAGATCATGACGCCCAAGACAGCGCGCAACACCGACGGCATCGATCCCGGCTCTTCGAGCAACATCACGATCGCGTATTCCTCCATCAACACCGGCGATGACGATGTCTGCTTGAAGCCTCAGCATGGGCATGGTGTCTCAAATATGTCGGTTCTGCATAACCATTTTTATGCCGGGCACGGCATGTCCATCGGTAGCGGCACCGATGGCGGCGCAGATCATCTTCTAGTTGATGACCTCACCATCGACGGAGCAGACAACGGCCTGCGCATCAAGAGCGATCCCAGCCGCGGCGGCCTTGTGCACGATGTTACCTATCGCAACGTGTGCATTCGCAACGTCCGAAATCCGCTTGTATTCACGCCTCATTACACCAACTTCAAAGGGAACAAGCTGCCGATCTATCGAGACATCACGCTTGAGAATGTGCATGTGCTTACGCCCGGCGCATTTACATTTCTCGGCCTGGATGCGGATCACAAACTCGGCATCAAGCTCGACAATGTGTTTGCGGACGACCAGCAGCACTCGCTCTTCTATAACCAGGATGCGGAGATCACGATTGGCCCCAGAGTCGGAAATCTGGCGCCATCGGGACCCGACGTAACGGTCACGCGCGCCGCCGGCTCAACTGACGGAATGCCACTCAACTGCGATGCGCGCTTTGTGCCGTTTCCGGCACTTCCGACAGCGCCCGAGATCGCAGGCAAAGTTCCGCCGGAAGACAACAACTTATATATCGCCGCGGACGGAACCGGCGATTTCTATTCCATTCAGCGCGCGGTCGACGTGGCCAAGGAAGGCCAGGTGCTGATGGTGTCGCCCGGCGAGTATCGCGAAGTGCTAACGGTCGATAAGAAAAACATCACCATCCGCAGCAACGATCCTGATCCCAGCAAGACGGTCGTCGTGTTCAACAAGCACGCAGCCACTGACGGCGGCACTTCGCATACGGCAACAGTGAATGTGAATGCGGACAACTTTTTTGCCGAGAACATCACTTTCCAGAACGATTATCAGGCTCCGGCCATCCCGTACCCGCAAGGTTCGCAGGCAGTGGCACTGCGTGTAACCGGCGATCGTGCCGTGTTCCACAACGTGCGCCTGCTTGGCAATCAGGACACACTCTATGCGAACGGCCGCGGATGCGAAAAGGGCGAGCAGAACTGCAAACCCGCGCGGCAGTTCTTCACGAATTGCTACATCGAAGGAAATATCGACTTCATCTTTGGTGACGGCAAAACTGTCTTCGAGAACTGCGAGATCCATTCAACTCCGTACAATGGCGGTTTCCTTACAGCGCAGTCGAAGCACTACGCGGGACGAGGACTCGGGCTACGTATTCGACCATTGCCGTTTGACGCAGGATGCAGGAGTGAAGGGCAACGTGTTCCTCGGTCGGCCATGGCGAGATCATTCGACCGTTGTTTTCATGCATACCGAAATGGGCGACAAGATCGATCCCGCGGGCTGGAGCGAGTGGCATGCGGAGGTGTCGCGCACACTGGATACTGCGTATTACGCTGAGTTTGATTCAACCGGTCCCGGTGCGCACCATGCGGAGCGCGACAAGCACACGCATTTCCTCACGCCGGAAGAAGCAAAGCAATACGAGCCCGCAATTTTTCTGCGCGGCACGGATAACTGGAATCCATTGGAACTGCCCAAGCCGGCCGAGCAGTAAAATGGTCTTGTATATTTTGGCGATTGTACGCGGCAAATGCTGGATGGCATCGCGAGCCGCGCGCACCACAACATGCAGCAACGATTGGGAGGAACCATGAAGACGGTCATGATGGCCGATCCGGTGCGCTATCCGCGCATGACAACGGCTGAACTTCGCGAGACATTTCTGCTCGGCGGTCTCTGCGAGCCAGGCAAGATCAATGTGAACTACGTTGACCTTGATCGCACCGTAGTTGGATTTGCGGCGCCTGTCGACAGCGCGCTTACTTTGCCAACATATCCGGAGCTGCGCGCGGAGTACTTTCTTGAGCGCCGCGAAGTTGGCGTGCTCAACGTTGGCGGCACGGGCACGGTGAGTGTCGATGGCCAGACCTGCGAGCTGAACAATCTCGATGTGCTCTACGTCGGCAAAGGCAAAAAACAGGTGACCTTCGCATCGAAAGACAAGGCCAAGCCGGCCGCGTTCTATTTGCTTAGTTATCCCGCGCATGCTGAGTACCCGGTAACAGTTGTGCGCAAGGAAGAAGCTAATCCGACTGAGCTGGGTAGCGTGGAAACCTGCAACAAGCGAACCATCTGCAAGTACATCCATCTGCAGGGCGCGCGCAGCAGCCAACTGGTGATGGGCGTAACGCACCTGGCGCCGGGCAGCAACTGGAACACGATGCCGCCGCACACCCACATGCGCCGTTCTGAAGTGTATATGTACTTCAATGTGGCGGAGGATGCCCGCATTGTGCACCTGATGGGACCGCCGGACGAAACGCGGCACATTCTCATGGCAGACAGGGAAGTGGTAGTCTCTCCTGGGTGGTCCATTCACGCTGGTGTTGGCACGCGGGCGTACAGCTTCTGCTGGGGCATGGGCGGCGAGAACCAGGACTACGCCGACATGGATCCAGCTCCAGTGCAGAGCCTGCGTTAATTTCCGAGAGGTGTTGAGATGAAAATTGCATGGATGCTCGTGGTGGCGGCTGCGGTCGCCGCTCCCGCCGTAACGTTGACGGGCGACAAAGCGCTGGTGATTCCGGCACAGGAAATTAAAACGCAGCTCGATGCCCTTGTCGCCCAGGCGAAACCGACAGGGAGCGCCGGGCCGATCATTGCGAACTACGGCAACCTGGGATTGATGCTCTCCGTGCGCACAGCCAACGGCGTGGGAGAGCTGCACAAGAATTTCGACGACCTGATGATCGTGGAGAAGGGAACCGCAACTCTGGTCACCGGGGGCACTCTGGTCGATCCCAAGACGGTCTCCGATGGCGAGCTTCGCGGAACCAGTGTTAAGGACGGAGTTTCCAAGAAGCTCGGAGTCGGTGACGTCGTCATCGTTCCGGCAGGCGTACCGCACCAGTTACTGATTCCGCCAGGCACGGCCTACCAGTCACTCGTCGCCAAGGTCAAAGAGAAATAGCCACAATCGGGTCCCAGGTCCGCTCCGCCGGATCGGGGACCTCCCGCCCCCAAAATCGCCCCAGCCCCAATAAATCAAAGAGATAGCCAGAATTTTGCTCAAGCTTGACTGCCCGGCAGCGTCTCACCTTTTCGTGGGATTGCTGCGGAGTTTGAACCCGGACAAACTCTTGGCATGCTTAATCTGAAATGGGAATATTGCAGTCCTTCTGCCTTGGGAATCTCGCCGTCACAAGTATCGAGTGATTCAAATCACTTGTCCGGAGCCCGATTCAGTCAAAAATCTGGATTGAAGGCCCCCGTTGTGAAGAAAAATTCGATGTTCCTATTGTCTCTCCTATTTATTGTTCCAACCCTAAGCCTTGGACAGACCCTCTCAGCCAAAATCCAGTCGATGAAAGCTGCGTATTCCAGTTCGGGCAGCATCGTTGCGCTCAATGGCGACTCGATTGTGATTTCGCCCAAAATGCCCAGCCCCATCTGCGGGCTGCTCATGAACAAAGAGGGAAAAGCGGGTTGGGCTTTCTACACGTTCCCGCTCGCATCCATCACCGTTCCGCTGAGCGCCGTCGATGAGAGCCTGATCGTCGATAATCGTGTTTTTACTGACCCCAATGTGGCTAACCACTATAAGCCCGGCGATGTGGGCGAGACCACCATGGTGCTTATTTCGGGAATGCCCGGCAAGCAGTTCCACACGTTGATTTACGATCGCGATAAGTTCTCGCAGCTTGGTCCCGGACCGCACGCGAGCAGCGAATATGGGCAGGCGCCGGACGATACCTTGGCCTTCGGACTCACGTTCTCCGACCCTGACTCGGCGCGCACCTTTGAACTCGCTCTTAAAGATGCGGTCATGATGGCGAAGCAGAGACTGTCTACGCAGGCATCCAAATAGTTCGCGATCAGCGCACAAAAATAAGCGGCGATTTCCGATCGGAAATCGCCGCTTTGCTCTGCAGTGATGGCTTGCTCTACACCGTGTAGGTTGTCGATGAAACGCGTCCGCCGTGGCCGGTCCAGTTGGTGTGGAAGAACTGGCCGCGAGGCTGGTCGACGCGCTCATAGGTGTGCGCGCCAAAGTAGTCGCGCTGAGCCTGCAGCAGGTTGGCCGGCAGCCGTCCGGAGCGGTAGCCATCAAAGAACGCCAGCGCTGTTGAAAACGCCGGCGTCGGAACGCCAATCTTGATCGCGCTGATTACGGCCTTGCGCCATGAAGGATGGTACTTGTTCACGAGCTTTGAGAAAAACTTGCTCATCAGCAGATTCTCGAGCTTTGGATTCTTCTTGAAAGCGTCCTTGATATTGCCGAGGAACTGGCTGCGAATGATACATCCGCCACGCCACATGAGCGCGATGCCACCCATGTTCAGGTTCCAGTTGTTCTCTTTGGCTGCTGCGCGCAGCAGCATGTAGCCCTGCGCGTAGGAGATGATCTTGGAGCAGAACAGCGCCCGGCGCACGTCTTCAATGAACTTTGCGCGGTCAGCCACCTTCTGAGCAGCCTTGGGTCCCCTAAGCACCAGTGACGCTGCAACGCGCTCATCCTTAAGTGATGACAGGCAGCGCGCGAAGACTGATTCGCCGATCAGCGTGACCGGCTGGCCCGTATCGAGCGAGCTCACCACCGTCCACTTGCCGGTGCCCTTCTGGCCAGCGGTGTCCAGAATCTTGTCGACGAGCGGCTGTCCGTCTTCGTCCTTCTTGGCAAAGATGTCGCGCGAAATTTCGATCAGGTAGCTGTCGAGTTCGCCCTTGTTCCACTCGGCAAAAACTTCGTGGAGCTCGTCGGCAGTGAGGCCGAGACCGCGATGCAGCAGGTCATAGGCTTCGCAAATGAGCTGCATGTCGCCGTATTCGATGCCGTTGTGCACCATCTTGACGAAGTGACCTGCGCCATCCTCGCCCACCCAGTCGCAGCAGGGGGTTCCGTCCTCCACCTTGGCGGCGATCGCCTGGAAGATCGGCTTAACGTGCGGCCAGGCAGCGGGATTGCCGCCGGGCATGATGGAGGGACCACGGCGCGCGCCCTCTTCGCCGCCGGAAACCCCCGTACCGATGAAGAGAATGCCCTTCTCGGCCAGTGTCTTGGTGCGGCGATTGGAATCGGTAAACAGCGAGTTGCCGCCGTCAATGATGATGTCGCCGGCTTCAAGGTGCGGCAAAATGTGGTCGATCATCTGGTCAACCGTGTCGCCGGCCTTGACCATCAGCATGATCCTGCGCGGCCGCTTGAGCATTCCGGCGAGTTCCTCGACGGAATGCGCCCCAACTACCTGCGTGCCCTTGGCCTCGTTGGCGACGAAGTCATCCACCTTGGAAACGGTGCGGTTAAACACCGCAACTTTGAACCCGTGGTCGTTCATATTCAGGACGAGATTCTGTCCCATAACAGCCAGCCCGATCAGGCCGATATCACACACTGCTTCTGGCATATGCTCTCCGAAACTGAAATTTTATCATTCAGGGTAACTGGACTTTTCCTGATTATAAATCCGTGGTCTGACCACAGAGTCGCCAATTATTTTGATTCCGACGGCCCCGGCCCCGGCTCACTCGCGGCAATCCCCTGCGTGCCAAAGGATGCTAGTGTCCTGAGTCTGAAATTCATTCAACATTGAATTGTCATCCTGAGCGTAGCAAGCCGCGTCTTTTGCGGCTTGCGGAGTCGAAGGATCTGCGGTTGTTCTTCGGCGAACTTCAGACTCACCACACTAGATCGTGATCCCGGCTGAGCGATAGATTTTCGTGATGTACGTCATATCGCGCAGGCCCTCTTCGCCCGGAGTCTTCGGCTGCTGATTGGTAAGTATGCAGTTTGAGAAGTGATCGGCTTCCGCCTGGAACTGGTACGGATCGGGCGTTGTCTCGGAGTCGTCAAGCCTGGTCCCGGAGAATCGCCCACGCAGTCGCAGGTGGTCGTAATTGAACGCCGGATCGCATTCGAGTGTGCCCTTTGATCCGTAGACCTTGAAATACCCGTCCATCGGGGCGCCGTAGGTGGTGCTGCAACTGGCCACAGCGCCGGAAGGGAACTTCATGTTCCAGGCCACGTTCTCTTCGACGGATGTGAATCGGCCATCATGATCGACCACCGAGGTATAGCCGGAAAGGTCGGTTGGCTCTTCGCCCGTCAGGTAACGGCACGCGTTCAGGCAATAAATTCCCACATCAAAGAGCGGGCCGCCGCCGGCCATCTTTTTATCCAGCCGCCACTCTCCTGCCACTTCGTCGAAGCCGAAGGCGCTTTCGATTGCCTGTATCTTGCCCAAGTGACCATCCCGAATCAGCTTTACGGCCTTCAGATGAAGGGGTTCATACTGGCAGCGGTATGCAATCATCAGTTTCACGCTGGCGGCCTTGCAGGCGGCAATCATTGACTCTGCCTCAGAAACGCTGATGCACATCGGCTTTTCGCACAGCACGTGCTTGCCCGCTTTTGCCGCGCGAATGGTGTATTCGGCATGCATGGAGTTTGGCAGCGCCACGTACACGGCATCGATGGCCGGATTCTTCGCGATCTCGTCGAAGTTGTCGTAGTTGTAGATCGAGCCCTGCGGCACCTTGTACTGCGCCGCGATGCGATCTGCCTTGTCGCGATGGCCGCTGACCAAGCCAGTAATAGCGGAGTTGCTGGTTAACAGCGCTCCGCGCATAAAGTGGTCGGCGATGCGGCCCAGTCCGATAACTGCGTAGCCTATCTTTTTTTCGCCAGCCTGAGCATTGAGAGCGGGCGCGAAATGCGCAGCAACACCAAGGGCCGTCAATCGGCCAAATTCTCTACGAGTAACATTCATGATGCGTGGGGAACCTCCACGTCGATTGTAACCACAGCCGAGCGGCGCTGGCCCGGCAAACACGGTGACGCTCGTCGTCGATACTCGCCCCAACACAAGACTAGAATTGGTGCGATGAATTCTCTTGTTCTGAATGGGCAGCCACTTTCGCTGGCTGAAATTGAGGACGTCGCCTGCACCTGTCGCGCCGTCGAACTGTCGTCCGCAGCGTGCGAACGTGTCAACGCGAGTCGCACACTCATTGAGCAGATCCTGGCCGCCGGCGAAACGGTGTACGGCGTCAACACCGGCTTCGGCCGCCTGTCGGACGTGCGAGTTCCGGACGAGCAACTGGCGGCATTGCAGACGAACCTTGTCCGCAGCCACTCCGGCGGAGTCGGTGCGCCGCTACCGATTGCGGAAGTGAGGGCCATGCTGCTGTTGCGCGCCAACGTGCTCGCCAAGGGCGCAAGCGGCTGCCGCGTCGCTGTTCCGGAACTTCTGGTGGCGATGCTCAACACTGGCGTCAGCCCCGTGATCCCGGAGAAGGGAAGTGTCGGTGCGAGCGGCGATCTGGCTCCGCTTGCGCACTTGGCGCTGGTCGTCATCGGCGAAGGCGAAGCGTTCTATCAGGGCCAGCGGATGGCTGGAAGTGAGGCGCTGGGTCGCGCGGGCCTGCAGCCACTCCAGCTTGCCGCAAAGGAAGGCTTGGCTCTGCTGAACGGCACGCAAGCCATGACGGCCGTGGGCGGATTGGCAGCAGCGCGCGCCCGGCGATTGGTCCGATTGGCCGACTTGGCCGGCGCCATGTCGCTTGAAGCGCTGATGGGCACTCCGGCGGCCTTCGACGAGCGCATTCACGCGATGCGGCCCCACGCCGGACAGATTGCCGCAGCCCGCCACCTTGTGTGGCTCATGGAGGAGTCGGAGATTCGCGAGGCGCACCGCACGCACGATGCGCGCGTGCAGGACGCTTATTGCCTGCGCTGCATGCCGCAGGTCCACGGCGCTGTGCGCGATGTGCTGGAACACGTCATCGGCATTCTCGAAACGGAATCCGGATCGGCTACGGATAATCCCCTCGTCTTCGCACATCCCTCGTCCAAAACTCAAGACAACGGAGTGCTGTCGGGAGGGAATTTTCATGGGGCGCCGCTTGCCTATGCGTTCGATTACGCGGCAATCGCGCTGACCGATCTGGCCGGCATGGTGGAGCGGCGCATTGACCGTCTGCTGAACCCCGACATCAACGAGCACCTGCCGGCGTTCTTATCGCCGCACGCAGGGCTTTCTTCGGGATTCATGATTGCGCAGATCGTCGCTGCAGCGCTCATTAACGAGTGCCAGGTGCTCGCGCATCCCTCTTCAACCGGCAACATACCCACCAGCGGCGGCAAGGAAGATCACGTTTCCATGGGAATGACCGGAGCGCTGAAGCTGCGGCAGATTGTGGAGAATGTCGAACGCATCGTGGGCATTGAGTTGATGTGCGCGGTGCAGGGCGTGGAGTTCAGGCAGCCGTTAACGCCCAGCCGCGAGATCGGGCGCGCATCTGCCGCAGTGCGTGAAGTGGTGCCGCGGCTTGAGGCCGATCGCACCCTCGGCCAGGAAATTGAAACCATGGCCGCCGCCGTACGCTCAGGCAAATTCAACACGTGGAGCGCGTCTTAACCGCGACTCAAATTACTGTTCGCGCCAAAAAAAAGGTGTCATTCTGAACGTAGCGGCTTGGGGCCCCAGTGAACAAAGTTCGCAGGGGAAAGCGGAGTGAAGGATCTGCTTCTCGTTCGCTCTATCGCCGGATTTGACCTACCGATGCGGCGCTTTATCAAAGGCGTCGCGAAGAGCAAAGAACGGAGCCGTCGGTTTCAGATCGTTGTCGAACGGCAGCGGCCTTTGCCGGCGGTTCGGCCGCTTTTCGCGGTGCTCCTTCAAACCGTTCAACCAGGTATCCCGATCGCTTACCCCCCAGGTGAGCACGGCTTTGACCGCCTTGCTTTCGAGCGCGATATCGAGATAGTCCTTGTACACAGCGGCCACGGCGCGGTCGCGTGCTGTCGGGTCGTCATCTTGAACGCCATCGTCGTTCACGTCAAATTCAGTCAAATACACCTCCAGGCCAAGATCCCGCGCCCCGGCGGTGAGCTCGCGCATTCCCTTGCCGTAGGTTTCTCCGGTACCGGCGTGAATGTGCGACTGAATTCCAAGCGCATCGATCGGCGTTCCGTTGTTCTTGAAGCGCTTGAGCAGTGCCAGCGTTGCCGCGCGCTTTTTCGCGTTGCCTTCGCTGTCATCTTCAATACTGTACTCGTTATAGGTGAGCTTGGCCTTTGGATCGGCCTGGCGCGCGGTGCGGTACGCGATGTCAAGATACTCCGGCCCGATCAGCTCATACCAGGGGCTTTTGCGGAGCCCGTCCGGCATGCCGTCGCTAACGTTGATAGCTTCGTTCACCACATCCCACGCCTGGATCTTGCCCTTGAAGTGGCCGGCTACCGTATTGATGTGGTCCACCATGATCTTCTTCGCGTTGTCCTTGGTCGCTGTGTCCTTGAACCAAATAGGCAACTGGTTATGCCACACAAAATTGTGTCCGCGCACTTTCATCTTGTGCTTTTCCGCAAAATCCACCAGGGCATCGGCGTCAGTCCAGTTGTATTCGCCGGGCTTGGGCGAGAGCGGCCCAAACTTCATGGAGTTCTCTGACACCACCAGGTTGTACTGCTCGGCAATCAGCCGCTGAAAGGCTTCATCGTGCAATTGCCGGGCGCCCACTGCGCAACCAGCCATGATTCCGCGCTTGTGCCCGTGATCCTTCAGCGATCGTTTGCCGCTGATATCTTTTTCTGGTTCTGCGGCGAACATGCGCGCGCCCGAAACTGCAAGGCAGCAGCCTGCCAATGAAGCCTGCTTCAAATAATCCCGACGAGTAATCATGGTTCCGCTCCCGCGAGCCCTGCGGCTCAAGTTCAAATTCAACTCGCTGAATGAAGACGAAGTTACTGTACGCTCAGGTCTCCATCCACGTCCACCACCAGCCAGTCGCCCGCAACCTGAATGGAGTGGATCTTCAACCGGTTGAGCGACACCTTGTAGCCCGCCGTTGCTGTAGACCCTTCAAGCGCCTTGCGCAGCAGATCGGCCGCGTTCACTTTCAAGCTGGAAGGAACCCGCCGGCTGAGAAACGGATTGAGGATGAAGTTGAGCTGCTTCTGATCCGATACCTGGTCAAGCCGCGCGTCGCGAAATCCGATCGTCTCCCCTTCGGCATTGGGCGCCAACGACACCTCGGCCGGTACCGAGATCGACAGACCGATGCAGGCGCCTCTCAGCGGAGTTCCAAGACGCGAATGCGTCTTCACTTTGACCACTATTCGATCCTGCACAAAGGTCAGCTGCGGATTTTCAGCATAGGTGAAGCAGGCGGACTGCGGATTGCCCTTGACGTAATAGCGTCCGTCCGCACCTCCGAAGAGCTGCTGCTGGAGGGTCCGTTCAAGAGCCTGGCGGCTCACTTTCATCTCCACGGCGTGCGCATGTCCAAGGGTCGCCACAAGCGCCAGCGCACCGGCTGCCGTCGCCTTCTGGAATGTTGTCATAAAGGTATACTGTCACCGGTTACTGGCTACCTTCCAGCCTCTCGGTGGAAAACAGGGAGTCTCTGGTAACCGACTCTAAGCGATCGAGGGTTGAGTTTGAACTAAGTCATTGAAAAAGATGCCGATATCCAAAATTAGGCGATTTTAGGACTGCCCTGGTTTTTGAACAATTTAATTCGTTCGCCTATTGATTTTTGAAGAAAATCTTCGTAAAATAACATAGTAATAATTCCTCGGGACTGACTGGATACCCTCATCCGCGCCCGAGGATGTGCGGACAAACCACTCCTCACTTAAGGACATAACATCAATGGCAAAGCGTCGTGGAAATCCTAACTGGGGCAAGCCGGAGCCTATCGGCCCCGTTGTGCCCACTGTAACCTCCTTCGAGCAGATCGTAAAGGAGTTCAAGCTGCCCCCTGACCAGTACATTCGGTCGACCAGGCTCCGTGAATGGGCGCGGCGGAATAAGAATTCAAAATACATCCCCGAAGCCCTCCTCGAGGCCTGGGGATTCGAGATCGAATCGACGTTGTAGGCCGCTTCTTTTCAAGTGATTTCAAAAGCGCTGCCCTTGGTTCGGGCGGCGCTTTTGCTGTTTGGAGGTCCGGAACGGCAAAAAAGTGTAGCGGCACAATCCAGTCATCCCCAAATGACGAGGTGAAGACCGCTTTACTGTCGCTGCTTTGCCGCCATTCTGTAGCAAGATGGCCGGAACAGGAATACCGGTTACTCGTCGCGCTTCTTCCTTCGTACGGGGGAAGTATCTATCGCCGGGCTCAGCAGGAAATTGCGGAACGCGCCAACGTTTCCGGTTGGCTCGGGTCCCGCGGGGTACGCCATGGAGAACCTGCGCGCCAGTTTCAGGCCGCGTACCCGAGCGAGCTTCAGCGTACCGAGCGAAAGTTGATTGCGAACCGCCCAGCGTGAAACGAAGGTTATTCCCAAGCCTGCTTCCACCGCGTTAAGCAAACCCTCCGTCGAGTCCAGTTCCATTCTCACCGTGAGATCTTTCGCCTTCAGGCCGGCTTTGGTAAGGGCCTGCTCCACGACGCGTCGCGATCCTGAGCCGAACTCGCGCATCAGCAACGACTCTGTCTTCAGATCCTGGAGAGCAATCTCGCGATCGGCCCATTCGTGACGTGCGGGCACAACCAGCACCATGTGGTCTTCCATAAATGGTTCAATTTGGATGTCCTTGCGCCCCTCCGGCCCTTCCACCAGCGCCACTTGGATCTTGCGTGCAACGAGCGCTTCGAGCATCTCGTCGGTGTTGCCGCTGCGAGCCGTGATCCGCACCTTAGGATTCATACGCAGGAAGCCGGCGATCAAGGTAGGCAAAAGATACTGCCCTATGGTTTGCGACGCTCCAAGGGTCAACTCTCCACCGTGCTGCCCATAAGACGCGGCAATTGCGGCAATCGCTTCTTCACCAAGCGCCTTTATCTTGTCGGCGAAAGGCAGCAGGGCAGCGCCCCCTGGAGTGAGAGTGATGCGACCTCCACCGCGATCGAATAGTGGGATGCCGAGTTCATCTTCGAGTGCTTTGACTTGCTGCGTCACCGCCGGCTGTGTCAGTAGTAGCTCCTCGGCAGCCCGGCTGAAGTTGAGATGATGTGCGACAGCACGGAAGACGCGAATGCGAAAGTTCTCAATCATTTGCGAACACCCAGTTCGAAGCCCAGCGTACAGGATTCCTGAGATGGTTGCCAGTCGCGGATCTTCTAGTGTCCTGAGTCTGAAATTCATTCGACATTGAATTGTCATCCTGCGCAGCAAGCCGCGTCTTTTGCGGCTTGCGGAGTCGAAAGCCTCGCCTGAGCGAAGATCGCATCAGCGATCGCAGTCGAATGGGGATCTTCACTGAAAATTCCGACGGAAACCGACGTTTGAAGGTAACGAATACGGAGGGAACAGCAGCCTTCAGGCTGCTGAAATCGTGCCTAAATAGCTATGGCCATTACAGGCTGCGGAAAAACCCGTCCATTGCTTTGTTTTGTAACAGGGCACGAGTTTACTCGTGCCCTGGAGTTTCTACATTTTCTCAAGCGGCGGCGGTCTGAACCAACTCGGGCGGGCTGAATTTGAGGGCAAAGATATCGAGCAGTGCGGTTTGTTGCGTCATTTCCTTGCGTAGTAGGGTAATTAGATCCAAACAGGAAGGGCGGCGAGCTTTTCGTCGCCATTTAGGTAACTCGGCATAAGCATTGCCGCGCTCTGCACCAAAGGCTTGGAGGGAAGCGAGGAGTAGAGCGCTGTATGCGGCAACGGCGAGGACGGGTTGTTTGGGCACCGATGTAACATTCCACAGTTGAGCTTGGCCGATACCCAAGGTGTCTTTCTCTTCGCGGTGATTGACTTCTATCTGCCAGCGGTCGAAATAGATCTGCAACAACTGTTTCGGAGAACTGTGCAGGTCGGTGGTTAACAGGTAAGCCGGATCTCGATAATAGAGCCTCCTACTCTTGCTCTTCCGGTAAGGAGTGGGCGCGAGAACGAAGAGGCGAAGAGGCCGTCTGGCGGCTCCGCGCTGCCAATATACGTCCCCGAGCTCTTTATAGCGAATCTTGCGACGCTTTCCGCCGTAGAAGATCCTGGTCGTCTTCCAGGCACGACTCTCATCTTTGCGAACCTGTTCGGGAGTAAACTTTTCGAGCGCAAAAAAGCGTCTCGTATGAACGGGTGCACGAAAGCATAGTTTGGCGTCCTTTCGAGCCCGAGCCAACAGTACCGACCTGTGGGGAACGTCACCAAAGCAGGTTCGATTACAGAAGCTGCCATCAGCGGTCAGCACCAGTATCTTGTCACGCCCTCCAGCCAGATCCAGTTCCTCTCGTAGTTGTTTGCCCATCTGGACAAAGCTGTGGGAAAGATTCTTCACTTTCACTGCAGCCTTATATTGCTTCTGTTCCTCTTGGCTGGCCTTCTTGCCGGGACGCTTGACCCTGGAGACCTCTTGAAAGCGAATCGGCAAGGCGCGGGTACCGACGTTGGCCGTACGATGCAATGGCACCAACAGAGAGGCCTGGAGAAAGCGCAGGCCCAGTACGAGGTTGACATGAAAGGGAGGCGATAACGGATCGCGCTGGTAGAACGCCTGTTGAATCGAGCGGCCTGTTTTCCGCAACTTCGTGTCATCGATGGCCACGCCGACCAGCCGTTGTGGGCAATAGGCCAAAGCGCGCTTGAGAATCGGTTGGAATAACTGCTGCGGTTCCCAAGTGCAGCGGGAGTGGAGAAAATATTCCGCGCTCCAGCTTCGGTGTTGGCCGCCGTTGGTCCAGATAATCCGCGATAGACAACGCCGGCCCAGGCAAATCAGCGAACCGAGTGCTTGTCGCACGGCGCGCTGATAGGTGCGCTGCTGGGGAAACACATCCTGCCAGTCTTCGACGATCGACAGAAACGCAGCCAGCAGCTTCATCGGGCTTCGGGCCGGAGCGAGAAAGTGTTCTTTTCCGGGCGCAGGAAGCGGTCCTGACGGGCCACCTTTTTACTGAGTGAGGAAACTAGGCTCTCCCGATCCACGGCTACGCCGAACTGTGTCTGGATGCGGTCGATGATCTCGGAAACATGCAGAGGGGAACGCACCCTCTTAAGTATGTCGTACGCCATGTCCACTTGTGACCGACCTTTCCTCGGGCGCGGTTGGGCCTCCTCCGTCTGACCCTGACGAAGTCGGCGAATGGCACGTAGCTGCGCTTCTAAAGAGGCTTCAAATACGGAAAGGACGACGTCCTTGATGTCATCGTTCATGGAGGGCTCCTGAGCATAGACTCAGGAATAATGTAATCTAGTTACGTCGGTATGTCAATAAATAATGCATTACCAGACCTATTTACTTAGTTGATTCAGCAAAGAATCGTCCAGGCAAATGTAGAAACTCCAGGGCACGAGTTTACTCGTGCCGTAAAGGGCGTGTAATGCTAGCCGGCTTTAGCCCCTGCAATGCTAGCCCGCGCAATAATCCATTCCATTCGGTATTTTTCCGCAACCTCTTTAGGCCTGGATCCTCCAAACATCGGACATTTTCGTGGCCTTGGGTGGCGCTTCGCGCCGTGTATGACTGCGGTTGTTCTTCAGCGAACTTCAAACTCACCACTAGAGAGCGATCCAACCCGCCCGGATTGCCAGAAACGACGCGATCGCAACGATTACCCACAGGCAGACTCCCTGGATAAACGGCCGCAAGCCAACGCGGCGCAGGGTATCTTTCGACAAGCTGGTGCCGATCAGGAAGAGCACGACTGTGAGGCCGAGACGGCCAAGCCTGCTAAGCGCGGGATAGAGGGTTGAACCGACGGGAAGATATGTATTCGCAATGGCGGCCGCGCAGAAGAGAAGAATGAACCAGGGCCAATGAATGCGGGTTTTGCTCTTGGAAACGTACGCGGTAATCACCGCCACAGGCACGATCCAGAGTGCTCTCGCCAACTTCACAGTTGTTCCAATTTGCAGAGCCTGCGGCCCATATTTTGCTGCAGCGCCAACAACAGAGCTCGTGTCATGAATGGCTAAGGCTGACCAGAGTCCAAACTGGGTCTGGGTCATGTGAAATGCCAGGCCGATGGCCGGGAACAGCAGCAGAGCTACCGAATTGAGGATGAATACCGTGCCAAGGGACATCGCCATTTCCTCCTCGTCCGGCTTGGTGATGGGCGCGATCGCGGCGATTGCACTGCCTCCGCAAATAGCGGTTCCCGCGGTGATCAGGAACGATACCTTTTTGCTAACGCCAAGCAATCGACCCAAAAGCCAGCCAAGAACCATGGCAATGGTGATACTGGCCGCGGTGTAAAGAAATCCCGCCTTGCCGGCGTGCACCACCTGCCGCAAGCTCATCCCAAAACCAAGCGCGACCACTGCGGCTTGCAGAAGAAACCGGGACAGGTTTTTGCTGTCCAACTGATAGGGATGAATGAAGCTAAAGCCATACGCAATACCCGCCAGTAACGCGACCGGGGGTGATAAGACACCGCTAGCGGCAAGGATCAGGCCCACGAAGAAGATTGTTTTCGGGTTCACTATTCACTCCTGTCCCAAGTCTCGTAGAGGACAAGCGAGGAGTCCAATATGAAGTTCTTATCGCCAATTGCTCGTGCTTATACCCGAATGAGGTTTGAACCGGGATAGCCGGGTAGGGCGCGCGTTCAAAGCTTCGGGGCATGGCTCTTTGCGGTTTGTTGCTGCAGTAGGCGAAAATGGAAGAGGTCCACGATGCCAAGTCCAGCGCGCAACATAGAACCGCCTTTTACCGACGTACCCGGCGCCGTAGCCGAAATTCGAGCCGGACGCATGGTCGTCGTGGTCGACGATGAGGATCGCGAGAACGAGGGCGACCTGACTCTGGCCGCCGAACACGTGACCCCTGAAGCCATCAACTTTATGGCCCGATACGGACGCGGCCTTATCTGCCTGACCATGACGGAAGAGCGCGCCGACCACCTCCGGCTCTTTCCCATGACGCAGCAAAACTCCTCGCGCTTTGGGACGGCTTTCACTGAAACAATCGAGGCCCGCGAGGGGGTCACGACCGGCATTTCGGCGGCGGACCGGGCACACACCATCCGTACCGCCATTGATCCACGAACCACCTCCAGCGACCTGGCCCGGCCGGGGCATGTGTTTCCTCTCCGTGCGCGCAAGGGCGGTGTGCTGGTGCGCGCCGGGCAAACTGAGGCTTCGGTCGACCTGGCCCGGCTGGCAGGGTTGAATCCTTCAGGCGTCATCTGTGAAATCATGCGCGACGACGGCGAAATGGCGCGCATCCCCGACCTGATTCCGTTTTGCAAAGAGCACGGCTTGCTGATGCTGACCGTTGCGGAGCTGATCCGATATCGACTGCGCCACGAGCGCTACATCGTCCGCGCCGGCGAAACGCGCATTCAAACGCGCTACGGCGAGTTCCGCATGATCGCCTACGAGAGCGAAGTGAATGGCGGTGAAAGCCATATTGCGCTGGTGCGGGGCGACCTGTGCCCAGGCTGCCCGGCTTTCCATGAAGGCCCCGCAGTGCTTGCCGATGGCTCCGGCGATACCCGTTGCGCCTGCCCGCATCCGGTGCTCGTGCGCGTACACACTCGCTGCACCGCTGGCGACGTGTTCGCTGCCGATTGCCGCTGCCATGAAACGCTGGACCGCTCCATGCGCATGATTGCCGAAGAGGGCTGCGGAGTAGTCCTGTATCTTCACAACACATCGCGCGGCTTTGAAATTGACCATACGCCGGCGGCGCCTTTCGGTCCGGGCGGAACGGTTGTGCCGGCCGATGAGCGAGAAGAGCACTCCGGCCGCATTGTTCTTCACCAGGAACTGCGCGCCCGCGAGGGCTCCCAGGCCCGCAGCGGCCGTATTCTGCGAGCTATTGGCCTCGGTGGCCAGATCCTCTCGGATCTCGGAATTCGCCGCATCCGGCTGCTCTCAAACACCCCAATGCACATTCCCGCCCTTGAGGGCTTTGGGCTGGAAATCGTCGAGCAGGTTAGGATTCCGCTCGAATAGCGCCGCGGGCCCGTGGTTCGGAAAAAGATTTTTCGCCAAATTCTGCGCCAAAAGCCCACATCATCTTGTAGCATTGGCACATCTGCCCAGGGGGATAATTCGGCCCGCGAAGATCCGTATAGCTTGTTTTCGGACCTTCTCGCTCGGTTTTCCCGGGCAAAGACAAAGACGCTTGTTCCATCAGTTTCAGGGCCAAGTTGCCAAAGTGAAGTTCAGTGCGGCTTTCTCGGTTGAACAGCCGCGATAGTTTTCTTAATGCGCATTGCGGCAACTCTGAAATTGCTGTGAAGCCAACCGTACCAGATTTACGGAAAGGTTGGACTCGTTGAGCGTTCATCTTGTCAATCCAAGCGACAATTCTTTTGGCACGGCTGTAATCACACCCCGGTGGCTGTTTGTGCTGGCGGCAGCAACGCCGCGAACGGCCGGCGATCCGATCCTCGTTGACGAATCTCTGGAGCAGATTGTGCCGGAGAGCATTCTGGCCGGAGACATCGTAGGCATCAGCGTCCACACCGGCAACGCTCTGCGTGGATACGCAGTGGGCCGTATGGCGCGCGCGCGGGGTGCATGGGTCGTATACGGCGGCATTCATGCCACGCTGTTTCCTGAAGAGGCGTTTGAGCGCGGAGAAGCGCATGCCGTGGTCACCGGCGATGGCGACATTGCCTGGGGCAAAGCGGTGACCGATTGCCTGGCCGGCAAGCCTCAGAGAATCTACCAAGGCGGACGGATCGAAGGCGGCGAGTTCCTGGCGGCGCGCTGGGACCTGATGAACCCCGAGAAGTACATGTGGGCCTCGGTGCAGACGATTCGCGGCTGCCCGAAGCACTGCTCGTTCTGCAGCGTTTGGAGAACAGACGGACAGAAGCCGCGGCAGAGGAAATTCCAGAGCGTGGTGGACGAGATTGTTGCACTCCGCCGCCTGGGTTTCCGCTTCATTGCACTTGCAGACGACAATTTTTATCCGGTGACCTTCACCGATCTGCGCCTGGCGCGCGAGCAGGGAAATACAGCCAAAGTCGAAGAGCTTACGGCGATTCGCAACGAGCGCTTTCAACTGATGGAAGAGCTGGCCAAGCTGCCCAGGGACATGGTGTTCTACACGCAGATGACGATGGAAGCCGGCGAAGACGGCGTCTTCCTCGATGCGATGAAGAAGGCCAACATCAAGGGCGCTCTGGTGGGCGTCGAAGCGGTTACTCCCGAGGGGCTGAAAGCTGTGTACAAGGACTGGAACTACTCCGGCGAGGCTTTGGCGAAGCAACTGCAGACCTTCAAAGCGCACGGAGTGCACGTGCTTGGCTCGTTCATCTTCGGCCTCCCCACAGACCGGGCGGCAACCTTTGACGCAACGGTGGAGATGGCGCTGAAGGCAGGCGTCACGTTTGCGCAGTTCGTAATGATGACACCCTTTCCGGGCACAGTGGATTTCGGGCGCTGGGAAAAAGAGCAGGCACAGCATCCGGCCATGGTGGGCGATGTGCCGATCACGCGCTACTGGCTGATTCCCACCGAAGTGCGGCCGAAGATGTTTACTCCGCATCCGACCATGAGCTCCGATGAGATCAGGGAGCGCACGCAGAAGGTGTGGGATCGCTTCTACAACTGGAGCTCGATCTGGGAAAGGTCGGCCTGCACGCCAACTCTGCGCGCACGCATCGCATTCATGTTTCTGTCGAAGCTCTACCGGCAGATGTACGCCGGGACTGGCATCTCGACCGACAGCGCGCGGCGGAAGAAGTCAAAGCGCTGGGCACGCTGGACCGCGCACCAATGCAAAAAGCTTTTCCGCGCGCGGCCCATGCCGGAGTTGGAAGGGCCGAGTGGGAGATTGGCATTCCTGCAATGGGGCAGGCGGCCTTTGAAGGCGGCGACGGCGGAGAGATGCGCGGGCCGTTTGTTACGATTTCAAAAAAATGATTGCGCGGCTCTCGCTGTGCGGTTCTAGTCTCCTGAGTTTGAAATTCATTCAACATTGAATTGTCATCCTGAGCGTCGCAAGCCGCGTCTTTTGCGGCTTGCGGAGTCGAAGGATCTGCGGTTGTTCTTCGGCGAACTTCAGACTCACCACACTAGCTCGCGGCCTTGTCGTCCGATGTTGGATACTGGAGATAGTTGTTTCAGGGGGCTATCTCAATGAGTAAGTGTTCCACGACGAACGGACTGATGGGTGCGCCGGTAACCGGAAAACCCGTTACAGAATGCCGGGATCTGAGCGAAGTATTTGAAGCCGCTCTTCCAGCCTTCGGCGGCGCCTATCTGCGGCGCGTATATGAAGCGATGAAGCAGGTGATCGAAAAGCGCATCCCGCTGGTCGTCACCTGTGCCGGACCGATCACGGTTTCCGATCAGCACCGCGCCTGGCTCATTCCGTTCCTCAAAGCAGCGAACACGGCCTACATCACCGTGACCGACGCCATCTGCTACCACGACGGCCACGACTGCCTGCGCAAAAGTGCCGAGCGCCCCATTCGCGAAGTGGCGTTGTTTGGCGACGACGCCGAACTGCGCGAGAACGGCGTGATCCGCGTCGCCGATACGGGATTTGATGAACAGATCCTTTTTGATCAGGACGCCGTGGCTACCGAGATTTTGCAACGCCCCGAGTTTCAAAAGCGCATGACGACAACCGAACGCAATTATCTGCTCGGCAAAGAATTCGGCCGTCGCGAAAAAGCGCTGGGCGTTGCACCGGGCCTGATGAGCACCTGCGCTGAGATGGAGTTGCCGGTTTTTATTGGCGCGCCGGCAGACGGCAGCATGTTCCTCAATTCCGTCAAGCTGTGGGCTCTCGAGCGCTTGGGCAAAATTAAGTACGGCTTCGACTACGATCTGCACGAAGATGTGTTTGAATCCTGCGCCTACCACTACTGGGGGCTGTTCGACTCGGATGCCAAGTCGCTTGCTGTACTGATTCTCGGCGGCGGCGTGCCGAAGAATTATTCACTGCAACCCGAGCCGGCGCTATCGCAGATCTTTTTCCTCGATAACATCCGCGGCTATGATTACGACGCCCAAATCGTCTCATCGCCGGTTACGGACGGCAGCCTGTCGTCCTGCGAGCCGGCAGAAGCCGTGTCATGGGGCAAGGTCAACCCGGAGACATACACAACGCAAACAGTAAGCATGCAAGGCGACTACTCGTCGTACATGCCGTTCGTCGTTCGCGCGCTTGTCGGCAAGGATCTGCTTCACAACCCGCTGCAGCCGCTCCGCCTCTACGGCAAACGAGACGCACTGAAGTCAAAGCTGCTAGAAACCATCGCCAATGATGATCAAGCGATGGAAAAAATCATGAGCACGCTGTCAATGCCGCCGGAGCTAAAAATATAAGCGCTCGTCCGTGCCCATTCTATGCCGACAACCGTCGGCCACATTCGGTTCCCGCATAAACATGAGGGTGCCCCATCCTTGAATCGCTTTTTGATTCAAGGGTGGGATACCACGAACCCAGGTCCGGGAGGGTGGCCCTGGTCCCCGGGGAAGTGAATTCTTCCACTGAAAGTGGGTGCCCCATGTCCGGATTTTCGGACATGGGATAGCAACACCGTCCAACCTGCCGTCGTTTTCTCAGCCCTTCGCGCCAAGCAACTCATTCAGCTTCGCGATCACTGCGAAAGCATCAGCCACATACACCACGTCCGCCTTGCCGCGAGTCCAGCCGCAGTTCGGGTCGAGGGAGATGGCGCGGCGCTCACCGATGAACCGCCAACCAACTACATGCGGCTCTTCGCCATGACAGCACGTCGAGAGTCCCTTAGCGTGGCGCGGTGTCGCTCCCGTCTGTCCAATTTGATTCATGTGTGTCAGAAATGGGAGAACAGAATGCCCTTCGCCGCCCTGGTCGACCAGCGATTTACTGCTGCCGAGCGATGCGCCCGTGGCGCGCAGAAATCCGAGAATGCGTTCAGCGGCGTCGGCGGTGTGCATCTGGCCATCGGGCTGCTTCTTGGTCCAGCCTGCTCCGGCCACAAAGAGCATGCGTGCATCGGGACGGATGGTTTGCTCGTCCTGTTTTGGTGCGCGGATACCGCTGACAGTTGTGCGCGTGGCGGGCAATTCAACGGAAACCTGTTCCACATTGGCGACGCCAGATGCGCCGGCAAACGCGGCGTGTGTGCCCGCATCCAGAATCATGATCCATGGCCGCTTACTGCGGCTGAGCACAGCTTCAACGCGTTGGCGATAAAACCAGCGGGTCGCTTCAATCGTTTCCGCTCCGCCGATCGCGGTGATGTGCGTATCGACGGCTCCGCCGAGGCGGTAAGCAACACCGGCAGCCACGCGCGAAAATCGCGCGCCGGCAGGCGCCAGCACGATGGTTGCATTGGCCGCGCGGCAGAGCGCTTCGCAGGCGGCGGCGTCGGTTGCGTAGCGTGGCTGGGCAAGAGTTTCGCCGGAAACTGCAAGCAGCCGTGCGCCCGTTGCAGCAAGCGAATCGGCAATCGCTACGTCGGTGGCAATGACGCCGATGTCGAGCGGAGCGCTGAGGCGGGCTGCCAAATCGATCCCGGCAGTGACTGTTTCCAAGCGAGGCGCGCGTAAGTGCTGAGCCGGTTTCGTCTGCGTGGGTCAGTACAAGAATGCTTTCCATTATTCGGCTCCAATCCACTCGACAAGTTCGGCTGCAATCTGATCGGGAGTCATATCTTTCACAACGCGTGTTGTTCGCTGCTGCTTGGGCAGGCTCACGGAAACGTAGCTCAGTCCGTTCGCTTCGAGCGTTGCGGCCTTGGCCTTTTGCAGCGCGGGCATCATGCTGCGCATGTTGGCCATGCCAATCTGCGGATTATTGCGCGGCTCGGCCAGATTGCCGGTGGCCCAGCCCAGCACGGCCGGCGCACTGCTGCAGACTGAAACCTGGTGACGGCCACCCTCGATGCGCTCCAGCACTTCAAACGATCCGTCGTCGCGCACGTTGATTTGGTCAACGCCCTGGAACTGTTCGGTGATGCCGAGCCGTTCGCCAACGATCTGCAGTGTGACTCCCGCGCCGCGCGTTGCGGACTCCCACCCGCCGAAGACGAGCAGCTTGCTGCGATCGAGGCCGGGCAGGGCAGCGATGGCGTCGGCGAGCACAGCCGCCGTTGAATGCGCATCCGGAAATCCGCCGATGGGACCGTCGATCGGAACCAGCTCAAACGCGACCTTCTGCGCAACCGTCATCATCACTTGCTGCAGCTTCGCCTTTGGGCCGAGCGACACGAGCCAGAGCTTGCTGCCTGGATTCTTCGCGGCCAGATTCGCCGCTTCGTAAAGCGCGCAAGCGGCCCACGGGTCGAGCACAGCAGGCAATACCATTTCGTTCTTCAATCCCGGACCGGCAGGCGTTGTCGCCGGCTCCAGCGTCTGCAGAGGGTCGGGAACAATCCCCGCGCAAACGACGATGTGGAGAGAATTCGACATTATCGACTCCTGGTTGAGAGCTATCAGCTGTCAGCTCTCAGCTTTTGCGTTGCGGGCCGAAGCTTCTCAATGAAGGAAGTTAGCATCTTCGATACTTCCTCGCCGAGAGAATTGGCCTGGTCAAATGTTTTGGTAATTCCCATTCCAAGCCGTCTCGCGACCAGGAGTTGGGTCTTCAGTTCGAAGAGCGATCCTTGTGCCAATCCGAGAAACTGGCGAAACTCAGCTCGGTTCAACCTGCCGCGCCCTTCGGCAATGTTGCTTGCCACAGATACGCTCGCTCTGCGCATCTGTGACGTCAAGCCAAACGCTTCATCTTTAGGAAAACGCCGAGTCAACTCATAAGTGCAGACTGTGAGCTCAATCGCCCTTTGCCATACGACCAATTCTCTGACGTCCTGAGCCACCGCAACCTCGTTTACCGTTTCGATCTAACGAATTGCACAATGCATATTTATAGAGAGACAAGCTGAGAGCTGAGAGCTGAGAGCTGATAGCTGAAAGCTGCTTTTCAATTCTCCGCCGAATGCAATCCCCCCGACCCAGCACCGAACTCCACGTTGTCATTCGCGCAGTTCCACAGGCAGCCGCCGCAATGGACGCATTTTTCGCGCTCAAACGAGGGCAAGCCATCGGCGCCTTCCGTGATGGCCTGGCCTGAACACATGGCCACACAGGTCTTCTCGTTGCATGCGGCGCAGAGCTGCAGGTTGCGAAACCGAACGTGATCGGCAAAGCCGGGCATAGCCTGCACTTTGCCGCCGATCAGCAGCGCATCCTGCTGCGTAACCAGCAAGCGGCCGTCGTATGGAATCTCAGGCCAGCCGCGGACGGTTAGTAGCGCGTCGTGGAGTGGGCGGCCTTCCGCGATGGCTAGTTCAGCGGCCTTTTTCAGTTGCCGGCTCTCAGGCGAGTCCACCGCGAACGGACGAATCTGCTGACTCGCCGACGGCGTGTCTGCTTTCAGTGACAATTTGCCATGCGTGTACCCGGAAATTGCCATTCCAAGTACGCCTTTAACCACACCTGAGTGGAATCCGTCGCGTGCGTTTTCAGCCGCACGCGAGCCGCGTTCCACCCAGCTTGCTCGGCGGCGCGCTTCATATGTGGCGGCGAGATTTTCGTGCGTGAAGGGCCTGCCCGCGCGCAGCAGTTCCAGCACGGCCTCACCAAGTTGCGTGCCGGTTGTCCAGGCTTCGTCAACGCCAGAGCCGGTAAGCATGTTGGTGGAGCCGGAGCCCTCGCCAATGCGCGCAAAGCCGTCGCCGGTCAACACAGGCTCCCCGCGGCGGCCAGATTCCTCCAGCGACTTCGCGCCCCACGAACGCAGCGTTCCGTTCTTCAACACGCGCCACAGCGCCGGATGCTGGATGTAGTGTTGCAAATAGCGGTAGGCAGTGCGCGAAGGATCGCTCATCCACGACGGCACAAAAATCCCGACGGAAATGAGGTTGCCGGGATGCACATACATGAAGCCGAAGATCTCCGGCTCGGGAAAACCAAATGTGTGCCAGACTGTTCCAGGAGCCAGCTTCTCGCTGTTGGAGTCCTCGGGCAGTTCGATGACGAACTTCATGCCCAACGCCCAATCACGCGGTTTGTTCTTGTCCTGGTTGAGAGCGCGGCCAACCTGGCCGACAGGCCCATCGCCAACAACGGTCAACTTGGCGCGCACGTCCATACCGGGCATGTAGCCATCGGCGGGGCAGCCAAACTTGTCGACGCCCTGGTCCGCGAGCCGCAGTCCGGCGACGGCTTCACCCTCGCGGAGTGGAGCGCTTACCGGAGTGCCCGGCCAAATCTGCACCAGTCCGCTGGCCATGAGTTGTGAAGCGACCCACTGGTTGAACTGGCCGATGGAAAGAACGAGTCCGCCGTGCTTGTTCAGGAACGCAGGCGTGTATGGGAGTTCAAAGGCGCTGTCTTTAAGCAGCAAATGTCCGCCGAAACGAAGCAGAGCATCTCCAAAACGCAAGACCGCGGAGCGCCGGCTGGCTCCGATGGGGTCGAGAAGGTAAAGCACCCGCTCGCTGGTCACGTTCGCGGCCATTGGAATTTCACCGGGATTCAGCGCAGGAAAGCTGGCGCCAATGCCGCGGGCCTGCGTGACAACGCCGCTGACACCGGCCGCGAGATCGTCGGCGCGTTCGTAGCAAAGCACCTGGAGAGGCATGCCTGGTGCGACTTTGCTTTCGAAAGCAGGATCGGCGGGATTCTCGTTCCATGCCTGCGTAAGTGTAGTCAGAAATCCACCTGTAGCCGGCCCAAATCCAACGCAAGCGATATCGACTTCCATCGACTGACGCTCGCCGTCAGTCAGCGAGGCCGTTTCAGCGCATGGAGCGCTCGAGTTGTCGTACTCCGTGCTCATGCAGGATAATCCAGCGCTTCAGGAATCATGACCTTGCTGACGGTGTCGGCGGCGCGATCCTTGGCGAGCCGTGCGCCGCTCAGGCAGGTGGTGAGCTTGCCCTGCAGGCGAAGGAACTCAGCCGAGCCCACGCAACCTGCGCAGGGTCCGGCTTTCAGCGGATGACTGCCGTCGGCCGCGATCACATCCACGGCCATCGCCGAGATGCCCGGCATGGTCTCTTCGAATTCTTCGAGCTCGCTTGAAAGGAAGCAACTGCGGTGCTCATGTTCATCCCATGAAGGATGGCAGTTGTAGCCAAAGACCAGCTCCGCACAGATCCGCGAAGCTTCGCCTGCGGCTTGCGCTGCCTGCACATGGCACAGATCGCTAAGGAACTGCACGGTACCTTCGAGACCTTCGGATGCCACTGTATCGGTTGCGCCGCGAGCTTCGAGTTCAAGCACGTCGGTAATCTGCGCGCGCGAAGCGAGCAGCCAGCAGAGCGCATCGGCGAGCGCAAACGTCACGCCCTGGCGCTGTCCGTGATAAAGCTTGTTGCCTGCGGGGTCGGTAGCTTTTTGCAGATGATTGATCGTCCACAGCCACAGGTTCATGGCCGACGCCAGCGTGCACGCGCCAGTCCCCGGATGATCGGATGCGATACGCCGCATCTCGCGTGTCCACGCGCGGAACTCGGCCTGGAACAGCTCAGACGTCATGGTGACGGTGAGCTGGCGGCGCTGCACGGCCTCTGGGCCTTCGTAGGTGGCCTCAAGCTGCGCATCCATCCACTTGTTAGCCAGGAAGCCAGGGCAGTCTTCTGTGATGCCGTAGCCGCCCATCAAACTCACTGCTTCGCGCATCATGTTAGCCCCATGCCCAGTATTCCAAAGCTTGGTGGCCGGACAAAGTACGTTGGCTTCCGCATCCATCAGCATGAACTGCACCAGCGGATCGGCTTCGAGTTCCGCGTGGCGTGGATCGTCCGCCTTGAGCGAGAGCAGCAGGATGGCGCGCTGTTCACTTTCCTTCAGAGCTTTCATTTCCGCGCGGCCGCCCTGGATGCCTTGTTCCTTGAGGAGCGCGGTCTTGTGTTTTTCGAGCGGATCGAGCGCGTCAAAGAGACGCGCAGCGGCAAAGCCCAGCGACGCTGCCGCCTCACCGGTGGCCCACACGTCCACCAGGCGATGCAACGCATCTTCGCGCTGCTGAATGCCTTGCTCGTAGCGTATTGAGCCCGGCTTGGAGCCCTCAGCGCCGCGGAAACGCTGGCGCTGATAACGGACGACAGGTTCGACGGCAGAAAGGAGCTTGGCTGCGGTCATCAGGCCGACAGGCACACGCGTCCGGCGGAAGACGGCATCAATCACTTCGCTGTGGTTGTAGTTCGGAACAATCACGCCGTCCTTCACCGTGTAACCGCCAACGATGCGGCTGGCTGGAACCTTCAGGTTGAAGATGGGATCGCCGGTTGAGGAGAGTTGGTGAACAAGCTTCTTGGTGGGGGTTCCGCGATCGTAGTTGCCTGGGTCGCCTTCTTCAAGGATGATGACGCAGCTGCCCTTGATGCGCGGATCTTCAGAAGTGACGGCCGCGGTAACAAAGTTTGCATACGCAATTCCGGTGATGAAACGTCCGCGCTTGTCTACTTGCAGCACGGGTTCTTCGCCGCGTGTCCACTCGGCAATGCTCATGCGGCCGCTCAGCATGCCGGTATCGACGCCGACATAGGGTATGGGCTCAGTGAGTGCAAATGCGCCGCGCCAGGGCTTGCGATCTTCGCCGGGCTGCGGCGGGGCGGCGAGGCTCTTGTATTTTGCAACCTGCTCTTTCGTTCCACGTTCGTGAATAGGCGCGAGCGCTAGAAAGCTGGCCAGGCTTGCGGTAGCGGCGCCGCCGTCGACCCATGCCAGTTCGAATGCGGCCAGCGACAGGGCGAGGTTCTTGGGGCCAATGATGAACCCGCCTTCCTCCGGCTCCATGAATGCCGCGGTGATGCCGGAGCGGTCGAACGCTTCGAGCATTTCGGCCTTCGCGGCAGTCCACTCGTGGGTATTGCGTTCTCCGGCCGCGACCATACGGGCAACCGTGCCGCGCGCAACGGTTCGCGCTGACTGGACAAGCATTTGTATGTCAAAGCGATCGGCGAAACGCCACTGGATTTGGCGCACCGCGTCACCGGGCAATGTGAGCATGGTCCTATTTTCCGAAACCACAGGCGTGGCCATAAAAGTGTCCTCAAACAGCGGTTCAATTGTGGCTTGCCAGGCATGACTCGGCATGTGACCCACATCACGAGCACCTTGTGTAAAAGGAAGCCTCGGAAGCTCCCCAAACAACCGAGCGAAATGGCGCGTTGAGGGCCGTGTTTGCAGGCTGAATACGCAGCTAAACAAGTTCTGATCCAGGTGCTGTGAGCTACGTCCTTCGGTACCGGAAAAACAGCTTTGTGATTGGCCTCTATCTGCTTTGTGATTCCTATCACTGCGGGAAATCCCACGGAAGCGTGTTCTCAAGGTACGAACGCATCAACAGCAGGGCCTTTCCGGAGGCCGGGATCAAAACCGGGCGTCAGGGGCTCAGTCACTCTGATTCCAGGAGAAAGAAGACGGCAGGATGGCGGAAGCCGCGAAAGTAAACAGGCTCCAAATGGCGGGGGAGTCGCCTCGGAATGCCGGCGTGACGCACAAGTTGATCCGCTCAGGCTTTCTGGCTGCGGCGTTTGCCGTGTTGGTGCTGTGTGGCCCGGCCAGGCTCAGTGCGCAGTCGGAGTGCCTTGCATGCCATGGCGATGCAAGCATGACGGACACGAACGGACACAGCATTGCCGTTGACGGCAAGGTGTTCGGCGAAAGCATTCACGGCAGTTTGAAATGTAACGACTGCCATTCGAATATCAAGCAGTATCCGCACCCTGAACAGGTGGTGAAGGTCGAGTGCAAGAACTGCCACGCCGACCAGGCGTCGAGTCTCGCCGGCAGCGTGCATGCCGATTCCAAGGACCATCCGTGCACGAGTTGCCACGGCAGTGCGCACAAGATTTTTCCCAAGACCGATTCGCGATCCAATGTTTATCCGCTGAATGTTCCCAATACCTGCGGCCAATGCCACGGCACTGAGGGGATGGCGAAGAAGCACGGGCTGGCGAGCGTTTACCCCAAGTACATCGACTCGATTCACGGGTTTGCATTGAGCAAGGAGGGCCTGCTGGTTGCGGCGAACTGCCAAAGTTGCCATGGGTCACACGGCATCCTGAGCCATAAAGATCCGAAGAGCCCGACATTCAAGGCGAACATTCCTCAGACCTGCGGACAATGCCACGCCAAGATCAATGACGACTACATGAGCGGAGCGCATGGCAAAGGAATTGCCAAGGGCGACAAGAAGGCGCCAGTCTGCACGGATTGCCATACCGCGCACGAAATTCTGCAGCCGACCGAGGCAGAGTTCCGCATGCAATCGACGCCGATCTGCGGTTCTTGCCACACGGATAAGCTCTCGACCTATCACGATACGTTCCACTCGCAGTTGGGGTTGCTGGGCGGCTACGTTGAGACGGCGCGGTGCTGGGACTGCCACGGCGCACACAAGATTCTGCCCGCGTCTGATCCTCAGTCGCCGATCAACCAGGCCAACCTTGTGAAGACCTGCGGCGCATGCCACAAGGGCGCGAACGTGAGTTTTGTGCAGTATCAGCCGCACGCCAATGCGCGTGACCGCAAGCTGAATCCTGAGATTTATTTCGTGCGGTTGTTCATGAATCTGCTGCTCGCCGGCACGCTTACATTCTTCATCATTCACACGCTTCTTTGGTTGATCCGCGCACGCTACGACCAAATCAAGGAGAAGTCGCAAGGGGGAGGTAAGAATGCCTGATTTGGAGGTAGCGGCAGAAACAACAGCAACGCAGGCGGCGGCCAAGGGCCGGTTCTTCATGCGCTTTACGCGCGAACAACGGTACATGCATGCGGTCCTGTTCACTACGTTTCTTGGCCTGGCAGGCAGTGGGTTGCCATTGCGTTTCAGCGACAGCATCTGGGCTCGCGGGCTCGCGAAGGCCGTAGGCGGATTCGGAGCGATTCTCTTCTTTCACAAATTCTTTGCAGTGGTGCTGACGATTGCGTTTCTGCTGCACTTGAAAGAAATTTTCCAGCGCGGCATCATGCATCGCCAGAAAGAAATCTTCTGGGGCCCGAACTCGATGGTGGCGAATTGGAAGGATGTGAAGGATCTGATTTCGCACCTTCGCTGGTTTGTGGGGATGGGCAAGCGTCCGCATTTTGATCGCTATGCCTACTGGGAAAAGTTCGATTATTGGGCTGTGTTCTGGGGCATGATCGTCATCGGCTTCTCAGGCTATGCCATGTGGTTTGCGCCGTTCTTCGCGAACTTTTTGCCGGGATGGGCGCTGAACGCAGTGTTGGTGATCCACAGTGAGGAAGGCCTGCTGGCAATCCTGTTCATCTTTTCAATTCATTTTGTAAATACGCACCTGCGTCCGGACAGTTTCCCAATGGACATGGTGGTGTTTACGGGCGTTGAAAGTGAAGAAGAGTTCAAGCACAAGCGCCCGATGGAGTATGAGCGACTGGTCAGAGAAGGCAAGCTGGAAGCCAGATTGGGCGAAGCTCCTCAGACCTGGCTGGTGAACTTCTCGCGCGTGGTGGGAACCGCGGCAATTTTGATTGGATTGACATTGCTTGTGCTTACACTGACAGCATATTTCAGCTAGGCCGGAATGTTTAAGCATCGAGATATAGAGGAATATGCGACCTCCGTAAGGAGATAAAAAATAGAGAAACCGATACTGCTATAGTACGTACTGCCCGGAACGCCGCATACCAATTTAGAATGCGGCGGACCGGGCATATTTTGTGCCTGTGACCCGAGTCACTGAGATAATTTGCGCCGAAGAATCTTCTCATAAGTGTGAAAGAAGTTAGAAGAAGATCTGCCTATACGTTGGTCTTATTGCTTCTGGTTTGGGCCTTCGCAACATGCTCCGGACAAAAGCTCAAGGACGCTGATTGCCTCGCTTGTCACTCCGACAATACGCTGACGAAGGATGTGAACGGCAAGCAGGTCAGCCTCTACGTGGACGAGGGCAAGCTGAAACACTCGATCCACGGCGGCATGTTCACCTGTGTTGATTGCCACAAGGATGTGAAGAGCCTTGCGCATGAGACGCCTCCGGCAAAAGTGCGATGCGCGGACTGCCACGCCGATGCGCAGGATGCCTATGCGCACAGTGTGCATGGCATTGCGCGCAAGATTGGTTCGCCTGCTGCAGGATGCCAGGACTGCCACGGTGGCGCACATGAGGTGCTTGCCGCGGGCGATCCGAAGTCCCCAGTGAGCCACGAGAATGTGCCGTATACCTGCGGCAGATGCCACGGGCAGAGATTTCTGATGGAGTCGCGCGGCCAGTCCGCGCAGCCGTTTATCAGCTACCAGGAGAGTATTCACGGTCGAGCCACTGAAAAAGGATCGCAGAAGGCTGCGGTGTGTACTGACTGCCATGGAGCGCACGCGATTCTGCCAGCCAACGATGCAAAGTCGCCGATCTATAAATTTAATGTTCCGGCCACCTGCGGCAAGTGCCACGCTGACGTCGACAGCACGTTCATGCGGAGTATTCACGGGACCGCCCTTGCCCACGGCAACCAGATGGCCCCTGCATGTACTGACTGCCACGGCATTCACTCGATCAAGGCCCATTCCGATCCAAATTCGCCGGCGGCCGATAAGAATGTTTCGCGAGACATTTGCGCGCGCTGTCACGAGGGAGTACGGCTGTCGCAGGAGTTTGGTGTTCCGGGCGGGCGCGTGTCGAGTTACTTCGACAGCTATCACGGGTTGGCATCGGAAGGCGGATCCTTGGTGGCGGCGAACTGCTCCAGTTGTCACGGCGTGCACAACATTCTGCCTTCGAGCGATCCGCATTCAACCACCAATCGTGCCAACCTGGGTACGACGTGCGGCAAGTGCCACCAAGGTGTGACGCAGAAATTTACACAGACCAAAGTGCATCAGGGCGATGGCGTTCACCCGAATGACATCGGATCGATGGCGGTGCGCTGGGTGCGGATTATTTACATCGCGCTGATCCTGCTGGTGATCGGAGCCATGTTTGCGCACAACGCTATCATCTGGCGCCGCAAAGCGGTTGAGCGCCGCCACATGCTGAATCCGTACATGGTGCGCATGACGACGAATCAGCGTTGGCAGCACCTGATTCTGCTTACAAGCTTCATCGTGCTGGTGATCACGGGTTTCGCACTCAGGTTCCCCGACACCTGGTTTGCGCACGTATTTGGGATGGGCGAGCACTGGCGCGGCATCATCCACCGCGTAGCCGGCGTCGTGCTGATGGGCATTGGAATCTACCACGTGTTCTACCTGGCGGCGGCGCGCGAGGGCAGAAAGCTGTTCTGCGACTTGCTGCCGAAACCGAAGGATGGTTTCGATGCATACAACACGATGTTGTATTACCTGGGCCTGAGAAGCGAGAAGCCAAAGTTCGCGCGATTCAATTACGCAGAGAAAGCCGAATACTGGGCGCTCGTGTGGGGAACGGGCCTAATGGGGTTGACCGGCGTGATGCTCTGGGCCAAGGTGTGGGTGGGCAATACGCTGGCACGCTGGTGGGTAGATATCGCGACGGCGGTGCACTTTTACGAAGCGATACTGGCTACGCTTGCGATATTGGTATGGCACTTCTACCAGGTGTTCCTGGATCCCGATGTGTATCCGATGAACTGGGCGTGGTGGGATGGCAAGATGCCGGCTGAGCACTACCGCCATGAACATGCGTTGGATACGGAGTCAATCGACGAAGCGGAGAAAAAGGAGTAAGAAAGCTCTCAGCTATCAGCCTTCAGCTCTCAGTTAAGAACCTGGGGCTGAAAGCTGACAGCTGACGGCTGAAAGCTGCCTTGTTCACACTCGCCAATTGTCTGCGCGCCAGTTCTTGATGCGTTCCTTGATCTGTTTGCGATTCAGGTTGTGCTCGAGCGCCTGCTTGGCCAACTCCAGCACTTCGTCGTCACCGGCGAAGCGGAGGGCGATCAGTTGATCTTCGCTGAGCCGGTAAATCTGCGTGTGCCACTCCGACGGAGCCAGCGCCTGCAGGCGAAGCCGCTCTTCGAGTCGGATAACACGGTCCTGCACCTTGAGCGGGTAAAGCCGGATGATGAAGTATGGCACGAACACCACAATTGACAGGAATACAAGCCACGCGGAGTAGAAGCTAAAGTGGTGCACAGCATACACGATGGCGATGACAAGATTCGCCAGGAGTGCGAACAAGGTGATGATGTGAAAAGGTACGTGGAGGCGGCCGTGGTTCTTCAGGTTCTGTGGTGCCGATTCACTCATTCGTGATCCTTATTCCTTCCAGGTCGGGATGTACTGTTTGCGACGCGTGAGTTTCGTTTGAATCGCCGACAGCGGCGCCGGAGGCCTGTACATCAGCGCTGGCCGGATTTTCCTCGTGCGAGGTGCGATCTGTCAATGCAGAAAGTTCGTCAGGATTCAGCACTTCCGGATTGCGCAGGACGAGATTAAAGCGGCCACGCGCCAGGTAATCCACGAAAATTCCGCCGGCAAGGTACGGATTCATGAGGAAGATGGGCACTGCATAGGCGGTCGTCGTCAGCGATTCGGCAATGCTCTTGTTGGTCCGGCTCATGCGGCGATAGCCGGGTATCTGCGGGATCTCATACACCTGCAAGTGGGCATCGGGGTGCTTGCGTGCGTAACGCAGCAGCTTGAACGTGATCTGTTTAGGCGTTGTCATGCCCGCATCCGGGAAGAAGCTCCGGCGGAAGGTGCGCGGAAAATAAGTATTGAGAATCAGACGGGCAAAATCGGCGCAGTTGTTGTAGAAGAGATTGAAGTGCGATCGATTCGGCCCCGAGTTCAAAATGTCAATGAGCGCGTCATCCTGTTCCGGCGTGGTGTCGAACCGGAAGACGTATGTGCGGCGCTCGTAGGAAGTGCCGAGCAGTTGGGTCCAGCCGCCATGCCAAAGATTGCCTCTAAATACATCGCCACCCAGGCTCTGCTGTAAATGCGTTTCGTAATAGCGATCGCGCATGAGATTCACTTGCTGACGACTGACGCGATCAGGAATCTGCGCCGTGGTTTCGACCGAAAAAAGGTAGGGAACGAGGGGAACCGCAATCCAGTCGTAGTTGCTGATTCCCTGATAACGGGCAATGACCGTGCCAAGTTCGCCCGGGTCGCAGCGGCGCAATCTGGTCGGCGTCTCAGCGCAGATGCGGCTGAAATAAATTGCATTGTGACCTGTGGGATTTATGGTGCCAAAAAAACCGTACGGCTCTTCAAGTAGAAGAGCGGCCTGGCCCTGGGATCGGGAGCAACACAAAACTGATAACGCCAAGAAAATAAAAAATGAGAATCTGACCCTTTGCATTAAAAGCATATGCACCTCTCGGGTAAGGTTCCACGTCTTTTTTCTTCTATTATGTCCCGAATGCGGTTGAAGGTCGATGGTGATGCAGATGAAGCGTGGAAAATGACTTCGCGTCCTGTCGACCCTCGCGGAAAAAGTACCGCCGTCTCGGGCCCACTCGTATAGTTAGACCCGGTTTGGCGAGATTAGTTGCCCTGTCGCGCAAGTTCTTCAGAGACAGTTAAGTATGACCGAGCGATTTGTCACGAAAATTCGGGAGGTCGTCGAATTTCAATCACGCAGGTGTGCGCGTATAGCGGATGACCTCTACAGAAGACTCAGCTACCAACCCCTCTTCGACGACCTCATCGAGAAAGGGAAGCAGGGCTGCGATCTGTTCTTCAGTATCGATGATGCTTAACTGAATGGGCGCATCCTTTGAAAAACTCCAGTGGCTGGAGCGACGAATGCGCGTGCCGCTACCATAGCCTTCAATGCCGCGGAACACAATGACCTCTGCAATGTCGAGTTCCTTGCTCCGGGCGACGATAGCTTCGTACAGCGGCTTGCCTTGCCAGTGATCGTCCTCGCCAAAGCGAATGCGCAACATGCGAGCGGAAAACTGTTCCTTCATGCCCATCCTCACTCACCGGGTCTCAGCATCGTTTTGCGGACGATACGCGTACTTGATGATGTCCACGTCAGAGAACACCACCAGACCTTCCTGCACCATCTGGTCGACGAGGGGAAGAAAGCCTTGCAGTTTTTCGGTAGTATCGACGGCTGACAGCATGACGGAGCCGTGATGAGCCGAGAGCAGCGGCTTGTCTTTGTGCATGCGCCGATGCGCGCCGTAGCCGAGGATGCCGCGATAGACGGTGACGCCTGCGATGTCATTGGCGCGCATGGCCTCAACCAGCGCCTCGTAAAGTGGCTTGTTGTTCCAGCGATCTTCCTCGCTCAGATAAATGCGCATCATCTGCGCTTTGCCTTCGATTTTGAGGTGGCCTGGGTGAACGGGCTTTGCTGCTTTCGACACCTGCGCGGGCTTGACGACCGTGGTTTCCTGCATTTCGATCAGCCCTGATCCGGTCAGCTCTTCAAGCTTGCCAAGCAGCGATTCCACTTTCTCCTGCGCTTCAATGAATTCGATTTTGATGGGAAGGCGGTCGGATATTTCAACCGAACTGAGAGAGTGCATGTGGTGATCGGCGCCGAATCCTGCCACGCCGCGCGTGACGGTTGCGCCTGAAACGCCGCGATAGAACAGGAAGTCAAGGATGCTGGAGTAGACAGGGACTCCGTGATGGGTTGCCCCTTCGCTCAAATAGATGATGACCTTGACGGCTTTTCCTGGCTGCAACATACGGGCTCCGTTACCTGCAAATGAGGGATTCTAGCGCAATGTACCAGGCGCGTCGAGCGACAGCATTACATGACCTCCGCGAGCCGCGAACCGCACCATACAGCAACCAGGCCGAGCACGAGGCTACCGAGCGCATAGAGTACGGCCAAAAAAAAGGCGCCAGCGCGCAAGCTGGAGAGCGTTTCCCACTCGTAGGTGGAGAACGTGGAGTACGCGCCGATGAAGCCCACGGGAATGAGGTATCTCCAAGCAGGACTCAGGTCGGCTCGCCTGCCGAGGTAGGTGAGGGAGAAGCCAATGATGATGCATGCGGTGATATTGACCAGCAGTGTGCCATAGGGAAACCGAATACCCATCCGCCCTGAAACCGCGGAACCGACCCAGTAACGGGCAATGGATCCAAGCGCGCCGCCGGCAGCGATGAGCAGGTACTTCTGCAATCCTGTTCTCCTTTCCGTAAATCGTACAATCCGGGCGAAAACGGTGGCCGCGCCAATGCGCATATGGATGCAGAACGGCTGGGCTCTGTCTTTGCTCAGTTTGTATTTTGGGGGATCGCGCCGGGACGTGACTCCACAACAGGAACCCCTGTCAGGAGTCATCAGCTGTTCAAAGCGAACGCAGGGAACAGCGGTTAAGGGCGAACTCCATCGCCGCACCTACACTTAGATTACACCCGCGGTTGCCGGCGGCTGTCAATAACCACCTGCACCTGGCGCCCGTTTATCTGTCGGTGCAGGAGTAGCAAGGATCAATCGAGGCCTGGATCAACGGTGTATCTGCGAGCCGGGCGCCTTTTACCATCCAGCGCACCGCCGGCATGTTGACGTACGTCGGAGTGCGCACATGCACGCGGCTCGGATTCCGTGAGCCTTCCTTCCAGGATACCGAGTACATTACTTCGCCGCGAGGCGCTTCAACACGGCTGGTTGCCGTTCCGGTAATGAACTTGACCTTGTCATCGCCAGTATTGATTTCGCCGGGGGGGAGTTTTTCGAGCGCCTGGCGCAGAATACGGATGCTCTCGATGATTTCGAGGGCGCGTACCAAGAGGCGGGCGCGAACATCGCCGGCAGGCTCAACGGGCACGTTGAACTCGAGTTCGGAATAAGCGGCGTACGGTGCCGCGCGGCGAAGATCCTGCGGCAGGCCCGAAGCACGAGCAGTGGGCCCGACAACGCCGCACGAGACGGCTTTTTCCTCGGTCAGGACTCCGACACCTGCGCAACGCGAACGTGCCGTGGAACTGGTGGTGAAGATAGGGATGACGGCGTGCATCATCTCGCTCTCAAGCTGGTTGATCATGGCGAGAATGGCCTGCGGGTCTTCAATGTCGCGGTTGACTCCGCCGATGCGGTTCATTGAGTAGTTGACGCGGTTGCCGGAGATGGCGGCCAGCACGTCCATGACTTTCTCGCGAATCTCGAAGCAAGTCATGAACATGGTTTTGAAACCCATGAGCTTCGAGGCGATCCCGGCCCACAGCACATGCGAATGCAGGCGTTCGAGTTCAGCCATGATGACGCGGATGTACTTGGCGCGCGGGGGAGGAACTTGTCCTGCCAGTTGCTCCATGGCCTGGCAGAGCGTGAGCGTGTGGATGTTGGAGCAGATTCCGCAGACACGCTCCATGAGTGCGGTGACTTGAATATAGTTGCGAGTCTCGGCGAGATGCTCAATGCCGCGGAAGTTGAATCCAATATGCAGCTTGGCATCGCAAACAGTTTCGCCTTCGCAGATCAGGTCGAGCTTGTATGGCTCTTCGAGAGCCGGGTGGTAAGGCCCCATGGGGATTTTGTAGCTCATTTTTTGACCTCTTCACGCAGATTCACACCGGGTGTGTCGCCGGCGCGCAATAACAGCGGCTCGTACGCGCGGCCTGTGAACTCGATTGCGTATTCCTCGTGAATCTCGCGCTCAATCCAGTCGACCGCTTCGCACATGTCATAGATGCTCTCGATGGAATTGCCTTCGAGCTTGAACGGAAATCCGAGCAACTGCCCTTCGAGGTCCCAGTGATACTCAAGGCGAAAGCCTTCTGCCGCGGGCAACTGGTAAGTGGTAATGGTGATGAACCGCGCCTTGGCTGCGTTCATCTCGGCGCAGAGCGCGCGGATGCTCAACGGGCCTGGATCGAGCCAGAGTACGCCGCCTTTTTCTATCCACGGAACCGAGCTACCCAACTTGTGCGGAAGTGTTTCGATCAAGCTCATTGCGCGCCTCCTGATGCCGATTCCGGTGCCGGAGTGCTGACGGGTGCGGCCGGTTTGGGTGCTGTCGCTTTGGCCGCCGGTGATTTGCGCGCCACGGTATAGCTCATCTTCAACTCACCTTGGCTGAGATAGACGGGCGGTATCGCCGACTCCTGGGTGAGTGCGTGTTCTACATGGCCCTCTTTAAGAGCGTGGTCGATGCAGCCTTCAACGCAGCGGCCGCAGAAAGTGCATTGACCTGGGTCGTAGCTCCATACAAACTCGCCCTTACCGGCTTTGAACTCGATTGCTTTTGCGGTGCACCGGAACTTGCAGATGGCGCAGCCGGTGCAGTGCTCAGGAGCGAATTTGATGAGCCCCCGGTAGCCTCTGCTGACCTTGGGCCGGTCGGGAAAAAGCATTGTCCGATAGCCGCCCCACAGGTTCTTCCAGAGCATGGTCAGGATATTCATGATCTAAGCCTCATGAAGAGCGCGGACGAAATTGCCAGTACCGCGAAGATAAGCGTGCATTGCCAGTAAAAGCGGACCGTGGTATCGATGGCCAGCCTTGCGGTTGCCGAAGCAAGCGCGGAGAGCATGAGCACGATGAAAAATGAAAGTGCAATAAACACCAGCGCAGCCAGCCACCAGAGCGCGATGTGCGGCGCGGCCAGCGTGGCCACCAGGCCTGTAGCTGCTACCCACTCAAGCCCGTGCGAGAGTTCCCACATGGCCAGTTCGGGGCCGGCATATTCCACCATCGGGCCGGAGTAGATCTCCTGCTCCGCGTTGGGCAGCGAGAACGGATTGAGATGCAGCTTGGCGGGCAGACAAACCAGCAGCGCCAGGACACCCAGCCAACGCATTGGCGACGCCGGAAGCGCCGCGAGCGCTTCAAGCCGGAATGTGTGCTGCGATGCCGCGATGGAAACGATGGCCAGCAGGAACACAATGTTGTAGGCAACGCTCAGCACTGCTTCGCGGGCGGATCCGATCTCGCCGAAGATGGAGCGCGACGAGAAACCGGCAGCGATAATGCACATCGACGGTAGTTCAAGCAAGGCGAGCAGAAGAATCAGGTCGCCTTCAAAGCCGCCCGATGTTGGCAGAACAGGGAGCAATCCGACTGCGCCTGCCGCCGAGGATACGGCGATCAGAGGCCACGCCCTCATGAGCAGGCCACCGATGCCTGGGCGCGGTGGGGTTGATTTGCCGAGCAGCTTGACGAAGTCGAAGAACGGCTGCATGAACGGAGGGCCAACGCGGCCCTGCATGAGAGCGACGGCTTTGCGCTCGACCCAGAGCATAAACCAGGCGGCGGGGACAGCGAACAACAGTCCCGGAAAGATGAGCAGGCGCGCGAGGGCGGTAGTCAGATTCACGGCTGGACCTCCTCGTTGACATCTGCGTTGGAGAGTTCGGCGACCGGCGGATTCATGCCGCGCTCGGCAAGAATTTCAGCGGCCTTGGCGACGCCCTGGATGATGGCGTCGGGGCGTGGCGGGCATCCGGGTACGAACACATCCACCGGTATGTGTTTGCTGAGCGGTCCGGCGAGTGTGCGGCTTTCGATAAATACATTGGTTGATGCAGGGCAGGAGCCGATGGCCACCACGGCCTTTGGTCCGAGCACCTGGTCGTAGACAGTCTTGATCGCATTCACCGCGTTGTTGGTTACAGGTCCGGTGATGCAAAGAATATCGGCGTGGCGCGGGCTCCCTTCAAGGCGCACACCCAATTGCTCGGCGTCATAACGCGGAGTGAGGCTGGCGACCAACTCGATGTCGCAACCGTTGCAGCTGCCGGAGTTCATGTGGAAGAGCCAGGGGCTGCGACGCCTGCACGTGCACATCAATTTGTTCCAGAGATTCATAGATTCCCCCAACGCAGCATTTCAAGCAGGCTCGGCCAGATTCCGACAGCAAGAATGATTGCCACCATGATCACGATTGAGGCCTTGAGCATGAGCGGCTCTGCCTTTATGGAATTCGGAGGTGGATCTTCATCGGGTGCAGGACCCCACCAGTTGCGTGTCAATGCCAGCGTGTAGGCGACGAGCGCAAGGATCGACGAGATGATGAAGATCGCGGTCAGCGGCCAGCCAATCTGCACTGTGGTCTCGTAGAGTCTCCAGCGGCCGAGGAAGCCGATGGTCGGCGGTACTCCAAGCATGGCCAGCATTCCGAACAAGAACCCGAAGGCGCTGACGGGATAGCGCGTCGCGAGGCCGGTAGATTTGTCGGTGAGGGCTCCGCTCGCTTCAGGGCCGCTCAGGCAAACGAAGAGCAGCGCCTTTGCGAGAGAGTGCGTGACTGCGGCATAGAGCGCACCGGAGGTTCCTAGAGCGCTGACGGAAGCAAGGCCGAGCAGCAGAAAACCTACGTCTTCAACGGTGGAGAGAACCAGCAGCCGCTTGAGGCTGCGCTGCGTGATCATGAGGAGCGCGGCCAGGAATGACGTAGCCGCGGCCGCGTAGAGCAGAACCGCCTGTGGCGCGAAGAGGCTCGGGCGGGCATTTACGGTGAGGAACAATTCGCCGAATGCAGCCATATCGACGACGGCAATGATGAGTCCGAGAACGACCGCCGGTATTTCGTCTGCAAGGCGAAGCAACCAGAAGAAAAGCGGCACCGCAGCCAGCTTGACGCACACGCTGGTGAGCAGCAGAGCGCGCGCCCATTCCGGTTGACCACTCTCGAACATCAGTTCGCTGCCGATGAGCGTGAGGGCGGAGATGACCACGACGGCGAGGTAGGCGAGTTTCGCTCCCAGGGAGCGTGCCGTCAGCCAGACTCTCAAGACGGTGAGAAGTGCGGCAGATTCGAGTAGGCCCAGCCGAAGCCAGGGATTAGCGACCATCAGGCCCGCGACGCAAAGCGCGCCAACTCCAAGTACGCAGGGCCACGTAGCGAGTTTGGTGTAGGTAGTTTTAAGGAACGAAGCTGGTATGAGTGCGATGGCGGCGGCAGCCACGGCGAAGATGAGCATCGCGGGCATATGCGGCCCAGCCGGTATCACGCCGCCTACGGACGGATTGAGTTGGGCATATTGAATTTGAGGAAGCGCCCAGCGCGCAGCTGACGCACACCGCCGCGGCAAACACGAGGACGAGAAGAGCCGCTTGCCGCTCCATCCAGGAGACGACGACGCCCAGTGCGCTAGAAACAGGCTGCAGCACATTCCATCCAGCAAGATAGGCGCGGTCGACATTTGTCCAGCGGAAGAAGCCGCGCCAATTCTCCATAAAGATGCCGGAGAAATCGCCGGCCGTCAGACGGCCTTGATCAGAAAGCGGTTCGCCGCCGGTAAAAATCCCGCCGCCGGCACCAGCGAGTGCCGCGCCACCGGAATTGACCGTTACGGTTGCTGCAGTCTGCCGAGAAATATAAGCAAGAGCGTAGATCCCGCCGCCAAGAACGAGCGAGACAACGGCGAGCACCAGTCCACCGACGGTCGAGAAGCTGCCAGCATCGGCGGAGAGCCCGAGCCAGGTCACGTGGACTCCGGCGCCCATACCCAGCGCGCCGAGCACTGGATTGAGAAGGTAGTTGACTGCCAACTGCGGCGCCACGCCAAGCACTATACTGCCGACTGCCAGCAGCGCCATTCCGGCGATCATGGAGCCGGGAGACTCATGTGCATCGCGCGTTGCCGGCGTCAGAGGCCCGAGAAAAACCGCGCTGGTTGCTTTTGCTCCAAGAAACACTGTGCCGAGACTCACGGCCCAGGCCACCACTGCCGGCACTGCCCAGCCGGCCTGCAATGCAGCGGCGTACAGCATCCACTTGCTGGCGAAGCCGCTCATGAGCGGAATACCCATCATGCTTCCTACGCCGATGAGCCATGAGAGCGTGGTGTGCGGCATTTTCTGCGCCAGGCCGCCTAGCTGATTCATGTCGCGCGTCCCGGCCGCATGTTGTACAGAACCAGCCGTCAGGAACAATCCGCCTTTAAAAAATCCGTGATTAAGGCAGTGCAGCAACCCCGCGGTGATGGCGAGCGGCGTGCCGATGCCGATGCCCATCATCATGTAGCCGATCTGGCTCACGGTGGAGTACGCCAGCATGCGCTTCAGGTCGGTCTGCACCATCGCGTACATTACGCCGACAGCCATCGTAATGGTGCCAACCCAAACCAGCGATGCGCTCCAGGAGCCCGGCCATGCGCCGAAACTGTGCATGCGCGCTGCGAGGTAGACGCCCGCTTTTACATAGCAGGCCGCGTGGAGCAGCGCGCTTACCGGTGTCGGCGCAGCCATTGCTTCAGGAATCCAGGTGTGCAGCGGCACCTGCACGCTCTTGGCAACGAGCGCAACGAGCATCAGCATGAAAATTCCCGTGGTGAAGTTGCGCGACACGTTCGGATCGGTCCACAGCGCACTGCCGGTGCGGTGATAAATAACCAGAATGCCTGCCAGCAGTCCGTAGCCCGCGATGTGCGTCATCAGCAGAACTTTGCGTGCGCCTGCGACAGCTTCAGGATTTGTGTACCAGAAACCCACCAGGCTAAAGGAGCACAGTCCGATCACTTCCCAGCACAAATAGAAGATGAAGAGGTTTGCGCTGTAGACCAGTCCGATGAATCCGCCAATAAAAATCAGCATGGTGCAGAAGAAGCGCGTGGCGGATTTGTCGTGGGACATGTAGCTGATGGAGTACAGCAGAACCAACCCGCCGATGCATGTGCCCATGAACGCGAACAGAACGCTCAGCGCGTCCACATGCAGAACCAGAGCGAGCGGCGAATCCCACTGGAACACGGTGAGATCGATAGCTTGCCCGGATCGGACCGAATTTATGATGCCGAGTACAGCAAAGATGGCCGGCACACAAGAGAGAAACGCCAGTATCCCTTTCGTCCGGGCGGAACAGAGCCGCGCTACCAGGAGCTGCAGCACTGCGCCCAACAAAAGCGAACACGGAGCAATCAATACGAGGGTTGCAGCTGTCATGACCCTTCCATGTTGAACGCCCGTTCTATCAACGTGATGTGATGTTTGGCACAGGGTGATTTCGAGGTGTCATAATGCGGTACGAGTTACCGTTACATGGAAATCCGCTGAATCGGCTGAACTTAAATATCTGCTCCTCTCGCGTTGCCCCTAAACACCCACATGCGCGTGACGTACAATTGCGCACGGCTCCGGAGGGCAAAATCAGATGTGTTCGTTCATTCCGTTGATTCGTCTTCGCGCGGGATCAATCCTTTTCCTTGCGCTCATTGCCGCATGTTCCTCGCGTGATTGTTTTGCGCAATCAAACAGCGATTCCGCCCAGAGAGACAAATCGACAAAAAGTGCCGCGATGGAACTAGGGGCACGCATGCTGGTTTCTGCCGAGTACCTGAAGGTGCAGCAGCGGTTGGCGCAAGGATGGAACACCTGGGATGCGAATTCCGTGACAACGCACGTTCTGCTGCCGTACGGCCTCGCCATTCACGTCGGTATGAAGCACAACACAAGTGTTTCGGGCGATGCGTTTCTTCGCGACGCGCTGATTGGCCGCCTCGAACCGGGCGCAGAGCAAGTGACGCCCGGCCCGCACTCCTGGAATGGGAGCTATACCGACCTTAGTGTTGAGTGGAGAGGTCACAACTGGCGCGTGCAGAGCGCGCACGCGGGTGCGGATCTGGTGATGTTGGTTGAGCCGATGCCGATGAAGTCTGAGAATACGCTCGCGCCAACAGTCGTCTTCTTTATTGACGCGCTCTGGAACAAGACGATCCACTTCAGCCACGGCGCTGACGGAATCACCGCTAGTCCTCAGCCGAACATCAATATTGGGATCTACTGCACCTGCAACGATGCGGGCGCTTCCGTGCGCGAAGACGGTACCGATTTTCCCGTGGGCGCGCCGTATTTTGCAGCGGATCTGACCGGGCCTGTGGGCGTGAGCACCGGGGAGCGTCGCACTTTGGATCAGATCCGAGCTGCGATTGAGCAGCAGCGCCATACATATGAAGCCTCAATCGCGGCGGACGGCAAGAACGGACCGATCAAAGACGCAATTGAAACCACGCTCGGATGGGACACCATCTACGAGCCGGCGGGAAAGCGCGTGATCTCGCCGGTCAGCCGCGTGTGGTGCGTAAATTGGGGCGGCTATGTGCTGTTTGACTGGGACACGTTCTTCGCGGCCACACTTGCCTCAATCGGCGATCGCGATCTGGCGTATGCCAATGCAATCGAAATTCTGCGCGAGGAGACGCCGGCGGGGTTCGTTCCGAATTTTGCGCGGCCCGGTTGGAAGAGCTTTGATCGATCTGAGCCGCCGGTGGGCGCCATCACAGTGATTGGGCTGTACCGGCAGTTTCATGACCGGTGGTTGCTCGAAGACACCTTTGCGCCATTGCTGAGTTGGAATCGCTGGTGGGCTGCTCATCGCGACATGCAGGGATATCTCGCGTGGGGCAGCGACGGCGATACTGAGCCCACGAACATAGGCGACGGGTCGAGCGGCACTCGGCAGGGCGCTATCTACGAGTCGGGACTGGACAACAGCCCCATGTACGACGGCGCTGTGTACAACCCGCAAACGCATTTGCTTGAAGTCGGCGATGTTGGTTTGATGAGCCTCTACATTGCCGATTGCGATGCGCTGGCCGAGACTGCGGACGTGCTGAACAAGACGGCCGAGGCCCGCGAGTTAAGAGATCGCGCTGCTCGCTACCGCGCCAAACTCGCGACCATGTGGGATGAAGAAACGGGGATGTTCCTCAACCGGGATCTGCACACTGGGCTTGCCGGCGCGCGACTGTCGCCCACGAATTTCTATCCTTTATTGGCTGGCGTGGCCACGCCCGAGCAGGCAAAGCATATGATCGACAAGCACCTGCTCAATCCAAAGGAGTTCTGGGGGCAGTGGATTCTTTCGTCGATTGCGATGGATGACGCAGCGTTCGGCGACCAGAACTACTGGCGCGGCCGCATCTGGGGTCCGATGAACTACCTGGTTTATCTGGGACTGATGAAGTACGACGATTCGGACACGCGGCGTGCTTTTGCACAGAAATCGTATGAACTGTTTCTGAAAGAGTGGAAAGAGAATGGCCACGTGCACGAGAATTACAACGCGATTCTCGGCACGGGAGACGACGTGAAGAACAGCGACCGCTTCTATCATTGGGGCGCGTTGCTGGGCTACGTGGAATACCTGGAGTCCGGCGGGTCCGGAAAACCTTCGCAAATCATGCACTGACATCGGCAAAAACTCAATGGCGATTCTCAATTCCGTGATACTTTTCCATGCGCGGTACAGGGGCGATAACCTAAGATGCTGCGGAGGGATTTTTCTTCCATGACATCTGCTTTAAAAATTTGCGTTCGGCGTGCATTCTTTTCCGTGTGCCTTATAGCCCTTCTGTTTGGATACCGGGCGGCGGCCCAGCGAAACAGCGACATGGCCAGAGCCACTGCTCTGCTGTATCCCGATGAACAGACGATTGTGAACAGGTTGGGCAGCTTGCGCGAACTGCCGGCCGGTGCGTGGAAGATGCACGCAGGCGACGTAGCGCACGGCGAAGACGCGAACTTCGATGACAGTTCATGGCCGACCCTGAATGTTGGCCAGCGCGCGCCTAACGATGCGATTTGGCTTCGGCAGACGATCGAAGTACCTCCAACACTGAACGGATACGATCTGACGGGGGCACGCATCTGGTTTGAAATTCATATCAGCGGTAACGGGCCGATGCCGGAGATTCTGTACTTCAATGGCCGGCGCGTTGCGCTGGGCGAGGATCTGGAGCCGGTAGTGCTGTTCGACAAGGCCCAGCCAGGCGAGAAAATTTCGGTGGCAGTCAAAGTGCTGCACACCGTGGACGAGAAGAATTTCCGCGGCGCCACCATGCGCATCGACTTCGCGGAGGGGCGGCCGAATCCCGAGGATCTGCGCGAAGAGCTTCTCTCTGCGGCCCTGCTTGTTCCGTCGCTTGCGCCTGGCGATGCTTCCAAGTTATCCACACTGAACGATGCGATTCACACTGTGGACGTCGCCGCGCTCGACTCGCATGACCAGGCGAAGTTTGATGCGAGCCTGAAAGCCGCGCAGGCCAAGCTTGAAGGGCTGAAACCGCTTCTGAATCAGGCGACATATAAGCTTGACGGAAACGGGCACATTGATGCGGCGTGGTTGTGGCCGTGGAGTGAGACAGTCGACGCCGTCAAGAGGACGTTCTCGACGGCGCTGCAATTGATGTACGAGTATCCCGGCTATACATACACGCAGTCTGCCGCAGCCTACAACGAATGGATGGCGGACAAATATCCCGACATCAATCAGGAGATCGCCAAACGCATCAAGGAAGGGCGATGGGAGATTGTGGGCGGAATGTGGGTTGAGCCGGACTTGAACATGCCTGACGGCGAGTCGCTGGTGCGGCAACTGCTGGTTGGACAGCGCTGGTTCAAGCAAGCCTACGGCGTTGAGGCGCGGATCGGCTGGAATCCTGATTCGTTTGGATACACGTGGCAATTACCCCAGATCTATAAGAAGAGTGGCATCGACTACTTCGTCACGCAAAAGATGGCCTGGAACGACACGAACCAGTTGCCATTCAAGCTGTTCTGGTGGGAGTCGCCCGACGGATCAAAAGTGCTTACGTACTTTCCGCACGACTATGTGAACACGACGCTCAACCCGGTGCGACTTGCCAACGACCTGAAGATTGCCCGTGAGCACGCGCCGGGCATGACCGAGATGCTCGACCTGTACGGAGTGGGCGATCACGGCGGCGGACCCACCCGCGCTCATCTTGACGAGGGATTCCATTGGGCGGCGCCGAATCACGTGACGCCCAAGTACGAGTTCGGGACCGCGCAGTCGTTCTTCAGCACGGTTGAAAAGCAGATCGCGCCCGCTAGCCCGACGTGGAATTATCAGTCGATTGCCAAGGGATACCAGGCGCCAACCGAAGTCCCCGGCAAGGTCGCAATTCCAACATGGAAGAGCGAGCTGTACTTTGAGTATCACCGCGGAGTGATGACCACGCAGGCCAATCACAAGGCCAACATGCGCAATAGTGAAGAGCAGGTAGAGAATGCCGAGAAGTGGTCGTCGCTGGCGTGGCTCGATGGCAGGCAGTATCCCGGCGCTGAACTTACGGAGGATTGGAAGAAGGTGCTTTTCAACCAGTTCCACGATCTCGCTGCGGGGTCGGGAATCGCCGTCATTTATAGAGACGCGCAGAAAGATTACGACGTGGTGCGCTGGTCGACGGACAAGATTTCATCGACTGCGCTGCAGACGGTCGGCGAGCAGATAGACACACGCGGAGAGGGAATTCCGGTGGTTGTCTACAACCCGCTTGGTTGGGAACGATCAGGCGAAGCGCATGTGCGGGTGCAGATGCCTGAACCAGGCATTTCGAATCTTTCGGTAGTCGATCCCTCATCGAAAGGCCAGCCGGGAGCACCCATTCGCTCATCGGTGGACGAGAAGACCGGAGTCGCGGAACTCACTGTACATGTCTCTGGAGTGCCACCGCTGGGCTATAAGGTCGTTCACATCGTGTCGAACAAGCAAGGTGCTGCGGCTGGTTCCACTGCAGCCGAAGTTGCCGACAATATCCAGCTGACAAACGCGGAGCTTCGCGTTTCAGTCGACAAGAAAACTGGATGCATCAACAGTCTCAAGCAGGGTGGCGTCGAAACTCTGGCCGCCGGCGCATGCGGCAACGAACTGCAGGCGTTTAAAGACACGCCGAAGGAGTACGATGCCTGGAACATCGATCCGGGAACGCTTGACCAGCCGCCGACTTCGCTGAACCAGACAGCGACCGTCGAACTGGTGAATGCAAAAACGCCGCGTCCCGGTATTCGTGTTACACGGAGCTGGCAGAATTCGAAGTTCGTGCAAACCATCAGCCTGAAGGGCGACATGGTGGATGTAGAAAACGACATCGACTGGCACGAACGGCACACACTTCTCAAAGCGGCGTTCCCGCTGGCCGCTACCAGCAACTTTGCTACTTACGAAATTCCCTACGGCACAGTTGACCGGCCGACCACGCGCAACAATAGTTGGGAGAAAGCGCAGTTTGAAGTTCCGGCCATGCGTTGGGCGGACCTTGGCGACGGCAAACACGGAATGAGCTTGCTGAATCAAACCAAGTTCGGCTATGACGCGGTAGGGAACCTGCTGCGGCTTACGCTGCTTCGCGGGCCGACGTGGCCTGACCCGGAAGCGGATCAAGGGCATCATCATTTCCACTACGCGCTCTATCCGCATGCAGGCACGTGGAAGGACGCGAATACCGAGCGCCGCGGATGGGAGTACAACTTCCCGCTTGAGGCAGTTGCCACCACGGTGCATGCAGGCACGCTGCCGGCCGAACACTCATTCGCTTCGGTCTCGCCGGAGAACGTCGTGCTCACCGCCGTGAAAAAGGCTGAGGATGCCGATGGCCTGATCTTCAGGGTCTACGAGTGGGCAGGGAAGAGCACAACCGCGGAGTTTCATGTGCCTGCCGGTGCTACCGGGGCCACAGTCACTAATCTGATGGAGACCCCGGAAGGGAGTCCGCTCGAGGTGGCAGGAGACCTGATCAAGGTCCCGATCCATCCTTTTGAGATCCTGACCATCCGGGTGAACTATCCGGCAAAGTCAGCCAGCCGGTAAGCAGAATGCAGTGCAGCTTTTAGTCGGCGGGCGCACGGTGTGGCCCGCTGGCAAAGCTACAGCCAGAGAGATTGAAAAGCTGCCTGACTTGCGCCCCGTTTTGCTACTCTAAATAGCAGTAAGGAGTCTGTCGGATGCACATCTCTTCCCCATTCGTCGTCGTACCCGTCATTGTGGTTGTCTTTTTCGCCTCAATCCTGTTTGCCACCAGCAGCAAAGAAGACGGGCGCTCCAGTCACTGATCGTCAATTCGCTGGGAACATTTTGGCGGTCCTCGCCGTATAACGGCCAGAGAGGCGATTGCCATGAAATGGACCACATTCGGAAAAGCCGCCGGCTTGGTTGCCGGAACAGCGATTCTGGGATTGCTTGCCGGTTGCCGGGTGCACGTGGATAAAGGCGCCAACGGCGAAGAAAATACCGTGCAGGTGGATACGCCGTTCGGCGGTGTCCATGTGAACACCGACCAGGTTTCCGCAGCAGATCTTGGCTTGCCGGTCTACCCAGGCGCACAGGCCGTCAGCAATGACGGGAAGCACAAATCCGCCGATGTACATATGGGTTTTGGCGAGTGGCAACTGCGGGTAAAGGCAGCCAGTTTCTCAACCCCCGACAGCGAGGACAAGGTCACCGACTTCTACCGGAAGGCGCTTGGCCGCTACGGCGAAGTCATTGCGTGTGATAACAGCACGCCCGTTGGCGCCCCAACAAGCACATCTGAAGGGTTGACCTGCGACGAAAAAGGACAGGCCAACGTGAACATCAACTCGCATGGTGAGAATTACGGATATCAATCGGGGCACAAAGGCTTCCAGTTGAAGGCCGGTTCCAAGCGCCACCAGCACATCGTGGGCTTTGAAGGCTCGCATCCCGGCGAGACTCGCTTTGAGCTTGTTGCGCTGGATTTACCGGCAGGCAGCACCAAAGAAAGCAACTGAAGATCGCGCTCTTTTATGAGCGTCCCGACTGAACTCGGCCAACATGTATTGGTCGAGACAGGGCCTTGCGGCAGTCGGTTGCAGGGCCTAGGTTTCTGTTACACTGATGCAAGTGCAATCAAGGGGAGAAACGCGCCAGGCCGCACCCCGGTGATTCACGTCTGCAACCCATGTTCGGGGAGTGGCTCAGCCTGGTAGAGCACCTGGTTCGGGACCAGGGGGTCGGAGGTTCAAATCCTCTCTCCCCGACCATTCTTTCTCACACAATCCAAAAAGACTTAAGCGGCTATTCCGGCTTCGGTTTTTTGTCGATTTTCGGTACATTCGGTACAACTGAAGGCAGTCTAAATCCGAAACCGCACTTCTCCGCCCATTCGTTGCGAAATTCCACATCTTCTCTCATTTTGCCGTACAGATCGGACATGCTTTTGTCTGCGTGTACCGTCTTTCGATGTTGTGAGTTCCGGTCGTTATCATACGAACGGGCAGGCATTGGGTGCCTCATCACAGGTCAAACTTCGATGGGATCGGCTTTCTGGATTCTCGCCTTAGCGATCGTTAACCAAAGAAGCACTGCAGGGAACATCATTATGAAAAAGAATCTGCTGTCCGCCGCGCTGTTGCTTTGCGTCTCTTCTTCCGCACTGGCCGCATCCGTCTTTACCTCTCGGCTCGACGATCCCAAGGCGGTGTATCTCACTGCGCAGGAATTCGGCGCTAAGGCTGATGGAAAAGTCGATGACAGTGCGGCAATCCAGGCTGCCATAGACAAGTCGAGCACCAACGCCCGCGAAGGCATCGTGTTCGTACCCTCGGGCCGCTACCGCCTGACGCGCACCGTTTATGTCTGGCCGGGTGTGCGCATTATCGGCTACGGAGTGACGCGCCCCGTTTTCCTGCTGGCTGACAATACTCCGGGATTTCAAAAAGGAATAGGCATCATGGTGATGTTTACGGGCGCCCGCCCCGGTTTCGGCCCCCGAGCCGGTGGGCGGATTCCGTTTCCGCCGCCGGGAAGCGTGCCCGTGAATGACTCAATTGCCGATGCCAATCCCGGCACGTTCTATTCTGCAATGAGCAACATCGATTTCGAGATCGGCGACGGCAACCCGGCAGCGATTGCTATCCGCTTCCATGTTGCACAGCACGCTTATCTAAGTCACATGGACTTTCACATCGACTCCGGCATTGCCGCCCTTACTGAGATCGGCAACGAGGCTGAGGATCTTCATTTCTATGGCGGTCGCTACGGCATCCTCACCGACAAGCCATCGCCCGCCTGGCAATTCACGCTGATCGATTCGATGTTCGAGGGTCAGCGCGAGGCGGCGATTCGCGAGCACGAAGCTGGGCTTACCCTGATCCGCGATACTTTTCGCAATGTGCCAACCGCCATCGATATCGATCCGCATTATTCCGACGAGCTATGGGTGAAAGACTGCCGCTTTGAGGATATTTCCGGGCCGGCGGTCGTCATCAGCAACGAGAAGAGTCCTCTGACCGAGATTGGCTTCGAGAATGCCGTCTTGAAGAATGTACCCACCTTCGCACTGTTCCGCGAAAGCGGAAAAACGGTGCCTGGAAAAGGTGCGACCTACCAGGTTAGAGAATTCAACTTTGGGCTCATTGTTCCCGGTGAAGGGATGACCGGCAACATGGGCATGCGCTATGACGCCGCGCCGATAAGCAATCTGCCTGCGCCTTTACTGCCGGTGATCCGTGCACTACCGTCCACCAAAGACTGGGTGAATGTTCACACATTAGGTGTCACGGGAGACGGGAACACTGATGACACTGCCGCGATCCAGAAAGCCATCGATACGCATCAGGTGCTTTATTTTCCGAGCGGGCACTACATTGTCAGTGGCACGCTCTCGTTAAAGTCTGACACGGTGTTTATCGGCCTTCATCCCACTATGACTCAGTTCGACCTGCTCGATCGCACGCCCGGCTATCAAGGCATCGGTGCGCCCAAGCCTGTGATTTCCGCTCCTGCGGGCGGCACGAACATCATGAGCGGATTTGGAGTCTTTACCGGCGGCATCAACCCCCGTGCGGTCGCCGTGCTATGGAAGGCGGGTGCCGACTCGTTAATGGATGATGTGCGCTTCCTGGGTGGTCATGGGAGTGGCACCAATCCGTATAACAATGACCACACGGCCGATCCCGATCTCAGCAAACGATGGGACGGACAATATCCCAGCCTGTGGGTAACGCAAGGTGGCGGTGGCACATTCGCAAACATTTGGACTCCAAACACCTTTGCCCAGGCAGGGTTCCTTGTTTCCGATACAAAGACGCCCGGCCATGTCTATGAACTTTCCACCGAGCACCATGTCCGCAACGAAATCAAGTTTGATCATGCTGAGAACTGGGATATCAATGCGCCGCAGACCGAGGAAGAAGCCGGCGAGAGCCCGGAATCCTTGTCCTTGGAGTTCGACTGGTCAAAGAACATCACGGTCGCGAACTATCACGGTTATCGCGTTACGCGCTCCCGCGCACCGTTCCCGGCGGCGGTTCGCCTCTATAACTCCGAGAATATTCACTTTCGTAATCTCCATGTCAATGCTGAAAGCGGGTACGCCACTTGCGATAAGAACGGTTGCGGAACGTTCCTGCGAATCAGCAAATTCCCTTACGAGAATGCGATCCAGGACATGACACATCATCTGGAGGTGCGCGAGCGTGAATTTGCTGTGCTCGACATTCCTGCCAATCCCTCGGCACCGGCGCCTGTCGCAGCCTCTGCAGTGTTGGCGCCAGGCTCCAAGGTGGAGAAACTGGAAGACGGTTTCTTTTCAATCTCCGGTGCTGCCGTGGACGCTTCCGGCAAACTGTATTTCGTCGATCACCATCAACAACGCATATATGGCTGGTCGGTAGCCGAGGGTCTCACTATCGAGCGTGACAATCCGCTGGACCCGGTGAACCTGGCATTCAACAAGGCGGGCGACTTGATGGTGCTTTCTTCCGATGGCCCGGAGGGAACTGTTTATTCCTTCCGTCCCGGTTCGCCCAGCGACCAATTGACAGTACTGCAGCCGCAAACAAGGACGGCGCATCCAGGCGCAGCGGTAATACTTCCGGTGGGTTACTGGAACAATGGCGAATTTGCCAATCAACTCGACTTGAATACCTTCACCTATACGACATTGGCGGAGATGTTTGCCCGAGATGTGTCAACGCCCGTAGCGAGAGAATATGTTTCACCCGACGGAAGTGTATTCTTGCCCTCAGGCCGCGTCTTCCAGCAGGGACCTTCGGACTACACCGGCTGGCGCTTCTCTGACGATTTGGACACCAATGGTTTCATCAGCGCTTATCCGGGGCAGCGGGTCTATGTCAGTAGCGAATCGGAAGATCGTACGTATAACGCACTTGTAAACCCCGACGGCACGCTGAGCGATCTCAAGGTTTTTGCAGAGCGCGGCGGCGAGAGCGTCGCAGTCGATCGCAAAGGCAACGTGTTTGTTGCAAACGGACAGATATTTATCTACGACCCGGCAGGGAAAGAAATTGGCCAGATCGATGTGCCCGAGCGTCCGATCGATATAGTTTTTGGCGGCACTGACCGTCGCACACTGTTCATTCTCGCCCACCATGCGCTTTTCGCAGTACGACTGAAAAGTTCGGATTGACGACACGACCAATAAATCCCGCAAAATCAATCAGCTTGCGAGCGTCATTATTCGGCCGCTACTTGCTCCCCGAGCGAGTAGGGCTGCTCAAGATGAGACAACGCGTTGTATCCAATGGCGCAAATCGCGTGGTAGGATTGCTCTTCGTGAAGTGGTCAGTCCACTGGAGCCGCTCATTTTTTGAGCAGCGCGGCCATGCTGGCAGAGTGAGGGGAGTTCCCATGCAGTTGTCGAAAACATTGGTTTGCGGTGCGGTGATGCTGATTGCAGTGTCAGCGCACCTGTGGGCAAAGAGCGAGGAGAAGGTGACCAACAGTAAGGTGCATGTGGTGGAATACACTTTGCCCGCCGGAGAGAGTGCCGCTCTCGCATCCAAACATCCAAGCGTGATCGTGGTGTTCTCGGGGGACCATGCAGAGTTTGGATTTGCCAAAGGATCGAAACGCGCGACAGAGCTCAAGCGAGGCATGACGGTCGCGGAAGCTGCGGGCTGGAATGCGCTCGCAAACACGGGCAACACGCCGATAGACCTGGTTCGCATCGAGTTTCTAACTACAGGACTCGACGAAACATGGGGCATGACGGGCCTTTCACCAAACTACAAGCTGCTTGCTGAAGACCGTTACAATCGCAGCTACGACATTCGTATTCCCTCGCACACCTTTGAGCCGAAGCACACGCACCATGACCGAGTGGTAGTGTGCCTGGAAGGTGCAACGCTGGAGCACATTTTGCCGGACGGTACGAAACAGCCTTCTACACTGCGCGCCGGCGAAGTGGCATGGCGGTTGGGTGGAACGCACATCGGCCACAATCTCGGCGAGACGAATCTGTGGGTTATCGCGGTGGAGCCGAAGTGAGTGAACGACGCGCATCGCAGTTGCTTTTATGCGTCGCGCTGCTCAACTCGCTGGGGATTGTTCACGCCTCCGCACAGGCATCGCACACGATTTTCAACGTGCTCGACTATGGCGCACACAACGATGGCTTAGTGTCCTCGACCGAGGCCTTCGCGCGTGCCATCGCAGCGGCGCACGACTCGGGCGGCGGAACTGTCTATGTGCCCGCCGGGCGTTACACATCGGGGCCGATTGAGTTATTCAGCAACATCACGTTGAATGTGGATGCTGGCGCGACGGTTGCATTTCCCGTTGCGCCGCTGCCCTTTGTAAAAGGCCGCTACCTGGGCGTGGAAGCGCTGGTGCCCATGCCATTGGTTGGCGGCCACGACGTGGAGAATGTCGCGATTACAGGGAGCGGCACGCTGACAACCGGCGACTTTGCCGCGTGGGCGAGCGCCTACGGGCCGCCACCGGTGATTGCTAATAAGGCGGACAACGCCAATGGGCCGCGCTGGGACGCAGTACTCAAGGCACTTGAGGCAGGTCGCGAGGTAAGCGATGCGCAGTATCGTGCGGCAGCCATGGAACTGCGGCCCTCATTCCTCTCGTTTACGAATGCAAAAAACGTGCTGATTGATGGAATTCGCATTGTAGGCGCGCCGGCCTTCGCGATTCATCTGCTTTACACCGAGAACGCGACGGTGCGCAACGCGAGTATTGAGGTCTATCCAGGGCCGCATGCCAACGGAATCGTGGTGGATTCGAGCCGTTTCGTGCGCATTTTCGACAATTCCATCGATTCGGGCGATGACGGCATCGTGATCAAGTCGGGTAAGGATGCTGATGGGCTGCGCGTGAACCGGCCGGCCGAGGATGTGGTCATCAGCAATTGCACCGTGCATCACGCACACGGCGCGGTTGTGATTGGCAGTGAGACCTCAGGCGGCATACGTAACGTTGTGGCAAGCAACATTGTTGCCGATGGGACAGAGGTGGGCATTCGCATCAAGAGCAGGCGTGGCCGCGGCGGAACTGTGGAAGACTTGCGCTTTGATAACTGGGCGATGCGCGACGTCGGCAAAGGTATCGAGATAACGAGTTATTACACAATGGGCGGCGAACGCGAAACGGCGGCGGAGCCCGTGTCGAAGCGCACGCCAGTCTTTCGCAATATCGCCATTTCGAATATCTCCATCAAAGGCGCACGCCAAGTGGCGGATATCGCAGGGCTTCCTGAGATGCCCATCAATGGGCTCCGTATTTCGAACCTTACCGGTGCAGGGCGCGCAGGGCTTTCGGCGAGTTATACTGCCGCACTTGAACTGGACGAGGTTCAGGTCGATACGGAACACGGGTCGGCATTTGAGATTGAGAATTCCAGAAGAACTTGTGCTCGAGGACGTAGGCTCGCGAAAGCCTCACGCCGATGCTCCTGTTGTTCAAGTGGCGCGCGCGGCCGGAACAATTGTGCGCGACTGTCACGCGATGCCGGGCACGAAAACTTTTTTGTCTGCCGGGCCAGGCGAACTGCGAACAATCACTATGAGCGGCAATCATCTTGAGGATGTGCGCGTGCCGGTGGAAGAGCGGAAGGCGCAGTCGGGTGCTACACGCCGGCAAGAATCAAACAAGGAGAACGAGTAATGACCCGTACCCGAGGAACGTTTGCTGTGATTGCAGGGCTGATTTTTTCGGCGATTGCGCTTGGACAGGCGGCAGTCGTTTCGCGTGGGCCGGTTTTCAACGTGATGAATTATGGGGCGCATAATGATGGTTCATCGCCGTCGACGGAGGCGTTTGCGGGCGCGATTGCCGCAGCTCGTGCGGCGGGCGGTGGAACAGTTTTTGTGCCGGCTGGACACTACATCTCCGGGCCCATCGAGATGGCGAGCAATCTCACGCTCGACTTCGATGCAGGCGCAATAGTGACTTTCCCCGCGCAGACTCTGCCCTTTACACCTGGCCGTCAGCAGGGTGTTGAAACGCTCACACCGGTGCCGTTGATTGGCGGGCACGACCTCCAGAACGTTGCTGTTGTGGGCCGTGGTGTCTTGATGAGTTCGAACGACGACTGGATGAAGTTGCACGGAAGGACCAAGGCGACAAAAGACAGTCCCGGCAGCGCCAACGGCGACCACTGGGAAAATCTGTTGCACGCGCTGCAAGCAGGAAAGCCCGTCAGCGATGCGGAGTATCGCGCTGTTGCCGCCGAGCTGCGGCCCTCTTTCATTCGCTTTATGAATAGCAAGAACATCCTCATTAGCGGATTGCGGTTCATTGGCTCTCCAATGTGGACGGTGCATTTGCTCTATAGCGAGAATGCGACGGTGGAGAACCTGGTGATCGAGACCTATCCCGGCGTGCACACAGATGGCATCGCGGTCGATTCGAGCCGGTTCGTGCGCATCTCGAATGACTACATAGACACCGGCGACGACGGCATCGTGATCAAGTCGGGCAAGGATGCCGATGGTCTGCGTGTGAACAGGCCTGCCGAAGATATCACGATCACCAATTGCACCGTGCATCACGCACATGGCGCGGTGACCATCGGCAGCGAAACTTCGGGCAGTGTGCGCAACGTTGTGGCCAGCAACATCACGGTCGTGGACGCGGAAAACGGTGCGCGCATCAAGAGCGAGCGCGGCCGCGGTGGCGTGGTGGAGAACATCCGCTTCGACAACTGGACCATGCGCAATGTGGGCGAGGGAATTGTGGTGACGAGCCACTATCAGATGGAAGGCGAGACTCCATTGGGCGAGCAACAGGTGTCGAAGACCACGCCCATCTTTCGCAATATTGCCATGAGCCATATGACGATCGACGGCGCCAGGCACGTGCTCGATATCGACGGGCTCACCGAGATGCCTCTCCAGACGCTGCGTTTCGAGGATATTGTCGGCAAGGGCCAGGTAGGAATGACAGCGAATTACACCGACGATCTGGAACTGCATCACGTGCTCATTGATGCTGCAAAAGGGTCGGTGTACGAGGTGGCGAACGCGACTAATCTGGTGCTGGACGATGTGTCGTCACGGCATCCTGCAGCAGACGAGCCTGTCATCCGCTTGAGCAAATCGGCGGGTGCCATCGTACGCAACTCGCGCGCATTCGCTGGAACCAAGATCTTTCTTTCGATCGACAGCGGAGGAGCAAAGTCCGTCTTTCTTGATGGCAACGTCCTGGGTAACGCGAAGACTCCCGTGAAGTAACTCAATAACCTTCCAATTACATCTTGATTCAGGCAGGCGCGTGTCTGCCGTTCGCCACGCGCCCTCCGTCTCGTTTCATGGTTTGAGCTTATGCGTCATCGCCAATGCACTCGGCGAGCACCGACATGCCGACATGCTGAACTCGGCTCTTGACAATGCCACGCACCCGATGGCACAAGCGAGAGTTGAACGTCCCCGTCCTCAAAGAAATTCGCGGAGTTCTGCAAAACTTCGTCTTTCTGCGGTTAACGGAGCGTCGGGCTCCGTCTTCAATACGTTGAACACCACAGCGGCCCCGGTCAAACGGGGATCTCGGTTTGATTCAGACGGTGATGGCAGCCGGCGTTAGCTTTCCAGCTTCTTGATGTAAAGCCGCAGCCCCAGGAGCATGAAGCCGATGGCGATGAGGCAGACGCCCAGACCTACACGGCGGTAGTTGCGCTCGACCATGGCGTCCTCGCCTGCTTTGCGATTTGCCACGGCGATTTTCATACCCCCCTGGATATCCTGCTCGACAAGATTGGTCTGGAAGCTATGGATGGTGACGCGCGCCTTGGTAAGTGCATCACGTGCCTGATCCTGATTGAGACGTGCTTCGCTCACTTCCATACCGGCAGATTCGGCGAGACGGAGTGCGTTGTCCGCGTCGGTGACGGAGGTATCGAGCCGGTTGAGGTCAGAGAGGATGGTAGCGCGAGCACGATCGCAGTGATCGCCTGATGCATGACAACGCATGCAGACGCCGCCCGGGCCGGTGCCCAGCATGGCATCGGAAGGCGTGTGTATGCCGTGGTTGGTGTGGCACACGACGCAGCCCGGTAGACCCTTTTCCTGAAACGCCTTGCTGTGCGTGCTTTTGGCGTACATCTGTGCCTGGAAGACGTGGCAGTTGGCGCACACGTTCTGCACCTTGTCCACGCCGGGCGGTGTGGCGCCGTGATTGCCATGGCAAGTTGTGCAAGTGGGCGCGCTCAAATCCCCGCGCACGGCGAGTGCTTCGTGATGAACGCTGGTGGAGTAGTTGGCGAACTGATCGGTTGGGATGCCGTACTGCTTCATGTAAGCAGCATCCGAGTGGCAGCGCGAACAGGTCGTAGCCACGTTGACGGGATTGACGGTGGAACGTGGATCGCTGGGGGGACGAATGTCGTGCACGCTGTGGCAATCGACACAAACGGCAACCTTGCCGTCACCGGAGGCGAGGCGCTTTCCGTGGACGCTGGTGTGGTACTGGTCAAGCTGATCCGTGCGCAGGCTCGGGTTGTAGGTGCGCATCAGGTTGGGATTGGAGTGGCACGAGCCGCACAGCGCGGGAATCTGCTTGCGGTCGATCTTGCCCTTCCAGCCGGCCTTGCGGCTCATGGCCTGCGTGGGATCGTAACTGGATGCGTCGCCGCCATGGCAACTGACGCAAGTGAGGCCCTTCTGCGCGTGAATGTCCTGGCTGAACTTTTCCTGCGTGACGCCGAGATTGCCGGACATGGATGAATGGCAATCGAGACACGAGTTGACCGCCTGGCTATAGCCGAAGCACGCGGCGAGCACCAACAGGCCGGCCAGCAATATGGAGCGAGTTGCGAGAACAGGCCGGTGATTATTTCGCAATAAAGCCATAGATCGTCATCCCCACCACGTACGCGAGCGCAAAGACAGAAAGTCCGCCGGTTAATGTCCGAATCTGAGAGGAACGCGCAGGTGCAGTAAGTGCGGGTTCGTCTTTCTCAAAGAACGGCAGCATGACCCAGAACAGACCGGCAAGTGAGCAGCCGATAACACCGAGCACTTCGCCGTCGATGAACCAGACCTTTGAAGGAATCAGCTTGAGGGTCTGGAACATGAACAGGAAGTACCACTCCGGCTTAATGCCTGCTGGCGCGGAGATAAACGGATCCGCCTTGACGCCGAGGTTCCACGGGAAGAGTGCGGCGAGAACGCCAAGCGTGCCCATGGCGACATACCAGGCCATGAGTTCGCGAAGCGCGAAGTTCGGGAAGAACTTCATCTCCTTGCGCGCGGCCGGGTTGGCTGCCCATTCCGCGTCCACTTGCGGCGGAACGCTCATGCCTTGCCGCTGCACAAAAAACAGGTGAATGGCGATGAGCACAGTGACGATGCCGGGCAGCACGGCTACGTGAAATCCGAAGAAACGGGTCAGCGTAGCGCCGGTGACCTCTTCGCCGCCGCGCAGGAAGATCATCATCGGCCTGCCAATGACGGGAACCTGGCCTGCAATCTCCGTTCCGACCTTGGTGGCAAAGAACGCCAGCGTGTTCCATGGCAGCAGGTAGCCGCTGAAACCGAAGCCCATGACCAGGAAGAGCAGCAACATGCCGGTCACCCAGGTGAGCTCGCGCGGCTTGCGATACGCCTTGAGAAACGCCACGCTGAACATGTGCACAAACGCGGTGAAGATCATGAGATTGGCCGACCAGGAATGGATGGATCGAATGAGCCAGCCAAACTGCACCCTGGTCATGATGTACTGCACGCTTTCAAAAGCCTCATTGGCTCCGGAGCGGTAGTACAGCAGCAACAAGATGCCGGTGAGCACCTGGATTATGAACAGGAACAGCGTGATGCCGCCAAAGAAATACCAATAAGTGAGGCGGTGTGTGGGAACGGTCTTATGACTCAGCGGAGCGATGAGACCTTCAAGATGCAACCGGTCATCGAGCCAGCGAACAACTGAGGCGATCACGATTACGCTCCCCGCTTCCGGTTAACTACAACCTCGTCGCCACGAACGTGGACATCGAACACGTCGAGCGGCCTGGGCGGCGGGCCGGAGATGTTGCGCCCGTTCAGGTCGTAAGTACCGTTGTGGCAGGCACACCAGATTTCGCGCAGATCGCCGCGGTACTGAACTGTGCAGCCGAGATGCGTGCAGGTGGCAGAAAGGGCGCGATAAGTTCCATCGGCGCTGAGAATCAACAGGCCGGGGCGGCTGCCGAAACGAAAGATTTTTCCGCTGTTGGGCTTCAGGTCGCCCAGTTTGGCGGCCACAACCTGGTCTCCGCCGAGATCGACCACGGCCGGCGGGATGAAATAACGAAACACCGGATAAAGGAAGGAAACGAGCGTGGCCATGAGGCCGCCCCCAAGAAAGATTTCAATGGCACGCCGTCTCGAAGTTGGTTCGTCGAGTGAGTGTTCAGCAACTGTGTGATCAGCGCACATAGGCTGCGCCTCCTGAGTCCGAACACATGCCGAACGATTCTTCGAGGATTTCCTGAGACACCAAGAGCATTTACCCTCCCTGAAACTGTTGACTCCGGAACACGGCGGAAATGCTTCGTTGTACGAAAACGCCACCAGCACGGAATGGGAGAACATTAGCCGCGAAACCGGAGTTTGGTATGTGACGAATATCACAAATCATGAAATTGGCGAGGCAGCGCCTGGTTTCTTTGAAGAGATTCTGCGTCAGTTCCTAGAATCGAATGTAAACGGCCCCAAACAAGAAAATGCGGAAGTGCTGGGGAGCACTTCCGCGGGAGATTGAACAAGCAATACAGGAGGCAGAAGAACCTTCGGGACCGGTACATCGCTCACGTTGCGACCGGGCGATCCGAAATGCGGATGATTTATTTCTGCAACGTCCGAACGTAGGCGATGACGGCCTTGATCTGTGCTTCGCTCAGTTTGCCTTCGTTCGCGGGCATCTTGCCCTTGCCCTTAGAGACAGGGTTTATCAAGTCGGCATCAGACGCCTTGACGATCGCCGGATCCTTGAATGACGCGGCTTTCAGGGCCTTGCCGGCGGGAGTTGTGCCCGCGCCGTCAGCACCGTGGCACATTTGGCATTTTGCTTTGTAAACATCGGCCCCGCCGCTCTGAGCGAACGCCGGAGTGATAATGGCAGCTGCAATCGATAAGACCGCAACACGAATGAGAATAGACTTCACGAGCAAGCTCCTTCGGGCCGGGACTTTTAGACGAGCATTCCCAGAACCGCGCAAACGACGGCCATGCGACGTTGATTGCGGCGTGGAATTCGTCGTTCACATACATTCCTGCCGAGCGTCTACTGCCGTTCGGTTTGAACTATAGCCGAGTGGCACCTGTAATAGAGTGTGACGGACATCACTTTAGCGAGTTCTTGTGATCAGGCACACTTGTTAACTAAGTGTGAATCAAATCACTTTCATCTTGGGTAATGAAAAATACACGGTGAGAACTATCACTTTCAGCGAATTTGAAGATGCATACCTAAAGACGTGATTTGGGTTGTACCGAAGACGATGGCCGCATTGGCAAGCAAGAGCAGCAAACCGATCCTTTTAGAACGCAAAAATCAGGGAGAGACGATGAGAATCTCGCTTCATCGCTTAGCGCTGTGTGCACTGGCCTTCGGGCTGGCCGGACTGATGCCCATAAGGGCAGAGGTGGACCGGACGCTGGATGGTGACAAGAAGTGCACCATGTGCCATGACGAGAGCTGGCGCGTGCCGGTGCTTTCGATTTACGAAACCAAACACGGCGTGAAGGGTGATTCACGGACGCCCGGTTGCCAGGGCTGCCACGGTGAGAGCGCCAAGCACCAGGAAGATCCTGGCAACAGCGCACCTGAGGTTGTCTTTGGAGTGAAGTCGAAGAAGTTGTCGACGGTGGAGTCTCGCAACGCAGCCTGTCTCTCCTGTCATGAGACGAAGATTCGGCCGCGAGCTTTATGGTCGGGCAGCGCGCACGAGACACACGGGGTGGCTTGTACCGATTGCCACGAGGCTCACACTCCGAACCAGAAGGTGATGAACAAACTTACGCAGCCTGAGGTGTGCTTCAGTTGCCACCAAAACGAGCGCGCGCAGGTGCATCGCTTCTCGCGCCATCCAATTCTGGAAGGCAAGGTGACTTGTTCGGATTGCCACAACCCGCACGGATCACTGGGGCCGAAGCTGTTGGTCAAGGAAACGGTAAACCAGACTTGTTACACGTGCCACGCGGAAAAGCGCGGTCCGTTCCTTTGGGAGCATGCGCCTGTTGTTGACGATTGCACCAACTGCCATACACCGCACGGTTCAAACGTATCGCCGCTGTTGACGGTGCGCGTGCCGATGTTGTGCCAGAACTGTCACACGGGCGATCACGGCAAAAACCTTTACAGCGGCGCCAATCTGCCGAACGGGAACGTAACAACGGCCGGTGGCCGCATACCGCTGGGAAGCCAGAGTCCGGCAGCCCAGGGTAATGCACGCAGTTGCCTGCTTTGCCACTCGGTGGTCCACGGCTCGAATCATCCGGCCGGGGCCAAGTTCCAGCGCTAACAGATTGGATCGGGAGAGACGCAATCATGAGACATAAAAATGCATGCGGTTTCCGCGCCGGTTCGATGCAGGCAGTAGCCCGCGTATTCGGCACATTGGTTCTGTTGGCGGCAAGCGCGGCTGCGCAGACTGTTCCGCAGAACACGAGCGGCAAGAATCCGGGCACGCAGGTTCCTCCGGGATCTGCCAATGCAGCGCAGACGACGGCCGCGAGCCAGACCACGCCCGAAAAGAAGATTCAATTCGGCGTTGGCGGATTGAACGGAAGCTCGTTCAAGTTTGGCGAATATAACGGGCTGGGAAATTCAGGTCCCTTCGGGATTGGAAACTTTGATATTCGCGGCGGAGGCGCCTACGACAGCAAGGATACGTATCGGTGGCGCTTGCAGGGCTCGAATGTCGGGCTCCAAGATCGCAATGTGTCGCTCGAATTCGGCAAGCAGGGTTTGTATCAGGTGCGATTCGTGTACGACGAGATTCTCGCCAACCGCTCGAACATGTTTCAAACGCCATATCTGGGGGCGGGCACGAATAATCTGACACTGCCTTCGAACTGGCTCAAGCCGAGAGTTACCCAGGTGAATGCGAGCAGCCTGAACCTGCGCGCGCTCGATCCGGTGGCAGGAGCGGGTAGCTACTACAACGCCTCGGGTGTGCTTACCGCGCCGACCGCGGCACAGCTCGCCACGCTTTCGAGCATCATCGCGGCCGACGTGCCGGATTTTGTGAACGTGAATCTGGCGACGAAGCGGATACGCGGCGACGCGCAAATTGTAATCAGTCCGAACGAGAAGTTGGATATTCCAGCGAGTTTCAGCCGCGAGAACAAGAGCGGAAAGAAGGCGCTTGGTGTTGTGACGTCGCAGGTGAACGAGAACTCCGTAATCATGCCATACACGGTGAATTGGGATACGAGCCAGACCACCGCGGCGATCAACTACAAGTTGAACAAGCTGTTTCTGTCGGTTGGGTATTACGGTTCGTACTTCAACAACAACACTGCATCCATGACGTGGCAGGATATTGCTGACCCGACCAAGACGGCGACTTTAGCGGAAGAGCCGAGCAACCAGTTCAGCCAGGTCACGGTGGCGGCTGCTTATAAGATTTCGAGCGCGGCGAAGCTTGTGGTTGCCGGATCGTACGGACGCAACACGCAGGACCAGGCATTCCTTGCTGCGGCGCAGAATGGGCAGCTCGCGTTTGGATTGCCGCGGAGTTCGCTGGGTGGACTGGTCGTGAACAGCCTGTTCCAGGCGAAGCTTACGGCCAAGAAGGGGCACTGGGATTACGTTGCAGCCTACAAGTTTGAGGATCGTGACAACCAGACCCCTGTAAACATCTATCTGTTCCAGGATGCGAATGAAACGAAGAGCGGAGTATCGGCTTTCGCAGGGCTCAATGGACTGCCTGCCGCACTGGGCAGCAACACGAATATCTACAACAATCGGGCCTACAGCAAGCTTTCACACTTGGTGAACCTTGAAACCGAGTACGCGGTAAACAAGTCGCAGTTCCTCATGGTCGGGTACGACTGGGAAAAGACGGACCGCAGTTGCAGCGGATCGTGGATATCCTGTTCCGATGCTCCCACCGTGACTGAAAACACGATTCGTGCCGGTTACTACAAAACGCGGGGTGCATTTACGGCGAGAGTGGATTACGATTTCGGATTCCGCCGGGGAACCTACGACGAAAATGCATTCCTGGCGTTGGTGCCTGAGGCGAATGTCACACCTGCCGGTGGAGCATCCACAAGTGTGTATGGCTACCTGAAGAGCACCGGGCTTACGGCATTCGGTCCCGTTGCAGGGTTGCCGAGCACGCCGCTGACAGGCGACGCTGCCATCTTTACGCCGAGCAACAACATCGTGCCGCAGGGACTTTATGGCAGTCGCAATAACATCAACGAAATTCCGGGTCTGAGAAGGTACTTTGTCGCTGACCGCAATCAGAACCATGCACGGACACAGTTCGAATGGCAGGCGACGGAGAAATTCGCCCTCCAGGGCACTGGACAGGGGACCGACAACAATTACGTCAACTCGAAGTATGGCTTGAGGAGAGACACTGCATGGGCTGCGTCGATGGACGCGAGTTACACGCCGACTGCCGACTTTGTTGCCGATGTGTTCTACACCTACGACAACCGGCGTTATAATTCGACCGGCGATGCATACGGCAGCAACAGCACAACAACGTTCCAGGGACAGGCAGGCAATACGGCTATTTCCGGTGGATGCTTTGCCACGATCGCTGCCAGAAACGCAAGCGCGAAGATCGATCCTTGCCTGAACTTCGTCAAGAACGATCGCGACAAGGTTGACACGGTTGGTTTCACGCTCCGAAGAGAGAATCTTGCCGGCAAGAAACTCCAGCTTGCGAACGAGGTTATGTACATGCGTGCGCGGACAAGCACGGGTGTCGCGGGCGGAAGCTACGTCAACAATCCTCTGGCGCTGGCGGCTCCTGCTCCGCCGCTGGCCTCTGGTACGCCCGCGGTGTTCTTTATTCCGGCCGCGGATTATCCGCTGATAAGGAACGATGAAATCAGCGTGGTACCGAGCGCTACTTACGCGATCAGCAAGTCGGCTTCGCTGCAGGGCTTCTATTGGTTCCAGAAGCTGATGGCGTCGGACTGGATTTACCAGGGCCTGCAATACGGCACGGGAGCAAACTTCATGCCGACCAACGAGAAAGCGCCAGGCTATGCAATGCATGTTGCGGGGCTATCACTCAACTGGGCGTTCTAGCAAAGAGTTGTAAACCTGCGCCCGGTTAACGGGCATTGGAAAGATTTATCAGCCAGTTCGCAATTCAGCGCGGGCTGGCTGTTTTTCTGTGTGCCTCGAGAATAAGTCTCCCGCTGGATTGAGTAACCTATGCGCTTTAGTGCCGACAGAACCTCTTTCAGCGTCAGCGAGACGAACTCATATCGACGTTGATCTATACGTAATCGAACAGTGACATGAATCCAAAGTCCATGTGCAATTGCTGGTGGCAATGGAATAGCGTCATTCCGGGGTTGTCGGCGATGAAATCTATTTCGGCTTCCTGATAGCCGCCAAGCATCACCACGTCCTTGATCACTCCCGACGTATGTTGCCCTGCGATTCGTGTCAATTCAAAACTGTGGCGGTGCAGATGAATCGGATGGATATCGTCGCTCGCATTCCTCATGCGGACGCGGTATCGATTGCCTTCCTTCAGGTGAAATTGCGGTGCTGCCATCATTTGGGTTTTCGGATATGGAACACCATTGATCGTCCACTGATTGAAACCGTCGAGAGCGGCATTATCTTTCGCAAATGTCATTTCGAAGACTTCATCCGGCTGCGCCACATTGCTGCCAGGACTTCCGAAATGCGCATAGTTCCATTTAAAGGTGCTTGGGGGAATCCATTCAGGCTTGCCCTTTTGCCCGGCATACTCTACTACGATCCCCATCCCGTGATGACGATCATCGTCGGCCGTGTCGCCGAGTATCCAAACGCCGGGATGATCCATTTCTACCACGGCTGAGATACGCTCGGCGGTGCCTAGCCACAACACGGGGACCCTGATCGGTTTGGGCAGCGGATTGCCATCCAGCGCAAGGAGCAAAAAAGTGTGACCGGGAAGGGCGAGGCTGCGCAATTCGGTCGCACTGCCGTTCAGCACATGAAATAGCACTCGTTGCCCGGTCTTTACGCGAACAGGTTCACCATGACCAAGCATGCGACCGTTCATCGTAAAGGTGCGGTAGTTGACCTCGAATCCATGAGGATGGCCCTGTCTCATCGAATTCTGCATTGCAGTTTCGCCGCGATCCTTGAGTTCGGGAACCGGAACGCCTGCGAGAAAATGCTGATCCGTGTCACCGCCCCGGCTGATCCATGGCTCAAACTCTTTCAGCGTGAGGAAGACCTCCTGGTCATAACTTCCTGAATGGCTCCTTGGTTCAATGTAGACGGGGCCAACCTGACCCGTATATTGACCGCGATTAAGGTCGCCACCTGCCCGAGTGTGCGTATGGTAGAAGCGAAGTCCCGAGGGCTGCGGAATTAAGGAGATTCGGCGCATTCCGTGCGGCGGAATAAAGGGAGTCCCTTCCTCTGCTGCGCCATCTACATCCGTCGGCACCTTTTGTCCGTGCCAATGCAACTGCTCGGGCACATCCGTGTCATTGTGCATGTCGACAATGACACGTTCTCCTTCCCGGAAGCGTAGAAGAGGGCCAGGGAATTGGCCGTTGAATGTTGTGGTCGAAAGCAGCTTTTCTTTTGCGACTTCGACCAAGCCGGTCTGGATGCGCAGTGTGTAATCGGCTTTCTTATCAGATGTCTCATCAAGTGCAGGCACATTCTGTGCGCTGGGGTATCGCGGAGAAAGGAAAGCGGCGCCCGCTGTTGCACTAACCCGCTTCAGAAATTCGCGCCGTGTGGAGGGGGAAGAATTCATCGGCTGCTCCCGGTATCGACAAGTCTGCGAAAACAATAACTCAATTCAACATCGAAAGTCGACACTGGCATTATTTGCCGGGCAGGGTGTTGACATTCAAAGTGCGACAGTGTAAATATCGAAAATCGATAGCAGTGCAATATGGACTGCTTGCTAGGATTCCCCTCCGTGAGAATTTCATCTTATTTGACGCAAGTCGCCTTAGCGGTGGCAGTTTTCTTTTTGCCGCTTGGCATCTTCGGGCAGGATGCGCCTTCGAGTTCCGCGCCGTTTCATGGTCCTTTCACAATTGCGACTGCGATACAGCAAGCTGAGATGAGGTATCCGGCCATTCGCGCGGCGGAGGCGCAAAGAGAAGCGGCGAAAGGCGCGATCGGTGTTGCGCAGGCTGCGTATCTTCCGCGTGCCGACGTGGTCTGGCAGCTAGATCGAGCCACGACCAATAAGGCGAACCTCACGCCGCTGGGGCAATCTGTGGTGCCCATTCCGACTGAGCCTGCGCGAGCGACGACAGGCCACAGCGACTGGAACACACTCACCGGGGTACTGTTTTCGTGGCAGCCGTTTGATTTTGGTGCGAGACACGCGCAGGTGGGAGCAGCTCGTTTCGGATACGAGTCTGCAAGTCACGCGGCGGATTTGACCAAGCTCGATGTGGAATCGGCCGCAGCCGGCGCCTTTTTCGACACTGTTTCCGCTCGCCAGATCGTGAAAGTTCAACAGGCGAATGTTCAGAGGATGGAGGCGTTCTCTCGGTCGATTCATGTACTTGTGGACAACACGCTTCGCCCCGGCGCCGATGCATCGCAGGCCGATGCGCGACTGGCGCAGGCGCGAACGCAGCTGATTCAGGCGCAGGCGCAGGAGAAGGTGCGGCTTGAAGCGCTCGCCAATTTACTGCAGATCTCGTCGGATCAGATCGAGATCGACGACTCGGAACTTTTGAAGGATGCACCATCGCAGACGGACCAGGCGGTTCAGATTGGTGCTCATCCTTTCGTTATGCAGCAGACAGCCATCAGAGATGAGGCGAAGGAGCAGCTGCATGTTTTGAACCGTTCATGGGTGCCCAACTTTTCGTTTTATGGATCGGTTTCAGGACTAGGCGCGGGCTTGACCAGCACTCCTGTCCCAACTTTTCAGGGCGGCTCCGCCGGACTCGCTCCACAGACGTATAACTGGCTCGCTGCCGTCCAGGTGACGTTTCCTGCATTTCAGATATTCACATTGCGCCCCCAGCAGAAGGCGCAGCAATCCATTGTGAATGCGAGTGAAGCAACACGCGAACGTGCTCTGAGCGATGTGTCGGCACAGGTGAAGGAGGCGCGGGCCCTGCTTGATGGAGCAAGGTCTGTCGCGCAGAATACGCCGGTCGAATTGCAGGCAGCGCGTGACAGCGAGCAGCAACAGAGGGTCCGGTATCAAGCAGGGCTCGCAACGGTGATCGAAGTTTCGGCGGCAGAGTCGGCACTTGCCCAGGCTGAGGGCGATGATGCGGTCGCTCGCCTGAACGTTTGGCGCGGGATCGCCGGAGTTGCCGAGGCTGAAGGAAATCTTCAACCGTTCCTCCAGCTTGTACCGCCGAAGCCGTGAATCCGAGTTCCAGGAGCAAAGACGCATGGGTCTGATTCGTGCAGCACTTCGTAGACCGGTCACGGTTCTCACGCTCGTGGTCGCAATGGCGCTGCTGTCGGCTGTCGCACTGATGCGTACGCGCATTGATATTCTGCCTGATCTTGACCTGCCGACGATTTACGTTGCGCAACCGTATGGAGGCATGAGCCCGCAACAGATGGAGGGCTTCATCTCGTATTACTACGAGTATCACTTCCTCTATATCAATGGAATTGAAAGCGTCGAGGCGAAGTCGATTCAGGGAAGCGCACTGCTTCGATTGAATTTTCATCCCGGCACTGACATGAGCGAAGCGCTGGCGCAAACCATTTCGTATGTGAACCGTGCGCATGCATTCATGCCACCGGGCACCGTCGCGCCGTTCGTGATTCGGTTTGATGCCGGCACTCTTCCAGTTGGGTATCTTGTTTTCTCAAGCCCCTCACGGACGCTGTCGGAGATTCAGGATGCCGCACTCAATCGCGTGCGCCCGGTGTTCGCCACGTTGCCCGGTGTTTCGTCGCCGCCGCCTTTCGGTGCGAACCAGCGAACCATTATCCTCAACGTAAAGCCGGAGAAGATGCATGCCTATGGGCTCTCACCAGAATCGCTGGTGCAGGCGCTCTCAACGGGCAACAGCATTCAACCGGCGGGCAATGCGGACATCGGCTCCACAAACACGCTGGTGAGCACCGACTCGACAGTCGTAAGCTCCAGAGACCTGCTCAGCATTCCTCTCAGGACTGGAGCTGGCGCTTCGGTGTACATGGGCGATGTGGCTACACTGTCCGATACTTCCGACATCCTCGCTGGGTACGCGCTGCGCAACGGTAAGCGTACGATCTATATCCCTGTGACCAAGCGTCCGGATGCGTCAACCATCACGGTTGTCAACGAGGTGCGGCAGAGTCTTTCGCGGTTCCAATCGTTGCTGCCCAACGACATTCAGATCGCTTATGAGTTTGACCAGTCGGATTACGTTCGTTCCGCGCTGAACTCCGTACTACGTGAAGCGTTGATTGGTGCAGGCCTGACCGGACTGGTTGTGCTCCTATTCTTGCGCGATTGGCGATCATCATTGATTGTCGTCATCACTATTCCGTTCGCGTTGCTAGGCGCAGTGGTCGCCCTCAGGCTGGTGGGGCAAACCATTAACATCATGACACTGGGCGGGCTTGCGCTCGCCGTCGGCGTCCTTGTGGATGAAGCGACGGTACTGCTCGAGAACATTCATGTTCATATCGAAGCAGGCGAAACGACTGCACGCGCGGTCTTACTGGCCAGCCGCGAAGTAGCCACGCCACGATTGCTGGCCATGCTCAGTGTGTTCGCCGTGTTCTTGCCGTCGTTCTTTATGACCGGCCCGGCACGTTCGCTTTTTCTGCCGCTGTCACTGGCCGTTGGGTTTGCGATGGGTGCATCATATCTGCTTTCGAGCACGCTTGTACCCGTTTTGTCGAACTGGTTTGTCCAGAAACAGAAGCGAGCGGAGCATCACGAAACGCACAGCGATGGATTTGCGCGTTTTCGCCAGCGGTATCATGCGATGCTCGGGCGCGCGATGGAATTTCCAGCGTGGCTGCTGGTGGGTTATGCGGTGGTCGCACTGCTGGCGTTGTTGCTGGTGGCGCCCGGCCTTCCCAGAGAAATATTTCCGTCGTCGGCGTCCACTCAGTTCCGGCTACGAATTGACGCGCCGGACGGAACTCGTGTCGCTGTCACAGAAGACCTGGTCAGGCGTGTGCTCGAAGCGATCGATAATGAGGCGGGCCAGAACAATCTCGATCTCAGCCTCGGCTACGTGGGCCTGCAGGGCGCATCGTATCCCATCAACACTGTTTTCCTTTGGACGAGCGGGCCTCAGCAGGCAATCATCAATGTCGGATTGAAGCCGGGCAGCGGAATCAAACTTCGCGATCTTGAAGAACGGCTGCGTTCTCGTTTGGCCAGACAGTTTCCCGACGCGCATTTCTCTTTCGACCCCGGTGATCTCGTGAGTCAGATTCTCAGCTTCGGCTCACCGTCTCCCGCCGAGGTTGCCATCACCGGGCCTCAATATGCAAATGTGCAAACGTACGCGGAGAAGATACGACAAAATCTTCTGGCGGTGAAGTCTCTTCGCGACGTGGAATACGAGGAGCCACTTCACTATCCAACCATTAACGTCGAGATCAATCGCATCCTTGCAGGACAGATGGGCGCAACGGCATCGGACGTTGGTGCAGCAGTTGGATCTGCAACGGCATCTAGCCGCTTTGTTGCTCCGAACTTCTGGCGCGATCCAAACTCCGGCGTCAGTTACCAGGTGGAGGTCACGGTTCCCCAGTCGCAGATGACCTCGATGAGTGACGTGGCGAACATTCCCGTATCGAGCGCGACCGGCGCAAGCCCGCTGCTGAGCCAGGTTGCAACCCTGCGTTCGGTTACTGTACCCGGAGAGCTCGATCGCCAAAACGGCCAGTGGATGCTGATCATCAGTGGAAATCCGGCGGGCAATAATCTCGCGGCGGTTGCGACTGACGTGGACAAAGCGATTCGCGATGCGGGTGCACCGCCGCGCGGTATAACAACATCTGTACGCGGCCAGATCAGCGCTCAACGCGAAATCTTCGGCGAGCTTGCAGTCGGATTGGGTGCGGCCGTACTTGTAATCCTGCTGCTTCTTGCGGCGAACTTTCAGTCTGTGCGCCTGGCATTTGTCGTGATCTCTACCGCTCCGGCTGTGTTAGTTGGTGTGGCGCTCATGCTGGTTGTTACTGGAACGTCGCTCAACCTTGAGAGCTTTATGGGAGCCATTATGGCCATTGGCGTGGCCGTTGCAAACGCAATTCTGCTGGTGACGTTTGCTGAGAAAAATCGCCGCGCCGGAGCGGAGCCTCACGCAGCGGCACGCGACGCAGCATCTGAACGCTTGCGTCCCGTCCTGATGACGAGTACCGCTATGATCGCCGGCATGATTCCGATGGCACTGGCCATTGGGCGCGGCGCGGAAGAAACAGCACCATTGGGCCGCGCCGTTATTGGCGGCCTGGCCGCTGCAACTGTAGCGACACTGTTCCTGCTTCCGACGATCTTCGCCATCGTCCAGCGGAAAGCTTCCACTGCATCAGGTTCGCTTGATCCTGAAGATCCTGAAAGCCCCTTCTTTTCTCCTGCATCGGAGCCCACACGATGAAAGCACATCTCCTGACAATCGCATTGCTTGCCGGCGTTATGAGCGGCTGCGGCAATCAGAGCAACAGCGCCCCGCAGCCGGCACAAACTGCAGCACCGGTTTCTGTCGAGACCGTAAATGTTGCAGAGCGCAAGCTCGACATGAACGTGAGCCTGCCTGCGCAGCTTTTGCCGTATCAGTCTGTCGACATTTATCCGCGTGTGACGGGATTCCTTGATTCAATTCGCGTCGATGTTGGATCGCGGGTTCGCAAGGGTGAGGAACTGATGCGCCTGTCTGCGCCTGAGATCGTTGCACAGCGCTCCCAAGGTGAAGCGGCGGTGCACGCTGCCGAATCACAGCTCGCGACGGCGCAGGCGAAGTTCGCATCCGATCAGGGAACGTATACGCACCTCGCCGCGGCGGCCAAAACTCCTGGAGTTGTTGCGCAAAACGATGTGCTCGTCGCGGAGCAGACTGTTGCCGCAGATAAAGGTTCAGTCTCGGCTGCAGAGCATGACGTCAGCGCCGCGCGCGATGCATTGCGCAGCGTGGCGCAAATGGAATCGTATCTCACCATTACGGCGCCATTCAGCGGCGTTGTTACCATGCGCAATCTCCATCCCGGCGCGCTTACTGGTCCCGCTGCAGGCCCGACCGGAGCGCAGCCCATAGTTCGCATAGTCGACACAAACAGGCTGAGGCTGGTTATTCCAATTCCAGAAGCGGAAGTCGGAGAAATGAAGCAGGGGCAGCCCATTGCGTTTACTGTGCCCGCGTATCCAGGCGAAACATTTCACGCACCCATCGCCCGAATTGCCCACGATGTTGACTTGAGCACACGCACGATGCATGTCGAACTCGATGTCCAGAATCCAAAGGACAAACTTGCTCCAGGCAGCTTCGTCACTGTTACATGGCCAGTTCGCCGCGCTATGGCAAGCATGTTTGTTCCCGCCTCTTCGGTCACTGGCGACCAGCAACATACCTTTGTGATCCGCGTGCGCGACGGCAAGGCGGAATGGGTGAACGTTCAAACCGGGCAGTCTGTAAACGGCGAATTAGAAGTTTTTGGCGATCTGCATTCAGGTGACCAGGTCGTGCGCATCGCAACGGATGCCATTCGCAGCGGCCAAAGCGTGAGTGTGCGTTCGGCAAAGCAATCCTGAGCAAAGGAAAACTACCGCATGACTACGCGAACCAATGCGAAGCATCAGGATCTGTATATCGGTCTTGTGCGCGTGCACGTGCTCTATCACGCGGCACAGGAGCTGATCTTCGGTCTTGGAATGATCGAGGAGCTTGGCCGGCATGGGTACCGGCTGGGTCCGGGGACCATGTATCCGCTGCTGCACAGCATGGAACGGCGTGGCTGGCTCAAGGCTCACATCGTTGTGATCTCAGGCAAGCGTAGAAAGTGCTATTCCGCTACCCGTGCGGGCAAATCCGCGTTGAAGGAAGCGGTTGGACGGGTGAAGGAATTGTTCAACGAGATTGTAGAAGACGAACGCTAACCGCTTGAAAGCAAACTGAATTCCGATCGCCAGCATCCCACGCAACCCTAAACGGCATCGGCTCTTACATCACGAAGGATGGAAGAGCCGATGAACGCAATTCGCAATCAGAGGCCGAATGGCCCGTTTGAAGCGCTACTTGTGACCCAGAGGCTTGCGAACTTCCGGCTTCACAGTCGATTCTTCAACCGGAGTGGTTCCCTGTACGTCGCTCGCGAATGTTGCGCCGGCAGGCACAAGGTAGTTCTCGGCAGACTGACCATCGGTGGTGCCGGTGGCGGTGCTGATGCGCGATGCATCAATACCTTTCTCTGTTACCAGGTAGTCCTTTGCGTTGACTGCGCGCTGAGCGGCAAAGAGAGTAACCTTCGCCCTCTTGTGTTTCGCGGCTACCTTCTGCTGCTTCGCAGTCAGCTCGTTTTCCTTGGCATTAGACTCGCCTACGATGACGGCCTTGGCGTCGGCTTGCCGCTGCAGGTCGAGTGCGACCTCATCCAGACAAGCTTTGGCTTCGTTGTCGACGCGGGTGGGCCGCTTTTTGTCGGTCGCGAAATTGATGGAGCAAAGCGTGGAAGTGTGCGGCGGCGGTGGTGGCGGAGGAGGAGCAACGATCGTCAAGTTGGTGCTGGCCGTTGCCGTGTGGCTCTTGTCGTCGGCAACATTGCACGTAATACCAACCGTCCCCGTCGGGGCGCCCGCCGATGCGTAAGTCGCCGTCGTGCCGCTGCCTGAGATGGTTCCACCAGTGGCCGAGTAGCTGTAGGTGAGCGGGCGATTCTGCGGGCTCATGCCGGTAGAAGTAACGGTGGCCGAGTCGCCGGGCTTGATGGTAGTGGGATCGACCGCGCAGCTGATCGTCGGCGGTTCGAAGGGCTTGACGGTAAAGCTGGCTGTGGCGTCAGCAGACTGGCCGGGCTTCAGGCCTTCCTTGCCCTTTTTGCCTTCCTTCACTTCCGCCTTCACGCTGTAATTTCCTGGATCCAGCGAGGCGGTTTGAACGGTGGTTGAGGTGCCGTTGCCCGAGGCGCCGGTACCTGACCAGTTGTAGACAACGTTAGTGTTCTTCTTGGGGTCGACCGATCCAGGCGTGGCAGTTACAGTAACTGGCTCTCCCGGAAATACGGCTGGTGGGTTAGCATTTGCCGACAAAGTTATAGGCGGAGCCTTTTTGCAGCCCATAGGTAACAGGGCAAGGCTGGCCGCAATCGCAAGCAGGCAAGCAGAACTTAAATCGCGCCGATTCATATCTTTCTCCTTTGAAGCAGTGCTGAAAAGCCAGCGAACTTTTTCGCTAAATTGTTCCAATGGCAAAGAATAATACCATTGGCCAGCAAGAGCAAAGCAAAACGCGAACTTAACTGAGGATATGTTTACCCTTTGGTGTAGATTTCTTAGCTATACCTGGACATATAAATGGGCATTTCCCCTGCCGGATTTGAACCGTTCCGGTTGGTCGAACAGGGTTTAAAAAGGCTGAGTGCGTGCACCGGTTTCTCCGGCAATCCCATGTTTCTAATGCCTTTGAAAGGCTTGCACGCGGGCGCTTTCTTATCACAGCCTGGTGTGATGGACAAGCGAAGTTGCCAACCATTACCAATAGGGCTGCGGCTCCGAAGAGCGGGCCATTCGTAGCTCAGGTAAGTGCGAGATATTCGTGGGCCAAGCGCACCACCATTGACCCCTCGCCAACGGCCGAGGCGACGCGGTTCATTGCGCCGGCACGAAGATCGCCCGCGGCAAACACGCCCGGCACGCTGGTTTCCAGCGGCAGTGGCTCGCGTTGCTCTTTCCAGGTGCGCGCAAAATCTTCGGCGGCCATCACGTCGCGTCCGGTTAGCACAAAACCCTTTTCATCGCGCAGCACTTCGGGCGGAAGCCAGTCACTCCGTGGACTTGTGCCGATGAAGATGAACAATGCATCGGCCTCTTCGACGTTGGTTGAACCGTCCTCAACGCACATCAGAGCGACGCGCTCTACGTGACCATCGCCCTCGACACGCGCAACTTCTGTTTTAGGCCGCACGCGGATGTTTGCGGTCTTCTCAATCTGCTCGATCAGGTAATGCGACATGGTTTCGCGCAATCCCTCGCGTCGAACGATAATCTCCACCTCTCTGGCGTAGCGAGCCAAATGCATGGCGGCTTGTCCGGCGGAGTTTCCGCCGCCCACCACCAGCACGCGCCGCTCGCGGAAGGCCGCTGCTTCAGTGGTTGCCGCGCCGTAGTAGACGCCCGCGCCCGTAAGCTCGGCGATGCCGGGCGCAGGATGTTGACGATAGAGCATACCGGTGCTGGCCAGCACAGTCCGTGATACGATCTCACGCCCGTCGCTGAGTGTGAGCCGCTTGTAGCCGCCATCGATCGACATTCCGGTGGTTTCGAGTGGTGCAAGGAACTCAGCGCCGAGCCTCTGTGCCTGAGCAATAGCGCGCCGCGTGAGCTCGCTGCCGCTTACTCCGGCCGGGAATCCGAGATAGTTTTCAATTCGCGAACTTGTGCCCGCCTGTCCGCCGGGCGCATGCCGGTCAAGAAGTACGGTGCGCAATCCTTCTGACGCGCCGTAGACTGCGCCTGCTAGTCCCGCCGGGCCTGCGCCAACAATGGCCAGGTCGTACAAATCGAATGACGCGGTCAATGGCCTGCCCAGGCGCTCCGCGACCATGCGCGGATCCGGATTGCGTAGTACCGGCGTTCCGTCATCGAAGAAGAGCGCAGGAAGCTCGCTTCCGTCCACACCAGCCGCGTCAAGCAATGCCTGCGCATCTGCATCCCGCGTTATGTCGAGCCAGCGATAGGGAATCAGGTTGCTGGCCAGAAAATCCTTGATGGCGTGCGACTGTGGCGACCACTGATGACCCACAAGTCGCAGACCTTTTGCTTCCGGCAGACTCTCGGCCTGCCACGAGTCGAGCAAATCGTCGACAGCGGGGAAGAGCCGTTCTTCCGGCGGATCCCAGGGTTTGGAAAGGTAGTGGTCGAGATGCGCCTCATTGATGGCCTTCACTGCGGCATCGATATCGGAGTAAGCGGTAAGCAGAACACGTCTGGCAAGCGGATAAATGGCACGCGATTTGGCCAGCACTTCACTTCCCATCATGCCCGGCATGCGTTGATCGCAGATGATCATCGCAAGCGAGTCGCCACGGCCCTTCAACTCGCGCATGGCTTCCAGCGCGTCATTTCCTGATGATGCGCCCATCACCATGTAGTCTTCGCGATAGCGCGAGCGCAGGTCGCGGCGCACCGCCGCAAGAACCTGCGGATCGTCGTCCACGATGAGCAGAACTGGCTTATTCATTGCGCGACCTCTTCGCCCGCGGCGATCGGCAGTCCAACACGGAACTCCGTTTGCCCCGGTTCCGAGTCCACTTCGATGGTGCCGTCGTTATGTCGAATTAGACGCCGAACGATGTCCAGGCCAAGCCCCGTGCCTTGTCCCATAGGCTTCGTGGTGAAGAACGGATCGAAGATGTGCTCGCGAACCGTTGCGGGAATGCCCGGACCGTCATCCACAATGCGCACCACAATGCGTGCGCCTTCCCGCTTTGCCGTAACCTTGACGCACCCATTGTCGGCAACGGCGTCGAGAGCATTATCGATCAGATTTCCCCAGATCTGGTTCAGCTCTCCGGCAAATCCGCGCACACGCGGCAGGCCGGGCTCTACCTCAATTGAAACTGCAGCCGACTTTTTGCTCGCCTTGGAGCGGAGCACAGCAACAGTATTTCCAAGACCCGGCGCGACTTCTAACGGCTCTGCCACCATTGCCTGATCCATATGGGTGAAGCCCTTGATGGCCGACACCAGGCCTGAAATATGCATTGCCGCTTCCTGAATCTCAGAGGCGAGAGTGCGAACCGCGCATCCTGAAGCTGCCCAGCGCAGCACCGCTTCCAGCGCATCGCCCTGAACAACTGTCGCAAGCTCATTGAGCGCAGCAAAAGTGACCTGCGTGTCTGCCAGCGCATCCGCAATGCTCTCGTCGAGCCCATGATCGGCGAGCCAGTCGGCAATCTGCTCTTCGCGCTCAGCCTGCTGCACAGGCGAGCGCACGCCCTCCGGTGCCTTGGCAATGCAAGCGGATCGAGTGGCTTCCACTGCTGCAAGTTGCGCATCGCTCAGCCGGGCCACGCCCAGAGCGTGGGTTGCCGCTTCGGCCTCGGCCAGCCGGTCTTCAAGAAGCGTTGCATTGCGTTCGATTGCCGACGCAGGATTATTCAGTTCGTGGGCAAGCCCGGCCGAAAGTTTACCGAGTGAAATCATCTTTTCGTTCTGCAGATCGTTCGACGTAAAATGCCGGGCTCGATCGAGCATCGTATGTACGAGCATCGTGGTGATCTCGTGGCATGAGCTGATCAATGCACGGAATTGCTCGCGGGACACCGCGAGAATCTCCGTAGGCTCCTCCGCTATTGCATCTCCGGGGGGAGTCTTCAGCCGCGAATAGGGCATGATGCCCGATAGCTCGCCGGCCCGCCATTCAATAGCCTTCTGCCGGCCAGTAGGCCTATCGACTGAGAGAGTGATATGCCCGGTTAAAACGACGTAGAGACCTTCAACCTGCTCACCCTTGTGCGACAGAATTTCGCCCGCGTCGAGATGCCGCAGTTTTCCGTGCTGCGCCAGCCACGCAAGCTCTTCCCGAGGGGCTGAGCCAAGCGCCTTGTGCTCCGCCAATCGATCGATCAGGTCCATGGAGGTCACTCGCAAACGTTGCTGTAAAAGGGGGAAGAGCTTACCTCGCTCAAAATTATCAGAAGAACCCATCTCCCGAACATCCTTTCCGTTGAACAGTGGATCGAGGCCCGCAGGGTCACCCAGAAACCCTCTGCCGCACAAATAGAAACCGGATCGCGACGCATGTTTAGAAACCCTTACAATCTCTTTATGGCAACAGCCTCCTGGACCGTACACGAACTGCGCCGCGCGCTTGCAAGTGGAACGCTCACCCCAACTGAATTGGCCGAGCAGGCCTTGGCGCGCTCCAATCGGAATCCGAGCCACAACACCTATCTCTGGCAGGATCTGGCCTGGACGCGCAACGAAGCCAAGCGCGCCGAGGACATGCCGCGCGGCAGCGGTGGGCCGTTTGACGATGGACGCAGCGCATTATGGGGTCTGCCGGTTTCGATTAAAGACTGCCTCGATCTTGGTGGTGCTCCCACGAGTTGTGGAACGGTCTTTTACCGCAATCTGAATGGAAAAGCCGTACACGATTCATGGGTTGCTGGGCAGCTACGTGCTGCCGGTGCAGTCATCATCGGCAAGACGCACGTTCACCCGCTCACTTACGGAATCACCGGCGAGAATCCCGACTTCGGCGACTGTTTGCTGCCCGGCGATCCCGGCGCGCTTACCGGTGGCTCCTCAAGTGGAGCAGTAGCCAGCGTTCTTGAGGGCTCGGCTGTTGCTGCCATCGGCACAGACACCGGTGGATCAGTTCGCGTGCCCGCAGCGCTGAGTGGATTGGCTGGTTACCGCTCAACGCTCGGCCGCGGCAACTGGAGCGGAGGCGCGCATCTTGCTGAATCGTTCGACACGCTCGGCTGGCTCTTTCGCGATCTTGAAGATGCGCCACTACTCGCTGGTTTTTACGCACCAGACGTTTCAGTCCCAGCGACGACGTTTACTCGGTTCGCGGTCATCGCTGACAGCTTTCTCTACGACTGCGAGCCGCAGATTGTCGCGAGCTTCCGTTCGGCAATTCACGAACTGGAGTCTTTCGGACTTGAAGCGCGCACGATCGATCCGGAATGGTGGTCCGAGTCGCGGGATATCTTTGCGGGCATCCAGGCATGGGAGGCGGCGCGTTTGCACGCCGGCAACTTCGATCGTTTCGGACCGGCCATTCGTGAGCGCTTCGAAATGGGTGCGCGCATCACACCGTCAGAAATCGCAGCACTGCGTCAGCGGCACTCCGAATTCAATGCGCGCATGGACGATCTCTTCGCCGCGCATCAGTTGATCATGTTCCCGTGCGCTCCCGTAGCCCGGCTTGCGGCCGGAGCAGATCACTCACAGACGCGCGCTCATCTGCTGCGTTACACCACGCCGTTCAGTCTCGCGGGAGTGCCTGTCGTCGCTGTTCCGTACTCGACAGGCGGAATGCAGATCGCCGCTCAACGAGGCAGCGATGAAGCACTGGTGCATCTTGCAGCGCAGCTTGGAGCGCAACGAAAATCGAACGCTCCTTCGTACTCACCCAACTCCGCTCAATAGTAATCCTGACCATTTGCATAAGTAACGATTGGTTGCATCCGTTGCCTACCACATTTGTGTTACGACCCGCACGTTTGTACCGTGGGTACTTACGCTTTTGGACTTTCAGCTTTGCTTTGATTCCGGGGATAATCGTCTTGCACCATCCGACTTTAGTAATCAGATTCGCGACTGAAGGTAATGCATTTTTGAGAAGCGGCCTGCTGCTGATCGATGCAAGTTTCACCGTTCGGGATTCGTAACTGAATACAGCTTTATTCGTTGGCACTTGCGAGGTCTGGATCATGGCGGTTGAATATACCCCTGGAAGAACGAACTTCGGTCTACTTCCTGAGCCGGAACGCAGCACCGGCGCGCTTATTGCCAGCCTTTCCATTAACGGATCGATCCTTGCGCTGGTTCTCATGGTTGGCATGACGGTCAAGCACGTGATCGCCGTGCATCACTATGAGATGACGGAATTGATTGCACCCACCGTGCCTCCGCTGCAGCCCAAAGTGAAGGTACCGCCTCCGCCAAAGCTGCCGCCTCCGCCCGAGCCTCCCAAGGTAAAGATGGAGGCGCCCAAGATCGAGATGCCGAAGCCGAAGCCTGAGCCAAAGCCGATCCAGATGGAAGCCAAGTTGCCGATTCCTGTTATCAAGCCAGTCAAACCAGCGATTGTTCTGGCGCCACAGCCAAAAGCAGCGCTCACGGCCGCCATGCCCGCGCAGTCGCCGCAGGTCAAGCCATCCACTGCTCCAGTTCACCTGGGTGAAACGTTTGGCGCCACGCCCAATCCCAACGCGACGCGTCCGGCAACCATCGCAGCCATCGGCAATCCGTATGGAGGAATGCAGGGTCCTGCGATCGCTCCGCATGGAGTTGTCGGCTCAACTGGAATTGGCAACGGAACGAACGCCGGCTCAAATGCTGGATCCGTAGGCAGGGTCGCCTCTGCCGGCATTCCCGGCGCCACCGGAACCGTTGCGAACGGAACCTACGGCAGGGTTGCGTCCGCCGGAATTCCCGCTGTGACAACAGTGGCCGTGGTGCAAAAGGTAAACACACAACCGGCCTTCACAAACCTCGAACTCATTTCTAAACCGGCGGTGAAGTACACGGCTGAAGCTCGCCAAATGAAGGTTCAGGGCGATGTAGTTCTGCGTGTCACCTTCCTGGCGAACGGCCAGGTTGCCGTGCAGGGAGTTTTGCGCGGCCTGGGGCACGGCCTTGATGAGGAAGCCCAGCGCGTAGCTCTGCAGATCCGCTTCCGCCCGGCAACGCGCGACGGACGCCCGGTAGACATGACGACAAACATCACCATCACATTCCAGTTGGCATAGAAGAATCTGGGGAGACTGCTGAGTCCGCTTTCGGGCGCAGAACTCGCAGTCTCCTCATCCTCATTTCGTCCATTCCGCCACTTGTCGCCCCGTTCGCCCCTGCCGATTGGCCTCGACCTTGACCGATCGGTTAACCTCATCTCGAGGGAAAACGAAGCATGCCCCTGGAACCCCGTCCCCGCATTCCGGTCCATGCCGGCTGCATTCTCTTATTCGTAACCGCTTTTTTTCCAGCGATACAATCCTTTGCCCAGCAGCCGGCGGCGGCGCCGGCGCCAAACGCTGAGTGGCAGCCAAAAATCCATTTCTTTGCGCCGCCCAACTGGATCAACGATCCCAACGGCCCAATTTATCTGAATGGGCAATACCATCTTTTCTTCCAGACAAATCCCTCCGGCGATCAGTGGGGACACATGAGTTGGGGACACGCTACGTCGCTCGATCTCGTCCATTGGAAGCACCTGCCCATCGCCATTCCTGAAGCCCAGGGCATTGCCATCTTCAGTGGCTCAACAGTTGAAGATCGCGACAATACCAGCGGCCTGTGCGGTGCTGCCGGACAGAAGACTCCCGGATGTCTCATCGCAATCTACACCGGCGCATCGCAGGACAAGCAAACGCAAAACATTGCGGTCAGCCGCGACGAAGGCGCAACGTGGACAAAGTACTCCGGCAATCCCGTTGTCGACCTCGGCCTCAAAGATTTTCGTGATCCCAAGGTGTTCTGGCACGAAGCTTCGAAGAGTTGGGTAATGGTTGTCGCACTGCCTGACCAGCACAAACTGCGCTTCTACCGCTCGCCGAATCTGCGTCAATGGGAGCTCGCCAGTGAGTTCGGTCCTGCCGGCGCAGTGTCAGGAGTGTGGGAGTGCCCGGATCTCTTCGAGCTTCCCGTGTATGACGCCCAAGGTAATCTCGACGGCTCGCGATGGCTCCTCAACGTCAACATCAATCCGGGCGGTCCCGCCGGAGGTTCGGGCGATCAGTATTTCGTCGGCAGATTCGATGGCACAACTTTTACTGAGGATCATCCCGGCTCCGGGCCGCATTGGGTTGACTGGGGCAAGGATTTCTACGCGTCCACCTCGTTCGCAAATACAGGCAACGAATCCCTCGACCGGACTTGGATCGCCTGGATGAGCAACTGGCAGTACGCTTCAAAACTGCCTGCCTTGCCGGGTCGCGGTGAAATGACAACGGCGCGTCACTTGTATTTCCAGGAACCTCCCGCTTATCCGCCGCCGACTCCCTCACAGGAGCCGCTGCAACTGGTGCAGAAACCCGTTCTTGGGTTGCCGGCTGACAAGAAGTACATGGCCATGTTCGGCGCGCCTTCCTTCCAGACGCTTGCCAGGGCAAATGAACGCATCGCGACAAAGAAGCTTTACGGAAGTGTCTACCGGCTTCGCTTTACGCTCGATCCCGGTGATGCATCCGAAGCCGGCGTACGACTACGCCGCAGCACCAACGATCCGAATGAAACCGCAAATGAGGAAACGGAAGTCGGCATCGACATGGCAAAGGGCCGCGTCTTCATTGATCGCACGCGTTCAGGAAAAACCGATTGGTCCCCGGATTTTTCCGCGCGCGTCTCCGCTCAGCTCAAGCACATCCAGGCTGAAGGAGTGCCCATGGAGATTGTGGTAGACAGCAACTCAGTTGAAGTGTTTGCCGAGGATGGGGAAACGGTACTCACAGCGCTGATCTATCCCGCAGCTTCGAGCCAGGGTCTGGCCTTTTACTCCACGGCGCTTCCTCCGGGGACAGCTCCGGCTCGTGTACGCAACATTGAGATGATGCCGCTGGACCGGACTGCGGGTAAGAAGTAGCGCAGCGGCTTGCGCTACTTCTCCCTTAGAGCCGCCGTGGGCCAGCCTTGCTTCCACTCAATCGTCGAAAGCTGCAGTGACGATTTTCCGGTTTCATGATCGTAGGCGTGATAGACGATCAAGTCCAGATCGCCTTTGCGAAGAAGAACCGACTCACCGCCCGGTCCGAGCCAGCGCGCATTTGCTGAAAGTAAGGCTGTTCCGCCGCCCTTCAGCATCGGCACGCCCTCGCGGTCGACATACGGACCAGTGATGGATTTTGCGCGCCCCACGACTGTCCGATACGTGCTTTTCACGCCTCTGCAGCACAGATCGAATGAAACAAAAAGATAGAAATACCCACCGTGATGAACAATGTACGGAGCTTCAACCGCTTGCCAGTTGGATGGCAGGCCGGGCGGTTTCGGTTCAGGGTTCGGCGGCGGCACCCGGCTTGCCAGCGAATAGGTCGTCGTGTCCGTGGCCGAGAGCTTGCCCGTCGCCGCATCGAGAGCGCGCATTTTGATGCCAGTCCAAAAGCTTCCGAAATCCAGCCAGGCATGGTGCGCGTTGTCCTCTATGTAATTGGGATCGATGGCGTTGAAATCGTCCGTCGCTTTGGACTCGAGTACCAGGCCTTCGTCGTGCCAGCCGAAGTCGGGGCTTTTGGGATCGAGTGTCTTGGCAGTAGCGAGAGCAATACCCGAAGTGTTTTTACCGAAAAGCGAATACGCATAATAAAGACGATACTGCCCGTGCTCAAAGGTGATGTCGGGAGCCCAAAGATCTCTGGTGCCGGGGCTGCGTTCCTTGATCCACGCGGGAACTGCATCGAACACCTGGCCGCAATGTTTCCAGGTGGTCAGATCGGTGGAACAGCGAATGGCAAATTGTCCGCCGCCCGGCGCCTTTCCGGTTGTGAAGACATAGTAAGTGTTGCCTTCGCGAATCATTGAGGGATCATGCGCGCCTGCGATATCCCCCTCAAGATCGAATGCCTTGGGTTGTTGGGATGCTTGCGCACCCCAACTCCACAAGGCAATAACCAGCGCGATAGCTTGCAATCGGCCGCTATGGTTCATTGACTGTTCCTACCATTTCAAATGCAGAAGCGATGTTGCCTGCCTGGGCAGATTCGTGTCAATCACAACTTTGCCGTTGCTCACGTCGAGCCATTCCGGCGATGTTAGCAACTCGAGCTGTCCGGCTGCCGTCAATTTCGCATACTGCTCCGGGGTGGGCGATTGAGGCGAGCCCATCGCCTTCCACACGGTATAAGAATTGCTGTGTGTCTCGTCGATGCGGTAGTGCTGCAGCAGAACCTTCTTCACGCCGGTGGGAATACCGGATACCGTTACTTGCACAGGTGCATCGGGCCCAGGTACGTCGTCGTCATGATAATTCCACATCATGACTGCCGCTTCGTGCGCGGCCTTGGTCGCGAATGCGTCAACATCAGGCTGCTGGCGTACGCCCTGATCCAGAATGTCGTTCAGTGGAACCTGTCCGGTGCTGGTCGTTGTCACGCGGTCACCAGACATAAGTCCGGCCATGCGGAAGACGTTCAGAATCGGTTTGTCGACGCCGTTGGTCGCGAGCGTGCGGAATCCCTCGAAGTAGTCCTTACCTTCAAACTCGAATGCCCAGGACAGCATCGAGATCAGGTTTACCCCAGCTGCCTGCTCCAGATCAATAAGCCCTTTCATCGCAACCGCCGTGTACGCAGGGTATAGCGGACCGTTACGGTAACCATTGGCCGGATTCACTTTCATTGAGCAGCCGGCGCATCCTTCGGGATCGGCTTCGCTCAGAATGATCGGTGTCTGCTTGTACTTCGGAAACTTGGCCACGATCTCATAGCCGTTCTTCGCGGCTCTCAATTCTTCGGCGATGCCCATGCGGACGTGCCCGTCGATAAGCTGCGGACGTCCTTTCGGATGGAACGAGATAAAGTCGAGAGGAATCGGCTTGCCATCGGCCGCGCTCTTGTCGTTCTCGCAATGCTTCAGGAATGCTTCGAGAAAAGCGGAAGCTTTTGGACTGGCAGGCCCTGTTGACGCCGGGCCGCCCACCTTTGCATTGGGCAACACGGCGCGAACGTTGGCAACTGAATAGTCATAGAGCTTGAAGTACTCTTCCGGAGTGCCGTGCCAATACGAAATATCCGGCTCGTTCCACACTTCGAAGTACCAGTTGCTCACCTGCTCGCGTCCGTAACGCTCCGCCAGGTGTTCTACGTATTTGTGAACCAGCTCACCCCACATCTTGTAGTCCTTCGGCGGGTTGTTCACTGATCCGCCGTTGGTTGGCTTGGGATAGTGGAGCTGGTATTCCGTAATTCCCGGAACCGTCGATGCAAGATCTTTCGGCATAAAGCCGAGCTCGACCATCGGCTTTACGCCCGCTTCCTTGTAGGCGTCAAACATCTTGTCCGTGATGGTGAAGTCATAAACTGGCTTGCCATTCTGGTCCAGGCTGAAGACGTTCGACGAACTCCACTTTACTTCTGGAACTCCGTTTCCAGAGTTAAACAGAAAATGAGCGCGGATATGAACCGGCACCGGGCTCAGGTCATGCAGCTCTTTTGTCAGTTGCCGGCCGTACTTCATCGCTCCGTAGTTCGATTCGTCATACCCGAACCAGCTATAGATTGGCCTGTACGCGCCCTGCGACTTCATCAAATCCACGTTTACGCTTACCTGAGTCTGGGCCTGGCACGAGATCGCCAGAACAGCAGTGCTCAATATCAATCCGAACTTTCCCGTTCTCATCCTTATTTCTCCCCTTAAGTAGAGCCGAAGTGCCGCGGCACACCTCAATGAATGCGCCGCAGCTACGGCGTCGCCTATTTCTTTGCGTTCGAGTAGTCGCCTACCGCCGCGCGGGTGGTCAATTCGCTGGCAGGCCATGCGCCTTCTGAGGTCACTTCAAAACTGTCCTTCTGCCGTGCATCGTCTGACGCGCCTCCAATCATCACTTCAAAAGTTCCCGGATTGATGACGTATTGGTGCTGGTCCGTGTCCCAGTATGAAAGCTGCTCAACCGGTATCGAAAAGTGAACTGTTTTTGTTTCTCCCGGCTTCAGGCTAACCCGCTCAAAGCCCTGCAACTGTTCCTTTGGTTGCATCACTTTGGAATCACGGTTGTGTACATAGAGCTGCACAACCTCGTCTCCAGTAACTTGTCCGCTGTTCTTCACTTCCACTTGGATCTGCACCGTACCGTTGCCCTGCACTTTTGCGGAAGAGATTTTCAGGTTGCTGTAGTCGAAGGTGGTGTAGCTCAGCCCGTGACCGAACGCAAACAGCGGCTTACCTCCAAAGTACATGTAGGTGAAGCCTTTGGAGATGTCGTACTCCGTCATCGGAGGCAATCCGCGATCGCTGCTGTACACGGTGTAAGGCATGTGTCCTGACGGGTTGTAGTCGCCGAACAAAACATCGGCAATGGCTGTACCGCCTTCTTCGCCGTCCCAAAACATATCGAGTACGGTGGAGAAGCGCGTAGTTTGAGCGCGTTGTCCGCCGCCGGAGTAAGGCCCACCAAGCGAAATAGGGCCACCGTTCAGCAGCACGACTACGGTTTTCGGATTTGCAGTCATCACCTTCTGCACCAGCGTCAACTGCACCGGCGGAAGAGTAAGGAATCCGCGGTCGAGTCCTTCGCGTTCGAGAAGTTGATTTGTACCCACAAAAAGAATGGCGACGTCAGCCTTCTTCGCCGCATCGACAGCTTCCGCAACGCTCGCCTCAGGATTGTCTGTTTCAACAATTCCGCTGCCACGCGCGTATAGCACGTTCACTGCCGAGCCGACCTTCGCCTGAATCCCCGCGAGCGGCTTGACGAACTTTGAAACTTCACCGGTGTAGTTGGGGCCGGTCTGCGCGAAGTTCGCAAACGGGCCGATGACGGCAACCGTCTTGATTTTGCTCTTGTCCAGCGGCAGGAGGTGGTCTCTATTCGACAGCATCACAATCGATTCCTGAGCCAGGCGCAGCGCGAGTTTCCTGTGTGCGGGCGAATCGATCAACTCGGGCCCGTACTTGCTGAAGGGAACCATATCTGGCGGATCGAACTCGCCCAGCCGGAAGCGAATCGTCAAAACCCTGCGCAGCGACTCGTCTACATCTTTTTCCGTCAGCAGTCCTTCCTGCAGCGCCTTTGGAAGCGCGAGCGCATAGGATCCGTCATCCAGATCGCTGCCCGCCAGGATTGTCTTCGCGGCCGCAACCTGCAGCGTCGGATACTTCATGTGAGCACTCACCAGGTTCTGCACTGCGCCGCTGTCGGGCACCACAAATCCCTTGAATCCCCACTCGTTGCGCAGAATATCGGTGAGCAGCAGCTTGTTCTCGGCGCACGGCATGCCGTTAATGCCGTTGTAGCACGACATGATGGAAGTGGCCTTCGAGGCCATAATGCCTGCCTTGAATTGAGGCAGATAGAACTCTCTCAGCATCCGATCGCTGACCATGTCATTGCTGGTCTTGACCCGGTCTCTCTCATCGTCGTATACAGCATAGTGTTTGAGGGTCGTTGCCAGCTTCAGATACTTCGGATCGTCACCCTGCGTTCCTTGCACGTATGCGACAGTGATCCGCGACGCCAACAGCGGATCTTCGCCGAATGTCTCCCAGATGCGTCCCCAGCGGGGATCGCGCACCATGTTAACTACGGGTGAGCGATAGACGAGACCGTTATGCGCAATCCGCTTACCGTCAGGCGTGATCGTCACCGCCTGACCCCGCCCCTGTGGTTCCACCGTGCCGGGAACCGTATGCCAGTAGTTGTAAACTGCACGGCCCTCGTCGGCGATTGCCGCAGCCACCTCGTGTACGAGCGGCGGATCGAAACTCGACGCCATGTTGATTGACACCGGAAACATCGTCGTAGGCTGCGTCCACACAATTCCATGCAGACTCTGGTTCCAGCCGTTCATCGCCGGCACCTTTAAGCGATCAATGGCCGGAGCGGTCGTGCTGAGCAGAGACGTCTTCTCGGCGGGTGTCAATTGGTGAATCAGATCATCGACTCGCTTGTCGATTGGCTGTGACGGATCGAGGTACGCCGATTGCGCGCTCGCCCACAGCGGGAGTCCAAGGATTAGAACGATTGCAGCGGAAGCAACTTTTCTCATTATCTGATCTCCTGCATTGCGAGTGCGTGAACCTGCAGCAACGCGAATTCAATTTAGGTGAGAAGGAAACCGAAAAAATGGCCAGTGCCGTCAAGCATCGGCGGCACTGACCCTAGTTTGAGGAGGTCAATTCATTACAAGTTCATGCACCTAAAAGTCATACTTCAGCGCGAATTGAATATCGCGCGAAGCGGTTGAAGTTGATGTGACTGCGCAGCAGGTCGAGGACGTGACCGTCGCACCCGGTGCGTTGAAGCTGGTAGTGTTTGGGAGATTGAATGCCTCGGCGCGGAACGAAAGCTTCGTCTCGCCGGGCATGTTGAAGTTCTTGAAAATGGATGCGTCATATTGACGCCACATATCCGACCGCAACGTACTTCCTTTCACGTTGCCGTAGGTGAGTGATGGAGCCTGTACATAGCGCGTCGGATCAAACCATTTGGTGAGCGATTTCTGGAAGCTCGACGCACCGGTGTAATTCGCATTCAGGTTTGGCCGCTGCGATCCAATGCCAGTGTTCGCAACATCCGTTCCTACCACGGGAGTGTAAGGAATTCCGCTGCGAAGGATCGTAATCGTCTGGATCTGCCATCCGCCGAGAATGGCATTGGTCACTCCGTTTGCATTCGAAAGCAACTGGCGCCCTTCGCCGATAGGGAGCATGTAGGTTCCGCTGATAGCAAGGTTCTGCGGAACATCAAACGGAGAGTATGTCCTCTCGTACGCCCAATCTCCGCCTGCCTGCGGTGTCTGGGTTTTTTGCAGGAATTTCGAGTAGGTGTACGACACCATCGCTGCCAGGCCATGGTTCATGCGCTGTTGCCACTTGGCTTGGAGAGATTGATAAGCAGCGCTCTGGTCCTGCGACTGGTAGGTAAGCGAACCCCAGGGTTGATATGGGCGGCGTCCCTGAATGGCTCCGGTGGCAGGTGTAGGTGTGTTGAAGGAGTCGCTGGACTGGAGATGAAGCGCGTGGTTAGCAACATACGCAACATCAATGTAGCTCTTGTCGGTGAGTTGACGTTCGACCGAGAGGCTCCAGTGGTCGTTTTCACCCATGCTCAAATGCGTGAGCGTCGGACTCATTGATGGGTTGGTGGTTGTCGATCCCAGCGCCGAGCCCAGGAAGAAGTCGGCAATCGTCCTGTTCGGAACGACATTTGCCGTCTGGTTGACCGTTTCCGCAAGCAGGAACGGCAAAATGTTGTAATTGACACGGCCGCTGGTGCCTTCCGGCTCATAGTACATTCCGTATCCGCCGCGGACCACAGTCTTTGGAAGCACCTGCCACGAAAAGCCCACGCGCGGTCCAAACTGCCTCTTGTCTGTGTAGGTGAGGTTGTATGGCAGGCCTGCGTCGGCGGTCGTCTGGATATACTTCCCGAAGTACTGCATGCCCAAAGGAGCAGCGGGCTGTGCCGCTAAATTTACCTGGCTGTTGTGGCTGGCCACAATGATTGGCTTCGCCTGGGTGGGGTCGAACGTGCCGAGTTGTCCGAGGTATCCCTCGGCCCACGGATTGTATTCGTACCGCAGTCCGATGTTCACCGTAAGCTTGCCGTTTAGGCGGATGTCATCCTGAACATAGAACTGCTTGTACCATACCTGTCCGCCAAAATTGGCCGACGGATAAGCCCGGCCAACAGAGGCAGGGTAGCCAAGCAGAAAGTCTGCAAAAGCATCGCCCCCCTTGCCGGCATTGTTTGTCTCTGCGCCGGTAAACGACCAGTTGCCTACGTAGGAGGTGCGAGTATCGGTGCCGAGCCATTGAAAGTACCGGATGAGCGCGCCGAACTTGAACGACTGGCGGCCCTTCAGCCACGTGAAATTTTCAATGCCCTCGAGTACGCGACGGTCCTGTGTCTTGGGTCGGTTATCGAAGGATGAGCCCTGCAATGCATGGTAACCGCTGAGTGCATAATCCGGGAACGAACCAATGCCGCCAGGCTCGAGCAGGGGCGCGAATCCAACCGCACCTATGGAAGAATTGAAGTCTGGTCCCTGAAGGAAGGCGGCGAGCCTGACATGACTGGGAAGCCAGTGAACGCGGAAATCCTGCACCTTGTTGGACCCGATGTTCGTGATAAGCCCCACAGCAATGTCCTGGGCATTCGAAGTCAATGCAGCTGTCTTCAGCGCTGGCGCCCAGTTAGGATCGGTTTCGCGATTATTCACATATCCCCAGCGGAAGAAAAGACGGTTGGATGTGTTTACCTGGTGATCCACTCTCACCAAGAACTGGTCCCAATCAATTGCCTGGGATGGGACTGCCCGGAAGGAGTTGCTGCCTGAATTGGCGACGGGGTAATAGGCCAGAATCGCCTTGGCCTGCGGTGAAATCCTGTTTGCGCAAATCACATTCAGGACGCCATTGCAGCTGATTTGCTGGCGCACTCCACCCGTTGTCGTAAGTGGATCGTAAATAGTGTTCAGACCCGTGGCGCTGAAATCGCCATTCCGCTGGGCCGCGGTTGCAACCGTTCCGCTCTGCACGAGTCCCTGCCGGAGCCGCTGCGCCTCGTAGTCGAGGAAGAAGAACGACCTGTCCTTGCCGGAATAGATGTGAGGAATCGTGAGCGGCCCGCCCAGATCTCCACCATATTGGTTTCGTTTTAGAATCTGCCGGGTTGGGGCGAAGAAGTTGCGCGCATCGAACTTGTCATTGCGGAGGAACTCGAATACGCCGCCATGAAATCTGTTGGTTCCTGACTTGGTTGTCGAGTTAAAACCTGGACCGCCGCGGTTCCACTCGGCAGAGTATGCGTTCTGCTGCACACTGAACTCTTGCAGAGCATCGATCGATGTCTGCATGAATGTTCCGCCCTGGTGCTGCTCTGTCACGTCTACGCCGTCAAGAAGAAACGACATCGCAAATCCGTGAACGCCGCTAATCGTATTGCCGTTTACAACCTCAGGACGGATCGCCAGCGAATTACCCGTGGGGGCCAGAAGCGCCGCGCCGGGCGTAAGCTCCGCCAACTGGAAAAATCCGCGTCCATTCAGCGGAAGATCGGTGAGCTGCTGGTTTGAAACAACCGTTCCGATCGTTGCCGAATCCGTATTGATGAGCGGTGACTCTGTCGTCACTTCGATTGTTGTGGTCGACGACCCAACCTTGAGAGCCAGATCCTCGCGAGCAATCTGCCCCACGTTCACTTCAATCACTGACGTAGTAATTGTTTGGAAGCCAGTCGCTGTGACCGTCAAACGATATTGGCCTGCCGAAACAGGGGTAATCACATAGTCACCAGTCTCGTTTGTCACTGCTTCCTGCGCAATGTTTGTGCCGATATTTACCGCTTTCACTGACGCGTTTGCCACTACAGCACCCGAACCGTCCGTGATGCGACCAACAAATCTTCCCTTCTCAACCTGGCTGAATCCCGGTAATACCAGTGCTAGGAAGAGCGCCAGCGTCAAAGCCGGCTTAAACCAACCAACATGCATCCTTTTCCTCACGTCCTACCTCCTATCTCTCGTAAAACTGCTTAAGTTTCCGTCACCCTTCTTCTGTACGCCAGTCCGTCTTCTATGACGAACGGGTGAAGAAAAGAAGGTCCGCGTCAGCGTAGCCTCACTGCCAGAGAATCAACCTTGTTTGCTGTTCTGGTGATAAGAGGGGGGCTTTAGAAGATCGCTACCGTACAGGTTGCGACTTTACCGGCCCTCCTCCCACGCCGCCCAATAATGCTGGCCCAGGACGAGCACAAGGATTTAAAAAGGAGGATCAAAGGGGCGCACTTTCCTCCCGACCATTTTGCATTTCGATTCGCCCTTGAAATGCTTTTCCTCGCCGGCCGTTCTGTCTTACTAAATTCTTGAAACCGGCAAGAGAGTATTTAAGACTCCGATTTTGGCGCCATCTCCTCAATGAAAGTGAAAATTGCAGAGTGATCCAGATCCCCGCTGCCGCGATTCATCAGGGCCATGAGCATCTGCTGCACAAGACTCGTCAGCGGTAGCGCTACCTTTTTCGACTCAGCAGTCAACAGGGCATTGCGCAAGTCCTTCTGGTGAAGGCGAATGCGAAATCCCGGCTTGAAATTACGCGCGATCACCATCGGGGCCTTCGCGTTGAGCACCGTGCTTCCCGCAAGACCTCCCTTGATCGCGTTGAATACAACTTCTGAATCCACGCCGCAGCGGTCAGCCAGAACGAGAGCTTCTGACATCGCCGCGATGTTGCAGGCCACAATGATCTGATTGGCGAGCTTGGTCACGTTGCCCGCACCCACCCCACCAGTGAGCACCACGCTCGAGCCCATCAGCTTCAGCACCGGCTCTACCTTGCTGAACGTATCCGCATCGCCACCCACCATAATTGCCAGCGTTCCGTCGATCGCCTTGGGCTCGCCGCCGCTTACCGGCGCATCCAGAAACGCAACGCCTTTCTCTTTGCAGGCCGCTCCCATCTTTTGCGAGACCAGCGGACTGATCGAGCTCATGTCCACGAGAATCGAGCCCGCGCGTACGCCTTCAAGAACGCCGCCGGCTCCAAGCACTGCCTGCTCTACTTCCGGCCCATCTGGCAGCATCGTAATTACCAGGTCCGTGCGTGCCGCAACGTCCTTGGCGGAGCTTTCGCGCTCAATTCCTTCGCCGACCATCTCGTCTACCGACTTGCTGAAAATGTCGAAAACCACCAGTTCGTGCCCTGCCTTGCGCAGGTTGCGAACCATCGGCTTACCCATGATGCCGAGACCAATGAATCCAATTTTTGACACGTCGTAGTCCTTTCTCTCCAGGGGAAATCAGCGTGTTGCGGCGCTCAGCCACCGCAATCCTTCGTTCGTCTTACCGGCCGGGCGATACTCGCAGCCCAGCCATCCTTCGTAGCCGATCGCGTCCAGCAATTTGAAGAGATACTCGTAGCGGATTTCACCTGTGTCCGGCTCATTGCGCTCGGGACATCCTGCAATCTGAATGTGCCCGCACATTTGCGCGTAGCGCTTGAGGCTCGTTGCCAGGTCGCCCTCCATCACTTGCATGTGATACAGATCCATCTGCATCTTCATGTTTGGCGCGCCTACCGCCTCGCAAATCGCGTGAGAGTCCTTCTGAGTAGAAACAAGGAAGCCGGGCATATCGCGTGTATTGATCGCTTCAAGCAGCAAGGTAATGTCGTGCTTGGCAAGCTCTGCTGCGGCGTACTTCAGATTTGCAATCAGCGTCGCTTCGCATTCAGCCAGATCGGCTTCAGCGGGAGCAATGCCGGCCATCGCATGCAGTCTTGGTACTCCCAAAGCCTTCGCGTAAGTCACAGCCTTGGTTACATTGTCACGAAATTCCTGTTCGCGTCCCGTCAATCCGGTGAGTCCGCGCTCGCCCGCTGCCCAGTTTCCCGCAGGCATGTTGAACAGCACGATCTGCACCCCTGCATCCCTGGCCTTGCCGGCCACTTCCTCAGGTGAATACTCATAAGGGAACAAAAACTCGACTGCAGAAAATCCAGCCTCCGCTGCTGCCTTGAAACGATCGAGGAACGAGACCTCGTTAAACATCATTGATAGATTCGCTGCAAACCGTGGCATATTGTTCACTCTCCTCTCCGGTGAATTTCGCCATAACGTCTGCGCCGGCCGTGACCACGCCGATGCGCGCATTCTTGCCGTGCCGGGCGATTGCCGCAGCCAGGGCTTCGTTAAAACTTGTAGTTGAAGTGATTCCGATCTTGCGAGCCTCGCTGTCGGGGATGCCGTCGGACACGAGTGCAATGGTCAGTCTCTTCCGCGTCTGATCAAAAGCCAGATAAGTGGCGGCAGCAACTTCGTCGTGGACCTTGCCCTGAGTCACCAGGTCCATTACTTTGTCGCCCGGCGTGGTTCCGAAATCAACCAGCAGCTTATGATCCGGCGCGATGCCTTCCGGCGCGGGAATAATCAGAATCAGAGTTCCGCCGTCTTTCGCCAACATGCCGCAATTGTTCACCGGCTTGAAGCCCTGCCACAGATCGCGATCCGCAGGATGCGAACTCGCAACTACGATGTCGGGCTTTTCTGACAGTTCAAGCGTGTAGATTGGCTTTGCAATCTCTATGCCGGCGCGGTGCGCTTTTATGACATCGCCCGCCACGATTCCCGCCACCGAGCCCGACGCATCGAGCACCACGTTCACAATGAACTTCAGGCCTGACTGAACCGCGATGGTCTCCATCTCCTTGCGGACTTCGTTGTCGACATTGCCGAGGATCTCGTAGACACGCGGGCCCGCGATCAGATGCGTTCTTCCAGTAGTGACCGCACTGGTCACGCCGGGCTGCACCATCTTGGCGCCGCCAGCCCAACCCGCATACATATGCGGAATAATGTTGCCCACCGCAATCGTGATCGGCGTATCGAGATACCTGCGATTGACGTGAATTGGAATGCCAAGCGGAGTTACGCCCAGGTCCTTAAAATCCTTCGGGTCGTGCGACATATTGGTGACCGAGATGCGCTTTAGCACATCCTTGCCGACGCGTTGCTCGATCTCCGTTTCGTTCATCCACCGATGCGTTCCCAGGGCGATCATTCCCGAGATCTCAGTGTCTGGCACTCCGGCCGCATTCAATTCGTCCAGCAGGATCGGCAGTATGAGTGTTTGCGGAGTGCTACGCGTGCTGTCGTCCACCAGGATGAGCGTGCGTCTGCCGTAGCGCGCAACCAGTTCCGGAAATGTTGGCGAGCCGATGGGATTTCGAATCGCATTTCGAACCGCGGCTTCGATATCCGGAATCGGGTCTGCGTGGCGCGGCCCCTCGATCCAGGCAAGGTTCTCTTCCGGAATCTCGATGGTCCGCTCTTCGTGTCCGTAGGGGAGTGTAATTTGTTTCATCATTTAAACAGCCTCACAGGTCGCTTCGGATGGGCTTGCCTGTTTGCGTGCGACGGCGCGTTGCACCGCGGCAACAATTGCCTCCACGCTCATGCCGTACTTGTCGAGCAGTTCTGTGTATGGTCCAGACTCGGTGAATGTGTCATTCACGCCTATGCGTTCCACCGGAACCGGCGTGTTCTGCGATACGCACTCAGCCACGGCGCCGCCGAGCCCGCCGATGATGGAATGCTCTTCAGCGGTGACGATTGCGCCTGTTTCCAGTGCACACTGTGTAATCAGGTCGGTATCGAGCGGCTTGATGGTGTGCATTTCAACCACGCGTACATTTACGTCTTGCTGCGCAAGCATCTGCGCAGCCTCGATCGCGCGCGCCACCATAACGCCGCACGCAATCACCGTGGCGTCATCGCCATCCATCAGCGTGATGCCTTTTCCAATCACAGGTTCGTACGCGTCGGTAAATATCTGCGGCAATTCGTTGCGGCAAAGCCGGAAGTATGCCGGTCCGTCCCACGCCACCACTTGCGGCAACAGCTTCTTAACCGCAAGCGAGTCCGCGGGAACAACGATCGTCATATTCGGAAGGCTGCGCAGGATCGCCAAGTCCGAAACCGTCTGATGCGTCGGTCCATCGAACGAATCCGAAAGGCCCGAGTAGGCCGCGGCCAGCTTTACGTTAGCGCCTCCGTAGCACAGATGCGTCCGAACCATCTCCAACGCGCGCGTGACAAAAAGAAATGCGAATGTGTTTGCAATCGGAATCTTGCCGGCATTAGCCAGTCCAACGGCAACGTCGACCAGCGCGGGTTCAGCAATGCCGACATTAAAGAAGCGCTGCGGATAAGCAGCTTCAAACATGTAGCTGAAGTCGGAGCTTTGTACATCCGCGCTCAACACCACCACATCGTCGCGTTTTGCGCCTAGTTCAACCAGAGCTTCTCCGTATGCCTTCCTGATAAGGGCAGGATTGCCGAAAGGATTTCGAATCAGGCTGTCCATTCGCTGATCCTTTCTTCCAGTTCCGCCATCGCGCTCTGAAACTGCTTGTCATCCGGAATGCCGCCGTGCCAGGCAGGCTGTCCTTCCATAAAACTCACGCCTTTTCCCTTGGTGGTGCGCGCAATGATCACTGTCGGACGTCCGTGAATCTCATCCGCGTGGTCCAGCGCCGAAAGAATCTCGGCGACGTTGTGCCCATGAATTTCAATCACGTGCCAATTGAACGACGCCCACTTTTCTGCAATCGGCTCCGTAGGCATTACGTGACTTGTAGTCCCGGTCTGCTGCACGCCGTTGTAGTCCACAATCACGGTAAGGTTGTCGAGTGCGAACTTGGCGCCGACCATCAGGCCTTCCCAGATCACGCCGCTATTCAATTCGCCGTCGCCCAGGACTGCATAGATCTTGCGCTTAGAGCCCTCCATCCGCGCGGCCAGCGCCATTCCCGAAGCAATCGCCACGCCGTGCCCTAGCGGTCCCGCGGCCACTTCTACGCCCGGTGTCTTTTTCGGTTCAGGATGTCCCTGAAGATGGCTATTCAAGCGACGGAAAGTCGGCAACTCCGACACAGGGAAATATCCACGGTTCGCAAGGCAGGTGTAGAGCATTGCGCATGCATGTCCTTTTGAAAACACCAGCCGGTCACGATCGTTCCAACCGGGATTTGCGGGATCGAGCCGCATCTGGTGGAAGTAGAGGCACGCAAGGACCTCCGCAATCGAAAACGCGCCGCCGATGTGTCCCGACTTACTCCCGTACACCATCTTCAGCACTTGAGCCCTGTACTCATAAGCCCGGCGCGACAAGTCAGCCACCATCGCGGCTGAATGCGGCGCGGTGTACGAATACACGCGCGCCGGCGTTGCCTGGGCTGTTGCCGATCCCATCATGCGTTCACCTCGTCGCGCACCGGCCCGTACAGCTTCTCGCGAATATATCCAAACCCAGTCGTGCCGCTGTTGTAGACCGGCACCGCAGTCTTGCCCAGTTCCGGCTCCAGCGCCGACATGGAGAGTTGAGCCATCACGATGGAATCAACTTTGCCCGAGAGCTTCTCGATCTCTTCCAGAAGGATTCTGTTGTGCGTTGCTTTGTCGCCTTTCGCAACAGCTTCGAATGCTTCAGGACGAAGCACGGTCGTGATTTCCACCTCACGATTCTTTTCGGCGGCAACGATGCGCAACAACCGCTCGGACGAGGGCACGGTGGATGGCAGCGTGGCCAGCAAGCCCACGCGCTTGCCCTGCATCACCGCAAGCTCCATCATGGGCCGGTCAATCTGCAGGATCGGAATGTCGGTCATGGGCCGCGCCAACTCTGCCGCGTAATTGAATGTGGAGCACGCCAGCAGAATCAACTCAACGCCCGACTCCTGCATGTTGTGCGCGTACTGCGCAAAGCGAAAGTAATTGTGCTTGGGGATGGTACCGACACTTGCCGCGAGGTTATCGCGCTGAAGGGTGTCGTCGCAAAGATGCATGACTTCAACGTCTGGGATGTAGCGCTCAAGGAATGGCTTCATGGCGCCGATGGTCAGATGAATCGCATGGATGATGCCGATAGTCTTTTTCTGTTTTTCCACGTTCTTCTCCTCCTGGATATGTACGGCTCAGGCAGTAGCAAACTTGGCCGTCTTCTTCTTAAAGTTGATGGGCCCAACCACGCGAATCGTCAGCAGAATCACGCAGAATCCAATCACGTGCAGCGTACTTACAATTCCGAACACCGGACCGTATCCGAATCCGCTGTCGAGCAATTGCCCAACCACCAGTCCGAAGACAATGCCGCCCATCGCGCCGCCAAATCCTACCAGCCCCGCGAATGAACCCACCACGCTTGATGGAACAAGATCGGATGGCAGTGTCATCACCAGCGTGGACCATGACTGCTGGCCGGCAAATGCAAGACTGAAGATCACGATCGCGAACTCCACCGGGACATGCGGCACCAGCAGAATCGCCGGCATCACCAGTGCGCTCAGGCCAAGAGCGATTTTGCGCGACCTGTTCAGCGAGATCCCGCGCTGGATGAGCCTGCTTGAGAACCAGCCGCCGAGCAGGCTGCCAACACCTGCTGCCGCATAAGGAATCCACGCGTAATAGCCGACCTGCTTGGTATCGAAATGATGCACATCGTACAGATATTTGGGCAGCCAGAAAATGTAGAAGTACCAGGCAGCGTCGCTCAGAAACTTGGCGAACACCAGTCCGCAAACCTGCGGGTACTTGAATAGATCGATCCACCTGACTGATTGCGTGCTCTTTGCCTGCGGCGCCAGAACCTCGGCCAGCTTTGCTCTTTCCTCGGCTCCCAGGCGTGGGTGCGTTGCGGCCGGTTGATAATCCTTGACCCACCAGGCAGTCCACAAAAGTCCAACCGCTCCAGCCAGGTAGAAAACCCAGTGCCAGCTCAGGTGCGCAAGTGTAAGCGCAATCAGCGGCGGCGCGGCAACCGCTCCGACCGCGGTGCCCGCATTCATCACGCCCATAGCAGTCGAGCGTTCGCCCACCGGGAACCACTCTGCCATCGCCTTGGTCGCAGCAGGAAAACCGCCGCCCTCTCCCATGCCTAGCAAAAACAGGCTCGCCGCCAGCCACGGAACGCTTGTGGCCAGTCCCTGGCTTGCGCATGCCAGCGACCACCAGATCATGATGGCGAGGAATCCGCGGCGCGTGCCCAGCACGTCAATCAACTTCCCGCTGCCGGCGTACATCAGCGCGTACGCCGCCAGAAACGCCGCCTGCAGATGTGAGAACTGTCCGTTTGTAACCGGAATTTCCTGCTGGATGGCGCGGATAGCGATGGGAAGTGTCTGCCGGTCGAAATAGCTGATAGCTATTGCCGCCGTGATGAGAATGGCCATGTTCCAGCGCAGGGCTTTGGTCATATTACCTTGGCTCACGTGCAAACGAACGGTTAACCTTGAAAACGGGTGAGGGAAGCGCGGTAAAATCGCCGCAATGCCCTGGACAAAACAGAAAAATGGATGGGCTGGTAGAATCGCCCAACCGATACGTCTATGTCGGAAGCTGCTATCGCACCCCCTGATGGGATATCGATCTTGATAGCAACTCCAAACATCAGACAGCCTGATGTGCTGATGTACTAGCGTGCGTACTATAATTACCTCAAGGTAGCGATGTCAATGTTAAAGCCGGTCTCGCGGATCACATTAGGAGAGCAGGTAGCAGCACAGCTTTCAGACCAGATCGCTGAAGGCCGGTGGAAGCCCGGCGAGAAGCTGCCCTCTGAGGCTGAGCTTTGCTATGCCATGAACATTGGCCGCTCCACGTTGCGCGAGGCACTCAAGTCGCTTGCCTTCGTGGGCATGGTGCAGATGCGACCCGGCGAAGGAACTTATGTCATTGAGACATCGAGGCTTCTCATCGACCGTATTATGGCGCGCGGCTTGCTTAAGACTGACAAGGAACTGCAGGATGTTGGCGAAGCCCGTCTGCTGATTGAATCTGAAACCGCAGCATTGGCGGCGGAACGCGCCGACACTACGGACTTCGAACAGCTCGATCGCCTGATGGACGACATGGAACAAAGTCTGAATGGCGTGGGTCGCGAGTTCGTTGATCTCGATGTTGATTTCCATCTGGCCATTGCCAGTTGCGCTAAGAACCAAATGCTCTACGAGCTGCTGACTCCCATTCGCGGAGTCCTCAAAGAGTGGATCAGCAAATCGCAGGAGCTGCCTGGCATCAAGGAAAACGCCCATCAACAGCATGGAAAGATTCTGGCTGCGGTACGCAGGCGCGAGCCGGAGAAGGCACGCCACGCCATGCGAACCCATCTCCAAACCTGCGAAAAGATGTTCAGTCTCCTCGGTCGCATCACGTTGAACAAAGACCGAGTCGAAGTCTAGACGCTCACTTTACCAGCATCACTGGATTCACCCAAAAAGCCACTCGATGTCCCGCCGGATCGAGCACGCTGATCTGGCAGTCATAACGGCCCGGCGCAATAGTGCCGAGCGTAAGGTGGAAGCTGAACGGCGTCACCCCCAGCCTGCTTCCCACCTCCGGCTTTGCGGCCAGCGGTGCAGACTCGAACGCCTTCTTTCCATCTTTATATAGACTCACGTATGCAATTAGCGATGACGGAGGCTTTGGCGCTGCTGAATCCGCAGTCGCAGCGGCTGGTCCTCCTGCATAAGCCTGCAAATACACATTCATTTCACGTGCGGTGTTGAACACGCGCGTGACGCTCGGAATCAGCTTGAGGCCTTCCTGCACCAAAGGATTTTTCGCGTCGTTTTCATTCTGCTTCTTCCCGCGGGTCGCGTTGTAAAGCGCATCCCGCGTGTTGACGCGTTGACTGCTCAGCACCACGGAGCTGATAGGCACCCGAACCGTTTCCTTATTCAGATTCGGAATCGTGAACTCCGTCTGGTATGTTCCGATTCTTCCGGTCTCATCATCGCGCGCCAGGAACTTTATCGAATAACGGCCCGGCAGCAGCGTAAATCCGGCGTCGTATTCAATCGGTACTTTGGCGAGCTGTTGTGCTGTTGAATCGGTCAGCTTCACGTCCACGTTATCGCGCACGTTGGTTACGGTGAACCCACCGGCTATGTCCTTGATCTCGCAGACAAAATCGATCAACGTATGCTCGGCGCCGAACTTCTTCGCCAGCGCCAGTTCGCGCCCGGGTATCTTCACCATGATGGGCACAAAATACTCGGCGCGATTCAGCTGGAAGTAGTCGATCTCCATTGCGATGGTCAAATCCGTAATCGGATCGCCCAGCATCAGCGCGTCTTCGAGCTGGCGTTCCTTGTCCACCGTCGTAAACTTCGCAAATTGCTTGTTTGCGTAGTAGCCCTCGCGATACGCAAGCTTCGCATCGGCAGGATTGTCCAGCGCGATCTTGACGCGCCTGAACTTACCGTTCTGTGCGGTGTTCGTGGTGTAGTAACCGACAATGTAGTAATCGGTGATAGCGTGTTGCGCCTGCACAATGCCGCGCGTCAGGTCGTTGTTATCAAACAGCGGCTTGCCGCCGGTATCCGCGGCCAGCGAGTACATCGTGTCCTGCGATTGCTGAAATCTGTCCGTCGCTGCCTGCGCCGCTGTCCCCGAATACATGCCGACGTTTCCCGGCGATGCCTGCGTCGCATCGCCAAGCGGCGCGCTCGCCACCAGTCCGCGCGCATCTACTGGCCAGAACGACACACCGGCCCGCACCGCAGCATCAATGGTAGCGTTCAGTTGCGCCATGTTGTCCACGCCGTTCAGCCGCAATCCGCCGGCAAAATACACCAGCTCTTTCTTTTCGCGCATCTGCTCCAGCATCTTTGCAGTCGTCTGCAATGCCGAAAGCTGCCGGTCGGTATTAAAGATGTTGAACTCGCTGTCGTCCTGACCGAAGGCCGCCCCAGTGTCCGCGCTTGCAGCATCGTCAATTGAATCCGTCGAGCCCTGCCCCTCTCCAACAATCAAGGTTTCAAGTATGCTCAGCAGCTTGTTGCGATCGGCAGTAAAGTCCTGCAACACAGCGACCGAGCCACCGCCGAACTCCATGATGGCAATCATGTCCGCGGGAGTCATCTGCGTTCGCACGAACTTCTGTGCCGCTGTTAACGCGCGCTCCTGGTCCTGCGGCGGCATGGCTGTCATATCAAAGTAGAGCGCAATCAGCCGCCGGTCTCTGTATTTCGTGCCGTCCGCGGGTTCCGGTGCAATCTGCGTATGCGTCAGCTTTTTGTAAATCGTTATGTTCTCCTCGTCAGCGGATTGCGGGGGCAGGGGAGTCACTGAATCGGAGAAGTGCTGGTGCTCGCAGAACTTCACCGTCTGCGCCGCTCCATCTTCAGTCACGGTAAAGTCTTTCGCAGTAAGCCCGCTGACAAATTCGCCTTTCTTGTCCTTCACCACAACCTGTTCAACCACGAGTTGCGAATTCAGTGTCAGCTTGTAAGTTTCACTTTGCCCGGCCGCAGCGTTGCCGCCCACCTGTTGCGCACTCAGCCATGCACCCGCCGCAAGCGCAACTGAAAGCGATGCCGCAGTCTTGATGGAAATTGCGAACTGCAAAGGCTTCAGAGAAGAACGGTCGTGGAAATGTTTTGTAACAGGGCACGACTTCACAAGGTTCGGCAAGGCTAGCCCGTGGTTGCGTTTTGTAACAGGGCACGACTTTAGTCGTGCCGCAAATGCCGCAAAATACGAGCGGGCTTTAGCCCCTGAGGGACTGCTCCTCCGAATTGATTTCAATAAAGCGAGCCAACGCATCATCAGAACCTCAACCGCGCAGTCACCTGCAGGCTCCGCATTGCATTCGCCTGAGAGGGCAGCCCAAAAGTTGTTTGGTTCACTACTGAATTCCAGCCCGTAAACACGCCGCGATTTAAAACATTCGTAGCGTCGATCCTCACATCGAGATTAAACGGATTCATCAGCCGGAACGTCCGTGACATCGACGAGTTTAAGCTGAATGTGTCAGGCCCGGTGATCGAATTCCTGCGCGCCGTACCCCATGCGCCGGGCCCCGGAGCTGAATACGCAGCTGGATTCAAATACTGGCCGGCGGTCCCGCCATAAACATGCGCTCCCGTCGCGTTAGGTCGGATCGTGTTGGTAAAACTTGTACCTGGCACAGCGGCCAAATAGATAGGCGTCTCCGGCAATCCCGTGCCGAAGGTAAGCTGGTTCCCCACGGTCCATTCCTTCAGCAGTCTTCCGCGCCAACCGCTCATCAGCTCTCGGCCCAGGCCCATCCCCGTCGTGTACTGGATGGTTGCATTCACAGTATGCCGCTGATCGAAATTGGAGAGTGAGCGCTCCGCCAACAGATCGCGCCAGTTCTGCGCAATCGTTGGCCCGGCGACGGATGCACTCGTAGCACTCGCACCGCTTGGAGTTGCAGCGCTGGTAGCCGTCTGGTGCCCCGCTGCGCCCACCTGCGCATCGTCGTCCATAGCCTTCGCCCATGTGTAATCAAGCGTCGCGGTCAAGCCGCTGCGCAGCCTGCGCCGCAACTGCATCTGTACTGCGTTGCGCGTCGAGTTGCCGCCGGAGGTGCGATACACAAATCCTGTCTGACAAGCAGGGCAAGGATTCACGCCGCCGATCGGATAGGTGTTTGGGAGAAACTCCTGCATCCCGTGCGTGCCCTTGGTGCCGAAGTATGTCACCGATCCCACTAATGCCCAAGGTAGGTCGCGCTGCACACCCAGTTGCCAGATCTGCGCATTGCCCACGCGCAAATTCGGATCGATTCCGAATGTGTCCGTTGCTGCGCTTGCACATTGAGTAAATCCGTTGGCAAGCGTCAATGGGCACGTGCTGCTGTTGGCCTGGCTCACACTGGTCGCAAACGGAGCCTGCGTGGCCATCGCTTCCGTAGCCGTAACGTAAACCGATGTGTCGTAATAAATTCCGTATCCTGTCCTAACCACAAGCGTCGATGCAGGAATCGGACGCCACGAAATTCCTATCCGCGGCGCGATGCCTCTCTTATCCGGCCGCACCAGCGAAGTCGGATAAGCCATCCCGCTCACCGGGCCTTTCGGGTTCGCAGCGATCACCGGTGCGACGTTCGTAAAGCCCTGCGATACGTCAATGTTTGCGAGCCTGCCGAACAACTCCGTCAATGGCGCTCCGTAATCCCAACGCGCGCCTGCATTGATGGTCAACTGCGGCATCAGCCGCCAGTCATCCGTAAAATAAAGGTCGTACACTGATTGCCGGAAATACTTGTCCGGATTGCCGTACGAAATTGCGCTCGTGTCAGGAATGCCGATCAGAAAATCCGCCAGGTCCGATCCCGTGGTTGTCGATGTGCCTGAAGAAGTCCCGCCTTGCTGTGTGGCCGCTCCCGTAAAAGCAAATCTGCCGCGCGGATTGTCCTGTCCAAAAACGTTGTATTCCTGCCGCCGAAAATCTCCACCGAAAATGAAGTTATGCCGCCGGTAATTCGTCGACACATTCACATTCATCGCGTCAGTGCGATTGCGATTGAATGCGCTGTTTCCATCACCCAGCCCGGAGATACCGCTTGAGAACGTCAGGTTCGGCGGCCCCCAATTTTGCGGATCCTGATTGTTGCCCCCGATGCCCGCCAACCCCGAAATATTCTGGCCGTTTTCAAACTGCGGCTGAATTCCAGTGCGCAACCGAGTCAAGTGATAGGTCAGCAGCACGAACGTTTGGTGCAAATAGCGATGCGACCAGTTCATGTTTGCATCAATGCCAAGCGAGTTCGTCGTGTCCACAAACCCGAACAGGTCTTTTGTGTTTTCACGCGTGCTCATAAAGCCGAAGCCGCCATACAACTGGTCGCGACGTCCGATCGTTTTCATGAGCCGCGATTGCAACGTGTCTTTATGCGTGTTGTTGAGCACGCTGGACTGATAGTTGTATCGCGTGTTGCCAGCCACGTTCGGCAAGGGATAAAGTTTCAGCAACGCCGCCGCTTGCGCACTCACCGGAACATTGGTAAATGGTAACCCCGTCGCGGGATTGTAGATCGTTACCGGCTGTCCCTGTGCATTGCGCAAACCGGATAAATCGCCGCTCCGCTCCGCAGCATCCGGCACCAACCCGGTCTGGTTTTTCGCCACCGCGCTGCGTGTCCATTGGTAGCTGAGAAAGAAATTCGGCCCTATGGGCATCAGGCGCGGTATCCGCAACGGTCCGCCGAACGTCGCAATTCCCGTGATTCGGTTGTAGAAGACCTTGGGCGTGTCGGTCCCCGTCAACGAGTACGGCCGCGCGTCCAATGCGGAGTTGTCTGCAACCACGCCAACGCTGCCGTTGTACTGTCCCTTTTGTCCCGGCCGATGATTGCCAAATGCGGGCGACAACGAATACTGCGAAGTGGCCGCGTTGTTCTGGCTGCCGCTGATCAGCATGCCGTCAGCCGACTGCTCTGCCGCTTGATCCGCAGGAATCGGCGGCATCCCTGCTACGGCGGCTTCGGCAGCCTTCTGCTTCTCATCACCGCCTGGCGCTGGCGCAGCGTTCTCCGGCCGTGCTTTCAACTGAGCACTTACCTGCGCCTGGGCCATCATCTGCTCAAGCCCCAGCAGGTTCAGGTCCCATCTGCGCTGCGGCACATCAGGACCCACCGTCACCGTATCGTCGAGGGTCGCAAAACCACTCATTGCGATCTGGATCTTCCACCGTCCGTCAGGAATGTCTGCAAATTCGTACAGACCCTGCCGGTCAGTGACGGCGGAGAAGCGCTTGTCTCCTTGCGTCACCGTCACGGTGGCGCCCGGCACTGGCACACCACCGAAAAACACCTGTCCGTGATACTCCGTGGCCCATGAACACACCGCGGCGCACAGACACACAAAACCACAAACAATCGGGATGTAGGCTCTGCGCCGCAATCTCATTTGCTTATTCAGACCTGTAATTTGTGAGTTCAGTTAGCCGATGGCTTTTCCGCTTTATCGATCACCAGTACTTCAACTTGTGCTTTTCCTGCGTCCAGTTTCAACCCAATCTGTTCCTGGATAGCCGTAAATAGAGGCGGTGGTGCGTCTGCAGCATCGCTCGGTGGAGGCACTTTCACGCCCATCCCTCCAAACTGCGACTCGTCCGCGGTCCACTTCAATTGGAAATTCCATTTGCCGGTGATACCCGTCTGATCCACAACTGGCCGATCCAGCACTGCGGACTGAAACAGATGACATACATCGTCCATAGTCGCGTTTCGCACATTCAAGGTAGCGGGAGAAATATTCGTAAAGAACAACCCCGGAAGCGGCTGATCCGAGTCGCTCTTGGTCATCTTCTGTCCCGTCTTTGCTGCGCTCAGCACATAGGCGGGCAACTCCTTTGTCTCCTTGTGGAACTTCATCTGAAAGCGATCGGCCAGCAGCTTCTGCACCATCATCGAGACTTGATCTTTATTCGGAGCGCCGGGAACGTCAGGCTGCGCTTCGATGTCGAACTTGTCCGTTTCCACCCACGATGGTGCGCCGATGATCTGCTTGTCCTGCACGCCGTAAGCAAACTTGATCAGGTCTGCGAGAGTTGTATTGATCGTCCTGAAGTGGCTGCCCTGCACGCCGAACCCCTTGCCCGGCCGGTCCGGCTGGCTCGGCTTGATGGTCGCCACTTCAAAACTTGGCTTGGCATCGGCAGCCATGGGAGGCAGTCTCGGAGGCGGCGTTGGAATTACCCACTCCGTCTCCGGCGTTACGCGCTCAAACAGCAGCGGCAGTGAACCGGGGCCTTGCGTCCACGTTCCCGCAATCGATTTGCCGTCACCTGACATCTTGCCTTCGTATTTGCCATCGATCCCTTGGATAGCGAACTTGAACTCGCCGTCCTCGAAGCTTGCCGTGTCCGCCTTCATTTCCCCGCCGCCCTGATCGATGCTGTAATTCGACACCTGCAGCGCGCCCTTTTCGCCTTTCTTTACTTTGACCACAATGCGCAAATCGCGATTGGCCTGGGGTACATGCAGCGTTCCCTGCCATGTGTCGTCAATCTTGTGGGTGGCCTCGGCAGCCGTGGCTGGGCTTGCAGCAGGTGCTTGTGCAGGGCAAAAGGCGGTAGTCAATCCGCCGCCAAGGCATACGATTCCCAGTAAAACCCATCTACGATAATTGGATTTTCTCTCAGCAACAACCTTCAGCATTTCGTAGTTCCTCTTCTGCGGCCGGCCTTTGGTCTTTTCGAGGCGCAGACCACCCCAAATTTTGCAATCGCGAGCAGAATACACCCCTATGTACGTTTCGACATGGGTATTTGTTTCCCTGGCTCCGAATGATTTTGCGGAAAAATAACCTGCCCCCCCAGGGCGGCGGCCTCAGTTAGGAGAAGGCTGCTGAATGTGATCGATTACAACCACCTCGACAGGCTCCTTTTGCGAGACAAGCTTCAGGCCAAGCTGTTCCTGGAGCGCAGTAAAAAGTGGGGATAAGCTGCGCGGTTCGCCTCCAGCCGGTGCACCACCTGCGCCTCACGCATCATCGAAGGACCGGCCGCCAGTTCAAAAATGCCAGTCGACATCATCGGACCCGCGCCCCGGCCCGGGAGCTCCATTTAAGTTGAATCGTATCTGCGCGGTCAGACCTGTTTTATCGAGAACCGTGCTGCCAAGCTGCTGCGAAATCGCATGAGCCAATGACTCCATCGAAGCGCCATGTCCCTCAAGCACCATGCCTTCTGACGACCCTCACATCATCGCGCGTCCGTACCGCCCTTCTGAGTCGGGTGCGTCGGTTTGGACGGACTGCAACTTCGATCCGCTCTTTGCCACCACCAGCGTATAAACTTCTACAGTCGCGCATCTCGCGATGGAACTTCAATCCATAACGCTCCTGCAAGACCGGAACATCATCGCCCATCGCTCATCCATCGTCAGTTCTTTCAGCTTCGACGTTTCGGCCGGATCGACCCTCACCTCGATGTCGAACTGGTCTGCTCTACCCAGCCCGGCAGATTATAAATGCGGTCATCAGGAAAGTCCGAATGTACAGCTGGAGCAGCTTGCTCAAGGGCAGCCCGGACACCGTCACGCCATCCGGCAACATTCGCATTCCCATGCGCATTTGCATCTGGCCGATTGATGCGGTTTGATCGACGCCACTTCGAATTTTGGCAGTTTCGCCGCGGCGTCTTCGGCCCGTTCCTCGGCAAGCGCCGTGCGCACCAGTCCCACGGATACCGGCAGAAGCACAGTCGCGAATCCCGCCACGCCCAGCAATACTTTCCTGGTTAAGTTCAGCTTGTAGGTCATCGGCGACGACATGATACGCGTGATGCGATTCTTCAAATCCGATCCGCTCACGCCGGCCGCGCACGCCAGCGGCGACTCAACGTAAAACTTGCATACGTTCAGAATCCCCTCGGCATAGACGTCCGCTTCGCCGCCCGCTTCCAGCACAGCTTCGTCGCATGCCCGCTCGCGCTCTTCAATCAGGCGCGCGCCAATCCACCAGGTCAGTGGATGGAACCAGAACACCGCCTGCGTTATCATGTGCAGCGCGAACGTAAGGTTGTCTCTCCGATGCACATGGCACATCTCGTGCACCAGAATTGCACGCATTTGCTCCGGCTTCAGCCGATCCACGATGCCCTTCGGCAACAGCAACACAGGACGCAAAATGCCGAACACGCCCGGCTCCACCAACGATGCTGAGCAGAGCACCGGCACGCTTGCCGCAACCGGCACTTCGGCAGAAATCACGGTCGAAGTCGCGGCCCGCACAACAGCGCGAATGCCCATCCATGCCTGCGCCCATCGTGCTGCAATCAGCAAAACTCCGCAAAGCCATATCGACAGCAGCAGCCCCGGCAGCCATTCGAAAGGTTGTGCGGCTGTTGGCATGTATGCGTAATCGAAAGTACGAGTGGCCTGAAACGGCTGAGCAATCTGCTCCATCACAGCCGTAACGCTGGGCTTCGCAATCGGAGCGGCAATTATCGAGCGCATCCATTGTCCCGCATCCATCAGCAGCGAGAAGGGAAGGAGGAACTTCGCCGACGCGGCCATCCACACCCAGTGCCGTATGCGTGCCTGGTTCTTTCTCAGCGCGAAGGTCAGCAACAGCGCGAGTGCCGCCACAATCGTTGACTGCCAAAGATGATTCACCAGCGCCGCGGTCCAATGCTCGTTCCAGAACAGGGTTAAACTCATCACTGCTTCTCCTTTGCAGAGAGTTTCTTCAGGGTCCGTTCTGCTTCCTTTACGTCTTCGAGCGACAACTGGCCAGACTCAACCAGGTGAGCCATCACCGGCTGGCTTCGACCACCAAAATATGAAAGCAAATCATCCACGATACGGCGCTGCGCTTCCTTTTGCGTGATCGACGCGGCAAACACATGAAAGTTGCCCACCTTCTTTACGCGATGCACCACTTCCTTGGTCTCCATGCGGTACATCGTCGTCTGGATCGTCGTGTACGCGGGCACCCGCTTGCCGGGGAACCGCTCCTGAATTTCGCGGATTGAAAGTTCTCCACCGGCCCATAGAACTTCCATGATTTGGAACTCAAGTTTCGAGAGCTTCGTATCGGCCAACGCTCTTCCTCCTACGCTTGTCATAACATCTACTACAGATGTGTGTTTCTTGGCAAGAGTATTTTTCCTCATCGCGTACCGCACTGCCACAGCAATTGGGCAGTCGCCAATTCACTACCTGCGGATGTGCTGGGTATAATGCGTGTTAACTCATGCCCTGTCTTCCCCGAGACGGCTAACACAGACAGAACAGCCAACCGCCCTCTCAGTTCTCAGAGTGATCCGGAGCAGAGGTCACACAACCATGAAGCGTAGAGATCTTCTCAAGCATGCAACGCTGGCCGTAGCCGGTGCAGCCACGAACGCCTTCTCGATTCAAGGCGAGGCGCCAATCGGCAAAGAGCTATCTCAAGCGCACTCCATTGGAAAAATCGCGCTTGAAGAGCATTTTCTGATTCCGGAGTTTGTGGGTTACTTCACTGAGACGTACCCAAACATCAGCCCGGCCATCCGCGAATTCGGTACCGGCATTCTGCAGGATCTCGGCGACAAGCGTATCGAAGTGTTGGACAAGAATCATATTGATTATGTGGTCCTGTCGATCGCTGGTCCCGGTGTGCAATATGAAAAAGATGCTGCGGTGGCAAAGCGCAGAGCAAAAGCGGCGAACGACTTCCTTGCCGGCGAGATCAGCAAGCGGCCGGCGCGCTATGGCGGATTCGCGCATCTGGCGATGCAGGATCCGGCCGAGGCCGCAGCGGAACTGGAGCGCTGTGTTCGCGATCTGGGGTTTCGTGGCGCCATGGTTAATGGGCAGACCAATGGCGAGTATCTCGATCTCGACAAGTACTCGGTGTTCTGGGAGCGGGCGGCGGCATTGGAAGCTCCGGTGTATTTGCATCCGGGGAATTCGGTCGACAACCCTGCCGTCTACGCTGGCCATACGGAGCTTTGGGGACCGGTATGCAGTTGGGCATTTGAAACCGCCGCGCATGCATTGCGGCTCGTCTTTGCGGGCGTCTTCGAGCGTTATCCCAAAGCGAGGCTGATCCTTGGCCATATGGGCGAAACGTTGCCATTGAACTTGTGGCGGTTCGACAGCCGCTGGGTCGTCTGCAACAGGGGTTCACGGACTCTGGAACAGCCTCCCTCCTTCTATATCAAACGGGACATTGCCATCACGACCTCCGGCGTTTGCTCGGATATTTCGCTGCGCTGCGCGCTGGATGCAATGGGAGCTGAAAACGTCATGTTCTCCGTCGATTATCCGTTCGAGAAATCCGAGCTTGCCGCGCAGTTCATGGATCAGGCCCGCATCTCTGAGACCGAGCGCGCCCAGGTCGCGGCAGGAAACGCGAGGCAGATCCTCAGGTTGCCGAGCGCTACATAGCCTTGCACATCCCATATATGATTGGAGTACAAACTTTCTTCTCCGCAGATGCCTTTCAGACGGTCCTCTGCACTCACGAATCAGGATTCAATGACAGAAAGCAAAGTGAAACGCATCGAGCTGTTTGATACCAGCCTTCGCGACGGCCTGCAGCAGCCGAATCTCGATATCTCAGTCCCGAATGCCGTGCGACTCCTGCAGCGCATGGGCAGCTTCGGCGTCAACTATGCCGAAATCGGATTTGCCGGCGCCAATCAGTTCGTCTCCGACCTTACCAGCGCCATCGAATCCGTTGACACGGGCACAATGAAGCTGGCGCTTTTCGGCCGTAGCCGTGGGCGCGGCGTGCGCGTGCAAGATTGGCCGGACGTAAAGTTCATCGTCGCCAACCGGCAGCGTGTCTCGGTCGCCGTCATCGTTGTCAAATCACGCTTGCTCGATGTTGAGAAATCCCTCCAGACCATGCCGGAAGAAAATCTGCTCATGGTTTCTGAATCTATTCAGTACTTGCAGGACAACGGTCTTGAAGTCATCGTCGACTTTGAGCACGCCATGGATGCAGCCTGTGGCCGCCGCGAAAACGGCAATCCCTGCGACCCCGCCGAGAAGGCTCGCGGCATCGAATATTTTGAGCAGATGGTGGAGCAGTGCGTCAAGCAAAAGGCCAGCCGCCTGGTTGTGTGCGACACCAACGGAGGCGCCAGTCCTGAAGAAGTCTTGCACGTCATCGGCGAACTGGTGAGCAGCTTTCCCGAAGCCAGCTTCGGATTCCACGGCCACACCGATCGCGGACTCGGTGTGGCGAATAGCCGCGCAGCCATACTTTCCGGCGCAGTGCAGGTGCAGGGTACTCTCCTCGGCACCGGCGAGCGTTGCGGCAATGTCAACCTCACCACCGTCATCGGTGGCATGCAGTTGCGCGGAGAGGCTGAATTCGTCTCGCCGGAAGCGCTCACCGGGCTCACTGGGCTGGCGCATTCTGCCTACGCGGCATTTGGACTCGAACCGCCGCACGGCACTCCGATCGTCGGACCAGGTGCATTTGGAACGTGGGCAGGCATGCACGGAAGCAGCGAGCGCAAGAATCCCGGCGCTTATCTCTGGTGCGATCCGGCGCGGGTTGGAGCCAACCCCGTCATTGGCGTAAATGCGCAATCGGGCCGCGCCAATGTAGTTTTGCTCTCTGAGGCGCTGGGCATTCCGCTGGCGCCATCGCAGGCCCAGGCACTCATTGATGCAAATCAGGGCATGATCGACGGCGGTGCATTCACGGTAAGCGAGATTTCGTTCAAACTCGCCTGCATGAAAGTGCTCGGCACATTGCCCGAGCGCTTCAGCGTGAAGAGCTGGCGCGTTCTCGACGAGTCAGACGAAACCGGCAATCGCTACGTCCAGGCATCGATGCAGTTGTTCATCGGCGAGACCACCGTTGTCACCACGCGTGCTGAAGGCGCCGGCCCGGTGGACGCGCTGACCAAGGCCATGCGCCACGAGCTCGAAAAGTGGTACCCGGCCATCACGCACATGCGCCTGGGCACCTTCACCGTTACGGCCATCGACGTCTCCGCACAGGACACCGCCGCGCACGTCCGAGTTACTGTCAGTTTTAATGCGGACGGGCACGAGCCGTGGGTCACCGCCGGAGTCAGCAGCGATCTTAACCAAGCCGCGCTTATGGCCATCGTCGACGGCTTCCACTACTGGCTGCATAGTTCCGCCGCAGCCGACTGAAGCACAAAAAGTTAAGGGCCGCAGGCAATCAGCTTGCGGCCCTTATTGTTTCCAGTCTTGATCAGGCCGCGCCCAGATTCTCTTCTTTCAGCACACGCTGATATGCGGGCACGGTCAGGAACTCCACGAACTGCGGAGTCTTCACAAGTTCCCGCATCAGGTCCGCGGCTTTTTCGTAAGCCGCATAGCGCGGTCCATCCACAGCCGTCTTCTGCTTCTCGAGTTCCGCTGCAATCAGGCTCTCCACCAGCTGCAAATCAACAACTCTTCCATCGCTTAGCTTCGCGTTCTGGTGGACCCACTGCCACAGCTGAGCGCGGCTGATCTCCGCGGTCGCTGCATCTTCCATCAGGTTGAAGAGAGGCACGCAGCCAATGCCGCGCAGCCACGCTTCAATGTAACCGAGGCCGACGGCCACGTTCTGCTTCAGGCCTGCATCCGTAATCTGCCCGTCAGGAATCTTCAGCAGATCATCGGCCGTCGCATGGAAGTCAGGCAGCTGCTTCGAAATCTGGTTCGGCTGCGGCATCAGGCGATCGAATACTTCCAGCGCTATCGGGACCAGCCCCGGATGCGCCACCCAGGTTCCATCATGCCCATCGCCGGCCTCGCGCTCCTTGTCGGCGAGCACCTGTGCTATTGCCTTGTCGTTGGCCACAGGATCGCTCTTAACAGGGATATACGCGGACATGCCGCCGATGGCGTGAACGTTGCGACGGTGGCAGGTCTTGATCGCGAGTTTTGAGTAGCTGCGCATGAAATGCGTTGTCATCGTCACCTGCACGCGGTCGGGGAGCACCGAGTGCGCATCGTTGGCAAACTTCTTGATGAAACTGAAAATATAATCCCAGCGCCCGCAGTTCAGGCCCGCCGAGTGTTCGCGAAGTTCGTAAAGAATCTCGTCCATCTCAAAGCTTGCCAGGATCGTCTCAATCAGAACGGTGGCCTTGATACTGCGTTGCGGCAGCCCAATCTTCTCCTGCGCACGCACAAAGATGTCGTTCCACAGCCGCGCTTCAAGATGGCTCTCCATCTTTGGCAGGTAAAAGTAGGGACCGCTGCCGCGCGCCAGCAGTTCCTTGGCGTTGTGGAAGAAGTACAGACCGAAGTCGAAGATCGAACCCGACATCGGCTCGCCGTCCACGCGCACATGCCGCTCCTCAAGGTGCCAGCCGCGCGCGCGAATGAACAATACCGCGGTCTTCTCGTTCAGCTTGTACTGTTTGCCCGTTGAAGGATCGCTGAACGTGATGGTACGCCGGATGGCGTCGCGCAGATTGATCTGGCCTTCGATCAGGTTGCTCCAGGTGGGTGTGTTCGAATCCTCGAAGTCGGCCATGAAAACCTTTGCGCCCGAGTTGAACGCATTGATGATCATCTTGCGATCGACGGGGCCGGTGATCTCGACACGGCGGTCGAGTATGTCGGCAGGCAAGGGCGCTACCGTCCACTCCGCGTCGCGCACCGACTTCGTCTCCGCCAGAAAGTTTGGCTTTTCGCCTGCGTCCAGCCGCTTCTGACGCTCGTGGCGCGCTTTCAGCAGATCCTTGCGGCGCTGATTAAACGTGCGCTGCAAATCAACGACGAAAGCAACCGCCTCCGGCGTCAAAATCTCGGCATAGCTGTCGGTAATCGGGGCGAGGAACTCAACACCTGGGAGGCTGATGGATCTGGACATATACGAAACTCCATTCATTCGCAAATTTTTCCATAAACATCATAATGGTCCGACCTTCAACACACAATGGGTGGCAGGGATTTTCAGGCAAAATGCACTGAAACGCTGCCGGCCGTTGAAAAACGCACGTCCACGTGCGAGCCGGACCTGGCAAAGGTGTTGCCAGTCCAACTTCCGGTCGTGATCCACCCGCCGCGCTTCAGACCACCGGTCCGCGCAGAGCCTTCATTGGCAAGGTGAAGCACCAGCCGCAGCAGATCGGTCCCCGCGGTATTCGATGCGGTGCGCACCACTTCGATTTTGCCGTCCACGGCCAGCGCGACCGCTTCCTTTGAGATGTCGATCTTTTGCCAGTCTGCAACTGCCGGCCCGGGAATAAACCCGCCATGCATCTGCAGGTCAGAGAACATCGTGAATCGCGCCACGTTCGCGGGCACAGTTAGTCCCGCCTCAAGCTCTTCAATAGCCGGGTGGCAGCTTTCAATTGCGTTGATGATTTCTTCGCGAGAATATGGGGTTGCGCGCGGCGGCAGGTCCTTGCCAATCTTGAACGAGATCTCCGCCTCAAGCCCACGCAGCCTGTAGCGCTTGTCGCTAAACGTGCCACCGTCGGTTCCGACCCACGCCCTGATCATGGGCCCAAAGATCGGCGTCGCATCCGGCACGGGCGCACCGACCTTCCAGTCGATGATGCCTGCAGGTTGAAGAATGTGCGCCATCGCGTCCTGCACAAAATAGGCCTCATCGAGAGATGTGGCCATCATCGGAGCAGAGAGGTCGTCAACGGGGTTGGCGGTGCTGCGGGCTTTCAGCAGAAACTCAGCGGCAGAGAGCAATTCAGCTTTACGGGCATCCGATATCATGCCTTCCAGTTTGCCCTAGCGCCCTTCGTTTTGTCTTCTATGGAACAGACTCTCCACGCCGACCCCGCGAATGGAAGCGTCCAGCAGCTCCACCATGTGGAAGGCGGGCATTTCTTTCTTGCCTCGACGACGCAGTCCATTCATCAGTTGCAGCAGGCATCCAGGATTTGCGGAAAGCACCGCCTCCGCGCCCGTTGTGAGCAGGTTCGCCACCTTGCGATCGCCCAGCTCGTTCGCGGTATCCGGCTGCAGCAGGTTGTAAACACCGGCAGAGCCGCAACAGAGCGATCCCTCGGGAATCTCCGCAACTTCGAGTTCCGGAATTCCACCCAACAGTCGCCGCGGTTGTTCGCGCACGCCCTGCGCATGCTGCAAATGGCACGCGTCGTGGTAGGCAATTCGAAGTTTCAATGGATGCCGCTCGGCCTGCGGCTCCAGGTCGCACAGAATCTCGGCGATGTCCTTACACTTCGCCGAGAAAGCCGCCGCGCGGGCAGCCCACTCCGGATCGTCGCGCAGCAGATGTCCATATTCCTTCATGGTCGATCCGCAACCGGCAGAGTTGATCACCACCGTTTCGACATTCGCTTTTTCGAACGTAGCGATCATGCGCTTTGCCAGTGCAATCGCATCGCTTTCCAGTCCCGAATGCACCATCAATGCGCCGCAGCATCCCTGTTCTTCAGGAATCACCACTTCGCAGCCTTCCGCAGCAAGCACGCGCGCAGTGGCCGCGTTCACGTGCGAAAAGAAGACCTGCTGCACGCACCCGCTCAACATGCCTACGCGTCGCCGTGGCGTTGTCTTTGGTGAAATTTGCGCAGGCATTCTTCTGAACGGATGCGAAGGCACATCCGGCAACAGCGACTCCATGGCGGCCATGCGTTTCGGCAGTAACTTGGGAATTCCGATTGCGCGAGCCAGCGTCCGCAGTCCGCTCTTCTGGTAAACAAGCAGGGGTAGCACCAGCAGTCTCAACCGCTCCGGATGCGGGAACGTTGCAAAGATCATCTGTCGGAACAGCCGCTCCCCAAAGCTGCGCGGCAGTTTGCGTTCGATCTGTGCGCGTGTCGGCTCAATCAGCTTGTTGTATTCCACCCCTGAAGGGCAAGCCGTCATGCAGGCCATGCAACCCAGGCAATTGTCCATGTGCAGACGGAAGCGGCCATCCAGCGGACTTTCGCCGTCGGCAGCTTTTTTGATCATGTAAATGCGGCCACGCGGCGAGTCCATCTCCTCGTTCCACAGCACATATGTGGGGCACGCGGGCAGGCAGAATCCGCAGTGCACGCAGTCGTCGATATACTGCTTCTCCGGCGGATGATGCGCGTCGAAACTCGAGGGGAGCTTAACTGTTTGCACTTGGGTATGAAGCATAGTTGTCAGATATTTCCCACAAACCGGCCAGGGTTAAGAATGCGATTCGGGTCGAAGCGTCGTTTGATTTCCTTCATCAAGGGCAATGCATTTGACTCGCATCCCCAAGCGTCGAGCGAGCCACTGAGCGGCTTGGGGACCTGCAGCGCAACCACGCTGCCGCCGGAACCTTTGAGTCTTGCGCGCAGATGCTGAATCAGTGCGTTTGCTGCATCAGGCGTGGACTTCAACGCCACCGCCACCACGCCGGTTGCTTGTGCCGTAACGGAAAGCACCATGTCTTTCTTCGCTGCCCAATCCTGAAGTTCGCTTCCCAACAAGCACAGGTCGCTCGGCAAAGTCGAAATTTTCAGCACCAGCGCGTTTGCATTGTTGTGCATTTCCTGTCGCGCCTGCCAAACCGACGCCTCGGACGGCCTCAATTCCACTGAGCCGAAAATCTTCGTGAGCTTCGCTGCGTGCTCGTCGATGCACTCGGCAGGAGCCGCCACCCTCACGTCCAGCGCACATTCTTGCGCATTCAGCCGGAGTTGCACTGATGAAGGCGTCACTTGCGAGTCGAGCAGGGCGCGCAGCGCTCGATCGAACTGAAGAGGCTCGGGCGCTAGCGCCGTCCACGTCTGTGCATTTGTCTCAAGCGGGTGCAGGCGAAAGTTGACTTCCGCAATCACGCCCAGTGTTCCCAGGCTGCCCGTCATCAACTTGTGCAGATCGTAGCCGGCCACGTTCTTCACAACTTTGCCGCCGGTTTTTGCGATTGTGCCGTCAGCAAGCACAACCGTCATACCAATAATCAGATCTCGGAGGCCGCCATATTTCAGCCGCAGCGAGCCGCTGTCACTCGCGGCAACAATGCCACCGACCGTTGCACGTTCGGGCCATAGCGGATCGAGCGCCACCATCTGTCCGTGTCGCGCCAGTTCGGATTGCATGGCTGCCCAGGTGCAGCCTGCCTCAACGGTGCAGGTCATGTCCTGCCACGGATGTTCACGCAATTTGTTCATGCGGCCCAAACCGAGCCGAATGCCTGCTTCCACCGCATTACCCCAACCTTGCTTCGTTCCGCTTCCGCATGGCGTTACCGCAATTCCGTTGCTGTCGGCCAAGTTCAGGATCTGCGCAATCTGCTCTGGATCGCCGGCGTTAACCGTGACGGTTTCGCCTAGAACGTCTGTATGCTCAGCACCTGTGATGGCTGCCAGCCGGGCATAGCATTCTTCCCGCGTGATTGCCGCCGTTGTGCTCATCAAAAGATCTCCGCAACGCCGGCTGTTTCCAGCGGGTGAGGTTTGTAGGGTCCGGGCACGTCAGCGCAGAGTCTCGGCCGCGGAAATACTTTATCCGGATTGGAAATGTTCTCGGGATCGAAGGCGCAACGCACCAGTTGCATGGTATCCAGGTCCGGTTCCGAGAACATGTAGCCCAGCGCTTGCTGCTTTTCTTTGCCCACACCATGCTCGCCGGTTATTGACCCGCCGCTGTCCACACACAAGTGCAGTATCCGGTAGGAGAGATCGAGCGCCGTTTCCTCCTGTCCCTCGATCGACCGGTCGTAAAGCACCAGCGGATGCAGATTGCCGTCGCCCGCATGAAACACGTTCGCGACGCGCAGTCCCACTGCCGTGGACATGCGGTCAATCTCGCTCAGCACGCGCGGCAAGGCCGTTCGCGGAATCACGCCGTCCTGCACAATGTAGTTCGGCGAAATGCGCCCCATCGCTGCAAAGGCGGCCTTGCGTCCCTTCCATACCAGCATGCGTTCCGCGTCCGATTGCGCCAGCCGCGTTTCCTGCGCGCCGTTCTTGCGGCAAATCTCCAGAGCCTGGCGCATCAATGCGTCCACTTCGCTGCCCAGGCCATCCAGTTCCACCAGCAGCAGTCCGCCGCACTTTGGGTAGTTCGCGTGTACCGCCGCCTCCGCCGCTTCAATTGCGAGAGTGTCCATTATCTCCAGCGCCGAGGGCAGCATGCCCGCAGCAATAATGTCGCTCACCGTTTGGCCCGCTGCTTGCGGCGAATCGAAGGCGGCCAGCAGTGTTTGAACAACCTCCGGCCGCTTCACAATGCGCAGTGTAATTTTTGTTGCCACGCCAAGGGTGCCTTCGGATCCCACGAACACCCCAGCCAGGTCGTATCCCGGCGCGTCCAGCGTGGGTGAGCCAAGCTGCACCAACTCGCCGTTCGGAAGCACCACCTCCAGAGCCAGCGTGTGCGTTACAGTGAAGCCATATTTCAGGCAGTGCGCTCCGCCGGAGTTCTCTGCGACGTTTCCGCCGATGGTGCACACGGACTGCGATGACGGATCGGGCGCATAGAAGTAGCCTTGTGGCGCAACCCGCTGCGTCACATGCGCATTGACCACGCCCGGTTCCACCACTACATATTTGTCTGCGATGTTCACTTCGAGAATGTGGTTCATCCGCGCCAGGCTGATGACCACACCGCCTGGCGCTGGAAGCGCGCCTCCGCTCAAGCCGGTTCCGGCGCCGCGGCTCACAAATGGAATCTTGTGCCGGGCACATACGCGGACTACTGCCTGCACCTCAGTGGCATTGCGTGGCAACACAACGGCGCCCGGCAGCACGCGGAAGTTCGTTAGTCCGTCGCACTCATAGGTTTGCAGTTGACTCTCGCCTGTGATGAGCCCGTCGTTGCCGACAGCGGCGCGCAGTTCTTCGATGTGCTCTTGGGGAAGCATGGTCGAAGACAGCTTACTCGATTCTGGCCACGGCTGGCTCGCTCATTTCAGAATTCGATATTTCTCACTCAAAAACACGTGTTTCCTTGGGTGACAACCATCACAGCAGACCCTACCTGTAAAGCGCAGAATAACGCGGGCTTTTGAGAGACTCTCTGCTGCCCTCAAGAGCCTTGTTTTGTTAGGGAAACGCCCGGTGAACGGCTGGTTGATGGCCTGACCAGCGACAGGGTGCCGGAACGGAAATCCGGCATCCAGAGGCGATGGACGATGTCATGGAAAGATGATTACCGGAGCAAGCAAATGAGCGCCGCGCAGGCGCTTGAGGCCGTGCGCTCCGGAGACCGCGTTTGGATCCAGTCGGGTTGCGGCACGCCTTCGGTACTGGTCGATGCGCTGGTTGCGCAAGCCCCTCGTCTTCGCGACGTCGAGATCATCCACATGATGACTCTCGGTAGCGCGCGCTATACGCGGCCGGAGTACGAAGGGCATTTTCGCCATCGCGGCCTGTTCCTTGGTCCGAATGTGCGGGACGCGGTCGCAGCCGGGCGCGCCGATTACACGCCCATCTTCCTGAGCGAAATCGAAGGTCTGTTTGAGTCAGGCCAACTTCCCCTGGACGTAGTCCTTATGCAGGTGTCGCTGCCCGATGCGCACGGCTTCGTCACGCTGGGTACCACGGTGGATTGCACAATGACTGCGGTTCGCCTGGCGCGCACCGTGATTGCCGAGGTCAACCGGCAAATGCCTCGCACGCAAGGCGAGACGGCCATTCACATCAGCCATCTCACAGCAGTCGTAGAATCCGATCGCCCGCTGCTCGAACTGCACACCGAGCCGTTTAACGAGATGCACATGCGCGTGGCGCGCAATGTTGCCTCGTTGATCCCTGACGGAGCAACACTGCAAACCGGCATCGGCGGAATCTCTGAGGCGGTGCTTCACTGCCTCGATGACAAGCGCAATCTCGGCATTCACACCGAGATGTGCCCGGACGGCGTCGTCGACTTGATGGAGTCCGGCGTGATGAACGGTGAAGGGAAGTCGCTACACCGAGGCAAAGCAGTGGTGGCATTCGTGCTGGGCACCAAGCGCCTCTTCGATTTCATCCATGACAACCCGTGTTTCGAATTCCGGCCCATCAAGTACACCAACGATCCGTTTGTGGTCGCGCAGAACGAGCGTATGGTGGCCATCAATGGAGCGCTCCAGGTGGATCTCACAGGACAAGTCTGCGCTGATTCTCTCGGCACGCGGCCCTACAGCGGATTTGGCGGTCAGATTGATTTCATTCGCGGAGCAGCGCGTTCCAAGGGCGGAATTCCGATCATTGCGCTGCCATCCACCGCGATGCACGGAGATGTCTCACGCATTGTGCCGGTCCTTGAACCCGGCGCAGGTGTTGTAACTTCGCGCGGCGATGTGCATTACGTGGTCACCGAACACGGCATCGCTTATCTGCATGGAAAAACACTGCGCGAAAGGGCACGGGCGTTGATTGCCATTGCCGATCCGCGCTTTCAACAGGAACTGGAAGATTTTGCCGTGCGCGCTCATTACCTTGAGCGGGAACGGACGGCGGCCGCGCTTGCTTAGATGCGGTTTGCCAAACAGGAGAGTGGTAATGACGGATACATTAAAGCGCGATCGAGGAATGCTGAAGATCGATGAGGAAGAATGCAAAGGCTGCGGACTTTGTGTTGAGGCCTGCCCGCCGAAGGTGATTTCTCTTGGCGATCGCCTGAACCATTACGGATATCACACGGCGGTATATGCGGGCGCGGGCTGTACGGGCTGCGGCATCTGTTTTATGGCTTGCCCCGAACCGGGCGCAATCACGGTGATGCGCGCTGTGGTAGATCGTGCCGCCGCGGTAACGACGAGTAACGTCCTGGAGGGCTCTGGGCCATGCGCAAGCAACTGATGAAGGGGAACGAAGCTATTGTCAAAAGCGCGATCCTTGCCGGATGCCGCGCATTTTATGGCTATCCCATTACGCCGGCAAGTGAAATTGCGGAGGCCGCTGCGGAATACATGCCGCGCGCAGGCGGAGTTTTTCTGCAGGCTGAGAGCGAAGTTGCAGCCGTGAACATGCTTTATGGCGGCGCCTCAGCAGGCGTGCGCTGCATGACTGCTTCCAGCGGCCCCGGCATTAGCCTTATGCAGGAAGGCATCAGCTACATGGCCGGCGCAGAACTACCTTGCGTCATCGCCGACATCACGCGTGGCGGCCCGGGCCTCGGCAATATTGGCGCAGAGCAAAGCGATTATAACCAGGTGGTGAAAGGCGGCGGTCACGGTAACTATCGCACCATCGTGCTGGCGCCGTACTCCGTGCAGGAGATGGCCGATCTGACCGCGCTGGCCTTCGAACTTGCAGACCGCTATCGCAATCCGGTCGTTCTTCTTGCTGACGGATTTATTGGACAAATGATGGAGCCGGTGGAGTTTCCACAGCGCGCGATCGAGTCGCGAGAGCATGAATGGGCGGTCACCGGCATTGCCGTCACGCGCGGCAATCTCATCACCTCGTTGTTCATGGATTTCGACGACCTCGAGGCGCATGTTCGTCACCTTGAGCAGAAGTATCGCTGTGCTGAAGAGCTTGAGGCGCGCGCCGAGGAGTGGCAGGCGGAAGAAGCAGAGATCGTGCTGGTCGGCTACGGAATCGTCGGACGCATTCTGAAGGCGGTGACGGCTGAAGCTCGCGCGGAAGGCATCAACGTAGGCGTGTTGCGGCCCATCACGCTGTATCCGTTTCCGACTTCGGCGTTCAAGCGCCTCGCCCAGCGCGCCCGCGTCTTTGTGGTGGTCGAAATGAGCAACGGCCAACTGGTTGAAGATGTTCGTCTCGCGTTGGACGGATCGTGCCCGGTGGAGTTTTTCAATCGCACTGGCGGCAACGTTCCATCGCACGAGCAGGTTCTCGAACTGGTGCGCAACCTGGCGAAACGCTATTTGCCGACAACTAAACAGCAAGTGGAAGCAGTAATCAAGATGGATGAGGAGCGCATGGCCAATGTCTAGCGAACAGGTTTCTGAGTACACGGTAGTTCACGGCCGGGCGAAATCATTTTACGAGCGCTACGAGCGCAAACCCGAGTTGCAGCATCAGACACACTTCTGCCCGGGCTGCGGGCACGGAATTGTTCATAAACTGCTGGCACGCGCCATCGACGATCTTGGCATTCAGGATAAGACCATTCTTATTGGCCCGGTGGGCTGTTCGGTGTTCACGTACTACTACTTCGACGTGGGCAATGTGCAGGCCGCGCACGGCCGCTGCCCGGCCGTCGCCACAGCGATGAAGCGCAGCCGGCCTGCGAGTATCGTGATCGGCTACCAGGGCGATGGCGATCTCTCTGCGATTGGCTCTGCTGAGATTCTGCATGCAGCCAATCGCGGCGAAAACATCACCGTGATCTTCGTCAACAACGCCATCTACAGCATGACTGGCGGACAGGCCGCGCCCACCACGCTCATCGGGCAAACCACTACCACCACGCCGGAAGGTCGCAACACTACGAGCGAAGGCTATCCGCTGCATGTAAGCGAACTGCTGGCCACGCTTCAAGGGCCTGTCTACATTGAGCGCGTCGGCCTTGGCGATAACAAGCAGATTGCGCAGGCCAATCGCGCCATCCATCGCGCTGTCGAGAATCAAGTAAAGGGCCTCGGCTTCTCGCTTATCGAAGTGCTTTCGCCTTGCCCGACCATTTGGAAGATGTCCGCCGTCGACGCCCAGCACTGGGTCCGCGACGTGATGGAAAAGACATTCCCGCTGGGTGTTTTTTGCGATCGCACGAAGCAGGCTGTGCCGCGCAAATTGCCGAACGAAGCCCCTTCGCTCGATGCGGTTCCCGGCATTCTCGGTGTCGCTCACGATGACTCTGCTGACGCCGAGACCGTTTCAGCGAAAGCATCGAAGCCTATCGATCTGCACGTGCGCGTGGCGGGTTTTGGCGGGCAGGGTGTGCTCCTGCTTGGAGAAGTGCTGGCCGAAGCGGGCCTGGACGCAGGCCTGGCGGTATCGTGGCTGCCGTCTTATGGTCCGGAGATGCGCTCCGGCACTTCGAACTGCCACGTGCGACTGTCGAATAAATCCATCGATTCGCCGCTGGTGACTTCTCCGAACATCCTTGTTGCCATGAACGAGCCGTCACTGCGCAAGTTCGACAAGAGCGTTCGACCTGGGGGTTGGGTTATCTACAACGGCGACACGTTCCCGCCCGATTGTGCGCGCGACGATATTCACGTTCTTGCGCTTCCGTTTGCGCAGATCGCTCATGACCTGGGCAGCGTCCGCGCGTGCAACATGGTGATGCTCGGCGCTCTGCTTGAAATTGCTGACGGATTGCCGCAGGCCAGCATCGATGCCGCGCTGCGGCGACTGATTAAGAACACAAAATGGTTTGCGCTGGACGAGCGTGCGCTGGTGCGCGGCAGGGAGCTGTTCAGGGAAGCGAACAAGGAATCATGCAATGACTCGCATAAAAAGTCGTATCAGGAGGTTTAGGTGAGAGCAGATGCTGATCAGAATTCGATCGTTTATTTCAGCGGAAAGTTCATGCCGCTGTGTGAGGCTCGCGTAGGCATACTGACCCATGCTCTGCACTACGGAACCGGCGTTTTTGAAGGCATTCGCGCGCACTGGGACGAGCTTTCGCAGGAATTGTTTGTCCTGCGCGCACTCGATCATTACGAGCGCTGGAAGCAGAACTGCAGCATACTTCGCATCAATGTTTCTGCCACGCCACAGGAGCTTTGCCGCATCACGACGGAAATTCTGCGCCGCAATGAGTTCCGAACCAACGTCTACGTCCGTCCCATCGCCTTCAAGTCTGCTCAGCGTGTCGGTGTCGCTATGGACGATCAGGATGAGTGGGCGCTCATCGCCATGCCGTTCGGCGAATATCTGCACGCCGATCACGGCATCCATGCCGGAGTAAGTTCGTGGCGGCGCATTGAAGACAACGCCATTCCAGCACGCGCAAAAATCTGCGGAGCTTACGTCAACAGTGCTCTGGCCAGCGACGAGGTTAAGCAGAGCGGATTCGATGAAGCCATCCTTCTAAACGAGAGCGGCCACGTGGCCGAAGGCGCCACCTGCAACATCTTTATGGTGCGCAAGGGCAAGCTCATCACGCCGCCCATCACAGATAACGTTCTGGAAGGCATCACGCGCGACACCATCATGGAACTGGCTCGGCGCGAACTCGGCTTGCAGGTTGTCGAGCGCTCAATCGATCGCAGCGAGCTCTATATATGCGACGAGCTCTTTCTCACGGGCACGGCTGTCGGACTCGCACCCATAGTTCGTATCGACCATCGCCCGGTGAAGGATGGTGAAATCGGTTCCATCGTGCGCCAGTTGCAGAAGATCTACTTTGATGCGACGCGCGGGCGCCTGGGTACTTACCGGAAGTGGCTGCTTCCGGTGTACAAAGCGCACGATGCGACAACGCAGCAGGATGCGGCGCAGCCAGCCGTCCAGCTGCATGAGACGAGTGTCGCCTGACCCGCGGCCAATGCGCTGTGTTTCCGAGGCCCGGTTCAGGCAAGGAGGGTAACAGGATGCTGACAACAGTGATTGCAGGGAACGCCTATGACGTAGCCTTGGAAAATTTTGAGACAGCAGCGAATGCATTAGGGCTCGACCAGGATACGCGGGAGATGATCAAGTATCCCGAGCGAATTCTCATGGTCACGGTGCCGGTCCGCATGGATGACGGGCACATTCACCGCTTTGAAGCCTATCGCGTGCAGCATAGTTCCGTGCGCGGACCTGCCAAGGGTGGCATCCGTTATCACCCGCAGGTCACTCTGGACGAGGTGAAAGCGCTGGCTACGTGGATGACATGGAAATGCGCGGTCGTGAACATTCCCTTCGGCGGTGCCAAAGGCGGAATCACTTGCGACCCAAAGCATATGTCGCAGGGCGAGCTTGAAAGGATGACGCGCCGCTACACCAGCGCCATCCTTCCACTCATCGGCCCCGAGCAGGACATTCCCGCACCGGACGTTTACACCAATTCGCAAACCATGGCCTGGATCATGGACACCTACAGCATGACCAAAGGCTATGCAATCCCCGGCGTCGTTACCGGCAAGCCCATCAGTCTTGGCGGATCGCTCGGCCGCAATGAAGCAACCGGACGCGGCGTCTTCTACACTATCCAATGTGCCTGCGAGCATCTGCACATTCCGCTGAGAGGCGCTACCGTAGCGGTGCAGGGATTCGGGAACGCCGGCTCGATCACCGCGCAGTTGCTCCATGAAGCTGGGGCGAAGATCATCGCGGTCAGTGACTCGACAGGATGCGTGTACAACCGCAATGGGCTGAATATTCCCGAGCTCATTCACATGAAAGCCCTCTGCGGACACGTGGAAGGTTTCCCTGAGAGCGAGCCAATTTCGCCGCCCGACCTGCTGGCCATACAGTGCGACATCCTGGTGCCTGCGGCGCTCGAAAATACTGTTCGCGAGGATAATGTTTCGTCAGTGCGCGCGCGCATTATTGCTGAAGCTGCCAACGGCCCTCTTACTCCGGCGGCCGACCGCGCTCTTGAGAGCAAAGGTGCGTTCGTCATTCCCGATATTCTTTGCAATGCGGGCGGAGTGACCGTCTCCTACTTTGAATGGGTTCAGGACGAGCAGCATCTGTTCTGGGAGGCACAGGATATTTACAACCGCCTCGAGCGCGTTATGAAGACGTCGTTCCGCGACGTGCTGAAGATTCATCTGGATAAAAACGTTTCCATGCGCATCGCCGCCAATATGCTCGGCATCGGCCGCGTGGCTGAAGCTGTCAAGATTCGCGGTATCTATCCATAATCCGATTAAAAGTCGGTGAAATTAAGCCTGCGCTTTTCGGCCTGCAACGGACTGGGGAGCGCGAAAAATAAGGCCGCTACGTCAGGCCGCTCATTCGGAATGACTCCGCATATTTCTATTCACAGGTTGCATGTACAATCCTGACGTAAACAAAGCCCGGGCTGGCGCTTCGTTGCGTATGCAAAAAGTGCCGCGGGTATTGCTCACTCTGAGGAGAAGATATGAATCGGAAGGGTCTATTCAGTTTTTTAATCACCGCGGCGTTTCTCGCTCCCGTGCTCTCCTCTCAAACCATCGATCTGCCTTCGAGCAAACAATTGATCGGTGAAATCCCCGGCCATCCGCAGCGGCTGAACAGCTTGCCGATTTCGATGGCCATCTCGCCTGACCGTCGATACGTTATTACCGTCAACGCGGGCTACGGAACGTTCGAGTCGAAATACGAGCAGTCGCTTTCTGTACTCGATACAACGACCGGCTCGCTGACTGATTTTCCTGATAGCCGCACCCTGGCCAGAAAAGCGAAGCAGACGCTTTACTCCGGCCTGGCATTCAGCCGCGACGGCAAGCACATCTATGCCAGCATTGCCTCGCTCAGCAATCCTCTGGGCGGCGTCAAAGATGGCGTCGGCAGCGGAATCCTGGTGTACAGTTTTGCGAATGGCCGCATCGCGCCTGAGCGCATGATCTCGTTGCCGTTGCAGCAACTTCCTGCAGGGCGCAAGACGATGCTCATTGGCGAAAAGGAAGGCGATAAAGGCCTGCCGTATCCGGCGGCAATTGCCGTTGTGGGTGCTGCCGGTTCTGAGATGCTTCTGGTGGCCGAAAATCTTTCTGATGACGTTATCCTTCTTGATCCCGCGACGGGTGCGATCAAGAAGCGTTTTGATCTCTCTGAAAGTGACGCAGTGCCATCCACCTATCCGGTTGCCCTGGCGGTTCCGAAGACCGGCTCGCGGGCATTTGTCGCGCTTTGGAATTCCTCTGAGATTGTCGAGCTCGATCTTGCCAAGCAAACGGTCGGCCGCAAGCTTGCGCTGCTCAAGCCCAGCAGTCCAATTGCAGCTGGAACGCATCCGAGCGCCTTTGCCTTCTCGCCGGACGAAAAGACTTTGTATGTGGCGCTTTCGAACCGCGACGCTGTTGCTGCCGTCAACGTTGGCCAGGGTCAATTTGTTACGAGGGGCTACTTTGATACGCGCTTGCCTGGGCAGAGCTACTTCGGAGCGGAACCGGTTGCGCTGGCTGTGGACGGCGATGGATCGCGTCTCTACGTTGCAAATATGGCCAGCGATGCCGTCGCAGTGATCGACACGCGCAAGCTCACCTCAAAGGTTTCCAAAGAGGGAATGGTTGAGCCTGACGGCTTTGTGCCAACGGACTGGATGCCGATTTCGATGGCGGCTTCCGGTGGCAAACTGTATGTGGCAACAGACAAGGGAAAAGGAACCGGCCCAAACAATTATCCGCAGCGCCCGGTCGATTCGGTTCCTGAAACGCGGCATATGGATAGCACGTATATCGGTACGCTGCTCTATGGCTCGTTGGCTACGCTTGACGAATCCGAGATCGCCGCCAAGCTTCCGCAGTGGACTTCCACAGTACTCGAATCCAACCGCATGAAGGCCGCTGCCGAGACCATTACTTATGCCGGTGGCGCGAAGAACCGCATCAAGCACGTCATCTACATCATCAAGGAGAACCGCACTTACGATCAGATCCTGGGCGACTTGACCAACAACGGCAAACACGTCGGCAACGGTGATTCGAGCCTGACAATGTACGGGCAGTCCGTTACGCCGAACCAGCACAAACTGGCGGCGCAGTTCGGCGTGCTCGACAACTTCTTTGATTCGGGCGAAGTCTCCGGTGATGGGCATGTCTGGTCGAATGCGGCCATCGGAACAGACTATTTGGAGAAAACCTGGCAGCAGAACTATCGCGGCACACAGCGCAGCTACGATTTCGAAGGTGTGGTGGCGGACGGCTACCCGCTGCTGCAAAAGATTCCAGATGTGAATGAGCCGCACAGCGGATATCTCTGGGGCAATCTCGCTGCGCACGGCAAAACCTACTATCACTTTGCCGAGTTCATCTCCACCAAGTTCTGCGAAGCAAAGAAAACCGCGAACCCGCAGCAGGGCCCGGTATTGGAAGGCGAAACCTGCAAGCACCCATCAATCGCGCCCGGTGAGCCCATTCCCCAGGAGTGGGGCGGGGGCGTAAACAAGTGGCCGTGGGCCATCCCGCTTATTGCGTCCAACACGCCCACCAAGCCCGAACTCGTTGGCCACTTCGCTCCAGAGTACCCTGACTTTCAACTGCTCGTTCCTGACCAGGTGCGGTTTGCGATTTTCGAGCGCCATCTAAAGCAGTGGATCGCCGAACGCGAACGCGGCCAGGACAACATGCCAAGCTTTATACAGCTGCGCTTTCCCAATGACCATACGGCAGGAACCACGCCGGGCAGTCCCACTCCCAAAGCTTCTGTCGCCGACAACGACTTGGCGGTTGGCCGTGCGATCGAAGCCATCTCCCACTCGCCTTATTGGGACGACACCGCGTTCTTCATCCTTGAAGACGACGCCCAGAACGGAGCCGACCACGTGGACGCCCACCGGAGCATCGCATTGGTGGTCAGCAAATATTCGCCGCGCGCCGCCGACGGCGGACCATATGTCGACAGCCGCTTCTACTCAACTGTAAGCATGGTTAGAACAATGGAAGTAGCGTTGGGCCTGCCGCCGATGAACAATGACGACGCGTTCTGCTCGGTGATATCGAGCCTGTTTACCGGGCCCGGCGATCAGTCGCCCTACACGGCCGACTACTCCAACCGCGATAACGGACTTATTTACACGGCCAACGCGAAAAAGGCCGTCGGTGCCCGCGAGAGCTCCAAGATGGACTTTACCCACGAAGATAGCCAACCCACCGAGAAACTCAACGCGATCCTTTGGCGGGACGCGATGGGCAGCAAGCCGGTTCCTGCGATGCTGAAGGTGCATACCAGAAAGTCCGGCAAGGACGACGACAATTAGGGGCTGCTACCACGCTCGAAAGTCGTTTATCGCTCAGTGATCTCCGCCAATGCACTCACCAAGCTGGGAAAGTCGAATTCCGGTCGAACGACCGGCTATGCGGAGATTGTGCGATTGGGGAATTGCAGAATGCGTTAAAGGCAACCGCTGATCCCTCCACTTCGGTCGGGATGACAATCGCATTTACGGTAGTTGTGGTACCACCGGCTACTCGAACAGGACGCGTCTTTGCAGGTGCGAAGATAGCTAGCGGCAACCGCAGATCCCTCACTGCGTTTCGGGATGACAGCATCGTTTAGGGTAGGGGGCAGGTTAATTTGGTTATTCCTTTGTCAGGAGACGAATGGACGCGCGAAAGGCCCGCGGCTAAAGCCGCTTGACGCCCTTGCGGCTTTCAGGAGCCTGAACAGGTTGCGGAAAAACTCGTCCATCGTTTTGTTTTGTAACAGGGCACGACTTCAGTCGTGCCGCAAGTGCCGCGAAATCAATGAGGGCTTTAGCCCCTGAGGGAAGGCGATCACGAAATTCCCACTCACACTTGAGTTTTTCCGCACCCTCTGAAGGCCCCTGCTCCCTCCATCAGCCAACGGTTCATAGCGTGGGATGAAGCGCGCAAAACTGCGCTTGAACGGTCTTCAATAGCGCCAACATCTTCGCCAAAACTACCCCAAAACTGGTACGTTAAAGAAGAAGGAATTTGTTTCGAAGATGGCATCAAATCCTTATTTTTCCTTGGCGGTCTTATTTGTGGCGGCACTGGGCTTTGGGTTGGCTCCATTGGGCCTGGCTTGGCTGTGGGCAAAGGTTTTCTCCCCGCCAAACCGAATCCGACCAAAAACGCCATCTATGAGTGCGGCTTGGTGTCAAAGGGAGATGCCTGGGTACAGTTCCGCTCAGCCTACTATTTGTACGCCATCATCTTTCTCATCTTCGATGTGGAAGCTGTGTTCCTCTTGCCCTTCGCGGTAGCGTTTACGGGATTGGGCGTAGCGGCTTGCGTATCCATGCTCATCTTCGTGTTGATGCTGATCGAAGGACTGGCCTGGGCATGGGCCAAGGGCGTCCTTACGTGGGCATGAGAAACAGTGATCAGTGAACAGTGGTTAGTGAACAGTTGACTGTGCGATCCCGGAGTAAAGCGACGAATGGCAGTTGATCAACAATTGAAGATAGAACTGGGCAAGCAGGGAGTCTTCGTCACAACCATCGAGGAGCTCTATAACTGGGGACGCCGTAACTCCGTGTGGCCAATGCAGTTCGGGCTCGCGTGCTGCGCCATCGAGATGATTGCCACGACGATGGCCCGTTATGACCTGGCCCGCTTTGGCGCCGAGGTGTTTCGTCCCTCGCCTCGCCAGGCCGATCTTATGATCATCTCCGGCACCGTGACCAAGAAGATGGCTCCGCAGGTCGTCCGGCTTTACAACCAGATGGCCGAGCCCCGCTACGTGATTGCCATGGGCGCATGCGCCATCTCCGGCGGGCCGTTCAAGCAGGGGTACAACGTTCTCAAGGGCATCGACCGCTACATTCCTGTCGATGTGCACATTCCTGGTTGCCCGCCGCGGCCTGAAGCACTCATCCAGGCTTTTATGACCCTGCAGAAAAAGATCGACGAGCAACCTCTGACCGGCGAGGAGCGTCCGCGCCATCTCAATCCAGAAGCTCAGGGAGAGTTTCCCGTTCCCGAGCAGGGTGCACACGATCTTGAACCGACTTCCAACCAGGGTGTCTGGCCGATACCGGTGGTGATCCGCTGATGAAAACGGTGGAAGAGATCAAGGCGGCGATTGAAGCAGCCGTGCCCGGCGCTGGCGTGGAGATCATCTCCAATCCCAGCCCGAGCGGTCAGCGCTCGCTTCTGCTTGAGCACAGCCACGTGCTCCAGGTGGCGCGGTTCCTCCGCGACGACGCGGAACTGGCTCTCGATTTTCTCTCCAACTTGAGCGGTGTCGATTGGCTCGACAAGGAAATCAGCGAAAAGGTGAAGGTCACGCGCACTGTAAACAAAACGGTGGAGGGCCAAGATTCAAGTGCCGTCCAGCCGGTCGAGGAAACTGTCGAAGAAACGCGCAAGCGCGTTGAGCCGGGTTATCTCGAGACTGTCTACCATCTTTTCTCGGTTGCCAAAAAGCACGGGCCGGTTGTGATCCGGATGCGCACAGCGAATCGCACTGACCAGGTTGAGATGCCTTCTCTGACACCCATCTGGCGCTCTGCCGAATTTCAGGAGCGCGAGGTCTTTGACCTTTACGGCGTCGTTTTCACGGGACATCCAGATCTTCGTCGGCTGCTGATGTGGGACGAGTTCAAGGATCACCCGATGCGCAAAGACTACGTTGAGCCCGACGACTACGAGTACGAGCCGACTGCGCACGATCATGTTTTGCAGCGCACCCAGCAGCACGCAGCCGCTGAAAAGACCGCGGTACAGGAAGGAGCGGACGCAGGCAAATGACTCCTTCTGCCACACACCCTGAGCGCGTTGACGGCTGGAATCGTCCGCCGGTTGTAGAGCCGGACGGCGAAGGCGAACTGCTTGAAGTGGCCATGGGGCCGCACCACCCGTCGACCCACGGTGTGTTTCGCATGGACCTTGCACTTGACGGCGAGCGCGTGATCAAACTCAAGCCTGTGTTCGGCTATCTGCATCGCAATCATGAGAAGATCGCCGAAGGCGCGTCTTACCTGGCGTCGATGCCGTATACGGACCGGCTGGATTATATCTGCTCCCTCACCAACAACTGGGCCTATGCTCTGGCGGTCGAAAAGCTGGTCGGCCAGGCAGTGCCCGAGCGCGCCGAGTACATTCGCGTCATCCTCGCGGAACTGACGCGCATTCAGAATCACGCTTCCACGATCGGATTTCTAACGCAGGAGATGGGCGCCAGTGGCACTCCGCTGATGTACGCCTTTCGCGAGCGCGAGAAGATTCTCGACGTGTTCGAGGAGCTAACGGGCTCGCGCATGATGTGCAACTACATGCGCTTCGGCGGCTGCCGCGTCGATATGTCGGCTGCACTGCTGGACAGCGCGCGCAAAGTTGTTGCCGGCCTGCCGGGTTTCATTGACGAGTTTGAAGCGCTGCTAAGCACGAACGAAATTCTGATGGCGCGTTGCCAGGGGATCGGCAAACTGCGGCCCGAACTGGCCGTCAATGCGGGCATTAGTGGACCCATGTTGCGCGCTTCGGGCGTGGACTACGACATTCGCAAGGTCGATCGCTACGGCATTTACGACCGGTTCAAATTCCGCGTGCCGCTTGGCGATCACGGCGATGTGTACGACCGTTACATGGTGCGCATGCTGGAAATGCGCGAGTCGGTCACCATTCTGAACCAGGCGCTCAAGGACATTCCTGCCGGCCCGATCATGGACCCGAAGGCGAAGATTCGCGGCTTCCGCCCCAAGCCGGGCGAGGCTTACGGCCGCATTGAAGCGCCGAAGGGCGAGCTCGGTTTTTATCTCATCAGTGACGGCACACCGAACCCGTATCGTTACCGCGTGCGTCCGCCAAGTTTGATCAACCTTACGGTACTTGAAGATATGTGTCTGGGCGAAAGCGTCGCCGATGTCGTGGTCATCTTTGGCAGCGTAGACATTGTGTTGGGAGAAGTGGATCGTTAGGTTCGCAAGGAAATAGCTGAGAGCTGAAAGCTAATAGCTGACAGCTGCTTTTCGGAGGAATTGCAGTGCTGGGTGAAGGAATACTGAAAGGCATGGCAGAGACGGCAAAGAATTTTGCCGGCAGCTTTGTCTCCAAAGAACGGCTTACGACCGTCGAGTATCCTGAAGAGCGGATTGCTCCAGCCGAAAATGCACGCGTTTTCCCGTTCCTTGTCTACGACACCGAAAACTGGGAGAAGGGCCTGCGCTGCGTTGCCTGCCAGATCTGCGAGAAAGAGTGCCCGCCCAAGTGCATCTACATCGACAAGAGCAAAGATAAGAAGCCAGATTACGTCGGCAAGCAGCAGTTCTATCCGACGCGTTTCGATATCGACATTTCTGTCTGCATGAGCTGCCAGATCTGCGTGGAAGTTTGTCCGTTCGAGGCTATCAAGATGGACACTCAGTTCGAGCTGGCCACCGACGATCGTTTTGGCGGACTGTTGCTCGATCGCGGGCAGCTGGCAAAATCAAACGAGTATTATCACCAGATTCACCCGACTGAAGCTACAGAAGTGGATGCGCGCCTCGCCGAGGAAAAAGCCAAGGTCGATGCCAAGGCCAAAGCCGCCGAGGCTGCCGCCGCCAAAGCTGCTGCTGATGCCGCCGCTAAAACCGCTGCGCCTGCTTCCCCAACGCAAGCCAAGCCCGAGGGAGGACAGGACTAGCCCATGATCGACAAAGCGGACCAGATCTTCGTTCTGCTTCAACACTGGCTTGTATCTTTTCTTCCACTCGCATTGCAGCAGCCGGCGGCTGTCATTATCGGCGTCATCGGCATCATCTCTGTCTTTCCGGCGATCTTCGCGCTCACAACAGTTTTCGAACGCAAAGGCCTGGGCCGCATACAGAACCGACTCGGCCCGAATCGCGTCGGCCCTTTCGGTTTTATGCAGCCAATTGCCGACGCCATCAAATCGCTGACCAAAGAAGATGTTGTCCCTTCCAGCGCCAATGGCCCCGTGCACTTTCTCGCGCCGGTCGGCTTGGTTGTCGCAGTGTTTATGGGCTTTGCAGTGTTGCCCGTGGGCCGCAACATGGTGCTGGTCGATATGGACGCGGGGCTGCTGTTTTTCTTCGCCATGGGCGCTTCGACTGAGGTTTCTGTGTTCATGGCGGGCTGGTCAAGCCGCAACAAGTATTCGCTGCTTGGAGCCATGCGCGCCGTGGCCCAAATGATCAGCTACGAAGTGGTGCTGCTGCTATCGAGCGTCGCCGTCGTCATGATCACCGGCTCGCTCTCACTCACCAAAATCGTTGAAGCGCAGAATCAGTACACAGGCATTTTTCCGCACTGGTACATCTTCACTCCCTGGGGACTTGCCGGCTTCGTGATGTATGCCATTGCGGCAACGGCCGAGACGAACCGATCGCCGTTCGATTTGCCTGAAGGTGAGTCGGAACTGGTCGCTGGATACCATACCGAATATTCCGGTTTCAAGTTCGCACTCTTCTTCCTCGGTGAATACCTTGCGATGCTTTCGATCTCCGGGCTTGGCACCACGCTGTTTCTCGGCGGATGGTCAGCGCCGTTCTCGTTCCTTACATTTATTCCGTCGTGGATCTGGTTCTTCTCCAAGTTGATGCTCTCGATCTTTGTGTTCATCTGGATGCGCGGAACGCTGCCACGCTTGCGTCAGGACCAGCTGATGAACTTCGCATGGAAGTTCGTACTGCCGTTCACACTGCTTGACTTGTTCGTCACCGCGCTATGGCGCTTTATGGGCGAGGGGCTCTTACGCTGGGTCGTCTGTTCCGCGATTCTGCTGGGTGCGTACCTCATCATGGGTCGCGTTGCGATGGTTCGCAAGCACTTCGGCCCCAGGAGTTACCGCTATGCTGAATAGGAGACTCCATTTATGAGCGTGATCTTCTATCTCATCGCGGCCTTAACGGTGGCCGGCGGCCTGGCGGCAGTGCTTTTGAAGAACCTGGTTCACTGCGCGCTTGCCGTTACCGTTGCATTTGGCGGGCTGGCGCTGCTGTTTTTGTCGCTGGATGCGCAGTTTGCCGGCTTCGTACAGATTCTTGTTTACATCGGCGCGGTCGCTATCCTCATCGTTTTCGCCATTCTGCTCACGCGCGGTTCTGACCTGCCCAAAGACGGAGTTTTCAGCCCAACATGGCTTACCGGCGTCGTGATCGCCGCCGCCGTGTTTGCTGTCATTGGCTGGGCAGTCATTAACAGCGTGAACGCAATCCCGCAGCAAGCTGCTGTTCCGCACGTTACGGTTCACGACATTGGTGTGGCACTTGTTGGGCCTTATGTGCTGCCCCTTGAAATTGTGGCGCTGCTGCTTACTGCCGCCACTGTCGGCGCGGTGATCGTCGCAATGCATGAGAAAGGCGGTTCCGAGTGACGCCTCTCGGCGGTTATCTTCTCGTTGCAGCGCTCATGTTTGCCATCGGCCTGGCCGGCGCGCTTGTTCGCCGCAATGCCATTCTTGTTCTCATCGGCATCGAGTTGATGCTGAACTCCGCGAACCTCAACTTCATCGCCTTCTGGCGCTACGGACCGCACCCCGAGGCGCTTACCGGCATGATGTTCGCCATCTTCTCGATTGCGGTTGCGGCCGCGGAAGCCGCTGTGGGCCTGGGACTGGTAATCGCCATTTATCGCCACACCCACACCACGGAAATCGACAAGATCAACAGGATGAAGGGGTGACCTTGATACAGGAAGTCAGTTCGTTCACTCCGCAAACCACGGCCTCGGCCATCACGGGAATTCTGTGGCTGATTCCCGCGCTGCCCATCGTGGCATCTGGTTGCATCGCTCTGATGAAGCAGCCGCGCCGACGCGCTGCTGCAACGCTTTCCATCGGCTCGCTTGGCATTTCGCTTCTTCTCTCCGTTGCGGCCTTCGCCCACGTGCTCATCGGCTGGCTTGCCGGCAATGCGGTTCGCGAAACAGCAAACTTTACCTGGATACGCTTCGGTTCGTCAGCCGTTGATCTTGGCTGGGTGCTTGATCCGCTCTCTGCGGTGATGCTGGTGATGGTCAGCTTCGTCGGGCTGCTCATTTTTATCTACTCCACCGGCTACATGGCCCACGACGAGAACTTCACTCGGTTCTTCTGCTTCCTCTCGCTTTTTGCGGGAGCCATGCTGGGCGTGGTCATCTCCAACAGCATTCTGCTGCTGTTCATGTGCTGGGAACTGGTCGGCCTTACTTCTTACCTGCTCATCGGCTTCTGGTATCAAAAACCATCTGCCGCGGCTGCCGCAAAGAAAGCATTCCTTACTACGCGCGTGGGCGACATCTTCTTCCTGCTCGGAATCGTCTGGCTCTTCGCGCAGACCGGCACGCTGCTTTTTTACGATCACGGCGCCGGGTCGCTTGAGCCTCTAGCGCTCGCCAGCCTGCTAACGCAGCACGCTGCGCTTGGCCTCACCGCCGCGGGCGCAATCGGCCTGCTCATCTTTGCCGGAGCAGCGGGAAAGAGCGGCCAGCTTCCGCTGCACGTCTGGCTGCCCGACGCGATGGAAGGCCCCACACCGGTTTCCGCGCTGATTCACGCGGCCACCATGGTCGCGGCCGGTGTTTATCTGATTGCCCGCGTTTACCCGCTCATGCAGGCAGGCGCGCCCAGCGGCGGAGTGACGACGTCGCTCACCGTTGTCACCTGGGTTGGCGCATCAACTGCGGTCTTTGCCGCGCTCATCGCTGTCGCGCAAAATGACATCAAGCGCATCTTGGCCTACTCCACTGTTTCGCAGCTCGGCTACATGATGGCGGGTCTCGGCATGGGCGGAGTGGCGGTGGGCATGTTCCACCTCATCACGCACGCCTTCTTCAAAGCGCTACTGTTCATGGGCGCGGGCTCGGTGATTCACGGCAGCCACGATGAGCAGGACATCCGCCACATGGGCGGGCTGAAACAACTCATGCCGGTAACCTTTCTTACGTACGTCATTGGCATGCTGGCCCTTTGCGGGTTTCCGCTCGTGTTCTCCGGCTTCTGGTCAAAGGACGCAATTATTGAAGCAGCACAGCACTGGACCGTGGCGCGCGCACCTTATTACATGCTTGTCTTCGGCGCGCTGCTCACTGCGTTCTACATGATGCGTCAGGTCAGCTATGTCTTCTTCGGCAAGTGGCGCGGACATGGACATGCGCACGAAAGCCCATCTGTGATGACGATGCCGCTCGCGATCCTTGCCTTCTTCGCCATCGCTCTGGGCGCAATCGGTTCGCCTTTGTGGCCGTGGTTCCGCGCATTCCTTGAGGGGCGCACAGCCGAATTTGGTTTCCATGGTTTCTCTGAGCCGGGCCTGCTGGCGCTGATGGCCACGTCGTCGCTCGTTGTGTTCTTAGGCCTGGGCCTTGGCTGGTGGATCTACGGCAACAAATCACCTGAACCCGAAGCTCCGGATGCACTGCAGGCATCCATGCCGTGGGTCTGGACCGTTCTTCAAAACAAGTTCTACATCGACGAGCTCTATGGCGCCACGGTTATTGCGTTCTATGCGTGGTGGGCGCGCGTCGCCGACTGGCTCGATCGCCGCGTGTGGGGCGGGGCAGTGGCCGGAGTCACTTGGCTCTTCGGTCTGTTTGCTCAGCTCAATCGCTTTCTCGACGCCAATGTTGTTGACGGAACATTCGACAAAGGCTGCGAAGAGCTCTCTACCGGCGGAGGCCTGCTGGCGAGCATTCAATCCGGCGTTGTACAAAACTATCTCAGGATCCTGGCCCTCGCCGTGGTGGCCCTGGTGCTGATTCTTTTTTGGAGCAGCCGGCCATGAACGAAGTAACGACCGGATTTCCGATCTTGACGCTCCTTACCGTGCTGCCGCTCATCGGCGCGGCCATCGCGCTATTTTCCGGCAAGCACGCGCGCTTCGTTGCCATCATCACGGCTCTCGTAAGTCTTGCTGTCGCAATCCTCATCTGGGTGCGTTTGCCCATCGATGGCTCCATCGGCATGGTCGAACATGCCGCGTGGGCGCCATCGCTCGGCATCGAGTATCACCTTGGTGTCGACGGACTTGGCGCGTTGATGTTGGTTCTTTCCGCCATCATCACGCTGATGTCGATTGACGCGGCGCATCGCGCGCATCATCAGCCCGGCCTCTTCTTCTGCCTTGTGCTTGTCCTCGAGTCGGGACTGTTCGGCTCGTTCACGGCGCTCAATTTCTTTCACTGGTTTATGTATTGGGAGCTAAGCCTCATCCCGGCGTTCTTCCTGATCAAGCTATGGGGTGGCCAGCGCCGCGGCCCGGCGGCAACGCAGTTCTTTGTTTACACCATGGCCGGTTCCGTGGCGCTGCTCATCAGCTTCCTTGGAGTTTTTCTTTCTACCGGCAGCATGAATTTCATCGAGCTCGCGCGGCTTGCATCAACCGGCGCGCTTGAGCAGATGGTTACGGCCCATCTGGGCCCGGTTTCTTTGTGGCTGGCCATCGGAGTTCTTGCGGGCTTTGCTGTGAAAGTTCCGCTGATGCCGTTCCATACCTGGCTGCCTGAGGCTTACGCTGAGGCGCCTTCGCCCGTCACCATGCTGCTTACCGGCGCCATGTCGAAGATGGGCGTCTACGGCCTGCTGCGCATTGCACTTCCGATTTTCGGTCATCAGATCGCACAGATACGGACGCCCCTTCTTGTGCTTGCCACGATCACGGTTGTCATGGGAGCGTGGGCCGCAGCCGCGCAGAAGGATTTGAAGCGCGTTTTTGCCTATTCGTCTGTGAACCACCTTGGCTACTGTCTGCTCGGCATTTTTGCGCTGGCTGTTCCAGCAGCAGGCCTCGCCGCGCAAGCCAGCCAAGCCGCCGCATTGAATGGCGTGATCCTGCAGATGTTCAATCATGGCATCACCGCTGCTGCGCTCTTTTGGTTCATCGCCATGATTCAGATGCGTACCGGCGGAATTCGCGGTATCGACGACTTTGGGGGTTTGCGCAAGCCTGCCCCGGTACTCGCGGGCCTGATGGGTATTGCGTTGTTCTCGTCGCTTGGCTTGCCCGGCCTGAACGGTTTCGTCGGCGAGTTCCTTATCTTTCGCGGCGTGTTTCCGCTGGCCTGGGTCGCGGCAACGGTTTCCGTTCTCGGCTTGCTCATCACCGCGGCCGTCATTCTCACCGTGATTCAAAAAGTGTTTACTGGACCAGTGCCCGAGCACTGCGCCGATTTTCCCGATCTTCACTACGGCGAGCGCATGGCCCTGGGCCCAATCATCGGCCTCATGCTGCTTATCGGCCTTGTGCCTCAACTGATTGTCGACAACGTCAATCCGACAGTCGTTAACCTGCTGGCTCACTGGAGATTTTAGATGTTGGCCTGGACGATCTATCTCTCGTTTGCCGGGGCGCTCATTGAAGCCCTCTTGCCGAAAGGCAAGGCAGGTCTTGCGCGCTGGCTTGCGCTTTGCATTGCTGTGCTCGGCCTTCTGCATGCCGTTGGCGGATTCGTACAGGGCATGGGGCAAGGGCGCATGGTGATTGTCGACGTGCCATGGGTTCCGTCGATGGGCATTCACTATCTGCTCGCCGCTGATGGCATCAGCCGCGTGCTCGTGCTGCTCACTGGTCTGGCCGCTGTAGCAGGCATTCTTTTTAGCTGGAATGTCGAACATCGCACCAACGAGTTCTTCGCCTTTTATCTCGCGCTCATCGGTGGCGTGTACGGCGTCTTTCTCAGCTTCGATCTGTTTCTGCTCTTCGTGTTCTATGAAATCGCGATTGTGCCGAAGTACTTCCTGATCGCCATCTGGGGATCGACGCGCCGCGAGTATGGTGCCATGAAGCTCGCGCTCTACTCCTTCGTCGGCTCCGCCATGGTGCTCATCGGATTGCTCGCCGCCTATACCACCGCAGGCAGCCACTCCACCAGCCTTATCTATCTCGCGCAAGCCGGCCTGCCTGTCAGCTTCCAGATGTGGTGCTTCCCCCTGGTCTTTATCGGATTTGCGATTCTTGCGGGCATGTGGCCTTTTCACACCTGGGCGCCTACAGGCCACGTCGCCGCGCCCACCGCCGCATCCATGCTCCTCGCCGGAGTGGTCATGAAGCTCGGCGCCTACGGCTGCCTGCGCGTCGGCATCTGGCTTTTCCCGCACGGCCTTGATCCATGGGGATTTTCCTTCATCGGCATCGGCTCCTGGCGCGACGTCTTTGCGATCCTTGCCGTCATCGGCATCGTCTACGGCGCACTCGTTGCCCTCGCGCAAACCGACTTCAAATTCGTCATCGGCTACTCCAGCGTCAGCCATATGGGCTTCGTGCTCCTCGGCCTCATGACGCTTAACCAGATCGGCCTCACAGGCGCTGTCCTGCAAATGTTCTCGCACGGTGTGATTGCCGGCCTCCTCTTCGCCATCGTGGGCCGCGTGGTTTACGATCGCACCCACACGCGCCAGTTCGCCGAGCTTGAGTCGATGCATCTTGCGCGTCGTTTGCCTTTCGCCGCGTGGGCCTTCGTCATCGCTGGCATGGCCTCGATGGGTTTGCCGGGCTTCTCCGGTTTTGTTGCCGAGCTACAGGTGCTCATTGGCGCCTGGATCGCCAAGCCTTGGTGGACCGTTGCCGCCGGTGTCGGCATTGTTATCGGCGTGGCGTACACGTGGCGCGCGCTGCAGAAAGCTTTTTTCGGCGATCGGCTCCCGACAGCGGAAGAACATCCCAAGACAGGCTGGCCCGATCTCGGCGCCATCACCTGGCCTGAAATTACCGGTGTCGCGCTACTCACATTGACCAGCCTCGCCGTCGGCCTCTATCCGCGCATTCTTCTCGACACCATCGAACCAGCCGTCAAAGCGTTGCTTGCGGGAGGGGGACAATGAACTACGCAGATCTCTTCCGCGTCACGCTGCCTGAGACGGTTCTCGAAATTGCCGCGCTGCTTGTGCTTGTTGTCGATCTCGGCGTGGTGCGGAAAGCCGCGCTGCAGATGCGCATCGCCGTGGCGGCCATCGTCGGCATCGTGGGCTGCGGCGTCGCCATTTGGTCATTGTCGATGCAGGGGAGTGGCGGCCTTAGCTACGGCGCAGGCAGCAATCTCACGCTTCTTGGCGTTGGGGGCTACATTACTGCCGCGCAGGTCGGCATCCTGTTTCTCACCGCGCTTACGCTGCTCCTATTGACAGGCTCAGTGTTTACGCGCCATGCAGGCGAGTACGTGGCTGTCGTGCTGATGGCCGCAGCGGGTGGCCTGCTTATCGCATCCGCGCAGGATCTGCTGGTTATCTTCATCGGTCTCGAACTGCTGAGCCTCGGTCTCTACATCCTCACCGCGTTTGCCAAGGCTTCTGCAAAGAGCGCTGAAGCCGCAATGAAGTATTACTTGTTCGGCGGTATGAGTGCGGCATTCCTGCTGTTTGGGTTTAGTTATCTCTACGGTATTACCGGTTCCACGAACCTGCACCAGATACTTTTGCAGCTGCACAACGGCGAGCTTTATCAAGCTACGCCGCTCCTCAATGTTTCGGTTGTGCTGATTGTTGCGGGGCTTGGCTTCAAAGTTGCCGCGGTGCCCTTTCATTTGTGGGCTCCGGACACTTATGAAGGAGCGCCCGCACCGGCTGCTGCGTTCATCGCTTCGGTATCGAAAGTCGCCAGCTTCGCGCTGCTCATTGGAATCGCGACGGCTGCTGTGCACGTATTCGATGTTCCCGGTATGGCTACGCCGATAGCTCAGGGTGCTCATTTGGGGTTCGGTGGGCCTTGGATGGTGCTGCTGGTGACGCTTGCCACCGCGTCCATGGTTTTGGGCAACTTGGCGGCACTGGCGCAGATCAGCGTGCGGCGGTTGCTGGCCTACTCGGCTATCGCCCATGCGGGCTACATGCTGATTGCGGTTGCGTTCTTCTCGTATTCGCCGCTCAGCACCAACGCTATCCTCTACTACATCCTGACTTACGGCCTGACCACCGTTGGAGCGTTTGGGGTGATCTCAGTTGTGGAGCGCGCTACCGGCAGCGACCGCCTCGATGCCTTTCTGGGCCTGCACAAACGCAATCCGCTGCTGGCCGCAGTGTTGCTTGTGCTGTTCCTGTCACTAGCTGGAATCCCGCCTCTGGTCGGTTTTTGGGCCAAGTTCAATCTGTTTGCCGCGGTGCTCAATGTCTCGGCGGGCGTGGTGCCGTTCACGCTAGTCGCGCTTGCGCTGGCCATGAGCGCTGTGTCCCTCTACTACTATCTGCAGGTGCTCAAGCGTGCTTACGTCATGCCCGCAGTGGACGACACACCCATCAAGGCGCATCCGGTTACGGTCGTTGTTCTGGTGGCGATCGCGGCGGCTGTTGTGCTACTCGGCTGCTTCCCGGCTGCGCTACAGAACTGGATTGCTGGATTCTAAAGGTAGCTTTCAGTTTATTTCTGGTGAGTTGGCGGGCTTGCTTTCCCATGTCCCAGCATCGGGACATGGGGTACCCGGGCTGGTTGCGGACAAAGACACACGAAGCAAAAACGCCGCTCGAGAGTGCTCCTCGGGCGGCGTTATTCTTCAGCGCTAACTCGCCAACTCGCTAACCAGCTAACCAGCTAACTTGCTAACTCGCTAACCAGCTAACTCGCTAACTTGCTAACCCGCCAGCTTTAATACTTCACGATCTTCTCGAAGGAATCCGGCTTCAGGCTTGCTCCGCCTACCAACGCACCGTCGATTTCTTCCTGACCTATCAATGCGGATGCATTGTCGGGCTTGACGCTTCCACCGTAGAGAATGCGGACGCCTTCCGCGATCTCGGCGCCCAGCAGCTTGGCTACTTCGGCGCGGATGATGCGATGCGCTTCGGCTGCCATCTCCGGTGTGGCAGTCTTGCCGGTGCCGATGGCCCAGACGGGCTCGTACGCAATCACGATCGGCTTGGCCATTTCAGTGGTTATACCTGCGAATGCGCCAGTGATCTGGGTCTTAAGCACGTTGGCGGTATTGCCAGACTCGCGCTCTTCCAGCACTTCGCCTACGCAAACGATCGGCACAACGCCGTGCTTGAGAGCTGCCAGCAGCTTTTTGTTTACGATTTCGTCGGTTTCCGCAAAGTACTGCCGCCGCTCAGAGTGCCCGATCAGCGTATGCGTTCCGCCCACGGCCTTCAGCTGCGCGATCGAGGTTTCGCCGGTGTAAGCGCCCTCTTCGGCAAAGTGGATGTTCTGCGCGCCCACGGCCACGTTCGAGCCCTTGGCGGCTTCAACTACGGTTGGCAGCAGAACGGGCGAGGGAAACAAGGCAATCTCGTCGCGGGTGTGCCCGGCAATGAGCGGCAAAAACGCATCCACAAACGCCTTGGCTTCCGCCGGCGTTTTGTACATCTTCCAATTCGCAGCGATCAGTGCTTTACGAGCCATTTTTTCAAGAACTCCTTGATTCGATTTTATTGGATTGGATTCAGCCGCCCGGGTGACGGCGGGCACAACTGGGGACTATGCGCCTGATCCGGGCAATGCCGATAAGTCGTCAGGCACGATGCCTTTCAGAAAGGCCGCGCGATGATCGGGGTCGCCCAGGTCCATCGTGAAGTGCTGCCACACTCCGTCCTGCAGCACGCCCATCTTCCAAGGCCCTGAGACCGAATCGGCGAATTGCCACACGATGTGGTAGCCCTCTTCGTTGGTAAACCCTTCGCCATCCGCCTGGACAATTGCGTCGCCGCGCTCCCACAGCGCGGAGCGTAGCGCGTGCAGGGCATTCCCGCCCTCCACTGTCTCCGATCCTTGCAGATGTTGAAAGGCATAGACCGTGCTCACGCTTGCGAGGTAGTTCTCAAGCCATTGCATGCCGCTCTTAGGTTTGCAGTCTTGCAGATCCTCAATAAAATCCGCGATCTCGTCCTGCCCGACGGATCCATCGCTCACTGGATTGCGTTCCAGCAACGCCACCTCAACCTCGTCCAGCCCGGAGAGCAGAAGCACATCCCACTCTTCTTCGCTTCCTTCTTCAATGGAGAGCCTGAAGTCGGGGTGTTCTGTGCGGATCAACTGCGCAAGTGTTTCGAAAGCTGGGAACTCATCGTCTTTCGACAGGACCCGCGTGTAATATCCCACTTCGTTTCTCCCTTAAAGCAACTGGCATATCTTAAAACAAGAAGCCCCGCACCCGATGATCTTCATGGCGAATGCGTGGCCTCTTCGAATTTGGCTGCGGATTATTAGTTGGTCAATGCTTCAACACCGGGCAGCTTTTTGCCTTCGAGGAACTCCAGCGAAGCTCCGCCGCCGGTTGAGATGTGGGTGATCTGGTCGGCAACGCCGGCCTGATTGATGGCAGACACCGAGTCGCCGCCGCCGATGATCGATATGGCCGCCTTGTTGGCCGCAACAGCCTTGGCAATGGCATTGGTACCGACGGCAAAGCGCGGAAACTCGAAGACACCAGCCGGACCGTTCCACACGATGGTGCGTGCGGTCGAGACCACTTCCTCGATGGCGGAGATTGATTTGGGACCAATGTCCAGTCCCTGCCAATCGGCGGGGAAATCGACGGAGGTATCCCAGGGCTGAGTCTTGGCGTCGGCGGCAAAGTTGTCGGCGAGAATGTTGTCGACGGGGAGCATGAGCTTGACGCCTTTTGCCTTGGCCTTTTCGAGAGTTTCCTTAGCGAGCTCAATCTTGTCTTCTTCTACAAGGCTCTTGCCGGTTGCGACGCCGAGGGCGCGCTGAAAGGTGTAAGCCATGCCGCCGACGATTACGAGCGTATCGACCTTGTCGAGCAGGTTCTGGATGACGTCGATTTTGCCGGAAATTTTGGAGCCGCCTATGATGGCCACGAAAGGTTTCTCGGGCGCTTCAAGGGCTTTTCCGAGGTAGGTGATTTCCTTTTCCATGAGCAGGCCGGCGACAGCGGGTTTGAGGTAGTGCGTAATGCCCTCAGTTGAGGCATGGGCGCGATGCGCGGAGCCAAACGCGTCGTTCACGTAGATTTCGGCCAGTGATGCGAGCGACTTTGAGAACTCAGGATCGTTGGCTTCTTCTTCCGCGTGATAGCGCAGATTTTCAAGCAGCAGCACTTGGCCGGACTCGAGCTGACGCGCCATTTCACCGGCTATTTCGCCAACACAATCCGGCGAGAACGCGACGTTGACGCTTTCGCCGAGCTTTTTGTCCAGCAGTTCGCGGAGCCGGTCAACGATGGGGCGCAGAGAATATTTTGGATTTGGTTTACCCTTGGGGCGGCCAAGGTGCGAGGCCAGGATGACCTTGGCCCGGTGCTGAAGCGCGTAAATGATGGTGGGCAACGTGGCCACAATGCGGGTGTCATCGGTGATGGTCGAGCCGTCTTCAGTTAGCGGCACGTTGAAATCGACACGAATGAATACACGCTTGTTGGTCAGATCGATGTCGCGAATAGACAGCTTCGCCATGGGAATGCGCCTTCCTAAATGCAGTGAATAGTGAAAAGTGAACAGTGGTCAGTGAACAGTTGTACCTGGAACGATGTCGCCCCCAAGATGCTTTTCCTTTAGGATGCGGCGAGTATGCACAACGAAAAGTGGACAGCGAAGAATTACCGTTCACTGTCCACTGTTCACTGTAAGCTGCCTTTACAGGCCCTTGGCAACCAGGAAGCCGATGAGATCGACGACGCGATTCGAGTAGCCCCACTCATTGTCGTACCAGCTCAGCACCTTCACGCTATTGCCGATCACCTTGGTCAACGGACCGTCAACGATGGAAGACAGCGGGTTGCCCTTGAAGTCGGAGCTGACCAGCTGGTTCTCATCGTAGCCCAGAATGCCCTTCAATTCGCCTTCCGCGGCGGCTTTGAGAGCAGCGTTGACGGAAGCAACGTCGGTGGTCTTCTCGCTAATGAAAGTAAGGTCGACGATGGAAACGTTAGGAGTTGGAACGCGCATGGAGAAGCCGTCGAGCTTGCCTGCGGTCTCAGGAATAACCAGTTTGAGGGCCTTGGCGGCGCCGGTGGAACTGGGAATCATGCTCAATGCGGCAGCGCGGGCGCGGCGAAGGTCCTTGTGCGGAAAGTCGAGAATGACCTGATCGTTGGTGTAGCTATGAATCGTTGTCATGATGCCGGAGACGACGCCGAAGTTCTCAATCATCACCTTGACGACCGGGGCCAGGCAGTTGGTGGTGCAGCTGGCATTGGAGATTACGTTGTGCTTCGCAGGATCGTACTTGTTCTGGTTTACGCCGAGGACGATTGTCAGATCTTCGTTGGTGGCCGGGGCAGAGATGATGACCTTCTTCACGGTCGAGCCCAGATGAGCCTTGGCCTTGGTCGCATCGGTAAAGTGGCCGGTTGATTCAACCACAATCTGCGCTCCCACTGAAGCCCAATCCAACTTCGCTGGGTCACGCTCAGCCCAAACCTTGATCTTCTTGCCGTCCACCGAGACGAAATCATCGCCGGCGGAGATGTCATTCTTGAGGTTACCCAGAATCGAGTCGTACTTGAGCAAGTGGGCAAGTGTCGCGGGGCTGGTTAGGTCGTTAACAGCAACGAATTCAATGTCCTTATTGCCAAGGGCGGCGCGCAAAACGTTGCGGCCAATGCGGCCGAAACCGTTGATACCAACCTTTACTGCCATGTGTGATCTCTCCTTCGTTTTTCGGTGAGGCTGTGGTTTTTGTGCTGAATGAATGCGCGTCTGGAGTGTGCCAGAAGGCGAATCTACCAAACTCTTGATCGTAACATTTCGGGGGATGGTGCCGAAACAATTCCAGCGGCACATCTCCATCCGCGACGCTTCTCCCATCTCGGAACCGCTCATCGCTAGGATGTGGTTAGGGGCGCGTGACTGTATGTGACGGATTGCACACCAGAAGGCGCTCATTCCGGGGCGTTTTTCGGGCTGAGTCAGGGTTGTTGCCGATTTTGTGGAAACCGTGCCTGCGTTCCTATCTAAGTACACATGCCTTGAAAGTGGCGGAAGTGCCGTATTTGCAGCGCGGCAGAGTCATGTATGATTCCCGTATAAGTAACGAAGGTGTTTAGTTTCGCATGAGAAGACGGTCCAAACGCGGTCCCAATACCTCGGAATCCACAGGCAAAATCGGCCAGGAACTTCCACCAAATCAACCGGCTCCACTGGTTCCGTATTATCCTGACGAGCCTGGCGCTCCGGCGCGACAGTCCACTCCCAGGCCCGATGCGCGCCCCCAGGGGAATCGTCCGCCGCAACAACCCAGTGAGCCGCGCCATCCCAGGCAAGAGCAGAAGCCCCGCCCGGAGTGGAATGAGCCGCCCGGTTCCGGACGACTCGAAGTTGAAACTCAGCCAGAGACGCCGGTGGCGCCTCCTCCGCAGCCTGGTGAGCGCACACCCAAGGGCTTCGTCGTCCTCGCCATCGGCCTACCCGGCTCCGGAAAAACTACGTGGTTTGGCCGCCGCGGCATAACCCCGCTTTCAAGCGATCTGCTGCGCAACATCCTGTTTGACGATGTAGAGGAGCAGCGCTACCAGGGCTTGGTGTTTTCCACGCTTCGTTCGCTGCTTCGCGCCCGCCTGATCGCCCGCATGCCGATGAATTATGTGGATGCGACCAACCTCTCGACCCATGAGCGCCGCCAGTGGATCAAGATGGCGAAGAGCTTTGGCTACGAAGTGCAGGCGGTCTTCTTCGATGTGCCGCTTGAAGTGTGCCTTGACCGCAACCGTCAGCGCGACCGCTCAGTAAGCGAAGACATTATGCGCAAGATGGCAGAGAAGCTGAAACCGCCCGTCTTCGAAGAAGGATTTGAGAAGATCACGGTGGTGAGGGTGAAGAGCGCCAGCTAGTTCGCAACTAGAAAGTTAGCCGGGTGCTCCATCCTTCCGCAGCATCATCGCGGAAGGGTGGGATACCACCGCTGCATCCGAGGTATCTTCCCATGAGCACAACACCCTACATAGAACCCTGGTTGCGCGGAACTTACGCTGACGTTCCGGCTGTTGGGCGCGCTGTGCTTCACGCTCTCGATCTCGCGCTAGACGACATTACCAAGTGGACCGCTGGGCTGACTGACGCTGAAGTTCACTCGCAGCCGCTTGGCTTGCCGTCGATTGCGTTTCATCTGCGGCACATCGCGCGATCTACCGATCGCATTCTTACTTACGCTGAAGGTGGACAGCTTTCTGCTGAACAGCTTGGGTTTCTGAAAATCGAGCAGAGTGGAGAGGGCGATCCGGAGTCGCTGGCGGCGCTGATTGCGGAAATCGAAGTGTCATTCACAAATGCTGCCGAGCGTATTCGTGTGCTGGCTGTGGGCAATTACAACACGCCGCGTGGAGTGGGCCGCAAGCAGTTGCCGACATCGCTCGGGGGTGCGCTGATCCACGTTGCCGATCACACGCAGCGGCATACCGGGCAGGTGGTGACGACAGCGAAAGTGATCAAGGCATTGAGATAAGCTATTAGCCTTTAGCTGTTAGCTGCTAGTCAAAACCCAATACCAATCACTGCGGCACGAGCTGAAAGCTAATAGCCAACGGCTAAAGGCTGCCTCTATTCCAATTGATCTTCGGCGACGACCATTTCCAGGATGTGTCCCATCTTTTCCTGCTTGGTCTTTAGATAAGCAGCGAAGGTCTCCTGTGGCGCCACTTCTGCTGACACGCGCTCGGCGACGGCGATTCCGGCCTGCTCCATTGCGGTTACTTTCTCGGGATTGTTGGTCATCAGGCGAACGCTTCTTACGCCGAGCAGCTGCAATACCTTGGCTGGTAGCTCGTACTCGCGGCAGTCGGCGGCGAAGCCGAGCTCGACGTTGGCTTCAACAGTATCCATGCCCTGATCCTGCAATTCGTAGGCCTTCAGCTTGGCCATCAGGCCAATGCCGCGGCCTTCCTGCTCCTCGTAGAGCAGGATGCCTGCGCCGGCTTCGCCGATCTTCTTGAGCGCCAGCTCAAGCTGCAGCCGGCAATCGCAGCGCAGCGAGCCGAACACATCGCCGGTCAAACATTGAGAGTGGATTCTAACCAGAGGCGGCGCGGAGAAAATGTCGCCCATGACAAGCGCGACCAGTCCCTCGACCTCGCCGCTGTTCTCGCAGCCGGCGCTTGTCGGCCCGTCTCCATTGCGTCCCTCAAAGCCCAGGATGCGGAAGGCGCCCCAGCGGGTAGGGAAATCCGCTTCGGCGATCTTCTTCACCGTTTCGAATGCCATACATCCATTTTACGGCGAACACGCGAGCAACTGTACCGCAGACCGGCCATGATGCTCTTATCCTGCTGATTCGCAGGCGATTCTGCGGTCGTATTCGCATCGGTTGCTGTACATTGAAGTCGTGACCGATACGCTCGTTCTGATTACGCTGCTGGTCAAGCTGGGTGTGGCTGCGGCAGTTGCCAGCGCCCTGGCACGCTCACGTACCTTTCAGCGAGTGCTGTTTGCAGAATCGCGCAGCCGGGGGCAGACGCTGGCGTTGATGGCCTTCATGCTGGTTCCGCTTACGCTGGGCGTGTGGGTGCGCACCAAGGTTTCAAACTTTCAGGCCGCCGACATTTCGTTTGAGACGACGATTCTGCTTGGGTTGCTGGTGGGGCCCGTGTGGGCCATGCTGGGCGGAATCGTGCTGTCCGTTCCGGCCATTATTCACGGCGAATACCTGACGCTGCCGTTCAATGCTGCGCTTGGGCTTGCCGCGGGCTTGCTGGGCCGGTTTGTTGAGACGGACGAGATCTGGTCGTTTACTCCGTTTATCGACTTGAGCCTGTGGCGCTGGGTGCGCCGCAATCTCATCAAGCCGCGCATTGATCGCCAGATTCTGATGCTGTTTTTAATCGGCGGCATGGAAGTGTGCCGCGAGTGGATTGCGCGCGACTTGCCGAGTCCGACCGGGCCGCGCCGCCTGTTCGCGCTCAATACGGGCAATTGGGGATTGCAGATCCTGGTCTGGTTTTGCGCGCCGATGGTGGTGGGCATCACGCTGAAGGTGTGGAATGCGCTGCGGATTGAGCTGAAGCTGGAAGAGCAGAAGCGGCTGCTGCTTGAAGCGCGCCTTGACGCACTCCAACGGCAGATCAATCCTCATTTTCTGTTCAACACTCTCAACTCAATTGCCGCGCTGGTGCGCAGCCAGCCGGAACTGGCGCGTGAACTAACGGTGAAGCTGGCCAACATCTTGCGCGCACTGCTGAAAGACCACGATACCTACGTTCCGCTGCGCGACGAACTGCGCTTTACCGACGATTATCTCGATATCGAAGTGGTGCGCTTTGGCGCGCACAAGCTGAAGGTGGAAAAGGATATCGATCCGCGCACACTGAATGTGATGGTGCCCAGCATTTTGCTGCAGCCGCTGATCGAAAACAGCATCAAACACGGGCTTGAGCCGCGCATTAACGGAGGTACGGTAACGCTGCGCAGCCGGTTTGAAGGGGATCGCGTGTTGATTGAAGTGGCCGATGATGGCGTTGGGATGGGAGCGCGTCCGGCTTCGGCGTTGCGCCGCCCGGGAGCGGGCATCGGCATGAAGAATGTGCAGGAGCGGCTGGATGTTCTGTACGGCAATCAGGCGCATTTCAATATTGTGTCGAATCCCGGACGGGGCACGCTGGTGTCGATTGAGATCCCGGCGATTATGCCGGAGTCGACTTAATGAGGTTGGAGATGCCTCTATGCCAGGAATTTCGGGAAACGTCGGTGGCAAATTGGATGTCATACGCTGAATCAACTCGCGTAGTTGGATGATTGCCCCCCACCTACGGCAGCTGTCTGAACGCAACGATTGCTGCGCTAAACTAACTCTTCACTGGCACGAAACATCGGGCAGACCACCTTGGCGATCTACTATGCCCGCTGCTGATTTCTGCTGCACGGTCAGAGTGAATTGCTCTCCTCGGTTCTGGTTCCGGAAAATGCAACGGACCTTCCGAGGTAAGTTCGACCGCCTTCAATGCGCAGCAGCCGGATGTACAACCAGCGCCCTATGCTTCCGATCCGGTTTCTGTCTATGGGCTTGTGTCTTTGCTCCACACTGCTTTCAGACTCATCTCGCGATGAGAACCTTGCGCTTCGCTATCGCTTCTCCTCCATCAGGGTGTGAAGGGGACAGCTACCGCAAAGTTGTCAAACATGCTCGGCACACAAAGAAAAGGCCGGGAAGATGAACCTTCCCGGCTCCTGTCCGTCTTCGAGTTCAGCTCATAGTGTGTTGTTCGGAATCAGACGCGCTGTCGACAGATTTCCAGCGATGGCCGCAAAGATATCGTTTAGCTTTGTGTCCGTCTGGGACGCACCTTGGCAGGACGAATCGTTGTTGCTGCCGTTACCTGCGGCGGTGTAGTCGGAGTAGAAAGTGTCGGGCCTGGAAGCCATATTCTGCATAGCCTGGCATGGGGTCATATTATTCGGGGCGCTGTTTGTATAGGTGGTTCCCCCACCGCTGTGCCGGCCGCCGCCACCGCCAACTGTGATAGAAAATCCAGCTTGATCGGTCATACAGCCGCTTGCCTGTGTGCCATAGGCAACGGTGTAGACGGTTGTACCAGCGTTCGTGGCCGCCTGGGCCGCCGTCACTCCCTGTTCACATTGGTCGAACGCGGACGGATAAGTTCCTGCCGTATTGAGCAGCGTGGCCGGCGCTCCCGTCGCCTGCATGATGTAGGACGTACTGGTGCCGGAGTAGGCTGTGCCCATAGTCGCATCTCCGTCGCTCAGGATGATCATCACATTCTGGGTCCGGAGTGGGAGTCTGGCCTGCTGCTGGGCGATGAGATCGGCCTGAGCCTGGTAAATCGTCGATGCGTAGTAGGTGTATCCGCCATAGGCAAGCCCTGAACAGGATGTAGATCCGCCCACTGATTGAACCGCCAGTGAGTTGGTATTCAGCAGGCTCGAGGAGGCAGCGGAGGTACTGTGATTCGAACTGGGGTTGGCGGTCGCGTAATCACTGGAGAAGGGCACAACCTGATAGATTGGAGTACTCGTGACCGGACTCGTCGTAAGTGGATTTGCGATGATGTAGTCGGCCCATTGAACGCTGCCGCCCCCGCCACCCCAGCCGCCCCCGCCGCCCCCTGAAGCGCGGTTGAGGGTACCACCGACGGTTGTTGAGCTATTGCTTATATTCAGGTTCGAAGTGGAGCAGGTGACGTCGTTGGTCACATCCTGCTGATTCACCAGCCCAGGGAATGTGTAGATCGCAACTCCATCGAGGGGATGGGCAACATTGCCGTTGGTTGCAGAACCGCATGATGATCCCGAGGCACACGGAGATAGGTTACCCAGCAAGGTGCGAACGCCTTCAAGCGAGCAGGAGATTCGGGTGCCCGAGCAGCTGCTTGCCACATTGTCCACAGTGCCCATGGACCCGGTCGTGTCAATCAAAATCGCCACATTGTACGGATTCCGTGGCGATCCCCTCATGGCCGCCGTCGAGGTTGTTGTGACGTTGAGGTTCGGAATGCCAATAAATGCCGCAAAGTACGTGCGAATCGACACGGTCTCCGAAATCTGGATTGCATTCGCATTGATCGCCGAAGGACACAGAACCCCCCAGTTCGACACCGTCGTCAGGCACTCAAGCTTCGGATAGCCGGCAACCATCGTGGCGCCAGGCAGCAGGCCCGCATTCGCATTCGCATTGCCGGAAACCGCGCTATACGAGGTTGCCATGTCGATCACAGCCTGCTGGCTCGTCGCCGTCGGCATCGCGTGAGCAGCTGCTAACGCCGCAGCATCCGTTGCGGACTGGAGCTTCTGGTATGCAACAACGCCGCGGCCGATGTCCACCACCAGCGCCGCAATCCCAAAGAACATGAAGGTCATCAGCAGCGCCAGCCAAGGCAGAATCTGGCCGCTCTGATCGGCGTGCAGACTACGGATATTGCGCGTAACGCTCCGAGTCGCCGTCTGCGCCCGAAGCCGTTTGGACCAATGGAGTTTAAAAGGCTTCATTGAATCACCTCTGTAGTGGATGCTGCGATATTGATCGTCGTCGGTCTCCAGCCATACACCAAAAGCTGAAAAGGGTAACTCACTGACACGGTGGCAGTGTCCCCGGCAACCATGTCAGACACGCCGGCTTGGGTGCAGTCAGTAGAAGCGGTGCCGGAGAACCCGGTTGAGTTGCCCGAGAAAGTACCGGAGCCGATCGTGAAAGCATAGGTCAGGCTCGACGGCGAAACGGTCGGAGCTGCACTCTGGATAATGGTCACGGCATCGGAGCATGGATTCGTCGTTGCGCCGCGGCTCAGCGCAAGGTTCCGGGCGCCTACATCCACGGCATGTGACAACATAAGATAGGAATTCAACATCAGGCCAAACGTGACCATGGCCGTGATCAGAAGCATCACCAATGGAAGCGCAATCGCCATCTCCACCAGTGAGCCGCCCTCTTCGCTCTGACGCAGGAGGAAGCAGGCACGCACTAGAAGGTTCGGCTTGGCCGGTTTTACTTCTCCGGGTTGTAAGCAGTGCACAAGGGGGCAGGTCCAAAGCGCCATGTCTCGGCGATTTGTCGTTCGAGAGTTCATTCACGCCTCCATCCAGTCGATCTTTTGCATCGATACGTCAACCTGCAAGAGTCGGACTGTCGTTCCGTTAGGATGCCAGCCTGCGCAACCAACACAGGAGCACATCGCTGCCAGATCGAAATTCGCTTTCTTACTTCGTTTTGTACCGATTTTGGGGAACTGGTACTAACTAACTTATCGATTGAAGAATCGCCCAAATTCTGGGCAGAGACAATAACACAAGAGGTGTATAAAAAGGCCCAGCATTACCAAAGTTACTGAGCATACGCGATCACGGCGACTGCGGCTTCTTTCACACCGGCAATGGAGACAGAACGCAGTTTTGCAGGTACGAAGAGCGCAAGCGGCAACCACAGATCCCTCACTGCGTTTCGGGATGACAAGGCAATTAACGAATTTGAAACAATGCACGCTGGCAGAAATCCTCTCATAATCTCGATGCGCTGTCATCCTGAGGAGCATGGCGACGAAGGATCTGCCCTGAAATTTCCGACGGAAAGCAACGTTTGAAGGTAATGAATACGGAGGGAGCAGCAGCCTTCAGACTGCTGAAATCGTGCCTGAACAGCTATCGGCCTTTAGGCCTGGATCCTCCAAACATCGAACATTTTCATGCTCTTGGGTGGCGCAAAGCGCCATGTGTGACTGCGGTTGATAGCGTGTTCCTGCATGTTGCTATCATGGACAGAATGTGCCGGATCGAAACGTGACAAAAGACAACCGCAGATCCTTCGTCGCGAGTCTCCTCAGCATGACAGCCCGCAGGAATTAGGATATTTATTCCATAAAGCGCTAAGCTGTTGCTCGCTGCTGTTGGTGGCCGCTGCCCAGCTTTACGCTCACTACCTTCGAAACGCCGCGCTCCTGCATGGTGACGCCGTAGATCATGTCTGCGGCTTGCATCATGCGTTTGGAGTGCGTTACCAGCAGGAACTGCGTTTCCTTGCTGAGCGAGTGCAGCAGGTCCGCAAGACGCCCGACGTTGGTTTCGTCGAGGGCTGCGTCCACTTCGTCGAGCGCGCAGAACGGGCTCGGCTGGAACTGGAAGATGCCGACCAGCAGCGCCAGCGCGGTCAGCGATTTTTCGCCGCCCGATAGCAGCAGCACATTCTGCAGTTTCTTGCCCGGCGGCGACGCGACAATCTCCAGGCCGCTCTCATCGTAGTTTTCGGTATCGGTCAGCCGCAGGAACGCCTGGCCGCCCTGGAAGAGTCGCGAGAACACGACGCCGAAGTTCTCGTTGATGCGTGCGAAGGCTTCTTCGAATTTGGTGCGCGTGATCTGATCGATCTCCTTGATCGTTTCCTGCGTGTTCTCGATCGACTCAACGAGATCTTTGCGCTGGGTTTCGAGGAAGGTGTGGCGCTCGGCAGTTTCCTTGTATTCGTCCAGCGCCATCATGTTTACCGGGCCCATCTGCTCAATGCGCTGCTTGAGGCCGCGGCAGGTTTCTTCTTCGACGGCGAGTTCCTCACTCTGGATGCGTGCAATCTCCGCATCGGCACGGAGAACCTGCGCTTCGACGTTGACCTCGGCGAGGCAGCTCTGCTCAAGGTATTCAAGATCGGAGTGCAGCTTGGCCAATTCGCTCGACTTGCCGGCGCGATTCTCGCGGAGCTGATCGAGGTTGGCGCGGCCGGCCTTAAGTAGCGTTTCCATCTCGGCGAGTTGCTGCCGCAGCGCCTTCGATTGTTCGGAAATAGTCTGCGTGAGCGCTGTTGCCTCGGCGCGTGAGGCAGTGAGTTCGGTTTGCTTTTGCGCAAGGGCGGCACTCTCGGCAATGCGCTGTTCCTTCTCGGTTGTGGCCGCTGCGCTTTGCTGTTCGATAGATTGCACCCGGCGCTGGAGGTCTGCATAGAGCCGGTCGATGCGCTGGAATGAAGCTTCCGCACCGCGACGGCGCTCTTCGAGTCCGGCCAGCTCGGCCGTTAACTGCGCGGCTTCCTGCTGCAGGCCTTCGCGCTTTTCACGCATCAGGTTGAGTTGCGCCTGCTGCTCGTCATGACCCTTTTCAGCCTGCGCGTGTTCCGCTTCAAGCCGCGTGAGCTCTTCGCGCTTCTGGTCAATCGAGCTACGTTTGACGTCGCACGCATCCTTGTTACGCGCGGCTTGCAGAGTCCACTCCTGCATGCGCCGCTCGATGCGCTGGGTTTCGCCTTCCATCTGCTTGAGCGTCGCTCCAAGGTTGGCCGCTTCAGTCTCCGCCACGCGGCGCTGTTCGCTGCGCGTTTCAAGCTCTGCTGTGAGTTCCTCGATGTTTCGCGCCAGGATGGCCGCTTCGGTCTCAGCTTTTCCGAGATCGATTTCGAGCGTGGCGAGCCGGTTTTCGGCTTCGCGTAACTCGCGCTTCAGGGCCAGCGGACCTTCGCTCGCAGGTTTGCCGCCGGTGACGGTGGCGTTGTGGAAGCACTCACCCTCGGGCGTCAGAAAATATGCATGCGCGTAGCGTTCGGTAAGCTGACGCGCGAGTTCCGCATCGTCGACAAGGTAGCTGTGGCGGAGCTTGGGTAGGATCGCCTCAAGCGAACGCCCAAAACCATTCAAGACCTTGATTGCGTCGCGCAGGGGAGTGAGTCCGGGCTCGTCGACGTTGCCGGCATTCTCATCGAAAAGTACGCCTTGCATGTCGGCGTGAATCAGGAACGTTGCGCGCCCGTCGCCTGCCTTGAGCACGCGCACGCCTTCTTCGGCCGCGCCCCAGTTTTCTACGACAACATAGTTCAGTTCTTCGCGCAGGAACTCGTCAACCACGCCCTCGTGCTTGCCGCTCACTTCAAGAAAATCGGCGAGCGTGCCGACCGGCGAACGGCCGTGACCCAGCGCTCCCGGCCTTAGCAGTTTGCGCACGCTGTCAGTGGAGTAGCTGTGATTGCGAATCAGCGACTCAAGCGAGTCACGACGGCCCGCGATAGCGGCCTGATCGCTGCGAAGTTGGTTTGCCTGTGCGCGCCTCGCACTTTCTTCAGAGCGCTTTGCCTGCAGAGTTTCGCGAAGAGAAGCGATCTCACTTTCGAGGCGCTTCAACTCGTCGCCAGCGGACTCAAAACGCAAACGCGCCTGGCCGCTTTCGACTCCTAGGTTCTCCTGCTCGTGGCGGGCCTGGCCCATCTCAGCGTGCAGACGTTCGGCTTCGCGTTCCAGTGCGGCCAGGCTCTCTTCAGCCTGGGCCGTAAAATTACGGGCGTTGCCGGCGAGCGTAAGCAGATGCAGCGCGTGGCGGCGGCCCGCTTCAAGTTCGCGCTCGGCGCGGAACACTTCTTCTGCAGCGGCGCGGGCTTCGTGCTGGCGCGTTTCCACATTCTGTCGAAACTCGCGCGCTTCACCAGCAGCCGATTCAAGGAAACTGTGTTGCTGCGCGCGCTCTTCCGTAATGCCGGCGAGCTGCACGCGAGTCTGCTCCAGTTCAGCGGACCGCCGCGGCGATGCGCGTTTCCAGTTCGCTTACGCGCTCAGTGTTGCTGCGCTCGCGAGCTATGGCGCGCTCCAGTTCAACGGCAGCCTGATTGACGCGTTCCTGCGCTTCGTGGCCGGCGCGATCGAGCTCATAGCCGCGCTCGGTGAACTCGTGCTGGCTGGCTTCCTGCCGGGCGATCTGCTCGACCGATTCGTTGACTTGCACGGAGAGGGCAGTGATTTCTTTCTCGAGACGCGACTGCTCTTCATCCATGAGCGCCATGCGGCTGGCTAGCACCACGCGCATGCGTCCGCGCAATTCATCGCGCACGGCGGCAAAACGTTCTGCTTTGGCGGCCTGCCGCTTGAGCGAATTCATCTGCCGCGTGACTTCTTCGAAGATGTCGTCAACGCGGGCCAGGTTCTGCTTGGCGCTTTCGAGGCGCAGTTCGGCGAGCCGCTTTTTTGTCTTGAAGCGCGTGATGCCCGCGGCTTCTTCAATGATGGCGCGGCGGTCGTGCGGCTTGGAGCTGAGCAGTTGTCCGATGCGCTCCTGGCCGATCATGGCATAGCTCTCCGGGCCAAGGCCGGTGCCCATGAAGATGTCCTGAATGTCGCGCAGGCGGCACAGCTTGCCGTTCAGCAGGTACTCGCTTTCGCCGGTGCGGAACAGGCGGCGCGTGATGACGATTTCGCCCTTTTGTGCGGGCGTGCGCTGGAACTTGCGGCGGCGAATCTTGAGCACGACGGGCTGCGGGCCTTCTACGCTCGCATGCTCTTCTTCTGCTTCGCCCTCTTCGAGCACCTGGCCGGGCTGCTCCCCGGCAATGATTTCTTCTGCCTCGGCGGCGCGTTTGCGGCGCAGATCATCCTCGTCCCAGTCGGTTGGTCCTTCATGGTCGATGACCACTTCAGGCTCGACGGCTACCGGACCCTCGTACGCTTCCGGGTCGATCATGGTGATGGATACTTCGGCCATGCCGAGCGGTTTGCGATCGCGCGTGCCGGCAAAGATGACGTCCTGCATGTGGCTGCCGCGCAACGTTTTCGCGCTCTGTTCGCCCAGCACCCAGGTAACGCCGTCCAGAATGTTCGACTTACCGCAACCATTCGGCCCCACCACCACGGCAATTCCTGTTCCCGACACGTTGATTTCAGTGCGGTCGCAGAAGCTTTTGAAGCCGAGGATGTGGATCTTCTTTAATTTCAGCATCTTTACTCCCGGAGAATAGGCCTGTTTGCAGTAGGGCAAGTCTTGATAATTGGACGGCTCTTACGTCGAAAGTGGTTTTCCTTCCCGTGGGAAGGGGGATCAATATTGCTACCCGATTACTGACTGTAAGGAGACTGGAGAGCAGGGTCAACGTAGCAAAACTGGGTTTTTGTGGATAAGGCAGGACGGAATTCCGGTTCTGCAAAAAACTTGAGAGATCGTCGCGGCGCGATGCGGAATCGACCTGATTTTGGCGCTTTCGCGATGTCGCCGGCGGGTGCGCTCAGTGCCTGGCCAGAGCGGCGGCTACGGCGCGTTTAATTACCTTCTCAAGCGCGCGTAACGCCTGCGGCCGTGGAAATCCTGGGCGGCTTGCCAATCGAATGGTACGCGACGATTTGCCTGCGAGCGGCAGCAGGACGATTTCGCGGCGGCGGAAAGAATCGACGGCCAATGCGGGCAGCAGGGTGGCGCCGTAACCCGCGGCGACCAGGTTCACCAGCGTCTCTACCGTGGAGGCCTGCATGGCTCCGGGCAGGCCCTGGCGCATGGCTCCGTGTTTTGCTCCGCACGCGGCAAGCACCTGGTTCGCCAGGCAATGGCCGTCTGCCAGGACCAGCAGCTCATTTGAGAGCGATTCCTCGGTGACCTTCTTTGCCGCGGCCATGCGATGGTTGAGTGGCAGTGCTGCCAGCAGAGGCTCGTCGAAGAGCGCAATCTCCGTAATCTCCGCAGACTCGGGCTCGGTAGCCAGCAGCGCCGCGTCGAGGCGGTGATTGCGCAAGCCGTCGATGAGCGAACGCGTCTGGTCTTCCCACAACTCCAGCGTGAGGCCGGGAAAGCTTTGCCGAAGGGGCTTGAGGATGAGCGGCATCAGGTAGGGTGCGAGGGTGGGAATTACGCCGAGTTTGAGCGGGCCGACAAGCGGGTCGCGTGCGGCCCGCGCTACCGCGTCCATCTGCTGCGATTCAAAGAGCGCACGGCGCGCGTGTTCAAGTATCTGGCTGCCTACGGGAGTGATGTCGACGCGTTTGTTGGTGCGCTCCAGCAGCGTGACACCTAGCTCGTCCTCAAGCTTGCGAATCTGACTGCTTAGGGTGGGTTGACTCACGTTGCAAGCTTCTGCAGCGCGGCCGAAGTGGCGATGTTCAGCCACGGCGACTAGGTAACGGATCTCCTGCAGATTCATTTTTGATCCCTTGAACGCGTTCGAACAAGCTGAATCTATCATAGATCAAACAAATCGTGATGATAGAAACAATCAATTTTACTTATGGTAAATTTGGCATTACATTCTTTGTATTGCATTCGGCAGATCGGCATTATAGGTAACTGACGATTTAAGTTTCCCCGAACGCGGCAATCCCCACAGCAAAAAAGGCGCGCACTGTGCGCGCCTTTTTGTTTGCCCATGTCCATCCTCTATTCTGCTCGCAAAGCTGAAACCGGTTCCACTGCAGCGGCACGGCGCGAAGGCAGATAACTTGCCAGCCACGCGATGCTGAGAATGACTGCCGTCATTACGAGATACGTGCCTGGATCAACCGGGCTTACGTTGAACAGCAGTGACGACATCAGCCGCATGGCCATGAATGCGCCTGCAAGACCAAGCACGACTCCGGCAGCAGTGAGTCCAAGCCCCTGGCGGACAAACATGCGAGTTAGCTGGTTGCGCTGCGCGCCGAGTGCCATGCGTATGCCTATCTCGCGCGTGCGCTGCGAGACCGCGTAGGAGATGACGCCGTAGATGCCGATGATCCCGAGCATGAGGGCCATGCATCCGGCCACGCACAGAATGACCAGGGTGAAAGAGGTGCGGGCCATGGACTTTGTGTAAAGGCGGCCAAGTGTCGTGGGGTCGGCAAGGGGAAGATCGGCATCGACCGACCAGACGGCCTGCTGCACTTCGTTCATGAAAGTTGCTGAGCCCGCGCGGTTGGAGCGGATGGCAAACCAGACAAAGCGCCTTACAAATTCTTTTTGACCCATGAAGCGTTGATTGATGATTGGCCAGTAAACAGCAACCGGAGCGGGTTTCTCCATGCCATCATCGCGGGTGTCCGAAGCGACTCCTACGACTTCATTCCATTCATCGGTGGTGCCCACGCGGACGCGCTTACCCAAGGCATTTGCGACGGTATGCCAGTTTTCGCGGGCGAGGCTTTCAGAGACGATGGCGACGTGCCGATTTTGATAAGTATCGTCCCACGTCAGATCCCGGCCGGCGACCATCGAAGTACCGATGGTTTGAAGGAAGCCAGGCGAGATGAATTTGAACCGGCGCATTGGAGGAAGTTCTCCCTCCTTTATGGTGTGGTCTTCAACGAGGAGCGGGTTAAACATCATTGAGCCGTTTAACGGAACTTCGGAGGCAAATGCCGCCGAGGTGACACCCGGAATAGCGGCAATCTTGTCTCGAATTGCCTGTTGCAGACGAACTACGCCTTGCTGATCGGTGCGGGGTACCCGCGTCTCAGGAATATACGCGCCGAACAACTGCACCGAGTTTGGATCTGTAAAGCCGGGAGAGACGCGCGTAAGAGCGTAGAAGGTGCGGATCATAAGACCGGAACAGATGAGAAGAACAAGAGCGAGGGCTACTTGGATGACGACGAGAACCTTACGGATGCGGTGACGCTCGCGGCCTTGGCTCAGTGCTCTTCCGCCTTCACGCAAACCGGAGTAGAGGCCGGAGCCAGCATATTTAACGACGGGAACCAGGCCGATGACGAAGCTTACCAGGAGAGCCAGACCCAATGCGAAAATCAATACCGGCAGATTAATGCTGATATCGCGCAGGCGAGGCAGGCCGGTGGGGGCCATGGCAATCAAAACTCGCAATGCGCCGCCGGCAATGCCAAGTCCCAGGATGCTGCCGGCGAAACCAAGGACCATGCTCTCGAAAAAAATTCCGCCGGCGATCTGTCCGCGACCCGCGCCAAGAGCGGCGCGAACCGCAAGTTCCTGACGGCGCCCTTCAATTCGCACGAGCAGAAGGTTTGCCACGTTGGCGCATGCCACCAGAAGCACAATTGAAATAGAGCCCATCAAAACCCAGAGGACCTTGCCCACATCGCCGATGACATCGGATTTGGCCGAGTGAAGGTCCGTTTGGATCTGCGCTTTCTCAAAGAGACTTGCACTGAATCCATCGGGCGCTGGATAGCTGCGATTGGCGACGGAGACCAGCCGGGTGAGATCGGCTTGGGCTTGCGCCAGCGTGACTCCGGGCTTAAGGCGCGCAATGGACGCTCCCTCAAAGTTGCCGAGCTTTGTCTTGGATCGATCCCACTGCATCGGCAGAACGAGTGTGGCGTCCTCTTCGTCAAGAAGGTGGAAGTCTCTTGGCAATACACCGATAATCTCTCGCTGCTTTCCATCGATGGTGATACTGCGGCCAATGGCAGAGGGGCTTCCGCCGTACCGCTGCAACCAATAGCCGTAGGAGATGAGCGCGGTTTGCGGAGCGCTCGGCGAGTCGTCGTTGCGAGTAATCAAGCGGCCGAGCACGGGCTTGACGTCGAGGATCGGCAACAAGCCGTCGGTGACCTGAAAGGCTTTTACGCGCTGCGGCTTTCCGTCGCCGGTCACATTCATTGCGTAGTTGCGATAAACGGCGATGTCCTGGAGGGTGCTGCTCTGGTCGCGGTAGGTGTTGTAGAGGTACTCCGCCATAGGCAACTGTTGGAGGCCGATGCCCGGAGCCTTGTGCCATACGCCGACCAGGCGATCGGGTTGCGGATAATCGAGTGGCTTCAGAAGGACGCCCTCGACCACACTGAAGATCACGGTATTGGCGCCGATGCCTACCGCGAGCGTGAGGACGGTGACGGTGGTGAAAAGGGGAGCTTTGCTGAGTCTCCTAATGACCAGCCGAAGTTGTTCGTAGAGTTGTGCCATGGGCAGCTCCCTGCGCTCGAAGCGCATATCTTCCTGTGCCGATAGGAGTGCTACGCTGTGCTGCGGAGAAAAGTTCAATAATGCAAGCGGATGTTGCGGGAGGGAATAGCGGCGGGTGGAATCGACTTGCGATTCCACCCGGGCGTGTTTTTAGGGCGTTTTAGCTTTTGCAATAGACTGGTGTGCCCCATCCATTCCGCGTATTTCTGCGGAATGGGTGGGATACCGACAAAATTCCGGTCTACATATTTTGCGAAAACGCTCTAGTTGGCGAGGACGGCACGGTAGCGGACCTTGCTCTTCTTCACCTTTTCGATGGCTTCGTTTGCCTTGGCCATCGGGAACAGTTCGGTGGTGGCCTTTACGCCATGCCGTGCTGCGACGTCGAGCATCTCGCGGATGCGGAATGGGCTGCCGATTGGACTTCCAGCAATAGTGCGGTGGCCGGAGACGAGCGGGAACACATGCATGCTTACCGGTGAGGGCGGTACACCAACAAAGCAAAGTGTGCCGTTGGGCCGCAGCGCCTGCAGATAGGTTCCCCAATCCTGATCGGCATTCACCGTGGTCAGGATGAAATCGAGGCTCGATGCGGCATCCTTCATGGCCTTGGTGTCCAGGCTGTTGACGAAGTGATGGGCGCCGAATCCACGGGCCTCCGCTTCCTTGGCGCTGGTGGTGGAGAAGGCTGTTACCTGCGCGCCGAACACGCGCGCAAACTGGACGGCGATGTGACCCAGGCCGCCGATGCCAACGATTCCCACGCGCGAGGAGGGATTGATCCCCTGGGTGCGCAGCGGGTTGTAAACCGTGACTCCGCCGCAGAGAAGGGGCGCGGCTTGTTCACTTGGCAGGTCATCGGGAATTGGAACGACGAAGCGGGAGTTTGCGCGCACGACTGGCGGCGTATCCACCATGCCGGTGCACGCAGGTTGCTTCAGACTCGGGGCAAAGGTTTTCGAGGCCCTGCATGCACCAGTCGCAGCGTCCGCAGGAGTTCGATTGCCATCCAAGGCCGACCCGCTGACCTACCTCAAGCCCGCGTACATCGTTGCCCTTGGCCGCAACCGTCCCGATGATTTCGTGGCCGGGAATGAAGGGATAATGGCTGATACCCCAATCGTTTGAAATGAGATGAAGATCGCTGTGGCAGATGCCGCAGTGTGTAATCGCGATTTCAACTTCCTGCCAACCCAGTTTGCCTGGGTCATAACGAAACGGAAGAAGTTCTGCCCCAGCGGCATGAACTGCCAGACCTTGAATTTGAGCCATGAATCCTCTGTGTTCCTCTACGGGATTGGATAGACCTGCCGGCTTGTTTCCCCAAGGCGCCGGAAAAGGTAAAGTGCAGCATGTGTTGATTCTTCAATTAGTTTAAACCGCCACCCGCCTCGATGTGCAGGGTAATCACCTGAAATCCGGTGAGGACTCCTCCGGCGGGTGCGTCGCCCATCACGACGGCGGACTCGCTGTTCAAGCTTGCTTCCTGCGTGGGGCGCATTGGTTCAAGGGCGTTGGCCATGGAGAGGGGAAGGCTGGCCAGCATCTGGCCTGAGACAGAGGCCTGCGTTTCGGGGACCAGCATGCTGACGTAAATACGGTCTGCGGAGTGCTGGCGACGGTCGATGGCCATCACGGCGTTCAGATCGGGCTGGCGGCCGGGCAGGCGAAGTCCGTTCATGGTGCGATCGAGCGTGCCTGAATCGGAAACGAGAATGCGAACGTTGCCGGCGACGAGCCGTGCCGGAATTGTGATGGGAATGCGGACATTGCGCGTCGGCTGCTTCCACGGGCGAAGCGTCACTTCGATTACCGCTTTTTCGCCGGCATGCGCGCTGTCGTTTGAAATGAGCCGTGCGCCTTCCAATTCCACACCAAGCCGGCGCGGAACTGCCTGTACGTGAATTTCGATGTCGTGCACAGGCGTTCGTCTCGCACTGTTGGAGTAGAGCTCCTGGAACTGCTCGCCTGCCTGCAAGGCAGCCTGCATGGGGGCCGGCATGGCGTCTCCGGGTGCGGCCCACACATCGAGCGGCGAGGCGCCGTGTCCTTCAATGGCGATGTTTCCCGTCAGGTGATATGTCGTGGTGTTGGTGTTGTCGTTGGACTGCAGCATCGACTGATAAAGTACGACCGCCATGGCCTGCGGCGTGAGTGAGGGTAGATCGAGCATTTCAACGTTGAGCTTGCGCGTGCCCTCCGGCCTGTCAAACGTGATGTGCATGGGAATCATGCGCGCGCGCATGCCAAGCACCCCACGGACACCGGCGTCACGATCCTCAGTGAACGCGCCGATGTTGGCGCCGGTGTTGATGATCTTGAAAGCATTCAGCGGCGAAGCAAGCGTGGCCACCACGTCGGCCGTGGTCATCGGCAGCGAAACCGTGCCTGCCTGCAGGATGGGATGGCCGCATGCGAGCAGCTGCTTGGGATCGACGTAGGTGACGGTGCAGGTGGCGGAGATCTCCATATCGCCGCGTACCAGTTGCGCGCTAACGGCCGATCCCGGCAGGATGCTTTCCGCGGCTTTTGTCGAAGGCTCCATCCTGTCGGCATCGGAACTGCCGCTGCCCATGCCGCCGGCTGCAACCTGGTCAAGACCGGTTCCGGCCATTTTCTGCTGCCAGAATTTTACGGCCTCCGGACTGAAGCCGCTCATTACGAGCGGCGTTTCCATCATGCGAAATTGCGAGTCGGAAGTGGGCTGCGTAATGCCGGTGAAAGTTGCGTTGTCGAGTGTGGCCGAAGCGGTAAGTGATTCACTGGGCTCACTCGTGCCGGCTTCGCGCAAATTGCTGCCGATGGGCAGGTCGCGGAGCTCGATCATCTGCTCGATGGGCGTGATGCCGGCGATTGGGTCCTTGGCGAATTGGCCGATGCGGAACGAGAGCGCACCAAGAAGTTTGGAACCAATATAGACGGGGCTTCCGCTCATGCCTTCGACAATGCCGGTGTACTCCGGCTTGGCGCCGTGGAGTTGCGCAAGGATGAGATCTTGCCGGGGGCCGCGTGCGCCGCGCAGCACGCCGAGGATTTCCACGTCCATGGGCTCGGGCTTGGTGCCGGTAAATACTGTCCAGGCAGTACCTTTCATGCCGGTTCGCACCTGGCTGAGGGGGAAGACTCCGCCGGTCGAAGGTGGCGGGCCGGACTGGCCGACGAGAAGCGCCGGAGCCATAAAGACCGCGACGAGGACGGGGAAACGTGCGATCGCTTGCTTCAGACGATGTTCCACGTCTATAAGAGTACAGCCGAAGGGGGGGTCCGTTGAACCTGAACGGCGGGAACCGGTGCTGGCTATCCCGACGTCCCCTTAATCCCTTATGCTGTTCAGCACAGAGGTTGCCATGTACACGTCGCTTCGACCAGTCTTGTTTGTACGCCGTTGCACCGTTGCCTTTCTGTTCATTGCGCTGTGTCTATTAGCGATCGACCCGATTGGGCAGGTGCAGGCGCAATCCTCCGGACAGAAGCCTCAGCAGCCAGACCAGACCGCGCCGGATTCAGGCGGTCCGGGAGGAGACACCGGCGTTATCGCTGTTCCTCGAAAGAAGGATGTACCCGAGGAAGCGCCGCCGCCACCGGCTCCCACGGAACCCAAGGTGAAGAACCCCGAGGAACTGGGTGCTGTGTCCCTTCGGCTGGAAGTGCCCGAGGTGACGGTGGACGTGGGCGTTCTGCTTGAGAAGACCCACCAGTTCGTGCCCGGCCTCAAGCCCGACAACTTCCGCGTTTACGAAGACGGAGTGGAGCAGAAGGTTATCGGTTTCAAACGCGTTGAGGCTCCGATCACGGCGCTGATGGTGTGCGAGTTTGCCTCGAACGGATACTGGTGGATCAAGGGCAACGACATGATCAATGCTGCCTATGCATTTATGCAGCAGCTTCGCCCGCAGGATTATGTAGCCCTGATGACCTATGACATGCGCACCCAGATTGTGACCGATTTTACGCAGGACAAAGGTCAACTGCTGCAGGCGCTGAACACACTGCAGATTCCGGGGTTCTCTGAGACGAATGTTTTTGACGCGCTGTATGAGTCGATTGACCGGCTGGAGCGTATTGACGGACAGAAGTACATCATCCTGATCGGCACCGGCCGCGACACGTTTTCGAAACTTACGTTCGACAAGATTTTGGCGCGCGTAAAAAGCACGCGCAACATCACTATTTTCACCATCTCTACCGGCGGGGCGTTGCGCGCCATAACCGAGGGCCAAGGTGGCATGGATTCCGCGATCCGCGATATGGACTACCTGCAGGCCGACAACGAGATGAGGACGTTCTCGAGCTTGACCGGCGGCATGAGCTTCTTCCCGAGGTTTGCGGGAGAGATGCCGGAGATCTTCGGGGACATCAATGCGAACATCCGGTCGAAATACGAGATCGTTTACCGGCCGTCAAACGCCAAGCAGGACGGGACCTACCGCAAACTGCGCGTTGCTCTGGTGGACAATGAAGGGCAGCCGCTGAAGTTTCAAGACCAGAAGCACAAGCCGCTGAAGTACGACATAATTACGCGCGACGGCTACCGCGCGAAACAGGAAGTGGAATAGCAACGATAATGACCAGCCGCGGAGCATGGCGATTTGCCGTGCTCCCGGCCTGACCCGCCAACTGCAATACCCACACTCCAAACCACCTCCGTATCCGTATCGCTGGGCGCCCTACTGTTCGAAATCGGACACCAGGGCGTTGTAAGCGGTCACTCCACTGTTGAGCCATGCCCTGACAATCTTGCCAAGTTGTTTATTTTCAGCGCCGTGGAATGTGGGCTGCTGTGGCACGCCACGTGCAAACTCCATTGGCGATGGATATCGCACGCCCAGACTTGAAGCTAAAGAGGAAGCGCCAGTTGATAATTTGGACTGGCGTCGCGGTGGTGGTTGTTGCGGCATTGGGATTTGCGGTTTCGCGATTGAAGCCGCCCGCTCCCACGGTTGAGCGCTCCACCATCTGGCCGGACACGGTAAAACGGGGGCCCCTGCTGCGGCAGGTGCGCGCGTCAACCGGCAGCCTGGTTCCGCGCGAGGACTCGATTGAGCTGATTCCGGCGCAGACCGACGCGACCGTTGTTCGCATTCGCGTGCTGCCTGGCGCCAAGGTCACGCCCGACACCATTCTGCTCGACCTTGCCGATCCGCAGCTTGAGCAGGAAGTACTGAACGCGCAGCTTGCTTTGAAAGCGGCCCAGGCCGACTACAAGAGCCTGCAGGCTACGCTGCAAAGCACGCTGATGGATAAGAAGACCTCGGCTGCACAGGTGAGCGCGGACTACACGCAGGACCAGTTGCAGGCGCAGACCGACAAGGCGCTTTTCGATCTTGGCGTGATTTCGGGGCTTGCGTACAGCAAGTCAAAGGGCACAGCCGAGCAACTGGACGCTCAGCACAAGTTGAGCATCCAGCAGCTTGATGTGAATCAGAAGGCGGTCGAGGTGCAGCTCGCCTCGCAACAGACCAAGATCGACCAGGCCAAGGCGCTGCTGGACCTGTATCAGCGGCAGGCGAATGCGCTGCACGTGCGGGCGGGAATCTCCGGCTCGCTTGCACCGCTTCCGACTCCGCTGCAGGTGGGCCAGCACGTGACTGCTGGTACCTCAGTGGCTGAAGTGATCCAGTTAGACAAGCTGAAGGCCGCGCTGCAGATTGCGGAGACGCAGGCTCGCGATATTCAGATTGATCAGCCGGCCACCATCGACACGCACAACGGCGTCATCCCGGGGCATGTAACGCGCATTGATCCCTCCGTAGTGAACGGAACGCGCACCGTTGACGTAACACTGGATGGGCCGTTGCCCGCGGGCGCGGTTCCGCAGTTGAGCGTGGACGGAACTATCGACTTGGAGCGAATGGCGGATGTGCTGTATGTGGGGCGTCCGGCGCTTGGAAACGAAAACTCGACACTGAGCCTGTTCAAGCTCGATCCGGATGGCAAGGGTGCAACACGTGTGCCGGTGAAGGTGGGGAGAGCTTCAGTGAACGACATCCAGGTGGTGGAAGGACTCAAGGAAGGCGACACCGTGATCCTTTCCGATATGTCGCGGTGGGACAGCGTGGACCGCATCAGGCTCGAATAGATTTCGCAACCCGAAATTCAAAGGAAAGAAGAATTGAGAGGGGGATGGAATGGCATCGAACGGCACTCTGATTGAAATTGAGGATCTGACCAAGATCTTTTACACCGATGAAGTTGAGACGCATGCGCTCTCAGGCATTCACTTGACGATTAACCGCGGTGAGTATCTGGCCATGTCGGGACCGTCAGGCTGCGGCAAGTCCACGCTGCTCTCGATTCTTGGCTTGCTCGATACTCCGACCGGTGGACGTTATCTGCTGAACGGCAATCCGGTTGAGAACCTGAGCTTCGCTGAGCGCTCGCGCATTCGCAACCAGGAGATCGGGTTCATCTTCCAAAGCTTTAACTTGATCGGCGATCTGACGGTCGAGGAGAACGTGGAGCTGCCTCTCACGTATCGCGCCGGCATGCCTTCTGCAGAGCGTAAGAAGCGTGTGAAAGATGCGCTGGAGCGGGTAAATATGGCTCACCGCATGAAGCATTACCCGGCACAGCTTTCCGGCGGTCAGCAGCAGCGTGTTGCCGTGGCGCGTGCGCTGGCTGGTTCGCCGTCGATCCTGCTGGCCGATGAGCCCACCGGCAACTTGGACTCGAAGAACGGCGAAGCAGTGATGCATCTGCTGGCCGATCTGCATCGCGAGGGCTCCACCATTTGCATGGTGACGCACGATCCGCGCTTTGCACGCCACGCTGAGCGCGAGGTGCACCTGTTCGACGGCAAGGTTGTTTCTGAAGAAGAGATTGTCAAGCTCGAAGCGGAAGCGGAGGCTTAATCATGCTGTTCCGGGATCTGCTGCGCGATCTGCAATTCGCGATGCGGCAACTTCGCAATAATCCGGGATTCTCGCTGCTTGCCGTGGGCACGCTCGCGCTTGGCATCGCTGCGAACATCACGATATTCAGCTGGATCAACTCCACGCTGCTCGATCCGATTCCCGGAGTTGCGCACACCGGCAACATGATCACGATCATGCGCGGTGAACGCAGCGAGCATCCCACCCCTCCATTTTCGTACCTTGACTATGCGGAACTGCGCGCGAGTTCGCACAGCTTTGATGGACTTCTCGGATATCACGACGACTACATGTCGATCACCGGTTCCGGTAAACCGGAGCGCATTTATGGCGCTCTTGCCTCGTCGGATTACTTCGAAACGCTTGGCGTGCGACCGATGCTGGGCCGCACGTTGCTGCCAACTCTGAAGCAATGAGCGCACAGGAGAAGCGGAAGCGGTTATTGGCTACGATCTGTGGCAGAACCGCTATGCGGGCGACCCGGCAATCGTCGGCAAGACCATCCAGATCAATCTGCATCCCTACACAATTGTCGGCGTCGCGCCAAAAGGCTTTCACGGATGCAAATCGGGCCTGCGCGCAGAAGTGTGGATTCCGCTGGGGATGGATTCGATGGTGTGGGGTTCAAATCGAATCGATCAACGCGACAGCCAATGGTTGAACGTTTTGGGGAGATTGCGGCCGGGTGTCGATGCCAGCCAGGCCGCGGTAGAGCTGAACGTTCTGATGCAGCACATCGTGGAGCGCTTTCCGGCCGATCACCAGGGGCCAAACCAGATTTCGACTGATCCGCTATGGCGCTCGCCGTTTGGCGCGAACGTATATTTCTACGGAACGCTTCCGATTCTGCTGGCGCTGGCTGCTGTGTTGTTACTGTTGGCCTGTGCCAACGTCGCCAATCTTCTGCTGGTGCGGTCGGTTGCTCGCAGGCGCGAGTTTGCCATTCGGCTCTCGATGGGCGCGAATCGCTGGCGCGTTGTGCGGCAGATGCTGGTGGAGAATCTGCTGATCGCATTGGCGGGCGGTGCGGCTGCAATTGCTATTACACTTTGGACCGCGCAAACGCTGTCGTATTTTCTACCTTCAACAACGTTGCCGCTGGCTCTGAACGGACGCGTGGATGGTGCGGTTCTGTTGTCTGCTCTCCTGGTTTCTGTTTTGACTGCGGCAATCTCAGGAGTGATTCCGGCGCTGCGCTGCTCAAGTCTGTCGCCAGTGGCCGTGCTTAAGGATGAATCGCTCAGCACATCGGGTGGCATTTCAAAATCGCGCCTTACCGGCGGCCTTGTGGTGGCGCAGATTGCGTTGTCGCTTTTGCTGCTGGCCTGCGCTGGGCTTTTTGTGCGCAGCCTGCAAAATGCGCAGAAGGCAAACCCCGGTTTTGATCCAGACGGAGTGCTGCTCACATCGTTAGATCTTGACCCGTTGGGTTACACCGATGCGCAGGCCGACGAATTCGATCGCCAGTTGCTTGCTCATGTAAAGCAGTTACCTGGAGTGCGGTCGGCAACGGTTGCAGATTTCTCACCGCTCAGCTTTACGATTCACTCTGATTTTGTTCAGCCCGCGGGCTATGTGCCTCGCCTGCATGAGTCGATGGAGGTGGATCGCGGGCAGGTGGGTCCTGATTATCTCGCAACGATGCGCACGCCTCTGCTGGCAGGCCGCGATTTCACGCTGGCGGACGATGCAAAAGCGGAGCGCGTGGCAATTGTGAACAAGGCGCTGGTTGACCGCTACTGGCCTGGCCAGAACGCAATCGGTAAACGTATTGAGGTGGCTGGCCGCTGGTTCACGGTGGTAGGTGTTGCGGCCAACGGAAAATACAGGCGCATGGTCTACGATCAGGCTCCGCTCGTACTGCTTCCGCTGCTGCAGCGCAATTCCGGGCAGCAGATTATCCATGTGCGCACAAGCGGCAATCCGCTGGCTTTGGCATCTGCGGTTGAGCATGCCGTTCACGATCTCAATCCCGATCTGCCGGTCTATAGAACATCCTCGATGAGAGAGAGCATGCAGATCGGCAACGTGTTTGAACGTATTGCCGTCGCGTTTGCGGGTTCGTTTGGAGTGCTGGCGCTGCTGTTGTCGGCTGTTGGAATTTACGGAGTAGTCGCGTACAGCACAAAGCAACGCACGCATGAGATTGGAATTCGCATGGCGCTCGGCGCAGCCCAGTCGGATGTGTTTCGTCAGGTGCTTGGACAGGGACTGCGTCTCGCGCTAATCGGTCTCGGCCTTGGGCTGGTTGTTTCAATTGTCTTCACACGCCTGCTGCGCGGAATGCTCTTCGGCGTGGGCGCAAACGATTGGCTTACGTTTGCGGTCGTTCCCCTGGTCCTTTTGCTGGTGACGATGTGCGCGTGTTATTTGCCTGCGCGGCGAGCTGCGCAGGTAGAGCCCATGCGCGCGCTCAGAACGGAATAGTTACTCGATTCCCCTTTGGAGAAGAAGCTGATGAATCGCGTATGGCAGGACCTTCGCTACGCTTTGCGACAGTTGCGCAAGTCACCGGGATTCACGTTGACTGCCGTAATTACGCTGGCGCTTGGCATTGGCGCCAATACGGCAATCTTCACGCTGGTACACGCCATCATGCTGCGCTCGCTTCCGGTTGCGAATCCCGCGCAGCTCTATCGCATCGGCGATACCGGCCAATGCTGCGTCGACGGCGGATTTCCTGAAGATGCCTCGACCACAGGGGACTTTTCGATCTTCTCGACGGACCTCTATCAGTATCTTAAGAACTCTGCGCCGGAGTTTGAGCAATTGGCGGCGGCGCAGGCTGGCCAATGGCCATGGGCGGTACGCCGGAGCAGTGGTTTGCCGAAGCACCTTCGCGGCGAGTTCGTCTCGGGGAATTACTTTGCGACGCTGGGAATTGGCGCGTACGCCGGACGCGTGTTCAATGACAGTGACGATACGCCGTCGGCATTGCCGACCGTTGTATTGAGCGCCCAGGCATGGCAGGGGGAGTACAACTCCGATTCCTCGATTATTGGCTCGACTGTGTACATTCAGGCGCGACCGTTCACGGTGATCGGTGTTGCGCCGCCGGGTTTCTTCGGCGACCGCGTCACAGATCAAACTCCGGACTTCTGGATTCCAATCAACACTGAGCCGTATGTGCGCGGCGATAGCTCGATTCTTCATCACGCGGAGTCGCACTGGCTTTATCCGATAGGCCGCGTAAGGCAAGGGACCGACATTCGTGCTCTGCAAGAGAAGCTTTCAGGTGCACTGCGTCAGTGGATCTACTCGCGCCCGCAGATGATTGCGAACGGCGGCAAAGCGCTGGTTCCCAAGATGCATGTTGTGCTGTCGCCAGCTGGCGGAGGCATCCAGAACCTGCAGCAGGAAACGGGCAAAGGGCTGAAGCTGCTGATGATTCTTTCATCAGTGGTACTGCTGATTGCATGCGCCAACATTGCGAATCTGCTGCTTGCCCGCGCCACGTCCAACCGGGCTGCTGTTGCGCTGCGCATGGCGCTGGGCGCCGGACGTCGTCGCGTCATACTGCAGACGCTGACCGAAAGCGTACTGCTGGCGTGCATTGGCGGACTTGCGGGGCTTGGCGTTGCCTACCTGGGGAGCCGCACGATTCTTACGCTGGCGTTCCCAGATGCGCAGAATCTGGCGATCGATCCAAGCCCGTCGCTGCCGATTTTGGGCTTTACATTTCTGGTGTCGCTCGTGACGGGCATTCTGTTTGGCGTGGGTCCGGCATTGTTGTCGTCGCATGCGCAACCGGCGGAGGCGCTGCGCGGAATGGCTCGCAGCGGCGGCGGAACGCGTGACCGCATTTCGTTTTCGCAGAAAGCGCTGGTCGTGTTTCAGGCGGCATTGTCGGTCGTGCTGCTGGCGGCTGCCATTCTTACTACGAAGTCGCTGGCCAAGATTGAGCATCAGGATTTTGGCATCGTGACGACCAACCGGTATGTGTTGCATTTCGATCCGGCGGGTGCGGGCTATACCGCTGATCGGTTACCGGCACTCTATAGGTCGATGGAGGATCGGTTCTCTGCGTTGCCGGGAGTTACGAGTTTCAGTTTGTCGACGTACAGCCCGCTGGAGGGTGACAACTGGGGTGAGTGCGTGATTCAGCAGGGACACGGCGCTCCGAGCCATGGCACGCCCTGCGGCTCTACGTGGGATCGCGTGAGCACTCATTTCTTGGAATCGATTGGCGTGCCGATCATACGCGGCCGGAATTTTACTGAGCAGGATACGGCTTCAACGCCGCTGGTCGCAGTAGTGAACCAGGCGTTTGTAAAGAGGTTCTACCCAAACGAAGATCCGATCGGAAAGCATTTCGGCATTGACAAGCCAGAGTACTCGGGCAGTTTCGAGATTGTGGGCGTCTTCAAGGATTTCAAGATCAACAATCCGTCTCGCGATGTGCGCCCGGTGTTCCTGCGTCTTATGACGCAGACCTACACGGGCTATAAAGAGCCGGAGATGAGTTCGACTGAGACGCAGTCAATGATGATGAACGCGATGATCATCGGCTTTAATGCGCCGCAGCAGGATGTGGAGTCGCTGATTCGCCACACGCTGGCCGGCATCGATCCGAATCTTACGGTGAACGATCTGCGCACGTTCCAGGCACAGGTGGCCGGCAATTTCAATCAGGATCGATTGCTTGCGCGTCTCAGCAGCCTGTTCGGCGTGCTGGCCCTTATTCTGGCCTCAGTGGGGCTTTACGGTGTGATGTCGTATTTTGTTGCGCGGCGGACGGGCGAGATTGGCGTTCGCATGGCGCTGGGCGCAACGCGGTCAAGCGTGGTGGGCATGGTGATGCGCGGCGCGATGTGGCAGATCCTCATTGGCCTGCTGCTCGGTATTCCGGCATCGCTCTATGCGGGTTACCTGATGAAGGTGCTGCTGTGGGGCGTGGATAGCTACGACCCGATGGCGATTGTCGGAGCACCACTAATGCTGGTTGTGTGTGCCGCGGCAGCAGGGTTTATCCCCGCGCGCCGCGCCGCATCCATTGAGCCCATGCAAGCATTGAGAACCGAGTAGCCGAAGGAGAGCACGTATGAACGCCTTCTTGAACGATGTCCGCTACGCATTTCGGCAGTTGCGCAAGTCGCCGGGCTTTACGCTGGCGGCAGTGCTGACGCTGGCGCTTGGGATTGGTTCCAGTTCGGCCATCTTCTGCTACATCGATGCGTTCGCGTTGCACCCGCTGAACGTTCCGAATCCAGACAATATCGTGCGGTTATTTTCAACAACCCAGCAGGTGCAGGAAGGCCTTTTCAGCTATCCGGATTACGAGGCGCTTGCCCAGCGCGTCCCGGCGCTTCAGGGGCCTTCGGCAGGATTGATTGCAGTCGGCGGGCGAAGCAGCATGATGCCGCGCAGCGACGGTACTACAGTGATGCTGCTGAACAATGTGGTTTCGAGCAACTTTTTCGATGTGCTTGGTCTTCGACCGCACCTGGGCCGACTTTTCACGGCGCAGGAATCGCAACAGTTGCGAACGCATCCGGTTGTGGTCCTTAGCTACTTCTGCTGGCAGCGCGATTTCGGCGGCAATCCAAACATCGTTGGGCAGTCGATAACACTGCAGCGAGGAAAGGATCGGCGCAACCAGGTGGTTGTGCTCGGGGTACTACCCGCAGAGTTCCGCGATATTGATCCTCAGTCCGATCGCGATTTATGGATGCCGGCTGAGACGTGGGATGCGGTCTCCTCTCCAGGGGAACTCGCTTCGCGCAGTTTCAGGTGGTTGCGCCTACTGGGCCGTTTGGCTCCGGGCGCGACGGTTGCCGAGGCGAATCAGCAGGCCGCTGCAGTGGCGAGCGCACTTGCAATTGTCGATCCGGCCGATCATCGCGGTTATGGCGCGCGTGCCGTGAGTGACTTCCGCTATCGCATAGAGAGCATCGGCACTTCTGGAATGGTCCTGTTTGCGATTGTCGGCGGCGTTGTGTTGCTGGCGATTGTGAATGTGGCGCACCTGATGCTGGCGAGAGGACTGGCGCGTACTCCTGAGGTTGCGCTGCGGCTTTCACTGGGCGGACGCCGGTGGCGGGTAGCGAGGCAGTTGTTGATCGAGAACTTCGTCCTAGGTGCATTGGGACTGTGTGTGGGACTGCTGCTCGCGATAATTCTTTCGTCGTTGCTGCCGCATTTGCTGGTGTTTGAACCAGCGATGCTCCGGTCGTACGGAATGGGGCCCCAATTTCAGGTCGATGCTCGTGTGTTCCTGTTCGCGGCACTACTGGCTCTTGCTACTATGCTGCTGCTCGCAATTGTTCCTTTGAGCCAGGTGGTGCGGACGGAATTGCTGCCGGTGCTGCAGTCGAGAGCAGTGTCGCACACGGGCGGGAGAGTGCCCGCCGCTCGTCGCGCAGCAGTGTGGCTGCAGATCGGGATTTCGTTCGCGCTGTTGGTGGCTACCGGGGCGTTGGTGCGGAGCTTTCTGAATACACGAATCAAACCGATTGGGATGACGCGCGACCAGGTACTGGTGATGTTTGCGCAGGAGCCTGATGTCCCGATACGGGACGAGTTGCTTACTGAGTTGCGCGCTTTGCCGGGAGCGAAGCGCGTAGCATACGCGATTCGCTCACCGCTTATGCCCTCAGAGGGTGGAGTGGCGACCAAGGTGCTGCTTCCCAGCAATCCAGGAATGCGCGATCCGATCAACGTAAAGTACAACGCCGTGAGCCGCGATTATCTCGGATTGATTGGCACGGGGATTATTCGTGGACGTGGGTTTAGCGAAGCCGACGATAACGATGGTCCACCCAGTGTGATCGTAAGCGAGACGATGGTGCGCAAGTTCTGGGGCGATCGTGATCCGCTGGGGCAGGTCGTCAGGTTGGCGCGCTTCAGTCTCGGCGCTGATATTGACGCGCGGGTGATCGGTGTCGCTGTGGATGCGCCAATCAATAGGATTGGTGAAATTCCCGAGCCATATATGTATCTGCCATTCCGCTTTTCGCATTTTGGGGAAATTACATTTGTGGTTGAAACGGGGCGGAATGCAATGATCCTGGCGCCGGTGGCCAGGCAGGTGCTGATTCACGCAAATCCGCTGCTCGAGCCCATGTTTGTCAGCTCGCTGCCGGAACTGATTCGCTACTCGGCGGCTGAGTACCAGGCGATGGCGGAGCTGGTGAGTGCGCTGGGATTCATAGGGATTCTGCTGACCGTGATCGGGCTCAATGGATTCCTGGCGTTCCGCGTAACGCAGCGGCGCCGGGAAATTGGAATCCGCATGGCACTTGGAGCCACGCGCGAAGCAACTGCGAGACTCGTTTTGCGCGATACGGCAGGCATTGCTGGTGTGGGACTCGCGGTTGGATTAGTGCTGGCCCTTGTAGCAGGACGTCTTGTGGCCGCAGTGTTGTTTGGCGTGCGTCCTCTTGACTTGTTTACTTGCGCAGGAGCGCTGGGGGTTATGGCCGCGGCCATTTCGCTGGCGGCATGGCTGCCGGCGCGGCGAGCCGCTTCAATCGAGCCGATGGAAGCATTGCGCACGGAATAGATTTTGGCTTAACGATTCTCAGAGAGTGAAGTGAGACGGAGATTATGATCGAGCTCAAAAATGTTGAACGCAGTTACAAGGCCGGGCACACGGAGACATGGGTGTTGCGGCGCGTCGGTCTCACCATTCGTGAAGGCGAATTCCTCACCATCATGGGGCCATCGGGAGCAGGGAAGTCGTCGCTACTGAACGTGCTTGCACTGCTCGACGACGGATGGATGGGCGAGTATTGGTTTGGCGGCACGCCTGTGCATAGCTTCAGCCGCAAGCAACGCGCAGACCTGGCGCGGCAGCGGATCGGCATGGTGTTTCAGAGCTATCACCTGCTCGACGATCTGACGGTGGCGGAGAATATCGATCTGCCGCTCTCGTACAAGAATCTCCCTTCAAAAGAGCGCCAGGGCATGGTGGCGGATATACTCGACCGCTTTCAGATCGTGGCCAAGAAGGATCTGTTCCCGTCGCAGCTCTCAGGTGGGCAACAGCAACTGGTAGGAATTGCGCGGGCGGTAGTCCACGCTCCGGACCTGCTGCTTGCTGATGAGCCAACCGGAAATCTGCACTCTACCCAGGCACGCGAGATTATGGACCTCTTCCGCCAACTCAACAAGGCAGGAACAACGATTGTGCAGGTAACGCACTCAGATGAAAATGCGCGCTACGGAAAACGCATAGTCGAATTACGCGATGGCTGGATTACGCGCGATGAAGTGCTGGGTGCAAGTCCAGCGGAGGTAGGCTCCAAGTGAACGGTTCTCAAATTGGTTTCCATTCAGCGAATCTGACCAGGCACATGCAGGTGCTTACGGCGATTGTGCTGCTGCAACTGAATCTGGCGCAGGCCGCTGAGCCTGCGGGACATGGTGCGCCGGTGGCAACGGTATCGGCGCAGCAGACGACGGTTGCAGGCGCGCCATTGCAGACGCCGAAAGACAACATTCCGTTCGACCTGCTGCAGCATCCGTCTCTCAATCCCTTCGATGCTTATCGCGGCAGGAGTGTGGCGCCGCCAAGCCTGGAAAACTCTTCGCGTCTCGATTCGCTGGTTCGCGACGGCAAGCTTTATCTGCATCTGCAGGACGCAATCGATCTTGCGCTCGAGAACAATCTCGACTTGGTGATTGCGCGCTATAACCTGCCGATCGCGCAGATGGATATCTTGCGCACTTCGGCCGGCGGCACTCCGCGCGGCGTAAATACGGGCGTTGTGTCGGGAACTCCAGGCGGGGCCAATGGAGCATTTGCAGGTGGCTCAGGCGCTGGTGCGGGTGGCACTTCGGGAGGCGCAGGCGGCGCGGGTGCCGGAGCTTCGGGACTGGTGCAGTCGACGCTGGGCACTGGATCTACGGTCAACTTTTACGATCCGCTGATCACTGCGAAGACGTATGTGGATCACACGACGCAGTTGTTGCCCAACCAGGTTTTGTATGGCGTGCCGGTGATCCATCAGAACACGTTTCTGGGAAATTTCTCTTATCAGCAGGCATTCGCAACCGGCGGCACAGTGCAGGTGGCGTGGAACAATAACCGCCAGACCACGAACAGTCCCAACAATACGCTCAATCCGGTATTGAACTCGTACTTTGAGTTCTATGCCAATCAGCAGTTGCTTGCGGGTTTTGGGCGTGGACCAAATCTGCGCTATCTGCGCATTGCGAAGACGAACCAAAAGGTCTCAGATGTTGCGTTCCGGGCGCAACTCATCGCCACAGTAACGCAGATTTGCGATCTGTACTGGGACCTGGTGAACGCCTATGATAACGAGCAAGTAGGAGAACGCTCAGTGGCGTTTGCTACGACGACGCTCGATACGAGCCGGAAGCAGTTCGCGTTGCAGGCAATTCCGGAGATGGATGTTCTGAAAGCCGAAGCGGATTTGGCCACGCGGGAGCAGGACCTGACAATTGCGCGCACCAATCTGGAGTTGCAGGAACTGTACATGAAGAACGCCATCACGCGTTCGCTCGACGATCCGGTGTTGCAAGACATGCCGGTGATTCCGCTTGACCACACGAGTGCGCAGGTTGCGCCGGGAAACGATTCGGTGCAGGACCTTATGACGTATGCGCTCAAGAATCGTACTGAAGTTCTGGAGTCGAGCATGGTGCTGGAGAACAGCGCGCTGAGCCGCAAGACGGCGCGCAATGCGCTGCTGCCTCAGCTTTCGGTGTACGGGTTCTATGCAGGCACGGGCTATGCCGGGATCGCGAATCCGCTGAGGAGCCCCTCCGGTGGAATGCCCGAAGGTTTCGGCGGTGCAGTTGCGAATGCATTCAATTACTCGTCGCCGGAGTACCAGGTGGGCCTTCAACTTCAGGTTCCGCTGCGTAATCGTATTGCCAAGGCTGACCAGTATAGAACTGAGCTTGAGTATCGCCAGTCACAGGTATACCTCGAGGAACTCAAGAAGCGGATTCGCATTGAAGTGCGCAATGCGCGCTTTGCGCTGGAGCAGGGAGTTGGCCGCGTGAGTGCGGCGCGCAAGGCTCGCGACCTTGCCCAGAGGACACTGAATATAATGCAGCAGGAGCAAAAACTAGGCGCTGGATCGAATCAACAAACCCTGTCTGCGGAGCACGATCTTGCTCTGGCCGAGTCCGCGCTCGTTTCGGCTGAGACGGATTATGAAAAGGCGCGCGTGGAGATGCGGCGCGCAGCCGGCTCAGTGCTTGAGGATTACGGCATCTCCGTTGCCGCGGCAAAGTCCGGCGTTGTGGAGGAAGACCATTCCCGCTAAGCAAGACAAAACTCGCGTTCTGGTAGCCGATGATCAGCCGCACATTCTTGAAGCCGTGGAACTGCTGTTATCACCGAACGGGATCGACGTCGATTGTGTCCGTTCTCCGCAGTTGCTGATTGAGGCGCTGAGCGCGCGCGATTACGACGTTCTGCTGATTGATCTGAATTACACCCGCGATACGACTTCCGGCCAGGAGGGACTGGATCTGCTGGCGCGCATCCAGGAGTATGATTCGCGCCTTCCGGTCATCGTGATGACGGCGTGGGGCAACATCGGGCTGGCGGTGGAATGCATCAAGCGCGGCGCGCGCGACTTTGTGCAGAAGCCGTGGGAGAACGAGCGGCTGCTTTCGCAGGTTCGCGTACACGCGGAGTTGCGCCAGGCGCTGCGGCGCGCGCGGCAACTGGAGCTTGAGAATCGGCTGCTGCGCGCGGAAGGTATGCCGGAATTTATTGCGTCGGCTCCGGCGATGCAGCCAGTGCTGGAACTGATTGCGCAGGTTGGCCCATCGGATGCGAACGTGCTGGTGACTGGCGAGCACGGCACCGGCAAGGAGATCGTGGCGCGGCTGCTTCATGCGGCTTCTCCGCGAGCCCGCATGCCGCTGGTGGCGGTGAATGCCGGCGGAATGCCCGAAGGTACCTTTGAGAGCGAGTTTTTTGGCCATGTAAAGGGCGCGTTTACCGATGCGCGCACGGACCGCATCGGGCGCTTTGAGCTGGCAAACGGGGGCACACTTTTTCTGGATGAAATTGCAAACGTGCCGCTTCGCCAGCAGGCCAAGCTGTTGCGCGTGCTTGAAACCGGTGAACTGGAACGCGTTGGATCATCGCAAACGCGGCGCGTGGATGTGCGATTGCTGTGTGCGACGAATGCGCAGCTAATAGAAGAGGCCAGGGCGGGCAACTTCCGCGAAGACCTTCTGTTCCGCATCAATACTGTCGAGATTCACCTGCCGGCGCTGCGTGATCGGCGCGAAGATATTCCGTTGCTGGCGGCGCATTTTCTCAACCGCAACCGAGCCCGCTATCGCAAGCAGGTGACCGGTTTTTCTTCGGCTGCGATGATGCAGCTGATGCAATATCCGTGGCCGGGGAATGTGCGCGAGTTGGAACATGCAATGGAGCGGGCTGTGCTGCTTTGCCGCGGCGAGGAGATTGAGCCCTCGAATCTGGCGTTTGGTTCTTCGCGGCCCGTGGGAGCGTCGCTCGACAACATGAGCGAGAACATGAGCATCGACGAAGTGGAGTCGCTGCTCATCAAAAAGGTGCTTCGCCGCTGCGATGGGAATATTTCGCAAGCTGCCGAGGCACTGGGACTGAGCCGGGCAGCGCTTTATCGTCGTATCGAAAAGTATGGCATCTGATCGCAAGATGCATCGACGGCCGCGCTCGGCGACAGGCCGGGCCTGGCTTTATTGCGGGCTGTTATCGCTGCCGGCGGTTATTGCCACAGGACTGCTTCTTTATCAAAACCATATTGGCGCTGCGCCTGCTCTGGCGTTGGGCACCTGCCTGTTCCTTTACCTCGTGCTGATTGCCGCGGCGCTGGTGGATGTATGGATCAGGCCCCTCCAGACGCTTTCGAATGTTGTGTCGTCGTTGCGCGAAGGAGACTACTCGTTTCGCGCGCGCGGCGCTTCTGCTCAGGACGCGCTGGGGGAATTAGCTTCAGAGGTGAACCTGCTTGCCGATCTGCTGCAAAGGCAGCGCGTGCGCTCACTTGAGGCTACGGCCTTGCTGGCGCGCATCCTTGAGGTGCTGCATACGCCGTTGTTTGCTTTCGATCGGGAAGATACGCTGCAACTGGTGAACCCCGCCGGGCTTAAACTGCTGGACTTGCCGCACGCTCGCTGCTTCGGCAGGACTGCGGGCGAGCTTGGGTTGGCGTTTTTGCTGAACGCGCCGGATCAATCGACGCACACATTCAAGTTCGGTCAGAAATCGCAGGCGGCGCAGACGAGCTGGCTGTTGAGGAAGGCATCGTTCCGGCAGGAAGGCACGCCGCACACGATTCTTTTGCTCGCCGACGTGAGCGTGCCGCTGCGCGAAGAGGAGCAGGTTGCCTGGAAGCGGCTGATTCGCGTGCTGGGGCATGAGCTGTCGAACTCGCTTGCGCCGATCAAGTCAATCGCGGGCAGTTTGCTGGCGCGCGTGGACACGTTGCAGGCAGAGGGCAATACGATCAACGATTTTCGCCGCGGGCTCGGCGTGGTTGAGGGGCGCGCGGATGCGCTGCACAGGTTTGTGCAGTCTTACCGAAAGCTGGCGCAATTGCCGCCGCCCACGCTAAGAGCGGTTGAGTTTGCGCCGTTGATTGAGCGGATTGCCGCGCTTGAACAGCGCCTGCCGGTGCAGGTAGATGCGGGGCCTAAAGTCGTGTTGAAGGCCGATCCGGATCAGCTGGAGCAGATGCTGATCAATCTGCTGAGGAATGCGGTAGATGCTTCGCTGGCAAAGGATGGGCGCCCGGTGCGCGCGACGTGGAAGCTGGCGGGAACCTCGGTGCTGGTTTCGATTGAAGATCGCGGGCTGGGCATTGCCAACTCTGAGAACCTGTTTGTGCCGTTCTATACGACGAAGCCTACCGGCAGTGGAGTGGGGCTGGTGCTGGCGCAGCAAATTGCTCGTGCGCATGGCGGCGAGATTCAGCTCGCCAATCGAGAGGATGGCGAAGGAGCGCGGGCAACGATTCGTCTGCCGTTGAATGGCGGGCGAGAGGAATAGCGGCGCTAAGCCCGGTAAAGCTAGTCGCAGATGAGCGCAGCCTCGGGGAATGCCGAGATGCCGTCATCCTGCGCGGGCTCGGTGTCAATGGACTCGCCGGCCTCGAGTTTGGGAATGAAGAAGCGTTCCACTTCGCTGAGAACGGCTGCGCCGGTACGTGCTTGGTAGATAGCGCCTCGCAGCTTGGCTCCGCCGGGAACGCCGTGCGTGAACCAGGTGGCGAACTGCTTCATCTTGCCTTCGGGATCGCCCAGGCGGGCGTCGCGCGGCATGTCCTTTGTTGCTTCAGTCTCGGCGAGGAGCATTTCAAAATAGGCGCGGATCATGTGATAGCGATCTTCCATGGTGGCCCGCTCGTATTGGCCGGTCGCGGTGTATTGCGCGATCTGGCGGAAGATCCACGGATTGGCGGGCGCCGCGCGTCCGATCATTACGGCATCGCAATTGGTTTCGGCAACCATGGCGGCCGCATCTTCAGGCGTGCGGATATCGCCGTTGCCGATGACCGGAATTTTGACGGCGGCTTTGACTGCGGTGATCCACTTCCATTGCGCCTGTCCGCTGTAGCCTTGCTCGCGGGTGCGGGCGTGTAGTGCCACGGCGTTCAGGCCTTCTGACTCTGCCATGCGGGCGAGCTCCACGCAGATGATCTGCAGATCGTTCCAACCGAGGCGGAACTTGACGGTGAAGGGAATGGTGACTGCCTTGCGCACCGCGCGGAAGATTTCGCCGATTTTGGGCAGATCGCGGAGCAGACCCGAACCGCCATTGCAGCCAACCACGCGCTTTGCCGGGCAGCCCAGGTTCAGGTCCACAGTGTCGAAGCCGGTTTCTTCGACAATGCGGGCTGCATCGGCCAGCGTCTCGGGGTTGGACCCGAAGAGCTGTGCGCCGATCGGGTGCTCGTCGTCGTAGAAGGTGAGATAGCGGCGGCGCTTGGTTTCGCGCATGCGCGAGAGCCCGTCGGCGGAGGTGAACTCAGTCATCAGCAGGCCGCAGCCGGACTGGGCGTTGGTGACTTCGGCGTCAATGGAGGTGCCGGTGTCGCCGGCCTCAGCGGACGCGGAAAACATGCTGGCATGGCGAATGAAGCGGCGGAACACGGTGTCAGTAACGCCGGCCATGGGAGCGAGCACGGTGGCAGGTCTGACCAGGACGGAGCCGAGCTGCACTTCGGCGGGCACACGGGCACTCGCGGGCATCGCGTGCTCAATGGGACTGTCCCAGTCTTTCTTTACCGTGAAACCTTTGCCGGCCATTGAAGAACAGCTTTCAGCTATTAGCTATCAGCTCTTAGCTCATTGTGCGTGAACGAAGGGAAGTGGTAAAGGATCAACTTTCTGCGCATACAACGAAGTGGGCCTCCGCCGGAGCGGAGGCCCAATCGCGCTGACTGTTTGCACAGGCGGCTTACTTGGCTGCCTTTGCTTCGCCCGGCTTGGCATACTTGCGGCGGAAGCGCTCGACGCGTCCCGCGGTATCGACCAGGCGCTGCTTGCCGGTAAAGAACGGATGGCAGGCTGAACAGATTTCTACGTGGATGTCGCCCTTGTGGGTCGACCGAGTTTCAAACTGATTGCCGCACGCGCACTTAACCTGGACTGCGGCGTAGTTGGGATGGATCTTTTCCTTAGGCATCGCTTTGAGGACAAACCTTTCCTGCAATTATTCCTCTTCTATTCTAAGGGGATTCGGTCGCTGGCGCAATTCGGAGGCTTTCCAGGAGGCAATCCGGCTCGGCCAGTGCCGATAAGTGGCTTTCGATTCCGTCTGCTAGGCGGTGACAGCCGGCTTAAGGGAGAGCTTCTCTTCGATGAGCTGGGCGGCGAGCGCTGCTCCGTCGATTTGCTCAACCGATTCCCGCAGAGCGGCAACGGCTCTGGCATAGGAATCATTTTCAAGGATCGTACGTACTGCATTTTCGACTTGGGCAGACGTCAACGACCGGCGCGCCAGGACGATGGCCGCACCTTTGGCTGCGAGCCGGGCCGCAACACCGGGCTGGTCGTTGCCAATGGGGATGGCGACCATCGGTTTGCCCTCGGCGATGGACTCGAGAACCGTATTGAGGCCGGCGTGAGTGATTACGACCGAAGCACGCTTGAGCAATTCAAGCTGAGGAGCGAATTGGACCACAATAGGCTGGCCGGGAGGGTCCTGGAATCCGTCGGTGCTGAGACCGCCGCCGAGGGAGATCACGAGCTGTACATCGAGGTTGGCGCATCCTTTGGCAATGATCTGGAAGGCCTCTTTCGAACCGTTTTGCAAGGTTCCGAGCGAGGCATAGACCAGCGGGCGGCCGTCGAGAAGGCTCCACGGAAAATCTACGGGAGGACGCTTTTTTTGAAACAGGAAGAGCCCCGTATAGTGCAAAGCTGCCGGTTGCGGGCAGCCGTCGAACTCAAGTGCACGCGGCATTTGGGTGATCTGCAAAAGAGGAGAGAGTGCCTCACCTCTGCGTTTGTACTTCTTGAGGCCCCACGCCTTGCGCTGGCGATTGATCACACGAAAGATCGGCCTCGCGATGCCTAAAAGGATCTGAGCGCCAATTTCATTGCGGATCCGGCCTACCAGGTCATAACGCGCCGGCCAGCCAAAGAAGAACGGAGGGACCCGAGTGTCATCAATGAAGGGCGGAAAGATGGAAACGGAAGCGAAGGGTAGTCCCAGATAATCGGCAACGTTGCCTCCAAAATCGGCCTGATCGATGATCATCGCGTCCACTTTCGCCTGGCGAATGGCTTCCGGCGCATCACGAAGGATCATGGAAGCAGTATTCCTAATGCGCTCGATTGTGAACCGGAAAACCGCTAGACCATGAAGCTCGCTGAGCCGTTCGTCGAGTTTGCGCAACGTGCCCAGAGGATAGTCCTGCGATCCGATGACGCAGAACTCGAGGCCTGCCGCGCTGACGCGGGATTCGACGTCGGGAATGCCAAAGAAGACGACCTCGTGACCGCGCTCCTGAAGAGCGAGTCCCAGCGCGGTGAACGGGTTAAGATGGCCAGTACCCGGGAAGCAGATAACGCCGATTCGTGCCATTGCGCGGCTCAATTCCTCAGAGTTGCCCAGGGAAGCAGAGGTCCTGTAATACCACTATGACACGAAGCTTGCCCGGAGGTTGCAGGCAATCTCTCAGCAGCATTTGAAGGTTGCCCGGGAGCACGGTTTTGGTATTGCCGAATTCCGGGCAGTCTGCCTGCAACGCTTTATTGCGCGAGTGCTTTCTGAATGCCGGCGGCAACGAGCGGCTCCATGATGGCGTGGCCGGCAGCATTTGGGTGAACGCCGTCTGGGCTCAGAGTAGATGGCAAGCCGCCACGATCGTCCTTCATGGCCGAGTAGTAGTCCACATATGTAATGCCCTTTGCGGCGGCATAAGACTTAATCCAGTCATTGAGCGTGACGATCTTCTGAGCAGGATACTGGCCGGGGCTCCAGGGGAAGTCGTATGCGGGCAGCACGGAACAGAAGACGATTTTGATTCCGTTTTCAGTCGCGATTTCGGCCATGGCGGCCAGATTGTTCTCAATATCCTCAAGGGTCATAGGGCCGGTGTTCCCGGCGATGTCGTTGATGCCGCCCAGAATGATGACCGCCTTGGGCTTCAGATTGACGACGTCCTGGTGGAAGCGGAGGACCATCTGCGGCGTCGTTTGGCCGCTGATGCCGCGATTGATGTAGGGCTTGCCTGGGAACGACTGGTCAAGATGCCAGCCCTCGGTAATGGAATCGCCCATGAATACGACGCGGTTTTCGCCGGCCGCGGGTGGGCCGAGCTGAGCATCTGCTTCTTTGAAGCGAGCGAGCCAGGGGAAATCGAGCAGCAACTGGTGGTCGTGCTGGCGCCAATATTCGTTGTCGGGATGGCCGGAGGGCGTGAGCTTTGGCGAGGCTAGTGGTGCTGGGGCGGCGGCTGGGACATTGGTTTCGGGTTTGGCTCCCGGCTCTTGGGCGACGATAAAAGCCGGAATAATGAGCCCGGCCAAGGCAAGTGTAAACAAACTGTTGCGGCAATTCATTGATGTGTCACCTGAGCTTTCGTTATTGAGGGCCGAGGCCGTTTCAAGCAAGGAGAAAGTCAGCACTTCTGCGCATTCGCATTGTAGGCAATCGCGGCAGCGGCTGGCCCGCGATTTTCCACATAAACGCACCTGCTGTGCACCGGGGCGCATCTGAGCCCGCTGCTATAGGCTTTTAAGAGCCATGAGTGAATGTTCAATCTGCGGTGGGGTCGGTCTGGTGCGCGTGATGTCGGAAACAGGTGTATGGGGTGCGCGCCCCTGCCAGTGCCAAATCGTGGAGCGCGAGCAGAAGAGGCTGGCGGCTGCGCACATTCCTGAACGCTACCGGCATTACACGCTCGACGGCTACGAGACTGCTTTTCAGGGTGCGCATTCTACGCTGGGACAAGCGCTGCTGACCGCACGCAAGTTTGTGGACGCTTATCCGGTGGATACGGCGGGTAAGGGGTTGCTCTTCACCGGGTCGATCGGCGTGGGCAAAACGCATCTTGCCGTTGGCGTGCTGCGGAGGCTTATTCAAGAACGCGGCGTGAGGGGATTGTTCTGCGATTACCGCGAACTGCTGAAGAGCATTCAAAACAGCTACAACCCGCAAGTGCAGACGACGGAACTGGAACTGCTGCGGCCCATATTTGCCGCCGAGGTGCTGGTGCTGGATGATCTGGGCGCGCAAAAGCCCAACGAGTGGGTATGGGATACAGTCGCGCTGATTTTGAACTCGCGGTACAACGACAAGCTGACCACGATCATTACGACAAATTATCCGGACCTGCCCGCAGGCGGCGGCAGCCAGACGGATGCTGAACGAGCGGCGCGCGAGCAGACTCTCGGCGACCGCATCGGTGACCGGATGCGCTCACGGTTGGCGGAAATGTGCGTGCGCATCGAGATGACCGGCAACGATTTCAGGCAGACGGTGAAGCGGGCGCGGTTCGGATAACGCCTGCCGGGCCCGGCTGTTGGCTCTTCTATCGTTTCTCCTTGTCGGCGCGTCAAAGGAATGTATCCTTCACTTATTGTCTGGCACTTACCGTTCGGGCCTCAGTCAGGTTTTGCGCGGCTGCGTTTTGACGCGAGCTGATGCGATGAAAGGAATGCATGCGCAAGTGGCTTGAAGGGATTGCTCTGCTGGCGCTGGGCCTGCATATTGCCATCACCCTCAGAGCGCTATTTGGTTCCGATCAGATCGCTGAACGCATTCCCGTTCAATTCGATGCGATGGGCCATCCCACTGGGCGGGGATCACCGGTCATGCTGCTTTTGCTGCCCGCCATCACGCTGATCATTTACCTGCTATTCACCGTGGTGACACGGTTTCCTGGTGCGTTCAACTATCCCGTGAAGGTGACGCTTTTTAATCGGCAACGAATGCAGAACCTGGCGCTGGATATGATGGCGTGGCTGAAAGTGGAGATCGTGGGCCTGCTGACCTGGATGCAGTGGGTGACGGTGGAGGTGGCGCGAAATCCTGGGCGCCAGATTCCTGCAATGACTCCAGCGGCGCTGGTGGTTGTGTTTGCGACGGTCTCGCTGTATATCGTGTTGATGTTCAGGGCAGGCAGAGATCCGCATCTACCGTAAGGCGCGCATGCTGGCTACGGCGCCATTGCCTCAGGCGCTTGTTCCGGAGTGCGATCTCCATCCGGCGCGGTCCCTTAGAAAACCCACAAACTGCCAAGCAGCAGAATCATCGCGGCGATGGTGACGGTCTGATAGGCGATGTTGGCTGCTCGTACCGGCTTTTGGAGTCCGATCTCGGTCGAAGGCAACGGATTGAATGAGTACTCGGGAGAGTGCTGCATTGCTGGCCTGCCTATTCATCAACTCTTCTCGCCAGGAATACGCGCGACCAACGCCGCGAGTTCCCTGCGCGTATGAAATGTTTAGACGCACTCTACTCCACGAAGATGCAATAGAAAATGATCAATTCGTGTTAAATGCGGATTCTTTCGTGATGTTCGTTTTCGAATACGCGGCGGTTCATTCATTGGCGCCGCCTTTCCGGGGCTTTGCGATCCTGTTACCCTGTCTACCCATGGCTGAGGGACGATTTCTTCTTTTCCATAACACGCTTGCCTTGGCAAATTTGGAGTGTCGTGCAGTCGGGCATTGCGGTGCGTGCCGGAGGTTCGCTGCGGGTGTAGAATTTCGCTCGTGAGCACTGGTCCTCAACTGATACGTCCTGCTGATGCGCGCGAACGAAACTGGATGCCGATTTTGATTGCGGCCGCCGTGGTGGTGGCCGTAGTAATTGCCCTGGTGGTTTTCGGACGCGGCAAGGGCGGCCCGAAGGCAATGCCCATCACGACGCCGACCGATCCCTATGCTGCGAACCTGCCGATCACCAACCTGGCCATGAGTGAGTCATCGAACCTGGCCGGCGGCAAGGTGACCTACCTGGACGGACATATTGCGAACAAGGGTGACCGCACGGTAATGGGCATCACGGTGCAGGTACTTTTTCGCAACATTGCCCATGAGGTTGCGCAGAATGAAACGCAGCAGATCAAGCTGATCCGGACGCGTGACCCTTATATAGATGTCCAGCCCGTATCTGCGGCGCCGCTGAAGCCGGGAGATGAGCGGGATTTCCGGCTCATATTCGACGCAGTGACTCAGGACTGGGACGGTGCCTACCCCGAAGTCCGCATGATCCGGGTCGACTCGAAATAATCCGCCCACGCGAAAGTAAATAACAGGCTCTAGCACCTAAGAAGAATCCGAACCTTCGCCGGCGATGAAGGCGTGCGCCCTGGTTAAGTTCGAGGGGTAGCTCTGTAGAAAATACCGGACGGCGCAAAAATTACATAGGAATCGTTTACACGCTGGGCTGAGAAGAGCTTCGACCTACTTTTGTGGAAAACTTAAGATCAACGGATAGAACTATTTAGCTGACTGGCCGAGAATCGCCGAGTTTGGCACGGTTGTTGCTCTAGATAAGGGCGAGCAGAACATGAGCTCAGCCCGCAGATTGTGGCGCGGAGAAAGCAAAAAGAGGGACTCAGACCCATGACAAATTCTTCAGTTGTTCGGAGATTTCTCCCAGGCCAGATCGCAGCACTTGTGTTGGCATCGGCAATTGGAATTCCCGCGTGGGCGCAGCAGTCGCAACCTGCGGACAATTCGTCGCAGAGCGCCCAGCCTTCGAGTACCGCCCCCCAGAACTACAAGCCGGCAGCCCCCTATGTTCCTCCTGCGAAGGAAGGATTCTGGGGCCGCGTCAATCCGTTTGCCCGCAAGTCATGGGTCAAGAAGCAGACTGACCCGATCAACAACCGCCTCAGCGAACTGGATGAAGTGAATGCCAAGAACGCTCGTGACATTTCGGATGTGGATTCGCGCGCACAGGCCGGCATCAGCAAGGCCCAGGCAGCAGCTGACGCAGCCAACGAGACGGCGACAGCAGCGGGCCAGCAGGCTCAGCAAGCGAACGGAATTGCCCAGGGAGCTTCAGGACATGTGGACAAGCTTCATGAGACTGTGAACGGGCTTGATCAGTACAAGCAGGTCACAGATGTGAACATTACTTTCCGCGGCGGGAACCCGGTTCTTTCCGCCGATGCCAAGAAGCAGCTCGACGATCTGGCCGCCGGCGTTACCGGCCAGAACGGCTACATCCTGGAAATGGAAGCTCACTCCAGGCACGCTGGCGCTACCGGCATCCAGAGCTCGCAGAGACTGGCCGAGGCAGTTGAGCGCTATCTAGTAACCGAACACCAGATTCCCGTCTACCGTATGCACTTTGTAGCACTCGGCAATGCCGAAGTAGCCTCAGCCGGCGATGAAAAGACCAAGCCGACGAGCGATGTGCATGTACGGTTGATGGCAAACAGTTTGGCGGCCCAGGGAGCCGCATCACCCCAGGGTGCTGCTTCCTCGCCTGGCGCGGATAGGCCCTAAAAAGCCGAAGTCCTTCCTCCGAGGCATCCACGCGCCAACGGCTACCCCGCCGGAGGCCGCCAACCAAGCTCTCGCAAAGCGAGAGAACCAAGGCAACTTGGCCCCCGCCGAAAACGGGGGCCGTTTTTTGTCTTCAGGCAGCATTTGTCATGTGATGACCGAATAGCCCCATGATCCACGAGCGCGGAAGTCCAGTGCTCTAACCTCGCGTATGGATCGACTTCCGTGCACGTGACTTTTGTCACGTGTCTTTGGAGTTGCAAACACCTGGGAAAACCGAGTAGCTTTCAAGACAGGTAAACCGCAAAATGCGCCCTTCTGATTCCCCAGAAAAGGATGCAGCGGCGAAGCCTGAGCACGACTGGGCCAAGCTCGCTCAAGCAGCGCTGGAGAATCTGTTCGAAATTTCTCCAGATGCGATCTTCGTCACGGATTCCAACGGAATCATTCGTGGAGCCAACCCGCGTGCGACAGAGTTGTTTGGTCACACACAGGCCGAACTCTACGGCCAGCCAATTGAGAACCTGGTTCCTGCACGCTTCAGAAGGAATCATCCCAGCCATCGCGAAAACTACAACGCCCACCCGCGCGCTCGCCAGATGAGTGCGGCAATGAACCTGTTTGGCCTCCGCAAGGATGGCGCCGAGTTCCCGGTGGACATCATGCTGAAGCCCTTGGTGACCGAATCGGGGCCGCTGGTGCTGAGTATCGTACGCGACGTGACCGAGCAGCGGGCCGCGCAGGAATTGCTGCGCCGGAACGACCAGCAGCTCCACTCGATGATTGAGGCGGTCCGCGATTACGCCATCTACACCTTAGATCGCGACGGAAGCATCATGAGCTGGAATTCCGGCGCTGAGCGGCTCAACCAATACACGGCCGACGAGATCCTGGGAAAAAACTTCAGCCGCTTCTTTACACAGGAGGATCTTGACAAGGGCTGGCCCGCACAGATTTTGCGGCTGACGGGTCAGCGCGGCAAATTTGAAGAAGAAGGTTGGAGGGTGCGCAAGGATGGCTCGCGCTTCTGGGCGCACGCCTCCTTGACGACCATCCACGACAGCACCGGTGCGTTGACGGGATATGCCAAAGTGATTCGCGACATGACGGAGAGCAAGCAGGTGCAGGAGACGATGATCACGGAGCTGACCGGCCTGCTTCTGGCGAATGTGGATATCAGCAAAATGCTTGGAGCGTTCTCCGCGAGCATCAGCAAGATGGTTCCGCATGACATGGCAACCATCGGGCTTTACGACGAAGCTGCCGGCAAGTTGCGCGTGCAGTTTCTTTCAGCCGTTGGCGATACGTTTCCGGGATCACCCGAAATCGTGCTCGACCCTGATGCGTCGCCGGCGGGACGCGCTTTTCGCACACGGCAGCCGCTGATTTTGAACAAAATTTCTCGCTGGCCATTTGCGCCGGAGTCCGTCCATCACATGACTGCGGCTGGGATGCAATCGGGAATTTGGGTTCCGCTCATCCATCGCGAACGGAATCTTGGAACGCTGGCAGTGGCAAGCAGAAAAGAACGCGCGTTTGTACAGCATGACGCGGATGTGCTTGGTCAGCTCGCGAACCAGATGGCGATGGCGGTGAACAATGCGCTGGCGTTTAAGCAGATTGCCGAGCTGCGCGACCGGCTGAGCCAGGAGAAGGAATATCTCGAGTCGGAAATCAATCTCGAAAACCGCTATGAAGACATCGTTGGCGACAGCAAGGGACTGCGCAGAGTGCTGAAGGAGATTGAGACGGTAGCGCCGACAGATGCGACGGTGCTGATTCAGGGCGAGTCGGGCACGGGCAAGGAACTGCTGGCGCGTGCGACTCACCGGCTGAGCCCGCGCATCGATCGGACGTTCATCAAGTTGAATTGCGCGGCGATTCCGGCGGGACTGATTGAGAGCGAGCTGTTTGGACATGAGAAGGGCGCGTTCACTGGCGCGCTGAATCGCAAGATCGGCCGGCTTGAGCTGGCGCATGAGGGCACGCTGTTTCTGGATGAAATTGGCGAACTGCCGCTGGAACTGCAGCCGAAGCTCTTGCGCGCACTGCAGGAGCGTGAGATTGAAAGGCTGGGAGGGACCCGGCCGATCCCCGTGAACATCCGGCTGATTGCGGCCACCAATCGCGACCTTACGCGGATGGTGGCGGAGAAGACATTTCGCGCCGACCTCTATTACAGGTTGAAGGTGTTTCCGGTGTTTGCGCCGCCGCTGCGCGAGCGTGCGGGCGATATTCCGATCCTGGTGCGGCATTTTGTTTCCAAGCATAGCCGGCGCATGGGCAAGTCCATTGAGTCCATTCCAACGGAGACGATGGACGCGTTTGTGCGCTGGAGCTGGCCGGGTAACATTCGCGAGCTCGAAAACTTTCTTGAACGCGCCGTGATTCTGACGCGCGGTTCGGTGCTGTTCGCTCCGCTGGCGGAGTTGGAATCGCCTGAAGAACTTCAGGCAGAGTTAGGGCAGAATCCCACGCTGCACGCAGCCGAGCGGGATCACATTCTGCGCGTGCTGCGCGAGACCAAAGGACAAATCGGTGGCGATGATGGTGCTGCCGCGCGACTGGGGTTGAAGCGCACCACGTTGAACTCGAAGTTGAAGAAGCTGGGCATTGAGCGAAGTGACTACATGTCGTCAGACTGACGAGATTTCGTCATCGTCACTTCGTCACTTCCGTCGCCGTCACTCCGCCATATACCCCTGAGAAAATCGATTAACCCCTTTCAATGCAAATAGGTCAATGGTGCTTCGCGATCGTGCGCGCAGTTTGGCACACGCCGTGCATTAATTCAGGGCGTGGCGCAGGAAGAGCCGGCATACGTTAAAGATTTCGATAGAAGAACGATCGCAAGACACGCAGATCAAGCTGGAAGGGCGAATCGCGGGACCTTGGACGGCAGAACTAAGCCGGGTCTGGGTGGAATCGGCTCCGCGCGTCGCTGGTAAGAAGCTTGTTATCGATCTTCGTGATGTAACGTATGCAGACGCACACGCCACGAATTTACTTCGTGAGATTTACGAACAAACGCACGCGGAACTAATTGCTGGAACAGTGTGGACTCAGTCTCTCGCCGAATATATCAAGCAGGGCGATTCGCAAAAACGAAGTGAGGAGTTGTGAGATGGGGACGATGCAAAGTGTGGTTGCTGTCAGCGGTAGCCAGCCACGGTTGGCTGGAGAGTTCTTTAACAAGTTGACGACTGAAGCGCTGAAAGACCTGAGCGCGATGGCGACGGCTGTGAACTATCCGGCAGGCAAGATTGTTTTTTCGGAGAAGGACTCGACCTCCAGCATCTACATCGTCCTTGATGGTGAAGTAAAACTCTCAATGAACTCGAGCGATGGCCGTCGGCTGATTCTGCGGATCGCAAGGAAAGGCGAGATCCTCGGGCTGGCGTCGGCGCTCTCCGGCAAGGGATCGGATATTACTGCGGAGACACTGTATCCGGCAAAGCTCGCGCCGATCAGCCGCCGCGATTTTACCAACTTCCTGATGCGGCATCCCGAGGTCTACCAAACCGTGACCGAGGAATTGAGCCGCGATTACACAATGGCCTGCGAGCAGCTGCGCACGGTCGGGTTGTCGAACTCGGCGCCCGAAAAGCTTGCCCGCCTTCTGCTTGAGTGGAGCCAGTATGGCAAGACCACTGAGGATGGCACGCACTTCCGCTTTTCGCTCACGCACGGTGAGATCGGTGAATTTATTGGCGCCTCACGTGAAACTGTCACTCGTACGCTAAGCATCTTCAAGAGTCGTCACCTGGTAGCTTTTCATGGTTCGACGCTGACGATTCCGAGCAAAACAGCCCTGGAATCGTACGCGGGTTCTTAAAGTACGCGGCACGTTTATATTCTTTATCTAGAGTTCGTTCTTAAAGTTCGTCTGTACGTGTTCGACTTATACAGAATTTCATCTCATACACCGGCAATGGATTGAATCATCCATTGCCGGTTTTTTCGAGGGCAAAACGGTCCGCCCCGCCTCGCGCCGCCTGCACGGTACAATTGCAGCAATCAAAAACCGTGGAGGCTCTTATGCGCAGGTTGCTTCTTGCCGTACTCGCCATTGCATTCGCCGCTTCAATCGCTGCTCCTCTCAAGGCGCAGGGTGCGCCGCCGCAGGGCGGATCAGGTCAGCCTTATGCGGTCGAGTACTACTACAAGTGCCAGTGGGGTCATCAGGAGGAGTTTCTCAGTCTGTTCAAAAAGAACCACTATCCACTGCTCAAAAAGGAACAGGCGGCTGGGCGCATTCTTTCGGTCAAGATTGAATCGCCGGCGTACCACACGACTGAGGATGGCCGCTGGGATTATCGCGTCACCATCGTCTTCAAGAATGGCGCCGTGGCTACAAGCTCGAATCCTGACGAGGCCGCGATGATCAAAGAGTTGTGGCCGGACCAGGCGACCTACCAGAAGGAAGAGCAGCGCAGGTTCGAGATCCTGATTGCCCATTGGGATTTGCCGGTTACGGATATAACGCCGCGGTAGCACGGATCAGCGGTCAGGGGTCAGACGATGAACCGCTACTCTCTGGACTTCCATTGGTTCACCAGGTCTTCTGCGGCTTGGGGCCAGGTGGGGAATTGGAATTCGAATCCTGCTTGGAGCAGGCGTCCCGGAATTACGCGGCGGCTTTTCAGTACCAGCTCGGTTTCAGTGCGCATGATTGCTGCGGCGATGGCAAGCAGAGGGCGCGGCGCCGGCAGACCGTTTGGCATTCCCCAGGCGTTGCGCAGTTCGCGCATGAAATCGCGGTTGGGCAGGGGATTGGGCGAGGCGATGTTCACTGGGCCTTGGATATCCTCGCGGTAGATGAGGAACTCCACCGCGCGAGCAAAGTCGGTTTCGTGAATCCACGAGACGTACTGGCGGCCGTTTCCCTGTCTGCCGCCCAGACTCATGCGAACAAGATTGGAATAGATTGCGAACGCGCTGCCCGGGACCGGGCTCATAATGATTGCGGAGCGCAGCGCCACTTTGCGCGTGCGTAGAGTGGGCGTCGCGAAAAAGGCCGCTTCCCAGTCTTTGGCGACGCGAATGGAGAAGTCCCACGTCTCTGGTGCGCGGCGATGTTTTGAGATCATCTCTCCGCCACCCAGTTCACCGGTGAACTCGTCCATCGGGCGATCGACGGCGTGGCGATAGATGGTGGCGGTGGAGGCATTAAGCCATACGCGCGGAGGCTCTTCCAGACCTGCGATGACCCGGTTGAGCAGGCTGGTGCTTCCGATACGGGAGTGGTATAGGTCGCGGCGATTCTTTTCGTGGTACCGGCAGTTGACGCTGCGCCCGGCAAGATTGATGCAGACGTCAGCGGCCTCAAGAGTTTCGACCCACGGCCCGATTTGCTCTCCATCCCAGTGCACTGTTTGCCAGTTGGCGGTGTAAGGGCCGCGCGTGAGGATGGTGACCTGATGACCGCGCTCCTGAAAGTAGTGCGCCAGCATGTGGCCGACGTGTCCGCTGCCGCCGGGGATGACGATGCGAAGGCGGCGCGGATATGGAGCCGGTATGAAGCTCATGCATCCAGCGTACAGCGCGGATGCCGCGGAAATCGGCTGAAGGGTTTAAGGATGCGGTGGAACCGCATATCCGGCGTACATGCGTCGACGCCATTGCCACGCGCGGATTGTGCGAACAATGACGATAATGATCGACGCGAAGATGATGAATGGAATCCAGAGCACCCATCCCGGCAGAATAAAGCGGTCTTTACCGATGCTGAATGATGCGGGCGCTCGCAGGCTTCCGAAAATGATAACGACGCTCCTGCCGATCTGCACGTTTTCACCCGCGCGGACAGAGCCAAAGAAATTGACCAGATCGCGATCGACGACGGCGTTGTCACCGAGCCGCGTGCCACCGAAGAAGTTGACGACGTCACGACGAGCTGTGCCGTTGATGTGGACGCCCCCGAAGAAAACAACGATGTCGCCGGTGACTTCTCCGTCCGCATGAACGCTGCAGAAGAAGCACACAGCGTCATGGACGGGGTGGTCCGGCGAGACGGTGATGTCTGAGCCGAACTGGACCGCATCGTCATTGGCATGTGCGCGCATGGGCACAAAGGCAAAAACCGTCAGCAGCAGAGAGAAGATAAGCGCACGCAGGTTCATTCGCGACTCCTCAGGAACTCACTACGGAAGCACGGCGGAAAAAGTTCCGGAAGACCTGATGTTGTGGCTCCCGGCGCGGCTCAGCGAACTGCCGATGCCGGGTTGAGGGCGACGGCCCAGTCTGACGCGCGGTCGACGATAACGTCCGGCTCGACTTCCGACAGGTTCTGCGGCCCAAATCCGAATGCACAGCCGATAGCCCACGCTCCTGCGTTGCGTGCCGTCTCCACATCGACTTTGCTATCGCCGATCATCACGGTCTCGTCGGGCGTTACGCCGGCCTCCTGCATGAGAGTGCGCAGGCCCAGGGGATCGGGTTTTTTGGCAGGGAAGCTGTCACCGCCGAAAATGTGCAAAAAGTAGTCAGCCATGCCGAGGCCTTCGCAGATGCCGCGAGCGGGACGGACGGGCTTGTTGGTGAGAACGGCCATGGTGCGCGGCGGGCCGCCGTGCGTGTCGTGCAGATCTCTGAGCGCGGCAAGCGCCTCGAGCACGCCGTCGTAGGCATAAGTGAAGTCGAGCTTGTGCTCGCGATAGTACTGGAGAAAGAACGCATATGCGCCGTCAAGCAAAGTTTCGTCCACCTGTGCCGGGTCGATTCCGTCAGCCAGGGCAAGCGAGCGCCGCATGAGTATAGGAGCGCCGTTGCCGACAAAGCTTGCGATGGCCGGATCGTGAAGGGGACTGCGGCCGTACTGGGCCAGCGCAGCGTTGACGCTGTTGCACAGATCCTGCGCGGAGTCGATGAGGGTGCCATCGAGATCGAACACGAGCAATTTCAACCGGTTGACGGGCAGCGGGCGAATCACATGAACCATACTTCCAGTTTACCGAAGAGTAGACGGCGGATTGCCCCGGTAGTTCTGTTGGGGGAACTCAGCACGAAGATGCGATGATGAAAGATTACGGACACGAGCCGGAACCCCATCTTGCACACGTAAGGACGAAGGGACAAAGATTGAAGAAGCAGGTTTCGATCACCATGGTATTGGCCCCGATACTCGCGATGGCTGCGGCGAGTACCGGCGCATTCGCTCAGCAGGCGACGGCGGGGCAGCACGTCGTCAGCCAGAATGTCGCGGCTGAACGGATCGTCAACCTTGATGTTCTGAAGAAGAAAGTCAAGCAGTATCACGATTGCACCTGCGCTTGTGGTTGTTACGCTCACGACCTGGACATGCAGGCGGATCGCGCGATCGCATTCTTGCGCCGGCGCGCTGCCGGCAAACGAGCAAATGAGAAGCTGGCATTGGTGCTCGATATCGATGAGACGTCGCTGACGAATTATGAGGAGCTGCTGCAATCGGGATTCAACTATACAAAGCGCGATTGGGACGCTTGGATTGATACCGCGAAGGCGCCGGTGATTCCCGGGACTCTGCGGCTCTACAAAGAAGCGCAGAAGCTTGGCGTTGGAGTCTTCTTCATTACAGGAAGACCCGAATCGCAACGAGCGGTAACGGAACGGAATCTCTCATCGCAGGGATACACGAACTGGCGGAAATTGATACTTCGTCCAGCGTCGGCCGCGTCACAATCGACGACGGCGTACAAGTCGTCGATGCGCGCGCAGATTGTGGGGGAGGGATACAAACTCGTGCTCAATGTTGGCGATCAATGGAGCGATCTGAAGGGCGCGCCGGAAGCGGAATTCTCCGTGAAGTATCCCGATCCTTACTATTTGATTCCGTAGCGGCGAAAAGGCGCAGGGACAGCCAGGAGCGGCACAGTCCCTGCGAGGAGGAGATCAATGCACTCGAATGCTGCCGGAACCGGTTTCCAACTTGACGAGCGGACCGCCGCCGCTGATTTTGCCGGTGACGTGGTGACGGCTGGAAGTTCCTTGCGTGGTCAGCTCGCGATCTGTATGAATGCTGCCTGAGCCGGTTTCGGCATCGATCGTCAAACCGGCATCGCCTGTCCACAGTTCGATACTGCCCGAGCCGGTTTCGAGCTTCCACGCCGCAGCAGGAGTTCCAGCCGCTTTGATGGAACCGGAGCCGGTTTGAGCATGTAACCCACCATGAACGTTGCGCAGTTCGATGGATCCTGAGCCTGTCTCGGCTTTCACTTCGCCATCGCCAATCTGCTCAGCGTAGATGTTGCCGGAGCCGGTATCGATTGAGAATCCGCCATGCAACCCGGTGGCGTGAATGCTTCCTGAGCCAGTGCTGAGTTTTGCATTGTCGCCCACGCCGTCATCGTTGACCTCGCCGGAGCCTGAGGACACTTTCAAATAGCAGTCGACCGGGGCTTGGATATCGTAATCGATGCTGATGTTGTGCAGGTTCTCGCGGCGAACACCAATGCGGACGATGTTGCCGGTTTGCTCGATGGGCGGATTGTTCGCGATCTGCCGAACCTGTTCGTCGGAGGCGCCAAAGCTGGAGCGCACCCGCCCGGAGACGTGAATCTGGTCGTCAGAACCGTGTGTGATGCGGATGCTGCCGGATCCGGTAGACACCGTAAAATCCACCTTGCCATTTACCTTGAGGGTGCGGTCAAAGGTGGCTTCAACGGCAAACACCGGGATTACTGCCAAACATGTAACGACGAATGCCACCGTCAAAAACAGAACTCGCTTCATTTCATACCTCGCTTTCAAAGCCCACCGTGACCAGTAGCCGGGCGATGCGCCCCGCAATAGTTCGCTGTTCCGCACGCCTGATCTCTCCCTGCTGAAGAGAGCACCCCGGCTGCCAAATACTCGGCTCTCTTAAGTTGAACGATTTCATGCACATCAGTTCACCTCGACGCCGGCGCTGAGGATATGGATTGTCCACTTTCGGACAGGACTGTGCATGCGCGGACATTGATTGTAGCTACGCACGGACTGAGCGGCGGGTTCCGAAGGCTGCCAGAGCGGCGAAACTCGGCTGGCCGGCGTAAGGCGGTGGACGCGAAGTGCTATTCTCTGACCCAGATGCACGGCCTGACGCTGCTTAAATCTGTCGCCGTGGCCATGCTCGTTTTGGCCAATGCCTTTTTTGTGGCCGCCGAGTTTGGGCTGGTTTCCATCCGTGAAACGCGGATTGAGCAGATGCTTGCCTCGGGGGTGCCGGGTTCGCGTGCGGTGCGGCTATTGCAGCGGCGGCTGGACGAGCTGCTACCTGCCGTCCAACTGGGCGTAACGCTTTGTTCGCTGGCGCTGGGCTGGATCGGCGAGCCGTTGGCGGCTTCGCTCCTGTCGCCCCTGTTTGCCGGTCTGCCGCATGCAAGGGTCTACGCGGACTTCGTGGCGGGGGCGATCGGGTTCGGACTGATCACGTACTTTCACGTCGTTATCGGCGAGCTGGTGCCCAAATCGCTGGCGCTCAGCCGGTCAGAGGCGCTCTCAGTGTCGGTGGCTCCGCCGATGCTGGCGTTTATGGCGCTGACCAAGCCCGCGGTCCGGCTGCTGCGCGGTTCGGCTGCCGCGGTGTTGCGCGGCTTTGATGCGCAGCTTGCGGAGCGCGCGGTAGTGCATTCGTCAGAAGAACTGAAGTTGATTGCAACTGCGGCGCGCCGCATGGGTCTGCTGCCGAAATTCCAGGAGACGCTGATCCATCGAGCGCTTGAACTGGACGACGTGCCGATTCGCGAGATCATGACGCCGCGCCAGAAAATTTTTTCGTTACCGTCAAACATGCGGCTCGAAGAAGCGAGCGCGAAGGTGATTGCGCGGCATCGTTCGCGTGTTCCTGTTTACGACGAGGCGCGCGGGCCGGAGCACATCATCGGCGTCGTTTACGCCCGCGATCTTGCGCGGCTGATCTTTTTTCGCACTGCTTCTGATCGCGAACAGAATTCATTGCACGATGCGGTGCAGGTTGCGGAGCTTGCGCAGCCCGGCACGCGCATTACCACACCGTTTGTTGAATTGCGGCTCCGGCAGATCATGCGCGACATTCTGGTGGTTCCCGAGACCAAGTCGGTGCTGGACCTGGTGCGCGATTTTCAGCAGCGGCGCCGTCACATGGCGGTTGTGGTGGATGAGTACGGATCGGTAGTGGGCCTGGTGACCGCCGAGGACGCGATTGAACAATTGACGGGAGAACTGGAAGACGAGTTCGATTCGCCGGCGGTGCCTGTGCTTTCAACCGCGTCGGGCGCGCTGCTGATGGACGGCGGTGTGAATCTGCGCGACCTGGAAACGCAGATGCAATGGAGACTGCCGCGCGACGGAGGCGTGGAGACGCTGGCTGGATTTGTTCTGGTGCGGCTTGCGCATTTGCCCGCGGTTGGTGAATCGACGACGTTCGAAGGCCGCCGCTATACCGTCGTTGAAATGGACGGCCGCCGCATTGCGAAAATCCGCGTCGAACCGCTGTTTGAAGGTGCTGCGCAGGCAGATTGAGATCAATCTCTCATCCGAACATTGAAATTCTGCGTTCTGTTCCGATTCGGTGCGCGTCGGCAGCTGTTCCACTTTGTGATAAGTTTCGCGCGTTCGCAGCCCACCTGTGACTCGTGTCACGACTGCACGCATTACTTCGCTTCTAAGATGAGAACCCGAAAGGCCCCTCTACTTGCGAAGCCGCAGTAATTGTTTGCGGCCGCCGGCATCTGGGACCGGAACGCTACATAAGAGGTGAGAACAATGACGGGATTTGTCCCGGTGATGTGGTCCGTTTGGGGTGCGTTTGTTCTGTTGTTTATCGTTGTCAAGATATTTACAGGACGTCTGGCTCGCGATGAAGATAGCCAGATCTTTCTTGGCGATTCAATGCAGCAGGAGAAGTCGGCACAGGCCGAGATTGTGGCCAAGGTCAACAAGGTCGAGCCCGTGCGCAAAGCGACGCTCGCACTGGTTGGCTTGGCGACAGTTTTCGTGATTGGCTATTACCTGTTCGATATCTACAGGCAATTCAGACCGTAGTTCTAAATAAGCAATAACTTCCTGAACCCCGGTGGTTGCCTAAGCCGCCGGGGCAGGGAATTTTAAGCCGCTTCTATTCGGAGCGGCTCTCCGATGAGTGTCTATCGGAGGATATTGAGCTGCATCATAATGTCGCGGATATAGTAAACGACAACGACAACCGTCATCGCCACCGCCAGCCACTTCAAGACCCGCAGCGCCGGCTCTACCTTGTGAACTTTTGCCACGATCAATACCTGGGCGGCTCTTTCATGCTCGAAGGAGTCGTCGAGGAAAATCTGATCGTCCTCATTCTTCTCCAGGCTCGAACGGTAGACGTGCAGTAACAGCATTGAAGCGACAATCACGCCCCACACCGTCCACATGATCGGTACAAACGTCATGACCCACCTCCGTAGGATTGCGGGTCCCCAGAACCGGCGAGTCCGTGGACTCGAAGCGCGGCCTCGTGGGTAGAGGGGCCTTTCGGTCCAACATCATAGCTCCGAAAGGGTACCGCTGTATTGTTTATTTTTTTGGCAACGTGACAAGAAAGCTGCAAGAGCCTGAGGTGGTAGTAACAAAAGGGGTTCGGCGATAGTGGCTTCTTGAGGCCAAATCTGCGACCCGGATAGGATGGATTGCATCAAAAATAGTGAAGGGCGAAGGATGGGCCGACGGCAATTGGCTTGTATCCGAGCCGGATGAGCGATACAGTAGAAATACGAATTTATCTGGGAGAACACATGTCCACCTTAACCGCTACACCGCAGGAAACCGAAAAGAAGGCTCCTCTCTTTCTGACCCCGCAGGCCATCGCGAAGGTACGCGAAATTATGGCCACCCAGGATCCATTGCCCGCCGGATTACGCATCGGCGTCGTTGGCGGAGGCTGCTCGGGCTTCCAATATTCGATGGCCTTTGAAAACCAGAGCGGCATGATGGATAAGGTGTTCAGTTTCGACGACTTGAAGGTGTTTGTCGATGCCACATCACTGATGTACCTGAACGGATGTACCGTGGATTACGTTGAAACGCTTGAAGCTGCCGGGTTCAAGTTCGAAAACCCGCAGGTGAAGTCAACCTGCGGTTGCGGCTCCTCATTCAGCGTCTAAAGACGCGCTGCTGATTGGTTCTCTCGCACTAGCAAGACCCGCCCTGCGCAAGGGGCGGGTCTTTTGCGTTTTGCTTGTAAGTGCGGGACGTTACTGCTGTGGTTGAGGTGTGGGCGCAGGGGTCGGTGTCGGTGAAGTGGGCGAGGAACCGAAACTGCTACCGAAGCTGCTACCGGAACCTGATCCCGAACCGAACCCGATGCCGGAACCACTGCCACTGCCCGAACTGCCGACCGGAGTGGAGGTGCTGCTGGCGGGCTGGCCGATCGTGCCGGTATTGCCGGCTTGGGTACGCATGTCGGTCAGCGGGTCATAAACGAACTCCCACTCGTTGTAGTGCTGCTTCTTCTTGAAGATGAGGATCGAGTTCTTGGTGCTGGCAGGCGAAAAGCCTACGATGCCGACGCCGCCGAAGGTCTGGTCAGACGAGCCGAATGCGGAGGTGTTGCTGCTGGAGCCGTTTGATCCGGATGTCCCGCTGGCGCCAGTCGTCCCGCTGGATCCGGTTGTTCCGTTGACCCCTGCCGCTCCCGTTCCCCCGTTCGTTCCCGTTGCGGTCGAAGTGCCGGAATTGGTGGTGCTCCCCGGCGTATTGCTGGATCCGAAAATGGAACTGCCGCCGAAACTCGACCCACCGGTAGTCGACCCACCCAAAGAAGAGCCAAATGACGAGCCGCCAAGCCCGCTGTTGCCGCTGGGACCCGTGCCTGCCAGAACCGAGCCGCCTGCTGAACCTGCTCCGGCAATCGGCTGGCCGAAGAAGCCGGTGGTCTGCGTCTTGGCCTGACCAAAGCGAATTGGTTTCCAATCGTCCTTGTTGGTGGTGGGATCGATGTACTTTTTGCGCAGGAAATGGATGTCGTTGGTGTTGACCAGCGCGTTGGCGTTGGGCGGAAATGCGTGGAACTTGCGGTAGTAAAGCTGGACCGCGCGTACGTACTGCTTGCCGCGATGCATGGTTTCGAGTTCGCGGTCGCGCTGGATCTCTTTTGCGGCACGCGGCACGGCTACTGACAGCCAGATGGTGAATACGGCGAGCAAAAACACGACCCAGACGAGGAGATAGCCTTCTTCAGAGCGGTTTGGACGGCGGGCTTGAATGTTGTGTTTCATTCGGCTACTTAGAACGCAGTCAGCGGAACGGTCTGCGTGTTGTTGTACGCGAGGTCAGTGATCTGCACGTTGTTTGGATTGATGGCTCCAACGCGGTAACGGTGGTCCACGATCTCACCGGTTTTGGCCATGAAAATGTCTTCGCCGTGCGTGAAGAATGCCTGCAGTGACTTGTCAGGGCCCTGCGAATAGCCAAAGTACTTGAGGTCGATGGACGGCGGAAGCGGCGCGGACGGAGGCACGTTGACCGAAGGCTGCGTGGTCATGCGGGCGCTCTTCAGGGGTGTTTCGATCACAGGTGCCGATTCGGCGGAAAAGATGTTGCGGCCTGTTCCCGCGTAGTGGACGTCTTCACTCTGAGCGAGTTTTTCAAAGTGCAGCGTAGGATCGATGCCGGCATTGGAGAGCTTTTCCGCTTCGGGGCCGGATTGGGTTGACGAACCTGTCGAACCTGGAGCGGACGGAGTACGAACCGCGGCTGCCGGAGTGGTGCGAATCGGTGTAGTAGGCGCGAAGAACGATTTGTAGGCCTGAATGCCGCCGTAGATGATGATGAACGCGAACAGCACGACCACCAGGGCGACCTGACGCTTGTTTTCAGTTCCGAGACGCATGGCCATGGCTACTGAACCCCCGTTGTGGCAGGAACAGCTTGCTCGGCTTGCTGCTGCGTCGCTGGCAATCCGCTGGCGGCAGCATCGGCGCTGCGCATCCACGTAGATAAGCTGAGCCGCAGATTAACCTGCCCGCCCTGCTGCCCCGCGAGGGCCATGGCGCGGATCAGGAAGAAGGTTTGATCGCGTTCGAGGCTGTTGATGAAGCGCATGATCTGCGGATATTCGCCGCTGATGGTAGAGTCGATTACGATTTCGGTGAGGTCGGGCCCCGAGATTCCCTGCGCATATTGGAGGCGCGTAAGCCGCACGCCTGAAGCTACCTCAAGCTCGCCGATGCGCCCGGAAATGGTCGAGTAGTTAGGCGGAATCCGCTTGCTGTAAAACGATTGCATCTGCGCCCGCGTTTCCTCGACACGCTTACCAAGGCCGCGCAGGGGAACAGTCTGCAGTTCCATCGCCTTGAGTTGAATCTGTTTGCCGGCCAGGGCGGTGTTGGAGTCAGTGCTGATCGCTCTCCAGTCAAGGCCGAGACGGACACCTAAGCCGATGACGAGCAGCAGGAGCGCAGCGAATCCAACGTAGTGCCAGGTAAGTGGCGAGGTGAGCTGTTCGCGACCGTAGGAGGAGGCTTTTCTGTTGCTCATCGCGGACCTCCTGTCGCGGGACCGGAGTATGGCGACCTTGCCGGGCGTCGAGCGGCGGGTGTAGACGTTGCGCCGGCGGCAGTTGCGACTGCGGAAGGTCGAGGTTCATGCTCTTCGGCGGCCGCAAGCTTGGTGGGCTTCGACACGAATTTGGCTTCTTCCTGCGTCGGCGGATTGTATTCAGCGAGCAGGTCGAACGTGAACCGGTTGGATGCGCTTACCGCTTCGAGCCGCTGATTTGGAAGATTGGTGCTCTCAGAAGTTTCACCCACGATGCGAGGCTCAAGGAAACGCCGCGAGTGCTCTAAATTCCGAACCAGCTCGACGGAGCGGTCGCGTGGACCGACGACGCGCAGGTGAAGCGTGATGTGGCCGTCCTTGGCGCGAATGGGCTCGAGCGTGGAAACCTGAAGGCCGCCGGGAAGAACTGTTTCAAGGTTCTCCATGGCCAGCGTCCACGAAAATGCCTTTTCGTCGAAGAGCCGGTTCAACGCTTCAGCCTGTTTGAGCAGTTGCGCATTGTCCGGCCGATTCATGAGGTCCTGATAGCTCTGCCGTTCCTGTGTTACGCGCGCAATCTGGGTGTCGAGGGCGCGCTCGCGCTGGCGCGCTTGTTCAGCTCCGTTGTGAACGGCGTGCAGACCAAGCCCGAGAGCGATAGCTGCCAGCGCCAGAATGCCCATGCCGATGCGCAGGCGTTTGAGCGCCGGTCCGAGATCGGCAAAGGGGCGGGTCGCGAGATTGATTGAGATGCGCATGTTTTATCTCGCTCCGGCCAGTGCACCGGCAGCGCCTGCAATGCTTGTGTGATCAAGCGATGTGATTGCTCCGCTTTCCGGCCGCGGTACCAGGTCGACGACGTTCAATTCCATGCCGGAAATCCATTGTGCGAAATCGCGGCTGTTATAGCAGCCTGCGTAGTGGATTTCGCGCGCCGGCGCATGAAGCGTGTCCTCATAATAGGCGGCGGCCACGGCAATGCCGCGCTGAATTTCGGCGAGCCGCTCATGAGGATCGTCAGGCAGATCGAGGGTGCGATGCAGCAACAGGTCGCTGCCATTGGTGATGGACGTGGTGAGCGCGAGCGGGCTCAGGTTGGCCATTAGCACGGCCTCCATGGAGTCGACAACCTCAAGAGCGGCGAGGCTGGAGGGCAGAACCGCGCCGGATTCGTAACCGGCTGCGCGTACCGCGCCTTCGTACTCGGCAAGCACCGGGCCGGGCAGGATAGCGGTGAGAACCCTGATGCCGGTTTCGCTTTGCGAAAGAACCTGGTAACTGACCCCGGCGTGCTCCACATCGAAGGGAACCATCTTGCGCATACGCAGGCGCAGCACAGGAAGCACTTCAGCGGGGCGGCTGGGAAGTGAATCGAAGTCGAGCATGAACACGCGAACAGAGGAATCCGGCAGGACGACGGTCACGGCACGGGAGCGCAACGACATTCCGCTGAGCGCGGAGCGTATGGCTCCTGTAACCATTTCAGCGGACCGGATATTCGGCTCAGCAATGCCCGGGACGAGCGCGCCTGGGGACAGCGAGGCAAAGGCGAAAACAGGCTCGCCGGAGGACGTATCCAATGCCGCGCCAAGCACGCCTTCCGCCGAAAGTTCGATCACCGCCGGCGGGCGGCCGCTGGATTTCGCGCCGATTTTTGTCTTGCCAAGCAACGATTTCACTACCGGGACGCCTCGATGAAGGTTACCTTGTTGATCTCTTTAAGCGTGGTAAGGCCGCGCCGCACACGTTCGAGCGCCGACTCGCGCAGGAAGCTCATGCCTTCCTTCCGCGCAAGCTTGCGCACTTCGGAGGTTGGCTTCTTGTCCAGAATGAGTTCACGGATCGGGTCAGTCAAATCGAGCAGTTCGTGAATGGCGGTACGTCCCCGATAGCCGGTCCCGCCGCACTCCATGCAGCCCGCGCCTTCGCGGAAGCCGAAGCCGTGCCACTCGGCCGGATCGAGCCCACCGGTGACAAGGACGTCATCCTCATAGTGAACCGTGCGCGCGCAGTATTCGCAGATGGTGCGCACAAGGCGCTGGGCAAGGATGCAGTTCAGGGCAGAGACGAAGTTGTAGGCCTCAACGCCCATGTTGAGGAATCGGCCGAGCACATCGACCACGTTGTTGGCGTGCACGGTGGTAAAGACAAGGTGGCCGGTGAGCGCCGAGTTGATGGCGATCTGCGCCGTCTCCTGGTCGCGGATTTCACCGACGAGGATCTTGTCGGGGTCGTGACGCAGGATCGAGCGCAAGCCGCGAGCGAAGGTAAGGCCCTTCTTCTCGTTTACCGGGATCTGCGTGATACCGCGAATCTGGTATTCGACCGGGTCTTCAATGGTGATGATCTTGTCTTCGTCGCTTTTGATCTCGTTGAGAGCCGCGTACAGCGTAGTAGTTTTGCCGGAGCCGGTTGGGCCGGTGACCAGCACCATGCCGTACGGCTCGCGAATGTAGCGGCGGAAGCGGCGCAGGTCTTCTTCAGCAAAGCCGACCACATCGAGCGTGAGGTTCTTGAACTTCTCGCTCATCGATTCCTTGTCGAGCACGCGGAGCACAGCGTTTTCGCCGTGAATCGTCGGCATGATGGAAACGCGGAAGTCGATGAGGCGGTTCTTATAGCGAACGCGGAATCGGCCGTCCTGCGGAACGCGGCGCTCGGCAATATCGAGCTCGCTCATGATCTTGATGCGCGACAGGATGGTGGTATGGTGTTCGCGCGCGATCGGCGCCATGGCGGCCTGCAGTACGCCGTCGATACGGTACTTCACCACTACTGAGTCGTCATTGGTTTCAATGTGGATGTCGGAGGCGCGGCGTTCGAGCGCAGTGAAGATGGTGGTGTCGACGAGGCGGATGATCGGGCTGATGTCTTCTTCGCTGGTCAGCTTTTCGATCGAAATATTTTCGTCGGCGTTTTCTTCGCCGGTGAGTACATCGAAGGTGAGCCCTTCGCTCGCTTCGTCGAGCACGCGCTGCGACTGCTCAGTCTTCTTCAACAGGTCAGTGATCTGCGAGAGCGTGGCGACGCGGGCGATGATGCGGTGGCCGAGCAGACCTGCGATTTCATCGAGCACCATGAGCCGCGAGGGATCGCTGACGGCGATGATGAGCACATCCTGCTGCTGCTCAATGGGCACGAAGTTGTAGCGGAACATGAGCTCCACTGGAACAGTACGCAAAAGGTCGTGCTGAATCTTGAAGTTCTTCAGGTCAACAAACTCGGCGTGATATCGATGGGCCAGCGCCTCCGCCTGGGCGCGTTCGTCGTAGCCGTTCGAGTTGGGGGCCGGCGTAACCGGAAGCGTAATGATGTTTGAATCTGGCATGAATAAACCTACCCTCCGCTGACCTGGCCCAGTGAAAAGATGGGCAGGTAGAGCGAGATGAGGATGAAGACCACGACCACACCCATGACGATGAGTATGGCGGGTTCGATAAGTGCAAGGGCCGCCGTGAGTGCTGTGGCCACGTCTTCCTCAAAGAATTCGGCGACCGAGTTGAGCATTTGCGGAAGTGCGCCGGTCTGCTCGCCCACCTGGATCATTTCTGCGGCCAGGTTGGGAAACACGCCGGTGTTGATGAGCGAGTCGGCCAGGCTTTTACCCTCACGCACGGTGCCGATGGAAGTGTGGATCGCCCGGGAAACGCGCCGCGATGAGATGGCGCGCGCTGCCGTTTCGAGCGACGGGACGAGCGGAAGTCCGCCGGTAAGCAGCGTTGAAAGCGTGCGCGAAAACAGCGCCACCTGGTACTTGAGCCAGATGCCGCCGAAGACCGGCAATGACACGCGGAACGCATCAATAAAGTCGCGGCCGCGTTCGGTGATGGCAAAGCGATAAGCGATGAGGGCGATGGCAAGCGCGCCAAGAAAAAGCCACAGGAAATTGTTGTGCAGCCACTTGCCGAGCGCAAGCAGGCCGAGGGTCATGGCCGGCAGCTTGGAGCCCATCTGGTCATAGAGCACAGCAAACTGCGGCACCACAACCGTGAGCATGAAGGTCATCAGTCCAATGACCAGCGTCATGAGCACGCAGGGATAGATGAGCGATGCAACAAGCTTCTTGCGGAAGGTGAGCGAGACTTTCTGAAAGTTCACATAGCGTTCAAGCACCTCTTGCAGGTTGCCGGAGCGCTCGCCCGCCAGCAGCGTGGTGTTGTACATGACAGGAAATCCGCCTTGCGCGTCGAAGGCAGCCGAGAGGGCCTCGCCTGTTTTGACGCGGGTGGCCACATCCTCAAGCTGGGCGGAGAACTGCGCGTTCTTCTGGATCTTGCCGAGCATCTGCAGCGAGCCGAGGATGGGCAGGCCCGCCTTGATGAGCGTGAGGAATTGCTGGTTGAAGATGAGAAAAGGCTCGAGCTTGACCTTGCGGTTTTTGAACGCGATAAGGCCGCTGCGCGCGCGCACAGAGTACACGTGATAGCCGGCATGGGTGAAGCGGTTGCGCAATTCGTCGGCCGAGGCCGCCGTCTGCACTTGCTCGAGCACATGCCCGTGCTCATCGGCCAACTTGATGACAAACTCTGCCATAAATCAGGTTGAGGCGGCGCTGGAATCGCACCGGTTTCCTCAGGAAGTGCTCCAACTCAAGCGTATCAGTATCAACAGCAACTAGACGCGAGGAAGGGCTCAATCGTTCGAGGCATTTACCGGGTGTTCAAAAGGGTGTCAGGGCTTGACTCGGGGCGGCCGATTCCAGGCATTTCAGGCGTCGCGTCAGGTGGCAAACCTGGTTCGCGAGGCGTGGTCTTTAACAGAAAGAAGGCTGCGGGATAGAATCGGGGACCTTGTATGCTGAATGGAATCGGGCGGCCAGAAAGATAACGGGTCCAGAGAGATGGAGATAGGCATGAAAGCAGGGCGATGGGACGGATGGGCAGGCTTGAACGTGAAGGGCTTGCTGCGCAGGCGCGTTCGCCTGTTTGCCGACCTGGTTGCCGTGGCTGCCATTGCCTGCATCCTGGTGGCCGGCGGGCGCTCATTGCCGGTAGCGGCAGTGGTTGTCCCCTATCCACACGACCTGGCCCAGGTGAGCTTTGCAGTGGCGGGCGACGTGATTCCGCACCAGGCGGTGCGGGAGGCCGCTGCGGCGGCAGGCGAGGGGCAGCAAGGCTGGGGTGGGCTCTTCAGCGATGTGAGCGATGTGTTTCATGGTGCCGATTTCGGTTTCGTCAATATGGAAACGCCGGTGGCTCCGAACCACTCCAAAGGATCGAAGCCGTTCATGTTTGACGCACCTGTTGCGCTGCCCGAGGCGCTGAAGGCGAGCGGCATCAAGATTGTTTCATTCGCCAACAACCATGTGATGGACCAGGGCTGGGCGGGCTTTGCGGAAACCCGCGACCACCTGCGTGATGTCGGTTTGCTTTTTGCGGGCACAGGCGATACAGCCCAGCAGGCTTGGCAACCGGTATTCACTCAGGCGAACGGCATTAAAGTGGGCTGGCTCGGCATGACGCGCTGGCTGAACGGGAATCGAAATCCGGACAAAGACGATCAGCCGCATGTGAACTTTTTTCCATATCCAGGCGAGGCTGGCGGCGCGCCCGGAATGGATGAACCCGGCGTGCTGGCCGCCATTAAAGCCGCACGCGCGCAATGCGATCTGCTGGTTGTTTCCATCCATTGGGGTATTGAGTATGCCACCGCGCCGCGGCCGGAAGACGTCGAGTTGGCGCACCAGATGCTGGATGCCGGCGCGTCGGTGATTGTAGGCCACCATCCGCACGTGCTGCAGGCTGTGGAGACGTATAGGACCGCGGACGGGCGCGATACCGTAATTTTCTATTCGCTCGGAAATTTCCTGTCGAACCAGTCACGGACCTATGTTGACGGGTTGATGCCCGATAGCAACGGCGATCCGCGTGATTCATTGATTGGATTGTTTGCGGCCGTCAAAAAGGATTACGGGCCGGGCGGCGTGCGCGTTGAGGTGGGGCACGTGGGCATTCTGCCGGTTTGGGGCGAAAACAACCGCAACGACATCGCCAATGGACGCGCGAAGAAGCCCGAAATTCACCCGGTGTTAATCGATCGCGAGATTCCAAAATTGCAGGCGCAGCTGGACGCGTTGAACAAGATCGTGGAGGCCAACAAGGCGGATACGTCGGCTCCGGCGCTGACGGCGGATCAAAAGAAGGAATTCATTGCATTGTCCAGTCAGCTGAAGGTGCTGACGGACCGTCGCGAGAAGATTCTGGCGCGAACTGGCGACGAGTATGTAACCGGACCACCCACAGTACAGTCCAAGCTACAGTCAAAACCCTGAGAGGGGTGAAGCATGGTGATGCGAACTCCGGAAGTTGAGCAAGCGCCCGATCAGAAGCAGCCATCGACCGCGTCAAGTGTGTTGATGGGCTTGGCCGTGATGCCCGTTCTGCTGGTGGGCGCGGGACTTGCGATTTCCTCGGCCAACGTGCTGCGCTGGGTGCGCGGCTACCAGGAAAATAGCCTGCGATCAGCGATGAAAATGCGCGGAAGATTCGTTACGTGGGCGGAGTTTCGGGAAAAGATGCGCGCTTCAGGCGGAACCTGCATCGAAGAGAAGTTTTCGCCTAAAGGGCCGGTTCGCTTCTGGTGGACGCAGGATGATGTTTACGCCGAGTCGCCGCACCGGATCATCGACTGGTTCACGATGCACAAGGGCGGAGCGGGTACGCCGTTTGTGCATTGGTGTCGGGAGCGCTATACGAGCGAGGACGGCAGCGCTGTGCTGGTGGATACGCGCGGAGTGGGGAAGAAAGAGATCTACGCGCTATGGTCCGAGTGCCGCTCGCAATCGTGCAAAGCGTTATGGGTTGAAGTAGCGCCTCCGGAGATTTTGCCGGTGCAGACAGCGCAGTAATTCTCAAGAAAATTGATCAATAGCCGTTCGCGACGAGCCATTGCTCGGTCAGGTCGAACTCCGGCTTTTTCTTAGCCTGCATCTGCATGGACGCGAGCTTGACGAGCACGTCCGCCTCAACGTTGACCGGTGCTCCGACCGCGAGCGCGTGGAGATTCGTTCGCCAATAGGTGAGGGGCAGAATGGCAATGGAAATGTTCTCGCCATCGAAGTCGGCGATGGTAAGGCTGATGCCTTCGACTGCGACTGACCCCTTGGGAACCATCCACTGACGGACGTTTTCAGGAACGCGCACCTTGAGGGTCCAGTCGGTGGTATGCGGGTCGAATTGCGGATTGGATTCAGAGACAACGGGGTCGAACGCAATGAGCGTTCCGGCGCCGTCAACGTGTCCCTGCACCACATGGCCGCCCAGCGGACTGCCGGCGGCAGTGGGTAATTCGAGATTGACCTTGGCGCCCGCGGCCAGCGAGCCGAGCGAAGTCTTGTCGAGCGTCTCTTGTGCCAGATCGGCGTGGAAGTAGACGGGATCGATGTCGAGCGCAGTGAGACAAACACCGGAGACGCCGAGTGAGTCGCCTTCGCGCAGGCGCGAGGCAATGCCGGGTGCTTCGACGGTGATGCGGCGGACGCCGCCGCGATCGGTAAGGCTGATGAGCGTGCCTGTCTGTTCGATGATGCCGGTGAACATGCTCTCATTCTAAGGGGTCAGGGATCAGGAGTCAGAAAACAATCAACTGTGAATAGCAGCCGGTGACCGGTGAACCATGAACAGTAATCCGTGAATCGTGAATAGCCATCATTACATTGCCGATCAAACCGTATCGCCTGACCCCTGACCCCTGACCCCTGATCCCTGTTTTTCAGGCCAGGGGTCCCTGAGCAGTGAGCAGAGGCCGAGGTCGTTGCCGTAGCGCTCTACTTCTACTTCGGCCATCTGGATCGGGTTCGTCATGCCGCGAAAGGCGGGTACTGCGTCGGAGCCCATGATCTGCGTTGAAACGAAAAGGTGAACGCGATCGACCATGCTGCCGGCGAGTAGAGCCGTGTTGAGGCGCGTTCCGGTTTCAGTCAGCAGCGTAAGAATGCCCTCTGCACCAAGCTGGTCGAGAACTTTGCCGAGTGGAACGCGCCCAGCCTCTGCCGCCAGAATTTCTACGCGGACTCCGCGGCGGCGCAATGCGGCGATCCGCGCTTCGTCGCTTGAAACCGTGAAGACGATGACATCGTTCTCCGCTGTGTTGACGAGCTTCGAGTCGAGCGGCATGCGGAGCGCGGAGTCGAGGATGAGGCGTTGCAAGGGACGGCGGCGGCGAAGGCCGCTGCGGTCGGTGAGCATGGGGTCGTCGGCGACAACCGTATCGACGCCGACCAGGACAGCATCGGCCTGCCAGCGCAGCGGTTGCACGGCGGCGCGCGCGGCTTCACAGGTAATCCAGTAGGGCTCGCGGGCCTGGTGCAAACCGGGCGGCGGTGCGATGCGGCCGTCGAGCGTCATGGCCACTTTCATCAGGACAAAGGGGCGCTTGTGCTGGCTCCAGCGCGCGAAGCCTTCGTTCAGGCGGCGGGCTTCTTGCTCGCAGATGCCGACCGCTGTCCGCAAGTCTGCGGCACGCAGTGCATCCATGCCGTGGCCGGCCACGTTTGGATTGGGATCGACGGTGGCGGCGACGACGCGGCCAAGTTTGGCGTTGATGAGCGCCTGCGTGCATGGCGGCGTGCGGCCGGTGTGGTTGCAGGGCTCGAGCGTAACGTATGCGGTACCGCCCTCAATCCGATTGCCGCGCTTGCCGGCGTGTTGCTGCGCTTCGCGCAATGCGACGACCTCGGCGTGATCGAGCAGATCGTACTCGTGCCAGCCCTCGCCGACCACCTGGCCCGCGCGATCGAGGATGACGCAGCCGACAGCAGGATTGGGCGAGCTGACGCCGATGCCGCGGCGCGCAAGCTCAAGCGCGCGCTGCATCCACTGGCGATCCTGTTCGAGTTCATTGCTCATAGGTACGTGGCCCGTTCATCGCCCCTCGAAGGATTGCAGTAGCCCTTAAGGGTCTGTGGGTCTGTGCCCCGTTCATCGCGGCCTTATCGCGATGAGCGGGTCTTGGGGTTAGATCGTGGTCACAGAGATCAGACTTAAGGATCTGTGGTGTGTCTGTGCCCCGTTCATCGCGGCCTTATCGCGATGAGCGGGTCTTAGGCGCAGATCGTGGTCACAGTTATGATAGCTCCATGCCGTACGGTCTGAAACGGTTCCAGAAAGCGGAAGCTCTCCACTTCATCACCTTCAGTTGCTTTCACCGTCTCCCTTTCCTCGAGACGCCGGAATCAAAGAGCACAGTCGAGGCCGTGCTCGAACTGACTCGGGCGCGTCATCAGGCGAGGGTCTACGCCTACGTCCTTATGCCCGAGCACGTCCATCTGCTCATCAATGAGCCACCATCGATCCTCGTGGCCCAGTTTCTCAAGGCCGCAAAGCAAATCACTTCTCGCAAGCTGAGAGGCCAGCATGAGAAGTTCTGGCAGGAACGCTATTTTGACGCCAACATTCATGGCGAGTCAGCTCGCTCTGAAGTGATCCGATACATTCATCGCAATCCAGTGAAGCGCGGATTGGTTGCATCTCCCGGTGACTACCCTTGGAGCAGCTTCAACCACTACGCCACCGGCACGCGAGGAGCGGTTGAAATAGAGTCAGAGTGGACAGCAAGGCTTCGCGGCCCACTCATCGCGATAAGGCCGCGATGAATGGGGCACAGCCGTTGAGAGGGGACCTTAGTCCAGCAGTGAATCCACAAAAGCTCTCGGCGAGAACTCCAGGCAGGTGGCCCGCTCATCACCCCCAGAAGAATCGCTGCAGGCAGTTAGTGTCTGTGCCCCGTTCATCGCGGCTTTTTCGCGATGAGCGGGTCCCAAGCCGGCCCGTTCATCGCCCCCCAGAAGAATCGCAGTAGCCCTTAAGGGTCTGTGCCCCGTTCATCGCGGCTTTTTCGCGATGAGCGGGTCTTGAGGTTAGATCGTGGTCACAGCGATCAGACTTGAGGATCTGTGGTGTGTCTGTGCCCCGTTCATCGGCAGGAGGCCCGTTCATCAACCCTCGAAGGATTGGGCAGGTGGCCCGCCCTTTCTCTTACACAACAGTGAGGGTGCCCCATTCTTGCGCAGTTTCATCGCGCAAGAGTGGGATCGCAACGCTGTCCACTCACCGTTCTTGCTTTCTCTTTTCGTCGCGATGCTGTCCATTCCGACTCGATTTCCACGATGCCATCTTTCTCGACTGGGTAGTGCACGAAACTCGGCTACATCCAGTCCTGCGGCTTGTATCGGTGAATGCGCCGGTCAGGGTGTGATTGCAGAGTAGGCGTTGTGCTATCCCATCCTTCGAGCACAAAACGCTCGAAGGATGGGGCACCCGCCTGAGTCGTTAATGCTGACTGCGTGAAGAGCAACCGAGGATCTGTCACTGCGCTCAAGGTGACAGGCTATTAGCAGGGGTTAGTCGAGCAGCGAATCCACAAAAGCTCTCGGCGAGAACTCCAGCAGGTCGTCCATTTTTTCGCCTACGCCTACGAAGCGGACGGGCAGGTTCATTTCCTTTGCTATGGCTACGGCTATGCCGCCTTTGGCCGTGCCGTCGAGCTTGGTCAGGACGATGCCGGTGACTCCCGCTGACTCCGTGAACAGGCGCGCTTGCTGAAGGCCGTTTTGGCCGGTGGTGGCGTCCATTACCAGCAGCACTTCATGCGGCGCTTCTGGGATGAGGCGCGCGGCGGTCCGACGCATTTTGTCGAGCTCGTCCATAAGGCCGGACTTGGTGTGCAGGCGGCCGGCGGTGTCGACGTAGAGATCCTGAATGCCGCGCGCCTTTGCGGCGGAGATGGCGTCGTAGAGCACGGATGCTGGGTCGGCTCCATGTTTGGTTTTGATGATTTCTACGCCTGAACGCGTGGCCCACACCTCAAGTTGTTCGATGGCTGCGGCGCGGAATGTGTCAGCGGCGCAGAGCATGGCGGTGCGGTTCTGGTTGCGGCTCCACGCGGCGAGTTTGCCGCTGGTGGTGGTTTTGCCGGTGCCGTTGACGCCGACAAGGAAAATGACCTTGGGTGGAGCGTCAGGCGTGGGGATTTCGTGTTGTGGCGCTTCAAGGATGGCCTGTAGCTCGGCTTTGAGAAGGTCGCGCAGTTCGTCGCCGCCTTCAATTGCCTTGCGGAGGGCGCGTTCTCGAAGCCCTTCGATGACGGCGGCAGAGGTTTGCACGCCGAGATCGCTTGAAACCAGTACCAGTTCCAGCTCTTCAAGAGCGTTTTCGTCGACAGTGCGCGTGAGGGCCGCGATGCCTTCGATTTTGGAGGAGAGCGACTCGCGGGTGCGCGAGACGGCCTGCTTCATACGTGCGAAGAGGCCAAGATTCTCCTGGGGTTCCGGGGATTCGTTTTCGTCCTGTTTGCCGCCAAAGAACTTAATCATTGAGTGTCCAAATATCAGTCTAGAGCATCAGTATTGGCAGGTGCGCACGCCACTCAGGTGCGCTCTGGTTACGTTCCAGTGACGTTGTTAGGCCGTTTGCCGGTGAAGGGTCGAGAACGGGCATGGGACTTCGATATCCTTGATAGAAGGCCGCTTTTTCCTCTTTCTTCCTGTGGCCAGTAAGGTCAGGTAACCATTTTGACAGATTTTCAAAACCATCCTTTGAAGAAGATTATCGAGAACCGCATCGCCATCCTCGACGGCGCGATGGGCACGACCATCCGCACCTACGGCATGGCTGAGGCGGACATCCGCGGCGAGCGCTTCAAGAACGCGACGAAGGGATTGCTGAACAATGGCGACCTGTTCGTGCTGACGCAGCCGAAGATGATCGGGGACATCCATCGGAGGTTTCTTGAAGCCGGGGCCGACATTATTGAGACGAACACGTTTGGCGCCACCAGCATTGCGCAGAGCGAGTTCTTTGTCGATGACCCGCGTGAGCACGGCGGCCGCAAGGATGCGGAGTTTTATCAGAAGATCGTCGACGACAAGTTTTTGAAGGATCTTGCGTGGGAGATCAACGAGCAGTCGGCGCGGCAGTGTCGCCAGTGGGCCGTTCGCGTGGCGAATGCGACGGGCCGGCAGAGGTTCGTTGCGGGAGCGCTGGGTCCGCTGACGGTGTCGCTGTCGAACTCGCCCGATGCCGATGATCCGGGCTTCAGAGTGGTCACATTTGATCAGGTGAAGGAAGCCTACAAGGAACAGGCACGCGCGCTGATTGTCGGCGGCTCCGATCTGCTGCTGGTGGAAACGATCTTTGACTCGCTGAATGCGAAGGCGGCGCTGGTGGCCATTCGCGAAGTGTTCGATGAAGACGGTCTTGCGAAGGACAACAGGGAATTGCCGGTGATGATTTCGGCTGCGGTGGGACGTGGCGGCGAAACCATGATCTCGGCGCAGACAGTTGAGGCGTTCTGGAATGCGGTGGAGCATGTGAAGCCGCTTTCGGTGGGCTTGAACTGTTCGCTGGGACCGGATTTGATGTATCCGTTCCTCGAAGAGCTGGCGCACAAGTCCAGTGCTGCGATTTCGTGCTATCCGAATGCGGGCTTGCCGAATCCGCTATCCGCGACCGGGTTCGATCTGGGGCCGGCCGACATGGCGCGCTATCTGGGCGAATTTGCGAGTGGCGGACTGATCAATATTGCCGGCGGATGCTGCGGTAATACGCCGGAACATATTGCCTCGATTGCCAAGGCGCTGGAGGGGAAACATCCGCGGGAGTTGATTGCTATCCCGGGTCCGAAAATCCGGGCCCAGGGCAACCGTAGTGAGGTGGGAGAACAGAACTCGGAAGTTGAGAGTCGCGATATCCCACCCTTCGCAAAAGACGCGAAGGATGGGGCACCCGAGATTGTCGTTGAGTCCGGAGCCGCCAAGCCGTTGCGGTTGTCGGGTTCGCAGCCGTTTACGCAGCAGGCGGGTGTGTTCATCATGATTGGCGAACGGACCAATGTGGCTGGTTCGCCGAAGTTTGCGAAGTTGATCAAAGAGGGCAAGTACGAAGAGGCCGTTGCGATTGCGCGGCAGCAGGTGGAGAACGGCGCCAACGTGATCGACATCTGCATGGACGAGGGCATGATCGACGGCGTGGCGGCGATGACGCGCTTTTTGCTGCTGCTTGCCAGCGAACCTGAAGTAGCTAAAGTGCCGTTCATGGTGGACTCATCGAAGTGGGAAGTGATCGAGGCGGGTTTGAAATGCCTGCAGGGCAAGGGCATCGTGAACTCGATCTCGATGAAGGAAGGCGAGGAGAGGTTTCGCGAGCACGCGGCGACGGTGCTGAAGTACGGAGCTGCCGTGGTGGTGATGGCCTTTGATGAGCAGGGACAGGCCGCAACCTTCGAAGATCGTATTCGTATCTGCGAGCGGGCTTACAGGATTCTTGTCGATGAGGTTGGATTTCCGCCGGAAGATATCATCTTCGATCCGAACATTTTGACGGTTGCCACCGGCATGGAGGAACACAACAACTACGCGGTTGACTTCATCAAGGCAACGCGGTGGATCAAAGAGAACCTGCCTCACGCCAAGGTGAGCGGCGGCGTGTCGAATATTTCATTCAGCTTCCGCGGGAACAATAAAGTGCGCGAGGCGATGCACTCGGCGTTTCTGTATCACGCGATTGCGGCCGGCATGGACATGGGCATTGTGAATGCGGGCATGCTGGAGGTGTACGAAGAGATTGAGCCGGAGCTGAAGGAACTGGTCGAAGACGTGCTCCTGAATCGGCGGCCGGATGCGACCGAGCGCCTGGTCGAGCGCGGAGAGCAGTTGAAGGCCGAAGGCGTCGGCGCAGTGAAGGACGAAGCAAAAGTTGAGGAGTGGCGCAACGGCACCGTTGAGGAGCGCATTTCGCACGCGCTGGTGAAGGGAATCGACGCGTACATCGAAGCGGACGCGGAAGAGGCGCGGCTCAAGCTGGGGCGGCCGCTGGCGGTGATTGAAGGGCCGCTGATGGCGGGCATGGGCGTGGTCGGCGACCTGTTCGGCGCGGGCAAGATGTTTCTGCCGCAGGTGGTGAAATCGGCGCGCGTGATGAAGAAGGCCGTCGCGCATCTGACGCCGTTCATGGAAGCGGAGAAAGCTCTGCTGGTTGCAGCTGGTGAGCAGGTGAGCGCGCAGGGCAAGATTGTGCTGGCAACGGTGAAGGGCGATGTACACGACATCGGCAAGAACATTGTTGGCGTGGTGCTGGCCTGCAACAACTACGAAGTGATCGACATGGGAGTGATGGTCCCGGCGGAGAAGATTCTTGCGCGCGCAAAAGAGGTAAACGCGGACCTGATTGGATTGAGCGGATTGATTACCCCTTCGCTCGACGAGATGGTCCACGTTGCTCGCGAAATGGAGCGGCTGGGATTCAAGCTGCCGCTGCTGATTGGCGGAGCGACGACAAGCCGTGCGCATACGGCGGTGAAGATTGCGCCGCAGTACAGCCAGCCGGTAGTGCATGTGCTGGATGCGAGCCGTGCTGTTCCGGTGACGACCAGCCTGCTGAGCGAAGAGAATCGCGACGCCTTCATCGCGAAGCATCGTGAGGAATACGAGTATCTGCGCAAGATGCATGCAGCGCCGAAGGCGAGCCTGGTGCCGCTGGAAGTCGCGCGCGCTCGGAGAACGCCGATTACATGGCGCAAAGAGGATGTGCCCTCGCCCCAGTTCACTGGCGTGCGGGTGCTGGATGATTTTCCGCTGGCTACGCTGCGCGAATTTGTCGACTGGACTCCGTTCTTTCACACGTGGGAGTTGAAGGGAGTTTATCCGCGCATTTTCGAGCATCCGGAACAGGGCGCGCTTGCACGGCAGCTTTTTGAAGAAGCAAACGCGCTGCTCGATCGCATCATCGAAGGCAAGCTGATCACGGCGCGCGCTGTTTACGGGCTGTTCCCGGCGAACGCGGTGGTCGACGATGTCGAGCTCTACACCGACGAGACGCGCAAGACGGTGCTGACGCGATTTCATTTCCTGCGCCAGCAGGCAAATCGCGAAGGCAATGAGCCTTGCCGGTCACTGGCCGATTTTATTGCGCCGAAGGAGACGGGACTGCCGGATCACATTGGCGCTTTTGCGGTGACGGGCGGCATCGGATTAAAGGAACTGTGCGACGGGTTCAGAGCGCGGAACGACGATTACAACGCCATCATGGCCGAGGCGTTGGGTGATCGGTTGGCCGAGGCGTTTGCAGAATGCCTGCACAAGCGTGTGCGCGATGAGTGGGGCTATGGCCGCGAAGAGAATCTCAGCAACGAGGATATGATTCACGAGAAATATCGCGGCATCCGGCCTGCGGCAGGCTATCCGGCGTGCCCCGATCACACGGAGAAGGGGCCGTTGTGGCAGTTGCTCAACGTAAAGGAGAGCACGGGCATCGAGCTTACGGAGTCGTTCGCGATGTGGCCGGGATCGAGCGTGAGCGGGCTTTACTTTGCGCATCCTGAGTCGCGCTACTTTACGCTGGGTAAGATCGGCCGCGACCAGGTGCAGGACTATCACCGTCGCAAGGGAATGAGCGAGGCCGAGGTGGAGCGCTGGCTGGGGCCGAACCTGAATTACGATACTACAGGTTACAAGGTTACTAGTTGACAAGGTTACGAGGTAAAAGGTCAGGGTGGCTGCTTGCTTTGTTGAGGCAGTGTTAAAACGTGAACAAAGTTTTTGCACTGTATTCGCGGCAGGTTGACCGTCCTTTCATAAGGGTGCGCGAATACTGGTAGCGTGATCACCCACGCATCCGACAATGCATCGTTAGACTTGGGGCCGGTTCAGGCTCCCGTTGCCGAATTCTCCTGTGTCACTCCAGCCGCGGTTCCGCCTGCCGAGACCGCGCCGCCGCAGGTTCATGCGGAGGTCGGGCATTATCGCCTGCGGTTAGCGCAAAGCGTGGAAGACCGCGACGCTGCATGCCGATTGCGTTTCAAAGTTTTCAATATCGAACTGGGTGAAGGGCTGGAAAGCTCCTATCAAACAGGCTTGGATAGTGACCAGTTCGATCTTTTTTGTGAGCACCTGCTGGTGGAAGATAAGCTGAGCCGGCGCATTGTGGGCACGTACCGCATGCAGTCCGGCGCGTCGGCTGCGCGCAATCTCGGCTATTACTCTGAGCAGGAGTTTCATCTCGCACCCTATGAACCGCTGCGGGCAGGGATTCTGGAATTGGGGCGCGCTTCAATCGACCGCGAGCACCGCACGCCGGAAGTGCTGACCTTGTTGTGGCGCGGGATAGCGCAGTATGCTACCGACATGGGGCTGCGGTACTTGATCGGCTGCTCTTCATTGAATTCCCAGGACCCGGCGGAAGGCTGGCAGATGTATCGCCAATTGGAGCACTACCAGGTCGCCACGGAGTTTGAGACAGTGCCGACGGAACGGTTCGCATGTCCCACCGAGCATATCGGCCGGGATGCACAGCAGCCGGTCCAGCAGGAAAGTTCGTCATTGCCAACCCACTCTTCCATTCCGGTCAAAGTCCCCAAGCTATTGAAGACTTACCTGGCGATTGGTGCGCGCATTGCTGCGCCGCCGGCCTGGGACCGTGAGTTTGGCACCATCGATTTTCTGACTCTGCTCGATCTGAAGACGCTTTCGCCGGCGGCACGCAATCGCTTTCTGGCTCCGCTTACGCAATGACCTTGCGCCGATTCCGGCGCGCTGTGGCGCTGGGAATTGAGATCATACTTTGCATTATTCGATTCTGGCTGTTGCGCCTGCAGGCGCCACTTACACTGGAGCGGCGTGCGAAGTGGGGACACAGCTTTGGGCAAAGGCTGCTTGCGAGTCTGGACATTACCTGCACCGTTGAAGGCGATCCGCCGCTTCACGGTCTGGTGGTTGCAAATCATCTGAGCTACCTCGATGTTGTGGTGCTTGCGGCCGTTACACCGTGCTTTTTTGTCGCCAAAGTGGAGATTGGCCGCTGGCCCTTTTTCGGAAAGGCTGCACGGTCTGGAGGGACCATCTTCATCGATCGCTCCAGCCCGAAAAGCGCTCAGACGGTAGCCGAGCAGATGAAGGAGCGGCTTGAGCTTTCGATTCCAGCACCCTTGGTACTGTTCCCTGAAGGCACAAGCACGGACGGCAGTGAAGTGCTTCGCTTTCATTCCCGTCTGTTTGATCCCGCGACTTCGCTGGGTGTGCCGATCACGACGGCGGCCATTCGATATGCGATTCACGACGGAACGCCGGAGCGCGAATTGTGCTGGTACGGCGATGAGACCTTTGTGGATCACCTTTGGAAGGTGCTCGGCGTGGGTGGATTTGAGGCCGAAGTTCGATTCGGTGAACCTCGTGTCTACGCTGACCGGCGTGTCGCCGCGGATACCACACACGATGAGATCGCAGCCATGCGGAAACAGAGCGCTCTCGTTCTGCAGTGATGAACTCAAGTGACTCGTCTCTAAACTTCGCAGCATAAATGCAGTTGTCATCCTGAGCAACGCCGGGTGCCCCAGGTCCGAGTTGGAGATCCGGATTTTCGGACCTGGGATAGCAATCCCCTCAATAACGCGCGGTCATTTTGAGCGGCCGGAACGAAGAGCAGGGAGTCGAAAAATCTGCCCTGAAAATAGATCCGTTCGAAAGAAGTCCTGTAAAAGGGCACGACTTCAGTCGTGCCGAAGAAGGCCGGGCAATTGAGGGCTTTACAGGCTGCGGGTAGACTCGCTTGGCGGTGTTGTTTTGAAAGGGCACAACTTTAGTTGTGCCGTAAGCCGATTAGAATTCACGTGGCCTTCAGCCCCTGGGGGCTATTTTCGTGGCCTCGGATGACGCAACGCGCCATGGATGACTGCGGTTGTTCTTCGGCGAACTTCAGACTCACCACACTAGCGAGAATTGCTTGGCGCGGCTGTCGATCCGCGGACAATGAGTCGCGTCGAGACCAGGAACTCGCGCTTGCGGTTCGGGTCGTTGGGGTTCTCCGCCTGCTGGCGAAGAGCCTCAAAAGCGGCGCGCGCCAGATCGACGCGTGACAGGCAGATGGTGGTGAGCGGCGGCAGCGTGAACTCTGCGAAATCAATATCGTCGAGGCCGATGACGGAGAGGTCCTGCGGCACCCGCAGGCCTTCAAGATAGGCCGCACGAAGCACACCAATGGCGGTCATATCGTTGGAGCAGATGACGCCTGAGGGACGCTTGGCCAGCGACCTGAAGTGTCCAAACCCGGCGACACCCCCCTTGAGCGTGTGGTCGCACTCGATGATCCACTCTTTCGTCACGGGGATTTTGGCAGCCTTCATTGCCGAACGGAAATCGTTTTCGCGTGTGATGGCCGAGTGGAGTTTGTGCGGGCCCGCGAGAAAGGCGATTTTGCTGTGGCCAAGCGAGACAAGGTGATTGACGGCCTCGTGGATTCCCGTGGAGTAGTCGAGCAGGATGGTGCTGGCCTTGGGATCGTCGAGTTTGAACTCTGCCAGAACGATGGGCACGTTCCTGTGCACCAACTGATCCAGGACAGGTTCTTCTTCGCCGAAAGTCATGACGGCGACGCCTTCAACTTTCCGCTCGAGCATGCGCCGCACGCACTGGGTGAGTACGATGGGATCGCTATTGGAGGAACTGACAAGGATTTCGTATCCATGAGCGACGGCGATCTCTTCAAAGCTCTGGATCAAATCCGGGAAGAAGGGATTGGTAATGTTCTCAACGATGATGCCGAGGAGGCGGCTGCGGCCGGAGACGAGTGTGCGCGCGTGCGTGTTGGGAAAATAGTTTAGCTGCCGGATGGCCTGCCAGACGCGCTTGGAAAGGCGCTCACTGACAAGGGGCGACCCGTTAATGGTCCGTGAGACAGTGGCGATGGAAACCTTGGCCACAGCCGCAACGGCACGAATGTCGGGCGTCTTGCCGGCAGTTTTGTGGGATGCTTTTCGAGGCACGTACGAGTCCTGTTCGATGCAATTCTAGTGTGAAGGCAATGTTATTGCATTGGCGCAGATGTATGAAGGTTTTTTGTGTGGATACAGGGGAATCGCATTTGGATTTGGAATCTTGAACAGCAGCGGCTCTGAAAGGGCACGGCCTTACGGGCTGCGGAAAAACCCGTCCATCGCTTTGTCTTGTAACAGGGCACGACTTTAGTCGTGCCGCAAGTGCCGCAGAATCAACTGGGCTTTACAGGCTGCGGAAAAACCCGTCCATCGCTTTGTTTTGTAACAGGGCACGACTTTAGTCGTGCCGTAGTAAATATCTACAAAATCAACTGGGCTTCCAGTTGCGGAAATGCTCATGAGGGCAGTGGTTTTGAAACTGTGCAGCTCGGTGGTTAGCAGGTAAGCCGGATCTCCATAATAGAGCCTCCTACTCTTGCTCTTCCGGTAAGGAGTGGGCGCGAGAACGAAGAGTCGTAGAGGCCGTCTGGCAGCTCCGCGCTGCCAATATACGTCCCCGAGTCTTTATAGCGAATCTTGCGACGCTTTCCGCCGTAGAAGATCCTGGTCGTCTTCCAGGCACGACTCTCATCTTTGCGTACCTGTTCTGTAGTAAACTTTTCTAGCGCTTAAAAGCGTCTCGTATGTACTCTTGCACGTAAGCATAGTTTGTCGTCCTTTCGAGCCCTAGCCAACAGTACCGACCTGTGTTGTACGTCACCTTAGCTCGTTCGATTACAGTAGCTGCCTTCAGCTGTCAGCTCCCGTATCTTGTCACGCCCTCCAGCCAGATCCAGTTCCTTCGTAGTTGTTTGCCCTTCTGGACAAAGCTGTGTTTTAGATTCTTCTCTTTCACTGCAGCCTTATATTGCTTCTGTTCCTCTCGGCTGGCCTTCTTGCCTTGTCTCTTTTCCCTGTAGACCTCTTTTTAGCTTATCTTCTAGCCGGGTACGGGCTTTAGCCCGTACGTGCAATGGCACGAACAGAGAGGCCTGGAGAAAGCGCAGGCCCAGTACGAGGTTGACATGAAAGGGAGTCTATTACTTATCTCTCTTTTATTACTCCTTTTTTTTCGAGCTTCCTGTTTTCCGCTTCTTCTTGTCATCTTTTTCCTCTCCTATCAGCCGTTGTGGGCTATAGGCCAAAGCGCGCTTTATAATCGGTTGGTATTACTGCTGCTTTTCCCAAGTGCAGCTGTAGTGTAGTATATATTCCTCGCTCCAGCTTCGTTGTTTGCCGCCGTTGTCCAGATAATCCGCGATAGACAACGCCGTCCCAGTCATATTAGCGTACCTATGCTTGTCGCACTTCTCTCTGTTAGTTTCTCTTCTTTTTTTTCTCTTTCTTCCTGTCTTCTTCTATCTACATTAACGTAGCGCAAGTGCCGCAGAATCAACTGGGCTTTAGCCCCTGAGGGAATGCAATTTCGGGATTCCCACTCACATTTGAGTTTTCTCGCAACCTCTATAGCCGTGCCCTTTCAAGACAAATTCTTCCCATATCATGAAATGCGATTGCCTTGGTGTGGATAGCGTAACCTTCAGCACAAAAATGGGTGCCCCGGACCCGGGATAGCAACGAACTTCCCCTGTCGAATGAAAGAACAGTGTCGATTGACGAGGCGAAGATCAGGCAGGGACGCACGACAGCACCATGACGGAAACGAAACTTGTACCAGAAAAATGGTGCTTCAGGTGCGCATATAACCGCACCAAAAAAGGCCTAAGAATCCGACTCGCCGGGGAAGAGTTCGAGCTCTTTTTCGCGCGCTGCGGCCTCGGCGCGGCGGCGGCCCGGAGCGCCGATCAGGCTCACAACTTCAAGCGACTGGATTGCCCGCCGTGGTACGTAGATTCTCTGCGTGTTTGAGCGGGTGTCCGGCGGGGTCAGCAACAGCCCGGCCCCCTGCACCAGCGACAGATCGTTGGCCGCCAACCCCTCCAGCTCGTCGCCGTCCGCCAGCGTCATCCGCAGCCACAAGCCAGCCGTACGGGGACGAACGGAGAAACGCTTGTGCATCAGCCGTTCCGGATTGCTCTGGTCGGCCGTCTGGGAAGGGAAGTCGCGCACATAGCAGACCCATTTCACCTGCTCCCACGCAATGCGCAGAACCTTGCCGGCCGGATCAAGGATTTCCAGATCTGCGGCGCTCTGGCCGAAGCCGGCATCGGGGCCCAAGCTGGCAGACGCATATCCGGCATACCAGTCCCGGGAGAACTTGCGTACGATCACAGGCTTGCGAACGGAGGCCACTGTTTTGGATTGTCGCATGTTTTCTGCCAAGGTATGCTGGTTGGCAATGTCCGGCCCTCTGACGCGCCGCAGGCTGAAAGCGCAGCGGTTACGGTGCAAACAGGTCTGGTAATGCCTTCCTGTTTGTGTTAATGTACTGGTTTGCCATCTCTACCGGTTCCGTAGATAACAGTAACCCCATCAGATACTTGGCGGCAGGTTGAGAGGGCGGAAGCAGGAAACCTGATGCCCGACTACATCTATCTTTTGGAAAACCGGCTCTCTGCCGACCAGCGAAGCGCCCTGGCGCATTTACGTGAGGTAGCCCGCGAAGCTGGAACCATCCTGTTTCTCACCGGCGACGCCGTCCGCGACCTGACCAGCGGCCATGCGGTCCGCGACCTTGAAGTAGCGGTTCATGGAAATGCCCTCAAGCTAAAGAAAGCAATAGAGAAAGTTGGCGGCAAGGTTTGGGGCGAACATGAAGCCTCGCAGAGCCTTTATCTCTGTTTTCCGGGCACAGTTCGGGTCGACCTGGTAGCCGCCCACAGCGTCACTTACCCCAAGCCGGGAAAGCCGGTTTACCATCCTGCTTCAATACAGGAAGATTTGCGGCGGCGTGATTTCACCGTCAACGCGATGGCCATTTCCCTCAACGAGGGGTCATTCGGACTGTTGATGGACCCCCTCAATGGCGCTGCGGACATTGAGGCCAGAACCCTGCGGTTGGTTTCAAACTATGGTTTTATCGAGGATCCGTCGCTGCTGATTCGGGCCACACGATACCACGCCCGCCTCGGGTGGGAACTGGATCTGAAGACCAGGACCCGCTACGATAACGCCAAAGAAGAAGGAGTGATCGAATTCCTTAATCCTCATGGGCTTGCAAAGGAACTGGAACAGATCGGTCACGAAGCGGACGGCTTGGCGGTGCTTCGGGCGCTCGAAGCTGAGGGCTGGATGAAGTTCCTCTTCCCCGCCTGGACTTCGAACCGCGCTGACGAAGAAAAGCTGAAGGCGTTGCACGAGTTGGCGGTCAGTCTCTTGCTGCAGGGCATCCATGCCGACATGTCGGCTGCGCAAATGCAGTTACTCACGGCCAAAATGGCGCCCAAGGATATTGCAGCGCTGAAGAAGGCGTTTTTGCGCCCCGGCTTTGTCGAGGAGTGGAACAGCCTGGACTCGATGGCTTCCGCCTTCCAGAAAATTTTGCTCTCCAGGGAGTACGCCGTTCCTTCAGCGGCATACAAGCTTTTCACCACCTACGATCCCGAGGCCGTCCTCTGGCTGGGGTTCGCCAGCAAGAACTCGGCCGTTCACGAGAAATACAACAACTTCTTGAAGATTTGGCCGGAAGCCCGTCAAAAGATTCCATTTGTGCTCATGCAGGAAATGCGCATCACGCCTGAACTGCAATCCTATGCCGAAATCTCGCACAGGGTTTTCCTGGAACTGATCGACGGGAAACTGAACACGCCTGAAGAAATGCGCGCCTTCCTTGAACCGTTCTCACCCCCTGCTCCGCCGCCTCAGGTCACCATAAAACGTACCCGTGTGAAGCGCGCTGAGAAGGTCAAGGAGCCGGTCTTCGACGAGGACGAAGAGGGCGAAGAAGCTCTCGGCGATGATGAGGATCTTGACGACATCGGCGGCGATGAAGCCGAACTGGATCTCGGCCTCGGCATTCCCAAAGGCGACATCGAAGAAGATGCAGTCGATGACGAGGAGTCGAGCGACGAAGAAGTCGACGCCGAGGATGCGGAACAAGAACCGGTAGCTGCCAGGGGACCCGCCAAGAAGGCCGCTCCTGAAGCGCCCGCGAAGAAGAGCGCCAAGCCGGCCCCTGCCCCGGTCAAGGCTGCGGTGCCTCTAAAGCCTGCCGCGAAAGTTCCGGCCAGGGCTCCCGCGCCAATGAAGGCGCGACCAAAGCCCGCGCCGCAACCCAGCAAATCCAAGCCCGCAGCCAAAGCAGCGGCGAAAGTACGGGCGAAGGCGCACATGAAAGTCAAGCGAGTGCACAAACCCGTAACCAAAACCAATCCCCACGCAAAGCCAGTGAAACCCGCTGCAAAAAAGTCTGTAGGCAAATCAGCGAAAAAACGCTGAGCGGCGCGGCGGCGCTTAATTGCGAATGACTCGATCGCCGTCCCTCGCGAGGCAAGGCGGCGATTTCCGTCGGCGTGTAGCTGGGGAGTATCGAATCCGGAGAGCATAAAATAGCTGCAGGCCCGGATGGCGAAATCGGCAGACGCAGCGGACTTAAAATCCAAGTAACACCTATATAAACTGCCTAAAATCAATTTGTTGTCGCTTTACTTTTTATTTCACATCTGCTACACAATTACACATATGTACGGCATTTTTGAGGCGCGAAGGAGCTACCAATGTCCGAAACCTTAGAAAGCCCAAAAACCAAAGCAGAAACCCACAAAACCATGGGCGGCAAGGTCAACATCTACCGCCGCGAAAACAGCGACAACTGGCAGTGCTCGACCTTCCTTAACGGGCGCAACTGGCGAGTCTCAACGCACGAAGACAGCCTCGGTCGGGCGAAGGACTTCGCCGAAGATTGGTATCTCGCCTTGCGCGGCAAGGCGCACGCCGGACTTCTTCAAAAAGAGACGCGACGGCAAGGCAAGAAATTCAAGGAAGCCGCCGCGAAATTCCTCGAAGAGGCTCCCATACTCACGCAGGGCCAGCGCGGCCCGACTTGGCTAAATCAGCATGAGTTGAAGCTGAATGGCGTCATCCTTCCGTTTCTGGGCGAGAAGCATCTTGCCGAGATTACATCCGGCGTTATTCAGGAATACCGCATCTGGCGCGCGCAGAACTGCAAGACAGGCGGCACTCCGGCGCGGAGCACGGTACACAAGGAGATCGTCTGCATCCGTCAGGTACTGAAAACGGCTAGGCGACATGGCTGGATCGAGTACCTCCCAGACATGTCGGTCCCCTACAAGACTTCCGGCAAAATCGTGCACCGGGCGTGGTTCTCACCGGAGGAATATAAGAAGCTCTATGAGGCGACGCGCAGGCGCGCGCATGAGCCAAAGCAGGAGCGCTTCAAATGGGAATGCGAGCAACTCCACGACTATGTGCTGTTCGCCGTCAATACTGGACTCCGGCCCGATGAAGCGTGGGCGCTGCAATTCCGCGACGTGACCATTGTCAAGGACGAAGCCACTGGCGAAACGATCCTTGAAATCGAGGTAAGAGGCAAGCGCGGTGTTGGTTATTGCAAGAGCATGCCCGGCGCGGTCAGGCCGTTCGAACGCCTGAAGAGTCGCCCACGTCCTTTGCGGATCGACGAACCGGGGCGAGGAGGAACCAATGAAAAGACTCGCTTGCCTGAGCCCACGGACCTTCTCTTCCCCAAATGGCAGCGCGAATTGTTCAACACCATTCTCGACGAAGAGAAACTGAAAGCCGACCGCGACGGCCAAGCGCGCACCGCTTACAGCCTGCGCCATACGTACATCTGCCTGCGCCTGATGGAGGGGGCGGATATCTACCAGATCGCCAAGAATTGCAGGACGTCGGTCGAGATGATCGAAAAATTCTACGCCTCGCACATCAAGACCCGCCTCGACGCGGCGGCCATCAATATCATGCGCAAGAAGAAGGTGGCCAAGGTAGTAGCGAAGGAACTTCGCACCGGGACTTAGCCTTATACTTAAGTTGGCCACGCGGGCGTGGCGAAATCGGCAGACGCATCGGACTTAAGCGCAACTTGAGTGCCCGTCGGGAAACCGGCGATGCAGAACTGCTCAAATTCGGGGAACCCTGTGAAATGGCAATCCCGAGCCAAGCCCCGACGGAGAACTCCGGAGGGAAGGTGTAGAGACTAGACGGGCAGCACCTAAACCGCGTGACAGAGACGGTCACGGTGAAGGTATAGTCCAGACCACGAACCCGCCGGAGCGTCCTGGCGCGTCCGTTAGGGCGGCGAAAGTCGTAGAGTGGTAAGAAAATCCGCTGGGGCGCAAGGCCCGTGAGGGTTCAATTCCCTCCGCCCGCACCAAACCGCTTTCTAAGCGGGCCAGGATGGAACCATCCTGGCATATTTTTCGAGCGCCGGACTAGGGCCGCTTCGGTCCTCGCTCAGGACGGCGCTGTAAAGCGTTTCTGCATACGAACGTATGCGGCGCTTCAACGCTTCACGAGGCCGCGTCCTTCGACCGGTCAATCCTTGCACACAGATAGTTTTAGCTATTCGTTTTGCAGAGACCGTCTACAAATTACGACCGGAGGATTCGCCAGACGGTGTCTGGCGAATTCTTGCGGCGGTGTCGAAAGAATCTTTGGTTGCGACATGCAACACGTTGGAGATCAATGAACTACGGTCTATTTCTTCGTTCTAAAGCTGTGTCAGTATCATTCAATAATGGAACTATATTGACATGATTGTAGCTCGAAGCCCACAAAATGAACTAAATCTTGCGTTAAGTCTATAGGCACACTGAACTTTATGCGCACTCTTCCTATTGGGAAACATCAACTGGCAAATTGGATGGGACACAGTCAAAAGATGTACCGTATCTCTTAGAATCGATTTGCGTTTCGGGGGATCACGGAGTGACCATAACCCGCGCGGACTTGAACGACGCATCCCGTCGGCGCCTCATCGAACACCTGTCAGGCAGACGGATGTTTTCGATGACAGGTGCCGGCTTGTCCGCATGGGCAGGTTACCCCGTATGGCCGCAACTATTGGACCGGCTTGAGGCTCGCGTGCGCCAACTAACGGATGGTCTCGTAGATACTGCGCTTTTGCGACGACGCTATGGCAATATGCCGCTGAAGCTGGCAGGCGAGTTGGGCAAGCAGCTGGGAGATGAATTTCTAGCGTTTCTCCGCGGTACGTTCGGGCCAGAGGGCAGCTCTGGGCTTGACCCAGTCTTGCTGCAATTCGCGTCCCTCCCCATTCAACATCATCTGTCTTTGAACTACGACAATTCTCTCGAAAGGGCTCATCCCGGCGGTTTGCAAACCTGCGGCTCAATCAGTTCCATCGACCGCAGATCTCTCATTGAATTCTTATCGCGCTGCGATGATTCGAGCTACCCGAAAAAAACTGTTCACTTCCACGGACTGTTCAGCGATCCAATTGAGGGCCTGATCCTCACGGAACCTGGATATGCGGCCTTTTACGGCGACCTCGAATTCTACAAACGAGTGCTTTGGACGCTGTTTGTCACGCGGCGGCTTCTCTTCGTCGGCTTTGGGTTTACGGACGAAGACTTCTTGGACACACTCAAAGCTTGGAAGCGGGACACGCGGATCAAAGGTACCGATCTGACGCATTTTGCGATCTATGGACTGCGAGACGACGAAGATGACGAAGAAGTTCGCGCCCGCCTAGCCGAGGACTATCGCATCGACTGCGTGTTTTACAACGTTCTTCCCCACCACGACCACCGCGAATTCGCGGAGCTGATAAGAGGAGTTGCCGAGGAAATGGGAACCTTTGAGGTCGAACGTTTGGTGCTACCGGTTGCCAACGAAAACGAGCCAGTCGCGGAAGAGGACGCAGCGAGAATCGAGGACTTGGCCCGGACGATGCTCAATCGGACAGGCGGAGGGCTTCCCGATGTTTGAGCCCTAGAGAGAAGTTCTTTTCGCCGAATTATTGGCACAAGCGTCAAAGGGCTCAGTGTTGGTAACGGGTGCCCCTGGCATCGGGAAAAGCTGGTTGATTGGGCGCCTTTTAGGACATCTCAAGAACAACGGCCGGTTCGTACTCCCCTTAATTGCAGAAGACTTTGAGGTATCAACGCCAAATGACCTCCAACTTGCATTGAAATTGACGCAACCTGTGGATGCCCTGCTTGCGAAGCAAGAAGGAGGAGTTCTCTTGATTGACGGCCTTGATGCACTGCGAGCAGAGAGTTCGCAGCGTGTCTTTCGAGACTTCATCCTTGACGTCTTGAGGAATGCACCTCGGGTGACCATCGTTGCAACTATCCGTAGCTACGATCTTGCCGAATCCCCACTATTTTCAAATTTGTCTAGCTATCTCCCAGGCTTGGCAAGCCGTTTAGCACACTGGTTGTCGGTCCGCTGACCTTTGAAGAGATCGATTACGTCCGACGTGAGAGGTCCAACTTCGATGTCTTGTGGAATGTGGCCAGCGTTGACACAAGAGAGTTGTTGCGCACGCCTTTCAATCTCGTCATCGCACTTGCCTTGATGAAGGAAGGAATCTCAGCGGCGAATCTCAGCGGCATAGGTTCCCAGGCCGCCCTCTTAGACGCGTTTTGGAAATTGCGGGTTGAAAATGTTCCCGGATCGCTAGAACGAAAGAATGTCCTCAAGCAGATTCTGGACAAGATGAGTACATCGAAGTCACTCTCGATAGCCGAAGTTGAAATCTCCAGTTTGGAAAGTCTTTCGGCCTTTCGAGATGTCTTCAGTGTTGAACTTCTTCGGCGCAGTGCCACTGGTCGTATCTTCTTTTCTCATAACATTCTGTTTGACTCTGCGCTCGCACGCCTATGTTTAGATGAAGTGCGGCTTGCTTCGTTTATCTCAGAAGATGCCAATCGAAGTCTCTACTACAGGCCGTCGCTCAACTTCTTCTTCGGCCATGTGTGGCTCGCCGATCGATCGCTCTTTTGGAAAATCGCAACAGGGGTACGTACGCTTGGCATATTGCCGGAGAGCATCGAGGTGATTCCGGCCGTTGTTGTTTGTCAAATGGCAGAGACCTTTATTGACCTTCAGCCTCTGGTAGATACTTCACTGCCGGCTGCGAATGAGTTTCTCCGCA
>CAVUYH010000012.1:0-275294 GCA_963745685.1 uncultured Acidobacteriaceae bacterium | reverse complement strand
GTAACGCACGAGCGGTCCCACTTTCACGTACTGCGGTCCTTCTCCGCGGAGGCGCCACCTTCTTAAACATGCCAAGCTGACTTGGATCTTTTCTGAAACCTGGATTTCATTCAGGAATGATTCCATTTTGTTCTCCTTGTGTTGCATCTTTGATCAACCGTGAGGTCGAACTGACCGAGAAGGTAACCCGAGGTCTGATCTCGGTCAATTCGACCCGTACACCCCGCTTTGCTATTCGGAGGATCCCGCCTTCGAGGCAGAGCCCAATGGGGAGTTTCCCTTTCGAGAGGCGATGACGGACTCCACCGCTTCGCGCTTCGCTTTCATCCGGATATGGCTGTAATGACGAAGCATCTGGCGGTCGACATGCCCGGCGATCTCCATGATCGTTTCGTCGCCGGCGCCACTTTCGGCCAGTTCTGTGATGAGGGTGTGCCGGTTATCGTGCCATCGGCCCTTTACTTTTGCCTTTTCTCGCGTAGTGTTCCAAGCCTTCTTAAACGAGGTAATGTGGCGCGTCGGGTCCGAGGGCCTGGGCTTGCCCCAGGGAAAGACGTACCACTCGTCCCTGATCTCGCCGAACCGCTTGCGATACCATGCACGATGGTCGATGAGCGCCTGGTAGACCTCGGAGTTCAGAGGAACGATTCGCCCTTCTCCGGCTTCGCTTTTGGCTCTGCCTACCTGGACCGTTTTCGCGACGAAGTTGATCTGGCCCCAGGTAAGGGTCTTGATCTCGGTATCTCGCAGACCTCCGTTGCGGGCCAGCATGAAGGCTGGGTACATGTGGGGACTGCGTGAGCTCTTTGCTTTGGTTGCGAGACTCTCCGTTTCTTCGGTGTCGAAGGCTTTGCCGATGCTTTTGTGAACGGCCAGCTTGAGCTGCTTGGTCTTCTTGAGATGAGCGCGGATCACTTCGCCCGGGTCTCCCAGCATCTTCAGAAGAAACCGGACCTCTTCATTGATCGACTTTGGCGCGGCCTTCTCGCGCAGCCGGTCCTCCTGGTAACGGAGAACCGAAATCTCGGTGATGTCGGCGACGATCTTCGTGCCGAGAAGACGGCTGACGTGTCCGAGCGCATATTCGGCAAAAGTCGCCGACCGGTAGCGGAGCCGGTAGCCCGTGAGGTATTCGTCGATGATCTCCTCAAGAATCCGGACACGGTTCTGCCGAACCTCTTTAAAGTTGTTGTAGCCAGCTTCGAGTGTTTTCCGGTGTTGCCGCTCAGCGTCTTTCGCGACGGTTCGCGATGTCGATTTTGTCGGTTCGTCGATTCGTTCTCCGGCGAAGCGAAACCTGTACCACCAGTATTTTCCTCTCTGATAAGTTGCCATTCGGTACTCCTGTCCTGTCGGTGAGCGCGCCTGTGTGGGCGCACGACTGAAGGTTCAGGCGAAGGCAAAACTCGATCAAATTTCAGAGGGTCCGGCACCACGCGAAGGCGTGATTCAGGACATGCGGCTGGAGGTCTGGAGTTGATCTACCGATGGAGGCCACAACTGAGATCGGTTGCTATGGGTTAGCATCCGTTTTGAAAGTGAGTGACGACAAAATTGACTACAATCGGGCCAATTTCGTGTCTTTCTGCTGCTTTCAACTGCTCTAAGTTGTTGATTTGATTGGCTCCTCAGGTAGGACTCGAACCTACAACCCTTCGGTTAACAGCCGAATGCTCTGCCATTGAGCTACTGAGGAGTGTTTGGCTTTAAATTGTCCTTTATCAAGGTATCAGAGAGGCGGTGGCTCGTCAAAGCCCAGACCCCCTTTCCGGGCAGCGGTTTTCCGCCTTCCTGCCGGTAAATCCATTTCGGTTCTGCGCAAAGAAAACTTCCCGTAAATCCCTTATCCACCGCATTATTCCTCGGTCCGGCTCAGACGAAAGCGAGCCGCCAAAGCAATGCGATACGCTAAAGGGAGGCGCGGTTTTCCCGGCGTCACTCGCACTCAGGAGGAGACCCAATGTCCCGGATTTCCCGGCTCGATCGCAGCGAAGTAACCCCCGAAATGGCGGCGCTCTACGACAGGGCTTTTGCCCAGCGCGGCAACGTGCCCAACATGTTTCGCGTCATGGCGCATCGGCCGGAAATCTTCGCCACCATGCAGGCGCATTTTGGCGCGGTGCTGAACACCGGCACGGTCTCCACAAAACTCAAAGAGCTCATCATTGTCCGCACCAGCCAGGTGAACGATACCCCCTATTGCCTGGCCAGCCACACCATCCTTGCCCGCAATCTCGGCTGGACAGACGACCAGCTTGCGCACCTTGCCGACTGGCCCGCGCGCGCCGACTTTACGCCCGCGGAAAAAGCAGCCCTTCGCCTTGCCGAAACCGTAACGCGCGACGCCCACTCTGTCAGCGACGAGCACTTTGCCGAACTGCGCAGCTTTTACAACGAGGGCGAAATCGTCGAGTTGCTCTGCGCCATCGGCCTGTTCAACTACTTCAACCGCTTTAACAATGCGCTCAACATGCAGCCGACCAATCCCGGCGAGGGCGGTTGCGCTCCAGCAGTCGAGGCCTCGGCGGCGCATTGATCTCGTTGACGAAAACGCAACGCCGGAATATCAAGGTCATTTTCTCTGTTTTCAATAAAAGGAGTTCCCTGTTCGAATGAAGCTCACCCTGCCTCCGGGCGATTTCAAAGCCTACCTCTTCGACTGCGACGGCACCGTTGCCGACTCCATGCCCCTCCATTACATCGCCTGGAACAAAGCGCTGGGCGAGTGCAACTGCCCGTTTGACGAAGAGCTTTTCTATTCCTGGGGCGGCGTGCCGCCGATTGAAATCGTTACCGCGCTGAACAAGATGCACGGCCTCAATATGCCCATAGTTGAAACTGCCGAGCGCAAAGAGAACTACTACTTCGACCAACTGCCGCAGCTTAAGGCCGTGGCTGAAGTCATCGAGCACGTCGATGCGCAGTACGGCAAGATTCCTTTTGGCATTGTCTCCGGCAGCACCCGCGAGTCGGTCGTCAACTCGCTCAACACCATTGGCCTGCTCGAAAAATTCAACACCATCGTCGCCTCAGAAGACTACGAGCGCAGCAAGCCCGCACCCGATGCGTTCCTGCTCGCAGCCCTGCGGCTCGGTGTTTCGCCGGAATCCTGCCTCGTTTTCGAGGATGCGGACATTGGCATCCAGGCCGCCACTGCCGCCGGTATGGCCTCAATCCGCGTTCCAAATCCGCTTGAACGGCGCGCCGCGGGAACCATAGCGTGATCTGATCCGTATAAGGAATTCAGTGGAGTCCGGAATGCAAGCACGGCGGCCGTCGGCGGGCACAGAGGCAACTCTGTCCAGCCCCGACCATCGCGCTTCGGACTCCCTTCTTATTTTCAGCATCGCGGCAGGCGTTGCAATCCTGCATCTGCTCACCAATAATCGATACGGCTTCCATCGCGACGAACTCCAGTTCCTGAGTGACGCTGTCCACCTCGATTGGGGATACGTTCCTTACCCGCCGCTGACTCCCTTCCTCGAGCACATTCTGCTTTCCATATTCGGCCTGTCGATGGTCGGCCTTCGTCTGTTTGCCGTGCTTGCGCAGGCCACGGCTATCGTTGTTGGCGGCCTCATGGCTCGCGATCTCGGCGGCGGCCGCCTTGCGCAAGCCACTGCGGCACTCGCCATTGCCTTCGCGCCAATCTCGCTGTTTGAAGGTACGGAGTTTCAGTACACTTCCTTCGATTATCTCTGGTGGATTCTCGTCGCCTGGTTCACCATCCGGCTGCTCAAGTCAGAGAATCCGCGCTGGTGGCTCGCTATCGCCGTGATCGTGGGGTTGGGCCTTGAAACCAAATACGCCATTACATTCCTGATCGCCGGCATTCTCGTCGGTGTTGTTTTGTCGCAGGCACGCCGCTATCTTCGCAGCGGTTGGTTCTGGGCCGGAATCGTGGTTGCGCTCCTCATTTTTCTGCCCAACTTCATCTGGCTCGTCCGGCATGACTTCATTTCGTACCAGTTCCTGCAGCACATCCACATACGCGATGTACACATAGGCCGGGCCAACGGCTTCTGGCGCGATCAGGTGATGGTCTGCATCAATCTAGCCGCTACACCGCTGTGCCTCGTCGGCCTCTTCTGCTTCCTACGCGACAAGCGTTACCGCATGCTTGCCTGGATGTCACTGGTTCCCATCGCGCTGTTTTGTTTTGCCAAGGGCCGCGGCTACTACACGGCGGGCGCGTATCCCGCGCTCATGGCCATGGGCGCAGTAGCCGCGGAGCGATGGACAGCAAAGCTACCCGCGCTCGGCAAGCTCTCCATCAGAGCCGTCTATTTCGCGGCCTTCGCAATTGTGTCGGCCTACATCTGCGCAATTGTCATTCCTTTCGCGCAGAGCGGCAGGCTGAGGGACTTCGCACTCAAGAACAACGGCGATCTGCGCGAAGAATTCGGATGGGACGAGCTTGTCCGAACCGTCGCAGCCATTCGTGACTCTCTGCCACCGGAACAGCAGGCTCATCTTGGCATTACCGTGGGAAACTACGGCGAGCAGGGTGCGATTGAAATGTTGGGCCCCGCGTATCACCTGCCGCCGCCCATAAGCACCACCAACTCAGCCTGGTATCGCGGCTACCCAACTCCGCCACCCACCACCATCATCGCTCTCGGGCTCCGTGCCGAACAGGCCAACGCTATATTCACCAACTGCCGGCTCGCAGGCCACAACGGCAACTCCCTCGGGATCCGCAACGAAGAGAGCATGTATCATCCCGACATCTTTGTCTGCGGGCCGCCGCGCAAGCCATGGTCCGTCCTCTGGCAAGAGCATCGCGACTTCGGCTAAGCTCTTTGAATATCAGTACAACAATACTGCCAGTCGATAAGCGGTAAACGTTCCTTGCACGCCCTGGGCCGGGCAACTGCCCACCGCCGCGCGATGATACTGCCCTGATGACAAACGACTCGTGAGTGCACTCGGCAAATGATCGAGTTGGGAATCCTGCCAGCGCATGATGAAGCCCGGATGTGGCGTCGCTGATCGCGGCACCCCTGAATCCATTGCGCACGCTGCGCGCGCCACCGAGGGATCATTCAAAATCGTCACACCGCTCTGCCGGATCAGCGCCGCAACACGTGCCTCGGCATCACGCGCCCCTATTGATTCCACGCCATGCGAGTAGTCCGCCACCGCGTACAACACGCCCCGACTCGCCACCACCGCTATTCCCACGCGATCCACGTCCGGACTCAGCAGATTGCTGCGATGACCCGGCGAGTGCATCCACTCATCGTGAATCACTGCGGCCGAAGGCCCCACGGCGACGTTCTCTTCAATCACGCTGAAGTGCGCTCCAGCCTGCCCCGCGCGCCCCGCCACATCAGGCTCGCCGGTATAGCGGTGCGAGATCGGCCCTTCCGCAGCCATGCGCCGGCAATGTTTTAGCGCGGCCGCCGTCAATGCCGGATCCCAGCGCAGCCTGTCCCCTCCGTTCTGCGCACGCGCCTGGTTGGCAAGCGCAAGCAACTGCTCGGCCGCCGTCTGTACCACTGTCCCGTCTGCGTCCTGCGCCATCGCACGCGGCTGCGCAACAATCAGCAACGCCCCCAACGCGAGGCAAAAGAAAAATGTCCTCAGTGTTGAACTCATACACCTTTAGACACGGAAACTCTCTGCCAGTCGCGGTATTCTTTCATTGCCAATGATTGTTCTCTCCGCATCCAGCATGCAGGCCGTTCGCCGGCGCGTTCGGAACCAGCCTCTCGCCGTCATCGGCGTACTCCTGCTGGCTGCATTTGTTGTCTGCGGCCTGGCCGCGCCCCTGCTGGCCCCGTACAATCCCGCCGCCATTGACCTGATCCACCGTCTTCAAGGACCCACCGCGGCTCATCTCGCCGGAACCGATGAACTTGGCCGCGACACGCTTTCGCGCCTGATGTGGGGCGCGCGCCTTTCGCTTGCGATCTCGGTCAGCGTGGTTACAGTGTCGCTTTCGCTCGGCCTCGCCATCGGCGGCCTCGCCGGCTATCTCGGCGGCTGGATCGACACCGCGCTCACCACGTTTGCCATGAACACGTTTCTGGCCCTTCCCGGCATCCTGCTGGCCATCGCATTCGCTGCCTTCCTTGGTCCGGGGTTCGCCAATCTTGTTCTCGCCCTCGCCATCGGAGGCTGGGCTGGCTACGCGCGCCTGGTCCGCGCCCAGGTCATGGCCGTGCGCGATCGCGAATACGTCGACGCAGCCCGCGCGCTCGGCGCCGGCGGATTGCGCATCTTCTTCCGCCACATACTTCCTAACATCGTGCAGCCCATCCTGGTGCAAGCCGCCATCGGCATGGCTGGAGTCATTCTCGCTGAGGCCACGCTGTCCTTCCTCGGCCTGGGCATTCCCGCGCCCGCGCCAAGCTGGGGATCGATGCTGAACGACGCCCGCTCGCACCTCTTCGATTCGCCGCACCTCGTGCTCTTCCCTGCCATGGCGGTTGCAGGCGCGGTTCTCGGCTTCAACTTCCTCGGCGACGCGCTCCGCGACGAGCTTGACCCGCGCACCCGCCTCGAACTGGGTCTCTAAATGAAAATCGGAGTCATCAGCGACACACACGGCCTGCTCCGGCCTGAAGTAGCGCCAGCCCTCAAAGGCGTCGCTCAGATTCTGCACCTCGGTGACGTGGGCAAAATCTCCATCCTTGACGAGTTACGAAAAATCGCGCCCGTCACCGCTGTGCGCGGCAACGTAGACCGCGAAGGCCACTGCGCCAAATTGCCCGAAACAGACGTCGTGCTCATCAAAGGGCATTACATCTACATGCTTCACGATGTAAAGGCGCTGCACCTCAACCCCGTCGCCGCAAAGTTCGCAGCCGTGCTCTCCGGCCACACGCACGTGCCCAACTACACAACAAAAAAGGGCGTGCTCTACTTCAATCCTGGCAGTTGCGGCCCGCGCCGCTTCGACCTGCCAGTAACAGTAGGATTGTTAACGATCGAGAATGGCGAACTGTGTCCTGAGGTTATATACCTCAATCCAGCGTGACAACTCGCAAACTTGTCAACTCGTAAACTTGCCGACTGCATTACCGCATCCGTGGATTTACAAACCTGTACACAACATCCGTCAGCAAGTTCACCAGCACATACGTCAGCCCAATCGACAGCAGGCATCCCTGCACCAGAGCGTAGTCGCGATTTGAAATTGCGTTTACGGTGAGTCGGCCCAATCCCGGCCAGCTGAAAATCATTTCAGTCACAATGGCTCCGGCCAGCAATGCGCCAAACTGCAACCCCACCACGGTCACAATTGGCACCATCGCGTTGGGCAGAGCGTGACGGCACACCACCGCCGTCTCGCTCAGCCCCTTGGCACGCGCAGTGCGAATGTAATCCTGCCCAAGTTCCTCCAGCATTGCCGTGCGAACCATGCGCGTAAGAATCGCCGCGAGTGACGCGCCCATCGCCACGGAAGGCAGCACCAGGTAGCGCCAGTCAATCGTGTTCGACCCACCGGGGTTCGCGCCCGACACCGGCAACCACCCCAGCGCAATGGAGAACAAAAGGATCAGCACCGGGCCAAGCGCGATTGGAGGAACCGACAGCCCGAACAGCGACACCACCGACAGCGCCTGGTCCACCCACCTTCCCCGCCACACCGCGGCAACAATGCCCGCCGGCAGCGAGAGCACCAGTCCGAACCCCAGAGAGGCGAGCGTGAGCCCAATGGTGTACGGATACCGCTGCGCAATCAGATGCCCCACCGCATCGTGCATGCGAATCGACTGGCCAAGGTCGCCCCGCACAACTCCCGTCCAGTAGCGAACGTACTGCACCCCCAGTGGCTGATCGAAGCCGTATTGATGGCGCACCGCGCTGATGTCCGCAGGAGTAGCGCCCTCACCTAGCATCATCTGGATCGGGTCGCCAGGCACAAGATGTATCAACAGGAAGACAAGCGAAACCACCAGCCAAACTACAGGGAGCGTCAGCGCAAGGCGAGTGAGGATCTGTCTCATGGCTCGCTTTCAACCATAAATCAGCCAGCCCATTTCCGCGCCCGTAGCCCCAACGTCGACTCATATTAAGCAGCAGTTTCCAGCGGGCAGTCTTTTGACAGAACTCACAAAAAGCCACTGTCATCTTGAGCGCAGCGTAGCGGAGTCGAAAGATCTGCGGCTGTCTCTCCTTTGCTGCAAAGAGCAAGAACGCATGAGGTCCGAGTTACCGGTGGTTCGGGCATCACGTCCGTTCAAGCCGCCGGCGAATCCAGCCTTCCAGTGTTGGCGAAATTCGCTCGAGCCGCGCCAGTTCAAACTCCGGCCGCAGCCCATCCCGAAATGCATCCGCTGTCCCACCCACAATTACCGCATCAGCCAGGCTCGCTACACTTTCAAACGAAGCCTTCGCTTCCGCACCATCCACGCTCACCCCCACCATCAGGCACAAATCAGGTTTCAACAAATTCAGCACCCGGTTCGATTCAATGATGAGATCAGCATTGCGCTCAACCAACTCCGAAAGCCGATCAAGCGCAGCTCGCATTTCTTCGTCGTCAGCAGCCGTCAGCAGAAACCCGCGTCGCGCCCCGGCCGCAAGATACCGCGCCGTATCGGACCCCTCACCCGGCTCGCTCTCTTCCCAAACGGGCTGCTCTGTGCCATGTGCGTGGCTGGCAATCTTCACCGCAATCCAGTTGCGTTCCGGCAGAGCAGCAATGACGCCGCACACCAGCGCAGTCTTACCAACACCGCGCCCGCCGCCTCCCACAACAACAACCGCCATAGCAGCGAGTCCCTCCGCAGCAGATCCCTGACCACTGTCCCCTGATCACTGTCCCCTATCCTTCTTCTTAGCCAGCCGCGCCAGCGTCGCCTGCTCGCGCAGCACCTGCCGCAGCGGCCGCGCCGGTGTGCCGTAGAGCACAGTTCCCGGCTTCAGGCCTTCCGCCGTTATCTTCGAACCGCTGAAGACTCCTGCCTGCCCGCCAAGAATCACGCCCGGCCCAATATGCACGTGGTCGCCGATGCCAACCTGTCCCGCGATCACTGCGCCATCGCCCACGCTCGAGGAACCAGAAATTCCCGTCAGGGCCACCAGAATCACGTTCTCGCCGATGTCGCAGTTGTGCCCCACGTGCACAAGGTTGTCGATCTTCGTTCCTCGCCCAATGCGCGTCTCTTTCAATGCTCCGCGATCCACAGTCGAGTTGGCGCCAATTTCCACATCGTCTTCGAGCACCAGCGTGCCCTGCTGCGGAAACTGCGTATACGCGCCGGTCTTCGCATCGCGCACATAGCCAAATCCGTCCGCGCCCAGGACCGCACCGCTATGCACCACCACGCGATTGCCCAGCGTTGTTCCCGGATAGAGCACAGCTCGCGCATAAATTCTGCACTGCTCGCCAACTTGCACGCCTTCGCCAATCGACGCACCCGCTTCAATGCGCGTTCCCACGCCAATGCGCGCACCATCGCCGATCACCGCGCAAGGTCCAACCGTCACCTCCGCGCCCAGCTCGACATCCGCCCCAACCACCGCCGACGGATGCACTCCGCCCGCAGGCCGCCCGGTCTTAAGCAGTTTCGCCGCACGCGCAAACCAGAGCCGCGGCTGTTCGTCTTCAATCACTGCAACGCCCGCAGCACTCGCGTAATCCGCAACGCATCCCGGCTTCACCACCACGCCCGCCGCGCCGCTCGCCAGCGCCTGCTTGGCGGCTTCAGTGTCCTCCGCAAACAACAGTTCCGTAGCCGTCGCACGCTCGCGCCCGCTCACACCGGTCACAAGCTTCTCACCCGTGCCGTACGCCAGCTTCCCGCCCAGTTGTGCCGTCAGTTCGCCCAGCGTCATGAATTTCTCCTCAATACAAGGCTGGCTCGCCCGCAGGCCGCGTCTTCCAGCGCCGATGAATCCACAACCACTGGTCAGGATAGCGTCTGATCCATGACTCGATAGCCGATGTGCACAACTGCGTTCCCGTTAGAATATCGGCCGACACATCATCCGTGTGCGGAATCGCCACCTCCGGCCCGAAGTGCAGCACGTACCGTTTTTTCGCCGGCTCCCACAGCATGAACCCCGGCAGTACCGCCGCACCCGTCTTGCGCGCCACGTGTGCAAGTCCTGTAGCGGTGCACGCGTCAATCCCGAAAAATCTCACAAACTCGCCCTGTGGAGGCGTCATGTTCGTATCCATCAGGATGCCCACCGTCCCGCCCGAGCGCATCGCCGTCAGCAGGACGCGGCCAAAGTCATCCTTGTGCAACACATAATTGCCGTGCATGCAACGAATGCCGTTCACAAACTCATCCAACCGCCGATTATCCAGCCGCCGAATCACCATACCCATCGGGTGCCCCATCATCGAGTGATAGAAGCTCGACAACTCCCACGCGCCCAGGTGCCCGGTAATCACCAGCACACCTTTGCCTTTGGCCTGCGCGGCGAGATAGTTCTCCAACCCCTGGGTGCCCATCCAGTCACGACTGTTCTCAGGCGTGTACCGGGTCATGCGGCAAAACTCCACCAGTTGCCAGCCAAGGTGAAGGTACACACCGCGCAGAATTCTCTTGCGCTCAACAGCACTCGTATTCGGCAGCGCCATCTCCAGGTTGCACATGCCCACGCGCCGTAGACGCCCGAACGTCCAATGCACAGTGAACGCGAGAAGACCGGCCCACAAGCGCGCAAGTCCCCTGGGCATCCACCCCAAGGCACGCGCCACACTTATCACAAGCCAGTATTCGAGTCGTTCCCGCATCGTTTTGGGCAAACACCAGTTTAGAGCACTTCTCCTTCATATGTGGCCCCTGCACGGATGTGTGAGGCAGAGCTGGTTAACGAAACCGCCCCTAGCATCACCGGCTGCGCACAAACAAAAAGGCGGCCTCGGCATGAGACCGCCCCTTTTGCTCGAAATCCGTTTGCCCGTTTAGTGTCCTTTTGACTGAACAAAGTAGTGAGCCACTTCGCGCACAAAAGGCACCGCACCCTGCGGCACTGGCACGTCGCCCTTCAGCACCGCTTCAAACGTGTGCGGCTTGCCAAAGTAGGTGTTCGTGTCTTCCTGATTCTGGCTCACGCTTGTGCCATCCAGATCAATCCCCGCAAACAGCCCCTTGTTCCGCGAGTAGCTCAGCAGCTCGGCATTCATCTTCCAGTCCGTTGCTGCCTGGCCGCTGCGTCCCACCGGGCCTGCGGCCGCTGAAGCGTCGCCGCCAATCTTGAACTTGCTCTTCAGCAGATCCTGGAAGCCGCGATCGTTCACCGCCACCAGCACCAGGTCAGTCGACTGACCGCCGATCTGGAACCCGAACGAGCCGCCCGCCATGCGAATAAATACCGGCGCGCTCCAGCCGTGACCCGTGCGGCACGTCACCACGCCCTGGCCGTATTGGCCGCCAAACACAAACGCACCTTTCAGCAATCCCGGCACAACACCAACGCAAGTGGCCTGCTCAAGGATATTCATTGGAATGCTGCGGTCCTGCGCACCCATAATCTGATCCAGCACCACCTTCGCCGCATCAATTCGATTCTGCAAATCCTGGCGCGACGAAGCCGCAAACGCAGTTGGAATAAGCCCGAAACAAACGCAGATCGAAGCTATTGTCTTTTTCATTGCTTCCTTGTCCTTTCCCTTTTTCGCTTCGCTTTCGGGGATTTTTGGGGAAAGCAAAGCTTGAGATGATTGAAGTCGTGCATGCGCCGTTTCCGGGAAATGCCCCGACGGCAAAACCCCACCCTGTCAGGTTCATCATTCCCGCACATTACGGGAACTTCCTAAAAAACAGGCTACAGCATTCGACTCAATACGGGATCAATCGCAATCCACCGGTATTCACTTGTGAACGGCCAATCGTAGCCCACAAAGGAGCCCCGATAGGTAAAGACGGTGGTCAGATTGTTGCCAAAGGAGTGAGATGCGGGATGGTGGGGGAGGGATGGATCACGCCCCGAAACGAATCGGGCGATGGGTTCGACGAGGCCACCGAAACGACAGAAGGATCAAGGGTTAATCACAAAATCGAAAAAGGAGGAGTTCCCAGGCTTCATGGAAACATGCCGCCTGGGAACTCCTTTCCCCAGATCTGCGTTGTTTCTGTACATAAGATTGTGGTCACAGGCGGGAACACACAAGAGTACTTAAGGGTTGTGGCCATAAGTAACCAATCATGTTTACTGGTCTGCCAATACTCCCCGACCTGGCGCCGACTCTGTTGCACGACTCGTTTGCTCGTTATTAGCGATTGATCGGCCCAGCATCGACATCGACAATTTGATCCGGTTATCCACTCCCGCTTTGCGCATCAGCCGTGCCAGGTGCGCTCGAACGGTGCGTTCCTCAATCCCAAGCTGAAGCGCAATTTCACGGTTCGACCGCGCCTTCATAATCAACTCCATCACCTGGCGTTCGCGCGAAGTCAGCTTCGCGCTCGGCGTCGTCACCGTGCTCGCCTCAGGATTGTCGAGCAGCCGGTCGATCAGTTTTGAAAGCATTCTGCGCGGAGCCCAGATCGATCCCTGCGTCACAATCTCCACCGCATCGCGAACCGTCTCAGGGCTGGCGCTCAGGTCAAGATATGCCCTTGCCCCGGCAACGATGCATTTCATCACCAGCTCTTCATTCCCTGCCGGCCCAATCACGATCATGCGCAGATCGGGCCGCGCGCGGCGAACCGTCTCAAGCGCTTTCATGCCGCTTGAAGAAGACTGCATGTCGACCACAAGGTACTTGAGTGCCGGCCTTGCCAGCAGCTCGCGCATGGTGCCCTGCAGGGGCACCAACTGTGCGCGTCCCTCCTGCCCCGGCTGGTCAAAGATGCTTGAAAGCCCCGCAAGGCGGATCGGCTCGTCCGCCATGATTCCAATGCGAATTGATTCAGGTTTGCGATTTGTAGACATGATAAAGTTCTCGCCAGTGGTCGAGACTTCGAGATTTAGTGGTCTAGGCGCGCTGCAGCCGGACCCCGCCGCCGCTGCGCAACCTGGTCCATTCTTCTGCGCGCCCCACGCCGCCTGATCAGAGTTTCGGAAGCACGATGCCCTGTTGCTTCTGGTATTTTCCTTTGCGGTCTGCGTAACTGGTTTCGCAGGATTCGTCAGAACGGAAGAAAAGGATTTGGCACAGCCCTTCGTTGGCGTAAACCTTCGCCGGTAACGGTGTGGTGTTTGAGATCTCCAGCGTTACAAATCCCTCCCACTCAGGCTCAAAGGGCGTCACATTCACAATAATCCCACAGCGCGCGTACGTTGACTTGCCAACACAGATCGTCAGTACATCGCGCGGAATTCGAAAATACTCAACCGATCGCGCCAGCGCAAACGAGTTGGGCGGAATGATCACGGAATCTGCCTGCACTGACACGAACGACCGCTCGTCAAACGCCTTCGGATCGATAATCGCGCTGTTCACATTGGTAAAAATCTTGAATTCGTTTGAAACCCGCAGATCGTACCCGTACGAAGACAGTCCATAAGAGATGACCCCGGCCGCGACCTGCTTTTCGCTGAACGGTTCGATCATGCCGTGCTTCACGGCTTGTTCTCGTATCCAACGGTCGCTCTGGATTGACATGCTTCTCCTGTCCGGGTGGGATTCTTCGGCGGGAAAAAGTTGGCCTGGGCTTCGAACCGAGAATTCATCTTACGAAACTGTTAGGCGGATTGACAATCGGATTCCGCCCCTGCACCTGCGCTGCCTTACGGCCCTTGGCGGTGCGAGCGGGCGTAAACCACTTTTCCTCAGGAGAAAAACAGCCATAAAGCCATTCTGCTGTTCCATATTCGAGCCAAAATCTGTAGCATCTCCACTGTAAGGAGTAGTACAGTCATATTCAGTCGCGCCAGCGAGGTTACCCCATTGATTAAACAGGACATTGTCCATCACGTGATCGAGCGTACCGGTCTTCCGCGCACCAAGGCCGAAGCAGCCGTCGACACAGTCTTCGAAGGACTGAAACAGGCTTTGGCCGACGGCGAACGCATCGAACTGCGCGGATTCGGCGTCTTCAGCGTCCGCGCTCGCAAAACCGGCATCGGTCGCAATCCCCGCACCGGAACCGAGGTCAGCATCGCTCCAGGAAAAGCTGTCCGGTTCAAGCCCGGCAAGGAATTGCACGCGATCGAACCGGGCGTAGAGACCAAGAGCTGATAGCACCTCTGCGCTGAATTCGGCGTGAAAGACGGTTCGTCACAGGTCGCCGGTTGATTCGCGCCAAGTGTCATCGGGCCATTCTGCACGTCGATGCTGTGCGCCCGACCGTATTTCATCAATCACAAAATAACGAATAACCAAAAACCAGCAAAAGTGGTTGTCATCCCGACCGGAAGGAGGGATCGGCGGTTGCTTTTAGCGCATTCTGCTAATCTCGCCGCCTGCCGAGTAGATCCGAGCAGCCGGGTCTCGACTCAACCTCGCGGCATCAATCCGAGCGGTTCTCCCAGAAAGGCGTACGCGATAAGAATGCCTGCAAGTCCAAGGGTCACGTACACGGAAGCAACAAATATCTAATGTCCTGATGAGAGTGCGCTGCCTGCCTCGCCCATCTCTCCCAAGAAAGCAAAAGCGCCAATCATGGATCCCGCGAGCATTGCGATTATCCACCGCCGCCCGGCAATCGATGAACTGCCTCGCGCCGTTAGTGTCTCTCTTCGGTCGCCGTCTAACGCGTACGGCAGGAGCGCATTCAGCAAGAGTCGCATCGGCGCAAAAAGCACGATTGCGCCCGCAACGACAGTCAAGAGATGAGTTACGGTACCATTGATCAACTGTTCGGGATAACTGGCGAGGACCAGTACGGCTAAAAGAGTGACACCTGCGGGCATTACCCAACGCGACGTCTCAAATCCTCCCAGCTTTTCCTGCGCGGCCCGAAAAAGCAACTGCACGACAATAGTGACAATCACCAGAACGCCCAAGAGCACAATAAGCCTGTCCCGCGACGCAGCTTTAATCCACATAGAAGGATGTCGCCCCATAGCGACAGCATCGCTCGCGAGTGTGATGAAGACGGCCAGGACTACCGCCTCCTGCGACCGAGCGAGATATACCCGTTGCGCAAAAGAGGGCGCTTCGCGGTAAGGTCGAAACGCACGCAGAAACGAAATCAGCGCGATCAGCATTCCAATGATGACACCGAATGAGCCTACTGCATCATAGGGGTCATCGCCGAAAGGGATTACGTTGCGCAGGGCGGGATCCTGCTTGGCGAACATGAACGACCAGTAGAAGAAGGCGGCGAGAGCGAAGACGATCACCGCATTGCGTTTGAGAACCGTTGGCATGGTTCCACCTTCAACCGTAGTCATACCCGCAATGACGAGAACAGCGCAACGCAGTATTGACCCGCTCTAGTCGGTTAGTCGCCCACCCGTAAGTTATCAATTAGCCGACATTTACTCGGCGTGCGTCTCCAAACTGACAGAACCCCAGCAAGAAAACGCCCTTTCGCGGTGGACTGCGCATTGTCCGGCAAAACTTCCCGCTGTCTCCGCTGAGCGCAAGGAAACAGACCTGCAAATTGAGAGGTCGCCTTCCCATCAGCCCATCTTGCACCACCGCTGGTGGTGGACTGATACTGTTTCCTCGGGGCAAAACGCTGGTCGATCCACTCGAATAGCACTTGCACCAGTTTTAATGCCTTCCGAGTGTGGTTCTATGCGAACGCTTTTGGGCCCATTTTTTGTGTAGTCATCGCCCGGACGACGACGGAGGCTATGTGATGGATCGACGACAATTTGTGAAAGCAGCAGGCACCGTGCTGGCAGCCACGGCCGCTGAACGTGCCGGATGGGGTGAGGACGCCGCGTCCGGTAATGCGGTCTCAATCGCAATCAGACACAACGAAAACCGCGGGACCGCTCCCGCACTTCTGGGAGAAGAGCCGCCGGCTCTGACCGCACGGTTGTTGGATTGCGCGAGCAATGGCGCCAGGACCTCGTCCGCGTTCAGAAAGCAACGGGCATTCAATCCGTCCGCTGCCACGGCCTCTTCAACGATGAGATGGGCGTAGCCCAAGCCGGTACAGGCAATTTCAACTTTCTATATGTAGACCAGATCTACGACTTCATGCTGGATCATGGCGTCAGGCCCTTTGTCGAGTTGAGCTTCATGCCTGAGGCGTTCGCCACCAGCGCAAATCGCATCTTCGCCTACAAAGGCAACGTATCCCCACCGCGCAACTGGCAGGACTGGCACGACATGGTCCAGGCCTTCACCGATCATTGCGTAAAGCGTTACGGTCTGCCTGAAGTGCGTGGCTGGAAGTTCGAAGTCTGGAACGAGCCGAACATTTCTTTCTGGGCCGGCACGCAACAGGAATATTTCGAGCTCTATCATCAGTCCGCACTCGCCATCAAGAAAGATCGACACGCAACTCCAGGTCGGTGGCCCTTCCACTGCGCAGCTTGGCTGGATTCCCGACCTCATTCAATATTGCAGCCAGAACGGCGTGCCGCTCGATTTTGTCAGCACGCATGTGTACGCCAACGATCCGCAGAAACTGATCTTTGGAAAAGAAAACCTCTACAAGCTCGAAGAGGTCATCCCCCGCGGAGTTGCGCAAGTTAGACAGCAGGTGGAAAGTTCGAAAATGCCTAACCTGCCGCTCTGGATCACTGAGTGGAGTTCGCAAAACCCCGCCTTCATTGCAGACACCATCAAGAACTGCATCGGCCTGGCCGAAGCAATGTCCTACTGGACGTTCAGTAATGTCTTTGAAGAAGGCGGCGTGCCCAGTGGAATCTTCAACTCGACTTTCGGCATGCTCGATCAGTGGGGCATTGCGCGGCCGTCATTCCATTCCTTCGTCTTTCTTCACAAGCTCGGCAACTCGTTGCTGAGCACCGATGCTGGCCCTGCCCTGGCGACGCGCCGTGCCGATGGATCGATCGCGATATTGCTTTGGAATCTGATTCCTGCTGATCAAGGCGGCGTCGCCAATGGCAATCCAATTGGTGCAAGTGCGGGCGCACAACGCTCAGCCGGCACAGCGAAACAGTTCCGATTGAAGTTGTCGGGGATCCCCGGTCCATCAAACATTTCGATCAGCCAGGTAAACAACCAGGCCGGTACAGCGATTCCAAAATGGCGCTCGATGGGAAGCCCCAAGTATCCGTCAGCGAATCAGATCGCCGATTTGCGCAGCGCCGCTGAACTGCCCAGTCCGGAACAGCGCACCCTTGCTGCCGGACAAGAGCTTTCGGTCGAACTACCGCCTGATGGCATCGCGCTCATTGAAATTGCGCGCCAGTAACGTACGCACAGGAGTTGAAAATATGCGCAAACTTTACATCGCGATCATGCTTGCGGCCATCGCGCCGCTTTTCGCGCAATCGCCCAAAGCGAACCTGAGCGGGACGTGGAGGCTGAACGTGTCCAGAAGCTTCATGGGCATGGAACACCCCTTCAGCAATTACGAGTTCACGAAGAAGATTGACCAGACCGGCGACAATATCTCCATCACCGAGACCGCCATTCACAATTCAGTGGTCAATGTCCCGCTCCCCGATTCCACCACCTCAATGCAGGTGGCTGCCGATGGCCAGGAACACGAGGTACACATATCGACAGGCGACCGCAGTCGGCCGTCAGCTGTAGTCGCAGTAACTGCAACCTGGCAGGCAGGCACGCTTGAACTCGTGCAGAATGTGTCCGGCCTGGCCAACATGACGAAGCACAGGCTATTTCTTTCCGACAACGGCTCGCAGCTCATCGACTTGGTCGAAGGCCACAACATCTACGGCGACTCCGAACAACGCCTCGTTTTCGAGAAGCTTCCGTAACGGTGGGGGGCTCGGCATCCAATGCCGAGCCCCGCGATCCTTATTATTCGTTCGCTTTTCCGGCGCTGAATTCGTCGCATTTAGGGGTCCATTGCATCGGACACCGACGCGCAACAACGTGAGTGCACGGTCGACTGCGCGCGCTTATCCCTTCGGGTGTCCACCCTTGATGTTGACTTCCGTTTCCAGCCAGTCGGACAGACGCTTCGATTCCACTTCGGCAGTTCCGGCGCGGCCATTGAGCGAAGAACGGGCGAGCGCCACTGAGATTTTGAACTTACCTTTGACCTTGTAAGCAGCAAGATATTGCGCGAGTTCCTTGTCTGCTTCATCCATGTAGTCAGCCGGAAGAGCGCCCTCCGCACCCGAGATATCTACGGGGCCCACGATCATCTGGCTCATGGTTGGATTGTTCTGATCCTTTGAGGTGTTGAACTGCACCACGAGACTCGCTCTCTTCTCGAGCGCATCGGGATTCGCAGTCCACTTTATGGTCGGAATGGTAACGCCCGACGGATTCGGCTTGGCGTCCTTGGTGTCAAACGAAATGCGGTAGGGAGCGCCTTTCCATTTGGGCTCGGCTGGAACGTTCGCGGCCTTGTTGCCCTGGTTTCCGCACCCTGCTAAAAGCGCCATTGCCCCAATGGCGAAAATGATGGCCTTTCTCACGTATTCCTCCTGGGTCTCATCTGATGACGCGCCAGAATACCACTCCCGCGCAAGGCTGGATAGTGATCTCGAACAACCGTCCGGCGATCTTACAGAAAGCTTCTAGCGAGTTGAGCACTTTCCACGGCACTGGCTTAGAGCGCATTTTGCAGGCGTACCGGCTCATACGGCAGTTCATAGCTGGGTAGGCTATTATTTCTGTGATCAAATTTCGAGCTGGAGATGGGTAGTCGGATCGATCGAATCCGTTAAGCAATCTGTGTGTTGAAGTCTGAATCATGATGACCTGCAACGTTCGACTTCAGCCCCATTCCAAAATCCAAGGAAGTCTATGTCACGAGTAAACCCGTACGTTGTTCTGCTCACACTCATCGCTACGTTGGGTGGACTGCTCTTTGGTTATGACACGGCCGTGATCAACGGCGCCGTCGATAGCCTGAAGGTGTATTTCATTGATCCGCGCTTCGCGGATCTGGCCAATCCTGCCCAGGCAAACGCCGCCAATTCGCTGCTCGGATTTGTCGTATCGAGCGCACTCATTGGCTGCATCATCGGCGGGCTCGTCGGCGGTTGGGTCAGCACCAATATCGGCCGCAAGCGTGGATTGATCATTGCCGCCGTGCTCTTCCTCATTTCGGCAATTGGCGCCTCCGCACCGGAGTTCCCGTTTGCCGCCATCGGCCATGGCGGACCGGCCTTCATGGGGAATTTCGTTTTCTACCGCATCCTCGGCGGAATCGGCGTCGGGTTGGCTTCGATGCTTTCGCCGATGTACATTGCCGAAATTGCACCTCCCAAGGTACGTGGGAATCTGGTGGCATGGAACCAGTTCGCCATCATCTTCGGCATGCTGGTGATTTACTTCGTCAACTTTGGAATTTCCAAGTCGGGCAGCGGCGATGCGTGGCTGAATGTCATCGGCTGGCGCTATATGTTTCTTTCCGGCGCAATTCCGGCCATTCTGTTTCTGCTGCTGCTGTTCTTTGTGCCCGAGACTCCGCGCTTCCTGATGTTGAAAGGCGACGAGAAAGGCGCTCGCGCCGTGCTGGCCAAGCTCGTTACCAAGGAGGAGGGCGAAAAGGAGCTCTCCGAAATCCGCGCCTCGCTCAGCGAGCATCACTCCGGCAAAATGTTTTCCTTCGGCGCCCTACTCATCTTCATCGGAATCATGCTGTCAGTGTTCCAGCAATTCGTCGGCATCAATGTCGTGCTCTACTACGCGACCGACATTTTCAAGGGCATGGGCATGACCACCAATGCCTCGCTCCTGCAGACCATCATTGTCGGCGGGGTCAACCTTACCTTCACCACCGTTGCCATCTTCACTGTTGATCGATTCGGCCGCAAGCCGCTCCAGATCATCGGAGCGCTGATCATGGCAGTCGCCATGGTTTCTTTGGGCACTGCTTTTTGGCTTGGTGGAGAGGGAATGCTGGCGCTTGTATCGATGCTGGTTTACACCGCCGGCTTTGCTGTTTCGTGGGGCCCGGTGACCTGGGTGCTGCTGTCTGAGATTTTTCCCAACCAGATTCGTGGCAAGGCCATGGCGCTCGCCGTTGCCATGCAGTGGATCGCCAACTATCTCGTCAGCTGGACATTCCCGATCCTCGACAAGAATCCATACCTGGTGGAGCACTTCAATCACGGATTCGCATACTGGATCTACGGCGCGATGAGCGTCCTGGCAGCCCTGTTCATGTGGAAGTTTGTGCCGGAAACGAAGGGCCGCACGCTGGAGCAGATGGAAGGCATCTGGCGCGGAACAGCTAAGTAGTCCAATCCGCTGCACAATCAAATCACGGAAACCCTCCTTCCGCCCCTGCCACGCGTAAGGAGGGTAATCCCCACACAGCCCGCTTTACCTTTCAATACGTGCTACTGGTCGCGCAAGGTCGACGCTGGATCTGTCCTTGTAATGCGCATGGTCGGAATCAAGGTCGCCAGCGCTGTTACCGCAACCAGAATCGCCACGACACCCGCAATACTCGGCGCGTCGTAGACGCCCACTCCATAAAGCACGCTACGAATGGTGCGCAGCGCTCCCACGCAAAGTACGAGTCCAAGCACAAGCCCAACGGCCGAAGAGCGAATTCCAGATACGGCCACCAGTGACATCACCTGGCGCACGGTCGCGCCAAGCGCAATGCGAATGCCGATCTCGCGTGTGCGCTGGGCCACCATGTTTGCTACCAGTGCAAAGATACCCACTGCGCTCAAGAGCAATGCCAGCCCTGCCATCGCGCTCAGCAGAGCGACTTCAACCCTCTGCGTCGAAACAGACTCCGCGAGATGGTCATTCATGCTGTAGAAGCCCGAAAACGGCAAGCCTGGATCGACATCTGCCAATGCACGCTGCATCTGTCCCGTCAATCCTTCAACGGGTCCGCTCGTGCGCACAATCCAGCTCGGCTGAAACCAGACATGCACCACGCTCAAGAATTTTGGATCAGTCTGTGATGACGGGATATACGCTGTGGCCTCGTTCCCAAGCGGATCGTTCACGTTATTAGTATGCGGCGGCAGCGTTACATCCTCCACCACCCCAACAATGGTCGTCCCTTGTTTGTCGAGCGATTCTCCAATCGGATTCACTCCGCCAAAGAACTTGCGAACGAATGCGCGATTCACAATCACCACCGTATGTGTATCCCTCCGGTCGTAACTTGTGAAGGTGCGCCCGGCCAGAAGCGGAATCTGGAGAGTCTCAAAATACCCGGGCGTTACGTAGACTTCGCCGCTCACAACCTTCTGTCCCGCTTGAGGCCCGCCGTTGATCGTCATCACGTTATTCAACGCGCGCTCATACGGGAGAGACAATCCTACCGCCGCGCTTTCGACCCCGGGGATCCGCGCCATCGCTGCTGTACTCTCGTTCATCAGCCGATCGAATGCCGCAGGATCGCGGAATCGCGCGTCATCGAGTGAAGCCTTGGCGGTCATCACATTATTCGGATTGAAACCTGGCGGAAGCGTCTGCAAATGAATGAGCGTGCGAATAAGTAATCCGCTCGCCGCCAGCAATACAACCGTCAAAGCAACCTCACCGGCAATCAGCGCCTGACGCAATCGCAGCCGTTCCACGCCGGCGATCGTCCTGCTGCTCATGAACGAGCGAAGGTCGATCCCTCGAACCGCCAGCGCCGGCAGCATGCCGAAAAGCACACTCGTCGACAATGACACGCCGACTGCAAACGCAAGCACGCGCTCATCCAACGGAACCCCGGCAACCGGCAGATAGCCTTGAGGCAGAAGATTCAAAAGACCATGCAAAGCAAAAAATCCTACCCCGATCCCAGACGCACCCCCAATCAGTGCCAGAAGCAGGTTCTCTATCCAGAGTTGTCTCTGCACTTGCCAGCGTGAAGCGCCCAATGCCATTCGCGTCGCGATTTCCGCAGTGCGCCGCGTCATGCGCACAAATGTGAGCCCCGCCAGATTGGCGCAGGCGATCAGCAAGATGATTCCCGCAGCCAGCATCAACGTCAGCGCCTTTGGCCGCAGAGTCGACGTCTGCCCCTTCTGCAAAGGAACTGTATAAAACGAAACCGTTGAGCCCGGATGAAATTCCTTCGTTACGCGCATCGCTCGATTTGTCCACGCCCGGTTGATCTCCGCGTCCGCCTGTCGCCAGTTGGCCCCATCGCGCAATCGAACAATTAGTTCGTAGTTGGCGCCGCCGCCTTCGCCCTGACGGCTCGGCTTGATAGGTGTGTAGACATCGGCATTCAAGGGCGTCGTTGCGCTGGCAGGAAGCACTCCGACGACGGTATAGGCATCACCCTTCAACCGGATAGCCTGCCCAATCAGTTGGCTATCGCCATGAAAGACGTTTCGCCACAAACCGTATGACAGGATCACCGCCTTCGGGCCATTTGGGCGATCCTCATCCTCGGTAAAGTTTCTTCCTATCGCAGGGTGTATTCCGAGGACATCAAAATAGTGCGCGGAGACGCGCCCGGCATGCGCATATTGAACGCTCTGCGCGGCAACAAGATTAACCCCGGAAGACATGCCGCTTGCAACCGCTCCCATCACAGAGGGGACATTGTCACGCAGAAGTTCCCACTGCTCTCCATCAACATCGTTCATACCGTCATAGGTTGCGGAACCCTGTACGCCCATAAAGACGGTACCCAGGCGCGCGGGATCGGGATACGGCAGACTCTTCAACATCAGGGCGTTTACTACCGAGAAGATTGCAGTGTTCACTCCTACTGAGAGCGCGAGCGTAACAACAACCGCTGCAGTAAAACCGGGATTGCGCAACAACTGACGCCAGCCGTAGCGCACGTCGCCCCACAACCTATCGAGTGACGTCCCTGCGCGATGATCCCGCACCGCCTGCTTGACTTGCTCCACACCGCCAATTTCGGCCAGCGCAAGCCGCCGTGCTTCCGACGCAGAAACGCCAGTGGTGACCTTTTCATCGGTAACCATCTCAACATATGCGCGGAGTTCGCTATCTAAATCGCGCTCAACCTTCTCTCTTTTGAAGAGATTCTTCAGCGCGCTGCACATCCGAAACAAACTGTTCATCGCCGGCTCCTATGCTGTCGCATTCAACGCGTTGGCCATCGCCACCGCAATCGTGTTCCACTGCTCCGTTTCAATTGCGAGCTGTGCTCTACCCGATTTGGTCAAACGGTAGTACTTTGCGCGCCGGTTATTTTCAGAGTCTCCCCAGGAGGCGCTCAGCCAGCCAGCTTCCTCCATGCGGTGCAAAGCTGGAAAAAGCGATCCCGGTTTGACAACGAACGTTCCCTGCGTGATTTGGTCGATTCTTCGCGAAATACCAAGTCCATGAAGCTCTCCCGAACTAAGCGAATTCAGAATCAAAAGGTCAAGCGTTCCCTGCAAAAGGTTTGTCTGTTTTGGGCTCATGCGGTACCCCTATTGAATGTCTATATGAGATTGCCGCAACTCGTATAGATTGTCAATAGGAGATCGAGCCTTAACCAAGTGGACGAATTCGCGGTCGGTTTTCCACGCCTTGAGCCGACCCCATACCGCCACCCCGGAACGTTACAATCGCCTTTAGGCCGTGTTTACGACGGCGGGTAAAAGGAGCGCATTCCCCATGGGCTATCAGGTTCTGGCCAGAAAATACCGTCCGCAGCGTTTTGCCGATGTGGCCGGCCAGGATCACGTGACCCGTACGCTCCTTAACGCGCTCAGCCAGAACCGGATAGCGCACGGATACATCTTTTCCGGCCATCGCGGAATCGGCAAAACCACCATCGCCCGCATCCTTGCCATGGCGCTCAATTGTCGAACTGAAGTAGGTTCCGCCGAGCGGCCGACGCCGGAGCCGTGCGGCGCCTGCCACTCCTGCACGGAGATCCGCCAGGGCAACGCGGTCGATGTGATCGAAATCGACGCCGCCACCAACCGCGGTATCGACGAGATTCGTGAACTGCGGGACGCCGCCCGTTACGCGCCGGCGCGCGACCGCTTCAAGGTCTACATCCTGGACGAAGCTCACCAGATTACTGAAGCTGCTTTCAATGCCCTGCTGAAGACCCTGGAAGAACCGCCCGCGCACGTCGTTTTTATGATGGCGACGACCGAGCCCGAAAACATTCCGCAGACCATTCGATCGCGGTGCCAGCACTTCAGTTTTCACGCCGTCAAGTTTGACGACATCCTCGCAGAGCTGAGATCCATCGCCGCCAAGGAAGAGGTTGCCGCCGAAGATGGCGCACTCGCGTTGCTGGCCGAGGCGGGCGACGGATCGATGCGCGACGCGCTTTCCATCATGGACCAGGCGATTGCGTCTGCTCCTTTGGAAGGCGGGCGACCGCTGCTTTCGGCCGCGCAAATTCGAGAGCTGATGGGTTCTGTTCCGAACGCGGTCTTCGAACGGCTGCTGGAAGCCGTGGCTGCAGGGCAGAGTGCCGAGCTAATGGAGCAGTTGAACGTGCTCGTCAATGCGGGGCACAGTCCCTCATCGCTGGCGCGGCAAATGGTTCGCTACCTTCGCAACACGCTCATGGCCAAGATTGGTGGGGAACAGACCGAATTGCTGCAGATCTCAGGTGACGAGCGAGCCCGTGCTGCGCGCACTGCGATGCTGTTCAGCGAGGAAGAGATCACGCGCAATCTGCAGATTGTGCTGCGCACATTCGATGATCTGAACTACCGCCAGGAACAGCGCTTTCATCTGGAACTTGGCCTGCTCAAGCTGATTCACGCGCAGCGCCTTTTGCCGATTGAAGAATTGCTCAGCGGAGTGGCAAGCGGCGTTGGTACTCGTGGTGCAGTTCCACAAAGCACACCGCGTTCGGCGACTCCCGCGCGGACTCCTGCAGCGTCTGCTCCGGCCGCGCCACCCGCGGCCCCTCCACTATCGCCATTTTCATCCGGCGGATGGGGTTCAACTCCAAATGCGAAGCAAAGTGCGGCTGCAAATCCCGTAATCGAAATGGAGCGCCCGGCACCTGCGCCTTCATTGGTGAAAGAGGCCAAGGCCAGCACGTCACCTGAGGCATCGCAGTTCCCTGCTGTTTCAGCATCGGCCCTCGGATTCGCATCAACGACACTGACCGAGGGATCGCTTGCAAAAGCACCCGAAACGGAAGTGCATTCTTCGGCTCCCTCAGGTGCAGCGCCGTCAATCGAGACCCTGCGGCATGCGGTCGGCGCCACACTGGTGAAAGAAGGTCACGCCTCCGCTGCGCAGTTGCTCGGCGGCGCGTCGTGGATACTCGACGGAGCGAATTTGCGCATCGAAGTGCCTGGAGTAGGCAAAAAGATGCTGAGCCTCACCATAAATGCCGCTGCGGAAAAAATCATCCGTCAAGAGCTGCAACGTCTTGGCGCACCAACACGCTTTATGGTGGTGCCCGGAGAAGGCGTGGCGCAGGCCCCCGTAGATGCACCTGCGGCCGGCAGCATACAGGAATCTGCACTCGCGCACCCGCTTGTGCAGAGAGCAAAAGAAATCTTCAATGCAGAGGTGCGCAGCGTTGTCGATCTCCGTCAGAAGTAGTTCAACCTTAGTTTGCGCATCAACAGCAGCGCAGGAGAACCGGTCATGATCAATCCCCTTAAATTCTCCGAGATGCTCACCCAGGCAAATCAAATGCAGGAAGAAGTTCAGCGGAAGCTGGGTGAGACGATTGTCGAAGGATCCAGCGGCGGCGGCGCAGTTACCGCCACTATGAACGGCAAGAAGCAACTGCTCAAGCTGCATATCGATCCAGCTGCAGTCGCTTCGCTGAGCGGCGCCCAGGCAGACGTGGAGATGCTTGAAGACCTGATTGTCGCTGCCGTGAACGAGGGCGGGCGGAAAGCCGAAGAAATTCTTCAGAGCAGCCTGCAGGGTATGCTTGGCGGGCTCAAGATTCCCGGCATGGGAGCCTGAACACAGCATCACGGAAAGTGGACGACGGAGGCGAGAAAGTTGTCACGCTATGCCGAGCCGATGGCCCGACTCATCGAAGAGTTGAAGAAGCTGCCCGGAGTGGGCACCAAGAGCGCGCAACGGTACGCGTTTCATCTCCTGCGCTCAAGCGATAGCGACGCCGTGGCGCTTGCCGATGCCGTGCGCGACCTGAAGACAAGCCTGCGTCTTTGCTCCATCTGCAACAACGTGACCGACGTCGATCCTTGCGCCTATTGCGCCAGCCCGACGCGCAACCAGCGATTGGTATGCGTGGTTGAAGAACCTACAAACATCGAAGCTGTAGAGCGCACCCGCGGCTATAGCGGCGTGTATCACGTGCTGCATGGCACGCTGTCGCCGCTCCACGGAGTAGGCCCGGAGCAGTTGCGCGCGACCTCGCTTGTTGCGCGCGTTGAGAACGGCGAGGTCGACGAAGTCATCCTTGCCACCAGTCCCACGCTCGAAGGTGAAGCAACCGCCAACTGGCTGGCGACGGCGCTGCGCAGCTTTCCTGTAAAGATCACGCGCATCGCAACGGGAGTTCCAGCGGGCAGCGACATTGAATACGCCGACGAAGTAACGATGGCCCGCGCGCTCGAAGGACGTCGCGAAGTCTGAGCAGCGCTCATAAATCAATCCCGCGAACAAAAAGCGGGAGGACATAAAGCCCTTCCCGCCTATAAGCTGTCCGTGCAGGGACAGTAAACTTATTTCGAAACCTGGTCGAGCGCCAGGTTCAGCGCGAGCACATTGACGCGCGGCTCACCTAGAAAGCCAAGATCGCGACCAGAGGTATGCAGCGCGATGAGCTTGCGCACCTGCTCCTCAGGGAGATTGCGTGCCCTGGCAACGCGAGGCAGCTGGTAGTAGGCATTGTCGGGCGTAATGTCCGGATCGAGACCGGAGCCAGACGTCGTGACCATATCAATGGGCACCGGCTTGCCGGGATTGAGCGCTTGCAGCTTGTCGATGTCGCCTTGAATGCGCTGCACGAGTTTTGCATTTGACTGGGCAAGGTTGGTGCCCCCGGAAGCGGTCGCGTCGTATCCGTTGCCCGCGGCTGATGGCCGGGGATGGAAGTATCGATCGGACGTGAAGCTCTGCGCCAGCAGTTCTGAGCCGATGACCTGCCCATCTTTGCTAATCAGGCTGCCTGCGGCTTTGTGCGGAAACAGGACCGCGGCAATTCCGGTAACGACGAGCGGATAGCCGATGCCGAGCAGAACCGCCGTGACCAGGGTGAACAGAACTGAGGTCTTCCAGACTGAATGCACGGGCGTGCTCTCTTTCGATTGGAGAGTCGAAGAAACAGAGTGAACAATCTCTTCTATCTCTGCGATCGCTGTACCCGTCTTGGTATGCATGATGAATCTCCTTTGCGTTGCGCTGCCGAGTTCTCGCCCGCTTCGCTCTAATTCGTCCGGTATTGATCAGGCCAGGTGCAGAGCAACCAGGCAGAGGTCAATGGCCTTGATACCAATGAAGGGCACGATGATGCCGCCCACACCGTAGATCAAAAGGTTATTGCGCAACAGAATTTCGGCGGCCTTGGGCTCGTACTTAACGCCCTTGAGCGCCAACGGGATCAGCGCAACGATGATGATCGCGTTAAAAATCACCGCAGAGAGAATTGCAGACTGCGGCGAGTGCAGATACATGATATTGAGCACCTGCAAAACCGGGAAGACGCCCGCGAACATGGCGGGGATGATGGCGAAGTACTTGGCCACGTCGTTCGCGATGGAAAAGGTGGTCAGCGCCCCACGTGTCATAAGCATCTGCTTGCCGATCTCGACAATTTCAATAAGCTTCGTCGGATTCGAATCGAGATCAACCATGTTGCCGGCTTCCTTCGCCGCCTGTGTGCCGGAATTCATGGCAACGCCAACATCGGCCTGGGCGAGAGCAGGAGCATCATTGGTTCCATCGCCTGTCATGGCGACAAGTTTGCCCTTGCCCTGTTCGCGCTTGATTAGATCCATCTTGTCTTTAGGCTTGGCCTCGGCCAGGAAATCATCCACACCGGCCTCGCGCGCGATCACTGCCGCGGTAAGCGGATTGTCGCCAGTAATCATGATGGTGCGAATACCCATGGCGCGCAGACGGGCAAGACGCTCTTTCAGGCCTCCTTTGACAATATCTTTCAGGTGGATGACGCCAAGAGCAGTTGCATTCTCAGCGACGACGAGCGGAGTGCCGCCGGCGCGCGCAATCTCTTCGACACTTTCGCGCACTTTTTGCGGAAGCTGCGCACCCTGCTCCTCAAGGAACCGCGCAATCGCATCGACGGAGCCTTTGCGGATGAGTGTGCCGGGTAGGTTCACTCCGCTCATGCGTGTTTGCGCGGTGAACGGAACAAATTCGGCGTGCATCCCGCCAACATCGCGGCCGCGGAGATTGTACTTCTCCTTGGCCAGCACGACTATCGAGCGGCCTTCAGGCGTTTCGTCTGAGAGCGAAGCAAGTTGGGCGGCATTGGCAAGTCGATCCTGGCTCACATCGGGAGCGGCGACGAACTCCGTCGCCTGTCGATTGCCGAGCGTGATTGTCCCGGTCTTGTCCAGGAGCAATGTGTTCACGTCGCCTGCCGCTTCAACAGCGCGGCCACTCATGGCGAGCACGTTGTACTGCACAAGACGATCCATGCCCGCAATGCCAATGGCCGAAAGCAAGCCGCCGATGGTCGTCGGTATAAGACAGACGAGCAGCGATACGAGCACGAAGATACTTTGCGGCGCCTTCGAGTACTCAGAAAAGGGCTGCAACGTGACAACAGCGAGGAGAAACACGACGGTGAGGCCGGAAAGCAGAATGCTCAGTGCTATTTCATTCGGAGTCTTCTGCCGCGATGCGCCTTCAACCAGGGCGATCATGCGATCAAGAAACGTCTCGCCGGGATTGGAAGTGATGCGAACCTTGATCCAGTCGGAGAGCACTCTTGTGCCTCCGGTGACTGCGGAGCGATCGCCGCCGGCTTCGCGGATAACGGGCGCGGACTCACCGGTGATCGCCGATTCATCCACTGAAGCAACACCCTCGATAACTTCACCGTCGCCTGCGATGTAGCTGCCCGCCTCTACGTAAATCAGATCGCCGGCGCGCAGCAGCCCGCTGGCTACTTCTTCAAAACCGCCGTCGAGCTTGTAGCGCCTGGCCACGGTTTCCCCTTTGGCTTTGCGCAGCGTGTCAGCCTGCGCTTTGCCGCGGCCTTCAGCCATGGCTTCAGCAAAGTTGGCAAACAGCACAGTGAACCAGAGCCAGAGCGTGATTTGAAGATTGAAGCCGAAGCCGGGGCGATGATGAACGGCATCGTTGATAAGGAGGGCGGTAGTCAACACGCTGCCAACTTCCACAACGAACATCACCGGATTCTTGACCATACCGCGCGGATCAAGTTTGCGCACAGAATCAATCAATGCCTGACCGAGGATTTCCTTGTTCCAAAGACTCTTTTCTTTCAGCCATGACGATTTGTCCTCTTGCAGATGCTCAATGGTTAGAAAACCTGGCCTGCGTGGAGCTGCAAATGTTCAAGAATCGGACCAAGACTGAGGGCCGGGAAAAAGGTGAGCGCACCAAGCAGCAATACGATACCGATAAGCAGCACCGCGAAGAGCGCGTTGTTGACGGGAAATGTTCCGGGGGAGGGCGGCACGCTTTTCTTCTGCGCCAGACTGCCAGCTAGCGCGAGGACAGGGATCATCATCAGCAAACGGCCGATGAGCATGTCCCAACCCATCGCAATGTTGTACCACCAGTTTGAACTGAGCCCGGCGAAGGCGGATCCGTTGTTGCCCGCACCAGAAGTGAATGCATAAAGGATTTCGCTGAATCCATGCGGTCCGGGGTTGTTGATGGAAGAAAGCCCCACATTGGGCAGTGAGACGAAGATGGCCGTAAAAGTGAGGATGATGAGCGGAAAGATAAGCGCATAGAGCATCGACATCTTCACATCGTAGGCCTCAATTTTCTTGCCGAGATACTCGGGAGTGCGGCCGACCATGAGGCCTGCGATGAAGACCGCGAGCACCACGAAGATGAGCATGCCGTACAAGCCTGAGCCGACGCCACCGAACACCACTTCTCCCAACATGATGTTGGTAAGCGGTATCATGCCGCCAAGTGGAGTGAAGCTGTCATGCATCGCATTTACTGCGCCGCAACTTGCATCGGTGGTAATGGTGGCGAACAGAGAGCTTTCGGCAATGCCGTTGCGCACTTCCTTGCCTTCCATATTGCCGCCGGGCGCAGTGCTAGTGCGAGCTTGTTGCGCGCCGTGAATAAGCGCGTGCGGCTGCGACTCAGCCCAGTAGCAGGCGGTGAATCCGGCGGCGAAGAGAACAAACATGGCAGCGAGCACTGCCCATCCGTGGCCAGGAGAGCCGGTCATGCGGCCCAGTGTGTAAGTGAGACCGGCGGGAATGATGAAGATGGAGAGAATCTGCAGGAAGTTTGAAAACGGTGAGGGATTCTCGTAGGGATGCGCGCTGTTCGCGTTGAAGAACCCGCCGCCATTGGTGCCAAGCATCTTGATAGCTTCCTGCGATGCCACCGGGCCTTGCGCGATGGTCTGCGTCTGCCCGGGCTGCTCGAGCAGATGCGCGACTGAGTAATGGCTGAAATTTTGTGGCACTCCCTGGGCAACGAGCAGGAGTGCATAGATGAACGATCCGGGCAACAGGACCCACAGCGTAGTGCGGGTCATGTCCACCCAGAAGTTGCCGATTGTCGCGGACTTGGTCCGCTTGATGCCGCGAATAAGTGCCACTGCCACCACAATGCCGGCGGCCGCAGACCAGAAGTTGTGCGTAGCCAGAGCGAGCATCTCGGTGAGATAGCTCATGGTGCTTTCCGGCGTGTAGAACTGCCAGTTCGTGTTGGTAGCGAAACTGACGGCGGTATTCCACGCCAGATCAGGACCAACTGCGGCGATGCCCTGTGGATTCAAAGGGAGAAATGCCTGCAGTCTCTCGATCAGGTAAGTAAAGACCACACCTACAGCCGTAAAGCCCAGCATGGCGAACGCATACTGACGCCAGTTCATCTCACTTTTGGCATTCACCATGCAAAGTTTGTAGATCAGGCGCTCAATAGGACGCAGTACCGGGTCAAGTAAGGTACGCTCGCCTTCGAGAACGCGCGCCAGATACGTGCCTACTGGACGAACGGTCAAAAGCAGAACGATTGAGTAAATGCCGAACTGCAACCAGCCGTTTGCAGACATCAGAATTTCTCCGGGAATAGAAGCGTGGCGGCAAGATAGCCGAGCAGCAAGACCGAAATAAGCAACGCGATTACGGTGACGAAGTCAACTTGCATGAGTTACCTCAATTTCTGGCAGGCCTTTACGTAGAGGAACGCGAGGGCGAAGAAAACTGACGTGAACAGCAACATGAGTAAATCCTGCATGACGTATCCCAAGTCCTCTCCAAAGCACTGGCGCAACGTTTGAGCTGAGCCATTGCAAGGATCCGCGGCTTTCTCGCTTACGGCAAGCAATCAGCAGCACGCCTGCCTAAAGCGATCAGCCACTCAATCGATTCTGGAGATTTGGAGATTTAGTTGCCCAAAGGATTTCCTAAATAATTCATAAGGGCAGCAGACGCCACTCGTTGGCACTCATGTACCCAACTTACTTAGGCCAATCAGATAATGGAGGAGTTAGTCTTCGGTGCCGGTATAACCTTCGGGGATGAACCGATAGCCGACCCACGGTTCAGTCTGAATGTATTGGCGACCTGTTTCACTTTCAAGCTTCTTGCGCAGTTGCCCCACAAACACGCGCAGATACTCGGGCTGATGAGCTGACTGCGCACCCCACACGCTTGTAAGCAGAGCGCGATGCGTCATTACTTTTCCGGCGTTGCGCGCAAGGTGAAGCAGCAGATCAAATTCCTTTGGCGTAAGGTGGATCGGTTTCCCTTGAAGTGTGACGGTATGCGCATTCTGATCGATCACAAAATCGCCGGATTCAAGCGCGGCTGTCGTGCGCTCAGGCGCGCGGCGAAGGTGGGCACGTACGCGCGCCAGCAGTTCCTGGATACTGAAGGGCTTGGTGACGTAGTCGTCCGCACCGGCGTCGAGGGCCTCCACTTTCGAGCGCTCATGCTCGCGAACCGAGAGAACCAGCACGGGCGTGGCGCCCTGGGCACGGATGGCATGGCACACGTCGACGCCACTGATGCCCGGCATCATCAAATCGGTAATCACCAGATCAGGAGGCCAATCTTTAAAGACGCGCAAACCCTCTTCAGGTTCATTTGCAGTGCGGACGTCATAACCCTGCGCTGATAGTGCAGCGCGCAACACTCGCGTGATCTGTGGTTCGTCGTCGATGACAAGAATTCTACCGGGCATAACTTTCTTCTTACCTCGAAGATTAAATCATATGAGAGAGCGCGTATTATTTTTGTGATGAATTCAATGACCAAATTGAAAGAGGGGCTCTCTGAGTCGCAGGGGATCCTGCACTGGATGGTCGCCACGTGCCTGACCGCGCTAACCACAGTCGGACTCGAGTTGCTCCACGCCAACTCGACGACTGCGGGCATGGTGTTTCTGGCCATGCTGGTATGGGTGGCTACCCAGGCAGGCATCAAAATCTCGCTTTATGTTGCGGCCCTTTCCGCGGTCTGTTTCGACTTCTTCTTTCTGCGTCCCTTCCACACATTCCGGCTGGCTGGCGCACAGGAATGGATCGAGATGCTGACCTTTGCGGCCAGTTGCCTGGTGGTAAGCCGGGTGGCGGAACAAGCGCGCCGTCAAGCACACCATGCCGAGTTGCGCAGGCGCGATGTTGAGAGGCTCTACGAATTGAGCCAGGAGCAGATGCTTTACGAGGATGCCGACGGATTGTTGCGAGAACTGCCGCGACTGATCGGCCGCATCTTCTCGCTGGATGGAGTGGTGCTTTATGCTTGCGCCCGTGACCAGTTTTACTCATCAACATCCGATCTCCCAATGAGCATCCAGGCCAGTTTGCGGGCCATGACTGAAGGACACAACCCAACGCTCGTGATTCCGGGCAATCTTACGGCGAGGCCGTTGATGCTGGGCCTGCGGCCAGTGGGAGCACTGGCGTGGAGACCCGCAGAACTCTCGCGCGAAGTTGCAACAGCTGTAAGCGCGCAGGTAGCAACGGTAATCGCGCGTTCCATTGCGATTGAGGCATCAGCTCGCGCAGAAGCGGCACGCGAGAGCGAGCGGCTGCGGACGGCGCTTACTGACTCGCTGACGCACGAACTGCGTACACCGCTCACTTCGATCCGCGCGGCTGCGACGACGCTCCAGCAATCTGAGGGAATGGACGAAGCCGGCCGCCAGGACCTGGTAGCTATTATCGATGAAGAGTCCGCACGATTAGACATACTGATTGGCGAAGCCATTGAAATGGCTGAAATCGATACAAATACGGTGGATGTGCACATGGCGTCGCACCATCCAGCAGCCCTCTTGGATGAGGCGGTGGAGAAGTCGCGTAAGGCGCTGGTTGGTCATAAAGTAACGATCGTCACAAATGACGCGGAAACCGGGCAACCGGCATGGTTCGACGCACATTTGCTTGGCCGAGTACTGCGCCACCTGCTGGAGAATGCAGGCGCACATACGCGGTCCGGAACGCATGTGACGTTGAGCTACCGATACATAGGCGATCGACTTGAGTTCACGGTTGCCGACAATGGGCCGGGGATCGATGCGGCGGACCTGCCGATGATCTTTGAGAAGTTCTACCGCGGCAAAACCACCTCAAGCGCTCGCAAGGGTTCAGGGATGGGATTGGCTATCGCACGCGCAATCCTGATAGCGCACGGGGGCGGAATTGAAGCCACAAGCGAAGCGGGCAAGGGCGCTTCATTTCGGTTCTGGGTGCCGCTGGTCGAAAACAATCCCGAAAATCACGACGCACTGGGTTTGCATGTTTGATCCTTACTCGGGCTCCTCGCTCCAGTCGCAATTCACTTCACGGCGCCGTTCGGAACTTTCTACGGCCCATTCAAGAAGCCGCACAACGCGCCACGCATCAATGGCCTGTACTGGAGCCGGAGCTTTGCCCAGCACAGCGTCACGAATTCCAGAGTAGAAAAGTCGGTAATCGCCGGCAACGGGCCGGACAGGTGTTGAAACCGTTCCGCCGTCAATGCCGACATGGAGAGTTCCCCACGATGCGGTGGGTTCCACGCCCCAAGCGGGATCTTCAATCCGCGTAATCTTTGTCAGTGCTGCCTCTTGTGCGTCGACGCCCAGTTTCCAGTAGTTGCCATTCGTGCCACGCAGATGAAAACGCGGGCCCGGCGGCAAGGATAACGAATTGGCTCCCAGAGTGACGTTGATGCCCGGATAGCGAAGCCGGACGGTGAAAGCGTCGTCGGAACCCGTACCGTCGCGTTCGCGAAGCACTACCGCGCTGACTGCCACAGGTTTGCCGAAGAGCGTGAGCGCCTGATCAGCAAGATGCGGCCCGTGATCGAGCAGGGTTCCGCCGCCTGTTTCCAGATTCTCCTTCCAGAGCCTGTCCTTGGGGAGATCGGGGCGCCAACGATCGAATCGTGATTCGAAGGAGACGAGCCTGCCCAGCCAGCCTTCGCCAATGACTCTGCGAACCGTTTGAAAATCGCCATCCCAGCGGCGATTGTGAAACGGCACCAGCAAAAGGTTTCTGGCTGAGGCCAGCCGAATAAGCTGCGCCACTTCGGATGACGTGGTGCATACCGGCTTGTCAACGACAACGTGCCGACCCGCATCGAGAATCTGGCGCGCGATTTCGAAGTGCGTAGCGCTAGGCGTGGTAACGACGAAGAGACTGATCGATGCGTCAGCCAGCATTTCGTCAACTGAGCGATAGGTAGTGATTTCCGGATAGCGTTCCGCGGCCCTGCCGGATGTGCGCTCAACCACAGCAGCCAGTTCAATCCCTTCAACCGAGGAGATGAGCGGTGCGTGAAACACCCGCCCGCCCATACCAAAGCCGACCACACCAACTCGAATCACAGATGCCTCCACGTTGAAACCACGAACGGCCAAAGCGCTCACTGGAGGATTCTAACGGAGAGCAGATTGACTCGGAAAAGCGACGGGTTGCCGGAGTTCCTAACCCAGCTTAAAGCGGGTTTCTGCCAGCCGATACAGGCGTCGCCACACCAGGCGGTTCATGGTTATGACCATCAGGCTAATCATGATGGTGGCTAGTAGCAGGATCGGGAAACGACCGGCATCGGTGGCTGCGTCAATTTGCGCTCCAAGTCCGATGGTTTCGAGCGTGCGATCTTTGACGTGCGAATACTCCGCCATGACGGAGGCGTTCCACGCACCCCCTGAAGCCGTGACCATTCCAGTAAGAAGATACGGAAAAATTCCGGGGAGGATGAGCTTTGTCCAACGCTGCCAACGAGTGAAGCGATAGAGTGATGCCACTTCAAGCAGATCATACGGAATGGACATGGCGCCGGCAATCACGTTGAACAGGATGTACCACTGCGTGCCGAGAAGCATGAGCGCGATGGAGCCTATGCCCAGGCCGCCGCCGATTTTGACCAGACCCATGAGCAGAATGGGAAAGAACGCGGTTGCCGGAACTGAGGCAAGAATCTGCGCAATCGGCTGTACGATTTTTGCCAGGCGGGGCGTGAGTCCAATGGCCACTCCGACCGGGATGGTCCACGCCGCGGAGATAAGCAGCGAAGCATTGACGCGCAGAAATGTAGCTGCCGCGCCCTCGATCAACAACTTCAATTCGGAGCCAGTCACCGTGGCCAACATGAAAGCGGCCTGCACAGCTCCCCAGATGGCAATGGTTCCAAAGGCAATGGCCAGGGTCCACACGGCGGCGGGAATCCTGGGTTGCCGGTCCTGGTCGATGGGCTGCACCGGCCGGCTGGTGTTGCCGCGTGCCAGGCGCCGGAAGATCGGCTCATCAAGTTTGGCAAAAAAACGCCCAGGCAGCGTGGCGAGATTCGATCGGCGAAGAAGCTCAAGGATCGGCGACGTGACTCGCTCAGCAGACTCAACCTGCTCAACCTTGAATTTGTCACTCCACGCAATCAGCGGCCGCCACACCAACTGGTCGGTAGCAACCACGATAAGAATCACCGTGGCGATGCCGCTGATGAGGGCGTGCATGTCGCCTTCATAAGTCGCGGTTTGGATATAGCTGCCGAGGCCGGGAAGCTGAAAATTGCGCTCGCCCATACTGAAGGTCTCGCAAAAAATGAGAGCGAACCAGCCGCCCGCAACCGAGACAATCGAATTCCAGACCAGGCCAATGGCCGCGTATGGCATTTCAAGTTGCCAAAAGCGCTGCCAGCCGGAATAGCGATAGATGCGCGATGCCTCGAGCATTTCGCGCGGAATCGTCTTGAGCGATGAATAGAAGCTGAAAGCCAGATTCCACACTTGCCCGGTGAAGATGAGCAGGATGACTCCCATCTCAATACCGAGCTGGTGGCCGGGAATAAGCGCGACCATGGCAAGAATCAGCGGCGGCAGAAAACTGAGAACCGGGATCGACTGCAGAATGTCGAGTGCGGCAACCATCCACGGTTCAAGCCGCGGATTGTACGCTGCAACGTAACCGTAAGCGATGGCGAAGATCAGGCTCAGTGTGTACGCAATCGTCATACGCACCACGGAGTAAAACGCATAGACAGGCAGCGAGCCGACAGAATTTGAGATGTGTACAACCGGCATGGGCTTGCCAAGCCAGTAGATCCCGGTGCTGACAACAGACAACAGCACGGCAAGGCCAAAGCCGCCGATGGCCACATCGATAAAGAACGGCCATGTACGCTTGGTGACGCGTGATATGGCAAGAGGGTGCTGATTCGTCACTCGCCATCCTCGCTTGTGTCGGTTTCTTCGGCGATCACTTCCTCAGCGGAGTCGGGCAGCACGAAGCGCCTGCGAGCCGAGTCAAAGTCGAACAGCTCAGCATAGCGGCCCCACGCAACCGCCGTTTCTATCTGGCGAAGACACTCTTCTTCACTGAACTGCTCGTCGAGCATGTCGAGAAAGAATTCTTCCGGCACGGTATGGTCGCTCTTCGATTCAATCGCGCGGCGAATCTGGCGAAGCAGCAGCACGTTTTCAACTGCAGCATCGCGGAACAGTTCCTTTTGACGCAGAATTTCGGAGTTCGCGAACTCCGTGCCGCTCGGCGTGATGGCGGCGTCGCCTTCCTCGATCTTGAGAAAGCCGAGCAGCTGCGCCGCATCCACGATCGGCAGCAGGTCGTCAATCTCAAACGCGAGATCGTCGGCGAGGCGGTAAATGTCATCGCGTCCGCCCTTGTCGAGCAACAGTTCAAGGAGACCGGCCATACCGCCCGGACGAGCGTGGGGCAGCATCTGGTAGCGCATCTGGCGCTGATCGCGCGGGCGCCGCTCGGCCGTCTGGTCAGGAGCTTCAGCCGGCGCTACGTCAGGCCGCGTCAGGACTTTGTAGATGTAGTCGACCAGTTGGGTAAACGGCTCTGATTTGCGATCGCGCGGTTGGCCTAGCTGAACGCGGAAATCAGTGCGGATGTGCCCTGGGTTGCGACCAAGCACCACGATGCGGTCGGCAAGCAGAACAGCCTCCTCAATGTTGTGTGTCACCAGAAAGACAGCCTTCGTAGGCATCGTCTTATTGGTCCACAGTTCGAGCAGTTCGCTGCGCAGGTTTTCCGCCGTCAGCACGTCGAGCGCGGAAAACGGCTCGTCCATGAAAAGCACTTCCGGCTCCACCACCAGCGCCCGCGCAAAACCCACTCGCTGCTTCATGCCGCCGGAAAGTTCCTTCGGGTATGCAGCCTCAAAGCCGTCAAGGCCCACCGTGTCCAGCATCTTCATGCTGCGGGCTCGGCGCTCCACCGGATCGACACCACGCGCCTGGAGCGGAGCTTCGACATTTTCAAGAACCGTGAGCCAGGGAAAGAGCGCGAAGCTTTGGAAGACGATTGAAACGTTAGTCTCCGCGTTGGCTATGGGAGTCTGATGCCAATACACCTGGCCGGCGGTTGGAGTAGAGAGCCCGCTGAGCATGCGCAACATGGTGGACTTGCCCGAACCGGACGGACCCAGCAGGGCCAGAATTTCGCCCGGGACGATGCTCAGGTCGGTCGGTGAGATGACCTGGATGCGGTTTTGACTGGGCTGTGCATAGTACTTTTCAATCTTTTCGGCGCGAATGATGGCGTCGCCCACCGCGGGCTGAGGCGAGGTCTGGATCTGGTCGTTTGTGTTTGAATTCTGCATGGGGCTCTCTGGTTGAGACCGCCTGCCAATGGCGGCCAGACGTTCCGTCAGTATATTTCTAGGCTGTTGCCCGTAGATGAATTGGGGCAGGCAGAACCGGCTGACCGGGCCAGTGAAGAGCGGAAATTGGATCGAAACGTTGAGTATCGGCTCTAATCGCCTAAGCTGAGAGTATCATTAGGGAAGGCAAGCAAAAGCGCAATTTCCTTGGACCGTCACGAAGTAACCATCGCTGAAGCAAAAAACCCCATCTAATCGAGTACGCAGGAGCATATGACTGAATCCAAGAGCAGACCGAAGGTCCTCGTCGTCGACGATGAACGCGTGATCGCCGATACGCTGGCCATGATTCTGAATCAAAGCGGTTTTGAGGCGCGCGCCGTTTACTCCGGCGAAGGCGCCCTTGAGATGGCGGCGACATTTGTCCCCGACATGCTCATCTCAGACGTCATCATGGCGGACCTGAACGGAATCGATGCTGCCATTCGCATTCGAGCGATGTTACCCAACATCAAAATTCTGCTTTTTTCAGGCCAGGCGGCAACCGCCGACCTGCTGGAAAAAGCTCGCGCCCAGGGCTACGAATTCGAGATTCTTGCAAAGCCGGTCCACCCGCAGGATCTGCTAACCCGGCTGCGCAGCTAAAAGCGCAGCCTTTCACCGAAAATGGCCGCTGACAGATTCCAAATTTTCAGGCTGAATCGAGAATGAGAAGAGGGATGGTGGGCAGTGAGGGACTCGAACCCCCGACTTCCTGCTTGTAAGGCAGGCGCTCTAACCAGCTGAGCTAACCGCCCCCGCTCGATGGGATGCAATCGCAAAACTCCGCGCGATTGCGCACTAACATCATGATAACAGCGAACGGTCCGCACGGAACGTCCTGTATCGGATCGGGCTGTACCGGACCGGGTTGCATTCGACAGGCCCCGCCACGGATCGGGTTGATACACTCAGCCGGTGGGCCGTTTGATTGTCAATGCTGACGATTTTGGATTAACTGCGGGCGTGAATCGGGCAGTTGCCGAACTGCATGCTGCGGGCGTACTGACCAGCACTACACTGATGGCGCGGGCCGGCGCTACTTCCGAAGCAATCGACATGGCAACGGCAACACCTTCTTTGGGCGTCGGGTGCCACGTGGTTCTGGTGGATGGTGAGCCCGTGCTGCCCGCGCGCGAGATTCCGACCCTGGTGGATCAAAAGACAGGTTGCTTCCCTTCCAGCTTGACTACATTCCTGGCTCGGCTTTTTACGGGGCGTATCGCCGCCGATGAGATTGAGGCCGAGACAGCGGCGCAGATCCATTCACTGAAAGCTAAAGGGCTGGAGCTTACCCACGTCGACACCCACAAGCACACGCACATGTTCCCAGCCGTGTTGCGTGCTGTGCTTCGGGCAGCGCGCGCGGCCAATATTCGCGCGGTGAGAAATCCGTTTGAACCGGCTTGGGCGGTACGGGCGACGGCAGGCGCCGGCTGGGCTCGCTGCGCTGAAGTAAACCTGCTTCGCAATCTGGAGACGCGCTGCCGGCGCATCATCACGCAGGAAGGGTTAGCCACGACCGCGGGGACCATCGCCGTGGTCGGCACAGGCGTTCTGGATGCGGCAGCGGTCCGTTCCTTGCTCGCGGCGATGCCCGATGGAACGTGGGAATTGGTGACTCACCCCGGCTATAACGATGCCGACCTCGCAATGGTGCGCACGCGATTGCGCGGATCGAGAGACATAGAGCGCCACGCTCTGAGCGCGATCCGCGAGTTTCCGCAAATCGAATTGATTTCGTACGCGGACCTGTAAAGCGGGCGCGCTGTCCACCCCATTCAGTTACCCGCCCGGTTGCCTCCACAAGCGACAGTGATTAGTCTGAATGGAATTGCCGCAGTTGTTAAAGCAGCACTCCTGGGCCAGAGAACTCGTTGGCGGCATAGAGGAGAAGACAGTGAGATTGCAAGGTGAATTTCATCCCATCCCGGCTCTATTCTTCAGCAATCCAGACAAAGTCAAACGAGAGAAGGAAAAGGGGACGAATACGCGTATGCGATCGGAAATTCGCTCGAGCATCAAGGCTGTGGCATTTTTGGCGGGAGTTTCGGCAGCGTCAGCATTATTGGCAGCGCCGGTTCCTGTGCAGACATTCAAGACTTCGGCTGGTGCTGTAGAGATTACGCCGATCTACCATGCAAGCGTGATGATCAAGTCCGGAGGCGATACGATTTATGTCGATCCGGCGCCGCCGGCGAACATCTCCGGATTAAAGCCGGGCGGCCTGATTCTCATTACAGACATTCATCCGGATCACCTGAACATGGCCGACATTACCGCCCTGAGCAATGAGAAGACAGAGGTCATTGCTCCTGCGGCTGTACAGGCAACGGTGAAATCGGCAAAGACAATTGCGAATGGCGAAAGCACGCAGTGGCACAAGTGGAAGATTACGGCAGTGCCGATGTACAACATCCGCAATATGATGCCGAACGGCACGCCATTTCACCCCAAGGGTAGAGGCAACGGCTACATCCTTTCGTACGGTGGTAAGAATTTTTACTTTGCCGGTGACTCTGAGGGCACGCCTGAGATGCGCGAATTGAAAAACATTGACGTCGCCTTCATCCCCATGAATCTTCCCTACACCATGACTCCGGAAGACGCGGCGGACGCGGTGAAGGCATTCAAGCCAAAGGTCGTGATCCCCTACCACTATCGCGGACAGGACGTGCAGAAGTTTGCAAGCGCCTTGAAGGGCACCGGGATCGAAGTTCGCATCCTTGACTGGTATTCGAACATGGCGCCGGCGGCAAAGCTTCCGCAAAGGCCGCCAAGCGCTCATTAGGCTTCTGCTGAGCAAAACGAATTCCCCATTCCAGGTGTGTCCTGGGCTCACGCCATAAACCGTCGAAATGCGTTATAAAGGTTGATCACAAAATTGCTCAATTTGCAGGGGTGTGTTTCTTATGCATCGTCTTGTTTCTATATTTCTCTTTGTTTTTGCATTAGCCTCGTTACAACTGAAAGCACAATCGGTGTTTCCGATGCGGCCGGACGATCCTCACGCCGTCTACCTGGAGCGTGGGGCCTTTGGCGCGGCCGCGGATGGGCAGGCTGACGACACGGCAGCCATTCAGGCCGCCATCGATCGCGTTTCGGAGACAACGGGCGAAGGCATTGTGTTTGTTGCAGAGGGCAAATATCGGGTCAGCCACACGATTCACCTGTGGTCGGGGATCAGGCTCATTGGATATGGCGCGCATCGTCCCGCGTTTGTGCTGGGGCCAAACACACCCGGATACCAGGAGGGCCACGAGTTTCTGGGAACCGGCCGATACATGCTGCAATTTGCGTCGCGGCGCCCGGCAGCGGACCAGCCCGTAATGGATGCGAACGAATTCACGTTTTACAGCGGCATCAGCAATCTTGATTTCGAGATCGGCGCAGGCAATCCCGCGGCGATTGCCGTGCGGTTCCACGTGGCGCAGCACTCGTTCGTACAGCACATGCGTATCCAGGTGGGTGATGGCCGGGCGGCTCTTGAAGATGTGGGGAACGGCGCGATCGACCTGCAGATTGAAGGCGGCGAATATGGCATTATCTCCGTGCGCACTTCGCCCGCATGGCAGTTCCTTCTGATGGATTCGAGCATTACGGGCCAGAGGCGTGCGGCAATCCACACACAGGAAGTGGGCATGACGCTGGTGCGCGATCGCATTGGCCGCACGCCTGTAGCAGTTGAAATCACGAAGGGAATGACGGAGCAGTTATACGCTCGCGATTTGGTTCTCGAAGACATCAGCCAATCAGCAGTCGTGCTAGGCGACGCGCGCAAGGCACATCACCAGGTAACTCTTGACCGCATCGTGTGCAAAAACGTGCCGCAACTGGTGAAGGGCCAAGACGACTCAAGCACTATGTTCGACGTGAAAGGAAGCGCCAAGCCATTTATTGAAGAGCATTTGACCGTTGGCCTGGAGATTGGCCCGGACGGGCGTGAGCGCGGCGTGCAAGTTCGGCATCGCGAGCGCGTGGGAGCGGGCAAAGCTGCAGTTTCTGACATTCCGGCACTGCCTACTATGCAGCAGTGGGCAAACGTCCACACACTCGGCGCAAAAGGAGACGGCTCGGACGACACAGCTGCCTTGCAATCGGCAATCGACTCGCACCGCGTGCTTTATTTTCCGAGCGGAACTTATCGGATTTCGAACACGCTGCAACTAAAGCCGGACAGTGTACTGATCGGCTTCAATCCTGTGACCGCAGTGATTGTGGCAACTGACGATGCGCCGAACTTTACCGGCGAAGGCGACGCAGTGCCGCTCGTGCAGTCCGCAAAGGGCGGAGCCGCGATCATAACCGGGATCGGAATTCTGACATCGCCGATGGATCATCGAGCGGCAGGACTGGTGTGGCTCGCAGGACCGGCCTCCTTGGTGGAGGACGTGAACTTTGCGCGTGGGCCGGGACGCAGAAACCCGGCGCTCAGTGCAAATCTGCCAAAGCCTGCGCAACCGCAGAATCCGGGGGCCTTTAATCCCATGGCAGGCGCAGGGGCGCAGTATCCGAGCCTGTGGGTGAAGGATGGAGGCGGCGGACTCTTCCGCGGCAATTGGACGGCAAACACATTGGCCAGAGCGGGCCTGCTGGTGGAAAACACCACGACCCCGAGCATTGTTTATCAGATGTCGTGCGAACACCATATGAAGCACGAAACGCAGTTCCATCATGCGTCCAACTGGACGGTGTACGCGCTGCAAACAGAGGAGGAGAATCCGGCCGGCGCGGATTCATTCTCGGTCGATTTGAAAGACGCGCATCAGATGCTGTTCGCCAACCTATTCATGTATCGGGTGTCGCGCAATGTACTACCCAAATTGAACGCTGTGGAATCTGCGAACTCAAGCGACATTCACTTTGAGAACGTGCACGACTTCAGCATGACGCGGCTCGCGTTCGACAATAGCGTGTTCGACGAGACCAGCGGCGTGCGCATTAGGACGCATGACTTCACCGCGTTTACGCTCAACTCCGAAGTTAGAACCGGAGCGCCGTTGCCGCTGCCTGCGGGAGTGTTTGCTGCCGGAGCCAAGCTGGAGCAGGTCGCGAGCGGCTTCAGCAATATTGCTGGGCTCACAACCGACGGTGGCGGCCGCCTGTTCTTTACTGACGCGGCGATGCACCGCATCTATAAGTGGAACGCGGACGAAAAGAAGGCTGAACTCCTGACCGACAAAGTACAAACGCCGATGGCAGCAGGCTTCGCCGGAGATGGTTCGTTGCTGGTGCAGGATTACAGCCGAAGTGTTTTCAGCGTTGACACAAAATCAGGCGAAGCAAAAAAGATCGACGGCGTGAGCGCGCCCGTCAGCGGAACGAAACTGATGCTGCCTGTTGGGTTCCACAACAGCATGGAGACGCTGAAGATGCAGATGGAGCGCCGCGGCGTGGTCTATGCGGGACGTAGCAATATGGCGATCATGGCCCGCGTGACGAACGAGCCGCGGAGTTTCTATTACGCCCCCAACAGCACAATCGCCATCATGGCAGGCGGATACTGGCAGCCGATGCTGCAAACATCGCAGTGGCGACTCTTCCATGTTGGAGATGAGAGCATGGCGGCCAGCGAAGAGGACGACGCGACCTATCGACTAAAGCTCGACAGCCTGGAGCACGTGACCGCTACCGAGTTTGCCCCGCGCGGTGGATCGAGCGTTGTGACCGATGCAACCGGTAATGTGTATGTGGCGGAAGGCCAGCTCTACATTTACAACGCCAGCGGAAAGCAACTAGGGATGGTGGAAATTCCGGAACGACCCAGCAGCCTGGCTTTCGGCGGAGCTGACAAGAAGACGCTTTTCATCGGCGCGCGCGGTTCGCTCTTCACAATGCAAACAGCGGCTGCGGGTCAATAAACCCGCAGCTTCGCAACCACAGTCACACGTTCGCGAACTTGCGGCCAGGCGGAGCTTAACCACTTCGCCTGGAGTGCCTCAGTGTGACGGGCCCTTTTGTCGATTCGGAGCGCCAGTCGATGATCGCTTGCGAAGATACGCAATTACGCTCCTGATCTCAGGACGCGAAAGAATTGTTCCCCATGCGGGCATTTGTCCGCGTCCATGGACGACAATGGATTCGGCTTGCTGCGCGGTCAGAGCCGGATGGCCGCGGAAAGCCGTGTAGAGATTGGGTGGACCGAATGGCGTGTTATCGCCGGGCTGCTTATTGTGGCAAACGATGCACCGCTTATGAAAAATCTCGTCGCCTTGTTTCACTGCGTCAGATGCCGCGGTGTCGCTACCTGCCGATGAGGCCATACAGCGCACCACGAAAAGCAGCATTACACCTGGCAGAATAAGCGCGCTCAGGGTTTGCGCGCGCTTCAAATTCGATTGCCGAAAGAGCATCCCTTCCCTCGTTGCGTAATGCGCAATAGATAATGCGCCTAAAGAAACACTTTGCAGACTTTATCTCCCGCTCCGAGAACTTGTCAAGAGATGCCCGTAATCCGGAAGATAAAGCAGTTGGATAAGAAATGGGAAGCCTGGCTTACTCGGGAAACTGAACATCCTCAAAAAACTTGTACGTGCTGAGGTCTGATGGCGGAGCAAAAAAACAGGCCACCTTCATCGGTTCCGTACCGGAGTTCTGCAGCATGTGGATGCTGCCCTGCGGGAAAAGCACGGCACATCCTGCATGAACCGGTTCAACGACACCTTCGATGCAGACCCGTCCAGTTCCGCTCAGAAGATAAATGACCTCTTCGCTATGCGGATGAGAATGTGCAGGCCGAACGGTTTGGCCAGGCTGCACCACAATCACGGCCATGGTGCAATGGTTCGCGCCCGTATTCTCCTTGGTTACAACCCAGCGCAAATGCCGGCCGGGAAGGTCGATTGCTTCGACATCTTTTTCGTCAACGATCGGTAGCTTCATATCAGAATTCGATTCTTCCCAATTTGCGATAGTTGCTCATCTTTTTGCGGCAAGGGTGTTCTGCACAGTTTTGGCGATTGCCTTAGACGTCAGGCCGAACGCATTTGTCAGTTGCTCGTACATAGCCGAATGAATGAACTGCGGTTTGCCCTCTCCGTCGAGCGTGGAGATTGAAACCACTCTGCTCAGTATATTTCCCTCGTCGGGAGCCTTGTGCCGATACAGTACTTTGAGGAAGTTCTGCAACAGGTAGCCGTTATTCTGTTCGGCAAAAATCAGCGGCTTTCCGGAACGTGCTAACTCCATCATAAGCGAGTCGTCAATAGAGGGCATGTCGATGACGGCCGCGTGCACGCCTGCCTGGGCAAGGATCTCCGCCGCCGCCAAGGCTTCGTGTACGCCGCGTCCGCTACTCACAATCACCGCCTCGTCGTTTTCGCTTCGGCGCAGCCAGTGCCCTTTGCCAAACGAAAACTCATAAGTATTCGGGTAGAGCACGGCGGATTCAGTGCGCATCACGCGCAAATAGACGAGTCCTCGGTTGCCTTCCATAATCCATTTCATAATGGAAAGCATTTGCTGTGGACACGAAACGTCGATGATCTTCAAGTGGCCGACGGCATCGAAGGTGGTAATGTCGTCGTTGCCCATATGTGTGGCGCCATTGGTGCGCGTTTCAAAGTTCGCTGCCGTGGCCAGGAAGGTGAGATCCAATCCATGGCCCTCACTCAACCAACCGCTGTCAGAAGCGATTGCCTCCATCCGTTCCTGCTGGCCAACGGCGATCCGGCGCAGAACCTGCCAGTTGAAAAAAGGACAGAATGTGCTGACCCAAACGTTGCGGCCTAGCGCAGCAAACGCTTCGCCGATGAGCATCATGTTCGCTTCAGCAACACCGACATTCAGTGCGCGCTGCTGGTCGACCGCTGCGACTCCGGCCTCGAGACCGCTGGTGGTGCCAAGATCGGAATCGATTGAAACCACCCTGGAATCGCGAGCAAACACTCTCATCGCCGCCGTCACAATCTCCGCCGCGCTGTACGCCTTCGCCGTGTCAATCTTTGGCAAGCTCTCCGGGTTGTAGCGAATACGCTTGTCGCGCTCGGGAACGCGAAGCGTAAGTACGGGACCAATCTTGGAGCGAACCGTAACTTCATCGCCTGTTCCGCCGAATTCAAGATGCATGCGATGTGCGGCATTCATCAGTAGCTGATAAGTCGCAGACATCTCCGGCGATTCACTCAGTTCAGCCAAAAAGCTCGCCGCATCCGTAACCCGCTTACGCCGCCTCTCCTGCTGCTGTTCCAGTTCCTGCGCGATCAGCGCGTTCGACGAGGTCACCTTGTGGCGATTGAAAAATTCAGAAAGAGCACCATACCCTTTGGCCGAGTGGCAAACAATGGCCGTCGGCTTTCCATCGTGCGAGCCAAGTCGAAAACGTTCAAGGGCTGCAACCACTCCGTCGTATTGTGTCGCATCCACATCAATCGCCTGCCAGCCATAGGCGCGAAACACCGTTGCGAAATCCGGCATCGGATATACGTTTTTAGTGTGTATATCCAGCTGCCCGTAATTGCGATCGACGAGAACGCACAGATTGTCCAGGTGATGTTGGCCGGCATACATCACTGCCTCCCAGACCGAACCCTCCTGCAGTTCCCCATCACCAACCATGCAGTAGGAGTTGAAGCGCGGCTCGCTGCGTCCTGCGATCGCGAATCCCTGTGCCACTCCGATACCCTGCCCCATCGGTCCCGTGGCGATATGGATGCCCGGCAATACAGGTCCCGGATGACCATTCAGAATGCTGTCGTATGACCGTGAGTTCTTCAGCACACTTGCTTCAAAATAGCCCAGCTCCGCGTAAATCGAAGCCAGCGCGGCCACTGCATGACCTTTACTGAGAGTGAAAATATCCTGGCCCGCTTGAGTTGGATCTTCGATATTGAGACGCAATCCCCCGCCGTAAAACAACGCTACCAGCGGAATAGTGGCTGAGAATGCTCCACCTGCATGCAATCCACTATCGACGGCATCACGATTCTGCTCGAGGGTGAGTATGCGAACGTCGGAGTCTTTGATTGCGAGCAAGCGCAGAAGCCCATGCCGCAGCAGGTGTTCTCGCGAAGCAAACAGGTCTCCGGTGACCAGACGCGTAGCAGATAAACTGGAACTAGATGCGTGCACGCTGCGAATCCTTCCTCCCGCACTTCCCACGTCAGCAACTTGCGGGCAACACATTCGCGGAGTGCGTTATGCTCAATATGCAATCGACGTTGCGCAACTGTACTCTAAGCTTGCGAATTCCACCGTGTCAAGCCGCTCACCGTTCCGATAAGCCAGATCAATTGAGGAGTTGAACACATTATGCGCGTCGCCGTTATCGGTGGCACCGGGCACATCGGAAGTTATATGACACCGTTGCTGGTTGAAGCGGGCTTTTCCGTCACTTGTGTATGCCGCGGAGTTCGCCAACCATACAGGGAGCACTCCGCCTGGCGTTCAGTTGACTACCTTCGTCTCGATCGTCTTGCAGCAGAAGAGGCAGGCACATTCGGTGAGCGAATTGCCCACCTCGAAGCGGACGCCGTAATTGATCTGACTTGCTACCAACTGGCAAGCGCGCAGCAACTGGTAAAAGCGCTCCGAGGCAGCGCGGGACACCTGCTCCACTGCGGAACCATCTGGGTTCATGGGCACAGTGGCTCAGTACCTACCACCGAGGATCAGCCGCGCAGACCATTCGGAGACTACGGGATTCGCAAGGCTGCGATTGAGGAGTGGCTCCTTGGCGAGTCTGAAGCGGCGGGTCTGCCGATCACCGTACTTCATCCCGGCCATCTGGTTGGGCCAGGATGGGCGCCCATTAACCCCACGGGCAACTTTAATACCGCGGTCTTTGCAGCGCTATCGCAGGGCTGCGAGGTTCAAATCCCCAACTTCGGAATGGAAACTCTGAACCACGTACATGCTGAAGATGTGGCACAGGCCTTTCTGCTGGCCAGTCAAAATAGAAATGCAGCCGCCGGTCAAAGTTTTCACGTCGTCGCAGCCTCGGCGCTCACGATGCGCTGGTATGCCGAGCAAATGGCGGAATGGTTTCATCAACCCGCCCGGCTCAAATTCCTTCCCTTCGACGAATGGAAACTGGACGTGTCCAGCAAGGATGCCGCCGTCACTGAAGATCACCTGCGTCACTCGCCGAATTGCAGCATTGAAAAAGCGCAAAAACTGCTGGGGTACAAACCTCATTACACACCGCTTGCCGCAGTGCAGGAATCAGTAAGCTGGCTGATTGAAAACGGTCTCATTCCAGCGCGCCCATAGGTTCCAGCAGTGACCGTTGCGTAGTACGCATTCATTCGCCGCCCGAAGATTCGATGACATTTCGGCTATTGAAGCCCCTGGTTTGAATTGTCATACCATTGGTCCTCGCGAATTGAGCACGGCGCGACATACTGATTCGCTACATATTCCCATAGGCGGCTGCGATCACGCCTTCTTTCAGTGAGATACGAAAACCACAAAGCCTACATTTTGCTGGAGACTGGGAGAGCAAAAAACACTCCTTGACTTTCGTATTTTTACGATGCTAGTGTTTTCGCTGCAATTGCCATTGCGCAATATGCAACACTCTCCCAGATCAGGAACTCGGCTTCAAACTTCAGGAGGTCACCATGCGGAACTACAGGACGGTCATTCGAATACTCGGGTCTGCAATCGTCGGCGTTGTTTTGTTCGCCGCAACCGCGCAAGCGCAGAACATCTTTGGAAGTATCGTGGGAACGGTGAGCGATTCATCAGGCGCCGTGTTGCCGGGAGCGACAGTCACTGTGTCCAACATGGCTACTGGGGAAAAGCGCGCCGTCACGGCCGACGGCCAGGGCAACTATCAGGTGCTTTCGCTGGGCCGTGGTGAATACAAGGTCGACATCGACAGCAAGGGATTCAAGCATTTTTCACGCAGCCCCATCGAGGTTGTTGTGAATCAGGTAACGCGCTTGAACGTGACCATGTCTGTGGGCGAAGCAAACCAGGAGATAACCGTTACCGGAGCACCGCCCATTATGCAGACCGATAGCGCGTCGCTCGGCCAGGCGGTTACCGGCAAAGCGGTGCAAACCCTGCCCCTCAATGGCCGCAATGTGCTGGCGCTTGTGGCGCTCGTGCCCGGCGTAGTTCCGCAGGGCGCTTCTGCCACTAACCTAACCGGACAAAACGTATTCGCGGCCGGTAACTACCAGATTGGTGGAGGCAACTCCAACCAGGGTTCCGTGCTGGTTGACGGCGTTTCGGTGAATACTTCGTACGGCAATGCCGTTGAACTTGTAATGGATCAGGACTCCATTCAGGAGTTCAATGTTCAGACTCACAACAACACTGCCGAATTTGGAGCGTACACCGGCGGTGTAATCAATATGAGCACAAAGTCCGGCACCAACGCGTTTCATGGTGACGCGTACGAGTACGTGCGCAATACCTTGCTTAACGCGAACAACTTTTTCGCTAATCGCACTGGGGCAGGTCGTCAAGCGTGGCACCAGAATCAGTTTGGTGCGAATGGCGGCGGACCGATCCTGAAGGACAGAATATTCATCTTCGGCGCTTACCAGGGGTACCGCCAAACAAATGGTCAGCCAATCATCGTTACGGTTCCTACGGCAGCACAGTTGACTGGCGACTTCTCCGCCAACACTGCATTAATCTATGATCCGCTGACCACCTGCGGCTTCAATGGCAACCCGGCTTGCACGACGGCTCAGCAAAATGGAACTGCACCCTCCCGGCAGCCTTTCCCTGGGAACAAAATCCCTGCGGGCAGGATGAGCACGGTTGCCCAGAACCTCATCAAGTATCCGCTTTACGGGAAACCGAATGTCGCAGGCAACTCGACAGCGTGGGGCGCTGCAAACAACTTCTCAAAGCTTGCGACTGCCGGCGGCGTCAATGATCAGTTCACCGTTCGAGGAGACCAGACGCTCAGTTCAAAGCAGACCATGTTTGAGCGCTACACCCGCTGGAACTCGATGAACATCGATCCGAAGCCCTTCGAGCCAGATAACAACCTGTACTTCCGCGCACTCGCTCCGGAGGCCTTCACCACCAACCAAATCGCGGTCGGCGATACCTACGTGTTCAGTCCGACATCGGTGGCAGACCTCCGTATCGGCTATTTGAGGTGGAATTACACCCGCATACCAACGAACCTGGGCCTCAACGAAAGCACCGCTTTCGGGTGGCCGTCGTACATGAATTTCGGTGCCCTCAACAATCTGCCGAAATCCACATCTGTCCCGACTATCACCACCTCAGGTCCGATTAGTTTCTACCATGGTTTAGCCGGATACATCTTTTCCATCAACAACAACTACTCAATCGCTTCAACCTATCAGAAGATCCTGGGACGGCATACGCTCAAAGCCGGCGTCGATCTGCGCAGGCTGGAAATGCAGTATTTCCAAAACAACAGTCCCGGTGGCGTATTCACTTTCGATAACATTTTTACCTCCCAAAACGTCGCGTCATCCGGGTCCAGTGGTAACCCGCTGGCATCGTTCGAATTGGGTTATATCGCCACTAACACATCACAAACCGTGCAGGCTGCACCACCCACTTACCAAACCCAGTACTACCAGGGATACTTCGTTCAGGACACCTGGCAGGCGACGAACAAGTTGACGCTCTCTCTTGGACTCCGCTATGAAGTTCCTGGCGTTTTCGTCGCTCGTCAAGGATGGGCCGACACATTCAATCCCACTGAGAAAAACCCAATCGTTGGAATCCCGGGAGCCTTCGATCTGGTCAGCACTTCACAGCATCCAGCAGCAGGCGTGAGGAACGAAAATTGGAACGACTGGTCGCCCAGGATAGGCGCGGCTTATCGCATTAACGCAAGTACCGTTTTACGCGGAGCTTGGGGTAAGTTCTACGTTCCGGCCGATCTACAGTTCCCTGAGGCCCCGTTGCAGGCAGGTGTGAACTTCCTCAACAACCTGGCGGTCAATACCACCAACAACCAGCAGACGCCCGCAGACACTCTCGACAATCCTTATCCGAACGGATTGCAGGGAGCGCCTCACCGTGATCCGAAATACCAGCAGGTGCTGCTTGGCGGCAACGCTCAAGCGTTGTATGCCAACGAGCCAAATGGTCAAACCCAACAATGGAACTTCGCTATCGAGCATCAGTTCCCCCTGGGAATCACACTCGATGCGGCCTATGCCGGATTGCGCGGTCGGAATCTGCCCGTAAGTCTCGGGATCAATGCTTTGCCCGATAGCGTCCTGGCACAGGCAGCGGCCCAATGTCCCCAAGGTCCAAGTGGCTGCTTCCTCAATGATCAGGTGCCCAATCCTTACTATCCATTGATTACCCAGGGTGTACTTAGGAATCCCACTGTCACACGTAACCAGTTGCTGCGGCCCTTTCCGCAATATGGCAGCATCAGCAACTCTGGAAACTACATTGGCATCAGCAATTACCATTCGCTCGAAATGAAATTGCAGAAGCGCACGTCGAATGGCGGCATGTTCCTTGGTTCCTACACATTCTCGAAACTGATGACCAATGCCGAGTATCTGACGTCGTGGTTGGATGCAACAGGCACGGCGGGCTGGCAAGACCTCAACGATCCAATGAGCAACTATTCATTGTCGAGTTTTGACGCTCGGCAGCGGCTCGTTGTCAGCTATCTGTATCCTCTGCCTATCGGCAAAGGTCAGGCACTGCTCCCACATCTTAACGGCGCTGCCAATGCCGTCATCGGCGGATGGGGCGTTAACGGTATCACAACCTTCCAGATGGGTTTCCCCTTGGGCATCTCATCATCGCCGAATAACCTATCAAACTTTGCGTTCCAAGGCAACCAGCGGCCTGATGTCGTTTCCGGATGCACGAAAACAACCAGCGGTGACATGATGAAGCGAATTGGCGGCGCCGGTGCGAGTACGTACCTCAACACCGCTTGCTTCGTTGCACCTGCAAATTTCAAATTCGGCAACGAATCGCGAACCGACAATGCTCTGCGTGGGCCAGGAGTCGCGAATTGGGATATTTCTTTGTTTAAGCAAATTCCAATTCATGAGAGTGCCATGATCGATTTCCGCGTAGAGACGTTCAACATATTCAATCGTGTGCAGTTCTCAAACCCGGATATGACGCGCGGAAGCGGGACATTCGGCGTTATCAACTCGCAAGCCAACAACCCGAGAGCCTTGCAGTTATCTGGTCGATTCTCGTTCTAAAGCAAGACTCGAACCTTTCAAAGCCCTGCCGCACTTCATTGCGGCAGGGCTCTTTTGTGTTTACGTAAAACAAACCCGACCCCCCTCCTCGGTCTACACTGGCGCAATTCGTTGATGGCAGGGCCAACAAGCTTGCCCTTGGAAATAACCGAATCGCTTGTTGACTGTATTAGAAACGAATTGCTAGTATCGACCGCGCAATTTGTATTGCGTATTACGCAACAAACAAATGCGGTCGAATGGGCCCATAAGTAAGGAAGCGAATGATGCGAAATGTACTTTGGTGTGCCGTGGGTTTGTATTTCTTTGCCCTGGCGGTTGGTTTCGCAACCCTGCAACCGTCCGTTAGCGCCGGCACAAAAGCGTTCCCGGAGCAAGCGCCTTACACGACTTGGCGGGAGTATGGCGGAACGCCGGACGATGCGCAGTATTCAGCCCTGAACCAGATTGACCAAACCAATGTGGCCCAATTGCAGCAAGTCTGGTTCTATCCAGTTACGAACACCGGCTTCCGGTTCGGTTCAAATCCAATCATCGTCAACAACGTAATGTACGTGGTCGGTAGTGCAAACAGCGTCGTTGCCCTCGACGCTGCTACCGGCAAAGAAATGTGGACTCATCCCACGGCGAAGGGCTTCAACTTTTCACATCGGGGACTTGTCTACTGGGAAAGCAAGGATCATTCGGACCGCCGCATTCTATACACCGCGAACAACAGACTCTGGGCAATCGACGCGCGAAACGGTAATCCCATCCAGAGCTTCGGTGTTAAGGGCAGCGTGGATTTGCGCACCGGTCTCGGCCGCGACCCCAAGAGCATCCGTCAGATTGCGTCAGGAACTCCAGGCAAAATCTTTGGCGACCTTTTGCTTCTGGGCTCTGCTACGGGCGAAGATTACGAGTCGCCTCCCGGCGACCTGCGCGCTTACAACGTGATAACGGGGAAGATGGCATGGATTTTTCATACCGTGCCCCATCCAGGTGAACGCGGCTACAACACCTGGCCCCCCAACGCGTGGAAGTATATTGGCGGCGTCAATACATGGGGCGAATTGTCCATCGATGAAAAGCGCGGCGTTGCCTACTTTCCCACCGGATCGCCAACTTACGATTTCTACGGCGCCGATCGCAAAGGCGCGAATCTGTTCTCGGATTGCATCCTCGCTCTCGATGCGCGCACCGGCCGATATCTCTGGCACTATCAGACCACGCATCACGATCTGTGGGACTACGATCTGGAGGCCGGCCCCAAGCTTCTCACCGTCCAGCACGACGGCAAAATGGTCGATGTAGTTGCCGAGGCCGGCAAAAACGGGTACATGTACGTGCTCGATCGAGTAACCGGGAAACCACTCTGGCCGATCGTCGAGCGCCCCACGCCCAAGTCTGACATGCCTCGTCAATACGCCTGGCCTACTCAGCCTATTCCCACTGTCATTCAGGCGTTTGCCCGGCAGAAGTTCAGCCCTAGCGATGTTGACCCATACATTGCCGACCCCAAGGAACGCGAATCAATTCGCGCTCAAGTCGAGGCTGCGCGCAGCGAAGGTCTTTACACTCCTCCCAGCACGAAGCCGACGATGGAGATACCAGGCAATAATGGCGGATCAAACTGGGGAGCCACTGCCGTCGACCCAACCAATGGCACATTCTTTGTTCTGTCGAAAGATGCTCCCTCCCTATTGGAGTTGGCCCCCAAGCCGCCTCGCCGACAGATGACTGGATCTCCTGAAACGCAGGGGAAACTTCTCTACGTGCAGTACTGCCAGAATTGCCACAAAGAAAATCTGGGCGGCCAGCCTCCAGCAATTCCCAGCCTCGTTGGAATCATGGAGAACGGCGGCGCAGACATCCTGAAGACTGCAGTGCGCGGCGGAATGTCGCCGATGCCGGCCTTCCCTGACCTGAGTTCGACCGATGTTGATGACCTGATTGCATACATTCGCCACCCGGAAGAAGCGCATGTTCCCGCCGATCTTCTTGCTCGTCTCTCTGCGCCCCGGCAAGTATCGCCGCACCTCGCGCCCGCCGGCACTCGCTATTGGACCGGCTACGGATATATGAACTCCTCCGATGGCCTGCCGGCGATTGGGCCCCCATGGTCTACGCTGACCGCCTACGATCTGAACACAGGGAAAACCAAGTGGAAGATTCCCTTTGGCGGCGTCACCCGACTTGAACAAAAAGGGATTACCGACACAGGCAGCTACTGGCCGCGTGGTGGCGTCGTCGTCACAGCTGGCGGCTTGATCTTCGGTGGCGCCAAGTCCGACTCCACGATGCGCGCTTACGATGAGGAGACTGGAAAGGTCCTTTGGGAAAGCAAAATTCCCGCGGGCCCCGAAGGCATTCCTGCGGTCTATGAAGTTGATGGCCGCGAATACGTGGTGATCAGCGCCCGGCCAAATTCCGATGTTCCGGTTCCCGCGGGGGGCGTTGCACCTCTGGAGAATGGGAGCGGTCTGTTAACGCAGGGCTACTACGTATTTGCGCTACCTCAGGGGCATAGCGGTGGAAGATAAGTTCTGCACAGTATGCGCATAGAGCCATCCAAAGTTGAACTTGCCAACGTTTCGGGCGGAGCTCTACTTGCCCACCCATCCACCATCTACATAAAAGGATTGGCCCGTTACATAGCGCGCATCTTCTGACGCTAGAAAAACAGCCACTGATCCAATTTCGCAAGGTTGGCCCGGCCGCCCCATCGAAATCTGACTCAGAATCCCAGGGAGCAAATCCGGCCGCTTCATCACCCAGTCAATCATCGGCGTTTCAATCAATCCGGGATGAATGCAATTCACGCGAATGCCTAGCGGCGTAACTTCAGCGGACACATTACGCGTCAACGCTTCAATTGCCAGCTTGCTGGGCGCATAGTGAGACCTGCCCGGCAGCACGCGTGCGGCTTGAATAGAACCTATATTGATAATCGAACCGGATAGCTTGGCGTCGATTGCGCGGCGGCAAAAGACCTGCGAACACAACCAGCCGCTCTTTAGATTGGTGCGCGTAACTTCTTCCCACTGCTGGTCAGTCATCTCCAGAAAAGGAATAATGGTTTCGATGCCGGCATTGTTGACCAGAATGTCGACTCGCCCCATTTCGTCCCATGCGCGGGCAAGCATTGCTTCGACCTGATCGCGGTTCGAGGCATCCGCTTGAACTACTATCGCACGCCGCCCAAGGCTGCGAATCCGTTCGGCTAGAGCATCCGCCTTCTCAGTTCCGTTAATGTCGTTGATGACGACATCGGCGCCTTCTTGCGCAAAGGCCTCTGCAATGCCCTTTCCAATTCCCTGGGCAGCACCTGTTACCAACGCCACTTTATTCGCAAGTCTCATTCACATCTCACCGTCTGTTTCGAACTTGATTCTTTGGCAGATTTCGCCCTTTCCGCACTTAGTGAATCGTCCAGCCGCCATCCACCATCAGCACGTGCCCTACAATCATGTCGGCCATATCGCTGGCCAGAAACAGCGTGGCGCCGACGAGGTCTTCCGGCTGATTCCAGCGCCCGCGCGGAATCATCTCATTCGTTGCCCATTCCTTGTAGCCCGGCCGTTCCAGAATATTTTTCCGCGACTCGGTTTCGGTAATGCAAGGAGCGACAACGTTTACAACCACGCCGTCATGCGCCCATTCCAATGAGAGAGCGCGCGACAGATGATGTACGCCGGCCTTCGCGGCCGCATATACTGAGCGCTTCTTAAAGCCGACTTCTCCGAAATTCGACCCGATGTTAATGATCCTGCCGCCACCCTGGGGAATCATGATCTTTGCCGCGGCCTGGCACGCAAAGAACACGCTCTTGAGCGAGGCAGCCATCGTTTTGTCGTACTCTTCCTCAGTGACTTCGATCGCCGGTGTGGTTCCCGTCCAACCCGAGTTGTTCACGAGAATATCTATGCGGCCGAACTTGGCTTTGGCTGCTTCCATCAGCGCTGTCAATTCCGCCGGGTGCGAAACATCTGTCGGCACAACCAGTACTTCGCGCCCCGCTGCCTCTATCTCGGCCCGGACTTCCTTGATCGCTTCCATGTTGCCTTGGGGATGCTTTGCAAGCACCAGATGAGCACCAGCTTGCGCAAGTCCGATTGCAATCGCCCGCCCGATTCCTTGGGATGCTCCGGTTACAATCGCAATGCGGTCTTTTAAGCCGAAACTGGAATAGTTCATGCTCGCGCTCCCTGTCGGTACGGGGCTGCATTGGGATGGTAACTTATGCGATGCCCTCAAATCCCGCTTCCCTGTGTTGCGTTGTAAGCCATAGTGCTTGCGTATGATGCATCAATCGAAACAATCATCCATCATTGCACGGGCCCCGTCAAGCGTTCTTCTTGCGACCGTTTTGAGCCCGTAGTGTTTCCAGTCTTCCTACCGCCGGCCTGCCATTATCGGCCGTTGAAAACGGGCCGAAGTAGCTCGATTTACTCCGGGAACCTGATGAAATATGGCCCTTGGGCCGTGCCAGAGAGCTCGTGAAGCCTGAACGAATACTTGGTGCTATGCAATCTTGATCGATCCACATCGGCGACCTGCAAACCGCCCCCTCGTGAAGCTGCTTGACACGGTCCCCCCGCGCGATGCACAGTGATTGCGTCAAATGCACGTCCAATTGTACCAAGGGAAATACATCGCGAACACCGTTGCACAGATTGGGCAGTTGCAACCCGGCAAACCCATGCAGGAGGATGAACTTTGAATACCCATTCGATATCACGGCGCACCTTTAACAAGCATCTGGGTGCGGTGATAACTACAGCGGCGCTTTCGACCCCGGCTGTGTTTGCTGAGCGAACTCGGAAAGTTCACGTCGGCCACACCGGCATCACCTGGTCCAATGCAGACGTGGATCAGGCAATCCGCGATGTTGGCGGACTCGGCTTCTATGGTTTCGAAACCTTTGGCGAAGTCCTGGCCCGGAAAGATACGCAAGGCGACCTGCGACAGTTGCTCGATTCCAATCATGTTCCCCTGATCTCCGGCTATTGCACGATCAACCTTACTGACGCCGCCAAGCGCACCGATGAACTGGCGAAAGTCGTGACCTTCTCCCGCCTCATCAAAAAGTATGGAGGCCGCATTTTCGTTCTTGGACCGAACCAGGTTAAGCGCGACACCTACGATTTTCGATCGGCCAAGCCCGGCATTGTCAGCATGATCAATGAAGTAGCCAAGACCGCTGCGGGCGAAGGCCTTACGCCGGTTCTGCATCAACACACGGGTACTTGTGTAGAAACCAGGGACGAGACTTATGACACGCTGCATGCGGTCGACACAAACGTAATCAAGTTCGGACCGGACGTAGGCCAACTCACCAAGGGTGGCGCAGACGCGGTCCAGGTGGTCAAAGACTTCCTGCCCATTGTGCACCACATGCACCTCAAGGACTACAACGGACGTGACGAACATCTGCTCGGATACTGTCCGTTGGGACAAGGAAACGTCAACGTTCCTGCGATTCTGGACCTCATGGAGGGGCGGCAAATCCGTGGTATGATTATGGTTGAGCTCGATAACAATCCACGCGATCCATCCCCCGTTGCACCGCACGACTTAGTCGCGCAGAGCGTCAAATATCTTAAGTCCATCGGAGTGAAACTCCGCGGCTGAATGCAAGGTTATGCCAACCAAGAAAAGCCCTCAAGTTCCATTCATTCAAAGCCTTGATCGCGGCTTGGCGATTCTTCAGTTGGTAGCCCGTTCCAAACATCCGGTTACCCTCGGCGAACTGGCGGAACTGCTTGATATCGATCGCAGCAGTGCTTTTCGGCTCGCACATACTTTGCGCCGTCGCGGATTCCTCTCATGTCCGCCGGGGCGTAAGGATTATGTCCTCGGATCTTCAATGTGGACGCTCTCCCGTCAATACGACTGGAGCAACATGTTGATCAAGGTGGCTGACCCGGAACTCAAGTCCCTGGCCACACAGATCAACGAAACGGCGCACCTGGCAATTCGTGAAGGCAAAAGCGCTCTCTTCGTCGATTCCGCCCACGCCACACACGTTATCGCAGTAGCCGGACAATCCGGTGAGTTGGTCCCTCTCTATTGCACGGCGCATGGCAAGGCCCTCCTTGCAGATGCCGACGAGCGTGAACTCCGCGCGCAGTTTGGCTCCGGTCCGCTCCAGATGTATACCCGGAACACAATAACCACAATCAAGGCGCTTGCCAAAGAGTGCTCGGTCATCAGTGAGCGCGGCTACGCTACCGATGAATCGGAATACACCCCCGACGTTCGTTGCGTTGCAGCGCCAATTCGTCTCGGCAACGACATCATCGGCTCAATTGGAATTTCCGCACCGGCTTCCCGCTTTCCCAAAAACCTCTACATCGACTACAGTGAGAAAGTGCGCAGCGCGGCTGCTCGAATTGCGGAAGCACTCGCTCAATCCGCCCCTAAGGATTAATCTCTTCCGTCCGTAGTTTGGCGGCCGGGTTCAACTCACAAAACTTCTTTGTCAGTTATCTCAGGGACCGCGCAACTCCTTGCCATTCTGTTCGCGCGTGATATCATTGCAACCATACTTGCGTAATATGCAACGTACGGAATCACATCCCATGCCAACTTCGATCCTTGATTTCGAACTGGACAAGAGCGCTCTTCAGTATGTGGGCGAGGGCCTGCAAAGGCCGGAATGCATCTTGGCGGAAGCAGACGGCTCATTGTGGATCGCCGATGCACGTGGCGGCGTGATTCACCTGCAACCCGACGGACAACAGCAGATCGTTACCCAGAGATCTTCAGAGCATTTTGCTGGCGTGGATAATGAGGCTTCCCGCTATCTCGAAGGCACTCTGCCCAACGGGCTCGCCTTCGCTGCAAACGGCGACATCCTCATTGCCAATTTCGGCACTGACCGCCTCGATATCATGACGCGGGACGGAGAATCTCACGTTCTTGCGGACCACATCGATGGAGAGCCGATCGGGAAAGTGAATTTTGTCCTTCGCGATTCGAAGAACCGCATTTGGATCACGGTCTCCACTCGAATCAAAAACTGGATGCACGCTCTTCGTCCCGATCTGCCCGACGGCTACATCGCTCGTTACGTCGACGGCAAATTCCGCATCGTTGCCGAGGGGTTCCACTTCACCAATGAGATCCGGATGGACGCTCGTGAAGAATACATGTACGTGGCCGAGACCACAGGCGGCTGCATCAGCCGAATGCGCGTCCACGATGATGGTTCGCTTTGTGATCGCGAGATCTTCGGCCCTGCCAGCCTGGGCAAGGGAGCGTGGCCTGATGGAATCGCCTTCGACTCCGGCGGAAACCTCTGGGGCACTATGGTCTACTCAGACAAACTCTTCGTGCTCACGCCGCAAGGCGATTTGCGCATCATGCTGGACGAAGGCGACCCGCAAAAGGTGGATGCGCTTGAAAAGGCGTTCTTTGCAAATCAGGTGGATGAACCGGTGCTCTTCGCCACGGGCAAGGGTGTCGCTCCCTGGATGGCCAGCGTTACCTTCGGCGGCCCTGACTTACAAACGATCTATATTGGCTCGCTGCGCGGCAGTCGCATTCCCTGTTTCCGAGCGCCATTGCCGGGCCTGCCCATGGTTCACTGGACAAGTTCCAGGTAACATCAACCGTTGCCTGCGGAAGATTGAGACTTTCGCATCTCTAGCAACATTGGTCTGTGCGTGCAGCCCTGCCCAAACTGTTGGGGTGACAACCTCTCCGCGATATGGATGGTGGCTCTGATATAAGCCGGACTGTACTCTTTTCGAAACCGACGTAGCTGGGGAGGGTGGCCGGGCAATTTAGACCGCAAAGAACCGTAAGGTTGTTGATCGGAACCACTATCCTATAGGCTGGATTCCAGTACTTGGCCGGTCTACAACTTGCCTTGATGTTGTATGTCGTCATCGTCATCGTCGGTCGTTGATTCAGTTTGGAAGAACTTATGCGGATCGGAATCACGTGTTACCCCACCTACGGCGGTTCGGGCGTGGTGGCAACGGAGTTGGGCATTGAACTTGCTGCACAGGGTCACCAGGTGCACTTCATCTCCTATTCGCAGCCTTTCCGGCTGAACGGACGGGAAGAAGGCATCTTCTACCACGAGGTTCCGGTTTCCAGCTATCCGCTGTTCGAGTTTCCTCCGTACGATCTTGCGCTGGCTTCGCGCATGGCGGAAGTGGCGGAGTTCAACGAACTCGACCTGCTGCACGTACACTATGCGATTCCGCACTCGGTAAGCGCGCTGCTGGCGCGGCAAATGCTCGCAAGTCGCGGCCGCCGGCTGCCCTTCGTGACCACGCTGCACGGCACCGATATTACGCTGGTGGGACTTGACCGCTGCTATCTGCCGATTACACGCTATTCCATTCAGGAGAGCGACGGCGTAACCAGCATCTCAAAATACCTGAAGGAAAAGACCGTCGAGAGCTTCGACGTGAAGCGCGATATTGAGGTGGTGACGAACTTCGTCAACTGCGACGTATATGCGCCTTTTAAGGATGAGGATAAACGCGCCGACGCGCGGCGGAAACTTGCTGCTCCGCATGAAGCAATACTGATGCACCTTTCGAACTTCAGACCCGTGAAACGCGTGGTCGATGTTGTGAAGGTCTTTGCGCGCGTGGCCAAAGAGATGCCGGCGCAATTGGTTCTGGTGGGCGACGGGCCGGATCGGTCGGCCGCAGAGTGGCTCGCGCACGATCTCGGCATTCAGAGCAACGTGCACTTCCTGGGCAAGCAGGACCGCGTGAATGAGATATTACCGCTCGCCGATCTGCTGCTGATGCCAAGCGAATTGGAATCGTTTGGCCTGGCCGCTCTCGAGGCGATGGCATGCAAGGTCCCATCGATCGCAACGCGGGTAGGCGGTGTTCCGGAACTGATCGATGACGGTGTGGCAGGCTTGCTGTACAACGTTGGCGACGTGGACGGCATGGCACAGGGGGCGTTGAGCCTGTTGAGCGACAAGGCGCGGCTCGAAACAATGCGCGACGAAGCGCGGCGCACCGCACAAAAACGCTTCTGCGCATCGCTGGTGGTGCCACAATACGTGAGGTATTACGAGAAAGTGCTGGAGAACAGGGGATAGGGATCAGGGAAAGCCAATCGCCAACACTTCCTGAGTCAAGCCGCAATTTCACATAACCCCAAATATTCACGGACCAGCATTTGAAGCTAAGAGCCAGAGGATAGAAGCTAGTAGCTGGTCACTGGTCACTGTCCACTGTTCTCCAGTTCGAACGTCGGCACAAGGCCCAGCCGCTTCCAGAAATCCTCTACAAGAGAAATTGACTCAGCCGCTGTGCGGTCCGTGGTACGGAGCAGAACTTCATTGCTCTGCTTTGCTATCAGGGACTGCGGCTCCGCTACGATGGCGATGCACTTCTCCGGGCGATAAGTGCACGAAGCCAGGTCGGAAATTGACATCCGGGTCGTGGGAGTAGCGAAAACCGTTTGTGGCGGCGACATGCGGTCGAGCAGCCACAGTATCTCCAGCTTCGATTCGAGTTCGTCGGGGATGCAGTCGATCGCCAGGTCAGCCTCGCGCACCGCGTCCTCGATGGTGGAAACAAAGCGAACGGACGGCAATGTCTCCGCGTTGAGTTGTTGGCGGATGAACTCCTGCGCGTGATGCAGATTGCTGGGCATCACGTCCTCAAGCAATACGGCGAATCCAGCGCGTGCGGCTTCGAGGGCCAGCCAGCGGCCGAGCGGGCCTGCTCCAATAATGGCGACGGTAGGCATGATTTCTTCTTATTGTAGGTGGTAACGCCCACTCGCCGGCCAAACGCGCAGAGAATCCGCCAAATGAGCAAAGTGGGCCGGCAATTCTTTCAGCGAATTGCCGGTCTACTTGCTCTGACTGCTTCGCGTCTTACACGATCTCGAATTGATAGATGCTCACGCTCACCGGCGAAAGTTGGACTTTGTCGGGAAGCGGCCCCACAGAGGTTTCCGCAATCTTGACGACGGGCTCCTTGCCTACTTCGTTGTTTGACGTTGCGCTGGGCGCAACAATCTGCGAGAGCTTGCCGGCGTTGCGCAGCTTCACCCCGCTGATCTGCGACGTGAATTCCTGCGCCTCTTCCGAAGCGTTGATCACTGAGAGGATGAAGGTCTTGCGATCGCCGAGAGCGCGGCGAGAACATCGATCGGATACGTTGCACTTCCCACGGGCTCCGATCCCATATCCACCATTGGTGTGCCGCGCATCGGAACCTGAGGCGAATTTCCGCTGACCACGATGGGCAGCGCGCCGACGAAATGGGTGCGGATAAGCTTTATTACAAGCGCTTCCGCGGTAAGGCCGACGGCCTGCCCGGTGCTGTCCATCAGCAGCGTATTGAGTCCTCCGGTTGGACAGCTCACATCGATCATGTCGGAGTGGCGAAACATCTCATGGAGAAAGACCGCATACGAGAGCGCAGTCACCATTCCCGCCGGCTGGGGAGCGCGTCCCTGCGGCGTGCGGTAGCGGCAGCCCCACTCGTCAAACGTGATCTTGATGTTTTTGGATTTCAGCGAAGGCATCTTGTCCACGTAATACTGCCAGGCCTCAAAAGCGGCACCGATGCGATTTGCCATGCGGCGCGTTCTCAGTTGCAGTGGATCTACAACATCGACATACATCTGCTTTTCAGCATCGAAAGCCATGTCCGGGTAGCAATAGGTGTGCTCGGAGATGTAATCGATATAGTCGACGCTGTTTTTGAGCAGCCACCAGTCGGAGTCGTTCTTCGACTGGTATTTGAAGGGGAGCTTGTCAAGCAAGGGCGGCTGCCAAAAGCCCGGCTCCATCTGCTTCTGTTCCGCGGCGCACCAGGACTCCTCGCAAATGCTGGCGCCTGCCGAAGCAACCTTGATTTTGGGGTCCACCTCTCGCATGGCTTCGACAAAATAATTGTGCTTCACGGTGTACTGATTCATTGGCATAAAGCCGAACTGCCACGGCCCATACATCTCGTTTCCAATTGTCCACACGCGAACATTGAAGGGCTCTGGATGGCCATTTTCCGCGCGCATTTTTCCAAGCCGCGTGCTGATCGAACCGTTGCAATACTCCACAAGCTCAGCGGCAACGCGAGGTTCACCAAAGCCAGTATTAATGGCCACATCGGGCTCGGCGCCGATCAAGCGGCAGAAAGCGACGAATTCACCAATACCAACGTCGTTCGGCTCGATCCTGTTTGACCACATGGGCTGAGGCTTCGGCGGGCGCTTGTCGGGATCGCCGAGACCGTCGTACCAGTCGTAGCCTGACACGAAGTTACCACCCGGCCACTTGGCCATCAGGAAACCAACATCCTTGATGTGCTTGACCATGCTTGCATTGAATCCCTGCACATTATCGGCAGGCATGAGAGATGCCGTTCCCACGTGGAATGTCCCGCTGCCTGTTCCGAGAACTTCAAAGCGCGCCTGATCCGTATCAACCGGCGACGTGAACTCCAGGGGGAACTTCTTGTATCCGGCCGAGAGCGGCGGGATTTGGATGGTTTGAGAATTATCCGGTTCTGCGCCCCAAACAAGACGAACGACAACTTTGGCGCCGGCATCACCGGCAAGATAAATGCGGCCAACGTACGATCTGCTGCGGCCCACGCGCAGTTTGGATTGCGCAATGCCGTGCGGCTCCGACGAGTCAAGCTTGATGCGCGCGCTGTGTTTTCCCACGAATGGCTTGTCGGTATCCATTTCGACAGTACCCGCTGGGCCAACCGGCTTGAACGGTTCACCCGGCATGCGGCGAAAGAAGGAGCCCTCTTGCGGCGGCTGAACGTCAGTGATCGGTCGCCCAAATTTGCGGTCGGTCAGCATCTCGGCCCAGACTCTCGTGGTGGCTGGCTCCATGTACCCGCCAAAAATCAGCGGAGATACCGGAGCGCCCACTTTGGCCGCGTCGATTCCCACCTGAATGTTTCCCGCCGGAGCTGCGAAAGCCTTTACCCCCTGGTTCATCAATGCTGCTCCTGCCGCTGTGGCAGCCATAAAATCACGCCGATTCATGATCATTCGTCTCTCCTGTTATGTGAGTGCTTGCCCACTCCATTGAACGGAAGGAGAATTCTACACCGGGAACACAGCGGCTGGATTGGGCAAGGTAGCGGCCATTTGTAGAGGCCGCGAAGAAAAGATGCGGAGGCGCGACGCCGGAAAATGACTGAGACGTCATCCTGAAATTTGCGGTGAAGCATGGGCGCGACTATTCTCGAATGAGTGGCGCGCCGTTTCTTCAAACTCGTGATTGCCCTTGTGCTGGTCATAGCAGCGCTTGCGCCCCTCATGGAACTCTTCGACCATTGGGACAGGGACGTTGTTCCCGCGAACGATACCGAACTTTGCGTGGCCGCTACGTGCGCGTTCGCCGGTTTGGTAGTGACAGTTGCTATTGCGATAAGGCGGGTACCTATCTTGGCATTCCCTCGCTTTCGGAGAAGCAACAAGGCCGAACCATCGCAGCTTAGGCCATCCATGACACTGGCCCGGCCAACAGCAAGTCCGCCGCCCCTTCTCCTGAGAATCTGATCCCTGTTGTGAACTCACGTTGGAAATAACTGCGATGGGTGCGTATCCGTGCGCCTACCGCTGTCCTTCTTTCCACTCGCACAACGAAGGGACGCCAAATTGTTCAATCTTCATCCGGAACCAGCGGAACTCCCCGCCCGCATCACCCATCCACGACATTCAACCATGTTGGTGCTGCATTCTATCGCCGCCTTGCTACTTATCGCATTGCTCTGCATGGCGCTCCCAGCGCAGCAGGGAATGTCGCAAGGAAGTGTTTCAGGCATCGTGACCGAAGCAACCGGCGCGGTGATCTCCGGCGCTCATGTCGAGGTCTCCTCGACCGACAGGACAGTTGTTCGCGCCGCCGAAACAGAAGCGGACGGCACGTTCAGAATTGCGGGACTGCCCAGCGGCAGCTACCAGGTCGCGGTTACCTCAACCGGTTTTTCAACCTACAAAAGCAGTTGGATCGCAGTGGCCGTGGGACGTGATACCAACCTCAGCGTGCGGATGGCTCCGCAGGAGGCCACGGAACAGGTGGTAGTAAGTGCGCAGACGGCAACGCTTGACGTAACCCAAACGTCTCCGGTAACCAATGTCGATCGGGATCGCATTGAAGAGTTGCCGATTCCGAGCCGCAATTATTTGAGCTTTGCATTGCTTTCTCCTTCGCTTGGATCGGCGAATCCCGCGATTGGAGCCAACTCTCAGACGATGGCGGGTGAAGGCGGATTCAGCGCCGGAGGTTTGCGGCCTTCGAGCAATGCCATCTACATCGACGGAGTAGAAGACAACGACGAATACACCGGGCTGAGCAGAACCGAACTTTCGCCCGAAGCTATCAGCGATTTCCAGGTGGTCAATCACGGCTACGCTGCGCAGTCCGGTGGTTCGGCGGGCGGCTCAGTGGATGTTGAAACACGGTCCGGTACAAATGTGCCGCACGGAGACGCATTCCTGTTCGTCCAGAATGGAGCACTGAACGGGACGCCCGCACTTGAACTGGCGCCGCACAAGCCGGATGAAAACAGGTTGCGGGCCGGGCTATCCGTTGGTGGAGCGTTCAGGCCGAACCGCTTTTTCTACTACATTGCCGCCGAGGAAGAGATGGCCCGCGGCGAAGAAGCCGGCGACTTTAGCCCGCAGATGGCCGCGGCCATCGATAGTGCACTAGCGAGCGCGGGCCCACTTCGCGGCAGGCGCGTAATGCAGGGCTTCTTTGCAACAACGAATGGGGAAACGGAACTCTCCGGACGCGTGGACCGCAACTTTGCTGCGGGTAGCCTGATGCTGCGCTATGCGCTCACCAACCATCGAGCGGTGAACGACGCGTTCAACACTAACGAAGTTGCAGACGCAAGCGCGCGCGGCTCAGCTTTCTACAATGACAACAGCGTGAACGGCGCGTGGAACAAGACGATTTCGCAGCACTCATTGAACCAATTGACCTTTCAGGCCGCTCAGCGTCGCGCCGTATCGCGCACAGGGTCCGCGAGCGGACCGGGGGTTGAGGTTGCGGGCGTCGCGGACATCGGAACTCCATACGCGGGCAACAGCCGCCGTTACGATACGCACGTGGATGCGAGCGACAGCTTGATAATGCAGAGCGGGAAACATCTGTTGCAAGCAGGAGTGGCGCTGAGCCACGTAAGCTTGCGCTCGGCCGTTCTGGACGGCTTCGGCGGCCTGTACGTCTTTCCTGATCTGGCGGCGCTCGCCAGCGGCCAAGCGGATTTCTACGTGCAAAGCTTTGGTGACGCGAACGCCAACTTTGCGGAGACGCGCTTCGCCGCTTATGTGCAGGACCATTGGACGGCTGCTAAAGGACTCTCCGTTGATTCAGGGCTGCGGTATGAATTCAATCGCTTGCCGACGGAATTGCCAGAGCACCTGATGAATGTAAGCCCGCGGCTGGGCTTTGCTTGGTCGCCAGCCGGAAACTGGGCGGTGAGAGGCGGATTCGGAATCTTTGTGGATCGCTACCTGTTGAGCACGGTGAATCGAATTGAACAGTTCGACAAAACCAACGCGCTGCAGCAGATTGCGGAAGGAGCGCAGGCCGCCTCGCTCTACCAGGCAGGCACTCTGTTCACATCGCCGCACACCGGAATTGCGCCGAACACCTGGACGGCACAGCTGGGACTGGCGAATCCCTACAGCGAAACCGCGTCGCTCGGCATCGAGCGCGCTCTCCCCTCGCAATGGACGGCAAAAGCGGAGTACCGATACGTGCGCGGAATCAAGATGGGGCGTACCGTGAACAGCAATTTGCCCCCGCCCATAGTACTCACCATGACAAATGCGGCGAGCCTCGGCGTGCCAACGCCTTCCCCGCAGCAACTCGGCCGCCCCGTGTTTCCGCAAACAAGGCTGAACCCGGCATACGATGCAGTCAACCAGCTTCAGACGGAAGCCAGTTCAAGCTACAACGGTTTAACCGTGACGGTGAACCGGCAATTCACCGAAGATTTTGAACTGATGGCCGGTTACACATTTTCAAAAACCATCGACGATGGATCTTCCGATTCCGAACAACCACAAAATCCATATGCGCTTCGTGGCGAAAGAAGCCTGTCCCTCAACGACCAGCGGCATCGGCTGGTTCTGAGCGGGCTTTGGATACTGGGGCCTGACGTGGACGACCCGCAGAACGCAGGCAAGGGCGAGACGGCGAATCCCTTTCTGAAGGCCGTCTATGGACTGGAGTTCGCGCCCATTGTCGCGGTGGACAGCGGATTCCGCAACAACCCGCTAACCGGGCTCGACAGCAACCGCGAGCACATCTATCCGTTTGCAGCGCGGCCTGCGGGATTTGCGCGCGACACTTTACAGACTCGCTCAAACGTCAATCTCGACCTGCGCATTCTTAAAATCATCCCCATCTGGCGCGGGCACATGGACATCGTCGGCGAGTCGTTCAACCTGCCGAACCGGCAGAATGTGGAGATGAACAACAGTGTGTTCGGATCCAAGGCGAACGCAGCAGCCGATTTCAACAAGCCGGTTCAGATGGCCGATCCGCGACGAGTACAGTTCTCGCTGGATTTCGAGTTTTAGGGATCGCCAAGTCACCGGAAGCGTTTTGCTTAATTTCGATTATTGACGAGACTCGAATGCGAGGTAACTTCCTGAAGTTACCAATGGGCCATCCAATTTCCGTGATTCTCGACAAAATCAATCGGATCGCAGAACACAGAAGTACCGTGGTTATCTAGATCACGGTTACCGAACTTACATGTACCCCACCTAAAGGAATTAACTATTCCCCATTAAGGACCATTGTTTGCAGTACTAGAAACGACTACATCTGTAGACGGAAGCGAGAATCCATGACCCCTCGGCAAAAAAAGAGCGCTTCAGGAAGGATCAATGAACCGTGTCCTTCCGCAACGGTTCCATATCTGCGCGTTCTCACTTTTGTCTTGGTATTGAGTGGCGGTATTGGGGGTTATTTTCTCGGTTGTAAGGCGGTATTTTGGGAGTCAATTTTCAGGCTTGATCACTATTCAAAGCTCCTTGTCGCCCAGAACGACGCCTCCCTTGAAGAAGCCAGTAATGTTCTCGATTCGTTAAGACATTCCGGGTTCACGACCTGCGCTGAAGGCGATATTGGATATCTGCGTGATCTCGTATTTCGGTCGGCGTACTTGAAAGACGCCGGCCGAATCCAGGGCGACAAGATCGAATGCTCTGCTATCTCAGGGCGGTCCGCCAGATCCATCTCATCCATGAGTAGGGAGTCCGCGCGCGCAAAAGGCGGGTTCACCTACTACAACCTGAAATATCAGGCGAAATCTGGGCAAAACCGCGCTGCCCTGCAACTTGGAAATGCGTTTGTCGTATTCGATTCCGGTGAACCCCTGCATCAAGACGTCGATCCGTTTCGGTTTGCCGTGACCTTGAAACGTACGAAGGGCATGCAGGCGGGCCAAGCCCCGAGCCAATCGTCGAAATCTGACAACCCGCCTGTCGCAGCCGACGGTTCGGGGCGCCTGGGAGAAATGCTTTACGCGACCCGGTGCTCTTCGCTGGGCATCAATTGCGTTACCATGTCCGTGCCGGCCGCCTATGTGCTGCAAAACGGTACCGTGGCAATTGCCGCCTGTGTCTGTGTTGGAGCCCTGACAGGCCTCCTGATGGGAATGCTGCTAGCGCACGCGCGGGTGCGGAATCGAGAATTGTCGCGCCAACTGCAGCGCGCTCTGGACCGCGGCGAACTGGAGGTTGTTTATCAGCCGATCATAAACCTCGCAACGCAGATGTGTGTCGGCGCCGAAGCACTGGCACGATGGAAAAACGCGGATGGCGAAGTTGTCGATCCGGACGTCTTTGTGAAGATTGCTGAGGAGCATGGCTTCGTAAGCAAGATCACCAGGTCAGTGCTGCGGCAAATTCTGCACGATTTCTCCACGACGCTGCAGAATCGTCCCGGCTTCCGCGTCAGCATGAATGTCGCGGCCGCAGATCTCTCGGATCCCAACTTTCTTCCTATGCTCGACGAATCGCTTGATCGGGCAAAAGTGAGGTCGGAAAGTCTCGTAATCGAGATTACCGAGCGATCGGCTTCTGACGGCGCAGATGCGATGGAAACAATCCGCAATTTGCGACGCAAAGGATACGGCATCCATATCGACGACTTCGGCACCGGTCACTCAAATCTCGACAAGCTCCTGTATTTGTTCGCCGACACCATCAAGATCGACAAGGCGTTTACCAAGGTCATCGGAACCGAATCGGTAGCCGCGGTCATCCTGCCGCAGATTATGAACATGGCAAAATCGCTGGGCCTGAGTGTCGTGGTTGAAGGCGTTGAAACCCAGAGTCAGTCCGACTATTTCTGCCCCGACCAACAAAAGATCTACGCGCAGGGCTGGCTTTATGGACGTCCGGGTTCAGCCGAGGCATTGAAGGGCTTGATCGCAAACGACCAGCCAGTCATTATCACCCACCCGGAGCCTGTAAAAGTAGAACCCGAACCAGAGATAGCGGTTCCCGAATACAGTCCCGAGCCAGGTGGATTGCATTTGGTAGGAAAACGCATCGCCTGATTGCCGTCGGTGTAAAAGGGCTCAGCAACGCCCATTACCACAGACCACAGAGCGCGGGACGCCCCTTGGCTTGTGAACCCTGATCTGCAATTCCGATTGCGACTGAAAATTTGCGGACTGTAACTACTTGGCCACGAGCGCCTTCGCAACATCTTCCGCGTTCGGCCGAACCTCGTGCAGGTGCTGGGCCACGCGCGCGCGCTCTTCCGGAGTAAGCACTGGGATGGTGGCGAGGACACGTCGCAGCGTTACGGCTACGTCGTCGATGTAGTTCATCAGGCGGATGGCTTCTCCGGAGAGCGGCATGGGCTTGGGTCCTCGTTTGGAAGATTTTATTCTGCCTTACTTGGCAGGCGTGCTGATGGGCGCGGGCTTGGTGCCTTCAAGAACCGAGTGCGACGTGCTGGCGCGGTTGTACAAAACAACCAGCGCGAGCGAGGTGCACATGAAGACGACAGCCGACCATGTGGTGAGGCGCGTAAGCACGTTGGCGGCAGCACGCGGCCCGAAGGCGGTTTGAGAGCCCTGTCCACCGAACGCGCCGGCGAGGTCGGCCGAGCGGCCCTGCTGGATGAGAACAACACCGATCAGGAAGAAACACACGATCAGGTGGATGACGATGAAGGTGTAGAAGAGAATCTGCATTGCGAAACGCTTTCCAAGTCTGCCCGGAGTGCCGGACCCAATATCGAATGGTGCGGAGGAGGGGACTTGAACCCCTATGCCTTGTGGGCGCTAGCACCTCAAGCTAGTGCGTCTGCCAATTTCGCCACCTCCGCATGAGGTGAACCATACAAGTATAGCAAAGGATGAGGGGTGGATGCCCGCTGCGGAGAATGCTGATTTCAGGCAGCGGATCAGGTATACACTCACAGGCAAGACTATGCGCAGCCACGGTTTACACTCGCTGCTCGGAACCGCCGCGACACTGCTGCTCACGGTACCGTCGGCGGCGATTTCCATAATGGCCCAGACGGCGCCGGCAAATACCGGATCCTCTGCGAGGCCAGCACACTCAATGACAACCAGGAGCAATTCTCAAGCAAAGCTCTCGCCGGAAGCCGTGCAACAATCGGCAATCGTGATTGACACGCACGCTGACACGCCGCAGCGCTTTCTTGACGCGCATTTCGACCTTGGCGACCCGCTGAACGACGGAAACTTCAATCTTGAATCGGCGCGGAAGGGCAACCTGGCGGCGGAATTCTTCTCCATCTGGGTGGAACCGGAAAGGTACAAGGGCCAGTATGCGCGGCGGACTCTCGAACTGATCGACGTGGTCAAACAACAAGTGGCGAAGCACCCCAGCGAGGTGGAACTTGTCACTTCAGCCGACGGAATTGCGCGCGCACACCGGGAACACAAGCTGGCCGTGCTGATGGGCATTGAGGGCGGCCACTCGATCGAGGATTCCCTCGGACTGCTGCGGCAGTACTACGCCCTCGGCGTACGTTACATGACGCTTACGTGGAACAACTCCAACGGCTGGGCAGACAGCTCGGGAGACTTCGCCGATACGAACGTCGCGCACACAAAAGAGGGCCTGAGCGAGTTCGGCAAGGACGTTGTCTACGAGATGAACCGCCTGGGCATGATGGTGGATGTGTCGCACGTATCAGACAAGACGTTTTTCCGGACGCTGATCATTACGCGGGCACCAGTCATCGCGTCGCACTCCGACGCGCGGGCGCTGTGCGATTCGCCGCGGAACATGACCGACGACATGCTGCGCGCCATAGCAAACTCCGGCGGCCCTGATTCAAAGGGCGGCGTCGTGCAGGTCAACTTTTACTCCGGATTTGTCTCGCAGGATTACCGCAACGCGCAGAAGGCAATCGGCCCGGAGATGGACAAAGCCGTGCAGGAACTGAAAGACAAAGCAAGAGCGGAAGGTCGCGTTGCAAGCGCGGCGGAAGTAGAAAAAGTGCAGCGCTCGTTTGCCGACAGGATTCCACGGCCGCCGCTCTCAGCGCTGATCGACCAGATCGACCACATCGCCAAGGTGGCCGGCATGGATCACGTCGGCCTTGGCTCGGACTTCGACGGAGTCAGCGGCCAATTGCCACAAGGCATTGACTCGCCGGCGGACCTGCCGAAAATTACCGCGGCGCTGATGGAGCGCGGCTATTCACCCGAAGACTGCCGCAAAATTCTCGGCGGAAATCTGCTAAGGGTGTTTCGCGAGGTCGAAGCGGTTTCAAAGCAGTTGCAGGTTGAAAACCGGCCAAGAATTTCAGTGAAACAACCCTTTGACAAAGCACCGGAAAAGTGAAGATCATCGAAGCCTCGTTTACCCCGGAGGGAAGAAATGAAATCTTTCGCATTGGCGGTGGCTCTTTGCCTGCCCATCCCGTTGTTGGCACAGCAAGCCGTGCCTGAAATCCAGTTCAAGGCTCAGACAGATTTCTTCAAGCTGCCGCCGGACACGTTTTTCGGAGAGGCGGCAGGCGTTGCCGTCAATTCGAAAGGACACGTCTTCGTCTTTTCGCGCGGCGGCACCACAGGCCCAGCCTATGGTGCGGCTGCGGCACAGTTGCTCGAGTTCGACGCTGAAGGAAATTACGTTCGCGAAATTGGTCATCACCTTTATGCGTGGAGCTTTGCACATGCGGTGAAGATCGATAAAGAAGACAACATCTGGGTCGCGGACAAGGGTTCGGACATGGTGATCAAGTTCAGCCCTGAAGGTCGGGTCATGATGGTCTTCGGGCGCAAGCAGGAGGCTTCCGACGAAGGCACCGGTCCGTTGAAGCACCCCAAGCCGCCTCTGCCCCCAATTAACGGCGAGTTTCGACAGGTGACAGATATGGCCTGGGACGCCGCGGGCAATACCTACATCAGCGATGGTTACATTAATTCGCGGATTGCCAAAATCGATAAGGATGGCAACTGGATCAAGTCATGGGGTGAGCCAGGCAGCGGCCCAGGCCAGTTCAGCACGCCGCACAGCATTGCCACGGACCAAGCCGGCAACGTGTACGTGGCCGACCGCGGCAACGGTCGCATCCAGGTATTCGATGGAGACGGCAAGTACCTGCGTGAGATTCATATCAACGTGCCGTACGATCACAAGATTCACCCATGGATGGGGAACGCTCCTTCCGAAGTGCCCGCAACCTCCGAGGCACCGGCGCCTCTGAACAAAACGATGTTGAATGGCTCTCCGTGGGCAATTTGCATTACGCCGGGGCCGCACCAAGTCCTCTTTGCATCGGATAGTTATCCGGGGCGCATCTACAAGCTCGATCTGGACGGCAAGGTGCTTGGTGTTCTTGGCGCCACTGGCCACGGGCCTGGACAATTTGGATGGATCCACGAGCTGGCATGCCCTTCAGAGAATGTTCTGTACGCTGCCGAGCTGCTGAATTGGCGAGTACAAAAGTTGACTCTCGAACCCGGGAAATAATCCCGGCTCGTGATGAAAGCCACCTCGGTTACTGTGGGGAAGCTCCCAGCTCTCACACAAACGACTGGGTGCCCCATCCATGCAGCGTCTTCTGCTGCATGGGTGGGAAAGTAAGAACCCAACCTGGACCCATGCCTCCTGAGCAAAACGACTGGGTGCCCCATCCATGCAGCGTCTTCTGCTGCATGGGTGGGAAAGTAAGAACCCAACCTGGACCCATGCCTCCTGAGCAAAACGACTGGGTGCCCCATCCATGCAGCGTCTTCTGCTGCATGGGTGGGAAAGTAGGAACCCAACCTGGACCCATGCCTCCTGAGCAAAACGACTGGGTGCCCCATCCATGCAGCGTCTTCTGCTGCATGGGTGGGAAAGTAGGAACCCAACCTGGACCCATGCCTCCTGAGCAAAACGACTGGGTGCCCCATCCATGCAGCGTCTTCTGCTGCATGGGTGGGAAAGTAGGAACCCAACCTGGACCCATGCCTCCTGAGCAAAACGACTGGGTGCCCCATCCATGCAGCGTCTTCTGCTGCATGGGTGGGAAAGTAGGAACCCAACCTGGACCCATGCCTCCTGAGCAAAACGACTGGGTGCCCCATCCATGCAGCGTCTTTGCTGCATGGGTGGGATAGCAAAGTCGCGAACCCGACGTGCCGCGAGCCCCACCTTCTTCCCCGGCACTCGCCGTAGCTGGTGCCGTGTGAACTGACCACCGGCTAAGAGCCGGCGGCTTCAGCGTTACGGCTGGAAGCCGGATCGATCAGCCTACCCTGATCAAACGAATTACGAAATTCGCTTCGCTCATTGAAAAACCGTATGACCCGCAGAAGTTACCACAGGATGAACTGGAAAAATCGGCGGCGAAATATTCGTCTCTTTCAAGTGAGAAGACCACCGATGCAACAAGAAGGAAAGAGAGGCAAGTTGAATTCGTCAAAGCCATAGATTTAATGTGATATGGACTTTAATGCACTCTGACGGATAAAGTACCTTCCTTCACTGTCGTTACTCAAATCTCGACTTTAGGACAAGGCAAAGCGTGCCCCTCAACCCACGACGACCAAAACCCGACAATGTTCCCGCCAAATCAACTTACTGAAGAATACTCATCCGAAGCGCACAATAACTAAGGGCGAACTCTGCACGTCCCTCCAGATGAAGGCCAACTGCAGGCAGATGTATTTCAGTCATTTTTGCTCTTATCTAATTGATTTCTTGAAGCTACGGCAAAACAGACTAAAAAACACCCCCACCCCTCCCCAACCGAAAACACCGTTTTCTGGTAACATAAGATTGAAACTAAAGGAGTTAAGATGGACGACCCAGTACCAATCAGTAAACAATAACCCTTGGTTTTCGCCGATTTATGGTCATAATTTCGGGCTTTTTGGGCCGATTTCGAGCGAAAAAGGCCCCTCGGCACGCGTGTCAATTCCGTAGTCCTACTCGCCGTACGGAACCCAGATGTTTTTCACCTGCGTGGCATGCTGCAGGAACCAGCGGCCCTCTGCTTGCGGGCTGAACCAGTCGTACTCGTGACCGTCGTTCGTCCACACCTGCTTCATGTTGCCGATGGAAGCAGCCCGCGTCGCGTTCGCTTCTTCGTTGCTGCGGAAGCACCACACGGCCTCGATACCGTGGTGGCGGGCAAGTGTTGTGGCCAGTTCCGCAGGCCGGCCCGCAACCAGGTTCACTACTCCGCTTGGCACATCGCTGGTTTCAAGGATCTGGTAGAGGTCGCCGATTACTAGAGGATAGGTTTCTGACGGCACGGCGACAACCGCATTGCCAACAGCAATGGCCGGGAGAATAAGGGAAAGCAGACCGAGGAGCGGCGCCCGCGTGGACGCCAGAATAGCGACGACGCCTAGCGGTTCGGGCATCGCAATAGTGATGTTGCGGCCCGGAGGATGATGGACAACGCCTTCGTACTTGTCGGCCCAGGCACCGTAGCTGAAGATGCGCTGAATTGAGAGATCCACTTCAGCAGCAGCCTGCTCCTCGCCGACCACGCGCGCCAATCGCGCTGCAATCTCATCGCGGCGCTGAATCATGTTCTCGGCGATGTAATAGATCACTTGTGCACGGCCGTGCGCGCTGACCCTGGCCCAACTGCCGGCAGCGCATGCCGCTTCGACCGCGTTGCGAATGTCTTTGCGATTGCCAAGCGGCGCTTCGCCAAGCAGTTCGCCGTTGCGGCCGTAGATCGGGTAGGAGTAGCCGGAGTCAGGGCGCGACTGTTTGCCGCCGATGTACATCTTCACCGTGCGATCGATGGGCGAGCCATCGGGCAGGAAGAATTCTTCTTCGTCGTGAATCTGATTTGGAACCGGAGATTCGGCCGAAGGCGGCAGTGTTTGCAGCCACTTGGGTACGAGGTACTCAAGCATACCCTCGCGTCCACCTTCGCGGCCGTAGCCGGACTCGCGATAGCCGCCGAATCCGCAGGCGGCGTCGAACTGATTTGTGCAGTTGACCCAGACCACACCCGCCTTCACGCGTGAAGCAAGATCGAGAGCGACATTGATGTTCTCGCTCCAGACGCTGGCGGCAAGGCCGTAAACTGTGTTGTTTGCGAGTTCTGCTGCTTCGGCCGGCGTGCGGAACGTCATGGCCACAAGCACCGGTCCAAAGATTTCCTGCTGCACAACCGTTGCTGCCGGATGCACGTCAGTCAGCAGCGTGGGCGGGAAAAAGCTTCCTTTGTCCGGCAGTGGGTTGTTTGGCTGCCAGCAATGTGCGCCTTCAGCCACACCTGCATCGACCATTTTGCGGATACTTTCGAGTTGAACGGGAGAAACTATGGCGCCAATGTCGATGGATTTGTCGAGCGGCGGACCCACGCGCAAAGTTTCCATGCGGGCGCGAAGTCGGGCGTAGAGAGTCTCCGCCACGCGCTCCTGCACAAGCAGTCGCGAGCCTGCGCAGCAAACCTGCCCCTGGTTGAACCAGATGGCGTCAACAAGGCCCTCGACAGCGGAATCGATATCGGCATCGTCGAAGACGATGAACGGCGATTTTCCGCCGAGCTCAAGCGAGAGCTTCTTGGTGGAGTTCGCAGTGGCCGAGCGAATGATGCGGCCCACTTCGGTGGATCCGGTGAACGCAACCTTGTCGATGCCGGGATGTTCAACCAATGCCTGGCCGGTCTTTGCGTCACACGTAAGCACGTTCAGCACGCCGGGAGGCAGGCCGGCTTCCATCGCCAGCTCAGCGAATGCAAGAGCGGTAAGCGGCGTGTATTTTGCCGGCTTGATAACAACGGTATTTCCCGCAGCAAGCGCCGGCGCCACCTTCCAAGCAAACATCATCAGCGGGAAGTTCCACGGGATGATCTGGCCAACAACGCCGCAGGCCCGGTAGTTGGGAAATTCCGATTCGAGAAGCTGCGCCCAGCCGGCATGGTAGTAGAAATGGCGAGCAACCAGCGGAATATCGATGTCGCGGCTCTCGCGGATGGGCTTGCCGTTATCCATGGTTTCAAGAACGGCAAGGCGGCGGGAGTGCTTTTGCACCAACCGCGCAAGCGCATAAAGATAGCGCGCGCGCGCGTGCCCGCTCAGAGCCTGCCAGGCAGGCAAGGCCTTGCGCGCGGCGGCCACGGCGGCGTTCATGTCGTCTGTGTTTCCCTTGGCAACTTCAGCGATGGTCTCGCCGGTGGAGGGATCGCTGGTGGGCATGTATTCGCCGCTGGCGGGCGCAACCCACGCGCCGCCGATGAACTCATTGAAGCGGCGATGATGACGCTCGAGCCACTGCACCGCTTCCTTGGGATCCTCCGGCGCGACTCCATATTCCATGCTGTAGAACTTTTCCACGATGCTCATTGCGCTTCCTTCCAGTTGCGGATCGCTTGCATAAGCTTTTTGAGAATTGAAGCAGCGAGCCGTTTCTTGCCTCAGGGGCTAAAGCCCCATTCAATCTGCCATGTTCAACGTACGGGCTAAAGCCCGTATCCTTCATTCCTGCGCCCGTACCCATCATTCCCGCGCCTGCACCCTTCATTCCTACGCGATCGGGTGACGATACGTGGCCGAGTAGCTGCCGGTTAAATAATGCTCAAGCTGGCGCTCGATATCGCCCAGCATCCCGCTGACGCCAAAACGAAATAGCGACGGCTCAAGCCACGGGCGGCCGAGTTCCTCTTTCATCAGCGACAACCAGTCGAGCGACTGCTTTGCAGTGCGGATTCCGCCGGCAGGCTTGAAGCCGACCGCCATGCCGGTGCGTTCCGCGTAATCGCGAATACACCGCACCATCACCAGCGAAACAGGCAACGTGGCGTTCACCGGTTCCTTGCCAGTGGAGGTCTTGATGAAGTCTGCGCCGGCCATCATGGCTACCCAGCTTGCGCGGGCAACGTTGCGCAGTGTCATCAGGTCGCCGGTGCCGAGAATGGTCTTCAGATGCGCGTGCGGGCCGCAGGCTTCCTTGAATGCCGCAATCTCGTCGTAGAGCGCCTGCCAGTCGCCGTTAAAAACGTGCGCGCGGGTGATGACGATGTCGATTTCGGATGCACCCGCTTCCACGGAGCGATGAATCTCATCCACGCGCTCGGCGAGAGGTGATAACCCATGCGGAAATCCGGCGCTAACCGCCGCCACGGGAATGCCCGAGCCTTCAAGTGCCTTGACGGCCGTCTCGATGAAGGAGTGATACACGCAAACGGCGCCAACGTGGAGGTGCAAATCCTGAATGCCGAGGCCCTCAACGATGTGGCTCTGCAGCGGATTGCGCGCTTTGGCGCAAAGACGCCGCACGCGTTCGGCGGTATCGTCGCCGCTGAGCGTGGTCAAGTCCATGCAGGCAATGGCGCGCAACAGCCACGCGGCCTGGTTGTCCTTCTTGACCGAGCGGCGCGTGACATGTGTCGCGGCGCGGCGTTCCACGGCGCTGGTGTTTACGCGAACCTGGTCCACCCAGTCGGTGTTAAGCGGGATGCGCCGGTTGACTTCGAGAGTGCGGCCGTTGAGCACGACTGGAATGGATTCAACGCCGTGCGCAGATTCTGCTGGTTGGAGTGCCATATTTCTGTCTCCACAGGAACACGAGAATTCGGTAAAGAAAACGACTGGCTCCTAAGCCTGTTAGTAATGTTCGCTGACAATGCAGCGGAAAACGCAGATAGTCAGATAGAGAAGAATATATCCACGCGAATTGCAAAGCAACCGCAAGGCCGAAGTAACGTGGATCCTGCGCTGCCGGAGCGAATCGGAGCTACTCAATCGGCTTGGCGTAAAGTAGCGCGGGAATACCTTTAGCGTAGTAGTTTTCTTCCCTGCCCTGTTCGCTATAACCGTGCGCCTCATAGAGGCGAACTGCCGGCGTGTTGGTCTCCGCTACGTGCAGCCAGATGACGTGCGCACCAGCGGATTTGGCTGATTCTTCCACGCGGCGCAGCAGCTCGCGGGCAATACCGCGACTGCGCTGCGTGGGCGCGACTTCAAGTGTCTGGATGTAGGCCAGAGGCTGCTCAGGCGGCTGCGCCCAGAAGATGATGGCAAAGCCCGCTATCTGATCGTGTTCCTCGGCGATCCATGTTGCCGATGCCGGATCGGCGATCAGCGTTCGCATAGTGTTCCGCGAAAATCGAAACGGCGGCTCGAAACACGCGAGCTCAATCGCATAGAGCTGCGTGAAGTCGTCTTCGCGATAAAGGCGGTAATGCATAAGGCAGCAAGTCAGCGGGTTGGCGAGTCAGCGAGTTAGCGGGTTCCTTATTAGCTGCTGGCCCTTTGCAATTCTATTGAGATCTTGAACGGATTGAGGTTCCCTGGTGCAAGCAGAAAGCCATCCTCGGCGGGAGGATGGCTTTTTGTATGAAGCATGGGTTTGGCTAGACCTTGGCTTCGAGGCCGGTGATCACGTCAAAGAATCGCTTGTCGAGGCGACGATTGGTCGCGATGGCTTCCTTGATGGTGATGTCGGTGACGTCAAGGCCGTGCAGAACGGCAATGCGGCCCCATTTCTGTTCGTGCACCATGTCGATGGCATGTAGTCCGTAACGCTGTCCAAGCAGGCGGTCGAAGGCCGTGGGTACGCCGCCGCGCTGGGTGTGGCCCAGGTTGACGGAGCGAGTCTCAAAGCCGGTTTTCTTTTCGATCAGTTCGGCGAGAGCCTCGCCGATGCCGGAGAGGCGGGCGTGGCCGAACGAGTCGACCTGAGCGGAGCCGATGACCTGGCCGACTTCCGGCAGGTGGCAGCCTTCCGCGACCACCACGACGCCGTAGCGCTTGCCGTGATCGTAGTTGTACTTGAGCAACGCGCAAACGTGGTCAATGTCTATATCGAGTTCGGGAACCAGTACGACGTGGGCGCCGCCGGCAATACCGGCCGCGTAGGCGATCCAGCCGGCGTCGCGACCCATGACTTCAATGACGACGACGCGGTTGTGTGAGTCAGCCGTGGTGTGAATGCGATCGACAGCCTCAGTCGCGATGGCCACGGCGGTGTCAAAGCCGAAGGTCTGGTCGGTGCCGCTGATGTCGTTGTCGATGGTCTTGGGCACCCCAACTGCGGGCAGGCCATGCTCGCTCAGGAAGAGCGTGACGGACTGCGTGTCGTCGCCCCCGAGAGCAATGAGCGCATCAATCTTATTGAGCTTGAGTACTTCCTGAACCTTCTCAATGCCGCCCGGGATCTTCTTGACGTTGGTACGCGAAGAGTGGAGGATGGTGCCGCCCTTCAGCTGGATGCCGTCGATGGCTTCAAGTGTGAGAGGGATGAACCGGTTATCAAGAACGCCCTTCCAGCCGTCGAGGAAGCCGATGAATTCGTCACCATAGTGGTTGATACCTTTTTTCACCGCGGCATAAATAACCGCATTCAGTCCGGGGCAGTCGCCGCCACCGGTCAACAAAGCAACTCGCATCGCAGAATCTCCTGAAATCGCGCGGCCAAAGGGCCGAGCCGGGAACCAATTTTTTAGATGGGCGTACAAATCAAGGCAACGGCCGGACCGAACGCCTTAAACAGTGTACCTCCCGCTGTAAAGGGGATTCGTGACCGCGCTCACGGAGGTACAGGGAACGAGAGAACAAGGGAACAAGAGAACGAGTTTACAAGTTGACGAGTTGACAAGGTTTCCAGGTACGGGTTTTCTTGCCTCCGCGATTAAAGATTGCCAAGCGTGCAACGGGAGGCATGAGGCCTCCGAAGCTCATCCCTTGACCCCTTGGTTCCCTTGGTCCCTATTCCCTGTTCCCTGTTGCCGTCGTTCCCTCGTAAACTTTTGAACTTGTAAACTCGTAAACTTGTAGACTTGTGAACATATGCTTGGACTCGGAGCACTGCTTTTGCTGGCATTTGTCAGCCTGGTGGTCGTTGTTCTGCTGGTTCTTTTGCAGCTGACCCGGCTGGGGTTCCTGGTGCGGACTACGATACCGGACAGGCCGCGGCAGCGCATGTTCCTCGCCTCGGTTTCGTTTCTGCTGACGTTCGTGGGAGTTCGCATCCTTGTCTACCGGGTCGCGAGTCACGAAGGCATGTTCCAGTGGGTGGTGGTGCGCGGAACGCACATTCACCACCTGGTGTGGGGCATTCTTATCCTGCTGCTCGTGGGCTATGGATGGCTGGCCGACCTGGGTCGCTCGCACACGCCAATTTCGATCTTTTTCGGCCGGCTGATGGCGGTCAGTTATGGAGCGGGTGCTGCGCTGACGCTGGACGAGTTTGCCCTGTGGCTAAACCTGAGCCCGGATGCGTACTGGTCGCGGCAGGGACGGCTGAGCATCGACGCGGTCATTCTGTTTGGCGCGTTGCTGGGCGTTGGAGCGTGGGGCAGCCCGTTCTTCAGGGGCCTGAAGGTACTCGCCAAGCGTGGCCTCCTGTTCGGTAAAGGGCTGAGGCGATGGGGTTCGCCTATTCGCCTCGTGCGGTTGCTTCGTCCTCGTAGAGCTCGGCGATTACCACGTCATACTTCTGTGTAAGCACGCGGCGCTTGAGCTTCATGGATGGGGTAAGCTCGCCTGATTCCTGGGTCCACTCGTCTGCCACCACGCGGAAACGCTTGAGTGTTTCAAAGTTCGCCAGCGTGCCGTTTACCTCGCGCACGATTTCCCCGTAGAGCGCGATGATGCGGCTGTGCGCTACCAGGTCGGCGCGGGAGTTGGCGTGAATACCGTGCTGCTTGGCCCACTCCTCCAGGGCGACAAAATTGGGCGAGATGAGCGCGGAAATGAACTTGTGCTTGTCGCCAACCAAGGCCGCCTGGGCCACCAATATGCTGTTCTTCAGCTTGTTTTCAATCGGCTGGGGCGCCACCAATTTACCGCCGGAGGTCTTGAGCAGCTCCTTCTTGCGGTCGGTGATGTAAAGGAATCCGTCGGCATCGAAATGGCCGATGTCGCCGGTTCTGAACCAGCCTTCTGCGTCGATGCACTCCGCGTTCGCCTCAGGCTTGTTCCAATAGCCTGGAAACACCGACGGCCCGCGCACCAGCAGTTCGCCGTCCTCAGCGAGTTTGAGCTCCACGTTGCCAAGAGGCATACCGGCTGCGCCCATACGGTGTTGGAGGGGCGTGTTGAGGGAGATGACGGGAGATGTTTCGGTCAGGCCATAGCCCTCCCAAAGCGCTACTCCGACCGACGCAAACCAGCGTGCTGTATCAATGCCGAGCGGAGCGCCGCCGGAAACAAAAACTTTGACGCGGCCACCGAAGGCCTCGCGCACTTTGGAATACACCAGCTTGTTCGCCAAGCCCCATCTTTTTGACGATGGCTTGCGGCCGTCGTAGACCGTATCAACAAAGTTGGAGCCCAGCCGAATGGCCCAGGCCAGCAACCGTTTTTTGACGGGCGAAAGCGCGGCCCTGCTTTCAACCGCCTGGCGGATTTTTTCGTAGACGCGCGGCACGCCGACGATCACAGTCGGCTTGATTTCCTTCATGGCCTGCGGCAACTTGTCGAATTGCGTGCAATACACGACCTGAGCGCCGGAGTTGTACATGACGTAATCGAGCGCGCGCGCAGTAACGTGCGAGAGCGGCAGAAATGAGATGCAGGCGTCAGAAACGTCGAAATGAAAATCCTGCGGAGCGTAATTCTGGTTGGCGGCGACATTGCCGTGCGTGAGAGCGACGCCTTTAGGCTCGCCGGTGGTGCCGGACGTGTAGATGAGCGTTGCCAGATCCTTTGGTTCGACGGAGCGCACGAGCGCGTCGAAGACCGGATCACGTTGCGCACCGCGGAGATCCGCATCGCCAATCAAAGTGCTGAATGCGATTGCTCCTTCCGGTGCGGGCGCGTCCATGATGACGATTTGCTCGAGTGGTGTGCGAGCACGGACGGAGTTGAGCTTGTCGTACTGCTGGCGCGTGGAAACAACGGCGATGCGGCAGCCCGCGTCGGCGATGAGTTCGGCGATCTGCTCACCCGTGAGAGTGGGATAAATGGGCACATCGGCGGCGCCGATGGCGAGGGCGGCGAAATCGGTGACCACCCATTCCCAGCGGTTCTCAGCGATAAGGGCGACGCGATATCCCTTTTGCGCGCCCCAGCTCAGAAATGCCTGGGCCAGCGCACGAACACGCTGGTAGATCTGGTCGGAAGAAATGGGCTGCCAGTGGCCGAACTCGTCCTGCCAGAGAACGGCGCGAGGATTGGCCGCTGAAGCAACGCGGCAAAAAAGATCATTGATGGTAGAGATAGGCGGGTTCATCGTCGTCAATTCGAGATCGTCAGTGCTGGATCCTTAGCTTACTGAAACTTCAGCGGGGGACAAACGAGAGTGTATCAGCGCAGGATGGCGACGTGCTTGGATTTTGGGAGAGGAGATGGAGACGGGGATGGTGCCCACCTCGCCATAAAGCGAACCACCCGGTAGAGACGAACCAGCCGCAGTATGCAATGACGCGGAAGTGCCATCCCCTGGTTACGAGCGCGAGTGTTTCCAAGCCCCATGACAACAAAGTTGGGGAGTAGACTGATACTGGAACCGTGTGCAAGGTTGCCGTTGCCGAGCGATTGGGGTTCCATTCTTCGACAATGCTCAAACCTTCCCCGGCCATGCTTCCTCGCGATCCCAACCCGGCGATATTCGTGTTTTTCGAACGGATCGAAACTGCCTGCCTGGCCCTATTGATCCTGATATCGACGGCTCAACTAGCGGCGTGGCTCATGCCTGGGCCCGGCTGGACGGCTCTCGGCAGCTGGCTGCCGATGAAACCTGAGTCGGCTGCGGCGTCCCTGATGAGCACCCTGTGCCTCATGTTTCTTGGTACCGGGCAAACCAGATTGAACCGCTGGATAAGTCCATTGCTGGCCGGAGGAGTGATTCTTCTGGCCTTGCTTGTGGTTTTCAAATACTCGATCCCGTTCGTACCAGCGCTCGCCACCGAGTATGCCCGCGTGCATGGGGTCCCTGTTCAGACAAGGATGACGCCTCAAGCGGCGGGTGCTTTCCTGGTGCTCGGCTTCACCATGATTGCCATGAGGGTAGAAAACAGGACTGCTGTCTGGTTGAGCGATTTGCTTACGCTGGGTTTGTGCATTTTGACGTTCACGCTTGTTTCGAGCGACCTGTTCGGCAAATTGAGGATTTTCGGGATTTTGGCGAATGTTCAAACGTTGCGCGGGACCCTGGTTTGCCTATTGCTATTAACCGTAATCACGGTGCTCCGAAGAACTGAAAACGGTATTTTTTCGATCTATGCCGACAGCGGGAATGGCGGTAACCTGGCCCGGATCCTGTCGCCCATACTTCTGGTCGCGCCGTTTTTTCGTGAAGGCACAAGGGCTCGGATCATTGGCGCAGGGAATATGCCGCCGCATTACATCACCGCGCTGCTGGCCTCGTCGGCGTCTATTTTCTCCGTATCGCTGTTGCTCTACCTCGTGTGGAGAATCAATGCAATGGAGACAGAAATCCATGCGCTGGCTCTGCGCGATGAGTTGACTGGACTTCACAATTTGAGAGGCTTCCGGTTGCTCGCCGACCAGGCCATGCGGATGACGCAGCGTTCCAAGGTGCCATTTTCAGTAGTGTTTATTGATCTGGACGACCTGAAGTTGATCAATGATTCGCTGGGACACGAGGCAGGATCGGCTTATTTGTCTGAGGCCGCCGAGATACTGAGAGCAACATTTCGCGAAACCGACGTGCTGGGGCGAATCGGCGGCGACGAGTTTGCAGTTGCCGGTCAATTCAGCCGCAGGTCGATGTCGGCCGCCGTGAGTCGGCTGAAGGAGAGTTGTGCACAAAAGAACAACGAGGAAAGCCGCCAGTTCCCGTTGAGTCTCAGCGTTGGCCATGCGACTCTGGATGAAACAAACAAAGGGACCCTTGATGAATTGATGGCCAAGGCCGACGAAGCCATGTACAAGGCAAAACGATTGAAGAAAGATCAGCGTGCGCGTAAGCGGAATCGGTTGCAGCGGGAGGAAATGGAACCGCAATAATTTACGATAGAAGCGGTCGAAACTGTGCAAAAACGATTTGCATACTTATACAAATTTGATGTATATTTATTCGTGCGCGGATTCCGCTACGCGGGCCGCGCACGTTTTTTGTCCAGAAATATGTTACGGGAATTGATAAAGGACCGGAAGGCCGCGATGAAGCATCAAAGGCTCAATGCAATTCGAGAAGTGCTGGCGAGTTCGCTGGTCACCAGCCAGGATGAGTTGCGACGAAAGCTGCGGCGGCGCGGCATTGATGTGACCCAGGCTACGCTCTCCCGGGACATTCATGAATTGCGGCTATTCAAGGGCCCGAGCGGGTATTCGCTGCCCAACGTGAACGGACACCGTGGTACGAGCGCGGCTGGCGTGGAAGATGATGATGCGCCGCCTTCGGTCGAGGAGATGATTGAGAGCTTTGGACTGCGTGCCAAGCAGGCAATGAACCAGGTGGTGCTGCGAACGGCGATGGGCGGAGCGCAGCCGGTGGCTGCCGCGATGGATCGTGCAGGCTGGCCGGAAGTGGTGGGAACGGTGGCCGGCGATGACACGGTGCTGGTGATTTGCGCGGATATAAAGCGCGCCGCGGAAGTGGAAGCGCGGCTGAGGATGATGCTGGAGTCATGAAACAGACTGCAAAGACGGGAGCGGTACAGAGCGTTGCGGCGTTGCAGACAGCAGTTGTTGGAGTAACGGGATACGCGGGCGCAGAGCTGGCTAGGCTGCTGCTGCACCATCCACGCCTGCAGGGCAAGCCGCCAGTGTTTGCCGGGCGCGTGGACGCGAAGGACGTAGCGCGCGGCGGTGTCCTCCTGGGCGATATTCATCCAGAGCTGATCGATAGCAAAGGCAACGGCACGCTGAAGCAGGAGCCCTTCTCGTGGGAACTGCTGAAGGAGCGCGGCGTCGATATTCTTTTCCTGGCTACTCCGCATGAGCAGTCGCGCGAGTGGGTGCCGGAAGCGCTGGATCATGGAATTCGGGTGATCGACTTGAGCGGTGCATGGCGTTTGACCGAGGCTGCCAATCGCGCGGTGTACGCGTTTGAAGACGATGGAACCGAGCTTGCTGCCGCCACGCAGTCGCAGGCAGTTTACGGAATGCCGGAACTGCATCGCAAAGAGATTGCGGGCGCGCGGCTGGTGGCGAACCCCGGCTGCTATGCGACTTCGGTGATTCTGCCGTTGAAGCCGTTGGTTGCCGCGGGGCTCGTTGATCTGAAGCACGGAATTGTCGCTGATTCGAAGAGCGGCGTAAGCGGCGCGGGCAAGTCGCCGACGGCGAAGACGCATTTTATGTACGCGGCCGACAATCTTTCAGCGTATGGCGTTTTCGGGCATCGGCACACGGGCGAGTTGCTGGAGCAGATCGGGATTGCGGGCAGCGAGATTATTTTTACGCCGCACCTGCTGCCGATTCCGCGCGGGATTCTGTCGACCATCTACGTGCAGTTCAAGGAACCGCAGACACGTGCCACGGTGATGAACGTGTATCGCGAGTTTTTTGCAGGCAGTCCGATGGTGCGATTGTACGAAAACGGATTGCCGCAGATTCAAAAATCGGTTAGGACCAGCTACGCGGACATCGGCTTCCAACTGGATGCGAGTGGCAGGCGGGCAGTCATTGTGAGCTGCCTGGATAATTTGCTGAAAGGCGCGTCGTCGCAGGCGGTGCAGAACATGAACGTGATGCAGGGCTGGCCGGAATCGGAAGGTCTCGAATGATAATCGCCGCGGAGGGTCGCGAATGAAGTACGTAGTCAAATTGGGCGGTGCGGGGCTTGAGATTCCGGCGTTGCTGGATGGCTGCGTGCGCGCGATTACCGAGTTGGTGCGCGACGGCAACCAGGTGGCCGTGGTCCACGGCGGTGGCGTGCAACTGACCCGGACGCTGAAGGCGCTGGGCAAGCAGAGCGAGTTTATCAATGGATTGCGCGTAACTGACGCGGAGACGCGCGACGCGGCGCTGATGGTGCTGGCGGGCAAAGTGAACAAGAGCCTGGTGGCCGCATTAGGCGCGCTGGGCCAACCTGCGGTAGGTATGTCCGGCGGCGACGGGTTAATGTTTCGTGCACGACGAAAGCGAACCGCGCCGGATCTCGGATTTGTCGGCGAAATCGCTGCGAGCGATCCGCGCTGGCTTGACGCGATCTGGCGGCTGAACGGCGTGCCGGTGCTTTGTTCCATGGCGCTCGGCTTCGACGGCGAATACTACAACATTAATGCGGACGAAATGGCGGCAGCATGCGCCATTGCCTGCAATGCGGACGCGCTGGTGTTTCTGACCGATGTTCCGGGCGTAAAGGGTGCAAACGGCGAGGTGCTGCGATGGTTAAGCATCGATCAAATTGCCGAGATGGCCAAGAGCGCGGTGATCACCGGCGGCATGTTGCCCAAGTTGGGCGCCTGCCGTGAAGCACTGTTGAACGGCGTAAAGCGCGTAAGGATTCTACCCGCCGAGGCGGCAGGTTCTCTTCCCGACCTGTGCAGCTCTCGCGTAGCCCACGGCACCGAAGTGATGGTGGCTTGAGGAGAAACGGAATTGACAAAGCTAGATCAGATCAAGGCCGCAGAAGCGCGGCTACTGGTTCCGACATATGATCGCAACCCGTTGCTGTTTACGGAAGGCGAGGGTGTGTACGTAATTGACGAGCAGGGCGCGCGGTATCTCGACCTGCTGAGCGGCATCGGCGTAAATGCGCTGGGCTACGCTAACCCGGTGATCGAGAACGCGATTGCACAGCAGAGCAAAAAGCTGATCCACATTTCAAACCTCTACTTCCACGAAGGGCAGGCCGAACTGGCGCTGCGCCTGACTGAACTCACCGGAATGGATCGCGCCTTCTTCTGCAATTCCGGAACGGAAGCATGGGAAGGCGCAATGAAGCTGGCGCGCGCTCATGCGGGAATTCTGCGCGGCGAGGGCAAAGAGATCGGCACAAAGTTCCTGGCCCTGGAGCACAGCTTCCACGGACGCACATTCGGGTCGATGGCAACTACGCACAAGGCCAAATATCGCGAGCCCTTCGCACCAGTTGTGCCGGGCGTGGAGTTTGTAAGGCTGAACGATGTGGCCGATTTGCGCGCAAAGTTCTCAAACGAAGTTTGTGCAATCCTGGTTGAAGCGATCCAGGGTGAGGGCGGCATTCGTCCGCTGACACAGGAGTTCTTTGCGGAAGCACGTAAGCTGGCCAGCTCCACCGGCGCGCTGCTGATAGTGGATGAGATTCAAGCCGGCATGGGCCGCACGGGCAAATGGTGCGCGTATCAGCACTACGGCATCCAGCCGGACATTACAACGCTGGCCAAGCCCCTCGCGGGGGGCTTACCCCTTGGAGCAATTTTGTGCACGGAGGATGTTGCGCGGGCGTTCCATGCCGGCGTACATGGGACAACCTTTGGCGGCGGTCCTCTGGCCTGCGCCGTGGGCATTGCAGTTGTCGACGCAATCGAGATGGATGGCCTGCTCGATAAGGTGACGGCGACGGGCGATTACTTCATGGAGAAGCTGAACGGCCTGAAGAAAAAGCATGAAGCCATCGTCCAAGTGCGCGGCAAAGGGTTGATGATTGCGGCGGAGCTTGATTCGGCCGAATTGGCAAAGAAGACCGTGGCGGAGATGCTGAAGCGCAAAATACTGATCAACTGCACCAGCGATACGGTGCTGCGCTTCCTGCCTCCGTTTATTTTGGAGCGCGAGCATGTGGATACGGCCATGGCGGCGCTTGATGAAATTTTTACTGAACATGCAGCGGCCGGACAGCATTTAGCCGGTCAATATTCAGCGGCAGAAGGTGCAACCGCATCCGCAGGAGGACACTAACGTGGCCAGCAGGACAACGATGGAAAGCCGGGACGTAGTGCCGGTGCAGAAAGATCAAGATATTCTCGCCGCGGCGGCCCGGTTGTCCGGCGAGGATCTTTGCTCGATTGCGGATTTGTCGAGCTCTGAGGTGCGCGCGCTATTGAAGCTCGGGCACGATGTGAAGCGCAATCCGCGCGAGTACCGTCATGCGCTCGACGCCAAGCAGATGGTGCTGATGTTCGAGAAGGCGAGCCTGCGCACGCGGCTGGCGTTCGAGACCGGCATCAACACGATGGGCGGCAACGCGATTTTTGTCGACCAGACCAGTTCGCCGCTTGGCGAGCGCGAGGCGATTGCCGACGTGGCTCGCAATGTGGAGCGCTGGGTTGAGGTGATTGTGCTGCGCACGTATGCGCACGACACCATCACCGAAATGGCGGCGAACTCGCGCGTTCCGGTGATCAATGCGCTGTCTGACTTCGAGCATCCTTGCCAGGCGCTGGCGGATTTTATGACGCTGCAGGAACACTTCGGCTCGGTGACGGGCTTGAACTTCACATACGTGGGCGACGGGAACAACGTGTGCCACTCGCTGATGCTGACTGGCGCGCAGTTGGGCGCCAACGTGACGATTGCAACGCCGCGCGGCTACTCGCCTGACATTGAGATTGTGACCAAGGCGCGCGAAATGGCGGAGACGAATGGCTGCGAGATTCGCCTGACGCAGGATCCGGCTGCGGCCGCAGAGGGCGCGGACGCAATGTACACCGATGTATGCGTGAGCATGGGCTTTGAGCACGAGTCAACCAAGCGCGCGCCGATCTTCAGGCCGTTCCAGGTGAATGAAGCGCTGATGCAGAAGGCACTGCCGGGCGCAGTCTTCATGCATTGCCTGCCCGCGCGTCGTGGCGCCGAGGTGACGGACGCAGTGCTGGATGGGCCGCAGTCCATTGTGTTCGACCAGGCCGAAAACCGCATGCACGTGCAGAAGGCGTTGCTGCTGCTTCTGTTGGGCGGTTTGGCCAATGTGGAGAAGTTTCAGTAGCGAGTGAACAGTGGTAAGTGAACAGTGAACAGTGGATGGCCATGGTCTCAGTACTGTTCGGTTTTGATGCTGTTCTGGAGATTTTTTTGCACCGTTAACTCAGCGCTGAACCGTGATGCAGACAGACTGATCACTGTCCACTGATCACTGTTCACATGCGCTAAATGCTCATTAAGGATCTCAAGCATGTCCGCAATACTCGAATCCCTGCCCGTCGGCGAAAAAGTCGGCATTGCCTTCTCCGGCGGGCTCGACACCTCTGCCGCACTGCACTGGATGAAGCAAAAGGGAGCCTTCCCGTACGCCTATACAGCGAACCTCGGCCAGCCAGACGAAACCGACTACGACGCAATCCCGCGCGCGGCCCTCGAATACGGCGCTGAAAAAGCTCGCCTGATCGACTGCCGCGGCCAGCTCGTTCGCGAAGGTATTGCTGCGCTGCAAGCCGGCGCCTTCCACATCACCACCGCCGGCGTCCCATACTTCAACACCACTCCGATCGGCCGCGCTGTCACCGGCACCATGCTGGTGGCCGCAATGAAGGAGGACGACGTCCACATCTGGGGTGACGGCTCCACTTTCAAAGGGAATGATATCGAGCGCTTCTACCGCTACGGCCTGCTCGTCAATCCCAGCCTCAAGATCTACAAACCGTGGCTCGACGATGCGTTCATTGACGAGCTTGGCGGCCGCGCCGAGATGTCCGCGTTCATGCAACGCTCCGGCTTCGCCTACAAGATGTCCGCCGAGAAGGCATACTCCACCGACTCCAACTTGCTGGGTGCAACCCACGAAGCAAAAGACCTGGAGCATCTTTCTTCCTCCGTCAAGATCGTCGTTCCGATTATGGGCGCCGCCTTCTGGCGCGACGATGTCGAAATCCAGCGCGAACAGGTCGCCGTCCGCTTTGAAGAGGGTTATCCCGTCGCCCTCAACGGGCGCCAATTCAGCGATCCGGTCGAACTTCTTCTCGAAGCGAATCGCATTGGCGGACGGCACGGGCTGGGCATGTCAGACCAAATTGAAAACCGCATCATCGAAGCGAAGAGCCGCGGCATCTACGAGGCGCCCGGCCTCGCCTTGCTCTTCATCGCCTACGAGCGCCTTATCACCGGCATTCACAACGAGGACACCATCGAGCAGTACCGGGACAATGGCCGCAAACTCGGCCGCCTGCTTTATCAGGGTCGCTGGTTCGACTCCCAGGCCATCATGCTCCGTGAATCCGCCCAGCGCTGGGTCGCCAAACCCATCACCGGCGACGTTACGCTTGAGCTGCGCCGCGGCAACGACTACTCAATCCTCAACACCGAGTCGCCTAATCTCACGTTTCATCCCGAGCGCCTCAGCATGGAGAAGACCGATTCCGTATTCTCCCCGCGAGACCGCATCGGCCAACTTACCATGCGCAATCTCGACATCACCGACACGCGCGATAAGCTCCTTACCTACGCCTCAACCGGCCTGCTGACCCTGAGTACAGGCAACGAAATGCCCAGGTTGAACAGCGCCCTTGACAAGGAATAAGACAAGAAATAGCGGGAGGCACGCCCAGATCAATGTCGAACAAAGAACAATCCGTGAAGATGTGGTCGGGCCGCTTTCGCGAGCCGCTGGATAGCGAGTTCGAGAAATGGCAGAGATCAATTGGCTTTGACTGGCGGCTGCTGAAACATGAAGTCGCCGCCAGCAAGGCACATGCATCTGCGCTTCGAAGCAGCGGGCGTTCTGACGGCGGCTGAGCTCAAGGAACTGCGCGCGGCGCTGGACGCGATTGCCGCGGCACACAGTTCCGACGCGGGTAAAGCGGAAGTGCGCGACCACGCCGCTGCCGAGGATATCCATCACTTCGTCGAGTTGAAGCTGGTGGAGCGGATTGCATCGCTCGGGCTGAAGCTTCACACCGGCCGCAGCCGCAATGAGCAGATCGCCACAGATTTGCGACTTTATGTGCGCGACGAAATCGAATCAGTTGTGGAAGGACTGGCTGCATGGGCGGGAGCGCTGGTGGAGAAGGCGCGCGAAGCAGGCGACGCCGTGATGCCGAGCTATACGCATCTGCAACGCGCGGAGCCCGTCCTGGTTGCACACTGGCTGCTTGCATATGTTGAGATGCTCTTGAGAGATGCTACGCGGCTGCGCGACTGCGCGGCGCGGCTGAATTACTGTCCGCTGGGCTCAGGCGCAATTGCCGGAGCAACACTGGCGCTGGATCGCACGATTGCCGCGAAGGAACTCGGCTTTGCCGGTCCGACAGCCAACTCAATGGATGCGACCAGCGACCGCGATTTCATCCTCGAATATTTGCAGTCGCTTACGTTTGTGGGCTTGCATGTGAGCCGGTTTGCTGAAGAGATCACATTATTTGCGACCGCGGAATATGGGTTCGTCGTTCTTCCCGAGGCATTTTCGACAGGCTCGAGCGCGATGCCGCAGAAGAAAAATCCTGATCTCACGGAGCTTTTGCGCGCCAAGGTGGGGCGCATTCACGGAGCGGCGGAGGCGGTGACTTTGCAGCTGAAGGGCCTGCCACTGGCCTACAATAAGGATATGCAGGAAACGCAGGAGCCGGCTTTTTCAGTGGATTTTGTGGCGCAGATGCTAAAGCTGGCAGCACGTTTTACAGCGGCACTCACATTCAATCAGGAACGCATGCACGAGGCGGCGCAGAGCGGCTATATGAATGCGATGGCTGCTGCGACGTATCTCGTTCACAAGGGCGTTCCCTTCCGCACAGCGCACGAGAAGATCGGCCATGCCGTTCGCTACGCGCTCGAGAAGGGCGTGGAACTGGGCGATCTGTCGCTGGATGAATTGCGCACCTTCGGATCGGAATTTGGCGAAGACTTTTTCCCTGCCGTCACGCTGAACGCCACGCTCGACTGCCACGATGTGACCGGCGGAACAGCGCGCGGCAGAGTGCGCACGGCGCTCGACAGCGCAGCCAAGAGGGTTGCGGCTTTGACGACACACGACCTCGGGGAGGCTGTTCATGCTGGTGCGTAAAGCATTGCTCCAGGACGCCTCGAACGTGTACGACCTGGTGAATTCACTCTCTGGCGACGGCACGCTGCTGAAGCGAGCGTTCGCGGAGATCTGTGAGAACATCCGCGACTTTACGGTTGCGGAATCAGACGGCGGCGCGTTTCTGGGCTGCGGCGCGTTGCACTTCTACGGGCCGCACCTGTGCGAAGTGCGATCGATCGTGGTGAAACCGGAAGCCAAGGGACAGGGAGCCGGCGGACGAATTCTGAAAGGGCTGATTGAAGAGGCCGAGGAACACGGCATTCAGTCAGTGTGCCTGTTTACGCGCATTCCGGATTTCTTTTTTAAGTACGGATTCCGCGTGGTTGAAGATAAAGCGGAGCTGCCGGACAAGATCTTCAAAGATTGCCAGAACTGCCCGCGGCTGCATCGCTGCGACGAAGTGGCGATGGTGCGCGGCCGCATTCCTCGGATCTCGATTCTTGGACCTAGGCATGAGGCGCAGGAGCTGGTTCGGATTCTTGGTTGATTGCTTTCTTTACCGAGCGTGAGGATGCTGCGCGCTATCCCACCCTTGCGCAAAAAACGCGCAAGGATGGGGCATCCGTCCTATTGCTGAGTCCGCAAAACTAAATGAATCAGGGGCTACTTCTGATTGCGGAGTATGGCTGCGGCTACCACGGCTTGGCCGTAGCTGAGGCCACCGTCGCCGGGGCTGACCTGCACATGTTGAAGTACCTTGAAGCCCTGAGCCTCAAGGCCGGTGCGGAGCAAGCGTACGAGGCGGCGATTGTGCATGCATCCACCCGACAACGCGACCTGCCCAATTCCTGTGGCGCTGCGGGCCAGAACAGCGGTGCGCACGTATGCTTCGGCGATGGCGGCGTGGAACTTTGCGGCGATACGCGGCGCGGGCTTGGCAGCGCGGAGGTCTTGCACGATTGCGCTCCATAACTTTGTGGCGGATATTTTTGCTGGAATGTGATCCGCATGATCGCTGGGATGCAGATCGAGTTCGTAATCCGCGGCGTCATTGAGGTTGCAGGGTTCGTCGATCGCGACGCCTTCGAGTTCGATAGCTGCCTGCGCTTCATAATCGACATGCGTGCGGTGCAACACCAACGCGGCAACAGCGTCGAAGAGCCGGCCGCAGCTTGATGTAGATGGTGTGTTGACCCCGCGTTCGATCATGCGAGCGAGTACGCGTGCTTCTGCTGGTTTGGCGCCGAGCAGATATGTTATCTCGGCTGAATCAATGTTGAAGCCGGCCGCGCTCAAGTGGCCGAGCGCCATGCGCCATGGTTCGCGAATGGCAGCTTCGCCGCCGGGCATAGGCACGTAATCAAGATGCGCAAAGCGTTCGAAGCTGCCTGCATGTTCACCGCTCAAGTGGCCGATCAGCACTTCCCCGCCCCAGATTCGGCCGTCTGTGCCGTACCCGGTGCCATCGAGCGAGAGGCCGATGAAATCGGAATCGACGTTGTGCTCGGCAACGCATCCAGCGACGTGTGCAAAGTGGTGCTGCACGGCAATGAGGCGCAGACCGCGCTCGGCGGCCCATTCCGTGGCCCACTGCGTGGAGAGATAGCCGGGATGCAGGTCGTGCACCACTGTCTCGGGCTCGATTTCAAACGTGCGCATCATGTGGTCCAGCGATTCGCGAAAGAAGTCAAGGCCGGTAATGTTTTCAAGATCGCCTAGGTGCTGGCTCTGATAAATATGCCGACCGCGCGCGAGCGCAAACACATTCTTGAGATGCCCGCCAACGGCTAGCAGTGGCGGCGCTTCAAACGGCAGTGGAATGCCAAGGGGCGCGTAGCCCCGCGCGCGGCGAATGATTTGCGGCACTCCATCGACGAGTACGGCAACTGAATCATCGCAGCGCTGCAGAATTTCGCGATCATGCAAAACGAACGCGTCGGCGATATCGCCCAGGCGCGCGCGGGCTTCGTCATTGTCGATGGCGATGGGCTCCTCGCTCAGGTTGGCTGAGGTCATCACGAGCGCCCTGATACGGATATCGCCAAGACCATCAGCAAACAGCAGATGATGCAGCGGCGCGTACGGAAGAAAAACGCCGAGCCAGGGAATTCCGGGCGCAACGGAGCTTGCGATTGCGATACCCGGTTCAACGCGTCGGCGCAGCAGAACGATGGGACGCATCGACGTGCTGAGCAGCGCTGCTTCCTGCTCGCTGACTTCACATAGGCTGCGCACAGCGTCGAGATCTTGCACCATTACGGCGAGAGGCTTTCCATAGCGATGCTTGCGCCGGCGAAGCCGCATAACCGCGTCTTCGTTGGTTGCGTCGACGCTGAGGTGAAAGCCGCCGATGCCTTTGATGGCAAGGATCTCGCCAGCGGCGAGACGCACGATCGCGTCGTTAACCACGTCGGCGGATGGAATGGTTTCGCCGTCGGCGTTGACGAGCGTGAGCTGCGGGCCGCAATCCCAGCATGCGTTTGGTTGCGCGTGAAAGCGGCGGTTCGCGGGGTCGTCGTACTCGGCCTGGCAGGCCGCGCACATTTTGAATTTCGCCATTGAGGTCTGCGGGCGATCGTATGGGATACGGCGGGTGATGGTGAATCGCGGGCCACAGTTGGTGCAGTTCAGAAACGGATAGCGATAACGGCGGTCGGCAGGCGTGAGCAGCTCGCGCAGGCAGTCGGGACAGGTGGCGGCGTCTGCAGGAATTCCCGTCGAGACGCGGCCCAGAACTTCGCTGGCGATAATGCGGAAGCCGGCGCCGCCTGTGAGTTCAGCTTCTTGAATTGCGACGGAATCAATGCGCGAGAGTGGGGGCGCTTCAGAACGCAGGCGTGCAAGAAATGCATTAATTGATGCAGGTGTGCCTTCGATTTCGATGAAGACGCCGTCTGTGTCGTTGCCGATGAAGCCGGTGAGGTGTTCTTCCTGCGCGAGCCGGTAGATGAACGGCCGAAACCCGACACCCTGCACCACACCGCGGACGCGAACCTGTCGCCGCACAGCTTTTTCTGCATCGGGTTGAGTTTTATAAGCCAACCTTTTAGCCCGCACCGGAATTCAGCATATCGCAGGCAACCGCAGCAACAGCACCCATTTGCAGCCACAGCACGCATTTATCGCTACGCATTGCGGAGCAACCAATTGAGTCATCCCTTACTCAAAACCTAAGCGAACGGGAAGAGCGGGGCGCCTTTGCGTGGGTGCCGAATGGTATTTCACCGCGCTTCCATGCAAAGGATGTGAGGAACTGCATTTGCAGACTCGGAATGGAGGTTGACATGAAAAAGATGATGACACTGGCGGCACTCTTGGCGCTGGCGCCGCTCGGTTGGGCGGGCTCGTCGGCAGATACTACGGACCGGTTGGAAAACGCGGCGAAAGTGATGCATGAAATCATGGCAACGCCCGATAAGGGCATCCCTGAAGAAGTGCTCGACCATGCCAAGTGCATCGCAGTTGTTCCGCACATGGTGAAGGGCGGTTTCATCGTTGGCGCTGAGCAGGGACGCGGCGTAGCAAGCTGCCGCACAGCACATGGTTGGAGCGCACCGGCGTTCTTCGCAATCACCGGCGGCAGCTGGGGTTTGCAGATCGGCGTCGAGGGCGTTGACCTGGTCATGGTCATTCAGAATGACAAGGGCATGCAGCAACTGCTCTCGAGCAAATTTCAGCTCGGCGGAGATGCTTCCGCCGCAGCGGGTCCGGTCGGGCGCCACGCATCGGCCAACACAGATTGGAAGATGAACGCCGAAATCCTGACCTACTCGCGCGCCAAGGGCGCATTCGCGGGACTCGATCTGTCCGGGGCAGCGATTCGGCAGGATAATGACTCGATGAAGGCGGTTTACGGCCCGGATGTAAACCAGAGAGCCGTACTGGACGGCCAGGTAAAGCCGACTCCGGCCGCCGCGCCGTTCCTCTCGGCGATCCGAGGATCTAAAGAACAGGCAGCAACCAGGTAGCTTAGATTGCATGATGATCGCGCTCTGGCCGTTGTGCGCACTCGAGCGGCCTGGAGCGCGATTTCTGTGTCAGCGGCAAACACCGTTGCGCATCCTGCTAAGCTTCAAGAGGTGAGATCTTCCGGTTCGATAGGAAACAGAACGAGCGCCGTCCTGATCTGCGTCACGCTGCTTTCTGCCGCGGCGACGCATGGACAGCAGATCGATAACGCCACGGCGGTTCGAAATATAGACACTGCAGTAAAGTGGCGGATCGATCACATTGCCGGATACACCGACATCGAACACTACAAGGTGTTCCGAGGCAAGGATGAAACTCATCCGGCTGCTGAAATGGTGGTGAAGACGACTTTTCGGCCAGAGTCGGGGAAGAATTACCAAGTGCTCTCCCAGAGCGGTTCGACCCTACTTTTCAGACTGTTGATGCATCCGCTGCTGGAAACGGAAAAGGATATCAACGACCCCGCAAAAATTAGCGCTTCTCTCATGGATTCAGATAATTACGACATGAAACTCAAACCCGGCGGACCGGTGCAACAAGAGGGGCGCGAGTGTTGGGCCCTGACGATTGAACCCCGACGCAAAGCTCCAAATCTGTTCGAGGGGACGCTCTGGGTTGACGCCAAGGACTTTACGATCGTGCGGATTGAGGGCGTCACCTCAAAGAGTCCTTCCTTCTGGGCTTCTCCGGCCCACGTCATGCGGCGTTACACGAAGGTGGATGGCTTTGCCCAAGCCATCCAAGCCCGCGCCGAATCGGACAGTTTCTTCGGCAAGATCGTAGTGACCATCGACTACGGGAACTACCAGATCCAATCCCGATAGGTTAAAGATTGCGAGGACGCAACACGGGCCAATTAAGCGTTTTATGCTCTATACTGTGCCTGTGACCCCTATGTTCGGCGACTGGAAGCTTGACGCTGCGCTGGGCTCCTGCCTGGTGCTGGGGTTGCGTCATGGTTTCGATTACGATCACCTCGCCGCCATCTCAGACATCACAGCCGTGCAAAAGAACTGGCTGAGCGGACTGCGTCTTGGCATGACGTATGCGATCGGTCATGCTGCGACGGTGGCCACGCTAGGCATCCTGGTACTCCAATTGCACATGGGCCTTCCGCAAGGGATTGATCACTGGACAGAGAAACTGGTCGGCCTGACGTTGATTGTTTTGGGCCTCGGCGTGGTCGCGGGCATTTTGCGCAGGGACGCGCACGGGCATGCGCACGCGCGCATTGAAAGCCGCCTCGCGATTGCCATCAACGGCGTTCGCTGGATGGCGTGGCGGGTGCGGCGACTCCGGAATCCTGATGCGCCAAAGCCGGATCGGTTCCAGTGGATGTATAACGGCAAATCGGTGTTCGCCATCGGCGTACTGCATGGGATTGGCGCGGAGACTCCGAGCCAGTTGGCGCTGTTCTTTCTCACCGCCAATCTTGGCGGAACGTCACGCGGAATGCTTGGCCTGGCAGCTTTCGCACTTGGCCTGGTGGCGATGAACGCGCTCATGACCGCTTCAATGAGCAGCGCGTTTAAAGCCGGCGGACATCATCCGCGTTTTTATCATGTAATCGCCTGGACAGGCGCGGCGTACAGCTTCATCCTCGGCGTCATCTTCCTTTTCGGAATTTCGGATCGACTGCCTCCGCTGGGCTAGCTTTCAGCTATCAGCCCTCAGCTTTCAGTTTGTTTGTGCTGGGTGAGGCGCGAACTCCACCGCAAAGCGATTAACCGCATGCAGGATCTAACAAGCAACCGCGGATCCTTCCTCTTCGCTACGCTCACAGGTGTCCCGCTCATCCTGGTATCAGGAGCTGTGCCCCGTTCATCGCGGCCTTATCGCGATGAGCGGGTCCTCGGGCAAGCTCCCAGCGGAGTTACGATAGCACCATGCCATACGGCCTGAAGCGGTTCCAGAAAGCCGAAGCCCTTCACTTCATTACCTTCAGTTGCTTCGACCGTCTTCCGTTTCTTGAGGCGCCGGCAACCAAGGAAACGTTTGAATCCATCCTGGAACAGACTCGGTCACGTCACCGGGCCAGGGTCTACGCGTACGTCCTGATGCCTGAACATATCCACCTGCTGATCAACGAGCCGCCTCTGATCCTGGTGGCGCAGTTTCTCAAGGCGCTCAAGCAGATCGCTTCACGTAAACTGCGAGGCGATCGCCGGCAGTTCTGGCAGGACCGTTATTTTGACGCCAATATCTACGGCCAAACATCGCGGTCCGAAGTGATCCGCTATATCCACCGAAACCCCGTCAAAAGAGGCCTGGTCGCATCGCCCGAGCAATACCGATGGAGCAGCTTCAACCACTACGCTACCGGAATCCGAGGAGTCGTTGAAATCGAGTCGGAGTGGACGGCAAGAACGCGCGGCCCACTCATCGCGATAATGCCGCGATGAATGGGGCACAGACTTATCTACTGCGAAGCTCAGGCGGGTGGATGGATCGGTGAATGGGCCACCTGCCTCAGAATGACAGTGCGTTGAAGGGTGCGCCTGCGTGGCAAATTGACGTTGCGGTCGTATCGTCGCCCAACCAGAAATCACGATCCAGGTTAACATCCCTCGATTGAATGCATTTCGAATGCTGCGTGCCAGACCAGCATCGGAAGTTAGTTCGAATACACAACAATTCCCACTAGGTGATCGCGGTCACTCATTCCAGTGATAAAAACCTGAAGCTGGTGATCTGGAAAGACATAGCCACAAAACCACGTGACCACTGTCACGGTTGCCAACTCCTCTTCCGCGTACAACAATGTTAGGCATCGCCGGGAGAGATCCACTTTAATGCTCTGCGCGATGTCTCCAATTCAGGAGGGAATCGTGCCAGCATTCACACCTCCGCCGCTACCGAGCGACGACAAAAGATGGAAGATTGTGAACGGCACCATGCGCAAGAACGGCTTTGCCCGTCATGCGCTTATTGAAACACTCCACACCGTACAGTCTTCGTTCGGCTACCTGGATGATGACGCCATTCGCTTTGTGGCTCGTTCACTGCGAGTGCCGCTGAGCCAGGCATATGGCGTGGTGACGTTCTACCACTATTTCAGCCTCAAGCCACCGGGCAAGCACACCGTAACGGTTTGCGCCGGAACCGCGTGCTACATCAAGGGTGCGGACCAGTTGATTGCCGCGGCCGAAAAGCGGTTGGGCATTGCGCAAGGGCAGACGACGAAGGACGGCAACATCAGCCTGATGACCGCCCGTTGCGTAGGCGCTTGCAGCCGCGCTCCCGTTGTGCTTTGCGACGGCGAGGTGGCCGGCGAAGCGTCAGCGGAACAGGTGCTCGAGCAGCTCGAAAGGTGGACGGTGGAATGACAATCGAGGAACTTGAACAGATAGCGGAAAGCGTTCGCCTTGAAAACGCGAAGTACGATTATGAAGTGCATGTATGCATGGATCTGGCCTGCGCGAGCCAGGGCGCAGAAAAGCTTCGTGAAGAGCTTGTAAAGGCTGGCGAGGCTTCAGGCAAAAAGGTGTTGGTGCGCCGCACCGGCTGCATGGGACCGTGTTCGTCGGGTCCGCTCGTGCGCGTCGATCCTGAAGAGACGCTCTATGCTCACGTGAATGCCAAGCACGCCGAGGCGATCGTTTCCAGCCTGGGCGGCAAGCCTGTTGCTGAGTTGCAGTGCGATCTGAATGACCACTTCGACAAGCAGGTTCGCGTGGTGCTTGAGAACGCGGGCCACATCGATCCGGAAAAGATTGACGAATACATTGCCTGCGAAGGCTACAAGGCCCTGATGACGGCGCTGGTGGAAATGACGCCGAATGGCGTGCTTCACCGCATCACAGAGAGCCGGCTGAGAGGTAGAGGCGGCGGCGGATATCCGACCGGCCTGAAGTGGAGCACCGTAGCCAAAGCCAGCGGCGACCTGAAATATGTGGTCTGCAATGGCGACGAAGGCGACCCAGGCGCGTTCATGGATCGCAGCGTAATGGAAGGCGATCCCCATCGCGTCATTGAAGGCATGGCGATTGCCGCTTATGCCGTCGGCGCCAACAAGGGCTTTATTTACGTACGCGCCGAGTATCCGGTTGCCGTAGCGCGACTGACCACGGCTATTCGTGAAGCGCGGCGGCGTGGATTGCTGGGCAACAACATCGGTGGAACCACATTCAACTTCGACGTCGAAATCCGGTTGGGCGCGGGCGCGTTCGTATGCGGCGAGGAAACGGCGCTGCTGGCCTCAATCGAAGGCCGGCGCGGAACACCCAGGACGCGGCCACCTTATCCGGCGGTCAGCGGATTGTGGGGCAAGCCGACGCTGCTCAACAACGTGGAAACCTATGCCAACGTTGCGCCGATTATTCGCAATGGCGGCAAGTGGTTTGCTGATATGGGATCCGAGCGCAGCAAGGGCACCAAGGTATTTGCGCTTACGGGCAAGATCACGAACACCGGCCTGGTTGAAGTGCCCATGGGCATCAAGCTGCGCGAGATCATCGAGGAGATCGGCGGCGGCGTACCGGGCGGGCACACGTTCAAGGCAGTGCAGACGGGCGGACCTTCCGGCGGATGCATTCCGGCCGAGATGCTGGACGTAGGCGTAAGTTACGACGCGCTGATGGCAATGGGCTCCATCATGGGCTCCGGCGGCATGATCGTGATGGACGATACCTCGTGCATGGTGAACGTGGCGCGGTTCTTCATCGAGTTCTGCATGACCGAGTCGTGCGGCAAGTGCATTCCCTGCCGCGCTGGCACGGCGCAAATGCACACCCTGCTGACCAGGATCTGCGACGGAAGCGCGACCATGGACGACCTGGAACTGCTTGAGGATCTGTGCTCCACGGTGAAGGAAGCCAGCCTTTGCGGACTGGGACAGACAGCCCCCAACCCGGTGTTGAGCACGCTGAAGTACTTCCGCAATGAATACATTGAGCACATTGTGAACAAGCGCTGCCCGGCCGGCGTTTGCGCTATCAAGTCCCAGGTGGAGGTGCCGGCATGAGCGATGCCGTAGAAGTTAAAACACTCATCATCGACGGCGAGGAAGTAAGCGCTCTGCGGGGCCAGACCATTCTGGAGGTGGCGCGGGAGAACGACATCAACATTCCCACGCTCTGCCATTTGGAAGGCCTGAGCGACGTGGGCGCATGCCGTCTGTGCCTGGTGGAGATCAAGGGCAGCAACAAGCTGTTGCCCGCCTGCGTGGCCACCGTGTTTGAAGGCATGGAGGTGACCACCAATTCCGAACGCCTGCAGAAGCATCGCCGCACCATTTTGGAGATGCTGTTTGCAGAGCGCAACCACATTTGCAGCGTGTGCGTGTCGAACGGACGCTGTGAACTGCAGACGCTCGGCCAGGAGCAGGGATTGACGCACATCCGGCTGCCGTACCGGAATCCTGAGCTGACGGTGGATGCCTCGCACGAGCGGTTCACTGTGGACCACAATCGCTGCATCCTTTGCACGCGTTGCGTACGTGCTTGCGCAGAGATTGAAGGCGCGCATGTATGGGATGTGATGGGACGCGGCATCAATTCCATCGTCATCACCGACCTGCATGAGGAGTGGGGTAGTTCAACCTGCACCAAGTGCGGCAAGTGCGTACAGGTCTGCCCGACGGGCGCGTTGTTCGATAAGAGTAAGATCGGCACAGATCATCCCAAGAACCCTGATTTTCTGCCTTATCTGAACCTGATGAGGGAGGCACAATGAGCAAACTGAAGCTGGCGACAGTGTGGCTTGACGGTTGTTCGGGCTGTCACATGTCGTTTCTCGATATGGACGAACGGCTGCTCGAATTGGCGGAACTCGTCGACGTGGTGTACAGCCCGATCGTCGACACTAAGGAGTTTCCCGAGGAAGTGGACATCGCGCTGGTTGAGGGAGCGGTGGCCTCAGTTGACGACGAAAAGAAGATCAAGAAGATTCGCGCCCACTCAAAGATGCTGGTGGCGATGGGCGACTGCGCGGTGGCCGGCAACGTGCCGTCGATGCGCAACCCGATTGGACCGGAAGCGATTCTTGAGCGGGCCTACATTGAGAATGCCAGCGCACAGCAGCAGATTCCGTGCGTAGTGGTTCCCAAGCTGCTGAAGGTGGTTCGTCCGATTCACGAGTTTGTGAAGGTGGACGTGTTCCTGCCTGGATGCCCGCCATCTGCGGATACATTTCACACGGCGCTGACGGCGCTCGTAACCGGGGGGCCGGTGGACATTCCGGCGCTGACCCGCTTTGGAGCATAGCTTGCGGCGCGCCAAACGTGGCTTTGGAAGGGCACGGCTTTAGCCGTGCCGAATGAGGCTAGGAGAATCAACGGGCTTTAGCCCCTGAGGGATTTATGAGCCAGACAATCACGATCGATCCGGTGACGCGCCTTGAAGGGCACGGCAAGGTCACCATTCAGTTGAATGAGCAGGGCGAGGTGACGGACGCTCACTTTCATGTAACGCAGGTGCGCGGGTTTGAGCGCTTCGCCGAGGGCCGGCCGTTCTACGAAATGCCGAGTCTGATGGCGCGCATCTGCGGCATCTGCCCGGTGAGCCACCTGATCGCCTCAGCAAAGGCCTGCGAAGCGATCATGTCGGTGCGGATTCCGCATACCGCGGCTCAGTTGCGCCGCATGCTGAACCTGGCGCAGATGGTGCAGTCGCACGCGCTGAGCTTTTTCTACCTCTCCTCGCCTGACCTGATACTGGGCATGGAAGCGGACCCGAAGGTGCGCAACATCCTGGGCGTGGCGGCTGCCAAACCGGAGCTGGGACGCGCGGGCATCGGACTGCGGCGCTTCGGGCAGCACATCATCGAGCTGCTTGGCAACAAGCGCATCCATCCGGGATGGGTTGTGCCGGGCGGCGTGACCGAGCCTCTGGCGCCGGCAAAGCGCGACGAGATTCTGGCCATGATTCCGGAAGCTTACGCAAATCTCGGCATGGGTATCGGCTGGTACAAGCAGGTTGCGGAAAACTTCAAGCCGGAGATCGATGTCTTCGCCAATTTCCCGTCGCTCTACATGAGCCTCATCAACGAAGACGAATCGATCGAGTTTACCGACGGCGCGCTGCGATTGATCGATGCGAAGGGCAACACCATCGAAGAAGGCATTTCGGCGAGCAGGTACAACGAAGTGATCGGCGAAGCGGTAGAGCCGTACAGCTACACCAAGTTTGCCTATTACAAGCCGCTGGGCTATCCGGATGGCTCTTATCGCGTAGGACCGCTGGCCCGGCTGAACATCGTCAAAAGCATGGGCACGCCCAAGGCCGAAAAGGAACTGGCCGAGTTCAAACAGTTGGCGAATGGACCGGTCGAGAGTTCGTTCTACTATCATCATGCGCGACTGGTCGAGATGCTGTACGGAATTGAAAAGATCGAGCAGATCCTCAGTGATCCGCTGATTCTGGACAAGCAGGTGCGGGCAACCGCCGGTGTGAATCGGCTGGAAGGCTCGGGCCAGGCCGAGGCGCCGCGCGGCACGCTGAACCACCACTACAAGGTGGACGAAAACGGCAAGATGACGTGGGCCAACCTGGTAATCGCGACTGGACAGAACAACAACGCCATGAACAAAGGCGTGCTGCAGGCCGCGAAGCATTACGTTAAGGACGGAAAATTTACGGAAGGCGTGCTGAACCGCGTAGAAGCTGTGGTGCGCACTTTCGATCCCTGCCTGAGCTGCTCAACGCATGCATATGGGCAGATGCCGCTGGTTCTCTCGCTTGTTTCCTCTGAAGGCGAGGTTGTCGATCAAGTCGTGCGCTAGTAGTCTTGCGAGAACGAACATGATCATTTCCCACCCTTGCGACAAAAACAAAGACGTCGCAAGGATGGGGCACCCTCAGAGTTGTGCAGTGAGTCGTGCGCTAAGTACGATGGAAGCATGAAATCCACCAAGGCCCGATGCCTTCTTCTTGCCTGCGGAAACACGCTGCGCGGGGATGACGGCATCGGGCCTTGGCTTGCCGACTGGGCAGAAGAACGCTTCGCCGACGAGCCGGGCCTGCAAGTGATCAGCAGGCAGCAATGGACGCCTGAGCTGGCCGCCGATCTCGCTTCTGCGGAAGCTGTCCTCTTCGTCGATTGCTCGACTGCGTCGGTGGCCGGTTCCGTCGATCTTGTCGATGTCGAACCCGCACAGCAGACCAGGGGGGTCGGCACGCACCAGGTGAGCGCGGCTGAGTTGCTTGGCATGGCGCAGGAACTGTACGGTTCCCTGCCCCGCCGTGCGCTGCTGCTCACCGTTGGTGCTGGATCAACTGAGCTGAGCGAAGAGTTCAGCTGGGCCGTACTCGATGCGATTCCGCTTGCCTGCGCGCAGCTTGAGAAGACGATTGCCAAACTGCTTGCGAACGAATAAGCTCATGCGCGAGGAAGCTCGTGCGCGTAGGCCCAACCGCAAGTTTTTTGCCCTGACCAGGCCCGCGAATGGCCGAAGAAGCATCTCAATGACACACGAGCCGGACGGCGGCAATTCTCGTTTACCACCGGCGTTGAATGGTTTGGCAAGCTATGTGCAAAAAATAGAGCGCGAAGGAGGAATAAGCGAATGCGAATCCTTATTCATGCGATCGGGCTCCTGCTCTCTATCTGCCTGTTTTTGTTAGGGTATTTTATTGTCGATCGCCGCGTAAGATTCGCAAGGTCGCTTGCTCATTCGCCGGGGTCGAACAAGCGGCTGTGTAACTTCTTCCTTTACGGCGGCGGAGCCTTAGAAGTTCTGTCCTCCATCTGGGGACTGGTGGAAGGCGTTTCGGTCCTCATTCTGACGAGCGGCCTGCTGGTGGATGCCGTCATGGGAATGTAGACGCGGCAACGCTTTCTGACCCGGTAAACAGGTGTCGCGCTCAAATACAGATATTTGTGGCGAGTCGCAGTTTCTGCAACCAGACCTGAATCGAACAACCGAAAATTGCGATTTGCATGCGCCGCTGCGTTCCGTTTCTGCATCGACAGAGACTCGGGTACGTCATCCTCGGATGGAAGGAATGCGCTTTAGAATTCAGATATGAGTATTGCTGACTTTTTTCACGCTTTGAAGACGCGGCTTGACGAGGTCCCGGGGCGCGGCGGAGCTAACGGTCTGGACGGGGATGAGACGGAGACGGTGCGCAGGATTGTGCAGCAACTGGACAATCTGGAGCCCGAACGCGCCCGCTACATTGCAGCTTTTGCATACATTCTTAGCCGTGTGGCACGCGCCGACATGAACATCAGCGACGTTGAAACGAGAGAGATGGAACACCAGGTGATTCGCCTGAGCCAACTTCCCGCCGAGCAGGCCGTGCTCGTAGTGCAGATTGCGAAAACACAGGCAACGCTCTTCGGAGGCACGGAGAATTTCCTTGTCACGCAGGAGTTCAACCGGATGGCAACTGTCGAGCAGAAGCTCGCGCTGCTGGATTGCCTTTTCGCCGTCGCCGCTGCCGACAAGGTGATTTCCAGTGTTGAAGATCGCGAAATCAGGCTGATCAATGACGAGTTGCAGTTGACGCACGAACAATACATCAGCGCGCGCTACAGTTTCCGCGAATATCTGGCAGTCCTGAAGAGTTCTGAGTAGGGTCCACGCGCGGGAAACAATAGACAAGGGGATTTTGATTTCGAGCTGTCCCATGTCCGAAAATCCGGACATGGGGCACCCTCAGGTATTGCTGTATAAGCATCCGCCGTACCTGGGTCCCAGCAGCCAAGATGTTGGCCGGAGCAGGATTTGCCGACGTTTTTGGCTGTTTCCATTTAAGCAGGCTAGCGTATGCTTGCCACACGCTTCCCCGCGCCCCCTGACAACTCACCTCTAAGAGCGACGCGGCGGATCGTCACAAAAACGCGAAAAAGGAGGAGAGCTATGAGATACATGATCACCTGGACCGAGCGTGCGCAGGGTTCGCCCGCCGAGTACGAAAATGCACAGAAGCGAATCCTGGAGGTCTTCAGCCCATGGAAGTCGCCAGCCAATTTCAAAATCGAGTCTTTCGTCATCCGCGTGGGTGATTGGGGCGGGTACATGTTGATGGATTGTGATGACCCGCTCGAAGTGCACAAATTCTGTTCGATGTTGCCCGCCTTCACCTTCGAAGCTCGTCCAGTTATACCTGTTGCCGACGCCATTCGCGTGGAACTCGAAGCGATGGCCTACCGCGATGGGCTGACTCGTAAGTAAACCAGATTGGGTGTTGCTGCTATCCCAAGTCCGAGAATCTGGACATGGGGCACCCAGAGTCTGTGGTGCAGCTCTTGACTCAAAAAAGGCGGCAGCACTTTTGTGCTGCCGCCATCGAAAAGGAAGAATGAAGACTTAGAAAGCTGCTACGGCTAAAAAGCCGCAACGGTTTGACGCAGGCTGTAAGAGCTTAGCGTCTTGATGTAGTTGCCCCGATCGAACGGCGAGGTGTCGGGAACGGAGCGGCGGCTGAGGCAGCCGCGTGTTTCGGCAAGCGACGTGTACTCGCGCTTCTCAAGCCAGTAGCACATGTCAGAGAGAACGCGGCCGATGTGATCGATGCCGTGGATGTGGATGGCGGAAACAATCATGGCGCAGTTGCCGCCGGCCATAATGCACTTCAGCACGTCTTCTGCTGAATGCACGCCACCCGTGATGCCGATATCGATGTTGAGGTGTCCGAAGAGGATGGCAGCCCAGTGAAGGCGCGGCAGCAACTCCGAAGGTGTTGAGAAGTGCAACGTGGGCCGCACTTCGAGTGACTCGATATCGAAATCCGGCTGATAGAAGCGATTGAACAGCACCACTCCGGCAGCGCCGGCTTCCTGAAGTTGCGAAGCCAGGTTCGGAATGCTGGTGAACGACTGCGACAGCTTCACCGATACTGGAACCTTGACGGCATCGCAAACGCTCTTGACGAGTTCGAGCAACTGCTTCTCAAGATCGCAGGACTTTTGGCTGGCATCGGTTGCCAACGCGTAGGTGTTCAGTTCGATGGCATGCGCGCCGGCCTGCTCCATTTCTTTGGCGAAACGCACCCAACCACCGGAGGTAGCGCCGTTAAGGCTGGCCATGATGGGAATGGCAACGGATTCGCGAGCCTTGCGCAGATTCTCGAGATAAATCTCGTGAGTCATGCGGTAGTCGTCGAGATCGGGTAGAAATCCAAGCGACTCGGCATAGGAGTCGGTGCCACGCGAAAGGTCTTCGTCGAGCGCACGCGATTCGAGAGCGAGCTGCTCTTCAAAGAGCGACGTGAGCACTACCGCTGAAGCGCCTGCATCCTCCATGTGACGGATGTTATCGATCGACTCCGAAAGCGGAGTGGACGCCACCACGATGGGTCCACTCAGCTTCAGGCCGAGATACTGCATTGAGAGGTCGATCATTCTTCACCTCCGGCAGCGACCGCCGCCAGGTTCTCTTCAGGTTTTTCAGCAGGTGCGATGTGCGGTGTCTCGCCGCGGCCCGGCATTCCGGCACGCGCGGAGTAGACGCGCCACTGACGCTCCACGTCATCCTGAGCTTCCTTCAAGAGTTGTGCCGCCAGTTCCGGGTTCCCACGCGCGAGCATGGTGTAACGCGCTTCGCGATATGCGTAATCCTTCAAGCGAATCGACGGCGCCTTCGAATCAAGTTGGAATGGATTCTTGCCCGAGTCACGGAGCGAGGGGTTGTAGCGCATGAGCGGCCAATAACCGGATTGGACGGCAAGCTTCTGCTGCTCGAGTCCGTGGACCAGGTCGTAACCGTGAGCGATACAGCTGGAGTACGCGATGATAATGGACGGGCCTTCGTGCGCCTCGGCCTCCTGGAAAGCCTTGATCACGTGGCTGTCGCTGCCGCCGATTGCGACCTGCGCCACATACACGGAGCCATAGCTTACGGCTTCCATCGCGAGATCCTTGCGGCTTACGGGCTTGCCGGCTGCGGCAAACTTGGCAACCGCACCGCGCGGTGTGGCCTTGGACATCTGGCCGCCGGTGTTGGAGTAGACCTCGGTGTCGAGGACCAGCACATTAACATTCTTGCCGGAACCAAGCACATGATCGAGTCCGCCGAAGCCGATGTCGAACGCCCAGCCGTCGCCACCCAGGATCCACACGCTCTTGCGAACGAGGGCGTCAGCAATGGCAAGCAGGTTTTTGGCATCGGACGAGCTGTTGCCGGCAAGCCGCTCACGCAGTTGCTCGACGCGCTTGCGCTGTGCGTTGATTTCCGTTTCGGTCTTCTGCGATGAGTGCAGCAGTTCGGCGACGAGCTCGACGCCAATTTCGTTTGCCAGCCGCTGCACGAGCAGTCCGGCGAATTCCTTCTGCTGGTCAAGAGCGGTTCTCATGCCGAAACCGAATTCCGCGTTGTCTTCGAACAGCGAGTTGGACCACGATGGGCCACGGCCTTCGCGGTTGCTGGTGTATGGCGTGGTGGGCAGGTTGCCGCCGTAAATCGACGAGCAGCCGGTTGCGTTGGCGATGAGCAGACGGTCGCCGAACAGTTGGGTGAGCAGCTTGATGTAAGCCGTCTCGCCGCAGCCAGCGCAGGCGCCGGAGAATTCAAAGAGCGGCTGCAGCAGTTGCACATCCTTCACCTGCGAGTGCGACAGCTTGGACCGATCGACCTCAGGCAATTCGAGGAAGAAGTCCCAGTTCTCGCGCTCGGATTCGCGGAGCGGAGGCTGCGCAGCCATGTTGATGGCCTTCTTGCTCGCGTCGCTCTTGCTCTTTACCGGGCAAACATCCACGCAAACCGCGCAGCCGGTGCAATCTTCAGGAGCAACCTGCAGCGTGTAGTGTTCGTTCTCCATGCCCTTCCACTTGGGCTTGGCCCACTGGAAAGTGGCTGGAGCATTAGCAGCCTGATCGGCGGAGTAGACCTTGGCGCGGATGACTGCGTGCGGGCAAACCATGACGCACTTGCCGCACTGAATGCAGAGATCCTTGTCCCACACCGGAATGAACTGCGCGATATTGCGCTTTTCCCACTGCGCGGTTCCGGTCGGGAAGGTTCCGCCGGCGGGAATTGCGCTCACCGGAAGCAGATCGCCCTTGCCGGCTGCGATCTGGCCAAGCACATTGCGCACGAACTCTGGCGCCTTGGGCGAGATGGCCGGAACGATGTCGAAGTTGGACGAGACAGCAGCGGGCAACTCGACCTTGTGCAGGTGTGCGAGCGCCGCATCGACCGCGGCAAAGTTCTTGGCGACAACTGCTTCGCCGCGCTTGCCGTAGGTCTTCTGAATTGCCTTCTTGATCTGGGCAATGGCTTCATCGCGCGGAAGCACGCCGCTGATGGCGAAGAAGCAAGTCTGCATGATGGTGTTGATGCGAGTGCCCATACCGGCTTCCCGAGCGACCTTGTAGCCGTCGATCACGTAGAACTCGATCTTCTTGCTCAGCATGGCCTGCTGCGTGTGGCGCGGCAGGTGGTCCCAGACTTCCTCTGCCGTGTGAGGCGAGTTGAGCAGGAACACCGCACCGGGCATGGCTGCTTCAAGCACGTCCATCTTCTCAAGAAAGCTGAAGTTGTGGCAGGCGACAAAGCTGGCGCGCGTGATGAGATAGCTTGAACGGATCGGGTTGGGCCCGAAGCGAAGGTGCGATGTGGTCATCGAGCCGGACTTCTTGGAGTCGTAAACGAAGTAACCCTGCGCGTAATTCGGAGTCTCGCTGCCGATGATCTTGATGGAGTTCTTGTTGGCGCCCACGGTGCCGTCGGAGCCCAGGCCGTAAAACAGCGCGCGCACCGTCTTGGGATCTTCGGTGGAGAAATCGGGATCGTAGTCGAGGCTCGAGTGGCTCACGTCGTCCACGATACCGATGGTGAAGTGGTTCTTCGAAACAGGCTTCGCCAGTTCGTCGAAGATGCCTTTGACCATCGCCGGGGTGAACTCCTTAGACGACAGGCCGTAGCGTCCGCCCACAACCTTAGGCATAGCAAAGGGCAACGTGGCGATGTTCTCAGCGAGAGCGGTGACGATGTCCTGGTAAAGCGGTTCGCCGACGCCGCCGGGTTCCTTGCAGCGATCGAGAGCGGCGATGGACTTTACGGTCTTGGGTATCGCGGCGAACAACGCGCTCGCGTCGAACGGCCTGTAGAGCCGAATCTTGACCATGCCGACCTTCTCGCCCTGCTTGACCATCAGGTCGACGGCTTCCTCGGCAACTTCAGCACCGGAGCCCATAACAACGATCACGCGCTCCGCATCCGGTGCGCCGTAGTAATCGAACAGCTTGTATGCGCGGCCGGTGAGTGCGGCAAAGCGGTCCATAACCGACTGCACGATGCCGGGGACAGCAACGTAGTAAGGCGTGCAGGCTTCGCGCGCCTGGAAGAAGAAGTCTGGGTTCTGAGCCGAACCGCGGAGGACGGGGCGATCGGGGCTGAGTGCGTTCTTGCGGAAATTGATGAGGTACTCATCGTTCACCATCGCGCGGATGGTTTCGTCGCTGATGGGGATAATCTTGCCGACCTCGTGCGAGGTGCGGAAGCCGTCAAAGAAGTGCATGAACGGAATGCGCGCTTCCAGCGTGGCAATCTGCGATACCAGCGCAAGGTCGTGCGCTTCCTGCACGGAATTCGACGCCAGCATGGCCCAGCCAGTGGCGCGGCAGGCCATCACGTCGGAGTGGTCGCCGAAAATCGACAGAGCATGCGTCGCCAGCGTGCGGGCCGTCACGTGCATGGTGGCCGGGGTAAGTTCACCGGCAATCTTGAACATGTTGGGAATCATGAGCAGCAGGCCCTGCGAGGCGGTGAAGGTGGTTCCAAAAGCACCGGCCTGCAATGCGCCGTGAAGCGCGCCCGCGGCGCCGCCTTCACTCTGCAGCTCTTCCACGATGGGCAATGCGCCCCAAATATTCTTTTTCCCCTCTGCGCGCCACTGGTCGGCCCACTCGGCCATCGGCGAGGAGGGGGTGATCGGGTAAATGGCGACGACCTCAGAGAGTCGATAGGCAACCGAGGCAGCCGCCTCGTTGCCATCGAGTATTACCATTTTGCTTGCCTTCTTAACTTCACTCATTCCGTATGCCTCATTAGGCGGCGCAAGGGTTTTCAACCGCTAGGTTGAGTGTCGTTTTGATGGTGGAGACGGGGCAGTGATGGGTGACACAGGGTGGCAGGAAATTCCCGCAATGTGAAATATGTTTCATGAAGTGAACGGCACTTCAACGCGCCTACATCCCCGTTGCGTATTTCCTGCGTGATGCAGAAACCGAGCGATCTACTCTCTCTTTCAACTCGGGATGGCAACTCGGAATAGAAGAATCTCGGAAAACCAGTAGACCTCGGGAACTTTGCATCTGAGCGATTCAATTATTTGTCTAAACACAATTAAAGCCAGTACTACTTTGCGAGGCCGCGATGCGCAACTCTCAAGGGCCGCTTCATGTGGCGTTGTGTGCAAGTATCCGTCTGAATTGTCTGTTCACTTACCTGATTGTTCTCGCATTCTCCCAAATTGCCGGAGTGTGTAATTCCAGAATCCGGTAGATGTCCGAAAATTCACGACTCAGTTCATCTTCAAGTCGACGAATGCGATTGGGGACGGATTCACATGTGAGCATCGCGATATTGCGCGCGACGTGAAGCGCAGTCCTCACCAACTTCGTAGAACAACAGGTAGTGCATACCGTTCTCCAGTTGTTCCTTTTTGAAATCGTTTATCTGATTTCGATGGTCTGCGATCTTGCTGAGAATTACTGACTGCTTCTGCGGAATCCCGGCCCAAAAGAGGATCATAATTCCAGAGTCCGGTCGTGCTTGTAGTTGAGGGAGCAAACACATTTCCTGCACACAGGATTTGCTTCGACGTCCAGGGATGGCCGGAAGCGACGCGCAGTGCCGCCGTTGACGACTTGCTCCAAAGTACTTCCAGTAAGGATTGACAGGCAGAATTGACGGGCAAATTCGCTCCATCATCCTGCCAGCCCTTCCACCAGCGCAATCCATTCGTCTTCCAGCTTGGCGCGACGAAACTTGACGCCAGCGCGGTTGTACCAGTAGTCCGCGTTCGATGCAACTCCTTCTTTTCTGTGCAGATACGCATGAACCGCCATGCCCTCGGACGTTTCAAGCTCGTCGACGAGGCTGTGGGCGCGAGCCCAGTCGCCTTTGGCGTCCCACCAAAGCGCCTCCAGCGGGACGGAAAGGCCGTCGGCCGGCTCGGCCTGTGCCAGCGATGCGCGGAACTCCAGAGCCTTCATTCCTTTTTTGTAGCACCTGAAAAAAAAGACTGCAAACCTCAACTTTAGTGATTTAGGTCACATGCAAACGAATTGTTCGCTGCTAAAACTTAATCATCGTTCCGATAGAGCAGACAGAGGGCCCGCCAGGGGGTTGGAGAGAGACTGGCGACGACAGGAGAAGTGTGCCCTCACGGAGGTCGAGAGGTGAGCACAAACCCGACGATTGGCAGTGAAAACAAGGTTTGCAGGCCCGAGGCAAAAGGCCGTATACTGAATTACGACCAGAAAGGTCGTAGTTTCATAATGTCGCCAATTCGGCGGCACATCGGAGTCCGGCGGGTGAGCCTTTTAAGCGAGTTGAGTGTGGGTGAAAGCGGCATCCTGGTTGCCCTTGACCTGCCTGAATCCGTACAGAACCACTTGATGCATATGGGGTTTGTGCCTGATGCGCTGGTAACTGCGCTGCGCCGTGCGCCGGCTGGCGACCCAACCGTTTACGGCATTGATGGGATGGAAATCGCGCTCCGGCATGAAACGGCCGGCGCCATCCGCGTAAAGCCTCCGCTGGCCGTGGTTGCAGCCACTGACAGCCGGGAAACTGACGAACTAGTCGGGGCTGCGCAATGAGCAGCAGTTGCTGCACTCCTCCTCCACTTGTTCCTTCCTCTGCGACTCCCGCGGATAGCGCGCTGCAGACGGTTGTGCTCATCGGTCCGCCAAATGCCGGAAAGTCGACTTTGTTCAATCGGCTGACTGGGTTGCGGCAGAAGGTGGCCAACTTCCCTGGCGTCACCGTTGAGCAGCGCCTTGGACTTATGGCGGGAGCAGGCCGCGACGACCTGACGCTGATCGACCTTCCCGGAATCTATTCGCTTACGCCGTACTCAGAGGATGCGCGCGTGGCCATCGATGTGCTGCGGGGCAAGATGCCCGGCACGCCGAAGCCTGACGCGGTGCTGCTGGTGCTGGATTCGCTGCACCTGACGCGGCAACTGATGCTGGCCGCTCCGGTACTGGCTGTGGGACTGCCCACGCTGGTGCTGCTGAACATGTCTGACCTGATGGAGTCGCGTGGCGGACATGTGGATACGCTGAAGCTGGCCAAGGAACTGGGCGCGCCGGTGGCCCAGATCTCCGCGGTACAGGGTACCGGGCTTGAAGCGGTATCGCTGTTCCTGAACCAGCAAACCGATCGCCAGTCCGCCAAGCCGCTGTCACTGCCGGTGCTTGGCAACGCGGCCAGCACGCACACGTGGGCCGCGCAGGTAAGCCGGCGCACCGGTTATCACGCGCCAGTCTCGGCGGAAAACACACGCAAGATCGATAACGTGCTGCTGCATCGCATCTGGGGGCCGCTGCTGTTTCTCTTCGTCGTGGTGGGCGTGTTTGAAGTGGTGTTCTCTATCGGCCAGCCGCTCTCTGACGGCTTTGGCGACGTACTTGCCAAAATGGGCGAGTTAGCGCGTCCGCTGCTGCCGGCGGGCTGGCTGCAGTCGCTGTTGCTTGACGGTGCGTGGAAAGGCATCAGTTCCGTGCTGGTGTTTCTGCCGCAGATTCTATTGCTGTTTCTCTTTATCGGAATTCTTGAAGACTCCGGATACCTGGCTCGCGCGGCATTGATTGCCGATCGCGTGATGCGCACCATTGGGCTGAATGGGAAGGCGTTTATTCCGCTGCTCTCGGCGTATGCATGTGCCGTGCCGGCCATTATGGCCACGCGCACGATTGAGAACAAGCGCGACCGCTTTGCGACGATTTTGGTGACACCGTTCATGACCTGCTCCGCACGCCTGCCGGTGTACATGCTGCTGATTGCGGCCTTCATTCCGAACCTTTTCTATCTGCATGGCTTTCTTGGGCTGCGAACGATCGTGATGTTGAGTTTGTACCTGGCGGGCTTTGTAGGCGCCATGACAACGGCGTGGCTGTTGAAGAGCTCGATACTGAAATCGAGCGAGACGCCGTTCATCCTTGAACTTCCGCAATATCGCATGCCCACACTGCGTTCACTCACGCTGCGGCTCATCGATCGCGCGCGCATCTTTCTGCGCCAGGCCGGCACCATCATCCTTTGTGTGACGATGGCGCTATGGGTGCTGGCGCATCTGCCTATTGTGCACACCGCAACGGGACAGTGGACCGCGCCTGAGCTTGCCGAGAGCCTGATCGGACGGCTCGGGCATTTGATTGAGCCGGCCATTGCGCCACTCGGGTTCAACTGGAAGATCGGCATCGGCCTGCTATCGAGTGTGCTGGCGCGCGAAGTAATGGTGAGCACGATGGGAACGCTGTACGGCGCCGATCCCAGCACGCAGGAACTGCATTTGCAGACTGCCCTTCATCACGACATGACACTGGGCGGTGCGCTGGCGCTGATGATCTTCTTCGCCTTCGCCATGCAGTGCACGTCAACCATGGCCGTGGTCAGGCGCGAAACCAATAGCTGGAAGTGGCCGGCCTTGCAATTCGCCTACATGCTCGCGCTGGCGTATGCCGCGGCGTTCGCGGTAAATCACATCGTGATGGCGTTCATCGGCTAGTCTACGTAACTTCTATTATTTCCCTGCTCTCAAAAAATTCCCGCCCGTAACTCGCCTATTTGCGCGCGTTAGAGAATCCCCGCGTTGAGGCAACCTTTCACTGACATCCATTCCCGCGCGCCGTACATCTCACGCAGTTGCCGGACTGTTCGGTCTACCGAACGGAACGGGTGCAACGAGAGCACGAACGAGAGGAGAGAGCATGAACAAACTGAGGTATCTCGCAGCTTCTGCCGTTGTGGGACTCTGCTTTCTGGGCTTTATCGCAAAGGCAAATGCGCAGGTAAGTTTTGGCGTCCAGATTGGACCGGAACCTGCGTGTCCGTATGGCTACTTTGATTACGCTCCGTACCGGTGTGCTCCCTACGGCTACTACGGGCCGGAGTGGTTTTCAAGTGGAGTGTTTGTCGGCGCGGGTCCATGGTACCGCCGCAGCGACCACTTCCGCGGGCACATAGACCGCCACTTTGACCCGCGCAGCGGATACCGCGGACATCTGCCGGAACGTGGAGAGCGACCCGATTGGGACCATCACCATGGCACGGTAGAAGGTTTCAGAGGACACGATATGCACGTGGAACATCCGCGTGATGATCACGAACACGATCGACACTAGCTGTTCGCTTTTCTTGTTCGTGGCGGCGACATGGGCGTGCTATCCCACCCTTCTTGCGATGAAACCGATGAAACTGCGAGAAGGATGGGGCAACCGATCAGCCTGGGAAACCCAGTAACTTTGAGTTACCAAGTTATGATGAGTTACCCAGTTACGACGGGGTGCTCAGTCTGGCCGCCATTGGTTCTCTCGCTTGAAACGAAAGCCCAGGCTCGACAAAGAGCCTGGGCTTTCGCGCGTCTGGATTGCTGTTACCAGTTGGTGCTGTTACCAGTTCGTGATTGATCCGTCGGTGCGATAGTAGATCTGCCCCCGCTGGAAATCGGGCTCGGTCCATTCGGCAATCTGCGTGAGCTGCTTGAAGTCCACTTCGACGCCCAGGCCGGGACGCTCGTTGGTGTAGAGTTTCCCTTCCTTGAAGTCGAGACATTGAGGCAGATGAGGCAAGGTGCGGCCCTGGTAGTTGTACTCCATCAGCAGCGGGCCTGAGAACGTGCTGAGCGTATTCACCAGCGCCGCCGTTGCAATGGGGCCGGTGAAGTGCGGGACGATGCCGGTGAAGTGCGTTTCGCATATCGCAGCGATCTTGAGCATCTCCGTAATCCCGCCCACATTGGGCAGCGTGGCGCGGCAAAAGTCAATGTCATGATTCTCGACGATTGGATTGAAGTCCCAACGGTTGCCCCACTCCTCGCCGGCTGCAATTGGAACGTTGACCTTCTGGCGAAGAATGGGAAGATCCTGCAGGAATGCTTCAGTGCGGACAGGATCTTCAACAAAGAACGGCGCCAGATCCTCGATGGCATTGCAGCCGCGAATTGCGTCGGGCAGATCGAAGCGCTGGTGGAAGTCGATGCACCAGTTGCCGTCGGGGCCGACGCCTTCGCGCGCTTCCGCACAAACGGCTCGCATTTTGTTGATACGCTCGCGGGCATCGTAGGTGGTGTTGACCGGCACCGACAGAGCGTCAAAGCGGAACACGCGATAACCCGCCTCCATCGTGAGACGAGCGCGCTCCTTGGTTGGAGTATCGCGCGTGACCCCTGGAATCTGCCCGGCGGTGTTGTAGCACTCAACGTATTTGCGGACCGATCCACCGAGGATTTGATGGACGGGAACATTGAGAGCCTTCCCTTTGATGTCCCACAGCGCGAGGTCTAGCGCACCGATGGCGTCCGTACGTTCGCGACCGGCGGGATAGAAATATGCGCGGTTCATGTCCTGCCACAGATGCTCAATGAATTGCGGATCGCGCCCGATAAGGCGGCTGGCGCCGGGAGCAAGCAGATCCTTGGAACCGCCCTCGCCGATGCCCGTGATGCCCGCATCAGTCTCGATCGAAACCACGATGTAGCTCTGGTTGAAAATCTGATTAAATCCAGGGGCTGACCTCGGCGGTTCGTAGGCGCGAATACGCGTGATCTTCATCTTCGGCAGCGCACCGAAGGCAGGAAGCGGACCGACAGCGACAGCGGCCGCGGTAGCGGCAAGGGACTGCAGAAATTTACGGCGTTGCATGAAAGTGACCTCCGAATTCGACCCACATCCTAACATTTCGAGGGCTGCGCAGACTGCAGCAAAAAGGACGCTGGATTGCGCGAAACGAAAAACGCACGAAAGTTGTCTGGGAGAAAAGAGCCGCCCATTCCTTTGGTACTCAAAAGCCTGTGAGCAGCGGCGCAGGAACGGCGTATGATTTTGTTGTACCTTTCAGCTTCATCACACACGAGAACGGGCCTGTCCTCCGCAAGTTCCAGAGCCTGTTCCATTCTGCACTTTTTTGTTGTCTTCGGTTATTTCAATACCCGCTCTGCATTCTTTGCACTTGTTTCGGCGTTGGCCGCGTAGGTGAGAGAGCATGGCGGATGGATTCGCATTTGAGAGGGCACATCGATGAAGAACTTTCGATTTTTGGCAATAGCGGCAACTTTTGGCGTGTTTTTACTCGCGGGAACATCACGACAGGCAAACGCGCAGGTCAGTATCAATGTCAACATTGGCGCGGCTCCGGTGTGCCCCTATGGGTACTTCAACTACACACCTTATCGATGTGCTCCATTCGGCTACTATGGGCCGCAATGGTTCCAGAGCGGCATATTTATTGGCGCGGGACCCTGGTTCGCAGGGCCGGTAGGCTTTCGTGGATTTTTCGATCGCCGGTTCGACCCGCGCTATGGCTACCGGGGACCGTTCCCCGGTCATGATGAGCGCCCCGACTGGGGCAGGCATGCCGGCTGGGAGAATCAATTTCACGGCAGTTCATACCGCACCGAGTACCGGCACGATAACGGCAACCATAACGGCCAATACAAAAGCAACGGCAATCCGCACGGCAACGACCGAGGCAACGGAAACGGCCATGGAAATGATCATGGCGATGACCGCGGGCACGGGCATTGAGTCTTCGACCGCGTGAATTCGCCGCTTGAGACCAGCCACAAATCTGAGTGTGCCCCATCCATCCCGCGTTTTTTGCGGGATGGGTGGGATAGCACGAACCGGCTTGTCCTTGCTGCCTCCAAGAGCTGTGCTGCTCAAGGCAGGCTCTGGGGCACGCCGATTGCCGACCAGCCACAAATCTGAGGATGCCCCATCCATCCCGCGTTTTTTGCGGGATGGGTGGGATAGCACGAACCGGATGTCCTTGCTGCCCCCAAAAGCTGTGCCGCTCAGGGCAGGCTCTGGGGCACGCTGATTGCCGACCAGCCACAAATCTGAGTGTGCCCCATCCATCCCGCGTTTTTTGCGGGATGGGTGGGATAGCACGAACCGGATTGTCCTTGCTGCCCCCAAGAGCTGTGCCGCTCAGGGCAGGCTCTGGGGCACGCCAATTGCCGACCAGCCACAAATCTGAGGGTGCCCCATCCATCCCGCGTTTTTTGCGGGATGGGTGGGATAGCACGAACCGGCTTGTCCTTGCTGCCCTCAAGAGCTGTGTCGCCTATCTGCTGGAAGCGATCATTTGCGCGGCATGCTGAAGGCTGGTGTCGGTCACCTTTGCACCTGAAACCATCCTGGCAACTTCATGGGTGCGGGCGCGGTCGTCAAGAACGCGAATTTGCGTCTTTGTGCGGCCGTGGTCCTCTCGCTTTTCAACCGCAAGGTGCTGATCGGCGAACGCTGCGATCTGCGGCAAATGCGTGACGCACAGGACCTGCTGTCCTTTACTCAGCGCCTTCAATTTCTGCCCTACCGCCTCAGCGGCGCGCCCGCCAATGCCGATGTCGATTTCGTCAAAGACGAGCGTGCGCGGTGTTGTCTTCTTTTTGCTCTTTGAAGAGCTCTCTTCAACAGCTACCTTCAGAGCCAGCATTACGCGCGAGAGTTCGCCGCCTGATGCAATCTCAGTCAGCATCTTCATCGGCTCGCCGGGGTTGGTGGAGATGCGGCACTCCACTTCGTCCCAGCCAACGGTGCTCCACGCCGCTTCCTGCGCGTTCGATTCAACGGTCACATCGAATTTGACCTTCATGGCAAGCGTGTTGATCTGCGCTTCAGCCAGTTTGGCCAGCCGGGTTGCGGCGGCCTTGCGCCCGGAACTCAGTTCCGTAGCAGCATCACGATATTGCGCAGCCGACTTTTCGACGGCCGTCCGCAACTGCTTCAGAATCTCATCGCGGTCTTCAACCTCGGCGAGCTTTTGTGAAACGTCTTCGCCGAACGCGATGACCTCGTCGATAGTGTGGCCGTACTTGCGTTTCAGGCGATCAAGCAATGCGAGCCGATCTTCGATTTCGGCCAACCGTTCAGGCGAGGCGTTGATCCCTTCCGCGTAGTCGCGTACCGTGGCTGCCACATCACCAACTGTCGCGCGAACGGATGTGAGCTGCTGCACGGCTTCAGTAAAGCGGCCATCGTAGCGCGCGAGCTCTTCAAGATTACGCAGCGCGGCGCGAAGCGAACCCTCGGCTGATGTTGCGCCTTCGTAAAGTTGATCGAATGCGCCCATGGCGGCAGCGTAAAGTTTTTCAGAGTTGGCAAGGACCCGTTTTTCGGTTTCGAGGGCTTCATCTTCACCGGGCCGGAGCTGAGCCGCTTCAATCTCTTTGCGCTGATAGGCCCACAGATCCACCATGCGCAGCCGGTCCTGTTCGCCCTGGAGCAGATCGGTGAGCTTGTTTTGCGCCTCATGCCACATTGTGTAGGCTTCGGCAACAGCGTCTGTGGAGATGCCGGCAAAGCGGTCGAGCAGAATGCGCTGCTGAGCCTGGTCGAAGCTGGAGGCGGTCTCAGTTTGCGCGTGGACCAGCGCAAGCTCGGGGGCAAGCTGCTTGAGCACCGCCACAGTGGCCGGCTGATTGTTCACAAACACGCGGCCCTTGCCGCTGGAGAGAATCTCGCGGCGAAGGATGATTTCGTTGCCTTCCGAGTCGATTCCGTTCTCTTCCAGAACCGCTTCTGCGCCGGCAGTGGACTCGAAAACGCATGAAACTACAGCCTTTTCCGCTCCGTGGCGCACAACATCCACCGACGACTTACCACCCATAAGGAGCGCAAGTGCATCTACCAATAGAGACTTACCTGCACCCGTTTCTCCGGTAAGCAGGTTCAGGCCGGGACCGAGGACGGCAATGGCGTGATCGATAACGGCGTAATTTTCGGCGCGCAGTTCGACGAGCATGTTGGAGTCAATTCCCCTGCCGGTATTCCATACAAAGCACAACGTGAATCCGAGCGCAGCATAGCATGAATGACCGCAGGAACGGGTTCCCGGAAAGCGTTCGAGGGACCAGACCGATAACTTGGTAACAGGCAATACGTCTGTTACCGTTGTAATGAGGTGAAATGCCGATTTCAATAGCTGCGTTTATTTACATTTTGCAGTCTGACAGCGGCGCGGTCCCCGCAGCGCCGAGTGGTATTACAGGCTTCGGCGCGTTGGCAGATCTGATGGGAAATATCGGCCCGATCGCGGCCGGCGTGTTGATTCTGCTGCTGATTGCCAGCCTCTACTCCTGGACCGTCATTTTTGGAAAGCTCGCTACTTTCAAGAGGGCGACCAACCAGAGCCGGCGGTTTGTGCGGGCGTTCCGCAAAACCTCGCGGCTGCATGAGATTGCCTCCATCACCATCGAGTGCGCCGCCAGTCCCCTGGCCCAGGTGTTTGAAGACGTGTACGAGAACTACAAGCGCCAGACGGGTGGGTCGGGTCCGCCGCGCAATCTTACCGCACTGGAACGCACTGCGATGACTGCGTCGAGCGAGGCCGTAACCACGCTCGAGCGCCGCATGCAGTGGCTGGCGACGATCGCTTCCACAAGCCCGTTTATTGGCCTGTTCGGAACCGTGATGGGCGTTGTGGATGCGTTCCACGGTCTGGGCACGGCAGGGTCGGGCACGCTGCGCGCCGTGGCGCCCGGCATTGCCGAGGCGCTGATTACGACCGCAGCAGGTTTGTTTGTCGCCGTTCCGGCAGTGGTTGCGTACAACCAGCTGACCGCGCGGATCAGGGTGTTTGCATCGGCCACCGATGACTTTTGCCGAGAGCTGCTGAACCTGCTGGAGGAAATCCCCGTGCGGACTGCCCCACCGCCATCTCAGGCGCCGGACATGCCGCGGGAGGCTGAACGTGGCGTTTACAAGTAGCAACGGCCAGACTCGAACTTCCCTCGCAGACATCAACATCACACCCTTGGTGGACGTGGTGCTGGTGCTGCTGGTGATCTTTATGATCACCGCGCCGGTACTGCAATCGGGCATTGAAGTAAACGTGCCCAAGACGCGCACCGTACGCGAAATTACCGAGCAACGCACAGTTGTGACCATTGACCACGATCAGAAAATCTTTCTCGGCGACCAGCCGGTGAATATCCACGAACTGCCCGCAAAGCTTCTGCAGGGCGGCGCCAATCCGGCACAGAAGGTGATTTATCTGCGCGCTGACCAGACGGTGCCGTTTGGAGCCTTTGCAAGCGTCATGGATGCGGTAAAGCAGGCAGGAATTACCAACGTGTCGATTGTGACCCAGGCGCTGGATACAAAGAGCGGCGGCAAGTGAGTTTGTAAGTTGACGAGTTTACTGGTTGACGAGTTAGTTGGTTACTCGAACTGGTTGCATAAAAGGTTTTGTGAAAGGGCACGACTTTAGCCGTGCCGCAAAATGCCCACAGAATTTTGGGCTTTACAGGCTGCGGAAAAACTCGTCCATTGCCTTGTTTTGTAACAGGGCACGACTTTAGTCGTGCCGCAAGTGCCGCAGAATCAAATGGGCTTTAGCCCCTGAGGGATGCTGTTGACGGGCTGTACATCATTTATCCAACCGGCACCCCTCATTTAATTTAGCGAATGCGCAATTCAGGCGAGAGCATGGACGGACTTCTGGACGGAACCGAACACCTGGAACGTGAACTGACGCCGGAACCTGTTGCTGCGCCGGCGATGGGCTCATTCGTGCTCCATGCACTCCTGATTGCATCGGTAGTAAGCTACGGCATGCTGAGCGGGCTCTTCCGTCACAGCGTGTGGGGTAACCAGGGCGGCGGCAGCGCCATGCAGGTGAACCTGGTGAGCAGTACTATTCCTTTGCCCAACAACCAGCCGCTGAACCAGAATGTGCTCGCCACTGAAAAGCCGAGCAAGGCGCCCGTGGCTCCCAGCCCCAAAACGCAACAGAAGGTTGACGAGACTGCCATTCCCATCCAGGGCAAGCAAGTAAAGCCGCAGGAAAAAACGACGCAAAAAACACCGCCCCAGCCCACACCGCGACCGGACAACACGGCGCGCTACGGCGAACAGAGTGGCACGCCAATAGCTCGTGCGACGCAACCCAGCGTCGGTTCCATTGGCCAGACAGCGGTTGGCGACAGCGATTTCGTAAGCATGTTTGGCTGGTACGTGCGTCAGATCAATACCAAGATGGCCAACAGCTGGTACAAGCAGGAAGTAGATCCACGCACACCGCCCGGCGCCCGCGCGTATTTGTTTTTTAGCATCGGTAAAGATGGAAGCGTCAGCGGCGTACGACTGGACCGCTCAAGTGGAAGCCCCACTCTGGATCAGTCATGCATGCGCGCGGCACAGCGCGTGGACACCTTCGGCCCATTGCCGCCTGCTTACACCAAGAACACTCTGATGGTTTCTTATTACTGTGAGTACTAACGGACAGACAGGTCTCGAAGGGTACGGGCTTCAGCCCGTACATAAAGCGATGCAAATCAAGCGGCCTTTAGGCCCTGAGGGATGTATTCGGCACGACAGAAATCGTGCCCGTTCAAATCGAGATGACACCCGCGTTGCTATTTGGTCATCTTCATCAGGAAGGATTGCTCAACGCATGAGAAGAATTTTCGATAAGAGTTTGTATCTGCTTTCGCCTCTGATTCTGCTTTGCCTGCTGTGCTGGCGCACGCCGTCGCTGGCCGCACAAGACTGGGTGCATACCGGGACCAATCTGGGCAATCAGATTATTCGCATTGCCGCGGCTGATTTCAAGCCGACCGGAAACGATCCGCAAACCACCGCGCTGAAAGCAGTGTTCGACGCCACTCTCTACAGCGATCTTGGCAACGCCGGTATCTTCGACCTGGTATCGAAGAGCATGGCGCCGCAGTCCATGCCCGGCTCGCCGCAGGAGATTGTGCTCAACCAGTGGTCGGCCGCTCCGTCCAGCGCGTCCATGGTGGCCTTTGGATCGTTTGGAACCAGTAACGGCCGGCTGACGGTATATGGATGGCTCTTCGACACCAGCAACACGGCAAACCCGCAGGTGTTGGGCAAGCAGTACAACGAAGCAGCCAGCGAAGACATGGCGCGCACCGTGGCGCACCGATTTGCCGACGAGATCATCGCTCGCCTTGGCGGCGGAGTCAACGGCATTGCAGAAACCAAGATTTACTTCGTGAGCAATCGCACCGGCACAAAAGAAATCTGGGCAATGGATTACGACGGACAGAATCAGCGCCAGGTAACGCACCTCGGCACCATCTCCATCTCTCCGCGCATCGCGCCGGATAATTCACGCGTCGCGTTTTCATCTTTGGGCCGCGAAGGATGGTCGATCCGCATGTATTCGCTGGATCTGGGCCGGATGGTGAGCTTTCCAGGCGGATCGGCGGGCGGCAGCAACCTGTCACCCGCGTGGACTTCTGACGGCGCAAGAATCGCGTTCTCGTCTTCGCGCTCCGGCAACTCGGAGATCTGGGCGTCCGATGCGAGCGGCGGCAATCTACACAAGATCACTACTCTCGCCGGGCCCAACGTGTCGCCCGTTTGGAACCCGCGCACCAACGCGCAGATTGCCTTCGTAGGGGGGCGCACAAGTGAGCCGCAGATTTACACCATGAACCAGGATGGTTCGAACATCCAGCGGATGACTGACAGCGGTTATGCCGTGTCTCCGTCGTGGCATCCTAACGGCGGCCTGCTCGCGTTCAGCTGGAATCGGAAGTACGGCCCCGGCGATCCCGGTGGTCAGGACATTTACGTTTTCGAGATCGCGACCATGCACTGGCTGCAAGTGACGCACGAATCGGGCAACAACGATTTTCCATCGTGGTCTCCTGACGGCCGGCATATCGTGTTCCAGAGAAAACTGGGCGGTCGTACGGAGATCTGGACCATGCTTGCGGATGGCACGCATCAGCAGCAGCTTACGAAAGCGGGCGACAACTCAATGCCGAACTGGAGTTGGAAGTAAACGGGCCTCTTGCCTAAATCGGTGCGCGTGGTCGCTCTCTGACACACGATTTTGGTAACAGCCTCTAAATCATGGTCTATGATTTTTATCGTTGACTATTTTTGCAGCGCCACGGGCCGCGTCGGAGGTGTACTTTGCCCGGGCGGCTGTGAGCCTGGATTGGTTTGAGGAAAGACGCAGCAGCTTTACCGCAGTACCTCGGTGACCGCGAATGTACGATTTGGATGCAGGTTTGGTTGGATTGGGATTGCCACAAGATCGACGAGTTAGAACAAGTCACATAGCTAGTTAAAGATGACCGAATCGCCGAGATGGAAGTCTAAATTTCAGGAAGGGAGTACCACATTGAAGATCAGCAATCAAATTCTTGTACCAGTTTTCCTGCTCGTCGCCTTGGTGGCTGTTTCAGGTTGCAAAAAGCAAAAACCATTACCTCCTCCACAGGCGGCTCCGCCGCCGGCAGCAGCCGCGGCCCCCACCGCGCGGCTGACGGCCACGCCTACAGTGATTTCAGCGGGCGACCAGGTGCAGTTGTCCTGGCGCACCACGGACGCAACGTCAGTTTCAATTGACGGCATCGGCGATGTTCCCACATCGGGTGTCAAAACCGTAACTCCGACCGAGACGACCAATTATCACCTGGTGGCGCGCGGCGAAGGCGGCTCAGCCGATGCATCGGCAAGCGTGACGGTGAACGCGCCTCCCGCTGTGCAGGTGCCCACTAACACCATGAGCGCCGAAGAAGAGTTCAAGGCAAACGTGCAGGACATCTTCTTCGACTACGACACTGACGCAATCCGCACTGACGCACAGTCCACGCTCTCAAAGGACGCCGATTACCTGGCATCACATCCCAGCGTGAAGGTTGTCATCGGCGGCTATTGCGACGAGCGCGGTTCAGACGAGTACAACCTGGCACTCGGGCAGCGGCGCGCAGACTCCACTAAGAGCGCATTGGTGCAGGCGGGTGTGAATGCCGACCGCATGCGAGTGATCAGCTACGGCAAGGAAAAGCCTTTCTGCACACAGTCGGACGAATCGTGCTGGCAGCAGAATCGCCGTGCCGGATTCACAATGGATCGGTAAACAGCAGTGACGATCCTCACCGTGTAAGCGGTGAAAGATCAAGGTGAAAGATCAACAAGACAACCCGTGTATGGAGTATGCGGCAGTCCCGCCTGCTGAAGGGGCTGCCGCATGTTTCTTGTTATGATGAAAGGGTTATGAAGATGATACGCACAGTTCGCAATCGAGTTCTGGCGGCGGCAGTTTTTGCCGCGCTTCTTGCTTCGACGCCCAAGCCTGCACACGCGGCGTCCAAGGAAATCATTCAGCTGCAGACGCAGGTTCAGCAACTGCTCGACATGGTGCAGCGTCTCCAATCGACTATGGATACGCGCTTTGGCGTACTGCAGAACCTGGCGCAACAGACAGCCGACCAGGCCAAGCAGATGAGCGGCACCGTAACCGATTTGCAGCAAAAGCTGAATGCGCAGAGCGAAGGTGTTAACGGCAAGGTGGATACTGTCAGCGGACAGGTGCAGGCGCTGAACGACTCCGTTGATGAGCTGAAGTCGCGTATCGCCAAGCTGGACAAGACTGTTCAGGACATGCAGGCGCAGTTGCAGAACGTCCAGACGCCGCCCGCCCAATCCACAATGCCCGGTGCGGCTCCCGGTCCCGGAGGGCAGCCAATAAACCCGGCGATGGGTCCCGCCGGCCAGCCTGCTGGCGCTCCAGCGATGAACCAGGCGCCTCCGCTTCAGGAGACATTCCAGAGCGGCCTGCGCGACTACAACGCCGGCCATTACCAAGTGGCTTTGGGTGAGTTCCAGGATGTGCTGCACTATTATCCCCTCGACGATCTTGCCGGCTCCTCGCAGTTTTACCTGGGCGAAATCTCCTACCAGCAGAAGCGCTACGACGAGGCCATTAACTCGTATAACGCGGTGCTGGAAGGATTCGCGGGCAACCCCAATGCCCCGACCGCCCAGTTACACAAAGGCCTGGCTCTGCTGGCCGTGAACAAGCGCGACGCTGGTATTCATGAGCTTCGGCTGCTGGTCCAGCGCCATCCGCGGACTCCGGAAGCAGCAAGCGCGCGCAGCAAGCTCAACGCGATGGGCGTGCGCATCGCAATAGCGGCGCCGACCAGGTAAAACAGGTCAGCAAGTCAGAACAGTGACATATAGAAAAGCCCCGCCGAGTGCGGGGCTTTTCTATTGCCGCCATAGCAAATATCCTCCGGTAGAATCGGAGGCTTTATGGCTGGTTTCCCCTCAAAGGGGCCTGGACTGTTCGTACTCGCATTTGTGCAACTCGCCGGGATCCCGCGCCGGAGGCGCAGAGTTCGTTAGCCCCGCGCTTCAGCGTGGGGGATGATGTGCGGATATTGTGCTCGGAGTCCCGTAGGGACGGTGCTTGACGCCGTCGTATTTCTCAAGCACCTGGAAGAATTGCTCTGGGAACGACTCCCGGATCTGTCAATCTTCTACCGCCTCCCAGGCAAAGCCGGGGGGTCTGCCGCCTGAGCTTCGATTAGCCCATCGCGTGCGGATCGTTAGCGCCGAGTATCACGCTCTTGTGATGGCGGACATCGGCTCCCTGCACCCAGAAAATTACGTCCTCTGCAATGTTGGTAGCGTGATCCGCCACGCGCTCAAGGCTGCGGCTGATCATCAGCGCGTTCAGAGCCTGCGGAGCAATGTGGCTCTGCTCTTCCATAACCTTGGTGAGCGCTTTGTAGGCGCCGCGATTCATGCTGTCTACCGCGTCGTCCATGGTGAGAACGGTGCGCGCAAGTTCGGCATCGCCTTCGATGAAAGCCTGCAAGCTTTTGCGCACCATCTCCGATGCGAGTGCAGCCATTCTGGGAATGTCGATGGGCAGATCGACGATGGCCATGCTATCCATGTGCCGTACGCGATCGCTGATGCTCTTCGCGGAGTCGCCCACACGCTCCAGGTCGGCGTTGATCTTGATGACGCTAAGGATGAAGCGCAGATCCACAGCCGTCGGTTGCTCCATCGCGAGCAGGTCGAGAGCTGCCTGATCGATGTCGCGTTCAAGGCGATTGATAGCCACTTCGCTGCGGCTGACCAGATCGCAGATGGACAGGTCGCGTACGCGATACGCTTCAATGGCGCGCTGAATGGATTGCTCGGCGAGTCCCGCCATCACCAGGAGATTCTCCTTCAGATCGTCGAGACTCTGCTGAAAGCGTATTCGTGTCATCCGAACCTGCCCGTGATGTAATCTTCCGTGCGTTTATCGCTTGGGTTGGTAAAGATCTTGTGGGTCGAGTCGAACTCCACCATCCGCCCATTCAGGAAGAAGCCGGTCTTCTCTGCTACGCGCGCGGCCTGCTGCATGTTGTGGGTCACAATCACAATAGTGTACTGCGATTTGAGCTGGAAGATGAGGTCTTCAATCTTGGAAGTGGAAACCGGATCGAGAGCAGAGGCGGGCTCGTCCATCAGCAGCACTTCAGGATCGACGGCAAGCGCGCGCGCAATGCACAAACGTTGCTGCTGACCGCCGGAGAGGCTGGCCCCGGATTTCTTTTTAAGGTCGTCCTTCACCTCGTCCCACAGGGCCGAGTTTCGCAGCGACTTCTCAACAATCTCGTCGAGAGCTCGGCGATTCGAATAGCCGTTCAGCTTGAGCCCGGCGGCTACGTTGTCATAGATCGACATGGTGGGGAACGGGTTGGGCCGCTGAAACACCATGCCGACGCGGCGGCGAATCTGCACCGGCTTGGCGTCGTTGTAGATGTCCAGATCGCCAATGCGAACCGTGCCCGTTACTCTGCCCACCGGATTGGTTTCGTGCATGCGATTGAGGCAGCGCACAAACGTGCTTTTGCCGCAGCCCGAAGGACCGATGAGCGCCGTTGCATGGTTTGCGGGAATATGCAGGTTGATGTCCTGCAAAGTGTGATTCGTCCCGTACCACGCATTCAGGTTGATGACCTCGATGCCAACGCCCACGTGCGGGTGTCTCCTTCCTTCTATGCACTGAAGCCTGAAACAATCGGGCGCCAGTTCTACGCTACATCGCCGCCGCAGAATTCGTTGAAAGCGGCGCGTTCAGCAACTGCTGCTAGCTGTTTCCTTTTAATACGCCGCGGCTGGTAACGTAACGGACCAGCGAAACGGAAACCACAATCAAAATGATTAAGAACCAGCGACCCCGCCCAAGCCAGCCTGTGCCAGTCGTCGTAGGGCGAGAGCGCATACACGTAAATCTGCAGCGGTAATGCGGCGATCGGCTGATTGAGGCTGAAGCTCCAGAACTGATTTCCGAGCGCGGTAAAGATGAGCGGTGCGGTTTCTCCGGCAACGCGCGCAAAGGCAAGCATGCAGCCGGTGATGATGCCCGGGGATGCGGTCTTGACCGAGATGGAGAGCACGGAGCGCCAGTTGGGTACGCCGAGGCCGAGTGCGGCTTCCCGGATGGAGTTCGGCACCATCAGCAGCATTTCTTCGCTGGTTCGGCACACGGTGGGGATCATCATGAAACCCAGCGCCACGCCGCCCGACATTGCTGAAAAGTGTCCCGTGAACGGCAGGAATGGAATCTTGGGAACCACGATCAGAGAGTAGGCCGCGAGCCCCATCACGATGGATGGCACGCCGTTGAGCACGTCGGCCGTAAAGCGAATGGCATTGGCCAGCTTGGTGCCCCGCCCGAACTCCGCAAGAAAAATGCCGCCGCCGATCCCGATGGGAATACCGATTGCGCTGGCTATACCTAGCAGGATTGCGGATCCGAGAATGGCGTTTGCCATGCCGCCGCCGGTCTCGCCCACCGGCTTTGGGACCTGCGTAAAGAAGGCCAGGTTAAGCGAACTGGCTCCTTTGTAGACGAGATAACCGAAGATCGCGACCAGGGGAGCAACAACGATAAGCGTTGCCAGTATCGCAAGCGCCGTGACCGTGTGATCGGTCACGTTCCGAAGTTGCGCCCGGAAATTGAATCCGCCGTTACTCACCACTATGTCCCCAGCTTCCTTCCATTCACGTTAGCGAGCCTGCGCGGGGGTTCCCCGAGTTACGCCCCAGATCAAGAGCTGTGCAAAGAAGTTCACAATGATGGTCACGATAAAGAGCGCCAGGCCGATTTCGGTCAGCGCGCTCAAGTGCATGTCGCCGACCGCCTCGGCGTATTCGTTGGCGATCACGGTGGCCATTGAGCTGCCGTTGGACAGCAATGATTTGTGAATCTCCGGCGTAGCGCCAATGACCATGGCGACGGCCATGGTTTCGCCCAGTGCGCGCCCCAGGCCCAGGATCACAGCGCCGACGATTCCGATGCGCGCGTTACGCAGCACGCCCATGCGGATCATCTCCCAGCGCGTTGCGCCCAGTGCCAAAACGGCTTCGCGCTGCGAGTGCGGCACGGCTGTCATAACCTCGCGCGTGAGCGAAGAGATAATCGGCAGGATCATTATGGCCAGAATTACGCCGGCGGACATAAAACCCAGCCCTGTTGGGTTGTCATTTGTGAACAGGCTGGTCCAGCCAAATAGGCTGATCAGAAGCGGGTTGATATGCTCACGCAAAATCGGCACCAGCACAAATACGGCCCACAGGCCGTAGATCACGCTGGGAATCGCAGCGAGCAGCTCCGTGAGGAAGGCGAGCGGACTGCGGAGAACGCGCGGGCACATTTCTGTAAGGAACACCGCGAGGCCTATAGCCAACGGAACTGCCAGCACCAGCGCCACGAAGGAAGTCACGAGCGTGCCGTACACGAAAGGCCGGGCGCCGAAGAGCTGGTTAACCGGGTCCCAGAAGGTGGTCACATGCGTGTCAGGGTCAGTAAACGAACGATAGAAGAAGCCAAGCCCGAATTTCTGCCAGGTCAACTGCGACCGGACCACCAGCTCAAAAGCGATGAGAGCAACGATGACAAAGATGCTAAGCCCGCAAAGGAGCATCAACCACGAAAAAACCCGATCTGCATTGACGGAATTGCCACGTGACAGCAGAAAACGCCGCTGCGCCGATTCCGCAGTGGCGGGCGCCTCGGTCGGCAACCGGCCTCCCGGCTCGTTCGGCTCCGGCTGCAGTTGAACTCGGGACATACGGATTTCCGGCACGTTGGCGTTCACCAAAATTAAGGCTAAAGACCAAATGTGAACAGCAGGTTACAGAACTGCTAAATGCAGTGCATAGAACAGGAAAAATCCACAAACAGCCTCAGTCAATGGTTCCGCGCGGCAAAAGAATCCGAGTATCAGCAGCCGTTTCCGGTAAGCTGTTGAGCTGGAACGGAAGTCCGCCATAATGCGCAACAAGATTAGTGTCACCATCGTCGCCCTGTCCATCGCTTTCAGCTTTGCAACTCGAGCCCAGAACGCCCCTCCGCCGGACCAGCCGCAGCGCGAGTGGTACGCTTCGTGGGTCACTCACCCCACGGCGCCGCTGCGCGAGCCCATCGTGCTGCATTTCAGGCGGGCGTTTTCCCTGCCCTCGGCGCCGGCCAGCTATCTAGTGCGGGTAAGCGCCGATAACCGCTTTATTCTCTATGTGAACGGGCAGCGAGTGGGCGACGGGCCCGCACGCGGCGACCTGGCGCACTGGCGCTACGAACGGTTCGACCTGGCTCCGCTGCTGCATGCGGGGCAAAACTCAATCACCGCGACCGTCTGGAACTGGGGCATCTTTGCGCCCGTTTCCCAAATGAGCGACCGCACCGCCTTCCTGCTGGAGAGCGAAGCTACGGGTGCGGCAGGAATCAGCACGCCCGAGGGGTGGCAAGTGGAAATCGAGCCGGGACATACGGGGCTCGATCGCAGCTCGGTGAACCTGAGAACGTATTTTGCCTCAGGCCCCGGCGAGCAGATTGACGCAGCGCGGTACGACTGGAACTGGCAGTCCGAGCCGGCGGCAAGCTCAAACTGGGTCGCGGTGGGAACACCGATGCGCGATGCCATGGACGCAGATAATAGCCGCGCTCACTCCAGCTCCAAAACCGGCAACAATGCCTGGGACCTCATTCCGGATACGCTGCCGCCCATGGAGTATTCGCCTACGAATGCCGGAGCGCTGGTTCGGATGGATTCCGTGGAGGGCGTGAAGCACTTCGGCCGTGCAGACGAGGCGCCGTCACCGGAGATCGCCGGCAAGAAGATTGCCGCGCACAGTCATACTCATCTCATGCTGGATCGCCAGATGCTCACAACTGCCTATCCAGCACTGACACTCTCCGGCGGCAAGGGCGCGAAGATCTGGCTTACCTACTCCGAGGGCCTCTACGACAAGCAGCGGCACAAAGGGGACCGCAACGATGTGGGCGATCGCGTGGCTTTGGGCTTGAGAGACAGCTTTCTGCCTGATGGTGGTGCGCACCGCACATTCGAGCCGCTGTGGTGGCGCACGTGGCGTTATCTCGATCTCGACATTCAGACCGCGGACGATCCGCTCACGCTTGAATCGCTGAAAGCTGCGTTCACGGCCTATCCCTTCCAAGAGCGCGCAACCTTCGAATCGCCCGACACGGAGCTGAAGCAGATCTGGGACATTAGCTGGCGCACAGCGCGCCTCGACGCGCACGAAACCTACATGGACACGCCGTACTACGAGCAACTGCAGTACATCGGCGACACCCGCATTCAGGCGCTCATCTCCTATGCAGTGGCCGGTGACGACCGGCTGGCGCGGCAGGCTCTTGCAGCGTTCGACGACTCACGGTTTCCTGACGGTATTACGCGCAGCCGCTATCCAAGTTCGCTGCCGCAGACGATTCCGACCTTTTCGCTGCTGTGGATCGGCATGGTTCGCGATTATTGGATGTACCGCCCCGACCCCGAACCGGCGCGACAGCTTCTGCCAGGCACACGCTCCGTACTCGATTGGTTCGCCCACTATGAACAGCCCGACGGTTTGCTGAAACAGCTGCCGTGGTGGAGCTTCATTGACTGGGTTCCATCGGGAACGATTCCCACCTACGACTCAAAAGGCGAGTCGTGCATGACGACGCTCCAGTATCTCGGCGCGCTTGAAGATGAAGCAGCGCTTGAAGCAGGGCTTGGCGATCCGCAGTTGGCCGCTCGTTACCAGGCGCGCGCTGCGCATGTGCGGTCTGGTCTCTATAGCCAGTGCTGGAACGCCGAACGCGGCATGCTGGCCGATACTCCCGAGCGCAGTTATTTCAGCCAGCAAGCCAACATCCTTGGCGTGCTGTTCGATGTGGTTCCGAAGGAGCATCAGAGAGAGGTTATGCAAAAGGTGCTGGCCATCGAGCCGGGCACTACCCCGAACGGGACGTTGAGCGCGTCATACTACTTCCGCTTCTACCTGGCGCGCGCGCTGGAACATACCGGCATGGCCGACAGCTATCTTGATTCGATTGCTCCATGGCGCAAGTTGCTCCCGCTGCACTTCAGCACCTGGCCGGAGATCCCAGGCGACTCGCGTTCCGATTCGCATGCATGGACTTCGCACCCCATCTACGATCTGCTTTCAGTGGTAGCAGGCATTGAGCCGGCCAGCCCGGGGTTTGCGACTGTGCGCGTTGCCCCTCATCTCGGCTCTCTACCCTCGCTCACGGCAACCTTTCCTCATCCCAACGGAATGATACGAGTGCAGTTCACTCGTATGAACGCTGGACTTAGAGCGACCGTCTTACTACCAGACAAGCTGACAGGCAGCTTTGAATTCGAAGGTAAGACGTGGCCGCTCAAGCCGGGCGAAAACATAATTGAAACGCGCTAGCGAGGCCACGTCGCACACATAGGAGCGGCGGCTTACCACAATCTGACGCCAAATCGATGTACTCGCGATGAATAAACGTTTACGACTTCGAACAAGAAGTGTTAAAACTCCAAGCATGGTCAAGAGCAAGAAGTCTGGACAGACCGGGCATATGAATCTGAGGATGCTCGCTGAGCATCTGCAACTTTCGCAAACTACAGTCTCGCTTGTGCTGAACAATTCCCCGTCGGCAAAGTCGATCCCGCCGGAGACACGAAAGCGCGTGCACGACGCGGCAGCGCGCTTTGATTATCGCCCCAATTACTTTGCGCGCTCGCTGCGGCAAAGCCGCTCAATGAGCGTGGGCGTGCTGGCGCCGGACCTGAGCGAAGGCTACTTCACGCGCGTGATGAGCGGCGTGGTTGAAGAGCTCTCGGCTGCTCATTACTTTTACTTCACCGCCTGCCACGACTGGAAAAACGAGTTGATTGAGAAATATCCCGGAATGCTGGTGGAGCGCTCTGTCGATGGCTTCCTGCTCTTGAACACCAAGGCCGATAAGATAGCCGTGCCGATTCCGGTGGTGGCCATTTCGGCGCATATCGCCAATGAAAACGTGACCAACATCGTCCTGGATCACTACCAGGCAGCGAAGCTCGCGTTGAGTCACTTGTACGAGCTTGGGCACAGGAAGATCGCGATCATGCGCGGCCCGCGCGCGATTCCCGACTCTGAATATCGGTGGGAGAGCATTCAGCAGGTTGCCCATGAGTACGGCATCCGGCTGGACCCCTCGCTGATCATCCGCATCGACTCAGACAGTTGGTCAATGAAGACGGGCTATCACCCCATGGCGCCGGAGATCGGCTACAGGCCGATGAAAGCGCTATTGAAGAAGACCACCGACTTCACGGCCGTCTTCTGCTTCAACGACATTGCGGCGATTGGCGCCATCCGCGCCCTGAACGACGTTGGCCTGCGAGTGCCGACGAATGTTTCAGTGATTGGCTTTGACGATATTCAGTCTGCCGCGTACGCCATGCCGGCGCTCACCACGATACGCCAGCCGCTCAGCGAGATGGGCAGGCGCGGAGCGCAGGTGCTGCTGCAGCGCATTGCGGATCGCGAAAAGGTGTTCCCTGCTGAGATCGTGATGACGCCCGAACTTGTGGTTCGCGAATCTACCGGGGCTGCCCCGTTTATACCCCGCGGTTAGTTCGGAACTTCAGGAACAGGCAGCCTCAAGCCAGCGGCTCACGTAGACCTGCGCGTGAGCTTCGCCACAGTAATGCCGTGCGCCCGGTGCATCGGCAGCCTCTTTCGTCCATTTGTAGATAGTCAGTTGGCTGCTGTCGCAGCGGATTACGATCCAGCGAATGGGATTATCGCTATCCTCGCCACAGATTTCACATCGATATTCAGTTCCAATCACAGTGCGACCTCGAAGTTCGGGAAATCCTCTATTGGCCAGCCGCGGAATCTTTCGGCTGCCTTGCTCGATTCTATTCCAGCATCTGCAGGTCGAGCGGTTCTGAAATGTGGCAATCCATTTTGCCTATCACTCCAAGGGCGCGCTCCATTGCCGAAGACTTGCACGGTTCCACCGTGACCACGAACGGCAGCGCGTGCGCCGGATAACCCGGCTTTTGCACGATGGCGCGAATGTTGATCCGCTCGCGGGCCAGCGCTCCTGTAATCTCAGCCACAATGCCGGGGCGGTCGTTGACCGTAAACCGGATGTAGTGCGGAACCTCAAATTCAGCTCCCAGCCGAGCCGGTACCGAAGGAATTTCAACGCGGCGGGAATCATGGGCGAGTGCGAGCAGATCGCTTACCACCGCCACCGCCGTGGGATGGCCACCCGCGCCGTGGCCAGAGAAGACAACGTCGCCGCCGTAATGGCCGGTAAACACAACCATGTTTTCAGTTCCGCGCGACCAGGCCAGCGGCGAGCGCAGATCCACCAGCATAGGCGCCACCGTGGCCGCCAGGCTGCCGTTGGTTCTGTGCGCACGCGCAATCTGGCGGATGGTACATCCCAGGTCGCGCGCATAACTGAAGTCCACCGCCGAAACCGAAGTGATGGCCTGCGGCTTGATCTCTTCCGGATCTACCACCACGCGCAACGCCAGCCGCATCAGGATTGCCAGTTTCGCGCGCGCATCGTATCCACCAACGTCTTCCGTCGGATCAGCTTCCGCGTAACCCTTGGCCTGCGCCTCGGCCAGCACCGCTGCGTACTCGGCGCCCTCATCCATCTTGCTCAGGATGAAGTTGCAGGTGCCGTTCAGAATGCCTTCGATGCGTTCGATCCGATCGCCTGCAAGACCCTGCTCAAGTCCCGGAATCACGGGAATGCCCCCGGCGACGGCAGCGCCATATTTCAGATGCCCGCCTTTCGCTGCGGCCAGCCGCTCGAGTTCAATGCCATGAAATGCGATCAGCTTCTTGTTCGCCGTAATCACGCTCTTGCCCGCATCCAGGGCGCGACGAACCCAGCCTCCAGCCGGATCGAGCCCGCCTACAAGCTCCACAATCACGTCGGCGTCTGAATTGAGCACGGCCTCCGCATCTTCGGTCCACACCACGTCGGAGGGAACCCACTCCACACGCTTGCGCGCCACGCTGCGATTGAAGATGTAGGTCAGCTTCAAAACGTCGGGCTTTGACTCCGACAGGATGCGCGCAACCGAGCTGCCTACCGTTCCAAAACCGAAGAGCGCAATGCGCAGAGGGCGTCGCGCCGATGAACCCGGCACAAACGCGTTCGAATGCTCCTGCAGTGATGCCGCACCTTTGACTTTCGACACCTGAAAAACCTCTTTGCTGAACCAGAATTATGAAGAAGCCACTCATTCAAATGATAAATGATTGGGAATTCAACCGATTGAGCGCCCGCATTGGCTGGGCCAGAAAGACTGCGCAACGAGATTGAATTCGTGTAGCATCAGAGCAGATGCGGCGTCCCCTCGCGGTTTTGCTGGTGCTGTTCTTCGCCTTCGGCCCTCTCCAGGGTGTGCTTGAGGGGAGCGACGATGCACGTCTTCCGGCATGCTGCCGCCGCAACGGTGCGCATCATTGCGCAATGAACGCTGAGATGATGGCGATGATGGCGCGGGCATACGGTACCGCGCCCGCCTTCACGGCGCCGGCTACCTGCCCAATGTTTCCGGGCTTCGCTGCTGGGTGCTGGGTGCCTGCGCACGCGCTGACGCCGTCACTGACAAGTCTTCCTGTTCTCCTTGAACAGAGCCACTCCCCAATTGCTGCAAATGCGGAAATGCGAACGATTCCGGTCCACACGCCCTCCGGCCGCGCCCCTCCCATCAACCTCTAAAGCGTCTGCTGTAATCCGAAGTTCGATTTGTTTTCGATGAGTCTCAACCGCGTTAGGAATATCCCGCGGCTGGGCGATTTGTGCTGCCGCTGACTCTATTCCCCAGTTCTCACTCGGCGACGCATTATGACGCATCAATGGATTGTTCACGAACGTCCCGGGGGTTGATACATGCGTACTTATCTTCGTTTATTCATCATTGCGATTATTCTCTTTGCCGTTCCCCAGGTTGTGAGCGCAACCGTGTTCTCAACCATGCATGGGGTGGTCCACGATCCCGAACACCGGCCCATCGCCGGAGCCGATGTCACCCTCAAAGATGCCGATTCGGATTTCGCGCTGCACGCGACTTCGAGTGCTGACGGAGTATTCGAACTGCCGCGTGTTCCCATCGGTGTATACCGTCTCTCGGTCACTGCTCCCGGTTTTGCTACCGCAGTACAATCTCTGGCGGTGACATCGGGAACAAATCCCGTGCTGCACGTTCCACTCGCCGTTGCCTCGACCACCCAATCAGTGGTCGTCGAAGGCTCAGCCGCACCGGTAGACACGGCTACCACCGTGACTCTGGTCACGCGCGCCATGATCGATCAAACTCCTGGCGCGGAACGCACACTGGGCATGCAAATGATTACCGACTACGTCCCCGGCGCATATATGACTCACGACATGCTGCATATTCGCGGAGGCCACCAGACCAGTTGGCTCATCGACGGCATATCCATTCCTAACACCAAGATCGGTGCGAACGTCGGCCCGCAGATCGATCCCAAAGACATCGATTCGCTGGAGATACAGCGAGGCAGCTACGCTGCCGACCTGGGCGATCGAACTTATGGGGTCTTCAACGTGCTGCCTCGCAACGGATTTGAGCGCAACCGCGAAGGCGAATTGCTGCTCTCGGCAGGAAACTTCTACACCGGCGAGTCGCAACTCTCGCTTGGCGACCACACGGAGAAGACCGCATGGTATGCGAGTGTGACCGGATCACGCGCCAATTACGGACTTCAAACTCCCGTTCCTGCCGTTTATCACGATGCTACGAATTCAGAGAGCGGGTTTGCTTCACTCATCCGCAACCAGACGCAACGCGATCAGATCCGCGTAGACGGGCAATACCGGGAAGATTACTTTCAGATTCCCTACGACCCCAGCACCACCGATTACGAGACCACGTCGGGTCATTACAGTTCCTATGGCCTGCGCGACGGCCAAAGAGAGCGCGATGCGTTCCTAATCGCAAATTGGGTTCACACGCTTTCGGCGAAGAGCGAGTTCTCCATAGCGCCCTTTTACCACATGAACCAATCCAACTACGACTCGCTTCCAAGCGATTATCCGGTAGCTACCACCTGGCATCAGAATTCGAACTACGCGGGAGCCCAGGCCGATGCACGCTTGGAAGCCGGCTGGAACAGCTTCTCCGGTGGAATGTACTCCTTCTATCAGCGGGAGAACGACCTCTTCGGAACACAAGTGAATGACGGCAGCGGTCCATCGCAACCAAACACATCTGCCCTCACCAATGCGGGGTTGGTGGAGTTTTACCTCTCCGATCATCTGCGCCTTGGCTCGTACATCGCTCTCCAGGGCGGTGAACGATTCTCCATCTTCCGCAGCGGCATCAACGAGAGCGCCGTTTATCCGCGAATCGGCGCAACGGTCAGAATCCCGCGTCTGAACTGGGTTCTGCGCGGTTTTTACGGGCACATGTTCCAGCCTGCGCCGGTGCTGACCGTCTCAAGCTCAGTACTGAATTACGCAGGAAGTCTAGGCTCGGGACAGGACACATTCACCCCACTGCCATCAGAGCGCGACGAGGAGCACCAGTTCGGCATCACGATTCCCTACAGGGGATGGATGCTGAACGTGGACACATTTAAAACGCGCATCAATAATTTCCTCGACCACTCTAACCTTGGCGAATCGAATATGTATTTCCCCATCGCGGTCGACGGAGCCCTGGTTCGTGCATGGGAAATGACGCTGCGCTCGCCGGAACTTGGCCGGTTCGGGCAGTTTCATCTGAGCTACTCGAATCAAATCGCCGAGCAGCGCGGTGATGTCATCGGCGGATTCACCTGCTCAATCCCAGATGATCCCGCCTGCGCCCTCGGTCCGGACTACATACCGGTGGATCACGACCAGCGCAATACGTTGAACACAGGCTTCACAGCACATTTACCCACCCACACGTGGTTTGCAACCAATGTCTACTACGGGTCGGGATTCACAAACGGATTGGCGGGGTCAGGCGAAGGACCGTACAACGGTGCGAATCTGCCGGTGCACACTACATTTGACGTTTCGGCAGGACACGCAATTGGGGAACGATGGAAGATCTCGGCCTCAATGATCAACGTAACCAATCACCGCATCCTGCTGGACAATTCCGTCACGATAGGCGGATTCCACTGGAATGACCCGCGCATGTTCTCCGCCGAGCTTCGTTATCGCTTTCATTTTTGATCCCCAGGTCCACCTTTTCGCTGACCACAAGTCGCGGGTGCCCCATTTAATGTCGGGGTGCCGAGTGCCCCATTCATGCGCGCTGTTTGCGCATGAGTGGGAGACCACAACCCTCAATCAACAATCTTGCCATTGCGAGCGGACCGTGCCCCATTCATGCGCGCTGTTTGCGCATGAGTGGGATACCACAACCCTCAATCAACAATCTTGTCATTGCGAGCGGACCGTGCCCCATTCATGCGCGCTGTTTGCGCATGAGTGGCATACCACAACCCTCAATCAACAATCTTGTCATTGCGAGCGGACCGTGCCCCATTCATGCGCGCTGTTTGCGCATGAGTGGGATACCACAACCCTCAATCAACAATCTTGCCATTGCGAGCGGACCGTGCCCCATTCATGCGCGCTGTTTGCGCATGAGTGGGATACCACAACCCTCAACATCCTCGACATCATTTTGAATGCAGCGAAGCGGAGCCGAAACATCTGAAGTTGTTTTAAGCAATGCAGGCAGTCCTCGAACGATTCGTCTAGGCACCAGACCTGACCTTCCTAAGCGCAATCGCAGAAAGAATAGTCATTATGGTGTGACCGGCTCGATGCGCTAGTCGTGGGTTAGGCTGAGTTTGTTTGACGAACTTTAGTCCAGAGCCACAAGCGGAGGGAACCGGTCATGAGAGAGAAGTTACGATTTTTGGGTTTGGATGTCCATGCCGAAACGATAGCCGTAGCAGTAGCCGAACCAGATGGAGAGGTTCGCAGTCTGAGTACGATCGCCAACCGTGAAGATTCGATCCGGAAGTTGATTCGCAAGCTTGGTCCAGCTGAGCAGTTGCGCGCCTGCTACGAAGCCGGCCCGACGGGCTTCGTACTTTACTGGCAACTTATGCAGTTGGGAGTCAAGTGCGATGTGGTGGCGCCGAGCCTGGTTCCGAAGAAGCCCGGCGACCGCGTGAAGACGGACCGGCGGGACGCTTTGAAGCTAGCGCGCAGTCACCGGTCCGGTGATCTGACCGCAGTGTGGGTTCCCGATGAAGACTCCGAGGCGTTGCGCGATCTTGTCCGGCAACGGGAGGCGGCCAAGCAGGATCAGTTGCGTGCACGGCATCGTCTAACCAAGTTCCTTCTCCGTACAGGTCAACGTCCACCACTGGGACTGAAGGCGTGGACAGAACGCTATATGAGATGGCTCGCGCAGGTCCGCTACACCCAGCCGGCACAGGAAGTCACGCTGATGGATTGTATGAACGAAGTCGAGCACATGAGTGCGAGGGTCAAGCGCTTGGAAGAGGCCATCCTCGAAGTGGTGAAGCTGGCCCCACAGCCCATGCAGGAAGTAATTCGTGGTTTGCAGGCTCTGCGCGGTGTAGCGCATATCTCGGCAGTCACGATCGCCGCCGAACTGGGCAACATCTCCACCCGCTTTGAGAATGCACGGAAGCTGATGGGGTACTGCGGAGTATTTCCCAGCGAAGACTCCAGTGGCAAGCGCATTCGAAGAGGCGGCATCACCAAGGCTGGCAACGCGCACCTCAGACGAATCGTAGTGGAATCAGCCTGGAGCTATCGACACCTGCCTCGCGTCGGGGCCAGGCTGCGCAAACGACAGCAAGGGATTCCGGCAGAGATCATCGAAATAGCATGGAAGGCGCAGAATCGCCTGCACAAGCGCTACATGAAGCTGACCATGGCAAGCAAGGATCAGAGGAAGATCATGACGGCGATCGGACGAGAACTGCTGGGCTTCATCTGGGCCATCGGAATCAAGGCTGAAGCGGCTGCCTGCAAGCAACAAATGGCGGCGTGACACGCACCGAAAGAACAGAAGCAAAAACCTTCCAAAGAAGGAAAAAGCAAAAGCCATTCAAATCATGAACAAGGTCATCCAATTCGAGGGCAGAGTCAGCCGCAGCCGGAGCAAGCACGAAGGAGAACCCTCGGCGGAAGTTTGCGACAGGCACAGCCGGACTCGCGTGAGTAGTCAGAGGCAGCTCCCGACGGATCATGATTATGCGGTTCCGACCCGCGAATATCAGCTTGATCAATCGTCGCCATTACCTGCCACGGCTGCTGCTGACCCTGCCCTCGAAGTACTACGACAAAAACAACCCCAACGAACGCAGACATTGACAGGGTCACACCATATCAGACTTCCGAATAGGCGACGATCCAGTACCGACCGCGAATCTGCGTCGGCAAAAATGGGTTCCCCGCTGCTCTTGATACAACTGAGCGGCAGGAGAACCAAACAAGTTCTACTTTGCCCAGGCGGTTACCCACTGGAGGGTGAGGTCCCGCCAAGGTTGCCAGAAATAGATAACCGAGGCGATGTACATGCACGTGAGGAGAGATATCGAGGCGATGACGTGGGAGCGGATGAGACGGCCGCGATAAAAGTCCCAACCGAGCATCAACGCGACGATGAGAATGTTGCCGTAGAAAACGTTGAGGTAAAAGGGGAAGGGAGTATGTGGATGGGCTCGGTAGACATAGCCAATGAAACGGTTGAAGCCGGGGTCGGCGAGGGCGACGGTGGAGAGAATCATCATCCGCTTGTGAGCGGCGGAGTTCTTGCGCATCGCAATTCCGATCGCAAGCAGAACGAGGAAGCTTCCGATGTCGACGAAGTTCACCAACATGAAAGGATAGGGACCGGGGCCATGCGCCTTCACCTTCAACATAACGACCGTGTAGACCGCTACGGGACCCATCACCCCCATTAGGCATGCCCATGCGGCGAGAATCCATCCCAATTTGCGGTGCACGTCGACGCGGTCACGCACCACGAACAGCACCTGCACCGTGAGCAGGAACATCCAGATGGTGAAAACTGCGGCATGCAAATGCAGGAGCAAGGGTGGATGCTGCCCCAAGAAACCCTTTGCATCAAGGCCAAAGCCGAGGATCATTCCTATCCAAAGAATGCCAAGCCAGACCACTGAGGGGAATCGATCTTCGCGCGCATTCCAGTTTCCTCGAACGTGCCACTTCCAACGTGCAGCTTTCTCCACCGGTGACCTCCAGTTAACTTGGGGATTGCTGGAGCATCGCAAGTTGCTGGAATCGATGTCAATGGAATTCGAAAAAGTTCCGGTCGAGTGACCGGCAATTCAAAAGACACCTTGCGGTAAGCTTCAATACAACTACCTCAAAGCGCGCAAGTGGCAAGGCGCCCATCCTGTTTACTCAACCACAAACAACCCCGGCAACGCTTCGCCAGCTTTGCCTTCGACAATTTGTGTAAAGGCGTTAGCGTTCAGCGGATGCTCAGGGCCGATGTAGACCGTGCGTGCGCCGCCCTGGCGTGCCCAGTGAACAAAACTGGCCGCCGGATACACTGAGCCTGAGGTGCCGATGACCAGCATCAGTGCGGCTTTGCCAATCTCATCCTGAACACGATCCATCTCCAGCGGCATTTCACCAAAGAAAACGATGTGCGGTCGCAGTGTTCCACCACAGGGGCAATGCCCGACATCGTCGATGCTGGCGTATGCGGCATGATCTTCCACGGGCGGCCGCCCGCACTCGCGCTCGCAACGGGACTTCGCAAGCTCGCCGTGCATGTGCAGCAACCGCCGGGAGCCTGCGCGTTCGTGCAGGTCGTCCACATTCTGCGTGCAGAGAAAGAAACGATCGCCGATGCGTTTCTCAAGTTCAGCAAGTACAAAGTGCGCTGGATTCGGCTGCGCCTTTGCACCGTCTTTCCGCCGTTTCGAATAAAAGGTCCACACCAGTTCCGGATTGCGTCTCCACGCGTCTGGCGTGCATACGTCTTCAATGCGATTGCCCGCCCACAATCCATCATCCGCACGAAATGTCGGCAGTCCGCTTTCCGCGCTGATGCCCGCACCAGTAAGAACGAAGACTCGATCAGTCGGTGCAATGTAAATGCTCGCCATATCAGCTTCGGTTCACTCGCTTCCGGCTTGGAGCCTAGAAATATAGGCGAAGTTGCTTCGATCTCCGCGCGAGGAGTACCACCTACGAAAGTCACAGTCAAGAGCCGGAGGCTGAAAGCTGATAGCTGATAGCTGGAAGCTGCTCTTAAGGCTCCAACAGTATCTTGCCTGTCGTTCTGCGCAATTCCATGTCGGTCTGCGCCTGGGCTGCCTCATGCAGCGGATAAATGTGTTCGGTGCGAAGCTTGAGTTCGCCGCTCGCGGCCCAGCCCAGCACTTCGCCGGCCCGTTGCTCCAGTTCCGCGCGCGTGGCAATGTAATGCCACAGCGTTGGCCTCGTCAGGAAAAGCGATCCTTTGCTGCTGAGCTGGATAGGATCGAACGGAGGAACCGCGCCGCTTGATCCGCCGAACAGCGCCAGCATGCCGCGTGGTCTGATGCAGTTTAAACTTTTCTCGAACGTGGACTTGCCCACAGAATCGTAGACAACATCAACGCCCTTGCCGCTTGTGATCCGCTTTACCTCCTCCTCAAAATCCTGCTCGGAGTAGAGAATCACTTCGTCCGCACCTGCTTCGCGCGAGAGCTCCGCCTTGGCGGCCGTTGAAACCGTGGTGATGACACGCGCGCCAATCCGCTTTGCCATCTGCGTCAGCAGTAGCCCCACCCCGCCCGCTCCTGCGTGAATCAAAGCCGTCTCGTCCGCCTTCAGCGGATAAGTGGAGTGGGTAAGATAGTGCGCCGTCATGCCTTGCAGCATCGCTGCCGCGGCCTTCTCTGGGCACAGTCCTGCAGGAACCTTGACCAGTTGCGCCGCAGGCACAATCGCGTATTCCGCGTAGCTGCCCATCACCGCGGCTGAGGCAACCAGTTCGCCTGTAGTGAATCCCTGCACGCCGGGACCAAGTTCCTCCACGGTTCCTGCAGCCTCACTGCCGGGCACCATGGGAAGCGCTGATTTGTACTGGCCCTTGCGGAAATAGATTTCGATGAAGTTCAATCCCGCAGTCTCGATGCGAATGAGCACCTGACCGGGTCCGGGAACGGGGATAGGCAAATCGACCCGCTGCAGAACTTCAGGCCCGCCGGTCTCCTGGATTTGGATGGCTTTCATAGCAAAGGTAAGGATGAACCTTCAGGCAGCATCCGGGCAAGGATATTTCTATTCCACGCCAGAGATTCACGAAACTAAAACAGTGAAGCCGCCATTGGCGGCTTCTCCTGATCCCTGTTCCCTGCTGTCTGTTCCCTGTTCTTAGAAGTTGTCTTCCTTGCTTTCGGACAACAAATTCCGTTCTTCGGACGATACAAGGCGGACAAGCCGATCCACCGTGTACGAAGAAGGATGCTGGCTTGTGAAGTAATGGCGCACCTGCAACTCACCCAGCAGCCCAATGGCGAGCAGTTGAATACCTGCAACAATCATCACCGAACCGAAGACGAGCATCGGGCCGTGATTTTGCATCACGCTCATTGCCGGATTCAGAACTTTCATCCCAAGCAGAATCAGCCCCATGATCGACCCGCCCGTCAGGGCCAGCATTCCAATGCCGCCGAAGAAATGGAGCGGGCGGCTCATGTACCGAAGGAGGAAGCGGATGGTCATCAGGTCGAAGAACACGCGGAATGTGCGGCCGATCCCGTAATGGCTCTTACCTGCTTCGCGATTTACGTTGCGAATCGGAATCTCGCAGATGGACGCGCCGTACCAGCTGGCGAGCGCAGGAATGAAACGGTGCATTTCGCCGTAGAGCGGGATGCTCTGGATGACCTCGCGGCGATATGCCTTGAACGTTGTTCCAAAGTCGTGAATATCCACACCGGAGAATTTGGCCATCAGCCAGTTTGCACAGCGCGATGGAATGCGGCGCATCACGAAGTTGTCAATGCGGTCTTTGCGCCAGCCGGAAACGACATCGTAGCCCTCATCAAGCTTCTCAATGAATGCAGGAATGTCATTAGGGTCGTGTTGCAGATCGCCATCCATGGCCAGGATGTACTCGCCGGACGCATGATCGAAACCGGCCGCCAGCGCCGAGGTCTGGCCAAAGTTTCGCCGCAGCTTGACTACAAGCACGCGGCTGTCAACCGCGGCGATTTCTTCCAGCAGCTTGTAGGTGCGGTCCCTTGAGCCGTCATCAACCAGCACAATCTCAAAACTGTCTGACACCTGTTCCATCACCTGCTTCAGGCGTGCATACAGAACGGTGACGTTTTCCTCTTCATTGTGGAACGGCACAACGATGGAGTATTTCGCCATAATAGTTTCTTAGACGCTCCAAGTAGGACGATAGACTACTTTTTATACCGCAAAGTGCCAGGCCCGGAGGGAATTCGGATATTGTGCCACATTTCCCGCGTTAGCCGGTCGATTAATGATCGTGTTTAGACCAGTCTAAACCTTGGGAGCAGTGGACATACCGCCGCCTGTGTATCTGAACCCTAAGGGCGCAATTAAGTTGCAGCTATCTCGGCAGAAATCTTATCAGTGCTCTAACTCGTCGAGCATAGCTTGCATCTCGCTGATTGCATGCCTGTTACCGGAGCGCGCAGCGCTTGCGATTCCCGCCTTCAGGCGCTCGATAGCTTCTGTGGCCCTGCCCGCCGCGCTCAAGGTTTGCGCTGACATGAAGTAACCCGCCGTGTAATCCGGGTCGTTGGCCAAAAGCGTGGAATACTCCTCAAGCGCCGCTTCGGTCTCCCCACGGTTCACCAGTTCCATGGCAATTCCGTAACGGGCAAAACTGTTTTTGGGGTCCAACGCCAGAATTTCTCTGAGAGATGCAATCTTGTCCATTTGTCCGGATCCGGCAAAAATACGCCTGGTCTTATGGGATTTGCTTAATTGGCGGGGATTGCCCAAACTGGAACAGTGTTGCCAGGAAGAACCCCCGCCGGCACTCCCATTGTAACTTCGCGGCAGTAACTGGCAGCCCATGTACGGAGTGATTGCCGATGAACGAGCTAGAGAGTAACCGCATGGTGCGCACCGTGGCCAGCACGCAGTCGGAAATGACTGAGATTATCCTTCCCAACGACACCAATACCCTGGGGAACCTCCTGGGTGGACGCCTGATGCACTTCATCGATCTGACCGGCGCCATGGCGGCTTATCGACACTCCAGAACGCATGTAGTAACGGCCGCAATGGATCACATCGACTTTATTCGCCCGGTGCGATTGGGCGATCTGCTCACGCTCAAATCGAGCGTGAATCGCGCCTTCACAAGCTCAATGGAAGTGGGCGTAAAAGTGTGGGCGGAGAATACGCGCACTGGCGGAGTTGTCCATGTGGCAAGCGCGTACCTGGTGTTTGTCGCAGTGGACGAGCATGGTCGCCTGCAGAACGTTCCACAACTTCTGCCTGAAACGCCCGACGAAATTCGCCGCCATGCCGATGCGCTGCGCCGCCGCGAACATCGCGAACGCGAAAACGCGCGCCGCCACCAGGAGCGCCTGGCCACCGCAGCGCAGGACGCAACGGGCCAGGAATAGCCCTGAACTTATAACGATCAGCCATTCCTGTAAAATCGAGTCAGGCCGCACCTCATTGCGCGAGTGTGCGGCCAAAGTTTCGCTTCAAGATCGAATCCAACGCAAGAGAAGTTTGAAAAGGAGTATTGCTGATGGCCCATTCGCATGCCATGCCTTCGCCGGTAGCTTTGCCCGGTGTTTCAAAGATTATCGCTGTCGGTTCCGGCAAGGGCGGCGTAGGTAAAACCACCATCGCGGTGAACCTGGCCATAGCGCTCTCAAAACTCGGCAAGCGCGTCGGCTTGATCGACGCTGACGTCTACGGGCCCAACGTGCCACTGATGATGGGGTCGTCGCAGCAGCCGCGCGTGGGCGCAGGCAACATGATTCAGCCCAACGACACGCACGGCATCAAGACCATCTCCATCGGCTACATCTCCCCCGGCGACAAGCCGATGGTAATGCGCGGACCGATGCTGCATCAGATCATCCGCCAGTTCCTTCAACAGGTGGAGTGGGGTGAACTGGATTACCTCGTAATCGATCTGCCCCCGGGCACTGGTGATGTGGTGATCTCGCTGGTGCAGACCGTGCCGCTCACCGGTGCCGTTGTTGTATCCACACCTAGCGATGTGAGCCTTGAAGATGCGCGCAAGGCGCTTGAGATGTTTGCACAAGTGAACGTGGAAGTGCTCGGCATGGTGGAAAACATGAGCCACTTCACCTGCCCGCATTGCCACGAGCAGATCGATATCTTCTCCAAGGGCGGTGCGGAGCGCACAGCCAAACAGTTCAACGTACCCTTCCTCGGCTCCATCGAACTGGTGCCCGCCATCCGCGAAGGCGGCGATCGCGGCCTGCCCGTTGCGCTCGCAGGGCCGAAGAGCCCTCAGGCTGCGGAATTCTACGCGATTGCCGAAAAAGTGATGGAGCGAGCGGAAGCAGCAGCGGCTTCAGCTACAGACGTGATCGAGATCCAGTAATCGCGACCTGTAAACAATGAGAGCGGGGCAAGCGCCCCGCTTTCGCTTCTCAACAAGCGCGCCGTTGATGAGCGCATTTTCAATTCAAGTATTAACAAAGTTCTGAGTACCCCATCCTTCCCGCGTTTTTTTGCGGGAAGGGTGGAAGACCACGGATGCCCCTCTCGGCCGTCAACGGTCCGGCCGAAAACGCTCTAGCGCCAGTGCCCTTCAATCAGCACCCAGCCGCCGCGACGATGGACCCAGTGATGCGGAACCCACACGGCGCGCGGCCGCGGCGGCGCAGTCCAATATCCCGGGGTCCACACGTAACGCGCACCGTCCCAGCGGTGATAACCAGCAATCCAAACATAGCCGGGATGAGGCGCAGGGCCGTAGTGTTCAACGATGGGCGCGGGCGGCCCAACACGAACTGCAATTCCAACCTCTGCCAACGCGGCCACTGGGGCCATTGAAAGCGCAAGCAGCAAAGTCAGTGCAATCTTTTTCACGGTAGTGATCTCCTTCAACATTTCAGCGTTACCGGAGTTAATGATTTGTTCCGGGTCTCGTTCGTATCAACGCTGAGAAGCAAAAATAGTTGCGGAGAATCCTGAGCGGAGCAAAGGATCGGAGGGAGCAGCAGCCTTCAGGCTGCTGGATCGCGGCCAACCAATGAAGTGTCATCCTGTGCGGAGCGAAGGATCTGCCCTGAAAATAGATCCGTTCGAAAGAAGTCTTGTAAAAGGGCACGACTTCAGTCGTGCCGAAGAAGGCCGGGCAATTGAGGGCTTTAGCCCCTGGGGGTTATTTTCGTGGCCTTGAGTGGCGCTTCGCGCCATGTATGACTGCGGTTGTTCTTGCCTTTGTTCTTGACTTCAGTTCGCGCAGATTATGCTTCGCTCGCAACCTCTTCACGCGCCGGAAAAACATTGCCCATGCGCGCGATCTCCGCGCCTACGCCGCGCAGCTTCTCCTCGATATGCTCGTAGCCGCGATCCATGTGATACACGCGGTCGAGAATCGATTCGCCATCGGCCACCAGCGCGGCTAAAACAAGCGAAGCAGACGCGCGCAGATCCGAGCACATCACCGCGGCCGCAGAAAGCTTCGATGGACCGCGCACAGTTGCCGCGCTTCCATCCACCTTGATATTCGCGCCCATGCGCACCAGTTCCTGCACATGCATAAAGCGATTCTCAAAAATGTTTTCCCGCACCTGGCTGGTACCCTCAGCTTGCGTGGCAAGGGCCATGTACTGCGCCTGCATGTCGGTCGGAAAGCCCGGGTATTCCTCGGTGGAAATGTCCGCCGCGCGAAGCCGCTCCGCCGCCTGCACGCGCACAGCATCGGGGCCGGCAATCTCAACGCGCACGCCTGCCTCTTTTAACTTGTTCAACACCGCACCCAGATGCGCGGGATTGCAGTTGGCCACTGTAAGGTCGCCTCCGGTGATGGCGCCGGCAATCAAAAATGTTCCCGCTTCAATGCGGTCGGGATTGATGCGGTAGCTCGCGCCATGCAGGCTGCTTACGCCTTTCACACGAATTGTCGCGGTGCCTGCGCCTTCGATTTTGGCGCCCATCGCCGTAAGCAGCGCAGCCAGATCCGTCACTTCGGGTTCGCGCGCGCAATTCTCCATCAACGTTTCGCCCTCGGCCAGCACCGCGGCCATCAACAGGTCTTCCGTGCCCGTCACCGTGATTTTGTCGAACACCAGGTGCGCGCCCTGCAACCGGGTTGCGCGCGCTTCAAGATAGCCGTGCTGCTGCGTAATGGCGGCACCCATTTTCTCAAGGCCCTTGATGTGCAAATCAATCGGTCTACCGCCGATTGCGCATCCGCCGGGCATTGCTACGCGCGCCACTCCAGCGCGTGCCACCAGCGGCCCCAGCACCAGCGAACTGGCGCGCATCGTCTTCACAATTTCATACCGCGCCACCGGATCAGACAACGAACGGCAACTGATGGTCATGCGATCGCGTGCGCTGCCTTCGCGCAGCCCGACAACTGCGCCCATGGACGCGAGCAGTTTGCGTTCGGTCTCAATGTCGCGCACCTGCGGAATGTTTTCGAGCGTGACCTCGTCCTCTGTCAGAATGGCTGCGGCCATGCATGGCAGCGCCGAGTTCTTTGCGCCCGAAACGCGAATTGTGCCTACGAGCGGATTCCCGCCGCGAATGACGAACTTATCCATAGCTGTCTAGCGTGCTTTCCCAAGTCCCAAAATCGAGACCTGGGACACCACTAGTGTACTGTCTCTAAAGTTTGCAGCATAGATGCAGTTGTCATCCTGAGAGGAGTTTGGCCGCTTTCAGGCCAAACGGAGTCCGAGGATCTGCCCCGAAAATATCTCGGGTGCCAGAAACCCACACCGACCTCAGAGCTGTCATCCCGACAGAGCGCAGCGATGAGGGATCCGCGGTTGATTTTCATGCTCTTCGGGTGGTGCAGCGCGCCATGAATGACTGCGGTTACTCTTTGCGACTTCTGCTACGAATTTCGCGGGACACCACACAGGTGTGGCTGATCTAATTGCGTACGCTTCAGTTGCCGTTCGCCGCCGCAGGAACCAGATTCAACCGTTCCGTCAGCGCGAACTGCAAATAGGTGCCTTCGTCGAGCGTGGCCTGCGGATGGCTAATCAGCAGATGCGCAGTAATAATTCCCGCACCCACCAGCGAGCCAGCCAGTGCGCCTGCGGGGCCGCCCAGAACAGCGCCGGTTACCGCTCCGGCGCCGACAGCGCCGCCATACTCAATGCTGTCGCGCTTTACGCGCGAGCCGGGATTAATCGAGCCCTCATCGCCGACTCTGGTATTAGAGCCGGGCGTTGCCGTGACCTGGCCGTACATCCTGAAGCGCGAACCATCAGGGAGAATAACTGTCTCGGGAACCAGGTGCATCGATCCATGACCGCCAAAACTGCCCGTGGACACATGCGTGATGCGCCCATCGATTTCCGAACCCGCGGGAATCAGCACGTGGTCGTCCTGCACCACGTCAGAAGCCACACGGCTGCGGAATGACTCGCCGTCCTCGCTGAAAGCAGTCGAGACCGTATTCAACAGGCGAACGCGAATGACCGTACCCTCGCCGAGTTCATTCGGCCCTAGCGGGCGCGGATGCACAATATCGCCGTCGGGATCGGCCGCGGCTCGCTGGCTCAGGCTCGGGCCTGCCGGAGGATCGGGAGCGATCTGCACAATGCCATTATCAGTGCCGTCCGCGGAGGTGTTACTGGCCGTGTTTACCGGCGCAGGCTGTTCGGCCTCTGCCTGCACCCGATCCTGCGTCTGCACCGGCTGCACATACGCATGCGCGGGCGAAGGCTTCGCAACCGGCGCGGCCATTGGCACAGGCGCAGTATCCGCCGGAGAATCCGAAATAATAGTGTCGTTCGACGGCGGTTTTGAAGTTCCCTGGTACGGGTCGGACTGGCCGGCCTGCTGCGCTGCGAGCGAAGCAGCGGTTGCCAACATCAACGCGCAGACAAGAATCGACCGGTTCATGCGAATCTCCATTTCCGGAGCCCGAAACGCGCACGGGCTTCCCTGGCGAGAATTGCCTATATTCTTTAGACCCTTTGCACAGCAAAGAGTTACATCACGCGTCAATACGCGTTCCGGCGTGTGCATAATGGGCATCTCGCCCAACTTAAGGCTAGCGCAGGTAGATAGCGGCTAAAACAGGGACGCGGAGAAAGGTGCCCGGCAGTACACGAATCAACTGAGTAACTCTACAGACCAGTCGGTTTCCCACCAAAGCCGGGTGCCCCACTCCCGGCCTCTCGCACAATGGAGGGTGCCCCATCCTTGCGCAAGTTTCATCGCGCAAGGGTGGGATAGCAATGCCGTCCGCTCTCCGTTCTTGCCGGGTGCCCCGCTCCTTGCCTCTCGCACAATGGAGGGTGCCCCATGTCCGGGGTCCCCGCTGACAGGTCTTCGTCAGTGGGGTGTATGTCCGGATTTTCGGACATGGGATCGAACAAATCTCAATCAGAAACCTTTCGTGATTCATACCCCCTCGGCAGATGAGAGCCACGGCGCCCTGCCGTCCACTCCGATTCAATTTCAAAGTTTTTGGTCTGCAACCGCTCCATTGCCATTGCCGAACCGCCCAGCCCGATACATCATCTCAATGTGACCGGGACCACACCGGGCTACGCCGCCTGACTTGTTAGAATCGGAACGGTATATACCCCGTTCTTTTTCGTTCTCAGCATTGAGAGGAGATTCCGCTAGTGCAGGAGCTTTTGAGTTCAATTCAAAGCGCCGCCGGAGAGGCTCTTGCCGTGGATCGCCGCCCCAGACTGAATGACCGGCTGCAGCATCGCATTATGAGGAGCAACATGACCGAGATTATTGCCATTCGTGCCCGCGAAGTTCTTGATTCGCGCGGAAATCCGACCGTTGAGGCGGATGTAATTCTTGAGAGCGGTGCAATGGGCCGCGCCATTGTGCCTTCAGGCGCATCAACCGGCGAGCATGAGGCTGTTGAGCTTCGCGACGGCGACAAGACCCACTACATGGGCAAGGGCGTTCTGCAGGCCGTTGAAAACGTTGAAACCGTTCTCGCACCGGAACTGGAAGGCATGGACGCCGCCAACCAGCGCCTCATCGACCAGACCATGATTGCGCTCGACGGCACGCCGAACAAGAGCAAGCTCGGCGCCAACGCGATTCTCGCCGTCTCAATGGCCAGCGCCCGCGCCGTTGCGCAAACGCTTGAGATTCCGCTCTATCGCTACCTCGGCGGCGTGAATGCCAGCATTCTGCCTACGCCGATGCTGAACGTGTTGAACGGTGGCGCACATGCCGATTCGAACGTCGACTTCCAGGAATTCATGATCATGCCCGTAGGCGCGGAGCGCTTCAGCGACGCGCTGCGCTGGTCGGCCGAGACTTTCCACACACTCAAAGGCGTGCTCAAGAAAAAGGGCTATAACACGGCAGTTGGCGATGAAGGCGGCTTTGCTCCGTCGCTCAAGGCCAACGACGAAGCCATCGAACTCATCCTTGAAGCAATTGAGCAAGCCGGTTACAAGCCGGGCGAGCAGATTGCCATCGCTCTCGACCCCGCGTCGAGCGAGTTCTACGACAAGGAAAAGAACAAGTACGTTTTCAAGAAGAGTGACAAGCGCGAACTTTCGAGCGAAGACATGGTGAGCTTCTGGGACAACTGGAGCCGCCAGTACCCAATCGTTTCGCTTGAAGACGGCCTTGCCGAAGATGACTGGGCGGGATGGCGTTTGCTGACCGACAAGCTCGGCAGCCGCATTCAGCTCGTCGGCGACGACCTGTTCGTAACCAACGTGAAGCGCCTGCAGCGCGGCATTGAAGAGGGTGTTGGCAATTCAATCCTCATCAAGGTAAACCAGATCGGTACCCTGACCGAAACACTTGAAGCCATCGAACTCGGCCGCCGCTACGGCTACACCGCTGTCATGTCGCACCGCTCCGGCGAAAGCGAAGACACGTTCATCGCCGATCTCGCAGTCGCCACGGGTGTTGGCCAGATCAAGACCGGCTCGGTAAGCCGCACCGATCGCATCGCCAAGTACAACCAGCTTCTCCGCATTGAAGAAGAGCTGGGCTCGGGCGCAACGTACCTGGGCCTCGAGAGCCTGAACTACAACGACTAGGCTGCTTGTCAGCTTGAAGAACACGAAGGGCGGAGGCGCAAACCTCCGCCCTTCGTGTCTCATTGGCATTCCTTGGCGCCTGCACGCCGACAGCTCCTTCCTGGGGGATGTACCAAGTCGGAGCCGCTTGATGTGCGGCCCAAAGCACACAGAATTTGAATGTGCAACGCACAAAAGCCGGGTGCCCCATCTTCGCCGGTGCGCAGCTTCATCGCGCAGCGGCTAAGGTGGGATAGCAAGAATTCCAATCACCGCACAGCGCAACGTGGCAGGTTATCCTAGAGAAGAACTCCGATTGATACAGAGGTATTCTCTTACGTGTCCAGCACAAAGCACCCACTTGTCCTTACCATCCTCGATGGATGGGGTTATTGCGCCGAAACCGCCAACAATGCCATCGCGCTTGCTCGCAAACCCACGTATGACACACTCTTGCGCGAGTTTCCGAACACATTGATTCGCGCTTCAGAGCATTTTGTCGGCCTGCCGGACGGACAGATGGGCAATAGCGAAGTGGGCCACCTGAATATTGGCGCTGGACGCATCGTGCAGATGGACATTACCCGCATCGACATGCAAATTGCCAACGGTGAGTTCGCCAAGAACGCCGCCATTGTGCAAGCCATGAAACGTGCGCGCGAAGGCGAACGTCAATTGCATCTCCTAGGATTACTCTCCGACGGCGGCGTCCACTCGCACCAGGAGCACCTGTATGCGCTGCTCCGCATTGCACGCGAGTACGGAGTGGAGCGCGCCTACGTGCACGCATTTATGGACGGCCGCGACACCGGGCCCACCTCCGGCGCGAGCTTCATTGCCCAGCTTGAGCAGAAGATGCGCGAGTATGGCGTTGGCAAGGTCGCCTCCATCAACGGCCGCTACTACGCCATGGATCGCGACAAACGCTGGGAGCGCGAGCGCAAAGCATATGACGCCATGGTCAGCGGCAAAGCCGAAGGCGGCGCCTATCCTGACCCCGTGGCACGCATCAAGGAATGCTACAACGGCGGAACCACCGACGAGTTCCTCGTCCCCTTTGTTGTGACCGACGCCGCGGGAAAGCCGATCGCCCAGATCCGCGATGAAGACGTCTGCATCAATTTCAACTTCCGCGCTGATCGTGCCCGCCAGATTACCCGCGTGCTGACGCGCGAAAGCGGCCTCAACAAGCAGGGCGGCCGCAATCTTGAAGGCTCGGAATCGCTCGATCAAGTCATTCCACGCAGCGAAATTCCCAAGGACCTGTACTACCTGTGCATGACCCAATACGACAAGCTCTACGAGTTGCCAGTCGTCATGCCGCCGGAGTCGCTGGATAATATCCTGGCCAACATTCTCTCGCAGAATCAGCTGCGCAATTTGCGCGTGGCTGAGACTGAGAAGTTCGCGCACGTCACCTACTTTTTCAACGGCGGCATCGAAACTCCATTCCCCGGCGAAGATCGCGTCATGATTCCCTCGCTCAAAGTGGCCACGTACGATCTGGCCCCCGAGATGAAGGCTGAGGCCATCGGCGACGCAATCGTCAAGGCAATCAACGACACTGCCTTTGACCTGGTGGTAGCCAACTTTGCCAATGCGGACATGGTGGGACACTCCGGCAAGCTCGAGCCCACCATCAAAGCGATTGAAGCGGTGGACGCGCAGCTCGGCCGCGTCTACAAGGCGATCAGGGAGAAGAACGGCAGCTGGCTTATCTCGGCCGATCACGGCAACGCGGAGCAGATGGTGGACCCGGTTACCGGCGGGCCACACACTGCGCATACCACCAATCCGGTTCCGTTGATCTATGTGAGTGAAGAGGCCAGGAATTACCGCCTCCGCAATGATGGCTCCTTACGCGACATTTCGCCGACACTTTTAAACCTGCTGAATATCGGACTGCCGAAGGAGATGACCGGCGGCGACATCCGCGTACCGCTCAATAAGTAATCCGCTCTCGAATCCACGTAGTCAAATCGGATTCGGACAGTTCGCCAGCGGCAAGCGTCTCCATTGCGGAAATGCACTCGGCATCATCGGCCTCGAGCACATAGCCGTTCAAATGGAGAAACAGTTCCATCACTACGAATGCTGTGCGCTTGTTGCCGTCCACAAACGGATGGTTGCGGGAAATTGCAGAGGCGTATGCCGCTGCCAGCGCGGCCGCGTCAGTTTTCTCGTTATAGGCAGCAAGGTTCTTCGGATGGGCCAGCGCTGAAGCAAGTCGTCCCTCTTCAAGCAGTCCCACACGACCGCCATGCTCTGCCAGTTGTGCGTCGTGGATTGCGCGCGCTGTGCTTTCCAGCACCCAGACCCAGAGCATGAGCTATTTCGAAAGGGCGCGCAGCACGTTGCGGCGCTTTTTCATGATTCGTTCGGCTTCGCTCGTCTGCTGCTCGAATTCCGGGTCGTACGGAGTCAGGTGATAGCCCCCGGGAGCTTCAGTCAGATAGAGCACATCGCCCTTCTCCACCTTCAGCCGCGCGGCAGCTTCCTTGGGCAGCACAAAGCCGACGGAGTTCCCGATCTGCGTTAGCTTAAGTACGAGCATCTCGACCTCCCCTCATCGCTTCTGTTATTACATATGTTATTACGATGCGATTCGAGAATCAACTGCAGCGCTATCGCTAAACGCGCAAAGGCCTCCCGCTCGGGAGGCCTTTGTAGTTCATCGGCAACGCTGCCGCTCTTACCGCAGCCTGATGGATTTGATCGAATCGGGCAGCCGCTCTTCAATCAGCCTGGCGCGTTCCGCAGCGATGCCTCCGAAATACTTCGGCGCCGGTGTGGCCGTTAATACGAGCGCCAGTGCGATCAGAGAGAAGCAAAGTCCGGCAATTCCTGCCGAAAAGAGCATGTGATACATGTCGGCCACGTCCAGCCCGAAGAAGTTAAAGGCCACGTGTTCCAACGGCTTAATGTGCTTGAGTGCTGCCAGTGCAAAAAGAAAGAAAAGTGCCGATAGAGAAGTAAGGACAGCTAAAGCCCCGTCAAGACTGCGATGAAATTTCTGACGTGCGCTGCAGTGGGTACATTCAACAAAATGCTGCTCGTAGTCCCTGCGCATATCCGGAGTAATTCCGGATATGTCATAACGCCAACTTGCCAGGATGGCGCCTACGACTCGATCGGTGCATCTGCTCTTAGCCATAGACATAAGGACTCACCAAAAAATGAATGGTTAATGGTTCGGTTTGCTCAGGACCTCAGGGGCAATGCTGTCCCTTTACTTACGGATGCTCTGGCGCCCGGGACTGATTCAACAAAGCCTCAGGTCAGATTTACTTGCCCTGGCATACGCCAACCGCGGCATCCCACCTCGCCGGTCGCTTCTGCATATAGGATGCCCGTGTCTTACCATTGTAACCTGCTTCGTTTAAAAAGAGATAGCTGAAAGCGGTTCGTGCTGGGCAGCCAGCAGCAGCCGGTTGGCCAACAAGCTTGCCCGCCCATTCAAGGCACGTTCGGCCGTCACCCGCGCAAGCTCCGGAAGATTATTGCTTTCAGATAGATGAGCCAGAATCACGTAAGCGGCCTGCCCATCGTATACCTTCTCAAGATAATCCGCCGTCGCCTCGTTGGATAGGTGTCCAACGCGAGAGAGTACCCTTTGTTTAACTGACCAGGGGTAGGGGCCATCCCGCAGCATCTCAAGGTCGTGGTTCGACTCGAGCAACAGTAGATCCACGCCTTTCAGCTGGGCTTTCACGTTGGGAGGAATGTACCCCAGGTCGGTCGCGCAGGCCATTCGGATGCCTTCGGCCCGGAACACAAAGCCAACCGGGTCCGCTGCATCGTGCGGAATCGTAAAAGGGCTTACGGCAATATCGCCGATCTCGAAGCACTCGCCCGCCTGGAAGTATTCCACTGCCGGTAACCAAGTTGGGTCCTCCTTGCGCAAGGGAGTGCCGTCAGAGGGAGTTTTTGCCGCGTCAGCGACCGGAGTCGCCGCCGCCTCAGCCGCCACGCACTCCAGTTGCGCTTCGGCCTCCTGGTCGTCCTGTTCGCCTTCCTGAGTAGCCGCCTCGGCTTCGGCCTGACGCTCGGCTGCGAGTTTGCGGCACTGCTCCAGCCATTGCGCATAGGTCATCTGGCGCCGCGGCAACAGCCAACGCATCCAGGCGCGGTGCGTGGCCTCAGTAAAGTACACGGGAATCCCCAGCTTGCGGGCTGTCACAGCCAGCCCATTCACGTGGTCCATGTGCTCGTGGGTGATGACGATGGCGTCCAGAGTCTCCGGTTCTTCGCCGGCCAGCCGCATGCGCCGGAACAACTCTCGGCAGCTCAGTCCGCAGTCGACCAGGATTCGTGTGCTGCCACCGGTGACAACCGTGGCGTTGCCCTTCGACCCCGAGGCCAGCACCGTGAAGCGAACCATAGTGTGAGCATACCGCGAACGGAGGCGGGCCGCAGCAGCCGCGTGTTCACGAGGAATCACAAGGCAAATGCCCATACATAACGTTGGCAATGTTCATTCAGGCTGTTTTGGGCAAAATAACCGCCCCCAAAGGAAAACGTCGCTTCGGAGGCGCTTGAATAAAACCAAGATAAGTGGGTACCAGTAGCCGACGCTGGAGGTCGGTAGCGCGCGGCTACTGGTGATCCCTGCACAAACGAAGCTAGCCGCGGCTTCCCCTTTCCACTGCTGCCTCGTGACAACCGGCTCAAAGAGAGCTTTCGTACTCGCTCTCTGAACCAATGTTGACAATCGAAGTTTCTCCCAAGAAGAAAATTCGGTCCGTGACGGCCATCACACAGTTCTGTGCATATTTTTTCCCCGGCCGTTTCGATCAGCTTGCCTGCATTCTCCCCAGCCTCAAAGCTCCTGCATTCCAGCTCAATCCCCCAGCCGCAGAAATATTGGATTGAAAGGCCTTGCGTGTCATTTCGCGCATTGACAAAGCCCGGCCGCCGCTCGAAAATCGGAGATTCAGTTCCCTCCAAGGCAGGACTCTCCGGTGACCGCATTGCTCAAAACAAATCTCGGCGAAATACCTTTGATCGCACGCGGCAAGGTGCGCGACCTATACGTTGTCGGCGATGCGTTGCTGTTGGTTGCCACTGACCGCATCTCCGCCTTCGATCACGTGCTGGCCACGGGCATCCCCGGTAAAGGCAAAATTCTTACGCAGATTTCGCTCTTCTGGTTTGAGCTGCTAAGTGACATTGCGCCAAACCACCTGCTTGCCACCAGCGTCAGTGAGTTTCCCGCCGAGTTACTGCCGTTCGCTGATCAGCTCGAAGGCCGCTCGATGCTTGTAAAGCGCGCCGCCATGTTCCCCGTCGAGTGTGTCGCGCGCGGTTATCTGGCCGGCTCAGGCTGGAAGGAGTACCGGGCGGCCGGCACAGTGTGTGGAATTCCGTTGCCGGCAGGCTTGCTTGACGGATCGCAGTTGCCGGAGCCGATCTTTACACCGGCGACGAAGAGCCAGGACGGCTCGCACGACGAGAACATTTCCTTCGAAGCAACGGCGGCGGTGGTAGGCGCTGCAGATGCCGCTTCGCTGCGCGATCTTACGCTTGGCCTCTACCGCAAGGCACATCAACACGCAAAATCGTGCGGCCTGATCCTTGCCGACACAAAGTTTGAGTTCGGTAGAGTGGGCAATCAAATCATCCTTGCTGACGAAGTTCTAACGCCAGACTCTTCCCGCTTCTGGGAAGGCACGGCGTGGAAACCCGGCGGCGCGCAGGCCTCATTCGACAAGCAGTTTGTGCGCGATTATCTTGAATCGATCCGGTGGAACAAGCAGGCCCCTGCTCCCGGCCTGCCTCTTGAAGTGGTGGAACGAACACAGGCCAAATATCTTGAGGCCTTCCGCCGCCTCACAGGACGTGAACTAACCCTGTAGCAACACGGACTGCGACGAACCCGACCGCAACAAATCACGACTGCCAAACCAGGAGGGCGATATGACGTGGGTGGATTGGGCCATCGTAATTGTGCTTACAGCGGCAACCATCGGCGGCATCACTCAGGGCCTGCTGCGCTCGGTGTGCTCACTCGGGGGCCTTGTCTTTGGCCTGCTGATTGCCGCGTGGAACTACGGCCGCATCGCCAGCTTTCTACTGCCCATCGTGCGGATTGAAGCTGTCGCCGACGCAATCGGATTTCTGCTCATCGCGCTGGTCATTATGGCCATTGCCGGTCTGGTCGGCCATTTCATTTCGAAAGTGGTGCACAAGATTGGCCTGGGTTGCCTCGATCGGCTTGCCGGCGCGGTGTTTGGTTTTGCGCAGGGCGCCCTGCTGGTGATGGTGAGCATCCTGGTAGTGCTGGCCTTCTTTCCAAAGTCGCCCTGGCTGGCTGAAGCAGAGCTGCCCAAATACTTTTATGGAGCGTGCCACGTGACCACGCACCTGAGCCCCGGCGAGCTTGCCAATCGCGTCCGTCACGGCATCGACGAGATGCAGAAGCGCGCGCCGGAATGGATGCATCCGCCCGGTTCATAAAACTGAAATAAAACTATGGCGCACCGGAAAACGCGGATTTAGTATAGGAAGTTCATGAGGTAGACGTGAGACGAGAACTGGATAGCCTGGTCACACAAATGCACTCCAGCGGCATTCCCTATGAGGAAGCCGTTCGGGAGTTTAAAAAACAATATTTAAGGGAAGTCTTGGTTGCGCACCGGGGAAACCAGTGCAAGGCGGCGGAAGAGCTGGGTATTCACCGCAACACGCTGAGCCGCGCCATGGCAGAGCTAGGCCTTGATCTTTCTGAAGTTCGCACCGAACTCAAGCGTCCGGTGCGCAGCGAACGTCCTGTGTTTAGCGCCTTCCGCCACGGCTACCGCCAGGGATGACCTGGAGCCAGGGCTGACGGCGCCAAGCCGAAATCATGCTGACCACTCCAACTACCCAACAAGACCGTATTACCATTCAGCAGGGCTTTGCCTGGGACGCCCAGGCAGCCTATCTCTTTGATATCGACGGCACGCTCATGCGCAGCCGCGACCGCATTCATTTCAACTCCTTTGCCACGTCGTTCAAACGGGTCACGGGGTTCGAACTCTCGTTCGCAGGCATCCAACTCGCGGGCAATACCGATACCGCCATACTCCGCGAGGCTTGCCAGCAAGCTGGCATCCCAGCCAAGGTCATGGAAGAACGCGCCGAGGCCGTACTGGATGCCATGCGCCACGCTGTAGCCGAGCAGCGCAGCCAGATGGATCTTATCCGCATGCCGGGCGTGGAAGAGGCCCTGCGGTACCTCGCTGCCAAAGGAGCGTACCTGGGCATCGCCAGCGGCAACCTTGAAGCCATTGGCTGGATCAAGATTGAGCAGGCCGGCCTTCGCGAGTGGTTCAAGTTCGGCGGATTCAGCGATAAATTTTCTGTGCGCTCGGAGCTGATTGGCCAGGCAGCTGCCAAGGCAAGAGAAATGGCCGGCCTCGACGCTACCGTTTGCGTCGTCGGCGACACTCCGCGCGACATTGAAGCTGCCCATGCAAACTCACTGCCCGTCATTGCGGTGGCAACAGGGCACTTCAGCTTCGACGACCTGTACAAGCACGAGCCCGAGGTCTGTGCCACATCCCTGGCTGCCTTGCTGGCGCACACTCAGGCGGCCCGGTGATGCGGCCGCGTTCGCAGTTCCTCATCTCATCCTGGCGCAACATGTTGACCGCATCCGTGACCGTTGCGCTTTCGCTTGCGATGCTTCGCGCTTCCGCTGCAGCGCAAGCGGCACCTGCATCGCCCTCACCCACCCCGCAGACCATCCAACCCACCACCGTTGTCGGCGCAGATGCTGCACGGCCGCGCGATCGCGATCGTCGCCGCGCAGCCAGGCTGTATCTGGATGCGAGCAAGCTCTTCATGGCCGAGCAATTTGAAGAAGCGCTGAAGGACTACAACGAGGCGGCCACGCTCGACCCCGCCAACAACAACTACCGGCTTGCCGGCGATGTTGCCCGCAACCACGCTGTCACCGCGCTCATCCAGACCGCCGCCAAAGACCGCCTGCGATCCGACACCGATGGCGCTCGCGCCGCATTGGTGCGTGCGCTGCAACTCGATCCGAACAACGTTGCTGCAACACAGCACCTTTACGAGCTTGGCGACGACGTTGCTCGCCAGCAGCCCGTACCAATCAATACGCAGCCTGCTCCTAACCTCGGCGAATCCGTAAGCCTACAGTCGTCGCCTGACCGGCACAGCTTTCATCTCCGCTCCAACCAGCGACAGATTGTTGAAGAAGTGTTCAAGGCCTACGGCATCGATCCCATGTTGGATGAGAGCGTGCGCTCCACGCCCGCTCGGCTCGACACCGACGACGCCGGCTTTGAATCTGCGGCGCATGCCGTCAGCATGGTAACGCATACGTTCTACGTGCCGCTCGATGCACATCGCGTGCTGGTGGCCGAGGACACGGTTGCCAAACGCCAGGAGTTCACCCGGCAGGTGCTGGAAACAATCTATCTTCCCGGCCTGAAGGACGAAGACATGACGGCTGTGAGCACGCTGGCCAAGCAAGTCTTCAACATGAAGCAGGCGGACATTGACCACTCCGCCGGCGCCATCGTCGTCCGCGCTCCCAAAAATGATATCGAGGCATTCAACTCCACGATTCGCGCCCTCATGGACGGACGCAACCAGGTGATCCTCGACGTCAAGCTGATCCAGGTGGCGCACCTCAGCGAGCGCAATCTCGGCATTCAACCGCCGCAAAGTTTTGCCGCCTTCAACGTTTATGCCGAAGAGCAGTCCATCCTGAGCCAGAATGCGGCTCTTGTTCAGCAGATCATCTCTTCAGGTCTCGCCGCTCCCGGCGATACGCTGGCGATTCTCGGCATACTGCTCGCTTCAGGCCAGGTCACCAGTCCAGTTTTCTCTAATGGCCTCGCGCTCTTCGGCGGCGGAATCACGCAATCCGCACTTTCGCCTGGTCCGGCAAAGGCATACTTCAATCTCACTTCGTCTGACTCGCGCGAACTGGATGCCCTGCAGCTTCGGCTTGGCGATGGTGAAGCGGGAACGCTGAAACTGGGCCAGCGCTATCCTATCCAGACCTCATCGTTTTCAGGCCTTTCTAACAGCGTTCCCAACATTCCCGGCCTTACATCCGCTGGGAACTCCGGCAGCCTTTCGTCCATCCTCGCGTCGCTGCAGGGTTCCATTCCGAACATTCCGCAGGTTCAATACCAGGATCTGGGCATGACCCTGAAGACCACCGCCAACGTGATGCGCGATGACCGCGTGGCGCTGACCGTCGATCTGCAGGTCACAGCGCTTTCCGGCGCTTCCATCAATGGCAATCCGATTCTGAACAACCGCTCCTACTCCGGCGTCGTCACCATCAAGGAAGGTTCAGCCGTGGTCGTAGCAAGCGATCTGGATAAAGCCGAGAGCCGCGCCATCAGCGGCACTCCGGGACTGAGCGAGATTCCCGGGATGAGCAACGTGACCGACAAGGATACGCAAAAAAGCTTCGCCAGCTTGCTTATCGTGATCACGCCGCACGTGATCCGCTATACACAGCCCGGCGGACACACGCGCATGCTGCGCATCGAGCGCGCATCGCAGACACAGTAATTCTCCGCACAGAACAGAAGAGCGCAGCCGAAGCTGCGCCCCTTGCTTTGACCGTCTTAATGAAATTACAGGGTAATGCCATCGAGCTTGGCCTGGTAAGCGACGATCTTCTTCAAAGTGTCGTACGGCACATTGGCCGGAACCTCACGGCCGTTGATCACCAGCGTTGGCACTTGTCCAATTCCCAGATCCGCGGCCAGCTTCACTGAAGCATCTACTTCAGCCTTGGTCTCCGCAGAGTCAGCGCAGGCTGCAACCTTCGCCGGATCCAGCGATGACTTGGCCAATGCGCTGTTCAACGTCATCGTGGCTCCGTCGGGTGTTGCCAGACCGTCCTGTGCGTCGTACACATCTGAGACGAACTTGAAAAATGCGGTGCTGCCGTTCATCTTGGCTACGCATACTCCGTAAGCAGCAGCCTTGGGGGCCTGAGGATGGATCGAAGCAATTGGATCGTTCTGGTACACGATGCGGGCCTTCGGGAAATCCGCAGCCAGTTTTTCCATGTTCGCCTGTGCTTCCTTGCAATGCGGGCACTGGAAATCGGCGAACTCTACCAGTTCAAGATCCTTCGACGCCGCGCCTCTTGCCGGCCCAGTCGCTTCCTGCTGCAGCTTGGCACGAAAATCCGCATATGGCTTTTCGCCGAACGCAACAATATCGTTGCCGGTGATGATGTGCTTGCCATCGGGCATGGCAAAAAATTGCAGCGCCGTCGGCTTCTCCTTGCCGGTCTTGTCGCCGATGTACACAATCACCTTGCTTACTCCGTCGATTGCCGTCTTCAGGATAGCTTCAACCTGCCAGACACGGTTTTCTTCGTAACCCCAGCTGGCCTCGAGAAAGGCATTGATGGTATCGATGGAGGGCGAGGTAGCCGTAAAGAACTCCGGGTTCGGCTTGGGAAAAACAGGCGCCGCAGGTGCAGGCGCGGCAGGCGCCGGTGCGGAGGGCGTGGTGGGTGTCTGTGCAGGCGCGGCTGGCACCTGTGTCTGCGCTGAAGCTTGCATAAAGCTGAGGGCCAAAACGGCCAGCGCAGCGGCGCCGGCGATACGTGCGTACTGACGAGTCAAGCGTTTTCTCCTTATTTCGCGGCAAATTCCCCGGGGGCAATCTAAATTCTAGCTTATACCTGCACTTTGACTGCGATGGGGAACCGGCGTCCCATCCCAAACGACTTGGGCGTAACCTTCAGAACCGGCGCGGCCTGCTGGCGTTTGTACTCTGACCGCTCCACCAACCGCACCACCTGTTGGACGAGCGCTAGCGGGTATCCGTTTGCTTCGGCAATCCGCTCGGGCGTTTCGTACCGCTCCACGTAAGCCTCCACAATCGGGTCAAGCACATCGTAGGGAGGCAGCGAATCGGTATCCTTCTGCCCAGGGCACAGTTCCGCAGAGGGCGGCTTTTCCAGGATCGGCCACGGAATCACTTCCCGCTCGCGGTTAAGCCAGCGGCAGACCGCATAAACGCGCGTCTTCACCAGGTCGCCGATCACCGCTAGCGCGCCCACCATGTCGCCGTAGAGCGTGCAATACCCTACCGCCATCTCAGACTTGTTCCCCGTGGTGAGCACCAGCGCAGAGAACTTGTTTGAGAGAGCCATCAGCAGCGTACCGCGAATTCTCGGCTGGATGTTTTCTTCCGTGGTGTCGGGCTTGGCGCCTTCGAACAGCGGCGCCAGCGCGTGCGTAAACCCAGCGAACAAATCGCTGATCCCGATCACCTCGAAGCGGATGCCCAGGTTCGCAGCCAGTTGCCGGCTGTCATCAATCGACCCGCTGGAAGAATACGGGCTGGGCATGCCGATGCACATTACGTTTTCCGGTCCCAACGCTTCAGTCGCAATAGCCGCCACCAGCGCCGAATCGATTCCACCGCTCAGCCCTACCAGCACTTTCTTGAAGCCGCACTTGCGCACATAGTCGCGTGTGCCCAGTACGAGAGCACGATAGGCAGCCTCGGTATCGTCATCCTCAGGTGCGTCGATAGGCTGTGTTTCAAACGGATCGAGCACCACCAGGTCTTCGTTGAAAGACGCGCATTGCGCAATCAGTTCTCCACGCGCATTCAAAGCGAACGACGATCCGTCGAAGATCAGACTGTCGTTGCCGCCCACCTGGTTCGACATCAGAACCGGCACGCTGTCGCGCTTCGCAATCGCCGCCAGCATCCTGCGCCGCATCGCGCGCTTGCCGTGCCAGAACGGCGACGACGACAAATTGATATGCACGTCGGGATGCTGCCGCATCAGTTCTTCCATCGGATCGACAGCGTAAAGACGCCGCGGCCAGAAGTTCTTGTCGTTCCAGGCGTCCTCGCAGATCGTCACCGCCAGCCGCGTGTCATCAAGCTCAACCACTTGTTGCGAACGTGCCGCATCAAAGTAGCGCTGCTCGTCAAACACGTCGTAGAACGGCAGCAGGCGTTTATGCTGCTCCAGGAGCAGATTTCCACCATCAAGCAATACCGCCGCATTCACCGCCGGCTTACCGCTGTCGCCCACGGCGGGCAATGCCACGCCTGCCAGCACCGCGGTCTTCAATCCGCTGGTGGCTGCGGCCAGCTCATCCACTGCGCTTCGACAGCGCGCCAGGAAGCTTGGTTTCTCAAGAAAGTCGGCAGGCGGATAGCCGCAGATGGCCAGCTCTGAAAACACCGTAAGACGCGCGCCAAGATCGGCCGCACGCCGGCTTGCGGCGACAATCTTCTCAACATTTCCGGTAAAGTCCCCGACCGTCGGATCGATCTGGGCAATCGCGATCTTCACACTCTTAGTCTACAGCGCGACACAAAAAGCCGCCCCGGCGGATGAGGCGGCCTTCTTGTCCTTCCTCCGCGAAAAGACTTACGAGCCCGTCCCGGAAAAGACCACGCCGATAGTGCGGATGATGATTTTGAAATCGAGCCAGATGCTCCAGTTGTCAATGTAATTCACGTCCATCGAAACATAGCTGGCGAACGAAGGATCCTGGCGTCCCTGCACCTGCCAGAGCCCCGTGATCCCCGGCGTTACATCGAGCCTGCGAAGATGGCTCAGCTTGTATTCCTTTACTTCGCTGGCGATTGGCGGCCGCGGCCCCACTATACTCATGTCACCCTTCAGCACGTTGAAGAACTGCGGCAGCTCATCCAGCGAATATTTGCGCAGAAAGTGACCCAGTTTGGTGATCCGCGGATCGTTCGAGATTTTGAACAGCACGCCATCGCGCTCGTTCATATGCGCCACCTCGGCGCGGCGCTTGTCTGCGTCCCGCACCATGGTCCGGAACTTGATGCAGCGAAACGCGCGCCCCTTCTTGCCGATCCGTTCTGACCGGTACAGCGCCGGCCCCGCCGAATCCATTTTTACGGCGATGGCAATGATAAGAAGCAAAGGAGAGAACACCAGCAGAAATAAGACAGAGAACACAACATCAAAGCCGCGCTTGAAGATGAGCCCAAGTTCCGGCACATGCCCGCGATGCAAAGGAATGGTTGGAAACTGTCCAATGTATTCAATTGGACTGTTCCATGCCAGCCCGTCATACATGTCCGGAATAATACGAACATCAACGCCCTGCATCCGCGCAAGCTCCAGAGTATTCTGCATCAGGCCGTGCTCGCAGGGCGACGTAAAGAAGATCTCATCCACAAACAGCGCCCGGGCTTGCTGAAACAGCATGTCGTAGTTGCCAATGGTTTCCAGTGTCCTGTTCGTGTTCGCCGAACCGGAACCGGGCATTTCGACAAAGCCCTTGAAGGTGTAACCGAGATGCCGGATGCTCTCCAGGTGATGGCGGAGTGCATGCGCCTCCGGCCCGGTGCCCACAATCACCACGTTGCGCGTGCCCACGCCGCGGTCATAGCGGTTATAAAGCATTCCTCGATAAAGCAGCCGGCGTACGCACAGCGAAGCTGTAACCAATCCAACTGTGAGGAGCACCACGGTGCGGGGAACATCCACCGCCCTGTCCAGGTAAAGTGTCCCGGTAAGCACCAGGCCGGCGGTAAAGCAGGCCTGCAGGCTCATCCGCTGCTCATTCAATGTGTTTGAAATTCGTTCAGGCGTGTACAGGTGCAGACGCTTGCTCGTCAGAATCAACGAGACGGTGAAAACAGCCAGCAGCACCAGCAGGTTCCACATCGGGTCATGCCAGAACAGCGTGCCACCCCAGAACCGCTCCGCGATATCGACCAACCCTATCTTCAACTCGAACATTGTGGCGGCAGCCGCCGACACAACAATCGTTATGAAGTCGAAAGCCATCCAGAATTTTGCGGTTCCGCGTGTGGGGCGCGAGGATTCTGCCGACAGGGGCGCTTCCCGTTCAAGGGAAGAGACCGAGGCAGAAAGCCTTTGCCAGAATTGTGATGTTGCCATTTGCTTACGCAGACCTCAAGGGTTCAAAGAGCTAGGGCTGAATCAGGGTGCGATACCCTGCTGCAAAATTGCAATGCAACAAAAGTAGTGCAGATTACTCTGAAGTGGTCGTCTTTGTGCTATTTGCTACAACATAAAAACCCTCAGATACACTCCAGCTTTCTACTTCTGCAGACCCGGTCTTCCAGGTCTGCGCCTTGGCGCAGGTGTCAATTGAATACGAGTGCGACAGTCAGGGTTAAACGTTCTGAGGATTAATGCGAACGGAACAATCCGCGCTCATTGCAGAGGAATCAGCGGAGTGCGGAAATTAACAAGCGATACCCTCATGCTAACAAGGAAAGCATGCAAACCTGTCACACGTGCAAAGGTGCTTCCCACGCTCTGCAACGCCAACGCAAGTGAGATTATTACTTATCAATAGAATCCGCCTACCGGCTCAGTATCGCAATACCCCGTATCTACAACTTAAGTTACCTGAAGTTCAATCCCCAGGTGACAAAGGTAACTCGTAGGCGTCCAAAGTTAGAAACTGTTGAATGTTTGTATCCCCCGAAGTAATGAATCCCGCGAGTGGCCCAAAGTATGCTGCGCGACCCTGGTGAAGGAACAATACTGTGTCCGCCAGCCGCTCCGCGAAACGCATGTCATGCGTAACGACAATGCTCGTAAACCCGAGCTGCTTTTTCAAACGCTGAATCAGATTTCCCAGTCGCTTGGCGATCAGAGGATCGACCATCGTGGTCGGCTCGTCGTATAGAACCACGTCAGGCTGAGCAGCCAGCGCGCGCGCAATCGCCACGGCGCGCTTGCGCCCGGTTGAAAGGCTCGCAGGCAGATTCACCGCAACGTCGTCCGCGCCCACCATTTCAATCAGTCTGTTCACGATCTGGTCAATTTGATCCTCAGCCAGTCCGCCGCGCTCGCGTAGCGGGAAAGCCACGTTTTCGCGGACACTCAATGAGTCGAACAGCGCGCCGTTCTGGAAAACCATTGTTACGCGCTTGCGAATCTCGCGCATGCCATCTTCATCCAGTTCAGTGATCTCCTGATTCTCCATGCGGATCGAACCGGAGTCCGGCTTAAGGAAACCCATCAGCAGGCGCAGCGTTACTGACTTGCCCACGCCGCTGCGGCCCAGGATGCATAAGGTATGCCCTCTCTGGACCGTAAAGCTTATGTCCTCAAGAATCGGACGCCCGCCGAATGACATGTTGACGTGACTGAATGTGATAATGGGCCCGTGATCCACCGCTGTCGAGTTTTCAATCGGGGCCGCCAGTTCTTTCGGCAGCGCGTCCTCGGGTCCCGGGTTGGGCGGCGTGTCGCTCATGACAATAACCCCAGCTTACGCGAAAAGCTCGCAGTTGGGGCCCTACGCCCGCTGAGCAACTTTACCGCGCCTGAATGCCTGTGCCCGCTGCAGATCCGTGACGGAATTGATGTTGAAGAACCATCGCACTGCCGGCGATCCGTCGGGATGCTGCAACTGTCCCGCTTGCACGAGCAACTCTGTGCGGACAACAAGCACCTGTTGACCGAGCGCTTTTGCAGCCGCGTGGAATGCCGAAAAACACCCGCCGCGCCCCGCTTCGAGTTCTGCCTGGAAGAAAGGGAGCACCGCACGGCTTAACACCGCAGGGAACGTCTGCACAAACCCGTTTACCGAGGGAACCACCACCGCGTGACCGGTAACGTGCGCAATATCCTGCATGATCCTGATCAGTGCGGACGGGAGCAGCGGCAGGTCGACAGGCACAAAAACAGCCGTGGATACTGAAGTAACCTGCAGAGCACCGCAAATACCCCCAAGCGGCCCCAGAGAAGAACCAAAATCGTCAATAGTCGGAGCCAGGTTCCGGAGATCTGGACGAGCCCCGGCAATCCATACCGGAAGGCCAGCCTCCTGCAGAATCCCCAGCGCGTGAGCAATCAGCGGGCGCCCGTCAAATTCGACTGTGGCTTTGTCCATACCCATGCGGGTAGACCGTCCTCCTGCGAGAACGATCCCCACTGCGTCCGCTTCGGAATTCGGCCTCAGGCGCCCGCCTCCTCCATGAACCGGATCAGCGATACGATGCCCAGTTCGAAGTTCTTGAGGTGGAATTTCTCGTTGGGTGCATGCAGGTTATCGTCCGGCAGGCCGAAGCCCATCATCACGCTCGGCAATCCGAGATGACGGTCAAAGTCGCCGACAATCGGAATCGATCCGCCCGAGCGGATGAACACCGTGTCCTTGCCCCATACCTCGTGCAGCGCGCGCGTCGCCGCCTGAATGTATTTGTTGTTCACCGAAATCAGGCACGGATCGCCGGAGTGAATCAGCCGCACATCCACGTCCACTTCTTTCGGTGCAATCTTTTCAACGTAACTCTTGTACAAGGCAAAAGCCTTTGCCGGCGTCATGCCCGGAACCAGGCGCATCGACACTTTGGCCGTCGCCTTGGCGGGGATTACGGTCTTCGCACCTGCGCCGGTAAAGCCGCCTGGAATGCCGTGTACGTCAACCGTGGGCCGCGCCCACGTCCGCTCCATCACGCTGTAGCCCGCTTCGCCCACAAGCTGCTTTGAGCCGACTTCGTCCGCGCGATACTTCTCTTCGTCGAAAGGCAGGCTCTTCCACGCGGACAGTTCCTCCGCGCTGGGCGGAATCACATCGTCATAAAAGCCGGGAATGAGAATGTGGCCGTTCTCGTCCTTGAGCTTGGCCAGAATGTGTACCAGCGAAACAAACGCGTTGGGCGCCGCGCCACCATACATGCCGGAGTGCAGATCGGTGCGCGAGCTCTTTACTTCAAGCTCGGTGTAGATCATGCCGCGCAGCCCCACGCATAGCGTCGGAAGCCCCGGCGCAAACAGCTCGGTGTCGGACACCAGCGCGAAATCGGCCTTCAGTTCCGGCGGCTTTGAAGCAACAAACTTCGCAATTCCCTCTCCGCCCACTTCCTCTTCGCCTTCCAGCAGCACGCGCACATTCAGGGGCAGCTTGCCGCCGGTGGCCATCAGCGACTCCAGCGCCTTTACCTGCGCCACCACCTGGCCCTTGTCGTCGACTGCGCCGCGCGCGTAGATATTGCCGTCGCGAATCGTCGGCTCAAACGGCGGTGAAAGCCACTCGTCCAGCGGATCGGGGGGCTGCACATCGTAGTGGCCATACACCAGCACCGTTGGCTTGCCTGCGGCATGCAGCCAGTCCGCGTACACCAGCGGATGCCCGCTGGTTTCGATCAGGCGAACGTTTTCCATGCCGATGCGCTTCAGCTCGACGGCCAGTGTTTCAGCGGCCTTGCGGCAATCACCCGCGTGTTCCGGCAAAGTAGATATGGAAGGAATGCGCAACAGCGACTTCAGCTCCTCAAGAAAACGAGGGTAATTCTGGCGTGCAAAATCAACCGCCGTAGAAGACATATGGTAGCTCCCTTACAATGAATTCACATTCAAAACAAGAGTATAGGCTTACCCGACGGCCCGCCGGAAGGAAAGGAAGATCTCCATAAAATGCTTAGAAATAAATATTCATTCATTCAACTTGTTTATTGTTTATTTGTCTTGGTAGCTCTTCCAGCGGAATTAACCATCTGCACGGTTCCCATCCAAGCCCAGGCCCGTTCTGATTCTTCCTACTACGCACGACGAAACACCCTGGGAGTCTTCGGCGCATACTCGCCAAACTCCAGCCACATTCTGCTTGGCGACGCAAGTGACCGCCGGCTCCTGCATATTGGAGTCTCCTACGAACGTCAGCTGTTCATCAGTCGGATCGTGAACTTGCAATATAGCGCCGAGTTCGCGCCCGTTGCCCTTGAAAGCGATCCGCTTCAAATCATTCACTACACAATTGATTCCACAAACCCGCCAGCAACGTTTGACCACACATTCACTGAGCCCACATTCCGCGCCTGCCAACCATTTTCTGAAACAATCACCGTGCCTGGCACCGGAACAGAAACGATTGTCGCAACCTGCGGACGCCGCTGGACGGCGGGCGAGGCCCTTTCTCCCGTCGGTTTTCGGTCGAGTCTATTCCCCAAGCGCAAAATACAGCCGTTCGTCGATGGCCACGGTGGATACATGTATTCCACCCAGCCAATTCCGATCACAGGCGCCGGCTCATTCAACTTCACGTTCGACATCGGCACCGGCATCGAACTTCATCGCTCGAAGACAAGATCCATGCGCATCGAATACCGCTACCATCACATTTCGAGCGATAACACTGCGACGATGAACCCCGGCATCGACAATGGGCTGATCCAATTCGCGTGGTGCTTTGGATTGGGGCACTAGTAACGCGGCAGGTGAGGATCCACTTCGCGCGACCACGCATCAATGCCGCCGCGGACCGATTGCGCCTGCTCAAAGCCCTGGTTGCGCATCCACACGGTCACGTTCATTGAGCGCACACCGTGATGGCACAGCACCAGCAGCCGCTCCTCGGGATCAAGTTCCGCATTGGCGCGCCCTGGCACTTCTCCCATCGGCATCAACAGGCTGCCCTCGATGCTGGTCTTTGCAAACTCCCATGGCTCGCGCACATCCACCAGCTTTGCGCCTTTTTCTTTCAGAAGCGCCGCGGCGTCCGCGGCAGTTATCTCCATATTTAGCATGATTACAGTCCTATCCTTACGAGTCGCGAGAGCAGCGGATTGCGCTGCCCCCGCGGTGCGAAATTTATTTAGATGTGTGCGACACAAGCCCACGCTCATTCAGCATCGGCTTCGTATCAGGCTCCCGTCCTCTCCACGCGACGTAGGCCTTTTCGAGATCCTCAGTGTTGCCGATCGACAGAATCATCTTGCGCAGCCGATCACCGTTGGCGCGTGTCAGGCCGCCGTTATCCTCAAACCATTGATAAGCGTCGTCGTCCAGCATCTCGCACCACAGGTACGCGTAGTATCCCGCTCCGTACCCATTGCCCCAGATGTGCATGAAGTAGCTGGACCGGTAACGCGGAGGCACCGTACTGAGCGCCATGTGCACTTTTTCGAGCGCCGCCTTTTCAAACTTGTCCGGATCCTGCAAAGGAGCATCGGCCCCCAGCGTATGCCACTGCATGTCGAGCTGCGCAGCCGCCAGCAGTTCCGTCAGCATGTAGCCCTGGTTAAACGTCTGCGACTTCTTGATCTTCGCCACCAGTTCCGCCGGCATGGGCTCGCCCGTCTTGTAATGCTTGGCGTAGTTCGCAAACACCTTCGGATTCAGCGCCCAGTGCTCATTGAACTGCGATGGAAACTCGACAAAATCGCGCGGCACCGCCGTGCCCGACAGGCTTGGATAGGTAGTGTTCGCAAACATGCCGTGCAGCGCATGACCGAACTCGTGGAACATGGTCGTCACATCGGAGTAGCTCAGCAGCGCCGGCTCACCCGCCGCGGGCTTGGTAAAGTTGGCTACGTTGTACACCACCGGCAGCGTGCCCAGCAGCTTCGACTGGCCCACGAACGAATCCATCCACGCGCCGCCATTCTTGCTGTCGCGCTTGAAGTAGTCGCAATACCAAAGCGCCAGCGGCTTGCCGTCCGCGTCGAACACCTCGTACACCTGCACGTCGGGGTTGTAGACAGGGATATCGGAGCGTTGCTCGAACGTGATGCCGTATAGCTGCGTCGCGGCATAGAACACGCCGTTGTGCAGCACGTTGTTCAATTCGAAGTAGGGCTTAATCTGCGATTCATCAAGATCGTACTTGGCCTTGCGCACCTGCTCGGCGTAGAAGTTCCAGTCCCACGGCTCGAGCTTGAACCCGCCGTTTTGTTTATCGATCAGAGCCTGAATATCTTTGCCTTCGCCTTCAGCTTTCGACGTTGAAGCCGGCACCAGCGCATCCATAAACTTGAGCGCCGCCTGGGGCGTCTTGGCCATCTGGTTCGTCAATTTCCAGGCCGCATAGTTTGGATAGCCGAGCAGCTTCGCCTTCTGCGCCCGCAACTGCGCCAGCCGCGCAATCGTGGCCCGCGTGTCGTTGGCATCGCCGCGCTCCGCGCGCGTCCATCCGTCCTCAAACAGCGCCTTGCGCGTGTCGCGATGGGTGAGCTCTTGCAAGTCAGGCTGCTGCGTCGTGTTCTGCAGCGGAATTACGTAGCCCTCAACCTTGCGCTCCTTCGCAGCATCCGCGGCTGCGGCAAGTTGCGCATCGCTCAGGCCGGCAAGCGCGCTCTTGTCAGCGGTCACATACGCACCGGCCTTGGCAGCAGCCAGCAACTTGGAAATAAATGCCGTGCTCAGGTTCGCTTCCTCTTCATTCAGCTTTTTCAGCTCGGCCTTGTCCGCATCGGAAAGCCGCGCACCGGCGCGCACAAACTGTTGATAGTCGTACTCCACCAGCCGCAGCGCTTCCGGGTCCAGCTTGAGCGAATGCCGCTCGTTGTAGATCTTCTCAACGCGCGCAAACAATTTCGGATTCAGCAGAATCGCATCTTGCATGGCAGCAAGCTTCGGCGCAACTTCGTCCTGCGTCTTTTGCAGCACGGGATTCATATCCGCGCCGGTAACGCCGTTGAAGGCGGACATCACACGATCGATCAGCCGTCCGCTCTTCTCCATCGCCACGAACGTGTTCTCAAATGTCGGGGCAGCAGGATCGTTCGCGATTGCCTCATTCTCAGCGATGCTCTGCGCAATCCCAGCCTCAATTGCAGGCTGATAGTCCGCGTCCTTGATTTTGTCGAAGGGCGGTGCATGAAATGGAAGCGTGCTGGGCGCATAGAACGGATTCGATGGGCCAAATGCAGCCGGCGCATTCTGCGCGCCTGAAACGCCCGATGAAAGTGCAACGGCGCCCGCGGTAACCAGCGTTGAAATTTGCGACAAGACAGTCCTCGTCCAGAATGAATGGATTTTCTTCATAAATGCGTCTACTCCAATAATCGCCGATACATTGTAGCGAAGTCCAAGCGCCGCCGTCGGTGCCCAGCCCAACACAGTAATCTTGAAGAGATGCCCCCGATCCTCAACATCCAATCCGTCACTAAACAATTCGGCGCAACTCCCTTGTTTCAAAACATCTCGCTCACGGTTGAGGATGGCGACCGAATCGGCCTCATCGGCCCAAACGGCGCGGGCAAATCCACGCTGCTGGCCCTGCTTGCCGGCCAGGTGGAGCCCGATTCCGGCGAGCTCGCCGTGCGCAAACGCGCCCGCGCCGCCTACGTGCCGCAGGACTCCCGCTTCGCTGCCGGCCTGACGGTCCGCCAAGTGCTTGAGAATGCGCTAACCGCCGCAAACGTGAACGAAACCGAGCGTGAAGGCCGTCTGCGCGAGCTGGCCGGCCGCACCGGCTTTGACGACCTCACCGCGGAGGCTGCATCGCTCTCCGGCGGCTGGCGCAAGCGGCTCGCCATCATGGAAGCCCTGATCGGCGCGCCGGACGTGTTGCTGCTCGATGAGCCCACGAACCACCTTGATCTTGCCGGCATTGAATGGCTGGAGGAACTGCTCGCAAACGCCTCATTCGCCGTCGTCACGGTAAGTCACGATCGCTACTTCCTCGAAAGCACCTCGACGCAAATCATCGAGCTGAATCGCGTATTCGCTGAGGGCCTGCTGCGCGTGAAAGGGACCTTCAGCCGATTTCTCGAAGAAAAACAGGCGTATCTCGAATCGCAAGCCCGCCAGCAGGAGAGCCTGCGCAACCGCGTCCGCACTGAAATTGAATGGCTTCGCCGCGGCCCCAAGGCCCGCACCACAAAATCCAAAGCGCGCATCGACACAGCCAACGCGATGATCGGCAAGTTGGCGGCCATGGACTCGCGCACCAACGTCAATTTCGCCGGCATTGATTTTGAAGCCTCCGAGCGCAAAACCAAGCGGCTGGTTGAGTTCGAAGGCGTTGCCTGCGCGGTGCCCGCCGGCGAATACGCAGCCGATCAACCCGGGCTTTTACAACCGCGGCTCTTATTTGACGGCTTCGATTTCATTCTCACGGCCGGCATGAAGGTGGGTCTCGTTGGCCCCAACGGCAGCGGCAAAACCACGCTGCTGCGCTTGCTGCGCGGTGAGATTCAGCCCGCGCAAGGCGCCATTCGCCGCGCCGACGCACTGCGTCTTGTCTACCTGAGCCAGATGCGCGATCTTGACGAGAGCCTCACGCTCCGGCGCGCTCTCGCGCCTGAGGGCGATGGCGTCAACTATCAGGGCCGCACCATTCACGTCGCCAGTTGGGCGTCGCGTTTCCTCTTTACCGGCGAACAGCTCAACCAACCGGTCCGCAACCTCTCAGGAGGCGAGCGCGCCCGCGTGCTCATTGCCAAGCTGATGCTTGAGCCCGCCGACGTTCTCCTCCTCGACGAGCCAACAAACGATCTCGACCTGGCCACGCTCGAAATTCTCGAAGACAATCTGCTCGAATTTCCCGGCGCGCTCGTGCTCGTCACTCACGACCGCTACATGCTCAACCGCGTCTCAACCATCGTTCTCGGTCTCGATGGCCGCGGCCACATCGGCCGCTTTGCCGACTACGCGCAATGGGAAGACTGGATCGCCGAGCAGGAGCAGTCAGCACAGACGCCAAAAGCAGGTTACAAGGTTACAAGGTTACAAGGCGACGAGGGCGCCCTGCCTGCGTCCGTGTCGAATTCCAAGACCGCCAACCCTGCCAAAAGAAAGCTCTCTTATCTTGAAGTGCGCGAATACGCCTCCATCGAGCAGCACGTCGAAACTTCCGACGAGCGGCTTGCAGCAGCCCGCGACCGTGTTGAAGACCCGGAAATCGCCACCGATGCCGCCGCACTCCAGCAGGCTTTGGCAGAGCTCGATGCTGCCCAACTGGAGAATGACGACCTATATGCCCGTTGGGCCGAACTAACCGAAAAAGCCGGACAATCCGGCGCGGATGCATAGAATAGACTCAGTTGATTCCACGGGCCGCAAAACTCATATGCAGAATGCCGTAAAAGTCCTCATTGCCGAAGACGAGCCCAACGCGCTCATGGGCCTGGCCGAACTGATCTCCGGCTGGGGCTACCGCACTGAAACTGCGCGGGATGGCATCGAAGCCTGGGATAAGATCCTGGCTTGGACTCCGGCCATCGTGGTCACCGATTTGAAGATGCCCCGTCTGGATGGTATCGGCCTGCTGACCCGGCTGGCCGAACAGGGCAACGGCCTGAACTCGAATCTGTCTGTTGTTGTACTTACCGCAATGGGATCCATCCAACTCGCCGTCGAGGCCATGAAGCTGGGCGCATACGACTTCCTGCAGAAGCCGGTGGACGCCACACGCCTGCGCACCATACTAGGCAACGCCACGCGCCAGCGCCAAACTGAGATCGAGCTTGAAGTAGCGCGTCGCCGTCTGCGTGAGAGCGGCGTACTCGGCTCCCTGGTGGGCAACTCCAAGGCCATGCGCGAAATCTTCGGCCTCATCGAGCAGATCGCACCCTCGAACGTCCACGTGCTCATCACCGGCGAAAGCGGCACCGGCAAGGAACTGGTCGCACGCACATTGCACGAACTTAGCCCGCGCAAGACCAAGCCGTTCGTCGGCGTTAACTGCGCGGCCATTCCTGAAACACTCATCGAGAGTGAAATCTTCGGCCACGAAAAAGGCGCATTCACCGGAGCCGTGGAACGCCGTTCCGGGTGCTTCGAGCTTGCCGCAGGTGGCAGCCTGCTGCTCGACGAAGTTGGCGAAATGCCCAACGGAACGCAGGCCAAGCTTCTCCGCGTGCTTGAAGAGCGCAAGCTGCGGCGCCTTGGCGCGCGCAATGAGCAGGAGATCGATGTTCGCGTGCTGGCCGCCACCAATCGCGACCCGGACACTGCTGTTGCCGAAGGCCATCTGCGCGCCGACCTTTTCTACCGCTTAAACGTCTTCAACATTCACATGCCGCCGTTGCGCGAGCACATGGAAGATCTGCCACTGATGGCGGAAACCATACTGGCGCAGATGAATGAGAAGCATAATCGTCGCGTTTCCGGCGTTGCGCAATCCATGATCGACCGCATGATGAATTACGGCTGGCCCGGCAATGTGCGCGAACTGCGCAACACCGTTGAGCGTGCCGTGATCCTATGCCCAGACGGCGCGCCGCTCGACGTGGGACACCTGGCGCCGGGCTTTGCCAAACAGCAACCGGCTGCCGCGCAAAGCTCCAATCAGAGTATGATTCCGATGCATGTTGGCACCACCGTGGACGAGGCCGAACGTCTGCTGATCCAGCGAACTCTCGAAGCAACAGGACAAAACAAGACGCGCGCCGCCGAAATCCTTGGCGTCAGCCTGAAGACCCTGCACAACAAGCTCAAGGAATACAGCCGCAGCCGCCAAGAAAATATCGCCGACTGAGTCATGCGTCTAAAGACCAAACTCGTTCTGGCCATCACGGCCCTGGTGTTCATCATCGCGGCGGCGGAGTCGCTGATCTACGCGAGCCAGATGCTGAATGCCGCTGTCAAGCAGTCGTATGACACGAATCTGATGGTGGCAGAGCAGATCAGGTTCGCACTTCAACACGCGCTTGAAGCTCTCCGCGACCAGACGGTCAACCCCAATGATCCCGGCGAGCTTCGCGCGCTGATGGTTTCCGCCGTGCGCAGCAACGATGAACTGAAGTCGGTGGTTCACTCCGTAAACCTCTATTCGCTCACTGTTTACGACGTCAACATTGGCGACAGCCATTCCATTACGTTGTTGAGCACTTCACCGGAGAATGAAGACAAGCCGCTCCCCGTCAGGCCTGACTTCACACAGTTGCTCAATACGAGTTCGTTCCAACTGATTCCCCTGATCTTTGGCCCGCCCCGGGTTTACGACGTCGTCGTTCCCCTCGATAACAACGGTGAGCCGTTCGCCACGGTTCACGTCGGCATCCGCACCACGCTGCTGGCAGCCTTTTACGCGCCCTGGCGAACGGAGGCTGTGTCGCTAATGGGCGCTGCGCTCATTACCGCGCTGATGGCCGCCTTTCTGCTGAGTAATATCGCGCTTGAGCCGATGGAGCGGATCAGCCGCCGCCTCGACTACTGGACCTCCGCCGCGACTGCAGCCGGCGAATCATTGCCGGCAAACGAGCCCAAGCCACGCCCCAATCTGGACACGGCCGCGCAGGTATCCACCAAGATCGAGCGCATTGGCCAGCGCATGCGCAATGTTGAAGAAGTCTTCTCTGCGCTGAAGGAGAACCTCGATCAGATTCTCGGCAACCTGCAGGACGGCATCGTGCTGTTCACCGCCGACGGCCGCGCCGTGCTTGTGTCGGAAGCAGCCCGTCGATTCCTCGAGCTTCCCCGCGAATCCATCCTTGGCCTTCACGCACACGACCTCTTTAACTCCTCTACCGTGCTCGGCCGCTTTCTGGGCGACGCCTACGACGCAGGAGCGACGCTGGTGAATGAAGAAGTCCGCACAGACGCGGGGCACCGCATCCAGGCCTCACTCGAATTTATCCACGACGAAAATACCCGGCAAGGTCTGGGCGCCCTGGTTACGCTGCACGATCTTGAAACCGCTGAAGCGATTGAATCGGAGCTCGAACTCTCGCGTCGCATGGCAGCCATCGGCCGACTTACCTCCGGCGTCGGGCACGAAGTTAAAAACCCCATCAACGCCATCGTCGTGCACCTCGAACTGCTCAAAAACAAGCTGGGCGACACCAGCCCACCCGCGGCTCGCCACCTCGAAGTAATCGAAAGCGAAATTCACCGGCTCGATCGCGTGGTGCAGATGCTGGTAGATTTCTCGCGACCCGTCGAGCTGGAATTGCGCGAGCAGGATCTGCGCACCATCGTCGGAGATGTGCTGTCACTTGCCGCAGCGGAACTGCCGACGCGCAACGTTAAGCTCGTCACCTCGATGCCGCCCGCACCGCTCATTGCCAACGTTGACGCCGATCTGCTCAAACAGGCGGTCCTCAATGTGATTCAAAATGGGGCACAATCCATGCCCGAAGGCGGAAAGCTCGAAGTTGTTCTGGAAGAGGATAGAAAATCCGCCATCCTGCGCATCTCCGATGAAGGGACGGGAATTCCCGACGAGATTCGAGAGAAAATTTTCGATCTCTACTTCACCACCAAAACGGAAGGCAGCGGTATCGGTCTAACCATGACGTACCGCATTATCCAGTTACATCACGGCAGCATCGACGTACAATCAAGACCAGAACGTGGCACGGAGTTCAGATTGCGAATTCCGCTCTCAGCCACCGACTGGGGACGCCGGCATCTGCAACCGGCGCATGTTGAAATTGAGAAAGGGCTTGCGGGATGAAGATGCCTGCCAAGATCGTCGCGTGGGTACTCCCCTTGTTTCTTACCGGGTGCTGGTTCCACCGGAACCAAAAGCCCGTTGCGCCTCAGATCGCGCCCAAAATTAACACGAGTTCAAGTGAGCCGCCGCCTACCCAGTTGCCGCCGCCCGAAGTTACCATCCCCAACAAGCCGCAGGTCTCTGAAACTAAATTGCCGTACCATTCGGCAAAGCAGCCGCCCAGGCACAAGAAGCAGCCCGCTACGCCGCCCCAGCCCGAAACGCAACAGGCGTCTTCCGGTGAGCCTGCCGTAAGCGCGATCGGCCAGCTCTCTTCCGGCGACCCTGCGGGCGCCCGCGACCAGACGGAGACCGCTCTCAACGACATCGAACGCGGTCTTAACGGCATCACCCGCCAGCTGAGCGACCAGGAACAGACCACCGCCGCGCACATCCGCGAATATCTAAAGCAGGCCCGCGAAGCCCTCAAATCCGGCGATGTAGACGGAGCAAGCACCCTCGCCGCAAAAGCCAAAGTGCTGCTGCAAGAGCTAACGCATTAAAGGCCGTTGACAAGTTAACAAGTTTACGAGTTTATAAGTCGACGGGTTTACGAGTTTACAAGGCATAGAATTCGACACCCTTAATGCCATTGAACGCTTTGCAGCCGAAATATATCTCCAAAAAATCGACAGCAAAGCGTTCCCGATGCGTCAGAAACCTGGAAACTTGTCAACTCGTAAACTTGTAAACTGCCTTACCGCTCTCCCCAGCTAAGCTTGCTTCGCAGCGCTTCAAAGAAGCCGCTTTCGTTCATGCGCACCAGCTTTACCGTATGCTGCGAACGACGGCAGCGGAGTTCGTCCTCGAGCCGCAACTCCACAGCCTGTTGGCCGTCCACCGTCAACAGCGCCAGGTTGGGAATTCCAACTACCTTCACATTCAAACTCGCGTCGCCGCGCACAACGATTGGACGCAGCGTCAGCAGATGAGGGCAGATCGGCGTCACCACCAGCGCATCCACATCCGGTGTCAGGATTGGACCGTTTGCCGCCAGAGTGTAGGCCGTGGATCCGGTAGGCGTGGACACAATCACACCGTCGGCCCGGAACCGCGCCACGCTTTTGCCATCGAGCTCTACTGCGAACTCGCCCATGCGGGCAATATCGCCTTTCGATACCACCACTTCATTGAGCGCTTCATAGCAGGAGTGCTGCTTACCATCGCGCCACAGCGCAGCGTGAAGCATCGTCCGCTCGTCCAATTCGTGGCAACCCGCACACCAGCTTTCGAGCGTAGGGTACAGGTCCCCCAGCTTGATCTCTGTAAGAAAGCCCAGGTAGCCCAGGTTCACACTCAGAATCGGCGTGCCCGAAGCTGCAAAGACGCGCGCTGCGGCCAGCAGCGTTCCGTCTCCGCCCAACACAATTACAAGGTCAGGATTCCACGCCACCATTTCGATGCGGTCTGCAGCCGGAGCCGCATCCGTATGCAGCGCACCCTCGCGATCCAGCAGCGGCTCCATGCCGTGCCCGCGCAGCCATTCCACCAGTTCCGGCAGAATCCGGCTCAGCTCTTCCTTGTGCGGTTTTGAAACAATTGCGACCCGAGCCATGCGATCAAGTGTAATGGATCAGCGTGGCGCAAACGTTGAATATACGGTCTTGCAATTGGCTCCGCGCTCCAGCCCGCTTCGCCAACTGGCTAACCTGCTAACTCGCAAACACGCGCGGAGCGCGGCTAACTTGCTGTCTTGCTCCGCTTGGCGTAAAGCAGAAACTCCCTGTTGCCTTCTGCCCCGGTAATTGGCGACGGAATCGTCTCGACCACATTCCATCCCAATCCGCGCACGCAATCGGCCACTTTGGCTATCGCCAGTTCGTGCGCTTCAGGATCGCGCACAATGCCGCCCTTGCCCACGTGTTCCCGCCCCGCCTCAAACTGCGGCTTCACCAGCACAACTGCTTCCGTCAGCGCCGGCGCCGCAGCCAGCACCCGCTCCAGCAGCAGCGTTGCGGAAATGAAGGAAACGTCCATCACCAGCAGCGTCAAATCAGGCTCGCCTTCCTTTGCGGCAAGCGCACCCGCGTCGAGAAGCCGTGCATTCGTGCGCTCCATCAGCCGGACACGCGGATCGTTGCGAAGCTTCATCGCAATTTGCCCAAAGCCGGTGTCCACTGCGGTTACCTGCGCCGCGCCATGCTGCAGCAGGCAATCGGTAAATCCGCCTGTCGAAGCGCCGACATCGATGCAGGCTCTGTCCTCCACGGTAATGTGCCAGTGCTCCAGAGCCCCCGCCAACTTGAGCCCGCCTCGGCTCACATAGGGCATATCGTCGCCCAACAGCCGCACCGCTGCATCACCGGCAACCGCGGTCCCCGGCTTGTCTATTTTCTGTTCGTTAATGAGAACGCGGCCCGCCAGAATGTACGCGCGCGCCCGTTCGCGGCTGGGAACGAGCCCCCGCTCAACCAGCAGCAAATCTACACGCGTTTTGGAGACGGTTTCCAAGTCTACAAGTTGACTAGTTGACGAGTTTACAAGTTGATGTGTCCCACCACGAAAGACCTGGAACCCGGAAACTGGTCAACTCGTAAACTTGTCAACTGCTTTTACGGAATCGCCTGGCAGGCCTGCAGTGGTGTCTGGGTGCCTGTGGGCGTCGGAAGTCCCGGCATATTGCATGGCTGGCCGTATCCCGGCGTTCGGCTTGTAACGTTCGCATTACCACTGATACCGTTCTGCGTTGTCGTGCGAATGTCCAACACATTGCCCTGGACCAGAACCGTGGTATCCACCAGATCAGTCGCAACCGACAGGATGGTCACATAGGGCGAGTCTGGCGAAGCGACATACACCTTGCCGTACAGTGAGTTCTGCGTGGAGACAATCGTGCGCGGATGCCCCACCACGGTCATAGTCTTCTCAACCGTATGGCTCGTCAGGTTGGCAATCGTTACTGTGCCGTCCGTCTGGTTGGCCGTATAAGCGCGGCTGCCGTCGTATAGAACGGTCACGCTGGCGGGATTCTTGCCCACCGGAATCGTATATGTGGTGCCGAAAGTCGGGCTGTCGTTCCCAAACTGATCCAGGCTCACATCAATCACACTGATGGTCCCGCCCGCGTAGTTGGCCACCACAAGCTGGCTCGTGGCCGCGTTGTACTCAGCGTAAACGGGCTCTGCGGTCGCGGGAAATCCGCAGGTTGGAGTCGCGGTGATATCGCAGTTGACCGGCTTATTCAAGGGCGTAAGGGACGCAGTTGAAAGCGGCAGCGTAGGATGGCAGGTCACCGTGCGTCCCGTCTGGCCGTCGATAAACGGTGTGCACTGGTTCAATGCGTTGGTCTGCCCGTTGATGACCGAAACCGTGTCGCTTCCACGGTTCAATACGAAGATGCGCTTCGTGTCAGGGCTAGGCAATGCATAAACCGGGCACTGGCCCACCGGAATCGGCGGATCTGTCGTATAGGACTGGATCTCGATCGGCGTAATCACACCCGTGGGCTGCGTAGCAGGCGAAGTGTTACAAGCCAGGCCCGTCGGATCAGCAAAGTTCTGGCTCACAACGTACTCGCGCTGGCCCGACAGCGTTGGGCTGCCGACGATTGCGACCGGCGTTGGCGGAACCGGAATCGCCAGCTTGAAAGAGGCGGGACTTAACTGAAAGATATCGACCATGTTGCCGGTCAGGTCTGTGGCCCAAAGCCCGGCAGACGGCGCCAGAAAATTCAACGGCTGCGCGTTCGAGGCCAGCGTGGAGTAGGTCACCATCTTCGCCTGCAGCGACGTCGTAATGGGAAAATTGGCCAGCGTTCCGTCGCTGTTGACTGTGTATCCTGTGGCGCCGAGCTGATCCAGCACAAACGTCCTGGGGCCCGGCCCAATGGGCGCAATCGCCATCACCGTGTCGCCGGAGTAGTCCAGAATCGTTACGATGCCCGATGTGGTGGGCGAAGGCGAAGAAATCACCACCGCATAGGAAATAGGCTGCGCCGACGGGCCGCTCGGATTAATCGGCGTCACCACCGGACGGTAGTTGTTGCCGCATCCGGCCACTAAAGCTGCCGCCACCAATGCCGCACCCGCCTGAAACAGACGCACACGCGCCCTGCCTGAACTCATGGGAAAAAGACTCATTCAGATCTTTCCTGCTTACTTTCAGATTGTAAATCAGCCGGACCGGGCAAAAGCACGCATCGGTCCCGTCAGCGCTCAGTCAGCAACTCCATGCGCGTATGTCCTTTAGACGCGGCGCGGAGGTACTCCGGTATCACCCCCGAGCGCTGGCCCGCTGACCCACTGGCTTGGCTGATTTGCTGGCCTGCCGACTCGCTACTTCGCGACCTCCAGGAGCCCAGCTTCCACCGCCGCTCCGTTACTGGTTAGCCGTTGTCCTGCCTCGTCCCAGTGCAGACGGGTTACCGTACCACCGCCATTTTCATACGCGTAGGTGCTCCCATCGTCGTCAAACAAGGTAAAGTCGGCATCCGCGCCCGGAAACACCCTCAGCTTCGCAATCGTCTGCTTCTCGTGCGTGCTTTCAACTGCGCTGCCCAGCGGCACAATTGACCCCGCCCGCACAAACAGCGGAATGGTATCGATTGGCGCCGCCACAGCAATCGTTTGGCCGCCTTTTACGCGCTCACCGGTCCACCAGTTGTACCAGTCGGTTCCCGCCGGCAGATAAACATCTCTGCTCGTCGTACCCTGCTCCGTCACCGGAGCCACCAGGAACGCCGGGCCCAACATATACTCATCTCGAATATCGGCAACCTTGGCGTCGCCCGCGAAATCCAGCGGCAAGGCACGCATGATCGGCGCGCCCGTCATCCACGTGCGGTAACCAAGCGAGTAGATGTAAGGCATCAGCTCATAACGCAGGCGAAGGTACTTTTCCAGAATCGGCTCCGCCTGCTTTCCGTACGACCAAACCTCATTCGCGGGCCGACTGCCGTGCGTCCGGAAAATCGGCAGAAACGTGGCGTACTGGAACCAGCGTGTATACAGCTCCGGATAATCGTCGTATCCGCCCACAGTAGCGCGCGCGTCCTCCGGGTCAAGCAGCGGCTTCCGCGCCGGTTTGTGCACAGCCGGTAGATACTGCCATCCGCCGGTGTCGTTTGACCAGTACGGAATGCCCGATGCCGTCACGTCCAGCCCGGTGGCAATCTGCCGCCGCAATGTGTCCCACGTCGGATGGATATCCGACGACCACACGATGGCGCCCTTGCTTTGCACTCCCAGGTAAGCGTCGCGCGAAAGAATCAGCGCCCGCTTTGCCGGTTCGTCACGCCGGAAGCCGTCGTAGAGCGCCCCTACGTGAAACAGCGGATACACATTGAAAAACTGGGTTCCCGGCCCAACGTGGAAATAGGCGCCATCCGGCGGCAGGTCCGGCTCTGTCTCGTCCGCCCACAGAGAGTCGAAACCCTGGCTCAAAATGTTGTCGCGGATCGTATTCCAGTACCACTTCGCCGCATCAGGGTTTGTGGTATCGATGTCCGAACCCGCGCGGTCGTACGGCAGCCCATTGATAGGCGTACCGTCCGCCAGATGAATGAACCAGCCCTTGTCCTTTAGCTCCGCATAATACCGAGACTCAGGCACAAAGCGCGGCCACACGCTGATCATGGTTTCGTATCCCATTTCGTGCAGCTTCTTATTCATCCCTTTCGGATCGGGCCAGAACTTCGGGTCCAGATCCATCTGCCCCATCTTGGTGTAATAGAACCAGTCCACCACCAGCACGTCCGCCGGCAAATGGCGCTCGCGATATCCCTTCGCTACGGCAAGCAATTCGTCCTGGCTCGCGTAGCGCTGCTTGCACTGGATGTATCCATACGCTGCTTTGGGCAGCATTGGAGCGGGCCCGGTCAGCAAGCGATATCCGGCGAAGATTTCGTCGCTCGTCTTTCCGGCAATCACGAAAAACGAAACGCGCTCGCCGACTTCCGATTTCCAGCGCGTCTCTTCGTTGAATCCCGGTTCGATCGTGGTGCGCGACGGATTGTCCCACAGCACCCCGTAGCCTTTGTTGGTCACCATGAATGGAATACAATAGCTCGGCCCCGCCGTTGCCAGGTAGTCGTTCCAGCACCGCACCGCGTGTCCACGATGATCGAGGAAGCCCTCTTGATTCTGGCCGAGTCCGTAATAGTGCTCGTCATCGGGCGAAGCAAAGGTTGCGCCGACCGTATAAAAAGCCGGATCGCTCGGCCGCCGCTGGTACTCCAGGAGCGCCGTACCGTCTTTATGGTTCGGAACGGCCTGTGACCACCCCTTCATCTCCAGCAGCGTCCCGCCGTCCGGAGTGGTAAACGTGATGTGCGCGCCGGGCGTCGACCCGTTGAAGTATTTGCTAATGTCCACCTGCGTCTGCACACGCGGCCTGCCGCTGGGACGCGGCCTGTCCACCGTCACCGTCATGCGGTCGCTTGAGTACACATCTGCCTCTTCTGTCTGGCTCGATTTCCATCCTGCATCCGCGGGCTTGGCAACAATTCCAAAGCCCGGCGCTGCTTTCGCGGGTTCCGGCTGCAGACTGAGCGTGACACGCACGATGTTCGGCGCGTACGGCTCAAGAACAATCGTCTGGCCCCTTCGTTCGATCACCTTCTGCTGTACAGACCTTTGGCCCTGAACTGACACAACGACAGAAATAATGGCAATAAAAACGGCAAATGCAATTCGGTTCCGATGCATCTCTCACCCCGCTTAGCGGCGACCTTCAATACAAACGCCACGTACGTTAGCTCTTTTACTACAAAAGGCCTGCTCGCCGCATTGGCGCCCCATGCGTTTTGACCAAAATGGACTATTATGGCGCGGACGATATTTTCACAACGTTTGGGGAGGCGGAATTCGTGAAGTGCCTGAAGGTTGTCGCGATCCTTCTCTTGCTAGCTGCTCCCATCTCCGTCATTGCGGGATCGTCGAAACTCTCCACCGACCAAACGAGCGTGCTTGAAGACACTCGCGCTTATGCGCTCCAATATGCGCATAAGTTGCCCGACTTCATTTGCACGCAGGTCACCCGCCGCGATATTGCGGCTCGCACTTCTTTCGGTACCTTGATCGGTTTACAGCCGCAATCCAGCGACGTCATTGAGGAACAGCTCACCTACGTCGGCGGAAAAGAAAGATACGTCGTTCTCACCGTGGACGGTAAAGTGGCACCCAGCGCCGTTCACGGGCAACTTACCGGTGCCATTTCCTGGGGCGAGTTTGGCTCTCTCTCATCGCAGGTCTTCGATCCTGCATCACACACCGTCTTTAGCTGGGACCGTGAAGAGCGTGTAGATGGCCGGCGCGCATGGGCCTTCAAGTATCGCGTTCCGAAAGAGTCCGGCACCACCGTCATTGACCAACCGACCAACACTGCCATCGTCGTCTCTTATTCCGGCAAAGTAATCATCGACCCTGAGACGAAAGACGTTCTTGAAATCTCCTCCACGCTCGATGTGCCGGGCACTTTCCCCATCCGGAATGTCACACGCAAAATCACATACGCCGATCAGGACATCGCCGGCAAGAAGTACTGCCTTCCTGCCCACTCCGAGGTGCACCTGGAAGAGCGCACGCGAGTCTATGACAACCAGATCGACTTCAAAAACTATCACCACTTCTCTTCCGAGTCCACGATTCACTTTGACAATGAAAACCCGCAATAACCGCATAGAGTGATGGCCGCCGCCTTCACGCCTCACTGCAAAAGGCGCTATTATTACCCAGACACAACTCTCCGGCGTTGTGCGGAGGCAGAATTTGTGACCTGCCTTAAATTCGCCACCGTCGCTCTGGTGCTCATGGCTCGCAGCAGTTTTGCCGCCGAGTCCGGGCAGCTCTCCCCTGACCAGTCCAAGGTCATCGAGACGGCGCGCACTGCCGCGCTGCAGTATACCCGCCTACTGCCCGACTTTATCTGTACGCAGATCACTCATCGCGTCATCTCCAAAACGCCGGATAGCAACATTGGCGCCGGAGTTTCAGGCCGGAGTCCAATCGCCGCGATGGCAAACAGTATGGGCTTTTCAAGCGACATCATCGAAGAGCAGCTCACTTACGTCGGTGGCAGGGAGAGCTACGACGTCCTGACCTTCAACGGCAAAAAGGCGGTTGGCAAAGAACATCTGAGTCTGGGCGGAGCCATCAGCGCGGGCGAGTTCGGCAGCGTTCTCTCCGAGGTCTTCGATCCGGCGTCGCACACCACCTTTACGTGGGAACACGCAGAGAAACTGCACGGCCACCCCGTTGACGTTTTCGGTTTTCATGTCCCCAAGGAAGCCGGCACCAGCATAGTTTACGGAGACAGCGACAAAGAGATTCAAGTTTCCTACTCCGGTGAAATTTACGTCGATCCCGCGTCCATGGAGGTAGTTGAGATCAGCTCCAAATTCGACATGCCACTCAATTATCCAATCCATGTCGTCGAGCGCAAGGTCGAATACGCTCCGCAGCAGATTGCCGGCAAGAATTACTCCCTGCCGTCACGTTCTCTCGTCCACATGGAAGACGGCACGCACTCGTACGACAATCGAATCGACTTCAAGAACTACCATCGCTTTGCCAGCGAATCCACCATCCACTTCGACAACGGAAGCCAGCCGCAATAGCGCTGCTGACTTGCTAACTCGCTAACTCGCGCGCAGCGCTCTAACCCGCTGCCTTCAGTGCTTCACCCATCCATGCATTCCCGACTCGAAGCTGCGCCGGTCCACGCGCGGAAGCTGACGCGCCACCTTGTCGGGCATCAGCGCATAGTGCCTTGCATCCACAAGCAGATCGGTAACACACCACACATCCTCTTCCGACGTCATCCAACGCTTGCCGTCCAGCCGCGCCAGGTTCACCGGCACGGAGTAGGCGCGCAACGTGCGCTCGCCACGCAGGTTGTAATAGTTTTCAAAATAGCTCAGCGCCAGTTCGCGCAACGTACGATAGATTGGCGCGCGAAACCGCAGACCCGCGAAATTCGACTTGGCGATGCTTCCCCACAACCCGCGCTCGCGATAAATGGCCAGCACATGATCGTCGTCATGCACCGCCTCCAGGTCCATCAGCAGCGGCGGATACCCATTGACGCGCAGCGCCGCCGCAGCCAACAGAGCGCCCTCAAGACAATGCCCTTTGCGATCGCGCAATACGCGCTGCGGAGACCACGCCGTATCGGCGTACTGATAAGTCAACGCATCAACGAACTTCTGGATGCGCGCCGGAGTATTCAGCGACCGCAATGTGCGCATATCCGCAGGCGAAAGGCCCCAGTTCTCGCGCCCGCGCCGCCGCACTCCGGTTCCCACAGCTCCGCGTGGCTTCAAAGGCAATCTCCCTCAGCAGGTTGCGGCGATTATACAAAAGCAAAACCCCGCAACCACCACGGGCCGCGGGGTTCTGTGCTTGAAAGGCTTCAGTTCTTCGGCGCAGCCGGGATCACGCCCGGAGGCGGTCCTGACCTGCTGCGGCGTGGATCACCGGGAGCGAGTTGGTACGGCTCCAGCAGCGCCGTATACTTTTCCAGCATCGCGCGCAATGCAGGCAAGTCCGGCGCGCCGCTCCGCATCAACATCACCTTGCGCGACGGCAGATCGTGCATCGCGATCAGTTGCGAGGCCTCCAGCAGGTTCACCGATACTTCGGCAAGATCGAGACCGGCATTCCAATCCGCATTCTGATCAGCAAGCCATTTCTTGTTGTTCGTTACGGCTTCAGTCAGATGGTTCTCGCGGTCGGGAACATCCTCAACAATCTTTTCGCCGCGATTGCGGAAAAACCCCATCAGCGCTGCAACGATCGAAGGATCGCGCACCGTTCCGTCCGGATAGAACACGCCGTGCACCGTGCCCCATTGTCCGGTAATCATCAGCTCCCAGATGTACCAGCCGACGTGCGCGTCCATGTGCTCCTGGATGGCCACGTCATATGGATTTGCGCGGGCAATGCAGGCAATCTCAGTGTTGATCAGCGGCTTTCCAACCTTGGCCGCGTACGCTTTCGCCTTGGCAATGTCGGCGCGAATGGCGGCTCGCGTCGTCAGGTAATCGTGGAACGACAACACATCCACCGCATCGCCCATCTCGATCATGTTTTCTGCGAACGTCGCACCAATTGTCACCGGCGTTACCGGGTCGATCTCATGAAACATTTTGGCCATATACATGGCGTGTTCCATCCGTAGACGATTATCCGGAGTGGGCGGCAGCTTGCAGCACTCGGGCTCGTTCTCCACGTCCCATATCTCCAGCCCCGGCTCCTTTCCGATGTCGGCCACCAGATCGGTAACGAACGGGCGCGCATTCTCCCACTTTGATTTGTCTCGAAACTCGCCGAACCGATACATCATCGTCGGCATCACGCCCATGCCGCGCGCGTGCGCGGCGCGCACAAAGTGCTGCAAATCGCGTCTCAGTCCTTCCTTGTCGTGCTCCCACGCCGCATATGGCACAAACACGCGAATCTGATTCAGGTTAAGCCGCTTGGCATAATCCAGGTCGCGCTCCGTGACCGCCGGATTGTACTGCGCCCACATCTCAGCGTGTCCCGTGGTTTCGGCACTCTGATAATTGAATCCCCGCACGCCGCTCAGGTCCTTCGGCACGCGGCGTTGCGCTGCCACTGGCAACGCAATTGAAGCAACAAGAAGCGCGATAGCAAAATGTTTCGTTTTCATGGCGTCCTCAGGATCGATTCGACCCAGCGTTTAATGCTGACGTTCCAGTACAAGTTCTTCAGCGAAGACAGCCCAACGCACAGTTCAAGAGAGAACCTGAGCGAAGAGCACCAACAATACTATCCCAGGCGTCAATAATCACAACGTGATTGTTAAACCCAGCCGGCATCGCTACCTCTACCTCTCGCGGCGATCCCGTTGCGGGCGATTCCGGTCAGGTTACGATGAATCGTGGCCCAAACAGATCTGCGCTGGCAATCCAAGTTGGTTCTTCTCGCCGTCCTGCCGGGAATAGGCGCGCACGTCTTGCTTGAAGCTCATTGGTGGAGCCTGCAGTCGGCTCCCGTCGCCATCTGGACGCTCGGTCTCGCCGCGCTCTTTGGCCTCGTCACATGGAAACTCCATGCGGCTACACCGTGGGCTGCATTCACCGGCGCGGCCATCCTCGCCAGCCTCATGTTCTCCAGCACCTACTTTCCGTACCTGCCCTGGCACACTGCTTTTATTCCGGTGCTCGCGGTAGTTGCCATCACTTTTGTCACAACCAAGCTCGGCCGCCACAAGAAGGAGCGCCTCGGCAGGGCTGAAAGCAAGCGCGGCCGATCCCCCTCGCAGGTAGCTGCCAATCTCGGGGTAGCCGCCATTGCGTCGAGCGAGTTCTTCCAGTCCTGGCTCATCGATTCGCACGGCTTTGCAAACACCACGCTCATACCCGCGCCGCTCTTTACAATTGCCCTGGCCGCATTGGCTGAGGCAGCCGCGGACACAGCTTCATCCGAGATTGGTCAGGTCTTCGGAGGCAGCCCGCGCATGATCACAACGCTGCGCAAAGTCGATCCCGGCACAGACGGCGCCGTCACTCTCGCCGGCACGCTGGCCGGTATCATCGCCGCAGCACTGGTAGCCGCTGCCGGAACCTGGGCGCTCAGCGGCGACCGCACAATGCTTATATTGAGTTGTGCCGGCGGCGTCTTCGGCCTGTTCTTCGACAGCCTGCTGGGAGCCACGCTTGAGAAAATTAGCTGGCTCAACAACGACGCCGTCAATTTCCTTTCGACAGCCGCCGCCGCAGTCTTCGCCATCCTCGTCCTGGCCACAATGCGACCACCCCCGCCAGTACCGCCGCTTCATGGGATCGTGCACTAGCGATGAAGCAAGTCAGGCAGCCTGACGCGTAGTGTCGCTAACTTGCTAACTCGCTGACGTGCGCCCAGCGCGGCTAACCCGCTGCTTCAATGCACGTGCATCCGCCACGCCGTGTAACTCAGCATTTCATGCAGAATCCGGTCGAACTCGCTCACGCCGCCTTCCACCGGCACCACGGGCCGCGGCGACGTCAGCACGTTCAGCCCCTCAGCCGCGCAAATTTCGTGGATACGGAACAGGTGGGTTCCGTCGCTCACAATCACCAGCCTGCGCAGCCCGTTGGTTCGGGCAATCACGGCAATGCGCTTCGCAGACTCTTCCGTATTGCGGCTCTGTGTCTCGGCAATAATCTCCTGCTCCGGCACGCCTTTGCCGATCAGGTACTGACGCCCCACGCCGCCTTCAGAGTAGGCATCTCCGCCAGCGCCACCCAGCGTAATGATCAGCGGGGCAATCCCGCGCTTGTAGAGTTGAAACGCGCGATCCAGCCTGGCCCGGTACACCGGCGACGGCCGCCCGTCGTACTCCGCCGCGCCAAACACGCCGATCGCATCCGATGGCGCAGCCTGGTCCTGGTTGGCATAAGACTCAATCTGCACATAGACCCAGCGGCACCACCCCGCGGCAGCAATGGCCGCCAGGAGAAGCAGCAGTACCAGCAGCCCCCGCAGTTTCCGGGAACGCGGTTTCATACCGGCTGGGATCGTCATGGCCATCATCTTAGACTCACGAGCCCCCTGGGGCTGTGACCGCGAAACCATCTCACCGCCATCAGCGGACGCTGGATTAGCCGTCGACGACAGAACTGCTGATGCCGTTCTTTCTTTGTCCCCGGTCACACTCGTGCCGTCAATGGTAATGTGTTGCAGTCAGTAGTCGCTGAAATCAACTATCGCCACGGCCAGCTAACGCTGCAGCCAGCTAGCGCTGCAATACCATCACAATCTCATACGTGGGAATGGCGCCCTCGCGCAGAATCTCCCATCGGCCGGGGCCCAGGGAAAGATCGATGATTGTGGTGGGCGCGGCGCGCCCGGTCGGGCCGCCGTCAATAATCAGCGGAATGCGGTCGCCAATCTGGTCACGAACAGCCGCCGCATGGGTGCACTCCGCGGCTCCCTGCAGATTTGCCGAAGTGGCCGTAATGGGCAAGCCCAATTTATCCACCACCGCTCGCGGAATTGCCGAATCCGGAATCCTCAGCGCCACATTGCCCGTGTTCGCCGTAGAACGCAGCGGCAGTTTTGTGCCGGCACGGACAATAATTGTCAGCGGCCCGGGCCAGAAGCGGTCTGCCAGCTTGTCCAGCAACGGATCGGTGTCCCGCGCCAGCTCGTAAGCCTGCGACAAGCTCGAAATCAGCAGCGACAGCGGCTTATGTTTCTGGCGGGTCTTGATTTTGTAAATTTGCTCAACCGCGTACAGGTTCACCGGGTCTACGGCCAGACCGTAAAACGTGTCGGTCGGCAGCGCGACAACATCGCCCTGCAGCAGGCAGGAGACGATGTAATCGATCCGGTCCGGTTGAGGTTCGTCGGGATGGACGCGTAAAATTTCCGCGGACAATCAGGCCTGCCTTAAGAGCCGAATTGGAGACGCTGTAAAGACGGAAACTATCACAGCACCAGCCATGGTGCAAGTTGCAGTGCAGCTACCCGGACAACTTCCCGGCAGGTCTGCCTCATAATGGCAAAACGGCATAGAATCGGCTCAGTACGTTTTGGTCCACCACTGATGCCTGTTCGCATTGTACAAAGTAAGCAGAACGCGCGCCTGAAAGAACTGCGCCGGGCCCTCGCTTTTCCCGGTCGCGAGGGCCACGGTCTGGCCGGCATTGAGGGCCCCAATCTCATCGAAGAAGCGTTGAACGCCGGTCTGCTGATCACCTGCGTCTTTGCCGCCCAGGGTTTTGAGCACCTCCTGGAACCGCTGCCCATACCGCCGGAAACCGAAATTCTGCTCATGCCCCTCGAGCTGCTCGAATCCGCACTAGCCACTCAGGCCCCGCAGCCCATCGCGGCGCTCGTCCAGCTGCCAGACTGGACCTGGGCTCACGTCCTTACGCCCAGCCGAAATGCCGTGCCGCTCATCGCCGTCCTCGCCGGCATCCAGGATCCCGGCAACCTCGGCGCCATCATGCGCTCGGCAGAGGCGTTCGGAGCCGACGGCGTCATCGCCCTGCCCGGCACCGTCAGCGGCTGGAACCCGAAGGCGATCCGAGCCTCCGCCGGCAGCATTTTCCGCATCCCGCTCGTTGCGGCCACTGTTACTGAGTGCTTCACGAATCTACGCGAAGGGGGCGTCCGCATCCTTTCCACCACCGTGCGCGCAGCAGAACCCGTCGATCTTGTCGATCTCACCAGCGCCGTAGCGCTCATCTTTGGCAACGAAGGCAACGGTGTCCCCGACTCCATCGCCGCACACGCCGACGAGCCCGTCACCATCTCCTGCCCCGGCGCCGTCGAAAGCCTCAACGCAGCCGTCGCCGCCAGCATCGCCCTCTATGAAGCCTCCCGCCAGCGCCGCGAACAGGAAGTCAAACTCCGCGGCCGCAAAGGAGCCAAGCGATGAGCCTGTTCGAGAGCATGCCGGCTCAACCATTACGCTCAACCAAAGGTCCGCCCCACGCAGTGGGAGCCGCGCCGCTGGCCGAGCGCATGAGGCCCCATAGTCTTGAAGAGTTGAGCGGTCAGCAACACCTTGTCGGTCCAGGCAAACCTTTGCGCGTCCAGATCGATCGCGATGACACAGGATCGATGATCTTCTGGGGGCCGCCCGGCGTGGGCAAAACCACTCTCGCCAAAATCATTGCTGAAACCACAAAGGCAAATTTCATTGAGTTCTCCGCCGTCACCAGCGGCATCAAGGAGATCAAGGAAGTGATGGCCGCGGCCGCCAAAGCTTCAGAAATGCACTCGCGCACCATCCTCTTTGTCGACGAGATTCACCGCTTCAACAAGGCGCAGCAGGACGCATTTTTGCCCTACGTCGAGCGCGGCACCATCCGGCTGATCGGCGCCACGACTGAGAATCCTTCCTTCGAAATCATCTCCGCCCTGCTGTCGCGCTGCCGCGTCTATGTGCTCGAGCCGCTGAGCGACGAACAGATCGCCGGCCTGCTGCGCAAAGCGCTTGAAGATCGTGAGCGCGGCCTTGGCGCCTTGGAACTCACGGCCGACGACGAGGCTCTCGATCTCATCGCTTCCTATTCCAGCGGAGACTGCCGCAGCGCCTACAACACGCTTGAAGTCGCGGCACAGCTCGCCAGCGAAGACGCAAAACACATCGACAAGGAGCTTGCATCTACTGCCGTGCAACAGCGCGTGCTCATGTACGACAAATCCGGCGAGGAGCACTACAACCTCATCTCCGCGCTGCATAAGAGCGTCCGCAATTCCGACCCCGACGCCGCGCTCTACTGGCTCGCCCGCATGTTCGCATCCGGCGAAGACCCTCTCTATCTCGCCCGCCGCATCGTCCGCATGGCCGTTGAAGATATCGGCCTAGCCGCGCCTGAAGCGCTCAACCTCTGCCTCTCGGCGCGCGACACATACGAATTCCTCGGCTCGCCGGAAGGCGACCTCGCTCTAGCTGAAGCTGTTGTGTATCTCTGCCTCGCGCCCAAATCAAACGCCGTCTACACAGCATGGGGCGCAGTTCGCAGCGAGGTGGAGCACACGCGACAGGAACCGGTTCCGCTCCACCTGCGCAACGCTCCCACGCGCCTGATGAAAGATTTGGGATATTCCGAGGGCTACCGTTATGCGCACGACGAAGAAGGCAAAGTAGCCGACATGGACTGCCTTCCCGACTCGCTCCGCGGCCGCCGCTACTACAAGCCCACGCAGGAAGGCCGCGAGAAACTACTGGCCCAGCGCATGGAAGAAATCCGGCGCATCAGAACCGGCAAGCGGAACAGCTGACATTCGCGCCCGCTGATTCCTGTTCCCTGCTTCTCAGTCTTCTCTAGTAGGAAAGTTGTTCTTCTTCGCGTCGCCGGTTTCCTTCTCCTCATCGATACCGGTCGAGTCGGCTTCATTCACAGTCCCTAGCGAGTCGTTCACGACGACGTCTTCATAGTCCACGGTCGTCTTCCCGCCATTCGGCGTATGAACAGGTACCTTTGCGCACATGGTCGGCAGTCCTCTTCGGCGTTTCGATGCCGGGAATTGCAGCAGAGTTGGCGCACAAAATGTGGGTAGCCGTGCGACCCCGCTGACTTGCTGACCGGCTGGCCCGCTTTTCCCTGTACACTATTCCCGGTTTCGTCAGTCTTCCCGGGTAGGAAAGTTCCAGGCCTTCGCGTCTCCGGTTTCCAGGTCTTCGTCCGTACCGGATGAGTCGGCCAAATGAATGGACCCTAGCGAGTCATTCACGAGAACATCATCATCTTCAGCAGTTTCCATCATTCCAACAGGCTGCGGATAGGGGATTATCTTCGCGTACATTCTCGGCCTCCTCTCAAACTTCAATGCCGAGAGTGTAACTCGATTCGGAATAAAGATGAAATAAAGATGCGGTGAAATAGCCCTTTGGGGGACGATCTCACCGCACCTTGATTCTCAAACTAACCTGCTAACAGCGCGCAGCGCTGCCAACTCGCTAACTTGCTGATTTCCTGCCTTACCGTTCTCTCGGGCTCAGCCCAATCTGGAAGGTAATCATCACGCTCCGCCCGGGCAGTAATTGAAGCTGGTCAGAAGGATCAGCCACATAAGGCACTGTCGAGGTCGGAGACTTGCCCGGAGAAAGTCCAACAATGTCGTGATTGTCGAACAGATTATTCACGCTGAATTTGACCTTTGACTGGTCGAACAGCGATCCTCTGCGGACCGTGTAGTTGAAGAAGAAGTTGTTCATCCAGAAGGGACTGAGTTGTGTCGCCTCATGGACTGCGCCATTGTCAACATATCTCGGGCCGATGCGCTTGTTGAAGAAACCCACGTCGAAGGCGCGGTTCTGGTAAGTGACCCCACCGCTGGCGGTACTTTTCGCCGCGGACGCCACCCATTGAACCGGAGTGGGAGCAACGACCGTACCATTGGCCAGTGTTTGCCCCGCGCTGGCTTCATACTGGTCCGTGCCGATTGTGCCGTTCATTACCAGGCTCAGACCACGCGCGAGGAATAAATTGCCCTCGGCCTCCACGCCCGTGGTATTCGACGGCGGAGTGGCATAGTAATACGAGTCTCCAAAATCGGGCTTGGTTGCGTCCGTGACTTTGTAGCTCGAGTAGGCGTTGTCGTAGTGGATGTGGTAAACGTCCGCGTCGAAGCTGATCTTGTCAAACTGCAGCACTGTACCGCCCTGGTACGTTGTAGCCACCGTCGGGTTAGGCGTTGTGGCTACCTGCGCGCCCGTCACATCGAACACGCTGCTCGGTGGAATCACACTGCCCATTCCGAACTGCCCGTAAGCGGACCACTGTGGGAGGATGCGGTAGTTGGCTTCCACCGAAGGCAGAATGTTGTTGTAGAACGCACCGTGCCGAGTGGATATTCCCGCACAACCTGCAATCGTGGTGGACGTGCAACCTAGATTGCCAACCGTGCCGCCGTCAGCAAGCTGGTTAAGGTTCATCGTGTAGGTTGCGCTCTTCAGACCCGCCGTAATCGTCCACTTCGGAATCGCCACCAGCTGATATTCAACAAACGGCTGTGTCGAGTTGGTGATGAAGTACTCATGAAACTTTACATCGGCCAAATTTGTGGAGTTCAACCAGGTGCGCGGGTCAGATTTGATCTGAAAACGATGCGTTGTCGTGTACTCGTACCACGCGCCTGCGCGGAACACCCCAAAGCGTGAAGCCGCGCTGACCGTAGTGACTTCGCCACCGCGATTGTACTGGTTTAGCTTGTCGACAGCGCTCGTTGCGTTTACCGGCTCGTAGATCGGTTTCGGAGCCTGAAGATCCTGATCCTGCTTCTTCTGCAGATGCTGGTGGTTTGAATAAGTGTATGTATACGGCTTTGTTTCAAACTTCCAATTGCGGCCCAGTTCCTTCGTAAACGTGATAATCTCGAAGTCCGTCGGCACGTGATAAGTGTAAAACTTGTAGTACATAGAGTTGGCCGTACCGTCCGGATTCAACGGATTGCCATCCATTACGTAGTTGAGTCCATGATCGGCAACCTGCTGGCGCGTCGGATCGCTGTCGGGAGTATTGCTGTCGACGAGCACCACCGTTCCAACCAGCGTTAGATTCGCCGTGTCTGAAAACTTGTAGCCCAACTTGACGGTCCCTGCCGTGCGCTGCTGATCGTTGAAGGTCTGGTAACCATCCGATGTCATGTGGTGGCCTTCAAACCACATGTTGGCCTTTCCGTGCAGGAAAGATCCGGAGTTGAACTCGCCCAGATACTCATTCGTATTGAACGATCCGTACGACTCCGATCCTTTGATCGTCATCGCGTTACCCATCTTTGGCGAGAACATGTGCACCGACCCGGCGAAGTTTGTCGGGCCAACATCCGATGCCGTTCCCGGGCTGCGGTCGAAATCCACGTAGCTGATGGCGGGCGCTGGCACATAAGCCCAGGAGTGATGCGTCGGATCGTTCGAGTCCTGGAACGGCACGCCGTCCCACGTCATCGTGAACGATCCATCGGCAAAGCCGCGGAACCAGTTCTTTGCCTGGCCGTTGCCAATGCCGTTGGTGCTGTAGCTAACCACGCCCGGAGCCGCCTGCAGAATGTCGGCGAAATCGGTCACCGGAGAGGTGAACTGCCGAATGTATTGGCTGGTAATCTCGCTGCGCGGCGAAGCCATATCGAGCAGCGCCTTCACGGGCGCCAGTTGAGTAGCCATCGACGGGCTCGCGTCCGCTTCCACCGTCACTTCTTCCGCTACTGAGGCAATCGGGAGCGAAACTGAGAATTGTCTTGGAGTTCCCGCCGCAACAACCACGCCGGCCTTCTCCTCGGTCGCGAAGCCGGTTGCCGCAACCGTGACGGTATAGCCGCCAGGGGTCAGGTTTGTAACTGTGTATTCACCTTTGTCGCTGGTGATTGCGGTGCGCTTCAAATCGGTTCCATTCGTCACGGTAATGGTCGCGCCCTGTATCGCCTGCCCGCGCAGGTCAGTGACTGCGCCGTGGATCGAACCGGCCACCGATTCCTGGGCATGCAAAGCAACAAGCTGCGCAACAAACGCGACGAGACACACAAACAGGGGAGCGGCTATTCGCCACATAGAGCGGTTCTTCATCTCTGGTCTCCATAAATTTCGGGCTTGAGCAGGCTGGGAATTGGTGGGGAAATAGTTGCCTGCTTCAGGACAGAGAATATGAACCAATTGCGAATTCTTATTTACAGTACTGTTAAAGTTGCTTGAACAGGCAACCCGACAGCGGCCCCCGGCAGACAATTTACGTCTGCCGGGAGCCGTTCTATCCATTCCTGTCTGTAGTCTGCTTCGTTTCTCGTGTCTCCGGCTTCGCCCACTCCGGATCGCATTCAAGTCTGCTTACAAACTTCAACAGGCCCTTTGAGAAGGGCTTCTTCGGCTGTTTCTTTTTGCCAACCAGATCCACCAGTAGCTTGGCGCTGGTCACGCTTCCTTCTTCGGCCTGCTGCGCCAGTTTTTTGGCAATCTCAACTGACCTCTTTGCAACCACCCGATTCACGGACGTGCGAAGCTCCTCTTCTCCGTCCACGTCCGGGTCATCTGGCCCGCTCGTATCCAGTGCCTCGTACACCTTATCCAGCGCAGATTTCTCTGCCTCGGTCTTTTTCCCTCTCGTGCTCGGTTTGCTGCCGGCCTTTCGCACTCTTTTTGGATTGGCTGTGCTGCGCCTTCTTGTCTTCTTCAACTTCGCTTCTTCTTCAGCCATCGTTCCGCCATTTCCGGCCACTGCTCCACGGTCGGTCCCGCCCGCAGAAAGGGAGCATGCGTCAATCCCATTGCAGGATCGCGCCGAAAATGCATCGTCAGATTTTGCATGTGATGATCTCTAAAAATGCTGTATCTCTTGTCTCCCCTGCGCACGCGCGCCGCGGAGATGGCCTGTGCTCATCTGGGGTGGCCACGCCGGCCACCCATTCTGCTCATTTATTTTGTCGTATCTGGTTCGAGCCTACCCCAAGCTCAGCTTATTCTCTGCAAGAGCATTCCCGAGCATATGCCGGCCGTCATTTCGGCCATTGATGGCCGAGTTGTAAAATTCCCATTCGTCACTGGAAACGGGCAGGGCAGCGACATGAACACAAAAGAACATTGGGAATCTATCTACCGGACAAAAACGGACGACAGCCTCAGCTGGACCCAGCCCGAGCCGGTGTTGTCGTTAAAGCTCATTGTCCAAGCCTGCGCTTCCGGCCGTGTTCTCGACGTGGGCGGCGGCTGCTCCGTACTCACCGAGCAGCTTATTGACTGTGGCTACTCCATCACTGTGCTGGACATTTCTCAGGCCGCGCTCGATCGGGCCCGCGTGCATCTCGGCAACCGCGCCCACCTCGTCCGTTGGCTGGCCGCCGACATCACGTCCCCAGTCAGCCTTGATTCCTGCGACGTCTGGCACGACCGCGCGGTCTTTCACTTCCTGACCGATCCGGCCCACCGAGCAGCCTACAAAGCATCTCTGCTCCATGCGCTCCCTGTCGATGGCCACGTAGTGATCGGCACCTTCGCCCTCGATGGCCCCCAGAAGTGCAGTGGCCTACCCGTCCAGCGTTACAGCCCCTCATCGCTCGCTGCCGAACTCGGACCGCAATTCACGCTGCTCGCCTCAGAGCATGAAATTCACTTGACGCCGTGGGGTGCGCCCCAGTCCTTCCAGTTCAGCCTGTTCAGGCGAACCTCTTGACCGCCAAGAGTCCGTCCAGAGATTGAATTCCTGCTCCCGCATCGCTGAACCTGAAATCACCGAATTTGACCAGGTTTTGGAACGAGCCGTTCCAGCAGTGCTCGTGTGAGGAAAAGAATGAAACAAGCCGTCGCTGTGCTAGCTTGCATTTCCGCTCTTGCCCTGTCCCCCGTCGCCTACGCGCAGAAATCCCAAACACCCATCTATAAAGACGCCACCAAGCCGATCGAAAAGCGCGTCAGCGACTTGCTGGGAAGAATGACTCTGGATGAGAAGGTAGCCCAACTTCAATCCATGTGGACTTTGCCGGGTACCTTCGGCGATCTCGCCGGTTCAGGCATTCGCGCCTCGTCCTTGTTCGAGAAGGGACAGTTCAATGAAGCAAAGGCCAAAGAATCCGTGAGCAATGGCCTCGGCACCTACGTGTTTCTCGACGAGTTCCTGGGAATGTCCGGCGGACCGAAGCAGGGCGTCGAACTTCGCAATCAACTCCAGGAATGGAATATGAAGAACACACGCCTCGCCATTCCGATCATGTACCACGGTGAGGCTCTGCACGGAGCTGTGCGCAAAGGCGCAACCTCGTTTCCGCAAGCCATCGCTCTCGGCAGCACCTGGGATCCCGCTCTGCTCGAAAAGATGTTCGGCGTCGTCGCCATGGAAACGCGTGCCTCAGGCAATGCCCTCGTCCTCGCAACGTAGGTAAGAAACGCCGGATAGCGATCGCTCCGGTTGAACAGCGGACTCGCCAGAAGCCTCGCCAACTGATCTCTGACAATGCCCGCGGGCATCGCATCGGAATCGGCCGGTACAGTCTCCGCTTCCTGCAAATCAGTAGGTTGCGCGTCAGGCTTCTTTGGCGGCTGGACTGTCATCTTGCTCCCGCTGTTGCCTTTCGATTCTAAAGCAGGCCCCACCCTGGTTCCCGGTAAGCGCATTCGGCTTGACAAACCTATTCAGCGCCTGTGACGTTATCTTTTGAGTTGTGGTCCGCTGATTTGGCGAGCGCCAACATCCGGCGCCACCCCAACAGACCAGTTCTCAAACCACTTTCGAGGTCATCCAATGAGATCAGCGCATCTTCAAATCGCCGCGATTCTTTTCGCGTCCGCCCTGCCCATCTCCACAAGCGCCGCCCAGGCCCCCGCCAGCGCCTCTCCTGACGCAGCCTCCGGCGTCGCTGCACTCACGCAGACTGCCACTCGATTTGAAAACAACATTGTCTCCCTCGCAGAGGCAATGCCCGCCGACAAGTACGACTTCGCTCCGTCGAAGGACATCTTCAAACCAGGCTCGTCCGCGGAGTTCGCCACCGTTCACACGTTCGCCCAGCAGCTCACCCACCTCTGCGCCTTGCCATACCGGATCTTTGCACCCTTCGGCGTAAAGCCCGATACCGAAGTCGATCCCACGTCATTCGATTCCCTCAAAACCAAGGACGAAATCGTCAAAGCTCTCAAAGCATCTTTCGAATATCAAAACAAGGTGATTGCCACCTTCACGCCGGAGAACGTCTTGACACCGGTTGGTCCCCGCAACTCCACGCGCATCGCCTCACTGATCATGGCCTTCGGAGACGACGGCGATCACTACGGGCAAATGGTTGAATACGGGCGCATGAACGGAATCATTCCGCCCGCCACGGCAAACCAAATGCAGCGCATGCGACAGAGCGCACCGCAAAAGTAACGTAAAGCTTCGCACACAATTATTACTGACAAAGGGCCCGGCCGCACCAAGCCGGGCCACTCGTTTGAAGAGCTTTATTTGGCGTAAGTTCAACATCTCCAGCGTCTCTTTAATTGAATCCTTTTCGGACGCGAAACAAGACGCTCAGCTTTAACAAAACCTGCATCTTCCCATCCTGTTTTCGTGAATCCCGCTTCACGTCCCCCGCATCTCTTCTGCATTGCTGTTCTAAGGCTTCCCCAAAAGCCAACAATCCAAATAACAAAAGATCTCAAGCGTGAAGGGAGATGAAGATGGTCGTGCATCTGAATCAAAGGCCACAGACGATCGTCCTCAATGTTGCGGCGCTTGTTGCCTCAGCGGGATTGCTGACTTTCGCCAGCGCTATGCTTTCCGGTTGTGAAAGCAAGAATGCTTCAGCAAACGCGGCTCCTCCGCCTGCCATGCCCGTTACGGTAGTAAAGGCAGCTCAACAGGACGTTCCCGTTACAGGTGAATGGGTTGGAACGCTTGACGGCTACGTCAACGCCCAAATCCAGCCACAAGCCAACGGCTACCTGGTCAAGCAGGATTATCGCGAGGGCTCCCAGGTCGAAAAGGGCCAGGTGCTTTTCGAAATCGACCCTCGCCCCTTCGAAGCGGCACTGCATCAGGCAGAGGGCCAACTCGGTCAGGCCAACGCGCAGCTTGCGCTCGCCAACATTAACGTCACCCGCGATACGCCGCTGTCTGAGGCCCATGCCATTGCAAGAAGTCAGCTCGACAACGAGATACAGCAAAAAGCTCAGGCGGAAGCAGCCATCGAAACGGCCCAGGCGGCGGTGGACACGGCCAAGTTGAACCTCGGCTTTACGCAGGTTCGCTCACTCATCAGCGGCGTCGCCGGACAGGCCACAACGCAAGTCGGCAATCTTGTCAGTATCCAGTCCGTGCTCACGTCGGTGTCCCAGCTCAACCCCATCAAGGTCTATTTCTCCATCAGCGACAGCGAGTATCTCGCACTGGTCGAGCGCGCGCGCAAGGGCGGTGGCAGCCTGCTGCAAGGCAGCTCCAAAATTCCGCTTAGCCTGACGCTCGCCAACGGCGATGTGTATCCGTACAAGGGCCACATCGATTTCGTCGATCGCCAGTTAAACGCGCAAACAGGAGCCATTCGCATTGCCGCCGCGTTTCCAAATCCCGGCAATGTTCTTCGCCCTGGACAGTTTGGAAGAGTGCGCGCAGAAACTGAAGTCCGCCATAACGCAGTGCTCGTGCCGCAAGCCGCGGTCAGCGATTTTCAAGGCCAGCAGCAGGTTTACACCGTGGCCGCTAATCACACCGTGCACGTGAACAACGTAAAGCTCGGCCCGCAATACGGCGACGATTGGGTGGTCGAATCGGGCCTCTCCGGTGGCGATCTCGTCATCACCGATAATTTGCAAAAGCTCCGCGAAGGCGCGCACGTCAATCCGCAGCTCACGCAGGCTTCCGATGCCTCCCTCTCGCAGGCATCTCAGCCCGCCGCGAGGTAACGCATGTCCAGGTTCTTCATTCGCAGGCCCATTGTGGCCATAGTCATCGCTATTCTCACGGTGATCATCGGGATCGTCGCGATGGTGCAGCTGCCCATCTCGCAGTTCCCCAACATCGTTCCACCTGAAATTCTCGTCACCGCCACGTACCCCGGCGCGGATGCCAAGACTGTCTCGCAGGCAGTCTCAACGCCCATCGAGCAGCAGATGAACGGTGTTGACAACATGATCTACATGAACACCGTCAGCGGCAATAATGGCGTGGTTCAGCTCTTTGTGGACTTCGATGTAAAGACTGATCCGAACATCGACCAGGTTCTCGCGCAGCTGCGCGTGGATCAGGCGCAGTCGCAATTGCCGCCGCAGGTGACGACCGCCGGTCTCACCGTGCAAAAAGCTCTTACGTCGCCGCTGATGCTTGTGGCGGTCAACTCACCCAGCGGCAAGTTGAGCCAGGATTTCCTCACCAACTTCGCCATCATCAACCTGCAAGACCAGCTTGCCCGCGTCAAAGGCGTTTCGCGCGTGCAGACATTCGGCGGTCAGTATGCATTGCGCGTCTGGGTGCAGCCGGACAAGCTCGCCAAGCTCGGCGTCACCGCGCCTGAAGTCATCGCGGCAATTCAAACCCAGAACAACGTGAACCCAGCCGGACAAATCGGCGGCGAGCCGATCCCGAAGGGCCAGCAGTTCACCTATACAGTCCGCACGCAGGGCCGTCTGGTTACGCCGGAAGAGTTCGGCAACATTATTCTTCGCGCCAATCCTGACGGTTCCATCCTGCATCTGCGCGACGTGGCACGCATCGAGCTCGGCCAGCAGGCTTATACGATTTCGGCTCGCTACAACCAGGCGCCCGCAGGCGTGATGGCGATCTATCAATTGCCCGGCTCGAATGCAGTAGAAACCGCGCGGGCCGTGACGCAGCGCATGAAAGAGCTGTCCGCAACGTTCCCGCCCAACATCACCTACAGCATTCCTCTCGACACCACCAAGGCCGTCACCTCCGGTATTCGCGAAATCGTCTACACGCTACTTGAGGCGCTTGGACTGGTCGTAATCGTCGTGTTCATCTTTCTTCAGGGTTGGCGCGCCACGCTCATTCCGTTGCTCGCCGTTCCTGTGTCGCTCATCGGCACATTCATCATCTTCCCCGCACTCGGCTTCTCCATCAACACACTCTCGCTCTTCGGCCTTGTGCTTGCCATCGGCCTCGTGGTCGACGACGCCATCATCGTAGTCGAAGCAGTGGAGCACCACATCGAGGAAGGCCTCAGCCCGCGGGAAGCAACAGAAAAGGCGATGCAGGAAGTGGGCGGCCCCGTGGTCGCCATCGCGCTGATCCTCGCCGCCGTGTTCATACCTACGGCAGCAATCCCCGGAATCACCGGCCGCCTCTATCAACAATTCGCCGTCACCATTGCCATCTCTGTTCTCATCTCGGCATTCAACGCGCTTACGCTTTCCCCGGCTCTCGCGTCGCTGCTTCTCAAGCCGCGCGAAGAAGGCCGCAAGCCCGGTCTTCTGGGCAGAGGATTCGGGCTCTTTAACAAATTCTTCGGCCGCGCCACAGACAATTTCATCGGCACGTCCCGCGTCCTCATTCACAAGTCTGCTTTCGCCATGATCGGCTTGGCGATCGTCGCCGCTGTCGCTGTCTATCTGGGCAGCAGTCTGCCCGGCGGATTTATCCCCACTGAAGACCAGGGCTACATGTTCCTCGCATTGCAACTGCCCGACGGCGCTTCAGCACAGCGGACAGACGCCGCCGAGCAAAAGATCTCCGATGCACTGCTCAAGACTCCCGGCGTTGAAGGTGTTATCGCCGTCACCGACTTCTCACTGCTCACCCAGGTGCAAAGCACAAACGCCGGCTTCTTCTTCGTCAACCTGAAGCCGTGGGGAGCCCGCAAAACAAAAGAGCAGCAGCTCGAATACCTGCAAGCCAGTATTCAAAAGCGGCTCGCCGGCAACCCTGACGGAATCGCGTTCGCATTCCCTCCCCCCTCCATTCCCGGAATCGGAACATCGGGCGGCGTCACCATGATTCTTGAAGACCGCTCGGGTTCAGACGACCCAACCACGCTGACGAAGAACGTCTTCACCTTCCTCGGCGCACTCTCCAAGCGTCCGGAAATCGCAGCAGCGATTCCGTCATACCAACCAGCGGTTCCGCAGCTCTTCGCCGACGTAGACAAGGAGAAAGCCCTCGAGCAGCAGGTGGATCTCTCTAACATCTACACCACCATGCAGACCTTCATGGGCGGCTATCTCGTCAACTACTTCAACCGCTTCGGTCGCCAGTGGCAGACGTACGTTGAAGCAGAAGGAACTTCGCGAACGAACATCGGCAACATCGACCAGTTCTACGTTCGCAGCGCGAATGGCAGCCAGGTTCCGCTTAGTTCGCTCGTTCACGTCAAGAGAATTACCGGCCCCGAATTCATCTATCGATTCAACGAATTCAACGCCGCGCAAATCAACATCACCGGCGCTCCCGGCTACAGCTCGAGCCAGATTAGAAAAGCAGTTGAAGAAGTCTTCCATCAGACCATGCCTCTGGATGCGGGGCTCGATTACTCCGGCATGTCGTTCCAGGAACAGCAAGCTGAAAAGGGCATCCCTTCATGGGCTGTCTTCGGCCTCTCCATCATCTTTGTGTTTCTCATCCTCGCCGCTCTGTACGAAAGCTGGACGCTCCCATTCAGCGTGCTGCTCAGCACGCCTGTCGCGATCCTCGGCGCGTATGTTGCGCTTCATGCGCGCGCATTTGAGAACGACATCTTCGCAACCATCGGTCTCGTCATGCTCGTCGGACTTTCGGCGAAGAACGCCATTCTGATCGTCGAATTCGCCAAGCTCAATTACGAGGGCGGGCAAAGCATCTGCGATGCTGCGCTCAACGCCGCGCGGCTCCGGCTCAGGCCAATCGTCATGACGGCTCTCGCCTTCATCGTAGGCTGCTTGCCGCTGTGGACCGCCACCGGTTCCGGCGCTGCATCGCGCCGCATTCTCGGCACCGTTGTGGTTGGCGGCATGACGCTCTCAACCGCGCTGGGCCTCATCTTCATCCCCGTCACGTTCGCCGTTGTCGAATATCTCTCGCATCGATTCGTCAAAGGCGGCAAGGGCACCACGATGGACACACCTCACGATCTCTGCGGACCTTCTCCGTACGCTCAACCCGTAGGCGCAACGGCAAGCGAAGAAGGAGACGAAGCGGCATGATCAACACTCACGTACTTTCACGCTTCTCCATCACCGGCGCGCTCGCCATCGGAATTTCACTGCTGTCCGGTTGCACTGTTGGACCGAAATACGCGCGCCCCAACGTGACGGCGCCGCCTGTGTATCGTGGCCCCGATGAGTCGCAGGTTTCTTCTGATGCGAAGAACTCCTTCGGCGACGAAGAGTGGACGAAGGTGTATCGCGAGCCCGAAATGCAGGACCTGATTCGCAAGGCGCTCGCCAACAATTACGATTTGGGGATTGCAGCGCGGCACATCATGGAGCAGCAAGCGCAAGTCCGCATTACACGCTCGCAGCAGTTTCCCACGCTCACAGTCGGCGGCACCGGCATCGGCGCAACCTTGCCGAACTCGCTCGGAACGCAGCTCCCCAACCCGCTCGTTGCTGGATCGTTCAGCCTCTCTGCCTCGTGGGCGCCTGACTTCTGGGGCCTCTATCGCCGTCAGACCGAGGCTGCACGCGCGCAGCTGCTGGCTCAAACCTGGGCGCAACGTGCAGTGCAGGTCACACTGATCCAAGAAGTCGCGGCAGATTATCTTCAGCTTCGCGCTCTCGATCGCCAACTTGAAATCACCAGGGAAACGCTCAAAGTCCGGCAGGATTCCGTTGACCTGACCCGGAAGCTTGAGAGCGGCGGCTCCGTGCCTCTCTCCGACGTTCGCCAGTCGGAGCAACTGCTATACACCGCCGCAGCGGAGATACCTCAGCTCGAACAGCAGATTCAGCAGCAGGAAAACGCGCTCGCTTTTTTGCTGGGAGAAAATCCGCGCCACGTTGTGCATGACGATCCCAATGCGCTCGCGCCTCCGCCGCAGGACGTACCCGTCGGCATTCCATCGCAACTGCTCGAAAGGCGGCCCGACGTTCAGCAGGCCGAAGCCACTCTCATCGCAGCCAATGCGCAAATCGGCGTAGCACGCGCGCAGTTCTTCCCCAACCTCACCATCAGCGGTTCCGGCGGAGTAGGTGGAAGCAGCCTCTCCGCGATTTTCGACCCTGCTGGAAAAACCATCTACGGCATCGGCGCGCTCACTCAACCGCTCTTTGAGGGCGGCAAACTGCGCGGGCAACTGCAGCTCTCGCAGCAAACCAAAGAGGAGATGGTGCTCAATTACGAGAAGACCATCGCCGGAGCATTTCGCGATGTATCGAACGCGCTGATCGCCCTCAACAAGCAGCGCTCCAATCGCGAGCAGCAGGAAAAGCTCGTTGCTGCAGCACAGGACGCAACGCGCCTCGCGCGTATCCGTTATCAAGGTGGCTCAACAGGCTATCTTGAGGTGCTGACAACCGATTCAAATCTCTTCACTGCCCAACTGAACCTGGTGAACGCGCAGCAGAATGAAGCACTCGGCCTGGTTCAGCTTTACAGCGCACTCGGCGGCGGCTGGCAACCATAATTGACTCCAGCCGCTCTGCCCTTCCGTCCAATCTGATTCCTCGCAGCCATTCCTTTCGTCTAAACTCAACGAAAGCTGAATTTCGACGTAAGGACTGGCTCCGTTGAAGACTGTCGTCCGCATTGCCCTCGCTATTGCAGTATTTTTCGTCGTCGCGAACTCTCCGTGCCTGCGCGCACAAATCACCGCCGCCAACGCAAAGGCCGTCACGCTGGAGGATCGCCGCAAGGCGCTCAACGACGTCTTCCACGACTACTGGGAAGATGTTCTCCAGCATCACCCCGAATTCGCTTCCACCATCGGCGACGCGCGTTTCAACGACAAAGTCTCTGATTATTCGGTCAAGGCCTACAACGAGAGTCTGGAGCGCGGACAGAACTTCATCATGCGCCTTGCTGCAATTGACCCGAACGGGCTGAGCGACAAGGAGCAATTAAGCCGCGACCTGCTGCTGCGCACCCTCGTCGACGATCAGGAAGCAGCGGAATACAAAGAGTGGGAGATGCCCGTCAACCAGATGGACGGCATCTACGACGAGTATCCGAGTCTCGTAACTCAGCTCAGCTTCAAAACCGTGAAGGACTACGATGACTGGATCGCGCGCCTGCATGCCATTCCCAATGCCTTCAGCCAGATCAGCGAAAATATGTCCATCGGCATGGAGGACAAGCGCACACCGCCCCGCTACCTCATTGAAAAGGTTCTGGAGCAGGTACAGACCATGGCGGAGCAAAAGCCAGAAGACTCCCCGCTGGCGCTGCCGCTAAAGAAGTTCCCTGCGACAATCCCCGCTGCCGATCAGGACCGCATCCGCACCGAAATGCTCGCCGCGATCCAAAAAGAAGTTCTGCCCGCCTACACGCACTTCGCCAACTTTCTGAAGATCGGCTACATCCCCGCTTGCCGCACGGAGCCGGGCATATCCGCGCTGGCCGACGGCGCAAAATACTATCAATTCCTGATTCGCCGCGACACCACCACCAATTTGACCGCCGATCAGATCCACCAGATCGGGCTCGATGAAGTAAAACGCGATGAGGCCGAGATGCTGGCAATTGCGCAGAAGCTTGGCTTCAAGGACCTTGCCAGTTTCCGCGCCAGCCTGAAAACGAATCCCAAGTTAAAAGCAACTTCAGCCGAGGAGCTGTTGGCCGCCTATCGCGGTTATCTTGCGCCCATGCAGGCCAAGTTGCCGCAGCTATTCGGAAGGCTCCCCAAAGCGCCGTTTGAAGTTGTTCCGGTCCCGGACTACATGGCCAAAACTGCGCCGCCCGCCTATTACCAGGCAGGCACTCCGGACGGAAGCCGTCCTGGCCGTCTGTTTATCGATACTTATAACCCGACTGACCGCAACCTCTATGCCGTGGAGGACATCGCCTATCACGAAGGCATTCCCGGCCACCACCTCCAGATCTCCATTGCGCGCGAACTCACCGGCATTCCCGACTTCCGCAAATTCAGCAGATACACAGCGTTTTCCGAAGGCTGGGGATTGTACGCCGAGCGCCTTGGAAAAGACATCGGCTTTTACCAAGACCCGTATTCCGACTACGGCCGGCTTGAGGGCGACGAATGGCGCGCCATTCGCCTTGTAGTCGACACAGGAGTGCATTCCGAACACTGGACCCGCGATCAAATGGTGCAGTACTTCCACGACCACTCCAATGTTGACGAAACGTCAATACAGTCCGAAGTCGATCGCTACATCGCATGGCCGGCCCAGGCCCTGGCTTACAAAACAGGACAGCTTAAGATCCTCGAGCTACGCAACCGCGCACAGAAAGCTCTAGGGGCCAAGTTCGATATTCGAGCCTTCCACGATGAAGTCCTTGACGCCGGTCCTCTGCCGCTCGATGTGCTGGACTCCCGCGTAAATGCTTGGATTACAAGCCAGATGCGCGGCTCCGCTCACTAGACTTGACTCCCGCCCGCCGCATACGGAGCAGTGCGGCCCCTGCGTGTTATTCTTAGCAGTTCCAAGGAAAGGTGGCGTCGTTGCCACCGTAAATTTTTAATTCCGACAGCAATAGTGTCCGTCGGGTGGAGAAATGTGTCATGAAGCGTGTTCTATTTTTGGGCCTGCTTTTGTGCGGGTTCGCTGTCGGAGCAAAGGCGCAGGCTGTTGATACCGATGTTTGCGCAATCGTCAAAAATCCAGCCTCCTTTGACGGCAAAATTGTCCGCATCAAGGGCATTGCCATGGCCGGTTACGATGAGTTCATCATTAAAGATGCCAACGTCTGCGGTTTCCCGGTAGACGGAATCTGGCTGGACTATCCTGCCGGAACCAGGGGCAAAGCCGGTCCCGTCGCCCTCGTCACAGTGCAGCCTGCCCGCAATTACTCCGGTCCCTACAAGGCGCCCACACGCGCCGCCGTGGTGCTGGACAAGAGCAAGGACTTCAAGCAGTTTGATTCGCTGCTGTCAACCCCGCGCAAGGGAATGGGAATGTGTTTGGGCTGCATGAAGAGCTCAGTGAGCGCCACCTTTGTTGGACGCCTGGACGCGGTCGCTAACACCGGCCTGAAGCGCGATAAGGATGGTAAGGTTACGGACTTTGGCGGCTTCGGCAATATGAACGCCTACCCGGCGCGGTTGGTGCTGCAGTCGGTATCAGACGTTACCGCCAAGGACGTCGACTACTCAAAGCAGGATGAGGCATACAAGGGCGAGCGCGGCGGCGGTTTCGGCGGCCCGCCTCAAAGCGGAATGTTCGATGCAGTCGCAGCAGCACAGAAACTGGCGGCGGCCATGGCTGGTATCCCCGCAGCCGAAACAGTTCAAAAGGACGTTGCAGTATTCCCGAAGTCTGGTGAGCACAATGGCGTGGTAATCAGTTACAACCCCGCCAACGAGCTGCCAAAGGAAGAAGTATCCTCGAAAGACGCGCCGGACGGCGTGCAATACAACCTGTTCATGAATCTCGACCGCCTCATGGATAGTAATGCCCAAACACTCACGATCATTCACGGAGGCCATCACATTGCCGATCTAAAAACGCCGGCACCCGGAGGTGAAGGCGTTCCAATGTTTGTGGGCGAGTACAACGCATGGACCATGACCATATTGGGGGCGGCAATGGACCAGCAGAAGACGCTTGGCCTGCCCGGCGGCTACCTGGCATGGAATGGAACCTGGCCTCAAAGTGAGCGCAACGATGACATCGATAAAGCGCTCCGGGAGTTCCTGGCCAACGCGGCGCTCAGCCAATAAGCCGCGATAGCGGTAAGGCATAAATGGGCCCGCCGGCGAGATCGCCGGCGGGCCCCTGCATATAAGCCAAAAGTGGTCTTGCAAGACGCCCTCATTCAGGTGCCCAGAGGCCCCATGAGCGGATATTCTCTTAAAGGCGGGATTCCAAGCCGGTTCACCCGTCCCAGGGTTTTGAGACACGAGGAGATCGAGACATGTCAGAAATCGCCGTTGAGGCCACAGTGGTACCAGCGCAGCTGCCGAACATTCGTGTGGCCGTACTTGGCGCCGGCAAAATGGGTGGAATTCTGCTTCAAGCCTTCCTGAAGGAGAACCTGTTTTCAGACGAAAAAATTCACGCCACAGTGAACCACGCCGAAAAAGCGCTGGCACTGAGTACACAATGGGGTGTAGACGTAACCACGGACAACCTCAAGGCCGCCAGTGAAGCCGACCTGATCCTGATCGGCGTTAAGCCCTTCCAGGTGCCGGATCTGATCGCTGAGATCAAGCCCGCACTCACGCCGGAAAAAACGCTGGTCTCCTTCGCCGCGTCAGTAACTACCAAAGCCATTGAAGCTGCAGCAGGAATGGACATCGCTGTTGTGCGCGCCATGCCCAACACTCCTGCCGCGCTCGCCGCCGGTGTTACCGCGCTGTGCCGCGGACGCTTTGTCACAGACAAGAAGATGGAACTGGCGCAGCGCATCTTTGAGACCGTAGGCCGCGTCGTAACCGTAGACGAGAAGCACATGGACGCCGTGACCGGCCTCTCCGGCTCCGGTCCCGCTTACATCTACATCATCATTGAGGCGCTGGCGGAAGCGGGCGTAAAGGTGGGCCTGCCCCGCGACACCGCAACGCAACTGGCTGCGCAGACCGCATACGGCGCGGCAAAAATGGTGCTCGAAACCGGCTATCATCCGGCACTGCTAAAAGACGCCGTAACCACGCCCGCCGGATGTACCATCGACGGCATCCTCGAGCTTGAAGAAGGTGGTCTGCGCGTCACGCTCATCAAGGCCGTAATGCGCGCAACAGAGCGGGCGCGGCAACTGGCCGCGGGATAGAACAGGGTTCAGGGGTCGCGATCAGAAACTCTGCTGGCGGGGTGGATTGCAGGTGTGTTTGCAAACGAGGCTTTGAAAGTCGGCGCGCTTGAGTACTGAGAATTCCAATCTGCCCTTCCATCGTCCGCCGTGGTTGCCAACCTACCTGCCCGAACTCGATGGGCTGCGCGGGCTGGCAATTCTCTGGGTAGTCATCTACCACTGCAATCCGCGGCTGGTCGGTACCTGGATCCACTACGCCTCGCTGTGGGGATGGGCGGGCGTCGTCCTCTTCTTCGGCCTTTCCGGGTTCCTGATCACTTCAATCCTTCTGACCGCGCGCGACAAGCCGAAATACTTTCACAACTTTCATGCCCGCCGCGCACTGCGCATCTGGCCGGTCTACATCCTGGTGCTGGTCGTCGTGTACCTCAACGCGCCCTGGTTCATCGGCCCCAGCGTGCTCGACGCAATTAAAACAGCGCCGTGGCTCGCTTACATCTTTTTCGTTCAGAACCTTTTTCATCTCGCCCTGCCTCCCGCGCTTGAGCCAACCTGGGCGCTGGCCATTGAAGAGCAGTACTACTTCGTGTGGGCGCCGGTGGTGAAGTGGTTGCGCAGGCCGTGGATGCTGACCCTGCCCCTGCTCTGCGCGTTCAGTGCTTCACCGTGGCTGCGCCATGGACATCACGCCTGGCTCACGCCCACACACACCCTCATTCATCTTGATGGCATCGCACTCGGCAGCCTGCTCGCGCTTGGTCTTCACACGCTCAAGCTGAGCCGCCGCACATGGCTATCGATCGGCGCATTCAGCATGGTGGCCGGCTTTTGGGCCGCAGCAACCATCGCCGGCGGCACAGCCTATCTCGACACCGCACTGGCTTTCGGCTTCATCGGCATGATACTGGCACTCATCGCATCCACAGGCTCGCGCAATCCAATCAATGCAGCGTTACGCAGCGGACCGCTCGCGTTCTACGGACGCATCAGCTACGGCCTCTACATGATCCACATCTCGGTGTTTATCTATTTCGGCTGGTTCGATGCGCGAATGGACCAATACGGAATCCCCGGCAATCTTGCCGTCGTAGCCTTCAGGCTGGCCGCATCCACTGCCGCCGCGGCAGCGCTCTGGTACGGCTTTGAAAAACCGATTCTAAAGCTGAAGAATCGTTTTTAGCACCCCTCAAATTTTCATACAATATCTGAGGTGTCGTCCTGAGGCGTTGTCGAAGGATCTGCGGTTGCTCTTCGGAGAACTTCAGACTCACCACACTGGCGAGCCATACGGCAACCCGCGTACAGGCTGAAATGCCCTGCAAAAACTCGGCCTACAACACCCGCCCACAGATCACAAACAGCACCAGTAGAAACAGGACGGCCGCAGGAGCAGCCGGCTTCTGCACGCTTACGCTGTAAAGCCCCGTGATGATCGTCGAGAACGCAAGAGCAACAGCTGCGAAGAGTGTAAGCTCGAACGGAGTCACAAGCGCCGTCGCAGCTCCCATTTCAAACAAGCCCACCAGCGCTGCGCACCAGTAAGGAAACTCCGTCGCAAGCTCTGAGCTTCCCGCCTCGGACGGTTCCCGGTTGTACCTGTAACTGAAAATCTTGCTTAGGCCAACCAGAAGAAAAACTGCGGCTACTAAGAACTCCATGAAGCGGTCGAGGTTGTTCATCGTTTCCCAGTCCCCTCTTTGCGCATGACTCCTTGCGCAAAATCTGTTCTTTTGGAATCAAGAGCGGTGAGATGTACAGATGGCCCGATGGCGCCTTTGTCGATGAGAGAAACATGAACCTCATAAAGATCCCGTGAAGTTTGTACGACCGCAAACGAGAGTTGGCCGCAGTCAACCAGCCAACAATTTCAAATTCCAGGGCTACCAATATTGTTTTGTTAAGTTTGTGACAGGGCAATCGCATGAACCGGGGACGGTGACAGATTATCCGGTTTATTGCGCCGCCCCTACGGGGCTTGATGCCTAATTCCGGTCTAAAACGTAAAGGATGTCCCGGTACACTCAGAACATTGCGCCTCCGGCGCGAAAAAACTGAACCATCTGAATCAACCAATTCGTTCATGCGATTGCCCTGAAGTTTGTGACCCGAGTCACCCCAGCCAGGCGACACGACTGCTAGGCTTGAATGGGTACGCAAATCAGCACGCAATCTATCCCTCCCGAGGTGCATTATGAGCGCAAGAACGGGGAGCGAAACGGCGAGCAACAATCCCCTGAGCACGGAAATGCTGGCCCAGATGAACGCTTACTGGCGCGCGGCCAACTACCTGTCCGTCGGACAAATCTACCTCAAAGACAACCCGCTGCTGGAACGGCCGCTCACGCTGGACGACGTGAAGCCGCGCCTGCTTGGCCACTGGGGCACAACACCCGGATTGAATTTTCTTTATGTGCACTGGAACCGGCTCATCACCGAGCGCGGGCTGAACATGATGTACATCATCGGCCCCGGACACGGCGGCCCTGGGTTAGTTGCCAATACCTTCCTTGAGGGCTCGTACTCTGAGATCTATCCGCACATCGAGCTGAACAAGGACGGCATCAAGCGTCTCTTCCGCCAGTTCAGCTGGCCTTACGGCATACCCAGCCACGTAGCGCCGGAGACGCCCGGTTCCATCCACGAAGGCGGCGAGCTGGGCTACTCGCTAGTACATGCGTTCGGCGCCGCATTCGACAATCCCGACCTGATTGTTGCCTGCGTCATCGGCGACGGCGAAGCCGAGACAGGCCCGCTGGCAACCAGCTGGCACTCAAACAAGTTTCTCAATCCAGCCACCGACGGCGCGGTCCTTCCGGTTCTGCACCTCAACGGATACAAAATCGCCAATCCAACCGTGCTCGCGCGCATTCCCCACGCCGAGTTGGAAGAGTTGATGCGCGGCTACGGATACGAGCCCTTCACGCTCGAAGGCGACGATCCGGATACACTCCATCAGCAGGCGGCAGCCATTTTTGACACCATGATGGACCGCATCGCAGCCATCCAGAAGTCCGCGCGCGAAGAAGGCAGCACCGAGCGGCCCGCGTGGCCTATGCTGATCATGCGCACGCCCAAAGGCTGGACCGGCCCGAAGATCGTCGACGGCAAACCCGTCGAAAATACGTGGCGCGCTCACCAGGTCCCGCTCGACAAGATTCGCGAAAATCCTGAGCACCTGCGCCAACTCGAAGAGTGGATGCGCAGCTATAAGCCGGAAGAGCTGTTCGATGAGAAGGGCCACTTCCGAGCCGATCTCGCTGAAATAGCCCCCAAGGGCCGCCGTCGCATGGGCATGAATCCGCACGCAAACGGCGGCATGCTCATGAAGCCTCTCAAGGTACCCAACTTCCGCGAGTTCGCCGTGAAGATCGAAGGCCGCGGACAAAAAGACGTAGAATCTACGCGCATTCTCGGCCACCTGCTGCACGGCATCATGCAGATGAATCTGGACGATAGAAACTTCCGCGTCTTCGGTCCAGATGAAACTGCGTCAAACCGCATCGCCGACGTCATCGAAGGTACAGGCAAAACGTGGGTAGCAGAGACGCTGCCCGTCGACGAAAACCTAAGCCCGACCGGACACGTCATGGAAGTGCTGAGCGAGCACATGTGCCAGGGGTGGCTTGAAGGCTATCTGCTGACCGGACGCCACGGATTCTTCTCCTGCTATGAGGCATTCATTCACATCATCGATTCCATGGTGAACCAGCATGCAAAATGGCTGAAGACCACGCGGGAAATTCCGTGGCGCAAACCGATTGCATCGCTCAACTATTTACTCAGTTCACTGGTATGGCGGCAGGATCACAACGGCTTCTCGCACCAGGACCCCGGATTCATCGACCACCTGATGAACAAGAAGGCCGACGTTGTGCGTGTATATCTGCCACCGGATGCAAACACGTTGCTTTCCGTCGCCGATCACTGCCTGCGTAGCCGCCACTACATCAACCTGATCGTTGCCGGCAAGCAGCCCGCGCCGCAGTGGATGACGATCGACGAAGCCGTGTCGCATTGCATGACGGGCCTCGGCATCTGGCCGTGGGCTTCGAACGGCGAAGGCGATCCGGACGTGGTCATCGCATGTTGCGGCGACGTGCCAACCATGGAGGCGCTGGCCGCAGTCACGATTCTGCGCGAACGCATTCCGGATTTGAAGATGCGCGTGGTGAACGTCGTCGACCTGATGGCGCTGCAGCCCACATCTGAACATCCGCACGGCCTTTCCGACGAAGAATACGACCGCATCTTCCCGCCCGGCACGCCCTGCGTGTTCGCGTTCCACGGCTATCCGTGGCTCATTCACCGGCTCACTTACCGGCGGCACAACCACGACAATCTCCATGTGCGCGGATACAAGGAAGAAGGCACCACCACAACGCCATTCGATATGTGCGTGCTCAACAACATCGATCGTTTCCAGTTGACGCTCGACGTTGTCCACCGCGTACCAAGGCTGGCGTCGCAGTTCGCAGCAACCGAGCAATGGTACTTCGAAAACATTCAGAAACACCGGCTGTATGTCGCGGAGAACGGCGACGATCTGCCGGAAATCAAGAATTGGCGCTGGCCGAAAGAACGCAGCACATAACCGCATCGCGACATTACGACGCAGGCGCCGAAAAACCCGCTGAGTGTTCAGCAAAGAACGGAAAGGTTACGCTCGATGGCATCGTTGACGGCTTCATTGCCAGTGCTGGTCTTGAATAGCGGTTCTTCCTCCATCAAGTTCTCAGTCTATGAGGCCGGTAATGGCGAACGGCGCAAGCTGTATGAGGGCGCGGTCGACGGCATCGGCACAGACCTGGGCAAGTTCTGGATCAAGGATGCCGACGGCAATAAGCTTGTAGACACAACGCCCGCGCTGCCGAATCGCTCGGTCGCATTCAAACTCGTAGGCGATGCGCTGCACTCGGGAGACTTCCCCACACCGGAGGCAATCGGACACCGCATGGTGTGCGGAGGGCCCACGGTGCAGGACAACCAGCTCATAACACCCGAGCTGATTGACGAAATGGAAAAGTACACGGCGTTTGCGCCGCTGCATACGCCCATCGCCATCTACATCATGCGCGAATCGCTGAAGCTGTTTCCCGGCACGCCGAACTTCGCCATCCTCGACACTTACTTCCATCGCACCATGCCTGAAGTAGTCACGCACATGCCCATTCCGGAGGAGTACTCGGCGATGGGTGTGCGCCGCTACGGCTATCACGGCATATCCTACGAGTCCATCATCTATCAGCTGCAGCCGAGCGTGCCGGCGAAACTGATCGTTGCGCATCTCGGCAACGGAGCGTCCATCACTGCCATTCGCAATGGCGAGTGCCTCGACACCTCCATGGGGCTAACACCGACGGGCGGCATCATCAGCGGCACGCGCACCGGCGATATCGATCCTGGAATTCTGTTATTCATTCTCCGCAAGATTGCGGAAATCGCCGAATCAGCCAGCGCCGCCGCAGACCAGCTCGAAATCGTCGCCAGCAAGCGCGCAGGGCTGCTCGGCGTCAGCGGCCTCTCGAATGACATGCGAGACCTCCGCGAGGCCATCAAGCAAGGCAACGCCAAGGCGCGTCTGGCAGTAGACAAGTTCACCTGGACGATTGCCAAATGGATCGGCAGCTACGTGGCCGAACTTGGCGGGCTGGACATGCTGGTGTTCACCGGCGGCATCGGCGAAAACGATATCGACTCACGCGCAGAAATTTGCGCCGGACTTGAGGTACTGGGCATTGCACTCGACAGCGAACGTAACAATGTTCGCGGTGCGGCAACCATTTCCGCCGAAAACTCGCCGGTAAAGGTGCGCGTAATTCCTCCCGCCGAAGACCTGATCATCGTGAATCACGTAGTGCGGCTTCTGGGCGCATAGAAGCCGAAGAGCCGTTTTGTTCTAGACTGGAGTGTACGGTTGGAGTCTTTCCCCATGTCAGTCACGGCGCTTTCCATTGACGCACAAAAACGCCCTTCTGCACCGCTGCGCCGCTTCGCATGGGCCGTTCTCGTCTACTTTGTCGCTGTCATTCTTTGGGGAACGCTGGTGCGCGCCACCGGCTCCGGAGCGGGCTGTGGCGAACATTGGCCGCTCTGTAACGGCACCGTCATGCAGCACTCGCCGCGCATGGACACCATCATCGAGTTCACGCATCGGCTCACCAGCGGAATCTCTTTCTTCTCGGTCGTGGCGCTGCTCGTCTGGACCTTCCGAAAAACCGAACGTGGTCACCTCGCGCGAGTAGCTGTCATAGCTTCAGTGGTGCTCACGCTGATTGAGGCGATCCTCGGCGCCTTTCTAGTAAAGCTCGGCCTGACCGCCCAGAGCCAGTCGCCACTGCGAGCTCCCTACCTTGCTCTGCACCTGACCAATACTCTGCTTTTGCTCGCCGCGCTCACGCTGGCGGCGCACATGCTCAGCCGCAGCCAAGGTTTTATGCGCAATAGCGTTCGCCTCGTCGCCCCTGCTGGCGCGGTTGCCGCGGTAATTGTGGTGATGGTGGTAGGCGTAACCGGTTCGCTGGCGGCTCTGGGCGACACGCTGTTTCCGGCTACATCGCTGGGGCAGGCTTTGGCACAGGATTTTTCAGCAACCAGCGGGTGGCTGGTGCGGTGGCGCTGGACTCACCCCACTATCGCATTTGTTTCAAGCGTATTTCTCATCTGGCTACTCGTGCGTGCTGCACAACAGCCCCTCACCGGAAGAACACATTGGGACAATCGTAAACTCTCCGCTGTGGTTCTTATATTGCTCGCCGCCCAATATGTCCTCGGCGTGCTTGACGTGTTTCTGCTCGCGCCCGTCTGGCTGCAGGTGGCTCACTTATTGGGAGCCGACGTGCTGTGGGCAGCCCTGGTGGTGCTGACGGCCCGTCTTACGATCCAGCCAACGGAGTAGTCGGCCGGGATCTGCTAAGTTCCCACTTAGACGCCCTTTGCGGCCCCATCCCCACCAATCCTTGTGCAACATCGAAGCTGACTCACACGGTTGCGGACGCATCCAGCAATCCCGCGCGCTATTCTGCGCATCGTAAGAGCTTGGGCATGTACGCAAGGTGCCCTACATGGATAGTTCTTCGATACGTATCCAGTCCCAACATCGGACCCAGTTGCAAAGACAGGTAACCCTACTTAGCGCGAGAACAAAATCACGCAACATGGTCCGCAACAAACGCTGCCTCACATTCTCCCGCGGAGCATCTTAACGCGGAAAAGGAGACTGCGATTTAGCTCGTCCACCTCACGATGACACACAGTTCGTTTTCGCTTCTCGAAGACATCCCACAGCAGATCCTAAGATTCGCGAGCGGCTACATGCGCGCACAGATTGACCATTGCCTGGATGTTGCCTCCAGGATAACCACCAACTTCAGCGACCCGGCATTCGAAAGCGCCGCGGCGGTTTGAACGTATTTTCGACGGACGCAACGATTATCACGGGGGCACAAATAGGCCTTGCGCCTCTGCCCGATCACTACGGCTGATCTGTTTTCCCCCCGCGTTCGCGTTGCGCGTCACCGAGGTTGAAAACGATGGCTAAGCGGATGGCGACGTTTTTTTTGCTGCTGGCAATGACCGGGTGCAGCGCAGACTTCTACAAATATCCAAGCCAGATTCGACTGGCAGTGTACCAGCAGGGCTGCCTCGACGTTCAGTACGCCAGCACAGCCGATGGTGCGCCCGTGCAGTTCTATGCATGCGGAGACGGCAAGCGAAGCCAGGAATGGCAGATCACTCCCGCGGCGAGTACCTCCCAGGTACAGATCATGAATGAGAACAGCAATCTGTGCATGGCCGTTTCGAGTAACCCTTCGACCGGCGGAGTGAATTCGCCCGCTCAGTCGATCATTCAGGAGATTTGCGAGCCAATTGGGACAACGCCCAGCCAGATGTGGCGAATCGTTCCGGCAACAGACGGAACGCCCGGCGACCAGATCATCAACGTGGCAAGCGGACAATGTATCGACTTGCCATACGGCGCCATCGCATCAATTTTCCTGATGCAGCAATTCACCTGCACCCCAGGAGATCCAGCGCAAGGCTGGAATATCCATCCGGTGGCATTGGGAAATATTCCGTAATGCAGCAGGTTAGCAAGTTAGCGAGTTAGCAAGTTAGCGGTGCTCATAAGCGAGCATTGTTACTGCGATCTGACCGCCAAGGGAAAATGGGCTTTCCCTGTTCCCTGCTCCCTGCTCTTCAGTGCGTCGCCAGCGAAGCAGCCGAAGTCCCTTTTGGTTGGTCCACGTGAATGAAGAGCGTAAGAACCGCGGCCGTGTAGTAAAGCACGCCATAAACAATCACGACCCCTTTGAATCCCCACAAGGGCAAAATCAGCGCGGCCAGCATTGGGCCGCCGAAATTGGCCAGGCCCCCGCCGAGATTCTGCACTGAAACCGCCGCGCCCTTGTGCTTCGGTTCCATCATCGGGAAGATGGCTCCCATCGGGACAAAGGACGTAACGGTAAACGCAAACAGCAGTGCCGCAACGCTCGCCGCAAACATGTTGTGTGGAAAGTGCAGCGGTATCCAATAGAACAGCAGCGATGCAGTACCGCAGCCGCAGAAGCCCACCCATCGCATCTGCCGCATCCAGCCGATGCGGTCTCCGATCAATCCCCACAGGACGTTCGTGACCGGCTGAACCAGGAAAAACATTCCCCAGATGCGCGCCCACTCGGGCACACTGAAGCCGACCTGCGGCGAAGTGTACAGCAGCGGCATGATTACCGGAAAACCGAACAGCGACAGATTGCAGATGATCCGCGTAATGAGCGCCAACGCAATATTTCGGTTATTGAAGATGAGCGTAACGCACTTGGCTATCTCACCGAATTTGCTTTCGCCCTGCTCAATGCTGGCATTCGGCGTAGACGAGATACCGCCCGTAAAAAAGTAGATCAGTAGCCCGCCGGCCAACACCCACGCCATCGACATCCACAGCGTGCCCATGTAACCAATCCACTGGATTGTGAAACTGGGCAGGTAGGAGCCGACGATCCCGTAGCCGATGGTGAACATGCTCCATGTCCAGCCAATGGCGGAGGCCAGCTCGTGCGGACGACTGCGCTGCACCACCCAAACAAAAAAGCCGTAGAAGAACAGCGGGTAGGCTACGCCGCGGATGCCGTAAAAAAGCAGCATCAGCGGCAGGTTCAGATGGCCCAGCCCGAGCCAGAGGAACAGCACGTGGAAGACGAGCCACCAGGCCACGCCAACAAGCATGATGCGGCGCGGCGTAAACACATCCGCAAGCACGCCGGAAAGCCAGCTCGCCAACGCAGCGGTGGCTCCATACACAGTGAACAAAAGTGCGGAATCGCCGGCAGTGAAGCCAAGAGTAACGACGTACTTCGAAAGGAACGCCTGCTCAATGCCATCGCCCGTCATGCAGAAGACGATGGCAATGTAGCCGCCGAGCAGCGCCAGCGGCATGCCGAGAAAATGACGGTCAGGTCGGCTGCTCGCGTGTGCGGCCGCTACAGGTCCCGATTGGCTCACTGGGCGGATTCCTCTAAGACAATTTGCAGCTTGATGTCGGCAGGGCGGCCCTGCGCCGCGCGCTCAAATGCGGCAACGCCTTCTTCAAATGAGAAATTCGCCGAGATGAGCGGTTTCAAATCGACCTTGCCGGAAGCCAGCAACGCCACCGCTTTTGGATAAACATTGGCATAGCGGAAGATGGTCTCGATGCGGGCTTCCTTGGCCTGCGCCGCAACCACGTCGAATGAAATTGCGGCTGGAGGCATGCCCACCAGCACCAGCTGTTCCCGCAGGAGCAAGCAGATCGAAGATCCCTTCGAATGCCTTTGGACTTCCGCTCGCTTCAAACACAACATCCGCGCCCCAGCCCGCTGTGAGCTCGGCGACTTTTGCCGCAAGTGACCCGGCGCGAATATCGAACGGAAGAATTCCAGCGTATTGTCCCGCAATCGCGAGCTTTTCTTGCGCAAGATCAGAAACGATCACCTGGCCTGCTCCCGCGGCGAGCGCCGAAAGCGCAACCATGATGCCGATAGGGCCAGCGCCAATTACGACGGCCGTTGCGCCCGGCTTGATCTGCGCCTTGGTTGCCGCGTGCATGCCGACGGCGAACGGCTCCACCATGGCTCCTTCCGCCAGCGATACATGATCGGGAAGCTTGAACGTGAAAGCGGCGGGATGCACGACTTCGCCGCTCAGGCAGCCGTGAATCGGCGGAGTTGCCCAGAAGCGCACCGCGGGATCGAGATTGTAGTGGCCTTCCCGGCTCGCGCGCGATGTCATGTCGGGAATACCCGGTTCCATGCACACACGATCGCCAACCTTCAGGTCGTGAACTTCACTGCCGACCTCAACCACAACGCCGGCAGCCTCATGGCCCAGAACCATGGGCGCGTTCACCACAAACGGACCGATACGGCCATGCGTGTAGTAGTGCACGTCGCTGCCGCAGATGCCCACGCGGCCAATACGGATGCGCACATCGCGCGGGCCCATGGTGAGCGGCAACGCGATTTCGCGAATGCTAAGGCGAAGCTTTTCTTCCAGGACGAGAGCCTTCATAACGTCCTCCTACATATAAGTTAGGGCGCCGGCATTCGCGCGCCAGCGCCCATTGGTGTTCGCCGATCAAGCAGCCGGCGTAATTAGTCTTCGAGGCTCGGGTGGTAGTGGCTCTCCCATCCAAGATAACGAGCCGCCTCGTGAATCGACTTCGACACGTCGCTGAAGTTAGCAGCAACGTGGTGCTCAAACGCCTCGCGGCAGATGTATTTCAGCAGCTTCTGGAGTTGCGGAATTTCCGCAACGCCGGCGCCGCCGAACGTCTCAAGAGGATCGTCAGTAAAGCGGCCCGCTCCGGTATATCCGCGAATGACACCGCGGCGATCGTCCGTGGAGAACCGCGCATAGCTCATTACGCCCGGCTTCACGCGGCCTACGCAGGTGCCGAACGTGTTGTCCTTGCCCACTGTGCCGGCAATAATCTCCTGGTAGTCCATGCGGACATCTTTGAAGAAGTGCTTCGGCAGGTTGGAGCAGTGGAAGCAGACGCACTTGTCAGGATTGCTGCCGTAGTTATTGTTCCAGTCCAGCAGCGCCGAAGGCGTACCCGAAGCAAGCGCCAGCATGTACATGCTGAGCGTGCCCGGCACGTCAACTTCGCAGGCGGACGGGATCAGCTCGTTCGACATCATGCTCATGATGGTGCAGGGCACAACGCCGAAGAACTCTTCCATCGAAGTCCAGCACTGGACCGCGCTGATCTTCACATTGGTCTGCTTCATCCAGCCGTCGATAACCGCGCCCAGCTTGGCCATCTTGAGCAGCGCTGCTTCTGGAATATTGTTCGTGCTTACGTAGCCCTTGATAGCGGCCAGCTTGGCCTGCGCGGCATCGTCGTTATCCTTCATGCGGTTGATGCGGCCAAACACTTCAGACAGGTCGAGAGTCTCGATGCTGATGCCGCTGGTCTCAAAGATGCGCTCGGAGTAGCGGACCGTATTGAATGCCGTGGGGCGCGCGCCGAGTGAGCCGATGCGGAGATTCTTGAGGCCCTTCACGATGCGGCAGACGGCGGAGAACCACTCCAGGTCGGCCTTGAATTCAGCAGAGTCCACGGCTTCAGTGTGCAGCGTGGTGAGCGAGTACTGGATGCCGTACTGCATCATGTTGTTACATGCGCTCATCTTTCCGCAGAAGCTGTCGCGGCGGGTGGCGATGGTCATGGCGTCAGAGCGGTCAGGCGTGGCCTGCACCAGCACCGGAACCTTGAGCCCCGAGAGGCGGATGGCATCCACGATGCCGCGCTCTTCGCCGAAGTTCGGCAGGGTTACGATGATGCCGTCAATTTCCTCGGCATGCTTCTTGAAGAGGTCAGCGCAGCGCTGCGACTCAGCATACGTTTCCACGGCGCCATGCTTTGAATCCTGCGGTCCGAGCACGATGGCTTTCGCGCCCGCGGCCTCGAGCGCCTTGATGATTTCGTCGCGTCCGGTCTTGGCCAGATGATCCGGGAAGAATCCGCGATTGCCTACAATGACTCCGAAAGTCATTACACGTTGTGCTGCCATAATGTTCACTCCCTTGTTGTACTTCCTGTCAGTCGTTGGAACTCCGCCGCGAGGCTTGACTTCCCTGGTTTCAGAATCGAGCCTGGGACACTCGATTTTTCCGGGTCGAATGAGCCAGTCCCGCATTTTCAGCGTCTGGTGTGAGCGAAAGAACCATTTGCCTCAAGGAGACTTTGGCTGCCCCGGATTTCGACGCTACGTTCCGGAGCCGGATAATGCCCGATCCAAATTACTACTTCGTCTTGCCTGGACGAAATTTAACCGTATAGAAAATGCCCAGCGCGAGCAGCGTGGCTCCCCACCAGAGGGGGGCGTGCAGTTGATTCAGCGCTACATCGGCCAGCTTTCCTGTGGCAAACTCATAGATTCCATAGCCGGTAATGATCGTTCCATAGGCCACCAGCAGCACACCGATGAAGAACCATATGGGAATCTTGGATCCGTGCATAAATCTCTCCTCTCTTGCGTGCTACCAGAACAGAATGTTGAGGCCAGCAAAGATGACCACGACCACCACCGCCCACGTGTATTCACTCTTGAACCACGGCACCGGCTCTTCGGTTGGCAGTATGGTTGCACCATAGACAAGGCCATTGAGTTCAGCCACCGGGCGCGGCTTGGTAAGCAGGCTGGTGACGACGATGACAATAGCCGAGAACAGGAATGCCCAAAGCGCGCGGAAAACATTCTCCGCCATCGGTTTGGCGTCGGGCGAAAGCGCCACACTTGCCAGCGCAGACGGCGTGATCTTGACCCACATAAACAGGCTCGCCGAGAAGATGATGCCCGTAAGCAGACCGATGAATCCAGCCATCTTCGTCGCGCGCGTCCAGAACATGCCGAACAGAATCGCAGCCAGCAGCGGGGCAATAAAGATCGAGAACAGCGCCTGCACGTAATCCATGATGCCGTGCGCATGCATAACCAGATACGCCGCGCCAATCGAGACCGCCACGCCGATCATGATGGAAAGCCTGCCCACCAGCACGTAGTGAGAATCCGATCCGCGCTTGTTAATCAGGGCCTTGTAGATGTCGTAGGTCCAGACCGTGGAGAAGGCGCTCACGTTGCCAGCCATGCCGCTCATAAACCCGGCAATCAGCGCGGTGATGCCAAGGCCAAGCAGACCGGGACCGAGATACCGGACCATCATCAGCGGCAAGGCCTGGTTGTAGCTGTGCAACTCAGCGTCGGGTCCGCCCGCCAAAACCTTCTTCTGTGCCTCAACCGACAAGGAGCTCTTCGACATCGCCGCCTGGCAGCCCGCCACGTCAGCCACAGCGCCTGAACCTGTCATCGTGCAGGCGGCCACCACGTCCTCGCCCACCAGCTCGCGGCGCGAACCATCGCCGTTCTGCAACAGAACCAGGCCAAGCAGGCCAGGCAGAATCACGATGAACGGAGTGGCCATCTTGAAGAATGAAGCGATGATCGGCGCCAGGCGTGCTGCCCGCAGATTGTGCGCTGCGAGCACGCGCTGCACTACGAGAAAGTCCGTAGTCCAGTAACCGAAGCTGATCACAAAACCGAGGCCGAAGACGATGCCGGTCCAGTGCACGCCCATCGGATTGGCTGCGAAGCTGCCGGTATCGCGCCACATATGGAAGTAGCTGTCGCCTGCAACGCCGCCGCCCATGGTCTGCATGTTGTGCATGATCTGCGCCTTCAGGCCCGCCACACCGCCTGCCTGAATAAGGCCGAGGATCGGAACCAATAGAGCGCCGCCCCAGATGAGCACGAACTGCAAAACCTCATTGAAGATGGCCGAGCGCAGCCCGCCGAGGCCGACGTAAAGAGCGACGGCGACTGAGCTGACGATGATCGAGAACGAAATGTCCCAGCCCAGCACAACCTTCATCACCACGGCCATGGCGAACATGTTCACGCCGCTCATCAGGATCATCTCGATAGCGAACGAGATGGCAGCCACGCTTGAAGCGCCGCGGCCGTAACGCAAATCGAGATAGCCCGGCACCGAGTGGGTCTTGCAAACGTAATAAAACGGCATCATCACCAGGCCGAGAAAGACCATGGCGGGAATGGCGCCGATCCAGTACCAGTGCGTCGCTAGAATGCCATATTGATAAGCCGAACCTGCCCAACCCATCAATTCCAATGAGCCCAGGTTGGCGGACACAAAGCTGAGGCCCGCGATCCACGCGGTCATTTCGCGTCCGGCCATGAAAAACTCTTCGCTGGTGTTCGACTGCCCCTTCAGGTAGAAGCCGATCCAGATCACCATTCCGAAGTAAATGGCGATGACTGCGATATCGAGAGATCTCAGATGGGCCAGCGGTTCTGCGCTAAAAAGAAGGAACGCCGACAAGGATGGGGTTGAGGCTGGGACGAATCCGTGCATTCAAGTCACCTAGACGGGCATAGTACGTCCTTGCAATGCGCGGACGTGCGCCCTAAGTAAATGGCTTTACTCCGGGGGTTGTCAAGCAGGAAAACGAGCACTTGCCAATAACGACCCGGCCCCAACCCGCTGGTTTTTTGAACCGCAAAACGCGCGGAAACGAAGCCTCTGAAAGACCGTGAAAGCGTTTACCCAACGAAGTGTAGCAGATGCCACCAACATTGGAATAGCCCGATCTGGAAGCGTTTGCCGAGGACAGACAGGCAGTAATTTAAGCCTCAGCGATTGATATCGATTACCTGGAAGCTGCCGCTGAGGGGGGCCGTCTTCATGTTGCCGATTCCTCCAGGTCCCGCGAGGTCTACGCCGTTGAAATCCGTAACCAGATAGACGTCTCCGCTTGAAGAGTCAACGGCAAGAGTTCGGGCGCGCTCGCGCGTAGGCAGCACCTGACTCACGGCATATGAGTCAGTGTTCGCATCCTGCTGGATGACGGTGAGGCTGCCATAACCGCCGCCGTTGGCGGAGAAAATAAGCTCGCGGCTCGGATCGTAGGCGATGGCATCGGTTCCAGGACCGGTCGTCAGAGTCGCCAGACTGGCTCCCGTGATCGTATTCAGCACCACGAGCTTCCAATTCTCGCAAGCTGCAAAAAGCCGGAAGTGCTGGCCGTCGATAGCAAGAGCGACAGGGCGCCTGCATTCGGCCGGAAGTGAAAAGTTGAACACGTTTCCCTCGGGCGGAATGCCGTGTGCCCAGTCGAGAATGGCCGCTGGTGAAAACACGCCGCTTTCTGAGGGAGTACTTTCTGAAATGGCGGCGGAGCCTGCGTTGGCTGCTTTTTTGCGAAGCAATGCGGCAATAGTATCGGCATCCAGACGAAGCACCTGGTTGCGCTCCGTCATGTTGATGTAGACGTGGCCGTTCTGGTCGCCGATGGCGAAACCGAGTCTACCGGGAAGAAGAATTTCTCCGAGAGCCATGCGCGTATCCGCGCTGATGACGGCGATACTCGAACCTGCCTCCGTCCTGTCGCGCTCTGTTCTGTTTCGAGGCCGCGGCTGAATTTGCTGCGTGCCGCAGCTCCCTTGCGACCCGCCTTCTGCTTCCGTTGGAATTGTGCAAATGGCAAACAGCAGATCAGAGCGCGGATCGAAAACCAGCGACCGCGGACTGGGAATCGTAGGAATCGTGGCAATGACCTGCAGCGAACCGCGGTCGAACACCTTCACATTGTTGGCGCGACCATCGCTGATGTAACCGTAATTTCCGCTGTTGTCGAAAACTATGGAATGGGCCTCGCGCAGCCCCGTGATCTGACCGGCAAGTGCGCCGGTTTTTACATCCACCACCTGCACAACCGGTCCATGCGCGATAAAGAGCCGCTGCGCATTGGCGTCCATGGTGAGATAGTCCCACGAGCCCACGCCCCCGATGAACCAGGTGTTCCTGATGGTGAATGGACTACCCGGCAACATAGTAGCTATGGGCACCTCAGCCTGCTGCGCCACGACAGGGACGCAAGCAAGTAGCCAAAGCGAGATGAGTTTGCGCATGGCAGGAGGCTCCTGATGAATAGATGCGCAAGGTTGCGCTGCCGCTCATGAATTATGGAAAACGGCTGGATTGTTTGCTTTACTCGTTGCTCGCCATTACTTCGTGAAGCCAGCCCGGTGCTTTCAGAAGCTCGCGTGGCCGTGAGCCATCGGCGGGACCAACCAGCCCGTCGCGCTCCATCAAGTCGATCAGGTGCGCGGCGCGGCCATAACCAATGCGCAACCGGCGCTGCAGGAGCGACGTTGAAGCTTTGCCGAATTCGAACACCAGCCTGACCGCATCGTCGAACAACGGATCTCCATCTTGCTGCCCTTCGCTCGTACCTTCAACACCCGCGCGCTCATCCTTGGGCGACTCGAGGAAGCCTTCAACGTATTCGGCCTCGCCCTGCTCCTTCCAGAACCCGACAACGGCGGCGGTTTCCTTCTCACTCACATAAGGCGCATGCAGGCGCATCAGGCGGCTGGTTCCGGGCGGCAGGAAAAGCATGTCGCCACGGCCCAGCAGCGCCTCTGCGCCATTAGTATCGAGAATCGTGCGCGAGTCCACCTTCGTAGCCAGGCGGAAGCTGATACGCGTGGGAACGTTAGCCTTGATGAGTCCGGTAATAACATCCACACTGGGCCTCTGCGTCGCCAGGATCAGGTGAATGCCCACGGCGCGAGCCATCTGCGCCAGTCGAGTAATCGATTCTTCAACGTTGGCGCGGTCCAGCATCATCAGGTCGGCGAGCTCGTCAATGATGATGACGATGTAAGGCAAAGGCTCTTCGCTATCGCCATCGTCGAACAAAGAGGGCATAACTCCGTCAAACAGTTTGTTGTACTGGTCGATATTGCGTACGCTCCGGCTGGCAAGCAGCTTCAGTCGCCGCTCCATCTCGCGTACCGCGTTGCGCAGCGCGTTGGCTGCAAGCTTGGGCTCCGTAATGATCGGCGTGAACAGGTGCGGAATTCCTTCGTACATGCCCAATTCAACGCGCTTGGGATCCACCAGGATGAGCCGAACCTGCGCCGGAGTCGTGCGGAACAGCAGGCTCATGATCATGGCATTGATGGCCACCGATTTGCCCGATCCGGTAGAACCGGCGATGAGCACGTGTGGCATCGCATTCAAATCGGCTGTGACAATGCGGCCATTGATGTCCTTGCCCATGGCAAGCGTGAGCCGCGACTTGGCCTTCGCAAACGTCTCGCTTTCCAGCACGTCGCGCAGATGAATCGTTTCGCGCTCGTGGTTAGGCACCTGGATGCCCACCGTGCTCTTCCCCGGCATGCGCTCGATCAGAATGCTCTCCGCACGCATGGCAAGGCAAAGATCATCGGCCAATCCGGTGACACGCGAATATTTAACGCCCGCCTCAGGCTTGAATTCGTATGTGGTAACCATAGGGCCGGGATTGATCTGCACCACCTGCCCGCGCACATCGAACTCGGCGCATTTTTCCACCAGCACCTTGGCTTCTTCGCGCAGTTCGTCTTCGCGCACTTTCTGCGGGCCTTCGCCCTGGTTCAGTAGAGTGCTGGGCGGCAGCTTGAAGCCGCTTACATTCTTCGGCGCCACCGTGGCCGAGCGAATTTCGGCATCGGCGCGGCCATGGATGGCAATCTCTCCAGGCTGGTGCGCGGCCGGAGCAGCCGCAGGAACAGATATCGGATCAACGCGCAATGGAGCAGAGTGCGACGCAGCTGGGGCCGCTTCAATCACGTGCGAATCAGCAAAGCGCTGCGGCGGAGGCGGCATGGGAACCACGTTCTGAGCGGCCGCGACGACGGGCGCGGCAGCGGCAGGCGCTTCCGCCTCGGCACGCTCCCAGATACTGCGGCGCACGGGCGGCGTAATAGGAATTTCACCTGCAGCAGCCGGCATGGGTCGCTTCGCGATTTGCGGTTCGCCGGCAAACGCGGTATCGGTCTGCCGCAGCGGAGCGCGCCGGAAAGCCGGAACTTCATCCAGCAAATCATCTTGCTCCGCAGCTTTGCGGCGATGGAACAGACGTGCAAAGAACCCCGGCTTCCTTTCTTCCCGGAGCAGCTCTGCACTCATGTTGTCATCAAGCTTGTCGTTAAGCGGCAAACCGGCAGCCGGAACAAAGTGCAGCCCCTGTGAGGCGAGCCGCTGTTCGCCAAGCTGAGCTTCGCGCTCAAAGCGCTCTTCTTCCTTGCGCTCGGCACGCTCTTCGCGCCAGTTCTTCCAGCGCTCATACAGATTGCGCGCCTGCAGCCAGCGATCCTCAAAGCTTTCCCGCAGAGCACCAAGGCTCATTGCGGAAGCGAAGTACAAACCTACGCCGGCCATGGCCAGCGCAACCAGCCACGAGCCCTGGATGTTGAAATAGCTCACCAGCACGCCAGCCATCAGGCGGCCAACGACGCCTTCCACCGGGACCAGGTGCAGCCAGCGCCAATGCCACGGCATCAGTCCAAAAACAGCGGGCACAAAAGCGAGCGACAAGAGCGTGCCCGTCCAGCGCAGCAGCGCAGAACCGCTGGGCCGCGATTGCATCCACGTCCAGCCAATACCGCCCAGCCAGATGGGAATCAGAAATGCAGCCAGCCCCAACGACTGCAGCAGCACATCGCTCAGATACGAACCGAACACGCCCACCCAGTTGTGAATCACGCGCGGAAGCGTCTGATCCGCAGCCGTGTTCAGCGAGGGATCGGCGGCGCGATACGTGGCGAGTGCGAGAAACAGCAGCAGCGAAACCAGCAGCACCACGAGCCCCAGAAAGAGGTTCACTGGGCGGCTTCGCGTAGGCGTCAGGACAATGCGAATTGGCTTCATGATGGGGCTTTTCCGCACCCGGTCCGCCGCGCATCAAATTCCGGCACAAGCCGGTCATAACGGCGGGAAAACTCCCGGAGCAGCTTATATTATCGGCGTCGATGAAGGGGGCTTAAGAGCGAAACAAAGCAGGGGGAACCTTGCTGTGGACCCCCGCGCGGGTTGCTTCAAATTGCATGAAAAATCATGCACCTATAAACTTGGCTCCCCAGAGTAAAAGCGCGCCGCCGAGCACGATTCGATAGATCGCAAAAATCGTAAACCCGTGCTTGCGCACCCAGTGCAGGAACCACTCCACCACGCCGTAAGCCACGATGAACGAAACCACCAGGCCAATCAGCAGCACAATCCAGCGCTCGCTGTTCATGGGAACCTCAGCAGCAGCGCCGGTAGCATGACCGTGGACTTCTTTGATGAAGTCCCAGGCCGTGGCGGCGATCATGGTGGGAATCGAAAGCAGAAAGCTGAACTCGAGCGCGGCGGGCCGGCCCAGCCCCGCGACTTGTCCGGCCGCGATAGTCGACATGGAGCGCGACACGCCCGGAAATACCGCGGAAAGCGTCTGGCAGAGCCCGATCCAGATTCCCTGCCCCAGGTTCATGTTCTCAACGTCGTTGATGTCGGAATCGTAGCAGGCTGGTACGCCAGTCCACCAGCCACATCACCACTCCCCCAATCAGCAGTGCCAACGCCATCGCGGTCAGGCTGCCCAGGTTGCGCTCGCTCCACTTGCGCAGCAGCAGGGCTGGAATCGACGTGCAGATAAAAGCCGCAAGCGTAATCGTGATGGGGTGATTCACCCAGGTGTGGCGGCCATCATCGCCCTCGGGAAAGGTGCGGAAGAACTGGACAGTCCGCTCCAGAAACAGCAGCATTAACGCCAGAATCGCGCCGAACTGGATGACGACCGTGTACATCTTCCAGTACGCGTCATCCATCGGAATCCGCATGAGTGCTTCAGTTATGCGCAGGTGGGCAGTGGAACTGACCGGCAGAAATTCGGTCAGACCCTCCACGATCCCCAGAATGATGGACTCGATATACGTGCTCAAAAAGCCCCCAGCTTGCAGTTACGATTCGCCAAGCGCGCGACGGGCAGGGGGGCCACGGTCTACTGCTGGTCGATACCGTACACAGGAATACCTTCATCCAATTTGTACACCAGAGAGCTCGCCCGCCAGGAATAATCTGAGTTGGCAAATTTATCTTTCAGGCGCCCGTAGAGCTCACGGGCGTGATTTTTGGCCTTTCCAGCTTTTCCATCATTGCCGTCGGCCGTGTACATGTCGTTCAAAACCGCCTGCCGATAGACGGCCTGGTAAAGCGCGTCCGCGGTTCGTGGGCCGTCAGGATGCTCCTGCGCGTACTTCTCGTAGATCTCGGTCTCCTTTTCAGGACACTGCACCTGTCCCTGCCAGTCGCCGCAAAGCTTGTTGTCAATCAGTTCGAAGGCCGCCAGATCAGCCCAGCGCGTGCCGGGAAACATCTTGATCACCTTCTTCATCTCGTCCTCGTCCATCTGCTCGCGCATGTAGGGAGCCTTCTCTTTCGACGAGCGCAGGGTGGAGAGATCGGATTTCTGCAACTGCCATTGAATATCGGCAGAGCGCCAGGCCGCCTCGCCCGCCAACGGCGAGTTGGGATACATCTCCGCGGCGCGCCGATACAGCAGCCGCGCAACCTTGGCTGCATTGATGGGGCCGCGCGGATCGGAGGCCAGCGACTCTTCAGTGGCCGCCGCGCCCATCAGAATCTGGTCGCCGTTAGGATTAGTTTCCGCAACCACGCCCTTTGCCTGCATCCATCCTGAGATGGGCGGCGGAGTCTGATCATCGCCAACAATCGGAGCGTCGCCCGCGTCGCGCATCTGCTCGATATCGGTGTTGGCGTAGACACGAATCCACGGGCCGCTTCGTTCCGCAACCACCAGTTCGCGGCCAGGCTGCACACGGTCCACCTTCTGCGAATCGGCGACGGGCGTCACATAGAGCCAGGTAACGCGCAACGCTGTAGCGCGCGGACCGGCCAGCGGCTTCTGCAGTTGCGGCTTCTTGTCGGCCGCGGCCGGCAGGGCGGCGCACAACAATGCAACGGCCAGGGCGAGGGCGCGGGGAATGGGCATTTGCGGCTTCATCACGGCTAAGATCATATTCGAACGACGCGGCTATGCGCTTTCCGTGAGCACCTGGGCCAGCAGCGCCGGGTCCACATTTCCCCCGCTCACCACTGCCGCTGCCCTATTGTAAGCAGGCAATTCGGCGGCATGAAATAGCAAAGCAGCCACCGGCACTGCACCGCTCGGCTCCGGAACAAGGCGGGTTGCGGCAACAATCGCGCGCATCGCGGCGCGAATCTCCGCTTCCGTCACGGTAATCACGCCATCTACAAACGCCTGGATGTGGGCGAAATTGCGCACGCCGACGCTTTGCGTGCGCAGGCCGTCTGCAATGGTGCGGCTGGTCAGTTCCGCTCCCCAGGTAACAATCTTTCCTGTCCGAAAGCTTTCAGCCGTGTCGCCGGCAAGTTCAGGCTCCACGCCAAACACCTTTGTCTGCGCGCGCGATTGTTTCACCGCCGCGGCCACTCCGCTTAACAGCCCGCCACCGCTCACCGGCGCAAGCACCAGATCCACGTCCGGCCATTCTTCAACGATCTCGAGTCCGCAAGTGGCTTGGCCAGCAATGATCTGTTCATCGTCATACGGAGGCACAACAACGTAACCATGTTCGCGCACAAGTTTCTCGGCCATGGCCAGCCGCTCGCTCGATGCCGGCCCAACGTCAACTACCTCCGCACCAAACGAAATTGTGGCCGCGCGCTTGATGGCGGGCGCATTCGACGGCATGACGATGACGGCTTTCGCTCCTACCTCGCGCGCGGCATAAGCCACCGCCTGCGCATGATTACCGCTGGAGTAAGTAATGACGCCGCGCGCAATTTCATCCCGAGTGAGCTGAAGAATCTTGTTGGCCGCGCCTCGCATTTTGAACGCGCCGATGGGCTGCAGATTCTCAGCCTTCAGACGAATCTCCCTGCCCGTTCCGTATCCTGACAATCCGGGAAAAGACGCGCGCACCAGCGGCGTGCGCACGGCAATGTGCGCAATGCGTTTTGCCGCTGCGCGAATAGTATCGAGATCGACCAGTGTGCTGACTTCAGAATTCACGTTTGGAGCCCTCGTAGCGGTTTGCTCAACGCACGCTGATGCAACCGCGCAACATAACAGTATCGCGTATGAGCCGCGCACAATTCGACGCCTGTCGCCCTAAAAAAACAAAAGCGCGGCAGCCGAAGCCGCCGCGCTTTGTGGTTTGAAGCCGCCTTCTGGTTAGAAGGTCAGCTTGGCTGAGACCTGCAACTGGCGAGCTCCATAGAGAATACTGCTGGTTCCCGTAGTTGCTTCGAAAGGTAGAGACGGATACGGGTAGATACAAGCGTTCGTGTGAGTGGAGCAAACGCCAGACGCACCGGCGGCCGCTACCGAGAACCCCGTGGTATTCACGCTTAGTCGATTCTGCTGGTTCAGCAGGTTGAACGCTTCGCCAAAGATCTGGAGCTTCATCCTTTCGTAAACGGTGAAGTCACGCGTGATGCGAGCATCGATGTTGCGAAGGCCCGGACCTGGGAAAGCGTTTCGCCCCACATTCGGAGCGCGGCCGCCAGTGCTCGAATTGAACAGGCTCACATCGGCTCCTGTGACACCGCCATCAGGAGTGCCGGACAGGAAGTTGGAGATGGACGCTGTAACAGGAAACCCTGTTTGTTCCGTTGCGGAACCGGAAACCATCCAACCATTCGCCAAATAGCGCAGCGGCGCAACCGAGATGTGCGACAAGTCAGGCGCATACGTGATGCTCCCAACAAAGCGCTCGCGCATGTCCAGATCGGAGCGAGCGTACTCAGCCTTCAGATTGAAAGGATCCAGCGGCGTGTCGGTTCCATTAAAGGTTCCGTTGACACCGGAGATCTGTCCGCCATCGATGCTCTTTGCGAAGGTGTAGTTTGCCACTACCTCAAGCCCGTGAGAGAAAGGCTTACGGAATGTGAAGGCCAACGAGTGGTACCAGGTATTGACGACACTGTAGCCCGTCAACACCTGCGTATCCGCCGTGGTTACGCGTGACGTGTAGTACGGAACCGTAATTGTCCTCTGGGTTACCCCGGATGCAGTGGTCACGTCGTAGGTCTTGGTCGTGATCGCCGGAGCAATGTTGGTATCGATGAATATCGGCAGCCGCATGCCCCGATTCGCTACCCATCCCAGCGAAAAGGTCATCTTGCCCGGAAGTTGCTGTTCCACTGCCAGGTCAAAGGAGTGCGAGTAGGGGTTGGTGTAATTCGGATCGAGTCCCCGGAACGCCAGTGCAGCCAATCCCGCACCTGTATTTACCACCTGGGGCGTCGCGGCGCCGGGGAATGGCGCCGCCAGCGCCGGACCCGGTGGCTGGAAGAGAACGTTAGGAGCCGTGGGCGCCCAACTGGTGGACGGAGATGCGTTGTATTGCTGCTGGAACACGCCGTTCTCTACGCGCATGGTGTAGTAGGTGCTGTTGGAAGTGAGCCCCCAAAAGAGCCCGTAACCACCGCGCACCACAGTATTCGGAACGGGATTCCACGAGAAACCGAAGCGCGGCTGGATCTCATGGTGGTTGATGTTGATGGTGCTTGTATAGAGCGTCGCCAGAGGGCTCGTCATATTGGGCTTGGTCGGCTGCGGCACAAGCTGAATGTCATAACGTACGCCGACATTCAAAGTAAGATCCGGGAAAACCTTCCAGGTGTCCTGCCCAAACCACGACAAGTCCGGGTTCCAGAAGTCATCCTTGCCGGCATGCGTAATTGGATCGTTAACCTGGGTGAAATTGGCATAATGCTTGCTTCCGTTCACCTGGTAAACGTCCTGTACCCATGCGGCAAAGGAGTTTGCAGCGCTGCCCGCCGAGTAGGAGTAGCCGCCATCGCCCTGGAACAGATTGATAAGCAATTCGTGAATAAAGTTCAGATCGGTTCCAAGGCGCAACGAGTGCTTGCCGAATGTGGAAGACACGGTGTCCTGGAATTCCAGTCGATGCTCATCAGGAAACGCGGCGCGCGGCAAGGCGCTTGTTTCACCATAGCCCGAAACTCCTGTGATGCTGACCGACGGTCCAGGCGAGTTGGTGCTGTCCGTCTCAAGGTCGCGCGACCACTGGAAGCGGGCTTCATTCGCCAGCGTGGGACGAAGCGCCGTGCTAAAGGTGATGACTAAGAAACGGCTATGGAAGTCGGCGGTACCGTTCTGGGTGACAGAGCCGTTGCTGACCTGGGTAGATGTGTTGTAGCCGTTGGGTTCGTGGAAGTTCTGCCAGTTAAATGACGCGCTCAAATGGTTCTTGTCGTTGAGCTGATAGTCAATTTTGGGAAAAAAGATGTCCTGCTTGATATTGCGCGGATACGAATTCTGCAGGCTGACGATGTATTGCGCCGCCGCGGTGCACTGAGCAGCCGTGAGAGGCGAAGGGCATGTGGCAGTGGAATTCGCATATCCGAGCACGGTACTGGCAGACACTGACGACGTGTAGAAAATTGGATTTACCTTGCGGAAGCCGTCATAGGTCAGGAAGTAGAACAGCTTGTCCTTCCTGAGGGGTCCGCCTACGCTGCCGCCGAACTGCTGCTGTTGGTGAACGGGTTGCGTGAGCAGAATCGGGTTATGGTTGGTCAGCCCCTGGTATTTGCTGTAGGGATCAAGCGCATTGAGAGCCGGATAGCGCAAGTAGTAGAAGAGGTCGCCGTGCATCGTATTGGCGCCCGACTTGGTGACGGCATTGATCTGGCCGCCCGCTGCTCCGCCGAACTCTGCGCTGTAGCCCGAAATAGCCGACTGAAACTCCTGCACCGAGTCCTGGCTGTAGACATATGGAGAGCCGATAGCACGGCCACGCGCCTCAGAGAAGAACGCCTGATTATTGTTGGCGCCATCCACCTGGTTGTTGTTATAGAGGCCGGAGATGCCACGGTAGGAGATCAAACCGCTATTGCCGTCAGGCGCAACATTGGGCGTAAGAAGTACGAAGCTGTCCCACCGGCGGCCATTCACAGGCAAGCTTGAGATCATCTTCTCACCCAGACTCTGCGAAGCGTCCGACCTATCCGTGTCGAGGAGTGGAGCCTCCGTGGTAACAACCACCTGCTGCTGGTCCGTGGCTGGCTTCAGAGTTTCATCGATGGTAAGAACCTGGCCAACCGCGAGGACCAGTCCCGCCCTTTGAACGCGCCCGAAACCAGTGGCTGAAATTTCGACGCTGTAGTGTCCGGGTTTGAGAAATGGCGCGACGTAAATGCCGTCTCCGTTTGTTTGCAGGGCGCGCGTAATTCCTGTATCAGAATTTGTCACTTTCACAGCCGCGCCTGGGATCACGGCGTGGCTTACATCACTTACGGTTCCGTTAATTGTGCCAGCGCCCGCAGTCTGTGCTGCTGCCGGTGCGCTGAAGAGGGTTAGAAGCAACGCCGCCAGGGCAAGCACGGCTAGACAAGTGTAGGGACACCGGTTCCGTTGCATTTTCATGTCAGTGGCTCTCCAGAGAATAAGGGGTACGAATCAGGAATGGTCAAATCGTAGCACGATTCCGAGTCTGCGCTGAACAGTTAAGTGTCACCGGAAAGGCCTAAAAACCGTATAAAAATCCGCAACTCAAAACGACTGGATCGCCGCCATTCATGCTGGTTCCATGTGCTGAACCTGAGGTAAATCGATGTTGCGGCATACAACAGAAATCACGACAGATTGCAGTCCGGTGAAACCAGGGTCACATTCGAGTATTGCCCTAGTCAAAGGCGCGTTGATGATGTGGAAAGTCATGCAGAAGACCGTGGCAAGAGAAAAAATCACTCGCGAATGAGTCATTTCGGGCGCCGAACACGGTTCTATTCGTATGCAAGCGCGTCGATCGGATCCTTGCGCGCCGCCATCCACGCCGGGTAAAGCGCACCGCACAACGCACCGCCAAATGCGATCAGGGCTCCATAGACGATCCATTGTCCAGTTAGCTGAAAGCTGAAGGAAGGAAACTTGACGCTGAGCAGGAAGCGCACTCCGTAAGTGCCAGCAATGCCCACGAGAACGCCGGCGATGGAAAGCGCTGCACACTCGCGGAGCACGAAACCAATCACCGTCAGTTTTGAAGCGCCCATGGATTTGAGAATGCCTATTTCGCGCGTTCGCTCAAGCACAGCGGTATACATCGACTGAAAGATGACAAGGAATCCCACGATCACCGCAATGGTGATGACCACTTTGAGAGCAAGATTGAAACCGGGGAATCTCGACGGCGTGTACATGGAGAGGATCTCTTCCATCGACTGCACGCGATACCCCCCCAGCCCTGGCGTAGATTTAATCTCCGTGCGTATCAGGTTGCTGTTGGCGGGATTGTCGCTCTTGATGTAGATGACTGAGGCTTTGCCCTCCGAGCCAGTCAGCGAGCCCAGGGTGTCGATCGGCACCATTCTACGGGCGCCTTTGCCGTTCTCGACGATTCCGCAGATTCGAAACTCGTGATGCAGAGTCTCGATGTTAATTGTCTGGCCCACATGGTAACCACCGCCGGTGCGTGCCCAGATGTCATCGACAATCACGTCGTTAGGGCCCTGAAATGGGCCGCCTGCGAGGAACGTAAACGGCTTGAGCGCATTGAAGCTGGGATAGTCGATTCCGTAAAGGATCTCGAGCGAATCTCCCATGGAAAAATTCTCGATGACCGGCGCGGCTGCCTCCACGTGGGGCAAGGAGCGCAGAAAGCCGGCCAGCTTTACAGGAATCGCCGCGCCGCTCATGCCGTTCATGAAACTGGCATTCGACGGGCTTACTCGCAGGTCGGCGCCGATGCCGTTGGTGCGCTGCTTCTGATCGTTCAACATTCCCATAAAAATGGCGACAATCGACAGAATCATAACCACTTCAATGGCGACGGCCAGCACGCTGATGATCGAGCGCAGAGGACGGTGGATCAGATTGGCAAAAATGAGTTTATTCATTGCGATCTGTAGCGGCCTTCCCAGCCTTTAGGGTAACAGCAGACCCACATTTGGGGCATTGCGCGCGGTCTGGAATCGGCTCACACTCTTTCCCATAGGCCGGGCAAAGCCGACGCGGTAATCAGCGGGTGTAACCAACTAGTAATTTGCTGAAAACAAAGGAACATCCATCGAATATCTTTGACGCCTGTTGAAAACTCGGGCTATGATTTTAAGGAGCAACCACTCTAACCTTGAATTTGGTTGTCGTCGCCGATGAGTAATTTTGGTGAAGACCTGCGCAAAGAACGAATGTCTCGTGGCATTGCGCTGGAACATATCAGTGCTGTAACGAAAATCAGCCAGCGCCACCTCGTTGCGTTGGAGCAGGAGAGATTCCGTCTGCTTCCCGGCGGCATTCTCAGCAAGGGCATCGTTCGCGGCTACGTTAGCGCCCTTGGACTCGACCCGCACGACTGGACCGACCGTTTCCTGCAAGCCTGCAGCGCCACCGGACAAACCTTTGACGACGACAACGGCTGGACCGCGTTCGCTTCGAATGTCGGCAAGGCCCGCATCGAGCGCCACAATGAGCAGGAAATCCGTATGCGCTGGATCGGTGCAATTGTGCTCGCATTCGTGGTAACCATCGGCGGCTTCTTTACCGTGCGCTACTACGGCGTCCACGCAGGCTGGTGGTCTTCACTGCTGCCTGTCGGAGGCGCCGCAGTTCACTCCGCCGTAACCTCCACCCATTCAGTCGTCGTTCGTGTTCTCACCTTGGTCGGCCTTTAACACCTTGGTCCGGCAACAAATCCCTTTCTGAATAAACCTGCCCTGTTCAGGCGCTGCCCTGCCCCCTTTAACTCCGGATGTACGCCGTTCGCTGCGAGTCTTTGCCCTGTGGCGCCCGGCACAATTACCATAGAGGCTGCATTGTCAGGGCGAGGCTTGCCTGTGCGTCTGCCTGTGCATCCGCGCCTCCGATACGAGGCCTGCGGCCATGTTGAGTTCGAGCTTCTGCTCCACAGCGTGACAGGGGCGAACGACCCCGGAAGGCCGCAAATTCGAAATCCCTTCAATGGGCAGGAGTCTGAAGTTGAGCGACCGTTCTCTATTTACCTCTGAATCAGTAACTGAAGGCCATCCGGATAAGATTGCCGACCAGGTATCCGACGCCATTCTGGACGCCTGTCTGGAGCAGGATCCCTACAGCCGTGTCGCCGCTGAAACACTCACGGCGACCGGGCTGGTCGTCATTGCCGGCGAAATCACCACCAAAGCCTACGTGGATTTCCAAAGCCTGGTGCGCGGCGTGGTGGCCTCCATCGGCTACGACAACGCACTCTACGGGTTCGACTCCAACACCTGCGCCGTCATCTCCAGCATCAACAAGCAGTCGGGCGACATCGCCCAGGGCGTTGACACCGGCGGCGCCGGCGACCAGGGCATGATGTTCGGCTACGCCTCAAACGAGACGCCTGAGCTGATGCCCGCAGCCATTTCGCTGGCCCAGAAACTCTGCAAGCAACTCACCGCCGTCCGCAAAAGCGGCAAGCTCCCTTACCTTCGCCCCGACGGCAAGAGCCAGGTCACGGTGGAGTACGACGAGAACAACAAGCCCGTACGCATCGACGCCGTCGTCATCAGCACCCAGCACGCTGAGAGCGTCACCAACGAGGAACTTCACGCGGACATCCTCAAGTACGTTATTCAGGCGGTCCTCCCGTCCAAGTGGCTCGACGAGCACACCAAGTACCACATCAATCCCACCGGTCGCTTCGTCATCGGCGGCCCCATGGGCGATACCGGCCTCACCGGCCGCAAGATCATCGTCGACACCTACGGCGGAGCCGGACGGCACGGCGGAGGCGCCTTCAGCGGCAAGGACCCGACGAAGGTGGACCGCAGCGCAGCTTACATGGCTCGCTACATCGCTAAGAACATCGTGGCGGCAGGTCTCGCCGAGCGCGCTGAAGTCCAGCTTGCATACGCCATCGGCGTAGCCGAGCCGGTAAGCGTGCGCGTTGAAACCTTCGGCACCGGCAAGGTAGCCGATGCGAGACTCACCGAGCTGGTTCGCAAGAACTTCTCGCTCACGCCCAAGGGCATCATCGAGAGCCTCAACCTGCGTCGGCCCATCTACCAGAAGACGGCAGCCTACGGCCACTTTGGCCGCAATGAGCCGGAGTTCACCTGGGAAGCCACCGACAAAGCTACTCAGCTAGCCGAGCAGGCCGGCATCAAGGCTGCAGCAGCAAAGTAACTCCACACCGCACAAGCGGAAATGAAAAGGACCCGCCACACAGCGGGTCCTTTTTTGATGCGCTCGGAATCACAGCCGTGACACGCCACGGCATTCTCATTAATGCCGTGCTCGCGCGCGCGGGTTTGAATTTACTTTCATGGATGATTGCCTGGCTTCTGTTTGTTGCGCAGTGGATTTCTGGCCGCCTGCTGAACTGGTGTCCTCCGGCGTATCGCCAAAGTCGCGCGCGCCGTAGTTGTAATCTCTGCCGCCGGTCTTGCCCTGCATCGATTTCGCAATCCTCGTTCGTACTTCCTCATTCAGTTGCCAGCCCTGCTCGTGCGCGTTTTCTCCTGCAGGCCCTCGCGCGCCCGGGCTGAATCCCTTCGGGCGTCGCTTTGAATTCGCCCCGCCGCTTCTCTTCTCGGTCATCTTGCTCACCTCCGATAACACTCCGATGGGTGCACGCCAACTTGGGATGCTCCGCACAAAGACAAAAATCACAAATCGTTTTCCCCTGCAAAACGTCATATAGGAGAAATGTATTTTCGAACGCCGCCTCGGTTCAGAATGATTCGCGCAGTCCTGTTTTCCATGCTGCTCATCGTTTGTGCGAGCGATGCAGCCTGGGCGCTCCCGCATCCTGGCGACCGGCACGGATCGCATCTGCTCGTGGGTTACCTCACTAACTCAAGCCTTTATTCACCAACACCCTTCTACGTGAAAAATCTGCTGACAAGCGGAAGCGCATCGCGGCTCAACCAGATCAACTACGCCTCAGCCTCGGTAAAGAACGGGCGCTGTTCCCTTGCCGATCCGGTAGCCGACCTAGAAACCACCTACACCGCGCAGAACAGCGTCGATGGCAGTGCGGACGATTCCGCGTCGGCATTCCGCGGCTACTTCCATCAACTGGAAGAACTCAAGCGCAAGTATCCGCACCTCAAGATACTCATTTCACTTGAAGGCCGCGCATCCGATTTCGCCATCGACGCCCAACCCGAGAACCGCGTCGCGTTTGTAAGCTCATGCGTCAACCTCTATCTGCGCGGCGAGTTCGCAGACGGCGTCAAAAAGCCGCGCGTCTTCGATGGCATCGATGTGGACTGGGAGTCGCCGCACCAGGAAGACGCCGCCAACTTTCACGCGCTTCTCGCCGAATTCCGGCGGCAGATGAACGCCGTGCGACCCGGCCTTACGCTTTCAATCGCTGTCAATGAATCGCCCGCCGCCTTTGAAGGAACCGACTTCGCAGCACTGGCTCCGCTCGTGGACCAGGTCGGCATAATGAACTACGACTACGCCGGCCCCTGGAGCGGGACAACAGGATTCCTTGCGCCGCTCTTCCAAGCATCTCCCGGCCTCAAACACGCCGACAGTATTCAGAGCAGCATTGCCAACTACAAGGCGGCCGGCATTCCGGCGCGCAAGCTGCTGATGGGCCTGCCATTTTACGGCTATGGCTGGACCGGAGTTGACAGCTCGAACAATGGCCTCTTCCAGACCGGCCGTGCCATGCGCGGCGATCGGCCATACCACCTCATTCGTTCCTTGGCGCTCGCTTCGCAGGTCTTCCGCGATCCCCGCTCGCAGGCGCCGTGGCTCTTCAACGGGCAGGACTTCTGGACCTACGAGGATCCAACTTCAGTCAAGTACAAGGTGAGCTACGCCGCAAGGCAAGGCATCGGCGGAGTCATGATCTGGGAATTAAGCGGCGACACGGCGGATGCCGAGTTGCTGAACAGCGCCTACCGCGCGCTGCGCCAGCCTCTCCACCAGCACGTATTCGACCGCGCCCTGACAATGACTTCCGACGCTTCTCGAACCATGGCCGGCCAATAACATGCCGTCCGGTTCAAGAAATCGCGCCGGCTTGAGCCTATTCTCCGCCATGCGGCAACTTCTGCGGAACCTTGCGAAACACACGGTTATAGATTTCATGCGCCAGATCAATCGACTCTTCAATCGCCGCCGTCGTTGGAATCACCCGGGTGTTCACCTGGCGCTCGCGCGCCAGCCGGATACCGGCAATCAGGCACGCACCAAGGTAGACCATTCCCCGGTTCAAACGCGGTATGCCTGCATCGGGGTCGAACATCATCTCTGCCTTCTGCTCTGGCGCAGCACCAGTTGATCCACCTTGCCCAGAAACAGTTCCGAGGGCAGGTAGCGCCGCAGTTCACCGCACAGGCAACAAACAACGGTAATGGACTGAAACGGAAACTCGTTCGCGCCGGAAGGGATGTCGCGGCGGCATCGCTTACACGTGACCACAAACATCTTTCGGTTTGTCGGCCCTTGAAACATGGGACCAGCATAGGCGAACAAATAGCGAATGTCCAGTGGACGCCTGTGGATCACTTCAGCTGCCCGTGCACTGTGATGCTTTCTCTCCACGGACGTCTATCGCGTAGAATTCTCCGTGGCACTCTGAAACACTTACCCCAGGAGCTAGTCATGCGTTTTCCTGTAGTTGCAGTTGCTCTCATCAGCTTTGCCAGCCTTTCAGCCGCACAGACGGCCGCAAACTGGAATTACTTTGGCAAGACCGGCCCGCTGGGCTGGGGCAGGCTCGATCCCGGCTACAAGGCCTGCTCAAACGGCCATGAGCAATCGCCGCTCGACATCCGCGGCGTCCGCCTGAACAAGTCTTTGCAACCCATCGAGTTCCACTACCTTGCTGGAACCGAAACCATCGAGAATAACGGCCGCACCATCGTTGTCCAAGTCAACCCCGGCAGCTACATCGTGGCCGGCGGCACCCGCTACAACCTGCTCCAATACGAGTTCCGCACCCCCAGCGAAGAAGCGGTCAAAGGCAAGCTCACCGACATGAGCGTTCAATTCCTGCACAAAAGCGCTGATGGGCAAATGGCAATCCTGGCCGTGCGCCTGGTCGAAAATCAGGATGCGCCCAACGCCGTGCTGGCAACGCTCTTCTCGCAATTACCCAGGAAATCGGGCGACACCGCGAAGATCTCCGACCTGGTGAACCCCGGCGGGCTGCTGCCGGCCGACCGCGGCTACTGGACCTACATGGGCTCCCTCACCACGCCTCCCTGCACCGAAGGAGTGCGCTGGTTCGTCTTTCAACAGCCAGTAACGCTCAGCCGCACGCAACTGCGCAACTACACGTCGCTCTTCCGGATGAACACACGCCCGCTGCAGGACACGCACGGACGCCAGATTGAAGCGAATCAGTAACCGGGCCGCGCTCAGTCCGCCAGCGGAGTAAAGCTCAACAGAAGTCCCTCATCGCCCTGCAGCACTGTAACGTTCATGCCGGTGAGATCTTCGACGAGATAATGTGCCGCATCCAGCGACTCAACGGGATGCGAGAACGTTGTCGCCACCACGGTACATCCAGCGGCGCGGCCTGCCTTTGCACCAGACGCGGAATCTTCAAACACAACGCACTCCTGCGGCGCAAAACCCAGCAGCGAAGCCCCAGTCAGGAACGGCTCGGGGTGCGGCTTGCCGCGGGTGACGAAATCAGCAGCCACAAGCTTCTGCGGCAGCGGAACACCGCCCACACCCATGCGCACCCGTGCCAGCCGCTCCGTTGCGCTGGTCACAACAGTCCACCGGTCAGCGGGCAGCGCTGCCAACATGGCAAGAACTCCAGGCAGCACCGTCAACCCCTCATTATCCTCGATCTCGATGTCTTCAATGACCTTCAGTTCCTGCTCGGCATCAAGGTCCGGCCGCATGATCGCGACAGTTTCAATCGCGCGCCGTCCGTGCGCAGTTTGACACGTAATCGCGGGATCCACTCCACGCAGCTCAGCCCATTTTGACCAGCTGCGCTCCACTGATCCGAGCGACGACACAAGAATGCCGTCCATATCGAACAGAACGCCTTTGCAGTGGATTTGCGCAGTAGAGCCGGAGGGGGATAAGGCCATATTTCAATTCTAGCCGCGCGATTTCAGCGTTTTATAGCCGGCTCCGGCTTCGCGGGCTTGGACGAGTCCGCAGCTGCAAAGCTCAATTTCACCGGCTCAGCCAGCACCACGTTCGCAGCCAGCGTCTGCTTGCGGCTGCCCTGAGCCAGCTCATTCCCACTAAGCGTCACTTTGCCGTCAGCGATCTGCGCGTCGCCCGTCCAGCGATTAAACCGGCCCAGCTCCGGCGGTGAAGCGGCACCTGTCGCCGCACCGCTTCGCCAGTCAAAGTGAAGCGTGCCTTTTGCCGAATGGGCAAGATCGCTGCCCGTATAACCGGCCAGCTCAATCTTGCCGTTGGCGTCGAGAGTGCCGCCCCGCCAGTTCTGCCCCAGCAACTCCCCAACCACCGTGGGATTCAGATTCTGCAAATCGGCATTGATCGTATAGTCGGGCTTGTCCCCCGCAACCAGCGTGCCCGTAGCATGCATCGCGCCCCCCAGCATCTTTCCATCCAGCGCTGTGATCTCAATGCCCGTTGGCGCAATGTGCAGTTGTGCCTTCGCATCTTGTAGCGTTACCGGCCCAAGAATCAGCGAGTCGGCAGTCACAATGCCCTGCATCTCCGGCCAAACCGGCTGGGCCGACGGGCTCAACCGTTCAAGCAGATCGGAGACCAGCGTGCCCTTCTCCTTCGCGCCGAGAACGGCCGTCTGCATAGTCGCCGCATCGAGGTTGCCGAACCGAACGTTGAAACTCGGAAGCGTTTCAGTGGCGCATGGCTCGGATGGATCGCATGCCTTCGGCACCGTCAGCGTCGCGGTTCCCTTCAGCGGACCGTAAATAAAGTCGATGGGGTCCCAGTGCAATTCGCCGCTCACCAGGTGCAGTGTGGCATCGGAAATCTCAACATGGTTGGCCAGGTAATTTGCCTTCCAATTGGCGTTGTGGAACGTCACGGTTCCGGTCAAACTGTCGGCCTCGGGATCCACCACATCGGCGGCTCCCGTTGTACTCACAATGCCGCGAACGATTCCCGCAGCCGCAACTGCCGGCTGGCTCACGGTATAGAAAGCGTCCTGCACAGGCAGCCACGGCCCCTGCGCGTTCAGATCGACAACCAACGCATCGCCGGCCAGTTGGTCCAGCGCCGCCGCTCCCGGCAATCCGGTTGCATGTGCAATCTCTTTGGCGCGCTGCGCAGTTACCTGCCCGCGCGCTGTCAACTGGTAGCTGCGGAAGGCTAGATGCAAGTCAAGCGTCAGCGGAATGGGTGCACCCGCGGGAATCGCAAACGTGCCGGCCAGCGCCTGCGTATGGCCTGGCGCAGCCCCGGTCGGCGCAATCACCACTTTGGCGGTAGTAAGAGGCCTGCTGAGGCCGCCGCCGTTCAACTGGAAATCTTCAACCGTAAAGCTGCCGGTGAGCGGTCCCGCGATGGACACACTCGCTTTTGCCGAACGCGCCTTCACGCGGCTCGCCGTGTCCGCAGTCTTCTTCTGCGTGTTGGCTGGCGCGGGCGTTTCATCATAGGAGACTTTGCCGCTTATGGCTCCCGTTGCCGTCAGGTTTGGATCGACCCCACTGCGCACCGTGCGCAATGCTTCAAGCCCCGCTCCCACCGGAACGCGATCCATCTCCACCGAATATTTCGGCAAATGGCCGCTGCCGTTCATCTCTCCCGTAACGCGAATGCGGCCGCCGCCGAGCGGAGAATCGCACGCCAGATCTTCAACCGTACGCTTCGTGTAGTGATAAACAAGGCTGCAGTTCGCATCAAAGTCCATCGGCTCAGCCGGCGCAAACTCGGCGCGGTGAACACCCGTCGCGCGCAGACGCGTCTTGATCTGTGCATTCTCCGACGTGCCGTCCATGTGCACTTCGCCGCGCAGATCGCCGCGCCAGCCTGCATCGGAGCCCGTCATCAGCCGCGAAAGCTGCCCCAGTTGCGCATCCCGCCAGTCCAGATCCACATGAATGGGCATCTGGCGCAGGTCAGCCGTCTGTTGGGCCGTGGCTTCAATATCTACAATGCCGGTATCGGCCGAGTTGATGCTTACGTCAGTGCGCGCCGGCTGCCCGCGCAGTCTCAAGTGCCACTCGCCGGGCTTGGATTGCCAGAAGGATAGATCGGTATCGATCAGCGAGTACGGAAGCTTCTCAACGCCGCGTTTGAAATTGATGCGCGAGTTAGTTGCCACCAGCCGCGGGAACGCAACTCTGCGCGTGTCCGCGCCCATCTTGCCGGCGTTTGTGGCGGTTGTCTCCAGCAGCGAATCGAGATTCCACATGCCGTCCGGCGTCCGCACCAGGTTCAAGCTCGCTTCGTCTACGCTGATCTCGCTGATTTCCAGCCGGCCGCGCCACAGCGGCAAAATCCGGATAGGTGCCGTCACGGAATTGGCGTGAATCACCGGCTCCGCGCCAAAGGCTGGATTGTCGTCGACGACCAGATCGTACAGAACAAAACCCGGTCTGGGAAGCAATCGGACATGCACCGATGAAAGCCGTGCGGGCCTGCCCAACGATCGTCCGATGAGGTTTGTAATCTGGCGCTTGTAGCGGCTTACGCTTACCAGTGGAGGCACAATGAGAACGGCCAGCAGAGCCACCACCGCAGCGAGAGAAAACCATAGCCATTTCGGCTTTGCCCGCCGCCGCTCTTGCTCGTCTTCCGTCATCGTCTCTTTAGTATGCAGTGTTTGCTTGACCTGCTGCGGCTCGCCACCAATCTCGCCGCATTGCTTTGTAACGGGCACGACTTTGAGTCGTGCCGCAAAAGCCGGAATATCGAGGTTGGGCTTCAGCCCCTGCCACTCATTCCTCCGGCGCCAAATCGGATTACGTCCCGAACTTCTGGCGGACTGCTCTAATGAATCTCGTGGAATGTGCGCGACCACCGCGTGTCGGTAAAGAAGTGCAATGCCACATGCGCCATCCACGAAACGGTGTTGCCAATTCCGGTCTGCTCGTACTGTTCCTCTGATGTTTTAAACGACCAGTAGTTGAACAGCGGCCGACCCACGATGTTCTCCCTGGGTACAAAACCCCAGTAGCGCGAATCCAGGCTGTTGTGGCGATTGTCGCCCATCATGAAGTACTTGCCCTCAGGAACAACCAGGTCGCCATCGACGATGTGCCTGGGCTCTTCAACTGCCCACTCTTCGGTAGCACCCGGATCCAGCGATGCCGCAATGGACGGGAATTCGTCGAGGTACACACTCTCCCCCGGATTCGAATTCATCTCGCGCCCATCTTTCGGCTGCGGTTGCGCCACGCCGTTGATGTAAACAATGCCATCGTGCAGGTGAATATGATCGCCCGGAACTCCGATCAGGCGCTTTACGAGGAACAGATATTCGAGCCTGCCGGTTTGCGGATCGGGATCGGGGATTGGCTTGATGAAAACAACCACATCGCCGCGCCTTGGTTCACGATAATGCGTCAGCGGCATCCACTTGGCCGGAGGAGCAAGCGTAATGCGATCCACCACGAGGTGATCGCCAACAAGCAGCGTGTCCTCCATCGACCCGGAGGGAATCACAAAATTCTGTGCGAGAAACGTGAGGATGAACAGGCCCACCACCAGCACGGTGCAGATGCTGGCCAGCGCTTCAAAAGGAGTTTCTTCCACGTCGGGTTGCGAAGGCGTGAACTCCGGCCTGGTGTCGACTGCCGATGAACCTGCCAGAGATTTTTCGGTCGGCGCTGCAGCTGCCGGCGTCTTCTTTTTTGTCATCCTGTCGCTCTTTAGTCAGTTACCCGAAATTGAACCGCTGCCGAACCGCAAATTAGCGCCGAATGCTGCTAGTGCACAACTTGAAAAATGCGCTTCCAGCGCGCGAAATCCGTCAGCTTTTCCGGTAGTAGCCTATCGTGTCCGAGTCTATCATCTCCCACCTTCAGAGCAGCCGCCTGCACGTCGGTGGTCGACGGACGCGTGAGCGAGAAATAAATCACCAGCGGCCGCGCAACAATCGCCTGGCGCGGCACGAATCCCCAGTAGCGCGAATCCTTGCTGTGATTGCGATTGTCGCCAAGCACAAAGTACTCGCCGGCAGGAACCGTCAGCTCGCCATTGCGGGTCAGGCTCTGCATCTGGACCCACCAATCCGGATCGATCTGCGGATCCGTATACACCTGCGCAGGAAAGTTGTCGCGGAACGGATTGGGCGGCGCCGGCTCGAACGCAACATATGGCTCGTTCAGCGCGGCCCCGTTCACATACACGCGCCCGTCTTCAATGCGAAGATGATCGCCGGGCATTCCAATCACGCGCTTAACCAGCAGCGGCGGATCGGGATGATGAAACACGATGATGTCGCCGCGCTGCACTTCGCGATAAGGCATCACCCAGCGGCCAATCATTCCCGCCGGTGCATACTCCTGCTTATTGAAGAGCAGAAAATCGCCCACCAGCAGCGTATGCTCCATGCTCTCCGAAGGAATCAGCAGCGGCTGCAAAACAAACGTCAGCAGAAACAGCGCCACTACGATGGTGCGCAGAAACGAAGCACACGCCTCGGGCAGAGTAGGAAGATGTAGCCGCAGATGCGAGACATTTCGCACCGGCTCATCCGGCAATGTCGCTGGGGTGCTCATTGCGCTGCTTCCTCCTCCTCCATTCCGTCAGGCTCGGCCGGGTCCACTGCGCCGGTGCTCTTGGCCAACAGCCGTTCCAGCGCCCGGCGAGCGGCATCTTGCTCCGCGCGCTTCTTGGTGCTGCCCACTCCGCGCGCAAGGGGCTTTCCGGGTTCTCCGGTTTCCATTTTGAGTCGTACTTCGATCAGAAATCTTTTGCGATGGCCGGGGCCGCTTTCGCTTTTCACGCGATAAACCGGGGTACCTGCTCGCACCGCCTGCAGATGCTCCTGCAGCGCCGATTTGTAGTTCCCAAGCGCTGCGCCCGACCGCAGTTCCTGCGCCAGCTGATCAGCCGTTTCGCCCAGCACCTGGCGCCGCGCAATCGCTCTAACCGGATCCAGACCGCCGTCCAGAAACATCGCGCCAATCACCGCTTCCATCGTATTCGAAAGCACGGTGCTCTTGCGCCTCAGGCCGCTCTTGTCTTCACCTTTGCTCAATCGCAAATGGCGGCCTAATCCGATCGCTTCAGCCACTCGCGCCATATGCTGCCGGCTCACCAGCTGCGCCCGCACCCGCGTCAGCTCGCCCTCGTGCCAGTCAGGATGCCCCAAAAAAAGCGACTCCGCCACCACCAGTCCGATGACAGCATCGCCAAGAAATTCCAGCCGCTCATTATTGCCGGCGTCTGTAAGCGAGATTTCGCCGATGCTCGTTGCAACCGCCCGCTCGCCGCCCGCGCGATGATCCTGCTGCGCTTCAAGTGCGGCTTGCTCGTTGGCCAGCGAGCGATGCGTAAGAGCGCGCACCAGCAGTTCCGGTACAGCAAAGTGATGGCCGAGTGCGGCCTCAAGTTCTGCCAGGTCTGCTGCCAACTGCGCCTCGTTCGTCTGCTGCTTCAGACGTCCCTGGGGAGCGGCCGCGCCCCTCAATGCCCGGCAGGGCAGTTCCCCACTGCTTCTAATACTTTCTATTAGACGCCATGTTGAGGGCATGACGTCTGTTTCATTGATTACTGCGGCTTTGTGTTGCCGTTCTGCCCCGGAGTGGCGGCTGGTTTGCCCGGCGGCGGATTGGACTGATCGTCGTCCGAAACGTCCTCGCAGGTGTGGCCGTTCACACTATATGCGTTCTTTACCCCGCGCTCGGCTGCCAGGCGCGTGTCCTCGCGTCCGTCGCGCACGGTGAGTGCAAGTTTATATTCCGATACCGCCTGTTCTCGTTTGCAGTCAAGATCGAGCATGCGGCCGAGATAGATATGCGACCAGGCCAGTAGCCGCTGCTCCTTGCTCATTGCCAATGTCTTTTGAAAGTCGTCGATCGCCAGGTCCGGGTGCCCGGTCATGGCAGCCGCGCGAGCGAGAATGAAGTACGCATGCGCGCTGTCCGGCGTGGGAGCCGCGCCCGCGGGATGCTTCTGCAGCTCTTGCTCCGCGATTGCTGAGGCGCCCGCAACGTCGCCGCTCGAAAGCTTCGATTCCGCCAGATCCATCCCCGACTGCTTGTGAGGTTTGTTACGTCCAAGCACTTCGCTGTCGGCCACCTGGTCAAATTCGATCAGACGCGCGCGGTGTACCTGCTGATCCACGTCCATGCCGTAAACCATCTCACCCATAGTGTCTGGAAGGCTGACCGGATCTTTTTCGAATTGAATCAATGCCTCGTAAAAATATTGCGTCAGCACGAAACCCTGCTTCATATCGTGCTGTACCGCCGCTTGCCGGACAGCTTCAGCCTTCTGCTCCACCAGCTGACGCTCATGGTCGTAATGCGGCAGCTCTGAGCGGTCAAAATTCGCAGGCATCTTATAGGGCGCGATCCCCGTGTCCATGGTGCGCGCCTCAATCGCCTTGATCAGGCACTCCACCGTCAATGCCACAGTATCGGAACGGTAGCGGAACTCTATCGGCGCCTCCCTGATCTCTTTCAGAATCGGTTGCTCTCTGTCGATGGCGTTTGTGCGCGAGTAGAGCAAGGGCTCAATCAGGTAGTGCAGATAAATGTGGTGCACGTCGTTCATGTGAACGGCGCCATTCACGGGCGAAAGCACCACCACGTAATCAGTACCGTAAATGCGAGCGTTCACCGTGTTCGGTGAGAGCAGCGGCTCAATCACGACAATGAAACGCCGGCCGTCGTAGGTAGGCGCAGGCATCTTCAGATACAGGTTGGTCGTTACCATCATCTTCGACAGCGGGCCATGCACCTGGTCCGCAGCATCGTCGTATGTGCGGCGCAGCGTGAGCCAGATGCCGTGCAGATCCACCGCCGCAGCAAAGTTACGAAGCAGCGGCACCACATCGGCCACTTGCGTCGCATCCGGCGGCATCTCGGCCAGTTCCACGGTAGGCTCCAACTTCGGCGGAGGTGAGAGATAAAGCGACAGCGAAATGTACTGTGCAACGTCCAGTTGCGTGCCGGTCATGCGATGCTGCGCGATGTACAGACAGAGATCGTCGCGGCGTTTGCGCGCATCTTCACTTGCCGCGAGGGCCTTGTTGATCTCGTCGCGAACCTGCTGGCGTGCCGGCGCGCTGCCCTGCAGGCCCTCGTCGTACCCGCACATGTTCATGCCCGCGGCCATCATAAAGACCTGCTCCGTGCTTACCAGCGAAATCGTCGGGCCTGCCGGATCAACCAGCGTCGGCGTCCTTTCGCGCACATACGACTGGGGTCCGTTGCCGTTCTCGTCAGGAAGCTGATTGGCCGATGACGATTGCGTTGGTGACGACTGCGGTGGCGAACTGGAAGAAGACTGGCCGCAGAGCGAAGTGGGGAGGGCAACAGCCAGCAACCCAAAGGTCGCGGCCAAGCCAAAAAGCAACAAACGATTTTTCGTCGATCTCATTGAGAATCCCTGTCCCAAGTCTAGTTAGACGCAGGAGTGGGGTCAAACGGGACAGGAGGACAGCTAGAGCGGCCGTCACGTTCTGATTTACGGCACACTCAGCGCCAGCAGGCGCTTTGGACCTTTGCCGACCGGCACACGCGCCACTTCGTGCAGCGTGGCGGTGTCGACAATTGACGCGTCGTTCGTATCACTATTGCTGATGCAGCAGTACTTGCCGTCCGGCGAGAACGTGATCCAGTTGGGGCACTTGCCCACCGCAACGTGTCCCACTGGCTTGAGGGAAGCCGTGTCATAGACATACACTAAGCCGTCGGCCAGGCTGGTTACCCATAAACGGCGGCCGTCCGGCGAGAGATCCAGGCCGTGAGTTGGAGTATTGGGTTCGAGCGCGCAATTGAGGGGAGGCGCGGCCGGCAGTTCCACCTTGGCGATGACCTTCGCCTCAGACACGCTTGACACCACGAAGCCATGCAGGTCAGTAAGCGCACTGTATATGGTATTACCGTCTGTTGTTACGGTGTAGGGGCGCGGAATCCCGCCGGTTGGAACGTGCGCGGTGTACGCCATCTTGCGCACGTCAATGCGGTCAATCTCATCGTCTCCCATCGACGAGACCCACAACACATCGTTGCTGCCCGAGTTGTAGCTGTTGTGTGGCAATTTCACAGGCAGGGTCTTCACCACTTTTTTGGCCTGCATGTCGACGATGTCGACACTATCGCCATCGCGGATGGGTACCGCGACATAGCGGCCATCGGGCGTGGCGCCGCACTCGTTGGGGCGGCCAGTCAGCGGGATCGTGCTGAGGATGCTGCCGGTCCGCGAATCCACAATTTTCAGGTTGTTTTCGGATTCAATGGTGACGAAGAACGTCCGCGCGTTAGAACTCGCGCAGATGCCGTGGACTTGCTTGCCCACTTTGAACGTCTGGACGCGCTTCATCGTTGCCAAGTCGATTACGCTGACATCGTCGCCGAGGCTGTTGGTTACGTAGAGCCGCATTGAAGCCGCGCCAGCGGCGGATACGGCTCCCCAGATTAGCAGCAGGAAACACAGAGTGCGTTTCATGGGGACCTATTCTCTCACAGCCACGAATGGGAGGCGAGGGCAAACACAACCATGGTCCTTCCCTGCCTCCGAACCGCGAGGGATGCAGTCGTGGTTGGGATGCCGGCGTCACAATCATCCGGTTCAGGCGGGTTGCGAATCACTTTTGCGGGTCCCTATCCCCTTCCCGTCAAACGGGCAATGCTGGCCCGAATAGGCGTTTAATGGGAGGAACCCCAAAACAAAACGCCCACCAAAAGGCAGGCGTTTCAAAGATTGCTCGAAATGACACCGTCGGGTACCGTTTTCAGAAAGATCAGAACCGCGAAACCCCAACCCCGCCACAAAAAAGCTGATAGCTGACGGCTGAGAGCTGGCGTGTCTAGCCTTTTACCGAAACCCCGGTAAACGAAATCACCGCCAAGCCGCGAACGGGCTGCCCAAAGAACCGCGCCGGCTCAAAGAAGCTGAACAGCAAAAGGTTCTCAACCTGCAACCGCGTAGCCGGATCGTCAGGGCCGGAGACGATGCGGAAGTCGTAAACCTCGCCCTGGTCATTTACATAAGCCTCAACTATTACCGGGCCCGACAGCGTTCCAATATCCGTATTGCTAACGCCGCTGGACAGGCTCACCAACCTTGGCGCCGTAGGACTCCCGAGCGGCTCATCCGTAGTAGCCTGCACCGCCTCAGGCTGCGTAAACATCGTCACCAGAACAATTACCGAGCCCAGCAGCAGCACCGCGCTGGCAAAGCCCGCAGAAGCCTGAAGCAGAAATGGCCCCACCGTGTTCTTCCAAGCCAGGTTCCAGGCGTGGAAGACGCTCTGTTTGCTGCGCGCGCGCTCCTGGCTCACTGCCACGCGAACGCGCAGCAGCAAGTCCTTGGGCTCCGGCACAGGCCCCAGCGCACCAAGCGACTGCTGTACCTGCCGCAGCGAATCCCACTCACGATGGCAGTCCCGGCACTCGTTCACGTGCCCCGAAATCTGCTGCATCTCACGACCATTCAATCGGCCGTCTAGATACTCCGAAAACCTAGCCTGCATGGCCTCGCAGTCGTTCATCGCGCCTCCTCACCAAGGGGCAATTCGAATTCCGCAAGGGAGGCCCGATGATCACCGGGCTTGGGCGCCATTAGCAGGGCCTTTAAACAGGCTCGCCCGCGCACCAGCCTCGACTTCACCGTGCCTAGACTTACACCTTGGATTTCGGCAACTTCTTCGTACACAAATCCCTCAATATCTCTCAGGATCAGCGTGGTCCGAAATGGCTCTGGAACCTGCTTGAGGGCTGCTTCGACACGTGCGTGATTCTCAGCGTGTACAACGGCGTCGAACGGCGACTCAGCCGGATCCACAAGGCGGTCTCGCAACCGCACCGTCTGTCCTGAATCACCTTCCGGGAGTTCCTGGTCGATCGCTACTTCCTGTTGTTTGTGGCGGCTCCACCAGCGTCGCTGATTTGACGCTTCGCGAAGAGCGATTCGGTATATCCAGGTCCTCAATGACGACTCGCCATGAAACTGGCGAACACCGCGGAAGATCTTTACAAATACTTCCTGGGTTAGGTCTGCGGCGTCGGCACGGTCATATACAGTGCGGGCCAGCAGAGAATAAATGGGTTGATGGTAACGCGCGATAAGCCACGCGAACGCCTCTTCAGAACCGGCCCGTAGTTCCTCTACAAGTGCCGCCTCTTCGGATTGGAGCGTCAGCGCACTGGCGATATTGCCCATGGTGAGGTCCGCCTGCAAATCAGTGTCCTCCCACCTTACCGCAACTCGACTGCGTTTTGCACCTGCCGTTTCTGCCGGTCGATGCGAAGCCGGCTGGCAGAGCTTTTTCACAAGTTGCGGCCACTCCCCCGGCCAATAAAAAGCAGAGCCGGCAATACCAAAACCGCAAAGGAGCGCGCGGGAATCTTGCGGGTACACCTGGTTGGATGCCGAATGTCCCGTGCTCTCTATTGTGTTAGACACCGGGACACCCCCAAAGTGTTCCCGGTCACGGCTCTCGAAACGAATTTTCTTTTAGTCGTGTCGGCACCCAGCCCATCACTCAAGGCCGTCACAAAGCCAATTCCACCAATTAACTACACTGGATGACCATCGTTGCAAAATCACCCCGGGAGAGCGACCGAATCAGCCGCCCGGTGCCCTCAGTCTCGATCAAGATTCTTGTACACATCTGCGATATTGCCGTTTACGTCGTTCTGCAACGGAGGCATCGGCCCAAAATGCGTGTTGCTGGCCGCCAGCGTCCGCTCAAGGAACGCCTGGTAGCCATTCGACTGCATCGACCTGAGCGACGCCACCGTCAACCGCTTCTGCAATTCGGCAAGGCCCTGCCCTGCTTTTTTGCCGGCCTCCACCTTCTCTGTCAGCTCTTCAATGTAGTTTCGCTGGCTGGTCATCACGGTGCGGTCAGACTGCATAGGTCCGTGGCCGCCCAGGATGTACTTGAAATCGGTCTTCGCCACCTCATCGATGGTGCCCGGCCACAGGCGCGGATACCCATCTCCAATATTGGGTAGCCAGCCGTGGCTCGCGTCGCCCGTCGCAATTGCGCGCTGTTGCGGACAATACACAAACGTGTCTCCGGCGGTGTGCGAGCGCCCGTGAAACTCAAGGTGCAAATCAAAAGCCGGATCGGACAGCAGGTATGACTTGTCGAACGTGATGGTGGGCAGCACCAGTTCGTAGTTTTGCTTCAGATCGGCAAGGTAAGCCTGCATCTGACGGATCTCATCTTCGCAGAATGTCTTCTCGGCAGCGGACTTGGCGCTCTCTGCCCTGCGACGCATCGCTTCAATCTTCGGCGGTACCGAGTCAGCCGATTCTTTCATACGCGCCACGCAGTACTTCTCCATCAGGTCTTTGGTCATCGACGTGGCAATAAAATCCACCTTGCCGCCCGACTTCTTGTATCCGTTGTCGCCCTGCGTGTGGTCCCAGTGAAAGTGCGTATTGATGACGTAGCGCACGGGCTTCTCAGTGATCTGGCGGCGGATCTGCTGGATGATCGCCGCCGCTGCCGAAGGCTTGGAATGCGCATCCACCACAACCACGTCTTTCGAACGCACAAAAATCGCAGCGTTGCAGTTGATCATGGCCTGCGGCCGAGCATGCGCAAAGTACACACCGGGCGCCGCCTTGTCGAAATCGAACAGGTCATGCTCATTCACCGGAGCGGCCGCGCGCGCCCAAGCCGCACGATGAAATGCAAGCTCCATCACCGATGCGCCGGCCAACGCACCGCCCATCAGCACGCGCATGAAGTCGCGGCGCGAACTGCGGTCGTGCCCGGTATCATGATTGCGGTCATGCGCATGTTCGTGTGTGTGATTATGCGTTTGTCCTTCATGAGCGTGGTCGTTATGTGTGTGCAGGTCATGCGAGTGCTGTTGAGGCGGGTGCTGGCTTTGCGAGTGATCGCCTTGCGCGTTATTGCACATCTGTCGTCTCCTCTGGGAGTGTTCGTTATCCTGCGTTAATTAGCTTTCCGGGGTGCGGGGATCGGGATGGCGAAAGCGCCCACAGTGTAGCCGACGCCAGGGAGCGGTGTCAGCGCGAATATGATGGAAACCGGAGGCAATACTTCCCATGTTCACCTTCAGCCCTATCGGATTCGTGAAGAGCCCTTTCACCGAAACCTCGAAAATTCCGCGCGGATGCGGGGCCAAACACGACGCCGAAGGCGTATTGGATATTCTGCCCGAGTTCGAGCCCGGCCTGATGGACATCGAAGGTTTCTCGCACCTCTACGTGCTGTGGGCATTCGATCGTGCGGATGGCTTTGACCTTGTCGCGCATCCACCGACAGACGAGAAGCGGCCCCACGGCGTCTTTGCCACGCGCTCTCCCAGGCGACCCAATCCGATTGCGCTGACGGTGGTGGAACTCCTCCGTCGCCAGGGCAATTCGCTGCATGTCCGCGGCGTAGACATGCTCGACGGAACACCAATACTGGACATCAAACCATACCTGTCCAGCATCCCCGAAGAAAAACTAAAGCGCGGCTGGCTAGCCGAAGCAGAAGCACGCAAAGCAAAAACCGAGTAGGCGGCAAGTCAAAAGGCGGCTTCATCGGCTGGGATAACACTATGTTTTGCGGGCGCTTTGTAACAGGGCTCGACTTCAGTCGTGCCGATACCAGATGCACATGGACGCGGCTTTAGCCACCGAGGGATCGTTCAGGCCCTGTTAAACTGCGCGCTCCAAGTCCCGGCTTAAACAAGCTGAGAGCTGAAGGCTGAAAGCTGGAAGTTTACCGTCGCTACCGAATTCCCACAATTTTGTGCGTCTGCAAACTCAACCGCCATAGTGGATGCTTCATGCAATACTGCACCGCCAGTTCCGTATTGGCCACGCGATTCGGCCCATCCATCGGCTGCAGGAAAAAATGCTTGAACTGCATCTGAACAAAATCTTCCGGATCCATCCCGGTCTGCGGATAAACCAGCTTTAACTCGTCGCCGTTCGTCTGGCGCAGCGGAGCGCCCGCCTTCGGGCTCACGCAAATCCAGTCAAGGTGTTCCGGAGCAGCAATGGTTCCGTTGGTTTCCACGGCGATTTCAAAGTTGCACGCGTGCAGCGCTTCTATCAGAAGGGGGCCCAGTTGCAGCAGCGGCTCTCCGCCCGTGCACACAACCAGCCGCTTCGCCGGAGCAGAACCGGAAGGCCATTTTTCCTGAATAGCAGCGGCCAGCGCATTCGCGGTCGCAAACTTTCCTCCACCCGGCCCGTTGGTGTCGGCGAAATCCGTGTCGCAGAATTGGCAGGTCGCAGTCTCGCGATCCTCTTCGCGGCCAGTCCAGAGATTGCAGCCGGCAAAACGGCAAAACACCGCCGCCCGCCCTGACTGCGCGCCCTCGCCCTGAAGGGTATAGAAAATCTCTTTGACTGCGTAGCTCATAAAAGACGGCTATTAGCTCCTAGCTTTTAGCTCTTTCGGGAACAACCTCAGGCCTTCGCCAAATTTGCCGGGCTAGCTTCCTGAATACTTGAGGGGATCTTCAATTCCGTTTTCGCGAAACCCTTTCTGACGAAGCAAACAGGAATCGCACTGGCCGCAGGGCTCGCCGGCCGATGAAGGATCATAGCAACTGCTCGTCATTCCGTAATCCACACCCAGTTCAAGTCCCCTGGCGATGATCTGTGCCTTAGTGAGAGTGATGAGCGGCGCATGAATCTTGAGTGACTGGCGGCCTTCTACACCGGCCTTTGTGGCAAGATTGGCCATCTTCTCGAACGCCTCGATAAACTCGGGCCGGCAATCGGGATAGCCGGAGTAGTCCAGCGCATTTACTCCGATGAATACGTCGCTCGATCCCAGCACCTCAGCCCACGCCAGCGCGAATGAAAGAAAAATTGTATTGCGCGCCGGAACATACGTCACCGGGATTCCGTGGCTCATCTCATCCGTCGCGCGTCCCTTGGGAACAGCAATATCGTCCGTAAGCGCCGATCCGCCAAAGATGCGCAAATCAATTCCGGCCACGCTGTGCTGCGCCACTCCAATGGATGCGGCAACGTGCTTCGCGGCTTCAAGTTCCCACACGTGCCGTTGCCCGTACGAAAACGAAAGAGCGTAGAGCTCGTAGCCCTGGCTGCGCGCAATCGCCAGCACCGTCGCGGAATCCAGACCGCCGCTCAACAACACCACCGCTCTTTTGGCTTGCGTCGCCATTCGCTACTTCAGATCTCCGCCCTTGCCGATGTCCATTGAAGCAGGAATCGGATTGTCCTCGTCAATATACGACTCAATGCATTTGTCCAGCGCACCCTTGGCTTGCAGGATGAACTCGACTGCATCGCGTGCTGCGCCGTGGCCGCCGCGATTGGGCGTCACGTAATGCGCTTCCGCTTTCACGCGTTCGCGTGCATCGCCCACCGCAATGGCCAGTCCACAATTGCGCATCACCGGCAGGTCGATCACGTCGTCGCCCACGTAGCAGATTTCGTCGAGCGTCACGCCTTCCTTTTCCAGAATCTCGCGGATCGGCTTCATCTTGAACGCCTGCCCCTGGTAGATAAACTCAAGTTTCAGGTCGCGGGCCCGCAACGCAACCGTCTCCGAAATGCGCTTGGTAATGATGCCGCATTTCAAACCGCCCAGCCGTGCCAGCGAAATTGCCGTGCCGTCGTGCGCGTTGTATCCCTTGGCCTCAACCATCCGCGTTTCAATCTTCCCATCCACGGTAACCGGAACGGGAATCAGCCAGATGCCTCCGTCGGTCAGTACACCATCGACGTCAAAAAGAATGATCTTGATTTTGCGAGCGCGTTCCTGTGCAGAAACTTCCATACGCTAATTCTACCTACCGAGTTCGGCGGCAGCATTTGCCCTCGAAGGCCTTCACGAGAGACCCTCCAAGCTCTTTACGAGAGAATAGGGAAATGAGTCAGGATCCGCCAGGCCGGCACGAACAGGAATTGCCTGAGCTTGAACCCGAAGACTACTACTTCGAAGGCCCCTACATGGTCTTCACCGCCGCTTACCATCTCAAGCGCGGTTACTGCTGCGAATCGGGATGCCGGCACTGCCCATACAAGACCACGGAAGCTGACCCGGGACTTTCCTAGCAGGACGCAAGCAGCAATCAAAACAACTTATCCCGCGAGAAACAGCCGCCGATTTGGGAAGTGCCGGCTGGAGAGGCCTTGACGCACAAGGCAATCCCTGCGGAAGCCTGAACTTCTGGTACACATGGCCTGGGAGGATGCTCCCGGCTGGGCAAGTTTGACCGTCACCGATCAAATCTCGATCACCAAAATCGTCGCGAAATAGTAAATCGCCCTACTGCATCGCTCCATTGCTGCCCGGCGTCGCAGCGGAAGGCGGTGTGACGCCAGGCGGCGTTACGAGCGCCGGAACGGCCGGTTGGCGCACCAGCACGGCGAAACGCGGAAAGGCAAAACTGCCGGCGGCATCGTCGATCACATTCAATTGGCACAGGTACTGGCCCGGCTTCAGTTTGTCGAGCGGCACGTCCATTTCAAACGCGACTGCATCGCGTCCTTCCACATTGATCTGTCTCGCCTGCACGATGGGAGTTTCGTAAACCTTTGTCGAGCCCTGAATCAACTCGAGGCTGCTAAGCAGATTGATTCCGGGCTTGGCGCCTTTGGGTAAGTTCTCACCCTTTTCGCGCGCCGGACTGTAGATTTCGTAGAGCAGGTACATGTGCTGGTCCTGGCGGTAAACGTGGCTGATGTTCGGCACGTACTCCTCGCCGTTGCGCACCAGCGGATCCTGCCTCTTACTGGGTTGGCGTGATGCGGCAAGAACAATTGAGCTCATTTTGAGCGGAGCCTTGCGCATGTCGGGCAAAGTGACATCGGCAAGGAATGAGCCCATGCGTCCAGTCTGATTTTCACGCACAACAAACTTGATTTGATATTTGCCTGGGGGCAGATTAAAGCTGGTGGTGTATTGAATGTTTTTCTGGCGCGCGTTCAGGGTTTCATTCAGATTCAGCTTTACGGTTTCGCGCACATGGCCGATGGGCCGCTTCACCTCGTCGATCACCTCGCCAAGAATGTCGAGCGTGGCCTTGTCCTTATCGCCACCTTTTACAAATGGGATTTGCGAGCCCGGCACGAGCAATGAGACCGGCATGAAGTAGCGATTGTCATCCATGCGGAAGTACATGGTATCGAGATACACGGCCATATCGGTTGCGGGCAGATCGCTGGCGAGCTGATCGTTAAGCTGCTGCTCGCGGTCTTCGCGGGCAGAGTGCTTAAAATCGGCAGGCGCGTAGTAGCCGGGGCGGTACTCGATCTTCAGGCCCTGTCGCTTCACCTTCACCGTCAGCTTGCGATATCGGCCGTCGCGCGCGGGGTTATTTGAGCGGAAGCCGATGGCGTAAAAAGCTGACGTGTCGCGCTGCACCTGCGCAAACGCGGGAGCAAAATCGTTTGAATCGAAGAACGCCTTGCCGCCCGTATCGGTAGATAGCGATGCCATGACTTCCTGCGTTGCGAAGTTCGCATTCATGTTGTTGGTCACCGCGCTGCCGTTGTAGCCGGCATTGCCGCGCAGGCTGCCTGTCGATGCGTCACCCAACGGACCGATAGCCTGCAACCCGCGTGTATCAACGCTATAGATGGCCAGGTTGGCGCGGACTGCCGCATTGATGGTGGCGCGCATCGAAGCCTGGTTCTCAATACCGTCGCGCTGGATACCGCCGGAGAAAAAGAGCAACGATTTTTTCTCGTTGATCTTGGCAAGCGCCTGCGCCACGGTGCGCAGCGCGAAAAGCTCGCGATCCGTATTGAGGTCGTTGTACTCGCTCTCATCGGCCGTGTAGCCGGTGGTGTCTTCCGTCTGGTTGGTATTCGCTGTGGCACCTGGCGTGAAGCCCTGGCTCTCTGATCCGTTATAGACGCCAACTTCGTGAATCAGCGCATCCTTGTCCGCAGTGAAATCCTGATCGACTTTCAGCGTGTCGCCCAGCGACACAAGCGCTATCAGGTCGGCAGGCTGCATTTTTGTTTTAAGAAACGTCTGCGCAGCCTCAACGGCGCGATCGAGATCTTCCGGCTGCATCGATGTCAGATCGAAGAACATCACAATCAGCCGATGATTGCGTAGATCCTCAGGCCGGGCAACGACCACAGCCTTTTGCCCGTTCAGATTTGGGCCAACCGCGAGGCCGCTCACCGTGGCTTCACTGAGCGGTGTAGCCATGTCGACGTTCTCATAATCGAACGTTTCGATGCGCTGTTCCTTGCCATTTTCGTAGATGCTGAAGTCGCTTGCCTTGAGGCCGCTGACAAGTTCGCCGGTTTTCGAATCGCGCACCACAACGTTGGTGAGCACCAGGTCGGTGTTGACCTTGAGCGTGAAGCCGCCTTGCGGTGCGTTTGATACCTGCGCTGGCTGAGCGGGCGCGTCTTGCTGCGCAAACACCGGCCCGGAGCCCGGCACCGCAAGTGCTGCTGCGGACATCACCGCTGCGAACCTCTGCAACCAACCCCTCATGAAGCCCCCGAACTACTGTTTACAAGTTGACGAGTTTACAAGTTTGCAAAACCGAAACGCGTAAACTCGTAAACTTGTCAACTTGTAAACCGCTTTCAAAACCTGAATCTCGACGTGAACTGAAACGACCGCATCTGCGCTACGGAGTTCACCTGGCCGGCAGTGGGCGAATTGATGTATGTGTCCACACCTGAATACTGCACGGTGTTGAAGACGTTGTTCGCCATGGCACGGAATTCCCAGCTGCGCGTTTCACCCAACTGCATCGTCTTTGAGAGCGACATACTGTTTGACACGGTGCCCGGTCCGGCGATCGAGTTGCGCGGCACATTGCCGAATGCGTTTCCATACGCGTCGGTTCCAGGCAATGTAAATGCAGTGGGGTTGAACCATTTGCGCAGCGAGCCTGCGCCTGCGCTGGGCGATACAACCGGAGTTCTGTAGTCCGGACGCAACGTGCCTGTGGTGCCGCGAGAAACATCCGCGATTGCGGCCTGATAGCTTGGTGTCAGCGGCGTGCCGGTGGCGAAATTGAACGATCCCGAAATCGAAAAGCCTTCCATAATGTGCGAAGCCGCGCCGGCCGTGAACCAGCGCTGGTCTTTGCCGAACGGCAACTCGTAGAGGTACGTTCCGGTGACGCGATGGCGTATGTCGAAGGTCGAGTTGCCTTCCTCGGCCGCGAGATCCTGCCAGTTCTGCGCGACGACGTTGCCGACACCACCCACTCCGCTCGCGTTGTCGATGGAGTGCGAATACGTGTAGTTCGCGCCAAGCGAAACTCCACCGGAGAGCCGCTTGTTCACACGCAATGTGCCGGCATGGAAGCGCGACGAAGCAACCGCCTGTTCCCAGTTGAAAATGACGCCGCCCGGATTTGTCAGAGGGCTGGCGGCTGTCTGGTGCGGCGCGCTGCGCACATCGAGATTGCTGCCCATGGATCCGTTGTAGCCCAAATTCATCACGATATTCCACGGAAGCGTGCGCTGAATGTCGAAATTCCACACCTGCACATATGGCAGTTGAAAATGCGGATCGACTGCGTAGTTGCCCGGCGTTGAAGCGGTCGGCGGCGAAACGAATCCATTGGCGAGCGTGAAGCAGGTAGACGTAACGCCGCGGGCGCACGCGGAAGACGCGCGCTGGTTGGACCCTACTTCAACATTCGTTTGCTGATTGGCAAACGGCGGCTGGTGCGCCATTGCAGTTGCGAACGTGGAGTATTGGCCCACGGTAAAATTCATGCCGTAACCGCCGCGCACCACCGTCTGCTTGAGCCTGGGCACACGCCAGGCAAACGAAAGCCGTGGCGCAAAAGCGCGGTGATACGGGTAGACAAGCGACTCAGGCAATCCACCTTGGCCGGACAGCACCTCTGAAACTGAAGTGAATCCGCCTTCAGGATTGGTGAGGACTTCGGCGAGGCGCGCGTATTTTTCCGTGTAAGGCGCGTAGTACTCGTAGCGCAGGCCAAGATTCAATGTGAGCGATGAGTTCACTCGCCAGTCATCCATCGCATAAACGTCGAACACGTTGTCGCGCAAGTAGCTCTTTGCCGCCGACGAGTTGATGGTGGAAGACTGCGGCAAGCCGAGCAGAAAATCGGCGAGCGGCGAACCGGTCGCCACATCTCCTGCGGAGTTCTGCGTGAACAGACCTGTAAACATAAAGGTTCCGGTCGCGTTTGAACCGCCGAGAAAGTCGCGATGTACACGGCGATAGTCGCCGCCAAAACGGAAATTGTGCTTGCCGGTTCTCCAGCTCACCACTTCGGAGACCGAGATAGTTTGTTGCGTGAGGAAGTTCGGCTGCTGTTGCGTTAGGCCGGAAATGGTGCTGAGGGCAATGCTGGGCAAGCCGTAATTCAGCGGGCTAGCGTTGAGAGCGATTCCGCCGGGCCCCATAATGCCAAGTTGCGTGGCAATATCGTTCTTGCTGGTGAAATAGTTCGTGGTCTGGCTCTGACTGCGATTCCAGTTCACGTTGAAGATGTTTGTGAACCGCTTGTAGCCGACGGTGTATCCAGCTTGGACGCTGTTCGAGTCGGACGACGTTTTGCCGCCAAGCTGCGGAATTAGATTTACATTGTCCGACGCCGAATGACTCCAGTTGTAATTGAAGTTGATGGCTTGCCGCAGACTTTGATTGGTGTTCTGCCCGCCTCGGCGCCCGCCGCCGAAGCCGCCCAGTCCGTTGAAGAGTCCCGAGTTCTTGCCGAGTGTCCGCATGTAGCGAACGCCCGCTTCGGTCTGGTTGCTCTGCGCGGTGGTGAACAGGTGGTAGTTGTAATTGCTGGTTGCGCTGCCCGCAACGAGGTTCGGCTCGGGAAAGAACTTCATCATCGCAGCGGCAGACGCAGCGATTGCAGACGGCGGAATCACGTTCGGCGCGCCGTTATAACTGAATTGCTGCAAGTTGGCCGGGTTGTAAATCGTCGGCAGCCCCGCGGCGGAAAAGTCGCCGATGCGTTCCGCATCGGTCGGCACCGTCGCGTACTGATCGAGCAGATTTGAACTGCGCGAACCCGACAGCGAGAGGAACACCGTATCTTTTCCGCTTGGCTTGGTGAAGTGCGGAATGTATGGCGCGCTCATCAGCGTAAGGCCGAATCGGTTGGTACCGGAAGCAGGCTGCGACTGCGCCTGCCCGCGCAGCGCGAAAGGCTGAGCGTTCAGCGCCGAGTTGCTGCCCATCCAGAAAACAGCGCCATGCGGCTGCGCGGGATTGAAGTTGCGGAAGTTCATCCGTCCGCCGCCGAAGCCGCCGCCGCGACCTCCTCCTCCACCCCCGCCAAATCCACCACCCGGTCCGCCGAATCCGCCACCACCGAAACCGCCACCGCCAGCTCCGCCACCGAACAATCCACCAGCGCCCGGAGCTCCCATCCCAGGATTGGCAGCGCGATAAGTCTCAATCGCGTCCCTGATCTGGTCGATGTTGACCCCTGCCAGCGGACTCACCTGCCCTGACTGTCCGGTGATCGAAACCGATTCTGAACTGAAGTCGGTGTTCGCTGCGGCTGAGGGCAGTTCAGCGCCGCTCACACCTGCCATGCCATTTCCTGTTTCAGTGTCGCCGCTGATCGCGCTCATCAGGCTTACATTGCCCGCTCCGTTGCCGGCAAGTTGCTGAATCATATTTGCGGCAGCCTGCAAATTGGCCGAACCGCTGGCCTGCTGCTCCTGCTGGGCCGCGCGCGATGCCAACATCAGTTGAAAATCAACGTTCTGATCGTGGCTCGCGGCATTCAACAGCGCTTCCTGCGATCCGGGCGCGAATGCTGCGAATTGAGTGCGAATAACGTAACGACCGTTTTGCGGCAGCGTTAACGACCACGCGCCGGTAATGTCCGTGGTGGTCGAATATTTCTTTCCGGTCAGTGTGTTTTGCGCAGTAACGGTTACACCCGGAAGCGGAACATTACCGCTCTTGACTACGCCGTGAAGGCGGCCGCCAACCACCGCAGGGGCAGTCGGTTGGGAATCGGGCGCGGAAGCCGCTGGAGGTGCGCCGGAAGGGTCCGCAGGAACCTGCGCCCGCGTCGCAATGCCCACGACGGAAATGCACACTGCAATCGCCCACACTCGTGCTCCCCGTCTCATTCATGCTCCCTTGTCTTCGAATGCCCGCATACACTCTGACGAACTAAAACGTACGAAGGTTTACGGGCGGCAGTTCCGTGGAGAGACGTAAACTCCAGAAATGGAGTCTGGTAGTACAACAAATCAGCAAATTCGCCTTGCAGAATTGAACTCAAATTCATCGGCGGCATCCATTGCCGACGCTCGCCAACTACTGCTGGAGTACGGCCGATTCGTGATTGCCCAACCGGGTGCGGCGCGGTTTTGTTTCGGCTCTCTTGAAAAGGAGGCTGCGGGATTGCCCGGCAGTTATCTCGACCAGGGCGGCGGGTGCATGCTTGCCTACGCAGGGGAATCGCCCGCCGGCTTCGTGGCCTGGCGCGCCGTTCCAGCCGAAGTGGCACACGATGCGTGGGAGATGAAACGGCTCTGGGCCCGGCCGCATTTCCGCGGGCTTGGACTTGGCCGAACGCTAACCATGGCTGTGCTGGATCGCGTTCGCGCCGCGCAACGAACGGCCATTTACCTCGATACCGCTCCGGCGTCCATGGGCAATGCGTATCGCCTCTACCTCGAGCTTGGCTTTAAACCCTGCGCACCTTACAACGACAACGCGATGGAAGGTATTACGTATCTTTCGCTCAACCTTTAGCACCGGGCCATTCCAAGCTTGGCAGGGTGACGGCGATCTATTTTTACGGCGATGCCGTGACTGAACAGGCACCTGGTGACGCATGCCCTTGCGTTTCTCTCCGCTGCGTGTTAACCATTAAGTCAATAATCTTTTGGTTGCTGCCATGGGAGTAACCCCTGGCAGGCGAAGACAGGAATGAACCAATGAAAATCGGAACTACGATCCGCGCCTACCGTTTGCAGAAGGGCCTCTCCCAAGGCGATATAGAAAAAAAGACCGGCTTGTTACGTTGTTATCTGTCGCGGGTTGAAAACGGACACACTGTGCCATCGCTCGACACCTTGTCGAAGATCGCGCAGTCGCTTGACCTGCCCATCGCCCAGTTCTTTGCTGACGATTCGCTGGGGCACCAGTTCAACACCCAGAAACTGTCGGACGAGGAATTGCGCTTCCTCACACAGATTCGCCGTTACTCGTCGAATCTGAACGAAAGCGATCGCAAGCTGCTGCTGGCGATGGTAAAGAAGTTCGCCGCCACCGCGGTGCAGTAGCACCACGCGAGTTTCACTCGTGCTCGACTCTGCGCTGAGAGCGCGGAGTTTAAGCCGCGCGCATTGGCGGCTTAAACGTCGTTGCCCAGATGGAAGATCGGCTCCAGGCCATGACCGCCGCTCAGCAGAGCCTGTTCCTCATGCGGTTCCAGCGGCTTATAGTTCTGCGCAACATCCATGGCCAGTCTGAAGTACTTCTCATCGCCCGGCGGAATCGCCGCGGTAATCGGATGGCCCAACGTCCAGCGCAGGCCCAGTGAAGCCTCGTCTGGAAAGCGAGCCGGCTGATACCAGCATTTCGGCTGCGGATGATCCTTCTTCTGGTCCGCCGGCCAAACCGTCTTGGCCATGCTCTTCAGGCAAAGAATGCCCATCTGCTTTTCCTGTGCCTTCTTCAGAATCTGCGTACCGAAGTCGGCCTGGCTCACCAGCAGCCAGTTGAGCGGGAACAACACGGTGTCGAATTTGTAGCGGTCCATGGCAGCGAGCGCCGTTTCAACCGAGTGAACTGAGAAGCCGATGTAGCGGATCTTGCCTTCCTTTTTTGCCGCCTCCATGGTTTCCATCGCGCCGCCGGGGCCAAGAACCGTGTCGAGTTCCGTCATCTTTGTCAGCGCATGAAATTGGTACAGGTCAACATGGTCGGTCTTGAGCAATTTCAGCGACTGCTCCAGTTGTGCCCGCGAATCGTCTTTCTTGCGGCCCTCGGTTTTGCAAGCCAGAAAACAGTTTTTGCGATACGGCGCCAGCGCGGGGCCGAGCCGTTCCTGCGCGTTGCCATAGCTGGGCGCAACGTCGAAGTAATTGATGCCGCGATCCACGGCTTCGGCAACAATGTTCGCTGCTGCATCGGGTTGCTCGTCCGTAACTACAATGCCGCCGAAACCAATGATCGACAACCGCTCGCCCGTCTTGCCCAGGGTGCGTTTGGCGATGGGATTTGATGAGGTTTTGCCGGCGGCTTTCACGTTGCTTGCAGATGTCACGGCAGCAGCGATGGCTGCCTGCTTCATAAACTCGCGACGTTGCATGGACTGGCTCCTTTGCGAGGAATTGAGCGAACTGAATATGGAGGTATTCTCGCACGATTTGCGCACCGTGGGCAGGTTAGAGCCGGGGAGGCAATTGCGCGAGATAAAAGCCGAACAGTACCAGCACCCCGACTACCATGAGGATGGCCATCTGCAGACGCCACTGGAAGAGCGGCCGTGGTGATCCGATGCGCGGAACCATTGGGATCGCAAACACCAGCCCGCAAACAAAGCCGCCCACGTGAGCCATATTGTCGATGTGAATGCCTGAGCCGATCACTGTGGTGCCGGCGCTGATCGAGAGCCCCAGCACCAGATTCAGCGCGGCGAAATAGATCACTGATTTACGCAGTCGCTTCAGTTCGTCGGGGGGAACCGGAAGGCGGTTTGACTTGAGCAGCACGATCAGTGCGCCGGAAATGCCGAATACCGCTCCCGATGCGCCTGCTCCGGCAGGAAAAACAGGGCCGCCTGGAGCGTTGTGGTAAAGAATCCAGCTCACGAAGGTCGACAGAAGATTTCCCGCCGCGCCAGTAAGAATGTAGACCGCAACAAGTCCCGCCGAACCCATCAGCGGCTCAGCGAGCAAAGCCAGGTTCCACAAGCACCACATGTTGGTGGCCAGATGCAAAATGCCCACGTGAACGAACATCGCGGTCACGATGCGAATCCACTGCCCATCGATGAGCACGGAGCCTGCGTTATTCGCGCCCCACGCCATCAACTGATCCACCGTCGGACTGCCCGGGCTTACGCCGCGGAACACCATGGCCAGAAACACCAGGCAGTTGATCGCGACCAGCAGATAGGTGGCCGGAGCGGCAGACCACGACGGACGCCTGCGACGGGGTGGCGGCGGAGGCGGTGGGATATATCCGTTATCGGGAGGCAGTATCTCTGGCTGGTGGACAGGCGGACTTCCCATATCTTAACTCTAATGCATTTTGCGTAAGGCCAACGTAATGGAGCGGTGCCGGCACCACTGTGGGAAAGTCCGCGTACCGTGATGCGGTGGAGCGCATGTTTTACACTGCAAACGAACTTCCGCAAGTTGACCCCCCGGGTTGTACTCTGTTGTTTGGTTGCTGGCAACTCCTACCACACCGTAAAAACCCAACCACAAGCCTTACTGAAAACGAGGAGAGTGCATCGTGAGCCCTGTTGCGAATCAAGCCAAACAGATTCGGCGAGCCCTGTTGAGCGTGACTGACAAGACCGGCCTGGTCGATTTTGCCCGCACGCTGGTGAGCTTTGGCGTGGAACTTGTTTCCACCGGCGGCACCGCGCGAACGCTGCGTGAAGCCGGGCTCGGCGTGCAGGACATCAGCGATTTGACGGGCTTTCCGGAGATGCTCGATGGCCGCGTGAAAACGCTCCACCCCAAAGTGCACGGCGGCTTGCTTTACATCCGCGGCAACCAGGAGCATGAAAGTGCAGTAGCCACGCATGGAATCCAGCCCATCGACATGGTGGTGGTAAACCTGTATGCGTTTGAAAAGACGGCCAGCCAGCCGGGCGTCGCCTTCGGCCACCTGATTGAGAACATCGACATCGGCGGCCCATCGATGGTTCGCTCGGCAGCCAAGAATTTTGAAGATGTGGCGATCGTCACTCGTGTCGATGACTATCCAGCGCTGACTGAAGAGTTGAAGGCCAATCGCGGTGGATTGACGCGCGACACGCGCTGGCGGCTGGCGAAACAGGCATTTGCGCTGACCGCCGCTTACGACTCTGCTATCGCCAATACTCTTGACCAGATCGCGGAAGCTCCCGCACCGGAGTCGGCTGCTGCACCGGATGCGACGAGTCTCCCCACAACACTGCGCGTTAACATGCGCCAGGCGCAATCGCTGCGCTACGGAGAAAATCCGCACCAGAAGGCCGCACTCTACGCAGACGGATCCGGGCTCGGCGTGGCGGGTGCAACCCAGTTGCAAGGCAAAGAGCTGAGCTACAACAACTTGGTTGACCTGGACGCATGCTGGGAACTGGTGCAGGAGTTCACGGAACCGGCTGTAATCATTGTCAAGCACACCAACCCGTGCGGAGCCGCCACCGGAGCAAACGTGCTTGAGGCTTATCATAAGGCGCTCTCCAGCGATCCGATTTCGGCATTTGGCAGCATCATCGGCATCAATCGCGAGGTGGACGGGGCGGCCGCCGAGGAAATCGCCAAGCTGTTTGTAGAAGCCATTGCCGCCCCGGCGTTCACTGCCGAGGCGCGCGAGCGCTTTGCCGCAAAAAAGAACCTGCGCCTGGTCGAGGTCCGCACCGCGCCGGCCCGGCCCGTGGTGAAACACGTTTCAGGCGGATTTCTGATGCAGGACGCCGACACGGCCAGCGTGGCAGAGTCCGAACTGGACGTAGTGACATGGCGCCCGCCCACGGCCGAGGAGTTGCGCAGCCTGATATTCGCCTGGCGGGTCTGCAAACACGTGAAATCGAATGCGATTGTTTACGCGCGCGATGGGCAGACGGTCGGAGTCGGCGCCGGCCAAATGAGCCGCGTGGATGCCGCCCGGTTTGGGGCCATGAAGGCTGTTCTTCCGTTGGCGGGGTGCGTTGCCGCCTCGGACGCGTTCTTCCCGTTCCCTGACGGGTTGGAAGAGGTCGCCAAGGCTGGAGCTACCGCCGTCATCCAGCCCGGAGGGTCAGTGAACGACCAGAAAGTGATTGAAGCCGCCGACAAGCTGGGGCTGGCCATGGTGTTCACCGGAATCCGGCACTTCCGCCATTGATTCCCGGTTGGTTAACCGGCGAAGGCGAAAATCCAGAGATTCCGTCGAGCGGCCGCGACTAAACACAGGTAAAATCGTCTTTAATAACAGGCAGGGTTACTCTTAGTGACTGCCTGTGCTGCCCTTCGGTCCAGCTGGATTGGTCGGAACCTCCCCCATCCGCAGGTCCAGGGTGGGGTGTCCCCTAGATGATGATTTTGAAAACTCGTACCTTGCCCACGTGGCTTACTCTCGCCGCCGCACTCATGATTTTCTTGCCGGCGCGGCAAACGCCCGCCCAGAACGCTCCGGGCGCCAAAACCCAATCCAGCCCAGCGGCGCCCCCGCTGGCTGCAGCGAGCCAGCCCCCGGCGGCGGCACCCGCTGCGACATCCTCCCAGCCTGCTGATCGCGCCCAGGCGTACTATCACGACGCCCTGGCCAGCGTTTACGAAGACAATGCCGTGGCCCAGGGGCAGCAGGAATACGCCAGTCGAGCTATTGAGGAGTACAAGCTTGCCCTCAACGCCGATCCCGGATCCGCGGAGTTGGCAAATGCGCTCGCCGACCTCTATTTCCGTATCCCCGGGCATATCCACGATGCCGAGGTAACGGCTCGCAACCTGCTCAAGACGTCGCCTGATAACGTGCCTGCCCACAAGCTGCTGGGACGTATCTACCTGCGGCGGCTCGGCGAAGGACAAAATGCGGGGGCTACGGCCAATTCAGAAAATGACGTACTGAACCAGGCCATCGCCGAATTTGAAAAGATTGTGGCGCTACAGCCTCGCAGCGTTGAAGACCGGATGGTGCTTGGTCAGCTTTACACCGTCAAGCATGACCAGAAAAAAGCGGAGGAGCAGTTCAAGACCGCGCAGCAGATTGAGCCCGATTCAGAAGACGTAATTCTGAACATGGCTCGCCTGTACGCCGACAGCGGAGATCTGCAGCATGCGGCTAAAGTGATTGCGGACGTGGGTGTGAACGACCGCACCCCAAAAATGGAATTTACCCTGGGCGCCATCTACGATCAGATGAAGCAGCCCAAGAACGCCATTGACGCCTACAGACGCGCAGCCGACATGCAACCGGGTGATCCGCGCACTCTGGATGCGCTTGCCCAGGCGCTGATGAGCGATGACCAGCTCGATGAGGCCTTGAAACAGTACCGGCAGCTTGCCGCCGCCGATTCAGACAATGCTGAGCCACTGGTCCACATAGCGGACATTCTGAGCCGCCAGGGCAAATACGAAGAAGCGCTGACCACCGTACGCAAGGCCCGCAAGCTCGATCCCACCAGCCTGGAAGCCGGATTCAACGAAGGCCGGCTGCTCGACATCCTGGGACATTTCGACGAAGCGGCGCAGACTTACTCGGCCATGGTCGATCTGACCTCGCATGCCAACGGCGCTTATACCGACGAGGAGAAGAACAATCGCAGCATCTTCCTTGAACGTCTTGGCTCCGTCTACATGGAGCAGAACAAGACCGATCAGGCCGTCGCCACCTACCAGAAGATGATCGACATGGGCGGCGATTCTGAGATGCGCGGCTACCAGGCCCAGGTGGACGCTTATCGTTCGGCGCAGCAGTTCGACAAGTCGCTCGAAACAGCCCGGAAGGCAGTTGCAGCCAACCCCAAGAAGCGCGAGCTGAAGCTAATGCTGGCAGGCGAATTGGCTGATCAGGGCAAAAGCGATGAAGCGTTCGCCATGATCAAGGAGCTTTTGACCAACACACCCGAAGATCGCATGGTGTGGGTCGCCACGGCACAGATCGATGTGCGCTTGCGCCGCTTTAAGGAAGCTGAGGAGGCACTCGAAAAGGTTGAGCCACTGAGCACCAAGAAGGAAGACAAGCTTTATCTGCTCTTCCTGCGCGGCGAACTGGCGGAGCGGCAGAAGCACATCGAGCAGGCCGAACAGTTCTTCCGCCAGGCGCTGGATCTGGACCCATCAAACGCGATGACCCTGAACTACCTGGGTTACATGCTTGCTGACAAGGGAATGCGTCTGCCGGAAGCGTTAAAGATGATCCGCAAGGCTGTGGACCAGGAACCCTGGAACGGCGCTTATCTTGACTCGCTGGGCTGGGTTTACTTCAAGATGGGCGAGTACGAATTGGCCGAAGACAACCTGCGCCAGGCCGTAGCGCGCAACCAAACCGATCCCACCGTCCACGAACACATGGGTGATCTGTACGAAAAGACAGGGCGCATCCGCCAGGCTGCAGAACAGTGGCAGCTTTCACTCGCGGAGTTTTCAAAAGCTGCTCCCGCTGACGTAGAGCCGGGCGATGCCGCAAAGGTGCAGAAGAAGCTGGATGCAGCACGGATGAAGCTGGCCAACAAGGACAGCGCCATCGGGCAGCCCAAGTCCTACTAAACTGCAGATTTCAACACGAAGCAGAACGGCGGCTTCCATCGGAGCCGCCGTTCTGCGTCGGCGCAGTTTCTATCGCACGCAGCTACTTCCCTGCTGCAGCCGCAATGTAGGCATCCACATTGTTCTTGTCCACGAGCGATGTGCCCGTATCCACAAACTCGGGATAGTGCGAGAACGAATCCGTAGTATTGTCTTTGCCAAGCTGAGCCGGCGGATTGTGGAACACTTCGTCCAGTGCCTTCAGGCCAATGTAGCCCATCGTGAAAGGCTTTTGCGCGATGGTGGACTCAATATTGCCGGACTTGATCGCGTCCAGAGTATCCTGGCTCACGTCCCACGCCATCACATTGCGATCGCTTCCATTGCCGCGTTTCACGGCATCCGCAACCACCTTGCCCGAGGTAGCTTCGAGGCTGACAAACGCATCGATCTTCTGCGCGCCTGTAAGCGCCATAAATTGCTGCGTGCGATCGAAGGCGGCGTTCCTGTCGGCCTTCACATCGATGACCTCAACGATCTTGATTCCCGGATGAGTCGACAACGAATCCTTGAAGCCCTGTAGCCTGTCATCGATGTTCGGCTGGCCCTGGAAGGAGTAGAAGACGACATTGCCCTTCCCGCCCAGTTTTTCAGCCAAACGCCGACCGCCCATTCTGCCGGCTTCCAGGTTGTTGGTGCCGATAAAATACATCCTGCGGCTGTTCTCAGCGTCCGAGTCGACCGTGATTACCGGAATGCCCGCAGCGATGGCGGCGTCGATGCCCGGTTTGAGCACCGCCGCATCAGCAGCCTGAATGAGAATACCTGCCGGCTTTGCTGCAACTGCTTTCTGCAGCTCGGCAAGTTCCGCTTGCGGATCGTAGTTTTCCGGCCCAACGACCTTCGCCGTCACTTTGTACTCGGCCGCCGCCTTGTTAAATCCACTTGCCAGCGTCTGCCAATAGGGAATTGAGGAGTTGACCGAAATCAGGTAGAACACCTCTTTTGTATTGTGACGTTCGCATCCAGATGCGAACATCAATCCCAGACCAGCCAGCGCCAACGCTGCTGTTTTAATCGCTTTCATCTCTACCTCCTGCAGAAGTCTCAAAGTATTTCAACGGCTTGGCCGCATTTTCGTCCTCGCGCCGGCTACTTCAAGAAATCCGGCGGGATACTACTCCCGCTGTCCGGGTGTTGTCCACAAGTCCGACTGGACGAAGGAGTGTTATAGCACCGCGGATTTGCGAATCATCGTGACTGGGAACACAATGCCGGCAGCCATGTCCCCCTCTGCGGTATAACCAGACGTGAACCACCGCACTCTTTTCCTTGAGAATCGAAACAAGATGGAGATGAAAAGCCAATCCCCTGCTCCGCTTCCAGCCGCCATTGCTGCGTGCGGCGATCCGGAAAGCGAACTTGGGCGGCGCACACACCAGGAGGCTCCGCATCCTTATCGCACGCCGTTTGCACGCGATGCGGCGCGCGTACTGCACACCCGCGCATTCCGTCGCCTCGCCGGAAAAACACAGGTGTTCACCCGTGTGGCAGGCGAGCCGCCCGGCGACCACTTCCGCAGCCGCCTTACACACACGCTTGAGGTCACGCAGATTTCGCGTACATTGGCGCGCGCGCTCGGCTTGAATGCCGAATTGGCCGAAGCCTTGGCCCTGGCGCACGATATCGGTCATCCGCCGTTCGGCCACGCCGGTGAAAAAGCCCTCGATGCCGCACTACGTACCCACGGGCTCAGCTTCGATCACAATCTTCATGCGCTGCGCATCGTCACCTGGTTTGAAGAACGCTATCCGGCTTTTCGAGGGCTCAACCTGACGCTAGGCGTTCGCGAAGGCATTGTGAAGCACTCGCGCGACTACTCGAAAGAACGCCATCCGGAACTCGCCGAATTCTTTCTGGACCAATTCCCGCCTCTCGAAGCGCAGCTTATCGATCTGGCCGACGAGATCGCTTACCTGACCGCCGATATTGACGATGGTCTCGACTCCGGAATTCTTTCGCTCGATGCCGTGCGCCAGGCTATTCCGCTGTTTCGCGAGTTCCATGATGCGGCGTTGCGCAGCTACCCTGCCGCCGCGCCCAAGCTCCCTGTGCCCAAACTCGCTGTCTATGAAGCGCTGCGGCGCATGCTGAATGCCCTTGTGACCGATCTTATGGACGAGGTTCGCGCTCGTGTTGCCGCGCTGGGTGCAACCACGCTTGAAGACGTTCGGCGCGCTCCGGCAAGACTGGCTGCGCTAAGCACGGAGATGGAATGCGCGCGCGCCACAACCAAGAAGTTTCTCTACGCGAATCTTTACAACTCGCCGGGAATGGAAGAGCTGCATGAACGCACAGCGTATGTCGTTCAGAGCGTGTTCGGTTTCCTGATGAACGATCCCAGCCTGCTGCCTGAGGATCATCGCGCGCAAATCCCCACCCAGGGGCTCGCGCGTACGGTTGCCGACTACATCGCCGGCATGACCGATGCCTTCATCGAACAGCTTTGGGAGCGTTGCGGCGGCAAGTAGCCAGGGCAAAGATGTGCACTAATTACCAGAACATAACTTCCGGATCGGCGACTACAGTCCCTGCAACCCGAGAGCAGGCGCCTTTCACCCACAGCGCTGTCATCCTGAGGA
>CAVUYH010000011.1:0-295588 GCA_963745685.1 uncultured Acidobacteriaceae bacterium | reverse complement strand
GCATCGCGACGAAGGATCTGCAGTTGATTTTGCATTTGCTTTTACAAAGTCGATCCAGGCACAACACGCTTGTGCCCCGGGTCTCGTTTTTGAGACCCGGGATAGCACTCCCGTTTCACCTCGAGCGGAGTCGTAACTTTTGGTGATTGTCCTGCAATGTCAAACACCTCAAAAAAGCAAAAATCCGATAACTTCCCCATTGCCGACTAACCGACCACTGACTTGCCCTATGCCGACCTACATGCAACGTGGTTTGCGAGAGCCAGGCAGGATTATTCTGTTCGGCGATAGAATTTCGGGATGGGCGGAATGCGCTCAATCCATTTCAATACCGTCTCACGCCTATCACGCTTCCCAAGTTGACCGGAGCGCAAGTATTGTTCCGCGTAATATCGTGTGCAGTGAACAAATGGGTCTCCTTGCGCATGTCCGATTCGGCCAAGGCTTGGGATTTGAGATAGGGCGACGAGGACAGGTGTCACGTCTCGTTCCTCTGCGTCAGCCAAGCGAATCTGCTTCGCGACGAATTCCGCAGCAGGTTTTCGAGCAAGCAGCTCAGACGCGTATCCATCAGGATCAGGTCCGGCAACCTCTCCGTCTTCAAACACGATCAGGTCGATAGCGAACTCATAATCATCGACAATAGGAAGTCGAATACCTGAACTACCTGCAAATACCCCGCCACCGCCACCAGCCGCAACCTCGTCGATCAGGGCCTTGTCCAGTCGGCCGTTTGCACTGATGATTTGCCTCGCATGAGGCTCGACGACTGCGCGAAACTCCTCCATCGTGTAGCTGTCGCTGGTACTCGCGCTGGTGCGCCGCTTACCAGATTCATCGATAAACTCCCAGCGGTACTTCAACGCCGTGATCGCCTTTTCGCTCCGGTTCTCCAGCACGACCGCCACGGAAGCCTCATCTGGATCCATGAGGAGATAAGGCGGTAGCCGAGAAGTTGCGGGATCATCGAAGACTTTGCTGAATTCGGGAAAGACGGCATCGTTGTAACGATCTAATAGAATATCTGGACTCGGACTGGGGACAACATTCAGATGGATCATGGCCGAAATTATAAGCAATCTTGCCCAGCAGCTCTCATCCTTCCAGAAGCACCAGCTAAGTTTGCCCGTTTACCTCTACAACTGGTTTCTCGGACACGATGACCGGCAAACCAGAAACTTGCGAAATTTTGCCAAGTTTCTCTATGGCCGACCAACCGCCCAGGACCCGCATTTTGGAGCTCCAGTAGTGCTGGATGAGTGACTCGCCCTGTATCACAAAATGAGAACGGAAAAGCACTTGTCCGAGAAGCCGACTTCTCGGCCGGGTGGCTCAAGCGTTGTGGTCGCAGAGTGACTTGGCGATTTGCACTCGTCCAGACGCATTCCCCCGAGAAGTGCGTTAGATTTACTTGCCAAGAATCAGGGGCACATAGCTTCGGGCGTCTTCTAGCAATTGTTCGCGCCCAATGCCAACCTTGGCTCGAAGCTGCAAACCCTGCAGCAAGTCAACGAGCAAACGGCCTCGCACCTCGGCAGAGGGTGTGCGAGTCAGGCGCCCCGCCTTCATCTCCCGCTCGAAACGTTTCGCGAAAATATCAGCGGATCCGGTCAGGCCCTTCTTGAGCCGGGAACGGATCTCCGTTACTCGCTCCGACTGTCCCAGCGCAGCAGCGGCCATCATGCAGCCGTTGCGAGCCTCGCCAGTACAGGAGTCGACGGTAGCCTCGCAAAAGGCGGTCACGGCTTTGTGGATGTCCGGCTCCGCTTGAAATGCGGCCATTTTGGGAGTTCCATACGTCAGCGCATAGCGCTCGACCGCCTTGAGCAGCAAGGTGGACTTGTCTCCGAAGGCCCGGTATAGGGCGGGTTTGGTGACGTTAACGGCATGCGCGATCCGATCCACGTCGACTCCTTCATACCCATGCTCCCAAAACATCTCAACGGCACGGTCGAGTGCTTCGTCGGGGATAAAGCCTTTTGGACGTCCTCGGGGGCGCTTCGAAAGATTAGTTACCATAGCGTACGAAATTCCTTGCGTTGTCTCTCTACTTATCGTACTCTGGCGTTCGTAATACTTCAAGGCAGATAAACACTGGAGACAACATGGATCGGTTCGAAGGAAAAACAGCACGACCTTCACCCTTCATCACTTAGACGCCCATGGAACATTCGATCGCGCTCGCCGAGCTGGTCAAGCGAGGTCGGCCGGTCGATTTCTTACTGCACAATGCCGAGATGGTCCCAGGTAAGAAGCTCGTGCTCACTGCGGCGGGCGTCAAGGCGGCTCAGGCCCCGCTGAGCGGCCATCATCAACTGCCTGTCGGGTTGCTCCATTCCGCAAGTAATTAACAACCTAAGAAGGAGAAAAACATGAACGAAAGTATCTTGATAACCGGAGCAAATGCTGGGCTCGGGAAAGAGACTGCCCGACAGTTAGCATTGAAAAAAGAAACAAGAAAGGTAATTCTTTTTTGCAGAAATCGTGCGAGAGCAGAGGCAGCAAAAAAGGACCTTGAGGAGAAAACGGGGAAGAAGATTTTTGCAATTGTTATTGGGGATGTTACGGATGCAAATTCTGTAAGAAAAGCGGTAGAAGAAATAAAGGAACCTATTGATGCAATCGTTTTGAATGCAGGTGGAGTAATTGGGAAGACCGCTGCGAAATCTACACCTTCCGGTATGAATCAACTGGCTGCTACGAATATTTTAGGCAATGTGATTCTAGTGGAGGAATTGATTAAACGGGACAAGTTAAGGAAAACAGTTCTATCAGTCAGTGCGGAAGCTGTTCCAGGAGTAAAGATGCTCGGAGTAAAACCAGTTTCAATGAGGACTTCTTCTGTAGATGAGTTTGCTGCTGTTCTTGATGGGTCATATTTTGGTAAGAAGTTCGTCGCATTGCAAGCATACGCGTATGTCAAGTATGCGGAAACCATGTGGACGTTATCGATGGCAAGAAAGTACCCCAAGCTCAAGTTTGTTGTTGTGAGCCCAGGAAATACAAAAGGAACTCAGGCGCCAGATAGTCTTCCCCCGCCAATGCGGTTTATGTTGAAGTTTGTGATGATGCCTATTGTATTTCCATTGATGGGCGGAATGGTGCATACGCTGGAAGTAGGTGCGAAACGTTTTGTAGATGCCATTTCGGATGAGCGGTATAAAAGTGGCGTTTTTTATGCCAGTAAAGAGGGTAAGTTATCAGGGGACGTGGTGGATCAGAGCACCTTTTTTACTGACTTGAAAAATACTTCATTTCAAGATAACGCCAACGAGGCAATTCACCATTTCATAACTTAGGTGCTCGGAACCGACGTCTCAGGGCAATTCTTCGCCTCGGCTCAATGGACACTAAGGTTCTGGTCCTATCACCGGCCACTCGGAAGTTGCCCTCCAGTAACTAATTGAAATTGCTTGATCCGTGAACCGCACATGGGCGCACCGACGACTTTAGGAATCAGGCAACGATTCGCCGTTAAAGTCTCTATTGTGACAGCCAGCCTTACTGCACCGTCCCCTGTGGCCGCAGCCTGCGCAGGTCCAGAGCGCATTCCACGGCGTTCTGCGCGTTCAGCCGCAGATTGTCAGAGGCAGCCCACAACCAGACACGCGAAGTCTGATTGGGATTGCGACCTGTCTGCTCCGGACGCAGGCGCACCAGCACATCGTTCTGTCCGGTTGCCGCCAGGTTCGACGGCGAATCAGTATCTTCAAGCACCAGGTCAACGTGCTCTCCGTTCAATGCCTCTTCGAGCGCTGTGATTTCAACCGGATGTTCGAGATCCGCAAGAATCGAAAACGCGAGCCCGTGAAAAACCGGCGCCTGCACAAGTTGCAGCGCCAGTTTCGGCCAGCGTCCGGCAGAAAGCGATTCATAATGGCGGCGAATGCGGGCCTCGACGGCGGGGAGCGCGATGGTTGCGCTTTCGCCCAGGCTGGCCAGCAGGTTATAGGCTGCCTGCGCATCGTAGATCGCGCGCGGTAAACTCTGGAAGCTCAGCAGGCTTACCGTCTGCTGATGAAGCTCATCCATTGCGCCGCGCCCAAACTCACTGGCCGGAACCAGCACGGTAGCGGCCGCGAAGCGAACCGGCGCAGCCTGCTGCACGCGCTCAAGCAGCAGACCGAGTGTGACGGCTGCGGGATGCGCGGGAACTACGGCGGGGGTGAAAAGGTCTGCCGCAGCTGTTTCAGAGCCCAGCCAGGGCGCGCGCACCAGCACGCCTGCTTCCTGGTCGAGTGCGCCGGTCAAATCCAGAACGGTGGAACCGGAGCGCAATGCCTGGGTCCAATGCTTGCGGGTCAGTCCCTCAGAGCCGCAGAGAAAAGTAAAGTCCACGCGCTCAAAAGCGTCTGGCCCGATCGGCTGGATGAATGTGACCTCGTCTCCAATCTGGTCCAGTTGGCCGCGGGCATCCGCTTCATCAAGCAACACAAAAGTGGCGGCCGCCAGCGGCGACTCTGAGATCACGTCCTTCAACTCACGGCCAAGAAGCGTAGAGGCCCCGGCAATTGCAATCTTGTACACAGACATCCTTTGTTCGGAATTCTAGAGGATTTTAGAGGAATCTGATTGAGTCACGCTTGTCCAGATCCACGTCCGCGGCACCGGCATCGGCCGCTTCAGCCTGAGATGCAAGCGGCCTGATGCGCCGCCGGCGCGACCACGAGTACGCGGCCCGCGCCCATATGCCCGAAAACATGTACGTGAGGGCCATGGCGAAAAGCACAAAGTTTGAATAGCGGATCGACACGTACATGACGATGGCCACCAACACCAGCACCTGGAACGGATGGCTCTTTGAAAAGTTGATTTCTTTGCCTGACCAGAAGCGCCACGTGCTCACCATCAGGAAGCCGGTGAGACCGACGAGGATCAGCCACGGGATGGCGATCCACCAGTACTGGTTCGGAATTCCGTAACAGAGATGCACGCTCGATGCCAGCAAACCGGCAGCGGCTGGAATGGGCATGCCGACGAAATATTTGCGCCCTGGGCGCCCCGGATTGCGAGGCTGAGCGTCATGCGAGATGTTAAAGCGCGCCAGGCGCGATGCTCCGCTCAAAAGGAACAGGAAACAGACAAACGCTCCCACCTGCAGAAGATGTTGCCTCAATTCGGCATTAATCGACTCTGGCAAAAAGTGGAAACCCCACACAAACGCCAGCAGGCTTGGAGCTACGCCGAACGTAATTACATCGGCCAGGGAGTCCAACTCCTTGCCAAAATCGCTGCAGGTATTGGTCATGCGGGCAATGCGCCCGTCGAGCGCATCGAACGGAATCGCAAAGAGGATGCCGATCGCCGCCAGGTCAAGGTGCAACTGCGCGTTCCCGCTGATTGCTGCAAGTGTTTGCGTGATGGACCAGTAGCCCGCCCCGATGTTGACAGACGTAAACAGAGAAGGCAGCAGGAACATGCCGCGATGCAGGCGTGCGCGCCGCGCCTCGGCTCGCGTGGGATCGCGCAATGTGTGGTTGAAGTTCAAGCGCGAACTCCCCCGGGCAGTTCCGGCACCGCGGCGCCCAGAGAGACCTTTGTCGCCGGTTCCACCACTACCGTCATGGCGTCAGGCATGGCCGCCAGCACACTTGAACCACCCTTTACTCGCTCGCCTACCTTCACCTGCACGGCTGCGTCGGCGGGAACCAGCACGTCGACTCGCGAACCGAACTTGATGAGCCCCACACGCTGCCCGCGCTGCACCACGTCGCCCTCTTTGAAGTTGAAGACGATGCGGCGGGCCAGCAGGCCGGCGATCTGCTTGAACGTGACTGTAAAACCCTCGCCGCGCACTGTGACCACATTCTGTTCGTTGCGTTCCGCGGAGGCCGGGTTCATCGCGTTCAGGTACAAACCTTTTTGGTATTCCACCCGGCTGAGCATTCCGCTGATCGGGGAGCGGTTTACGTGGACGTCAAAAACGCTGAGAAATATGCTGATGCGCTGCCGCGTACCGTCAGGCGTGTCAACTCTTGCTGTTTCGGTAACCAGGCCGTCGCCCGGCGATACGATCAGACCGTTGCCGGCTGGAACCAGCCGTTCGGGGTCCCGAAAAAACCACAAAAAAAAGAGCGCCAGCAGCAAGGGCAAAATTGCCCACGTCCAGCTGCCCGTGGCCCACACAATGACCGCAGCCACAGCCACCAGGCTTAAACCGTAAATATAACCATCACGAACCATTGTCCCAACGATGATTATACGGTTATCCACCACGGGCCGCGCGGCAGCACGGTACATCGCGCAATCTTAAGGCACGCAAAGGGATACACACACCACTTGCACGACCGTCATATCAGGGCCCGGAGCTCGGGAAGGCTCACCGCCCGCCGGCTTTAAGCGATTGCGGGCGCTCTGCGTTCGAGCGCGTAAATAAGGTCCTTCGCATGTAGCTTCAGCTTTTTCAGGCGAACTTCCTCGAGCTGTTCATCCTCACTTAAATAGGGTTTTTGAAGCAATTCTTCCAACCGCTGAGCGTAACGACTGTGTTCGGCATGCAGACGATCAATCTCTGCGCCCAGCGTGGCATCCTTTACTTCATCCATCAAGCACCTCCGAATGTTAAAGAACATTTACATATATCGCCGCCAGAGGGCAACTCGCAAGGGGGGAATCGCCGAAACCGACAGGTTTCTGTGAATTTCTCCTTGGGATCGCAACACCTGTGACTGTAATCACAACAAGCGAGCCGCGATCTGCATCGGTGATCCGGATTGTTAATATTTGGACGAATCAGCCGAGCGAAAGGCTCATCAGGATCGCATCTTCTTTGGGAGCAGCGTAGTATCGCGGACGCAGTCCGGATTGACGCCAACCCAGTACCCGGTAAAAGGCAATCCCCGAGCGGTTCGAAGCGCGCACTTCCAGCAAGACTTCGTTGACCGCCGCAGCCCTGAGCTCGTCGGCAAGCCGCGCAAAGAGCTTTGATCCAATCCCTCGCCGCTGTTCGTCCGCTCGAACGGCAATCGACTCGAGTTCCGCCTGCGGCGGGAGCAGGCTGGCAACGGCAAACCCAACTATTCCGCCCGAAGGATTGTTGGCGGCCACGAGAGCGATGCGGTGCGGTAAGGAGGCTGCGTCAAGCGCGGCAATATACACGGACTGCGGCCAATGTGGCGCGTCCTTCAGACCGGCGGCAACGGTCATCACCTGCTCGACGTCCGCGGCGCACATTTTCCGCACGGTAAATGGGGCCGCAGAATGACGGCTCGCGGAATCGGGGCTCATCACCGTTTCCGCCCTGCCGCTGCGGCTTCACCGAAGATCTCCGCATCCGATCGCCGCAGATAATTGCCATCGAGCAGCGCAAGGTCCTCGTGAATCCCCGCGATCAGCCGCGATTCGCCCAGCCGGAGCGCGTCGCTTGCCAGCGGCGCAGCGCAGTGGACGATTTGCGTTGAGGGCCATGCGTTCGCCAGAAGCGCGGCGGCACGGTCATCGCACACCGCGACCCTAACCGGCGCGGGGTGAATAGCCCCAAGCTCGCGCTCGCCGGCCAGCAATTCTCTCGGCGGATGGCCCATCTCCTCGACGCGCAGAAATACCTCGTCCCGATGTGCGTCGAGTGCGCAAGAAGGCACGCCCGCCTTCCGAGACAAAACCAGAAGCCGCGAAATCGCCGCCACCGGAATTTGCGCACCCTCGGCAAGGCCTTTGACCGCACTGAGCCCCACGCGTACACCTGTAAAGCTGCCCGGTCCGCTCACGGCGATGATTCCGCCCAGGTCACGGAGCGACACCCCATTGCCCGCCAGCAATTCGGCGACGGCAGTCACGAGAGTAGCCGAGTATGTGCGCCCAGCAAGTTCGGTCTGTCCTAGCAGTTCCAGGTCCCGCCCAGCGAGCCGGCCCAGCGCTACCGAACCGGACGGACCGCAGGTGTCGATACTCAGCATCAGCCCGCCCGACTGCATCGGTTCTCCCATACTCCATCAAGCATGACACAAACGAATGGTTGTTCCTTTGACCCCTGACCTCTGACACCCGACCCCTGATCCTGCCGCCTCGAAGACACAGCACCTCAACTCCGGGCCGCCGAGACCGGTTTCCGGTAATCTGGTAATAACGCAAACTCAGTAGGTTTCACCGGCGCGATGCCGCAACACTCCCTAGAGCCAATGGCCATATCCCTGGCAAAGAGACATTGAACCAGAAGTGAGGAACAGTCCTGGCAGCTGCGGCCCAAACACTCTCTTTCCATGACTCGTGGCGACCCCGCGCAAATCCCTGGGTCATCGCCATCACCGTCACCATGGCCACCTTCATGGAGGCGCTGGATACGTCCATCGCCAACGTCGCCATGCCCCACATTGGCGGCTCGCTTTCTGCCAGTCGCGATGAAGCCACCTGGGTGCTTACCAGCTATCTCGTCGCCAACGCCATGGTGCTGCCCATCAGCGGCTGGATCGCGAACCGCATGGGCCGCAAACGCTTCTACATGACCTGCGTGTTCCTTTTTACCGTTGCCTCGCTGCTGTGCGGGCTGGCGCCCACGCTGGGCCTGCTGGTGTTCTTCCGGGTCATCCAGGGCGCGGCGGGTGGAGGACTGCAGCCCAGCGAGCAGTCGATCCTTGCTGATACCTTTCCTCCGCAAAAACGCAGTATGGCCTTTGCTGTTTACGGCGTGGCAGTGGTGATGGCGCCGGTCATCGGTCCCACGGTGGGCGGATGGATCGTGGACAACTACGCCTGGCGCTGGATCTTCTTCCTGAATATTCCGGTGGGCATTCTCTCGCTCTATCTGACCAACCGCGTCGTGGAAGATCCGCCGTACGTCACTGAAATCCGCAAGCGCCGCATTGGCATCGACTATTGGGGCCTCGGTCTGCTGGTCGTCGGCATCGGCGCGCTGCAGATCATGCTCGATAAGGGCCAGGAAGATGACTGGTTCGGATCCAGCTTCATCGTCACCTGCTTTGTAATCGCCGTCGTTGGTCTCGTCATATTCATCGCGCGGGAACTGGTTGTCGAGCACCCGATCCTCGACCTGCGTCTGTTTGCGCAGCGCAACGTGGGCATGACGCAGCTTGTGATGTTCATGGTCGGCATGTCGCTCTATTCCAGCACCGTGCTCATCCCGCAGTTTCTGCAGGAGATCATGGGTTACTCCGCGCGACAGGCCGGCATGGCTGTCTCCAGCGGCGGACTGGTACTCATGTTCCTGTTCCCCGTGGCCGGAGCGCTGGCACCCAAGTTCGATCCGCGCCGCCTGGTCGCACTGGGTTTTGCCATCACCACCTTCGGCCTTTGGCGAATGACGCAGATCGACTTGAATATCAGCTTCGGTATGGCGGTGAGCTGGCGCGTCGTCATCGCGCTGGGGTTGCCGTTCCTCTTCATCCCCATCAACACGCTCTGCTATGCAGGCATTCCGCAGGAGAAGTACAACGAAGTAAGCGGCCTGACGGCCCTGATGCGCAATCTTGGCGGCAGCGTCGGCATCAGCTTTGTGACAACGCTGCTGGCGCGCCTCAGCCAGAAACACCAGGCGATGCTGTCGGCGCACACGGTTGCCGGCAACCCGCCGTTTGAGACGATGCGCAAGGCACTGGAGGGCGCATGGAAGATCCGCGGCAGCGCGGCCCCCGATGCGCTGCAACACGCGGGAGCCCAGATCTACGGAATGGCGCAGATCCAGGCTCGCCTGCTGGCTTATGTGGACGTGATCTGGGTGATGGTGGCGCTGACCGGCTTGCTTATTCCGCTGCCATTCATCATGCGGCGGCCCAAGAAGCTGCAGCCAGCGCCAACCGGACATTAACGAAAGCTTTCAGCTCTCAGCTTTCAGCCCTCAGCCGGGTCCTGCTTCAATCGATGACTTGAGCACGAAAAAGCTGAAAGCTGACGACTGATAGCTGAAAGCTGGTTTCTAAACCGCCGCGAGCGCCTGCTCCAGATCGGCAATCAGGTCTTCCTTGTCCTCGATGCCGATGGAGAGACGGATGCGTCCTTCGTTGATTCCCATGGACTGGCGCACCTCTTCGCTCACCGAACCGTGCGTCGTGGTTGCCGAGTGCGAAGCCAGCGACTCCACCCCACCGAGCGACTCGGCGTTGATGAAGATCTTGATCGCAGCCAGGAAGCGTGCTGCTTCATCGCGCGACTTCAACTCGAAGCTCATCATGGAGCCGAAGCCCTTCTGCTGCCTGCAGGCAAGATCGTATTGCGGATGGCTCTTCAATCCGGGATAGGCAAGCTTGCTCACTTTGGGGTGCGTGGAAAGGTACTCGGCGACAGCGCGACCGTTTTCTTCATGCTGCCGAATACGCAGCGGCAGCGTCTTGATGCCGCGCAGCACCAGGAAACACTCAAACGGCGACATGACACCGCCGGCCGCCTTCTGCACCAGTAGGAATCGGTCCTTGTGCTCGGGCTTGGAGCCAATCAGCGCGCCGCCAAGGCCGTCGGAGTGGCCATTGAGATACTTGGTGGTCGAGTGCATCACGATATCCGCGCCGAGCGCCAGCGGGCTTTGCAGCGCCGGCGAAAGGAACGTGTTGTCAACGCTGACCTCGGCTCCACTGGCATGCGCAATCTTTGCCACTCCAGCGATGTCGGTGAGAACCATCAGCGGATTGCTGGGCGACTCAATGTGCACCAGCTTCGTATTTGGGCGCATGGCCGCTTCAACGGCCTTCAGGTCGCTGGTATCCACGTACTGGATCTGGATGCCGTAGCCGCTGACGATCTGGTCAAAAAGCCGCACCGTGCCCGCATACACGTCGCGCGAGCAGACGACATGGTCGCCGGTCTTCAGCATGGCCACCAATGCAGCAATCGCCGCCATTCCAGTGGTGAATGCGTGTCCGCTGGCGCCGCCCTCGAGGGCAGCCAGCGCGGTCTCGAGCGCATCGCGGGTGGGGTTCCCAGCACGCGAATAATCCCAGCCGCGATCCGTGCCGATGCCGGTAAGTTCAAAGGTGGAAGACAGATACACAGGCACGTTCACCGCGCCAGTTTGCGGGTCCGGGGATTGCCCGGCATGCACAGCAAGAGTCGAGTACTTGTATGGGGACATGATTAGCTTCTAGCTGTTAGCTCCTGGCTATTAGCTTATCGTGCCGGGGCCGGAGACTCAGGGAACAAGCGAACGAGGGAACAAGGGAACGAGGGAAATAGTTTACGAGTTCTCTGATGTTCCACCAGGCATAAAAACTGGATCCTTCAACTCACCAATTGGGAGCAGTGACTCTCACTCTACCGTGAACCGTCGCTGCCTTGTTCCCCTCGGTCCATTGGTCTCTGCTACTGGCCGCTCTTCTGAGCTTTCTTTGCTCTGGGCGTCGCGGGGAAATAGCCCGTACGCGTGCGGACCGTGAGCTTGTTTGAGCCATTACGTTCGGCCGTCACCTGTACGTGCCGGAATCCCGGCTCCGTAGTTGGCTTGGTTGAGCGATAGCCGATTGTGTATTGGCTGCGAACATCGCGCGCAACCTCGGCCGCAATCTCATCCACCTGCTCCATCGACCTGGGGAAGTATGCAAGGCCTCCGGTTTCGGTCGACAGCAACTCAAGAGCCCGCCGCGCGTGGCGAATATCGGCGCGGCTCGACTCATCGCCGAACAACAGGCCAATCGAGTAGATGACGGGCCCTGAGAGTTCCTGCACGCGTCGGATCGTCTGTTCCAGGTTGAGCGTCGAGGCGTTATCTTCGCCGTCCGTGATAATGACCAGCACCTGCTTGGGGCGCTTGGCGTCGGCCACCAGCTTGTCTGCCGAGGCCACCACCGCATCGTAAAGGGCCGTGCCGCCGCGGGAGTCGATGTGCGAAAGCCCGTCGCGGAGCTGGTTGATATCCGACGTGAATTCCTGGTCAATAAAGGCCTCGTCAGAAAAATTCACCACAAAGGCTTCGTCCTGAGGATTCGAGGCCTGGACCAGATCGAGCGCGGCCTTGTTTACGGACGGGCGTTTCTTGTACATCGACCCCGAGTTGTCGATCACCAGCGCAATGGAAACAGGAAGATCAGTGTGCTGAAAGCTGATGATGGATTGTGGAACACCGTCCTCAGCGACCTTGAAATTTTCCTTTTTCAGGTCCTGGACGATCTTTGTGCCATCAAGGACGGTGCAGTTCAGCACCACTTCTTCCACGTCGGTGCGCAGCAGGTAACCGCCGCCCTCTTTTTTGAGAGAGCCGTTATCGGTTGCCGGCGCAGTAATGTCCGGAGAGCGAACAGGGTCGCTGTCCTCTGTGAGCGAAGGAGCCTGCGCCGGAACGGGCTGCGCGGCGGACGTTTGCGCACCCGGAGAGGGGGATGTGGGCTTTTGTTGTGCCGGCAGCATAACCACTGCGCCGGCCAGAATGGCCGCGAAAACCACGTTATTGCAAAGGCGCATAGTAGCCGGTACGAGCATAGACAGTCAGCGGTGGCAGCCCCGGGGGAGGATTCACCTTCACTTTCACTTTACGCCACTTACCGTCGCGGGAAAGGTCCTGGGGCCTATATCCGATCACATACTGGTTCCGCAGTTCGGTTGAAATCTTCTCGGCAATGTCGCCAAGCTCGTCGATATCGTCCACCCGGAACAGCCGTCCGCCGGTCACATCGCTGACGTCCTCGAGCAACTGGGGGCCGGTGCGCTCCTCTGGCGTGGGAGCGTAGGGATCAAAGATTCCGATGGAGTAGATTTCCACATCTGCCTCGCGGACCTCGGCTCTCACTTCGCCTTCGGTGTACCGCGACCGGTTGTCGCCGCCGTCGGAAACCACCAAAAGAGCCTTGCGTTCGTGTCGGGCATCCCGCATCTTTTGCACGCCATAGTAGATTGCGTCCAGCAATGCCGTGCGATGTCCGCTGCGCACAGTGGCCAGCCGCGCCTGGATATCCTCGACAGAGTTGGTGAAATCCTCAATCAGTTCCGGCCGGTCGTTGAATCCGATGACGAAAAACTCATCCTGCGGATTTGCAGTCTTGATGAACTGCAGAATCGCCTCTTTGGCCCTGAGGAGCTTTGACGTCATGGAACCGGAAAGGTCAAAGATGATTCCGATGGAAACCGGGGCATCCTCGGCGGCGAACGACCGGATCGACTGCTCCTTGGTGTTCTCGTAGACCTGAAAATCGCTCTTTTCCAGGCCGGTCACGAGCCGGTTCATGGGATCGGTTACCGTGACGGGAACCAGCACCAGGTCAACATTCATTCGGATGAATGAGCCCGGGCGTACTTTCAGCGCCCCGGGACCGGTCTGGGCCGGAGCCTCTGCACCTTTGGGGGCGCCCGTGGCGGGAGCCGTGGTGCTCTGCGGAGGCTGCACATGCACTTTGTTGAGCTGGTCCTCCTGGGCATGGGCCTGCCTGGGGAGCGCCAAGGCCGCCGCCAAGCCAAGTACCAACATTCCTTGAATCTTGAGCCCACTGCCTGCCAGCCGCAGGCCGTTTTGCCTGCTTCTGCAGATGCTTTCGATTGGGACCTTGGTCATCTTTCCCTTCACCCAAAGATTGGAGGCGATATTAACACGATCAATTGACGCTTGGCGTCACAGACTGGTCATCATTTTGTCTCCATCAAAGGCGAACTCGTCAACAGGTTGCGGAAACCGTGACGTGGCGACGGTTGGGATACAATCGACCCTAGTGTGCTGATGCCCCGCAGCTTCAGAAGGCGGTACTCAGCGTGCAAATTCAACCGCTTCTTTCTGGAGCAAGACCCTTCAAATGGCTCGCATTTATCCCTTTCGCGCCTGGCGGTACAACCCCTCAGCAGTCCGACTTGAAGACGCCGCAACACAGCCTTACGACAAAATTTCGCCGGCGATGCAGCAGGCCTACTACCAGCGCAGCCCTTACAACTTGGTCCGGATCATACTTGGACTGCCTGAGTTGTTCGATGCTGAGCGAGGAGAAAGCGTCTATACTCGCGCCGCCCGCGACTTTGACGCGTGGCGTGAACAGGGCGTTTTAACTCAGGAGAAAGAGCCCTGCGTTTTTGCTTACTCGCAGCGCTTTGCCGTCCCCGGAACTGACACGGTAAAGGAGCGGCGCGGCTTTATTGCGCTCGGCAAGCTGCACGATTACGCTGAGCAGGTCGTCTTTCGCCACGAGCAGACGCTCTCAAAGCCGAAAAGTGACCGCCTGAACCTGCTGAAGGCCACGCGCGCGCACTTTGGCCAGATTTTCGTGCTCTACTCTGACCCTGCAGGCAGCGTGGAGTCGATTCTGTACGACGACCTTGGCCTCGCCGAGGGCGAAGTGACCGACGAGTATGGCGTGCTGCACCGCGTCTGGCGTATTAGCGATCCGGCGACGATTCGCCTGCTGGCCACGGCAATGGACGACAAAAAACTCATTATTGCCGACGGCCACCACCGCTACGAGACGGCGCTTAACTACGCAAAGGAACACGCCCCCGCGTCGCCAGCGTACATTGAGACCAACTCGTCGCATTTGCCACAGCCCGCCTATCCTGAGGCCGCGGTGATGATGACCTTCGTGAATATGGACTCCGACGGCCTGGTGATTTTACCCACCCATCGCGTCGTCCACAGCCTGGCGGGATTCGAGCCGGCCGCGTTTGTCCGCGCTGCTGAGCGATTCTTCACCGTGGAAAAACTGCCCGCCGCCGATGCCGCCAGCTACATGAAGACGCTGGGCGCGCAACGGGGACAAGCATTTGTCGCCGTGACGCGCGACGGAGATTTCCTGCTCAAGTCGAAGTCCGACGCGATCGGCGCTGCTCTGGCCGGCGTCCCCGATCGCCAGCGCAATCTCGATCTGACGCACCTGCATTCCATCATTCTCGATCGCCTTCTCGGGCTCGATGCAGAAAAGGTTCGTGAGCAAACCAACATCCGCTACCTGCGCGACGCCTCTGAGGCAGCTGACCAGGTGCGGCGCGGCCAAGCCGATGTTACGTTCCTCACCAATCCCGTAAGCATGGAGCAGCTCCGCGAAGTCGCGTTTGCCGGCGATGTGATGCCGCAGAAGTCCACTGACTTCTTTCCGAAACTGCTTAGCGGCCTCACCATCTATTCACTGGAGTAAGTGAATGCCGGATTCGGCGCCCTATCCCGGCAGCAGCAGCTTCCGTCCGATGGCGGGAAGGCGCAATTTCTCCAGAGCGGCACGACCGCGCCCCGTATTCACCTCGCTTCCGGCTGGGCTTGCCCTGCTGAGCCTTGCCCTCCTGGGGCTTGGCCGATCCACCGCACAGGCGCCGCCCGCTTCTGCGCAGCGCTTCGTGGTGGTGCTCGATGCTGCGCACGGAGGCACCGAGTCAGGCGGCCAGCTTGGCGATTCCGGCGGCCAGATGGAATTGGAAAAAACCTACACTCTCGCGCTGAGCGTGCGTTTGCGCTCGCTGCTGGCTGCGCGCGGAATTTCGGTCGTCACCACGCGCGAGTCGGACGCGGTTGTAGATGCGGACCATCGCGCTGAAACCGCAAACCGCGCGAATGCGCAGGCCTGCCTAACGCTGCACGCATCCCAGGCCGGCACGGGCGTTCACATCTATGCGTCGTCGCTGGCGCCTGCCGAACCCACGACCATGCTGCCCTGGAAAACCGCGCAGGCCGCCTGGGTCACGCGCAGCCTGGCGCTTGCGGGAGTGCTCAATTCCTCGCTCGCACACGCAGGTGTAAATGTGGCGCTAGGCCGAACCGATCTGCCAACCATCAATTCGATGGCCTGCCCCGCGCTCGCCATTGAGATCGGCAAAACCAGCTCTCCTGAGGCATCGCAGAGCGGCGGCTTTGACGATGCTGACTACCAGGCGCGCATCGCTCAGGCTCTCGCCGCCGGAATCCTAGAGTGGAAATCGAACGGCTGGCGTACCGGCGCCGCGCCCGCGGAGGCAGCCAGACCGTGATTCCTCGCTACCAGACAGTGCTGTTCGTGATCCTTTTGGTCGTGTCCGTCATCATGGGTGCGGTTCTTTGGCAGCTTCGCAATCGCGCGCATGAACGCATGCTGGCCGGCCAGGATTCAGCCCCTACGCAGGCCCCGCAGGTGGCGCCAACCGAGCAGGCCACACTGATGGTGGCCAACGACCAGGAAAACTCGCTTATGACGCAAGTGCTGTCATTACCGCTGCCGCCGAGCTCCAATGCGCGCGCACAGGTCATTCTTGGCAAGCTGCTTGACCTCTACGCCCTGCCGAACGCCGCCCACCCCGTGCCCGGTGGAGCGGCTGGTGTTGCGCAGGTTTTCCTGCTGCCCGTTCCGACCAATGATGCCGCTCCGCCCGCGAAAAGTGCGGCTCCCAAAGACACAAAATCGGGCCAACAACTCGCTGTCGTCAATCTCACGAGCGCATTTGCGTCCAGCCATCCATCGGGGCTTGAAACCGAGACACTTACTGTACTTTCAATCTGCGCCACGCTGCACGCCAACCTGCCCAATGTTACGCAGGTACGTTTTCTCGTCGACGGCCAGCCGCGCGCCAACCTTGCCGGCCACGCGGATTTAATGCGCACGTATTTGGCGGCCGACACCGTTCCCACGGAGGGAACACATCCATGATGGGCAACGCTGCCGTCCCCACTATCGGTGTCTTTGATTCCGGCTTCGGCGGCCTCACAGTATTACGGTCTCTTATTCACCACATGCCGCAGGCGCGATACGCCTTCATCGGCGACACGGCCCGGCTGCCCTACGGTTCCAAGTCGCGCCGCACCATCGCACGCTACGCCGCGCAAAGCGCGCAGTTCCTGGTGCAGGAACAAGGCGCTGAATTTCTCGTGATTGCCTGCAACACTGCCAGCGCACTCGCGCTCGATGCCATCCAGGAAGCAGTTCCCACAGTCCCGGTTCTTGGCGTAATCGCCCCTGGAGCAGAGGCCGCACGTGCAGCGTCGCAATCCGCCGACGTGCTGGTGATCGCTACCGATGCCACCGTGCAAAGCCATGCGTATCTGGCTGCATGCCAGCAGCGCGGTCTGCGCGCAATCGAGAAAGCCTGCCCGCTGCTGGTGCCGTTGGTTGAGGAAGGGTGGATCGACCATCCCGTCACCGCCGAGGTCATTGACATTTACCTGAACGAGCTCCGCGCTGAAGCTGCCGCACATGGCCTGAAGCCAGACACGCTGGTGCTGGGATGCACCCACTACCCGCTGCTGCGCAACGCCTTTGAACATGCAGTCACGCCGGGCGTCACGGTGATTGATTCAGCCGAGTCCACAGCTCGGGCGGCGGTCAAGCTCTTCGCCAGCGGCATTGCGGACCACGTCGACCTGGATGCGGCGGACAGGCCTGGAGACACCGAGGTACGCTGCTTTGCCACGGATTCCGTAGACAAGTTCGAGCGGCTCGGCTCGCGCTTTTTGGGCCGCCCCGTCGGGAACGTGACCCTCGTCGACCTGGGCGGATAACGCTTAGAAACGCTTCTGCGACTGATATCCTAAAGTACGGTGGACTCGCCCTTCCTCACAACCGACGCGCGCCACGGAGGATTACCGAAAGCATGATTGATTTGTCAGGCAAGACAGCCGTGGTCTTCGGGCTGGCCAACAAGCGCTCTATCGCCTGGGGCATTGCCCAAAAACTCCACGAGGCCTGTGCAAACCTGGCCATCTGCTATCAGAACGAGCGCATGAAGCTCGAAGCGGAGAGCCTGATCCAGGAACTTCCCGGCGCCGCCGGTTTCCAATGCGATGTTTCGAACGACGACGAGATTGAAACTGTCTTCGCCGCCATCAAGGAAAAGTACGGCAAGATCGATATCCTCGTGCACGCCGTTGCTTTTGCTCCCGCTTCCGAACTGCGCGGAGACTTTATCAACACCAGCCGGGACGGTTTCCGCGTCGCGATGGACGTGAGCGTCTACTCGCTCATAGCGGTGTCGCGCGCCGCTGCTCCGCTGATGACCGATGGCGGAAGCATTATGACGCTCAGCTTTTACGCTGCGGAGAAGGTCGTCCCCCACTACAACGTTATGGCCCTGGCCAAGTCGGCGCTTGAGTCCGCCGTCCGCTATCTGGCCTTCAGCCTCGGCGACAAAAACATCCGCGTTAACGCCATCTCCGCCGGCCCCATCAAAACACTAGCCGCCCGCGGCGTCGGCGACCTCGGCGACATGATGCGCGCCCACGCCGAGCGCGCTCCGCTTCACCGCAACGTCGACCAACTCGAAGTCGGCGGCGCTGCCCTTTTCCTTGCCAGCAACCTCAGCAGCGCCATCACCGGCGAGGTTATGTACGTCGACTGCGGCTATAACGTCATGGGCTTCTAAACAGCGCAGCAAAACGCGCTACGCGCATCCGCACCCTTCACCTCGCCAGGTACGTCTTCCCTCCACAATCACAATCGGCACAGCAGCGAGCGCAGCTACTGTGTCGATCCACGCAATGTGCCAGATCGCAAACGCAGCCAATCCAGCCAGCGTGACTGCTGCAAGATAAGCGCATGTTGCCGATTGCGTCGCATCCGCGGCCAGCGCTCGATTGTCGAGTGCGCGAGCGTATCTGCGCTTGAACCACGCCAGCGCGGGCATAACGATCAACGCGAGAGCAGTAATGGCGATACCGAGATAACTCGTCTCTTTGGGAGCGTTCCAGTTCAGTACCGCAATGCTCACGACTGCGCCGGCGAGCAGGAAAAGCAGAATCGCAGCAGCACGCTCGGCAACGGGTTTTGAAAGCGAGAATCGCGGCAGAAATTGCAACAGCACAACCGTCGCCGAAAGAAGTTCCACCAGGCTGTCGGAACCGAATGCGAAGAGCGCGACGCTGTGCGCTCGCGTTGCAGCATAAAGCGAAATCGCACACTCCGCCAGCATCCATCCGATCGTGACGCCTTGCAGCCAGAGCACCGGGCGGACCACAGCATTCGAGTCCGCGCAGGAATCACCGCAATGGCCGTCGCGCTCCGAGTTTTGAGGAACAGCCATATTCTCTGCTTATACCTGCGTTGCTGGAGTTACCCTGCCGTAGGCTTCAATAAGCCGTTTCCGCAACCGGTCCTTCACATCCGGCCCGGCGAACGCCGCCTCCACCCCCATCGAGTTTGTCTCCAGGAACTCGGCATCCGTCCAGCCGAAGGTACGCCGCATTCCCTCGTACTCGCCGGTAAGCGTCACCGGATTCAGCATGCGCGTATCGGTGTTCAGATTGAGAGAGATACCGGCGCGATAGAGCCGATCGATCGGGTGCTCGTCCCAGTTCGCAATCGAAGGGACAATCTGCACGTTTGACGACGGACATAGCTCGAGATGAATCCTATGCTTCCGCAGATGCTCGACAAGTTGCGCATCTTCAATGCTGCGGGCCCCGTGACCAATACGCTGCGGCGCAAGCAGACGCAGCGTCTCCCACACACTCTCAGGCCCACAGGCTTCGCCGGCATGCGCCGTCCGAAAAAGTCCGCGGTCGCGCGCGTATTGGTACGCTGCCACATGCCCATCCAGCGGAAAGCCCGCTTCGTCGCCTGCAATATCAATCGCCACCACGCGGCTGCCTGCGAACTGCTCTCCAAGCTTCGCCGTCTGCATGCTTTGTTCCGCATTGAAGTGCCGCAGCGTGCACAGAATCAGGTTCGCTTCTACACCGGTTGCGCGCGATAGCTCTTCCGTGGCCCGCTCCACAATAGCCACTACACGCTCGGCGGTCAGCCCCTGCTCAAGATGGAGTAGAGGGGCGAAGCGTAATTCGGCGTAAACCACGCCATCGTTCACCAACTGTTCAAACAGATCTTCGATCACCAGGCGCAGAGCGTCTTCCCTCTGCATCAAGCGGAAGCCTTTGGGCGCGCGCAGCAGGAAATCGGCAAGATTGGTGCAGCGCGCAGGCGCAACAAAGTCGCGCAGATATTCCTCGTGGTTCACCTGCGGCGCCAGCTGCGCCACCGCCTTGTAACTCAAGGAACAATCGAGATGCAGATGCAGTTCAATCTTGGGAAGCTGTTCAAGATCCATGAATTACGATAACGCCAGACCACCCTCACGACGAAATTCCAGCGCCTGTCAGAAGATGCCCTTTGCACGTTCCGAAAAACTGCATGCCCAAACGAGTCGGGGTGATATCAAAGTTCGTTCTAGTAAGATACGTCGAGAAATCGCAATTCTTTTCAAGTAAGCCATGATGGTGCAGAAGCGATACATCGGTGGCGCAACGATTGAGATCGGTTATACCGGTGACACGGATCATTTCTTCAGAAGAGATAACAACAGGCGTCGTGACTCGTCCCTCCGGCCCCGGTAATTGTTTACTTGACCGCCTGCAGCCTTCAACTAGAACGTGCGCCTGGTTCGTTGTGAGCTGCACAAGCAGCTCGATGATTTCCTTGTTCGACTGGTCGATTCCATCCGGGTTACAGGACGAAACCAGCCAACCGGCCCAAAGTTGCTGAGCCAGGTCATCATCTACCCACGAGCCGTCCTTGAGAACACTCGTGATCAAGCTCGGATGAGCGCGCATTTTTTCCGCATCAGGCCCTGCAACGAGCATCCTTTCAGCGGTAAGGGCAATTCCCAGCATGTTCCTGGTTCTGGAGGCGTCGAGTTCTCCCGTCATCACGTGAATGGGTTCCGTTGCCGTAGAAGGAGACAAACGATACAAAAACAGGATCGCTCTCACCATTCTGAAGATGGACTGCGTGTCTTCCGACTCGGTCGGAGCATCCGCGTTCTCGATAAGATGCTCCCAGAGGTCGACATTCAAGCCCTTGGGCAGCATGAACTCCAGACCCACGCCGTCTTCACCACAAGAAGCGACGCGCGCCTGAACGTCAATTTGAAACTCCGAATCACTCGCGGAAGCGGCAGCCTTTTGCATCGTCAACGAGATCACTTCATCAATGGGCCAGCGATCCGTGGTTTCCAGGTAGAGCCCCGTTCTACTGATGACCTTGACGCAACCCTGCTTGGGAAACGAAGTGCCACCGTACATTGCGACAAGCCCCGACGGGAGTCGCCTGGCAGCACGCTCCTTCTGCGGGTAGCCCAGCGTTCGTAGCCAGTATTTCCAATTTCTCGCAGGAGTCACTTCGCAATCTCGCTTATGGCTGCGGCGCAGAACGCAAGCCTGGCTGCTAAAAGTGCAACAGAAGTGGCAGGAGCACGCCGCAATGTATCAATGCCAATTTCTATCAAAGTTATGTACCCGGTTCGAGCCGTGCATTGAAAGCTACACACCTGACCGGAATCCGTGATTCTTGTTGGTGAATCAAGTTTGCACCGTCAGGATGCTGTAAGTCCAGCCAAAACAGCCTCTCATCATTACCGAAAGGTTGTAGGTCAGCGACGCAAGGCAGCCTCAAACGTCTCGCAACCGTGTCGCAAGGACGAAGTACAACTCACTACGAACAAGCTAAAAGCTGAAACCTCGCGATCACATTGCCAGAATCTGCTCCCACACGGACGGCTCCACAGGGAGTCCGAGCTTGTCGTTTTCCGCCCGCAGACGCAAGGTCTGTTCGCCCGGATAGCGAACACGCCGGCCTTCTTTTGCCGGCCTTGCATTGTGCAGCGACGTCACAATCTCGTCCGCGATCTGCTCAGTGCGTGGCGTGGGCCCCAGGGCCTGCGGATTCAGGGTCAGAAAGATCTGCGAAATTCCAACTTCGAGCAGCGGATCGGGAGCGAGTTGATGCGTTGCCTGGCCCAGAGCCATGACGGCCGCAATCATGTCGAGCACAATCGCGAGCCCCGAGCCTTTCCAGTATCCAACCGGAAGCGGCCGCCACGATTTCTCAATTGCTCCGGGATCGCGCGTCAGATTCCCCGCTTCGTCAAACCCGCCTTCAACCGGTAGCTGCTCGCCTCGCTTGCGGTAGCTCTCGAGCGTGCCGTAAGAAAACTGCGACATCGCCATGTCGAGCACTACGTGCCCATCCGCGCGCGGAACAGCAAACACCAGCGGATTGTTGCCAAGCACCGGATCGAGCCCACCCCACGGAGGAAGATTCGGCATGGTATTCGTCCAGCAGATGCCGACCATTCCGGCGTCCGCGGCCCGCCATCCGTAAGTGCCTGCGCGCATCCAGTGATTCGTGTTGCCCAGCGTGACGCACCCGATGCCATGCTCGCGTCCCAGACTGATGGCGCGGTCCATAGCCGCAAGCGCATTCAGGTTTCCCGGTCCGCGGTTTCCGTCCCAGCGCTCAAGCGCACCGAAGCCCGCAACACGTTGTGCAGCGGCCTTTAAATTCACGCTGCCGTTGCGAATTGTGTCTACGAAACGCGGAAAGCGGTTGATGCCGTGCGTGTACACACCATCCCGCGTTGTCTCAGCAAACAGCCTCGCACACGTTTGGGCCCGCTCGTCCGCCAAGCCGAGCCGGACAAGCACGCCAGCCAGCGTTTGTTGAACTTCTTCAAAAGGAAGTCGATTCATTGATGGAGGTCTTTGCTGCTCACTTGCCTTCAGGCAGCGAACTGCGCGCCTGGGCTGAAGCGGATTCGTCCTTTAACGTCACGGTAATCTTGCGCGCATCACCGCCGGCAGAAGTGATTACGATTTCGCCCGTTGCCCGTTTGCGAATGCTCTTGAACTTGTCGCCCCACTCCACAAAAATCAGCGCGTCGGGCGTCAACAACTCATCCAGGCCCAGTGTCTCCAACTGCCGCTCACCTTCAAGGCGATACACGTCAAGGTGATAAACCTTCATAGGCTTGCCGTCGCGAGTACCGTCGTATTCGTGCAGCAGCGTGAAGGTGGGGCTCGTGACTTCGTCGGCTTCCGCGGCTTCGAGTGCTTCGGCAATTCCCTTCACCAGCGTCGTTTTGCCGGTGCCCAACTCGCCGCGCAGCAACAGCAGTTGCGGAGGCTCAAGCAGGCGCGCCAGTTTGCGCCCTACTTCAATCGTATCCGCGCTGCTTTGGGTCGTGAACTCGTACATCCTGCCCTCCGCAGTTTGCGTGCCATCACTCATGCCCGAACCTCACCAGGGACATCGCGGTCGCGCGGTATCCCCTGTATCCAACCATATCTGCTTTTGCCGCCATTGCGAAAGTACGAAACGCCTGTCTGAAATGCTCGCGGTAGATATGCCAGGCAATCGGTCGCCAACAACGTGTGCTCATCGCCCGCTCGCACGGCCAAGTCGGCAGCCAGGCCATGTAGATAAACCGCCGCCTCAACCGCTCGCTGCGCATCGCCTGGAAACTGGGCCATCATGCCGGCGATGAATCCGGTAAGCAGGTCGCCGCTGCCGCCTTTCGCCATGCCCGGATTACCGGTCGTGTTTACTAGGATGCGGCCATCGGGATGCGCAATGAGCGTCCGCGCACCTTTCAGCACCAGAGTGGCGCCCGTGCGTTCGGCAAATGTACGTGCCGTTTCCAGCCGGTTCGCCTGGATCTCTGCTGTTTTCATCCCCGCCAGCCGCGCCATTTCACCCGGATGCGGCGTCAACACGATCGAACGCCGCTTGGCCAGATTTGCGATCACCTCCGGCGTCTTCGCCAGAATGTTGAGCGCGTCTGCGTCGATTACGGCGGGAATCTCAGTAGCCGCAAGCAATTCAGTGGTAAAGCGGATCGTCTCCGGTAACTGCCCAAGGCCCGGACCAATGGCCAGCACCGTCTTGCCCGCTACAAGAGCATCGATCTTCCCATGCGTCAGATTCTCATCGGAAATCGCGCCTGCTGCGCTCGTCTCCAAGCCCCACGTCATCAACTCCGGCGCAATTGTGCTCACGACACCCATGGCTGCCGCAGGAACCGCCGCGGTCACCAGGCCCGCTCCGATGCGAAGCGCTCCGAGCGCCGTCATCGCGGGTGCGCCAGCCTTGCCGCCCGCCGAACCAAACGTTCCACCCACGACGAGCACATGACCGTATTTGCCCTTGTTCGAATCTACCGCTCGCGGCGCCTGCACCAGCGACATGGCCGATCCCGCCCACTCCAGCTTGAGAGCGGACACAATCGCTTCGTCCGGCGATCCGATCGGCGCCACCACCACCGGCTGATCCCAGCTCCTCGTCAGGTTCCCGAACACATGCGCAGGCTTGGGCGCCGTAAAAGTAACCACTGCATCCGAAGGAAAGACCGGCGTGCCAGCCGAAAGATCTGTCGAGTCCGCAGGCCATCCCGAAGGCAGATCCACCGACAGCACCGGAGCCTTGCAGCCCAGCACCCAGTTCAATGCGTCCAGTGCGATGCCCTTCATCGGCGGTTTAAAGCCAGTGCCCAGCACCGCGTCGACCATAAGGTCGGTGTCGAGCGCATCGTTCAGGCGATCAAGTTCGTCTCTCGTCCCGACAATGTGAACTGTTCCCCGCTCGGGGCTGGTGAGTCCCCGCCAGGCAACGGCAGCATCGCCTTTCAATCCGTCGGGCTCGCCCAGCAGAATCGTCGTAACCCGCAACCCGGCATCTACCAGCAGACGTGCTGTCATCATGCCGTCGCCGCCGTTGTTTCCGCGGCCGCACAGCACTGTGACTCGACGCGCGTGAGGAAACCTCTCCTGCGCGAAATCCGCCACCGCTGAAGATGCCGCCCGCATTAAATCGATCGACGCCACACCAAACCGCTCCGTGGTGGCGCGGTCGCATTCCTGCATCTCGGCTGCGGATAGAACGAGCATCGCATTCATAGTAGCGGATGCCGCAGGCTGTCGCGGAAAGCGCAAGTCCGGCACATTTGAATTTTTACCTGGGTGCCAAGTCAGTTTGCGCGGACAAGTTCGGAAAGTTTTCGCACCACCCGCTCAAGATCGTCCACGATTTTGTTCGTGGGATGTCCACGGAAAATGGCTAGTAGTTCTTTGAAGTACCAGAGCTGCTTGTCTGCGCCGCGCTTGAACCGTTCCCAAACCGCGTCCCCAATCAAGCGATAGTCGTCAAGAATCGATTTGGCGTTGTAGAGCTTGTCGGCAGCAGAGATCAGCAGCACATCGTCGGCTTCGCTGCGCAGCCGCTCCAGGTAGGCGCGTTTGCGCTCCTCCCAACCTTCCTTCTTGTCGTGATCGTCAGCGAATGTATCGGACAATCCTGCCACCATGCGCGCAACATGCTCGCCAAAGCGCTGTTCGATCTCGCGCAGCCGCGGCATCCCGCCGTGGTCTTCCACCGCGTCGTGCAACAGGGCGGCAATCACCATGTCCTCAGTGACCGGAACTCGTCCGCCTGCTTCTCCCATTACCAGCGCTGCAACGCCGAGCAGGTGCGCCATGTAGGGCACGTCCGTCCCTTTGCGGCATTCGGTGTGGAGTAGCCGCACGTATTCCACGGCGGCGGAGAATCGTTCGGTTAAAACCAGGCGTTTGGAATTCGGATGCATCGGCATTGGTAACTCTATAGGCTACGTAAGAATCGATGATTTGTGAGAGGGCGCGACTTTACAGCCTGCGGACGAACTCGATTGGTGGTGTTGCACTGAAAGAGCGTCGATTCAGCCGCGCCGTAAACCAATCAGAGCGAACATGAACTTTAGGCTTTGTCCGCTACTAACTCCAGCATCCCATTAATTACGATTGTACGGGCGGCCCAAGCCAAACCGCATCTGCCGCCGGACGGCCAAGAATGCAGTTCCCCGTAGATAGCTCAATCGAGACGGATTGATCGTAGTTCTGGCTCTTTACCTTTAGAGCCTTCCCGGGGCCGATCCCGGCTTGGTGCAGGAACAACAACAACTTGGGGTCGCGTTCCTGCAGGCTGGTCACGGTATAGCGCTGCCCTTCCGCCGCTTCAGAAAGCGGAACCTCGCCACGACGCTTGCGCTCCGCGGGATTCTCCGGCAGCACTGCGTTTCCGTGCGGACACGCTCCGCCTTCGCCCAGCCGTTCCTTTAACTTTTCTTCAAAGGCGGGCGAAACGGCATGCTCCAGCCGTTCGGCCTCCTCGTGAATCTCATGCCACTCCATGCCGAAGATCTCACTCAGCATGCGTTCGATAAGGTGGTGCCGCAGCGCCGTTCGATACGCCGTCTCACGGCCTGCCGGCGTAAGCCGCACAATGCCGTCCTCGCCCGTTTCTACCAGGCCGTCCCGCTTGAGACGCTTGAGCGCCATGGTCACGGCGGGCGCAGAAACCTCAAGCCAATGTGCCAGCATCGCGGGGATCACCTGGTGCCCTTCGGCTTCGGCTTCGAGAATCGCCTTCAGGTAATTCTCTTTTGAGACGTGAATCGAATCTCTCATGGCTGCGCTGTATCCACTTTAAATGCTTTAACGGCTGTTTCGAGCGCGCGAAGAAAGCCGTCAAATGGATCGCGTGCCGCGCGCGCACCAAATGAAAATCCCCCAGCCGTTTTTGCGGCCAGGGGATATGATTTGCCGTGGTGCCCCCTCCCGGCTAGTCCTTCTTACTTGACCCGCACCTTCGGCTCGACCGACAATCCCGGCCGCAGCTCGTGATTGGAGTCTTCCTTCGCGATATCGGTAAAGTCGATGCGCACCGGGACCCTCTGCACAACTTTCACGTAGTTGCCGGTAGCATTCTCCGGCGGAAACAGGCTCAGTACCGAGCCGGTGGCGCCGCCGATCTGCGTAATTTTGCCGTCGTAATCGCGGCCAGTCGAGTCCACGTGGATGGTGACCGCCTGACCTGCCAGCATGTGTCGAAGCTGCGTTTCCTTGAAGTTCGCCGTCACCCACAGATCGTCGAGCTGAACGAGTGTCAACAGGTTCTGCCCCGAAGCTACATTCTGGTTCACTTCAACGCTCTTACGCGTGATAATGCCCGCAACCGGCGCCACGATCTTTGTGTAGCTCAGGTTTAACTTCGCGATATCGAGCTGCGCCTGTGCCTGCTGAACCTGGGCCTCGGCCTGTTTGTATTTTGAGTTTTGCGCAATCACCTGCTGCGGTCCGGTCTGCGCGTACTGCAGCAAGGCTCGCGACTGCGAGAGCTTGTCATGCGCAAGCTTTACTCCCTGTTCGGCAGCCATCTGTGTGGCGATTGCATCCGCCAGCCCTGCCTTGGCCGCATCTGCTGCGGCCACCGCTGCGTCCCATTGCTGCTTGCTGATTACGTCTTTCTCAACCAGCGGCCTGTAGCGCTCCAGATCGGCTTGCGCCTTGGTGTTGTTGGCCTGTGCCTGCACCACGCGCGCTTTGACGGCCTCAAGCTGCCGTTCGGCCTGGGCTACTCCGGCCTCCGCACTGCTCACATCGGAATTTGCCGAACTCAGGTTGCTGCCGGTGTTCACGGTCAAGATGGGCACGGCCACGCTTACGGCTGCCGCATTCGCCTTGGCGCTGGCCAGTGCCGCTTCAGCATCCTCTACCGCCACCTGGAAATCCTTCGGATCGAGCTCGGCGATTGTATCGCCCGCCTTCACATACTGGTTCTCATTCACGTAGACCTTGAGCACCTGGCCGGCGATGCGCGAGCTGACCTGGATGAGATGGCCGTTTACCTGTGCGTCGTCAGTGTCCTCAGTGAACGTTGAGCGCCACCAGATTCCGATGGCGACCAGCACAATGACCACAACCACGGCGACGAGAATTCCCCTTCGGCGGGACTGCGGTTTCTCGATCTCTGTCTCTGTGATCGGCTCGTTCGGTTCTGGTGTGGGATTCGAATCCGCCACGTTTACTTTCCTCCCAAATAATTCTTGTAACTGGAGCCCGCACCCAACGCACGCGCCAAACTCAGCTTGGCCACATTGTGCCTGTAAAGGCTCGTCACATATTGATCATTTGCCTGCGCCACCGACTGCTGCGCCTGGCTGACTGCCAGGTTGTCGCTCACGCCGTTGGCATAACGTTCCTGTGCTTCCTTCAATTCCTCGTTGGCCAGCGCAACGCTTGACCGCGCCACTTCAACCTGCTGCTGCGCCGACTGGATATCGAGCAGCGCATCGCGAATATCGGCATCCACCTGCGCGCCCTTGTCGCTCAACTGTGCCTTAGCCAAATCTAGTTGAGATTGAGCAATCTGTGCATCGCCGCGGAGTTCGAATTCTTTGAACAGCGGAACCTTGAGTGCTCCGGTCGCATCACCCGTGCCGTGCGAGCTCATGAGGTTCACACCGATATCGCCGTAGTCGCCTGAAACCGTCAGGGTCGGGAATCGCTCGGCCGTCGCCGCTTTGCGCTGCTCTTCCGCAGCCTTGGCCTGCTCCACCATCGCCGCGAGATCCTTGCGGTTGGCGTGCGCCTGCTCGATTGCGGCGTTCACATCGAACTGATCAAACAGCGCAAAAGGCGTCTTATCGGTCAGCGTAAAGCTCTGCGCCAGCGGCAGCCCGATGGTTCGCGCCAGCGCCAGCTTGTCCTTCTCGAGAGCATTCCGCGCCACAATCAATTGCTGCTGCAGGCTCTGGTAGTCCACACGGGCGCGCAGCTCATCGAGTCTGGGCGCCGTTCCAGCATTATGGCTGGCGGTCGCCTGGTCCAGCGAGATCTTCGCCGTGGCTACCTGCGCTTCAACGCTGCTTACCTGCGACTCGTCTGCCAGCGCCAGCAGATATGCGTTGCCCACCGTCAATACCACCAAGTCCTGCGCGTCCTGCGCAGAAAGCGTAGCCGCCGTGAAGTTGTGTTTCGCCGCCAGGTAGTTACGCAGTGAGCTCACGTTCACAATCGACCAGGTGAGCGAAGCTCGCAGATCCGTGTATCCGAATGGCCCAATGATCTTGGGAAAACCAGGAATGCGCAGACCCTGTGCAGGAAGATCAACCTGCGTCAAAGTCTCCGTTGCTTTGAAATCCACTGACGGCAAAAGCGATTGAAGCTCAGTAAGCCTCTGCCCCCGGGCTGCCGTCGTCTGCGTACCGCTTAAAATAACCCCGAGATTCGCCTTCAATCCCCGCTGAATCGCATCGTCCAGTGATAGTCCAATCGGCTGCGCAGTCGCCTCGCCGGTAGGCACGCTGCCCTGATAACTCGCTGCCGTCGGCGCCGTCTGATTGGGAACCGATACTGTTTGCGCTGCAGCGGCAAAGCAAAGTAGCCCCGCGCAGGCACAGGAACAGGTCGTACTCCTCAGCAAAGATTTTGACAGGATCAAGGTAGTTCAACTCACCGCGAAATGCTTTTGTCAGAAAAAGATGCCGCCCATATAGATGCGCGGTTGCAGCCCCGAGGTTCTTAAACTGGATTGTATCGAACCTGCGCCCATCCACGACGTGACAGCGAACATCCCTGCTTTTTGAACGAAATACGCCTCCCGGTCAACTTCATTGGCCGTGGAAAGTTCGCCACAGATTTCTGTAACTTGTTGAAAAAATCAAAACTGAACTCCGCAGGCAAAATATGGCTGGACGTGGCTGCTGTCGATGCTCGCCCAACGATTCGAGAAGAAGTAGCGTCGGGGGTTCGCTTATGCAAAAAGGCCGCTGCAGAAAACCACTAATTTCTGCGGCAGCGGCCTTTATCCTTTATCGCTCTCTTAGCTCTTCACTGAAGCCTGGATCAGTTGCGATGCGATGGAACACAGCCCCTGCCGAAACACCGCGCGCACACCGTCGGCGGTCCAACCGGCGGCTTTCGGGCCACCATATTCGGCCAGCAACTCAGCCGTTTCCGGCGCAGTAAGTCCGGCCACTGCGCGCAGCACAAACACAGTACGCAGATCCACGGGAAGATTCTCAAGCCAGTTACGCACCCGATCGCGATCCGGCCCGGCCATCATGTGCTCCAGCTCATCTTTCGAAACGCCGGCCGCTTCAAGATCGTCGTCCTCGATGCAGCCACCCGCAGGCTCAACGCCTTCCGGAGCCGCCAGGCTGCCGGAATTCCGCTGCGCAATCATCTGCAATGCTGCTTTTGCCAGAGCACGTCGGCTGTTCTTGCGGCCTTCCACCGGATCCTGGCACGCGGAAACTTCGGTAGTTGCCACAGCGGTCTCCACTAGTCGCACGCTATTTTCGCCCTCGCCTACGAGCATGGAAGCCAGGCTGTAGAGACCGGCGGCAATCGCATCCAGCATCGAGTCCATGCCTTCAAGCGCCCGAGCGACCGTTGCCTCATCCTTCGACTTCCCATCAAGGAGACTGCGCACGCGATCTGAAAAATCCTTTGCCCCCTCCGGTATCGGTTGCGGAGGAATGCTGACGTGCGAATTAGACATCGATTCATTCGGCATAAATAGGTCTCCTTTGGGATGTTCAGATGGACAGGAAAGCAACTGGAGATGGTCGGCGCACAGGAGCAATCTTTCTTCCTACAATCGGGCGGGCCGCACTGCTTCCTTCAGACAGGCTCACTCTCTATCCTCAACCCGCCGCGTGTGCCAGTCAATCCGGAAATCCATTACGCACACGCCAGTTCGAAATCGTTCCAATAGCACATTATTGCCGGCAATCTGCTATGTAAGACGCAGCATCTGCTTCTTTATTGCATAAGAATTGGAAAAAGAATCGCCGCCCACGGAAATGGGCGGCGCGAGGGTAGTTTACAGAAATGGAAACGGCATGCCGTCTACGGCAGTTCCCGTACCCAGATGTTTCGATAGCTGATGGGCTCGCTCTTGTCGCCATGCGCCTGCAGTTTGATGGGCGCGCGATCGTATTTTTTGTAGTACGGCTTGCCGATGAAAAGCGACTGACCAAGAAGTTGAAAATGGTTCTGCACCAGCACGCCGTTGAAAAAGACCGTTACGTATGCCGGAGTCTTTAATGAGCCGTCATCGTTGAAAGTCGGGGCCGTCCAGACAATGTTGTACGACTGCCACTCTCCCGGCTTACGATTGGCGTTCACCAGTGGAGGGTTCTCCTTGTAAATGGCGCCCGCCTGTCCGTTCACATAGGTCAAGTTGTTGTAGTTGTCTAGCACTTGCAGTTCGTAGCCGTCATCGTTCGGCCCCGTCGATGCAAGAAACACGCCGCTGTTTCCGCGCGCTTGTCCACTGCCGGTAATGTTCTCGGGGATCTTCCACTCGACGTGCAGTTGGTAATTTTTGAACGTTCGCTTGGTCTGGATGTTCCCAATTCCCTGCGCTTTCTTCACGGTCAATATGCCGTCGTTCACAATCCATTCCGCGGCGCCGCCAGTCTGCGCATTCACCCATTGGTCAAGGTTCTTGCCGTCAAACAGCACGATTGCGTCTGACGGAGGCGCTGCGTCGGTCGCGCCCGGTGTAACAACCGCGGGTACCGGCGTCCATATTTCGGTTTCTTCAGGTTTCATCTGCCGCGCTTGCTGAGCACTGATCTGAGCGGCCAGAGCGAACATCGACACGAAAGAGAGAAGTTGCAATTTCCTGAGGTGCGTCATGAGCCAACACAATACACCCCGCGGACCCCCTGCAGGCAAGCGATTCTTTCCGACGGGCCCAACCTGCTCCGTCCGCACATCGCGGTCAACCGCCGAATTGTTCATCAACCTGTAATGCGCGCGCTTTCTTATGTTTATCGACCTACCCCAACCTTTGCGTGCGTGCCGAGTGTAAAGCTCAGAACTGTCAATCCAAACCGAAACGCTGTAGACTGCCAACTACGGCGCAAAGATGGCCATGGCAAGAATCTCCCAGAAACCAAAGCTCTTCAACGGTCGCGACCACTCGTGGATGCAGTTCAATCGGCGTGTGCTTGAGGAAGCCGAGGACCCGACCAACCCGCTACTCGAGCGCGTCAAGTTTCTCGCCATCACCGGTTCCAATCTTGATGAGTACGTAGAAATCCGCCAGGCTGGCCTGATGCAGCGCATTGAGGACGGCTACCGCGAGCCCGGCTATGACGGTTTGCGCCCCGCCGAATCGCTTGCCACACTTACCGCCGAAATTCACTCGTTCGTCGCCGCCCAATACGCCTGCTGGAACCAGTTGTTACTGCCCGAGCTCCGCAAGCAGGGTGTCCTCCTGCTCGACTGGGAAGAACTCGACGACGAGGCCCGCGCATTCGCGAAAGATTATTTTCAGCGCGAAGTGGATCCCCTACTCACACCTATTTCCATCGATCCCGCGCACCCGTTTCCGCGCGTGCTGAACAAGGCTCTCTGCCTGGCATTGCTGCTGCGTGCCAAGCGTCGCAGTTCAGGCCCGCAGGTCCTCGGTGTCGTTACAGTGCCACGAGCACTACCCCGCTTTGTGCAGCTCCCCGCTCCTGAGGGCAAATACCACTACCTACTTTTGCAGGACCTGATCGCGCAACACCTGGGCGGCATGTATCGCGGTTATGAGGTGCTGGCCCACGCATCGTTCCGCGTCACCCGCAATTCAAACCTCTACTTCGAAGAAGAAGAAGCGCGCTCGATGCTTGAAACCATCCGCGTTGAATTGCATAACCGCCGCAAAGGCGACGCTGTTCGCCTCGAAATCGAGACCGGTGCCGATCCGGAAATCATTGAGCGGCTGCGCGTGAACTTCGAACTCTATGAGGACCAGGTATTCCGCGGCGAGGGACCGGTCAATCTTTCGCGTCTCATGTTTCTTTACGATGATGTGCACCGTACCGATTTAAAGTTCCCGCACTTTACGCCGCGTTCGCTGGTGCTCAGCCGCAAATCAACGAACATCTTCGACGAGCTGCGGCAGCACGATGTTCTGCTCCACCATCCTTACGATTCCTACGATCCCGTAGTCGATTTCATCCGCCAGGGCGCCGACGATCCCGCCGTGATGAGCATGAAGCAGACCCTGTATCGCACCAGCGCGGATTCGCCGGTATTCAAGGCGCTGACTGAAGCTGCCGCCACAAAGGAGACGACTCTCGTCGTCGAATTGATGGCGCGCTTCGATGAGGCGTCAAACATCCGCTGGGCGCGCAGCATGGAAGATGCAGGCGTGCAGGTGTTTCACGGAGTGGTAGGACTAAAGACGCACTGTAAGCTGGCCCTGCTCGTTCGCCGCGATGAAGACGGCGTTACGCGCCGCTACTGTCATCTCGGCACCGGCAATTACAACCCCGTCACGGCCCGTTTCTACACTGACTTGAGTATGCTCACCTGCGACCCGCAGATTACCGAGCGCGTGCACATGGTGTTCAACTATCTCACCGCGCATGCTGAAGTCGACGACTACAGCCCGCTGCTGGTAGCCCCGCTTACTATGGCGGAGAGTTTCCTGCGCCTTATTCGACGCGAGCAGGAGCATGCGCAGGCTGGCCGCCCCGCACATATCATCGCCAAAATGAATGCGCTGCTCGAGCCGTCGGTAATTGAAGCGCTCTATCAGGCCTCGCAAGACGGCGTCGAAATCGACCTCATCATCCGTGGGCTTTCGATCCTTAGGCCGGGCGTTCCCGGACTGTCTGAAAAAATTCGCGTTCGCTCCATCGTCGGACGCTTCCTGGAGCACTCGCGCATCTTTCACTTTGCCAACGGCGGCGGCGACGAAATCTACCTGGGCTCGGCAGACTGGATGCCGCGCAATCTTTTCGAGCGCTGCGAAGTCGTTTTTCCGGTACGCGATCCCGCCGTCCTCGCACGCATCCACAACGAGATATTGCCGGCATACCTGGCCGACACCGTAAAGGCGCGGCTCCAGCAGCCCGACGGCGCCTACATAAGGGCGGGCAAGGTGATTAAGGACGCCCCGGCGTTTTCAAGCCAGGATTTCCTGATGAAGCTGGCCGAGGGCAGAGCCGAGATCGAGTCGATCCCGGTGCCGCAGAAAACTGTGCCGCAAGTTCGGCCTCCTGCCCGGCGCACCAGACTAGGCGCAAAAAAAGCAGCCGCCGCCGACTGACATCTCATTCGTTCCTCATCGAAACATCATCTGATATCAATAGCGCTCGCTCGGTTCACCCGCGTTCTCTTCTCACTCGGTGTCAGCGGGAGTTGTTCAGCGGTACAATTCAGACGCACGTAGAAAGGGGATTTTCATGCGCAAGCCCTGGGTCAAAATCGTTTTGGGCATCGTAGCCGTTTTCATCCTCGTCATTGCACTTATTCCCTTGTTTGTGAATGCAGACACCTTCAGACCAAGGATTGAAAGTGAGCTTTCGAGCACGCTTGGGCGCAAGGTTACGCTCGGCCATCTGAGCCTTTCTGTATTGAGCGGCAGCCTGGTTGCTGAAAACATTTCAATCGCCGACGATCCCGCGATGTCCACGACTCCGTTCGTAGCAGCCAAAAAGCTGCACATTGGAATCGAGCTCGGTCCGTTTCTCTTCCATCATTCCGTGCAGATCACTGAAATTACCATCGACTCTCCGTCGATCAATCTCATCCACAATGCGAACGGAACCTGGAACTTTTCGAATATCGGCAGCTCGGCTGAAAAGTCCACAGAAAAGCCAGCATCGCAGCAGGAAAGCGTTATTCCTGCGCTCACTATTGGCGCATTCAAGATCGAGAGCGGCAGCGCAACCATCTCTTCACTTCCCGCCACCGGAAAGCCATTTACCTGCTCAGACATCAACATCTCAGTGAAGCAGTTCTCGTTTCTGAAAGCATTTCCATTTGAGCTATCGGCAAAGTTCCCTGGCGATGGAGTGGTCGAACTCACCGGAAACGCGGGACCGATTTCGCAGAAAGATGCGTCTGACACCCCGTTTAATGCCAAGTTGAAACTGACTCACTTTGATCCGGTTGCCGCCAACGTTGTTGCGCCCGGCCAGGGTATCGCCATGGTCGCTGACTTCGACGGACAGGTCGCATCGGATGGAACCAACCTGACCAGCGCTGGAAAGATCCAGGCGGCCAAGCTTCAGCTTTCGCGCAGCGGATCGCCTGCGCCGCAGCCCGTGACCATCGACTACAACGTCACCAATCATCTCGACGCGCGCACCGGCCAAATTTCAGACATCTCGGTTCACTCCGGCTCGGCTGCTGCCCGCGTCACAGGCACGTATCGCTTGTCCGCGCAAACGCCCATTCTCGATCTCCACCTTTCAGCTCCCGGTCTGCCTATCGACCAGTTGGAAGACATGCTGCCGGCTGTTGGCGTCAATCTTCCCAGCGGCTCACGGCTGCGTGGCGGCACTCTTACGGCAAATCTTGCCATCACCGGGCCAGCAACCGCCACTACCATCAGCGGCCCGGTCGAGATCGACAAAACTGAACTGTCCGGCTTCGATCTCGGCGCAAAGATTCAGGGCATGAACGGCCTGTCTGGAACAAAGGGAGGCACACAGATTGAGAAGTTGAGCACCGATCTCGAGTCCTCGCCGCAGATGACAAAGCTGAGCAATCTCTTCGGATCAGTACCTGCCATCGGAACGGCAAGCGGCAGCGGCACGGTTTCGCCTTCAGGCGCGCTCGATTTCCAGCTTGTGGCCAAGTTCAGCAACGCCTCGACAATGGGCTCGCTCGCCAACACCGGGCTCAATGCGCTCGGCGGATTGCTCGGCAACAAGACCAACAACGCGGCGGATAAGGGCGTTCCGCTTACGATCACTGGCACCACATCAAACCCCTCCATTCGCGCTGACCTGAAAACCCTCGTCAAGCAGCAGGCCGGGGGACTGCTCGGACAATCAAACGGCCAGCAGCAGCCAAACAGCAATCAGCAGCAACTCAATAACACGGTCAAATCGTTGAAGGGGCTCTTCGGCAAGTAAGCGCCTGGGCGGATAAAATCAGGTTAGTGCCGCGTTCCCTCGCCCACCCCCGTTTGTACGACGATCCCAAGCGTCTTTCAAAAATCCGCTTGGTAACAGGGCACGACTTTAGTCATGCCGGGCAAGGGGTTTTAACCCCCGGCGAATTACAGCCCAGTTCAGGAGCTCGGCGTCGCCGTGCTCGATTCCATGGGCCTCTTCCATTTCGCTTCTGGCATCTCGCCGGCCTTGACGCACCGACCGTCGCACTTGTTTGGAGTGTGGCATTCGCCTGGACAGCCAACGTGCGCCTTCCCTGGTGGGTTCTCGTTCTGGTTCCGTCAGGCGTTTGGGCAGTTTACGTTGCGGACCGCCTGCTCGATGCTCGCACCGGCATGCAATCGTCCACGGTTGATCGGCTCCGCGAACGGCACGTCTTTCACTGGCGTCATCGACGCATCTTCGTTCCCATGGCACTTGCGTCGGCACTCATCGCCGCTTGGATCGTCTTTCACCTGATGCCGCGCACCACGCGAGAACACGATTCGCTGCTCGCGGCCGCATCACTGCTCTACTTCACACGCGTTCATTCAGGCCGAAGGTTTCTCTCCGTGCTTTCGAAGGAATTGGCCGTCGGTGTCATTTTTACTTTCGGATGTGCTTTCACCGCCTTTTCGCGCGCTCATTTCTCGCTTGACACTCCATGGTGGCCTCTTCTGATCACGACCGTTTTCTTCGCGCTGCTGGCGTGGTTCAACTGCTACGCGATTGACCGCTGGGAATCGCACGATGCGAATTTTTCGCGCTATCCGATCGCAGTCCCGGCGCTGTTCTTGACCGCAGCAGGTTTCATTTGTTCCGCGCTTCTGGTTGCATCACATCCCCGATCTGCAAGCCTGCTCGCATGCGGAGCCACGGCGTCGCTGCTGCTTGCCGCACTCGATCGCGTCCGCAGCCGCATCACTCCCGTCACGCTGCGCGCCGCGGCCGATCTGGTGCTGCTTACTCCCGCAATGCTTCTTGCGCTGGCTCCGCTGTTGCGCAAATGAGTGCGACATCAAGAACAGAATCAGCCGCGCCGCCCGACTTCAGCCGGCTCGCACACCTCTATCGCTGGATGGAGTTCGCAAGCTTTGGCCCCTGGCTTCATTGGTGCCGATGCACGTTTCTCGACCAGGTCGCCGATTGCCGGCGCGCGCTGGTCATCGGCGACGGAGATGGCCGTTTCACCGCGCGTCTCCTGCACGCGAACCATGACATTCAAATCGACGCCGTCGACGCCAGCTCCGCCATGCTCAATGAACTGCGTCGCCGCGCCAGCTCGGATTCCCATCGCGTCCGCACCTGGAACGCCGACGCGCGACACTGGCATCCAGAGGGCCCGCCCTATGATCTTGTGGTGACCCACTTCTTTCTCGACTGCCTGACCGCGGCTGAAATCGAATCGCTGGCCACGGGTCTCAGAACCGCCGTTACGTCCTCAGCAAAGTGGTTGATTTCAGAGTTTGCGATTCCTCCCGGCTGGTACGGGAAAATCTTCGCACGTCCGCTGATCCGTAGTCTTTATTGGGTTTTCGGCCGCCTCACGGGCCTCAGGATCCGCTCCCTCCCAGATCATCGCGCCGCATTGCGCCGCTCCGGCTTCGAACTCGCCGGCGAACGTCGCTGGCTTGGCGGGCTTTTAATGAGTGAACTTTGGTCGGTCAGTGCACGTTAGGAAGAGCACCGAACGGCGACAAAGCGATATCCTTGCAGCTATGGCATTGCAAACCACTGCCGCTCCGCCCGTCGCCTTTCAGATCAGCGCCAGCGATAATGTGGCGACCCTTCTCGTACCTGCACAGCCTGGACCGGTCACCGTCCGCGGCGCCACAGGAGAAAAGCAAATCATCGCGCGAGAGGCCATCGAGCACGGTCACAAGATTGCGGTCACGTCCATTGGCAGGGGCGAAAGCATCATTAAATTTGGCGTAGTCATCGGTGCGGCTACGTGCGCTGTCCAGCAAGGCGAATGGGTGCATCTGCACAATTGCGGCAGCCGTCTCGACGAGCGCTCCAACGCGTTCGATGTACACACTGGCGTCCCGGAGGATGTCCGCTATGAATGAAACCGAGTGGCAAGGCTATCTCCGCAGCGACGGCAGAAAAGGAATCCGCAACATCATTCTGGTTGTCTACACGGTCGAGTGCGCCAGCCATGTTGCGCACGCCATTGGGCGCGATGAAGACGATGTCCACGTTATCGGCTTTCCTGGCTGCTACGACAACCAGTACGCGATCCGCATGATCCTCGCCCTCGGCCGGCACCCGAACGTGGGTGCGGTTCTGGCTGTCGGCCTGGGATGCGAGTACACGCAGCCCGCCAAAATTGCGCAAAGTGTGCGCGAGTCCGGCCGTCCCGCTGACTCTTTCTTCATCCAGGAAAATGGCGGCACCAAGGCCGGGATCGCACACGGCAAAGAAATCATCGCCCGCCTGCGCGCCGAGATGAACAGCCAGGTGCAGTTAGTACCGATGAGTTGGTCCGATCTCGTCGTCGGCTCAGAATGCGGCGGCTCCGACGGAACCTCCGGACTGGCCGGCAATCCGGTGGTCGGCGCATTTTTCGATCTGCTCGTCGATCGCGGTGGATCGGCCATCTTTGAAGAGATCGTCGAAATGATCGGCCTGCGCAACATACTCGACGCCCGCGCCGCATCGCCGCAAGCTCGCGCACAGTTGCTCTCCGCCTACGACAAAGCTGAACGCTACTGCCGCGAAGTGCGACAGTACTCGGTCGCGCCCGGCAACTTTGCCGGCGGCCTCACCACTATTGAAGAAAAAAGCATGGGGGCCTTCGCCAAAAGCGGCAGCCGCCCCATTGAAGGCGCAATCCGCGTTGCCGAGCGTCCTCCGCACAACGGCTTGTGGCTGCTCGACTCGGTGCCCGACCCGCACTTCATGCAGTTCGGCTACACCAATCCTAACGATACGGAAGGCATCATGGATCTGATCTGTGCCGGATCACAGATCGTCTTGTTCGTAACCGGCCGCGGCAGCGTCATCGGCAGTGCTGTTTCGCCGCTCATCAAGGTCACAGGGAATAGCATTACCTACAACCGCATGCGCGACGACATGGACTTCAACGCGGGCCGCATCCTTAGCGGTGAAGTCACGTTGCAGGCAGCCGCCGAAGAACTCGCCTCCCTGGTGCAGGCTGTTGCCGGCGGCCAGCAGTCAAAGCCTGAAGCGCTTGGCCACCGCGAGTACTTCCTCATGTACAAACATCAGGACACGCCTGCGCTCGACGCCGGCTGCCGGGCCTGAGGCGGTCTGGGCATGCGGTTAAGTACGGCCGTGCCTTAAGTAATTGATCTGGTGGGCCTCCGGGCTCCCGCCCCGCCCCACTCGATTGTTACAGTCGTGTTAAAATGGAATTCCTGGTAGCCGCTCCTCCCTCGCAAGAGCCAAGCTAACATTTCGCCATGATCCTCTACCTGATGCGCCATGCCAACGCCGGATTATTCCGGGAGAACCCCACTCTCGATGCAAAGCGGGGCCTCGTCAAAGAGGGAAAAGAGCAATGCGTGCTGATGGCTCGCTTGCTTGGTGCCCTTAAGGTGCCGGTGGATGCCATTGTTTCAAGCCCCCTGAAACGCGCCATGCAGACGGCCCAGTATGTGGGTACCGAGCTTGGCTATGACGGCAAAGTAGAAATGAACAAAGCACTGCTGCCCAACGCCGATTTCGCGGTGTTTCAAGACATGCTGATGAAATATGCGGGGCATGAAGGGCTGCTGGCCGTTGGCCACAACCCGACCCTGTATCAGTTTCTGGGACGCCTCATCACCGGCAACGGCGGGGCTGCCATACGCATGCGCAAAGCCTCCATTGCCCGCGTCGATCTGGATCATCACCCGCCGCGATTGCAGTGGCTTATCGATCCACGCTCGGCGCGCGCCATCTACGCCAGCGTGGCCAGAAGCTCGCGCCCGAAGACCTCGCGGAAGTAGCCGGCCTCTTTGCGCAGCGACCACAGCTCGAGCTCAGCACCGGTGCGCCCGGGCCTTACTTCTAGATAGACCCGTTTCGGATAAACCTTCACTGCTACCCGCAGCACGTCGCTGGCGCGGTCCTGGTTGAGTGCCACAGCCAGACGCAAAAGCACAACTGCGAGATGAACGTTCTTATGCACTTCTGCAGGAATGTTGCGCAGCGCGCGATCGCCCGGCTGCGGACGGCTCTTGCCAAGGTAGCGCGCGACAGCGGAAATCATGGTGCGCTGCAGTTGCGTGAACCCGTAAATTTCCGTGCTCGAAATGATGTACTGCGTATGCCGGTGGTGGCCCTGGTGGTTGATGAACTTGCCGGTATCGCGCAACATGGCGGCCGCCGACAGCCAGCTCTCGTATTCCGGCGGCAATTGATGGAGCGACTGCAGCTCGCGAAACAACTGCAGAACATGCGCCCGAACCGGCTCCGCCTGTTTCGTGTCGACGCCGTACCGTTTCGCGGTTGCCAGCACGCTCTCCCAGCGTTCGTGCTCAAATTCCACGTGCGTGATGGCGCGCGCGTCTTGCTCAGCCAGCATCTGCGCGAGAATCCCGTCTCGCAGCCCCAGCGGCGAATAGCGGAACCCCTCCAAGCCAAAACCATCCAGCAATTCGGCGTACACCTCGGCGCCGGCAATGATGATCTCTGCCCGGCGTGGCCCGATTCCCGGCACCGCCTCTCGCTCCGGCAACGACATCTTTGAAAGCGAAGTGGCAAGCTTCCGCACCGAGCGTGTCGGCACCAAGGCCGGCGCCTCACCGCGATCGCGCTTACTCGGCCGCGCACTCTGCGCGTTGTTCAGCCTCACGCCGGCTGCGTAGGCTTCGCTCAGAGCAGCAGCCGTGCCCGATGTGGCAATGACCAGCGGCACTTTGCCTGGCTGGATTCTGCGATGCGCCCTGCGAATCTCGCGGGCAATCCACTGCCGCATGCGCATCAGCCCGTCTTTGGGCGCCGGGTCGGTGGTGAGAAATGCTTCCGTCAGGCGCACTGCTCCCAGCGGCATGCTGACGGTTTCCTTGATGCGCTTATGTTCTGAGAGCGTAATCTCGCAACTGCCTCCACCCAGGTCGAGCAGCAGAACCTTGCCGCCCGCGCCCGGCTCGGAGCCCGTCACGCCCAAGTGAATCAACCGGCCTTCTTCCAGGCCTGAGATGATCTCCATGTTCCAGCCGGTTTCAGCTTTCACCCACGCCTGAAATGCGGAGCCGTTGCGCGCATCGCGCATGGCCGATGTGGCCACCACCCGAATCTGATCCACTCCATGCGCCTGGACGGCGCGCTGAAACCGCTTCAGCGCACGCAACGTTTGCGCCATCGCCTCAGGAGAAACAAGCCCCGAATCGAACACGCTTGCGCCCAGCCGCGTAACCTCGCGATCCTCAGCCAGAGTCTTCAAGTGGTGCGCCACAACCTTGGCGATCTTCAACCTGCATGAATTTGATCCAATGTCGATGGCAGCAAAAGTCGGCATTAAGTTCTGTTCTCTCCGAAGTATAAAAAAAAGGCTACTGCGGCCAAGATACACGACCGCGCCAGCGCTCGGCTGCAAGGAAAATCGGGGCGAAATTCTCCGGCTTGATCAAGTGGTTACGCGAAAAGGAATCGGGTGGGAAACAGTGTCCGGAAGCGCGCTAAAACGTGTGGTTCAAGCCACACCTGAAGGAGCAATTTTTGGGTACATGGGCACCGTGGAACGACTATGGGCCTGCTGATTACCGCCGATCGCTCGACCGCATGGAGATTTGAACAGCAACCGCAGTCATACATGGCGCGTTGCGTCATCCGAAGAGCATGAAAATCAACCGCGGATCCCTCGTCGCTGCGCTCTGACGGGATGACAGCTCTGAGGTCGGTGTGGGTTTCTGGCACCCGAGGTATTTTCAGGGCAGATCCCCATTCGACTGCTAAACACTGCTTCCGTTCGCGGGGCTGCTCACCGCCGACAACTGCCCATTGAGCTTCGGCACGTGACCGACGCCGATCTCCTGATCTTTGTACTGCAGCTGGTAGAGCTTCCAGTAGAGGCCACGCTGCGCGAGTAGTTCCTGATGCGTGCCCATCTCTCTGAGCTGGCCTTTGTGCATGACCAGGATGGTTTCGGCGCGCTGCACGGTGGAGAGGCGATGCGCGATGAGCACGCTGGTGCGGCCTTCAACCATACGCTCCAGCGCACCGCGGATGCGCAGCTCTGTATCGGTATCGACGCTCGATGTGGCTTCGTCGAGGATGAGGATGCGCGGATTGAACGCCAGTGCGCGCGCAAAATTGATGAGCTGCTTTTGGCCGGTTGAGAGCGAGTTGCCGCGTTCGCGGACTGGCTCGTTGAATCCGGCAGGCAGGCTCTCAATGAAGTCGAGGACGTTGACATCGCGCGCGGCGTGGCGCAGATCGTCGTCGCTGATAGCGGTATCGCCAAAGCGAATGTTGTCGGCGATGGTTCCGGCGAACAGAAACGGATCCTGCAGGACTACGGCAAAGTGGCGGCGCAGAACATTCAAGTCTTGCTGACGCAGGTCTACGCCATCGAGCAGGATCTCTCCCGCGTTGATGTCGTAGAAGCGCATCATAAGGCTGGTGAGCGTGGTCTTGCCGGAACCGGTGTGGCCCACGATGGCTATGGTTTGTCCGGGCTCGACGATAAAGCTCACGTCCTTCAGAATCCACTCAATGTCAGTGATGTTTGCGAGGCGCGATGCGGGCGAGTCGGATGTGGCGGCTGCTTCGACCTCGGCTTTTTGCTGGTCGGTAAGTTTTTGATACGTGAACCAGACGTGGCGGAACTCGATGCGATTGCTGCCATCACCCGCGATGGGATGCGCGGGGCTTACGATTTCCGGCTTGGTATCGAGAAGCTTGAAGATGCGTTCGCAGGCGGCCATGGCGGCTTGCAGGATGTTGTATTTGTCGCTGAGGTCCTGAATGGGGCGCCAGAAGCGTTGCGAGTACTGGATGAACATGGCCAGCATGCCGATGGTGACGACGCCGTGACTAAGCACACTGAATCCGCCGAACCACACCACTAGCGCAATGGCCACGGAAGAGAGCAACTCGACGGTGGGATAGTAGAGGGCGTAGGCAAAGATGGTGTCTTTGAACGCGATCATGTGCAACCGGTTGACTGCCTCAAAATCCTGATAGGCGCGCTCCTCGCGATTGAAGAGCTGCACCACGCTCATGCCGGAGATATGTTCCTGGGTAAAGCTGTTGATGCGCGCGATGGCGGCACGCACGCGGCGATAGCTCTCGCGAACGGAATTGCGGAAGAGGCGCGTGACGATGAGGATGAGCGGAAGCACCGCAAACGCAATCAGGGCCAGCCACCAGTTTATGGAAAGCATGACGATGGCCATGATGACGAGCATGAAGAAGTCGTTCACGATGGCCAGAATGCCGTCGGTGAACATGTCGTTGACCGCGTCCACATCGGACGTGATGCGGGTGACCAGGCGGCCCACCGCGTTCACGTCAAAGAAGCCGATGTGCATGCGCTGCATGTGGCGGAAGATTTCGCGACGAAGATCGAACATGATCTTCTGGCCCATCCACTGCATGAGGTATGTCTGCACAAAGGCGAAGACGTAGGCGGCAAGCAGCGCGGCCAGGTACATGGCGGCGAGCATGGTAACGCCTGCCACTTTATCGGCGGGCAGGATGCGGGCGATGGGGCTGTTATGGGCGAGCCAGTGCGCGAGGGCGCTGTTGACGTCTTTGGGATTGGCCTGCGGAGCCAGATAACGGTCGATCGCCATCATGACCATGATGGGCCCGACGACGTCGCAGACAGACTTGAGACTTACGGCAAACGAAGCGATGGCGGCCTGCAGCCAGTGCGGACGGACGTAACGGGCGAGGCGGCTAGCAAGGCGCGAATCGTACACTTTCCCGACCGGATCTTCATCGGGTTTGCGGGCGGGCCTTGGGGCCTCGGGTTCGCGGTGATTTTTGTTGTTGTCGTCCGCCATCGGTCGGGTCGGTCAGGCTTCCTCTACTATTGTACGGGCCGGAACTTGCCCATCGCGCGGCGCGCGGGTGAGCCACTGCCGATTGGATGAATTCGGCGTGGTGAGGGCGCAAAAGGTTTTTGCCGATGAAAGGCGGCGGCTGTGCGACGCGGCAGATTTGGTGACGGGTGGGCTAGAGCCAGCAGGCTCAGATTACGGTTGCGGCTTCGAGTCCGGAGCGGGCCGAGACGCCGGCTTTGGTTTTTTGGGTGTGGGGCTCGACACACCCATGCACATCAGCACGTAGCCCAATCCTTTGCGCACTACGTCCAGAGCACTCACGATCACTTTCCTCCTGCGATGCCTGCCTGCACTCTTACTTGCTTTGCCTTGACAGCGCCCGGGGCGGGAACAGCGGCGACAGCAGGCTGGCTTCCATTGAGGATATCGAGTGCCGCCGGGGGCAGCGGCTTGTCAGCATTGGCCAGCAGCACCGTTACCTGCCACATCTGCGTCTGGTTGAGCACTTTGTTATACGATGGCATGCCGGTGAGGCGGATGCCGTTGTCGACCTTCCAGTACGTCTCGCCCGGCGGATCGTCGCTTACGCCCACCACTCCATTGCGGTGCTTTTCCCAAAGCTGTGGTGCGTTGGGGAACATGTGCTGCCCAAAGCTGGAAGGTTTGCCGTGATTGCCGTGACAGGCCGCGCATTGCTCGTGGTAGATCTGCGCGCCGGCGACGAGATTGTTCTCGTCCGCGGGCATGGGTGCGTTCTTGATCATTTCGCTGTCGATGCGCGCATTGAGGGGAATGTGGGTGATCACCTTTTCAAAAGGCAGGGGTGGATCGGTGACCGCTACGGGCGGATGACCGAACTTGAACCATCCGTATCCCAATACGGGTATCAGTGCGAATCCGATAATTACTCCGAGTAAAAAGCGACCCATGAATTAGACCTCGTTTGTTCGTATAAATCCTACGGTATCCGCCGTCAGGGGCGCAGCGGATTTGCGGGTGATGACGGAAAATTCATGCTTCGAATGGTGGTAGGATGCGGGCCTCGGGGCGGCGACGATTCGGGTCCGGCCGCGTCAAAGGTACAGTTGCAGCTATCAGCTTTCAGCTTTCAGCTTCGTCGTGGCTGGTTGGCGGGCTTGCTGTCCCACCCTTCTCGCGATGAAACTGCGAGAAGGATGGGGCACACGGCTTTTTCCTGGCTTTCATCCGTCCGCTTGTTGGCGGTGGGCTTGAGGGCTTGCTGTCCCACCCTTCTCGCGATGGTGCTGCGAGAAGGATGGGGCACACGGCTTTTTCGGCTGGCTTTCATCCGTCCGCTTGTTAGCGGTGGGCTTGAGGGCTTGCTGTCCCATCCTTCTCGCGATGGTGCCGCGAGAAGGATGGGGCACACGGCTCGTTCGAGGCAGCCCAAGATGTTTTAATACTTAATGGGGGGAGCACTGCATCCTGCGGGGTGTGCTTCCGCAATCCCGTGGAGGAAACCCGATACCGATGCGTTCTTTTCGTTCTCTTGCCCTAATGCTGGCGCTTGGATTGCCAGCTATGCACGCCGTTCTGGCACAAAGCTCGAGCAGCACTCCTCCAACACCGGCCCAGGACCAGGCCGCACCGCAGCAGGCGCCAGCCCTCAACCCTCAGGAGCAGACGGTTCAGGCGCGCATTCGCGCGCGCCGCGAGCAGCGCCGGGCCGCCGCCATTCATGATGCCTATTCGCAGCTGTACGAAGCTTATGTGGGAATGGGATACCTGCGCTTTCAGCCGGGACAGTACAAGCAGCGCCTTACGTTCTACGCCTGGGACATCGGTCTGACGCGGTACTTTAGCGAGCGCCTTGGCGTGACCGCGGCTGGTCGAGGCTACTACGGCACTGCGTATGTGGGGCTGAACCCGTATGGAATGACCCGCCCTTCAATCAGCGAATACAACGCCATGATCGGACCGACGTACCGGTTCTATCTGCAACCGAGATACTCGGTCTCAGGGCGCGTGATGGGCGGCTACGCCCACAGTAACTTTTCCGCAGATACAAACGCGTTGGGCGGCACAACGCTCGGTCTCTGGCCTGACGGCGCCACATTCTCTGCCAGCGCGGCGATCATCGGCGACGTGAACCTGACCCCGGCGATCGCATTCAGGCTGGCGCCTGAGTACTTCATCACCGGCTTTGGGTCGACGATGCAGTACAGCCGTGGATTCACCACCGGGGTGGTTTACCGCTTCGGGAAACGGTGAGGCGAGTTTACACGTTTACAAGTTGACGAGTTGGGTTGGCGGCTGGTCAGCGTGTACGCTTCGGGCAATTCGACGCTTTAAAAAGAGACCCCTGCCAAGTCCGTGGCAGGGGTTTCGTTTACTTGATTTGCACCTCTAAACTGCAGTTTCTTGTTTCTTCGCGCGACGGAACTTTGCAGTTTTGAGGAGTAGTGTTCTATAACGGCTGTGGTATTTACTTCGCGTATCGATGGAAATGAAAAGGAAGTAGAAGGGGAGTCAGCTTATGAATGGTGCTTTTTCTCGCCGCAATTTTATTCAATCCAGCGCAGCCGTGGCCGTAGCCTGTGCGGCGTCGTCCGCAGTTCCTGTATTTGGCGAGGCGCTGAAGGAAACCGGGAGGCCGAGCCCGATCAAGCTGGGACTTTGCAGCTACACGTTCCGCAATTTTACGCGCGCGCAACTGATCGGTTTCATGAAGCAGCTGAATGTGACCGATCTGAACGTAAAGGACGTAAAGGACCACTTGCCAAAGGACGCTGCCGGAGAAGACCAGGCTCTGGCCGACTACAAGGCCGCCGGCATCAAGCTGCATGCAGCGGGAGCCATCTACTTCCCTTCTTCCGACGAGAAAGATATTCGCGGGAAATTTGACTACGCAAAGCGCGCAGGCATCGACGTGATCGTCGCCGGCGATCCCACGCCCGAATCGCTGAAGTGGATCGAGCGGTTTGTGAAGGAGTACGACATCAAGATCGCCATTCACAATCACGGACCGGAGGACAAGTTCTTTCCGTCGCCGTTCGACGTGTTGAAGGCGATCAAGGACCTCGACCCGCGCATCGGGTTCTGCATTGACGTGGGCCATGCCGTGCGCGCCAACGCCAACGTGGTTGAAGCCATCCACGCCACCGGCTCGCGGCTTTACGACATGCACGTGAAAGATTTGACAAGCTACACGAGCAAGGAGAGCCAGGTTGCGGTCGGCGAGGGTGTGATTCCCTTCCGCGAAATCTTTCAGGCGCTCGCGGAGATCAAGTATCCCGGTTATGTCGATCTGGAGTACGAGATCAATGGCGACAATCCCATGCCTGGAGTGATTGAGAGCTTTGCTTACATGCGGGGCGTGTTGACGGGGTTGGGATATCTGAATAAGAGCTAGTTTCTAGCTGGTTTGTGGTGGGGTGAGGGCTTGCTATCCCACCCTTCTCGCGGTAAAGCTGCGAGAAGGATGGGGCACTCGGAGTCGGTGAGTTGAGGTTCGTGGTATCCCAGGTCCGAGAATCCGGACCCGGGGCACCCGGCACCCGGCTTTTTCTGCTATCAGTCGTTGGCGTGTTTGTGGTGAGTTTACGGGCTTGCTGTCCCACCCTTCTCGCGGTAAAGCTGCGAGAAGGATGGGGCACCCGATTTTCTTGATGAGAGCTGAGGCGCCCGGCTTTCAGTTTTTTGCGTTTAGGCCGTTGGGGCGAATCCCGCGGCCAGCGCGCCGCTGTTCGCCTGCATCAGATCGGCCATCCGGCTTACCATGTCGGCATAGATCGCGGCAGCCTGGGCGATGTTTGCGGAGGTGTTTTCATTTACCTGCACGCATGCGTGTTTTGAAAGCTCAACCATGACGCATACGCGAATCTGCATTGCATCGCGGCGCAGGTCGGCAAGGAGTTCGCGGTCGACGGTGGCGCAGTTGGCCGCCGCATAGTCAGCCATTTCCAGCATGACCCGGGCGTTTTCATACATCGGCCAAAGTCCGTGAGAATCTCGAGTGCGCCGCCGCCGCTCTTCCGGCGTGGCAATCCGCTCTTCCGCGAAAATCCGACAATTGAGGTCGGGGGCAATACCGTTTACCTGTAGCTGTTCTACAAGCCTGTCCCAGGCCTGTGTCTGCCTGCGGCGGACACCGGCTCTCCAAAAACCTAGATACAATGCGATGGAAATAACAAGACAAAATTCAAATAAAGCAAGAATCATAAGCCCTCAGGCGGGTGACTGGCGTTTTGAATATGGGCCAGCCCCGGCCGGTTCCAGATTACGCAACTAGATGCACCCACTCTTTTCAGGAATGCATTAGGATTCTTCCGACACGCTACGTTTCCTGTTCAGGCAGGGTCAATGACACGTTTGTGGCAGCGGAGATCCGCGATCACCACTGCCACGACTCAACCCAAGTGTATTCAATCACTTGCCGGAAACTAGCGCACGGTACTTTGTAGTACCCAACGTGGTTCCACTGCCCCCAAAAATATGTTTTTTACTGAAGAACCGGAATGCCCGCGATGCGGTTCTTCCATTCCGCGGGGCCGGTCTCGTGAACGCTCGTTCCCTTTGCGTCTACTGCTACGGTCACCGGCATGTCGCGCACGTCGAACTCGTAGATGGCTTCCATGCCTAGATCGCCAAAGGCGAGCAGTTTGGAACCGTGGATGGCTTTGGATACCAGGTAGGCGGCGCCGCCGACGGCCATAAGATACACCGCGCCGAATTCGCGAATAGCGTCGATTGCCGCGGGGCCGCGCTCGGCTTTGCCAACCATGCCGAGCAGTCCTGTTTCAGCCAGCATCTGCCGCGTGAACTTGTCCATGCGGGTTGCGGTGGTGGGGCCGGCCGGGCCCATGACTTCTTCGCGCACCGGATCCACGGGGCCGACGTAGTAAATAAAGCGTCCGTGGAAATCCACCGGGAGCTGTTCGCCACGGCTCAGCATGTCGGTCAAGCGCTTGTGCGCGGCATCGCGGCCGGTGAGCAGCTTGCCGCTGAGCAGCAGCACTTCTCCCGGCTTCCACGTGGCGGCTTCTTCCCTGGTCACGGTATCGAGGTTCACGCGGCGCGCGCCTGAGACATCGTGGGTAAGCTTTGGCCAGTCGGTGAGGCTGGGAGGATCGAGAAAGACCGGACCTGAGCCATCGAGCACGACGTGCGCGTGGCGCGTTGCCGCGCAGTTGGGAATCATCGCCACCGGCAGGTTTGCGGCGTGCGTCGGATAGTCGAGCACCTTAACGTCAAGCACGGTGGTAAGGCCGCCCAAACCCTGCGCGCCAATGCCGAGCCGATTCACCTTGTCGTAGAGTTCGACGCGCAATTTTTCAGCCGTGGTCACAGGGCCGCGCGCGATCAGGTCCTGAATGTCGATGGGGTCCATGAGCGATTGCTTGGCGAGCAGCATTGCTTTCTCGGCTGTTCCGCCGATGCCGATGCCGAGCATGCCCGGGGGGCACCAGCCTGCGCCCATGGTGGGCACTGTCTTCAATACCCACTCCACCACCGAGTCAGACGGGTTGAGCATGATGAATTTGCTTTTGGCTTCGGACCCGCCGCCTTTGGCTGCGACCGTGATGTCGACCTTGTCTCCCTTTACCAGTTCGACCGCGACGCAGGCGGGCGTGTTGTCTCTGGTGTTTTTGCGTGCGCCTGCGGGATCGGCAAGGATGGAGGCGCGCAGCTTGTTATCCGGATCGAGATAGGCGCGGCGCACACCTTCGTCGACCATCTGCTGCAGGTCCTTGGTTTCTTCTCCGGGAGCGGCTTCAAAATGCACGTCGAGCCCGACTTTCAAAAATGCCGTCACGATGCCCGTGTCCTGGCAGATGGGCCGGTGACCCTCAGCGCACATGCGGCTGTTGATGAGGATCTGCGCCATGGCATCTTTCGCAGCCGGAGACTGCTCCTTTTCATACGCCTTTGCGAGGCTGGTGATGTAATCCACCGGATGGTAGTAGCTGATGTACTGCAGTGCACCAGCAACGCTGGCGATAAGATCTTCCTGCCGAATAATGCTCATTGGACTCCCTCGAACTTCTCTAGGTTAACGGATTGAGCGGAGATCTGGCACGTTCAAGCGGGCGTTGTGCCAAGCTTCGAGGGAAATACGTATTCGCAACGAAGATACCGGATGCCCTAAGCTATAAGCATGAACGACTTCGCCTCAAACGTCGTTACTTCGCCGCAGGAACAAGCTTCCTCGCAGGAACAATATGATCTGCTGGTGGTTGGGGCTGGTCCCACGGGCCTTGCTTGCGCCATTGAGGCGCAGAAGATCGGGTTGCGCGTGGTCCTGGTGGACAAGGGCTGTCTCTGCAATTCTCTTTTTCACTATCCGGCTCATATGACTTTCTTCACCACGTCAGAGCGGCTTGAGATAGGCGGCATTCCCTTTCCGAGTCCTAACGCCAAACCTTCTCGCGATGAGGCGCTCCAGTACTATCGCCTGGTTGCTGTCTACTACAAACTCGACGTGCGCCAGTATCAGTGCGTGAAAAAAGTTACCGGAGCAGACGGAGCATTTACCGTTCGCACCGAAGACCGCTTTGGCCGGCCCGGCGCCATTCATACCCGCAAGCTCGTCATCTCTTCCGGCTATTATGACCTGCCCAACTACATGAACATTCCGGGCGAGAACCTCAGCAAGGTCCATCACTATTACGTCGATCCTCATCCCTACTTTGCGATGGACGTTGCGGTCATAGGGGGCAAGAACTCCGCCGCCATCGCGGCCCTCGAGTTGTGGCGCAGTGGTGCACGGGTCAGGTTGATCTACCGCGGACCCGGAGTCCAGCCCCATGTTAAATACTGGATCAAGCCGGATATCGAAAATCGCATCGCGGCCGGCGAGATCAAAGCGCACTTCAATACGAAGGTTGTTGAGATTTTGCCGGACTCTCTCGCGCTTGAAACGCCTGAGGGCCGGGTGAGTGTGGCAAACGATTTCGTTTTTGCGATGACGGGCTATCATCCTGACTTCACGTTTCTTGAAACGCTCGGGATTCGTTTTGAAGGGCCCGACAGATGCCCGCGCTGTGATCCTGACAGCCTGGAGAGCAATGTACCTGGAATCTACCTGGCAGGCGTAATCGTTGCCGGTTCGCGCACAAACGAGATTTTTATTGAGAACGGCCGTTTCCATGGCCGCCAGATTGCTGTGGCGCTTGCCGCCAAGCTAAACAGGCCAATTGCTTAGCCGAGGCCTATGCAGGGACAGCGGGGAGTTAAACTAGGTTTACCAGAATTCAATTGGCAAACTCCTTAACCATGCGCTGGTGGCCGCGTACATTCCGTTCGCAGATGCTCGCGGGTCTGATATTGCTTGAGACCCTGTCGTTGACATTGTTTGCCGGGTTGCTGGTTCACCAGCAGACCGCCGACGTGCATGAGCGCGCCCGCATTCGTCTCAGGTTCGAAGCTAACTCTATTGCTCTGCAGGCCAGCGAGGCGCTGGCTGAGAATCGGCCCGGCTGGGTTGGTCTCTCGGTGCGAATGATCGGCGAAGCGCCGGCGGTTTCGCTGGCGAAAGTGACCGATATCGCAGGCAATGTACTCTTCGTCAGCAAAGGGGAAGCAGAAGATTACAGGCTCAGTCCTGATGAGCTTGCGCAGATTCCTCAAATTCCACGGACCGGCGGCGTGATTTTTGAGGCGCCAGGAAGACCGTGGGAAGCTGCCGCCGCGATCTACACGGGAGCGGACCTGCGCGGGTACACATGGGTGGAATATCAGAGCACCTCGAGTAATGAGCAGATCAACGGCATTATTCACGACATGCTGGTTTTCGGCGTCATTTGGGTGCTGGCTTCGGCAATGCTGGTGCTGATCATGTACCGCTCCATTTCGCGGCCGTTGGCGATTCTGCACCGCGGCACGCAGGCGCTGATGACGGACCCCGACAACAGCGGCCACTTTCCGCTGCAGAACCGCGTGCGGAACGAAATCGGCGATCTCATCCAGGCGTTCAACAGCATGGTTGCGTCAATTGCCGAACAGCGCGCCGGCCTGAACGATACGCTTTCGCTGCTGGATTCGATGCTGGCAAACGCACCCATCGGGCTGGCGTTTTTTGATCCGGCCTGTCGTTTTACGCGCGTGAACCAGGTCTTCGCAGATTTGACGGAAGTGCCGCTGAGCCGGTACCTGGGGCGCACCGTGCCCGAACTGCTGCCACAAGCGGCGGCGCAGCAGATTGAACGCGCCGTACACCGCGTATTCGACGAACAGGAGCCGTTCTACTCATTTGAACTGAGCGGCCAGAATGCAAATACCGGACGGCTATGGACCTGGATTGTGAGCGCTTATCCGGTACGGACCACCCCGCAGCAGATTCGCTGGGCGGGAATTATTGTGATGGATGCGAGCGACCGCAGGCGCAGCGAAGATGCGCTGCGCAAAGCGGAAAAACTCGCTGTTACAGGCCGTCTGGCTGCCTCGATTGCGCACGAAATCAATAATCCGCTGGAGGCGATCACCAACATTCTTTTCCTGCTGAAGAATTTCAGCGGGCTGCAGGATGAGGCGTCGAATTACGTGTCGATGGCGGAGTACGAAGTGCGTCGCATTTCCGAGATTACGCAACAGACACTTCGTTTTTACCGTCAGCCCACAATGCCGGCGCGCACCAAGATGTCGGAACTGCTGGGATCGGTGTTGAGCCTGTACCAGGGGCGCTTCAACTCGCTCAACCTGCAGATTGAACGTGATTACGATCCGGAGCTGGACCTGTTCTGTTATGCGGGCGAGATTCGGCAGGTTCTTGCCAACATGGTGGGCAATTCGATTGACGCATCTCAACACGGCGGACGCCTGATTGTGCGCGCACGACGATCATGCGGCTGGAAAGATCCGCAACAGAGAGGCCTTCGGTTTACCGTGGCCGATAACGGCGTGGGTATGGATGCCGAAGCGCGCAAACGCGCGTTCGAGGCGTTCTACACCACCAAGGAGAATACCGGGACCGGCCTGGGGCTGTGGGTAAGCCTGGAGATCCTGAACAAGCATCATGGAACGGTGCACCTGTATAGCCGAACGGCAGCCGATGGCAAAACTTCAGGCACCGTGTTCCAGTTCTTCATTCCCGATGACGGTCGAGTTGAGTTCTCACCCGAGATTCCGCCAAGCAATTAAAGAAACAAAAAATATTCTTACTTGACTGCTCACGTATTTAATGTGCTACAGTCTGTAACACTATGACGAGTAACACTACCGCCGGTCACGATCCCGCCGAGCTTGGCGAGCTTGAGCGAAGCATTCTTCTCATCATCTGGCGCATGGGCAAGGTGACGGCAGAGCAGGTACGCGAAGAGCTGGGCCGCCCGTTGAAGGACTCGACGATTCGCACTGTTCTGCGGCGGCTTGAGGAGAAGGGCTATCTTGCGCATTCGGTTGAAAACCGCACGTTTCTATATCGCCCGGCCGAGTCACGGCAGCGGGTGGCAGGCCGTGCCGTCAAACGCATTGTGGACTGGTTCTGCGAGGGCTCTGTAGAGGCGCTGTTGGTGGGCATGGTGGATTCGAAGGTGCTTGGCCGCGCGGAACTGCAGAGGCTTGCCGACCGCATTGCGCAGGCCCAGACAGGTACTGCTGAAGAAAGCACGGCACCAAAACGGGGCTCTACACGTAAGAACACGGAGGAGGGATGATGACAGCCTTGTATCCTCTGATGCTGGAAGCCGCGCTACGCGCACTGCTGGCGGCTGCTGCGGTGTGGACTGGATTGCGCCTGCTTCGCGTTGCCAATGTGGTGGTGCTGAAAGCCGCCTGGGCGCTGGTGCTGGCAGCGTCACTTGCGCTGCCGCTGGCGCCGGGATGGCTGAGTGCGTCGGCCTGGGCCGCGCTACGGCTCCCCGCAATGCCTGCGTTTTCTGTTCCGCAGCAAAGCGCGGCGAGCGCGAATGCCAACCTGAAAGCTCAACCGCAAGTTACCGCCGCACCGGAACGAAATGCGGCGACTGTGGACGCCTATCTCCGAACGTTACTCTTCACCGGCAATCTCCGATGATCGATTCGGATCGGCGGCGAGCCGAACGGCGATTGAGAACGTTGCCGATAACGACGTGGCTGTTGCTGCAGAGCCTGCCGCGAATGCACCCGGCCCGCAATCGCGAGCCGCTGCACCTGTTTCCGCAACGACGATGTCCCTGCCTTCGGCAGCGACAGACGCGAATCGTCTTTCTGTGCGCATGGCGGAGTTTTGTTTGCTACTGTATCTCGGCATCGCGTCTGCGCTTTTTCTGAGGCTGCTGTTGGGCCTGGGATCGGCGGTACGTCTATGGATGACGGCCGAGCCGGTTTCTGCCTTGAAGGATCCTTCATGGAGCGTGCGCTCCAGTGAGCGCGTTGCTTCGCCGGTGAACATCGGCTCAGGCATTGTGCTTCCGGCCGAGTACGGCGAATGGGACGAAGAGAAGCTGCGCGTCGTCCTTGCTCATGAGCGCTCCCATATTCGCCAGGGAGATTTCTATCTGCAGTTGCTGGCAGGAATTTACGCAAGCATTTTCTGGATCAGCCCGCTGGGATGGTGGTTGAAACGCAAACTCTACGAACTGGGCGAAGCCATCAGCGACCGGGCCGGCCTTGAAGTGGCTGCCAGCCGTACTTCCTATGCCCAGCTCCTTCTCGAATTCGCGGCTCTTCCGCGCCCAACCCTCACAGGAGTTGCTATGGCTCGCACCAGTCATCTTTCACAGCGCATTGAGCGCCTCCTTAACGAATCCAGTTTTCGTCAGGCCTTTGCAGGCAGCGGCCGCAGGGCGATCATGGCCGTCACGCTTGTACCGGTAGCACTCGTTATCGCAACTTCGCTTGTGAGCGTGCAGGCGGCAACACCTTTGGCAAAGATCCAAACCAACTCGCTTACGGGACAATCGACGCCCGAACAGGCTACGGAGCCCGCTGCGGCACCTGCTCCGGAGGCGGTTCCAGCGCCAGCACCGGCGCCTGCTCCGGCTGCTGCACCCGATGCTGTTCCGGCGCCACCTGCTCCGGCTGCGACATCCGAAGCTTATCCGGCACCCCCTGCACAGGCCGCACCGGACCATGCGGTTATGCCTGAGCCGCCGGCGCCTCCTGACGCGTCGATTTATGTTGAGCCGGGCAAGATCATCATTCCCCACGTTCGTGTGCATCCGCAGATTGCGGCAATGCCACCGCTACCACCTATGCCCCCTTACGAATTTTCGTTCGCCTACGGCTTTGGCCAGGACGGCGATCCGTACGCGGTGGTAGGACCTGACGGCAAGATCACAACGCCACATGGCTGGTTCATCCGTCACGACGACGCAGACAGACAGGCGGAGATTGAGAAAGCGCGCAAGCAAGCACATGGCGCGTTTCTCTGGTTCCAGCACGATGGCAAGTCGTATATCGTCGACGATCCCGGGATTGTTTCGCAGATCGACGCCATGAATAAACCCATGCAAGATTTGCAGAGCCAGATGCGCGATCTGGGCAAGCAGATGCGTGAGATTGGCGATCAGCAGAGAGAGAAGGCGCGCGCCATGCGCGATGCGGCGGTGCAGACGCCGGACCTTTCAAAAGAGCTCGCGGCATTGAAGGCGGCCGAAGCCAGCCTGCAGGCCAAGCAGGGCGGCACCATCACGCAAAAGGAGATTGGCGATCTGCAGCGTGAGATCGGCAGGATCCAGGGCGAGCTTGGCTCATTGCAGGGCAAGCTGATGATGGAGCAATCCGGCTTTGGCAAGAACATGGGCGAATTCGGCCAGCAGCAGGGCAAGCTCGGCGGCCAGATGGGCAAGCTGGGAGCAGAGATGGGACGGATTGCCCGCGAGAATCAGGAAAAGATGAAAGGCATTATCAACGACTCGCTCTCGAATGGGAAAGCGAAGCCGGTGCAGTAGGTGAAGCTCTTCGCTGCTAGCTTTCAGCTTGTTTGTGGTGGGCTTGAGGGCTTGCTGTCCCACCCTTCTCGCGGTAAAGCTGCGAGAAGGATGGGGCACCCGGCACCCGGAGGCGGTGAGTTGAGGTTCGTGGTATCCCAGGTCCGAGAATCCGGACCCGGGGCACCCGGCCACCCACGCGAAAGTTAATAACAGGCTCTAAAACGGCAAGCCCAGGCTGCGGTTGCGTAGCGTCCCGGAGAAATCGAACTCTGCAGGTTTCGGAGCCGGATGCGGCATGCAACGGCTGCGAGACTGGAGCGGCGTAGCGTAGGAACGCGTTACGTGGAGCCTGTCCATGATGATGTAGCGCGTGCGCATTCCGTTGATGGTGGCGGGCAGTTGCGCGGGAACGCTTTTGCGATCAACGTAGATTACAAGCGCCGCCTCTTTTGGGTTGTCGAGGCTCTGCCCTACGCCTACGGCGAAGAATGCCGGATTTTGCTGCATCAGATTCTGCGCGACGAGGTTCTTGGCGGCGATGGCTTCGTTCAAAACGGGTGCTGCGAGCATGGCGGGGACAGCGGCGTCCTGCGGAGTTTGCGGCGCAACGCCGAATGCCACTGCGTTCAGGGTGGTTGGAATCACCTGGGTGCGCACTCCGTTGATGGTGGCGGGTGCGTTGACGTTCATGGTCTGGTCGACATAGAGAATGACGGCTGGCTGGCCGGGATGATCAGAACTCTTGCCGGTGGCGACGCCGAGAATTCCCGTGGAAGTACTTACCAGCATGCGGGCCTGATTCATGGCCTGCTCCGCTTGCGTGGCTTGCGCCGTGGTTAAAACGCTGGATTGCGCGGCGGTTGCTGTGCCGTTGCCGTAGTTGAGGCAACTCACAGGGTGATCAGCAGCGCCGACGAAGGTGTAGGTGGTGCTGCTCATCGCGCCGAGTTCGTTGAGTAAGTCAGGCGCGGGATTTGCTATAGCGACGCTTACGCCCGCGGTATCAACGCCGCCTGCGAAGAAGAGCCCTACGGGCTCGGCGTTGGCGGTATCGACGATCAGCGACCCTGAATCGCCGGCATCGTTGAACTGATTTCCGGTGATAGCAATCTGATTGGTGTAGGTCTTGCTGAGGTAATGCTTGGTCTCCGCGCAGTCGGAGTAGTAGTCCACGCTCACGTCGAGGCTTACGGCAGACACGGTAGCGCAGGTGAGTCCGGTGGTGCGTCCGCTTTTGGCGACGGTCATGTTGAGTGCTGCGTTCTCGCCTTTGCCGGCGGTGGAAGAGACTCCCGGCGGCGCTGCTGTGAGGGTTCCGCCCTGCAATGCGCCGAGCTCGAGAATGGCGCCGCTGGCGTCGACTGCACCGGAGTTGACTGCGGCGATTGCCGCGTCGGCGTTGGTGGATGTTGATTTGAGCGAAAGGAAATCGGTCAGCACGCCCACCGCGGTAATAGCGGCTCCGGCGTGTCCGAAGGGATCGCAGTTGTCGTCGATGAGTGCCGGCTGCACAATGGTTTCGCCTCTGGTGGCCTGATCGCTACGCGCCAGCACGTGATTGTTGCTGAGGATGTATGGGGCGCCGCTGCTGTTCTTGATGAGCGAGCCAAGTGTTCCGCCGCAGCAATTCGTGATCTGTCCGTTGGACTGGTCGTAGTCGTTGTTATTGCCGCCGGAAGCGCCCAGGAAGACCGGAGACGCTTTTTGCTGCAGCTCGTGTGTGGCTGGATTGCTGGAGACTCCGGCGGTGTTTAGCAGGATGGTTGCTGACGATTTCGACGACGAAGCGCCGACGGTGGCCACGATGTAAGTGCTGCTGGTGGAAGTGACGGCGGCGGGTGCAGTGTAGGTAACACTGCAGTGCGTAAATGTTGTGCCAACCCGGACGCAGGTGGGAGTGCCGAGAGATCCCAGGCCGCCGGATGTGCCGGTGGCGGTGTTGGAGAGATTCCAGCTGATTCCGGTGGCGCCACCTGATTCAGCGATGTAGCCGGTCACGGTGAGGGTTCCGTTTGCGCCAAGGGCTGCATTCTCGGGCGTCAAAGGCTGCAGAAAGCCGGGTGTGACGGTGATGACGGAGGATGCCTTTACGGCTGGGCTGGAATTGAGTGCGGCGGTGATGGTGACCTGAACGCTGTCGGCCGTGAGATAGCTGGGCGGTGTGTACTGCCCGGTGGTGGCGTCTATGGTACCGCGTCCGCTGTTGGCGTCACCCCCGCCAGAGGTGGACCACGTTACGGCGGCCGCACCGCCGGAGCTGAGGGTCGCGGTGAATTGTTCTACGGAGCCGCCAGATGAATTTTTGCCGTTGCAGCCGACGCAGTTGGTGTCAATGCTGGCAGAGCCGGGAGCGATGGTGAACGTGCCGTTGGACGCGGTGTTCGCCACGGCGCCGCCGCCACATCCGGCCAACACAAACAGCAACGGAAATGCGGCCGCGGCAAACACTCGGAATGCGGCAGATCGACGGCGTTTGGAACGCGGTTCAAGGGCCGCGCCGGCGTGCGCACGCGTCTGCTTCGTAACTCGCTTGAGCTCGATCAAGTATTCCGATGCCTTCAAATTATTCTATCGCTGTGGGCTGTGATCGCGGTCCCACGAAAGGATCAGGCTCCTGGGGATGCAACTTCTAAAGCTACTAGGAGTTAGACCCTGGACGGGGCACAAAAGTTGTCTTTGAATCGCGCCCGGAAAACAACTTACTGTCATCCAAGGACGTCGACGGCTCAGAACCGCCTGCCCGCCCCGGCCACAATACACTTGATTCAGGAGCAACCATGGACTATATCAACCTCGGAAATACAGGACTTAAGGTTTCCCGCATCTGCCTCGGCTGCATGACCTATGGCTCTCCCGCGACTGGAAAGCTGCTGCCCGGACGGCAGCCCTGGGCGCTGAATGAGGCGGACAGTGTGCCCTTTCTGCGCCAGGCGCTGGACCTGGGCATCAATTTTTTCGATACGGCCAATGTCTATTCGGGCGGCGACAGCGAAACTGTGGTGGGCCGTTTTCTGAAAGCGAATGCGCGTCGTGAAGCGGTGGTGATTGCGACCAAGGTTTGCAGCCCCATGCGCGAAGAGCCGAATGGGCGCGGGCTGTCGCGTAAGGAGATCGTTTTTGAACTTGAGGAAAGTTTGAAGCGGCTGGAGACGGATTACGTTGATCTTTATCAGATTCACCGCTGGGATTACGAAACGCCTATTGAGGAAACGCTTGAGGCGCTGCACGACATGGTGAAGGCGGGCAAGGTGCGTTATATCGGCGGCTCGTCAATGTACGCATGGCAGTTCGCCAAGTCGCTGTATGTTTCCGAACTGCGCGGATGGACGCGCTTCGTCTCAATGCAGAACCACTACAACCTTATTTATCGCGAAGAAGAGCGCGAGATGATGGGGCTGTGCCGGTCAGAGAATATTGCGGTGCTGCCGTGGAGTCCGCTGGCGCGTGGGCGCCTGGCTCGGCCGTGGAAGAGCGAGAACACCAAGCGCGTTGAGACCGATGTTTTCGGGAATGCGATGTACGCGCATACGGAAGCAGCCGATGAGCAGGTTGTGGATGCGCTGGGGCGGGTTGCCGAACAGCGCGGAATTCCGCGGGCACAGGTTGCTATGGCGTGGCTGCTTTCAAGAGCCGGCGTTACTTCGCCGATTGTGGGCGCGACCAAGCCGCATCACCTGGAAGATGCGGCGGCGGCGCTCGGCGTGAAATTGACGAAGGAAGAAAATGCCGCGTTGGAGGCGCCTTACATTCCGCATCCGGTACTGGGATTTAATTGAGTTTGGGCTGAAACCCGTACATGGGCCAGAGCGGTAAAGTGCGCTGTGGATTGTGTGGGTTTGTGGTATCCCACCCTTTTCGCGTTGAAACCGCGAAAAGGATGGGCACCCGGCGGACGGCCGGTTTGCATTTGTGCTATCCCACTCATCGCGATAAAACTGCGATGAATGGGGCACCCGGGCCCTTCTTATGCAGGCTCTTACACGACAGAGGACGAGCTTGCCGAAGTGGCTTCTTTCCTGCATTTTCGTCACCCGGCGGACGGTCGGTTTGCATTTGTGCTATCCCACTCATCGCGATAAAACTGCGATGAATGGGGCACCCGGGCCCTTCTTATGCAGGCTCTTACACGACGGAGAGGACGAGCTTGCCGAAGTGGCTTCTTTCCTGCATTTTTGTCAGGACTTCGCGTGCCTGGGTCCAGTGGAACTCTTCGCCCACGGGCCGAAGCTGTGAGGTGGACAGGGCTTTATTCATTTCGATGAAGTCATTGCGCGAGCCTACGTAGATGCCTTGAATGCGCACCATCTTGTGCAGGATGGGGCCGATGCCCATGGGCTCGGTGCTGTCAGTGAGCACTCCGATTTGCGCGATGGTTCCGCCGGTTCTAACTGCCTTGAGCGAGCGGCCAAGAGTGCCGAGTCCGCCTACTTCCACCACAACGTCGACGCCCTCGCCATTGGTCTGATCGAAGACCCAGCGGTCCCAGTCGGGGTGGTCGCGATAGTTCAGCCCCCCGTCGAGTCCGAGCCCTACTGCTCTCTGAAGTTTTTCGTAGCTGCTTGAAATGCCGAACACCTTTGCACCCATCAGCTTGGCGAACTGCAGGGCGAAGATGGAGACACCGCCGGTTCCCTGGATGAGCACTTTGCTTCCGGGATGCACGTCGCCGGCGCGCAGGGCGTTCCACGCGGTGACGCCCGCGCAGGGCAGAGTTGCCGCCTCTTGAAAGCTAAGATAGTCCGGAATCTTGACCAGGCCGGTCTCCTGCAAGACGACGTAGTCGGTGAGCATCCCATCCACGTCGCCGCCCAGGGCACCCTTGGCCTTGGCGGGCGTGAGCGGCCCGTCGAGCCAGTTCTGCATAAAAATGCCGGCCACGCGTTCGCCGGGTTTCCACGCGGTGACTCCCTCGCCAACGGCGACGACTTCTCCCGCGCCATCGGAACACGGAATGCGCGGAAACTGCAGTTTGGGGTTGTAAAGGCCCTTGATCATGAGCAAATCGCGGTAATTGACCGAAATTGCGCGTACGCCGACGAGCACCTCGCCGGGGCCCGGCGTGGGCGTGGGTTTCTCAACAAAATCAAGAGAATCAATGCCGAAGTTCGTTAGCTGCCATGCGCGCATGGTGTCGTCCTTGTCTGCGTACTGAGTCTGACTCCAATCTGCGGGACGGTTACGGCCAAAAAACTCGTAGAATGAAGACAGATCTCATGATCCCAAAAAATAAACCGAGGAAAAAGACTATGGCAAATGCGACGGAGCCACAGCACGGTCCCCGCGAAGGCTACATAAGCGAGGAAACGCGCCGGCTGGCGGCTCAGAAACGGGCCGGAATCGAGCGCCAGAAGCAGACACTCGCGTTACAGCGCGAGCACATTCTCTCGCAACGAACATCTCATCCTGCCCGGCGCGCCTCTCTTGAGGCAGCACTTGCGCAGATTGAAAACCAGATCAGCACGCTGGGGTAGGCAGGTTCGCCATGCCTTTGCGCGTCCGACCGCTAAGACTGGCGGTTAAAGAGCAGGCTGTTGGCCTGATCGACTGAGGTCATTACCACGCGCGCAATGTTGACGTGCGCAGGCCGGGTTACGGCCCAGACGATCGCCTCCGCCACATCTTCCGGCGTGAGCGGCGTAAGGCCTTTATAGACTTTTTCCGCTTTCTCAGCGTCGCCGTGGAAACGGATCAGGCTGAAATCGGTTTCGACCATTCCCGGGTCCACAGAGGATACACGCACCGGCGTGCCGAGCAGATCCTGGCGCAGGCCGTCGTTAATGGCGCGAACAGCCGCCTTGCTTCCGCAATACACGGCTCCGTTGGGGTACGACAAGTCGCCCGCGGTCGATCCCAAATTGACCACGTGGCCGCTGCCGCGCACCACCATTCCCGGCACCACGGCGCGGGTAACGTAGAGCAGGCCCTTGACGTTGGTGTCGATCATCTCTTCCCAGTCATCAACCTTGCCCGTGTATAGCTTGTCGAGCCCGCGGCTCAGGCCGGCGTTGTTCACCAGAACGCTGATCTCTGCCCACTCTTCCGGCAGCTCGTCGATGACGCGCTGCACGGCAATGCGGCTGCGTACATCGAGGTGCACCGAGTGCACGGCCTGCGCGCCGCGCTCCAGGGCCGCCGAAGCCACTTCAGCCATCTTGCCGGCACGGCGGGCGGCCAGCAGCAGCCTTGCGCCCTCGGCTGCAAACGCCAAGGCCGTAGCCTCACCAATTCCGGAGCTGGCTCCGGTTATGAGCACAATTTTTCCTTTTAAATGCATGCCTTATCCTTACCAGAGGAATTTGAACCCGACTGTATCGACAGACACGATACCTTGGTGACTGCGTCCACATTTGAGGATCGCGCCGATCCGGACTGCGGATTGGAACGCGTTGAAGCAACCCGATTATGCGATGACTTTTCCCGCAACGCCGCGGCGTTGCGCCATACGGTACTGCCCGACGGCCCAGTCCTCGCCACCCAGGCCGACCTTCTCCGCTTCAGCGAAAACTTCGGCCAAGTTGTCGGCCAGGCTTACGTTCGTGTTGCGGCTGGCGGCTGCCTGACGGAACAACCGCAGGTCCTTGGCGCCAAGCGCCATGGGCGCTCCCGCATCTTTGGGCGGATTGAGCAGCACCTTGGCGTAGGAAGCATAGAACGGGGACTGAAACAGCGCGCTATTGACGGCCTCAAAGAACGTCTCCGGCGCGATGCCCTGCTGGTCCGAGTAGACAAACGCTTCGCTGAGTGAATGAATCATGGCGCTGATGAGGAAGTTGCCGCCGAGTTTGACGGCGTGTGCCTGCCGCGGCTCTTTGCCTACGACCGTGATGCCGCGCGAGAACGCCCGCAGGATGGGCCGCGCACGTTCGACCGCAGTGTCGGCTCCGGCTGCGACCACCCAGAGACGGCCTTCCTCAGCGACGCAAGGGCGGCCAAACACGGGAGCGGCGACAAAATCGATGCCGCGCTTGGCGTGCTCTGCGGTGAGTCGCTCACTGAGCGCCACGCTGATGGTGCTGCACGAGATGTGGAGGATGCCGGGCGTGAGCGCATCGAGCAATCCGTGCGAGCCGAAGAGCACATCATCATTCGCGGCGTCGTCAAACAACATGGTGATGACGGCGTCGGCGCCGAGTTCTGCCTCAGCGGGAGTGCCGGCTTGAATGGCGCCCTCCCGAAGCAGCGGCTCCGTGCGCCCTTCAGTGCGGTTCCACACGGACAACTCGTGCCCGGCGGCAATCAGGCGCTGCGCCATGGGTATACCCATGTTGCCCAAACCAAGAAATCCAATTCTCATGCCAGAATCCTTCTCGATAAAACAGTGCACAGTGGTCAGTGAACAGTGGTCAATGATCAGAGATTAAAGCACTCGCAAACATAGGATGATCGATGGGCGGTAAACGACGCGGAATGAGCGCGGCCGTCTCATTGCGTGACACGATTTTTTCACAGGACCCCCGCTAAACTGAATACATGATGCTTCTTAAGGTGATTCTCCTGGCGGTTGTGCAAGGACTCGCCGAACTCCTCCCCGTCTCAAGCTCTGCACATGTGGTCGTAGCTGAAAAGTTGCTGGGCCTCGACCCCTCTTCCCCGCAAATGACTTTGCTGCTGGTCACGCTCCACACCGGAACCATGTTTGCCGTGATTGTTTATTTCTGGAAGACGTGGAAGGAGACCTATTTCTCAACGCGCGCACGCTTCCGTCCCTTTCTGGTGCAACTGATTTGGGCAACGCTGCTGACCGGCATTGTTGGCGAGGTGTTGAAAAAGATCATTGAAAAGACTTATTTTCGCGGCGCGCCTGAGGCGCAGATTGAAATGCTCTTCAGCCATTTGGAATTGATTGCGCCCGCACTTGCTGCGGCAGGCGTGCTGATCCTGGTGGCCGGACTGCTGAAGGCACGGCAGCATAGCGCCGGAACTCTGACAACAGATAAGCAATCGAGTAAGCAATTGACGGGTTTCCTCTCGCGCCGCCAGCCTTCGCTTACATTTGGCCAGGCTGGATGGATGGGCATTGTGCAGGGACTCGCACTTCCCTTCCGCGGCTTCTCGCGCTCGGGGTCGACGATCTCGACCGGCATGCTGGCCGGGGCTGAGCGCGAACCTGCGGAACGGTTCAGCTTTGCACTTGCAGTAGTACTGACGCCGCCAGTGGTGCTGCTTGAGGCCATGCGCCTGGTAAAAGCCGCGCATGCTTCCGCCGCGGCTGGAGCGCCGATTGACCTGCATGGATCGATTTTGTTCAGCCTGCTGGGCGCGGTGTTTTCGTTCTTTGCTGGACTGGTGGCTCTGAAATGGCTTTCAAGCTGGCTTGAGTCAGGCAAGTGGCACTGGTTCGGCGTGTATTGCCTGGCAGCCTCGGCGGTGGTGTTTTATCTGCACACACAGGGGTTGTGATCTCAGGTGGAGACTCCGTCCAGATTGCGACGGCAGAAAATCAGTTGGGCGTTCCGGTGGTCTCTTCCGCAGCGAAGGTGCACTCTTTACACTGGCACACGCGGCGCAGGTATTCCCATGAGTAGATGCCGCCGCTGTGTCCGTCAAGCCAGTTGAACTGGATGGCGTAACGTCCGACAGGCTGCACGCTTTTGGGCTTGGACGGCGGCGTGTACATGGGCAGCAGTTCCGCGGGTTTAGGCTTGGGCTGGCCGGCTTTGCGGCCCTGCTGCGACCGCTCATCAATGCAGGTGGCGCAGGGGCACGCCTCACGGAGCCAGGCAAAGCCCCATGCGCTGCGGTGTCCGTCGGCCCAATCGATCTCAAGTCCTCTGCCCTCGGTGAGCAGAACCCGCACTTTTTCAGGCGTGACGGCAATGCGCGGCAATGGCCTGCTTTCCGCGCTCTTCCGCTCCTGCTCGCCTTTCGATTGAATCCGTATGCCCTCGTGGCTCATGAGTACAGTTTACAAGTTTCCGAGTCTTCAAGTTTCCAAGTTTACAAGTTGAATTAGCCATCGGGTTATTGATTGGGGAACTGCTGGCGGACATCTGCTCCCCCACGACCCTGCGTTCTCGTCAACTTGTAAACTCGTCAACTTGTAAACTGATCTTTATTGTTTGTAGAAGAACCAGGCTGCCATGCTTAGGCCGATGATCACTACCAGGCTGCGCAGTACTTTCTGCGGGATTTTGCGCGCGAGGCTGGCCGAGGTGTAACCGCCGATAGCGCACACGATCATGGCCAACAGGCAGTAGCGCCATACCACCTGGTTGTCGACGACGAAGATGATAAATGCGACTCCATTGGCCAGGGTGTTGGCTACTACCTTGAGCGCGTTGATGGCGTGGATGTCCTGATAACCGAAGAGCGCCAGCATGGTCATGAACAGGAACCCCGCGCCGGCGCCGAAGTAGCCCACGTAAAAGCTGACAGCGAGGGTTGCGAAGAAAAGCGGCACCCGCTTCGGTTCTGGTATTGCCGTCATACGACCTTTGCGGCGCTCGAGCCAGCGCGACACCGGCCCGCTCAGCGCAAAGAAAATTGCGGCAATCAGCAAAAGCCAAGGTACCAGGCGCATGAAGGTGCGCTGCGGGGTGTTGAGCAGAACTACGGCGCCGGCCGTGCCGCCCAGCAGGCCTGCGAATCCCATGAGGATGGCTGAGGGCACGTTCTTGCGCACATCTGGCCAGTACGCGGCGACTGAGGTAAGCTGCCCCGGCCAGAGAGCAACGGTGTTGGTTGCGTTGGCCTGTACGGGCAGGATGTTCATGCCAAGCAGCGCGGGGAACGACAGGAACGACCCGCCGCCGGCTACGGCATTGAGCAAGCCCGCAAGGAACGCGGCCACAATGAGCCATACCCAATGCCAATTGATTGAGGAAACCAGTCCCGAGAAGTCAGACATTCGCTTCCCATTGTAGAGGGCGGATCAATTGGAATGCCTGCAATGGCTTGCGCGCAATGCTGGGCGGGCTGAATCGTAGCCACTCTAGAGACTCAGGGGGTCGGTTTGGTCTCATGTGGCACGGCTCTTGAGTGGCGCGATTCTGCGGTTCCGAGGGCGATATTGTGGTTTCCGGCTATCGAAGGGCGAGGGAATTCGCCCGGAGGCGATTGAAGATAAAAGGGTAGCAAGTTTTTTAAATATGTGAGCGTAAAACACTCACTTTTTGTGAATCGTTTGTGCTATAGTCTCATCAGATTGGTTGAGCTACCGGGACCCGCTCCCGGAGCAATCATCGGAGAATCCATTTAGAGGATTGGAGGAAAAGGATATGGCAATCACTCGTTGGGACCCGTTTCGTGAGGTAGTAGCTCTGCAGAACCGCGTCAATTCACTCTTCCAGGACATGAACCAGGGAGAGGCCCCTCTGAGCACGGCCAGCTTTGTGCCGGCTGTTGACGTCTATGAAGACGAGAAGGCAGTGGTGCTGAAGCTTGAAGTGCCGGGAATTGAGGAGAAGGATCTTGACGTGAGCGTTGAGAACCACACCCTGACTGTGAAGGGCGAACGGAAGTTCGAGAAGGAAGAAAAGGAAGAGAACTTCCATCGCATTGAGCGCCGTTATGGCAGCTTCTTCCGCGCCTTTACATTGCCGACCACGGTTGACACTGAGAACGTGCAGGCGAGCTACAATGCAGGCGTGCTGAAACTGGAACTGAAGAAGAAGCCTGAAGCGCAGCCCAAGCAGATCAAGGTAAACGTGGGCAAAACGCTGGCGGCGTAAAGGCAGCTGTTAGCTGCTCGCTTTTAGCCTCTAGCTTTTCCGCTAGGATTGCGGAAACCCACATGAACTACGCCGGGGTGGCAGATGGCCGTCCCGGCGATTGTGTATTTCGGCATTCGAGATCGAAGCGCACGGTGCGTCCTTTTGTCCGCGCTGAGAATCAAAAAACAGAGAAGCGCGGCCGCAACATCCGGCAACAACATTTTGAGAGCCTTGCGTGGAAGCTCCTCAGTTTGCATCAGAACTAAGCTATTGCAGGGTGAGGCTAGGAGCCAGAAGCTAAAGGCTAGGAGCTGTATCAATGGCTATTCGTTGGGATAAATTCACCGTCAAGTCGCAGCAGGCGATCCAGCAGGCGCAGGCGCGCGCGGCCGAGCTCGGCAACCCCGAACTGCAGCCGGTCCATCTGCTGCTGGCGCTGCTTGAAGATCGCGAGGGCGTGATCCCCGCGGTGCTTGAAAAGATTGGTGTGCCCATCGAGCGGCTGGAACACGATCTGCACGCGATTGAGGAGAACCTGCCTCGCGTGTCAGGTGCGGCCGCGCAGCCTGGTCTTAGCACGGCGCTGAACAAGGCGCTGGACCAGGCTTTCCGCGAGGCCGCGAACTTCAAGGACGAATATGTGTCGACCGAGCATCTGCTGCTTGGCGTATCGAATTTGAAGGGCGATGCGGCCCGAGATGCCATGAGCGCAGTGGGCGCCACGCACGAGGCCATATTGAAGGCGTTGACCGCGGTGCGCGGTTCGCAGCGCGTTACGGATCAGAATCCCGAGGGCAAGTTCCAGGCGCTTGAAAAGTACGCCAAGGACCTTACGGAACTCGCACGCCGCGGAAAGCTCGATCCGGTGATCGGGCGCGACGAGGAGATTCGCCGCGTGGTGCAGGTGCTGAGCCGCCGCACCAAAAACAATCCGGTGCTGATTGGCGAACCCGGCGTTGGCAAAACCGCCATTGTCGAGGGGCTTGCCCGGCGCATTGTTTCCGGCGACGTGCCAGAGGGCTTGAAGGACAAGCGTGTTATTTCGCTTGACCTGGGTTCGATGCTGGCGGGCGCCAAGTATCGCGGCGAATTCGAAGACCGCCTGAAAGCAGTGCTGAAGGAAATCGAAGAGTCGAATGGGCAGATTGTACTGTTCATCGACGAGTTGCACACGCTTGTGGGTGCGGGCGCGGCTGAAGGCGCAATCGACGCCAGCAACATGTTGAAGCCTGCGCTAGCTCGCGGGGAGCTGCGTGCGATTGGCGCTACCACACTGAATGAATACCGCAAGTACATTGAGAAGGACGCTGCGCTTGAGCGCCGGTTCCAGATTGTGTACGTTGGCGAGCCAAACGTGGAAGACACGATCGCGATTCTGCGCGGACTGAAGGAACGTTACGAGTCGCACCACAACGTGCGCATCAAGGACTCGGCGATTGTGGCGGCGGCGACGCTGTCGCATCGCTACATCAGCGACCGCTTTCTGCCGGACAAGGCGATTGACCTGGTGGACGAGGCAGCGGCTTCGCTCGCAATACAGATCGGGTCCGTACCCACGGAGATCGATCAGCTTGAACGCGAGGCGACGTCGCTCGAAATTGAGCGCGCTGCGCTGAAACGCGAGACCGATGAGAATAGCAAGGAACGCCTTGAGGCCGTGGTGCGCGAGGTGGCGCAATTGCGCGAGCAGATTACCGCGCTGCGTGCTCGCTGGACGCGGGAGCGCGATGCTATTTCGCGCATTAGTGAATTGAAGAAGAAGATTGAAGCGCTGCGCTTTGAAGCTGAAGAGCAGACGCGCAAGGGCCAGCTCGATCGCGCCGCGCAAATCCAGTATGGCGAATTGCCGAAGCTCGAAACTGAGCTCAAGCAGCTAAACGCCATGCAGGACGGCGCGAAGGATGGCACAGGTCTTGCGCCGATGCTGAAGGAGGAAGTGGACGAGGAAGACATTGCGAAGATCGTGAGCAAGTGGACCGGCATTCCTGTGTCGCGCATGCTTGAGGGCGAAGTGAAGAAACTCGTCCAGATGGAAGAACGCCTGCGCGAGCGCGTGGTGGGTCAGGACGAGGCGCTGAGCGTGGTGGCGAATGCGATTCGCCGTTCGCGCGCGGGGTTGAGCGATCCCAAGCGGCCGATTGGCTCATTCATCTTCCTGGGACCGACGGGCGTGGGCAAAACCGAAACTGCTCGCGCGCTGGCCGAGTTCCTTTTCGATGACGAACAGTCCATGGTGCGCATCGACATGAGCGAGTACATGGAGAAGCACGCGGTGGCGCGCCTGATCGGGGCACCTCCGGGCTACGTGGGCTACGACGAAGGCGGACAGTTGACCGAGGCTGTCCGTCGCCGTCCTTATGCGGTGATCCTTTTCGACGAAATTGAGAAGGCGCACCCGGATGTGTTCAACGTGCTGTTGCAGGTGATGGACGATGGACGGTTGACCGATGCGAAAGGGCGCACGGTGGATTTCAAAAACACTGTGCTGATTATGACGTCGAACCTGGGCGCGGCCATGCTGCAGGGCGACGCGTTCAAGACGGAGCACGATTTCGAAATGGCGCGCGAATCGGTCATGCGGATCCTGCGCGAGCATTTCCGTCCCGAGTTCCTGAACCGCGTAGACGACATCGTGATCTACAAGCCGCTGGGCAACTCGCAGTTGAGCCAGATTCTGGAACTGCGGCTGAGCGAGCTGCGCAAGCTGCTTGAAGATCGGGCCATCTCGCTGGAGCTGACCGAGTCCGCACGCCAGCTTATTCTGGCGGCAGGTTCCGATCCGGCGTATGGCGCTCGACCCCTGAAACGTGCGCTACAGCGTATGATCCAGGATCCACTGGCGATGAAGATCCTGGACGGCGAAGTGCTGCACGGCGCTCACGTTCGGATCGACGTAGACCGCAACTCCAACCATCTTATCTTCGAGCCGATGGGGCGGGAGGCGATGGCTTAAAGGCAGTTGACAAGTTGACGAGATTACTAGTTGACGAGACTACGTCGGGCTGTGCTTCCTTCGGGAAGCACGGCCTTTTTTTTAGCAAAAACGCTGGGTGCCGACAGCTGACGCCCCAACACTTGCGCAGCGCGGTTGACTTGCTGACTCGCTGACTTGCTGAAATTGCTTGCGTGCGGTGGATTTTCGACGCTACTCTTGTCCGCGAGAGGTCAGTTATGCATCGCTTCCCTAAAGCTTTTGGCATCGCCTTGTTTGTTTCCGCAGCGAGCCTTTGCCTTCACGCGCAGGACTGGGCGAAGGCCCGTCTCGATGCGTCGCCGCGTCATCGCGAGTACGTTCAAATCAAGCATGACAATCGCACTGTTCAGGCCTTTGTGGTCTATCCCGAGGTGAGCACCAAGGCGCCGGTGGTGATTCTGATTCACGAGATTTTTGGCCTGAGCGATTGGGCCAAGGAGATGGCCGATGAATTGGCGGGTGAAGGATTCATCGTTGTCGCGCCCGATCTTATCTCCGGCTCGGGACCGAACGGCGGCGGATCGGCCGAGATCCCGTCGCAGGATGATCGAGTGAAAGCTGTTTCGGCGCTCGATCCCGCGCAGGTGATGGCTGACTTGGATGCGGCCGCAGATTATGGCAAGCATCTGCCGTCTGCTAACGGAAAGCTGGCGGTGGTGGGCTTTTGCTGGGGCGGCGGCAAGTCGTTTGCGTTCGCCACGCATCGCCACGATCTGGCCGCGGCATTCGTGTTTTATGGGCCGGGACCGGCTGACGTTTCCGGTATCACCGCTCCGGTGTACGGCTTTTACGCCGGCAACGATGCGCGCATTGGCACAACAGTGCCGGGCACGGTTGAGGCTATGAAGGCCGCGGGAAAAACTTTCGAGCCGGTGACGTACGAGGGCGCGGGTCACGGATTCATGCGCGCGGGAGAAGATCCGACCAACACGGTTGCTGGAAACAAGACTGCGCGTGAACAGGGCTACGCGCGGCTGGTGAAACTTCTAAAGGGACTGAAGAGCAGTTCAACCATCATGCCCGCGAGGCCTCGTGGCGAATTGGCACGTAAAGTCAATGAGCCGGCTGTGGCTTGCCACGAGGCTTCGTAGGTCTGAGTTGTGAATTGGATTATGCGACATTCGCGTTTGTGGTATCCCACCCTTCTCGCGATGAGACCTGCGAGAAGGATGGGGCACCCGGCATTTTCAACTATCAGTCGTTGGCTTGTTTGTGGTGGGTTCGCGGACTTGCTCTCCCACCGTTCTCGCGATAGTGCTGCGAGAAGGTTGGGCACCCGAGCTTTGTTCGCTGATTGAGTTGCGGAGTGCGGCTCTACTGACGCAAATCCACTAGCGTGGCTCCCTGGCCGCCTTCGTGTTGCGGAGCTTCTTCGATTCCGGCTACGTGGGGATGGCTCTTCAGAAATTCGCGGACGCCGCGGCGCAGAATGCCTGCTCCGTGGCCGTGAATGATGCGCACGCGCGGCAGGCCCGCTAGAAATGCGCGGTCGAGATACTTCTCCAGCTCGTCGCGCGCTTCGTCGACGGTGCGCCCGATTAGGTTGATCTCCATGCGCATGTCGTCGGTGCTGTCGCTCATGACTGAAACGTGAACGCCCTTCTGCCTGCGAACCGCGGCGAGGGGATTCTCTCCTTGCTTACCGGAATCTTGTCCAAGACTTGAAACTGCGGAGCAGTCGTCGCGCTTGACGCGCATTTTGATGGGGCCCAGCGCGACTTCGAAAAGGTCCTTCTCAACTTCGCGCTGCACGATGGCGATCTTGTTCATTGACTTGATGCGCACCTGGTCGCCGACGGCAATGTGCCTCAGCAGGTGCGGCTCGGCGTTGGCATCGCCCTGGTCAGCGCCGGTGCGGTGTGCCACTACGGTCTGATTAAAGCTTTCCTGGAATTCGCGCCGCAAGCGCAGGATGCGCCGTTCCGCTTCTTTCGAGAGCTTCTGCTGTGATGCATGGTCTTCAATGGCGCGCACGGTTTCGCGCATCTGGAATTCGAAATCCTTCATCAGCGAGGCGAGTTTGTTTTCAAGCTCGCGCGTGCGACTGCGCAATTCTACGTCGCCTTCGCGGGCGAGCCGAGCACGCTCCTGATTGAGGGCATACTGCTCCGTACGCGTCGCCTTGCGCTCCTGTTCAAGCTGCGCGAGTTCGCTGTGCATGCGGTCGAGAAAGCGCGCGATGTCCACCTGCTGCGAGCCGAGCCGCTCGCGCGCCGCTGCAACAATGGCGCGATTCAGTCCCAAGCGCTCTGCCGTTTGAATACCCGCCGATGCACCGGGCACACCGAGCCGCAATTGGTAATTTGGCGCCAGCGTTAATTCGTCCACGCCGGCAGCGGCGTTAATCACGCCTTCGGTATTGGCTCCATAGACTTTGAGCGAAGTGTGGTGCGTTGAAATCAGCGTCCACGCGCTCGCCTGGAGGAAGTAATGCGCGACCGCAACGGCCAGCGCAGCGCCCTCTTCAGGATCGGTGGCAGAGCCGAGTTCATCGAGCAGCACCAGCGTACTGGGTCCCGCGAGCCGCGAGAGGCGGTCAAGATTGGTGATGTGCGCGGAGAATGTGGAGAGCGCTTCTTCAATTGATTGCGCATCGCCGATGTCCGCGAGGAAGGCCGTGAGCACCGGGAAAATTGCAGCCGTGGCAGGTACGGGCAGGCCGGCCTGGGCCATCATGGCCAGCAGCGCGGTGGTTTTGAGCGTTACGGTTTTGCCGCCGGTGTTTGGCCCGCTGATGATGATCTGCCGATTTGTCGCGGTGAGCTCGATCGTGAGCGGAACGATTTTTCCATTCGACACGCGGAGCCGTTTTTCGAGCAATGGGTGGCGGGCGTCTTCGATGCGGAGAAGGTCTGGTCCAAAGGTCGGCGCTACGCAGTCGTAAGCACGCGCGAATTTCGCGCGCGCCTGCAGGCTGTCAACAAGGGCCAGAACGCGTGCGCCTTCAACAAGGCTCTGAGCATAACCAGCGACCTGCCGCGTGAGCCCGACGAAAATGCGGTGAATCTCCTCCTGCTCTTCTTCGATCAGGCGTACGAGTTCGTTGTTTTGCTCAATCGTCTCCAGCGGCTCAACGTACACGGTTTGTCCTGAAGAGCTGGCACCGTGAATCACTCCAGTGATGCGCCGCTTCAATTCGCTGCGCACCGGGATGACGAAACGCTCGCCGCGAATTGTGATGACGTCGTCCTGGGTTGCGCCTTCGCCGGAGAGCTTGCGCAGCGCCGAACGCAGGCTTTCTTCGATCACTTTCTGCTGGCGCTCCTGCTCGCGCCGGATGCGATTCAGTTCGGGAGATGCGTTGTCGGCGAGTGAGCCGTCGGGCTGTATAGTGCGCTCGATGGTTTCGGCGAGCGGGCGCAGGCTCGACGTAAGCGACGATGAAAGCGCGGAGAGCCCAGGCAACTTGCCGACGAGGCGCATGGGAGGTTCGCGCAACAACGCCTGCCACGATGCGACGTCGTTGGCCAGCCGCGCCACGGCCTGCAATTCTGCTGCTTCAAGCGCCGCGCCGGGTATCTGCGCCTTGGCAGCGAGTTCGGTGGGATCGAAGAGACCGCCGACAGGAATCGACACCTGCTCTTCGAGCGCCAGACGGATTTCACCGGTGAGCTGGTGCTGGTGCGTGATCCACGCCTCGTCGGTTGAGGGCCGCAGATCGAGAATCGCTTTGCGACCTACCGGCGAGGACGCATAGCCAGCAACAAGGGCCAGCAGCGGCTCCCACTCGAGCGACTGCAAAATCGGCGTGCTCCACCGGCGCGGGAATTGGATCTAGCAAAGACATACTCAGCCATTATCGCAGCGCGGGAGTGATGCGGAAGTGAAAGCTTGTCCACTGCGCGAAGACACACTCATACTGTTGACGCAGTGAGTGCTGCGCCGGAATTGGGGTGTGAGATTTCTGCAATCGCCAGTTGCTCAGCCGCCGCTTAGGACGAAGCTGTGCTGGTCGTTGCTGCCGGACAGGCGGCGCAGGCGCCTTCGCCGCAGGCAGTCTTGGTCTCGGTCTTGGAGTCGGACTTCGACTCTGACTTGGTGCTCTCCGACGAAGAGCTGCTGCTTTTAGGCGCGTAGTCGTTCACGTACCAGCCGGCGCCTTTGAACTGCAGGCCGGGAGCGGTTAACGGGCGCTCCAACTGGCCCTTGCACTTGGGGCACTCGGTTTCCGGCTCGGCGCTGAAACTCTGAATTTTCTCGAATTTATGGCCGCACTGCGTGCAGCGATACGGATACAGGGGCAAAGCTTTTCCCCTCCGGGACGAAATGAACCACTGTGTCTATTGTACCGGGAAAATCACAATCGATCGTAATCCGCGCCAAATGGCCTCAAACGCGAAACGGCCGTCACTCTGGGGAATCCCCGCTGTGACGGCCGCTTGTTTTGGCCACTTCAAAAAGGTGCTAATCCACCTTGATGGGGACGGATGCCGAGTGATCTTCCCAGGCGAGCGTCAGGGTGCCCTTGCCGCCGCCATTGTCAGTCAGCGTGTAAAGGAGGTTCTCCACCATCGCGGGCGGCTTGCTCATCTTCATTTTGGTTTTGCCCAGGTCCTTGGTGTTGTCGTAGGCAAGCCCCCATTCGCCGGTATCTTTGCTCACGATCAGGGTCCAGTTATCGGGGTCGGAGATGTCGACGAACAGCGTGTAGGTTCCTGCAGGAACTTTCAGATCGCCAATGGTCAGGTCGCCATTGGTCTTAAGGGTAGTAGCCGCGTTTGCGCCGGCGCGCCACACGGGATAATGCGGATCCTTGCCGATCCGTCCGTCCTTGGTAAACAGCTTGCCTTCGCGGCCTTTCACGCCGGGCGAGCTGTAGGCGATGGAAATCGTCTTTCCCCCAATGGTTGCGGTTGCATTGGCCGGCGGGCTCGCAGGAGTCCTCATTGGAGCGTTCTGAGCCAACAGCGGAGTTGCAGCAATTAAAGCCGTAGCAAGCAGGATTCGATAATTCATTGCGTTTTTCTCCTTGGGCAGAGCCCATTGAAGATCAAGAAATTACCAACCGAACGATTGTCGCACCATCCGCCCCCGTAGGGAAACTGCCCCGTTAACGCCGCATGTATTTGTGATTGCGCCTGTTATCATGCGCGCAGGGATAACGCATGGCAGACGCACTACAGGCCGCCTCACCCGGAGCCCGCTTTCGCCAGGCGCTCGCGGAGGAAAAGCCGCTCCAGGTGGCAGGCGCCATTAACGCCTACACCGCGCGACTGGCGCAGGCGACAGGCTTCCGCGCGCTGTATCTTTCCGGCGGAGGTGTCGCCGCCAACTCGCTGGGACTTCCTGATCTCGGCATCAGCACGATGGAAGACGTGCTGACGGACGTACGCCGCATTAGCGACGTTGTGCCGCTGCCGCTGCTGGTCGATATTGATACGGGATGGGGCGGCGCGTTTAACATTGCGCGCACCATCCGCTCCACGATCAAGGCCGGCGCTGCCGCAGTCCATATTGAAGACCAGGTGAGCGCGAAGCGCTGCGGTCATCGGCCGGGCAAGGAACTCGTTGGCGCGGAAGAAATGGTCGACCGCATCAAAGCGGCGGTCGATGCCCGCACCGATCCGGCATTCGTGATTATGGCCCGTACCGATGCGCTGGCCAGCGAAGGTATTGCTGCCGCGATTGAACGCGCACAGGCCTACGTGGCCGCCGGCGCCGACATGATTTTTGCTGAAGCCGTCACTGAACTCCCGATGTATACGCAATTCCGCGCTGCTGTTGGCGTGCCCATCCTGGCGAACATCACGGAGTTCGGGCAGACGCCGCTGTTCACACGCGAGGAGCTTGCAGGGGCCGGCGTCGATATTATTCTGTACTGCTGCGCGGCCTACCGCGCGATGAATGCGGCCGCGCTGAAGGTTTATGAAGCGATTCGCACCGAGGGGACGCAGAAAAACGTACTGCCGTTGATGCAGTCCCGCGCTGATTTGTACCGGTATCTCGACTACCACGCTTACGAGCAAAAGCTCGATGAGCTATTCGCGAAGGACAAGAAATCGGAGTAGTCACACCCGACGTTTATCCATTAGCTTGATGCTCTCCGGAGGTCCACATTGAGCGAAGCGCACGATACGCCTGTCGCGTTCAGACCCAAGAAATCTGTTGCACTGTCAGGCACGCCCGCGGGTGAAACCGCCCTCTGCACGGTGGGGCATACCGGCAACGATCTTCACTATCGCGGCTACGACATTGCCGACCTGGCCGCGCACTGCGAGTTTGAAGAAGTGGCGCACCTGCTGGTGCAGGGCCGGCTGCCCAATGCGCAAGAGCTGGCCGCGTATAAACGGCGGCTCATAAGCCTGCGCTGGTTGCCGCCGGAAGTGAAGCTGGCGCTGGAGCTGCTGCCGCCTCGTGCTCACCCGATGGACGTGCTGCGCACCGGCGTGAGCGTGATGGGTTGCCTGCGGCCTGAGCCTCCCGACCAGGGCGAATCTGGCGCGCGCGCTATTGCGGATACGCTGCTGGCCGCGTTGCCGTCGATGCTGCTTTACTGGTACCACTTTGCGCACAGTGGCAAACGCATCGATGTTGAAACGCCGCTTGAGGCGAAGGCCGATTCAATTGCTGCGCACTTCCTTCATTTGTTGCATGGCACCGCACCCAGCCCCCAGTGGACGGCTGCGATGCAGACTTCGCTCATTCTTTACGCCGAGCACGAATTCAACGCGTCGACATTTACCGCGCGCGTTATTACTGGAACAGGATCCGATTTTTACTCCGCGATCTGCGGCGCCATTGGCGCGCTCAAGGGGCCGAAGCATGGCGGCGCGAACGAAGTTGCACTTGAAATCCAGCAGCGGTACCAGACTTCTGACGAGGCCGAGGCTGATATTCGCCGGCGCGTGGCCAATCGCGAAGTGGTCATCGGATTCGGGCATCCGGTTTACACGATTGCCGATCCGCGCAGCGACATTGTGAAGGATGTGGCACATAAGCTCGCTGTTGATGAGGCTGACGTGAGACTCTACTCGATCGCTGAACGCATTGAGACGACTATGCACGATGCCAAGCGCATGTTTCCAAATCTCGACTGGTACTCGGCGGTGGCGTATCAACTGATGGGGATTCCGATCGAGCTGTTCACGCCCTTGTTTGTTATTGCGCGCACTGCAGGTTGGTCGGCGCACATTCTTGAGCAGCGGCAGAGCGGTAAGATCATTCGTCCATCGGCTACGTACATTGGGCCAGAGAATCTGGAGTTTGTTCCGCTTGCAGAAAGAATATAAGCCCGAACATGTTAACAGCCCGCCGTACAATAGCCTGTTGGCGAATGATGCGACTAGCTTGCTGACTCGCTCACTAGTTAACTTGCTGTCTTTTCCAAGGAGCTCGCGTGTCCTCGCTTATTTCGAACGAACGCCCCGCGCCTGACAAGGTGATTATTGACATCGCCGACTACGCGCTTGAATACAAGATCGACAGCGATCTTGCTTATTCGACCGCGCAGCATTGCCTCATCGACACGATTGGCTGCGGGCTGGAAGCGCTTGAGTATCCGGCATGCACGCGGCTGCTTGGCCCGATTGTTCACGGCACCGTGGTTCCAAATGGCGCACGCGTTCCCGGCACCAGCTATCAGCTCGATCCTGTGCAGGCCGCGTTCAACATTGGCGCGATGATTCGGTGGCTCGACTTTAACGACACCTGGCTTGCCGCAGAGTGGGGGCACCCTTCTGACAATCTCGGTGCAATTCTTGCTGTTGCCGACTGGCTCTCACGCAGCCCTGCGGAGGGCAGACCTTCGGTGACCATGCGCGACGCACTGACGGCGATGATCAAGGCGCATGAGATCCAGGGCTGCATCGCGCTTGAGAATTCATTCAACAAAGTTGGCCTCGACCACGTTGTGCTCGTGAAGGTGGCATCGACAGCCGTGGTTTGCCAACTGCTCGGCCTTAAGTACGACCAGACTGTGAATGCGCTTTCGCTGGCGTGGGTCGATGGCCAGAGCTTGCGCACTTATCGTCACGCGCCGAACACAGGATCGCGCAAAAGCTGGGCCGCAGGTGACGCGACCAGCCGTGCAGTCCGCCTGGCGCTGATGGCGCGCGCGGGTGAAATGGGGTACCCGTCAGCGCTGACTGCAAAGACGTGGGGCTTTTACGATGTGTCGTTCCACGGAAAGCCGTTTAAATTTCAGCGGCCGTACGGATCGTATGTGATGGAGAACGTGCTGTTCAAGATCAGCTATCCTGCCGAGTTCCACGCGCAGACTGCTGTTGAGGCGGCGATGGCTCTGGGTGATGAACTCGACAAACGCGGCAAATCGGTCGACGACATTCGATCGTTGACGATTCGCACGCACGAGGCTTGCCTTCGCATCATCGACAAAAAAGGGCCGCTCTCGAATCCAGCGGATCGCGATCATTGCGTGCAATACATGGTTGCGGTTCCGCTGCTGTTTGGGCGACTGACTGCGGCAGATTACGAAGACATGTTTGCGCTGAATCCCGAGATTGCGGCACGCATCGATGCTCTGCGCGCGAAAATCACTTGCGTTGAAGAGCCGCGCTTCACCGACGATTATCACGATCCGGAGAAGCGCTCCATCGCCAACGCACTTCGAATTGAATTAAACGATGGCAAGGTGCTGGAGCACACGGTCGAGTATCCGCTTGGGCATCGCCGCCGCCGCGAGGAGGGACTGCCACTGCTGGTGGAGAAATTCAAGACGAATCTGCGAAGGCGGTTCAACGAAGCGCAGCAACAGCGCATTCTGGACGCATCGCTGGATCGCGAACGGCTGGAAGCTATGCCTGTGCACGAGTATTTGGATCTGTACTTGCCGTCGTCTTAAGCGATTCTACGAATAGTCGGTAGAAACCCCTGCTCTACGCATGCAATGGGAAGCGAAAGGATCCCGACTGCAAGATTTCGCAAGCAGCAAAAAGCGCGGACCCTAGGGTCCGCGCTTTTGTTGATGCAGTGAATTAAAGTTTACACGGTTACTGCCACTGCTCCTGTGAGGCGTTCCTTTAGGATCTCGTGGCCGCGGGAGAACAGCTCATTGAGCGACAGCTTGCCTGCTTCTACTTCGGCAAGGATCGCCTTCTGGGCCAGGTACTCCTTGTTCACGACGCCGGCTTTGGACTGCAGCATCCGCCACGACTTACGGCGCTCTACGCAGAACATGACCAGTTGGCGGCTGAGTGCGCGATACTCGGTCTTGCCGTCCTGATCGAACGTGATGTACACGCCGAAGTCAGGAATGTATGCGCGGTGCTTGGGATCAACGTAGCGCCGGTAGACTACATCCTGCTGCGTGATGCGCACCAGCATGTTGTCCAGCGAGATCATCGCCGCCGCCGCTTCCGGCTTGATCTTCTTGAGGTGGTTGCGGAAGCGCGCTTCCGTTGTGCACCAGTGCGCCACTGTGTAGCGCGAGGTTTCGCCCGTCACCTTCGACTTGGTCTCGTACCAGTCCATGTCGGGAGACGGGTTGCCCTTAATGTCGAGCGCTTCGCCGTAGCTTTCGCCGTTGCGCGGATCGAAGACAAACTCCGGAACGCCGCGCGAGTCGCGCACGCGCTGCGCCTGGAAGAGCGCCATGTCGTCGGCAACGCCGTGCTCCGGCTGGCAGGTGGTGAACGCCTGCAGGAACATGGTGCCGCGATACTCAAGGCCGTCGAGAATCGCGCGGTACAACTTGGGCGCGTTGGCCATCGATACCTGAGCAACGAACGGCGAGCCGTGGCCGGCGAGGAACGTTTCGGCCACCGTCTTCTTCTCAGTGTTCTTGCCCTGCGTGGCGGAGCCGAAGACGTTCATGTCGTTGCCGCCCAGCATCGGCGTTGAGTCAGAGTTCTGGCCGCCGGTGTTGGAGTACACCTGCGTGTCGAGCATCAGCACCTTCACGTTGGGGCGGTTCTGCAGAACCACCTTCGAGGTGTTCTGGTAGCCGATGTCGCCGATACCGCCGTCGCCGCCGACTACCCAGACCTTGGGCAGCTCGACGATTTCCTGGTCGGTCATCACTGCATCAGTAAAGTGCATGAAGTTGTAGTACTCCTGCTCGCTGATGACGCTGCCCTCAACCATGTCGCGGTCCAGGATCATGTCTGCAAGCCGCTCAGGCAGAACCGAGCGGCGCGCGTGGTCCACGATGAAGCTCTCGCCCATCAGCCAGCCCACTGTTACACCGTCCTGGAACAGCGAGTTCATCCACGGATAGGGATGCGGATTGTTTGGAGCGGTTGAGCCGTACACCGTGTTGCAGCCCGTGTGCGCGGCCATGGCCATTACGCTCATGCCGTTGGCCAGACGTCCGTCAACCGGTTGCAGGTTCTTGTGGTTGAACGCTTCAGTCAGCAGCACTGCGGCGATGGCTTCAATCAGCTGAGCATCGCTGATGGCGCCGTTCTCAGCTTCGTACGCTGCAATGCGCGCCTTGGTGTCGGCATCGTCTTCGCCGCCGAGGCCCATTACCAGGTGTGCGATGGCCTGCCGCAGGCGCGCGTACTCCGTGGGATTCGACTCTTTGAGAGCCCCCATTCTTTCCGTGCCCAGCTTTTCAATCTGCCCGGCCTTGGCTACGAAGCGGTCGCTCTTGGCGTGATATACCGGGCGCATGTAAGCCTCGGTGACGGCAGCGATGGAGCGCAGGACGCTCTTTTCGCCGCAGCCCGCGCAGGCGCCGTCGCCGGATACGAGCGCGTCGTAGTTGGTACGCACCATGAGCATGTTGCGCAGCGTTGCGGTCTTTGAGTCGGCCGGGTTGGCTGCGTTGAACAGGCCCAGGTACTTCTGCCTGGTATCGGGCAGCAGGTTCAGGAAGGCGGTGCCGGTTTCGTGCTCGGCGTTCACCTCTTCAGTTTCCTGCACCATCTTCAGCGCCTGGTGATCGCCGCAAGCCGTGACGCAGGCCGCGCAGCCCTTGCAAAGATCGCTGACGAAGATGGAGAAGATGCCGCCCGAACCGGGGGCCTTGCGCTCCGGCGAGGAGAAGATGGCGTTGGTCTTCTGGTAAGCCATCGGCACCTTGTCGATGATGGAGTAGAACTGCGCCTTGGCATCGGCCGAGAAGCCGTCGACTGACTCGGTGACTTCGCGAATGATGGTGGGCAGCGGCGTGCCGGTTTTGATTTCCGCCAGCATGCGCGCGCGAGTCTGTTTTTCTATCTCGGGAAGCTTGTCGAGCATCTTGCGACGCTCGGCCGGATCGCCAACGTAGCGCGAAACCGCGGTGCCGAGGATGGTGCTCAGGTCCTGCGAGCAGTTGGGAAGCGCGGTATCCGGGCAAACCGAGATGCACTCCATGCACTGCGTGCAGTTCTCTGCGATGTAGAGCGGTGTCTCGCGGCGTGCTACGTACTTGGACGCCGTGTCGCCGGTTGCCGCGGCAATCACGCCCATAGCCGAGAGCGGCGTGGCGGGCTGGTTGTAGCCGAAGTGCGAGCGGAACTCGGCGTCAAATACGTCGACTGAAGCAATCGGCGCGCGTGTTCCCTGCTCCGCCGGGGGCGGCGTGGTGCGGCATCCGCCGGTAGCGCAGCTGCTGGCGTCTGCTCCGCCTTCAGCGAAGGCCGGCACGGGTTCCAGAATTGGAAGCAGCGCCTGGCCGCGCAGGCTGGAGTGATCGGTCGCGCTGAGCTCGCCGATTTTGATCTCCTTGACGCGCTCGAAGCCCTGCAACATGACTTCCATGTTCGACTGGACGACGGCTTCGCCCAACTTGCCGAACTTTTTGACGTACTGCTTGTACACGACATCACGGAACTGTTCCTGCGTAATGCCGAATTCCTGCAGGATGGGGCTGACCGCGAAGAAGGCGCCAAGAAATGCATTGCCCTGCATGCGCAACTGCAAATCGCCACGGTCAGTCGCCTTGCGGGCAATGTCAAAGCCGGGCAGCGTGAAGACGCGAATATTTTTGTCGATGATATGTTTGCGGGCCCACATGGGCAGGTTCTCCCACGCACGCTCACCGTCAACGTCAGATTCCCACACCAGGCTGCCGCCTTCCTGAATGCCGTCAAGCGGATTGGTGTGTGTGAACGCCTTGGGATCGCAGCAGAGAACGCAGGTGACGTGGCGCAGATCGCAGTTGACGCGAATGCGGTCCTTGGCGGCAACCATGAAGTAGCTGGTGGGTGCGCCCTTCTTCTCCGAACCGTATTTGGGGTTAGCGCTGACGTGGATGATCTCTTTCGGGTTGCCGAGTTCATCGACAACGTGATCGCGCTCGTAGAGCAGATCGTTCAGGTCGCCGAGGATGGCGCCGAGATTTTTGCCGGTGGTGATGGCGCCCCATCCGCCGATGGAGTGGAAGCGCACCGCAACCGCGCCTTCCGGCAGGAGCGAGGGCCTCTCTTCTGCAACCACGCTGTAAGGGTGATCGATGCCGAGCACGATGAAGTTCGCGTTGTCGGCAACTGTCTTGCCGTCTTTGCGTGCGCGTGCTCCGGTAGCGTATTCAAATGCGCCGATGATGTGCTCGGGACGGAAGTCGCGCGAGCCCAGACCGTAGCTGCCGCCGATGAAGCGCGGAATTTCAGCCAGTTCGACTTTGGGCAATCCATCGGTTCCCTGGACGGACTTGGAGAAGGCGGTGCGAATGTCGCGGCCGAGCGGATTGTCGCCCGCCAACGCTTCGTCTGTGCGCTCAAGAATGATGACGTTCTTTTTGCCCTTGAGAGCGGCAACCAGCGCAGCCTCAGGGAAGGGGCGTATTACGTTGACGTGGATGGAACCCACGCTCGCGCCGCGCGTCTGGCGCAGATAATCTACCGCGGCTTCAATGTTCTCTGCGGCAGAACCGAGCGAGACAAACACGGTCTCAGCGTCGGAGGTTTTGTATTCGCTGACCAGGCCGTAGCGACGGCCGGTGAGCTTGGCGAAATCTTCGTAGGCTTCTTCAAGAAAATTGAGGATGGGCTCGGCGAAGTTGTTCCGGCGCGCCACTACGCCCTGCATGTAGTGTTCCTGGTTCTGCACGGGACCAAGCAGCACGGGGTTGGCCAGATCCATCATCTTGGGGACGCGGCGACGGGTTGGCCCAAACAGCACGCGCTGCGCTTCAGTGGGGCACTCGATGATGTCGTCGGGGGCGCCGAGGTACTCGCGGATCAGCTCCGACTCGTGCTTATAGAAAGTGCGCTCGAGGTGCGTTGTCAAGAAGCCGTCCATGATGTTCATGCCCGGCGTGAGGCTCAGCTCTGTCACGCGGCGTAAAATCAGCGCCTGGTCAGCGGCCTGTTGCGCATCCTTGCCGAACACCATGATCCAGCCGGTGTCGAGAGCGCCGTAAATATCGTCGTGTCCACAGTGCACGTTGAGCGCGTGCTTGGTGAGAGCGCGGGCGCCCACTTCAAGCACCATGGTCGAACCCTTGCCCGGCGCATGGTAGTACTGCTCAACGCCGTACACCACGCCCTGACCGGAGGTGAAGTTGACCACGCGCTTGCCGCACACCGAGTGCGCAATGGCGCCACCCTGGGCGGCGTGCTCACCTTCCGTCTCAATGGCCAGCGTATTGTTGCCGAACACGTTCAGGTGGCCTTCAGCATAGGCCTGCTGGAACAACTCACCGCCTTCAGTTGATGGCGTGATCGGATAAAATACGCCGGCATCGGCGATCCTTGTTTCAGTGTGGTACGAAACAAGCTGATTTCCATTCGCGGTGATACGAATTCCTGGGTAGCGTGCAGCAACTGTCATGAATCCCTCTCAGTCAGCCCTGTTCTTTCGGCCAATCATTGCGCCCGCGCACTGAGCGTGCAGACGAGGTCCTCCCCATCCGCGCGCAGTGGCACTGCGCCCTCTTTCCCGTGTTCAGCGGCCCGTTTATCGGGCCAGACGTAAACGATTTACGAAGCAAGTGTAATGGCCGCAAGCGCTTTGAGAGAACCCGGGGACTAAGCCCTCGGAGTGCGACCTTATTAAGTATGCACTCCTTCTATGTGGGCTGTATATCGAATGAGAGTACAAAATCTCACATTACGATACGGAACAGGTGTTTCTTCCATGTCCCCGAACGTCGTTTAACCTTGCTCGATCAGGTGGCTTTTCTTTAGATCGACGGCGACGCGCTAAGATTCCCTAAGTGCCATGGCGGCAATGGCCGCGGGCCGATAGGGACCTGAAGGGGGAGGCGCGAGAACATGCCCGATGCGGATACTAAATCGGCACATTTCGCCAGCTATCCCAGTTTAAAGGGACGCAGCGTTCTGATCACGGGCGGAGCAAGCGGGATTGGCGCTTCGCTGGTGATGAATTTTGCGCGCCAGGGCAGCCGGGTGGCCTTCTTCGATCTTCAGAATGAGGCAGCGGAGCGGCTGGTTGAGACCCTTTCCGGTAATGGTTTGCCGGCACCTAGGTACGTACATTGCGATCTCACAGACGTGGCCGCCCTCAAGAACGCGGTGGAACAAGTGATCGCTGCGCATGGCACCGTCGATGTGCTTGTAAACAACGCCGGCAACGACCAGCGAGTCTCAATCGAGGATGTAACACCGGAGTTCTGGGACCGCTCGATGGCGATCAATTTGCGGCCACAGTTTTTTATGGTGCAGGCAGTGTTGCCGTCAATGCGCGCGGCAGGACGCGGATCGATTATCAACATGAGTTCGATTGCGTGGATGATTCCGTCAAAGGGCATGCCTGTTTACACGGCCGCCAAGGCGGCCATCGTCGGGTTGACCCGCACGCTTGCGCACGAGCTTGGGCCGCACAATATTCGGGTAAACGCAGTGCTTCCCGGCGCCATTGCCACCGACCGGCAGAAGCAGCTCTGGTACACACCGGAATATGTGGCTGAGATCCAGCGTAACCAGGCTCTGAAGCGCCAGATCGAACCGGACGAGGTAGCGCGGCTGGTGTTGTTTCTTGCCGCCGACGACTCCAGCGCCATCACCAACCAGAGCTACATCATTGATGCGGGCTGGGTCTGCTAATCCGCGTGCGAGGTCTGGTTCACTAGCCAACCTACTAACTCGCTGACCTGCTGGCTCGCCTTGATGCGCTACATTAAAGACAGGACTGGGGCTGTTCATGTTCGTTGTTATCTGGCAGTTTGAGATTGCAGAAGACAAGATTGCCGCGTTTGAAGCCGCCTACGGCCCGGAAGGTTCCTGGGCAAAACTCTTCCGCACGTCGCCGAATTATCTGGGCACTGAGTTGCTGCGCGACGCGTATATTCCCGGCTCGTATGTGACGATCGACCGCTGGACAAGCGAAGACGATTTCCGTGCGTTCCGGAGAGAGCACGATCAGAATTACGAAGTGCTCGACCGTGAGTGCGACTCGCTTACCAGCCGCGAAACACGCGTCGGGGCGTATACGGTCTGATTACAAAATTGGGGCACGGTCGATAGAAGTAATAAAGTGCACACCTGGTACATGCAAACGATGGAGTTTTTGATCGTTCGTCACAAAAAGATCAACTCCCGTTGAAGCCGCGCAAGCAAGTTGTATGGCATCGGGACCGCGCACACCACCGGCCGCCAATATCTCTGCATATTTATCCGCGGCATCATCTCCAAACGAAATTACTCTTGCGGCCATCTGAATTGCGTTCTTGTACTTCAAGGCTAATTCGGAATTCCCTGTTTTACGCGGCAAGACCTGCACCTCGCCTAGCGTCAGGGACGAAGTCAGCAATATATCACCGCGCTCCAGCATCCTTCTTCGAAGTTCGATCGTCTTTTGCGAGAACTCTTCATTTTGCTCGAAAAGATAGATAAAGAGATTTGTATCCCAAAAAATCTTGCTCACTCCCAACCCTCCCGTAATTTCTTAACATGCGCATCTGCATGTTCCGATTTCCAAATGTGGGTGCCTGTACCGACCAAGGAAAGAAGCGGGTCTTCTGGTTCGCTCATGGCGAGTTTGGCCCACTCCTCATACCAATCAATCAAATTCGAAAACTCGGGCGGCAGGTACTTGGGCTTATTTGGAGCGCCTTCCCGCGCTGGGTCATACGCGTCGCCAGGACGCCAAAGCCGCCTATTTTGTCCAATTGCAAAGAGAATCCGGCTTCGGCCCGGGTCAGGCTTCCTGTTCGCCACACAATGCTGTCGAACGTGTTGGTAAATGGACTGCACTTGTGCGTGCGTTAGTTCTTCCCGCAAAACACGCTTGGCAATTTCCTCTATTTGAAATCCTTCCCGATCTCGCTGAGGTTGTTCCATCTGCAACATTGCTGCGGCGACCCATACCGCATCCGCAACTTTCAGAAACTGACCATCAGTTGGGGTCTGTATAGAGATCTTTCTGTCTGCCTGAATTGATCGTGGCTCTTTCATCGCTCGTTTTCCTTTCGTATTAAAGAACACCGATCGCTTTCAACCCCAAATACAGCGAGACTGGATCGATAAAACCGTGGGCACAGTTCGTGCCTTCGATCACTACGAATGCGTCCGCGCCTGATCAACTAGGCCCTGTGATCCCGACACAGTGCGCAAACTGCTTTACGTCACCAATCCTTCTTCAGAGTTCACTTCTCCAAATCTGATACAATCATACTTTGTATTGGATGTATTATAAAGATAAATTGTAAGAGCAATGACGAAATGGCCTTCGCAGTAGGAACGAACTGTGACCTCCGGCACACTGCCTCATACTTTCCCCGTTTCTTCGCTATTTTGTCCTGTCTTTCCTTGTCTCGTCCTGCTACAATCCCCTTCGAAAATCAATTCTTGTCCCAGCCGTCGCGTGATGTGCCGGGCGACACTTTTATCCAAGGAGCCCTCCCGATGGCGATCGCAGACGACCGCACAAAAGCCGTAGAACTAGCCCTGGCACAAATCGAAAAACAATTTGGAAAAGGTTCGATCGTCCGACTCGGATCCCGCGAAGCCCTGCTCCCAATCGCTGTCATTTCAACGGGTTCCATCAGTTTTGACGCCGCTCTCGGCGTCGGCGGGGTTCCCCGCGGCCGCGTTATCGAGATTTATGGCCCTGAATCTTCAGGCAAAACCACCATTACCCTGCAGATCATTGCGGAAGCCCAGCGCGCCGGCGGCCTGGCCGCGTTCGTCGATGCCGAGCACGCTCTTGATCCCTCCTACGCCAAGAAGCTCGGCGTGGATACGGACAATCTGCTGGTCTCGCAGCCCGATAGTGGAGAGCAGGCCCTGGAGATCACAGAAGCCCTGGTCAAATCCGGCGCCATTGATGTTCTGGTCGTGGATTCGGTGGCCGCACTGGTTCCGAAGGCTGAGCTCGACGGCGAAATGGGCGATTCTCATATGGGCCTACAAGCGCGCCTGATGTCGCAAGCCCTTCGCAAGCTTACCGGAACGGTTTCCAAGTCACGCACGTCACTTATTTTCATCAACCAGATCCGCGAGAAGATCGGTGTGATGTTCGGCAACCCGGAGACGACCACCGGCGGCCGCGCGCTCAAGTTCTACTCGTCGGTGCGCGTCGACATCCGGCGCATCGCAGCTATCAAGGAAGGCGATACTGTTATCGGCAATCGCACCAAGGTGAAGATTGTGAAGAACAAGGTGGCAGCGCCTTTCCGCGAAGCCGAGTTCGACATTCTTTATGGCGAGGGTATCAGCCGCGAGGGTGACGTGCTCGACCAGGCGGTGGCCAACAACATCGTCGAGAAATCGGGCGCGTGGTACAGCTACGACGGCGAGCGCATTGGGCAAGGACGCGAAAACACGCGCGCCTTCCTCAAAGAGAACAAGGATACCTTTGCCAAGATGGACGGCGAGTTGCGCAAGAAGCTGAACATCGGCGCCGCCAAGGCGGAGATTCCTGAAGTTCCCTCAGCCGGTCCGGCCGAAGCCAAGGAAGCTGTTCGCGGACGCCGCGGCTGATACGGTTTCTCGAAAAGATCTCATGAAACAAGAAGGGCCTTTTCCGCGGAAAAGGCCCTTCTTCTTCCTGCTTCTATTACCATCTACGCAATAATTGCTGTAGCCACTTCGGCACTGTGTTCACTGGCCGAAGCGACGTTTAATTCAGTCGATCCACACGCACTCTGCTTGAACGGGAGGAAGACGCGGAATGTGGATCCGCCGTCCGGATTGCGCTCTGCCCAGATGCGTCCCGAGTGCTGTTGCACGATTGCCTTGCAGATTGCCAGCCCCAAACCTGTTCCGCCCTTCTGCCGCGAGTCGGATGAATCCACCTGCTGGAAGCGATCGAAGATCGTCTCCAGTTGGTCTGCGGGAATACCGCGCCCGGGGTCGACCACTGAAAGTGTGACACCCTGTACCTCAGGATTGAGCACGATCGAAACTGCAGAATTTCGCGGCGAGAATTTGACCGCGTTGGAAATGAGGTTGGTGACCACTTGAAGCAGGCGGTCCGGATCACCCATGATCTCCAACTGCAAGGGATTGTGAACCAGCGCTACTCCCGCGGTCTGAGCAACTGGTGTCATGTTGTCGACGGCCTGGCTCACAATGTCAGCCAGCCGCACCTGCCGGACGATCATGCGCTCACGTCCGCTGCCCAATCGGTCGAGATCGAGAATGTCGTTCACGAGTTTGACCAGCCGCTCTGAATTGGAGCGCGCAATGCGAATGAGGTTGGCGGTCTTCGGGTCCACTTGTCCGGTGACGTCTACGGAGATCAGGCCCAAGGCGCCGCGAATGGCGGTGACCGGGGTGCGCAGTTCGTGGCTCACCGTGGAAATGAAATCGTTCTTCAATCGGTCAAGCGCGTGGCGCTGGCTGACGTCGCGGAAGCTCAGCACCGAGCCGGCAAGAAATCCGCCTTCAACAATGCAGTTGAGCTTGTATTCAATTCGCAATGAACTGCCGTCGGCGCGGAAGATCATGTCTTCGCCTGAAGCCGCAGTATCGCGTACGTCTTTGACAGCCTGTCGTAAGGCGCACTCTACGCCGGAGCATTGGTTGGCAGTGGCGTCTACCGAGTGCAGCAGCTCCTGCACCGGCCTTCCGGTAAGTTTGTTCGGCTCAGTTTCGAGCATTTGCGCGGCGGCGCGGTTTGCGAAGCGGACTTTGCCATTGCGGTCGAGACCAATGATGCCGTCCGCTACTGTGTCGAGCAGAATTTCCTGCTGCCGATAGAGGTTTTCAGCCCTGCTCTGCTCATAAGAGCGTGCCAGCATTTGCCCCAATGAGGAAGCTGCCGTTTCAACAGCCGCCATTGACTCGCGATTTTCGCGCCGACAATAGTGGCAGTAGAACTCGAGCACGGCCAGCACGCTCTTGCCCACGCGTACAGGTACTGCGCAGCCCGAGACCATTCCTTCATTCATTGCCGTCAGCGCGTGGACGCCAAAGCCTTCAGAGGACAGGTTGGTAATCCAAATTGGCTTGCCTTCGCGCCATGCGCGGCCCGCCATCTCTTCGCCCATGCCCAGGCGCGTGAGCACGCTTTCTCTGATGAGGGATTGCACAGGGCGGCCCGGTGCGCTCCATCCGGAGCAGAACTCCAGCTGGTTTTTATCGAGATTGACTTCCCATCGCAGTGCCGCGTCCCAGCCCTGGGAGAGACACAGTGCTTCAAGAATTCGCTCGGAAGCGATTTCGGGGGATCGGTTTTCGCCGACGATCTCACTGACCACAAGCTGCAAGGCAACCCGACGATCACGCTGCACCAGCAGTCGAGTGAGCAAAACCGCAGCGGCCGCACCCGCAAGGAACACCTGCAACTGATATAGCGCCGGGCTGAATTGGATGTGCATCGAGACAGCGGCCAAGGGAACGGCCAATACCAATCCCGCCAGCACTGGAGAAATGGACGAAAGGGCGCGCGAGAGCAATGCCCTCGGTCGCGTGCCGCCGTGTGTTCTGAGCCCAATAGTTGCGTCGGACATAGACCTCCTGCACATTTGCCGGAATCATGAAACAACTATTCCGGCCTCAGCCAGACAGTCGTTCAGTCGTTAGCCCGGGGACACTCAATATGGTGCCGATACTCAATTCCAGCAATAGAGTGACCATTCCAAGCTGATATAAGCTCCTGATTCCACAAAGGTTGCAGATAAGGCATTACCGAAGAGTGGAAACCCCAGTGGACATGTGTAAACAGCCCTATCCACCTCCCCGCCAATTGCCGAATCTCATCCTTTGAGGTGTTCAAGTCGATTGCCAGCCCAGAAACGGCTGCTCCAGTGTGGTGAGTCTGAAGTTCGCCGAAGAACAACGGCAGTCACACATGGCGCTTTGCGCCACCCAAGAACATGAAAATGTTCGATGTTTGGAGGATCCAGGCCTAAAGGCCGATAGCTGTTCAGGTACGATTTCAGCAGCCTGAAGGCTGCTGCTCCCTCCGTATTCGTTACCGTCAAACGTCGCTTTCCGTCGGAATTTTCAGGGCAGATCCCCATTCGACTGCGATCGCTGATGCGATCTTCGCTCAGGGCAGGCTTTCGACTCCGCAAGCCGCGAAAGCCGCGGTTTGCTACGCTCCTGATGAACAGTCTCCTCATGCGGTGATTAGGACGAGTTGGAAGCCGAGCGTATTAGCTTATTTGATCGCGAACTTGATGGATAGCAAATCGGAAAGTGTATTTGCTCCACACGATCATGTGCGCAATCCAAGCTGCCGGCGTTTCCGGCGGAGGCGGCCAATAACAGCGCGCTCGGGCTCTCCTGTTCCCTGCTCACTGTTGTTCCGTATCACTTCACGACTCGAATGCGGTTGCAATGCCGTAGAATCCTCGTGGAGCTCTCCCGATGGCCGTTACCGCAATTTATCCCGGCACTTTCGATCCGCCTACCAACGGCCACCTTGACCTGATCACGCGTGGGTCGCGCATTTTCAGCCATCTCACGGTCGCCATCCTCATTAACCCGGTTAAGAATCCTCTCTTCACGGTTGAGGAGCGGGTTGAGATGTTGGCCGAGGTGACGGCGCCGCTCAAGAACGTTTCCGTGGCCACATTCGACGGGCTCATGGTTGACTTTGCAAAGCGCCAGGGCGCAGCCGCCGTACTTCGCGGCATTCGGGCCATATCCGATTACGAGCACGAATTCCAGATGGCGTTGATGAACCGCAGGCTTGCACCGGAGATCGAAACTGTTTTTCTGCAGCCTGCCGGCCGCTACTCGTTTGTGAGCTCACGGATGGTCAAGGAGGTGTTCAGCTTTGGCGGCGACATTACCGGGCTGGTGCCGCCGAACGTGCTCAAGCGCCTTCGCCAGCGCATCAGCAATGGGTCTTCCTCCTAACGCATGTTGCTGCGCTGCCGCCTCTGCGCAGAGCACATTCCGGAGTGAGTCCTTTTCTCTTCCCCGCAACGATCCATAGCGAAACAAAAGGAATGAATATGTCCGATTCGACCTGCTGTCGCCGTAGATTCCTGATGCGCGCCGTCCAGGGGTTTGCCGGTTTCTCATTGCTCAATGGACGGCCGTCGATTTAGTCGGCGCACAACGGCCCAGACAAACGTGCACGATGCCGTTTTGTAAAAAATGAACGTTACCGGATTCAGCGGCCCCCTGCTAAGCATCGACAACACAACCGGTAAGGGACTAACTGGCGCCGCAGCACTGACCGCGCCAAAGGCGCCGGAGCTCATTGCCGAACCGGCCCAACGATACGTACTAAGATAAGCAGCGGTCAGAAAGCCAGAGGCATTGACTTTGCAGGACTTGTTTGGATACCGATGCACTGCCTGATCGCTCACCTCCGTAGATTCGCATGCCTGTTGCACTCAGAGATTGTCTCAGGAGTAGAATTCTGAGACATCCGCCAGAACGAAAAGGCGAAAACAGGAGGTTCCCATGGCCAAGACAGTCAAGCCCATTCCTGACGGATATCACTCCGTTACACCCTATCTCATTATCCCTGGAGGCAAGGCAAGCCAGGCTCTCGACTTCTATTCCCGCGCCTTCGGCGCCAAAGAGTTGATGCGCATGCCGCGGCCAGGTGGCGGCATTGCTCATGCTGAAATACAACTCGGCGACTCAAGAATCATGCTGGCCGACGAGGACGCCAAGGTTGAAGCGTACGGCCCGAATCATTACGGAGGCTCACCTGTTACCCTCCACGTCTATCTGAAGGACGTTGACGCCTCCACCAAACAAGCTACCGCGGCGGGAGCCACCGTAGTCCGTCCGCTCGCCGACCAGTTCTATGGCGACCGCACCGCCGGTCTCCAGGATCCGTTCGGACACAAGTGGTATCTCTCAACCCATGTTCGCGATGTTTCTATAGACGAAATGAAACAACACATGAAATCCACGGTCGCTGCCTGACCGGCTAACCCACCTGTGCGGGCGGCGCCATCGGAAAAAAATGGAGCTGCCCGCGCGAAAGTTCATAACAGGCTCCAGGTGTGGTGAGTCTGAAGTTCGCTGAGGAACAACGGCAGTCATACATGGCGCGTTGCGTCATCCAAGGCCACGAAAATACCCTCAGGGGCCCTCAATTGCCCGGCCTTCTTCGGCACGACTGAAGTCGTGCCCTTTTACAAGACTTCTTTCGAACGGATCCATTTTCAGGGCAGATCCCCATTCGACTGTGATCGCTGATGCGATCTTCACTCAGGGCAGGCTTTCGACTCCGCAAGCTGCAAAAGACGCGGCTTGCTACGCTCCTGATGACAATTCAATGTTGAATGAATTTCAGACTCAGGGCACTAGCTCAGGTTCTGTACATGACATGCAGGCATCGCGCCGGCCGATGAGCGATGACGGAGCTCCCGTAATAAAATCAATGAACCGGTGAGCCGCTCTGCTCTCACCCATCCCCACGCCGGAAGGAGCATCCGTGAACATCCTGGCTTGTGTTGCAGGCATATGCTGCCTGTTCACCGTGGTGCTCGACGCTTTCCAGACGATCATTCTGCCGCGCCGTGCAACCGGCCGCTTTCGACTCACTAACGTGTTCTATGCATTCACGTGGAATCCGTGGGCCTTTGTTGCGAGCCGGCTGCGTAATCCGCGCCATCGCGAGACGTTCCTCAGCTACTTCGGGCCATTGTCGCTGATTTTGTTATTGGCTTTGTGGGCGGCACTTATGATTCTGGGGTTCGCGCTGCTGTTTTACGCGCTGGGGAGCCCGTTTACCGACAGCACGCACATGCCGCGATTCTTCAACGATGTTTACGTGAGCGGGACCACGATTTTCACGCTCGGACTGGGCGATGTTGTTCCGCAAAACAACTGGTCGCGTTCGCTGCTGGTTTTGGAAGCGGGGGCCGGATTCGGTCTGCTGGCTGTGGTCATGGGCTACTTTCCGGTTCTTTATAGCGCGTTCTCGCGGCGCGAGGTGATCATTTCGCTGCTGGACGCGCGCGCCGGTTCGCCGCCCACTGCCGCTGAGCTATTGCGCCGACATTCTTATGAAGGCGCCGACAAGGCATTGGCCGAATTGCTCAACGAGTGGGAACGCTGGTCCGCGGAACTGCTGGAGAGCCACCTGTCCTATCCGCTGCTCTGCTACTTTCGCTCGCAGCATAACAATCAAAGCTGGCTGAGCGCCCTTACGGCGATTCTGGACACATCCGCACTGCTGATTGCGGGCGTGCGCGGTCCGGAAGCAAGGCAGGCGCAATTGACTTTTGCGATGGCTCGTCACGCCATGGTCGATTTGTCGCAGATGTTTTCGTGCAGGCCAACCAGCGTGCCCGATCGGCTTCCGGCGGAGCGCTACCAGCGATTGTTTGAGCAGTTGTGCCAGAGCGGAATCAGTGTGTGTCGGGATTCACTCTCAAGCGAGCGGCTGCGGGAGTTGCGCGTGCTTTACGAGGGCTATTCGGAGGCGCTCAGCCGCTATCTCGCGATGCCCCTGCCGCAGTGGATTGTGGATGAGCCGCGCAAGGATAACTGGATGACGGTGGCCCGGGTACGTGCGCAAATGGAAGAAGCGAATCCGGACCACGGGAGCAACACTGCAACGTCGAGCCAATTGCTCACCAGCGCCGAGGATCACTTTCACCAGCTCTGATCGTGCATCGATTAACGTGAGGCTCTAGGCCGCAGGCGTCTTATCTTTGGCGTGATAGAACCAGGTAAAAAAAGTGAACCGTTGCGAGTCGGGCATCGTGTCGCCGCTCATTCCGTTGCGCGTGGGTTCTTTCTGTTCGCGCTCAAGCGTGTCGAGCATAGCCTGCAACAGATGGCTCTCTTTAAGCGTGTCTTCCCAGCGCCGAAAAAGATCGGTCCTCTGCTCGTAGGTCAACGGGCGTTTTTCAAACTTGCGGGCGAGCGACTCGCATGAGAGACGCCGCAGTTCCAACTCTGCTGTGAGGAATTGAATACGAAGCTTGCGGAATGAAGGTTCCAAGGTCCACCTCAACAAAGACAACTACGCAACGAGCCCCGAAGTCGCCCTGGTAATTTACGGCCTTTGGTATTAGGCAGTAATTGGACTGTAGCTCCGATCCCTCCCTTAGAAAGTGATTTAAATCACTCGATTTCGATCAAAAAGTAAGGCGCGTTTGTAACTCAAGCCGCCGGTTGTTAGCGCTCTCTGAGAAGATTCCGCCGCCATCGCCAGCGGGCTGGTTGGCCAACCCAAACAGCGGCGATGTGATGTTGCCGATGATCGGCCCGGGGTTGTTGTGATTCATCAGGTTCCGTATCTGCATGGAAATGGTGAGGTTGTAATGCCTGTTCCCGGTTGATCCGCCTCCGCCGCCGAAGGAAAAAGGACTGCTGCCGCGGTTGCCGCCGCCTTGCCCACCCTGCCCACCGCCGCCTCCGCCGCCGGGCGTGCCTGCCGGACTGCTGCCCAGATCAACGCCTTCACGCCGTGCTCCGAATCCGAATGTTTTGCCGACCCGCATGTTGAGCACGACCTGGCCCGGCCCGCGGCCATAGTTGCGCGCGAGCAGCTTTTCACCGGCGGTTGGATTCGGGTCGAGCAGACCGTACTTTGTGGCGACGACGCCTGCCCGGCTCGCATCCGTTGCGATTCCGGGACGTGCGTTGAACAGGCCGTCGCCGTAGAGGTCTCGGCCCACGGTGATGTCGAACGGAGGCCCGCTGGCCAGGATCAGCATAGGGCTGAAGGTAACTCCGAAGAGCGGAGTCACGCTCCCGGTGACGGAAGCATAGTGGTGTATGTCGGTTGCCGCCGGGCCGTACTCGCCAACCATGCTGTACGGGTCAGCGGGCAGGGTGTTCACGCCATCGGTGTTGCTCATGGAACGGTTGAACGTATACATACCGGCCAGGGAGAAGCTGCTGTTGATCCTGGAGTTCACATTCACGATGACCTGGTTTTGGTTGTACAAACCGGAAGACTGCATCACCAGCACCTGGCGCGCTACTCCGAGCGGATAAACTCCGCTTCCCGGAATCGACGGATCGTAAGTGCCGATCAACGGCGGGTTCGTATCCACTGTTCGCAGCTGATGAAGCCCGTGGCTGTTTGCGTAGGTGATTGCCATGGTGGTGTTGCGCGGCAACTGGCGCTCTAGCGCGATCGCACTTTGCATCAGATAAGGCGCGCGCAGCGATGATGCCACTTGCTGAATGGCTGAGGGAAACGCCCCGATCAGCGAGGAGGACGCCGGTACACTGGGGAAAAAATCGGGACTCGCGATTACGAATTGCTGTTGAGTGACGCCGTTGAAGCGGGCGGCGATGAGGGAATTCGACAGGGCGAAGCGATCGTAAAAGATGCCGAAACCTGCGCGAATCACTGTGTTTGTTCCCGGCTTGCCATGCTTGCCCGGAGCCCAGGCCAGCCCGATGCGCGGCGCAATATCGCGCAGATCTTGGATGTTGTTTTGCGTTTCGTAGCGCAGGCCGAGCGCCACGGTAAGGTCGGGCCGCGCCTTCCACTCGTCGCCGAAGAACAGCCCAACATCTACCTGGCTGATCGTACTCATGGGATTGCCGGCGCTGAGGGTGAACTGCGAAGCACCGCCGCCAAACTGTCGAATCTGCGCTGCCGTGGAACCCATGCTCTGAAACAAAAGTGTTCTGCGGTAGCTTTCAATTGAACTGATGTTCGCCTGAATGGGCTGACCTGATCCGTCGACGACGATCTGATTGTTTGCATCGAGCTCCGGCGCCAATCCTCCGCTGAAGGTGAATGTCCCATTGAAGTTCTGCGGTGCAGCACTTGCTTCAGTGGCGCCGCGGAGCCTGAGTCCAAATCGAAGCGTGTGGTTGTGATGCAGGATCGACGTGTAGTTCTGCAGCTCGAAGCTGTTCTGCGTATCGGTGGTGCTGCCCACGGTGGATGCACCGCCAACAAAGGCTCCCATAACGCGCAGCGAAGCACCCGCAGAGTTGGCCGTCGAGATGGTGACCGGCCGGTAATACTGGAAGCGAGTTTCGTTCACGGTGGTCGAATTGAGCATTGCGGTTTCAGTCAACTGCAACGTCTGGCTGCTGCTGTTGTTGTGAAATCCCGCGGAAGCGAGGTTCAGCCCGCCGACGCCGGCATTCTTGACGTCGTCGTGTCGGTAGGAATATCGCGCGCTGAGGGTGTGCTTTGGCGTGAGCTGAAAATCGACGCGAGGAGTCACAATGGTCCGGCGCAGGAACGCGAGGTTCGTGGCGGTATAAGGCGCGGCCAGCAATGTTGCCGGATCAAGCGTCACTCCGTTGATCACGGAGCCGTTGTCTACCCACTCGCGCGTAAAGTCGACGGTGAAGGAGGCGCGATTGCCGAGGGGTCCGCTGATCGTGTTGCGGGTTTCGTGCAGGTTGAAGGGCGCTTTCTGCGCAGCGTATGGGTTGCGCGAGTTCCATTTATCGTTGGCGAAGTTGTAGCCGAGACTGCCGCGGAACTTGTCGGTGCCCGGCTTGGTAAAGATCTCGATACGACCGTATCCGAGCTTGTCGTACTCCGGCGCAAACGGATTCTGATTGATGCGGATTTCGCGGATCGCATTTTTTGGAGGCAGTTCGCCACCGCTGAAGCCGTCAATGTAAATCGAGCCTCCGTTAGGCCCGGCTCCGGGCCCGGCGAGCGCCTGCAGATCGGCCTGCAGCTCATCGGGATTGTCAGAAAGCGCGTCAAGATCCTTACCCCGTATCGATACAGCATTCGAATTGCTGGCCGTGTCAGTGCTTAGAACCGCGGCGTTCTCCTCCACCGTCACTTGCTGGCTCACGACAGTGACATACAGAGTAATGTTGAGTGTCTGCCTGCCAGGCTCCAATTTGATCTCGACCGGTTTTTTCGTACCCAGGTTCGGCGCGGACGCATCAACGATGTATTTTCCCGGCGGCAGTTCGGCGAAGACGTAGGCTCCATTTTTTCCTGCAACTGCGGTGGCAGCAAAGCCGGCAGGACCTTGCAGGGTAACAATTGCGTCGGCGACAATTGCTCCGCTTTGATCTGTCACCTGGCCGCGCAAACTCGAGGTTTGGGCCCACAGCGGACCAGCAAGGCAAAGCAGAATGGACAGGACACGAACGACTTTCATTCCCTAAGGCTCCGGTAATCCTTCTAATTCAACGAATCTCTGTCTACAAGCATAGCCAAGCTCACCTTAAACCTGTCTGAAACGATCTGCTACCGAAGGCTATCCATTTAAGGTAGCGCTCAGGTCTGTTGACTATAATCAGGTTCCGGCGCAAAGGAGATGACCCGGATGCACGTCCTTGTTATTGAAGACGAGGAGCGCCTTGCGCAGAACCTGGCCAAGGCTATCTCAAAGAACTCCGGCTTCGCGGTGGACATCGCGCTGGACGGCGAAGACGGTCTTCACCTGGCAACCTCGGGTGTTTTTGACGCCATCATTCTGGATCTGATGCTGCCGGGCAAGTCCGGCCAGGAAGTGCTTGCAGGGCTTCGAAAGACCGGAGATAAGACGCCGGTGCTGGTGCTGACTGCGAAAGAAGAGAAGTCCTCCATCATTGCGTTGCTCGACAGCGGAGCGGACGATTATCTTCCCAAGCCTTTCGATCTTGGCGAACTGCTGGCGCGCTTGAAAGCGCTCATTCGCCGCGGCAAGGGGCAGGCCAGCCCGCAACTTGCTGTGGGCGATCTAGTGCTCGACTTCAACACTCGTTCAGCCGCGCGCGCAGGCAGTCGCGTTGAACTGAGTCCGATGGAGTATCGCACGCTTGAGTACCTGATGATGCGCCACGGCTCCGTGGTATCGAAGGAGGAGCTGCTGGAGCACCTGTACGACTACAACTGGGAAAAATTCAGCAACGTTATCGAGGTGTACATCTCCACGCTTCGCCGCAAGATCGATTCGGGAAACGCGGAACGCCTTATCCATACGCTGCGCGGACGCGGCTACGTGCTCAGGAAGGGCGAGCCGCAATGATCTCTTCCATTCGCGGCCGAGTGCTTGTGCTGGCGATGCTGGCTCAGTTTCTGGCCACGTCGTGCGCCGTGGGACTTGCCGTGTGGTACGTGCATCGCGCACTGTGGTCGAGCCTGGATTCAGAACTGCAGGCGCGAGCGGTTTCTCTGCTGGCGCTGGTTGGCCAGGCAGATGATAACCCGTACGCGCTGGATTTTGATGCTAACCAGATGAACCTCCCGAGGGGCGATCTCTTTTATATCGTCGATCCGCATGGCCGCGCGCTGGCGGGATCATCGTCGTGGATCGCCGATCAGAATAGCGCTCGACGCAATGCGCGCAACACCTGGCTCTTCAATCACGACGGAATCACTTTTCGCGGCAAAGCACTGGTTGAGTCGCCGATTCTCGATCAGGAAAACATGAAGGTTCCGCAGCTGCGCGTGAATCTTTTTTACGCCATGCCCGTAACTCGAACGCAGGCACGCTTTGCGGAAGCGGTGCGAAAGGCTGTCCTGGTAGGGGTATTGTCTCTCCTGGTTTCTGCATTGCTGACATGGTGGGCGGTGGGCAGAGGCATGGCTCCGCTGATCGAACTCGCCTCGCGTGCCGACAAGATTCAGGCGTCGCGTGCGGAATTTGAGTTGCCGCCCGGAACACTGCACAGCGCGGAGCTGATGCCGCTTGGCCGTGCGCTGCAGTCGCTGGCTGCGCGCGTGCGTGCCGCGTTTGACCGCGAGCGACAGTTTCTCAGCGACGCCGCACACGAGCTTAAGACCGCGGTGGCGATCCAGAAATCGACGCTTCAACTATTGGAACAAGGTAAGGCAAGCGAGGTGGAGTATCGCGAGGGAATTGCGCGGGCGCTTGAAGATACTGCGCGCACCGAGCGCCTTGTTGCTGACATGCTTCTGCTTTCAGCCATCGAACACGCTCAGCAGTCGCCTGATAGCGCGGATCCGATCAGCTTAAGTAGTTCGCTTGAGCAATCGGTACAGCTGGCTATCGATCGCCTTCAACCACTGGCGCAGATGAAGGCTGTGGTCATCGATCTCAAACTCGATGGAACGCATTGTGTGATGGGCAAGGAGCCGGAGCTATGCGTGTTGTGGACGAACCTGATCGAAAACGCCATTCAGCACTCGCCTCCGTCTTCGTGCGTAACTGTTGAACTGAGTGAAGCGGGCGATAACGATTGCCGCGTGCGGATTGTGGACTGCGGTTCTGGAATTGCGGCCGCCGATCTGCCGCATATTTTTGAGCGCTTCTATCGCTCTGACAGCTCGCGTTCACGCGCCACCGGCGGATTCGGCCTGGGCCTATCGATCGCCAAGGCTATCGTCGACGCTCTGCGTGGATCGATTCATGTCGAGAGCGTTCAGCAGCGAGGGACGAGCGTTGAAGTGACTCTGCCCAAAGCTTAAGTGCACCGTCCTTCGTGAATGGATGCGACGGGGATACCACTCCGTGAGCGGCGAACCGGCGCAGGCAGTTATCCTGAGTTGTGAAAGCAATCTCAACCAAGGTCCCTACCACGCAGAATCGGAAGCTTTCGCTCCGATCCGTTGTTCGCTGGATTGTGCTTGGTGTGGTGTCGCTTTGGATGTTGGCGGCGCTCAGCCTGGTTGCTGCACGGTGGATAGATCCGCCAACGACGATGGTGCATATGCAGCGCCGTTTTCAGGCATTGATCAAGCACAAGCCCTATACCGAGCGCTACAGGTTCGTGCCGCTCAATCAAATTTCGCCTGACTTTCAGCACGCAGTAGTAGCTGCGGAAGATGCGCGGTTTTATCAACATCATGGCTTCGATTGGCATGAGATTCAGATCGCTGCCGAAGACGATATGGACGGCGGCCGCTCGCGCGGAGCTTCCACCATTACGCAGCAACTTGTAAAGAATCTGTTTTTTGGAACGGGGCGCTCGTTTCTCCGCAAGGGCGCGGAGTTCACGCTGGTGCCGGTGGCTGAACTTGTGCTCGGCAAGCAGCGCATTCTTGAGCTGTACCTGAATGTGGTGGAATGGGGGCCGGGAGTTTATGGAGCGGAAGCAGCTTCACGCACTTACTACGGCACTTCAGCACGCAACATTGGCCGTGAGCAAGCGTCGCGATTGGCCGCGATTCTGCCGGCGCCGCTCAAGCGACGCCCCGAGCGCATGAATCACTACAGCGGTCTGATCCTGGAGCGCATGCGCCAGATGGGCTGGTAGGCCCAGGTAGCTCCCGGCAATTCCGCGAGTTGAATCATGACGGACTCACCTGGAGAACTCGGAACGGTGCCGTTCGCCACTCCCAACCTTTACATTTTGAGCTTCTCAGGAAATCTGTAAAAATAGAGATGCTATGACAGTTACAGCTCCTGCAAAAGTGTTCGCCGACCGAATTGGCCGGATCGAGGTTTCAGCGACCATGGCCGTGGCCGCCGAAGCCGCCAAGCTGCGCGCCCAGGGCGCCAACCTTGTAGATTTCGGGGCAGGCGAGCCCCACTTCTCAACTCCGCGCCACATTAAGGACGCCGCCATTACGGCGATTGACGCAAATTTCACCCGCTATACCGTGGTTCCGGGCATTCCTGACGTGCGCAAGGCCATCGTCGAGCGTCACGCCTGCGACTTCGGCTCCGACTATGCCATCGATGAGGCCATCTTCACCACCGGCGGCAAGCTGGCGCTGTTTAACGCTATCCAGGTGCTTATTGATCACGGCGACGAAGTTATCCTGCCGGTGCCTTACTGGGTAAGTTTCAAGGACATCATCCAGTACGCCGGCGGCAAGGTTGTCTTCCTTGAAACCAGCGAAGCCGAGAGCTTCCGCATTACTGCCGACGCCATTGAGAAAGCAATCACGCCGCGCACCAAGGCCATTATCCTGAACTCGCCCTCGAACCCAGCCGGATCGGTGGTCTCGGCCGAGGACCTGGAGAGGATTGTGCACCTGGCCCACGACCGCGGCATTTACCTGCTGCTGGACGAGTGCTACGTGTATTTGAACTACGCAGGTAAGGCGGTCTCCGGCGGCTCGTATACCTGGGCCAAGGACCACATCGTGGTACTCGGTTCACTTTCAAAGACTTATGCCATGACCGGCTGGCGCGCGGGTTTTGCGCTGGCGGCGAAGCCGGTGATTGCCAACCTGAGCAAGCTGCAGTCGCAGTCGACTTCAAATGCCACCAGCTTTGTCCAGAAGGCGGCCATAGCGGCGCTTGCCGGCTCGCAGCAGTGCGTTGAGGAGTTCCGCGCCGAGTTCATTGAGCTTCGCGACTACATGTTGTCGAAACTCACGGCAATACCGGGCGTTACTTGCACAAAGCCGGAGGGCGCCTTCTACGTCTACCCGAATATCTCCAGGTTTATTGGCAAAGGCAGCATAAAGACTGCGACGGAGTTGGCGACCCGTCTGCTCCACGAAGCCCACGTTGTCACAGTTCCAGGGGAAGCTTTCGGTACGGCAGAGCACATTCGCATGTCTTACCCGGTGACCAAACAGAATATTGATGAGGGAACCCGGCGGATGGGTGAATTCCTCGCCAACCTGAAGTAAAAAGCCTTGCGCTCCAAGTCGGGCCGTTTATGCTCGAACGGCTCGCTTGGTCCAGCGTTTCCCGCACATGATCCGGGCGTCCGGGAATTGCACGTCTTTTTGCCACATTTAGGCGAACGACTGTGCAAACGTTATCTTCGTCGGGTAGGATGATTCTTCGATGTCGAACTCTGTAGATTTTCGCCCCGTGATCCTGGCCGGCGGAAGCGGAACCCGCTTCTGGCCGCGCTCTCGCCGTGCCCGCGCCAAGCAGGTTCTCGCACTGGACGGCGAGCGCTCCATGCTGCAGCAAACAACGGAGCGTTTGAAGCCTTTGGCCGGTCTGGAAAAGACTTGGATCATCACGAATGAGTATCTGGCCCATGAGATTGCCGATCAGCTTCCGGGAGTGCCCGCGGCGCAGATTGTGCAGGAACCTGTAGCGCGCAACACAGCGCCGGCCTGCGGGCTGGCGGCCTTCCTGATTGAGCGCGACAATCCAGACGCGGTGCTCGGCGTGTTTCCGTCTGACCACGTGATCGGCGATGAGCCGCGTTTTCTTAAAGCGCTGCAGAAAGCCATTAGCCTGGCGGCGAAAAGCGACAACATTGTTGTGCTGGGCATTGAGCCGATACGCGCTGAGACAGGTTACGGCTACATCGAAACCGGTGACTTCACCGATGGTGATGAAGCGCTGCACGTGCGGCGATTTACTGAGAAGCCGAACCAGAATCGGGCAGAGGAATTTGTTTCGGCAGGCAACTACTACTGGAATTCAGGCATGTTTCTCTGGTCGGCACGCACGCTCGCCGATGCGGTTCGCGAGCACCTGCCTGAGACTGCGCCGCTGCTTGAGAGTATTGCGGCTGCATATGGGACACCGCAGTTCGAAGAGGTGTTTCGCTCCTTGTATCCGAAATGCGAAAACATCTCCGTTGACTACGCCGTGCTGGAACCGCGCTCCGCAAAGGGCGAGCACCTTTCGCACCTGTATTGCCTTCCGGCGGAGTTCAGCTGGAACGACCTTGGATCGTGGGCTTCGCTTTACGAGTATCAGCACGACACGCGCTTACGCGGCGACCCGGACGGGAATGTTGCAGACGCCTGTGGACACCTGGCAATCGAGGCTACAGACAACTACATCTTCAGCCCAAAGAAATTTGTGGCGCTGGTTGGAGTGGAGAATCTGGTAGTTATCGACACTGACGATGCGCTGCTGATTGTCCGTCGCGAGCACTCGCAGGACGTGGGTAAGATCGTGAAAGAACTGTCCATATCAGGGCGAACTGACCTGATCTAATCGCCGACAACCGCTCTTCACTCGACCTTTATCCGCGGGTCTCCCGATCGAGTTCTATGATTCGCGGATGATCGATCGTTATTGCGCCAGCTTTGCGGCAACTCCACCCGCAGTAGCCTTCAGACCACCGCTGTACAATTCTTGGGTAACTCACGCAGAAAGTTTTCAATGAGCGGGGTGGAAAATGACCGAGACAATCGAATGGCCCCTGCACGGTGAGCCGTCGAGACCGCGACGTCGTGGAGTGCTTTTTCTTCTCGTAATTCTTGCCGTTATACTGTTTGGGAGCCGAACCACGATCGCCTATTGGGTCGACCTGCTCTGGTTCCGTTCGCTGGGCTACGGCGACGTTTTCTGGAAGGCCCGTTGGTTGCAGTGGGGCGTGTTTGCGGGGTTTGCAGTCGCAACATTCGTCGTTCTCTTCGGCGTATTCTCCTTACTCAAGCGCGCACACGGCGCCGATCTGCCGTCAGCACACACAATTTTTGTGGGAGGCCAGCAGTTTCAGCTGCCGATCGCAAAGTTCTCGCGCATCTTGGCATTTGTCGTGGCCGGGCTCATTTCAGTCGCCACGGGTACCACGATGGCGGCGCAATGGTCGACTCTCGCGCTGTATTGGTACGCGCCACGTGGGGCAAACGGTATTGCGGATCCCATCTTCGGTAAGCCGCTGAATTTTTATCTGTTCACGTTGCCGGCGTGGCAAATCATCTCCGGCTGGCTGCTGATGCTGGCGGTCATCTCCACCATGCTTGCGGTGCTTTATCTGCTCGTCAGTGGGGGATCACGCGCGCTGTCAGACAAATTCAGCTCTTCGGTTCCGTTGGCGTGGCGCGGAGTCTCCATTGCTGCAGCCTTGCTGCTGGCCGTGGTTGCGATGCGGGTGTACATCAGCCGTTTTGAGCTCCTGTTCGAGCACCACACCATTTTTGATGGAGTAACGTACACTGACGCGCACGTCGGCATTGTCGGCCTGCTGATTGTTTGCATTGCGCTGCTGATTGGAGCAGCGGTGGCTCTCCTTTCAGCGGCAGTCAATCCCCGCGGGCGTTGGCTGGCCGTCTCCATTGCTCCCGCTGCGCTCTGCTACATCGTGCTAGGGCTCACAAGCTGGTATGTAACGACGTTTCTGGTCAAGCCCAATCAGCTCGATCGCGAGCGCCCGTACATTGCGAACAATATTAAAATCACGCGCGAAGCTTATGCGCTTGACCGTTTCACGCAGCATGAGTTTCCAGCCGAGACCACTCCGGGAGCGGCCGACCCGGCGAACAACCAGCCGACGCTCCAGAACATACGGCTGTGGGATGTGCAGGCGTTGCGCGATACTCTGCGCCAGGTGCAGGAGATTCGCACGTACTACGATTTTCCGGACATCGACATCGACCGGTACCAGATTAACGGCTCGCTGCGCGAAGTGATGCTTGGCGTGCGCGAGTTGAACGTGGACAAATTGCCGGAGAGCAGCCGCAACTGGATTAACGAGAAGCTCATCTACACCCACGGTTACGGTGTCACCATGAACACCGTGAACGGGTTCACGCCAGAGGGACTGCCGACACTGTTGCTTTCAAACATGCCCGTACAGAGCACGGTGCCGAGCCTGAACGTGGTGCGTCCTGAAATCTATTTCGGCGAAATGACGAACACTGACGTTTACGTGAGGACACATCAGCAGGAGTTCAACTACCCGGAAGGCCAGACCAACAATCTGTCATCGTATGCAGGCAACGGCGGCATTGAGATGGGCGGTTTCATGCGCCGCCTGCTGCTTGCGTTCGATCGCGGCGATATAGCCAAGGTGCCTTTCAGCGATGACATCAATGCGCAGAGCCGTTTGCTGATGCGGCGCAACATACGCGACCGCGTGGCTGCGCTGGCGCCGTTTCTCGATTTCGATCCCGATCCGTACATCGTGGTGGGTGAGGACGGACGGCTTACGTGGATCATTGATGCATTCACGAATTCTGCGACGTATCCATATTCGACGCACTACAACCTTGATGGCGACTCAATAAATTACATGCGCAACAGCGTCAAGGTTGCAATCGACGCCTTCGATGGAACGACGACGTTTTACGTTTTCGACAATGAAGACCCGATCATTGGCGCCTGGCGGGCAATTTTCCCAAGCCTGTTCAAAGATGCCTCGCAGATGCCGGACTGGCTGCGCAAGCATATGCGCTATCCCGAGCGAATGCTCCGGTTGCAGGCTGAAGCATATGGGCTGTACCACATGACCGACCCCGAGGTCTTTTACAATCGCGAAGACCAGTGGAGCGTGGCCACGCAGACCGGGATGGCCGAAGGTGGAGAACAGGTAGCGCAGCCGATGGAACCCAACTTTGTGCTGATGAAGCTGCAGGGAGAAACGAATCTTGAATTCGTGGAAATTCTGCCCTTCACGCCCATCAACCGCAATAACATGATCGGCTGGATTGCGGCGCGGAGTGATGGAGCGAACTACGGCAAGGCGGTGGTTTACAACTTCCCCAAGACGCGACTGGTCGATGGTCCTCAGCAAATCGAAGCGCGTATCGATCAGAATGCGCAGCTTTCAGGACAACTGACGCTGTGGAATCAGCAGGGCTCACACGTGCGCCGCGGAAGTTTGCTGGTAATTCCGTGCGGAAAAGCGCTGCTGTACGCTGAACCAATTTATCTGCAGGCGCAGCGCAGTCCGATGCCCGAACTCAGGCTGGTGGTGCTGGCGCTGCAGGATCGGCTTGCCTACGCGCCAACATTCGAAGGTGCATTGGCTTCGCTCTTTGGTTCAGACGCCTCGACGCTGCAAACCTCGGAAGCGCCGCAGCAGGCGCCGGCCGCCGGTGCAGAACCAAAAGTGCAGGAAAATCTCAACTCGCTCATTGGACAAGCGAGTCGAGATTTTTCCGATTATCAGCGACTGACTTCCGCAGGCAAGCTGAGCGAAGCAGGTCAAAAGCTCGATGACTTGAAGCGCGTGCTCGACCGGCTGAATTCAATGCCGAAGTGAGTGCGATGACCTATTAAGTTTTCACACGCGAGGAGAAATATTTTGGGCTCGAAAGTTCTTATCACCGGTGGCGCTGGATTTGTCGGGTCGCGGCTTGCGCGGGAGTTACTGAAGCGGGGAGAGATTGTCGGCAGTCAGATTGACGAGCTGGTGCTCACTGATTTGCGCGCGCCGTCGTCGAACCTTATTACGGATAGCCGTGTGCGCACTTCGGTTGCTACATTGATCGATTTGTGCCCTGAGCTCGGCAATCGGAAATTCGATCTTGTGTTTCATCTTGCCGGAGCTGTATCGGCCGAATGCGAAGCTGATTTCGATCTGGGTATGCGGTCGAACCTGCACTCCATTCAGGCTCTGCTGGAGAGTTTGCGCTCGGCGGGCAATGTGCCTCGCGTCGTGTTTTCAAGCTCGCTGGCGGTCTTCGGTCCCGATCCAAGCATCCCGATGCCTTCGACGGTAAGCGACGATACTTTGCCAACGCCGCAATCGTCGTATGGCATTCAAAAACTCATTGGCGAACAGCTCGTCGCGGATTACACGCGCAAAGGCTTTATTGACGGACGCAGTGTACGGCCGAACACGGTTGTGGTGCGACCAGGCAGGCCCAATGGCGCCGCATCCGGATTCCTGTCCTCTATTATTCGCGAGCCGCTCAATGGAGAGCCCGCGGTATGCCCGGTTGCGCCGGAAACGCGAGTCGCACTTGGATCCACCGCAGGAACAATCGCCGCACTGATCAAAGTGGCCGAAGCTTCACGTGAGGCATTTGGCGGGCGCGCCGCCATCAATCTTCCGGCACTCAACGTCAGCGTAAATGAAATGCTCGATGCGCTTGAGGTGGTCGGAGGCAAGGCGGCTCGGGATCTGGTCAAGTTTGAGCGCGATGCAATGGTTGTTCGTCTCGTGGATTCATGGCCGGCGTCTGTCGAAGCACCACGCGCACTGCGGCTTGGAATCAATCCGGACAAGGATTTCATCTCGATTGTCCGGGCGTATGTGGCCGATCAAGCTGCCGGATAATTTCCGCGCAAAAGCAAACGAGGGATGATCAGATGGTCATCCCTCGTTGCATGTAGCTGAACTTTACTGCTTCTCATTCAGGATTTGGTCGATTACTTCCTTGGGAGCAGGCAGGTGATCTTCGTTCTGCCTGAGCCACTCGTGATAGTCCTTCTGAATCTCCGCGCTCCAGCGGGCGTCGATCTGCCCGGCCGTGTACTTGCCTTCGCGCAGACGTTGGTGACCGAAGGCGTCTTCGAGATGCGTCCTTTCCGAGGCAACGACGACTTTTTCAGCAAGCTGCGGCGGGATGAAGATGACGCCGCCGTTGCGGCCAAGCACCACATCGCCCGGCATCACTAAAACTTGGCCGATGCGCGTGGGGCCGTTAATGCTGACCATGGTGGAGTTCAACAGCCTGCCGGACCGCAGTGAACCGTAGTGGTGAGACGGATCGTAGGAACGGACAAACGATGTGAAGTCGGGCAGTGCTTCGAGCCCGTTGATGTCGCGCACCGCACCGTTGTAAACGACGCCGTTGCCGGACTTCGCATAGATGGCGTTGCCCACGTTGTCGCCGATGGATGGGCCGTTCTCCTTGAGCCCGAAGTGATCGGAGACGTAGACGTCGCGCGGTTGCAGCATGTCCACCGGCCAGGCGTTCTCGCCGCCAATGCGGTGATTCTCAGCAGCCTGCGTTTCTTCAATCACCTTCTGAATGTCGGGACGTCCGGGCATCCAGACTGATGTGAGCGCGCGGCCGACGAGAACCTTGTCCGGATGGATTGAGAGCCAGCCGTCCTCGTACTGATGCATGAAGCTCGCGCCCTGAAGCGTTGCCCAGGCTTCTTCAAGCGTAACGTTCTTCATGCGATCAAGAACTGAATCTGGAACCTTGGGGCGGCCGTCGGGGAAGCGCTCGCCTTTCCAATCGGGTGTGTATTTAATAACGTCGTCGCGGGTAAAAAAGCCCTGCTGCGCCATGGCAACCGGAGCAACCGAGGCAGCAACCGCGACTAACACGACGGCTTTGAGCAACGTGCTTCCCAAGCCATTTCCAAAACGACTTCCCAAACATTTCGTCATGTGGTTCCTTTGCTCCCTGCACTTATGCATTCGCTTCAAACCAGGTGGTCCCGGGAATTTGCGCCCGCCGTGCGACCTCTTCGTTCATTTCCACACCGATGCCGGGTTTGTCCGACACTGTGATGTGGCCGTTGTTGATGATCTCGCCTTCCTTGACCCAACCCTTCCAGTAATCCTGGCGGCTGATCCAATGCCACTCGCATGCCAGGAAGTTGGGGATGGACGCGCAAACATGCGCCGACGCCATGGTGCCGATGGGCGAGACCACGCAGTGCGGCGCAAACGGAATGTAGTGCGCCTGCGCCAGGTTGGCGATCTTGCGCGCTTCAGACAGGCCGCCTGTTTTCTGAATGTCCGGTGTAATAACGTCGATGCCGCGCTTGTGCAGCAACTCGGCATATCCCCACCGCATGTAAAGATTCTCGCCGCATCCAATCGGCGTGGAGGTGGACTGGCGAATGTCGATCATGGCGTCGATGTCCTCAGCCGGCACCGGTTCTTCAAGCCACATCAGCCGGAAAGGCTCGAGTTCCTTCGCGACTTTCTTCGCGGTTGCCGCGTCGTAACGGCCGTGCATGTCGACGGCCAGATCCATTTCCTTCGGCATCGACTCGCGCACATGCTTGACCCAGCTGACCATGCGGTCGATTTCGCCATTGCTGGCCGACCAGTTCACCTTGTCAAAGCGCATCGGATCGCCGGCTTCATCGATGTCCATTTTCATCGCGGTAAAGCCCTGATCTTTTACCCATTGCAGTTTCTGGTGAGTCTCCGGCGCGAGCGGGTCGGGCATATCGGTATCGCAGTACATGCGAATCTTGTCGCGGAACTTGCCGCCCATCAACTGGTAGATAGGTAAGCCGAGAGCTTTGCCGGCCACGTCCCAGAGTGCGATTTCAAGTCCGGAGAGCGCGGTGACGTATTGGCCGCCCTGCGCGCCGGCAAAGATGCCCATGGTTCGCGCCTGCTCCCAAAGCGCATCCACGTTGAGCGGATCCTTGCCAATTAGAAAGCGGCGGAATCCTTTGATGATTGCGGGTGCTCCAACGGCCGCGTCGGTTGCTTCACCCTGCCCGATAATTCCCTGATCGGTATAAATGCGGACGTGTGTCTGTGGACCATGAACCATGACCTGCGCGGTGCGAATGTCTGTGATCTTGAGCTTGGGACGTTGGTACGGGGTTGTCTTTTCCTGGATGGCTGCCGCAAGCGAGGGAAGCGCGAAGGCTCCCGCAACCGGCAGTGCTGCACTCTTCAACATCGATCTGCGAGTGTACTGAGTCATTACAGGCTTTCCGTTCTTCGCGGAAGAGACTCCCGCGCCTTTCTCTTCTTTCAAGTTATTGCTGCAACACTTTTTGTAGGGGCTGGCCGGCGTTAAACAGACTCGCCGGAATTCATGTAAACCACGTGTGTCTGGAGATATTCCTCGAGACCGTGCTTACCATCGGCGCCGCCGATACCGGATTTGCGCCAGCCGGCGTGGAAGCCCTGCATGGCCTCAAAATTCTCGCGGTTGATGTAGGTCTCGCCGAACTTGAGCTCGTTTGAGGCGCGCATGGCCACGTGCAGAGAGCGGGTGTAAATGGACGAGGTGAGTCCGTATTCACAATCGTTGGCGTTGTCGATGGCTTCATCGAGGGATTTGAAGGTGGCGATGGGGAGCACCGGGCCAAAGATTTCTTTCTGCATGATGTCAGTTTCCTGCTGGCAGCCGGTGATAACGGTGGGCTGGAAATAATGGCCCTTCCTGCTGTCGTGACGTCCGCCGCCGAGTTCGATCTTGGCGCCATCGCGGCGCGCCTGGTCGACGGCGGCGGCTACGGACTCAAGCTGTTTCTTGCTGACCATTGGACCCATTTCCGTTGCAGGATCGAAGGGATCGCCAACCACGGTCTGCTTCATGGCGGCGATCATCTTTGCAGTGAACTCGCCGGCGACCGACTCGTGCACATACACACGCTCGGCACAGTTGCATACCTGGCCGGTGTTGATGATGCGCGAGGCGCGAATGGCCTTGACGGCAAGATCCATGTCCGCGTCGGCCATCACGATGGCCGGAGCCTTTCCGCCCAGTTCGAGCGAGACCTTGGTGATGTTGTCCGCGGCGGCGCGCATTACTGCTGCTCCGCCTTCAACGCTGCCGGTGAGCGTGACCATGCCGACCTTGGGATGCGAGGCCAGTGCATTGCCCACGACGCTGCCCGAACCGGAGACGAGGTTAAACACGCCCTTGGGCAACGACGACTTGGCGACGAGTTTGGCGAACTCGAAAGCATTGTTCGGCGTTTCGCTGCTGGGCTTGATGACGATGGTGTTGCCCGTAACCAGCGCGGGAGCCATTTTGCGCACGATGAGGAAGAACGGGAAGTTCCAGGGCAGAACGCCGGCAATGACGCCGATGGGCATTTTGAAGAGCAGGATGTTTTCGCCGGGTCGGTCGCTATTGATGATCTCGCCTTCGTAGCGGCGGGCGTACTCGGCCATGTACTCCACGTAGCCGGTTGAGGCGTCCACTTCAATCTGCGCGAGCGAAAGGATTTTGCCCTGCTCCGCTGTAATGACGCTGGCGAGGTGCTCGCGGTTTTCGCGCATAAGCGCGGCAATCTCGCGCAGATATTCGGCGCGGCGGATGGCGGGTAGCCTGGCCCAAGGCTTTTGCGCACGATCGGCAGCCGCAACGGCGGCGTTCACGTCGTCAACCGTGCAGCTTGGCACTTCGGAGAGGACTTCTTCAGTGGATGGGCTGGTGACTTCAAAGTATTTTTTGGATTCGACGAACTCGCCGTCGATGAGCATGCCGTAACGCTTGATGCTTGCCGGAGTGGTAGCCATGGAAGGATTCCCTTCTTGCTGGGTTGTCTGCGGGGTGGCGCAGAATCGCAGCCATCATATTCCTTTTGAGTGACGGGTGAAAAGTGTGACGGAAATGTAATCTTGCGCGCCTTAAACGTGTTTGGGGCGAGAAAAGCGATAAAGCTCTCCGGTTCGTTGGTAGGACCTTCTGGGGGTCTATGCGCAACCGAGGCGATGGGCGAGGAGTTGGCTCGCCTAACTCGATGAATTCTCTCAGGTAAGCGGCTCCGCCAGTTCCGGCCGATTGTTGCGGACATTGCCCACCGCATCGCCCACCTGCCACGCCGTCATTTCTTCGGCGGGGTAGGGTTTTAGCAAGTCTACGGGCAGGTGGGCCGGGTCGGTGGGGGCCATCCAGCGCTCATAGTCCTGCTGCCGCAGGATCACCGGCATGCGGGTGTGAATCCTTTTCGTCAGCTCGTTCGGGTCGGTGGTGATGATGGTGTAGGTTTCGAGCGAGCGCCCGGTCGCCTTGTCGGTCCACGTCTCCCACAGGCCGGCAAAGGCGAACATGCCGCCGTCTTTCATGCCGATGGCAAACGGCTGCTTGGTTTTTTCGCCGGTCTTTTGCCACTCATAGAACCACTCGGACGGAACCAGGCAGCGGCGGCGCTTCCACGCTTCGCGAAACGCCGGGCTGGTGGCGATGGTCTCGGCCTTGGCGTTGATGGTGCTGAAGGCGGCCTTGGCGTCCTTTGACCAGAATGGCACCAGGCCCCAGCGCATCACGGTCAGCTCCCGCTCGCCGGTTTCAAGCGAGAGCCGCACGATGGGCTGGAAAGATTGCGGCGCAACGTTGAACGACGGGGCAAAGTACGAGGGGGCGTAGGTGGACTCATCAAACACATTGGTGTTGTGGGTGTGGAACCACTCTGCGATGCGCTGTTTGTCTGCCCGTCGTCCGTATCTTCCGCACATGCGGTTCCACCTCAAACCGGGGAATCCTGAGGTTACGTTATGCCAGCACCACAGCATTTTTCCAGCAAAAGAAGTGCCTTTCCGGAACGCTCTCACGAGAAAGGAGAAGAAACCATTTAATTTTAAGGAGTTATGGTGGGCGCTGCAGGATTCGAACCTGCGACTTCCACCGTGTGAAGGTGGCACTCTACCGCTGAGTTAAGCGCCCAAGTCTTTGGCGGTAACGGGAGGCCCACGAGAAGCCTCACCGTGGTTTAGAGTAACACCAGCAGGGCTTTAGGACCAACCCCCGGCAGTGGATTGCGGCCGCGGTGAAGGGTGGTCCAAAACACCCGCGAAACCGCTTATGTTCTGGCGACAAAGACCAATCCGGCAGGCCGATGACTTCCCCGCAGAAGGCGAGGCGGCGCTCGGTTCCGCCCCCGGATTGGGACGCGCGCGGCTGGCGGGTTCGAGCCTGAAGAACGACACCAAAAAGACTCCCGCAACCGCCCAGCCCTTTGCTAGAACCACCGGCGGAACTGGATCGGACCAAAACCCTCGTCCAGATCAGGATTTCGAGCCGGAAACTGCTTACCCGGCGCAACCTTCCGGTCAAGGTGGGGTTCCAGAAGATATGGCAACCATGGTCCTGGACAACACGGCCTTGGGGACAGGCTCGACGGTACGAGCGGAGGCGGCCGGGCTGCGGGCCGAACTGGATCCGGCGAGCGATGCAGCCATAATGCTGCGCGTGGCCGCTGGTGACGAAGGCGCGTTCAATTTCCTGGTGGAGAAGCACAATCGGCCGGTGATCCATTTCCTGTACCGGATGGTGCACAACCAGGCGGTCGCCGAGGAGCTTGCGCAGGAAGTTTTTCTGCGCGTGTATCGTGCCAGGGACAGCTACCGGGCCGAAGCCAAATTTACCACCTGGCTTTACCGGATTGCGACCAACCTGGCGGTGAACCAGGCGCGGGATACGCGGCACGAACGTTCGGCGCAGACAGTCTATCTGGATGCACCGGATGAAGAGACAGGCACAACGCCGGATGTTGCCGACGATGAACCACTGGTAGAAGAACGGCTGATGAAGGATGAACGTATGGCCGCTATTCGCAAACACGTAATGGCTCTGCCGGAGCGGCAGCGAATGGCGGTGCTGATGCACAAGTATCAGGGGATGGATTACAAGCAGATTGGCGATGTACTGAAGCTGAGCGAATCGGCAACCAAGTCGCTGCTGTTTCGCGCGTACCAGACGCTGCGTGAAAAGCTGAAGGAATTTGTTTAAGTGGAGACACGCCGGATTGAACCGGCGGAAGGCGGGGTGGCAACAATGGAACACGTGAAGATGAATTGCACGGAGATGGAATCGAAGCTGGCGGACCTGTTGCTCGATCCTGGGGCCGTGCCTGCCGCGGTTCAAACGCATGTTGCGGAGTGTGACACGTGCGGGACGCAGCTGGCCGAGTTGCGGGCGACCATGGTTCTACTGGACGAGTGGAAAGCGCCGGAGCCCAGCCCGTACTTTGCAACGCGCATGCAGGCGCGGATGCGGGAGGAGCGCGAGGCTGCGCCGGGCGGATGGCTGGCACGCAAACTCGCAGAATGGCGCGCGAGTTTTGCCTACGGCCCCGTGACCCACACCAGGCCGCTGGCCGCAATGGCGCTGACGCTTTTGTTGCTGCTGGGGGGCGGCACATACCTGGGCATGACGGACTGGACGCACACTGCGCAGCCGCCGGCGCAGACCGCGGTGGTTCATGATCTGCAGTTGCTGGACAGCAATGCGCAGATTCTCGACCAGTTGGAGTCGATCTCTGACAACAACAACCAGGACGGCGAGTAGCCGCAAAGTTGAAGCAAGAACCACACGTTTTCGGCTGGGGACCGAAGGAGACGAAAGTGACAAGGATAGCCAACGCGCGAGTGACGCGCACCGTGGCTTTGGCTGCGGCGATGCTTGTCCTTTGTGTATCCGGTGATTGGGCTCAGCGAAATCGAGGCGGACAACACGGTGGAGGCGGAGGAGGCGCGCAGCGATCTGCACCGGCTCCGCGCTATTCACAGCCGCGCAATGAAGGTCGTAATTCTAGCCCGCAGGTGCGCCAGGCTCCGCGGCAGCAGAACGTGCCGCAAGGCAGGAACCAAGGGAATTTCCCTGAGCGCGGGCAGCAGAATAATTTTGCGCCATCTTCGCGGCCGGGCTTTAACGGGACGCAGCAGCCGTATCGCGGCGCCGCTCCGCAGACGTACGGCAACCGCCAACCGGCCGGCGGCAATCAGCCGTACAACAGCGGCAGCCGCCAGACGTTTACCGGAACGCAGCCCAACAATGGCGCGCGTCTGCCCTACGGCGGTTTGCATTTGCAGGACTGGCTGAGCCGCAATCAAAATGTGCCGGTACAGGACCAGGAACGGCAACTGCGCAACGATCCCAGCTTCAAGCAGTTGCCGCAGGCCGACCAGCAACGGCTGGCGCAGCAACTGCGCTCAGTAGATCGCATGCCCGAACAGCAACGTGACCGCAGACTGGCGCGGAATGAGATGCTGGAAAGGCTGTCGCCCGAGGAACGCATGAACATCAACCGCTCGGGCCGCGAGTGGTCGGCGCTGCCGTCGGATCGCCAGATGCAGATGCGGCGCGCATTCCAGGATCTGCGCGGCGTACCCCTCGATCAGCGGCAGACAGTGCTGAACTCATCGCGCTACCAAAACATGTTCACGCCGCATGAGCGCGGAATACTCTCGGACTTTTTGAGAGTGGAGCCGTACGAACCGCAGCGATAGCGAAGATTGATCGCGAATCACGAAGGGCAGCGGAATCGACTCCGCTGCCCTTTTTGTTTTCGTGCTTCGGCTTGACGCAACGGCTATTTGAGCTCGAGCGGTGCGTGCAAGCGAATGTCGCGCGACGATGCGCCTACCTGCACTTCGAATGTGCCCGGATCAGCCTGCCACGCCTTGGTTGCAGGGTTCCAGTACGAGAGTGCGGCGCGATCAAGTTTGAACGTGACGGTCTTGCTTTCGCCCGGCTTGAGTTCGACACGCTGAAAGCCCTTAAGCTCGTGCACTGGACGATCGATTTTGGAGTGGCCATCGTGAAGGTAGAGCTGCACAACTTCTGCTCCGGCGCGCCTGCCGCTGTTGCGAACGTTGATGGTGACGCTGGCATCGTTGGTGGGTGAAGCGAATTGGCTGGCCACTTTTAAATTGCCGTAGTCGAATGTGGTGTAGCTGAGCCCGTACCCGAACGGAAACTGGGGCTCGATGTTTTTTGTGTCGAAATAACGATAGCCGACATAGATGCCCTCAGCGTAGTCGACCTTCAGGTTCACGCCGGGATAATGGCCGTATGCGGGCGAATCTTCCCACCGCTTTGGAAACGATACGGGGAGTTTGCCGGACGGGCTGGCGTCGCCGAAGAGAACGGCCGCAAGCGCGTGACCAGCTTCCTGTCCGCCGAACCACATGTCCACGAGCGCAGGCGTTTTGGCGATCCACTTTGTCATGGTGACCGGGTCGCCGGTATTGAGGACGACAACGGTGCGGGGATTCGCGGCTTCGACCGCGGCGATCAGATCGTCCTGACCGGCGGGCAGATCCATTGACGCCAGGTCGCGCGCTTCTGATTCAATCTTGCTCGACCGACCGACGACAACCACGGCCACGTCAGCATGCGCAGCTGCATCCACAGCTGCCTTGATGGCCGCCGCACGCGCCTCATGAGTGTCCTGCGCGGGATCGTCGCCAACCATGCTGACGCCGAGTGACGAAGTGACTTGTATGCTGCTGCCCGCGCGCTCGCGAATCCCGTCGAGCGGCGCGATCGCGTATTTGGGCCGCACCATCGAGCTGCCGCCACCGCCGGTGCGCGCTACGGCCGCGCTTGGCCCGATCACCGCGATGGAATGAATTTCCGATGCATCGAATGGCAGCAGCGCGCCTTCGTTCTTCAATAACACAATAGATTCGGTAGCGCCCTGCAGTGCAATCGCGCGCTGCTCGGGCGTGTCCACAATGTTGGTGGCCACGTGCGGATGATCGAATATCCCACTCAGAAGAATCACGCGAAGCAGGTAGCTCACGTTGCGGTCGAGAATCGCTTCACTCAGGCGGCCTTCCTTGACTTCAGCAACGACCTTGTCGATCGTCATCCAACTACCGCTGATGCCGGTTAAGTGCGCTGCATCGGCCGCCAGCGCCGCTTCAGCCTCTTTGCCACCCGGCATTTCAAGATCGAGACCGGCGATGAGCGGCGCTGCAGTGGAGTAGGTGCTGCGCCAATCGGAAACCACAAAGCCCTTGAAGCCGAATTCACGGCGCAAAATATCGTCGAGCAGCGGCGCATTTTCCGAGCAGTTCACGCCGTTGACCTTGTTGTATGCGCTCATCACCGCCCACGCGCCGCCTTCCTGAACGGCAGCTTTGAATGCGGGCAGATAAATTTCGTGCAGCGTGCGCGCGTCGATCTGCTCGTCGATGCGGCGGCGTTCGAACTCTTCGTTGTTGGCGGCAAAATGCTTCACCGATGGAATCACGCCTTCAGCCTGCACGCCGTGCACGTAGGCCACTGCCAGCCGGCCGGAAAGATACGGATCTTCGCCATAACCCTCAAAGTTACGGCCCCACAGCGGCTGCCGATTGATGTTGACCGTGGGTCCGAGAATCATGTCGCGGCCGAATGCCTTCACTTCCTGCCCAATAGCGTGGGCCTCTCGCTCAACGAGTTCCGGATCCCAGGTCGCCGCCATCGCGATGCCCGACGGAAACGCCGTGGCCTCGATCTTTCGGGTTGCGCCGGCCTGGTTGGTCAGGCCTGATCCTGCCCACCATGCGCGCACACCCATGGGGCCGTCGGCCATTTTGATGGCGGGAATTCCCAGGCGCTCGATGCCGGAGGCATCTGTCCATGCGGAGCCGCCCATCATGGTCGCTTTTTCTTCAAGCGTCATGCGGCTCAGCAGATCCTTGACGCGCTGATCCACCGGGAGCGATGGATTGCGATAAGGCGCCGATGCGGGTGGCACTGAAGATGAATTAGACTGCGCGAATACCGGCACAAGCGAGAACGCTAATGTAAGCGTGCATAGACGAGAGGATGAGCGAAGAAAGCGGACCATGGGCAAACTCCGACTGCAAATTTAAGCAAGACGAGTGCGGTCCCCATGGTAAAAGAACGGTCCGGCGGTCTACAAATTGCCGGCTATCGGCCTTGCGCCTATTGCCTTTGACCCTCCCTTACCTTGCCCCCGCCTTTATTGATGGAACCTGCTTCCACGCATCCTCTCATTTACAATGGATAGTGGGCTAAGGCCAATCCTCATTGCGCATTGAGCGCAACCCCATTAAGGAGTTTCAAGTCCTATGGCGATTCCCGCCACACAACTGCGTCCGGGCATGATCATCAAGCACAACGACAATCTTCACCTTGTGTTCAAGGTGGAGCACCGCACGCCCGGCAATCTGCGTGCCTTCATCCAGGCCAAGCTGCGCAACCTCAAGTCGGGTGCAATGTTCGAACATCGCTTCCGCTCCGCCGACTCGATAGAGAAGGTCGTCGTGGATGAAGTTTCGATGGAATTCCTGTACGCCGATGGCGACGATTACTACTTCATGAATCCGGTGGACTTTGAGCAGACGGTGCTGAAGGGTTCAACATTGGGCGACGCGGTTGAGTATCTTACGCCCAACCTGCAGATCAAGGTCAGCTACCACGACGGGCAGGCGGTCGGCATCGAGTTGCCTTCGTCGGTCGAGCTCACGGTTCTTGAAACCGAGCCCGGTCTCAAGTCTGCAACTGCATCGTCTGTCACCAAGCCGGCCAAGACTGAAACCGGCCTCGTGGTGCAGGTGCCATCGTTCATCAACGAAGGTGAAAAGATCCGCGTGGATACGAGCGAAGGCGCATACCTTAGTCGCGCGTAGTTTGAACGCTTCTGAAAGTGAAAAACCACCGCTCGCTGGCGGTGGTTTTTCTTTTATGATGTCGAGAGCCTCGCAGCAACTTAGTGGTCGCCGTTGGGCAGCTTGACCGATTTTGCTTCAAGCAGCGCTTCGATTGTGCTCAACGCTTCAAGCACAGTTTCCGAAACCGGCGCGTCAACCTGCACGACGGCCAGCGCCTTCACCGGCTTGGCTCCGGCGCGTTCGCGGCCCAGCGCAAAGTTGGCAATGTTCACGCCCTTTTCGCCAAGGATGGTTCCGATGCGGCCGATGACGCCCGGCACGTCAAGGTTGCGGCAAACCAGCAGATTGCCTTCGAGCGGGGTTTCGATGTCGATGGAATCGAACTCGAGCAGGCGCGGCTGTTCGCCGTGGATGACGGTAGCACTGGCGCGGCTGACTCCGTTGGCGGTGTGCATCTCGATGGTAAGCACGCTGGCCGCGCCGCCGCGATGCGTCTCCGCCTTCTGCTCGCAAATGCGAATGCCGCGCTCACCGGCGACAGCGGTGGCGTTGATACGGTTCACATTCTCCGAGCCCTGCAGCAGGCCTGCCACAGCAGCATTGCGCACCAGTTCGGTTTTTGCTTCACTCAGCGTGCCGCTATAGATCAGATCAATCGATTCGATGCCGCCCTTGCCTGCCTGGGCGAGGAATGCGCCCAGCCTGCCGGCCATGTCGATGTGCGGCGCCAGCACAACGTACTCTTCGTGCGTAAGCGAGGGAAGATTCACAGCATTCTGCACCACGCCGAGCTTGAGGTAATCGCGCACCTGGCGCGCGATCTGTATGCCGACGGCTTCCTGCGCCTCAGCCGTGGATCCAGCAATGTGCGGCGTGAGAATCACGTTGTCCAGGCCGAAGTAGGGCGACTCTTTGGGCGGCTCCGCAGTAAACACGTCGAGTGCCGCGCCGGCTACCTGGCCGCTCTTGAGCGCGGCAACTAATGCCGCGTCTTCAATGAGCTCGCCGCGCGCACAGTTGATGATGCGCACGCCCTTCTTCATCTTCGCGATCGACTTCTCGTTAATGACTCCGGTGGTTTGCGGCGTAAGGCCCACGTGCAGCGTCAAGAAATCCGATCCCGCAATGAGCTCGTCGAGCGTGACCAGCTTGATGCCGTTCTCGCGAGCAACTGCCGCGGAGACAAACGGATCACTGCCGATGATGTCCAGACCAAAACCGCGGGCGCGCTTGGCTACTTCAAGTCCGATGCGGCCCAAGCCGAGAATGCCGAGTGTTTTGCCGCGCAGTTCCCCGCCCTGCAAATTCTTCTTGTCCCACTTGCCCGCATGCATCGAGGTGTTTGCCGCGGGCAGCTTGCGCGCCAGGGCAATCATCAGACCAAGGGTTAATTCGGCGACGGCCACTGCATTTGCACCCGGCGTGTTCATCACCACAATGCCGCGGCGTGTCGCTGCTTCGGCGTCGATGTTGTCAACGCCGACTCCGGCGCGGCCAATCACGCGCAGCTTCGGCGCCTTCTCCATCAACGCATCGTCAACCTGCACCGCCGAGCGAACCACCAGCGCGTCAGTATCGGCCAGTGCGGCGGCAAGGCCGTCAGTCAGTTGATCGTGCGTCTTTACATCCCATCCGGGTTCGGCCGAGAAAACGGCCAGCGTTGCCGGAGAAACCTTCTCTGCCAATACGACCTTCATACCGTCTCCCTTTTGCGCAGATTCATACTTGTCAAAACGAATGCCCTGCTGTTCGCAGAGCAAATCAAACATCCGCACTACTGCCGCATGCGGCTTGCCTTCGCCGCGCTCGTACTTGGTAATCGAGTTGGCGTGAACGCCCAGCTTCTCCGCCATCTCGTATTGGTAGAGATCAAGCTGCTTACGAGCGATGAGCAGCTTTTCTCCGAAAGTAAGTTCAGCCATGAAAAACAGCTCCTAGCTGCTAGCCTCTAGCTTCCAGCTAGAGCATTTTCGATTCAAGTATTAACAAAGCTCTGGGTGCCCCATCCCGGGGGACCCTCTGGGTCGGCGCCATTTGCACAAAGGGTGGGAGATCACGGATGCCCCTCTCGGCCGGAAATGGTCAGGCCGAAAACGCTCCAGAATCGGATAGCCGATGTTCTTGCTATCCAACCCTTGCAGTTGCTTCTGCGTAGACCTTTTGCGCAGCTGCTACTGCCTGACCGTACGTAACTGGCAATCCGAGCGTGTCTTTGGCAATGTGCTCGGCAGCACCCAGGAATGCGATGGTATCGAGGTAGTCGAAGAAGCCGAGGTGCGCGACGCGGAAGATCTTGCCTTGCATTTCGCCCTGGCCGTTCGCCGTAACGAGCGCGAACTTCGCCTTCAGCGCCTTCACCACATCGCCCGAGTTCATGCCTTCAGGCACGGCCACCGCTGTAGCTGCGGCTGCGGGCGCCTTGGGGGCAAAAAGCGTGAAACCCAGCGATACCAGCCCGGCGCGCGTTGCTGCGGCGTTGACCTCGGCATTGTTCACCAGCGCAATGCGGCCTTTCTCGAGATCGCCTCCGGCCTGCCCCGCGATGTAATCGAGCGCCGCGCCAAGACCCGCAACCAGCGCCACTGCGGGCGTGTACGCGCTTTCGCCCTTCACGGCATTTTTGCGTTCCTTGCGGAGATCGAAGTAGTAGCGCGGATTGGTCGACTTCTCCATCGCCGCCCACGCGCGCTCACTCACGCTCAGGTATGCCAGGCCCGGGGGAATCATGACTGCCTTCTGCGAGCCGCCGATCAGCACGTCGATGCCCCACCCATCCACGTCAAAATGCGTGGTGCCAAGGCCGGTGATTCCATCCACAACCAGCAGCGTATCGGCGCCCTTCACGAGCTTGGCGATGGCTTCCACGTCGTGACGCACGGCCGTGGAGGTTTCCGTGGCCTGCATGTAGATGACGCGATGCTCGGGCTTGATGGCCTTCTTTACTTCCTCGATGTCAAACGTCTCGCCATAGGGCGCGGAGTGTACGTCCACCTCGCAGCCAAACGCCTTCGCCAAACCTACCCAGCGCTCGCCAAACTTTCCGGCTGTAAGCACCAGCACCTTGTCGCCGGGAGACGTCAGATTTGAAACCGATGCTTCCATGGCTCCCGTGCCGGAGGACGAAAGTAGCAGCACATCGTTTTGCGTGCCAACGAACACCTTTAGCTGCGCCAGGACCTTCTGGTAGAGGGCGCGGAACTCGGGTGTGCGGTGGTGCATGTCTGCGGCCGCCATGGCGAACTGGGCGGCGGGAAGGAGTGGCGTTGGGCCGGGGGTGAAAAGGCGTGTCTTCCGGATCATCTGGGATTCTCCTCGCTTTGGACCGGGTAACCAGCCGGTGTAGGCGTCGATCACAGAATACACACTTTTGTGGTTTTTGTGAATATTGAGGAATTTACTGATTGTGGAAATCCGATGGAAAGTGGGGAGCTTGCGCAGAGAAGGCTATGCCTGCATAAATGGCCGGTAAACTTCTGAAAGTAAATAGCTAAGTGGAAATGCTTGCGGTCAGAGGAGGACAGTAGTTATGTCCTTCCCCCGACCGCGATCTGGGCAATTCGGGCTTATTACCTGCGGCCGCCGCCTCCACCACCACCGTGGAATCCACCACCGCCCCCACCGTGGAATCCACCGCCGCCGTGGAACCCGCCGTTCATGCCACCGCGAAAACCTCCGCCCTGCAAGCCACTGCCGCCACGGAAGCCATGGTCTCCATAACGACCGACCGGGCCGCGGAAGCCGCGATAAGGTCCGCCATAGTATCCGCCGCCCCAATATCCGCCGTAGAAACCGCCCCACCAAGGTGGATAGAAGCCCCATCCGAACGGGCTGAAGAACGGATCGGCCCCGATAAACGTGTATCCGTAGCCGTAGGGATACCAGCCCGGAGTGAAGCCGGCCATTCCGGCGTACTCACCGGCAATCTGCTGGTTTTCTTCTGCCAGATACTGCGACCGCAAGCTGCTCCACTGGTAGAGCGGGTCTTGGACATCGTCCATGTTGAACTTGTTGGCTTTTGCGTGTGCGCCTTCTACCAGCGCCAGTTGGTGACTCCCTTTCACTTTCTCGAACGTGCCGTTGCCCTCGTCTACCTCGGCTTGGCCCTTGAACACCATGACGGACGGCTGATCGGCGTTGAACTCGTAATAGCCGGTCTTGACGATGTGCGTTGTGACGCCGGCAGTGATCACCTCAAGGTTGTTCTCCTTGTGGAGTTCGTCGACCTCCAAAGCCGCATGGCCGCGGTCTACTTCCACCTCGGTGGGTGTAATATCCGGCGAGATCATCTTTACGGCGCTGTTTATGCCGACGCGCAGAAACACGCCGGGAGTTAGCAGGATCTCGGCCTTACCCTGCTCTGTTGTGAGCTTCTGCCCGGCATTCATTTCAGCATTCCCGACACTCTGCGGGCTCAGCTCTCTTCCGTCTAGAAATGCTTTTCCTTCTACATAGTTCACCGCGCCCGGCCCGGCTGGCTGTGCGGCCTGATCGCCAAACAGCGGGGTTGCCGCAATCGCCATCCCCAGCAGCGCGATTGGCAATATTCGTTTCATCGCTTTAATCACCTCAGTTGTATAAATGCTGGACCGGCCAGAAAGTTTCGGCGGCGCAGGGGCCTGCTCTGGAATCGTTTCCACCCAGTGAAAATGTGCCTGTCTCACTCTGCTCACGGATCGGCAACTCTCGCGTCGTGCGGAACATTGCGCGCGATGCTGATTTAGAATTGAAGATTCAGAAAGGGACTTATGACTGAAGCGGGCGCACTCGAATCTCTCATCAGCCAGCAGATTATTACCGCCATGAAAGCTCACGACGCCGAGCGCACCGGCACGCTGCGGCTGATCAAGAACTCTCTCAAAAACAAGGCGATTGAGAAACGGACGGAGCTGACGCAGGCCGAATCAGAACAGGTGCTGGCCAGCATGATTAAGCAGCGCCGCGATTCGATTGATCAGTTCACCAAGGGCAACCGACCCGATCTCGCCGCCAAGGAGGCGACGGAGATCACGGTGATCGAAGAGTTTTTGCCCAAGGCGCTGGACGAAGCGGGACTGACTGCCCTGGTGACAGAAGCTGTAACAGAAGTAACTGCGTTGCTCGGACACAAGCCGGTGCAGAAAGAAATGGGTCCGGTGATGAAGGCAGTGCAGGCCAAGCTGCAGGCAGCGGGTGTTCGCGCTGATGGACGGCTGGTGAGCGAGCAAGTGAAGAGGCAACTCGCCAGTTAAGTTCAAGTCAAGACACAAAAAAGCGCCGGGGTGAACAACCCAGGCGCTTTTTCATTGCTTCGCTGCCTAGAATGCGAAGGTTGAAAAGTCAGTGAAGTTGAATCCGTCAACGTGACGGGCCAGCAGAACGAGCTGCCCGTTGCTGGGATTTTTCAGCAGCAGACCGACGACGCGAATATGCGTTGAGTTGGTCAGGTCGCCGAATTTACCCATGCCGTAGCGGAAGTCGGAACCGCCGCCCAAATAGACAGTGACGTTCTGCGGAACGAGAACTCCGGCAAACCCGTCGATCGTCATCTGGAACGTGCCGTTGGTCGTGTTTTGGCTACCGGGAACGATGGTGCCGTTAAAGCCCCAGTTGCGCAGGTGGATGCGGGTGACTGTGACGGCGTTGGCGTTGGCCGCGCCGGTTGCGGGTCCGCCGACCGCAAGAGCCTGCCCGGGTACCAGCGCGCTGGAGTTGAACAGGAATTGCGTGAACGGGTTGTGCATCCAGTAGATGAAGTAGTTTTCAGCGCCGGTGAGATTGACGTGCGCAAGCTGGCCCAGAGTCAGTCCGGTGTTGGTGGGTTCAAGGCCGCGCACATACAGGTCGAAACCGGTGGCCGCGCCGCTCGCCGGAGTCACGTAGGTGACCTGACCGGTTGCGAAGAAGCCCTTGTCAGTAAGGACCGCTACTTCGTCTGCGACGAGCGTTTGATCGGCGGCGTCCAGTTGTCCTGAAACCTGCACGATGCTGCTGGTGCTGAGCGTGCTCAGGCTGGCGTTGCCGTCCCACTCGGTTTGGCCGTTGACTGCGATGGTGAACTGCTGACCGTGCGGACCCTGCACCACGAACGACTGGCCAGTGGTGTTGACGCTGACCACGCCGGCGATGAACTCGTCAATATGAGCGCCGGGATCGGTGCGAGCCACGGTGCGTACATCGAACGTCGGGTTCACAGTGCCGGTAAAATTGCCGCTCGAGTCAGTCTGGATGGACTGCCTGAGATCGAAATCAATGCGCAGGCCGACAGGTGCTCCACCGGTGGTAACTACCAACGGCTTGTTGAGCGTGATGTTCACGGTGGAGTTGGTGAGCGTGGCCGCCTGGTTTGCGATGGTAGGGGGAGTGTTGCCGGTGTTGAGATAGCCGATGTTTGCCGAGCCCAGCGATATGGTTGCGCCAGTATAGGTGCCTGCCGGAACGCTGTTCATATCGAGCAGCGACTGCAGGCCGTTGTAGCGGGCGAAGTCGATTGTGGGTGTGCCGCTGATGAGAGAAGTCGTGTTGCCGCCGCTACCGGTGAGTATCACACTGTTGATCTGCACGGCGAAGGACGTGACGCTTGCCAGGGGAGCGTCAGTGCCGACGACGAATACCGACCCGGAGTTGGCCGATTGTAGTGACGATGAAAGGGATCCGCTGCCGCAACCGGCTATCGCTAGCACGGCAAGGGACAGAAATGGAATTGCCAGCCTCAAACCTTTGTCGTGTGACATATCTATACTTCGCTTTCTGCGCGCTGCCGTAACTTATGCCGAGCGGGTGCTGAGTGGGCAAGGATTACTTGCCTCTCACCCTAATTGACTTTATTCCCTCGGTCCCGTCGAGGGAGCAGTTCCATCCCGCAAACACGTGTAGAGGCGCGAACCGACTCATCAACCAGGGAAGGTTCTACTCGTCCTCGACAGAGAGAGAGATGGAAGTGAGTCAGTAAGGGGCGCACCCGCGCACGGAGCTGTCGCCGGTATCTTGCGGCGGCAGGCACTTGCCCTTTCAGAGTCTTTGCCGGCCGTCGATCAGCATAGACCCACTGCAAAGATCTAAGTTGCGCCGGGATTCCTAATTATTTCTCGGAATCGGTACTTAAGTTACAAAAGCGATCCAACCGACTTAGCCGGATGTCCGCCACGAACTTAGCACAACCTCCGGAAAGTTAGTTGACCAAGGAAGACAACAAAGCCGCGCTTGGCAGCGCGGCTTTGTCGACCAGTGTGTAGCGATTGATTAGTAAACTTCAGACCGTACGCCCGCGGGCAACGGCACATGCTTCAACAGTCCGAGTTCGCCGGCAAGACGCTCAAGCCGTGTCCGGGTCGTGGGCGAAGGTGGAACCAGCGGCAACCGCATCTGGTTTGAGCAGCGGCCCATCAGGTTGAGCACGGTCTTCACCGGGCCTGGGTTCGACTCCCAGAAATTTGCATCGAACAGCTGCGAGAAGCGCCGCTCAAACTCGCGCGCTTCGGTCCAGTTGTTGTTCAGTGCGGCGCGAACCATCAGGGTGCACTCTCTCGGAATCTCGTTTGAAGCAACGCTGATGAGCCCATGCGCTCCAACGGCTACTGCGGCCAGCGCGAGGTTGTCGTCGCCGGAGAAGATCTTGAACCCGCGCGGCATGACGTGGGCCAACTCGGCAAATTGCGATACCTTGCCGCTGGCTTCCTTGATGGCCTGGATATTTTTGGCAGAGGCCGCCAGGCGCGCCACCGTTTCCGGCTCAAGGTTGGCGCCGGTGCGGCCGGGAACATTGTAAACGCAAACCGGCAGCGGATCGACAGCCTTTGCCAACGCGAGGAAGTGCTGGTACTGCCCTTCCTGCGTGGGCTTGTTGTAATAGGGATTTGCGGAAAGCACGGCGCTCAGCCCCGGCACGCGCTTGAGCAGGTTTGCCTGCCGCACCAGCGTCTTGGTGCAGTTGTGTGTGCATCCGCCCCATACCGGAACGCGGCCAGCAGCCGCTTCCACCACGATGCGCACCGTGTTCAGCCACTCGTCTTCGTCGAGAGTGGCGGCCTCGCCCGTTGAACCGCAGGCCAACAGGAAGTCGATGCCCGATTCAATTTGCCAATTGACCAACGCCCAAAGCGCCGGCTCGTCTACTGAGCCATCGGCGCGAAAAGGCGTAACTATCGCTGTACCACAACCTGTCGTTTCCATTGCACCTTCAAGTTTATAACGGCGAGGGCATGTGAATCTGCTGTGGAAACGGGCATTCGGGCTCGCGGAAAACGCGCCCGAAACTACAGTTCTGCGGCAGACCTCTAACTCCCGCCAGGGTCACCGGCGTTTCTCTTCTGATCTGAACAACTTAGTTCGGCGAGTGCTTCTCCCTTCGCCAGAATCAGCGGATCCGTGACTGCAGCGTGCGCGCAAAACCAATTGCGCGGCGGCTAATTGGCTGATTAACCAGCGGCGTTAGTAAACGATTCTTTAAAGAAAGCTGGAGCTCCGCGGCCTTGGCAAGATCAAGATAAAGACCAGGTGGCGCCTCCGAAACCAGATTGGGGTCCGCAGCCAGGCAGCGAGCCAAATCATTGTGCGAAGAGGAACCCAGGGCGATCCTCGCCAACTTGAGGAGAATTTGGTTCACAACAGAAATGTCGTACGTCCTGGAGACCCATTCCGGGCCGTGTTGCCGCATCGACTGAAATGTGGACTCATCCTTCTGAATCGCCAACATTGCACGAATCAGCTCTGACCGATTTTGAACTAGGATTCCAGCCCGCCTATTGGGCACCACTTCAACTTGAGAGTTATCACGAAGAGGGGTGCTCATTGTGATAACCGGAAGTCCACAGAGCATTGCTTCGCAAAGCACCATGCCGAACGACTCGCCCTTTTCGGATACATGAACAAAAACGTCCATCAGTCCGTAGTAGCGCCGCAGTTCCGCATCGCTGTCGGTCACGGGCAGTTCGATCACTCTGGAGCGAACGTTTGCATGCAGCTTGTCGGCCAGGCTTTTGAGTGATTCCGGCATTCCGCAGGCCGCTAGCCAGGCGTTTGGCTGCGTACGCGCTACCGTGTCGAAGGCAAAGATCAACTCGGGCGACCATTTTGGCGCCAGGCTTTGCCCGACTCGCCCAAAGACAAGTGCGTCTTCCGGAATGCCGATGGCGCGCCGATATGAGGACTTTTCCTCGGGTGTCGTGCGATGGAACGAGGAAGCCTCCACCGAGTAAGGGACTACAACGCCTGGTGATCTCGGCACTACACTCTGAATCGACTGGGTCCACTTCCAAAGGCACCAGCGGCTCAGATGAAGGTGGAGATCGATCATCAGACGGTCAGGGGACGGATCGACATAAGCGAATACATTTGTCTCGAAGACCCGCAGGCGTGGATGGATCAATGCGCGGAGCGCTGCTGCCGAGGCTGGGTCAGTGGTTCCGGGACGGTTGAGATGGAGAACGTCGGGGGCCCAGGCTTTGACCTGCTCTACAGCGTGCGCAAAATCCGATGGACTTTCGCCGCCAACGAACACCGGAATTCCTTCCGCCTCGAGTTGCGTCTGCCGCAGCCCGCCGCCTCCGTAGGCGAATACCGCTGAAGGAAATCCAGAACGGTGATATCCCAGCGCGTAGTTCACGGCTGCCCGCTCAGTTCCCCCACCGCGAGAGCGTCGAAACAATTGTCAGAAAACGAATATCTTTTTCTTTGTCAACGGGGATGAGTTCGCGTAATTCCGTTTTCGACATGGTGGAAACCGATTATACTTGGCGCCACCGCGCGCCAGATGAAGATCTGCCGCTCGTCCATGAAATGGGCGAGGCATCGAAAGAACGAGTGGCCGACTTGTGGCGCCATTTGTGGAGATTGATCGAGACAGTTAGTATAGCTGCGAAGCAGCGGTTAAGCTTTCATCGCATTCGAACCGCCATCCAATAAGGAATTCACCAAGACATGTTCATTTGCCATTCCCAAAATCTCTTTGCCTGCGCGATTGCCATCGCGTTTTCAATTTCAAGCGCCGCGGCCCAAGCGCCATACGCCGCCTCTTCTGCTTCAGCGCAGGAAAAGATCTGGCGGTTCGACCGCGTTGACAAGATTGGCGGACATGCGACTGAATTGCTGGGCCACCCTTCGATCATCAATTCGCCGTACGGCAAGGCGGTCGAGTTTCACGGCGATGGCGACGCCATCATTGTTCCCGAGCATCCGCTGGCAGGCGCGACAGCGTTCACGTGGGAAGTGATCTTCCGTCCCGATGCAGACGGCGCGAAGGAGCAGCGCTTTTTTCACATCGCCGAGCAGGACCCGGCCACCGGCAAGGACTCGGATAATCGCCTGCTGTTTGAGATTCGTATTGTCGACGGGCAATGGTGCCTCGACAGCTTCGCGGGTAACCGCGGCGCCAACCTTACGCTGCTCAACTGCAAGGCCCTGCACCCGCTGGGGCAGTGGTATCGCGTGACGGCCGTCTGGGACGGCAAGGTGCTGAAGAACTATGTGGGCAATGAACTGCAGGGCGAAGGCCCGCTGGTGATGGGGCCGGAAGGCCCAGGCCGTTCCTCAATCGGCATGCGCCTGAACCGTGTGTATCCATTCAAAGGCGCCGTGCTGATGTCGCGCACTGTGCCGCGCGCCCTGCCGCCGAGCGAATTTCTGAAGATGCCACCAGTGGTCAATCCGCAGAAGTAGCGCTGACAAGCACCGAAGCGAAAGGGGACGAGCCGAAGCTCGTCCCCTTTGCTTTTGCCGCTTTGATTAAGCGAGATTTTACTTGATGACGCCGAATGTGAACGTGGTGGAGGAGTGGCGGGTTACGCCGGGGCGCAGCACCGTGCTCGGGAAATCAGGATGATTAGGCGAATCCGGAAAGTGCTGCGTTTCAAGGCAGAATCCCGTCCGCAGTCCGTACTTGATGCCGTGCCGTCCGGTGAAAGTTCCATCCAGGAAATTGCCCGAATAGAACTGAATGCCCGGCTCGGTGGTTTCAACCGTCATCTTACGGCCGCTCTCGGGGTCGCTAACGATAGCCGCGACGCGCAGCGTGCCGGAATTGCCGTTGAGCACAAAGTTATGGTCGTAGCCATGGCCAAACTTAAGCTGCCCGTTGTCGTCGTCGATACGCGCGCCGATCACTTCCGGCTTGCGGAAATCAAACGGAGTTCCGGCCACCGGTGCAATGCCGGTCGGAATCAGGTCAGCATTCACCGGCGTGTACTTGTCGGCGTTGATCTCAATCTTGTGATTGAGAATCGTGCCCTGGTCATCGCCGTTCAGGTTGAAATAGGCGTGGTTGGTGATGTTAACCACGGTGGCCTTGTCAGAGGTCGACGTGTAGTCGAGCTTGAGCGTGTTGTTCACCAGCGTGTACTTGACCTTGACCGTCAGATTGCCGGGGAAGCCCATATCGCCGTCGGGGCTCAGGTGCGTGAATTCCACGCCGTTGGGAACCTCTTTCGAGTCCCATACATAATATTCAATGCCCTTGGTGCCGCCATGCAGCGCATTGTTGCCATCATTTTTCGGAACCTGGTAAGTCTTGCCGTCGATGGAGAACTTGCCGCCGGCAATGCGGTTGCCGTAACGGCCCACCACGCTGCCAAAGTGCGTCTTGGTGTCATTCAGGTAGGCATCCAGCGTGTCGTAGCCCAGCACGATATCCGCCATCTTGCCGTTGCGGTCCGGAGTCCGGATGCTCACGATCTTGGCGCCCCATGCCGTTACCCGCACTTCAACCTGTCCGCTCTTCAGTGTGTAGATCGGAACATCCTTGCCGTCTTTATGTCCCCAAACTGACATTTTCACCTCTCCTTGCGCAACAGCCGTCAGGGCCATCGCAACCATAAGAACTCTTCCAATCAATCCGAACTTTCGTTTCACAGTCTCCGCCTTTCCCGATGAATTTGCGGAACAATACCTTCTCGATATGGCGGATCCGGATGCTCCCGGGGCACACCATTGCAGGCCTTGGGAAAATCCGGCACATTCCACCACAACAGAGTGTATACCGTTGAGCCGACTCAGTGGGCGTGGGGCGAAAGATGAGGAAGCCCGGGCTGACCCCGGGCTTATACGGCAGGAAAAGTCAGGTGGAAAAGCGCCTCCCGACAGGGCGCGGCATCTAGAGCTGCGGAAAAATCTCCCGGAACTCCCAAGCGCCCGATTTGGCGGCTGCGCCGGATTTGCCGGCCAGCCACTCTGCTCCGCGCACTGCGCCCTGGGCAAAGCCGCGGCGCGAATCCGTGTTGTGCCGGATTTCAAGGACGTCGTGCTCGCTCTTCGCGGTGACGATGTGTTCGCCCTTGGCATCGCCTATGCGGTGCGAATTGATCGGCACGTCGATACCCGGCCGCACCGAAAGAATGATCTCTTTGAGCGTGGCGGCCGTGCCGGAGGGTGCATCAAGCTTGGTGACGTGGTGCGTCTCGTCGATGGAGAAGTTGTAGCCTTCAAGTTGGGCCAGCTCGGCGGTGAACCGGAAGAGCTTTTGCACGGGGATGGAAAAATTGGTGCCGTACAGCAAGCCGGCGTTGCGTTTGATGGCCAGCGCCTTCATCTCATTCAGCTGCGAGTACCAGCCAGTGGTGCCAACCACGATGCGTCCGCCAAGCGAAAGCACGGCGCGCATGTTTCCCACTGCAGCCCCAGGCGATGTGAAGTCGATGACCACATCAACGCCGGCCAGGTTTGGTGCGGTGAGCGCGACGGCGTTTTCGTTCTCGTTGATGTCGAGCGCGCGCACCGAGTGGCCGCGCTCGCGCGCAACCTCCGCCACCAGACTGCCGGTTTTGCCTTTACCAAGTACGAGAATTAGCAATGCAAGCTCCTCGCCGCTAGCTTCTAGCCTTTAGCTCAATTCTGCCACTGCGAACACCTTCTCCCGCAGGGCTGAGGCCCCGAACGTGTTATCTGGCACTTGTGGCACGAGCAAACTCGTGCCTTGTTACAAAACTTGCAAAAAACTGATTTCTTCTGCAGCCTGATATCCACGCCGGAAGAGCTAGCCGCTAAGAGCTAGAAGCTAACAGCTGCTTTCTTGCTTCCACATCGAAGATCGCGGGATCGGGTGACTGGAAGAAGGCGGCATGCAATGAGCGAAGCGCTTCATCGGCGTCGTCTTCCTCGATCATAAAGCTCATGTTGATTTCGCTCGCTCCCTGTGAAATCATGCGCACGTTGATGTGGCGGACAGCGTTGAATACCTGCGCCGCAATTCCGTGCTGGCCGCGAATATCTTCGCCGACCATGCACACCAGCGCCTTCTTGCCTTCCAACTTAACGTCAGCCAGTTTTCCCAAGTCGGAGACGATGGCCGGCAACTTGTCGTTCGAATCCACAGTAAGCGAAACTGAAACTTCAGACGTGGAGACCATATCTACCGGGCACTGGTGCTTGTCGAAGATTTCGAAGATCTGGCGCAGGTAGCCGTGCGTCATCAGCATACGGCTGGCCACCACGTCGATGATGCTCAGCTTCTTCTTGACGGAAATCGACTTGAATGGGCTCTTGCAGTGCGGCGCCAGAGAGATGATGCGCGTGCCTTCGCAGCTTGCATTACGGCTGTTCAGCACCAGCACGGGAATGTTCTTTTTGACGGCGGGCAGGATCGTCGCGGGGTGCAGCACCTTGGCGCCGAAGTAAGCGAGCTCGGCTGCCTCCTCAAAACTGATCACCTTGACCCGCAGCGCATCCGGGCAAACACGCGGATCGGCAGTCATGATGCCGTCCACATCAGTCCAGATTTCGATTGCTTCCGCGGAAACGGCTCCGCCGACTAATGCGCCGGTGAAGTCCGATCCACCGCGACCGAGCGTCGTCGTGAGGCCGGCTTCGTTCGACGCGATGAATCCGCCCATCACCGGCACTTTGCCTTCTGCCGTAAGCGGAAGCAGTTTCTCGTGCGCGCGCCGCTCGATGATCGAGTCCTGCGGAATGGCCTTCTGAAACTGCGAGTCGGTGACGATGATCTCACGCGCATCGACATGCGCAGCGTTGATGCCCTGCTCGCGAAAAACAGCGGCTACGATGCGGCTCGAAATCCGCTCGCCGTAGCTCACAATCAGGTCGGAGATGCGGGGAGTGAGCTCAAGAATGGCGGCCAGCCCGCGCAACACTTCATCCAGCGCGTTGAACTTCTCGTCGATAAGGCGTGTGAGCGCGGCTGCTTCGGCCGGTGTTTTGATGAGCGCGCAAGCGGTGTCAAGATGCCGCGAGCGGAGGCGCGAGCTGATAGCCAGTGCGCCGGTTCGGTCGCCCATGGATGCGGCTGCTGCTGCACGAAGCAACTGGTCCGTGACCTTGGCCATGGCGCTGACCACAACCACCGGCTGCTTGCCCATGCTCACGCGGCCCGCGACAATGGCCGCGGTACGTCCAATGGCGGCCGGGTCCTCAACCGACGTGCCGCCGAACTTCATCACTACCAAGCTCATGGAATCTTCCTAAAGTTTTTGCGGAGGGTGTGCCCCATGCTTGCGCCGTGCTCGCTGCGAAAGGATGGGAATCCGCATGTCAAAATCCTGCTCGTTATGCCCGCGCTGCGGCTGCGGTTACAAGTTCAAGCTTGCCCAGGCTGGCCAGCATTTCGGCGTTCAGAATGGTGGCTCCAGCCGCGCCGCGCACGGTGTTGTGCGAGAGCAGGACAAATTTCCAGTCGAGCAGGCTGCAGGGACGCAGTCTACCCACCGTCACGGCCATGCCGCGGCCGCGGTTGCGGTCGAGCCTTGGCTGTGGACGATCAGGCAACGCCGACCACTCAACCGGCTGCTCGGGTGCAAACGGCAGGTTCAATCCAGCCAGGGGCTGGAACTCTGCCCACGCGGTGAGAATGTCTTCGCGCGTGACGTCGCGGCCCAACTTATTACCGAGCTTGATGGAGACGCACTCCGTGTGTCCGTCGATGACCGGAACGCGATTGCAGTGCGCGGTCATGCCGGCGGTCAGCGGCTTAACCGCGTGCCCGGCGAGCGCGCCCAGCAACTTCAGCGTCTCTGACTCCATCTTCTCTTCTTCGCCGCCGATGTACGGGACAACGTTGTCCAGAATGTCCATAGATGCGACGCCGGGATAGCCCGCTCCGGAAACTGCCTGCATCGTGGTGACGAAAATCTGCTCGATACCGAAGCGCTCTTCGATGGGCTTGAGCGCCATCACCAGACCGATGGTCGAACAGTTTGGATTGGTAACAATGTAGCCGCCGGACTCCTTGCGCCAGGGCTGCTCCTCGATCAGGTGCAGGTGATCGGAGTTGACCTCAGGAATGACCAGCGGCACATTGGGCGCCATGCGGAAGGCGCTCGAGTTCGAAATTACGGCGCAACCGGCGGCGGCAAACTTGGGCTCCATCTCACGGGCGATGGCTGCATCCACGCTGGCGAAAATAACCTTCGGCGCACCCTCCGGCTCGGCCGGCGACACGGTCATCCTGGCAATGCGCTCAGGCAGCGGAGTATCAAGCCGCCATTTGGCGGCTTCACCATAAGTCTTCCCGCTGGAGCGGTCGCTGGCAGCAAGCCAGGTGATCTCGAAGAAGGGATGGTTTTCGAGAAGTTGGATGTAGCGTTGGCCGACCATTCCGGTCGCTCCCAGTATGCCGATTGGTTGTCTGTTTTTCATAGCAGTGAACACTCCAGTGTACAGGAGTGGCGGCCGAAAAGCAGCGGCTGTGATGGCGTTGATGGCGTATGGGCTTGGCGCCTCGGGGAGGGTACGAGCTTCACAAGTTGCCGAGGAGTGACGTGAAAACCAAAAACATCCCTCGGGGCCTGAAGGCCTCATCAATTTTTGAGGCGTTGCGGCAAGACTGAAGTCGTGCCCTTTCAAAACCCTGTCTTTTCTGCAGCCTGTTTAACCCGTGAGGAACTTTATCGCTACTCCATCGCGGCAAGCACGGCGTCAGCAAACTGGCTGGTGCCGGCGGTGCCGCCTACATCGCGAGTCAACACCTTTCCCTCGTAGTACACCTTCTCGAGCGCGTGCTGCACTTTGTCTGCCGCCGCAAATTCGTCCAGGTGCTTCAGCATCAGAACTGCGGATTGCAGCAGTGCTGTCGGGTTGGCCACGTCCTTGCCCGCAATGTCAGGCGCGGAGCCGTGCACCGCTTCAAAGATTGCGCACTCCACGCCGAGATTGGCGCCCGGAACCAACCCCAGGCCGCCGACCAGGCCCGCGGCAAGGTCGCTCATGATGTCGCCGTACAGGTTCTCAAGCAGCAGCGTGTCGTACTGGAATGGGTTCATCACCATCTGCATGCAGGTGTTGTCGATCAGGTGCTCGCCATACGTGATGTCGGGATACTCCTCGGCCACCTTGCGCGCACAACGCAGAAAGAGTCCGTCCGACATCTTCATGATGTTGGCCTTGTGAATCGAGTGGATCTTTTTGCGGCCGTGCTTGCGTGCGTATTCAAACGCGAATCTGGCAATGCGCGTGGAGCCCTTCTCGCTGATGACCTTGATGCTTTCCACCACGCCGGGAACGACCTCGTGCTCCAGGCCGACGTATTCGCCTTCGGTGTTTTCGCGCACGATGATCAGGTCAACGCCGGGCCAGTGCGTCGGCAGGCCGGGAAGATTCTTGATTGGACGAAAATTAGCGAACAGATCGAACTTTTTGCGCAGCGTAACGTTGATGCTCTTGAAGCCGCCGCCGATGGGCGTAGTGACCGGGCCTTTGAGGGCAACGCGGTTGCGCTCGATCGACTCGTAAAGCGCCGCTGGAATGTACTCGCCATGAATCTCGAAGGCCTCGGCTCCGGCTGCGTACCGCTCCCAGTCGAACTTTGCGCCGCTCGCCTCAATAATGCGGACCACCGCCTGCGTAACTTCAGGACCGATGCCGTCGCCGGGGATCAACGTAACTTTGTGCGTCTTTTGCTCAGTCATATTTCCTCGCAAGCTTTCAGCTATCAGCTCTCAGCCGTCAGCTAATACTCGTTGGGTTAAGAGTATCGCTGTTACAACGGATCAATTCTGATGGCCGAATGCACCGACGACCTCAGCTCACCTGTTTCGAAGCTGAAAGCTGATAGCTGAAGGCTGATAGCTATTTCTTCCCTTTACCTGCCCGATGCCCTTCCAGCAGCCCTTCCAGCTCTTCCTTGAACTCACGTACATCCTTGAAGTCGCGATACACCGATGCGAAGCGAATGTAGGCCACGGTGTCCAGACCTTTGAGATGCTGCATGATCAGCTCGCCGACTTCTGCCGTAGTGCGTTCGCGCTCCGGCGCATCCACCAGAAAGGCCTCGGTCGCGTCCACAATCTTTTCCAACTGAAGCGATGAAACCGGCCGTTTCTCGCACGCGCGCAGCAGCCCGCTCAGCACTTTTTGGCGGTCGAAGCGCTCGCGGCGTCCATCCTTTTTCACCACCATGTAGGGGATTTCGTCAATACGCTCGTAGGTGGTAAAACGGCGGTTGCAGCGCTCGCACTCCCGCCGGCGACGGATCGAGTCAGCCTCTTTGCTTTCGCGCGAGTCCACGACGCGATCCTGCCCGAAACCGCAATAAGGACATTTCATCTAATGCCGATTTTAAGCCATCATTTTAAGCAGGACTATGTGCCGCTGATCCACTGTGCGCAATTGGTTGGTCTTCGCAGTAGCCGTTTGCTGCCCTTTGGTCCGTGCGCAACGCCTTGTTGATCTTGCCGTCCCCATGCCGATTCCGCCGGGATCGACGATCTACGGTTGCTTCTAGCCGAGTTTCCCAGTTCTCGCTCATAAGAACTGGAATCCCTCATCACTCGTGGTCCGCACGAACGCGCTGACGGCTGAAAGCAGTCGTCACATCGCTTCAGGACTTTCAATCCCCAACCACTCCAGTGCAAGCACCAATTCGCGCAGCGCAACTGCCGCCGTCGCCAGCAGAAACGTCTTCTTCGCCGGATCTTCTTCGGTAAGGATGTGGTGGCGGTGATAGAAGTTCGCAAACTCCTGCGCAAGCTGGAACGCATGCTTGGCAAGATACGCGGGCTCTGACGTAGCAATGCACTGCTCCAGCACCAGCGTGCGCCGCGCCGCCCGCAGCCACAACGCCCAGATGTCCTCATTCTCCTCGCCGGAAAGAAACGCCGAGACATCCCGCTGACTCGCCAGCGCCTGAAACTCATGCAGCACCGCATCAGCCGTCGTATTCCCTTTGCGGAAGATGTTCTTGATCCTTACCGCCGCGTACTGCACGTACGGACCGGTCTCGCCTTCAAAACTCAGCGCATCCTTGAAGTCGAAAGCAATGACAGAATTCCGCGTGTACTTCAGCATAAAGTAGCGCAGCGCGCCAATCGCAATCTGCTCCGCAATCTTCTGCCGGTCCGCTTCATCGCGGCCTGTCTGGCGTGCTTCCGTCTCCGCGCGCGTTGCGGCAATCAGCTTGTCGATCAGGTCATCCGCCTTAACGCCGAAACCCTTGCGCCCGCTCACTTCAATGTACGAGCGCGACAAATCCTCCGCCGCCACGTCGTAACCAAGCTCCACCGCGCAGCGCGGTGTCAACGCCACCATCTCGTAGCTGAAGTGCGTGTAGCGATCCGCCTGCTCCGTGTACCCCATGCCGCGCAGCGCCTGAATCACGTTTTGCTGCGGATCGGACTGGCGCGAATCGATCACGTTGTAAATTGCTTGCGCACCGCCAAAGTGCGGATGTGGCTCAACTCCCTGCTCGGTCGATATCCAGCAATCGCGATCGGCGTATTTGAAGAACGGCTTGTATCCGAAATCCTTGCCCAGCAGGCCGAACTTCCAGAGGTGATAGGCAATGTCCTTGCCCACATAGGTCACGGTGCCGTTCGAACGCACAATCACCTTGGCATCTTCATCCACGCCGTCAGTCTCCGCCGCGCCCGGCCGCGTCATCACCCAGCAGCCCTTGTTCTTGCCTTCGTTCTCGAAGTACAGCACGCCCGTTTTCTTCAACTGCTCAAACGCGGCTTCCCAGAACTTCAGGTGCAGAATCTCGCTCTCGCGCGGCAGAAAATCGTACTCAATGCCAAGCCGCAGCATCGTTTCCAGGTGCCGCCGCAGCACTGCGGTCGAAATCAGCTCGGCCATTTCGGCCGTGTCGTTGCCGCCGTGCTCGATCTCATGCAACGTATCCAGCCGCAGTTTTTTGCGCGCGGCCTTCTCTTCGTCGCTGCCTTCGCCGTACCACTGCGAAGTACGCGCATACAGATCCCAGCAGTAGTAATCGAACGCGCCGGCATAGTCCGTACGCTTTTCGCACTCAGCAATCAGCGCGCGAACATCGTCCACTGTCTTGCTTTGCAGATGCTTGAAACCCACCACCACATCGGCAACCTGCACGCCGGTATTGTCGATGTAATTCTGCACATCCACTTTTTGCCCGGCGTTGCGCAGCAGCTTCACAAACGTGTCGCCCAGGATCGCGTTACGCAGGTGCCCAATGTGCGCAGCCTTGTTGGGATTGATGCTGGTGTGTTCCACCAGCGCATGCAAACCTGCCGAAGAACTTGTCGAGGTCTCTCCCGCAGCAGCCTCTCGTACCGCATGCGGCGCGATCGAACCGCGCATTGATGTACCCAGCTCCCGCCACGTCGAACCCTGCAAACCCTTCAAGCTTGCCCAGCGCGGCACGATCTCCTGTGCAATGACCTTCGGAGCCTTGCGCAGTTTGCGCGCCAGCTCAAACGCAATCGGGCTCGACAACTCGCCGAATTTCAGGTCCGGCGGAATCTCCAGCGGAATGTTTTCGACTTCGAGATCGTACTTCTGTTTTAATACCGCACGGAGATGGTCGCCGAGCTTCTTCTGCAGTTCCAGATACACGTAGGGACGCCTCAGAAATCCTTGATTTTCAAGGTGATTTTATCATCTGAGATGTATCGCCATTCGGGTCCGCGCACGAAGCGGGCGCTGTCTGCCTGATGCCGTAAGATGGAAAGTGATTGCCGCAGCGTTCTTTATCTGCATGCGCGCGAACGAAATGCCCTCTTCATGACTGATTCCGGCTCGAAATCAAACCGCTATTACCTCACCACGCCCATCTACTACGTGAACGCGCGGCCGCATCTGGGCCATGCCTACTCCACCATCGTTTGCGATGCCATTGCGCGCCGCAAACGGGCGCTCGGCATCGACACCTGGTTCCTTACCGGCACCGACGAACACGGCCAGAAAATCGAGCGCTCCGCCGAACTCGCCGGCCGCACACCATCGGAGTTTGCCGCCGCCATTTCCGCTGAGTTCCGTGGCCTATGGGACAAGCTCGGGCTTACCTACGACGACTACATCCGCACCACCGAGGAGCGCCACAAGCGCGGCGTGCAGAAACTCTTTGCCACCTTGCGCGATCGCGGCTTCATTTACAAGGGCTACTACACCGGCCAGTACTGCGTGTCAGACGAAGCTTACGTCGACGGACCTCCCGGAACTCCCTGCCCCGATTGCGGACGCATCACCGAAACCGTCAGCGAAGAAAACTACTTCTTCAAGCTCTCCGCCTTCGAGCGCAAGCTGCTTGAGTTTTACGATGCCAACCCCGGCTTCATGGGCCCCGAGTCCACGCGCCGCGAGGTCATCTCGTTCGTACGCAGCGGCCTCAAGGATCTCTCTGTAAGCCGCACCAGTTTCTCGTGGGGCATCCAGGTGCCGGGCGATGAAAAGCACGTCGTCTACGTGTGGCTCGATGCGCTGGCGAATTATGCAACGGCTCTCGGATATGGCTCCGACGATCCCAAAGACCAGGCCCGCTTCGCAAAATTCTGGCCCGCTGACATGCACTTAATCGGTAAGGAGATCAGCCGCTTCCATTGCGTCTACTGGCCCGCGTTCCTGATGGCCGCCGGCATTGAGCCGCCGCGCTCCGTGCGCGCCAACGGCTGGCTGCTCTTCGATCAGGGCAAAATGTCCAAGTCGCGCGGCAACATTGTGCGCGCTGAAACCGTGATGGAAGTGCTCGGCGCCGATGCACTGCGCTACTTCCTGCTGCGCGAAATTCCTTTCGGGCAGGACGGCAACTTCAGTTTCGACGCGCTGGTGCAGCGCTACAACGGCGACTTGGCAAACGGCTACGGCAATCTCGTTAGCCGTGTCGTCAACATGGTGCATAAATACTTCGGCGGAGTTGTTCCTGAAACCGGCGAGCCTGCCGCTGCTGAAACCGCGCTGTGTACCAGTGCAGAAAATGCGCTCGCAGCCTTTGGTCCGTTATTTGAGGAGTTGAACTTCTCCGAAAGTTTAAAGAGCCTGTGGCTCCTGGTTGCTGAAACCGACGGCTATCTCACCGCGAACGCACCGTGGAAGAAACCTCCGGAGCGCTCCGACGCCGATCACGCAGCCCTGCAGGCGCGCGTGCTGGCAACCGCGGCCGAGGCCATCCGCATCATCACCGCATTGGTGTATCCCATCCTGCCGGACGCAGCCGCCAAGGTGTGGCGTCAGCTTGGACAGGGCGAAATCGCCGATGCCGCAAAGAATTCATTCTTAGCCAATCTCGCGTGGGGCGGATTGAAAGCCGGAACCAGATTTGGCGAACCGGCGCCGCTGTTCCCCCGCGCGGAAAAGGACGCAACCGATCGCATGCAGAATCTTGAAGACGAAAATAACCGCAGCGCCGTTGAAGCAGCCTGCCAGGGTGACACCACCGCCCCCGAGCGCGCTCCCGCCGCAACTTCCGTTTCGCCCACAAGCGTAACGGGGAATGAGGCGACGCCGGCCAACGAATCCATGACGCCCACCACCACTGCACCTGGCAACGCCGCGCGCGCCGTCGAAACGGCTAAGGTGAATCAGGTGCCAGAGCCCCTGGCCAGCAGCCGCCTTGCGCCTGTGCCGGCGGCAGTGCCGGCTACCGCGCCGCTGACGCCGCCCGGACATACTGAGCCTGCGCCCGCCGGTGAAGCAACCGCGCAGCCCGCGGGCGCACCGGCCGCAGCGCCCCAAACACCCGAGTACATCACCATCGACGACCTCACCAAGGTCGACCTGCGCGTGGCCCAGATCCTCGTCGCCGAGCGCATTCCCAAAGCCGACAAGCTGCTGCGTCTCGAAGTTGATCTCGGCTACGAAAAGCGCCAGATCCTCGCCGGTATTGCACAGTACTACGAGCCGGAAAAGCTCATCGGCCGCAAAATCGTCATCGTTGCTAATCTGGCTCCGCGCAAAATGCGCGGCTTGGAATCGAACGGGATGCTGCTGGCCGCATCATTGCCCGACGGCGCACCCGTGCTCGCTGGATTTCTTGAAGATGTACCGCTCGGCGCGCGATTGAAGTAGGCGTCCATACACACAAAACGTGCTATGCTTACACATCGGGAGGCGCGGGCATGCGGACTAATATCGACATTGACGATAAGTTGATGAAGCAGGCGATGAAGGCTACCGGGGCTTCCACCAAGAAGGCGGCGGTCGAGGCTGCGCTGCGCAAAGTGGTGCAACTGAAGAGGCAGGAAGGCATCAAGAAGTTTCGGGGCAAGGTTCAGTGGGCAGGGGATCTTGACGCCATGCGCGAGGGCCGCTTTATCAATTGGGAAGAGGAATTCAAGAAGAAGAAGCCCAAGGAATCCGCCGCCTAGAAACGAGCAGAGTTTGAAGAAAGTGCCCACCGCATGGTGATCGTAGATTCCTCGGTTTGGATTGACTACCTGAACGACAAAGTGAACGTCCAAACGATCTGGCTTGAAAACTCACTCGGCCAGCAGGAGATTGGGCTGACAAGTCTGATCCTTTGCGAGGTTTTGCAGGGTATTCGCCACGACTGCCGCTTCAAAGAAACGCACCGAGAGTTGATGTCCTTTTCGGTGTTCGAGGGGATCACGGCGAATCTAGCCGTAGCATCGGCGCGAAACTTCAGGCTTCTGCAGCGCCTGGGAATCACCGTGCGCAAGACCATCGACTGCATCATCGCTACCTTTTGCATCGAGGAAGGCCACCAGTTGCTGCATCATGACAGCGATTTCGAACCCTTCGAAAAACACCTGGGGCTGCAAGTGGTGCATCCCCCAATACCACCGTTAAACTGAAGTCATAAAGGAAGAGACCTTCCCAATGCAGTGTTCCCTGAGGCACTTTTGCTGATCGATTCCCACGCGCACATTGACAGCCCTCGCTACACCGACGACCGCGCGGCCATGCTTTCGCGCGCCTACGAAGCCGGCATCGGCGCCATCCTGGCCATCGGAATAGGCGAAAACACTGGCGAAATGCAGCAAGCCCTCGAAATCTGCTGCCAGTTCAACAACCAGCCAAACATGCCGCGCCTGTTCGCGAGCGCCGGCGTTTACCCCCACAACACTGGCGAAATCACCCCCGCCGTCCTCGCAAAACTAGACGCCCTGCTCGCCGAACCCGATGTCATAGCCTGTGGCGAAATCGGCTTGGACTATTACCACGAAGGCGCACCCCACGACGTGCAGCGGCGCGGCTTCATCCAGCAGCTTGAAATCGCGGCCGCCCGCAAACGCCCCATCCTCATCCACTGCCGCCCGAAAGAGGGGACCGACGACGCCTGGGTCGACTTGCTCGCCATTCTGAACCAACATTGGCGGCCCACCGGTCTTGGAGGCGTAATGCATTGTTTCGGAGCAGGTTGGCAGCAGGCCCAGCTTTCGCTCGATCTCGGCTTTCTGATCTCGTTTGCCGGAAACATCACTTATCCCAAGGCCCAGCCGCTGCGCGAGGTCGCCGCGCAGGTTCCTCTTGACAGCCTGCTGGTGGAGACCGACGCCCCTTGGCTCGCGCCGATGCCGAATCGCGGCAAGCGCAATGAGCCAGCCTGGGTGGCGCAGACGGCAGACGCTCTGGCCACGGTTCTGGGCCGCATGCCGCTTGAAGTAGCCACCGCCACTACGCAGAACTTCAGCAATCTGTTTAAGCTTGCCGGGCTCGGGTAGCCTGCTCTTCCGGATTTACGTGACATGCCCCAGCCCCGGCGTGGGAAACTGTTAGAGTTGCACGGTCAGAGCCGGATGGCTTCAATGCCGAAGGGCCGTAGACAAAAGGAAAGCACAGCCATGGCGCAGGAAAATTCGTTCGACATCGTCAGTAAGGTTGACCTCCAGGAGGTCCGTAACGCTGTCGACCAGGCGCTCAAGGAAGTTCATCAGCGCTTCGACCTGAAAGACTCCCACTCGCAGATCGGGCTTGAAGGCAACGACGCCATTCATCTCTCGTCCGACGGCGAATATCACCTGGAAGCGGTCAAGGACATCCTTGCGCAAAAGCTTGTCAAGCGCGGCGTGCCGCTCAAGAACCTGACATACGACAAGGTCGAACAGGCGTCAGGCAAAAGCGTGCGCCAGAAGATATCCTTGCAACAGGGCATCCCCACTGAAAAGGCGAAAGAGATTGTTCGCCTGGTCAAGGACTCGAAAAAGAAAGCCCAGGCAAGCATCCAGGGAGACGTGGTCCGGATATCAAGCAAAGATCGCGACACGCTGCAGGAGATCATTGCCCTGTTGCGCGGCAAAGATATGGGCCTCGATTTACAGTTCACGAACTACCGCAGCAATTAAGTCATCGGTAGAGCCGGAGAGAGTTTGAGCACACTGGGGATAGGGACGGCGAGAGAGGTCTTCGATCTGCTGCGGGACGATCTCGTGGCAATCGAGCAGGAGTTGGGCCGCGATGCCGCCTCAAGCGTCAGCACCATCACCGAGATTGCCGAATACCTCCGCGAAGGCGGAGGCAAGCGGATTCGTCCGTCGCTGCTGCTGCTCTCCGCGCACATGCTCGGCTACTCCGGCGAGGGCGCGGTTCGCCTTGGCGCCGTAGTGGAAATGGTGCACACCGCGACGCTGGTGCACGACGACATTATCGATGGCGCAGACACTCGCCGCGGCCGCCCTTCTGCCAATACCACGTGGGGCAATGAGAAATGTGTCCTTGCGGGCGACTGGCTTTACATGCAGGCCTTCCGTGTCGCGCTTGAAGAGCATAGCCTGCGCGTGCTCGATCTTCTTATCGGCCTTACGCAGCAGATGGTCGAGGGTGAGTTGCTGCAGATCCAGAAGCTCGGCAAGGCTGTTTCTGAAGCCGAGTACTACGACCTGATCTTCCGCAAGACCGCCTGCCTGTTTTCCGTCTCCATGCGGCTGGGTGCAGTACTGGCCGGCGCCAGCGAGGCACTTGAGGACCGGGTTGCCACTTACGGCCGCACCGTTGGACTGGCCTTCCAGATTGTCGACGACGTGCTCGACCTGACCGCTACCGAAGAAGTGCTCGGCAAGCCTGTCGCCAGCGATTTGCGCGAGGGTAAAGCCACTCTCTCGGTGATTCATTCCATCGACCACGGAACCGCTCGCGATCGCCAGATGATCCAGCGCGTTCTTGACGACCGCAGTTTTGAAAACGTAAGCCGCCAGCAGATCCGCGAGATTCTGGTCCGCAACGGCTCGGTTGAATACGCAATGGCGGTTGCCGACCGCTATGCTGAGCAGAGCCGCCAGGCTCTCGCTCTCTTGCCCGACTCCGAGTTCAAGCGCGCGCTCCTGTGGGTGCCGGACTTTGTGGTGGCCAGGGAGAAATAATGGCGCGTAGACAGTCCGGAAAACCCTTGTGGACAGCCGTCGATCAGTACCTCGGCGATCTGTTCGCCGCGCATGATCAGCACCTTGACGCCGCGCTGAAGGCCAATCGCAAAGCCGGCCTCCCGGCTATCGACGTTTCGCCGCTCCAAGGCAAGTTCCTCCAATTCCTCGTAAAGGTAACACAGGCAAAACGAGTGCTTGAAATCGGCCTACTCGGCGGCTACTCCACCATGTGGATGGCGCGCGCCTTGCCCCGCACCGGCCGCATCGTCTCGCTTGAATTCAGTCCGCGCCATGCGGAAGTTGCCGCCGCTAACCTGAAGCGCGCAGGGCTGCTCAATCGCGTCGACATTCGCGTCGGTCCGGCTCTTCAGAGCCTGCCTGTGTTGGCCAAGGAGCGCGGCGGCCCGTTCGACCTCATCTTCATCGACGCGGACAAAGACAACAATCCGCGCTATCTAGATTGGGCCATCAAGCTCTCGCGTCGCGGCAGCATCATCGTTGTCGATAACGTCGCGCGCCACGGTCAGATCATCGATGCGAAGAACCCAGCCGGCGACATCCAGGGCACGCGCCGCTGCCTGAAGATGATGGCGACCAATCCGCGTCTCAGCGCCTTCGCCATGCAAACCGTTGGCGTCAAGGGACTCGACGGGTTTGCTGCTGCTGTTGTTATCCGCTGAGGTTCCACTGCTAAACTTCTGCGGTTTTTCTTCTTCAGGCGTAGAATTCTGTGCAACATGAACGAGCGCATCGAAAAGATACGCCAGCTTCTGCGTGAGCTTGAGTCTGAAGCCGGCATGGAAAATCGCGCGGATGGCCCGACCGCGTCTTCCAACGAATTTGCGCTCGTCGTTCAGCAGATTGTCGATGACCTTCAGCCGCTGCTCACACCGTACGACGCTGCGTTCTATTGGTTTCTCTTCCGGCACTCCATCGCGAAGGACGGCCAGCCATATCTTCGCGTCAGCACGCGGCATCTCAGCCGCGCTGTCGTTCGCTCGTCTTATTCGCAGGCTGAAGAGCCGACCATCTCGCTGGGCAAAGTGCAGGAAACGATTCGAGCACTGGAAACAGTTGGCGCTATCCGCAAAGAGGGCGAGCCCAACCGCGAAGGCACGCTGTATCGCGTAATGCTGCCGAACGAGATTGAGGCTTGCCGCCAGTTCCGTGCCGAACGCGCCGTTGCCGAGCCGGAGTTTCTGTTTCCTTCTTCCGGCATTGAGGTCAACTAAAGCAGTTTCGGAACACTCGTAGAATCCCAATGTCCAGCGTTTGAGATACAAGGACGATTGCGCATGTAACGCGCGTATTTTGATCAGAAAACACCTGAATTTTGGGTAAAAACAGACGACTTTTGATAGTTTCTGTTTACTGATTGGTACTGCTGGCTCGCGCCTAACTCTCCTATGCTCAACGCGAGGTTACCAAAGAATGGCTCCCTATGAGGGGATAGGGGTGGGTACAGACCGGGGAGATCCCTGACATTTTAGACCGGGCAGATATTCGACGAATTGCATTGGGCGCATATTCAATATTCTGAGGTTCGCGGGGAGAATCATCTGCAATGAAAAGGAGACCGCGGTCCTTGATGACGCGAAGCGCCACCCGAAGAAGATGAAAATGCAACCGCGGATCCCTCGTCGCTGCGCTCTGTCGGGATGACAGTTCTTAGGTGTGAGTAGGTTGGTGCGCACGAGAAACTTTTGGGTCAGATGTTTGATTGCATAGGTTGGAGAGTTGTTATCCCGGGCTTATTGAGATTTGTGGTATCCCACCCATCTCGCGATGAAACTGCGAGATGGATGGGGCACCCGGCTCTGAGGTGCGAGTTGGTTTGTGGCGCACGATTTGTTTTCGGGTCAGATGTTTGATTGCATAGGTTGGAGAGTTGTTATCCCGGGCTTATTGAGATTTGTGGTATCCCACCCATCTCGCGATGAAACTGCGAGATGGATGGGGCACCCGGCTCTGAGGTGCGAGTTGGTTTGTGGCGCACGATTTGTTTTCGGGTCAGATGTTTGATCGCATAGGTTGGAGAGTTGTTATCCCGGGCTTATTGAGATTTGTGGTATCCCACCCATCTCGCGATGAAACTGCGAGATGGATGGGGCACCCGGCTCTGAGGTGCGAGTTGGTTTGTGGCGCACGATTTGTTTTCGGGTCAGATGTTTGATTGCATAGGTTGGAGAGTTGTTATCCCGGGCTTTTTGAGATTTGTGGTATCCCACCCATCTCGCGATGAAACTGCGAGATGGATGGGGCACCCGGCTGTTTTCAAGCGGCCATCAGCGCGCGCAGTGCTTCAACATAGTGCTCGGGCAGCGGTTTCTTATTCAACTGGTCGTCGCAGACTACGTGCACCGTTTCGCCCTCGGCCAAGAGCGTGTGCTCTTCGCCCCCGGCAGCCTGGCGCAAAATCCGGTAAGCAAACTTCAACACCGACCCGCGCAGCAGCGCAGGGCGCGTCTCAATCAGAATCTCGTCGTCGTAACGAGCGGGAGAGCGATAGCGGCAGCTTGCTTCCACAACAGGCAAAATGCACTCGTGCTCTTTTTCAAGCTGGCTGTAAGCAAGGCCGAGGGAGCGCAGCAATTCCACGCGGCCAATTTCGAACCAGACCAGGTAGTTGGCATAGTAGACAATGCCCATCTGGTCGGTTTCAGCATACCGCACGCGCACTTGTGTTGTAACTGGCATTCTTCCTCCAGTGGTCAGTGATCCAGTGGACAGTACCCTGGGCAACCTTCAATGGCGGCTGTGAGGAAGGGACCCGATCATCGCAAACAACATCTTTCCTACCTCACACTTGCAAAACTCCCCATCACTACGAACCCACAACTGAACACTGTTCACTGTCAACTGTTTACTGGATTTACGGCTTGACGTGCGTAAAGATCGGCAGCTTCGTAACATCATTGAAAATGATGAACACCATCAACATGGCCAGCACCACGAAGGCCGCCTGGTAGATGCGCTCTTTCACATTGATGCTGATGTCGCGCTGCATCACGCCTTCAATGATCAGCAGCAGAATCAGGCCTCCATCCAATATCGGGAATGGAAGCAGGTTCAGGATACCTAGGTTCAGGCTGATTACCGCTGCCAGGCCAAACTTCGGATACCATCCCTTGGTCTCGGCCGCGTCGCCAGCCATACGGGCTATGCCCACCGGACCAGCCAGCTGCGAAACCGCAATCCGGTGCGTGAAGATTCGCTGCAGCACTTCGACGATCAGGAAAGAATTGTCTGCGCAAAACGTAGTGGACTTGGCAACCGCCTGCCGCATGGGTAGCGGGCTTTCGTGGTAAGGAGGAGGCACGGGTGCGAACCCGAGCATGTAGGTGGACCCCTTGAGTTTCGCGGGCTGAGCGGTCAGCTTTACGTCGGTACCATTGCGATCGACGTCCAGCGTCATCGGCGCGCCCTTGCCCGTCTGCATGTACGCCAGCAGCGAAGTAACCGAGTGGAACGGATGTCCGTCGACCGAGACGATCTTGTCTTTAGCGCGAAGGCCGGCTCTGTCCGCCGGCGTTCCCGGCTGCACTTCTTGCACCTCAATGGGACCTGTCATGTACTGCGCCTGCAATCCGGCATCACCCGGATCGAAATCGTCTTCCTTGGCCTCGGCAGGCACCGTGAATGGGAAACTCAATGTCTGGCCGCCGCGCTCTACGGTGACCGGAATTACCTGCCCGGCATTCAGCTTCAGACTCGTGTACACCTTTTCCCAATCGGGATTGTCGTAACCGTCGAAGTGGCGAATTACATCACCAGTCTGGAATCCTGCCTGTGCGGCCGCCGAGTTCGGCGTGACCCACTCCACCGTCGTCGTCTTTAGCTGAACTGCAGGAACTTCGTTGATGAATCCGAAGTAGATCACCATCAGCACAAGCGCCAGCGCGAAGTTGGCAAAAGGCCCGGCAAGTCCGATGAGCACGCGCTGCCAGCGTGGATGGTTCAGGAACGAACCCGGGTCGAGATCCGGATTCACGCCCGCCTCGTCCGCGGTGGCGCCATTCTGAATCTGATCCGGCGTTTCGCCGGTCATCTTCACGTATCCACCCAGCGGCAGCAGGCACACTTTGTAGTCGGTTTCGCCGTATTTGAATCCGAACAGACGCGGACCAAAGCCGAAGGAGAAAGCCTCGACGCGAACCTTGCACAGCTTGGCCACGGCGAAGTGTCCAAACTCGTGAACAATGACCATCAGGCCGACGAGGACGACGAAAGCTACGGTTGAAACCAGAAAATCATGCATACAGAGTGGGGTAAATCCTTCAAAGCGGTGTCGGTGTGGCTGCCTGGCGCCCTGAACCTGCGGCACAAAGAAGCACCAGATTGCAGTTCCAACCTAGCCGAACCACGAGCCGGAATTGCCTCGGGTCCTCCCGGTCCCCTGACCAGCAACCACGAGTAAATAACGGGTTTAGCTATTTTCGAACCGCCGTACTGCCTGCCGCCTATGCGAGCAGGGCATGAGCCTTTAGACGCGCTTCCCGGTCAGCGGCGAGCACTTCCGCGATGGTCGCGGGATGAGCCTCTGGCGTTGAAGCGAGTACCTTTTCAATTGTACGCGCGATGCCGGTAAAGGAAATGCGTCGTTCGAGGAATGCCTCAACCGCCACCTCATCTGCAGCATTCAGCGCAATGCAGTGGGTTCCACCCTTGGCTGCAGCCTCAAAAGCGAGCCTCAGGCAAGGGAAACGCTCCATGTCCGGCTGCTCAAAGTCCAGATGGCGCAACGCAGCCAGGTCGAAGGTGAGCGACGACGCTGGACGCTCGGGCCAGGCCAGCGCGTACAGAATCGGCAGCCGCATATCCGTCACAGAGATCTGCGCCAGGATCGACCCGTCCACATACTCCACCAGGGAATGAACCGTCGATTGAGGATGCACAGTTACGCGCACCCGGCTCGGCGGCACATCGAACAAACGGCACGCCTCAATCACTTCCAGGCCCTTGTTCAGCATCGTTGCTGAATCGATGGTGATGCGCCGTCCCATTACCCATGTTGGATGCTTGAGGGCTTGCTCTGGCGTGATGTTTTCAAATTGATCGAGCGGCAGCTTCCGGAAAGGCCCACCCGAAGCAGTCAGCCAGATCGTCTTCACTTCAGCGTGCGTACCGACACGGAGGCACTGGTGGACGGCGTTGTGCTCGCTGTCGATGGGCAAAATGGGAACATTGCGCTCGCGCGCAGCGGCGGTAAGAATCTCGCCCGCCGCTACCATGCACTCTTTATTGGCCAGCCCCACGGGCTTACCCGCCAATATTGCCGCGTGTGTCGCTTCCAGGCCCGAAACGCCTACGATGGCCGACACCACAAAGTCCACATCTGCGCACGTGGAGCAAGCCACCGTGCCAGCCGTACCGTGAACAACTTCAATGCCGGTTATGCCCGCTTCGCGTAGGCGAGTTTCAAGCTGACCCGCCAATTCTTCCGTGGCCAGCGAAACCACCTTCGGCCGCCAGCGAACCGACTGCGCAAAGGCTTCGTCCACGTTGCGGCCGGCCGCCAGCGTCGCTACCTCATAGCGCTCGGGAAACTGCTCAACGATGGAAAGGGTGCTTTGGCCGATGGAACCGGTGGAACCGAGAATGGCAAGTCGCTTCAATTTACCGTCTATACCCTAGAAAATCTGGTGGATAACCTGAGCGTACCACAGCGCTGGAGCCGCCAGCAGCAGCGCATCAATGCGGTCCAGCACTCCGCCATGGCCAGGCAGCAGCGTACCCGAATCCTTTACGCCGACTGAGCGTTTCAATGCGGATTCGGCGAGATCTCCCAACTGCGCTGCCACGTTTACGACGGCGGCAAGCACTAGCCAGTACCATATCTCGTCAGGATACGAAAGCGTTGCGAGGTCTCGGGCCTGGAGAAGGGCCGCCAACTCCAGCAGCAGCCCGGCTGCAATCAGGCTGCCGGCAAGGGAACCAATTGCGCCCTCCCAAGTCTTGTTTGGGCTCAGCGTTGGGGCCAGCTTGTGTTTGCCCCAGGCACGGCCCGCGTAAAGCGCCACCGTATCTCCTGCCCAAACAGCGCAAAGCAGAAACGTCACCACGGAAGGCCCGTTCGATTCATCGTGCAGCGCCGGCAAACTCAACAAAGTGAACCCTATATAGACGAGGCAGAAAACCGACGCGGTCGCATCAGCCATGACTTGCTCAACCGGTCTCCAAAATGTGCAGTAAACCAGCAGCGCCAGGCTCAACAGGCAGAAAACCGCCATCGTCCGGTCAGGCCACTCTGAATTTGTCGCAAACAGGATTCCGAGCGCCGCCATCACGGCCATCTTCGGCGGCCTTGCCCCGCCTTGTTCAGCGAGACTCAGAAACTCCCACGCCGCGAGTGCGGCAGTGCCGGTGACAGCTAAAGTGAACACCCAGTGCCATTTCGGCCCCAGGAAGACCAGAAACAGAACAACCGGAATCAGAACAACGGCTGTAAGTATGCGCTTCATTCACGGTTGAGAATACACCCCGGGCCCCCTGCCGCTGTGCCCGACTGCGGGGAAGCTTTGCCCGCTGGATCATTACGAAAGGCACGCCCCGCGCAGGCATAATTGCCTCCAGGCGCGGGGTGAGCGGATACGCGAACTATTTGCCGAAAATCTTGGCAAGAACCGGGCCCGCTTCAGCGTCCTCAACAACCACGTGATCGTGGAGTTCAAGCACGTCGGCCCAGGTGATCGAGAACTCGTAAACCGTAGCAAGGCTGTCTGCCTCGAAAACTGAATAGCCGCCGCTTCCATCGGTCTTGTGCCAACGGCCGAGTAGTTTTATACCTGCCGGCGGCGTTGCTTTGCCTTCAAGGAAGCGCTTGGCTGCTTCAGCGATGCAGCCCGGACGCAGCGTATACGACGAGAAAATCTTCATGGGAACACACCTCCGTTGTGGAATGGGTTTGTCTTCGTGGGAAAAGCAGGGGAACCGTACGAAGGCAGCCAGTGTAGCACGCGCAATCTACAGGTTCACAGATGTTCCGCCCCAGCTCTCCGGTTCGACATCTGCAATTGTCTCGGTGAAGTTCCACCGGTGACCGTGGAAGTCTTCGGCGTCGTACTGGCGCTCACCGTACATGTGATCCTTGGGTTCCGTCAGAATCTTGGCGCCAGCCTGGCGCGCCCGTTCGCAATGCTCCGGCACATCTTCAACGCGCACCTGAATAAAGCACGAGCTGTTCGGCGTCACATTGCCTTCGGCGATGGTAAAGCAGCCCTCGCCGGCACGCATCTGGATGCGGTGATTGGCAATGCGCAGGCGGACGGTAAAGCCGAAAGCTTTGCACAGCCACTCCGCAGCAACAGCCGGATCAGGATAGATGATGTTGGGGATTACGGGACAGGGAGGAACAGAACGGTTGTAACGCATGGGTGACCTCGCATGGTGCGACGCGCACAGATTAACAAGATTTCCCGCCGCAAGGCAGCTCAATTCATCATCTGGACCGCGGTTCCACCCTGACCTCCACCGGCCGCGTCGCTGTCATTTCGACGTACGCAACCGCGTTGTCTCCGTCCAGATGGTGCTCTATGCCGAAGCGGACCGGAGCCGCGATTTGTTTTCCGTCAACCGAAACTCAAACTTTCGTTGGCGCGTCCCAGCGTTCAATCACGATGGCCGGATTGACCAGCGGCCGCTCGGTTGAGCTGTCGATCTGAATCGTCAACGGTGTATTCGCCGGTTCGCTCGGCCGCGCTACCACGAACGCCCGCTGCGCCGGATCGTAAGTCACCGTTCCGGCGCCGGGTTCTGCGAGCTTTGCATCCGGCGCCATCTCCGTGCGTATGTAGCGGTCCACCACACTCAGCATGATCTGCCGCACCCAGTTCTTCGCGCGCGCTTTTCGATTGTCTAAGCCAATCGACATCATAGATAACTTCTCTCGTGGATTGCGTTGCAGGGCTCCTATACTGATTCAGCTAATCGTTTGCGTTCAGCAAAAGGAGACACTATGTCCAGCGAAGCGAAGTGCCCATATTCGGGTGACATGCTCAAGCACACCTCGGCAGGAGCAAAGGGCAACCGGGACTGGTGGCCAGATCAGCTAAATCTTGGAATTCTGCATCAGCACTCCTCGCTTTCCAATCCCATGGGCGCGGATTTTGATTACGCAGAGGAGTTCAAGAGCCTTGACCTGGATGCGGTGATCAAGGATCTGCGCGCCGTGATGACCGACTCGCAGGACTGGTGGCCAGCGGACTACGGTCACTACGGCCCGTTTTTCATTCGTATGGCGTGGCACTCCGCCGGCACCTACCGTATTGCCGATGGCCGCGGCGGCGCCAGCAGAGGCTCGCAGCGATTCGCGCCGCTCAACAGCTGGCCGGACAATGCCAGCCTGGACAAAGCGCGCCGGTTGCTCTGGCCCGTAAAGCAGAAGTACGGCCGCAAAATCTCGTGGGCGGACCTGATCATCCTGGCTGGGAACGTTGCGCTTGAATCGATGGGCCTGAAGACGTTCGGGTTCGGTGGCGGCCGCGAGGACATATGGGAACCGGAGACCGACATTGACTGGGGTCCGGAAACTACCTGGCTCGGCGATGCACGCTACAGCGGCGACCGCGAATTGGCCAACCCGCTCGGCGCCGTGCAGATGGGCTTGATCTATGTGAACCCGGAAGGACCCAACGGCAAGCCTGACCCTGTCGCAGCGGCGCGCGATATCCGCGAGACCTTTGCCCGCATGGCAATGAACGATGAAGAGACGGTGGCCCTCATCGCGGGTGGCCATACGTTCGGCAAAACACATGGCGCCGCGCCCGCGAGCAATGTCGGGGCCGAGCCTGAAGGCGCGCCCATCGAGCAGCAAGGCCTTGGCTGGAAGAACAGTTTTGGCACAGGTGTTGGTGCGGACAGCATCACCAGCGGCCTTGAAGGCGCTTGGACACCCACGCCGACCAAGTGGGACAACAGCTTCTTCGAAACCTTATTTGGCTACGAGTGGGAATTGAGCAAGAGCCCGGCGGGCGCTCATCAATTTAAACCCAAAGGCAATGCGGGCGCGGACACAGTCCCGGATGCGCACATTGACTCGAAGCGTCACGCGCCAACAATGCTGACCACGGACATGGCTCTGCGCATGGACCCGGGCTACGAAAAAATCTCGCACCGCTTCTTCGATCATCCGCAGGAATTTTCGGATGCGTTTGCGCGCGCATGGTTCAAACTCACGCATCGCGACATGGGTCCGGTTGCCCGCTATCTTGGGCCGCTTGTGCCGAAGGAAGTGCTCATCTGGCAGGACCCTGTTCCCGCAATCGATCATGAGCTGATCAACGATCAGGACATCGAAGCGCTCAAGGCAAAGGTGCTGGCGTCGGGCCTGACTGTTTCCGACCTCGTTATCACTGCATGGGCTTCGGCATCCAGTTTCCGCGGCAGCGACCGGCGCGGCGGAGCCAACGGCGCGCGCATCAGGCTTGCGCCTCAAAAAGACTGGGAAGTAAATCAGCCGGCAGAACTGTCGAAAGTACTCGCGAAGCTCGAAGCGATTCAGAAGGATTTCAACGCGTCGCAATCCGGCAATAAGAAAGTTTCACTTGCCGACCTTATTGTGCTGGCGGGATGCGCGGCAGTTGAGAGCGCGGCAAAGAAAGTGGGCCACGACGTAAAGGTTCCCTTTGCGCCCGGCCGCACCGACGCTACACAGCAGCAGACTGACGCAGCGTCGTTTGCGCCGCTGGAACCTTGCGCAGACGGCTTCCGCAACTATGTACGCGAGGGGCTCAACGGATCCGCCGCGAGCCTGCTTTTAGACAAGGCGCAATTGTTGACGCTGACTGCACCGGAGATGACAGTCCTGATCGGCGGCATGCGTGCGCTGGACGCAAACTTCGGGCAATCGCAACTTGGCGTCTTCACCAATAAGCCTGGCGTATTGACTAACGACTTCTTCGTGAACCTTCTTGACATGCGCACGAAGTGGCAGAAGTCTGCGACGGATGAAGGTGTTTTGGAAGGACGCGATCGACGCACAGGCGAGCTCAAGTGGACTGGCACCGTGGTTGACCTTGTGTTTGGTTCAAACTCTCAGCTCCGCGCACTTGCCGAGGTGTACGCAAGCAGCGATGCACAACGGCTCTTCGTTCACGACTTTGTGAATGCCTGGACGAAGGTGATGAACCTGGATCGCTTTGACCTTGTTTGATGTGAGCGGTCAGGTCTGAACCGCACCTGACAATTTAGCGTTTTCGCAAAATAAGTAGACCGGAATTATGTCGGTATCCCACCCATTCCGCAGAAATACGCGGAATGGATGGGGCACAACAGTGCATAGCAAAAGCGAAAACGCCCTTGGGCCGAGAGGAGCATCTGTGGTCTCCCACCCTTTGTGCAAAAGGCGCGCACAAAGGATGGGACACCCAGAGCTTTGTTGATGCTTGAATCGGAAATGCTCTGACCAGGAACAGGACAACTAACAAGACTTATAGCCATCCACGTCTTTGAAATCGACTACGTGCTTCACTCCGCTGGCCAGGGTTATCTCAGCGCCAACAACCGATCCGGAGGGCATCACGTCGAGCAATTTGATGTCCCTGATGGGTGACAATTCTTCTTTTGTGAATGGCGCGTCACTGGTTTTGTGCAGCATGACGGAAATCATCAGTTCCATGGCGGGATTTTTGGCGGTGCGCTTGCGATAGGCATACAACACCGTGCTTTCATCCCCTTCCGCATTGAACCCCTTGTGCACGAGGCTCTGAATCCGATCCCAACCGTTGTACACAATCAGCGCCACTTTTCTTCCGGAGATAGACGCAGTCATCCCTTTGCCCAATCCATCTTCGAAGGTCTGCACGTTCGCTTTCCGGCCGTCCATGTGCGGCAGGCCGTAATGGCCGAGCGTCAATTCATGCTCAAAGGCAAGCCGGCAACGATCTGCGCGGATCACACCGCCCGGGATCGTGATCTCCGCCAGGTCGATAATGTATCCCACGCCGTTGTTCGGCGGCTTGCGCATAAGTAATTGCCGGTAAAGCACGCCGTTGCGCGCGCCATTAAACAGGATGCTCTGTGCGCCCGAATATCCCGCATCTCTCGCGGCGGCGTTTTCAAGGGCACGTCCGGTGAGATAGAAGTTGATATCCACGCCGCGCAAATCGCGCGGGTCGAGACTACGAAACGTATATTCCTGTGCAGTGCCGCCCCGTGGATCGCGATCTTCCCACGGGAAATGCGTATTGAAGACGAGCTTCGAATAGTTGGGATCGTCATCGTAGACCTTGCCGGAAATAATCTCCGATGAGCCGCTGCCGCCATGATTCACCAGCGCGAGGCCCGGCTTGTCGAGAACCGTTCGCACGGAATTATCGCCAAGCGCTGTCCACATGCCGTCGTTCTCCTTCGCCGTCCAGAAGGGCGAGTCCTCAGGCAACGCCAGAGCGATAAACGGCAGGAACATGATGAACGGGCTAGCAGGGCAACTGTAGTTTTGAATTGCGAATTCCCGGTGGCCATAAAAGCCGAGGCTGGGAATGTCGTTCTCATAAAAGTCCTCGCGCGCCGTAAATTGCAGTAGCGAACCGGAGCAGAGGCGTCTGGCCCATCCGGGATCGATCGGCGGTTCGGAGCGCAGCATGAACGACGCCGGAAATCCGCCGGAAATCCATAGCCGGTAGCAGATACTGCGCGCCCACATGTTGATGTAACCATCGCGACCGAAGAAGTTCGGATATGTCTCGAACAGTTCATGAAAGCTCTTCTCCAGAACCGCGGCGACCTCGGGATAATGCTCATCGCCGAACGCGCGGCTCCAGATGGTTCCATAAACCAGGAAAAGACTGATGGTGTAATAGTTGTAGCTCTGCTCCAGGTACCAGCCATTTCCGGCATGGTACGACGCAATCCAAAGCAGGTGGCTCTTCAACAACTCATCGTCGATCTGGTAACCGTTCTTCTTCAAAAACGAGAGCGCACAGATATTGAACAGCCGCCAGTTGTTTTGCGTTGTGCGGTGGTGCGCCCACTTCGAAATCGTCACCGCCATTTCGTCGCGCTGTTTCTGCGCGAAATGCGGCCAAAGCACGTCGGGCAACAGCAGCATTGTCTTCGTCCAGCCGCCGAACTCGCAGGTGAACTGGTAAGTTGCATCCGGCATATCTTCCGGCAGCGGCAAACTGTTTGCGTGCCCCGGAGTCATTGCGTTGTAGAAGTGGTGGCAGTAGTAATCGCGCAGCTTGATGCCGTTGATGCTGATCTCCGGATCGACGTGAATCAGCGGCGCGGCCAGATTGAAGGTGCGTTCCAGCGCTTCAAACTCGTGCGAGCGAGTACGCCATTCGGGATCGTTCGGCTGCGGATACGACTTGCCGGGAACAAGCGGGAAGACGATGGGCTGGTCGAACGACTTTACATGCGTGAACGCACGCTCCAGAACATATCGTGCGCAATCAATGTAGTGTTTGCGCGTCATGCCGGTCATCGGGCTGAGAGTAAAGTCGGGGGCATTTACTTCGAACCTCGACTTAAATTTGCGTTCCACTGTTTCAAACTTGGTCGCCATCGAATCCGCCTTTGTATGTTTTCTGGGGCCGTCCGCCTTTGCGGGTCCGGCGCGAAAAGTCACGCCTGAGGCTCAAGCCTCTCGGAGGGCGCTGATACCGCTCGCATCGAGGATATCAGCAGAGGGGTCACCACGGTTCACTTGGGCAGTCGGGATGGAGGTTGGTTGTCTCAGGTCGCCAGGGCGGGCGGTCTACATGCAGTTTCGCAAAATATGTAGACCGGAATTTTGTCGGTATCCCACCCATTCCGCAGAAATACGCGGAATGGATGGGGCACACCAGTCTATAGCAAAAGCGAAAACGCTCTAAATGATCAGAACGGTCATGCCACTCCGAACTCGGTCGGATTCGGAGAAGCCATTACGGCTTCCGAATCCAACTGTTCGTTCGTATGCTCATGTTCGGCCTTTCCGTTTTCTCGAACCCGCCTGGTGAGGCAAAAGTTAGAGGGGAAGAAGGCCCGGAAGCAGGTGAGGGAGCCGCTCTTCTGATTCAAACAGCGGAAGGAAATCTGGCCGCCATATTTCTGCACAATTCCCCTGCTGATCCAGAGTCCGAGCCCAGTACCTTTGTCCGCCTTGGTGCTGAAAAAGGGCTCGAAGAGTCGTCCGGCATCGTTTGGACGAATGCCCACGCCCGTATCGGTAACGCAGACTGCTGTGCCGTGTTGCTGCGAAGCCCAATCGGTCGAATCAAGAACGTGAACCCTCAACTGGCCTTTCTCCGGCACTGCCTGAATGGCGTTGCTGATCAGATTCATCATTACCTGGCGCAATTCAACAGGAAATCCGTGGACAGGAAACGTTGAAGTATATCTTTTGCTGACGCGAATCTTTTTGGACTGGATCTCACGGCGCTGCAATTCAAGCACATCATCCACCAGGCTGTGCATCGCAACGGGAATAGGCTGCTTGGACTCGCGATAGAAGCTCAACGTCTGCCTGGTGATATGCGACATGCGCTGCAGTTCCTGCTCAGCCAGATTGGCGAGCTGTTGTGCCTCTTCGTTCAGCGATGGATGGGCGCGAAGCAGATAAAAAATGTTAGTGATTGCGGCGAGCGGGTTGTTGACTTCATGCGCGATAATCCCTGCCACTCGTCCCATTGCCGCATGCTTCTCGCTTTCGCGCAGAGCCTCTTCGGCGGCCAACTGGGCAGTGATATCGCGACCCACTTCCAGCACAGCGTTGCCCTCATGATTCAATGTTTTTCTGCAAGCCACCACAATTTCTCTGCCATCTCGAGTGGTCTGGAACAGATTTCCCTGCCACGAGCCTGTGTCGCGGAGCGCCCTTCCAACATCTTCGCGCGAAACCGGGAAGACGGTCTTCAGCAATGTATGCATGTCCTGGCCCGTGACTTCGTTCCTTTGCCAGCCGTAGAGAGTCTCCGCTCCGGAATTCCAAAACCGGATGGCTCCCTCCAAGCTCCTTTCAGTAATTGCCTCCGAGGCTACTTCGAGCAACTCTGCGCGTTTGCGAAACGCCTGTTCGCTCAGCCGCAGCGCGTCCGTCCGTTCCGCGACCAAGCGCTCCAGATCGGTGTTCAAGTTTTCCAGTTGGCGCGTCTTGCGATGCAGCTCGGCAAAGATGCTTACCTTGGCTCGCAGGACTTCTGGAATTACTGGCACGGAAATGTAATCCACCGCTCCACTGCGATAGCCGAGAATGCGGTCTGAGTCAGTGAGGTGAACACCCGAGATGAAAATGATCGCGGTCTTGTTAAAACGCGGGTGCTGGTGGATGATGCTGGAAAGCTCAAACCCGTCGATTTCCGGCATGGAGACATCCATCAACACGACGGCCACGTCGGTTTTGAGAAGGATGCTTAGTGCTTCGCTTGCGGACCTGGCATGAATGAGATTCTCACCCAATTCACCGAGAATGGCCTCATAGCTCAGCAGCTTCGACGGTTCATCGTCGACCATGAGAATGTTGACTTTCCCGTCTGCCGTCATCCATCCGCCTCCATCCGTGTCTCCTCGGTGCTATCGATGCAGCCACATTCTCAGCGCGGAAAGCAGCTGCTCAGTATTTACGGGCTTGGCCAGGTACTCTGAGGCGCCTGCTTCCAGGCATCGTTCACGGTCGCCCTTCATGGCTTTCGCCGTCAGTGCAATGATGGGCAAACGGCGCAGCGCCGGATTCTGCCGGATTACCTGCATCGTCTCGTATCCATCCATCTCGGGCATCATGATGTCCATCAGCACAATCGCCAGATCGGGTGTGGACTCGATGGTGGCGATTGCTTCGCGCCCGGTTCCAGCCGTAAGAACCTGCATTGCGCGGCGTTCGAGCACGCTGCTCAGTGCAAAGATATTCCGGACGTCGTCATCCACCACCAGTACCTTGCGGCCTGCCAAAGCATCGTCCGATCGGTGCAGCCTTTCGAGCATCTGCTGCTTTTCGCGAGGAAGATCAGTTATTACGCGATGCAGGAACAGAGCTGTCTCGTCCAGCAGCCGTTCTGGCGATTCGACATCCTTGACGACAACGCTTCTCGCCAACGAGTGCAACTGCGCGTCTTCGTCCGGCGTCAGCTCTCTGCCTGTGAACACAACAACTGGAAGGTCTCTCAAATGCGGAGTGTCCCGCAGCCGTTCCAGCACATCAAAGCCGCTCATGTCAGGCAGGCGAAGGTCCAGCACGACGCAATCGTAGGTCGATTCGCCGAGTGCTTTCAGTGCGCCGCCACCGGAGTCGACGGCATCGATATCGATATCGTCGTAGCCCAGCAGTGCGCGCGTGCTCATCTGCTCGGCCGGATTATCTTCGACCAACAGGAGCCGCTTGCGCCTCGGCAATGAGTACTCTCGAATGCGCGATATGGCTGCCGATAGATCCTCAGTGGTGGAGGGCTTGGTGACGAATGCAAATGCGCCTCGTGAAAGCCCGTGATGGCGATCCTCATCGAGGGTGAGCATTTGCACCGGAATGTGCCGGGTTCTCGAATCCTGCTTGAGATGATTCAATACCGTCCAGCCGAGCATGTCCGGCAGGAATACATCGAGCGAGACTGCCGTTGGGTTATGCGCGCGCGCCAGAGATAGCGCTTCCGCTCCCGTATGGGCGACCAGGACTTTGAAGCCCTTGTCGCGCGACAGGTCGCAGAGCACACGAGCATAGTGCGTATCGTCCTCGACAATCAGGAGTACAGCGTCACCTTCCGCCAGATTCTCCCGGTCGTCCTCAATATGATTTTCCTGCTCGACCGCTGTCACCGTGCTGAGGAACGTCGGCATCATTACCTGGGATCCACTCTTTTCGGTCTTGCCGATATTAGGTGCAACCGGTCCAACATAAGTTTGCGGCAGATACAGCGTGAAAGTGCTTCCCTTGCCGGGCATACTCTTCAGTTGGATCTCGCCTCCGAGCAGGCTGGCCAGCTCACGGCTGATGGCCAGACCCAGACCCGTGCCGCCAAACTTGCGGCTTGTGCCCGCATCAGCTTGCTGGAAGGCCTCAAAGATGATGCGCTGCTTCTCCGCCGGAATACCGATACCGGTGTCTGTAACTTCGAACGCGATCACCGATCCGGCTCCACTCAGAAGTGGATGATCGGGACTCCAGCCGCTCGAAGCACTTGAGACACGCAGACGTACACCACCTTGCTCTGTGAATTTGAAGGCGTTCGACAAAAGGTTCTTGAGCACTTGCTGCAGGCGCTTCGAGTCGGTGACCAGGCTGCGGCCGAGGCGAGATTCGGCTGAGACCTCGAACGCCAATCTGCGATTCTCTGCCTCGTGGCGGAAGGGGCGCGAAACGGTTTCGAGCAGCGATCCGATGACGATTTCTTCCGCTTCTACAGACACGGTGCCGGATTCGATTTTCGAAAGATCGAGAATGTCGCTGATGAGATTGAGCAGGTCAGTACCGGCGCCGTGAATCGTGCGTGCAAATTCAACCTGCTTTGCCGTAAGGCTTCCGTCAGGATTCTCGGCAAGCTGCTGGCCCAGCACAAGAATACTGTTGAGCGGTGTGCGCAGCTCGTGCGACATGTTCGCCAGGAACTCCGATTTGTATTTGGAGGTGAGCGCAAGCTCGCGGGCCTTTTCTTCCAGTGCGCGACGAGCCTGTTCAATTTCCTGATTCTTCAACTCCACTTCGTAGTTCTGTTCGGCCAGTTCCTGCGCTTTTTGCGCCAACTGCTCGTTGGTCTGTTGCAGTTCCTTCTGCTGCGCCTGCAGTTCGGCGGCCAACTGCTGCGACTGTTTCAGCAGACCCTCGGTCTGCATCGTGGCCTCAATCGAGTTGAGTACGATACCGATGCTCGCCGTGAGCTGCTCAAGAAACGCAAGTTGCGACGCCGTGAAAGCGCCCAAGCTGGCAAGCTCGATTACCGCCTTAACGCGATCCTCAAAAAGCACTGGGAGCACGATCACGCTTTTGGGCTTGGCTTTGAAAAGTCCCGAGCGAACCGGCGCCGTACTCCGGGGCAGTTCGGTGATGAGCATGCGTCGTTTCCCGGCCGCGCATTGACCAACCAATCCCTCGCCGATACGAACTTCCTGAACCTGGCCTTCCGGCGTGTCGGCAAAGGTTGACAGAAGAACAAGTGTGCCTTCGCCTCCGGTGGGAGCTTCGTTTCCCATCTGGTAAATCACGCCCTGCTGCGCATTCACCAGAGGAGCAAGCTCCGACAGCAGCATGCGGCCTACAGTGCTCAGGTCGCGCTGGCCCTGCAACATTCCGGTGAAGCGCGCCAGGTTCGTCTTCAACCAGTCCTGCTCCGTGTTGCGATCTGTCGTCAGACGCAGGTTGTCAATCATGGTGTTGATGTTGTCTTTGAGCTCCGCCACTTCGCCGCGCGCTTCCACTTGGATAGAGCGCGTGAGATCGCCCTTCGTAACTGCCGTTGCCACTTCAGCGATGGCGCGTACCTGGTTGGTCAGGTTGTCTGCCAGCAGGTTCACGTTGCCGGTCAAATCCTTCCATGTCCCGGCGGCGCCCGGCACGTTTGCCTGGCCGCCGAGGCGGCCTTCCACGCCTACTTCGCGGGCAACTGTCGTTACCTGATCGGCGAAGGTGGCGAGCGTGTCGGTCATGTTGTTGATGGTGTCAGCGAGCGCGGCAACTTCGCCTTTCGCATTCACTGTCAGCTTCTGCGTAAGAACGCCATTAGCTACGGCCGTGACGACCTTCACAATCCCGCGTACCTGCTCGGTCAGGTTCACCGCCATCACGTTTACGTTGTCGGTCAAATCCTTCCACGTTCCGGCGACACCGGGCACCTCAGCCTGTCCGCCAAGTTTGCCTTCAGTGCCTACTTCGCGAGCCACGCGGGTTACTTCAGCGGCGAACGCATTCAACTGGTCCACCATCGTGTTGATGGTGTCTTTGAGTTCGAGAATTTCGCCCTTCACATCGACGGTGATCTTGCGGCTCAAGTCGCCGCGGGCCACGGCTGTGGTTACCTGGGCAATGTTTCTCACCTGGGCCGTCAGGTTGCCGGCCATGGCGTTCACTGAGTCGGTGAGATCCTTCCAAGTACCGGCAACGCCAGGCACGTTCGCCTGCCCGCCAAGCCGGCCTTCCGATCCCACTTCGCGCGCCACGCGCGTGACTTCCGCGGCAAACGAACGAAGCTGCTCGACCATCGTGTTCAGCGTTTCTTTGAGCTGCAGGATTTCGCCGCGAACGTCGACCGTAATTTTGCGCGAGAGATCGCCGTTTGCAATGGCCGTGGCTACTTCAGCAATGTTTCGCACCTGTGCTGTCAGGTTGCCGGCCATAAAGTTGACGGAGTCAGTAAGATCCTTCCACGTGCCGGCTACACCTGGCACCACTGCCTGTCCGCCGAGCTTGCCGTCTGTTCCTACTTCGCGAGCCACGCGCGTTACTTCTCCGGCGAACGCGTTCAGCTGATCCACCATCGTGTTGATGGTGTTCTTCAACTCCAGAATTTCGCCCTTCACGTCCACGGTGATTTTGCGGCTCAAATCTCCGCGGGCCACGGCCGTCGTGACTTCAGCAATGTTTCTTACCTGTCCGGTAAGGTTGCCCGCCATGAAGTTGACCGAATCAGTGAGATCCTTCCACGTACCGGCCACGCCGGGAACATTGGCCTGTCCGCCGAGTCGTCCTTCGGTACCGACTTCGCGCGCCACACGCGTTACTTCACCAGCAAAGCGGTTCAGCTGGTCCACCATCGTGTTGATGGTTTCCTTCAGCAAAAGAATTTCACCCGAAACGTTGACCGTAATCTTCTTTGACAAATCGCCGTTAGCGATAGCCGTTGCCACTTCAGCGATGTTACGAACCTGGCCCGTCAGGTTCGAGGCCATCGAGTTCACGTTATCCGTAAGATCTTTCCATGTGCCTGCAACGCCGGAGACTTGTGCCTGTCCGCCGAGTTTGCCGTCCGTTCCTACTTCGCGAGCGACGCGCGTTACTTCGCCTGCAAACGCGTTCAGCTGATCCACCATCGTGTTGATGGTGTCTTTCAATTCCAGAATTTCGCCTCTTACGTCGACCGTGATCTTGCGGCTCAAATCGCCACGCGCGACGGCCGTTGCGACTTCCGCAATGTTTCGCACCTGGCCCGTCAGGTTCGAAGCCATCGAGTTCACGTTGTCGGTGAGATCTTTCCATGTGCCTGCAACGCCGGAGACTTGTGCTTGTCCTCCGAGCTTGCCATCCGTTCCTACTTCGCGGGCCACGCGTGTTACTTCGCCGGCGAACGCGTTCAACTGATCGACCATCGTATTGATGGTGTCTTTGAGCTCGAGAATTTCGCCCTTCACGTCGACAGTGATCTTGCGGCTAAGGTCTCCGCGAGCAACGGCGGTGGTCACTTCGGCGATGTTTCTAACCTGCGCGGTAAGATTGCCCGCCATCGAGTTTACTGAGTCCGTCAGATCTTTCCACGTTCCTGCTACGCCGGGAACGTTGGCCTGTCCGCCGAGTCTGCCTTCTGTTCCCACTTCGCGCGCCACGCGCGTTACTTCACCGGCAAAGCGGTTCAGCTGATCCAACATGGTGTTGAGCGTTTCTTTCAGCTGAAGCATTTCGCCGCGCACGTCCACGGTGATCTTGCGCGAAAGGTCGCCGTTCGCAATTGCGGTGGCGACTTCGGCAATGTTGCGTACCTGCCCGGTGAGATTGCCGGCCATGAAGTTTACGTTGTCGGTAAGGTCCTTCCATGTTCCGGCCACGCCCGGCACGTTTGCCTGGCCACCCAACTTTCCTTCCGTTCCCACTTCGCGCGCCACGCGTGTAACTTCGCCGGCAAATGCGTTCAGCTGATCCACCATCGTGTTGATGGTGTCTTTCAATTCCAGAATTTCGCCCTTCACGTCGACAGTAATCTTGCGGCTCAAATCGCCACGAGCAACAGCCGTCGTCACTTCGGCGATATTTCTTACCTGCGATGTCAGGTTTCCGGCCATCGCGTTCACTGAATCGGTAAGGTCCTTCCACGTGCCTGCCACGCCTGGGACTACTGCCTGGCCGCCGAGCTTGCCGTCGGTGCCCACCTCGCGCGCTACGCGCGTCACTTCCGAAGCAAACGAACGCAACTGATCGACCATCGTATTGATGGCTTCTTTCAGTTGCAGAATTTCGCCGCGAACGTCTACCGTGATCTTCCGTGAAAGATCGCCGCTGGCAACGGCCGTCGCCACTTCGGCGATATTTCTAACCTGGCCGGTGAGGTTGCTGGCCATCGAGTTCACTGAGTCAGTGAGATCTTTCCACGTTCCTGCAACACCGGGCACCATTGCCTGGCCGCCGAGTTTGCCGTCAGTGCCCACTTCGCGGGCCACGCGCGTCACTTCGGCCGTAAAGACGCCAAGCTGCTGAATCATCGTGTTGACGATCGAAGCCGAGCGCAGGAACTCGCCCTCAAGAGGACGACCATCAACGTCCATGCGAACCGTTTGAGTGAGATTGCCTTGCGCCACCGCGGCAATGGCGCGGGTCACTTCCGTCGTGGGTCGCAGCAGGTCTTCGACCAGCGTGTTTACCGAGACTTCCATCTCGTCCCACGCACCATGACGCCGCTCGACGCGAATGCGCTCGCGCGTCTTGCCTTCCTTGCCGACGGCTCGTCCCACTCTTCTCAGCTCGGAGGCAATCTGCTGATTTGACTTAACGATTTCGTTGAAGTTGTCGGCGATTTTGCCGGCCAGACCCGTCCAGCCTACAGGCAAACGGACGCTGAAATCGCCGTCCTTCATGGTTTGGAGCCCCTGAAGAATGATGGCCATGTACTCCGAGTCGGGAAGCGGACCGGAGCCATTGAGAGGGTTTAAGTTCTGCCCTGAAAGCCCACTAGAGGGCTCTTGCGCGGTTGTCGCCATACACATGTACTCCTGCAGGAATCGAGCTACACGACGTGCAGAACCGCACCCGGGGAAGTGCAGTGCATTTCATACCAGAGCAGGGACGAGTATCTCTTGTGCGTGTTTTTGCAACTCTTTATTTGTTGCGCAGTCCGCAAAAAAAGTTGCCTGACAGCCGTTGCCTACGTGTGACGGCTCTTACCAATAGGGAGTGATCGCAGTTACGCGTTCCTTGAGCAGCACATCGTGCCGCGGAGGCATCGTACTATGCGCGCCCTGGATATGAAGCGATCTAGCGGTGAGCAACGTAGACGCACCGGGAGTAGAGATGTCGAAACCTAGCCTTGTAAATATTCTCCGCAACACGCTTTCGCAAGTAGAGGAGAACGCAGAATCCGGCGAAGATGAAACCGCAGTCTCAGAGTTGCGAAAGCAGATAGCGCTCAAAGTTGCCGAAGTGGAACTGATAAAGGACAGACGTTTCGCGATAGCTGAAAGTGAGCCGCGATTGTTTCTTGTTTCGCGGCGCCGGCCGAAGCTAGTCGAATGCCACTCCGTAACCTCTAAAGAGCAACGCCGCGAAGACGCTCGATCGCGGTGATCTGAAATCAAGAAAAAGAAATCTTACGGGTCTGGCTAACGCTTGGAGGCATCCCCACGTGTGTACGAATTGCGTGTTGCCTATACGTGTGCCGCACGACTAACTTCGGTTACGTGTGAAGGCCTTGGGGAAAAGGCGCGAGTAAACACGTGCACTGTTACAGAACATCCAGAAAAGCCGGAGTTTTTCTTCAGCCCGTTTAGCCCGCCGCAAGGCGGATGCGTTCCGGATTTTCCTCAACTTCGCCGCACTCTTCACCGAGCCCACCGTAGCGCCGCTCGCGCCGTTGGAAGTCCGCAATGGCTTGCAGCAGATGGACGCCCCGGAAGTCGGGCCAGTAGCGATCGGTCACGTAGATTTCCGTATACGCGATTTGCCACAACAGGTAATTGGAAATGCGCATCTCGCCCGATGTGCGGATGAGCAGGTCGGGATCGGGCATGTGCGCGGTGTAGAGGTGGCGATGGATATCTTCTTCGCTGATGTGCTCCGGCAGGATGTTCTTCTGCTTCATCTCCGTCGTCAACCTGCGAAATGCGTCCACCAGTTCTGACCGTCCGCCGTAGTTCAGCGCCAGCGTCAACGTTGTGCCCGTATTCCGCGCTGTTGTCTCTGCGGCCCAGGCCATCTTCTCTTGCACGTCAGGCGCAAGGTCGTGGGTCCGCCCGATGTAGCGGATGCGCACGTTGTTATCCATCATTCGTTGCAGATTGGTTTCCAGATAGCTTTTCAGCAGCCGCATCAGAAAACTGACTTCGGCTCTCGGGCGACGCAGATTGTTTTCAAGCGAGAACGCGTATAGCGTCAGCCAAGGCAGGCCGATGCGCGATGCTGTCTCGGTGACAAGCTGCACACTTTTGGCGCCCTGCTGGTGGCCCAGAAACCGCTTCAATGAGCGTTGTCCGGCCCAGCGACCGTTACCATCCATAATGATTGCTACATGTTCGGGCAGCCGCTCAGGCTTCAGGGTCGAATATACGGCGCGCTCGTCATCTGAGAGCTCCTGGATGCGCAACGTGCCGGATGGATACAAAGGAATCGCCTCAGTTCTAAATTACACTTTCGGCTTACTGGCTGGCTCAGTGCAGCGTAGGAAATTCGCCGCAGGCGGCATGTCGCTTCCCGTTTGGGGGTCAGCCGGAACCCTGTGAACATCCAACCGCGCAAAGCTTCATTCTGGCCGCAGCCGGGTAACACAATCGACCCTAGCACAAGCGACCATGCGCCGCAATTATGGGGCGCACCGTCGTATGTAATCAACCGGAAGAGACCTGATCGCGAAAAGTTGACCAGGCGGCCCGCCGCGCAGAAACTTGCGCCTACGCCGCGCCAATCGCGGCGAGCCGGTAAATCTGACACTTCGCCAGACTCTTAAGCGGTGCGGCGGCGGCCTGAAGCAGCATCCCGCACAGCGCCCAGGAAAAGCGTGCGATGCAGGGGCTCAAGTTGGGGCAGCAGCGAGGCGACCTCGGCAAGGAAGGGATCGGCAAAAATGGCTGACACTTCCTCTTCGCGGCGGCTGCGCGTATCCCTAACCAACTGGCCGACTTCCACTTCGAGAGCCAGCGCCAGGCGCTCCAGCGAACCCAGTGTCGGAATCGCCTTGCCGTTTTCAATTTTGGAGATGTATGTCCGAGGCACCTGCATCCGTCCCGCCAACTGCCGCTGGCTCAGGTGCCGGGCGCGCCGGATTTCCCTCACCTGACCCGCAACCTGCAAACCAGCCTCGGCCGAAGCCGGTACGGGCGCACTGGTCACCAGCTGTGGCGCCAGCGTTACAGGCTCCTCGATATCGAGAGGCCGGTGGCATTTTCTGCAGAGGGAGTTGGATGTTCTATATTGCATGAGCCTGCAATGCTCACACCGCACAACCTCGCGTGTCTCCACGCACATCGGAGTGGTTGCCATAGACTGGGTGCGGAGCGCCAGAGCAGGGCCCCGGGGTGCCGTTTTCGCACCTCGATATCGCCTACTTTCGGGTAAGTGAACCATAATTGTCAAGTACAACTTCGTAGTCAATCAGAAGAATACCCCACAATTCCCGGAAAAAGCCAAAGAAAAACGAACCATAGTGATAAACATCGGAGTGAACAACATGGGCGAGGACAGCAATGATAAATACGGTCGCGAACAGGCATGGGCGCTGCTTACCGAGTGGACCCAGAGCGAGAGCCTGCGCAAACACGCACTGGCAGTAGAGGCCTGCGTCGTGGCCTACGGCGAAGCGGAAGCCGAGCGGCTGGGCCTGAGCGAGCCTGAGCGCGAGGCGATGCTCCGCCTTTACTCCACCACTGGCCTGCTCCATGATTTCGATTACGAGCGCCACCCAACCGCTGAAGAGCATCCGTTCGTCGGCGTTCGCGAACTGGAAAGGCTCGGCTGGCCACCCGAAATGCGCCGCGCCATCCTCGGTCACGCACAGTACTCGGGAGTCCCTCGCGATACGCACCTGGCAAAGGCGTTATTTGCCTGCGACGAACTGGCCGGCTTTCTGACCGCCTGCGCTCTGGTCAAGCCCTCCAAGTCGATTGCCGAGGTGGAAGCCGCCAGCGTGCGCAAAAAAATGAAGGACAAAGCATTCGCCCGCGCCATCAACCGCCAGGACGTGATCCAGGGCGCCGAAGAACTGAATGTGGATCTCGAGCAGCACATCGCATTCTGCATCGAAGCAATGCGCCGCAACTCAAGTGTGTTGGGATTGTGAGAAAGTCGTAACCAAACGTGGTTACCGCGGTGACAGCGGTGGCCGCGTAGCAAATTCAGCGCCGTATGACGCTTAAACATCATCGTTGCTTGAGCTTGCGGTTCGTAGGTTACTCATTCAGCTCCTGGTATCGACAAAAAAATGCGATATCTTTTGGCCTTTCTGCCGCCGTCCGAGTGCCCTTCGATGACCCAAAAGTTGTAACCCTTAGCGACTTCAAGGCGATGTTTCCTCTGGCATTTGAAGTCAAAGTTAGAGGAAGATAATCTGGAGGCTCTGGACTAATAGAAAACAGTCTGGAGATTCTGGAGTTATTCTCCCCCATCCAGAGGAGGACCTGACGGAATGCTGAACATCTTCGGCAACAAATCGGGATTCGGTTCGAGCTCGCAGGACCACCATATCTCCGGCTTTCAGGCCGTCGACGCGCTTTACGAACAGGAAATGCAAGCCAATTTGGCTGCGCTGAGCAAGCAACGGCAGAAGTCCCGTCGTTATCAGTCGGCAGCTTCATGGGCGGAGTATTGGCCATTCGCCGCTGGCATCGCCATCAGTTGCTACGTTCCGGTGATGCGCGACTTTGTTGAAGCATTCAAACCTTGGGGGACTTGGATTCTATTCCCTTTCGCGGCCATCGCCACTCGTCCCGAGGTTACCCTTGGCAATCAGATCATCTCAAACATGCCGCTCTTCTTCATGTACGCGCAGTTCCCCATTGAAGGGTTGATGGCGCGGTTCGCGCTGCGAGGTCATGTCACGTTTCTTCGCGTGTTTGGGCAAGTGCTGTTCCTGCACATGTTCGCGTTGATCGAGTTGTGGCTCGTGAACTCCCAGCTAATCAAGTAACTTTCGAACCAATTCTGCACCGACAGCAGGGATACGTGCGTCTGGCTGATTTATCATTCGGCCGGGTTCTTCGAACGCAACTCCGCGACAATCTCTGCTGCGGCCGCCCGCGCTTTGTCTTCCTGATCGGGAGGAAAGCTGATGGCGCCCACGCGTGCGTGTCCGCCACCTCCATAGCGCTCGCAAATCTGCGCCAGGTTCACCATCTTCGTCGGGTCCACCTTCGTCCACGGATTCGAGCCGACCGCGACCTTGGTGCGGAAGCTGGATTTCGACAGACCGATGGAATAAGTCGCCTGCGGATGCAGGTAGTACGGGATGAACTTGTTGAAGCCTTCCAGCGGGTGATCCGTAATGTCGAAGAAGATGGTTCCGTCGCGTTCTTCGGCTCGGCTGCGAATCAATGCCAGCGCCTCCCGGTGCCGCTCCAGCAGCGGCGACAAAAGCGGCGCTACGAAAGGCTGCGCCAGCACATCGGCTAACGGCATTTCAGTAAGCAGCGGAATCATGCGCGGAATAAACTCTGGATCCTGGCTCGACTCAATGATGAGCGTGAGCTTCATTGCCGGTTCAGCCATCTCTACCGCCGCTTCGGGACTTTCGTAGAGGGCGCCGTCAACAATGTTGGCCCAGTGCACCAAGTCGGCCACCGGAGCAATGTCGAACCCGAAATGCGATGAGGCAATGTGTGCGATGAAACTGGTGCAGGAGGTGTAAGTAGGATCAAAGAACTTGCGCTCGGCGCAGTCCAGATCCTGCTGGCATGCCCTGAAATGGTCTTGGTCCTGCTGCGTCAGGAAGGCGGACAGGTGGTGATCGAACCACCAGGTGATCTTCGGCGAGGCCGAATACTTGAAGTCCACAATGGCATTCTGGTCGCCGGTAAACTCGCTCTCGTTAAAGAGCGCGCCCGCACGATGCACCAGCCCGTGATACTCATAGTCGGCAGCGTTGTCGATACACTCGCGATGGAAGCGCGTGAAGAGCGAAGCCGAACACGCCCCGTCAAAACACTTGTCGTGGTAGAAGACGCGAACCCGCAAGAATTAACTTCCTCCTCGGCAGAAATGTGCAACATCCGGAACTGTTAAGCATCAAGGGAGCGGCCGTTTGTGTCAAGGTGTGGAAGCAATGGGGGATGGGCCAGGATTCACCGGAACCGAGCCGAACTGGGACACGTATGCTGTCGTTTCCCTTGTAGGATGGTTAACAGCATTCCGAAAAAGTTGCCTGAGGAGGCTTAATGGAGCACGAGAGTCAGTCTGATTTGCACGATCAATCAACCTCAAATGCAGCCAGGGCTCCGGCGCCGCTTAGCGATCCGGATCGACATTTCGAACCGCCTCTTGCCCTGCCGCCGACACCGCCGGAACCCAACTTCATGCAGTGGGTTTTTATTGGCAGCAAGGGGCTCCGGGCTGGATGGTCGATCGCACTGTTCCTGATTCTGATTGTCCTGATTGGCGGAGCGGTCGGATTTGTCGTCTCAGTTCTGCACCTCAGCCCCCGAACGGGTCACGTTACGGCCCGCGCAGCATTTGTCGGTGAGTTGACTGCTCTGGCGGCCCTGGTCGGGGCCGCGTCGATCGTGGCTCTCATTGAAGGCCGCAGACTGTTCGACTTCAACCTGAACGGTCCCCGCCGCACGGCGAACTTTTTCTCGGGAGTTGCGGCGGGTTTCCTGGCTCTTTCAGTTCTTGTCGGCGCGTTGTGGTCGGGTGGGTGGCTGCACTTCGGACCCATTGCACTTTCAGGAGGCTACATCGCGAAGTATGCAGCGCTCTGGGGCCTTACGTTTTTGCTCGTCGGACTCGTTGAGGAAGGCATGTTCCGCTGCTACCTGCAGTTCACCTTCACCCGCGCGATCAATTTCTGGTGGGCGCTCGGGATCCAGGCGGTCGTCTTCGTCTCCCTGGTTCTCCGCGCAAGAGGAACAGCGGCGTGGGGCGTTTATGCGATGGTCCTTCTCGGGCTGCTTCCATGCCTGATGCTGCATCTCAAACGCATTCCACATTCGAATTTCTGGCAGGCAGCGTGGGTCACTTCCACGCTGTTCGGGTTCATCCATGTGGGCAACAACGGCGAGAACTGGATCGGCATTTTCGCTGCCGCAGTCATCGGCTTCGTTTTCTGCGTAAGCGTCTGGCTTACTGGATCGGCATGGTGGGCCATCGGCTGCCATGCGGGTTGGGACTGGGGCGAAACCTATTTCTACGGAACGGCGGATAGCGGCATGGTGGCGCAGGGACACTACATGAGCACGAGCCCATTCGGCAACGCATTCTGGAGCGGCGGCACCAACGGACCTGAGGGCAGCATCCTGGTTTTGGGTGCAATCATGCTATTGCTCGTGGGGCTGCTGGTGATCTACAGGCCTCGGCGAGTCGAAACAGCACAACTCGCAGCGAGTCGGCCAACCGATTCATAGCGTGCCGGCTCAGCTTTCCGCAGGTTCAATCTTCAGTGTCAAGGCGTAATCGCACGGTCGGTTCTGCGCCTGCTGCAGGTTTTCAGGCAAGCTGATCGTCGTCCCTTGGGCCGAATCAAATTTCCACGATAGATTTTGCTTTGCTCCGAGAAGCGTAATCTTCGATCCACCCCGGGGCCGCACCGTGGTCAATGTTGCCTGCGAACCAGGCCACTCGGTCAGGATTGCGTACACGAACCGACCATCTTTAGAGCGCGTGTAACGCACTGTGTCGCCCTCTGACCAGAGTGTTCCCGCGCGAGGGCGTGTGGCGTAGATGGCCTCGCCATTTACCTTCAGCCACGTACCTGTGTCTTTCATCTGGCGCAGCGCTTCGGGGTGAAATTCGCCGTGGGCGCTGGGCCCCACGCCCACCATAAATCCGCCGCCTTTGGCCGCGACGTCCACCAGGTTGTTAACGATCCACTTTGTTCCCTTGTAGTTTGCGGCTTCAGGATCGTAGGAGAAATCCGTTCCCAGCGGATAGATGCTGAACCACGGCTTTTCTGAGGCTTGCTTGGATCCGGGCACCACGCGTTCCGGCGTGTAGTAGTCGCCGTAGTTGCCGATGCCGCGATTGCGCAGCATCACGTCGGGCTGCAGTTGGCGCATCATCAGCAGCGTTTTGCGAAGCTGCGGCCACACGCGCGGGCCAAGCCACATATCGAGGCACATCATGTCGATCTTTCCGTAGTTGGTCAGCAGTTCCAGCAGTTGCGCGCGATGCCGCTCCATCATGCGCTTTACTTCAGCATCGCTGGGATCGGGAACGACGACGGCATGATCGCCGATGTGGCTCCTGGTGAATTTCACATCGTTCGGCGTCATCCACTGCGCCGAATCGGGAATCTGCAGTGGATGCGAGACGTAGGGGCGGAAGTCGGCGTCGTACCAGTCGGGATGGGAAAAATAGAGATCGATCTTGATATCGCGCTTGTGTGCCGCATCGCAGAGTTCCTTCACGACATCGCGACGAAACGGCGTCTCCATAATGGAGTAGGCCAGATCGCAAAGCTCAAGGCGCGGGCCACCCGGCGCGGTCCAGTTGGCGCGGCTTTTAACCCTTGTTTTTGTGTCGAACATGCTGAAGCCTTCGTGATGCTTCGACGTGAACGCAAACATCTTCATGCCGCTCTCGCTGAACGCATCCATCCACGCATTCGCGTCAAAGCCCGCGGGATTCCATGTCTTGTACAGATCGTCATATTTCTGTCGGTCTTCAAACGACATGGGTAGATAGGGCCACGATTCCGCGCCGCGATGCCAGATGGAGTAGATGCCCCAATGGATGCGAATGCCGAACTTCATGTCCTGAAAGGCTTCATAGGCGCGTGCCGAGGCCGGGTGGTATTCAGCAATCGGCGTCTGCTCAACGTAGATGGAATCGGCGGCCACAACCTGCGGCGGAAAACCGTGGAACGTCTGCTGATCCTGCGCGCGCGCCGGCAGTGCGGAAGCTGCAGCCGCAGCCGCGGCCGTTGCAATAAATTCTCTGCGATCCATGAGGCAACTCTCCCGACTTAGGCAAGCGATTATTTACAAGGGATGGTCGGACCAAATCCAATTTCTCTCGGAATTGTACGCTCGATCGCAGGTCCAGGGTGCAGCGGCGGCGTGGCGTTATTCTGGTGTTGAGCCGATGTCAAAAACACTCCCCATGAACAGTTCGCGTACCGACCGTGCCTACGGAGTTCCCCGCCAGCGCAAAACGTGGTGGGCCCGCCTCCTGTTGAGGACTTCTTGCGTCCTGATTCTGCTGGCATTTTTCGCAGTTGGGGGCTTCGTGCTATGGCTGCGGGCCGGTGCAAAGGCTGCATTGCCCCTGCTCGATGGCGATATTCACCTCGCAGGTCTTTCGGCGCCCGTCAACGTAATTCGCGACGCGCACGGAGTTCCGCACATTCAGGCAGCGACGCAGGACGACATGCTGGCAGTGCAGGGCTACGTAACGGCGCAGGACCGCTTGTGGCAGATGGACACGTACCGTCGCAACGCCGACGGTAACCTGGCCGAGATCATGGGCCCATCGTTAGTGAAGCATGACGAAACGCAGCGCGTGCTGCAGTTCCGCAATACGGCCCAGCGCATCTACGCGAACTTGTCCGCGCAGGACCGCGCCCGACTTGACGATTACGCACGCGGAGTCAACCTCTTTATTGCGCGGAGCGAAGACGCAAGCGATCTGCCGGTCGAGTTCAAGCTGCTCGGCTATCGGCCGGAGCCGTGGACCGGTGTGGATTCAATCAGCGTGGGCATGATGATGGTGCAGATGCTCGACACGCACTGGCCCACCAAGCTGGCCCGCGCGCGTATCGCGGCAAAGATGAACAATCCAAGGCTTCTCGCCGATCTTTACCCGACGGGATCGTGGCGCGATCGTCCGCCCACCGGCGTCCTGCTTGACCTGAGCCAGCCTCACGCCGAGCCCGCCGCACCGCCTGACGACGATGAGGATGAAGATGAGCCTTCATCGGCAAGCGCGGCGCCGGCTCACGAGACACTGTCTGCGGCGCCGGTCGGTACCAATGCGTTGTTGCAACTGTTGGGCCTGCCCACCTGCGAAGGTTGCGCCGCGGGCTCAAACAACTGGGTGGTCGCGGGCAGTCACACGACGAGCGGCAAGCCACTACTCTCGAACGATATGCACCTCGGGCTGATGGTGCCGAACATCTGGTACATGGCCGATATCAGCGCGCCGGGCTTTCATGCTGCGGGTGTCACGCTGCCTGGATTGCCGTTTGTGGTGGCCGGACACAACGAGCGCGTTGCCTGGGGATTTACCGCACTGCAGGCAGACGTACAGGATCTCTATGAAGAGAAGCTCGACGGCAACGGCAACTACATGGACGCCAGCGGCGCGTGGAAGCCCCTCCAGGTGGACCACGAAGTGATTCACGTGCGCGGCAGCCGCGACGTTTCGCTCGACGTAAGCTTTACGGCGCACGGGCCGCTGCTCAATCCGCTGCTGACCAGGGACAGTTCCCCGCTCTCGCTGCGCTGGACACTCTACGACACTGCGCTGAACGCGATTCCGCTCTATGAGCTGAATACCGCTGCGAACTGGTCGCAGTTTTCCGCGGCGCTTGCGAACTGGAGCTGGCCCACGCAGAACATTGTGTATGCCGATGATCAGGGCCACATTGCCTATCACGCTATCGGCCGCATTCCGATTCGCCCGGGCGGATTAGCTACTGTGCCGGTCGCGGACAGCGCACATGAGTGGCAGGGCTACATTCCGTTCGATTTGCTGCCAAATTCAACTGATCCGCCGTCGGGCTTTCTGGCGACCGCCAATTCGCGCGTGACGACTGAAAGTTCGCCCTATCCGCTCACGCTGGAGTGGACTGATCCCTACCGTGCTGAGCGCATCTACAAATTGCTCGACGGCCGCAGCGGGCTCACGCCGAAAGACATGCTCGCAGTCCAGACGGATGTTTACAGCGATATGGACCAGGAGTTCGGTCAGCGGCTGGCCTACGCAATTGACCATACCGAGGGAGTGGACGCGCGCCTGCGCCAGGCTGCCGACCTGATGCGCAGCTGGGATGGCCAGCTGGCCACGGACTCCGCAGCTGCATCGCTCGTGACGCAAGCACGGCGCGTTCTTTGGCCTCTGATCCTTGAGCCGAAACTTGGCCCGCTCGCGGCCGATTATCGCTGGGAGGAATCGAACTTTGCCGAAGAAGAAATCGTGATGCACGCCAAGGCCGATTGGCTCCCGCCCGGCTACAAGGACTGGGACGCATTACTGACCGATTCCGTGCGCAAAGCGATGGAGGAAGGCAAGGCGCCATCCGATGTTTCGCACTGGACCTACGGAAGCTGGCACGTGGTTGATCTTGAGCATCCGCTGGCCAATTTTCTGCCGCTCATCGGGCGCATCGCGGGTACCGGCCCACAACCGCAGAGCGGCGACACTACCACCGTCAAACAGGTGGGTCGCGCATTCGGGCCTTCACAGCGCTTCACCATGGACTGGAGCAACGTGGACGGCTCAACCGAGAACATCGTGCTCGGTGAAAGCAGCGACCCCTACAGTCCGCACTTCCGCGACCAGTGGAACGACTGGTACGGCGGCACCACGTTTGCGCTTCCCTTCACACCGACGGCGGTGGCCGCGCAAGGCCGGCACACTCTGCGTCTTTTGCCATGAACTCAAAAGGACAGGTGAACCCGAGGCGTGCGCCTGCTGCCGCTGGGTTCCTGGCGATTATTGCTGCCGCGGCGCTTGCGGTTTCGCCTGAACTGATCTGGGGCATCTCCTGCGGGCACGATTTCGACTTCCATTTGGTTTCGTGGTTCGACGCGCTGAACAGCTGGCGTCATGGAATTCCCTACCCACACTGGACGCCTAGCGCGAACTTCGGCGCCGGTGAACCGCGGTTTGTGTTCTATTCGCCGCTGACGTGGATGCTGGGCGCAGCACTGGCGACGGTGCTTCCGTGGTCGTTGGTTCCACCGGTGTTAACTTTTGCGTTGCTTGCCGGCACAGGTTTGGCAACTAGAGCGCTGGCACGCGAAGCGCTCGACGAAGGTGCTTCGGCGCTGGCTGGATGCATTGCCGTTTTCTCCGGCTATCCGCTGTTTACGGCTTACGAGCGCTCTGCCTTTGCCGAACTGGCAGGCGGTATCTGGATTCCGCTGGTTCTGCTTTACGCGTTGCGCAATCGCAATGAACATGCAGGCGGTTTCTGGCGGCGCATTATCGATGAACCGGTCGTGCCGCTGGCGTTGGCCATCGCCGGTTCGTGGCTTTCGAATCCCACAGTGGGCGTGATGGCCTGCTATGCGCTTGCTGCGCTCGCAATTGTTTCGGCGTGGCTCCAGCGTTCGTGGCAGCCGGTTGTTCGCGCTGCAGTCGGTGCGACATTGGGAATGGGACTTTCCGCCATCTACCTGCTGCCCGCCGCATGGGAGCAGCGCTGGGTCGACATCCACCAGGTAACCGAAGATTCGGGACAGACACTCGAAAACAACTGGCTCTTTGCCCATCATGCCGGTCCCGCGCTGGCATTTCATGACCAGGTGCTGCATACCGCTTCCATCATCGTCATCGTAATGATTGCCGTTACTGTTAGCGCAATCATCGTGTGCAAACTCCGCGGTCGATTGCCGGGTCTGCGAAACTGGTGGGGCCCGCTGGCGATTGTTCCAGTGGCTGTGCTGCTTCTACAGTTTTCCTTTTCCGGTCCGCTCTGGAATCTGCTCCCCGATCTCCGATTCCTTCAGTTTCCGTGGCGTTGGCTACTGATTCTGGAGGCACCCATGGCGATCTTTCTTGTCGCAGCCTTTTGGCCGCGAACGAATGCGAAGCGCATTCGCATCGTTGCCGTCGCGGTTTGTTCCGCAATTTTTGTTTGTCTTACCGCGGGAACTAGCAAGTATCTATACCAGGCCTGCTACGTGGAAGACGCAGTGCCGAGCATGCTTGACTCGCTGCAAGCGCGCAAGGGCTATAACGGCACGTACGAGTATGAGCCAATTGGCGCGGACATTGAGCGCATCCCCATGAATCTTCCCCAAGCCTGCCTGGTGAGTAATCCCCATCTCGTGCTGGGTAGCAACAATGCCGACGGCGAACTCGTCTGGGATGCGTCGCAGGGGAGCTGCGAGGCCACCTTTGCTGCTGCGCAAAACAGCGGTCCCGAACATCTGCGGATCAGCGGTGCCGCACCGCATTCCGGGTTCCTGATCCTGCGGCAACTGACCTACCCAGCCTGGCAGATCAAGTTGAATGGGCAACCTGTCCCACTAAACCTCACTCGCGATGACGGGTTGACGACCGTACCGGTTCCGCTGGGCCCGTTTGAGCTTACTGCCGAATGGACAACAACCAGCGATGTTGTGCTGGCGCGCTGGCTTAGCGGTTTGAGTGTATTTGCGCTGACAGGCATATGTTTGTTCAGGCGAAGCTGCGCGCTGCGCAGGAAGGCTGAAGCAAGCTCGGTTATCATGTGAGAAATGACCGTCGATGTGAAATCTCTCCTGAAGCAAGGCGCCGAGCTAACGGATCGGGCTCTGGATGAGCTGATTCCGAGCGTGGAAACCGTGCCTGCTTCGATCCATGGGGCCATGCGCCACTCGACCTTCGCGGGAGGCAAGCGGCTGCGTCCCGTTCTGGTCATGCAGGCGGGCACTACGATCGCCGGCACGCTGCCCAAGGGCATTGAGCGGCTTGGCGCGGCCATCGAAATGCTGCACACCTACTCGCTGATCCACGACGATCTACCGGCGCTCGACAACGACGACCTGCGCCGCGGCAAGCCCACCTGCCACAAGGCATTCGGAGAAGCAATTGCGATTCTTGCCGGCGACGCACTGCAGACGCGAGCATTCGAGATCCTGGCTGGTCTTGAGGGGCCGCCTGCGGCAACCGTGCAGATTATCGGCCTTATCGCCAACGCCGTGGGAACGGTAGACGGCATGATCGGCGGCCAGGTGCTGGATATTGAAAGCGAGCACCAAAAACCCACATCGCGGCTGGTGGAATCGATTCACCGCGCCAAAACCGGTGCGCTGATTCGCGTGAGCGTAGTAAGCGGCGGTGTGTACGCGGGCGCGACTATGGACGATGTGGCTCGCCTGACGCTGTTCGGTTGCAAGGCGGGACTGGCATTCCAGATTGTTGACGACGTGCTCGACATGACGGTGGATTCCGCGCAACTGGGCAAAACCGCAGGCAAGGACGTGGCGACGGAGAAGGCCACCTGGCCGGCCGTTCACGGCATTGAGCAAAGCCGGAAAGACGCTGCACGCCTGATAGAAGAAGCCTTCGCGGCATTGGAGCCGTACGGCAGCCGCGCCGACGGATTGAAAGCGGTGGCGCGTTACCTTGTAGAGCGAACAAATTAGCTGAGCGAACCAGTTAGCCAATGCTTTCAGAAGCCGATATTTTTACCGCGCTCCGCGACTGCTTCGATCCTGAGGTCAAGCTGAATCTTGTAGATCTGGGATTGATCTATGCAGTGGAAACCGGGCCTGATCCCGACTCCACTCCCGCATGGCCGCGCCAATGGGTCAAGGTCACCATGACCCTGACCACGCCGCAATGCCCCGCAAGCGGGCTCATCTTTGAGCAGGTACACAATCGGCTGGCCGGCATTCCCGATGTCAGCAGGGTGGAAGTAAATCTGGTGTGGGAACCGAAGTGGACCGCACACCGGATCAGCGAGGCCGGGCGCCGCCAACTTGGAATTTGAATTTCTAGCGGCCCAGAACGTTACCGATCTTTTCGCGCTGTTTGGCGAACTCTTCGACTGCTTCCTCAACCTGATTTAGAACGCCCTGTACCTGGGCAATGTAGCCCGGCAGAAGCGACCACCACTTCTTCATCGAGTCCTGCTGGTCAATCAAGGCCAGGGATGTGCCGGTGACGGCGGCCACCAGTCCAACGCGATGCTTACCGGCAAGCATCAGTGCGCCGCCCGTCACGAGTGTGGCGGCCGAGGTAACCCTCAGCCAGTTCACCGGACTGTCGTTGGATGTCTTTCTCGCGCCCGGGGGTGCGTTGGGATCGACATCAAAATCTGCTGGCGATTTAGAAAGTGGAAGGACCACCATCAATTCTCCTTGCGTTCCCTGTTCCGAGTTCGGCTGCAGGCACAGGAACGTTGACTTGAGTATCTCTCTTCGAACCTTCAAGGGCCCGGGAATTTTTCCTCAGACACTCATCGGACAACCAGCGGCGACTTTATTCAACTGGAACTGGAACCCGTCAGTCAGTACTATGTCAGTCGCAACCGCATCAGTCTAGATCAAAATCGCGGAGCGGCTTGCCTTCAGGAGCATCCTTGGCTTTGCGGAGCGCTTCAGCGAATTTCTTCTCAAGCAGCTCTGCCTTGTTCTTTTCCGCGTCAACGGACTGGCGGAAGATGGACTCCTTGCGTTCATCCTGCTCGCGCATGGCCTTTGCCGCGGTCTCCAGGTCCTCGAACATTCGCTTGCGCGGCGCCGGGGTGTGACTAACAACCAGTCCCGAAACCGCATCTACTTTGATGACAGCGGCACAGTCGGGGCAGGTTATCTCAAACGTTTTCTCTTTTGCTTTCGCCATTTCAATCCTGAATTGTATGCGCTTTGGTTCAGATTTTCGAGTTCTCGCTCGCTTGACACGCTACTGAGGCAAAGCTAAAGATGAATGCGCCGGATTTTGAAGAATCCGCTGTACTTGTGGCCCAACATCAGGGCCGCGCCAATTCTCCGCAAAAAAGGAAAAAATCGGATGAAGCGAATCACGTTGCGTTCCTTGCTGGCTCTCTCTGCGGTAGCCATCCTGTGTTCTTTTGCCCTTGCGGCCGTCAGTGCTGCCGTTGCAGGCGATCCGGCAGACTCAATTGTGGCAACTGCGCTGAAGCTCGATCGGCTGGATGCCTCGATTGACCGCATTGTTCCAGAAGGAGCAAAGCTGGAGCGCGTGGCGACAGGATTCAAGTGGACCGAGGGTCCCGTCTGGATCAAGGACCAGCTTTACTTTGCCGAGATCCCGAGCAACAGCATCCGCACCTGGACGCCGGGCAAGGGCACAGAAATCTTTCTTCAGCCCAGCGGCTACAAAGGCTCGGCGCCGTACGGCGGGCCCGAATCAGGATCGAACGGGATGACGCTCGACGCGCGCGGACGCCTGACGGCAGCCGGGCACGCACAGCGCGATGTTTTCCGCCTTGAATCGCTTGACCCCAAGGCGCAGGAAACCGTTCTTGCGGATTCCTACCAGGGCAAGCGCCTCAACAGTCCCAACGACGTGGTCTACAAGTCCGACGGCTCGCTTTACTTCACCGATCCTCCGTATGGCTTGCGCACGCAGCAGGACAGCGATCCCGAAAAGCAGTTGAAAGTGAATGGCGTCTACCGCATTCCACATGCGCTTACGCAAAAGCCTGGCTCGGAGCCGGCACGCGGCGAATTGCAGTTGCTCGTCTCTGACCTGACCCGTCCCAACGGCATCGCATTCTCGCCCGATGAGAAGTACCTCTACGTCGATAACTCACAGCCGAAAAAGCTGTGGATGCGCTACACCGTCAAGCCCGACGGCACCGTCACGGACGCCAAGTTGCTCTACGACGTGACCGCGGACAACCGTCCCGGCGTTCCTGACGGGTTGAAGGTGGACATGGAAGGCAACATCTACAGCGCCGGGCCGGGGGGCATCTGGATCATCTCGCCGGAAGGCAAGCCGCTGGGCACCATCCTCGTTCCGGGCCGAACCTCAAACGTGGCGTGGGCAGGACCGGACCGCAAGACGCTCTACATCACCGGCAGCGAAGGAATCTTCCGCGTGCATCTGAAGATTGCCGGTGAACCGCTGGTGAAGGGCAAGTAGCGCAATTGGTATTGAAAGCGGAGCCAGCGCTGCCGGCTCCGTTTTTTACGTCACGGGCCCGGGGTTGAAGAGCACAAACTCGTTGTGCAGTCCCCACCGATCGGCCCAGGGTTTTCTGCTGCCGCTGGCCACTTCAAGAATCAATGAAAAGATCTCCCAGCCAATATCTTCGACCGTTGCCTGCGCGGTGGCGATTCTGCCGGCATCCACGTCGATCAGGTCATGCCAGCGCTCTGCCAGTCCGCTGTTAGTGGCCACTTTGATAACCGGCACAACCGACAAACCGTAAGGCGTTCCGCGGCCGGTAGTGAACACGTGAACATTCATTGCGGCTGCCAGCTGCAGTGTGCCGCAGATAAAATCGCTGGCGGGGGTGGCCGCAAACAGCAGCCCCTTCTGCGTTGCTCGCTCGCCCGGCGGCACAACGCCCATCAGAGCGGTGCTGCCTGACTTGGCTACCGAGCCCATCGCCTTTTCGACAACGTTCGTGAGTCCGCCCTGCTTGTTGCCCGGCGAGGGATTCGCCTGCCGGTCGGCCCCGCCGGTCGCAAGATAGTTGTCGTACCAGGCCATCTCGCGGATAAAGTCCTTGGCAATTTCGGGCGTGGCTGCCCTGGCCGTGATCAAATGTGCCGCGTCGCGCACTTCGGTGACCTCAGAGAACATCACCGTAGCTCCAGCGCGCACCAAAAGATCCGCTGCAAAGCCCACCGCCGGATTCGCCGTCACGCCGGAGAATGCATCCGAGCCGCCACACTGCAGGCCCACAACAAGCTCCGATGCAGGAAACGGAACGCGGCGGCGCTCGTTCAGCTTTTTCAAACGCGCTTCAGCTTTCGCCATGATGTCAGCCACCATTTCGCCAAAGCCGTTCGTTGCATCCTGCAGCACGCTGACTGAAGGCTCCTGTTCCAGAACAGGCAGCGCACCGGCGGGAATCATGCGCGCGGGCTGCAGCTTCTCGCAGCCGAGACTTACCAGCAGAATTTCTCCGCCGAAGTTTGGATTAAGCGCAAGGTTGCGAAGGGTACGAATTGGAATGGCGGCGCCCGGCGCATCGATAGCGACGCCGCACCCGTAGTGATGCGCAATCGCAACCACGTCATCGACGTTCGGATATTTTGGCAAAAGCTCAGCCTTGATGCGCTTGACCGCGTAGTCGACGGTGGCGGCAACGCACTGCACGGTGGTGCTGATGCCCAGAATGTTCTTCGTGCCCACAGAGCCGTCCGCATTGCGATAGCCCATGAACGAGTAGCCTTCGAGTTGCGGCAGCGGCTCGGGAACATTCGTCGCCAGCGGGCATTCGGGCAGCGCGGGAGCATCGGGCGCCGCGAGCAAAGTCTCATGCACCCAACTGCCACGCGCGATGGAGCGCTTTGCGAATCCAATGACAACACCGTAACGAAGAACCGGCTCTCCCTCCCCAATATCGGCCAACGCGACTTTGTGCGCTTCGGGAACGGCTTCGAGCAGCACGAGTCCATCCGCAAAGCGGCTGCCGGCGGGCAATCCGCCCTGGTTCACTACAATGGCCACATTGTCTAGCGGGCTCACGCGAATGTAGAGCGGCTGGGCAGCGGATTTGGAATTGGTCTCACTCATCGTTAACGCACCAGGCATGGACGTTTTGGATCGAACTTCCAGTCAGGAATTAAATACTGCATTGCAATTGCATCGTCGCGCGCGCCCAGGGCTTCATTCTTGTACAACGCATGAGCACGTCCAATGGCCTCAAAATCAAGATCGACGCCAAGCCCCGCGCGTTCAGGCACTTTCAACATTCCGTCGACGATCTTGAGAGGATTGTGCGTCAGATGTTGACCATCCTGCCAGATCCAGTGCGTGTCGATCGCCGTGATCGGATCGGCGGCCGCGGCGGCAACTTGCGTAACCATAGCCAGCGAAATGTCGAAATGATTGTTGGAGTGCGAGCCCCACGTCAGGCCGTTGTCACTACACACCTGCGACACCCGCACTGAGCCCTGCATGGTCCAGAAGTGCGGATCGGCAAGCGGAATATCAACAGCATGCAACTGGATCGCGTGCCGCAGTTGTCGCCAATCGGTCGCCACCATGTTGGTCGCTGTGGGCAGGTTTGTAGCGCGGCGAAACTCGGCCATGATCTCGCGACCGCTGAATCCATGCTCCGCGCCGCACGGATCTTCCGCGTAGGCGAGGACGTTGTGTTTGCCCTTGCAGAGAGCTACCGCCTCGTCGAGCGACCACGCGCCGTTCGGGTCGAGCGTAATGCGCGCCTGCGGAAAACGTGAGGCGAGAGCTTCGACGGCTTTGATTTCTTCTGCGCCGGCCAGCACGCCGCCTTTGAGCTTGAAATCGTTGAAGCCATAGTGCGCGTGCGCAGCTTCTGCCAGGCGCACAACAGCCGACGGCGTCAGCGCCTCTTCATCGCGAAACCGGAACCAGTCGGCGGCCGATTTGTTCGCGCGCCGATACTTCAGATTCGTCTTTGTGCTGTCTCCGACGAAAAACAGGTACCCGAGAACCGGCACCTTCGAGCGCTGCTGTCCTGCGCCTAAAAGCGCCGCGACCGGCAGCCCCACCCACTGCCCCAGCAGGTCGAGCAGCGCGGATTCAATCGCGGTAACGGCATGTACGGCCACGCGCAGATCGAAGGTCTGCACTCCGCGTCCCTGGGCATCGCGATCTGCAAAGCGATCTTGTACTTCCCGCAAAATCCCGTTGTATGAAGCGATTTCGCGACCGACGACCAGCGGGACTGCGGCCTCGAGCACCTGGCGGATTTTTTCGCCGCCGGGCACTTCGCCCACACCGGTATTGCCCGTTTCGTCCGTAAGGATCGCCAGGTTGCGCGTAAAGTAGGGGCCGTGCGCGCCGCTCAGATTCAGCAGCATGCTGTCTTCGCCGGCCACAGGAATGATCAGCATCGAAACGACTTGCGGAGACCGGCCACATGCCGCGAAACGCTCAGGTTCCGGCCCGCTGTTCGTCTCGACAATTTTTTCGCGCACGTCCATACGACTCTCTTTTCCGCGCAGATGATCTTACCGAACGGCGATGAGTGACGCCTCATTTCTTCTAACTACTTTACAGAAGCGCACCGGTTCACATACAAAGTCCATGAACATGTGCAGCTTGATACGCACGTCCTGGCGTGAATGCCGGGCAAGAGGGGTTCTATGAATCGGAGACAATTCCTCGTTTCAAGTGGCGCAGCCGGGCTGGTTGCAGCGGGTGCCGGAGCGCCCCGCAAAGCGGACGCTGCACCGGCGGCGAAGAAGGCCCTGATGAAGCTGGGCGACCAATCCGCGCCCACGACCGAAACGCATGTAAAGTACCTGGCCCGCTACGGCGTTGAGGGCATTTGCGGCTATCCGCACATCCAGGGCGATCGCCTTTACGCGACCGTTGAGGAGCTGAAGCAGATGAAAGACCTGGCTGCCAAATACAACATCAATGTCGACTGCGTTGCGCCGCCGTTCCTTGAGTCGAGTTACATCGACCGGGAAAAGCACCCGGCCATCATGCTGGCCCAGAGTCCGGAACGCGACCGCGATATCGAGCAACTGCAAATGCTAATAAGGAATTGCGCCCAGGCCGGAGTTCCGATGATCAAGTACAACATGAGCATCCTGGGCGTGCTGCGCACCGGCCGAAAGCCCGGGCGCGGCGATGCCATGGACCATTATTGGAAGCTGTCCGAAACGCATCCCGCAACTCCGTTGACGAAGGCGGGCGTTGTGAGTGCCGACGCATTCTGGGATCGCATCACTTACTTTCTTGATCGCATCATCCCGGTGGCCAATGAATACAAGATCCGCATGGCGTGCCATCCGCAGGATCCCGGCGTTCCACCCGACGGCTATCAGGGCATCAATCGCGTGCTCGGCACGATTGACGGCTTGAAAAAGTTCCTCACCATTCGCGAAAGTCCCTATCACGGGCTCAACTTCTGCCAGGGAACTGTTTCGGAAGCCCTCAAGAATCCTAGCGAAGAGATCTTTGAGGTCATCCGCTACTTCGGAACCCGCAAGAAAATCTTCAACGTACATTTCCGCAACATTCGCGGCCATCGCGACGATTTCGAAGAAGTGTATCCCGATGAGGGCGACATCGATTTTGTTCGCGCGATCAAAGTGTATAAGGAGATCGGCTACGATGGCATGTTGATGCCGGATCACGTACCGCTTGCCGCAAACGATCCTGACTCGCTGCAGTCGTTCGCATTCTGCTACGGATACATTCGCGGCCTGATTCAGTCAGTCAGAGCCGAAGCATGAACCGTTCGCATCCGCCTGAATCTCTGCCATTAACAAGCCCGGACGAAAGGACGACCGAGACTTTGCCTGAAGCCCGAGAGACGCGAATCCGGTACCTGATCATCTTCATTCTGTTTGCGGTAAGCTGCTTCAGCTTCGCCGATCGCTCTGCGTTGTCACAGGCTGCGGCCGCGATGCCGAAGAGTATGGATCTGAGCCCGCAGCGGATGGGCTATCTGCTCTTCGGCTTCGGATGGGCCTACGCGCTTGGACAGTTGCCCTCCGGTGGATTGCTGGACCGTTTCGGATCGAAGCGCGTATACGGCATCGCCATCATTCTCTGGTCCACTTTCGCATTCCTCACCGGCTGCGCGGGATACGTGACGGCCAGCGCCGCGTTCACGGCAATTTTCGTCTTGCGGATTCTTTCGGGCCTTGCTCAGTCGCCCGTCTTTCCAGGCAACGGCCGCATCGTTGCGGCGTGGTTTCCTACATCTGAACGCGGGCGCGCGTCAGCGATTTTCAACTCGTCACAGTATTTCGCGTTGCCCATCTTTGCGCCGATCTTCGGCGGGCTGCTGCATCGTTATGGCTGGCAAAGCTGCTTCTGGTTCATGGGCGCGCTCGGAGCGCTATTCACGGTGTTGTGGTTCACAAATATTTTCGGCGTGAAAGATCATCCGCGAATTTCGCGAGCTGAAGTGGAAACCATCGAGCGCGGCGGCGGGCTGGTCAACACTGACACGAACGCCGGCGCGAAGAAGAACACCCTCACCTGGGCGACGGTGAAAATGCTATTGAGCTATCGCATGCTGGTGGGTGTTTATATTGGCCAGTACTGCATCACCACGCTCACGTGGTTCTTTCTCACGTGGTTTCCGTTGTACCTTGCGCAAGCGCGGCACATGTCAGTGCTGAAGGTCGGATTCGCTGCAGCTATTCCCGGCCTGTGCGGAGGCTTTGGCGGAATTCTGGGCGGCATCATCTCCGATGAATTGCTGCAACGCGGCTACTCGCTGAGTTTCTCGCGCAAGCTGCCCATCATGGCGGGCATGGCGCTTTCCATGACCATCATTGCCTGCAATTACGCAAGTTCACAAACCATCATGCTGCTGTTCATGTCGATATCGTTTTTCGGCAAAGGCATCGGCGCACTGGGATGGACGGTCATCTCCGATACCTCGCCGAAGGGCATGGTGGGCATGAATGGCGCGCTTTTCAACCTGTGCGGTAACCTGGCGGGCGTAACAACCCCGCTCATCATCGGGTACATCGTCGAAAGGACGCACTCGTATAACGGCGCGCTGGTCTTTGTCGCAGTGATTGCCTTCTGCGCCATCGTGAGTTACGGCCCGATTGTGGGCGAGATCAAGCGCATCGAACTTGCTCCGGCGCACACTGCGGCGGCCAAGTAGACAGCATCATTCAGCACGTCCAAACCGTTTGATCTAACATTGAATGTCGTCGCAACTCAAGAGGGAGATTCATTCCTATGCCGGAATGGCCCGGAAACATGCCGCGCAACACGTTCAAACAGGCGATCGCAAGTGGTCAGCGCCAGGTGGGTCTTTGGAGCGGCCTTGCGAGCCCAATTGCGGCGGAGATCATCGCCGGTGCAGGCTTCGATTGGATCGTGATCGACGGCGAGCACGGCCCTAACGACATTGCAACGCTGCTGCCTCAGTTGCAGGCCATGCGCGGCGGGACTGCCGAGCCGGTTTTCCGCGTGCCGTGGAATGACATGGTAATCATCAAGCGCGCCATGGACGTGGGCGCGCGCACGTTGCTCATCCCGTTTGTGCAGAACGTTGAAGAGGCTTTGCGCGCCGTGGCAGCCACGCGCTATCCGCCGCTCGGAATTCGCGGGGTTTCCGTCACCCCGCGCGCCAACGACTACGGACGCATCCAGAACTACCACCGGAACGCGCACCTCGACACCTGCGTGCTGGTGCAGATTGAAACGCGTGTTGCGCTCAGAGAAATTGAGAGCATTGCCGAGGTGGAAGGCGTGGACGGCATCTTCATCGGACCGAGCGATCTGGCGGCGGACTTCGGCCACCTCGGAAATCCCAAGCAGGCTGACGTGCAGTCGGCATTGAAGGAAGCGGCCGCACGGATTCGTGCCGCAGGCAAAGCCGCCGGCATCTTGACTGGAAATCTCGATGATGTGGAGTCGCTGTTCGACATGGGCTACAACTTCGTGGCCGTCGGAAGCGACGTGGGCCTGCTGGCGCGCACGGCAGAGCAGGTGGCTGCGCGATTCAAGAAAAGCTGATCAGAAATTATTTAGAGCTATTTCGGACTAACAATTTACGGTCGAATGGGCATCTGTGGTTCCCACCCTTGACGCAAAGAACGCGTCAAGGGTGGGGCACCCAGAGCATTGTTAATACTTGAATAGAAAATGCTCTAGCTCAGAAATTCCGCAATCGCACTCACGACCGTTTGCTGCTCGTCTTCTCGCAGTTCCGGGAAGATGGGCAGCGCAAGTACCTCGTGGGCGGCGCGCTCCGCTTCAGGGAAGCTGCCCTGGCCGTATCCAAGACTCTTCAAAGCGGCTTGCATGTGCAGCGGCAGGGGGTAGTAAATCTCCGAACCAATCTGCCGCATGGCCAGGAAATCACGCAGTGCATTGCGCCGGCGCGTGCGGATAACGTACTGGTGCCACACGTGGCGGCTCCCGGCAACTTCGTGCGGCAGAACAACGCCGTGGCTCGGATACAGCCCGGCCTCTGCCAGCCCAGCCGCGTGAAACAGCGCGTGATAGCGCTTGGCCACAGTGCGGCGAGCAAGGTTCCAGCCGTCGATGTAGCGCATCTTGACCTCGAGGATGGCGCCCTGGAAGCCGTCCATGCGGGTATTCCAGCCTAATTCGTCGTGGTAGTAACGGCGGCGCATGCCGTGCTGGCGCAACATGCGCACCCGCTCGGCCAGTTCATCGGAGTTCGTCGTCACCATGCCGGCATCGCCCGCGGCACTCATGTTCTTGGTGGGATAAAAGCTGAAGGCCGCTGCATCGCCGAGTCCTCCTGCCTTGGCTCCTCCCCACTCCGCTCCCCAGGCCTGCGCTGCGTCTTCAATCAGTTTCAGCCCCCGCTCGCGGCCGAGGCGTGAAAAAGCCGTCCAGTCCGCGCACTGACCGTAGAGGTGAACCGGCAGAATGGCGCGTATGGTCTTCCCCTGAGGGCTGTCCAAAACCTGTTCAACCGCCTTTGCGGACAGGTTGAATGTTGCGGGATCGATGTCGGCCAGCACCGCGGTTCCGCCGGCGCGCAGAATCGAGCTTACCGAGGCAAAAAAGCTGAATGGAGTGGTTATGACGGCCGTTCCGTGCTCGACACCTGTGGCGGCCAGGGCCAGCCACAGCGCGTCGGTGCCCGATGAGCATCCAAGGGCATGGGCCACGCCCAAATGGTTGGCAGCGGACCGCTCAAATCGGCTTACCTGCTCTCCAAGGATGAACTGCTGCGTCTGAAGCACATGGCCAAGTGCCTCAAGCAGTTCGTTTTGGAGCGGCTGGTACTGGCGTTTCAGGTCCAGCATGGGTACGGGCTGAGTTTTGGCGGCAGGCTTCGGCGGGATTGCTGCGTCTTGCACCCAGGTATTTTAGCAGTGGCAGCGATTCAAAAGATCGTTACCGAGGGAACTCAGAGAAGCGCAGAGATTTGTTTGACGGAACGGAAAGTTGAAAAGACGCGTAAACAGCTATAATGATTTCACATTGTGGGGATTGACGGTCCCGGGCTTGCCGGAACCGTCCCCGCCGTTTGTTTTTCGAGCACGCTAAGTAGTACCTAACCCTTCAAGAGAGAGCAGGAGATCGGCACATGGAGAACAAGCCGGCACAAAATATTCAGGATACATTTCTGAACACCGTTCGCAAGGACAAGACCCCGATTACCATTTACCTGGTCAGCGGCGTAAAGCTAACGGGCAAGATTCGGTCCTTCGACAAATATTCGGTGCTGCTGGAGAACAACAGCCAGGAGCAATTGATTTTTAAACACGCCATTTCAACCGTGGTCAGCAACCGGAGCGTCATGCATACCGAGCATCGTCCGACGGTGGTTTCGTCAGGCGCTGGTCCCACTCCGGTAGCCGTGCCCTCTGCTTCTTCCCTCTCGGCGGAGCAGCGATAGCTCGCAAGGAGCGGCCACGAGTGCACGTGAGCAGCGCAGGACCAGCGATCCAGGTGTAACCCCGGAACGCGCAGTTCTGGTGGGAGTGGACTTTGGAGTCCGCTCAGCGGCCAATCGCGCCGGTGTATCCGGTGCGCGAAGGGCTGCTTTGCGTCAAACGGACACGGACGTTGAAAATGCCGCTCCGGAAACCCCGCCCAAACAGACCGCGCCGTCAAACACCGAACTCGATGCGGAAGAATCGCTTCTGGAATTTCGGGAGCTGGCGATGAGCGCCGGCGGCGAGGTTGCCGCCGAAGTGATGCAGCGCCGCGCCAAGCCAGACCCGGCAACGCTTGTGGGTTCCGGCAAGGTTGAAGAAATTGCCGGAGTGGCAGCCTCCGCTGAAGCCGACCTGGTGCTCTTCGACCACGATCTGACGCCGACACAATTGCGCAACCTGGAAGCGGCGCTTCCCTGCCGCGTTCTCGACCGGACGCAGTTGATCCTGGACATTTTTGCCCGTCATGCGCGCACGCGAGAAGGCCAGTTACAGGTGGAGCTGGCGCAGCTTGAGTACATGCTGCCGCGCCTCACCGGGCGCGGCAAAAGCATGTCGCAGTTGGGTGGCGGCATCGGCACCAGAGGCCCCGGCGAAACTCAGCTTGAAACCGACCGTCGCCGTATTCAGCGCCGTATTGACCAGCTCAAGCGGGATCTAGAAGCCGTGCGCCGCGTGCGCCGGCAGCAGCGTCAGCGGCGCGAATCCGTTCCGGTGCCAACCGTGGCGCTGGTGGGGTACACCAACGCCGGCAAGAGCACGCTGTTCAACAGCCTCACGGGCGCAGGCGTGTTGCAGTCGTCCAAAATGTTTGCCACGCTCGATCCCAAATTGCGCGCCATTGAGCTGCCCAGCAAACGAAGAGTGCTGCTTTCAGACACCGTGGGCTTCATCCGTAACCTGCCACATACGCTGGTCACCAGCTTTAGAGCAACGCTGGAAGAAGTGGAACAGGCCGAGGTGCTTTTGCATGTCCGCGACGCCGCCTCCACTTACGGCGACGAGCAGAAGTCGCAGGTGGAAAAGGTGCTTGGCGAGCTGGATTCGCTCGGCAAACCGCGCATCGAAGTAATGAATAAGATCGACCTGCTGAACGCGGAAGAACGCAGGCGGGCTTGAGAGCCGCACCGATACGGTAGCAGTTTCAGCGCGCGAAGGCTCGGGGCTGGAACATTTGCTGGAAGCTATCGATGGCGCGCTCCATTCCGATCCGATCCTCACCGCGGAGTTGCGCGTTCCGCAGCACGAGGGTTCCGTGCTGGCGATGCTCGAAGCCGGAACGGTGATCGAGTCGCGCGAGTACGACGGCAATCTGGTAAGGCTCACGGTGAGCGGCCCGGCGTCGCTGCTTGGCCGGCTCCGCGATTACCGCCTTCGCGACAAGTAAGCTCACAACAGTTCACACTTTGCGCAATTCACTTTGCATTGATCTAAACATCACGCAACCCGCTGCCATACTGGGTTGAGGAGAGCGGATGAATCGGGAAACTCGGAACGAAAAATCGATCACAACGCTATCGAGCCGCGAGGTCTATCGCAACAAATGGATGCGCCTTCGCGAGGACGAAATTCTGCGCTCGAATGGAGAGAAGGGCATCTACGGCGTGGTGGAGAAGCACGATGGAGCCATCATTCTTCCTATCGAAGACGGGCGCATCTGGCTCGCCGAGCAGTATCGCTACACCATTGGGCAGCGCGCCGTTGAACTGCCCCAGGGCGGCTGGGAGATGGAGATCGAGGATCCTGAAGAACTGGCGCGCGGCGAATTGAAAGAAGAACTGGGCCTGGGCGCGGCTAAAATGGTCAACCTCGGCTACATGTGGATCGCCTACGGTTTCTTGCGCCAGAAGATGCACGTCTTCGTGGCCACCGGCTTGACTGCGCAGGAAGCGGAGCCCGATGCGGAAGAGCACGACCTCGTGATCCGCAACCTTCCCATTGCAGATTTCGAGCAGATGATGCTCGACGGCGCCATCCGCGACGGCTGCACGCTCTCAGCGTGGGGCATGTATCAATTGTGGCGATCGAAAGGAAACGCCTTTTAAAAGCAAGCTATCAGCGGTCAGCTTCCAGTAAAAACGTTACGGCCGCTCTTCGATCGGGATATAGGGCGATGGATACACCGGCCCGATATAGTCGGCACGCGGGCGGATCAGGCGGTTGTCATCCAGTTGCTCGATCACGTGCGCGGCCCAGCCCGAGATGCGGCTCACCGCGAAGATCGGCGTATAGAGATCGATGTCGATGCCGAGCGTGGCATACGTCGAAGCGGAGTAGAAGTCCACGTTCGCGTTCAGGCGCTTGTCCTTGTTGATGTAAAGCTCGATGGCGCGCGACATCTCAAACCATTTCGGCTGCCCTGAATCCTTGCCGAGTTGCTCGCTCATCTTGCGCAGGTGCGTGGCGCGCGGATCTTCGGTCTTGTACACGCGATGTCCGAAGCCGGAAATCTTCTGCTTGGCGGCCAGCATGTTCTTCACATACTCAACCGGGTCAGCACCTTCTTTGTCGATCTTCAGCAGCAGGCGCATCACGCCCTCGTTGGCTCCGCCGTGCAGCGGGCCTTTAAGTGCGCCGATGGCGCCGGTGATGGCTGAGTGTATGTCGGAGAGGGTGGCGGCGATGACGCGGGCTGCAAAAGTGGAGGCGTTCAGTTCGTGATCGGCATGAAGGACGAGTGCGATATCCAAAGTTCGAGTAGCGGTTTCAGATGGCTTGACGCCGTTCAGCATCCACAGGAAATTGCCCGCATGAGTGAGGGAGCGATCGGGCGGAACAATTTCCTTGCCCTTGCGCAGGCGATCGTAAATCGCCACGATCATGGCGATCTGCGCGGTGAGATTGTAGGCCTTGCGCACATTGGCATCGTGCGAGTTGTCCGGCTCATCGGCGTCATAGAAGCTGAGTGCGGAAACCGCAGTCCGCAGGACCTCCATCGGCGTGGCATCCATGGGAAATGCTTTCAGCATGTCGATAATCCGCTGATCGAGCGAGCGGGCCAGGGCGAGTTGCGACGCAAATTCGCGGAGTTCGAGCGTGTTAGGCAATATGCCGTTCCACAGCAGATAGGTCGTCTCTTCGAATGTCGAGTGCTCGGCCAGTTCGTGAATATCTATTCCGCGATAGGACAGAACGCCCGCTTCTCCGTCGATCCAGCAAATTCCGGAGTTTGCCGCGACAATTCCTTCCAATCCCTTTCCAGCAACAACAGCAGTCGACATAGTCTTCAGATTCTCCCTTACTTTGGATTCCTTATGAATTCGACAAATTTACAGTTATGCATGTAGATAAGATGCCTGGACGGGCTCTTACGCCTGTCTGTACAACCCGTCTAATCTCTCATCTGACGCCAAAAATCCGGTATTGCGGATCCCGCATATTCGCTGGGAATACCCGCATGGATACGAACCCGGCTGAAAAGAGCGGTAAAGAACTTTATAACGGAATCGTTCCATGGTTGTCACGGTGGGTGTGAGACAGGAGGAGGCGAAAACCGGCATCAGGAACTCCTCGAGCGGGTGACCATATGCCGCGGAACACAGGTTTTCCTGTGCGGAACCCGTTTTTCTTCGATATTCTGTACTTTCCCCTGGAGGCACGCGAAGACAATTCGCCTTGGTTCGGTCATAGAGTTTTTTTGATCTTTGCGAGACATGGGAAGCTCCTGCAGGCAGGGAGAATTTCTTCCGAAATGGCGTCAGATACCGAATGGAGCGGCGCCATCCAACCACGAGCGGTTTGCGGGCAGGAACCGCTTCAATGAAGGAAGGTTAAGAATGAGCGAAATCGACGAAACACCCAGGACGTACTCCGGCGCATTGCTTGCGGTGCTGGCCGTGGCCCTTTTTGCCGCGATTGGCGGCCTGATCTGGAACTACACCATCAGCGGCAAGATATCGAACCAGCAGGCTTCCCTGGCTGACCTCCAGCAGGAAAACAAGAAACTGGCAGCGGAACAGCGCGAGACCGACGCCCGGCTGCAAGTGGCTACCGACGAACTCGGAAAATCGTTGGGCCTGACCCAGAAACAGATGGACACGCGCGCCCAGGACATCATTCGGCGCGAACAGGCTGACGCAGCCCGGCTCGAAACCGCTCAGAAGCAGACCGCACAGCAGGTGACCGCGGTGGCCAGCGATGTGTCCACCGTGAAGAGCGACGTCGGCGGAGTCAAAACCGACCTGACCAAGACGCAAGGCGACCTTGCCACCACGATCAGCCAGCTCGCCAGCGTACGCGGCGACCTGAGCAGCACCAATAGCGTTATCGCCCGCAACCACGATGAGCTTGTGACTCTGGAACATAAGGGCGACCGCAACTACTATGAGTTCACATTGATCAAGGGGAAGAAGAAGCCTGTTGGCACGGTGAGCATGGAGTTGAAGAAGGCCGATCAGAAAAAAAGCCGCTTTACGCTCAACGTCTACGCGGACGACAAAACCTACGAAAAGAAGGACAGAAACGTCAACGAGCCTTTGCAGTTCTACAGCGGCAAGGACCCGGCGCTCTATGAGATTGTGGTGAACAACGTAAGCGGCAAGAACCAGATAACTGGCTATCTATCAACACCGAAGGGTGCTCCCGCCCCGGTGTCTACTGCTCAATAACAGCGGTCTGGGGCGTGAGCACGAGGCTCGGCTGATAACGAAACGCGAAGGTAAAGTTCAGCTTCTTGCGCGCGTCCCATTGTTGCTTGGTCAGGCGGAACGATGAAACAAACGTTCCGTCGACCGACTGGCCCGGATCCAAAGTCAAATTGATGGGCAGGCCCGGACCGTGCGGAACCGGCATTCCGGGATACGCGACAAATACGCGGTCATAATCCGACTGCGAAGCCGCATAGCTTGAGTGGATGCCATCTTCCAGGTCGGCGTTCGTGAGCACATTCAGCAGAAACAGCGGAATCTTGCTCTGGTTGTGCAGGCGAACTTCAGCAAAGACCAGAACCTGATCGAAACTGTCCTTGACCATAGGAGCGCCGTTTGCGTCGAGTCCAGGGGTCTCAGTGTGTTGCGGGTGCGCCCACACCGCCACGATCTCGCCGGTCACCGCAGGCGGCTTTTGGCCGGCAATCACATAAATTGCGATAGCAATGGTAACCAGGACGGTTGCAGCGATTGTGGCCCAGACCACGTGGCTGGATCCCTTGGTAAACTCCTCGCCCAGGGCTGCATCATCGACTTTATCTGGTGATTCCCTCTGTAACAGGCTCATAGCGCCCTTATCTTAGCCCGATATGAGCCCGTCAAGCCAATAAATCCTTCACGCTGGTCCTGCCTGGCACCGAAAATCGCACCAGATCCCAGTGCAACCAACCAATCAGGATCACTTGGACCGCCTGAGCGCCGACAATAGAGCATCCGGTTCAAGCGTGTTCAGAACGTCTTCCGGACCCAGCCAGGCACGGCGCAACTGGCGGATGCCGTACTCCATCTCGCCCAGAGTTCTTGCGTCATGGGCATCGGTGTTGATCACAATCTTGCAGCCCAGTTCCTTGGCGAGGCGGAGATCGCGGTCGTTCAGGTCGAGGCGCTCCGGTGCGGCATTGTGTTCCGCGGCCACACCCAGTTCGGCACAGCGGCGCAGTACCCTGCCCATGTCGAGCGCGAACGGCTCCCTGCGCAGCAAAAGGCGACCGGTGGGATGCCCCAGAACGCGCACATTCGGATTCTCAATGGCCTTCAGCACGCGGTCGGTCATTTCCTCGCGGCTCTGCTCAAAGCGTGTGTGGATACTGGCAATCACGACGTCCATCTGCGCCAGCACTTCGTCATCCAGATCGAGGGAACCATCGGCCAGGATGTCCACCTCAATTCCAGTGAAGACACGGATACGGCCTTCCATGCGGCGATCGACTTCGTGGATGTTCTGGATGTGCTCAAGCGCGCGCTTCTCATCCAGACCGCCGGTCATCGCCAGCACTTTGGAGTGATCGGTGATGGCGATGTACTTGTATCCGCATGCCATGGCAGCTTCAGCCATCTCGGTGATGGAACAACGGCCGTCGCTGGCGGTGGTATGCATGTGCAGATCGCCCTTCAGGTCGTCAATTTCAATCAATCGGGGCAGACCGTGCCGGGCAGCGGCTTCAATCTCGCCGAGATTCTCGCGCATCTCCGGCGGCATCCAGTCCATGCCCAGGGCCGAGTAGATCTCCTCCTCAGTCGCAGCGGCAACAACCGACTCGTCATCCAGCCGGGCAAGCGACCACTCGCTGAGTGTGTAGCCCATTTTGAGGGCACGCTGGCGGAGCGACACATTGTGCGCCTTGGAGCCGGTGAAGTACTGCAGCGCCGCACCGTAACTTGCCGAGGGCAACAGGCGTACGTCCACCTGCAGCCCGTGGCCGACGTGAAAGCTCACCTTGTTCTCGCCTTTCACAATGATGTCCACCATGCCGGGATAGGCAGCAACGTACTCGACTGCCGGACCTGTGTTTACCGGATCGCATGCGGGACCGGTGGCCAGCAGATCAAGATCGCCCACAGTTTCGCGGCCGCGGCGCAACGAGCCGGCAGGCGTAACGCGCTCGATGCCGGGAAAATTCAAGAGATAGGAGCTGATGCGATGGGCTTCCTCTTCGGCAGTGTCAATGCGGAAGCGTCCGACAGAGCGGCGATAATCCTCAATACCTTTGCGAAGTTTCTCAATCTGCTTTTGGCCCATGCGTGGCAGCCCGTTCAGGCGTCCTGCGTCAATTGCGTCAGCCAAAGCGTCAACGCTATCGATTTTGGCTGCTGCCCACAGCAGCGCCACGGTCTTCGGCCCCATGCCGGGCAGCTTCAGCAAGGTGAGCAATCCCGAGCCGTAGCGGGCCAGCAGCTCGTCACGAAGCGGCAGCGAGCCCGTTGCGACGATTGCCTGCAGGTTGGCGGCCATGCTCTTGCCGATGCCGGGAATTTCAAGCAGGTTTGCAGTCTCGGAAGCGGCGGCGCACAAGTCCACCGTGGTCTGTTCGGCGGCCTCAGCGGCGCGGCGGTAACTGCGAATGCGAAAGCTGTCGCCGCCGTCGATCTCGAGCAGATCGGCCGTCTCCTCCAGCAGGCGAGCCATGAGGGTGTTGTCCATCGCGTGACCTCTCGGAACAGTATCACGCAACAGGCGCGCTAACGGCAGACGTGCAGCCGCACCAATCCAACTGCCGAGCGCCTGCAAAGATCGCACCGAAGACATGATGCGATGCGCAGGCAAACAATGTCTGGTGACTGGCCAGCCACAACACTCCCTGATGCCCACTCTGGGCGTCATCATTCGCGGATTACGAGTCGCGCGGTCGGGCACTTCACCGGCAAACGGTTCATTTAGAGTGTGGAATCTGTCAGGCTACTCAAGGCTGACCTTGCATACACCACCGCTAGCGAGTCGATGCAGATTCTTCACGGGGGCTGCGCACACGCATGTGACGGATTAATGCAGACTGGACGCACTTCACCGCGCCGCCTGATAGCGGTTCTGGTGATTCGCCCGGTCGTACGCGCGTTTCTAGGCTGCGCTGTGGGCGCTATCCCTGAAGCGAATTACGGCATCTGCCTGGGGGCCTTTCTGCCCTTCGACAATGTCGAACTCAACCTCGTCGCCTTCCTTGAGCGTTTTATATCCGTCCAACTGAATCGCTGAGTAGTGCACGAATACATCCGGCCCGTCATCGCGTCCAATGAATCCGTAGCCCTTGGCGTTGTTAAACCACTTGACCTTACCTTTGTACTGAGCCACAGGCTCCTGCCTTCCTTGTTACTTAAGTTCTGGTGAAGAGGATGCGGGTGGGCTAGAGGGGAATCCCACGCCGTTGTTTTCTATGACGCACTTTCTCAAAGAAAGGTTTTGTGGCGAGCTGGAAAAGTTTATCCACAAAATGGGATGACAGAACTCTATTTGTTTCCAGAGGTTGAGACTTCGGAGTCGAGAAAGTACCGATTTAAATATGCCCCAGAGACCGCTTCCCGGGAAAGGAAGGTCATTCCCGATTCGTGACAGATGTTAACCCGTTAAAGGCAGGACAGTTACATCCGGCATCCCCATTGGAGCATCGCTATTTCTTACCGCGTCCCGTCGCCTGCAGATAGAGCAGCACGCTCACCAGCGTCTTCCCATCGTGAATCGCGCCTTTTTTGATCATCTTGAACACGTCGGACAGTTTAACCAGGCGGAAGTCTATTTTTTCGTCTTCCTCGGGCTGGGCCTCACCTGCAATGAGCCCTTCGGCGAGAAAGACCTTCATGGTCTCGCCCAGAAAACCGGGGCTGGCCCAGTACTCGACGAGCGGCTTCCAGCTTTTTGCGCTGTAGCCCGTCTCCTCCGCCAGTTCGCGCTTGGCGGCAGCCAGCGGCTCCTCACCAGCGTCGATCTTGCCCGCAGGCAATTCCCACAGGAACTGATTCGCGGCATGGCGATATTGCCGTTCCATCACAATCCAGGGGTCCTTTTTGCTTTTCGATTTGTCTATCGCCAGGATGACGACGCTGCCATTGTGGCGGATAACGTCCCGATCGCTTTCCAGGCCGCCCGGCTCAATCAGCTTGTCGTGGTGAACCTTGAAGAGCGGCCCCTGGTAAACAACCTCGGAACTGATGAGCGTGGCCTTTTCAGAGACGACCACTGCAGTGGAACCGGTCGCCTTTTTTGCCGCTTTGCCCTTGGCGGCCGTCTTCTTCGTCTTCCGCTCGTTCTTCTTCACCATCTGAATCCCTCTCAAGCTGAATACTGTTGGAACTGCACTCGATTCAAAACGAGTATACGCAAAGCGTTGGCTTTTCGTGGGCTCGGGTGACTCAGTTCTGCATCCGTGCGGTCCGGCATGGCATCCTAAACTGAGCCGTACTGCACAACCGCTCCGGTGTCGTGACTTCCGTTGCGAGGACTATGTGCCGGCGGAGGATCAGACCGACGAAAGTGACCGCTTTGTCCACAGCAGACTGTTATCCGATCACCGTAATGCCGGGACTGAGCCGGCTCTTTCTCGACTTTTGCGCCGGCAAAGTGTCGGCAACCGCATTCTTCCCCTCCTCAGAGAACTGGCAGCAGCGCCCCGCATTGCCGGCGCATTGGCCGGAGATCGTAAAGGTTTTGTCGGAGCAGAACACATCGCCTGCCGCCGCGCCCGCACTTGCTGCACTCGCACAGGGCGCCGGAACCGTTGTTACCGGTCAACAGGTCGGATTGTTTGGTGGAACACTGCTGGTTCCGCTAAAAGCAGCCTCTGCGCTTGGCCGCGCACGTAACGCCACGGCACAAGGCCACCCGCATGTCGCCATTTTCTGGCTGGCAAGCGAAGATCACGACTTTGCAGAGATCAATCACGTCTCGTTGCCCGCGGGCCGCGCGCTCGAAAAGGTCGAATATCCGCTGCCCGGCGAGAGCGCACCGGCTGTGCCCGTCGGCCGCGTTGTACTCAACGATCAGGTGGTGGAATTGACAGCCAAGGCCTGCGAATTGCTCGGCCCCTCCGAAGCGACAGACGCACTGGCCGCCGCGTACAAACCGGGCCGCACTTTCGCACAGGCGTTTGCCGATTTCTACTCAAGAATTTTTGCCGCGCAGGGCCTGCTGGTCCTGGATGCAAGCGGGCGCGAGATGCATCGCATTGGAGCACCGGTATTGCGCGCAGCAATTGAGCGCGCCAACGAGTTCAATGCAGCCCTGCGGGAGCGCAACCAGCAACTCGAAGCCGCCGGGTACCACGCCCAGGTGGCCGTGGCCGAGCACTCAAGCTTGCTCTTTTTGATCGACGAAACAACCGGGGCGCGCAATGCTCTGCGGCGGACAGCACCGGGCACGGGAGAGCCCCATGGCCTTTGGCAGGCGGACGGGCAAAGCTATTCCACCGCGGACCTCATCGGTATTCTTGAAACCGCACCAGAGCGCATTTCGCCCTCGGCGCTGCTGCGTCCTGTCTTTCAGGATTACCTGCTCTCGACATCGATGATCGTCGGCGGCCCTGCCGAAGTTGCGTACTTCGGTCAATCGGGTGTTCTCTACGAGCAGATCCTGGGCCGGCAAACGCCTGCGGCTACGCGCCAGTTTGCAACGCTTATTGAGCCGTCGATTGCAAAGCTGCTCGATCGCCACGAACTCTCGCTCGATCATGTATTCGAAGCGGACGCCGCATCGCTTGCGCAGCGGCTTGCGGCACGTTCCATGCCGCTCGAAACGAAGCAGAAAATAGCCGCAGCTGGAAACGCTGTCGACGCCGAGCTCAACACGCTCGTCGAGTGGATGCAGGCTCAGGACAAGGGCCTCGGCCAGTCTGCCGAGACGGCCGCAGGCAAGATCATGTATCAGATGAATCGCCTGCGCACGCTGGCGGCCAACTTTCAGCTTCAGCGCGAAAGCTCGCTATACGCGCCACGCAGAGAGCATCTGCAACGCACTGTTCCCTGAAGGCATCCTGCAGGATCGCGTACACGGCGCCGCGTACTACTTTGCGCGTTATGGAGTGGAATTGGCAGAAACGCTGACCGCGCACGCGGAGGAATGCTGTCCCGGCCACAAAGCGATCCGGCTGTAGGGAACGAGGGAACGAGGGAACAAGGAGCCAAGGGAACGGGGCAAAAGACGCCGTTCACTTTTCCTGTCCGCTGATCTATGAGCCCTTGTTCCCTGCCTTTATAATCCTCCCGAAACCCTCGGAGGCTTTTATGAAACTCCACATCGCAGCGAGAGCAGTTCTCGCGACCCTGGCTGCTGTATCAGTCTGCTCGCTGGTAAATGCGCAGGCGCTGTCGCCGTGTGCGACAGCCGGCAATGACAACGCCTTTCTCAATATCCAAACCATCCGGCTGTGGCCGGGCGACGCGCCTCAGGCCAAGGGCACTGCTTGTGAAGACATTCCGACGCTGACGATTCTTGGACCTCGTGCGGGAACCGCCAACGGCTCCGCGGTCGTGGTACTGCCGGGCGGCGCTTATCGCGGTCTGGCTGCCGACCTTGAAGGCCGAGAAGTTGCTGACTGGTTTACCGTCCGCGGCTTCCGCGCCTTCATCCTGAGCTACCGGCTTACCTCGCACGGTTACGTGCTGCCGGTTCCGCTGCTGGACGCGCGTCGAGCCGTGCAACTGGTGCGCGCGCGAGCACAGGATTACCAGGTGGATCCAAATCGCATCGTGATCATCGGCTTCTCAGCCGGCGGCCATCTTGCCGCGCTGGCAGGAACTCAGCCGGTCCCCGGCAACCCCGACTCTCCCGATCCGATCGAGCGCGTTCCAAGCAGACCTGACTACATGGTTTTGGGGTACGCATGGCTCGGCGCCATCTCCAGCGATACTTCGCACCTGAGCTATTGCAAGATCTTCAACCTGATGGATCAGTGCGAAGCGCTCAAGACCGCCTATACGCCAGAACTGTTTGTCACCAAGGACACGCCGCCCACGTTCATGTACCACACGTACACCGATCAAACAGTGCCTGTGCAGCAGGCGCTTGGCTTCTTCAACGCGCTGGTGAAGAACGGCGTACCGGCGGAGCTGCATGTGTTCGCTAACGGACCGCACGGCACAGGTTTGGGAAAGGGTGATCCGGCTCTCGACCAATGGCCGAACCTGCTGGAAATCTGGCTGCGTGCACAAGGTTTGCTGAATAAACCGGCGGTGAGCAAGTAGCAAGGAAGCTTTTTGCGATTAGCCTTAGCTATTAGCTAGTCCGCTACACATGTGGTCATTTGTGTTTTGAAAGGGCACGACTTTAGCCGCGCCATAAGCGGTGGTCTAGTGGCACAACTCGCAAAAAGCAGCCGCAGATCCTTCGAATCCGTTTGGCCAGAAAGCGGCCAAACTCCTCTCAGGATGACAACTGCATCTATGCTGCAAACTTTAGAGACAGGAAACTCGATATGAAGCACCGTTGGCGGCAATCCCGGCTCAAGCGCACAGAAGTCCGTTCTCGCACGGAAAAAGCTGAAAGCTGAGGGCTAATAGCTGAAAGCTGGTTTTTGGGGGCCAAAAACTAAGAGGCGGGCATTCGGTATCGGGAGTGGAAGGATATCCCGAAACCGACTGCCCGCTGGACCCTGATCCGGGTCTAGGTGGTATGGTTAGTTTAGGCCTGTTTTCACCGAAAGCAAGCTCTTTTTTGGAACGAATCCCCATTCCGTGAGAGCAGTCACAGATGGCCGTGATAGAGAGCCCTGTTTCGTTGACTTGAACGGCTGCCCCTGATAAAAAAGGTGTGGTTCCACACGTATAAACCTCATCATAGGAAAGCCTCATCTAACCGCCGGAGCAAGCCGGTAAACCATGCAAGTAATCGCCCAACAACTCGCTTCCATGTTCATCGGCGCCATCCCCACGATGATCCTTTTTGTCGTGCTGGTGGTGGCCTACCAAATTCTGGTCCAGGGTCCTCTTACGGCTACCCTCAAGCGTCGTCGCGAACTGACCGAGGGCGCAATGGAAGCCGCGCAGAAGGCGATCGCCGATGCCGAGGAGCGCACGACGGAATATGCAACCAAGCTTCGCCAAGCCAGGGCCGAGATTTACAAGATTCGCGAGCAGCGCCTGCGGCAGTGGAATGCGGAGCGCGACGCAGCTTTGGATGTTGCCCGCAAGGCCGCCGGACAGAAGCTGAACCAGGCAAAGACTGAGATTGAGGCAGAGACCGCCGCCGCAAAGCAGGCCATTCAGGCCTCGGCAGGCGATTTGGCAGGCCAGGTCGTTCGCGCAGTGCTGCCCGTTGGCGCTGGGGGTTCCCGTTGAGCAATCGTTTAACATCCTGCCTTTCGTTTTGTAGTTCTTCCAATCGCATATCCGGTTTGCTGCTGTTGGGTTTGGCCGCATTGATATTTTCTGCCGCTCCGCTACGGCTGATTGCGCAAGAAACAGCGCCGTCCTCCAGCAACGAACCGACCGCGACGACGAGCAAGCCGGCCACTGAGGAGCGCCCTTCGCAGGAAGAGCAGAACAAGGTATTCCTGACCGGTGGCCCGATAGTGAAGTGGACAGCGCGGACCTTCGGCACCAGTGTTGAAACCGCGTCTGCCATCTACCAGGTAGCGAATTTTCTCATCATCGTTTTGCTGATCGCTGTCCCGCTCGGACGTGTGCTCCCCAAGGTTTTCCGCAAGCGCTCGCAGACGCTGGGCCACAATCTGCAAACCGCCCGCAAGGCTACTGAAGAAGCAAACGCCCGCCTGCGCGCGGTGGAAGAGAAACTGGCCGGTCTGGACGACGAGATCAAAAAGCTGCAGGCACAGGTTGAGCAGGAAAGTCTGGAAGACGAAAAGCGCGTGAAGGCTTCTCTCACTGAAGAGAGCGCGCGCATTGTCGAGTCGGCCGGACAGGAATTGAACATTGCGGTAGCGCACGCGCGCCGAACCCTGCGCCATTATGCCACCGACCTGGCCATTGAGCAGGCCGCGAAACAGATGACGCTGTCGCCTCAAGCCGATCGCGCCCTGATCGCCGAATTCATTGGCAAGGTCGTCAAAAACGGCGCCAAATCAGACGGAGGGCAAAAGTAATGGCCGCTTTCGTTTCCCGCTACGCCAGTGCCTTCGCCGATGTGGTCACGGCCGCCAAGCTCGACACGGCCGCAATTGACCAGAGGCTGACCGACTTTCTTGCTACCTGGAATGGTAGCCCCGAGCTGCGCGAGTTTTTTGAGAACCCGGCCGTCGCCGTCAACGACAAGGTGGCCATCCTCGACAAACTCAACGCAAAGCTCGGAATGCAGAAGGAACTGCGCAACCTGATCGCGGTGCTGATTTCAAACAACCGCATCGCCCACGTGGGTGAGGTTGCCAAAGGCTATCGCAGGCTGCTGCAGGAGCAGATGGGAATTCATCCTGCGGAGATTGTGACCGCGCGCGAGCTGGACGCGAAGGAGCGCGAAGCTCTCCTGGCTGAAGTTGGCAAGCTGGCAGGCGGAAAAGTTGAAGCAAGTTTCAAGCTCGATGCGTCGATCCTTGGCGGAACCGTGGTGCGCATCGGGTCGACAGTTTATGACGGTTCGGTGCGGGGACGCCTTGACCGTTTGAGAGACGCACTTATCGCCGGCTGACGCCGGCAGTGGACAGTGATCAGTGGTCAGTGTCCAGGATTCGAAGTTCATGGGACGAAGCATCACTGAACTGCGGCGGCAAAGAGATTGAAACGGAACTGAAACGTCAGAACTTAATGGAGGCAGGACTTCAGCGGTTACAGATTGGCGGTTCGCACATTGCGGCGAAAAGCTGACCACTGACCACTGTTCACTGTTGACTGGAAAATGGCTCAGATCAAAGCAGACGAGATTACGCAGCTTCTACGCGAGCAGATCGCGAATTACGATTCAAAAGTCCAGGTGGACGAAGTTGGAACCATCACCTCCCTGGGCGACGGCATTGCCCGCCTGCATGGGTTGGACAAGGTCATGGCCGGCGAGCTGCTCAGCTTCCCGCACGACATCGCCGGTTTGGCGCTCAGTCTGGAGGAAGACCAGGTCGGCGCTGTGATTCTAGGCGACTATACCGAGCTAAGAGAAGGCGACGAGGTCAAGCGCACTGGCAAGATTCTCTCCGTTCCGGTAGGCGAAGCCATGATTGGCCGCGTAGTGAACGCGCTGGGTATTCCCATTGACGATAAGGGCCCGGTCGCCACCACCGAAACCTTGCCCGTAGAGCGCATCGCTCCCGGCATCATCGATCGCCAGGGCGTCCGCGAGCCCATGGCCACCGGCCTCAAAGCCATCGACGCCATGATTCCCATCGGCCGCGGCCAGCGCGAGCTGATTATCGGTGACCGCCAGACCGGTAAGACCGCCGTCCTGCTCGACACCATCATCAACAACGCCAAGAACGATCTGATCTGCGTCTACTGCGCCATCGGCCAGAAGCGCTCGTCGATTGCCCAGGTTGTGCAGACGCTGACTGAAGCCGGCGCCATGGGCCACACGGTCATCGTGGCCGCTTCGGCCTCTGAGCCTGCGCCTATGTTGTACCTGGCGCCCTATGCCGCCACCGCCATCGCCGAATACTTCCGCGATAACGGCAAGCACGCACTTGTCATGTACGACGATCTTTCCAAGCACGCCATGGCCTACCGCGAAATCTCTCTGCTGCTCCGCCGTCCGCCGGGCCGCGAAGCCTATCCGGGCGACGTTTTCTATCTCCACTCCCGCCTGCTCGAGCGCTCATCGAAGATGAGCAAAGAGAAGGGCGGCGGTTCGCTCACCGCCCTGCCGGTCATTGAGACCCAGGCAGGCGATCTCTCGGCATACATTCCCACCAATGTTATTTCGATCACCGACGGCCAGATCTTCCTTGAAACCGATCTGTTCAACTCCGGCGTACGTCCGGCGGTGAACGTCGGCCTCTCGGTCTCGCGCGTAGGCTTCTCAGCGGCCATCAAGGCAGTCAAGCAGGTCGGTTCGACTCTCAAGCTCGATCTTGCTCAATACCGTGAACTCGCTGCATTCGCGCAGTTCGGTTCCGATCTCGATCCGCTCACGCAGAAGCAGCTCAACCGCGGACAGCGCCTCACCGAATTGTTGAAGCAGCCGCAGTTCCACCCGCTGACCTGGCAACAGCAGACTGTGGTTCTGTTCGCCGGCACCCAGGGCTACCTTGACGACATCAAGGTCTCCGACATTCGCGCCTTCGAAGACGGCCTCTACAAGTATCTGGACAGCGCACAAAGCGCTCTCATCGCCGACCTGACCAGTAAGAAGCAGCTCGACGACGACCTGCGCAGCCGCCTGCATGCCGCCCTGAAAGAGTACTCCGCAAACTTCAAGGCGGAACTGGAATCTGCGGTTGCGGCTAACTAGGTAAACGGCGAGCTGTCAGCCATCAGCTTTCAGCTCTCAGCCAAAACGATTTGGCGCAGAATTTGGTAGCAAGACGATGAGCTGAAGGCTGAAAGCTGAGAGCTAATAAGAATGGCAAATGTCTTAGATTTACGGCGACGGATCGCAAGCGTGAAGAACACGCGGCAGATCACCAAGGCCATGAAGATGGTCTCGGCGGCCAAGCTGCGCCGCGCGCAAGAGCGGGCGATGGCGGCCCGGCCATACGCCAAAATGATCACCAGCGTGCTCGAGTCGCTGACCCACCGCGTCGCGCTCTTTGACGAGCAGACCGGCAACCTGCGCCATCCGCTCTTTGTTACCCGGCCCGAAAAGCGCGTGTTGCTCGTCGTCATCAGCGGCGACAAGGGATTTGCGGGCGGATTCAACGCCAACATCCTCAAGACGGCCTTCCAGTTCATTGCCGGCAACACCGACAAGCAGATCGATGTAGAGGCCGTGGGCCGCAAGGGCCGCGACCAGATGCGGCGCCGCTACCCTGCCGCGGTCTACAACGAAGTGGCCGACGACCATGGCGTCGTCCGCCAGGTAAGGGATCGCAAATCTCCCGTCGAAGTCACCGGCGATCATCCCGGTATGTTGCTCAAACTTGAGCCCGGCCGCGTCCACGAGCTTGCGGAAAGCATTATCGCCCGCTACATGCACGAGGAAATCGACGCCGTCTATATCGTCTACAACGAATTCAAATCGGTGATCGCGCAACGCCTGGTAGTCGAACGCCTGTTGCCTCTCATCAATTTATCGGGCCCGCAGATTACAGGCGCCGTGGAGCCAACCGCGGAGCAGCGCGAACGCGCCGCCGAGGCTGCCCTCTCCGCCGGCATTGATATTGAACCGGCGGACACCCGCGAAGCCGACGAAGAAGCAAAGAAGTTCGGCACCGCGAATGTGGACTACATCTATGAGCAGCCCGCCGAGGAACTGTTCAACGGCCTGCTACCCCAATTTATTTTTTCCGTGCTGTACCACGCCATGACGGAGTCAGTCGCCGCCGAACACGCGGCCCGTATGACGGCGATGGATTCGGCAACCAACAACGCCTCCGACATGATCGACTCGCTTACGCTGCACATGAATCGCGTGCGCCAGGCGGCCATCACCAAGGAGATTATCGAGATTGTTTCCGGCGCTGCGGCGCTGTAAGAACCAGCTAACAGCTTTCAGCCCTCAGCCTTCAGCTTCTTCGCAATGGAACGAACTGAAGAGAAAACGCAGAGAGAACCGAGCCAGGAAAGACTGAAAGCTGAAAGCTAATAGCTGAATGCTTCGTAACAAGAAGGCAAAGAACAATGGCAGAAAATATCGGCAAAGTAATTCAGGTCTCCGGCCCCGCCGTAGACGTGCAGTTTGAAGAAGCGAAGATGCCGCCCATCTACCAGGCATTGCGCGTCACCAGCGAGGGCTTCAACGTGCCCACGCCCATCAGCGTGATCCTCGAAGTCCAGCAGCACCTGGGCGAAGGCCGCGTGCGCACAGTGGCCATGGAAGCCACTGATGGTATGGTCCGCGGAATGAAAGCCATCGATCTCGGCGCACCCATCACCATGCCGGTGGGCAAGGAGACGCTGGGCCGCGTGCTCAACGTCATCGGCAGCCCGGTGGACAACCTCGGCCCCATCGGCGAAAAAATGCGCATGCCCATTCACCGGCCTGCGCCGCTCTTTGACGAGCAGACCACGCACGAAGAGATGTTCGAGACCGGCATCAAGGTCATCGATCTCATCCAGCCCTTCTTGAAGGGCGGCAAAATCGGCCTCTTCGGCGGTGCCGGCGTCGGCAAGACCGTCGTCATCATGGAACTCATCAACAACGTCGCCAAGAACCACGGCGGCTATTCCGTGTTTGGCGGCGTCGGCGAGCGCACCCGCGAGGGCAACGATCTCTGGGTCGAAATGACGGAGTCCGGCGTCATCTCACCCGGCGACTTCGCCAACTCCAAATGCGCCCTGGTGTACGGCCAGATGACTGAGCCGCCCGGAGCCCGCCTCCGCGTAGCCCTGAGCGCGCTCACTGTCGCCGAGTACTTCCGCGACGTCGAAGGCTCCGACACGCTGCTCTTCATCGACAACATCTTCCGGTTCACGCAGGCCGGCTCTGAAGTTTCAACGCTCCTGGGTCGTATGCCCTCGGCCGTGGGCTACCAGCCGAACCTGGCCACGGAAATGGGCGAACTGCAGGAGCGCATCACTTCCACCAGCAAGGGCTCGGTCACCTCGGTGCAGGCAGTGTACGTTCCCGCTGACGACTTGACGGATCCCGCGCCAGCCACCACGTTCGCTCACCTCGACGCCACCACCGTGTTGAGCCGTCCGCTTTCCGAGCTGGGTATCTATCCGGCGGTCGATCCGCTGGCCTCCACCTCGCGCATTCTCTCCGCGCGCATTGTCGGGCAAGACCATTACGACGTGGCGCAAGGCGTGAAGCGCATTCTGCAGCGCTACAAGGATCTGCAGGACATCATCGCCATCCTTGGCATCGACGAACTCTCTGAAGAAGACAAGCTCACCGTGGCGCGCGCCCGCAAGGTGCAGAAGTTCCTTTCGCAGCCGTTCCACGTGGCCGAGCAGTTCACCGGCATTCCCGGCAAATACGTCAAGATTGCCGACACGGTGCGCAGCTTCAAGGAGCTCATCGAGGGCAGGTACGACGATATCCCCGAGCAGGCTTTCTACATGCAGGGCGGCATTGAGGACGTACTGGCAAAGGCCGAGCAATTGAAGGCAACGGTGTAAGAAAGGCAGCTTCTAGCCACTAGCTTCTAGCCTTTAGCTAGGAGCTAGAAGCTAAAAGCTAGTGGCTGAAAGGCATTTATGGCTGACGACACAATCCAACTCCGCGTACGGCTGGTGACTCCCGAACGCACTATGTGCGAGCTCACCGCCGATTCGGTGGACCTGCCCTCCAAGTCGGGTTACTTTGAGGTGCTTTACGGTCACGCGCCGCTGGTTGCCGAGCTGGGCGCGGGCGACGTGATTGTGCACGGCGGGGCCAGCGGTGACGAAGGCGTAAGAGCCGACTCCCGCTATTTCGTCAGCTGGGGCTTTGTTGAAGTGCTTCCGGATCGCGTTACCGTTCTGGCCAACGATGCACTGAAGCCCGCGGAGATCGATGTGCCGCGCGCGGAGCAGCAGCTCGATCGCGGCCTGAAGCTCTGGAAGGATGCGGGCGAAAGCGAAGACGCCTACACTGAAGCGCTTCGCGTTATTTCCGAAGCCGAAGCCAAAATCAACTCGGCAAACCAGAAAGACTGATGTAGTAGTCTTTCCAGATGACAGGAACGCGGCTTCACTTTGCAGTTGTGATTTTTCTCGCTGCGTTTCTGCTCTTCCTCGTCGAACCAATCGTAGCCAAACAACTGGTCCCGGTACTTGGCGGTTCTGCCGCCGTGTGGATCACGTGCCTTGTCTTCTTTCAAACGGCGCTGCTCTGCGCCTATGCCTACGCGCATTGGGTCGCGCGGCATCGACAGTGGGTTCTGCACCTCGCCCTGCTCGCGGCCACGATTGTGCTGGCAATTTACTGGGCGTTCGGCTCGGTCGATTTAAGCAGCGGGCCCGATCACCCCGTCGCCACCATTTTTTATGCGCTCACGCTGTGGATCGGCCTTCCTTTTATTGCGCTCGGCGCCACCAGCCCGCTGCTGCAGTACTGGTGGTCGCGGGTCGAAGACACACCGGTTCCGTACGGGCTGTTTGCGCTATCGAATCTGGCTTCCCTGCTCGCTTTAGCAGCATACCCATCGCTGATTGAGCCACGGTTCACGCTGCACACGCAGCGCGTGGCCTGGTTCTGCGGCTTCCTGTTCTTCATCGTGCTTGCAGCCAGCCTCACGCTGCGTTCGCGATCCACCGTGCAATCCGCATCACCGTCTTCCGCGGCCGAACTGGAAGCCATTCCCGCATCGCCGGCCGCACACAAATGGCTCTGGTTTCTGCTGCCCATGGCCGCGTCCATGCAATTGAGCGCCATTACCAGCTACATCACCGCCAATCTCGCAGCAATCCCGCTACTTTGGATTCTTCCTCTTGCGGTCTATCTGCTCACCATCATTCTCGCCTTCGAGTTTCCGCGCCTGCTACCCCGCCTGATCGTCGCTCGCTTCCTCGCAGTCATGCTGGCCAGCGTCGGCTACATGGTTTCGCAAGTCGATGTTTCTCTGCCTCTCCGCATCGGCATCGCTTTCTTTTTGATCGAGCTGTTTGCGGCCGGGCTCTTCTGCCATAGCGAAGCATTCGCACTGCGCCCGCAACGCACTTCGGAATCTACGCTTTTTTATTTGCTTTTCGCTGCCGGCGGCGCTCTCGGTGCGTTTCTTGTGGCACTGGTGTTCCCGGCTCTGTTTTCGTTCAATTACGATCTGGCCGTTACCTGCTTTGTGACCGCGCTGTTAGTGCTCGCCTGCCTGTGGCGATCGGGTTGGGCGGTGCGCCTGCTCTGGATCGTTGCCAGCGCTATCATGCTCGTGCTCGCCGTAAGGCTCCACTTTGCCTACCAGCACAACACCATCGTGGCGGTGCGCAACTTCTACGCAGCTCTGCGCGTGAAGCAGACGGATTTTCACGACGCAAAACTACGCACGCTCACCAATGGAACGATCCAGCACGGTACCCAGATCTGGGGCACCGAAGCCCAACGCAAAACGCCCACAACCTACTACGCTGAAGACTCGGGCATTGGACTTGCGCTGCGCAACTGCTGCACCGGCCGCCCGCGCAACATCGGAGTCATCGGCCTTGGCGCCGGGACCATCGCCGCCTATGGAAATCCCGGCGACCGCATTCGCTTCTACGAAATAAACCCGGCCGTCATTCCCATCGCACAGAATGCCTTCACCTACATACGGGAGTCCGGCGCCCAAATCAGCTTCGCCGGCGGCGACGCCCGCACCTCGCTGGCGCGCGAGGCACCGCAGCACTTCAACGTGCTTGCCGTCGACGCATTCTCTGGCGACGCCATTCCGTTGCACCTGCTCACCGCGCAGGCACTCGAACTCTTTCGTCACCACCTGGCGGCCGGTGGCATCATCGCCTATCACATCTCCAACCAGCACGTGAATCTCGAGCCCGCTATCGCGCTGCTCGCGCAGAACGCAGGCATGCATGCGGTGCGTGTCAGCAGTCTCGCCAGCGACCGCCGCGGCGCATTCGGCTCAACGTGGATATTGCTCAGCGACGACTTGGGCTTCTTTGCTATTCCCGATGTGGCAGTACACTCCAGGCCCGCGGAGATCCGGCCCGGCCTGCGCCTCTGGACGGACGATTATTCAAGCCTGCTGCCGATTCTCCGCTGGTGACCACCAACTCCTCGCACCGAGAATCAGCTGCCTGGCTAGTCACTTTGCCTGCCTTGGACTTCCAGGTACTTGCCCACCCTATGCCAAGCCCGATAAAGTGACTCCATTCGGCCTTTCACCGAAGGTGATTTCCCCGGTGAATTGCCATGACTCCTCGCGATCCAGCTTCCCTAAAGGACCATGCATGTCTTCCACGCCCGTTCATCCCGTTGGCTCTCAGGATATTGATTCCACACTGCGCGAAAACCGGCTCTTCCCAGCGCCGCCCGAGTTCAGCGCAAAGGCTCACATCAGTAGTCTTGAGCAGTACGAAGCCCTTTATCGGGAGTCGATTGCGGACCCCGAGAAATTCTGGGCAACGGTGGCCGACGATCTGCACTGGTTCCAAAAATGGGACAGGGTGCTCGATTGGAATCTTCCCCTGGCCAAGTGGTTCGTGGGCGGAAAGATCAACTTGAGCTATAACTGCGTCGATCGGCATGCGCTCGGCGTACGCGCCAGCAAGACCGCGCTCATCTGGGAAGGCGAGCCGGGCGAGATTCGCCGTCTGACCTACGCCGAGCTGCACGTCGAGGTTCAGAAGTTCGCCAACGCACTCAAGTCGCTGGGCATCGGCAAAGGCGACCGCGTTGCCATCTACATGGGCATGACTCCCGAGCTGGCCATTGCCCTGCTGGCATGCGCGCGTATTGGCGCCGTCCACTCCGTCATCTTTGGTGGATTCGCCGCCAACGCCATCGCGGACCGCGTCAACGATTCTTCATGCGTGGCAATCATCACGCAGGACACAAGCTACCGTCGCGGAAACGAAATCCAGCTCAAGCGCACTGTGGACGAAGCGATGGCCGCATGCCACTCGGTAAAGCACGTCGTCGTCTATCGCCGCACCGGGTCGCCCGTCAACATGACCGAAGGCCGCGACCACTGGTGGCACGACCTTGTGGCGCAGGCCGCTCCCGAGTGCCCGGCCGAGCACATGGATTCTGAGGATCCGCTCTACATCCTGTACACGTCGGGCACCACCGGCAAGCCCAAGGGACTCGTCCACACCACCGGCGGCTACGCCGTGCAAACGTACCTCACCACAAAGCTTGTGTTCGATCTGCGCGATGAAGACGTCTACTGGTGCACGGCCGACATCGGCTGGGTTACCGGGCACTCGTACGTGGTGTATGGGCCGCTGCAGAACGGTGCTACCGTGCTGATGTACGAAGGCGCTCCTAACTGGCCGGACTTCTCGCGCTTTTGGAAAATCATCGACGACCACAAGGTCAGCGTCTTCTACACGGCTCCTACCGCCATCCGCGCCTTCATGAAGTGGGGTGACGAGCACGTAGAAAAACACAAGCTTGATTCGCTGCGCGTGCTCGGCACAGTGGGCGAGCCCATCAACCCCGAGGCGTGGATGTGGTACCGCGAGAAGATCGGACACAATCGCTGCCCCATCGTGGATACGTGGTGGCAGACTGAAACCGGCGCCATTATGATTGCGCCAATTCCCGGCGCCGTACCCGCCAAGCCCGGCTCTGCGACGCGCCCGTTCTTCGGCATTCAGCCTGAGGTGGTCACGCGCGAAGGCGAACCCGTGCCCGCCGGCAGCGGCGGCCTGCTGGTGGTGCGAAAGCCCTGGCCATCCATGGCTCGCACCGTTTACGGCGATCCGGAACGCTACCAGAAGACCTACTGGAGCGACGTCCCGGGCTGCTACTTTACCGGCGACGGCGCGCGCCAGGATGCCGACGGCTATTTCTGGCTCATGGGCCGCGTGGACGACGTGATCAACGTGAGCGGCCACCGCCTCGGCACCATGGAAGTGGAGTCGGCACTCGTAGCGCATCCCAAGGTGGCTGAAGCTGCAGTAGTGGGCCGTCCCGACGATCTCAAAGGACAGGCCATCTCCGCCTTCGTTTCGCTCGAAAGCGGCAACCAGCCGAGCGAAGAGTTGAAAGACGAGCTGCGCAAGTGGGTCTCAAAAGAGATTGGTGCCCTGGCCCGGCCAGATGACATCCGCTTTACGGATTCGCTGCCTAAGACCCGCTCCGGCAAAATCATGCGCCGCCTGCTCCGCGAGCTGGCCACGCACGGCGAAATCAAGGGCGATGTAACCACGCTCGAAGATTTCACTGTCATCGCCAAGCTGCGCGAGGCAGAAGAAGGCTAGCCATGGCTGCCGAGCGCCTTCTGCGATATCAGGTGGCTACGAGCCTCGATGGTTTTATCGCCGGGCCGAATGGCGAGTACGACTGGATTGCCTCAGACGAATCCTCTGACTGGGATGCCTTCCTAAGCCAGTTCGATACCCTCCTGATGGGCCGCAAGACCTATGAGCTCGCCCTGAGCCAAGGCTCGATGCTCAAGTCAATGGGCAAGGCGATTGTAGTCGTCTCCACCACGCTTGATCCGTCACTGCACCCGGAGGCAACCATCGTGTCAACGGACGTGGCGAATGCGGTGGCGCAGCTCAAGCGTCAACCCGGCAAAGATCTCTGGCTGTTCGGCGGAGGAGCGCTCTTCCGCACAATGCTCGATGCCGGTCTGGTTGATCGAGTTGAACTGGCCGTATCGCCGATTCTCCTTGGCAGCGGTGTGCCGGTGCTGCCACCAGGCCGACCTTGCCCGTTGCGCCTTGTTGAAAGGAATGCACTGCCCAGTGGAATGCTGAATCTCACGTACGAAGTAAGGTCTTAGCTCACTGCGCGCCAAATAACTGCTGCTCGGCACGGTACCAGTCCTCCTGGTCAAATCCGTGCACGCAGCCGCGTTCCATCCAGAAGCGATATGCGAGCGCTGCGACCTGGTCGTGAGAAACCGATTGGCCGTTTCCCATTACAGGCGCAACAGCCTCTTGCGCTTCAGACTGTGCCAGAGTTTCTAAAACCTCATGTAGATTTGATGATCCTAACCCTAATCTGGAGACCCCTGTACCACAGCCTCGGATTCCGGGAGTTGGTGTTCGGCAACCTCCGGTGCGAGAACTGCTGGAGCGCGAACTTCAGAAATCATGACGGAAGAATCGATTGGAGCGAATTGCTCATCCAGTTGCTCGAACAACGCGAGGAGCTTTCCGATCAGCTCCTTCCTATGGGTCAACCTGTCAATCTGTGAGTCGATTTCGGCGATCTCGCCAGACGCGTGCTGGCAAGCAATCTCATAGACGTTCATGGACATGGGATGGATTCCTCGAGTTGATCATACCTTGGATTCAGGAGCCGCAAAGTGAGCTTCGCTTTACTGGACTGTGAATTCTTGAGCTATTTCGGAACGGCGAGTTACCGCAATCATAAGCAACTGGACTAATCAGGCTGCGGAAAAACTTGCTTGACGGTGTTGCGCTGTTCCACCTTAGCCGTCGCACGATGAAACTGCGCATCGGCGAAGGTGGGGCACCCGGCTTTCTTCTGGGGCACAAATATCCAGTTGACAAAACTGAACTGAACCGTTCAGTATAGATACTTGTCCGGAGGCCCGACATGATTCACGCCAAAAATCTGGTAAAAACGTTTGGCAATTTCACTGCTGTGGATGACGTCTCCTTCGAAGTCGCCGCAGGTGAGATCTTCGCCTTCCTCGGCCCCAACGGGGCGGGCAAAACCACCACCATCAAAATGCTGACTACGCTGCTGCACCCCACCAGTGGCGCCATCAAACTCGACGGCCTGGATCCGCGCACGCACCAGAACGAAGCCCGCAAGCGCTTTGGCATCGTGTTTCAGGATCCCAGCCTCGACGGTGACCTTACCGCGTGGGAAAACATGGAAATCCATGGCGTTCTCTATCATGTGCCACACAAGCTGCGTCATCATCGCGCTGAAGAACTGCTCAAGCTGTTCGAGCTATGGGATCGTCGCAACGAGCAAGTAAAGAAGTTTTCCGGCGGCATGAAGCGGCGGCTCGAAATTGCGCGCGGCTTTCTGCATACGCCAAAAATCCTCTTCCTGGACGAGCCAACGCTCGGCCTCGATCCGCAGAGCCGCAATCAACTCTGGAATCACGTACGCCGCGTGAACGAGTCGGAAGGCGTCACCGTCTTCCTGACGACGCACTACATGGACGAAGCTGACCGTGTGGCCCATCGCATCGGCGTCATCGATCACGGCAAGCTAGTGGCCCAAGGCACACCGGCGGAAATCAAGGAGCAGACAGGCGCCGCGACACTCGAGGACGCATTCCTGGCTCTCACCGGCTCAACGATCCGCGACGAGAGTGCCGACTCGGCAGACAAGATGCGTCAATTCGCAAAAATGTGGAGTGGAGGCAAACGATGAGTGCAATTTACATTCTCTGGCTGCGCGAGCTCAAGCGCTACATACGTTTCCGCGCGCAGATCGTGGCGTCTCTCGGGCAGCCGCTTCTTTATCTGCTCGCTCTCGGATTCGGCCTCGGCCCCGTCTTCCAGCGCGCCGGTTACGGAAGCTACATTCAACTGCTCGCGCCCGGCGTCATCGGCATGAGCGTACTCTTCTCGTCCATCTTTTCCGGGCTCGGCCTGCTGTGGGATCGCCAGTTTGGCTTTCTTAAGGAAACGCTCGTCGCTCCGGTGCCGCGCCTGCAGATCATGATCGGCCGCACGCTCGGCGGCGCGACTGTGGCGGTAATTCAAGGCATGCTGGTGTTCATCATCAGCTTCATCGCGGGCTTTCGCCCCGCCAACTGGCTGCTGGTGCCGGTCGCAGTGGCGTTCATGGTCGCGATTGCCATTGTCTTCGCTGCGCTCGGCGTCGCCATCGGTTCCAGCATTCAGGACATGCAAGGCTTTCAGCTTATTATGAACTTCCTCGTCATGCCCATCTTCTTTCTCTCCGGCGCGCTGTTCCCGCTCGCCGGTCACGGAACCATCCTCACCGTAATCACGCGGCTCGATCCACTTTCCTACGGGATTGACGGCATCCGAGCAGTGCTGCTGCGCTCGTCGCAGTTTCAGCCGGCGTTCGCGGTTTCAACAAGCGCAATTGTCCTCGCCGCCGTTGGAAGCGTTTTGCTCGTCATCGGTGCGTGGCGTTTCTCTAAAATTGAGATATAGAAAATGACAAGATCACGAAGTCCGCTAGCGCACGACAAGGTTCTTCGGGCCGCGCTCGATTTGTTCGGCGAGCGCGGCATCGATGCGACCAGCATGGACGCAATCGCTCAGCACTCCGGCGTAAGCAAGGCCACCATTTACAACCACTGGCCCGATAAAGAAGCCCTGCTCATGGAAGTGATGATCATGATCCACGGCCTGGACCGCCAGCGCGAGGACATCGACTCCGGTGACCTGCAGCGCGATCTTACTACCGTGCTCACACGCCGCCCGCCCGACCAGTTCGATGATGCTCGCCTGCGCTTGACTCCGTCGCTCATCGCTTACTCCGCTATTCACCCTGAATTCGGCAAGGCGTGGCGGCATCGCGTGATGGAGCCTCCCCGAGAATGCATCAAGAACATCCTACGGCGCGGCATAGAGCACCGCGTGTTGCCGCGCAATCTCGATCTCGACGCATCCGTAGCGCTGCTGCTTGGCCCCGTACTCTACGACCACATCTTCAACAAGGAAACGCAGGTCAAGCCCCCGGACGTCGGCCCCGTGGCGGCGGCTGCATTCTGCCGCGCATTCCTTGCCGCCGGCGCCCAAGTGCGCAAAAGTAGATAGCACGAGCAAGAAAAAAGCAGCCCGATCCACAAAGTGGATCAGGCTGCCACTGCATGCGAATCGGCCGCTTTCAACTGGCCGTAAATGAAATGCTGCTGGAGACCAGTCGGGGTAGCGTCAAGTCTCCGACGATCGCTGTGAAGATTGAGCTCAGGGAGTTGGCCTTCCCGTTCATGGCGACTGATCTTGCACCCGGGCAAGCCACACTCGAAGTATCAACAAAGAAGTTCTTATCCCCACTCGCTATGCTCCTGAGCGCCGAACAAGCTGTAAGACCGCTGTCCGTACTGCAGCCACCACTTGCAACTGTATAACCAACCGTATAGATCTTGGTGCCAGTTTTCTGGGCCGCCGTCGCAACGTCGATTGCCTGTTTGCACTGCTTGGAGCTGGAGGGATAGGTGCCTTTGCTAGAGCCGGAATTGTAGAGGTTGCTGCTGCCGGCGCCCATCGTGCCACCATTGGCATCACCGTCGCTTAGCAGAACAATCACGTTCTCTGCATTCGCTCTTGCGTTGGCCACCAGGTATTGCTGTGCCGTAAAGAGTGCTCCCGCGTAGAAAGTTGTTCCCGTGTTTGTTCCAGCCATACCTGCGCAGCTAGCGCCTCCAAAATAGCTATTCCCGCCCACGGCGTTAACGATGGACTGGGCACTGGATAGCATGGGATTACTGCGATCAATTGTCAGCGGGTTCGACCCTGAAGTGCTGTCGGAAGTGCGGTAGTTCGAAACCAGGGGAACAACGCCATACTCAGACACCAGCGTGGCCAGATTGGTCGAATTCGGCAACGATGTGAGCGTCCCGAGTGCTTTGCTGTCTGGGTAGTTAATAACGCTGGGCATGATTGAGATCGAACCGCACGTTTGGTCCTTTGCAAGCTGACTTCCGGGTGTTTGCGCAGGAAACGTGAAGAGGGCAACCTTATCCACCGGATAAGCGACGTTTCCGTTGGTGGCAGCGCCGCAAGTGGTATTCGGCAGACAGGGCGAGAGTTGCGAAAGCATGATTTGAGCTCCCTCCTCCGCGCAAGCAATTTTTGTTCCGGTGCAATTGCTGCCGCCATCGTTTTGGCGCATGGATGGGGTCGAATCGATCACGATGGCAACGTTGTAAGGGCCGCGCTGCGCTCCCCTCATTGCCGCAACCGCTGTTGCCGACAGGTCAATGGACTGCGCGGACTTGACGCCGAAAACTGATAATGCGCGGATGAAGAATGTTGGAATTTTGGCGGTTTGCGTCACCTTCACGGCATTTGCCGTAATAGAAGATCCGCATGCCGGCAGACCCGACAGCGTGATGCATCCCGGCGTAACCGTAATCTGGGTGTTCGAAATGGCGTAAGGTGTATTCAAAATTGGGTAGGCATTGTAGTTGCCAGGTGTAGAGCTGAACTGAGTGGCAGCTGTCGTCGCAGCGGTTGTGCTGGGTAAGGTTGCCGCGGCGGCCATTGCAGCGGCATCGGTCGAAATCTGGAGCTCCCGGTAGCCGATGTAGGCGTACCCTGCGTCCACCCCCAATCCACCAACACCCAAAATCAACGGGAGTAGAATGGCGACCCACACCATTGATACTCCGCTCTCACTACTAACGATCCTGCGTTGAAAAGAACCGGCTTTTAGCTTCATTGGACTGACTCCGTGACTGACTGGGAAATTGAACACCCACTTGGAAAGAGATTGTTTCCGTAGAAGGAGAGGCTGCAATTTGTGTAGGTGACCTTCACAGTAGCCGTTCCCCCTGAAACCAGTGCCCCTGCCGCCCCAGTCGTGGTGGAGGAGCTTGAACAAGTGGAACCGGGAAACGATTGGTTACCTGTTCCTGGATTCAAAGTGAGCACATAAGTGAGATTGGCGGTCGTGAGCAACGGTGCAGCGCTTTGAAATGCCTGGGATGCTACCGAGCAGGGGTCGGTGGTCAACCCTGCGTTTACCGCAAGAACCCTGCCGGCGCTACCGACACCTTCTGTCAGACTTAGAATCTGCATTATGTAGATGCCGAAAACCAAGATGCCCGTACCTGCGATCAAGAGCATTGGCATTACCAGCGCAGCCTCCACCAGCGCTTGCCCATCCTCTGGCTGAGCAAACCTCATACGACTCCCGGTTGGGATGGTTCGCCTTTCGCCACGCACTTTCCAACAAGTGAATGACCGGATCATTGCGTACGTTCCTTTCTTGCCATGCGACATCATCCGCTCACGCCCCACCTGCCGCAAGCCCGCGCAAGTCTGGTCAAAAGCGCCTAAAGTCGACACACCACGACGGACCACAAAGGCACATGCATTGATGGTCCCAGGGGTAGTGAATCAAAGAGTAGGTAGAATGGCTATATTGGACACTATCACGAAGAAACTCGGGGGCCAACAACACTTTGGTACTATTTCATGCCTTGAAAGATGTAGTTGGCGAAAAGTTCTGCAATTCAGTTTCAATCCAGACTGAACGCTGAACTTGCTCTTCGCGGGCGTCGCGGCCTACCACCGCAGGTCACTCATTGACGCTTCAACGGCATCCAAAATGAACAAAGCGCCTCTGAATCTTGCAAGAAAAAGAGGCATCCCATTGGTTTTGGGTGCCTCTTCAGATCGTTCACAACCACTGAACGTATATTTAGAACCGGAACACAACACCGATTTCACCGCGCGGATTCCAGTACATGTGCGGCGAGTAGTTCAACGCCGGAGTGTTGTTGTTGAGCGAGAATGATGCGGCGATCCTGTCGCCGGACGCACGAACTGCCCAGCGCGAGTTCAGGTTGTACAACATGCCGCCGCCAAAGCCACCCGCAAACGAGAGGTTCGGCGTCTTGCCCTCGCCGCCAGTGTGCTCCACACCAAATAAGCCGTGTACAAATCCGTCGAAGTTCCCATACAGGTTGGCGCGAATCTCGGGACCCACCAGCACGTCATATACCAACGGCTTCCCGGGATTGCCGGTGCCAACCGCGGGCTTGTAGTAGTCGCCCTGCAGGGTAATGCCAAAGTGCCGGCCGAAATCGCGAGTAACGCCTGCTACACCGCCGATCAGGCCGTAGCGTGATTGGTTTACCTGGTTAAGGCTTGTGTAGCCAGCCATTGCAAACGCCTGATACTTGTAACCCGGCGCGCCAGGTTGGTTTTTAGGGCGCTCGGGTGCAAGCTGGCCGACGGCCGCTATAGGCATGATGGCGACCGAAAGCGCGGCCAGAATCGAAAATAAAGTCTTGCTCTTCAACGTGAAACACTCCTCAACTGCGCTGTTGCGTTGCTGCCGCTCAGGGATCGAGATCCAAAAGGCGACTTCGTGGCTGTAAAACGGTACCTCCATAGACTATCCTTTCCCCCCCGCTTCCACGAAGCCCCCGCAGGCAAACTTCGGGGCCTTTCTTGGGACGCTTTTTAAACGGCGTAGGAAGCAAATGAATGGGCAAAACGTGGGCGCGGAGCGCGGCCGGCGCCAGTCACCGCTTCATATTCAAAAGTGCATCGCGATCGATCACGTTTCCGTCCAAGATCAGGGTGGAGATTCGGCGTATGTTCCAGATATTTGCCGTGGGATCGCTATCAACCACCAGAACGTCTGCGCGGCGTCCGGGAGCGATCAGGCCCAGCTCATTCCAGCCGAATTGCAGCGCGTAATTATTGGTCGCTGCCGCCAGCGCCTCGCGCGACGACAGCCCCAACCGCACCAGCAACTCAAGTTCCGTATGCATCGAAATTCCGGGCATGGACCCATCCACAGGTGCGGCCGAGGCAGCAAGGTAGTGCGGGTAAGCCGAGAAAATGGTTTCGTTAATGAGCCACATGCGCATCGCATCCTGCGCTTCCCTCTTGCGCTGGTTCTCTTCCATCCAGCGCTGGCCTACGGCGGGCAAGTGGCGTGTCCACGCGGGCAGCGGATAATCCATTTCGCCCGTCTGCACGTTCGTCGGATTGAACATGTGCGAGGGATCCAGAAGTGCGGCGGCGGGCTCCTTCCACAAATTGCGATGCCGGGGCAGATTCACGAAGTACATGCTCAGAGTGGGGATCAGGGCGGCGTGGTGCTCCGCCAGAAATCTGGCATATGCGTATACGTGCCGGTCGCCTGGCGGAATGCGCTGCGAATAGTCGTACGCCGTATTTGCTGAAGGCCCTTGCGGCGTATCCACAAGCGGCCGTTGCAATTCCTCTGGAATAAGACCAAGATCGTAGCGATCCATGTGAACCAGCGCGTCCACACCGTCATCAACACCCACCTGGTAAGGGGTTGAAATAAACTCCCCATACGTAACCATGCCAAGCTGATGCGCTCGCGCGATAATCCACTGCGTGTTTGCAGCGGTAATGTTGTGGCCGATAAAAATCACGCGCGTCCCAAGCCGCGCAGTGTCGTTCAACTGACGCCCTGTGTCTTCAGGGCTCAGTTCCACCGGGCGAAGGCCTTCACGGAGTCTGCTCATCCACGCAGGCTGCTTGGCCAGCAGGCTCCAGGCGTCCGTTGTTCCCGCCGAATCAATGGGCACGATGTTGGGGCGCGGATTGGCTCCGTAATCAACGAGCCCGTGCTCGTGATCGCTGCGCGCCACAATTGTGGTCACGCCCATGTAAAGATTGGCGCTGGCCTGGCCTTGCGAGTTCATCCCCGCATAGCCGTCCACCAGTCCCGGAATGATGAACTTGCCGGTGCAGTCGATGATTCGCGCAACTTTGGGAACAACAATCGAACTCGCCGGACCTACCTCTGAGATTTTGCCCTCGCGAATGATGACAATCGCATTTTGAAGATCACGCGCGGAACGGCCCCAGTCCGTAACGTCGATGAGTGTGCCCCCGGTAAGGACCAACGGAACGGGAGCAGCAGGATTGGGAGCCGGTTGTTGAGCAGGCTTAGCCCGTGCCGCGCCGGCACCGAGCACCAGCACGATCAGAAGCGAGAACGCAACACGCCATCGGGTGCCGGGCAGAGCCTGAATGAACTGTTCGCGAAGCATACCGGTGCGGCCTGGCGGACGCAGCAATCGATCTGGAGCGAGCCACGAAACCGGAAGACGTGGCCGCGCCGACGTGCAGCTCAATTGCGGCATATGCGGAAGGATACACCAAGAGCGTCGCGCAGGCGGTTCTGTGCGCTCTTGCGATTGTGGGGTTTCGTCACGACGCGGCTTACAGATCGGCGCGGACAATCCGCCCGAAGCTGGTCGTCGAGCAATGCCGAATCCCACCGTGAATCACAGGCTGTATGCAATGAACCCCTCGTTAGCTGGCCACCAGCGTAGGCCGGCGACGACCAGCCAGCAGCGGCAGCACCTGATCCATCGCCGCGTCCACGCTGAGCCCGTGTTTCTGCCGCAGGTCATCCACCTTGCCGTGCTCAATGAACTGATCGGGCCAGCCGATCCGCACCACAGGTAACGTGCAGCCCATCTCATCAAGAGCCTCGACGACAGCAGATCCGAATCCGCCCATCTTCACGTGATCTTCAAACGTGACGAAGACCGCAACGCGCTTGGCGTACTGTGCGAGCATCTCGCGATCGATCGGCTTGATGAAGCGTGGATTGATGACCGCAGCCGAGTAACCTTCCCTTTCGAGTCTCCCGCCAAGTTCGCGCGCCATCGATACAAGCGATCCCAGTCCCAGGATCGCGACGTCAGAGCCATCCTGCAGCACCTCGGCCTTGCCAATCGGCAGCACCTGCGGCTCAGTCTTGCACGGAACCCCCGCAACCGCTCCGCGCGGATAACGAATGGCGCTCGGTCCCGAAATCTGCAGGCCGGTCTTCATCATGTCGGCCAGTTCATCCTCATCCTTGGGCGCCATCAGCACAATCCCAGGGATTGAGCGAAGATAGCCGATATCAAACAACCCGTGATGCGTGGGACCATCGTCGCCCGAAAGTCCGGCGCGATCCATGCAGAACAGAACCGGCAATTTCTGCAGGCATACATCGTGAACAATCGGATCGAATGCGCGCTGCAGGAAGGTGGAGTAAATTGCGCACACCGGCCTGAAGCCGCGCGTCGCCATGCCGGCTGCAAAAACGACTGCATGCTCTTCCGCGATACCTACATCGAAGTAGCGAGTCGGATGATGCGGCCGGAAATGATCAAGTCCCGTGCCGTTCGGCATCGCCGCTGTGATCGCTACAATGCGATCGTCCTTGTCGGCAAGCGCAGCAAGCGATTTGGCGAAGACTTCGGAATATGTCGGCAAACCCACGGGCTTCGTGTCGCCAGTCTCGGGGTCGTACGGCCCGAGGCCGTGAAACTTCTTCTGTCCATCGAGTGCCGGCTGGAATCCGCGGCCCTTCTGCGTGAGCACGTGAAGCAGCACAGGGTGATCGGCGGCCTTGAGAAATTTGAACGTCTCGATCAGCAGCGGCAGATTGTGCCCGTCGATCGGCCCAAAGTATTCCAGGCCGAACTCCTCAAACATTACCGAGGGCCACAACATACCTTTGGCAGCTTCTTCGGCGCGTCGCACAACCTTCACCGCGGTTTTGCCGCCGAATTTTTCGATAATGCGCGTTGCGGAAGCATGCAGGTGCTGATAATGCTCGTTGGTCACAATGCGGTGGAAGTAGCGCGCTATCGCGCCCACATTGCGATCGATTGACCACTCATTGTCATTGAGCACCACGATCAGGCGCTTCGTCTGCTCGGCGATGTTGTTGATCGCCTCGAATGAAATGCCATTGGTAAACGCGGCGTCGCCGGCCACTGCAATCACGTGCTCCGTGCCGCCAGCCAGGTCGCGCGCCACCGCCATTCCCAATGTCGCGGAGAGAGCTGTTCCCGCATGCCCCGCGCCAAAGCAGTCATGGTCGCTTTCCGTGCGCAGCATAAAGCCGTTCAGGCCGCCCGGCTGCCGAATCGTATCGAACCTATCGCGACGCCCGGTAAGAATCTTGTGCACGTAGGCCTGATGGCTCACGTCAAACATGATCTTGTCCTGGGGAGTGTCAAAAACCGTATGCAGGGCCATGGTGAGTTCCACCACGCCAAGGTTCGGGCCCAGGTGGCCGCCGGTTCTTGAAAGGGTCTGAATCAGGAATTCGCGGATCTCCCCCGCCAGCTGCTCCATTTGCGCGTCATTCAAGCGCTTTAAATCTGCGGGCGATTGGATACTCTCCAGCAATGTTCCCATCTAGATTTCCGTCCCCCCTGGACAACGCCTGGCATCCAGGGGGGAAATGGCCCCTCGATGTCGTAAAAAGTCCCCTCTTTTCCCGGGACCCGAAGACTGTTTTGCCAACCAATAGTATACCTTCCGGCAGGATTTCTCCCGGTTCCAATTAGACGAATAACTCCCCCGAAAGAACCACAAAACACTGTATCCAAACGGCCGGGGCTTTATCCTGAGTTGGCCATTGCATCACTGGTTGCGGAGGGGCAGTATTCACCTCCGTTTCCCGAGAAACGGCGTAAAGTTATCAATGGAGAGGCCGCCCGTCACGTTTGCACAATACCAAAACTTTTCTTCTACGTCGAAACTTTGTTGGTTTGTTGCCTTGGCTCTGAAGTAAGGAGATTGTTATGAACCTGCGAGTTCACGATGCGTTGAGGTCTTTCGCAATGACGAGAAAGTCTCTTACCACTTCGCGTTCATTTTCGACGCGCTCATCTCTGCCTATCTCTGCCGGCATGCTGCTTGCTCTGGGCCTGATCGCCGGCTGCAAGAATCTGCAATCCGGGCAACAGCCAGTCGCTCGCACCGATCAGCAGGTGGCGGGCGATGTCCAATCAAAGATTCAGGGCGAATCGGCACTCGCGGGCCAGAATATCCAGGTCAGCGTGTCCAGCGGTGTGGCCACGTTGAACGGAACCGTGAGTGACGAAGCTTCACGCGCACTGGCCGCCAACGACAGCGGCACCGTCGACGGCGTAAGAACAGTGGTCAACAACCTGACCGTGCAGGCTGCAACACAAAAACCTGCGCCCGCACCAGCGCCGGTGGAAACACGCAAACCTGAGGCGCGTCATGACCGGCGTCCAGTCCAGGCTCAGGCAGCCCCAGCGCCGCAGCCGCAGCCTGCTCAGCAGATGCCTGTAGACAATACCCCGCCACCGCAGCAGCAGGCCGTGGCGCCTCCGCCGGCTCCACCCGCGCCGCCAAAGCCGGTGACGCAACAGTACACGCTCGATTCCGGCACCGTGGTTCCAATCACCATCACTGAGGCGCTCGACAGCAAGACCGCACAGCCGAACGACGTCTTCCACGCCACGCTGGCAAGCGACCTGGTTTCAAACGGCGCCGTTGTCATTCCGCGCGGATCCCCGGTGATGGGCCGCGTCGTCGAGGTTCGCGAAGCGGCACACTTCAAGGGCGCTGCCCTGCTCACCGTCGAACTCACACAGGTAACGGCTCGCGGCCGCAAGGTAACCCTTGTAACTGACACCTACAGCAAGGAAGGCGCAGCTCGTGGCAAGAACACCGCGATGAAGGCAGGCGGCGGAGCGGCTCTCGGAGCCATCATTGGAGCACTCGCAGGCGGCGGCAAGGGCGCAGCGATCGGTGCAGCAGCAGGCGCCGGCGCGGGCACGGGCGTGAATGCCGTAACGCGTGGCGAACAGGCACAGATTGCATCGGAAACGCGGCTCGAGTTCCGGCTGCAGTCGCCGGTTACTGTGTCCGTAACCACGACTCCAGGGGCACGGCAGCCGTACGAACCGAACCCCGATCCGTCGCTGCAGCAGCGTTAAGCCGCGTTTGGAAGACTTACATTTGGCAGCTTCGTCAGGCGTTGATCTCCGCGCCTTCGAAGCTGCTCGACGTTTTTAATGCTGAGCACGCGGCACGCGCACCAGGATCGAATTGTCCACGCGCACGATCAGTCTTGAATAGCTTTCCTCACCCGCATTCTTCACGGCTTCAAATCGCGGACTCAGCGGCTCCACATCCGCATGCAGGTCCGCCTTGGGATCTGTGGGTACATCGAAGCTGACTCGCACATCGGGTTGGCCGTCGACGTCCACATCCACCACATCTGAAACATGCGATGGCAGCGCGCTCACCGGCGACCAGTCCAGCTGCACAAACGGCTTTTCACTTTGCAGCATGAGCGGAGTCACTGTCCTATGCACGTCGATGGTGTACGCGCCCTGCTGAATGGTGCGCATCTTCGGGCCGCCGGAATATACCTCATCCACATGCAGACCAAGCGCCGCCACGCCCTTCGCAATCGATCCATAGAGCACAAACGGAACCAGCAACGCTGCAACCATCGTCAGAACCGCTGCCGTGTAGCCCAGTTTCGCACGCAAGGTTCGGCAGAATCCCCGCTTGTCCCGCAAGCAATGACGGAACCAGCACCGGTCCGCAGGCAGCAAGACACGCCGGTCTCGACGCCAGCCCCAAGGCCAGCGCGTCACCATACAGAGCGGGCTCCATCATGCGCGCGATCTACGCCCGCGCTTTTCCCGCTTCGGTGACGCGCGATACATCCGGGCGTGACTTGCTGCAGTTTCGAGCCCGGATCTGCACCGCGCCGCACTCCGGAGCTCCACGCAAAGTTGTACGATGAGCGCAGGAGTCTTCATCGTTCGAGGGAGGAATCAGGCGGTGGCTGGAAAGTTTGGAATGCGTTTCTTACTCGTTTCTGCACTCATTGCAGGGCTGGTCCCCTGCGCCGCTTCCGGACAACTCCTCGAGCCGGGCGCGCAGTCGAACGCTCCCAATCCACTCACCGATACCACAGTCAAGCCGGGCAAAGTACTGCTCTACGATCTGGAAGCGCGCTTTGCCAAAGATGTGGCAGCTCGCGGCGGAGCCGGTTTTGCCGACTGGTTTGCTGAAGATGGAGTCACCCTGGGCAATGGCGCCGCTCCCAAGATTGGAAAGGTCGCGATCGCCAAATCGGCCACCTGGTCGCCCAAGGATTATCAGCTCACCTGGACACCCACCGATGCCATGATGGGGCCCTCCGGCGATATGGGCTACACCTGGGGCCACTACGAAGGGCGCAGCAAGGATTCACATGGGAACCCTGTGCTCACCAGCGGCCGTTATATCACCATGTGGCGCAAAGAGCCGGATGGTAACTGGAAAGTTGTGCTGGATGCCGGCGCAAACGAGCCCGCCGGTGCGGGAGACTGCTGCAAATTACCCACGGCCAACTAGGGCGTGTTCACACTACCAGGGTGGTGGCGCTGGGAGCCAATTTTTACGGGTTCGAGGAGTGAGGAGTGACGCATACCGGGTGTCTGCTAGCGACGATCGACGCGGAAATCGGGAAAATTGGCCCCAGCCCAAAGGGTTGCGACGAAAATCCGGCCATACTTCATTCTCGCCCTCTACGGTGGACCCGCCACAGCCTTCGGGCTCGGCTTCGTCTGGCCGAATTTTCGTCCGCAACGCCATCCGCCCCGGTAGTGTGAACACGCCCTAGCGCCGAAGTGTCTCATTCAGCGGCTCTTCGAGAGGACCTTCTCAGCTGCCCTTCGGCAATGTTCCGGGTAACGGGTATCGGGGTTCCGTCAGTAACATACAACTGAATCCATCGCCCGATTATCGAAGTACCACAGTGGCATTTCATTTTCCACAAAACTGGCCTATTTGTGTAAGAGCCAAATCGTAAGGTTTTTCAGATACTTACCTCATCTGCGTGTGACTATGTGTGCGATGCAAGGCCCCAAGCGGTTTGAGTCCTCGGATGCGTTCCCGCATTCTGAGTTCAGCGTCTTCGACCGCAATCCGGATCCGGCACTTGATGAGCTCGTCGAGCTCACCGCGATTCTTTGCGGGGCAGATTATGCTTACATCGCCTGGGCAGATTACAACCGGGTCTGGTTCAAATCGCGCTTCGGCTTCAAAGGTATCGAGCAGACGCGCACCACTACAGGCTGCCACTGGACCCTTGAAAACGGCGTTTCGCTGCTCATCAACAACGCCGGCGAAGATCCACGGTTTCTTCCGCAGGGAATTCCGCTCAACGGCGCAAGGCCATGCCTTTCGTATGCGGGAACTCCGCTCATCACCAGTGCACAGGAGATGATTGGCACACTCGCTGTCTTGGCGGTGGAAGCCAATCGCTTCAAGCCGGAGCATCTCACACTGCTCGAAATCCTGGGCCGCCAGGCCGTCACGCGCCTTGAGCTTTACAGCCGCATTCGCTTGCAAGAGCAGGCGCAGCGTGCACGCCAGCGCACAGAACGCGCTCTCGCGGTAGAACGTCTGTTTGTCGCCGCTACGCTCGACTCCATTCCCGCAATGGTGATCGTGCTCGATACAGCTGGCCGCATGGTGCGCCTGAACCAACCGTGCGCGCAGCTCATGGGGCTGAGTTTTGGCGATGCCATCGGCCGCACCTTCATGGAAGAAGTGATTGAGCCCACCGATCGCGATTGGGTCGCCGGCAAACTGCGCGACGCCGCCACAGGACAGGACTCCGGCCCGCACGAAACAGCGTGGCGAGTTGGCGGCAGCACGGCCGACACCGCTAACCCCGTTACCAGGCGCATCAGCTGGACCCTGCGTCCTCTCCAGGGACCCAACGGCGAAATTCAATACCTGATCATCAGCGGCCAGGACGTAACCGAGCAGCGGCAAATGGAGATGGCGCTGCTGTCGAGCGAAACCCGCTATCGCCAGGTGGTTGAGAACTCGCTGGGCTTCGTCTTCACGTGCTCCATGGAAGGCCGCCTCACCTCTCTGAACGCATTCACCGCGGAAACACTCGGCTATCGTTCTGAAGCACTGGTGGGCCGCTCCGTAACTGAACTGATGGACCCAGCCGGGGCGGCGGAGTTCCAGGAATGCCTGCGCACCTTGCATACGCAGGAGGAATGGCAAGGCGCGCTTCCTCTGCGCCGCAGCGACGGTGTTTATCGCCGCATCGCGGTCCGCAGCCGGCGCATGCAACTGCCCGGCGAACGGCCCTTCGTGCTTAATCACGGCATCGATGTGACCGAACAATACGAAGCTGAAGTGGCATTGCACCTGGCCACGCGTCAGCGCGAGCTCATTCTCGAATCTGTCGGCGATGGCATCTACGGTATCGACCTCGAAGGTAAACTCACCTTCATCAACGAAGCAGGTGCGCGCGTCCTTGGTTATACGGCCGCAGAGCTAACCGGCATCGACATCCACGAACTCATTCACCACAGCCACGCAGACGGCACGCCTTACTCCAAGTCCACCAGCCCCATCCTGCAGGCGCTGCGCCGCAACGAATCTATTCGCATGCGCGACGAAGTTTTCTGGCGCAAGGACGGCACGGCCATTCCCGTGGAATACAGCGCCAACCCCCTGGTCGAAGAAGGGCACATCTCAGGCATGGTCATCGCATTTCAAAATGTGTCGGAACGTAGACGGCTCGAGCGCATGAAAGATGAGTTCATCTCCACCGTCAGTCACGAATTGCGCACGCCGCTTACGTCGATGCGTGCTTCACTCGGACTGATTGCATCCGGCACGCTCGACAAACGACCGGAAAAGCAGCGCCAGATGATCGAAATGGCGATCAGCAACAGCGACCGGCTCATCCGCCTCGTCAACGACATCCTGGACTTCGACAGCGTGGAGAAGGGCCGACTGCCGTTGCACCGCCGTCCCGTGGAAGCCGCCGACCTGATGCGTCGTGCCGCAGATGTTGCGCACACGGCCGCTTTGAATGCGCGCATCTCGTTCAAGATCCAATCCTCGAACGCCGCGGTATTCGCTGATGAAGATCGCATTCTCCAGGTACTTAATGAGCTAGTGAGCAATGCCATCAAGTTCTCCGGGCACGATACGATCATTCACCTTACGGCTCAACCCGCGCCCGCTACTACAGTCGAGTCAGGCTCATCGAGCCTCGGCGCAGTGTGTTTCATCATTGAGGATCAAGGCCGCGGCATTCCGCAGGACAAACTGGAACGCATCTTCGATCGTTTCCAACAGGGCGATGCTTCCGATTCACGCGCACTGGGTGGCACCGGCCTAGGCCTCGCGCTCTGCCGCAGCATCGTGGAGCAGCACGGCGGCCGCATCTGGGCCGAGAGCACTCCCGGACAGGGCAGCCGGTTCCTCTTCACACTCCCGGCCGCGAATTCAATCGATTCGTAACGCAGCTCGGCCGCTCGCTCGTTCCACTTCTCGATGGCATCAGTTACCTGCTGCAATCCAGCGCGCTCTGTTGGGTTGAACCTATTGGCAGGCCTTTGTGAACAAAACTTCATGCTCCTGGTACTTTGGTCACTTCACAAGCACAGACCTTCGTTATATATATCGGACATACATTATCTATTTAGAAGATTCATTCATAAGCTGGGATCCAGGACCAGGAGCGCAAGTTGCTCCTCGCTTTCGTGTTCAGCCAAATGCTGCGACGGATCCTCCTAATCCGGCGCTGCTCCGTTCTACAGCGAATGTAGAGAATCAGCTTCCGCACGGTTTTTGCCGCAGATGTTCTGCCAGTTGAGCACAGCCTCATCGGAAGCAAGGGCCCCAAAGAAATTCCCCTCAATGAAAAGTGATCAAGGAGAAACGATGATGAAGATGAATCCACTTGTCTCGTCAATGGCTCTCGCAGCAACGCTGGCCTTCGGCGTCTCTGCCTTCGCTCAGCATGGCGAAGGTCGTCCTGCAGGAGTCGGAGGCGGCTCCATGGGCGGACCATCCGGAATGGGAGAAAGCGCCAGTGGCCGTCCCAGCGATATCGGACCCGGCGGCGCCAATGGAATGGTCGCTTCGAACTTGGGCAGCCCGAACCTTCGCTCGCAGTCACCTGGTTCCGTACTCAGCAACCAGCGCCTGGACAGCTCTTTGACCAATGCGCTCGGCAAGAGCGGCATCTCGATTCCGGGCGGCAACCTGCAAACCGCATGCGCCGGATTCAAGAACCTCGGCCGGTGCGTCGCCGCCATGCACGTCGCCAAGAATCTGAATCTCAAGTTCAGTGACCTGCAGAGCAAGATGACTGGCTCCAACGCAGTGAGCCTGGGCAAGGCCGTTCAGGAACTCGGCGGACCGACCGTGAACGCCAGGAGTGAATCCAAGAAGGCCAACAAGCAAGCAAAACAGGACATCAATTCCGTCGAATCCGCATCGTAGGTCCGGCACAAGCGGCTTCCCGTTTCATCGACCCCGGACCGTGTTGGTTCGGGGTCTTTGTTTGTCCATTACTCTGCTCGCTGCGCGCACCCTCTCAATACTTGAATTCCAATCACCGCGTCAGCGGCGTGAGCGCGTCGAAGAGGTCTGCTGGACCCGCGAAGAGATTCGCCAGATGATATCGCCCGGCTGCTACACCATCGATCTCGCACGGAAAGAATGAGGCCGGCCTGATTGGTGCATCCCAAAGCAGATTCGCACATTTACCACCCATCATTTAACGTAGAAACAGGTACTCATTCGCCAATACCCACGCCCGCAAGGAATCATGACCGGTTCTTCAACTACCGAAACCAGGAAGCGAACAAAGCACAACAAATGGATCGTGCTTATTGCGTCCTATAAAACCCTGCAGGCCATACTCTTTGTGCTCATCGGCCTTGGTGCGCGCCACTTGCTCCACAAGGATGTGGGTGACGAACTCGGTGCACTCGCCGACCATTTCCGTTTCAATCCCGAGTCGCGCCTCGTCAATATCATCCTCGACAGGGCATCGCTGCTGAACGATCCCATCCTGCGCCGCATCGGCATTCTGGCGTTTGCCTACTCGGCCCTCAGCTATGTCGAAGGGATCGGGCTCTATTTTGAAATGGTTTGGGCCGAATACCTTACGCTCGTCATCACGGCCTCGTTCCTGCCGCTCGAGATAGTCGAGATCTTCCGCCGCCAAACGTGGTTCCGCTTCAGCCTGCTCGCCGTGAATCTGCTTGTGTTCGTTTATCTGCTGCAATTGCTAATCGTCCGCGGCCGCCAAAGAGCGGCGGAGAATCAGGAAGCCGCAGATTAGGCGCATCCGGTCTATATATATCGACTCGAATTTTTTCAACCTTTAGCCGGAACTCAAAATCACCCGACAGTGGTTCCCAATCTGCTCCCGATCTTCGCTTTTTCTTCACCTACCACGCCTTGGATCGCCTGTCCAGCCAAAGAATCGAACTCATCAACACAAGATGTAGTGGTTGCGAGAGATTCTTAATCTATTAGCTGAAATTTCCACATAAGCTCGCTCGATCCACAAGTTTTGGCGGTTTTTCCACTGGCATGCACATTGGATCAGGGGTACTATTCACCTTGTAGTGGTCAAATTTGGAGTGGAGTGGAGTATCGGGGAGCCACTCAGCGAGTTTCCAAGGCAAGTTTACTCGCTTTTCCTCCCCGTGGCCGGATTTCCGGGACCGAATCGCTGGGGAACCAGCCTGACTAACCGGAAAAACGGGCAACATATGCCGCGCGGCAGTTGAAAAATGCCCTGCGGAGGATTTTTTGAGGCGATGTCATGTTTCGCGGTAACCACCCGGCGAAGGTCGATGAGAAGGGACGGCTGAAGCTTCCGGCTGCTTTCAAGCAGATTCTGGACGCCCAGAACGTGACCCAGTTCTACATCACCAGCGTCGACGGCAAGAGCGCCGAGGTTTGGCCGCTGCCGGAGTGGGAAAAGCGGGAACAGGCATTGGCCGAGTTCAGCACCATGGACGACGCGGTGCAGAAGTACCTGAATCTGACCAGCTATTACGGCCAGCAGGTGGAGATGGATAACCAGGGTCGAGTGCTTTTGCCGCAGATATTGCGCGGCAAGGCGCAGCTCGATGGGGACGTCACAGTTTTCGGGAAAATGGTCCTCCTGGAAGTACATAACCGCGAGATCTTCGAGCAGAATCTCGCTGCAAACGAATTGACGACTGATGACCGCAAGACCGTAGCCGCGATCCTCAGCCGTCGCAGTTAAGCGAAACCCCTCAGGGGGAGCACATGACGAAGCCGAATGTACGCCATGTGCCGGTTCTTTTACATGAAGCGATTGATTTTCTCCGTGTGCGGCCCAACGGAACCTACGTTGATTGCACGCTCGGGTTTGCGGGTCATGCCGAAGCTGTCATGCGGCGGCTGGGACCCGAAGGCCACCTGGTCGGATTCGACAGGGACTCCGAAATGATGGCGTTGGCCAAAGCAAGGCTCGAAAGTGTTCGGGAAGAGCTGGGTAGCGAGGCACCGAAGTTGACGTTGATCGGCGAAGCGTTCAGTTCCATCAGCCGGCACATCAAGCCGGCTTCTGTTAATGGTCTACTGGCCGACTTTGGCGTAAGCAGCCTGCAGTTGGACGAGGCGCACAGGGGATTCAGTTTTCAGGCGGACGGCCCACTGGACATGCGTATGGATACGCGTTCAGGGCGCACCGCCGAACAAGTGGTGAATGAGATGGATGAGCGCGAGCTCGCCAATCTCATTTACGAGAACGGTGAGGAAAGGAGGTCGCGGACAGTCGCCAGAGCCATTGTTCGGGGGCGGCCGGTTACATCCACGGGGCAGTTGGCCCGGATTGTAGCCTCAGCCGTCCCGGCAATGAAACATCAGCATATTCATCCGGCAACCAGGACCTTTCAAGCTCTCCGTATCTATGTCAATCGCGAGCTGGAAGAAATTAGAGACTTGCTAGAGGCCGCACCTCAATTGCTTAAGCCCTCCGCAAGACTCGTCGTTATCAGCTTTCATTCTCTTGAAGACCGTATCGCGAAAGACAGCCTGCGCGAGGGCGCACACAAAGGCATTTTGGAAATCCTGACCCGCAAGCCGCTAACGGCAAGCGAAGAAGAAACAGATCGAAACCCGCGTTCGCGCAGTGCGAAGCTGAGAGCGGCGGAGAGAACAAGAATCAGCTATTAGCTATTAGCTTTCAGCTTTTAGCTCGATACGGAAAAGCGAACGATTTTGCCGGGATTGGAAGTTCGTAAGAGCGTTTGAATTCGGGTTGAGCAGGATGGAGCTAACAGCTAGAAGCTAATAGCTAGCAGCTAGGGGGAACGATGGCGGCATGCACAACAACCTATTTTGAGGCCGGCCTCAACTGGCAGGCACGTGTTGCCGAACGCAATACCGAACTGCTGGTGCAGCAGGCAGCGCGCCGGCGCCGGGTTCGCACGCCTGAGTTCTTCTTTGTGCACCACGTCGACAATTCGCGGCTGCAGAAGTCGCCTGACCCGGTGCGCGTGCGCGAGATGCGCCTGTTTTCCATCGCCGCATTCTTCCTGTTCACGCTGGTAATGTTTTACGGCTTGCAGCACTTCTACGCCATTGAGGGCAGCTATCGCGTCGAGCAGGAAAAGCAGACGCTCAGCCAGCTGCGCGAAGAGAATCGGCAACTGCGCCTCTCCCAAGCCGAACTTACCCAGCCCGGCCGCATTGATACCATGGCCCGTGAACTCGGCCTGGCTGCCCCGCAGCCCGGACAGGTGATTCATCCCAACACGCACGGCGACCCATCAGCTCCGGTTGAAGCTCGCATGGCTCCTCTGGCACAGCCCGCGCGTTAAAGGGAAGCTCGGTTTTCGGCAGTCGGTTCCCGACATTTAAGCTCGTCGGTCAGCGGAATTTTTAGGTCTCAAATTCCATACTTTAAAAAGGCGCGCCCAGGCTTGGCGAAGCCAGGAACTGACAGCTGAGAGCATCCTTCCGGTAAGCTGGGAGTTGGGAATCGCCATGCAGGCACAGGCAACGGTTCGAGCTGTTCGTTCACGTAACAATCCATCGCAGGTGATTCCCCTAAAGCGGATTCGCTTCTGGCTGATCTGCCTTTTCTTCGGCGTTTGGGTCTGCGCCATTGCAACGCGCCTCTTCTGGTTGCAGGTTGTGCAACATCGGGCTTACGTTGACCGCGCATCTCGCCAGCAGCAGCGCACCTTCGAGGTAGCTCCCCGGCGCGGCGTACTCTACGATCGCAACCTGCGCGAACTGGCGATGACGGTGCAGGTGGATTCCATTTACGCCGACCCCGCGCAGATCGCCGACAAGAAAGCCGCGGCCCATGCGCTCGCCGCCATTGTTCACACCGATCCCACAGACGCGCACACCACCGAGAGCGAAATTGCTTCGCATCTCGCCGCCGGACGCAATTTCGCATGGATCGCGCGGCGCGTTCGCCCTGAAGTTGCGACGCGCGTTCGTGCTCTCAACATGAAGGGCATCTTCTTCCAAAAGGAATTCCAGCGCTTTTATCCTGACAACAACATCGCCGCGCAGGTGCTTGGCTACGTAGGCGTAGACGACAACGGGCTCGGCGGCCTCGAACAGAAATTCGACGACCAACTCCACGGCACACCCGGAGAAATGCTGACTGCCATGGACGCCCGCCGGCAAGTGCTCGGCTCAAGCGAGCATGAACCCGAGCCAGGCCGCAACATGGTGCTTACCATCGACGAAAACATCCAGTACATGGCAGAGAAGGCTCTGGACCACGCCATGGAGCGCACGCAGGCGCTGAGCGGAACCGTAGTCATACAGGACTCGCACACAGGGCAGATCCTGGCGCTGGCCATTCGCCCTACATTCAACCCCAATGATTTTCGGCACACTACGCCCGACCGCCTGCGCGATCACGCCGTGAGCGACGTATACGAGCCGGGATCGACGTTCAAACTCGTCACCTACGCCACCGCGCTCGACCAGAAAGTGACCATCGCCCGACGACATGATCGATTGCCAGGGCGGACAGATCACGCTCGCGGGCCGAGTAATTCATGATGACAAAAGCGACCGCGGATTGGGCGTGGTATCGGTTGCTACCGCGCTAGCTCGCTCAAGCGATGTGGCTGCCGTTAAGCTGGCACTTAAAGTCGGTCCCGACCGCTTTTACGATTCCATCCGCGCATTCGGATTCGGCTCGCGTTCCGGTATCGAGCTGCCCGGCGAAACGCGCGGCCTGCTGCAGCCCGTCAAGCGTTGGGGTAGCTCGTCCATCGGATCCATCGCCATCGGGCAGGAGATTGCTGTCACCCCCGTTCAACTTGTCACCATGGTCTCTACCATCGCCAACGGCGGCGTGTATCTGCCGCCGCACATCCTCTTCCCTGGCCAGGTGGATTCGCGCACCCAGCAGCCTCTTGCGGCCGCACCCTTCAAGGCCGGTGAGGACCTGCCCAATCCCCTTCCCGATGGCTCGCACCGCGCCATCTCCACCCTGGCCGCCGCGCAAATGCGCAAGATGATGGAAGGCGTTGTGCTGTTCGGCACCGGCAAACCCGCGCAGCTCAACGGCTACTCCTCCGGCGGCAAAACCGGCACCGCGCAAAAAATCGATCCCGCCACGCACAGGTACTCGAAGTCGATGCACATCGCGTCGTTCACAGGCTTCGCGCCCGTGAACAATCCCGTGATCTCGGTTGCGGTGGTCATCGATACGCCCAAAGGTGACTACTACGGTACCAGCGTTTCCGCGCCGGTCTTCGCTGAAGTGGCGCAGCAAGTGCTCGAATACCTCGGCGTGCCGCACGACATCGACCTGAAGCCTGCAACCAACACCAAGCCCGAGAAGCCCGCCACCGAAGATGATTCCAGCGTGGACGAGCGCGACATTCAGGCCCTCTATGAGGCAGCCAACGATCTGCCCAGCGATGATCCGCTGCGCGGCGGACCTCAGCCCGCTGCTGCGGCAACAACGCCAGCAGCACCGGCGAAAACCACCGCACCTGCACCAGTGCAAGCCGCATCAAACACGCCAGCCCAGCCTGCGGCGACTTCCGTGCAACAAACACCGCAGAGCGTAACGATCGGCGATCCGAACAGAGTGCGCGTGCCCTCGCTTCTGGGACTGCCCATTCGCAAAGTGATCGAGCAAGCCGCGGCAGCAGGACTTGAAGTAGAGATCGTGGGCAACGGAACCTGCCGCCAGCAGGCGCCCGATCCCGGCGCAATGGTCGCCCCGAATACAAAGATTGTCGTCCGCTGCGGACACTAGTTAGCTTGTGCAGTTCGATCTCGCCGCATATCGCGGCCTTCCAACTACAATTGACCCCAGCATGAATTGGAACGATCTCATCGCCGAAGTCCCTGCCGAGGGTTCAACAGGCAACTCCGACGCGCCCATCACCGGCATCGAGTACGATTCGCGCCGCGTACGGCCGGGCTCCGTTTTTGTCGCGATGAAAGGCGGCTCAACCGACGGCAATAAGTTTGTGGAAAAGGCCATCGCCGCGGGCGCGCTTGGCATCATTACGGACTCGCCGTATACCTTCGACCACCTGACCGTCTACAAGGCCGGCCTGCCAGCCCTTGAAGTCGAACACGGACGCCGCGCGCTGGCCCAGGCATCTGCCGCGTTCTTTGGCCATCCAGAGCGCAAGCTAGCAGCAATCGGAATTACCGGCACTAACGGCAAAACGACCACTGCTTTCCTCGCCGAGTCTCTGCTGAACGCCGCCGCGCGCAAGACAGTCCTCATCGGCACAATCGAGTACCATGTCGCCGGCGAGATTCGTCCCTCCGTGCACACCACGCCTGAATCGCGCGACCTGTTTGCGTTGATGGCCGAAGGCGCAGAGCGCGGAGCCACGGAACTCATCGCCGAGGTCTCAAGCCATGCACTCGACCAGGGGCGCATGGCGGGCATCCAATTCGACGTTGCCGTGTTTACCAACCTCACCCGCGACCATCTCGATTACCACCAGACCATGGAGAAGTACTTCGCCTCGAAGAGGCTGCTGTTCGACGGCAACGTCTATCCCGCTCCGCGCGTGGCCGTCATCAACGCACACGACGAGCGCGCCAAGCAACTGGCTGCTGCCGCACGCAGAGCGGGCGCCGAAGTTCGCATGTATGGAATAGGAGCGGGTGATTGGCGCGCGGCCAGCTACGCGCTCACGCCGGGCGGCGCAGTCATTCAGCTTGAAACACCGGCAGGCAGCGCCCAGGTCAATTCACACCTCGCGGGCGAGGTGAACATTCTCAACCTGCTCGCAGCCTTTACAGCCGCACAGGCCCGTGGCGTCGCGTTTAGTGATCTTGTTGCCGCAGTGCCAACACTCAATCCGGTTCCTGGCCGCTTTCAGCCCGTCGATGCAGGCCAGCCCTTCACCGTCATCGTGGACTACGCGCACACTGACGATGCGTTGCGAAACCTGACAGAACTGGCGCGCCAGATGACGGAGCAATCGGGCAAGCGCGTCATTACTGTCTTCGGCTGCGGTGGCGACCGCGACCGAACCAAGCGCCCCAAAATGGGCGCAGCCGCAGGTACGGGCAGCGATTATGTCGTTGCAACAAGCGACAATCCGCGCAGTGAAGAGCCGCTGGCAATCCTCGCCGAAATCGAGCCCGGCCTGAAATCGAGCGGCGTCAAATACGCGATTGAACCCGACCGCACAACAGCAATCAAAATTGCGATTGAAGCCGCAGAGCCTGGCGATGTGGTTCTGATTGCCGGCAAGGGGCACGAGAAGGAGCAGATCCTCAACGGGCGTACAATTCCGTTCGACGATACCGAGGTTGCGCGCGCCGCTTTGTGTGAACTCGGCGCCAGAATGGGATATGGTAGGGAGCAATGAAACTCACACTGGCAGAGGCGGCAATTGGAGCAGGCGCAGTACTGGAAGCGCCGGCGTCGTTCGCCAATGCCGGCGCGGTCAAAGTCTCCGGCTACTCCATTGACTCGCGCACCGCGGGCGAAGGCGACCTTTTCTTTGCAGTGCGCGGCGAACGCCTTGACGGACACGATTTCGCATCGGCAGCACTGGCGCGTGGCGCAGTTGCCGCAGTGGTTTCGCGCGCACGCGTCTCCACATTACCTGATGAAGTCCTGTCCTCGCCACTGCTCATTGCTGAAGATCCGCTGCTGGCTCTGCAGTCGTTGGCCGCGCACACCCGCCGCCAATGGGGACGCCGCGTAGTAGCCGTCACCGGCTCTGCCGGCAAGACCACAACGAAAGAGGCTGTGGCTGTAGCGCTCGAAGCCAAATTCAAAGTTCTGAAATCGCAAGGTAATCTGAACAACGGGTTCGGCCTGCCACTGCAACTGCTGCGCCTTGAGCCCGAGCACGAAATTGCAGTGATCGAAATGGGCATGAATCACGCGGGCGAAATCGCCGCATTGTGCCGCATCGCCGCGCCGGACTGGGGCGTCGTGACGAACGTAGGTACTGCGCATATCGAAAACTTTGCCGAGGGCCAGGCTGGCATTGCGCGCGCAAAATTCGAGCTCGTAGCTGCTTTGCCCGCAAACGGCGTAGCCTTCCTCAACTGCCTCGACCCCTACGTGTCGCAGTTCGGACGCGATTTTCCAGGGCGGGTTGTTTATTTTGGCGAAGGCCCTTGCGCCGACCCCCAAATCATATCCGTCATTGAAGACCTCAATGGCCTGCACGTGAACTATCGCGCGGGGGAACGTGAGGGTAGTTTCACGCTGCACCTGCTGGGCGAGCACAACGCCACCAATGCCCTCGCAGGATTGGCCGTTGCTCTTGAAGCGGGAGTGGATCTGAACGCTGCCGTGGCGAAACTCGAATTGCTCACGGCCGGCGACAAGCGCGGACAGATCATCGAAATCGCCGGCACTGAGATTCTCAACGATGTCTACAACTCCAATCCTGAAGCGCTGCGCTCGATGATCCGTACGCTCGCCACGCGGCCCGCTGCAGGCAGGCGGATTCTTATCGCAGGCGAGATGCTCGAGCAGGGCGAACATGCTGCCGAACTCCACACAGCGTGCGGTCTGACTGCGGCAGAAGCGGGAATTGACATAGCGGTTGGCGTGCATGGCAATGCGCGGCATCTGGCCGCTGCCGCATGTTCCGGCGGAGTCGCTTCCCTGTTTCTACCGGACGCGGAAGCCGCAGGTCGTTGGCTCGTCCAGAACGTTGCGCCCGGCGACGTTGTGCTCATCAAAGGCTCGCGCGGAGTCCACCTCGAACACGCCATCGAAATCCTAAAAAAAGCGAAGGTCTGACAGGAGAGCCAATGAAACTGAAAACTTTGCTCGGCAGTTTGCTGCTTGCCGCGCTCACATGCGCAATCCCGTTTGCCACAGCGCAAAAAGCCCCGAACTTTCAGACGCCTGCGTGGACACGTCCCTTCACCCCGTTTCATATCGCAGGCAATCTCTACTACGTGGGCAGCGAGGATCTTGCCGCTTATCTCATCACCACGCCAAAAGGCCTGATCCTCATCAACAGCAATCTTGAATCGTCCGTCCCGCAGATTCGCGAAAGCATTGAGAAGCTGGGCTTCAAGTTCGGCGACGTAAAGATCCTGCTCATCAGCCACGGGCATTTCGATCACTGCGCAGGCAGCGCAGCCGTCATCAAGCAGACCGGCGCAAAGTACTACGTGATGGATGCCGATGTCTCGGTGGTTGAATCCGGCGGCAAGACAGATTTTGAATACGGCACGCGGACAGATTTTCACTTCCCGCCGACGCACGTAGACCGCGCTCTGCACGACGGCGACACCGTGAGCCTTGGCGGCGCCACGCTGACCGCGCACCTGACGCCGGGCCACACCAAGGGCACCACGACATGGACAATGGATGAGGTGGAGGGCGGCCGCACCCTGCACGTCGTCATCGTCGGCAGCCCGAACGTGAACGAAGGCTACAAACTGGTTGGCAACAAGCAATACCCGCAAATCGCCGACGACTACAAGCGCGGCTTTCAGGTGCTCAAGAACCTGCCCTGCGACATCTTCCTGGGCGCCCACGGAGGTTACTTCGGGCTGGCTGAGAAGTATCCACGCTGGAAGAATGGCGACAAGAACGCCTTTATCGACCCAGCCGGCTACAAAGCGTGGATTGCCGACCGGGAACGGGCGTTTGAGACAGCATTGGCCCGGCAGCAGACCGGAAAATCCTAAGTACGACCCAGTCGAAACAGCTGGCAAAACCTCGCCCTATCCCGCTCAATTCATTGATGTCGCCCTGCCTCCTTGAGCGTCGACCAACGGATTGTGATTCACATCACAAATCTCGGAGTATCATCAATGCGAGTATGTATCGAGCAGTTCCGTTACGGGACCGCCGCTCGTCCATTCCTCCAAGGTAGGTAGTGAAGTGCAGCTCGATCCGTCCGCATTCCTTGCCGACTCTGACCTGATTCAGGCGCTCGAAAAACGTGCAACCCCCGTCGCGTGTGACGAAGACCTTGTCCTGTTCCGTCAGGGAGACCCGCCGGTGGGCCTGTACGTTCTCAGCCAGGGGGAAGTGGTCGTCTCAATGGATGCAGGTGAGGATGCGATTGCGTTTTCGTGCCTGGCAACTGCCGGTTCGGTGCTCGGGCTGCCGGGCCTCATTGGCAACCAGCCGTATTCACTCACTGCGATAGCCCGCAAGGGCGCCAGCATCGGATTCATCAACCCGGACGAGTTTGAGACATTTGTGCAGTCAGAACTGCCGATGATGAGCAAGGTCCTGCAGGTACTGGCGGCAGAAGTCCGTTCTGCCCGGCGGGCCATCATTCAGCGGTAAGTACTACGGCCGGTCCACGGACCGGCCTGCAAACCAGCAGAATCAAAGGACCTGCCCCCGGCGCTGCCCCTCACCTGCTAAACTCTCAATCGTCATGCTCGGTACATGCTTGCTGATCGCAGCTGTAACTTATCTGCTGGGCTCCATCCCAACAGGATACCTGCTGGTGCGCGTTTTTCGTCATGAGGACATTCGGGCTGTGGGCAGCGGCAACATTGGAGCCACCAACGTGCTCCGCAGCGTCGGCAAAGGACTGGGTGCCGCCACGTTCCTCCTGGACGTGTTGAAAGGCAGTGCCGCGGTATGGATCGGCGGACTTATCGGGTCGATGCTCATCCCTGATGCCCCGCTGCGCTCCGTGCAGGCTTTGGCTGCCTTATGCGCCGTGTTGGGGCACATGTTCCCCCTATGGCTCAAACTGCGGGGCGGCAAAGGCGTGGCCACCGGATTCGGCGTTTTTCTGGTTGCGTCACCCTGGGCGGCCCTCGCGGCCATCTCAGTGTTCGTCGTCGTGCTGTTTCTCAGCCGATTCGTCTCCCTCGCGTCGATCCTTGGGGCGGCCTGCTTTCCGGTGTTTGCCTATTTCATGGTCGCAGGGCTCAAACCGGCTGTATACGTAACGGTTCAGTTCGCCGTGGCGCTGCTCATCATCGTCAAACACCACCAGAACATACGTCGCCTGCTGTCAGGCACGGAATCCCGCTTTGGAGCCCCTAAAACCAAATGAGTCGAATTACCGTACTGGGTTCCGGAGCCTGGGGAACCGCCATCGCACTTTCGCTCAACCGGCGCGGCGGCCATCACGTCACGCTGTGGGCCCACAGCCCTGAGGCCGCGCAGGACATTATCGACGCGCGGGAGAATACGCTTTTCTTTCCCGGGTTTCCCATTCCGTCGGAGATCGCGGTCACGGGCCGCGAAAATGCGGTAGCGGACGCCGAAATCATAGTCTCAGTGGTGCCATCGGAGTTTCTGCGGCACACCATCTCCCGCCTGCGCCCCTACATGCACGACGGGCAGATCATCGTAAGCGCAACCAAGGGCGTGGAAGACCGCACCCTGATGCGCATGACCGAAGTGATCAGCGCCAGCGTGGCCGAAAGCAACGCTACCGTTCCGTCGCGCGATCTGCTCATCGGCGCACTTTCAGGACCCAGCTTTGCGCTGGAAGTTGCGCAGGGGCAGCCGACGGCCGTGACGGTGGCCTTTCACGACCCCACCATTGCGGCTCGCGTCCAGCATGAGTTCTCTTCTGAATCGCTGCGCCTTTACACATCCACTGACGTCATCGGCGTTGAACTTGGCGGCGCCCTCAAAAACGTAATCGCGATTGCAGCCGGCGTCGCTGCCGGAGTCGGCCTCGGATACAATTCCGCCGCCGCGCTCATCACGCGCGGCATTGCGGAGATTACGCGTTTGGCAGTGGCCTGCGGCGGCCGCCGCGAAACACTCGGCGGTCTCTCTGGCATAGGTGACCTGGTGCTGACCTGCACCGGCTCTCTGAGTCGCAACCGCACCGTGGGACAGGCGCTGGGCGAGGGCAGAAAACTGCCTGACATTCTGGAATCGCTCGGCGGCAAAGTAGCCGAAGGCGTGCTGACCACGCATGCCGCACTGGGCCTGGCGCACAAGCACAACATTGAAATGCCCATCACCGAGCAGATGGAAATGATCCTGACCAAGGGCAAAGACCCGCGCGAAGCGATCAAAGAACTGATGCTGCGCCCCGGCAAGGACGAGCACTAGGGCTCGGGACTCCTCGAACCTTGGTGGATCTTCAAAACACTGGCTCGCTTACAGGCAGCGGAGCGCTCTGATTCGTCGAGATCCGCGGCAAGGAGGGCAGTTCGGGTGTCCTCGCAGCGTGTATCAGCGCCGCACATTCGGCGGCGGGCAGGGCTTTGCTGTACAGAAACCCTTGCATCTCAGCACACTTCTGCTTCCGAAGATAGCCAAGTTGCTCAGGTGTTTCCACGCCCTCGGCAATGCAGGAAAGACCGAGATTCCGCCCCAGGTTCAAGATGCTCCTGACAACTGCTTCAGAAGACGAATGCGCATCCACGTCCCGCAGAAACGATCGATCAATCTTGATTCGGTCAAGCGGAAAACGCCTCAAATATGACAACGACGACCACCCCGTGCCGAAGTCATCCAAGGAGAGGCTTACGCCGACCTTTTTTAACCTCTGCATAATGGCGATCGAAGTTTCGGAGTCATCTAGTGTCATGCTCTCTGTGAGCTCAAGTTCGAGCCATTGGGGACTCAAGCCCGTTTCGCAAAGTACGGTCTGCACCAGACTCGCTATGTCATCGCGATAGAACTGCTGAGCGGACACGTTGACTGCCATCCTGACGGGCGCCAGTCCCTGTTGCTGCCAGGAGACATTTTGAAGGCACGCGGTCCAGAGCACCCAAGCGCCCACTTCCACCATCAATCCCAGTTCTTCAAGAAGAGGAATAAATTCGTTCGGAGAAATCATCCCCAGTTCGGGATGATTCCAACGCATAAGCGCCTCTACTCCAGTTATGTGTCCCGAATTGATTTCAACTAGCGGCTGATAGTGAAGCACAAACTGACCGCGCGCGCAGGCTTGTTGCAGATCGCACTCCAGTTTTTGCCGGCGTCGAGTGGCCTCGGTGAGTTCCGGGGTAAAAAATGAGTAGGCGCCACGGCCTCGCTTTTTCGATTCGTACATGGCGGCGTCTGCAATTTCCAGCAGCACTTCAGGGTTTTCTCCGTCGGTCGGATATTGGCAAATGCCGATACTCGCGCTGATTAGAAGCCGGTGTCCATCGATCAGGAATGGTTCGGCAAGCGACGTTAGCACCTTCTGAGCGACCTCTTGAATCCCCTCGTCGCTGTCGACCTCCGGCAGACCGATTACGAATTCATCTCCGCCCCAACGCGCAACAATGTCGCTTTCTCGCAGAGACGATTTCAACCGCCTCGAAACCATTTCCAGGAGACAGTCACCGACGTAGTGACCCAATGTATCATTCACAATCTTGAAGCGATCCAGGTCCAACATGAGTACTGCGACACGATTCTTCTTGCGGTGGGCCAAAGCAATCGCCTGCCCGAGCCGATCCGCTAACAGGATGCGATTGGGAAGCCCGGTCAGGGCGTCGTGAAGCGCCATGTAACTGACGCGCGCCTCTGCCTGTTTGCGCTCAGTAATGTTGTGAGAAATCCCCATGGTTCCAATAACCCGGCCGCGCCGATCCTTTAGCGGAACCTTCGTCGTGAGAACCCAGCTTTCATGCCCATCCGGCCACGTCTCTTTTTCCTCAATTCCGATGATCGACTTACCGGTGCGCATGATCTCTTTTTCATCTTCGAGGGCCTGGACCGCGTGTTCGAGACTGAAGAAATCGGCATCCGTCTTATTGGCAGCTTGCTCCGGATCGACAAACCCAAAATAAACGGCCATTGCCTTGTTCACGCGCATGAAGCGGCTGGTTCGGTCCTTGAAGTAGACGCAGTCGGGAATGTGCTCAAGGAATGCTTCCAAAAGATCGCGTTCCAGTCTGGACCTCCGGTCTTTCAGCGCCCTGAGCACGACCATTGCAACCACTATGAGCGCCAGAACGACAATCAGCCAAAGCTGGGGAACTATTACGGCAATTGAGTGGCTTGTGACAGCCTGGAATGCCGGCAGGAGTCTTAATGTGGCGACGCCACCAAAAAAGGCGGCATAAACCGCAATCATCCCACCGGAAACCGATGGGATTCGGTTATGAACTTTCATAAGGCCCAATTTCTTCTACATTAACGAAGTTCGACTAGATTGTAGGATTTCGTTAAAGACAGATTCATCGATTTTCGGATTGCAGCAAATACTACCAAGCGGTGGAAGTTATGGCGCTTTGGTTGTACCGTTAGTAGCGACAGACAACGTTTCAGGATTACCGGCCAACGGCATTAAAGCTGGAACTACCTCCATGCACACGAGTTATGCACGCGTACTTTAAGGAAACAACTACCGCTTCGCGAGAAAGCTGAACAACAGCACGCCAAGCACAATCAGGCTGACGACGGTGTAAAGCCTGTCGCGCAGGACGGCGAAACCGACCACGCCGAAGATCACGCGGCACACAGGCGTTGCGATCAGCAGCAGAATGCCGAAGCCCATGATGCCGCGCGGATCAAGATGTGCAGCGCTGGCGACGATGCCGCGGATCGTCGTCGTTGCCGGTGTAGCGGCGTGGAAGTGCTCGTAGTCGCGAAGAGAGCCGCCGTTTTGCGCCAGGTACAGCACGCCGCCGATGAGCACCACCAGCGCTGCAACCGTGACGCCGATCTGCAGCATGCGGCCCATCGCCACCTCAAGGCCGTGTTCTTTTTCGCCTGGCACTCACAGCCTCCCAGTAACGCCGTTGAAGATCATCTCCGCGCCAAGTGCGACAATTACCACCGCGAACCCGAGGCGTATGGTCTTGACCTCCGTGCGTGCCAACACCCGCGCGCCGACGAGCGAACCCATCAAAACGCCGAGCATGACGGGCATCGCCAGCGACGGCAGAACGTATCCACGGCTCAGGTAGATGCCCGCGCTGGCGGCGGCAGTTACGCCGATCATGAAGTTGCTGGTGGTGGTTGAAACCTTGAAAGGCAGCTTCATGGCGTAATCCATGGCCAGCACTTTTACCGCGCCGGACCCGATGCCCAGCAGCCCCGACAGCGTGCCCGCCCCGAACATAATGCCGAAAGCCGCCGGAACATGCGTGGCCACGTACTCGTGCTCATTGCCGTTGTCAGGAAAACTGCCTTTCAGATTCAGTTTCAGCGCCAGCGGATCAGGTGTGCTGGTGGGCGGCATGTCGTGCAGCTTATGCAAAGAAGCCCACGCCGAATATAACAACACCAGGCCGAAAATGATGCCGATCCAATTTCCCGTGACCTTGGCGGTAAGATACGCGCCCAGCAGAGCGCCAAGCGTGGTGGCTACCTCAAGAAACATGCCGATGCGGATGTTTGAGAAGCCCTCGCGCACATAAGCAGCCGCCGCGCCCGACGACGTGGCGATGACGGAAACGAGTGAAGCTCCGAGGGCGTAATGGATATCGACCTTAAAGAGCAGGCAAAGCACCGGAATGATGACTACGCCGCCGCCAAGCCCGGTCATTGCTCCCAAAAAGCCCGCTAGCAGTGACGTGCCAAAAACCGCCAGCGAAAAAAGTAGAACGCTCACAAAGACAGAATAAATGCACGGTTTCAGGCGTCAGCCTTCAGCTCTCAGCTTTCAGCCAAAAGCCTATCATCAGAATTAACCGCCAGTGCTATCGGCATGTAGCTGGGAGCTGAGAGCTGAAAGCTTCACCGCCCTATCCGCCTGCAATGGCGCCAATGATCAGCAGCGGCTCGCGGCCCTCAACAACGGCCGCGGGCAGCGCCACGTCCATACCGTCGTTGGAGAGATCTTCCTGGCAGGCAAAGAAACGCAGGAAAGCGCGGCGATTCCCGGTCTCGTATTCGCGAATAGTGCCACGCAGCATGGGGTATTCAGCCTCAAGCGCGTCAAGAACGCGCGCGACCGTTATGGGCGCGGCAACCTCCAGAGAGATTTCGGAGCCCACGGCCGCAAGATTGCGAAGATGAAAAGGCAAGGCCACGCGTATCATTTATTACCCACCGAAATTAAGGTAGAGTCCTCCAAGTCTTATGGAAAATACTCACCGAAAACGAATTCGCGACGGCTCTTGAAAGCCTCTACGTCGCTGGCAGTTAGGTCAAACCACTCTCCCTGCCGCCTTCTTGCCTTGAACCTGTGATGCCAATATTTTTCTAGCAAAAAAGGGCAATCGGTCCTTATCTCATGTCTTGGGATTAAATCCTCAGGAAGCAACAGACTGATTCCAAGTCCCCTTTTCGAGGGGTCGTTTGCCTTGCCTATCTTATAGAGCTTAAGGGAGGGAGAATACTTCAAATATATGAATCCCTTTTCTGGACGAGTTGAAGCCTTGTCTTTAATTGAAAGTCGTTTTGGATTTACTTCCTCTCGCGCGATCCTGTCTGCGCAGAGTTTAGCGACCTGTTCATTTCCATTCCTTTGGGCGAATTCAAGCAATGCAGTAACCATCCCCAGCATCCCGCCGTCCTTGTTCGTTGTTTGATTCACCGGGAATCCTTCCGTGGTCCGAGCGTGCATATTAATTTCGTCCCGTACGGGAAAATGGTCAAGTCCGGAAACAAATTCGGCGAGCTTGTCGAGAAGTTCCTCATCCGGGATTCGCACGTTTAGAGAGTTCGGATCATATCCGGCCTCTCGAACTGCATCGGTCCAACGAACCCAATATCGGCCTTTCCAACTCGACTCCTTAATCCTAGTTTCGGCTTCAAACGTCCGTTCGCCCGGCACTTCACCCCGGTTAGCCACGAACTTCCTAAGTTCGGTAAGTATCTCTTCCTTGGACACTGGCATAGTGGTTCTGAGTATAAACCGCCGCAAATGGCCTCCGAAACGGTCTATATCATTTGAGTGTCTGTACCTCTACCGAAAGCACGGCCGGAAGATTTTGCACAATCGGTGTCCATGTGTCGCCGCCGTTCGGCGATGCGTAGACCTGGCCGCCGGTGGTGCCAAAGTAAACGCCGCAATCGTCGAGCGAATCGACCGCCATCGCATCGCGCAGCACGTTCACATAGCAATCCTTCTGCGGCAACCCCTTCTCAAGCGCTTCCCACTCATTGCCGCCGCTGCGGCTACGAAAGACGCGCAGCTTGCCGTCGGGCGGGAAATGCTCCGAGTCGCTCTTGATGGGCACAACGTAAACGGTCTCCGGCTCGTGCGCGTGCACATCGATCACAAAACCAAAATCCGTTGGCAGGTTGCCGCTGACCTCGGTCCAGTTGTCGCCCGCATCGTCGCTGCGCATCACGTCCCAGTGCTTCTGCATAAACAGCACATTGGGGCGCGAGGGGTTCATGGCGACGTGGTGGACACAGTGGCCGATCTCCGCATTGGGATCTGGAATGTACTGCGACTTGAGCCCCTTGTTGATGGGCTTCCACGTCTTGCCGCCGTCGTCTGTGCGGAAGGCTCCGGCAGAGGAAATCGCAATGTAAATGCGTTGCGGGTTGCTGGGATCGAGAATAACGGTGTGCAAACACATGCCACCCGCGCCCGGCTGCCAGTTGGGACCGGTGCCGTGTCCGCGCAGACCGGAGAGCTCGTGCCAGCTTTCGCCGCCGTCAGTCGACTTGAACAGCGCCGCGTCTTCAATGCCTGCGAACACGGTGTTGGGATCAGTGAGGGAGGGCTCAAAATGCCACACGCGCTTGAACTCCCAGGGATGCTGCGTGCCGTCGTACCACTGATGCGTCGTGAGGGGCTTGCCGCTTTCAGGCGACACGTCGTAGACAAAACGATTGCTAGGCTTTGGCGGCCAGCCGCCTTCAATCTTTTCGCCGGGCGTAACTCCGGGCTGAATCCAGGTTTTGCCGCCGTCATCTGACCGCTGCACAACCTGGCCGAACCATCCGCTGGTTTGCGAAGCGTAGATGCGATTGGGATCAGCCGGAGAGCCCTTGAGGTGGTAGATTTCCCAGCCCGCGAAGAACGGCCCGTCTACCGTCCAGTTGTTGCGCTTGCCATCAGCGCTCAAAACAAATGCGCCTTTTTTGGTGCCTACCAGCACGCGTATACCGCTCATAAAGTAGCTAACCTCCTGGTGGATTCAGGCTCAGCCGTGGGAGCATTCGAGGCATGGGCCCTCGGTCGGGGAAAACCGCTCAGCGCATTCTTTCCGATTTACCTTGCGAAATGCAAGTGAATTTTTCCTCAAAAACATTTTCGATTCAAGTAATAACGAAGCTCCGGCGCCCCATCCCGGGGGACCCTCTGGGTCGGCGCCTTTTGCACAAAAGGGTGGGAGACCACAGATGCAACTCTCGACCGTAAATGGTCAGGCCGAAAACGCTCTAGCTCATTCGTGGTGAGTGAGCTGGCTTGCTATCCCAGGTTTCAAAATCGAAACTTGGGGCACCCGGTTGCATCGCCGTTATGTGGCAGCAGTTTTTACTGCGCCGCGCTCGTGATTCGCACCGGACCCAGCAAGCCGGACGGCAATAGCGGTGAATCGGCCTTGTATGGCAGCAAAGTCCGTGAAGGTGTATTTCTTCACGGCGTACGGTTGCTGATCTCCGATCAGCCGGTTCACCCACAGGTTTGTCACCTTGATCTCAAGCGTATTGATGCCCGGCTTCAATGCGTCTGTCACATCCACTTTGAACGGCGTCTTCCAGAGGATGTCCAGATACTTCCCGTTGACCGCGACCTCGGCCAAGTCTTTCACTTCGCCCAAGTCGAGCCAGTAGCGCGCGCCCGCGTGCAACGTGCCTTCCGGTATGTTCAATTTGCGCGAGTACGTCGCCGTGCCGGAGAAGTAGCGGATTCCATCATTCGAGTTGTCGCTCCACGACGAGAGTCGATCGAACTCCGCCGATTCCGGTGCGCCGCGGCCCGGCTGAAAACTCACGCTCCAATCGTGATTAAGCGCGTTATCAAGCGAAGACACCTGTGTTTCCTCAGGTTCGTGCAAATCGAGTGACGCTTCCGCGGCAGGTTTTGCGAACACAACAAAGGTCGATCCATTCGGATCCAAGTGCAGCGGAATCGTGGTGCGTCCATCCGCGATCTTGTAGGCTATCCCCGTCGATTTTCCCGTCGCAGGATCCCACAGCTCAGGCGCTTTGCCTTCCACGCGGAAAGTTGCGTCAACGCGCTCAGCGCGATCCTGTCGGTTGTCGACGAAATAGATCTCGCCTCCGTCGAGCTTGCGATGTACGAACATCAGGTTCGTGTCAGCATTGGGTTTCGTGTACTCGAAGTCCTGCGGTGTGTTGAGCGCTTTAAGCACATCGTTTGCAGACATGCCAATGTACACGCTCCCCTTGGCGAGCTTGCGCACTGTGCGTGCGATCGGCGTTCCCCGGCCAAAGAGCTGGTCGGCAAGCTTATGGAAGCGCACCTCATCGTCAGCAAGACTGGGCGAGTCGACAGGTTTATTGCCGACAATAACGGCGCCCTGGCGAACCAGGTTCGTCAATTTCTCAAGCACCGCAAGCGTCATGCGCTGGCTGCGACCGCCAAGGTAAAGAATGCGATAGCTCGTGCCGCCGGGCGTAACCAGTCGTCCATCAGTAAACGTGAGGCGATTCAGAATCACGTCGCTGTTGACGTAATCGAATGCGTAGCCTTCCGGCAAATCCTGCGCAACCTTCCAACCGAAGACCGCGGTCAGCGGACCTTCCTCTCCGTAAAAGTATGCCACGTCCGCATAGAAGTGCCCCTGCTGCAGCAGGTACGAACAGCGAGCAAGATAGTTTACCCACGGAGTAGCAGAACTGGCCCACGTGTCGTTGCGATTAAACCACAGTCCGTACGGCCCAAGCGTGAGGCCGGGAGCCATATCGGCAAGCGGCTGATGCGAGGACTCGTGAATTTCAAAGCGGTTAACACCAAGCGCGAATTCGAGGTCTGCAACAGTCTTGAGGTTGTTGGGAGAGAAGCTCCATGCGGGACCGCGCGAGGTCATCGACTCAGCGCCGACAATGTTCTGCCCGTAAATGTGCGCAACGGATGCTGCACCGCGCAGATCAGCTAAGTAGGAAGCTTCAGGACCAGGAGCGTTTGCCCACGTCCACATTGCGCCCATGGGAATGTCGGTCTTACTGCGCATTTCCATGTCATCGCCGAGCGAGGGGCGATGCTGCTCGAGCGCTTCGCCGTAGTAGCCCAGTCCATGCGCGTGCAATTCTTCGGCAATTGTGCCGTAGTGATTTTCCGCAAGAAGCTGTCCGATGGTGCGGCGGAAATCCCACAAAAAGCGATCGGTATCCGCAGTGCTCTTGATGACGACACCGGTCAGCGCTGGCAACCACGGACGCGCATCGTAGCCGCGGCGCTTCTGGAACTCGTTAAGCATGTTGTCAGTCCAGTTTTGCGGGCCAACTTCAATGCTGTCGGTGAGCATGTAGGAGATTCCGTCCTTGCCCATCTTGCTTGCGCCCAAGGTGTCTGCATACATCTTCAGATAGCCGTCGACGTAATTCTTCACGTAATCGCGGTTAAACTTGTCGACTTCGAGGCCCGTAGCTTCGGCCGGCGCGGGGCCGTTCTCATGCCCGGTAAGCGAGTAGCCGATGCGCAGGATCATCCATTTGCCGGTGGGCGGCGTCCAGTCCAAAGTGCCGTCTGGTTTCATCTTGCCAGTCAGGTCAATAACTTCCTGCTGAGCAACGACGGACTCCGGCGCGAAAGTCGGATCGGTTATGGCGAAAAAGTCGCGAGTATTTGCGTAGCCGGCTCGCTTTTCAAACTGGTTCACGCGGGCTCCGCTGGAGAACACCGCCTCAGTGATGCGCTGTGTTGAAGTCCCTTTGGGAAACACGATACGGAAGTAGCGCGCCGTAATGGCATTGAATGAAACCGTGCGCTGCACCAAGCTACTGAACGGCATGTCGGCAACTTTATGGAACACGGCGCCGTCATCGCTGGATTCAATCCAAGGCGGAATATTGCTGGTCTCGTGATCGAAAACGCTGATCATGCCGTCGAGCGCGGCGAGTGTTACTGCTTGAATTTTCTGCGGATGACCGTAATCGAACTGCACCCACGCTTCGCTTCCCTTCTGCGCCGGTGCAAGCTCAAGCGCCACTGTGTTCACATCACCGTCAGATAACGCCGCAACGTTCGGTGATCCAGCACTAGCGGTGATCTGCGGTTTCAACTCAGTCTGTGTCTTGTCGTCCTTGGGAATTTTGTAGGCGATGACGGTAACATCGCCATAGTATTCCGGCGGAACCACAACTTTGCCATCCGGGCCGCGACGGCCGGACACTTGAAAATTCTGGAACGTACCGTCCACTTGCGGAGGATGCGGCAGCGTACCCGTGAAAGGCTGGCCACCTTCAACGCGCGTTGCACTCCACACCATCTTCTTCATGCCTTGTGCGGCAGGCACCCAGGGGCCACCGGTCTCGCTCCAGCCGGGAGAACTGGCAATCGCCACTTCCAAATCGAAGCTGCGCGCCCTGATCACGGCGTAGTTGAATGCCTGCTTCCACTCCGGAGTCATAAAGATGAGCCGCTTGGGCACAACTTGCGGCGTGGAGATTGCGCCTTCAAAGATCGTCACTCCGCCAAGCCCGACAGAGTGCATCCAGTCGAGATCGAGCTTGATGCCCTCCTGTGCAATGTTGCCGTTCATCCAGTGCCACCATACGCGCGGCCGCGCACCGTTTGGCGGATCCTGAAAGCTGCGCAGCAAATCCTCCGCCGACGGCGCGGCCGGCTGAGTTGCGACGGGCGCTTGCGCCACCATGCCGCATGAAGACAAACACACAAAGGCCAGAAGAGCAGCCATACTCAATCTGCGACTCATCATTTCAATTCGCCCCGCTTGCGTTCATTTGATCTGAATGTTGATCCAAAAATCGATCTGAAATCAGAAACTCTGCAGACTGGGGCGCGTTACTTGTTAGGAAGCGCGCGCAATGCGCCCGTTGAAATCCCGCCGTCAATCAATAGCGTTTGCCCGGTGAGATAGCGGCTCGATTCAGAAGCCAGAAAAACGACCGCGCCATCAAGATCATTTGGCTGGCCGGGTCGCTGCAGAGGAATTCGTTCGGACAGATACTCGACCCATCCTTCATCTTCATATAGCACGCGGCTCTGCTCTGTTTTGAACCAGCCGGGCGCCAGGCAGTTTACCGTAACGCCGTATTTGCCCCAGTCAGCGGCAAGGCTCATGGTCATTTGGCGAATGCCGCCGCGGCTTGCGCCATACGGCGCCAGGCCCGCGTAGCCGGCAACGCATGTAACAGAACCGATATTGATGATGCGGCCGTAGCCATTGGCCGTCATGCCGCGAGCCACCGCCTGCGCCACGAAAAAGCTTCCGCGCAGATTTGTGTCCAGCACCGTGTTCCAGTCGTCCCACGTAACCTCAAGCGCAAGCTTCCGGCGATTGCAGCCGGCATTGTTCACAAGGATGTGAACCTGGCCGAATGCTGCTTCAGCATCGCGCGCCATCTTCTCAATGCTCCGCTGATTGGTAACGTCAAGCTCAAGCGACACCACGCGACGGCCTAGTGCCTTGATCTCTTCCTCAAACGGAGCAAGCGTGTCGAGTGTGCGGCTGGTAATGATGAGATCTGCGCCGGCCCTGGCCAGCGCCCGTGCAAAATATTGCCCCAGCCCACGGCTGGTTCCGGTAACGATGGCAACCTTGCCACCAAGATCGAAAAGTGCGTCGCTCATTAAACCCTCGGAGATAGAACAATCTTCATCAGATTCGGCTCGCGCGAATGCAGCCGATCAAACCAGCGCGGACCTTCTTCAAGGCTCGCAACTGCAGTGATGAGCGGCTTGACCTTGATCTTGCCGGCGGCGATAAGCTCGATGGCCTCAGGATATTCTCCGGAAGATGCGCAGGAGCCCTGCAGCTTGAGTTGCTTTACGACCACTTTCTGCAACGGCAGAGTAACTTCAGGCGAAACGTTGCCGATGAGCGTCACGGTTCCACCTTTACGCGTGCAGTCGATTGCGCTGGCCACTGTCTGATTCAGTCCAACCGCTTCAAGCGCAAGATCGACGCCGCGGCCGTTTGTGAGTCGCTTGATCTCTGTCAGAAGTTCAGCGCCGGAGCAGTGCAGTACCTCGTCTGCGCCAATCTGTCGGGCAAGATTCAATCGCGTTTCATCAACGTCGGAGATGAAGACGCGCGCGCAGCCTGCGGCCTTTGCAGCCTGCAACGCGAGCAAGCCAATCATTCCTGCGCCGATGACGAGCGCGGTTTCGCCTCCCACAACGGGCGACACCTTTACGCCGTGCATGGCGACAGAAACAGCTTCGAGCATCGCAGCTTCTTCAAACGGAAAATCCGCAGGCAGCGGATACATGATGCGCTCCGGAATGACAACGTATTCAGCGAACGCCCCGTGACGACGATAGTTCCCTTCGGAGACGCCGATGACTTCGCGATTGTCGCAAAGATTAATCTGACCATTCTTGCAGTACGGACACTCGCCGCAATAAACAGTGGAGTCGAACGTGACGCGATCGCCCTTGGAAAAACGGGTGACGCCTTCGCCAACGGCTTCAACCGTTCCCGCAGCTTCGTGGCCCATCACAATCGGTGGAATCCGGCGGCCGGTTGAACCATCGAGGCCGTGAACGTCGCTGCCGCAGATGCCGCAAGCTTCAACACGTACCAGCACTTCGCCAGGGCCGGCGATCGGCAGAGGCATGTCCGTAATTTCAAGGTGATTGTATTCAGTAAGCAGCAGAGATTTCATTTTTTTGAATCCTCAGGTTGATCAAATTTTAAATGGCGGGCCTACACGTCGCACAGTTTGACGGCAGCGCGCAGGCTCGTCATCGGGTCGCGCACAGGCAGGAACTCGTGAGCAACATAGCCCTTATAGCCCGTTGCAGCGATGGCCCTCATCACGCCGTCCCATTGTATTTCCTGGGTTTCGTCGAGCTCGTGTCGACCGGGCACGCCGCCTGTGTGGAAGTGGCCAATCCATGAAATGTTCTTCCTGATCGTGGCGATGAGGTCACCTTCCATGATCTGCATGTGGTAGATGTCGTAAAGCAGTTTCACGTTGGGTGAATTCACTTCTTCCATCACGCGTACGCCCCACGCGGTGTGGTCGCACATGTAATCGGGGTGATTAACCTTGCTGTTCAACAGTTCAAGACAGATCACGACGCCGTTGTCTTCCGCAATTTTCTTGACGCGATTGAGCCCAGCAATGGTATTGCGCGCTCCTTCATCGTCGGACATGCCTTTGCGATTCCCGGAGAACGTGATGACATTCGGCACGCCGGCTTTTGCTGCAAGAGGAATGTTGGTCCTGAGCGCGGCTTCGATCGCAGCGTGATTCCCGGTGCGGTTCATCGCCTCAGGAATAGTGCCCGCACCCGCGTAGCCCATGGTGCAGATCAGGCCATGCCGGCGCGGTACTTCGTATTCGTCAGGATTGAGCAGGTCAATGCCGAACAGCCCCATCTGCGCCGCCGCGGCGCACAATTCGTCGATGGCCATCTTCTGGTAGCACCATCGGCAGGCAGCCTGCTTTATCCGCTTCTTCGTCGCACCGGCATCTTCCGCATCTGCGATGACCGGCATAGACGCGAACGCTGAAGCTGCCAAACCAGTCTTGAGCGCCGCACGGCGGCTGATTTTGACATTGCTCATTGAGCTTCCTTCTTCCTCGCCCGAGTGCTCTCGTTTAGAACTTGCCCATGCGCACGCGCACCACGGTCGGCTGCGTATGAAACGACAGACCGCGATCAACTTCATCGCCGTTCAAAAGCCGCTTGGACTTCCACTCGCCGTTCACGTACCCGCCTTCCTCTGCGGTCAGCACTTGCGAACGAATAAACGGAAGTTGCCCGGGCACATGAAAACGGATGCTCGCATCAAAACCGGTGACGAGAAATTCGTCAGGGCCAAGGCGCGCAATCATCGCAACTCCGTGCGCATCCTTGGTCCCGGGGGCCTTGCGTCCATCGGGCTGCGGGAAGCCGAAGGCCACGGTAGCCTGCCATTCGCCCAAATCCACTTCCTGTTCGGCCTGGCCGGGCTCTTCAACAACGGTCTTGAGTTTGCCATCGAATTCGAGCGCCGCAATTTCGCGATTCATGGGCGCGAACAGCGCGAAGTTGCGCGAGTGCCCGGACCACGGCTCATCGCCTAAAATGTTCCAGCCGGTATGATCGACGCCGAACGGCGAAAACCCCAGCGTGCCGCTGCCCAATGCATAAAAGAAAAACTTCGAGAAAGCGTCGTTGCGCCCAGTCTCCGGAATCATCAGCGGATTATCGGGCCGGGCATAGGCGCGAAGTATCTGGCGATACTCACTCGAGTCGCTGGTGTAAATGTCCGGTGCAATCATGTCAATCGCGGGCGCAAGTGCGCGCCACAGCCCAACCCAACGCTGCACAGCGCCGCCGCTCGGATATTGAATGCCGGGCAGAAACACCTGCCGTTGCGGCAGTTCGTTGGTCACGTGACTCAGCCACACGTTCATGTAGCACGGTATGTCGAATTCCTTTTTGCCGGCCGCTGCGATCTCGTTGATGTACTTTGCCTGGTGGTAGATCTGGAAGATCTCGTCAGCGTCTGCGCCGAATACCTGACTCCATGTGCCAGGCTGCTTGTTCGCCGCAGTCAGCAGATCGGCAGGAACTTTGCCAGCAAACTCGCGGTTCGATTCCGCAGAGAAATCGCGCACGCTGCCAATGCCGCCGGACTCGTTTTCGACCTGCACCAGCAGAATCGTGTGCTGTTCACCATCAATCTGCTTCAGGTGGCGCATCAAGGCGGTAAAGGCAGCCTTGTCCGCATCGAGAGTGCTGCGCGAGTTTGCTGAAAGCACATCGATTGGCACGCCGTCCGGGCGGATCATGCGCGGGAAACGCTTCGTGTCGGCCTTGACCCACACCGGCGCGTACTGCATGTTGCCGTTCTTCCATGTGCCAAACCACAACAGGATCACGTGCAGATTGTGAGCGCGCGCTCCTTCGATCAGCTGATCGACATTGCCGAAATCGAAGTGCCCTTCCTGAGCTTCAATCTGCTCCCAGTAAGCAGGGGCCTCAACGGTGTTGGCGTGCAGTGCCGCCATCGACTCCCACACCTGCGGCAGCTCGCTAGGCCATGCACTGGAGTTGTGAATCTGGCCGCCAAGTACAAGATAAGGACGGCCCTCGACCATCAGGGCGTAACGACCATCCTTCTTTTCGATTCGCGGAGCTTCAACGGCGAAAGCGGAACTGAAAGCGAAGAAGAAGGCAATAACGACGAGCAGAAACGAACCACGGGTCTTGCACATTGCAGGAAATACCTCGCAACAAATCTAATTACAAAGGCTCGCTCTCGCAACCCGCGCTTGATGCAGAATTGCGCACGCGCACAATACAGCGCGACCAGTTGCATGTTTCTGTATTGAAGTCAGGCGGGGATTTGAATGATGAAACGTAATGCTAGAAAGTGAAAGCCAGGCCGCCGCGAATGCCGCGCTGCTGCTCGGCAAACACAAGCATGGAGCCGTCTTTCATCATGTAGGGGCAATAGCCTTGAGCCAGCAGGTTCTGGACATCCAGCAGTGCCTCAATGCCGCTTGACCCGTCGCGATTGCTGCGCAACGTTTGGCGGATGCGCACGTTCAAGTACGGCGAAATGGCTTCCATCGCATAGGGAGCCACTTCAGTCACAGTATCCTCGGGCTGCCAGCGATAGCTCGCGCGCCACTTGGTGCCAGTTCCTTCCAGCGTGCCTGACAGCGAAATCGAGTAAGCTTCAGCGCGATGCGGGTGCGCCGCACCAAGAGCCTGGGACATTGCCACCTGCCGCGGTACAGCCGGCATCACCAGCGCGCTGCCGTTAGCGTAGCTGACACGAACCTGGTTGCCGCGCGGCAAACGATGCTGAACGCTGGCTACGACTCCCTGCGTGGAAAAGCCTGGACCCGCTGCGCGCATCAGGTTGCCGCTGCGATCGAAAAGCGCCTGGCCGCTTGCCGCCGCAGCGTTCCCTCTGGCTTCCAGAGCGGGATTCCTGATGCTGTCGGCGAAGAACACAACCGACATACCACTGTCATCCGTCGTGCGGCTCCAGCTGATCTCATGATGCATGCCGCGCTGGACCACCAGTTCGCCATTGCGAACGGACATGGCAGGCAGCCATGCTCGGGCGCGGGTATCGTCGCCACGCATCGCGCTTGGAATCGCGGTGGCCATGCGGTATCCAACGGACGAATCGCTTCCATGCCACGTTACCGCGGCGCTCGGCAGTGCCGTAAGAACGGTACTGGGCGCCTTCGCATTCATGCGCCCGATCACCTGCGTCGAGCCGGCTTCCACATCAAACTCATCGCCCAGGTGCATTGATTCCCATGCGCTTACCGCGGCTTCGCTGGTGCCGCCTTCGCCATCGGGGCCAACTACGTCAGGCTGGATCGAAATGGCGGCCACCGATTGAACCGCTCCGGCAAAGCCGAGATCCTGGCGGAAGCCAAGCATCGACTCCATCGCGCCATTGGTGTCGGGGGCAAAGTCGACGCGCGCCAGCAGTTCGCGGCTGCCTGAGGGAGTATCCTCAACCGTCGCCGAGAAGCGTTCGCCGCTCTCGCCGAATGTGCCCGCCTGGCCGGTCGCCATCAGGCGCGCTTTAAGCTTGGGCGCCGTTCCCGTGCCATCGCTGACAACAACCAGGGGCCCGTCTTCAAGCCAGCGAAGCAGTGGACGGTTCTCAGCGGAGCGCAGTGTCCAGGTCCAGTCGTCCTGCTGGCTGCTGCCGGCGCGCGGCTGGGCAGGAAGCCACTGCATCACTTCGTAAAGAGTGTTCAACGTCAGGTCAACAACCGTAGCGGCGCGCACCCGAACGTTCTCCCGCAGTGAGGGCAGATAAGACATACCCAAGGCCTTTACGGAGTAACGTCCAGGAAAGAGTGAAGAGAATTTGAAACGGCCAGTCGCGTCAGTATAGACAGTGGCGATGATGGTCAGATCCGGGTGCAGCAACTGCACCTCGGCGCCAATCTGCGGGGTTCCCGCCGAATTGCGCACGAGCCCCGATACCGATGCTGTCGTCGCTCCGCATGCGGGAACGACAACTAAAGCGATCAGCATCGCAAATCCGGCGAAATGGGCTCTACGCATCGTCACTTATTCCTGTGATCCGGCGTCGTCCCTGGCAAACTTACGGCAAGTGCAACTCGCGCGGTTCGCAAAATCTGGAGTCCTGCTTCAGTCCACGCGGGAACCATTACTATTCCACGACAAAAGGAGCCGATTGCGCAATCTCTTGTTTCGAGATTGCGTCATTTATTTTCACGGTCACTTTGTATTTGCCAGGCTGCAGGCCGGCGATCGGAAGCGTCTTCTCGACCGTCAGCTCGTCGCTATGCGATCCTAAATCCTTTGATTCCAATTGTTTCTGCAAAATCACGGTCCCGCTTGCCGCATCAGCGATTTCGTAGGTGACCGTGGCGGAGTTACTCTTGGTGGCATCGTCGATGCCAAGGTTGTAGAACTGCATCCAGAAGTTCAGGTTCTGGTTCTGAGCGCGATTGAAACTAACCGGCGTGGCAGGGTTGGCAGCCACACGCGGCCGGACAAAATCGCCTCCGATAATGAAATTTCCGCTACCGATCTGCCGCGATGAAACGGGATGCATTTCGTCAGCCAGGATCAGAGATGAAGCGCCCAGCTTCTCATCGTGGTAGGTGGGCACGTCAATGCCGCGGCCATACAGGCCAATGTGATCCGGATTATTGACGTCCTTAATTGCGATGTCGAGGCGGTAAAGTCCGGGAACCAGCGGAAGCGCCTTCCAGTAGATCGACTTCCTGTCCAGCGCCTGCTGCAGCAGTTCGGCCGGCTGGTTAATCTCCACCGTGTCTTCCTGCGTCTGAACAGTCTTGCCGGTAATCGTCGTAACCCTGATGAGAATGTTCACCAGGCCCCGCGCAACGCCGTCCTTTGTCTGGAAGGTGATGTCGCGGTTCCTGATCTGCAAGGTGATGGGCACCATGTCCATGCCCTCAGTCACCTTGATAAAGTCCGTACGCACATCGAACGGGAACACCGGCCCGGTAAGGAGTTTGTGCTCGGAAACGAACGCGTTCAGGTCCTTAAACTTGATCGGAGGCGGAGCGAAGATCTTGGCCTGCAGTTCAATGCGATCGAACTCCTTGCTCTGCGCGCCATCGGCCATGGGACCAGCGCCAAGGCGCTCAATACCGCCGCCCTTGAAGCGGTCGGTCTTGTCCTTGTGGTTCATTTCTTCCCACTGGGTAAGGCCGGCGCCGGGCACCATCAGCAGCGCGTCTTTTTCGCCGCGGTCGATGGTGAAGTGGTAGTCGCCGCACTGGCAGGTGTCTACAAACTCGAGATTGACGTTCTCGCCGATGCCCTCGATGTAGCGATAGTGCCAGATCTCGAACGGGAAGGTGGAAGTGGTGCCGCCGCCTTCATCCTGGGGACGCTGATAGGTGCCGCCCGAGGGATGCGATTCAATGTCGTCCGGCTTGCCGAACGAGATGTAGATGTGGCCGCGATCGGTCTTCCAGCCGGGCTTGCCGGCGGCAAAGTGATCGTTGGCGTACTGAATGCGCCGGTAGTGCTCTTCGCGGAACTCGTTTTCAGGAGAGTCGGGGTTCGGATTGCGGCGCTGCCAGAAGGCTTCAATAAACGAGTCGCGCTCTTCGTCGTTACTCAGCGTAAGAAACGCCTTCCGCTCATCGTCGCTGATAATGTAGGTGACTTCCTGGTTCAGCCAGGTCTTGTAGGTCCCCTTCAGCTCCTGACGGAGTGCCCGTTGAGCCCGATAGCGCTCTTTATCGCTGCGTTGGCGTTTGCGTGGATCGTAATTGGGATCGTTATTGGGGTCGTTCTGGTCCGGCTGCTGGCTTTTGTCGGCAGTTGCCGCCGCGTCCTGTGCCGTGCTGTGCGGCGCGGGGGTCAGGACTAACCCGCTGCCCATGAGGAGGATGAATAGAAAACGTCGACCGGTAAACGCCATTGCCTTTGAATACTCCTGCGATCCCCTATTCTACGGGTGTTGAAAGGCCTCGGGCAACACCCAACGGAGCTGGCTGCGGGTTGGACGCGCATTTGCCTGGAATGTAAGCCGCAGGATCCGCCCGGAAACAGCATGGAATGTTTGGCGAAGGGGAGTTCCAGAAACTCCCGAACCCCGTCAAACGTCCAATTAATAAAAGCGCAATCCCTGATAGCTCGGCCGCAGGGCGCACCCTCAAGCCAGTTTTTTCCCGATCGCGAACTACTGGATGGAAGACCGTTACCAGGCGGGAACCGCAATAAGCAGAATTGCGTACACTGGGAAGAGACATACTTATGAAGAAAATCGTTTTCATTGTTATTGGAGTGCTGGTTGCGGCTGGACTTGTTGCGGCGATGGTCTACAAGCAACAATCGGGCTACACAAAGGTGCTGACTGCCACAGTGGTGCGGCAGGATCTGTCCGCTGTAGTGAGCGGAACCGGCCAGATCAAGCCCAAGACTTATGTGAACCTTGGCGCCACGGCCATGGGGCGGGTAACGCATCTATATGTGAAAGAAGGCGACCGCGTCAAACAGGGCCAGATCGTGGCCACCATCGAAAACGTCCAGCAGCAAGCCCAGGTCAACGGGCAGCAGGCCGCGATTTCCGCGGGCAAGACTGACATTGCGTCCAATGTAGCCAACGAGAAGACATCTGAAGCCAACTTGGACCACTCCAAGGCCGACTTGGAGCAGAAGAAGCTCGACTGGGATCGCGCCCAGGCGCTTTACAAGGAAGGCATCCTTTCGAAGCAGGACTACGACTCAAAGAAAGCCGCCTACGATCTGTCCGTGGCTTCAGTGGCGCAGGCGCAGGCCCAACTCAATCAGGCCAAGGCGCAGACCGATTCCGCGCGCGGGCATTTGCTCACCGCGATGGCGACCTTGGAGGCTAACAAGGACCTGCTGAACCGGACCTTGTCGATCGCACCGTTTGATGGCATCGTCACTAACGAGCCGGTCCGCGAAGGGGAAACAGTGGTCGAAGGCATCCAGAACACTGAAGGCTCCACGCTGATGACACTCGCAGACATGAGCATCGTGACCGCTGAAGTGAAAGTGGACGAGACCGACATCGTGAACGTGAAGCTGGACCAGTCCGCCGATGTCACTGTCGACGCCCTGCCTGGGAGGATCTTCCACGGCCACGTAACGCTTGTCGGTGATCAGGCTCTGCTGCGCTCGACGGGTATCGCGACATCGCAATCGACGTCGGGCACTGAAGAGGCCAAGGACTTCAAGGTAGTGGTCACGATCGATAACGCAACCGATCTGCGGCCGGGCTTGTCATGCACGGCAAAGATTACAACAGCGCACAAGACGAACGTGCTTTCACTGCCCATTCAGGCGCTGACGATGCACGACCCTGCCATGGACAATGTGAAGAATTCCGGCAACGTTCAAGCGGCAACCTCCGCTCCCGCAAAGCCCAACCCGGTTCAGGGCGTCTTCGTTGTCGAAAAGGACAAGAAGGGCAAGCTGCGTTCGAAGTTCGTTCCAGTTACGACCGGCATTACGGGAGCAACTGAAATTGAGGTGCTTTCAGGACTGAGCCAGGGACAGGAAGTCGTCAGCGGACCTTACAAAATCCTGCGCGATTTAAAAGCCGGTTCTCTCCTGAAGCGCGACAAATTGAAGCCAGGTGCTTTGTCGAGCAGCAACACTTAACGGTCACGCCAGTCAAACAGGGTGTGAACGGGCCGGCAAGACGACTGTACATTCAGCCCGGTGGCAAACGCGCTACGGCAAGCCGGGATAAAGGATAAGATTCGGATGGCGATGAACGGCATCATTACAGAAGAAATGACGCAGACCACAGCCGTGCCCCAAGACGACATCATTGTCGTTGAAGATTTATGGCGCACCTACGATATGGGTTCTGAGCAGCAGGTGCAGGCGCTGCGCGGCATCGATGTCCGGATCAAGCGGAACGAATATGTGGCCATCATGGGTCCGTCCGGATCGGGCAAATCGACGCTGATGAACCTGATCGGCTGTCTCGATACACCATCCAGAGGCAAGTACTGGCTGAACGGGCAACTCGTAAGCGAGCTCGATGACGATCAGTTGGCCCGCATTCGCAACAAGGAAATCGGCTTCGTCTTTCAGACTTTCAATCTGCTCGCCCGCGCCACTTCGCTGCACAACGTCGAACTGCCGCTGATCTACAACGGCACGCCGGCAGCGGAGCGCATTGCGCGCGCCAAGGAGGCGCTGACCGCCGTCGGACTGGAATCGCGCATGAATCACAAGCCCAATGAGCTCTCAGGCGGACAGAGACAGCGCGTCGCCGTTGCGCGGGCGCTGGTCAATCATCCGTCCATCATTCTGGCCGACGAACCGACAGGTAATCTCGATTCGAAAACCGGAGTGGAGATTATGGCGCTCTTTGATTCACTTCACGCGCAGGGCAACACAATTGTGTTGGTCACGCACGAGCCAGACATTGCTGATTATGCGCATCGCGTGGTTCACATCCGCGACGGCCAGATCTTCTCTGACGAGCCCTCAAAGCGCTTCAAGAACAGCTGAGCCTTCGATCCGCTTCCATCAACGAGAGCCCGCCGTCAGCGAGAGTCCGACATTTTGATCGGCTCGATGCTGCCGTCCTTCGCGTAACGCAGTGGGGCCAGGCAGACGCGCCGCTCATACGGGCTCGGTCCGGCAACGTGGTAAAACAGCCACCACTTGCCCTTGTACTCCGCAATGGACCCGTGAACATTTCTCGAGCGGTTGTCGAGGATCACGCCCTTGTATTCGAACGGGCCAGTCGGACTTTTCGCCACGCTGTACTCCAGCAGGTTCGCCGTCAGGTCGCCGCGATAGGACGGGTAGCTGAAATAGTAGACACCCTGCCTCTTATGCACCCAGATGCCCTCGTGGTAGTTCTTCACCCCCAGCAACTGGATCGGACCATCGCGCGTGATCATGTCCTGCTTGAGCTTCACAACCGCCACCTTGTCGTGGCTGTTGCCGAAGTAGAGGTAGGCCTGCCCATCATCGTCGATAAAGATGTTTGGATCGATGGAGCGAATGCCGGCCTCATTGCGACCGACGAGGGGCTTTCCAAGCGCATCTTTGAAGGGGCCCGTCGGCGAGTCCGATACGGCAACGCCAATTTGGTCGTCAGCCGGAAAATAGAAATAGTACTTTCCGTTACGCTCAATGCAGTCCGGCGCCCACGCATGTTGGGTGGCCCATTTGATATCGGCAAGGCTGAATATCTGGCCGTGATCCTTCCAATGAACCATGTCATCGGTCGAAAACACATGCCAGTCGCGCATGTCCCAATCCTTGCTACCGGCCAGGTCGTGCGACGGATACACATACAGGCGACCATGAAACACACGCGCCGAAGGATCAGCCTGAAAATCAGGAAGAATTTGATGCTGCGCGGAAACCAGGTTTCCGCCGATTGCCGAGGAGAGTGCAAGAAGTAAGATTGCGCGGATCACGCCTCGCAGTTTACCACCGCGCATCGGCAGACTGCGCTGAAACAAACGCATAATGCGCCGGATATCTTTCGTGGAACATCTAATCCCAAGAGACGAAATGCGGGTAATATCTGACGTGTAATGATATTGAGTCGCAAACGGCCAGGTGAGTACGAGGGGTGAAAGCCATGGAATACAGGGTAATCACAGTCAACAGGGAGTTCGGAAGCGGCGGCGGAAGAATTGCACAGACGATGGCGAAATGGCTGGGCTGGAAGCTGCTGGACCGCGACATCATCGACGCGATCGCGTACGCTGCCCACGTCGACGCCAGCCAGGTACAGCAGTATGACGAGCATGTAGCTTCGTGGCTTAAGCGGCTGAACCAGCAGGCAATGCGCAGTGCCGCATTGGCCGCCGGAATGGAGCTTGCGGAAGGCAGTGTCTTCGACGCCGCCGAGATGGTGAAGATCACCGAAAAGGTGGTGGCACAGGCCTATGCGGAAGGTAACTGCGTAATCGTGGGCCGGGGCGCGCAATGCATCCTGCAGCACAAACCCGATGCTTACCACGTCTTTGTTTACGCGCCGTATCGAGAACGCATCGAGCGCCTGCGCAGACGGCTGGAGCCCGGCGCCAACGTCGAGCAACGAATTCGCAAAGTGGATGAGGAACGCGCCAAGTACCTGCAGGAGTATTTCGGGAAGTGCTGGAACAACCCTCACCTCTACGACCTGATGATCTCGTCAAGCGAAGACGAGAACGCAGCGGCGCAGGTGATTCTGTTTGCGATGACAGGCAAGCCGCTAGCGGTGACGGCCGTGGGCTAGTTTCTCAGCCAAACTGTTCAAGGTCCATACCGAGCTTGTAGTTCTCGCCGTGCGCCTCAAGATGCTCCCATGTAATCTCGTGCTCTCGCAGCCCAGCCATGCGACCCAGCATGCAGCTCATGGCCGTCTCCACGCCCGCGGCGATCTGGTTGTGGGCAGGGCCGCTCACGATGCTGTCGATAAACGAACGCTCCTTCTCCCGGTCGGCGAATGCAAGGTTGTCGCCGAATGCGCCATTGGCTGCAAACTTGCCTGAATCCGCGGCGGAGTTCATTGACTCGGTCCATGACCACGGCTGCGAACCGACAATCTCAACCGGGCCCGCATACGGAATGTTCGCCGCACCCTCCGATCCAAACAACCGCAACCCAGCTTCAAACATGCTGTAATCGCCAAACTGCTTTGAAGCAAACGACAGCCGCTCGCCTTTCGGATACGTGAACTGCACCTCGTAGTTATCCCAGCAGTCGCCGAAGTGGGTCAGCACGCTGCGGCCACCGGTGGTTGTAGCCTTTACCGGGTGCGCGCCGAGAATCCAATTGCACAGGTCGATGATGTGGATGTTCTGCTCAACAAGAATGTCGCCTGAGAGCGCGCGATCCCACAACCAGTTGCGAAGCCGATACTCGTCGCCCGCCGCGGCCCCCTTTTCCCGCAGTTGGCCAGCTTTTTCTTTTGACGCGGGCGCAAAGTAGTAGCCCGTCACAGACGCAACCTTGCCAAGCGCTCCGGCCTTTATTTTTTCGGCAATCGAAGCAATCGGCGGTGCACTGCGGCACTGAAAACCCACATCGACGCTCTGGTTGGGACGAACGCGGTCGGCAATGGCCAGTGCCTGCTTCGCTTGCTTCACATCAATACCTACGGGTTTTTCGCAGTAGGCGTGTTTACCCGCGGAGACGACTGTGCCCAGGTGCTCAACGTGGAAGAATGGCGGCGTGGAAATCTGAATCATGTCGACGCCAGCAGCCTCGGCAAGCTTCTCAAACGCCTTGGGCCCGCGAAACGTAAGCTTCGGATCGATAAGGGCACGCCCAAGCCTCGTGTTCAACTCGTCGAAATGAGCCTTGGCAGCGCCGAGCTGGTCCGTGAAAAGATCGGCAAGAGCAACCACCTGCGCTTCGGTGTTCTGCGAAAACGATGTGGCAACGTGCGTCCCGCGATTACCGCAGCCCAGCAAAGCCATGCGAACCGCCGAATTGGCCTGGTAGCCAAACGCCGCCTGCGGCTTCAGGATCGTGATCGCAGTTGCAGCCGCCGTTGCTGTTTGCAGAAACTCTCTCCGCTTCATTTGCATTGCCTTTCTTTCGTGGAGAATGTGTTTTCTCAAAGCTCTGTTGCAGTACTCAGGCCAGCACTTCGCGCAGGATGTTTTCGAGATAGATCTTCTCGTTGCGCACGTCTTCAATCTGCTGCGGTCCTGACGTTTCACGCTCGATGGTGATGGCGCCGGTATACCCGGCGGCGTGCAGCTTCGTAAATACTTTCTTGAAGTCCACAATCCCTTTTCCGATGAGCACCTCTTCGCCCAGCTTGCTTGGATCGGTGGGCCAGCGGCCATCCTTGGCATGCACGGCGCGGATGTGCGGCCCCAGAATGTCAACCGCATCAACAGGATTGGCTTTGCCGTAGAGAATCAGGTTGGCTGTATCCAGGCCGACGCCGAGGTCGGGCATGCCCACATCGCGCAACATGCGGGACATCGTGGTCGGCGTCTCCTGCCCGGTTTCCATCTGGAAGGATTGGCCGTTGCCTTGGCAGTGCCGCGCCACCGTGCGGATGGCCTCAACCGCACCCGGGTATTTGGGGTCTGCGGGATCTTCAGGGATGAATCCGCAGTGCGTTTGCACCTGCTTGACGCCGAGCTGGTGCGCAAAATCTGAGGCCTGCCGCAACGCGTCGATCCGCGCAGCACGCGTTTCCGGCGGAACAAGCCCAATCGTCGATGGACCGCGGAGAAAATCCCACACCAACGGCTGCGGACCCACAACCTCCACCGCAGTGGCGACTACTTCATATTTCTCAAGCAGATCGCGGTACATCGGCACTAGATCCGGGGTAAAGCGCCCGAGGTATTCATCAAGAGAAAGAAAGCAGTTGGAGAAACCCATATCGTGTACGCGCTTGATGCGCTCTTCAGGCGCGCCAAACGGCTTGATTAAAAGCCCTACATCCATCGGCATGAGAGTGGAGGAGGCTGCGTATGCGGCGGGCAGCCCGCGCGTAAGAAAGGCTGACGATACAGCCGCTACAAACGTTCTTCGATCCATAATTTGCCTCGGCGGAATTGTCGAATTCCAGGCTGGCATTGCGCAACCCTGCGGGTACAGACTGCGCAAAACCTATGCGAGATGTTAGCGATGCAGTGCCCCGAAACAGTGGCAAGAATATGCTGAACCGGTAGCAACCCAATAACAATAGTGCGGCATCTCAATACTCATCCGGTGGAAAACATCGCCTTAAACGATTCCAAAATGAAATTCAGGAATGGTTTAGATATTCACGATTGCAGTCTTGACTTCTGAGGAAAAGAGGGTCAATATCCTCCCAGCGAGACTAAGGGACAACACGCTCGGCCAGGTCTTTACCGAGAAAGTGCGAGAGACCCTGACCCCACTTGCTCCCAGTTCTGTGTGAACGACCCGCTGATGTGCCGGCGTGCCGCATGAAGGGCTGTTCGTGTCCTGTTAGCCATGCGGGCGTGGGTATTTGTGCTTAAAGTTCGGATCGATAAACGAAATCGAACCCGATAAACGAACCCGAAACGCTGCCTCGGCTTGTGCCTTTTTCGGTCATGGTGTCGAGACGTCGCCTGCTTATCGATCCAAATCTCTTTTGAGTGACGTCTAGGCAGGCGATTTCTTCGGATTTCGATGTTCTGGCATTGTTGCCGATTCTGTGATGTCACACTGCTGGAGCCAAGTTGCCCTGGTTATATTGCGGAACTAACCTCAATGTTCCATCTGCCGATAAGAGGTGAGTATGGTGGTCAAGACTCAATATGATGGATTTCGTGTTTCAGGTTTGTACGTAGGAGTCAACAACGTAAAGCGCTATTTTTCAAAGCGCGTCCAGGAAGTCGAGTTGCAGCTGGATCATTTGCAGATCCAGTGCGGATTGACGGCTAGATTCTGGGATGGCCAGCCGGAGATTCACGATCCTCGACTGTGCGATTGGCTGGAATCAAAGCATTTTCATGAAAAGCCCTGCCGTACGCCGATACCGCTGGCCTTGATTCCCTCTGGAAAGAATTCGTTCAAGGTCGCGCCACTGGATCCCGACTGGAAAATCCGAAGGAACCGAGTGATGGCGAAACCGGTTTCTCGTCAGGAATCTCATCCCGCAATGGATGTGGGCACAAACGACGACAATTACGCAGTCCTTGGCGTTGCATAGTGCGGCAAACGAAACATTAACGGCACCCGAAAGATCAGAGCAGCCCGCGCAATCCATCGCCCAGCCTGCTCTGATCTTCAGACAAGTTATCGAAGGTCATTGAATCAGCAGTAATCGTACTTGGAAAGTGCTTACCTGGAGCACTTATGATTCGTCTAACTTCCATCTATCCACAAGATACCCGGCACGGGGCCGACACTCGGAGGAGCGCAATGAAAGTAAAAGCGCAATACTGCGGAAACCGTGTAGCGGGACTGTACGTGGGCTCGAATAATGTGCGCCGGTATTTTTCGAAGCGCATTCGGCTGATTGAGCTGCAATTGGATCATCTGCGGATTCTTTGCGGCCTGACGCCCCCATTTTGGCTAGACAAACCGGAAATTCAAGACCCTCGACTGTGTGTATGGCTTGAGGCGAAACATCCGCAGCAAGCGCCCAGCCAGACTGAGATTTCACTGGCGCTGATACCTTCTGGCAAGAACTCGTTCAGGCTGGCGGCAATGGCACGAAAATCAAGTGCGCGGCTGAGACACGAGAACGTAAAGGCCGAGCAAACCCTGATTGCTTAGAAGCGCCCGAGTAAGTGGCGGCATCAATTCATTCTCCTGTAACTGGACGAGTGTTATTGAAAAGAAAGCGAACAAACGGCACATTACGGGCAATCTTTCATCGAGGAAGCGGCAACAATCGGAAGCAATGGAGCAGAAACATGCAGATGCTAGGGCATACCGAATCGAAGAGGATACTGGCAATTGAAGCGCTGAAATCAGTACTCACTCATGTATCAGGCGTAAAGCTGAAAAACGTTGACGTTGATGCGCAACAGCTTGAGAGCGTCGTCGACATCGTTGTGCAGATTGAAGTCTACGGACGGGCCCACACCCTTGCCTGCATGCTGGTGTCGAGCGATGAGCCGCAGCAGGCGCGTGAATCCATACTGGAATTTTGCAGTTGCGCAGTTCATGGCGCGAAAAACGCCACCCCGGTGCTGATTGCGCCGCGGCTTTCATCCGACTTGCAGAGACTGGGCCGCGAAACCGGGGCCGGTGTGCTTGATCTCGAGGGCAACGCACGTATCGAACTTGGCGAAACGTTTATTGCGTGCCAGCACCTCAGCCGGCCGGATACACATCGGAAGGCGCCGCGACCACATGCGGTCAAAGCGTCGGCACATGCCGGCGCCGCAGCTTGATGCCAAGTCATCGCTGAGTTAGTCGCGGAGTTGGGCCAACTGTTCGCACCTGGCCCAATTCCGTTCTAATTGCGCTTACAAGTCTTGACAAAGAATTCAGATCGAGTGAACGTCAAGATATTCCCGCCACTCAGGCAACTCAAAACTGCCTTAACGCATTCAAGCTTCTTTGGAGCTGCTTCAGCCCCGGTTCCTCACTTATTGGTTTCATCCGGCGAACGTTGCAACGGAGGTGAACCATGGTAGTCAGAACGCAGTCTCTCGGTCGCGGAACTACCGGTCTCTACATCGGTACAAGAAACGCGCGGCGCCACTTCAAACGGTACGCGGGCGGAATTGACCTGCAACTGGGACACATTCAAATCCACTGCGCGCTTTCGCCGGAGTTCTGGCAGGGACGGCCGGAGATTTTCGACACGAGGCTGAGCTCGTGGCTTGAGTCGAAGGTGTTTCACGAGCGCACGTGCCGCGCGCCAATTCCCATGTTGATGATTCCGTCTGAGAGGAACAGCTTCAGGCTACATCCGATCAAACTGCCAAGTGCTTCGACGGATCGGCTGGTGAAGATCGGCGCTGCAACGATACAGTCCCGGAAACCCGAGAAGAAATTCAGTTGCGGTTCAGCCCCATGCCGGGCACGGAGTTTCATCACTTGCGAAAATAATGTGGCCCGGTAAGCGAGTCCCCGTAAAACAGGACTAGCAGGCAGCCTACAGTTCCAGAATCACCGGCATGATCATCGGGCGACGGCCGGTCGTTTTCTGGATCAGACGCTTGAGGTCCGCGCGCACTTTCTCTTTAACCATTCCATAATCGGACTTCTGCTCGGTGCTCAAACCGTCGAGCGTAGCGAGCATCACCTGGCGAGCCTGGTCAGTAATATCAGCGCCGCCAAAGCCGCGCATCACAACTTCAGGCTGCTGCTCAATCTTGCCGGTGTGCTTGTTAATAGCCAGCACCGCGAGCACGATGCCGTCTTCAGACAGAATGCGGCGATCACGAATGATCAGGTCCTCAACAGCCTCGTTCGTTGAACCTGAGTCGATCAGGATGCGGCCTGCGGTGACCTTGTCCTTCTTGCGCGCGTCGTTCTTATCAAGCTCCAGCACATCGCCGTCTTCCAGAACGATGGCGTGCTCCACTGACCCTGTTTCCATAGCCACGTGCGCGTGCCGACGCAGGTTGCGATAATCGCCGTGCACGGGAATGAAGAACTTGGGACGCACGAGATTGATCAGCAGGCGCATCTCTTCCTGGCTGCCGTGTCCGCTCACATGGATCAGCCCGTTTGCGCCGTCGTCTGCAATCACGTTTGCATCGCGGCGATAGAGGTGATCCATCACGCGAAAAATTGCCTTTTCATTGCCGGGAATAATGCGCGAACTAAGTACGACCGTATCTCCGGGATCGACGCGCGCATGCTTGTGATTGTCGACCGCGGCGCGGCTCAGCGCGCTCATCGGCTCGCCCTGCGTACCGCTGATCAGGATCAGCAGCTGCTCCGGCGCGAGGTCGCGCATCTGTCCGGGCTGAATAATCAGGCCTGGCGGAATCTCCAGATAGCCGAGGTCCTGTGCAATCTCCGTGCTCTCCATCATCGAGCGGCCCAGCACAACAACCTTGCGCTTATGCGATCGCGCCAGATCCATTGCAATGCGAATGCGATAGATAGATGACGAAAAGCAACTGAAGAAGAGCTTCTTCTTTGAGCGCGAAAAAACTTCGTCCAGCCGCGGAATCACTGCGCGTTCGCTGGGCGTGTATCCGGGACGCTCCACGTTCGTTGAGTCCTGCAGCAGCGCAATCACGCCGCGCTTGCCGTACTCGGCAAAGGTGTGCAGGTCAAAAGCTTTGTCATCAAGCGGCGCCAGGTCGATTTTGAAGTCGCCGGTATGAATCACAACCCCGACGGGCGTTTCAATCGCCAGCGCAACGCAGTCAACCAGCGAGTGCGTAACGTGGATCGGCTCGATGGTGAACGGGCCGATGGTGACTTTCTCTTTCGGTACGATCTCGATGAGTTCGGTTTCATCAAGCAGTCCGTGTTCTTCAAGCTTGCCTTCAACATAAGCCAGCGTGAACTCGGTTGCGTACACCGGAACTTTGATCTCGTTCAGAATCCACGGCAAGCCGCCGATGTGGTCTTCGTGGCCGTGGGTAAGAACAATGGCACGAACGTGCTGTTTGTTCTCAATCAGGTAAGTGATATCCGGAACCACGATGTCAACGCCCAGCAGCTCCGTCTCGGGGAACATCAAGCCGGCGTCAATGACGATAATGTCGTCTTCCCAGCGCAGCGCAAGACAGTTCATGCCGAACTCGCCCAGGCCGCCCAAGGGAATGATCTTCAGTTTTTTGGTCTGCATCTGTCATCTTTGATGCTAACACTCATTGCCTTTGGGACTTGTCCTCGGCTGCATACTTTGAGATGTCTGAACCGAGTGCGGCGCGGGCATCCAGTCGAGAGGCAACCAAAAACTCAACCCTAATATTGGCCATCGCAGCCCTTTCATGTAAGCGTCGACAGGACTATTCTTATCGCGTGGGAGCGATAGCGCGAGGGGATATCCCGCGCGGTCGGTTTCCATCCGGGCGCAAGAGATGGGGCAAGGGCGTTTGGGCTTCGCAATGCGCAGCCCAGCTTTGTGCCGCCTCTGGCATGTTCCACCCGGAACGGCGGGTGCCTGTCTGTGACCTGAACGCCAGATTTCAGAGAGGATCCTGCCAATCCCAAGGGAGGAAACTCATGAAACATGCGGATCCGAACGTGATGACACTCAGCAATCAGTCGGAAACGTCAATCAGCGACGACGTCCTGCACATTCCCAATACCAGCAAACTTACTCCGGAAGAAATTTCCAAAGCGGTAGCGCACCACAACAAGCACCACACCAAAGACAAACCGCTGCGGTTTGCGCAAACCGCGGAGGCGACTGCCCAGGCTCGCAAGAAGAACAGATAGCGTGAGGCAGGCGCGTGCAGGATTCGGCGGGCTCGCAGTGCAACAAAAGCGCGGCTGGCCCGTGATCATCGCACTCCGTTAGCGAGCTATTCGCCCGCTACCTTGGTCAGCTGGCCCAGATGATTCAGATCGTGCCCGGCCATGGTTTCAACAATCGTCTGAAACGTAATCCGGCCGCGCTCGGGGTGCGTGCCCGTGCGCGAGGCTGCGCCAGGCATCACGGTTTTGATCAGTTGCAGATTCCAGGCGCGCAGCGCGTTAAAAGCATCAAGCGCGCTGGCCGCCGTAACGCCACCGTAAGTCACGGCCCACTTCTCCTGGTCGAAGGGCTGCAACAGCGGCGAGTCCTCCGCAAGAATCTGGCGCAGACGGAAGCCGAACGCAATTTCACAATCGGCAAGATGGCTCACTATTTGCGCGGGGCTCCACTTGCCCGGAGCAATCGGGGCAGAAAGCTGGTCGGGACTGATAGCCGCAAGAGCCGAGGCCAGCGCTCCGGAAGTTGAAGCAAGTATGGTTTCGGGAGAACGCCCGTCGAGATACTTGTCGTAAGGATTTTCCTGGCTCATTCAATCACCTCCTGAATGTAGTTGGGGTTAAGCGCGAGGAGATAAGTTCCCTGCCTCAAGAATACCGCCGGGCATTACCTGCCGATGCAGCTGCCTGCGGATGCAGCTACCTGCCGGAGCAGCTAGAATACTGCTTCGCCATACGTTGCCACGTGGGCCAATTATGTGAGTCTTTTGCATCCCAGATAAAAAGTTGATGCGGAATCGCCTTCGCAGCCAGCACCGCTCCCAGAGCCTGGTTCTGCGCAAGGCACTGGTCGTCCCATCCCGTAGCCAGAACATAGTTGTCGATTACGTTTGAAGCGGTCGAGGTACCAGGCGTCCGTAAGGTTCGCCAGGTAATGCATCGGCAGGTTGAAGTAGCAGTCCTGATCGTAATAGCCGTCCAGAAATCCGGTCAGGTCGAACGCACCGGAAAGCGAAAGAAAACCTGTAATCGTCTCAGGATGCCGCAGAGCAATATTCACCGCGTGATAGCCGCCCAGGCTGCACCCCATGGCCAGCAACGATGCGTGATTGTTCCTGCCCCGGATCGTGGGCGCCACTTCATCCAGAATGTAGCGCTCATATTGCAGCTGGCGCGCCACGCGAAGCCGCGGCGGAAGCTGGCGGTTGTACCAGCTTTCTGCATCAACCGAATCCACACAGAACAATTGCAGGTGCCCGCCCTGGATCTTTGCAGCGAGAGCGCTAACCATGCCGTGATCTTCAAACTCGTAGAAACGCCCACCCGAGGTGGGAAACACCAGCACCGGAAGGCCCGCATGACCGAAGACGAGCATCTCCATGACGCGGCCCAGCCGAGCCGACAATCTCTTGTGATATTCACGGTTCACAACACGCGCCCCGGCGCTCTCGATCTTTGCGAATCCATTGGAGAAACGCCGATTTGCTGTTACTGTATCAGGCGCGGTTTCAAGTCGCTGTGCAGATCTGCTGAATACCCTGTTCGCGAGGTAAGGCAAGCATGACGAAGCGAATTCTATTGGCATCGTTCCTGATTCTTGTCATGGAGCCGACCTTAAGGACTTTAGCCGCGGGGCGATCGTAGGATTGTTTCTAGGCGAAAACCCAGGGCTTTGATGAGTTTCCGGTCGACCGCCAATGCCGCCAAAACCGCCGAAACTTGCCCAAAATCGCCATTTCAGCGATACTTAGATGTTGAGTCTTGCCCAGGCCGGACAACAAGTCTGGCCTTTGCTTTGGGTGCGTGCGCGTGAGAAACCCGCCACCCCGAAGACCCCAACAAAGTCTCTGCAGCTCTGAAAGGAACAGAAACGCCGTGGTTATGATTCGTTTGGCGCGCTTCGGCGCCCGCAAGCAGCCCTACTACCGGATCGTGGTCATCGAAAAGGACCGCGCCCGCAATGGACGTTCGATTGAAGTGGTGGGAACCTATAATCCCCGCACCAACCCGGCCACCGTCGACCTGAAACAGGACCGGATTGCCTACTGGCGCGGCGTGGGAGCACAGCTCTCCCCCATCGTCGAAAAGCTGGTTTCCAAGGCTCCGGCGCCGGCCGCTGCCTGAGAATAACGCTCTCCCCCGAAAAAATTGTGTGCAAACCATATGGGTATGCGCGCAGAATTGCTGACGACGATGGGGCTGTGCTGCTACTATTCGCGCACAGCTTCACAACGCCATTTCGATATCGAAGGTCAGGGGCAAGAGCATGACCCAAAATGACATGGTTGCACAAACGCCGGTAGCCGAGCTGGTCAGGGAAATAGCCCAGGCCCTCGTTGACGAGCCAGCAGCTGTCGAAGTGCTGTCCGTCGATCGAGAAGAAAACACCGTCCTCAAACTCCGCGTAGCTCCGCAGGACGTAGGTAAGGTGATTGGCAAGCAGGGCCGCACTGCGCGCTCGGTTCGCACGATCCTCGGAGCCGTGAGCATGAAGTTGCATCATCGCTACACGCTCGACATCCTCGAAGAGGACGACGAAGTCTAGATGGTAGCTGCCCGTGAATCCGGCACACCCACTTTGCCGGATGATGCCTCAAACGTAACCGGGCAGGCTCGTGAAACGCACGATTGGGTCTGGTTGGCCCGTCTCCGCCGGCCGCAAGGGCGCAAGGGCGAGATCTACGCCGAGATTCTGACCGACTTTCCTGAGAAATTTGCCGAACGAAAACAGCTCTGGCTGCTAAGTGAAAACGTCTCTTCTCACCTGCCCGGGCAGGCGCCTGCGCAGTCACCCGCTCCGCCGCGACAGGTAGTGCTGACGAACCACTGGCTGCATAAAGGCGGTGTAGTGCTGCACTTTGAAGGCGTCAACTCCATCAGCGACGCCGAAGCACTGGCCGGCCTCATCGTAGCAATCCCGATCGAGCAGCGCGCGACCCTCGCAGAAGACGAAGCCTACATCGGCGAGCTGATGGGATGCACGCTTTTCGATGTGGCGACCGGCCAACCGGTAGCCGTGGGCGAGATTGAATCCGTAGATCGCGGCGCCGGTCCGGTTCCCCTGCTTGTGGTACGCGGAGCAGAAGGCAAGCACCGCTCTGACGAAATCCTGATTCCATTCGCAAAGAGCTATCTTCGCAAGATCGACATCGCAGCCAGGTGCATAGAGATGGCCCTGCCCGTGGGCCTGGTGGATCTAAACGAAGCCGAAGAAGCGTAGCTCGGAACGCAGTGGATAGACTAACGCTCAACCAAAACCGAGTCTCCTCTTGATAGGCAGACTCAGAATGCTGCTCTGGAAATGTTTTTCTTCTGCGCTATTGCACAAACGTCACAATGCTCTGTGCCGGTAGCGTGTACGTAAACTGCCCACCCGTAACGCTGATCGCGCTTTGCTGCACCAGTCCACCCGAAGAGGTCGTCTGGTACGGCATCAACGAAGTGAGGTTATTACCGTTTGCAAGAGCAAAAGGCTGGCTCACAGGTGACGTGTTGCTATTGATGGCAACGATCACGAAATGCATCGCCGGGCTGCCATTCAAGTAGGCCGAAATGTATACGCCACTCGCCGGACTCGCCGGCGCGACGTCAGTGCGCACGTAGCCGGGCTGAATAAAACGCGCAAACTGCCCCAGCGCATACCCAAAATAGGTGGGGCTGTTGTTGATGTCGATCAGCCCGTCGTTGGTGATGCCGGTGCCGGGGTTCCAATCAATCAGCCACCACCACAGATAGGCGTTGTACTGTCCGGTAACCAACGAATCGTGAATCTCTCGCGCTGCCAATAGTGCGTCAGACATGGCCGGCTGGCTGCCGGCGGGATGCAGGTAGTGCTCCGTCTCCCAAACTTCTTTGCCTTTGCTCACGGCGTTCGCGTAATAGAAAGGTGACGTTCCGTAAAGATGCCCGGCAACGATGGAGATATTTCCAAAAGCGTTCGTGTCATTCAGGGCCGGATCGGAATATGAAGTGTTGAAGCCCTGCGCCTCCGGCATCATCAATCTTGTAGTAATCGGATTCGTCGCGCCGTTCGCAGTCAGCGATGCCACCCAGTTGTCCAAAGTGGCGCCACTCCACGAGCACGATTCATAAGTCACATTAGCGTCAGGCTCGTTCTGCATTGAGATGGCGTAGAGCGGCGCGCCATTCGTGGCGAAATAGTTTACGAAGCTCTCGAGGTAAGCGGCATACGCGCCATAGTTCGAAATGTTCAAACTTCCGCCAATGGCGCTGTTGTTGCTCTTCATCGCGGGCGGCGGCGTCCATGGCGTGGCAATCACAATCGCGTTTGGATTGGTCGCCCGCGAATTGACAGCATTCGTAAGCTCCTGGCTCCAGTTGGCCGTAATCCAATTGCTCGATGCGGAACCGACTGGATCAATGCGCGCTCGCAGAATGCTCAACCCGAGCTGGCCAGTCCCGGTTCCGAAAAGTACACTGATCTGCGCGGTTGATAGTGCCCCCATCCACGCAGTCGATCCGCCAAATCCGCGGATGACCTGGTGCTTCGATCCAAAATCAACGGCAACAGTTGAAGAATTAATTGTCGTCTGCGGAGGAGCCGCCGTAGAGGTGGAACCAGAGCCACCACCGCAGCCTGATATCAGGAGAGCGGCAACCAGCAACCAGCGATCAGACGTGTGCAGTGCAGTTTTCAAGTTCAATTGCCAGAATCAAAAATGGTTACGAGCTGATGCCCGTACCCATCTTATCTTGGCGGTACGCTCCTTCAGTTGGTCGTCTCTACTTCTCAAGTTGACTGGCAATGATCGTTGGAGAAATCTTGTCGTACGTCGCTGCGGGAACAATGTTCTTGCTCTTCAGTTGGGTTTTGTTGGCGTACGGACGTCGCGCAATGATCTTGGCAGAGTAGGCGTCGCCGATGCCGGGGAGGGCCTTCGGCTGATCTGCCGTTGCCGAGTTGATGTCGACCAGCTTGGATACTGCAGCAGGCGCTGCGGCCTTGGCGGGTGCCGGAGTTTTGGCAGCCGCTGCGGCTGGGGCCTGCTTCGCTTTCGGAGCGGGCTGCGTCAATCCCCAATAATGTTTGTCTTTGCCCACTCACAATTCGTGGTTCCACTGCTCAAAACAGGGTCCATCGGCGAGAATACTTGTCGATGGACATGTGGGAGATCGGGGCTCGTGTATTTACGATTGCAGGCCGCTCGGTGGCGGCCACCGCGCTCTTTATCTCTATCGCTTACCCGGCACTTGCTCTTGGCGCTGGGGCTGAACCTGGACGCGCCATCAAGGAGCGCCAGTTGCCGAGCGCGTTTCCGAGTAATCCATCGAAGCCGCCGGTTTTCTCCATTCCCGTCGGGCCGCTGGGATTTTCCGGGCCGGGGCCGCTTTACCTGGGCGCTCGCAACGCCATGGCGTCGCTGGATTTTATCGGCGAGAATCGACTGCTATTCACGTTTCGCGTACCGGGACTCATCCGGCGCAGTTTGAAGCCCGGCGAAGAATCGGAATCCGATGTGCGGCAGATCCGCGCGCTGGTTCTTAACATCTCCACGGGTGCCGTGGAGGCTGAAGCGCTCTGGACCGTGCATGACCGGGCACGTTATTTGTGGATGCTGAATGACGGGCATTTTCTGCTCCGTGACAAGGAAAATCTGAGCGAGGGCGATTCCCATCTTGAGTTGAAGCCGCTCTTGCGATTTCCGGGGCGGCTGCTGCGTATCGGGCTCGATCCGAGCCAGCAATACATTGTGTCGAATTCGATGGAACCGGCGGAACCGGCGGCCAAGCCCGGCGAAGTCGACAGTCCGGCGACAGCATCGGTCAGCGTCACGACTGACGAACAGCAACCCGACTCTACCGCACCCGCGTTGGTTGTGCGCATCCTTCGCCGCGAAAGCGGGAAGGTGATGCTGGTGAGCCGCACCCGCACCCTGGTGCATTTGCCCATTAATTCCGAGGGTTACCTTGAGACCCTGCGCGGGCGCGAGAACGAGTGGGTGCTGAACCTGAACTACTTTACTGGCGGCAGTCACATTCTAGGCAGTGTTAATTCCACATGCGCGCCGGACAACGAGTTCATCAGCGAGAACGTCGTGTTGGCTACCGGATGCGATTCGTCGGGGGCCATCGAGCTTGTGGCCATCACTACCGAAGGACGGATTTTGTGGGATGATTTGAATCCTGTGACCGCGGTGTGGCCGGTTCAGTTCCACTCGGTGGATGGGCTTCGGATTGTGCAGGAGACGCTGGCTGTAACGCATGCGGTCGGGCCGTATTCCCCGTTGGGCGACGACGACATCAAGGGGCAGTTGGTGCGGGTGCTGAACACCGCCACTGGCGAGATCGCGTTTGATGCGCCGGCCAGCCCGGTGCTCGACATTGGTGGCAACGCGGCCATTTCGCCCACGGGTCGGCGCGTGGCTGTAGTGAATGCCGGCGCAATTCAGATTTTTGATCTACCTGCGCCGCCGCCGATCCCGAATCCACCGAATCAACAGCCGTCGCGCTGAAAGCCCCAACAGCGGCTCGCGTGCTCCGGAACCCGTGTAAACTGACCCATGGGAGAGCACTATTGGCCACGGCCCTCGTCCACTATTCGGCTGCGGCGGTTTCCGATCGGGGCCGCAAACGCACCACCAACGAAGATGCATTCGGCTACTCCATTGAACAGGGCGTCTTTCTGGTATGCGATGGGATGGGCGGTGCGGCTGCAGGTGAGGTAGCCAGTTCTCTGGCTGTGGATGAAATGATGCGGGTGCTGACTGACCGCGCCCCGGAAGTGCCGTTGTCCTCGCTGATTGAACAGGCCGTCAGGGTGGCGAATCACGTGATCTACTCGCGCGCGCAGTCAAACCCAAAATTGAACGGGATGGGCACAACACTGGTTTCGCTAGTGGCAGAAGAGCGCCGCATTCAGGTTCTGAACATCGGCGACAGCCGATGTTACCGGCTGCGGGCCGGCAACATGGAGCAGATTACGCAGGATCACTCGCTGGTGGACGAGCAGGTGCGCCTTGGCCGCATGAGCGTGGCGGAGGCGGTACGGTCGCCCCTTAGAAATGTGATTACGCGCGCCCTGGGAACGCAGAGCCGGGTGACGCCGGACATCTTTGATCTTGAAGCGGAGCCGGGCGATCTGTTTCTGCTTTGCTCCGATGGGTTGACACGCGAGGTGTTGGACGGTGGCATCGAGTCCATACTCTCGAACGGGCATGCTCTCGACGAGAAGTGCAGCGAGCTGGTGAAGGCGGCGAATCAGGCCGGCGGCGCTGACAACATTACCTGCCTGCTGGTGCGCGTCAGCGGATAGTCACCCAGTTCGCGGCGGATTTCAATTCCGCACTTTCATTTGCGCATTGTGGAAGCCCGCACCACCAACTTTGGCGGTGTCAGCTGAGTTTTGGGGCGCATTCCTTTATCCGCTCCGACGAGGGCCAGTGCGAGCTCGGCGGAAAGCTTGCCGATCTCGGAGCTGTTCTGGTCCACGGATGTGAGCGGCACGCGCAGAAAATCCGAGTAGGACAGGTTGCCGCAACCCACTACCGCTACGTCTTCGGGAATGCGCAGTCCGGCTTCAACGATGGCGCGCATTGCGCCAAGCGCAACGGGATCGTTAAAGCAGAAGATGCCGTCGGGGCGGGGATCGACAGCGAGCAGCTTTTTGGCGGCTTCATAGCCGCCCGGTTCGCCACGGTCATCACCGGAATTGCCGATGGAAACTACGTAAACAGGGTTGTACTCTTTCTGCCGGGCTGACAGCGCTCGCCGGTAGCCTTCAAAACGGCCCAGGGCCGTGCTGGTTTCGGGGCCGCGAATGTGGGCGATCCGATCACAGCCCTGGTCGATCAGGTGATTCGTGGCCAGCAGTCCAACCTCTTCGTCGTCCACGCCCACGAAGTTTGCCACGAGCCCGGTGAATCGGCGATCGATGAGGATGTATGGAATTTTGCGTTCTTCGATGTGGCGGAAGCTTTCGACGGTCCATTGCGCGGAGGCGATCAGAATCACGTCGACGCGACGGGCCAAAAGCTGCTCGATCTCCTGGCGCTCCAGTTCGGGATCTTCTTCCGACGAGGTGATGATCAGGCTGTATCCCTGGCCGCGAATTCCGTTTGAAACGGCCTTGGCCACCTGTGCAAAGAAAGGGTGCAGCAGATCAGGTACAACCAGTCCGATGGTCCAGGTGCGCCCGGTGATAAGCGCCCGTGCGGCGAGGTTCGGTTGATAGTTCAACTCCTCCATCCGCTTCAGCACGCGCTTGCGGGTTTCCTCACTTATGTCGGAGTGGCCGCGCAGCACCTTTGAGATGGTCACCGTGGACAATCCCATATCCATGGCGATGTCTTTCATGCGTACTGGTCCGCTGCGAGCCTGGGACCGCTTTGCCTTGCCGCCCCACGACTTTATCTCTGCTTTATCGCCCTTCATTCTTTCCAATCGCCAACTTTATTCGAGGCTGAAACCCACCCATAGTATCCAGCCAAGATGTTAATCGATAACTTCCATGATTGTGGAAAATTGGAACGTTGACACGATCGGGAATCGGCGCGTATGCTTCAGTGGACCGTAGTTACCGATAACTCTTCCTTGGGGGCAGGCATAAAAATGAGTGCGCCGGTTTATACGCAGGCAGTGCCCGTCGATCCGACCTCTGTTCCGCAACGAAAGCTCTACACTGGCGCGAGCATGCCTGGGGTTGGACTTGGCACTTTCGGCTCCGATCATGTATCTCCGGACCAGGTGGCCGAGGCGGTACTGGGAGCGGCGGCTGTGGGTTATCGCCACTTTGACTGTGCCTCCGTTTACGGAAATGAGCGTGAAGTTGGAGCCTCACTTGAGCAAATCGTAAAAAGCGGCATCAAGCGAGAATCGCTCTGGGTAACTTCCAAGTTATGGAACGATAAGCACAACGGCCATGATGTCATCGATTCCTGTCGCAAGTCGCTTGAAGACCTTCGCCTGGAATATCTGGATTTGTATCTTGTTCACTGGCCGTTTCCCAATTTCCACCCGCCGCTTTGCGAAGTGACCTCGCGCAGTCCTGACGCCAAGCCTTACATCCACGACAATTACATGAAGACCTGGCGCAAGATGGAGGAACTGGTCGACATGGGCCTGGTGCGCCATATAGGCACCTCGAACATGACGGTTCCCAAGCTCAAGCTGGTTCTGCGCGATGCGCGCATCAAACCGGCCGCGAACGAAATGGAACTGCACCCGCACTTCCAGCAGCCTGAGTTCTTCAAGTACGTGGTTGATAACGGCATTGTTCCTGTTGGGTATTGCCCCATCGGCTCGCCGGGGCGCCCGGATCGCGACCGAACGCCGGAAGACACCGCGCCCGCGCAGGATCCCGTGATTCTCGAAATTGCCAAGCGCCACGGCGTAAGTCCGGCAGCTGTTTGCATCAAGTGGGCTGTGCAGCGTGGGCAAGCTCCCATTCCTTTCTCCGTCCACCACTACCGCGACAACCTTGAATGCGTAACCCAAGACCCGCTTACCGGCGAAGAGATGCGCGCCATCTCCACCATTGACCGCAACTGCCGTTTGATCAAAGGCCAGGTCTTTCTGTGGAAGGAAGGCCAAACGTGGGAGGCACTGTGGGACGTGGATGGCGAAATTACGCCTCCGTAAAGGCAGCTTCCAGCTATTAGCCACTAGCTTTTAGCTGCATCTTGCTGGACAAACCTTGTCTTGTTCTACCGTGAAAAGACGAAAACATTTCCGAAACTTGGCCTCATCACTGGAGAAGGATTGATGAACGACACAATGACCGCGGCATACCTGCCCGGTGACTCCACTGTGGTAATGCGCACTGTGCCTGTGCCCACTCCGGGCCATGGTGAAGTGTTGCTTCGGATGAAAGCGTCCACTATCTGCGGTTCCGACATTCGCTGCATTTATCACGAGCACCTTGGCAAAGGTCCGGAAGGATATCAGGGCGTAATCGCGGGCCACGAACCGTGCGGAAAGATTGTTGAGGCGGGGCCGGGTTGCCGGCGCTTCAAATCGGGCGACCGCGTGATTGTTTACCACATCTCCGGATGCGGCGTGTGCAACGATTGCCGCCGCGGTTACATGATCTCGTGCACCAGCGCGCAATACCGCCGCGCGTACGGCTGGCAGCGCGATGGCGGCATGGCGGAATACATGATCGCCGAAGAGAAGGACCTGGTTGCGCTGCCGGACCAGCTCTCGTTTGCCGATGGCGCGCAAGTGGCCTGCGGTTTCGGCACCGTATATGAAGGGCTTGAGAAGATCGGCATCAGCGGCGATCACGATGTACTGATCACGGGCCTGGGGCCGGTTGGCCTTGCGACGGGCGCGCTGTGCCGCAAGCTCGGCGCGAAGAAGATCATTGGCATTGACGTTGTGCCTGAACGCATGAAGATTGCGATGGACCTGGGGTTGTGCGATCACGTGCTTGCGTCCGAGCCGGATAATGTTGCGCAGGTCAAAGACTTGACGGCCGGTAACGGCGTGGAGCGAGCTGTCGATTGCTCGGCGCATCATGCGGCGCGCGCCACTGCCATTCGCGCCACCCGCAAGTGGGGCAAGATCGTTTTCCTCGGTGAGGGCGGCACGGTCGAGTTCAATCCGTCGCCCGACATCATTCACGATCAAAAGACGATCTACGGCTCGTGGGTTACATCGATCTGGCTGATGGAGGAACTGGTGGAGCGGCTGGTGCGCTGGAACCTTCATCCGGCCGACATCATCACGCACCGCTTCCCGCTTGAGCGCGCAGCGGATGCCTATGCGCTGATGGCCTCAGGCAAGTGCGGCAAAGTGGCCGTTTGCCAGGACGAAGAATTGAATTAAAGAAAGGCCGGAGAAACTCGACATGCTCTATAGTCTGCAAGCGATGGATCCTGATTGGAAAACCAGGCTCGGCGCCATTCTTCCTTATTTCGGCCACCGCAACTGGATCGTAGTAGCCGATTCAGCTTACCCAGCGCAATCAAATCCCGGCATTGAGACCATTGTTTCCGGCGGCGATCAGATTGCAGTCATCGAGTATGTCCTGGCGGCGATTGCGCAAAGCAAGCACATTCGCGCCAACGTGTATGCGGACAAGGAACTCGCTTACGTTGCGGAGTCTGATGCGCCGGGTGTTCTGGAATATAGCCGCAACCTAGGATTAGCGCTCAAGAAAGCCAACGTGAGCTATCTACCACACGAACAGATCATTCACAATCTGGATGAATCGGCCAAGCTTTTTCGCATCCTGCTCATCAAGACCAACATGACCATTCCGTATACGTCTGTCTTCTTCGAACTCGATTGCGGCTATTGGACCGCCGAAGCGGAGCAACGGCTTCGCAAGGCGCTCTCTGCTGCGTCCGAATAGAAGGTCAACCTGGTTCAAACAGGGAACACCGCGGCGCGGCGCTTCCCATCACGAAAAGAGGTTCGGCGAATGAAATTCAATCGGCGCGATGTATTGAAATCAATCGGCGGAGTTTGCTCCGCTGCTGCTTTTGCGCGGTTCGCAAAGGCACAGGCGAAGACCTTTGTCGGAACCAGGGAATCGCTGCAGTCCTATCGAGTTCCGGACTGGTTCCGCGACGCCAAGTTCGGCATCTGGTCGCACTGGGGTCCGCAATCCGCTATCGAAGACGGCGACTGGTACGCCCGCAACATGTATATCCAGGGTCAGCCGCAGTACGACTACCACGTGCAGACGTACGGTCATCCTTCAAAGGTCGGCTACAAGGACCTGATGAATGTGTGGAAGGCCGACAAGTGGGATCCTGAGCACCTGATGGGCCTCTACAAGAAGGCGGGCGCAAAGTACTTCTTCTCGATGGGCGTTCACCATGACAACTTCGATCTGTGGGACTCGAAGTACACGCGCTGGAACGCGGTGAAGATGGGCCCAAAGAAAGATGTGGTGGGCATGTGGGCCGCTGCAGCGCGCAAGAATGGACTGCGCTTTGGCGTGAGCGAGCACCTGTGGATCAGCTACAAGTGGTTCTCTGTGAGCCACGCTTCCGATAAAACCGGTTCGCTTGCGGGCGTTCCGTACGATGGAGTGAATCCGGAATTTGCCGATCTGTACCATGATGCCGATTGCGCGAAGTTCGCCGCGAAACTGACATGGAACGACGACGGCATTCCCGATTCCTGGCGCAAACACTATCTGGATCGCATGACCGATTTGATCGACAAATATCAGCCGGACCTGCTTTACACCGACGGCCACCTTCCATTTGAAGAGTACGGCCTGAAGATGGTGGCGCATCTCTACAATGTGAGTGCGGAAAAGCATGGCGGCGTAACGGAAGCCATTTACACCAGCAAGGAGGCGTCTGATTGCGCCACCGGCACCTGCCTGCTCGACCACGAACGCGGCGTTTCCGACACCATCTCTGAAAATCCGTGGCAGACCGATACCTGCATCGGACAGTGGCACTACAAGCGCGGACAGAGATACAAGACGGCCAAGAAGGTGATTGATCTCTTGACCGACATTGTGAGCAAGAACGGCAATCTGCTGCTCAACTTCCCGCTGCCGAACTCCGGCGAGTTGGATTTTGAGGAGATGGAGACGCTGAACGGCATTACGAAGTGGATGGAAGTAAATAGCGAAGGCATCTACTCCAGTCGGCCGTGGAAGCTATACGGCGAGGGTCCGTCAACGCAGGTCGCAATCAAGGCCGGCAATTTTAACGAAGACAAGCGCCAGGACTTTACCTCGGAAGACGTTCGTTTTACCACCAAGGGAAGCACGCTGTATGCCTTCGTGCAGGGCTGGCCGAAGGATGAAGCGGTGGTGAAAGCGCTTGGACTGGCGAGCCCGCAGCAGCCTGGCAAAATCCAGAAGGTGGAGATGCTTGGCTATAACGGCAACGTGTCGTGGAAGCAGGAAGACGCGGCGTTAAAGGTGCAGATGCCGACGGAAAAGCTGTCGGACATCGGCATCACGCTGAAGGTTCAGCTAAGTTAGCTTCCCTTGGTTGGCCCCGTTGAGGCTTTAAACCGGGTCGCCGGATTGTCCTTTTTTCGGCGACCCCGTTTTTGCTCGACTCGCCCTGGGCTTGCTGGTGCCCAGCAGATCGGCCCAGCGCAGCGCGGGCGCATGACGCGCCAGGCGCGCCTTGGCAATGGCCAGATCGGCCGTTGCGCGCACGATCCATTTGAAGTTGGCCGCACCCACTGAGCCCAGATCCGCATCCGGAACCGGGTTCATGAAGTCGATTGCGTAGGGCGCACCCTTCTCCACGGCGAACTCCACTGTGTTGACATCGTAGCCGAGCGCGCGGCATAGCTTGAGCGCGTTTTGTTCCACGCGATAGAGCAGCGTCTTGCTGTAACGGGGCGGATGCTGAATATAGCGCTCAGCGTGCGGCATGCGCGGGTCGTAGGCCATGATGCGCACCTTCTTGCGGCCGATCACGTAGCAGCGAAAATACTCGGTGAAATCGACGGCCTTCTGATACATCATGCAGAGATCGCGCGTCTGGTCGTATGCCCTGAAGAATTCTTCGCGGTTGTGCACGTGATGCACATCGCGCCACCCGCCGCCATTTACTGGTTTGAGGAATCCGTGCTCGCCGATATAAGCGAACACTTCGTCCCAGTCGAGCGGATACTCGAGGTTACGCACCGAGCGCTCGGTTGTGCCTTCGGGTAGATTTTTGTGCGGCAGAATCACAGTCGGCGGAACCGGCACACCGATCTTGCGCGCCAGTGAGTAGTTGAGAAATTTGTCGTCGGCAGAGCACCAAAACGGATTGTTGATCACGATCGTTCCGTGCAGTGCGGCATTCTTCAGGAAAGAACGGTAGAAGGGAATCTCGTGCGAGATGCGGTCGATGATAACGGAGTAGCGCTGAGTGGCGTCAAGCGGCACCGCGCCCGTGACAACGAACTCCGCACGTATGCCATCGAGATTCCGCGCATTGATGTGCTCCACCAACGCGCTCGGAAAACTGTTCTCCGAACCGAAGAGCACACCAATCCGCTTCATCGCATTGTCGTCCCTTCTGTTTTGAGCGGGGTTTTAACTGATCCCTGATCACTGACCCCCGACCCCTGCCTCTATGCCTTCGCGCCAATCGACGAAATGATGGTCAGCTTCACGCTGTCCGGCGTGCTTCGCTTGTGTGGCGTGCCGCGTGGGACGATCAGCATGTCGCCCTTTTTGAGCGTCATCTTGGTTGCGCCATCCGATTCGGGCGCGAGCCATTCGCCGGGACCGGTGCTGTGGCCGTTCTTCGGCGTTCCGCCCACTTCGTAGACTGTTGTGCCATCCACAATCTGGATGACGTGATCGCGACCCTCGTGCCACTCAAATTCCTTCCCGGCCTTCGCCTTCTCGACCGTCAGAATGATTGAGTAGTTTGGGGTGATCACAATGGTTTTGTTCGCCGGAGCCTGGTCTAGACTCTGCCACTCTTCCGCAAGGTGCTCGGCGGTGTAGAGCTTGAAGGAGTCCGGTGCGGCTGCAGTTCCCTGCCCTTCAGCAGGCAAGGCAAACACCTTTGCATCACTCAGCGTCAGTCCGGCTGCGGCGGCAACCGTCGCCGTGCGCAGAAAACTGCGACGGCTCGAATCTTGAGTTGTGATTTTTTCCATGGTTTTACTCCCGCACCAGTAAATCATTAACGGCTCAATTCTGTCAGACCGAAGTGTTCAGGTTGTCGCGCGGCGTTCATTTCTGATCGCCTCAAGCAAGGCGCGGTCTTCACGGCTGAGGGCGGCGCCTTCGAGCAGGTCAGGGCGGTTGGCCAGCGTTTTGCGCAGTTGCTGTTCGCGGCGCCACCGGCGAATCTCCTGGTGATCGCCGTTCATCAGCACCTCCGGCGCGCGCAGCCCGCCAAATTCAGCCGGGCGGGTGTAATGCGGGTAGTCGAGAAGCCCGCCGGCTCCGTGCTGCGAGCGCGGGACGCCGTCCACGCCGGTCGTAATGTCAGTGTCGGCCACGCCGAAGCTCTCAAACTCTCCTGAAGCCTCATTGCCCAGCACGCCCGGAATGAGGCGAATGACGGAGTCCATCACCACGGCTGCCGCAAGCTCGCCGCCGCTCAACACGTAATCGCCGATGGACAGCTCCGTGTCGCAGTAGATCTGGTTGATGCGCTCGTCTACGCCCTCGTACCGGCCGCAGATCATAAAGATGCGCTCCAGCCCGGCGAACTCCCGCGCAATGGCTTGGGTAAAGCGCTGGCCCTGGGCGGACATGAGAACGACACGTGTGCCCTGGGCAGCGGGGTCGGCCGATTGTCGCTCGCCTCTTTTGCCGATGCCCAATGAATTCAGCGCCTCGGCCAGCGGTTCCGGCTTGAGAACCATGCCTTCACCACCACCAAATGGGCGGTCGTCCACGGTACGGTGACGGTCATGGGTAAAAGCGCGCAAGTCGTGTACGCCGACGGTCACCAGTTCCTCGCCCAAGGCCCGGCGGACGATGCCATTTTCGAAGAAGCCGGCAAAGAATCCCGGGAAGATCGTGACCACCTCAAAGCGCATACCACTGATGATAGAGGCACATGCGGTGCGCTGGACAAGTTTCGCGACTATCCGAGCAAACTTCAGCTCTCAGTTGACGGCGACAAGATGGTGACTGCGAGTGTGACCAACCTTACCACCGCCCATTCGACGAGACGCCGCTGATTCCGCCGCAGGAGGCGATGAACTCACGTTAAGCGGTTCGCCTTGGCAGTGTTGAAAACAGTGCAGACAACAAACCGGGAAGTAGATTCTGCTCCCCGGATTGGTGTGTCTGTGCCGTCGGCGACCGGGTCGAGCCCGGCGATTCTACGGGAGTAATGAATTATTTGCAGGGCTTGCTGCCTTGAGCGTGCGCTCCCTTTGCCTTCGCATCGGATTCGCTCATGTATGCGCCCGCCTTGGTTTTCCCGTACCACCGGGTTCCGGGGCAGTGATAGACATTCGACGCGGTGTTTAACCACACTTTATCGGCGCCTCCGCCGGGTGCGGCCGGCATGGCGTTGGCTTTCGGAGCGGGAGCCGGACTTGGCGCCGCATCAAGAGCAGGTGATGGAGCGGCAGCGGTTTTCGAATCGGCGGTCTTTCCGCTTTTTGAGGATTCGGCTCCCCACCACTGCTTTACACCCTTGTGCCCGCGACACGCACCGCTTTTGGTCGCGCCGGTATAGTACGTTCCGTCGTTACAGAGGCCGTTTGATCCGGCCGGTGCGCCGGCGGGAGCTTGTCCCGAGCAAACCTGGGCGGCCAGCATGCCGATAGCGACGAAGAACGATCCAATCAGAGCCTTCCGCATTGCAGATCCTTTCAGAGGAGAAGTATTTGGCAGCCGAGGGTAAATTGATCGCGGGCAACGCGATCGTGTAGGAAAACATCTCTGCTGCCAGATGGTATGTGCTCGTCCACGCTTTTGACTTTTGGAATTTACGCTTCCTGTGATTGAAATAGCAAATGAAGTGGCTTTCGGGAGTACCATTCTCCGCAGTATTGCGGGCTCTCCCCCACGGGCTCCACATGCAATCCAGAAAATGAGGAGGGAAAATGCATCTACTCTGGTGGATCATTGTCGGTGTAATAGCCGGATGGGCTACAGGAAAAATCATGAGGGGCGGTGGCTATGGTTTTTGGCTCGATCTCATTCTTGGGATCATCGGCGCAGTGGTGGGCGGTTTTATTGCACGCCGACTTGGCCTGGCGCAATCAGGCGGGATGATCTACACCATCCTGGTGGCCCTGGTTGGAGCGATTCTGGTTGTGTTCGTCTTCCGCCTGATCACGAGAGGGCGAAGTTGACCAGACTTTGATCACAAAACATACAGCGGGGCGCGTTCACGGGCTGCGGAAATACTCGACAGTCGTTGTGCTTTGTAACAGGGCACGGCTTCAGTCCGTGCCTCAAAATACCACCGGGCTTTGGCCCCGAGGATCGACTTCCTCGCGAATTCTCTGCCGTTCTCTCTTTCCGCAGCCTGTGAATCCCCCGCCCTCCTTTTGGTACCCGTCCCACGCGCATATGCGAAAGTTAAAGAGGCATGGACGAAGGGTCAACAAGCAGCGCAGATAAGAATCATCGGGAACTGAAAGCCGAAAGAATCGCTCCAAAAACCATGTGGCTGGGATACGGAGCCTGCGCGATGGCCGGGTGCCTCTGGGGCACGGGCTTCTATTTCGGCAGGCTCGCCCTCGACGAAATGGCGGTCGAGTGGATGGTGCTCTACCGCTTCCTCTTCGCCGCGCTGGGCATGCTGCCGGTCATGCTGATGCATCGCGGCGGACGCCTTCGGCTCACAGGCTCGGAACTCCGCGTACTCCTAATCTGTTCAGTTCTCGGCGTACCCCTCCAGTTTCTGCTGCAATTTCACGGCTTGGCACGCACCACCGTAAGTCACGCTTCACTCATGGTGGGCGCCATGCCCGTATTGCTCGCCGCCGCCGCCGCTATGTTTGCCAGGGAGCGGCTCAATTGGCTTGGCTGGATGGCTCTCTGCGGCTCCACTGTCGGCGCGGCGCTAGTCACCCTCGGCGGAAGCCGCACCGCGAGCGGTAAAGAAATCCCCACCATGGCGGGAGACATGATGGTCATCGTCTCCCTGGTCATTGCGCTCGCGTGGATCCTGCTCAGCAAAAAACTCATGGAAACGCACAGTCCGCCGGTCGTAACGGCCTACACGATCCTCGCCGGATCCGGAATGCTCGTCGTGTGGGTCGTAGGACTGTGGCTGGCTTCTCCGCTCACCCACGCAAACCTGGCGCCGCCGTCGTTCGCGCACGTCAGCCTCACGGCGTGGGCAGCTCTCGGAGCCAGCGGCCTGCTGTGTACGGCCACCACCACGCTCTTGTGGAACTGGGGCATCCACCACGTACCCGCCTCGCGTGCCGGTGTCTTCCTGAACATCGAACCGGTCATGGGCTCCGTGCTCGGCGTTCAATTGCTCGGCGAGCATCTCGGTCCCTTCGCATGGTTCGGTGGCGCGCTGATCCTGGGCGCAGCCGTTACGCTCACCCTGCATCAGCACGAGCCCGACCCGGCCGTGATTCTGGAATAATTGGCGCAAATCGCGCATCATAGTTGACATGGCAGAAACACCGGCTGCGATTTCAGACATCGACAGCGTAGCGGCGGCCGCACGAACAAGAAGGCGCGCAGTCTTAGAGCTTGCCGTGGCTTATGCGCTCATCCTGGCGGTCATCTGGTCGCCGCGGCCTTGGCAACGCGTGCTGTGGGTGTTTGCCGTCGGCAGCGTTGCAGCAATGATGGTCCGCTCATGGGATGGCGGGCAATCCGTAGGAATGCGACGTAAAAACTTCTGGCGATCCATGTGGGTGCCCGTCGCTGCCATCGCCTTTGCGGCCACTGCAGTCATGCTGGCAGCTCACTTCCATAGCCTGCGACTGCCCTACCCTCTCCCAGCCCAATCGGATAGCACGTTCGGCCACGCCCTGCTGTTTATGAAATCGTATTGGGCCTATGCACTATGGACCTTCGTCCAGCAATTTCTGCTGCAAGGTTTCTTTCTGTTGCGAATGCTGCAAATAGTTCCTGCGCCGAAGACTGCGGCGTTTGCCACTGCTTCCCTGTTCGCACTGGCGCATATTCCCAACCCGGTTTTGGCAATTGCAACACTGGTCTGGGGCTTCGCGGCCTGCGTTGTATTTCTTCGTTACCGCAATCTGTATCCGCTCGCCATGGCGCACGCCATCTTCGGCATCACGCTCGCCATCACCGTTCCCCCACCAGTCATGCGCAATATGCGCGTTGGGCTCGGCTACCTCACCTACGCGCACCGCCACGCGTCGGTAGTTTCATTTCAGCCACAGCGACCAAATAGCGTCCACTGAGGCGTGCGTGACAGCCGAAGCCCCTACGCGGCGCTCCTGCCGCCACGCACGGCCGTAAAAGAACCCTGCCAGCGCGGCCAGCAGAACGTATCGCCAGTTGAAGTAGACCGCCCGCTTGTTAAAGTGAGCCAGCCCAAACAACACTGACGTAATCAGCAGTGCCGGCACTCGTCCAATGCGCGCCTCCAGCAGATTCTGCATCCAGCCGCGAAAAAACAGTTCCTCGGGAACAGCGATGAATAAGAATGTGAAAACCCATGCAAACACCATTGCCGAAGGTCGAGGTAGAACCGCATGCGCGTGCAGAAAACCCAGAGCAAGACCCAGCACCAGCGCCACCGGCGTGTAAAAAGCTAGCTCGCGCAATCCGATGGCAACGTCCTTCCAGCGCAAACGGAGATCGAACCCGGTTCCTTCAAGGTTGCGAACCAGCACAAAGCCGTAAATCCCCGCATCCAGCAGCAGCACCTTGTTGAAGATTGCCAGGTGCGCAGGCCACGCGCCCTCAAACCAGCGCAGATCCACTGCCAGCCCCAAGACAGCTAGAACAAAAAACTGGCGCCAATTGCCGCGCTTACCCGCACCAGTAGCCTGCCCCAGCAAAATGGCCAATGCTGGCGGCAACGCTGCGTACAGAACGAGCCACTGCCAGCGGAAATCGCCCGCCGCGCTCGTAACCAGTGCAAACGGAAGACATAGCAACGCGGGCAGGCAGAACCGCAGCCAGGCGTTAAGGCTCTGTACACGCCTGGTCAGTTGCTCCGGAAAAAACGCCGCTGCCAGGTACGGAGCGAGCGCGATCACCGCAGCAATTGTGTTTGCCGGAGTAAGGAAGGTGTGCCAATCCATGGTGCGCTCTCATTCATTCTGCACCGGGTGGATGCGAGATGCCGCCGTGCTGCTCAGCCAGTCGAAATCTCAAACGACATCTGCGCTGATGACCACATCGGCGGCCCCGTCTTGGGCTCAGACGCAAGCTCGTATACCAGCCGCTCCAGCACAAGCCGCTTATCCGGCGGCGACGACCGCAGTTCAAGATCGGCACGCGCTACCAGCCGCAATGCGCGCGTCAGCTCGCGGCGGTTTTTGAAACGCCGCGCCTGCCTGATCAAATCGTCAGCAGCAAACGGCGGAATGCGGAAGCCCTGCCAAAGGGCCTGCCATATCGCCCGCGAGTCGCGCACATTCTTTTCGAGAATTACAAGCATCTGCCGAAATGTGCGCGCCAGCATGTAGAGATGGCCAATCGCAGCGTCCTCTCCAGCATCGGAGCTGTTAAGCAGGCCTTGCAGCAATGCCAGCGCACGCACGCGATCGTGCGCGCTGATGGCGTCCGTCAGCTCATAAAGCGAGCGCTGCTTGGCCGCCAGCACCATCGTCTCCACGTCGCCCAGCGTGATGCGCCCGCGGCCGCTGGTATACAGCAGCAGTTTTTCCAGTTCGGAACTCGCCAGCATCATGTCCGCGCCCAGCGCATCCACCAGTTCCCGCGCCGCGTCCGGCTCAACTCGAACGCCGGCTTCCTGCGCGGTCGACACCACCCAGCGCATCGCGTCTTCCTCGTTCACCCGCGCCAGCTCAACCATGCCGCAATGCTCGCCCAGAGTTTCAGTCAGGCGCTCATAGCGATTCTTGTCGTCCATGTCCATGCGCCGCGCATCCGAGGGAATGCGCACGAAATCGGCGACGAACAACAGCACCGCCTGCGGATTGGGCGAGCGAAAGTAGCGATCCAGCGCGGCGAATTCTTCCTTCTTTGCTCCGCGCGTATAAAGCTGCCGCACGTTGCGCACAAATATCACCTGAAACGGCGACATCAGAGAAGGGGTCTGGGCGCGGTCCAACACTTCAAAAATTGAGGTTGAGGCAAGATCAAGATCCGAAAGGCAAAAATCGCGCAGGTCCTCCGGCACAAACCCCTTCAGGACAGCGGCACGGCAGCGATCCAGCAGGAAGACCTCATCGCCGGCCAGCACATAACCGGGACGCAGCTGCCCCTTGCCCGCCGCGGCAGCCTCAACTTCGGCCACAAAGCGGCCTACGGCGCTGAATCCTGAACCCCATCGGCCGCCGCTCAAAACAGCAACTCCCCGCCGGCGCGGCTCCCAGTGCGGCTATTGGCTACCTCTTCCATGCGGCTCCAGAATACCGCCCCGGGGCCTGTCGAAGCAGCTTGGAAAACCGGTCAGGAATCAAGAAGAGCGAACCCGGTGCACCAAAAGTGCATCCCGGCGCAAATGTCTTCGCCAGATCATCGCCGCGGGTGCCCCATCTTCACCAAAGCGCGTTCAAGACACGCTTTGGCTAAGGTGGGATACCGATCAGCGTCACCCGCAACGACTCGCCGAGGCTCAGAAGCTTTCCAGCACGTCACCCACAAGCTGCCGCGCAAACGCGCGTGAAATGCGCTGCACGGCGGCAGGGTCTTCCTGAATGAAGGTGGCCAGGTCGGTTGTCGCCTGGTACTGCTCGCGATACACGTAGTTCGGGTTCTGATACAGAATCTTGCCATCCGGGCCAGCAAGCGTAACGGAAACGATGATGGTGATGAGAAAGCTTGAAGACTGCTGCGTCGACGAGTTGTACGTGAGCGGTGCGATCGCTTCCTTCAGAATCGTCCCGCGCAATACGGCGTCCGCGCCAGTATTTTCCGCAGGAGTAATCCGGAAGCGCGTTCGCGCAGCAAACTCGCGAATCACCGCATTCGTCATCGCCGTTTCAGTGTGGTACGCCTCCGTGCGCGTCGCGAACAAGGGTACCGAAATGGTCTTCACATCGGTCGGCAGATGCGTGGCTGCGCCTAGGGTGTGATAGCCGCATCCCGTCAGGGCCAGCAGGCTTGCGAACACAGCAACCGAATAGGAACGTGCACGGACGAACAACCGCATGATTCATCTTAGCGTGCACGTCAGGTGCTGCGCTGCAGTTAAACCCATGCAGTGGCCAGCATGCCCACGCGCACCGGCGACAGCTTCAGCCCGTCCGCGCGGTCTTTGAAATACGTCTCATTCATGCGGTCTGTGTCGAACTGCTCAATGCGGCTGAAGCCCACTGCACGCACTTCCCTTTCCAGATTCTCAGGCATGAAGAAGAGTTGCAGAGGCTCGCCCGCAGCGGCCACGCGCTTTGATAGCGTGTCAAACACCCGGCGGCGCTTGTCGCTCAACGTCTCCGGCGGAAAAGCATAATCGAAGCTGACTGCAGTTCCCGCAGGCAAACGCCCAATCGTCGCAATCGTCGCTCGAAACGCCTCAATAGTGAGATAAGGCACCACGCCCAGCCACCCGAAAAACGCGGGCTCAGCCGGATTGAATCCCGTTTCCAGCAAGCTCTCGGCCAGCGATTTATGTTCCAGATCGAGCGAAATGAACGTGAGGTTTTCCGGGATATCGATGCCTGCGGCGGCAAGCAGTTCGTGCTTCCATTGCTGCGTCGCTGGAAAATCCACCTCGAATACGCGCAGCGCAGGATAAGGATTGCGGTAGGCAAACGTGTCCAGCCCCGCTCCCAGAATCACGTACTGTTGCACACCTTCGGCGACTTGCCGGGCCAGCCGATCTTCTGCGTAGCGGCTGCGTACGGACATGTACAGGCGGAAATCGCGCGCCACGTAGTGCATGGCCCGCTCCATGTCGCGCTCGTAGCTAGAGCCGATCAGCCGCACGGCAATCGGATCTTCCAGTATGCGCGGCCGGTCGATAGCCTGGTGTGCGGCGCGCCGGATGGCGACGCGGAGAGCTGTCCTGCTGGCGCGGCCCGTCTGCATACAAGAAGTCTAATTCGCATAGAGATACCCGCCGTGACCCAGAGCACGCAAACAATATCACGCGTTCGATATACGGTGGCCACGCGTACCATACACCGTATGAGCTGGATTGGATGGGCGCTGTTATCCGCAACCTTCGCCGCCGCCACGGCCCTGCTGGCCAAAGTGGGCGTGGAGCATGTCGACTCAAACCTGGCCACCGCCATCCGCACCACGGTAGTGGTGATCTTCGCCTGGGGCATAGCACTGGCGCTCGGCAAACACGGCGAAATACGCACTCTCGACCGGCGGACAATGCTATTCCTCACGCTCTCCGGCCTGGCCACGGGTCTCTCATGGCTGTGCTATTTCCGCGCACTGCAACTGGGCCCAGCCTCGCGCGTAGCGCCGCTCGACAAGCTGAGCGTACCGCTGGTAATGATCTTCGCTGTTCTGATGCTGGGCGAAAAAATGGACGCGGCCGCAATCGTAGGCGGCCTGCTGATCACCGCCGGCGCAGTAGTAATGGCCATGAGCTGAAGGCCAAGCACGTGGGGTGATCTTACTCCCAGCACGAACAGTGGGTGCCCCATTCTTCTCGCAGCCTCATCGCGAGAAGAGTGGGATAGCACGCCCCTAACCTTACCGCGAAAGAGCCGGGTGCCCCATCTTCGCCAAGGCGCAGTATCATCGCGCATCGGCTAAGAGCCTGTTTACGATCTTTGGTCCTGACCAGCCGTAGTCATCAAGGTAGATATATGCGTCTTCTCCTTTGGAACGGTAGATCTGAGAAATGGAGCCAAGAAAGCCGTATCCAAGCGATATCAGCCGGGAACAGTTCGAGTTGATCCGTCCCTTTCTGGAAGGCGTGCGCAAACGGACCAAGCCACGCACAGTGGATTTGTATGAGGTGTTCAACGCGGTGCTGTACCTGCTCAAGAGCGGCTGTCAGTGGCGTATGCTCCCGGAGAGGTTTCCCAACTGGGTCACGGTGTACTCGTATTTTGCCAAGTGGAGCGCAACCGATCAGGACGGAACGAGCGCTCTGGAGCGAGCCTTAAAAAAAATCCGTTGGCGAGGCCCGCGAGAAACTGGGGCGCAACGCCAGTGGGATAGCAAGCCCCCACCTGACCACAACCGAGCTGACGTACGAACCCCGGGTGCCCCATCTTCGCCGAGGCGCAGTATCATCGCGCATTGGCTAAGGTGGGATAGCAAGCCCCAACCCCACCACAACAGAGCTAAAAGCTCTGACACCATTCCCTATACTGAAAGTAGCCCACCAATGACCGCGCAAGAACAAACCGCAGCGAAGACGTCCTACCGCCGCATTGTGCTCACAGGCTTTATGGGCTCCGGCAAATCCACCGTCGGCCCGCTATTGGCTGCCCGCCTGGGCTGGCGCTTTATTGATGCAGACGACGTGATCGAAGCCGAAGCCGGCATGCCAATCGCCGAGATCTTCGCGAATCACGGCGAACCGCATTTCCGTGAGCAGGAGCGGGCCACCATCGCCCGCCTCGCCGCCACGGACGCACTCGTACTGGCTCTCGGCGGCGGCGCCATCGAGACTGAAGCCACGCGGACTCTGTTGGGCGGCAGCGACAGAACGCTGCTTGTCCACCTCGAAGTGCAACTCTCCACTACGCTTGCACGCTGCGGAGGCACAGAAGGCACGCGCCCGGTCCTCGCCGACCAGGCAAATCTCGCCAAACGCTATGAGCGCCGCCTGCCCCTCTACCGCACGGCGCACATCTCCATCCCCGTCGACCAGATGACACCCGATGAAGTGGCCGACGCCATCGTAAACGCCGCCCGAGCAGAATGATCCACTACCGTGCCGCTGATGCCCCGGCTTGTTATCATCAAAACAGTGCATGAGCGATTTTTCCCGCGCCTACGCCGAACGTAAGTCTTCCCGATGACTCCAGCCTCCCACGCCGCCAATCCGGTGAACCTTGAAACACGTGCCGACACTGCGATATCCGAACACGGGCACGCGCACATTCATGCGCCGCAGCCCGGCACTACGGCCAAGCTCATCCACGATCTGCGCGAGCTGTTCAAAGTAAAAGTCGTTGGCCTGGTGCTGGTTACAGGATGGGGCGGCTTTTATCTGGGTTCGATGATGTCGGGTATCTCAAGTGTGCAGCGCGGCCTTCTCGACACCTTGTTAGGTATCGGTCTGGTATCCGCCGGGGCAGGGGCTTTGAATGAGGCGCTGGAACGCAAGACCGACGCGCGCATGAAGCGCACCGCCGACCGTCCGCTGGCGGCTGGCCGTTTCCCGCTCCCCGTCGGAATCGGAGCCGGTCTGGGCGCACTGGCGCTCGGCGCGGGATGGCTGGTGCTGCACACCAACGCGTTGACCGTCGCTCTGGCGCTGCTCACTGCCTTTACCTACGTCGCCATTTATACGCCCCTCAAGCGAATCACAGCAGTGGCCACCTTCATCGGCGCATTTCCCGGCGCCATGGGCCCGTTGCTTGGCTGGACCGCGGCTCGCGGGCGCATCGACTGGCAAGGCGTTGCCCTGTTCGCTATCCTCTTTGTCTGGCAGTTTCCGCACTTCATGGCCATCTCGTGGATGTATCGCGATGAATACGCAAAAGCAGGCATTCGCATGCTTCCCGTCGTGCAGCCTGATGGATGGTCCACCGTCGCCGAAGCACTGTTCTTCGCCGTCGTTATGATTCCGGTAAGCCTCGTTCCCTGGCGTCTGGGCATGGCCGGTACAACCTATGCGGTCCTGGCGGTCATACTGGGCTTGTGTTACCTCGCGTACACCATTCGCTTTGCCGGAATTCTGCGCACAGTGGACGACGGCGTCAGCCGCATGTTGGCGCGCGATCTGCTCAAGGTGAGCGTGCTCTATCTGCCGCTGCTCTTCACAGCCCTGATGATCTGCGCTATCGCAAAGCAGTAGTAACTAGGAAGAAGAATCATGACCGTTACAGCCGCTCCCCAATCCGGTACGCGCCCGGCAATAGCCGCCATCCTGGCCATCAGCGCGGCTGCAACGCTGTTTCTCTTCTGGCTTATTTACGTCCACCCCGCAGCGGCCACCAGCGAGCAGTATGCTTTTCTGCCGGCACTGAACGCGGTCTTGAACGGCCTTTCAGCCACTGCCCTGCTTATCGGATATACGTTCATCAGGTCACGCAAGATCAAGGCGCACCGCGCCGCCATGATCACTGCTTTTGGATTCTCCACGCTCTTCCTGGTCAGCTACATCCTGCACCACGCGCTGCACGGCGACGTGCGTTACCCGGCGCATGCGGCGCTGCGAATGGTATACCTGCCTCTGCTCGCCAGCCATATCATCCTGGCCACAGTCGCGTTGCCGCTGGTGCTGGTCACGTTTTTCTTTTCCCTCAGCGGGCGCATTCCACAGCACCGCAAGGTGGCGCGCTGGACATTCCCGCTCTGGCTGTACGTTTCAGTTACCGGCGTCATCACCTACGTGATGCTTCGCCTTGCGCAAGGACAGTAAGCACCAATGACGGCTCGACCCCAGTGCGGCCCGGCAAGATCAGCTGTCAAAACCGATGACGGCACGCGGCAACTCCTGCAATGGGGCGGTTCCATCGTCGCCGCCGGAGTGCTGGCCACCGCGCTTCTTCAAACCGTGCTCGGCGGCTTTTCAAGCACCGGCGCCCATACCAACGGCGGCTGGTTTGCGCTCATCGTTGCGCTCATGTGTATCCCCTTTGGCAGTCTTCTGCTCGGTCTGGGCGTAGCCAAATGGCTCCGCAACCGGCGACTGGCGCGCCAGCGCTGAACGCGCCAAGCCGCCAACTCTGTCTGCTATTCTTTTTGCTTACACGGGAACACGGGGAG
>CAVUYH010000010.1:0-603295 GCA_963745685.1 uncultured Acidobacteriaceae bacterium | reverse complement strand
CACTCCACGGGATGCGGCGGCCGTCGAACCCGAGCGATGCGCATGATTCCAGCGCCAGGTCCCAACGACGAATTACCTGGAACTCCTCGCTTGAAAGCGGGCGCGTACCTGGCCAGCCAATCGTTTGAAGCAAGTTCGGAACGAACTCGGCCCATTCCAGTGGGCTTTTGAGAGTGCGGGACTGTTCGGCAAGTCGACGTTGCGCTTCTGAAATGCGGCTGACCCAGTTGGCTGGCAACGTCGCATTCACTTGCTGCACAAGGAACGCCTGCAGCGACCATTGAGGCCGCTCGAGTCCGCGCCGCCGCAACATGCGCAAGTAATTCTGCAATGCTGCGGACTCCTGCATATCCGCCGCCGCCAGCCCGCACGAGAACAACCAATCCAGTTCGTTCTCATCTATCCGGTTCGACAACCAACGCAACAGAAGATAAGCGCAATGTGCGAGCGCCACTTTGCCGAGCGGAATTCCAAGTGAGAATTCAAACGACGGCGTTGAACCCGGTACGTTGGCGAGGGCGAGGAAGGTGCGTTCGATTTCACCTCTTCGCTGCGACAGATCCTGAGAAATCACGAGCAGCTTTGTTGCAGGAACGGCGTCAAGCTTTTGCCTGCACCAGAGCGCGCATGCGGCCAGTTCTGACTGCGCGTCGACCGCGCGATAGTAGCGAATCTCATCGGCAGGCTCGCTGGCTGCGGCCTGCTGCCAGGCGCCCCACCTGTCGAGGAGCCTTCGCTGCACGGGCAGAATTCGATCGAAACCGGCAAGCAGCAGCGGTGGCCTGGAAAGGGACTGTGACTCGCCCTCAAGACATGCGATCAATTCCAGAGGCAGGCGAGCGGGGCTCAGCAGTTTTCCAGCAGCGCAAACTTGCTCGAATGCATCGAGCCAGCCCGAGAAGATTTCCGCATCCTGTTGCCAGGCGCTGCGCGCTGCGGGGCGCAGAAACTGCGGCGCGTACGAACAAAGAAGCTGATGTGCCTGCATGGCCAGCGCCGCCACGCGATTACGCGGGCCACTGAGCAAAGTGGCGAGTCGCCGTTCCGATCCCACGATGTTTGCCCATATTGATTTCTCCTGCACGGGATTGAGGAGAAGCCGATCGTCCCCTTGGGAAACCGCTCGCTCATCCCACGCAGCGCGCAGGAAAGTATGCCAGTCCTGAATCGCGGGTGCGGGCCAGGCGGAGAGCCCTTCAGCCCGGCGGGCGCGGTGATAGCGGGCGGTCAGGGCCCTTCGCGCGCGCTCGCTGGCAGCGATTACCATGCCGCCGTCTCGCAGCCATGCGTGCATGTGCAGATAATCGCTATGCAGGTCCGGGTCCATGGCGCGCCAAGATTTGTCGCTTGTCCCCATTCCAGCGTTATACGACAATAGCGCTCACTGCGCCACCTCGCTCATAAAGCACAATAGGGCTGCGGATTGTGTCGCGGTTGTACACTGAAGAGTTATGCGCCTATTGTTTATTTCCTCATTCCTCGCTTGCGTCGTTTTGACTGGCTGCCGGTCCGGTCAGAATTCCCAGGATCAATCAAACGCTGGAGTCAAGGTTTACCATGTGCGCGGCAAGGTGGTCTCCACGGATGCGCCGCACGGCATTGTTGTGCTTGATCATGAAGCGATTCCCGGCTTTATGGAAGCGATGACCATGCCGTATCAGTTGAAGGATGCGAGCATCATCAGCGACCTGCATCCGGGCGACGTCATCACCGCAGATGTTCTGGTGTCGAAGAGTGGCCAGCAAACAGTGCTGCTCGACCATATTGTGGTTGTCGCGCAAGCAAAGCCGGATTACAAACCGGCGGTGATTTACCACATACCGACAGCGGGCGACAGCGTACCCGATTTCAAATTGCGCAACCAGGACGGGCGCGCGATTCACCTTGGGCAGTTCAAAGGCAAGACGCTGCTGGTGACGTTTATTTATACGCGCTGTCCGCTGCCGAATTTCTGTCCGCTGGTCACGCGCAACTTTGCAACCATCAACAGCCAGTTAGCTCGCGATCCGAAGCTCTATGCGAAAACGCATTTACTGTGCGTAAGCTTCGACCCCGAGCATGACACTCCAGCGGTGCTCCGCGCCTATGGCGCCGAATACATCGGCAGCGACGCCAAGACTGCCTTTGCGCACTGGGATTTTGCTGTGCCTGACAAGGCCGAACTGGTGGAGATGGCAAAGTTCTTCAACGTGGGCATGTCGAACGGAGACAACGGCACCATCACTCACACGCTTTCCACTACCGAGATTGGACCCGACGGCAAAGTGACGCAGTTCTATCCCGGCAACGAATGGACACCGGATGAACTGCTGGCGGATGTGAAGAAACTGGCAGGGAGCGCGAGTTAGATCGGTTAGACTTCCGTGAGAGGTCAGACCAGTTTATAATTCCTTTGAGTATCAAACAAAAAGACCTAACCGTTGGAAACGTCAGGAGAAAACGCAATGAGTAGCGAATTAAAGATTCGCAAGGATGGTGAGCTGGATTTCTTGTCGCTGGGCGCTTTGATTCACCGTCTTGACCCGGGAATCATCCCGTTTCGCAAAGCGACCGAGTGCAAGATCCACGTAAGCGGCGGCGAGTTCAATGTCGCAGCCAACCTGTCAGACTGTTTTCGCCTGAAGACGGCGATCGTATCGGCGATGGTGGACTATCCCATCGGCGACCTGATTGCCGAGCGCGTTCGCGCCATGGGTGTCAAGCCCATCTACAAGTACTTTAAGCACGACGGCGTGACCGGGCCGAACATGGCTACTGTTTACAGCGACCGGGGCCACGGCGTGCGTCCTCCTGTGGTGTTCTACAACCGCTGCAACGAAGCCGGCGCAATGTTGAAGCCCGGCGACTTCGATTGGAGGGCAATCTTTGCCGGCGGCGTCCGCTGGGTGCATTGCGGCGGATTGTTCGCGGCTCTCTCGCCCACCACTGCTGCGCTCGCGGCCGAAATGATGCGCGAAGCCAAAGCCGCTGGTGCTGTTACTTCATTCGACCTGAACTACCGCGAGAAACTTTGGAACATCCAGGGCGGCAATGCGAAGGCAGTTGAGACAATTGGCAAGATTGTAGAGAACGTCGACGTGCTGGTTGGCAACGAAGAGGATCTGCAGAAGGGGCTGGGAATTCCCGGACCTGAGGTTCATGCGAAATCGAAGCTCGATCCAACTGTCTTCTTCGCCATGATGGACCAGGTTACGAAGAAGCTGCCGAACGCAAAGGTTGTGGCGACCACGCTGCGTGAGGTGCACACCACCAACCGTCACAGTTGGAGCGCCGTTGCGTGGGTGAACGGAAAGACCTACTCCGCGCCAACGGCTGAACTGGATGTATTGGACCGCGTGGGCGGAGGCGATGGCTTTGCGGCGGGCTTCATCTATGGCCTGCTGGCGGGCGAAGCGCCTGAGGAAGCGATCAAGCTTGGCTGGGCGCACGGTGCGTTGTTGACCACCTTCCCGGGCGACACCACGATGGCATCGCTCGAGCAGGTTCGCGCATTTGCCCAGGGCGGTTCCGCTCGCATTCAACGCTAAAGAAAATCAATCCTGAACTTGCCGGCAAACATCCGATGAAGAGATATTTGCCGGCAGCGTTCCTGCGTCGGCAAGCTGATATTCTTGTGTTTACGCCGGCTGCGTCTCTACAAGCCGGCAGCTCAGGTTTCCACCCAGCGATCTGGGCAAATTTGTCAAACGCCGGGAGTCCCGGAAATGCAAGATGGAGGTCTCGCATGGCAAAAACCACAATTATCTTCGCTGTCCTTCTCATCATTCTTGGACTTGTAGGGTTCATCTACACCGGCAGCATTCATTACACGGCCCTGATCCCGATGTGGTTCGGTATAGCCATGGGCATTGGCGGGTTTCTGGCCATCAGCCCCAGCGAGAGCCGACGCAAGCTTTTCATGCACATCAACGTGACCATCGGTCTTGTCGGACTTCTGGGAGCATTAATCGAAGCGCTTCGCGGTTATGGCGCTGCTCGGTCGGCTGGTCTCGAACCGGATTACATTGCGCTGGCTTCGAAGCTCACAATGGCCGGCTTGCTCCTCATTTATGTGAACGTGTGCATCAAGTCGTTCATTGAAGCACGGCGGGCGCGAAAGCTCGAATAGGCAGGTTCCAATCTATGGGCACAATGCGTGGCGGCATGGGCATGGGGATGCGCGCCGAGCGCTCCTCTCACGGCCGCGGCGGGCGCGGCGGTTCGGCAGACGTGCCGAAGAAGAAGCCAAATCTTAGAAAAGTATGGCCGGAAGTAAGGGCGCTGGTTGTGCCGCGAAAGGGCCTGCTGATTCTCGGGCTGTGCCTGATGTCCGTAAACCGCATCGCCGGCTTGGTGCTGCCTTATATATCGAAGACTCTGCTCGATAAAGTGCTCTCTCCGCAGCACCCGCACCCTGAAATGCTGCCGCGCATCATCGCGCTGGTTTTTTCGGCGATGGTGGTGCAGGCTGCGACTTCCTTCTCACTCACTCAACTGCTCTCAAAAGCCGGCCAGCGCCTGATCGCCGACATGCGCCGCCAGGTGCAACGTCACGTGGGCCTGCTGCCCGTCGCGTATTACGACGAGAATCGCACCGGCAATCTTGTTTCGCGCATCATGAGCGATGTTGAAGGCGTGCGCAACCTGGTGGGTACCGGGCTGGTTGAATTTGTTGGTGGAATCCTGACTGCCGTGCTGGCATTCCTCTACCTGATGCATTTGAGCCCTACTGTTACGCTCACCGTGTTCAGCGTGATGGGCGTGTTCGTATTTGTACTGCAGTACGGCTTCAAGACTATCCGCCCAATCTTTCGCGAACGCGGCAAGATCAACGCTGAAGTGACGGGTCGTCTTACGGAATCGCTCGGCGGTGTGCGTGTCATCAAGGGCTATCACGCTGAGGAGCGCGAGGCGACTGTGTTTTCAGCCGGCGTTGAGCGCCTTCTGCAAAACGTGATGAAGTCGCTGACCATGACCAGCGTTCTCGGTTCCGCTTCCACCACGGTGCTTGGGCTTGTTTCAGCGCTGGTAATGTGGCTGGGCGGCCATAACGTGCTGGGCCACTCGTGGACCGTGGGCGACTACTTCAGCTACAACATGTTTCTTGCTTTCATGATCGCGCCTGTCTTCCAGATTGTGAACATCGGCACGCAATTGACTGAGGCGTTTGCCGGGCTGGACCGCACCAACGAAATTATGGCTGAGCTTGAAGAGAACCAGAGCCCCGGCCGTACGCTCAAGATGCCGCCCATCCAAGGCACGGTTGAATTTGACAAGGTCGAGTTCTCGTACGTGCCCGACAAGCCTGTGCTCCACGGCGTCAGTTTTCAAGCTGATCCCGGAACCGTTACCGCGCTGGTTGGCTCATCTGGATCGGGCAAATCGACCATCATCAGCCTGCTCTGCGCCTTCCATAATCCCTCGATTGGAGCCGTGCTGGTAGATGGCTTTGACCTGGCTGAAGTGGACCTGAATTCCTATCGCTCGCAGCTCGGCGTGGTGCTGCAGGAGTCGTTCCTGTTTGACGGCACTATTCGCGAGAACATCATGTTCTCCCGTCCCGACGCGACGGAAGAGCAATTCCTGTTTGCCTGCCGCACGGCGCGCGTGGACGAATTTGCCGAGCGCTTTCCTGAAGGCTACGACACCATAGTAGGCGAGCGCGGCGTCAAGCTATCCGGCGGCCAGCGTCAGCGGCTGTCGATCGCTCGTGCGCTGCTGGCTGATCCGCGCATCCTGATTCTCGACGAGGCGACCAGTTCGCTCGACTCGGAATCCGAAGCGATGATCCAGGCCGGCCTGAACCAGCTGATGCAGGGAAGAACCACGTTCGTGATCGCACACCGCCTTTCGACAATTCGCCGCGCCGATCAGATCCTGGTTGTTGAAGAAGGACTCATTGTCGAGCGCGGCAATCATGCGCAGCTCTTCGCGTTGGGCGGCCGCTACTACGACCTGTACACGCGCCAGCATGGGCTGGAAGCGAATCTGTTTCTGGCTCCCGGCGAAGGTGACGTCGTGCCTGAGGCGGAATAGTCAGGCCGGCAACCTGCCGTAATCACTAGCAATCACGAGTCAGGTCAGGTGCGTTTTTGTGCTTTCAGGCTGTCTCAAAGCTAGATACCTCGTATCACGCCTTGACACTAGTCCCATATTTTGAGAAGCTGTATCTATAGCCAAGAAGGCGACTTGGAGGATAACTAATGCGTGATGCGGCGCCGCAAGGCACCTATAAAGTTCAGGCCCTGGACAGGGCCTTTGCTGTACTGGATTTGCTTGGAGAAAGTGAGACTCCGCTGGGATTAGCGCAGGTTGCGTCCTCATTGCAGTTGCACAAGAGCACTGCGCACCGTTTTCTTATGGTTCTGGAACGCCACCGCATGGTGGAACGCACCGCGAGTGGCAAGTTCCGCCTCGGCCTGCGGTTGTTCGACTTCGGAAACCGCGCCATTGAGCAGTACGATCTTCGCGAGCGCGCTCAGCCGCACCTTCGCCGCTTGGTAACCGAGACTGAAGAGACTGCGCACCTTTGCGTGCTTGAGGCCTCACGCGTAATTTACATCGACAAGATTGAGCCGGCACGTTCGGTCCGCATGATTACCCGCATCGGCGCCAGCAACCCTGTGCATTGCACGTCGGTGGGCAAGGCAATCCTGGCGTTTCTGCCTGAGGAGCGGGCAAACGAAGTGGTCAAGCGTTTACGCTTTGAGCGCTTCACGCATCGCACCATCGCAACCGCTGAGGCATTACGCACGGAGATGGAGAAGACCCGCCGCCGCGGCTATGCAGTGGATGACGAGGAGTTCGAGGAAGGCCTTCGCTGCATAGCGGTGCCGGTGCTTGATGCTCAGCGCCAGCCGGTAGCTGCGGTCAGCGTTTCAGGACCATCGTTCCGCGTGACCGCGCAGAAACTGCCGTCCATTGCAAACCATTTGCTGCAGTGCGTCCGCGGCATTTCCATGGATATGGGGTACATTTCCTCTGGACGTGCAGCTCGCGTAGCCTGGAGCGCCTGACCGGCTGGAAATTGATATAGGAACTATGAAGGTCTGATCACGCAGGTGCAATCGCATGAACGTAATGGGGTAGCTGATTAGATTCGGCATGCGGGTTGATACTTTTCGGTGAAGCCGCGCCCCCAGTCTTCTGTTTCCAGGAGGAGTGATGGAAACAGGAGGCAGGTTGCGGTTGGCGGATGTATTTGTATCGATTCAGGATCCACGACAGGCAGCCAAGGTGGAACATGACCTAGTGGAGTTGTTGGTGGTAGCAGTGAATGCGGTTCTGGTCGGCGCCGGCACATTTGTGGAGATCGAGTTGTGGGCCAAGGAAAAGCTGGACTGGCTGCGCGGCTAGAGGACTCGTGGGAACGTTGAGTGCACGATCGCGGATGCCGATGCAACATTCACCGAATAAGGGTGACAAATTCGCTGAGTTCACTCTGATTGAGCGGATTGCTCGCGGGGGAAATGGAGAGGTCTGGAGCGCATCTGACCCCGCAGCGAGCCGAATCGCGATCAAGTTTCTGATGAAGATCAAGCAGATTGCCTACACGCGATTCAGATCAGAAGTAAAGGTGCTGCGAGATGTGGCGGGCATCGCGGGGATCTTGCCGGTGATCGCAAGTGATCTTCCGGAGGATGTCGGTGAGCGGCGGGCATGGTATGCGATGCCGCTCGCGACGCCGCTAACGAGCGCGGCAAACGCATGGTCGCCCCAGCAAAGGGTTATAGCAATTGCCCAGGCCGCTTACACAATGACGGCGCTGCATAAGCGCCAAATTGCACATCGAGATATCAAGCTAAGCAATCTTGTTCTCTACAACAAGCGTTGTCACATTTGCGATTTCGGCCTTGTAGATTACCCAGGAAAAGCCGATCTGACGGGTAACAAAGAACAGTTAGGACCAATCTGGACGATGGCTCCGGAGGTCAGAAGGAGCGGCTCAACAGCGGACCCGTTTCCTGCAGATGTCTACTCACTTCCCAAGACTCTTTGGATCATTCTTACTGGACGCTTTAAGTGCTTCAACGGACAATTCATCCCGAATCGTGAACTTTCAATCAAGAATAGCTGCGGCGAACTTTACATCACGCCCTTGGAAGACATCCTGGTGCGTGCGACAGACCACCTGCCTACCAATAGGCCCACAATCGCAGAATTCGCTTCAGCACTAACTGAATGGCTGGCGATCAGCAAGAGCTGGGAGGAGCACAATCCGCTTCAATGGAAGGAAGCATTCTCGAAACTTTTTCCTCTGTCAGTTCCGACTCGCGCTACGTGGGAAGACGTTGATGCGATTGCAGCCGCTTTGAACGTCATTGGACACATTCCCAACCTCAATCATATGTTCTTTCCAGATGGCGGGGGACTGGACTTCGATTACGTCGCAAAATCCGATGGCGAGCCTGGCTGCATCGAGTTGCATGCGGAGTACACGGTACTAGTGAAGCCGTCACGTCTTTGTTTTGAGTCGTTCGGTGAAGAGTCTCAATGGAACTATTTCCGCCTTGAGTGCTCCAAACTAGAACCGTCGGGTGTATACCACGACTACGGTGATGAAGACTCGGAGGAATTGACGGATCTTGGAAATGGGCAATACGTCAACCGCTCCGTTTGGGATGAGAATTCCTACGAAGGCAACCCGCTCGCGGCGGAAGCGAGAGTCATCGTCCGTTACTTTGGTGGCTCCTTTGTGGTTTTCCAAAAGACCTCCCAATACAACCGGGGAGGTCGGAAGCTCGACGGCTACGATGCCAAACACAATCGGATGACGTCAGATCAGTTTCGCGAGTTTATAGACAGGTACAGGACTGCGTACAACAAACGCCAAGCGAGACGTGAGGCGGAGAAACTTAGCGCGGACGAAGGCAAATAGACGGCTGGGGGACAATTGAGCGATTGGTCCGAATCTGAAGCAAAAGCGGAACTTGAGAAATTCAAAGGCATCAGTAGCGCATATCACATTGCGTCTTGCCCTCCTCTAAGTGGTACCTATCTGACCGACTCCCTTCTAGGAGAACCCGATTTTGCACCTGAACTTCTAGCCCTTGGCGCGGCGTTACTGCAGCTAGGAACAAGGATTAGCGATCGCCGTGTTAAAGCAATTCTCGACAAGCTGTTCGAACGTTTACCACCTCAGAAAGCAGTCAAGAGTTGGGATCAAGCCCTCAGCGAGATCTTCGCATTCGCCCATTTTGAGTCTCTCGGAATCCTTCACTCCATCGGGTGGCCATCTGACTTCCCAGGGGATGCTCCGTTCGACTTCGCGATCCAAATTCAAGGAAATATTGTTGCAGGTGACGTCAAACCCGCGAACGGTAGTGGATTTCGATTGCTAGAAGAATCTATCCGAGGGTGCGTATCTGAACGGGCCGTAGAGTCGGGCACAGAGACTCCGCGCGTGACGGTCAGATATAAAGGGCCCTTAACGCAGGAGATTGCGGGACCAAATCTTCGAAAGGTAGTCTCTGATTTCAAGTCGAAGATCGCGGATGCCGACCTTTCTGAATCACAGATTGTCGACCTCACTATCGACTTGGGAAGCGTGCTTGGTTCAACTATGGAGGGCCTTTCCACGAGGATAGCTGTCTACTTGGGTGACGCCGCGCCGCTAGGTGGCGGCATTACTGGCACTTCAATACTCTCTGATGCCTTGGCGTTGACTATCAAAAGGCATATCGAAGGCAAGGGAAACCATGGAAGCACGTATGACGTCTGCTTCTTCGTCGTCTACGTGAGGCTACCGGGGCGGGGCTCTGCAGACATTAAGACTCATGTTAGCTTTAGCGATGCTGTTGCAAAGGCAGTACGTGCGCTTGGAATTCCAACATCGTACTGGCTTGGCAGCCTGCTTTTGCAGCCTGGAACTCAGGTTGCTGTAATCGCGTTTCTTTGCAAGTTGGAACGGCACTTTTCCGCCTCGTCTGGTCAAGAGCTTTTCTAAGCAACTCGGAGCAAGACTGACACCGATGCCACGTTTTCTTGAAGACATCCAGGGTTGAATCGTCCTTCTCAGAGTGAGTCGTTCTCCGAGGGAAGGGAAGGGGAGTTTGGAGAGACGTAAGCTCTTAAGCTGACTGGGGATCTGCGGGGTCGCAAACAGCACGGCTTCAAGGGTGTGACCGGGACAGTTGGACACCAAAACCCCCGTTCATCTGGTAAACTAAATTTCGTTGTTGAGTTTGCTGATTTGGTGTCCAGCTTGGTGTCCACTTGGTGTCCAAGAAGGCCCGGAAACTCAGTCCAAACCAGCGACAAGGTAGAAGAGAGCGAAAAAAGCGAAAGCTTCGAAACCTCTCATTCTATGTGACATAAATCCAAGTTGTTGAAAAACAATCTGGGGACGTAGCTCAGTTGGTTAGAGCGCTGCCCTGTCACGGCAGAGGTCGCGGGTTCGAGCCCCGTCGTCCCCGCCAGATTCAAAATGATTTAAGCCCATCTGGCATGTGACACGAAGGTCCAATAAGGGTCCGTCAAGAAAATTCACCTTCTTGAGACCGATCGGAAATCAGAGTTTGAGAAAGTGGAAAAAGCTCCCGATGCCGGGAGCTTTTCCGTTAGGTGGGTCTCCGTGAACGAGCATCCTTTGGCCTGTTCCTTCTGAAGCCTAGGCTTCGATCAGGAAGACTTCGGACACACTATCCACTCAACTCAATATGTCCAAAACTTTGTTCTCGACGATGGGTGATGGAAAGCCATTTTCCCCGCGAGCTATCCCCTGACTAGAAAACTCAGGCCGGCAATGACCAGCACCGCCTCGATGATTGCAACGAACACCTTCTCCGGCAGCCTATCTACGATCCGTTTGCCTAGGAACGAGCCGAGAATCATGATCGGCCCGAGGGCGAGACCCATCATGACATCCGGACGCGTCAGAATCGAAGTCTGCCGGTAAGCGACGAGCTTCGTGACATGCATGACGACAGTTGAAAGAGCTTCCGTACCGATGTATGCTCCCTTGACCAATCCGTACGCGAGAAAGAATGGCGCCATCAACGGCCCAACACTGCCCAGTAAGGCCGATAGGAAACTGGCGCCGGCTCCAATTCCCGCGAACGCTGGAGCAGGAAACGGGCGCGCCTGCATTGGCCTTAGGTGACGCCATACTACCAACAGGAGAAGAAACGCGCCAAGCAGTCGCGTGAGAGCGGACAACGGAGCTGCCGCAAACAAGTATCCACCCAAAAGTGCCATCGGAACGCCGCCCAATGCAAACCAGGCGACGACGCGCCAGTTGAGATCGCGAAGATTGAACCAGACCCGGCTTCCATTGCCAATCAACTGAGCGACCGTCAGAATCGGTATGGCTTCTCGAACCCCAAACACAACGATCAGGACCGGCAACAAAACGGCGGCTCCGCCAAAGCCGGTGACGGCGGCAAGCGTCGCCGCCGCCAAAGCGGCCAGTGCAAGCATCAACCATTGCAATATCGCCGTCATAGATGTGTATGTTAAGGGTTCTGCATGAACGGGGGCTCAACGATGAAAGATCAATTCCAGGCTCGCATATTGCGCATTCATTTTGGCGAAGCCGACAAATGGCAAGCCTCTGCATGAAGCAATTGTCGCCAAGTGCATGGAACTCGGCATGGCCCGCGAACGAACCGGGACCGATTGGTCGCGGCTTCCGTATTTTTGGAGCAAGCCACTAAGGATGTGTCTGGAGACTGCGGCGGTACAGCACGAACCCGAGAAGCTGAAAAACGGTTGTAAGCAGAACACAGATCATGGCAGTGAAAATAAACGGAGTCCCTTGCCTCTCCATGGTTTGATACCCAAGTGCGTGGGCTCCCGTCAATGCGAAGCAGACATAGTTCCAGCGCTGTATTGTTTTCCACTGCCGCGTGCCGAGCCGGCGCAGGTACCAGTCGTTCGAAGTCGCAAGCAACGCGATCAGGACAATGGTTGCGGCCAGCCCGGTAAAGTTGTTGAATCCGAACAGATCGTGGCGTAGTCCTGTGGGCCCGTTTTTGCGGTGTTCATAGATGTAGTAGAACCACGGCCGTCCGCGCAGATGCACATTCTGGCCGACGACGGCATGGAAGAGCCCCAGGATTCCAGCCCAGATGCCAATGTCCCGCCGCAGGTCGCTGGAGACGGGCATTCGTTGCTTTCGCAATGTATTCCATGGCCCGATCAAAAGGGTAACGGCGAGCAGAACCAGCGCAGGATACGCGGTTGCAAAGCTCAGTTTCGTGATCACGTCTTTGTAAGGCCGCGTGACGTAGAGTGCGGTAGTGGTTGCCGACGCGAGCAGACAGAGCGGCACGTGATGCGTGTAGATTCGTTTTCGCAGCCGGTATGTCAGCATCTTCCTCAGTCAGCGCTTCACAAGCATCCTGCTTTCCATTCTGACAGATGCCAATCGGGGCTTTCCCAGCGTGGTTGAAAGTAGTCGCAAAAGCTGGAGGCCTAAATTCGCCGTTCAGATTTAGGCTTCTCCATCGCCATCCCTCTGCTTTTCAGCAGGCATTTGAACGAAGCCTGGATACATCGCCGCGCCTATGTGCACGTTGTCCGCAGTGCGCTATAGAATGGTGCTGCCGTTTCCTGGGGAGTGTACATTGCATCTTCTTGTTTCCGTAGGAGTGTGCCTCCCTCGAATCATAGCGTTCTTTCTAATGCGTGAAGGAGAATCATCGTGCGTGTGCAAATGTTCCATCGCTGTGCTACTTTGCTCATGGCTGGATTGGCGCCGATTGCAATTGCCCAATCCACCGCGAAAAAGCCGGCAGCCGCTCCCGTCAAGCAACATCCTGATCAAATCTGGTTCGACTCGAAACAGCCGCTCGAGAAGCGAGTGGACGCACTTGTCTCCAGCATGACGCTCGAAGAAAAAGCCGAGCAAATGAACAATCACGCTCCAGCGATTCCACGGCTTGGCGTTCCGGAGTATGACTACTGGAGCGAAGGTTTGCACGGCATTGCGCGATCGGGCTACTCCACCCTCTTTCCGCAAGCCATTGGAATGGCGGCTACGTGGGACACCAATCTTCAGCACCAGATCGGCGATGTGGTTGGAGTTGAAGCGCGCGCACGCTACAACCAGGCAATGAAGGACGATATTCACCGCATTTTCTGGGGACTCACCATTTGGTCGCCCAACGTCAACATCTTTCGCGATCCGCGCTGGGGCCGTGGTCAAGAGACGTATGGCGAGGATCCGTATCTGACCAGCCGCATGGGCGTTCCGTTCGTCACCGGCCTGCAGGGCAATGACCCCAAGTATTTCCTTACCGTGGCCACGCCCAAACACTTTGCTGTGCACAGTGGCCCGGAGTCCCTGCGCCATAAGTTCAATGTCGATGTTGACCCTCGCGATCTTGAAGACACATACCTGCCCGCATTTCGCGCCACCATTACGGAGGGCAAGGCGGACTCGATCATGTGTGTCTATAACGCCATTGACGGGCAGCCGGGATGCGCCAGCCAAATGCTGCTGGAGAAGTATCTGCGCGGCTACTGGAAGTTCAATGGCTTTGTAACTTCAGACTGCGGCGCCATTACTGACTTCTATTCGGCAACCGGACATCACTTCTCGCCCGACCGAGCGCACGCAGCTGCCATCGCTGTGAAGACCGGAACCGACACGGCCTGCGGAAGAGACTACTCGGGCCTGGTCGATGCGGTGCATCAGAATCTGATCAAAGAGTCTGAAGTTGACCTGTCGCTCAAGCGGCTCTTTATCGCGCGCTTTCGCTTGGGCATGTTCGATCCGCCTGCGGAGGTCAAGTACGCGCAGATTCCAACCTCGGTGATTCTCTCGCCGGAGCACCGCGCATTGTCGCTTAAGACTGCGCATGAATCCATCGTTCTGCTCAAGAACGACGGCATCCTACCGCTCAAGCCGATCTATCATCGCATCGCCGTGGTCGGACCCAATGCTGCTTCTCTGGCTGCGATTGAAGGAAACTATTTCGCCATTCCGAAGAACCCGATTCTTCCGGTTGACGGCATCACCGCAGCGATGGCGGGCAAGGCGACCGTCACTTATCAGCAGGGTTCGCCCTATGTTGAAGGGCTCCCGCTGGTAATTCCTCGCACCGCACTACGTCCTGCCAAGGGCTCGAAGGAGCAGGGTCTGCAGGCTGAGTACTTCGCGTCCTCATCGTTTGCGGGAATGCCCGTACAACGCCGCATCGACAAGCAGGTTGATTTCAACTGGGACTCGTCGAGCCCCGTACCAAACGTGCCCTTCAAAGACTTCGGTGTTCGCTGGACCGGCACCATTACGCCTCCCGCGGCCGGCGCTTATCACTTCTCTGTCCATCTCTATCGCACCAGGCCCTGCAACGAGGAAGAGCAGTACTCGATGTGGATTGACGGCAAAATGATCGGCAACAACTCGCCGGTTGTGAACGCGCAACTCAGTGCGAAGTGCCCGTCAGGTTTCGATTACACATTCGCAGATACGGCGGAACACAGCGTTCGCTTTGAATACTCGCACGTGAATAAATTCAACGGCGCCGGTGTCACCCTGCAGTGGGCCGCCCCTGCGGACGCGCTGCGGCAGCAGGCAGTCGACGTTGCAAAGAATTCCGATCTCGTCCTGGCATTCGTCGGAATATCGCCTGATCTCGAAGGCGAAGAGATGCCCGTGCATGTTGAAGGCTTTGACGGCGGCGATCGTACCAACATTGAACTGCCCAAGGCGCAGCAGCAGTTGCTTGAGGCGGTGGCTGCCACCGGCAAACCTGTCGTCGTCGTTCTGATGAGCGGCAGCGCGATTGCGTTGAACTGGGCAAACGAGCACGCCAACGCGGTGATTGAAGCATGGTATCCGGGTGAACTTGGGGGTCAGGCAATCGCCGACATTCTCAACGGAGTCGCTAATCCATCGGGACGTCTTCCCATCACTTTTTATGCGTCTGAGAGCCAGCTTCCTCCGTTTGAGGATTACAGCATGAAGGGACGCACGTATCGCTACTTCAAAGGCGAGCCGCTCTATCCCTTCGGTTACGGCCTGAGCTACACCAAATTCAAGTACTCGGGGTTGAAGCTTTCGTCTCCGTCGCTTGAGGCAGGGAAGTCGCTCACCGCAGACGTGACCATTACCAACACGGGTAGTCTTGCCGGAGATGAAGTGGCGGAGTTGTATCTGGTTCCGCCGCAGCAGGACGGCTATCCCTTGCGCAACCTTGCAGGATTCAAGCGCGTGCACCTGGCGCCAAAGGCCAGCACCGTTGTGCACTTCAGTCTTGATCCGCGCGACTTGAGCGAAGTGGACAATGCGGGCAAGCGCGCAGTGCGGGCAGGCTCCTACCAGATTTATGTAGGCGGCGCACAGCCGGGCACGAAAGATGCAAACGGTATCTCGCAGGATCTGACCATCACAGGTTCAGCGCCGCTGCCTGAATAGCTGTTCTTTATCAACGAGGGCGTGCCCGCATCAGAAACTTGATGCTACGGGCACGCCCTTGGATTTTTCGCCGATTCTATTGAATCCGCTCAAAATGGAAATCGGCCTCGCGCAATGCGTGGCTGATCGCGGTGATATGCGTTGCGCCGCGCGTCTCGAGTGTTACATCGATCACCGTTTCACCCAGGCTGACACCGTAGTAGGCGCGATTGTGCAGAGTCTCCACAATGTTGGCGCGTTCGCGTGCGAGGATTTCCGTCAACTGGTGCAGCGCGCCGGGCCTATCCTGCAGGTAGACGCGAATGCGAAGCAATCGTCCATCCTTCACGAGGCCGCGCTCAATGATCTTTGCCAACAAGGTGACGTCGATGTTGCCGCCGCATACCAGCGCCACAGTGCGCCGATGGCGGAGATTCGTCTTCGATTGAACAATGGCGGCCAGTGCCGCGGCGCCTGCGCCTTCAGCCAATGTCTTTTCCTGCTCCAATAGCATCAGAATTGCGCTGGCAATCTCTTCATCGTCGACCGTCACGATCTCGTCCACGTATCGGTTCACCAGCGGTAGCGTTACTTCGCCTGCGCGGCGAACGGCGATGCCATCGGCGATGGTTGCAGCCGCCGCAATCGTAACTGGTGCGCCGGCCTCGCGCGCACGAAGCATTGAGGGCAGTTTCTCCGGCTCTACGCCCACTACGCGAATTTTCGGATTGCTCTCTTTAAGCGCGCAGCCAATGCCGCTGATCAGGCCGCCGCCGCCGATGGGCACCACGACTGCTTCGAGATCCGGCACCTGTTCGAGCAATTCAAGACCGATGGTGCCCTGGCCGGAAATCACGTCCGGATCGTCGAACGGGTGGATGAACGTACAGCCTTCCGCTCCGCAGCGCCGCGTGGCTTCTTCGCAGGCCTCGTCATAGCTTGCGCCGTGCAGTATCACTTCCGCTCCATACGAGCGGGTCGCTGCAACTTTTACCAGTGGCGTGGTCAACGGCATTACGATCTGCGCGCGAATGTTGAGGGCCGCAGCATGGAACGCGACTCCCTGAGCGTGGTTGCCCGCGCTGGCCGCAATCACGCCACGCCTGCGTTCTTCTTCATTCATGGTGAGAAGTTTGTTCAGTGCGCCGCGTTCTTTGAACGATCCGGTTCGCTGCAGGTTTTCGAATTTCAGATGCAGCGGCAGGCCGGTCAACTCTGTGAGATAGTGCGACACGTGACACGGCGAACAGAGGATGGCATCGCTAATGCGAGTGCGGGCTGCCTCGATGCTGGCCAACGTAACGGATTCCAATGGGTAGTCTCCTTGGTCGTGGTTCAATCGCAGGCAGCGGTAGGTAGTGGAGCCTTCAGCCGAAGCTAAAAAGCCACCAACCGCGGTTGCGGGTGGTGGCCTGTGTGTTGCTCGAACTCAGAATCGTTGAGTCAGGCTCCTGTTCCCGCGCGCACGTTGGCGCCCATAATTCGAATGGCGGGAATGGAGTGGGAAAGCTTCATATCTCTAACTGCAGTAGATCAAAGCTGCAGGAACGACGTCAAGCAATCAAAATCAGGCTGCCCTCACTTCAAGCAGCCTTGACGAGTGCGAGCCGCCGCACGGTGAGCACGGTAATGTCGTCTTCCTGCCCAAAGTCCTTGGCTGCTTCTGCAACGTAAAACGCTGACTGGTTGCTCAGGTTGTGAACGCGATCGAATCCGAAAAGTTCGCCGGACGGTTTGCGAGCTTCAACAACGCCGTCGGAAACTAAGAGCAGTCTGTCACCGGGGTGCAGGTAAAGGCGAACCTCTTCATAATTGATCTCGGGCAGCACGCCGAGCGGCAGACCGCCCGGAAGTGCGACCTCCTGGCTGTTGAGATACGGCGGAATGTGTCCAGCGTTTGCGATCGTCAATTCACCGTTGGCTCCAAAGAGAGCTACCTGGCAGGTCGTAAAACTGTCGCTTCCCGCAAGCACACGATTCAACGATTCCAGGATTTTTGCCGGGCTCCGCTCGGTGGTTTTGCGTAACGCGCCCATAAGCATGGATACGTTCATTGCTGCCTTAAGACCCTTGCCGGCCACATCGCCAATGACCACCAGTAGCCCACCATCGCCGATTGTTTGCAGGTGGTAGAAATCGCCGCCGACCTCGTTCGCGGGGTCGTACACCGAATCTACTTCAAAGCCGGGCGTGGCGAGATTCTCGTTGGGAATCATCAACTCCTGCACGCTGCGCGCGGCTGCCAACTCGCTGCTTGCCCGCTCCTGTTCGCGATGAATCCTGAGAAAGCGAACAAAGATGATGAGCACGATGACCAGGATGCCGGTGAAATCGGCAATGGAAGCAAAGTGAATCGGGATCGCGCCTGCCTGGATCGTCAGCGGGGAACTATACGTGCGCCCGTTCCATTCGCCCATGGCAGATGTAAGCATGGGTTCCAGAATGCCGATGCCTGTAAGAACCAGCGGAATCAGCAGAAGGCCCGCTTCAAAGTTGCGGCGGGCAGTGGCGACGATCAGCGTGACGAGAACGAAGGCCAGCCATCCGACAATCCAGAAAGTGCTGACCGCAAGCGCGGCGATCAGGACGAAACCCGCGGTGCTGGTGTGTCCCACAAGAAGAAGGCTCGGGCCCACTGCAGCCAGCACCGGAGCCGTGTAGCGCAATATCTTGATGTGCCACTTGACGTACCACTTCTTTGGCCGCAGGCCCACGAACGCGATCAGAAACTCGAAATACAAATAAGACGAAATGAGCACCAGCTCAAGCACCACGCCCGCATACCACAAGCTGTCGATCTGCGCGTTGTTGCCGGCGATTTCAACCCACGCAATCGGTGCCTGGATGAGCTCATGCAGTGCCAGCCACAGGTATTCTGTGTGGCTGCGTTGCGCGTAGAAGAGCGCGCACAGAAACAGTCCAAGCACCAGCAGAAGAAGGGAATCCACTACTCGCGGCAGTCGGTCAAACAATCCCTTGTCCAACCAGACCTGTAGCGCGCGGTTCAGATCTTCGCGGTTCCCCAGGTACAGTGTGCGATTGACGAAAAAATTGGTGTAAGCGCTGTATCCGACGGGAATGTAGATGGTGCGGATTGCCAAGGTGAGGGAAGTTTCGTCCGGCGAAAGATTCAAATCGTAAATGCGCGAAATCTGCTGATAATGCTGCGGCGCTTCTCCGTGTGGCCCCTCCGGATGTACGAGCTTTCCGTTGGCAAACACGTCCACGCCGGGCCCGGTGGATCCAAAGCCAAGGGAGGCATTTTCCGACACAGGCAGCTGGATCAGCAGCGCAACCGGTCCGTGCTTCGGGGCGAGCTTTACGTTCAGTCGGAACCACGCGAAGCGCCGGTCACGCCCAATATCAAAATTCGGGCCTCGCTGGGGCCGCACCGGGTTGCTGCCAGTCTTTGAGTCTTCGTCCGGCACATCGCTCATTGTGCCCAGCGCGTCGCGAACCGCCCATTTTGAGTCATCGAAATCCGGCTGAGCAGCTTTCAGGTCAGAGGAAATGCCCACCCGCCAGTCCTGATCCAGGCGGACAGGGGAGCCGAGCATTGTAGCGTCAAATACCATTGGAGAGGCGCCCGGTGCCGTGGCGGAAACCAGTCCCGATCTGGCGTTTGCGGGCTTTCCTGCCTTCGCGGCCGTCGTCGCGGGGCGCGGTTGTGCATGTCCAGGCTGCCCAGACAGCAGGACGGCGATGAACGCGGCAGCCAAAGCCACACTTAAGATGGTTCGGCGCAAAACTCCCCCCCAAAGTTGTGTGTTCTCCAATGTAATTCAGTCCGACGCAGGCTCCAAGATGATCCGCTGACTTAGAGGTGGAAAGCTGGACACCTGGACTTCAAATTCAATAATTCTCGCGGTCTTTTGTTACCAAAGAAGCGGGTGCAGGCGTCTAATGGTCGTAGAACTATGGAAAGATGGTCACAGCGGTTGTGGCGCCGGAGGTGAGGTCATGAGGCAGGAATTCAACGGCTCGCGCACAGTGTTGCTGGGAGCATTGGCAGTGGCCCTTGCTGCAACCCTGGGAGCCCAATCCACCAGTTCAACTACGGCGCCGGCCGATTCTTCCCAAACGGCGCAGCCCGCTCCCGGCACGGCGCCGGTTGCAGGCGATGCCACCCCTCCCCCGCCTTCAGCTACTGCCAACAACAAGGAGCAGGCGTCGGACTCCAATGACAAAAAGGGCAAGGACAAAAAGAAGGACAAGGATAAGGACCAGGATCAGGCCGAGCCGGGAACCACTCCTGTCAAAGGCGATAGCGACGTCAAGGTCGACCCGGACAAGGTGGTTGCTGTAGGCGGCGATCTGCGGAAGGTGAAGCCGGGCAGCATTGAAGACGTCAACGCTGTTGGCAATCGCGACATCGGCGGCCGTGGGCTCGGTAACTGGTATTCGACCGATACCGAGATCAAGATGGGCAAGTCGTATGCCGACCAAATTGAAAAGAGCTCGCGGTTTATTACCGATCCGGTTGTTACGGAATACGTCAATCGCGTGGGCCAAAACATCGTCAAGAATTCTGACTGCAAAGTGCCTTTCACCATTAAGGTGCTGGATTCTGACGAGATAAACGCCTTCGCGTTGCCGGGTGGGTTCTTTTACGTGAATTCGGGCCTGATTTTGAATGCGGACGAAGAAGCAGAACTTGCCGGCGTAATGGCACATGAGACTGCCCACGTTTGTGCGCATCACGCAGTGCGGCAAATGACGCGCATGAACTACGCGCAGCTCGGCACCATTCCGCTGATCTTCATCGGCGGCTGGACGGGGTACGGAATATATGAAGCGGCCTCGATCGGCATTCCGATCACATTCATGCAGTTCTCGCGCGAGTTTGAATCGCAGGCGGACTACCTCGGCGTGCAATATATGTATCGCGCCGGATACGACCCGCAGGCGTTTATCACATTCTTTGAGAAGATCCAGGCACTCGAAAAACGCAAGCCGGGCGCGGTCGCCAAGGTCTTTGCTGACCATCCGCAGACCCCGGACCGCATCCTGCATTCGCAGGAGGAGATTGCACGCTTCCTGCCGGCCCGCGACGAGTACATGGTCACAACCTCGGAGTTTGACGACGTGAAGGCCCGCCTTGCCCGCATTGAAAACAAGCGTCGTCTGACCGATACCAAGGGAAACGCCAAGCCTTCTCTGCGCAGGGCGAGCACCGGTTCTGATAGCTCCGGCGACCCGTCGAGCCAGAGCGATGGCAGCAATTCGAACGCGGACGACAGGCCCACATTGCATCGTCGCGACGACCAGAACTGAGCCCGCTCCGATTTGTGAAGGTTCGAACCTCAAGCGCCGCCGGTGGCTAATAAGCCCGGCGGCGTTGTTGCGTTCAGCGCTTGTGTTGCAGGCATGATGGCTTTAGAGTGGACCCCAGAACAGCTGGAGCCTCATACGTACATGAAGAAGATTGCCGTCATCGTGGCTCTTGCGGTCCTGGTGATTCTATTGACCGAGATCGCCAACCAGATTCCGCCCGACCCGCCACCCGGCACCACGTTCTCGCTCAAAGCCCAAAAGGTGATCGAGTGTACCCCGACTGAAATTACGCTGCTGGACCTGCACCAGGTGCAAACCCACCTTGAAAAGGACTCGTCCTGGCCCGAATGCTCCGTCTTCCATAAGGATGAGGTTCTGGACTTTTACCTGTCGCGGGGTGAAAAAACTCACTTTCAAAGCAAAGAGCTGACCACTTGGTGGCGTAAGGCGTTGTAAGGTGGGAGTAATTCCGAAAACGCACCATCCGCTTTAACAACCCTAGAACTTGCGTTCAGATTGGAACCCTCCCCAACAGGAGGGGTTTACGCGATTCAACTGTGCAGAACGTCACTCGGAGGCGGCACTTAAAAGCAGGTAAATTTCCTATAAACCCCCGAAAATCCTTGAAAGGATGGGTGAATCCGCGTTATATACAACATTACCGGCACTTGCGCCGGAGACTCGCTCAAGACTTTTCTGACTTCTGGAGGCAGATATGCGCAGCGCCGCCCGTTCTAATCTATTAGTCCCCGAGGTTCGTGAGGTCATGGACATCCGTCAGGCTTCCGACTACCTCGGTATTTCGCCAGACACCCTCTACAAATACGCCTCGGAGGGCTTTGTTCCGGCCTTCAAGCTGGGAAATCGCTGGCGCTTCAAGCGTTCTCGCCTTGACGAATGGATGGACCGCCAGTCCGACAGGCAAGCGGAGGAAGCTGAAGTCGATCCGCGCCAGAAGAAGCCTGTCCGGCCTGCGCTTTAGAAGGCCGGATTCAGGACTCTGGGATTAGAAAGACTAGCTGGGCGGGAAATCCACTTCTCAGAAGCAATGGACACGCAGTACCGGTTCTGGCGCTGTTCCCGGGCCAGCCCAGCAATAGCAGTTTCGGAATTGGTGTAGACCGAAAGTACGTCGCAAAGTGGCGTTTTCCTAAAGAAAACGGCACCTTTCGATGCTCTCAAAAAGTCTACGTGTATTCCGAAATTGCTTTCGACGGAGCTTAGCCGACCTTGAATTCGCCCCAGTGACTTGGTTTCACCCCGCTCACAGCATCGTTAGGGGCATAGTTGACCACGAGATCTTTACCGCCAAAGCCATTCCCCGCCTCTTTAGTGTTAAAGCTACGCCACGGCATCTTTGGCGCCAAAGCTATCGAAGGCTCTCTCCGCATGGGTGGGAAGGGGCGCGGCGAAGTTCTCGTTCTCGCGCTGTAAGACCGCATTAATTGCAATCTCTACGGGTTCTAAATCAGCTATCCGACGTTTAAGTTCCTCTCTGTCTCTCCCGATTGCATCGAGCCTTTCTTGTAAATCCGCGCGAATGTCCCTCATCGTTAACTCCTCTTTGTGATTACCTGCGTCACTAGTAAGAAGCACACCGAGGGTGAAGGTAAATCCTCCAGAAGTTGTAGGGATCAAATCATTGAAAAATAACGGCCTTACGTTTCTTCTCTGCTTCTAATATTCAGCGGTCTTTCGAGTGATGCCGTGCATCCACGGGAGCTGCCGTGGGAACGCTGTAAAGAAACCCGATCTCCAGCCCCTGCTATCCTTTACCAGTGAACCACTTCCGCCGCATAGGCGCCTTGCGCCGCAAGTTATCTCGCGCCGGGCTCTCCGGGCTCGTCGTCACCCACCTTCCCGATCTGCGCTATCTCTCAGGATTCACAGGCTCCAGCGCCGCACTGGCTATCACCAGCCGGGCCGCGCGCCTGTTTACCGATGGCCGCTATACGTCACAGGCTGCCGAAGAGGTGGATGCCGCCAAAGTCGAGATTGTTTCGGGCGCTCCCGCAGTCAGCGCTGTTCAGTGGCTGGCCGCGCAGCCTGGAGCTGGCATGGCCGGCTTTGACCCGGCCCGGACCACCGTTGCTGAGCTGGCTCGCTGGAAGGCGGAGCTGCCGTCCAGCTTGCGCCGATCTTTCCTGGTTGCGTTGCCGGGGTCGATCGTCGAGCAGCTTCGCCGCGTGAAAGATGAAGACGAAATCGCCATCATGATTCAGGCGGCGTTGGTGGGCTGTCAGCTATTTGAGCACATCCTCGGTTTCATTCGGCCCGGCCTGCGGGAAGTTGAAGTGGCAGCCGAACTGGAGTACCAGGCGCGCCTTATGGGTGCTGAAGCCATGTCATTTGAAACCATCGTTGCTTCCGGGGTTCGTTCAGCACTTCCGCATGGCCGGGCTACCGCCTCTCCGCTGCCGCGCAGAGGGTTTCTGACGCTCGATTTCGGTGTTATCCTCAAGGGTTATTGCTCGGATATGACGCGCACCGTCTACCTAGGCAAGCCGAGGGAAAAGGAGCGCGACGCCTATAACTCAGTGCTTGAAGCACAGCAGGCAGGTGTGGAGGCAGTGAGTTCAGGTGTAACATGCGCTGAGGTGGATGAGGCGGCTCGTTCCATCCTGCGCAGAGACGGATTGGCTGATGCTTTTTCCCATTCGACAGGCCACGGGGTAGGCCTTGAGATTCATGAGCAGCCGCGCATCGGCGCCGGGCAGACCACGAGGTTATCGCCCGGCATGGTTATCACCATCGAGCCCGGTGTTTATCTGCCGGGAAAGTTCGGCATTCGCATTGAAGATATGGTTGCCGTAACGGCAACCGGAGGCCAGGTGTTAACCCCCGCGCCCAAGGCCCTGATTGAACTCTGAACGCAGGGCAACTACGAATTTTCGACGGGCCCCCAACCAGACGTGGGAGACTTAGAGAAAGAATGAAACAACAAGACATTGAAGATCTGAAGCAATTAATTGAATTCCTGAAGGAATACCAGATTGCCGAGTTCGACCTGGATCGCGGCGACCTGAAGATCCGGCTCAAATTCAATCAGCAATCGACTGCTCAGGCTGGCCTTGGAGATCTGGCCCGATTGCTGAGCTCGGCTCCCCACAGCGCCGCTTCGTCGGGCGCGGCGGCGGCACAACCCGCTGCACCGGCAGCTCCCATGGCTCCGCAGGAAGATCCGGATGCCGGCCTACACGTCGTAAAATCGCCCATCGTGGGTACCTACTATGGCTCACCATCTCCTGGCGCCGCGCCATTCGTGGTTCCCGGTGATCGCGTTGAAAAGGGCCAGGTGATTTGCATCGTCGAAGCCATGAAGCTGATGAACGAAATCGAATCCGACGCCTCGGGCGAAATCGTCAAATGCCTGGTTTCCAACGGTCAGCCCATCGAATTCGGGCAGCCCCTCTTTTCAGTTCGGCTGAGTTAGAGTTAACCGAGCTTGCCTCGCTCAAAGGGTAAGAATGTTTCGTAAGGTTCTGGTTGCCAATCGTGGCGAAATTGCTTTGCGCGTTTTGAATGCGTGCAAGGAACTCGGCATTCGTACAGTCGCGGTCTACAGTGAAGCCGACCGCAACGCACTGCACGTCCGCTTTGCCGACGAAGCTATCTGCATTGGCCCTCCGCGGCTCAGCGAGAGCTACCTTAATGTGCCCGCCGTCATTTCGGCCGCTGAAATTGCTGACGTCGAGGCGATTCATCCCGGCTACGGCTTACTGAGCGAGAACGCAAACTTTGCTGAAGTCTGTCGCGCCTCCAACATCAAGTTCATCGGTCCTCCGCCTGAGGTCACTCGCCTGATGGGCGAGAAGGAAAAGGCACGGCAGGCGATGAAGAAAGCCAAGGTGCCCATCCTCCCCGGTTCAGACGGCATTCTTTCCGGCGTGGAAGAAGCGCAGGAGTGGGCAAAAAAAGTCGGATTCCCCGTCATCCTGAAGGCCAAGGCCGGCGGCGGCGGTCGCGGCATGAGGATTGTGCGCTCTGCCGACGATCTGCCGAACCTGTATCACGCCGCCAACACTGAAGCTGCAAACGCGTTCGGCAACGGCGAGCTGTACATGGAGAAGTTCATCGAGGACCCACGCCACATCGAGTTCCAGATGCTGGCCGATGAACACGGCAACGTTGCATCGCTCTTTGAGCGTGAATGCTCCATTCAGCGCCGCCATCAGAAGCTGATTGAAGAGGCGCCTTCGCTCCAGGTGCCTGCCAAACTCCGCGAAGAGATTGGCCGCATGCTGTGCCGCTGTCTCGCCGACATCGGCTACCAGAATGCCGGCACGGTTGAATTTCTGATGGATGCCGATCGCCATCTCCACTTCATCGAGATGAATACCCGCATCCAGGTGGAGCATCCGGTTACCGAGGCCATCACAGGCGTCGACTTGGTAAAGGCGCAGTTGCACATCGCCGCCGGGGAACGTCTCGATGCGATTCTGCCCTCCAAGCTCGAGATTCGCGGTCATGCTATCGAGTGCCGCATCAACGCCGAGCATCCGAGGAAGTTTACGCCGTCTGCCGGCCAGATCACGGCCTTCAATGTCCCTGGTGGCAACGGCATCCGCGTCGATACCGCGCAGTACTCTGAAGGTGTGATTCCGCCCTATTATGATTCGTTGATTGCGAAGCTCATTGCCTACGGTGTCACGCGCGAAGAAGCGATCGCAAAGATGGAGCGCGCGCTGAGCCAGTTTGTAGTGCAGGGAATCGAAACCTCAATCACCCTTCATCAGGAAATCTTTAAGGATCCGGCATTCCGTAACGGCGAATTCGATACCGGCTTCATGGAAAGATTTCTGGCAGCGCGAACAGCAACCTTAAACTGACCAACTTCACAATGTGTGAACTGCTGGCACGCGCTTTACGCCCGTCATTGAGCCGTGTAACAATCGTCTCGTTCCTACGCTGAGGTTGGTCCAAAACACAATTGAGGGTTTCATGACTACGTTCGATCGCAGAAGATTTCTGCGCGACGGGGGACTTGCCTTCGGGTTGCTCCTCTCGATGTTCTGCACTGCGTGCGCGGCGCAAGGCACAGGCGATTGGCCAGCATACGGTGGCCAGGTTGAGGCCGATCACTACTCGAAGCTTGCGCAGATTAACCGCGCCAATGTGCATCTGCTCAAAGAAGCGTGGACATTCAATACCGGCGAGAAGGGCGGCCTGCAAACCAATCCGCTGATCATCGGCCGCACGCTCTACGCGTACACGCCCTCGCAAAAAGTCATTGCGCTCGATGCCGCCACGGGCGAGCTGAAATGGAAGTTCGATTCCGGTATTAATGGTCAGCAACCTGCGCGCGGCTTGGCCTTCTGGACCGACGGAAAAGAAGAGCGCATCTTTGCCGGTGTCATGAACTTCCTCTATTGTCTCGATGCCCGCACCGGCGAACCGGTGTCGTCGTTTGGCGAAGATGGCCGCATTGACTTGCGCAAAGGACTGGCCGAATTTCGCGGCGAAGATTATCAGAAGCAATCCATCGCGCTTACCAGTCCCGGAGTCATCTACAAAGACCTGATCATCGTGGGCGGCCGCAATCCGGAAGTGCATCCTTCGCCGCCCGGCGACATCCGCGCCTTCGATGTACACACAGGCGCACTGCGCTGGGCATTCCACACCATTCCTCGCCCCGGCGAGTCTGGGTACGAGACCTGGCCCGCGGATGCGTACAAGACTGCTGGCGCCGCCAACAACTGGACCGGTATGTCACTCGACAGTGCGCGCGGAATCGTATACGTTCCCACCGGCTCTGCCGTCATGGATTTTTACGGCGGCGATCGAGTGGGCGACGATCTCTACGCTGACTCGCTGCTAGCTCTCGATGCAAATACCGGCAAGCTGCTGTGGCATTTTCAGGGTGTTCACCACGACATATGGGATCGCGATTTCCCCGCGCAGCCGGCGCTCTTTACACTCCATCGCGAAGGCAAGGCTATCGACGCGGTGGCGCAGATCAGCAAACAGAGCTACATCTACGTCTTCGATCGCGTCACTGGCAAGCCGCTCTTTCCCATTCACGAACTTCCGTACCCGGCCAGCAACGTGCCTGGCGAGGTGACTTCTCCCACGCAGCCGATGCCGGATACCCCCGCGCCTTTTGGCCGCCAGCGCGTGACGGAGGACATGCTTACGAATCGCACGCCTGCCGCGCACGAGTGGGCAGTAAACCAGTTCCGCAACATGCAGAGCGACGGGCAGTTTTTGCCTTTCACCATCGGCAAGCTGACCGTTGTGATGCCGGGGTTCGATGGCGGCGGCGAGTGGAGCGGACCGGCCCTCGATCCCGCTTCTGACGTTCTCTACGTGGGCTCAAGCGAGATGCCATGGCTGGGTGCCCTGGCTTCAAAATCGAATGGCGGTAGCGCTGGTGCTCATATCTACCAGAGCCAATGCGCCGTGTGCCACGGCATCGATCGGGCCGGGTCTCCGCCGGCATTTCCATCGCTTGTAAACCTCCGCGACCGCCTGAGTGAAACTGAAATCATTGAGCGAATCAGCGGGGGAAAGGGAAGAATGCCTGCGTTTCCAAACCTGAATGGACCGGATCTTGATGCGCTACTCGGCTACTTGGAAGTGAGCGACAAGATTTCGCAGGCTCCTGAGATACCGGAAAGCACCAAGCAGGAATATGTCTTTTCCGGCTATCGCAAATTTACCGATCCCGACGGCTATCCTGCGATCACGCCGCCTTGGGGAACTCTGAACGCCATCGACCTGAAGACCGGCAAATGCCTCTGGAAAATTTCGCTGGGCGAATATCCGGAACTGGCGCAGCAGGGAATGAAAAACACCGGCAGCGAGCTTTACGGCGGTCCCATCGTCACAGCGGGTGGTGTATTGTTCATCGGCGCCACCGTATTCGATCGCAAGTTCCACGCCTTCGACACGCGTACGGGCAAGCTGCTGTGGGAGACGCTACTGCCATATTCAGGCAACGCCACCCCCGCCACGTACATGGTCGACGGCCGGCAATACGTGGTGATTGCCGCCAGCGGTGCGCGCGATCCAAAAGGACCGAAAGGCGGCGCTTATGTTGCATTTGCCTTGCCCATAACTGCGAAGAAAACGACGGTTTCGCACTGAAAATGGGCTGATTTTTGGCTCAGAAACGGCGCTAAATCGAACCTTCTGATTACCAACTAGTACTTGATCATCTCTTTAATTCCTTTCCTTTCAAGCGTTGGTTACCAAAGAATGGTATTTACGCGTGAGGGAGGGGGTGGGGTGCGCCATTTTGAGGTCCCACCAAGGCCGATTTCGAATGGTTTTCCGAGTCGAGAAACGCGGGCATGATCCCTCCTATGACGAGTTTGCCTGAGCCGGGCTAGATTTCTTGCAACCATCGCATTCCGCACTCAGCGAGCGAAACGACGGTAACACCACCTCGGCCATTTGGGTCAATTGAATTCGGCTATTTTTCCACACATCATGTCGAAGTTTTATCGCTTTTTCTTCGCCTTTCCGCTTGAGTTGATCTATGCTTCTTTCTGCAACGCGGAGGTTGCTGAATGGACTATCAAAAAGAAATCATTGCTGAATACGATCGCGAAACCGCAAAGACCCGCAAAATGCTCGAAGCGATTCCGGCTGACGCTGACCTCAGCTTCAAGCCGCATCCCAAATCGATGCCGCTGGGCAACCTGGCTGGCCATTTGACCGATATGACGGGCGACTGGGCCATCACCACGCTGGCGCAGGACAAGCTTGAGTTTCCTGCTGACCACAAATGGGACCCGTACGTTCCTAAGAGCAAGCAGGAAGTGCTCGAGAAGTTTGAAAGCAAGCTTCCCGAAACCCGCAAGGCGTTGGCAGACACTACACCCGAAAAATGGGACCAGCACTGGAAGTTCATCTTCGGTGGGCAGACGTGGATCGATCAGCCGCGCTGCCAGGTTTTCCGTGAAATGGTCATCAGCCACATGGTGCATCACCGCGCGCAGCTCGGCGTTTATCTGCGCCTGCTGAACGCGAAGATCCCCGGCCTCTACGGGCCTTCGGCAGACGAAATGTGAAAAGGCAGTTTACGAGTTTCCAAGTTTACGAGTTTACGAGTTGATCAGGACTCAAGAACCGTGAAGTAGTTTGCGTGGCTCAGAGACTCGTAAACTTGTAGACTCGTCAACTTGTAAACTGCCGTTGCGCAATCACAGACATGGTGGTGTGTCAGCGGCTAACCTGTTGTCATGAAGTTTTCTTTTCCCAAAATTTATCCAATCCTTGACGCTTCGGTGATTCCAGCCGAAGGCCGCGCGGAGTTTTTGCGCAGGCTCGGCGGCGAATTTGCTGAAGCGGGCGTGACGCTCCTTGAGTACCGGAACAAGACCGGCAACGACGGCGAATTGCTGGCCGACGCCACTTTCCTGCGCGCTGCCATGCCCTCCGGAATTGTGAAGTTGATTCTCGATGATCGGGCTGATCTGGTTGAGCGGGTTGGATTTGACGGAGTACATGTCGACTCGGGCGATGTGCTTCCTGCCGAGGCTCGCCGGCTGGTTGGCCCGGACCGGATTGTCGGAACTTTTGGAGGCAGCGAGTCGCTGCTGCCCGACATTCTTGGCGAGCCGGTCGACTACCTGGCGGTTGGCCCAGTGTTCGCCACGACCACCAAGCAGACATCGAAAGCGCCCATCGGCTTTGAAGGGGTGCAAAGGCTCCGTCAGGAAGCCGGCCCAGACCGGGTGCTGACTGCCGCTGCCGGAATCACTCTTGCCACAGCACCGGCAGTGCTTGCCGCCGGAGCAACCGCCGTTGCTGTTTCGGCAGCGATCTTCCGCGCCGAGGACCCTGCGGCAGAGTTTCGCAGATGGCTGGCAGAGCTTGGATGAACCTCATTTCGGTGTTGGAGTTTGTGCTGTCCCAGGTCTCACTTTGGGGGTTCACTCCATCCGAGCGCGGTGCCGAAATTAGACCAATCCGGAAGTAAGCTGAAGACATAGACGCCAGAATCAGGTAAAAATCTTGCAAGTGGCTTCTTCTGACGATTCCCTAAACACAGACCCTGCCAAGCCCGGTGAAGCTCCCCGGCTGGCGCAGACGCTCGGCCTGTTCAGCTCCACGGCCATCGTGATCGGCTCCATGATCGGCTCCGGCATCTACATTGTGGACGCCGACATTGCCCGGGGAACCAACTCTCCAGCGCTCTACCTCGGCGCGTGGGTGGTCACGGCCGTCCTTACGCTGATTGGCGCGCTCAGCTATGGCGAGCTGGCCGCCATGATGCCGAAAGCGGGCGGCCAGTATGTCTACTTGCGTGAATCGCTCGGGCCGCTTTGGGGATTTCTGTTTGGCTGGACGCTGTTTCTCGTGATTCAGACCGGAACCATCGCCGCCGTATGCGTGGCGTTTGGAAAATTCCTCGGCGTCTTCTTTCCGTCGATATCCACCACGCACTGGCTCTGGCATATCGCGCACGTCCCCGCCTGGCACGTGGGGCCCATGGTGTTGGGCAACATGGATATCGGCGTCAGCACCGCCAATCTCGCCGGCATCGTGATCGTCGTATTGCTGGCCATCGTGAACATTTTCGGGGTCGGTCTTGGCGCCATCATCCAGAACATCTTTACTTCGGCGAAGGCAATCGCTTTGGCCGCTCTCATCCTGCTGGCCTTCACCATCGGGCACACGGTAGAGGCGCTGCAGGCCAACTTCGCTAACGGCCAGTTTTGGAAGAATGCCACCCTGAGCTCGCTGCATCCGGTGCAGGTAGGCGTCGGCGGTCCCACTGTCCTGGTAAATCTCTTTGTGATTCTCGCTGTAGTGCAAGTGGGTTCGCTGTTCTCTGCCGACGCGTGGAACAACATCACGTTCACTGCCGGCGAGGTGAAGAATCCCAAACGAAATCTGCCGCTATCGCTGATCCTCGGCACAGGCTTCGTGCTGACGGTCTACTTTCTTGTGTCGCTGTCGTATCTGCTGGTGCTGCCGATGCATGGCGATCCAAACGGAGCCACCGTTGCCGCGCGAGGAATTCAATACGCGGCAGAGGATCGCGTGGCGACCGCAGCACTAGGGCAGCTCTTTCACTCCGGCGGCGCGTTCCTGATGGCGGGCGCAATACTGGTTTCCACCTTCGGCTGCGCCAATGGAATGACGCTTGCCGGTGCGCGTGTGTTTTACGCCATGAGCCGCGATGGCCTGTTCTTCAAGTCAGTGGGCAAGCTGCACCCGCGCTACAAAACCCCGGTTGCGGGACTCCTGGTGCAGGCCGTGTGGACAGTGGTGCTCTGTATCTCCGGAACGTACGGTCAGTTGCTGGACTACATAATTTTTGCCGAGCTGGTGTTTTATATCCTCACCATCGTCGGTTTGTTCGTTTTGCGCGTCAAACAACCAGATGCGCCGCGGCCCTACAAAGCTTGGGGTTACCCGGTGCTTCCGGCAATCTACATTGTGATGGCGGCATGGATTTGTATCGTACTATTACGGTACAAGCCGCAATACACATGGCCTGGCTTGGTGCTCGTCCTTCTGGGAATACCTGTATATCTTTTCTGGTCTCGTCGGCAGGGGCGACTTGCTCCCGCTGAAGGGGAGTGATCTACACATAAACCGGCGCATGAGAACACCCGAACCGGTATCTGAGGAGGAGTCTTTATACATGTCAAAGCTGCTTCGCGTTAAACCCATGTCGTTGCTTACCGAGGAGGCTGGGGAGCAGGGCGAACATACGCTCAAGCGCTCGCTCGGAGCGGTGAATCTGATCACGCTCGGGATCGGAGCCGTCATCGGCGCCGGCATCTTTGTTCTGACAGGCCAGGCAGCCGCGCTCTATGCGGGACCCGCGGTAGCACTGAGCTTTGTTCTTGCCGGCATCACATGCGCGTTTGCGGGGCTCTGCTACGCCGAGTTCGCTTCGATCATTCCCATTGCCGGATCGGCCTACACCTACGGCTACGCCACGCTCGGTGAGTTGGTGGCGTGGATTATCGGCTGGGACCTGGTGCTGGAATACGCGTTTGGAGCGGCTACCGTGGCCTCAGGCTGGTCAGGATATTTCAACAGCCTCTTGCAGCAGATGGGCATCGTAATTCCCCCGCAGTTGACGGCGATCCCAGGGACGCCACTTGTGCAGTACAACGGCCAATGGATGCCGGTGGTCACTTTGCCGCCGGGCATAAGCGATGCGGGCTTGCCGCACGCAACCGGAATCTTCAACCTGATTGCGGTACTGGTGGTTATGGCGATCACCACTATCCTTGTGATCGGAATTAAAGAGTCAGCAAATTTCAATTCGGTAATTGTCTTTATCAAGCTCAGCGTCGTTGGGATCTTTCTTGTCATCGGCGGATACTTTCTGTTGCACCATCCCGACGTGGCAAAGATGAACTGGCATCCTTTTATTCCGCCGAAAGACGCGGACGGAAACTTTGGCTGGGGCGGTATTGCGAAAGGCGCTTCGCGCATTTTCTTTGCATACATTGGGTTCGACGCGGTATCAACGGCGGCGCAGGAGGCCAAGAAGCCTCAGCGTGACATGCCGATCGGAATTCTAGGCTCGCTTGCCATCTGCACCATTCTGTACATCCTGGTTTCGGTGGTGCTTACAGGCCTGGTGAGCTACAAGACGCTGAATGTGGGCGCTCCGGTGGCCGTTGGCATTGATGCAACCGGCGTCAGTTGGGGTTCGATGCTGGTGAAGATCGGAGCGGTCTTCGGGCTGGCCACGGTGATGTTGGTGATGCTGCTGGGGCAGACACGCGTGTTCTATTCCATGTCAAAGGACGGGCTGCTCTGGAAGTGGGCCTCGGCGGTGCATCCGAAGTTCCGCACGCCTTGGATTACGACCATCGTATTCGGCGTGTTTGCAGCCATCTTTCCGGCGTTCCTGCCGATCTCAAGACTGGCTGACCTCGTCAACATTGGGACGTTGCTGGCTTTCACGATCGTGTGCGCGGGAGTCTGGGTACTGCGCGTGCGCCATCCGGAGCTGCATCGGCCATTTAAAACGCCGCTGGTGCCGCTGGTTCCGATCCTTGGTATGGGGTCGGCGATCTTCCTGATGACACAACTGGCGCTGATCACCTGGGAAGTGATGATCGGATGGCTGCTGTTCGGACTGATCATTTACTTCACGTATTCGGTGAAGCACAGCAAGGTGCAAAAGCTGGCCGGCGAGCCGGTTGTGAAATAGAAGCTCCGGGCGGCGCCTCTAGACCAGTCGCGAATCTGTGGGTGCCCCATCCTTCCCGCGTTTCCTTGCGGGAAGGGTGGGACAGCACGAACGCCAGACTTCGTCTGTACCGGTCGGTGTAGCATCTGTGCAGGAGCAGGGCATGGAATACGATCGCGATAAGGTCGACGAGATGGTATTGGCGCTGCTGTGGCTGACGCTAACCGGCGAAGGACGGGCGTGGAAGGGCCACGACTGGGAAGCAATGGAACGACTGCATGCCAAGGGCTATATCTCAGATCCAAAGAGTAAGGCGAAGTCCGTAGTGTTGAGCGAAGAAGGCGAGCGGTTGTCAAAGGAATTGTTCGAAAGACACTTTGGGCTGAAGCGCTGAGTGAGGGTTTTTTTGTAGGTGTCTTTTGGCGGGAAATCTGGGATAGCACGAACGTCAGACCAAAGTGTGCTGTGGCGCCTTCTTCCATAATCAGACCAAGATGACAAAGACCGGCGAGCGAACGGTTGTACATCCCACCCTTCGCAAAATGCGCGAAGGATGGGGCACCCGCAGGTCAGTGGCTGGTTGACGGTGAACCCGGCGCGCTGGCATTACCGGCAAACAACGGCCTCCCGCGTGGGAGGCCGTTTCGTTTTCAGCGTGAATTCGTGGATTTGGCTTACGCCGTTGTTTTGGCGCAGAACTCGTCGAAGGCGCGGACCAGTTCGCCGGCGATATCTTGCGCTGTCGCCTGTTCGATGACAAAGCGCTGCATCAGGTAGACGAGCTTGCCGTCGCGCAGAATGGCGACAGCGGGAGAGGTGGGAGGATTGCCTTCAAAATAGCTGCGTGCACGCTCGGTGGCTTCGCGGTCCTGGCCGGCGAAGACGGTGATCTTGTGATCGGGTTGGTTGGCGGAATTGGCCAGCGCCAGGCGCACTCCGGGGCGCATTTTGCCCGCGGCGCAACCGCAGATCGAGTTCACCACCAACAGGGTTGTTCCCGGCTGGGCGAGGACCGCGTCGACGTCCTCCGCAGTCCGGGTTTCGTTGATTCCGGCGCGAACAAGCTCCTCGCGCATAGGAATAACCATCAATTCTGGATACATGTAAAACCTCCGGCAGGGAAGATGCCTGTAACCATTCTATCGTCAAATGGCTTGGTGTAGGCTGATTCCAATGCACCTGAAGGAAAATCAACCGCTTGCGCCGTTTACTACGTTTGGTATCGGCGGCCCGGCTCGCTGGTTCGTCGAGGCTGAGACAGAGAACGACATCGTCGAAGCGGCCTTTTGGGCGCGCGAGCATGAACTGGAACTTTTCGTGCTCGGCGGCGGGAGCAATCTGCTGGTTTCCGACGCGGGTTTTAACGGCCTTGTGGTGCAAGTGGGTGTGAAGGGGATCGAGCGGCAGGGCGACCTTTTCTGCTGCGGCGCTGGCGAGGACTGGGACGGGTTCGTGTCATTCGCGGTCGCGCAGGGATACGCGGGTGTCGAATGCCTGGCGGGCATTCCGGGCACAGTGGGTGGAACGCCCGTGCAGAACGTGGGCGCGTACGGGCAAGAGGTCGACTCGGTCATTGAGCGCGTGCGGGCGTTTGACCTGGAACAGAGGGAGCACGTCGAGCTGCAAAACTCGGAATGCGGCTTTGCCTACCGTCGCAGTCGATTCAATTCGGTGGATCGCGGACGTTTCATCGTCACGGGCGTTGATTACCGCCTGCGCAGAGACGGTCCGCCGCAAATTACCTACGCTGACTTGAAGACACACTTCCAGGGGCGGACGGGCACGCCAACTCTCAGCGAAGTGGCCGATGCTGTTCGCAAGATTCGCAAGGGTAAGGGCATGCTGCTCGTCGAGGGAGATCCCGATTGTCGCAGCGCGGGGAGTTTCTTTAAGAACCCTGAAGTCGCACCGGACGTAGCTGATCGCATTCGAGTATGGGCAGAATGCAAAGATGTCCCGCTGCGCGTCTTTCCAACTGCCGGTGGTCGGGTGAAGATTCCGGCGGCTTGGCTGATCGAGCAAGCAGGGTTTCCCAAGGGCTACACGCTTGGTGCTGCGGGCATCTCATCGCGGCACACACTTGCGCTGATCAATCGCGGCGGGGCGAAGGCGGAAGAGATACTTGCGTTGGCTCGGCAGATTGGGGCAGCGGTTCAAGAGCGCTTCGGTATTCAGCTTGAGATGGAGCCGGTGAAACTCGGCTTTTAGAGCGTTTTCGGAAAATATGTAGACCGGAATATTGTAGGTATCCCACCCATTCCGCAGAAATACGCGGAATGGATGGGGCACACCAGTCCATAGCAAAAGCGTCAACGCCCTAAAGAGCCTGCCTGGAGCGTTTTCGCAAAATATGTAGACCGGAATTTTGTCGGTATCCCACCCATTCCGCGGAAATACGCGGAATGGATGGGGCACAACAGTCTATAGCAAAAGCGTCAACGCCCTAAAGAGCCTGCCTGGAGCGTTTTCGCAAAATATGTAGACCGGAATTTTGTCGGTATCCCACCCATTCCGCGGAAATACGCGGAATGGATGGGGCACACCAGTCTATAGCAAAAGCGAAAACGCCCTAAAGAGCCTGCCTGGAGCGTTTTCGCAAAATATGTAGACCGGAATTTTGTCGGTATCCCACCCATTCCGCAGAAATACGCGGAATGGATGGGGCACAACAGTCTATAGCAAAAGCGTCAACGCCCTAAAGAGCCTGCCTGGAGCGTTTTCGCAAAATATGTAGACCGGAATTTTGTCGGTATCCCACCCATTCCGCGGAAATACGCGGAATGGATGGGGCACACCAGTCTATAGCAAAAGCGAAAACGCCCTAAAGAGCCTGCCTGGAGCGTTTTCGCAAAATATGTAGACCGGAATTTTGTCGGTATCCCACCCATTCCGCAGAAATACGCGGAATGGATGGGGCACACCAGTCCATAGCAAAAGCGTCAACGCCCTAAAGAGCCTGCCTGGAGCGTTTTCGCAAAATATGTAGACCGGAATTTTGTCGGTATCCCACCCATTCCGCAGAAATACGCGGAATGGATGGGGCACACCAGTCTATAGCAAAAGCGAAAACGCCCTAATGTGGCCCTAGCCGGCGCACGATTCTTTCGCGCTCTTCTTTCAGCACATCTTCTGCTGGTCCGATGGCGGCGAGCCGGCCTTCGCGCAGCAGCGCTACTTCCGCGCCGGTTGCAAAGGCGTCGGTTGCGTCATGAGTTGCGATGACGGTCTGCACGTTGTTGGCGCGCAGCCAGATTTGCAGCCGATCCACCAGTGCATCGCTGGCTGTTCCGTCGAGTGCTGAGAACGGTTCGTCGAGCAGCAGCAAGCGCGGTGCCGGCGCCAGCGCTCTTGCCAAGGCAACACGCTGTGCTTGTCCGCCGGAAAGATCCTGCGGGCGGTGGCTCACCAGGTCCATTGCGTCGGCCAGTTGCAGCATCTCCGACACTCGCTTTGCGCGCTTGCTGCGATCCGTTCCACTTAAACCGTAAGCCACGTTGGCCTCCACGCTCAGGTGAGGGAAGAGCGTGGGATGCTGCGACACGAGCGCCATCCTGCGTCGTCCCGGTGCGAGCCACACTCGATTGGCGGTGTCGGTCAGGATGCTTCCATCCAATGCCACGCGTCCCTGCAGCGCATTGCCCGGCGCTTTCCCGTCGAGACCGGCCAGCAGCCGCAATAGGGTGCTCTTGCCTGCGCCGGAGTGTCCGAAGATCACGGTCCAGTCGGAGACAAACCGGCACTTCACCTGCAAATGAAAACTGCCGCGCTGCGCGTTGAGATCAAGATCAAGCACGGCGCCCTCCGCGCAACTGACCGCTGAGGTAAATTGCCGCGAGCGCCGTAACGCTCAGCGCAAGCAGAATGGCCGCAGTGTGGTTTGCGGCTGCATAGTCAAAGTTTTCCACCTGGTTGTAGAGCACTATTGAAAGCGTGCGGGTGGCGCCGGGAATATCGCCGCCGAGCATGAGTACCACGCCGAACTCGCCCACCGTATGCAGAAAACTCAGTACGGCCGCAGTGATGAGCGATCGCCGAGCAAGCGGAACCAGAAGGCTGAACACGACACGCGTCGAACTTGCGCCCAGCAATCGCGCTGCGTCGACCAGTTCCGGCCCAACCGCTGCAAACCCTGCCACTAGTGGTTGAACTGCGAAGGGCAGGCTATAAATTACAGAGCCAACCACGAGACCCGTGAATGAGAACGCCAGCGGATGCCCGAGCAGCGCAGTTATGCCGCGGCCAATCGCAGTGCGCGGGCCGAGCATGACCAGAAGAAAGAAGCCAAGCACGGTGGGCGGCAGCACCAGCGGCAGTGCGGCAAGCGCCTCAAGCAGCGCCAGCCAGCGGCTGCGACCCAACACCAGCAAGGCGGCCAGCGGAACAGCCACTACCAGCAGAATTACTGTGGTTGTGGTAGCCAATCTTAAGGTGAGTGCGAACGCTTGCCAGTCCATCGTTTCTCTTAGTGAACCGGTGTGAGGCCGCTTTTGGCAAGTTGGGCCTGAACAGGAGCGGAAAGCAGAAAATCGAGCAGCTTGCGAGCTTGCTCGCGCTGTTGCGATTGGCTCACGATCACGGCACCTTGCTCGATAGGAGGATAGAGATCGCGTGGAATTACAAAATATGTCCCCGCAGATGACATTCGAGGGGTCAATGCAGACGTGAGTGAAATCAATCCTGCATCGGCATTGCCTGAGTCGGCGAATTGCGCAGCCTGCGAGATGTTCTCGGCCGTCACCAGACGCGGCTTCAGTGCGTCATAGAGGTTCAGTTTGTTGAGGGCCGCTACCGCGGCACGACCATACGGCGCGCGCTCAGGATTCGCGATGGCAAGCCGCTTGAGACCGGGGTTGCGCAGCAAATCGAGCGAAGGCGGTGGCAACGCTGAGTCCTTGCGTGTCCACAGAACCAGTGTGCCTTTTGCGTACGTGATCGGCGCAGATGCGCTGGAACCTTCTGCAAGGCCCGCATCGATGAGTCGCTTCGGATAGCCCAGATCGGCGGACATAAGCAGGTCGAAGGGTGCGCCGTTCATGATCTGCGTCGTAAGCATCGCGGATGCTTGATAAGTAGCCTCAACGCGGATCCCCGAGGCCTGGCGAAACTGCTCCAGAATCGGCGGGAGCACTGGTTGCAGGTCTGCCGCAGCCGCGAGCCGGAGCGGCGTCTGCGCCTGCATGGTGGCGGCAAGCACGACAACCAGCAACACGGGGAAGAGTTTGGTCAGCTTCAAGTACTAATGACTCCAGATCTTCTGTAAATGTGATTCACAAGATGAACGGGTCGGCTCGGCAAAAATCAGCCCACGCTGGTAGGCTAACACTTAGATATGAGCGACAATTTGCACCAGTTACGCTGTTTCGGGTGCGGCGCCAAAATTGCCGGCGCCCAGGCCCAGCCAGACTTCCGCTGCACAATTTGCGGCGATCTTTTTGAAGTGGAATATCCCGGCTGGGTGGAACGGCGCGGTCCCGACCGGCCCAACCCAGGTGCGCTCAAATGGCTTTGGCGCGAGCGCAAAAGCTCGTCGGAGATACTCGATCACTCGGGCGTGTGGCGCTTTCGCGAACTGCTGCCCATTCTCGACAGTTTTGGCGATGCCGTAACGCTGCGCGAAGGCAACACGCCGCTTTACCACTTGCGGCGCGCATCCAGGGCACTCGGCATTGACCAGTTATACGCCAAGCATCAGGGCATGAATCCCACCGGCTCGTTCAAGGATACGGGCATGACTGCTGCGTTGAGCGTAGCCAAGGAGCGTGGTTTTGAATGGGTCGCCTGCGCTTCTACGGGAAACACTTCAGCAGCGATGGCGGCTTATGCGGCGCGCGCTGGTCTGCGCAGCCTGGTGCTCATCCCCGACGGAAAAATTGCGTGGGGCAAGCTTTCGCAGGCCATGGACTATGGCGCGGTTACTTGTCAGTTGAAGACGGATTTTGACGGCTGCCTGACGCTGCTGACGCAGATCGTGAAGCAAGCGCCGATCTATCTGCTCAACTCGGTAAATCCCTATCGGCTTGAAGGGCAGAAGACTCCGGCATTTGAAATCGCCGAGGCGTTCGACTGGAACGTGCCTGACCACCTGATTGTTCCGGGCGGCAATTTGGGTAATAGCTCGGCGCTGGGCAAAGGCTTCAAGGAACTCCACGAACTCGGCCTGGTGGCGCGGATGCCGCGCATCTCGGTTATCCAAGCCGTGGGCGCAAACCCGCTTTCGCGCAGCTTCGCAGCCAACCAGGGCACAGCGCTTGAGCCGGTTGAGGCGCACACGCGCGCAACGGCCATTCGCATCGGCAATCCCGCGTCGTGGCGCAAGGCAGCACGCGCCATTCAGGACACTGGCGGTTGCTGCCTCGACGTGACCGAGGCAGAGATCGCCATCGCCAAAGCGGAGATTGGAGCTGAGGGACTGGGCTGCGAACCGGCTTCGGCCGTGACGCTCGCAGGCCTGAAGAAATTGCGCGCGCAAGGAGTTGTTCGCTCCAATGAGACGGTGGTGCTCGTGCTCACGGGGCACACGCTCAAGGATGCGGATTACACCATCGATTTCCATCGCGGAACGCTGCTTACAGACGAGGAGACCGGCGGTCCGCAGTCGAAGCTTTCCGCCGAGATCAAAGCACTGGGCCGCAACGCAGTAGTCGTGGATGCCACGATAGCCGCCGTGCTGGCCGCGCTGAAGGAACGCGCGTGATGAGCGAACTCCAGAGCGTGCCCGCTGGAGGCTTGCGGCTGCGACTGCCTGCAACCTCCGCCAATCTCGGGCCGGGCTTCGATGCGGCTGCAATCGCGCTCGATTTCTATCTTGAGATCGAGGCCGAAGCGGCTACTGAGTTCTCGATCACAGCCACCGGCTTGAACGCCGATCGCTGCGGGCGGCTCGAAGATAATCTTGTCATAGAGACTTACAAAAAGATGCTCACCGCTGCGGATCGGCCCGTGGTGCCGCTCGCCATCAGGATGCAGAACGGCATTCCGCTGGCGATGGGGTGCGGTTCCTCCGCGGCTGGACGTCTTGCGGCGATCGCCATGGCGGTGTACTTTGGCGCTCTCGATTGGGACACTCCGCGCGTCCTGTACGAGGCTTATCTTCTGGAAGGGCATCCTGACAACGTTGCAGCCTGCTGGCTTGGCGGCTTTGTGGCGGCCGCGTGCAAGGAAACTACGGTACATGTGGCGCGCGTGAGCCCGCCGGAGGAGTGGAGAGCAATTGTCGTGCTTCCTGCTGAGTCATTGCCCACCAGCAAAGCCCGGGCAGTGCTCCCGGCCAGCTTTTCGCTGGCTGATGTGGTCGCGAACATACAGGCGGTGTCGATGCTCGGCCTGGCATTCGCACAGGCTAGGAAAGACCTGCTCGGCGTTGCCATGACGGACCGTATTCATCAGCCTTACCGCGCGCCGATCTGCACTCTTCTGCCGCAGGTGCTGCCGCTCGTGGGCAGAAACGGCATTATTGGCGCTGCGCTCAGCGGCGCAGGGCCGGCTGTCCTCGTGATTGTTGAGAGTGAACGGGCCCTGGAGCTAGCTTCGGCCGCCATTCGGAGTGCGGTTGGAGGTTCCCAGCAGGTAATTTTGCATGTTTGCCGCTTTGTCCATGCTGGAACGAGCCAAGATGCTGTAGCTGCCAGATTTTAGGGCACCTGTCATCTTGATGACTGCAGAATAAGGATTGCAAGTAGGTAAACTTCGAAATCTCAGTAGTAACTTACTATGCAGTCACCAGGTTACTGATTACCTAAGTTTTCTTGATATTTATCAAATGACAACCTAAATTCGCAGCGTGGGCAGTTCTGGGGGAGGGCTGCTCTAGCGCCCGAGTACCCTTCTGGGGTCCGGGCGCTTCTATTTGCAGTAAAGTTCGTCACGAAAGCCGGCCAGGCTATGATGATCGAAGGCCCTGTAGCGGCATTTGTGGGCGTATTTTGGGGATACGTTTGCCCGGCAGACGGTCTTGCGACTTTGTACATGTTATCCGCATCTTAAGCATGGACGCTCTCCTGTACACTCGAGAAAAAGCAGGTGAGCAAGGAGAATCATGGCTGGAACGGGAGTTTTGGAAGTAAGCGATGCAACGTTTGACCAGGAAGTGCTGCAAAGTGAGCAGCCGGTTCTGGTGGATTTCTGGGCGGTCTGGTGCGGTCCCTGCAAGGCCATCGCGCCCATCGTGGATGGCGTAGCCACCGCCTATGCCGGCAAGCTCAAGGTTGCCAAGGTCAATGTGGACCAGAACGGCGCGACGCCTTCGCGTTATGGTATCCGCGGTATCCCCGCGCTCTTGTTCTTCAAGGGCGGCAAGGTGGCCGACCAGATTGTTGGCTACGTGCCGCAGAACGTGATTGAAGAGAAGATCCAGCGCCTGCTGGCGTAAGCGCCTGCGGGCGCATAGGGGGACTGCAATCCCGAAAACAGGTTCGGCCAAGGCCCGGCGATCGTTCGCTGGGCTTTGTGTCGTCTGAGACGAGGCGAGAGCAGCTCGGCGTCTATCCGCGGCCGCGAAATTGGATGATGTGGCGCCGGTCGCGCTTTGAGGGTCTGTGCTCCGGCAGCGGTGCAAATACCTGCATCGCCTTGCGCTCTTCGGCCAACTTGACCCGTGCTTCGCGGCTGGCATCGGTTTCCTTGTAGAGCGTCTGCGCCACCGCGGCTGGACCGCGCATTTCGCTCAACTGCAGCACCTCGATATGGAAGATGCCGCCTTCGTTTTCAACCTGCACCATGCTGCCTGCGCGGACTTCGCGCGCGGGCTTGGCGCGGACGCCGTTGATCTCGATGCGGCCAATGTCGCAGGCTTTGCTGGCCAGGGCGCGCGTTTTAAAAAAGCGCGCTGCCCAAAGCCATTTGTCGATGCGAACCGAATCTATCGGGGACATGCGTTGATCTTAAATGTGAAGAGGTGGCGATGCCGACGAACTACTTCTGTGGAGCGTTCCAGATGTACAGATGCTCAGGATCGCTGGAAGTTTCCACTGAGATCCCTCTGAGCCGGGCGGCGCGATTGAGGGCCGAACGAATATTTTCCTTAGTGTCGGGCAGCGCTGAAAGGGGCACTTTGAGCGCGGTCCCTGATTTGAGTTGAGTAATGTCTTCAAGAAGGCGCGTGACAATCTGCTTGTGTTTGCCGTCGCGAGCCTTCGGCACATCCGCCTGAAGGATCGCTTCAAAACTGCCTTCCTCGCGATCCGAATCGATCGATTTCTTTGACTGTGTTGTCATGGCATGGACCTCGGGGGAAGTTCCGATGTCTCGATCTTGATACCGTATCGTATGGCTAAACTCTCGTAAAGCTACGATTAACCTGAAGTATATTAATCTACGGGAAAATTGACAAGCGTCATTCGTATCTTTGAGCTAAGTCTCTCTAGCTGAGCGCTTAATTCCGCCCTGTTTTCCACAGCCTGTTTCAGCGTAGGACGGGGCAACCCCAAAGATTTCACCCGTATGCGACGATCGCTGCTACGTTTTGTTTAGAGGTACCCATAGATGAGCGGAAGACGCATAGCCCAAGTCGTCCCGATGGATCAGGTACCACCGGCAGAACACGGTGAATATCGTCCCTGCATTCTGGTTGTCGATGATGAGTCGGCAATCGCAGACACAATGTCGGAAATTCTCTCGCGGAGTGGCTACTTGGCGATTCCGACCTACGACGCTGAGCAAGCGTTGGAGACGGCCTTGATCACGCCTCCTGAACTGCTGATCACCGATGTGATGTTGCCGGGCATGAGCGGTATAGAACTCGCCATCACGATCAGGCGAATTTTTCCGGACTGCAAGATTCTGCTTTGCTCCGGCCAGGCTATCGCGCTTCACCTGCTCGCATCCGCACGCAATGAAGGACACCATTTCACCTTGCTGACAAAACCGGTGCATCCGCGAGACATACTCGCCAGAGTGGCGGACTACTTTGGCCGGGAACAGGAATCTTCCTCGAAAGCCGCTCAGAGCAGTTTGAAAGCAGAACATAGCAATTACTGAGCTTGGTCTTCGTTTCGAATCTGATCGATTCTCAGGATGTGCGCAACGGATCAGCCGGCAGGTTGTTCCTGATGAAAGTACTGCCAGATGGTCTCCGCGGTTTTGCGTGGAACCACCGCGGCCAGTGACTCTGTGGTTGCCTGCTGCACGTCTCGCAAACTGCCAAAATGTGTCAGCAACCGTTGCCGCGTTTGCGCGCCGACTCCGGGAATGTTCAGCAATTCCGAGTCGCGGTCGCGCATGGCGCGGCGCTGGCGATGATAGCCGATCGCAAAGCGGTGGCTCTCGTCGCGGATCAATTGAACAAGATGCAGCACCGGCGATCTGCGGTCCATCACGATCGGTTCCTCTTCGCTGCCATGGAGGTAGATGACTTCTTCGCGTTTCGCAATTGAGGCAAGCGGCTGCGAAGTGAAGCCCAGCGACTCAAGTGCTTCGGCGGCAGCATGCAATTGTCCCAGGCCACCGTCAATCAGCACCAGCGACGGCATTGGTTTGTCTTCTTCCTTGAGACGTCGATAGCGGCGTTCGACTACCTCACGCATTGAAGCGAAATCGTCGACGCCGAGTACGGTTTTTACCTTGAACTTCCGGTAGGCGGATTTGTTCATCTTGCCGTCTTCCCACACCACCATGGACGCAACGGTCTCCGCGCCCTGAATATGCGAGATGTCGAAGCACTCGATGCGCTTTGGCAGTTCCGGCAGCATCAGCGCATCGGCCAGTGCTTCCTGGATGGCTTTGCGCGAGGGCTCCAGCACGCGGAAGCGCTGCGTGTACGACTGCTTGGCATTCTGTCCGGCAAGGTCCACGAGCGAGCGCTTCTCGCCGCGCTGCGGAATCAGCATTTCCACCCGATGACCACTGCGCACGCTCAGCAGTTCGGACAGCGTCTCACGGTCATCAAACTCCGCAGGCACCAGGATGGAACGCGGAACGTAATGCTGATCGATGTAGAGTTGCTTGAGCAGGGCAGAGAACATCTGTCCGGCGCTGAATGCGGCCGCCTCGTGTGTGCCTGTGATCTTTGCGCCTGCTTCCCGCTCCTCTGCGGGCTCAAGAATCTCCGGCAGATCTTCCCAGAAGAATTCGCGTCGATCGACAATTTTTCCGGAGCGTATGTGGAACAGATTCACAGCCAGGCTGCCGTCTTCAAAGTGGTATCCGAAGACGTCGGCGTCGTCGCTCTGCTCGGCGGTGGCGATGCGCTGCTTCTCCTGCAACTGGTGAACGGTGGAAAGCTGATCGCGCAGTCGCGCCGCGCCTTCGAACTGCTCTTTTTCAGCGGCAGCCATCATGCGCATTGTCAGCGACTTTTCAAGCTCCGAGTGCCGTCCTTCGAGGAACATCTGTGCGTCGTGCACGGCATCTTTGTAGGTTTCGGGGGTGATCAATCCTTCAACACACGGGCCCAGGCAGCGGTGAATGTAATACTGCAGGCACGCGCGCTGATGATAGCGCGACAGATCAACCTTGCAGCTTGGCAGCAGAAAGCTGCGGTGGATCAGCTCGACCACGCGGTAGGCTAGATTTCCCGGAAAATACGGACCATAGTACGCCGCGCCATCTTTGCGCAGCCGCCTGGTGACAAACACCTTTGGAAATCGGTCGGCGAGCGTCAGCTTCACGTAGGGGTACGTCTTGTCGTCGCGCAACAGGATGTTGAAACGCGGCTTGCGCTGCTTGATCAGGTTGTTTTCAAGCGCAAGCGCCTCATGCTCGTTGGCCACCAGGATGTAATCGAGATCGACTGCCTCGCGCATGAGCGAACCGGTTTTGGCGTTGGCCTGCGAAGCCTCAAGCAGATACGACCGCACGCGTGAGCGCAGATTATTTGCCTTGCCCACGTAAATCACTTCGCCGTCAGCGTTTTTGTAGAGATAAACGCCCGGCTGAGTGGGCAATGCGCGGATTTTCTCGTAGAGATCCATGGGGGGCAGGGCCGTGAGAAGGCGCTATTTACTAGGATAACGGGGACGGCGCTTCCGATTCACCATCAGACTGCATCACCTGACTGAGGCACCTGTGACTGAGGCACCGGCATGTGCAGTGCGGATTTGCGTGAGATGCGCAATCCTTACCGCACCATGTAAAAAATTCACGAAACCGGGGCATCCACCCCGATCTGCGATTGCTCCTAAGCCGAACAGGTGCACCTATTTAGATGGATACCTGCGAATGGCATGAGATGTGCTACTTGATGAGACAAGAGGATGACGCCTCTCCGCTCACAAACCGGCGCACTTTGAGCCGAGCAACGGGGGAGAAGGAAAGGACAATGCCCATGAAACGCATCGGATTCTTGTGGATGGCAGCGACTTTAGCGGTTGCCGGTGTTACAGGGTGCGCCACTAAGAACTACGTACGAACCCAGACTGCGCCCATTGTGGAACACACCGACCAACTTGATCAGAAAACGCAAGCCAACAATCAGCGCATTCATGAGGTGGACTCCCGCGCTCAGGAAGGCATCACCAAGGCGCAGGGTTCTGCTGAGCAGGCTGCACAGAACGCGCAGAGCGCCACGCAGTCAGCCGGGCAAGCTAACGAAGCAGCGAACAATGCTGTGCATCGCGCCGACTCGCTCGACTCTGTAGTGAAGGGACTCGACCAGTACAAGCAGGTGGCCGATGTAACCGTCACATTTGGATTCGACAAGGCGATGCTTACCGCGGACGACAAGCAGCATCTCGACGATTTTGCCGCGCAGCTTGGTTCCGCCAAGAGCTACATTCTTGAAGTCACCGGCGGAACGGACTCGATCGGTCCCGCCCAGTACAACTACGACTTGAGCCAGCGCCGCGCCGACGCCGTTGTGCAGTACCTCGCTTCAAAGTACGGCGTCGCCCCGCATCGCTTCTACCTGATTGGCATTGGCGAAGATCAGGCAGTCGCGGACAACAAAACACGCGAAGGACGTCAGCAGAACCGCCGCGTGCAGGTGCAGTTGCTCAGCAACATGAGCAATGGCAACCAGGATTCACAGCCTTCCCAGCCGTCGACTCCGGCGGTTAACCCAGGATCCGGACGTTAATCATTCGGATGTTCCAAACTGCGAAGGAAAGGGCCGGTTCGCTAAAGCGGACCGGCCCTTTTCATTTGAATTGAACTGACGAGACTATTGCTGGCGGATGTGCTCGGCGCGCACATCGTTGGCCGTGAACAGCCTCAGGAATGGCGCTCCCTTGGCGGCGGCTTCCACTGCCGGGCGTCCGTTCGCCTCTTCGCGCTCCACAATGCAAACTACGGCGGCCACCTTCATTCCCGCTTCAGTCGCGGCTTCAATTGCGTTGATTGTGGAAGCGCCGGTGGTGCACACATCGTCGACGATGACCACGCGTGCGCCTTCGCGGCAAAAGCCTTCAATGCGGCGAGCTGTGCCGTGCGCTTTTTCAGCTTTGCGCACCAGGAATCCGTTCAGCAGCGGAGCACCGGGTTTGGAATGCGCACGCCACGCGCTGGCCGTTGCAACGTTTGACACGATTGGATCAGCGCCCATGGTGAGTCCGCCCACGGCTTCAGCCTCGATGCCGTGCTGTTCAAGTAATTCGAGGATTGCATGGCCGGTCAGGCGCCCGCCCTCGGCGTTCAGGGTGGTGGTGCGGCAGTCGATGTAGTAGTCGCTCGTACCGCCCGATGAGAGTTTGAATTGACCGAGGCGGAAGCTCAGGCGAGAGAGTAGCGTGAGAAGCTGTTGCGCATGCGTTAGCGTCGGCATAAATGTGATTGTAAGCGGTGACCTTTGAATCTGACGGCTGTGTTAGACACGGTGCAATTCGTTCGCGCCGCCCCTCCGGGGCTCCGATGCTTTTATGCTTCGCATTCCCAGGGCTGACGCCCTGATTCTCTTCCGTCCCTCCGGGACGAGATTTTCGGCGCACCTGTTCCGTGATCCCTGCCCCCTGAACCCTGACCCCTGATCTCTGACCCTGACCCTGATTCACAGCTTGTCCATATGCCGGAAGCCTGCTGTGCCGAGCATCATGAGCGAGAAGAGGAAAAAGTTGTACCACGCATGTACCAGTACGCTGGCTGCCAGCGAGCGGGTGCTGAGTCGCGCCCAGCAGAGCACCATGCTCACGCCCACCAGTAGAACGAACGGTCCGAGCGAGTAGCCGGTCTGCGCCGCGTGCATACCCGCAAACGGAATGCTGGTCGCGAGTGAACCGATCACCATTGCGGCCAACGACCACTGCGGATGGCCGTGTTCATCGAGCGGACGTGCGGGGGCATGTTTGGTCTTCTCATGGATCCAGTCGAAGGCGGTGCACATGGCCGGCAGGATGAATCCGCGAAAGATCATCTCCTCGAAGAAGGGCGCGAATGTGATTCCGAACAGGAACAGCAGCCACGCTGCTCCCGGGGTGCGGAAGATTTTGTCGATCGGCGCATTTTTAGGGCTGGGCAGCAGTAGCCCGTTTACCAGCGCAAGCACAAAACAGATAGCGGCCGTCATGAAGAGAAGCTTCCGCAATCGCAGTGCGGTTTCAATGTTCCACTGGATGCCTTGGAAAAACCCTTTGTGCCAGATCATGGGGAAGAAGATGAGGCACGCGCCAAACATGATTATGTAAACAATGGCCTCGCTCCCCAGCATGACATGGATGTCGGTCTTCGCGTTATCCATGGAGGTGATGCCGAAGACATGGAAACGAAGCGTTAACGCCATCAAGATGCCGGCGGCGAACAGTCCCGAAAGCGTGAACACCATCAGGATTGCGACGTGGCCAAAATGCGGAATGCGCACCGGAGGCCGCGGTGGCGGAACATACCACTGCTGGAACATCGGCCGTTCCGGCTCGAGTGGGATTTCTGGGAGCGACGCCACGGGTACTACGGGGCTAGCTTCCGGGGTCCAACCCTCCAGCGCTTCAGAATGCGACGCATAAACGCCTCTAGCTTCCGCTGATTCAACTGGCCCTGAATCAATCGAAGAGCTCTGCTCGTTGCCGGGTTCGTGTTCAGGCTGGCCGTTCATGGGCGTCCGGTCTTCTTTCTCCTGGGAGTAGCTGCCTTGTCGAATCTCGCCTTGCCGGTACGTTTGCCGTTGGCGCGCGATGAAGGAAAAGATTCGTCCGCTTCAAGCGCAGCCGGCAACGCCGACGCGGCCTCCGTTTCTACCGATAGTACATCTTCATCCGGTTCCACCTCGGCCAGCTTTCCGTTGTTGGAGCTGTAGTACCGTTTCAGAAACTGCCCAGTGTACGAATCGGGAGTTGCAGCGATCTTGGCGGGACGCCCTTCGCCCACCACGCGGCCACCGTCTTCGCCCCCTTCCGGTCCAAGATCAAGAACCCAGTCCGCATTTCGAATTACATCGAGATTGTGCTCAATGATGATCACCGAATTGCCCAGGTCAGCCAACCGGTGCAGCACTTCAAGCAGCTTGCGCACATCATCGAAATGCAGGCCGGTGGTCGGCTCGTCCAGCAGGTAGAGCGTGCGGCCTGTCTGCCGCTTTGAAAGCTCGCGGGCCAGCTTCATGCGTTGCGCCTCGCCCCCTGAAAGCGTGGTTGCGCTCTGCCCGAGATGAATGTAGCCGAGCCCCACGTCCACCAGCGTCTGCAGCTTCTGGCGAACCTGCGGCACGTCTGCGAGCAACGGCAGCGCGTCCTCAATCGTGAGATCGAGAATGTCGGCGATGGAGTGGCCGTGGAACTTTACGGCCAGAGTTTCCTGGTTGTAGCGACGCCCGTTGCATACTTCACATTGCACGTACACGTCGGGCATAAAGTTCATTTCAATGCGCCGCTGGCCATCGCCCTGGCAGGCCTCGCAACGGCCACCTGCAACGTTGAAGCTGAAGCGGCCGGCCTTGTAACCGCGTTCGCGCGACTCCGGCAGCATCGCAAACAGGTCCCGTATGGGCGAGAAGACCTGTGTGTACGTCGCAGGATTGGAGCGCGGAGTGCGCCCGATCGGCGACTGGTCGATGCGGATCACCTTGTCGATCTGCTCCGCGCCTCGCAACGCATCGTGCACGCCGGGTTCCTCGCGTGAGCCGTAGAGTGTCTTGGCGAGCGAGCGGTAAAGAATGTCGTTGATCAGGGTGCTTTTGCCGCTTCCGCTGACGCCGGTGACCACGGTCATGACGCCGAGCGGGATGCGGATGGTCAGATCCTGCAAATTGTGCTCGCGCGCGCCGCTCACCACCAGCCATTTGCCGGTGAGCTTGCGCGGCTTGTCACGATGCATCATGGTTGCCGCGCCTGAGAGGTAGCGCCCGGTCAGCGATTGCGGCGAAGCCATGATCTGCTCCGGCGTGCCTTCCGCGACTACGAAGCCGCCTAGTCGTCCCGCGCCAGGGCCCAGATCGAGCACATAGTCGGCATGACGAATTGTGTCTTCGTCGTGTTCCACCACCAGAACGGTATTGCCCAGATCGCGAAGCCGCACGAGCGCTTCAATCAGCCGATTGTTATCACGCTGGTGCAGACCGATGGATGGTTCATCGAGCACATACAACACGCCGCGCAGCCGCGATCCAATCTGCGTGGCCAGGCGGATGCGTTGTCCTTCGCCGCCTGAAAGTGTCGCCGCGTTGCGATTGAGCGAGAGATACGTCAGGCCGACCGCGCAAAGAAATTCGAGCCGCTCGACGATCTCGCGCCGGATGCGCTCAGCCACCAGCGCCTCGCGGTCAGTGAACTTCAGGTTGATGGCTGCCGAGAGCGCGCGATTCAGGGGCAGGGCAGTGAAGTCCGCAATCGACAGGCCGCCGATCTTGACTGCCAGCGACTCCGGCCGCAGCCGTTTGCCGCGGCAAACCGGGCAAGGCGTGGCCGACATGAAACCCATCATGTACTCGCGGTAGCCCTCGCTGCGTGCTTCGTCGATGCTGTCTCGCAGGTAGGCAAGAACGCCGTGAAAGCCGGTGCGCGGCGCTTCACCCTTGGGCGGGCCGTAGACCAGGATGTGCTGCTGCTTTGGCGGCAGGTCCTCAAACGGCTTGCGCAGATCGATGCTGTAACGCTCGGCGGCAAGGTGGATCAGCTTGAGCAGATACTGCGAAGCTGAGCCCGGTCCCAAACCGCCGTCAAGGATCGGCTTTGACCAGTCGGTGATGACCTTGGCTGGATCGAGATCGTAGAGCGAGCCCAGTCCGTGGCACTCTGGGCAGGCGCCAAACGCCGAGTTGAAGCTGAAGCTGCGCGGCTCCAGCTTGGGCACGTCGAGACCGCAATCGGGGCAGGCCATCGACGATGAAAAGAGCTGCTCCTCGCCGCCCGCCACTGCCACCAGCACCAATCCATTCGCAAGCTGCAGGGCCTTGCTCACGGCCTGGTCGAGACGTTTCTCCAGCGGCGGTTTGTTGCTGGGCAGGTTGGTAAGCTCCGGCCCCGGCTTCAACAGAATCCGGTCGATGACAGCTTCAATGGTGTGGTTTTTGCGCCGGTCGAGCATGAGCGGCTCGGACAAGTCCTGCAGTTCACCGTCTACACGCGCTCGGAATCCCTGCTGGTCGAGTTGGTCCAAGAGGTCTTTGAACTCGCCCTTGCGTCCGCGAACCACGGGAGCCATCACGGTGACCCGCTCACCTTTGCCCAGGTCCATGATGCGCTGGACAATCTGTTCCGCTGTTTGGCGCGCGATAGGCCGGCCGCAGTTGGGGCAGTGCGGGGTTCCGACTGAGGCATAGAGCAGGCGCAGGTAGTCGTAGATTTCGGTGATGGTGCCCACGGTGGAACGCGGGCTGCGGCTGGTCGTCTTCTGCTCGATTGAGATGGCCGGGCTCAGGCCTTCAATCGAGTCCACGTCGGGCCGCTCAATCTGGTCAAGAAACTGCCGCGCGTAGGCCGAAAGCGTCTCCACATAGCGCCGCTGCCCTTCGGCGTAGATGGTGTCGAAGGCAAGCGAGCTTTTTCCCGAACCAGACAACCCTGTGACGACCGTCAAAGTGTTCCGTGGGATACGCACACTGATGTCGCGCAGATTGTGCTGGCGCGCCCCGCGCACCGAGATGTGGGTAATGGGCATAGAAAGTGAGGCAACCGGGAAACGGTGGGACTATTACGTTGGTGTGCGGTCAATCGCCGCAAATCGCCACTCTAAGGGTATTCTATTGGTCAATAGAATTAAGGGTCAACGCAACCCAAACTTCTGAGACAATCTCAGCAACGCTTCTCGTTTCTTTTCCTTGCAAGGTCCAGTGAAACCAGAGGCAAAGCGTGAACGTTTACACTCTAAATAGGCGGAAACGATGGCGGGTATGTTAGATTTGGCGATGCTTGTCGGTGCATCGATAGGCTCAATGGCATTTGGAATCCTGGCGGCATACTGGATCCTTCGCGCGGGGTTTGCCTTAATTCGGCCACAGAAGCGTCCTGCAAAGGTCAAGGCTCAGCCTGAGACCGCCGGCGTCTCTTAGCTCTTTCAGCATTAGATTTTGACGATTAGATTAGAGCGAGCTTCTTTTGCGGAAACAACCAAATGTTTGCCGATGAAGCAAAACCTTGCCGCATTCAAATTCCCTCGAATCAGCGAAAGTACAAATCACGAAGTTAGGATTTTCAGCAGAGAGCTTGCCGGTTTTCAGGTGATCTAGATGAAAACGGGCAATTTTCCCGGTTTACCGAGATATAACTTCCGGTTAGCCGACCATACGGCCGGAACACCAGATCATCTGGAAAGTAGGTGTCCCTCCGGGATTTTGATAGACGCCGGTCAAGACCTAGCTCGACCACGGTCAACCATGCATGAAATCATCTAGTCTTAGAGTGCCTTTGCGAACTCCTTGGGAGCTCGCTAGCATTCCTGAGGAGCCTTTGGATGAGTCCTACGACGAAGATTTCTCCTGGTTCGACGAAGCGTGCGGCTTCCCCCAACATCAATCGGGAAGAGACTCCTTTCGAGGCGCTGGCCAGCATCTGCTCTGTTCTAGTGGTGGGCCTGTTCATTCTGACCTTCCTAGCTCAGAACCGCGTCATTCCATCAGGCTCAATGAAGAACACTTTGCTTATAGGTGATCACCTGGTGGTCGACCGGATCACGCTCACGCCGCCCACATCATGGATGCCGCTGATAAGGTATCGCGAGCCGAGGCGCGGCGATATAGTGGTGTTCATCAAGCCCGTTCATCAGCCTGGTATTGATCCCACAGACGCCGATGGCACACCGCAGGAGATTGACCTGGTGAAGAGATTGATTGGCGTACCGGGCGATCATATTCACCTTCGCAACGGCATCGTGATCGTTAATGGCGTCGCGCAGCCTGTTGGATTTGCGCAGCCGACGACGCCGGATAATTTCAACGAGTTCCTCGATGATTTCCCCGCAGTACCCCCGTCGGAGGCGACTGGGGCCGCAGAGTCGTGGGCTGTGAACTTCTCAAATTATGTGCACGACGGCGACCTGGTTGTTCCACCCGGCATGTACTTCATGATGGGTGACAATCGGCACAACAGCCTGGACTCGCGCTTCTGGGGCTTCGTGCCGCGCGCCAACATAATTGGCCGCCCGCTGTTCAACTACTGGTCGTTCGAGGCCACTGATGGACAACTTGAAGAAACAGGGATAGGTAACAAGCTCGCGTGGTTCGGCCACGTTCTGGTGCATTTTTTCCCAGACACGCGGTGGAAACGCACTTTCCATGTTGTTCGTTGAACCGAAACTGTAAGATCGCGATTCGGCCTTTCTGCGTTCAGGGTGTGTTACCGCCAACCGGAAGTTGATATGGTGTGACCCTGTCAATGTCTGCGTTCGTTGGGGTTGTTTTTGTCGTAGTACTTCGAGGGCAGGGTCAGCAGCAGCCGTGGCAGGTAATGGCGACGATTGATCAAGCTGATATTCGCGGGTCGGAACCGCATAATCATGATCCGTCGGGAGCTGCCTCTGACTACTCACGCGAGTCCGGCTGTGCCTGTCGCAAACTTCCGCCGAGGGTTCTCCTTCGTGCTTGCTCCGGCTGCGGCTGACTCTGCCCTCGAATTGGATGACCTTGTTCATGATTTGAATGGCTTTTGCTTTTTCCTTCTTTGGAAGGTTTTTGCTTCTGTTCTTTCGGTGCGTGTCACGCCGCCATTTGTTGCTTGCAGGCAGCCGCTTCAGCCTTGATTCCGATGGCCCAGATGAAGCCCAGCAGTTCTCGTCCGATCGCCGTCATGATCTTCCTCTGATCCTTGCTTGCCATGGTCAGCTTCATGTAGCGCTTGTGCAGGCGATTCTGCGCCTTCCATGCTATTTCGATGATCTCTGCCGGAATCCCTTGCTGTCGTTTGCGCAGCCTGGCCCCGACGCGAGGCAGGTGTCGATAGCTCCAGGCCGATTCCACTACGATTCGTCTGAGGTGCGCGTTGCCAGCCTTGGTGATGCCGCCTCTTCGAATGCGCTTGCCACTGGAGTCTTCGCTGGGAAATACTCCGCAGTACCCCATCAGCTTCCGTGCATTCTCAAAGCGGGTGGAGATGTTGCCCAGTTCGGCGGCGATCGTGACTGCCGAGATATGCGCTACACCGCGCAGAGCCTGCAAACCACGAATTACTTCCTGCATGGGCTGTGGGGCCAGCTTCACCACTTCGAGGATGGCCTCTTCCAAGCGCTTGACCCTCGCACTCATGTGCTCGACTTCGTTCATACAATCCATCAGCGTGACTTCCTGTGCCGGCTGGGTGTAGCGGACCTGCGCGAGCCATCTCATATAGCGTTCTGTCCACGCCTTCAGTCCCAGTGGTGGACGTTGACCTGTACGGAGAAGGAACTTGGTTAGACGATGCCGTGCACGCAACTGATCCTGCTTGGCCGCCTCCCGTTGCCGGACAAGATCGCGCAACGCCTCGGAGTCTTCATCGGGAACCCACACTGCGGTCAGATCACCGGACCGGTGACTGCGCGCTAGCTTCAAAGCGTCCCGCCGGTCCGTCTTCACGCGGTCGCCGGGCTTCTTCGGAACCAGGCTCGGCGCCACCACATCGCACTTGACTCCCAACTGCATAAGTTGCCAGTAAAGTACGAAGCCCGTCGGGCCGGCTTCGTAGCAGGCGCGCAACTGCTCAGCTGGACCAAGCTTGCGAATCAACTTCCGGATCGAATCTTCACGGTTGGCGATCGTACTCAGACTGCGAACCTCTCCATCTGGTTCGGCTACTGCTACGGCTATCGTTTCGGCATGGACATCCAAACCCAAAAATCGTAACTTCTCTCTCATGACCGGTTCCCTCCGCTTGTGGCTCTGGACTAAAGTTCGTCAAACAAACTCAGCCTAACCCACGACTAGCGCATCGAGCCGGTCACACCATAATGACTACCTTGTAGTAGACATCAATGCAACTGCCGACCCCGCATACTCGCTGCATTGGGACATCTACGATTTTGGAAACAGGCAACAGCTTCCCACTTGGCAAAGGTTTGCCAGTTTTCGCATTCTTTGCCACACTTTTTGCCAACTGAACAAAGATTGATCGAGGCTCTATTGCGGCGGGTTTGTGCGCTGTTGTTGCTGTTGCTGCTGCATCTGCTCGATCTGCTGCTGACGCTGCTGCATTTCCTGCAGAATCTGCTGAGGCGTGCGAGGCTGCGCACCCGGTCCGAATCCGGGCGGCATGTTCTGGGGCTGCTGCGGCGGCGGCTGAGGCTCTTCCACATCGGCGCTGCCGCCTTCATCGGAGCCCTGGCTTGAATTGTTGCTTGTGGAGGGCGGCGGTGCGGGACCGGTGGGTTGCTTGCTGAGGACGACCTGCCTCGGCGTGCCCTGACCCTGTTCCCCGATCATCAATACGTTGTAGCCGGAGCCATCCAGTAACTCGGAAAGCACGTCGCGCGCCGATCCCGGACCATATGTGCCGAAAATGCGCTGATCCGCGCCCAGGCCGGATACCTTGGCGCCGGTAGCCGTGGACACATCCTTCAGAATCTGTTGCAGGCTTGAGTTTGCCGCGTCGATACGCAGCCCGTGGCTGTTCCACACCACATTGGCCTCGGTCGGCTTGTCATTGGCCGGCCAGTCGGGCGGCTTTGGGGCCGTTTGCTCCGGCGCAGGCGATCCGGCTGGAGACGGCTTTGCAGCAGCAGTCCGTTTGTGGGCGCGCGCAGCCGGCTTTCGAATTGTTGGTACTGATTTTGGAGCGGTGATCTGGTCAGTGGGTGCGGAGGCAGCCGATGCGGAGGTAAAGCCGAGTGCCGCTGCGGCCATCAAAACAGCAAACGCGCGCCGCATAAGCAAACTACGCGCCGAAGAAAGTCCGGGCTGTCTGATTCTGGCTGTCCGCATCCGCTTCTATTCCTTCAGTTCGACTGCGCAGCAGCTGTTTCGTGCGTGCGAGATCCGCGCCCTGCTGTGTACTAGACTGATCATAGCCGAGGATCGCTCGTAACTTGATCGCTCGCAACTTGCGTCTCAGTGGGTGGAGAGGATTCCAGTGCAAATGCGCCTCTGCTTGAAGCTTTTGGTCGCAGCCGTCTCGTTCGCTTTGCCGGCAGCCAGTCAGGCAGCTACCTGTACTGCTCAGGGCGAGCTTTCGCCCCAGGATCGTGCCACGCTCAGCACCTTCGCCGGACGACTGGCTGACGCAGTCGTCAATCAGGACATCAACACCTTGCAGAGTGCGCTTCTTCCCGCGGAGAGCGCAGAGTGGAACAGCATTCGCGGTGCTATTGAGCAGGCTGGGCCTATCGTCAAAGGTGGCAAGGCTCAACTGCGCAATCTTTACTTGCTTGATGCTTCGTCGCAGACCACTCCGGCCGATACACAATTCTTTTGCTCCAGCCCGAACGGAGCGCTCACTGTGACCATCAACATGCGCGCGCTGCCTCCCGGCCGTTACGCGATAGCGCTGGCCGACGCGGCTGGAGCGCAGCTTGCGGGGCAGATGGGCATCGTGCTTGCATGGGATGGCTCCACTTGGCGCTTTGCGGGTCTGTCCACGCATCAGGGCGTTTTCGACGGTCATGATGGCCTCTGGTATTGGACCCGTGCGCGTGGGCTGGCCAAAGTCGATCCATGGAGCGCCTGGTATTCCTACGACGCGGCGCGCTTTCTGCTGCTGCCGCTGGACTACATCTCGTCGCCAAATCTTGAAAAGCTCCAAAAAGAGCAATCGGAGATCCCGAACTCTCCGCAGAGCGCCTTTCCTTACACTCTGAGGGCTGGCGACCGCACCTGGAAGGTGGATGCTGTAGCGCTCGATCCATCGCTTGCGGAACCCGATCTCGCCATCGCCTATGAATCCACCGGCGTTACAGACCCGGCCGCTCAGCGGACTGAGGCAACCGCCGTGTTCAGCGCATTTCTCAAGGCACAGCCGGGAATCCGGGCAAACTTCCACGGCCTGTGGGCCTACGCGATGATCAATGGAAAGCGCACGCCGATTATCGAGCTGCCCATGACGCAGATACCTTAGAGACAATATGCAAGTTAACAAGCTTGCAGGTTCACGAGGGAGAAGTTTGCGAGGGACAAGCCAGGCAGAGCGCCGCAAATGATTTACTCGGGGGCCTTGTAAACTTGTCAACTTGTAAACCCAGAAATGGAGGCACGTTCGTGGCTGCAATTATCGATCTGCGTTCCGATACCGTGACTCGCCCCACGCAGGAGATGCGCGCTGCAATGGCCGCCGCCGAAGTGGGCGACGACGTTTACGGTGAAGATCCAACGATTAACTTGCTTGAGCGTCGGGCTGCGCAGGTATTCGGCCGCGAAGCGGGTCTGTTTGTGCCGACCGGCACCATGGGAAATCAGATTGCGATTCGGGCGCTCACGCAGCCGGGGCAGGAGGTTATCGCCGAGTCGCGTGCCCACATACTCGATTGGGAGATGGCCACCACTGCGGTATTTTCCGGATGCCTGATTCGTGCCGTTCCTGCTGAGCGCGGCATTCTTACCTGGAAGCATATTGAGCCTGCGATTTATGCGCGCGGAGCGTTTCGCGCTGCAACGGGCCTGATTGAGATTGAAAACACAGCCAATCTCGCCGGCGGAACGTGTACGCCGCTTCCGGTTCTTGAAGAAATCTGGAATGGCGCAAAGGATCGCAAGCTTCCGGTGCATCTTGACGGGGCGCGCATTTTCAATGCTGCTACGGCGCTCGGCGTGGATGTGAAGGCGCTCACGCGCGGCTTCGACACGGTGATGTTCTGTTTGTCAAAGGGACTGGGTGCGCCGGTAGGCTCCATGCTGGTTGGTTCAGCGGAACTGATTGATAGGGCGCGGCTTTATCGCAAAGCGTTGGGCGGCGGCATGCGGCAGGCGGGGATTCTTGCTGCAGCCGGGTTGATCGCTCTCGAAGAAGGGCCGAAGCGGCTCCATGAAGACCACGCCAATGCGCGGTTGCTTGCCGAGGCGCTGGCGGCGATGCCCGACGTGTCCATCGATCCCGAAACCGTCGAGACCAACATCGTCATCTTCGGACTCACAGGGAAGCGCACTCCCGGCGAACTGGTGGCGCGGCTCAAGGCGCGCAACATTTTCATCAGCGCCCTCGGGCATAACCTCATACGCCTGGTTACGCACCTTGACGTGGACCGCGCCGCATGTGTCGCGGCTGCTGAGGCCATTGCTGAAGAACTCGACGCACCGTGAATGGGTTCCGCCAAAGCAAGTATCCCGGCTGCTCGTTGAGCAAGCCGGGATTCTTGTTTTAGAGCTTTTTCGAGCGGAATGCTTACAGTCTAGATGGACATCTGTGGTCTCCCACCCATTGTGCGAAGAACGCACAATGGATGGGGCACCCAAGGTTTTGTTAACACTTGAATCGAAAATACTCTAGCTTGCGGAATGCTTACAGTCTAGATGGACATCTGTGGTCTCCCACCCATTGTGCGAAGAACGCACAATGGATGGGGCACCCAAGGTTTTGTTAACACTTGAATCGAAAATGCTCTAGCTTAAGGCTGGACTACTTGGCAACCGCGACCTCTACCGAGCTGATCGTCTTGAGCAGACGGCAGATGATCTGGTAGGGATCTGCCTCGGAGTTTGGACGGCGATCTTCGAGGTAGCCCTTGTAGCCATTGCGGATGAAGTTTACTGGCAGGCGAACTGAAGCGCCGCGATCCGAAAGTCCGTAGCTGAACTTGTCGATCGACTGCGTCTCATGCAGTCCGGTCAGGCGCAGATGGTTATCCGGGCCGTAAACCGCGATGTGCTCGGCGATGTTCTGCTCGAATGCTCCCATAAGAGCTTCAAGGTAATCCTTGCCGCCGACCTCGCGAATGTGCTTGGTGGAGAAGTTGGTGTGCATGCCGGATCCGTTCCAGTCGCCCTTGATCGGCTTGCAGTAGAGCACGAAGTCCACTTCGTACTTCTCGCAGAGCCGCGCCATCAGGTAACGGGCAATCCACAGATCGTCAGCGGCTTTCTTGCCCTTGCCGAAGATCTGGAATTCCCACTGGCCCTTGGCCACTTCGGCGTTGATGCCTTCATGGTTGATGCCGGCAGCCAGGCAGAGTTCCAGGTGCTCTTCAACGATCTGGCGAGCCACAGAACCCATGTACTTGTAGCCGACGCCGCAATAGTAGGGACCCTGTGGTCCCGGATAGCCCTCCTTGGGGAAGCCGAGCGGGCGGCCTTCGTGGTACAGGAAGTATTCCTGCTCAAAACCGAGCCAGAGGTCCGGATCGTCATCGAAGGTAGCGCGCGCATTGGTGGAGTGCGGCGTGCCGTCGGGATGCATGACTTCGCTCATCACCAGAAACGCGTCCTTCCGGCTCGCATCCGGATAGAGCGCAACAGGCTTCAGAATGCAATCGGATTTGTGTCCTTCAGCCTGCATGGTCGAGCTGCCATCAAAACCCCAGAGGGGCAAATCGGCAAGTGTTGGCGCCTTATCGAACGACTTGATGGTCGTTTTGCCGCGCAGTTCAGGGATGGGTTGCTTGCCGTCGAGCCAGATGTATTCAAGTTTGTACTTGGTCATGAATCTCCTCTTTGAAGGGACTTACAGACAAATGCTAGAGCCGGGCGCATAAGGAATCCGTGAAGATTCCCCCGGGAGCCCTTTAGAAGCTTGGGATTGCACTAATGTCGGTGCGCCAGCAGCATCATCACCAGCAGCACGACTACCGGGATCATGGCTAACCCCGCGTAATAGAGGATTTTGCGCGAGAGATGCGATTTTCTCCGCTTCCAGTTCTTCAGCTCCTCGCGGTCCTCGACGCCGACCTGATCAAGGTGTTCCAGGTCGTGGAGGAACTCATGGGCGGTTGCGTACCGGTTTTTGGGATCGCGTTCGAGCGCCCGGTAGATCACCTCCTGCAGTTGCGGGGAGATGGTGGGGTCGGCGACCGTCGGGGGGACGGGGTGGTTCAGCAGCCGGTCGTTCATGGCCGCGATGGGTGATGGCCCGGTGAATGGCAATTTGCCGGTGAGCATCTCGTACAAAATCACGCCCATCGAGTAAACGTCGGACCGCCCGTCGCCGCGCTTGCCCCTTACCTGCTCGGGAGAGATGTAATTCGGCGTGCCGAGCGTCGCGGTGAAATTTGCATACGTAAGTCGCCGCGCGGTGTTATCGCTGGCAATTCCGAAGTCGATCAGTTTGATGTGATCGTTCTCGTCCACCATGATGTTCTCGGGCTTCAGATCGCGATGCACGACGCCGTTGCCGTGAATGTAGTCCAGCGCTCGCAGAACGCCCTTCGTAATCCTGATGGCTCGTTCGTGAGACAGCCTGCCCTCATCCATGATGGTGCGCAGCAGACGGCCCTCGCACCACTCCATCACCATGTAGACGCGCGAACGCTTTTCATCGCCGAACACACGCATTACGTTGGGATGGTTGAGCCGCTCACCAATTCCAGCTTCGCGATTAAAACGGTCGAAGAGAATCGGGTCCGCTTCCATGTCGGGGTGGGGAATCTTCAGCGCCACAACGCGGTTGTCGCGCAAATCGGTCGCGCGAAAGATTGACGCCATGCCGCTACGCGCAATCTGCTTGTCGATGCGGTATGAGTCGATCTGCGAACCGGTTTCCAAAACGTCGAGAATGCCCATCAGGCGGCTTGCTCCGTCATTTCTGCGTCTTTCTCCACTCTATCGGGTCTGTTTCCTAAATCGGACTGAAAGTGTAAGTCTTTCCCCGGAGGGCGGTCAGGCGGGCAGCCTGTAAGGCCTGCCGCGATACATTCCCACCTGTTCAACTGAGCGAACACGGATCACCTGGGCCGTGGTGTTGTCTCCGCCGTCGATCTCGACTGCTCTCTGAACCAGCTCGCGCGCAATCTCCTCGGCGCTCTTTTTTTGCGAAGCAATCTCGGCGATCATGCTCTCTGTCATTTCATCGTGCAAGCCGTCAGTGCACAGCACCAGCACGTCGCCCGCCTGCAGAGTGACGGCAGTTGTATCAGGGGACACGAACAGTTCCGGGCCAAGCGAGCGAATCAGGACATGGCGCGCATCGGAATCGGGAATTTCATCGACAGTGATCAGCCCCATTTTGCGCTGCTCATTCACCAGCGTGTGGTCTTGCGTCACCTGCCGTGCTTTTCCGTTGCGCACCAGGTAGCAGCGCGAATCGCCCACGTGCGACACAATGGCCTGATCATAGCGCAGGGCACATGCTACCAGCGTGGTCGCCATTCTCTTGCCCCTGTACTCGCTTTCCAGGGTCTTGTCGTGCACGGCGGCGTTGGCGTGCTGAATCAGGCGCGGCAACAGGCTGATTAGCATTGTGTCCGCCTGTGCCTTTGAGAATTCGTCGGTCAGAACCGATATGGCGGTGGCAGATGCAACTTCGCCCAACTCCATACCGCCTACTCCGTCTGCAACTGCAAATAGAAATCCGTGCGATCGTGCCTGGTGGCGCGATGCCGGGACAAAAGAGCCCATCGCGTCTTCATTGTTGGTTCGTATTTTGCCGAAATCGCTTGCCTGACCAAACTGAACATCCAACATGGACAACGCTACCTCGAGTCACTTTCCGCTCCCCCGGATAAGGACTCAGTTTTGATTTGTAAAACACTCACATCTAAATAGCCACTGGGTGGCGATCGGCTCCTCGGTGCAGTCGTTCAGATCGAGAAGTGATCCCACCCAGCCGCTGGTGTCGAGTTTAAGGGTAAGGCTAATCACATTTTGTGTTCGAGCAGAATTGCCTTGCCCTTGGCCTTGGACGAACGGAGGAAATAGACGGCTCCGTAAATGCCCCAGACCGCCGAGATACCTAACGCGAGCAGTGGTTCTTTTGAAGTGCCGAGTCCGAATGCAGGACCAGCGAGATAGAAGCCCATGCAGACGAGGTTAGCCAGCAAGCCGAACCCGGGGATCAGCGTATGACGCAGGAAACTGTGATCCGGCCGTTTGTGATAAGCAACTATGCACAGGAAGCAGCTCAAAGCATACAGGATGAATGTTCCGAAGTTTGAAGTCAAGGTGATGGTTAACAGCGAGTTTGGCAGTGCAGCCAGTTGATCGTGTGGCAGATAACCGAAGCTCGAGAACAGGCCATGCGGCAGTGCGGCGATTGCAGCGTCCGTGGGTGCGCCGGCATCGCCGAACACCAGCGAAACAGCGACTACACCAACGATGGCCGAGATAACCGCGAGCGTCCAAATGGCTTTGCGCGGCGAGAGTGAATCCGCGTGCAAAATACCGAAGTGCTCCGGAGCTTCATCGTCCTTGCCCATCGCGTAAGTAACGCGCGCGCCGGTGTTCATGCAGCTCAGCGTAGTACCGATGAGAGCGAGAAACACCGTGAACGCCTCAGCCAGCATGAAGTACTTGCCCTGTCCCTGGCCGAGTAGCGCATCGCCGACGATGATCATCATGTCGCCGATGGGCGCAGCGGAACCGGCTGCGCTGGCCATGGTGTAACCGGAGTTGAGGAAATAATTGGCCGCGAAATACTCAAACAGATAGCAGAACAATCCCTGTATTAGCAGCGATGCGATGACGGCGATCGGAATATGTTTGGTTGGATTCTTGGCCTCGCCGCCCATCGCCGTCACTGACTCGAATCCGACCAGGATCAGAATCGCCACGGTAGCCTGAATGAACATGTAGCTCAGCTTGTGCGGCACGATCACCGAGGCAGCATTCTGGTGAGTGAGGAAATTGCCGGTTGCCGGATCGGCGGCGGGGTACGTGATCTGGTAGGGAACCGGCTTACCGGCGGCGTCCATCAACGGAAGCGGCGTGCCGCTTGCGTCACGCATCGTTGAGCCGTCCTTGGCGGTCGCAAACTGATAGGTGTAAGTCGAGAGAGTCTGTGAATCGTATTGGAAGCCATGGGTTCCCGAAGGATGGCTGCTGCGATATCCGAGAGCCAACACGCTGAATACGACCAGTGCGGAAATCTGCACGACATTGATGGCGATGTTGACTGCCGTCGATGCACCCGCGCCTTTGGATGCGATCCATGCGACGAAGAACGAGAAAAGGACCGCTACCAGCGCCATGAAGACTGGGCCGGGATTCGAACCGCTCATTACGTTCGGATACAGGAAGCCGACTACGTATCCGCAGAAGATGCCCGTAGTGGCCACCATCACCCCCGGATAAACCCAGTAGTAAAGATGGGAGCCCCAGCCGACGATGAACTTGGCGACGCGGGCATACTTGAAGGCCTTGTCCTGCGAGAGCATGGCCTGCTCAGCGTAGTAGTAGCTCGAGCCCGTTCCGGGATACAGTTTGGAGATTTCCGCGTAAGCAACAGCGGTTGCCAGACAGAGCAGAAGCGCGGCGAAAATGCCGATCCACATACCGGGTGCGGTGGATGGCTGGCCTGCGACGCCGGTGGTGGCCTGAATGTAGAAGGTGAGCCAGAGAAAGGCGCCGGGGGCGATGAGAGCCATTGCGTTGCTGGTCAGCCCGGTCAGTCCGAGCGTGGCCTGCATCTGTGGTGCTTTTTGATCTGCCATGAGCATTCTCCTGTTGAAAGGTTGTCTACCTAGGTCTGTTCCCGGTTTTTTATTCCGGGATGCTCGAACGATTCGCCCTCACCTGTTATCCGAATATGGGCGTCGCCTTTTGATGTGCTGCTGAGCGACCTGCTTGTTGGGGGATAAGTTGGCCACTTGGGTTTCAGTTGTGGTTCGGCCAGGTTTGTGTTCCTGGCCGAACCACCGGATTGATTTCAGTAATTGCAGCGTAGATCCGACTTCATCAGGACAAAATGAAGATCAGAATTTTTGGTTACCGCTTGGGGCCGAAGAAGGCGATCAGGCCTGCGGTAATGGTCGACTGATCCTTCACCAGCGTTGCGTCATTCTTGTGGAAGAAGTTCACGTCCGACCAGTCGCGGCGGTATTCGAGGCGAGTCAGGAAGCCGGCGGCAGCCTTGTACTCGTAGGTCGCCGTAAATTCATTCAGCTTTTGTGCAGCGCCTGTTTCAAAGCCCTGCGGGTCACGGAAATATTCATAGCGGAAGGCGAGTGCGGAGGTTCCGGACACCTGGCCCTTTGCAGCGACAGCAATGCCTTGCCAGTGGTTCAGCAGCTTGTCACCCTGGGCAACAATGGCGTCGCGGTTCTGGCCGTAGTCATAGTTGATGTAGGCATTGAATTTCGCGCTCGGGGTCAGCAGCAGTGTGCCGTCAAACAGGTGACGGTAGCCGGTAGTTGTGGTCGGATTCTCCGGGCCACCGTACCAATCCAGGTTCAAAGTCGCCTTCGGTTTCACGTACGAGCTGGTTACTCCGATGGTAGCTCCACCGTTGGTTTTGGAGATGTTGTTCCAGCCGTTCACAACCTGGACGCCGATAGTTTCCGTCTTTGAAACCGGCATAGACGTGCGAGCACCGAAGTGCCAGTAGGGAATCGCCCACGAGAACAGAAGACCGCGTGAGTAGTTCCAGTCGTCCTTCGCTTCAATCACCTCAGCGCCGGCCGAAGTAACGAATTTACCAAAGTCGAGTTCAAAGCCCTTCGCCTTAGCGGGTTTCAGACTCAGAAATGCCTGCTCAATGTAGTTGAGCTGGTCGGCTGAAGTCGTGTTGGCCGAGGGAGCATTGATGAAGACATTGGTGCGGCCGTAAATCAAATCGACGTGAGCGCCGACCGGATCGGGATCGTGGTTTAGGGTCAACTTGGCCGCGCTCAGGTTGAACTGATCTGTCTTGTCGTTGAAGTTGTACAGATCGTTTGCCTGGCCGTTATTAGCTGCCGTGGGCGTGTTGAAGTTATAGCTGTAGTAGCCGTCAATGAAGCCGCTCAGATCCATTGGGCCAACGCTCCAGGTAGGCGCTGCTGCCGGAGCTGCCGGGGCTTGCGCTGCCGCAGGGGCTGGTGCTGCTGCCGGGGCTGGTGTGGATGCTGAGTCTTGCGCGCCAGCCACAAGGGCGGTCGCCACGGCCGCTCCGGCCATGATTTGCAGAATACGAGTCGGCTTTGAATACATCGGCACTTATCCTCCAGAAAGTACAATTTTTGGGGTATGACGAGGTTGAACCAAGCCGGAAATATGGGATGTAAGCTTTGTGATTTGTGTCTGTGTTTTAAACAGACACAAAACTTGTAAGCCCATACGAGCTTTCCCGACCTAATGGATTCATATCGGAATGGTCTGTTGTGAACTTGAGGTCTTGACTTTGTAAGTCAAGCCGCAGCGAACTAACAACAGTAACGCAAACACTGCATAAAGAACTTATGAGGATTGGGAAAAAGAATTCTATGGGTGCGACGAACCCTCGCAACTATTTCTGTTTGTTGAGGAAGCAGGCGCAGTTCCAAAGCAAAAACATGAAGTTTGCCCGTGAAGATAAAATAAAGAACCTGATAAAATCTGATTACGCTTTCATTGTTCTTTTCTGAGCTGGATGGTACAAAGCGTTTCCCCTTAACTGTCACTTGAACTTCACGGCGATTGTCGTGCTCGGGCCACATCAGAAAAAAGCAGAATTGGCTCGCAGCTTAACCGCAACTTCAAAACGATTCCAGGGTGGTTGTTTCTTGTCGTCAAGTTCTCTACCTGCTCGTTCGCTCTTTGGCATTCGAGGTTCACGCGGCACGGGTCCGCGCTGGCTTCTGTTTACGCTGGAGTGCGCCCTCGGAGTCCTCGCCGTACTTCTTGTTGGCACCATCAGTCACTGGTTCGGTTGGCTGCTGCCGGTAGACTTGCTGCTTTACCTGATGATTGTGCTGCCCACCGCTTTGCTCTGCGGCTTCTGGCAGGCACTCATTGTCTCGCTCTCTGCGGTGGTCTTCCACGGTCTCTTTACAAGCGAGGCCGACCTCAAATTTGCCGAAGATCCGGCCAACACGGTTACGCTCATCGTATTCGTGCTCGTGGCACTTGTCGTAAGCCGGCTCTCCGCACGCGTAACCGGTCATGCGCGCGAGGCGGAGTCATGGGGCGACCAGATGCACGATTTATATGAGTTCACGCGCCGCACTCTGCAGATGAATCTTCACGTGGAGCCGGGTCCGCAATTGGCCGAACTGGTTCACGAGATCTTCGCGCTTGAGGCCGTGGCCGTCTTCGACGCCGATCTGCACACCGTCTATCAGGCCGGCTATTGGAGTCAGGACCCGCTGGAGCTTGCCCAGAACGTCTACTACTTTGAAAGCTCCGACGACGATGAGAAAACCGGAATCGGCCGCCGCGTTGTTCGGCTGGGAACCGTTCCCGTCGGCAGTCTCGTTGCCCGCGGCAATACCAGTCCGCTCACCAACAATGCCATCGCGTCGCTCATCGCCATCACGTTCGACCGTTATCGCGCCTTTGCCAACGAGAGCCGCATTGAGACGGAGCGCCGCACAGAGCAGCTTCGAGCTACGGTTCTCGATAGTCTTGCGCATGCCTACAAAACTCCCCTGACAGCAATACGAGCCGCCAGCACCGGCCTCGGCGAGATGGGACATCTTTCGGCGGGACAGGCCGAGCTTGTGGGGTTGATCGATGAACAGACGAACGTGTTGAACGAACTTACTACGCGCCTGCTGACCACCGCTCGGCTCGACGCCGGTGAAATCACGGTCCATGCAACGCCCGTTGCGGTGGAACCGATGATTGAAGAAGTAGTGGCGAGTCTGAAAGATCGGCTGGCGAGCATGAGAGTCACGGTCGATCTTGAAGAAGAAGAACTGATGGTTTGCTGCGATCGGCAGTTGATGGTCATGCTGCTTACGCAGTACATTGACAACGCCTGCAAGTATTCGATTTACGGCACCACTATTACCATTCGCGCAGCGCATTCGAAGAATGAAGTCATTTTCTCGGTGCACAGCTTCGGTCCGGTGATTCCAATCGAGGACCGTGAACGTATCTTCGATCGCTACTACCGCTCTTCAAAGCACTCGACCCGCGCTTCCGGAACAGGGATAGGCCTTTCCGTTGCCAAGCGAGTAGCATTGATCCACAGCGGCTATGTCTGGGTTACCAGCGATGAGCTGGAGGGAACTACATTCTACGCAGCGATACCGGTTGAATCGCAAAAGGGGAGAAAGTGATTAGCCAGCCCGCAATCCGCATCCTTATCGTCGATGATGAATCGGCGATCCGCAGGGCGCTTCGGCCTCCGCTCATCGAGCTCGGCTTCCAGGTGGCTGAGGCCGCCCGGGGCGAAGAGGCGCTGCAGCTTTTGCGCACCAGTGCGTACGACGCCGTTCTGCTCGACGTGAATATGCCGGGTATCGGCGGTATCGAAACACTCCGCCGCATTCGCGCCTTCGCGCCACGCCTTCCCATCCTCATGCTGACCGTTCGCGATCAAGAAGAAGACAAGGTTGAGGCGCTCGAATCTGGAGCGGACGACTACGTGACCAAGCCGTTCAGCACGCGCGAACTCATTGCGCGTATTCGTTCGGCCGTTCGCCGGGTTCGCGCTCCGGCCCGAGCAGAAGATGCACCGCTTGAGATAGGAGAAATCCGCCTTGACCCGGTCAAGCGCACCGTCACCAAGCGTGGCCAGCCCGTGCATCTGACGCGCAAGGAGTTCGACATTCTCAACTGCCTGATGATTCGCGCCGGCCGCGTGGTTACATACGCCAAGCTGCTAACCGCCGTGTGGGGAGCAGACTGCCGCGAAGAAGTGGAATACCTTCGCACCTTTGTGCGCCAGCTGCGCAAGAAGATTGAGGACGATCCATCGAACCCGCTTTACCTGCTTACAGATGTTTACGTGGGCTATCGCTTTGCCGATGCGCAGATGCTGCAGGGCGATGCGGCCGACGCGGCCGGCGCGGCCGACGCGGCCGACGCTTCGCCGGAGGGAACGCAACAGGAAGCGATGCCGGAACCAGCACAGTAGTGCGAACCACCCCGTAACCTCTCCCCCTGTTTACCACTGCACTGGGTGCCCCATGGGCAGCTCCGGAGCGCAGCGCAGGATGGGCACGTGGGATAGCAAGACATCAGAGCGTTTTCGCAAAATATGTAGACCGGAATTTTGTCGGTATCCCACCCATTCCGCAGAAATACGCGGAATGGATGGGGCACACCAGTCTATAGCAAAAGCGAAAACGCCATAGGCCCAGCAAGCCAAAACGCCGCCCTATTCGTCATAGTGCAGAAGGCTGAAGACGTCATAGCCGGTAAAACGGTCGCGGCCTTTCAGGAAATCCAGCTCAACCGCAAAGGCGAGGCCGGCAATCTCTCCGCCCAGTTGCTTTACCAGTTTTACGGTCGCTTCCATGGTGCCGCCGGTCGCCAGCAGGTCGTCCACCAGTACAACACTCTGGCCAGGCTGAATCGCGTCCACGTGGATCTCGAGCGAGTCCGAGCCGTATTCCAGGTCATAGGTCACGCGCGCAACCGTGGAAGGCAATTTGCGCGGCTTGCGCACCGGCACGAATCCGGCGTTCAGGCGATAAGCCAGTGCCGGCCCAAAGATGAATCCACGCGCCTCGATTCCTAGCACCAGGTCGATTTTGCGCGCAATGTAATGGGCCGCCAAAGCATCGATCAGCTGTGCAAAGCCGGTCTTGTCTTTCAGCAGAGTAGTGATGTCGTAAAAGAGAATCCCGGGCTTGGGAAAATCGGGAACCGTGCGAACTAGCTTCTTGAGATCTTCAATATTGACAGGCTTTATGGCTTCTGGCATGGACAGGCTTGCTCCTCGAATCAGCGAAAGGAAAATCACAAAATTGATTGGGAAGGGAACAGGCGGGGAGGCAAGTCATCTTCCGGCTCAATTATATAGAAGCAGAGAACAGGGAACAGGGATTAGGGCACAAGGGAACAAGGGAACGAGGGAACAAGGTTACGAGTTGGCGAGTTGACAAGTTTACGAGTTGACAGAGTAATGGTTTTCCGAGGATTACCTCGCTCCCTTGGCCCCTCGTTCCCTTGTGCCCTGTCTTCCTCACCAGGCGCCTTCGATGCGGAAGGAGTCGAGGCCTTCGGCTTCTTTGTCGTCAAGGTAGTGCTCGATCAAGTTATCTACGCGGCTTCCGCGCGGTCCTTTGCGCAGGCTCTCGCGCAGTTCGGCGAGGTCGGCCACATTGCCTGCGGCCACAACCTCTACGTCGCCGTCTTCAGTGTTGCGTACCCAGCCGCGCAAATCCAGTTCGCTGGCTTCGCGGTGAACAAACCAGCGAAAACCCACTCCCTGCACACGGCCCTTTACCAGAAAATGCAAAACCATCGTCATAGACTAAGGCCAGTTTTGCAGATGCGCCCCATGTGTGCAACCTGCACATCAGCTATCCGGAGCTCAGCCGTGATTGAGGAGTTATTGATCGAGGAGTTCTCGCAGGCGATGCAGCGCGTGTTCTATTTGCTCGCACTCTGCCGGAGTGGCGTGTTGCAGCGCCACCTGCAGCGGACCTCGCGTAAGCGCCGGAAGATCTTCGCGCATGAACTTTGTCACAGGCGCGGTGGGATAAATGGAGCTGATTCGTCCGTCATTCTGATCGGGCCGTCTTTCGATGAGGCCGCGCTTTTCCAGCCGGTCTGCAATGCCGCTCACCGTGGAGTGAGCCAAGCTCAGCCGCTTGCTCAGATCTTTCAGGCTGATGCCATGTTGCGCTACTACCTCTTGCATCACTGCTGTCTGCGGAACCGTCAGTCCACCTTGCGCCACCTGGGCTTCGACAGGTTTGCGCAACGCATGCTGTATGGCTCGCAGATCGCCTTCCATGCGCGCTGCCTGCGCAGTCTGGCGTGTTGCCGTCTTGGGTCGATCTTTGCTTTCCATCTCGCTCTTAGAAGAGGCCCGGGATCAGCGCCTTCACGCGCCGCCTGTAACGTGGATACGTCTCAGGAAACTGCTGCGTCATCAGCAGTTCTTCCTGGCTCATCTTCAACATCAACATGAGCACAACAATAACCAAGCCAATGATGGAGCGCCATTGGCCCATCACCAGAGTTGTGCCGACTACCGCTGTAAGGAGCCCAGTGTAAATGGGATGGCGTGTCAGAGCATATGGCCCTTTCACGATGAGTTCGTGGTTGTCTTTCACCGTGGCCTCACCGCTCCAGTTGCCGCCCAATGCGACGCGCGCCCAGCAAGCAAACAGGCAACCTGCAAGGGTCAGTGCCAGTCCAATCCAGTCCACCAGGAGGTGCGCACCGGGGTTCTGCGGCACATAGGAAATCGCCATCCATCCATTGTTGAGCCATTTGCTCGCCATCAGTGCCGCCGCCAGCATTCCCAGTCCGAGTTGAAAGGCACGGGCGCCTGTTGCCTGCCTGCGAACCACTCGTTTGGTAAAGGCGAGCCCGGCCAGCCAGACCAGTGCAACGCCGATCCAGCAGTAACTTACCCAAACAGGTGCGTTGAATGTCATAGAATCCTCCTATGTCGTGTACGACGCGTCGTATACGACATATATTGCGTCAATCATGCCAGCTTGTCAAGCTGGATTTAAATTCTTGCTGGAAATCACTTCCGGCTCTGCCTTTCTTTCTGTCTGCCGGGGATGTGCCCGGAAGCGCTACCGCGCCGAAGCGCTACCGCTCGAAGGCGCTAAACTGAAACTTGCGATGGTTTTTGTCCTGGATAACTACGATTCCTTTACCTACAACCTGGTCCAGTACCTTGGCGAGCTGGGCGCAGAGGTAGTGGTGCGCCGTAACGATGAGCTAAGCGTGGAAGAGGTGGAGGCGCTTCACCCCGACCGGATCCTGCTTTCCCCGGGGCCCTGCACCCCAGCGGAGGCCGGTATCCTGGTGCCGCTCATTCGTCACATGGCGGGCAAAGTGCCCATTCTCGGCGTTTGCCTCGGCCACCAGGCTATTGGCGAAGCGTTCGGCGGCAATGTGATTCGTGCCCGCAACCTGATGCACGGCAAGACCAGCGCTGTCGAGCACGACGGGAAAGGTGTGTTTGCGGGCTTGCCCACACCGCTCACTTGTACGCGCTATCATTCGCTGATCGTTGAGGAGGAATCGCTGCCGTCTGATTTGACTGTCACGGCGCGCACTCCCGAGCTCGGCGGCGCAGCCGGATCGGTGATCATGGGCCTCCGTCATCGTCAATTGCCGGTTGAGGGGGTGCAGTTTCACCCTGAAAGCGTGCTTACCGAGGGCGGCCATCAGATGATTCGCAACTTCCTCGGAATGTAAACGGGCTGCCTCTGACTCTAGCTGAGCAGCAGTCCTGTTGTACAAAGGTCCTGATATCGCCTTACGGCAAAATGCATGGATCTCGCTAAAATCACGCCGCTGTTGGCCGCTCTTGTTGCTGCGAATGCTGCGTACGCGCAGGTGCCCGCGCCCGCATCAAGCGCTCCCCAAACCCAATCGAACCCGGCGGCTCAGAGTCCTGTTCCGGTTCAGGACCCGGACCCGAAGGCGAGCAGCGAAGCGCATCCAGCGATTCCAGCGGGAGTACGCCCAATTGCGATCATTCCTCTCGACAGCAAGGTTCCAGGACATGCCGCTGAAGTCACGGGCGCGCTCATGGTGAATGACGGCCGCGCTTACGTCGCCGCAAATGCCTCCGTCACCGCTGGCGATGAGACAACCCACGTTACTTTGCCGTATCGCGGCACATTACTGGTATGCGCCTCCACCAATGTGAAGCTTACTGCGGATACAAGCAGCACCACCGACGGTACGCCCGGACTGATGATGGCCATGGAGCATGGTGCGGTCGAATTGAGTTACGCCGGAACCGCAGCCAACCTGCAGAGCGCTGACGTATTACTCACCCCGGATTTCCGCATTCTCATCGGTGGACCTGGAGCGGCGGACGTTAAAGTCCGGCTTGGCCAGCAGGGCGACACCTGCGTGGACAACTCCGGTGTCAACGGTCCTTACGTTGTGGTCTCAAGCGTGTTCGAGGGCGGCGCATATCGTGTGCAGCCCGGCCAGCATGTCATGTTCCAGCACGGCAGCCTGCACGAGGTGGTGGATGAGGAAAAGGAGTCCTGTGGCTGCCCGCCACCTGCGCCCAAGGGCAATGAATTCCCTGTGGCGCAAAGCATGGGTCTTGCGCCCACGCCCAATGTGCCGGCTCCGGCGGTGAATAGCCAAGCCCAGGCGCAGGCTCAGAATGTGCCGCCACTGGTTTACCAAAGCACAGAAAAGGTGCCGGTAGCGTCGATACCGGCCCAGCCTGCGCCAATACCGATTCCTACGGTAAGCTCGGCGCCAGTTAAACCAAAGCCGGCTACGGAAAAGAAGCGCGGCTTCTTTGGCAAAGTCGGCCACTTCTTTCGCCGGGTTTTTGGCGCGGAAGAATAGGCCTTACGATCTGGAAGCGCAGCGCCGCCTCAGCCTTACTGACACTGATCCCTGCTTTTACATCTGCCGGGCGCGTTCGATTGCGCGGATCACTGCCTGGGCCTTGTTGATTGACTCCTGGTGCTCTTTCTCCGGCACGGAATCGGCAACGATCCCAGCTCCTGCCTGCACATATCCTTTGCCGTTGACCGCCAGCATGGAGCGGATGGCGATGCACGAGTCGAGATTGCCGGAGAAATCCGCGTACATCACGGCCCCGCCGTAGGTTCCGCGCCGCGCCGGTTCCAACTCTTCCAGAATCTCCATCGCCCGCACCTTGGGCGCGCCGCTCAGCGTTCCGGCAGGGAAGCAGGCACGCAGAGCATCCACGGCCGTAAGACCGGGACGCAGCTTGCCTGAAATCGCGCTCACGATATGCATCACGTGCGAGTAGCGCTCAACGAACATCAGCCGGTCAACTTTGACGCTGCCGAACTCGCTCACGCGGCCAACATCATTCCTGCCCAGGTCCACCAGCATCACGTGTTCCGCGCGCTCCTTCTCGTCGTGCATCATCTCGTCTGCAAGCGCCAGGTCTTCCTGCTCCGTAGCCCCGCGCGGCTTGGTTCCGGCGATCGGCCTGTACTCCACGTTGCCTTTGTTGACGCGCACCAGCAGTTCCGGCGACGAGCCCGCCAACTCAAGCGTTTTTGCACCGCTTACGTTTTTGTCTTTGCCGTCCTTTGTGTTGGTTGATCCACCCAGTGGCGCATCCGGCGCAAAACGCAAAAAGAACATGTACGGGCTTGGATTGACGGTGCGCAGGGCGCGATACACCTGGAAGCTGTCCACTTCAGGCTCAACGTCGAAGCGCTGCGACAACACTGCCTGAAAGATATCTCCGGCTGCGATGTACTCCTTTGTACGCTCCACTGCGGCCATATAGTCGCGCTTGCTGGTGCGATATTTCACCTTCAGTTGAGACTTTTTCCCACTGCCTTGGCTCACATGCTTCGCTAGTTTTGGCAAGGGCTGTAAAATCCGCTTCTCCAGCTTATCCAGCCGCTCCACCGCGCGTTCGTAGGCCTGTGCGGGCGAGTGCCGCGTGACATCTGCTGTTACCACCAGCCAGATCTCCTTGCGCACATGATCGAAAGCAAGCACTTCGTCGAAAAACAGCAGGCAGGCATCGGGAATATGAAGCTCATCCTTTGCCAACTCCGGCAGCCGCTCAATTTGCCGTACCGCGTCGTAAGCAAAATAGCCCACCGCGCCGGCACTAAACGGCGGCAGTCCCGGCAAGCGCGCTGGTTTGTGTCCGCTGAGCGCGCGCCGCAAAACGGCGAAGATATCGTCGTCAATTTCGACGACCTTTTTACCTTCTATGATGGTGATGTTGCGTCCGCGAGCAACAATTCTTTTGAAGGGAGCGAGCCCGATGAAGGTATATCGGCCCACCTGTTCGCCGCCCTCGACTGACTCCAGCAGGAAGCACTCATGTTCGGGCCAAGCCGCACGAAGAAATGCCGATACCGGCGTTTCAAGATCGGCGGCCAGGGTGCGGCAAACGGGCACCAGGGTGTGTTCCTTGGCCAGGGTTAGAAACTCTTTACGGCTTGGCTGAACAGTATTGGATGGATCGCTCACAGAAACCAGTGTAATTGCCTGAATTCAAAAAAAGCTCCTGGCCTCTCCATTGAGCAGAAGGGGTTGCTGAAGCCTGCCTGTATTCAGTCTGAAGCTCACAATCACTTCGACGTCCGATACCACCGGCTCCGAACCGCAGGTGGCTGGCTTGAACTTCCACTTCTTCAGCGTGTCCAGAGTGGACTGGTCCATGGCGTGGCTCGCGCTGCCAATCAGCTGAAAGTCGGTAGCGGAACCATCGGCCAACACCGTCATCGAAACTATGGAGTCGCCGATCGTGCCGTTGTTGCTTGCCGCGGGTGGATAGGGAGGGTCAGGGGTTTTCACGGCTTCTGGAGGTTTCCAGTTGTCGCACTGGCGGCGCTCGATGGCGCCCGGCGGCTTGGTGAGCAAAACGTCGTTGAATGCCTTTGCCGAAAGACTCTTCACGTTTGCCTTGACTACCCGGCTGCCGTTCTCCACCAACTGCAGCGTCCGCGGAAAGCGGTGACCCGCAAAATCGAAGTAGTCCGCGAACTCTTCACGGGTGGGGCTGTCGGGCAAGTCCCACCAGGTGTCGCTTGAGATTTCGTGCGATCCGTTCAGGCAGACCTGGTGCGGCGTCTCTTTTGTATGCTTCTTCTTCACCCGCACGCAATTCACAGGGAAGCCATATTCCATCATGGGTTGCGGCTTATCGGTGACGAGGTCTTTTGCGTCCTCAGCGAACTGAAGCAGCTGGATGAGTTGCCGCACGCGCACCGGAGTTGAGCTGTTGTTGCGGCTCGTGTAGAGCCAGCCGCCGTTTCGAATGTCGATCTGCTTAAAATCGCCGAGCTCGATTAATCTCCACCACTGCTCTTTTGACTTCCATTTCAGTGAGAAATGTCCTTGCGTGGGCAGTTTCTGCTGGGCGGTAAAGTCCACAACCAGTTCGAACGGTTCTTGTTCATTGAGCGAAAGATCAGCCCGCTGCTTGGCGTTTATCAGCAGTTGCTGCTCGGGGTCTTCCGCAATTCCGTACACCGGGAGCGCTGAAATTGCGCCCAGAAAAATAACGATCGCCAGCCTGTTCACGAACAACTCCAACTAAATTCCAACCGCAGTCCTACCAGTACCAATGCATAGCAAACCATTTCAGCATGAAACTTGCAAGTGACTCTGAAGTGAAGATCACTTCCGCTGTAGAGCGTAGTTCATCGCGGCAAAGATGCAAATGCCGTACATCACATCAGAAACTCTGAAGAACTGGATCAAGGGAATGTTGAGAAAGTCGGAAAAGGGAGTCAGCGTTGGCAAGTAGATCGCATCAGAAGCGCCCCGCAAAGCCAAGAATCTGCGCGAATAAACGCATACAGCCGCCACGTTCTAAAGGGGTTTGGCTGTCCGGCGCCTGCAATGCCGTGCCTCTCATTGGTGGATCAGCTTTAGGACGACGGCCTGGTCTGAGTGGCACAGCAGCAGCGTCCAATTCAAGTAGGCCCGATTCAAGTAGGATTGACTGAAAAAGCCGTGTAGCCTACACTCAACGGGGCTCAAGGCTGCCTGACCTACACTAGACCGGATAGGGCAATCTGGCCGGACCGCCTACGGGCAACAGCTAAAGAGCTCTCTGGCGGGGAAAGAAACGGAGATATATATGTCATCTGGCAATCCTGCACTTTCATTGGACCAGGAGATCAATCCCTGGGAGGCGCAAAGCGCGCGGTTCGACTTCGCAGCACGCAAACTCAATCTGGACGAAGGCCTTTGGAAACTGCTCCGGACCCCGGCGCGCGAAATCATCGTACATTTTCCGGTCACCATGGACAATGGCCGCATAGAAATGTTTACCGGCTTCCGCGTTCAGCACAATATTGCGCGCGGTCCATGCAAAGGCGGCATTCGCTATTCGCCCGACGTCACTCTGGATGAAGTGCGCGCACTGGCCAGTTGGATGACCTGGAAATGCGCGGTCGTCAACATTCCTTTCGGCGGCGCCAAGGGCGGCGTTATCTGCGATCCCAAATCGATGAGCCGTGGCGAACTCGAGCGCATGACCCGCCGCTACACATCCGAGATCATCGAGTTCATCGGCCCTGAGAAGGACGTTCCCGCTCCCGACGTGAATACGAACGAGCAGACGATGGCGTGGATCATGGACACCTATTCCATGCATATGCGCCAGACCGTCACCAGCGTAGTCACCGGCAAGCCGCTCGACATCGGCGGTTCGCGAGGCCGAATTGAGGCAACAGGCCGCGGTGTGATGATTGCCTGCAACGAGAGCCTTCGCTATCTCAACATGTCCATCGAAGGCTGCCGCGTCATTATTCAGGGCTTTGGCAACGTAGGTTCGAATGCCGCGCGACTGATGATGGAGCAGGGATACAAGATTGTTGGCATCGCCGAAAAAGATGGCGGCCTGTATAACTCGAATGGCCTCGACATTCACCAGCTTGCCGAGTACAAGTACCGCAATGGCAGCACACTCGGCTTCCGCGGCGCAGAAGACGTGCCCAGCGAAGAGCTTTTGATTAACGAATGCGACATTCTCATTCCAGCGGCGACTGAAAACGTCATCACCAGCCGCAACGCGGCGCAGATCAAAGCAAAGATTGTTGTAGAAGGCGCCAACGGCCCCACTACCGCTGTCGCCGACGAGATCCTCGCAGAAAAACGCATCTTCATCGTTCCTGACATACTTGCCAACGCCGGCGGCGTTACTGCCAGCTACTATGAGTGGGTCCAGGATCGCCAGGGCTACTTCTGGAAGGAAGCCATCATTAACGAGCAGCTTGAGACGCTTCTCCGCGACAGCTTTGACGATGTGGTGCGTTACGCCGAAGCCCATAACGTGAACAACCGCATCGCGGCCTATATGCTGGCAATCGACCGGGTGGCTTTCACCATCAAGCAGCGCGGAATCTACGCCTAGCATAAGAAAATTGGCGCCATGGCAGTGGGGAAGGAACAAACCTTCCCCGCTGTTTTTATATCCTGAAACACCCATTCACCGCCGTTTTCCCGGCGTCTGCGGCGCCGTCTTCCGTGTATGGTGCGATAATGAAACCAAACCGGAGACAGACATCGAGAAACCCCGGCATACATGAACCTGCCCAACTCCATCACGATGAGTCGGATCGTCATGATCCCACTCCTGCTGTGGATCCTATCGCCGCATTTTCCCTGGCAAATGTACGGCGCGCAGGAGTTATCCGCATCAGTCTTGTTCGTGCTGGCCTCAATTACTGACGGTCTCGACGGCTACCTTGCACGCAGACGCGGCCAGATCACGACCATGGGCATGCTTCTCGATCCGCTTGCCGACAAGATCATGGTTACCGGGGCGCTTATCGCGCTGGTCGCCTACAATCCCGCGGTCGTAAAAGTCTGGATTGCCGTCGTCATTATCGGGCGCGAGTTCCTCATCTCCGGCCTGCGCTCCATCGCTTCCTCTGAAGGCTTCACCATCCAGGCGAGTGATCTGGGCAAGCTCAAGACGGTGGTTCAAATTGTCTCCGTGACCTCAGCGCTCCTTGCGCATCGCTGGGATTACTGGCAGATCGGTGTGCTGATCATTCCGATCAAGTGGTATGCCATCGCCGCCATTTACTTCACTGTGCTGGTCTCCACAATCTCCGCAGTCGATTACTTCATTGGCTTCTGGAAGCAGATCGACCACGCCTCCAAGGACCGCCGCAAGGCAGCGGTCCTCAGTCAGCGCAAGAGTGCAAGCATACTGTAAGCCGGGCGAAAGCCGCTCTACTGCCCCAACTGGAATCGCAGTTCAGCCAGCGACGTCTCGTACGCATAACGTGCTGTTGTGTACGCGATCTGCGCCTCCGTTTGGCCAAGTTGTGCTTGCGTAAGCTCCACGATTCCGCTTAGTCCGATCTTGTATCGGGCTTGTGCCAGATCGAGGGCAAGATTTGCCTGATTCAGCATCGATTGCGTAACGGCGATCTTCTGATACGCGTTCTGTGTGTTCAGCACGGCCACTCGCACATCGCGTGCAATCTGGTCACGCATGTTGCGTACCTGTTCGCCTGCAGCATTGGCTCTCAGTTTCGCTTCCTGCGTTCGCGCGTTAAACAGGAACCCATTGAAGATGGGAATACTGATGTTTCCTCCAGCAGCACCGTACCAGCTCGATTGAATCTGGTCGGCGCGAACCGGTGTCCCGCCCACGGCTGCCAACGCGGATACCGTCGGCATCCACAATTCATGTTCCGCTGAACTAAAGTGTTTTGCAGCAGTAAAGTTGTCGTTCAAAGCGGCAAGATCAGGTCGCGCCGCAAATGCTGACTGCAACAGCGTATCCGAATCATGCGGTGGCGGCTGTGGATTTTCAGACGTCTCGTCCACCAAGGTGTATTGCTGGTCTTGTTCCGAGCCCATCACGTCGTTCAGGCTCGCTATTGCGTTCTGCTCGCTGTTCTGCGCGTCAAGAAGCATCAGTTTTGCTTGCGACAGTTGTACATCGGCAAAGCTTTGGTCGAGCGTTGAGCGCAACTTTGCGTTGGCCATTGCAGTTATCTGATCCAATGTTGCCTGCCGCTGCGCAACGGTTTGCTCGGCAACCTGTAACACGGTCTGGCTCGTAAGCACCTGAAAAAATGCCTGCTCCACAACCAGCCGAATATCATCTTCGGTTGCTCGCTCATTTTCAAGTTGCGCTTTTGCGCTCGACTGCGCGCTTAATACGAGATTATGCGTGCGCCCAAAATCAGTGATCAGCTGGTTCACCGTCAGGCCGCCCGCTGCGCGATTGAAAATTGACGGGTTGTTTAGTATGCCCGCGGTGATCCGGCTGTATTGGTGCGAGCCGACAGCCGTCAGATTGCCGGTCGCAGTCGGCAACTCATTTGACCGCACCTCACGCGTTACCTGCGCCTGCGCCAAAGCCAACAGCCGCGCCACGCTGATGTTGGGGTTGTGCTCGATTGCCATCTTTTCGGCGTCGGCGAGCGTTAGCTTGGGCCCAGGTGAATTCGTGACTGGGGGAGGGGAAGTGGTCTGCGCTCCTGCAGGGCCTCCGGCCGGGGGCCCCGATTGAATGTCCACTGCAGACAGTTGAACCTCTGGTGCTTGAGGCAATGCATTGTTCTGCGCATACGTCAGGCCGGAAGAAAGCAACATCGACGTTACGCCTACAGCAATGACAAGGCTTTCGTTTCGGAGTCTGCTCATGCTTGCTCCTCCGCAGCGTTTGAGAGTCTCTCTTCATGGCCGTGGATCAGCAGGTAGACAGCGGGCACAAGGAACATGGTTACGACAACGGAGAGTGCCAGTCCGCCGATAATGGCTCGAGCCAAAGGTGCATACTGTTCGCTGCCAGCCTCTATACCGAGCGCCATCGGAATCATGCCAAGCAGCGTGGCCAGCGATGTCATCAGAATCGGACGCAGACGCACTCTGCATGACTCCACAACTGCCGCTTTCAATGCCATTCCTTCAGCGCGGAGCAATCCAGCGAATTCCACGATGAGAATACTGTTCGACACAACGATTCCCGCCATCATGATCACGCCCATCAGCGACATGATGTTCAGTGTGCTGCCGGTAATGAGCAGTATCACTGCAACGCCGGCCAGACCCGGCGGAATTGCCATCAGGATGATGAAGGGATCGATGAACGATGCGAACTGCGCCATCAGGATCAGGTAAACCAGCACGATGGCGATGATCAACCCGACACCAAAGTCGTGGAACGCGGTGTTCATACTTTCTACCGCTCCGCGCATCGTCAGCACCGTGTTCCGGTCGTGTTTCGTCTGATCGAGTAATCGGTTGATGTTTGCGCCCACGCCCTGCAACGCTTCACCCTTTGTCGCGACGTAAATGTCAATCACGCGCCGAATCTGGTTGTGATCCACCTCGGTCGGCGTGCTGATCTGCTGAATGTCGGCCACCGCGCCAAGCGGCACGTAGCCCGCCGAACTAGCACCGTCGCCGTATTGCGCAGCAACCGGTATAGCCCGGCCGCCCATCTGCATCGGACCGGTTCCCGCGGCATGTACACTGCGCAGCGGAATACTCTTCACATCCTCCATTGACATGTTGTTGATCCAGTTATTTGCATACTGCACCGTGACCATGTAGTTGTTTCCACTTTTCGGATCGATCCAGTAGCTGGGCGCCACCATGCCGTCTGAAGTCAGCGCGGTGATTACGTCATCTACTACATCCTTTGTCGAGAGCCCGATCAGGCTGGCGCGTTCGCGGTCAATGTTGAGTGCCAGCCCCGGATAGTCCACGCTCTGCGGAATGTACACGTTGCTCACACCCGGCATTGCCTTGATCTTTCCAGCGAGTTGGCGAGCCAGCGCATACGATCCTTCCATGTTCTGCGACTTGATCTGAACGTCAATCGGCGCCGGCAGTCCTTGGTTGATCACGCCATCCACCAGTCCGCCGGCCTGGTAGTAAACCGAGAGTTCCGGCATCTCGCGCGAAAGCTTCTCCTGTACGCGGCGCATGTACTCGTAACTTCCTACGTGGTGGCCTTCCTTCAGGCTTGTCTGCACGAAGGCGGTGTCCATTGAGGCATTGGTCGTGTAGATGGCCGACAGATCGGGATACACGCCGATGTTCGACACCACCATATCGAGGTCCCTGGCCGGAACCACACTGTGGATGATGTCTTCTACCTTGGCAATGTACTGGTCGCTCACTTCAAGCCGCGTGCCACTCGGCATGCGCACGTTCAAGATGAACTGCCCCGGATCGGTTCGCGGAAAGTAGGCGCGTCCAATGAAGGGAACAGTTACAAGCAGCAGGGCAAGCACACCGCCGGAGATTAACCCGGCGGTCAATCCGGGCCGCTCCATCGCTCTGAATGCCAGGCCTTGATACCAGTCGAGCATTTTCTGGAACTTCTCATTGAACTTCGCTTCAAATCGTTTGAAGAAACCCGCCCGTGACGGATCGATATGCCCTTCGGATATGTGCATACGAATGAACTTCGAGCAATACAGCGGCACAACGGTCATCGCAAAAAAGTACGATGCGAAGATGGAAAGTACCACGCCCAGCGCCATTGGCGTAAAGATGTACTTGCTCACGCCGGAAAAGAACGTAACGGGAAAGAAGACGATGGATGTGGTGAACGTAGCTGCCAACACGGCCATCGAAACTTCGGTGCCGCCTACTTCCGAGGCCTTCTCTGGTGTTTCGCCCATTTCCATGTGGCGGAATATATTCTCGAGCACGATTACACCGTTATCGATCAATCGAGAGAACACCAGCGCCAGCCCACCCAGGATCATCGTGTTGATCGATCCGCCCGTGTATTTCGTAATCAGGAGACACACGATCATCGAGAGCGGAACCGAGAGAATCACCGCAATCATGGCGCGCGGGCTGCCCAGAAAAATCAGGATCATGATTCCGGTCAGTACCAGCCCGATAAGTGCCTCCTTCGACACGTTCGCAATCGCCATTTTCACGAACACTGACTGATCGAACACAACGTTCGTCTTCAACTGCTGCGGAATGTCGACCAGATGTTTGATCGCATTCTTCATGCCGTTCACAATCGTGATGGTGTTGCTGTCGCCGCCTTGCTTGAACACCGGCACGTACACGGATCGCTGACCGTCAATGCGCACAATGTTGTATTGCAACGCGCCCGAATCAACCGCCTTGCCGATGTCCCCAACCAGGACTGACGAATTACCCACCGACTTCAGCGGCATTTGGTTCATCGAGTTTGCGTCTGGAAACTGACTGTTTGCATAGATGTTGAAATCTTTCGAGCCAATGCGCACGTCGCCAGCCGGCAGAATCAGGTTTGAGGAGTCCACCGACTGCACAACATCATTCAGGCTCAGATTGCGCGCCTCCATCTTGAGCGGGTCAACGTAGATTTGAATCTGTCTATACGTTCCACCGTAGGGCTGTGGCACCGATGCGCCCTGCACGTTCGAAATCTGATTGCGCACCTGGAACTGCGCCAGGTCTTTAAGGCTCGTTTCGTTCAAGCCCTGGCCTCTCAAAGTCACCAGGCACACTGGCTGCGTCGAAGCGTCCATGCCAAGTACCACTGGTGGCAGGGTGCCGGGCGGTAGTCGGCGCAGATCGGCCATCGCCAGGTTGGCGATATTGCTCAATGCGGCATTCGGATCGGTGCCCGGCTTGAAGTAGATCTTGATCAGGCTTACGCCTGTAAGCGAGCGCGACTCGCTGTGGTCAATGTTCGCGCCTAGCGTAAAGAAGCGCTCAAATGTGTTGGTAATGTCGGCTTCAATCTGCTGCGGCGGCATACCGTTGTAGAACGTTGCCACTACCACGACCGGCATATCGATACTGGGAAACAGATCCACCGGCATCTGCACAATTCCCACTGCTCCCACAATTGCAACCAGCAGGCAAAGCATCACGATGAAATAGGGATAGCGAAGGGCAAACTTCGGCATTAGTGTGCGCCCCCATCCGCCTGCTCGGCCTTCATGTCGATCATGCCGCCGGACTCATGCACTGTCTCCGACGCAGGCTCCTGTGTATCGATCGGATTTACTGCCTCGTCCTCCTGATACTTGTCCTGCCCGCCAAGCACTACGCGGTCGCCCGCCTTCAGGCCGCTGGTAATCTCGGCTAGTTTTGATCCCTCCATGCCGACTGCAACTTTGCGAACACGGATATGATTGCTCGCATCAAGCGCGTACACCGTTTGCTGGTTTCCGCTTAGCACCAGCGCTTCAACTGGAATTGTTACTACATTGTTCACGTGCGCAAGTTGCAGCATCGTGTTCGCGTACATTCCCGGGGCAATGGACAGGTCCTTGTTCGGCACATCCACTTCCGTTTCCATTGAGCGGGTCTCGAAGTTCACATCGCGTGTTGAGCGCACGATCTTTCCTGTCAGAGAGCGGCCAAGCGCATCCACCCGCACCTGCAGTTCATCGCCCGAACGCACATAGCGCACATCGTCTTCCGGTACGGGAATCCGCAGCCGCAGCAGGTTGCTCTGTGAAATGCGCACAATCGGCAGATCCTGACTGTTGGAATTCGTGCCGCCCTGGATCAGCGCGCCGGTATCCGCGTACCGCCAGATGACAACTCCATCCAGAGGCGCCGTCACGTTGGTGTAGTTGTGCAGCGCCTGCACGCGTTCGTTATCTGACTGTGCTGAGCCCGCGTGTTCCTGGGCCGCTGCCATGGCTGCTTTCGCAGCGTCTACCTGTGCTTCGGAGGAAAGATCCCTTGCCTGGGAATCGTCGATTTCCTGCTGCGCGATCAGTCCCGGTCTACCTTCTGCAGCCTGCTTCAACCGCTCGTACTGCGCGTGAACGGCTGCATGTTCCGCTTCAGCACGGCTAATCTCGTTCCGCGCCCTGGTGATCTCCTGCTGGCTTTGCTTCAATTGGAAGACCGTCTGTTGCAGTTGCGCCTTCAGTTCCGGTACTTCAAGAACGGCAATCGTCTCGCCCTGATGAACTACATCTCCAATATCCACACTGATGTGCGCCATGTAGCCGCTCACCTTGGGATGAACATCAACAACCTGGAACGGCTGGAACTGCCCGGCCAACGTCAACACGTGCGAGATATCGCCGCGCTGGGCTGTGGCTACGCGGGCCGTTGGAATCGTGGCGGCATCAGCCGCCGTGCTACTCGGACTTGAGTGACAGGCAACAATGCCCAGCACGGAACTCAAAGCCGCCATTCCGGCTGCAATCACTATCAATCTCTTCATCTCTTTATGACTCCTGTTTTTGCATACCGATCCTCTACCCCAAATGACGTATGGGAGAGGGAAAACGGATGATCGATGTTGCTGTTGCCAAGGAAGTGTATGCACTAAATCCGCAGATATCTGCAGAGCAACTCAACGCAAAAATGAACTGGAATCTATCGAACGGGGGGAGGGCGTAAGAAATTCGAAGGGGAGAAACATGATGTGGAAAGGGGGGAGTGATCATTGTTGGCAATGCCGCAAAAAGAAACAGCTACGGGCCGGCGTCCAATCACCACCGCCAGAAGCAGCGTAAGCGGCAACAACGGGAAAATCGGATTGTGATCGGGTAGTCCGTGCAGAATGAGCTGAGGAACGTCGGCGGGCAGCGCTTTCGTTGCGTGTACCTCGCTGCCGATAGTATGCGCCGGCAGATACCATGCCAGCTTCGCTTCCACAGCAAACGTAAACGCCAGGAGACATAGAACCAGTGCAATCAGAGTGCGGCTGGTCCAGCGCTTTGAAGGATCTCCCGACATACCAGCAGTTTACCATGAGGGCAATCTCCCACATGCCAGGTGGTGGACTATAGTCCAGATTGCCCTTAACCCATTAGACGTAATGCACCTGCAGGCGTTACACCGCAGTGGGTTCCTTCACCGCAAGTTCGATGTTGACCTCTGGCGGCGCCAGCAGTGTGTTGTGAATCAGGCAATGCTTCACCGAGCGCATTAGGCCTTCCGTATGATCCTGGTCTAAGACCACCGGGTACTCCACGCGAATCTTAAAATTGCCGAGCCGCGCAGGACCCTTCAACTTTTCGGCCGTTACTGACACTTCCACGCCTCTGTCGCCAAGACTGCGTGCCTTCAGGTATTGCACGGCATAAAACGCCGCGCATGAACCCAGCGATGCCAACATCAACTCAGGAGGCGTCATCGCTGTATCTTCACCACCATTGTCCACGGGCTGATCGCAAAGGATTGAATGAGACCTGGATTGAATATTGAATCGTACTTGACCGAGATGTGAAACTTTAACTTCCATGCTTTGCTTTCCCCTTCACTGGATGAAATCCACGTGGGGAAGCTTTCGTTACAGAGGAGCGCAGAGTATTTGCGCTTCCCATTCCGAGCATGCGCAGGTACTCCTGCGTCAGAATCGCGCGCAACCGCTGTGCAACGGCTGTATCGCACGACATCTCCAGGTTCCGGCAGCGGTCGATCGCCGTGCGAAGTTCGCGCAGGAACGCCACACACGCCGGGCATGCCTCAATGTGTGCGCGCATCTGATCGCAACTCGGCGCTTCGACGCGCCCGTCCATGTATTCCGACAGGTTCGCGAACAGGTCGCGGCATTCCGCCGGTTGTTTGCTCGCGCTGCTGGCGCGCGGCTTGCGCCCTTTTTGCGGCGCTTTTTCGGTGCCCTGCAGAATTGCGGTCTTCTCAAGCAGCCGCCCCATCTCCTTGCGAACCAGCAGACGCGCACGATGCAACCGTACCCGAACCGTGCCTGCTTTAAGTCCGAGAATCGTAGCCACCTGTTCGGTGTCCAGCTCTTCCATGTCGTGGAGCACCAGCACCATTCGCAACGCCGGAGGAATCTGCAAAACAGCCTTGTGGAGGAGATTGGCCTGCTCTGCCTGCGCCACATTGTCTTCAGGGCCTTGCGCCGCGTCAACAAGTAGGCGGCCAAGCTCTGCCTCGTCCGGCATCAGCTCGTCCAGCGCCACCATCTGTTTCGGCGCACCTGCACCTTTGCGCCGCATGCGCCAGCAACGGTTTCTTGTCACTGTATATAGCCACACTGCGAGCGCCCGTGGCTCCTTAATCTTGGCCAAATGTTGCAGCGACCGGAAAAGCACCTCCTGCATGGTGTCTTCCGCGTCTTCCGGATGGCCGCACACCTTCATGCTGAACGAGTACACCGTATTCTGCAGCAGGGCGATGGCTTCTTCAACTGCCTCAGGCGTATTCCGTTGCAGCAGTTCGGTAGCCTTGGCCAGTTCGGGGCGCATAGAGAGGAAATCCTGGAATTGCCTCTATTATATTGGCGCAAGACCGCATGATGCGATTGCCGGGTTACATTCTTGAATCGCAGGCGGAGAGAAGGGAAACGCCAATCAGGCGATCACGCCCACGGTTTCCGGCGTTGCGGCCGTGACCATCTCGCGGATGGCGCTAATTACCAGCTCCGGTTCATCAAGGTGGATCCAGTGTTCGCTTGACTCCGCGATCACCTGTTGCACGTTGGTCCCGATGCTGCGAAGGCACGAGTCCGACAGGGGCTTTGATTTTCCCGGCGTCAACACACATACCGGAATCTCCCGGATTGGCTCGGCCTGGTACATTTCGCGCACGGTATCGGGAATGGAACTGATGTGGCTGCGCATTCCTGCGTAGAAGCTTGGCCGCGACCAGTGTGCGGCAACGACCGGCCAAACCTCGCGCGGCATTTTGCCCACTTCTTGTTTGATGCGCTGGATAACGTGTCGGCTACCTATCTTCTGCGGATTGCCGGAACTCACGCTCGGCCGGCCGGCACGCCGAAAAGCGGAACGCACAGCCAACCGAGTTACGCCACAAAAAGCGATCGGTACTGCGTAGCGGATAAGGCGTCGCCCCAGGTTGATCTGCGACTGCTTGCTCGGATCCAGCGGCGGCCACTCTTCGCAGCGCATCGGATCCACCAGTACTACCCCGGCCACTTCGTCCGGATAGCGCAGCGCGTAGCGCCTTACCACCAGTCCGCCAAATGAATGTCCAACCAGGATGAATGGCGGTTTGATGTCGGCCTGCCGCAGCATTTCGTGCAATTCCGAGGCAATATTCGCCGGAGTGCGCGCGCTACGGCAAGGACTGCTGAAGCCAAGCCCGGCGCGATCATAGGATGCTGTCGCTGTAAAGCGGGAAACGGTCCTCTGAACGTGACGCCAGTTCAAATTGGTGGCGCCGATACCGCTCTCAAAAATCACGGTTGGACCGCCATCACCTTGCTCAAGAAGGTAGAGGCTGCTGCCTCCCTTCATGGTGACCCAACGTCCAGCCCCGGCATAGCGCCGTCGGTCGCGCCGACATCCTACGGACTGATACACACACCCGATAATGACCAGGATTGCTGCCGGAGAAAGAACCCACAGAGCGAAATGCATAGTTATCCTGGCGAACGGACCGCACGGGACCTGAATTGCTCCGTCAGGCAAGCTGTCCGGCGGGGTAATCCCTAGCGGCGTCGACGCAACCCTGCACCTTTACTTGAAAAGTCCATTGTCGTACAAAATGAATCCCGCAAAGTCCAATGCAGGCGAGCGTCGAACTCCGGTTCCTTTCCGGGGTTTGTAAAAGATATACAGGAATATCCACGTTCAGGTCCACTGAATTGACGGTTTCTATATGAAAACTCCGTCATCTTTGTTCTCGCGGATGTAAATCTGAGGCAAGTGGAGCTCACGGGAACGGCTGGTCAAGATTTTCAATCGCCGTCTTCATTCCCAATTCCGGGCCCTCCGGGGATCTTCACCAGGTCGCTTTGCCAGACGCGATAAAGCAGTTTCTTGAGCTGGCCGAACTCCCTGGCGCCAAGTTCGGTGCTCCACTCGTGCTCTACCTCGCTCAGTATTTCCATGATCCTGGTGAAGGCCGCATTACCGCGCCGGGTAAACCGCACAATGCGCGAGCGGCCCCCATCTGTTTCATTGCGCCGAACCAGGTAACCCATCGCCTCAAGGCTTCGCAGCAACTGGTTCATTGCCTGTTTGCTCATGCCCGCCCGCTCAGCCAGTTTTCCGGGGCGCACGCCGTCAGGCCCGGGGTACTGCAGAACGGCGATGTGCGGCAAGCTCAAATCGTCAAATCCCGCCGCGTTAAGTTCATGGATGATCCTGTGGTGAATAGCCTGTGCGGGAACGCGGAGCATTGCGCCGATGAGCAAATCCTTCGGTTCGAATGCCGAGATGCGCCTTGATTTTTCCATTGACATGGTTGGTAAATTGCGTTTACAGTTTAGCACGGTAAATGCGATTTACCAACTGAAGGATATTCAAAGATGACACAGCAAACAAGCATCCCCCTTGTTAGCCCAGCCGAAGAGACGATCAGCTTGGGTCCGCTCACGATTCGCTTTCTGCTGACGGGCGACAACTCCAGCGGCTCCGTAGCCATGTTTGAGCTCGCCGTTCCCGGCGGCCAGCGTTTGCCGGCGCCCGCGCATAGCCATGACCACTACGAAGAGACCATCTACGGGGTCGAAGGGGTGATCACCTTCACGGTCAACGGCGAGCCTGTGGACATCGGGCCCGGGCAGGCGCTCTGCATTCCGCGCGGCGCAATTCACCGCTTTGACAACAACACAGACCAGGACGTGAAGGCGCTTTGCGTGATCAGCCCGGCTGCAATAGGGCCGGAATACTTCAGGGAGATTGCCGAGGCTGGCCGGTCAACTGCCGGGGGACCGCCCGACCGCGCCCGCATAATCGAGATCATGCTGCGCCACGGTCTTACTCCGGCGCTACCTCCGGCGCAAGCCTGAGGGCAATAGCCTGCGCAGACGCAGAAAAGGGGAAGCCCGTGGGCCACCCCTTTTCGTTGATGTTGTTCCGGCGCCCGATTGTTCGCAGAACTTAATTGAGCAGGGAAAGACCCGTCAGAGAACGTTACGCGCTATACCGCCGTATGTTCCGTTTCTCAGATCCTGCTTTGAAAAGTCTGCGATAGAGCAGGGTTCAGGATTCGCGGCACAGCCGTGAATCGTTTGCGTCAGTAAGAACGACGACCGCGATCGCGCGATCCACCACCAGGGCCGCCGCCGCTGCCCTTGCGCGCCTGGTAGCAGTCCCGGCAGAACACCGGTCTGTCGCCACGCGGCTCAAAAGGTACAGTGGTTGGCTGCCCACAGCCCGAGCAAATCACCGGAGTTCCCTGTGACGGAGCCGAACGGTAGCCGGAGCCTCCACCCCCCTGGTCATTCTTCTTTGCCTGACGGCAAGGCTTGCAACGCTTTGGGGTCGAGTATCCTCGTTCCTGAAAAAATTGTTGATCCGCAGCGGTAAATGTGAAATCTTGCCCGCAATCGCTGCACGTTATTGACATATCTCCGGCCATGGTTCTCCTCGTGTGGAGATTGTACAGCCCAATTCGTCGTTTTCTCCTAGGAATTCCATTTAATTTGAAAAACTTAGGCGTTTCCCCAGTCGGCAAACGATTTCTAGAACCATTTTGGGCCGTCCTGCACTGTATATTTCTCTTGGAGCCTTCCGGCGACCCGTAACACCAGTCTTCTCAGCATGAAAACCGCTCCCAATCCCGAATTTGAGGCGGAATACATTCGCCGTATTCTGCAGGGCGAAATGCACTTATTCCACGACCTCATCCGTCCCTGCGAGCGGTCCATCTACTTTCTTTTGTTCTCGCTATTGCGCAACGAGGCTGAAGCCGAAGACGCTGCGCAGGAAACTGTGATCAAGGTTTTCCGCAATCTCCAAAGCTTCCGCGGGGACTCACAATTCCGTACATGGGTGCTTTCCATCGCCCGTAATGAAGGCCTGGGCCGGATTCGCAAGGAGCAGGCGCGCCGCGAAGACTCGCTGGACGCGCTCACTGAAGACCAGGGCGGCGACTATACTCCAGCCTTCCTGACCAGCTGGCGAGAAGTGCCCGCGGAGGCGCTGGAACGCAAAGAGCTGGGCGAAGTCCTGCGCAAGGCAATTGAGGGGCTGCCCGCGATTTACCGTAACGTTTTAATGCTCAGAGACATCGAAGAGATGGATGTTAAAGAAACCGCTGCTGTTCTGGGCATTACCGAGGGCAGCGTCAAGGTTCGTTTGCACCGGGCGCGTGCCCTGCTGCAACGGGATTTGGCACCGCGGCTGAAGGGGTTTGCGCCCAAACGCGCGAGGCTATTTGGGTGGGGCGCATGAGGATCGATTGCAAACACGTTTGGGATCACATCTCGGCCTACATTGACGGCGAGGTGGACGCGGCCTTGCGCGCGGAGATCGATCGCCACCTTGAGACGTGCGAGTTGTGCTCCGCGGTCCTCGACTCAACGCGGAACGTAGTTGTGCTGGTTGCGGATGATCGCGTCTTCGAATTGCCGGCAGGATTTAGCGAGCGCCTGCACACGCGGCTCGAAAGAGAACTGGTCTGAACGTCCGCATCTGCTGTGAGAGCACGCGGCGGCACCGTCAATTCCAATTTCACGGTTGAGAGCCGGTGGTGTCCTAATTTTGATGATGGATTTGCGACCGTTGAGGACGGCCGTTAAACATCCAGCGTCGCAGCCGAGACGTCCGGGCGTAGGGGCGGAAGACAGGCATCGTCCACACATCCCACGGGTATAGACTGCACAAAGTGCCAAACACTGCAGTGAAGGAGGCAAGCAGACCCCATAAAGTCTTCTTCATAAATCACCTCCTACTTTGAATGCTAGCACCGCATACGCCTGACTAGAACAGAATCAAATTAGGACACTACCTGAGAGCGCGCTCGCTGGACAGGCCATTGGGCCAATCCGTAATATACACACTTCAGAAATCCAAACGCATATTCATCGGCTGAACTGCTGAAGCTGAAGAGCTGCTGAAAACGTTTGCGGTAAGCGGCGCTGCTTGGAATGGATGTGCAGACGGCCGTATCGCATTTCAACGAACGAAGGTGTATCGGCATGAAAGTATTTTGGAGAGTCCGCCCTGTCCTGCTCGTGGGAATTCTATGTGCACCGCTGGCCGCCACGTCACAAGGGCCGGCGGATATCTCGATCCAGGCCGATCAGGTTACGGCCCACGTAAGCCCGTTGTTCTACGGTTTGATGACCGAAGAGATCAATTATTCCTACGATGGCGGAATTTATGCCGAACTGGTGCGCAACAGAAACTTCAAGGAAGATCTCAAAGATCCCGTACATTGGCAAATGATCAAAGAGGGTGGGGCGGCTGGTTCGATTTCGCTTGACCCCGATACTGCCTTCAATGCCGCCGTAACCACCACGCTCAAGCTCGTGGTCGACAAAGCGAACTCCACAGAACGGGTGGGCATTGCGAACGACGGATTCTGGGGTATTCCCGTAAAACCCGATACCACTTACAAGGCGACTTTTTACGCCAAGGCAGCGCCAGGTTTCGCTGGACCGCTGACCCTGGAAATTCTGGGGAACGACGGCACGTCCGTTCGTGCCAAGGCGGAAGTGTCGGGCATTTCACAGGAGTGGAAGAAATACAGTGCAAATCTCATAACCGGCAAAGTGCCCATATCCGCAGAGAACAAGTTCGTCATCCTTGCCGGCAAGCCTGGGACCGTCTGGTTTGGCTTTGTTTCGCTGTTTCCGCCCACCTACAAGGATCGAGCAAATGGGAACCGCGAGGACATCATGCAGCTCCTTGCGGATATGAAGCCTGCTTTCCTGCGCCTGCCAGGTGGCAATTACCTTGAAGGCCGCACGCTGGAGACACGATTCGATTGGAAGAAGACGATTGGGGATGTCTCAGAGCGTCCGGGACATTGGAACGATTCCTGGCAGTATTGGTCTTCCGACGGCATGGGGCTGCTCGAATTCCTGAATTGGTGCGAAGACCTCAAGATGGAACCTTTGCTGGCGGTTTATGCAGGCTTCTCATTGAGGGGCGGGGCTCGAATCACCCTGCATCACGAATTGCAGCCATATGTTCAAGACGCAATGGACGAAATTGAATATGTGACCGGTGACGTGAACACGACGTGGGGAGCCCGCCGCGCCAGGGACGGTCATCCGGCTCCATTCAAGTTGCACTACGTCGAAGTAGGCAACGAAGACGGAGGCGATAGGGTGCCGGGAAGCTATGAAACCCGGTTCGCACAGTTCTTTGATGCCATCAAGGCGAAATATCCGAACCTGAAGTTGATCGCCACGGACCCGGTAACCACCCGGCAGGCTGACGTTATTGACGAGCACTACTATCGGCGTTCAGAAGAAGAAATGGCATTTCATTCCAGCGATTACGATTCAATTCGCCGGCCTTCGGGACGAGGTCCCGCGGAGGTTTTCGTTGGCGAATGGGCAACGCGCGTGGGCGAACCGACTCCAAACTGGAGTGCCGCACTCGGTGACGCCGCGTGGATGGTGGGGATGGAACGCAACGCAAACTTGGTCACGGGGGAAAGCTACGCGCCGTTGTTCACCCGGGTTGATCCAGGGGGCATGCAGTGGCAAGTGGACCTGATTGGCTACAACTCGACCAGTTCGTATGGATCGCCCTCGTACTACATGCAAGGTATGTTCGCTACCCATCATGGAGACGAGGTCCTTTCGTTGACCGCGAAGAACGTGCCAGCCAGGGAATGGCAGCCACCCAGCGGACCTGGTATCGGCCCTGTGCCCGCAGGTGGTGCATCTTACGCTCAATCAGCGCGCAGAGGAGCCCAAGGCTCAACTCCGCTGCCGCCGTCCGATTACTCTCGTCGACCAACCACTCCGTTGCAGCGTCCTGCCCCCGTGCAGCTTTCCTTGATGTCATTCGATTCAACGCGCGATAGCAAGACCGGCACCATCTACATCAAAGTCGTGAATCGAGCCGGTACTGCACAGGCCGTCCACATCACCGTCTCGGGCGTCTCGTCAGTAGCTTCAACGGGACGGGTTATTACCATGAGCGGAAGTAGCCCAGCGGACACCAATTCGATTACTGAACCGAAGCACATCATTCCTGTGGCGGCTGACGTCTCCGGGTTGGGCACTGACTTCACGCACACATTCGCGCCTTTTTCCGTCAACGTTTTGGAACTGAAAACGACATCGACGAAATGAGCCTGCGCATTCACGGCGGGGTCGGCTGGCAGCCCTGCCAAAGTTCTCGCATTCATCGCTGTTGCTGTGCGAGCCGAGGAGCAATTCGTCTATGACTCGCCGGCTTCGACGCGATCGCTGGCTCTTTCGCGGGTTCCACTGGCGGGTATGTGTTTGTCTATTTTGCCAAGGCCGTAAGGCGGCTCGTTGCAATCAGGAGCATCGGGATCTGAATCGCATCCTGATGGAACCAGCGCACCGGCCCAAACAGGCTGCCGGTCATTACGAATGCGGTGAGGGCGATGGCGAACCTGACGCCGTTGATCGTTAATACCGCGGTACAAATACTTTGCAAGATCGCCAGGGCGAGGCTGGCCCCTGACATGATCTTCAAACCATTTGAGTTATTCACCCGACCTCCGACCCCAGGTTACCCTCTTCTGATCGAGGTTTCATCAGGTTAGCGCAGCCCATGCAACTGTACCAATCCAAAAGCCTTCTTACTTCGTATTCCTGATTGACGCACTACGAGGATGAGGATTTAATGCTTTTCTTGAACTGAGCGTGTAACCTTTCATGCGCGGGCCTGCTCATAAGGTGCGTGAACAAACATTGCGGAGTTGCCAACCGGCAATGCCGCCTGCAGCAACCGGCGGGTTCCCAACCGCCCAACCCCACCGTGAGGTCAATTGAACATGAAGAACCAACTGAATGCGCTTCTCCTCTCCGCAGCTCTCACCGGCCTGGTCGGCGGCACGTCCGTTGCAGCCCATGCGGCCACTCAGCCCTCCCCCACCGCTCACTCTGCCAAAGTGATGAAGGCCGGCCTGCGCTATAGCGGGACCAACTCCGCTGCCGACAAGCACTCCTGTAAGGGCAAGAACGATTGCAAAGGCCAGGGCGGATGCAAGTCCAGCGACAACGGCTGCAAAGGCAAGAATAGCTGCAAGGGCAAGGGCGGCTGCGCCACCGACGGCTCCAAGATGCCGAAGGCAATCTAGTTCCAGTCAACAATTCACAAAAGGCGCGGCAAGGAACCGGTAGTTCGGTATCCCGCCGCGCCACAACTGACCCCTGACCCCTGTTCCTATCTTTATGTCCAGCAATCGATTCAACGCGTATCAGAACCACGGTGTTGGCATTGGCCTGCGCATTCCGCACTACGCGCACATTTTTTCGCGCAAGCCTGTCGTCGACTGGTTCGAAATCATCTCTGAGAATTTCATGATTGATGCCGGTCGTCCGCTCGCCGTTCTCGATCAGATTCTGGAGCAATACCGCGTAGTGCAACATGGTGTCTCCATGTACTTCGGCTCCGTGACCGCGCCGGATCCCGAGCATCTGCGCCGACTCAAGACGCTTGTGCGCCGCACCGGAACACCGTGGCTCAGCGACCATCTCTGCTGGGGCTCGGTCGACGGCACCTACACGCACGACCTGCTGCCGCTGCCCTACACGTGGGAAGCAGTGGAACGCACAGTTGAGCGCGTGCGCATGGTGCAGGACTATTTGGAAATTCCAGTCGCCGTTGAGAACGTCTCCAGCTATGCGGCATTCACCGCTTCCGAGATGACCGAGTGGGAATTTCTTTCAGAAGTAGTCGAGCGCGCCGATTGTGGCATTCTGCTCGACGTAAACAACATCTATGTCTCGGCAATGAATCACGAGTTCGATCCGATGGTGTACGTGAACGCAGTGCCCGCGCATCGTGTTGCGCAGATTCACATTGCCGGTCATAGCCGTTACGAGAAGTACATCCTCGACACGCACGATCATCCGGTCATCGATCCTGTGTGGCAGCTCTACGCTCGGGCAATTGAGCGCTGCGGCCCGACGCCCACGCTCCTCGAATGGGACGACCACATTCCCAGCTTTGACGAAGTTCATGCCGAAGCCAGGAAGGCTGATAAGTATCTGCATCAACATGTCGAGCCACTTGCGGAGGCCGCGCAATGAATCTCGAAAACCTGCAGCGCGAAATGGCCGCCGCCGTCATGCAGCCGCTCACCGCAGATGAGCAGATGCGCTCACACTCTGCCGATGGCCGCTCCATGCAGAATGTGGCAGAGTCGTTCATCGCGCCAAACAGCCGTCTCACTGCATTTGAGCGCCTCGAAATTTATAACCGTCAATACTGGTTTCGCGTTCTAAGCGCGCTCGCCGAAGACTTTGCCGCGCTCAATGCGGTGATTGGCTCACGTGCGTTTGATCGTCTCTCGGTCGACTATCTCAGCGCGCATCCAAGCCGCTCTTTCACGTTGCGCAACCTCGGTTCGCATTTGCCGGAGTGGCTCGTCACGAATCCAGGCTACGCCGGCCGACGTCACCGTCTCGCCGTTGACGTGGCTCGCATTGAGTGGGCGTTCGTGCAGGCGTTCGACTCCGCAGAGCGCGAGCCACTCACAATCGATCAGATCGCAACGCTCGACGCGAATTCCCGGCTCGCACTTCAACCGCATGTACAACTAATTGCGCTCGGCTATCCGGCAGACGATCTCGTACTGAACCTGCACCAGCGCGAGAAGCGCCAGGCAAGCGAAGCCGGTGTTCGTCACGAAGGCTCCGCGGAGCACCCGATGAAAATTCCGCGCTTGCGTCGTCGTTCCACATGGGTGGCCGCGCATCGCGTCGAAATGTCCGTGTACTACCGCCGCTTGCAGCGCGAAGAATTCTTTACTCTCACTGCGATGGCGCAAGGTGCGCCACTTGCTGAAGCGATTACCAGTGGCTTTGCCGATTCGCGCATTCCCGAGACCCGCCGCGCAAAGTGCATCCAGCAGTGGTTCGCCACATGGGCCGAACTTGGCTGGATCTGCGCACCCGAATTGGATGACTCGCTCTTCGCCTCCAAGCCGAAATGAAACAGCGTACGTTTCTCACGGCAGAGTGGAAGAATCTTGTGATGCTCAACTACGCGGTTGAACCATTACTCCTTCAGGAATTTGTACCGGCAGGAACGGAGCTCGATTCCTTTCAAGGTCGAATTTATGTCAGCCTTATTGGATTCGAATTCAATCGTACGCGCATCGCCGGTACGCCCGTACCATTTCATCAATCGTTTGAAGAGGTGAATCTGCGGTTCTATGTAAGGCGCCATAATCGCAGGGGTGTGGTCTTCATTCGCGAGCTTGTGCCAAAGCGCTTAGTTGCAGCTATTGCCCGGCTCGCTTTTGGCGAAAACTATTCTTGCGTGCCGATGTCGCATTCGATATGTACTTACGCGCGACCGGAGGTAATCGAAGCTGCATTTTCGTTTGGTTCCGGCCCTGATCGCTGTTCCATGCGGATCGAGACCGCGGGCTCTGCCTTTCTGCCGGAAGACGAATCTCTTGCCCAGTTCATTACGGAACACTACTGGGGATATTCGGCGCAAAGTGGTGGATACTGCCTGGAGTATGAAGTCGCGCATCCGCGATGGCGAGTGTGGGAAGCGAAGACTGCAGAATTTCGCGGCGATGCGACCGCATTTTACGGAGCAGAATTCGCGCGCATCCTCAAGAGCCTTCCCGATTCAGCGTTCCTGGCGAAAGGCTCCCCGGTCACTGTCTTCAAAGGAAGCCGTATCGAGAGCACCCAAGGCCAACTGATCGATTCGCAATCGACTTGAAAGGATCCTGATGAACACGATCGTCAACACTGCTGCCGCTGCCTATGGCAGATTTGTTTCAATACTCAACCGTCTCCAATGTGCGTTGCTACTCACCGTCCGGCTTTACTGGGGCTTCCAATTTGCGCAGGACGGTTATGGCAAGCTCACGCACCTTTCGCGTGTCGCGGAGTTCTTTGCATCACTCAACATGCCGGCTCCCGCTGCTACCGCTCTGTTTGTAGCGCTGGTGGAGTTTGTCGGCGGTATTCTGTTCGCCGTCGGGCTAGGCACGCGCCTCGTCTCGCTGGTGCTATTCGTCAACATGACGGTTGCTTACCTCAGCGTTCCCGACGACCGCGTAAACTTCAGCCACATCTTTTCGAATCCCAGCGACTTTTACAATGCCACGCCGTACACCTACTGGTTTGCTGCGCTGCTGATTCTCATCTTTGGCCCCGGCCGCATCGCGCTCGACACACTTCTGCGCCGCTCCTTCGAGCGTTCGCAATCTAAATAGGCTTATCCGCAGAGGCAAAGCAACGGCCGGAGCATTTCGCCCCGGTCGTTGCTGTTTCATTCGAGTGCTTTCAGAAAGAGAACGCAGCCTGGATATAAATGCGCCGTGCTGCCGATCCAGTGGGTGAAGCGAACATTCCTCCCGCCAGGCTCGTCGATTTGTTGAAGCGACTTCCAGGTCCATACACAGCATTGGGGCCTGAGCCTGAGATCAGCGTTGGAACCACGCTGCCTGAAGGCGTTCCGTAGTCGATGTTGTTGAACAGGTTGAGAGCCTGCGCACTAAAGGTGAGCGAATACTTGCGGCCGGTGTTGGTCATTGGTCCGCGCATTCCTCCGCCGAAGCCGCCACGTCCGCCACCTCGCATGCCAATGCCGCCGAAGCCGCCCGGGCCTCCGGGACCGCCGGGTCCACCCGGACCTCCGCGACGATTCTGCCCACCTGGCGGTGAGGTTTCAGGACCCAAGCCAAAGGAGCGGCTGACGCGCAAGTTGAAAGCCACCGAGGTTGGACTCTGCCCCATGTACGTTGGGACAAGCGATTCGCCCGACTGCGGAATTGTGTCCAGACATCCGTACTGAGTCTGCACATACTGCGCATTTCCTGTACACAGCGCGGAACTCGACGCATAGGCGGGCCGATTGTTGAAGAAGTTGTCGCCCGTCAGATCGATGTTGGTGGTTACGTTATACGGGCGTCCCGACTGAACCACCAGGAAAGGGTTATAGCTGAGACCCCACTTGCCTGTGTAACTGCCCATGGCGAAAATCATGTTGCGCCGCGAGAATGGTGATGGGCCGTAGTCCTGCAGCAGGTTATACGAGTTCGACACCATGCCGCCCGTGCCATTGGAGGAAGTCGTATCGCCGTTGGCATAATTGAGGGTGTAGAAACCCATCAGGCTGAACGAAGGCGACAGTCGTGCATTCGCGCTCACCACCAGTTCGTTCTGCTTGAAGATTCCCTCCGGGTAATACTCGCGCACAATCCCTTGCGAGGGATTGGGGCGTGCTCCGTTGAGCGTTGAGTTTCCGTACACGAACGTCCCCGGCAAATAAGCGTTCGCATCGCGGGTGGCCAACTGATGAACGCCATAGGTGTGCAGGTACGTTAACGTCAGTGTGGCCGCTTTGCTCACCTGGCGTTCAACCGTGGCGCCGAATTGCTCACTGTAAGGCGAGTGATAGCTCTGCGCCACGGTGTAGGTTTGCGGTGTCGTAGCGGCACCGGAATTGCAGTTCGATCCTGCATTCGATCCCGAATTCGAAAGCGCATCACTCAAGCTGGTTGAGCTGAAGCATGTCGGGTTCATGATCGTGATTTGCCGCTGGCTGTTTGGTCCGCCGTTGTCCTGCTCCAGCGTCATCAGAGAGCCGTTCTGGAACCGGTCATAGAAGAAGCCGTAACCGGCGCGAACCACGGTCTTGGTCTGCGTGCCTTTTTTGTGCCCGTCAACCGCGTACGCAATGGCAAAGCGCGGACCAAAGTCGCTGTGGTCGGCAACGTGGTTCTGCGTTTCAAAGCGCAGGCCGCTGGAGAGCGTCAGAAACCGGTTAACCTTCCAGTCGTCCTGGAAAAATAGCGCCGCGTCAAAAACGTTGGCGACAAACTTCTGGTGGCCGGTTGTGTAGTTCAGACGGATGGGAGCACAGGCGCCCGGCGTGGGGCAGGCCGCCGCGATCTGCGCAATCGTCCGGCCCTGCGCCATTCCGTTCAGTGTGTTCACGTACGCGTTAATAGAGGGGAAGATGAAACTGCCGTTGAAGCCTTCGCTCGTTGTAGTGGCATCGCGATTGTCGCGCGCCCACAGGCCGAACTTGATGGCATGCGGGCCGGCAGACATCGTGGTAATGTTCTGCAGTTCGAGGTGCGTCGTGTTGTCGTTCGAGAACTGCGTTGTGGCGCCGCCTTCGGCAAAGTAGCCGGACACGCTGACAGACGGTGTTGAGCTCACCGCTGTATCAATCGTCGGCTCACGCCGGAACTGGAGGCGCGTTTCATTTACGACGTGATCGTTGATCACTTGTGTGTCGCTCAACTGAATTGCATGTTCTGAGCTGGTGGATCCGGTAGCTTGCGAGGGCAGGGCAGTGGAACTGATGACATTGCTCCTTGTATACCGCTCGAACTGATAGCGCAGTGTCAGCGTGTTCTTCTGTCCCAGTTGCAGATCGAGTCGCGGCGAAACTTCAATTCGGCTCGCTGGACTGTACGCGGCCCCGGTGGTGGGGATCGCATTGCCGTTAGCGTCTCTCGGCACCGAGTAGAGTCCTGTGCTCGTGTCCAGCGTTGGAATCACTGCCGTGAAAACACTGGCATCAGGATTGTCGCGGCCTTCCACGCTGAGGAAGTACGATGCCTTCTTGCTCAGCGCGCCGCTGATGGTGCCGTTGTACTGAAGGCTGTGGTACGAAGGAGGCGGGGCAAACGGGTTCTTGGTGTTGAACGAGCTGTCGTTGCCTTGCAGAAATGCGCGCCCGTGCAGCACGTCGGTTCCCGGTTTTGTCAGGATTTCGATGCGTCCGTATCCAAGCCGGTCGAACTCCGCCGAAAACGGATTTTGGTTGATGCGGATCTCGCGGATTGCAGACTTCGGTGGTAGCGTTCCGCCGGTGAATCCGTCGATGTAGATCTGACCGCCGTTCGGTCCAGCCGATGGCCCTGCAAGCGCGCTCAGTTCGTTCGATAACTCGTCGGGATCGTCGGAAAGCGCATCAAGGTCTTTGCCCTTGAGCACGACCGCGTTGGCATTGCTGCCCGCGTCTGTGCTTACTTGCGGCGCACCTTCTTCATCCACCACTTCGACGCTCTGCTGCTCACCTTCGATGGCCATTGAGATATCGATGCGCTTCGACTGTCCTGCCGCCAGCGGCAGAGTCTTCGAAGTAAACTGCGCAAAGCCCTGGACGGTGGCCTGCACGATATAGCTGCCGGGAGGAAGTCCGGTTACGGTATAACTGCCGCCCGCATCGGACGTGGTGGTTTTTACATTCACACCCAATGCGTTGGTTATTGATATTGTTGCTCCCGGAATCAAGGCTCCGGTGGGATCGGTTATATGACCGTGCAACGTGCCTGCGCCGGCCGTTATGGGTGAAGTCGGTGTAGTCGATGTTTGCGCGAATGCGAGGCTTGCGAACGCAATCGAAACGGTGACTACCAGGCGAACAAAGTGGGCGAATCGTGGGTACACGGTTCCCTCTCTCGTTTTTCTCGTGAGTTCCTGGCCGTTCTGATCTGTCCCCAGGGGTCTTTCAGGTCGTTCTATTGAGCTGCGTCTGGCGCTCCTGTGCTCAAGCTCCAGTTCAGCAGGTTCTGACTCGCGGCTGGGGCTTCCAGCAGCGGCTCAACGCCAGCCATCAGCGTAATGGCGGACATTCCGGATGCATCATCGGTTGCGACCACCATGATGGCGTCGCCCTTTTTCAGGTCCTCCAGCTTTACTTGCGGGGCACGGCTCAACATTGATTGTGCATCGAATCCGCCACCGCCACCGACAAATCCAACGCGGCGTCCACCGGGTCCGCCTGGCCCGCCACCCTGACTACCGTTTGCTGCTCCGCCGTTGCCGCCACCATTCGGAGCGCCTTCAGCAGTTGCCTGACCACCGCCAGGTCCACCAGTGCCGGGCCTGCCGCGGCCGGCGAATCCGGCCCCGTTGCCATTCAGGATCGAGGCCAGCATGCGCGCCATGTTCTCAGGCAGTTTCCGCATCTGCGAATCGGGCGTGATCTTGATCGTCACCTGCTTCTTGGTGGCAAGGTCCTTCACCTGCAGCGTCGAATTGGCCGCATCCATAGAATTGATGGTTCCCGAAATGTTGCGGAACGTGCCCGACACAACTTCTTCCGCGGTCACATCGGTTCCGGCTGCATCCTTCGGTCCACGAGCCCTTAGCTGGTCGCCCGCGTGGATGGCGTCAATCGGCTCCGCTTTCGCCAGGTCATAACGGACTGACGCCGGCGCGTACCGCTTCAACACGGTGTTCTTGTCGATGTGAATGTTCAGCGTTTTCGCGCTGGCTCCTGCTCCGCTCGTAATCACGATGGTCCCGGAGCCCGCATCTACGCTCTTCACCAGGCCACCCACGCCGTGCTGGGCCCAGTCCGCGCGCTCCTGCTCCTGCTTCTTTGCCAGGTCCGCCTGCTTTACGGCGATCACCTGCAACGCCACCTTTGTGCCCGCCGGCGCATTGGGATCGAGTCGTACCAGCACCCGGTCGCCTGTGGCCAGCGTGTTGAACTGGATTGTCTGCGCCGCGCTCAGGTCCTTTGCGCCCGGCTCAACCTGCTTCAACTGGGCGGTTGCCGGAACGTCCACTTGATTTACTTCGCCGGCATCGGTCTTGACCGTCAGGGTGGTGCCGTTTACAGCCGTCACCGTGCCCAGAAAACGTGCGCTTGCGGCTGCGGGAGCCTGCGCCTTGGCTTGAAATCCCGTCAATACCAGCGCTGCCATCAATATCAACCACACCGGAACGCAAATTCTGGTCTTGCTCGTCATAGTACGGATCTCCACTTGCTGGTCCTTTATCTTGGGCAGGGCAATGACAACCTTCTACAGCGGTAGACGTGCCAGATGCCCAAAAGGTTGAACGATGGTCTCATCCTGTGCAGCGCCATATTGGCGTTGCCTGAGATGACACAGGCGAGCTAATTAGATGAGCAATTTATGCCGCAATCCCTCATCTAAATTCTAATTTGCCGCGATGGGTTTTCGGCTGCCTCTACGGGTCAGTTCGCCAGTTCCGCCGTCTTCAAAAAACCATAGTCACCCGACGACGAAGGAACGACGTTGGTCAGCCTCCGGCTGTGAACGACGATTGTGTTCAGGTACCACAGATTGAAAGCCGGCAGATCGCGTGCCAGAATCTGCTGCGCCTCCACGTAATCCCTGCGGCGCGCCGCCATATCGGTGTTCTCGTTGGCATCACTCAGCAGCGCGTCCAGCCGCACATTTGAGTAGTGAGCCCGGTTCGCACCCTTGGGAGAGAAATTCGAAGTCAGAAACGCATAACCGAAGATGTCCGGCTGCTCGTTTCCACCCACCCAACGCAGCGAATACATCTGAAACGCCCCGCGCGTCACGTCGGAGTAGAACGTCGCAAACTCAAAACTGCGGAGGTCGAGCGCAATTCCTACCTTGGCAAGTTGCTGCTGCAAAACGGCCGCCAACAGCCGCGCACCCTGATCGTTGCTGGTCTTCATCGTCAAACTAAACCGCATGCCATCTGGTCCGCGCGGGTGTCCGGCAGCATCCAGCAGTTTCTCCGCCCGCTCCGGGTTGAAGTCGTAGCGCGCCACATCCCCGGTCCACGCCCAATGGCTCTCCGGCAGCAGGCTTACAGATGTACGCGCGTAGCCGCGCATCAAAGTCCGAATAATTAAGTCGCGGTCGATAGCACAAGCAATCGCCTGCCGCACGCGCACATCCGCCAACAATGGATCACGCATATTGAACGCCAGGTATTGGATTTCCGTTCCGCCTGTTTCCTCCACGCGAAGCTCTGGCCGTTTTGCCAGGACTGGGAGCGAATCGATGGGCAGGGAATTCACCGCCACGTCTCCCGAACCTTTTTCCAGTTCAAGCGATTCGGTAATTGCGTCCGGCACAATCGCAAAGCGCACCCGCTCCAGCTTTGGCGCGGCCGACCAACTCTCCGGGTTGCGTTCGATCACCACATCCTGATCGATCTGTTGGTTCACGAACCGGAAGGGCCCGGTCCCTACCGGATTTCTCCAGAAGTCGCGTCCACTGCCTTCCGGAACGATGCCCGTCGCGCCGGTCGATAGATTCCGCAACAGAAAATTGTCGGCGTGCTTCAAGTGAAATACAACCGTCAGCGCATCCCTCGCCTCCACCGAATCCACCGCCGCAAATGCCGCAGACTTCGGCGTGATGACAGTTCCGTTCCGCATTGAGTCGATGGTCCATTTCACATCTCGCGCCGTCAGCGTCCGGCCATCGTGAAAGCGGACTCCGCTCCTCAGATGAAACACCAGCGTCAATGGGTTCGACAGCTCCCAGCTCGACGCCAGCGCCGGCGTGAACTGAAAAGCCGCATTGTGATCTACCAACCCGTCGAAGAGCAGAGCATCAATCCGCTGCGACTGGGCATCCGTCCCTATGCGCGGATCGAGATTCGCCGGGCTGCTCTCGATAAGAAAGACCACTGTTCGCGGATCACGTTGCGCTCCGTGGCAACCGGCCAGCAGCAGCAGTGCGGCCAGCGCAAGCAACCTAGGCATATGTCACCTGCCCCAACACCACCGCGCGCTTTGCACCCGTAGCCGCAGGCACATTTCCCGGCAGCCTGTGCCAGGTTTCCCACGCCAACAGCGCAAAGGCCGCCGCCTCTTTTGCTTCGGCGGGCAAACCAAAACGGTCGCTTGTTGCAAGCGAACATCCCAACGGTTCCAGCCGGGCAGCAAGCATCGCCATCAATGTCGCATTGCGCGCTCCGCCGCCGGACACGATGTAATCAACCTCGCTTGTTTTCATCCGCGGCTTCACAAAGCGCGCATAGCTCCGCGCAATTGTTTCGGCAGTCAACGCAGTCGCGGTTGCAATTGCATCTTCCGGCCGGCCACTTTGTGCAAGGCACTTCTCCAAAAAGCCCGCAACGTAAGTGCGGCCAAACTGTTCGCGGCCGGCGGTGCGCGGCGGTTTCATTTGATAGTAGGGATTGCATAACTCAAGATCGAGCACGTGCTTCAGCACAGTGCTTCGCGCAGCAATCTCACCGTTGCGGTCGAACATCTTCCCGAACAGCTGCTGCGCCAGCGCATCCATCACCATGTTGCCGGGGCCGGTGTCGAACGCGATCAAGCGATCGGCAGCAGCTCCCGCTGGAATCGCCGTCATATTCGCAATGCCGCCGATGTTCTGCAGCACGCGTCCGCGCTTTGCGTCGGCAAAGAGCACATAATCCAGCAGCGGTACCAGCGGTGCGCCCTGTCCTCCTGCTGCCATATCTGCGGGGCGAAAGTTTGAGGCCACCGGTACGCCCAGCGCTTCGGCAATCACCGCCGCCTCGCCGGTCTGCCATGTACAGGCAAACTTCCGTCCAACATACATCTCGGGCGCGGCCTGGTGATAGATCGTTTGTCCGTGGCATCCAATCAGATCGAGTTTGACTTTGTGCTTTTTGATAGTGGCTTGCACGGCTTCGGCGTAAGCGATGCCCAATCGCCAATTGAGCCGCGCCAGCTCAGCGGTCGATATCGCGCTCGCGTTCATAGCCGCCAGCACGGCCTGGCGTAATCTCGATGGAAACGCAAAGCCCTCATGTGAGAGAAGGGTCAGTTTCGGGTGCGACTTACCCGGTGTGATCCGTAATACGGCTACGTCGATACCATCTGCCGATGTACCGCTCATGATGCCGGCTACCGTCATTGCTTTCGCGGTCATACCTGCTGCGCCCCCGCAACCTTCTCGCCAAAGCGCAATACCTGCGTTCGCAACGCATCGAACTGCCGCGTTGTTAACGCACGTGCCGGAGTATTGGTAAACAACTTCGCGCGCAACTTTGCTGTGCGCTTCGCCCGCGCTGCGAGCATGGCGGCAAATGCATTCGAACGCTCCGCTTCGGTGATGAGTGCTTCGTACGCACGCAAAATCAGCTCGGGATTATGGCAAATCTCCATCAGATCCATGCCTGCGCGCACTGCGGCGACGACGGCCTCTTCCATCGGCATGAACTTCAGGATTCCGCCCATTTCAAGATCGTCAGAAAAGACGATTCCGTTGTAGCCGATTCGTTTTCGCAGGACAGTCGTAATCCAGTAAGGCGACACGCTCGCGGGCCGCTCGCCGCCGGGTGTCTGAGGATACGCGGCGTGGTTCACCATCACCATCGGCAATTCATCGCGCAATTCGCGATAGGGCGCCAGATCATCGAGCCAAAGCTCTTTCGCGCTTCGATCGATCGCCGGCGTTTCGAGGTGCGAGTCCTTAGTGCCGGCGCCGAGACCAGGAAAATGCTTTCCGCATCCCGCCACGTTCTCGCTTGCGAGTCCGCCCAAAAAGTCGCGCGCATAATCGACGACGCCTTTGGGGGTTGCTGAAGCAGCGCGTGTGCCCATCACTTCAGATGAACTCGGCAGCGCAAGATCAAGTACTGGAGCCAGCGTGGAATTGAACCCGAAAGCCTTCACAGCGCGGCCTACAAGCCCTCCGTGTTCCTGCGGCAGATTTGCTTTCGCTACCACCTGAGCTGAAGGCATCGGCGCCAGGGCATCGCGCAGCCGATCCACCGTTCCCCCTTCAACATCGACACAACGTAAAGCGTGCGTTGTGCAAACGGAAGTCGCCTCAATCAGAAGTGCGCGTGTCTGCGCAGCATCCGCAATATTGCGCCGGAAGAGAATGATGCCGGCGGGACGCACCAGTTTCAGCCACGCGCGCTCAAGGTCGGTCAGCTCAGTTGCGCCGAGCCCGACTACCAGCAAACTTCCCGCAGCACTGCGCAATGTCTTGCTCACCAGTTTCCTCGCAAGGACTTCGGGGGTTAAAACCCCTTCCTTCTTTCGCCAACTTCGGCATGGCTGAAGCCATGCCCTGTTACAAAACGGAATCGAGTAGTCTCGTTAATAATGACTGCCCCCTGCCCCTGATCCCTAATCCCTATGCCCTGTCTTCTTCAATTCCTGCTGCAACTCTTCAAGCATATTCAGCGCCTGCAGCGGCGTCAGCGAGTTCACATCCGTCGCCTCAATTCTGTCTACAATCCGCTGCGACAACGGCGTGAAAATGGTGAGCTGCATCGGCTCCGGCGTAGTCTCCACCTGCACGCTTTGGCGCTCCTGTTTTTCGTGCTGCTTGAGGACGTGTTTTGCGCGCTCGATGACTGCGGCCGGCAAGCCTGCCAATCGCGCCACTTCGATTCCATAGCTCTTGCTGGCCGCACCCGGCTCAATATTATGCAAAAACACGATGCCGCCCGCTGCTTCCTTTACCCCGACTCGCAGGTTGCGCACACGTTTCAGCTTTTCTGCCAGCATCGTCAATTCATGGTAGTGAGTGGCGAACAGTGTACGCGCACCGGTTTCCGCATGTAGAAATTCCACCGTGGCCCATGCCAGGCTCAGCCCATCGAACGTCGCGGTGCCGCGGCCCATCTCATCCAGCAGAATGAGGCTGCGCTTCGTTGCAGTGTTCAGAATAGTGGCCGTTTCCGTCATCTCCACCATGAATGTCGATCGGCCGCGCGCCACATTGTCGCTGGCGCCGATGCGCGTGTAGATGCGATCAACCAATCCATAGCGCAGGCTTTCTGCCGGAACAAAGCTGCCCATCTGCGCCATCAGCACCAGCATTGCCGCCTGCCGCAAATAGGTGCTCTTGCCGCCCATGTTGGGGCCGGTAATCAGCAACAGGCTGGGCCCATCTTCGGTCGCGCTCAAATATATGTCGTTGGCAATGAACCGGCCTTCGCGTGTCTGCTCCATCCACTGCTCAATCACGGGATGCCGCCCGGCGACAGCCTCAATCACCGCCTCATCGGCAATGCGCGGACGTGCATAGCGGCGGCCCACCGCAAGGTGCGCGAAATTCGTCAGCAAGTCTGCCTCGGCAACGATCGCGCTCGAGCGGCGAATGCGTCCGGCTGTCTCCAGCACGGCTTTGCGAAGCTCCGCGAAAAGACGTTTTTCAATTTCAATACAGCGGTCGTGCGCGGTTAGAATTTTGCGCTCAAGTTCCTTCAGCTCCGGCGTCGTAAAGCGCTCGGCATTCACCAGCGTCTGTTTGCGCTCGTAGTCCGCGGGCGCCATGGCCAGGTTCGACTTGGTGATCTCAATGTAGTAACCGAACACCGAGTTGTAGCGCACCTTCAGCGAGCCGATGCCGGTCCGTTCGCGCTCGCGTTCTTCGATGGCTGCAATCGCCTGACGACCGGTTTTGGAAATCGCGCGCAGCTCATCAAGTTCTGTATCGATACCCGAAGCCACCGCTCCGCCGTCTACCAGCGTCAACGGAGGTTCTTCCACAAGCGTCGACTCGATGCGCGACGTTACGTCAACGAGAGTGTCCAACCTTGTGGTCAGTTCCACCCACTTGGGCGCCTTCATTGCTTCGAGTGCTGTTTTCAGCCCCGGCAGTTTGCGCAGGCTCGCTCCCAGCGCGCGCACATCGCGTGGACCTGCCGAGTCCAAACTCAGCCGCGCCAGCAGTCGTTCCAGATCCTGGATGCCGCTGAATGCTCGTCGAATTTCTTCGCGCCGCAGCAAATCGCCGTACGCCTCGGCCACCGCCTCATAGCGAGCCTCAAGCGCGGCGGCATCCATCAGCGGCCGCAGAATCGTCGCACGCAGCAGACGTTTGCCCATCGGCGTCTGGCACTCGTCGAGGGCATGAAACAGCGTTGCCCGCTCGTCCTGCCCCACGAACAACGGCTCAATGAGTTCCAGGTTGCGCACCGTGACTTGGTCCAGCTCCAGCGCAGTGGAGTGTTCTTCAAAGCGCAGCGAATCGATATGCAGCGCTTCGTTCTTTTGCGTGGTCCGCACGTAATGGAGTACCGCGCCAGCCGAAATTGCCGCCGCGTCGTGCCCCACAAGGCCGTATCCATCAAGAGAGCGCACGCCAAGTTGCCGCTCCACCAGCTGAACGGCAAAATCGCGCGTCCACACCCAGTCTTCGATGCGGGTTTTTGTCGCCAGCCGTTCCAGTCCCGGCGGCACTTCCGCGCTATGCGCAAGCAGAACTTCACGGGCGCCCGCCATCTGGATTGCATCTGCGGCAAGTTGCCGCGCGTTGGCTCCATGGAACTCGGCTGTCCTGAATTCGCCGGTTGAAACGTCGAGCAAGGCAATTGCGCAAAGCGCGCCGTGTCCAGTTGCGCTCTGCTTGTGCGCCGATGTGCTTTGCTTCTCTCGCTCTCCGGCTTGTGTACCGATCTCGAAAAACGCCGCGAGAAAGTTGTTCTGTTCCTGGCCTAGTCCACTGTCGATTGCCGTGCCTGGCGTCAGAACCCTCGTCACCTCGCGCCGGACGATCTTTTTGGTGAGCTTGGGGTCCTCCATCTGGTCGCAGATGGCGATGCGGAAGCCCTTGCGCAGTAGCCGCGTCAGATACTGTTCCACAGCATGGTAGGGAACGCCGCACATGGGCACCAGCCGCTCGCGGTCGCGCGCTGTCAAGGTGAGCTGAAGTTCGCGGCTGGCCACCACTGCGTCGTCGTAAAAGAGCTCGTAGAAATCGCCCATCCTGAAGAACAGGAGCGCATCTGGATTCTCCTGCTTGGCCGCCGACCACTGGCGCATGAAGGGTGTGAGACCGGTGTCAGCTTTAGCCGATGAGGCGCCGGGCGCCTCAGCCGTGCCCACTTCTGGGGCGGGGAACTGCTGAGCAGCTTCCTGCGGTGCAGTATCTTCGGTTGGGGAGTCTTCCCGGATCATGCTGCCTTCAAGATTAACGCGGCGGGGTGCAGCAAATTAGAGGCTCGGTACTCGTAATTAGATGCGGTGTGGATTTCCCGTTCGTTTCATTCCAATTGCAGTGACATTCGTTCGAAATCCAAAGTCACGGCTTTTGCTTGCTTCAGAATGTCGTTACCCAGATTCCCGTCAAAATTCCCAAGACTGTGCTTTGGAAACACATGCGGAGACTTGAGCGTAATCCCGCGGCCGCCAATTTCAAAGGTTACGGGACCGAGCAGGACCGATTCGTACTGGTTACTTCCGCCCAATCCGGTAATCGCTCGGGTTTCCTTGTGTCCGGCTTCCACGATTTCGGGTAGAGCGGTAGCGAAACTCTCATTCAGGTCCGTATCCACTGCGCCAGTATCCAGACTGAAGATGAGCGGCCTCTCCTTCACGCGCACCTGGACGATCGCAGTTGCTCGGTGAAACAGCAGATTTTGCTCAGCGGATCTGTCCGAGTAGACGCTTTTTCCAAACTCAAACCACCCGCTCGGTTCCCAGCGAAACTTTCGCATCGCTATCATCACCGGCAAACCGATCAGGCCACGGCTTCCAACCGGTACGTGAACGAAAGGTTCGCCCGTATCTTGCAACACAAAGAACGGCACATTCTTCAAGTGCAACCCACCGATCACCATATCGTGCGCTACCGCCAGATCAACTCCGGGGATTGCCGTTCCACTCGCTTCGCTCAAGCGCATCTCCACATGCTTCACCGTCAGTCCGAGCATCTTAGCGTCGGCTGTGCCCATCACGGACAGAGCAGCGCCGGTGTCGAATCCATACGTTACGGCTTTGCCGTCGATTGTGATCGGCAACCCGCTGGATCCGCTACCGTCTTTCCGCATTTGCAGGCGCGAATTCCGGCGTTCCACAACCTGCATATCCGGTCCGTCAGCCAGCGCTCGTAACAGGGGCAGCATATTGTTCAAATCAGCCGAATCCGGCTCGATTGTGTGTGCCTCCTCTGCTTCGTTGCGCGCTTCCTGGTACTTACCGTTCCGAAAGTTGAGATTGGACAACATTTCGTGCGCTTCGAATGCCTGCTTCGAATGGGGATCCGAGGTGATCGCGCGCCTCAAATCACGCATCGCAGAGTGGGTGCGATTCTGTGCCTCTTCAACGGCGCCGATGAAGAAAGGCGATGTGTGCCCATGGCCGACCAGATCGCGCAACGCGAAGACCTGATTCGAGTCCAGGAGAGCGGGGTACTGCTGCGGAACCTGTGCGAGCAGCTGCCCCGGCAGGAAGTCGACCAGTACTCCGGCGACGATAATGACACCAACCCAACGCATGTCCTTCCATTGAATCCGCATTCTTTGGTTTTGTCGACTGTGACTTTGAAGCACCGCGTATTGGGCCCAAAAGGCAGAGATCTCCCGTTTATCGGTAGTTGCTAATCCCCCTCATGCACCTTCTCTGGTGCGGTTTTGGACAAAGGATTTACTCTGAAGTCAATACCCCGGCCGTGATTTTTGCCGGGGTAGGGCACTGGGAGGTACCTGGATTCAAAGCACTATTTAGTGATTTGGATCACAGTATACTGACCCCTGACGCCTTAAGGTAAAGAACGAGATGTACTTACTCTGGCTACGAGTTGCGACAATTCTCTATGCGGCCGCCGGCATAACCGTTTTCCCGGCTGTGCTCTACGGGATCGTCCGCTGGAGGAAGATCACCGTTCACCTGGGCGGAATGGCTTTCTTCTTCCATTTCATCTCCGTGGTCGAGATGATGGTGCAGGCGCACCGCTGGATGCCGGTCAGCGTCCGGGAAATCGAATCTTTGCTGGGGTTTGCGGTCGCCGGGCTGTTCTTCCTGGTCTGGTGGATCTACGACGCCGTTTCGCTGGGAATTTTTGCACTTCCGGCCACCCTCTTTCTTGTCCTTGTGCCTGCGCTCGGGCCAGATCGCTATACCTTCCCGTCGGAAGGCGTCCGGACCAGCTGGCTGGTGGCGCACATCATTGCATTGCTGGTGGCCTATGCGGCCCTCTGCTTCAGTCTTCTCGCTTCGTTGATGTACCTGGTCCAGGAGCGCCGTATCAAGGGCAAGCTGCACTTTTCATCCAAGTCCAAGCCGGATACCTGGTTTGCGCCGCTCGACTGGCTGCCGCCGCTAGACACGCTGGAGCGCATCGCCCTGGCTACGCTTGAGTTTGGTTTCCCTTGCATGACCGTCGGCCTCATCATTGGTTCGGTGCTCACGCAGGAAACGCCGCTCGGCGCCTCGTACTTCCTCGATCCCAAGGTGATCGCATCTTTTGCAAGCTGGGCGGTGTACGTGCTGCTGCTCTTTATTCGCCATAGTGCCGGGCTGCGCGGCCGCAAGGCCGCTTATGTATCCGGCGGCGTCCTCGTGGTCATGATGGCCGTGTGGGCCGCAAACCTCTTCAGCCACGTACACAGGTTTGGAATCAAATGACACTCGCGCTCATAGGTGTGAATCATAAGACCGCGCCCATTGAGCTGCGCGAGCGCATCGCGATCTCTCGCGACGAACTGCCGGAGACGACGCGCGCGCTGGGCGAAATGCCCGGCGTGAGTGAGTGCATGATTGTCTCCACCTGTAATCGAGTTGAAATAATTGCCTCGGTCGAAACAGCCGGTACCGATCTGATTGAGTTCCTGCACCAACGTTTCGGAATTGCGCCGGCGGAACTTGCGCCGCACATCTACGAGCATCGCGATCAGGAAGCCGTACGCCACCTGTTCCGGATGGCAGCCAGCCTCGACTCGATGGTAGTTGGCGAGCCGCAGATTCTTGGCCAGGTGAAGGAAGCCTTTGCGGTGGCCAAATCTTCAGGCACCATCGCCGGGCAACTGGAGCACCTGCTGCAGAGTGCATTTGCGGCAGCCAAAAAGGCGCGCTCCGAAACCGGCATCGGTTCGAACTCAGTTTCGATTGCTTCGGTCGCGGTTGACATGGCGCGCAAGATCTTCGGTTCGCTGCAGGGGCGCACCGTCTTCCTGGTGGGCGCCGGCAAAATGAGCGAGCTCGCCGCACGGCACCTGATTCAGCAGGGAGCAGGCTCCGTACTTGTCACCAACCGCACGTACGAGCGCGCCCGCCGCATGGCCGAGGAGTTCGAAGGCACGGTGACGCCAAGGGTAGTTGCATTCGAGGAGCTGTACGAGGCAGCCAGCAGCGCCGACATTGTCATCAGCTCGACCGGGGCGCCGCACCACATCTTCCGCCCCGAACACGGGCAGATGTTCTTGCAGCGCCGCCGCAACCGGCCCATGTTCTTTATCGATATTGCCGTTCCACGCGATGTGGATCCGGCGATGAACAAGCTTGATGGGATTTTCGTTTATGACATCGACGACCTGCAGCAGGTAGCGGCATCTCACATGGAAGAGCGCAGCCGCCAGGCAATTGATGCGGAGACGCTGATTGATGCCGAAGTGCAGCGCTTCCATGCTCGCCAGCGCGCGGTGAACGTGGCTCCTGCAATTGTGGCGCTGCAGCGCAAAGCCGAGGAGATACGCGTGGCTGAGATTCAACGGCTCCACTCTCGACTTGGCGTGCTGTCGCCCGAGCAGCTGGAGGCGGTTGAAGTCCTGACGCGAGGACTGGTAAACAAATTTCTACATCCCCCCATGCAGGCGCTGAAGCAGGCCGCACGCGAAGGTGACTCCGTACGGCTCGACGCAGTATGCGAAGAGTGGTCGGTCTCCGCGGCGCTTCCCGAGCAGCCTGCTCAAGAAAATGAACCAGCGAAACAGCCGGAGCGCGCCGCAGAACAAGATAAAAGACAAGAGCGCAAAGTGGAGGCGCGGTCATGAATTTGCGCATTGGGAGCCGCGGCTCGCAACTGGCGTTGTGGCAGGCCAACCATATTGCTGCATTGCTGCGCGGTGAAGGGCACACCGTCGAGATTGAAATCATCAAGACTACAGGCGACCGCTTACAGGATGTGACGTTTGCGCAAGTCGGTTCCAAGGGCATGTTCACTAAAGAAATTGAAGAAGCTCTCGCCGAGGGGCGCATCGATCTGGCCGTGCACTCGCTCAAGGATCTGCCGACGGAACTGCCTGAGCCGTTCGCATTAGCGGCAACGCCGCCGCGCGTCGATCCGAGAGATGCTTTTGTTTCAGTGAATTATGGCAGCCTGGCCGCGTTGCCGCAGGGCGCAAAGGTAGGCACCAGCAGTCAGCGTCGCCGCGCACAACTGAAAGCATTGCGGCCCGATATCGAGGCAATTGAGTTTCGCGGCAATGTGGATACGCGCTTGCGCAAGCTGGCCGAAGGGCAAGTTGACGCAATCCTGCTGGCATCGGCGGGTCTCGAGCGGCTTGGCAAGACGGACTGGCTGCGCGAGCGTCTCGACCCGAAAGATTTTTGTCCGGCTGCCGGCCAGGGTTCGCTGGCCATTGAAACACGCAAGAACGACGGTGCCACCATCGATGCAATATCGTTTCTGGATCACGAGCCAACCCGTTTTGCCGTCACGGCAGAACGCGCTGCTTTGGCCGCGCTGGGCGGAGGCTGCCAGGTTCCCATCGGCATTCATTGCCGAACGGGAATTGCGATTGCCGGATGCGGCGAGGGACCAACCGACGAGATTTTTGCGGTGGTAGCGTCGCCGGAGACAGGCAAAGCCGTACAAGTTCATCACTGCGCGCCGCGCGGTGAGATGGATGCGAAAGCGCTGGGCCAACTGGCTGCCAAGATGCTGCTCGACGCCGGCGCGGGACCGCTGCTTCAAGCTGTTGGCGGAGCGGAAGAATGAGTGGATTGCCGCTTGCCGGCCGCCGCGTGCTCGTGACGCGTGCAGCGCACCAAGCCGGCAAACTGAGCGATGAACTTCGCGCCAGAGGTGCAGTGCCGGTTGAAGTCCCCGTGCTTGAAATCTGCCCACCGGATAATTTTGAGCCGCTCGACCGCGCGTTACGTCAGCTCAGCGACTACGATTGGCTGATCCTGACCAGCGCCAACACTGTGCGAGCCATGGTGGAGCGTGCGGCGGCATTGGGACTTGTGTTCTCTTCAATGGAGTCGCTCAAGGTGGCAGCCGTTGGCACAGGTACTGCCGCTGCGGCACGCGACGCGGGATTCTCGGTCGCGGTAGTCCCGGAGAATTACATTGCCGAATCCCTTGTTGAATCGCTCGCGGGACATGCAGCGGGGAACATGGTCCTGCTGGCTCGCGCCATGGCGGCGCGGGATGTAATTCCCGACGCATTGCGGTCTGCGGGAGCTGCAGTGGACGTGGTGGACGCTTACCAGAACCGGATGCCTGCGCACGCCCCAGAGCAACTGCGTCAAGCGCTGGAGACCGGCGTCGATGCTGTCACATTCACAAGCTCGTCCAGTGTGTCGCATCTTGCCGATGCTGCCCACGCTACGGACCTGAGCTTTCCATTTGCCGGCGTCGTGGCTGTTTCCATTGGACCCATTACCAGCAAGACCCTGCGCGAAGCGGGTTGGGAGCCGGCTATAGAAGCATCTCGTTCGGATATTCCCGGACTTGTGGAGGCTGTCGTCAGGCTTCTGTCCAACTGAACTGAGCCGGTAAGCTGTCGCGATCTCATGGTTCATTAGTATCGAGCAGGCTGTGGGTTTGCAGGTATCGAGTTCTGAGCGATTGCGCGGTGCGCATTGCCGAACTGAATTTCTTGGCTTCGTCTGCTGTGATGGCTGCGATTGCGTTGCGATCTTTTTTTGCGTCGAGAACTTCCTCGGCAATCCGGTGCAACTGCTCCCAGTCATGCCAAGCGCCGATGCGTAGCTTTGCATTTTCCAATGCTTGCATCAATGCCGTATTTGCGCCTTCCATCAATTGGAGCATGTAGCGAAGTTCTTTGATCCGAATGCGGAAGTCATGAAGGTTACTGGCGCTAAGCCTTGGCCAGCGGCACAGTTCGTCGAATAGTGCATGCGCTTGCCGGGCATCCGGAGGCGCCTGGGTAAACTCGTCCTCTACATACTTTGAAAATCTTTTGAGACAACGGCGGACGGTCTTCCTCTCGGCTGAAAAACTCTCTACCAGTTGGCGCGCACTCTCCGCGCGTACGGCTTGAAGATGTGCAAGCAACCTCTCGAATGATGGATCGGGGTTGCTACGGATCAGCGAGTGCACTTTGGCATCAAGCACGTCCATATCGCGCACATCGCCCGCGGCTTTGCGAAGGGGCTTGATGGAATTCAGAAGCCGCCGCGCGATGTGCTTGTCGCGCGACGGGAGCGCGGCGCTGATGGCCTCAAGACGACGCGAGCGCGTTCTCAGGTTGTGGATGGCCTGCTGAGGCGGATTGCCGGGCAGTTCTCGCAGCGATTTGCGCAGCGCTCGAATCGGTTTCCGAACTTGACCGAGAATTAACTGCATCTCTCATGAGCATAGGGGGCTGATTGGGCGTTTGCAACCGGATTGCACTCTCCGGAATGCAAAACTGATGGCCGTCCACGCGGGACATAAGTCATGGAAATGCTTTAGATTAGGGAAGGAAACGGATAATTCACATGAATGGTCTCTTGGTCGTCGATAAGCCGGGTGGAATGACCAGTCACGACGTGGTGAACCGGCTCAGAAAGATCACCGGAGAAAGATCGATAGGGCACCTGGGCACTCTTGACCCCATGGCAACCGGGGTCTTGCCTCTGCTGCTGGGCAAGTTTACCCGGCTGGCACAGTATTTTTCTTCTGATGAGAAGAGCTATACCGGCGCGATCCGATTCGGCTTTGCCACCGATACCTATGACGCTGAAGGCGAACCGGCGGGGCCGGATGTTTGGAGCGACGTAGGGCCGACGCTGACGCTGAAACGGATTCAGCAAGCTACGGCGCGGTTCCACGGAGAAATGGATCAATTGCCGCCGCCGTATTCGGCGAAGAAGATCCAAGGGACTCCCGCATACAAGCTGGCTCGCGAAGGCAAACCGGTGGAACTGAAGAGCGCCAAGGTGCGTATCGCCTCGTTGGAGGTGATGGCGCTGGAAGGGGCTGAAGCGTTTTTCGAGATGCGCATCAGCGCCGGCGGGTATGTGCGCTCAGTTGCGCATGAGCTTGGTCAGGATCTGGGCTGCGGCGCTCATTTGAGCAAGTTGCGGCGCACGCAAGCGGGAGGCTTCGTCATCGAGCAGGCGAGAACGCTCGAAGAACTGGACGCCGCCGCAGGGGAAAAGGATGCATTGGAGGCTCTCTGCATACACCCGCGTGCCCTGTTGCCGGAGATGCCCGCGGTAATGGCGGATGTGCACTCATTGAGCCGCCTGAGGAATGGAGCCCAGGCGAATTTGCCGGAATTTTCGCAGGCCTCGATGGTGAAGGTTTTTGCGGGGCAAAAAGAACTGGTCGCAATTGCGAAACGAGTTGCGGGCACACTGTTTCAGCCGGTGGTTGTAATGGGCTAGATGGAAGGGAAGCGGGCGGCTTAAGAAATCAGAGATGCGTTGAGCTATTTGTGCAGCAAAGGCTTCAGCACGGGCAACAAGGTTTGCGCAATGATCTCGGAACCTTTTGCTGTTGGATGAATTCCATCACGCTGGATAGTCCCCGGAACGTTGATCAGGTTTTTGTAGATCATGGGCACAAATGCGGTGTGGTGCTCGGCGGCAAGTGTTTTGAACACCTGGTTGAATTGCTGAATGTAGTCAGGGCCGTAATTCGGTGGCAGGGTGATTCCGGCCAGCAGAACTTTGATGTGTGCGGACTGCAATGCGGAGATGACCTGATCGAGATTGCGGCGACTTTGTTCGAGCGGTAAACCACGGAGTCCATCGTTGCCGCCGAATTCAACGATGACGATTTCAGGGTGAAGATGCAGTACAGTTTGGAGGCCGGCAACAGCGTCTTTCGTTGTGGCTCCGCTGGTGCCTTTGTTTTCTACCTTGTAGCGATAGCCGCCGGCATAGAGAAGTTTATCCAGGGCGTCAGGAAAAGATTGACCCTCCGCGAGCCCGTAACCGGCGGTGATGCTATCGCCGTAACACACGATGACCGCGGGGGTAGCGGCGGGCAGCCTTAAAGCGAAAAGCAGAAATGAAATTGAAACGAGAAGTGCGCGGCGAACGTCCACACAGATAGTGTAGCTGTGCAAAGTAACTGGGCCGGAGCGTGAGTTGAGGAGGTTGGCGGGTGATTGAAGTACGGGATGCGATGAAGTGGATCCAAAACGGGTCACGGCGGGTGGAGATCCTCAAGGGCATCTCGCTAACCATTCCTGCAGGGCAGTTTGTGGCGATAGTGGGTGCCAGCGGCAGCGGAAAGAGCACGCTGCTGGGCTTGCTTGCCGGTTTGGATACGCCCAGCTCAGGAGAAATCTGGCTGGACGGGTCGCCGATTCATGACCTTGTTGAATCAGAATTGGCGGCGGTGCGCGGGCGCAAGATTGGGTTCGTGTTCCAGTCATATCAGCTTATTCAAACGCTCACTGCGCTTGAGAACGTGCTTTTGCCGTACGAGCTCAACGTCAAGGGCAACGGCCTTGAAAGCGCGCGCCGCCTGCTTGAAGAAGTGGGCCTGAAGGATCGCATGGAGCATTATCCGGTGCAGCTCTCCGGCGGCGAGCAGCAGCGCGTTGCGCTGGCCCGCGCATTCGTGGTTGAACCGCCGATCGTAATGGCAGATGAACCAACCGGCAACCTTGATTCGACCAACGGCCATCTCGTACTCGATCTTCTGCTGAAGCGAAACAAGAGTGCCGGCACAACACTTGTGCTGGTAACGCACGATCCGGAAGTGGCGAGCCGCGCTGACCGAAAGATTGTTTTGAAAGACGGCATGATCGTTGAAGACACGCTGCCGTTTCAAGCGGAGCCGGTTTTGATACGCGAGGAGACACATGGCTGATCGCGCATTGAGCTGGAAGCGTGCCGGAGCAATTGCGTGGCGCGATTTGAAGTCGGCTCCAGGCAAATTTGCGTTCGTCGTGCTCTCTGTCGCCGTCGGTGTGGCGGCGCTGGTGGGCGTGCGCGGGCTGAGTGACAGCTTTCGCAGTTCGCTTTCCACTGAAGCGCGGTCGCTGATGGCCGGCGACTATAGTGCGCGGCTGGTCAGGCCTCCCACGCAGGAGGAACGGAACCGAGTTGCGGAACTTGTAAAGCAGAGCGGCAATGCGGATGGCACGGATCGCCTTCGCACTACATGGGTCACAGAAACGGTTTCCATGGCCTCGGTTCCTCCAGATCCGGTGCCGCTGCTGGTCTCGCTCAAAGCGGTCGATCCGAGTGAGTACCCCTATTACGGCACTGTTGACCTTGAACCTGCAATGAGCCTGCAACAAGCGCTCGTTGGCGATTCAGCGGTCGTCGCTGAAGAATTTCTGATTAGGCTGAATGCACATGTGGGGCAAACGTTACGCCTCGGCGGCAGAAATTTCCGCATCGCGGCGGTTCTAGAACAGGAGCCCGACCGCATTACCGCTGGGGCTGGCCTGGGTCCACGCGTGATGATTTCGCAGGGTGCACTTGCAAAAACGGAATTGGTTGCGCCCGGTAGTCGGGTAGGTGAGCGCCTGCTGGTGAAGCTTCCGGCAAAGGCCGCGCGCGGTTTGACTGCTGACGCTGAGAGCACGGCTGTTCGCAACCAGCTTGAAGCAGCGCTGCCTGACGCCGAGGTGATGGATTATCGCGAGGGCAATCGGGCACTTACGCACGGACTCGATAATGCGACCGCGATTCTGAGTCTCATCTGCCTGGTAGCAATGGTGCTCGGCGCAATCGGCGTAGCCATGGCCATGCATGCGCATCTCGAACAGCGCATGGACATGCTCGCAATACTTAAGGCCATGGGTGCTGGATCAGCAGATTTGCTGCGCATCTTTCTATTGCAGACGCTCGGGCTCGGGCTCGCCGGAGGACTGATCGGCGTTGCAGCCGGTGTTGGCGTAATGGCTGCACTGCCAATGGCATTCGGCAAGCTGCTGCCCATGCACGTAGTGCTGGATTTCCCATGGAAGTCGGCGCTCGCAGGTCTGGGTACAGGACTGCTGACAACTCTCTTGTTTTGCCTGCCGCCGTTGCTGGATGTGCGCAACGTCCGGCCTGTGCTGGTGCTGCGCCGCCTGGTGGAGTCGGGTCCGGAGGGGATTCAAGGCTGGTTTGCAAGATGGTGGGCACGCAGACTGCAATTATCGATTGCAGCGGCGGTCATCGCCCTGCTTGGAGCAATCGCATGGGCGTTGTCTGACTCAGCGAAAGTGGGTTCGGCGTTCGCGGGTACCTTCACCGTGGCGCTCATAGTTCTGTTGGTGCTCGCTTCGCTGGCGCTGTGGACCGTGCGCTTCGTGCTCGATCGCGTTCGCCTTCGAATCCCTTCTTCGCTGCGTCATGGATTGGCAAATCTCTATCGGCCCGGCAACCAATCCGCGCCCGTATTGGCGGCACTGGGAACGGGCGTGATGCTGATACTCGCCGTCTACCTCATGCAGTCGCAGGTATTGCGCGAGTTGCGCCTGACCGCATCGCCGAAACTGCCGAACGTATTCCTCATCGATATGACGCCGGATGAATTGCCCGGCATCCGGGATTTCTTCACGCATCAGCCCGGGGTAACGCAGGCACTGAATCTGATGCCTGCCGTGACAGGACACTTTAACTCGATCAACGGGCAAGCGGTTGAGGACATGAAAGGGCAGCATTATCCTCACCGCATGCTTCAACAGGCAGAGTTGACCTACGCTGATTCGCTTCCCGAGGGCGACCAAGTTTCGCAAGGCGCCTGGTGGAAGAACGCGAACGCGCAGGAACTGGCGATGGATGAGCGCGTCGCGAAACGCATTCATGTGGGGGTTGGTTCGAGCGTTGAGCTGGAACTTGGCGGCGTATCGCACGCACTCAAGTTGAGCGCAATTTACAAGTCTGACGGCCAGCACCTGGGAAGCCGCGTTCCGTTTGTCATTCCATCAGGATTGGCGAAGGAACTGCCGGCAACCTGGTATGGCGGCGTTCACATGGATCCGAAGCAGGTAGCCAGCATGGAGCGCGGCTTTTTTGCGGCGTATCCGACCGTCACCGTCATCAATATCGCCGACGTGCTAGACCGGATTGAGAGCGTGGTGGATCAGATTACGCTCGTGGTGCGACTGCTGGCGGGGTTCTCAATTCTGGCCGGGCTCATGATCTTGGCATCGAGCATTGCCAGTACACGATTCAGGCGAATGCAGGAAGCAGTGGTGCTAAAGACGCTTGGCGCAACTCGCATGCGCATTGTGCGCACATTCAGCGTGGAGTTCAGTGTGTTGGGACTATTGGCAGGAGTCGTGGGAGTGATCTTCGCGAACGTGTTGACGAGGATTCTGCTGCGCAGGCTGGAAACGGACTTTGTGATTCAGTGGGGCGCGACCGCAATAGCGTTGGTAGGCACATCGATTCTGGCAACTGTGACGGGGTGGCTTGCGAGCTACCGCATTCTTGGATTGCGCCCGCTTGAGGTGCTGCGCGACGAATAACGCGGCTGCTCGACGAGTAGCGCAGGACCTGCATTGCGGACGTGGCGCTACGGTTTGACCACGGGCGGGATAGCACTTATCATGAATGAGTTGGCTTTTCCGGTCCGGCATCCTGCAGGCCCCGAGCCAATACGGCCGCAAGATCTACCTGCATTGCACTTGCTGCCCCCTCGTTCAATGGTAGGACAGCTGCCTCTGGAGCAGCATATCGGGGTTCGAATCCCTGGGGGGCAGCCAAAGAATCGATCTAAAGGGTTTAGTTAAGTCCGCCAAAGTCCAGTTGTTCTCCTCGTTAACAATTGATTTAAAAGGAACAGTAGTTCGGATTGGTCCGCCTTGGTCCAGCCAGAGACGTCTCCATGCTTGGGGTATCGGAGGGGGTATGCATTATTCCGAACTCATCGAGCTGTGGGGTATCGCTTCAAGTGCGGGGGTATGATCTTAGCCAGGTGAAATCGATTGTCGCTGTCAGATCTAAAAGTCCGCAATGCCTTAAATGGATTGAGAACGGAAGGTATTGCTGTCGCATCAGTCAGCTCCTTCCTCCTCTTCTTCTCTTCTGACGGATCGACACCTTCCGCCAACAGTCGGCGTGCTTCGATTTGAGCTTTGCGCGACGCCGCGAGCGTAATCACCGGGTAGGTTCCTAAAGCCAGAAGCCTCTCACTTCCTCTGAACCTGCCAAACGAAAAGGGAAGGCCTACAAGCTCGCTGAATGAAAATGGCTTCTATCTACTCGTAGCGCCGTGCGGAGGGAAGCTCTGGAGATGGAAGTACAGGGAGTTCGATACTTCGTCAAGCCTTCACCGGCCAACTCGTTCCCCAAGGCCCAACCGACGAGCCCGCCTCCGCACTGCTCGACCGCATCCGCGCCGAGCGGGCCGGAAGCGGCGAAATCAAAACCTGTCCGCAGCGTAAAGCAACGCCGCAAACCGTAATGACATGGTCATTACAAAATGCTATGCTGGTTCTTTGAGGAGAAGTTCCGATGGCGATGCCACAGCAGGAAAAAAGCAGACGCGAGACGCTGAATCTTCGTATCAAACCCGAACTGCGCGGACTCATCGATCGTGCCGCGGAGTTGACGGGCAAGAATCGGACAGATTTCGTGCTGAATGCCGCCCGTCACGCTGCCGAGGATGCGCTGATGGACCGCACTGTATTTGCCGTCAACGCCAAGGCCTACGCTGAGTTTCTGGCGCGCCTCGACGCGCCGCCACGGCCCAATCCCCGGTTGCGCCGCACTCTGAAAATGGCGGCGCCATGGGAGAAGTAAGCCGGCTGACACCGCCCGAGCCGGTGGCAAGCCACCATGAATTCGAGGCCTTCCGCTGCGGGGAAGCATCGCTTGATGATTGGCTGAGGCGCCGGGCGCGCTCCAATCAGGCAAGCGGCGCTTCCCGTATTTACGTTGTATGCGACGGCAGTCGCGTAATCGGCTACTATGCGTTGGCTTCCGGCATGATCGCTGTCGAAAACGCTCCTGGCCGATTCAGGCGGAACATGCCCAACCCCATCCCGGTTGTGGTATTGGCCCGGCAGGCCGTGGATCTGGATTGGCACGGGCGAGGCATTGGCCGCGCTCTGTTTCGCGATGCCGCGGGCCGCGTGGCGCAGGCAGCCGATGCGATCGGAATTCGCGGCGTCGTGGTTCACGCCATATCGGAGCAGGCGAAGAGCTTTAATCTTGCGCTTGGCTTTGACCCGAGCCCGAGTGAGCCGATGACGCTGATGGTAACGTTGGCCGACATTCGGGCAGCTCTTTGAACGAGATGCCAGCACCACAAGACTGCGAGGAGAGCGATGATCAAGAAACAGGCCCCAAAACCCTCAGCGAAGAAGAAGTCTGCCCCAAATACCGAAATCGCGGCCGCGATGCGCCAGATGGAAAGGCTGATGGCGAGCAGAGACCTGATTACGCAGGCTGATCTGGATGCGCTGCTGGCATCGCTGCACGGCCCGTCGGCGCTGGACGGGTTGAGTGATGCCGAGGGGGATGCTCGGGATCAGGCGCAGGAGCTTGCTTTCGACGCCATGGAGGCCGAAAGCGAGGCTCATGCACGGAAGCTGGCGAAACGCGCTCTCAAACTCGACCCCGATTGCGTGGATGCGCTGATGGTGATGGCTGGCATCGAGTCGGATTCGCCTAGGAAAATGATCGAGGCCCTGCAAAAGGCCGTGGCTGCCGGTGAGCGGTCATTGGGCGCCGCGTTCATCAAGAAAAACAAGGGCCACTTCTGGGGACTCATCGACACGCGTCCTTATATGCGCGCCCTGGGGCAACTGGCCTCTCTGTTGTGCGCCGAGGGGTTCAACCTGGACGCGATCAAGCACTACGAAAATATGCTGGCGTTGAATCCGAACGACAATCAGGGCGTGCGCGATCCATTGCTTGGGCTGTATCTTGCGCTTGGTAGCTTGGACGATGCCGGCAAACTACTGCACGCCTATAAAGAGGACGCATCGGCCAACTTTGCCTGGGGCCGCGCCCTTGAGCGCTTCCTCTCCGGCGATCTGGCGGAAGCCGCTGCCGCGCTGAAGAAAGCACGCAAAACAAACTCCTTTGTGGAGCTGTTTCTGACCGGACAGAAGAATCTCCCCAAGGAAATGCCCGATATGTATTCGCCTGGCAGTAAAGAAGAGGCGATTCTGTGTCTCGACAACATGGCTCTGGCTTGGGGCAACTTTCCGCCAGCCCTCGTTTGGCTCATGGAACAGCTGATGATGGACAAAGCCCCGAACAACGCTCCAGCCGCCAGATTGAAGATCGTGGCAGCCAAACCGGGAAAGAAGCGCAATGACCAGTAATGGCATCGTCCAAAAGCTCTGGAACTACTGCAACATTCTGCACGATGACGGCCTGTCGTATGGAGATTATCTGGAGCAGCTCACTTTTCTGCTCTTCCTGAAGATGGCCGACGAGCGGCAAAAGCTGTTCCCGGAAAGAGCGGCGCTGATTCCACGCGCGGCTGGACTGGCAAAGTCTTGAACGACTCGACGGTGACGATCTGGACACGCATTACCGGCACATCCTGGTGGAACTTGGCAAGAAGCCCGGCATGCTGGGCACCATCTTCCGCAAGGCGCAGAATCGCATTCAGGATCCGGCCAAGCTGAAGCGGCTGATCAGCGACCTGATTGGACGCGAACAGTGGACGACGCTGGGAGTTGACGTAAAGGGCGACGCCTACGAAGGCCTCCTCGAAAAGAATGCTGCCGATGTGAAGGGTGGCGCGGGCCAGTACTTCACGCCGCGTGCGCTGATTCAAGCGGTTGTGGATGTGATGCGCCCTGAAATGCGTTCCCCTACCTTCTTGATACAGAAAATGACTTCTGTAGTTGGGGTCTAAAAAGTGGTCTGGCAAGCGGAGTTCCCGAAATGGGAAGCACCGCCGACGGCGGATCCGGGACGCGGTGCGTGAGCGGAACGAAGGATGAAGCTGAGGTCTGTCGATCCGCACATGCGCGAGAGTTGTTGTGCCAGGCAGGACGAACGGACCTGGTGTTAGTTGAGAACGGGCTGGCCACAGCCGACATGGGCTCAACGACACGGGCAACAAACGTCGCCTGCATTTCGCTCACGGCGTCGTCGATGGAGATGCCCCAACCTTCGTTGAGAATTTCCACGCCGAAAATCTTGGCCGCGCACATGGCACCGTATTCGTTGGCGCCGGAGAGCGTGATGTCGAAGGGCAATACCTGATCGGAATACCAGGGAGTTGCCAGCTGCTTGTTCTGGCCGGCGGAGACCAGCGAGTTGTCGAGGGCATCGATGGTCGAGCCGATGGAAGGACCGGCGGAGCGTACTACCGACGAGGAGAATACAGAACCACCGTCCGTGACGTTCGAATAAGCTGGACGGATCTCATCTGATTAGTCGGCGCCGATTTGTTGGAGGTATGGCCGCGGGAGCTGCGCTCGCGGCGTTTGGATGGAAAGATCGGTTTGCATTCGGACAAAACGCACCGCCGGATTCAGCTGTGCTGACCGGAACGCACTTCGACCTGACAGTCGACACGATTCCCGTGAACTTCACCGGACGCCCCTCGCGCGCGACTGCCGTCAACGGGTCTACGCCGGGCCCGACCCTCAGGTGGCGGGAAGGCGATACAGTCACGATTTCTTTGGTCAACCGGCTGAAGCACGCAACTTCCATCCATTGGCACGGAGTCCGCGTGCCGGCGGATATGGACGGTGTGCCAGGGCTCAGTTTCGCCGGAGTTCCTCCGGGCGAGACCTTTGAGTATCGATTCCCCGTCAGGCAAAACGGCACCTATTGGTATCACAGTCACAGCGGGTTTCAGGAGCAGACCGGCCTGATCGGGGCGGTCATTATTGATTCGCGCGACCGCGATCCGATTGAGTTTGACAGAGAGTATTTGGTGTTGTTTTCGGACTGGACGGATGCGAATCCAGAAACCATCTTCAGCAACCTGAAGGAACAAAGCGACTACTACAACTACCACCGTCTTACCTTGCCCAACTTCATCTCGACGTCGGCAAAGAAAGGTTTCGATCAAACCGTCTCGCATCGGCTTGCATGGGCTCGCATGAATATGAGTCCGAGCGATATCTCCGATGTCACAGGAGCAACGTATACCTATCTCCTGAACGGACATGCACCAAACGCGAATTGGACCGGGCTATTTCACGCTGGCGAACGAATTCGTCTTCGCTTTATCAACGGTTCTGCCATGACGTTTTTCGACATCCGCATTCCCGGTTTGAAGATGACGGTTGTGCAGGCGGACGGCAACGATGTCGAGCCGGTAACCGTAGATGAATTCCGGATTGGTATCGCGGAGACGTACGACGTGATCGTGCAGCCGGCGGACGATGCCGTGTACACCATCTTTGCGCAGTCGGAAGATCGCAGCGGCTTCGCACGCGGCACGCTTGCGCCAAGAATGGGAATGACAGCGGCCGTTCCCCCGATGGACCCGTTCCCCATGCGCACCATGGCGGACATGGGCATGGGCAATATGAAGGGAATGAAGATGGGAGATGTGAAAGACATGGATATGTCAGGCATGGGTGGGATGAACATGGACCATTCCAAGATGCCGGGCATGGAGATGGGCAGGGACATTGCAACAACGCCACTGCCGCAACCTGGCCCACACACCACGCCAATCGTTCCCGCGAGCGAGATGGCGGACGCCGAGGCGCCGTTGACGCCATCGAATCCGGTTCATTTGCACGTTGGGCCGCAGGTGGACAACGTGGCGATGGAAGTCAGCGAGCGGTTGAACGATCCAGGGGACGGACTGACGGGAAATGGCAGACGTGTACTGACCTATGCCGACCTTCGCGCCCGCTATCGCGGCGTAGATGGAAGGCCACCGATCCGGGAGATCGAACTTCACCTGACAGGCAATATGGGGCGTTACATCTGGGGATTTAACGGGAAGAAATTCTCCGATGCAGAACCCATCGAGCTGAAACTCGGAGAGCGGGTGCGCTTCGTGCTCATCAACGACACGATGATGGAACACCCGATTCATCTGCATGGACTGTGGAGTGAATTAGAAAACGGGCATGGCGAATTCAATCCCTATAAGCATACCGTCATCGTAAAGCCGGCAGAGCGTCTGAGCTACCTGGTAACTGCGGATACGCCGGGCCGATGGGCGTATCACTGCCACTTCATGTTTCACATGGACGCCGGCATGTTCCGCGCTGTGGCGGTGAGGCCATGACCAAACGAAAACATAACGGCACCAGGGTACACGTTGCCTTCGCCGCCTGGTCTTTGCCCATGGCGATTGTCCTGGCGCTCCCAGCGGGTTCCGTGCACGCGGGTGCGCAAATTTCCATGCCGTCTCCTGGCATGGCCGATGGTGCGTCTCCCAATATGAAGGACTCCATGATGGAGAACCCGGTATTCACGCACGCGCGGCTCGATCAGTTTGAGGGCCGCGCGAGTGGCGCGGAGAGTGAATTCCGTTGGGATGGCGAAGGCTGGATGGGGACCGACATGAACATGCTATGGGTCAAGTCGGAAGGATTCAGCGATAACTCCACGGTCAACGACGGCGACCATGAAGCGCTATACGACCGCCCAATACCGCGTGTGCGATATTTCGATGTTCAAGTCGGCGTTCGAGCCGATCTGGATTCAGGGCCGCACCGCGCTTGGGCCGCATTAGGTATTGAGGGGCTGGCGCCCGGCTACTTCGAGTTCGCACCGACTCTTTATATCCGGGACGGCGGCAATGTAGCGGGCCGCGTGGTCGCTTCCTACGATCTGCTTCTCACGCAGCGATGGATCTTGCAACCCGAGGCAGAGCTGAACTTCTACAGCAAGGACGATCCTGGGCGTCAGGTTGGTTCGGAATTATCGGATTTGGATGCAGGCTTGCGTTTGCGTTATGAAGTTAGCCGCAAAATCGCTCCTTACGTCGGCTTCGCCTACAACGGAAAATACGGCAACACCGCCAACTATTCACGCGAAGCCGGAGAAACAACCTACGGCTCCCAGTTCGTGTTCGGGCTTCGAATCTGGTACTGACATTTGGCCCGTGCTCAATTTGCTTTTGTTCAAAATGCAGGAAAGGAGAACTATCATGCTCAAGTTTCTTCTCGGATTCGCAGTAGCCGTTCTTGTGGTTCTGACGGCCGGCTTCTGCTATGTGCGCTTTGGCTTCGTTGACCCACGCGCGGACCTGCCTGTCGATTGGCTCGAAAGCACGATCGCGATGCCTGCACTCGATGCCGCCGTCGATAGGCGCGCGACGAAGACACACAATCCACTCCAGCCCACGGATGCCAACCTAATTGCCGGAATGAAGATCTATCAATCCAATTGCGCCGGCTGCCATGGCGACATTCAGCACTCACACGCTGTTTTCGGCGACGCGTTCTATCCACGCGCCCCTCAATTCGTCGAGGACGCGCCGGACATGCCGGAAAACCAGAACCTCTATATCATTCAGCACGGCATCCGCCTCAGCGGAATGCCAGCCTGGAAGGGAGCACTCGGCGAACAGGAGGCGTGGCAGGTGACTACATTTTTGAGCTACATGGATAAGTTGTCGCCGCAGGTCTCGGCAGAGTGGAAGAAGGCAGCCGGCACTCAAGGCGCGAATTCTCCACCCGATGCGTCGACACCTGTCGCAAATGACAAAAAGAGCATGAATATGCCGATGCATTGATCAGCACAACCAACGACCAACTAGCGGCAGAGTTGCCAGGAGATCCAAAAGTCCCGGAATCGAAATCTTCAAAGGCATTCTGCAGCACACCGGATTTGTTCCTCCGCATTGCCGGTCACGCATGAGCGAAACTGGCAACAAGATTACTAGTCAGGACGTCCTGTGTAGTGCTTGACGTGATGCACTTCGGAGTGATCTTCAAGAGATTCCAGATGGGTTGTGACCTCCGCTGGTACTTCCAGATCCAGCATCACTCGCTCCTCGAGCAATGTCGCTAGCCGATGCGCTTCGCCCACTTCCATCGTGTGAGGAAACAACAAGTGAACCTCGATGATCTGCCGATAGCCGGTGGTGCGGAAGCGCACCCCGTGGTATTGGATCTCCCAGTTCCTGACAAGTGATGTCGAGCCGATTGCGAATCTCGTGACCGATCCTGGGATCTGAGTAATCGAGCAATCCCCTCATCGAGTGCCACATGAGTCGACCGCCTGACCACAGGATGTTTGCCGCGATAGCATAGGCGACCAGCGGATCGAATGGCTTCCATCCGGTCATCATGACCAGCGCCAGGCCAGCAACGACGCCAAAGCTGGTCCAACTGTCCGTTAGGACATGTTTCCCGTCTGCCTCAAGAATCAGGGAATGATTCCTGCGGCCCATGCGCAACAAGTACCACCCGAGGATTGCGTTCAGCACGCCCGCAATCAGGACGAGAACCACTCCGTTCCCCAAGTGATCCAGGGTCAAACCGTGCCTCCACTTTTGGGTCGTCGTCACGATGATGCTTCCGGCGGCCAGCACGATCATTGCACCTTCAAAGCCCGCAGAGAAGAACGTGATCCGTTCGTATCCATAGTGGAATTCTGGAACCGCTGGTCGGGTGCTCAGCCACAGGCTAAAGACTGCAAAGGCGACAGCAACTACATGCACCACCGATTCGGCCGCATCGGAAAAGATTGCCGACGACCCCGTAAACAAGTACGCGGTCACTTTGCTAACGAGCATGAGCAAGCCGACGATCAAAGACAGCCGCATGGCGAATCGAGCATCGCGATTCTGCTGTTCGATCTTCGGTGATGGTGCTTGCTCGCTCTTGTCTCGGATATGCATCAGGCCTCGTCAGCTTAGTTGAAATGTTGTCAACGTTGTCCAGGAATTCAGCGAGTGAGTCACTTTGCCCTGAGCATGAGAATGGGCACGCTGATGCTGTGCCGCACCTTACTAGCGGTATTGCCAAGGAACAAATCCGCGAGAAAACGATGGCCATGAGTACTCATGGCTACCAGGTCGCAAGACTTTTGTTGCACCCATTTGATGATCTCCTTATCCGGTTCGCCGTACGCCAACTCGGACTCAGCAGAAATGCCTAAAGCTTCAAACTCCAGGCGAACTCTTTCCAAATATGCTGTGTCTTCCGTAATTTCTGGACTGACTGCATCGGGACCATAGGTTCTAGCAGCCCATCCATCGGCTACGTGGAGCAGCACGATGCGGCTGTGCGCGAGCTTTGCGAGCTGCTTTACGTGCTCAATGATCGCCCGGTCCGTAGGCGTGCCATCCAATGTCAGCAAAATCGTCTCGTACATCGTTGTTCCGTTCTGCGGCCTTTGTCGCGAATCGTCATGCGCCGGTGACAACATGCCAAGCCGACTTCAGCGAGTCAGGTAGGCCGTAAATGTCCATCGCGGTGATCAGGATAGCACTGCCCCAACCTGCGATTAGCAGGAACCACCCGAGCTTCCAGATGCCCATGCGACGGCGCGAGCTTGTGAAATGCAGCAGAGGAAACATGGCGAAGGGCAGCTGCAGCGCCAGCACCACTTGACTGAGGGTGAGCAGATCGGTCACGCTGCTCTCTCCTCGCAGCCCAATGATCAGAACGGCAGGCAGGATCGCCAGACTGCGTGTGATAAGGCGCCGCACCCACGGTTTGATTCGCCAATGCATGAAGCCTTCCATCACGACCTGGCCGGCAAGTGTTCCCGTGATGGTGCTGCTTTGCCCGCTTGCGAGCAGGGCTATGGCAAACAGCGTGCTCGCGACGAATGTTCCCAGCAGTGGCGCGAGGGTTAGATAGGCTACCCGGATCCAATCGCTGTCGGCGCTGAAATTGACCACCAGTCCGCCTGACGTAATCACGCTTTGTTTCCCGAAGAAGACCGTGGCCGCAAGCACCAGAATCGCCGCGTTCACGAAGAAGGCGACGGTCAGCGCCACAACCGAATCAATGGTGTTAAAGCGGAGTGCGCTTCGGACGGATGGCTCATCCTTCTGCAGCCTGCGGCTCTGCACCAGTGCCGAATGCAGGTACAGGTTGTGGGGCATCACGGTTGCGCCGATAATGCCGATGGCGAGGTACAGGATCCCGGATTGATGAAATTGAGGTGAAATCAACCCACGTCCCATTTCCAGAAAACTGGGCTGGGTCTGGGGCAGAACGAAAATTTCGATGTAGTAACAGACGCTGATCGTCGCCACCAGCAGCAAAACAATGGCCTCGATGGTACGCATGCCAAACCGCTGCAAGCCCAGGAGCAGTAGAACGTCCAGGCCCGTGATGATGACCGCCCACAGTAGGGGAATATGAAACAGGAGGTTGAGGGCAACGGCGCTTCCAAGCACCTCCGCCAGGTCGCAGGCGCCGATGGCGACTTCGCTCATCAACCAGTTGGGCCAACGCGTCCACTTGGGATACCAGTCGCGGCAGCATTGAGCGAGGTCCTTCCCCGTAACTACACCGAGCCGGGCGGAGATCACCTGCATGAAAATCGCCATCAGGCTGGCAAGTCCGACCACCCACAGCAACCCGTACTTGAATTGAGCGCCACCTTGCAGGTCAGTTCCCCAGTTGCCGGGATCCATGTAACCGACACTTACCAAAATCGCAGGACCGACGAAGGCTCGCCACTGTTTCCAGAAGCCCGCAAGATGATGTGGAACCGAGATAGAGCCGTGCACGTTCTCCAGCGAAACGTGGCTCTCCGACGGCGAATGGCAAGATTCGGTATGAACGGCGCTCTTCGTGTCCCTATCTATTTGGTTCATCGTTGCTCTTTCCCAAGTCAATTCTGCAGTTCAATTCGTCCCCGCTTCGGAGACGCAATTGTTAAAACTCGATCCTTCCCTGAAAGGCGATCATCCGAGGAGAACTATCGCCTCCCAGCCCTACACCCAGCAGCCCCGTGGGAGGCGAGATCGTGCTTTCTAGGGTTCCGAATCTCGCCGGAACCGATACACCGGGTACACCGGCTTCGACCTCGCTCGGCAAAGCAAAGTTGGCATGATTGAACGCGTTGAACATTTGAGCGTCGAAGCGGAACGTGAATCCTTCTTTGATTGGGAAAGTTCTGGTGATGTAGATGTCGGAGTTTGTGTAATGAGGCCCGCGGACAGAATTACGTCCAGCGTTGCCAAATTGGCAAGTAGCCGGTGAATCGCCTCCCGCGCATGTTCCTGTTGTGGGATCGACAACCGAGGCAAATGCATTCGGGTTGAGCCATTGTTTTGTACCAGCAACGGTAACGCCGGCGACCGAACTCTTTCGATACACGGGCACGCCCGGAACCCGATTGGCATACGCGGGCGCATTGAACTGGATGGTGCTGGCTCCGTTCGCCTGAAACACGCCATTGCCGTTTGCGATGTAAGGCTGACTGAGCACGCTGAATGGTAGACCGGAGTGCAGGATGGCAGTCTCCGAGATCGACCATCCTTCAAACATTTGACGCAGGAACGGATGACTGGAGTGAAACGGGACCTGGTACAAACCATACGCGGAGACGTTATGGCGAACGTCGTAGTCGCAACTGGCATATTGCCGGCTAAGCTCTCCAGGCAAGGGCGACATCAATCCCTGCGTGGAGAACGCCAGCAAACCGCCATTCGACACTTCGTCGAGGCAGTGACTGAACGTGTAGTTCGCGCGCAGCATCAGTCCCCGCCACTGCTGGGCGTAGGCGGTCTGAAGACCGGCATAACTGCTGTTGGCATCGGTGCGAAACTCATTGACGTTCCCAAAGCGTTGATCGAGCGGCCTCTGGTACGGGAACGGCGCAAAACACCCATCGCACACCGTCTGATAGCCATTGAGCTGTACCTGGTAAGGCTCGTGGAGCCCGCGTGTACCCACAAAATCAATCCGGAGGCTCCCCCCCAAACCGATCTGTTGCTCAACGCCTAAGTTGTATTGGTAGTAATACGGTGTCTTGAGCGTCCCGCTCGGGAAAGTGTTCAGGCTGACCGCCAGCGGACATGTCGGGGCGCCGGACTGAATTCCTGTGCATGGAGCGCCGCCGGAACGAAAGATCGTCTGGAACGAATGGTTCGCATTCACCGCGGCATCGACCGCACTTCCAGCAACACCGGGAGCGATACCGATGCCGCCAACCTGGCCACCGATTCCACCAACGAAGGTCGAATCGTTGGGTGCGTTCATTGCGGCAAGATCCGCAATTTGCATAGGAATGATGTCATTGAAGACTCCAAATCCACTATGGACCACCACTCGCGGAAACAACTGATAGGCAAATGAAACTCGTGGCTGGTAGACGAACAGCGGTGTCGCGGGAAACAAACTGTGGACGTTGCCCAATACCACCTGGTTCAGCGGCTCATTCGAGTCATGGGAGACGTCGAGGAAAGACCCGGCCGTGCGCGCGAAAAGATTCTTTTCATTGGTGACGTTGGTGTTCCAGGTTACGCGCATGCCGTAAGTAAGCGTGGCCCTCGTGACGGGCTTATAGGTGTCCATCGCGTAGTATTCGAGATTGCCCGACGAAACCCTCTCCTTCAGTGAGACCGGAAAGCTCTGGCTGGCCGTGTATGCGGCACCGTATGTGAACTGTGCCAGGTCGTTGAAGGTCACCGTGGGCACCGTTCCCTCGCCGAGGTCATAGTTGCTTACGTCCAGACGCCGCGTGTTGATGCCAAACTTCCAAGTGTGTTTATCGTGGGTCCATGTCAGGTTGTCATTGATCTGCCATTGCGTGACCTTGCGGCCTTGGGGGTAGGTATTGTCATTGCCGCCGATCGACGTGAATGGAACGCTGTCGCTGGCGGACGCGAGCACAATAGGGAAGGTCTTGAGGACCTGAGAATAGTTATTCGGCTCGAAGATGCTGGAGTACCAACTCGCGCCAGGATTGAACTGGTTTACCAAGGTCGAACTGAATACATGGGTAAACCCCACGACGAGAGTGCGCTGCGGCTGAGGCGAATACGAATTGAAAATAGGATTGGCGGGATCGGTGTACGCTGCCTGGAGCCCCGTGTCCTGTTGGAAGCGATACCAGACGCTGTTGTTGGCGTTGATCGTGTGATCGATTTTCACCACGATCAGATTTTCGCTGTCGCTGTTGTTCATCGACGCCTGACGCTGGCTGGCGCAACCATCGCCATTTGTTCCAAGCGGGCATCCGACAATTGGAACCGGGGAGCCGCCCGATGCGGGCAGCAGGGAGAACATCTTCTGGTAGAAAGGGATCTCCGCAGGCTGAGCCGGATAGAACCGCACCGGTGACCGGGTCCGTTCCGCCTGTTGCCAGTGCGCCCAATACATATTGCTGGTAAGCCGGCGTTGGCAGTGTGATCTGGGATACGAGGGGAAGAGCGATTCGAATGCCCTCGTAGTGCCCGAAGAAGAACAGTCTGTCCCTCCGAATGGGTCCGCCAACGCTCACACCGAATTCGTTCACGGTAGAACGGGGCTTCTTTGCAATGCTGTCGGCCGTATCGTTCGAGTGTAGAAAGTAGTTCTCCGCGTTGAAAAGCGAACCATTCCATGTTTCATAGGCGTCGCCGTGAAATGCGTTGGTGCCCGATTTCGTGAAGTAATTCACCTGCGCGACGGCGTAGCGCCCTTGATCGACCGAGAATGAGTTGGTATTGACCGTCGCTTCTTGCACGGCATCGAGACCGATGACGAGATTCGTGGAGAGACCGATGTTCAGACCTAGCCAGGGATCGTTCGTATCATAGCCATCGAGGATGTAGCCATTCGATGTGGCAGGCAGCCCGTTGAACTCCACGTTGCCATAACCGCCCGGCGCCTTGGCATCGTTTGATGAGCCTGCCGTGTTCATTAACGCTCCCTGCGCGAATTGTGCAATATACGTGAGATCCTGCCCGGGGTTCGGCAGTTTCTCGATCGCCTTCGCCTCCAGCGTCGTTGATGTATTCGGATTTTCCAGGCTCAGCAGGCCGTTCTGGGTCGTTACCTCGACCGTCTGCGAAGCGGCTGCGGGAGAGAGTGCGAAGTTCACGGCTAGAGTCTGACCCACGGCGACGGACTCAGGTTTCGACTCTGCCGGCCCAAAGCCTTCGGCCTCCACGGAAATCCGATAGGTGCCCGGATTCATCTGCGCGAAGAGGAAGCGCCCTTCGGCGTTGCTCCGTGCGGTTCGAGTCGCTCCCGTGCTTACGTCCGTAGCTTTCACTGTGGCATTGGGGACGACGGCCCCTGTCGCATCGCTGACGGTCCCGGTGAGTGCGCTGCTCGTCCCACTTTGCGCGCGTAAACTGTTCATATTAACTATAGTTAACGCCAGAAAAAATGCCAGGGACATCGCGGTTCGAATTCGCATTGACGATGACCCTCCTGGGATAGAGAACGACTCCCTTGTAAGCGCGCGGGACGCGGCCACCGCACAAAGGGAACCGGAAAAGAATTTCCAGGCTACGCTATATTTAGGCGTGCCTAAAGTATTAGGTTCGCCTAAAATAGCCAAAGTGTCAAATCGTTGAGGAGAATACCGGCCATGCCGCCGAGCCGCCAGGGAAACGTCAATACGGAATCAGTGGACAACTACTTGAAGGCCATCCTCGCACTGGGCGGACCTGACGAGCGGCGTGTGTCGAGTACCTCTCTGGCCGACCGTTTGGGTGTTGCACCGGCTTCTGTGACCAATATGCTGCAAAAGCTGGCGGCAGCTACAGTGCCGTTTGTGGAATACGAGAGACATCGAGGAGTTCTCTTGTCAGCCGCGGGAAAGCGGAGAGCTCTTGAGGTGCTGCGTCATCATCGCCTAATCGAAACCTTTCTCTTCGAAGTGCTGGATTACCCCATCGAGGAGGTTCACGAGGAAGCTGAGCGCCTTGAACATTTTATTTCGGAGCGGTTCGAGGAACGCATTGCCGCAAAACTTGGAAATCCGAAATTCGATCCTCACGGGCATTGCATCCCAACGATGGACGGTAGGATGCCCAGAGAGGTATCGAAACCACTGACAAGCCTTGAAAAGGACGGGAAATTCGTTGTGGAGAGCGTCTCGGATGAGGATGCACACTTGTTAAAGCGGCTCAGGGCCCACGGCATTGTTCCGGGTGCTCGAATACAGGTCACTCGGCGAGCGCCGGAAGGATTTGCTCTGAGTACCGGCGGCAATGCGCGGGCCCTGATTGTCCCTCGCGATCTAGCGGAAGCAGTTCGAATCCGTTCTGCAGACTAGAAGTGCAACGACGGTAAAACATACGGAGCACTTAAACGGCGATAACGCTCGTCTGCACCTATAAAGCCGGATTGCCAAGAACTTGAGGCGTATCAAACTCAGGTGCGCCGAATTCGCTGATTAACCTATCCGACTGCCTTCAGCGAATACCTATTAGCAAACCCGCACTCATGCCAACGGACTGCGGATGACCACCCGCAAAGCTGTAATCATAGGCCGGTTCAAGAAACCAGCCGAAGCGGTGTTTGCCACTTGGCCAGAACATGAAATCTCCCGCTACCTCGCCGGCGATCGAATTTGCCGTCTTTCCATTCTGCTTGAGGTAGGTCCACTGCGGGCCGATCCCTAGCATGAACTCTGCCTTCCGTGAGAGTGTCCAGGGTTTTTTGAACAGCAGATCGGCGTCCCATTCCGTGGATTTGCGAGTGTAGAAGGGCGACACGCCTGCCTCCAATTCGAGCCAGCCTTCTATCGGCGTGATCTCTGCAGCCAGATTGGGTGCGAACGTGGCTGCGCCGCCATTGATATTCCAGTTCGTGGCAGCTCCAAGCTCAAGAATGGCCACAGGCTCCTTAGCCTGGTCGGCTTGTAGCCGATTGACTGAAAGGTCTCCAACAGCGGCTTGCCCGGTAGCTGGCAGACACAGGAACAGAAGCGAGGATGCTGCAACGAACATGAACGCGCGTCTAACGACATCCGATGATTCAAAGCGCTGCATTGCTCAAGCCTGACCAGCAGTCAATGCGGCTTCCGTGCTGACGTCCACACTTTTCCGCCTTGATGAAAGCAGACGGGTGGAATTCAAGATGAATGTCAGTTCTGACGCAACGTGAATAAACGCAGCGAGCAGAGGATTGAGGAAACCGGCTGCGGCCAGACCAATCCCGATCGTATCCACAATGAGAGTGCCATAGAAATTCTGCAGAATTACACGACGGCAGTTGCGCGCGATGCGGACCGTTTCGACGAACTTCATCAAGTCGTTGCCGATGAGAACTACGTCAGCGCTCTCTCGTGCCACATCGGTTCCTGCTCCCATGGCGACTCCGACCGTTGCTTCGCTTAGCGCTGGAGCATCGTTGATCCCATCCCCGAGCATTGCCACTACATCCCCGCGCCGCGTCTTCGCGGCGATTTCGGCTGTCTTCTGCTCCGGCAGCAGGTCGGAGTGGAAGTCAGAGATGCCGAGCTCATTCGCAACAGCCTCGGCAGCAGCACTTGTGTCCCCTGTCAGCAGAATGACGCGAATCTTCATGTCTTCGAGAGCGCGTACCGCAGCGGCGGATCCTGTTCGAATCTTGTCGTCGATTGAGATGAAGCCAGCATATTTTTCACTGTACGCGACATGGACCCTCGTCCCGCTTGTCTCTCGATAACGAGGTACGACGATCCCCGCAGCTTCAAGAAAACTGCGATTGCCAGCTATAACCGGCTCGTCCGCAACCCAGGCCGAAATGCCTCGCCCGATCTCGTAGTGGAAAGCGGTCGGCTGCGTCGTGGCGATTCCGTGCTCATTGGCATAGAGAACGATCGCCTTTCCCAACGGGTGTTCGGAACCGCGCTCAGCACTTGCCGCAGCGGCGATCAGCGCCTCCACGCCACCTCCTTGGGCCGGATGAACGTCTGTCACGGTGGGGGCGCCCAGCGTAAGCGTGCCTGTTTTGTCGAAGAAGACCGTGTCCAGTTGGCCGAGAGCCTCCAAGTAGACTCCGCCCTTGATGATGGCGCCCTGCCGCGCCGCGCGTCCGATAGCGCCGAGGATGGCAAGCGGCGTACCGGCAGCGATTCCGCATGCGCCCGCCACGATAACGACCGAAATTGTCGATTTGATATTGTGCGTGATGAGGAATGTAAGCACAGCCGCGCCAAGCGCAAAGTACACCAAGTAGCCGGCGAGCCGGTCCGCCATCTTCTGAATCGGCGCACGGGAGTGCTCAGCGCGCTCGACAGCTTCGATGATCTTGCCAAATGTGGTTTCTTTGCCTAAACGTGTGGCCCGAACTTGCAACGTCCCCGCCTGGTTCATGGTGCCGGCGTAGACTTCGCTGCCGGACGACTTTTCGCTGGGCATCGGCTCGCCGGTGATGGCCGCTTGCTCCACAAATGAATGGCCATTCACGACCTCGCCGTCAACAGAAATCCGGCTTCCCGGGCGAATCAGCACGATTTCGCCTGGAGTAATACTCTGCGTTTTGACTTCCACAAAATCGCCATTTCGAAGCACACTTGCCGTTTGTGGCAGGAAGTCGAGCATGTCCTGAATCGCGCGCCGGCCACGACCAACCGTCAGCCCTTCAAGGATTTCGGCCGCAAGGACGAACGCGGTGATGACCAAAGCGGTGAAGAACTCATCGATGGCCAGAGCAGCAACGAGGGCAATGGTCATCGAGAGCTCCATCGTCATCCGCCGCTCAATGATATTCTCGAACGCTTCCTTAAAGATCGGGTACCCGCCAATCAACGTGGCGCCGAGCCCAATGACGCTGAGGCGATGAATTGGCTCCCACAAGTGGAACCACACGGCGGCGGCGGCGAGAGCGACGAAGAGAACACGTGCAACGTCGAGCCACTCAAAGCCATGCTCGTGGCCCTGTTCATCGTGATCAGTTTCAGGTTTGTGGTCTCTAACGTGCGGATGCGCAGTCGAACTTTGATGTGCGGGAGAATTACTCGAATGTTCAGCAACGGGGCTCATGTACGTCTCCTAAGGGGAATCTCGGGACGGAAGCACGGATCATTTGAAATATCGCTTCACCACAGCAATCAGGTCATCAGCGGCTTCCAACTGGGACGGGAGCGTCTTCTGGCCTGGCACGAGGACGTGGTATCGCACCTGGCCCTCGATTAGTTCTGCCATCAGACCATTCAATGCCCCACGACAAGAAGCAACGAGCTGCAGGATCTCTTCGCATTCGTTCTCTTCTCCAGTGAGCGCTCTTTCAATGGCCTCGACCTGGCCCTTGATGCGGCGGACCCGGCTCAACATCTGTTCTTTGTTTTTGCTGGTGTGGGACAAGCTGACCTCTTGCAAGGAGTAATATACTCCCCTAGAGTATATGTCAAGGTCAGGAAAGAAAGGGAGACATGCTGGAGACGAAGCGACGAGTAATCGGCCAGTTAGTCATTTGCAAAGGTTGCTGTTGCGGCGCTACGCAGAATGGCCGCCCGGAAGTACCCGTGGAATGGCTGAAGGAGGAGTGGCGCAAGCGTGGGCTCCTGAAAAGATTTCAGCTCTCGATTAGCGGCTGTCTTGGTCCCTGCGACTTGCCAAACGTTGTCGCAATCAATTCAGAGTCAAGTTCTCAGTGGCTGGCAGAGATAGCCGATTTCAATCAGTACAGATCCCTGGTCGAATGGGCTGCGAGATCAGTTGAGGCCGGCAGATTGCTAGACCTTCCGAAAGAATTCAATCAGCACAGAATTCACCCATGGCGTTGAGGTTCCCTCAGATGCACGAAAATGAACTGAGCGTACAGTGAGCTCACATCTCACCCGGCCTTTGCTCTCCACGAATATCCATGAGGCTTAGATCTCTTCTTCGAGCCGCTATGATCGCCGTTTGTACATCGCTGCTCCTTTTCGTGAATCGGCCAACCACTCACCATCTACCTCACCTGTATCTGGCGCCAGAATTTGAACTGCGGGACCTCAGTGGCAATCAGGTACATCTGTCCGAATTTCGTGGAAAAGCGGTTGTTCTCAATTTCTGGGCAACCTGGTGTGCACCATGCAGGAGAGAGATACCATGGTTCATAGAATTCCAGAAAGAATATGGCCCGCAAGGACTGCAAATCATCGGGGTATCGATGGACGATGGGGGCATAAACGCAATTGTGCCTTTCGTTCGGAGAATGGGCATTGACTATGTCGTTCTTCTGGGAGACAGCCGTGTCAGCTCTCTTTATGGAGGGCTGGAGGTTCTGCCGACAACCTATTACATCTCTCCACGTGGAGATGTCATTGCATTCGCGAATGGCGTGCTCAGTAAGACGGAGGTTGAACACGACATCCGAGAGTCGCTTGCCTCAGGTATTTGGAATTAGGGCTTGCTCATTCCGCGTGGAGCACTGTCGCGCTGAACGGAGATTGGCTCTAAAGAATGCTGTAACCCTCCGCGCTACGGTTCTGAGGGCTCCGCACTCTTGATCTGGTGACCCTTGGTCGGCTCTTGCTTGGGATGCCCGTGATCCAACTCCCACAGCATCACTAACAAACTCATTGCGAATACGAGAACGGCGAGCAGCGCTAAGCTGAAAAGCTCGAATAGCTTCCATCGAATCTGCTTGAGCCGCCGCTTACTGCCCTTGTCGAAGTTGATCACCTTTCGCATTACAACCTCCTTCGAACGCACAACCTGGGCAGCAAATAAGACTAGCTGCCCAGACTGCGTCGGAAGTGACGGACTGCCGCTCGTCAGAAGTGAAATCCCACCTCTGCGGTGAGCGCACGTGGAGTCACATAATGCGTTCCGCTGAAAGTCGAAAGAAAGTTGTAAAGTGCGTATTTGTTCGCAACATTGACCGCGGTGAGGCGCAAGCTCCATCGACGTTTATCGCCGTGGAAAAGATTGTCATCGCCGATGGAAGCGTCAAACAGATTGCGCGGGGCGACGCGAGGCGGGTTGTGATCGTCGTCCTCGGTGTTGGGCGCCGGGATGCTGATCAGGCTGGAAGTGAACTGCGAGGCCAGGCAGGTTGCGGGCAGTGGCGTGGTCGGTGTGGCCCTCACGCCATTGCAAGCAAAGCCCGCCTGAAACTCCTGGTCGGCGGTCAGTCCGCTCAGATCGACCGCGGGCTGTCCGTTCAGCGTGGTCGAGCCACAAAGTGTATTTGCACCGATGGCGTTGTAGCACGGTGTTGCACCTGCCACGAGCCCGCTGTCATAGCGCCAGTTAAAGCCGATCCACGGAGCAAGCCGGCCAGGGACCTGGTACTGAACGTGGGTTGTCTGGTTGAACTTCTCGTCATGATCGATGCGGAACGGAAAGCCCGGCGCTCCGACCGTTGCACCCGCACCGGCGGACTGAGGTGGGAAGAAACGCGCGGCGACAGAAGACATCACCGCGAAAGCGGAGAAGCCATGGTAATTGGGCACGTCGGCGCGGAGCGTGAATCCTGGGATTTTTGAGTTATGCCAGTCGATCGGGAAGAAGATTGGGGTATTGCCAAAAATGCTGAAATCGAAGGCATTGTGGGTGTACTTCCAGATGTAGTCTCCGCTGATCACAAAGCTCTTTCCAAATGCTTGTTGCAGGCCCGCGTGAAATTCATTGCGATAGCCGGGTTGTAATGTGCCGGTCACGCCAGGGGTGCACGCCAGCAGCGGTGATAGCACATCGTTCAGGCATCCCTGGCTCGAGAGCACCAGGTTTTCGTTAAATGGCGTTTCGAGCGTTCTGGCGTAAGACACACGCAGAACCGTGTTGGTCTGTTTGACGTTGTAAGCAACTCCGAGGCGAGGCTCGGCCTGTCGTGCAACAGCCAGACCGTTGTAGAGATCACCGCGGATACCGACGTTGAATACCCAGTTCCCAGTCTTGATCTGATCCTCTATGTAGAGCGCGAGTTCCTTGACATCCGTGTGGCCGAAGTAGTGGTAAAGCGCACCGCTCCGTGTCAAGTCGTATGGCAGAAGCGTGGAATCGAAGCTGCCACCGGCCGAAGGGTCGTTCGACACAAAACCGGCGGCGGCACACTGCGAGGGATCGGTGAATCCGGGCTGAGGGTTTCCGTTTGCATCGACGCAAGGTGAATTGAACGTCGCATTGACGACTCCCAGGTTGTCGTGCTCGCGCAAGAAGGTGTGTTCATACACGGTCCCCGCCTTGATGCTGTTGATCCCTCTCTGGATCGTGAGTTCCGCATGAACGCCCGCGTTCAGTAGCGAGCGCTGCTGAGAAACCGACTCGCTCTGGATCGGGCCAAGATCCGCCAGAGGGTTGGCGGTCGGATAGTAGTTGTATCCATCCCGGCGCACATACGCGCCAAAATTCAGGACGGCGTTGGTGCCGAGAATGCGCGTATACGTCGGCGCAATATTATAGGTGCCGATCTTCGAGCGCTGATCGGCATTCCCAACATTGTCGAACACCGGGCTGGGGCCGGTTCCGCCGCTCACAACGTTCATGACATTGAGCTGGTCATAGGTATTCGGATTCTGGAACCAGGAACGAGAGTAATTGAAATTTGTATGGATGGAGTCGGCGGATGAAATCTGGTAATCCACCCGGTCAAACACGTTCTGCTCATTGCCCTTGGCGTGGAAGACCGTGAACTCGGGAGGATCGAGGAACCGACCGGTATTCAACCCATCGATCTCGAAGAAGTTTCCCCAATTCTTCCCGCCGTAGCCCAGATCGACCGACCCCGTCGCCGTTCCGAATGAGCCATACGAAGTGCTGATGTTGCCGACAGGTTTCGTCAGGCCCATGCCGGACCGGGTGGTCACGTTGATCACCAGGCTGGTTTTGTCCCCGTACTCAGCAGGCGGAGCGCCATCGATTACCTCGAGTGACTGGACGGCGTTCGAGGGTAGCTGATTGGAGAAGACCTTGCTTTGTTGATCGGTGATAGGTTGGCCATCCACGGAGAAGGAATTGGACGCATGATCTCCCAATCCGTGGAACAGGCCGTTCGAGTCGGCCGCAACTCCGGGAGATGCCAGCGTAACCAGCGAACTAAGCGAGGACGACGCGCTTTCGAGAGGTAGCTTGTCGAATAATCCTCGATCAACGTCAGTATGGGCGGTCGGATCGTTTTCAATCAGGTCGGCGCCGCCCTCGACGGTGACAGTGTCGGAGGCGGCGCCGATCTTGAGATGAATGTTTGACGTGACGGGAAGGATCGAATCGACGTGAACATCCTCGACAAACGCCGCGAATCCTGTTCTTGTGACCGTGAGGTGATACGGATTGAACGGCAGATTGGTGAAGCGGAAATGACCGGCGGCGTCGGTTGTTGTCGTTCTAGTGTAAGCGCTGACCGGATTTTGGATCGTAACCGAGGCGCCCGGAATCACGGCTCCTGATGGGTCGGTAACGACACCGTTGAGAGAGCCGGAGTTGGATTGGGCATGCAACGTGAAAGACGCCGACGAAAATAAGAACACGAATAGGCAAAAGAGAATGCTGCGCGAAGACATGCGCATGGACTGACCTCCTGGTGAATCACCAATTGTTTGAGATTGCTCGTCTGCGGGAATTTCCGAATCGGCAAAAGGGGAAAGACAACTGCTAGCCACTTTTCCAAAAAGTGGAAAAGCCGGTGTGCAGCACCTCTGCTGCTCCACGCGGATTCGGAAACAGTTCTAAGCGACAGCAGTCCAATCAGGCGGAGGTCTGTTCCAATGCGAATAAGAGAAGACATGTTCGCGGTATAGCCGCGTAGAAGGTGGGGCGACACGCTGAACATCGAGGAAAATGGGCCGGACGATGGGAGCCGACGACGGCCGAATGACATTGTGTGCGTTTTGACAAAGCACGCAATCCGCGTGTCCGGCACCGTCCGGGTGGAAATGCATTAGCTGGACGGTGGTACCGAAGACAAGCAGGAATGCGAAGAGGCCGACAAACAGAATCCGAGTCAGAGGACTCGATGCCCGAATTCTGTCGCCCATCGCCATAATTACTCATGACTATATACCAGGATTCCGAAACCGCCAATTCAGAGCATTCGGAGGTCACGTGGAGATTCGAATAGGTGGCCACATAATCCTGTTTCATTGATCTTCGATCCAGAGGCCGTTCCTCGAATAATGACTTGAGGCCGAGGCACTTGCCGATCCCTCCTGGTGCGGGCGAGGATGTGCCTCAAGGTATACCTTTTGATACGGCCGGATCGGTGAGATCCGGCCATTGATTTTGTGGGGTTTATGAGGCGGAGTTTTTCAGCCCTTTTGTCATGGGCACCAGATATTGATGGATTTCGTTGACGGCGCCGCGAGTGCGGCGCAGTTTGCGATGGACTTCTTTTGTTTCGGTGAGGTTCTTCGCGACGATGTTGTGGATCTCTCGGATCTCCTTGGCGGAGGCTCCTCGCTGGAGGAGCTTTGTGATCAGTCCGAATCAGCACCGCGATGCCGAGGGTAGTCATAACAACGGAAGAACGTTCTTTCATGCGACTTCTTTCTGCTGAGCAGGTGCGTGGACCAACATGCCCTAAACACAAACGAGTGCCTCAGGAAAGGTGCAAATGAAGGCAAATCGAAAGTCCAGGGATCAAACCGGAAGCCGGCCCTCGTTTCAGATGCTTCTATCCACGAAGAGCAAGCTTGAGCGATCCTAAATCTGAGCTCCTGGCTGAGCACGGCCTATGTCTGATGTGATCGCTTGGTTGTTGTGTGTGACGTTGTTGTTGATCTGTGTCGTTGCACTGTATGTGCTGCTTGTGGAGTTGTCGGCCGGAAGAGATGGCGTGATGTACTCGGTCTTCTTCTCTATGACCTATGGAATATCTATTTATCTTTTGGCCGGATAGGAAAATTTATGGTTCTCTGTTTCGACCGCCCGCTTCCTCTTTCCTCCCGCCCCGCGCCTCTGCGCAGGAGCGCAACGGCCACTACCATGTCCCCGGAAGAGGCTCGCTGGCGACCGGCTATTGATGCTTTCGATCCTGATCATGCATCTGATCGTAATCATAGGGGTAGTCGAATGGCTGATTCAGCCATGGATACACTGTAAAGTCAGGAAGTCGGTTTACATCTGCGGCGCACCGGCCGGAAGTGCCGGGGTTGACCCCGAGCACAGGCCCTGAGGCGCAATTCCACCAATTTGCAGAATCGCTGACGACTCCGAGGAGGGTTTCCGTGCCCCACGGTGGCGCGAAATTATTGAGGTGTAGGAAAGTATAGGGCTGCAAACTTCCAAACACAACATCTGAAGTCTCATCCTGGAACCGATTGGCGAGGATCATGGTGCCGTTGATTGGTCCGGCAGAGTTGACTGAGATTCCGGTGGGATTGTTCGAGCCAGGGTTGCTTGGATCCTCACCGTTGCCAGACAGGGAGTTGCCGATGATCCGGTTATCGCCGACGTTTTCCGAGTTGGAATAGGAACTATTCATCTCAATGACAACTCCGCCCTTTCCGTTGTTCCTCAGATCATTGTTCATCACCACGTTGGCGAATACCCTGGTGCCAGCAGAAAGTGCGAACAGGCCGATGCCGGCACCCTGACTCGAAGCCTTGGCGCCGTTAGACCAGGAGCGGTTTTCCGCGATGATAGTGTCGTACACGCCGAACGATTCGGTTGCGGACGGTGCGACCGAACTGGCCGGGAGATAAGACGCGAGCGTGATGCCGCTGCCGTATGGATTATCGTGCACCTCGTTTTCTGCAATGAAGTCAAAGTTGCTCGGGCCTGTCTCATCGGTGATCAAAATCCCGCCAGTATTATCGAAAACCTTGTTATGTGTCACCGAGGAGTGGTCGACACCGATCAGATGGATGCCCTGTCCGCAGTCGCTTCCTTCGTTAGTCTCAAAGTCGGGCATTCCCGGACAAGCGCCGTTGCCGTCGAGAGCGAGATTGTTGTGCGAAACTTCGTTGTAGATTAAGGTGACGTCGGTGGCGTTCGCAATAAGAATGCCCTCAAACTGCGCATTGCGCACTTTCATCCCGCGGATGACCACCCCTCGAACGCCTGACTGGGGAGCATTGGAGCGCCCGTCGATAAAGATTCCGTTAGGTTGGCCAGTGGCATCGATAACGACCTTGGCCCCATCGGCTGCAATGAGGGAAGTGGAATGTGTGAGGATGACCGGCTCCTTATAGTTGCCGGAATACACTTTCACTGTATCGACATCAGCGGCAACAGAGAGAGCATCGTGGATCGTCATGTAGCAACTGTTTTGGCCGCTAGGATATTGTCCATCTGGACTTTGGCCATCAGGGCTGACGCAGTATGTGTTGCCAAGCGCATTCGTCTTCACAACTGTTGCAATGAGCAACAGAGTGACGTAGAGGGACCAGCAGTGAGCCTTGCGTGGCATTTTGGGAAACATCATGGAATCTCCCGAGAATGTGTACTTCGAGCATAGGACGGCCACGCCACGAACTGCGATCCTGCAGTGGCAAGCCTTTGCGCGACGAGTTGTGTATTCGTGATTGCGAAAGTTGGAGTGGCGACTGTGATTCGGATATCCGTAGCTTTTCACGGAGATTGTATGTGAATCTTGTCGGAGCCGGATCCGACAACTTGCGACACGCGGCTTGATTGAGAAGACGCATGCGCGTGGAGAGAGCTGTGACCTTGCCCTCAGAAGGCGTATCTCGTAACCGGCCGGATTTGGTACGCATGATGAGCGGTGCAAGATTAGCTCGAACTTATCTATGGCAGACTCAGACTTGCAGTGCAATTGCCAGGTCCTCTCATGTGTGGGGAAGGTAATCGAAATGAATACTCCGGCAGTGGATTGTAATCTTCGCCGCTACTGCCGTTTCGAAGTCGCGCATCTGCGCGTGCGTGCAGTTCTTGTTGATGTCACGCCCACCCGGCACCATGGGTCCGTCGTCGAACCTGCGATACCGATTCGCTCGCATAACGAGTCCAATGTGAAGACGCTCCAAAAAGGAAGTCATCGTCCGTTGGCGAACCATGAGACTTTTTGACAACACCGCCATGCGCCCGTATCCTTTCCAGGAAACGTTTACCGAAAACCCAGAGTTTCCCTGCGGATCCGGGGGAGCTGGCCGATCGCGCCTGCTGGTTCATCACGCCGGGCAGGTAGCCAAAAAGGAGATGTCGCATGAAGAATGTCTCAAGAAGGCAGTTCATCAAGAAAGCAAGCCAAGCTGGTGCGGCCGTCGCCGTTGCGTCGGCCGGCAGCAAGTTCGGCATTAGCCAAACACAGCGAGTGACGCGCGTCGTCATCGATTCCGGCCGCCAGATCTCGCCTATCGATCGCAATCTTTTCGGTTCATTTCTCGAACAGCTCGGCCGCGCCATCTACGAAGGCATCTATGAGCCGGGCTCGAAGTTTGCAGACGCCAACGGATTCCGCACCGATGTGATGAAGGAAATCCACGATCTTCAGGTTCCGATCATTCGCTATCCCGGCGGCAACTTTGTTTCCGGCTACCACTGGCTTGATGGCGTGGGCCCGAAGGATAAGCGCCCCGCTGTTCTTGATCGTGCATGGAACACGCTTGAGACCAACCAGTTCGGCACCAACGAATTCATCACCTGGGCTCGCCAGGTGGGTACCGAACCGCTGTTCGGCCTGAACTTCGGCACTGGAACCGCCGAGGATGCCGCCGCACTGCTCGAATATTGCAACGTGGCCAAGGGAACCAAGTGGAGCGACCTTCGCCGTTCCCACGGTTATGAACAGCCGCACAACGTGAAGTACTGGTGCGTGGGCAATGAGATGGACGGTCCCTGGCAGATCGGCCACATTCCGGCGCGCGAGTACGGCCTGAAGGCCACTGATGCCGCCCGCCAGATGCGCAATGTCGATCCCAACATCAAGTTGATCGCGTGCGGCTCGAGCGGCCCATTCATGCCGACCTACATTGAGTGGGATCGCACCGTCCTGGAGCAGTGCTACGACGTTGTTGATGGCATTTCGCTGCATCGTTATTGGGGAAACACTGAAGAGACGAATCACGACAGCCAGACGTACTTGGCGATGAACTTGGCCATGGATCGCCAGATCGAGGAGATCATCGCGGTCTGCGACTCGGTGCGCGCGCAAAAACGTTCCGGCAAGCAGCTGTTCCTTTCGTTCGACGAATGGAACGTGTGGTATCGCGCCCGCAATGGCGACGATGTGGACGGACACGCCAAGCCCGCTCCGCACCTGCTGGAAGAGCAGTACAACCTTGAGGACGCGCTGCTCGTTGGTGGCCTGATCAATTCGCTTGTCCGCCACTCTGACCGCGTCAAGCTGGCCTGCCTCGCGCAGCTTGTCAACGTGATTGCGCCCATCATGACGAATTCGAACGGCATCCTGCGCCAGAGCATCTACTATCCGTACTCGTGGGCGCTGAAATATGCTCGCGGCAGCGCACTGAGCGTCGCGCCTGAGGGACCAGGCTATCGCGTGGATAAGCTGGGCATGCCGATTGAAAACGGCGGATTGCCGATTCCGGGCTTTGGCCAGGTGGAGTATGTGGACATTTCGGCAACGCTCGATGCGGACAAGAAGACCGCAACGATTCTGATGTTGAACCGCGATATCGAAAAGCCGCAGGATGTCGAAATTGCTTGGCACGATCTGACGCCATCAGCAGTAACCACGTTCGAAACCATGACAGGGCCGGACCTGAAGGCGCTGAATACCTTCGATCAGCCGAACAAGGTCGTGCCGCAGAAACTCGAAAACCCAAAGGTGGGCTCGCGCATGTCCGTGCGGCTGCCGGCGCACTCGTATTCGGTCCTTACACTGTTGCTATAGCCGAAATTGTGCCCCGTCTCTTCCGCGGTCAACGTGCGAAGAGCGGGGCACCCGGCGTTTGTGTTATCCCACTCATCGCGATGAGACCGCGATGAATGGGGCACCCGGCACCCGGCGTTTGTGTTATCCCACTCATCGCGATGAGACCGCGATGAATGGGGCACCCGGCACCCGGTGTCTGTGCTATCCCACTCGTCGCGATAAAACTGCGATGAATGGGGCACCCGGCACCCGGTGTCTGTGCTATCCCACTCATCGCGATAAAACTGCGATGAATGGGGCACCCGGTGTCTGTGCTATCCCACTCATCGCGATAAAACTGCGATGAATGGGGCACCCGGCAGAAGCTATTCGACAGGCTGGACGCGCTGACTTGCTAGTTTCGTGACACGCCCCGCAGATTCGCGTTACCCTTATGGATAGGCGCGAATTCTGTTTTCGATTCGCAATTCAAGGAGTGTCGCACCCCCGCCATGCCCATTCAGACCACTTCAAAAATCTGGCATAACGGCCAGCTTATTCCCTGGGAACAGGCCACTATCCACGTGATGAGCCACGTGGTCCACTACGGCAGCAGCGTGTTTGAAGGCATCCGCTGCTACGGTCAGCCGCAGGGCTCGGCCGTTTTCAGGCTGCCGGAGCACATGCAGCGCCTGCTCGACTCGGCCCGCATCTACCGCATGGAACTGCCCTTCACGATTGAAGAGCTCTGCGCTGGCGTGGTCGAGCTCGTTGAAGCCAATGGCGTTACCCCGTGCTACATCCGTCCCATCGCGCTACGCGGCTACGGCGAAATCGGCGTCAGCCCCAAGGGCTCGCCGGTCGAGGTCTACATGGCCAACTTCCCGTGGGGCAAGTACATCGCCGGCACGGGCGGTGCGGACGTCTGCATTTCCAGCTGGAACCGGCTTGCGCCGAACACCATGCCCGCGCTGGCAAAAGCCGGCGCCAACTACATGAACTCGCAGCTTATCCGCATGGAAGCCGAAGTAAACGGCTACCAGGAGGGCATCGCGCTCGACGTGACCGGCTTGGTCAGCGAGGGCTCGGGCGAGAACGTCTTCGTGGTTCGCAACGGCGTGATCTTTACGCCGCTCCTGGCCAACTCGGCGCTCAGCGGCATTACCCGCGACTCCGTACTCACGATTGCCCGGCACCTGGGCTTCACCGTAACCGAGCAGCCGATTCCGCGCGAAATGCTCTACATCGCCGACGAAGTCTTCTTCACGGGCACAGCAGCCGAGGTGCAGCCGATTCGCTCAATCGACCGCATCCTGGTTGGCGACGGGAAGCCGGGCGAGATCACCCGCAAGCTGGCTGAGGAGTTCTTCGCCATCGCCAACGGCCTCAAACCCGACCGCTTCGGATGGCTGACCCCGGTCAACGTAACAGCCACAGAGCCGGTAATAGCCTGAGCTGGACGAAGTTTACGCGCGTGGAAACTAAAGAAGACCGAACCAAGAGCATTTGCTCAAGGTTCGGTCTTATTTATTCCTTGTTACCTACGAGGGAGAACATAGCGCCCTGCGGGTCCTGACCGTTAATGATCCAGCCACCACCGGGCACCTGCATCGGACCATTCAAGACCTTCCCGCCGCCGGCATTGACACGTTCGACCGCTGCGCCGATGGAATCGACAATGAAATAGAAGTTCCAGCAAGACACGGGAATATGCGGGGCTTTGGTCATCATGCCGCCGTCGCCCATTTGCTTGTGGTCTCCCTCATCAAAGATGCGATAGACGCCCATCGGCCCCATGTCCATATCTGAGACCTTGGTCCAGCCGAAGAGCTTGTTGTAGAACTCAAATCCAGCTTCGAGGTCTGTTGTGTAAAGCTCATGCCAGCCAATGGTTCCAGGTGTCGGTGGTGCGGGTCGCACCGGCGAGGGCATAGCGGGGTTGGGAGTAAAGATCACGATGGCAGCACCCTGAGGGTCGGACATCACAGCGAAGCGAAGCATGCCAGGAACGTCAGTCGCGGGTTTCCAAAGCTTGCCGCCGGCCTCGACGATCTTCTCGATATGGGCATCAACGTCATCAACTGAGATGTAGCCGACCCAGGCGGTGTGCCCGGTGAGGTTCAACATGCCGGCGATGCCCACGTCGCCGAGGTTGAAGATTGTGTATTGGCCACCATCGCCGCCGGGCATTTCATGGGTGCTCCAGCCGACTACGTCAGAATAGAACTTGCCGGCGGCTTTCGTGTCGCTGGTCATAAGCTCGTACCAGCTGTATTTGCCTTTGGGTGTAAACATTTTGGGGAAGTCTCCTTTACGGACTCACATCGGATCGGTATCCGTCTGCGCTGGCTTCGTTGATACCAACAATCTGGGAAATATGTCAACCTTCCGAACGTTAAAGCTTCATCAAGCCCGGTGAGGATACATTGGAATTCCACAATTTACGACGAAATGTAACAATCGACTGTTTTAATCAAACTATGCCTACCCATCCTAGAGTCTTGCGTGCCTGGCTTGCTTCCGCTGTCCTGACTGCATTGGTCCTCGCGTTCTCCGTGTCTGCATCTGCGCAGGCCTATGTCGGCAAACCGAAACTCATCGTCATCGTGGTCATCGACCAGTTTCGCGGAGACTATCTGAACCGCGATCAGGCGGAGTTCAAGGGCCGCGGCTTCAATCTGTTTATGAAGCAGGGTGCCTGGTTCACTGACTGCTACTACGATTACGCCAACACGAAGACAGCTCCCGGTCACTCGACGATCGGCACGGGCGCTTATTCAGACGGCCATGGCATTGATTCGAACGAATGGTGGGATGCATCACGCTCCTATGATGTGCAAGTCAGCTCTGTGCAGGATGAGCGCTATCAGTTAGTTGATCTTCCGCACGATTCCATTCCCGCCAATCAACCAGGTGCGCCTGCCTGGGCCGCCAAGTGGGTTGTCGGAGCATCGCCGCTCAACTTGCGCGCAACCACGCTTGGCGATGAACTTCGACTTGCAACGCAAGGTCGTTCACGTGTCTTCGCAGTTTCGCTCAAGGATCGCGCATCGATTCTGCCGGCGGGCCAGTCTGCCAATGCTGCCTATTGGATCGATCCGGCCAGCGGCCACTTCACCACCTCGACTTACTATATGGAGCACCTGCCCGAATGGGCCACGACGTTCAACAGTGATGGCCACCCCGAAAAGGCCGAGCGTGAAGCCAACGCCGAAGGAACGACGCAGTTCTATGACCTGGTGGGCCGAACGCCCGCAGCGAACACGTACGAGTTCGATTTTGCCAAGGCCCTGATCACGGGCGAAAAACTTGGCCAGAACGGCGCCACCGACCTGCTGGTCATTTCGCTCTCGGCGAACGATATTCAAGGACATCAATTCGGCCCAGACTCGCCCTTTGAAGAGCAGATGATTATGGCCCTCGATCACGATCTCGACAGCTTCAATTCGTGGCTCGATCAGACGATTGGCCTCAGTAACGTGTGGATGGCCCTTTCCGCCGATCACGGTGTCGCGCCCATCGCCGGCGACGCCGCCAAGCTGGGAATCCACGCCGTCGCGGTGGATATGGACAAAGTCTATGACCAGGTGAATGCAGAGCTCGACAAGCGCTTTGCGCATGGCGAACACACGGAGTTCCTGCTTCCGAATCCTGACCTGCCCTATGTCGTGCTCGATCACAGAGCGTTTGAAAAAGCAGGCGTGGACGAGAAGACCGCTGAAGATGCGGTGGCGGCGCTGCTGCCAGTGGCCGTCGCCGATCAAAATCCAAACCCGATGCCGAGGCTCAAGGCCGTGCCACCCACGGTCGTTGAGCCGTCGCAGAAGCGCTTGCCGCCTGGGCCGCACGTCCAATACACATTTACCAGATTGCAGCTTGCTGCAAGCCAGTTGCCGCCCACGGACTTTGGCCGCATGCTCGCCCACAGCTACGTTGACCACGGCAACTGGTTCGTGATGACAATTCTTGACGCTTACCAGATGTCAGGATCGGGGCAGTTTGCCGGCACGACGCACTTCAGTCCGTGGTCCTATGACCGCCATGTGCCGCTCGCGTTCTACGGAGCTCCGTTTGTGCCGGGCGAGTATCATGAACGTGTGGCTCCTGTGGACCTTGCGGTCACTTTCGCGTCGCTGGCTGGCGTCAATCGGCCATCGGCGGCTGTAGGCCGTGTGCTGACTGAGGCCCTGAAGCCAACCAATTCAGGTGGCGAGCGCTAAGCTTCGATCGCGATTGATCGTTGCCGGTTTTGGGCGCTCCACCGGCCAAAGGACGATAGCCGCCAAGTGAAACCCGACATGAAAGTGACGCTGGCCGGTATTGAATTGGCCTGCCCGGTCATCGCCGCCAGCGGCACCTTCGGCTACGGCATCGAGTTTGAAGAAATCATTTCGTTTGAAGGGATCGGCGGATTCGTCACGAAGGGCATTTCACTCGAGCCGATGGCTGGTCATCCCGCGCCCCGCATCATTCAGACCGCAGCCGGCATGCTCAACGCCATCGGCCTGCAAAACGTGGGCGTTGAAGAGTACATCGCAAAAAAGCTTCCGCCGATGAAGCGTTATCCCGGCTGCAAGGTTATCGTGAATGTCTTCGGCTGCACGGTCGGGGAATATACGCAGGTCGTCGAGCGACTGAACCAGGCCGACGGCATCTCAGCCTACGAATTGAACGTCTCCTGCCCAAATGTCCACGCGGGCGGAATGGCGTTCGGCGCCGACCCGCATGAACTGGATTATTTGGTGAGAAAGGCAAGGGAAGCAACCACCCGCCCAATCATCGTCAAGCTCTCGCCCAACGTGACTTCGATCGCCCAGATGGCCCGGGTATGCGCGGATTCAGGCGCGGATGCAATCAGCCTGACCAATACGTTCCTGGCAATGTCGATTGATGCCGAGACAAGACGTCCACGGTTGACCAATATTACAGGCGGACTTTCCGGGCCGGCCATAAAGCCAATCTCGTTGCGTATGGTGTACGAAGCAGCGCGCGCGGTCAAGATACCCATTCTCGGAATGGGCGGAATTGTTACCGCGGAAGATGCGGTGGAGTTCATGCTGGCAGGGGCCACCGCAGTGCAAGTGGGCACGGCCAGCTATGCCGACCCAAGGGCCACGGAACGCCTTGCCAAAGGACTCGAATCGTGGTGCCGCAGCCACCAGGTTGAACGCGTCTCAAGCCTGATCGGCGCGCTGGAAGTGCCTCGCAACTGAAACCGGCCAGAGAGCGCCCCTGAAGTCCATTCCTATGCATGACGCCGAAAACTGAGCGTTTTGTCTATTTCTGCGTGTCCGATCGTCCTTAACAATGAGACTTGGAACACAGCGGCGAGCGCGAACTATGCACCCACACCCGAAGCGTGTGATTTAAATCATATGTACCTCGACAGGTACATGAAGGCCAGTGATTTATCACACGTGTGATGGCGCTCACAGCCCGCAGTTCATTTTCAAAAGTACCTTCGTTCAAGTTATCCGGCAAAGTCCCAGGTTTTCAGCTATCCAGACCACTGACCGGCAGGCCTTTGCCAGTAACAGCAATACGAGCGAGGTAGGCATGGTCAATTCCATTTGGAATTCGATGGAGAAGAAGGGCTACAGCCGCAGAGACTTTCTTGAGTTCTGCGCCGCAGCCGCAACGGTAGCTGGATTCGGTCAATCCGGCGTTGCGCAGGTTGTTTCTGCGTTCGAGAAGAAAGAGAAGCCTGCGGTTGTATGGATGCACTTTCAGGAGTGCACATGCTGCAGCGAGTCGTTCATCCGTTCTTCGCATCCGATTGTCGCAGACGCATTGCTTGACGTGCTCTCGCTGAACTACTCCGAAACGCTGATGGCGGCCTCGGGCTTTCAGGCCGAGAAGAGCCTAAATGACACCATTAAGAACAACAAGGGCAAATACATCGTGCTGGTTGAAGGCGCGGTGCCGATGGCGGAAGAGGGCGTTTACTGCATGATCGGCGGCAAGACTGCCGCTTCGATTCTGCAGACCGTAGCCGCAGATGCTGCTGCCGTCGTCGCGTGGGGCAGCTGCGCTTCAAACGGTTGCGTGCAGGCGGCCAAGCCGAATCCAACCGGCGCCACTCCAATTCACAAGCTCGTAGACAAGCCGGTGATCAACGTGCCGGGCTGCCCACCGATCGCCGACGTGATGATGGGCGTTGTGACGCATCTTCTCGTTCTGGGCCAGATACCCGCGCTCGACAGCCAGGGCCGTCCCAAAGAGTTTTACGGCCGCCGCGTCCACGACACCTGCTATCGCCGCGCCAATTACGATGCGGGCTTGTTCGTCGAGTCGTTTGACGACGAGAACGCCCGCAAAGGTTATTGCCTGTACAAGATGGGCTGCAAAGGCCCCGTCACATACAACGCCTGCTCGGTTGTGAAGTGGAATGAAGGCACCAGCTATCCGATTCAATCCGGCCACGGCTGCATTGGATGCAGCGAAGAAGGCTTCTGGGACAACGGCCCGTTCTACCAGCACCTGCCGTCGTTCCCCGGCTTCGGCATCGAGAGCACAGCCGATACGGTGGGCACCATTGTCGGAGTCGCGACGCTGGCCGGTGTCGCTGCCCACGCTGTGGTCACCAACGTTCGCAAGCGCAGCGTAATTGCTGAAGTGCACGCAGAAGATCAGAAGGAGTCGTAACCGAATATGGCACGCGTTGTCGTCGATCCGGTAACTCGCATTGAAGGCCACTTGCGCATTGAAGCAGTGGTAGAAAACGGCGTCATTACTGATGCTTTCAGCTCGGGCACCATGGTTCGCGGTCTCGAAAAGATCCTGCAGGGACGCGACCCGCGCGATGCCTGGGCCATTACCGAGCGTGTTTGCGGCGTATGCACCACGGTTCACGCGCTGACCAGCGTGCGTGCGGTTGAGAGCGCACTCGGCATCTCTGTTCCGCCGACTGCCGAGCTCATCCGCAACATCATGATGGCCACGCAGTACGTGCAGGATCACGTTATCCACTTCTATCACCTGCACGCGCTCGATTGGGTTGACATTGTGAACGCCCTCAAGGCCGATCCGAAGAAGGCAGCCGAGCTGGCGCAGTCCTACTCAAAGTGGGATAAGAACACCGCCTCATATTTCAGCGCCGTTCAGGACAAGATCAAGGCGTTCGCTGCCAGCGGCCTGGGCATCTTTGCCAATGGCTACTGGGGTCACCCGGCGTATAAGCTTCCGCCTGAAGTGAACCTGATCGCAGTTGCGCACTATCTTGATGCTTTGGAGTGGCAAAAGGAAATCGTCAAGATCCACGCGGTATTCGGCGGCAAGAACCCGCATCCGAATTATCTCGTCGGCGGAGTTCCGTGCTCCATCAATATGAATGAAGTGGCCGCCATCAATTCTGAGCGGCTCAACCTGGTATCGCGGCTCATCAGCCAGGCCGATGAATTCATCAATGAGGTTTACATTCCCGATCTGCTCGCCGTTGCGTCGTTTTATAAGGACTGGGCGAAGTGGGGCGGCGGCCTAAGCAACTATCTCAGCTACGGCGAATTCCCAACCAAGGGGTACGCGCAAGTTGAGTCGTTCAAGTATCCGCGCGGCGTGGTGCTCAATCGCGATCTCAGTCATGTGTATCCGGTGAATGCGACGGACTCGCAGGAGATCAAAGAGTACATTGCGAGCTCGTGGTACACCTACGAGGGCGGAGATACGGTTGGCATACATCCGTGGGCCGGCGAGACGAAGATCAAGTATGCCGGTCCCAAGCCTCCGTTCGAAACGCTTGAGGGCTACGAGAAGTACTCGTTCCTCAAGACTCCACGCTGGAAAGAAAACCCCATGGAGGTGGGGCCGCTGTCGCGCCTCATCGTGGCGTATGCCTCAGGCCGGACTGACGTGCAAGAGCTGGTAAAGGACGCGTTGGGCAAGCTCAATGTGCCTGTCGCTGCGCTCTTCTCCACGCTCGGCCGCACGGCCGCTCGCGGACTGGATGCAGCATTGGCCATGATCTGGCTCAAGGAGTTCTACAACGGCCTGATGAATCAAGTCAAGAGCAACGAAGTCTCCACGTTCAATGGCGAGAAGTGGGAACCGAAGACGTGGCCGACCGAATGCGAAGGTGTTGGACTGACTGAAGCACCTCGCGGCGCTCTTGCGCACTGGATCAAGATTAAGAACGGCGCCATTGACAATTATCAGCTTGTGGTGCCCACCACCTGGAACGGCTCGCCGCGCGATGCAAAGAAGCAACGCTCGTCGTTTGAGGCATCGCTAATCGGCACGCCGGTGGCAAATCTTGAGCAGCCGGTCGAAATCATCAGAACTATCCATTCCTTTGACCCGTGCCTGGCCTGCGCCGTGCATTTGTACGATCCGCAGGGCAAGCACCTTCACCAGGTTTCGTTCGAGTAGATCGCTATGAGCTTTCCAAATACGTCTGTGGGCACTGCAGCAAACAACGGCTTCTCTGCGGAGATCAGCCACCCGGTCGAATATCGAAGGGTGTATGTCTGGGAACTGCCCGTCCGCGTGTATCACTGGATCAACGCGGTAACCCTGGTGGTACTTTGCATTACCGGCTACCTCATCGGGGCTCCGTTGCGCGCTTTCTACGCGGCCGAGGCCTACGAGCAATACTGGTTCGGCTGGGTGCGGTTTCTTCACTTTCTGGCTGCGTTCATTTACGTGTTCAACTTTGGAGCCCGCATCTACTGGGGCTTTGTAGGAAACAAGTACGCCAAGTGGAACAACTTCTTCCCGATTACGAAGAGGCAGCGGCAGGAAATTGTAGACGTCGTCAAGACCGATGTTCTGCAAGTGAAGATGCACGGCGAAATCTCAACCGGGCACAACTCACTGGCGGCGTTCATCTACTTTCTTACCTTTGTCGCTTTCGTGGCGCAATCGGTCACCGGCTTTGCGCTCTACTCAAGCATGAGCAACTCGTGGTTGCCGCGCATGTTCACCTGGATTGTGCCATTGCTGGGCGGGGAATTCGGCGTGCGCTACTGGCACCATCTGTTCCTGTGGTTCTTTGTGACTTTCATAATCGTTCATATTTATCTCTCGTTTTATCACGATTACATAGAAGGTCGCGGCACGGTTTCATCCATCATCGGTGGCTGGAAATTCGACCGCGAGAAGTCCAGCAAGTAACCCGGCGCAGCTAGATTTGCCGGCATAAGGCCTGGTTTGGGCACAACTCTGGGAAGCAGTTGTGCCCTCCAGACCACTTCCTCTACAAATTCAAATTGAATACACCACGAAGCGAAAGGTGTGTTTCCGTCCAACCGACGGTGTAAATTCTGAAGTGCGAAGTGAAAACTGATAGCTGAAAGCTTTTTCGAGGTGCCGTATTCCTGCCGATCTCAACACGCTTGTTCTTGGACTGGGCAACGTTCTCATGGGCGATGAGGGCATCGGCGTCTACACGGTCCGCGAGTTAGAAAAACACACGCTGCCGCCCGATGTTGAATGTCTCGATGGCGGGACCGGAGGCTTCTCGTTGCTCGAACCACTTGAGAACGCCGACCGCATCATCATTATTGACGCGGCCTCCGACGGGAACCCGATCGGAACGGTGACGCGCACCACTCCGCAATTCTCGCGCGACTATCCGCCCACGCTCACGGCGCACGACGTGGGTATGAAGGATCTGCTCGACATGTTCTACATCCAGGGCGGCGAGCACGAGATCATTCTGTACGCAATCACGATCGATCCCAGGCAGCCCATCCGCATGAGCCTTTCTGCACAAGGCGCGGTTGCAGCAAGCGAAGCCGTGAAGCGCATCCTAGCCGAGCTCGACGCTACTTCAGAAAAGAAATGAGTGGCAGGGTTGTTGGATCGTGGGCCCGGCGTGATAATGGGAACCGACTTCGATCGCGTTAGACACACGCGTTGATAGAACGAGGGCTTCCCATGAAGGGGTTTGCGTACGCGAGAGAAACGCCGGCAGCTGTGGCCGTTTGCGCAGCTGCTTTATCTGCATTTATCTGCATACCTGCGGGCGCGCAATCCTCTCCCGGGCTGGCGCGGATTCAGCCTCCGCCGATGGGCTGGTCTTCATGGAACAGCTTTTCCAATACGATCAACTCGCAAATCACCACGGAGCAGGCCAAGGCAGTGGTCTCCTCGGGGATGAAGAAGGCCGGTTATCAATACGTAAACATCGATGAGGGCTGGTGGCTGGGCCAGCGCGACGCACACGGCAATATCGTGGTCGATCCCAAGGCGTGGCCGGCAATTGCCAACGGCGAGCGCGATGGCGATATGTCGAACATCGTTCACTACATACATTCGCTTGGTTTGAGAGCAGGTATCTACACCGATGCAGGACGCGACGGCTGCGGCACATTCTCTCCTGACATTGGGCCGGGTTATCCGGGCGAAGGAAGCGAAGGCCATTACGAGCAGGACTTCCTGCAGTTCGCGAAGTGGGGATTCGATTACGTAAAGGTCGACTGGTGCGGCGGTAACAAGGAGAATCTTGATCCCGCCGTTCAATACGCAGAGATCGCCAGGGCCATTGCTCGCGCCGAAGCGGCAACCGGCCGTCATCTTTATTACTCGATCTGCAACTGGGGTAAGCAGAGTCCATGGACATGGGCGCCGAACATTGGCGGAGCCCCGGCAGACGTTTGGCGAACCAGCGGCGATATCGTGGCCCCGATTGTGGCGGGAAGCAAGAACGCCGGCCGCCGGGCAAGCTTTGACAAGATGCTGTCGAACTTCGATAAAGGTATCCATCCTGAAGCGCAGCATACCGGCTTCTATAATGACCCCGACATGATGGTGATCGGCATGCCGGGACTCACCGATGCCGAGAATCGCGTGCACATGAGCCTGTGGGCTATTTCTGGTGCGCCTCTCATTGTGGGTGCGGACCTCAACACCTTGTCTGAAGAAACGCGTTCTATACTTACAAATCCCGAGGTGATTGCCATCGATCAAGATCCACTCGGGCTGCAGGCGGTGAAGGTGCGCAGCGAGACGTCTGATGTCGAAGTCTGGTCAAAGCGGCTTGCCAAGCCTGGAGAGCGGGCCGTCCTGCTGTTGAACCGCACGGATGCCAAAGCACCTGTGATCACGGCGCCCGTGAATGTGCGTTGGAACGATCTCGGCCTTTCCGGCTCCGTCTCGGTTCGTGATCCGTGGACAGGGAAGGACCTCGGCAAGTTCAACGATCACTATTCCGCCACCGTGCAGCGCGGCGATGCGGTTCTGCTAGTCGTGCGCGGCACGGAGCAGAAATGGACGAGCGTAACTCCCGGATTAGACCAGTCCTTCACGGTCAAGACGAGCAAATGCGATCAGCCCATTGCGCCCGTCCAGATCCTCTACAGGAACGCAGACACCAAACCTGCCTACGCTGAGTTTCGCGTCAACGGCCAGACGGCCACCCGCGTTTCCTTTCCGGCGACGGGCGCGGGGAGCTCTGTCGCCTGGGTGCAGGTTCAACTCGATCTGCCCACCGAAAGCGAGTCGACCACCAACCTGCTCCGGTTCTCGCCAGTCAGCGGCCCCGCGCCGCAGATTGAATCCATTAAGATTCCGCGAACCAGCCCTTGCGTGGCCGTTCCAAATCCGGGCGCAAAGAACTGAGGATATTTGCATATCGGACCAATTTGGTCTATTATCTAGCCATGGATTTGACGACCTGTTGTCGGCTTTGTACGCTGTAACGCGCGCACAGCTAACCTTGGTCTGGAAGTCCAAACGTAGTTCCAAGTTTTCTGTAGCCCGCGATACAGCCAAGCTGTCGCGGGTTTTTTAGTTTCCGGAATCGAACCTATCACAAAAGGGATCTACGATGAGCCAAGCTACTGAAATCAAAGAGACAAAAGCCCAACGCGCGGAACGCCTGAAGCACGAGAAAAACCCCTGGGAAGCCTTCAACGAGGTGCGTGAGTTTGCCCGCACTGGCCGCGCGAGTGTGCTCCCGGAATGGGCTGGAATGTACTTCAAGTGGTGGGGCGTTTATACCCAGGGTGACGGGATCGGCGCCGTCGGCGGCAAGGGAGGAGAGGGCCTGGCCTCTGAATGGTTCATGATGCGTATTGGCATTCCGAACGGGATCGTTACGCCGAGCCAGCTACGCACCATTGGGAAACTTACCCGCACGCACGCCCGCAATCTGGCCGATATCACGGTGCGCCAGAATATCCAGCTTCATTGGCTCAGCATTGAGTCGCTGCCTGAGATTGTCGACACTCTCGATGCGATCGGCCTGTCTCCCAAGGGCGCTTGCGGCGATGTAGTCCGCAACGTAACAGGATGCCCACTGGCAGGGATTGCAGCAAACGAAATCATCGATGCATCTCCGATCGCCTTTGCAATTTCAAACGAGTTGAAAGCTAATCCCTTATTCGTGAATCTTCCGCGCAAATTCAAGATTTGCGCCACAGGCTGCCCTGACTGGTGCACCTATCCCGAGATCAACGACATCGGCCTTACGCCAGCAGTTCGCGACGGTGTAGCGGGCTTCTCACTACGGGTCGGCGGCGGGCTCTCAAACGAGCCGCATCTCGCCGTTCGACTGAATGCTTTCCTGCTCCCCGAACAGGCAGTGCCGGCGGCACGCGCGGTAGCGGAGATTTTCCGCGACCAAACTGTGCTCCGCGAAAGCCGCGACCGCGCTCGCCTCAAGTATCTGTTTATGCGCGAGGGCTGGACGCCTGAGACTTTCCTCGCCGAACTGCAATCGCGCGTCGGCTTCCAGATCGCGCCGGGCGTTCCCGAGCGGGTTCCAGACGATATTCTCCGCGATCACGTCGGCATTCATCCGCAAAAGCAAGCCGGGCTTTCTTATGTGGGCGCATCCGTTCTCCGCGGCCGCATGAGCGGTGAGCAGCTTGAAGCAGCCGCGGAGCTGGCCGAACGCTTCGGCAGCGGGACTCTGCGCGCAACCGTTGCGCAGAATCTGATTTTTACTGACGTTCCATCGCGCCGGGCGAACGAACTCGCCAAAGAACTGGGCCAGATCGGATTGCATGTGGAGGGCTCCATGTTTTTCCGCGGCGCCGTGGCCTGCACGGGAACCGAGTTCTGCAAACTGGCCATCACCGAGACCAAGGGCTTTACGAAGTGGCTTGTGGACGAGCTTGAAGAGCGGCTGCCGCAGTTCGATCAACAATTGAAGCTGCATGTAACGGGTTGCCCCAACGGCTGCGGCCAGCACTGGATCGCCGACATCGGGCTTGAAGGAAAAAAGATCAAGCACGAAGGCAAGCTGACCGATGCTTATTACTTCTGCCTCGGCGGAGCAGTGGGCGAGTTCGCGGGCACTTCGCGCCCGGTAGGTTATCGCTGCCCGGCTCCCTTGGTGCCGGAAGCGGTTGAGCGGCTGCTGCGCCAGTACCTTGGCGGACGCAAATCGGATGAAAGCCTGCGGTCGTGGTTTGCGCGCCACACAAACGACGAACTGCGCGCGCAGCTTGCCGGTGAGGTGTTGTCGGCAGTGGAGCGCGATGTTGCGCAGGGCCGCGTGCCCTCTGCGGTGGCTGAGTAAGACAGCTGGAGCGTGAGCTGATTTCCGAAATTCAGGAGCTGACATGAGCCTGTTGCCCATCTTCGTGAACCTTGAGAACCGCCGCGTGCTGCTGGTTGGGGCCGGCAACGTCGCACTCGAGAAGATCGGCACACTCTTGAAGACCGGATTGCGGCTGCGCGTGGTTGCGCCGCGAGTCTTGCCTGAAGTGCATCGGCTGGCCGCGGAAGGCAAGCTCGAGCTGATCGAGCGCGCGTTCGAGCCGGAAGATCTCGACGGCAGTTTCCTCGTGATTACCGCAACTGATTCGCCCAAAGTGAATCACGCGGTTTATCGCGAGGCTGTCGGGCGAAACATTCCGTGCAACAGCGTCGATGACATTCCCAACTGCGATTTCTTCTTCGGTTCAGTGGTCAGCCGCGGCGATCTGCAAATCGCCATCTCGACGGCTGGCGAAAGTCCCGCTGTGGCGCAGCGTTTGCGCCGCGAAATTGACGAGCAGCTTCCGCAGGATCTCGGGGCTTGGCTTGCAAACCTTGGCGAGCTACGTCGCGAAGTGCTGGAGACGCACCCGCGCGGTGAGGAGCGCCGCTTGCTTCTGCACGAACTCGCGCAGCGCCGGATCTGCGATTCCGCTCTCTGCGAAACGCGTCAGATGGCGAAGCAGGGACGAGAAACCGGACGAGCCGTTGCCGGCACAGCTTACCTCGTCGGCGCCGGGCCGGGCGATCCAGATTTGCTGACCGTCAAGGCCGTGCGCTTGATCGAAAGCGCCGACGTGATCCTGCACGACGACCTGGTGCCTCAGCCAGTGCTCGACCTGGTGTCTCCGTTGGCTGAAGTCGAGAACGTTGGCAAGCGTTGCGGCGCCAAGAACATCACTCAGGACGAAATCAATGCGCTGATGGTTGAACACACGCGCGCAGGCCGCAGCGTGGTCCGGCTCAAGAGCGGCGACCCGCTGCTCTTCGGCCGTGCGGCAGAAGAGATCAACGCGCTCACTGAGGCCGGCATTTCGTATGCCGTAGTTCCCGGAGTTTCGGCGGCCTTTGCTGCTGCGGCTGCCCTCGGGCGTTCGCTTACTGATCGCACCTGCGCGTCAAACGTGATCTTCTCAACCGGACATCACGCCCAGTCGCATAACCGCGCGCCGCTGCCTGCTCTGGAAGACGCAACCCGGGTTGTCTACATGCCCGGACGCGACCTCACGCTGCTCGCAGAAGAATGGATGGCCGAAGGCTTGCCGGCTGACCTTCCGTGCGCCGTGATTTCCCGCGCAGCGCAGCCTGAGCAGCAGGTCTTCCACACGACATTGGTCGGTTTAGGCCAGGCCGAACCTGCAGCTGCTCCCAGCCTGCTGATTGCCGGATGGGCCGTGCGCGATGCGAACCTGCCTGCGACAATCGAGTTACTGCAGAGCTCAACCCGTAGCGAGGAACAGTCTTAAACACCCCGCATCCCGTGGCCCCTAGCATCCGAAACTGATACCCTAAAGGCATGAAATTCGGCGTTCTCGTCTTTCCTGGCTCCAACTGCGACCAAGATACCTACAACGTGATAGCCGAAGTGGCAGGCCAGCCGGTTACTTATCTCTGGCACGATTCGGAAGACCTCGCCGGCGTGGATGCTGTGCTTGTTCCGGGCGGCTTTGCCTACGGGGACTATCTGCGCACCGGCGCCATCGCGCGCTTTTCCCCGGTAATGCAGTCAGTCAAGCGCTTTGCAGACGGCGGCGGGCTGGTGCTGGGCATCTGCAACGGCTTCCAGATCTTGACCGAGTCCGGGCTGTTGCCGGGTGCGCTGATGCGCAACGCGGGTCTTAAGTACATCTGCAAGCAGGTTCACCTGCGCACCGAGACGACCAATAGCCCCTTTACCAGCAAGCTTAAGAAGGGCGAAGTCCTGCAGGTTCCAATCGGGCATATGGAAGGGAACTACTTCTGCTCGCCCGAGGAGTTTCGCCGCCTGGAGTCAGAAGACCGCATTGCGTTTCGCTATGCAACGCCGCATGGCGAGATCACTGCGGAAGCCAATCCAAATGGCTCCCTTGGAAACATTGCGGGAATTCTGAGTGAGAATCGCAATGTGCTTGGGATGATGCCGCATCCTGACCGGTCGAGCGAAGATTTGCTTGGCTCATCCGACGGATGGAAGATTTTCTCATCGATGATTGAAGCCCTGGCTGCACATTAGGCTTTAAGTTGCAGAAGCATTGAGGCCAGTGGCCATGATTGACATTCATCAGCACCTCATCTACGGAGTGGATGACGGGTCGCCCGACCTTGAGACCTCGCTCGCCATGGCGCACGAAGCCGCGGCTGAAGGCGTCACACACATTGTGTGTACTCCCCACGCCAGCGACGACTATCCTTACCGGGCAAACGTAATCGCCGAGCGTCTCGCAGAATTGCGCGCGCACCTCGATGGCGTCATCGAGCTCAGCTTGGGATGCGACTTCCACATGTCCGCGGATAACGTCTTCGATGCGCTGAATGCTCCGCCGCGCTACTCAATAAACGACAAAGGCTACCTGCTGATCGAGTTTCCCAATTCCGCCATTCCGCCGCCGATGACGGATGCGATGTTCAGGTTGCGGTCCGCCGGATACAAGCTTATCGTCACGCATCCTGAGCGCTATCCGGCAGTGCAAAGCTATCCCGAGCTGCTTGCAGATTGGCTCCGCGCGGGATGCCTTTGCCAGGTGACGGCGAATGCTCTCTACGGCCGTTGCGGCAAGGCGGCGGAAGAGCTGGCGAACGAACTGCTCGATCGAAAGTGGATACACTTTCTGGCAACGGATGCTCACCGCATCAACTGGCGGCCACCGCATCTGAAGAAGGCTTACGACTATGTAGCCAACCGCGCAGGAGAAGAAACCGCGCTCCGCCTTTGCGTCACAAATCCGCGCGCAGCTGTGGAAGGCGCAGCATGGCCAGAACAGCCCGAGCCGCTGGGACTGCGCGAACGCGTGCCGCTCAAGTTCAACGCCAGACGCGCCTCAGCCGATAAGTTCACTGGCTCACAAGCGCGTGGTTCGCTGCGCGAGGGTGTGAAGAAGTTTTGGGACAGAATTGTTGCGCGATAGAGATTGAAAAGCGCTAGGCGAGGCCCAGCCCGCCATCTACTGCAAGTATCTGGCCGGTCACAAAGCCCGGTCCGGTCGCGAAAAACACCACAGCCTGCGCCACATCTTCAGCCAAGCCATTGCGCCGCATGGGCGTTTTGTCTGCGAAGCGCCGTGCCGCGTCGGATGGCTGGTCGTCCATTTCAATCCATCCCGGAGCAACACAGTTTACCGAAACTTCAGGCGCGAATGCTTTGGCCATGACTTGCGTAAGCATATGCACGGCTGCCTTCGATGCGCAGTAGTGCCCATGGTCGGCCCACGCGTGCGTGCCGCCCAGCGATCCAATGTTGATGATGCGACCATGAACTGCGCGCAGGTGCGGCACGGCTTCGCGCGCTACCAGAAACGGGCCGCGCGTGTTCGTCTCAAACACCGCGTCCCACTGCTCAAGGGTGAGGGAATCGAGCGACGCGGAATCGAAAACCGCCGCATTGTTCACCAGGACGTCGAGCTTGCCGAAGCGCTCCACGACAGCATGCACTGCGGCCTTTACTGAAGATTCAGAGCGCACGTCGCATTCGAATGCAGAGGCATTGACTCCAATCGCAGTAAGCTCGTCGACAGTGTGGGCGGCGTCGAGATTTGATTTGCGATACGTGATAGCGACGTCAGCTCCGGCTCTTGCAAGAGCCAACGCAATCTCGCGCCCAATGCGGCGCGCACCTCCGGTGACAAGAGCCGTTTTGCCGTACAGAGGTAACGTTGTCATCACTTGGCCGACGTCGGCTTGAGGATTGCTACTACTGTTTCGGAGGAGCCGCTTGATCCTTGGATTTATCTTCTTCCGCAGGCTTTTGAGGTTCTGCGGGCTTCTTGGAGTTGTCGTCTCCGGATCCGCTGTCTGACTTCGCAGCATTGCCGTTCTTCCCGTAAATGGAGTACTGCCCCCCCGGCCGTTTCAAACGGATCTCCATTGAGATTTCAGGCCTGTCAACTTTGAAGTCGCCACCGTACGTCCGGAAGCCCTTGGCAATGATCTGCAGGCGCACGGTATCGCCGATCGGAATTACATCGACCATGGCCTTGCCGTCCTCGTTGGTCTTCAATTCCAAAACGCCGTTATCGCGATCACCCAGGATGGGGTGAAAGATGACGGCAGCATGCTCGACGGGCTTGCCGTCTGTGTCTCGAATGACCGAAACCTCAATGCGGCTCGACGGCGGCGGTACCTTGATCTTGCGGGGTTTGCGGGGATTGTCGTCCTGGGCTCCAGCATAAAGAGTGCAGAAAGTGAGGGCGATTGCAGCAAAAAAGACGGCGACACGAAGCGACGAACGGCGATACATAGGGATCATTGTAAACGTTTTGACGGAGGCCAGGATAGGAAGTGAGTGTCGGAGCCAGACGGCTCCGGTGAGTTTTTACAGGTAGATTTATGTGAGCGAGCAATGCTCATATTTTAACGAAAGCCCTCTTGACAAGCTCGTTGGTGTTGACTATCTTTAGCAATTGGAAAGCGAGAGTGCTAGCATTCGGCTTGGTAAACTGCTCGAACCGGTATTCCGCTCCCGTCTTCGGGTATCACCAGCGGTGGTCCCCAGGCTTTCTATTGAAACTCAGTCAAAACCGCAACCCGGGCTCAACCCGGCGCGCGTGTGAAGGAGAAGCGAAGCAATGGCAGTAGCATCGGTAGCAACCAAATTTGTCCCGCTCCACGACCGCATTCTTGTTCGCCGCCTTGAAGAGGGTGAGACCATGCGTGGTGGCATCATCATCCCCGACACAGCCAAAGAGAAGCCGCAAGAAGGTGAAGTGATCGCGGTTGGCAAGGGCAAATCGAACGACGAGGGCAAGGTATTTCCGCTGGATGTGAAGGCGGGCGACAAGATCCTCTTCGGCAAGTACTCGGGCACCGAAATCAAGATCGACGGTGAAGAGTTCCTGATCATGCGCGAGGAAGAAGTTCTCGGCATCGTGACGAAGTAGTTTTCCGGTGATCAGTGGACAGTGGTCAGTGATCAGCAGCGACTGACGCGCCATGAGTCTGCAGATCCGGTAAAGCCCACGGAATTGAATATTCAACTTTCAATCGCACAGTGCTCACGGAACAATGCGTCAACTACTGACCACTGATCACTGACCACTGTCCACTCTGAGGAGAGATAGAATGGCAAAGCAAATTCTGCACGGTGAAGATTCCCGTCAAGCAATTCTGCGCGGCGTAAACACGCTGGCAGACGCAGTCAAGGCGACGCTGGGCCCCAAGGGCCGCAACGTTGTTATCGAGAAGAAGTTTGGTTCACCCACCATCACCAAGGACGGCGTGACGGTGGCCAAGGAAATCGATCTGAAGGATCCGCTGGAGAACGTGGGCGCGCAGCTCGTGCGTGAAGTTGCTTCGAAGACCAGCGATGTGGCCGGCGACGGCACCACGACAGCAACAGTGCTTGCCCAGGCCATCTTCCGCGAAGGCGTGAAGACGGTTGCAGCCGGTGCAAATCCGACGGCGCTGAAGCGTGGCATTGAAAAAGCCGTGACCGCGGTCATCGGCACCCGCGACAAGGACGGCAAGTGGGTTGAGGGCGGCGCTCTCGGCAAGCTCTCGAAGCCTGTGGACGAAGGCTCCGTGGCGCAGGTTGGCGCCATCTCGGCTAACGGCGATCAGGAAATCGGCGACATCATTGCGCATGCCGTGAAGGTTGTGGGCAAGGACGGCGTTATTACGATCGAAGAGTCGAAGACCATGCACACCGGTCTGGAGACCGTGGACGGCATGCAGTTCGATCGCGGCTACCTCAGCCCGTACTTCGTTACCGATGCTGAGCGCCTTGAAGTTGTGCTCGATGATCCGTACATCCTGATCTACGAAAAGAAGATCAGCGCGATGAAGGATCTGCTACCCCTGCTGGAGCAGGTTGCCCGTGGCGGCAAGCCGCTCCTGATCATTGCTGAGGATGTGGAAGGCGAAGCGCTCGCGACCCTGGTTGTGAACAAGCTGCGCGGCACCCTGAATGTGGCGGCCGTCAAGGCTCCTGGATTCGGCGATCGCCGCAAGGCCATCCTGGGCGACATCGCGATCCTCACCGGCGGCAAGGCCATCACCGAGGACTTGGGCATCAAGCTGGAAGGCGTGAAGCTCGAGGATCTTGGCAAGGCGAAGCGCATCACCATCGACAAGGACAACACCACCATCGTCGACGGCTCCGGCAAGGCCTCTGAAATTGAAGGCCGCGTGAAGGAAATCCGTTCGCAGATCGAGAAGACCACCTCCGACTACGATCGCGAGAAGCTGCAGGAGCGGCTGGCCAAGCTGGTTGGTGGCGTTGCCATCATCAAGGTTGGTGCGGCAACAGAGACCGAGCTGAAGGAGAAGAAGGCTCGCGTTGAAGACGCTCTGCACGCCACCCGCGCTGCCGTCGAGGAAGGCATTGTTCCGGGCGGCGGTGTTGCCCTGGTTCGTGCAGTTCCCGCGGTTGAGAAGCTGATTGCCACTCTGGAAGGCGACGAGAAGATCGGAGCCCAGATTGTTCGCCGTGCGCTCGAAGAGCCTCTGCGCCAGATCATCGCCAATGCCGGCGAAGAGGGTGCTGTGGTTGTCGCGAAGGTGCTCGAGTCGAAGGACCAGCACTTTGGCTACAACGCTCAGACCAGCACGTTCGAAGACTTGGTGAAGGCCGGCGTCATCGATCCAACCAAGGTTACCCGTACGGCCTTGCAGAACGCGGCTTCGATCGCGGCTCTGCTGCTGACCACCGAAGCTCTGGTTTGCGAAATTCCTGAGCCCAAATCGGCAGCTCCGGCCGGCGGCGGACATGGCGGCATGGACGGAATGTACTAAAAGGACTGGCCGTCCAGGCAATGCGCCTGCGGCGCAAAAGCCAGTAGAAGCACGAAAGGCCTCCAGCTTCGGCTGGGGGCCTTTGTGCGTCGCAGATAAACCTCGAGAAACTACGTTCCGGTGATGGCCAGGATGGGGCTGTCGATCGGCGTCGGAGCAGGCGGCGATGGGCGTGGCGAACGCAACCATCCGGCAGACAACCAGGAGCGCGGAATCGAAAACTCAGACCATCCGCAATCGACGCAGACATAAACGTCAGGGGACGGTGTCATGGGCGGGTGACTGAGAGTGCGCGGCGCATTCCGATAGAGTCGAATCTCCGCGGGAACCACAGAGACAGAGTTGGATTGGCATTTCGGGCAAACCATACACTACACCTCGAAACAAACCTTCAAGAAAGGAACAGAACCCCAGGGGAGAAACCAATCGTAATCAGATTTAGGTTACTTTTGCAACATAAAACGTGCAATTCCGCTAGTTCCAAAAGTTTAGCTTCATAAAGATAAAGTAATTCTTGATGGTGTAAATGAAGGTAAGTGATTGAAAAACATCGGGTCCCAAATGGAATCGTGCCGCACTCAAAGGAAACGCGGTGGCCGAAGCCACCGCGTTCGTTGAATTTCAATCAGCGTTAGAAATTGAAGCGGGCGCTGATTTCCACTTGACGCGGCGTGTAAAGGAACGCGCTACTGTTTGAGTTGTTCACCACCTTGAAGGTCTTGGGACCAGTGCCGTCTTGACCCGTATAGGTAGCAACGCCGTTCGATAGGCTATACAGGTACGAGGCCTGATAACTGGTGACGTTTTGGTGGTTGGCGACGTTGAAGACATTGAGCATGAGCTGAACGTTACGGCCACCCTCGAATGCAACTTCCTTCTGTACACGAACGTCGTCGACGATGCGGCGCGGGAATCGCTGGGTGTTGTATCCAATTTGCGGAATGATCGTGGTGCCTCCAGCGCCGTTCCAACTGGAGCCAATTGCGGCGCTGACGGGTTTGGTGTTGGCGCCTGCCGTGAAGGGCAACCCGTTCTGCATCTGGAAGCTATCGTTAATGCTCCAGCCGTTGGCGACCCACTTGAGGGGGTTGGACGGGTTGAGGTTTGGTAGGTTGTAGAGCGCGTAGGCCACGAACCTGTTCGGCACATTATAGCCGGAACTCCCGTAATTGACGCGTGCATTACCGAACGGATCATACCAGGAGTTCGCGGTGCCTTGCGTGTTGGAGTTCTGCATGAAATCCAGTGCGTGCGACCACGTGTAGTTCGCGTTAAACGTGATCTTCTTCAGCGAACGATTCACGATTTCAGCCACGAACGCGTTGTAGTTTGAGTTCACGTTGCTGACGAACTCCGTAATGGAACTGAAGTTGGTAGCGCCTGAGCCGAAAAGTGCGGTATTTCCGTAAGACGTGTAAATCGGAATCGTCATGGAGGTTCCGGTCGCACCGAGCGGGCCTTTGCCGTTCGGGTCGCCGGCAACCGTGACTGTTGTCGTCGTGACAGTGCTTGGATTCAGATTGAGGTTCAGGAAGTTCGGAAGCCTGCGGCCCAATCCGCCGAGGTAGCTCATCGCAAAGACCGTGCCTTTTCCGAGGTCCTGTTGGAGCAGGAGATCGAATTCCATTACTTCAGGTAGCTTCAGGTTTGGCGACATGTAATACGAACTCGGGCAAGCCGAGGTACCAGGCGTACAGGTGGAGGCGGCTGCCGAAGCGAAGATGTTCGGATAAACCGGAGCTCCGGTAGTATTGCCGTTCCAACTGCGGCTGAACTGCCCATTCGGGCTGCCAGTGTTAAGCCGGATATTCTCGATGTTGCCGTTGGTGATGCGGCCGAAATAGAGGCCATAGCCACCGCGCAGAACTGTTTTTCCAGCGCCGGCCAGGTTGTAAGAGAAACCTACACGCGGACCAAAGTCGGTGTTATCGGTCGGATTGTTCGCAATGCCGTTGTAAGGAACAAAACTGCCGGCTGCTGTGGTCAGTTTTGAATCCGGCCCCGGCATGGTTTCGTGATCCCAACGAAGTCCCAGTTCCAGAGTCAAACGAGGAGTGATCTTCCAATTATCCTGAGCGAAGAACCCAAGGTCCATCGTATTGATTTCATAGACGGGGTTTCCAAATCCCTGCGTGAAGCTGTAGTAGCAGGGATACGCACCGGTGATGACCGGGTTTGGAACCTTTGAGGTCGGAGCCCAGTTTTGTGCGCCACCTGAATCGCAGCCGAGCAGATTTGTGCTGTTCGGCGTTACGCCATTCTTCACGTTCAACATGTCGTTGAACATATTGCCAACCCAGTTGTAGCTGAAGTCGCCATTGCTCTTGTAAGTGTTGTTCATGAGATCGTAGTTGTGAACAGCATCTACGCCGAACTTGAGGCTGTGGTTGCCCTTGTTCCAGTAGATGATGTCGCCGATCTGCCATTTGTGTTCGTCGGGATATGCCTTGCGATACGCGTAGTACATCGAGCCCGCATTGAAGCCGTAGTTGTAGCCCGCTTCAAGCTGTGGAATGTTTCCACCGCTGGCGATATTCGCTTTTGTATAGTCGGTCAATGCCTGCTGTCCTTCCCAGTTGAGCTCGCGGCCAAACTGGTAAAGGACTTCGTTGCTGACGGTGTTTGAAATGAGCGAGGTCAATTTGGTCACGCCATAGTCGAGCTTGACGTAGTCGTTGCCTTGCGCATCGCGCGCATAGTTGTCGGCGGCCGTCGTCTGTACGCCACCGGGCGAGTCCCAGCGAAGGCGGTGGTACAGCACGCTCAAGCGATGCTTCGGGGTAATCTGCCAGTCGATTTTGGGAGTATTAATTTCCTGGTAACCGAAGCGCGGCACCTGGCCGATTGCGCTGTTCAAACCAAGGTCCGAAATCTGTGTTGCGCCGGGATAACTACCGGGCGATACGGTGCTGCTGCCATAGAGCATGGCGGCCCAATCATAGGAGGCCTGCGTATAGCTGATGTGTTGACGTGCTGCCAGAGCGCAGGCGTTCGTGTCATTGATAGCGGCGGCAGGAGCCCCGCTCAGCGCACCCGTTGTGGTGTTGCAGGTTTCTCCGGTGGATAACGTGGCCTGCGGAAGCGTGTAGAACTGCAGCGGGCTATACGGAATGCCGACGACCGGAAATACGTGAGCATGCTGATCGTAGGTGTAAATCCAAAAGAGCTTGTCCTTGATAAGTGCGCCGCCCGCGGTGAAGCCGTAGATCTTACGCAGGTCCTTCGGCTTGATGTGGGTAGTGGTATTTGAGCCGTTCACCAGCGAAGTGATGGTCGTGTAGTTGTTGTACGCATTCCAGTTGCTTTGGCGGTCATAAAAGTACGCTTGGCCATGGATCTGGTTGGTGCCACTCTTGGTGACCGATGTGATGACGCCACCAGCCGCGCGGCCATACTGCGCGGAGTAGACGCCTGTGTTGACTGCGAATTCACGGACGGCATTTGCGGAAGTTGAATAGGCTTCGCGCGTGCGGCCACGCTCTTCAGAGAAGAATGCCTGGTTGTCGTCGGCGCCGTCGATCTCTACGTTATTGAGCAGGGTGCTAATGCCGCGCACGCTGACCATTCCATAACCATTCGCATCGGAAACCACGCCGGGCGTTGTCATTGCGAGGCTCGACCAGCGGCGGTTGTTGATGGGAATCGATTGAAGAGCTTGACTGGTCAATGTGCCGGTGAAATCTGGCGACTCCAGATTCATCACCGGAGTCTGTTCAGTGACCACAACTTCAGACGACGAGGACGCGATCGAGAGTGTCGGCGTCAAAGTAGTCGTTTGCCCGACGTTGACAGTAACATTCTCAGCGCGATACTTTGCGAAATTCGTCGCGTTGATGGAAACCGTATACGTTCCCGGCTCGACCAGCGAAGCCTTAAAGAAGCCGTTTGTATCGGAGACAAGCTGGATGCTGAATCCGGTGGCTGGATTTTGAATGCTTATAGCTGCATTCGGAATTGCTGCCTGAGATTGATCTAGTACAGTTCCTGCGATCGCTCCCTGTGTCGTCGACTGTGCATGAATTGAAATCGGGCACAGTGCAACGACGAGAGCGAAGAGAGTCAGGCAGGCAATGCCAAGATGTATTCGATTGCGTTTCATAATGGTCCTCCAGATCCAAAAATAGCGTTCAGCTTGTAAATCGTTGATGAAAGGCGCCGGTCCATCGCGAGAATTCCAGCTCTACGTGCGAAAAATAGATGTCGGTTGCGAAGTTTGAAAACAGGCGCAGAATCAAGGCAAGTAGATCGCGTTTTGAGCGCCGCTCGATAAGCGGCAAAATAAATCGACGACTCATGTCGAATTGGAAGAAATGATTCCGGACTTGCTGTGGTGTGAATGATGTCTGTATATAGATGTGCAATTGGCGCCGCCCGAAGAGAACTTCCGGGGACGTTGTGGTTCACCGAACGGTCTAGCGTTTTCGCAGCCATGCCCAAGCACGATTTCCGATCGAGCAAGTGCGCAGAAGAAGCGCAACGGGTGAACAACGCAGAAAACTGCAGATTGACCGCAGTGCCTGTCCGTCGTTCACAGCTTTGCTGGCGGCGCTCGATTTCTCTCGATGATGGAATATTCCAACAACGTGGCGGATCGCTCGCGTGCCGGCGAGGCTGTCTTACTCCTTACTCGAATGAGTGTTGTCCTTAGTTTCAGGCAGTGGAGGCCGATTGTCCAAGCATAAAACGCGCTTTTTAACTGAGCATTAATGAGACTAGATGTGGAAAAGCGAGACCAAATCCGATGGTGCGAGAGGGGACCGAGCGCTGCGCACTCTTCTCAAATCCGCCTGCGCAGGCTCCTCCCGAACAACGTAAGAAATAGAGGCTAAATGAAAAAGCAGCGGTCCAAGCCGCTGCTTTATAAGGATTCAGCTGTTTACTTTGCTGCCCCAGGGCCCCACTGGATGCGCAAGCCAGTCCTGAAGTTCATCGGCAGGCTCGGGTAGCCGATTGGCGCGATATGCTGTTGGCTCAGCAAGTTGTTCGCCTGTCCATAGATCGACAGCCACGAAAGCAGATGATAGCTCCCGCCCAGGTCCAGACGAGCCCATCCATAGTCGAGATTGCGGTTCGGCAGCAGCAGGCTATTGCCGCCGTTCGCATCGGAGCCCTCCAGGTAGGTTGAGTCATCGCTCCGGCCGGCAAACGCCGATGCGAATTGGGCGGTGAATCTCTGCCGCGACCACGTAGCGGTAAAAAAGCCCGTATGCGGTGGACGACGAAACGGGCGCGCACCTTTCAATGGCGAGTAGGGCCCAATCGGCGTTCCATCGCTGAATGTCGGAATCGGGCCAAGCAGGGCCGCGTCATCATTCGTGAACGAGCGCTGCACAACTGCATCGAGATACGTGTACCCTCCGCGGAAGAAGAGCTCTTTGCCAATGCCGCTCTCGATGGATGCCTCAATGCCCTGAGCTCGATATGCCGCTGAGTTCAGGGTGAGTTCATATGCGAAATTCGCCTGTAGAATCGACGCGAGCTGCTGCTGCTGAGCTGGCGTCAGGTTGGGTAACAGCTGCGGAATAAGATCGAGACCCACATACTCGATCTCGCGGCCGAACTGGTTATGAAAGTAGCTGGTTGAGAATATAATGTGGCCGCTCAGGAACGACTGCTCAACCCCGCCTTCATACGTGCGAACGTAGGGTGCAGCAAGCTGCCCGATGTGGAGTTGCTGAATCGTCGATTGGCCGCCGTTGGCCAGCAGAAAGTTGTAGAGCGAGCCGTCCTGGTCAGTCAGCTTCGGTTCGCGCACTGCATCGCCAAAGTTGAACTGGATGCGCGTGCCGCTGAAGACTCCGCTGCGCGGACGTAGTGCGTAGAATGAAAACCCCGCGCGTGGGGAAGTATGCACTCCTACGAGCGAGTAGTGCTCAAGGCTGCCGCCAAGCGTATAGAAGAAGCGCCGCTTGAAATCCCCATGAACAGCGGCGATGTAGTCGTAGTTGTTGCGCTCAACTGGCGAGTAGTATGTGCTGCCCGGCTGCGCGCCCCGTTCGTTCTGATACTGGAAGCCGATCAATCCGGTCAGGTGCGGTGTAATGTTCACGTCGCCCCGATAGATGACCATGTCACGGTTGGAAACATACTGCGCGTGATACGTGGAGCAGTCGAGCACCGCCTGGCCGGTGGCGGAGTAGCCGTTGGCGCCCTTGATGGTGACGACATTGCCAAGCGTAGCCGGACCGAAACAGTAATTGCTGAACGCAACCGGATTGCCCGACATGCGCCACAGTTCCACCTGCTCGCGCTTGCGGACGAGACCGTAACGAACGCTGTTGTGAATGCTCGACGTGGTCTGGTTGTCAACGGATGCGCTGAGAAAGATGTTCTGATCTTTCTGCGTAGCGTTATCGGCTACCTGATAGAAGTCCCACGCGTTCGGCACGCCGCTGCCTGACGCACCATAGTGGACCGTGCCGCGAATCTGAGTACTCGCCGATGGTTGCCAGCCAAGGTTTGCAGTCGACGTAGCAAGGTGATGCTGATCCAAAGGAAGGGAATTGGAGGTCTGGAACCAGTTGAACGCGCCGAGATAATCAATCTTGCCGTGAGCGCCGGAGACTTCAAGCTGTTCGCTCGAAGTTTTAAAGTTGCCGGCATCACCCTGAAACTGAATCGATGGGAAGCTTGTTGTGCCGTGCGGCGTGGTCATACTCACCACGCTCGTCATGGCGCCGGAACCGAACAGATTCGAATTAGGACCGCGATAAACCTCAATACTTTCGATTCCGGAGCTGGACTGCGGACCAAAGCTAAATTGATTGCCGAGATCGCCGGCATCAACTCCGTCGAGCAGAACCTTATTATCGTCAGATCCGCCGCCGCGAACAAAGAGAGAGGTTTGCGCGCCGCGCTGCCCCAGTTGAACTACGTCAACGCCGGGCATCAAGCGCAAAACACCCACCAGATCGCTATGCTGCTCCAGATCGAGCGAACTCAGAACATTCGTCGTCGAGCCGGTCTGTCCCTGCGGCGTGGGCGTTCCCGTCGCGGTAACAACAATCGACTGCCTTACCCACTCGGGCTCAAGCACGATCTTGCGTTCAACGGAATCGAGTTGACCGGCGTAGAAATCGGGCGTCTGCAATTGGCGAAAACTGCTGGCCGAAACCACGAGGAAGAATCGCCCTTCAGTGCCGGTGAGAACTTCAAAGCTGCCGTCGGCCGTGGAAATGGCTGATGCAGCAACCTTGCCGTTGCAGACGACAACGACCTTGGCTCCGGACACGTGGGCGCCGGTAGTATCAACCACCTGGCCACGAATGGACGCAGCGTATGATGCGACACTGCAAAAAGAAATCAGAATGGAGGCGAGCAGAAGCGGCAGAAATTGTTTTGGCCGCGGATGCAGAGAAAAGGCAAGAGGCATGGTAGCTCCTTCGTTCCCCTCGGAACTGGAAAGCGGTTGAAGGCGCTAGGATCGGTCTCCTGACTTGCGCCATAGCAGCTACCTTCCCAAAGCCGGCTTGCATGCCGTCTCCAGTGGTGAACAAGGCTCTTTCAGATCAGCCTTGGCTGAATTTCCTGCTCACTCGACGGAATTGAGGGCAGGGGCGCTCACAGTTGCGGGGCAGTGGCGGACTTTCACCGCCTTCCCGAGCATCCTGGCGATTGCTGTGGTGAACTTGGCTGTCCCATTCGAAGCGGAACAGCCGCTATGTCATCGAACGAGTTTCCATGACATGAACTTTTATAGCCGTTTGCACCGCATCAAGTCAAAAAGGAAATCTGCAAAGGCGGATTATGCCGCTCCGACAAACAATCGCTTGAACAAGTGCCTATCAAGAGGATGGTGACCCCGGGAAGACTCGAACTTCCGACACGCAGTTTAGGAAACTGCTGCTCTATCCACCTGAGCTACGGGGCCGCGACCTGGCCGAACGAACTATTGATTCAGTTTACAGCGAGAGGAGACCGGGAACTAATTGGGTTACTTCCCAATTTCAAGGACGACAGTGTCACCGTCTATTCGAGAAAGTAATTGCTTGCGATTTCGCCGCTTCCTTCCTTCGGGGACCCCAATCACATCCAAGCAGAAATATTTCCTCTCCATTTTTTTGAGAAGTCAATCCTGCTTCGAAATTTGTCGATCTTTGGCGCAAATTCGTGAGTGATTAATGTCGTGCGTCCGGGCATTTAACTAAAGTTCAAGAGCTTGAGAGATGGAGCAATTCCCAATCTGCTTTTGATCGAATTCCTGAAATCCGCATTGTCGTTAGCAAGTGAAAATGGCCGCTTTTTGTAGCAAATGAAGTGTCCGGAATTGTTAATCGTTCATCAGCCGTATCCGAGGCGGTGGTAAAGTGCGAATCCCGCGTATTTTGCGGGATTTGCAAGTTAAGAGGGAAAGTCTGTTTTGTGACTTTTCCTCTTAACGTCTTTTCCACGGCCTTGATTTGTTTTTCGGTCAGCGGCGTCAACAGTTTTCCTTCTGCGCTGTAATGTCCGACGCGATGTCCTGCGATCATGAGCGTCAGGGTAGTGTCCAGGTGCTGATGGATAATCGCCCTGCACCCAGCCAGAGTGGGACGCCACTCGGCTCGCTCGATCTGCATGACCAGGTTGTTAAAGCGCACCGTATTGTCTCGATCAACGGTGCGTTCGAATCGTTGCGTGAAGATCATTTCCAGGTTCCTGTGCCGGCAGGATATAAACGCCGTGCCGCGCTCGGCTGCCGGAACAGTGAAGCGGCGATTGAACTCGGCGATGTAGTGCTCGTTGATAAACCTGTTGGCCTCTTCCAGCGTTCTGATCCCGCGCAAGCGCAGCTCCTGAGGCAGCCGTCCCTGCCAGGTGGAGAAGTTGCGTTCTGAGCGGCCGCGCGCCTGCGGAGAGTAGGCCGGGATCATATGCACGCCCAGTTCCTTCATGGCGCGGCCCACCTGCGTAGGACGTTCATAATCGACCTTGCCGCCGCTCTTCGGCGTATACCAGAAATGGGCTCCGCAGTCGGAATACAGCGAACAGAACATCCCCTTCCGTTCAATCACTGCACGCAGCCCGGTCATCACTGTGGCAGTCGTTTCTTCCGGCGCCAGCTGCGCATAGCGGATCTCACTGGTGGCGTCGTCCAGAATCACGATCAGGTCGTGCCCGCGCTCATCCTGAAACCACTGGTGGTCGCTGCCGTCGATGTGCAGCATCATCCCCGGCAGCGGACGCCGCTCACGTCGCTTGCGATGCACCCCGCGCCGGGCCTTGCGCTTCACCAGACCGGCTGCCTGCAGGGCCTGCTTCACCGACGTGTAGCTCAACCCGATCTGATGGTCCTCGACAAGCTTCTCGTGGAAATGCTGCACGTTCAGATCGAAGTACCTGTCCCGATACAGGCTCAGAACCTCTGCGGCCTGCTCCTTCGCTACCCGCCTGCTGCTTGGCTGCCGCCGGCGCCGGTCCAGCAAACCCTCCGAGCCTTGCTCTTCCAGGCGCTTCCGCCAGCGCCGCATCTGCCGCTCGCTGATGCCGATCAACTCAGCAGCCTGCCACCACTTGATCTTGCCCGATGTGGCCCGTAGCAACACTTCCTGTAACTTCATCGCCCGCTCCGCTGCGGTCTGCGGATAGATCGCCATGCTCTCGCGCATGGCTCCATCCTCGCCGCCCGTTATGCGGACACTTCACTTGCTAAAATCGCCGGACATATTATGTGCTAACGACATTCCTGAAATCCGCATTTACTGTTACGCCACTAGGTCTGGTTACTTGATTCTTCGTGACAGGGGTCGAATGTTCATGTAAATTACGAATCTTAATGGTTTCACTTGTAGCTGCTAGAGGATTGTCCTCCTCTGTCTTCCCCAACCGGCGAATGTTCTGATTATTACCTTTTTTAGAAGCCTTATATGATTGCTGATTCCCGCTGAACAGGCTTCTGAATGGGCGAATCCAAAGGTCCTTTCGAGAGAAACAGCAGATCCAGGCGCGCCCGCACGCAGGTTTGACAGTTTTGTTCATTCGAGAGCCTCGCGAAGGAATAGAACCGGCCTCAAACACTGAAACGATTGCGGCGTCTGACGCACTACTTGTTGACGGAGATCCGGCGGATGAGTTGCAGGTTGTGGGAGAGGTCATCGGTGAAAAGTAGTGCGTTTCCCGCTGCCAGATTACTCGGCTGGATAACTTCTCTGGCCGTGCTTTCTATTTCCGCCATAAGTCAAGTAGCGCTTGCTCAAAACCCCACCATTACAACTATTAATCCATCCACAGTCACGGCTGGCGGCTCCGCTTTCGCCTTGACAGTAAACGGCACAAATTTCAACACAACATCCACAGTGAGCGTGAACACTGTCGCGCTTGTGCCGTCATCGCAGACTGCAACGCAACTTGTGGCAACGGTGCCCGGCAACCTGATTTCTGTATCGGGATCTTTACCAGTTCAAGTCATCAATCGTTCTGCACCCGGAGGACCGCTTCCATCGAATATTGTTACGCTCATCGTGGCGCCACCGGCTCCGCCCCCAGTGCTTGTAAGTGTGTCGCCTGGACTTCCTGTGCGCGGAGAGAGCCAGGTGTTGATGACGTTAGTTGGCACCAACTTCCGGCCTGGGGCAACCGTCGTCATTTCGCCGGTACTACCGGCCCTCAACGCTTCTACGGGCAGAACGCAAGCTGCGGATGTAAACGTGCTGAATGTGAGAGTCATCAATTCAGGTTTGATGACCGCCCGCATCAATCTAAGTCCCACAGCTGCTATGGGGCTTCGCGCAGTTGATGTGCTCAATGCAGATGGAACCAACACTGCGGTAGGCGTCGGAACTGCTGCCGCGGGAAGTTCCCAACCTGTAAGAGTACAGGCCGTAAGCTCGCTGGGCGCGCCCGTGACAGCAATCAACCTGGGTCTTTTGCATCCGCGCAATGGAACCGTCGTGATGCAGAATCAGCCTCTCTATGCAAACGCCATTCTCGGCGGATCGGGCTCAGGAACGGTGATTGGCGAATGGGTTTGGGATGGCAATACCGTCGAGCAGTTTACAGCCTCCTTCATTGCTGGCACCAGTACAACCATCGTCACGCATCAGTCGCTCCCTACTTCGCTCCTGGGATTGCACATGTTGCAATTGCGCATCGTCCAGCCGAACCAGGTGGCAACGGTGCCTGTCAACGTGCTCATTACTCCTGGGAACTGGAAGCTTGAACAACTTATTCTGCCCGAATTCGGAAAGGCCTTTTCATCTGCCGACCCACCCTCATTTTTGTGGTCTCCGGTTCCCGGCGCGGTGAAGTATCAAGTGGGATTCACAGACCAGCCGTATCTCAACTCCGTGAACCGTTGGTTCGACGTTGAGGACAATCGCTGGGATATATCATCGGAGATTTGGCGCGCGCAACCCAGGGGGTCACTCTACTGGACCGTGCGCACTGTCGACTCAAATGGAGTGACAAGACCGCCTTTGCCTCTGCGCAGCATTTATCACGTGTCAGACGACGGATTGGGGGCAAGGCAATCTGTTCCTGCGCGAACTCCGGCAGGTCATGCGCTGCTCGAGTGGAGGGACCCTGAACTTTCGGCCGGATTCTACTTCGTAACTATCAGCCGCGGTCCGGCAGCAACGCAGATTGTGCGTCAGTACCTCACCAAAGAACCGCAACTCGACTTGCGCGCCATTGACGGCAAACTCCAAACTGGAACAACTTATTACTGGCAGGTTGATGCCATTTCGCCCTCCGGACAAGTAGTCTTCTCAGGTCCGGTGCAGCGATTTATCGCCCAAGCTCCAAATGGGCCGCAATCGAAACTTCGTGAAAGCGATAAACGTCTCCTCCTGGCCTCGATCGGCGATCCGGTAGCGCTACCGCCTGTGGACGACTTTTCCAGCCAGATCACAGGTCAGACGCCTGCTCCGGGAAGCACCACGACACAGCTCCAACCACAGATTGCCCTGGGCTTCCAGCAGCCAGTAAATCCGGCTGACGTAAGCCTGATGTTGGACGATGTCGACGTGACCTCCCTGTCGCAGGTTTCTGAGTCGAAAATCACATTCTCCCCACCGATGGCTTTGCAGGGTGGAGAACACACCGTAAACCTCAGTGTGGGCAGCGACGCTACTTCATGGAAATTCACTGTGCAGGCGCCGAATACATCGGCCACGCAGGCGGCCCAGGGTAGCGCTTCAGGTCCCGCACTCGTGCCTGGTACGGATGCTGAAGCGCCACCTGCCAGCGGCACGACCGCCACTATGCCGACACCTGCGACGATCTCAAGCGCACTCCAGGCGCAACCAAATACGCCACCAACAACGCCAACAGGAACAAGCAAACCACCCGTGGCGAAGAATGGTGTGCGCCCAACGCTTGATGGCCAGATTGGCGTCAACACGCAATGGGCATCAGGGTCCAATCCACCCGATTCCAATGTTGTTTCAGCCGCCGAGCACTACACCTACCAGAACGGCCCATGGCATGTGGAGGCGAACGGAAGCGGTCTGCTCAATTCAATTTTGAATCCGCCCGTGCAACGCACCAGTCACGCGCAATTCAGCGACTATGTTCTGCAGGCCGGTTACAAGCAGCCAACGTGGGGAGCCAATCTTCGCTTTGGTACTGTCAGCCCTTCACTGTATACGGATGCGCAGTTTGTTACCGCTGCCACCCCACGTCAAGGCGCGGAACTGATGTTGAAGACTCCTGCTGGAACTCTTGGTGGATTTGTAAATACCGATGACACAGCGCTCGGCGGCGGGTCCGGGGTCAATTTTCATCAGCAGATTGAAGGCGCGAGCTATCAGCTTCCATTGCCAAAGTGGGCGGAGTTGCGCGGCATGTGGCTGAACGCTAAAGACACAGGCGCACCCACCACGGTTGGTTACGACTCGATGGGAAACCCGATTATTCTTCCCAATCCAGTTGCTCCCGCATCAGCCGGAGAAGCGTTGGGCGCGCTTCTGAAAATCCATCTGAGCGAAAGATGGTTGTGGACCTCGGAGTACGCTATCAGCTACGACAACGCAAATCTCAACGATCCTGCGTCAAAGCGCCTGTTCGGGCGCGCATGGCGTTCTGCAGTTGCAGGACAAATTGCCAAGGCGAATGCCAGCGCAGATTATCGTGAACTCAGTTTTGCATTCGGCACGCCATCCAATCCCAGCCTGACCCAGGCAAGCCAGCCGAATGTTCGCGGCGTGGATGCGTCCATAAGTGACACAACAAAAGTCGGTAACATGGGCTTCACATACACATATCTCGACAACAACGTCCATCCCACAACGAGCGCCGAGCTCAAGATGAACAGTTTTGACGAGACCTGGAGCAAGCCACTCGGCGCCAAGGCAAGTGTGTCTGCTGAGGCGTGGCAATCAATCACCGGCACCGGCGCAATTCCGCCTGCATTGCAGGGAATGCCTCCTTCGGTAACCGGCGCTCAGGACCTTCGCGATCTTTACGGTAGCGTTGCTGCTACCCGCGCCTTCGGTATAGCCAGCCTGAACCTTTCTGGAACGCGCGACTGGAGCCGCAACAACTACATGACGAGCGCTGACACGATAACTTCTTCGATTAATGCCGGCGCCACGATCGCAACTCGCGGATTCTTCCAGCTCGTCACCGAAGGAAATGTGAATTGGGTCGCCGCTGACCGTCTGACGGTGGGAACAACACGTACTTACTCCATCAGCGTGCAGCCGTCCGCATCTTGGAAGCGAACCGGCTTGCAGGTATCCCCACTGATGACAATCTCGGCTGGCCAGACAGTGCTGTCGAGCGGTACTGCAACAAGCGATACTTTTTCCGGGCAGTACGGTGGACAGCTTTCATGGACCATGCCCGGCAAAATAAAATTCAGTACTCTTTCGGCGCAAGGCAGCTATAACCAGAATCACGATCACATTTCAATGATCGAAACCAATACGACACAGTTACTTGTGCTCTGGACTATTACCTGGGGACATAAACACACATTCTGACACCGGACAGAACGAATGAGACAACAGTTAAGCAGCAGCCATTTCCGACAACAGCGAAGCCTTCGTAATGGTTGGCGCAGTAGGCTGCTCGCGATCCGGCATTTTTTCTGCATTTTGGATATCTGCAAGCTGTCATCAATTGCATTATTTTCAGTTCTGTTTTCTGCCTCTTGTTTGGCTCAAAATAACCGGGTCGCGCAACGAACCATAGGGCAATCGCAACCAGCGGGGCCTCCATCGTTCACTTCGTTCGCACCCGCACAAGCCTCCGCGGGATCGAACGTGACCGTCACGTTCAACGGCGCCAACTTTGTGGCCCGGGCACTTTCGCTCACTTTTTCGCCGTCGGCTGGAATCACGGTGGCCAATCTGCGTGTTGTTTCCGCAACACAAATTTCTGCGCAATTGAAAATTGCACCCAATGCGCAGACGGGCAATCGGCAAGTCAACCTCGTCGATGCCGATCACGACTTGCGCATTACAACTCCGCTTACCATTACCGCCTCTCAGCAATCCAATTGCCCGCCGGGCATGTTCGCTGCTGCGGGATGCGGCCAAACCCCCAGCACACCTGCTCTGCGCGGTTTCACGCCGCTGCAAGGCGTTCAAGGTTCAACCGTTTCAATTACCTTCACAGGCATCAATTTTGCCGGACCGGTGAGTTTGCAATTCACCCCGAACAACGGCATCACGGTTCAATCGGCAACGCTGACAAACTCCAGCGAGCTTGCGGCGCAGATTACCATCGCACCCAATGCGTCTTTGGGATCGCGCGTTGTGGTGGTAACGGTTGGCGGGCAGAACCGGCTTACCGCGCCGAATACTTTCACAGTCACCTCATCTGCAGTCGTCGCTCATGCGGCTCCGATGCAGATTCTTCGCGTGGTTCCCAACCAGATTTCGGCGGGCAGTCAGAATGTCGATCTCACACTCGAAGGTTCCGGCTTTCTGCCCGGAACGCTGGTGACATTCACGACTGGTGCAGGTGTTCCCGCCGCCGTGATCGCAAATGGGCCGGCACGCTACATCAATAGCACAGAAATGCACGTCAGCGTAAACTCACTGCCAACCGCGCTGCCGGGCGGGAGAGATATCAATCTGCAGGCGCCGGGATCTCCTGTTCGAGCGACGGGCGTCCTGATAAATGGACAGGCCCAAGCTGGACAGCAGGGTACGGTTGGCAAGGGGATGCTGAATGTGCTGGCATCAAAACCTTCTGGACCGCCGACTGTCCTGAAGATCCCGCCGATCTCGCTGCAGAAGTTCTCACAGGGTGTCATCTATTTGGACGCTCCCCTCGGACCGGAAACAACAAGCGATGGATACGTTACTTCCATCGCGATTCCTCTGCTCAACGACAACTCGGTTTTCAAGTGGCACGAACAGAATCCTGGTCTCGCTGACTACTACGAGTTGCATATCTACGCGAAAGACGGCAAGACGCTGCTGGCGACACAGAGAATTGCCGGAAGAACAATTCTCGCTATGGGTGGATCGGGAGGCTCCATAAATGTGGTGCCGACTTACTACAGACCCGATCCAGCTTTTCTAAAAGCGGTTCTTGAACCGACCAGGAGGCTCGTCTTCAGCGGCGGTGTCATCCTCACAGGCGGAATTGGCGGCAAAGGAACTGTGACGCAGAGTGGCGGGGCGCCAGGCACAGGCAAGCCTGCGGGCGATATGTTGAATAGCCAACTGAGCCAGGGCGATTTGCAGTGGGAGATCGCAGGCTTTCATACCTACAACAAAAACGGCGTAGCAAATCAACCGCCGGCAAAATCGGCTAACACCGCAATTGCTCAGAATCCCGCAGCAATTCACAGCCTGCAGAACGCTCCTCAGAACAGCACACCCGATTCCGGTGGAACCGTTGACGTGCAAGTGGAGATCTCAGAGCGATGGCCGCTGATGGCTCCCGCTGCTCCAAACGGATTAACGTGCCCCGGCATGGGTATGTCGACCGGTTCATTGCAGGTGCAGAATCTATCCAAGACCTCGAACGATCCCAACAGTTACGTTGGCGACGACTGGGGTCTGGGTGGAACCATCGATCTTTCGCGATCTCCTTATCAGCCTGATGCAACTCCGCAGTTTGTTACTCCTCAAAATTGCGGAAGCCAATGTCTCGTGCGCGACGTTTCTGAAGTTAGCTTCAGCAACGTCTTCGTGGATTGGGGAGACGGTACAGTCGTGCCGCTTACCGCTCCGCCCGTGGGTCAAAACGTAATGAACTGGGATCCGAGCCTTCCGCTTGGACTGCCAACCAGTTCCGCCAGTCCCATTCAGCACGCATTCCACACCACCGGCAGCTTCATCGTTCGCGTTTACCAGATTTCCAACGATGACCTGCAGCATGTAAGCGAGTCAGCAATTTCGTCAAGCGTCGACGGTCCAACCACGCCGTTTCTCCAAACTGCACTTCTGTCGAAGATGACTGCGCAAGGCGGATTAAGCAAGAGCGGGTTGAATGCAAGTGCTGTGCAGACAAGTTTCCAGCAACTTCTCGGCCAGGGCGGTGGCAACTCCCCAGCCTCGCAGGCAGCAGGCGATGCATACATGCTCTACTGCCAATCACTCAATATCACGGTTCCAAAAGATCTTGATGCAGACGGGCCTTTGCATCTGAAAGAAATTGATAATCCGGATTTTGGGGCCTATGACATCTCCGCGTCCAAAGGACCCGTGCTCAATCGAGTCGGCCTTGGAGAGTCACCAGGCCGCCAGCAATCCAGCACGCCGGCACCGTTGCGGGCTGCGCCAAACTTACAGGCCGGTGCTGGCAATGCAAGCAATCAAAGTCACACCACGATCGTGCCAATTCGGGCAGGTGGGCCGCAGCCAATCGCGATTTGCAGCACCTGCGATGACGGCTTGGACGCTATCTCATACCTGCATTACTACGGACGCGGCGAGGTGCGTGTCACTTGGACTGTGGATGGCGTCAAGTCACAGCAGACTTTTCCGCTGGGGCCATCAGAAGAACGAAAAAATCTTACCCGGCAAGGTTTCGATACGTTCAGCTTTGGGGGATTTTCGATACAGATTCCCACCCCGGAACCGCCCATCATCATCAGCAAGAGCAGTCCCATCTACTCGCCCGCACTCGACGTCCAGGCGGTCGGCGATCATGCGGTAATCGTCGAGGCCGACGTAATGCCGCAGCCCACGGTGCCGAACCTCTCGGGGGCAGTGAGTAAGGCGCTGGGTTCGTTGATGCCTTCAAAACTCGCAGCTCCCACAACTTCCGCGGCCAATGGCAGCGGCGCAAGCAATCAGACATCGAGCGTGCCGAACATTTCAGAAGCGCAATCGCTTCTGAACACTTTAGCGCCGCCGGTAGGTAGCAATCTTCCTCCACTGAAAATCGGGCTGCTTTCCGGATCAAAGCAAAACGTCGCAGGTTTGGGTGCGGTGCAATACGTCAACGGTCCATTGCAGCTGGCAGTTTCGCAACTCGGAAGTAATCTACCCGATCAGCACGTCGCGTCCGGTTCTGTCGCATACCAGGTGGTTGCTTCTGATCCCAAAAAGCCCTGCAAGTTCATGTTTCCCGTCAAAAGCGGAGGCGCCTTCGAGATCAGCGGGCTACAGAGCGGAGTTACACAGCAGGGAAGTACATTCAGCGGCACTGGGAAGCTCATTATTCAAATGGCCAATGGGGGTAGCGGCGCATATAAGCAGTATCCGTCCATTGCAGTGCAGATCAACAACTGGAGCGTCCCGGATGGTTCAAACGTGCAGACAGGCAGCATCGATGTATCGCCGAACCTGGCTCTGGATGCGGGTTTGCCCGGATTGCAGGGAACAATTCAGAGGATTAACGGACAAGCCGGTGCGGAACTTGACGCGACTCTCAATGTGCAACTTAGCGATACAACGCTTCGCCAACCCGGCGAGTTGCCGGTGGTCTGGAATGGGGTTCAGGCAGAACTGAAAGCAAATGGCGATTGGGTCAAAGACGGGCTCACGCTGCCGAAAACGCTTATCGGTTGGAGCGCTTTCACCATGCAGTCAACTTCAGTGCGGCTTGACTTGAGCCATCACGACGGAGATGCCGCCGGTGCATTGTGCGGACCGTTGAAGGGCGCCGATTGGGTTGGCGTACGCTTCCCAAGCCTCGCCGTCACGCCATATACCTTCAACCTGGTTTCAGGCGCGGCCCTGCAGCCAACGGTTACGGATTGGGGAGTCATCGGCAGCGGATTATGCGGCACGCTGAACACTGGGCAGTTCACAGCTAACCTCGGCGCAGGCTCCGTCAGCTTCAAATCCATCGTGGCAACTGCGGCGAATGGAAACTTCGACGCACAATACAACGGCATGGACGTGCATGTGCCGTGGCTGGATGCCCATCTGACGGGCAACGCGAGCCTCATGTCGGACGGCGGCAAACAAGCCAACATGACGTTCCTGCTGACCAGCCCGGCGGTCTCAAAGAATTACGGAAACTTCAACTTCACTGCAAGCAATCTCACTTTTACAGAACAGCAGAATGTCGGCTGGGTAGTGCAGGCGAACACGCACTTCGTATTCGCCGCACAAAACAAAACGTTCTCAGCATTCGATCAGGTTTTTTATTTCGGCATGGACGGCCGCGGGTATTTTGCCCAGGGAGCAACGACGAAAGACATTTCCCTGGGCGGAAGCTCGGTCCTCGACCAGACGCCGGTCAACCTTGCCTCTGTACATCTCACGTTGCCGCCAACCGGCCCGCAGGTAATGACTGCCATGTTCAACGCGAATGTTCATTTGTCTGAGGTCATGTCAGCGGCTCAGACGCAGGTGAACTACGCGGTCAATGACAACGGCAATAGTTACTCCGCGACCGGACCCTCGTTCGCGCCGTTTACCATTGACGTTCCGTTCCCGGCAGGCCAGCCGTCCTCCGATGCAAAGGTGCATCCGGTCTACTCAGGTTCGAGCAGTTCAGGCGGCGATGTCATCTCAGGCTCTGTCGATCTGTCGGAACTGGGCGCTCCACCTATCACCGGTGAATTCCGCCTCGGCTACCAAGGTGGGCATGATTACTGGCTAACGCGCATCACGTATTCGCTCGGCGCTGAGGGCCTGCCGATCATTTCTGTGCCTCCGGTGATGAATCTCTATCGAGTACAGGGCGGTCTAGGCCACAACTTTCCAATCACCGCATTTGAGGACACCGGCTCGATTAAATCCGCGGTGCCGTCCATGGATAATTCTTTTCTGTTCATGGCTGGAATTCGCGTCGGAATGCCGGACACCTTCACGTATACAGTGGACGGCGATCTCTCCATCAAGGCCGGAGGTCAGGATTCCGGAGCACGCATCGATTTCCATGCCTGGCTGCTCAAACAGGCCGACAGCGGGAATGGAGACTTCCAGGGTTTCCTGCAATACGCAGGCAGTAACTTCGATGCGCGTCTGTGGGGTCACTTGAATTTGCTCGGCGGGGTCGCTTCAGTCGATTTGGGCAATAGCGCCAGCAATGCTGCGGTAGACATGCACTTTGGGCCCAGCGGTCCCTGGCACATCGATGCAGGAAAGCAGCAGGGGCCGCGCATCAGCGGTCAATTGCTGGGCACAACTGCGAACATGTACTTCATGCTTTCTGATGCGGGCCTGTCTGTCGGCGGCGGAGAAAGTATCAATCTTGATGTAGGAGACGATTCAGTAGCGTCGGCCTACGTTCGCGGCGACGTGGACGCAGGCTTGACAGTGACACCGCAGCCCCATATCACAGGTGATTTTTCGGCCAGTGTCTCCGCGGGAGTTTGTGTCGATAGCGTTTGCGTCGACGCGGGCGTATCCGCGCAAGTTCATGCTGAGGCTCTGCCTGTTGAAATGCAGGCGAGTGCGAGCATCGGCCTGCCCTGGCCTTTAGGATCCATTTCCTTCTCGGTGCACCTTTAGTCAATGAAACCCATGTTGAGATCCTCAAAAATCCGATTGCTGGTGATGGCCCTGGTGCTCCTCGGCGCCAGGCAGATGCTGGCCCAGCAGGCAAATGGCGGAATGTTCGCCGTATCAGACGGGAAGGGACAGATCTCGCTTCTCTGGTTTCCGCCGCCTTCTCAATGGCCTGCCGGGGGCTGGAAACTAATCGACTCAACAGGACAGACGCTTGCGCCCAGGATTGCAATGGGTGACGAGAACGCATTGCAAGCACTTTCAGTAGAAGACGCCGATGCGATTCGGCACCTGCCGAGCGTACTGACAACGCGCGACGCAAGCCCGAAGCGAGCTCAGCTTTTTAACATCATCGGAGTGCGTGCACTCGTTGATCCAGCGTATGCGCGAGCGCTTGGCATTGAATGGACACTGCAAAACGTGCCTGCGGGTTCCCGCACTTACTCGGTGCAGGGAATTGATGCCGCCGGCAGTATGTCAGGGCCGCAGTTGACAAGTCCCGCCGTCGACTCGAGTGTGACGACAGCATTGCCTCCATCACCAGATGATTTGGCGAGCAAAACAGACGAGCGCGGAGTGTTGCTTTCATGGGCGCCCCCGACGGAGAATCGGCAGTTGCCGGCCATTGCATATGTTGTCGAGCGCGATGGTGGCGGACAAAACGGTGCCGCCGTCACTGCAAAGCCAATTGTGCCGGGCGTCAAGTGGGACCCTAAGATCCCTCTGGCTCTCGATCGCAATGCGCCTTCCAATGAAATGCTCACTTATCGCGTGTATTGCCTAGACGCGTTCGGTCGGCGCAGCAATCCGGCTTCAATACGAATCTTCTTTCCTGACTACTATGCACTCGAGCCGCCGCAACCCGTGACTGCGACAAGCGACTCCGGCAAAGTCATTGTCAGTTGGCCCAGCGCGCAGAAGCCCAATCTTGCCGGATACGTTATCGAACGCGCCTTCCTTGCCGACGGCCCGTATGAGGCCCTCTCGGCACAAGCACTGCCACCCGGCACAACTCAATATGAAGACGATGCCGTTCGAGCCGGATCTTCTTACTATTACCGTGTTCGGGCCGTGAACTCTCGCGGCGACCTGGGCACGCCCTCATCTCCCGCGCCAGTGCAGGCCCGGAACGCAGTAGCTCCGCCCAAGGTCGGTGGTCTTTCCGCTGATGCAGGCCAGACCCGCATTCGACTTACATGGAAGCCGGTCGACTTTCCAGTGGCCGGATACTTTGTCGAACGGCGAGTGCTGTCGGCCTCAGGCCCCACTGAACAATGGGCACGTTTAAATGCGCGCGTTACGCCCGAGCCGCTCTATGACGACATGCTCGGTCTCACTTCCGACGTAAAAATGGAGTATCAGGTCCTTGCCATCGGTTATGACAACTCTGAGGGCGCGCCGGGCGATTCCGTGCAAATCATCGTACCCGACCGGTCATCACCCGAGCCTCCACTGATTAGTTCTGCAAGTGGCGCGGATGGAAAATCGCAGATCGTCTTCACGCCCGCAATGCCTGCAACCCGAACGGCCCAATTCCTTATCATGCGCTCCGGGACTGCAGACGATCTCGGCGTGGTCATCGGCGATCCACTCCCCGCAAGCGCGCGGCAATTCACTGATCTCTATGTAAGCCCCGGCGAGCGCTATTGGTACCGGCTTGTCGCTGTCGGCACAAATGGAAATCGCAGCGATCCCACACAGCCGGTAGCCATTCGCATTGGCTCTCCGCAGATTCCCGCGCCGGCCATTCCTGCATTGAGCTTCTCAAAAGATCCTTTTCCGCACGTGACGCTGCAATTCGGCGCTCCTCCAACTGGGCTGAGCGTCATCGTGGATAGGCAGAATGGGCAAACGGACTCATGGATTCATATCGCCGGGCCAATGGCAGAGCAAACAGCAGTAGATAACAACGTTCCTTCTTCAGGTACGCTGAGTTACCGCATCAGCTATATATCGGCGGACGGACAGATCGGACCCGCAAGTCCCGTAACGCATATCGCCATTCCAGATAAGTAGCTCTGTATTCATTTCGACTCATACATTCCAGGGCTGCGGATTTCGGCTACCTGTAAGTTACTCCTTGAGCAATATCGCCACACGTCTCCAGTGGGCCTCTGCTTCCCGAGTTTCAATGGGTTGGAATATGGGTTGAAAGCGAAGACCCTGAAACCCGCATGGAAATTGGGTCTAACCCATATTTCAACCCATTGAGAAAATACCTTTGCGTTTCTTTTAGAGTTTTTCGGGGTGTCTAAGTTCGCGTAACGTATTGATAATAAACGATATAATCAGATTAGGAAACTGCTGCTCTATCCACCTGAGCTACGGGGCCGCGTTGATAATGAACAGGTTACGAAAGTGTTGATCTTTCCTCCCTCACAATAACTCACATCGCATAGACACAGGATGGACGTGGGACGGACAACCCAATCCATTAAGCGAGGCGCCGCAAGTGAGGGGCGAAAAGATCACGGTATCAACAGGGTAGCATCAAGATGGTTTGCTGGGCGGAGGGCTATGCAGTGGCGTTCGTCAATGTGCTCCTCCAACAATTGAAGATTCCGAACGCTCCGAAAGTGGAATTCTCAACCCGCGAACATCACGCGTATCTGCTCGCGCCCGACTCTCGGGTAAGATTGACCGCCAGGTCGCGCAGACCTGCGGCGTCGTTGGAATCAGCGTAAGACATGGCCCATTTGCCGCTTTGAGATTGGATGGAGACGCCGGCGTTCTATTTGGCGACGGAACTGCACGACGGGCAGAATTCGCCGGTGATTCCTTTGCCTTCCTCAATCGTAAAGATGCGGTCGGATGCCGGCAGCTTCACGTTCTCCTTTGCTCCAGAGGGCCAGTGAATCTCCGCAGTTCCGGCATCGCCGGAGTCAGCCAGACCAAAATGGACGCGCAGATCGTTCGAGGAAAGATAACTGCCGCCGCTCAGCACGTCGCCGCGCTGGCGCATGCCCGCTGCATCCAGGTAAACCGTTGCGCCCACCGCATCACGAGGGCTGCCGGTGCCGCCGACAAGCTTTAGCTCCACCCAATGATGATGATCGGCATTCACGTTGCGCAGCAGGATCGGGACGCCATCCATATTATTGATGACTGCGCCGATTTTGCCGTCGTTAAAGATATCGCCGAAAGCTGCGCCACGGGCTACGCTCACGACTGCGAGCCCTGTCCCCTTCACCGGCGGAATCACTTCGAATTTTCCGTTCTTCAGGTTGTGGTAAAGCAGGGGACGCTGCGCATAACTCTGTCCCCACTCCGGATGGCGATCGACTTCCGGATACACGTGCCCGTTCACGATAAGCAGATCTTTCCAGCCGTCGTTGTCGTAATCGAGAAACCCGTCGCCGAAGCTGACGAATGGGATCGATGAATCGGCGATTTCGGCCTGGTAGCTCACATCCGAAAATAGTCCCGAACCATCGTTCTGGAAAAGAACGTTGTAGTCATTCGCGAAATCCGTGTTAACGATGGATAAGTGACCGTTGTTCTCGTAATCGCCGGCTGCGATTCCCATGTTTGCTATCTCGCGGCCGTCCCCATTCAACGCGTAGCCGCTGGGATAGCTCTGGTCTTCAAACGTCCCGTCACCCTTATTAATGTACAGATAGTTGGGAGTGGAATCGTTGCCAACCAGCAGGTCAGGCTTGCCGTCGTTGTTAACATCTGCAAACAGCACACCGAGACCGTAGTACCCTGCAGGATCGTCGACGTGCAGTCTTTTACTTACATCGGTAAATGTTCCATCGCCGTTGTTGTGGAACAGGTGATCGTGTTCGCCCTTCAGGCCGCGCGGTCCGCACATCACTGGCACGCCGTGAAACTGGCAGATCGCGTTTCCAGCGCCCTTGGTTCCGTAGATGGGCGGATTAGCAAGGTCGATCTGCGCATACCCATCGACGAATAAATCAAGGCGGCCATCGCCGTCGTAATCGCCGAAGGTTGCGCCGGTGGACCACATGTCAAGATCGACACCGGCCTTATCGGCAACATCGGTAAACGTACCGTCATGATTGTTGCGGTAGAGGCGGTTCTTTCCGTAGTTGGTTACGTAGAGATCCGGCCAACCGTCATTGTTGTAATCGCCAACTGCGCAACCATAGCCCCACCGGTCATTGGTCACACCCGCTGATTGGGTCGTCTCAGTAAATGTGCCGTCGTGATTGTTATGGAAGAGCGCGGCATGCGGCGCTGCAGCCTTGCCAGCAAGCGCTTCGAAAGTGGACCCGCTGATAAGGTAGATGTCGAGCCAGCCATCATTGTCATAATCAATCAGGCATACTCCGGGACCTTTCGCTTCAAGCAGCAGACGTTTTACATGCGATCCAGCCGTGTGGCGCCAGCGCGTGAGGCCAGCCGCGGCTGCCACATCTTTGAAGACGATTGGGCCGGACTTGACGATCCCTCCGGCAGTGATGGGACGATGCTGATCGTCAAATACAGCCTTCTGCAGGCCGGTGTTCGTAATCCCGCCCTGTGCGGCTTTTTGCTTGTTGCCGGCCGTTCCGCCGCTGGTTGGCGGGGCTGGTTTGCCCGCGCCAGAAGCTTGTTGCGCTTGCAGGCCGGAAGCAGCAGTCAAAATGAGGATGAGGAGATCGACGATCATTCAGTTCTTTACCAACGATGCACTCCAGTCTACCGGCGCCGGGCCCTCTTGTGCACGGAGCAGTTCGACACGTCGAAGTTCTTACGAGATCAAGCAGCCACGGGGTAGAATCTCGATGTGATATCAGCCCAGGCACATGGTAGACGGAGCAGAAGCAAAAGAGTTGCCGCTGGTGGACAACTCGCACTGTTCGCCTCTGCCTGCGCTATCGCCGCAGCTTGTCTAGTCGGGCAGACGATTCCCAAACAGAAGCCACTCGCACCGCCGAAGCAGTCGGCTACAGCAACAACAAAGGCCGCCAATCGCCCGGCTGCTGCTGCGTCTTCAACACTTTCGTTTCGCGACATTAGCCGTCAGGCGGGCCTGACTACGACGCCACATTCGACCACCGAGAGACGTTACGTCCTGGAGACGATGAGCGGCGGCGGCATTGCGCTATTCGATTGCGATAACGACAACAAGCTCGACATCGCCGTCGTCAACGACTCCACGATCGACCGCTACAAAGCGGGTGGCGACCCGATGGTGACGCTCTATCGCCAGGACGGAACTGGGGGCAATATTCATTTCACTGACGTCACCAGCATGGCTGGGCTCACAACGCGCGGTTGGGGAATGGCGATTGCGGTGGGCGATTACGACAACGACGGTCTGCCGGATCTATACGTGACCGGCTACGGGCACAACGTTCTGTATCGCAATGTTGGCGGCTGCAAATTCGAAGATGTAACTGAGCGCGCCGGCGTGCGTATGGACGGATTCAGCACCGGGGCCGCATGGGCGGATTACGACGGTGACGGGCTCCTCGATCTATTTGTCGCGCGCTATGTGCACGTGGATCTGAATCGCCTGCCCACTCTCGATTCGAAGGGCGCAGTTGATTCGACGCAGATTATTCAGGCACCGGACAAACTGGAAGGTGAAACAGATGTGCTGTTTCGCAATCGCGGCGACGGCACGTTTGAAGATGTCTCGGTGAAAGCCGGAGTCAGCGATCCGGCGAAACTGCACGGCATGGGAGTAGTTTGGGGCGATTACGACAACGATGGCTGGCCGGATTTATTGGTCACCAATGACAGCGGCCCGAATTATCTTTACCACAATCTCGGCAACGGCAAGTTCGAAGAGGTTGGCGCCGCGACCGGACCGGCTTACGGCGCGAATGGAGAAATATACGGCAACATGGCGGCAGACTTCGGCGATTTTAATCGCGATGGACAGCTTGATCTTGTTGTAACTCGCTACAGCAAGCAGCCCGCGAGCCTCTACAAGAACGACCAGCAGGTATTTACCGATATTGCTCCAGACATCGGCTTTTCACAAAACACAAAAACATTTGTGAAGTGGGGAACCGGCTTCGGCGATTTTGACAACGACGGCTGGCCAGACATCGTGATAGCGAACGGCAACTTCTCGTTGCTGACAGAGGTGCTGGAAAACGAACCCAGATTTCGCGAGCCATTGCAACTCTTTCTAAATGTCCAGGGCCGCTCATTTCAAGACGTGGCAGGGCAGGCTGGATTGAACACTGGTTCTCTCCAGTCACGGCGTGGCACTGCATTCGGCGACGTCAATAACGATGGCAAACTCGACTTTGTCGTCTTCAACGTCAACGGTCCGCCATCACTCTTCATCAACGAGACGCACACCGCGAACCATTGGGCACTTTTGCATTTGGTGGGGAAAGAGAGCAACCATCTTGCGATCGGTGCGCGTGTGACTGTGGAAGCGGGCGGCATGAAGCAGATCGACGAAGTTCGCGGCGGCGGGGGCTATAACTCGTCAAACGACACGCGTGTGCATTTCGGCCTCGGGAAAGAGGCCAGCATTTCAAAAATCGAAATACGCTGGCCAAGTGGCCTGCATCAGGAATTCAAGGATGTGCCCGCCGACGCCGTCTATGCGATCTTTGAGGGAGAAGATATTCGCCAAATAGTGAATCTGCGGGTCACTGGAGAATCGCGACCGAAAAAGTAGCTGCACGACATGCGCAACTATTTGCGTTCACTAGCAGCCAGGCTAGACGAGTGCCTCAGCTTCTTCAATTGTTGGCGCCATTGCAATCACCTTGTCGACGTGTGTCATTTCGAATAGCGCGAGGATGCGCGAGCTGACTCCGACGGCTACAAGCTTTCCGCCGCGGCTCTGGCAATGCACATGACAATTCACTACCACGCCCATTCCTGCCGAATCCATGTAAGGAACGCCGGACAAATCCAGGATCGTCAGCGACACTTCCTCCATGGTGCGGAACTGCGTCTGCAAGTCGAAAATGTTTCGCAATGTTAGTGGGCCGGTCAGGCGAATAATCAACGTGCCTGCCGTTGTACCGTGCTCGAGTTCAATTTGAAGGGGACCGTCGATCGCCATAACCAGTCGAGTATAGGGAACGGGCCAGCGGTATTCCGTGAATATTGCGTGAAAGCGCCCAGAGGCTTCGAAAAATGACTATATAGAACTTCGGTTATCGATCCGAGTTACTACATGAGGATCACCTATCGTCTTTGATAGGTTGACAGTACACAAAACCTACGGTATCCATAGATACAAGCGAATCGAAACGATCGCTTTCTTACTCCCCATCAGTGAAATCTTTTTGCCGCCCTGGGTGCGCTTGCCAAAAATTCAGGTGACCGGTTCTTCCTGACCGTTTAAGGGTGAACTGGAAGTGTGTGCTTCATCAGCGGGCGATTTAACGGCCGCTGGAGTTGCCGCACGCGTCGTACGCGCTAGATTCGGCCAGCTACGGGCATGTCGTCCGTCGCTTTTTCGTCCAGCTGGTTGGACGAATCCGCACTCATTGTCTCCGCTGCTTGCCGGCGACTCTTTCTGTGGAAGAGGTTGTTCTCCAGCCACCAACAACGCACCAAGGAGGCGTAATTCAATGAAGGTCATGCTGCTCCCCTCGATGTTTTTCGTATTGATAGCAGGAGTCACGCTGTTCAGCCAGATGCTAACAGCACAAACAACAACCCAGCTATTCGGGCCAATCGATGACCGGTTGTCGCCGAGTTCGGCAGGTTGGACTACGCCCTACACCTTTGGGAGCACAACGATCAGCCTGACGTGTCCGAGCGGCAGCACTGCAAGCCTTTTGGGTCTTGGCGGTGACAGTAACGCGAACGCGAATCTTCTGGTGGATAACAACATCATTGTTACCGTCACGCAAGGCAGCACTTCTGGTGACCCGACCGATGTGTGTCCGGTCAATAACACCACCTTTACCGACAAGGGGCTGTATAACAATCAATGTTTTGACTTGTCATGGGAGGGCGCAGCGGCAAATTTGATCGGACAAAACCCTGACAACCTTGCTGCAACTTATGGAATCGCGCCGTTCGACATTACAAGTGTGCTCCAGAACGAGAGCTTTGACCTAACTAACCGCGATTTCTCATGGGTACAGATTTCGGTGTGAGCGGGGTCGATATTTGCCTCGTGGTTGTCATTTTGCGAGAACAGGTGCTGCTGAGCGAGGGTGGATTTCGCCGACTGCGGTGTGGTTTGTATGTTGGGGACCTATTTCGCGCATAGCTCTGCCATGCGATGTTTTTCAGTGGCGGTGGAAGTTGAGTTTTCTGCAAGTCTGGCTTTGTCAACAGCGCAGTGCGTGGAAGGCCTGGGTGTATAGGTCTTTCCAGGGATAGGCAGAACTGAGCTGGAGCAGCACGCGGCGTACGCTGAGCCGAACGACGGCGCCGATTTTGAGCAGCTTCAGACGGATCGTATCCACCTGCGCCTCGGCCCAGGCGGTACCTTTCAGTCCCAGCCGTCGCAGCGCTTCCATCAAGGTGTAAGCCAGTGCAGAGAAGTAGAGGCGCAACTGGTTGCCTTTCATTTCGTCAGTGGAGAGCCGGTCGGCGAACAGGCACATCTGCTCCTTGATGCGGTTCTCCATCTCGCCTCTGGCGCAGTAGAACTTTTCGTATAAGTGCTGCGCGGCCCACTGTTCAGCGGTTAACGAAGTGACCACGAAGCGCGGGTTCTCGCCCTTGTCGAGATGCTCTGCCTTGGCTACCACGCGTCGTGCGCATGACCAGCTCTTGTGGGTCCGATAGCTGAACTCGGCGAACACACGTGCCGCCTTGCCGCTGCTCTGGTGCAGGATCTGAGCCTGGTGCATCTGGGCGCCGATGATCCTGCGCAACCGCTTGTTCCGCGCCAGGCCGAACAGATAATCGACCTGGTTGGACTCGCACCAGCCCATCAGTTCTTCGCGGCAGAAGCCGGAGTCGGCCCTGAGCACGATGCGCACCTCGGGCCAGCGCTCACGCAGCTGCGTTACGATGCGGCTGAGTTCTGCGACCGAACCGGCGGCAGCATCCTGGTTGGCCGGCCTGAGCCGCGCGCACAGCAACTGGTCGCCGGCGAAGATGTACAGCGGCAGATAACAGTAGCTGTCGTAGTAGCCGTGGAAGAACCGCTCCGGCTGATGGCCGTAGAGCGGGATGTCGGTCGCGTCCAGATCCAGCACGATCTGCTCGGGCGGCGCTGAGTGCGATTCCAGAAAAAGGTCCGTCAGCAGCCGGTCCAGGGCCTCGGTCGTGTAGCTGATCTTGTGATAGCGCAGGCTGCGGCCGGTCAGCTCCAGCCGGTTCAGCGTGCTCTTGCCGGCCAGCGGCTCATCCAGTTCCCGCTTGCCCGCCAGCAGTCCCAGCAACGGATCCGAACGCAGCTGCTCGTGATCATTTAGATCTTCGTAGCCCAGCGCCAGACCATAGATGCGCTGCGCCAGCATCTCCGACAACTGGTGCCGGACCTGCAACGGTGACCGGCCATCGCTAAAACAACATGCCAGACGGCCCAGAAGATTGATCCTGCGGTCCGCTTCCCGAAGCAACAGCGCTCCACCATCACTCGATACCCGGCCGGCTGTGAACTCGGCCTGCACCCGACGTGAAAAATGGGCTGTAAATCGGAACGATTCTTGGTTACACTCTGTCATTAAAGGCCGCTCCTTTTCTCGGCAGAGAACTTCGTCTCGACAACGTAGTTATGCCTGAAATCAGCGGTCTTTTGCTACTTATTTCTTCCGCTCACCTTTACTCTTCGCCTTCTCCCCGTGAGATATGCAGGCTAAGCCGTTGAGCGTAACCTTCAACCTCGAGGACGAGGGAGGGGATCTAGCGAGCTCAACCGTTTTGCTGAAGACGACCTGCACGGTGAATGGCGTCACCGGGCCTTCGACGGTCGGAGGTAATCCAATCACTGGCGATAGCAATCAAGGAACGAAGCAGACCTTCAATTTCAATACCATCCAGAATCAACTGATTGGCTTTGTCTACGACGTCAGCGGAGCAAGCAGCGGTGGCACCCTCGACAAAAACCAGGATGGGGCCATCCCGCAGGTCTCCGATTTGCCGGTGGATGTAACCAGGTTCCAGCCCTTTTATGTGCCGGGTACTTCATTTGCAACATCGAAATGCATAGTTCACACAGGCGAAGTTCTCGCCGACGGCGTAACGCCGGCCTGCAAGCTTTACACTCTGGAATGCCTGTCGCCTGCAGACGGTACGGTAAAAGGCGCAAACTGTCCCGTCTCCACAGTTGAAAATGAAGTGATCAATAACCTGTTCGATGGGCCCCCTTTCAGCCTGCAGAACATCATTACTCCGTATGGGATCTTCCGTCAGGGTGTCGGCTTCCTGATGGCGGCCGAGGGTTGGTCTGACACCAGCGGCGGACCATGCACATTCGATTCAGCTTCGGGACTGGTAGGATTGCCTTGCCCGCAGAATCTGCTAACCAGCTTTACTGGCCCCGGCGCATTTTCCGGAACAGGACTGACGACTAATCCGAACTCGACCTTCATCAACATCTACGGAGTTCCGCAGGACTTCACGCTGGCCCTGCTGCAGGGCGAATGGCCAAATCATTGGGTGAATACGAAAACGCCCAGCGTCAGGTTCTACACGGAGGCGCCAAATTTATCCAAGGGCGCCTGGACCCTGAACGCAGGCAAGCTGGTGCCGCTGTCGGGAGCCGCTAGTTACATTCCAGCGCCGATCAAGAGCCTCACGTTTGGACTATCCGCGTCGAATAACCTGCCAATGCCGATCAATGAGCCGATCGCAGGCGATACTACTCTCCCGACAACGGCGGATTGTTCCGCGACTCCATTCACAGCAAAGTCGGTGCCGAATTTCTCGCCGGCCGCACAACAGCTTTCTGTTTCGAGCGACGGACATTACTTGCTGCATTTCTATGCACAGGATTGTGCCGGGACGCAGGAACTCGCGTTCACGCAGGATCAAAGCGAGAGCTGGATGACGAACTTCTTCACCCGCGAGGTAAACGTGGACACCACTGCACCCAAAGTCGTTGGGCTTAGTGTTCCGTCGCCAGGATCCTTTAAAAAGAACACGACAGTGTACGCATCCTACAGTTGCACAGACGATCCCAGCGGCGCAGGCGTAGTCCTATGCGGTTCCAGCATCTACGGGACTGAATCGACGTACAACACAGGTACGCTGAAGACAAAGCTCAACACCGGCAGTACAGGCTCAAAGTCCCTCGTCATCTATGCATTGGACGGCGCCGGCAATCTATCTTCTGCTTCAGTCACATACAACGTCACCAATTAACCGATTTGAGGGGCTTAGCGCAAAATGCGGCGGCGCCCCTCAAATGCGGCTTATCTGAGAATCTCACTACTGGTTTCCGTTTCAGACTTCGGCGATTTCCATGTCCAAGGCCGGTGCAGCCAGCGATGTCGTCGACTCAACACCTGCCGCCAGCCGCGTAATGGTCAGCACCGTGATGTCGTCTTCCTGGCCGAAGTCGATTGCGGCCTTCATCGCTTCCTGCGCCGTGGGTTGTTTTGCGAATAGCGCCTTCATGCGATCAAAGCCGAACAGTTCGCCCGTCGGGCTGGTGGCTTCCAAAAGGCCGTCCGTGTAAACAGCCAACTGGTCGCCCGGCTGCAACTGAAGCTTCACTTCGGTGTAGTCGGAGTGGGGAATCAGCCCCAGTGGCAGCGAAGCATCCAGCGGATATTCCAAACCATTGAGATACGGCGGTAAATGACCGGCGTTCGCAAACGTCACCAGGCCATCCTGATCGACGCGGAAGACCATGCCCGTAGCGAACCCGCCTGCCATTCTGCCTGAAAGGCAACGATTCAAGGCGGCAAGAATCTCGGCTGGGTCTGTGCTTCCGGCTTCCGCACGAAGCACGCCCACAATCATCGACACATTCATGCCCGCCTTCAGGCCTTTGCCGCTCACGTCGCCAAGAGCGACGATTGTCGATCCGTCATCATTGGGAATGATCTGGAAAAAGTCGCCGCCCACTTCCATCGCGGGCTGATAAGCGCTGGTAATGGCATAGCCCTCAATGGCAGGCAGCGCATCGGGTACCAGCACCTGCTGAATCTCCCGTGCGCTCTGCATCTCGCGCTCCATCACGCTGTGCCGTGCCTGCTGCTCTATCGCATAGCGATAGACCGCGTACAGAATGGCGGCGAACAACGCCAGCGAAACGATCTTCTCAGGGTAGAAATACACGCCCTGAATACTGAAAAGCGGATCGTTGATAGAGACGAAGAACGACCAGTGCGTAAAGCGGCGGCCAAAAGCTGTAGCCGCCTCGACCATGTAAATGAGTTGCAAAACCAGAGCCCCGATGGCGACCACCCAGCGCGAAGGATCCTGCTTCTGCCGCATGCCGATTCCGATGACAACATATGGAAACACCTGCATGAGCACAATAAGCCCATCAAGAATCCCGCTGGCCCACTGCATTCCCAGCCCGGCATGAGCCCAGAAGAAAGAAAGGATGCCATCGGCAAAGCCAACGCCCATCGCGGTCCAGCCCAGCGCGCGAGTCCAGCGAACTATCAGGCGATTGTCATGGAGCCGCAATAGCCAAACCAGCAGGAACCACATCGAGATGAGATAAAGGACGTAGATTGGTTGATTCAGTGCACGGGCCACATTCCACGGCAGGGGAATGCGAAACAGGCGATTAAGAATGTCGATTGCGACCGGTGTGGCCGTATAAATCGCAACCCATGTGAAGAGATGTTCTGCGCGATTGCGGTACCAGAGGACAAGGCAGAGGAAGGCGATGAAGGCTCGCAGCATCACCAACCCGTAGTCGAAAAGATCACCTCGGATGATGCCCCATTCGCGCGCGCCCAGTCGAAGTGCGATCGAGTCAGGATCGCCAACGCTCGGAAGATAAATGCCTCCGCGTTCGGCCAAATCGAAGACATTCAGAGGTCGCTGCCATACGCGGATTGCGAGGACTCCCGACGTTGCTCCGCTTAGCGGAAAGGACCGCGGAAATGGCTGATAATACCAGGAAGCATGGGGTGGAAGTTTTCCATACTGCCCGATCAGCTTTCCATTCCAGTAAATCTCGTACGCGTCCTCCGCCTCCTCAATGTAGATGCTGAAATTGCCGGTTGCTCCGGCAGCGGGTACCAGGTCGATGTGGCGCCGGTACCAGGCAAACCCGCTATACGATGGATGACCCTGAGCACCCCATTCGTCGTCAATGTGAATCGTTTCCCAATGCGAATCATCCAGTGACGGCTGCGCCCACGTTGGGTCGTCGCCAACATGAAATTGCCAGTCGCCGCCGACGAGAACCTCCCCCCGGCCAATGCCTTGCAGCACAAGCACCGGCGCATGGCCGGATGCGGCAGCCTGCGCTGGGCTTCTGCGGCACCTGCTGGCCAACAGCAGCCGCACACAGCATCAGCAATCCGAGAATAGGGATGCGGAAGTTCACGAGCCGAGCATAACACCGGCGGAGTAAATTCCGAATAGGTTTTCAGCGGCTATCCTGCACCACGTGCAAGGGTTCTGTACCTGGATGAAGCGATTTTTATACTGCGCCGCCTCGGATTCCAATACCATGGAGACATAAACATGGTGCCCTCCCTACGCAGCTTGATCCGCTATATCCTCCCGGCCTATATTGCGTTGTTGTCCGCTGGCGTCGGTCTGATTTCGTCTGCACAATCCCAACGCTTCCCGACCGGCGCAAGTACCCCATCGCAACCCGCGCACGCTGAGCAAACTATCCCGGCTCTGTTCATAAGCGATATTCACTTCGATCCTTTTCATGACCCCGGAAAGGCGAAGCAGCTTGTTTCTGCTCCGATTTCAGAGTGGAACGCGATCTTTGCTTCTGCACCGTCCGCCGATCAGCAACAAGCGTTCGACTCACTCCAAAAGCAGTGCCACGCAAAGGGAGTAGATACACCGCCCGCACTGCTGCAATCTGCGGTCGCGGCGATGAAAGCGGGGCAACCGGATTCGAACTTCATGATGATCGGCGGCGATCTGGTTGTGCACGATTTCACCTGCCGCTACCAGACGCTCGTCCCGGAGGCATCGCCTGCGGATTACCAGGCTTTCGTTCTGAAGACCATAAGCTACGTTGTTGGAGAACTGCGCGACGCGTTTCCGGGCATGCCCGTGTATACGACTCTGGGCAATAACGACTCCGGCTGCAGCGATTACCAACTCGACCCCGATAGTTCATTCATCGCAGACGCTGGCGGCATTCTTGCATCCGGCCTTCCCGCAGGCGAGCAGCAGCAAGTTAAGAGAGATTTCGCGGCAGAAGGCAATTACAGCGTGATGATGGCCGCTCCCATGAAGAACACGCGACTCATTGTGTTGGACGACACCTTTCTTTCACCAAAGTACAAAACCTGCGCAGGCAAGCGAGACCCCAGCGGCCCCGACGAAGAGCTCCAGTGGCTCAAGAAGCAACTTGCAGTAGCGCGGAGGAAGGGACAGCGCGTCTGGGTGTTGGGTCACATTCCACCCGGCATCGATCCCTATTCGACCGCCGAGAAGTTCAGGGATGTTTGCGGCGGGCAAGACCCAGTGACGTTCCTCTCCTCAAATCAACTCCCTGACCTGATGGTCGAATACGCTGACGTGATTAAGTTCGCAGTTTTTGCCCACACGCATATGGACGAAGTCCGTCTGCTGCAGGGCCAAGGAACTGCTACCGCATCTGCGCGTACAGTTGCTATAAAGATGATCCCTTCTATCTCTCCAGTGCATGGGAACAGGCCATCTTTTACGGTCGCCAATATCAATCCATCTTCGGCCATCATGCAGGACTACACGGTGATTACAGCGTCAAACCTCACCGGCGACAACACAAAGTGGACTTTGGAGTACGCCTACGACCGCACATATCATCAGGCGGAGTTTTCTCCCGCAGCGGTTGCGACAATGATCGACACGTTCAGAAGGGATAACATTGCAGTCCTTCCGGAAAGTGAAAGCTATCTGCGCAACTATTTTCCCGGCGACAAGTCGGCCCAGCTCAGCCCGTTCTGGATGCAATACACCTGCGCCCTGAACAACTACACCAGCAAGGGATTTGCTGCCTGCGTATGCCACACCGGCAACTGAAGCCGCGCGACTATGCGGATCGCGCCGATTCGGCTCGGACGTTAACTTTACAAACTGCACGCGATTCCAAAGCCGATCGAGCATCGCGCACGCCGTTGTCGCGCGCGCAGTTCCGGCGTACGATTGGCACGTCCTGGCGAGCAAGCTAGATCGTCAGCCCAGGAGCCCTTCGCGATGTCTTTCCGCACCATCATCGAGCCATTTCGCATCAAGAGTGTCGAACCCATCAGCTTTACCACGCGCGAACAACGCGAGCAACTGCTGCGTGCTGCGCATTACAACCTGTTTCTGCTCGCGGCCGACGACGTTCTTATCGACTTGCTCACGGACTCAGGAACCGGTGCGATGTCGACACACCAGTGGGCCGCCGTCATGGAAGGCGACGAGAGCTACGCCGGGAGCCGAAGTTTCGAGCGCTTCAAACATTCCGTGCAGGACATCTTTGGCTACAGGCATGTAATTCCAACGCACCAGGGACGCGCCGCCGAGCGCATCCTCTTCCACGTGATGTGCAAGCAGGGCGACGTGGTCCCCAACAACACCCACTTCGACACAACGCGCGCCAATGTGGAATATGTGGGCACCGAAGCAGTTGACCTGCCGATTCCGGAAGCGCGGCAACCAGGAACCGTGCTGCCATTCAAGGGCAACATGAACGTTGTTGCGCTTGAAGAACTGATCGCCCGTTTAGGCCGCGAGCGGATTCCGCTGGTCATGCTGACGGTGACGAACAACTCCGGCGGCGGTCAGCCGGTGTCGATGGCAAATGCCAGGGCTGTTTCGAACGTTTGCCACAAGCACGGAATACCGCTCTACTTTGACGCTTGCCGCTTTGCGGAGAATGCCTACTTCATCAAACTCCGCGAGCCGGGATACGCCGACAAGTCCCCAAAGGAGATTGCGCAGGAGATGTTCTCACTCGGCGATGGCTGTACCATGTCAGCCAAAAAAGACGGCATGGCCAACATCGGCGGCTTTCTGTGTACCAACGACGACCTGCTCGCCCGCCAGGAAGAAAATCTCCTCATCCTCACCGAGGGTTATCCAACTTACGGCGGTCTCGCCGGACGCGATCTTGAAGCAGTCGCCGTGGGTTTGCAGGAGTCGCTGCAGGAAGATTACCTTCGCTATCGCATTGCCTCGACGGCGTACCTCGGGAATCATGTCTCCGAGCGCGGCGTTCCCATCGTACTGCCGCCGGGTGGCCACGCGATTTACATTGACGCAAAGGCCTTTCTGCCGCATGTTCCGGTCGAGCAGTTTCCCGGAGTTGCGCTGGCGGCTGAGCTTTATCTGGAGGGCGGCATCCGCTCGGTTGAGATTGGCAGCCTCATGTTCGGCAAGGCTGCGCAAATGGAATTGGTGCGGCTGGCAATTCCGCGCCGCGTATACACGCAAAGCCACATCGATTACGTTGTAGAGATCATCTTGCGCGTCTGGGAGCAACGCATGCGCATCAAGGGAATGCAGCTCACCTACGAGGCTCCGTTCCTGCGCCACTTCACGGCGCATCTTGAACCGGTGAGCTAACGGTAGCTCGGCGTGCGAGGGCAGCTCAGGTGCTCTGCGCGTGCTTGTTCTCGGGGATGCCTTCCATTGATACTGCAAGACGTTTGTTTTTGCGGTAGACATTGGCCACCGCGATAGTCCAGCAGGGAACCAGGTCAACTCCCGGCGTAAGCTTGGCCAGAAATGATGGCAGGAACTCCCAATGCCAGCCCAGCAGCCAACTCAGAATTCCGGCAACACCCAGATCGAGAATATCGTCGGCGGGAGACATCGCGCCTTCCACCACCAGCGGGAAAACGACGAGTTGAACCAGGTCGGCAATGATTGCCACTATCATGGCCGCGCGCAGCCGGGGGCCAGCGGAAATCGTAATGGTTTCTCGAGTCACAGGAACCTGCCGGTCGGAAAAGAACCGTGCTTTAAAAACCGTATCTGACCAGACCATTCTACGGCCGTTGTGATCGCCGCGCCAGTTTCCACCATTCCAGCATCTCTGCGGCCAGCATCCGGCTTGTACACTGGTCGCATGAATAAGAGGATCGGGGTTCATCTGGGCGGTGGGGCATCCAAAGCAGTAGAACGCGCGCCGGAGGTCGGCGCAAACACGCTGCAGATTTTTTCATCTAGTCCGCGTATGTGGCGCGCGCCCAAGATCGATCCGAAACAGGCAGAGCTGACAAAGCAACGCCGCGCGGCGCTCGACGTGGGCCCGCTCGTGATCCACGCGAATTACCTGATTAATGTATGCAGCCAGACTGCCGACATCCGCGAGAAAAGCGTCGTGGCCTTTCGCGGCGAAATTGAGCGCGCGCTGGCACTCGGCGCTGAATACCTCGTCCTCCATCCCGGCTCGTGGAAGGGCATGACGCGCCCGGAGGGCCTCAAACTGGCCGCCGCTTCCATCGCCGAGGCAATCGACGGCCTGCCGTGGCAGGGAACCGGCTTCCACATCCTCATTGAGAACACTGCAGGGGCGGAGTTCTCGCTGGGCGGCAGTTTTGACCAGGTAGCCGAGTTGGTGGAACTGCTCAAGCCATGTGCTCCCGCCGGTGTGTGCCTCGACACCTGCCACACCCACGTGGCCGGGTACGACATCGTGACTGACGAGGGTTACCAGGAAACCATGGCCAAGGTTGCCTCTACTGTCAGCTTTGAAGCTGTTCGCGTGTGGCACTGCAACGACGCCAAGGCTCCCCGCGGTTCAAAGCTCGACCGGCACCAGCACATAGGCCAGGGCACCATCGGAGTTGATCCTTTCCGCCGCCTTTTGAACGACCCGCGCTTCGTCCATGCAGCATTCATCGCCGAAACCCCGGTAGACGAGCCTGGCGACGAAGAGCGAAATGTCCGTGTGCTGAAGAGCCTGTTGGAGTAACATCGGCGTCGCCGTTGACCTGCCGGTAGCAAAATGCTACCATAGTCATATGCCGCTTCCCGTAAAGCTTTCCGACGCACTTGTCCTCGATGCCCGGATGGCCGCAGAAGTCGAACAGCGCTCCATTGCCGGACAGGTGGAATACTGGGCCCAGCTAGGCAAACTTGTCGATGCTCTCCTTGAAGGACGAAGCCGAAATGCGGCGCTCCAAAAGAGCAGAACAAAGCCGCTCTCTGAACTGGTTGCCACCGTCGGCACTCGTGAGGGTGATGCTCGGCTCAAGGCCTATCTTGAGAGTGAGCCGTTTCCTCACTTCAGCCCCCACCCAACACGAAAAGGCATCCTCGTTCGCACTGAAGCGGATGGAACCAGTTCCGTCGGTCGATTCATTGATCGCGTATTTGTCGCCGAGTCTACGGGCCAAAAGCGGCCTTCCAAAAGAACGAAAGCTTCATGATCTCGCTTCTGGACCGCAGACCAATCGTTGTCGCTCTTGCGGGACCAAACGGAGCGGGAAAGAGCACATTTTATCGCGCTTTCCTCGCCGAATCAGGCCTTCAATTTGTGAATGCCGATCAAATGGCTCTGCAATTGACGATCGATCCATATCGCGCCGCGGAACTCGCCGATCAAGTTCGCCGCACCTTGATCACCCGCGCAGAAAGCTTCATCTTTGAAACAGTTTTCTCTGACCCTGTCGGCAGCAAGCTAGCATTTCTACAGGAAGCGGTAAACAGTGGTTACGCTGTAGCCCTGTTCTTTATTGGAATTGACAGCCCTGGAACTTCCCGCGAGCGTGTTGCAATGCGCGTTTCAAAGGGCGGTCACGATGTCCCCAGCGATAAGATCAAAGCCCGTTTTGCTCGCACAATGGAGAATCTGCGCAAGGCACTTGTGACTTTGCCAAATGTCTATATCTACGACAACAGTGATCTGCATTCTCCTTTCAGATTGGTTGCAGAATCAACGGCGAGTCATTTGGAAACTCACGCGCCAGTTCCCAAGTGGCTGCGCCCCTTGTTGCCTGCGCGTTGATGTGTCTCCATTTACACTGGAAAGTGATGGCGGACGAAAAAGAATTACGGTACGATCCGGCGACAATTGAGCCCAAGTGGCAGCAGAAGTGGGCCTCCGACCCAACCGTTTATGCGGCTGAGCCCCCTACCAGCGGGAAGCCAAAATACTACGTTATCGAGATGTTGCCGTATCCAAGTGGCCAGCTGCACATGGGCCATGTGCGGAACTACTCCATCGGGGACGCGCTTGCGCGCCACATGTGGATGCGGGGCTACAACGTGCTCCATCCCATGGGCTGGGACGCGTTCGGACTGCCCGCGGAGAATGCGGCGCTTAAAAACAACACACCCCCGCGCGAGTGGACACTGGCCAACATCGCCGCCATGAAGCGGCAGATGCAGCGGCTCGGCCTCGGCTACGACTGGGCGACCGAAGTTACCACCTGCCTGCCCGATTACTACCGCTGGAATCAGTGGTTCTTCCTGCGCATGTACGAGAAGGGCCTCGTCTATCGCAAGAAGAGCAAAGTGAACTGGTGCCCGGAGTGCGCCACGGTGCTTGCAAACGAGCAGGTCATCGACGGCCGCTGCTGGCGGCACGAAGACACTCTCGTTGAGCAGCGCGACCTGGAGCAGTGGTTCTTCCGCATCACCGCCTACACGCAGGAATTGCTGGACGGATTGGACAAGCTCGAGGGCTGGCCGGAAAAAGTGCGCACCATGCAGCGCAACTGGATCGGCCGCAGCGAAGGTACTGAAGTTGACTTCTTCCTGGACGAGGATGGCACAGAAGGCTACGCAACTGACGGCCACGGAAAGAGCGAGCGGTGGGGAACCAAAATCCGCGTCTTCACCACGCGCGTCGACACGATTTTTGGCGCTACGAGCGTGCAACTGGCCCCCGAACACCCACTCGTCATCCAGCTTGCAGCAGCCGATGCCACGCTGCGTAAACAGGTAGACGGGCTGCTCGACGAGCAGAAGAAAGCTCGCGAATCCGGCGACGTCGGTGCGATTGAAAAGCACGGCATTCCAACCGGCCATTTCGCGATCAATCCCTACAACGGCGAGCGCGTGCCCATCTGGGTGGCGAACTACGTGCTGATGGATTACGGCACCGGCGCGATCATGAGTGTTCCCGGGCACGACGAGCGCGATTTTGAATTCGCAAAGAAGTACGGCATACCCATTCAGCGCGTAATCGCGCCGGCCAATGTCGAGGGTGAGGAAACGGAACTTCCGTTCATCTCCGAAGAAGGCGTACTGCTGAACTCGGGCGAGTTCAACGGGTTGACCTGCGCCGAAGCACAGAAGAAAATGCAGGAAATCGCGACAGCACAAAGCTTTGGCGAAGCAAAGGTCACCTATCGCTTGAAGGATTGGGGCGTAAGCCGGCAGCGTTATTGGGGCACACCGATCCCGATGATCAACTGCCCGAACGACGGCCTGGTGGCCGTTCCTGACGATCAGTTGCCAGTGATCCTGCCTCCGCAGATCGAGATCACGCAGCAGGGCGGCTCTCCGCTCGGGCGCGTGCCGGAGTTCCTGAACACCACGTGTCCCAAGTGCGGCGGTCCAGCCAAACGCGAAACCGACACCATGGACACGTTCGTCGATTCGAGCTGGTACTTCTATCGCTACACGGATGCGAAGAACGCGAACGCCCCGTTCGATAGCAAGGTGGCACAGTACTGGTTCCCAATCGACCAGTACATCGGCGGAGTCGAGCACGCCATCCTGCACCTGATCTACTCGCGCTTTTGGACAAAGGTGATGCGCGACCTGGGGCTGATTGTGAACGATGAGCCGGCGCGCCGCCTCTTCACACAGGGCATGGTCATCAAGGACGGCGCCAAGATGTCGAAGTCGAAGGGCAACGTGGTATCGCCCGACGATATGGTGGTTCGTTACGGCGCCGACGCAACCCGCATGTACGCCTTGTTCGCCGCGCCGCCCGATCGCGATCTGGACTGGCAGGAAGATGGTGTTGCGGGTGTGAGCCGGTTCCTGGGCCGCGTGTGGCGGCTCGTCACTAAATACGCCGCAATGGCGCGCGAAGGCCGCGGACAAAAGTCCGACACACCGGCCGGCCTCTCCCTTAAGCTGCGGCGCAAGCTGCATCAGACCATTGCCAAAATCACGCTTGATTTCGAGGGACGCTGGCACTTCAACACCTGCGTTGCCGCCATCATGGAGTTGGTCAACGAGCTTCAGGCGGCGGATGCTCAACTAGCAGCGGGTGAGGTGCCCGCACCTGCAATGCATGAGTTGTTGAGCTCGCTGGTGCTGCTGCTGGCGCCGTTCGCGCCTTTCCTCGCGGCGGAGTTGTGGGAGGAAATTGGCGGCGAGGGCGCTGTCTTGCGTGCGCCATGGCCCAAGAGTGATCCATGTCTCGCCAAGGAAGACGAGCAGGAAATTCCGGTACAGATCAACGGCAAGCTGGTGAGCGTGGTGCGCGTGGCCGCAGGCGCCGACGCAAAGACGATTGAAGCAGCCGCCCTCGCTGACGAAAAAGTGCAGGCGCGTACAGCCGGCAAGAACGTCGTCAAGATCATCGTAGTGCCCGGAAGGACCGTCAACCTGGTGGTGAAATGAGCGCAGTTCGCAACGGCGAAGCTGTTCGCAACGGCGAAGCTGTTCGCAACGGCGAAGCTGTTCGCAACGGCGAAGCTGTTCGCAACGGCGCGACGATTCGCGACAGTAAACCTGCGCCCGGCAGCCAACCCGTTCGCGGAACCCAGTCGCTGGTTACCCAGATGGGATGGGTGTGGAGTCACCCATCCCTGACCGCACTTGAGATTGTGTGGCGCTGGGCTTTTGGCATTCCGTTCCTTGAGGTTTGCTGGCGGCAGTGGCAGTTGATTCTCGCCACGCATCCGCTGGACGCTTCCGGCTTTACTACGATCGACAGTCAGAACCCCTGGATCGCCATCGTCCAGTTGGCCAACGTGTGGAGTTACTATCAGGCGCCGGTTTTTGCCGTTTTGATCTGGCTCGTTCCCGCCGCCGCCGTAGCCTGGGTAATCATCTCAGGAATCGGCCGCAGTCTTGTTCTTCGCCGCATGGACCCGCGCCTGCCGTTCCGTCCAGCGGCAATGATTGTGTTGCAGGCCGCATGGCTCGCGCTCCTGGCCGCAACATTCTGGTTGTGGTTCCGTTGCATGCATTGGGTTGCGGAGACGCACATCAGCGCGGGCGGTGAGCCAGACCTGATCGGCTACGCTATCTGGGCAATCGTTCTTTCGCTCGCGTTCTTTACCGCGTGGGCGCTTATCAGTTGGGCGCTTTCCGTTGCGCCGCTGCTGCTCCTGCTTGAGAACCGCTCTGTGCTGTCCTCGTTCACTGAAAGCCTGAAGCTGGGAAGGGAATTCACCGGCAAGCTTGCGGAGATTAACCTGGTGATGGGCATCGTCAAGCTGGCGATCATCGTGTTAGCAATGGTCTTCTCGGCGGCGCCGTTGCCATTCAGCGACCAGCTCGGTCCGGAGGCCATGCGCGTGGTGTGGATGGGAGCCAGCGTCTTCTACCTGGTAGCCAACGACTACTTCCACGTCGTGCGGCTGAAAGGCTTCATGGAGTTCTGGCGAACCTACCGCGGCTGAGCGCGCGCAGTACGGCCGAAAGCATTGACGGATTCCAATTGTTTTTCGATTTAGAACAGCTTCAGCCGGATCACCAGGTACTTCTTCGGATTGTCACGCATATCTTTCAGTAGCTGCTGAGCACTGTCCGCAGTCTGGTCGGTATGGTCGTAGAGCGAACGGTTCTGCGCCAGCTGGCCCAGCGTGCCTTTGCCCTCGTGAATGTCCTTCAGGATCGTGTCAAGTTGGGTGACCGTGTCATCCAGCTTTTGCGCAAACGCCGGATCCTTGCTGATTTTTCCCAGCGCGCCCTTGCCCTGGTTGATTTCCGCAACCAGTTGGTTGGCGTTGGCTACAGCCGAGTTCAGGTTGTTGTAAAGCGTTTCGTCCTTCAGGAGCTTGCCCGCTGTGCCCTTGCCCTCCTGCAGATCTGTCGTGATCTGGCTGAGTTTGTCCACGGCGGTATTGGCGCGCGTGTAGAGCGTGTCGTCGTTCACCAGCTTGCCCAGCGATCCCTTGCCGGCAGAGATGGCTCCCGTTACGTTCTGCAGATCCACCGCCATCTGGGTGAGCTTTTTGCCTATGGTCGGATCGTTGATCAGCATACCGATCGTGCCCTTCTTGCTGTTCAGGGCGTCAACCAGGATTTCCAGCTTGTGTGTCAGTGCGTTGATGTCCTGGATGGACGTATTGCTGGTGCGGATCACGTCCTGAATGGTGGGTGAGCCGGACGGCTGCAGTTCGGCATTGTTCCCCGGCTGGGGGCCAGTCGCATGCGTCGAGTCAATGTCCAGAAAGCTGTCGCCGAGCACGCCCGCCTGCGTAATTGTTGCGGTGGAGTCGGTGTGGATATCGCGAAGGTAGACGCTGCTGATCTTCATCGTCACTTCCACGGGGGTCGGGTTGCGGTCAGGAACCACGCGGACATGAACGACGTTGCCGATCGTTACGCCCTCGAGAGTTACCGGGGCGCCGTCTTTCAGGCCAGAGGCGTTGTCAAAATAGACGCGCAGGCCAATCTTCTTGGTAAACAAGCCGCCCGTCGAACCCGACATGACGAAAATAAGGCCGATCAGGATGGCGGTCGCCGCCAGCACCAGGGCTCCCACTTTCAGTTGTGACCAATGAATCTCTTTGCGGCTTGGCACTTAGCTCCCCTTGCTAGTAGCTCCCCTTGCTAATGGATGCGGCAGACGCCTTGAGGATACCAGAAAGAGCCAGATTACCGGCCATTTTCAAGTACCACGCTGGCGGTTGCAAGTTCAGCAGTATGAGTGAGTGAGAGCGCGGCGCGCGCGAATCCGAGCCCCTCCGCGATCTGTTTGGCGCGTCCGTGGAAGCGCAGGGTCGGCCTGCCGCTCGGTTCGCGTACGACCTCGATCTCCAGCCAGTTCACCCCGTAACTGATGCCGGTCCCCAGCGCTTTGGCCCCGGCCTCTTTGGCCGCAAACCGGGCGGCAAAGCTTTCTGACGCGTGGCGTTTCTTCAGGCAGTAGGCCTGCTCGGCGGCCGTATAAACACGGTTCAGGAAGCGTGAACCGAAGCGATCCATCGACCTTTGAATGCGCTGGATCTCGATCATGTCGATCCCGGAGCCAATGATCATGTGATTACAAAGCTACAACATTTGCCTCCGGAACTGGCCAGATTTTGGACGCCGCTGTTTCAAACACGGTCAGTCGCCGTTTCGCTCCGAAACAAACTGCACATTCTTGTGTTCCGTCCGATATGACATGTGTATGAGAGCCGCCATGCTGCAAAAAAGCGCGGAGCGCCAGGCCGGGATCGCGTGGGCCATCCACCTGCAGGCAGTCGCGCTGGAAGAACCGGATTGCCTGATCCGCGTTCTCACCGGCGCAATCATTAACTGCGGCGGTTGGGTGCTGAGCCGCGGATCAACCGACAGCGGCGCAGTAAACATGCTTTTCGAATTTGAGCGGTACGCCTGTGTGGATATTTACAGCGGCCTGGTCGGAGCGGGCCTCGAACTCAGCCGAGTTGGCCATCTGCGATTCACTGAGCTCTGCCAATGCACGCGCAGCAGTCAAAGCGACTGCGGCGGCGAGATCGCCAGCATTGATCTCGAAATCCAGACCTATCCCCTGGACAATGCATCGCAGATAAACACGTTGCCGCCGGCGTGATTCAAGTTACGTGGCGATTTCTCAACCCGGCTCAACCCGCTTCGACCAGTCCGTAACGGCGCTGCCATGCCTCTTTCAGGTGCGCCCACACGCGCACCTTCTCCGCCTCCGGCAGGTCAGCATGAGGATTGTTTGCAAACCGCGTCGCCTCCTGCTTGGCCAGTTCCAGAATCTTGCGGTCGCGCAGCAGGTTGGCCACCCGGAAATCGGGCAACCCCGCCTGCCGCGTGCCAAAAAACTCGCCTGGACCGCGCATGCTCAAGTCCAGCTCAGCCAGTTCGAATCCATCCTGGGTGCGCACCATCGCGTTCAGCCGTTCTTCGGCCAGGTCGGACACGCGGGCGCCGGTAATCAGGATGCAGTAGCTCTTTGCCGCGCCACGGCCAACGCGCCCACGCAGCTGATGCAGTTGCGCCAGCCCAAACCGCTCCGCGTGCTCAATCACCATCACCGTCGCATTCGGCACGTCCACGCCCACTTCAATCACGGTTGTCGAAACCAGCACGTCAATCTCGCCACGCTGGAAGCGCCGCATAATGATTTCTTTCTCGTCAGCATCCAGGCGCCCATGCAGAAGCCCAACCTTGAACCCCGCAAATGGGCCGCTCCGGAGCTTCTCGTACATGTCCGTGGCCGACTTCAGCCCCGATTTGGCGGCAGGGCTGGCTTGTTGTGCTGCCGACGGAAAAAGCTGAGCCGTCTTACCCTTGCGCGGAAGCTTGTGTGCCGCCGGAGCGGTTTCAGCCGCCGCCTCCGGATCGTGCGAAAAATCAAGTTCGGGCTGGTCGTCACCGGCCCCTTCGATCACCGGGTAAACAATGTAGGCCTGGCGCTTGAGCGCAACTTGCTTGCGCACAAAACTCCACACGTCTTCCGATTTCTCTTGAGGCACGCGCCGTGTCACAATTGGCGTTCGCCCAGGCGGCAGCTCGTCCAGCACACTCAAATCGAGATCGCCGTAGAGCGAGAGAGCCAGCGTCCGCGGAATCGGCGTCGCTGTCATCACCAGCACATCGGGCTCCGGCTGGTTGGGTTTCTTCATCAGCCTGAAGCGCTGCAGCACGCCGAACCGGTGCTGCTCATCCACGACAACCAGTCCCAGCCGATCGAATTCGACTTTCTCCTCAATCAGCGCATGGGTGCCGATCACCAATTGCGCCTCGCCGCGATTGATCATCCCGCGCGTACGGCTTTTGCGGTCGTCGTCGAGTGAGCCGGTCAGCAGCACGATGCGCGGCTTGCGCGACGAGCGTTCCAGCAGCTTGCGCGCGGCCAGAAAATGCTGCGTCGCCAGAATCTCCGTCGGAGCCATCAGCGCGGCCTGGTAGCCGTTCTCCATGGCTACCAGCATCGCCTGGAACGCAACGATCGTCTTGCCCGAGCCCACGTCGCCCTGCAGCAGCCGGCGCATGGGACTGGCGCTGCGCATATCGTTCACAATCTCGCCCAGCGCCCGCTTTTGCGCCGTCGTCGGATGAAAAGGAAGCACCTCGCGAATTGCTTCACGAACCTTATCCGTCGTCGCGAAGCTGATGCCAACGCGCTCGCGCATACGTCGCCGCTTCAGTTCCAGCCCGAGCTCCAGAAAGAACAGTTCCTCAAAAATCAGCCGCCGATGTGCCGCCGTCGACGAGCCCTGTAGCTCGATCAGCGAAGTCCCTTCCGGTGGGAAGTGAATATTGCGCAGTGCCGTTTCGCGATTGGGGAGGCTGAGCCGCTCGACCAACGTGCGCGGCAGACACTCGGGTACCGAGCCTTGCATCTGCTCAAGCAGGTTGTAGATCGTCCGCCGCTGCCAGCGCGAGGTCAGTTTGCTTCCGCCCAGGGACTCGTACACCGGCGTAATGCGTCCCACCTCAAGCAGCCGTGTCTCCGCGTCGTCGCTCGCGTCGGGCAGCAGCTCAAACTGCGGCTGAATCATCTTCAAATTACTCGACGAGCGCGACGGTTCCACCTTGCCGTGAACGGCAATCGTCTGGCCGGCCAGAAACTTGCCGTTCAGGTATGTCGCATTGAACCAGATGCACTTCAGAGCGCGATTCCCCTGGCCCACGGTGAGCTCAAAAATCGGCATACGCCGCGTCCGCAGCAGAATGGAGCCGCGCACCTCGCCAATCACGCTCGCCACCTCGCCCGCCTTGATCTCGTCCAGCGGTCGCGGATTCTGACGATCCTCGTAGCGGAAAGGGAGGTGATACAGCAGGTCTTCGGCTGTCAAAATGCCTTTGGCCGCCAGCATTTCAGACACACGCGGGCCCACGCCGCGTACGTACATCACCGGGGTATCCAGGGCAGGCACAATCAGGATGCTAAATGCACCGGCCTCCGCGGGCAAACGGAGTGCACCGTAAAAACGCGATTGACGAGTACTTTCCCAACGAACTTAAGTGGGCACTTCCTAATCGCTCCAGGTGAGCCGTAGAATTCCGCATGCAACGGAATTCGCGTCGCGGCTTTTTGTGTAATTCGAGAGATTCATAATTAAGGGCTCCCAACCGGGAAGAGAGAAGAACGACCATGAAATCGGAATTGGCCCTGGTTCACGCTGAAGTATCTAACCATATCGGCATCATTACGCTTAGCAATCCCAGGAAACGCAATTGCCTTAGCAGCGCCCTCATTGAAGGTATTTGCAGTGCACTCGCGGCCATGCGGAAAGATGAAATTCGGGTGGTCATCCTGCGGGCGCCGGCTGGCAGTCAGGTGTTCTCCGCCGGTCACGACATCAGCGAGCTGCCTACCAACGGGCGCGACCCGCTCACTTATACTGACCCGCTTCGCCACCTTGTTCGCACTATCGAGCATTTCCGCGCGCCCGTGATCGCCATGGTGGAGGGAACCGTCTGGGGTGGTGCCTGCGAACTGGTCATGAGCTGCGACATGATCATCGCCGCTGAAGACAGTACGTTCGCTATCACCACCACCAAGCTGGGCGTCCCTTACAACATGTCAGGCATTCAAAACTTCATGAATTCAGGCGGAATGCTCCTCTGCAAGGAGATGCTGTTTACCTCGCAACCATTGGAAGCCCGTCGCCTGGTCGACCGTGGCATCGTGAACCACGCGGTTCCGCGCGAACAGCTCGAGACTACGACACTGACTATCGCTAAACAGATCGCGGATAACTCGCCGCTGGCCATCAGCCTGCTCAAAGAGGAATTGCGGCTGTTGTCAGCCTCGCATAATCTCTCGCCTGAGACATATGAGCGCGTCCAGGCCATGCGCCGCGAAGTTTACGACAGCGAGGACTATCAGGAAGGCATTCGCTCATTCTGCGAGAAACGCGCTCCGCAGTTTCACGGCAGATAGAAGGAAAAGGCGAGCAAGCCGCCGGCCAGACCGGGTATCCTTGGAACCTGCAAAAAGGGGAGGCAATCAACATGCACGAGTTCAATCGTCGAGGATTTATCAAAGCAGCCGGAGCCGCTTCTGCCGCGTCTCTGCTCAGCAGCAGGATTCACGCGCTCGCCGCCGTGCAGGCAGAGCCGGCCAGACCCGTGGCTGCAAACGATCACATCCAACTGGCGCTGATCGGCGCAGGCATTCAGGGGCAAAACGACACCAGGTTCGCAGTGCAGGTTCCCGGCGTAAAGCTTGTGGCCGTAGCCGACTGCTACGACGGACGGCTCGCACACTGCAAGGAGATCTGGGGCAACGACCTCTTCACCACGCGCAACTATGCCGAGATCCTGGCGCGCAAAGACATCGACGCGGTCATCATCGCCACGCCCGATCACTGGCACAAACAAGCCGCGATTGACGCCATGAAGGCCGGCAAGGATGTGTATTGCGAAAAGCCGATGATCCATCTCTACTCCGACGGGCCGGAGATGATTGAAGCGGCCCGCGCAACCAATCGCATTCTCCAGATCGGCAGCCAGCGCGTCAGCTCCTTGCTCTATATCAAGGCCAAGGAACTGCTCGAGGCAGGCGCAATTGGACAATTGAACATGGTCACCGCGCGCTGGGATCGCAATTCGTCGATGGGCGCGTGGAACTATACTGTCCCGCTCGACGCGTCGCCGGAAACATGTGATTGGCCGCGATTCCTCGGCTCGGCACCCAAAATTCCGTTCAACGCGGAACACTTCTTCCAGTGGCGCAAATGGAAGGCCTACGGCAGTGGCGTAGCGGGAGACCTGTTTGTGCACCTGTTCAGCGGAACGCATTTCATCACCGGCTCACACGGCCCCACGCGCGGCATGGCCACTGGTGCACTGCGCTTCTGGAAAGACGGCCGCGATGTGCCCGACGTGATGCTCGGCCTGTTCGACTATCGCGAAGGATTCAACCTGAGCCTGCGCGTGAACTTTGTCGACGGCGGCGACGAAAGCGAAGGCCTGGTCTTTACCGGCTCTGAAGGAACGATGGAGATCGACGGCAAATCCGTTACGCTCAACCGCGTACCGCAACAGAAGGCTCCCGGCTACGTGATCGGCACCTACACTGAGGCGATGCAGAAGCAGCTCATCGAAGACTACGACCGCAAATATCCGGTGCATGATCGAGCCACCGAATTAGGCGGAGCGGAGAAGTTCATCGCGCCTGAAAACTATGCTGACAATTACGATCACTTCAAAAACTTCTTTGCTTCAGTCCGGACCCGCAAGCAGCCCGTCGAGGATGCCGTCTTCGGCTACCGCGCAGCCGGCGCAGCATTGCTTAGCAACCTCAGCATCGAACGCGGCCAGGTCGTCAAGTGGGATCCGGATGCGATGAAGGTCATGTGAACGAATGGATAATCGCTGAGTGCAACCGCTGGGTCGCCCAGCGGCTTCAACGACCGTCTTTGCTAAACTCTTGCTGAGGGCATTCCTGCACTCACTCGAGAAATCCTCATCGCACCAATCTTCGGGAGATCTCATGCCGGTTGTTGAACTCGCGGGTGTAACCAAGGCCTACGATGCGAAGATCGCCGTCAACAACCTGAGCCTTACGATCGAAGCGGGCCAGATGTTCGGCCTGCTGGGGCCGAACGGCGCAGGCAAGACCAGCTCGATTCGCATGATGATGGGCATCACCATCCCCGACTCGGGCAAGGTTAGACTCTTCGACAAACCGTTCGAGCGCGCAAGCCTTGAGCGTGTCGGCTATCTACCCGAAGAGCGCGGCCTCTACAAGAAGATGAAAGTCATCGATCAGTTGGTCTTCTTCGGCTGCCTTCACGGCTTGGCCGCAGACGATGCGCGCAAACGCGCTACAGTGTGGGCAGAGCGCATGGAAATTGCCGACGCGCTGCAAAAGAAGACCGAAGAGCTATCCAAAGGCATGCAGCAGAAGATCCAGTTCATCTCCTGCCTGCTGCATCAGCCGGGTCTTATCGTCATGGACGAGCCATTCAGCGGCCTTGATCCGGTGAATGCAGTGTTGGTTGAACGAACTTTGCTTGAGCTGAAGGATCAAGGTAACGCCATATTATTTTCGACCCATCGCATGGATCAGGTAGAGAAGCTTTGCGAATCCATCTGCCTCATCAACAACGGCCAGGCCGTGCTGGCCGGGAAGGTGCGCGACATCAAGAGCCGCTACGAGCGCAATCATGTGATCGTCGAGTTTGAAGGCAACTCTACATTTCTCAAGAGCGAAGAGATTGCCGAGGCGAAGAACTTCTCAGGCCACGCGGAAATCAAACTCAAGCCGCACGGGGATGCGCAAAAACTTTTGCGTGAGGCCGCAGGCATGGCCACCATCTATCGTTTCGAATTGCTTGAGCCATCGCTCGAAGAAATCTTTATCCAGACAGTGGGAGGCGCGGCCAATGCGTAACATGCTGCTCATCGCCAAGCGCGAGTACCTCGAACAAATTCGCGCCAAAGCATTCTTGATGTCGACCATTGGCCTGCCGGCACTTTTTGCAATCATCCTCGGCATAGGCTACGCCGCCAGCCTAGGCCTGGGCGGGAAAAAGCACCTCGTCATCACCACCAACAACGCCGCCCTCGCCGATGAGATTCGCGCGCAGCTCACCGGCGACAAAGATCGCAAAGTGAGCGTGGATGTGATCACGTCGCCAGATGCGTCAACAAAATCAACCTTGCTGGGCGAGCTGCAGAACAAATCGGTCGATGGCGTTCTCTCGCTTGAAACGGTCTCTGCAGGAGTGCCCACCGCAACCTACACGTCGCTTTCCTCGGGCGATTTTATGACCGGCGCAAGGCTCAGGCGTGCTTTGAACGACGGCCTTGTCGACGAGAAGTTGAAGAGTGCCGGCGTAAAGCCCGCTGAAGCCGACTCATTGCTGAAAGGTCTATCGATTCAAACCTTCCAGTTGAAAAAAGACGGCTCGGTCATAAAAACCAGCGCCGAAGCCTCATTCTGGAAAGGCTACGTCATGGCGATCTTGCTCTCGATGACGACCATGATCTACGGCCTGAACGTGGCGCGCTCTGTCATCCAGGAAAAAACTTCGCGCATCTTCGAAGTCATGCTCGCCACAGTGAAACCGTCCGACATGCTGGCCGGCAAGCTCATCGGCCTTGGAGCGGTGGGTCTTACGCAAATCCTCATCTGGCTCATCGCCGCCGTCGCAATGGTAATCACGCCCTTGGCCGCCGCGATGCTGACCGGCGAATACGCGCTTCACTTCAGCTGGTTTGAAGGCATTTTGTTTCCACTGTATTTTCTGCTCGGTTATCTCCTTTACAGTTCGCTCTTCGCGGGGCTCGCCTCTACCTGCGAAACCGAGCAGGAACTGCAGATGTACATGCCTCTGGCCGCGGCGCCCACCTGGCTCAGCTTCGCCATGATCGTGCTCATCATGAACGACTCCAACTCTCCATGGGCAATCGCGGCTTCGCTGTTCCCGCCCACCGCGCCCATCGTGATGTTCCTGCGCATGGCGTCTGAAACGCCTCCAGCCTGGCAATTCGTTGTATCGATCGGCCTCCTGGTGGCCAGCATCATGGCAACGCTCTGGTTTTCCTCGCGCCTGTATCGTGTCGGCATTCTCATGTATGGCAAGCGCGCTTCACTGCCGGAACTGCTTCGCTGGCTTCGGTACAGTTGATGCCTGCAGTGTGCCCCGCCACGGCCCTCCACGCTCCGCTAAAATCAACTGAGTGACCACCGAAGCCAGACCTCGTTTCACACCAGGCCAGCGCCTTATGCTGGCCATTGTTCCGCGCATCGTCTGGATGCTGTTCTCTCTCGTCGGGCTCACATGGCGCTTCGAGCTCATCGCCGAAGAAGGTGCTGAACCCCTTCCTTTTGGCGAGGGCGTCGGTCCGGACATTTTCTGTTTCTGGCATCAATGCGTGTTGCCTTGTACGGTCTACTTCCGCCGTACGCACGCAACCATTCTCATCAGCCAGAGCTTCGACGGCGAACTCATCACCCGCACCTTGCAGCTGTTCGGATTCCGCGCTGTGCGCGGATCCAGCTCCCGCGGTTCACGCGAAGGGCTGCTGGGTTTGAGGTCGGTAATCGGGCGCGGCGGCCCCGCAATCTTTACCGCCGACGGCCCACGCGGCCCCATCTATCGGACCAAAGCGGGCCCCGTGAAGCTGGCCATGATGACCGGCGCGCGCATCGGAGCATTTCACCTCGAGCCGGAACGCGCATGGGTTATGAAATCCTGGGATCACTTCCTCGTTCCGCGGCCATTCACGCGCATCGTTGTCAGCTGGTCCCGCTGGACGTATGTTCCCACCGATCTCCTCGATGAAGAATTCGAAGCGAAGCGCGAAGAACTGAATGCATCCATCGACCGGGCGCGGCTCCGCGCGCTCGCGCATCTCGGTAAACCTCAGCCGGATCCAAAGCAATCATGAGCGATCCGCTGGTTTCAGATTTCGATTTCGAACTGCCCGAGGAACTGATTGCGCAAGAGCCGCCCGCGCAACGCGGCGCCAGCCGTATGATGATGCTCAACCGCCGGACAGGAGAAATACGGGACGCATCGTTCGCCGATCTTCCCACTCTCCTCAAGCCGGGCGACCTGCTCGTGCTCAACGACAGCCGCGTAATTCCCGCGCGGCTGTACGCCCGCCGCACTTTGCGCCGCGAGAAGGAGAAGCCCACCGGCCGCATAGAGGTCATGCTCACTGAGCCTGCCGGCGACAATCAGTGGCGCGCACTCGTGCGTCCCGGCCGCAAAATCGCCATCGGCGAGCATCTCGTCTTTCCCGCTCCCACCGGCGAAATCGTACTCGAAGCCGACGTGCTGGAGCGCGGCCAGTTCGGCGACCGTCTTCTGGAATTCGCTCCTGTCGACGACTTCTTCGACATCATCGAACGCATCGGCCACATGCCGTTGCCGCCTTACATCCATCGCGACGACGCGACAGAAGATCGCGAGCGTTACCAGACTGTGTACTCACACGAGAAGGGGTCGGTAGCGGCCCCCACCGCGGGCCTGCACTTCACTGCGCAGATACTCGAAGCACTCGCAGCGAGCGGTGTTGAAGTCGCACGCGTCACCCTGCATGTCGGCCTGGGAACCTTTGCGCCGCTCCGTGTTGAACGCCTGGATGAAGTAAAGTTGCATCGCGAGCGCTACACGTTAACCTCCGCGGCCGCCGACGCATTGAACCGCGCCGTCAATGAAGGCAGGCGCATCGTGGCGGTGGGTACCACGGTAGTCCGTACACTGGAGCATTGCGCGCAGCAGGCTGCCGGCAGTCCGCTCGAGCCGCACTCCGGCGCAACGGAAATTTTCATCTCGCCGGGCTTCGAATTCCGCCTGGTACAGGCGCTGCTTACGAACTTTCACCTTCCGCAATCGAGCCTGCTGATGCTGGTAAGCGCTTTCGCCGGCGGCGAGCATGTGCTGGCAGCCTACCGCCGCGCGGTCCAGGAAAAGTATCGCTTCTTCAGTTATGGCGATTGCATGTTCATCTATTGACGGGCAACACCGCAGCGAATCTCGCAGGCCCCGTCCCCCCTGATAGACTCTCAAGCGTGAGCGATCAAGCCAAACCGCCCGTCTTCCTCCTCGACACGATGTCGTTCATCTTTCGCGCTTACCACGCAATGCAGCGCAGCCGCCCCATGTCGACGCGCAGTGGACTGCCGACCGCTGCCACGTACGTCTTCGTCAACATGATCAAAAAACTACGCCAGGACTTCTCGCCGCGCTACTTCGCGGCAGTCTTCGATGTCAGCGGCGAGGTCTTCCGCGATGAGCGCGCACGCACCATGGGCCCGCTGCGCAAGTGGAGCAGCAAGACGCAAGCCTTTGAGGAAATCAGTTACGATGGCTACAAGGCGAATCGCGAAACTATGCCCGAGGATCTGCGCCGCCAGATTCCGTATATTCGCCGCTCGCTTGAGGCGCTGAAGATTCCCATCATCGAAGCGGAAGGCTTTGAGGCTGACGACGTCATCGGCACACTGGCACGCCAGGCCGCCGAGCAAAAGCACGAAGTATTCGTCGTGTCCGGCGACAAGGACATGATGCAGCTCGTCACCCAAAATGTAAAAATTCTCAATCCGCAGAAAGACAATCTGATTCTCGATCCCGCCGGTATAACTGAAGTGCTCGGCGTTCCTCCAGAGAAGGTGATTGACGTCATGGCGCTGCGCGGCGATACGGTCGACAACATTCCCGGCGCACCCGGCATCGGCGACAAAGGCAGCGTCGACCTGATCCGCGAGTTCGGCAGTGTTGAAGCAGTGCTCGATCACGCGGCAGAGGTCAAGCGCAAAACCTACCGCGAATCGCTCGAGCAGAACAGGGAAGCGGTGCTGCTTTCAAAAGAGCTCGTCACAATCGATTGCAGCGTGCCGCTCACTCTCGATCTTGCGACAATGGAAACGCAGCCTCCGGACGTTGAAGCCTGCCGCGCACTTTTCACTGAGCTTGAATTCACCTCGATGCTTCGCGATCTTGCTCCTGCCATTCCAACGGTAGTCGTTGAGCTGAACGACGAGCCCACTGCCGAGCAGAGCGCGACGTTTTACCTGGCCGCCAAGGCAAACGGTTTTGCTGTAGTCCTCGAGGCCGCTGCTAAAGCCATGGACGAGCAACCCGAAGAGGAACTGGCCGGCACGCAATCGTTGCTTGACCTTGCCGAAGCGGAAGAGCAGAAGGCCTGTTTCAACGTCGGCGTTTGCGCCGATTCGTCCATCGCGCTCCAGCTTCCACTCACGCCGGAGCTGCGCAACCTGCTTGAAGACGAGACCATCCCAAAGCGTACGCACGACCTGAAGCTGGCGCTGCATCTTTTTGAAGCGCAGGGAATTGCTTTGCGCGGCGCAGTGGAAGACACGATGCTGCTCTCCTACGTTCTCAATCCCACGCACACGACGCAGGCACTTGCCGATGTCGCGGCTCGCAACGAACAACCGGTCCCATCAACGCAACCGGCGGCCGCGGCGGCTGTTTTCAGCCTCACGCCCAAGCTGCTCAGTGCTGCGCAGGAATGCGGCGTCGAGCGCGTGTACTGTGACATCGACTTACCTCTCGCCCCCGTGCTCTATCGAATGGAGAAGGTCGGCGTCCGCATCGACACCGGCGTGCTCGCCGGCCTGGCTAAGCGATTCAGCGGGGAACTTGAGCGCGCTGGCGAGCGGATCTTTGAACTTGCCGGCCGTCGCTTTAACATCAACTCGCCCAAGCAGCTTGGCGAGGTGCTCTTCACGCACATGGGGCTCACGCCTCCCGCCGTACGTGGCAAATCGAAGAGCTTGTCGACCGCGCAAGACGTACTTGAGCAACTCGCGGAGCAGAACGAAGTCCCGCGATTGGTTCTCGAGTTCCGACACTTGTCGAAATTGAAATCGAACTACATCGACGCACTCCCGCTGCTTGCCGACGCGGATTCGCGCGTGCATACAACGTTTCAAGCAGCGGCTACGGCCACCGGGCGCCTGTCGTCCGTGAACCCGAATCTGCAAAACATTCCTATCCGTACCGAACTCGGCCGAGAAATTCGTGCAGCGTTTACCGCAGCGCCGGGCACCGAACTGCTTTCCGCAGACTACTCGCAAATTGAATTGCGGTTGCTGGCGCATTTCAGCCAGGACCCGCTGCTCTCGCGCGCCTACGCGGAAAATATCGACATCCACACGCTCACGGCCAGCGAGGTCTTCGGGGTCGCCATCGAGTCCATGGACAAAGAAACGCGCGGCCGGGCCAAGGCCGTAAACTTCGGCATCGTCTACGGCATATCCCCCTTCGGACTCGCAGCGCAGTTGGGCATTCCGCAGTCCGAAGCAAAGGCTTACATCGATCGATATTTCGCCCGTTATCAGGGCGTTAGAGCATTTATTGAAAGTACTTTGGAGCAAGTGCGCCGCGAAGGCTACGTTCGCACGCTGTTCGGAAGGATGCGCCCGATCCCTGACATGGAAAGCCGCAACCCGAATCAGCGCGGGTTTGCGGAGCGTACCGCGATCAACACGCCACTGCAGGGCACAGCGGCAGACCTCATCAAACTCGCCATGATCGCCATCGATCGCAAACTCGCTGCGCAGAAGATGAAATCCCGCATGATACTGCAGGTCCACGACGAGCTCATCTTTGAAGTTCCAGCCGACGAAAAAGCAGAGATCGAAACGATAGTTCGTAATGAGATGGAGGGCGTTGTACAGCTCAGCGTACCTCTCGTAGCCGACCTTGGATTCGGGCCAAACTGGAGAGACCTGAAATAGCTCCCGGCCCGTGCCGCGCCATCAACTCTTGAACGGAGCCGGCGGTTCGCCCGGCACTGCTTCCCGCGGCGACATGGGCATGTTCGCAATGCGCACGCCACTCGCTGCGAAGATCGCATTCGCAACAGCGGGCGCAAGGCCGATAAGACCGATTTCGCCCGCGCCAGCCGATGGCAGATCTTTGCGATCGAGAATAATGACGTCAATTTCCGGCACATCGCTAAAGCGGGGAACCCGGTAGCGCGCAAAATGCGGATTGAGGATGCGGCCACCCTCAAAGAGAATGGCCTCAAACAACGCGCCGCCGATGGCCTGCACAATTGCGCCAGAAATCTGGTTACGAATTCCGTTGGGATTAATCACCGCGCCAGACTCCCACGCTTCAACAACTCGGCGCAGGCGAATCTTCTTCGTTGCACGATCGATCTGAACTTCGGCAACAGTGGCAACGTAGCCGCCCTTATCTGTTCCGCAGGCAATGCCGAACCCGCGTTCAGGTGTGGCCTTCGCGTCTTTCCAGGCGAACTTCTCGGCGGCTGCTTCCAGAACGGCGCGCAAGCGGGGCTCCTGCAGATTCTTCAAGCGAAACTCGAGCGGATCAATGCCCGCCGCATGAGCAATCGCATCCATGTGCGACTCGCGCGCAAAGTTGTTCGCCGCGCCTGCAAGCGAACGATACGAGCCCTGCCGCAACGGCGAACGAACCGGGTGATACTGCACCAGATGATTGGGCACATCATACGGAGTGCCCAGCGCCGCGGTGCCCGAATTGTAGTTGTGGAACTCCCACGCCACCAGCTTTCCATCTTTGCTGGCGCCGCCTTTTACCTCGATCAGAGCCGCGGGCCGGAAGTAAGCCCACGTAAACTCCTCCGCGCGCGTCCACACCACTTTCACGGGCTTGCCCGCCGCCTTGGCAAGCCGCGCAGCTTCTACCGCCGTTTCACCCGTGTGCTTGCCGCCGTATCCGCTGCCCATGTCAGGCTGGATGACGCGAACCTTCGACTCGGGAATCTGCATTGCCTGCGCCAGCTCTTCGCGGACGGCAAATGGCCGCTGCGTTCCGGTCCAGACCGTCAGATTGCCGTCCTTCCACTCGGCTACTGCGGCGCGCGGTTCCAGCGGAGCATGAGCAATGTACTGGACGGTGTAGTTCGATTCGACTTTGACGTCAGCAGACGCCAGCGCCTGCTCAACCGAACCTGCCTTCTGCTCAGAATTGTCATCGGACTCGGCGTTCTTTTTCAGATACTCGAACAGCTCGCTATTTGAAATCTGCGCCGAGACATTCCACTTTGCCTGCACTGCGGCCACGGCTTTTTGCGCAGTGATTGCATCCGCCGCCGCAACGCCCACAAAGTCGCCGTCGCGGATCACCTTAACATCCGGCAGTTTCTCGGCCTCAGTGCTGTCCAGGGATGCAAGCGTTGCGTTGAATCCTCCCGGCCGCAGCACCGCGCCGAAAAGCATTCCGGGCCGCACGATGTCAGAAGGGTACACATGCTTTCCGGTCACGAATTTGCGACCCTGCACCTTCGGCGCAGCCGTGCCGGCGATCTTCCATTCCGAAGTGGGCGTCAGCATTACGTGGGCGGTAACAACCTTCACGAGATTCTCGCCGTGCGTAAGTTCACCGTACGTAATTGAACGCGATTTCTGCGGATCTACAATCTTGCACTTCTCAGCTTTCAATCCGTCAGCAGGCACCTGCCAGCGTTCGGCAGCCATTTCAATCAGCATCTGCCTTGCTGCTGCGGCCATGGTGCGCAATTGCGGACCCATTGTCGGAGTAGTGCGGCTTCCGAACGTGCCCATGTCATACGGTGTGAGCGCTGTATCGCCCATGATCATCGAGATCGACTCGAACGGAACATGTAACTCTTCGGCCACCTGCTGCGCAAGGGAAGTGCGGATATTCTGTCCCACTTCAACTTTGCCGGTGAAGACCTTCACCTTGCCATCAGCATCGATATGCAGCCATGCCGAAACGTCTTTCGGCAGTTCATGGCCACGGCCGTTCCGTCCCGACTCCTGTGCGCGCATCGGCGGATAAGCGAGGCAAATCAGCACACCGCCGCCAAGCAGCCGGAGAAAATTGCGCCGGTCAACCGTCAGCCTGAGCGAGTGGTTCCAAAACTCTTCCTGGAAATTTTCGAGCTCGGGGATATGGTGAGGCTTCATTCCGCCCCCTTTTCCGCAGCATGCGCCACGCGCCTGACTGCCTGAACAATGCGCGGATAAGTTCCGCAGCGGCAGACGTTTCCGTTCATCGCCATCACAATCTGTTCATCGCTTGGATTGGGCGTCTTACTCAGCAGCGATGTAGCGCTCATGATCATGCCGGACGTGCAGTAGCCACACTGGAAGGCCTCTTCATCAAGAAAAGCCTGTTGCACGGCAGTGAGAGCGCCGTGCTGCTCAAGGCCTTCAATGGTCACAATTTTCGCGTTCGCCGCGGCCGATACTGGAGTAAGGCAGGAACGCGCCGCCACGCCGTTCAGCAGAACTGTACATGCGCCGCACTGGCCTTCGCCGCAACCGTATTTCGTGCCGGTAAGGTTCAGCCGGTTCCGCAGAACTGAGAGTAGCGGCTCATCGGCAGGCGCGCTTACACGAAGCGGAGCGCCGTTCACATCCAAAACATAATCGCCCATCTCGAACCTCATGCTGCATTCGTGCCGTGCCTGTTCTGGTCACTTCAGGCGCAACCAGAATAGCGCAGTTTGGGAAACTGCGCCTTCCGTCAAGCAAGCCGGGTTCCGTCTACTGGTTCGGCTGCGCAGCAAGCCACTTCTTCAGGTTCGGTTCCTGCAAATGGCGGAACTCGATGCAGCCATTGATGCGCTCCACCGCATGATTCAGCGCCCGGCCAGAAGCCGCAACCTTGTGCAAGTTAAAGAAGTTTTGGACATCTTCGCGCATATCTGCCGAACAGAAGCTCCCGGTTGCGCTCACCAGGTAACCGCCCATCTCCGTCGTCAACTGCGCTTTCACGCTGTCCCAATGCGACTTGATGTAGCTCCAGGCCAGATCGCGCGAAGCAGGCATCCCCAGCGACACGGCAAGCTGAATCGCCGCATCCTGATTGCGAACTTTGCCTGAAGTGGCGTATTCGAGCGAACGCTGAACCAACGCTGGATCGGCAAACTGCGCCAACAGATGCAGTGCCGTCTCCTGCCTCACCGGATCGGCCGAAGTTTCGTACATATTCTGCAGCTTGTCGAACAGCTTTGCGTCTCCGTGCCGCGCCGCAATCGAAAGCGCAGTCTGGCCAAGCGTGGGGTCAACCGATGCCGGATCGGCAATGTAGCTTTCGGCAATCGTCTCAGCCTGGTTCATCACTGCGGGGTCGTTGCCGTAGATGCCAAGCACGCCGAACAGGAGCGCGCGTAGTTGATCCGTATTGGGAGAATCCGTGGGCCTGGCGGCTCCCAGCTTTTCCAGTTGCGGCGAAAATGTGCGCCGGATCCAGGTCTCCAGTCCAGCTTTCTCTTCGGGGGTAGCTGCCACGCGCTCTACGATCGCATCCACGCCGCCCAGTGCGGCGGAAGCAACTTCGGCGTTTTCATCGCCTTTAAGGGCAGCAGCTAAATCAAGGTAGTCGCCCACCGTCGCCTTGTTCGATCGCACCTGCGCCCACTCATCGCCGGTCACGCGGATGCGCTCAGCCGGGATCAGCGCCGACTCAATATTCGCAACAATCCTCGAATACACCATCGGTGGATAGGCGCTGCGATAGTAGCCTTTGCCGCCCGCATTTGCGAAGAAGAAGTTTCCGTTGGGAACCTTCAGCGTGGAACTCTCAGGCGTAAGGATCTGGCAATCCGGCGCACTCCCTCCGCCCTTGAAGCAAACCGGCAACGTCCATTTCTGGCTGAGATCGGGCTGGATGCTCGGACTCAAAAAGAACCGCCGCTGTTCGACGGAGACTTGCCCGTTGCCCGGCTCGCCAAACGTAAGTATCGGCACTCCGGGTTGCGCCACCAGCGAATCCATAATCTTGTTCACTGGCTTTTGGCTTGCCGTCGTCTGTGCATTCCAGAAATCTTCAGCGGTCGCATTCGCATACTTGTGTGCCTCAAGATAGTTATGCACGCCCTTGCGAAACACTTCGGGGCCCAGATAGTTCTCCACAGTGAGCAGCACATCGCTGGCCTTGCCGTATGCAATGCCATCGAACATCTGGTTGATCTCATCCGGCGTGTCAGCCTTGGCGCGGATCGCACGCGTCGTCGGCTGCGCATCCAGATCGAGCGTGCTGTCCTCAGAATTCGCAACGACCTGATCGATGTTCCACTCGGGATGCATCGCAGCCACGGGCTTGTTCTCCATCCAGGTCGCGAAACCTTCGTTCAGCCACAGATTGTCCCACCACTGCATCGTCACAAGATCGCCGAACCACTGGTGCGCCATCTCATGCGCAATCACCAGGGCTACGTTTTCCTTCGCACCATCGGTAGCAATTTTTGGATCGATAAGCAAATCGGTTTCGCGATAAGTAATGGCGCCGAAGTTCTCCATCGCGCCGGCTTCAAAATCCGGCAGGCCGATCAGATCGAGCTTCTTGAGCGGATAGGGAATTCCGAAATAGTTGTTGTAGTAGTGCAGCACATACTTTGCTACGTCCAGCCCGTACGGAGTGAGCGCAACCTTATCCGGCGTAGCACACACGCGTATCGCAACGCCATCCTGCTCTCCCGAGCTGCATTGAAAATCGCCAACAAGAAACGCCACGAGGTACGTGGACATCTTTGGTGTCGCCAGAAACTTGAGCGTATGCTTGCCCGCACCCGGTCCCGGTGTGTCTGAAACAATCGGCCCATTTGAAATGCCCGTATCCTGTGCATCGATCACAAGCGAAATGTCGAAGCTCGCCTTCATTGCGGGCTCATCAAACGAAGGAAAAGCGCGGCGCGCATCTGTCGGCTCGAACTGCGTAACAGCGTAGTTGCGCCGAGCGGTCTTGGAGAGATAGAAGCCGCGCAACTCTCCATTCAGAATGCCGGTGTATTTGATCGTCAGCGTCGCCTTGCCGGCAGGCAGCAAGTTCTCGAACGTGAATGTCGCCTGCTCCTTGCCCTTATCGAGACTCACGGTCGCTGTCTGCTCTTTTCCCGCGGCAGAAACGCTCACCGAATCAAACGTGATTTCGGCGGAGTTCAGAGTGATGGTCTTCACCGGCTCCTTTACAGTCACGTCGATCGTTTCCGCGCCTGTGAATGTTGCCGCCTTCAAGTCCGGCGTTAACGTAAGAGCATAGTGAGTCGGAACTACCGTCGATGGCAGCCGCTGCGCCCACACTAAAGGAATTGCAGTAATCAGGAAAATGGCCAGTAAGAACGATGCGCCGACTACTTTGCGCGCGTATAACGAACACGAGTTTCTCATCAGGTTCCTCAATGCATCGGAGCAAAAAATGGACAACCATTGATCATCGCGCAGCTTAGATGCGGCCGTTACAGGCAAAAGCCGAGCGGCCAACGCATCAATTCTTTCACAGGAGGCCACAGCAGTTGAGATGATCGCCTTAGCTGAAAGATTGCTACCAAGCCGCCTCGACCATCGGAAGCAGGGCCTCGTCACAAATTCCAAATACACTGAAGAGCACGGGCTTCACTGGCTGCGGAAAAACACACTTTCTCGTGTGAGCCATTGCAAAACATCCCTCAGGGCCTGAAGGCCAATTGAATTCTAAACGGCTTACGGCACAACTAAAGTTATGCCCTTTCAAAACCACACCGCCAAGCGAGTTTTTCCGCAGCCTTTTCAGCCCGAGGGGCCGTTCTTCACTTCTACAGTCCCTAATGCATTTGCGCCGGAGCCAGCTTCGGCGAAATCAGGTGAATCGCAATTAATGCCACCGGGTATGCAAGGCATGCCATTACGAAAAGCGTCACGTAGCTGTGCGTCAGATACACAATTGTTCCCGCAAAAATCTGAAGCAGAACTCCGCCTGCAGCTCCGGCCATGCCGCCGATGCCGGTTACGCTGCCGACTGCGGATTTTGGAAACATGTCCGAAGGTAATGTGAAGAGGGTCGCTGACCACCCCTGATGACCCGCGGTCGCCATGCCCATCAGTGCAACCACCATCCACAATTCATGAACGAACGGCGTCAGAAAGATCGGCGCAACACATGCAACGCAGACCAGCATGGTAATTTTACGGGCAGCATTTACAGCCATTCCGCGCGCAATCAAGGTTGAAGAAAGGTATCCGCCGCCGACGCTTCCGATGATGGAAATGGCGTAGCAAATTACCACCGGGGTCCGGCTTTGGTCCAGGTTCAAGTGGAACGTGGTTTGCAAATAGCCCGGTATCCAGAACAGGTAGAACCACCAGATCGGATCGGTGAGAAACTTGCCGAGCGCAAACGCCCAAGTCTCTTTGTGCGGCAGCACATGACTCCACGGTACAGACTGAACCTTCTCCGCCGGGTCGCTCAAAATCAGCGCCAGTTCGGCCTGAGAAACCTTGGGGTGCTCTTCAGGCTTGCGATAGTAGATGAGCCATAAAACCATCCACAGCAGACCAAATGAGCCTGCGACGACAAATGCGCCGCGCCATGTAACCAGCGCCACCAGCGTCGGCACAATAAGCGGCACAACAATATTTCCCACGTTCGCGCCGGAGTTGAATATTCCCGTGGCAGTTGCACGTTCCCGCTTTGGAAACCATTCGGCGACGGTTTTGATACAGGCCGGAAAGTTTGCTGACTCGCCGATGCCAAGCAGAAACATCGCCACGCCGAAAGTGATCACGGAGAATGCTGCACCGGGCAGCATGGCCGCGATACTCCAAATGCAGATCGCGATGGTGAATGCCTTCCGCGTGCCAAGCTTGTCAGTCAGGCCGCCGGCCACCACCATGCCGATTGCGTACGCGGCCTGAAACGCAGCCGTAATGATTCCGTACTTGAAATCATTCAGACCCGGAATGACGCTTTCGAGATAGGTCTTCAGGTACGCAATGACGCCGCGATCGACATAGGAAATCACGGTGGCCAGAAACAGCAGGGCGCAAATCACCCAGCGCTGGTGCGTCATTTTGCCTGAAGTTGATAGATCTACCGGGACAGCCTGCCCTTCAGAAAACTGCGAAATCATTCGTACGCCTCCAAAAACCGGTGGTAAAAAAGCCCGTGGTATGACCACGCCGATTATAGACGGCGATCCACTATGTGCGCGCGTGGATAATCGGATTCCAGGAGGAAAGGCAGCAATTGCAATGGCAAAACTGCGGCGTTTATGTGGCGGATTTTTTAGGCAGCAGGGAATCCAGCATCAACAGGCACGCTCCCACCACAATCGAGGAGTCAGCCACGTTGAAGTCCGGCCAGTGATACGTGAAGATATGTACCTCGATGAAATCTATGACCGACCCGTAAGCGATGCGATCGTGAACATTCCCCAACGCCCCGGCAAGGATGAGCGCAAGAGCCACGGTCGTAAGGGTGATGCGGCTGCCCAGCCGAATCATCGCAATCAGCACCACTACAGCGGCCAGCAGCGAAAACGAAACCAGCACCCAGCGAACGGTGTTAGGCGTAGCTGAGTCGGCGAAGAGCGAGAACGCCGCGCCCTCGTTGGTCCAATGCGTAATGCGCAGAACGTGCGGAATGATCGGAATGGCGTCGCCAAACGCAATATGCCTGCCGACCCAGATCTTTGTCAGCCGGTCGGCAAGCAAAAGAAATGCCGAGATGGATAGGAGCCAGGGCAAACGGCGGGGTAACTGAAAGTTCACGCAGCGGTCTCCCCAGGCTGTGGCGGCGCAATGCCCATTTCTTTGAGTGCAGACTGACAGCGCGTGCACACATTCTCCCAAATGCCGTACGGGCCAACCTGTGGCATGAAGTTCCAGCAGCGCGCACATTTGTGACCACTGGCAGGCAGTGCCTTGATCGCCAGCGCGGGGCCTTCCACCACTTTCACGGCCGACACATTGATCACTTCCTTCAGGCCCGCAGCGTGGCGCTTGAGCAGCGCCAGCATTTCATCTTGCGCCGCAATCTCCAGCTCAGCTTCCAATCCCTTGCCAATGCGCTTGGCCTGGCGTTCTTCTTCAAGCACGCGCAGCGCCTCGTCGCGAACCTGGAGAAGTTGCTTCCATTCCTCCAGCACCGGCGCAGGATTCTCCGAGAAAATCTCTTCGGGTTTAGGAAACAGCGCAAGGTGCACGCTCGCTTCGCGGCCTTCCATCGCAGGCAGATACTCCCACACTTCATCGGCAGTAAAGCTCATGATGGGCGCCACCAGCCGAACAAGCGTTTCAGCAATCTGCCAGAACACGGTCTGCGCGGAACGGCGCTCCTGGCTCGCAGGAGCAAAGGTGTACATGCGGTCCTTCAGCACGTCCAGGTAGAAAGAGCTTAGATCCACAATCGCGAATTCGTTCACTGCCTGGTATACACGGTGGAACTCAAACTCCTTATACCACTCCAGCACTCTTTCAGTCAGGTCGCGTGTCCGCGCCAGCATATAACGATCCAGCGGGAGCAGATCGGCCTCCGACACACGATCTGTCGCAGGCACGAATCCGCTCAGGTTCGCAAGCAGAAAACGGAACGTGTTGCGCAACTTGCGATAGAGTTCGGCACAGCGCTGCATCAGATTTTCACTGGCTGCCATGTCTTCGCGGAAATCCACTGACGCAACCCACAGCCGGACAATTTCGCCGCCCATGCGGTTGGCGATATCGACGGGATCCACGCCATTACCCAACGACTTCGACATCGCGCGGCCCTGCTCGTCGAGCGTCCATCCCGCGGTCGCAACGTGCGAGTACGGTGCACGCCCGCGCAACGCAACCGACGTAAGCAGGGAAGAGTGGAACCAGCCGCGATGCTGATCGCCGCCTTCCAGATAAAGGCACTCGGTGCGCGCTGCGACCTTTCCATTCTCGAATGAGTTATAGGCCGCTTTCAGGTCGGGATCGGATTCGCACACTGCGTACCAGCTCACGCCGGAGTCGAACCACACGTCCAGAATGTCCGTCTCTTTGCGGAACCCCTTGCCGCCACAATGCGAACACACCACCGCGGCAGGACGCAGCGCATCGGCCGCAGGCGAATGCCACGCTTCAGCGCCCTCGCGTTCGAACAGATCAATGACCTTGCGATTGAGTTCGCCATCGATGATCGGCTTGTTGCAGTCTTCGCACAGGAACACCGCGATGGGAACGCCCCAGATGCGCTGCCGGCTGATGCACCAGTCGGGGCGCGTCGCAATCATGTTTGTAATGCGCTCCTTGCCCCATGCCGGATCCCACACCACCTTGTCGATCTCTTCAATCGCAAGCTGGCGAAACGTCTTCTCTATGCCGTCCGCACCGGAAACAGGCGTTTCGATGCTGATGAACCACTGCTCGGTCGCGCGAAAGATGACAGGATGATGGCAGCGCCAGCAATGTGGATATGAGTGCTCCAGCGGCGCACCGGCCAGCAGTGCTCCGCGCTCCTCCAGCATCGCCACAATCACAGGATTCGCTGCGAACACCTTCAGACCGTCAAATGCAGGCGGCGCCGAATGCGGCCATACAGCCGGATCGTAATGAATACGACCCGCCGCATCAACGCGGCATGTGAGGTCCAGATCGTAGCGCTGTCCGGTGTAGAAATCGTCAGCGCCGTGCGACGGCGCAGTGTGCACAGCGCCCGTACCGGTATCAGACGTGACGTACGTTGCCAGCACGCCCAGAATGCTGCGCTCCAGAAATGGATGCTTGAATGTCACTCGATCGAGTTTCGATCCCTTGAACCGCGCCACTTCAGTCGTAGCGCCCAGCTTGCAGACCTCGGCAACCTCCTTGGCCAGTTCAGCCGCCACAATGTAAACCGGCGCGTCCTTGCCCTCTCCGCTTGCCAGCGCAACGTATTCAAAGTCGGGATGGAATGCCACGGCCAGAGACGCAGGCAACGTCCACGGCGTGGTGGTCCAGATAATCGTCGACACATCGCGCCCGGCTAGCGCAGCGTCAATCGCCGCCGGATCCGACGTGAGCCGATACCGCACGTAAACCGAAGGGCTGGTGTGGTTGGCGTATTCCACTTCCGCCTCGGCCAGGGCCGTGTGGTCGTGGATGCACCAGTAAACCGGCTTCAGACCGCGGTAAACGAAGCCTTTTTCAAGGAATCCGTAGAAAGCCTCCAGCGTGCGTGCTTCGTAATCGCGTGACATGGTCCGGTAAGGATTGTCCCAGCGCCCAAGGCAGCCAATGCGCTCAAATTGCGACGTTTGCAGATTTACGTACTTCTGGGCATATTCGCGGCAGGCCTCAAGAACGGCCGGAACCGGCATCTCATGTTTCTTTCGGCCCAGTTTCTCGTCCACCTTGATCTCGATGGGCAGGCCATGACAGTCGAACCCGGGCACATAGGGAGCGTAGAACCCCGCCATTGTCTTGGACTTAACCACGAAATCTTTAAGTCCTTTATTAAGGGCGTGGCCCAGGTGAATGGGGCCATTTGCGTAAGGAGGTCCGTCATGAAGGAGGTAAACCGGACGTCCCTGACCGCTCTTCCTCAGCTCCTCATACAGCCTAAGCGAGGCCCACTTGGCCAGCCGCAGGGGTTCGTTCTGGGGCAAATTGGCCTTCATCGGAAAGCCAGTCTGAGGCAGGGTAAGGGTCGCCTTTAACTCCGGCGCAGGGGGCATCTTATCTCCGTGGGTTGATGCGAACTTGTTCATCCACCAGTGTAAATGGAGGAACAGCGGAAATTCAGGTAACAAACCGGCGCATCTAAGCGTCTATTGTTTATGGGAGCACTTAACAGCCCGGACTATGAATCTCTGGATGACGAGCCAGAGACAACAAGTCCAAATCAGACCGAGACAAGGTCAGGTGCGCTCAAGCATAATGTCACAATAGGCATCGACGCTGGAACGATTTCCAGCACAGGAAACGTTGAACAGCTCACAGCCCGAGAGCCAGAATCGACCATGGCAAATAATCTTCTGACACAGGTTGACTCGAACAGCGAGGCGGCTGCCGTAGTGGCTAACGACGAGCAGTTGGTCAATGCCCTGATGGGCAAGACGTATGACGAGAAGCCCATCTGGGCGGAGCTCTGGGAGAGCGTTCGCGACGTATTCTTCCCTCCAAAGCTGCCGCCGCTTGAGCTCACATCCAAGCCGATCCCGGTGCCTGACCTGCTGGCCGTAAAGCCCAATCCGTGGGCGATCGGTATCTCGACCACGGTCAATCTGAGCATCCTCCTCGTCCTGCTGTTCTTTGTCGGCAAAAAGATCGTCGAGACGGTCACCAAGCCGAACATGATGACCAGCATCGACGTCGGCGACTACAACGCCCCCAAATCGATGAACAAAGCGGGCGGCGGTGGCGGGGGCGGCGACCACAGCGTGATCGAAGCCAGTAAGGGCAAGCTGCCCAAAATCGAGAAAGACCCCGTAGTGCCTCCGATGGTGCAAACCTTCGACAAGCCCAAGATTGCCATGCCTTCGGCCATCAAGGTCCAGGAAGATATCAAGCTGCCCGACAACCCTGACCTGGTAAACCTCGGCATGAAGACCGGCGCCAATGTGGTGCTCTCAAACGGCACCGGCGGTGGCGGTGGCATGGGTTCCGGCAGCGGTGGAGGTCTCGGATCGGGCAACGGCATCGGTTACGGCCCCGGCTCAGGGTGGAACACCGGCGGCGGCCTGGCGCAGGTGGGCGGTCGCGTCTCCGCACCGGTCCCGCTGTTCCAACCCGAAGCGGAATTCTCTGACGAAGCGCGCCGCGCTAAATATCAGGGCGTCTGCCTCGTTGGCCTCATCGTCGATGCGCAAGGCAATCCGCAGAACGTGCATATCGTGCGCGCACTCGGAATGGGTTTGGACGAGAAGGCGATGGAAGCAGTCCGCAAATACAAATTCAAACCGGCCATGCGCGACGGCAAAACCCCCGTCCCCGTCTACGTAAACGTAGAAGTCAATTTCCGGCTCTACTAGTTTCCAAGTTGACGAGGTTCCAAGTTGACAAGTTCAAAGAGCGAAGCGCAGTGCGCTTCGCTCTTTCGTTTTTTCGACGCAGTGACGCTCCAGCTCATAATGGTTTCACAGTTCAAAATTGGACTCTCGATATTCCGAAAGCTGCGACCGCAATCGAAGCGGCATTTAGGATTGCCGCCAATATCCACAATCTTGACCCAAGAAGCGCTGAAATCAGCGCTAGAAATAGCCCCAGAATCCATAACACTAACCAGGCAACCGGCGCCCCCGCCCCTATGTGCAACCATGCACCGCTTCCCTTCAGCGGCGTGAAAAGGAAGAGGCCAAGCCATACCCAGAACGCCAGCGAGCAGGCAATGCTAAGGCACGCGATATCGTTCCCAATCGTTTTTCGGTCCATTGGCTGGTTGGCGTAATACTACTCCTGCCTGGATGGTCCATATTCTAGCCACTGCTGGGTGGATTACCAAAAATCGACAAAAAGGCAGGCCAATCATCCCGGATGGATGACCGAAAATTGTCCAGGGCGCAGTACCGGGACCGCTGATCGGAAAGAGGAAGAGCAGCCCAGTAAAGGCGGCGCGTAGCCTAGGTGCGAGGTTTCCCTTCAAGCTCGCCCCACCATGGCCAAACTAAAGACTCATAGCGAAAAGCTCGACCACGCCGCCTCCGCTGGTAATGACACCGAGGTGGGATTGTGACTCTTTCCCGCATTGCTTAATGTGATCCAACGTGACATCACCGAAGTGCAGCCTCCTGGTGACCAACGGGTGATCCGCAAGCGCCGCTTACTCTCGTACTCGAAAGGGAAGATATGAAGTACAGAAACCTGGTCCTGGTGATGAGCGTTGTGCTTTTCGGCTACTCCACCATTAGCTTTCTCTACCTATCGAACGCGGGCGCCAGAGTCACTCCGTCTCCCAACCGGGCAGTCGATGATCAGGTTCTGCAGTATACCTGGGCAGTCAGGGCGGGCTCGCAGAATGACCGTTGCGTTCAGGCAGGCTTCGTGGCCTCCGCCTACATCCAGGCCAAGGATGAGCCGAACTACCAGGCCTGGTCCGGCATCCGCACCAACGAGTGCAAGGCCGCCGGGATAGCGCAGTAGCGCTTACCAAAACATCTGAGCTAAAGAAGAGGCCCGATCCAGGGCCTCTTTTCTTTGCTGCGTGAAAGCGGTGGGAATTAACAAAGTAGTCTCCGCATCACGCGCTGCTGAGCCAATTCATGTAACCTGTTAAAGTTCCCGAGTTTGACCGTTCCAGACCCCCCGGTTTTCCTGACGCGAAAAATGCAAAAAACCGGCTGCTCGCGGGCAAACTAAGGCCCTGAAAGAGGGGGATCATGTCGAATCCCAAAAAATCCGGCCTTTCCGACAACACCATTGGCGCAACCGCGTACTTCACGCCTATTCCGGCTATCTTCTTTCTAGCCATCAGGCGCTATAACAAAAGACCCTATGTCCGATTCCACGCCTGGCAGTCTCTCGTATTCTTCGCCTTTGTCACAATTTTTGGATACCTGTTTGGCTTTGTCGTGCCGTTTGCCGTATTTGCTGGCCCTCATGTCCTGACAGGCCTGCGGTGGCTGACGCTCGTGATCTGGTTCGCAATATTCCTTGTCTGGCTCTGGTGCGTAATGGGCGCTCTAAACGGCAAGCGCTGCAAGTTGCCGGTAATCGGCGACTGGGCAGACGAGCAGGCCTACAGGTAACCCGTCCGCCAGCGTTCCTGATTGCGGCTTTCCTGCTTGGCAGAATTCCTGCTCGTTGCCGGTCAGTTAGGCTCGTCTTCGACGTAAGCCGAAGGCCGGTACCCCTCCAGCAAGGCTCTAACGCCCCTCAGTTGCTCAGGAAACCTAGCCCGCGTCCGCGCCTTCATTAGCGAGTCGCAGTCATGGCGCCTCTCATGCATCAGCAGTCTATCCTCAGCCCACTCTGTAGCGACCGTAAGGAAGCACTTTGTACAAATCGAATCCCACGTACCATCCAAATTGTGCCTATGGGCGAATGCTACTGAAGAAAAGAATTTGTTGGGCATACAGCCCCTCCTCATCGGAAAAAGTGTGTAAAACTTGCAGCCTCTTCCAGCGTTCTTTCCTAAGTGCCGAAGGAGTAATTGGGGGCTCTTGATTGCTAAACCATTTGTATTCAAGCAGAAAACGAAACCATTCCGAAGCATCGCACATAATCTGCAGAGCAGAACAACCCGCAGACATAAGAAAGAATGCAAAAGTTATGCCAAACCGGGTCAGTATTAGCGGTGCCCAATTTGTGATTTGCACAGTGGGGGTGGGCCGGCTTAAAAGGGCTACCGTGGCGAGTCCGCTGTTTTGAGGGGACATGTCAATCGCTTGACCGCGATTGCCGCAAAATGCAAAAGCGGCCAACAGGCCGCAGATCGTAGATTATTTAGCTTTGTATGGTGCGCCCGGAGAGATTCGAACTCCCGACCTACTGATTCGTAGTCAGTCGCTCTATCCAGCTGAGCTACGGGCGCACTTGAAGGGCAGTTCCTCGCAGAACCTCAATCAGATTAACAGGGTTCGTGCGTCGGTGCAATGCACCGTGTTCTGTGCATCATTGGAAGCACTATGCCGCCGGAGCAGCTTCCGGTTCGGGAACCAGAGGAATCAGCGGAAGTTCCTCCGCAATCTCCAGTCCTGTCATCCGAATCAGCTTGGTTACACCCGCCGGTGTCAGGCGCGTTGCGTCGAATTCCACGCGTACCGTGCGAGCTGCCGCATCGAGACTGACCTTTCGAATGCCGTACACATCCCGGATACCAGCCAGCGCAAAGGCCACGGACTCATTCGGTGGCGCACTATAGCGGAATAGAATTTCGACCGTGGTCATAATCCAATGATACCAAGCCCGCCAAAAGCAAGCCTCTCCCCTCAACACAAAAGAAGCTGATCACTGAAAGCCGCGCACTACAGCGATTTGATGAACGCCCGAATCTCCGGATCGGACCAATCCGTAGCACCCACGTATTTGCTGCGAATATAGCCGTTGCGATCGATCACGTACGTCTCCGGCCACATCTCCGTATGGAACAGCTTTGCGGCTGATTCCGAGGGGTCGCGCACCGTTGTGAAATCGATATGCCTGCGGGCAATAAAGCTCTTGTAGGCGTCCGCATCCTCGTCCACGCTAACGCCGAGAATCACCAGGCTCGGCTGCTCGTGATGAAGCTGAATCAGGGAAGGCAGTTCCACCAGGCAAGGCGTGCACCACGTGGCCCAGAAGTTGAGCAGCACAACCTTGCCGCGGTATTTCGACAACTGGACCGTCGTCGTGCCGTCCGCAACGGTGAAGTCCGGCGCCAGCTTGCCGGTTTGGGCAGGGTGAGCGCCTCGGTTGCAAGCGGTAACAAGCGCGAGCGAGAGCAGAACTTGACAGGTCAGAAATCGACGAAACCGCACATACTTATAATACGGATCGACGGGCCTGAAATCGACTGGCTCGAAACGAAAGGTATCGCAGCATGGCAAGAGACACAGGCGATCTGGACAAGCCCGCTAAAAAAGCTGGATGGCAGCCTGTCCTGGGGCTCTCCGATGAGCCTGCGGGCGGCGAGGCGCCTCGGGATTGGCGCGAGTACGCGGGAAAGGCGCTTGCCGGCACCGTTTTCGCCCAGCCTGAGCCTGCGGAACTGATCGAACTCACCGTCATCGTTCCCGCGCGCAACGAGGAGGAATCCCTCGGAGCGTGCCTGCAATCGCTTGTCAGCCAATCAGAGGAGATTTTCGAGCTTGGTCGCGATTGGGAGTTGATCGTCGTCGACGACCACTCCACCGACAAAACGGCAGAGATCGCCCGTCAATTCGCCGGCGTGAGCCTAATGAAGGCCGACAAACTTGAACCCGGGTGGACCGGAAAGGCGAATGCCATCTGGACAGCCGCAAAGCACGCCCGCGGGCGCTGGCTGTTGTTTACCGATGCTGATACGGTGCACGAGCCCGGCGATCTGCGACGCGCCATCCACGAGGCGCAGCGGCACAAAGCCGGCATGCTGAGTTATTCGCCAAGACAAATCGTCCAAGGGTTCGCGCAGCGCTCGCTCATGCCGCTCGTGTTCAGCGAACTGGCGCTCGCCTATCCGCCTGCTAAAGTCTCCGATCCGAACAACAGAATTGCCGCGGCCAACGGGCAGTTTCTGCTCGTCGAGCGCGAAGCATATCGGCGGCTCGGCGGGCACGCCAGCGTCGCAAAAGAAGTTCTGGAAGACGTGGAGCTGGCGTTCCTGGCCAAGCGACGCAAGATAGGTTTGCAGTTCCGGTACGCGGACGATGCCGTTGCCACGCGCATGTACCGGACCACCTCCGCGATGATTGAAGGGTGGACAAAGAACCTCGCGCTGCTTTTCAACAACGTGCTGGCAACCGCGATGTGGCGCGCGCTCGATCTCCTGCTGCTCTTTGTCCTGCCCATATTGATGATCAAATTGTGGAGCGCGCGTCTCGACGTTCATTCGCTCACGTGGATTGGCGCAGGATGGCTGTTCGCGCTGCTGTGGCTCCGCACGCTGTTTCGCTTCTACGCCCGCGTTGCGAAGTCGAATTTTCCGTTTGCGGACTGCATAATTTCGCCGCTTGGCTTGCCGCTATTTGTTGTGCTCCTGTACCGCAGTTGGTTTCAGCACCGGGTATTGAAACAGGTAAGCTGGAAGGGAAGAAGTTACAAGGTTTAGCCCGAAAACTGTAACGAACTGATGCCTCGCAACATCAATTACTTAAGGGGACACGATGATCTTCCTAACGCGGCGGGCCACCTTTTCTGCCTCGCACTACTACTGGCGCACCGACTGGCCGGCGGAAAAGAACGAGCAGGTTTTCGGCCGCTGCTCCAATCGCAACGGGCACGGACACAACTACACGCTCGAAGTAACGGTGGCCGGAAAACCCGATCCCGTCACTGGTTTCGTCGTCGATCTGAAATGGCTCAAAGACGTGATGGAGAAAAATGTCCTCTCCGCGTTCGATCATCGCCACCTGAATCTTGAAGTGGCAGAGTTCCGCGATGGCGGCCTGATTCCCACCACTGAGAACATCGCCATCGCCAGTTGGAACCGGCTCGAGCCCGCAATTCTTGCCGCCGGGGGCGCGCGCCTGTCCTGCGTTCGCGTCTACGAGACTCCAGAGATTTTTGCCGAGTACATGGGGGAAGTATGAGCGCCAAAGCCTACTTCGGACGCCGCTACATGCTTAGTGCCAGCCATCGCCTGCACACCGATGCTCTCAGCGGCGAACAGAACCGCGCCACCTACGGCAAATGCAATAACCAGTTCGGACACGGCCACAATTACACCGTGGAGGTCCTGATTGGCGGCCCGGTGGACCCGGAAACCGGCATGGTTATCAATCTCGTCGATCTCGATGAAGTTGTACAAAGAAAAGTGCTTGACCGCTTCGATCATATAAACCTGAATTTGGACCCGCTCTTTGAGAATCTGGTGCCCACCACCGAGAATCTATGTAACGCAGTGTTTCAAATTCTTAAAGGCGCGCTCCCCGCAATGGAGCTTACGCATGTTCGAGTGGAAGAGACCGAGAACAACTTCTTCCAGTGTCTTGGAACCGAAGATTTTGAAGCAGCAAACAGGCAGAACGCGTGATGCGATCACGCATGCAAAGCAGATAAGAAAAGCCCGATTCCCCAGGGGCAGGAGGAAAAGCACCATGGCGCAGCCGATTGCAGTGACCAAGCCAATTCGCAGAGCAGTGGAACCTCGCGAGGATCTGAGCGGATTTACCACGCAGGAGATGTATCGCGAAATCCTTTGTCGGCTCGGCGAAGACCCGGATCGCGACGGCCTGGCAATGACGCCCACGCGCGTCGAGAAATCCATGGCATTCCTCACCAAGGGCTACGAACAGGATCCGAACAAGATTCTGCGCGGCGCGATGTTCGATGTGGACTACGACGAAATGGTGATCGTAAAAGACATCGAGATGTTTTCGCTATGCGAGCATCACATGCTGCCGTTCTTCGGCAAAGTTCACGTGGCCTACATCCCCAACGGAAAAGTGATCGGCCTCAGCAAGATTCCGCGCCTGGTTGAGGTGTTCGCGCGCCGCCTGCAGGTGCAGGAGCGAATGACGCGCCAAATCGCCGATGCTATTCAGGAAGCAATTGAGCCACAGGGTGTAGGCGTAGTGATTGAGGCAAGACACCTCTGCATGATGATGCGCGGTATCGAAAAACAGAATTCGTCGACAGTAACGTCGGCAATGGTCGGCTGCTTCCGCCAGAAGGAAACGCGCTCGGAGTTCCTGTCGCTGGTTCGTCAGCCCGGCTCCGGCTCAGTCTAAAAGTTGACTCAGGTACGATCCATGACGCATACGATTCTCGGTACCGGCGGACCAATCGGGAACGGACTCGCCGGCGGTCTGATTGCCCGCAAAATTCCCACGCGCCTTGTTGGCCGGAAACCCAAGCCAATAACAGGCGCGGAGGTCGTTTCAGCAGACCTGGTAGACGCCAAGGCTACAATCGATGCGGTTGCCGGCTCTAGCGTTGTCTACCTGCTCGCGGGCCTGAAATACCAGTTCGGCGTTTGGCGTCAGCTATGGCCGCTCATCATGGACAACGTGATTGAGGCCTGCAAGCGCGCCCAGGCCAGGCTTCTCTTCTTTGACAACGTGTATATGTACGGCAAGGTCTCCGGAGCAATGACAGAGGAGACTCCGTACGCGCCTTGCTCGAAGAAAGGTGAAGTGCGCACGCGCATCGCGACGAGACTGATGAACGAAGTCAAAGCCGGCAATCTAACCGCGATGATTGCGCGTTCGGCTGATTTCTACGGTCCCGCCACTCCTCATGGCATCGCAAACATTCTCGTCTTTGAAGCCTTCGCGCGCGGCGCAACGGCGTCGTGGCTCGTCAACGCGGACGAGCCGCACTCCTTCACTTATATTCCGGATGCGGTGCGCGGTGTTGTCGAGTTGGCCGCGAAAGAATCCGCATGGAATCAGGTGTGGCATCTGCCCACAAGGCCCGCGCCACCCACTGGCAGGGAATTCATTACCATGGCAGCCAGCGAATTCGGCGTTGCCCCAAAATATCGCGTCCTCTCGCGGCCCATGCTTCGCGTCGTAGGCTTGTTCGATCCCAATGTGCGCGAATCGTACGAGATGCTCTACCAAAGTGATAGCCCGTACATTTTCGATTCATCGAAATATGCGAAAGAGTTCGGCTTTGCGGGAACTCCGTACGCTGAAGGGATTCACATGTCCGCGCAGTCGTACAAGCCAGCGAGTTGATCGCCTTCAACTCGCCCAGGTCTTGTCCTTCGAATTGCAGAGCATTTCGAGGTTGCACTGCTTACATTTCGGATTGCGCGCAATGCACACCTGCCGCCCATGATGAATCACCTGGTGCGAATAGCTGATCCAGCGATCCTTCGGCAGCACCTTCATCAATTCCTGTTCAACAACCTGCGGCGTCTCTCCCTTGGCCAGCTCAAGCCGGCGCGAGATGCGGAAGACGTGCGTGTCCACCACAACGCCCTCGGCTTTGCCAAAACTCACGCCCAGCACAACGTTCGCAGTCTTGCGCGCCGCGCCCGGTACCGTCGTAAGCTCCGCCAGAGTTTGCGGAATCTTGCCGCCAAAATCAGAAATGATCTTCTTGGCCGCACCTTGAATTGACTTAGCCTTGTTGCGAAAGAATCCAGTGGTGCGAATCAGTTTCTCAAGTTCCGGCAGCGTAGCCTTGGCCATCGCCTCCGCAGTAGGGAAGCGCCGAAACAACTCCGGCGTTACCATGTTCACGCGCACGTCGGTGCATTGGGCAGAAAGAATCGTAGCCACCAGCAGTTCCCACGGCGACCGATGCGTGAGAGCGCAAACCGCGTCAGGATAAGCTTCGTCGAGCGCCTTCAGAATCGCAGCCACACGCTCGGGGGCAAGAGGTCCGCGCGGTGATGCGCTTTTTTCAGACGCCGGTTTCTTGCCGACCGATTTCTTCGCCGTCTTGTTCGCGGTTTTGGTCGCGCTCTTCATTAAGATCAATCCGAAGCTTCCTTATCAGCTTCCGCTCTAAAGCTTACCGCTCAACCAACTCTGCAAGTTCCCAATCGGCAATCTCACACCAAGGAAGAACTGCCCAAACAGTGCATACACAGCACTCACTTCATCAAAGCGCATCTCGTAAATCAGCTTCTTGAAGATCACGGGATCCTCGGCAAACAGATCCACGCCCCACTCCCAGTCATCCATGCCAATCGAGCCGGAAATGATCTGCTTCACCTGGTCCCCGTAGCGGCGTCCGATCATGCCGTGCTCGTGCATCATCCTCTGGCGCTCGGTGAAGGGAACCGTGTACCAGTTCACCTGCTCGCCGCGCTTGCGGTCCATGGGATAAAAACACATGTACTTCGCGTCTGGAACGGCCGGGAACAGCCGCGGAGCCATAGCACTCGCCCCGCGCTCGAGTGAAGTAGCAATCTCCGCGTTCCACTCCGGTGTGTGCTGAGCAAGTCCCTTAGTCTCGGCAGCCTCGTAGGTCTTGCGCGTCGACTCATAGAGCCCCAGTTCCACCACCGACACATAAGAATGGCGCAGCTCGAGGTAGTCGTAGAACTCCGTCTGTGCGAGGTCGAGCTCCACCTGATTCAGCGCCTCAAACGAATCGCGAAAATGCATCAGGATCAGATCGCCTTTGTGGCCGAGCTGCGAAAACAGCGCCGAACGCACCGGCGAATCCGCCTGGGCGCGCTCCAGTTGTTGCAGGCAACCAAGCGCCTCATAGGCGATGCGATCGCGGTCGCCTTCCGGCGTTTTGCGCCAGCGCGACCAGTCAAACCGGAAGAACTGGTGCAGCAGGCTGGAACCTTCAAGAGTCAGCGGAACAGGAGGAAAAGCTGCTGGGGAATCGGACAACGGAAGCACCTCGACGTATCTCTAGCAATCGTAACAAAGCGCCTTCGCCAACGTTCTATCGACCCAATCCCAACCTTCTTTCGATCCAATCTCTATCGACTCGCTCATTGACCAATTCGGTCCCAAGCACCGGATTGCGGACTCTGCCCCAAATCGGACCTTTATACTGGTTAGGCTCATGAGCGAAAAGATTATTGCGGTCCTGGTTCAATTCATTACACATGTTATTGATCTTGGCGGCTACGGCGGCCTGGTGGCTTTGATGGGTATTGAATCAGCCTGCATTCCTCTGCCTTCCGAAATCATCATGCCGTTTGCCGGGTATCTGGCCTACCTGGGGCATATGAATCTGTTTCTCGCCGCAACCGCAGGCGCCGTGGGCTGCAACGCAGGATCGGTCGTAGCCTACTGGATCGGCGCGAAAGGTGGTCGCCCCCTCGTCGAGCGATACGGCCGCTGGGTTCTGATGAGTCATCACGACCTGGACCGGATGACTCTCTTTTTCAACAAATATGGATCGATCACGGTTTTGATCGCCCGCCTGCTTCCGGTGGTGCGCACGTTCATTGCGTTCCCGGCCGGCATAGCAAAGATGCCGCAGGCTCGTTTTCACATATATACTTTTGTGGGCTCATGGCCATGGTGCTACGCGTTGGCCTACGTGGGAATGAAGCTTGGTGAGAAGTGGGAGACTGATCCCCGATTTCACGAGTGGTTCCACCGTTTCCACCTGGTAGTTGAGATAGCGCTGGTAGCAGGCATCATTTGGTTTGTGTGGTCACATCTCAAGCGCGGAAGAGAAGCAGCTGAAGTCTGAAACCTCCAGGCGCGACCGTAGATTTTTTAACACGTACGCAGTTCCGTCGCGGCACTTTCGAACGGAACCTAAATCCGGGCCGGCGCAGAAACGTCGGTAGAGCAAAGGAAGGTTAGAAACGATGTCGAAAGAGAAAATTGCACCTGCGACCGGGAAGCTCGGCGTGATGGTGGTTGGATTGGGCGCTGTGGCCACCACGATGATTGCCGGTGTTGAAGCCATTCGCCGCGGGCTTGCCAAGCCCATCGGTTCGCTCACGCAGATGGGGACCATCCGCCTGGGCAAGCGCACAGACAACAACACCCCCCTGGTAAAGGATTTCGTACCGCTCGCCAATCTTAACGATCTCGTATTTACTGGCTGGGATATTTTTGAAGACAACGTCTACGAGTCCGCTGCGCACGCTGAGGTTCTCGATAAGGAGACGCTCGCCAAGCTGAAGCCGTACCTCGAAGCCATCAAGCCCATGCCCGCCGTATTTGACCAGTTCTACGTCAAGCGTCTGCACGGCACCCACGTCAAGAAGGGCAAAAACAAGCTCGATCTCGCTCAGCAGGTGATGGCCGACATTCAGAACTTCAGAAAGACCGTGGACCGCGTTGTGATGATCTGGTGCGGCTCTACTGAAATCTTCCTTGAGCCCTCGGCAGTCCACGAGTCCATCGAAGCATTCGAAAAGGGCCTCGAGAACAACGATCCCGGCATCGCGCCTTCGCAGATCTACGCCTACGCAGCGCTCAAGGAAGGCGTGCCATTCGCCAACGGCGCACCAAACTTGACCGTCGATACCAAGGCTCTTGTTGAGCTCTCCAAGCAGAATGCGGCACCGGTATGCGGCAAGGACTTCAAGACGGGCCAGACGTTGATGAAGACCGTGCTAGCCCCCGCCTTCAAGGCGCGCCTACTCGGCGTTTCCGGCTGGTTCTCCACCAACATCCTGGGCAACCGTGACGGCGAAGTGCTTGATGAGCCGCAATCGTTCAAGACCAAGGAAGAGTCCAAGCTCGGCTCGCTGGAGTACATCTTCCAGCCCGAGCTTTATCCGGACCTGTACAAAGACATCTACCACAAGATCCGCATCAACTATTACCCGCCGCGCGGAGACCAGAAGGAAGCTTGGGACAACATCGATATCTTTGGCTGGCTTGGATATCCGATGCAGATCAAGATGAACTTCCTGTGCCGTGACTCCATCCTGGCAGCTCCCATTGCGCTCGATCTCGTTCTGTTCCTCGACCTGGCAAAGAGAACGCCTGAACTGCGCAATCTCGGCGTGCAGGAGTGGCTGAGCTTCTACCTCAAGTCACCGCAGACCACAGAGGGGCTTTATCCGGAGCACGATCTGTTCATCCAGTCCATGAAGCTCAAGAACACCCTTCGCCACATCATGGGCGAAACGTTGATCACGCACCTGGGCCTGGAATACTACGACTGATCGCAATTCAGACAGCAACAGAAAAGCCCCGGAAAATCCGGGGCTTTTCACTAAGTGCAGCTTTCGTTACGCCATCGCGGGCGTCACTTCCAACATCGGAACGGCAGCCGCTGGCGCCGGCGCATGTTTCTCCGCCGCGTGCGCGTGCGAGCGGGTGAGGCGATGGACGAAATGGTACGGCGGCCACGGGCCGGAGAGCTGCATGAAACACTCCCGCATCATTGCGCTCGTGGTGGCGAACTTGTTGTGGTAACGCTCCACATGCTTGCGCTCAATCAGGTGAGCGATGTCGAGGACCATCTTCCCGTTCTCCGTCAGGCGGCAACTTACCTCCTCGTCCAGCGGCATAAACAGCCGATGCATCTGGAAGCTAACGGCACGGGCGCGGGTCTGGCGCTCGCGGGTCCTGGCTGCGCTCTCGCGAAGGTTGGTCAGATACTCGCGGCCCACAGTCTCGGTCGGTGCGTGACGCGCAACCTCGTGGCTGCAGCAGTCATCCACAAAAATCTTCAGGTGCATTTCGGTCTTGCCGCGCACCTTCTCGATGTTTGTCACAAACTGGCGCTGGTTGGAGCGGATCGACTTGCGAAGGCTTTCGTCGTCATTGAATACAGTCCCGAACCGGAAGGGCAGAACTGTGGAGTGCTGGAAGCAGTCCGCGATCACCCGGGCGTGGTCCACGCCGGCTTTCTGATTCAAGGTTTCCAGGGGATTGTGTTCGCTAACTACGATGGCTAGGTCACTTGCGGGGTAAAGAAATACCTGGTTTCCGCTTACTCCCAATACCGATTCCAGTGGTACAGGTTTGCGATGACGGGCTAGTTCAGGGAACGCTTGCTTTTCACCGATGCAGTAGGCATACCATGCCATGACAGGAAACTCCGATCGCGTGCGCTTGAGCGCTCCGCCGGTTGGTGAAACTCTGTGAGGTTAAGAGGACTGCATAGTGGATCATGTCTCCGGCCCCCAAAGGCGTCTGTAGGGCGCGGCTCAACTGTCAGGAATACTAGCCCCCCGAAAATACGACTGGCAACACCCGTCATCACAAAACTCCTCGAAAGTAAGCAAAATGAGGAAAAATCGCGTGGATACAATAAAAATGCTAGTTGACGGGATGAAAAACGGCCAGTTCCGGGATCCAAGGGGATTTATCGGGGTTCAAAGTGCACAAAAAAATACCCCCTCGGCACTCGAGGAGGTATTTGTCCCAATTCGCTTGATTTCTGGCGTTGAGCGACATTACGGCAAAACGCGCTGAATGTGCATATACAACGCCATGTTCACCAGCAGCGAAATCGCAAGCAGCCCGATAGCGATGGCAGCAACCACATTGACCTTGGAGCCCACCGCCTTCAGATCTTCCAGCAGTTCCTGTTGTTCGAGAGTATTGCGATCGGTCGCCTCGCGAACCAGTTCCAGGCGATCTTCAACCCGCTTGAGTGAGTTGTTCTGCTCCACGATCTGCACACGCAGGTCCTTGTGCAGCGTCTGCAGTTCCGCAATGTTTTCCTTGATCGGCGTCAGGTCAAGGGGCGCAGGTGCTGGAGGCGCCGCCGGCGGCGCAGCAGGCGCTTGCGGCCTCAGGATGTTCGACATCGCTGTGGAGACGTTCCCATCCAGCAGCGGCAGAAGCTTCTGCACAATCGGGATGGCCTGGCGAATGATCCCGGCGGCGCGCTGAAGCTTCGAAGGAGGCTCAGGCGAGCGTGTCTGCAGGGCACGCGGACGCTCAGGCGGTGTTTTCGGGGGAGCTGACCGTGCAGCCTCGCGGACGGGAATCTGTGCAGCCGGAACGGCAGCGACCTGTGCAGGGACTTGGACGGTCGCTGGCGCGGCGGGTTCAGGTGCGAGGCTGATCGACATCGGAACAGGCTCGGGAGCCGGCGCAGCCAGCATGGGACCGTTGTACGAGAAGTTCGAAGGTGGCGGCGCAAGAACAGGCCCGAGATGGGATACCGGCATCCGATCTTCAAGATCGGCATACGTCGGAGGCACCGAAACCCGGCTGCCGTTCCCGCGCGGTAGCGGCGAACCTACAGCTCGTGGTTGAGGCGCCTCCAGAGCCTCAGTAATGGTCACGGGCTCGTGATCGTCCAGTCTATCCACCATTGAGTCGTTCATCGAATCCTTCTTCAAAAACAAGATTGGGGACAAACCAAATATATAGTGATTTTTGCTCGAATGGGAACCTGAATCTTGCTCTGCCAGGGCAGACGGCCATTTGTGCACGTTAACTATTGAAGGAAGCAGGTGATTGAATTGACGACGCTTCTGCACGATCTTTCAGCCATCAGGTGGTCGTTCAGCAATACCCCATTCAGTGAGACGCCCAGCGCCGTTTCAGTCCCTCCGCAAACCCTGGAAGCCTATATCTGGAGCACCGTGGCCGGTGATATACTCACTTTTCAGGTGCGTGCCTGCGCCATCATTTTCAACAAGTTTGAGGTTCACATGTCCGGCCACTCCAAATGGGCCACGATTAAGCACAAGAAGGGCGCGCTAGACGCCAAGCGCGGCAAGACATTCACTCGCCTCATTAAAGAGATTACGATCGCCGCCAAGGCTGGCGGCGGCGACTCGGACGGAAATCCGCGGCTTCGAACTGCGATTCTTGCGGCCAAGGCTGAGAACATGCCGGCCGAGAATATCAAGCGGGCCATTCAGCGCGGCACCGGTGAGTTGGAAGGCGTCAACTACGAAGAAATTTCCTTTGAAGGATACGGGCCGGGCGGCGTAGCGATCATTGTCGATGTGTTGACCGACAATCGGAATCGCGCGGTGAGCGAAGTGCGGCACGGATTCTCAAAGAATGGCGGCAACCTCGGCGAATCAGGGTCCGTGAGGTTCATGTTCGCGAAGAAGGGTCTGATCGCTCTGGAGAAGTCCGCTGCCAGCGAAGAGAAGTTGATGGATATTGTGCTGGAAAACGGCGGCGAAGATCTGAACGACGAAGGCGACACCTGGGAAGTGATTACCGATCCCTCGGCATTCGAGGCGGTCTCGGGAGCCATCAAGGCTGCAGGAATTCCCACGGTGATGAGCGAAGTCACGATGGTGGCGTCGACCTATACCAAGCTTGAAGGGCCAGCCGCGAACCAGATGGTGCGACTGCTCGAAGCGCTTGAAGATCTGGACGACGTGCAGAACGTGTACTCGAACTTCGATATGGACGCCGCTCAGCTTGAGCACGCTGCAAGCTGATGTAAAAGAAAGATGGGCTTAAGAAGGCCGCCCGAATGTGGCGGTCTTTTTTTGGGTGGCTAGTTTTTGATCGAGAGGGAAGTGCGTTGAAGCGAGTCGGACCGATCCTGTTGTTTATTCTGATGGCAACAACCATGATAGCGCGAGCTGAATCTGCATCCGGCGCGGCTCAAAATGACGCGGATAGCAATGACCCTGTAGCCCGCGTTCGCAACAATCACAGTTGGGAGTACGGGCCGTTCATCGGTTGGGGCTCGGGAGTAGGCAATCGCTCCAGTTACAAGTTTCTTTTCGGCGGCGTGCAGTTCGGCAAGCCCATGTTCCGAGTTGTACATGCGGGAATTTTCAGCGGTCAGTTTGAAGGCGCCGCAAACGTCATGCCTCTTTGGCAGGCGTACACACCGCCGGCTGGCAATGTCACCTTCAAAACTTCCAACGGTACGTTCGTTGCGCCGGTTGGCGGCGGAACCTTCCGTGGTTTGAGCCTGACGCCGGTAATTCTGCGCTGGAATTTCCTCACCAGCTCAAAACGCTGGCAGCCCTGGTTTCAAGGGGCCGGCGGGTTGATCTACACCACGCACAAGTTTCCACCGGATCAACTTGTGCCAGAGGGCACGCCGGGTGGAACTTCCGTGTGGAACTTCTCACCGCAGGGTGGCGGCGGCTTGCATTACTTCATTCGTCCGCGACGTTCGATCGATCTTGGAGTGAATGCGGTACACATCTCTTCAGCGTCGCTTGGCGATCGCAACCCAGGCGTGAATGCGAGTGTGCAGATACAAGTTGGATATACGTTCTGGAAATAGACACACCGCAAATTGCGCGGGCAAGATAGCAGGTTGAGAGCATGAACGGACCGGTAGTTGAGTGCGTTCCCAATTTCTCAGAGGGCACAGACGTGAAGAAGGTCGAGGCCATCGTGTCCTCGATGCACGTTGAGGGAGTGCGGCTGCTGGATTGGTCGATGGACGCCGATCACAACCGTTCCGTGGTGACGATGGCCGGCGAGCCTGCCGCGATCGTTGAAGCTGCTGTTCGCGGTGTTGGCAAAGCCGCAGAACTGATTGATCTGACCAAGCAGCAGGGCGTGCATCCGCGCATCGGCGCAGCAGATGTGATTCCCTTCGTGCCTATTTCAGGAATCAAGCTGGAGAACTGCGCTTTGCTTGCCAGGCAGGCGGGTCTGGAGATCTGGCGGCGATTCAACGTGCCGGTGTTTTTCTATGAAGCTGCAGCGGCCCGGCCGGACAGGGCGAATCTGGAAGATGTGCGCAAGGGCCAATTTGAGGGGCTAAAAGAAGCGGTGCGTAAGGAAGCGGCGCGGCGTCCTGACCTTGGCGGACCGGGCCTTCATCCGACTGCCGGGGCTTGCGCGGTGGGCGCTCGCAAGTTTCTGGTGGCTTACAACATTTATTTCGATTCTGCAGATGTGGCGATGGCGCGGGCAATCGCCCGGGAAATTCGTGCGGCCTCGGGAGGCCTGAAGGGCGTGAAAGCCATGGGCGTGCTTGCCCACGGACGGGCGCAACTCTCTATGAACATTACGGATTTCGAGGCCACGTCCATTTCTCTGGTGTACAAGACAGTTTCACGCCTGGCCCTCCGTTATAAGGCGCAAATCGCTGAAGGCGAAGTTATTGGATTAATTCCTGAGGCAGCTTGTGAGCGGGATAGCGACTGGATGCGTCAATTAAGTGGATTCGATCCAACCACGAAGATCCTGGAGCATCGCCTGGGGTCTCCACAGGCCTGGCCCGGCGGGGAGTAACGGCGGGCAGGTACAGATCGAAGCCCCCGAATGTGACCGCAGTTAAAATGGTATGTAACAGTTCAAGTGTGATTTGAGGGTGTTGAGAGGAGCCAGTGGTTCCTTTGTTCCCTGATGTCCCCAGTATGCGGATCACAATGCGTTCGGTTCCGGGAGGAAGACATTGATTAAGACGTTGACTAAGTTTTCGATTGTGCCCGCGCTGTTGGCCCTGTCCGCTCTGGCGCAGGCGGCGCAGCTATCCACGGATGCGCGCGGCGCAATTCCGCGCGACGTACAGCAACTCGTTGTAATTGACTACCGGGCGATGCAGAACTCGCCGTCCGCGATGAATCTGCGCGATCGCGTGATGCCGCCTGAGTTGAAGCAACTGGAAGAGGCGCTAAACAATTCCGGGCTGAATGATAGTCACGATGTCGATCAGTTGGCTTTTGCGCTGTTCCGCCCGTCGGCTGGAAGTGACGCGCTTTGGACCGTGGGCGTAGCCCAAGGCCAGTTCTCGGTCGAAGATATTCTGGCAAGCTTTCGGAAGAAGAAGATCAAGGCGACGCTGGTGCGGACGAACAGCATTTATCCGTTGACGCGGTCGGGCATGGTGCTTTGCTTCGTGGACCCTTCAACGATGGTGTTCGGACAGAAGGATGCGGTGACGAAGGCGCTCGATGCGCGCGATGGAGGCATTCCAAGCCTGCTGAGCAACGGCACAATGATGGACGCGATGCGCAGCGTGGATTCCGATCCGCTGTGGAGCATCATGGATTCAAAGGGAACACAGACGATGATGCGCCAATTGATGGGTGAGGCCGGGTCTGTGACAGATTTCGACATGGTGAAGCAGCGTCTGCAATCAACCTGGTACTCGATGGATTTTCAACACGGCGTCACGTTCGATCTGACCATCCAGACGGGGGACTCGTTTACAGCCGCGACCGTTTCATCTCTGCTGACCGCGGCCGTGATGCTGAGGAAGATGAGTAGCTCAGAAACGGAAAAGCAGGCATTGGCCGCAACTTCAATTGGCTCGGATTCTGGTAAGCTTTCAATTCACTTTGCAAGTTCGGATACCCAGTTCAGCGCGCTGTTGCAATCGCCTCTATTTCAGAGCATGGTGCGCTGATCGCGTTCACTTCTATTTGCCATCAGGGCCGGCGACATTCGCCGGCCCTTTCTATTAACGCGGTGAATGGCGCCGGTGATGGTCAATGCCGATGCGATAGCTGCGGCGAAAATTCGGCCTTGCCGTCCGGGAGAAGAACGATCTGAAGTTGCCCTTCATCACCCTCGGAGAGCGATGGGCCGTTGATCTGCTTCTGAGCGCCCCCGGGGGCTGTGTACTGCACTTTAACCGGACCAGTACCGCGCACTTGAATGCGATAGTTGAAATTCGCGCCAGAAGCAAGGGTATCGGCGCCAAAGCTCGCCGACGGGTAATCGACTTCGAGAAGTTGAACTGCTGCGCCCGTACGGTTCTCAACGTTGATGCTTACGTGGTAGGAGCGGCAACCTGTGATCGCGGTGAAAGCAAGCAGGACAATGGCGGCTGGGTAGCCGACGGCGCGACGGATTCGAGCGGTCATTCGGGTTTCTCGGCGGGTGGGGTTGTGGGCTGTGGCGATTGAGCAGCCAGCTTTTTTTCGAGGCGATCAATGCGCTTGAGCAGTTCCGGGAGACGCTGAAAGATGGTCACAGCACGTAGCCAGACGCGGTTGTCGAAACCCGGCGACCCGGAAATCATTTTGCCGGGCGGGACATCGTGGGAAACAGCAGATTGTGCGGTGAGGATGACGCCATCACCAACGCTGCAATGGCCGGCGATGCCGACCTGCCCGGCGAGAATGACGTTGTTGCCGATGACCGATGAACCGGCAAGGCCGGTTTGGGAGCAGATGAGCGAATCCTTGCCGACACGCGAGCCGTGCCCGACCTGGACCAGATTGTCGATCTTGGAGCCGTCGCCGATTTCGGTTGCGCCGACGGTGGCGCGATCGATGCAGGCATTGGCCTGGATGTCGACGTGGCTGCCGACGCGCACCGGTCCGGACTGCGGAATTTTCTCCCAGTGGCCTTCATCGTTCTTTGCGAAACCGAAGCCGTCTGCGCCGACGATCGCCCCGTTCTCGATCGTCACATGGTCACCAAGAACACAGTTCTCGCGAATGACAGAGTGTGCATGAGCAAAAAAGTTGTTTCCCGCCTGCACGCCGGGATAGAGAACAACGTGAGGCAGAATCGTGGCGTTCGAGCCGATGCTAACGCCGGGGCCGATGACAACATAGGCGCCTATATGGGCGCCGGGGCCGATCTGCGCAGTGGTGTCGATGACAGCCGTAGGATGAGTGCCTGCCGGATAGGCTGGCGGCTGATAGAAGATGCCGAGGGCGCGCGAGAAGGCGTAGTAGGGATTCTTGATGCGCAGGGTGGCGGTTGGGATTTCCCGAAATTCAGGCTCGACGAGCACGGCGGCGGCCTTGGTTGTGCGGGCAAGGGCCGCATATCGAGGATTGGCGACGAAAGTGACTTCGGACGGGCCAGCCTCTTCGATACCGCGAATGCCGGTGACTTCCAAATCCGCGTTGCCGCGGAGTTCCGCGCCCAGTTGACGTGCCAATTCGCCTAGCTTCATCACAACAGATTGTAAAGGAACGCGGAGAAGGACGTTCCAGAACGAGGTTCGAGTGTTCTGGCTTTCTACTAGTGCACTGGCACAATGGCGATGGGGGCGGCCTCGGGCGGTGGCGCTTGCAGCGTATGTGCGGCGGACTCGGCCGAGTGCAGCGTTGTTCCAGGCACGATGCCAAGAACCAGTGTGGCGGCCGTGGCAAGCAGAAGCGCCGCGCCCACAGCAACACCAACTTGCGACGTGGGAGCGACGGCGCGATCCGGTTGCGGATCGCGTTGCGCGGCAGCAAGAGCAAGGCGCAGATAATAGCCCGCAGCCAGGCCGGAGTTCAGTAGTCCGATGATGGCCAGCGCAATGGCGCCGCCGCTCACAGCAGCAGAGAAGGCGTAGAACTTGCCGAAGAATCCGCCGGTGAAAGGAATCCCCACGAGCGAGACGAGGAAGAAGAGAAGCAGGCCGCCCAGCAGCGGCGAACGATAGATGAGGCCGCGGAAATCGTCGATGTGCGGCAGTTTGTCATCGTACCCACTGACGAGCGTGACAACCGCAAACACGCCCACGTTCATGGCTGCATAAGCGGCGGTGTAGAAAGCGGCTGCCGCAATTCCGCTGGAGCCCAGACCTGCAAAGGCAGCCAGCAGGTAGCCAGCATGGGCAATGGAGGAGTAGGCAAGCATCCGCTTTACGTTCTGCTGGCGAAGCGCGGCGAGGTTGCCGATGGTCATCGAGAGTACTGCGACGATCCAGAGCAGCGGAGCCCAGACGGAGCGGAGCGACGGCAGCATTTCGTAAAGCACGCGCAGCAACAGAGCAAAAGCAGCGGCTTTGGGAGCGGTAGAGAGAAGCGCAACGACCGGGGATGGTGCGCCTTCATAGACGTCGGGTGTCCAGACGTGGAAAGGAGCGGCTGAGACTTTGAAGAGGATACCGACGAGCATCAGTCCGAGCGCGGCAAGTACAAAGAGGTGATTTTGTGCGGCGGGCGCGAGGCGTGCAACTTCGTAGATCTGCGTGGTTCCGGTGGCGCCGAAGATGAGGGCGATGCCATAGAGAAGGAATCCTGTGGCAAAGGAGCCGAGCAGAAAATACTTGATGGCGGCTTCAGGACCGCGGCCCGTTTCCTTGCGATAGCCGGCGAGGATGTAGGTGGAGATAGAAGAAATTTCGAGCGCGATGAAGACAACGAGCAGTTCGACCGCGCCGGTCAAGAGGCACATGCCAACGGCGCCGAACACGATAAGCGCGTAAAACTCGCCCTGATGATGGCTGTCTTCAGGCAGAGTATCGAGCGAGAGCAATAACGCGACGAGAACGATGCTGCAGATAAGAACGTGGAAGAAGACGGTGAAGGGACTGGTTTCAACCGTGGAGTAGAAGCCGGTTCCGACGGGCAGAGAAAGCTGCCAGAGGCTTGCCCAGAGCGCCAGCGTAGTGCCAATGGCGGCGATCCAGCCAAGCGGGCGGCGCGGGAACGCGTGTCCAAGAGTCGCGTCGATCAGCATGACGGCGACGCCGGTGATGGAAAGGATGACCTCGGGGAGAATCCGGTAGATGTCAGGAACAGGCGTCACCGCTGGGCCTCCCCCGGAGATGAGATTTGCAGCATCGATGGAGGCAAGGCGTTGGTTGAATGGATCGGCGGAAGATGCACGCCTGTTTGAATGGTATTGAGCCACTGCATCGGGGCGACACCCATCACCAGCATGAGGACAACCACCGGAGTGAGAATGGCCAGTTCACCAAGATGGAGATCGTCCGCCGGTTTCTCAAGGGCCAGCTTGCTCTCTCCACCGTAGAAGACCCGCTGCACCAGCCAGAGCATGTAAGCTGCGCCAAGAATCACGCCTACGGTGGCTGCAGCGGCCCAGCTGCGGCTTACGCCGTTGAAAGTGCTGGAGAGAATGAGGAACTCGCCGATGAAGCCGTTCAGAAGCGGCAGCCCGATCATGGCCAGCGTAGTGATCACAAAGAAAGTAGCGAGTCGCGGAACCTTTGCGGCCAGTCCGCCGAATTGCCCTATCTCTGTGGACCCATAACGAAGCTCAAGCGCACCAAGTAAAAGGAAGATGGCCGCTTCGATGACGCCCTGGTTGAGGATCTGATAGACAGCGCCGGCCCAGCCGGTGAACGTGAAGCCGTACAGGGCCAGCGTAATGAAACTGAAGTGGCTGATGACGGCGTAGGCCAGGAGCCGCCAGTAGTCGCGCTGAATAAGCGCGAGGCATGCACCGTAAAGAATGCCGATAACGGAAAGGCCGATGAGCCATGGAGCCACGGCCCGTGCCTGCGATGGGAACAGGCCGATGTGGAAGCGCAGCATGGAATAAAGTCCAAGCTTTCCGGCAACGACCATGGCCAAGGCAACGGGCGCCTCACTAAAGGTGTCCGCGAGCCAGCCGTGCAGCGGAAACACCGGCACTTTGACCGCAAAGGCGAAGAGAAACGCGAGAGCGACCCAGAAGAGTGCTCCGGCAGGGAAGTTGCCGTGCGTAATCAGCAACTGCAGTGTGACAAAATCGAAGCTGCCGGTTCGCGCATAGATCCACAGAATTGCGACCAGCAGCGGAGCCGAAGGGATGAACGTGTAGAGGAAAAACTTGAGTGCCGCTTTTGGCCCGTCCTTCCGGCCATACATGGCGATCAGGATGGCCATGGGCACAAGCGACAATTCCCAGAAGCCGTAGTAGAGCATGAGGTCGAGCGCGATAAAGACGCCGACCATAGAGGTCTGCTGAATCAAAAACAGCGAGTAGAAAATCTTGCGGCGTTCCTTGATCGTATTCCAGCTGACGATGACGCCGACCGGCGCGAGCAGACCAACGAGAACCACGAGCCAGACGCTCAGGCCATCGACGCCGACGTGATAGAAAATGGCTGGATTCTCAATCCACGGAGTGTTGATCTCAAACTGGAAACCGGGTTGGGCCGCGTTGAAGTGCGCAGGCAGATGCAAAGAGAGCAGCAGGCTTACCAGCGTTGTGAGCAGCGCGATCCAGTTGGGCAGCTTGTGGCGGTCGGGCAACAGGGCCACCAAGACCGCACCGGCAAGTGGGACCAGAATGATCCAGGTGAGAATTGATTGATTGATCGCTTCCATTCTCAGCGCCCCATCCAGTTGAAGTGAATGTTGACCCCAGCAGCTCCGAGCATGCTTGGGGCCGCAATAAAGAGCAGAACGGCGGCTGCACCAAGCGCGAGCCAAGCCGCGTAAGACCGCAGATTGCCGGATTGCCAGCGCTGCAAAACTGCTCCGGTGAAGAGCGCGATACCGCTGAGCAGCCAGGCAATGCCGCCGAGAATGCCAACGTCGATCACCCATCCAAGCAGATACTTTGAGAAAGCGAGCAGCGGCTTGACGATGGTAGCGCCGTAGATTTCGTCAACGTAATACTTGTTCGCAAGGAGGTTGTAAGCGCCGGGCACCGCATTTGCCAGTTCGGCGGGACGGTTAGTTTTGTGCCCATAGAATCGGTGGGCAATGAGCCAGCCGAGCAGCGCGACAGCCACAGCCGCAGCAGTGAGATAAAGCTCGAGATGCGGCGTTACAGATTCGGCGACGCGCGCGCCGGTTGACGGCGCAAGGAACTCGGAGAAGCGCTCGATACCGATCCAGCCGCCGCCAATTGAAAGCAAGGCGAGTATGACAAGTGGCCCAAGCATGGACCACGGGCTCTCATGCGGGTGGATCTCGGGACTGCGCGACTCACCCATGAACGTCATGTACCAGAGGCGGAACATGTAAAGCGACGTGAGCAGCGCGGTGACCAGGCCGACGAACCACAACAGCATTCCTCCCGAACCCTGAAGAAACGCAGAATAGAGGATTGCGTCCTTGGAAAAGAAGCCGGCGAGGGGAGGGAAGCCGGCGATGGCGAGAACGGCCGCCGTCATGGTCCAGAAAGTGACGGGCAGGTGCTTGCGCAGGCCGCCCATCTTGCGCATGTCCTGCTCTCCGCCGACAGCATGAATCACCGACCCTGCCGCGAGGAAGAGCAGCGCCTTGAAGAACGCGTGCGTCATCAAGTGAAAGACTGCGGCCGAATAGGCGGCTACTCCGCAGCCGAGAAACATGTAACCGAGCTGCGAAATGGTGGAGTAGGCGAGGACGCGCTTGATGTCATTCTGCACCAGGCCAATGGTTGCGGCAAAGATGGCGGTTGCCGCGCCCACAACGGCGACTGTGCCGAGCGCGAATGGCGAATGATCGAAGATCACGTGAGTCCGCGCGATCATGTAAACACCCGCCGTGACCATGGTGGCCGCGTGAATGAGGGCGGAGACCGGCGTCGGACCTTCCATGGCGTCGGGCAGCCAGACATAAAGAGGAAGCTGCGCGCTTTTGCCGGTTGCGCCTACAAGCAGGCAAAGCGCAATGACGGTAAGGATGCCGCCTTGCCATGCAGGATTGGCCGCGAGCCTTGCGCCGATCTCAGCAAAAGTGAGCGTGCCGAAGTTGCCGATCAGCAGAAAAATGCCGATGAGAAATCCGAAGTCGCCAATGCGGTTGACGATAAATGCTTTTTTGCCGGCGTTGGCCGCGGAGTCTTTCTGATACCAGAAGCCGATGAGCAGATACGATGCCAGACCCACTCCTTCCCAACCCACGAACATCAGCAGCACGTTGCCACCGAGCACAAGCAAAGTCATGAAGAAGAGGAACAGATTCAGGTAGGAGAAGTAGCGCGCGTAGCCGCGATCGTCATGCATGTAGCCGACGGAGTAGATATGGATGAGGAAGCCTACACCGGTGACGACAAGCAACATGACGAGTGAAAGCTGATCGAGCACGAAACTGAAATCAATGTGAAGCGTGCCGATGCTGATCCATGGGAAGGGGCAGGTTTCAACATACGGGAGCGAAGCCAGCGCAGGACCGATACCAAAGAAACTGCGAGCGGCATTGAGCACTATCGCGAACGACACGAGCGGCGCGACAAGGCCAATGATCGTGATCAGCCATCGAGGCAGCCGTGCGCCAAGGATTCCGTTGAGCAGAAAGCCCGCGAAAGGAAGCAGCGGGATCAGCCATAGATGTAGGGGCACGTTCATAGTTTCATCAGGTCGATACGGTCGACGGCCAGGGTAGCGCGGGCGCGGAAGACAGCAATGATGATGGCAAGACCGACCGCGGCTTCAGCCGCGGCGACCATCATGACGAAGAAAACAAAAATCTGGCCCTTCACCGCGTGCCACTGATGGGCGAAGGTTACGAACGAGAGGTTGACCGCATTGAGCATAAGCTCAATGGACATGAAAACGGTAATGACATTGCGCTTGACCAGGAAACCGATGACGCCAAGACAAAACAGCACAGCGCTCAGAAGCAGATACCAGGAAAGCGGAATTTCGTGTGCAAAGGGGCTCATTTATTCGAGATCCTTTCTCCGTCGTCTGCGGTGTAACCGTGTCCGGGGCTGGCGAGGGCCACGGCGCCCAGAATCGCGATGAGGATGAGGATCGAAGTGACTTCAAATGGGAGCAGGAGTTCGTGGAAGAGAACGCGGCTCAGTTCTTCAGTAGGCGTAATGGCGTCAGCCAAAGCCGCTACGCCGAGATCTTGTGCGCGAAGGATGACGGTGGTAAGAACCGCCAGGATCGCAACTACGGCAGGGAAGCCAACGGTGAGGGCGGCGCGGCTGCCAAGAGTGCGCTCTTCACGGCCCGCATTGAGCAGCATGACCACAAAGGTGAACAGCACCATAATGGCTCCGGAGTAGACGATAATCTGCGCGGCCGCCAGGAACTCTGCGCCGAGCATAAGGTAGAGCACCGCAAGCGAGGTCATCACAACGATAAGGGAAAGTGCGCTATTGATGGGATGGCTCTGAAGCAGGAGATTGATGGCTCCGGCCAGGCAGAATCCGGCAAAAAGAATAAACAAAATCAGGTGCATCGATTACTTTCCAATCTCAACCTGCACATGCTTGCCGCGCGTACCTGTATAAACCAGTAACCGTGATGAATCGCGGATCTGGGCACTCAAAGATCGCTCGCACGGAAGTTCAAGAATATCACGCCCATGATGCTTCGAATGGACGTTCCCGGGCGCGTTCGGGTGTTCCTTCATGCGCAAGTGAGCGGGCAAAATCTTAGCGATAAGCGAGCCAGAGACTCGTGCCAATGATGTTGAGGATGGCGAGCGGCATAAGCACACGCCATCCGAAATTCATGAGCTGATCGTAGCGGAAGCGGGGCAGCGTGCCGCGCACCCACACATACAAAAACAAGAAGCAGAACACCTTGGCCACGAACCAGAAGATCGGCATCAGAGCGTGAACGAATATGTTTTGTGGCGGTGGAAGAAGATTGCCAAGCGGGCTAGTCCATCCACCCAGAAAGAGCAGCGTGGCAACACAGCCCACGTTGATCATATTGGCGTACTCGGCCATGAAAAACATGGCGAACTTCATCGAGCTGTACTCGGTATGATAGCCGCCTGTGAGTTCGCTTTCGGCTTCAGGAAGATCGAAGGGCGAGCGATTGGTTTCAGCGTAGGCGGCCATCAGGTAGATGAAGAAAGCGACGAACTGGAGTCCGCCGAAGATGTTCCAGGTGACGATGCCCTTGGTGGCCTGCTGTTCGACGATTACGCGAAGGTTCAGTGATCCCGCGCGGAGAACTACGCCGACGAGCGATAGGCCGAGCGCAAGTTCGTAGCTGATGAGTTGCGCCGATGAACGCAGCGAGCCGAGCAGCGAGTACTTGTTGTTCGACGACCATCCGGCAAGGGCGATCCCGTAGACGCCGATGGAGGTGATACCAAGTATGACCAGCAGGCCGATGTTGACGTTGGCCACCTCAAAGATGTCGAAGCCCTTTGGTCCGATTGGCTCGCCGAAGGGAATGACGCCAATGGAGATCATCGCGCAACCCAACGCGATCATCGGTGCGATGAGATAGAGAGGCCGGTAGACGGCGGTGGGAATCAGGTCTTCCTTCAGGAACGATTTTGCGCCGTCAACTAGCGGCTGGAGTAAGCCGAAGGGGCCGACGCGGCTGGGTCCCCAGCGGTTCTGAATGCGGCCGACGAGCTTGCGCTCAAGCAGCACGGTATAAGCGACGCCCAATAGCAGCACCACCGTGACTACAACGACCTTGACCAGGCTCCAAAGTAAAAATGATAAAAGTGTCACTTGCCTTCAGCCTTTACTTGCAAACTGTAGATGCTTTGAATGAACTTGCGAATCTCGTTGCGCGCGGCCATTAGTCTGCCGCCGATGCTGCTACTTCATTCTTCTGATGCTCTTCAAGCTCGCGGAGGGCAGAGCTGTAGCGGCCAAGCGTTCCGGAGGTAAACAGTGTGTCGTGCGATGGCGCGATCAGCGATGAGCTGTGTAGTGCCGATACCGGAACGAATCCGGGATTTGCGCCAAGCTCGGTGCGGACGTCGTTGCCGGCATAAAGATTAATGCGGTCCAACTCATAGCTGGGAACCAGGCGCGCGATTTCATCGAGGATGGCCAGCGGATCGAAGGGGCTGAGCCGCGGCTCGAGATTGTTTGCGGTGAGCCAGACAGCCATGCGGTCGGCTTCACCAGCCTGTGCGCCGCGAGACTGGCCGAGATCAGCAGACGTACCGCGGGTACCAAACGGAACCAGCAATTTGACTTCAACGCCCATGGCATTCGCGAGGCGAACGAGGATTTCGAAATCCGGTTTTACGCCCGGGCGATCGGCGGCCTTCTTCACCATTTGCAGGTCGCCAAAGGTGTTGGTGACGGTGCCCGACTTCTCATAGAGACTAGCAGCCGGGAAGACGATATCGGCGAGTGCGGCTGTTTCTGTAAGGAACATATCTTGCACAATCACGAACGTGTTCTTCAGGCTTTCGGATGCCATGCGCGTTGTTGCCGCAGGATCGGCTCCCACGACCAGCAGAGCGCCGAGTTGATTAGCGCCAGCTGCAGCAATCATCTCGGGCAGGGTTTTACCTGAAGTCGTAGAAAGACCTGGATATTCAGCGAAGGCAGCCGGGGCCGAAACGGGAACATATCCTGGTAGCAGGTCAGGGAAGAGGCCCATGTCGGCTGCGCCGCGCGAGTTGCTGTGGTCACCGAGCAGAGCAAACTTTACGTTGGCTCGTTTCATTCCCCATGCGATCAGGCTCTCAACCGCCGTGCCGGGACATTCAGGACCGAGGACGACAACGAGGGACTCTTCTGCTGAAACCGCCTTGCTGAAGTCGTTTGCACCACCTTCGAGCGTTGAGGCAAGGTTGTGATAACCGTCAGCGGTCAGATGGAGAACCGCTTTGGCCTGGCGCTCGAGTTTGATCTGCCGTGCATTTGCCACATAGATGCGAGCGCGATTCAAGCGCACGTCAGTTCGGAGCGCCCAGGCGAGCAACGGATGCTCATTTGAAGGATCTCCGCCAATGAGCAGGATCGCCGGTGCAGCGCCAATTTCTCGCAGGCCCGCGGTTTTGCCGGTGTGGCCCGCAAGTGCGCGCGCGAATGCTGCATAATCAGCCGTGCGCTCGTGATCGATGTTGTTCGTGCCCAAAACTGTGCGGGCAAATTTCTGCAGCAGGTAGTTCTCTTCGTTAGTAGTGCGATTGGAGCCGACGACACCGATTGCTTGGCCGCCTAGGCTATCGCGAACTTCCTTCAGCTTGTTCGCCGCGGCGGTGAGAGCCTGCTCCCATGTGGCCGATTCAAGCTTGCCCTGAGCATTGCGGACTAGCGGCGTGCTCAGGCGTTCTGGGCTCTCAACAAAATCGAAACCGAAACGGCCCTTGGCGCAAAGAAAGTCGCCGTTAATGCCGCTCTTGTCGCGATTGTCGGCGCGGACGATGTCGGCGCCTTCGCTCGATTGGCGAACGCCAAGCGTGACCTTGCAGCCATCACCGCAATGCGTGCACACGGTCGAAACGTGAGTCATTTCCCACGGCCGCGTCTTATAGCGATAGCTGCCACTGGTGAGAGCGCCAACCGGGCATACATCAATGCACATGCCGCACTGCTCGCAGTCGAGGCGGTCGCCTTGATTCGGAGCGATCACGGAGGTGACGCCGCGATTCTGCACGCCGAGCGCCCATACATCCATGCCCTCGCCGCACATGCGCACGCAGCGATAGCAGAGAATGCAGCGAGGCCGATCGAAGTAAACGGCGGGAGACCACTGCTGCTCTTCGCGATGCTGCTTGGCTTCGGCATAGAGACTTTCGCCGGCGCCGTATTTGAAGGTCATGTCCTGCAGTTCGCATTCGCCGCCCGCGTCGCAAACAGGGCAGTCGAGCGGATGGTTGCCGAGCAGCAGTTGGATGGTGGCTTTACGCGCCTGCGCAATCTCTGCGGATTCGGTGATGAAGACCTGGCCCTCGGCAACGGTAGTGGTGCAGGCCGTTTGCAGCTTGCCCACTTTCTCCTGGCGCACCACACACATGCGACAGGCAGCCTGCAGGCTCAGTCCGGGGTAATAGCAGAACGCAGGAATCTCAATGCCCGCCTTGCGGCAGGCTTCAATCAGCAGCGTCCCCGCGGGGGCGGTGAGTTTCTTTCCATCGACTGTGAATGTTACGTCTGCCATTCGTCTCCCTAGATCACAGCCATTTCAGTGTGTTTGGCGTATGGGCACGGCTTGCCGTTCAGGTGGTCCTCAAACTCTTTGCGAAACTTTTTTACAAACGCGATGGTCGGCATGGCCGCGGCATCGCCAAGCGGGCAGAAGGTGCGGCCCAACATGTTTTCTGCAAGATATTGAATGTTGTCGATGTCTTTCGCTTCGCCAAAGCCGGCGTGAAAACGCGTGAGCGACTTCTTGAGCCAGTCAGTTCCTTCACGGCAGGGAATGCACCAGCCGCAGCTTTCATGCTGATAGAAGCTGATGGTGCGCAATGCGAATTCAACCATGCAGGTCTGGTCGTCGATAACAACCACGCCGCCCGAGCCGAGCATCGATCCTGCTTTGCCCACCTGGTCGAAGTCCATGCCGAGGTTTTCGATCTCTTCGGGCAGCAGCACAGGAGTAGACGATCCGCCGGGGACAACAGCCTTCAGCTTGCGGCCGCCGCGAACACCGCCGGCAACGTCGTAAACGATCTTCTTGAGGTTGTAGCCCATCGGAAGTTCGTACACGCCGGGGCGCTCCACGTGACCGCTCACGCCAAACAAACGCGTGCCGCCGTTGCGCGGCGAACCAATGGCCGCGTAAGCTTCGCCACCCATCTCGATGACGTGAGGCACGGTGGCAATGGTTTCCGCGTTATTAATGACCGTGGGACCGCCGTACAAACCAACCACCGCAGGGAACGGAGGCTTGATGCGCGGAACGCCGCGCTTGCCTTCGAGCGATTCCATCAGCGCGGACTCTTCGCCAACTTCATATGCGCCAGCGCCGGTCTGCGTGATGATCTGGAATTCCGTGTCGGTACCGAAGATGTTCTTGCCGAGGTAACCCTTCAAGTAGGCATCGGCGACTGCCTTCTCCACGATTTCGATCAGGTAGCGATACTCACCGCGGAGATAAATGAAGCCAAGCTTGGCGCCAATGGCCAGGCCGGCGATGATTGTTCCCTCTATCACTGCATGTGGATCGTGCAGGAAAATCAAGTGATCCTTGCAGGTTCCCGGCTCGCTTTCGTCGCCGTTGACCAGCACGTACTTTGGCTTGGCAGACTGCTTGGGAACGAAGGACCACTTCATGCCGGCTGGAAAACCTGCGCCGCCGCGGCCGCGGAGGTTCGAGGTCTTCATCTCGTTGATGATCCAGTCTGGACCCTGCTCAAGACATTTCTTAGCAGATGCATAACCGCCGAGCTCGATGTAGCGGTCGATATTAGCCGCGCCCATGCCGAAGCGGCGCGAGACGATCTTGACTTCATCGGGGTGCGAGACAAGTCTAGGCATGCGGTCCCTCCCTTCCGGATTTTGCCGCGCTCCGATATCTGTTGAGAATCTCGGGGACGGCATCAGGGTCCAGGTCGTCGTGAAAATCGTAATTAACCTGAATGGCAGGCGCCCAGCAGCATGCACCGATGCATTCCACTTCTTCGAGCGAGAACACTCCATCAGCAGTCACGCCCTTATGTCCGATGCCAAGCTCCTCCTGAAAACGCTCGTACAACTCGTAGGCACCGCGCAGCATGCAACTGATGTTGGTGCAAACCTGGATGTTGTACTTGCCGGCCGGCTTGAAACGCAGCATCGAGTAATAGGTGGCCACGTTGCGAACGTCAAGTTCGGTGATGCCGATGCGGTCGGCGACCTCGGCAATAACTGCGTCGGAAAGATAGCCGACTTCGTCCTGCGCGTAGAGCAACATGGGAATGAGCGCTGAGCGCTTGACGGGATATTTCTGAACCAGCGCGTCAAAGCGAGCGGCAAGCCGTGGGGAGAAGATCGACATTGTTTCGGAATTCGGGCTCATTGCATTAACTCCCTCGCCCACGTCTCTGCTGCCATGTCCATCTCTTCCTCGCCCGCCGGACCGCTCAATCGACCTGCCGGAGTAAATTGCAGGGCACCCTTGCTGCCATCCTCGCGCTTCCAGTTCACATCGGCCCCGGTACGTTCCAACTCCAGGCTCTTGTTGCCGTGGCAAACAAGAATCCGGTCTTCATCCAGTTCGACCGTCGCCTGAGAATTGCGATGCAGCCCGTGTGCCGCTGTGTAACTGCGAAGCAACGACGAAAGTGAAATCCAAAGCTCGCCCCAAACATCCCTGGAAAGATCAAAGCACTGTGAACTCAACGGTCGATCTCTCCCAGCACGATATCGATGGAGCCGATGACGGCAACCAGATCAGCAATCATGCGTCCCTTGCACATGGTTTCAAGCGCCTGCAGTGTGGGAAACGATGGATAGCGCATGTGGACGCGATATGGCTTGGCTGTGCCGTCTGAAACTACGTAATAACCGGTTTGCCCGTGGCCGGCTTCAATGCCCTGATAAACCTCTCCTGCCGGAACCTCGAATCCTTCGGTGATGATTTTGAAGTGATGGATCAATGCTTCCATCTGCGTCTTCATCTTTTCGCGATCGGGAAGCACGATCTTGGGCGCGTCTGCCTTCACCGGACCTTCGGGCATGCCGTCGAGAGCTTGCTGAATGATTTTGACGCTTTCACGCATCTCGATGAGACGAACTTCGTATCGAGCCCAGCAGTCGCAATCGTTTGAGATGGGCACCTGGAACTGGAAGTTCTCGTAGCCGGAGTAGGGCATGTCGCGGCGCAGATCAAAGTCAACGCCAGAAGCGCGCAGCGGCGGCCCGGTTACGCCGAGTGCTATGGCGTCTTCTGCTGACAAGAAACCAACGCCCTTGAGGCGGTTTCTGAAGATGGGATTACCGGTAAGCAGGTTGGAGTACTCGTCGATCTTCTCCGGTAGCGTGCCAATGAACGCGCGGACGCGGGGAAGAAAATCGAGGGGCGGTTCCATCGCCAGCCCGCCAATGCGAATGTAGCTGGTCATCATGCGTTGACCGGCTACGTCCTCAAACAAACGGAGAATCTCTTCGCGCTCGCGGAAGGTGTAAAGGAACACCGTAAGGGCGCCAATGTCCATGGCGTGCGTGCCAAGCCAGATCAGGTGCGAGTTCAAGCGGCTTAACTCGGCCAGCAATACGCGCATCCATTGCGCCTTCGCAGGGATCTCCAGGTTGAGCAACTTCTCAACCGCAAGCGCGTAGCAAAGATTGTTTGAGAGCGGATCAAGATAGTTGATGCGATCCGTGAGCGGCACCACCTGCTGGTAGAACTTGGCTTCGCAGGTCTTTTCAATGCCGGTGTGCAGATATCCGATCTCGGGATAGACTCGGACAATGATTTCGCCGTCAATCTCAAGCACAAGGCGCAGAACACCGTGCGTAGCAGGGTGCTGCGGGCCCATATTGATGACCATGTGCTGGTCGTGCGCGCCCTCTGCGGGTTCGAGCGTGGGCATGCCTGCAAGCTGAACCATCAGCGGTAACCCTCCACGGGATAATCCTTGCGCAACGGGTGGCCGGTCCAGTCGTCGGGCATCATAATGCGGCGCATGTCGGGGTGTTGATTAAAGTGCACCCCAAACAGATCGAAAACTTCGCGCTCATAATAGTTAGCCCCCGCCCACACAGGCGTGATCGAATCCACGATTGGATGCGCTTCATCCACCATCACGCGCAGGCGGATGCGCTCTTTGTACGCGTGAGAAAGGATGTGGTAGCTCAACTGGAAGCGCGGAACAGCCGGATACCAGTCGACGGCCGTCATATCTTCAAAGAAGTTGTAGCCGGCAGTCTGCACAGTGGAACAGGCTTCGCGAATCTTGTCGGCTGCAATGGCGAGTGTGAGCTCGTTGCGATCGAACCGCGCATCTTCGAGCGCGGCGGGATTCCACCCAAGAATCGCCTTGAGAGCAGGATGGTCGGGAAGTCCCTCGAGCACCGCAGCCTTCTCCGCCAATGTTGGTTTGAGCGCTTCAGGCATGTTAGAGGTCCGCCTTGTCCCGGCTCCAGTTCAGGACGCCTTTACGAACGATGTAGTAGAGTCCAACGGCGACGAAGCCGAGATAGACGAGCATTTCCCAGAAGCCGAAGAGGCGAGAACCGGTAATCTGCGGCAGTTTGCGGTAAATGATGGCCCAAGGCATCATGAACACCGCTTCCACGTCGAAGAGGATGAACAAAACCGCGACCAGGTAGTAGCGGACGCTGAATCGGCCACGGGCATCGCCCACCGCCTCAATGCCACACTCGTACGCGTCGAGTTTTACCCTCGTGTTGCGATGCCGACCGACGAACCACGAGGCCGTAACCATCGCCATGCCAATAAGAAAGGCAACACAGATCTGCATCAGCAGCGGAAGGTACTGCCAGTTATATGGGATCGGGTTCATTGCCGCCCAGTCTGGAAAATATCCGAATGAATATGGCGCCCATTTCCATGGGAAAACCAGCTATCCGATGGAAAAGGGTCCTGGTTTGAGATTAGGTTTTCAGCCTCTTCCCGTCAAGCCGCGCTGGAAATTGCCGATGCGCTGAATTTTGTGGTCTTGGAGGGCGAATGCTGGGAGATTCGAATTTCCTGGGAGTTATCACGCAAGTTATTTCCATTCCTTGCGATATGTGAGTTGCGTCACATGCATGTCCCAATTTTGTACGGAATAATTCAGCGTATCAGAACGGGAAGCAGTACATTCGTCATCTAACGATGACAGCGGCACCGGCCGAAGAACCGGGTAAGGATAAGTTTATGTCTACCCAAACGACGACGGTTCTTACAGCAGGAATGGCGGCAGCAAAGGCGATGCCAGTGACACGACAGATGAAACGGCGCAGCATTGACCCGCGAACGGGGCGTGCACTTGTGATTCTCGGCCATGCGATCGAGTATCTTACCGATGAATTCGTTCATGAGGGCGGATCGTTCACAGCCAACCGGGGGCAGATTGACGCGATCCAACTGCTGATTGCATCGAACCGCCAAATCTATATGGCGTGTCCCGAAGCGCCAACCTTCAGGCAATGGCTGCACTCGTTCCTGCACAGGCAGGTGAAGAAATCCGCACATACAGGGAAACTGTCCTCAGGGTTGAGCCACGGCCGGTTGTAGGCGGGGCGGCCGATCTGCGGTTTATTGCCCGAATACCAGGACTGCGAACAGGACCACCCAGGCCAGACCCATGGTGTGCCAGAACCAGGCGCTGGCGTCTACCGCAATTTGCCGCGATTCAACGCGCTTGAAGTGGCCCAGGGCTGCAACGCAGAAGATCAAGGCGAGGACGCCGACCACGAGGTGGGCTGCATGCAGGCCGGTAATCATATAGAAGAAGTAGCTGGCGGGCGTAGACCAGCGGTCAAATGCGAATCCCTGGGCCGTTAACTGCCTCCAGGCGATCACCTGTCCGCCAATAAACAGCAGGCCGAGCCCGAGCGTCGCCGCCAGCCAGGGGCGAGAGCGGCGAAATGCAGGCTGGCCTAGTCCGAGCCATTCTTCGAGCACGTCAATCTCATGGAAGATGTGCTCCCGCGCGAATTCCATGCACAGACTGCTCAAGACGATCACGGCCGTATTCAGAAACAGGATGGGTGGCAGCAAGACAGGGTGCCAGTCGCCGATCTGGCGGAGAGTGCGGGGATCCATATGAGTACCCGCCTGGCGCGCGTAGAAGAGCGAAACCAGAATAACGAAAAACATCATGTCCCCGGCGAGGGCGCAGAATACAAAGGCGCGAGTTCGATAAAGGGCTTCGCGAGGGCCTCGACGTTGCGGCTTCCAGTCGTCGTCGCCGCCACCTCCGCCTCCCCCGGTCGGGCGTCTGTCAACAGGCGGTTTGCCACCAAATCCAGGCTCTTTCCGTTCAGTCTCCGCTGGGGTTGGCGTAAAGCTGGAAGGCATAGAGAGCCCCCGTGTGAAGGAGATTACTCTTACTTGGGCTTGGACGCATCCGCTATCCAAACAGGATGTATCGATGTTTCAGTCCGCTCAAACCTTGGGGAAAGCGGAATTATGGGGAAAAGCTGGTTCACAAAAGAGTTTAATGCTTTCCTGCGTCTAGCTGTTGCTTGTTTTCACTGACAATTTCCACGAAAAGCTTGTGGATTCTCCGGTCGACAGAGAGTTCAGGATGGAACGTTGCCGCCATTATGTTCCCCTGGCGAACCAGAACCGGTGCACCTTCGCGTGTTGCTAGTGTTTGGACGCGGGGACCGACCGAAACGATTCGCGGAGCCCGAATGAAGACCATTTCCAGTTCGCCGCCCGGAAGCTCGGTCGGCGCGTTGAGGATAGCAGAATCGATCTGCCGCCCGTAAGCGTTGCGTTCAACCACCGCGTCCAGCACGCCGAGGCTTCGCTGCGCGGGGCTACGAACCTCACGTGCCAGCAAGATGGTGCCCGCGCACGTGCCAAACACAGGACGAGTGGCGCAGTAGTCGCCCAGAGCCTCGAAGAAGTCGTGCTTCTCCAGGAACTTGAGCATGGTTGTGGATTCGCCGCCCGGCAGAATCAGGCCATCCAGCCCTTCCAGTTGCTCGGGCGTGCGCACTTCCCGTGGACCTGCGCCGACGTCGGCAAGAGCGCGGGCGTGCGCGTCGTAGTCGCCTTGGATGGCAAGAACCCCAACGCGCGGCAGAATGCGTGCGTTCGTCAACCGCTTGTACTCCTAAGAGGTTCTGCGGGCCTACCAGCCGCGCGTTTGCAGAAGCTGCGATTCATCGAGCGCTGCGGCGGCCAGGCCCTTCATGGCGCCGATCACCTGCTCGCTGGCCTCAGCCAGGATCTTGGGATCGTTGTAGTGGGTGGTAGCGATGACGATCGCCTTGGCGCGCGAAACTGCCTCTTCGCGCTCCTTGGCGTTGTTCTCAACATCCAGCGGAGTGGCGCGCTCCTTCATGAAAATTCCGGAGCCGACGAAGATGGCCTCTGCGCCAAGCTGCATCATGAGAGCCGCATCGGCGGGTGTGGCAATGCCCCCGGCGGAGAAGTTGGGAACGGGCAGCTTGCCTGCCTGCGCGACCATGCGCACCAGTTCGTAAGGGGCCTGATGCTCCTTGGCGGCGGCGTAGAGTTCCTGCTCGCTGAGCACGGTGAGCGCGCGCATCTCGCGAACGATCTGGCGCATGTGCTGGACGGCGTGGACCACGTCGCCGGTGCCGGCCTCGCCCTTGGTGCGGATCATGGCCGCACCCTCGGCGATGCGGCGAAGAGCCTCTCCCAGGTTGCGCGCTCCGCAGACGAAGGGGGTGGTAAAGGCTTGCTTATCGATGTGATGAGTTTCGTCGGCCGGGGTAAGGACCTCGCTCTCATCGATAAAGTCGACGCCTAGCTCCTGAAGGATCTGGGCTTCGGCAAAGTGACCGATGCGGGTCTTCGCCATCACTGGAATCGACACCGCCTTGATGATCTGCTTGATGAGCCGCGGATTAGCCATGCGCGCTACTCCACCTTCAGCGCGAATCATGGCTGGAACGCGTTCCAGCGCCATGACGGAGGAAGCGCCAGCTTCTTCGGCAATGCGGGCCTGCTCGACGTTCATGACGTCCATGATGACGCCGCCCTTGAGCATCTCTGCCAGGCCGACCTTCAATCGCAGGCTTGTGGAGTTAACACTCTTATTTCCATTCTGTTCTGGCATGTTCTTCGACCTCGATTCCAGACGGCAACTCTGCCGGCTCTACACACACACGTTTATCTCTTTCTAGTTTAGCAGCGACGGCGATGAACGGAGGGCAGATGGGTAGAGTAGTTGGCCGCGTGAAGAATGAGAGCCCCTCAATGAGATTCCTCTAATCTCTATGTCTCAATTCTGGTCATTCCACTGCACGTCCATCAGGCAAATGGCCACCACACATCCAATGCCGTCCTTACCTGTCGAGCAAAACCCAGCCATCGATGAAGCCAGCCAAGCCCAGAACGCCCAGGCGCTGGCGCTGCGCCAGAACGAGCTGGAGCCGAGCCCGGCAATTTCACTGGGAAGTCCCCTGGCGTTATTGCCGGTCGAATTGGATGTGGCGGTGCCGGTGCGGGAGTTCAGGGTCCGCAACCTGCTTGCGCTGGATTGCGGCCAGGTGATTGAAACGCAATGGGGCCACGGGGAAGATGTTCCGCTGGCATCCGGCGAGGTGCAGTTGGCATGGAGCGAGTTTGAGGTTGTGGAGTCGCAACTTGGAGTGCGCGTGACCCGGCTGGCATGAGCGGCGAGTCAGCGGGAGATACGGCGAGAGGCGCAGGCGGGAACTCAAATGATCAGAATCGATCGGGAAAAAATCGGACGCGTTTTGCGGCATCGCGGCGGGCTGGCCACATGGCTGATGTCTCGGCTGCAAGCTGGCACGCACGCACGCGAGCAGCGCAAACCGCGGCTGGCGCTTTTGGATCGCATCTCGCTTGCGCCGCGGCAATCGCTGGCGCTGGTGGAAGCTGAAGGCAGGCGCTTTCTGGTTGGCACCTCGCCGGATGGCGGCCCCGTGTTTTACGCGCTAGACGGTTCGCTGGCATGTGCCGCTCGGCCAGCTAAGCCTCGTGCAAGCAGAACCCCGCCAGGGTCGCCCGCGAGCGTATCGGCGAGGGTGTCATGGTAGTTCTGCTGGCGGCGCATGCAACTGTGGCGGCGCCGTCGCTATTGCCGGATTTGAATGCACGCCTTCATCCGTCGGACTCGACGCCGTGGACCATTGTGCTGGTCCTCACGCTGATTACGCTGCTGCCGGCAATTCTGATGTGCATGACGCCCCTGGTGCGCTTGCTGGTGGTGTTTCACTTTCTGCGCCAGGCGCTCGGCACGCAGACGGCTCCTTCGAACCCTACGTTAATGGGTCTGGCGCTGATGATGACCTGGTTTCTGATGACTCCCGTGCTGGCCCAGGTCGATCAGCAGGCGGTCTCGCCTTATCGGCAGGGACAGATTACCGGGATGGATGCGATCGATCGAGGAGCGCAGCCGGTGAAGCACTTCATGCTGCGCTACGCGCGCGAGAAGGATTTGGCGCTATTCACCGCGGCCGGACAGATTGCGCGGCCCAGAACGCCGGATGATCTGCCGATGCGCGTCGTGGTTCCCGCTTACATTCTTTCCGAGTTAAAAGCCGGCTTTGCGATCGGTGCGGTGCTGTTCCTTCCGTTTCTGCTGATCGATATGGTGACGGCCGCAATTACCACTTCAATCGGCATGTACCAACTGCCGCCGGTGGTGGTGTCAACGCCACTGAAGATCCTGCTGTTCGTAATGGTCGATGGCTGGAACCTGCTGGCAGGTTCGCTGCTGAAGAGCTTTTGATCGGAGCGCCGATGACACCCGACATGGTTTCCGAACTTCTGCGCCAACTGATGAAGGAGGCGCTAATCCTCTCGGCTCCGGTCCTGATTGCCGCGGCGCTGCTGAGCTTTGTGTTGAGCCTGGTGCAGACGCTGACCAGTTTGCAGGAACAGTCGCTGACCGCGGTTCCACGATTGGCTGCCGTTGCTCTGATTCTGCTGGTGGGCATGCCGTGGTTTCTGGAGCGGATGGCGACGTACACACGCGTGCTGCTGAGAGACTTTCACCGCTTTCTTGGATGAGGACTGAAGACTCGCAAATTGGGGCTACGGCGACGATGACTGACTGGACGACATTTCTGAGCGCAATGACGCTGGCCCTGGTGAGGGTAAGTGGAGTGGTCGTGTTCGCTCCCTTTTTCTCGTCTACGGCTCTCCCGATCAGGACCAAGGCCGTGTTTGTAGGAGCCGTTGCCTTTCTGCTTGCGCCCATCGTGGCCGCGCTTCCGCAGGCCAGGGCAGAGATCAGCTTTGCCGCACTGATCGGTGAACTGGCCGTGGGATTGGTGTACGGTCTCACGCTTGCGCTGTTGAGCGAAATGCTTCTGTTTGCGGGTCAGATCGTCGGACTCCAATTCAGCTTTTCGCTCGTAAACCTGATGGATCCGACCTCGAACACACAAACGCCCTTGATGGGCGAGCTCTTTCAGTTGATGGGAACGCTGGTAGTGATAGCCGCCGGACTGGATCGCATTCTGCTGGCTTCAATGGTGCGGAGTTTTCGCGCTGTGCCGCTTGGGCATTTTGCCCTTGCGCAAGCCAGTGCAGGGGCCATCGTGCGTGCAGCAGCAGGAATCTTTCTGGCTGGAGTTGAGTTGGCTGCGCCGGTTTTAGCCGCAACCTTGCTGGTTGAAATTGCTGTTTCGCTGATGGGCAAGTTGAGCCCGCAACTGCCGGTGATGAATTTGACGGTCCCAATCAAGACAATTACGGGCTTGGTGATTCTGACTGGTTCCCTCGCGCTGTGGCCGCGTTTCATTGAAGCGCGTTTTGCGGGGCTTCTCGATCTTGCGGAGCGGTTGATTTCCGCGCCGGGCGTGGGAGCCTAGCCGATGCCTGGAGAGCGCACTGAACAGGCAACGCAGCATCGCCGCGATAAAGCGCGCCGCGAAGGCGATATCCTGCACAGCCGTGAGTTGTCGGCCGCAGCGGGAACGCTTGCCGGCGTCATCGCCCTTGGTGCATTGGGCGCGGGTTCGTTGATCGCGTGGCGGAAGACGTTCGCGAGTTTTCTGAGCCTGGGTGCCGGAGCCTGCTGGGAGCCGGACCGGATTGCAGCGACTCTGAGCGCGTTGCGTGGACTGATGCTCTCGGTGTTTGCTGCACCGGCGGTCACCATGGCTGCAGTGGCTGTAGCCGCTCTGGCGATGGGCTTGCTGCAGACCCGGGGCGTTCAATTCCATGCAGGCGCGATTGGATTAAAGCTGGAGCGGATCAATCCAATCGCCAATGCGAAAAATCTCTTCTCATTGCGTGCGGCGGCCCGGCTAGGCAAATCTTTGATCCCTGCGGCGATCCTGGCCGTTTTTGCTGTGCAGCGAATTGGGCGTCAACTCACGATTCCGGTCTTCTCGACCGCGCGGCTTGAGGCCATCGGTTCAGATGCGTATGGGCTGCTGCTGGCTACGGCGTGGTTGTTGTTCGGCTGGTCGGCGATTGATTTTCTGGTCGAGTGGCGGAGCCGCGAGTCGCGCCTGAAGATGAGCAAGCAGGATTTGCGCGATGAATTCAAAGAGACCGAGGGCAATCCGCAGATTCGCAGCCGCATTCGCGGCCTGCAGCGCCAGATGCGGCGAGGACAGGTCAAGAACGATGTTGCCAAAGCCGCGGTGGTGCTCACCAATCCTACCCATTTCGCCGTTGCGCTGAGCTTTGATTTCACCACCATGGAAGCTCCCAAGGTGCTGGCCAAGGGAAGAAATCTGTTGGCGGAAGAGATCAAGGCGGAGGCTCGCTGGGCCGGAGTTCCGATTGTGGAGAACCCTCCACTGGCGCGCTCGCTCTATCGCTCCGTTGAGGTAGGCAAGGCGATTCCGGCGGAACTATACGCGGCAGTCGCGGCGATTCTGGCCTACCTGTACAGGCAGCGTGTGGAAGCGGAGATGCGGGAACGCCGCGCGCGTGAAGCGACTGCCACAGCGCGGGTGCAACAGCAGGCTCAGCCGCCGCAGGTGTGGCGCGAGACGCGAAGCAATCCGACGGTTGAAGGGAGTCCGAGATGAGTTCGACCGCGCTGGCCGCAAACACGATTCCACAGCAGACAACAACTTTGCAGCGGCTGGGAGAGTACGCGCTGCCGGTGGGCGCCATCAGCGTGATCTTTGTCATGCTGGTGCCGTTGCCGGCTGCTGCCCTGGACCTTCTGCTCGCGCTCTCGATTGCCGCTTCGGTGATTGTGTTCCTGACGGCGGTGCAGATTAGGCGCGCGGTGGAGTTGTCGGTGTTTCCGACTCTGCTGCTGCTGCTCACGCTGTTTCGTCTGGCGCTAAACATTGCATCGAGCCGCCGCATCCTGCTCCACGGCTCCGAGGGTACTGCCGCCGCCGGCAAGGTAATTGAGGCCTTCGGGCAATTCGTAGTCGGCGGCAATTATGTTGTCGGCTTCGTACTTTTCCTGGTGCTGGTGGCAATCCAGTTCCTGGTGGTATCGCACGGTGCGGTTCGAACGGCTGAAGTGACGGCCCGGTTCACGCTCGATGCGCTGCCGGGCAAGCAGATGGCCATCGACGCGGACATGAATGCGGGCCTGATTGACGAGGCCGAGGCCCGGCGCAGGCGGCAGGCGATTGCGCGGGAAGCGGAGTTTTACGGCGCGATGGATGGCGCGGCGCGCTTCAACCAGCGCGACTCTCTGGCCACAATTCTGATCACCGCGATCAACATCATCGCCGGCTTGCTGATCGGCACGCTGCAGCAGGGAATCGATTTGGCCGAAGCGGCGCGTACCTACACAGTGCTCACGGTGGGCGATGGTTTGGTGACGCTGATTCCTTCTTTGCTGGTATCAGTCGCCGCAGGTATAACGCTGACGCGAGCCAACTCGGCAGGAATGCTGGGCGGAGAGATCAAGCAGCAATTGCTGGCGCGGCCGGCAACACTTTACATCGCCAGCCTGGTTTCGGGGGCTTTCTGCCTGATCCCGGGACTGCCGAAGATAGCGTTTTTGCTGGTGGCGGCGGTTCTCTTCTGGGGCGGACGAAAGATGTCGAAGACCGCGGCGGCAGCACCGATGCGGGACGCAGCCAGCGGCGAAAAAAAGAAGGCCGAACCGGGACAGACAGCCGAACTTGCCGGTCTGCTGAAGCTGGAAGATCTGACTCTTGAGATTGGGTTCCAGCTGATCCCGCTGGTCGACGACAAACAAGGCGGACAACTGCTGAACCGGGTTCGCTCGTTGCGGAAGCATCTTTCGGCAGAGTTGGGATTCCTGGTGCCGCCGGTCCACATCTCTGACAACCTTCGCCTGAAACCGCGGGAGTACGTCTTCTCGCTGCGCGGCATTGAGATCGGCCGCTGGCAAACCGAGAATGCAAGCCTGCTGGCGGTTTCGGGTAATTCTGCGAGGCGTCCGCTGACAGGCAAAGAGACGCGCGAGCCGGCCTTCGGAGTGCCGGCGGTCTGGATTGGAGCGGCACTGGAAGACCAGGCGATTGCTGCGGGCTATTCGGTGGTGGATGCAACGACCGTTGTGACGACGCACCTGGGCGAGCTTGTCCGCCAGCATGCGTGGGAGTTGCTGGGCCGGGCCGAAACCAAGCGTCTGCTCGACTCGTTGAACGAAAGCCACCCGAAGCTTCTGGAAGAACTGATGCCGAAATTGATGACGCTGGGCGAGGTACAGCGCGTCCTGGAACAGATGCTGCGCGAGCGGGTATCGATTCGCGACCTGGGCGCAATTCTGGAGGCGCTGGTGGAGACGGCGCCGCTGAACAAGAGCACGGTTGCGCTGGTTGAAACGGCACGGCAGGCGCTTGGCAGACGGTTGGTTCAGCCGCTGATGGACGTCGATGGACAACTGCCTGTTCTGCTGCTCGATCCGGCGCTCGAAGAAGAGATTCTGGCCACGCTCGCACCAGAGACCGCGAATCGGCTGCTCACGGCAGGCGCCGGCAACGGTGTTCCCGTGCTGCGCCGTCTGGCCGATTCTTTGAGACAACTTATCGGAGCTGCCGCTGCTTCGGTCCCGCCCGTGCTCCTTTGTCCGAGTCCGGCCCGTTATCACGTGAAGCGCTGGCTGGAACCGCTCCTCCCGCGGCTGGCGGTGATCTCGGCCGGGGAAGTTCCTCCCGAAGTCCGGTTGCGGCCGATGGGAACTGTGCGTTGAGAGGGCGAGGGAAGCAGGAGGGCAGCGATGGCAATGGAGTCGGCAATAGCAACGGGGAAAGTAAGCCGGGGACGGAGAGATTCCGCGCCTGCAGGCGGTTATCCACCGCCAGTGTCGGCGGTATCGGCTGTGCCGGTATTGACCGGCGAGCAGGAGCGCGTGCTGCTCGAACATCTGCCGATGGTGCGCTTCCACGCCCGCCGCATTCACGAGAAGCTGCCGCAGCACGTGGATATTGAGGATCTGGTGTCGGCTGGCGTGGTGGGTCTGATGGATGCGTTCGCCAAATTCGATCCCGACAAGAAGGTGCAGTTCCGCAGCTATGCGCAGTTCCGGATTCGCGGCGCTATTCTCGACAGCCTGAGAACGCTTGACTGGAGCCCGCGCGAGTTGCGCCGCAAGGGCCGGGCGGTGGAGGAAGCGATTCGCGTAGTGACGGCGCGGACGGGCCGCGTACCGGGAGAACCGGAGGTCGCGACGGAAATGGGTTTGACGCTCGATGACTATCAGCAATTGCTCGGCGACCTGAAGGGCCTTGAGATTGGCACGCTGCACATAGAGCGCAATGAGGATTCCGGTGAAGAGGAGCTGGCCTATATTCCGGGACGCCCTGAGGATGACCCTTTATTTCATTGCCTTCGGGGCGAGATGGAGGACCGGCTGGCGGATGCGATTGCGAATCTTCCCGAACGCGAGCGGCTGGTGATGACGCTCTATTACTACGAAGAGATGACGATGCGGGAGATCGGGCTCGCTCTGGGCGTGGTGGAGTCGCGCGTTTCGCAGGTACATGCTTCCGCGGTTGTGCATCTGCGCAGCGCCCTGAAGGACCTGGCGGCGCGCGGTGCATTCGACAAAACAGGTGCGCGGCGCAAGACCCGCGACGCCGGACGCGGAGCGGCTTAGGTTTTGAGATTTGCGGTGAAGGAGAAGCCCCTTGAATGAGAAGACGCTAAAACAGGATGAGATAGACGCGCTCTTTGAGGCCGCGCGCAGTTCACGACCGGAGGCGACGCGAACCGAGGTGCGGGCTCGCGTGGCGCCGTACAACTTTTCTTCAGCAGGACAGATCTCGACCGAGCAGCTGCGCGCCATCAGCATGCTGAACGACTTGTTTGCCCGCAATTTGACGCACAATCTTTCTGCGTGGCTTAGAACGCGTTTCCAGGTCAACCTGGTTTCGGCTGAACAGATTCAATTCAACGATTTCCTGCTGCGTATTCCTGAAATCAATTATGTAGCTTCGGTGCGGCTGGAGCCGCTGGGCGCGCTCTCCGTGATGCAGCTTGATCTCGGACTGGCGCCACCGATGATCGACCTGCTGCTGGGCGGCGAGGGCAAAGCGGGACCTCTGCGCGAGCTTACCGATATCGAAGAGTCGATCCTCGGTTCGGTGGTGGAGATCATCTGTCGTGAACTGACGGCGGCCTGGCAGCCCGTCGGCCTGAGCTTCAACTTCGAGCGGCGGCAGATGCAGACACAGGTTGCACGTATCATTTCGGTCAATGAGAAGACCCTTTGCTTGAGTTTTGAAATTCGCATGCCGCACAGCTCCGGATTGCTCAACCTGGCTTTTCCCGCGGTGGTGGCCAACACAATTCTGCGCCGCCTGACTTCAGACTGGAGCCGCCGGCGGCACCACGCCGGAGATACACGTGCCCGCATGGAGGCCCAGGCACGGAGGATAGTTTTCGGTTGCTCGCTGCAATTGCCCACAGTGCGCCTGGCTGCAAAGGCCCTTGAGAACCTCGGGCCGGGAGATGTGCTGCGTCTTGATCTCGCGGCCAACGCTTTGCCGGTGTTGCGTGTCGGCGGACAGACGTTAGCGCAGGCGCGGGCCGTGCGTCAGGGGCCGCATCGTGCCGCGCGGATCGAGCGCCAGATTACGGAATCAGGATCGAGCGCACGTCAAAATTCTGCCCCGGCGATGGCCGGCGCTGGTGTTGTTGAGCGGGGATTGATGGAGCGCAGCCAATGAATCTCTATGTGGAATGCTGGGTTCGCGTGGCAGCCGATCTCTTTCACCAGGCACTGGCAGGAGAACCCAATCTGATCGAGTCGCAGCCGGGCCCGGTCCAGGCAGGCACAGGCGGCCGGTTTGGATCTGCCGTCACGTTGAGCGGCGATGAAGCGGGAACCTTTTCCGTTCTGCTCGATGGCTCAATTCTTGACGCGCCCCTGCTGGGTGAAGGAGTGGAGCAAAAGGCGAGTTGGGCGGAGTTACTGCGAGAGACATTTGAAGCCGCATGTGGCGAGCTTCTCGCAAAGACAGGCAAGAAATGCCGCGTAGAGAAGGTTGAAGAAAAAGTCGAAGAGATCGAGAGCGGTTTCGCGCGTACATTTCAGCTCCGTTCCGGCGAGCGCAGCTGGGGCATGCTGGTGCGCGGCCAGTTAAGTACGGCGGAGGCGGAACCAAAGAACCCTGAACCCTGTGCGCCCGGCTTTGAGCCCACGACGGCCACGTTGGGAGCGGGGCTGGAATTGCTTCTCGATGTGGAACTCGAAGCTTCCCTTCGCTTCGGCTGTCGGGAGATGCCGCTGGGGGAGATCCTGGATCTCGGGCCGGGCGACGTTGTTCAGTTGGACCGGCATGTCACCGATCCGGTGGACCTGATCGTCGGCGACAAGATCGTAGCTCGCGGCGAAGTAGTCCTGGTAAATGGGAATTTCGGCCTGCGCATCTCGGAAGTTGCAGCTCCGAGGAAACGGTTGGAGAGTATTCGATGCCTGTTCTGAGCCGCTTCACCGCGGGTATAACACTTGCCGATCGCATTTCGACATCCGAACACACGACACAACGCGCGGGATTCGATTCGGTACGGTACGGACTTGTCTCAACCTGCGCCAACCCCCGCTGCAGTGCAGGCTGGCTGAAGGTATGGCGCAGCCGTACGTCGCCGGTGTTTGAACGTGGCTGGTGCTGCAGTCCGGAGTGCACAGCGGCACAGGCCGGGTGGGCGCTGCGGCGCGAAATGGAAATGCCGGGCCATGCGGAGGAAACGCATCGCCATCGCATCCCGCTGGGCCTTGTCATGCTGGAGCAAGGCTGGATCACTGGTGCGCAGTTGCGCGGAGCATTGGCGGCACAGCGTACGGCGGGCGCGGGAAGGATTGGACACTGGCTGATTCGCCAGCTGGGTGTGAGTGAACATTTGGTGACCAGAGCGCTCGGCCTGCAGTGGGGATGCCCGGTGCTCGGGCTCGACGGTCACGAGCCGGAATCCGTGGCTGTGTTCCTGCCGCGGCTTTTCGTCGATGCATTCGGCGCTCTGCCACTTCGCTCGGCCGCGGGCAAACTGCTCTATATCGGATTTGAAGAGCGGTTGGATCCGGTGCTCGCGCTCGCTGTTGAGAGGATGACCGACTTGCGCGTGGAATGCGGATTGGTGCCGGACTCGTTGTTTCGTCCTGCGCATGGGCGCATGCTGCAGGCCAGGTTTCCGCGTGTGGAACTGATTGAGGCTGTTTCCGAACAGATATTGGTACAGGAACTGGCGCGCCGCGTAGAGCGGGCACGTCCGGTGGATTGCCGGCTGGTACGGGTGCACGATTGCTTCTGGCTGCGCATGTGGAAGCGTCCACAACGCGGTCCGCTGCCGGACATTGACGCGATAGAGGATCTGATCTGCTCGCTCAATGCGCGGATGTGAAGTTGGCAGCGGTTAATGACGCTTCATGATTTTAGTTCATCTGCCGATAGAAATTGTATGGAGGGCTCAGGCGCATGAGCGAAATTCGAACCTTGATTGTGGACGATTCCTCAGTGATGCGAAAGATTGTGGAACGAGCATTGCGACAGGCAGGTCTTGATCCGATGGTGGTGCATGAGGCGTGCAGCGGTACGGAAGGGTTGGAGGTTTTGAAATCGAAACAGGTCGACCTGATCCTTTCCGACATCAACATGCCGTCAATGGATGGACTGGAGTTTCTGCGCCAGATCCGCGCACAGCAACTCGCTCCCGGTGTTCCGGTGGTGATGATTACCACGGAATCGAGTGAGGAGCATGTGAAGGCGGCCATACAGGCAGGGGCGCAGGGGTATATCCGCAAGCCATTTACTGCCGAGCAGGTGAAAGAGCGGGTTCTGCCGCTGGTGAGCGCAACCTGACCTGGAGGCGATTGAATGTTTTTGAATACAGTGCGCATGGCAACGGCCGCCCCGCCGGCAGGGATGGGCGCCAAAAGCGAAAGGGAGTCTAAGATGGCGGTAACTCTGCGTGAGTCGCTGCAGCAGGTTGCGGATCCGCGCAGTCTGGATGCGAGCGTGGAAGAGGTATTTCAAATGATGCTGGGGCTCGAATGCCGTCGTGAACCGGGGGCCGAGGAGCGGGAGGCGGAGTCGGTGACGGCAGTCGTCGGGTTTGGCGGACTGCTGAGCGGAGCCTGCGTGCTTTCCACTGGCCGCTCCGTTGCGCTGGAGATTGCAGCACATATGACCGGCATGCAGTTTGACGAAGTGGATGACACCGTCAAGGACGGCATCGGAGAGATCTGCAACATGCTGGCCGGCGCCTGGAAGGGGAAAGTGCCGGAACTGGCTGCCAACTGTGGATTGTCAGTGCCGGCAGTAATTACGGGGCGTGATTACAGGCTCCATGTACAGGCACCGGAGTTCCAACTGCATCATCGCTATCGATTTGCGGAGTCGCGCTTCTCCGTAACGATCGTCTGCGACGGCCTGCGGTAGCGAACTTTGGCGGCGGGAAACGCGCCGAAATGCGTTGATGATCTGCAATCGAAGGTAGGCGGCCGATACTGCATGGGGCCGCCTCTTTTTATCATGAGAATCCCCCACCCAAATTCTGATGACTTTCTAATCCATCCTCTCCCCGTTCTGGTCCCAATTCTGCATGCTCTTCCATACGTCGGGAGAAGACGATATGGACAGCGGTTACTATGCGGCAATGACCGGCCTGGTCGCACGCAATCAGGCACTGGATACGGCTGCGGCCAATCTGGCAAATGCGCAAACGCCCGGCTACCGGGCCGAGCGGGAATTCTTTCGCTCTGTGCTGCTCGGTCCGGATGCGCTGGATTCCCAGTTAGGTCGGACAGTGAACAACTACGGCCTTCTTGGCGGCGATGAGCTCAGCATGAAGCAGGGCCCGTTGCAGCCGACCGGAAATCCGCTCGACCTCGCAATTGAGGGAGACGGATTCTTTCAGGTTCAGACGGCCAATGGGATTCGCTACACACGCGACGGCAGCTTTCATCGCGCTCAAAACGGACAATTGGTCACTTCGGCCGGCGAGCCGGTGCTGTCCTCGGACGGAAAGGCGATTTCGGTTCCGCCCGGCGAGGTCGGCGTCGGTGCAGACGGGACACTCTCGGTAGCGGGCGGCGCAGTGGCCATGGTCGGTGTGTTCTCGTTTCCGGTCGGCACACAGCTCACCCCTGAAGGGGCAAATCGATACGTCGCGCCGAAGGATGTGGTCCCGGCGGCGGCGAAGGGCTCGAGTGTTCATCAGGGAGCGCTGGAGGCTGCGAATCAGGATGTCATTCAGGGCTCACTCGACCTGATCGTGATGCAGCGCCAGGCGGAGATGATGCAGCGGGCGCTCACCGTGTTCCATACCGAGTTCAACAAGTTTGCGGCAGAGGATCTGCCGAAGGTCTAGTTCGACAAACCCTGTTTGGAGAATTGAGGAGAACGATGATTCGAGCTTTGTATACCGCCGCCAGCGGCATGAGTGCACAGCAGATGAACCTGGACACAATCGCCAACAACCTGGCGAACTCTTCAACTACGGGGTTTCGCCAGTTGCGTCTAGAGTTTCAGGACATGGTTTACCAGAACCTGGTGACGCCGGGTGCGGCGCAGAGCCAGAACACGGTGTCGGCCGGACTGCAGATCGGCCTCGGAACCAAGTCGGCCGCGACGGAGATCATCTCGTCGCAGGGCGAATTGAATGAGACTCAGAACCCCTTGGATGTCGCGATCGAGGGATCTGGCTTCTTCCAGGTCCAGCGGCCGGATGGAACGATTGCCTACACGCGTGCCGGACAATTTCACCTGAACAATCAAGGAACGATTGTGACCACGGCCGGCGACCCGGTGATTCCGACCATTACGATTCCTCCGAACGCAACGGCAGTGACGATTACGCAGTATGGCGTGGTGAACGCAACTCTGCCAGGCCAGCAGAGCCCGTCACAACTCGGACAGTTGCAGCTCGCGACTTTTCCAAATCCCGGCGGGCTGGCAAGCATGGGCGGAAATCTACTGCAGGCCACGCTCAGTTCGGGCGATGCGGTGCTCGGCAATCCGGGCGGAACCGAAGGCATGGGAACCCTGCAACAGGGCTATCTCGAGAATTCGAATGTGGACGTGGTAACCGAGTTCGTGCAGATGGTTTTGGCGCAGCGCGCGTATGAATCAAACTCCAAAGTGATCAAGGCTGCAGATGACATGTATTCGCAGATCAATAATATGACGCGTTGAAACGCAAGTAGAGGTTGAAGAAGCTCGCGCATTGCCGAGCGGCTTATTTGAGGGACAGATGAAGACCGAATGGGCGAATACCGCACCGCTGTTGCTGCTGATGGCTTTCTGCGCAACTTCAGCATGGGCGCAGGGTGTTGTTGGCGAGCCACAAAAGACGGCAGACACAGATGCGATCCGCGTGATTCAGGACCCGCACACCGCGATGCGCTGGCTGCTGGAGCGTAATCCGGCTTGCCCGGGTGGTCCGGGGCGGATGGTTCTTCTAAGCCAAAAGGAAGGCTCACAACTTGGATCGGTCAGCATGGTCAATGGAATGGCAACGATCAACCGAAACACGCAGCCTCCTGTGATCCGAAGCGGAGACCGTTTGGTGGTAGAGGAGAACTCCGCTTTAGTGGAGGCCCGTCTCGAAGCTGTTGCTTTGGGGTCAGCAGTCGAAGGAGCGGAGGTTCGCGTGCGCCTTGCGATTGGCGGAAGAGTTTTGCGGGCCGTGGCGCTTGGACCGGGGCGCGCGGCGTTCGCGGCGAACGCAGGAAGACCGTGATGAAGCTCCGCGTATCAATCGTGATGGCATGCCTTCTTCTTGGAACCGCATTACCGCTGGTGGCGAAGAAAGCGAAACCTGCGGACCGCAGGAACGCAACACCTCCGGAGACGGCGCTGCGAGCTTACGTCGATCGCGTCCGCGCCCAGCAGGCGGCCGAGGTGAAAACACCGGGATCGATCTGGAGTCCGGAAGGCAGACTGGTTCGTCTTGGCACGGATGCAAAAGCTGCGCGCCTGCATGACGTGGTTTCGATTGTGGTGACGGAAAGCCTTGCCGCCTCGACCGACGGACAGGTAAAGAATTCGCGCGCGTCGAATGCCGCCTCGGGTTTGACGGGACTGTTTGGAAAGCTGAAGGCTGCCAACGCGCTTCAGAACCTTGCCGGCATGAACGCATCATCAGGCCTGACGGCGCAGGGACAGAGCAGCACCAATTCCAGCCTGGCGACGACGTTTGGCGCTGAAGTAGTGGACGTTCTGCCAAACGGAATGCTGGTGGTGCAGGCGACGCGGCAACTGACCTTCTCGCAGCAGACACAGCTCATTCGTCTGCGCGGACTGGTGAGGCCGGAAGATGTGAGCGCGCAGAACGAAGTCATGTCGACGGCCATGACGGATCTCGAACTTGAAGTGACGGGAAAAGGCATTGTGAACGACTCCACCTACCGGCAGAATCCGCTGGTGCGCCTGCTCGAAAAACTGGTGGTGTTTTGAGGGCGCGAAATTCAACAGAGGGGCAGACTCGAGAGGCCTATCGGATGTTCACCAGGAAATCATTTTCGTTGCTTTGTGGCGGCTCGATTTTTTGGGCAGTTCTGCTGCTGTGTGCCAGTTCTTCCGCCGGCGATACTGCTGGACCGCTCGCGCGTGTAAAGGATGTGGCTACGATCGAAGGTATCCGCGACAACCAATTGGTTGGTTTCGGACTGGTGGTTGGGCTGCGCGGTACAGGAGATAGCTCGCAGACGGTTTTTCCGGCGCAGACATTGCTATCGGTGTTGGAGCGGATGGGCATTACGGTTCCGCAGACCGGCTCGCGCGGAGCCAACAACATGCAAGTCAAAAACATGGCGGGTGTGTTCGTGGTGGCCACGCTGCCGCCCTTCAGCCGTCCGGGTAACAAGCTGGATATAACGGTTTCATCCGCAGGCGATGCGCGCTCGCTCGAAGGCGGCATTCTGCTGATGACTCCGCTCTACGGCCCCGATGGCCAGGTCTTTGCAGAAGCGCAGGGAGCGCTGGTTCTGGGCGGTTATATGGCTGCGGCCGGAGGCAGCAGCCGGCAGATGAACCATCCCACAACGGCTCGCATTCCGGAAGGGGCACTTGTGGAGCGAGCAGTATCGCTCGACCTGAAACAGATGCATACCGTAACGGTGGTTCTGAACGATGCCGATTTTCATACGGCGGAGCGGATGGCATTGGCCATTGATCGAGTAGTTGGCTCGCCGCGAGCGCACGCCATTGACAGCCGCCGCGTGGTTCTTGAAGCCGGCGAGAACGAGGACGTGGCGGCGCTGCTCGACAAGGTTGAGTCGGCAGAGGTCGAGGTGTTTCCGCGTGCTCGCGTCGTGGTGAACGAAAGAACGGGGACAGTTGTGATTGGAGGCAGGGTACGCCTGCAGCCGGTTTCAATTCTGCATGGTGGACTGGCAGTGAACGTCGTCGCGATCACGCAGGTGTCCCAACCCGGGCCATTTTCTGCCGGCACTACCCAGGTTGCGCAGCAGACAAGTGTCCAGGCTCAGGACAGACCGGTGAACCGCATCGACCTTAAAGAGGGCGCAACGGTCGAGGACCTGGTGCAGGAACTGCAGCGCACCGGCGCCGGCGCGCGCGACGTGATCTCGATTCTGCAGGCGATGAAAGAGGCCGGCGCGTTGGAAGCGGAGCTCGAAGTTCTGTAGCCAGACCCCGAAAGCCGGGGAGGAATGAGTTCGAATGCGGATCGGATTGGACAGCCGGAACGGGAACGAAGGGCAAGCGGGAAGCAATGTGTCGCCGCGCCTTGTGCGGGCGGCTCAGGAGTTTGAAGCGCAGATGATGAAGGAGTTACTGAAGCCGATGACGGGCCAGGATGCTCTCACAGGTGAGGAAACGGAAGCCGGAGGAGATGCTGGAGCAACCGGTGCGCTCGGCGAATTCGCGTCGGAGGCGCTGGGACAGGCGATCAGCCGGCACGGCGGATTTGGAATTGCCGACCGCATCGTGCAGGATCTCTCCCGTTAGGGACATCCATCCGCAAATGGGAAGGCCGCGGTCAGTATGCACGAGAAAAGCGCAATAAGAACAGCTGAATGACTATTGTGATTAGCAGTCGTGCCGATAAGCCAATCAAGGAGTAATGCGCATGGATATTCGCAATAGTCTCGATGGATTGAAGTCGCTCTTGGGAGTGGAGTCGACGGCGCCGGCTGCGGCCCGCCCAACTCGCAACTCGCGGACAGACGACAATGCACTTGGAAGCGATCGCGCCACCTTGAGCAGCGCTGGGAGCGAGGTCTCGCAGGCGGCTCGTGAAGACGGCGTCCGGACGGAGAAAGTGGCATCGATACAGGCCGCACTGGCAGCAGGAACGTACGCCGTGCCTGCCGCGTCAGTCGCCACCAAGGTTGTGGACGCCATGCTGGGCGGCCAGAAGTAAACTGGCGGCGTTTTTGGCCAGCGGCCGACAAGGGGAGGAAGAGTTTTCATGCGGGAAGCGAAGATGCAACCGGTTCGCCCGGAGTTGAAGATGCTGGTGGCTGAAGCCGCGTGGTCGCTGGCGAAGCTGGATGCGGAACGACTGGAAGAGCTTGCGCTGTCCTGCCGGGCGCTCAATCGCGAAGGGACCTCCGGCAACCAACAGCTCACCGCTCGCGAGGTTCGCGAGGCAAAGCGGGATATGGCGGTGTTGGCCAAGGTTCTGGAAGCGACACGAACGAACGTAATAGTGATGAATCGGCTCCGCGAACTGCATGCGGGCCGGATGGAATACTCGGTCGTGCAGGAATCGAAAACGGGTGCAACGGAGGTTGTCGATGGGGTCCATTAACTCCGCATTCAGCATGATCACAGCGGCTCTTGATGCCGATCAGGCTGCGCTGAACGTCGTGTCAAACAACGTGGCGAATGCCAATACCACTGGTTACACGAGGCAGATCCCAAGCTGGCGGGAAAACGATCCGGTCAACATCAGCGGCCTGACGGTTGGGACCGGTGCCTCGGTTACGGGAGCAATTTCAGTGCGCGATCGCGTGTTGGAGGAGCGCCTGAATCAGCAGGAACAGTTGGCTTCGGCATCGGGTTCGCGGCTGGCGGCGCTCAATACGATGGAGACGCTCTTTACGCCCAACTCTGGAGCTACCGGGGCAGAAGCGGGAGACATTGGCAGCGACATCACGGGATTCTTCAATTCGTTTTCATCGCTTGAGGCCGATCCGGCAAATAATGCGCTGCGTGAAAATGTGCTTTCCGCTGCCTCAAAGCTTGCTGGCGATATTTCGAATGCCGCCGCCAGCCTGACGGCACAGAGAGCATCGCTTGACCAGGAAGCCGGGGGTGTCGTGAGCCAGGTGAATGCGCTGACCGCGGCCCTCGGGAAGCTGAATCTGCAGATCCAGTCGCTATCGCCCGGCACTGATGCAGGAACGCTCGAAGATCAGCGCCAGCAGGATCTGCTGCAACTCTCGCAGCTTATCGGGATCAATCAGGTCTCCACAGAAAACAACGGAATTGCGATTACCACCACTTCGGGCCAGCTATTGGCATCGCAGGGCACAAGCCAGCAACTTACCAGCGGTCTATTAAATGGGGTCACGCACTTCTTTCTAGGAACGCTGGATGTGACGGATCAACTGACGGCGGGAGGCGGTTCGCTTGGCGGTATCCTCACTGCACGCGACATGGACATCCCCAGGGTGCTCGGATCACTTGACGAGATCGCTTACGACGTCTCGACTGCAGTGAACGAGCAGAACAATCTCGGCAAAGACGCAAATGGAACCACCTCCGCTGTTGTGGACGTAGCGACCGGTGCGCAGAGCCTCGACATTTTTGCGCCACCATCGACGCTGGTCGCCAACGGGACTACAAATCACGACGTCAGCGGCGCGGCGCTTGCGATGCGAGTGGTCATGACGGATCCCAGCCGGATTGCTGCATCAAGCACCACCGAGGGTGTCGGCGGAAACAGCAATGCGGTCGCAATTGCGGATCTGGCAAGGACGCTGAAATTAAACGGAAAGACGCCGTCGGATTTCTACGCTGGGCTGGTTACGAATCTCGGCTCGACGGTCTCTCAGGTGCAAACGGAAAACACGGCTCAAAATGCCTCTGTCACGCAATTGCAGACGCAGCGGGATGCACTTTCAAGCGTGAATCTGAATGATGAGGCGTCTGCACTCACAATGCTTGAACGCAGCTATCAGGCAGCATCGCAGGTCTTCGCAATTATCAACTCGATCATGGCGTCGGCGCTGAACCTTGGAGAGCGGACGAGTGTTTCGTAAGTCGACCAGGCGCGGCAAACCCAGTAGCAAGTACGGAAGCCAACGGATTATCTCGAACCAAGGGGTGAAGTATGCGGGTCAACCCGAATTACGTTGCAAACCTTGCCATTGCACTCAATTCAACTCAGGCTGCCGAGCAGCATTTGACAGAAGAACTGTCGAGTGGCGTGCGCGTCAACTCTGTGGGCGAGGATCCAATCGCGGCTGGCCAGAACGTGATGCTTCTGAATCAAATTCGGCAGGATGATTCATTCACCCAGAGTGCGAACCTGGTGACCGGCCGACTGCAAGTGGCGGACTCAGCGCTTGGCAGTGTTGTTTCACAGCTGACGAGAGCTATTTCTCTGGCCACAGGGGCCAACAACGGAACCAGGAGCGCGAATGACGTTCAGGCTGCTGCGAAAGAGATCGCAGGAATTCGCGACGAGATAATGACACTGGCAAACACGAGCTACCAGGGTCAATATATTTTCGCGGGAACGCAGAGTGCGTCGGCTCCGTTCAGTACCTCCACAACGAGCCCGGCAACCACGACCTACGGCGGCGATAGCAATCTGACCTATCTCAGGTTGCCGAATGGCCAGCAAATCCAGTTGAACGTGCCGGGGAATGATATCTTCCAGGGGCCAGGCGCTAAGGACGTGTTCGCAGCGCTCAACAATCTGATAGCGGACTACTCCAGCGGCACGGCCAATCAGACGCAAGCGGCCGCCGATACTGAAGCATTAACGTCGGCTCTCAATTACGTCTCGCAGCAGCGAGTGATGATCGATAACTCCATTAACAGTCTTGGAGCCGCATCTGAAGCAGTCACGAATGAGAAGACGCAGCTCACGGTGGCGCAGACAAATTTGATGCAGGCAGACGTGGCCCAAATCGCGACGCGTCTCTCCCTGGCTGAGACGCAGCAGACGGCGCTCCAGGCAGTGATCGTGCACCTCAGCGCTTCTTCAAACAGTCTGTTCAGCAAACTCTAGATCTCGGCGGCTTTGTTTGGCCCGCAAACACAGGAAGCGACAGGAAAGTGCGGCCTTCGCTCGGCTGCAAACGGCAAGCTCTGCGTCTATACTCAGTCCAGTAGGAGACGTCGTGCTGGCCCCTCTTCGATTTATGTGGAATGCGACTCGCGGCCACCGGTTAGCTCCTTGGCGCAGCGAGTATTTGAAGTGGCGCGTCGAGACCTATTCCGGCATGAAGGCCGAGACACTTACCACAAAAGATATTCTGGGGTTTGTGTGGGCTTCACGGTGGGAACTGTTGAGCTTTCTGCTCTGGACCAACCGGCTGGAGAATGAGGTTCGCCGGCGCGGATAATCATGTTGCGGCCCGAACTGTCCGCTCCTGACTTTCGGAACTCCGAATACGTCTAAATCTCTGATCATGATGAGAAATCTTCCTGGAATTAAATCCGGAGTGTCACGTTTTCTGTTGGCTGCGACTGTCGCGTGGTTTTCAGCTGCGGTATTGTCCATTGCACAAGAGTTGCCCCCGGTTGAACCACCGAGGCCCATGCCAACCCCGCAGACTGACTCGACAACCCTGCACATAACCACTACCGAGGTATTGGTTCCCACGCTGGTGGAAAAGAAGGGCGGGGGAGTGGTCTACGGTTTGAAGCCGGACGATTTCGTCCTCGAAGATGATGGAGTTCCGCAGAAAATCCGTGTCCAAGAGGAGATGGATACCGCGCCTGTTGCCTTGGTGCTGGCGGTGGAGCAAGGCGGTGCAAGCGTACTGGAGTTCGATAAGCTGGCGAAACTCGGGCCGCTGCTGGACATGTTTTTGACGGACCCGCAGAGCAAAGTTGCTCTCATGGGCTTTGATTCGCGGCCCCATCTCATCTGCGATTACTCGCGTTCGAGCGAACAGGTCAACGACGCGCTGATTCATCTTGCCCCGGGCGACGGTGGGGCAGCGATCCTGGACACGATCAGTTCCGCCGTGGACCTGCTTGAAACGCAGCCGAAGCAATACCGTCGCGTTCTGCTGCTCATCAGTGAAGAGCGCGATCACGGCAGCAAACATACCAAAGAAGAGGCATTGATCAAGAAGATTGGCGGCTCAGATGTGCTGGTCTTGAGCGTAGCGTTTTCGCCTGCGTTAGCTGAGATTTCACACGATGTAAAGAACAGCGTCTCCGGCAGCGGAAACGAAGCGCCAACAACAAGCATGATTTCGGCGCTGTGGATGCTGGTCCAGGCCGTCCGGAAGAACGTAACCAAGGAAGTAGCCCAAATGAGCGGCGGTGAATACACAACGTTTACGGGTGACAAACATTTCCAGCAGCGGGTGCTCGATGCGGCCAAGCACATGCGCAACCGCTATCTGATTACGTTCAGCCCGTCCGATCCCACTCCGGGGCTGCACAGCATCCGCGTAAAAACCACGCAGGATTACGGTGCCCGGATTGTTGCCCGCGCCAATTACTGGCTGGCCACCGAGCCGTAGCGCACCCGAGGGCGGGGTGGGCCGCTCAAATGTCCTTAAGGAGCAGGATCAAACGCGGAGAAAACCAGTCAATTCCGGAAGAGTTTCAAGAGTGGTTCGGAAGGGTGTTTCAATAGCGCAACACAATGCCTTCATGGTAATCTCACAATAGACACTTTAGAAGTGGACCTGAGAAGACAAGAGGAGTAACTGACGCCGTGCTGGCGACTGCAAAGAAATCCGACCTAATTGAACGCTTCCGCACCCACGAGACGGACACCGGTTCACCGGAAGTCCAGATCGCGATTCTAAGTGAACGGATTGGCGAGCTGACCGAGCATTTCAAAACCCACAAGAAGGATCACGCCTCACGGCGTGGCCTGCTGCAACTAGTTAGCAAGCGCCGCCGCCTGCTGGATTACCTGAAATCACATGATGGCGATCGCTATCGCGACGTGATCACAAAGCTCGGTATCCGCAAGTAATCAGAAAGTTCACATTGACCCGGAAGCGCCCAGACCGGAAATTGGTCATGGCCCCTGTTTCCCCAAAGACCCGGGGCCACGGTGTACCTGGCGGCTTATCTCCAGAGCCAGGGAGGGCGCACACCTATCTGTTGCGCACCCCCTACATGAAAAACCATGCCACCGCAGCATCACAGCTGCGGATGAATCTGAGGCTCAATGCGAGGCTCGGGTTTTTCGTGTTGCTCGCCGGATTGCCCACGCGACACTCCGCGCCCTCATCCCATCTGGCGCTTTCCACTCACAAGTTTCCCAAGCGAATAAAACGAAAAGAGGACTCTATGTCTACCAAGCATGAAGTAGCTGTCGAGCTTACCGGCGGCAAGCGGCTGGTTTTTGAAACCGGGCGCATGGCCAAGCAAGCTTCTGGCGCTGCACTGGTAACTACGGGCGAGACCGTGGTTCTGTCCACTGCAGTAGCATCTCCCGATCCCCGCGAGGGCATCGATTTCTTTCCGCTCACCGTCGACTATCGCGAATACACCTATGCAGGCGGCCGCATTCCCGGTGGCTTTATCAAGCGTGAAGGCCGGCCGAGCGAAAAGGAAATTCTAACTTCGCGCCAGATCGATCGCCCGATCCGCCCACTGTTCCCTGACGGTTTCCGCAATGAGACGCAGGTGATTGCATTGGTTTTCTCGGCCGACAAGGAGAACGATCCTGACGTCGTCGCCATCAATGCTGCTGCCGCTGCCGTAGCACTTTCCGATATTCCCTTCGGCGCGACTGTCGGCGCGGTTCGCGTTGGCCGCGTGAACGGAGAATTCGTTGCGAATCCCACCTATGCCGAGCGTGCGGAGAGCACGGTCAACATCATGGTCGTCGGACACAAGGACGGCATCGTGATGATTGAAGCCGGCGCCAAGGAAGAGAACGAAGAAGTTGTCCTGGGTGCGATCGAGTTCGCACACGGAGAGATCAAGAAGATCGTGGCGGCTATCGAAGAGCTTGTGGCCAAAGCCGGCAAGCCGAAGCGCAAGTTTGTGGCGCCTGTGCACGACGACGCCTATTACAACGATCTGAATGCGAAGATCGGCGACCGGCTGAAGGACGCGCTCGATACCAAGACTCACGGCAAGACCGAGAGCTATTCGCTCATTAAGCAGATCAAGGACGAGCTTGCCGCATCGTTGCCAGCCGATGAGCCCGATGCGAAGAAGAAGTTGAGCACATACTACGAGCTTCTGCGCGAGCGGATCTTCCGCGAGCAGGTGACCAAGGACCGCATCCGTCCAGATCGGCGTGCATTTGATGAGATTCGTCCCATCACGATCGAAACTGGCGTGCTGCCCCGCACCCATGGATCGGCGCTGTTTACTCGCGGCGAAACCCAAGCGCTGGTGACCGCTACGCTGGGCACTTCGGATGAGGGCCAGCGGCTCGAGTCCTACGAGGGTGAGCAGCGGAAGAACTTCATGCTTCACTACAACTTCCCGCCCTTCAGCGTTGGTGAAACAGGACGTATGTCAGGTGTGGGCCGTCGCGAAATCGGACATGGCGCATTGGCCGAGCGTGCGATTACAGCGGTTCTGCCGCCCGTCGAAGAATCACCTTATTCGATCCGCATCGTCAGCGACATCCTCGAATCGAATGGTTCGTCCTCGATGGCCTCAGTCTGCGGCGCCAGCCTGGCGCTATTCGACTCCGGCATTAACCTGGCTGGTGCGGTAGCTGGCGTGGCGATGGGCCTGGTAAAGGAAGGCGACGATTACGCCATCCTGACCGACATCGCAGGCGCGGAAGACCACTACGGCGACATGGACTTCAAGGTGGCCGGAACGCGCAAGGGCATTACCGCCCTCCAGATGGACATCAAGATCGGCGGACTTACGCGCGAGATTCTGCAGCAGGCTATGGATCAGGCGCGTCGCGGACGGCTGTTCCTGCTCGACAAGATGGATGCTGTGCTGGACGGCCCTCGCATTGAGCGTTCGAAGTATGCGCCTCGTATTGAGACGGTGCAGATTCCGACCGACAAGATTCGCGATCTCATTGGCAAGGGCGGCGCCACCATTCGCGGCATCGTCGAGCAGACGGGTGCGAAGATCGACGTGGACGACACCGGCCGCGTCAGCGTGGCCTCAAGCGATGCAGACGGTCTGAAGAAGGCCTTGGCGATGATCAACGACATCACCGCCGTACCCGAGATCGGCAAGACCTACCTGGGCAAAGTGGTGCGACTCGCTGAGTTCGGCGCGTTCGTTGAGCTTTTCCCTGGCACCGACGGTCTGCTGCACATCTCCGAAATTGCCGAGCACCGCGTGAAGGAAGTGAAAGACGAACTGCGCGAAGGTGATCAGGTGATGGTGAAGGTGCTGGCTATCGAGGGCAACCGCATCAAGCTCAGCCGCAAGGCACTGATCAAGGAACAGAAAGCCAAGTTTGCTCAGGCAACGGGAACTGCGCCGGAAGAAACCGGCGGCGTCGAGATCCATGAAACTATCTCGGCAGCTCCTGCCTCGTCAAAACCACGCAGCGAATTCGATGAGCGGCAGCCAAAGTCGAATCAGAGCACGATCCTTATTGAGGGCGGCGACGATTTCGATGAGGAAAGTTCAGAAGAGTTCGACGAAGAAACCGAGCCGAACTTTAACCGCGTTGAGGGTGCTCCGGCTCCAACAACCCAGGTTGCCGGCGGAAGCCGGCCGGGTGGTGGTGGGGGCGCTAACAACAATCGCCGCCGCCGTCGTCGTCGTCCGGGCGGCCCCGGTGGTGGTCGCGGACCAAGTGGCGGCGGCCAGGGTTGATTGCTGTTAGATAGCCAAATGAATAGGCCCGGACTATAGCAGTTTCGGAATTGATGTAGACCGAAAGCACGTTGCAAAGTGGCGTTTTCCTCAAGAAAACGGCACCTTTTGATGCTCTCAAAAAGTCGGCATGTATTCCGAAATTGCTCTAAGGTCTGGGCCTTTTTTTGCAACTGACCTGTCGGTGGCGCGCTATTCGGCGTTTTGGAGGCGTTGGCGCGTGTCGATGGCGGTGAACGAAGCTACCGGAATGGGGCGGTTGGGATCGATCGGGCTAGCGTGGCGATGTTTGTAGTCGTACATCTGCAGGTCGGCCGCAATGCAAAGCCCTTCAGCGTCGCTGGCATCGTCCGGGAAAAGCGCAATTCCAACGCTCGCACCGGTTGGGATCTTTCGGTCCCCTAAATAGAAAGGCTCGTCCAGCAACACCACCAGCGAATGAGCGACCTGTTCGGCATCAGCGCGGCTGACAGGTTCATCCAGAATCACGGCGAACTCGTCTCCGCCGGTTCGCGCGACAGTATCGGAGCGGCGGACCCTGGCCAGGAAGACGCTTCCAACATGCTCCAGCACGCGATCGCCTGCATGATGCCCGAACGTATCGTTCACCTGTTTGAAGTGATCAAGATCTACCAGCAGCAGGGCAGTGTTGGTTCCCGTGCGACGTGCGCGCTCCAATGCGCTGTTCAAACGATCCTGAAACAGACGGCGATTCGGCAGCCCCGTCAACTCATCGTGCAACGCCAAGTATTGGTTGTGCTCGATCTGCTCTTCCAACAAGAGGAGGATCATTCCGACCGCAACAATATACTTGGGGAGATTCCAAACCTCATTCTCAAGGTGCAGGCTGGGTAGGAACGTATTGATGCTCGGGGCTAGCACGAACACCGATGCCCAGGATAAAAATCCTGCAATGGTTACAAACGCACCGGCGGTAGCGCGCTTGCACGCGAAACAGAAATGAACACAGCACCCGATGTAGACGGTAAACAGGACTCCATTGACTGCAAGCAAAGTGCCCACGCCCGGCCGATCCTGAAAGGCGAGCAGAAAGACCGAGAGTATGCAGTAGAACGAAACAGTAGCCCAACGAAGCGGATGATTCTTTCCGCGGACTCCGATGAGCGCGAGGGTAAGAGGCAGAATGCCGAGCGTGGCGGCAGCTGCAGTTCGCGCCCATGTGTTGTCCGGGTCGAAGGCGAGAAGGCCTAAGTAATAGCAATTGGCCCCCATCATTGTGATCAGCATCCAGAAACTGGAGCGCTTGCCGCGGTCGGGCTCAGACGCCCAGTTGAAGAGCATTCCGGCCCAGGCGAGCGAAGTGACGCTCATGAAGCTCGCGACGAGACCCGTTTCCGAGGGAAGAGTGGCGAATGATGCGGCGGTGAAATGCAGCGCGATCATGAGCCAGCCCGTAAGCCAGAGCTTTGAAACAGGCGCACGACTTCGACGCGCCACTGCAGCAAATGCACTGGCCAAAAGAACGACAGCAGCCAAATCGGGTAGTTTGCCCCAGTCCACGAACCGCCCTCTTATACTTCCGCGCTAAACTCTCTCAGGCTTAGAATCCCTGATCCTGACCAGATTGCCATAACGCTTTGGTAGCAGCGCCCAAACCTTAGTGCGCACAAAGGTAACTTGTCGCCGAACGTCTGACAGAAAACGTGCCGGAATTCTAGATTCACTGCAGGACACGAGAGCACCAAGCGTTCAATGAAAATCCAGAACGAACAGCAACTGAACAAACACAGATATACAGAGAATGTTTCGAAACATCCATAAGCACATCGCCACTTTGCACGAAGCGCCTTCGACAGGTCCTCTTGATAACTTGAGGCCATTCAATCTGTTCGGGTGAAAAAGAGCTCGATCAAGGTGAATAGGCAACCGAGCTACTGGTCAGCGCCGATAAGGAGGGATGCTGCCTTAGTGTCCGATTCTAACCCGAAAGCTGCGAAATTCGAAAAAGGATTTATAGGGCGCACGGGAACCATAAGTGGGTAACTCGGTGACCGTGTATGTAATGACCAAGTTCGTCCTCTTTGTTCCCATTTTGGGTCTTTAGAATTAGCCCGCCCATTGCAGGAAGTCCTCCTTCATCTTTTCTCTCACGTATCTTGAGTTTCCTTCCTCTTCAGGCGAACGTGGAGATGGGTCATCGATTAGCACTCGCTAAGCAGCGATCGATGCCGGTGGAGTAAGTCCGATATGAGGCTACTAATTGCGGAAGACGACAAGGCGCTTGGGCTTTTCCTCAGCCGTGGACTGGAGGCAGACGGGCACCGTGTTCGCCTGGCTCACGACGGAGGAACTGCCGTTGAAGCCTTTCGTCAGGATTTGCCGGATCTCACCATCCTTGATCTAAACATGCCGGTCAAGGATGGCGAGCAGGTGCTGGATGAAGTTCGTATGGTTGATGCGGATTTACCGGTGCTGGTGCTGACGGCACGGCAGGAAGTGGATACCCGGGTTCGGTGTCTTGATCGTGGCGCGGACGACCTGATGATTAAGCCCTTCAGTCTGCAGGAACTGCGCGCGCGGTGTCGGGTCTTGTTGAGGAGAAAACGGGAAGCGAAGCTGATGCTGCGCGCGGGCGATTTGGAATTGGATCGCATGGACCATACTGCGCGACGCGGCGGTCAGTCCATCGAACTCACCAACAAGGAATTCGCACTTCTCGAGCACCTCTTGTTGAACCGGGGCCAATGTGTAACCCGGGGCGAACTGCTTGAAGGCGTGTGGAACTTTGAGCCCGCGCAAACTACCAACATCGTCGACGTCTACATCAACTATCTGCGTCGCAAGCTGAAGGATCCAGCTCCGGGCCGGCTCATTCGCACGGTGCGCGGACAGGGCTACATCGTGCCAGGCGAAGCCGAGTTGAATCCGCCGTCAAACGCCACTCAGATGCATGACGCTACCGACTTCAACACCAGCAACTAGCCGCAATTTTGTCCCGCAGGTTCGTTAGGAGATAGATATGCTTACCGTTCCAGTGTCAGCGCCGGTTTCCAGTGTCCGAGTACGGATTCGCACCGCTCTCATCGCAAGCGCCGACGGCAGTTTTCGTCAACGGCTTTCTGAAACACTTACGGGCTTGCGGTGGCAGGTACGCGAGGCCGAGGGAGGGGCGGATGCGTGGAGACAGGCTCAACTCGCGGTTCCCGAGGCGATGATCGTCGACTCGTGGTTACCTGATCTCGATCTGGCCGAATTCGTTCGAGACTTTCGCGACAGCTTTCCGCATGTCGATCTGATCGCTGCCGGTGGCGCGCAGGATGTGCAAGGCCCGCGCGGACCTTATCGCCAGGAGTTGTTGTACGCGCTGCGCCGTTGTCAGGATTCCGATACGGCAGTATGGAATGCGGCTCCGGACCTGAGCATGCCCACGAGCGAGCGCAAAGAATTGCTCGACAGCGCGCACAGGGCGGACTCGGTAAATGGTTCAGCTTGCGCATCGATTTCTGAGCATGCAAGTTCTGCTTCCGCTTGTATCTCGCCTGTAGTTCAACGGGCAGCCAAGCCGGAGGGCGACACAACGGAGCGCATTCCAGAACTGGTAGGCAACGCACCTTGCATGTTGGAAGTTAGCCGTCGCATCCGGTTGGTTGCTCCAAGGCTGACGCCGGTTCTGATCGAGGGGCCTACGGGGTCAGGCAAGGAACTTGTGGCCGAAGCCGTGCACCGCCTTTCAGCACGAAGCCGGAAGCCATTTGTGGCCATCAATTGTGCAGCAATCCCGGAGGCGCTGCTGGAGGCAGAACTCTTTGGCCACACGCGCGGTGCGTTTACGGGCGCAGTTCAGGGGCGCGTCGGACGCATTGAAGCTGCGGATGGGGGCACGCTCTTCCTCGATGAGATCGGCGAATTGCCGTTGGCCCTGCAATCGAAACTGCTGCGTTTTGTGGAGTGCGGCGAACTGCAGCGCGTGGGTGACAACGAGCGCGTGAAGGTGGACGTTCGCATTTTGGCGGCTACCCATCGGCCGCTGGCACAGCTTGCGCAGTCCGGCGCGTTTCGCTCCGACCTCTACTACAGGCTTGCGGTGTTTCTGATTCACACGCCCTCTCTTATCGAACATAAACAGGATCTGCCATTGTTCGTCGACCACTTCCTGGAGAAACTCGGAAGGCAGTTTCCCGTAAAGCGCATCGATCAAACCGCAATGGCTAAGCTCACGATGCATGACTGGCCCGGCAGCGTGAGAGAACTCGAACATGTATTAGAAAGAGCCGCAATCCTTGCCGGAGACGATCCGATGCTTACGGCGCGTGAAATCGATTTCGGAATTTCGGTGAATTGAGTCAAGGGCTTTTCGACAAGATCCGCGGTGCGAAGCCTGGTTCGGCAATCACGAAAGGGAACTGAAATGAGTATCGGCATCGAAACACGAATAGGTGAGCAAGTCGCGCGGTATCTTGACTTGGCCACAAGCCAGGCAAAACTCACCGCGGCCAACATGGCAAACATCGACACTCCCGGGTATCGCGCATTAGGCATGGATTTCGACACCGAGATGCGCCAAGCGATGAACGCAGTTGAGGACGGGCTTCCTTCCAGGCCGGTTGACGTTCGCCTCGAAGATGGGCTGATCGCAAGACCGGACGGCAACAACGTCTCCATGGATCGCGAAGGCTTGAACCTGGCCGAAGCACAATTGAAATTCAAAACGGGCGTGGCCGTTCTGCGCCTAGAGTACCAGCGCGTGATGAGCGCCATTCACGCTGACAAGAATTAACGCCGAGAGTGTGAGCACAAGAATCGAGTGGCTCTGCAATGGAGAGGGGAAGTTATGAACTTGTTTGGACTGATGGAAACCTCGGGATCGGCAATGCAGGCGGAACGCATGCGCGCCGAAGTGGTGGCGGCCAACATGGCAAATGCAGAAACGACGCGCACCGCAAATGGCAGCCCGTATCGACGGCAGCACGTTGTCTTCGCTGCCAATGCCGGCGATCCAAGCTTCCTTGATTCGATGAATGCGTCTTCGGGGCTGTCCGCCTCTCCCACCGGCCCATTTTCCAATATGACTGCGCGCGGAGCCTTGCCTGCTCTTAATCTGCAAAGCGCACCAGACGCTGCTCCCGGAGTACATATCGCGCAGGTCGTCGAAGATCCTGCACCGCCTCTCAAGCGGTACGATCCCGGCCATCCCGATGCAGGGCCGGATGGTTATGTTTCTTATCCGAACATCAATCCGCTGACCGAGATGGTCGATCTGATGGGAGCAACGCGCGCGTACGGGCTGAACAGTTCTGCCGTCCAGGCCGAGAAGGGCTTGATCGCCGCAGCGCTGGAAATCGCAAAATCTTAGCAACTGGTGTGCTCCGGTAGACCGCGCACACTGTAGTTGAATATTCTCAATTGCCCAGACAGGAACGGAGGACCGATGCAATTCTCAGCGAGCACTACGACAGGAATATCGACCGGAGGCTCAAATTCTGCAGTCGACGAATTAACCAGGGCTTCGCAGCCCGGCAAAACAGGAGAAGCTTCTCCCTTTTCCGATCTTTTCTCAAATGCAGTGGGCCAGATTGACCGGCTTGAAGATCAGGCGCGGGTCGCGGTGGATCGCATGATGACGGGTTCCGGCGTGGATGTGCATCAGGCGATGATTGCAACGCAAAAGTCGAGCATGGCATTCGAGTTGGCGCTGGCTGTGCGGAACAAAGCCGTCCAAGCCTATCAATCCGTTATGGGCATGCAGTTCTGATCTTCATGGCGAGATCGTGATCGGGACAACACCGGCAACACAGATCCAGAAGGGGAAGAAACCCATCAGGAAGGCAGCGCGACAGACGAACCATGGCCACGGGAACACAACTTGAGAAGACCGCGACCGCAAAGCCGGCGCAGACGCAGATGACAGGGCAGTTATCGGCAGTGTGGGAGCGAACGCGGACTCAATGGGGCGGAATGACGTCTGCCCAGCGTCGTTGGGCTCTGTTTGCCGGATCTCTGATTGCTGCAGTGCTCGGGTTTCTGCTGTGGAATGGCCTTCGCACTGATTGGCGAACTCTTTATTTGAATCTTGACCCTGAAGATGCGCGCCAGATTGGCCAGGTTCTTACCCAAGCACAGATTCCATTTGAAGCAACTCCGGATGGCGCCGGGATTCGCGTGCCGGTGGCGCAACTGGATAAGGCTCGGCTTGCAACGGCTGCTAAAGGTGGAGTAAAGAATGGCCGGCTGGGATTCGAAATCTTCGACAAGCCGAACTGGGTCGGTTCCGAGTTCGACGAACAGGTGAATTATCAGAGAGCGCTCGAAGGCGAACTCGAACACACCGTGGGAACGCTCGCGGATGTTGAGTCGGCGCGCGTGCACCTGGTCTTGCCCCACGACTCGCTTTTTCGCGAGCAGGAACGGCCCGCAAAGGCTTCGGTGGTGCTCAAACTTAAGCATCGTTCTCTTGCAGAAGGTGAACCGGACGCTATTCGCAACCTGGTTGCATCAGCGGTCGATGGACTTGCCGCGGAAAACGTGGTGCTTGTGGATGCAAGCGGTCATTTGCCTCTTGGGCCAAAGACGGCCGAAGCGATGCAGCTGACGGCCGAACAGGCACTTGAGGAAAAACTTGTCTCCACGCTCGAGCCTGTAACCGGGGTCGGCAATGTGCGCGCCTCCGTCACGCTCGACTACGAACGCTCTTCGAGTGAGATCACGCAAGAGATCTACGATCCGGATAAATCCGCAACGCTTTCAATACAGCGCACCGAGCAAACTACGGGCTCACAGCAAGTGGCGGCAGGCATTCCCGGAACAGCCTCGAACGCTCCCAACTCTCAGGCACTTCCGGTATACCCGCAGCAGACCACTGCACCGCAATCGGCCAAGAGTGAGTCGAGCACGTACGGCGCATCGAAGACGGATCGCCATACTGTTGAGGGACCAGGCCGCGTTCGCAGGATGACAGCCGCCATCGTGGTCAATGACAGGCTGATGCAGGTTGCGTCGAAAGGCAAGACCGCCGTATGGCAACCGCGCTCGGCAGACGAGATCCGCAATCTGACGACGTTGGCGCAGGCAGCCGTGGGCTTCGATTCCGCACGAGGCGACATGCTCACGGTAGAGGATCTGGCGTTCGACGGAAACAGCACACAGCAGGCGACGCCTGTTTTGACCAAGGTGCTGGGGGCGGTGGAGAGTTCTCCTGTCCTGGTGAAATATATCGCCCTTCTGGCAGGGCTCCTCGTGGTGCTGGCATTTGGAGTTCGACCGGCATTACGTCACCTCTCGCAAACTCCTAAGCCCAAATTCGCGAAGGCCGGAGGAGCGAAGGAGTTGAGTTCCGGAGCAGAAGCTGCTTTGCCTGCCGCTTCGAAGCCTCTTGAACCTGTTGAGGTTGACTTTGAACGCCAGCGCAACCAGGAGATCTTCGACCAGGTGACGTCGCACTTAAAACGCGAACCAACGCAAAGTTCGCGGTTGCTGCAAAGTTGGATTCACTCCGACTAAGGAACGGGAGGGAACTTCGCCTTGGAAGAACAGGCAAATGCGCACGGATCAACGCGGCGCCGGCACACTGCAAACGTGTCGGGCGTGCGTAAGGCAGCGATCCTGCTAGTCGCCGTCGGCGAGGACCTTGCAAAGGAAATTCTGCGCGACCTGCCCGAGGCGGACGTGCAGCGGATAACGGAGGAACTCGCCGATTTGCGCGGGATTACCCCGGAAACGTCGACGGAGATTCTGGAAGAGTTCTGGCAGTTGCTCGAGACGCAGAACTTTATGGTTCATGGCGGCCTAGACTTCGCAAGCAGACTGCTGGTGGATACATTCGGCAAAGAACGTGCCGACGATTTGTTGATGCTGGTCCGTCGTTCGCAAGAGGCGGCGCAGGGGAACCTCGCCAAGTTGCAGCGCACCGACCCGCAGCAGTTGGGTAAGTTGCTGGATTCCGAACACCCCCAGACAATTGCGCTGGTGCTAGCGCATCTTGATCCGCGCCGCGCATCGTTGGTGCTGGAAAACCTGAGCGAAGAACAAAAAGTCGTATCGGTACAGCGACTGGCCGAGATGCGGCAGTTCTCGCCGGAGATGGCGCAAAAGGTCGCGCACATTCTTCATCGGCGACTTGAAAGCGTGGGCGACACGGCGCGTAAAAGCTATTCCGGATTCAAAGCGGTCGCCGATCTTCTGAACCGATTGAATGCGGAAGAGGCGAAGCACATCCTTGAAACCATCGAGGAGAACCAACCTGAACTCGCGCTGAGCATACGCAATCTGATGTTTACATTTGAAGACCTGGTGACGGTGCCCGCCGCGTCGATCCGCGAGATCGTTTCCGGCGTTGACAAACGGCAACTGGCGCTGGCTTTGCGCGGGGCCAATGAGGAGTTGCGGGCACAGGTCTTCAAGGCGATGAGTTCGCGTGCTGTAGAGATGCTGAAAGAAGACATGGAAGTGTTGGGGCCCGTGCGTTCGCGCGAAGTCGCGCAATCGCAACAGGAGATTCTCAACCTGGCGCGGAAGCTGGAATCAGAGGGAAAAGTCATTCTGAAGCTCGAAAGCGGAGACGAGATGCTGGCCTGATAACGAGGTCGTGGAATGAATCCCTCAGCATAGCGAGAGAGGAACATCTTGGAACGGGAGTGCATCCCAAAACAAAGTTGGACCGAGGAGCGAATCGAACGATTCGAGTATCCTGTGATGCCGTTTACGCTGCCCGCGCCATCGGTGTTCGGGATCACGGAGTTATCGGAGGAGAACGAAGGAAAGGGAATTGACGGCACTGAAAACGGGTCCGCACCTCCAGCATGCGAAGACGCGGCAGAAGAACTTGCCGCAGAGTCGCGACGTGCATTTGCGGAAGGTCGTGAACGGGGCATGCTTGAGGGTCGACAGCTTGAACGCGACACCCTTGCCGCGGGAATGAGAACTGCCGAAGATCAACGCAGGCAACAGGCAGCGAAACTGATCGATCAATTTGCGCAGGAACGCGACCGGTATCTGCATGCGGTGGAAAGGGAAGTCGTCAAGCTTGCACTGGCAGTTGCCGCGCGCATACTTCGCCGGGAAGCACAGATGGATCCACTACTGCTCACAGGAGCGGTGCGAGTGGCGCTCGGCCAGCTCTCCGGATCGACAGAGGCGCGGGTGCGCGTACCTGCGTCTGAACTCGAACTATGGAAAGACGCTCTGGCATTGCTACCCAACCTGACGATAAAGCCGCAGGTTTTTGTAGGCGAAGGGATGCTTTTGGGTGATTGCGTGATTGAGACGGCTCTCGGTTCAGTGGATCTGGGCATCCGCTCACAACTTGGTGAGATCGAGCGCGGTTTTTTTGACAGCGCAGCACGAAACAAGGCGCCGGCTGCGGGAGCGGCGGCAATGCAAGAAATCGCGGGAAGTAGAGCATGACCGGTCTACTGAATCCGTATTTCGCGCGGCTCGAGCGCGGCCGGCCCTGGCGTTGGTCCGGGCAGGTGCTTGAGTCCGTGGGACAGACCATTGAATCCGCCGGTCCGCTGGCATCGGTTGGCGAGTGTTGCGAAATCGAAGACCAGTTTGCCCATATCCACCGTGCCGAAGTCATCGGATTCCGAGGCTCCAATGTTCTCCTGATGCCGGTGGAGACTACGGAAGGGATTCGCTTCGGAGACCGTGTGACGGCGCTCGGCGTGCGTCCAGAGATCGAGGTCGGTCCGGAGTTGATTGGACGAGTTCTGACCGCGCTTGGAGAGCCGTTGGATGAGGGTCAGCGGCCTGCAGTGGCAGATCCGATGCTTCTGGATGGAGCAGTACGTTCACCGCTTGACCGGCTGCCGATTCGCGACTCGCTTGGTACCGGCATTCGCGTGCTGGACGCTCTGTTAACCGTCGGCCGCGGACAGCGGGTGGGAATCTTTGGCGGCTCAGGGGTGGGCAAAAGCACATTGATTGGCATGATGACGCGCAATACCGAGGCTGATGTCACGGTAGTGGGCCTGGTGGGTGAGCGCGGCCGCGAAGTCGGCGAGTTCCTTGAAGACGCCCTCGGCGTTGAAGGCCGTGCGCGGTCGGTTGTAGTGGTGTCAACGTCTGACCAGTCGCCGCTCCTGCGTATGCGTGCTGCGTTGGCGGCAACCACGGTGGCGGAATATTTTGCTGCGCAAGGCAAGCATGTGCTGCTTGTGCTGGATTCGCTGACGCGCTTTGCCATGGCCGCGCGCGAGATTGGACTGGCGGCCGGAGAGCCGCCTACTGCGAAGGGATACACGCCATCAGTATTCACCAGGCTGGCGCGGCTGGTGGAACGTGCCGGGCAATTCAGGCGAGGATCGATTACCGCGTTCTATACGGTTCTGATGGAAGGTGACGACCAGCAGGATCCACTGGTGGATGCCGTGCGGTCGCTGCTCGACGGACATATTGTGTTGTCGCGCGCCATGGCTTCGGAAGGCTGGTATCCCCCGGTACAGGTACTCGATTCGATCAGCCGATTGATGCCGGCAGTAGCGACAGAAGAACATCGGAAGCATGCGATGTTGTTGCGCCGGCTGATGGCGGTCTATGCCCGGTCGGAGGATCTGGTGCGAATTGGCGCATACAAGCCGGGAGCCGATCCCGATCTTGATCGCGCGTTGCAAGCGCGAGACAGCATGCGCGTATTCATCACGCAGCGCGCCCATGAGCGAGTAAGTTTCGAAGATTGTCTCAAACAGTTGGCAGTTCTGGCAGCAGAGGTTTGAGCCATGGCAGTTTCGAAAACAGTGCGGCGGTTGCTTCGCGTTCTGGATTTAGAAGAGGAGTCGCGGCGCCGTGAACTCGAGTCAGCGCAGGCTGAGCTGACCCTGCTTGATGCGGCATTGAGAGCGGCCGGCGAACGAGAGAGGGAAGGCAGATTGCTGTTCACCGCCGGTGTGCGAAGCGAAGATTTGCGCGATCGATTATCCGGACAGACAGAAATACATGCAGGCAGGCGTCGCGGAGCGGTTCTGCAGCAGCACATTCAACAATTCATGCTGGTCGTCAATGAGTTTCGAGCGGCTTTCCTCGAAAAGCGTGTGGAACGAAAGCAGGCGGAGACGCTGGTCAAAGCGGCAGAAGCAAGGGAATCGGTCGAAGAGGATCGAAGGGCTCAGCAGTCGCTTGATGAGTGGTATTTGATGCGCCTGCCGGACGACAGATCAGACACGAAGCGCGATGTACAGGAAAGCGCCGATAAACCTGCGGCGGGGGATCGTATTTAGTGCTGAAAAATGAGCGCCACGCGCTCGAATCTTTGGTCGAAGCGCAGATTTGGATGATGATTCCCAGTTCTGAAATTTCCCTAATTCTTGCTCCTCTCCTTTGGCACGGTTACTGCACTGTCTTCCAGCATGAGCGTTCGCGCGAGTCTTAAAGCGGATACGGTGGCATTGACCGAGCTGAACCGGCATCAAGCCCTATCGACTGGCCGCGCCGGCACGGCGAAATCTTTGCATGCGTCGGAAGGAACGGCAGATTCGAGTTTTCGCGACAGCTTGCAAGCGCAATTTGGTTCTATGGATTCTGAGGATGGACCACCCGAATCGGTTGATGTGAGCACCAAGACGGCAAGTTCATCGTCCCACTTGCCGACTGCAATGGGCACTGCGGATCGCGCTGATCCGAATCACGGTTTCGCGCCTGTAACTGCGGATAGTGCAGGAGCTGCCGAAACGGTGACGAAAAAGCAGAATAGGAGTAGCCGCGCTCAATCAGTCGCAACTGCAGCCGTGCAAAAGCGGCTCTCAAATCTGAGCGGACATAAATCGGCAGTCGCGTCCCCCGCACGCAGCGGCAAGGAATCACTCCTCGACGAATCGGCGGATAAAGAAGTGAACACAAGAGCTACCAGATCAGAGGTGATTGTTTTTTCAAACCCAGCGGCGGCGATCCCAGCACCAACTCAAAACGGGCCCATAGCCCCTGATTCGATCCTTTCCTGTGATTCATCCGAGAACAGCTCAACTGCCTTGACTAGGTCAAGCTTTCAGGCGGGCACCAAAGCCCCTTCATCACCTTCGGCGGGTTCATACGCAACGGCGGCGCATGAAACAATTTCAGACGCACGGCACGGTGCGAGCGGCGAAATTCACTCAGCAGTCGCGCAAGCGGATGAGCCTAAGACAAACAGTGCGGCCCTTTCGGATTTGGAATCGGGTCGCCGTTTACCTGATCAGGTCCGCAGTCTGGCATTTTCCAGCATCAATACGAGTCCGGGCTTGCAGGCAGATCAAGCTGCAGCACAAAGTGAGGCGTCGAGCGATCTTGTCTCTGCTACCGGAAGCGACCAGGACACAAGCCTCGAAGGGGCGACACGTACCAGCGACAACCAAGTTGTCCACGCTTCGCAAGTATCCTCAACGAGCACAGCGGAGAATCGGGTTGCAGGATCCCGTAGATCTGAGAATGAGAATGGCGGCTGGGCGCAATTGCCTTCTGGTGCTGCTGCTTTCGAATCGGTTCGGGACGTGAATCGCCTTGCGCAATCAAAGGTGTCGCTTCGAAACGCAATGTCGACAAATGCTACGGCTAGAACGTCAAGGTTGTCCTCATCGCGTTTGAGTTCGAGCGGCGGTGGCGCACAAAACCTGAAGCAGGTTCTGCCAAGCGTTTCGGACGCTTTCACTCCCCACTCGCTGAATGTTTCTCGAATTACAGAAGTTACGAATGCCAGAATTACGCCTCAGAAAATTGGCGGTGGGATTTCGAGCGACACCAGATTGGAAGAGACTTTTACCGCGCTCGAGCCCGGATCTAGAAACGAGACCGGCGCATTTAACTGGACTCGAACCGGGCATGTACAAGCAGAGGCGGGATACCGGGATCCAACGTTGGGATGGATCGGAGTGCGCGCTGAAGCGAGCGGAGGTGTAGTTCACGCCACGTTAGTACCGCAGTCATCGGATGCGGCGCAAGCGCTAAGTGGTCACATAGCCGGCCTGCATTCCTATCTTGCGGACAACCGTACGCCCGTGGAAACGCTCACGCTGGCTTCATTCGGCGGGAATGCTCAGCAATTCGCCGGTCAGGATTCCGGGCAGGGTATGCATCACGGCGCAGGACAGAATGCCGGTCAGGATAACGCCTCTGAACCAGTTCTGCAGGCGCAGTCGATGACTAGGCCAATCACTGGAGGCGCACTTCGAGAGGCGTCGATTACAGAAGATGGTTTCATGCGAAGGAATGCAGGCAGCGGTTCAGAGGGCATTCATATTTCGGTGCTGGCCTGAATGGTGAGAACAGAGAGATTGATTTTACAGGAAGGCAATTCAAATTCAAGAAATCGCAGGAGGTCGAAATGGCGGCAGCAGCGGGGCTTTTGAATCAAACGGCAGTATCGGGACAGCCACTCGCAGGGGTACGGGTCTCTCCCATGGCTTCGTCGAACTCCGACGCAAACAGCAGCAGCACGAAGAGCTCAGCATCGGGCATCACGGCCAATGACTTTCTAACGTTGCTGGTGACGGAGATGAAGAACCAGGACCCGACGGCGAATACGGATCCCAACCAATACATCAATCAACTGGTGAACGTAAACAGCTTGCAGCAGTTGATCAGCATCAACGAGACACTAAACGGAGCGTTCGGCAGTTCCAGTACTAACAACGCATATACGAAACCGGCAGCGCAAGCGACTACGGCAAGTTCTGTCGCAGCCAACGCGAAGACAGCTTCCGAATCGAAGAGCCAGCCTGGCGGCGCGGCATTCTCCAGCGCCAACTCGTCAACAGCGGGCGATTCATCCATCCAGGCCTTTGTCAGCAAGCTGGCGCATGGGAACTTGAGTGCTCCCGGAGCCAACCCCGCAGCCGAGCGGTTGGCGCATGCTCTCGACGGGCGCAACAGCGTGACCATCTCGAAATAGAGACCCGGCCTCTGCGGCCATCAGCAATTGGACAAGTTCCCAAAACATATCAACAGGAGACAATCGATGCCGAGTTTTTATATCCCGCTTTCAGGCCTCAATGCCGATTCCACAGCGTTGAACACCATCGCCAACAATCTCTCCAATATGAACACCACTGCATTCAAGGGGCAGTCGACAAACTTCTCCGATCTCTTCTATCAGCAGATCGGCACGACGGGTTCGGGCGAAGGCATCCAGGTGGGAGGTGGCGTGAAGGTGGCCTCGAACCACACGAATTTTACGCAGGGCACTTTCAACACCAACGGAACTTCCACTTCCGACGTTGCGCTGAATGGGAATGGATTTTTTATTGTGAATGGCGGCGGAGCCAACCTGCTTACCCGCAACGGCGCATTCACGCAAGATTCCAGCGGCATTCTCCGCACGGCCGACGGCTTTGCCGTGATGGGATATCCGGCAGTGAACGGCGTGGTCAACACCAACGCGGCGTTGACGCCGCTCAATATTCCGGTGATTGGCCAGGTCATCAAGCCGCAAGCGACTACTTCTTTCGGGATGAATGCGACGCTCGATTCTGAGGCTCCAATTGGCAGCAACGTGACCGGACAGGTACAGGTGTACGACTCGCTCGGCAAGAGCTATGAGGCCACCGTGACCTACACAAAACAGGATGCAACTCACTGGGGGTATTCGGTCACGCTCCCTGACACTCTGCCGGCTCAAACCAGCACCGTCGGCACCGCTACTACTACCGTCTACAGTTTTGGAACAAGCGGCGCCGGAACGGCCACGGTTGATCCCGGTACGAACCTGACCATTACCGGGCAAACGAGCGGGGGCACAACCGCCACCATCGTGGCGCCGCCGGTGACGGCGGGAGAAGATCTCGCCACCTATGCGACGGCGCTTACCACTGCGTTGTCCGATGCAGGGATTTCGGGAGTGACGGTGACCGGAGCGGGCGCAACGCTCACCATTAGCGGAACCGGGTTTTCGACTTCGGGTAGTGTCATTCAAGCCCCCATTGCAACGGCCAGCGCTGCTGGAACGCTTACGTTTGATGCGAGCGGCAACCTGGTTAGCCCGGCGGCAAACATCGCCGGCATCACGTTTACAGGGCTGTCCGATGGGGCCGCTCCGATGAACATGACGTGGAATATACTCGGCTCGAGCGGAGCGCCTGTCATCAACCAGGCTGCTGCAACCTCAGCGACTTCGTCTTCAGTACAGGACGGCTTTGCCAGCGGAACGTATCAAAGCTTCTCGATTGGACCTGACGGAACCGTCACGGCATCGTACTCGAACGGCCACTCGCAGACGGTCGGCCAAATGGCTCTTGCCAACGTAGCCAACTTGCAGGGACTTGCGTTGCAAGGCAATGGCAATTACGCCATCACATCTGAGAGCGGCGCGGCTTCCATCGGCGTTTCGGGAACGAACGGTCTCGGAAAGATTCAGGGCTCGGCGCTCGAGCAGTCGAACGTAAATATCTCTGCCGAGTTTTCAAACCTGATCATCGCGCAGCGCGCATTTGAAGCGAACGCAAAATCGGTGACTACGTTCGATACGATTGCACAGGACACGATCAACATGGTTCACTAGTCCACTTCGGGGCGGTCTTCGGGCCGCCCTATCGCCATTCGACTGGCGCGAACTTCGATAAACAAACCCTTAGCCGTTGCGAGCGCTTTCATCTTCTCGTCAAGGACCTGTGCCTCGGTCCAATGTTTGCGGCCTTCGCTGCGCACCAGTTTCCCCTCGACACGGATTGCGGTCGCCGACGGAACAGGCCGAAGGTACTCGATTTCCATCTGACGCGTCATTGCGGTCAGTCCACGCACGCGCACGGCCTTGCTCATCGCCTCATCCAGCAGAGTCGCAATGATGCCGCCGTGCAGCAGGCCCGGCGGTCCTTCATATGCGGCTACGACCGTACGCATACAAACCACCGACTGATCCTCTGCAACGTAAAAATCCAGATGCAGGCCGATCGGATTGGCGGGTCCGCATCCGAAGCATCGATTCTGCGCGGTATGAACCAGGGGCGTCAGGTGTTCTTTGATCATGAAATCAGAATACCCGCGCCCGGCGAATAGAATCGGGTCAAGATATCACGTTGTGGTGGCTTGATTTTGAACAACGTTCGACGTAAACACTGCTTAATACCGATCAGCGGCAGAAGAGTCCTGGGGTGTTCAGACGGCTGGCTCATGGTTTGCGCGGCGCTGACGATTTGCTTTTGGGCAGGTTTTGCACTCGTTGGCTGCCGGTCCGGAACGGCTCTCACTCCGCAGCAGGCGGAAGGGAAGCATCTGTACGACGTCCGCTGCGCCCATTGCCACGAGGAAAACGATCTTAGCCTCAAAAAGGCGCCTCCGGACCTTCATGGAGTCTTCAACCGTTCATCGCTGCCCAGCGGCGCCCCGGCCACAGATGCCGAAGTGCAGAAGGTGGTGCTCGAAGGCAAGGGGATGATGCCGTCCTTCGCCGGTCGCTTTACGGCCGAGCAGATGTCCGATCTCTTGGCATATCTGCATAAAGGCATACGCTGAAGGCGGCCAGGCGTTTTGGGCCTCGCGAGTCCACTTCGCGATATACTTGGAATTGTTATGGCGACTGAAAAAACCTTCTATCTTGAGACTTTCGGTTGCCAGATGAACGCCCATGACTCGGAGAAGGTGATTGGCACTCTCCACCAGCAGGGCTACCGGCGGGTCGAGTCGGAAGAAGACGCAGGTCTGATCCTTTACAACACCTGCTCCATCCGCGATAAGGCGGAACAGAAGGTTTTCAATCGGCTAAACGACTACAAGGCACTCCATAAAAAGGGAAAGCGCTTTGGGGTGCTGGGGTGCGTCGCCCAGCAGGAGGGCGAGAAGATCTTCGAGCGGGCTCCATACGTTTCGCTGGTCTCGGGCTCTGCTTCTTACCGCAAGTTGCCTGAAATGCTGGCCAGGCTGGAAGCGGGTGAAAACCGAATCACAGGGCTTGACGATCGCCAGACCGAAGAAACATTTGAAACCGAGTTTACGGCCCGTCAGAATCCCTACCGTGGTTACATCACCATTATTGAAGGCTGCGACAAGTTCTGCGCCTATTGCGTGGTGCCGTATACCCGCGGCAAGGAGCGGAGCCGGACCTCTGCTTCGGTCCTCGAAGAGGCAAAGCGTATTGCGGGGATGGGATATACCGAGATCCAATTGCTGGGCCAGAACGTGAACAGCTATCGGGATCCGGAAGGGAAGCAGAGCTTCGCGGAACTGCTGCTGGCCATCGCGCAGGTAGACGGCGTGCGGCGCGTTCGGTTTATGACCAGTCACCCAAGGGACTTCACCCGGGATATTGTCGAGGCAATCGATGCCGAACCGCGGCTATGTGACCACGTGCACCTGCCAGTACAGTCCGGCTCAACCCGGGTTCTGAAGCTGATGGCAAGGGAATATACCCCGGAGTGGTACCTCGAGCGAATCAGTTGGATCAAAGCGGCCAAACGAAATATCTCAATCTCCACGGACATCATCGTGGGATTTCCAGGCGAAACTCCGGACGATTTCGTTCAGACAATGGACCTGCTGGCGCAGGTACAGTACGATTGCGTCTTCGGTTTCAAGTACTCGGCTCGGCCGAATACACCGGCATTGACCATGATTGACTCGATTCCAGACGAAGAGAAGTCACGTCGCCTTCAAGTACTGCTTGATCGACAGCGAGAGATCCAGAGAGCCAATTATTCGAAGCACTTGGCCGAGGTTTTGGAAGTGATGGTTGAGGGTCATAATCCGGCACGGGGTCAGGTTTCTGGGCGTAGCAGTCAGAACAAACCGGTGAATTTCAGCTGGTCAAGCCCGATCCTGCCAGCCCCCGGAAGTTACCTGCAGGTGAAGATTGTCGCCACGCATCCTAACAGTTTGGTCGGTGAACCCATCTAACGGGCGAAGGAGTTCAGGTATGGATATTGAGGTGAGGATTCGTGGACTGATGATGGACCCGGCTACCAATATGCCGATCATCATGCTGAAGGATGTTGGCTCGGACGCCGTCATTCCTATCTGGGTCGGAATTTTCGAGGCAAACGCGATTGCCAGCGAAATCGAGAAGATCTCCTTGCCGCGCCCCATGACGCACGACCTGGCGAGAAATCTGATGCGCCACTTGAACGCTCGCTTGGAACGCGTAGTCATTACAGAGATTAAGGATGATACGTTTTACGCCGTGCTGTGGTTGCGTCAGGACGAGGAACCGGTGGTCATGGATGCCAGACCCTCCGATGCGATCGCTCTCGCTCTTCGTGCCGATTGTCCCATCTACGTGTCTGAGCAGGTGATGCTAAGCGCCAGAATGAATCCGGCATCGCAGTCAGAAGGCCCTTCGGCGGATCAACTGCGCGGCTGGCTGGAAGGCCTGAATGACGAGGACCTGGGCCGCTACAAGATGTAAGCGATGACCTTCGGGGGAGGTGGGCCCTCTAAACGACAAGCGCCAAGGATGCAACGACTTGGACAGCCTCACTTCATGTGGTGACTATACAGAATATACGTTATCGGACATGTTATCTATTCTCTGACTGTTGCAGCGATTTCCGAAGAAGGGCCTTTTGGAGAGCGACGGTTCACACGAATGTTCAGGGTTGTAGAGCGACTGCTCTATATTGGTTTCCCCATTGCGATGGCTTTGGGCCCATGACGAAATGCAGCGTTGCTCCAGATTGAATCTGCTCCCAGGTGATTACCGGAATATCGAGCGGTTTATTGTCGATCGTGGCCGATTGAATGTAGATGTTCGTTGCGGAGTTGTTTTCGGCCTCAACGCGAAAGGTCTTCCCATTGCTCAATCTCAACGACATGGCTCGATAGAGTGGGCTTCCGATCATGTAGTCTCCGCTGGCCGGGTTTACCGGGTAGAATCCCATCGCAGTAAAAAGCAGCCACGCCGACATCTGGCCGCAATCGTCGTCGCCGTCCAGACCTCCGGCGTCGTATCCATACTCTTTGGCGGCTATCTCTCGAACCTTGGCCTGTGTCTTCCATGGTTGTCCACCGAAATCGTAAAGATAGCCGTAATGATGACTCGGCTCGTTGCTGTGCACATTGTGGCCACCGCTGAAATGCTGGTCGAGCTTCGCATCGTAGGCTTCGCCGCCGCCCATGAGTTGCAGCAAGCCTGCCTGATCGTGGAGAGCGCCCCACGTGTACACCCATGCATCGCCTTCAGTCCACCCCGAGACCGACCGGTTTCCCGGCGAATCTCTATTTCCGCCTAGCGGCGCCCATTTGCCGTCGGAAGTTCTGCCGTTCATTAGTCCGATTGCAGGGTTAAAGAGATTGCGATCATTCAACGAGCGATGCAGAAAGAAGCTGTAGTTTTCGTCGCGTCCAAACGCTTTTGCGATCTGCGCTACACACCAGTCGTCATAGCTGTCTTCGACAGTGCTCGATGCGGCTTCATCGGTTTTGTCGGTCGGAATGTAGCCGAGCAGTCTGTAATATGTAAGTCCCGCACGTGCCTCATAAGGCGTGTGTTCCTCGCGATCAGACCATCGACGCGTCGTGTCCCCATCCGGCGGCGTCATCGCATCTTTATATACCGCCTGCCACGCCACCTCGCGATCAAACCCATGGAACCCTTTCCGTACGGCCTCGCCGACGAGCGAATCCGCGTGGGTTGCAATCATAATGTTTGTGTAGCTCGGATTGGGCCACTTCGGCATCCACCCACCTTCTTTAAAATCCTGCAGCAACGCAGTGATCATGCCATCGACTCGTTCGGGGGCAAGCAGACTCAGCAGGCTGTTTTCGGCGCGAAACGTATCCCAAATCGAATATGCCGTGTAGCTTTCGCCTTCATGGATACGATCGTCGAAGGCACTGTAATAGCGGCCGCTCTCCGAGAAGATTCGAGGATACAAAAGTGCATGGTAGAGCGCGGTGTAGAGTCGCGTCTTCTCCAGATCGGTCGCACCATCTACCTGCATCCGGCTCAGCTTTTCGTTCCACACCTGGTGCAGACGTCGCCTTACAGCTTCGAAGTCCCAGTTCGGAATCTCGTTGCTTAGATTGGCGCGTGCTTGTTCAATACTGATGAACGAAGTGCCGACACGCATCTCGACAGTCTCGCCTGGATTGAACTCCGCGTATGCTCCGCGACTCGAGTCCGCCCCTCTATTCTCGAGCCCGTAGGTCTTTTCATCGCGTGGAATCTGCCGAAACTGCACCACGAAGTAGCCCTTGAAGTTAGGAAGCTTGTTCGGTCCCAGGTGTGCGTCCATGCGATGCGGGTTGTATCCGCTAATTTCATGAGATTGCGGATCGAATGCGGCAAAACCCTGTACCCCGGAGCGTGACGCTTCCACCAGCACGCGCGCGACTGCGCCTTTCGGAAAACGAAATCTGAAAATCGCGCAGCGTTCGCTAGCGGTCATCTCTGCGCGAATGTAGCTGCCTCCACCAGTTCCCAACGAAACTGCGTAGTAGTCGGGCGAGGTCGTTTCAGTATCGTGCTTGAACGGCAATTTACGGCTATCAGGAGTGGTTTGTAGCGCACCGGTTTCCGGCACGATCGTCACATATCCGTAATCTCCCATCCAGATCGCGGGCTGATGCGTTCCGATAAAGCCGGAGATCGTTTGATCGTCGTAGTTGTAAGAGGTGACGCTGATCTTGTTTTGCCTGGTCTGCGCGGTCCAATCGGTCATGCCAAACGGCGCCGACACGAACGGCATGGTTCCGCCGTACCCGATCGCGCTCTTCTGACTTCCAATCAGTGGATTGACATACGAAACCGCATCACGGACCCGGCCATAAGCAGAGACCGTCAGCGCCGACGCGCCTATGACGCAAAGAGCGAGCCTAAGCATGCTCGTCAGTATATGCCAGCCTGTCGATCGAATGGCTCGCATTTCATCGAGACTTGGCTTCCATCTCCTGCTGAGGCTCACTACGGCACAGCGTGTCGAACAACGGCTCGACGGGCGCGATCGAAGGATTCTCCTCAGCAGTCGAGATGGCAAGAATGCGGATCTTATCGTTCGATGGAAGAGTAATCGACTTCGCGTCTCCGGTTACTTCAATTGGATATGCGAACAGATAGGAGTATTCATATGGCTCATTCAATCCAGCAGCCGTGTGATGATGCGAAGCAAACCAGGCCAAGGCCGCCGTCTTGACGTAGCCCGCCTTCAGGCCCACATAATCTTCGGGGTAACGCGGCATGATCGGCCGCTTTTCCCGCTCCGCCAAATCCGCGGGAGGCCATAGCGCGTGATTCGCTGAGATAGCCCAATCACGCTCCGCTGGAATATTCCAGATGCGCGTATCCCATTGGCCGATAAATCCGCTCCAATCCTGAATCTTCAAGTCAACTTTCTGTGCACCAACTTGAAAGGTAGCCATCTGATCGCCGCCTGTGGCTGCGGCAAGCACATACACTCGATTGAACCGGCCCGTCGGCAGCGCGATTGTCTGCCCTTTCGCAACGACTGCGTTGGGCACATCGGTCTTTGCCGGCTCCAGCTTGAATTCGACGCCGTGATAATTGATGGTCGCAGGCAGCATCTCAGCAGGCAATGCATTACCTGCGCCATCAAAGCCACCGCCCGACACTTTGGTATCGTCGTTGCTGGCCACCGCAAGATCGTAAGAGAGAGCCACGGGCTGAGAATGAGTTTTCTCAAGACTGATGCGCGGCGCTGCCAGGCGGATTGCAAACGTCTTTGGCTGATATGCCGAGAAAGAAGTTACCAGCTCACCGTCACTAACGCTGGCCGGCCCCAATGGCTGTTCCTGCGCATTGATCTCGCGAGATGCCGCCACAGGACCCGCAAACGAAATGCGAACGTTCTCGGCGGGCTTGCCATCGAGTTCCACCATGCGCAGGACAACCTCGTTGCTTTCCTCAGCTTTCTTCAGCGCGAGCACGCGAATGCGCGAATTGCTCAGATGAACCAGAGAAAAGCTGCTGCCGAGCGCACCTGCATGTTTCGTTGTCTGATACGCGATCAGAGGATCGTTCAACCGATACGCCTGCCAGTCCGTTTGAGCTTGCTGCCAGCTGCCGGAATGGCCAGTCAGCCCAAACGTGAACTCGTGGTGCCCCCAATCCTGGTTGGCCTGGTCAGTGTACGCAGCGGGCCGCCCATTGTTGGTCGGCGTGATGCCCGGCGTTCGCAACAGCGTCAACCGCAGTGTATTGTCGTTCGGTTTGTCAGACCCGTTCTTGCAGTCCGTCAAAATCGTTGTGCCATAGCTCCCGCTTTTGTCAGCAAGATCGATCCAGCGATGAGAGGCAACCTCAAAGCGACGCTCATCCGCATTCGACCGCTGAATGGTTCCGACTTCCCAGTTGTAGGTGGCGTTGGGATTGCTCGCACTGAGCGGAATTGTGGCCTTGAGATTCGCTGCCAGTCCTCTCCAGTCAATTGCATTCCCAAACTCTACTCGATTGCCGGCATCGCCCGCTGACAGGCTGACAGTCTGAACAAACTTCGAACCCTCTGTCTCACGCGTCACTTCAAGCGATGCGCGCACCGGCCCATTCTCCTTGATGCGCACATGAACCGGCCCCTCGACATAGGCACGGGGCGCAGCCTGCTCCTGGTCAAAGTCCATGTTCCAAGCCGGGTAGACCTTCGGCGTATCGCTTGAGATTGCAAGCCGCATCGGAGCCGACAGCAACTCCCTGTTCAAGCTCTTATCGAAGATACTCGCGACATCGCCTTTCTCATTGAGCTGCACGCGATAGCGATCGTTCTCGAGCGATGTTTCTGAAACCTTCAGCGAGGGATGCGCTTTCGCAGGTTCGCCGGGAAGCACTCCATAAACTGCGTACCCGACCGAGGGAGCTTTCGCGACAAACAGAACCTTGCCATCTTCAAACTGCGACGGCACTTCCTTTCCTTCGTGATCGACAACGCGGATCGCCTTGGGTGTCCCGCCGGGAAACTCGACTTTTGCCTCAACCACATCTTCTCTTTCGATATTCAGCGGATTGAAGACAACAATGGGAATCCCATTTACCTGGGTGTTGAGTCCGGAGGCAATCGCCTCGCTGGCATCTGTCAACACTCCCGCCAACTGATTCGACACAATGACGTCATCGTTCCATGCGAATTGATAGGCGCGCGGAGTTGCTGTGCCTGCCGCCGTATCGTGAAAATGCCCGCCAAGCTCCAGCATCCAGGCATCGTTGATTCGTTGCTGCGGATAAGTGCGGCCTCCCATCCAGGCTGCGGCAACCGAGGCCTTCTCTGCAGCGTCTGCGAGCAGTTCGTTTTTGGTGATCCAGCGTTTGTGATACGCCTCTGAGGTTAGTGAACCGGCGGAGTGATTGATCAGTTCCAGATCGCCCTGGTACTGCGGCAGCCGGGTGGCCATTGCCGGTGTGATGTCGTTGAACATCTGATCCGCTGCAGACTCGATCACATGTACTGGTCCCAGCCCAACTCTGACAGGGGGAGCGTTGGATGCGGTAGCTGTCGGCGTCTGCCCCATCGCGAACGGCGTGCTCGGCGGAGTCGGCAGTACCGTCTCGCTCTTTGTGACAATGGCTTCGAGCAGCTTTACTGTCGATTCCTGCGTGGCGCCACCAATGTCTCCGGTCCCGACATAGTGGTAGTCGGCGAAGATTCCAGTTACCTTGCCATCGAGATCAATGCGTTTCACCCAGTCCTGCTCCATGGCTTGCTGGCGCGTGGCGGCAGCCCTTTGCTGCTCAGGCGTCAACCGTGCGTTCTCTTCGCTGGTCAGCTGTGGCGCCGACGCCGAGAGCGGGCCAGTAGGTTCCTGGCTCAGATCCACATAAACATTGCTGCCATATCCACCGGGGTTAAGCGCGGCAATGACTCCCTTCCCATCGGGGCCAAGCCACATCCCCACATTGAAGGGAATTCCCTCTGGGGTCTGTTCGGGTGAGCCGGGACCTCCAACTTTGGGCGACGGCTGCCATTGCGTATTCAGTTTTTGCGTCGAAAACCCTTTGACGCCGGCGTGCGCCAGAATACTTGGGAGGGACGCGGGAAAGCCGAAGCAGTCCGGCAGCATATACTCGGTGCTTGCCTTGCCGAAGTCTTTGCGAAAATATTCATTGCCGTAGAGGATCTGGCGGAAGATGCCTTCGGCGCTGGGAAGGTTGACGTCACCTTTTTCCACTGACGAACCGGCCGGAAACCACCGTCCCTGGGCGGCGTACTGCTGCATCCGCGCATAGTCAGCGGGATAGTACTCCTTCATCAGGCGGTACCTGTTGGCTCCGGTCCAGTTGAAGACGTAGTGCGGATATTTGTCCATGTAGTCGAAGTTCACCCGCATGGTCTTGAGCAGAAACTCGCTGATCGTTTGCGGAAATTCCCATCGCCACTGCGTATCGAGGTGCGCGTAGGGCACTACATACAGCGTGGGGATCTGAGTAATATCCGGCGCTTTCATCGTCTGCGCTGAAGCGGGCAACGAGAATGCGGCGACTACCGCAACAGAGCTGATGGATCGAAGCAGATGGGAGTAAATCCTGCGGGCAGGTAGCAAGCGTGAGAATCGAGTCATTGAATGGGCATCCGACCTTACCGATGCCGCTCGGAGGGCACATGTTTGAGTGTTACAAGTGCATACCCCCACGCGCGCGGCACACGCATGGGGGTTGCATCGTCGCTTTCAGTCTAGAACCTGTAGTCTAACCCGGCCTGCAAGGTACGAGGATTCGTGTTGCTTTTCGTGTTTACCTGACCGAATGAACCTGAGGTTGGGTTAAAGTTCGAGCTCGTCATGGACCAGTTGGAGTGGTTGATAAAGTTATAGGCATCAACCTTGAATTCGAAGCCATTCTTCTCGTTGATGGGGAAATTTTTCTTCAAGTTGAGATTCCAGTTTTGGAATCCAGGCTGATAGATGGAATCGCGAACTCCAGGCTGGTGGTTGAAGGTGTTTGCGGTAGGCGCGGTAAAGATCGGGGAGCCATCCGGATTTGTTGTTCTGAACCATTTGTTGGCCGATTGACCCGGATATCCATCGAACTGCTTCAGCAACTGTGGATTTCCGTTCATGGTGAAGAATTGGCCTTCAACGCCGCAGCCAAAGCTTCCAAACTCGCCAACACCTGCATAGTCCTGGTTGTTTCCGACTCCGCAGGGGACACCGCTCTGGAATTGAACGTTCCCGCTGAGTTGCCAGCCTCCCAAAAGCTTGCCGGCAAGCTCGTTCTGATTTTTGAAGAACGGCAAAGCATAGAGGAAATTCACTACAACAGCGGTGCGCGTATCGTATTCCGAGGGACCCCATAGACCGGTGGTGTCATAGGAATCGGGGAGGATGTCGCGATAGTTGGAGCTGTTATCCGTGCTCTTCGCCAACGTATACGCTACCTGGACTGAGAAGCCGTCAGCGAACGGGCGGTTCCAAGAAAACTGGAACGAGTTGTACTTCGAGCTTCCATTGCTTTGCTCTTGCTGAATGAATGAATACCCACGGTATGGGCGCAGGTAGTTGAGGTTCTTGCCGGGGTTCGCCGCAACGGCTCCAATTGCCGGCTCGTTGATGTCAATGACGCGCCAGTTATACAGGCCGCGACCACCGACATAAGCTGCCGACACCATCCCCTTCCAGAAGATGGCTTGTTCGACTGTCACGTTCCAGTTATAGCGCTGCGGAGATTGCAGGTTCCTGGCCAGAGTAGTGGCCAGAAGAGGAGCGGCGACGCCCGCGGGCAGGCTGGCGCCGGGGTTGTCAACAAGGTCGTTTACGGCGGACGATGGGTTAACGGTAACAGTTGGCTGGAAGGGCGAGTTGCCACCCGGGAAGACGTTGTCAAGCAGGCCCATGCGCGTAGCGAAGTTGCCGGCGCCGGCGCGAATCACCGTCGAATGGGTTAACTGAAAGGCAATGCCGAGACGGGGCTGGTAATTGTGAGAGGTGTTGTAATAGCCCTGCTTCTGGCTGGGAGCAAAGAGGAGAGTACACGCAGAACCATCGCAATCGGTGGGGTTGGGCTCAGCACCAAGTACACCGTGCTTGGCCGCAGAACTTGGGAAGGAAGAGTAACCCGGGATGACCATGCCGTTGTAGGGATTTCCCGTCCCGAGTATCACGTTCCCTGTCTTGGGGTCCTGCGTAACTGCGGCGCTTACGGAATACGAAGCGGGGTCGAAATAGTCTGCATTCCCCCACGCCGGTGTGTATGGACTCAGTATGGAGATACGGATGCCATAGTCGACGTGCAGCCTGCTGTTGATCTTCCACGAATCCTGCACAAAGAATTCATTCATCTTGCCGCGCCAATAGGTTTGGGACCTCTGTCCGATTTCGGTATAGCTATCGGCGATGCCCATTGCCAAATTGGCGATGGCGGCACCAGACGTAGCGCCCAGTCCGGCATGGTTATCTGAAAAGAAGAAGGTGCCGTTCTGGTTGCTCGCGCCTCCGGGAACGGTGGAGACATTGATCTGGTCGTTGTCATTCTCTCCTGAGATATTCAGGTAGTAGCCACCTTTGAGCGTGTGGCTCCCCCACACCTTCGTCAAACTATCCGATGCCGTCAAAATGGGGCCATCTGAGTGCGAGGGGTAAGGACCGCCGGCCAGGCCGTAGAAGCTGTCCACACCCGAAACAGTAGGTATCTTTGCAGGCTGGGCTTTTTGTCCCGCAGGGAAGATAAAGGGGAAGTTGATCCCGAGTGTTCCGCGGTTGAACCCGGCCAAGGCCGGGTTAACAGGAATGTAGACGTTATCGAGACTGAGAGTCGCGCGCGCCTCGTTAATCATCGACTGCGAAATCGTCCAGTCCCATGCCAACACGTTGGTCTGGTTGGGACGGATGAAGTACTTGCCGGTCAAACCTGAACCCTGGTCGAACGGCTGATATTCGTTATAGGTCGCGTTCTGACGGCGAAACTCCAGCTTGTGGCGATCATTGATGACCCAATCGACGTTGATCACTTCCTTCCGCTGGTTGATGGGGTGTGCAGCCGTTGCGATCCAGTTCTGAGAACTCGAAAGGTATCCCGGCGTGGGCGCTGGATACGCATTCAGAATGGCCATTCCGTTTGCGCTTCGGCGGTTCAGGGGTATGATGTTGCCCGCAAAGGGCACGCAACCTACAGTGCTTTTCGAGGGGTCCGCGCAGGTCGCCGGATCATAAAGCTGATGAACACCGGAAAGCCACGGATTGGAGCTCAGGAGTTCACTGAAGTCGCCCGTACGCATTTTTGCGGTCGGAACCGCTTGCGTCTGCGTATCAGAAAAACGATACCGGATCCAATCTTCGTTCAAGAAGAAGAAGAATTTGTTCCTGAAACTTTCGGGAGTCAGCCTCGGAATCCAGGCCGGTCCTCCGAATGTGAATCCGAAGTTGTTGTAACGGAAAGGCGAGGTAATGTAGCGCGTGGTAGGAGACTGATTGCGAACCCAGGTATTGGCATTCATGGCCGAGTTGCGCAGATATTCATAACCGGAACCATGAAAGTCCCTGGTTCCACTTTTCGTCACAACGCGCAATTGGCCACCGGCGGCGTCACCATACTCCGCCTGATAGTCCGTATTGATGACCTGCATTTCTTCGGTAGCATCCACACTGGCGACGCCGATGATAGCGCCGCTGCCACGGGTGCGAACTGCCGGGGCTCCGTCGAAGGTCACCAGCGTATCCTGCACGCGAGAGCCGTTGACGTAAAACGGATTACCGCCCCCAATGGCGAAGTTGAAGTCGCCCAGAGTCGATTTGGTCATCAATCCTGGAACCAGCGCGCCCATATAGAGCGGGTTGCGCCCGTTGAGTTCCTGATCGCTGACCTGCTTGCCTGTAATTTCCGCCTGCACGGCAGCTGACTCGGTCTGCAGAACCTGCGCGGTTGAAGATACTGTCACCTCTTCTGTCGCGGAGCCGATTGTCAGAGGCGCGTCCAGAGAAAGCGTGGTGTTCGCAGACAGCGTATTGTGGTTGCTGACATATTTCTTGAAGCCCTTTACATCCACGGTCATTGTGTAGCTGCCGGCGGTCAGATTGGGGACGGTGTAATGGCCCTGAGTATCCGCGGTGGCCCTATGGGTTTCACCCGTCGCTTCGTTGGTCAGGAGAACGTTTGCGCCAGGCACAACTGCGCCCGACGAGTCCTTCACATACCCGCCGATTGTGCTCTTATCGGACTGGGCAACGGCCGTAACCGAACACAGGACGGCGATTCCTACGAAATATAGAAGGCTGGATGCCAGCCCCCGCTTCCACTGACGATTCGACATTTGGCTCTCCTCATACTGCAGTCTTGCTCTGGTTAGCCGTCCGGTCCTGGACGGCGTCGGTTCTGGCGATTCAAACTCGTGGATCGCGGCTGCGTACCATACCCGTACTGCAGTCGCGGTCCGGTGACCACATCCGCTCTATTCCTTGCCCGACCGAATACTTGGCGCTGGCGTTAACCCCTCATTAAAAATGAGTTATCGATGCCGAATTGGAGAAAGTGTGAGGGGAAACTGATGCAACGATTCTGCCGACCCTGCCCAGCAGCGAAACCTTAGGCCACCTTTGCCCGCCCGCGAAAGTGTTTACCCTGCGTTGGCGACGTGTATACACCTGTGATTGGTCGTTCTATTACATTGATTTAGGACTGCTTGCCACTTGTGTGAATACTTGTTATTCTGGCGCGATTGATCGGCGTTCCCCGTTCCGTTCGTCGCCTGTTGATCCAATATTTGTATCCTCGAAATTGGAATTCTTGCTGTGAGCCGGTCAATCCAAGGTGCAGCCTATGGAACGATTGAATGCCATTCGACAAGAGCAAAAGCCGATTGTTCCTCAGCAGACAATTCCACACTGGCTGGAGGACGATCCCCGATGGAGCCTGGCCCAGCGCGTCGTCTCCAGCTCGCGCTTTGCCAGTTCCCCACTTCTGACCCGGTTCTTGCTCTATGTGGTTGCCGAAACCCTCAAAGGTCGCGGAGAGGAGATTACCGAGCATCAGATAGGTGTTCATGTTTTTGACCGTCGGCCCGGCTACAGCACCATCGAAGACAACATTGTCCGCACTTATGCCCGCCAATTGCGAAGACGGCTGGCCGACTTCTTTGCCGGTGAAGGTAGTTCCGAATCCCTGCGCATCGATATTCCGCTTGGAGGGTATGTCCCGGTCTTCACTCCGGCCTCAGAGCACCATCCCGAATCCCAGATGCGTGCCCTCCCGGTATCGGTTAACATTCACCCAGAAACCGCAGGATCAGTTGCCGACGCACCGGCCGAAGGTCGTCGCCGGCCCTGGAAGCGGTGGCTGGTTGCTGCGTCGGCGATAGCTGCTTACAGCGCCGCGTTAGTTTGGATTACCTGGATATTCTCAGCGCGAGTAAGCGTGCCGCCGTTGCGATCTCCTGAATCGGCGCACGAGTTCTGGGCGGCGCTGTTCAACGGCCAGGTGAACACCTACATCGTCCCGGCCGATGCCGGCTTCAATCTCCTCGAAGATCTATCGCGACGGCCGTTACAGCTTGCCGACTATATCAAAGGCGATTACCTTGAGCTGCCGCTTGGCGGGGTCGATGCGCACAGCGCTGACGACCTACGCACGCAACATTTCACCAGCTTCGTGGACTTCCAGACTGTGGCAGCTTTGGCGCATCTTCCTGAATACGATCCCGAGCGCACTTTCCTCCGTTTCCCGCGCGATCTGCGGCTCGATGATCTCAAGAACTCCAACGCAATTCTGATTGGGTCAGTCGGCAGCAATCCGTGGGCTTCGATTGCCGAGGGGAGCGCAAACTTCCGTATCGTCTATCAAAAGGGCATGGAAGGCGCAATGATTCTCAACATGAATCCGCAACAGGGAGAGGCGGCTTCCTATGTGAGCCATTGGAATGATCCGGCTCACGATACCTATGCTCTGATCGCGTTTATGCCCAATCTTGGCAGCAACGGGCATCTGCTGCTTTTGCAGGGGCTGGATGTTGCCGGAACCCAGGCCGCTGCCGAGACGTTATTTCATCCGGCGGCAATCCTGCCAATTCTGCGGCAGGCGACCCGCCCGGATGGCTCGCTCCGTTTCTTCGAAGTCTTGTTGCGCTCCACAAGCATCGATTCCAATTCGACGGGAACCCAGGTAGTGGCCAGCAGGATTTATTGACGTATAGCGTTGAGTTGAGGTTGCGCCTAAGGCATTGCCCTAGCGGTGCCTGTTTCGCGACTTATTCCTTGTGAGATCCGCGAATTTTTCCGGGTAAAGTTTGATCCATGAGAATGACTGGTTCGGTCTTCGATTGCAATTCGTCCTTAGAAACGCCAGGCGCCAACTCAACAAGTTGCACGCCGGCCGGCGATATATCAAGGACGCAGAGATCGGTGATGATACGGTGGACAACATGAGCCCCGGTCAACGGCAGCGCGCAGAATTTATCGATCTTAGGCTGACCTGATTTGGATGTGTGCTCTATGAGCACAATGACCCGGCGGACTCCCGCCACCAGGTCCATCGCGCCACCCATCCCTTTAATCATCTTTCCAGGGATCATCCTGTTTGCCAGATCGCCCCATTCGGAGACCTGCATCGCGCCGAGAATCGCGAGATCGATATGGCCGCCGCGAATCATGGCAAACGAGTCAGCACCCGAGAAGAAGCTCGCTCCTTTGATCGCAGTGACGGTTTGCTTGCCGGCATTGATCAGGTCAGCATCGACTTCGCTCTCCAATGGGAAGTCGCCGATTCCAAACAGGCCATTTTCAGACTGCAGAGTGACTGTGATATCGGACCGAATATGTGCCGCTACCAAAGTAGGCATTCCTATTCCGAGGTTTACGTAGTCACTATCCTGCAGTTCTTCAGCCACGCGTTGAACCATCTGTTCCCGTGTCCACGACATTACGAGGCACCTCGCGTGATTTTCTGCTCAATACGCTTTGAGGATTGGGGCACAAAACAATGCGGTCCACATAGATACCGGGCGTGGGGACCAAATCGGTGTCGATTTCGCCTGTAGCAACAATCTCCTCGACTTCTGCTATTTTGACCTGCCCGCAAGTGGCAGCCATGGGATTGAAGTTGCGAGCAGTCTTGCGATAAATGAGATTGCCTGTCCGGTCGCCTTTCCACGCTTTAACCAGGGAAACATCGGCACGGATGCCTCTCTCTACGATGTAGGTCTTTCCATCAAAATCACAATGCTCCTTGCCTTCTGCAACAAGCGTTCCTACGCCAGCTGGTGTAAAGAATGCGGGGATTCCTGCGCCACCAGCACGCATTCTTTCCGCAAGCGTGCCTTGGGGGGCAAAACTCAACCTCGAGCTAACCCACAGCGTGCCGCACTCTTCGTACTCCACCGCTTGCGGCAGCGCGGGTCGCAGCTCGCGCCACAATTCCCGCGAGTAGTGCGTGAGCGCCAACTGCGCGGGCGAATCGTCCATAACTACCAGATGCCCCATGCCAGCAGCGCCGGCCCCACCGGCAGGGACCGCAGGTTCAACGATACCAACGCGCATGCCGGACCGAGTGCACTCGTAAGCCGTAGCCGCACCTACAATGCCGGCGCCGAGTATCAGTACGTCGAAGCTCTCCATAAAAACTTGATACCACCTGCGAATGGATCTTCGCGATCAAAGATCAGCGTCGATTCTCCGGTGATCCATGCGTCGCCGCGAATTGTCGGCATTACTCCTTCATCGCCGGCCCGCACTGAGCCAATAAAATGCGTCCCAAGGAAACCTTCCTGTCGCCAGGCTTCTCCCTCGACGAGTTTACCGTCTGCAAACAGACATGCCATCTTCGCGCTCGTGCCGGTGCCGCAAGGTGAGCGATCGAACGATGCTCTGGGACACAGCACAAAATTCCGGCTCGAATTCTGGGGATTCTCCGGTGGGCCAAAGACCTCAATGTGATCGATCAGCGCTCGATCTCTGCCGGTGGTGCCGGAATCCCAGAGCGCTTTTCGGATGGCTTGCGTTGCGGCAACGAGTTGCTTTTGATTGGTCAACTTCAATTCGAATGGATGATCGCCAACCAGGAAAAACCAATTGCCTCCCCATGCGATATCGCCTGACAAGCGGCCTAGGCCCCGAACATCGACCGGAACTGCGGCGCGATACCGGTAACTGTATACGTTGTGAACCGCGACAGATCCGCACGCGAGCAGTTCGGTCTCGACTTCTCCTACTGGGTTTCGATGCGATGTTTGCCTGGCTTGATCCGACCAAGATGCGCGAGCGTGCGGATCACGCCGATCGTTCCATGGCCGCATATTCCCAAATTGCCAACATCGTTGAAGAAGATCACTCCGGTTGAACACTCCGGGTTTGTCGGAGGACAAAGCAACGCGCCTACAACAACCTCAGAACCGCGGGGCTCGCAGGTAACGCCCGACCGGAAATGGTCGTACTCGCTGCGGAAGATCTCAACGCGCTCCGCAAGAGGGCCGGCGCCGAGATTCGGTCCACCCTCGATGACAACGCGAGTGGGCTCTCCTTCAGTATACGAATCGATTACCTTTACGCACGCGCTTATTACGCCCGACGCCATGAGGAGAATTGTAGGCGATCAGGGATGCCGATTAATATGCAAACTCCTGACCGGAATTGCCCGGCATCCTCAGCAGTTAAGGCAAATCGGATGATCGCCGTCAAGGCTTGGACTCCTCATCGTCCTCAGGTGATTTAGTGAGCGAGACCTTGTTCCAATCCGGCGGTTCGACACCGAGAAGATAATGAACAAAGTAGTCGTCTCGGTAGTGTTCATTGGCAAGGCTGGCGACACCGTGATTCTGGCCCGGGATGTAGAGCATGTCGAAGTGCTTGTGCGCCTTGACGAGTGCGTTAACGACCTGCAGCGAAGAGGCAGGATCAACATTGCTGTCCATCTCGCCCACAATAATGAGCGCGCGGCCCTGAAGACGATACGCATTCTCGACATTTGAAGATGCGATGTACTGCGGACCGACAGGATATCCCATCCATTGTTCGTTCCACCACATCTTGTCCATGCGGTTATCGTGGCAGCCGCTATTGCTCACCGTCACTTTATAAAACTCGGGATGGAAAAGTACCGCTCCCAACGCACTCTGGCCTCCGGCAGATGTCCCAAATATGCCCACGCGCGTGATGTCGTAGTAGGGATACTTTGCAGCCACTGCCTTGTGCCACAGAATGCGATCCGGAAATCCGGCATCGCCCAGGTTCTTCCACGCCACGTCATGGAAGGCCTTCGAGCGGTTGCTAGTGCCCATGCCATCGATATGCACGACGATGAAACCCAGTTCCGCAAGCGCCTGGTCTGGGGCAACCGGAGTGAAAGTCTTGGGGGCAAACGATCCCTGCGGGCCGGCATAGATGTTCTCGATCACTGGATACTTCTTATTCGGGTCGAAGTGCAATGGCCGAGTGATGGTACCCCAGATGTCAGTTTTGCCATCGCGACCCTTGGCGACGAACACCTCCGGAAAATGGAATCCGGCGGCAACCAGCGCGCTGGTGTCGCCCTTTTCGAGATCAAGAATCACCTTCTGGTCTTCGGTGCGTCGGAGTTGCGACACGGGCGCCAGATCGATTCTCTGCCAGGTGTCTTCATAAAATTTGTGATCTTTGGAGAAGACTAGGGAGTGCATGCCATCAGCATCGGTCAGACGGGTAAGGCCGCTACCGTCGAAGTCGATGCGGTAGTACTGCGTGAAATACGGATCCTGACCAGGAACGGAACCGCCGGCTGCAAAGTAAATTTGGCGCTTTGCATCATCCACCCATATCACTTCGCGAACCAGCCAGTCTCCCTTGGTGATTTGGTTCTTCACCTTTCCGCTCGTGCCGTCGTATAGGTAAAGATGCTCCCAGCCATCACGTTCTGAAGCCCAGATGATCTCTTTGCCGTCGTCAACATCGTAACGATACTTGCGGCCTGCTGAGAGTCCGGGGCCAAGATTGTTGTAATAGAAGAAGGTTGGAACCTCTTCGCCTATCAGCACTCGCGGCTGGCCCGTGTGCTCGTCGACCTCGATCACCTTGTACGACTGATGACCGCGCTGGTTGTATTCGAAGGTGAAACCACGGCTGTCTTTCCACCAGACAGGGGTCGTGATGGCGTAGGGATTGGGAAAGAGCGACCGGTCGATCTCAATCTGTTTTCGGGTCTCAATATCGAACAATGCAGGTTGCGCAATGTCGACTGGATCTCCCGGCTTTACATAACGAAGCGTCGTATGTTTCGGCTGCACCTGGTCGGAAGGAGATGACTCAATATAGGTGATTTCGCGATCGAATCCGGGACGCGTGTGATAGGCAACGAGTTTCTTCGAATCGGGGGACCATGCCAGGCTGCGCTGCGAATAATAGTCATTTTCCGAGCCGTCGAAGCTAAGTGCGATCTCGTCTCCCTTGCCGGCGGGTTTTAGATAGACGTTGAAATTCTGAATAAAAGCTTCCAACTTGCCATCGAACGAGGCGCACACTTGATGCGGGGCGGGCGGAAGCTGATCGGGGAATTGTGAACCGACGCCAAGCGGTAATGCCGGCCGCTGTTCCCTATTCTGAGATTCCTGATCCGCTGGCAGTGGTGCACAGCCACGAGGGAGTCGGCTCGAACGTTCATCGTCTCCTTCTTGAGATGCAGGAGGTTCATAGGCAAGGCCATCAACAGGGTCTCCTCCAGGACCTTCGGGACTTACCTGTCCAGGATTCGATTCATCGGGGTCTTCACTCGCTTGCGCTCGGCCATTTGCAGGCACAGGGATCGGACCGACCTTGGCGCAGGTATAGGCCTGGAGATCGCATTTGTACATTGCCCCATCGACGCCGAACTGAATTGACCCCTCATCGTCAACGAAGGTGAGCGGCGCAATCCGCGGCGGAGCACCCGGCACTGGGCGCGTCGCTCCGGGACGGCCCCCAAGTCCGGACGGAAATGGTAGAGTTTGCGCTGTGTATGGATGATTGGCTGCCTTTGAGACGGCATCAGCAAGCCGGGTATGATCAAATGCAAGTTTCTCCTCGCCCGTGTCCGCATTCACGAAGATGAATTCGGCGCCGCCTTTTACTGTGCGTGCATACCAAAGGTGGTGTGTATCTCCAATCCAATTCGGTGGACCGGGAGAATCAATCACTAGATCTTGTGCCTTCGCCAGCAGATCATGTGCTCGCTGATAATCGGCTAATGTGCCCTGTGCATTCAATAGTGCCGCGGCAGAAAGCATCATCAGCAGGGATGCCGCAAAGCGCGAAGCTCTCGTCATCAAAAGCTCCTTTGGCCAGTGGCGCGTCGATGCAGAAGCCGGTAGACCGGTACTCCGCTGAGTACGATCAGGAGCCCCAGCCAGGTTGTTGAGGTCCGGTAAACGAACAATATGCCCAGAATGACAACTCCACCGACAATATAGAAACCCGGCAACCATGGGTACCCCCAGCAGCGATAAAGACGTGGCACGTCCGGCCGTGTCCGTCGCAGACGGAACATTCCGAAAATGGTCAACACGTAGAAGATAAGGGCGGCCGAGATCACATAATCCAGAAGATTGCTGTAGAGATTGCCCCAGGTCCTGGTCGCAGGATTGAAGACGCGTGGGAGAACCAGAAGCATCGCCCATGCGCACTGCATGATGAGAGCCGTGCTTGGAACTCCATGCCTGTTGAGCTTTCGCGGCGCTCTGAAAGAAAAGGCCATCCTTCGCCATTGCGTAGCAAGCGCGGGCGCCGGCCAGGCTGATTCCGTTCACAGTACCGAAGGTCGAAATCATGATCAAAGCAGCCATGGCGAGATTTGCGATGCTTGGCAGCAAGGTACTCACCGCAAGCGTTGCCACTCGATCGGACGGTGCAGTTTGAATGGAATAAACCGGCAGCACCGCGAGATAAGACAGGTTGCAAAGCAGGTAGAGCACGATCACAAGCGACGCGCCGATTGCCAGTGACAGCGGCAGGTTTCTTTTCGGGTTACGCACTTCTCCGGCAATGAAAGTGATGTTGTGCCAGCTATCGGCTGAGAACAATGACCCAGTCTGGGAAACGCAAAGTGCAACCAGCATTCCGAAGGCTGTGCTTATATTCGTATCCCCGATAGGGACCGTATTTCTTGGGTGCCACGCATCTCGAAAGTTCTGTGTAAATACCGCTGATGAACGGTAAAGCGCGCAGGCTCCGAGCACGAGCAAAAGAACCATGCCAAGCAACTTCGCCACCGTGAATAGATTTTGGATCAGCTTGCCCCAACGGACCCCGAAGCAGTTAACCGTCGTAATGATGAGGACAATCAACAAAGCGAGCGCCTGGGCAGTTGATAGCGAAAGTCCGTATCCGGGAAACATTTCTACAGGCTGGATAAAGTAGTTGCATTCGTTGATGGATGGAAAAGTCACACCGCTGAAGCGCGCGAACGCTATGGCCACAGCAGCGATGGTGCCGGTCTGAATCACTGTGAGCAAAGTCCAACCGTAGAGAAATCCAACCAGCGGCGACAAAGCTTCGCGCAAATAGACGCACATTCCGCCGCCGGCCGGCATCATTGCGGCGAGCTCACCATAGCTGAGTGCTCCCGTCACCGTAAGAACACCCGTGATGATCCATGTGACCAGCAGCCAGCCAGCCGACCCCACTTGCCGCGAGATCTCGGCGCTGACGATAAAAATGCCTGAGCCGACCATGATGCCAGACACAATCATCACGGAGTCGAACAGACCGAGCGCTTTGCGAAACTCATCGCGATCAGTCGTTGCGTCGCGCGGTTCAGTCGCATTCGCGTCGTCCACAGTCTGAGCAAGTTCAGGTCGATCCATGATGCAATCCAATCAACTTACGAATGCGCCCAATCCAATTTGGATTGACGCGACGCTCTGATCGTGGTCCTCAAGGGTGAGTGGGATGTTGCCCGTAGAAATACCAATTCGTCTTGTAATCACGAGTCAACTGCAGGTCTTCCAAGTCGGCACGCAACATCTCGACAGGCATTGCATTCTCATGCAGGATTGCATCATGGAATTGGCGCTCGGTCATTTTCTTTGTGTCGACGAGTTCATGCCGCATGGCACGGAATTGGAGTGCTCCCATTAAATACGCGCACTGATACAGCGGTCCCACCGAACCGTCAAAGGAACGGCGAACTTCTGCAGTGGCATTGTCCGGCTCAAATCCAACTGCGTCGATGAGGAACAGCACGCATTGCTGTGGTGTCCATTTGCCTAAATGGAAGTTCATCGTAAAAATCACTCGTGCCGAGCGATGCATGCGCCACACCAGTGCTCCAACCCGCTCTTCGGGTGTCTGATCAAAGCCCTTATCCCAGAAAACCATTTCCCAGTAGAACGAGTTGCCCTCAACCCAGAACGGCGTTGAAAACGGCCGACGATAAACGTGATGGCGCGCGGCCATATAGAACTGGAGAAAATGGCCGGGAATCATCTCGTGGAATGCCGTAGCACGAGCGAAAGGTATGTTGTTGCCTTTCATGCTCATTTCGCGCTGATCGAATGTCATGGTGTCGGTTGGATATGAGACGCTGATCTCATTCCCGCCCGTGAAGAATGGATTCACGAGCTGCCGCTGCGGCGTCATCATGATCATGCGCCAGGTCTCGTCAGCCAGCGGGGGCACCGTGACGAGATCGTTCTTCTTCACAAAATCGCTTCCCTCTACAACGAGTTTGCGAATGAGCTCCGGCTGTTCGCCGGGCTCTACGTGCATTGTCTTCACCTTTTCCACCGCGGCATGCCAGTCGTCGCCGTAGCCCATCTCGCGTGATGCTTTAAGCATCTCTTTCATGCACCAGTCATATTCGGTTTGCGCTATGGCAATTAGCTCTTCCGGAGTGTACGGAATGAGCGTGTCCTGCAATTCAGCGAGCAATGCATCGCGCCCTACCGGATCGCCGATGATCGTCGTCTTGTCGTCAGGCGCGATACCGATCAATTTTTCTTTCAGGAATTTTGAGTAGTCGGTTAGCGCGGTATCTACGTCGTGGTAAGGCTGGTCGACCCACCAGGTAAACGTCGGATCGTAACTGTTATATTGACCGAACCAGTCGTGGAGAGCGTCGCTGACCTCGCCAACTGCGTTGACTGCACGATTCGCGACTACGCGATCGATTTTTGGTTTTGTGGATGGGCTTTTCGCGCTGTCGCGCGGAGATGGATCGAGTTCCTCTCGTGCTGCTTTGATTTGGCGGGTGATCTCGGTGAGGAGCGCAGCGCTCTTTTCGCCACTCGGCCTTAGCATCAGCCGCTTGGCCACCAACAAGCTCTCCACATTCTTCTCAAACGGTAGCAGAGGAGCCATCTCGTCAATCTGCTTGCGAAATACCTGCTGGTGGTGGATTTGCGAGTCAAGCAGGTTGCGCAACAACAGGTAGTCCACCTGGTCAGAGTGCGCCAGATGATCGAAATCGATCGCGTCAAGCGCCTGAAGTTTATCGCTGTAGAATTTGCTGAATCTCTCCAGATGTGCTGCCGACATTTCCAGGGGATAGGTGCGCTGCAGGCTCAAGCGATCGGCCGAAAACTGCTCGATAAACGCGGGCATAACCAGTTCGTGAGCGGTCGATCCTGTCCTCTCTGCTGGCGCTGAACCGACAATTGTGAGTACAACTGCCGCCAACCATATAGGTCTCGCGAACGTAAATCGCATAGCCACTCCTGCCGCCCATCCTGGCGCGGAATCACGAGGTACACAGGAAATCCCCTCAGCAGAGCGAAGAAGAACCTGCCGCGTGTGCATTCTTTATACAATGTCACGTTTTATGTTCACCATCGTATTTTCAGGATGGAGCGGTCGCCGAGCATCGATTCGGATCGGCTTCGGGCAAAGATCGTACCCGAGCATAGTTCTTATCGAATAGGAGTACCAAAAGGCCGATTGCGGCGACGAAGGCTGTCGACTGCCAAAAATGATTTGCGATCGGCGGCCCTGCGCTGCGGAGGAGTGAAAGCATGTTCTCTGTCATCGAACCTTGCCTCCTTCTTTAATTTGTTTGAGCGTCGCCTCGGCGAACTCTACGTCTTCCAGAGTTAGCTTTCCGGTTCCAATCAGATGCGCAATCACTGGCCGCGGTTTTCCTCCAAAAAATGCAAGGAAGTCGTCGAGCAACTTACGCTCAACTGATTCTCGCGTTACCGTTGGGGCAAATATGTGGAAATTTCCGAGCTTCCGTACACGTCGAAGAACCTGCTTCGCCTCCATGCGATAGACCATTTTCTGTATGGTTGTGTAGCCTGGTCGTTTTTTGGCCGGGAAGGCTTCCTGCATCTCTCGAATTGACGCTTCTCCTCGGGTCCAGACCGCATCCATGATTTGCATCTCAAACTTGGTCAACCGTATTCCCGGCATCCTATGACTCCTGTCCTATCATTTAAGATACTTGTCATAGTTCATGTCAAGAAAAACCAAATTCTTCCCATCGAAGACGAGTACACCGGAAATGGCAACCGCCAGGCACTTGCTGAATTGTCCCCCTCCGACAACTGAGGCATGAACTAAAGTTTATGGCTGCATGCGGAAGAATCATTGCGCGAATTCAGGTAGAACAGTCGGGCTACGGACCATATAAACCGAGGGGCGTTGACTTTGGCGGCTTCTTCGGTGCGGTTTTGGTACCCCACAAGCCTAGCCAGTCTTGACTGCTGTTTCCTAATGTGACACAATGAGTCACATGAAGACGATTACCCTCCGCGAACTGCACCAGGAGACAGGCCGGTGGGTTCGGCAGGCCTCCTCAGGAGAGGTGCATGTGACAGAGCGCGGGCAGCTGATCGCGAAGATCGTATCTGCCGCGCCACCGCCCTCGAAGCCATTTTTCGCAAATCCACGGTATACGCGGGCCTTTCTTCGCCACCAGAAGTCTCTTCGCGGTGGAACTGATGCGACCGAGATCATCAGTCAGGATCGTGAACGCGAGGTCGAGTGATCTACTTCGATACCAGTTATCTGGTGCGTCTCTACTATCAAGATCCAGGCTCCGACCAAGTTCGCGTCCTAGCTGCAACTGATCATGTCGCATGTGCGGCCCTCGGGCAGGCGGAGATGATGGCAGCTTTTCATCGCAAGCTGCGCGAAGGCGCGATTAAGCCTGCGGTCTATGCTGCTCTAGTCGACCAAGTCGAGACGCATATCAAAGCAGGAGCTTTTCGATGGCTCGCGCAGGATCAGGAGATGCTCGATCGAGTCCGTTACGTTTATCGGAATCTGCCCGCCTCGGTGTTCTTGCGCGGCGCCGATGCTATTCATCTTGGAACTGCAGCAGTGGCAGGTCTCCGTATCGTCTTCTCGAATGACGCACACCTGTTAGCTGCCGCCAAGCACTTCGGAATTGAAGGCAGGAATGTGATCTAGAGTTTGTGAACCTCTGAGGCGATTTCGGCCGGAATCTCGTTTCAACGACCGGTTCTGGACGTACGACCGGCTATCTGGAGATTGAGCGTTTCGAGGGTCCATATCCGGCCAGTTGGACGAATGGCGACAATCCACCGTGAGTGCCCGCGGGGATTACGGACCTGAGGTGCATTGTGCTGCAGGATGGAACCTCGGAACCGGACTCGAGAGCCCTAGCCAACGTCAGGGACACAATTTTGTAAGCTTTTCTTCTATAAATAGACATGTGGCACAAGGATTCAGTATATGTGCTACACTCTAATGGAGGTTCTCCCATGGCCCGGGCAATTGGATTTCAGGTTCCTCGAAGCTCAAAGCGACCGAAGCCGGCAGCGAGTAGTCGCCGGCTCGACGATGCTCTGTCCATCGCCGGTCAACAGGGGTTGCTGAGTGGCGGCCGGACACTCACTGTGCGCGGTCGCATGCCATCGCTTCTTGTCGAGCAGGCGAAGAAGAAGACCGGTATCCAATCCGACTCCAAGCTGATCGAAGCGGCGCTAGCGAATATCGTGGTCGCGGACGAGTACGCTGACTGGCTTCTTGCCCAGCGCGGTACGGTGAGCAAGGATCTCGACCTTGAGTTCTAGCTCTGCGTTCCAACAATCGCTACGACGACTGAAGCCGAAGAAACGCCAGAAGGGGCTCGCCTACCGTGATCGCTCTCAGCTGCGATTTCTGTCGAACCTCAGACCTCCGCTTCCAAAACTGCTCCTCGACACCACTGTCTATATCGACGCTCTGCAAGGAAGACTCCCGGATGATACAGAGGTTGCTCTCCGGACCGGGAGCCTCTGGCACTCTTCGGTTACGGAAGCGGAGCTTGCGGCCCTCGCCGGTTTGCTGGACCCGACCCATCCTGATACAGCGAGTGTGATTGCCCAGGTCGCCGCGTCCATCGAGCTGCGGCCGGAGCATCGCATTCTTACACCAGACCGTGACACATGGCGCGAAGCCGGCATCCTCGCCGGACTCCTGGCGCGGCTGCAACGATACGGTAAGACCGAGCAGCGTAAAGCGCTCGATGATGCGTTGATTTTTCTCACAGCGACCAAGAATGGTTGCGTAGTACTCACTCGCAACGTCAAGGATTTCGATCTGCTCATGCAACTTGACGCAAAAGGGCAGGCCGTCTTCTATGAGTCGCTCTAGGCCCAGTGTCTGGTTGACCGCTAACCGGAAGTAACCCTGAGCAGGTCGAGTTTGCCAGTCGCGTCGCCTCTTTTGGTTTTTAGACTTAGTCGCGGGAAGTCCTAGTCAAGATTCTCATCCACTTTCCCTCGTAATAGGACTTTTGTCGCAATGACTTCGGTTCCCGACAATCCCCTTGGGCTCCTTAATTCCTCATCTCGGCCAACAGCTTCTCGATTTCGGCCTTCTCTTCAGCGCTCACGCCAAGCAGCGGGCTCCGAGCGCGGCCACCATAGTAGCCATTGAAGTCGCACGCGTACTTCACCCCGCTGATTCCCAGATCGCCCACGATCCGTTTGTTGACCGGCGCGATGAGCTTCTGCTTCTCCTCGGCAAGTTTCAGGTCGTGATCCTTCCATGACAGGTAGATCTCCTGGCAAGCCTGCGGAGCGCACGCGCCCAGCGCCAGAATGCCGCCTGACGCGCCTTCCTTCAGCGAGCCGAGCAGAGCCGATGCTGATCCGCACAACACCTGGAATCCAATTTCTTTGGTGCGTGTCTTAATCGGAGCTACCGGTGATGGCGTAGCAACTCCTGTACCCCCGGCCAGACTACCGGTGGAAATGAACGTTCCAGTCGGTTCCGGTGTTGGCGCAAGCATTCGCCCAGTGACTGCTTCGAACATGGGTGTGACAGTGACAGTGCGGCGGCGAGCGGACTGGGTCGCTGCAACCGTGTCTCTTATCCGCTCAATGCTTCCGCTCGAGTCCTTGATGCCGATGATGTTGGGGTGATCGGCCAGTTCGGCGATTAGTTCGATTGGGATCTGGTATGGCACGCACTTGGGAATGTTATAGAGAATCACTGGCAGCGGCGAGCGGTCGGCGACGCTGCGGAAATAATGCAGCACGGCTGCGGAGGACATTTGGCCGGCGTAGTAATAAGCAGTGCGGACGAGGACAGCGTCGTAGTTGAACTTGGCCGCTGCTTCGGCCTGCTCAACAGTTCCCTTCACGCTCTCGCGGCCCACGCCGGCGATGAGCACCTTCTCCGGGGCTGTGGCTTCGGCGGCCACGCGAAGCACATCGAGCGTTTCGCTGTCGTCGAGCATGGGAGCCTCGCCCGTAGAACCGAGCACAACCATTCCTGCCAACAGGCTGCGGGAGTAGCGCGCCATGTTGGCTTCAAGCTTGCGGAAATACACACGTTCGTCGGGATAGAACGGCGTGGTGGTTGCGGCGAAGACACCCTCAATGAGCATGACTGTATTTTAAGACTTGCGCATCGGAGGATGTTTTTAAGTTTGCTGGGCGGCGCTCGCAAAGTGGATAATAGCCCCGACGGTTGCCAAACATATCTGGGGATTCAGGGCGGATTCAGGAGCCGCGCATATGTCGTCTCTACTGCTGGAAGACGAGGAAGATCAAAGGAACGAAACCACGCTTGGCAAGCAGGCGGCCTCGTTCTTTGGGCATGCGCTGCTGGCTCTATGCGCCTGGACCGCGCTGATGCTCCTGGGCTACGTTGTGGAACCCCGCAACGTGCCCCAAACGGTCATCCTGACGGCTTCAATACTGATTCCACTGATGCTGGGACTGATCGTGAATCGCGTGCGGCAGAGCGAAATGGCGACCGCGGTGTGGCTGCTGGGAGTGATCTGGTTCATGATTCTGGCGCTGTGGATTGTGGATATGCCGACGGGTCCGAACCAATGCTTCCAGTGCACTCTGGGCGAGAAGCTCTCGCGTACGTTTTTCAGTTTGCCAAGCCCAGGCGGGCTGATCGACGACGATGGTCCATTCCTGGGCACGTGGCCGACGGCGGCGCTGATTGGATATGCGATTGGGGCGCGGCTGGCGATGAAGAAGCAAGATGCAGGTTCTTAGCTATTAGCCCTTAGCTCTCAGCTTCATCGCGGTGAGTTGAGGGGGTTGCCTATCCCAGGTCCGAGAATCCGGATCTCCACCCTACTGACGAAGTCCTGTCGGTGGGGACCCCGGACATGGAGCACCCGCCTGATGGAGGTCTGTGTTATCCCACCCTTCGAGCACAAAACGCTCGTCAGTGGAAGAGATAAGGATGGGCACCTGGCGGTATCTTGCTAGACGCGGATCGCTGTGTGCAATTCCTGCAGGGCGTATACCGTGGTGCGTTGGCGCTGCATGGCGGCGATGCCTTCGGCGGCTGCCTGTGCGGCGGCAATTGTGGTGATGGTCGGGATGCGAGCCAGTACCGCGGCGCGACGGATCGCTTTCTCGTCGAAGAACGTGTCTACGCCGCGGGGCGTGTTCACGATCATCTGAATGCGGTCGCCTTTGATCAGGTCAACGATATTCGGGCGGCCTTCCTTTACCTTGAAGACGCGCTCGACGATCAGCCCCGCCGCTTCGAATGCGTTGGCGGTTCCCTCTGTGGCTACGATCTGGAATCCGAGCTCGACGTAGCGGCGAGCCAGTTCAACGGCGGCCGGCTTGTCGTGATCGTTAACCGTGAAGAAGATGGTGCCTTTCATCGGCAGGCGGACACCTGCGGAAAGCTGCGCCTTGGCAAAGGCTTCGCCGAAGGTCGCCGCCACTCCCATCACTTCGCCGGTGGACTTCATCTCCGGACCGAGAACGGTATCGACGCCTGCAAACTTGGACCAAGGGAAGACAGGCGATTTGACGTAATAGAAGGTGCCGGTTTCGAGATCCTTGCCGGAGGCGAGCTGCTCGGGGAGAAGTTCGCGCAGCTTGCGGCCCGTCATCAACCGGGCGGCGACCTTTGCCAGCGGAATGCCCGTTGCCTTCGACACGTACGGCACGGTTCGGGAGGCGCGCGGATTTACCTCGATGACGTAAACGTGGTCTTCGCCGTCCGCGTCGCGTTGAATGGCGAACTGCAGATTGACCAAGCCTACTACTTCAAGTGCCAATGCAAGTTTGCGGGTGTAAGTCCTTAGCGTATCGAGAGTTTCTTTTCTTATATCAACGGCTGGGAGCACGCAGGACGAGTCGCCGGAGTGGATGCCTGCCTCCTCGATGTGCTGCATGATTCCGGCGATGATCACATCTTCCTTGTCGCAGAGCGCATCGATGTCAACTTCTACAGCGTCCTCAAGAAAGTGATCGATCAACACCGGGCGTTCCTGCGAATACTCGACTGCTTCGCGCATGTACTTTGTGACTGCCTCGGCGTCATAGGCGATGACCATGGCGCGGCCGCCGAGCACGTAGCTGGGGCGAACGAGGACCGGATAGCCGATGCGCTCGCCGATGGCAAGTGCTTCTTCCACGCTGGTGGCGGTGCCGCCGGCGGGCTGCGGAATTTCCAGTTGCTCGAGCAGTTTGCCGAAGCGCTTGCGATCTTCAGCCAGGTCGATCGATTCGGGCGAAGTCCCGATGATGGGAACTCCGGCTGAGCGAAGACGCTGGGCTAGATTCAGCGGTGTCTGGCCGCCGAACTGGACGATCATGCCGATCTCGGCGCCCGACGCTGCCTCATGGTTGTAGACTGCCAGCACGTCCTCAAGCACCAGCGGCTCAAAGTAGAGACGGTCGCTGGTATCGTAGTCGGTTGAGACGGTCTCAGGATTGCAGTTGACCATGATGGTCTCGTAGCCGTCGTCCTTGAGCGCAAATGCCGCGTGGCAGCAGCAGTAGTCGAACTCGATGCCCTGCCCGATGCGGTTGGGACCTGAACCGAGGATGATGATCTTGGGTTTGTCGGTCGGTGGTGCCTCGTCCTCCTCGTCATAGGTGGAGTAGAGGTAGGGCGTCATCGACTCAAATTCAGCGGCGCAAGTGTCGACAAGCTTGAAGACGGGCTTGATGCCTTTCGCCTCGCGCAGTTCCCTTACCTGCTTGATGCCTTCGTGGCCTTCAAGTTTCCACTCGGTGGCAATGCGCTCGTCGCTTAGACCGAAGCGCTTGAGCTGACGCAATTGCTCTTCGCTGATTTCAGCGGGCGTGGTTTTGGCGATCTCCATCTGCGCAAGCGTCACCTCGCGGATCTGATGCAGGAACCAAGGGTCCATCTTTGTGAGCCGGGCAACGTCGCGCACGCTCATGCCGCGTTCGAATGCGTAGCGAATATAACCGAGCCTTTCCGGCCGCGGCGTGACGAGCATCTGCGTCAGGCGGCGCGGCTCCAGAACCTCAGTGCCGGTTCTTTTGCCGGTCTCAAGTGCGCGCCATGCCTTCATCAAAGCTTCCTTGAAGGTACGGCCCATGGCCATGACTTCGCCCACGGATTTCATCTGCGGCCCGAGAGTGTCGTCCGCACCGGGAAATTTTTCAAACTGCCACTTGGGAATTTTGACAACGACGTAATCGATGGTGGGCTCGAAACAGGCCGGCGTTTTGCGCGTGATGTCGTTTGGGATTTCGTCGAGCGTGTAGCCAACGGCGAGCTTGGCCGCGATTTTTGCGATGGGGAAACCGGTGGCCTTGGAAGCCAGAGCGGACGAGCGTGAGACGCGCGGGTTCATCTCAATGACGGTCATGCGGCCGTCGGCTGGATTGACGGCGAACTGCACGTTTGAGCCGCCGGTTTCTACGCCGATCTCGCGCATGACGGCGAGGGCGGCATCGCGCATCTTCTGATATTCGCGGTCGGTGAGCGTTTGCGCGGGTGCAACGGTAATGGAGTCGCCGGTGTGCACGCCCATCGGGTCGAAATTCTCAATGGAGCAGATGATGATGACGTTATCTGCAAGATCGCGCATGACCTCAAGCTCGTACTCTTTCCATCCGAGCACGCTTTCTTCGATGAGGCACTCGTGCACCGGTGAGAGGTCCAGACCGCGGGCCAGAATATCCATGAGTTCTTCGCGGTTGTAGGCGATGCCGCCGCCGGTACCGCCGAGAGTAAAGCTCGGTCGAATCAACGCAGGAAAGCCAATCTTTGAAGTGAAATCTAACCCATCGCGGAGGTTGTTGACGAGCGCCGATTTGGGAACGTCGAGGCCGATGCGGACCATCGCATCCTTGAACAGAAGGCGGTCTTCGGCCTTCTTGATGGCCTCAAGCTTGGCGCCGATGAGTTCAACATCATAGCGGTCGAGGATTCCCGCGTCAGCCAGGTCGACGGCGAGGTTGAGCGCAGTCTGTCCGCCGACGGTGGGGAGCAGCGCGAATTTTCCGGAGCCGGGATTGGAAGTAAGCATGGCCGATTCAATGCGGATGACTTCCTCAACGTACTCGCGGGTGAGCGGCTCGATGTAGGTGCGGTCGGCCAATTCCGGATCGGTCATGATGGTGGCCGGATTGGAATTGACGAGCACTACTTCATAGCTCTCCTGCTTGAGAGCTTTGCAGGCTTGGGTGCCGGAGTAGTCGAACTCGGCGGACTGGCCGATCACAATCGGCCCCGAGCCGATCACCAGGATCTTCTGAATGTCATTTCTGCGTGGCATTCTTCTCTTCGCTTCCGTGGTTGTATTTGGTCTTCTGTTTGATGATGATGTGCTGGAATTTTCCCTCACTGGTTACTACAGGAGGGCATGGCGCATCGCCATTCTGGTCTACACCCGGCAACAATATGAACCATAAACGCTCCGGGCGATTGAGGGAGATAGCCCCGCGCCTGATGGTTATGGGAGTTGAGGCAGGTGCGAATCCGGGGGCCTTTGCTGCAACCCGGTAGTTCCCCGCTATAGGCGTGAGCGTAAACTTCCCGTTTTCATCCGTAGTGAGTTGCTTAACGATCTTTTCTTCCCGGGTGAGAACGATTTCTGCATTCGCGATTGGTTCACCTGAAATGTCAGCCACCGATGCGCGAATACTCGATGCGTGAATGGATTTCTGGAAACAATCGACCTGAGCGACAGCGGGAAATGAAGCAAGAGTTAGCCAAAGCAATGGGGTGAACCTCATTTCTTGCCTCCCTCAGGGGCCAAAACCCGATAGATTACTCGGCTTGTTTCGGCACGACTAAAGTCGTGCCCTTTCAAAGCGAGGTCCTTTGCAATGATTTGAGAGATTTCAGGTGTGGCATGGTCTTGAAAGGGCACGGCTTCAGCCGTGCCGCAAGACGGACGCAACAGACTTGCGGGCTTTAGCCCCTGAGGGATGGTGTCAAACTTCCAGCCTGGGAATGCTGAAGAGTAACGGTAATGCTCTGGTTTTTCGCAGAGGCGCCTCTTCACAGGATTCAGGTGAATGTAATGCAAGTGCCGCTCGTAATCTTCGGCGTCGCGAACTCTGTGATCGGCGAAACCTCGCTGCCATATCTCCAGATTTGAACCAAGCTCTTTCTTCGCCTTGTATGAGAATCCGCCTTTAATTAGTTGCACTGCACGCTCCAGTGCGATCGAGGGAGTCATCAGAAGGTGGAAGTGATCCGGCATGAGAACGAAGGCGTGCAGCAGGTAGGAGTCGCCTCGATGTCGAAGGAGGTTTTGGAAGAATAGTCTTGCCCAGGGCTCAGCATTGAAAAGGGCGCGGCGTTCCCACGTGTCAGACGTAACAAAGTACGTCTGAGCGTTGTGCGTGGCGTGTTCGCGTGCTCGTTTCAAAACCATCCCTCAGGGGCTAAAGCCCTATTGCTTTTCTGCCAATCTGCGGCACGACTAACGTCGTGCCCTTTCAATGCTCCAAAAAACAGCGGAGCTTGAAGCCCCGCTGTTTTGGAATGCCGATACTCTCACGCACGGAAAAAGTCATCCCTTCCACTCCTCCATCATGTCGCGGAAGTCGCGGAACAGGTAATGCGAATCGTGCGGTCCCGGCGCTGCCTCAGGGTGGTACTGCACGCTGAAGAGCGGCAGCGTTTTGTGGCGCAGCCCTTCGAGTGTCTGATCGTTCAAATCAACGTGCGTCAGTTCCACTTCGTTGGCGTTGATGGAGTCAGGATCGACGGCGAAGTTGTGGTTGTGTGCCGTGATCTCCACTTTGCCGGTAGTGTTGTTGCGCACCGGGTGGTTGCCGCCGTGATGGCCGAATTTGAGCTTGTAGGTACGTCCGCCAAGAGCCAGGCCGGTAAGCTGATGGCCCAAGCAGATACCAAAGACCGGAACGCGGCCCAGGAAATTGCGGATGGCCTTGACTGCGTAGTCCACCGGCTCCGGATCGCCCGGGCCGTTGGAGAGGAAGATGCCGTCCGGCTTCAAGTCGAGCACTGTTTCTGCGCTGGTCTCGGCCGGAACTACTGTGACGCGGCAGTTCTCGCGCGTGAGCATGCGCAGAATGTTGTGCTTGATGCCGAAGTCGTAGGCGACGACGTGGAGCTTCCGCTCTTTTGCATCTTGGACGAGTGCATCGGGCAGGTAAGGATCTCCGGACTGGTTGCGTCCATCGTCACAAGTGAATTCGTACTGCGACTTGGTGGAAACCACCTTGGCAAGATCCGTGCCGTCCATTTTGCGGATGTTGCGGGCTCGTTGCACCAGTGCATCAGGGTTGCTGAGGTCAGTGGAGATGACGCCGCGCATGACTCCATAGGTGCGCAGATGCCGGACGAGGGCGCGGGTATCTATTTCGGCCAAGACCGGCACCGAATAGCGCTCCATGTATTCGTCTGTGACTTGCTCCGAACGCCAGTTGGAACTGATAGCCGAGAATTCGCGGACGATCAAGCCTTCGATAAAGGGACGCGCCGACTCATTGTCCGCCAGGTTCGTTCCGTAATTTCCGATTTGGGGATTCGTGAGAACGACGATTTGACCGGCATAGGAAGGATCGGTAGCGATTTCCTGATAGCCGGTAAGAGAAGTATTAAAAACGACTTCACCCTGGCATTCGCCTGGATGACCATAGCCGTGGCCACGGAAGATGCGCCCGTCTTCGAGCGCTAAGATTGCCTGCATTGCCGCTCCGAGGAGTGGATTCAATAGATTTTAGCAGGTTTCGCCGGTGGATTTCCGGGTTGTTTTCGTCCGATTAGTGTACGACCCCCGCATCGCGAGCCGGCCAGTAGATAAATACTGCCTTTCCATAGATGAGGGAGCGGTCGACGGGGCCGAATTCGCGACTATCAGACGAAATTGAGCGGTGATCGCCCATCATGAAGTAGGTCTCAGGCGGAACAACCATTTCGGCCATGGAGCGGCCGTCGCGATACATAAGCGGCACGTAGTTCTCACGCAGGAGCTTGCCATTGACCGAAACCTGGCCGTGGTCAATGGCGATGCGGTCACCGGGCAGGGCGATGACGCGCTTGATGTAGCTCTTTTCGGGATCGCGCGGATAGTGGAAGACCACCACGTCGCCACGCTCGATGGCGGCAACATGGTAGACGAACTTATTTATGAACAGGCGATCGCGATCTTCGAGCCGCGGCAGCATGCTGGTACCTTCCACGCGGACGGGCTGATAGAGGAAGGTGATGATGAGTACAGAAGCGGCGGCAGAGACGATCAGATCGCGCAACCAGATCCCAAGGCCCGCCGCTTTCAGCGATGGGGCGGGCACAGGCTCAGTTGCCGGCGGCGTTGAGCCGCTCTGTGTTGCTTCAGCAGGACTGGGAATGAGTTTTTCTTCAGGAACCGTGTGCATTACATTTCCAGATTACTATCATTCACAACCAAGTCCCCCCGGGGGACACATAACTCTTGCGCGATTTGGCTTATCGATGGGCTTGGGCTGGTTTTTTGAGGGGACGAGATTCGGAGCGGTTCCAGCGCCGTTGCCCGCAGCAAGGTTGGCGTCCTCCAGATAGAGCGGCCGCTGCAATACCATTTCCACCTGCGTGCCGTTGGGGATATTTACGTCCGCGCCACGCGTGAACAAGGTAGCCAGGCCCATGGCTGCCAGTCCGGCGCCTACTCCGGCAAGGCCGCCGCCGATGGGGTGGCCGCTGTGGAGTCCGCCGATGGCGCCGATGGTTGCTCCGGTCGGAATTGCCACTTTCCCTACTGTGCCGGCGTTGCGGGTCTTATTGGGATTCTGCTCAACAGTTCCCTCGCCGTCGTTCTTGACAGCTTGATCTGTGGCACCGGGAAGGCTGTTGACCATGCCCGGCACCTCAACCACGGATCCGTTCGGAAAGATGATGGATGTAAAGTGCATGTCGAGCTGCGCTTTGCCTTTCACTCGGCCTGCGCGCTCAACGCGGTCAATGGTGCCTTGCACGTAGACGCCGGCCGGGATCATGACTCGGTTGCCAACCACGACGGGAAATGTTGAGTCGAGGTAGACGCTGTCACCGGGCTTGGCGCTCTTCGTATTAATCGCGCTGCGTAGCTGAAGCAGTATCTTTGTTCCTGCGGGGACGGTGTAGATTTTCTGGCTGGAAGCCACTTCGGCAGGTGGTGGCGGCGGAGCGGGAGCGGCGGCTGCAGCAGGCTGGGGGGCAGCGTCTTGCGCGATTGCAGGGTTCGTGACTGCGCCGGTCGTGACCGTAACGGCAACGTTGGCAATCCAAACCAGTGTTTTGCGCGCCAGACGCATTCTTACCTCCCTGACCACGGGGATTGCAGTTCCCTACTACACAGATAGACGGTCGTCACGTATTCAAGGATAGCCCTGTTTTCGCAACCGTGAGAACTTGTGGCCTTTATCTGATTAGAATGCAAATCAGCCATGGGTGCACAGAACAATTCGCCAGGCAATTGCCCGACGATCTCCGATCCCCGATTTGCCGCCGTTTATAGCGTGCTTGAAAACGCGATTGCGGATAGCGCTTTTCCAGGATGCGCCTTTGGGGTACTTGCTGAGGGCAAAATCCTGCTGCAGGATGCGCGCGGGCAGTTTACTTACAACGAGGGCTCGCCGGCGGTTACGAGCAGCACGGTCTTCGACTTGGCGAGCGTAAGCAAAGTGGTGGCGACTACAGCCGTCGCCATGTTGCTTTTCCAGCGTGGGCTACTGGATCTGGACGCAAAGCTGGGAGATCTGCTGCCTGAATTCCTCAGCGGTCGAGAGGCAGAGGATCACGCCAGGGAGGTACGCGTTCGGCATCTGCTTGCGCACAACTCAGGGCTGCCGGCCTATGTTGAGTTCTTCCGGACTGTTGGCACTCCAACTGAACTGCTGAACGCATGCATGCGGCTCGGCCTTGAAGCTGAACCTGGCACACGCGGAGAATACTCCGACCCGGGATTTATCCTGCTTGGCAAGGCGCTTGAGGCCGCGATGGGCGAAAAGCTGGATGCGTTTTCTCAACGAGAAATATTCAAGCCGCTTGGGATGGCGGCGACTTGCTTCTGCCCTGCCCCTGAATTATGGGACACGATCCCTCCTACTGAAGAGGACGCGACCTTTCGACATCGGCGAATCCAGGGCGAAGTACAGGATGAAAACGCGTGGGTACTGGGCGGGGTAGCCGGACACGCCGGACTGTTTTCGAACGTGCCGGATGTTTTGCGATTTGCGGTCGAGGTGCTCGAATCGAGTGACAGGAATTCGGCTAAGAACAACCTTTTCCAGGCAACCACCGTCGAAATGTTCGGAAAGCGCCAGGGACCTGCCGACAGCTCGCGCGCCCTTGGCTGGGACACTCCGTCGGCAAATTCTTCTTCGGGCCAGTATTTTTCACCGCACTCTATTGGCCATCTCGGTTACAGTGGCTGCTCGCTTTGGATTGATCTTGATGTCCGCATTGCAGTCGTGCTCCTGACGAACCGAACATGGCCAGACCGGAAAGATCAGCTCATACGACAAGTTCGGCCCGCCTTCCATGACGCTATCCGCCAAGCCGTTTAGAAGTTGGTTACCTTTAGCCGCCGGAACAATTTGTCGCGCTGATAATTCTTCTGCCACTTGCGTCTTTTGAAGATACAATTAAAAACTGGGGAAGGTTGCATGGTTACGAGTTCGATGATGCAGGATATTGCTGGAACGCAATCAGTCGATCCAAAGAATGACCAAGCTGCCCTGCTACAGCACCTAACTACGGAGAGCCAGAACGAAGCTTCTCAGGGGTTTGACACCAAGTCCGCCCTGGAGATTGCGCGCATCATCAACCACGAAGACGCCAAGGTAGCGGCGGCGGTCAAAAAGGCAATTCCAGAAATTGCCCAGGTGATCGATCAGGTTGCTCGTTGTCTTCGCGATGGTGGCAGGCTCATCTATGTTGGAGCAGGATCAAGCGGACGCATCGCGGCCCTCGACGCCTCGGAGTGCCCCCCTACATATTCCACCGCTCCAGGCCAGGTGCAATACATCATGGCCGGCGGTCCCAAGGCACTTGCCTCCGCAGTCGAAGTAAATGAGGACTCGGAAGAGCTTGGCCAGCGCGACATAGCCCGTCGCCGCCCTACCCGCAAAGATGTTGTCGTAGGCGTCTCCGCATCGGGACGCACTCCCTACGTTGTGGCCGCCGTAGCGTACGCACGCGCACGCGGTGCACATACGGCCGCAGTCACATGTAATGCTGGAACTCCGCTTTCTGAAGCAGCCGATATTTGTATTGTTGCTGAAGTGGGGGCTGAGGTCGTTTCCGGATCGACGCGCATGAAGGCCGGCACCGCGCAGAAGATGGTGCTGAACATGATCACCACCGGCGCGATGACGCGGCTCGGCTATGTATACGAAAACCTGATGGTCAACGTACACATGCAGAACTCCAAACTGGTCGAGCGCGGCATTCGTGTGCTGATGGCCACCTGCAAGATCGATCGCCAAACCGCGGTGAACACGATCAAGAGCGCGGGCCGCAGTATTCCGATAGCACTGGTGATGCTGAAGGCAAAGGTCGACAAGCCTGAAGCAGTCCGCCGCCTGGCCAAGTCCGACGGCAACGTGCGGCTAGCCATCGAAGACAACGTGCTGGAACTCTAGAGACAACTTGAGATTTCAGACAACAGCCCGGAGAGTTCCGGGCTGTTGTTTTTGCGCATTGCGCGAGAACATGTCGGAGCGGGCAGATCGGAGCCGTTTGGGTTTTAGCGCGGCTTCGCCGCGTGGATTTCCTGATTTCGAAAGCAACAACATATTGGCACAGCTAAAGCTGTGCCCTGTTACAAAACCTCCTCGCGGGCCAATCACAGGCAAACCGGAAGTTAAGGGTTGCTTAACCCATTGGTGCATTTGGCCGCAGCTCTCTCCCTCCCTTCTCTCTCATACAAAGGCACGCTTATCAAGATATGGCTAAAGCTTTCCGGCGAGGCCGGGGTTTCTTGGCTTTCTGCACTCTTCTTTTCCGTTGCGCATAAGGCACAGTTCTTGGAGTATTATGCAACGGTAGGTTTTTTGCTTCCCCAAGAGGTCCTCTGTTTTAGCACTGAAGAGAGCCGTGATGCAGGGGCCTTGAACGTGCCTACGCAAGATACTGGAGCGGCTGTAGTGCTCTGTTCCGAAGACCGTCAACTTTGCTTCAGGCCTGGCCTGAATGGATTGCGAATAGGAAAAGCCCATGTTTGATAAGCGTTTTCTGTTTTCAGCGGTGATTGCGCTGCTTGGTACAGCACCGATGTTCGCTACCGGTCCTTCATTTGAACCCGATGTCACCTTCCAAGGTTCGAGCCTTTCCGGCTGGCACACGCTCGGTCAGGCGAGTTGGCGCGCAGAAAATGGCGAACTGATTGGAACGCCACAATCCGGCGGCGGAGGCTGGCTGATGCTGGATCATTCTTATCAAGATGTGGGAGTCTATGCCGACTTCCGCTGCACCGGCGGTTGCGAAACTGGAGCGTTGTTCCGCGCGGAAAAGACCGCTGACGGTTGGAAAGGAATTTACGTAGCTCTCACGGAACCGGACACGCCCTCGTACAGCGTGACGCTGGATGCCGAGGGAAAGATCCTGACGCGTGACAAGCTGCGCCGCGGCGGCGGTCTTATCCGGGTGGCTCCTCCGGCGAATCCCAATGCACCGGAGCGCCGGTTTAATATTCCCCACTACGATGTGAAGTTGCCCTTTGAAGCGCCCGACTACAAGCTGCGGCCGAATGAGTGGAACGAGATTGAGTTCATGTTCGATGCGAACATCGTCCGCGCGGTTATGAACAATGGCCGCGAGGCCGGCGGCGTGGCAGACGCGGACGGATACGGCCCCATTGCCCTTTATGTGGGAGGTGCCGGTGAGGTTCGCTTCAAAAACCTTGCGTATTCGGATCTCGGATTGAGAGTGCGCATTCCCGACAAGACGTCGAGTGATTTTCGCAGACAGCAGATCAGCGATTTCTACTATTCCATGACGGCCGCGGCGGCCGATTTTAACCACGACGGCGTTCTAGACATCGTTTCAGGACCGTACATCTACTACGGGCCCGACTATACGAAGAGAAGAGAGATTGCACTGGCCGAGACGACGAGCCCGTCGACTTCATTCAATGAGTACTGGGTGGAGTATGCGGCGGATTTTACCGGTGACGGCTGGCCCGACGTGATCAACGTAACCTACGGCGGGCCTAACGGCGGCGTGTATCTGTACGTGAATCCCAAGGGAGAAAACCGTCGTTGGGAGAAGTACAAAGTGGTACCCGGCGTTCAAAGCGAGATTGCGATGGTAGCGGATGTGGATGGCAGCGGCCATCCTGCAGTGGTCTTCATGGGCAATGCATACGTGAGCTATGCCAAGCCGGATCCGGCCAATCCAACCGGCCCATGGGTCGTACACAACGTGTCTGAGCAAGGCTATGGCGTTGCTCATGGTATCGGCGTTGGCGATATCAATGGCGACGGACGAATGGACATCCTGAACATGTACGGCTGGTGGGAGCAACCTCCTGCGGGCAGCAATCAGCCCTGGAAATATCACCCGGAGGTCTTCGGCCGCTACGGCCATGGCATCGCAGGCGGAGCTGTGATGGCTGTGTATGACGTAAATGGCGATGGTCTGAACGACGTTGTCACGGCGCTGGATGCTCATGGATGGGGTATGGCCTGGTTCGAACAGAAGCGCGACGCGCAGGGAAACATTTCTTTCGTGAAGCACATGATCATGGATGATCTGGGAACTAAGAAGGAGAACGCGGGAGGAGTGGTTTTCTCAGAGCCGCATGCCGCCACCTATGCGGATATGAATGGCGACGGCATCCCGGACTTCATCGTGGGGAAAAGATATTGGTCGCATAACGCCGACTACCTGGATCCCAATCCCTTCGGTGCGCCGGTTCTCTACTGGTACAAAACGGTCCGCGATCCAAAAGCCCCAGGAGGAGCCCGTTTTGAGCCGCAATTCATCGACAACCACTCAGGTGCCGGTTCCACTTTGTTAGCTGTGGACCTGAACAAAGACGGAGCCATGGACATTGTGAGCGGAACGAAACTGGGGACGGTCATCTTCTGGGGCAAACCGCATGGCGGAGAAAGTGCCAAGGCCAAGCATTAACCAATTCCAAGCTACTTCGTAGAGCTACGCAAAGCGGATCGGCAAAGCATTTTTGCCGATCCGCTTTATACGGACTTAACTCGGTGAGCGGAAGAAGGGACAACCGCAGTCATACATGGCGCGTTGCGTCATCCGAAGAGCATGAAAATCAACCGCGGATCCCTCGTCGCTGCGCTCTGTCGGGATGACAGCTCTGAGGTCGGTGTGGGTTTCTGGCACCCGAGACATTTTCAGGGCAGATCCTCTGGCTTCGCCTCAGGAGGACAACTGAAAGGATAATTGTGAGCGGTTGATCGGCACGCCAGCCCGCGAACTTTAGTAGACTTACGGCAGCATGTCTGTTTCCTCGCGAACGCTCTGCATCCTCCGCCCGGCAATTCGTTTAGCTGCCTTCGCTACAGCCCTGTCTGCTGTATTCAGCGCGCTGCCTGTGTGCGCCCAGGGCACTCACCTCTGGACACAATCCAAGCTCGAAGAGTTTGAAAAAGGCACATCGCAGGGTGTGGCCATTGAGAGCGACGGCCGCCTGCGCGAAGGCCCGGGGCTCAAGTACCTGTACACCACTCCATCGACCTTTGTGTGGTCAGTGGCGGCGAACAAGGGTGGCATTGCGTTTGCGGGCACCGGCTCGCCTGGAAGCGTGATTCGCATTGCACGCACGCCAGGCAGCAAGCCTTTTGTGCTGTTTGAAACGAAGGATCTCAGTGTGCAGGTGGTGCGCGTGGGGCCTGACGGCTATGTTTACGCAGCGACCCTGCCCAGCGGCAAAGTTTATCGTCTGAAGGCCGACGCCGAAACAAAGCAGGACGATACCAGCGCAACGGTCGTCTTCGACATGACGAAGCTAGGCAGCGCTGATGCAAGCGATAGCAAGGAGAGCGCCAAGCCCGATTCGAAGGCGCACTACATCTGGGATATGACGTTTGATTCCGCTGGCAAGCTCTACATTGCCACGGGCGATCCCGGCGCCGTCTATCGCGTGGACCCGGCGCATGCTGCCACTGCTCCCGTGCAGTTCTTCAAGAGCGATGAAGCGCACATCCGTTCCCTGGCGTGGGATGCGAAAGGGCAATCTTATTGCTGGCTCCGATGGATCGGGGCTTGTGTATCGCATCAGCCCTGACGGAAAAGGTTATGTGCTTTTCGAAGCGCCGCGCCGTGAGATCACTTCAGTAGCAGTTGGCGCTGACGGCACCATCTACGCGGCGGATGTGGGTGACAAGTCGCGCAACCCGCTGCCTCCGCTGCCTGTGCAGGGGATTGGTACGGCCACCATAACAATCGTGCAGCCTTCTTCGATGCAGGCGGTCAACTCCAGCGTTTCCCTGCCCGATGGTACTGAGATTTACGCGCTGAACGACGGACAGGCTCCGCGAAAGATCTGGTCGGGCAAGGACGAAGTGGTCTACACGCTGGCTGCACGGAATGATGGGCTGCTGGCTCTGACCGGAAACCGCGGCCACATTCTGCGCATTCAGAAGGACGGCAGTTTTGCGGATGTAGGACACCTGGACGCACAGCAGGGGTTGAGCATTGCCGAGGTTCACGGCACGCAGGGTTTTGACGGTGTGTTGATTGGGACCGGCAACACCGGCAAGGTGAGCCTGCTGGGCGCAGCGGAGAAACACGAGTACGCAAGCGACGTACTCGACACCGGCGCGATGGCCCAGTTTGGGCGCATTGAGGTTGAGCCCGGTTCGTCAGGATACGAGCTTTGGACTCGCAGCGGCAACGTGGCACAGCCGGTGCGCGGATGGACAGAGTGGCAGCCGCTGAACAACGGCCAGGTGGCGTCGCCCCCAGGACGTTTTCTGCAGTGGAAAACCGAGTTGCGCCCGGGCGGAAACATTGGTGGCGTAGGTGTGAACTATTTGCCGGTGAATGCTGCGCCGGTGGTGGATGACCTGGTGGTTGTTACCGGCGCTCGCCTTAATCCGCAGTTGCAGGCAGCCAGCCAGCCCACAACGGTGAACATTGCGTTCCCGACGCCGGGTGCCGCCGCCGATGTTACGGCTACCGACACCACTTCGACTTCGCCCATTACGGCCAACAAAGACAAGACCGGTGTTACGGTACGCTGGTCGGCGCACGACGACAACGGCGACGACCTGACGTTTTCGCTTTACGTGCGCGGCGATGGCGAGACCGTGTGGCGGCCGCTGAAAGATAAGATCACCGAGAAGGCCTACAGCTTTGACGCGGCGCTGATTCCGGACGGCGGCTATGAGATCAAGGTGGTTGCTTCCGACTCGCCTTCGCACACGCCCGCGGATGCGCTGACCGGCGAAAAGGTCAGCGATCGGTTTGAAGTGGACACGACTCCGCCGACAGTGACGAACCTGAAAGCTGTAGCTGAGGCCGGGACGTGCCAAGGCGACCGTTGTCCGAAGTCGTTCCGGGTGACCTTTGACGCGCAGGATGGAAATTCGCCGATTGCGCACGCGGAATACTCCGTCGATGCAGGCCCATGGCAATATATTGAGCCGGTGGACAAGATCTCCGACTCGAAGAGCGAGAGCTATTCGCTTCCGCTGTCGTTCGACACTCCGGATGGAAAGGTGAGCGAGCATCTGATCACGGTGCGTGCTTACGACCGGTTCGACAACGTGGGCGCGGCGAAGACAGTAATTCCCGCGCAGGGTAAGTAAGCCAAATGCGATTTGAACTGTTTTTAGCGGCGCGGTACCTGAGAGCCAAGCGGCGACAAGCCGTGGTGGGTGTCGTTACTGCCATCTCAGTTGCGGGTGTGGCTGCGGGAGTGGCCGCGCTGATTATCGCGCTGGCCATCACCAACGGCATGCGGCACGATCTGCAGGATAAATTGCTTGGATCCACTGCGCATGTGGACCTGATGCGCGTGCAAGCCGACGGCATTCGCGACTGGCGGCCGCTCTTGGAGCGCTTGCGGCACGTTCCGCATGTCGTCGCTGCGTCGCCGGGCATCTATGAAGGTGTGCTGGTGTCGAATGGGCCACGGTCCGGCTTTGCTCTGATTAAAGGCGTGATCCCTGCTGAAGAGCGCGGTGTGAGCAATTTGCTGGATTCGATTAGTTCAGGTTCAGCGAAAGGTCTGGAACCCGGCGCGCAGGGTGCGTCGTCCGCGGGCGCTTCGGTTCCTGATATTGTGCTGGGCAAGGACTTGGCAGAGCAACTGGGAGTGCAGACTGGCGACCAGATCATGGTGACGAGTCCGCAGGGCGAGTTGAATCCCATTATTGGATTGGTGCCGAAGTTTCAATCGTTCCGCGTGGCCGGGATTTTTCACTCAGGCTTCTATCAGTACGATTCGGGAATGGCGTTCACAAGCCTTGCGGTGGCACAGCGATTGTTCGACGAGCCGGATTTGCTCTCGATCATCAGCTTTAAGATTGACAACCCGGATCGCGCACCTGAAGTTGGCCGCGCAATTGAGCAGGCTGCCGGCCAGGGCTTTATGACGACCAACTGGATGGAGCAGAATCGCGAACTGTTTCGCGCGCTTCGGCTGGAGCAGGTGGTCACGTTTATTGTGATTGCGCTAATCGTGATTGTGGCCGCACTGAATATTCTCATCGCGCTGACCATGATGGTGATGGAGAAGACTCGCGACATTGCGGTGATGATGAGCTACGGCGTTGACCCGAGCCAGGTGCAGCGGATCTTTCTGCTGGAAGGATTGCTGATCTCAGTGGTCGGAACCGCATTGGGGCTTGTGCTTGGCTATCTGACCGCATGGGCGGGCGGACATTACCACTTCATTCATCTGTCTGCTGAGGTGTATTCCATCGATACTTTGCCGTTTCAGCCGCGATTAGTTGATGCGGTGATTGTGTCGGCTGTTTCAATCGGCATGTCGTTGCTGGCTACGCTTTACCCATCGACCGCTGCTGCGCGGGTAATGCCTGCTGAGGCGCTTCGGTACGAGTGAGCTACTGCGGCGTGATGATGCCGCCGATGGCGTGGCGGCGCGGCAACACGATACCACGATGATCGACTTCAGCCTTGGGTTCAGCTTTCCGCCCTGCGGACGACATTTTCGCGATTGAATCTTCCCGGTCGGTGATTGCGCCACCGCAGGCGGGACACCAGTCGACGGTGGTCTCCGCTGCGAGTTCCGCGTGACATTGGGTACAAATCCTTACCATACAGAAGAGATTACCCGATGGGGCCCGGATTGTGACGGGCCATGCAGGCTGCCGGTACACTAGGGTTATGCACTCCCCTGTTCGGCTGGTGGCAATCGACATGGACGGAACGCTGCTGCCGAACACCGTGCAGAAGATCAGCGCGCGCAATGTGCAGGCGCTCAGGGCGGCGCAGCAGGCAGGTGTTACAGTTGCGATTGCGACCGGGCGGCGCATGGCGTATACGGTTCCGCTGCTGGAAGGCTTGGGACTGCGAGCGGATACGCCGCTGATAACGTCAAATGGTGCAGTGATCCGAACGCTCGACGGGCAGCCGATTGATCGGTGCCACATGGAATCGCGGGTGGCTCGCGGTCTGTGTGGTTTGTTGCGGCCGTTTGGCGCGCTGGTGTTCACGTTCGACAGGCCTGGTCGGGGCGAGCTGGTGCTGGAAGATATCGAGAAGGTTGAGGGGCGGATTGCCGTTTGGGTTGAGACGAACCGCAATGCGATTGAAGTGTTCAAGCCGCTCGAAGCCGCGCTATTGGATGGAGACGATCCGATTCAGGGCATGGTAACGGGGCCGGTGAGCAGAATGCGCGATGCGGAGAGGGCGCTCCGTGGCAGCCACTGGATCGGCAGTTGCGAGTGCGTGCGCACGGAGTATCCTTCGCGCGATGTCTCGATTCTCGATTTGCTCCCGCGCGGCGTATCAAAGGGATGGGCGCTCAAAAAGCTGGCGGGAACGCTGGATATCGAACGGCGGGAGACCATGGCCATCGGGGACAACTGGAACGACGTGGCTATGTTTGAATGGGCCGCGCAGGCCGTGGTGATGAGGAATGCCGCTTTGGAGTTGAGAACGCTGGCGAAAACCAGCGGGTGGAAACAGGCTCCCCCGAACGACCAGGACGGTGTCGCCGTCATATTGGAAGCAGCATTGAAAAAGCTCCCCGCGGTGGGGGGCGTACTCTAGTCGGGAATGCAGATGAAATTGTGCGGAAAAATCTTTGCAGTCGTGGTGCTTACGGCTCTGCCCCTGGCAGGTTGGGGAGCGGAGCGCATTACGCTGCGCAACGGGTTTGCGCTGACATGCGACCACCACGCGCAGGTGCAGAATCATACCCGGCTCTACCTTGGCGTCGGCGAGAACAACTTTATTGAGTTTGGATCGCAGGAGATTGCGACAGTCGAGAAAGTGCCCGATGCCCCGGCACCTTTGAAGGATGCAGCGACTGTAAATGCCGCCCACATGGATGACGCGAAGCTGAACCCGGCGGACCTGCACGAGATTCTGGCGCGTGCCGGAGAAGAGCACAACCTGGATATCGATCTACTGGCCAGTGTGGTGAAGGCTGAGAGCGATGGGAATCCAAAGGCTGTGAGCCGGGCCGGCGCGCGCGGACTGATGCAACTGATGCCCGCGACGGCAAGCGGGCTGGGGGTTGAAGACAGCTACAAGCCCGACCAGAATGTACGCGGGGGGTCAACCTATCTTGATTCCCTGCTGGTTCGCTACCACGACAACGTGGCGCTGGCGTTGGCTGCGTATAACGCCGGGCCGGAGGCTGTAGATAGATATCACGGCATTCCCCCTTTTCACGAGACCCGAGTCTATGTTGCGCGCGTGATTCACGAGTTCAATCGCAGGGTGAAAGCGCGTGAGGCCGTGCTGAAAACGGCGAAGGCAAATTGACCCGAGGAATTTTAAGTCAAGTCTCCCTCGGGGGCTAAAGCCCATCTATTTTTGTGGGACTAATACGTACGGGCTGAAGCCCGTACCCTTCACTGAAGCCCGTACCCTTCACTAAAGCCTGCACTATTCAGAGTCGAATTGTCACATGCGACTTAGAAGTTGCGCGCGAAAGTCTTCCGGCTGTTACAGGCGCGTAACCGAAGATTATTGAACTGCTGTTGACCGTGGTTGTTCCCTTCCCTCATTGCCCAGGTTCTGCCGGTAGAATGTTCAAGGGACGTCCCGAAACGGAGAGCGCTTGAAAAAGGGCCAACTGATTCTAGGTCTTGTAGTCGTTGCCGTCGTGGTAGCACTCTTTATCTGGGCTCGCGAACGGGTTCATTTCGACTTCAGCATTTTTCGCGCTCAACTCGCCCATGCTCAATGGGGCAACATCGCTCTCAGCGCCGCATGCATTTACGCAGCGTATGCGTTTCGAAGTGCACGCTGGGCGCAACTGCTCAAACACAACAAACGCGTCGGCCCATTTTCTCTGCTCGGCACCCAAATCATCGGTTTCACTGCGGTGGCGTTGATAGGCCGCGTTGCCGACCCGGTTCGGCCGTACCTTGTCTCGAAGAAAACCGGCCTGCCGTTGAGTTCCCAACTCGCCGTTTACGTTGTTGAGCGCTTGTTCGATATGGGTTCAATGGCAGTGATCTTTTCCGTCGCTATGCTTTCGGTGCCTTATTCCGAAGTCATGAAGGTGACGCAGAATTCGCAAATGATTTCGCGGCTTGGAACCGAGTCACCGTTCCTGGCAGCATTCGCAGCACGATACGGCGGCCTGGTCCTGACTTTGGCAGGTGCTCTTTTCCTCATGGCAGTACGATGGGCAGGAGGCACTGTCGCGACGATTGCGGAAAAGAGCTTCAGTATTTTTTCAAAGAAACTCGGAATTGCCGCAGGCGAGAAGATTCGCGCATTTCATGCAGGTCTTGACACAATGCGCAGCTTTGGAGAATTTGCCGCCACCGCCACGCTGTCAATTTGCATGTGGCTTCTCATTGCTGCAGCTTATCTCGTCGGCTGCCATGCGTTCGTCGCGAGTCCTGAACTGGCTCTGCTCACTCCATCCAAGTGCGCTTTACTCATGATCGTAAGTGGAGGAGCCAGCATGTTTCAATTGCCCGTTCTTGGCTGGTTTACGCAAATTGGCGTTGTCGCCGCAGTATTGACGGGACTTTCCGGTGTGAATCCTGAGGCTGCCACCGCCTGCGCTGCTATCTTGCTGCTCACCACATTCCTGGCCATCGTGCCGGTTGGCTTGATCTGGGCTCAATTTGAAAATGTGAGCCTGCGCAAGGTTACGCTTGAGAGCGAAAAAGCGGAAGAGAGTCTTGCTGAGCAGGAATCTATATAGGAGTACAGCTCTCCTCAGCAGCTAAGGCCGCGCCTTTCGCATGACGGGCCAGCTAGGTTGCGCTTTCGCTGGTTTTTGGTTCTGGGACCAGCCAGCCGTAGAGTGCTACTCCGGCGAAGCAGACGACGGGCACCAGATACGCGGCCTGCAGTCCCCATTTATCAAACAGAATTCCCATCACCTTGGTGAGCGCTGCGCCACCAAGGATCGCCATCACAATCAATGAGCCGGCTGTCTTTGTCTTCTCGCCCATGCCCTTGAGGCCGAGAGCGAAGATGGTTGGGAACATGATGGACATGAAGAGGCTTGTGGTGAGCAGGCACATCGCGCCGAACCAGCCCGGGCGCGCTACTGCTATCAGGCCGAGAACTACGTTGATCACGGAATAGACGACCAGCATCGTCTGGGCGTGGAAGTGGCGCATTAACCAGGCGGAACTGAACCGGCCCACGGCAAAGGCGGCCAGCGTGCCGGTGAGCATGTAGCCCGCCGCTTTGTCGCCAACGCCAGTGGCCGACTCGACATAGGGAATAAAGTAACTCCACGTGCCGACCTGCGCACCAACGTAAAGAAACTGTGCGATCACTGCAAAGAGAAAATGAGGTTGCAGCAAGCTCGCGTGTCCTGTTGACGAGGACGAACCCGCTGACGGCTCCTCACCGCCTAGCACCGGGAACTTCGTCATGAGGACAAGGAAGGCCCATAGGAATGCGATGGTGCCGAGAACCATGTATGGAGCAACGACGCGCAGCGTTTCTGTGTGAAGGTAATCCTTGTAGGTACCTGCAATCTGCATTGCCGCCACCTGCGCATCGGTCATCTTGATTCCCGAGAAGATGAATACCGTTCCGATAAGGCCGGCGGTTATGGAACCCAGCGGATTGAAAGCCTGTGACAGATTCAGACGCCGCTCGCTGGAGCCCGCGGGGCCAAGCTGCGCGATGAACGAGTTCGCGCCGGTTTCAAGAAACGACAAACCGCTGGCGATGACGAACTGCGCCACGAGAAAGAACGTGTAGATCCCTGCCTGTGCCGCCGGGTAAAACATCCAGCAGCCAGAGCCCAACAGAAGCAGTCCGGTAATGATGCCCATTTTGTAACCGAAACGGCGCATTAACTGAGCGGCCGGAATTGCCAGGGTGAAATAGCCTAGATAAAACCAGATTTGAATGGACGCAGCGCTGGACCTGTTGATGTCGAACGACTTCATGAACTGGCGGATAAGGATGTCGTTCAGGTTGTTGGGAATGGCCCAGAGGAAAAACAGCACCGTGACAACGAGGAACGCCAACATGCGTCCTGGCGGGATGAGCCGTGCATGAATGTCTTCATTGTTCAGCGGCTCGGAATCGACGGAGCCGGCAGGAATTTGGAAAGCCAACTAACCCTCCTTGCAGTGCAGAAACGCATTTTTCGAAAGCGTTTTCGTTCAGGGCGCTTTTTGGCCGGAGAAATCGCTCCACCCTTTCTATCCAACCGCTGCCGATTATGGCAAATTAAAGCTCCGCGTCGCCCCTCCGGGGCTAATTCATTTATCGCTTTACCAACCCGGGGTTTCGCTGCGCTTCACCTCGGGCTATTTTCGATCATCCCTACGGGATGTCGACACGGTTCGCATGATCCAAGCAACTTATGCAAAGAGCTACCAATCCAGAAGAGTCTTCGACCTCTCTTAAAGGACGCGCGAGAGCCATTTGCCGGTGTGCGAGAGCAGATTGCCGGCCACTTCTTCAGGCGTGCCTTCCGCCACGATTCGGCCACCGCCTTCGCCGCCTTCCGGTCCAAGATCGATGACCCAGTCGGCGCTCTTGATGACGTCGAGGTTGTGCTCGATGACGATCAGCGAGCCGCCGCCATCGATGAGCTTGCGGAAGGCAGTGAGCAGCTTCGAAACGTCGTCGAAGTGCAGGCCTGTCGTTGGCTCGTCGAGGATGTAGAGCACGCGGCTGGCTTGCGACGGCTTGGCGTTGGCGTTGGCCGCACGCACCTGCGCCAGGTGAGCGGCCAGCTTGACGCGTTGTGCTTCGCCTCCGGAAAGCGTGGTGGCCGATTGCCCGAGGCGCAGATAGCCGAGTCCGATCTCGTCTAATACAGAAAGCTTTTCAAGCAGTTTTGTCTGGCCGGCAAAGAAGCGCAGCGCTTCCTTCACCGTGAGTTGCAGAACATCGTGGATGCTTTTGCCTTTGTACTTTACTTCGAGAATGCGCGGCTGATAGCGCGTGCCGTTGCAGTCTTCGCAGGGGAGTTCGACGTCGGCGAGGAATTGCATTTCCACGGTGACGGTGCCATCGCCCTCGCAAGTCTTGCAGCGGCCGCCGGGAACGTTGAACGAAAAGTGGCCGGGCGTAAGCGAAAGGCGCTTGGCCTCAGGCTGTGCTGCAAAGAGCTCGCGAACCAGGTCGAAGCCTTTGATGTAGGTAATGGGATTCGAACGCGGCGTGCGGCCGATGGGAGTTTGATCGACGAGGACAACATCGTTGAGCCGCTCAACGCCGGAGAGAGAGGTGAAGTTTCCGGATGGATCGGCACCGTCCGTTTGACCGAGCGCGCGCGCTACTGCGCGGTAAAGCACCTGGTGCACAAGCGTTGATTTTCCAGAACCCGACACGCCGGTGATGGCGACAAGAAGACCGAGCGGAATTTCGACGTCGAGTCCGTGAAGATTGTTAGCGTGCGCACCGCGGAGCACCAGCTTTTCCCTTCCCGGAGTGCGGCGGCGCGTGGGAACGGGAATCGAGATTTTTCCGGAGAGATAGCGGCCGGTGAGCGAGTTGGGATTGGCTTCGATTTCTGCGAGGATGCCTTCGGCCATCAGCTTGCCGCCGAACTCGCCGGCTCCCGGCCCGAGGTCAAGCAGGTGGTCTGCGGCTCGCAGTATGTCAGCGTCGTGCTCCACAACGAGGATCGTGTTGCCGAGGTCGCGCAACTCTTCAAGGATGTGAATCAGGCGCGCGGTGTCGCGCGTGTGCAAGCCGATGGATGGCTCGTCGAGCACGTAAAGCGAGCCGACGAGTTGCGACCCGAGCGAGGTGGCGAGCTGGATGCGCTGCGCTTCTCCGCCGGAGAGCGTTGAGGCGAGGCGGTCGAGCGTGAGGTATTCGAGGCCGACTGCATCGAGGAAGCTGAGTCGCTTTCGGACTTCAGTGAGGATCGGTCCGGCGATTTCTTCCTGCATGGGTGAGAGCTTGAGAGAGTCAAAAAAGTCCTTGGCTTGGGCGATAGTCAAGGCTGAAGCCTGGCAGATGTTTTTGCCGTTGATGCGCACGGATCGCGCCTCGGCGCGCAGGCGCTGGCCGCGGCAGTCGGGACACTCGGCGTAGCCACGGTATTTGCTGAGCATGACGCGCACGTGGAGTTTGTATTTCTTCTTCTCCATTTGCGCGAAAAATCCGTAAACACCGGCGTAAGCACCCTTGCCACGCAAAACAATTTCGCGAGTCCGCTCAGGGAGATCGCGCCATGGGACGTCGAGTGGGATGTCGAGGTCGTCGGCCAGCTTGCGGAGCTCGGTGTACCAGGGACGGTACTTGGGCCTGTTCCACGGATCAATTGCGCCTTGCGAAAGGCTCAGCATTTTGTCGGGGATCACGAGGTTGAGGTCAAAATCTACCGTGTTGCCGAAGCCCTGGCAGCGCGGGCAAGCACCGAACGGGTTGTTGAAACTGAAGAGGCGCGGTTCGGGTTCGGTTCCGGGGCGGTGGCAGTTTTTGCACTCGTATGCACCGGAGAAGCGCAGCCTGCGTGGCTCGACGGTCTCGCCCGCCACGTCAGGGACGAAGACCTGTCCCTGGGGACCCCGGTCCCCCACCCCATGGACGAAGACCTGTCCCTGGGGGCCCCGGTCACGCGCGGCTTCTTCAAAAATGACTTCGCCGGCTTCGCGATAAGCGATCTCTACCGCGTCCACGATGCGGGGACGGGCTTCGCTGCTAACTGCGATGCGGTCAAGGAGGACGAAGACGGGCAGCGTGAAGTCGAGATCGAGCAGCGACTCAGGGGTAGAGAACTCAACGATTTTTCCCTGCTGCCACAGGCGATTGAAGCCCCCGGAACGCAGCTCCGCGAGTCGGGCTTTGAGGGTTTCAGTGTGCGGCGAGTCGCTGGTCTTTGCTTGTGGATTCGATTTGGATCTCGTTGCACGCGCTGCGGGCTTTGCGGATTTTGCTTCGGCGGCTGCTGCGGGCTCCGGTGAGAGATTTGGGGGCAATACCGGGAAAAGGACGTTGAGCCGCGTTCCTTCGCCCAGGGCCAGGATTGCATCTGCTGCTTCGTCGACGGAGTCTCTTTTCACCAGACCGTCGCAGTGAACGCAGTGAACCGTGCCGCAGCGCGCATAGAGCAGGCGCAGATAATCGTAGATTTCGGTTGCGGTGGCTACGGTGGAGCGCGGATTGCGGGTGGTGTTCTTCTGCTTGATGGCGATGGCCGGGGCGAGCCCGTCGATCTCGTCGACGTCGGGCTTTTCAATGCGCTCGAGGAACTGGCGCGCATAAGCGGAGAGCGACTCGACGTACCTGCGCTGTCCCTCCGCGTAAATGGTGTCGAAGGCGAGCGAACTCTTGCCGGATCCGGACACACCACTGACCACCGTCAGCTTGCCGTGAGGAATCTCGCAGGAGACGTTCTTCAGGTTGTGGGTCCGCGCGCCGCGGATGGAGATGCTTTCGTTCAAAGGGCTCGCACCGCATGGAGAAGTTGCCCGGCAGCCCCTCAGAGACCTTAGTGAGGCTCAGAGCGCAACCGGCCATTTTCTATTATAGGGTGCGGAGTTCCGGTACAGATGGTGGCGGACCCATGCTGAAGTATTGCGCAAGAAGCTCTTCACCTGAACGGTGGAACCCTTGGAATCATCCGCATCTGCACTCCTGGAGAGTGCAACGGAAAGTTCATTTGAAGCGCTATGCGGCAATAGACGACATTTGAATGTATTCAACTTCCGCTTTAACGGCAGATTCTTCGCGGTTCAGGATTCCAGCAAGCCCGAGTAGAACCTCAGAGGCACACGCTGGACACTGTGTTGAGCAGTTTCCCACGCAATTGCAATCCTGGCACAGATAGGCCGACGTTAAAGGGAAATGCTGCATCGTGGCGAATGTCATACGTTCACCCCACCCGATGTTTCTCGGTTGATAGGAGAGAGTTCAGGAAACCGCGAGGAAGTGCGGTTACGCTTTTGGTTACTTCTCCTTGATGATTTGATGGATGCAATGAGATTGAGGTTAGTTGTTTTTGAGAAGGGGAAATTCATCGGAATTCACGCTCGGAGTTGTTGGATTCAATACGTCAAAGAATAGTGCGCGCAGATCGCAAAACGTTACATTACAGGCAGAGTTAGGTATGAAGTACCGCAGGCAGGCTACTGGCGTTTCAATAGGAGTTACCTTCGGTGGCGATGAAGTAACTTGCTTTGCTGTTTTCCGGGGAGAAGAACCCTGATGTGGCCCTTCCCAGTAAACTAAAGATTGAGGTATTTCGTGGTACGGTTCGTTCTATCGCTCTTGCTCGTCGTTTCACTTTCAGCCGCCGCTGGACCCGCGCAGGAGTCTTCATCGAGTGCTGGACCCAAGGTTGCGGGGATTGCTCCCGATAGTCAGGATTCAAGTACGCAGGAAGTATCACCGCAGGTTGCTGCTGCAGAGACCGCCGCGGCGAGTTCCGACTGGAAGACGGCCGAGGCGAAGCTCAGCGCGTGGCTGGCTGGGCATCCGCAGGATGCGCGTGCGCTGTTTGACGCAGGCTACGTGGCTGACGCTGAGAACAGGCTCGACGACGCAGCCAACTTCTACCGTCGAGCGATCGTCGTCAATCCAAAATCATTAGAAGCGCACTTGTCACTAGGGCTGCTGCTGGCGCGGCAAGGTAAGCAGGATGAAGCGCGCCCCGAACTGGTGACGGCCACGACGCTCGAGCCCGGCGAGGCCGGCCCTGCATTGAAGGCTCGTGCGTGGCGGGCGCTTGCAGAGATCGATCGTCCCGAACCCGGACACCCCGGCGACGCCGCCGCAGCGACGAACGATTTGCTTGAGGCTCTGAAGCTGACACCGGAGACACCAGCGGACACCTTGCTGGCCGCGAGCCTGGCAGAACAAGCCGGACAATATGACGCCGCTGAAGCCGCGTACAAACGCCTGTTGGCTAAGGATCCAAAATCTGAACCCGCGAATGCTGGACTGGCCCATCTGCTGATCCTCAAGAAGCAGTATGCAGAGGCTGAGACTTTTCTGCGGACCGCCATGGAGAAACTGCCCGACGATCCGGCATTGACCGCTCAAATGGCCGCAGTGCTCACGGCGCAGGACAAGGCCGAAGCGTTGCCCCTGTTGCAAAAGCTTCATTCCGCACATCCGGATGACGCTGCCATCACCGGCATGCTGGCTGAAGTGCTGGGAATTGCAGGGGATATTGCCGGCTCAGACGAGCTGTACGTGAAATTGTTGTCTGCAGCGCCCAACGATGCCGACCTGCTGGTGGCCCACGCTCAGAATCTTGTGCGACTGGGAAAGTACACCGAAGCGGTGGCAGCATTCGACAAGGCGACCCGGATTGATCCCTCGAACAGCAATGGATGGAGCGGTTTGGCCTTTGCTGCGTCGAAAATTAAGCAGCCCACGGTCACGCTTCATGCTCTTTCGATGAGATCAAAACTTCTTCCGGAGAATGCCTCAACTTACTTCCTTTGGGCAACATCTTACGATACGCTGCACCAAAAGGCGCAGGCTGTATCCTTCTACCGCCACTTTCTCGAGGCTGCGGCGGGCAAGTTCCCCAATCAGGAATGGCAGGCGCGTCAACGTCTCCAACTTCTTGAAAAATAATCGCAGTACGGTCCCGGAATACTTTAACGGCCGACGCAAAAGAACTGAAACCCAGGCGGTACTAGTCTCCCCCTTTTGCCGCGATGAACACGTGTTTGCGATTTGCCCTTGCATGCGCGTGAAGGAAGTCCTATATTCTCGGCACGAGGAGTAACCGCAACAGCGGAGGTTCCTTATGCGGTCCAGAGCTTGTTTGGCAGTCGCTGTCCTCCTCGCCACCAGTGCGCTCCCAACGTGCGCCAGCAGTGGTGATAACAAACTTCCTGACATGGATAGCATTTTGGCGCTTGAGAGTCGTGCCAGCCAGGCACAGCCGCGCGAACAGTGCTTCCTATACGCGGAACTAGTACACCAGATGACCGAACTGAGCGTGCGCCAATACGCCTCTGGCGATGTGGGCAAAGCCACGGACCTGCTGAAGCGCGTGCAGGTATTCGCGCACAAAATACACCTCTCGATGACGCAGAATGACAAGCGCATGAAGAACACCGAGATCCTACTGAGCCATACGGTATTTCGGCTTACCGAAATGCTGCACGCCAGCAGTCTTGACGATCGAAATGTTGTTCAGGACACGCTGGCTGATGTAACCCAAGCTCAGAAAGAGACGATGTTCCAGGTCTTCAAGAAGTAGAGCCCCCTCTCGCCACACTTCATCAATCTCCAGTCGTTACTGGGCCTTGTCGCGCACTTTCCCATTGAAGCTCGCTTGTGTTTGAATGAATGCGCCGGAAGGAATTCCTGATGCGCATTCTTGTTGCAGTATTTTGCTGCCTTTTTGTCGCCACATCGCTACACGGTCAAAAGAAGAAACGCGAACCGCTGACTGAAGCGCAAGTGGAAAAGATTGCTGAAGCAGGCATCGATCCGAACGCGCGCATCGGGCTGTACACGCAGTACCTGAACGAACACGCCGATGCAATCAAGGCGCTTTCAGTCCGCGCCAAAACGGAAGCGCGCGCAAGCAAATTGAGTGATGCGCTCGAGGACTTCACCGCACTTCAAGATGAGCTTGGGGACAACCTGGATCTGTTTGCCGACCGCAAGGCCGACATCCGCAAGTCCCTCAAGTCGCTGACCGAAGCTGCTCCGCGCTGGCAAGGGATCTTGCGTGCGCTGATGGGCGAACAAGGATACGATCTTGCCCGCAAAGAGGCGATTGAAAGCGGTGAGGATCTGGTGAGCCAAGCGCAGCGCCTGCTACAGGAGCAGACCGAGTATTTCAAACAGCATCCCGACGAAGTAGGCCAGGACCGTTGGGAACCAAAATAGATAAGGATGGCAAGACCGTGAAATATGTTTGCAGGCCGTGGTGTGTGCTGACCGCTCTGGTGTTGGCGATCTTCCCTGCTCTGGCGCTCGCCGGCGAGAAAGCTCGTCAAACGCCCGTAACCACCAGAAGCGGCACGACAGTAGCGATCAAGGGCGATGGATTCCTCATCAATGACCAACCCACGTATGCGGGCCGAAGCTGGAACGGCCACAGCATTCAAGGCCTGCTGTTCAACTCGCGAATGGTGCAAGGCATCTTTGACGATTCCAATCCGGAGACAGCCTCGCGATGGGCGTACCCTGACACGCACAAGTGGGATGCAGACCGAAACACGAAGGAATTTGTCGCGGCAATGCCCGAGTGGCGGCGGCACGGGTTGCTGGCCTTCACAATCAACCTGCAGGGCGGCTCACCTGAGGGCTACTCAAAATCGCAGCCCTGGGTGAACTCGGCGTTCACCGAGGATGGGGAGTTGAAGCCGGCCTACATGGCGCGCCTGCAGCGCATTGTGGATCGCGCTGACGAGCTGGGCATGGTGGTGATCGTCGGGTATTTCTATGTTGCGCAGGCCACACACCTGCGTAACGAGGCGGCGGTAATTCGCGCGACCGATAACGCCACTAAGTTTCTGCTGCAGCATGGCTGGCGCAACGTGATGGTGGAGATCAATAACGAATGCGATATCGGCTTCCGCCACGACATTCTGAAGCCGGAGAGAGTGGCGGAGCTGATTGCACGCGTGCAGTCGAAACAAAACCAGGGACGGCGATTGCTGGTGGGAACGTCATATCGCGGCGCAGCAATTCCGAATGAGCCGGTAGTTCGGGCGTCGGATTTTCTTTTGCTGCACGGCAACGGAGTGTCTCAGCCGGAGAAGATCGCCGAGATGGTTCGCAAAACACGCGCTGTTCCGGGCTACACGGCGAAGCCGATTCTGTTTAACGAAGATGACCATTTCAATTTCGATCAGCCTGAGAACAACATGACGGCAGCGCTTGGCGAACATGCTTCGTGGGGTTACTTCGATTACAGAATGAAAGGTGAGTCGTTTGACGAGGGCTATCAAAGCATGCCGGCGAACTGGAGCATCAGCAGCGCTCGCAAACGAGGGTTTTTCCATCTGCTGAGTGAAATCACCGGCGCTGAATCGGCACACTGAGGATAAAGTTTTTGAGCGCCGGTACCGCAACTAAATGGGGGGTAATCTGCTAATCTCCAACTTGGTGAGCGCCGATTTTGTTCCCATTTTTCAGGAGGAGTACAGGGCTTTGCGCCCCCGGGCTCCAATGCCGCCGATTTCGGTGCGCTTCCGGCGCTTTACTTCGCTGAACACAACGATTCGGCTGCGCGAAGGCCAGATCAAGGTGAGTCTTTCTGACTTGCTGGAGGGCGCGCCGGAGTCTGTGATCCGCGCTATTGCGCACATCCTGCTAGCCAAGCTCTACAAGAAGCCGATTGAAGCCGCGCACAACCTGCGTTACAAGCGGTTTGCATCAAGTGCGGCTGTGACCCGGCAGACGGAAATTATTCGCCACGCACGCGGGACAAAGCGCTACTTCGGGCCGGAAGGACGCTACTACAATCTTGAAGAAGTTTTCGACTCGCTCAACACGCGCTTCTTCGGCGGCATGCTGGGACGACCGGAGCTTACGTGGAGCGAGAATCACGCCAAGCGGTCGCTGGGCCACTACGACGCTGCGCACAACACGATTGTGGTCAGCCGCGTTTTCGATCGGCCTTCGAGCCCGCGTTACGCGATCGAATATCTGCTTTACCACGAGATGCTGCACCTGAAGCATCCGGTGCGTATGCGCGGAACGCGCCGCTGCGTTCACTCGGCGGAGTTCAAAGCTGAGGAAGCCCGCTTTCCGCAACTCGCAGAAGCAATGGCGTTCATCAAGAGGCTTTAGTGTTGTGACCGCATGAATTCGCCGCTTGTGATTGTGCTTTCCCATCCTTGAATCAAAGAACGATTCAAGGATGGGGCACCCACCGTCGTTCAAGGGGTTATAAAAAGCCGTACAGTTTTGAGTGACAATGCAAGCCGAATGATCATCGCTGCCCTGCCGTGCTAAACTTCACGCGCATTTGATTCTGCTTAATTCCTGCGCCGAGAGCTGTGTTCAGAACGTGAATGCGGCGGGATGGAGGGCGCGGAGAAATCTTACGTGGAGATTCCGATGAAGGATCCTGCTGTTTCTGCCAATACACCCTCCGAGACATTCGACCTTTCAGTATCACGCCGAGCCTTTATGAAAGCTGCTGGGGCCGCTGCCGGAGCCGCGGCAGTCGCACCTGGTGCGCTTTGGGGCCAGGCGAGCCGGCCCTCCGCTTCCAATCGCATCACGATCGGCGTGATCGGCTGGGGCATGATGGGGCCTGCCAATACAAAGTCGTTTCTAGAGTATGACGATTGCCAGGTGGTGGCCGCCTGCGACCTGGACAAGGGCCCGCTGCAAGCTGCCGTTGACACGGTGAACGCAAAGTACGGGAACAGGGACTGTAAGGCGTACCACGACTATCACGAAATGCTGGCCCGCGACGATATTGACGCTGTCATGATCGCGGTCCCGGACCACTGGCACGCGATTATCGCCACTGAGGCAGCGAACCGCAAGAAAGACATCTATGGCGAGAAGCCGCTGGCAAAGACGATCGAGGAACAGCAGGCGATTGTCCGCGCGGTCGAGAAGAACAACGTGATCTGGCAAACTGGATCGTGGCAGAGATCTCTGAAACCCTTTCACAAGGCGGCCGAGATTGTGCGGAACGGGTTGATCGGGAACATCGTTCACGTTGAAGTTGGTCTGCCGGGCGGGCATCACGATTTCAAACACACGGCGCCGGAGCTGCTGGCGAAACTGGCCACTCTGAATCCGCCGATTACGGATCTGGCGAAGGTGCTTCCGGGAACTCCGGCATGGGATATGGCTGTTTCAGAGCCTCCAGCTGACCTGGATTACGCGACATGGATCGGCCCCTCCCGCATGGAGCAGTACGCCAAGACGCGCGTGCACATGAACTGGCGTTGGAACTACAACACCGGCGGCGGCCAGTTGATGGACTGGATCGGCCACCACGGCGACATCGCTCATTGGGGATTGGGATTCGACCATTCTGGCCCGTCGGAGGTTGAAGGGCATGGGGAGTTCCCGGCGGCAAATGCTCTTTGGAACACCTGCACGGAGTATCGGATCGAGTGCAAGTACAAGAAGGAAGTGACCGGGTATCCGAATGACGTTATGATGACGATTGCCGGCGGACACCCATCGATTGTGATGGGGACGAAGTGGATCGGCACCGATGGTTGGGTATGGGTGGATCGCAGCGGGTTCGACGCCTCGAACGAGGAGTGGATCAAGGCTGAGTCGCTTCCGGAGGAGTTGCGCAAGGTGAAGCTGTACGAGTCGCCCGAGCATCGGCGGAACTTCCTGGACAGCGTGAAGTCGCGCAAGCCGACGATCGCTCCGGTGCAGGTTGCTCACCACTCGACGATTCCCGGGCATCTGGGACTGATCTCGATGATGACGGGCCGCAAAATCCAATGGGATGTAGCCGGGGAAAAGATCATCGGCGACAGCGCGGCCAGCGAAATGCTGAGCCGTCCCTACCGGGCGCCTTACAAGCACGTGTGAGGGCTCTGTTCCAGATTGGAACTAACAGTAGCGGCGAAAGAGTACGGTTCGGCTCTTTTGCCGCTTAGCTTTTTCTGGAGGTGACTGCGGAAAACGAGGCAACTGCTTGCAGCACACGTTTGCTGCCGCAGTGGGGGCACTCGACTCCAACCTTTTCAACATCAGTCATGTGTAACGATTTCGTGAACTCCTTGTTGCAGTCCTGGCAGAGGAAAACGTAAGTAGACATGATCATCCCTCCAGCGAGAGATGATAGCGCGTTTCAGGGTGGCGCAATCGGAACTGCGTTTGAAAAGATGGCAGTCGTTACCAAGGTCTGCTTGCTCAATTCGGGGCTCGTGAACTTTCGTTCTGAGATTGCGCTGTGGCCCGTGGCGCGGTTGATCGAGACAAATTCAAACCCTTTTTCCACAGAACCTTAGCCGGGCACACCTAAAGTGCTATATCAGGGTCTGCGGCCTTTGGATAAGAGTTGTGTGATGCAGCAGTCTTTTCCTTTCCTCAGCGCGTTCCGACGCGATCGTTTTTTCGAACTGTGACCGGGTAACGGCGCCCAGCGCAAGAAGACTATTAACCCATCTGGCACAGATTCCTTCTATATGCACTATTGGTAACGCAGAAATGCGTGGCCAAGGGTATCTTGGACTGAGGCATATCCAACCCAGTTCGCGAGCAAGAGTTCATGACCCTCAACCCGAAATCCGTGGTTTTGGCGCTGCTGCTTCTCTGTCCGCTCGCATTGCCTCCGCAGACACCTGCACCATTGGGAGTTTTGCGCGGCGAGGTGAAGGATCCAACTGGAGCGGTTGTACCGGGCGCACGCGTGACTCTTGCCGGCAGAACACAGGTTCGCGAAATGGAGACACACTCCGACGGGCGATTCCTGTTTCGCACGCTTCCCGGCTCTTACACGTTGAAGGTTACGGCGAAGGGTTTTGCGCCCATCAGGGCCGGGATAGAGCTTTCGCGGGGCGCGATCAAAGAGATGAGCATTCCGTTGGAGATCGCCGCAGAACGCCAGACGGTGACGGTGATGGCCAGCGTGAAGAGCGTGGGCATCAACCCGGATCAGAACACGAGCGCAATGGTCTTTAGAGGCAAGGACCTGAACGCGCTTTCCGATGATCCGAATCAGCTTCAGAGCGAGCTTCAGCAACTTGCCGGAGCGGTGGCTGGGCCGAACGGCGGACAGATCTACGTGGACGGTTTTGCGGGCGGCCGGCTTCCTCCCAAATCGTCAATTCTTGAGATCCGCGTCAACCAGAATCCTTTCTCGTCGGAGTACGACAAGATTGGTTACGGGCGCGTTGAGATCATCACCAAGCCCGGATCGCAGAAGTTTCATGGAACGCTTTCGGCTTACGGTAACTCTTCAGAACTGAACTCGGCGAACCCGCTATTGAGCGCGCAGCCGCAGTACTACCTGTACTCGTACTCAGGAGATTTGAGCGGCCCGCTGGGCAAGAACGCGGCCTTCATGTTGAGCGCCTACAAGCTGGAAAAGCAGAACCAGAACATCGTGAACGCGGTCAACCCGCAGGATACGTCGGCGAAGATCGCGCAGGCCATTGCTAATCCGTCGAGCGTGATGGTGGTGAATCCGCGGATTGATTTGCAGGCGGGCAAGCACACGCTGTCGTTCCGCGACTACTACTACAAATCGGAACAAAATGGCGCCGAGGTTGGCGCTTTAAGTCTTGCTTCTCAGGCGATTAGCACAAAATTCCAACAAAATACTTTCCAGTTCAGCGATACGTTTCTGGTGAACCCAAAGCTGCTGAATGAGCTTCATATGGAGTGGCGGCGAGCGATCACCAGCCAGATCGCTGCCTCAAATGCTCCGACGGTGATTGTGTCTGGCGCGTTTGTTGGAGGCGGCAATCTGGAAGGAACAGTTCGCGACAGCCAGAACATTTTTGAATTGCAGAACTTTGGCACAGCGACGGTCGGCAACCATACGCTGCGGTTTGGCGTGGCGATGCACGGCTATGTGGATGCGAACTTCTCGACGGCGGGCGGCAACGGCGTGTACACGTTCAGCTCGCTTGCGGCCTACCAGTTGGGAACACCTTCGCAGTATTCAGCCACCATCATCAACAACCCGGTAGCCAGGGTCTTTATGGCGGATGGCTCGGCGTTCTTCCAAGACGATTGGCGCATAAAGCCGAACCTGATGCTTGGGATCGGCGTTCGCTACGAAGTGCAGAACTGGTTGCGTAATCATACAGACTGGGCACCTCGCTTGGCGCTGGCCTGGAGCCCGGGGCGGCCTTCGAGCGGCAGCGGCAAGACGGTTATCCGTGCCGGATACGGCTGGTTCTACGACCGGTTTACCGTTCCCAGCGGCTTTACTTCGTTTGGCGGCGCGCCTTTCGTGATCCAGGCGATCCACGATAATCGGATAAACCAGCAGAGCTACGTTGTAAACAACCCGGGATTTTTCAACCCTAATGTTCCGGCAACGCAGAACCAGATTTCGAGTGCGCCTACAGCCGTACCTTCTTATCACACCGTGGATTCAAAGTTCCGCGCGGCGCTGAACATGCAGGCTGGAGTCGGCATTGACCGACAGTTCACCAAGGCGTTCACGGCCAATGTGACCTACCTGTTTACGCAGGGAGTGCACCAATATCTGTCGAACAACGTCACGGCGCCGGCATTTAATACGGCAACGTACTCTGCGGCCGGGCCTGCGCCATCGGTTTACAACTATCAGTACCAATCGGGCGGATTCTACAAACAGCACCAGGTTGTCGCCACGGCGAACATCCAGACGAGCAAGTTGATTCTGAACGGCTCGTACGCCTTCAACGTGGCCAAAAGCGATACGCAGGGACTCGATTATTTTGCCTCGGTCCCGCAGAACCCGGGCTACGACTACGGTAGGGCCAGTTTTGGTGTTCGCCACCGGTTCACGCTGCTTCAGAGCTACACGGCGCCTTTCGGATTCGTCATCGCTTCCCTGTTTACCGGGCAGTCGGGGACGCCGTTCAACGTGATCACCGGCTCTGACTTGACGGGCAACAACCAGTTCAATGCGCGACCAGGATACGGGGTGTGCGGCGCGCCGGGCGTAATTTCGACGAAGTATGGATGCCTTGATCCGAACCCCGCGGGCAAGGGAGAACGGATTGTGCCGTTTGGGATCGGCATGGGACCAACGAACCTTCTGCTGGACATGCGGGTGAGTAAGACATTCGGGATCGGGCCGAGGATGACGGTTGAGTCTGCCGGCAGCACGCTGTCAGGAGACAACGGCGTGGGCGATCGTGGCCTGAGCGGACAAGGCGCTTCAATCCTGCTGAATGCGAACGCGCCCCGCCGCTATAACCTGACGTTTGTGGTTGGCGGCTCGAATGTGCTGAACATCGTGAACTGGGGCACGCCGAACGGGGTGCTGAACTCGCCATTGTTTGACCAGTCGCAATCGCTGGCTGGCGGGGCCTTTGTGAATCCAACGCCCGGCAACCGGGCTATCGTCTTCCAGACCAACCTGTCGTTCTAATCCCCATCAATTACTACTCAGGCGGGTTTTTCTACCGCGGGTGCGGTGTGTCCGCGCTCCGAGACCGGGCGGCGGGCAGCCCAGGCGATTAGGGTCGCGCCTGCCAAGACTGAGCCGAGACTGGCTAGTTGCGCGTTGGATAAGCCGAATAGTACGTGCGGATTACGGCGGATAAATTCAACCGAAAAGCGAGCTATTCCGCTGAGCACCAGGTAGTAGCCGACGATGGTTCCAATGGCGTGGGGCTTGCCTGCGCGGCGCCATAACCACCATGCAATGAGCACCCCGGCTGCAAGCTCAAGGAGCGGCGTGGGATAGACGCGCACTCCGTAAGGGGTAGGCTCGATTCCGTTGGGGAAGCTCATGCCCCAAGGGAACGGAAGATTGGTTTCGAGGCCATAACAGCCGTCGCCCGACAGGAAGCAGCCGATGCGTCCGATGCCGTAGCCGAGCGCCGCTGCCGGCGCAGCCAGATCGAGGGTGCGAAGGGCTCCGATTTTGGCCCACCAGCCCTGCACCACGAGAGCCGCAATGCCGAAAACCAGCCCGCCAAACCAGGCAAATCCCGCGGAGTCCCAGAGGACTTTCCAGCCCAGATCACGGAACTCGGAAGGTGTGTCGACAACGTGCCAGAGTTTGGCGCCCACAATGCCCAGAACCACCGCCACGGCGACCATGCCAACCGCATCAGCGGAGATGCGGGCGCGGCGAAAACCCCGATCCATTAGGAGCGCTGCCGCAACTGCGGCCAGCCAGAGCATAAGCCCGAAGGTGGGAAGGTTGAAATGTCCGATGTGAATAAAAGGAAGCATGCCTTATTCAGTATAGACGCCGGGAGATTTCAGAAGTTCCGGACAAAAAACGAGTGTGATTTACACAGTCGCGCGGATGCCCGATTTCAGGTGATACTGGGTGCATGGCTACCATGACATACCAGGGACTTGAAGTTCTCTTTTCGCGTCAGCAGATTGCCGAACGCGTTGCCGAAATGGGTGCGCAAATTACCCGTGACCTTAATGGCGAAAAACTGGTGATGATCGGAGTGTTGAAGGGCGCGGCGCCGTTTCTCTCTGACCTGTCGCGGGCCATCCAAGTGGATGCGACGTTCGATTTTGTTGCTGTCTCAAGCTATGGCAAGGGGCAGCGCTCGTCGGGCGCGGTCAAGATGATCAAGGATCTGGACCACTCGATTGAGGGGAAGAATGTGCTAGTCGTCGAAGACATTCTCGACACGGGACTTACGCTCGCATACCTGCGCAAACTGTTCCTGCAGCAGCATCCCAAGACACTGCGCATTGCCACTCTGCTGGACAAGCCCTCGCGGCGCATTGAAAAGATTGAGGCTGACTACGTAGGCTTTTCGATTCCCAATCTTTTTGTGATCGGCTATGGCATGGATTACGCGGAACGCTATCGCAATTTGCCGGATATTTGCCTGATGCCACCGGGAGAGCCGGAATAGCGTCTAATCAAACCGAGGGTAAATGGCCAGGAGTTCATGAGCAGAGACACTGAATCCGCTGAGCATGATCTGCTGAAGGCGGCCTACCGCAATTTCAACGCGCGGCATATCGACAAGCTACTGGCCAGCCTGCACCCAGATGTGGAATGGGCGAACGGATGGGAGGGTGGCCACGTCCATGGACGTGATGCTGTCCGCGCTTATTGGACGCGACAATGGCAAGTGCTTGATCCGCATGTAGAACCGATTGATATTGAACCCGGCGAGAACGGATCGCACCTGGTGAAGGTTCACCAGGTGGTTCGCAATCGACAGGGAGCGTTGCTGGCCGATACGTTGGTTTACCACTCCTATCGATTCGCCGAGGGAATGATTGCGCGCATGGACATTTTGTCCGACGCGGTTGAGAAATCGGGGGGATCAGGATAAGAAGTTCTCCCAGGATTCCGCTGCGCTGCATCCTGGGCTATCTTCCATCCTCCCTGCGGGAGGAAGCGCAGGTGTGATGCGGGACCTTGGAGCGTATCTCGGGCAGGTTCTATACTCGTCTCCCGGAACACGAATGGAAAGAGATGAGCGTACCACAAACCAAAAGGAGCAATGTGAGCGCAATAACGCCAATTGACCAGTCCGAACTGGAATTCGATCATGGCAGTTTCGATTCGGCGACATTTGCCAAAGAAGCCCTTGCAAGCTGGCAAGCACTTGCAGCGGTTACGGATGCGGCGCGACTGGGTCCCGATGTGACTCGCAACCAGGTAGAACAGATTTGCGATGAGGCGGCTCGATATCGTTTTGCCAGTGCGCTGGTGCAACCGGTGTGGGTTTCAACGGCGGTGGGGGTGTTGGCCGGAACCGGTATTCCGGTAGGCATCGTGCTCGGCTTCCCTTTCGGCGCATCGCTTACGTCGACGTTACGGCAGGAAGCGGCTACGCTGATCCGGCTGGGCGCACGTGAACTGGACATGGTGATCCCGATCGGACAGTTGAAAAGCGGTAATCATCATGCGGTGCAACACACCATCCATGCGGTAGCCACTGTGGCACACCATCGTGGCGCAACTATTAAAGTAATCCTTGAGACGTCCCTGCTTACCGTGCAGGAAAAACTGCGTGTTGCGGAAATCGCCATTCAGGCCGGAGCCGATTTCATCAAGACGTCAACCGGCTTTGCCAGCGGCAGCGCCACAGTGGCAGATGTTGCCATGATGCGCGGTGTAGCCGGCGGCCGCTGCGGAGTTTGCGGGTCGGGCAGCGTACGTACGCTGGCGGAGGTGAAGGACCTGCTGGAGGCCGGCGCTAACAGAATCTGCACCTCGGCCCCCGTCGCCATTCTGCGTGAACTGGGGGCGTAAAGGCAGGGAACAAGGGGAACAAGGGGAATCGAGTTTACAAGTTGACGAGTTTACAAGTCAGAAGCCGGCACCCTCGTAAACTTGTCAACTCGTAGACTTTGAAACGCCTTCGTGACTACTTGTTCCCTCGTTCCCTTGTTCCCCGGGTCCCCTGCAGCTCAGCGGCTGGGTTATGATTGCCTTCGATAACTCATGGCAGAAAAAGAACAAACTCCTCCCCATCACGGATCGGAATACGAGGGCGACTACCGCCCCGCCACGTCTGCGCCTCTGGACTCGACTCCGCGCGTTGAGCCGGCCGACGTGGCCTATTTAATGAAGCTGACCGATGCGCTGAATACCACGCTCGACCTGCAGACTTTGCTGAGCAGGACGTCGGAGCTGGTGCGGGCCATCATCAATTACCGGATTTTTGCCATTTTTCTGTTGAACGACCGCACGCGCGAGCTTCGGATGCGATTCCAAATCGGCCATTCTGCGGAGGTGGAACGGACGCGCCTGCCGCTGGGCAAAGGTGTTGTGGGCCAGGTGGCGCTAACACGGCAACCGATCCTTTTGAACGACGTTAGGTCGGCGGATTTCTACGTCGACGCAAATCCCGAAGTATGTTCTGAAATGGCCGTACCGCTTATTGCCAAGAACAGACTTATCGGCGTGATGGACCTGGAGAGCACCGAGGTTGGCTACTTTACGCCGGAACATTTGCGCGTACTTACGCTGACAGCGTCGCGCATTGCGCAGGCGATTGAAAACGCACGGTTGTATGCGCGGGTGTCGCGGCAGGCGCAGACACTGGAAGTACAGAATGAGATCGCTGTCGAGCTGGCGTCAATTTTGGAACTGGGGCCGCTCCTGGAGCGGGTTGGGCAGTTGCTGCGCAGGCTGATCGATTACCAGATGTTCAGCATCATGCTGCTGGATGAGAAGGGTGAGACGTTGATTACGCGTTATGCGTGGCGCTTCGGCTACTCGCACGCGCCGCTGCGGCGGATTCCGGTGAATACGGGACTGGTAGGGGCTGCTGTCCGCGAGTGGCGCTTCGTCAATGTTCCCGATGTGACAAAGGACCCGCGCTACCTGCCGATGAACGAAGAGACGCGCTCGGAACTGGTGGTTCCGCTGTTCTACAAAGGACGCATTATCGGCGTCCTGGACATGGAACATACGCGGCCGCACTTTTTTACGGAAGAGCATGAGCGCATTTTGACGACGCTGGCCGCTCAGGTGGCGATTGCGATTGAGAATGCACGCCTGTACCAGGCGGTGCACGCGCAGGAACGACAGCTGGAACGCGATATTGCCATGGCGCGGGAGGTGCAGCTCAGACTGCTTCCACCCACAGCTCCCGAGATGAAGAATGCCGAGATGGCGGTCCGTTTTCTGCCCGCGCGCACAATCGGCGGCGACTTGTATGACTTTGTGGAGTACGAGCCGGGACGCACGGCGATTGTGTTAGGCGATGTGAGCGGCAAGGCTGCACCGGCGGCACTGTTTGCCGCAATGGTGAGCGGGATTATGCGCGCGGCAGCCGGACAAAAACCGGAGCCGGCGCAGATGCTGGCATTGCTGAACGAGACCCTGCAGGAACGCAAGCTCGAGTCGCAGTACGTCACGATGCTGTTTGCCATTTGGGACGATGAGAGCCGGACGCTGAGCGTGGCAAACTCGGGCGCGGCACAGCCGGTGCACTGCAGCGGTGGGCATTCTGTGACGGTGCAGGCGGAAGGATTTCCGCTGGGTTTGTTTCCCGAGGTTTCGTACGATGAAATCAAGGTTACGGCGCAGTCCGGGGACGTGATTGTGTTTGTGTCGGACGGAATTCTCGACGCGGAGAACGAGAAGGAAGAGATGTACGGCGAGGAACGGCTGGCGGGAATACTCTGCGCTCACCGAGGCCAATCTGCGCTGGCGATTGCAGACGCCATCCTGGAAGACGTATCGCGATTTCAAGGCGCGAAGGATCGGTTCGACGATGAGACGATCATCGTGCTGCAGGTGCGGTAGTCTGCTTACTTCCGCGGCTAAAGAGATTGCGGAAAAACTTAAATGTGAGTTGGAATCCCGAAATTGCATTCCCTCAGGACTAAAGCCCAGTTGATTTCGCAGATACTTGCGGCACGACTAAAGTCGTGCCCTGTTACAAAACAAAACGATGGGCGAGTTTTTCCGCAGCCTGTAAAGCCGTTTAAAACTTGCTTGCTTTATTCAGGAGCCTGAAGGCTCCTGCTCCCTCCGTTGTCGAATTGTCAGAGGGCTGAAGGCCTCTCCTCCCTCCGATTTTTATGCAAGCTGCGAAGCCAAAAGGAGCGTGTCGAGGACCTGATTAGATAGACTTGTAGTGAACCGCCTAATTCCCTGGAGCGCCTTTGGATACCACTACACAGGAACGCGTCATCCGTCCGGCCCGCAATATGATCGGAAGCTTGCGGCTGCCCGGCGACAAGTCAATCAGCCACCGTTATGCGATGCTCGGCGCGTTTGCAGAGGGCACTTCGCGCTTTACGAACTTCTCAACGGGAGCCGATTGTGCTTCAACGCTCGGCTGCATGGAAGCGCTGGGCGCCAAGGTCAAGCGGGTCGGCGGCGATGCGGTGGAAATTACGGGGATCGGCGGGCGGGTCACTCCGTCGGCTGAAGCTCTGGATTGCGGCAACTCGGGCTCGACGATGCGCATGATGTCGGGACTGCTTGCGCCGCAGGAGGGCCGGTTCACATTGATCGGCGATGCTTCCCTTTCGAAACGGCCGATGGAGCGAATTCGCAAACCGCTGGGGGCGATGGGAGCAAGCATCACGCTGACGGATGGACATGCGCCACTCACGGTGGAGGGCCGCGCGCTGAAGCCGATCGACTTTACTACGCCGGTTCCGAGCGCTCAGGTGAAGACCTGTGTTCTGCTGGCGGGACTGCAGACGGAAGGAACCACGACTGTTCGTGAAGCAGTGCGCACGCGCGATCACAGCGAGCTTGCTTTGCGCGCTTTTGGCGCGACGCTCAGCCGTGATGCGCATTCGGTTTCGATCACCGGGCGGCAGTCGCTGCATTCAATCGAGGCGACCGTGCCGGGCGATCTTTCATCGGCAGCATTCTTTCTTTGCGCGGCGGCGCTCTTTCCCGGATCGAACCTGGTGCTTGATGGAATGGGATTGAATCCGACGCGCGCCGCGCTGCTGGATGTGCTTTCCGCATTGGGCGCGAAGATCACGGTGCTGCATCTCGAAGAGAAGCACGCGGAACTAGTGGGTACGGTTCAGATTTCAGCACCTGCTGAGGGTCTGGGATCTACGGAGATCCGCGGCGAGCTGGCTGCGCAGCTCATCGACGAGTTGCCCGTGCTGGCGGCTATCGGACCGTATACGAGCGGTGGCATCCGTATTCGCGATGCAAAGGAATTGCGCGTGAAGGAGTCGGACCGGATTGCTCTGGTGGCGAAGAACCTGAAAGCGATGGGCGCAGAAGTGGCGGAGTTTGAAGACGGGCTCGATGTTCCGGGCGGTCAGAGTCTGCACGGAGCGACGATCGATTCAGGAACGGATCATCGCATTGCCATGGCTTTCAGCGTGGCGGCGTTGCGGGCTTCCGGCGATACGCTGATTCAGGGCGCCGAAGCGGCTGCCATCAGCTTTCCGGAGTTTTTTGATTTGCTGGATGCGGCGGTTGAGCGGTGAGCTGCGCTCGGTTTGCGGCGGCCCTCACCCTCGCAGGCTTCGATGCATTGGCTAAGCCTTACACCTTCAGGACAACCGACTTCACTTTGCCGATCGCGGCCAATCCCTCAGGGGAAAACTTCTGCGTCACGGAGCAGTACGCCCTGCCGATCCTTGTCTGACACGATGACGTCGGCCGCAGACACGGGCCACGGAATTGCGAGGTCCGGATCGTTCCACGCGATGGTGCGCTCACCTGCCGGTGAATAGTAATCCGTCACCTTGTAGGCAAAGCCTGCGGTCTCGGTCAGCACAACAAATCCGTGCCCAAATCCGACAGGTATCCAGAGCATCTCGCCGTTTTCGCCGCTCAGTTCCACGGCTACGTGCTTGCCAAAGCATGCTGAGCTTCGGCGCAGATCCACTGCGACGTCAAGTACTGCTCCGTGCGTTACGCGAACCAGCTTTCCCTGCGGTTGCAGAACCTGGTAGTGGATGCCGCGAAGAACATTCTTTTTGGAGAGCGAGAAATTGTCCTGCGTCCACAGCGACGGCAGGCCTGCCTCGGTCATGCGACGAAGATTGAAGGTCTCAAAGAACTCGCCGCGATCATCGCGATAGATGGTGGGCGACAACACCAACACGCCCGGCAACGCAGTTTCGCGTACTTTCATAGTTTTTCAGTCTTCGCGGAGAGATAAGGGTCGTTCAGAATATCAAGCAGATATTTGCCGTATCCGCTTTTGATGATCGGTGCGGCAAGCCGCTCTAGTTGTTCTTTCGAAATGAAACCCTGCCTGTATGCGATCTCTTCAGGACAGGCGATGCTGAGGCCCTGTCGGCGTTCAATGGTCGCAACGAAGTGGGCAGCTTCAAGCAGCGAGTCGTGTGTTCCTGTGTCGAGCCATGCCATGCCGCGGCTCATGATTTCCACGTTGAGTCGCCCTGTCTTGCAGATAACAGCGGTTGAGGTCTGTAATTTCAAGCTCACCTCGTGCAGAGGGCTTGAGCGAAGAAGCGATACGGACCACATCGTTGTCATAGAAATAAAGCCCGGTGACGGCGTAACGCGACTTGGGATTCGCAGGCTTCTCTTCCAGGCTGACTGCGCTGCCGTTCTCGTCGAACTCGACCACGCCGTAGCGTTGCGGATCTTCAACGGGGTAGGCAAATACCGTTGCGCCTTGCTCCAGCCTGGCGGCCGATTGCAACTGATGCGAGAACCCCTGCCCATAAAAAATGTTGTCGCCGAGAATGAGTGCGCAAGGTGAATCGCCTATGAATTCGCGGCCGATGATGAAGGCTTGCGCGAGCCCTTCCGGTTTGGGCTGCACCGCGTATTGAATATCGATTCCCCACTTGTTGCCGTTGCCGAGGAGCTCTTCAAATCGGCAAGTGTCCTGCGGGGTTGAGATGAGCAGAATTTCGCGGAGCCCCGCCAACATAAGGGTGCTGAGCGGGTAATACACCATCGGCTTGTTGTAAACCGGCAGCAGTTGCTTGGAGACAACGTGAGTGACGGGATAGAGCCGCGTTCCGGAACCCCCCGCAAGAATAATGCCTTTCATATTTCGCTTCGCTCCGAATAGTTCTGCGCGATCCAGTCGCGGTAGGCGCCGGTACGTACGCTCTCGACCCAGGCTGAGTTTTCAAGATACCAACAAACCGTTTTTCTCAATCCGCCCTCAAACTGCTCGGCGGGTTTCCAGCCCAGGTCGCGGCTGATCTTGGTGGCGTCGATCGCGTAGCGGCGGTCGTGTCCGGGCCGGTCTTCGACGTACGTAATGAGCCGCCTGCGAGGAGGTGCGGATGGCTCGGGACGCATCTCATCGACCAGATCGCAGATGGTAGTGACGACGTCGATGTTGGCACGCTCGCTGTTGCCACCGATGTTGTAGGTTTCGCCTATGACACCGTGGCTGAGGACGGCGCGGATGGCCGAGCAATGATCTGCAACGTAGAGCCAGTCGCGCACATTCTTGCCGTCTCCGTAGACGGGAAGCGGCTTGCCTTCAAGGGCGTTAAGAACCATGAGCGGAATGAGTTTTTCAGGAAACTGAAATGGCCCGTAGTTATTCGAACAATTTGTGGTGAGTGTGGGGAACCCGAAGGTGTGTTGGTAAGCTCTGACCATGTGATCGGATGCTGCCTTTGAAGCAGCATAGGGGCTGTTGGGCGCATAAGCCGTGGTTTCGCAGAATGCGGGGTCGTCTTTGCCCAGCGTGCCGTAAACCTCGTCCGTAGATACGTGCAGAAACCGGAAACGTGCGCGATCAGTGTCGTTCAGGCTGGACCAGTACTTCTTGGCCTGATCGAGAAGGACGAACGTGCCCTGAATGTTGGTGCGCAGAAACGCGTCGGGAGCGACGATGGAGCGGTCGACGTGGCTCTCGGCGGCAAAATGAACGACGGCGCACGGGCGATGCTTTTGAAGGAGAGATCCGACCAGTTCGGCGTCACAGATGTCTCCCTGGACAAAATTGTATTGCAGATCCCCATCAAGCGAAACGAGATTACCTCGATTGCCAGCGTAGGTTAAAAGATCGAGGTTTACGACCGTCGAACTGCTCGCCTTGAGCCACTGTAAGACGAAATTTGAGCCGATGAATCCGGCTCCTCCGGTGACCAATATTGTGCCTGAGTTGCTTGCGTTCACGGGGTCCAGTATATGTCACAAAACAAGCGAGATTGCGCACAGATGGGACATGTGTCTCCGTTTCAGGACATTTGCGCCGAGGAAATTCAGCAGGTTAGGAATTTTTTCGATATATTAAAGGTAGTGTTGTTCCGGACGCGCCCGGTACCTGCTCAGGCAACCCTCTTGACCATGGTTTTAGGCGATTCTGCTTTACGAGAATCGCACCGCAGTAGTGTCTTTCTGAACGCACGAACCGATTTACAAGCAAAACGGTAATTGAAAAGGCTGCCATGGATAATTCCAATTTCCGTCACCGTATACCCGATCCGCAGGGGCTTTATCACCCCCATAATGAGCACGATGCCTGCGGCATGGGACTGGTCGCCAGCATTCGTGGCGAGAAGAGCCACGAGATTATCCGCAAGGGTCTAGAGGTGCTGATTAACCTGACCCATCGCGGCGCATCGGGATGCGACCCGGAGACCGGTGACGGCGCAGGAATCCTGATTCAGATTCCCCACGCCTTCTTTGTGCGCGAATGCACGGAGCTGGGCTGGAAACTGCCTGACGCTGGCGAGTACGGCGTTGCCATGTGCTTCCTGCCGGTTGAGCGGCACAGCCGCTTGCAGTGCGAAGGTGTGTTTGAGCGCATCGCCCATGAAGAGGGTCTGACTGTTCTTGGTTGGCGCGATACTCCGGTAAATGGCGACGCCATTGGCCGTGAGGCCCGCAACTCGCAGCCTTACATCGAGCAACTGTTCGTTCTGCGGCCTGAGGGCATGGACGAGAACGCGTTTGAGCGCCTGCTCTACCGCGTGCGCCGCAGCACGGAGAATGAGATTGCCAGCTCCGAAATTGAGGACAAGGAAGCGTTCTATGTTCCTTCGTGCTCGTGTCGCACGATCGTATACAAGGGGCTGATGCTGGCTCCGCAGATCGAGCGCTTTTATTTCGAGCTGGCCAATCCGCTTGTGTCCAGCGCGCTCGCACTCGTACACCAGCGCTTTTCAACGAACACCTTCCCGAGCTGGAAGCTGGCTCATCCGTATCGTTACGTTGCGCATAATGGCGAGATCAACACCATCCGCGGCAATATCAGTTGGATGAACGCGCGGCAAAGTGTGTTGAAGAGCTCGCTGCACGACGGGCACATCGACAAGCTGTTCCCGGTGATCATGCCCGAAGGCAGCGACTCGGCTTCACTTGATAACGCAGTGGAGTTCCTGTTTCAGTCCGGCCGTTCCCTGCCCCACGTAATGGCGATGCTGATTCCTGAGGCATGGGCCGGCAATCCGGACATGGACGAGGACAAGCGCGCCTTTTACGAGTACCACGCCTCGCTGATGGAGCCGTGGGACGGTCCCGCCGCGATTGCGTTTACTGACGGCCGCGTGATCGGCGCTACGCTCGACCGCAACGGTCTTCGCCCGGGGCGCTACATCGTTACCAAGGATGACCTGGTTGTGCTGGCTTCAGAAGCGGGCGTGATTGAGGTTCCCGCAGAGGACGTGCGCAAGAAGGGCCGTCTGCAGCCGGGCCGCATGTTCCTGGTGGACACGGTTCAGCAGCGCATCATTTCCGACGCAGAAATCAAGAAGCAGCTCGCCTCGCGCCAGCCCTATGCCGAGTGGCTGAAGGAGCAGCAGGTCACCATGGACCAGTTGCCCGAGCCGCCGCGCGTGATCGCTTCGAATCCCGAGACTCTGCTGCGCAGGCAGCGTGCTTCAGGTTACAGCGAAGAAGATTTGCGCGTTCTGCTTGCACCGATGGGAGCCAAGGGCGAGGAGCCGATAGGCTCCATGGGCACAGACGTGCCGCTGGCTTGTCTTTCTGATCGTCCGCAGTCGCTGTTCAACTACTTCAAGCAGTTGTTCGCGCAGGTTACTAATCCGCCCATCGATCCGATCCGCGAAGAGCTGGTGATGTCGCTCATCAGCTACATCGGTACTGAGCGCAACATTCTGGATGAGGCTCCTGAAAACTGCCACACACTCAAGCTGCCGCATCCGATCCTGACCAACCGCGATCTGGAAAAGCTGCGCCGCGTTTCATCCGGCGATCTGCTTGCGACGACGCTGCCTGCGCTTTTCCGCGCTGCCGACGGCGAAGCAGGCCTTCGCCGCTCGCTCGAAGAGTTGAGCGCTCGTGCCGCTCATGCTGTGCACTCCGGCTACACGCTGCTGATTATTTCGGACCGTGGTGTGGATGCCACGTACGCGCCCATTCCTAGTCTGTTGGCCATGGCCGCCGTTCACAATCGCCTGGTTCGCGAGAAGACGCGCACGCAGGTTGCGTTGATTATCGAAAGCGGCGAGCCCCGCGAGGTGATGCATTTCGCTCTGCTTATTGGCTACGGCGCGAGCGCCATCAATCCGTATCTCGCTATCGAGTCGCTGCACGATTTGAAGCGGCGCGGATTGCTGCCGGACGATGTATCGGCTGAATACGCTGAGAAGAACTTCATCAAAGCCATCAACAAGGGCCTGCTGAAGACTTTTTCGAAGATGGGCATCAGCACGCTGCAAAGCTATCGCGGCGCGCAGGTGTTTGAGGCCGTCGGCCTGAACCAGTTCCTCGTGGATAAGTACTTCCCCGGAACCGCTTCACGCGTGGAAGGCGTCGGGATGGACGTGATCGCCCGGGAAGCGCTGATGAAGCACAGCTATGCGTTCCAGCCGCTTACCGATTCCGAAACCGACCTGGTTGTCGGCGGACAATACCAGTACCGCGAGGGCGGCGAATATCACCTGCTGAATCCGCAGACGATCAGCAAGGTTCAGCACGCTGTGCGGCAGAACAACTTCTCAACCTTTCAGGAATACACGGAGCTGATCGACAGTAAGAACCGGACCCTGTGTACGCTGCGCGGCCTGCTGAAGCTGAAGTACTCTGAGAAGCCGATTGCGATCGAACAGGTTGAGCCCGCAAAGGAAATCGTCAAGCGCTTCACAACTGGCGCAATGAGCTACGGCTCCATCAGCAAGGAAGCGCACGAAACGCTCGCCATCGCCATGAACCGGATCGGCGGCATGTCGAACACCGGTGAAGGCGGCGAAGACGAAGAGCGCTTCAAACGCGACGCAAATGGCGATCTGCGCCGCAGCGCGGTGAAGCAAGTTGCCAGCGGACGCTTTGGGGTGACCACTAATTACCTGGTCAATGCTGACGAACTGCAGATCAAGATGGCACAGGGCGCAAAGCCCGGTGAAGGCGGACAGCTTCCGGGCCACAAAGTGGATGAGACCATTGCCAAAACTCGCCACTCGATCCCCGGCGTTGGTTTGATTTCTCCGCCGCCGCACCACGACATCTACTCGATCGAGGATCTGGCGCAGCTCATCTACGACCTGAAGAACGTGAACCCGCAGGCGCGCATTGCGGTCAAGCTGGTTTCTGAAGTTGGCGTTGGCACGGTAGCCGCCGGCGTTTCGAAGGCGCATGCCGACGTTGTGCTCATCTCCGGCGACAGCGGGGGTACGGGCGCTTCTCCGCTCAGCTCGATCAAGCATGCCGGCCTGCCGTGGGAACTTGGCCTGGCCGAAACGCAGCAGGTACTGTTGCTGAACGATCTGCGCAGCCGCATTCGCGTGCAAACTGATGGCAAGCTGCAGACCGGCCGCGACGTGGTGATCGCCGCGCTGCTGGGTGCAGAAGAGTACGGCTTTGCGACGATGCCGCTCATTACAATGGGTTGCATCATGATGCGCAAGTGCCATTTGAATACTTGCGCGGTCGGCATCGCCACCCAGGATCCGGTTCTGCGCTCGCGGTTTACCGGCACGCCTGAGCACGTCATCAACTTTTTCTTCTTTATCGCGGAGCAGATGCGCGAGCACATGGCCAAGCTCGGCTTCCGCACGGTGGACGAGATGGTTGGGCGCGTGGACAAGATCGATGCGGCCATTGCCGATGCGCACTGGAAGGCCAAGGGCATCGACCTCTCGTCGATCCTCTACTCGCCGACACTGCCCTCGCGTGTAGCTCGTCGCCGCATGCAGCCACAGGATCACGGTCTGAACCAGGCTCTGGATCATCAGCTAATCGCGAAAGCGAAGCCGGCGCTGGAGTCGAAGACGCCGGTGACCGCGAAGTTTGCGATCCGCAACGTACATCGTACGGTGGGCGCCATGCTGGGCGGCGAGATTGCACGCAGGTACGGCTCTGCCGGATTGCCTGACGGCGCCATCCACTTCCGTTTTGAAGGTTCAGCCGGACAGAGCTTCGGTGCGTTCGTCCCTTCGGGTGTAACGCTCGAATTGGAAGGCGACGCGAACGACTACCTTGGCAAAGGTCTCTCGGGTGGACGCATCATTGCGTATCCGCCGAAGACCTCGAGCTTCCTGCCGGAAGAGAGCATCCTCGTCGGCAACGTGGTGCTGTACGGCGCAACTTCAGGCGAGGTCTTCCTGAACGGCATTGCCGGTGAACGTTTCGCGGTCCGCAACTCGGGCGCCATTGCCGTGGTTGAAGGCGTGGGTGACCACGGTTGCGAGTACATGACCAACGGCACCGTAATCGTGCTCGGCTCTACGGGCCGCAACTTTGCAGCCGGAATGAGCGGCGGCTTTGCTTACGTGTACGACGACCTGGGCGACTTCTCAACGCGGCGTTGCAACAAGGCCAGCGTCGATCTGGAGCCACTGGTGGAAGCGGCCGATGTGGAGCGGGTGCAGGTCATGCTTGAGCGCCATCGCGACTGCACCGGTAGCCCGCGTGCCGCGTGGGTGCTGGAGCACTGGGCGGATGCTCAGCCTCGGTTTATCAAGGTTTTCCCGCACGAGTACAAGCGTGTACTGGGCGTAGCGCGTGCCACATCGGTTTATGCTTCGCCCACTATTCCGTCGCCTCTGGTGACGCCTACCGCAGAGGTGCTGCATGGGTAAGGTAACTGGCTTTCTGGAAATTAAGCGTGAACAGCCCACGCGGCGCAAGCCCGAGGAGCGCATCAAGGACTGGTTCGAAATTTACGAGCCCTTCCCTGAAGAGAAGCAGCGCGAGCAGGGTGCGCGTTGCATGGACTGCGGCGTACCGTTTTGCCATACCGGATGCCCGGTTAACAACTTGATTCCCGACTGGAACGACCTGGTCTATAACAATCGCTGGGAGACGGCGATCCGCCGGCTGCACGCGACTAACAACTTCCCGGAGTTTACGGGCCGCATCTGCCCTGCTCCTTGCGAAGCTGCCTGCGTGCTTGGCATCAATCAGCCGCCGGTTTCCATCAAGCTCATCGAACGCTCCATCGTGGAACGCGCATGGGACGAGGGCTGGATTAATCCCGAGCCGCCAGAGCAGTCGACCGGCAAGCGTGTTGCCGTTGTCGGAAGCGGTCCTGCAGGGCTTGCAGCAGCACAGCAGTTGCGTCGCGCCGGCCACTCAGTGACGGTGTACGAAAAGAACGATCGCATAGGCGGCCTGCTGCGCTATGGCATTCCCAATTTCAAGCTTGAGAAGTACGTAATTGACCGCCGCATTGAACAGATGAGCGCGGAGGGTGTGCAGTTCGTCACCAATGCGCACGTCGGCGTAAACGTCTCAGTTGATCAGCTGATGAGCCAGTACGAGGCCGTCCTGCTTAGCGGTGGTGCTGAGCAGCCCCGCGACTTGAAGATTCCCGGACGGGAGTTGAAGGGCGTCCACTTCGCAATGGAGTTCCTTCCGCAACAGAACCACCGCAACCAGGGAGATGAGGTCGATTCGTCGACCGAAATTCTGGCGACCGGCAAGCGCGTTCTGATTATTGGCGGCGGCGATACCGGTGCGGACTGCCTGGGGACAAGCCATCGCCAGGGCGCCAAGAGCGTTCACCAGATCGAGATCATGCCCAAGCCTCCTGAGGAGCGCTCTCCGTTGACGCCATGGCCGCTGTGGCCCATGCAGCTGCGTACCGAGAGCTCGCATGAGGAAGGCGGCAAGCGCGACTGGAGCATCAACAGCGTAAAGTTCACAGGCGATGAGAACGGAAAAGTGAAGCAGTGGCACGCCGTTCGCGTTGGGGCTCCGCCAAAGTTCGAGGCGATTACAGGCTCGGAGTTTGCGTTGGACGTTGACCTTGTGCTGCTGGCCATGGGATTCCTTGGGCCGGTGAAGAACGGAATGATTGAACAGCTTGGTGTAGAGCTGGACAATCGCGGCAATATCGCGACGACCAACTACATGAGCTCGGTTGAGGGCGTGTTTGCTGCCGGCGACATGCGCCGCGGCCAGTCACTCGTGGTGTGGGCCATTTCAGAGGGCCGCAAGGCTGCTGCTGCAGTGGATGCCTATCTGTCCACTAAGACCGAGGCTGTTCCCCTGCGCCAACGCGTTGGCAAGCGCTAGCTGAGGATCAGCCCGGTGCTGAAGCGATCGAAACAGAAAGACCGGCGCCGCATCAGGCCGTTACAAGACCCTTGAAGTCGCTTGATCGATTTTGGAAGATGCCCTCACGAGAGCGAGGGCATCTTCATTGGGCTACATACAAGGCGAGTCGCTGGGGCAGGATGCCTTCAAAATACAAAACGGTGCTCCGAATACGAAGCACCGTTCCGTTTACACTTCTCCTCAGTCCCGTTTCGTAACGACCTGTTACCGGTCCCTTTGCTGATGCCTGGAAACTACTTTGCGGGCGTGGGTGTTGGTGGAGCCGTCATGGACGGCTCCTGGCCTGGGGGAGCAGGCTGAACGCCGGGAACCTTCGGTGTGGTCTTGATTTCGCCGGAGGCTGCTTCAGGCAGGTTGATGCCGTAATGCTGCATTGTGCTCGCCAGCACCTGGTAGAGGCCCGAGCGGTCTTTGGCGTATTGAGCGTGGGCGACGATCAGGTTGTATTCCGCATTGGCAAGATTGCGCTGCTGCAACAACACGTTTGCGGTAGTGGACGCGCCGAGCTTGAGTTTCTTTTCTTCGGCATCGAGGCTCTGCTGATTGAAATCGCGAGCAGCTTCCGCGGCCTGAACCGCGGCGCGGTCGTTGGTGAGCGCGAACTTGGCATTCACCACCTGCATGCGAATCTGCGTGTACAGCTGGGCCAGGCGTAACTCCGCCTGCCGGTATTCCATGAGCGACCGCTCCTGTACGGATTCAGCTAAGCGATTGCGCAACGGAATGGTGAGGTTGAAACCGATTCCTTTATCGGGCGCGGTACTGTTGAAGGCGCGATCAAGCGCCGTCCCGTAGCCCGTGGCCTCGGTGGGGATGGCGCCACCGGCGAAGCTCGGGTTGAGATGCGGGTTAACACGACCGCCAACGCCCTGCCCCTGGTAGTACCCATAAATGTCGAGGACCGGCATCAGTGCATTGCGCGCGCCCTTCAGGGTGATCTCGTCGTTCTTGAGCGTCAGGACGGCCTGTTCCAGTTCCGGACGGCTCTGGAAGGCTGCCTGCACCAGCACCTCCGTGTCCTGTGATTCCTCGGGGATCTGCTCCAGGCTGACGCGATCGGTGGGAATGACATGCGCGTTCGTCAGGACGGGATCGTTCAGATTGCGAGCGACCGCCTGCTTGATGATCTGCTCCTGGTAATTCAGCGAATTCTGGGCGGTAATGAGATTTTGCTGATCGCTGGCCTGAGTCGACTGCGCGTTCACGATGTCGAGCGGAGCCATGGTGCCAATTTGCACCTGCTTCTTGTTGTCGTTCACGAGCTGCGTGCTCTGATCGAGCGCGCGCTGCTTGGCCTGCAGGTTTTCGTACGCCTGCACCAGGCCCCAGTAGATGCCCTCAACCTGGTTGACGGTGTAGAGAATCTGCTGGCGGAACGTAGCGTCCGCAATGCGGCGATCGTTCAGCGCCTGATACATGAAGCGCTTGTTGACCCAGATGCCGGCTCCCTGCAACAGATGCTGCGTCACTTGCCCATTGAACGTAGTGAGCAATTGCGGGCTGTAGAGGGTGACCGTGTTGTTCGTGGTTGCGTATGTGTTGTTGAATGCTAACTGAAAATTAGTGCCAGTAACGAATCCCTGATTGAAGGTGAAATTATATTTGTTGGTTGAGCTGGTGCCAGTTGAGAAGAAGCTTGTCGCCGGGAGGTGATTGCGATCGAAGGAGACGGTGCCGGTGACGCTTGGATCGAGATTCGCCGGAGTCGGCCCGGCGCCACCGGTGGTCAGCGACAAACCGCTGGTGCCCGAACCCGCACCGCCCGATCCGACATTTGTTCCGCCGGGACCACCGCCAGTTGATAGGGTGGCGCCGCTTGCAGATGCGCCCAACGTATTCGTGACCAGGCCTGCGGGCACGCCCAATGGGGCCTGGCCCGTGTTGGTGCGCAGAATATCAGTGTCGGCAATGTCCAGATCATAGCGCGCAATGGCCAGGTCGTAGTTGTTCTCGAGAGTGAGCGCGATCGCATCCGAGAGGCTCAGGTAAATTTTGCCGTCCCGCACCATGTCACCGAGCCGAACAGAATTGGCGAAACTCGCCTTCCCGAGGGATGTAGCGCGGTATTTGTTAATGCTGAAGAATCCGGCATACGGCTTGGAATAATCGCGTGCTGAACGATTCAGTTTGAATGGCTCGGTGGGAACCGGAGCTGGGGCCGCCGGCAAGTTGGATGCTTCCTTGTCGGGTCCTTTTGAACCAGCCGGCGTTTGTGCGGCAAGGCTCGACGGCATGCAGGACGCCAGAGTCAACATGACTGCGGCGAATGCACGCAACCTGGTACCTGCTTCTTTTGGCGATGACCGCTTGATGGCTTCTTGTTCCAGAACTTCCGGCGAGATTGATTTCTGCCTGTCAAACACACGTATACGGCGCAATTGCATGATTCCTCTCCACAAAGGGTAGCTGAGGCATGTGGGTAGCCATTACTGAAGACGTTCGGAATCCCGTTCCGGACGCAAATTGTCACAATCCAAGACGATTTTCGCGCCTGGGAGGATGATTGACTCATCCATCCATACGCAGCCTCAGGCTTTTTCGTTCCGTTCAGCCCAGCACATACCTTCTGCTTCAGCCCTGGAATTCCGTTGTTAACCGTCGACATTGCGCTGGTTAATATCGGGGTCCAAGCCAATCACGTGCAGAAAGCTGAGTATATCCCAACAGCATAGTTCTCCTCGGTGACTGCCGGCGTCAGGTACCCTGATGTATAAAGCCATTTCATGCCAGAATCCGATCAAAATGCGTCGCCGCTCCAGAACTGGAAGGTGGTTGTGGCCTATGACGGTACCGACTACAGCGGCTGGCAGGTGCAACCGGGCGAGCTCACCATTCAAGGAGAAATCCAGGCAGCACTGCGGCGCGTGACTGGCGAGAGTCCCCTGCCCCAAGGCTCAGGCAGAACCGATGCCGGCGTTCACGCATTGGGACAGGTGGCGTGCTTTGTTTTGCAAGCTCCTATTCCTGCGGAGAATCTGCGGCGGGCGCTTAACCGCACGCTGCCGGACGCGATTCGGATTGTGGAAGCAGAGACGACGCCAGCGTGGTTTCATGCGCGCCACTCTGCGACAGCGAAGACGTATGAGTACCGCGTTTTTCGCGAAGCAACTTGTCCGCCGTCTCTGGCACGGTATGTTTACGCGTGCGCATGGCCGATGAATCTGGACAATATGCAGGCAGCGGCGGAGATGCTGGAGGGTGAGCACGATTTTTTGAGCTTTGCTGCCACTGACCCTGATGTTGCGGCGCGCAAGGATGTTGCGGTGCGCAAGGATGTTGCGGCGCGCAAGCAGGAAGGGGGATGCGAATCGGATTTTCCGGCCAAGACTACGATTCGCACGGTATTTTCGTCTGGATGGGAACAGACGCAAAGCCCGGCTGGGGCGATGCTTATTTATCGCGTGCGCGGAAGTGGGTTTCTGCATCACATGGTGCGCAATTTTGTGGGGACGCTGCTGGATGTAGGCCGAGGACGGCTTGCGGTTAATGCGATTCCGGAGATTCTTGCGGCGAAGGCGCGCGCTGCTGCTGGGCCAACCGCTCCGGCTCGGGGACTTTTCCTGCATTCGGTTGAGTACGACGAAAAGCGTATTTCCTAATCGCAGCCTGCTAGTCTAAATCCAACCGCATGGGGCTCTTCTCCCGCAGCTCGTCCTTCTCCCGCGTAACGGCGCTGGCTGCACTAAGGCCGGTACACGCAGCGTTCTCGTGGCTGCACGGAAATCCTCAAAAAATTATGGACTGGCAGGCCGAACTGGTTGCCATTCCTGCGCCTCCGTTTGGCGAGCAGGCGCGATCAGAATGGCTTGCGAAGCATTTTCGCGCGGCCGGGCTGAGCAACGTGCGAACGGATGAAGTGGGCAATGTGATGGGCACGCTTCCGGCGGCAAACCTGCCACCGGAAAGTACCGGGCCGGTGGTAGTCCTCTCGGCTCATCTGGACACGGTGTTTCCTGCCGATACGCCGATCAATATCGTGCGTGATGGTGATCGATTGCTTGCTCCGGGCGCCAGCGATAACGGCGCGGGCGTTGCGGGAATGCTGGCGATTATCCATGCGCTGCTTGATGCGAAGGTTGAGTTGCCTGCACCGATTATTTTTCTGGGCAACGTGGGCGAGGAGGGCGAAGGCGATCTGCGCGGCGTTCGCCACTTCTATCAGCATCAGCCGCTAGCAAGCAGGATTGCCGGTCATATTGTGCTTGATGGCGCTGGAGCGGATTCCGTGGTGACGCAGGCGCTGGGCAGCCGGCGCTTTCAAGTGACCATCAACGGTCCCGGCGGACACAGCTTTACAGACGCGGGCACTGCGAATCCGATTATTGCGCTGGGCGCGGCGCTGGCCCAGCTTGCGGAAATTTCTCTGCCAGAGGAACCGCGCACAACGCTTAGCGTGGGAACCATTCGCGGGGGCACAAGCGTGAATTCGATTCCTGAAAGTGCGAGTGCGACGATAGATTTTCGTTCGACGGACTCGGGGCAACTGGTGCGGCTTGAGGTGGCGCTGCATCGCGCGGTTGAGGATGCTGTGGTGCATTGGAACGCTCGCACCAGGGACGTGGCGAGCAATAGTGAGCGGCCGTTGAGCTTCAGCATTTCGAAGATTGGGGACCGACCGGCGGCGGCGTTGCCGAACGAGTCGCCGATGCTTGAGTCGCTGCGTGCTGTTGACCGGCATTTGCGCTTGCGCACGGATCTTCGACTTGGTTCGACGGATGCGAATATTCCGCTTTCGCTTGGAGTTCCAGCGCTCTCAATGGGCGCGGGCGGCGAGGGCGGCGGAGCGCATACGCAGGCTGAGTGGTACTCGTCGAAAGACCGCGAGGCCGGGCTGCGGCGCGTGCTTCTATTCACGCTGGCGGTTGCGGACTGGGCGGCGGAGCAGTAGGCTCTGCTCATGCGAACCTGCCTTCATTTGTTTCTTGCGTTGCTTGCGGCAATGCCGGTCTGCACGGCAGAGGCCTCGCAGAATCGAGACGCAGCGACGATGCCTGAAGTGATTTTTTTCAATGGCGTGATTTACACCGGCGAAGGGCTTTCGCACGACAAGCCGCGCACCGTGCAGGCAATGGCCGTTGCCGGCGGCAAGGTGCTGGCCGTGGGTGGCAACGAAGCGATCAAGCGCATGGCTGGTCCTGCGACTCGGATGCGTGACCTGCGTGGCGGCGGGCGGGATGTTTTTGTATTCCCCGGATTCAACGATGCCCATTTGCACCTTGGCAATGCGGGGCTCACGAAACTGAATGTTGATTTGACTGATGCGACGTCGCTCAAGGACATGCTGGTGCGCGTCGGGAGCTATGCCAAAGTTGCGCCTGCCGGACGCTGGCTGACGGGTGGGCGCTGGGACCAGACGCTTTGGGCTGACAAGGTGCTGCCGTCGCGGCAGGAGCTCGACGGCGTGACACTCGGGCATCCGGCGCTGCTTGAACGCGTGGATGGGCACATTGCGATTGCGAACTCGGCGGCGCTGGCTGCGGCAGGCATCAGCGGCAAGACGGTTGTGCCGGAAGGCGGCGCGATCGATCTGGATGCACGAGGTGAGCCGACAGGGATTCTGCGCGAGTCGGCGATGGAACTGGTTGCGAAGGTGATTCCCCCGCGTACTCATGAGGAGCGTGTGCGCGGCGCGGAACTGGCGATTGCGGATGCACTGATGCACGGCGTGACAAGCGTGCAGGACAACAGCGACTGGGAAGATTTTCTTGTCTACGAGGAACTGGAGAAGGCTGGCAAGCTCAATTTGCGGATCACGGAATGGCTGCCGTTCAAAGCACCGGTGGACGAGTTGAAACGGATGCGCGCCCATCATGACGCAAATGATCCGATGCTTCACACCGGGATGCTGAAAGGGTTCATGGATGGGTCGCTGGGCTCGCGCACGGCGGCGATGAAGGCTCCGTACTCTGACGATCCGGGGAATACGGGGTTGCCGCAGTTTACACAGGCAGAATTGAACGCGCTGGCTTTGGAACGTGCGAAAGCGGGATTTCAGCTTGGGTTTCACGCCATTGGAGATAAGGCGGCGGAGATGGCGCTGGATGCTTTTGCACAGCCGGGGATTTCGACGCATGCGCGCAACCGCATTGAGCATGCGCAGGTTGTGGACCGGGCAGACGTGGCGCGCTTTGCGAAGCTAGGCGTGATTGCGTCGATGCAGCCTAGTCACCTGCTCACAGACATAAACTGGGCGGAGTCGCGGCTGGGAGCCAAACGAGCGGCTTTCTCGTATGCATGGAAGGCATTTCTGGACGCCGGGGTTTCGCTGGCGTTCGGGACAGATTATCCGGTTGAGCCGATCACGCCGTTTCGCGGTCTGTACGCTGCGGTGACGCGCATGAATGAGGCCGGGACGAAGAGCTATTTTCCTGAACAGAAAATCACCAGGGGACAAGCGCTGTTCGCGTACACGCAAGGCTCGGCGTATGCCGAATTCGCCGAAACACGCAAAGGCAAGCTGGAGCCGGGATACGACGCGGATTTTATTCTGCTGGACCGGAACCTTTATACGGTTCCAGCGCCGGAATTGCTGAAGACGCAGGTTCTGGAAACGTATGTCGCGGGGCAACAGGTGTACGTGGGAGGCATGAAGATTCGCTAACGGGCTGGGCACCCGATTTGAGTGTTCGAGCCGCAACTCTTTTGCTTGGCGCGGCGTCTAAAGCGAAGAAGCGGGTAATCGGCGAGCGCCCGGTCCGGCCACGCGCGGTCGGGACCTGGAGCCAATGTGGCCTACCTAACTCATTCGAGGCATACGAGTTTGCCTCCAAATCGCTATACTAAGAGCTGGTGCAATCATTCAGATTAGCTACCAGTCGAGGTCAACGAACTCATGAAATTGTTCATCGAACGGCTGCGCAATCGCCGTATGGCTTCAGCTTTTGTCTTGCTCGCGACGCTGTCGGCCGCGATTGTCGGCGGTTCCTATGTCGCGCACGGAGTGCGTGGCCAGGAACAGCAAAACAACAGTTCGGACGCCACCCCGCTGAAGGTGGTCAATTCACCGGTTCCGCCGAATGACTTTGTGAAAATTGCCCGCCAAGTGGCGCCGGCGGTGGTGAACATCAATACGCAGACGCTGCCGAAGCAGACAGGAAACAAGGGCGGCAACTCTCGGAATTTCCATTTCAGGACGCAGCCTGCTCCACAGGCTCCGGGCGGTGGCAGCGGCGACGATGACGAGGATCAGCAGCCCGGTGGTGGCGGGCAGGGTCAGAACCAGCCTCCGGACAATTTCCAGGACTTTTTCAACCGCTTCTTTGGCGGACAGGCGCCGCCCGATGGCGGCGACCAGGGCGGAGGCGTTCAGGAATCGCTCGGCTCAGGGTTCATCGTGGATCCAAAGGGCTATATCATCACCAACTATCACGTAGTCGAAAAGGCCGACAAGATCTATGTGAAGCTGTCAACCGATCCTGATTCCCAGGACTTGGGCCGGCCGGCTCGCGTGATTGGTACTGACAAGGCGACCGACCTCGCTGTGATCAAGATTGACACCAGTTCCGCGCTGCCGACGGTGAAGTTGGGCAATTCCGATAGCGCCTCGGTTGGCGACTGGGTGGTGGCGATCGGCAGCCCATTTGCGCTCTCGCAGACCGTAACCGCGGGAATTATCTCAGCCAAGAACCGGACCATCGATCCCGGCGCGGGCGGACAGTTCCAGCATTTTATCCAGACTGACGCAGCGATCAACCCGGGCAACTCCGGTGGGCCGCTGCTGAACATGAACGGCGAAGTGATCGGCGTGAATACGGCGATCTACACGCAGTCGGCCGGTTACCAGGGTATCGGATTCGCCATGCCGGCAAATACGGTGGTTTCGGTATACAACGACCTGATCAGCCCGAGCCACAAGGTAACCCGCGGTTCAATCGGCATTCAGTTCCGCGAGGGGCTTTCCGGCGCAGTAGGCCGCGTTTATGGCTTCAAGAACGGCGTGCTGGTGCAGGAAGTTCAGCCGGGTGGACCTGCTGACAAGGCGGGCCTCAAACCGGGTGACGTGATCAATTCAATCGACGGTCATTCGATCAAGGACGGCAACGATCTGGTGGATGAGATTGCCAGCCGCCGGCCGGGTTCAACGGCGCGCTTGGGCTATATGCGCGACGGCAAGCAGAGCGACACGACTGTAACAATTGGCGACCGCGATAAGGTGTTCGCGGAACAGGCGAGCAATCAGAACCAGTCCGCTCCGGGGAACGAGGGCGACGCCGCTGAGAGCAAACTCGGGCTCGTGGTCCGCGAAGTTACTCCGGCGATGGCTTCGAAGCTGCACACTTCGGGCGTGATGATCGCCTCGGTTCGTTCCGGATCGTTTGCGGACTTACAGGGACTGGTTCCCGGCTACGTAATCACGCACGTAAACAAGCAGCCCACTCCCAACAGGGACCAGTTCAACGCCGTGGTGGGCAAGCTGAAGACTGGAGACGACGTGGTGTTCGAAATCATGGACCCGCGCCATCCGGAACAAGGCATCAATTACATAGGCGGCACCTTGCAGTAAGAGAGCCGGGCGCCTTGTCTCCGCGTGGGGATGAGGCGCCTATCTCGTTTAGAGATTAGAATTTAGATTACAAAGACGAGATTTTCCTTGTTGTTTTGCGGAAGACTTCGCTAAACTTCTCGAACTAGCCTTGGATAAATCGAATTGTATTGAGGTGGCATCATCGTGTTTTTGTCGCGTTCAACTGTAGCAATGATCCTTTCGGCGGCTCTTCTGGCGCCGTCAGCATTCGCGTCGCGAGTGCATCGCGCTCCGACCAGTGGCAAAGCGAAGACGAGCAGCAAGTCAACTGGCGGCGGGGCAAAGAGTGCGGCGAGTACGATGAGTACGGACAAGGCGAGAGGCCTGGCAACTGCCAAGGCGAGAGGCCAGGCAACGAAGCGGCACAAAGCCAGCAAACGCAGGACATCTCACCGGATTCGGGGCCAGCAGAACATCGATTCAGAACGCGCAACGCAGATTCAGCAGGCGCTGATCCGGGAGCATTATTTGTCCGGCGATCCTTCCGGCTCGTGGGACTCTTCCACCGTCGCGGCAATGCAGAAGTACCAATCCGACCAGGGATGGCAGACCAAGCTGATGCCGGATTCCCGAGCGCTGAAGAAGCTCGGTCTCGGTCCCGATTACTCGTCCGCAATCAACGCAAAGGACAGCAGCTTCGCCGCACCACCGCCGGAAAGCACGATCCCTACAGAGCAGGCTTCAGGGTTTGCCGCGGCCGCGGGCGTGAACCAGTAAGGACAGCCGTTAGCTATTAGCTTTTGATTACAATTGCGAATTGTATTTGCGTTTGCGCAAAGTCTACGTCGAGGCCGCTGCTTGCAGCGGCCTTTGCCTTTGGAGCAACGTAATCGCATGAGCAGGTGTAGAAGGTTCGCGCCGCCCCTCCGGGGCTCAATATTTGGTTGGGGCGTTTCCCAGGATTGCGCTACGCTCCATCCTGGGCTAACTTCCATCCTCCCTCCGGGAGGGGCTACCGGGAAGAATGTCCCTTTGTGCTTCATCATCCATCCTCCCTCCGGGAGAGTTGTCGTTATAGTTCCAGCGATCAGGGGCGCCTTGAGGGCATGCCCTGCAGCAGGAATTCGTAGCGAGGCTCTACTGAGGAAGGCGCAACCGTGATCGGGTTGTCGAAGTGCAAAATGATGTTGTCGATTCCCAACTTCGGCCATAACGGAACGCCCGGACCATTTGGATCGCCTGTTTTGGCGAAGTTCGTCCAGTAGGTCATCATCTGCTCGCTCAAGGTACGATCTTCTGGCCTCCATTCTGCGCCGGGGCGGGTGTCGAGCGTGCCGAAGACGTATTCGATGTCGTCGGAGTGGAATGCGAATGAGCCGGGATGGAACTTGCTGGGCGGGGCCGGAAGCTCGAGGTGATAGCGGTAGATGGGCGAGTCGCCAGTTTGGCGATGCGCAACGATCCATTTCCAGGTGCTGAAGGCGATGAAGGTGTCGCCGGCCAGATCGGCGGATGAGCGCGCGGCCTGCTCGTCGGTGTCGCCGGGGTAGAGGCGGAGAAACTCCGACGCGCGGTCCTGGAAATGATCCGCGGCCCAGGTCTTCCAACTTTCAACGGTCAAGTCCTTTATCGCTCTGCCTTCATCGCGATTCCATCCAGCCAGCAGCGGAACATGCGCCTGCTTTCCCTGTGCGTAGGTATCTGGTACGGGTTCGGTCAGCACGCGGCCATCGACTACGGTCGAGAATCTGGGCGCTCCCGGTTTGCTTACAGCCTCAAGCAGTTTGTCCGCTGGAATAGCGCGCAGATCGGCCAGCGAGCTTACACCGAGCGATTCAACCCATTTCCCGTCGCGCGTGGTGCGGTCTTCCAGGTTGTCGGTAGGAAGTGTGCTGCCGAATGCGCCACCGCTTTCTCCGATCGCCTTCTGGAACAGCCCCCGAGCTATGGGCGAGGCCATGAGTGTGCTGACGGCGAACGAGCCGGCGCTTTCGCCGAAGATGGTCACGTTGCCCGGGTCGCCTCCGAACTTTGCGATGTTGGCCCTGACCCATTGGAGCGCCGCGATCATGTCCATCAGGCCGTAGTTCCCTGCTGAGCCGCCGGCTTCCTTGGCGAGATCGGCGGTAGCCAGAAAGCCGAACACGCCGAGCCGGTAATTAATGGTGACCAGCACGACACCTTTGGTGGGCAGGAAATCGCCGTTGTGGCGAGGCTCAGAAGCGGAGCCGCCGGTATAGCCGCCGCCGTGAATCCAGAACATGACCGGCAGCTTGCTTTTGCCTTTGGCATTGACGGGAGTGAACACATTCAGGTAGAGGCAGTCTTCGCTTGGACCGGCGTCCTGAAACACCATGTCGGCAAAAACATTGCGCTGTGCGCACCGAGCGCCGTATTTTGTGCCGTCGCGAGTGCCCTTCCATCTGGCTGGCGGCTCGGGAGCTTTCCAACGCAGAGCGCCGACAGGAGGCGCGGCGTAAGGCAGCCCGAGAAAGGCTCGGACCTTGCCTTCGTTGATCGCTTTTCCCTGAGCTTTGCCCTGCTCCGTTTTTACGGTGAGCGGATCGGCAAAGGATTGTGCGGAGGCAGCCAGCATAAGCCCTGCGATGACGAGCGAGATAATTGCGTTGGATCGAACTTGCATGATGGATTTCCCCTGCGCAAAAAGATAGCAGAGTCACCGCGGGAGAAGCGGCGTTACAGACTCCCGCGCGGTTTGTGTTATGCCAGATCGAGTTCCGGAGCCAGCAAGTCCACCAGGGTTTCGCGGCGGCGGATGAGGCGAGCTTTTGAACCTTCCACCAGCACTTCAGCGGGGCGCATGCGCGTGTTGTAGTTTGAGCTTTGCGCCAGGCCGTAGGCGCCGGCATCGAGCAAAGCGACCAGATCGCCAGGCTGGAGCGGCGCAATTTTGCGATCGCGTGCAAAGAAGTCACCTGTCTCGCAGACCGGGCCCACTACATCGACCATGCGCGGCGCGCCGGAACGGGGACGCACCGGGACTACGTCGTGATGCGCCTGATAGAGCGCGGGGCGGATGAGGTCGTTCATGGCAGCGTCGGTGATGACGAATGTCTTTTTGCCGTTACGCTTGACGTTGAGCACGCGGGCGACGAGAGCGCCGGCCTGCGCGACAAGGAACCGGCCGGGCTCGATCAGCACACGTCCGTCGAATCCCGCGAGCGCGTGTTGAATAGCTGCGGCGTACTCCGCCACCTTGGCCGCTGCGTCGAATGCGCCGCCGTGATAGTCAATGCCGAGACCGCCGCCGGCATCGACGCTCTTGAGATGAATGCCTTCGCGGTTCAGCTGTTCGACTAGTTTTCTGACTCGCTCGATTGCCTGACCGAATGGCTGCGCTGAGCGAATCTGTGAGCCGATGTGGACGCTGACGCCGTGTGGAATCAGCCAGCGGTTCCCTGCCGCGCTCTTGTAGATTGCGAGCCCACGGCGAATGTCGATGCCGAACTTGTGTTCGCGCAGGCCGGTGGAGATGTATGGGTGCGTGTCGGCGAATACGTCGGGGTTGACGCGCAGGGCGAAACGCGCGGGGCGCTTGATTTTGCGTGCGCGTGCGGCGAGCAGGTCAAGTTCTGCTTCGCTCTCGACGTTGAATTCGAGAATGTCGGCCTGGAGTGCAAGATCGATTTCCGCCGCAGTTTTGCCGACACCGGAGAAGACGACGCGGCCTGCGGCTTTGGGCGCAGCAGCGAGCACGCGTTCAAGCTCGCCGCCGGAGACAATGTCAAAACCCGCGCCGCGGTCGGCGAGGAGTTTAAGAATCGCCAGCGCTGAGTTGGCTTTGACGGCATAGCAGACAAGGTGTTCGCGGCCTGCAAACGCCTGTTGAAAGAGCGCGAGCCGCTCGGCGATCTGATCGGCTGAGTACACGTAAAGAGGCGTGCCGTAGCGACGGACGAGGCTTTCAAGCGAGACTTTTCCGCATTGCAGCGCGGTGCCTGCATGGGGATGAATAAATGGGCGCGAGGATGTATTTGACTGGGTCACGAACGAGATCCGGAACGAAAAAGAAACCTGTCTTGAGCGTACAGCATTGGGGCGTGGGTCTGTGAAACACCGTTAGGGAACCACTACAATGAGCGAATGACGCAGTTGTCCAAAGTGGACCTTGTGGGTGTGGGGCTGAATGCTACCGACACCCTGATCGCTCTAACTGAGTTCCCTACCTGCGGCTCCAAGGTCGAATATGGCGAACGCACGGTGATGCCGGGTGGGCAGGTTGCTACTACTTGTATTGCGTGCCAGACGTGGGGCTTGAGCACGCGCTATGTTGGCAAGTTCGGCGATGATCACGCGGCGCATTTACACGCGAAAGCTTTCAGCGGCGTTGGTGTGGATGCAAAGATCGTCACAGTGGATGACGCGCCGAGCCTGCATAACGTCGTCCTGATTGACAAGAGTGGTGACCGCACGGTGCTCTGCCAGCGCAATGAGCGCATGGTTCTGCAGCCGGAGGACTTGAAACGCGAGTGGATTGTGAATGCGCGTGTGCTGCACGTGGACGGTCGCGATACAGCAGCGGCCACGCAAGCCGCAGTGTGGGCTCGCGAGGCCGGCGTTCCCGTAACGGCCGATCTCGACGATACGTACCCTGGCATTGACGACCTGCTGGAGAATGTCGATTACCTGCTGGTGAACAACGATTTTTCGCATCGGCTGATGGATGAGCCGAATCTTGAGCGTTGCCTGCGCCGTATGCAGGTGCTGTATGGCTGTCGCGTGACCGCCGCTACACTGGGCGAACATGGCGTTCTGGCTTGGGATGGAAAGAAGTTGATCCACAGCGCTGCATATCACGTTCCGGTAGTGGACACGACTGGCGCCGGCGACATCTTCCGCGCCGGATTTATCTATGGCTTGCTGAAGGAGTGGCCGCTCGACCGACAACTCGATTTCTCATGCGCGGCAGCCGCGTTGAACTGCATGGCTGCAGGAGCGCGAGGCGGCATCAAGACAGTCGCGGCGGTTGAAGAGCTGATGACGCAGTATCCACGCTACGAGACTTCGGAACCGTTCAGCGCCGGAATTTCTCAAGCCAACCAAGCGTAATTTCCGCAATTTTCTCAGGCTGTTCGTAGGCTGAAAAATGCCCTGCGTTCGGGAGCACGTGGTACGAACATCCGCCGGGAGCGGCCTGAAAGGCGTCCACTTCAGCTGGAGAAACCGAGCCGTCTTCGCCGCCCGCGATGGCGAGCACGGGGACGTTGATGGTGGCGACCGTCGGGACGGAATCGGGGCGTGCGGCGAGGCCGGCCTGCACGGCAACGAGCGCATCCTGGGTGAGCGTCATACGGCTGCGCAACTCCGATACTATGGCGGGACGCCGGCTGCGGGCTGTCGCACCGATGAGCGTCTGGGCCATTCCGTCGAACATCGAACTTACGTTTCCTGCCCGGGCCTGATGGATGTTGACGACGCGCTTTTGCAGGCCGGCTTCCGTATCGGGCTGCGGCTTGGAGCATACGAAAGCGAGACCTCGTATGCGCTGCGGGGCCTGACGCCAAAGTTCGAGCAGGACATATCCGCCGATTGAGCAGCCGGCGAAGATGGCTTGATCTAAGGAGATGTGATCGAGAAGCTCGAGCGCGTCCTGGGCCAGCCGACTCATGGTGAGCACTGGCGCTTCGGGGACAAGGCTGAAAGCGCCGGTGGGGAGATTGCTGCCGAGTTCCGAGGCTCCGTGGCCGCGCAGATCGGGGACGATGGCGCGCACTCCCGGCAGGCGCTCGATGAGCGGACGCCAGTAATCGTGATCCAGTGGGGTGGGGTGGAGAAAGACAATCGGGAGGCCGGCCCCGATGTCGTAAAAGGCCAGTCGAGCTCCGGAGGAAGAATGCAGAAAGCTCATATGTGAGGAGGATACGCTCCACTGCCCGGTGGATAGGTGCCGCCCGGCAAGCCTAATGGTTCCTCCGGAATGCCAATCCATCCGGCGAGATACGCGACGGCGAAAATTCCGCCGGAGACACATACGCCTATGACGGTCAAGATACGAACCACGGCGACATCCCAGCCGTTTGCGCGGGCCAGTGCGAGGCAAACACCGGCGATCTGGCGGCCTTCACGGGGCCTCATCAGAGGCCTGCCGTGCATAGGTTGGGGAACGTGAATGGTTGAACCGCAGTTGGAACAGAAGCGCGCGGTCGGGGGCAACCCGGTTCCACATTGATGACAATAGACAGCCATAACCGGCTCCTTACCTGAAAATCACGATCTTTCTGCTCATACGAATCGGGAGGTCTTGTAGTTCCCTTTCGCGGTTGTTCAGTTTCCCTTGTACGGCGTGCGCAGGCGTTTGCGGGCGATGTCGGCGCGGGAGGTATTCGGGCCGGCGTCGATGGCTTCCTGGTAGTCCGTCACGGCCTTTGCGCGTTCGCCGATCACATCGCGGCACTCACCTGCCGCGAGCAGCGACCGGATTTTGAGCTCAGGCCCAACATTTTTAGTAGATGCAACTTTTTCGTAGGCGTCAGCCGCTTCAGAGTAGTGGCGTTGGCCGCGCAGGGCGTCGCCGAGGCCAAAGTATGCCAGTTCCAACTGCGGTTCGGTGAAATAGCCGGGACGGGCGGCGTCCGCCAGCAGTTCGCGATAGGCCGTTACGGCGACCATGCCCTCACCCGCGTCCTTGAGCAGGTTTGCCTCTTCAAGATGGAAGAGGAAATCGCGTGGATACTCGGACCTGAGTTTGCGGACGACCTGAATTGCTTCATCGTACTTGCCCTCGCGGCGCAGAAAGAGGGCGATGACGGTGCGCGCTTCGACGCTGGTGTTTACGCCACGTTCGGCTGCGTCGCGAAGCATGGCGAGGCCGGTTGATTTGGAACCCGTAATGCCCACGAAACCGATGAGGAACTTGAACGGCCACGGAAGCGCGCCGATGACGTATTGATAGACGCCGACCACAAGTTTGGCGTCGACGTAATTGGGATCGAGCTGGAGAACGCGTTCTTCGTCATCCTTTGCCTTGGTTGCCAGCTTGAATCCGCCGCGAAAATCGCGATTGACCATGGCGAGATAAGTGGTTTGCAGGCTGCGCACCCAGCCGCGGGCGAAGAGGGCGTTCACGTCGTTGGGATTTTTGCTGAGGCGTGCGTCGGCTTCGCGAACGGCCTCGTCGGCGAGCCCCAGAATGCGCTTGCGGGCTTCAGGATCATCGCGGGTGGCGTGGCGGCCGGTAAGAAAACCGTCGTTGGCGTAGAAGGTGGTGTCGAGCAGGTCCTGGCGGTAGAGCTCCTGGAACAGAGTTACTTCAAGAAGGTATGCGGTGGCCTGCGGATCGCCGGGATGTTCGGCGCGAATACGTTCAAAACGTTGAATGGCTCCGGTGTAATCGAGGTTGTAGAAGTGGTTGAATGCTACTTTGACCTGCGGATCGTAATTCATGGGGTTGGTATCGCCTGCAGCCCACGCCAAGCTGGCCAGGCCCAGCCATGCGACGACCCACGCGATCCTACGCATACGAACAGGTTCCCTTCTAGTCACGGAGCTTCTCTTTACTACTTTAGTCGATGGAGCATTTGCGCGAGAACGAACCGGAACCTGGATTGAACCGCGTGTGCATTAACATGGAGGTATGCCGATTCCAGAGAGGCTGAATCCGACATTTGTGCGCGGCGGCGGCCAGAGTTCGACGCGCATTGATCCTCACGAAGAGGCGAGGCAGCGATTGATTGTTGCGCTCGACTTTCCGAATGCCGGGGCAGCTTTCGACCTGGTGGAAAGGCTTGATTCGAAGTGCGTGTGGTTCAAGGTTGGTCTGGAGCTGTTTGTGGCGGCGGGGCCGTCGCTGATTCAGACGCTTATCGAGCGAGGCTGTTCGATCTTTCTGGACCTGAAGTTTAACGATATTCCCAACACGGTGGCGGGCGCGGTTCGATCGGCGGCCGCGCTGGGCGTGCGGATGATGACCGTCCACGCCAACGGCGGGCCGACGATGCTGGCTGCGGCGCAATCGGCGTTGGAGGGCTTGGCGGATCCTCCGCAATTGCTGGCAGTGACGGTGCTTACCAGTATGGATCAGTCGCAGGTTGCGGCGGTTGGTGTGGAGCGCGCTCCCGGGGCGCAGGTGGAGTTGCTGGCAAGGATGGGACTGAGTGCGGGAATCAGCGGGTTTGTGTGCTCACCACAGGAAGTGGTTACTCTGCGCGCACTGGCTGGACCGGAGGCTGTGCTGGTGATTCCGGGGATTCGGCCAGCTGGGGGCGAAGTGGGTGACCAGAAACGCGTGGCGACTCCGGCGGATGCTTTGCGCAACGGGGAGCGAGCTACCTGGTGGTGGGCCGGCCGATTACGCAGGCGGCTGATCCTGCTGCGGCGGCGGAGGCGATTCTGGCAGAGATGGCTGCGGCTTTGCCGGTGAAGAAATAGTTGAATTCGAAGTCATGTTGCTACCCGGGTCGATTCCGATACGGTGTTAAGCTGCTACCCTCTGCAGGCAGGTCCAGATAATTCCAGTCTATTTACAGATGAAAAACCTTCGGCTAGCCGACCACTCTCTCGCAACGCTGTTAATGATCGTGACTTGACGAAACTCACAACGAATTCAAGTTGAACGTCAAACTTGTCGGGCCGCCATCGCCAGATTTAACACTCTGATATCCGAGGCGATAGAGATGCTCTTTATTGGTTTTTTGTCTATCCGCAGGTATCCTTTGCAATGCTAAAATCCCTGATGCAAGGGAGGTTCACCGTGAATTCATCAGCGCATCGTTGGAGAACGCTCTTAGCGTTCGGGCTATTGGCCACGCTGCCCATGCTTGCGAACGCCGCGGAACCCTGCAACCTGTTAACCGTGCAAGAAATCGCCCAAGCGCTCGGCAACCCGGTTTCACCCACGCCGCTTGGCACTACCGGTTGCATGTGGAAAGGCAGCCCACAGGGAGTAAGCATCGTGCTGCGCGATGCGTCAGCGTGGGCGCGAATTACGATGGCCGGTCCCGGGATCACCAAGACGGATGTAAGCGGAATCGGTGACGCAGCGTCATTCTCTGGAATGCAAAACTATTGGACGTTATCGGTGAAACAGGGGAGCAGTGTCATCGTTCTGACGGTCAACAACGCAAAGAGCCCCGATCAGCAACGTTCGTCAGAGGAGTTGCTCGCTAAACTAGCTCTCAAGCGCCTTTAGGACCTCACTTGCCATACCTCATCGACTGCAAGGTAAACGCGCTGCTCCTCAATCGGCTTTCGATCTATCGGTCAGCGTAATTCTGTCCAAACGAACCCACAATTCCGGGCCATGTGTTTCACCATCTAACCGGAAATGACCCACTGAGTGCAAGGAAAAGCAGCAGCAGGTCCCTCCACTTCGGTCTGGATGAGAATCGCTTTCGCGGTTGTTGGTGAGTGACCGGGCGCAGTGCCCTTTCCCGAATGTTTTTGGAATCGTCATCAGAAAGTAAAAAGCCCGGCGGGTTGCCGGGCTTTTTACTTCGCTTGAACTTTTAGGTACCGCTTAAAGTTTCTCGTAGAACTCGCAGACAGAACACGAGATATAGACTCCGCCCGGAATACCGCGCTCGCGGTCCTTGACGCGCTTGACGATGCGCGTGGACTTGCCACATTTGGGACAGTCGGTCGACTTCGTCGTGTCCATTACCTTCTTGCGATCACCGGTCTTTGCAATCTTTGCCATTGGTGGGGTGTTTCTCCTTCGTAGAGTGTCTCTGCTCTCACGCGCAACGAGGTGCGCGCGGCTTCAACGGCGCGGTCATAGGCTGCCCTTCATTGCAAGGTAATTGCGCGGAAGGCGCGGGACTCGCTGTCTCCAGTTTACATGAATCCCGCCTGCTGTTTCACTTCGGCTGGCTTGTTCCTGCCGCGGGAGCAGATGGTCCTGAACTGTCCGGTGGCGTATCGGGGACGGTGTCGGGATTGTCTCCCGGCTGAGCATGCGGCTTGGGCATCTGCACCGGACCCATTTTGTCGCGATTTCTCTGCCCCGCAGGCACTCTCGAATCCTGCTGGTCCGATGGAAGCTGCTCGCCGTCCTTGCGCAGGGTTGGCGGCGGAGCCGGGGCCACTTTGTTTGGATCCCGCTGCACATCGCCTTCTTTCACAATCTTTACGTTGTTCTCGGCGGTGATGACCGGGGCGCCGTTGGAACGCATCATGCCGGAGACTTCGTCCTTGGTGAAGATCAGAGGCGACTCGCCGGTTTTTGCGATCTCAACCCGGATGACACGGTTGCCGTTGATGCGCACGAAATCGACTTCTTCAGGTGGAGTGCCGTAGATCCATTCCTCGAACGGCATCTGGCCGTCCATCTCGCGAGATTTGGAACGCGGTGCTCCCTTGGCGAAGAGCACCATGTCGGTGCTCATGCCCACCATTACGCGATGGTTGAGAATGGCCTCCTTGAGCGCGGGGGGCAGCGTGTCAGTATATGCCTGGACGGGAGTTTTGACGTCGAAGGAAATGAGCGGGGCAAGCAGCGCCTTGACTTGCGCGCCGGTGAGCGCCGGGACCTGGTGGCCGAAATCGAGCGTGAGGCGCGCGCCCTGTGGATCCTGGACATCCTGCACGACCGGATTGGTGTAGTTCGGGTCGGCTCCTATCTCAATATGGCGCAGGAAGCGGTGCTTGGCGTCCGGACCGCCGTTGAGCTGGAAGATGATTTTCCCGTGATCTACCTTCAGGTCGGTGATAACGACACGATCACCTGGCTTGGCCGAGGTCCCGTTGTTGATGACCATATTCAGGTATCCGTCGCCGGCTGGCTCGAGCTTGCCATTAGCGACCAGCGTGAGGCCTTTGTGCCCACGCGGGAATGGACGCATCGCGAATCCCTGCTCCGCTTCGAGGAGACGGATAAGCCCAAGACGAGTCCTGGTATCCATTGGGCTGGTGGGCAGTTGAACATTGGTGGGAACAACCTGCCTGTATTGCCGGTCTACCTGGCCCTCCTGGCCCTCAGGGACGGCAACCGCGCCGCCTTTGCGGGTATCGATTGTGACGACCTGCGCGGCGGCTGAGCCCAGCGCGAATATGGCCAATGCTGCGCAGGCGGGAACGATGAGTTTGAAGCGGTGACTGCGGAAGTTTGCTGTGGCGCGGGCTTGCACTTTGGCGGGCTGGGTCGTCGGGTTCGGCTGCGGAGGGAGAAATGCCGAGATCATGGGAGCCTCCCATGTAGTTCAAATACATTATGGCGCAAAACCGGGAGCCCGTTCAGTCCAAGGAGTAACTACCCGTGGATTCCGGGTTCTGGTCGGTTCGATGCATCCCAAGTTCCCGAGGTGACTCGGACTGGCGAGTCCATTGGATCTGCAGTGTAGACGTTGGGGAGTTGGAAAAGATGCTAGAACGAACTGCGTGGGGGTTGCGGCTCGTTCTCTTCCGGTGTTCCAGTGTTGACGCCGGGGGCCGGGCCGATCTGGACGAGCGCTGGAGCCGCGGGTTCGTCAGAGCCCATGGCGGCATTGTGCTGAGCGTGAGCAGCAGCATCCAAATCGACTGGGATTCCGCCGGGAACAAGCTCGGGGGCGTTGTAGCGATAGTCCAAGTCCCTGGTGAGCTTGTAGACAACGGCCAACGCGGCAAGAATGAGGAAGAACGTTATCCAACTGCCTTCCAGGCCGAAACCACCGCCGGTAACCCAGAACGGCCCCATGGGGTCGCCCTGAATGATGGGCGAATTGCTGTTGACGCCGGTGACAGCCAGGCCGAACAGCAGCGCGCGGCTGGCTTTCCACCCGAAGTTGAGGCCCCAGCTTACCCAGAGAGCCTGCGTCCTGAGATACGCAGCGGAGAACAGTAACGCAACCGCCAGTGAAACGAAGAAGGTGACGCGGCTGGATCCGGGCAGGAGCGACTGCACGATGGCGTAGTATGCCGCAAACCCCAGCGAAGCACCAAGAGGGCCGACAGCGCGCACGAATCGCTGGAAGGCGTATCCGCGAAAGGCGACTTCCTCCGCGAGAGTTGCGAAGGCGAAGAAGAGCGCATCCGCTACAAGCCATTTCCACGCAGAGGCCGTGGTTGAAATTGAGATGGCGATGCCGCCAATGAGAGCCGTTGGCAGAATGCAGGCTACAGCCAATCCCCAGCCGACGGCCAGACCGAGAGCGATCTCGTTCCGCCAGCCTTTGCGGCGCGGTAGTCCCTGCTCGCTGATGGGGTGGATTTGGCGGTTGAACCAGAAGCCCATGGCCGCGTAGCCGAGCAGAAGAAGAAACGCCAGGATGACCTGCTCAACGAGCGGCGCCCACTCGTCAGAGGCAAGCCCGGCGGCACTATGCACTGCCAGACCCCGCGCAATGAAGAAATAGAAAACCCCGATGACGAAATGCAGGTAGGCGCGGATGCGGCTGTCGCCGGGCTTAGGCGTGCTCATGCACACCTCCCGCCACTCGGATTGAGCGGAGATCCACTGAAACCTTTCGGGTTACGGAAAGGAACCAGCCCGCCTGTGGCGCGCCGTGACCTCTCGTCAGGAATTTCGCCATTTCGATCCGTTTCGCCACCAGAGGATTTGGCCCTGAGGACCTGCTAGCCACCGGAGTCAGACTTCCGTATAAAACTGCGCAATGTTGCGGAACTTGTGCTGTCGTTTCGCTACCAACGTCTCGATTGGCAATTGCTTGAGTTCGTCGAGGTGCTTTCTGAGGGCACGGCCGACGAGCCCGGTGCCGGTTTCCTGATCATTATGGATGCCGCCCGGCGGTTCCGTGATGATCTCGTCGACGCAGCCGAGAGAAGCGACTTCCGGCGCCGAGATCCGCATGGCCTCCGCAGCGAGTTGCTTATTCGATGCATCGCGCCACATGATGGCTGCGCATGACTCCGGCGTAATGACGAAGTAGAGCGCATTTTCAAGGATGAGCACGCGATCGGCGACGGCCAGCGCCAGAGCTCCGCCTGATCCGCCTTCACCACTGATAACGGAGATGGTGGGCACACGCAGGCGCGACATTTCGAGGATGTTGCGGGCGATGGCTTCAGCCTGGCCGCGCTCTTCAGCACCGAGGCCGGGGAATGCTCCGGGAAGATCGATGAAAGAGATGACGGGATGGCCGAACTTTTCGGCGATCTTCATGCAGCGAAGCGCCTTGCGATATCCCTCGGGGTGAGGCATGCCGAAGTTGCGCTTGACACGCTCTTTGGTGGTGCCGCCCTTGCGGTTGCCGATCACCATGACCTCTTCGTCACCAAGGCGAGCCATACCGCAAGCCACTGCCGCATCGTCGCCGAAGGCGCGATCCCCGTGTATCTCGCTGAAATCCGTAAAGATCCGCTCGATGAAGTCCATGGGGTAAGGCCGTTGGGGATGACGCGCCCTTTCGATTCTGATCCACGCCGGCGAGACCTTCTCCGTGACGTGAGATGACCCAAATTCCTGATCGCTCATGGGTACCTTGTTGGGCTCCCAGCAGTTGCGCCATCGGCCCTTCATGATTCTACAGGCAATAGCTGCCGGGGAACAGAGGAGGGAGTGGTGGGAATCCGCAGGGGTAGGTTGGGGTGCAAAGAGAGGCACCCGGCTAGGGGTTTGTGAAGCGGTCTTCATGATTTGAGCCGTGAATGGAGACGTGGCAACTGGTGCAGGGCCGGGTGGAACCGGGGGTGTGGGCGGCGTCGGTCTCCGCGTTGGAGATGGCCGATGGCAGGTGGCACTGCAGGCAGATGGTGTTGACGTTGGCCAGGTTCAGGAGCTTGGGATTGTTGCCGCCGTGTGGCGTGTGGCACGCCGAGCAGCCTACCTGTTTGACAGCAGCGTGTTCGTACACCCACGGGCCGGCCAGATCGGTGTGGCACTTCAAACAGGCGGATGTCTGCTGCGCGATAGCCGCCTGCAGGCGCGTTTCAAATGTGCTGTGCGGATTGTGACAGGCGGTGCACTTGATGGGACCGTCATCGACCTTATGATGCACTGGCGCGGAGAACTCGGACTGGATACCGGCGTGACATTGGTAGCAGAGGACAGGCTGCGAAGACTTCAGCAGCTTCCCTTCCTTGCTTGCGTGGATGGAATGACAACCGGTGCAGCTGACGTTGGCTGTGGCGTGAGCCGATCGCGCGAAGTTGGGGTGCTGGCTGGCGTGGCAGGTGAGGCAGGTGGCGTCCGCGTCTTTGGCTGAGAGTTTGGCGGGATTCAGGATTTTGGATGTGTCGCCGTTATTCTCTGCGTGAGCTTTGCCGTCGCCATGGCAACTGTTACACGCGACTGCGCTGCCCTGTTGTGTAGGGGCCGATTTGCTGTGGGGATTTTCGGCGAAATGCTTGACGAGATCTGCGTGACAGCTTGAGCAGGAATCTGAAGCCGCCTGCGGTTGTGCCGTCGCGGAAAAAAGGAGAAAGATCGCACATAACGCGAGTAGCGGAAGGCACTTTAGCACTGGCAAAATGCGCGTGGGCACGCGGAGAGGCAGTCGGGCTACTGAGCGATGGGCAGACATGAGTTTCGCTGATGTGCCCAAATACTACCATCGGGGACACAAGACCAGCCATCCATCAATCGGATGAGTTGCTGTGGCTCTAGAAGTTAGAAGGAGCCCCGCGGCTAAAGCCGCTCGAATCTTGCCGGCTCTATTCAGGAGCCTGAAGGCTCCTGCTCCCTCCGTGCTTTATTCATGGCCTGAAGGCTCTTGCTCCCTTTGTGCTCTATTTATGGCCTGAGAATCCCGCGCTCCAGTTTCATGCGTTGATGTTGCTTGCCTTTTTGGCCGCGAGACGGGTGAGGGTGTCGCTCTGCTTGACCATTTCGTGGACTGAGAAGCCTTTTTCTGCGAGTGCTCCCGTAGGGCACGCCTGCACGCATTTGCCGCAACCGGTGCAGTTGCTGGAGTGAGCCCACTCGTCCTTGAGATCGCTGACGACGCGCGAGTGAATGCCGCGCGACGAAACTTCCCAGACGTTCGCGCCTTCAAGTTCTGCGCAGACTCGCACGCAGCGGGTACACAAGATACAGCGATTGTGATCGAGGACGAAACGCGGGTGCGACATGTCGACTGGAAGGCGCGGGTTGTTGTAGGCATAGCGCACATGAGTTACGCCGAGCGACTGCGCCATGGATTGCAGTTCGCAATGACCGTTGCTGACACAGGAGGAGCAGATGTGATTGCGCTCGACGAGAAGCAGTTCGACTGCCATGCGGCGGTATTGCGTGAGCTTAGCCGAGGAAGTCTTGATCGACATTCCGTCCTGGATGGGCGTGGTGCAGGAGGGTAGCAGGCGCTCCGTTCCGGCCAGCTCCACCATGCAGACGCGGCAAGCGCCCACCGCATGAAGTCCCTTCAGATAGCACAGGGTGGGAATCTGCTTTCCATTGGCGCGTGCAGCTTCAAGAATTGTTTCGCCCTCATGGGCGGGCACCAGTTCACCATCAATGCGGACTGAAATCGTTTTATTCGGCAACGGCTTGCTCCTTTCTCAATTCGCACTTGCAGTGATTTTCAAATCGCAGCGGAGACAGCGGCGGCATTCTTCGAGCGCTTCCTGCTGACTGAGGCCGGCGACGACTTCCCGCTGCGAATGTGCCCTGGTGTCTGGCGGAAGAGACTGCGCCTGATGACGTCGGCTGAGGCTGGGCTCACCGGGAGATTGGCGACCGTATTCGAAATCCGGGAACAAGCTGGCCCAGCGAACACCGGAGTGGTCTGCGTCGCTCATGAGCCGCTCGTCGATATTGCGCGCGGCCTGCTTGCCGCCGCTCATCGCGTTTGACATATTTGACGCGCCGGTGATGACATCTCCGCCCGCATAGAAACCGGGACGGCTTGTCTCGAGTGTGAATCTGTCGACTGACAGAGTGCCTTCATCTTTGAGTGCGAGGCCTGAGGCGCGGCAGAAATCCTGATCGAAGGTTTCGCCTACGGCCAGGATGACGCTGTCGCACTCGAAGCGCTGCACTTCATCGGTGGGGACGGGGCGACGGCGGCCGGACTTGTCGTACTCGCCCAATCGCGTTTTGACGATTTCGATTGCTTTGACACTGCCGTCCATTCCGCCAACGATGCGGTGCGGCGCGGCGAGGTACACGATGCGAACGCCTTCTTCCTCCGCAGCGTTGATTTCTTCGTCGATCGCTGGCATGTCTTTGCGTTCCCGGCGATAGAGGATGGTGGCCTGAGCGCCCATGCGCATTACAGTTCGCGCGGAATCGATGGCAGCATTGCCGCCGCCGATAATTGCGACGCGCGAGCCCACGGTGACAGGTTCGCCGCGGGCTACTGATTCAAGGAACGGCAAGGCGGGGTAGACGTTCTTCAATTCGGTACCGGGCAGGTAGAGCCACGATTCCTTCCACGTTCCGATGGAGAGGAAGACCGCATCGAAGCTGCTTGCCAGTTCGTTCAACGGGAGGTCAAATCCGACGCGCGTGTTGAAGACCATGTTTACGCCCATTGCTTCGATCAGGTCGAGTTCGCGCCGTAACACGGATTTGGGCAGGCGGTATTCAGGAATGGCGAAGCGCAACATGCCGCCTGCTTCGCTGCGCTCTTCAAAGATAGTGACATCGTGGCCGAGCATGGCAAGATAGAACGCTGCTGTAAGGCCAGTGGGGCCGGCACCCGCAACAGCTATCTTGCGGCCAGTGGGCGCAAGGCGGCGCTGCTTGATGCGGGCAACCATACTCGCGAAGCGATCGGACTGGTAGATTTCGTCGGCGATGAAGCGGTGCACTTCGCGCATGTTCACCACTTCGTCGAAGCCCTGGCGGCGGCAGCGGTTGTCGCACGGGTGCTGGCAGACTCTACCTGTGGACGCGGGAAGCGGGTTGTCGAGGACGACGGATTCGAATGCGTCTTCAAGACGGCCTTCCTGCATCAGTTCGAGGAAGCGCGGAATGTTCATACGCAGGGGGCAACTGTTTTCGCACGGCGAAAGCGCGAGTTCCTGGCATACTCCGGCGCGGCAACGATGGGCGATGATGTGGTCTTCGTATTCGTCGCGAAAGTGACGCAGAGTGGTTAGCACTGGGTTCGGCGCGGACTGACCTAGACCGCAGAGAGAACACTCGCGCACCATGCGGCCAAGCTCGTCGAGGAGTGCGAGGTGTTCCGTTGTGCCGCCGCCTTTGGTGATTGCATTCAGCAGACTGAGCGCCTTGTTAAGCCCGACGCGGCACGGCACGCACTTGCCGCATGACTCGGAGTGCGTGAATTCCACGAAGTAGCGGGCCACGTCGACCATGCAGTTGTCTTCGTCGAGGACGACCATGCCACCCGAACCCATGATGGAGCCGATTTGCGCGAGTGCTTCGTAATCGACCGGGGTGTCGAGCATTTCGACTGGGATGCAGCCGCCTGAGGGGCCGCCGGTTTGCACGGCTTTGACGCGGCGGCCTGCTACGGCTCCCTCGCCGATGTCGTAGATGAAGCTTTTGAGCGGCGTGCCCAGCGGCATCTCCACCAGGCCGGTGTTCTGGATTTTGCCGACGAGCGAAAACACCTTGGTGCCGGGGCTTTTGACGCTTCCCGTTTCCGCAAACCATGCGGGGCCGCGCGAAAGTATGGGAGCGATGTTGCACCAGGTCTCCACATTGTTGATGTTTGTGGGCTTGCCCCATAGGCCTTTTTGCGCCGGGAACGGCGGGCGTGGATGCGGACGGCCTGCGAAGCCTTCGAGCGAGGCGATCAGCGCTGTCTCTTCGCCGCAGACGAATGCACCTGCGCCCTGCACCAGCTCGATGTCGAAGTTGAATCCGCGGTCGAGGATGTTGGAGCCGAGCAATCCATATTCGCGCGCCTGCTCGATGGCGCGGGTGAGTCGCCGTACGGCGAGAGGATACTCCGCGCGAACGTAGACGATGCCTTCGGTCGCGCCCATAACGTAGGCGCCGACGATCATGCCTTCGAGCAGCGAATGAGGATCGCCCTCGATCTCGTTGCGGTTCATGTACGCGCCGGGGTCGCCTTCGTCGGCGTTGCAGATGACGTACTTGGTGGGACCGCTCGCCTTGGCGAGGAAGTCCCATTTGTTTCCGGTGAGAAAGCCGGCGCCACCGCGGCCGCGCAAACGCGACGCCTTGATCTGCTCAATTACTGCATCTTTGCGGCCATCGATCAGCACCTTGTAGAGCGACTGATAACCGCCTATGGCGATGTACTCCTCGATATCGGATGGATTGATGAGGCCGCAGTTGCGCAGAACAATCTTTTTCTGCCCTTTGAAGAAAGGGACCTGGTTCCAGAGAGGAATGCTGGGATAGGCCTGCCCGTATTTCACGGAGCCGGTGATGTGATCCCAGTCCTCGATCTTGCAGTAGATGAGATCAGGAGGCATTGCGCCAGACTGAATCCCTTCAAGGATGCGCCCTGCGTCGTGTGCGTGCACGCGCTTCAGCATTACGAGCGGGCCGCCGGGCAGACGCACGCCGACAAGCGGCTCCTGAAAGCATGAGCCGAAGCAGCCGACACTGGTGAGCATCACGTCAATGCCGCCGCTTTGGATGGAGCCGTTCAGGGCATGAAACAGCTCTTCAGAGCCGTTGCCGCGCCCGCATGTGCCCATGCCCACGGTTATGCGCGGGACTGCCGGAAGCAACTTGGCCAGGCCGGATTCACGTACCGCGTTGAACGAGCTGATGTCCTGAATTCGCGGCATTATTTTCTCTCCTCTTTAATTGCCTTGATCTCGCGCTGCAAGCTGCGCTCGTTAACGTGGCTGAGGATGTGGTGATTGACTTCAACGACCGGGGCGAGGGCGCACTGGCCGAAACAGGCAACGGTGCGCACGGTGAACTTACGGTCGGCCGTGGTGAGCGCCAGCTTGTCGGCCTCGCTGGGCTCGTTCACCTCATGATCGCTGAGACCAAGATCGAGGCAGAGTTTGGCAAGCAGGTCTCGAGAGCCGCGTGTGTGGCAGGCTGTTCCGCGGCAAACGCAGACTACGTTATCGCCTTGCGGATCGAGATTGAAGAGCGCGTAAAAAGTGGCGGTGCTGAAGACTCGCGCGGGCGGGATTCCCGTATGGTCGGCGATGTAGCGCAGCGACTCCATCGAGAGATACTTGTGCGGGTTGGCGGACTGGACCGCTTCAAGAATGCCGAGCAGAGCGCCTGGCTTGTCCTGGAATCTGACAATGGTTTGATCGATGAGCAACTTCTCGTGAGGATCGAGAACCGGAGAGACAACTTGACTGATGGCGGCTGGCATAGAACCCTCCTCACCCGACTTCCGGACCGCATCTGAGGAGAGGACCCGATAAATGAAGAAAAGAGCAGTCGCCCAATCCAAGTACCTGACGGAAAATGACGTAGCGCTCAATCAGAATGCGCTCATGCGTACACTTCTCCCCAGAGCTTGTCCGATGGAACATTGAGGCTGTTTTGGGAATTACGATGTGCCTCAGGTCACAGGCCGATGTGACAATTTGGCGGGGATGGAGGGTTCGCTTCGCCCTTACGGGGCTTGCAGCGTGGTTGGGACTTTTTCCCAGGATTGCGCTGCGCTCCATCGTCCACCCCAGAGACGAGGGCCCGTCTCTGGGGACCCCGGATCCTGGGCTATTCTCCATCCTCAATACGGGAGGAAAGACCGCCCTGGGATTTTGCATCGATGTCGAAGGGCGCGGTTGGCGGATTATGCTGTGGTTATACATACGTCATTGTTAACTTCTGACTGATCCGGAGACGCCAGTGACCGGAAAACTGGAAATGATTGTAGGGCCCATGCGGAGTAACAAAACCGCTGAGCTGCTGAGAAGAATTGAGACGCGCCGGCAGTATGCCAAGCAGTACGTGATGCTGCTGAAGCCGAGTGCCGACACGAAGTCGTCTGCCGGCGTGGTGGAGAGCCGCAACCGCAATGGTTGCGGAAAAATGGAAGCGGTTGAATTTCGGTGCTCCGATCCGTGGACAGTTCTGCCTGTATTGAAGGCGACCGAGCAGGCTATCGGCAAACGTGTTGAGTGCATCGCCGTTGATGAAGGCCAGTTTGTGCAGGACTTGTTCGCGTTCACGCGGCACCTTCTCGAAGCGGGATACGACGTGATGGTGTCGGGCCTGGAGCTTGATTTCCGCGGAATGCCGTTCGGCGAGATGCTCGATCTTTCGTGGCTGGTGCGGACCTACTCCGGAAACATCACGGAGCTGGTGGCCTATTGCGCGTGCGGGGCCAAGGCGCTCTATCCGCAGCGGCTCATCGATGGCAAGCCTGCGCCTTATGAGAGCCCCATCATTATGGCTGGCGATAATTACGAGCCGCGCTGTGCGGAGCACTTTGTGCTGCCGGGGCGTCCGCACTAGGAACGATGACCAGGGTGGGTACTACCTGGATGTTCAGAATGCGCAGCTTTTTCCACCAGACGAGACGGCGGCGCTCCTAGCTTCAGGCGGCCTGATGTTAGATCAGATATGCGGCGTTCAGCGCGATCTGCCGACCATTCCATCGAGAACACTAAAGATACTCGCCAGTGGACCGATATGTGGATTAGGTAGCTTCCGTGACACAATCCAATTTCGGTTCAGAAGTCCTAAAGCCCGCTCGCTTCGCTGCCCGAGTGCTCATTCTTTCCAGAGACAGGAGAGTGTTCGGCTACAATCTGCTTTTTCGCACTAGTTTCAATCGCTTTTTCCCATCAGTTGAATGTGACGTCGCAAGCCGGAGCGTTATTGATATGTCGAGCCTGATCGGCTTCAATACTCTTTCCAACAACCTCCCGGCATTTATCGTTGCTACCCGCGACACGCTGATTGGGGACTACTTTGCCTTGCTTTTATCCAATAACTGCTTCAACCCTAATCGTTTTGCAGCGCCTCTGGAACCAGCAACTTTTCCGCTCGATGCAAAGTTGGGCAACAAGATGCGTCGACTGAACATCAGCAAGACTGATATTCCTAACGCGTTATCAGCAGGTAATAACAAATGATTCAAAAGATAGTCATTTGTCTGACCATCTCGGGAATACTGTTAGCGGTATTCAAGGCCTTGCTTGATGTGTTTTACGCATGGATTGAGATTGAGATTGAAAAGTACAGAGAAGAGTACTCTGACAGATAAATTCGCGCTCTACGCGATTTACGCAAGCACCACCTGCTATTTGTTGGAAACAGGTGTGGCAGTGGCTTGTCGATTGGTCGGCTACTCTTCCTATGACGAATCCGCGCCTGTCGCAACCTGGAACACTAGTCGATGAGCGGCTTGCGATTTCGGGCTCATTGATATCGACCGACCGCATCGCTGGAGTGAAGCCTGTTTGTCGGTGCGCAATTTTCAGTTATGCCGGACGGTTGAATCGAATTGGATGATTGCCTCTTCAGAAGCCTCGAATGAACATAGAGATTGTTGGGTGACAAAGAAGGATTCCCAAAGACTGTTACGAAGGCGCAGCTCATTCAATGCGCAACGCCTTTACGGGGTCGATGGAAGCCGCGCGCCGCGCCGGGATGATGCCGGCAATGGCGGCTGCAAGCACCAACACTCCAATGGCGATAGTCATGACCGGGACATTCACGCTGGTGATCTCATAAAGCTGCGACTTGACGTATCGCACGCAGAAGACCGCCACTGGGATGCCGATAGCGAGGCCAACGACGGTTTGCAACAAGGCTCCGCGCATGACCGTTCCGATTACGCGGCTGCGCGCTGCTCCCAGTGCCATCCGGATGCCGATCTCCGGCGTGCGGCGGACTACGGTATACGCCGTGACGCCATAAAGGCCGATGGCGGCGAGCAGAAGCGCCAGCAGGCCGAAGAGGGAGGTGAGACGCGCGATCAGGCGTTCCTGAATGAATCGATCGTCAATCTGCTGCTGGAAGGTCTGGAACTTCACGATGGTGAGGTTGGGATTGATGCTCGCAAGGGTGTCGCCGACGATCTTTTCAAAGCCAGGAATAGGACGGCTGGTCTGAATAACCAACGCGCCGGCATACATGGACAGCTCTTTGTCGAGAGGCGCGTCGGGGTCGTTGACGAGGCCAGCACGCTGTGTAATCGGCAGAAAGTACATGGCGTGGTTTTTCCAGTAGATGCTGGTGTAGGTGGTGTCTTCCACCACGCCGACGATTTCATGCGCCCCATCTTGAGAGACCTTGGACGGGCCGGAAAAGCCAAAGCGATGGCCGATGGGGTTGCGGTTGCCGAAGAACTGCTTGACGAACTCTTGATTGACCACGGCAACGGGCGGCGCATTCAGCGTGTCCTGCAACGTGAAGCCGCGGCCCATCACGACGTGGGTGCCGACAGAGTCGAAGTACTCAGGGGTGCCTTTAACCCAGGATGCGCCTTTGTTGATGTCGGACTCGCCCTGAACTTTGACACCCGATGACCAATTGTTCGACTCCATTGGCGTGTAGGTGGCGAGGCCGACTTTGAGAACGCCAGGAATGGCGTGGAATCGGTCAACGATGTTCTGGTAGAGGGGCTCGACCTCAGTGTTCTTGTAACCGGCCGCCTGTGGATTGATGTGTGCGATGTAACGGTTCGTTGTATCCAGTTTCATATCGACGTTCTCGGCCTTGCTGAGGCTCTGGGCAAAGAGGCCCGCGGCAACGAGCAACACGAGGGAGAGCGCGGCCTGAAGGACAACGAGTGAGCGCTGCAGGAATGATGCCCCGTGGGAGGTCGTACGCGCGTTGAAGCGCAGGGCTTCAGCGGGATGCGTGCGGGCGGCCATTAGCGCTGGGGCAAGGCCAAAAAGAACGCCCGTAACGAGTGAAAGCGCAAAGGCGAAGCTGATGACCAGCGGCGAAGGCGAAGCATTGAACGGCATATTGTGCTGATCGGGAAAGGCGAGCGCCAGCAGCGCGTGTGCTCCGAGATAGGAGACGGCGAGGCCGAGCAGGCCGCCCATACCCGAGATAAGAACGCTTTCCGTAAGGAGTTGGCGCACAATGCGGCCGCGCTGCGCGCCGAGTGCCGAGCGGATGGAAATCTCAGCGCGCCGGCTCATGCCGCGCACCAGCAGCAGGTTGGCGATATTGGCGCAGGCGACGAGAAGAACCAGCGCGGCGATCCATTGCAGCAACTTGAGATGGTCCTTGTAGCCGTCCTGCATGTTCTGGATGCCGCCGCCGCCGGGAGTCAGCATCACGTGTGTGCGGGGGAGGACCTTCTGGGCGCGCGGATCGGTAAATGTCTTGAGCGGAGCAAACTGCTGCTTGAGCAGAGCGCTGGCCTTAGCCTGGAGGGCCGGCAGAGAAGTTCCCGGTTTAACGCGACCGATGATGTAGGCCCACTGAGTTTCGGGGCGGTCGAAGTACGGTGCGCCGATGACCTCGTCCATTGAATTCATGGGAAGGAAGTACTTGGGCGGATTGGTATCGATGCGATCCCCGTAAAACCCCTTTGGCGCAACACCAATGATGGTTACTGGCTTGGTATTGATGTAAAACGCACTTCCCACGACGCGTGGGTCGCCTGCATAATCCTGCTGCCACGCGTCATAGCTCATCACGGCAGTAGTGGGTGCGCCCTTTTGATCGTCGGCATCCACAAAGAGCCGGCCCACCGCTGGTGAAAGACGAAAGACGCGGAAGTAATTGCCGGATACGAAGGTACCCATGACGGACTTCGCTACCGTTTGGGGTCCGGCACGGCGGACGGTAATGGGCCGCCAGGCGTAGCCGGATTCCATCGCGGCCAGCTCTTCGAACTCCGGCAGGCTCTTCTTGAACATGTAATAGGTGTCGGTGGCAAAGAGCGAGTAGTCCCCGTCGTCGCGCCAGCCGCCGTTGACGCAGCAGTCGTTTTTGTCGCCGATGCGGATGAGGGTTTTCGGATCCGTTACCGGCAGATTACTGAGCAGGATGGCGTTGACCAGAGTGAAAACGGTCGAGTTGGCGCCGATGCCGAGCGCCAGCGTGAGTAGCACAGTAACGGTGAATCCCGGCGTCTTGCGCAATTGGCGGAATGCATAACCCAAGTCCTGCCGCAGAACTCTCATTACCTAACCTCCACACTCACTGGCTTGCACACACAGAAAGCATGTCACGTTCCATAAGCGTTCTGTGCCGGCGGATTGAAATCAACAGTTTAGCGATTCAAAGATCGTGGAAGTGTGTTCACAACTGAAAAAGAGTGTTCAAACTCGAACACTCTACGACAGGCATCCGCGTAGGCTGCAATGACTTTGTGATTTCGTCGGCCAGCAACCCATGGCAATCGAATTAGTATGAAGTGACGTATCCCTATATCACTCTTTGAATTCACATGAGTACCTGTAAGCAAGTGGGGCGTTGCCAGAAAACTGGCAGCCAGTCGACTTTTGTGAACAGACCAAAGCAAAATCAGGAGCATATCGCCGAAATTGTGTCCAAAACTGTCGTTAACGGCCGAAATGCGGCCGCGCTGACCACGCTGGTGGCAGGCGCGCAGTAACCGCTCCAAGCGACGGAACGGACAAAGGCAACACTAAGACGTTTCCTGAGGCGGTTCCTATTTCCGCTAACGGCTCACGGTCCGGCCAGACTCCGCAGAGCAATATTCGTAGCAACTTTGTGCCACTCGCAATAGCTGTCGAATGCATCATGGAATTCGAATTGGCTGCCTGCCTGTGTGAAATTCGGACGCTCGCTCGGAGATTTGGAATTCCTTTTCACACAGCATTGACCTGCAAATAACACTCTGCGTTTTCCATAGTAGAAGAGCGTCGGGTCAGGTTCCGCATTTCATCGACCCATCTCCATCGACGCTTTGCCCGCCCAAAATACATCAAAAGGAATTCCCCATGTTCCGTTCCTCGTTCCTGAGAATTCTCTTGTTCCTTCTGTTGCTTTCAGAGGGATTAGCAGGCCATGCACAGGTCAACAACGCCAGTTTGTCCGGTCTGGCTACCGATCCAAGCGGCGCCGCGCTTGCAAAGGTCGATGTAACGGCTGAAAGCGAAGACAATGGCTACAAACGCACAGTGCAAACCGATTCCGCTGGAGCATACTCGTTCCAGGATCTTCCTATTGGCCCATACAAAGTCTCTGTAAGCGCACCGGGATTTGACACCCTGGTGGAGAACGTTACCCTTTCCGTCGGTCAGAGGACGCGTGAGGACTTTCGACTTCAGGTAGGCGCCGAGCAGCAGTCGGTGGAAGTGATCGCGGGGGCAACGATGCTTTCGCCCGACGACGCTTCTATTAGCACCGTGGTGGATTCAAACACAATCAAGAAAACTCCGCTCTCACTCCGCAACTGGGACGACTTACTTCGTTTCGTTCCGGGAGTTCAGATCAGCCGCTATACACAACAGAGCGGCGCCACGTCCGCCGGACGTGTGGGAGACTTCAACGTTAATGGAATCCATTCGCTGCAGAACAACTTCATCCTTGACGGAATTGATAACAACACCTTTTCGGAAAACGTGCAGGAATTGAGCACGGAATCGGCTCATCCATCACTTGACACCATTGCGCAATTCAATGTCATCACCAATCCATACTCGGCCGAGTATGGCCGCAGTCCGGGGGGCGTCGTCTCAGTAAACACCATAAGCGGTACGAACAAGTTTCATGGCCTGGCCTATGAATACGTCCGTAACAACTACTTCGATTCGAACGACTTTTTCTCAAACCGCCACAACCTTGCCAAGCCGAAATACAATCAGAATCAGTTTGGCGGCAGTCTAGGCGGACCAGTAGTGAAGAATCAACTCTTCTTCTTTTTCAACTACGAAGGCACACGAATCAAGCAAGGTGTTTTGCGTACGGCCACAGTGCCATTACCGAACGAACGCATTGGCGACTTCAGTCCCGCCACCGCTGCTGCTGTTGGAGTGAAGTACCCCACCATTTACGATCCCAATACGTGTCAGCCGGCTTTTTCGGGGTCCAATTGTCAGCCATTTGCAAACAACTCAGTTCCCTCAGGCAGCATTGACACCACAGTACGGGCTTTGATGGCTCTCTTCCCGCAACCAAATACCACAACGGCCGGCAGTCCGCCGAACGTGAATAACTACATCCGAAACGCACTGCTCACCGATTTTGACGACAACTACGATGGGCGCGCTGACTGGACGCCGTCCTCCGCCGATACGCTCTTTGTGCGCTACAACTACTCCAACCGCACTCGCAATATTCCCGGTTATCTGGGCGGACTTGCCGACGGCACGTCCACTTCAGCCTGGGGCAATCAGATTCTGAAATCTCACAGCGCCGTTCTGGGCTGGACGCACATTCTGAACCAGAACATGGTCAACGAATTTCGCTTTGGCTGGGTCCGCGATTTCTCGTACGCGCAGCAACAGCCGTTCTCATTAAATCAATCTGCCGGCAGTTTCGTCCCTGGAATTCCGAACAGTCCTGTCATCGGCGGCGGTGTCCCGCTCACGTCGTTCACAAATTTCGCTTTTGAGGGCTCGCCCGACTTTCTCCCCAAGCGTCAGATTCCGATGCAATATCAATATAACGACACGTTTTCAATTGTGCACGGCAAGCAGACGCTAAAATTTGGCGCCAGCATTTATCTCCCGATGCGCAACATCTTCCAGGACGAGCCCGGCACGCGCGGAGATCTGGGATTCACCGGCGTCTTTACCTGCCAGCACAGTGCACCAGGCAAGTGCGTTTCGGGCACCGGCCTTTCCTATGCGGACGGTCTGCTTGGCTACACGCAGAGCACCCAACTCACCAACGTTTTCTTTGTTGACCAGCGGCTTTGGATGGCTTCGTTTTTTGCCGAGGATGACTGGAAAATCACGCCTCAGTTGACACTGAATCTCGGCCTGCGTTATGACTTCGCCACCCCGCCGCTTGAGGCGAAAAACCGCATGGCGGACTTCAATCCTGCTGCCGGTGCAATTGTCTTTGCGAAGGACGGTTCCCTCACGAATCGCGCCATCGTGGATACAAACAAGAAGAACTTCGGTCCGCGGGTCGGCTTTGCTTTCTCGGTCGATCCCAAGACAGTCATCCATGGCGGCTACGGCATCTACTATTCGCTCTTCGAACGCTTTGGCAGCGAAGACGAACTCGCCCTAAATCCGCCATTCCTTATCAACAAGACGCTCACCAGCAATACCGCTCCGGTGCTTAAGCCTTCGGTCGGCTTCCCGGGGAATTTCCTCGATCCGAGCACGGTCGATCTTACCAAGCTCAACGCATATCACATCCGCGCCATGGAAATGCACGATCCGCTGCCGTACGTGCAGCAATGGAGTTTCGGCGTGCAAAGGCAATTCGGCCAAAGGTGGGCCGCCGAGGTTGACTACGTCGGAACCAAGTCAACACATCTCGATGTGATCCGCAATTACAACCAGCCCATCATTTCCGGCGGTGTGAGCACCGGCGTTGTGCCATACTCCAACTTCGGACAGATCGAATACACCGCGCCGATCGGTTTTGGAAACTACAATGGGCTGCAGGCCAGCCTCACGCGTAGATTCTCCGATGGCTTTGAAATGAACGCCGCATTTACTCACTCGCGCAGCCTCGATAACACGCCGCAGGAACTGGAATCCAACTCCGGTGATCCGCCGGATGGCCGCAACTACGCTGCGTGGTATGGTCCCAGCGATTTCGACATACCGAACCGGGTGGCAATCAACTACCACTATGTTTTACCGTTCGGACGCGGCAAAACGATGCTGCAATCTGGGCCACTGGCATGGATACTCGGAAACTGGGAGACCTCCGGCATTTACACCTATTACAGCGGCCACCCCTTCCAGGTGAACGAGAACGACGGCAACCACAATTCGATTCTCGATCCCTACGGATTCACAACCGCTACCCCCAATCTTGTGGGTAAACCAAATCTTGTTGGTGATCCCGACTGCTGGTTTTACGCAAGCAAGAATTCCGCTTGCGGAGCTAAAGCGCCTTCGGGAACCGCTGATGCGTATGCCCTTACCACAGTGGGCGCTGTCGGCAACGTGGGTCGAAACACAGTTCGCGGACCTCACATCAACGTCTTTGATGCCGCGCTCCTGCGCGAATTTCCAATTAAAGAGGGCTGGAACGTGGAGGCCCGATGGGAAGTTTTCAACGTGACCAACACTCCGGAGTTTGGTCAGCCCAATGGAAACATTACCAGCGGCGGTGTCGCGAGTATTACTTCGCTCTCCGGCGATCCACGCGTAATGCAATTTGCATTGCGCATTTCCTTTTGAGTCTTCCCTACTCCTTGAGTCGAGTTGCTCCAACCCGGCTCAAGGACATGTTCTTAGAGAGCATCCATGCATTCACGATGGCGTCAGCTGTCGCTCCTTCTAATCGTTCTGACCTTTACAGCCGCCGCTGGGTGGCTGGATCACAGATAACTACTCATAGCAGCAATGGAAGCCCCGCAGACCACGCCCGCCGTCACTTCAATGAGGAGAAAAGCAGAGAGGACCAACGATGCCATGCGTACTACTCAGCACGGAATGCTGAGAAAGCGTAAGCTGGAATGCGCGTGGACTATGGAGCCTGCGGCTTCAGACGCCGGCGCGTCGCGCTCCGTCTTTATGTTCAAGGTGAATCACTACCGAATGATCTTTGTTATGGCCGCGATTTTCGCTGCGCCTCAGATCGCTAGTTCTCAGGTGCTTTCGAAGCCGAAAACCGAGAGCGCATGGAACGACCGAACATCTATCCAATCCATCTGCACCGGCACACCACTGAATTCCGCGGAAGCGGCATTACAGTTGGTCTGCCGAATGAAACCAACTGTACACACACAGCTCTCGACTCAACAAACGATAGTGATCGGATTTGTTGGCGGCTTTGCTGACCCGAATGACATAAAGCACCCGGAGGTTCTGTTTGCTGCCTATCTCCGCGAACATTACTCTTCCAAAGTTCATGCAGAGGTGTTTTCAAATCACAATCGGAAGGGCGCTTTGCTCTATGTAATGGGACTTCTCGATTCGAATCATGATGGCTTCCTCTCCAAGGAAGAAAAGGACAGCGCGCGAATCATCATCTACGGCCATAGTTGGGGAGCATCCGAGACAGCCGCACTTGCCAGCGAGTTGCGAGGCTACTCTATACCGGTAGTACTCACGATCCAGTTGGACATTATTGGCAAATTCGGCAATCAGCCTTCTCGAATCCCATCGAACGTGGAAAGCGCTGTCAACTTTTTCCAATCGGAAGGCTTTCTCAAAGGGCGATCAAAGATAGTCGCTTTAGATGCAAGTCGAACCAAGATTATTGGCAACTTTCATCTGACCTATGCCGACAACCCTGTCAATTGCGACAACTATCCGTGGTTCGCTCGCACATTCAATAAGCCTCACCATGAAATTGAAAATGATCCGGGCGTATGGGAGCAGATCGCATCCCTCATCGATGCGAAAATATTGGGCAAGAGGCGCGCCAACAATCGCTCAACGAACATCGGCACGGAAGACAATCAACGTACTCCGCTAATAGCTCTTTCTAATCGCCATTGACGAAGATGAGTCCTGCTCCGAGTGAACCGCGGTCGCCACATAGTGGCCTAATATTCCCCGATTTGTGACGTGAGTAAAGAAACTAGATTGCGGAGCGAGTTCATTGAGCAATCGAGGAATGTTTTCCTGACCTTCAGGTGCGAACGTCTCCTGAACCCGGGCACCACCGCCAAACGTTACAACAACGATCTTGTGTTTCTTGCGGGCACTTCCCCCACCCAAAAACGGACTTTGGGAGATTATTGCAGTGCCTAAGGCAGGGCCCGCCGCTTCGCGAAAGAAATCACGTCGAGTACAACAATCTTGAGAGCAGTATCGAGTTACTTATGGCGAGCCGCGTTCGGAATGATGAAATCGTCGACTCGATTGCGCGAAGCTTTCGTCATCAAATCACCTCAACGGACTATTCGCCCTGAAGGGAATATAGCGAGAACCAGGCGACGCTGTTAACTGCAGATCTTCCCTTCGCGGAATCAACCGGAAGAATCGGGCCACCCCGCAGAAGCGGAGCGGCCCGAAATCAAGCAAAGCGGGTTTAGTAATAGAACTTCAGAGCAAACTGGATTTCACGCTGATCTGAAGCGCCATCGCGAGTGCCCAGGATCTTGCCAAAATTTTTCGAACCGAAGTTTGTCGCACCAGGAGCAGAGGCAATACCGGGAGCCGAGAATCCCGGATTGCCGAAATTCGGGTGATTGGGAAGGTTGAAGAATTCTGAGCGGAACTCGAAGTAACGTTCATGCGTTATGAGGAACTCCTTGAACAAAGAGAAGTCAAAACGCCTCCAGCCCGGACCGTAGAGCTGAGTGGGCGCACCACCGAGCACAGAGTAGTCACTTTGCCCATTTGATTTTGCGACAGGTGGGTTTGTAAATGCTGCTGGATTCATCCATTGGTTAACGTTATGTTGCCCATACAGGCTCACGCTTTGCACAACCAGGGCATTACAGCCAAAACTGGCGGTTGTGGAGATATTGCATGGAATCGTGAATGGTTGGCCAGTCTGAAGCGACAAGATGAAATTCGTTTCCCATCCGCCAATGAGGTCATTTGCCAGTGGTGAGCTGCTGCCCATAAGCGCCTTTCCGCGCCCAATCGGCAATTCGTATCCGCCGCTAAGGTGGAACATGCTCTTGCCATCGAAATCACATAAGGCATAGTCACCTTTGATGCCGAATCCCGGCAATTGCGGCGCGCGGTAACCACCGATGTCGCCCGTCAAAATATCGCGCGCATCAGTACGACACTGAGACCACGTGTAATTGGCCATCAGGTTCAGTCCGTAATTGAGACTGTGTTGATATGTGACTTGGAGCGCGTTGTAATGGCTGTTTGCTTCAGTCGAGTTTCTGGTGAATCCACGCGCAAAGTTTGGATACAGGATGTTGTTCTGGACGTTTGTTCCCGGAACCAAAATCTGCGTCGGAGTGTTGTAACTTTCATGAACCTGCAAGTGCCTGCCCTGGGTGCCAACATATCCGATCGTCATGGATTGATGCGATGACAATCCAAACTGGAGCGATAGGTTGTACTCCTCAGTGTATGGAGTGCGGAACCTCAGGTCAGTACCCGTAAATCCAACGCCTGCTGCCGGAACATTCGTAGGCGTGAAGGTCAATGCGCTCAGACCGTTCTCAAAATTCGCAACACTTCCGTTCGGGAAGCTAACCGGATGCGCCGGATCAGTCTGGTTAAACGTTTGACTGTACGAGAATGGATAGTTAATCCCGTTAACAAGGTTGTCGCCATTGACTGTGGTTCCGTAAAACAAACCGAAGGCAGAACGAACCACAAACTTCGGCGTCACCGAGTAAGCCAAGCCAACTCTCGGTGCAAAGTCACCCTTGTCAGATTCCACCAAGGCATTGTTGCCAGTACACGTAATGGCAATGTTATCCGCGGCCAGTTTGGTCACAATATCTGCTGAAAGCAACGTGCCAGCTTTCGCGGCCGTACATGTCGAGGTCGGCATCAGCAATTGTGCGCCAGTGCTTGCGCCAGGAGGGATGTAATTAAGCGCGTCTCCGCCCGGAAATACCCCATGCCCAAAATATTCATAGCGCAGCCCAAGATTCAGAGTCAGATCTGTAGTGAGCTTCCAATCGTCCTGGCCATAGCCCGCATAGTACTTTCGAACGGAACTTGGCGTGGCTTGATTGGAACCTCGAACGATATCGGCGCCTCCGACATTGTTGGGACCGCCCACCGTCGACGCAGCCGGAATCAGAATGAGTTGAGCGATGCCTGTGTTGCCGCTCGTAAAAGTGGGCACTTCAGTGTAAGAGCCGTTGTAATCGAAAAGGCCGCGACCATACGCTGGCTGGTAGAAGTGCAGAATGACGTGCTGAAACTCGAAGCCACCCTTGAACGTTTGCCGGCCAACAGTCTTGATCACGTTTTCAGTCATTTGGTAGGTGTTATTGCCTTCGTGGGTCGGCTCCCAGGGCGAACCTCCAATTTCGGTCAGTCCTGTAAGTGTGTACGTTGGCAGACCACCGTTGTTCGGCGCCTGCGGAATTCCCTGGATGCCATAATCGGCAGGAGCGCTTGATTGTGAAGAAAACGCCTGGGCGCGGAGGGTATTCACACTTACAAAGCCAAGCCTTAATTCATTAATCAGATTGGGGTTGAAGATATGCGTCCAACCCACCACTGCATTCTCTGAATTGCTGCTCTGATCGCCAGTGTTGAATCCACCCCCGTTGATGATTGTCGGAAGAGGACCGGGAATATGCTGCTGGTCGTGGCCAAGGCTGTAGCGGGCGAAAGCCTGATCCCTGCTGCTGAACGTCTGGTCAAGCCGGAAGTCTCCCTGGTGCAACCTGTCTGTCAAAAGCGGATCGCTCTGATAGTTGTTGAAGAGACTCGCGCCCGTAGGTGCGGGGAAAGCATTGAGCATCTTGATTGCGTTCGAGTCGAGGCGGTTTAAGGGAAGAATGTTGGCTTGGCCACCGACCAAGGGGAACGGATCGCGCGCATAGCCGTTGCCCTTTGCTTGAATTCCAGTTACAGGGTCGATTTGCCCGGAGGTTACTGCGCGCGTTGTTGCGGGATTAAATACCGTTCCTGCGGGGAATGTACGACCGAGCAAATCTGTTTGCGTACCACCTTGCGCTAAGAGTTCTGAAAAGTTGGTGTAGCCGCTGGACCGTTCCAACGCCGTTGGCACTGTGGACACGTAAGGGGTCGCCTGATTAATGGCGGTTCCTTCGTAATCGACAAAGAAGAAGGTCTTCATCGCGCGATGTCCTCCAAGAGGACCGCCGATGCTGCCGCCAAACTGATTCTGCTGGAAACGGCCTTTCTGGGTTTCGAAGTAGTTCATGGCATCGAGACCATCATTGCGGAAGAACTCCCACACAGTCCCGTGAAAGCTGTTTGTGCCGGATTTGATCGTCGCATTCAGCACTGCTCCACCTGCGCGGCCAAACTCCGCGCTGAAGTTGCTCGTCTGCACCTTGAACTCAGAAAGTGCGTCGACCGAAGGGCGGTAGATATACGAGTTGCCGTTGAGGAAGTCGACCAGATTCGAGTTGTTGTCAATTCCATCGAGGAGATAGTTGTTCTGGTTAGCGGCAATGCCGTTCGCAGCAAAGCTGCCCGATGAACCAAGGCCGCGAGAATCCTGCTGTGACTGTGTGACGCCCGCGTCGAGTTGCGCCAGAAAGGTGTAATTGCGTCCATTGAGCGGAAGACTATTGATCGACTTTCCTTCAACTACGCTGCCTACAGAGGCGTCTTCGGTTTGCAGTTGCGGTGGTGCGGAAGTGACTTCGATGACCTGACTTACATTTCCAGGCTGCAGCGTGAAATCAACCACCAAATTCTGTTGAATAGCAAGCTTCGCGTTTGCCTGACTCACGGTTGCAAACCCTGGTGCTTCCACTGTGAGTTTGTATGTTCCGATTCGCACCGCAGAAAATTGATAGAGCCCAACTCCATTAGAGGTGGTCTTAAGTGTGAGGTTCGTCGCGGGATTCATCAACGTGATCGCGGCTCCTGGCACGACGGCACCAGTGCTGTCTTTGACGACTCCGCTTATGGTTCCCGTATCGACTTGAGCGAAAATCGCTGTCGGTCCTGCGGCAAGCAGCAAGAGCACGGCAATCAATATCCGACTACCTGCAAATCTTTTGCGCATGGAACAATTTTTCACGAGGAAACCTCCTTCAAATCAAGCAATGGGTGCAAGCGCATGCAGGACAACTGGGGAAATGCATGCGCTTGCATTCGAGAGCGTATTTTTCTCTCAGCCTACGTCGACTGTCAAGAGAAAAGTGTCAGCACCAAAAGCTTTTCCTTCCACTTGCAAGATGGTTTACGAAAGATGCAGACTTGTGCTCATCAAGCGGGAGCGGAGGGCAGCCGCGTGGGTGATTCCCGCGACGAAGATGCCGAATTACTCCGGCCGTCGTTAAACCGGTTTGTTAAAGGAGTTGCATGAGAGGGAGGATCTTTAGCGCAACATTTTGCGCCTCATTGATCTTTGGTGTGATGTGGTTGGACTCGGTGGCGTACGGCCAGTCTGCGGTTTCAGGAGAGGTGGCGCTGCTCAGCTCAGCTCAGAACTCCTACGAGCGCGGTGACTATGGCAACGCGATCGCATCCTTGCTTAATTTCCTGAAGGTTTATCCGAGAAGTTTCGAAGCAAATGAATTGATGGGGCTTTGTCTGGTAGCTGAAAAGAAATTCAGTGAAGGCAAGCGATTTCTCTCCGAGGCCGCGCAGATCAGGCCCAACTCGTCGCTCGCGCATGCCAATCTCGCAGCAGACTTGGCTGAGTTGCAGCAGTCGAGAGCCGCCGAGACCGAGTTCAAGCGAGCGATCGCGATCGATCCGAGAAGCGCGGAACTCAACCACAATCTCGGTGAGCTCTACGCCAATGAGGGCAAGATCCAAAGCGCAATTCCATATTTGAAAAAATCCCAACAATTGGACCCGACCTACAACAATGGCTACGATCTGTCGTTAGCTGAAATGCAGGCGGGCGCGCTTGATGCCGCGGCGGGCGATCTTCGCACGCTTTTACTGCAAAAGCCCACTGCAGAGCTTCATTCGTTGCTGGGTGCGGTCCTTGAAAAAAAGGGCGACTACCTTGCGTCTGCCAATGAAATGCAGCAAGCAGCTCTTCTCGATCCTTCGGAAAACAACATATTTGCATGGGGCGCGGAATTGCTTCGACATCAGACTCTCAAGCCGGCCGCCGATGTGTTCGGCAGAGGCGCAAAACAGTTTCCGGAATCGTCTTCACTACTGATTGGACTCGGCGTCGCCAAATATCTCCTCAGCCAAAACCAGGATGCTGTCAACGCGTTTTGCGCCGCCATTGACCTCGATCCGAAGAACCCGAGCCCTTATTTCTTTTTGTCCAAAGTGCAGGGAATACCGGATGCCCAGCAAGCGAGGGTTTCAGAGAGGTTTGAACGTTACGTTGCGCAATCTCCCAAAGACGCCAAAGCCAGGTTCTATTATGCGATGACTTTGTGGGATTTCAATGCGGGTGGACCGGAAACGAAGGACCTGCCGAAGGTCAAATCTCTTCTGGAAGGTGCGATTGCACTTGATCCCCGCAATGCCGAGGCCCATCTCCAACTTGGAGTGGTTTATAGCAGACAGGGGCAGAATCAAGCGGCCGTCCCTGAGTTCGAGCGATGCATTGAGCTTGATCAAAAGATAACCATTGCACATTACCGGCTTGGACAAACTCTGATCCGCTTAGGCGCGATGGAGCGCGGACGCAAAGAGCTGGAGGAGTGGAAGGTTCTGAAGGCGCAAGAAGAACAGGAAGACGCGAAGAGGCAAAAGGAGATCCTTCAATTTCTCTACAGTAAAGCAAATTGAATTCGCTTCATTTTAGCCGCGCATTGAAAGCGCTTGCAAACATTGCGACTGGACACTATACTGCTCAGTCTTGCGCAGCTACCGCTTCTGACGCAGCGCTCTGAAATGTTAGTTCGCCAACTTTCTTCAGAGGATTCTTCAATGGGTTACAAGATGGGATGGATGAATCGCCGGACTTTCATGATGGATGGTGCTGCATTCGGAACCGTGGTAATGTCTCCCCGTCCATCGCGACTCTGGGCCGATGTCCACGAGGCAGTTCCAGATTACCCGCTCACTCAAATTCCCCTAAAGCACGTGGAGATTGAGGACGCATTTTGGTCGCCTCGCATCGAGGCGGCAAGGTCTGTTTCATTGCCCATTTTGATTGACCGCGAAATGAATGGGAAAGGCTACGTCGATAGCCGGGTTGTTGAAGCCGCTGCTTACTTCCTCACCAAGAAAACGGACAAATTACTGGAAGCCAGAACGCGCGCTCTGTTCCCTGCAATGGGCGCGAGTATCCGAACAAAGATAGGACGCTGGAACAACAGAGGGGACGGACCGTTCCTGGGTACGGGGCACTTTTTTGAGGCGGCCATCGCTTTCCAGAATGCAACTGGTGATCCGCAACTTCTGAACCTGGCAATCGAAGCGGCAAACGATCTCTGCAACGAATACGGCCCGGGCAAGCGTACCGACATTTCGAACCACGAGGGCATCGAACTCGCACTCGTAAAACTCTATCGCGCTACCGGAGACCGGAAGTACCTGCAACTATCGAAGTTTATTCTTGATGTGCGCGGCACAGACGAAGGCGGTCGCCAAATGACCGGTGCCTATGCCCAGGACTATGAGCCAGTTGTGTCACAGGAACGCGCGATTGGCCATTGCGTTCGAGCGACCTACCTATATTGCGCTTTGACCGATTTAGCTTCTTTGACACAAGAACCTGCTTATCGCCAGGCCGCCCTGCGTATTTGGAATGATGCTGTTGCCAAGCGCACTTATATAACTGGCGGTATCGGCAGTTATCGCCGCGAAGAGAACTATGGGGACGATTACGATCTGCCGAACGCGAGTTGCTGGAACGAAATCTGCGCCGCGGTCGGAAACGTACTTTGGAACCAGCGAATGCTCCTGTCCACTGGCGATTCTCGCTATGCCGACATGACGGAGAAGATTCTCTATAACGGCTTGCTTGCCGGAGTTTCGCTGCAGGGCGACAGATTCCTTTACCAGACGCCTCTAAAGACATTCAAAGGTTTCAAGCGGCAGGCAGCCTTTGGCCCAAATTGTTGCCCTCCCAACATCACGCGTCTCCTCGCTCAATTGGGAACATTGATCTACGCGCGAGACAAGCACACTCTCTACGTCAACCTCTTCGTCGGCAGCAAGGCTCGCTTTGTGATGGATGGCAAGCGACTCTCGGTTGAACAAAAGACTAAATATCCTTGGGAAGGAACTGCCCGAATTAATATCGATGCTTCTGCACCTACACACTTTGCCCTGAAGGTGCGGATTCCAAGTTGGGCTCGCAACGAACCGGCCCCTGGTGATCTCTATCGGTTTGATCGGGGGAACTTGGCCTCTTTCACAATCATGCTTAACGGAAAGAGAACGCCCCTCAATGTGCAGCACGGCTTTGTAACGATCGAGCGTGAGTGGTCAAAGAATGATGTGGTTGAGTTGACCCTTCCCATGGATGTTCAGACCGTGCGGGCGGACGACCGCGTGAATGACGATCGAAACATGGCCTGTTTGCAGCGTGGACCAATTGTGTTTTGCGCAGAGGCGCTGGACAACCACGGGGGAGTTTTCAATCTCGCCATACCAGATGACGCGAAACTGCAATTTGCATACGAGTCAAGCACGTTGGGAGGAGTCGGCATCGTCCGCAGTCCAGTTCGCCGCCTTTATCGCGAGAAAGCGACGAACGAACTCAAAGCCGCTTCTGCCGATCTGCTCGCAATTCCCTACTTCGCATTTGCGAATCGCGCTACTACCGATATGGCAGTATGGCTGGCTGTCGACGAGCGCCGAGCCATCGTCGAGCCTTTACCCACCATTGCATTCACCAGCATTGCGACATCCTCTTGCCGCAGTGGCACAGTCGAGGACAACTATCCCGGACATAAGCCACCCACGCCCGAAGAAAGAATGTACCCCACGTCTCAGGATGGCAGCGGTGACATTGCTGCGATCTGCGATCAGCAATTTCCCGTAAGTTCTGAAAATGGATCGGCACCTTTCTTACGCTTGCGCCCTCAGTCCGGCAATACTGCCTGGGTTCAATATGATTTCGCCGCTCCTGCAAGCGTGTCTTCAGTGAGCGTTTATTGGAAAGATGACAAACAGTTCTGCGTTCTTCCAGAGAAGTGGGCCCTTTTATATCGCGTTGGAGACGAGTGGAAACCCGTTGACGCGAAAAGCGATTTCGGTATCGAGCGGGATAGTTTCAACCGAGTACACTTCTCTCCCGTTCACACCAATGGCATGCGGCTTGAAATTGCATTGCAGGGTAAGCTCTATAAAAAAGGCGAACTTGGTCCTCCCGACGCAAATTACCTGGCGGCAGATTTGACCTGGTATGAAGGCGGCATAATCGAGTGGACTGTGGAAGGCGACTCGCCAGATAGCTCGGCTGTTTTTCTGAGTTATGAAGCAAGTGAGAACCACGCCTTGAATCCTGACCCGGATTCGCCGTTTTGGAGAGCTGCAAAAAGCATCATCCTGGACCGCAACATCTTAGGCCAGCCGGATCCTACTGTTCGATCAGAGGCCCGCTCACGCTGGACGAAAGACAACCTCTATTTTCTTTTCTGGGGTCCCTACGAGACGTTACATCTAAAGCCCGATCCCGATACCGTACATGAGACCTTTAAGCTCTGGTTTTATGACGACTTTGAACTCTATCTGGGGTCGAATTTTGAAAACATTAACCTGTATGGCGAGTTTCAAATTTCGCCGCAGAGTGAGTTTCTGGATCAGGCGATCGATGCTACGGTGACAAAGCCCGGCTGGGGTAATGAACATTTGTGGGACTCCGGAATGACTGTAAAGTCGCGAATCGATCGAGATAATAAGATCTGGTACGGAGAAATGTGTATTCCCCTCCGAGCAATCGATAAGAGGAATCCGATGGCTGGCAATGAGTTCCGCGTAAATGTCTACCGGCTGCAATTTGCCGGAGAAGGCAAGCGAATTCACTTCCTCGCCTGGCAACCCACCGGCGAGTGGAATCCCCATCGGCCGAAGAAGTTTGGCATTTTGCGACTTTCAGGTGTTGCCTGATATGCACCGCAATTCGACATACGAAAGAACCGCTTAACCAGAAGCGGAGAGGAGAACCGATGGGAACGAAAGTATCACGGCGTGACGTTTTGCGTGGTGTAGGAGTAGCAGGTGCAGCCGGCATGTTGCTGAACACTACTGGTGCTGCATCGATGATCACTGCCAACGCACAGGAGTCTCACGTAGAGAGTGAGGTCCCGGAATCTTCGGTTGACCTGCTGCGGGAACATGAGGATCACACGATCGTGATGGAAGCGGGTAACATGGTTATCCACTTTGATCGGCGCTACGGTTCCATCTCGAGCATTACGCGGAAAGACGATCCGCTCAAAACCAATTACATCGGCAACGAATTGAATACACCCGGCGTGGACCCGTCTAACTCCCGTTGGACCGGAGATATCGTCTCGACGGTCTGGCAACTTACTACCGATGATTGGCGGAATTTTCGGCTCGGCCAGAATGACGTCTTTCGGATGTCTGGGCGCTGGCGCAGAGAGTTAACATGCAAATCGTCGGACATTCGTCGCGTCAACGTGAACAACGGTATTGTGAATGTGAAATATGATGGAACTCCTTCGGACGACGAGGGCATTCAAAGCTATTCGCTCTCCATGAGCTTCAGGCCGGGAAGCGACAACAGTATGCTCTGGGACATCGAGATCGGTAACAAGACAGGGAAGGTTTTGGAGATCGGCGAATTCGGATTTCCGTTGATGGTCAACGACGACTACTCGGAACTGTATATCGAGAATGGCGCCGAAACGAAACTAAGTACGATCAACAACGTTGATTTCGGTAAGACGCCGCTACGGCAGAAACTTATTCACGAGCAAAAGGTCTTGTCTCATGAATTTATCGCAGGACACAGTTCATATGTGCTTCTGCAGCGCCCTCTTGGCGATGTGCCGTTTCTCCTGGTTCACCCGACAATGGACACTAGCTTCGAGTGCATCTACAAAGAACCTCAAACGCCGTTTGCAGCACATGTGCGCGATTGGCGTGGTCCCGATATTCTCGCGGTTTCCTCACGCGCCACAAAGGATCTCCACGGCTGGCGATCGAATCCCTGGATCAATGGGCATACGTCGCTCATTTTGCAGCCCGGTGAACAGAAGAAGTTTCAGCTTCGCTTTGCATTTATTCAAGGCTATCAAGCGATTCGTGACGAGATCTACGAGTCTGGCAATCTTGGCATTCGAGTCCTTCCATCGATGGTTGTGCAGGAAGACACCGATGTATATGTCGAATTGAAATCGAAATCAGATATCGACCATATCTCTTTACTCTCGGATAACATCACCGTGAAGGAAAAGCGGAGGATTGGCGACAAGACTCTCCTCACTCTTTCGTTTAAAGGACGCGGGCAAAAGAGTTTAAGGCTTCAATATGGCCAGAATCGTTGGACCAACCTGCACTTTTACTGCATTGAGGACATTGAGCAGTTACTGAATACGCGTGGCAAGTTTGTTGTTGATCGACAGTTCTACAAGAATCCCGATGATCCATATCACCGCTATCATTGTTTCCTCCCGTTTGATCACCGAATCGGAAGCATTTTCCTGGACTCAGATGAAGTATGGGAGGTGGGCGGGAGCGATGAATCCGGATTCTCCGAGCCACTCTTCCTTTCGGAGAAGAATGTCTATCTGCCTTCGAAAGAAGAGGTAGACGCCCTTGAGTCGTATGTCGCCGACTGCCTGTTCAAATACATCCAAAATCCCGAGACTTACGAGGTAAGAGCATCTCTATATTGGAAAGATCGCTATCCTTCAGACGGTTGGGGTGCTTGGACAGAGCAACGTTCCGAAGCAACCTTTCGCACCTATAACTACGTTCATCCCGCCAACATCTACTATTCCCTTTATCGGATTGGCAAGAGTTATGGTCTGCTGACGCGAAAGGCGCCGCTTGACTACCTCAGAATGTCGTACCGAACTTGCCTGAAATGGTTCACTACAGGGCCATGGAGACATGTGGGCCTGATGGAAGGCTCGAACGTCATCAATATCCTGCATGATATTGAGCAGGAAGGGTGGGCGGACGAATACCAGAAACTGCGCCAACTAATGAAAGATTGCGACGATGAGTTCATTCGCGACCCCTATCCGTATAGCTCCGAACTTGTCATCGACCAAACCGCTCACGAGCAGGTCTACTTCTTTACACGTTTTTTTGGCGATATTGCAAAAAACGAGAAGACGATTCAGGTACTCAAAGCGCTCCGCGGCGGCAACCAGCCGGTTTGGTTCCGCTACGGCAACGACAAGCGGCGGGATGTTTGCTGTTGGTACAACGCGTCATTGAATGGCATGGCGCTACTGCAGGCCTATGAAGACAAGGGCGACCCTGACGTCCTTCTGAAGGGATACGCGGGAGTCATGAGTGTTATGGCCAACGTTCTCCCTGACGGAATGGGTTATAACTTCTTCATTTGTACGCCCGGTATTTACGATCACCAGCCTCCGAGGACTTTTGAAAGCGGGCCTGGTCTCTGGGGTTTTCTCAAGTCCGCTAAATCCTATGTAGTGAAGGATCCCACATTTGGAGAAGTCGGATTCGGATGTCAGGTAGAAGCGACGGCAAGTTCCTTGACTGCCTATCCCAAAGACGGAGTTAGAAAGCGCATTCGATTCAGTGAATCGGGAATTGACGTCACTGTGGCGCAGGGACAGATCAAAAGTTTGACTCTCAATCGGGACAAACACTCGCTTCAACTTGATGTGGTTGACAGCACTGGTTTTGCGAAGAAAACGGATGTCACGATCAAAGGACTTTCTGCCGGGAGCTACAGAGTAAATCGTGGAGCTTCACAACCATTGAGTACACCAGATAACGAGTTTCATTTCACAATACCGATGAGCAAGGCAATTCAGATCGAGGTCGAGAAGGCATAAATGACGAGGACTCTGCGGCACAAACGGTTTATCTTTACGTTTCTTCTCGCAATTGCATTTGCAGCGAGTACGAGCGCGCTAACCCAGCCGAACGCGGGCCTTACGAGCGAGGTCAGAGTCCTCAACGGCACGCCGGCTCTCTACGTAAATGGCCGGCTAACCAGCCAGGTCCTTGCCGCTCCCTATCAGACCGGGCCTTCAGACTTCACTGATTTCACCAACGCGGGCATTTCCATCTTCGATATTTATCTTCGCTTTGATTGGAATGCACCGGAGAGCTACGACTTCCGGAAGATAGATGCCAAGATGGATGAGTATCTCAAGCTCAAGCCGGATGCGCTCTTCCTTCCGCGCGTGCTTTTAACTCCCGGTGACTGGTGGTGCACCTCGTTTCCGGAAGAGATTACGATGCGTGACGATGGGAGCCCGGCGGGGATGTTTGGGAAGCGGTGCCATCCTTCACTGGCGTCGGACCGCTACCGAGAACTCTCGCATAAGGCGATGATCGCCTTTATCCATCATGTCGAGCAGAAATACGGAAACAACATTGTTGGATATCAAGTGGGAAACGGCTTCGGTGGGGAATGGCTGATGTTCAACTCCTTCTGGGAAATCCATCCTGGACAGCAACCCCCTACCAAATTCGGCGTAGAAGACTATTCGCCTCCAGCCCGCCGCATGTTTCGTGAATGGCTAAGACGGAAATATCAAACAGTTGAAAATCTCCAGGCTGCGTGGCACGATGCGAAAGTGACATTTGATAAGGCGCAGCCGCCTGATGAACGAGAACGTTACTCGACTACGCATGGAATCTTCTTCGATCCTGCGGTCAGTACACGGGTTCCGGACTATTTCTCCTTTTTCAATGAGATGGTTAGTGACGTTCTTCTGGAAAATGCGGCATGGATAAAGGACCTGACACATCGGAAGAAAATCGTTGGGTCGTTCTACGGATACCTTTGGTGCAATTTCCCCAATCTAAGCGTGGTTCACACAGGGCATCTGGGATTGGCGCGCGTGCTGAATTCACAAAACATCGACTTCATCGCGAGCCCTTACAGCTACGACAATAAAGGCATCGGCGGACCGGACAACTCACAGACACTCCCAGTTGAAATTCAGCTTCATGGCAAACTTTATTTCAATGAAGTGGACACTGAGACGCACCTTCATCAGCGTCAGTGGCGATGGGGTGATTCTCTGAATGATCCCAAGAACTTTGCAGAAACTAAAGCCTTGCTGGTCCGCGACTATGCTTATGCTCTTACAAATGGATTTGGCATGTGGTGGACCGATCTATTCGGCGGAACTTTCCACGATGACAACATCATCAGCCTGCTTCGACAATTGAAAAGTCTGGATAACCGCTATCTTCAGACGGATCGTCGATCGGCCGCGGAGATTGCTGTAGTTTTGGATGAATCGAGCTTCACGTATTTCGGCGACGGCGAACCACTGTTGAGTGCTCTTCTGACGGCTCAGAAGCAATGGGAATTTGCCTTCATCGGTGCACCTTGGGATCCCATTCTTCTTGCGGATATGGGTAGTCGGAAACTGCGGGATTATAAGTTCTATATTTTTTTGAACACATTTCACGTTACTCCAGAGCAACGACAATTAGTTCATGACAAACTCAGTCGAAACGGAGCGACTGCTTTATGGATCTATGCCCCTGGTTACGTTGGAACCGCAACGAATACCGCGAATATAGAGGTGCTCACCGGCATCCACGTACAAGAGATCGATACCGCAGGAGAGCTGCATGTCGACATCACTTCGTCTGGATCCTCATATACGGCGGGGCTTCCGAAGGGGATGGCATACGGTACTGACGTCAACGTTCAAGAAATCAAGCGCTGGTACGACCACCAGCTGTATTTGAAGGATCCGCGAGATCCTAGCTTGAAGCGAGACTTGCCCGGTTTTCAAATCAGTCCCCGCTTTTGGAGCGACGACCCTCACGCTCAGGTACTTGGTGTGCTCTCGGCTGCGCAGAAACCTGGTCTTGTGGTGAAAAGGGTATCTGGCTGGACCTCAATTTACTCAAGTGCGCCAATTGTGCCCGCGGCACTGTTGCGTAACATTGCAAAAACCGCCGGGTGCAATATATACAGCAATGACAATGACGTTGTTTACGCAAGCCGAGAGTTTCTTGGAATCTACTCTCCCAAAGGAGGTAATCGGACTTTTCACCTACCTCAGCGATCAAATGTGCTGGATTTACTTAGCGGTAACGTAGTTGCACGGGACGCCACGGAGTTTTCAGTGACCTTGGATCCGAATACAACCATGCTCTACCGGACAGCGGGCAATGCAAAGCGCTAGAACACATGCCACAGGTTTCTTGCTTGTATCATGGGGTACCATCGGGGTGTAGTTCGGCAGGACAGCAAAATCGAGACGACGCCTTCGAAAACGAAGCGCTATACATCCACGGCATGAATCAGGCAGAATATTATTCAAACGCGCCAGGCAAGTTGAACAATACCTATGAAGAAGGAATCAACTATCGCGCAGAATACTGTCACGCTGGAGGAAGTTGCAAAGCGTGCTCGTGTGTCTGCGTCAACCGTATCTCGCGTACTGAGCAATCTCTCGGTCGTGAAGAGCTCTACGCGAACCCGCGTTCTCAAAGCAATCGAGGAGCTCGGATATTCTCCTGATCTTGCTGCCAGAGCATTAGCTTCACGAAGCAGGGAGACTCCGATTGGGTTCTGCATTCCTCAGGAATTGCGCGCGTTCTTTTCCGAGATTCGAGCCGGCGCGATCTATGAAGCGCAGAGATTTGCAACCTATGGAATCAGACTTGTGCAGTCGTCGCGTCGATTCATAACTGATGACATTACTGAGCATGTTGAATCTCTTATCAACAGCGGAGTAAAGGGGATCGTATTATGCCCCGGGGAAAAATCTACTTCTCACTCTGCCATTTCGCGCGCTGAACGTAATGGGATCCGTGTGGTCTGTTGCGGCGGTGACCTCTCTCAAAGTGAAAGAACTTCATCTGTTTTGGTTGATCCCGATGCTCTCGGGGCATTGGCTGGGGAATTGCTGGCCAAACTTGTACCGATCAACAGCCGCGTAGCCGTCATGACGGGCAGCTTGAGTATTGATGGGCATCAGAGGAAGGCCGCAGCTTTTCAGAGGACTTTTGAAACATATTGCGTAGGCGGGGAAGTAGTTGAGATTATCCAAGGGAATGATGATCCGGTCCTCGCGTACCAGATGCTCGAGGCTCTTCTGGAAAAAGATTCATCCTTGTCTGGCATCTTTGTGGCAACTGTAAATTCCCTGCCCGCTTGCCATAGTCTTACCCGCAGAGGGCTGGCGGGAAAGGTTCGACTTATTACAACTGACTTATTCGCAGAGATGAAACCATTTCTAGAAAACGGGACCATTTCAGCTTCTCTTTATCAATCCCCATTTTCTCTGGGGCAACGAGCAATGCGAGTTCTTGTTGATCTAATCCTGTTTAACACTGTGCCCGATAAAAGTTACCGATTCTCCCCTGAAATCATTATGGCCTCAAATGCCTTTCTGTTTCGAGAGATGAGTATCCGCGGGAAGCACTCGGAAAATCAAGAACAGACAACCTCCGCCATTTCCTTTCAGATCGGAGAAGTATAGCGTGAGGATATCTCCCAATGAGATTCTGAGCCAACATTCTCGTCTACATACGAATCCTAAGCGATGCAGACGGATGCACCGCGAAGAATCGAGTAAACTTGCCGCAGAATCTTGGATTCTGAAATCTGGCAGATGCCTCTTACTCGCGATAAGGCTCATTTATCAGCAGTAATTCCCTCGCCAGCCCACAACGCCATGGAATGGCATGGACGGAAAGACCTAACGTAGTTGCAAGAGGTTGAGGCCGGGGACACGCAGGACGCTGCCAATGCGAGAATCGTTGAGGGCACAATCCGAGGTCTGCAACGTGCACGTGAGCTTTGAGCCGGGGCTTCAAAATCGTCAGAGCACATCATGTAACGCGCGACCACTTCCCTTTTGAGAGATTCAACTATCAGAGGTCAGAACCTTGGATCCTGGGATATTCAAATTCTGACGTGATGAATCTGAATAATTCACAATAGATACTGAACCCCCGTCAGTTCTCCCTTCACTAATTAACTAGTAAAACCAACCTTCAACAGCGGCCACATGTGCCACACTTGTGCCGCTTTGCCGTTTTAGGAGAAATAAAATGGTATGCAGGACATAGCCGCCATGAGGGTTGAAGCGCTGTTGATGGCCGCGCGAAATGCTTCGGAGCACTTGTCCGCCTAATACGAGACAATTGCTCCGACATCTCCGTCGTTTGGCGATCTCTCACTGAATCCGGAGTTGCGCATGCAGAACATGCTTCAATATCCGATCGACTACTTCCAGGAGATCTTCAGGGAGCGAATGAGTGCGACGGGATTGGCCAGTGCCGCAACGTTCTCCGAATTGGAAGGATCCATTCGTGAGCCTTGCGCAATGCGAAGGCGCGCAGAGCGAGCGCCTCCGCCATGCTCCTGCACGCTTTTGAACCGGCAAAGAGGACGCCGCTGCGCGCGCATTTTCAAGCTGCGGTTCGGGTTGAAACGCGAGTATGCGGCCCGGTAGAACCACGTGCTGTCACCGGACCGCGGTCCGAAATTACTTGGCGTATTCCTTATTCTGAACGTCTCCGATAATCCTGGCCGTCGGAAAGAGTCCGCCGGTTGGGGTGTAAATTACGGGGCAATTCACGACAATATTGGTTTTAACGATCGTGACCAAACCCTGGTCTTGCGCCTTCAACACCTCTTCCTCCGACTTGAGGGTGTACGGAGTGGTCCCGGAATTCCACGTGACGGTGCTGACCTGCCAGAGCGGCGTGTAATTAGGATCAGTGTTGCCCGGGCCTGCGGGAATAGGGGCCGACGGAATGACGTTCCCTTGTGTGAAGTTGGTGACTGTGTAGATGTCGTCGACCGCTCCTGCCGAAATTGCGTTCGAGAGTCGCGGCACGTAATTCACCCGCTGCTGTTCAGCGAGAGTCAGATCTGATGCTTCTGTCTGAATATAGTAGGCAACTTTGCCCCTATACCAGCAGTGCACCAGTGGTAGGATCACACTCGGATTTTGGACGGGATTTGAATTCTGTGCATGCAATGCAGTCGGGGATTGGGTCATCCCCAAGATAACCGCTATTACGAAAGCCACACTGATTGAGAAATTGCTTCTTTTCATTTCCTAGGACTCCAATCGGGGAATTTAGCCCTTGCAATGCACTTTTACCTGCAATGCAGTCAGGGCTGCGCTGCAGAGTGAGAGTTCCCAAAGGAGAATAGGTTACAGCGAATCGGAGACCAGGAAGAGCACCGCACCGTCGAAAACTAAGGCTTTGTGCATAAATAACTGCGTCAGTGTGGTGTGATGGTGTAATTCCAGTCACCATGGAAGGCATGGCGGGTGAGCGACACAGTGGCCAGTTGCGCATCGGATACCTTCACGCCCTTGGGATATTTCCTCTCGTCCAGTTCTGCGCGCACAGTCAGTCCCTGCGCTGTCGTTGTGGCGGCAATCAGTTGCACGATGGTTTTGAAACTGCGCAGCGGCTTGCCCCGCCAGTTGAGGGTGATGAAGGAAAACAGGCGATGCTCGATCTTATTCCACTTGCTGGTTCCCGGCGGCAGATGGCATACCGTGATGGGGATGCGCAATTCATCGGCCAGCGCTTGCAGTTCGATCTTCCATAGACGTACGCGATAGCCGTTGCTGCCGCCGCCATCGGCGCTGATCAGCAGCCGACTGGCCTTGGGATAGCGCTGGAGCCCCATGGCCGTCCACCAGCGGCGGATGGCCTCGACGGCGAAGCTGGCCGTGTCGTGATCCGTGCCCACACTGACCCAGCCCTTGTTGTCGGCGATGTCGTAAATCCCGTAGGGAACGGCGCGGCCGAGTTTCGGATCGATGAAATCATGCACTTTGACGGCTTCCGGCATCCCACGAGGGCGCCATTCCCGGCCGTTGTTCTTGTAATTGCCGATCAACTCCTTCTTCTTCGTATCCACGGAGATGACAGGCTGGCCGGCTTTCAAAAACGCCGCCGCTTGATCGTTGAGATATTGAAACTGCGCGTTTCGATCCATGTGCTGGCCGCCTTCCCTGATTTTACGGTTGGCCTGCAGGCTGTAACCCAGGTCGCGCAGGCAATCGGCAATCACATGGGGACACGCGGTGTGCCCGTGCTGGTGCAAGGCCTGGGATAAATGGCGCAGGCTTTTCGAGGTCCAGAGCAAGATCCGCATCGGATCGCCCCGCGTAGCGGGAGCAACCAGCCTTTTGAGATCGGATAACAGAGAGGCATCGGAAACACGCTTGGCCTTGCGTCCACCGCCGGGCTTGCGTATCCGCCCGCTGTCGGCGCGAGGCCTTTTCCGGCTCTCCGCCATGCCGCGCGCGATCGTGCTGCGCGCAACACCGGTGACCCGCGCTACCGCGCTGACACCGCCATAACCGTAAGCACGCGCCTCGGCGGCGACAAACAGCCGACGGCTCCGCTCGTCTAATGCGGGAGACAACTCCCGGAAGCGACGCCGAATCTCCGCCGTAGATCTTGCCACACAGAAACGCTACCTGACGGCAACGCTTTTTTGAAGTACTTATTTATGCACATAGCCTAAGCGGTCTACAGTCTGCTGCGTTAAATGACATGGGGATCTGTAACTACCTATTCGAATGCAGTGTCCGCATAAATGTGATCGCGGAGGATTGAAAAGGTTACAACACGCCGCCACGAACATTGAGCCGTACCGACTCAAGTGCGACGCTGGGTTCTTCGACGGTAGCCGCTGCTGGTGCCTGTGACATACCCGGTTGAGCTGCCTGAGCTCACCAGACCAGCATTGCTTCCGCTCAGCGACGCGGAGTAATCTGCCCCGTTCTGCCCGGAGAAGCTTGGTGAGAGCTCATACCCGTTGACGAGGCAGCTTCTCCAACCCTTTACCTTCCAGGGCGAATCGATCACAGCAGTAGCGATAAAACGGTTGGGAACGTTCTGGTTACCGTTGCCATATTCGGCGTGAAAATCGAGCGGATCAAGAACACTGCTGCTGTTCGAAAACGTCGTATTGTTTTCGTTGTAATCCAGAACGTGCGACCAGGTATAACTACCCTGGAATTCAACGTTGTGACTGAGCCGGTGATTCAACCAGTCGTTCTTCTCTGAAGAGCGCGGACGGACGAACATCGGACCCTGCTTCAGGCCTTGCTTGCGAGGATATTCGCCTGATGAATCTGAGGGGGTTCGGCAAAGAGTTCTTCCGCCTTCGCGAAAAGAGCTTTGGCAATCGCCCCGGTAAGGTGCGCATTTCTGCCATTTTCATCCGCAAAGGTATCGAAGATACCGAACTTTGCAGGGCCGAGCTTCAGGGCATACCAGGTAGTGGTGCCCGGCTCCTGCAGCACAAGCGGCTGCGCCGACTTAAGAAAAGCTTCTACCTCCGATTCTTTTCCCGGCCGGGCTACCAGAATCGCGACGATCGCAAACTGATCCATGCTTTGGTTCCTCCCGTCAGATAGGATCGCTGTCAGGCAATTTGGTTACGAGGAGGTCGAGGTATCTTTTGCCGCGCCAGCGAACCGTACAGGTTGGCGCACGCCGCTCGTGCCTACCTGAATGGAGTATCGCATGCCCAATGAACGGAGTTCCCCCGTTGATCTGCAATCCCGCTTTCTTGCTGACGCAGACCCGAGCGACCGCCACACCTTCGCCATAGCGACCTTAAGAATTGCCGTCGGACTTTTCTTCGCCATCTTTGGCCAATACACAGTCTTCGGCACGGATTTGCCACCTACCTGCATTCCTGGCAAAGTTACAACCGTCCCCTGTCGATTGCTTTCGGGGAACGCCGGGTTGTCCGGAAAGAGTTAGGATTAAGTTGGGTGGAGTGGAGATGCTCAAACACGAGACCTCGGCAAACTCAGCCGAGCAACGATCATTCGATCATCCGGCGGAAAAGCGATCCTGGGCGATAGGCTTCACCAGCATCTTCTTCGCCCTTTTGCAAAGCGCCTGCACGGCGTTCATGGCGATCAGCGGCCTGCGCCTGCTGATCGGAGTCGGATCTCTGGCCGCGGCTACCACGAGTCTCAGATTCCTCGCAGCCATGCACGGCGCGGCTATCCGTATCCCCATGGAAACCGTGGCCGTTGTCGGCTCACTGGTAAATCTCTATGCGGTCTGGCGGGTTCGGAGTCTTCGGGCGCGACCCGCATCGCAATGGAGAATGATTCCGCCCACAGCGAAGCAGAAACGCTCTGAGTCGATTCAGGTCTGGCTGGCAATTGTCACGCTGCTGCTCGTCTGCGCGGAGTGGGTTTTCCACCTGTACCTGCACGGCACCATTTAGTTCGGAGGGCGGGGGCTAGTCCGGATGCCCGAGTTTTCTTCCCGAACCCGATTCCATCTCCCGCGCAAGCCTCGCGTGGAGGCGATCGCTGAATCCCACCGGCAGTTCGAACACGCGATTGTCGGCCGTCAGTACGAGGATGTTCCGCGTCGAGTCGAGGATCGCCGAGCAGATTTCGCAGTGCTCCAGGTGCCGCTGCACGGATTCCCTGACTTCATAGGGCAGCGCGTCGTCCAGATATCCGGAGATGTAGTCCCATACATGTTTGCACTCTAGGACCATTGAAACCACCTCCTGTTAGGATTCAGACTCTTCAGCTTCGGCGCGAGCTCCTTCTGCAGCATCATGCGCGCTCGATGCAGCCTGACTTTCACAGAGGAGAGGCTGATCTCCAGAACCGTCGCCGTCTCTTCGATACTCAGTTCTTCCACGTCGCGCAGCAACAGCACCTGCCGATAGATCGGTGACAGATGATTGATAGCCACCTGCAATAACTCCCGAACCTCGATTCGCTCCAGTACCTCGGAGGGGATCTCTCTCCAATCCAGCAAGATTGCCGGCGAGACGTGCCCACCCTCATCGAGCGGCTCGTCGAGCGACTCGAACCGCAGTGTCTTGTGGCGCCGCAACCGCCGTCTGGCCTCATTCAACGTGATGCTGATCAGCCAGGTGCTGAACTTCGATTGCCCCCGGAATGCGGAGAGTTTGCGGAAGGCCTTCAAAAAAGCCTCTTGGGCCACATCCTCCGCATCCGACTCGTTCTTCATGTACGTCAAAGCCATCCGATACACGGCCAGCTCGTACGGCCGGACGAGTTCGTGGTACAACTCCGCGTTCCCGGCGAGGACGGCGGCGATCATCTGCGCCTCGTCCCGAACCATGGGGTCTTCACACTTCATTCGCCATCCCGCGCCTTCCTGCGCCTCGCAATCAGTGCGTCCAGCAAGAAGAAGATTCCCGGACCGAAGATCAGAATCATAATCGACGCAATTTGCTTTCTCTGCGTTGGAGCGGAAAACAGCGAAATAGTTACAAAAAGTGTCTTTTCGGGCAGAGCGCGCGATGAAACCGCACTGAAGTGGGAATACGCCGATGAATCGCACCATCACCGGCGTGCTTTGTTTACGCTGATGGTAGGCCGTAACAACGGCACGGAGAGTCGCGGATGCGCATCGTCAGCCTTGTGCCCTCCATTACCGAAGCGCTTTGCATGCTAGGGTTGGAAGACTCCCTGGTTGGAATCACGGATTACTGCCTGCATCCTGCACTCATCGTCAGCGAAAAGCATCGCGTGGGCGGCACCAAGAACCCGCGCCTGCGCGAAGTGATCGAAGCACGGCCCGATTTAGTCATCGTGAATACCGATGAGAATCGGCGGCAGACCTTTGACCAACTGCAGGCAGCCGGGTTAAATGTGCTCGTCACGCAGACAGATTCTCTCGATGAAGTAGAGCAGACGTGGACGCACCTCGGCGAGGCGACCGGAACCGCCCCAGCGGCCTGGCGAAACCGTGAAGCCATCGCAGTCGCTCGCGCGTACAATCGCGAAGTTCTCCGCGGCGTCAAACCTCTTCCGGCTCTGGTGGCCATTTGGAGAGACCCGTGGATGGCAAGCGGTCACGGAACCTACATGGAATCGGTACTCCGTGAGTGCGGCTTCCGAAATGTCATGGAGTCGGCAGATCGTAAGTGGATTCGTATCGCACTTCACGGCGATGATAAGGGCGATCAGGTGGCGTGGGATGTCCTGCGGAGTCGCTGCGGTGTTGTGCTGCTTCCGAGCGAGCCGTATCGCTTCGAGGAGCCGGATCGGGATCCGTTCACCGAGTTGGGTGTCTCGCGCGACCGCGTCTGCCTTGTCGACGGAGTGCTGCTCTCGTGGTGGCTCTCCCGTACGGTCGAAGCGCTGAAATACTTCCGGGGGCTTCGTCTCACGCTCGCAGACGGGAAAGCTGAGGACGGACGCGATCCCAAATGCTGCAACCAATAAAACCGGAGCAGAAGCCCGTCGGTCAGTGAGACATTGCCCGGCGGCGAACGTTCGAATACGGGAAAAGGGGGAGCCCGGGGCGGCTCGATGCAGCCCCAGATCATCAGCCAATCTGTTTCAACACGTCTTCCGCAGTCGTGCGGTCCCCATGCGTATGGCTGATCTTCTCGAACTTGATCGTTCGGTGCTTGTCGAGGATGAAGGTGGAGGGGTACGCCGTTTCATGCGGTGCATCCCAGCGCAGTCCATAGAGATTGGTCACTTTGTAATCAGGGTCGACGACTAACTGAATGTTGGCCGGCAAGTCTGCCTCCTTGGTGAGAAAGTCCTTCGCATGGTCATCGAGAGCGGCAGGTGGTCCTGGATAAACAAACAGAACCCGGACATTTTTCGCTTCGAAATCGGAGCTGTGAACCACGAAATCATGCACCTGCCTGACGCAATAGGGACACTGATAACCAGGGAAACCGCGCAGGATCACCAGCACCGTGGCGCCTTTTCGGGTGTCGCTCTCGAGGCTCACTGAAGAGCCTGTGGGCGTGCGAAGTGTAAAGTTTGGCGCTTTGTCGCCGGTGGCCGGCGTCTGGGCCTTCGCGGTGCTGACCGTCAGCATCAAGGCCAGAATGGGAATCAGTCGGAGAAAATGCGAGGACAGGCGGGTGAACTGGCAAGGAATTCGCTGGGGAATACGTATCATGTGCGACTGCTCCTGCTTTCGGGACTTGTTGCGACGAGCTACATCCGGTATGAGCGCTTAGCGGCGTAAAAGTTACAAACCCCGTCCTGCACGACAAGTCGGTGGAGCACGAGCTTGCCGCAAAGCACTACGTGCTGCTCCGTGCCGACTGGACCCGCTACGACCCCGCCATTACACAGGAGTTGGCGTCGGTTGGGCGCAACGGAGTGCCAACCTATGACATCTATCCGGCAGCCGCGAACTCCGGCGCAAAGGTGCTGCCAGAGTTACTGAGCCGCGGCGTCCTTCTGCACGCGCTCTCCCTGCCGGGAGAATAGAAGTACTCCCACGGTTGCCACTGGCGGCAACGAGTGGATGAGACCCTTGCAGCGGTTCGCGTTAAGTTTCCGATCTGTGGAAGTTAAGGAGCTACAAATGAGCCCGCGTTTTCCGATCAACACCGCCGTTGCCGCTTCTGTCGTTCGGGGCCTGCTGATCCTGCTGGCGAGCCCTTCGCTCCTCATTGCCGTTGCGCAACGGTACCCTGCCCTGCTGCGAACGCCGCGCACTCTGCCGTAATGGTGGAGTTATTCCCCTCTGAAGGATTCTCGAGCTGTCCTCCGGCGGATGAGCTGCTGCAGCAGATCAACGGCCGCAGCACGCCCGAGGAGCAGCTGGTCGTGCGTATCAGCGAGCATGTGAGCTACTGGGACAGCCTCGGCTGGAATGACCCATTCTCGTCCGAGTTCTATTCCACCCGGCAGAGCGAATGCAGCCAGCACTTCGGCCTCGGCAGCGTCTACACGCCGCAGATGGTCGTGGACGGCCGCGAACAGTGGGCCGGTAGCGACCATCGCGCCCTCGCTGCTGCGTCACAGTCTTTACGAACGTCTTCGCTGCGCTTGTGCGAAAAACCCGCTTTCCTCCAACATCGCACACTCATTGACGAGTGGACGACTTGGCGACTTTACGTCCACGTAGAGGGTAGAACTCTGCCGTAACAGCTTATAGAAACTAAGCGCAAAGGATGGCTCCTTTTGGCGCTTTGAGGCACGCATGGTAACCGTTATTGTTTCCTTAATGTGCCCGCGACCTTTGCCCTAATTTCGCTGTACTTCTGCTTTAGGTCTTCCAAATTGAGACGGATGTGAACCACCAGAAGTATCGAAATGGCGACCCGAACTTTGCCCTGCTGGCGCCAATTGAAACTTGTCAACTAACTCCCTGGCGAACACTCTCGAGAATCTCGCCAGAGAGGTTCGCGTTCTGCACTGCGCGAGCCAGCACAACACCGCCGAAACCAGCGTCTGCCCAGCACGATTCGTCCCGCCTCGCCGATCCAACACCCACAAAAGCCATCTGCCGCCATTGAAATCCCATAGATAGATCAACGCGTCCGTCGCAAACACCAGCGACTTACTTCAAACGAACCTATCGAAACTGTCCCGGCAGAAGATCCTGCCACAGGACACCTTCGTCGCGCCGGGACAGTCCCGATAGGGACCTAACGTCTTTCGGGACCATTTTTTAAAAATGCGAAAGCCGATCGGGCTGAAAGCTCCGTTGGCAACCCTGCCGCACTCCGCACCTCCGCGGTTTCCAGACTTGGTTCAACCCTCCGAGGCTTCGGGCATGAGAATCTCCCTTCATGCCGGTTGGGAATTTGTGGTCCGCGGCCACAACAATTGCGGTCGATAATGCACTTGCGGGCTGGGTTCTCTTTAAGCGATTCCGCGCTACGGTAATCGTGCCGGTGCGAGTTTCAAAATGAATTCCATCCTTTGTACTGTTGCGCCGGCATTCGTGCGGCCCTCGACGAACCCGGTTCCTGCAAAACGGCGATAGCTGTCGACCTCTCCTGTGCGCGCGATCCTCACAAACTCGACAAATTGCGGCGCGTCGGGGATGCGCGCGCCGAACCAATGCGGATCATCGCGCTGCGCCCAGGTGACCAACGCCAGCACTGCGCCGGAGGGATACAATAGTCCTTTCGCGTCCGCGCCGGCGGCACCGCGAGCATGCACGGCCTGCATGGCCGTGTCATTTCCATAGAGCGTCGCCATGGTATGGGTCTTTGCGTCCACGTACATCGTAATCGCATTCCAGCCGAGCGGCTGGTAGGGCAGATTTGCCGGCAGAGTGGCGGCGCGATTGTTCACGACCTCGTCGCCGCTGATGCTGGTGGGCGTGATTGGCAACGTATAGACATAATCGTTGCCGCGCACCGGCATATGGCAACTGGTGCACTCGTTCACAAAGCGCGCGTCCTGGCCGTAGGGCTTCAGATCCAAACCGCGCCAGCGGCCCCACAAGACGACCTCGGTATTTGGGTTTGTCCATGAGGGGCCCGGCCCACAACGGCACGGTGGCTTCGATGTGGGCGTATGGCGGTCTCAGACCGAAACTGAGTTTTACGCAGCAATTCCAGAACGCTTCCTCGGGGGAAAAGGTCCGAGGAACAGCGAGTTGTTCGATAACGAAGGTGATGGCGTTGTCGCCGCGCAATCCTTTTCTTCGATCGCGTTGACGTGCGAGCGTTCCAATAAACCCGGGCCACTGTCTTTTGCAGCAGCGCATGGTGGCAAGGGTCTACCTTGACGGAATCGAAGCACTCAGGCAGTGTTATCGCGCCCTAGTCAAAATGCAAGCTTCAGCGCTAATTGCAAAATCCGTGGATCAGAAGCTGACGTAAGTTTGCCGATCGACGTTGTCCCGAGCAAGTTCTGCGGTGAGTTGAAATTCACATTGTTAAACACGTTGAAGAACTCGGCACGGAACTGAAGGGAAGTTGATTCCGCCATTGGAAAGTTCTTCAACAAGCCCGTGTCGGTGTCGAAAGAGCGCGGTCCCCGGAGGATGTTCTTTCCGGAATTACCAAATGTGCCAATAGCATTCTGTGAGAACGCAGAGACATTGAAATACTGTTGAACTAATTCACTATGGGGCCGCCCGGAATTCAGACTGGTGTTGCCGCCCACATAATCCGCACGATCGGAGCCGACTCCGCTGAATGAATGATCCACGTTGCTGAAGACGGAGTAAGCAAATCCGGATCTCCAGCTGATTAACCCTGTTACCCCCCAGCCGTTTAACAGTTTGGCGGAGAGTCCGTGTAATGGCGCCGACGGAATCACCCCAGTACCGGATAGGTTGAACACATTTGGCACATCATCGTTGGAAATCCCATAGTCGAACCTCCGGTTGAATGGATTGGTTTGGCCAGTAGCGCCTCTGGGGGCGAAATCATCTTGCATCCGTGAGTGCGAATAATTCGCCAGAAGCGAGACGCCATGACTCAGACGCTTTTCAATATTTAGCCGGATAGCTTCGTAATGTGAGTTGTTGTAGGACGAGAAGAGACCGACTGAGCCAAACTGCGGATTAATACGGCGTTGCTGAGTATTAGCCGTTGTGGAACTGCCTGGAATATAAATGGCCGGATTCTGTTGATTGAATCCTAGAACTCCGCTGTTCAGGTAGGTGCCCTTGTTGCCTGAATAAGAGATTCTGGTAACCCACGTCGGTCCTAGTTGGCGCTCTACATTGAGATTCCAGGTCGCAAGCTCAGGCTTGTGCCAATCGTGCTGGAACGTTCCGTAAATGGAAACCGGCAGCGTAAACTGCGCGCTCGAAGTTGGGTTGCCAGTTGCGTATTGGGCAGGGAATGGATTGGGAATACCGATTGTCGAGTATGGATTCACGAAACTTACATTGCCTGCGTAGTTAAATAGCGGGCTGAACGGAGCAGTATCGACCATACCGTTCGAATCGTGATTTTCGGGGGGAGTGAAGTAAAGGCCTGCGCCACCCCGCACTACTGTATTTTGATCAATTTGATACGAAAATCCAAGGCGCGGCGCGAAATTCAGTGCGTCATTCGTCGAACCACCGCTTGGACAACCTGGATCGGACGCAAACTGCATTCCCAAAGGAGCATTCGGAAAACGAACCGATCGCGCCGATCCGGGAAGGTAGCAGACGATTCGACCTCTCGCTTCCTGGTAAGGATAGTACGGATCCCAGCGCAGTCCGACTTCCGCTTTTAGTTTCGGACTTATGCGGATATTGTCCTGCACATACAAGCTCCATAGAACTCCGCTGAGATTCTTGTATTCGCCGCCACCCTGTTGGAAGTTCGATGCAGCCCCTAAGAGAAAGTCCGAAATGTTACTGCCAGACAAATTGCCCGAAAACGCAAAGTTGCCCGACATGTTGTAAGTGTTTACTAGGTTGTTATATATATGGAGCGCTTCGCCCCCGATATGAAGATCATGAGCCCCCCGCTCCATAGTGACATCTTCGCGGATCGTATAATCGCCTCGGTCAAAGGTGCCCAGATGATTTGTCTTAATCGTGAAGAATCCCGCCACCGTCATGGCAAGCTCGGCTGGTGTCGGTGCAGCGATCTGAACCCCCGCTGTGGGGTAGCTGAAGGGAGCGCCTGAAAGTGAGCCGCCGGTCTGGGTCGTCCAGCTATACCAGGTGTTGAATAACACTCTTGGGGAGAAGGTATACGTGTCGTTGAGCGCGAGGTTCTTAATCGTGACTTCGCTTCCGTTGTTATCGGAGGCGATCACATTCGTGGCCCCGACGGTAAGGTCTGGAGGCTCGTGAAACCGAGTCCAAAACCAACTCCCAACCACAGTGTTTTTGGTGGTGTTCCAGTTGGCTTTCGTGAGGTACTGATCGTCATTCTGAATAACGCTGGCACCCTGATACGTCAATTGCCCGTTAGCTCCATTGGGCAAAGGAATGTGGTTCAGAAAGTACTGCGCCGGCGCACTCAACCGATTCGCCGGAATCACATCGTTCGTAAAGGGGATACCGGTGGACGGGTCGGAGACCGTGATTCCCGAAGCTGAAAAGTCCCCGCTGCGCTCAGCGGCCGTCGGAACAAATGCCACATTGCCCTGCGCGGAGCTTCGGATTCTTGTGCCCTGGTAAGTACCGAAGTAAAACAGCTTGTTCTTTAAAACTGGCCCCCCAACGGCAAAACCGTACTGGTTCCTCTTGAGCGTGTCATGAGTCGGAGCGAAGTAGTTCTTGGCATTCATATCGCCATTCCGCACGAACTCAAATGCACTGCCGTGAATGCTGTTCGTGCCGGATTTCGTAACAATGTTCACCACGCCCCCAGCCCCTATTCCATATTGGGCTGACAGGTTGTCCGTTTCGACATTGAATTCCTGAATGGCGTCCGGATTGGGAAAGGGAAGGTTGGTATTGACGTACGAGTCGTTGTGGCTGCCGCCATCCATTTGGTAGTTGACTGAACGAGAACCCGCGCCGCCCACATTCGCATCCTGCTCGCCTGGATAGACGCCGCCCTGGCAGTTTGTCAGACAGTAATTGCCAGTTTCATTCACCGTTCCTGCGGCCAAAAACAGCAACGCTTGCGGTGCCCGCCCATTCAGCGGAAGATCCACAATGCTCTTGTTGCTGGTCAATTGCCCCACTGTTCCAGTTTCGGTGTCCAGCAGCGGTGCTTCCGCGTCCACTGTGACCTGCTCGCTCGCACCCCCAACCTTTAGGGTTACGGGGATATTTACCGTCTGATTGACGGTCAACGTAATGCCCGTTTGGGTGAATGTCGAGAAGCCCGCTTTTTCCACGGTCACTGCATAGTTTCCGATTGGAAGCGCATTGAAGATAAACGATCCGTTGCTGCCGGAAATCGAAGTCTTTTGCAAACCCGTATCTAGATTGCGAATGCTAATCGTTGCGTCTGGGACTGCTGCCCCAGTGGAATCGACTAGGGTGACTCCAAGAGTGGATGTGGTGTATTGCGCAAGCAGAGACCCGCCAAATCCAAATGCCAAAATCGTGACAATTGCTCCAACGATAAAACGATGCAGTTTACCCGTCACCGTGAATCTCCTTTTCAATTTGAATTGCGTAGGGTGGCAAGAAATGTGCAAGGGGAATTCCCTGCCAAACATGATCCAGAAATCTTGAATGCATCGAGCTAACCCTCGGGGTCGCGATCCAAAGAACGAGCCAGAGCGATTCAAATATTAAAGTTCGTATACATCTCAATTAACGTGGAAGTCAAGAATGTTTTCACAAATAATATAATAAATTTCTCATAATCCATGGTAGTTCCTCAGCTATTAGCAATATTGCTGCTCTTCCGGGAAAGACCACGAGCCTGTGGATCGGCTCCATCAGAACTACGGCTGCCAGAGAATGTACAAACGCATCCCGCGCAAGTGGCGGGGTCAGAAGCCAACTAATCCTTGGAAGACATGGTTGGGCAACCTCGAGGTCTGAATTGGCAGTCCTCAAGCATCAGTATGATTCTAAACGATTTAATAACCTCATGGAAGCTTGGAACTGATTTGCCTCCTGTCGCTATTGGCCTTGATCGTACTCACCGGCTTCCAAAAAGTGATCGCTCCTGTTCTCAGCTAGCGAAGTGATTTGGGTAACATCGTCGGCATTTGCAATCACATATTCAAGAGCCTTCCGCAGCAAAGATCGGCGAATGCCCATGTACAGGCTGAGGCCGAGCCGCAGGATAGCTTTCTCTGGGTCTGAGATACATCGCACGGCTGCCAGAGGAATATCAATGTCCTCGAAACTGGCTGCAATGTATTGAACGGCCCTGGTTCGTTCATTGAAGCGACTGCGGCTTCAACTCAAAAAGTTAGAAACAGACTAGCGCGCCGCAGCCTCCTGTCCTGTTAGAAATGAAGGCAATTTAGAAATGGGCAGGCGTATCCGGATGAATCGTTTGGAACACGCTTTGGCTCCGGGCAGCCCGGAACGGGGTAACTCGCCGCCTTTCTATTCAATTTGCGAAGAACCCATTTGAGATGGACTAACTCCAGAAAATTACCTTCTCATCCTTTCCTTGAAGATCGATTTTCACATGCTCTGCCATCGCGCTGAGAACATTGAAATCAAACTCCTTGTAGAGGTCGAGACACATTAATTCCGGAGCCTGGTCATAACTCGGTGGATGCTCAAACACATCGCCAAGACTGGCAAGTCCGTGGCGCACATTCACAGCCGAAAACAGCTCCGGCTCCAAGGCCGCCGTAACCATGGCCAAGGTTTCCGAGCGTGGTCCGTTCGTCACCACCCGCACCGGCGTCGCACTCCCTGGCTCAGCCTTGCTCGCACCGGGGGTCGACGTACCGTCAATCGTATCCCCTTGCAGCCAGCGCACCACCGCCGCCGTCTGTGCTGCCTCCAGCCCCACCGGCCTCTCGCCCAACGTATTCATCATCTGCCCGTAGGTCGCCAGACCCGGGTGCTCTGCCGTCCCTGGGATGTTCTCGCCGAAAAACAAAGGCTCCAGCACCAGCACACGCTGTCCGCGGTTCACATCGTTGCCCGCTTCATCAATCATCTGTGCGCGCCCCCCGTCGGCTATCAGAACTGTCAAACCACCGTCCTTCGGCCGCACCGAAGACTGCAACAGCACTCCTGTTGCGGTCAACCCATTGCTGAACTCAAATCGGTATTCCCGGCTATCCAGATTGTTTTCGTGCGTGCCATTCACAGGCCATGCATGAGTCACCGTCACCGCGGAGTACCGCACTACCTCGCGCAGCTTCTTCCGCTCCGCCACCGCCCAGGCGGCATCTGTGTGCGTCGGAAGTTCGTGATGAATCGACTTGGCCATCTCCCGGGCCAAACCTAAAATCGTCAGGTTGTCCTTTGGCAGACCGGCATCTAACTCCTCCTCTGAGAGCACCTGAGCGTCGGTGTCCGCGTCTTCTTTGTCAGAGACGTTCAGACCGAATGCCGAGTCGAAGAACTTATAAGCCCGCTGGCGGCTGTCAATCTGGTAGTTATGCGTGCCGGGGACTTCATTCACGTACCATTGGAAGTCTCCAGGTTTGCCCATTAGGCGAAAGTAAGGTTGTATATCCGAATAAACTCCCTGCTTTACCAACTCCGGCCGATAACAGCAACTGTCCATCGCGTTATAGATCATTAATGTTGGACGCGGGGCGCGCAGGGTCATCAGTTGCGCATAATCGGCTACCGAACGCATGTCTGCGGCGTTTTGCTCCGCGTCGCCCGCATACTCCGGATGCTCAATTGCGGTGGTCAGCGATGTAAATCCTGCGACCGGCACTGCCGGACCAACCCGCTTATCCAGCGAGCTCAGCAGCATTGTCTGCCATCCCCCGCCGGACAACCCTGTCATCCCAATCCGCGTCCGGTCGACCCGCGAGTCATCATATAGATAGTCAAGCCCCCGGCGCATCGCAAGATAAAACAATCCCACTCCGTTCGCGCCCGCCAAGTCCAGCAGCCCGATCGTATTGTGAGCATTTTCGGGCGCGCTCAACTCTCCAAAGTACATCCACTCCAGGCTCAGCGCAAAAATGCCCCGTCGCGCCTGGTTGATGCAGCGCTTCTGCAGGTGCTCAACCGCCTTGCCGCCCGGTCCATGTCCGTTCACATCCAGAATCGCCGGCATCTTCCCTGTCACATGCTCCGGCTCATACAATAACGCGCTTGATTCAAACCCGGGGACAATCTCATAGCGCAGCTTCACCACGCGATAGCCCGCCCGCTCGATCACGCCGACCTGCTCAAACTTGGGCTTCGCGTCCACCCACTCCTCAGGCCAGCCGTGGAAGATCACCCCCAGCTCGTGCGCGCGCAGTTCCTCCGCTTCCCTCTTCCAATCGTCTGCATTGTTCGCCGCCGGCAAATTTGGCACATGAGTCAGCATGAAGTGCTTCAGCTCGTCAGCAACCAGCAAAGGGCTTTGCAAACTCTGATTAAACAGCGGCGCTTCCGCCCGTTTCGTTGCCTGCGCTGTCGCAGTGAGTGTGCAGCAAAGGGCAAAACCGGCAATAATCCCCGCCCGTCTCATTACACTTCCGCCTTTCTTCTCCATTCCGCAGTCCTTCCCTTTGTCTAGTTATCGATTGTGACGCTCACAAGAAGTTCTCTGTCTTCGTTGCTGCCGACCAGCAGGACAAGGCATCGCTACTACCCGGGTCGCTCATCATCGAAGAAGTCATGCGCAGTGCCGTCAGTGCCCGCCTAATCACAGTGAAATCGCCGTCGAAGCCTTAGGCCTTTGAACATAGCGGTATTGATTGGGGGCAGAATACTCTCAGAAGGCTGCGTGGCTCACACGAGGACCTTTCGCATCCACGCTAAAGCAACCTGGTCTGCTGGAGTCGGTTCTACTCGCAAGGAAAGTCTTCGGTCCTGGTTGTCGTGAGCGTAAGCTCTAATCGCAACTTCATACGATTCGTGAATTTCACTTAGCGTAAGGGCATTCCTGGTCGGCCCAACTGGGTTCACGAGCCAAACGGGCCGCGGTACCAAGCTGGCACAAAGTTCCGGTAGATCCATTTTGCGCAATATGCCGAAGGCGACTGCGGAAAGTGGCAAGTCGTAATCTTTCGACGCAACTACGGACTCAAAGTCGGCCAACGTACGGTTCAACAGGAGGGAGCTGATACGCTGATCAAGCGCGGCTCCTGCCATGCATGGTATTCCGCTGATTCCGGATCCGAAAACTGCTATTCGAGACGCGTCCACATCATGCCGAGCGATAAGAAAATCAACGCCACAAAGCAGGTCCAGCGTCTGCTGTGCGACAATCGGCGATCCTAGGCTCAGGTTCACCAGCGCATAAGCTAGCTCCACTCCATTCTCAAAAAAGAGGTGACCGGACGATGGGCAACGTGGCCTGGTTACCCCGTAGGTCCGAAGGTCGATCGAGCAGATCGCGATGCCTGCACTGGCTACCTGCTCCATGAACGGCCAGCGGCTGAACAATCCATCCTTCCCACCGTCTTCTACCATCAGGACGACCGGCAGCTTCGACGAACTGGAAGAAGGCCTCAGAAACCATCCTGGCACGCGGATCCCGGGCTCTGACTCGAATTCGAACTCCTCGATCGTAATGTTGCTATGGGTTTCGCTGGATATTGAATTCGCACGAACCGACCTCGGTTCCGATGGAAGTTTCAGGATATTCCGTAGATCTGTTCGGAGCTGCTCCTTATCGAGCCGGCTGCCTTTCGATTGTGCTCTCTCTGCTAGAAGGCGGTCATAGTTCACCTGAAACGCCTGGCGTCCGCCGAGGGAGGTGAGCACCTGACCGGTTGTGGTGCACCAAAGGGTTTCTTCGGGCGCATCCTTGAAAGCAATTTCTTCCGCATCTCCCCGCCCATTCAACAACCACTTATTGAACCACTCATAGGTCGCACGGCGGTGGAAGTAATCGTAATCATGGGGAAGCGTTGAACTGAAGAGCGCGACCTGATCCTTCGCACCGCATACGCTATATAGACTCTTCAGTTCCTCGAAGATCTCATGGGTGCCTCGCACGTAGTGCGAGGAGTAGGTCGTGCCGTTATCAATGGGTGAGTAACAAATTCGCAAAGGCTTTGGTGCGAATGCAGCAAGCAGATCGCCTCGATCCAGCGGTATATCCAGGCTATCGATGATATTCTGCTCTGCGTCCGCATATGCGCCTGGCGCCTCGTAATCGGCGCCTGCCAGATTCTCTGTGTGCCCTTCCACGACCACCGCCACTTTGATGCGAGGTTCGAGCGCGCATAAAAACATGGTTTGCGTACCGCCACCGGAATGGCCGCAGCATCCAATCTTTTCTCGATCGATCTCTGGCCGGCTCACAAGATAATCAATTCCTCGGATGCCGTCCATAACTACAAATTGCGTGGTACTTGAACCAATAAGTAGTGCTGGCCAGCCAAACCGGTCATGTTCGCCAGTTGGCCCATAGAGCGACTGGTTTCCCTCGGGATTGAGGTACTGCACCCGCTCGCCCTGACCAGGCGGATCAAATGCCAGTACAGCAAAACCTTTCCGGGCAAGGTTCTGAAAAAGTGTTTGATAGCTCCGGTACAATTTGCCTTCCCGTGTATGTCCAAGCGGAGCGATGATTCCTGGGTATGGCCGGGCACCGGATTTAGGAAGATATAGATGCGCTGCAACATAAAATTTGGGTTGACTTTCAAAAATGACCTTCTCAATCTGATATTCGTCGCGATCGATCACTCCCGTTATCGTGGCATTTAAAGGCGTATCGTCAGGTTTACCGCCGATACACTCCCAAACTTTTGTCCGAATAAACGAAACGCGATCCTCCACGGCTGCCGATGACTTCAAGTTGGCTAAATTCGACTTCCGCCGCTCGCGTGCTGACGCCATCTTAGAGACCATTCGATTAGGCAAATCGTTCCAATAGTCGCGAATGCCGACGGGATTGGCGGTTGCCGCGCTTTCTCCCTGTTCTGCAGTTATGGCAGGGCCTGTAGCAAAAGCTGCCGCTGCCAGCGGGCTTGTCTTTAAAAACTTGCGCCGGTTCATCTTCTGATTCCTCCTTTGCGGGCTTTGGATCGATTCCCAACGCCCACCAGAGGACGCTTTGCGGACACGACAAAATTCAGCAATCCCTTCATCGATTCCTCGTCAGCCAAACACCATGCGCATAGGGCAAGCATTATCCGCAACTGCAACGACCTCTTCTTACGCCGCCCTGGGCACGACTGGGCAGAGAAAATAAGCAAGACGCGGATGCTAGGGGTTAAAGGCAGAATAGAGGCGGCCAACTATTTTGGATACGCCCCGTACCCCGATCACCGTTTAGATCCACAGCCCCTAGACATTCTCCGGAACGACATAGGGTGCCCGATATCCACGATCACCGTCGCGAAGAAGATGATTGGCCTCTTCGTCACCCTTTACCATTTGCGACACCGGGTCGAAATGCAACGTGCGACCCAGGCGATAGGAGGCGTTCGCCAGATGTGCCAGGCCAGCCGAAAGATGTCCTTCTTCGATCGGGGCTCTCAGGTCTTCCTTTTTCCTGCTGATCACGCAGCTGATGAAGTTCGCGAAATGGTCTTCTTTACCCAATTGTGAAATGGGTCCCGGTTCTTGACTTTGCCCAAGAAACGTTCTGTAACCTGCGGCGTTGTCGATTGCCATGTATCCCTTGGGTCCGTAGAAGATATTCCCAACTGAGTTATAACTCCCCTCCTTCGGACCGAGTCCTCCTTCGGCCGTTTCGCCTGAAGCTGAAGAGGCCTTGCGCGCCGAGCCAATCTGCGCTTCGTGGTTGGTAATCCAGTGGCGAACTTCAAACTCCAGGATGACCGGCTTTTTATTTGGGCGTTCGTATTGGAAGGCGCAATTCAGTACGTTGGGGGTCTGCTGGTCGTCATCGAACATAACGTGGCCGCCGATTGCTGAAATCTTGTTAGGAAAGCCGAAGCCGGATCCCAATCCCCACCGGGCAATGTCGAGCTGATGAATTCCCTGATTGCCCAGGTCTCCGTTCCCGTAGTCCCAGAACCAGTGCCAGTTATAGTGAAAATGATTCTTGGTAAAGGGCAGCATTGGAGCCGGCCCTGTCCACAGATCGTAATGAACCCCTGAAGGAACCGGCGAGACAGGTGTGTGCCAAATCGTGTTTCGCCACTTGAAGCACAGTCCGCGGGACAAATAGATATCGCCAAGTATCGCATCCTGTTGCATCTTTGCGACCGCATCAATCATTGAAGGCAGAGAGCGAGACTGGGTTCCATGCTGAACCATCCGCTTATACTTCGCGGCGGCCTTCACCAGTTGCTTGCCTTCCCACAAGTTATGAGAACAAGGCTTCTCCACATACACATCTTTACCGGCCTGCATCGCCCAAATCGCAATCACTGCGTGCCAGTGATGCGGCGTCGCAATTGAGATAGCATCGATCGACTTATCGTCGAGTAACTTCCTCACGTCGGCATATGTATCTGGCTTAAAGCCCATCTTGCGCACTTGCGCAAGGCGCTCGCTCATCACGTTGTCGTCAACATCACAGAGCGCCGCAATTTCAACGTTTGGCAGCGCCCCATAGGCGCGGATGTGGTTTTCGCCGCGACCTCGCAAGCCCACGATTCCAACACGCACGCGGTTGTTTGCGCCCACTGTGCCTTGTTGCAGGCCCAATGCACGGAGAGTCCCAGGAACTGCGGCCACAGTAGCCACCATCGATCCATTTTTCAGAAAGTCACGTCTGCTATTCTCCATTGCTGTTTTCCCTCCGTTGTTGTCTTGGTTGTGGGGTCGTATGTCCGCTGCTTTCTACGGATGAGCGGCATATTCGTCGTACTTGGCTGCGACATGCGCTTCTTTGTAGGTTCCTTCGTGAATGAGCACACAGTAACGTATGTCGTAAACGGCTTGCCACCGATTTCAACGGCAATCGTATCCCCATGCCGCGTTAGATTCACCGCCTCCGCGTTTCCGCGCCCGGACAGAAGTAGCCACGCAGCAGTCAGTAGGACCGAAGATAGAAAGAGCCTGTTGCCGTGCACGGATCTATTCCGTCTATGAGCCATCAATCTCCTCTTGTATCGCCGGTCAGGCCTTCCCAATAGAGACAGGTTGCATTCCAGATTAGACAGAAGCGAACAAGGTCTAGAAAATTCCCCTAGGAGGAAAAAGGGAGTGGACTAGATCACCATAGTTTAGATAATTTCTCAATGTCAAGCAATAAATTCTCGTCACAAGAGAAAAACATCTCTGCGATCGGCTTACCCGAATGAAGAGGTTCACGTTCTACATCCCTATCTCGCTTTGGTTGTGGGGCCCCTTCATCATCCCGCTTTGTGACACGTCGGAGACTGTTTTTGGGGGCATACGAACCAGCAGCAAGAGAAATGCGGTTGCAAAAAGGGGCATGAGTCCTGCCACCAGAAAGGCGGGACCGTATGAAAAGCGATCGACGACGATACCCACAACCATAGTAAAGATCGTACCGACCAAACCTGCCGCCAGACCGCTGAGTCCGGTAACAGTGGCCACGACATCCTGAGGAAAGAGGTCCGACGGCAGCGTCAAACCCATGGTGGACCAACTCGCGTAACCCCAGAGAGCCAAACAGATCAGCCCCATGGCGGTATAGACACTATGTACGCTCGCAGCGGGAATGCCGGCAAGCATTGGCAGGCAACTGACGATGCACACCCAACAGCGGGCGCGGACCACTGAGAGGCCCCGACGGATGCAATAGCCGGAAACAAGGCCACCCGTGAAATTTCCAAGGTCGGCGGCGACAAAAGGCATCCAGGCAAAGAGAGCAATGCGCGTGAGCGAAAATCCTCGTGCGTCGCTCAGATACTGAGGCAGCCAAAAAACGTAGAACCACCAAATTGGATCGGTAAGTGCTCGACCCAGAACGATGCCCCAGACGTTGCGATTCCTGATGAGTTTGAGCCAGCGGCGGATGCCGCGCTCCGCGGACCTAACAGGGACTTCCTGTCCAGCTCGGATCAGCGAGACCTCCGCCTCGGTGACCTTTGGATGGCGATCCAATGGATAGTAAATGCGCAGCCAAACCGCCAACCAGACAAAGCCAAGCAAGCCGGAAAAGACGAAAGCCCCCTGCCAGCCAAAGGCCACAGCAATCAAGGGAATCACCAGCGCCGCCACAGCTCCTCCCACGCTGGAGCCGCTATCGAAAATCGCCACAGCAACGCTGCGCTCCTCACTCGGAAACCACTCGGAAACGGCCTTGCTGGCTCCGGGCCAGTTGAAGCCCTCCCCAATCCCGAGGAGAAATCGAAAGGACGCGAAAGCGAAAACAGAACTGGCAAAGCCAGTAAGTATGTTGATTAGCGACCAGAACACCACGGCCAGCGATAGCCCAAGCCGCGTGCCTACCGCATCAAGAAATATCCCGCCGAGAAGCCATGTAAGCGCGTACGAAATCTGAAACGCACCAAGAATCTTCGCTAATTCGGTGTGCGTAAGGTGGTATTGAACTGTAATCAGCGGGGCCAAAACCGAAAAGGTCTGACGGCTTATGTAATTGGTGACCGTCGAAAAGAACAGCGTCCAGACTATCCACCATCGCACCCGATGCGATTTGCCAGGCTCACGAGCCCTGAGCGCTTGCCGCGACGAATTGAGTGAGTTCATCTCATCACTCTGTTTCAGTGGCCTACTCGCGGACTTTCCCTGGTCGGCCCGGGTTTACACGGCTTACGTTTGCCCCAGCCGTCCGCTTAGAAGGTGCCGATTGCATCGCCAGCTGCCGAACGCGACTATCAAATCGAGGTTAGACTTGCGATTTCGGCACCCGGGAAGCCTAATGTTGTTTGACAATGGGAGCCACTCTGGAAATGGGTGGCTCGCGGAACGGGAGAACTGAAGCTAATCAGGAAGAAAAGGACGCGAAAATCACATACATTTGAACGAACATTAGCACATGCGTCACCCAGGTCGCAAGATAATTTGCCCGTTATTTCAAGATATTTTCTAGACATTTCTGAGCGATTGCCGGCCTGCAATAATCTCGAGATTTGAATTCGGGCGAAGTGCCCTCATTAAAGTCTAGTTAGGAACCCGCTGTTCTTACGTCTATTTTCCTATCATGGGGCGGACTTGAATTCTTCTTAAGCCAAGGCGATTGCAAGCCGTGAAATTTTTCTATATGATTACCAAGAATCTGCAAGTGAGCTACACATCCATTACGCGTTCTCTCGGCAATTCTTGGCTGCAGGTTCAGTATCTATGATGAGAGATCCTAAAACGGCGATCTCCGTTGAGGCGTAGGTCCGCATGATTGATAAGCCTTCGAAAAAGAGCAAGTTGGGTCTGCGAGAGGTCGCCTCCGCAGCACATGTCAGTATAGCTACGGTATCGAGAGTCCTCAACGGGAACAACCGAGTCGATCCGGCAATGCGGAAGAGCGTCTTAGCCGCTGCAGCGGATCTGGATATTGATTTCTCACAACGAAATAAGACCAAAGCGCTGGCGTTTCTCCTTAGTAACCGGGCCAAGCAGCATGCTTTTCACTCTAGCGTTCTTCTGGGCGCGGAGGCGTACAGTGCCTCGCGAGGCTGGGAAATGATAGTCCAGTCGTCGAACTACCCGCCGCAGATCGCCGGCAGTGATATCCATCCACCCAATGTAGTTCAGCGCCGCGATATTATCCGCGGCGTGATCCTCGCCGGAACGAATTCTGCAAATCTACTCGATTTTCTGAGTGAAAAGAGCATTCCATTCGTGGTCCTTGGCAATAACGTTATGGGTGAAGTAACTCAACCGAACTACGATATGGTGTTTTCCGACGACATACATGGTGGCCGCGATGTAACCAACTATCTCATCAGCCTGGGCCATCAGCATATTTGGTTTGTGGGGAATGTTCGCCTGCCATGGTTTGCGCGATGCTATGAAGGCTACAAGCGCGCGATGACCGATGCCGGGTTCGCACCCCGCAGCAGCAGTATCGACTCTGAAGACGAGAACGACATCGGGTATCTTGGCACTAAGTCCCTTCTGGCAAAGGGCGAGCAGGTAACTGCCATCTTTGCCGGCAACGATCCCACAGCGCACGGAGTCTATAGGGGACTGCGTGATAGTGGTCTCAGCATTCCTGGTGACGTCAGTGTTGTGGGCTGTGACGATACCGTTGGCTCGTGGCTCTACCCGGCGCTGACAACCATACGCGAATTCCCCGAGCAGCTTGGTAAACAGATGGTGGAGCTCTTGCTGAATCGGATAGCCGACCCTGGCCGCGCTCCGGAACAAATCACCATGCCAACCGAACTTATCAAGCGTGACTCCTGCCGTGCGATTCGTTCATTCGATGAAGTGCAGGTTGGAGCGACGTTACAGAGTTCAGCCATCTAGCGATTGATGACTCTTAGTCGTACAAACGTTACGCTGGTTGAACAAAGCAATGCGAGCCGAGCGGCAATCATCATCCGTTCTTCAGACTTTTGTGGCGCATTCCTCCCCGATCTTCACGAAGATGCTCGAACGATCTTCAATTCCTGGTAGAGCCTCGGCATGCCCGCCTATGTGCAATTCCAGTCAGGACATGGACAGGCATGCTGGAGGATAGACACGTTAGAAGACCAACTTTGCTGAGAACTGCGCAACCCTTGGCGTGATAGGAGACTCCGTTGCCGCAGTGGAGCTGATTGTGCCAAAACCGCCAGAACTGAGCGTAGCCACGGGATTGTTCAGGTTGTTTCGGTTGATTACATTGAAATACTCTGCTCTGAATTCCAGAGCCCTCGAATTTTCGAATGGGAAGCTGCGGAAGAGTCCAGCATCCCAATCAAAGTAACCGGGACCGCGGAACTCGCCTTTTGTCACATTTCCGTAGGTCCCAGCAGCCGGCAGCGAGAAGGCAGCAGCATTGAAATAGTTCTTGCAGGGAACCTTCGATGTTGTGCATGCGTTTCCACCGTATGGATTTTGACCATTCCACACAGCGCGATCTTCCAGCAAACCTGACTTCGAAATATCCGACCCGGCAAAAACTGTAATCGGTTGACCGGACTGGGCCTGGACGATACCCGTGGTATGCCAGTCGTTGACGATCGTCCGCACTACACCATTGCCACCACTTAGCTTCGGAAATGTCCACACATAGGAACCGGAGAACACGTGCGTACGATCGAAGTCGGAAGGTCCAATATCAAGATGCTTATAGTTCGGACTGTAAATCGAAATCGCAAAGGGATTGCCGGGACCGGAAGATGGAGTGGTATCCAAAGTGCCGTATGGCAATGTGTCCATCGATTTTGAATAGGTGTAATTCCCCGAGAGGGTAATGCCTTTCGCTACCTGGCGGTTGATGCTGGCTTGAAGCGAATTGTAACTCGCATTGCCGCTCATGCTCGCTACGCCAATGTCAGAGAAATTCTTGAAATGACGTCGCGAGTTTGTGCCCAGAGAGCTACCGGGAATATAAGTTGACGGATTCACGTCATCGTCCACAAACAAATGCGACGAATGTGACCCGACATACGCAACCCGCAATGTGGTGCTGCTGGAGAGGCGCTTCTCAACTGTGAGGTTATAAGCATAAGTCAGCTGAGTGTGGAAGGTACCCGATGGGTCGTAGGAGTTGACCTGTACCGGAAGGGGAAACACATAGGTTGAGGGCGGGTTGGGAGTGCCGCTGAACGGGTCCGTAATTCCCTGATACGGGTTGCTGAAGTTTCCTTGTGGATCGGTCAAACTGACTGACGTTGAGAAAGGAGTGATCTCCGACGGTATGCTGTTGAAGATTGCAGGTTGGCGCGTGTCGTAAAACAAGCCGCCACCTCCACGAACACTCAGGCTGCCGTTGCCAAGTACGTCGTAAGCAAATCCCACGCGGGGCATAAAGTTTTTGAAACCTGGTTTGACACCCTGCTCCGGAACACCCGGATCTCCAGGAAAAAGCAATCCGGCAGGCGCAAGAGGATAGACCGTCGAAACCTGGCCATTCGCATACGCAGTTGGGTTGAATTGCTCGATCTTATGGTGAATCTCTTGCCATGGCTCGTACGGCTCGTAGCGCAGGCCGTAATTGAGAGTCAGCTTGTTCGTGATCCGCCAGCTATCCTCGGCATAAAGTCCAGTGAACTGATCGCGATCGTTCAGGTACTGGCCATTCCCCTGCTGGAATGAATAGATACTACCCAGGAGAAAGCCCGCCAATGCGTAGTTCGTTGAATTTGAATTGAATGTAAATGTGCCCGAGTTGTTGAAATTACTGTCGATGTCCACTTTGGAGAGTTCGGCATGAACACCGAATGCCATGCTATGGCGCCCCTTGACCCAATGCACGTCGTCAGAGAGAGTGTAGTTATTTCGGCGAAAGAGCGCGAGAGCGGCGGTGCCGAAGTTGAAAAATCCGGTCACGGTCAATCCGGCGAGGGCGTTCACTGCAGGCTGTGGAATGTTTACTCCATAGCTGGCGATGTTCGGCACGCCCGACAATGGTCCACGTGTTGATACTTCACGAGAGTAATTGACGACCAGAATATTCAACAGCCCAGGTGAGAACGTGTGCGTCTCGGAAGCCAGCACGCTCGTGACTGGAATGGTCGACTGGTCGGCATAGGTAAGCAAATTCGCCGGGTTGTAGACACCAGCATTGCTGAAGCTGTTGCGATAGAAATGGCCGGAAAGATGGTCAGCTGTACCCAGATCCTGATCTCCTCGAACAATAATTTCGTGATAGGTCTGAATCAGGGGATTCTGATAATAGATTGCCCCATTTCCCGTGACGCTGGGCATCTGTTTCATGATGTTGAGCGCCGCTTGATTAAAGGTGCCCGGATTGATCATGTCTCCGGCGTATGGCTGGCCAGTGCTCGGGTTGACGATTTGCACCGCCTTCCCGAGCGGGTTATTGGGATTGGAGGCGCTCAGCAGTGCGGAGAAGTCGCCATTCAGGTTGGCTTGCGTAGGAAGGTATGAATTAACGCCGCCCATCTTGTCGTGAAGGATTGTACCTTGATATCCGACAAAGAAGAAGCTGTGCTTGCTCTTGAACAGGTGAGGGATTTCTACCGGACCACCCACAGTCCCGCCAAACTGGTTGCGCTTCAGCGGGTCAACGGTGGAAGAAAAGAAGTTCGCGGCATTGAACATGCCGTTGCGTACGAACTCAAACAAGTCGCCGTGGAAAGCGTCGCCGCCGGATTTGGAGACGATGTTCACGACGCCTCCAGCATTTTGTCCATATTCGGCGTTGTAATTGCTGGTTTGGATGCTGAACTCCTGAAGCGCATCAGGAAACGGGAACGGCTGGTTGACGCTGAAGTACTCGTCGATGTTGTTGCCACCGTCGAACATGAAGTTAGTGTCTGCTGAGCGCGCACCGTTCACCGAAACAGTGACAGCGGATGGAAAGGTCTTTTGCGTCCCCTGGTCGGCATTGTCGACCGGGCCGAGAATCACACCTGGCGTTTCTTCGGTTAGCTGTGCAGCGTTTCTTCCGTTCAGAGGCAGGTCGCTGACGCTCTGCTCGCCAATTACATTCGACAGTGTTCCGGTGCTGGTATCCACTTGAACTTGATCCGCGTTGACCGTAACCGTCTGCGATGTGCCTCCCAGTTGCAGCGTCACATTCGCGGTGACGGATTGGTCTGCCTGCAAAACTATGCCCACCTGGTTGTAAGTCTTGAACCCAGGCGCAGTGACGGAAATGGAGTAAGTAGAAGCTGGCAAGGACGGAAAGACGAATTCTCCCGTTTCGTTCGTATTGACGATCGTCTTTGCTCCAGTTTTGGTTTGGGTTGCGGTAATAACGGCAGAAGGGATAAGTGCTCCCTGACCGTCAGCCACCTTGCCAGACAGGACCGCCCGCCCTTGGCCGAACGAGCCGGGGAGCAGGATCAAAAACGCCAAGAAGATAACGCCTACGAAGCATTTTCGTGCGGTAATCGCCTTTAGAGAGAGAGCTCTCATGGTTCCTATGACCTCCCAATGACGGTTCAAGAGAGAATTGAAGACTGCGGGACCAACAATGTACTTGAGCTGCGGGCGGGGACTGACTTGATTTCCAAAGATTAACGCAGAAAAAATCTCAATGTCAAGCAATATTCTCACAATATTGAGAAACTTATCTATTCGTGCGATGAAACCTAATCAAGGTCCCTGATCCATAAGGGAAGGCACTCATTTATTCGATCCGGCACATCCGCACGCCTATCAGGAGTCGGCTGCACCGTGGTTGCGTTGCAGGCGGCACCGGAAAATGGCTTGGCGTTCTTGAAGGCAAGCTGGCGATTGCACTCGAGGTACCCGGAGTCGGCCGACTACAGGTAGTACACCGTCACATCCACCCCATCCAGGCGAATATTCGCGGCCTTCAAAATGGAGTCTTCGAGGGTCATCTAATCAGCCACAATTAGCTCCTGCCAGGAGCAGGCATGGCAATCAAGCAGAAGTTTGGGCCGAGGTCATTGCTTGGCGCTTGTCGACTTTCTACGGATGCTTCGCAGGCAGTCCGCACCCCAGCAATCCAAATTCTCTTCCAGCACCTGCCTACGCACCTATCCGACGCATTTCAGTAAATGCCGGCGAGTATCAGCACGCTGGGTCACTTCTCCAATTAACCGAAAAGAGGAACTGCATGCTCAATCGTGCGATTCGCGGGCTCACCGTAGTGAACCCAAGATGCCTGTCCGCTGCCTTCTACGGATGAGCGGCGTATTCGTCGTACTTGGCTGCGACATGCGCTTCTTTGTAGGTTCCTTCGTGAATGAGTACGCGGTAACGAAACCGAATCGATTGCCCTGCAGGCAGCGTATAGCTGCCATCCTTTTTGGGGTCGTTGTAAAAGTAGCTCAGGCCAAATGGATTCGCAGCAAGAAGTCCATATCCGCGTGCATGCCAATAGGTGGGATGACGAAAACTGTCCGGACTGTCAAAGACCGCCACTCCCAGCTCGTCGCCATCGACGACTCCGTCCACGTCCACCCAGTTGGCACGTTTGCCCCACACCTGCGATTCGCCTTCTTTGCCTTCCGAATTGACCATCGTCCCTTCTGGAGCATCCAACTGCGGATTAAGTCGCACTGCGAAAGTGCCTTCCTTGGTGTCGCCAAACTTCACCTGCTCCTTGCCCGCCTTGATCACGAATTCGCAATCGATTACGCGCGTGTTCGCGTCTCCGCTGAATTTGTACTCCTGCGTCTCCTCGGCAAATGGCTTCTTATCCGGCCCCTCAAGATCGAAACTCGCCCGGATTACTCCCGATGACGACCCGCTCTTCATCTCGTCCAGCTTGCGAAACACCATCCGGCCATACTTTGCTGGAGTCGAATGCGAGTAGTACTTCTTGAATGCTTCCTCTATCCAGAACGAGTAACCGTCAATATCACCATGCCCGAAGTACATGCCACGCTGGTGAGGCTCAAACCCCTTGTCGTGCTCATGACCTTGAGGAATCTCGTTGCCTACCGCCAGTGAGCGCGTGACAATGGTGCCCTTCGCATCACGCAATGGTTCCAGGAACGCCTTGGAGATACTTGGATCGAAGGTATATGTGGTAAACAGCTTGCCGCCGATTTCAACGGCAATCGTATCTCCATGCCGGGTTAAATTCACCGCCTCCGCTTGGGCAGGCCTACAAAGAACAAACAGCGCTGAAGTCAGGAATACCGAGGGTAGAAGAACTCTTAGGCTTTGCACGCATTTTCCTCGCAATGAAGTGTTTTTGAACTTCCAACTCTTTAGCTGCACAACAGTTCAGGCCAAATGTAGTCTTGCCTTGCGCTCATTTGCCCTTATCTGCGTCCATTTCCTTTTGCTGCACCTGAAGGATGTGCCACATGGTTCCCGCAAAAATTTTGGCCTGCACCTCCAGGGGCACGCGGCATGCATCCAGCATTGCGTGGTACCGCGCCTGACCGGCGTCGAATTCTCCCAACTCTCCGCGAAATATGTCGGAACCAAAGACGAGCTTCTCGAACGCGTCTGGCCCACCCGGAGGTGTGTGGGGACTAATGACTCCGCTCCACCAAAAAATGGACCGGAAGAATCCATAGTCATCCCGCTTCTTGATCAGACTCGAACCGGACAAGTCGAATAGCAGGTTGGGGCTCCAGCGTCCAACTTCAGCGGCCTCGGCATAATCGGGATTCCCGAGGTGTGCGCCGATAACAACCGTCTGCGGCCAGTGCCGGGCGATCAGATCCAGGCGGGTAGCCCGCATCCGGTCGAAGCTTACATCTGACGGCTCATTCGGATTATTCCGGGCCACTGCGCCCGTATGGAAGAGAAGAATCATGTGATACTTTGCGGCGCGATCATATATAGGCCAATATGATCGATCGTCATAGTTCTTCTGCGATGATGTGATCTCGCCCAGCCCACGAAATCCTGCCTGATGAAAGCGATCAATCTCATTCAGAACATCGGGGTCGTCCAGCTTGATGTCGCCAAATCCAATGAAATGGGCGGGATGTTCATGAATGAATCTGCTTGCCTCGGGAAAACCCTTTTGCGTGACAAGCAGGAAACCGATTCCATCGGCTGCCTCCAACTTCGCAAGCATCTTGTCGAGCACCCCTGGCTCCCCGTTGAAGTGCTCGTGAACATCGATGAGCTTGGGAGGAGCCATCTGCGCAACCGCGGCAAGTGTTGATGCAAGGAGAGCCACCACGGCCGTCCATCTCGAAGGTTGAATCATCGGTCTCCTTTGGGTCGTTCCACCGAGTTCTTCTAAGATTGAAGTTGATTGCGCTCCGAGTTCTAGCTGGAGCTCGGTCATTAAGAAGCTTCTCTCCAGGAATAGGAGCAGACCAGATAAACATAGATTAGATATTTTCTCACTGTCAAGCAAGTTTTGCGCATTGTCAGGAAAATAATCTCTATGCGCTCAGTTCCAGGGTAAATCGGGGGTCGATCTATTTGATTGATGCAGCCACGTCTCAGCAAGTGCAGCGGCTTTCCCACCGGATGATTTCCAGCCGTGAGGTTCAGCGCACATCCTGATCTCGGCGGCAAGAATGTGTACCCTTGACACTCAGCGCCCCGGAAGAGATTCGGGAATGTCAGCGCCACCCCCTTGGGCGACGAATCCAAGCCGGCTTCAGATCTCCGACCCGGGCTGGGCCCGGCGTCCCGCCGCGAACTTCCAGGAAGACGCCAATCTATTGCTGCTGTGCGTCCAAAACTGACCCGCAACGCGGTAGAACCCGAAAGATTTGGAGTCCCCTTCAGCGTACTTATTCGACGGGAACGAGCAATGCGCTGACAATTCAGGAAGTATTTCTCCTTTAATAGAAAGATTATCACTTTTGGTGAAAATTATCTTGCGCGCTAGATGTCAATGACTCTATTATCTCGGAGTGCATCCTTCAGCCAGTCCGCCACGATTTCATGCTGAATTCATCGTTCACAACAAAGGTACCGATCGGCTGTTTCGCGAGATCGAGCGTCAGGCGATCGGCTAGGTTCAGCCTGCTGCGCGGGACAGTCGATTCTCGCGGGTGCATCAACAACGAAGGGAGTCTTCCATCATTATGGAATTTGTTCAGGCAAAGCAACACCGTGTCGAGGCCTTAAAAATCGAGATCCATCCTGATAGCGCGGCGGCCGGAGCTGCAGCCGCGCAAGCCGCGGGACGAATACTGAGAGAACTTGAAAAAGCGGGTAGCGAAATCGGAGTCATTTTCGCCACAGGAGCTTCGCAACTGAATACACTCGACGCGCTGACCAGAATTGAAGGACTCCCCTGGGGCCGGGTCAATGGCTTCCATATGGACGAATACATCGGTCTCGATGCTGACCACCCGGCCTCGTTTCGCCGCTACCTTCGGGAGAGACTAACTGGAAAGGTGGAGATGGAAGCATTCCATGAGATTGACGGAAGCGCTCCAAACCCTGAACACACAGCTCGCGCATACGCCGAAATGCTTCGCGCCGCGAATCCACAATTGTGCTTGCTCGGGATCGGAGAAAACGGTCATCTTGCTTTCAATGATCCAGGCGTAGCCAGTTTTACAGATCCGCTGGATGTAAAGATAGTCGATCTGGACGCTGAATGCCGTCAACAACAAGCCGCTGAAGGCTGGTTTCCAAGCGTTAACGATGTTGCTCAATCTGCTATTACCCTTACTATTCCTGCTTTGTTTCGAGTACCCAAGCTGATCGTATCTGTACCGGGAAGGCGCAAAGCGAAGATTGTGCGACGTGCTCTTACGGAGCCAATCTCCGTTGGCTGTCCTGCAACGATCCTACGCACTCATCCAGACGCAACTCTCTACTTAGACGCTGAGTCGGCGAGCGAGTTGGATGGACTTATGCATTTCCAATAGCGACTGGTAATACCGCTCGCGGGTCGCGCTTACATTGAGCGCGGTGGTTCGTGTATCTGCGCATAGTGTCAAATCTTCAATCCAGTTTTCTCCCACTTGTCTTCGGACTCCATGGGCTCGGTTGAAACTGCCTGGCAAGTGGGCCGTCCAAGAGTTGCAAACTGCACGCTCTCGACAGATGGCCGCATATGAAAGAACACGTCGGCAAAAACGTGGCTGCCGACGACGGCCTCGTGGTCCGGATCGGCCAGCGCAATTCGCGGCGAATTCCTGGAGTCTGGGACCGGACGCTATCGGTTGCCAACTTTAGTCACGTGCGACAGAACGCATCCCAGCTTACTTGCTGACTCCTTTACAAATCCGGGTTCGATGAGCGACTCGGCGGATAGCGCACTCCTTGTGAATGAATCTTCGAAAGATCGTCGAAAGTGACACGATTCTTTCGGTTCGCGGTGTGCGTTCAATATACGGGCTGCGCCGTAATTCCGGTCAGGTTGTTGTGGAATTCCCGCAATTGCGAATGCTCGATGAAGTCTCGATGAAACGCTCGTGAATCCACAGTGTCTTTAAGATTCGCTTAACACGGAAGCACCTATTTTGCTTACATGTGTGCGAAATCACGCTGACTTCCCCTGATCGGAAACAGAAGAGCGCCAAGCACAGACTTGACTTGGGCTCCGTCCTTTTTTGATGCGTGTACCGACTACCGCATTTGCCAAATACCAATCCTGCTGACCACCTGAGAGGCTAACGTTCTCACGTCAGCTCTCGATTCCAACATTGCCGATGCGCTGGGCCGCTGCCGTAAAGGTCTCGCACTAGTAGATTGAATCCTTCACCCAAAACTCCAAGGAGATACCGAATACCGTGCGCATTTCAGTGAGATGCCAAACATTCCTTTCCTTCCGCCAGGTTCTGGTTCTCGGCCTCGCGTTGTTGTTCTGTGGATTCATAACCCGGGCTGGCGCGCAGGACCGCGGAGCCATTGCCGGCACCGTCACCGATCCTAACGGTGAAGTTCTTCAAGGCGCGCAGATCGCCATTCAAAACCCGAGTTTGACAGTATCCACGAATGAGCAGGGCCGTTATTACATCAACGATCTTGCACCCGGAACCTACAATCTAAGCATTAACTATGTCGGCTTGGCCGCGTTCAACAAGACTGTGGTTGTAACTCCGGGACAGACCGCCGATCTTGATGCGCATCTGCAGGTCCCCAGCGACAGGCAGGCTGTGGTGGTCACTGCCGCCCGCGCATCGGCGGAGGCTGAAGCCCTCAACGTCGAACGCGCCTCCGACAACCTGGTACAGGTGATGCCCCACCAGATCATCGCCAGCCTTCCCAATGCGAACCTCGCGGACGCGCTTGGTCGTATGCCCAGCGTCACGCTTGAGCGTGATGAAGGGGAAGGTAAGTACGTGCAAGTGCGCAGCACCGAACCGCGCCTCACAAACACGACCGTGGATGGCGTAAACCTGCCGTCGGAAGAACCGGGAGTCCGCCAGATCAAGTTCGACGCTATTCCCGCAAGCCTCGTCGATTCCGTCCAAGTGAGCAAAACGTTGCAGGCGAACATGGAAGGCGACGGTATCGGTGGGTCTGTGAACCTCGTCACCAAGACGGCCAGTGACACACCTACCATTGAAGTCACCGGACTGGGCGGATACACGCCCATCGAGAACGGCCGTGGTAACACCGCGGAGAACGGAACCTACGGCCGCCGTTTCGGCGCCAGCAAGAAGCTTGGCATCCTTGTTGGCGGCTCGTATGACTGGGAGGGCCGCGGCATCGACGACTTCGAGCCGGTCCCAGACGTAAATAATGGTTCGACGTGGTTCGATGGCGCGAGCCTTCGGGAATATCAGTACTTCCGCCCGCGATACGGCTTCGCCGGGAGCACCGACTACCGCATCCGCGAGGGCTCGAACGTCTACGCGCGCTTTCTCTATTCGGATTTCAAGAACTACGGCGACCGCTGGGCCTACCAACTTCAGGACAACACGCCGGGCGTTTCGCTGCTCAACCCCGGCAATCAAGGCGGCGTTCCTTCCTATGATGGAGAGCTTCGAAACCCCAGCATCCAAGTGGGCAGCCTGATCCTTGGCGGCAACCACGTTCTTAATACGACGTGGTACACCTGGGAGGCCAACATCGGTCGTTCTTCCTACGGCAATTCGCCCTATTCGGACGCAATCTTCAACTCGACGCTAGCTTCGAGCAACTGCGAGTTCAACCCCGGCGCGACAAAAGACAAGTACCTTCCGCAGTGGAACCAGGCTTGCTTCACCGAGATCCAGAATCCGGCCAACTTCGCCCTCGATCACGTCCAGCGCGACCTGGGCGACGCTGTGCAGTTGAACCTCGGCGTGGGCGGATCCGGCGCCAAGCAGTATCACATCGCCAACCGGTCGGCAGTGTTCGAGTACGGCGGCAATTTCCGAAACGAGCACAAATATGCCGATACCTACGTGCTCACCCTCAAACCCAACGGCACCGTAGGCATGTCGCAGTTCCCGAACCGCATGATCAACAACAACTACTACAACGGCGGCGCTTACAAACTCGGCTACAACGTCTCACTCGAAGACGTGCTCTCCTATGCCAATGCCAACGCCGGCTCATTCACGTCCAGCAGCACGCAGGGACAGGATGGCTCGCAGTTCGGCCTGGTTGAGCAGGTCGGCGCCGGCTACGTGATGAACACTATCGACTTCTCCAACGGCGTGCGTTTCATCGCGGGCCTGCGCGCAGAGAACACCTTCGATGGCGTTCACAACCTTGCCTTCGGCGATAACGGAACCGTCGCGCCCAACGCCTTCTCCGGCTCTTACTACACCCTTCTCCCGAGCGCCTCGATTCGCTTCAATGCCGGACACGACAGCTACGTGCGTTTGATCTATGCGCGCGGCCTCTCACGACCGGATCCGCAGGACATCGCCCAGCCCCTCAGCTGGACGGCTTCCGGCAACGGCTCTAACCGTTACTCCGTCACCTTTGGCAACGCCAACTTGAAGGCCGAAACCGGGGACGACGTGGATGTCCTGTTCGACCATTATCTGAAGCCGTTCGGCATTATCTCCTTCGGCTACTTCTACAAATCCCTGCAGAACCCGATCGTGGTCAAGTCGTATCAACTCACCAACTATCTGCCTCCAGGTGCGCCGCCTGTGGATCAAGGGAACTATCTTGCCACCCAGCCGGTCAACGCCGGCAGCGCATGGTTGAGCGGCTTTGAGGCGTCGTACCTCCAGCACTACAGCTCTCTGCCGAACTTCCTCGGCGGACTCGGACTGTCGGCAAACTACAGCTACATCGGCTCCAGCACAAATGGCATTCCGGGCCGTTCCGACCACCCGCGGCTGCTGCGCAACTCGCCCAACATGTTCAACATCAGCCCCACATACGACCGCGGCCGTTATTCGGCGCGCTTGGGCGTCTCCTATAACCAGGCCAGCATTTACGGCTACCAATATCAGGACGGCCTGCCGGGGGGAGTCAACGGCCCGCTCAGCGATATCTACTTCTACTCACACATCCAAGTGGATGCCCAAGGCACTATCGGTTTGCGTCGGGGCCTAAGTTTCCTCGTCTCCGGTCTCAACCTTAACAACGAGGTGTTTGGGTTTTACCAGGGTAGTCCGCAGTACATGATCCAGAGAGAGTATTATCAGCCGACGGTTTCCTTCGGTCTGCGGTGGTCGCCTCCCCGGGAGTAAATATCCTCCGGTAGAACCGGAGGCTTTTGGCTGGTGGCCCCTCCAAGGGGCCTGAACTGTTCGTACTCGCATTTGTGCAACTCGCCGGGATCCCGCGCCGGAGGCGCAGAGTTCGTTAGCCCCGCGCTTCAGCGTGGAGGATGATGTGCAGAGATTGTGCTCGGAGTCCCGTAGGGACGGTGCTTGAATCCGTCGTGTTTCTCAAGCGCCTGGAAGAATTGCTCTGGGAACGACTCCCGGATCTGTCAAACTTCTACCGCCTCCCAGGCAAAGGCAGGGGTCTCCCATGAGCTAATAGAAACATTGAAAACGAGAGCGCCCTTTGGGTCAGTCACTCGCCCAAAAAGGATGTTGAATTGCTTTGCGCCACACTTGTAAAAGAAGAACCGAAGATGACAAGAGAAAAAGACTGACCTAGCAATTGACGCCTCAATAGTCCTTTCTTCTGCCTGCCGATATCGTTGCGATGACTGTTCGACCCCGATAGACAGACGGAAGCGCTCCCGTCCACAGGCCGGCCTCTTATCCAAGGAAAATTGAGACCACGCCTATGGACAGTGGTATGTGCTATCGGCAGTGCTCAACGATGCCGATTGCGATTCCACTCTTTCAACGCGTTGCTCATTCGGCGCACTCCTCCGCGTGGTAGAAACTCTTGCCTCGTTTTTCCGGCCCGAGGGCAAAGATGAGGATGAGAGCAAGGATCACACCGGATTCGAAGAGTGCGAGGGCCCACGGGTAGCCGAGGTGATCGCGCAGAGCGTATTCGAACGATACGGCAGGTGAAGCAACGAGGACGCCGAGCTGGTACACGAACCCGGGAAACAGGCTGCGAACGGCATCGGGCGAGAGCTCGTTCAGGTGAGCGGGAATTACACCGAATGCGCCCTGAACTCCGGTTTGCATGACGAAGGATCCGAGCACCAGGGTCAGCAGTCCGCCTCCAAAAGCCCAGGCAGGAATGGAGAGCAATGAAAGGACGAGTGCCGCAATCATGGAGCGGCGGCGGCCGAAGCGCTCGGAAATTGTGCCGAAGAAGAGCGCGCCCAGTATGGCGCCGATGTTATAGAAGATCGGAATTCCGAAGACGGGCTCCATCCCGAAGACACTCGCGGCGCGCACGAAGGGGAGATTTTTGAGGAAGTCGGGATAGAGATCCTGCGTCCCATGCGAGAGGCAGGACATGACGGTCATGACAAGCAAGAGGTACACAAAACTCCCCGCATGCTGCCATAGCGTACGAAAGATGTTCATGATTGAGCCCACGTGATTCAGCTTCCAGGCAGTGGACTCCGGCGACAGTGCCGTGAGAATGATGACCAATGCGGCCACCGGCGTGCCAACCAGGAACATGGCCTGCCAGCCAAAATGAGGCTCGATATATTCCATGCAAACCGCGGTGGCGAGATATCCAAAAGGATAGCCTCCCTGCATGAGTCCGGAGAAGAGCCCCCGGCGGTGGCGTGGTGCGTTTTCCATGGTGAACGAAGCGCCAATACCCCAGTAGCCGCCCATGCCAATGCCATAAAGGGCGCGCATGACAATGAAGAATAGGAAATTGGGCGAAAAGCCGCTGAGAATAGTGACGACTGAGAAGAATGCCACGCAGATCATGAGCGGAAGGCGGCGACCGAATCGATCGGCGAGCGCACCAAAAAGCAGCGCGCCGACCGGACGCATCGCAAGCGTCACGGGAATGGTCCAGACAATGGAGGACTTAGGAACGGCCAGACGAACGGCAAGCGTATCGAGGAGGAAAATGACGACAAAAAAGTTAAAGGCGTCGAGAACCCAGCCGAGAATGCCCGAGGAAACAGCGAAACGCCAGCCGGGGCGGCCCGCTTCGACGGCTGGGGTAGAGATAACTTCAATGGACATGAGGCGGCTCCATCAAGGCAGATACGAATTCATTCATCAATCGGACCGGTTCACCGAACCTTGCGCCGCTGTGAGATTGAGGATTCTGAAGAGCCGGAGTGCCCAGTCGCAAACTGGCACTCCGGCTCTCAAGGACTTCTACCAGACGATCTTCGCTCCGAGTTGGATCTGTCGGGAAGCTGTCGAAGTCTGATTGAGTGCGGTCGGTAATGTGCTTCCATCGAAGTCAAACACAGAGTTGTTCTGCCCGAAAGTGTTGAGGAATCCGGGCGAGAGGAAGTTGGTGTGATTGAAAACGTTGAAGAACTCCGCGCGGAACTGAACCTTGAAAGTTTCAGAGATGCGGGGGATGCTGTCGTTCTTGAACAGCGAGAGATCGACCGTCTTCAGGCTCGGGCCATAGAACTGATTGCGACTTGTGTTGCCGAGTACATTCGAACAGAACTGTTGACCAGAGGGAGGCGCGCCATTGTAGTTGAGAAAGGAGTTGGGGGCGCATCCCAAGGGATTCGCGGTTGAAGCGACTGCCAGCGAAGTGGGGGCGGTGGGCGGTGTAAAGCAATTGGTGTTGAGGTAGTTGATGCCTCCGTGGATCGCATTGCAGCCAGACTTGAGGCTGGCAAAGTCCATCGAGAAATCACCGTTGAATCCCGTTCCCAGAGGATCATTGCCGTCACCCGTGGTCACAGTAAAGGGAGCGCCGCTTTGCAGCATAACGATTGTGCCCAGTTCCCAGCCATTGGTGGCGAACTTCGAGAAGCCGCGGAATGAATGCGGCGCCGGAACGTCCCATATGAGATTGCCTGAGCCTACTTGGCGGATATCGAAGTCGCATGCGCCTACGCGCGCACTTTTGCTGAGGAGCAGTGGAACTGCGATTGAATTGAGGTAGGTATCGCCAGTGACGGGCGCGGAGCTGAGATCGTTGCAGTGACTAAATGTGTAAGCAAACTGCCCCTGCACGCCGTGTCCGATCATCTTCTGCACCATGGATTGGAAGCCGTTGTAGGAGGAAGCGCCGTCAAAAATTACCGGGCGAATGCCCGCGCCGCCGCCCCAATTGGAATCGATGCGGGTGCCAGTCTGGGTGTCAGAACAAGTCTGGCCAGGGCTGAGTTGAGAGGGATCGCACGGGAACACAAGCCCCACACCGGCGACAGCCGTGGGTTGGACCAGGTTAATGTCGTCAGCTGCCGCGGAAAGATGGAGCGAGCGAGAACCAACATAGCCGACCATCAAAGTGAAATTGGCGCCAAGTTTCTGCTGGAGGTAGACGTTCCAGTTGTAGACATCGGCGCGTTTGGGGTCGGGCTGAATGTAGCGGTTGCGAACCTTCTGGCGATCGAAGCTGACATTCGGATCCGCCTGGCCAGTACCAAGGCTTGCGTTTTTGTCAGCTCCGATAATCTGGAAGGGCGCTGTTGCCGCCGTGTTGAGTCCGAAGACGTAGGGCAACGGCAATACGTCAAACATTCCGATGCCGGCGTGGAGCACAGTAGATTTGAAGAGATTCCACGCAAACCCGACGCGCGGCTCGAAGTCCCACAAGGTGGGGTTGGAGTTGATTGGGCTGTCTGTGCCGACAGGTCCACATGCCGTAGTGCCCGCCGTGCAGTTGGAGAGAGATTGAATCTCCTGGAAGCCAGCGGCGGCCACGGTGTAGCCGTTGACAGTGTAGGCGGGAACCGTGTTCGCGTCTTTTACCTTGGTAGCCATTTCATAGCGCAGACCGTAGTTGATGGTGAAGGTGCGGGTTGCGCGCCATCCGTCCTGGGCGTAGAAGGCAAAGATGTTTTGCCGAAAAGCCACCTGATGCGAGCCGCCGGGAGCGACAGCATTGAGCTGGTCCAAATTGTTATTGAGAAACGACGGTCAGACTGGGGTAATTATTCATACGTCCGTTCGGGCTGAGGACTTCAAGGACGTTGTAGTGCATGTTCTCGAAGGCGAAGCCGAATTCCAAGGTGTGAGTGCCACGCGTCAGGAAGGCATCGTCGTACATCTGAGTCGAAGTCCACTCGTGGTTGAATTGATTGAAGCCGCCGAGGCCATAAGCTGTGGTGAGTCCAGCGACTCCGATCTGTGGCGGGGCCTTTGCACCGGGCGCGACGGCAAGCGATGAGTTAATCGCTACTGCGTCACCGGAGACGGGGTTGTTGATCAATCCGGTGATATGGCTGACGCCACCCCGAATGGTGTTGAGGAAAGCCGCGGAAAAGATATGCTCTTCTTCTCCCGTGATGAGCTGCCTCCGTGAGAAGACGGAATGAACCGTGTTGCCCAGCGGATCGGCCTGCTGCTGCGGTCCTGAATCGAAGAAGTAGGTTGCATCGACGCTGTCCTTGCTGGAGAAGGTCTCGTCGTAACGCGTAATGATGTAGTTTTCGTTGGCGGTCGTTGGGAAGTTGACGTTGAAAGATTGCACTCCAATCCCGCCCGCGTTGGTATCGGGCGATCCGGTTGGAGCAGTGGGCCAGAGAGCCAGGTAGGGCCTGATGGACGATACTGCCGCGGCACGGGCGCCTGCATTTGGTACCCGGATGGTGCCGGAGTTCGACAGGCTCTGACGTATGCCTTCATAGTCACTGAAGATGAAGGCGTGGTCTTTCCGGATTGGGCCGCCGCCGGATGCTCCAAATTGAATACGGCGGAAGGGTGGGATATTGGGACCGTCAAAGTAGTTGCGGGCATCGAAGATGCTGTCGCGATCGAAGAAGTATCCCGTGCCGTGAAATTTGTTAGTTCCGGATTTGGTAATGGCGTTGATTTCCGCGCCGGACGTGCGCCCATATTCCGCGGTGTAGTCGCTGGTAAGCACGCTGAACTGATCGATGGCGTCGACCCCAAGATTCACGCCGGTTGCGCCGCCGGGCGCCGCATTGGAGTAGTCGTTCGTGCTCATACCATTAACGCGGTAATTGTTTTCGTTGGCGCGATGGCCGCCGTTGGAGAGCTGATTGCCAAAGCCGCGGTTGCCTTTGTTGGCGCTGAAGCCTGTAGTGGCCTGATTGGGAATGCTGGTGACACCGGGGGATAATGTCGCCAGCGAGGTCCAATCACGGCCGTTCAGCGGCAGATCGCGCACCGTGGTCGAATTTACGGTCGCGCTCATCGTGGAGGAGTTGGTTTCAACTGCCGGCGGAGCATCGGTTACCTCTACGGTTTCTGCCACGCTGCCGATTGCCAGCTTGATATTGAGGGACTGCTGTGCACCGACGGTGAGATTCAGCCCTTTTTGAAGCACGGTGCGGAATCCGTTTGCACCGACCTCAACCTCGTACGGCCCGGGCAAAAGATTGGGAGCGGAGTAGACCCCTTCGCCATTCGTGGAAACCTGGCGGACCTCACCCGTTGCCGTGTTCTTGATTTTCACGGCCGCTCCGGATACGACGGCTGAACTCGAATCTCGAACGACTCCGGATAGGGTTGCTCCTGTGACCTGGGCTGGAATCCGCCCAGCTTGCAGCAGAACCACGAGCAACATGGTGGCGAGCGCTGCGGAGGGCAGGCTGACCGATCGAATGAGACTTGGAACCTTCATTGTATTGACGCCTCCAGTTGTTTCTTTCGAGCTCCGATGGGAAGAACTGCAACCTGGGGAATGCTGGGCTCGACTGTCGAAATGAACGCTGCGCCGGAAAGCGGACCTTTGGCAAGACCCTGGAAATTACTTCTGGAAAACACTTGGGTAACTTAATAATCCCAGCATGCTCAGGGACTTGGGAATACAGATAACGAGGAATTGGTGAAAAACTTATTGACCTACTTCGTCATAGCATCGTAGACTCCGACCTAGCTTTTGGGTCTTCCCCGATGAATCCAGAGCTTGCTGAAGCCCAAAATCCGCAGACAGACGCACGTCGAATCATCCGATTCGGATTGTTTGAGGTTGATCTGCGCTCGTGCGAATTGTTAAAGCAGGGCCGCCGGCTGAAGCTGCAGACACAGCCATTCCAGATCCTTACCATCCTGCTGGAACGTCCGGGAGAGATCGTGACCCGGGAGGAGTTATGCCGCAGACTCTGGCCTGAAGACACATTCGTCGATTTCGATCACAGCTTGAACACTGCAGTCCGACGGCTGCGCGAGGCGCTGGCCGATTCGTCGGACAACCCCATCTTTATTGAGACGCTGCAGCGCCGCGGCTATCGGTTCATAGCGCCGGTGGTATTTGTGGATCAACCGAGCACCAAGGAGCCGCCCGGTGCTGAAAAGCTTGCGCTCGCGGCCGATCCGGTAACCAAGGGTGGAGATCCATCCAACGAAAATTCTCCAGCTACGATGCCCTTGTCGAAGCCGGGCCGGAGCCTGCGCACGCAGTGGTTCTTCGGCGTCGCAGGCATGTGTGCAGGCGCGCTGCTGGCGCTGGGAACCGCCTACTTTATCGGTAGATCCGCAAATCGGACTGCGCAGACAAGACCGGACCAGGTTAGGTCGCTTGCTGTATTGCCGATTGAGAACCTTTCAGTCACGCCAGACCAGGAGTATCTGACAGACGGAATTACGGATGAACTTATCGCCAGCCTGGCCAGGATCAAGCGCTTGCGTGTGGTTCCGCGGACTTCTTCCATGTCCTACAAAGGCACCCACAAGTCTCTTTCGACGATTGCGAAGGAACTCAACGTGGACGCAGTCGTAGAGGGCACCTTGATGCGGAGCGGAAATCGAATTCGGTTTACAACCGAGCTTGTACAGGTCGCAACCGATCGAACGCTGTGGGCCGATACCTATGAAGGCAATGCCGACGATTTGCTCTCCATGCAGCAGCGCGTCGCCAGTGGAATTGTCAGCAACATCCAGCTTGAGCTAACGCCGCAAGAGCGTCAGGATCTGAAATCCTACCGGCCGTCTTCCCCTGAAGCGTATGAGGACTATCTGAAGGGCCGCTATTACTGGAACAAGCGCTCGGAAGAGGGCTTGACCAAGGCTATCGAGTACTTTGAGCGGGCGACGAAGGAAGATCCAAACTACGCGCTTGCCTATGCCGGACTGGCAGACTGTTACGGAATCATCGGAGCAGCGATTGTGGGCACTGTGCCGGCGAACGAGGTGGCCCCCAAGGCCGAAGCTGCCGCTAAACGGGCACTTGAACTGGACCCGACGCTGGCCGAGGCCGAGACTTCTCTCGCGACCGTAATGCTGAATTACCAGTGGGACTGGGGAGAGGCCGAAAGCGGGTTTCGGAAAGCGATTCAGCTTGACCCCAGCTACGCAACGGCGCACCAGCGGTATTCGCTTTACCTGATGGCCAGGGGCCAGACGGATGAAAGCATCAAGGAGATCCAGCAGGCGTTAAAGCTTGACCCACTTTCAGTAAGCATGAACTTCAGTGAAGGCTGGCGGCTCTATATGGCCAGAGATTTCGATCGGGCGGTCACGCAATTGAAGTTGGCGATCGATATGGATCCATCGTTCGCATTGGCTCACCTGGTACTGGGACAAACCTACGAACAGAAAATGGAGTACACGCTAGCAACAACCGAGCTTGAAAAAGCGGCGCGACTCATGAACAACAGGGCTCCGGCAGTTGCCGCGCTTGCCAGGGTGGATGCGCTGGCAGGCCGACAAGCCAGCGCTCGCGCGCGACTCAACCAATTGAACGCGCAAAGGGCAAAGCAATATGTGTCGCCGTTTTATCTGGCGGAAGTTTATTCCGCACTGGGAGACACCAACCGGGCTTTGGATGAGCTGGAGAAGGCGTATCAGGATCGATCCAATTCCATGATCTTCCTGCGCGTGGATCCAGAGTTCGATGCTCTACGTTCGAAGCCTCGGTTCCAACTTCTTCTTCAGCGGCTGCAACTCTGAGCGGCCGGAGAGTCGTACGCATTCATTCACCTCTCTGGTACAGGCTTTCCCTTCTATCGCGTGATGGTCTTTACTCGCTGTCCGTTAGCAGTACGATGTAATCCATGTCGGTCAGCGTGTTTTCGATCAGCGGCCACACCCTGCTATGCACTTCTGAAGCGATCCATATCTGTCGCTTCTCTTCACTCTCATATGTCAATTGAAAACGATAATTAACGCCTTCTTCCGGTGCTGGTCCGCCTTGCAGAAGTTTGCGCAGCTTCAGCATCTTCAAATCAATAAACCCATCGAACTTTTCCGCGGCCGGCTTGAACGTACGATGATAGTGATTCAGCATCTCCTGCTCCCGCTTCGGATCAACCTTCAAATCGCAATACAGCACAATCGGCCCCTTGCTGGGATTTCCTGTCGTTCCCGCGCCTTCACCGGCGGGGAACATCAGCTTCTGCTCCGCGCCAAACATCCTGGTAAGCGTCATCCTTCTTCTCCTATCTATCTGCCCCTCGCGAGCTTTGCCACGGCATTTCGATGATCACAGATTAGCGTCCGCGCCGCGGCGGAGTTGCCATTAATGTCTCTTTCGCACTCATATCCTTTGCGACTCCGATGACGAGAAACTCGAGCGGATCGCTTCCGGAATTCTTAATTTCCCTCACCTCGTTCAACTGCACCGGCATTACGTCGCCAGCATGGATGGTCGACGCCTCCGATCCCAGCGTCACCGCGCCATTACCCGACACGGTGTAGTACACCTCCGCAAAATCCGGTTTCGCTTTTGGCCCCACTGAACTCCCTGGCGGCAGCAGCAGGTGATCGACATACGACCATGTCGTCGAGAAGACAGTTGGTTCCAGCGCTCGCCGATACTGAACCGTGCCCGTGCCAGCGTCCATCCCATTCACCGGCTTCAGCAGTGAGCGATCAAGTCTGAAGCTGATGAACTGCGGAACCGGATCGATGGTGGCATTTACGTGCGGATCGCCCAGGTTGAAGGCGTCGTACACCTTGCTCATGCCCACGTTAATGTTGAGCCATTGCAGCGGCTGATCGGTCGGGTTATAGATTCCATGCGCGTGCCCCATACGATCCGGAACGCCCGCCGGCCCCTCCAGCACCGACGTTCTGCCATCCACGGTGAACTCAGCCTTCCCATCCAGAATGACGAACATTTCCTCACATCGATTGTGAAAGTGCTGCCCAATCCCGCTCTTCGGATTGATCACTCCGCGATGGAAGAAGATCAAATTCGGCTCTACCGCGTTGATTCCCAGCATCACGCGGAAGTCCATCGTCCCCGGTCCGTCATGCACAGCCGTAAGATGGTTGTACTTGCTCGGATCAGCGCGAACAATGCGCTTCTCAATGCCTCCTTGTGAAGCTATTGATTGTTGCGCATAGCCTACTGGAACCGCCAGAAGCGCCAGCAGCAGTGATTTCGTGATGCCGTCAACGATTGTCATGAACTATCTCCTCGCTGTGAGCCCTCATCTTGCCTGGAACGTGAGCCGCATCTCCAACCCTTCGAGTTTCAAACGTGCACGGCCATAAGGTTCGTTATGGGTCCATCAGGATTTCTCACCGACACGGCCCCGGCGAGCACCTTTACCTCGAGGAGGTTCATACCGGGGGAAACTGCCCAGGTCCTTGGTTGAGTAAACCTTGTACCGGTTGACTTCTACCGATGTCAAGTAACCCCAAGGATTGACTATCGCGCAATGAGAATTGAGAAACACTCACGCGTCGCGGCGGCCTCGTGCATTGTTTACCCAAACCGTGATACATAGGTATAGGAAACTGTGGAGGGAACCAATGGCTAAGGCAAAAATCATCGACACGCACGCCCATCTCGGCGAGTGTTGCGTATTCGGATTGTTGGCCACCGAAGACGAGATGATCCGGCGCATGGAAGAGTGCGGAGTTGACGCAACAATCGTGCAACCCTACCCCGGAGCCAAGGACTTCCACCACAGGCACGACGAGATCGCCGAACTCTGTGCAAAGCATCCCGGGCGCTTCTTTGGACTGGCCAGCCTCAGCCCTCACATCGGCCGCGACCGCTACCAGCACGAAGTTGAGCGGTGCGTGAAGGAACTCAAATTCGTCGGCGTCAAAATGCATACCATCGGTCACGCCGTAAATCCGCTCACTGAGGACGGCAACCTGGTGTTTGAAACGGCCCACGAATTCGGCATTCCGGCGATGGTGCACACCGGCGCTGGCATCCCATTCGCCCTGCCAGCGCTCTGTATTCCCGCTGCTCAGAAATACCCCGGCCTCAAGATCGTTCTGGCGCACGCGGGCATGGGCATTGTTTCCGCCGAAGCGCAAGTGGCAGCATCCGTCTGCAAAAATCTCTATCTCGAAACGTCCTGGTGCCTCGGCGAAGACATCCGATGGATGATCAACACGATCGGCCCTGACCGCGTCATGATGGGCGCCGATCTGCCCAGCAACGTTCCGGTCGAATTCGCCAAGTACAGCGCGTTGGATCTCGAACCCGGCGTCTTCGACCAGGTGATGGGCACGACGGCCATAGAGGTCTTCAACTTGCATTGGCCCGGCGAATAAGTCTCCGCTGCGCAATGGTCATCTTCGACGCCTCAAAGCTAGCCGCTGTATCATTGACAACGCAGTTCAGCCAGTGGTCTCATGTCGATTACGCAACCAGCGTTGCGCTATATGCACACCAACTACCCGTCGATTTTTTTTCGCGCCCGTCTCGCCCCGCAGTTATTCCTTCTGCTTTTGAGCGGCGCCGTGATTGCACACGCACAGGCGGACCTGCCTTCTGGCTCCGGTCGTGCCGAACTCGAGCGCATGTGCACGCGCTGCCATGGCCTCAATGTCATCACCGGGCAGCGAATGAGCGCGCGACTTTGGACCGAAGAAGTGCATGACATGATCTCGCGTGGCGCCGTCGGCAGCGATGATGACGTCCGGCGGCTAGTCGCATATCTCTCCACCAACTTCGGCAACGGACGGGCATCCGCATCCCAATCCGGTGCGCTCGCCGTATCTCAGCGTTCCATCGCCTCAACTCGCACGGTTCCCGCGGCGATGTTCGACGCGTGGCCCGATCCGCACGAAGGAGTTACTCCGCAACGCCTGCTGCATCCGAATTCCGAGCCGCAGAATTGGCTCACCTTCGCCGGCACATATAGTAGCCAGCATTACAGCTTGCTCAACCAGATCACTTCTGCCAATGCGTACGATCTTGAATTAAAGTGGGTTTTTCAAGCGCGCTGGCTCGACCCCTACGAAACAACACCGCTCGTTGTGGATGGCGTTCTCTACACCATGCAGGGAGACGACGTTGTGGCTCTCGACGCCACCACTGGGCGCCTCTTCTGGATATACCGCTATACTCCCGTTCCGGAGGCACGCCTCTGTTGCGGCCGCATCAGCCGTGGTCTTGCCATCCTCGGAAACACCCTTTACATGGCGGCCGTCGACGCTCATCTCATCGCCATCGACGCCAAGACAGGAACCCAGCTATGGGATACCAAGGTCGCTGAAACAACTTCCGGCTACACCATGACCATCGCCCCGTTGGTGGTCCATGACAAAGTGATCGTCGGCGTCGCCGGCGGCGAATATGGCATCCGCGGATTCATCGCTGCATACGACGCGCACTACGGTAAAGAAGCTTGGCGCTTCTACACCACAGCGGCGCCAGGCGAGCCCGGCGGAGACACCTGGGGAGGCGACTCGTGGAAACACGGCGCCGGATCCGTTTGGCTCACCGGATCCTACGATCCTGAGAACAATCTCCTCTACTGGGGCATTGGCAATGCAGGACCGGATTACAACGGCGACGTTCGTCCCGGCGACAACCTCTACACTTGCGCCATGGTTGCCCTTGATGCCGATACCGGCAAGCTGAAATGGCATTATCAGGCGAACCCGCACAATGAGTTCGACTGGGACGCAGTGCAGACTCCCGTGCTGGCCAGCATCCATTGGAAAGGCCAGCCGCGCAAAGTAATCCTCTGGGCCGACCGCAACGGCTTCTATTACGTGCTCGATCGCAACACCGGCGAGTTCCTGCTCGGCACGCCTTTCGTCAAGCAGAACTGGAATGCGGGCTTCGATGCTCACGGTCGTCCCATCATGACCCCCAACGCAAAATCCAGCACCGAGGGCACGCTGATCTTCCCTGACAACCAGGGCGGCACTAACTGGTTCAATCCGTCGTTCGATCCCGCGACTGGCCTTTTTTACGTGAATGCGCGCGAAGGTTATTCCACCCTCTTCCTCAAGGGCGATCAGGAATACGAAGAGGGCGCACGCTACGATGGCCGCGGTCACCTCATCCGTACGAGACCAACGCTCACGGTGGGAGCCGATGAGGACAAATACACCGCTGTACGAGCTCTCGATCCCCAAACCGGCAAGCTCCGCTGGCAATACAAGCTGAACTCCGGAAACAGTCTCCACACATTTGAAGGCTGGCAGACCGCGGCCGGAGCCTCCGGAATCCTCACCACGGCGGCCAACGTATTATTTACCGGCAGTCGAGAGGGATACTTCGTCGCGCTAAACGCCAAAGACGGCACGTTGCTTTGGAAGGCCGACCTCGGCGGACCCATGCTCATGGGCCCCATCACTTACTCGGTCGACGGGAAACAATACGTTGCCGTCAACGCCGGCAACAATCTCTTCGTTTTTGGATTGCGCTCAGGCACCGGCCAACCCGGCCCCGCAGGTCACAAATGAATACAGCGCGAGGACGATCAATGCCCCAACATCTGCTTCTTTACGCAGCCGTATTTGCGGCTGCCGGCGGACTTGGGAATACAGCTGCGCAGAACTCAGCCACCGGCAACTCTCCCATTTACGAGGGAAAGCCCGCTGCAGGCAAAGCGCTCTTCGATGCTCCGGGAAGCTGCATCTCCTGTCACCGCGTTGGCGCGGCAGGCGCTTTCTACGGGCCCAATTTGACTACCGTGGGCTCCCGCATCTCGCCTGCCGGATTTCGCATCCTCTTGAACACTCCACCCGAGAGAGTTAAGCCGGAAAACCGTCTCTACGAAATCGCGCTTCGCAATGGGAAGACCGTCCGCGGCAAGCTTCTCAATCAGGATCCATACAGCGTCCAGTTGCTCGACACAGACGGCAATCTCGTCGCGTATCAGCGGTCTAATATCCGTAGCGGCCAATTCACTGACCCGCCACTGATGCCGTCCTACAAAGGCAAGCTCACAGACAGGCAGATCGCCGATCTTGTCGCTTATCTCACATCGCTGCAGTCACCGGATTAGGCCAAAGCATCCGGATCAGGCCAGGTTCCGCTTGTACAGCGCGGTCAACGCGGCCCAAGCCTTCTCTGCCCCCGCCTCGTTGTAAACCTGGCTGCCGCGAACCGTCCAGCCGTGATTGCAGCCCTCGTACACTTCAACTGTCGCTGTCAGATGCGCTGCTGCAAACGCCTCTTTCAGCTTGTCCTTGGCAGTGGGATCACGCTTGTCATCGTTGTCGGCCACCGCACACAGCACCTCAGCCTTCATCTTTGGAATCGATAGGTGCGGACTGTCCGGCTTATCGGTCACCAGGCCGCCGCCGTGAAATGTAGCTGCCGCGCCGATGCGCTCGGGCGCAGTGGCAGCCGTGCGAAACGTGAGCGGCCCGCCCATGCAGTAGCCCTGCACGCCCATCTTTTTCTTCTTGTCGGTCTGGGGCTGCGCGTCAAGAAATTCGACGTAGGACTTCGCGTCGCTGATATTGGCATCAGCGGTCAACGCTGCTGCCATCGGCATCACCTTGGCACGATCCTCCGGCTTGTTGAAGTCGAACGAGCCATCCACAACCGGAGCCTTGGCGTTGCGGTAAAAAGGATTCGGTACCAGCACAACATAGCCTTCGGCCGCAAGCCTCTTCCCCATTTCGCGAAACACCGGCCGCAGCCCAAGAATATCGGCCCATACCAGCACTGCCGGCCACGGCCCTTTGCCCTCGGGGTAAAAGAGCGCCGAGTCGGCAACTCCGCTGGCCATAGTTACGTTTACGTCCTTCTCAACTACCTTCGCCTGCCCGGACGCTATCGACGCTCGCATCGCAACAGTTGTGGCCGCCGCTCCAAGGGTAAAGGCCCTGCGTGAAACGGTGGGATCGTGGGTTAGTCCCTGGTGGATAAAGTCATCGCACATGCGCTGGGTCTCTCCTGTTTGAGAGAGTATGGCCGAAAATGCCACATGGTGTCGATTACAAAATAATCAGCCAGTCTCCAGAGGATTCTCAGCATTTATAGGCAGAAACATAAAGCTCAGAACATTTCCCAATGGAGAATATCGGCCAAGGGCCGCTTATCCACTTTCGGATCTTCTGCGGGATAGCCGAAAGAAACAATGGCTACAAGCTGGCGGTCAGCCGGTGCGCCAAAGACCTTGACGACGGCTGGTCCGTAAGCCTGCTTTGTTCCCGCCACCCAGCATGAGCCCAGTCCATGTGCCGCTGCGGCAATCAACAGGTTTTCAGTAGCGGCGCAACAGTCCTCGACGGCATAGCAGGCCTCGCGCGCCAGGACCAGAACAGCAAAGGCTGCCTTCGCGATGAACTCTGCGTGGCCCAACATGGGCGGGATCTGCTCAAGAAGATCGCGCTTTGTAACTGCGATAAAGTCCCAAGGTTGATCGTTCATCGCTGTAGGCGCCAGGCGAGCACAGTCCACAATCTCTTCGATGATGTTTTGTGGAACTGTCTCCTCTGTGTAGCTACGAATGCTCCGGCGGCTCTTTAGAACTTCGATCGCGTCTTTCACAATCTCCCTTTGTAAGCGCTCGACAGCGCGTGATGTTTCGTGAAGCGCTCGCTCCACTAACAGTCGATCTTACAGTCGGTTCAGGGAGAAGTTATAGGTCCGCCGTCACAAGTGTCACGCTCTCCTTGCACGAAATTCGTGCCCCATGGCTTCAACGGCCTTCTCGTCCAGAGTACGCGAGGCGTGTGGAAACACTACTTCTTCCTCAACTTTGATGTGCGCTCTGTAGATAGCTTCGAGTTCCGCAACAGATTGAGTCAAGGTCTTCTCGTTGTCTTCGCTTAGCAGGCCGGATTCCATCCAGATTTGATAAAGCTCCTCAACCTCGGCGTGCAATTCGTTTGCTCGCTGATGGTCGTCCTCAAGTCTATGAAGCTCCTCCAGTCCGTTGCCTGCCAGCTGCCCTCGAAGGCGCGGAAACAGCGACTGCTCCTCGTCGGCGGTATGTCGCTGTCCGCCGGTCCGAAAGTAGCTGAGCGCTGAGGTGATTGCCGCCGCCTCTTCATCGCTTAATCGTCTGCCTCGGGCCCGATCGGCCACTAAGCATAGAATCTGCAGGAAATTCTCGATCCTGCGATGGCAATCCTTCAGCATTCCTATCGGGTCATTGAACCCGCTGTCTGGTTTCGCACCAATTTGCACGCCCGGCATTAGACCTTCGTCGCCTCCATTGATTCGCTCGCGTACTTCACAGTCGTTGGATGCGTCCGGGCCTGTCAAGCAAGCATCCGGCGCAATTCCGTATCAATCTGACTGTAAAGGCTCAATTCGACAATTCTGAAGACTTTTTTCGCCACCCTGTGACTTAAGTCCCTGCTTCGCTCCCCAGCGCCAACTTATTGTCACGGTAGAAGAAAGCCGCATGCATATCGCATAGCGAATCGAGGAAAACCACATGTCATACAAACGTTATTGGTGGGCGTTATCCGTTGTTATTCTTGCCTCCTTTGCCGTCCTCGGCGGAGTAGGACGGAAAATGATCAGTCAGGCACCTCCCCTCCCCGACGTCTACACCACAGAAGGTCAATTACTGTTCGCGGGTTCTACCATTACCGATGGCCAGGGAGTATGGCAGTCCATCGGCGGCCAGGAGGTCGGTACAGTCTGGGGCCACGGCGCCTACGTTGCTCCCGATTGGAGCGCCGACTGGATCCATCGCGAATCTGAGATTCTTCTCAACCGCTGGGCACAACGGGAGGGGGCAACTGCTTTTGACGCGCTCGACGCTGACCAGCAGGCTGTACTGAAGGCACGCCTGGTTCGCGACATGCGTACCAACACCTACGATGCCAGCCAGAATCGTGTGGTCATCGACAGCGATCGCGCAGCCGCATTTGAAGAACTCGCTGCCTATTACACCGACGTATTTGCGAACGGCCGCAAGGCCTATGCGATTCCGGCGGGCGCACTAGTCGACGTGACCAAGCAAAAGCAGCTTGCAACTTTTTTTTGGTGGAGCGCATGGGCGGCCAGCACCAACCGGCCCGGCTCCGGCGTGTCTTACACAAACAACTGGCCCCACGAACCGCTGGTCGCCAACGGACCGACGTCCGGCGCAATCCTGTGGAGCATCGTGAGCTTCGTCGGCCTGCTGGCAGGCATCGGCGGCCTGGTCTGGTGGTATTCGTCGCAGGAGAAGTCTTTGGTTCACGGACCGTATCCTGAGCGCGATCCATTCCTCGGCCTCAAGCCTACGCCCTCACAAAGCGCCACTATCAAGTACTTCATCGTGGTCATGGCGCTGTGGGCTGTACAAATTCTGATGGGCGTCATCACGGCACACTACGGTGTTGAAGGTCAGGGATTTTACGGCTTCCCGCTGGACAAGTATCTTCCCTACGCGATCACGCGCACCTGGCATTTGCAGTTGGCCATCTTCTGGATCGCCACCTCGTGGCTGGCAACGGGCCTCTACGTTGGTCCCGCCGTCAGCGGGCACGAACCAAGATTCCAAAGACTCGGCGTGAACGTACTGTTCGTTGCGCTGGTGCTGGTAGTAGGCGGATCACTCGCGGGTGAGTGGCTGGGCATTCAACAAAAGCTTGGCAATGCCTGGTTCTGGTTGGGCAGCCAGGGTTATGAGTATGTTGACCTGGGACGGTTGTGGCAGATTCTGCTTTTCGTGGGTCTGGTGCTGTGGCTCGTGCTCATGATTCGTTCGCTCAAGCCTGCGTTTAAAAAGAACAGCGAAGACCGCTCGCTGCTCTCCCTGTTTCTCATTTCGAGTATCGCGATTCCAACCTTCTATGCGTCCGGGCTGATGTACGGCCAGCGCAGCCATCTGGTCACCGCCGAGTACTGGCGCTGGTGGGTAGTTCACCTCTGGGTTGAAGGCTTCTTTGAAGTGTTTGCAACCGTCGTGATTGCATTCCTCTTCACGCGTCTCCGGTTGCTTGAGATTCGCAGTGCGACGCGCGCCGTGATGTTCTCCACCATCATCTTTTTGTCGGGCGGCATCATCGGAACTTTCCACCATCTCTACTTTGCCGGCTCCGGGCCTGCAGTCATCGCCCTTGGGGCTGTGTTCAGCGCGCTCGAAGTTGTGCCCCTGACGCTGCTCGGCTACGAGGCATGGGAGAATATGCGGCTCACTCGCCCCTATGAGAAGGCGCCCTGGATCGCCAACTACAAGTGGCCCATCTACTTCTTCGTCGCTGTTGCCTTCTGGAATCTGGTTGGTGCGGGGCTCTTCGGCTTCCTGATCAATCCTCCAATTGCGCTCTACTTCATGCAGGGATTGAATCTGACTCCCGTGCATGGTCACACAGCTCTGTTTGGTGTGTACGGAATGCTCGGCCTTGGCCTCACACTCTTCTGCCTGCGCGTTCTGCAACCAGGCCGGCAGTGGAAAGAAGGCGTGCTGAAATCCGCGTTCTGGTGCATCAATATTGGATTAGTCTTCATGGTCGCGCTCAGCATGTTGCCGATTGGCATTTTGCAGGCAATGGCCTCCATCGAGCACGGCACCTGGTACGCGCGCTCGGCGGGATTCATGCAGACACCATCCATGCAGAAACTGCGCTGGATGCGCGTACCGGGTGACATTCTGTTTGCCTTAGGAGCGGCGCTGCTCGGATGGTTTGTGCTTGGATTGCTGACCGGCCACTCGTTCAAAAATGGATCAGAAACCGCCGACAGCAAAATGGCCAAAGCGGAATTGAAGGAATCTGAATTAGAGCTTGTATAACTGCTGACTGAGTGAAGGCCATCGCAGGTTCTACGTTCCAGCGATGGCCTTTTTTATGCTAGGACGCTTCGGCTTGCGTCCCAACAACAGACGTGAAGCCGGAGGAGTCATCTGAGTCCGAATCATTATCTTCGTCTTGCGCGCACTTGATGGCGAATGCACCACGCATGAGCAGTGGCGTCAAGATAGTGGTAAGAAGAACCACCGTAACCATCACCGCAACCTCCGGCTCTTTAAAGATGCCGGTGCTGGCTCCCATGGCGGTAACTATTAGGCCAACTTCACCGCGGGAGATCATGCCGCAGCCGATTCTGAAGCTGCGCACCGTTCCCATGCCCATGCCGAGCGCTGCCATTCCGCAACCGAGCAGCTTGCTGACCACGGCAACAGCAAAGATCACAATCAAGAGAAGCCAATGCCCGCCGAGGGCACGGAAATTGCTCGATAGTCCGATCGAGATAAAGAAGAGCGGAATCAGGAGCCCATGTCCGATGGCATAGAACGTTCGCTCGATGAGTGTCTTGAGTTTCGCGCCGGCAAAAACATATCCGAGCAGATAAGCACCGGTGATGCCGGCGACGCTGCCCAGCCACTCCGCGCTGATGGCATAGAGCAGCACCATTGCAAGCACGCAGCTACTGACTGCCTCATCCACGTCAAGCTTGCGAAAAAGTCGGATCAGAGGATCTACCCAGCGCTGCGCGGCACCATATGCAACCAGAAAGAAGGTGGTAACACTGACTGCGATGATCGACATCTGGACCGTCAACGGATGAGCAGCAGCCCAGGGCCAGTGACGCTGCAACCAGGCAGAGAGCGCCGGGGCAAGGCCGAAAGCTTCCGGCCCGTTTGTGCTGCACGACGCCGCCAGAAATGCCAAGACAAACAGGCCCATGACGTCGTCGATGACGGCGGCGCCGAGGATGACTGATGCTTCCGGCGTAGTCATCTTGCCGGCGTCCATAAGCGTGCGGGCGGAGATGGAGACGCTGGTTGCGGTAAGCGCGCCGCCCAGAAAACATGCGCTGCTCCATGGCAGCCCAAGCATGTGGGCTGCACCCGCGCCCAGAAAGAATGGCCAGATTACACCAAGAAGCGCCACCAGGAACGCTGTGGCGCTTGCTTCACGCATACGATCGATATCGGTTTCGAGCCCGGCGATGAACATCAGCACAAATCCGCCGATCTGCGCCATTAACAGGAACGCATCGGCGGCGGGAGTGCCCTGAAAAAGCCGCATGTGCAGCATGTCAAAGCAGCCGGGACCGGCCACCACACCAACCATGAGCTCGCCGAGAATAGCCGGGATACCATAGCGGGTGCACAGTGCCGCGAAGAATTTACTTGCTGGAAGCAGAATCGCGATCAGCAGTGCCAACTGCAGGGGTGCGGGCATCCTCTCCTACTTGGTACCAACAAGAACGGGTGCGGTGCTCGATGAAACTGATTTGCGAACTTTGCGGAACACACGGGAAAGAAGGCCGCCATAACCACCGCGCTCAATTCCTTCTCTCATCATAGTGCGGATAGTAGCAGCCTGTTTGCGCGCAAGCTCCGCCTGCATTGAGTTTGATGCCAGGCGTGCGGCCTCGTGGGTATGCTCCGCAGCCTTGTCGCATACGCGTAGCCGCATCAGGAGTTCTCCAAACTTGAGCTGTGCAATGAAACTATCGGGAGCCATGTTCACGGCCTCGCGCAGCTCTTCCATCGCTTCCTGCACTTCAAGATTGACGCATAACGCCATTCCAAGCATGACTCGCAGTTCGACAACCTGCGGCTCCAAATCGACGGCTGAACGAAGCTGAGCAACCAGGTCGAGACGCTCATGCGATTCGAGCACGCGCGGATCGCGAAACATGCGCTCCAGTAAATTTGTAGTTGCTGGACGGAGCGCCGCAGAAAGCGTTGGGGAAGACGTAGCAGTTTCGGCAATGTGAGTTTCTTCGTTCTTTGAAGCGCTTGTAAGGATCAGGTCCGACATGATGAGAGTTCCTCGAATGTTGGGAAAAGTAGGCAGCAAGGCAATGGCATTAGCCTTGCTGCCAGGAGAATGCCCCGAAAGGCAAAGTTAGGCGACCGCAGCCTGCTCGGCAGCCGTCATAAATTCCGGCTCAGGACGAAACACGAATTCCGGATAACCAAGCTGTCCCATCTCAGGTAGATCGAGACCTGCGATCTCTGTCTCAGCCGAAACTCGCTGGCCAAGGAAGATATCCAGAACCCAGTTGAGGGCATAGCTGAAGCTGAAGACAAAGCCAACCAAGGTGACAATGCCCACTAGCTGCGCTACCAACTGGCTCGCATCGCCGTAGAACAAACCGGTAACAGATCCAGTAACGCCGTTCCAGGAACCGCCGTAATTGCTGGTTCCGTCAGCGAACAGTCCGACCGAGAGCACGCCCCAAAGTCCGCAAGTGCCGTGGACCGAGATGGCGCCGACAGGATCATCGACCTTCAGAGTGTTCTCGATAAACGAGACGCTGAGGCAAACCAGCACGCCAGCGACGAAGCCGATAATTGCACTTCCGGTTGGGTTAACAAAGCCGCTCGGAGCTGTGATTGCGACAAGACCCGCCAAAAGTCCGTTACCGGCCATTGAAGCGTCAGGCTTGCCCTTCAGCATCCACATGTAGAGGATTGCGCCGAAGGTTCCGGTGCAACCGGCCAACATCGTGTTGACTGCAATCGAACCGATGCGCAGACAACCTGCTGCCGATGCACCCAGCGTGCTGCCGGGGTTAAAACCGAACCACCCGAAGGCGAGGATGAAGCAACCGATCATGACCGCCGAGATATCGTGGCCGATGATCGCGTTTGCCGAACCATCCCGATTGAACTTGCCAATGCGTGGGCCGATGATCATGGCACATGCCAGAGCGGTGATTCCACCCACGGCGTGCACAACACCGGAACCGGCAAAGTCGCAGTAGCCCTTGCCGAGCCCCATGTTGACTCCCATTTGAGAGAGCCAGCCGCCGCCCCAAGCCCAGTTGGCATACAGCGGATAAGTGATGGCGCCCATCAGCACTGAGGAAACGGCGAAGGTGAGGAACTTCCAGCGTTCCGCGCATGCACCGGTCACGATGGTCAGGGCCGTATCCATGAACACCATCTGGAAGAGGAAGATGACCATGACGCCCACATCGTAGGTGTGGCCGGCAAGGAACATGCCGCTGTGGCCGAAGATGCCCCAGTTAGTGCCGAACAGATTCAGCGTTTGTTCGCCCACCAGCGGTTGTAATCCTCCGAGATTGCCGTTTCCGGCCGCGCCGCCCATCTGAATGGCGAAGCCCAAGATCCAGTATGCGAACAACCCGCACCCGTAGACAAAGAAGTTCATCATGTAGGTGTGGTTTGCGTTTTTGACTCGACACAGACCTGCTTCAACCATGGCGAAACCGGCCTGCATGAACATGACGAGGAAGCCTGTAATCAGCGTCCACGTAAAGTTGACGGCAACCTTGTTCTGGCCAACCTGGTTGGCAACATCGCCAAGCGTCAAACCGGTCTTGGCGTCCGCCACAGGCACGTCATTGACGGTTCCTGTAAGGGAGCCACCCGGATCGCCGGCGGCAAGAGTGGCGGTGGTAGGCGCCTTTGAAGCGGCGTCCTTCAACTCAGCTGCCGACGCCGAAGGTGGGGCGTCTGCGCGAGCAACGATTCCCGCCCCTGCTGCGAGTACTAATCCAAGGGCGCAGATGTAAGAAACTGTGCGGGCAATTCTCATCAATTTGACTCCAGGGTTGGTTTTGATTCTTCGCCTGAGGAAATGGAAGAAGAGAAGGCTAAGCCTTCCAAATCGCGTTCTTGTTCGCCGCTGCTGGAAGCAGATAGAGAACACCGAACAGCGTCACCGCAAATCCAATGAGGGTGGTCGTCATGCGTCCCGAGACCGAAGCCGTCAGATGCAGGCCATAGAGGACGATGACCCAGCCTCCAAGTGCGGCCACAAGCCCGGCGAGTTTTAAGGCAAACGGTTGGACTGGTGAAGCCACCTTGCCTTCCAGAGGCTTGATCGAGAGAAAAATCCCGAACGCGATGGCAACGACAATAAGGCCGACGATCAAAGCCGCTATGCCGCTGCCCGATGAAAGGTATGCAATCCCGGCGCAAGCTGTCGTCAGCCCCACCATGAATAGCGCAAATGCTTTGCCCTGTGATTTTGTTGCCGCCATTGCTGGCCCTCCTTAGTTTTGTTTGTTTGAAACTTCGAACGTCAGGTAGAAACACCGCAAATCACTTTGAATTGGCTTACGTGCAACTGAGTGAGATCGAACGTAATCGTTCCAGCCCGCCCGATCCCAGGGTGAAGTTAAAACCGCACAACCTGGCCCGCATCACCACTGAAGCCACTCTCTGCAGAACTTCGTTTGAACGGCTCACACTGCCCGTCATCACAAGCTCCAGTTGTTGCTCTGCGTCGGTGCGATACATGCGTAAATCAGCGTTTGTCACGGCCGGGAACGAATCAAAAATCGCATCCCGCAAACTCAATGCATCTTTCAATGCCTGGTGCGTTTGATTCTGCCTCGCCACATCCTTCGGAAGGTCCGCATCCCAGGGATCGGGCGCCCGCATCAACCAGTCGCATTCCACTAGATCCTTCTTCCACTCAATGCGCAGTAACTGCAGTGGTTCCCTTGAGTACTCCCCTTGCCTTAGCTTTCTCCGCGTTCTGCGCAGGAAATCCGCAGCTTGCAGGAGCTCCTTCATCGGCGTCCCAAGACCTCCCGCACAGGTTTCTGCGCAAAAGCGAATTTCGAACTGCTCTTCGTGGGCAATGCGAGAAAGAGCAGAAACTGTGCCAGGACTGTGAGCTCCGCAACCATCGGAGTACCTTGCTGCAATCGCACCACAATCAGAAGCATCACCATGGCGCACCATTGCCAGCGCGATTTGCGGAGCCGCTCCAAGCGGTCGGTCAGCATAAATAGTTTCTGGGGTGCAAGTCCACCAAGATCAGGCGATTCGGCGCGTGCACGGAAGCACGCAACAGCGAAAAATCCTGAGAGCAGAAGTTCTACGAGAATGGCCTGCAAGCCCATGGCTCCTCCTGGAGATAGAAGTTCGGTGTCCCGGTAAGCAGTGCTTACCGGCTGGTCGTTCCAGGCTTTCTGGATTCAAACGTTGAACGTCAGGTTCGGCATTCGGGATCGTCCGAACATGAGACTCACGCGATTTGCGTGAGCTTCGAGCTGCGATGTTCCGTCAGGCGTGATCTGCTGGATCAACAGCCAACTGATATGTAAAAAGATTAGAGGGCGGACCAGTGCAGTACAACCTATCCCAAAGTATAGATTTGGCGAAATCTTATGGGTTCCTTATGCATACTCATGGGTTCCTTATGCGTATCTCACAGGCCGGCAGTTTACCGAGTATTTTCAGGTGCTTTCCACGATGCCAGACGGATGCGCTCGCACTTCTTCACCAGGTCTGCCAGCGACTCGGCCTGCATTTTGTCCATGACGTGCCGCCGATGTAGCTTTACCGTGATTTCGCTCAGATTCAACCGCGCCGCGATCTGCTTGTTCAGCAAACCGGCAGTCACCATGGCCAAAACCTCGCGCTCTCGTTCTGACAGCAGATTCACTCGCGCCTGGATCGACTGTTCAGCAGCTTCAGTCGCTCTGCGGTCCCGATCGAAGGCGAATGCATGATTCACCGCTTGCAGAAGCTCTTCCTTCTGAAATGGCTTGGTAAGAAATTCAACTGCACCAGCCTTCAGCACCTTCCGCACCATTGGCACGTCGCCGTGCGCGGTCATAAAGATCACCGGAATTCCTACGCCGGCCGCATTCAATTCTTCCTGCAACTCAACGCCGCTCATCCCGGGCAGACGCGCGTCCAGCAAGAGACAGCCTCCCCGCGAACGATCCCACCGCTCGCGAAATACTTCAGCCGACTCGAAATGTTCTGCGCTGATTCCAACAGATTCCAGCAAGTTTCTGAGTCCTTCCCCGATGGACGAGTCATCATCCACGATAAAGACGGTTTCGTTCTGCTGCGTCACTTTGTCGTTCTGGCTGGTCATGACCGCGCCCTCAATGTGAATTGAAACACTGCGCCACCTTGCGGTGAATTCGAAAACCAGAGGCGGCCATCATGTTCCTCAATGATGGTCCGGCAAAGCGCGAGTCCCATTCCCGTCCCCTGAGATTTTGTACTGAAGAATGGATTGAAGACTTTTTCCATGATATCGGCCGGCACACCGCAACCAGTATCGGCAACGGAGACCAGAACCTCGTTTCCATTCTGGTTCTGGGAGCTGATCGTTAGTTCCCGTTGCCCATCTTTCTCCATCATGGCTTCCATACCGTTCGTGGCCAGGTTCAGCAGCACTTGCTGAATCTGAACGGAGTCAATCTCCACCCGCGCCAGATCGCGGGCGAGATCCAGACGGATCGAAATCCCGCGGCGAATCGCCTCCTCACGCAAAAGCCTCGCCAGTTCGCGAATCAACTGGTTCAGGTCAGCGGGCTCGCGGGCCGGAGCTTCTTTATCTTTGCGGAAAAGTGCGCGGACGCGCTTAACAACGGCGCTCGCCCTTGTGCTTTCCTGCACAATCTTCTCCGCGGTCGTCGAAGCTTTCTCCACGTTCACAGGCGTGCTGTTCAACCATTCACGGCAGGCATACGCATGCGTTACAACGGCGGTGAGCGGCTGATTCAATTCGTGTGCAATCGATGCTGCCATCTCAGCCATGCTCAGTATCCGGGAAAGTCGAGTGAGGTTGTCCTGCGCGTCCTTAAGGCTCTGCTGCACCCTGCGCTGTTCTTCAATGTCGATGTGAATCCCGTACCATCGCGCGATCTTGCCGTCTTCAGTATGCTGCGGTATCGCGCGCGCCAGGAACCAGCGGTAATGCCCGTCGGCGCCACGCACACGGGCCTCAAGCTCAAAGCCTCCGCCTGTCACAAGGGCATTCTCCAGACCCTGGCGGTAGAGGGGTTCGTCCTCAGGATGAAGGACGCTGTAGAACGAATCTCCAAGCACTTCGCCGGCCGCCTGCCCGATGTATGTGCGCAGATGCTGGTTGCAATATTCAATATGCCCAGATGTACCTGCGCGCCAGATCTGCTGGGGAATCGCTTCAGTAAGAATGCGAAGCTGGCGTTCGCTTTCCCTTATCTCGCGATTCGACGCCTCAAGCTCCGCTGTCCTCTCCCGCACCTTCTCTTCAAGCTGATCACGCGCGTGGCGTATCGCACCTTCGCTACGTCTTCTGGCGGAGCTCACAATCGTAATGGCAATTGCACAAACCAGGAAAGCGGCCAGGAAGCTCTGCGAGTCCTTTGCCACCGACATCGAATAGAGAGGCGGGATGAAGAAGTAGGTAACCAAAAGGCCAGACATGATCACGGACATGATTCCGGCCATGAAGCCGCCAAACCAGGCGCTGCCCATAATGGCCCCGAAAAAGAGAAACACGAACGGGTAGGCAATGACATGCTGAAGGGGAAACGTCCAAAGCAGCGCGACGATCACGAAGCAGGACGCGATTGCGCTCGGCTTCATGACATAGTCGTAGGCTCCTTGCGAGACCCGTTTCAATTCCACGGCTGTCATGTTGGCATCATAAATCGCTCATTTCCAATTCGCTTACAAACAAAACGTGCAGCCTCATGGAAGAGACTGCACGCTCGTGACTCGTTTAGGTTGAACTGCCCAAACCTTTGTCGATCAGAAGTTGAAGCTCACCTGCAGATCGATGCTGCGGTTGGCCGCAGCCGAGGAAAAGAAACCTCCTGCCAGCGCGTTCGACTTGCCGAAAAGTGGCGACTGAAGCACGCTCACCGGGCTGGCCAGATTCACGTTGTTAAGAACGTTCCTGGCCATGACTGAGAAGTTCAGCGAGTAGCGGCTCTTGGCGTTCTGGTCCATCTGAGGGGGGCCGCCGCTTCCGCTCAGTCCGCTGGGACCAAGTCCTCCTCCAGGACCACCACTGCCCGGCCCGCCGCCGCCCATCCGGGGGCCGCCAGGACCGCCGCCGCGGCCGCCCATGCCACCTGAAAACGCCGCGGCGCCTGAGGAGACTTTGGGACCGATGCCAAAGGACCTGCTCATACGCATATTCATGCTGAACTGGCCGGGGCCATTACCGTAGTTGTACGGGATCCGGGCCTGGTCCCAGGATGGGTTCAGATCAAAGCTCCCGTAGCTGCTGTTGACGACTGAAGTGCTGCTTGCCGTCGCGAACGCCGGCCGGTCGTTGAACTGGTTGTCGCCGTTCAGATCCTTGCCGATCGTGATGTTGAAAGGCTGACCGGAATTGCTCACCACCATTGGGCTGAGCGATACGCCGAACGGAGCCTGAATATTGCCTCCGATCAGGAACCGGTTGCGCACATCGAAGCTGGCTCGCCCATAATCCGAATTTGGGCTGAACGGATTCGATGGGAAATAGCTGGCACCTGAAGTATCGGCGTTAGCAAAGTTGAGCGAGTAGAACCCAAATAGCGAAATGCGGCTCGCTCGAACGGTGTAGTTAACCATCAACTGATTCTGGTTGTACGTCCCTCCGGACTGATATTGATAGATGTTTTCGTTGACGCCATTCGGCCGCGTACCGGTTCCGGTGGTCACATCGTAGGTGCCCGGAAGATAAGCATTGACGTTGTTGCTGAGGAATTGATGTACGCCATGCGAGTTGATGTACGTAGCTGACAGCGTAACTGTTTTGCCGAACTGATGTTCGATGCCGAGAGCAGATTGCATGTTGACAGCAGCGCGCAGGTTCGGCGCGATCTGGTAAATCGTAGGAGCGGCAACACTGTTAGCAGCGAGCAGGTCTGCCGATGGCGCGTCCTGATAGAAATCAGGGTTCTTGATTACGTACTGCTGCTGATTCACCCCGTTGTGGCGTAGCGCCTGCATGATGTTGTTCTCTGCAAAGCGATCGTAGAACCACCCATAGCCGCCACGAATGACGGTCTTGGCGGTTGTTTTCCCGTTGCCACGCGGAGCCCAGGCAAATGAAAGCCGCGGAGCCCAATCAGCATGGTCGCCAATGCCGTTCTGCGATTCGTAGCGAATGCCGTAACTGAGTGTCAGGTTCGGATGCACTTTGTAGTCGTCCTGCACATAAAGGCTGGCGTCTAAGTAGTTCACGCCGATGGACGCATTACCTGTAGTCACGTCGTACTCAGAGGGCGTTTGTGCCTTGTAGGCATCGAGCGAAGAGTAGATGTACGAACCGTTGAATCCGGCGGTCGAGTAATTCGAATCGCGCGTGAACCGTAGCCTGCCACCCACGTTGATGGTGTGTGCTCCTTTACTCATCATCGTGTTGTTCACCAGTTCTATTCGGGTCTGCGTGTCCTGGTTGGTGCCGAGGCTGCTGCCGCCGCCATTGAATGCTCCCTGCACCATGACGGTCGGCGACGTGTTTTGTGCTGACTGGCTCGTGGTGTCACGTGCAAACTGTAAACGAGTTTCGTTGATAATGCTGGGACTGAGAATCTGCGTGTCGCTGAGCTGCAGAGTGTTCTCAAGGCTGGAGGTATTGTATGCCTGGCTCTGCAGTGAGAACTGCGAGAGGCCGGCATTCGTTTGCTTCTGCCGGCTCAGGCCATAACGAACCGTGAGAGTATTGTTTTTCCCTAGCTGAAAATCGAAGCGCGGGCTCAGGTCGAGACGCGACTGCGGACTGGCCACGGCAGTCGAATAGTTGTACGCGTTGCCGTTCGCGTCGAGCAGTTCGGCATTCACAATTGAGTTCGAATGGTTTTGCCTATCAAAAAAGCTGGTGAACCACGACGCGGACTTACCCAGTGCGCCGCCGGCGTTGGCCGAGGTGAACATGGTGTAGTAAGCCGGCTGGCTGGTCACAAACGGATTCATTGAATTGAACACCGAGTCGTTCCCCATGGCCATAACCGAGCCGTGGAACTTGTCTGTACCCGGCTTGGTCAGGATTTCAATGCGGCCATATCCGAGCTTGTCGTACGCCGCGGAGAAGGGATTCTGATTGATGCGAATCTCGCGGATTGACGACTTCGGCGGAAGCTGTCCACCGGTAAAGCCATCGATATAGATCTGACCGCCGTTCGGCCCGGCCGCTGGCCCGGCAAGCGCGTTCAACTCGTTCTGCAACTCATCGGGATCATCAGACAGCGCATCCAGATCTTTCCCCTTGATGACGATCGCGTTGGCGTTATTGTCTGGGCTGGTATCGACGCTCATTCCCTGTTCCGTCACCGTAACCTGCTGCGAATCCATGGGGAGGTTGAGCGCGATGTTCACCATGACGCTCTTGTCGCCGCTGACAGAGATTATGCGGGGCTCCGATGTTGAAAAACCGTCGGCGGTGGCCGTAACTGTATAGCTACCCGGCGCCACTTGTTCAATGGTGTACTCGCCGGCCGCACCGCTCGTGGCGGTTTTCGATGTGCCGTCAGAAGCCGTCAACGTGATCGTCGAGGAAGGTATGACTGCGCCCGTCGGGTCCGTCACCGTTCCGTGAACGGTCCCCATTGGGGCCTGCGCCCGCGCTGCAAAAGAAGCCACCATCAGCAGTAAGTTGAGAGCCATTCTAAGAAGTTCGTGCTTTGTCATTGCGCCTCTTACCTCCATGCATTACCGTGCATATTCAGGAGACGATGGATCGGAACCCCGTGCGGTCACAGACGGTAAAGCTATGTAAAAGAGTGTCTCCTCAGCCGTGACAATTCTTTACACTTCGGCTGCTTCGATTGGCCCGGGAAAGCGGTACTCTTGATGCAGGTGGTGGGGTGCCGGAAAAGATGCCGGTAGACGACATTCTTCTTATCGACGATGACGTTGAGCTTTGCTCGATGTTGACCGAGTATCTCGGCAGGTATGGCTTTCGTGTCACCGCAGTTCACCGCGGCGATACCGGCCTGAAAACAGCCCTCGATAAGTCATTCGCCTTGATTCTGCTGGATGTGATGCTGCCTGGGATTGACGGCTTTGAAGTGCTGCGCCGCATCCGGGCAACTTCGCACGTCAATATTCTTTTGCTCACCGCGCGCGGTGAAGATGTCGACCGGATTGTGGGCCTGGAAATCGGCGCGGACGATTATCTTTCGAAGCCCTTCAACCCCCGCGAACTACTCGCGCGCATGCGCGCCATCCTGCGCCGATCGGCAACGACGGTGGCTCAAACTGAGCAGTCCACCTTAAAGGTCGAAAGCATCGAGCTGAACCTGTCTGCTCGCACTGTGACACAGGACGGCAAAAGAATCGAACTGACAGACGTCGAGTTCGCCTTGCTTGAATCGTTGATGAGAGAAGCGGGAAAAATGGTCAGCCGCGAGGAACTGTCAGAGAAGGTCCTTGGCCGGAAGTTCCACCCATTCGACCGCAGCCTGGATATGCATGTCAGCCGCCTGCGCAAAAAGCTCACCGAAGGTGGCGCGCCTGAAGACCAGGTGAAAACCATTCGCGGCACGGGCTATCAACTTGCCGTCGAACTCGATCACCCCGTAAGAACGGAATAAGCGATGCGCGGTCTTTTCTTCAAAGTCTTCGTGATTTTCTGGATTGCCCAGAGCCTGATCTACGTGATCTCGACGGCACTGATCGTGCGTCGGCACTTTGTCGGCCCGGATGTGCTTTATGACACCATGGCAAGCAATATGAAGGCCAACGCGAACCGCGCCGTTCATTTCTACGACGCCAGGGGCTGTGACGGGCTGCGCGCTTTTAGCGCCATGATTGCCCAGAACATCGCGCTGCGTGATGCAAACGGCAAAGTGCTTTGCGACACCACGGGCTTTGATAACTTACCTGCGATCGAGACTTTCCCTGACCGTCCCACCGGCGTGCAAGTTGGAATGCAGTACATCTGGCACCTTCCCGTCACATCACCTGACGGAAACCGATTTACGTATCTGCTGAGCCGTCCGCACATCCCACGCGAAGTCAGTTGGTATCGTGACTTGCCCCGCTTCGCATTCCCGCAATTGCCGGTAGCAATTGTTGTGGGTGGACTCACCACTTTCGCGCTCGTCCTGCTCTTTACGCAGCCCGTGGTCCAATTGAGAAAAGCTGCACGTGAGTTGGCAACGGGCAAACTCGACGCTCGCGTGAAAGCGCCCTCTTCGCAATCTCGCATTTTTGCAGGCGACGAATTCGCCGGATTGATGCATGACTTTAACCACATGGCAGAGCGACTCGAGTCGCTCGTGGACGCACAGAAACTACTGCTGCGCGATGTCTCGCACGAACTCCGCTCACCCCTTGCCCGGCTCAGTGTGGCACTCGAACTGGCCCGTGAAGATGCAGGACCGGAGATGACTTCGAACCTTGACCGGATCGAGCGCGAGACCGAAAAGCTCAACCTGCTCATCGGCCAATTGCTCACTCTCTCTTCAATGGAAGGGTTGGAGCGGCAGAAAAACTTCCAGCCTGTCTCGCTCAATCAACTTATTGAACGTTTGGTGCCCGACGCTCAGTTTGAAGCGCAGCAGCGGCAATGCTCGGTTGTCTTCCACGCTGACCTCGAGTGTACTGTTAGCGGCAACGAGGAGTTGCTATACCGCGCATTTGAGAATGTAGTCCGCAATGCCATTCGATATACCGAGAGCGGCACCAAAGTCGAAATCAACCTGTCGGCGGCGAAAGCTAACGGTGGCCAAAACGTTACGGTTTCCGTCTCTGACCGCGGGCCGGGCATCCCACCGGATCAGCTTAAGGCGGTGTTTCATCCGTTCCGCCGCGTGGACTCGGCACGCAGCCCCGATACCGGCGGCTTCGGCGTGGGCCTGGCGATCGCCGATCGCGCAGTTCGCCTTCATCACGGCGAAGTGGCAGCAAGCGCGCGCGAGGGCGGAGGTGCTGTCATCCGTATGACTCTGCCGGCGGTTGAGGTTCACCAGCTTTTAGCTGCAACCAAATCGCACCTGTAGCCATTCAAAGTTCAGCACTCAAGCTCGAAGAAACTTCATCTGTTGCCGGGACCGGCTGCTGCCTGGCTTCAGCCTGAAAAACCTTCTTCTGTCGCAGCCGTTCACGCAATTCCGACGTCGCGGTACGATGGCAGCGAAGGCAGAGCGTGCGAATATTGGCGAGGTCGCACTCCCCTCCCCCCTCCGCCACAGGCTGAATATGGTCGGCATCCCACAAGCTCTTGCGACTGTGCCTCTTGAGGCCCCAAAACTTCAGCAGAGACCGACGTGCTTCGCCTCGGGAACGTCGCAGCCGCCGGTAGGCCGCAAGCGTGTCTATTCCGCAGGTTGCGCAAATGCCTCGGTCACGCAATAGCACTTTTTCCCGCAGGTACGCAGGTTGCGAGCGCAACTTCCATTCATGAACACAATATTCTGAGCAGAACGTGAATCGCCCGCGCGGAACTTCAAGCGAACACCAACGGCATATTCCGCGGCCATTCGGCCCGCGCGGAACCGCCTTGCGATCAACCCATCCGCCTGCCATTGCGCGTGAAGTGCTCACATTTCTCTTCTACAACGAGCAATGCAGCTTGCCTATTCCTTCAGTGGTTCCCCGCACCCTGGAGTTACGGTATGTCACTGAAGCAGGCGAGTCCATACACGCAGATGAATTGAATTTTGGGCTGGAATTGTCCGGCTGGCTTCAGAACATCATGGCCAGAAGGCGCCGGATACCCGGCAGAACTCGGTCTGCATCTTCATGCGCGCCCAACTCTGCGTGCCGACACATACGCGCTTCAAGTTATAGCGTTCAAGGTTCTGCCTTTGATTGGTCACATTGCCGTAAAAGGAGAAAGCGCTGCGAAAGCCTGTCTCCTCGGCAATCTTCTCAGTTGTCCTGGTAAACGCCTTACGGGAACCAAATGGATACGCGAACGCATCCACTCTAATTCCAAGCTTTTCGCCGATGATGGCGCGCGATTGGGCTATTTCCCTGCGCTGCTCGTCTTCGCTCAACTTGCTCAGCATCGGATGCGTATGGGTGTGCGCCCCAATGGCCATTCCGCCCTCAAGCATCTCCCGCGCCTCATCCCAGGTGAGGAACCGCCGGGTATCTGCCGGAAGATCTTTGCCGCCCACCGCATCTTTCAGTTCGCGAATGAAGCGATCGAGGTCGAGATTCTCCGCAGTTTTATACAGGTCCAAAATGCTCCGCAGACTCTCTCTCAGCCCATTCTTCTCAATGTCAACGTCGAGCGATTCTGGGAAGACCAGCGAGAATTTCTTCCTGATTCCGCTCTTTATCAGGTATGCAATGTGGTCCCACCATGGCACGTAGCCCGACCCAACCAGGTTCGTGCAAAGGAAAAACACGCCCTGTGCTCCGTGGGATTTCAAAATTGGGAACGCAATCTCGTAGTTGTCAAGGTATCCGTCGTCGAAGGTAAACAGAACACGGCATCGGCTGCTTTTGTTTCTATCGGTTCCGTCAACAAATGCAAGCGCTTCTTCAAGCGTAACCAGTGCGTGCTTGCGCTTGACATATGAAACCTGCGCGTCAAATTCATCGGCTGTCGCAGAAAACACCGCCGGATTCCACGAATCGCTTTCATCATCGCCAACGCGGTGATAGGTCAACACCAGCAGCGAATCTTTCGCAGGCAGCAGCGATAGAAGCGACGAAAAGCCGCTCCGCAGCAACACGCGAGCCAACCGCTCGCGCTCCCCTTTTGCGTGCCCATCCCGAATCATTAACGCTAGATTATAGCAACCATGCTTAAATTGCTTTAACCCCGAGGATTTGTGCAGTATCACTGAAGTGGTAGCGCACATTCACAAACGGGTGACTGACGCTGTCATCAGAACTGGAACATCCTTTAATGGGAAGCTCTGATTTCCATTTAGACTGCGCCGATCCACAATGATCGACGCTATTACCTGGCCGCGAACACTTGAACCCGATCGTTCGAGAGTAAACTGTATCCATTCTCGGTCTTTTGACACGCAAACATTCATGCGCGATACTCACAACCAGCGCCTTTGAGCTGAGCCCGTTTCCAAAGGCCGCAAGAAAGCGTAAAGGGCAACTCGACTGAATGAAACTCCCTCGTCACGCTGAAATCTGGCTACTGCCGTATCTCAAAGAGCGGCTCCAGAAAAGCACACGTTCAGTAAAGCCCAAGCGGGCCTGGGTCGCCATTACTGACCATTACGAACCGATGGGTCAGGGCGCGACAGTTGAGACCGCACTTCGCCGTGTAGCACAATGGCGTGACAAGTGGCCCCGCATCGCAGACGACGCTCCCCGCGACACAGCGGGACAACGGCCACAGCACAGCTTTTTCTATCCGCAAGAAGAGTACCGGCGCGACCTGCTCGATGGTATCGCTGAGATGGTAAAGCTCGGGGTTGGCGACGTTGAAGTTCATCTGCATCACAATGATGAGAAACGCGACACGTTCATCCAGAAGGTGACCGAGTTCTGCCGTCGACTCACCGACGATCACGGTCTGCTTCGCAAGCAGGATGGTCGCACAATCTTCGGCTTCATCCATGGCAACTGGGCGCTCGACAACTCGCGGCCGGACGGCGCCTATTGCGGCCTGAATGGCGAAATTGCTTTGCTGCGCGATCTGGGCTGCTATGCGGATTTCACAATGCCTTCGGCTCCCTCCGCAACCCAAAGCCGTGTGATCAACAAGATTTATTGGTGCACGAATAACCCTGACAATCGCCCGCGCTCATTCGACCAGGGAATTGAAGCAACCATCGGCCGCGGCAAACAAGGCGACCTGCTGATGATCACGGGACCGCTGGGATTGCGTTTTGGGTCCCGGCTGATGCCGCGAACGGAAACGGGCGAAGTTGCCGGTTACGACCCGCCCACGCCCTCGCGGGCGCGGCAATGGTTCGATTTGGCCCCGACAATTGGGGACGATGTCTTTATCAAGCTCTATACGCATGGCGGACCGGAGCGAAACCTCGAACCGCTCCTCAACGGAGGTCTCGCAAATCTTTACCGATGGATTGCGGAAGAGGCGGCCGGAAGAAACATCGAAATTCATTGGGCAACGGCCTGGCAGATGTACCAGGCTGCCAACGCACTGATTCACGGTCAAAGCCCAGTTGCTGCTGCGGACAAACTGGTTGCCATTGCCTGAGCTTCGTGGGGAGAAATCAAGCTGGAGTAAAATCTGACCGTGGCTCCCAGATTCTCTGAATCATCACACAACCCTTACAAGGAATTTCGCGCATGAACCCGCTGAAAGTACTGCTGGTTGTCTACGCATTTCCGCCTGCTGGAGGGGTTGGCACTCTTCGCGCTGCGAGTCTGGCGCGCTATTTCCCGTTAGAAAACATTCAGCTCGACGTTCTTACCACACGCAATCCATCGTCTGTGGGCATGGATTACGCCCTCCTCAAGGAAATCCCTTCGAACGTAACAATCCATCGCACCATTACACTCGATCTTCCTTTCGGGATAAAGAAACGGATCAAGCGCCTTCTTACTCAAGCAAGTCCAGCGTCAGCTCAAACCCAATCGGATGGCGCCAGGCCAGGTCTACTCAAAAGAATTGTTCAGGGCCTGCTGCTGCCCGACCCGCAGATCACATGGCTGCCAGTGCTCACGCGCGCGGCTGGCAAGCTTGTCCGTGAAAAACAAATCGATGTAGTACTCATCACCGGCTCGCCTTATTCCAACTTTCTGCTTGCAGAAAAGCTGCGCAGCAGATTTCCCAATCTCGCCATCGTGTTGGATTTCCGTGACGAATGGCTTGCTACTGCATTTGATGTCGCCGCCTTCCAATTCAGCACAGGTGAGCGTGCTCGCCAATTCGCCATCAAAGCCGAAGCAGACGCCGTTGCAAGCTCGAACGCGGTGGTCATGGTGACCGAAGCAGCCCGCCGGGAGATCCAATCCCGTTACCCGGCCGATCCTGAAAGCAAGTACCATCACATCCCCAACGGATTTGACGCTACCCGCATCGTCAAGTCTGCACAATCTTCGCCACATGCCACGGGAAAGATCATCGTCACCTACGTCGGTTCGGTTTATACATCAACTGAACCCACTTCGCTTGTCGAAGCGCTCAAGGCGCTTCCTGATGAAGTGAAAGCGCGCTACACCTTTCGATTCATCGGACACGTCGAGGAACCGCGTTATCGCGAGGCCCTTTTGAGCCTCGGCGACATGGTTGAGTTGAAGGGCTACATGCCACAGCATGAGGCATTGCGCCTGATGAACGAGACGGATTATGTCCTGCTCATCTCTCACGATCGACTCAATGTCTCTGCAAAGTTCTACGATTACATCGGGGCAAACAAGCCCATGCTGGCCTGCGTTCATCCTGAGGGCGACATTCGCCTCATGATCGAAGATCTTCGCGCAGGATGGTGGGCCGACAGTCACGACGTCGAAGCTATCCGCAAGTTGTTTCTCGAAACAGCTGTCTGCGGCGATTCACGCCTGCAATCGTTCCAACCGGACACAGCGAAGATCGCGCAATACGAGCGAAAGCCGATCGCACAACGTTATGCGGCACTTCTACACTCGATCGTTGCTTCCGTTCGAGCGCGCGATGCGCAAGCCCGAGAGATTCGATAACCATGCTCAGGATCGCCGTCGTTACCCATTACTTCCCCAGTTCCGCCGAGCCATGGCAAGGCCGATCGGCCTACCAGACATTGCGTTTGGTCGCGCAGAAAGCTGATGTCCAGGTCTTCTACCCCAACGCAAGTTATCCGTCCATCCTGAAATCGCGCAATCGGCGATTTTCTCTCGATCACTCCTGGAGCCCGCCGGACGTAAATACAAAGTATTACGATTACCCTGCCCTGCCAGTGATTTCGAGGCCATTCAACGGCAACATGGCTGCACGGGTCCTGCTGCCGTATGTACGCGCCTTTGCGCCCGATCTGATTTTCAGTTGTGTTCTTTACCCGCACGGGTATACCGGGTTAAAAATCGCTCGGGCCCTGTCCGTGCCCGCAGTGGCCATGGGTATCGGCTCCGACATCAATCGCATCGGCGACGCAATCTCTGCCATGCACACGCGCACGGTTTTACGGAACTCCGACTTCATTGTTACCGTATGCGACGACCTGTGCAAGAAAGCAATTGCCATGGGAGCCAGGCCTGGCAAAGCCCGTCCCATCCTTAACGGATGCGACCTTTCGACTTTTCATGTGAGTGATCGGCTCGATGCGCGGCAAAAACTGGGCATCGATCCCGCCCATCAGGCCGTGGTCTACATTGGGCGAATGGATTTGAAGAAGGGTTTGCACGAACTTGTCGAAGCGTCTGTCTCGATCCATGCGCAACGGCCAAACCTGCACGTTTATCTTGTCGGCGACGGCCCAGACCGGCCGATCATTCAGGGCGCCATTGAGGCGAGCAACGCATCCGGCTACATCCACGTCCTTCCTTCTTGCACCTTCGATGAAGTTGCAGTATGGATGGCGGCAGCTGACTTGGCTACATTGCCCAGCTACATGGAAGGCTGTCCGAACGTGGTGTTGGAAGCACTGGCGTGCGGCCGCCCCGTGGTCGCCACCAACGTTGGCGGCATTCCGGAAATCATGAACGACTCATGCGGTTGCCTGGTGCCCCCGCAAGATGCTCCAGCACTGGCTAAGGGCCTGAGCTCGGTCCTTGATCGCAACTGGAATCCTGCGAAAATTTCCGCCGTGCACGGTCGAAGCTGGAATACCGTTGCCGACGAGATGTTAAACCTCTTTCAAACGCTCGTACCCGCACGATAGCCGTGGCCCATCTGCCTTATTCCAAAAGGCTTCACTCGTTAGTGGCATATACGCTGCAATCTCGTCGATTTATCATCCTTAACAAGAGTCGCATGCATACCAACTCAAACTGCAGAACAGCGTCTGAACTCGATTCCGCTCGCGCGATCCATGCCACACAGCAAAGGGCCGCACAATGAGCCTGAAGATCGCGATCGTAGGTTGCGGGAAGATTGCAGATGCCCATGTGGAAGAGATCCGCAAGATCCCGTCGGTGCAGCTTTGCGCCGTGTGCGATACCGAGCCCGTGATGGCTGAGCAGTTAGCCGCTCGTTATGCCATTCCGCGCTGGTACACCGATCTCGGCAAGCTGCTCGAAACCGAAACGCCGGACGTCCTGCATATCACTACGCCCCCGCAGTCGCACCTTGCACTTACCAGGATCGCTGTCGCCGCAGGCTGCCATGTCTTCCTGGAGAAGCCCATAGCACTCCGGCACTGCGAAACTGAAGCAATCTTTGCCGCGGTCAACGGCGCCGGGCGCAAGCTCTCTGTCAATTACTGGCCGAAGTTCGAAGCTCCGGCGTTGGAACTACGCCGCCTGTACGAATCTGGGGCGCTCGGCGAGATTGTTCACATCGAAAGTTCGTATGGCTACAACCTTGAAGGCGATTTCGGAATGGCGTTCAGGCGCGACCCTGAGCATTGGGTCAACAAACTTCCCGGCAAGCTCTTCCAAAACGTTCTCGATCACATCCTGAATCGCATCACGCCGTTCCTCGAGGATGACAACCCCGAAATCAACGCTGTCGCATTCTCTGGCGATCCCAAAGGTAGCGAAATGCTCGACGAACTGCGCGTCATCATCCGCGGAGCAAGGTCAAGCGCCTATGCTACGTTCAGCGCACATGCGCGGCCCGTGGGTCAAACGCTTCGCGTCTACGGTACCAAAAACACTGCATTCGTCGATTTCGTCGCCCGCACCGTCGTTCTCGAACGGAAGCAGGCATTCCCATCCGCGCTCGGGCGCCTGTTCCCCGCTTTTCTGACTGCGAAAGATTACCTGGGCCAGGGATTCCGAAACGCAAACAGATTCCGTCAGGCGCGTTTTCACTACTTCGACGGCATGCGTACTCTTCTCACCGAGTTCTATGGGAGCATTGAGCAGAACACACCGCCGCCCATTCCCTACGATGAAATACTGCGCGTCTCCGCATTGATGGACCGCATCTTCGAACAGGTGTATCCCGAGGTGCGCGCATGAAAGTCCTTGTCACGGGCGCCGGCGGCTTTCTGGGAACCCACGTAATAGAGTGTCTGCTCGCTCACGGCTATACCGATATTCGCTGCCTTCTGCGCGACAGCAGCAAGGCCAGGCGACTCGTTGCGCTGGCTCAGGCATACCCCGACTCACAGGTCGAAATGTACTACGGAAATCTCCGCTCGAAAGCTACCTGTACACAGGTCGTAGACGGCGTCTCGCTGGTAATACATCTTGCCGCCGGTTTGAAAGGCGCGGCCGCCGATCTATTCTTTGATTCCGTCGTCGCCTCCAGGACCTTGCTTGAAGCACTTGAAGCGCGAGAAGACATTCAACTCTCGTCCACCCGTATCGTTCTTATCAGCTCGTTTGGGGTTTACGGCGTGGCCTCGCTCAAGCGCGGCGCTCTCGTCGACGAAAACACACCTCTCGAACCTCGCCCGGAGCTGCGCGATATCTACTCTTTTTCCAAGCTCAGGCAGGAACAGCTATTCTGGGATTTCCAAAACAGGAATGGATTCGATCTCGTCGTTTTACGTCCCGGCGTGATCTACGGTCCCGGCGGTGGAGCTTTCTCCAATCGCGTCGGGCTGCAGGTGGGGCCCGTGTATTTCCATCTCGGCGGAAGCAACCCTCTGCCTTTGTCGTATGTGTCGAATTGCGCTGAGGCGATCGTCTTCGCAGCAGGACACCCGGACGCAGCCGGGGAGGCCTACAACGTTCATGACGACGATCTGCCGACAGCTGCTCGTTACCTGCACCAGTACAAGAAGAACGTCAAGCCGATCCGGTCCATCCGGCTTCCTTACTTTGCCACGCGCGTGCTTGCGGCATCCATGGAGCGCTATAATCGCCGCTCTCAGGGCCAGCTCCCAGCCATTCTTACTCGGTACAAGGTAGCGGCAGCTTGGGGGGGCAACACCTTCAGCAACGCAAAACTGCATGCTCTGGGCTGGCGTCAGCCGATATCGACTTCAGACGCCATGGCGCAAACCTTTGAGTACCTGCGCACGCATCCGGTCAAGCCCTGAGCGCTATTGTTCGTCCGGTGTTTTGCCGAGAGAATCCTGCAGCTTATACAACAGCGATCGATAGCTGATATTGAGCCACCTCGCCGTCTTGCGGCGGCTCCAACCGTTGGCCCGCAGCACTTTCAGGATGATTTCCCGTTCGAGGTTACGGGTGGCAGCCTTGGTGATTTCCTTCAGCGAAATTGGATTTTCGAGATCGATCTCCGGAACCAGTTTATCCGGTGCTGTCGGCAGCAACTCCGAAATCAGCGCTTCCTCGTCACCCATCAGGATGTAGCTGCGGATGATGTTCTCAAGCTGCCGGATGTTTCCGGGCCAGGAATAGCGCTGCATAATGCGCTGCACTTCACGCGATAATGGCTTCGGCTCCATCTGGAACAGCTTCGAATGCAGTGCGAGGAAGTAATCAACCAGCATCGGAATATCTTCGGTTCGCTGGCGAAGCGGCGGCAGGTCAATCGTAACGGCGTTGATGCGGTAGAAGAAGTCCAAACGGAACGTTCCGTCCTCAACCTGCTGTTTCAGGCTTCCGTTGTTCGAGGTAACAATGCGCGTGTTCACTTTCTTGGTGTCGGCCGCGCCCACGCGCGAGAAGCTTCCATCCTGGAGCAACTGCAGAAGCTTGGCTTGGATCGTCAGATCCAGCCCACCCACTTCGTCAAGAAAAAGCGTGCCCATATGGGCCAGTTCAACGCGGCCACGTTTGGTGGCGTAGGCGCCGGTGAAAGCCCCCTTCTCGTAACCGAACAGTTCTGACTCGATCAGCGCGTGCGGAATAGCAGGGCACGAGACTTTTACCCATGCGCCGTTCGCCCGGTTGGAACTCAGGTGCAGCAGCTTGGCGAAAATGTCCTTGCCCGTGCCGCTCTCACCCTGCAGCAGAACAGGAACTGTCTTGTCGGAAATCCGTTCAAGTATCTCGCGCGCAACCGCCATTGCCCGCGACCTTCCGAAGACGATGTCCAATGGGGGCAGATCACGAGCGTCGATAGTCCACGAGTTCTTCGCCGAGGCCATATTCAATTCCAAAACCGCTGTGCATGCATGCTTTCAGCGCTGCAAGTTCTATTCCAAAACAAGTGGTCAATTCGGTACTAATAGCAGGCAAGGAATCACACAAAAGTAACTGTTTAGTTCCCCTAAAGTGACAATGCAAGTGCCTGCATGGGGCTGTTGCTGATCCTATGCTTAAGAATGTGTAAATCGCTGCGCAAAAAGCGAAAATATTTTCCACTCCGATGGTAAGATTGTGTTTTCGAAACTACTGATATTCGCTTCGGGGCGCCCCGTTCTGTCTCCTCGCTTTGACCCGCGCATGAACGGTTTTTTCGGGCAGCCCACTTGAAGTTCGCTAAGAATCTTTCTGGACTCTTTCACTCGTCCTGGAACAGGGCGGGGTGAGTTTGTTCGGATTTCATCAAAAATGCGAGAGACTCTGAACGGCATGCATGCAGGGGGATCAGTGAAAGCTCAGGGCAAGCGCACTCAACATATCGTGGTTCTCGATGCTGATCCGGCCGTTCTCGACTATGTTCACGATATTCTCTCTGATCGCTTCAAAGTAAGCTTGATTGCGGATGCCATCGAACTCGAACGGCGCCTCAATAATTCTCCCGCGGCCGATCTCCTTCTCATGGACTGGAACATTGTTGAGGGGGAGAATGACGAGAACGCGCTCGGACTCCTTTCCAGGACCCACGCCCAGAAGCCGCTCCTTCCCATCATCATGCTTGCCTGCTCTGCCGATTTGAAAGAAGTGATCACGGCAACCCAGATGGGTGCGGCGGATGTGGTGCTCAAGCCGTTCCGGAAGAGCGACATTGATACAGCCGTTGAGCAGTGCCTCCTGAAGACTGGCAAGCAGCCGGTCGAGAGCGACATCGATGAGATCCCTCTCGACGAGAACACATCCTTCGTTCGCTCATGCAAACGAATGCGCGAAATCGAATCCCAATGCATGCTTGTTGCGCGCGCCGATATTCCAGTTCTTGTCCTTGGTGAAAGCGGTACCGGCAAAGAAGTCGCGGCGATGTTGATTCACAAGCTTTCGGCGCGCAATCAGCGCCCCTTCCTCAAGGTGAACTGCGCGGCGATGCCCGCCGACCTGCTCGAAAGCGAACTGTTCGGTTACGAGCAGGGCGCCTTCACCGGCGCAGTCAAGTCCAAGCCGGGCAAATTCGAGATCTGCAACAATGGCACCATTCTCCTGGACGAAATCGGCGAAATGCCGGCGGTGCTGCAGGCAAAGCTTCTGCAGGTTCTACAGGACGGCAGCTTTTCGCGACTCGGCAGCCGCACTTCCGTCAAGGTCGATGTTCGTGTAATCGCCGCGACCAACATTGATATCAAGTCTGCTATCGCGCAAAAGACCTTCCGCGAAGACCTCTACTACAGGCTGAATGGTTTCACGCTCAAAATGCCGCCGCTGCGCGAGCGCATTGAGGAGATTCCTATCCTCTCGCGGCACTTTATGAACAAGGTCGCCACAAAGTACGAGTGCGATCCACTTCCCATCTCTCCTGTGCTCATGCAGGCGCTTACCAGCTACTCGTGGCCCGGCAATCTTCGCGAGCTTGAGAACACAATCAAGCGTTATCTGGTCCTCGGCAACGAGCAGGCGATCATCGATGAGCTCAGTCCATGGCATCGTGCCGGCATGCTCACATCGGCCGCGGAAGGAACCGACGGCGAAAACGGCCTGAAGGACATGGTTAAGAATTTGAAGGGCGGTGCTGAAGCAGCAGCCATCGCGCAGCAATTGGAACTCGCCGGATGGAATCGGAAGCTCGCCGCAAGTGAACTGAAGATCAGCTACAAGGCCCTGCTCTACAAGATCAAGCAGTACAACCTGAGCCCGCCGGCCCGTAAACGCCAGGTCGGAGTTGAGAAAGCCTCAGAGTTCGAGCGCGTACAGAGCGCCTGAGAATCCGTTCGACTCGATGCACTACAAGCCGCAAGTCAGGATTTGCGTTCGCGCTAAGCTTGGGCCTTCCACATTGAACGCTCTTTGCGTTGCTATCCTTGAATCTGAACACTTGAGTGCCTCAAGGAAATACCTGACCAGAGATATCCAAAAAGAAGCTGGAACAGATTTTCGAGTGCCTGTTCATTAATGTGAGGATTGTGTCGATCCTGTCCCTCCTGTGGGCTCCTCCCGATTGAGAGGAATTGCTGCCTTCGTTCCTTGGTTAGCACGCAACTGATTGTGCAAAAGTCCTAAATGCGGTGCGGTGTCTGCCTTCTGCCTGTTTGCGTGGAGACACCAGCGTAGCCTGCGATTCGGACTCCCAGCGCACACCAGTAATAGCCATGGAAACAGCAGCTTGAAAGCAGTTTCACAGGGCTCTCAAGTATCGATCCCAAGTCTCAATCTGGCTCGAACTCCAGAGCGGGTAACGCGGAAAGCTGTTACCAACGTACCAGGAAACTAGCACGATTAAGGGATTGGCACGATAGCAAGTAATTTAGGATCATAAGGATACGCCGCCCTGCCAGGCGAAAACGCTGGGCCTTATAGAGAGAGCTCCTAACTAATGATCGAGACGACAACATTCACGTCGGAAAAGGTCGTAGTCCAGTTCGGTTCGCGGACCATCAAAGGCTATCTGGAGTCGCCTACCTGGAACACGATTGAGGAACTACTCAGCAGCGCTCCACAAACGGCGCCTGAGGTTTTCCGGATACGACTTATCGATTCCGACGAGGTCGAAGAGATCTCGATCAAGGACGTGAAAGCTGTCTTTTACGTAAACAGCTTTGACGGGAACCCCGTCCGCAATCACCTCAATTTCCATACGCGTGCCCCCATCGTTCACGGCATATGGATGCGATTCCAATTCCTCGACGGCGAGGTGATGGAGGGAATCGTCTTCAACTCGATCCGCTATCTGGTCGATCCGGGATTTTTCGTATTGCCTACCGATCCCGGCAGCAATAACAAGCTTGTCTACGTTGTAAAAAGCTGGCTAGTGGACCACCGCGTCCTGGGCCTGCGCAAGCTCTAAGCCGGCATCGAAGATTCTCTCAAGATCGAATAGTCGAGTATCTCCGCGGCAATTCCAGCACCGGTAAGATTCCTTGAGGTCACTTCCTTGCGGACCAGCTTGCCGCGACATCGAATCTTGCAGCTTGTCGTGAGCGTGATCTCCGAAGGCATTTCGATCAGGAACTCAAAGTACCGGTCAATCAAAGTGCTGTCAGGCAACGTCAGATAAAAGTAAACTCCGCGATTGCTCAGGTCGCGTGTGTAAGCGGGAATCTCATGTTCTCCGGCAATTACAGTGAGCGGAGCGCTGATTTTGAAACGTTGGCTGCTCCGCCGCTCGTTTGCCGTACTTGTCGTGTCCTGCGTCATGCGCACCGTCTCGTCGAGAAATCTTCCATCTGCCGTCAACTGCGATCTATAGCGCATTTCCTGAGCCTTCGAAACCTGCACGGAGCTCCCAAAGCAGCGATGCGCGATTTCGTCGATCCTGACCTGCGGCACCACGACTCTTCGACACCAACCGTTCGGCCTGCGCCTGACAGCTTTCGCTACATTGTTCTTCAATACGGGGGCCCGTGGTGCTTCAGCGTGCAACGCTTGCAGACAACTCCGGGCAGCTGTTTATCTGTCTCCAGACCTTGTTACACGCGCGTTCGATACTGCTAAGGCCAACACACTGGCCTGTCTGCCACTCCAGGCGCTCCTGGAACCGTGGGTTAGGTTCCGGTGGTGTGCTTGGCGGCTTTCCAAAACAGAACCAAGGCTAATCCAAGAAGTCCCGTACCGAGCAAGAACAACGATCCTGGCTCGGGTGTCACCGTTAGGGCTGTGGTGTTGGTTCTGACCAAACCACTGCCTTTTTGAAGCTCGTTGCTGACGTGGTAGGTTCCCCTGTCAGCGAAAAAGAATTGACCGCTCTTGCCGGATCTCGAACCTCCACTGTCAAAACCCGAAAGAAGTACCAATTGCTGTCCATTCAGATCGATCAGTGCACCAGAATTCTCCTGGCGGCGATCATCGTTCCCCTGCTGAAGCAGGTTGTCAAAGAAGAAAGCGCCATTGATAGGACGTTCGACTGTGTTGTGGCCAAGGGCACCACTGTTATTCGACCCACCTATACCAGCCAATTCCGTGTTCGTAAATATGCCACTTTCAGCAATCCCACTTGGAACGCCTCCGTGGACGGTATCAAAGCTTGAGTTCACACCAAACTTTGAACCCGAGGTTCTATAACCGAACGAATCGCATATGGCGGAGGGGGGGGCGACGGCAAGTGTCGCGGCGAGCACAACAAAGGCCAACGAATACTTTTTCATCTATCCTCCGATCTAGCGGTCTTAGAACGGCCCCCAGAGCCTTAACCGCTTGCGTACAAAGCCGCTGATCCGCGAGGTGCGGCTTCGCACGCTTGTCCTCCTATAAGCAAACGTAAGGCCAAACTTAGATTGTTGATTCTACTTAAGTTACACGGATGAATTTTGAGACATGCGCAATCATTTGCACATGTTAGTGGCACTTAAGTGTGACTTAGGATCCGATCGCTCTAAAGTTCCGCCGAAGCCGACGACCGGTATACCGCATCTGCGCTATACGGTCTCGCTTCCATCCGGCTCTGGCAATACGTCGTTTTCACGTGCCATCCACACATAAAGCGTAGGCATCAGGAACACGCCTATTACCAGGTTGGCCAGCAGTCCACCCACAATTACGATGGCGAACGGCCGTTGCGAATCAGACCCGATTGCGTGTGAAACCGCCGCGGGCAGCAGACCAAGCGTCGCCACCAGCATCGTCATCATCACGGGCCGCAACCGCTGAACCGCACCTTCAATGGCGGCCTCAATCACCAGCTCTCGGCTGAACTCTTCCTGCGCCAGCTTGCGCGCACGAAGCTGATTGATGAACTCGATCATGATCACGCCCGTCTCTACCGAGACTCCGAAAAGCGCCAGGAAGCCGACCGCCGAGGACACCGAGAAATTCGTGCCTGTCAGGAATAGCGCCAGCGGGCCGCCAATCGAAGCCATGATCACCGACACCAGCACCAAAATCGACCACTTATACGACCGGAACATCGTGTAAAGGATCAGGAAGATCGCCAGGACGGTGATGGGAATGACCAGCGCCATCCGTCTGTTGGCGCGCTTCTGGCTCGCATATTCTCCGGCCCACTCCAGGTGATATCCAGCAGGAAGCTGTACATCGTGATTGACCTTGTCGATCGCTTCTTCCACGGTCGATCCCAGGTCGCGGCCGCGAACCGAGTACTTGATGGCGATGTAGCGCTGCCCGCTCTCACGATTGATCTGCTCTGCACCGTCGTCCGTCGATACTTTCGTAAGTTGCCCCAGTGACACGCGCTCGCCCGAAGGCGTCAGCAGGCGAACATTCTCAATCGCCTCACGGGTGTCGCGATATTGCTTCTCATAGCGAAGCGTCACATCGTACCGCGCTTCTCCCTGCTGCACCTGCGTAACCGCGTTTGACCCGATGGCGGTCTGCAGCGCGTCCTGAATATCTGCGACGTTGATGCCCCATCGAGCTGCTGCGTCGCGATCCACTGTGAAATTCAAGTTCGGTTGTCCAACAATCCTGAAGATGCCCAGGTCTTCAACTCCCCTTACCGTGGCCATCCGCGACTGGATCTGCTCCGCCGTACGCTCCAGCGTACGCAGATCGCTGCCGTAGAGCTTCACGGCCAACTCGCCCTTCACGCCGGATACGGCCTCTTCCATGTTGTCGGAGATTGGCTGCGAGTAGTTCCAAAGTACGCCGGGGAACCTTTCCAATTGCTGGTCGATCGCCGCGATCAACGCTTCTTTGTCCTGGTGGAAGACAGGCCGCCACTCTTCCTTTCTCTTCAGGTCAACGAAATACTCGGTGTTGAAGAACCCGGCCGTGTCCGTGCCGTCATCCGGTCGGCCCGTCTGGCTGACCACCTGTTTCACCTCAGGGAACGAAGCCATGATGACGCGTGCTTTATTCACAAAATCGACAGACGCAGTCGGGCCCTCGCTTGGCGGCAGCGTTCCGCGCACCCAGATTGAGCCTTCATCGAGATGCGGCAGGAACTCCGATCCAATCGGCCCGCCGAACGACAAATAAATGGCCCCCAGGAAGAGCACCGTAGAAATCCCTAGCGTGACTTTACGATGGACAATTGCTTTCCGGACCGTCGTCCGATAGTGGTCTGTGAGCCAAACCATCATCGGATTCTGCCATTCCTTTGCACCATTTTTAAACGCGATCCCGCCCATTACCGGCGCCACAAGGATGGCAAATACCAGCGCGCCGACCAGCGCGAACGTCACCGTCCACGCCATCGGTTTGAAAAGTCTTCCCTCCACTGCCTGCAGCGTGAAGATCGGCAGGTACGACGCGATGATGATACCGCGCGCGAAAAAAACCGGCCTCTGTACTTCGTGCGCAGCGTCGCGAATCTTCTGCGTCGGAGTTCGCGGGTCGTCCTTCAGCGAAAGGTGGCGAACCATATTCTCGATCATCACCACCGTGCCGTCGACCACCATTCCAAAATCCAGCGCGCCCAGCGAGAGCAGGTTTGCCGGAATATGAATCAGGTTCATGCAGATAGCCGCGAACATCAGCGCAAAAGGAATCGTGAGCGCCACAATGATGGCCCCACGCACATTCCCCAGGAACAGGATGAGGATGACGGAAACCAGAATCACGCCAGCGGTCAGGTTGTGTTCCACGGTTTCGACCGTGTACTTCACCAGGTCCGAGCGATCGAGGAACGGAACAACCTTCACACCCTTCGGCAGGATTCCGTCATTGAGCTTGTTCACTTCCTCATGAATCCCCTGCAGTACGGGATCGGAATCGTCACCCTTCTGCAGCAGCACAATTCCTTCCACCGTGTCTGGATTGTCGACAATCGTGCCGTCCGGTTGATGCACGGAGCGCCCTACCTGGCCAAGCCTGATCTTCGGTCCTTGCATCACGGTCCCGAGATCCCTCATGCGGATGGGGGTGCCGTTTGAAGTCTTCACCACGGTATTGGCAATGTCCTGCACACTTCGGTACAGTCCCAGCGACTGCACGTTGATCTGCTGCGTGCCCTCCTCAATAAAGCTTCCGCCGCCGTTGGAATTGTTGGCCGCAAGTTGCTGCTCAACCTGGCTGATAGAAAGCCCGTAGGCTACCAGCTTTTCGGGATCAAGCCGTACCTGGTATTCCCTGGTCGGGCCTCCAAAGCTGGAAACATCCACAACCCCGTTCACGCTCTTGAACGACTTCTCAAGAAGCCAATCCTGCAACGACTTCTTCTCCATCACATCGTATGCGGGATTTGTGCTCTCCACCGTGTACCAGTAGATCTGGCCCACCGGACTCCAGTCCGTGCCCATCTGCGGTGTCAATCCCGCAGGCAGGATCACCTGGTTGAGCCGTTCCAGCACGTGCTCACGGTTCATGTCGCTCGTCGTGTCGTCGTCGAAGATAAGCATCAGGCTCGAAAGCCCGGCAAGCGTCGTGGAGCGCAGATGTGCCAGATGAGGAATACCGGCCATCTGAATCTCAACCGGTACCGTAACCTGTCGTTCAATCTCCTCGGCGCTGCGGCCCGGCCACTGCGTGATGATCTGGACATAGTTGTTCGCCACGTCCGGGTACGCTTCAATAGGCAGGCTGCGAAATGCGATAATGCCCCACACCGTGAGGACGAACGTTGCCCCCAGCACCAGCCAGCGATTTTTAAGTGCGAAATCAACGAGCGCTGCCAGCATTACTGGTTCCCCGCAGTTTCAAGCATCAGAGCGTTGTTCACCACATTCTGACCCGGTTCAACGCCTGAAAGAATCACTTGCCGGTTTCCGGCAAGCATCTGCCCGGCGCGTACCTCCGTGCGCCTGAACATGTTGTCTCCCGCCGGCACAAACACCCAGTCGCGATCATGCAGATGTAGAACCGCATCTGCAGGAACCACTGCGTGAGTCTCCTTCGTCCGGCTCGTAAATGTCGCAGTTGCAAACATTCCCAGTTTCAGAAACCCTGGATTCGCAACCTCAATACGCACCTTCGCGGTCCTGAGCGAAGGGTCGAGAATCGGTCCGATATCGCTGACGCGGCCCGACAATGGGCGATTGGGATAGGAATTGATAATGATCTTCGCTTCCTGCCCAAGCTGCAGTTTCGGAATATCGTTCTCGTATACGTCGCAGACTACCCAGACCCTCGACAGGTCCGCAATCGTGAAGGCAGTCGCCGATCCAGACAGGCCCACTCCCGCGGCCGCTGCATTGGTAATGTTCTGGGCCACGATCACGCCTGATGTCGGCGCATACACATTCACCACCGGGCTGGGGTGGTCCTTGTCCACGCCGAACAGTTTTAACTGCTCGTCCGCTGCGGTCAGATCCGCCTTCGCGTCCCTCTCCGAATCGTCAGCCTGCTCGTACATGGCTTGCGAAATAGCCCCATGCTCATACAAGTCCTTGGCGCGAATATAAGCTTTGTTCGCAAGCTGCTCGTCATTTACTGCCTTCAGGTAGGCATCGAACGCATTGCTGATATCCGGGCTCTGAACCTTGAACAGCAATTGCCCATTCTTCACGTAATCATCGAGCCGCGCCTTGATGTCGACCACGCGACCATTCGCCAGCGAGATCACCGGAACCTCGCGCGAAACGTCGGGAAAAACGGCGCCGGTGGCGTTCAGTTCGCCGGCAGCTTCAATCTTTTCCGCGGTTAAGGTCTTGAAGTTCGCTGCATCCTTGCTGTCTATCGTTATCAAGCTCATGTCCTGCACCTGAACCACGTGAGCCGGTGGCGGAGCCCCATCTCCCTTCTCCGCGCTTTTGCATCCGCTCACGGCAAGGCCAGCAACCATAAGGGCCGCTGCAAGTTGTTTCATCCAGTCGATCGTCATTGCACTACCTCGCGTCCCACTGCCAGGTTCAGTTGTCCTGCGGCTGTCAGATAAGCACCGACAAGTTGCACATAGGCAAGTTGCACCGTGCGATATTCGCTCTGCGCATTCAGGAAATCCATCAGCGAAGCGCCGCCGTGCTGATAGGAGTACGTCACGGTATCGCGAATGTGCAGCGCCTCCTGGTTGTACTTGTTCTTATAGGGTTTCAGCAGGTCGATATTGGCCTGCACCTGCGCATACGCGGTATCCACATCGCTGAACACCTGCGCACGCGTGGCGTCTGTCACCCGTTGACTGCGGTCAATGTCGATTTGTGTCCGCTTCTTCTCGCCCTGGTTACGATCGAAGATGCGCAGCGGAACACTCACGCTCAGGCCGATCGCCTGCAAGTCAATAGGATTTGGATTGTTTACTGCTGAATTCCACGTATACCAGGCGCCGAACGTCGGATCGGTGGAGCCGTTGGCATTCGCCAGCTTGTGATTTGTTGCCGCTTGCTGCGCAGCCTGCAATGCCGCCTTCAAATCGGGCCTTGCATCGAGAGCCATTTGGCGAAAATCATCGAGCGGCCGAATCGTATCCGGGAACTCAAAAGGGCCGGTCACATCGAACTGCTCTACGGGCGTGCGGTCGTTCAGCAGCGTAAGCAACTGGATCTTGGCTGTACGCAGATTCACGTTCGCCGTCTGCAATTCCGATTCGTACTGCACACGCATCAGCTCAATGCGGTCGAAATCGATCTGCGCAATGTCTCCGGCGCGCAATCGGTCGCGGCTGATTGCGATGATGTGGTCGTAGTAGTCCAGGTCAGCCTTCGCCACCTCGACCACCGTCTTCGATTCCAAGGCGTTCACAAACGCCGACCGCAGCGTGAATTCGAGCGTCCGCTTCAAGTCTTCATGCTGCGACTCGGCGACCTGTGTGCCCTGTTGTGCGCTTTGCAGGCGCAATTCTCGCTTGTGGTCGCGTTCATGCAGGTACGTGACGGCCGGCTCAACGAAAGTGCCTGACAAAGTATGCCAAGACCCGTTGTTCGGCGCGATCTGGGTGCCATCCACAGTCGTGGTGAACTGGGGATTCGGGCGCAGGAATGCGGTGATTTCCGCAGCCCGCATCTCGTCGATCGTGTCAGCGTCGGCCTTCAGCACGGGATTCGTCGTCTCAAACCGCGCCTTCACCTGTTCCCAGGTAAGACTTTGCTGCGCCGGGCACAATACCGCCTGAAATATCAGGGACGCCGCTACCACGGCATACCCGCAGGGGAATCTCTTTTTCATACGCGTCCCTTTCGCCACACATTACGCGGCGACGCTAAATGGAGGAGGAAATGATTTGAAAGAGGAGAATCGGCAGATCAGAAAGACGGCGGAGGTCGACTCTCAATGAATCCAAAGGCGGGGTTCGTCGCTGCTGTTAATTCCGCCAGGCGTGGCATGTCCAGGCGCCGGAACTCGAAATTCAGTTCAGCGCCAACTGGCTCAGGGAGAGCCGCAGTGGCCGGGAAATGTTTTTGGGAATGACCGTCGCTGTGGTCACGCCTCTGGCAGGTATCTCTCTCCGCAGGATTCTGAAGAGACCACAAATCATCACTGACGGATATGACCGGGAACAGCATCACGACGAGCATTGCCAGCCCGACCAGCGATGAATGTCCCCCTTTGGGTGTGCGCCGCCCCCGCTTAAACCAAAAACAAACGCTCGCCGTCGCGACAAGCGCCCACACGAGATTGAAAAGCGGCTCCGTGCCCATAAAACGATTCTATCGTAGTGAGAACAGCGCGGGGGCGAGCTGAACGCAGCCAACACCCAGGACTCGGGCTCCCATCTGCGCGAGCCCTGCCAACTTCCACTCAGCCGCACTTACTGCGCGGATCTGAAGCGGATTGCTTCGCCATCCAGCCGGTATTCGGCCGAACAGATGTCCCCTCCGCAAATCATCGTTTCGCCGCAGAATAGCTGACGGCGCGTGATCAATCCGAGCGTGCCGCAGCGCGGGCAAGACATCACTGCCACATATGGGTTCTGCGCATGGCCTAATTTGGATTGATTTTCAAGCATGAACACCGTACCGGGGTCCATCTTTTCGGGGATCCATTCTTCCATGAACTGCAAGTCGGCTGACATCGTGCCCTCCAGTGGGTTGATGTAACCGAGCCGTGTCCGATGTTGTCCGGCCGGCCCCGTTGTTGAAACAACTGCAGGCTGCGAATGGCATTCTCAAAGCCCGTGGGCTTCGGTCATTTTAAAATCAGTTTTGCCGCTCGCAGTTCACCAAGTCAACCGGAATCGGGAACCGGGAGTATCGAGCGGGATTCCCCGGGTCCAAAAGAAGTTCTCGTGCACTATCGGCCCTTCGATGCGCTCTCCATGCCCTCTTCTTTGGCAAATGCGTCGATCGCCTTGTACGTTTCCACGTTGCGTAAGATCGCCTGCACGTACTCGCGAGTCTGCGTAAACGGTATGGATTCCACAAACTCGTCCATTCCCTGGTAGGGCCCTGCGGACTGCCAGTCCACCACACGGCTCTCGCCCGCGTTATAGGCTGCCAGAGCGTACTCCGGCACATTTCCAAGGTGATCGAGCATCTCTCTCAGATAGCGCGTCCCGAGCTTGATATTCGTTTCAGGATCGAGCAATTGGAACGTCTGGAAGTGCGTCATTCCCTCTTCGCGCGCCATCCGCCTGCCCACTGAGGGCAACAACTGCATCAACCCCCAGGCGTTCGCATATGAAACCACTGAAGGATTGAACTCCGACTCCTGCCTGATTAACGCCGCAACAAAATACGGATCCAGATTGTTCTTCGCCGACTCTGCCTTGATGGTCTCCCAGTACGGTTCCGGGAAAAGAATGCGCCAATAAGCCAGCGGGATCGATGCGATCGGCGCCGATGCAGCATAGGGCAATGCCCGTTTCAGCGAGCGCATCGCGCGATACGTTTCTCCATAAGATGCATAAATCTGCGCCTCCGCAAGCGCACTCCACGACTCGGAGTCGGGATCGGCCGCAATCTCCTGCGCAATGTATTCATTCAACCCGGCGTTGGCCAGCAGCCGCGCCTTAGCCAGTTGGGGGCTGTCAGCAGGGAATGTGTCCTCCAGTTTCGGAAACGGCAGGGGTTGAATGCGGTCCACCTGGGGCGTAGGCACCGCCTGGGTATCACCCAGTTGCGCCAGCCGTTCGCGCGACATCTGGGCGTAGAAAAAGTGCTGATATGTGCGCACGATAGCGCGGTAATTCGCCGCCGCCATGGCCGGCTTGTGATCGACAAGCTCGTATAACCGCGCCCGCCAGTACAACGCTGCCACCGTTTCCGTCGCGCTGGGATAGAGCCGGATCTGGTCCTCGAAAAGGCTTGCCGCGTCGGGGTAGAGCCTCTCCCGGTAGCTCAGCCAGCCCGCGCGCCAATGAGCGGCAGCGGCGTTCTTTCCGTCAGGAAAATGATCGGCGAGATATTTGTAGTACTCGACCGCATGCGGATAATCGCGCTTGAGCAGGTACATGTTGCCGCTGGAGAAGAGCGCCTCAGCCAGCCACTGGCTCCGCGAGAAACGCGTTTCCATCAGGTCCACGATGCGCTGCTGGTCGGCCGTATCATCGCGATCCCGCGCCAGTTCCATCAGCAGGTAGAGCCGTCGCGCTCCGTTATCGTCGTCGGTGTCGGGCAGTCCCTGCACCGCCGCAGGAGTCAGCCTCTTCAGCTTCCAGTCGCACGCCGCCGCAGATACCGCAAAAGTGTTGCGGTCTTTTTCGCTCAACCCCGGCATACGCATCAACGCGCGATACTGCTCTGCCGCGTCTGCATATCGTCCGCCCTTGTAGTAGGCATCGCCCAGGCTGCTCAGCTCCTGCGCGGTGAGCGTGCCTTCAACCCCCATTTGCGTGAGCCTGGCGCGCGCCTGCTGGGCCTCCGGGCTCAACGGGTGATCGAGCAACAGCCGCTTGAACACAACCTGCGCAGCATCCTTGTCGCCCAGCGCGAATTGCGCCTGTCCCAACGCCAGTTGATACCCTGAGCGATCTTCCGCCGCCAATCCCGCAGCCTGTTGCAGCACCTTCAGCGCGCCGGATGGATTATTCAGCGCCAGCAGCACATTGGCCTCAAGCTCAGGCACCTGGTCATCAAAAATGCTGTCGGGATATCGATCCATGAATCCGCGCAACAGAGCTTCCGCAGCCGCATCGTCGCCAGCGGCGTGGCTCGCCTGCGCATTCAGAAAATCCGCAAAATCCGCAAGATCCTCGCCGGCCTTGCGCGCTTCCCGCAATGCTGCCTCGGCGTCCGCGTAGCGCCTGTCAAGCAGATACGCATGGCCCAGTGCAAGGTAAGCCGCTGCAGCCGCCTCGCCCGTATGCTTCCGCGCATATGCCGTCACGCCTGCGTATGCCTCCGGAGTGCGCATCATCGCGAGCTGCTGCGCCATCGGCCGCAATTCGGTTGACGCCACAAATGTCCTGCGCAAATGCGCTGTGCGCGCCATCCGTTCCGCTTTGCTCGCCCGCCTGCCCCTGCTCGTCGGTTTGCGTCGCCTTGATTTGCTCCTCGCCGATTTGCTGCTCGTCGACGCTTTCGCACTGCCGGCCTTCGACTTAGCCGAGCTTGATTCACCCGTCTTGCCGCTCGCCGTCTTCGTTCCGCTGGATGTTGACGTCTTCTTCTTGCTGGAGGTCGAGTGTCGCGCAGCCGGCTTCTGGTCGTCAGAAGATTGTCCTGCAACCGGCAACGCAACCATCACAAAAGTAAGCGCGGCGGCAACGCATCGCATTGCCAGAGAGACAATGGGGTGTTGGCGAGAAGTGGCCCTCATAATTTCACTCTATCTTTATTTATGCCTGTTGGACGCATGAGAACCTCTGCCGTTACCCGTTACATCCTGCTACCTCTGCCAAATTCCTACTCCTCAGCAGGCCCCGCTCGGCCGCACCGCCGTTCCCGCCTCCTGTGTCGGCATGGCTTGCGGGTTGGGGATTGCATAGGGCGTCAGCCCCGCCTGATCCGCCGTGCATTGCGATACGATTCCGGGAACCGCGCCAGCCACTGACGGTAGCGCCGGAATCGAGGTGTCTACCTTCGTAAAGTTGAATGCGCTCGTCATGTCTCCCACTGCCGCTCGCCTCCAAGTGGAAAGGTTCGGCACCTCGGCTCCGAAACGCGTCTCAAGAAAACGCAGAATTGACGTGTGATCGAACACGGCCGACGAAACAAACCCGCCGCGGCTAAAAGGCGAAATAATCATCATCGGCACACGGAAACCCAGTCCGATAGGCCCATTGATCGCCGGGCTTCCCACCGACGAAGCATCGGGCACCGCCGTCGCCGTCACAAACTCACCGGGAGTACCCGGAGGCGCCGTTGGTGGCGCCACGTGATCGAAGAAGCCGCCGTTTTCATCGTAGGTCACAAACAAAACGGTCTTCGCCCAGACGGTGGGATTCGCCATCAGCGTGGTCATAATTGCCGACAGTTCCACCTCACCCAGAATCGACGGGCTCGGCGGATGCTCTGAGTCCACAACCGATCCCACAATCCACGACACCTGCGGCAGGTTCCCCGCAGCCACGTCCGCTATGAAATCCGTCGGATATGACGGCGCCATTCCTTGCTTGTAGAGAACTGAGCTGGTGTCCTGGTAGTTCTTGAAGTAGGGCAGAACGTTGTTCGAGGCAACGCCGTTTGCGATATTCTGATCGGCCGCTGAGTACACCTTCCACGAGACGCCGCGCGTCTGCAGTTGCTCAGGCATGGTTGTATACGTCAGCTTGCCGTAGAAAGATGGCCGCGTTGTAAACAGTGTCTCTAGGAGCGGTCCACCGTTCTTGCCATCCGGGTCAATCGACGCAGCCATTGAATACAGCCTGTTGGGATCAGTCGGCCCCAGCACTGAGCAGAAATAGTTGTCGCAAAGTGTAAAGGCATCGGCAACGGCGTAGAAGAACTGCAAATCGGCCCGCATGTAATAGCCCATAGTGTTCTCTGCATAGGCGCCGTTAGCGGACTTCGCCGTCAAGAAGCCGTCCATGGCGCCGTTGTTCCAGCTCAAGTGCTGCGTAATCCAGTCGTGGGCAATGTCCTGAGTGCAAGCCGCGTCGGGTTTGGTGGTATCCAGATGAAACGGCAACAGCACGCCCATTGGCGAACTGGTTGTGTTTGCCGGATAGGGCTGCCGGAAGAACGTACTCGCGTCGCTAAAGCCACGCACACCGCGATAGCTCCCAAAATAGTGATCGAACGAGCGGTTTTCCTGGATGAAGATGACAACGTGTTCAATGTCGGTCAGCTTCGCGCAGCCGCTCGATCCTGAACCGGTCATTGATTGAATTGCGTTTTTAGCGCCGCAACCTGCAAGCAGCGATCCAGAAGCGCCGGCCATGCCTGCCGCTGCTGCCATCTTCAACAGTTCCCTGCGGGAGATTCGTTTAGGGGAATTCAATTGTGATTGACCTCGTGGGAACATTCCCTGCTTAGACGGCCGTATTCCGTATAAGTGCCGAAGCAGGAGGTTGTACTTGCCTGTTGATGCGCAGAGCTACGCGCCTTCCGCGCAGATCGTTGATAATCGTGCCATTTAGCCGGCTCCCTACCGGTGAGCTCATTAGAGTTGGATGCTTCAACCGGCCCAACCCTTCTTGGCTTTCCCGTTTGGGTGCGTCGAGATACCCTTGCCATGATCCACAGCGTCGATTTGTGCCCCGCTTCCGGGTCCGGTACACTTTTCTATTGACGGCCAACCTGCTGGCCCCTGAACGTTCGCAGGCTTCTGGTCACTGATTTTGCATCCAGCCCCCATGACAACCATCCAACAGATTGAAGGCGAAAACGAGCAACATCCTGACGTGGCCCTCGTCGAACGGGTCCGCGCTGGCGATATCTCGGCCTACGATACGCTGGTCCGCAAGTACGAGCGTCAGCTCTTCAGGATTGCGCAGCACATTACGCAAAACCGCGAAGACGCTGAGGACGTAATGCAGGACGCGTTCCTTAAGGCGTATGAGAAGCTCGATCAGTTTCAAGGAAACTCGAAGTTCTACACATGGCTGGTTCGGATTGCAGTAAACGAGAGCTTGATGCGGCTTCGCAAGCGCCGCACCGGCAGAATGGTTTCGATCGACGAGGATCTGGAAACCGACGAGGGCACAGTTCCTCGCGACCTGGCCGACTGGGCTCCCGATCCGGAGCAGAACTATACGCAGACCGAGCTGGGCAATATCCTCGAGAAGACCATCAAGGGACTGCCGCCGGGCTTCAAGGTTGTGTTCGAACTGCGCGACGTGCAAGGTCTCTCCACAGAGGACACGGCCGAAGCGCTTGGCCTCAGCGTCCCGGCAGTCAAGTCTCGCCTGTTGCGGGCGCGTCTTCAATTGCGCGAACGTTTGAGCCGCTACTTCAAAAAGAAAGCGGGGTCCAAAGAGTTGGCCTCCACAGAACTGAGGCCCGCGAAATGAGACCCAGCCGAACTACTTTTATGAACCACTTTTTCCCCGAGATGAAGTCAGCGTTCTCCGACAAGATGCCCTCGATCGTGGAGGCTGCATCGTGACCTGCACTGAGTTTCTTGCAATCCTCGACGATTTGATCGACGACTCGATTGCCGCCCAGACCCGCGCTGAAGTTGAGCAGCACCTAAAAAAGTGCGGCCACTGCGAAGTCATTTTCAACACCACCCAAAAGACGATCCAGATCTATCGCTGCCACGAGATTTACGAGATGCCCGAAGACCTTCGTGACCGCCTGCACGCCGCCATCATGGCACGCTGCAAAAAGGGCTGCTGAAACACTCATCTTGTTGATTACTAACTTGCTATCCTGATGAGTCGGCGCGGGCCAATTCCGCCAGGCCTGCTGCACTCCCCAAAAGCGCCATAGCCCCACCACAACTTTCCCGGCAAGATTACGTCTGTCCAAGTAGCAGGATCGTGCCGCGCACTTTCCCCTGCTATCTTCCCCTGGAGCGTCTCGCATGAAAACGCTGCAAAGCCCACTGGCCGTTCTATTAAGCTGTGCCCTTAGTACGACTGCATCACCGGGCTATGCGCAACAATCTGCGCAGAATAGCCCTGCTGCCCGCCCCTCTGGCCGTACGGAATACAAGAGCACCCAGCTTCAGAGCGATCAGCGCATTATCCACGCCCTCAATCGCTTCACCTTTGGCCCGCGGCCCGGCGACTTGGAAGCTGTTCGCACCATGGGCCTGGATAAGTGGTTCGATCAGCAGCTTCACCCCGTGTCCATTGACGAAACCGACCTGAACGCCCGACTGGCACAGTTCCCCGCCATGCAATGGACGACGGCTCAACTCCTTTATTACCTGCCCAGCAACGCCGTGATCCGACAGGCCACCAATGGCAAGGTCAACATCCCCGCCGATCCCGTCATGCACGCCATCTACGAAAATCAGATCGCGCGCATCCAGGCAAAGAAGGAAAACAAAGCTGACAAGGGGCAGACAGCCCAACCGCAAGCCGATATGGCCATGAACCCCGCATCGCCGGCCATAAGCGCTTCACCGGACATGGCAGGCGGCAGCAACACCATGGCGCCCTCCCAGAACGCAAACGAAATGAACGCTACACCATCCGCGCCCGCGGAGCCGCAATTCAGCCCGGCAGCAATTGAAACCATTCTTGCCCTTGAGCCGCAGCAGCGCGTCGTGCGCCTTGCCGGCATGGATCCCGAACTTTTCGAAGCCTTCATCAAGTCGCTCCGTCCCGTTCAGCGCCAGGCCCTGAATGCAAACCTAAGCTCCGGACAAAAGCAGACCATTGGCGCACTCGAAAATCCCGAGCGTCTCGTTGCCGAAGAACTCATTGCCACGCGACTGACGCGCGACATCTACTCCAACGCACAGCTCCAGGAAGTGATGGCCGACTTCTGGCTCAATCACTTCAACGTGTATCTGCGCAAAAACGAACAGATGCCGTATTTCCTGGTCAGCTACGAGCGCGACACCGTTCGTCCTCGCGCACTGGGCAAGTTTGAAGATCTGCTTGAAGCGGTGGCGCACAGCCCCGCCATGCTCGTCTACCTTGATAACGCGCAAAGCATCGGCCCCGATTCGATAGCTGCGCAACGCGCTGAACGGGCCAAGGCCCGCGGCCTCGACCCGCAGAAAAAGAAAGCCCGTGAAGGCCTGAACGAAAACTACGCACGCGAGTTGATGGAGCTACACACAGTGGGTGTGAATGGCGGATACACTCAGGCAGACGTCATTCAGGCAGCGCGCATCCTAACCGGATGGACTGTCGATCGTCCGCTCTACGATGCCGACTTCACTTTCAATCCCAATCGCCACGAACCCGGCGCGAAAAAGGTGATGAACCAGAAGTTCAAGGAAGGCGGCGAAAAAGAAGGCCGCGAGCTGCTGCACATGCTTGCCATGCGTCCCGCCACCGCGCAGTTCATCTGCCGCAAGCTTGCCATCCGCTTCGACTCCGACGACCCGCCGAAGATGCTGGTCGACCACATGGCGAAGACCTATCTCTCGACCGATGGCGACATCTCCGCGGTTCTCAAAACTCTGTTCCATTCACCGGAGTTCTGGTCCACTTCAACTTATCGCGCCAAAGTAAAGACGCCGCTCGAGTTCGTCGTTTCGGCCGCGCGCGCATCGAACGCAAATATCAACAACCTGCTCCCGATTGAGAACAATCTGCGCCAGATGGGCATGCCCACCTACGGGGCCATTCCGCCTACCGGCTACAAATGGGACGCAGCCGATTGGGTAAGCACCGGCGCACTTGTCGATCGCATGAACTTCGCGCTGACCCTTGCCGCCAGCCGCTTTCCCGGTATCACCGTAGCGTGGTCTCCGCTCTCCGACGTGAACGCCGAGCCCGGAGTAGCCAGCGCCGTCGCAACCACTCCATCGCCTGAAACCGAAGAAGCGCGACTCGAATCGCTTCTCATCCCCGGTGGCGTAAGCGATACCACGCGCACCGCAGCGCTGCAGCAATTCGCCGCGCAGTCGGCGCAAAATGGCATTACGCCCATATCGGCGCCCATGCGCCCCAACCGCGCCCAAAGCGCCAATATGCTTGAACGCGAAGATCAAATGCTGGCCGGATTGCTCATCGGCTCTCCGGAGTTCCAGCGCCGCTAGACGGAAAACGAAATTGCGCACGCACATGAGGTGACACATGCAGATCAACCGGCGATTCTTCCTCCACAAAGGCGCGCTCGCCATCGCGGGCACGGCGGCGATTCCCAGCTTCCTCGTCCGCTCCGTCATGGCCGAGCCGGCAACTTCCCGCCGCCGTCTTGTGGTTGTCTTCCAGCGCGGCGCCGCCGACGGCCTCAACATTGTTGTGCCCTATCACGAGAAGAACTACTACTCGATGCGGCCCTCGATCGCGATTCCGCAGAACCAGGTCATCGATCTCGACGGCTTTTTCGGCCTGCATCCCTCGCTCGCGCCTTTCAAGCCGCTCTACGATCAGGGACATCTCGCCATCGTGCACGCCGCCGGCTCTCCTGACACTACGCGCTCGCATTTCGATGCGCAGGATTACATGGAATCCGGCACGCCCGGCGTCAAAAGCACGCAGGACGGCTGGTTGAACCGCGCTCGTGCAAGCAGAAGACCTGCGCCATCGCTGCGCCGGAACCTGCGAGCAACACACAGCATTTCGTGCTCTCGCACTCGGGCCCGACGTGCCGCGCACGCTCACCGGCAAAATCCCGGCAATCGCTCTCAACAACGTCAATGGCTTCACGATCGCCGGGCGCGGTCCAACTCTCTCGCCCGCAGCCAGTGCTTTCGAGGCCATGTACGCCGACAGCGGCGACCGCATCCTGCACCCGGCCGGCGACGAAACCTTCGACGCTGTCAAAATGCTTCGGGCCGCCAATCCGGCTCAATACGCCCCCGCGCCTAACGCCAACTATCCAACTTCTGAATTCGGCAATTCGATGAAGCAGATTGCACAGCTTCTCAAAGCGAATCTCGGCGTTGAAGTTGCTTTCACTGATGTGAACGGATGGGACACGCATCAGAACCAGGGCAGCGTGAACGGCCAGCTCGCCAACCGGCTCACCGATTTCTCCGCGAGCATCGCCGCCTTCTGGCGCGACATGGGCGACGACGCCGGAGACATCACCCTCGCTACAATGTCGGAGTTCGGTCGCACCGCGCGTGAAAACGGAACCGGCGGCACCGATCACGGTCACGCCAACGCGATGTTTGTCCTTGGCGGCGATGTGAAGGGCGGAAAGGTTTATGGCCGCTGGCCCGGACTCGACAACGACCAGCTCAACGAAGGCCGCGACCTCGTCCTCACCACCGACTACCGCCAGGTGCTAGGCGAAGTAGTCACGCAAACGCTCGGAGCCAGCAATCTCGATGTAGTCTTCCCCGGCGCAGGGCTAAAGCCGAACCGCTTCCTCCGCTTGGTCTAAGGACGAGACAACCCAATCGAGTTCGGAAAAGACTAAGAGCTAGCAGCTAAAAGCTCATAGCTCGCGGCCTGAAGCCACTCAATGCTTCGCGTACATCTCCATCACGTCTTTGCGCAGATCCAGCCGGCCCGACTCGCGCGTGTAGAACATGTGTCCGCCCGGATACTCGTGCACTGCAACGCGCGTTGGATCGCCCATCACCGGCATCTGGTTCACTGTCAGAATCGAGCCCATGAACGGGCAAGAAAGATCGTTCCAGCCATGCACGATCAGCACACGCAGTTTTGGATCGGCGGCAACAGCCTGTCGCAATTCCGGTACTGATCCTTTGCGCAGGTTCTCTCCGCGCTCCCACAGCCGGTTCACATCATAGGAGAGCGCGTTGTAGCGCGCGTCCACCTTCCAGCCAACCGTGCGCGTGATAAAGTCCACCATCGCCGTGGTCAATGGCGCAACCATGCTGGCCAGGAGCGGATCGTTGGCCCGCTGCTCTGCTGCAAATGGAAACGGATCGAATGACGTCACGTTCGAGTCGTAAACCGACCCAAGCTTCTCTTTTTCGCGCCACACCTCGCGCAAATAAGCCTGCGTGTCGATTCTGCCGCCTGACACCTTCACAAACTCCGGATCGAGCCCGGTCATCTCCGTCACGCGCGCAATCATCCTCTGCTGCGCTTCCTTGTCGGCGTTGCCCTTGATGAGCGTGGTGGCATACTCACCTTCGGTGTAGGCAATCACGTCGGCCATGACCTGCGGAGTCAGCTTCTTTTCGCGCTCCAGGTGCGCTGCGGTAATCGGCGGCAGCGTCATCATCCAGGGCAGCGGCGAAAGATCGCCGTTGCTCTCCACTGTCGGGTTCAGATAGGGCGACACCAGCACCACGCCGTTCATCGCGACACCCAGTTCCGACTGCAGGTAGTACGTGATGCGCGGTCCGCGAAATCCTCCGTAGCTCTCGCCCACGAAATACTTTCGCGAGCTCAGCCGGTCGTTCTTCACCAGCCAGTCATAGATCACGCGCGACAAGTATTGAATGTCCGAATCCGTTGAATAGAACAGCTTCTTGGCCTGATCCTCGGGAACCTCTGCGCGGCTAAAGCCCGTGCCCACCGGATCGATAAACACCAGGTCAGTAAAATCCAGCCATGTGCCGGGATTATCTTTCAGCGTCGTCGGATCTGACGGGCTGTCACCTTCGTTTCCCACCTGCAGATGCTTTGGCCCAATGGCGCCAAGATTCAGAAATACGCTTGAAGCGCCCGGACCGCCGTTCAGTGCAAATGTCACCGGCCGGTTCTCGCCCTCTGCGGTGTAAGCGGTCACCACAACCTCGCCGGCCACCTTGCCGTCCTTGTCGCGAGTAGGCAGTGCCCCCACCGTTACGGTGTATTTCAGCGTTTTGCCGTCCAGCGTCATGGTCTGCTGCACATGCGCCTCGGCGGGCAACGGCGGCAGCGACGGCTTCTCCGCGGCAGTGCCCTTTTCCGGCGCTTTGTCGGCTGCTGCGGCTGGCTTTTCGCTTTGCGCCAGGGACTGAACGGAAGGCACGGCAACAAACATCGCTCCCGCAAGGAGCGCCACTGAGCATTTGCTCATCAATCGCATTTCAAAAATTCCTCACTACACTACGATAAATGCCCGGCACCCGCAGCTGGAGCGCGTGCCACGCTGCTGGTTCACGGCCAAGCTGCTGGCATGGCCCCTGTCATATGATTTACCCTCAGATTCGGCATGAAGAATTATGGCAACGCTTTTAGTCCCAGCTTTCGCCGCAATGGCGCTGGCCTTTGCGCCGTCCCTGGTGCACGCTCAGCAATCAACCGCGCCTGCCACCCCAAACGAGCCCGCCGCTCCTGCTGCACAAGAACTGCCCGATGCGCCCACGGCCAATGTACCCGTCAACGTCACACCGAATGGCCCCACGGCCGTCATCGATACCTCCATGGGCCGCATCACCTGCCAGTTTTTTCAGAAGCAGGCCCCCGAAACCGTTGCTAACTTCATCGGCCTCGCCACCGGTACAAAGGATTGGACTGACCCGGTCACCAAAAAGCTGCAACACCACAAGCCGCTCTACGACGGCACCATTTTCCACCGTGTCATTCCTGAGTTCATGATTCAGGGCGGCGATCCCACTGGCACCGGCATGGGCGATCCGGGCTACGCGTTTAACGACGAGATCGATCCAAACCTCACCTTCGACCGCCCCGGCCGGCTGGCCATGGCCAACTCAGGCCCCAACACTGACGGCAGCCAGTTCTTCATCACTGAGGTCGGCTACGACAGCCTTACCGGCCACTATTCGCTCTTCGGCCAGTGCGACGACGCCAGCGTTCAGGTCGTGAAGGCCATCGCACGCGTTCCGCGCGACAGCGATGACAAGCCGATCACGCCGGTCGTGCTCAAGAAGGTCACGATTGTCCCTGAAGGCCAGCCTGTGCCGCCTCCGCCGCCCGCGCCGCAAGCAGCACCTCAACAATAATCCCCATCCAACCGGGCGCATGGACTTTCAGGCCGGCAGCCCAATCAACCAAGGAGTCAACATGGCACTCGCACCAGGAACCTACGCCGTCTTTCAACACCACTGAAGGAAACATCACCGTGCGCCTCTTCGAGAGCGACGCACCCATCACCGTGAAGAACTTCATCGAGCTCGCTGAAGGCACAAAAGAGTGGACACACCCCTCAACACACGCCAAATCGAATGACAAGCTCTTCAACGGCACCATCTTTCATCGCGTGATTCCCGACTTCATGATTCAGGGCGGCGATCCCACCGGCACCGGCATGGGCGGCCCCGGCTACCGCTTCCAGGATGAGACCAAAGGCTCGCAGCACAAGTTTGACAAGCCCGGCAAGCTGGCCATGGCCAACAGCGGTCCCGGCACGAACGGCTGCCAGTTCTTCATCACCGTTGCGCCCACGCCATGGCTGACGGGCAACCACACCATTTTCGGTGAAGTGGTGGAAGGACAGGACATCGTCAGTAAGATCTCGCTCGTCCCGCGCAACAGCCAGGACAAGCCGCACAAGCCCGTCGTGCTCGAATCTGTCGTCATCGAGCGCGTGGATTAATTCTTTCGCTCAAACAGCCGAAGCCCCTCGGCAAGAGCTGAGGGGCTTCGGGTATTTCACGATCAAAACCTGGTCAGAACACATTTACATCGAGCCCCGCGATAAACTGAATTCCCGGCACTCGAAGTTTGTGCAGGCATTTATCGTGAGTAATAAATAGATCCACACCAGACGCAGCGGCACAGGCGAGATGAATTGCATCCGCAGGCCTCACGTTCGCCGTCGCCCTCAACTGCGCATACCGCTCCGCTGCAGTGCGATCGAAGGGCAACACCTCAATTCCTCCGCCGTCGAAGAGTTGCCGGACCTTCAGCGCCAATGCTGAATGTTTTTGCTTCAGCGGCCCGGTAAGAACCTCGCCCATGCAAAGGTAGCTTGAGCAAAGGCGATCGCTCCGTTCTAACATTGACTGAAATATCTGCTCAACGCGCGATGCATAATCAGGATGACTCTCCAGCCAATATATGAAGATCATCGAGTCCCAATAGATACGACTCATTCGAGATCCTTCTTGCCTGAGCCGTAGAACTCATCACGTTCCTTCTCGAGAAAGGCCTCGCCGCCCCCTTCTGCGGCAAACACATCTTTCCCCATTCCTCGCATTTCATAGAAGAGCTGTACCCATGACTGATCAGCCGAGGACGTTCCAGCAGGCTCTGCAGTTCCCATCTTCGACGGACCACCCAACTGAACCTCGTAGGTCACTGTTAGAGTTGTTCCCCGCCCGCTCGGAGGTCCCTGCTTGGAACTGACCCTCACCCCAGCTTCCTTTTCGAGGAGTTTGGACTCCATAACTTGGCAGACATTCGGAACGCGGTTGTGCAGTCCCAGTTCTCGATGAATGTCACCGGCCCTGAGGGTCACGAGGGTCTCTCGCCTTTGCCTCGCCGGTTCCAGATAGTGCCTTCGAATGTACGCTCTGATCTCATTCGCACCCGAAGCTCGTTGCATGGCAGTACCTCTACAAAGTACAAGCTTAACATACATAGCATAAACATAACAAACACTAGGCAGGCTCGCAGAGCTTCAGAAGTGCCGTGCCGAACTTTTCTACTTTTGCCGGTCCCATGCCATCCACTTCAAGCAGTTGCCTCGCATTGCCCGGACGGGCCATCGCCACCGCATTCAGCGTGCGGTCATGCATCACGATAAACGCGGGCACCCGCAGCCGCTTCGCCTCTGCCGCGCGCCACTCACGAAGCTTTGCCGCCAGCGCTTCTTCGGCAGCCGAGAGCTCACGCTCCTCTTTCGCTTCCTTCTTGTCAGCCTTCGCCGGCGCGGGTCTCGTCTTGCAGACCGGCGATTCCGTGCGACCGCCAAATGCTGCTACGACGCCTTCGCTGATCAGCAGCGCCAGGGGAGTGCTCGGGCGCACCTCGAACCCTGCTTCCGTAAGATGGACTTTGCGAAAGCGGATCATCGCTCCATCCTTCTCAAACTCGGCGCCTTCAATCGCAACGATTCCCTCTCGCTGCATCGATTTCAACAATTCTTCGAATTCGCTCCGGCTCAGTCTTCCCACAGCATCCAGGCTTCGTTGTAATGCGCCGGTCGCGCGGGATTCCACTGGCCGTAACTCCTCCACGATCCGTTGCACCATCTCCCTCTCAGCCGGAGTCGCCCGTCGGAACTGCCTCAACTCCGCTCCCGCCGGATCGCACACGTCGCATTTCCCGCACCCGCGGCCAGCATCTTCCTCGTCGCCAAAGTGCCGCACCAGCGCGGCCATCCGGCAATCGGCCGACTGGGTAAACTTCAGCACTTTCGCCATCTGCTCCGCTCGGAACTGCGCCTGGATCGAGTAAGTCTTCTTCCAACCCGCTCCGCCCCGCGTGACCATGTCTCCATAGTCCACACGGGCCCCGCCGTGGATCTCCAGTTTTTCCAGCGCTTTGTCGAACTCTTCTTCAAGCAGTTTGGAGCTTGCGCGCAGCTCCTCCACCGGCCGCGGATAGTCGCCGAGCATCTTGAAAACCCGCTCCAGATTCCCAACTGCCGGGTAGTCGCGATTCAGAAAGAAATCGTGCGTCCGCTGGTCCGCATACGAGTGCATCAGGTATGTTCGGCTCGGCGCGCCATCGCGCCCGGCACGCCCAATCTCTTGGTAATAGCCCTCGAGCGTTGCTGGCAACCCGGCATGAATCACTGTCCGAATATCCGCCTTGTCGATTCCCATGCCGAACGCGATGGTCGCCACCACCACTTCAAGGTCACCTTGCTGAAATGCCCTCTGAACCCGCTCGCGCGTCTCTGCATCGAGCCCTGCGTGATAAGCCGCTGCCGCAATCTTCCGCGCTTTCCCGCTTCCCCCGCGAAGTTCTTCCGCAAGCATCTCCGCCTGCTTGCGCGAAACCGCGTACACAATCGCAGGCCTGCGCGCCCCATCCGCCAGCAGGTTTGCAATCGTGGCCGCCCGCTGCGGAACAGCCAGTTCCACCACCTCAATCGCCAGGTTGTCGCGCCGGAATCCATGGATGAATTTCGCAGGCCTGCGCATCCCAAGTTGCGACACAATATCCGCCTGCACTTCCGGAGTAGCCGTCGCCGTCAGCGCCAACACCGGCGTCGCGGCCCCTTCGCCCCGCAGGAGCGGCAGGTGCTCGCCCAGCATACGGTAGTCCGGCCTGAAGTCGTGCCCCCATTGCGAAATGCAGTGCGCCTCGTCAATCGCAATGAGCGCCAACTGCCGCTTGGCCAGCATCTCCACAAAACCGGGCACGCGCAACCGCTCCGGGGCAATAAACAGAAACTGGAGTTTTTCATTCAGATAATCCACACAAGCCTGCCGCGCCACGCTGCGATCAAGCCCGGAGTGTATTCGCGCCACGCGCAGCCCGAGCGCTTCCAGCTTGGCTGCCTGGTCTTCCATCAACGCAATCAGCGGAGAAATCACTAGCGCCGTTCCACCACGCGCCAGCGCCGGCAATTGGTAACAGAGGCTCTTGCCCGCGCCGGTCGGCATTACCAGCAGTAGATCGCGCCCCGCAATCGCCGCCTGGCACACCTCCTCCTGCCCGCGCCGGAATCCCGCAAACCCAAATACCGTACGCAAGATTTCGCCCAGATCCCCGCCCCTTGCCAAGCCGGTTTTTGCCAACCCCGTTCCGCCCATGTCCGTATGCATTCCCAACTCCAACTCTAAAGGAAGCCGCCGTTCCGCTCTTCCACCGTCCCGTTACCTAATCGGCAACCCCGAAAGGCGACAACCGACGGCTACAATGTTGGCTGGCTTGAACTGCAAGCAAGGACTCCTCCGCATGTCGCAATCCCGCGCAACCCGGCGAACATTTCTGAAAAGTGCATTGCTCGCATCGGCTCCGCTGGTTGCATGCGCATCTGCAAGCGGAGCGCAACCAACTCCCGCACCACGCACCGGAAGCGAAGACCGCAAGCAGTGGCTCGCCATCGTAGAACGCGTAGCGCAACCGGTGCTTCAGGCAATCAGCCGCCAGCAACTGCGAGCCACCATGCCCATCGAATGCGTTAAGGGCCAGGAGGCTTCGCGCGCCCAATCTACGCATCTTGAAGCTGTCGGCCGCCTGCTCTGCGGCCTGGCTCCCTGGCTTGAAGGCGCTCCCGGCAACTATCCCGCCGAAGAAGCGATCCGCACCCGTTTTCGTGAGTGGGCACGTCTCGCCATCAGGTACGGCTGCGATCCCAAATCGCCTGACGCGCTCAATTTCGGCTCCAATCAGCAATCGCTCGTTGATGCAGCTTTCCTGGCACTCGCCGTCGTGCGCGCTCCAATCGAATTGTGGGCAAAGCTCGACAACGCGACCAAAGAAAACCTCGTCCGCTCACTCGATGAGACGCGCAATATTCAGCCCGGCCAAAACAATTGGCTTCTCTTCTCCGCCATCATCGAAGCCATGTTTGCAAAATACGGCCAGCCATGGGACACCATACGCATCGACTACGCGCTGCGCCAGCATCAGCAGTGGTACAAAGGCGACGGACTCTACGGCGACGGCCCCGAGTTCCATTGGGATTACTACAACAGCTTCGTGATTCAGCCGATGCTGCTCAACGTGCTCGACTGCGTTCGATCATCGAACCGTTGGGAGTCCCTGCGCCCCGCCATTGAAGCTCGCGCCATCCGCTACGCCGCTATCCAGGAGCGCCTCATCAGTCCCGAAGGCACATTCCCTGCCATAGGCCGGTCGCTCGCTTATCGTTACGGCGCATTCCAACACCTGGCCGAAATGTCCCTGCGCCGTCAACTCCCTGAAGGCGTTCATCCCGCACAGGTGCGCGGCGCTCTAACCGCAGTCATGACGCGTATGAACAATGCCCCAGGCACGTTCGACAACAAGGGTTGGCTCACCATCGGTTTCGACGGCCATCAGCCGTCCATCGGCGAGACGTACATCTCCACCGGTAGTCTCTATCTCTGTTCTGCGGCGTGGTTGCCTCTCGGCCTGTCCGCGAGCGACACATTCTGGAACTCTCCCGCTGAGCCTTGGACACAGCAAAAAGCCTGGTCCGGCGCCGACATCAAAACCGATCACGCCATCAAAGAATAGATCTCCCACGATCTGCCCGGTCTGACCAGTTAAAGTGGACTTAGCTCGTCTGCGCTGTCCGCATCAAACCAACCTGAGCAGAGCACCCCTTCAATGGACCGCAAAAGCAACAATCCGCCGACGTCCGGCAGTAATGAAGATCTGGCCTCATCTAGGCTTGGCTTCTTTGGCGGCATTTCGCATTCCTGGCGGGCATTACGGCATCGCAACTTCCGCCTCTACTTCGGCGGCCAAACCATCTCGCTCATCGGCACGTGGATGACGCGCATCGCCACGAGTTGGCTGGTTTACCGGCTTACCGGATCTGCGCTGCTGTTGGGCGCCGTAAGTTTCGCCGGCCAGATTCCGACATTTATTTTTGCGCCCTTCGCAGGCGTATGGGTTGACCGCCTCGACCGCCGGCACGTTCTGGTGTGGACACAGGCGCTCTCGATGATCCAGTCGCTGACGCTTGCCGCCCTCACGCTCTCTGGACACATCACCATTCCCCTGATCCTGATCCTCTCCGTCTCCCAAGGCATCATCAACGCATTCGACATGCCCGGCCGCCAGGCCTTTACCGTGCAAATGGTTGAAGACCGCGCCGACCTCAGCAACGCCATCGCCATCAACTCATCGATGGTGAATGTCGCTCGTCTCGTTGGCCCTTCGCTGGCAGGCATGTTGATTGCGGCTACCAGCGAGGGCTGGTGCTTCCTCGTCGATGGCGTCAGCTATATTGCGGTGATCGCATCGCTGCTGGCCATGCACATCCATCAACAACAACTCCGCCGCGAAAGCGCGTCCATGTGGCACGAACTGCACGAGGGCTGGAAATACGTTTCGGGCTTCGTGCCCATCCGCATCATCCTCGCTCTGTTCGCTCTCGTCAGTCTTATGGGAATGCCGCTCGTGGTCCTGATGCCCATCGAGGCGGCCAAAGTGCTGCATGGCGGCCCGCACACTCTCGGCTTTCTGATGGGAGCCATGGGAGTTGGCGCACTCACCTCCGCGCTTTCGCTTGCCGCACGCAAAACTGTGCGCGGCCTCATTCGCATCATTCCCATCGCCGCACTGCTGTTCGGCTTTGGACTTATTGGATTCGGACTCGCGCGCTCCTTCTGGCTCGCCATGCTGATGGTAATGATCGCCGGCGCAGGACTGATGCAGGTGATGGCCGCCAGCAACACCATCATCCAGACGCTCACCAGCGAAGACATGCGCGGCCGCGTCATGAGCTACTACACAATGGCATTCATGGGAATGGCGCCTTTCGGCAGTTTGATGGCTGGCGCCATGGCCCACGCCATGGGAGTTTCGTGGACCATGATCATCAATGGTGCTTTGATTTTGCTTGGCGCGGCGTGGTTCATCACGCGCCTGCCCGCACTGCGCCGGACAGTGAAACCCATCTACCAGCAGATGGGAATCATCCCCATGCCGGCGGACATCGTAGCAAAATAAGCCCAATCCTAAGTGAACCGTGACCGCGTCTGATCCCTGAAACCTGACCCCTTGCTTTACTGCGCAATTCCGCAAAGATGCACCTTTACACCAAGCTCCGCAAACATGGCGGCCTTGGTCGCCAGTGCCTTGTCGGCCATCTCGGCTGTCGGTGCGTATGCCACATTCACGTGGTTAGCTTTGTGCCGCGCCATCAGCTGATTCTGCCCAACGCCGTGCAACACGGCATGCACAATCGGCCACTGTGTCGTAGTTTCCTTCCAGCGCCGTTCTGTCTCCGCCGCTGGCAGACTGACGACAGTGCCGCGTCCCAGATCCACGTGCAGCGCGCCGCCTTCGACAAACACGCGGCTCCATACAATCTCGCCCGGCTTGCCGACCCCCTTCAATGAGCCGCCGCCCAATGGGAAATACATCGCCGGCTGTCGTTCGCTGGTCGCGCCCGCGTATCCGCCCACAAAGTGATTTGCCGGCGCAGCGCCTGAAATCTGCAGCAGCCACACAAACGCATCAATTCCGTCGCCCTTGTAGTGCTCGCCCCAGCGCACGTCGTGGAGCGTAGTTGAAGGATCCAGCCCCAGTGCCTTCCAGCAGCGGTTCGTAATCAGCGCATCCGTTCCTGCACATTCATCCACTTCGTTAAAGTGCGGCAAAGCCCCGCCGGCAAACAACTCTTCCATTGTTCCTTCGGCAAAAACCGGCGGCCGTTCCGCATTGTTCAGCAAACCCTCGGCCAGGTCCGATGCGGGAGCCATGTCCTTCAATCCCTGTTGATACTGAATGCCGATCATGTCGCAACCAAACTCTTTCGCGATGCGCACTGCGGCGATGTACATCTTGCACTGGTCCAGCACTTGATCGATCGTGAGTTCAGTCGCCGCATCCTTGCCGAAATCAAACTTCACGCCCTTGTTTACCAGCCAGTCGTACACCGCCTTGGCTTCGGCATCTGAAACCGTTCGCATCTTCGCCACCAGCGCGGACTGGCTCAGCCGCTCCTTGAATATTCCGGCCGGATTCAGCAACTCATCATCGACAATGGCGTTGTACATGCCCATGCAGCCCTCATCGAAGATGCCCATAATCGCCTTGCGATAGCGCAATTCGGCAGCCAACTCTGCGCCAAGCTTTGCGGCCTCGGCCGGCAATTTCCCCCTGTCGAGATCGCGCACGTGCTCCAAATCATGCTTAATCTTTCCCGTCTTCAACCATTCATCCAGCGCATTCAAAAAGAAGGAATCCGTAAAGTCCTTGCTCCAGATCGACGAGAACGCTCTACCCGCCTTGGTCAGCGATCCATTCAGATTCAACAACCCCACCAGCCCAGGCCATTGTCCCGACCAGTTGGCCACCGTAAGAATCGGGCCCTTGTGGCTGCGCAGTCCCGGCAGCACATGATGGCTGTACTGCCACGCTGCGGTCGCAAACACCAGCTTCGCCTCCGGATGGATCTTCATGAAAACATCCATCCCCATGCGCTGCGACGAAATGAAGCCGTGCTTCGCAGACGCACTGTATTGGTGCGCACGCAACAGCTTGAAGCCTTTCTGTGCAAACGCGGCGGTCAGTTTTTCTTCCATGTCGCGCTGCGCAGGCCAGCATGTCTGGTTTGCCGAAAGCCGAAGGTCCCCGCTGGTAATCAGGAGAACTTCGTTGTCCGCCGGGCGTCCAATTCCGTTGATTTCCGCTGCCATCTATTCATTTCTCCGTTTTTCCGAAAACGTTTACGAAATCACACTAAATATACACCACCGAGTCCGTTTTTGGCCCTTTCAGGGCAAGCCGATAGCATAGGAAGAAGAGCGCTCTTGCCCTCTCACTCTCATGGCACAAAGCAAGACTTCCTCCAGATCCAAATCACGCCCGCAGCAATCACAGACGGCGCACGCCACCATCTCGGCTCGCTGGCTGCTCACGGCGCTCGGCGTTTCCCTTCCAGCGGCAGTGCTGTGCACGTGGATTGTATTCTGCCTGCTCTTCTGGCAGGGCAGTTGGCAATTGCTCTACCACCCCAGTTCCATCGTCGCGCGCACTCCGTCGAACATTGGCCTCGCGTACGATCCAGTTTCCTTCGCCACGAACAGTACCGGCGTCCCTCAGATTCAAGGATGGTGGATTCCCGCGACCGCAGCGCGCTACACGGCGCTCTACCTGCACGACCAGGCGGGCAACCTGGGCGATACGCTCAACGTGCTCTCCGATTTTCATACAGCCGGCCTCAACGTCCTGGCATTCGATTATCGCGGCTACGGCCAGAGCCAATTCGTGCATCCCAGCGAAAGTAGTTGGCGGCAGGACGCAACCTGGGCGCTCGATTACCTCACCAGCACCCGCCACATCGACCCGCATTCGATTGTGATTATCGGCAGCGGTCTTGGCGCGAATCTCGCGCTTCAGATTGCAGGCGCACATCCTGAGCTGGCCGCGGTAGTGCTGGAGTCACCGCTCGATGCCCCTCCAAACGCCATCTTCAACGATGCCAGGGCAAAGCTCGTCCCCGCTCATCTGCTGGTTCGTGACCGCTACGATCTCATCGCGCCCGCCGCCGAGCTCCATGTCTCTTCGCTATGGCTAACAGACGCGCAAAACGCCGCGCTCATCAACCCAATCTTTGAAAGAGTGAATGCACCGAAGAAGCGCGCCTCGCTTGGTGCGAACGAAAACATCGCCCCACTCTTACAGAGCTGGCTAACGAATCTGGAAAAATAGCACAAAGGCCAAGCCGACGACGACCCGCTAACTTGCTAACCAGCTAACACGCGCGAAGCGCGGCTATAGCAGTTTCGGAATTGGTGTAGACCGAAAGCACGTTGCAAAGTGACGTTTTCCTCAAGAAAACGGCGCCTTTCGATGCTCTCAAAAAGTCTACGTGTATTCCGAAATTGCTCTAACTCGCTACTTCACAATATCGCGATGCAGTGCCTTCACCTGGTAACCCGCCTTCGCGAGCCGTAGCGCCATCTCCTCCGCCATCATGACGCTTCGGTGCTGGCCGCCGGTGCAACCAAATGCAATCGTCAGGTAGCTCTTCCCTTCCTTCACGTAGTGCGGCAGCAGGTACAACATCAACTCGGTCAACTTATCCAGAAACTCGCCCGTCTGCGGAAAGCCGCGCACGTAGTCGGCAACTTTTTTGTCGAGCCCGGTCTTCTTTCGAAACTCCGGCACAAAGTGTGGATTAGGCAGGAACCGCACATCGAACACCATGTCGGCATCCAGCGGCACGCCGTTCTTGAAGCCGAAGCTCAGGCACGACACCAGCAGCCTGTTGACCTTCTCCTCGCGTCCATAGCGATCCTGGATGTAGGCGCGCAACTCGTGCACGTTAAAAATCGAAGTGTCGATCAACGTTTCCGCAACATTTCGGATCGGGTCCAGCAATTGCCGCTCTTCAACAAGCGAACGCCACACGGTCTCAGACTGGCCCAACGGATGCGGCCGCCGTGTTTCAGAAAAGCGCCGCACCAGCGCCGCGTCCTGCGCGTCCAAAAATACAACACGTGTGTGCAGCAGCTTCTTCACGCCCACCAGAATTTCCGGCAGGCGTTCCACTGTCGGACCTTCGCGCACGTCTACCACGATCGCGGCCCGGTCCATTTCTTCTGACTTGCTTACCAGGTCAGCAAAGCTCAGCAGCAGTTCCAGCGGCAGGTTATCCACGCAGTGGTAACCGAGATCCTCAAACGCCTTCAACGCCGAGGCTTTCCCCGCGCCGGAAATGCCGGTCAAAATCACCAGTTCTTTCGCTGGCTTTTTTGCTGATTTTTTACTTTTGGCCGCTGCTTTCGATTTGGCCCCTGAGGCAGCGGGCTTGAGTGGTTTCATGCGCCCATGCTACACCGAAACGCCACCTCTGTGACGTTTTTGCGTTATGCTCCCGGGGCTACCGGCAACTGGCCCATCTCCGCCAGTTGCAGTGCCTGCACCGCGTCAAGGTTGGGAGAAAGTAGCCTGCCTTGCCCGAGATCGCAGCCAAGCCGCATGAGCGCCCGCAGCTGTTCGTTGGTCTCAATGCCCTGCGCAACCACTTGCACTCCCAGCGTTCGGCCAAGCTTCAGCAGCGACGCCAGCACTGCCTGGTGCCTGCCGGTCGCGGTGGCCGCAACGGTTAACTTCGCGTCCAGCTTCACCATATCGAACGGCAACCGGACCAGGTGATTCAGCGGCGCCAGATTTGAGCCGAAATCGTCCAGTGCAACGTGCACGCCGCAATCCAGCATGCGCTGCAAAATCGGCACCGCAGCATCCGGACTTTGATTCACCGCACTCTCCGGCACTTCAAACAGCAGCCGCGCCGGATCGGCGCCGCTGGCCGCAACTGTGCGTTGCAACTGCAGCGTCATGTCGGGATTATGGAACTGCCGCTGCGTCAAGTTGACGCTCAACAGAATGTCCGCCTGCGGTGCAGTATTGCGCCAGTTTTTCAACTGCCAGCACACCGCCTCCATCGTCTCGCGTCCCAGCGTGACGGAGAGGCCCGTCTCTTCTGCCACCGCCAACAGATCGTCGAAGCGATCCACGGACGCTTCCGGCCCGCGCCAGCGCAGCAGGCATTCAAAGCCCAGCACCCTTCTGCTCTGCAGCCTGAAGATCGGCTGGTAGCGGAATTCGAGAAGCCGCTTCTCCAGCCTGTAGCGCAATTCCCGCTCGCGCTCCTGCTGATTCGTAATCGTAATTTCCAGGTGTTTGTCGAAGATCTCGTATCGGCCGCCGCCCGACTGCTTGGCGCGATACATCGCAAAGTCGGCGTCGCGAATCAGCATATCGGAGGAAGTATGCTCCGCCCCCGCCAATGCTGCCCCGATACTGGCTCCCACATTCACTTCGTGTCCCAGAACATCGAATGGCTTCGACATGGCGGCCAACACGCGCTTGGCCACCCTCTCAAGATCGCTCGCGTTCGTTACACCGTCTACCAGCACCGCAAATTCATCGCCGCCCAGCCGCGCCGGCGAGTCTTGCGGACGCAACGCGCTCAGCAACCGCTCCGCAGTGGACACCAGGACAACGTCGCCTGCAGCATGACCCAGCACGTCGTTGATCTCTTTAAATTTGTCGAGGTCGAGAAACAGCACCCCGCAGCTCTGGTCGGGCTTCCGCACGCGCCGCGTAAACGCCTGATTCAGCCGATCCATAAAGAGTGCGCGGTTCGGCAATCCAGTCAGCACATCGTGCATCGCATCATGCTGCAGTTTGCCTTCAGCCTGCATTTGATCGCTGATGTCGCGGAACGTGTACACATAGCCCGCGCGCGCCTTGTCCACCAGCAGCGGAGCGCAATGCAGGCTTACGTCCACGAGTTCCCCCGCGCTGTTTACGCGAACCGTTTCGACGAGCACACGCCCCTGCTCGTTCACTGCTTTTTCCAGCATCGCCTGTTCGTTCAGGCGAGTCTCCGGCACTATCAGCTGGCTCAGGCTGCCCCCGCTGGCCTCTTCGGCCGAGTAGCCGAACATCCGCGTGAATTCGGGATTGATATAGAGAACGTGACCGCCATGTTCAATGGCAACCGCTTCGGGAATACTCGCAAGCACATCTTCCATCAAGCGTGATTTCGGCGCCCGCTCGCGTCCGCCCGCATGCGCCACGATGACGGCCTCGCGCAAATCCGAATTCAAGATGCAGTAGGTTCCCTCAACCGGCATCAGCTTGCCGTTTTTCGCCGGCATAGTCGCATGAAACGGGCTGCCCGTTCCAGTGCCCTTCAAAAGCGTCTGCGGCTCAGCGGTTCCGGGGAACAGTCCCCACAGCACATCTTCAACGCCACGCGGCGCCCAATCACCTTCAGTAAGCCCTAGCATCAGGCGCGCTTCGGTGTTGGCATACACAATCTTGCCCGCCCGCTCCAGAAAAATCAGAACCGGCAATGCGTCCAGGATTTCCCGCTGTTTGATGGCGTCCGCATCTTCCGGAAGATTCAAACCCATTGCCTCCGACAGAACCTCTGCCGCGTCACTTTGTGTTCTTTCCAATTCAGGTCCCGCCTACAAGTCCAGAGAATGCCCAGCCTTACCTCCAAATCGTAGACGCCGTAACGTTTGGCAACCATCCCCAAAAACGGGTATCACACGTAACCAAAGTCCATTCCTTCTCCCACTTGCAACCAAAGTCACTCCGCACCCGTGACTGAAACGAGTCACGAGATCCGCATCACGCAAAGCAAACCCAAACGCGCAAAGAAATGCACATCAAGGATGGCTCTATTGTCTTTATGATCCGCCCCGGGCGGATTTAGGGAACCTCTACCAGTTCCATTTGTCCATCGCGTCGGCGATGCAGCACAAATGTGTCTCCGGCAACTGTGCGAAAGATCAGCAAGTCGCGATCGCGAAACTCTGCTTCCTTCACAGCTTCTTCAATGGTCAGCGGTCTGATCGCAATCGCTTCGCCATTTTTAAGAATATGCGGTTCCACCACAGTCGGTTTGGCTGGGAAAGAATGGACCGCGATGGATGCACGCGCCTTCCTTGCGGCACGCTCTTCCGTCTCTTCAACTCCATTGACTGACGGACTCACCCTGGACTTGGGCCTCGATACAGGCGGTGCTGTCAAAACCTTCTCTTCCTTGGGGAGACGATTGCTCCCAATGCGCCGGTCACGGAATCGCAGTGCCTGGTGTTCTGCATGAGCCATCGCCTGCCTCAGCGCCGATTCCGGCGTATTCGCCTTGCCTGTGGCCGCAATCTTTTGCGCACGGCCCTGTACCGTCAATTCAACAATGTGTTCATGTCTCTGCGCGCTGAACGTGATGCTGGCGTGCGTGCTCTTGCCGAGGATCCGGCCAATCCGTTCCATCCCCTCTTCGGCGTACGTACGCAGCGCCTTTGAGATTCTCGCTTGCCTGGCGGTGAACTCCACTTCCATGGTCAGCCTCCGCTCCTCGCTCCCTTTTAGGGCGCTTGAGATTCCACATCCGCAGTTCATTACATCGACGAGGCTATCCGCTCCTCGCCACCTCCCCCAGCAACCCGTCATGCCAGATCAGTTCGCCGGCACTGGGATCCCGGTTTGAGGGTCACAGTATAAGCCAAACCCTGCTGCCTGCAAATCCAGTCAGACGCAGCCGCCCTATCAAACGTCACCACAGGGCAAATTTGAAACCAGTCCCAATTGCGTACAAAACATTTCAGCGAGTCCCCGAACACATCGGATTGACTCGCTGACCCGCTAACTCGCTAACAAGCGCGAAGCGCGGCTAACTTGCTAACTCGCTGCTCTTATCAGATTTCCCAGCGCAGTAGCGTTGCACCCACAGTAAACCCTGCACCCACAGCGGCAAGCAGAATCAGGTCGCCCTTCTTCATCTTGCCTTCTTCAATCGCGGTCTCCATGGCCAGCGGAATTGTACCAGCCGAAGTGTTGCCGTATTTCTCGATGTTGATAATCACCCGCTCCGGATCCATGCCCAGCCGGTCGGCCGTGGATGTAATAATCCGCTTGTTTGCCTGGTGTGGAATAAAGCAGCCCAGATCAGCACCTGTTACGCCGTTGCGCTCCAGCAGTTTCGCCGTGGCCTCCGCCATTTTGCGAACGGCAAATTTATACACCGCGGGCCCATCCTGGTAAATGTAGTGCCACTTCTTGTCCACTGTTTCGTGGCTTGAAGGATTCAGGCTTCCTCCGCCCTTCAGATTCAGGCTTGCTCCGCCGGAGCCATCGATCTCATTTTCGTAATCGATGAAACCGATTTCGCCCTCTTCCGCGGGCTCAATCAGCACAGCACCGCCGCCGTCGCCAAACAGCACGCAGGTGGTGCGATCGGTGTAGTCCGTCATGCGGGTGTTCGCGTCTGCTCCGCAAACGATCACTTTCTTGTGCGCGCCGCTTTCCACCATCTTCACGCCCGCCTGCAACGCAAACATAAATCCCGAGCAGCCGCCGGAAACGTCGAATCCCCAGGCCTTCTTCGCGCCAATTTTGTCTTGCACTAGGCAAGCCGTTGCAGGAAACATCATGTCCGGCGTCACCGTACCGACGATGATCAGCTCAACTTCGCTCGCGTCCATTCCGCGCGCAGCCAGGCATTTCTTCACTGCCTCGGTGCAAATATCGCTCACGCCCTTGCCGGCGGCCAGTTTGTGGCGCGTCTTGATGCCAGTGCGCTCCATGATCCACTGGTCGCTGGTTTCCACCAGCTTCTCCAAATCCTGATTGGTAATAATGTCGGGAGGAACATAGGTCCCAAGCGCGGTGATTTTCGCGCGCCGGCCCACCACAGGACGAACGGTCAAACTCAATGCATTTCTCCTTGCGGCGCGTTCACTCAGGTCGTAGAAACCAAGCTGGGTGCCCCATTCTTGCCGCGTCTCTGTTTTTAGCGGCAAGGGTGGGATAGCACGAACCCCTTGGACCGCGATCTAAACCCTTCTTCCCTCCACCCTGTCATCAGGAGCGGAGCGCAACAAAGTCGAAGGATCTGCGGTTGCTTCTCCCGCCCTTCGCTTCAACTCAAATGCTTCTAATAGAGAAAGACCCAAAAAAGTACCGGGTGACCTACTGCGCCCGTACTAGCCCGTTACCGTTGCTTCCTTCCGGACCTGGCGGGATTGGCGGGATTACGTCGCGTAGGACCCGGCACTGATCGATTTTACCACTCGAAGACGGAAACGCCGCGACGCGTCGCGTACCCAAACTGTCGGCACCCAAAACCGCGCAATCCAATCCCCGGTACAATAGAACTGTGACCAAAACCACCTCTCCCGCGGCCCCTTCCGTGGGCTTTATCTCCTTGGGCTGCCCCAAAAACCTCGTCGATTCCGAGGTCATGATGGGCCTTCTCGACCGCGCGGGCGCGCGGCTGACCTCTCATCCTGAAGAGGCCGAAATCCTCGTCGTCAACACTTGCAGTTTTATCGACACCGCCAAGCAGGAATCCGTCGACACCATCCTGGAGATGGCTCGCTTCAAGACTGACGGCTCAGCCAAAAAGCTCATCGTCGCCGGCTGCCTGGTGGAGCGCTACCGCGACGAAATCCGCAAGAGTATCCCTGAAGTCGATGCCGTTGTCGGCACGGGCGAACTCGAGTCCATCCTCGAAGCCGCTGGCATTGCGCCTCCGCCCGCCACCGCGCCGGGACTTTTCAATATCCTCGCCAGCGCGCAAACCCGCCCCGGCCAGGAATCCCTCTCCGGCACACACAAATCAGCTCCCCATGCGAAGGGTACGGATCACAGTGTGAAGGGTACGGGCTTCAGCCCGTACGAAAACCTTGCAATAAGAGAAGGGGCTTTAGCCCCTGAGGTACCGGCGAGACCTGAAGGCGATCACCGCGAGCAGCAGGGCCGCTTCAGCCGCGACGATTGGCAGGGCGCAGCGCATCTGCTGCCTACCTATCTCTACAACGAAACAACACCGCGCTTTCTTACTACGCCAAGCTCTTCGGCTTACATCAAAATCGCCGAGGGCTGCGATCATCCGTGCACCTTCTGCGTGATTCCCAACCTGCGCGGAAAATTCCGCTCGCGCCGTTTTGAGTCCGTTGTTGCTGAAGCACAGCAGCTTGTCGCGCGCGGCGTGCAGGAAATCACGCTCATCGGCCAGGACACCACCTGCTACGGCGAAGACCTCGGCCTCAAAGACGGGTTGGCCACCCTGCTCGACGAGCTCGCTGCAATTCCAGAACTGCGTTGGCTACGCTTCCTTTACGCGTATCCGAACCGCATCACCGGCAGGCTGCTTGATACCATCGCGAAGCACGACAATATCTGCAAATATCTCGATGTGCCGTTGCAACATGCATCGCCCGCCGTTCTCAAAACAATGAAGCGCGGCGCGGGAGCCGACATCTTCCTCAAGACCATCGAGAAGGTTCGCGCCACGGTTCCCGGTATCGCCCTGCGCACCAGTTTCATCGTAGGCTTCCCCGGCGAGTCGCTCCGTGACCTTGAACTTTTGGAGGAATTTATCTCCGAGGCCAGGTTCGACTGGCTAGGCGTCTTTTCTTATTCCGACGAAGAAGGCTCCGCTGCATTTGCCCACGAAGGCAAACTGCAGAAGCGCACCATCGAGGCACGCAAGCGCCGCATCATGAAGCTGCAGCAATCCATCTCAAAGCGCGCCAAGCAGCAATGGGTCGGCCGCGAAGTGACGCTTCTGGCCGAAGGCGAGTCCGACGAGACTCCCATGCTTTGGGAAAGCCGAACAGAATTCCACGCCCCAGAAATCGATGGCAAAGTCTACATCAACGACTTCGGCGAGCTTGAGACCCTCGAAGCCGGCCGCTTTTACCGCGCCGAAATCACCGAAGCCCACGACTACGACATAGTAGCCCGCATCATCACCCCCGCCGTCTAACATTCATGTCTCGGAAAGAAAGCTGGGTGCCGCATCCTTCTCGCAGTCTCGCCGCGAGTAGGGTGGGATATCACAAATCCACACCAACCAAGGCCGGGTGCCGGATTTTCGGACATGGGATAGCACGCCCATCAACCCACCAAAACTTGACTGAAAGCTGGGTGCCCCATCCTTCTCGCAGTCTCACCGCGAGAAGGGTGGGATACCACAAATCCACACCAACCAAGGCCGGGTGCCGGATTTTCCGACACGCGATAGCACGCCCATCAACCCACCAAAACTTGACTGAAAGCCGGGTGCCCCATCCTTCTCGCAGTCTCACCGCGAGAAGGGTGGGATACCACAAATCCACACCAACCAAGGCCGGGTGCCGGATTTTCCGACACGCGATAGCACGCCCATCAACCCACCAAAACTTGACTGAAAGCCGGGTGCCCCATCCTTCTCGCAGTCTCACCGCGAGAAGGGTGGGATACCACAAATCCACACCAACCAAGGCCGGGTGCCGGATTTTCGGACACGCGATAGCACGCCCATCAACCCACCAAAACTTGACTGAAAGCTGACAGCTAATAGCTGACTGCTCGATAACGCGTTAACATATTTTTTGACGGTTCTATCGCCATGCCTGCCAAGAAAAAATCCGCGAAACTTCATAAATGCCCCACCTGCGGAATGCTGGTGCAATTCACGGACGAAGACTTTCCCTTCTGCAGCGATCGATGCCGCAAAATCGACCTGGGTAAGTGGGCCATGGGCGTCTACAAAATCAGCTCACCCGTCCTCGACCCTGAAGTGCTTGAAGATCTGGGCGGCGCAGGCCGCGGGCGCACCGGCGGAAGCGGCGGTGACATGAATGAAGAATGATCAATCCCCCGCTACTCTCATCCAAAACCAACACGCCACTAAGTGGGCTTTCGCAGTCGCCACTTTTTTCGGAGCGGGCTACGGCAAACCCGGCCCCGGCACCTGGGGCTCTGTTGCCGCAGTTCTGCTTTGGGCCGCCTACGCGTGGGGTGTTCATCCCGCATCGCAGACTCTGCTCTTCACCCTGCTAGCCGGCATCGCGCTCTCCATCATCGCCGGAGTCCCCGCCTCCACCATCGCCGCACGCGAGAGCGGCCGCAAAGATCCGCAATTTGTCGTCATCGACGAAGTGGCCGGCCAGTGGATCGCGCTCCTTGGCTGCCCCATCGAATGGCGGCATATGCTCATCTCGCTCGTCCTCTTCCGCCTCTTCGACATCACCAAGCCCTTCCCCATTCGCAGGCTTGAAAACCTCCCCGAGGGTTGGGGCATCGTATTCGATGATGTCGCCGCCGGGCTGTATGCTTTAGGGATAGCCGCGTTGCTGCGGATTTGGTTCTAATTAATCTCGAGATGGCCCGAAACTCTGCACAATCCGGATCCAAGGCTGTACTTGAGCCCCACATCGACGACATCACGCCTGCCGCCGCATTGCCACACGGCGAAATCGAATTGCATGGCGCACAGCTTGGCCCCGACGCTTTCGGGCCGCCTGCTGTCCTCGTCGATGGACTCTCAGCGCGCGTCCTGATGAGCCGTCCCACCCGTCTCGCCATCTCCGTTCCTGACCAAGCCACCACCGGCATGATTGAAGTACGAAACCCCGCCGGCGTAAGCAATACTGTGCCGCTGCGTATCGCGCGCCAGCTTTCTGACGGACTTCATCCCGTCACCAGCCCCGCCGTCAGCCGCTCCGGCATGATCTACGCCACCATCTCGGGCCAGCGCGGCAAAGAGATGCCCGTCTCCGTGGTGCGCGTAAGCCCCGGCGGCCGAGGCACTCCGTTTGTCTCCGGCATCCTGAACGCAACCGGCCTTGCCATCTCTCCGGAGGACGATCTCTTCGTTACCTCGCGGGCAGAGGGCAATGTCTATCGCGTCGATCCAGCCGGCGAGTTCAACGTCTACGCTGAAGGAATGGGCGTGGCTACCGGCGCGGCGTTCGACCCCGACGGCAACCTGTTTGTCGGCGATCGCAGTGGAACAATTTTCAAGATCAACCCGCAGCGCCAGATCTTTGTGCATGCCACGCTCGAGCCCAGCGTCTCCGCCTATCACCTGGTAATGAGCAACACCGGAACGCTCTACGTCACCGCTCCATCGCTTTCCTCGAACGAGGCCATTTGGGCCATCGAACGCAACGGCGATGTGCGCCCGTGGTTCCGCGGCCTCGGCCGCCCGCAGGGCCTCGCGCTTTCAAAAGAGGGCGACGTCTACGTGGCCGCATGCCTCAAGGGCCGCCGCGGACTGGTGCGCGTCACGCCGGCAGGCGAAGCGTCCCTCGCACTCTCCGGCATCAACCTCATCGGGATTGCCTTCTCGCCGCTCGGTACAGCGATTCTGGCCACCAACGAAGCCGTTTATGATGTGGACTTGGGTGTAGAGGGAATGAGCCCTAATTAGGTCTCGGCCTGTCCAAACATAATCGGCGATGAATGCGTGCCTTTTTCGAATAGGCGCGGACCTTCGCTCAGAAGCACAATGACCTGGAAAGGGTGCTCGGCGGCGGACTCGCACGAGTTGGCTGATAGCTGAGAGCTAGTAGCTAGGAGCTGTTCTTCATGAAAGCTGAAATCATCGCCGTCGGTTCCGAGATGCTCACGCCCTGGCGGCAAGACACCAACTCACTCTATCTGACTGAAAAGCTCAACGAAATCGGCATCACCGTCGCTTTCAAGACCATCGTCGGCGACCGGCTTAAAGACCTCGTAAGTTCCATTCGCACCGCACTCTCCCGCGTCGACATCCTGGTTCTGATGGGTGGCCTTGGTCCCACCGAGGACGACCTTACCCGCGAAGCTGTTGCTCAAGCGCTTTCTCTTACGCTCCGTCGCGACGCCACACAAGTGGCCGCTCTGCATGCCCGCGCCGCCTCATGGCGCATCACCATGCCGCAGAACAATCTCAAGCAGGCTGACCTGCTCGAAGGCGCGATAGTTTTGCCCAACGCAAACGGCAGCGCTCCAGGCCAGTGGCTCGACGTCACATTCGAGAGCTATCGCAAACTCCTCATGCTCATCCCCGGGCCCCCCAATGAGTGCAAGCCGCTCTTCGACACAGAGTGCATGCCGCGCCTGCGCGAAGCCGTTCCGCCGCGTCACATCGCCAAGCGCACTCTGCGCGCAGCCATGATTCCCGAGTCGCAGGCCGACAAAATGCTCGCGCCCATTTACACCACCTACCCCGACGTGGAAACCACGATTCTCGCTCACGCCGGCGACATCCAGCTCACGCTGCTCTGCTCCAAATCGGATCCTGACCTCGCACGCCAGCGCGTCGATGAGCTTGCCGGGCGTCTGGAAGAAACTCTCGAAGACTGGCTCTACTCCGACTCCGGCGAGTCGCTCGAGCAGATCGTTCTCTACTATCTCGGCCTGCGCCAATCCACTTTAGCCGTGGCTGAAAGCTGCACCGGTGGCTTGATCGCCCAGCGCATCACCTCAGTTCCGGGCAGTTCACGTGCTTTCCTCGGCGGAGCCGTTGTTTACTCCGATCCGCTGAAGGCAGCCTTCGCCGGCGTGTCGGCCGACCTCATCGCGCGCCACGGCGCCGTCTCGGCTGAAGTGGCGGAAGCACTCGCTAACGGGATCCGCATCCGCACCGGAGCCACACTCGGCCTGGGCGTCACCGGCATCGCCGGACCCGCCGGCGCCACTGAAAACAAACCGGTTGGCTTGGTCTATATCGCACTTTCCGACCCTAACCGGACCGACGTCATGGACCGCACTTTCCGCGGCGACCGGCAGCGCATCCGCGAATTCGCTTCGCAGCAGGCTCTCGATCTGATTCGCCGCCGGTTGATGTAAGCCCTGTAGTCACTATCGGAATCTGGATCGCTCTTGACAGATGCATATTTTCATACAATTATCTATTCATGTACAAATTTATGCAATTGAAACGCGATGCCAAACTCTAGCTTTTCCGTCATCACAGCTGACGTCGTCGGCTCACGCCAGATTGACGGCTTCCGCGACAAGCGCGACCTGAAGCTGGAGGAAGTCACTCGCCTGCACACGGAGCGCGGGTTGATTCTGACCCCCTACACCATCACTGCATGGGATGAGTTTCAGGTGGTTATGACCAAGCCTGAGGTCACTCCTCGTGCCATTCTGGACCTGCGCCGCATCTTCTTTCCGATGGAACTTTGGATTGCCGTCGGTATTGGATCGGCGACGGGCCTGGACCTCGGCCCCGTCAACGTTAACGCCGGCGGTGAAGCTTTCGAACGAGCTCGAACAGCGGCTGATCGGCTGAAGGCTGTCTCCCCAAAGCGCCGCGCATTAACCAGTTTCGAATCGGGCAACGAGATATTCGATGTCATCGCCAACACGATCTACGAGTTGCACGACGCGCTGCTTGAAGGCAGAACAGAGAAGCAGTGGGAAGCCATCAACATGCAGATGGAAGCCGGTCGCCAGGATCTCGCAGCAGACCGGCTCGATCGCGATGCATCCACGATTTCTCGAAATCTTAAGCGCGCTTACCATTGGCAATTGCTCGACACGGTCAACGCGATGGAGAAGGTAATCAGAGCATACTTCTAAGTTGTACCTTCTCGTACAATTCCCTCTAATTGGACATTCCATGCAGCCACTTCAAATCACATTCATGGCTTTATTACTGGCGCATTTGCTCGGCGACTTCCCGCTGCAATGGACGTGGATCGCCAAAAACAAGTGCAGCCGCGCGTGGCCGCTCGCTTTTCATGGACTGATCCACTTCTCACTCGCCTGGGCATGTTTGCTGCTGTTTGCCGATCAATCCTTCTTTTCATTTCCAAACCAGATCATCGTGTTCAGCTACGTCATCTGGCACCTGCTCATCGACAAGCTCAAATGCACATTCATAGCGCACTCTTGCATAAATAAACACTGGCTCACCTTTCTCGCAGACCAGCTTCTTCACGCGCTGACAGTTGCCGCAGCCGCGGCACTGCTCTGCCGAACCGGCATGGCCGCACTCACCGGAGCGGTTCGCATCTCTGCTGCGGCAAGAACGCACGTACTTGAGACCGCAATCGTATACCTGGCTGTGATTTTTGGAGGAGGCTACCTCATCCGCTCCGTGACCAGTCGACTTGCGGACGATATTGCCAGCGAACCCGCCGGGCAGATGGCCAACGCGGGCATGTATGTCGGCTGGATCGAACGCTTCCTGGTGATTACCGCGATCGTAATGCAGTCCCCCACTCTTATCGGGCTCATTCTCACCGGCAAATCAATTGCACGTTTCCCCGAGTTCGAGGAGCCTCGCTTTGCCGAGTACTTCCTCATTGGAACGTTGCTAAGCCTCTCGCTCTCGGTGCTGGGCGGGCTCCTGCTGCATCAGCTTTTCTACGGCACAATCTCGCTGAAATAAGCGCAGCCAAAGCGCCTGAAGCCGCGGACTGAGCCACTGTTCGCCGCCTTTGCAGTAAACAAATCATGAAGCCCCGCCATTGTGCAGGGCCTCTTAATCTGCCGCATTAGAGCCGGCCTTTTCCAGTTACTTTTTGACCACTGGGGTGTAGCCTGACTTTTTGGCTTTTTTCATTGCAGAAAGAGCCTGGTCAATCGAAAGCAGCGGAGTCGTCTTGATCGACTTCAGCGATCCGCCTGCCGCGGCAGCCAATGCCAACGCCGCCGCGCTCACGTTGTTCGGCATCTCAAGCAGCATAATCAGGTCATAGTCACCGAACGACATCCACGAGCCACTAAACGTGCCGCCAAGATTCTCAACCGTTTTTTTGACCACTGCCACTCGATTTTGCGGTTTTGCAATCAACGCGCTCAACGCTTCAGGGGTATACGACACCTGCACAAGGAAATTTGCCATCACAACACCTCTCACGTGAAATCTTCCCAGCCGGGGAAGGTATGGGGGACCGTCAGATTATAGGTCCGATTCCCGCGCACTGTTCATCAAAAAGGCCATTCCTGTTTTTTCGTTCAGCGCTTCTCTATTTCCTGTTCGCTGTTTCCGTGAGAAGATCGCACCAGACCATCCCCCGATTTCCCCAAGGTCTCTCATCTCAAGGAAGCCCGAATGACTGAACCGGCGCCTGTCTGCACGCTCAACATTTCTATCGAAGAAAAGGGTGAAGCGGCCATCGTTCACCTTCATGGCCGTCTTGTCTCCAATGTGTCCGGTAATTTCTACATCCGCATCTGCCAGCTGATCCCCACGCACCGGCGCATCATTCTCAATCTCGCCGATCTCTCGCATATGGACAGCATGGGTCTGGGCACTCTGGTTCGCCTCATGGTCTCGGCCAAGACCAAAGGCTGCAGCCTCGAACTTGTTCACCTCGGCAAGCGCATCCGCGAGCTCCTCGGCATGACGCACCTACTCGACTGCTTCACCGTTATCGGCGAAAAGGGCGTCACGCTCGGCTTCTAGCTCACGAATCTCCGCATCGGCGGAGAAGTCTTTCTCGTCAGGCTGCTCCGTCGGCCTGCCACATCCAATTCAAACGATCGAGAAGAAGCCGTGGATGCACCGGCTTGAATAGAAGATCGAACTTATAACCTTGTTCTTCAGCTTTGTTCACCAGGACTTCTGAAGTAACCTGCCCTGAACAAAGAATGACCTTGCATCGCGGAAGAATCTTTCTGATCGATATCGCGGTATCAACACCGTTCATTCCACCCATGACCACATCCGCGATCAGAACATCGGGATTCACAAAGGCAGCCATCTCCAAAGCCTGTTCGCCGCTATAAGCTGCTTGAGCGTCAAATCCGCTTGCATTCAGAATCTGCGCGAGTGTGTCCGCAATGAGTTTCTCATCGTCTGCGACAAGCACACGTCTAAGTCTTTCGCGTCCGGTCATGGATCCTCCGGGCACCTCTTCAGAGGCGGATATCACCAACCTACGATTTCAATGTTTCGACAGGATTAGTTCCGCCGCAAACCTGAGAGGAGCAAATAGCTACGTACGGATAATGAGGCCCGTTCGTACTGGTTTCACGCGGGGAACATTCAACAGGACTGCGTAGAACAGCGCTCTTAACTTAGTCTTTCAATTACAAGAGCTTTAACTTTGCAGCCTGTTTTTCTGAACAAATCTGGGTAACTAGATTGTAACCCGTAAACCGGTTCGTTTATCAATGCCGCTTTAATAAAACGGCGCTCGCCTGTAATGCAAGCGAGCGCAATCAATAAACGCAATGGTTATGCGGCACTTATCGGAAAGTTGGAATTAATGATGCTCGGGGCCGCCACCACCGCCGCGTGGGCTGCCGCCTCCACCGGCTGGCGGAGCGGGATGGAAGCCACCACCGCCACCTGAAGGTCCTCCGGAAGGCCGCACGTATGAGCCTCCGCGCGGACTGGCTCCACCTGGATTGTGTTGACTTGGAGGCGGCGCATTCGGGCGACTTGGTTCAGGTCGCGGTTGCTGCGGTTGCGGTGGCGGCGTGTACTGCCGGGTGGGCTGAAGCCGCTGCTGAGGCGGCTCCGACCGCGGCTGCGGAGGGGGCGTATAAGTGCGGCCCGGCTCCGGACGATTCTGACTCGGCGGCATAATGGTCCGCCCCGGCTGCGTAATCACAGGCCCCGGCGAATTGTTGTTGCGATCTGAGCCGTTGCCCTGCGACGGAGGAACATAGGTGCGGCCCGGCTCAGAATTGGCACGACGCGTATATCCGTTGCCAGTCTGGTTGCGATCATAAACAGGTCGATTGATCACGACCGGATGATCATTCCCCATGCTTCCATTCTCCACCTGCCCACCGTCTCTACCGCTTTGATAGCCGTTGCTCGGGTGATAGACAAAACCGGACGTGGAGCGGACGTAGCTTTCGTGCGCCGGAAGCCTGCGCAGCGGCTCCACTTCGCGACCGGCAATCATCACCGGATTATTTCTGCCACGCTGCGGCAGATCATTCGGTCCGCCTTCAGAATTGCGGTGAACATCAATCACCGGGATGATCGAATTCCTTCCGTGGGGGTATACGCAGAATCGGACGCGGGATCGGATGATACCAGGATGGTCCGTTGCCAACGTTCCAGCCAGCGTATGTTCCGCGACGCCACCAGGGAGTGCATCCGCCCATACCTGGGGACCAGCCCCAGCCAAATCCGCCATAGAAATTCCATGAGCCGAAGGAATACGGCAGGTAGCCCCAGTTCTCGCATGAGACCCAGATGTAGCCGAATCGCGGCGTCCACATCCAATGACCGCAGCTGTACGGATCCCACGAGACTGTTGCCGCGACGAAAGGCGACCAGACATAACCCTGGCCGGGTACGTCGTACCAGTTTCCGTTTGCGTCAAGATCGTTCCACGCGGGGTTCGGATTCTCGCTGTTTACAAAATTGCCGGGAGCCGCGGTCTGATCAGAGGCGGCGGCAGTGAGGGCCTGGTCGCGATCGGAGTTCCACGCATCCCATGAGTCCGGCTCGATGGTTTCCGCAAGGTTGTAGTGGTTCGGATCGGAGGGATCGAGCGTCAGGCTTTCGCCTCCGCGCAGGTCGACGGACATACTGTTGCCGCGCTCAAGATGAGCGTTGCCTGTGAATACTGCCAGGTCCCCAGGCGGCGTGTCCATGCGAACGCGCAGGACCGTGAAGCCGCTCGCCGTAGCCACGCTGTCGCCAAAGAGCACGCGCGTTTGACCATCCTGGATATTGCCCTGCAGTTCGAAATAGCCAAGACCGTGGTCGAGCACCAGGTCAGTGCTCGGGCCTCCGTCACCGCCTAAGGATTGCAGCACAAGAGCGCTATTAGGCGAGATTCGCGCTATGCTGCCGTCATCGAACTGAACTTCCGCTTTGCCGTCTTCTCCAGTTTCAATCCGCGTCCCCGCAAACAATGGAGCGTTGGCGGGCGCCGACTCGGCAATGACCTGCCCATCCTGCGTCAGGCGAACCTGCCCCTCCACACTGCTCAGCCGGGCCGCGCCCATCGGCACGCCGCCCGCCCCGTCGTCGGCTCGAGCCACATAAGACCCCAGGATTAACGTCAAGGCTGCAATTGACAGCGCTAGCACCCATGCTGCCGGACGATTCTTCGCAATCCCATTCCAAATTTGTCCGTGATTTACGATCTGCTTCATGGTCTTCCGCCTTCCTGAACGACCGTCTCCCGAAGCGATCCCTTTGGCACTCAGGGGACCCCAAAACATCTATCTATACGACACATCCATCATTGTAAAAGTCGCGCTAAATCTTTCGTCTAACTAAAAATGTGCTTCCACGCAACAAGGTAATCAGCTCCCCGCCTGCACCAGCAGGTTGCGAGCCCGTTTCCTGACGCGCTCCAGCAATTCGTCATCCTGCGCTAACCGCTGCAGGATGTCGCGAATGGCGACAATCTCACGCAGGCGGCCATCTTTGGCGCTGTCAGTAATGTATTCCATCTCCTGATCGAGGCCGAGGCGGTCATGTTGCAGCAGCAATTCAAGCCGGGCGCCCTCGTGCAGAGTTTCGGCCACACCGATAAGCGACTCGCCAAGTGCCTGTATCTGCTTATCATGTGAGTAGTTGAACGTGCAGCTCCCCTGCCCTTCAGGACCGCTGTAGCTGATCTTCTTCCATCCCTGGAAAGCCACTTTGGCATGGCTTTCGCAGGTCTCGTTGAACCAATTGTGCTGCTGCGCCGTAGCGAAGATCTGCGCCGTATAGTCCTTGCTCAGTTGTATATCCCGATCCTCATTGGTGGCTTCGATGCCGGTGTTCTTGGTCGCGGGACTTCCGGCGCCTTCGGCGTGGAAATGCCCGCTTCCGTCCCTCCGAAGCGTCAACACCCAGTGCGAGGGAGAGATTTTGGGATTGGTGAAATCGGCTGTAAACACACCGTCCTGTGCAGCGGGCGTTTGGGTATGGGAGGCGCACGGCACAGCGGCAAATATCGCCATCATGGCAAGCGCGGGCAAAGTCGATTTCATCGCGCTCCCCCCCTGGAAGCACCCTGCAGGGTGAGCGTTTGCGTGCAGTGGATGTGACAAATCGCTATAGCCAGCGCATCCGCAGCGTCGGCCGGCTGTGGCAGCTCCGCAAGACCCAGCAGCCGGGCCACCATGAACTGCACCTGTTCTTTTTTCGCCAATCCGTAGCCCACCACGCTGGATTTGATTTTTAGAGGCGCGTACTCTGCCACGGGAATGCCCTGGCAGGCAGCGGCCAGCAAAGCGACGCCTCGCACCTGGCCCAGCTTCAGCGCTGTTTTGGCGTTCACTGAGTAGAAAACCTCCTCGATTGCAACGGCGTCCGGCTGCCAACGCTCCAACTCGGCCGTAAGTTCCCGAAACACCTGTTCTAGACGTTCAGCGGTAGTTTTCGTCTTTTTGAGCTTGATGGAACCAAGTGCCTTGCACACCAGGCGCGCCTCGCGGCTGCCTTCGTCGGGCTCCACCACACCGAACCCCGTGACTTCGGTTCCGCAATCGATTCCAAACACACGCATCGGGTCCAAGTTTATCGCAATCAGCACCCTTACATGGATACCTCGGGAAACATCGGCGGCGTTTCTCCGGTCGAGCGAAGGGCGATCAAGAAATCCCTTGTTTGGCCGATATGTAGCGTGTGCTTACGATTTTGGTTCATTTATGGAACATTCATCGGGAATGGCACAAAAGTCACAACGACTAAATTCAATATCCGTGTTTAATCGTATTAAGGAACAGCAGTGATTTCAGAGATGCCCATCTTCAGCAAACCCGTAAAGTTCGATGCGGCCCGGTGGGTGCGGCAGGGCATCTCGCCGCGACGACTGGCGCTGACGCTTGCGCTCGGCTTTGCGATCGGCTGCATTCCGGTGGTCGGGATTCCGACTCTGTTGTGCGCGGCTCTTGCGCTGCTGTTGCGGCTAAACCAGCCTGCCATCCAGGCTGCCAACTACGCCGCAATGCCGCTGCAGCTCATCCTGATTGTTCCCTTCATGCACCTTGGCAGGTGGATGTTCGGGTTTGGCCCTGCCCATCTGCACTTTTCAGACTGGCTGCGTAATATCGCGATCCTGAGACCCGCTTTCCATGTGGGATGGCTCGCCAGTCAGGCGCTGTTCGGCTGGATGCTGGTGGCTGGCCCTGCAGTGATGCTGCTTTGGCTGACGCTCACCCTAATGTTCCGGCGCATCCCGGCGATTGCCTCCGCCGAGAGCGGCGACTAATACCAATTTCCCCTTTCCTCCCGTGCGGTAAAAACCGCACATCAAACTACCCTTACCTATGTGTTGCACCTCACCCGAGGATCGGAGGCTTTGTTCCTCATCCCAGCCAGCTCGAATCCGTGCGACGCAGGTCCAATGAACATCACGGCTTGACTCCGGCCCGTGCGCTTATGCTTGTTCTGCAAGCGCGCACTGTGATTGCAACACTTTGAAAGCACGGAGAGAACGAATGAGGGTTCGGTACGGGGTTGCTGGGGCGGCGCTAGTGCTGCTTCTAACCATGGTGGTTGAAGTTGGATTGTCGACAAGGCAGCAGTCGCCAAGCTGGGATGAGGGCGATCATATCTACGCGGGTTACATGAACTGGATCAACGGTGAGTACACCCTCAATCCGGAGCATCCTCCGCTGGTAAAGCTGGTGGCCACAATGCCGCTGGTGCCGCTCGATCTGAAAACAGCTCCGCGACAAGGACGATATTTCAAAGATGAAGCCTACTTTGGCGGGCGCGAGCTGATCTTCCGAAACGATCCGAAGTACGGCGGCAAGTACAGCTCCGACACGCTCCTCTTTCGCGTTCACATGGCGGCCCTGACGTTTGGTGTGGTTCTAGCCGCTGTCCTATTCTTCGCCGGAAAAGAAATGTTCAGCGCCACCGCAGGCCTCATCACACTGGCACTGTTCGTCTTCGATCCTTCTATTCTGGCGAACGCGCCTTATGTCACCACTGACACCGGCGCGGCCTGCGGCTTCTTCGCAACGGTTTACCTGTTTTACCGGTTTGTGAAGCAAATGACCTGGAAGCGAGCCGCACTCTGCGGCATAGTTCTCGGGCTCGCACTGGCCGCAAAGCACTCGACCATCGTGTTATTCCCACTGCTGACGATGCTGGCAGCAGGTGAAATTGCCGGCCGATGGAAAAACTTACGAAAGCTGCCGACTGCCGAAATCAAGAGCGCGGCAATTGGCCTCGGCATTATTGGCGCTGTTGCCTTGTTTGTTCTATGGGGAATCTACAGCTTCCGGTTCCACATGCACCTGAGCGGTGTAAGCATGGCTCCGCTTGATGTTGAAGTGCGCCCGCTCTCCGCGCCGATGCGCTGGTTCATCCTGTTCTGCGCGCACTATCACCTGCTACCGGAGAGCTACTTGTTCGGACTGGTGGATGTGCAAGGCGTAGGCGAAGCCTGGCCCACCTATTACATGGGCAGAATCTACGCACACGGGATCTGGTACTACTTCCCTACCGTTCTGGTGGTGAAGTGGACCGTGGGCACGCTCGCCGCTGTTGCACTTGCGATCTGGGTGTTTGCTTCAGGCAAGATTCGGCAATCGCGAGAACTCTTCTTCCTGGCATTTCCCGCAGCGTTCTACCTGGCCGTTGCGATGGCCGGCCCGCTCAATATGGGCGAACGCCACATTCTGCCGATCTTCCCCTTCATCTTCATGCTGCTTGGAGCCGCCGGAGCATGGCTCATGAAGCGCAGCAAGCCGTGGGCCTTCGCGATCATCATTCTGCTGGCAGCGCACGCAGCGGAATCGCTGCACTCGTTTCCGAATTACATTCCGTTTAGTAACGCGCTCTGGGGCGGCCCCGCCAATACGCACAAATACTTCTCCGACGCGGCCGTTGATTGGGCACAGCAACTGAAGTGGACCAAGCAGTGGCTGGATGAGCACAACGTGAAGGAATGTTCGTTCGCCTACTTCGCAGCGCCTTTTCTGATGCCAAGCGACTACGACATTCCTTGCAAGCTGCTGCCCACATTCGATACCAACTACATTCAGGAGATCCAAGTGCCGACGGTGGTGAAAGGACCTATTCTTATCAGTTATGGCGACCTCGGCGGGTACGAGTTTGGCACATGGGTCCGCAACCCTTACGAGATGTTTAACCGCCGCAAGCCCGACGCGGTGATCATGGACAGCATTGCAGTCTACTATGGCGACTATGTGATTCCGGATGCGACCGCGATGGCCTACGTGCGCCGGGCCACTCGCGGACTGAAAGCTGATCCTGCCGCAGCGCTGAGTGCGGCGCGCACAGCCGTCTCGCTGGTGCCTAATGGGTTCGACGCTAATCGCGCGCTTGGCGATGCGCTGGCAGCCAACGGTGACCTCGAAGGAGCAAAGGCGGCTTACCGAGTCGTTATAGGCCGACTACCCGAGATGGAGCCTTCAGCGCAACTGCGCTGGCGTCCTATCCTCGAGCACAGAATGGCGGAACTGGATTCGGGAAACAAGAAACAGTAAGTTCGAGTTTTTGGTACAACAGATCTGCGCGTTCTATTTGCCTGCGTATGGATCGGCTACCGGCTTGGCGCTATCGAGCCACGCCGAGTAGATCATGTCGCGAAGCATGCTGGCCCCCGCGGCCAGGCGCTCTGCTGCAAATGCTCGAGAATCGGCCGATCCCGCGCCTGCAAAGCCTCCCGCTTTCTCGAATTGATACACCTTCTCAACGTAAGTGGCCGTGTTGCGCAGGTACGCCATATAAGCGTCGAACATGTCGCCATCGATCGCTTTTACCGGCGTCATCTTGGCCGCCACGTCGGCCGAGTGGATGTTGGCGGTCACGAACGGGCTCTCGAACTGGTAATGAATCTGGTGAGCGGTGGTGTAGCCATTTGGATTCGGACCGGTCCAGCCGTTGTACTGAACCGTGGTGTGCAGCGGATTGGCACCGTCTCCCACATAGTGGCCAAGCCAGCCGGCATAGAACTCGATTGCATGCTCCACCGGTGCGGTGTCTTCATGGTTAGCAGCCATCGCGCGATACTGGCGCATCGCCGCCTTAAGCCGCTCCCAAACCTCGATTGTTTGCCACGGCTGCAGGCCAATGCGGTCGGGCCGGTCGCCTGCCGCGTAGACCTTGGCTTCAAAATCGAACCGCTTGTGCGGCAAAGGACCAAGTGCATCGGCCGGCTCCAAATCGATAAAGTGTTCAGGCGCCTGCGCCGAGCTTAGCTCCGGTTCCGCCGGTGAGCGCCACCGGTCGGGTTCCGGACCGAGATATTCAATCTCATTCAAAACACTTTCAGCACGAAGAAAAGACGGTGCGTCGGCGGGCAACGACGTCGCAGCGAGGCGGTTGATGATGCGATGCCCGTCGTTACCCCAGGCATGTGCAAAAGGCGCCTGAACAGCAAGACTAAGCGAACAGATCGCAAACAGAACGGTGCGCAAAATGGCCTTATTTATCGATTGGAAAATCATGCAGCAAGTATACGGCGGCCAACGCTGGACTTGGGTGTTTCAGGTGACGTTTCAGGATCGCGGTAATTCGCAGGAGTCATCCGGGGTACGCAGAAAGGAATTCCGCTCCGATTTCTCTAGAGGGGCTAAAATCAATGGCATATACTACGCGAAAACAGTGCTAAGGGAGAATCTCTCCGCTTAATGGGAATGCGAGCACGTTTGAGCACTGGGAGAGACCATGGGTGACCCCTCGGACGGGATGGTCATAACCCGAAACCCGGACCCTGCGCCGGCAGCCGCAAGCGGCATATTCGTGATCTGGCTGGCTTTTGCGATCCTGGCCGTGATTATGGCAGCCGGAGCTGTGCTGGTGCGACTGATGGCAGGCCCTCGCTTCGATGGGTTGCTCATTCTGGCCGCCTGCGGGTCCGCGGTACTGCTCGCCCTTCGCATCCCGCGCAGCAGGATCACCGTTCCAGCAGTTCCCGCGACGGTTGCCTTGCCTGAAAGCGATGCGCTCACCAACATTCTGCAATCTGCCGGACCCGCCGTGGTCGCCATCGGGGTGGATGGGCGGGTGACCTTCGCCAACCCTGCTGCAGAGCGCATGATCGGATGTGACGAAGCTGAGTTGAAAAGCATGTTCGGCATCGTCGAGATTCTGGCGCCAGGCGAGGGCGCACGGCTGGTAGCCGAGATGAAAAGGCTGACAGGCATCAAGCGCGAAAACGGAGAAACCCCGAAAGACCGCATGTCTGCCTATCTGGATATTGTGCGCACTCTTCCGCCCAGCCAGGTTCCCTGCTTTGATGCGCAGTTACGCCGCAAAGATGGGACACTCATCCCGGTAACGCTGCACATGTCCGCAATGCGTGACGCTGCCGGTGCGATCGCCGGCCTCGTGGCTGTCGCAATCGATCAGACCGTGACGTTCCGACAGGAGCAGGAACTGCGCGAATCACAGGAACGATATCGCGATCTGTTCGAGAACTCCAGTGAGATGATGGCAACACTGAGCCCCACGGGACGATTTGTGTATGCCAATCCCGCGTGGAAGCGGTGCTTTGGACTCGATCAACAGGCACTGCTGGCGCTCGAGTCATTTGACGAGATCTTTGACACTGCTGTTCGAACTGAGATCCTGGCGCTTTTAAGACGCGCCCTTGATGGCGAGGTTATCGACCGCGCTCCGCTGCGCCACCATGCTGAAGATGGACGCATGTTTCTGTTTGAGTTGAGCCTCAGCCAGCGGAGAAAGGCAGGGAAACCGCTAGCGGTTCGCTGCATGTTGCGCGATGTGACGCACCAGAGACTGCGCGAAAACGGGCTAGCTCTTCAACTCACCGTGAGCCAGATCGTGAGCGAGAACGCATTACCTGAAGTTGCATCCATGCGTATCGTGGAAGCGCTTTGCATTACCCAGGGCTGGGACTTGGGTATCAAGTGGAAAGTAAATCCAAAGGAAGACCGGCTTGAGTTCTTTACGGCATGGGGTACGCCGGGAACCGATGCAGAGGGACTGATCCAGGAGAGCGCGGGGCGCACGCTGAGCCGCGGCTCGGAAATCCCCGGAAAAGTCTGGAAACAGGGCCAACACCTCTGGATTACCGACTTGGCGACAACAGCGACCAGCCCGCGCGTCGACCTTGCTCTGCGGCAGAAGATGGTGTCTGGCTGGGCGGTTCCGGTGCGCGTGGGAAACAGCGTTCTTGCCGTGCTGGAGTTCTATTCGAGCTGCAAGCTTCGCGAGGATCGCGATGCGATGGCTGCCGTTGAGACCGTCGCTTCATCGCTTGGGCAAATGCTGGCGCGCTCGCAGGAGAGAGGGCGCGCAGAGGAACTGTACCGCCAGCAGCAGATTCTGCTCGACTCAGTGGCTGACGGCATTTGCGGTGTAGATAGCCAGGGCATGGTGACGTTCGCGAATCCTGCCGCAGCACGATTGCTTGGAGCTTCTCCCGCGTCGCTCACCGGCAAGTCAGTTCACGAACTTATGCACGGCAGCGCGCCTGAGAATCGCCGCTGCGGTGAAGACTGCCCATTACGGCGAATGACGCAGCGGCATAATTCTTCCTCCGGCGAGGAAAACGTCTTTCGACAGGATGGACGTTCGTTCCCCGCTGAATACGCGCTGACGCCGATTCACGACGATGGCCACTTTTCCGGTTCGGTTCTCAGTTTCCGCGATATCAGTCAGCGCAATGCACTCGATCGGCTGAAGGATGAATTCATTTCTACCGTTAGTCATGAACTGCGTACTCCACTCACGTCAATCAGGGGTGCGTTGGGTTTGCTCTCATCCGGCATGTTGGGCAACATCGGCGATAAGGCATCGAACCTGCTGCGAATTGCATTAACCAACTCCGATCGCCTGGTGCGGCTCATCAACGACATTCTCGATTTGGAGCGCATTCAGAGTGGTCGCGAGCCGTTGAGCTTCAGGCCGGTGCAACTGTCGGACATTGTGAAGCAGGCGATCGGCGACATGCAACCCGTAGCCGACTCAGCAGGTGTGCGCCTGCTGCACGACAGCACACAGGTTGAGATTGATGCGGACCCCTACCGACTGCTACAGGTACTGACTAACATCCTCTCGAATGCGGTGAAATTCTCTCCGCCAAACTCCACCGTTTCCATCATGATGCGGCCGGGCGCTACGGGCGTGACTCTCTCAGTTATCGACAATGGGCGTGGCATTCCTGCCGACAAGCTTGAGGCGATCTTCGGACGATTCCAGCAAGTGGATGCGTCGGACTCGCGGCAAAAGGGCGGCAGCGGACTCGGGCTCGCAATTTGCCGCACGATTGTGCTTCAGCATTCGGGCCGTATTTGGGCCGAACGCAATCCGGTGCGCGGATCCACGTTTCGCGTTTTTCTGCCATATCATCCTGTTCCGCTGGAGATGCTGGCAGGACCTCCGGATGAAGAACCAGGCCGCGGAACCATCCTGGTGGCTTGCAACAACGCCGAAGTGCGGCTGCAAATATCGTCGATGCTGACCCGGCACGGATATCGGATTGTTGAATCGACAACGGCAGAACAAACGGTGACGGCGGCACACAACGGTGCTGAAATGATTCTTCTGGATGCTTCGCTGGACGGCAGGAACGGCTGGGAGATTCTTCCCCTTCTGCGTCGGCTTGAACCGGAAGCGCACACCCCCATTGTGCTGCTGAGCCTTGATACAGACCGATCACGAAATCACTCATCCAATGGGTTGCCGTCGGGACTGGAAGGATGGACGAAGAAGTGCGTCGAGGAAGATGCGCTGCTGGGCGCTCTGACGGACGTGATTTGCGGCCCTGGTGAGAGGGCTCGAGTGCTGATCGTAGACGACGATCGCGAACTGGCGGGAGTCATTGGCGAAATTTTTGAGCGCGAAAGCATTTCGGTCCGCCTGGCACATACCCTCGAAGATGCGGTCAATTCTTGTTTTACCTTCAGGCCACATCTGCTGGTCTTGAATATCGGAATGCCGGACGGTGACGGCTTCAATGTGGTGGACTGGCTTCGCCAGCACGAGTCGTTGGCGCGACTGCCTCTGGTAATCTATGCCGGCCGCAATATCCCTGGAACAGAACACAAGCATCTGATGCTCGGCCCGACGCATTTCCTTTCGCAGGCCCGCGTGCAACCGCAGCAGCTTGAAGCCCTCGTGCTGACCATGCTGCGCAATCCGAGCCAGGTGGAAGAAGCAACGCAGCAGGCCTAGGCTGCCGTTGCTCAATAAGCTACCTTCAATGCTGGTGTCGGTCCTTGCCCCATCGACAAGTCCAGATAAACGCCGGACAATGATGGGTGGAGGAATGTCCGGTGCCGCATAAAGTGCTCATCATTGACGATGAGGATGACATCCGTGAGGTGGCTGCACTCAGTCTTGAGAGCGTAGCGGGATGGGAAGTGGTTACGGCAAACTCCGGCTCACAGGGTTTGGCGCGCGCGTTGGAACATCAACCGGATGCAATTCTGCTCGACGTAATGATGCCGGGCATGGACGGACCGACAACGTTTCGCGAGTTGCGCAAGAACCCGGCAACTGCGAAGATCCCCGTTCTGCTGCTGACTGCAAAGGTGCAGAGCTCAGATCAGAGGCGCTTTGCCGATCTCGGCGTCGAGGCTGTATTGTTCAAGCCATTCGATCCGCTGACGCTGTCCGACCAGATCGCGGGCGTACTGGGCTGGAACTGAGTGGATCATCTCAATGACACTCGACGAGCGGAAATCAACTCCCGATCTTACTGCCGCACTTAATCAGCTCTGGGCGCGCTTTCTGCCGGAAATACATCAGCGCGTCGCGATACTTGAATCTGCGGCGCAGGCCTGTGCTGCAGGTGAAATCTCAACAGAACATCGCGAGTTTGCGCACGCGGCCGCTCACAAACTGGCAGGAACCCTTGGGACGTTCGGCCTCGCCCGAGGTTCAGAGTTTGCGCGAGAGTTTGAACAGCTGTGTTCATCCGAAGAATCCTGCTCTGCCTCGCAAGCCCAGCGGCTTGCGACGGTCGCCGCAGAGATCCGTACGATCATCGACGCGAGAAAGTAGCCCTCTCGGGCATTTACTTTCGGCGTAACTCTCCAACAAAGGAACGCGCCGCCAGACCTGAGTTCCAGATCCGGCGGCGCGGTTATAGTTAAAAGTTCAAGGCCTGCCTACAAACCTTACAGGGCAAGGTACCTTAGGTCTAACCTCGTCATTGAACCACTACCGTGACGACCTTGCTTGTACGCCCGAACTGGTTGGTTGCGTTCAACGTGTAGGTGGTTGTTGCTGTTGGCGTCACTGTTACACTCGGTCCGCGTACACCGCCGATCTTGTCGATGAAGTCGTAGGAGTCATTCGTTGCGCTCCAAGTAAGAGTGACAGATGTTCCGGCCGTTACTGTAGATGCAGATGCAGTGAAACTGTTGATGGTTGGCGCTGCACCAGTGGGGGCCGTGTTGGCATCCCACCCCGGATAACTCGGCGTCATCTGTACCACTTCAAAATTAGTTCCAGCGATGCTTTTCAGATTGTTCAAGTCGTCATCGTTCCAGCGGGCGTCCGGCGTTCCCTGGAAATAGAAGTTGCTTCCGTTGTCGGCAAGAATCATCCCGTACTTCTTCATTGCCGTAAGGATGACCTGGTTAGTTGGTGAGAAACCGGAGATGTCGAAGCTAGCCTTGAGGCGGACGCGCATTCCGATTACGTACGGCGTACCAGAAGAAGTTCCCGAAGCGTGCGTAGCCGGTGAAACAAAGTATCCGCCGTTGGCATCGTTCTTGGTGTTGTTCAGTGTGAACCGCAATGCGTGGTTGATTGCTCCGGATGCGATTTCGTCATAGCGCACCAATCCAGGGAAGATTGGCAGGCCTGCAGCATCGGCCGATGTCCAGCCGTACGGGCGCTGCTCATAGTTCTTCAGATCCCAAATGGTTTCGGAATCGGCCGAGAATGTTCCGTTACAACGAATTGTGGCGTAGGTTTCATACATCATGCAGGAGTTTCGATCGATCACGATGACATGCTGATCGCCGCCGCTCGTGCAGTCTGACGGAGTACCTTCAATTGGCACGGCGCTTGGATAAGGCGCGTAAGACACATCGCTCTCGCTTGGATAAGCCGTAACCGATATGGGAACCGAAGGCTGGGTACTGGAATCAACCACGGTATATGGTATGCCGTAGTTCCCGCCTGCAACCGATGAGAAATCTGGATGCAGGTAATCGCCTGTAAACGATGTATTAATGGTGGAGTTGTTCGGATCGAGCGGTGCGTTGGAGATGTCGGTATTCCACGCGTTTGTGGACGGGAACGGAACGAAACCGTTGAGGCTGGCCATGTTGCCCAGAGCCAAGCTGCCGCAGACCGGACCGCCCGACGTTGAAGTCACAGCGACTGTAGTGGAGGATGTCTTAGTGGCGTCCTGCGTTGAAGTAGCGGTGATGGTCGCAGTCTCTGCCGTGCTCGGCGGGGTAAACGTGACAGCCGTGCCTGATGCGACGCCAGTGGTACTGCTGAGCGTTCCGCCGCCGGACGGGCTGATGGAGAGATTGACCGTGTTTGTAAACGAGCCGGTGCCGGTAACGGTCGGCGTGCAACTGGCAGTTTGCGCAGTGGTGATACTGGTCGGAGTGCAAACAAGCGTGACGCCGGTGATGGTGGGCCCGGCCGATGCAACGTTGATGTTTGCCGAACCGGAAATGTTGGTATAACCCGTGACAGACGAGTTGGCCTTACAGGTTGCCGTTCCAGCACCAGATGGAGTGAAGAGACCAGTGGAGGTGATGTTGCCGCCTGTTGCCGTCCAGGTGACCGCAGAGCTGTACGAGCCAGTACCCGACACGGTCGCTGCACACTGCGACGTCTGACTGGTATTGATGGAGGACGGCGATGCGGTAACCGCGATCAAAGTGACGGTAGCGGGGGTTATTGGTGCCGACGTGACGCCGATCGACGCGGTATTGGATTTGGAAGTATCTTGCGTTGAAGTCGCTGTGCAGGTTCCAGTGCCGGTGACGGATGGCGTAAAAACGCCGCTCTGAGTAATGGTTCCACCGGTAGCCGCCCAAGTGACACTCGTGCTGTAATTTCCTTTTCCTGACACGGTGGCGGTGCATGTTGACGTCTGCCCTAAAGTGACGGAGGAAGGCGTAGCACTGACAACCACCGACGTGACAGAATTGCCCTGGCCATTCACCTTGAGGGAGCCCGAACCTAATTTCTTGTTGTCCTGCTGGGAGGTGGCAGTGACGGTGACGAGACCTGATGATGGCGCTGTATCGGGCGCAGTGTAAAGGCCGGAGCTTGTAATCGTGCCCATCGCCGCAGACCACACGACGCCGGAATTATAGTTGCCTGTTCCGGAGACTGCGGCTGAGCATTGGCTGGTTTGGCCGGTTGAAAGGCTGGTCGGATTACAAGTTACGTTCACCGACGCGATAGTTGATGACTGCGATTGGGGTGAGGCCGAGGTAAAACTACCACCGGTGCAGCCTGTGATCCACAACATGCCTGAAAATATTAGGCAAAGTGCTGCTTTGCGCTCCATGATGCGTCCGCCTTTTTCTCGAGCTTGAAGCCTGCGGATATCAACGTAATTTAGTCAGCAAGTAACTTGCTTCCGCGGCCAGTTCGGTATTGCCAAGGCGCTTTCATTACACAGCTGCAATGAATTAATCGTGTCAGTTATTTACAAAGCCCTATGAAATTTGAACCCATTGTATCGTGCTGTCAGCACAAAATACATGCTGCTCATGGGTTTGAGGGTGGGGCCCGCTCATTACTTAGGTAATGAATTGATACTTCTGGATCTGCTCGGATGGTTACAGCCACTTAGATGCTATCGGAAAACACATCGGCAAGCAAGATAGTCAAAGTTATCGAAACGAAATCGCCCTTTCCTTCTTGTTGATCTCAACCTAACAGAAGCTTTTTTAAAGGATATGACACGAAAGTGTAAAGGAACCAGGAGGATAAACTCAGGCGGCTACTTTTAATATCTTACAAAAACTAACGGCCAACAGTATGTTGAAAAACTAAATGAATTTCGAGTGAATTGCATTTGTACGGAACTGATAAGTTATTCCTTCTCCCTTGGGTGTTGATGATGGAGAAGAAATTCTCTAAGAGCGACTGCATTGTTGTGCTCCGTGTCGCGAGCGCCGTAAATCAGAGTGACGATTCCCTTCTTTGCAGCGGCAACAATCGGCGCCCACGCGTCGGGATTCTTTTTGAGTTCAGCAAAATATTGGCGGCAGAATTCTTGCCACTGCGATGGATTGTCGTGAAAGCGCTTGCGAAGTTCGTTGCTCGGAGAAGCATTCTTAAGCCAGGCTTCAATATGCAGTGATTCCTTCGTAACACCGCGGGGCCAAAGCCGATCAACTAGAAAGCGAACACCATCCTTGCTTGAAGGGGCTTGGTATGCACGCTTCACCTGAATCATCTTCAACCTCCTTTGCTCCGTTACCATCGCGCTCTCAGCTTGATGCAAGCTCTCGGTTTCCGGCAGCGCGTAAGCTCACTTCAAATCCTTCACGGCAAGTAGGCTGACCTCTTCGCAGCCTTCTTCCGCCTCCAAGGGCTCCGGCTACTACTCTGCGCAGAATTGCGCTGCGCGAGGCCTGGAGGCTCGCGTTCTGGCCGGGTTCTTCCAGTCTATAACTCTCTGCAGCAGTCATTTACCTGGCGGTCCAGCCTTCCGCCGGGCTGCCAGTCATGATCCATTTATATCGTGCTACGATATAAATATGCACGCGCGACATTCTTCGCATTCCCGCTCTCTTCTCCGGTCGCTGGCAGACTTCCGCTTTGAATTGCGGTCCTTCCTGTGCTTTAGTGAGCAGGCAGCTTCTCATAACGGCTTGCAGCCACAGCAGCATCAGCTTCTGCTTCAGGTGGCGGGCGCGCCCGATACGGCTACGGTGACGATCGCCTATGCGGCGAATCGACTGGGGCTAAAGCACAACAGCGTAGTCGAACTCGTGGATCGGTCAGAGCGCGAAGGGCTTTTGGAGCGCGTCGCAGATGCCACGGATAAAAGGCGCATCCTACTGCGAGTGACGCGCAAAGGTGACAACATTCTTAATAAATTGACGAGCGAACATGCGCGCGAATTGAACGTGATGGCGCCTGGCTTGATCGCGGCCCTTGAACATGTACGTGCTCACGCGAACTTCACGACGAATGCGGAGGCAAAGTGAAATCGAGACCATCTGCGCTCCGCGATTTCACTGTCGATCAACGCACCTGGGTGTTGAGTGCGGTTGCGCTGGGCATTGGAACAGGTGCGGCCGCTCTTGCTGTGATTTTGCTGCGCGCCATCGCACTGATGACCAACATTTTCTACTACCACCGCATCAGTCTCGCGATGGTGGGCCCGGCCGGGTCGACAGAAGGCCGATGGTTAATGGCGCTTGCGCCCGTGGTTGGCGGATTGATTGTGGGCCTGATGGCCTATTACGGATCAGAGAAGATTCGCGGACACGGCATACCAGAAGCGATTGAGGCAATCCTCTTGCAGGGCGCGCGTGTTCCACCCAAGGTGGCGCTGCTGAAACCGCTCTCCGCAGCAATCGCCATCGGATCGGGCGGCCCATTCGGAGCGGAAGGTCCCATCATCATGACCGGCGGCGCGTTTGGGTCGCTGGTAGCGCAGTGGCTCAAGCTCTCGGACGCGGAACGGACTACGCTTCTGGTCGCGGGCGCTGCGGCGGGCATGTCAGCAACGTTTGCTGCGCCGGTTGCCGCGATCCTGCTCGCGGTCGAGCTTCTGCTCTTTGAAATGCGGCCGCGCTCGCTGGCTCCTGTGGCGGTGGCAAGCGTCGTGGCAGGGGCATTGCGCATCTGGTGGCTCGGGGCGGGACCTCTGTTCCCTGTCGAATTGCATTCCGGCATTCACCTGGAGCAGTCGCTGCTCGTCGCCGCGCCGCTGGGAATCTTGTGCGGTCTTGCCGCTGCCGGATTAAGCAAGTTGATGTATGGTCTCGAAGACGCGTTTGAGCATATCGGCGGCCGGCTGCGTGTGCACTGGATGTGGTGGCCAGCCATTGGCGGCATCGGTGTCGGGATCGGCGGCTACTTTTTCCCGCGAGGCCTGGGCGTGGGGTATGACAACATTGCAGAACTGTTGCGCGGAAATGCGCCTTTGTACTTGCTGATTGGGCTGCTCGCCGCCAAATCTCTGATGTGGGCTTTCTCGCTCAGTTCCGGAACTTCAGGTGGCGTTCTAGCGCCTTTACTGATGATTGGCGCAGCAATTGGAGAGTCTCTGGCACGGCTCGCACATATGCCCGGCGACACACAAGCATTGTGGGCGCTGCTGGGAATGGGTTCAATGCTGGCAGGCGCGTTGGGCGTACCTCTCACGGCAATCCTGTTTTCCCTGGAGCTTACGCATGCTTTGCCCGCGCTACTGCCCCTGGTACTGGCCTGCACAGTGTCGTACCTGGTTACATCACTGGTAATGCCGCGCTCCATTCTGACGGAAAAACTGAGCCGTCGCGGATATCACCTTTCGCGCGAATACGGCGTCGATCCGCTGGAGATTGTGACGGTGGCCGAAGTGATGACGGCGCTTCCTGAGGGCCAGAGGACGAAACTCGACGATACGGAAGAACTGCCGGAGGTGTTCGCCTACTCCGATGAGACATGCCGTTCGGTCGCCGAGCAAATGGCAACTACCGGATTGCTTAGTCTGATGGTCGTCGATCGCGATACAAGCGAGTTTTGCGGTACCGTGGGAGCTGCTGAACTATTGACCGGACGCAAGCGTGCCGTTCTTCGCGAGTCGGACCGCCGGGTCGCTTTCCAGTTCGAATCGCAGTAGACATCTGAATGAAACCGGGCCCCCGCGCGCCCCCTTTGCGGTATGATCGCTGCACTTGTGCAGGAATTCGCAGCGGTGATAAGCTGCGTGGTTCATTAGGAACCAAGAAACCTCTTGGGGTCATTTCAGGCCGGCAGATCTTTGTTGCCTGAGAAGCCGCGCCCTGGGACTGTGCCATAAGGGGGGCACGTCCGTGCAACAAGCCGAAACTCTTCCGGAAAATGCCTATGTCCCGCTGAAAGCCGACGAGTGTTATTGCCCCATCGTTTCTCCTCAGTCAGCGCAGCCCGAGCTAACCACACGCTCCATCTTTTGGGGCGTTTTGTTTTGCATTATCTTCAGCATCGCTTCGGCTTACTCGGGGCTGAAAGTCGGCCAGGGAATGGAAGCAGCGATTCCGATCTCGATTCTGGCGATCGGCCTGGCGCGTATGTTCAAACGTCGCTCGAGCGTACTTGAAAACATCATCATCATCGGCATTGGGAGCGCCTCCGGCAGCGTCGTAGCCGGAGCCATATTCACCTTGCCGGCGTTATACATCTTGCACCTTGATCCGCATCCGGTGCAGACGATCTTTATCTGCCTTGCGGGCGGCTGCCTTGGTGTGCTTTTCCTGATCCCGCTGCGGCGATACTTTGTGCGCGAGATGCACGGCCAACTTCCCTTCCCAGAAGCGACCGCAATTACAGAGGTGTTGGTGACCGGCGAAAAAGGCGGCACGCAGGCGAAACTCTTGTTGCAGGCCACGTGCATTGCCGGCGTTTACGACTTCCTGGTGACCACATTTCATGTGTGGAAGGAATACATCGATCTTCAGTTTGTACCGGTCATCAAAACGCTGGCCGACCGCGGCCGCATGGTATTCAACTTCGACGCAGTTGGCTTCATTCTCGGCCTTGGTTACGTCATGGGACTGCGCAGCGCCATCATATTCTGTGCCGGCGGAATCTGCGCAAGCTTCGTGCTGGTGCCGCTGATCTGGTTTGTGGGCAGCCATATTGATGTCGCCGTATATCCCGGCTTAGTACCCATCGCGAAAATGTCCGCACCGGAGATCTATCGCAACTACGTGCGATTTATCGGCGTGGGCGCCATCGCCACTGCGGGCATCGTGGGCGTGTTTAAATCGCTGCGGGTGATCGCCGGATCGTTCGGCATTGCACTCCGCGCATTTCGCTATGGCGAGGCTCCGCACACTGACCGAACAGATCGCGACATTCCGATACTTTCAATCCTGTGTGGAGTGGTCGCAGGAGCACTGCTGGTTGCCATCTTCTTCGGGCGCTTGCAGGTATCTTGGACAGTGCTCGCCGCTGGGCTCCTGTTGACGCTCGTCTTCTCGTTCTTCTTTACCTCAGTCGCCGCCAACGCAATTGCAACCACGGCAAACAATCCAGCGTCCGGCATGACAATGCTGACGGTGATTGTGTCGTCCGTGGTTCTGCTTAAGTTTGGGCTCTCGGGCACGACCGGCATGTTCTTCGTTATGGCGATCGCTGGAATGGTTTGCACGGCGCTCTGCGTTTCAGGACAAGCCATTACCGACCTGAAGACCGGCTACTGGATCGGTTCGACTCCATCGGCGCAGGAAAAGGTAAAATTCCTCGGCGTCATTGCAGCTGCCATTACCGCCGGGCTGATCATTGTGATGCTGGCGAAGACGTTCCAGTTTGGAGAAGCGGCGCCCGGCGACCCGAGGCCAATTCTTGCATCACCCCAGGCCTCGATCATGAAAGCATTGGTCGTCGGCTTTATGAGCCGCCAGCCGGTGGCGTATCTGCTGTTCGGCATCGGCGCCATGATCACGCTGGTGATGGAGATGCTGGGCAAGTCATCGCTGGTATTTGCACTCGGGCTCTACCTCCCGCTTGGTTTGACCTCGCCTGTATTGGCCGGAGGTTTTCTGTCGCACTTGGTCAACAGAAAGGCTGATACTGCCGGCGGCGAGCGCGGCAAAAGCATTCGCGAGCGGGGTGTGATTCTTGCATCGGGATTGATGGCAGGCGGTGCGTTGGGCGGGGTTCTTGGAGCATCGCTGCGGCTGATACCCGGATTCCGCGAGACGTTGGTGAGCACACCGTTCTACGATAACGATGTGATTTCGCAACCCGTATCCATTGCGATGTTCATCAGTCTGTGTGCGTACGTTTGGTTAACTTCCATGAAGAGAAACAAGGAGGCCTGATGGGCCAGGCAGAGAGAAACATTGCCGACGCAGTGCTGGGCATCGACACGCTGTGGGGTGGAGACGTGATGTGCCCCTCAGGCACTGGCCGGTTCATTGCCGATTCGTGGTTCTCAGACGAACCGCTGCCCACCGCATACTCGCATCCGGCAGCGGAGCGATTGCGGCAAGCTGGCGGTGTTTTGGGTAAGGAAATCACAGCGGCACTGGATGAATATCTTGCCGCCATTGACCTCTCAAGAGCTATCAGAGACATGCGCACCGAGGGCGGTAGTATCGGCCTGTTGCGCGAGGCATACCTTACCGGATTAGCCGACTGCCTTGAAACCATGTTCGATCTGGCGATGGAAGTCGCTGGTAAAGGCGATCCGGTTCCGTACACCCGGGCCGTGCTGGCCTCGACAGGAAAAGAACCGGAACCATCGCAACCGGAAACAAAGCGCGAGCGGGTTGCAGAGTTGCTAGGCAAGGCTGGGTTTCCGTCCTCGAATGCGGGAGAGCTGCTGGACGCGGTCGATGCGTGGCGGCGGAGCCGTGTGATCCCGATGGCATCGGTGCGCGGGCTCGGGGCTGCGGTGATTGCCAACTTTGAAAACCTGAGCAGGAAAAATGTGCTGCCACATCTCCCGGCGGAACTTGCGTCGGTGCCAATGGCGAAGATTGATTTTCTCCCGATCAAGGACGCATGGTTCTCCGGCTCAATGAATTACATCGGCCGCGCGCGCAATGCCGATGGTTCACCGCAGTATGAAGCGACGTACGAAATCAATGCGTCTCTGCAGATGTCGTTTCCCGAATTCGAGCAGTTGGTGAGCCACGAAGTAGTTCCGGGGCATGTAACAACCTTCGCCTATTTGCAGAATCTCTACGTGCGCGGTAAGGCTGGATTCGAAGCCACAGTTCTGACGATGAATACGCGGGCAGCGACGCTGTTCGAAGGCATTGCCAATAACGCAATCCTGATTGCCCACGGCGTGACTGAAGTGGATCGGTTGCCCGATGAAGATCTGCAAATCGGCGTGCTGCTTGCACTGCTACAGGACGACGCGAAGAATCAGTCGTCCTATATGACCTGGGGCGAGGGCAGACAGCAGCCGGAGGTTGCAGCCGCGTTGCGGCACAATTTTCTGGTAACCGCCGAGCGCGCCGATAAACTTTCCGGCTCCTGGGGACGGCATCCGTTGCTCGGCCGCATGTACTTGCCGGCTTACCGCTGCGGCACGGAAAAGGTGGCGGAGTTGCGGCGCAAATTCGCACCGGAACGCGTGCTGCCGGCGATCTACGGGTGCAATGGCATGGTCGATATTGAAACAATCGACCAGGTGTTGCGGGACTAGCGCCCGGCATCTGCAACGACACCATTCCATCTTTTAGTTTTGGAAATCTGTCAGCGCTTTCGCATTCTCAAGCTTTGCCAGCTTCCATCCACGGTCCATCCGCCATCCACCGCGAGTGCGTGACCGTTTACAAAGCCGCTCTTCTCCGGGTCGGCCAAAAACAGGATGGCGTTGGCAATGTCTCCAGGCGACGCGAAGCGGCCCATCGGGTTCACGCCTTCAATATCAGCATCGTTATAGCCACCGCCGGCCTGATCTGTCACGTCCATTTCGGTTTTCACCCATCCAGGGCACACAGCGTTGACCCGAACGCCGCGTCCACCCCACTCTGCCGCGAGCGTCCGTGTGAGCCCGATGAGCCCGTGCTTCGATGCGTTGTAGGCGGAGCGATCACCAATACCGACCAGTCCAGCAATCGACGCAACGTTGACAATGCTGCCGCTGTGCTGCTCAAGCATCATTGAGCCGAATCCTTTTGCCAGCAGAAACGGCGCAAGCAGGTTCACCTGCAGCACGCGAAGGAAGGCCTTTCCTTCAACCGTTTCAGCCGGGCCAATAAAGCTGATGCCGGCATTGTTGACCAGCACATCGGCCCTACCCCAGCGTTTATGAACAGCGTCAACTGCTTCAGCTATAAATGCCTCATCGGAAACGTCGCCGAGCAACTCTAGTGCATCCGCTCCCGCAGCATGCAAGTGCGCAAGGGTCGCTTCACATGACTTGATGTCGAGCAGGGCGAGCGCGTATCCGGCCGCAGCAAGCACCTCGACTGTTCGCCTGCCGATCCCTTGGGCGGCGCCTGTAACAATGGCTACTTTCATAACCATATAAAGGTAAATGAAGCAGACGAGGACTGCTTGCGATCCACATGGAGCTGTGGAATCGCTAGAATCTTCAGCTTGCCGAAAAGCTCAGGGCCGAACTGCCCAGGCCAGACCGTCCGGCTCTGCGCCAACGTCGATGTGGCCTGTAACTTCGAATGTCTTCAGGTCAACTACCGCCACGTAGTTGTTGGGCGTGCAGGCAACAAAGACGCGTGATTGCACCGGGTCCATGAGAATGCCAGCCGCCCCACGGCCGATCGGCACTCGCTTGAACTCTTTGCGCTCGGCGGCATCATATACAGCCAGATCGCCGCTCCTGAGGCTCGATATCACAACGTACTTGCCATCAGGAGTGAACTTAAGCCGGTTCGCGCCCACCAACTTCGCATCGAGCGTGGCAGTGACTTTTCTGGATGGAACGTCGATGATCGAGAGAGTGCCGTCCTGAGCATCAGCGGTCCAGAGTGTGCGACCATCCGGCGATACATCGAATCCCTCATCACCTTTTCCAACCGGAATTACATGTTCATTCCAGTCCTCCTGCAACCGCGACGAGACCGGAGTAGGCGGAAAGATCTTGTCGAAGATACTTACGGTCGCCGAGTTCACGTTTGTGGTGTAGATCTCGTTTTCGTCGCTGCGGACGTAAATCATGTGAGTTCTGTTCTGGCCAGTACCCATAATCCAATCGATCTTTCCAGTTGCGGGATCGTAGCGCGCGATGACTTTTGCAGCTTCCGCGGTAAACCATAGTTTTCCACCCACAAATGCGAGACCATGCGGACCCCTCAGAACGCCGGTGTCGATGTCGGGCAGCGCTTTTTGCGCGACGAGATCGATCACAGAGATCTGGTGATAGCGACCAAATCCATAGATCGAAACGTAAGCCGTGCGGCCATCAGAGGATGCAATCACCTCATGTGGATCCGGACCCACTGGAGCGCTCGCGATCACCTGCAACGTGTCTGGATCGACAATCGCAAGTGTGTGGTCGTGCTTTGATAGCGCCAGTAGAGAACGCTGGGGCGTTGCCTGTGCGTATAGGTTCTGCACCGCAAAAGCACCAAAAACCAGTACTGTCAGAGCAGTAACGAATCCGATGTTCTCACGGCGTCTCACGTGAAACGGCTTACGGCGGAAGTAGCTGGGCGCTGTGCCCCAAAAGCCAACGGGCATATAAGCAAGAATTTTCATGAGGAAGCTCCAAACACGGCGCCCGGGAGGGACATATTGCTCGACAACCCTGACGGGCCAGCGGATGTCAGGTCCCATTCTCTCACTGATATTTCTGCTCGAGAAAATTCGTCGCTTCGAAAATTCCACTTAGTAGCACCCTTCAGCCCGACCCTTTGCGGTTGGCAAATCCTCAAAGAAAGGGCTATACTTATCAATATTCGCAATTTCGAATATTCGTCACCTCCCCTCTAGGAAAGTGAGCTATGCCCGACTCTTTGCGCCGGTTTAAGGCTGATATCTTCCAGGCGTTGGCACATCCAACGCGGATTGCCATCATTGAGCTGCTGCAGAATGGGGAACTTTCGGCCGGCGAGCTGATGGCAAAACTTGGAATGGAACAGGCAAACGTCTCCCAGCATCTGGCAATCCTTCGGGGAAAGCTGATCCTTGTGAATCGCAAGGCGGGAAACCAGGTCTTCTACTCGGTTCGCGATCCCATCATCGTGGAAGTGCTCGCGCTGATGCGCCAGTACTTCCAAAAGCAGTTGAAAGAGGCACAGGGCCTATTGACCGAAATGGATAAAAGTCCCGCGCCAACTGGGCACTAGTCCCAGGCAACTCCGGGACCGGTAGGCTCGAGCTCGGAACCGACTGAACAGCTTTGCCCTGCCGATCGAATTGCAGTCAGGAAAACAGAATTGGATTTACTTCGTTCGATTCCGACAATGACATCCGTGCTTAGCGCGAACGCACTACGTTGCATGCTGACGCTGACATGCGCATGGTTTGTGCTGGTGCTGATGGGATGGATCCGGCCCCGCAGCATACGTTTTGTGGCCCGGGTTCTTTTCCCAATCGGCGCGTTGATTTGCCTTGCTGTCGCAGTCGGTTGCAGGAATCTTTCTAGCTACCGGACAGGCGCCGCAATCACTCGTTCTGCCGCTCGGGTTGCCGGATCTCCCGTTTCATACCCGTCTTGATCCTTTGTCTGCATATTTCCTGCTGGTGCTGGGGCTGGCGGGAACTGGAATATCAACTTTCGCGGCTGGGTACTTCCGCTCAGGCGAAGGCACCGCACCTGCTCTGCTCGGGCTCCACTACCATGTGTTTCTCGCCGCTATGGCCATGGTCATCCTGGCGGACGATGCCTACCTGTTTATGGTTGCGTGGGAGACGATGGCGCTGAGCTCGTATTTCCTGGTCACCTCGCACCATCGCATTCCCGAGATTCGCAGCGCCGGATTCCTGTACCTGATCATGGCTCACGTCGGTGCAATCTGCATCCTGCTGAGCTTCGGCGTACTGCAAGGGGGTAGCTGGCATTTCACGTTCGATGCGATGCGCGGCGCCTCGCTAACGCCCTTCCTGGCCACTACCGCTTTCTTGCTTGCGTTGCTGGGTTTCGGCGCCAAGGCAGGATTGGTGCCGATGCACGTTTGGCTGCCTGAAGCTCATCCGGCAGCGCCTTCGCCAGTCTCGGCCATGATGAGCGGTCTGATGCTGAAGACCGCGATCTACGGAATCCTGCGCATCAGCTTTGATCTGCTCCATCTGAAGCTCTGGTGGTGGGGCGTGCTGATGCTGGTGATGGGATTGTTCTCCGCCATGTTCGGCGCCATTTTTGCGGCTGTGCAAACGGACATGAAGCGCCTGCTCGCGTACTCATCGATCGAGAACATTGGCCTGATCTTTACCGGCATCGGATTATCGGTCCTATTTGAAACACACAACCTGCACCTGTTTGCCGCGCTTGCCTTGACGGCTGCACTCGTCCACGCGCTGAATCATGCGTTCTTCAAGAGCCTGCTATTTCTGGTAACGGGTTCCGTTCTGCACGCAACTAAAACGCGTAACCTGGGCAAACTCGGAGGCCTCATCCGGCGCATGCCATGGGTGGCAACTCTGGCGCTGATTGGCACATTGTCTATCGCGGGCCTGCCGCCGTTCAACGGCTTCGTATCCGAATGGCTGCTGCTGCAATCGTTCCTGTTTACTCCACAGATTCCAAGCGCGTTCATTAATATGCTGATCCCGCTGGGAGCAGCCGCACTTGCCCTGACCGCAGCGCTGGCAGCTTACGTGATGGTGAAGTTCTATGGCGTGATCTTTTTGGGCCAGCCGCGCGAAGCCGATCTTGTGAATGCGCACGATGCAAACTGGCTTGAGCGCCTGGGGCTGGGATGGCTAGCACTGGGATGCATTCTCATCGGAATTCTGCCGCAGTTTGCCATTGGAGCAGCCGGAGCCGTGACGCAGCACCTGCTGAGCCAGGCAGTCAGGCCTGGCTCAACAATGTGGTGGATTGCCCCGATTGCCCCGGAACAGGCTAGCTACAGCGGCCTCATCCTGCTGGCCGGAATTGTCGCAGTTGTCGGAGTGGCCTTTGTACTTGTGCGCATTCTGGCGCACGGACGCATCCGTCGCACAGCACCATGGGATTGCGGATATCCATGGCAGACGCCGCGCATGCAGGATTCAGCGGAAGGATTCGGCCAGCCGATCCGCCACATGTTCGATGTGTTCTTCCGCATTGAACGGCATATGCCCTCGCCGGACGACGTCGCTCCTCGCTACCAGGTTTCGATCGAAGATCGAATCTGGCGCTGGCTTTACAGGCCCATCGTTCAAGTTGTGCAGTGGCTGGCAGATGTCATCAGCGTACTTCAAGGTGGACGGCTTGCAATTTACCTGGTCTACAGTTTCCTGACCCTGCTCGGTTTGTTGGTGTTTGTCCTATGAGAGCCATCAGCTTCCTTCGACAATTCGTCGAGATCGCCGTGGCAATTGCGATTGCGCCGCTGTTCACGGGATGGATTGCGCAATGCCGGGCCTGGTTCCAAAACCGGACGGCGCCGCCGTTATGGCAGCCGTATCGAATGCTGCGCAAACTCTTTAGCAAGGATGTAGCGCTGGCCAATGATGCTTCCCCGCTGTTCCGCGCCACTCCCTACGTTCTATTTGGAACAATGGTGCTGGCTGCGGCCATCATTCCATCGCTCGTCACGGATCTGCCCTTCGCGCGCATTGCCGATTCGATTGCACTGATCGGGCTATTTGCCACTGCACGTGTGTTTCTCTCGCTGGCAGCAATGGACGTAGGCACCGCGTTCGGAACGCTCGGGGCCCGGCGCGAGATGATGATCGGTTTCCTTGCCGAACCCGCACTGTTGATGGTGCTGTTCAATGCATTTCTGCTGTTCGGCAGCACGGCATTGCCTAGCCTCGTCGAGGGCTCCAAGTCTCCGAGCTCCGTCGTCGATCCGAGTGTGCTCTTCGCCGCCATTGCATTTTTAATGGTGCTGCTGGCCGAGAATGCGCGCATCCCGATCGACAATCCCGCAACGCATCTTGAACTGACAATGATCCACGAGGCAATGATCCTCGAGTACTCGGCGCGTCACCTGGCGCTGGTGGAATGGGCGGCAAGCCTCAAGCTGTTCAATTACGCCTGCATGGGCTTTGCTCTGTTCATACCATGGGGCATTGCGACGCACGGATCGGATGAAACCGGCGCGCTGCTGATCGCTGTTCTCGCATTGCTTGCCAAGCTCGCGATTGCCGGAGCGGTGTTGGCTCTCATCGAAACGCTGTCTGCCAAGCTGCGTATCTTCCGCGCCCCCGAGTATCTGGGAATGGCCTTCCTGCTCGCAGTACTCGGGCTGCTGGTTCATCTACTTCAGGGAGCTTAGCGAAATGCATTCATCGCCCATGATCGCGCAATTGTTGAAAGTGCTGGCCGCAGGCCTGCTGCTGATTTCGTTCGCGATGCTCTCCGCACGGCGCACGCAGCGACTGATCATTTTGTTTGCATGGCAAGGCGCGATCCTTTTTCTTTCAACCTTCCTGGTGGCTTATAGTTCAGGCTTGAGAGAGCCGTATTACTCCGCGGCACTTACTCTCATCTTGAAAGTCATCGCGCTTCCGTTGATCCTGCATCGGCTTATCCAAAGACTCGGCGCGCAATGGGACAACGAGCCGCTGGTGAATATCCCCACAACGATGCTGGTTGGACTGGTACTAGTCATTTTCGCTTTCGGTCTGGCGCAACCCATCACCATGCTGGCGTGGACCGTGACGCGCCACAATATTGGAATCGCCCTCAGCGTCATCCTGCTGGCGTTCCTCATGATGATCACACGCCGCAAAGCGATTTCGCAGGTCATCGGCTTCCTGGCGATGGAGAACGGCTTGTTCTTTGCCGCAACCAGCGCGACATACGGTATGCCCATGGTGATCGAGCTCGGCATCGCGCTCGACTTGCTGGTAGGCGTGTTCATCCTCGGCGTCTTTTTCTTTCAGATTCGAGAACAATTCGACAGTCTCGACCTGCATCACCTGGAATCACTCAAGGAGGAATAGGTGGAGATTTTTATCGTTCTTGGATTACCGATTCTGGGATCGATTCTGCTGGCCCTCATTGGTGCACGACGTTTTGCGGCGCAGATCAATGCCGCCGTGAGTCTAGCGACGCTAATTGCCTCATGTTTCCTTGTCGCTCACGTTATTCGCTATGGATCAATGCTCGCCGGACGCGAGCAGTTCTTTGTCGACTCATTCAACGTGTTTCTGGTGGCGCTAACTGCATTCGTCGGTTTTACCACTGCGCTTTTTTCCGGCCCCTACATGCGCATCGAAGAACATCACGGCCGAGTGTCGCACTTCAGGCTGCGCGTATACCACAGCATGTATCAGTTGTTTATGGCAGCAATGTTATTGGCACTGCTGACCAACAATCTCGGACTGCTTTGGGTTGCAATGGAGGCCGCGACACTCTCGACCGTCTTGCTGGTTTCTCTTTATCGCACGCGTGCCAGTCTTGAGGCCGCCTGGAAGTACTTCATCCTGTGCGGAGTTGGTATCGCGCAAGCGCTGTTTGGAACCATCCTTTTGTACTTTGCTGCGGAGCATGCATTGGGCCGCGAGGGCATGACCGCTCTGCTGTGGACACACTTGAACGCCGTCAAAAGCCAACTGGAACCCCACGTGATGGCGCTCGCATTTGTGTTTTTGCTGGTGGGTTACGGGACAAAGGTCGGACTGGCGCCGCTCCATAACTGGCTGCCTGACGCGCACGCCGAGGGCCCTACGCCTGTGTCCGCCGTACTCTCCGGCCTGCTGCTGAACGTCGCGCTTTACGCGGTGATTCGCTGCAAGATCCTGGCCGAGGGTTCCATCGGCGGCTATTTTCCTGATCGCATGCTGATGGGCTTCGGGTTGTTCTCAGCTATCCTCGCCGCGTTCTTCCTGTGGAGGCAGCGCGACATCAAGCGTCTGTTCGCCTACTCGTCCATCGAGCACATGGGCATTATCACGTTTGCATTCGGGCTGGGAGGCCCGGTTGCAAACTTTGCCGCGCTGCTGCACATGACTGTGCACTCGCTTACCAAGTCTTCCATCTTCTTTACCGCAGGCCACGCTTCGCAGACGGCCGGAACGCAGCAGATGGACGGCATTCGCGGCATGTTGGGCATCAGCCCGACGATTGGTTGGGGACTTGCGCTGGGTTCGCTTGCGATTCTCGGCATGCCACCCTTTGGCGTTTTTGCAAGTGAGTTTCTGATTCTGACGACAGCCATGCGCGAGAATCCGTGGACAACGCCCTTGCTTCTGATCGCGCTTGGCGTAGCGTTCGCTGCGGTTTTCAGCCGGGTCCAGCCCATGGTGTTCGGTGACAGCAATGCCCCGCCGCTGCCACATTCTCCAGCACTGCTTCCGGTATTCGTTCATCTTGGCATTGTGCTGATGCTTGGGATCTATATTCCGCCGGCGCTTGCCGCGTGGTATCGCGCTGCCGCGCTGCTGATCGGGTGACAAAGATATGAGTGAGGAATTTGTTGAACAAATATCGAAACAGCTTCCCTCGAACCTGAACTGCGAACAGGTGCAGGTGGGCGCGCTGCAGTGGAGGCTCACCAGCGAGGAGCTTCGCTCGGTTGGTGGGCGGTTGCTTACGCTGTGGGGTGCAGACGATCGCGATCGCGACAACTGTTTTAAGGTGTACGCTCTCTATCTACTTCCTGAGGCTCAAGTCATGGTGCTCGAGCACGCAATGCCGAATTGGATGCAGCCGACCTATCCGAGCATTGCTGATCTTTTCCCTGCTGCCCGACGCATGGAGCGCGCGATATACGACTTGCTGGGCATAGCGAGCACCGGGCCGGACAAGCGCGGCTGGCTGCGCCACGGCGGATGGCCCGAGACAGTCTTCCCACTGCGGCGTGATGTGGACGGCAGAGCACAACATCCCCTGGTATCGCAGCCCTATCCATTCCTGCAGGTAGAAGGCGACGGCGTTCACGAGATCGCCGTGGGCCCGGTCCATGCCGGCACCATCGAACCCGGTCACTTCCGCTTTTCTGTCGTCGGCGAGAAAGTGCTGCGCCTTGAAGAGCGACTTGGCTACAAGCACAAAGGAATCGCAAAGCGCTTTGAAGAGATGCGCCAGTGCGAGGCGCACAAGCTGGCGGCACGCATCTCAGGTGACTCGGCCGTCGCTTTCTCATGGGCGTACTGTGCAGCGCTGGAAGCGATCACACAGACTGCCTGTACACCGCGCGCGGCCAGCTTACGCGCGCTGGCCCTGGAGCATGAGCGCATCGCAAATCATTTAGGCGACCTGGGTGCGCTCGGCAATGACGCGGGATTTGCCTTTGGTTTAACGCACTTCATGCGTCTAAAGGAAGACTTGCTCCGTGCAAACGCAAGCATCCTTGGTGCGCGATACCTCTTCGACTACATTGTGCCCGGTGGCGTTGCGGCTGATCTGCCTTGTGATGCTCAAGACCGGCTGCTCGCTCTCTACGGCGATCTTGAAAGGTCGCTCACAGAACTTCGTTCCATCTATGACGAACACGCCGGATTGCAGGATCGCTTCCGTGATGCTGGACGTCTGAAGTCGGAGCTGGCCGAAAAACTTGGCGCAATCGGATTGGTGGGGCGCGCATCAGGCATCGCCTGCGATCTTCGTGTCGATCACCCGTGGGCGCCTTATGACAAACTGGCGCCACAGCTAATGACACAAGCTTCGGGTGACGTTGCGGCCCGCGTGCAAGTACGTTTTGACGAGTCTGGCGAATCAATTCGGCTCTGCCGTAGTTTGCTCGCGGATCTGCCGTCAGGCGCGATCCAGACTGAGGTCCCTGCCGCTCCACGAAACCGACTCGGGATTGGCATGATTGAAGGATGGCGTGGGCCGGTGGTGATTGCACTCGAAACCGGTCTAAAGGGATCGATCAGGCGCTGTCATGCGCACGACTCTTCATGGCAAAACTGGCCGATTCTCGAATACGCAATGCTCGAAAACATCGTTCCGGACTTTCCATTGATCAACAAGTCTTTCAACCTGTCCTATAGCGGACAGGACGGGTGAGGTAGTTATGTTTGACGTGCTCTCACGCATGATTCGCACGGGCATCCTGTCGGAGCCCGCACCTGGTCCGTCGGAAAGTTCCAACGCGCCAACAGAACTGCATTCTGAGATACTGAGAATTGTTGGCCGCGCCCTGTGCATACGCCACGTCGACGCGGGGTCCTGCAACGGATGTGAACTGGAGATTCATGCGCTCAATAATCCCTACTACAACCTTGAAGGCGCAGGGATCAAATTCGTGGCAAGTCCGAGACACGCAGACATGCTACTGGTTACCGGTCCGGTTTCCGTCAACATGGAAGAGGCGCTGAAACGCACCTACGATGCAGTGCCTGAACCAAAATTGGTCATGGCCATCGGAGATTGTGGAGCATGCGGCGGCGTATTCGGTGAGAACTACGCAAGCAGAGGCGCGGTCGCTAACGTGATACCGGTACACCACACCGTAATAGGCTGTCCGCCCAGTCCTGCGGTCATTCTGAGTGCGATCGTCCAGATGGTTCGTTCTGCAAATGGCCGCCGTAGACTTCCCGCTTCGAACGCTCGCAGCCTATTGAAGCTCAAACAATGAGCTCAACTTCTCAAGTGAACGTTCCCACAACAGCCAGTGCCAGTGACGGTCTTCCAACAAATTGAGGCCGCTGTGCGTCAGGCTGAGCGTTGTACGCTCGAAATCACCATTCAAACGAATCTTGACAATGCTTAGATCTGACTCACCAACACCGACCTTGCGCCAGAGGATGTTCGTTTTGGACGTCCGGTATGTCTGATAGGCCCCGACCAGCGCGGTAGGACTGCCCTTCTCATCGAAATACTGGACATGAAAGCCTGTGGGATCGCTTGCCACGTGGATCGGGCTTTCCCTGTGGCGTCCGGGTACGGAGAGCCACGTCTCCATGTACTCGGATATAGTAAGCACATCAAAGATCCGGCGCCGATCGGCGTTTAGACTGACCGTGAAGGAAAGCAAAGGCTCCGGGTTAACTAGCTGCGGTCTTCTTTGTTCCGCACTCAACGGGAATTCAGGTTGCCCAAACAAGGTTGTCATTAGAGCTCGACCTCTGAGAGTTAATTAAGCAAATCACTCGCCCGCGAACAGCACACTCTTCGGATTTGTGACGAACGACCGACAGGAGCACCGGCCACCCGGCTTATTGACATCGGTTGCAGAGCCACGAGCTATAGCTCTGAGGGTAGAGAGGAATCCATCAACCAATATAGGGAAGTTTCGTGTTGTACCGTTTCAACTTTTTGAACGTTGTGACGAATTGCCATGAAAAAGTGATGAAGGGTTGCGCTGTCTGATGAAGTTGCCTTCTTTGCCTCGCGCAGAACTCCATGACTTGCATACCTCTTGGTGCCCTGAGTCTGAAATTCATTCAACATTGAATTGTCATCAAGCGTAGCAAGCCGCGTCTTTTGCGCCTAGTGAAGTCGAAAGCCTGCCGCGAGCGAAGATCGCATCAGCGATTAAGCGCTCATTCTTATTTACGGTTCAGCCTTGCCTGAAGGAGCGGCAATCAGCTGTCCGGCATGAGTGTCATTGTTCGCAGTAGAGATGGCAAAACGGGGAATTCGTTCGAACTGCCAGTATCTTTGTAAACGAACAGGAGTGTCAATGGGTGTTTTTTTACCCAGTCGTCCGTTTCGGCCACAAGTGCTGCTGCTTTTTCCGAGGTTAGCTCCCGGGAGAGGATCGAAAGGTCTTTCGCGACGGCAAGCCGCGCGGTTTCGCCGCCCTGGATTTGCGCCAATCGGAAGTAGAAGTACGCTTCAGCAGGATCCCGAACGCGCTGTCAACGCAAGAAATCCCCTCGCTCAAATTGAACGCTAACCAGGGTTTCGGAGCTACTCCGGCCCTCCTAATCCTCGAAAAATGTCGCTGTACGGAGGATTCGCGCAATTCGCCTGCGGAAGCCGGCAGTTCGTCCCAAAAACCCTAATGGATCGAGTATTTTGAGCGCAGAGTTTGCAAGCACCGCCTTGTGGTCGACGATGGCTGGAACTAAACTGGGTCCAGTGCTTCCGTGATCCAAATCACATCTTGCGCATCCTTGATAAGCTACTCTCATTACGTTGGAATGAAATCCGCATTCAAACTCGCGGCTTTAGTGCTTCTCCTGGTCATTACTACAGGAGCTGCCATCGCTGCGATTCCGTGCCAGCCCGGCCAGAAAACCTCCATGCATTGCGGAACCGATTGCCCGATGATGGCCATGATGCAGCAGGCCATGGAACAGTCCAAAGCGAACGTAAGCGGGACATCGTGCTGTCAGGTCTCCAGTCAGCCTTCTACACCTGCTCCGATGCAGATACTGCCTGAGCGGCTCGCACCTGTTGCGATCACCGCCAACTGTGGCCAGCTTGCCGTCATTCCTGTCGTCCACAAGGCCCAGCCGAGAGCCAGCCAGCACGATCTTCGATATAGACCAAGCGCGCCCGCGCTCCTGTGCACTTTTCTAATCTAGGCATCTTCCTTCCGTAATTCCTGGCGGTCCGTTTCAGCTCCGCCTAGCCCTTGTTTCTACAATTTGCGAGGAATTCCATGAAGGCTCTACCGCATTTTGCGGCAATGGTGCTTCTACCTGCCTCCATCTTTTTGGCCGGTTTGCATCTGGGTGCGCAACAACCAGATGCAAATAATCAGGCTCCGCAGGCGAATCAACCTTTGCTACAGCTCGATGATGTTGTAAAAGAGGCCCTGGCGAAAAACCCTGAGGCGCAGAGTGCGGAGCACACCGTGCAGGCGCTCACGCACCGAGTGCCACAGGCACAGGCTCTGCCCGATCCAACGGTCGCCGTAGGATGGGCGGGCAGTCTCGTTCCGTTCAAGACCATGTCGGGCGATGCATCCAGCTATCGCGGCATCAGCGTAACACAACAGTTCCCTGTCGCCGGGAAGCTCAAGCTCCAGGGCGCGATGGCACAGAGAGACGTTGAAGCAGCCCAGACCGACTACGAGGCAATTCGCCGTCGCATCGCGGCGGATGTCAAAGCTGCTTATTACGACTACTTCTACTACGACAAGGCAATCCAGGCCACCAATCAGAACAAGGACCTGCTTGAGAAGCTCTCAAAGATTGCAGAAGCGCAATATCGCGTCGGCAAGGCCATGCAGCAGGATGTGCTGCGTTCACAAGTAGAGATCTCGATGCTGACGGAAAAGTTGACTGAGCTGGAACAACAGAAGGCAACTGCGCAGGCCCGCATCAACGCATACTTGCAGCAATCGCCGGAGACTCCGCTCGCGCCCGCCGCTGAAATTGAGCCGACCGTAATCCGCTACTCCCTCGACGAACTCTACGGCCTCTCACTCGCCAACGACACCGCCGCGGATCGAGCGCAGAAGATGATTGAGCGCAGCCGGATCGGCGTTACGCTCGCGCAAAAACAGTACAGGCCCGACGTAAGCGTGAGCTACATGTACCAGCAGCGCACTGCACAGCCAGACATGAATGGCCTAACGTTCAGCGTAAATATTCCCGTCTTTTATAAGAGCAAACAACGGCAGGCGGTAGCAGAAGCGACGCAGGACGTGCTGAGCGCCGAAAAGGTGCGCGAGAACCGGCTGAACGAAGTGCGGTTCGAGCTGAAGCAGAACTACCTTGCTGCGAAAGCCGCCGATCGCCTGATCACGCTCTACTCCAAGGGAATCGTTCCGCAGTCGTCACTGGCATTGGAGTCGTCCATGGCCGGTTACCAGGTGGGCAAGGTCGACTTCCTGTCGCTGCTCGCAAATTTCACCACAGTGCTGAATTACGAAACCGACTACTACCGCCAGCTTGCTGATTACCTCACGGCCATCGCTCGCATAGAGAGCTTGACGGGAGTTGACATTACTACTCCAGCAACAGGCAACGGCGTAGTAGCCAGAAAGGGATTCTAGTTATGAGCGCGAACACACAATCACGAACCATCAAACGGGCCATCACGCTTGTGTTTCTGCTGAGCGCAATTGGAGCGGTCTATCTGATCGCCACACATCCTCGCATCCTGGCGTTTGCAAGTGGTCAGCAAGGCGGCGCCCGCGAGAAGAAGATCCTTTACTGGTACGACGCAATGAATCCGCAGCATCACTACGACAGGCCCGGCAAAGCGCCTGACGGCATGGACTTGGTGCCCGCTTATGCAGATCAGTCGCCAGCCGCAGATTCCGCAAGCGGCGATGCGCAAGGCGCGATGAACATGCCAATAGCTTCGAATCAAAGTCGCAAGATCCTCTACTGGTATGACCCAATGCATCCCGCCTATAAGTCTGATAAGCCGGGGGTCGCGCCGGACTGCGGTATGACGCTGGTTCCGAAGTATGCGGATGAGGACATGGCAAATATGCCCGCAGGCACCGTCATCATCCCGCAAGACAAACAGACGCTGGCTGGCGTTCGAACCACCGTTGTTGAACGCAAATCACTGGTTCGCGATATTCGCACAACCGCACAGATCGTTGCGGACGAGTCGCGCATATCTCATGTTCACGTCAAAGTCGGTGGCTATATCGAGCGCGTGTTCGTCGACTACGTTGGACAGCTCATTAAGAAAGGCGAACCGCTCTTTACGTTATATAGTCCCGACCTGGTATCTACGCAGGAAGAGTACCTGATCGCCAAGCGCGCAAATGCCACGCTCGGCGCCGCGCCGTTCGAAGATGTTGCAAAGGGTGCACAGTCATTGCTTGAGTCAACGCGACAGCGGCTCAAGCTGTGGGATATCTCTGACGAGCAGATCAGCAAGCTCGACGAGACCGGCAAGGTAGAACGTGATCTCACGTTCTATTCCCCTGTAACAGGATTCGTAACCGATCGCAAAGCGTTTCCTCAAACGTCTGTCACGCCAGACACAGAGCTCTACACGGTTTCGGACTTATCGTCAGTGTGGGCCACCGCAGACATTTACGAGTATGAAGTACCTTTTGTACACCTGGGACAGCACATAAGCTTCACGCTCAGCTACTACCCAGGAAAGAGTTACTCCGGAACGATTTCCTATATCTATCCAACCGTTGATCCGCAGACCCGCACGGTGAAGGTGCGCGTCGATATTCCAAATCCCAACTTCGTCCTGAAGCCGCAGATGTTTGCTGATGCGCAGCTGAAGGTTAACTACGGAGTACAGATCCTGGTACCGCAGGAAGCAGTGCTCGACTCAGGCACGGAGCAGAGAGTCTTTGTTGTTCATGGCGGAGGCGCCTTTGAACCGCGCAAAGTTATTCTCGGCCCAGTTGTAGATGGCAATGTCGCAGTACTCTCCGGCCTCAAGCCTGGCGAGAAGGTCGTAACTTCCGGCAACTTCCTCATTGACTCAGAGAGTCGCATGAAGAGTTCCGCAGGTGGACAGTGAGGAGAATGAGCATGAAGTTCAAAGCATTGATCGTCACAGCGGTTGCTCTTGCCGTGGTTGCCCTCTCCGCTTATGCATGGATGCATTATGTCCTTCATCCCCAGCCCCGCGAATGCGGATACTGCCTGCGTCCACTTCACGAGAACCTTCGCGTCACGGCGGAGATCGACGGAAAACGAGCGGAGGTCTGCTGCCCACACTGTGCCATCACGGAAGCGAACCAGCTGCACAAGTCGCTGAAGCTGATCGCCGTGCATGATTACCCGACCGGCAAAGCGGTCAAACCGGAAACCGCTTGGTACGTCGAGGGAAGCCGCGTGAACGCTTGCGAACGCGACGCAATGCACATGGACGAAATGAAAGAGACGCAGGATCTGGCCTTCGACCGCTGCTCTCCGGGTACTTTCACATTTGCAAATGAAGCAAGCGCCGATGCATTCGCCGCCCAGAACGGCGGTTCGGTCATGTCGTTTCGTCAGCTTATGCAGGAGGTTCAATTCAAATGATTAACAAGATCATTGATTTCAGCGACAAGAATCGCTTCCTTGTTTTTCTCTTTGTCGCGGCCGCCATCCTGCTGGGTTGGGTCTCCATGCGCAATACCAAGCTGGATGCCATTCCAGACCTGTCTGATACGCAGGTGATTGTTTATGCGAAATGGGACCGCAGCCCCGACATCATGGAGGACCAGGTCTCTTATCCAATCGCTTCGGCACTGCTAGGGTTGCCGAAAGTAAAGGACATCCGTGCCTTCTCGGATTTCGGCGTTTCGTACATCTACATCATCTTCGACGAAGGAACCGACATCTATTGGGCCCGCTCTCGCACGCTTGAATACCTCAACTCCGTAACACCGCGTCTGCCCAAGGGCGTCAATGTCGAACTTGCGAAAGACGTGACCTCCGTCGGCTGGGTGTACCAGTACGCACTGGTTGACACGACAGGCAAATACAGCAGCGAGCAACTGCGCACATATCAGGATTGGTATTTGCGCTACGCGCTGCAGACTGTACCCGGCGTTGCTGAGGTTGCGCCCATCGGCGGCTTCGTGCGGCAATACCAGGTCAATGTCGATCCAAACAAACTGCTGGCTTACAAGATCCCCATCAACGTGGTCAGCGAGGCCGTACAGAAGTCGAACAATGATGTCGGCGGGCGCCTGGTCGAGTTCAGTGGCCGCGAGTACATGGTGCGCGGCCGTGGCTACATCCGTTCGCTCGATGATATTGGCAAAACCGTAATCGCCAGCAATCCGCAAACGGGTACACCGGTCCTCGTTCGCGACGTTGCAACCGTAACCTTTGGCCCTGACATGCGACGCGGCGTGGCAGACCTTGATGGAAATGGCGAAGCCGTCGGCGGCGTAGTGATCATGCGCTACGGTGAAAATGCTGAAAAGGTCATCAAGAGTACGAAGGAGAAACTCAAAGAACTTGAGCCGACGCTTCCCGCCGGCGTCAAACTCGTCACCACATATGATCGCTCGCAACTTATCGACAACGCAGTGGACCATCTGAAGCACACGCTCATCGAAGAACTGATCATCGTCAGCATTGTCATTCTCATCTTTCTCTGGCATCTGCGTAGTGCCATTGTTCCCATCATTGTCATTCCTGTCACGGTGATCCTAGCCTTCATTCCGATGCAGCTCTCCGGGATGACCGCCAACATCATGTCACTCGGCGGAATCGCCGTTGCAATCGGCGCGCTCGTCGATGCTTCAGTAGTCGTCGTGGAGCAGACTCATAAGAAACTTGAACACTGGGAAGCTGCAGGGCGACCTGGATCCTCCCATTCAGTTGTCATTGCGGCAGTAAAGGAAGTAGGAGGACCCAGCTTCTTTGCTCTGCTGGTAATCGCCGTGGGATTCCTTCCCGTATTCACGTTGGAGGGCCAGGAAGGTCGTCTGTTCAAGCCGCTTGCGTTCACCAAGAACTTTTCCATGGCGATCGCCGCACTGCTCTCTGTAACGCTAGCGCCCGCTGCAATGCGTCTGCTCTTCTCGCACATTGAAGACTTTAAGTTCCGCCCCAGGTGGTTGGCAAAAATTGTCAATGCAATTTTCGTGGGCAAGATTCACAGCGAAGAGGACCACCCGATCAGCCGGCCCATGATGAGGATTTACCATCCGGTGGTCGAGTTTGTGCTCAACTACAAATGGCTGACGATCGGGCTCGCCGTTGTCGCGATGGTGTTTACCGTACCTGTCTACTTCAAGCTGGGCGCGGAGTTCATGCCGCCGCTCGATGAGGGCACGCTGCTTTATATGCCTTCAACGCTGCCAGGCATGTCAGTTGCCGAAGCCGCACGCGTCCTGCAAACGCAGGATAAGATTATCCGCGGTTTCCCTGAAGTCGAAAGAGTATTTGGCAAAGCAGGTCGCGCTGAAAGCGCAACCGATCCAGCGCCGTACTCCATGATGGAGACCACCATCATTCTGAAGCCGCAGGATCAGTGGCCCAGGAAAAAACAGTGGTACTCAAAGGAGATGCCGCAGTGGACCTGGCCATATCTCAGACGGATCTGGCCCGATCACATCAGCACGCAAGACCTGGTCTACGGTCCAGGCGGAATGAATGAAGCACTGCAAATACCGGGGCTTTCAAACGCGTGGACGATGCCCATCAAGGCGCGGACGGACATGCTCACCACCGGCATTCGAACGCCGCTCGGAATCAAAGTGCAAGGTTCCGATCTCGGGGAGATCGAGCAAATCGGCAAACAGGTCGAAGCCGCATTGAAGAATGTTCCCGGAACGACGAGCGTCTTTGCCGAACGCACCAGCGGCGGCTATTTCCTCGATTTCGATCTCAAACGCGATGAGCTTGCCCGCTATGGACTGACGATTGACGATGCCGAGAATGTGCTCACATCTGCGATTGGCGGCGATTCAGTTTCAACAACGGTGGAGGGACGCGAGCGCTACCCGGTCAATGTTCGTTATCTCCGCGATTATCGCAGCGACATCAGCTCGCTGCAGCGAGTCCTGATCGCGACGCCGTCCGGCGCGCAAATTCCGCTGGCGCAGATTGCAGACATCCGCATGAAGACCGGCCCCGGCATGATCCGCGACGAAAACGGCCGCCTCAGCGGCTATGTTTACGTGGATGTATCAGGACGGGACATCGGCAGCTATGTAAGCGACGCGAAGCGGGCAGTGGCAGAAAAGGTGAACGTGCCGGCCGGATATCAGCTCATCTGGAGCGGCCAATACGAGTTCATGGAGCGCGTGGCGCAACGTCTGAAGATCGTAGTTCCGATCACGCTTTTCATCGTTTTTCTTCTGCTCTACTTCAATACCGGTTCAGCCGTTAAGACGTTGATTATCCTTCTGGCCGTTCCCTTCTCGGCAATCGGCGCAGTCTGGCTGCTTTACCTTCTGCACTACAACATGAGTATCGCTGTCTGGGTCGGCCTGATTGCGCTGCTGGGCGTAGATGCAGAGACCGCCGTCTTCATGCTGCTGTATCTCGACCTTGCATATCACGAGGCGATGCGGAACGGCGGCATTCGCTCCTGGGACGATCTGCGGAAAGCAATTGTGAACGGCGCAGTGAAAAGACTACGACCGAAGGTGATGACCGTATCGTGCATGCTATTCGGCTTGCTGCCCATCATGTGGTCCGCAGGAAGCGGCGCAGATGTAATGAAGCGCATTGCTGCACCGATGCTTGGCGGCATTCTGACCTCGTTCTTAATGGAGCTTGTGGTCTATCCGCCGATCTTCGCCATCTGGAAGTGGAATTGGGAAGTAAAGCCCGCGCTCAATCACAGCAAGGAACTGAGGGAGGTGGTCAATGCGTAGTCTACGAGCGCACATAAGAGCAGCGGTGTTCGGACAGCTGATAGTGCTATCGTCGCTGGCCACGGGGCAAAGCGCCAGCACACTTTCGCTCAGCAAGTTGGATCAGCCGTTCTCTGCGATTCAGACTTCCCTTGCAATAGCGGCGGATTCCGCACTGAACGCGGCTCAAGTCGAGGAGCCAGCACCTAACCCGAGCAAGGCAAGGCCTGAGTCGATAGCCATCAAAGCTTTCGACCCGGAGCGCAATTTGCACACAAAGTCCGGGCGACTCGAGTCCCTGCGGCCTATTGTCCAATCGATCCTCGCGCGAGAAAGTGTGCCAGAAACCCTCGCGGCCGTAATCCTCGTAGAGAGTGCCGGCAACCCGTTGGCGCTTTCTCCAAAGGGCGCACGTGGACTTTGGCAGCTAATGCCAAATACTGCACGACGATACGGCCTCAGAGTTGACTCAAGCACGGACGATCGAATCGACGTGGAAAAGTCCACAACAGCCGCCGCGAAATACCTGCGTGGTCTCTACGTTCAGTTCGGCTCCTGGCCATTGGCTCTGGCTGCTTACAATGCGGGCGAACAGAGTCTCCAGCGCGCAATCAACCGCGCAGGCAGCAATGAATTCACTACGCTCAGCTTCCTCCGCTACATCCCCGATGAAACGCGCAACTATGTGCCAGCCGTGCTGGCTGCAATGGGAACGCCCTCGCTTAAGGGCGCGGAGAGCACCCCAACAGTGAAGCCGGGAACGTTCGTGTACGCATTCAGTGCCGCGAGAGATACGCACGATCCGTCATTTTGATAGACGGACTTTCAAGCCTTCTTTCGAGTGGTTTTCCCTGTCGATGACACATTCCCCAGGCGCTCAATCCAGGCGATTTGATTGTGAAGTGCGTTGGCCGTCTGCCTATGGAAGTGCGGAAATTCCGGAGTTGATCCGCCAGCTTGCCCAGCTACCCGGCGTCTTGGAACTCGAGTGGATGAATGCTGCGGACTCTTCGTCCCGGACATGTACGAAGCGGTTACGGCCCTGATGTTTGCGAAGTGCTTCAAACACGCCATTGATTCCGTCTCCAGGCAAACCGAAGACCGTGCCAATGCCCCATTCCATCAATCCTCCCACTAGCACATCTGAAGCATTCATGGCGAGTTCCCCTCAAGCAAGGCAACGTCCGCTATCGCGATAAGCTTGCTGCGCGTCGCGCGCGGGCGAGGAGCAGATCTTTGGCTTGCTTCAGGCTCTGCTTTTGTGATGGTGTGAGCCTTTTGGCCGCGTAAGCCATATAGACAGTCAGCACACGCAGTCCGGCGGCAGGTCCGCCGGCGAAGAACTCTTCAGAGGAGAGTAAGTCAGCCATCAACTCGGGTGGCCTTGTAAATATACCTGCAAGGGATTCTGAACGATTTCGTAGTGGATTCTTTTGACTCGTCTGCAATTTATGCCGCCTTTTTTGCAATTGGATTTATTCGTTCTGCTATATTGTTCAGCTGCCGATCTTCAGCCCGTTCGTCTTCCGTGATCTCTTCCAACTTGCGCCGGTCCTCGTCGCGACCCAGAACTCGCGCGAATTGAGTTGTCGCTCCATCGATCGCAATCTCATATTGTCTAATCCGCCGCGCGGATGCCATCAGAATTGCGTTTCGCACCTCATCGTGTAAGGCGTCCCGAACTAGCTCTTCTGATTCATCAAACAACGGAATTTCAGAGAAATAGTCTTCGCTCTTCCGCAGCTCTTCCGCATACCTGAGCATGTACGCCATGAGTCCCGCCGACCCGTCGGGTGGAACCGCGATAGCCACAAGATGCTCGCAGCCCCCGAATGCGATCTCACCTATTGCGGCGTTGCCCGCCTGCTTCATAGCTTTGCGCACTACCGCAAACGCCGCGGGCGGCCCCTTGTCTTCCGGTACAACGAAGTATGGTTTTTCAAAAACTGCAGGAGGAAGTTCTTTCACATCTACAAACTGCTGAACGTCGATGACCTTTTTCGTTTCAATGCGCAGTTTTGAAATCTCGTCGGGTTCAACGACAATATATTGACCCTTGCTATATTCGTAACCTTTGACGATTTCGGAGTTCTCAACCAGCTCCTTATCTCCATCTCCCACGACATTCTGATGGCGGATCCGTTGACCGGAGGCGCGGTCGATTTGATGGAAGCTCACGCCGCTTTTCGAATTCGTGGCCGGATACAACTGGATTCCGAAAGAAACAAGCGAAACCTTGAGTTGCCCCGACCAAAATGGACGATCGGCCATTTCCCCTCCCGACGCAGAGGGACACAAATCCCTCCGTAACGTTTGAGTCAGATGCACCGTTCGAACAAGCGGTTACCCAATTGAAATAAACAGGTGCTCGCCCGTCGCCCCGCTACCTTGAACCGGAAGGTGGCCAGCATAAAGGAGGCAGCAATCAGCAAACCGTTTCGCCCACCACGCTTCACACACCAATTTGGCCGCTTCACAGTGAAGAATCAGGCAGCGTGCGGGCTTTTCGCGGCGTACCATTTGCCGAGCCCCGGTCGGCCATCTCCGCTTCCGGCCTTCCATTGCAGTCAAGTGGTGGACTACGCCTCGCGGTGCCACTCGCTTCGCGGCCGCAGCCATGCAGCCAAACGACCCTGAAATTGCCTGCAACGAAGTCTGTCTCAACTTCAATGTGTGGGCGCCCGCGGCAAAAGGATCGTATCCGGTCTACGTCTGGAGTCACGGTGGGAGGCTTCACCAGCGGACTTTCCTTTGACGAGGGTGCCGCGTTTATAGGATCAGAAATTTGGATAGACAATCTGGTGCCCGGAGGGGGACTTGAACCCCCACACCCTTGCGGGCCGC
>CAVUYH010000009.1:0-222212 GCA_963745685.1 uncultured Acidobacteriaceae bacterium | reverse complement strand
CCATTTGTCGCTCAGATGCGTTATAAAGCTGGTTCCATTTTGGTATAGCGCATCCAAAATCTCGGGCACAGTGCCCTTTACGACAAGTCCCAGCGTTCGCGGCTTCCGTGTCCCCGCACTCCGCCGCACATCGCGCCCACTGGTGGGAATCAATCTCATTGCTCTCCGACGAGATGCTATGATACGGCCATCCTGCTTCTTCCAGGATCGTTGGAATGTCGTCGCGCCGCAAGGACGGAAGCAATTTCTTCACTCGCCGGGAAATTCTCAAAGGAATGGCGCTAACACCGGTCGCCTTTCGGGCTGCACCGCTCTTTGCAGGACTGCTCCCGACGTTAAGCCCAAGCCTGCTTTCAAATCCGCAAGGTTCCCTTCCCTTTACTGACCTTCGTTTGACGCCGCACTATCCCGCGCAATCTCCGCTGGCCGATATACTCCTGCACATAGCTCCAGGATCCGATAGCTACACCACTGAGAAGTACGCGAGCGAGATATGTTCCGTGCTGAACATGTGGAGCGATGCCCTCAAGGCTGGTCCGTCGGGGCTGAACGTCCTGGCCGAATCGCTCGATGATTCGATCGAGGCTTCGACGCTCGCCAAAGCCGCGGAAACAGTGCTTCGCTCCTCGTTCGGCATTCACACCGTGCGGCGTCAGTTTAAGCCCGATCTTGTGCGCGGCCGCGACCGGTTCTTCGAAAGTCTGCGAAGTTGGTTGGCAGCGCCCCTCAAAATCGAGACTGCGGAATTTGAAATCTTTGGCATCGACCAGATCGCTGGTAACCCCCTCACCGTGCGCGTTGACATCCGCTACGATATGGTCTCGACGCGCCTGGAAAATCGGAAAGAAGAGCGCGTTGGCTCATGGCAAACCGAGTGGTTCCGCATTGATTCCAGCGCCTGGAAGGTTCGCAAGTGGGAGGCAAAAGAAGAAACGATTGCGACAGCGAAAGGTCCGGTATTTGTCGATGTCACGTCGTACGCTCTGGGCGGGACCGAGTCCTATAACCGGCAACTGCTTCACGGCGCCGACTATTGGCGCACCGTGCTCGACGGCGCAATTGGCTTGGACGTCTACGGCAACAATGGTGTTGCGGTGGGTGACTTCGACAATGACGGCTTCGACGATTTCTATGTCTGCCAACCCGCCGGTTTGCCGAACCGGCTCTTTCGCAATCGTGGAGACGGAACCTTCGAAGACGTGACGGAAAAAGCCGGCCTTGGGATCCTCGACAACACCGCATGCGCACTTTTTGCCGACTTCGACAACAAGGGGCTCCAAGACCTCCTTGTTGTCTGCGGAACAGGGCCACTTCTCTATTTGAATCAAGGAAACGGTACTTTCCGTCTGAAGCACGACGCCTTCCGGTTTGCACGCCAGCCGCAAGGCACGTTTACTCATGCCGCGGTTGCAGACTATGACCGCGACGGCCGGCTCGACGTGTACTTCTGCATGTACATGTACTATCTGGGCCTCGACCAGTATCACTATCCCGTGCCCTACTACGACGCGCGCAATGGTCCGCCAAACTGTCTGTTTCACAATGAGGGCAATGCAACTTTCATCGAGACGACCGAAGCCGCAGGTATGAACCGCGACAACGACCGCTACACCTTCGCTTGCGCCTGGGGTGATGCCTACGGCAACGGTTTGCCCGATTTATTCGTTTCTAACGACTTCGGGACTTCCCAGCTTTACCGCAACAACGGCGATGGGAAGTTTACGGTGGTTTCCGCTGAGGCGCGCGTTGAGGGAGTCGGCGCCGGCATGGGCTGCTCCTGGTGTGATTTCGACAACGACGGTCGCCAGGATATTTATGTTCCGAGCATGTGGGAAGCATCCGGGCAAAGGGTCTCCGGACAGAAGCAATTCCATGCCGCGGCGCCTGAGCCTATCCGCGAACTTTACCGTCGCCACGCACGCGGCAATGCTCTCTATCGCAATCAGGGGGACGGTACTTTCGAGAATGTTGGGCATCAGTCCGGTGTCGAGATGGGCCGATGGTCCTGGTCCGCCGACTTCTTCGACTTCGATCACGACGGCTATTCCGACCTCTACATTTCGAACGGCTACATCTCCGGACCGGACAGGTATGACCTGGCAAGTTTCTTCTGGAGGCAGATTGTGGCCAACTCCCCAGAGGACGCATCAACGGCCTCGGCTTACGAAAGAGGATGGAATGCGATCAACGAGCTGATTCGCTCCGATCGCACCTGGCACGGATATGCGCGCAACGTTTTGTTTGCCAATAACCACGACAAAACTTTTAGCGAGATCTCAGGACCATCGGGTCTGGATTTCTTCGAGGACAGCCGCACCTTCGTGCTTGCGGATATCGACCACGACGGCCGTCTAGAGGTGATCCTGAAGAACCGCAATGCCCCTCAACTCCGAATTTTGCACAATGGAATGCAGGAAATCGGCGATTCAATTTCGTTTTGCCTTCGCGGCACAAAGAGCAATCGCGATGCTATCGGCACAGCCGTCACGGTTGAAGCCGGCGACCTGCGTCAGACGAAGTTTCTCCAGGCCGGATCGGGCTTCCTCGCCCAGCACACCAAGGAATTGTTCTTTGGCCTCGGGTCGCACCATGAACAAATTCGCGCCACCATTCAATGGCCAAGCGGCCTCGTGCAGCACTTTGAGGATCTGAGTGCGAATCATCGCATTCAAATCGAGGAAGGTTCGGACCGCTTCGTCGCTACACGCTTTGCTTCCCCGCCGGCAGGCTACGCGCACGCTGGCCCGTCGCCCGCACCGGAACGGCTGCCACAAGTGGTCGACACATGGTTCATAGAGCCCTTGAAAGCGCTCGAATTCAAATTGCTCGATGCGGGACAGAAGCCGCACGATCTCAATGAGTACCGTGGCAGTTTCGTTCTTCTGAGCTTTTGGTCCGCGGCAAGTGCCGAGTGCATCGAGCAACTGCATTTGCTTGAGAAAAGTATGCCGGCGATGAAGGCGGCCTCGCTCGTTCCGGTCGCCGTTAACGTGGATAGCGCCAATGATCTTTCCCCGGTCCGTCCGCTTGCAGAAAAAGAGCGCCTCTCCTTCCCCGTCCTTTTTGCAACCGCAGAGGTCGCCGGCATTTACAACATCATCTATCGCCACTTATTCGATCGCCGCAGGGATCTGCCGTTGCCTTTGTCCTTCCTGATCGATCGGGAAGGCATGTTGGTAAAGGTCTATCAGGGGCCCGTCGAGGTAGACAAAGTGCTTTTGGATCTGCATTCCATCCCCTTAACCGCTGCGGAGCGCATACGCAAGGCTCTTCCTTTTGAAGGGAAACTTGAGCAAGATACGTTCGAGCGCAACGATTTTACCTACGGCGTGGCAATGTTCCAGCATGGCTATCTTGATCAGGCCGCAGTATCGTTTCAGCAGGTCATTGCCACCAAGCCCAACAACGCGGATGCGTACTACAATCTGGGCACGCTCAGGCTCGGTCAAAACGACTTCGCGCAGGCTCGTCAATACCTTGAGCAAACTCTGCAGCTGAAACCAAAATATCCTGAGGCCTGGAACAATCTCGGTATGATCGCAGCACAATTGGGTCATCCCGACGAAGCGATTCGCGATTTTCAGAAATCGCTCGCTCAACGTCCGCAATATGTGACGGCACTCCTCAACCTGGGAAATGTCTATCGTAGAGAACGGGACTTTGAAAGCGCGATGAAGTGCTTTGATCAGGCAATCCGGCTTCAGCCCGATGATGCCGAAGTCAATTACAGCTTCGGAATGCTCTACGCGCAGCAGGGTCAACTCGAACAGGCGTCAACCTTTCTTGAAAGAGCGATCGCGCTGCGTGCCGACTATGCTGAAGCGCTGAATAACCTTGGCGTTCTCTATGTCCGCGAGCAGAACGTTGCTCGGGCCGAAGAAAAATTTAAGGCTGGCATCCGCGTTGCGCCGCAATTTGACCAGCCTTATCTGAACCTTGCGCGTCTCTACGCAATGAGAAATGATCGGCAAAAGGCGCGAGAAGTACTGCTTGAACTGCTGCGCGTGCGACCGGAGAACGCTGCGGCAAAACAAGCTTTGGATGCACTGCAATGAGCCTCTTATCGGCAACCTGCGTGGGTCCCGAGGACATGAGATGCAGTGCTCCGGGAGTCATAACACCGAGTCGCTCTGCAATGCCCACGGGCATTGGATGCTTTCGCGCCCACAATTTTGTCGCGAGGATGAGCGTAACTCTTTATAGTGAGCACAACCCATGATCCTGCCACGGAGGTATTTCCTCGGTTCTTCTTTAGTCGCTCTGGGCGGTACTCTTCTTGACGCCCTCACCAATCCCATCTGGAAATTGCGAAATCCGATTGTGGTTGAAGCTGCCGCGGATCGTTCTGAGTCATCTCCGGTCCGGTATTTCGATGTGGCCTCCCGAGCGGGTCTGAATATTCCTAATGTTTGGGGTGGAATCAAGCACAAGCGGTTCATCGTAGAAACCAAGGGCAGCGGAATCGCCTTCTTCGACTACGACAACGATGGATGGCTTGACATTTACCTGACCAATGGCAACCGGCTGGATGCACGATGGCCTTCGGGTCAGGTCCCCACGACACATCTCTACAAAAACAATCGCGACGGCACTTTCACAGATGTCACGGAGAAATCCGGAATTGCGCGATCCGGCTGGCAAACCGGTGTGTGCGTGGGCGACTACGACAATGACGGGTGGGATGACCTGTTCTGCACTTTCTGGGGGCGCAACATCCTCTTCCATAACAACGGAGATGGCACGTTCACCGATGTAACTCGCAAAGCAGGTCTCTACCAGGAGAACGGGCGCTGGGGAACAGGATGTACTTTTCTGGATTACGACCGTGACGGGCACCTCGATCTTTTCGTCTGCAACTTCGTCAAGCTCGATCCGGACAAACCACCATCGCTCGACGACTCGACCTTCTGCCAATGGAAAGGCATCCCGACGATGTGTGGTCCGCGCGGCCTGCCCGGTGATACAAACATCCTCTATCACAACAATGGGGATGGCACGTTCACTGATGTTTCTGAGAAGGCTGGCATCCTGAAGACGGGTCCGCGCTATTCCATCACCGCGGTCTCCTACGACTTCGATAACGATAGTTGGCCCGACATCTACGTTGCGGTGGATTCTGAACCCAGTATTCTGTTTAAGAACAACCACGACGGTACGTTCACCGATGTTGCCGTCATGGCGGGATGCGCCTATAAGGACGATGGCAGTGAACAGGCCGGCATGGGCATCGGTGTAGCTGACTACGACTGTGATGGTCGGCTCGATATCTTCAAGACCAATTTCGCTGACGACACGAGCGACCTGTACCACAACGAAGGAGATGGGACATTCAGCGAACTCTCATCCAGTTCCGGGATTGGCGTCGACAACAGCTTCGTAGCCTGGGGTTGCGGATTTGTGGACTACGACAACGACGGCTGGCCCGACATCATTCAGGTGAACGGACACGTGTACCCCGAAGTGGATAACTACAACTTCGGCGAGAGATTCACTAATCCGCGGATCGTCTACAAGAATCTTGGTAATGGCAAATTTAGAGACGTATCGAAAGACATGGGGCCTGGGATCAATGCCCGCTATTCAAGCCGCGGCGCGGCATTTGGCGATTTCGACAATGACGGCGGCATCGACGTCCTTGTGAACAACATGAACGATCTTCCGTCTCTGCTCCACAATGTAGGCGGCAACAAGCAGAACTGGATCAAGGTCAAACTGCTCGGTACAAAGTGCAATCGCACCGCTATTGGGGCGCGGGTGCGCGTGGTCACTGGAAAGCATGCCCAGATTGACGAAGTTCACAGCGGCGGCAGCGTCATGTCGCAAAGCGATCTGCGGCTGCATTTCGGACTCGGCGGTGCGGAGTCCGTAGATTTGATCGAAGTAAAGTGGCCGACCACGCAGGCAGTCGAGCGCTTTACCGGAATCAAGGCAAATCAGATTCTCACTATTCGCGAAGGCAGCGGAGTTATTTCGACTTTAAAGTCGCACCAATCGTGATTCAGCTGCAAAGAGACATCAGACCTGTGTGCTTCTTAACGCCTTTGCTGATTTGCCGACTGGCCCGGCGAAACCACCAGGAACTGCTTCACCGCTTGCCGCTGGCGCTGAATTTCCGCGGCTTGTTCCTTGGCAATCGTGTCATGTAGTTGAAACTGCTCTGTTGCATTCGCTTGGTCGCCAGCCCGTTCGTAGGCGACGCCGAGGCGATAGTGGGCTTCGTTCAACTCCGGATCGGCTTGAATGGCATTTAAATAATGGCCAATCGCCTGTTCCCACTGCTTTTTCTCCGCGCTCAAGTTTCCAAGTTCCAGATATGCATTGGCGCATTTGGGAACGAGGGTTATGGCCCGCCTAAGCAGGTCCTGCACACGATCCATCGTCCGCGAATCCACAGCCTGGCCCTGCTGTTTCTTGAGCGCCATGGCGTAGTAGTAACTGGCTAGTGAGTTATTGGGCTGTAGCTTCTCAAATCTCTCCAGCTTCGCAACCACGCACGGCAGCGGATTGGGCGCCACTATTTCGATCTTCCCCATGAATAGATATGGCTCGACGATTTCCGGGTTCAGATCTGACGCCATGCATAGATCCAGTGCGGCTTCGTCATACAAGGCGCCGGCGAAAAGGACCGCTCCACGCGCGGTCAGCATGCGTGCGGATTGCGGATAAAGCCTTACTCCTTCGTCAAACACTTCTTTTCCCTGCCACACAGCGCGGTGAATCAGCAATTCCGACCCCCAAGCGAAGTAGTTATCCTCGCTGGGATCTTCACTCGCCGCCTGTTGCAACTCGTGCACCGCCGACAACGGGTCACCCAATTTCTCGTCGAGCTCTCCCTCGATGCGGTGCAATTCAGCGGTCTGTCGGTGTTCCATTAGCCGTCGAACATGATTGCGTGCCTGCGCTGCATCGCCGGCTATCTTTAGAGCCTGTGCCAAGTCATATTCGTTGTCGTAATTCGCTGGGTCTGCCTGATAGGCGGCCTCCAGGGCTGGAATCGCATCCTGGTACCGGCCTGTCTGAATATAGAACTTTCCCAGCTTGTAGTTTTCTTCGAAGCCTTTGGGGGTTTTCGCCACCGCCGCACGCAGTACGCTTTCCGATTCCTCGTGTTCGCCTCCGGCGTTAGGGAGAACGGCCGCAGCAGCAGGTTGAGGGTTGCCGGACTCTAGCTTCACGGCCTCATGCGTAAGTGCTTCGCTGGTACGCAAACTGGAATCCGATCCGTGTCCTCCAGCTGCGGTCCAGTCAGTCACCGCGGCGATGGAAAAATCGGGGTTGTCAGCAAACTGCATGGCTTGGCTCACGTCTGGCCGCACGGACGCTGACCCCTTTGCTCCGGATCCACTCAGCACTATGTTGAGCAACGGCTGCTTGCTTTGAGTGCTGACAGTAACTGCAATCGCCGCACTTCGCAATGTCCCCGAGCTTGCCGTCAAAGTAAATGCGCCCGTCGCTACTTCGCTGAAAGTGAAGCGTCCTGCCGCATCAGTATTTGTTTCTCTTGTGACCAGTGAGTCCACTCCTCGAAGGACCACATGAACATTGCTCACCACCCTTCCGGCGGAATCGTGCACCACACCGCTCAAGATCGCAACTTTCTGCTGTTGCCCGCCCAACGCCGGCGCCAGCAAAAGCATTGCGAACACTAGGGCGGGCCCAATTTGCCTGAGAACCCGGTTTGCATTCGAACTCCGTGCGCGCCGTGTACCGCCGATCAATGAAGTCGAACTCCTGAACTTGAAACTCATTTCCGCCTGCCCCGGCAAGTCTCGTAGGAACATGAGCGTATCCTGGGAGAGGATTTCGCCCCTTTGCCGTTTTAAACAGATTGTACGGCCACCAACGCTACCCTGCCGAATTCAGCCGGCGAACCGTCTCGTCGACTAGTCGGATGGAAGCGCGCCTCACTCGAGCCGGGCACATCGCGACTCGTCAAGATTCCAGTCGACCCACCCTACAATTCGATTTTCCCTGTCGAGAAGAATTCTTTTTGGGGAGTCCCATGAGAATATGCTTTGGAGGTCGGCCGTTCTTCTGCGAACCTCCCGCTCCGAGACAAGGTAAACGTCCCGCATCGAGCCCCGATCTGAGGCCCTAAGAGATCTGCGTAAATTTCGGCGCTCCGCCAATCTGCATGTCAAAGCCCAACTGCAATCGTGCGGCTTCCGACATCCGGCTCGGATTCCACGGAGGATCGAAGACAACTTCCACGCGGGTCTCCCTGACCTCCGGCAAACGCTGAACCTTGCTCTCGACGTCAGCCTTGAGCACGTTGCTCATGCCGCAGCCAGGAGATGTCATTGCCATCTGAATGGCTACTATCTTTCCGTCCTGATCATCCGGTGTAATCGTCAACGAGTAAACGAGCCCAAGGTCGACGACATTGACCGGGATCTCTGGGTCATACACTGTCTTCAAGACATCCCACACTAGTTGCTCGCTGAGAGGACCCTGCGGCTCCTGTGTATGCGCGGACACTTCGAGTCCCAGCGCATCCGCGTCACTTGCATCGATGCGGTACATGGCATGAAGCATGGTGGAAACAGTGTAATTACCGCTCCGCGCTTGCGCGATACGCACCGTGGTGCCCCGCTTCAGCACCTGGCGCTCGCCGCTGGGAATGGCGATGGCTTCGCAATCTCGCTTGAGTTCGATGGCTTCCATCATAGTTATCGCTCCGTGATGCTTAACTATTCGGTCGTGACCGGTTCGCCCTCACCGTGGAGCGCGGCCTCGAGCGTGTGCCAGGCGAGAGTGGCACATTTCACGCGCGCCGGAAATTCCGCGACTCCTGAAAATACCGCGAGCTTTCCTATCTCCGGATGATTCTCGCTGCCGTTTTGCCCGGTAACCATCCGGTGAAATCTCTTAAACAGGTCTTCCGCTTCGCTTTCCGTTTTACCCTTCAGGCTCTGGGTCATCATCGACGCCGAAGCGCGGGAGATGGCGCACCCCGATCCCTGAAATGTAATGTCCTGGATGATATTTCCTTGCATTGCGAGGTAAACCGTGCAGCGGTCCCCGCAGAGCGGATTGTAGCCCTCCGCTTTACATGCTGGAGACTCAAGCGCGCGGAAGTTACGTGGCGCCTTGGCGTGCTCGAGAATTACTTCCTGATAGATATCTCGCAGATCGGCCATCAGCCTAAAATCTCCTTCACCTTTTCAATGCTATCGATCAGTGCGTCGATCTCACGCCTGGTGTTATAAAGGCCAAAAGAAGCGCGCACCGTGGCGGGAATGCCGAAGCGATCCATCACCGGTTGCGCGCAGTGATGTCCGGTGCGCACCGCGATTCCTTCCTGGTCAAGGATGGTGCCGATGTCATGCGGGTGAATGCCGTCGATAACGAAAGAAAGCACTCCTGCCTTTTCCCGCGCCGTTCCCACCAGCCGGACGCCCGGAATCGCCGTAATCCTCTCCGTTGCGTAGGTCAGCAGGTCGTTCTCATGTGCGCCGATCTCGCTCATGCCTAATTTGTCGACGTAGGCAATTGCTGCGCCCAGACCTACGACACCTGCAATGTTCGGTGTGCCCGCCTCAAATTTATAGGGAATCTTGTTGTACGTCGTCTTCTCAAAGGTCACCGAACTGATCATGTCGCCGCCACCTTGGTAAGGCGGCATCGCTTCGAGCAATGCGGCCTTTCCATAGAGCACACCAACTCCAGTCGGTCCATAGACTTTGTGTCCGGAAAACGCGTAGAAATCGCATTCGAGGTCCTGAACATCGACCGGTAAATGCGGCACGGCCTGTGCGCCGTCCACCAGCACCGGGACATTTGCCGCGTGGGACATGCGAGTGATCCACTTGACCGGATTGATGGTGCCGAGCGCGTTCGAAACATGCGCGAGAGAAACGATCTTCGTACGCGATCCAAGCAGTCTCTTAAATTCTTCGACATCGAGTTCCCCGCGCTCATTGATCGGTGCGACACGCAAGGCGGCGCCCTTTTCCTGGCAAAGAATCTGCCAGGGCACAATGTTCGAGTGGTGCTCCATGGCGGTGATCAGCACTTCATCCCCAACGCCGACGTGCTGACGGCCATAAGTCTGTGCCACCAGATTGATGGCCTCGGTAGCTCCTCGTACAAAAACGATCTCGCGCGCTTCTCCCGCATGGAGAAATGACTGCACTTTATTCCGTGCTTGCTCATACGCTTCCGTCGCGCGTTGCGAGAGGAGATGCACGCCGCGATGAATGTTCGCGTTGTCATGGCGGTAGTAATCGCTCATCGCCTGAACCACTGCATCTGGCTTCTGCGAAGTCGCTGCGTTGTCCAGATACACGAGTGGCCGCCCATGAATCCGTTCATGCAGAATGGGAAAGTCGGCGCGAACCCTCTCAACATCGAAGCGTGCTGTATCGACTTGTGTATCCGGCCGGTGCGTAAGCGTGGCGTGTGCAGTCATTCGATTTCTCCCCAGTGCCGTTCCCGATCTTGATTCGTGCTTGCAACTTCGACCGTCGCGGGATGAGCAAGCTGCGAGAGCCGTTGCGCGATGATGGATTCAACATAGTCGCGGGTAGCACGATGTTCTATGCGGTCGAGACACTCGCCCGCAAAGGCCTCAAGCAATAGCTGGCGCGCTTCGATTTCGTCGATGCCTCGCGAGCGGAGATAGAACAATGCGTTCTCATCAATTTGCCCGATCGTGGCGCCGTGCGTGCACTTTACGTCGTCCGCATGGATCTCCAACTGCGGCTTGGTGTCGATCTGCGCATTGTCGTTGAGTAGAAGATTGCGGTTGGTCTGCTTGGCATCCGTCTTCTGCGCATCTTTGTGTACGATGATCCGGCCGTGAAACACTCCATGGGCGCTGTCATCGAGAATACCGTTATAAAACTGCCTGCTGGAGCAATGCGGACTAGCGTGCTCCACGAGCATGTAGTTGTCGAGATGCTGGCGTCCGCTGCCGATGAAGAGGCCGTTGATGAGGCACTCTCCGCCTTCACCCGCAAGCACAGGATGCACGTTGTTGCGTACCAGCCCACCGCCCAACAGGAGCGAGTGCGAACTCACATTAGCGTTTCGAGCTTGCTCGATTCGTAACGTCGAAAAGTTGTAGGTCTGCCGATGCTCGCGCTCGATCATCGTATGTGCAACCGTGGCGTTGCGGCCCACAACAAGTTCAGTAACCGCATTTGAAAACGCGGGGATTTCCGTTCCGAATGAAGCATACTCTTCAATGAGGGACGCCTGGCCCTCGTCTTCCACTACCATCAGATTGCGCGGATGCGTCATGGTAGGCACACCGGACGAGGTCGAAATGAACAGCAGATGGATCGGCTGATCCACGATGACTCCCCGACCTAAGTGCACATAAGCGCCATCTCCGGCGAAAGCAGTATTGAGGGCGCAAAACGGATCGCGCTCCATATCGAGATAACATCCCAGATGTTCGGATACAGCCTGCGGATCACGCACGATTTGTTTGCGGAGGCTATTCACGGTTGCACCTTCCGGTAGCGCCCCCCAGGTTGATAGCTCCGGAGCGAAGCGGCCATCTACAAAAACCATCCGCGCCACGGCGCCGTTCATGCGCCAAGCGACGAGTTCAGACACCGTGAACGAAACTGCAGAGGCACTCGCTAACCGGAACGGTATTCGCGTGAGAGGAGCAATATTCGTGAAGCGCCAGTCCTCATTCCTCGTGCTCGGAAAGCCGATGGCGCAGAAGCGCGCGAATCCGGCGTCCCGCAAATCGCGCAACCATTGCGGATCATTGCTCTGGGCAACTTGCGTGAAGCACTCGAAATAGTTTTCGAATTGTATGGTTTCTACTGCCACTTCACTTTCTCCTCAAACGGATACGGCCTCCGCCTCGATCCATCCATAGCCTTTTGACTCCAGTTCAAGGGCAAGATCGGGGCCTCCGGAACGCACAATCCGGCCACCCACAAGTACGTGGACGAAGTCAGGAACGATATAGGTTAGGAGTCGTTGATAGTGTGTCACCAGCACGATGGCACGCTGCGGGTCACGCATCGCGCTTACTCCTCGAGCCACGATCCGGAGCGCGTCGATATCGAGTCCGGAGTCGGTCTCGTCGAGAATCGCAAGTTTCGGTTCGAGCACCGCCATCTGCAGGATTTCGTTGCGCTTCTTCTCGCCGCCTGAAAAACCCTCGTTCAGCGAGCGGTTCATGAGCTTTTCGTCCATCTCCAACAATTTCAATTTCTCGCGGTAGAGGGGTAGAAAATCTATTGCGTCCAGCTCATCCAGCCCGTGGTACTTGCGAACGGCGTTGAGTGCGCTGCGAAGAAAATGCGCATTGCCCACTCCAGGAATTTCCACTGGATATTGGAAGGCCATGAAAACGCCTTGGCAGGCCGCCTCTTCCGGCTTCATGGCAAGCAGGTCTTTGCCGTTCAATGCGATTTCTCCTGCAGTTACGTGATACGAATCGCGTCGCGACAGCACCTGCGCTAACGTGCTCTTGCCGGAGCCGTTGGGTCCCATGATGGAATGCACTTCGCCGGCGTGGACCGTCAAATCGATTCCCTTCAGGATTTCGTGCCCGGCCACTTCGACATGTAGATTATTGATTTCCAGCAAACTCATCTCTCACCTCACTTGCCGTGCATATCTCGTTCGTTGCTGCCTCAGCCAACGCTGCCCTCAAGGCTCACGCCGAGCAACTTCTGCGCCTCGACGGCAAACTCCATTGGCAACTCTCGGAATACCTGCTTGCAGAAGCCATTCACGATCATGGACACGGCGTCCTCTGCTTTCAGCCCACGTTGCTGCAGATAGAAGAGCTGGTCCTCGCCTATCTTCGAGGTGGACGCCTCGTGCTCCATGCGAGCCGACGCGTTCTTCACTTCAATATAAGGAAACGTATGTGCTCCGCATTGATCGCCGATCAACAATGAGTCGCATTGCGTGTAATTGCGCGCACCGGTGGCGCCCTTCAAAATCTTGACCATTCCGCGATAACTGTTCTGTCCATGGCCGGCGGAGATGCCTTTCGACACGATTGTGCTATGCGTGTTCTTGCCGATATGGATCATCTTCGTGCCCGTGTCGGCTTGCTGGTAATTGTTAGTCAGCGCCACGGAATAGAACTCGCCCACCGAGTTGTCGCCCTGCAGGATGCAGCCTGGATATTTCCACGTGATCGCGGAGCCTGTTTCGACCTGCGTCCATGAGATCTTCGAGTTCACGCCCGCGCATTTTCCGCGCTTGGTCACGAAATTATAGATTCCGCCGCGTCCTTGCTTATCGCCTGGATACCAGTTCTGAACCGTCGAATATTTGATCTGAGCGTTGTCCAGAGCGACCAATTCAACTACCGCAGCATGCAATTGGTTTGCGTCCCGAATCGGCGCCGTGCAGCCTTCGAGATAGCTCACATAGGAGCCTTCGTCGGCGACGATCAGCGTTCGCTCGAATTGCCCGGTCTCCGCCGCATTGATGCGGAAGTAAGTCGAAAGCTCCATGGGACAGCGCACGCCTTTGGGTACATACACAAACGACCCGTCGCTGAAGACCGCTGCGTTCAGCGCTGCGAAGAAGTTGTCAGTATGCGGCACGACCGTGCCCAGGTACTTCTGCACCAGTTCCGGATACTTCTCGACCGCTTCGGAAAAAGAGCAGAAGATGATGCCCAGTTGCCCCAGCTTTTCCTTGAATGTCGTCGCCACCGAAACGCTGTCGAAGACGGCATCGACGGCGACCCCGGCCAGGAGCTGTTGCTCGGCCAGCGGTATTCCCAGCTTCTCGTAGGTACGAAGAATCTCCGGATCGACTTCGCTCAGGCTATTTAGTCCCGGCTTCTGTTTGGGCGCCGAATAGTAAACGATGTCCTGATAGTTGATAGGCCCGTAGTGGATGTTCGCCCATTTTGGCTCTGCCTGAGCTTTCTCGAGAGAGACCCAATGACGGTAAGCTTTGAGCCTCCACTGCAACATGAATTCGGGCTCGCGCTTCTTGGCTGAGATGAGCCGGATCGTGTCCTCGTTCAACCCGGCAGGTACCTGCTCATCCTCGATTTCAGTAATGAAACCCCACTTATAATCCTGCTCGGCCAGGTTCCGAATCGCATTAATGCTCGATCCCATCGCACTCTCCTTGGAGGTTGCCCGAAGCGTTCGCCGTGGATCAGCTGCTTCGGGATCAAACCCTCTATTGTGTCGTGCAGGTGCATCGTGCCAATATACGACCAAATCGGTCGTATATTTTCTAGTATAGGCTTTTGCCTTCGACGATTCAAGGTCCCGGTCTTACACCACTCCGATTCCGGCGAAATGGGGATGGCCGTGTTGCATCTTGTTGATTGCGATCGACCTACATCTCTGGTTCACGATCAGTAGTCATCGATCCACCTTCAACTTGTTCGGCGCTCCGCAAGGGCGGCTGAGTGGCTGCATGACTCTTCCGGCTCGTGTCTCGCGGAGCTCTATGCGTTCAGAGTGCGGCCTTGATTGGAACGTTGCTTCGCTCGAGGCGGCTGAGCCGATGATCGGATTTTCCTCTTCCAGATCAGCGAACCACGGCAGAACAGTTGCGGCAGTGGTGCATTCAACTTTCCTTAGCGGCGGTCGTGGAGCGTTGCTCTCGCAGATATGATTCGACACATCAGCGAAATTGACGGTGGTTGCGAACCTGTAATAGGCCGCATTTTGGGCGACAACGACAACTGCTCCCTGTGCTGCGCATCCAGGCGGCGTCTGAATGCCCCAGAACGACCGCACAAGAACCGGACAACAAGAACCGGCATTGATCGGCAGCGGACAGCCTTCCGAGCGCCGGTGTGGCGAATTGAATATTTGTTACTTCAGTAAAAGTGGCCGCTGAACGCAGTCCTCACCAAGCAACTTTGATTCAAGCCAATGGCGGATTCCAAAATCCTACAGACGCAGCGCGCGGCAGCAAATCCGTGGATCATAGCTGTTTCCGTCATGTTGGCCACCTTCATAGAAGTGCTCGACACCGCGATCGTGGCCGTCGCTTTGCCATATATAAATTCTTTGCCATATAGAAATTATTGATTTCAATTATGTTTATCTTTGGTGCCGGGGGGGGTCGAACCTTAGCCCGTGTTTGAAACACGCAAGTTACTGATTCCAGAATCGCCAGAATCGCTCAAATCGCCAAAATCGACATCCTTCGGCACAATCTGGGCACAATGACTTCAATCCACCGATGAATGATCCCAGGGGTCGAATTAAATTTTGATTCTGTATCCGCCTGCAGTAGAGGCAAACCGGTCGCTCAATTTCCGGTTTCCAAATTGGAAATCAGCACTATACTGAATCTATGCAAGGCCAAGATATTGCCCTTCTCCTCAAACTCGCGGTCCTCAACAATCCCAACATTCCATCAAAGGATCTAGCCGCGGGGCTCTTCGTTTCGCCTTCCGAGATATCGAAGGCTCTGAAACGCTGTGTGGCGTCCGACCTGCTCTACGTCTCCGGCTCAGAAAAGCGAGTGAACCGAACGGCACTAATCGAATTTCTAGCACATGGACTTAGGTACGTTTTTCCTCCAGCAAAAGGTTCGCTGGCACGGGGCGTGCCCACCGCCGCCGCCGCCGAGCCTCTGAAGTCACATCTTCTGGAAGATAGGGAACCGCCAACTGTCTGGCCATTTGGAGAAGGAAAGGTGCGAGGAATCTCGATCGCGCCTCTATATAAGGGGGCACCAAAAGCTGCGCTGGTCGACCCGAAATTCTATGGTGTGCTAGCGCTCATAGACGCTATCCGAAGCGGTCGAGCAAGAGAACGCAATCTGGCAATCGATCTTCTCAAGAAGGAGATCCATGCCTGATCCGAATCTTCCTTTGCTACAGGAGGCGGCCGGTAAGCTCGCGCCTTTTCTGGATGAGGTCGTATTTGTCGGCGGTATCACCCTTGGCCTGTTGATTACCGACGAAGCAGCCGCTCCGATCCGCGGAACAACCGATGTCGATGTGATCGCGGAGATTGCGACGTACGTCGATTACGTCGCTTTCTCGGAACGACTGCGGCAGGCCAATTTTGCTGAAGATCAGGAACTGACCTGCCGGTGGCATCATGGTGCTCTCACATTGGACGTGCTGTCCCTGAGCAAAGAAGTTCTAGGATTTACAAATATCTGGTACGAGCCCGCACTTCGTCATGCGATTCCCCTGATCTTGCCAAGAGGGCCACGCATACGCGTCATCACTGCGCCCTACTTTCTGGCAACGAAGATGGACGCATTTCGCGGCCGAGGCAAGATGGACTATCAGGCCAGCCACGATCTGGAAGACTTTGTGGCGATTATCGAAGGGCGAGAGAGCGTAGTTCGCGAGATAGAACAATCAAGCCAGGTGCTTCGAGATTATCTCTCGGAAGCAGTGCAAGCTCTTCTGCTGGAACCGCGATTTCTTGATGTATTACCTGGGTTTGTTCTGGATCACGAGCGGGTCCCCTTGATCGAAAAGAGGCTTGCGTTCATCGCAGCTCAAGGTCACTGAACTACAGGCGCCGAAGTGGCGTGATTAAGCCTCAGGTAATCCAGGTAAAGTGATGGTTTGGCCATTACTCGTCAACAAACTTTGAGCAGGCCTGAGCGGCGCACCTGCCCAACGTTGTGGTCGATCACTTGCCTTTGTAATTCAACAGCGGCATCAGGGTGCGACGAGCTTTGACAAGGTCATGCTGTCCCCTTAGAACGGCCCGCATACCCGATATAAGGATTCAGCGCTGTCGCCTGAGACACCGTACTCTGCACATAGAGTTTGCACCGCCCCAAATTTGTCGTAATCCCCCGCACGCAACGCACATCCAGTTCGCGCAGAGCATTCGTGAAAATCCCCACCGACTGCAGCATGTTGTAGGCCATCATCGGTATCATCACATTCAGCTCTAGCTGTCCCGCCAGCACCGCTATCGCCACGGCATATCGTTCCCCACCACCCGGTACCCAACCATCGCCGCCATCTCCGCCAGCACCGGATTAATCTTCCCCGGGGCATAATCGACGACCCCGGCTGCAGACTCGGCAGCTCAATCTCGTTGAAGCCGGTATTCGGCCCCGGACTCACATTCGTTTTGTCCGCGAGGGCACTCGTTGCAGTTCTTGGGGGTAATCGAGTCGTAAACCTCGCCGTTGATTGTTGTCAATTTAGTGATGCCGGAAAGGGGAAGCCTAGCACAATCCTGGCACATTCCTGGCACAAATTTGGCACAAAGGAATTACCGGTTTTGTAAATTACTGATTGTATGAGCGTTTAAGGCTGGTGCCGGGAGGGGGGGTCGAACCCCCATGACCGCAAGGGTCGGCGGATTTTGAGTCCGCTGCGTCTGCCAGTTCCGCCATCCCGGCTTATCCTATAAGTCTTTACTATCAATATACTTAAAGCAATTTAAATATCATTTCGATCTGTCGCCGGAATATCGAGTTGGCCAGTTTGCTCACCACCTCGTCCCTGCGGCGATACCAGCTTCTCGACAGCCCCCTGGTTGTACTCCGGCGCAAGACGCGCATAGCGCATTGTCATTTGTATTGTACGGTGTCTGATTGATTGTGCAACAGTCCACCGGGTACCTTACGCGGCTGCCGGCCAACTGCCGCTGAGGTACCCGTCTCATCGGCGCGGTCATCGTACGTACACCGACCAAGGACGAATGCTCGGCAAGACGCCTCAAGTGCAATGTATCGCAATGCGTATCTGCATCCTCACAAAGGCGAACGATGGAATGCCGAACTTCTCCAAGGAATGTTGTGGACAAGATTCCAGAAGATCGCTTCGTCTTGCTCATGCTCGGAAATAGGATGGTCATTTTGGACGCGGAACGTTATTCCAGAAAATAAAAGTGCCAAATCGAGTCGCCGTCACAAAATCCATCTTGCCGTCGTGGTTTAAATCAACTGCGAGAATATCGGAGCCCGAACCAGAGTGATTGTCGATAAGATGCGGAACGAATCTTGCGCCTCCGGGGGCCGTCGAATCCCGGACCGTCTCATACCAATAGAGAACGGGAGACCCATACGGATCGGGATCTGCATAGTCATCCAAGTGAGTGAAATATCGCTTGCCAACAACAAAGTCCGGGATTCCATCGCCGTTCACGTCGGCGGCCACATCGCCGTGGGCTTCCGAGAAGGCGACTCCTCCTGCATTTTTGGCCCAGCGCGAATCCATAATCATATGCCGTACGAAAGTGATATTTCCCGCAGCGTCGCGCTTTTGCTCGAACCAGGCAATCCCCCATCCGTGCGCGTCGAGCACGGTCACGACATCGTTCAAACCATCGCCGTTCACGTCGTACACGGTCATTGTGCTGCCTCCGACCCCCGTGCCAAAGCGGCCGAACACTTCGGGATGGTACTTCCACGAGCCACTGGTGCCCGCTGGCGGCTGCTCCCACCACCCATAAGCATTCAGAATGTCGAGCCGGCCGTCTCCATTAATGTCTCCGGCGCCCATTCCATGAGCCGCGTCAAAGCCGCGTTCGGAGACGTTATGAACCGTCCACATCCCGGTTGGATTGGCGGGATCGGGCTCGGCGTAACGGACATAACCGTCGGCCGCATAAACGAGTGCCGGTTTGCCGTGGCCTTCGATATCTCGTATGACGGCAACCTCCGAATCAAACTTGTCGAGGACTCCATATACATCCCAGCGCCGATGCTCTCCGTTCGGGTTCACATACAAGTAGCAGCCCATATCAGCGTCGATGAACTTGCACGCCAGAACGTCCGGCCATCCGTCTCCGGTAAAGTCCGCTGCAAATTCCATCCAGGATTTCGTCGCCCATCCTGTGGACGGATTGACAGACTCGCCGAGATAGATCTCTCTTGAATGGGTATAGTCGGGACCGTAATAGATATACGGGCCAGAGACGATATCCGCGATTCCGTCGCGGTTGAAATCGGCTGAAGCAGCACCCCATGAATAGTAGAAATCGCTGATCCTCTGCTTTCTGAAATCGGACGATGTGTCTTTCGCCGCACGATAATGATCATCGATATCCTTGTACGCAATATCTTTGAACTGCACTGTACCGCTGCCGCCGACATAAAACGCGACTGGTCCATATCCATCCGAAGACTCTGAAACGCCGCCGGTCTCTCGACCGTTGTTCTGGTCAGCGCGAAGAATGTTCGCATCAAAGATAAGTTCCACGTAATTCCATTCATCTGGATAAAAGTTTGAATCGGGTTTCGAATATGGATAGTCCACGCCTGGCGTCTGCGCATACGGGCTGAAACGACCAGGCGTGTTAGGCGCGGGCGCGCTCCTTTCGTCAGGTTTAGCGGGAGGCGCAATGCGCATCTTTCCGCCTCCACGACGTAATGGCGTGCGCGCGGTTATCTTTCCTGCGGCATCCACGGTGACGTCAAAATATTGCACCGCGCTTCCATCACTAAGCGAGGCGTACGTTCCCTTCATCCCGCCGTCCTGGGTCTTTTCGATGCGGAACAGGATGCCCGTTTCGCACCCGTTCGCGCACCTGAACTTGGTGAAGAGTTCGATGTCCTGAAATGACTGGCCCATCACGAGCCAGCCCCCAGCTCCGGACGCCGCCGGTGTTCCGGTCAAATTGCCATTCTCCAGATTCCACTTCGCCGCCCCCACATTCCGCCATCCACTCAGGCTGGAGCCGGTAATTCGCGCATCCGGTGCGAACGAAGGACCAGGCAGAAATGTCTGGCGCGCCCCTAACATTGAAACCACGCCAAGGAGTGCGATTGCTGCTCCTAACGAAATCTGTCGAGCGGACATAAATGCCTCTTTTCCGTTTTCTCGATCTTCGAGCGTCCTGCGATTTCATCGCTACTAATCTGGAAGGGCAAATGCGACATAGCCTCGACTTGTACTCGGGATCGTATGTCCACGCCCGAAGACAAGCGGCGTTGATGCCGATACAACGAGATATTGACGCCCTCCTGCCTCATACATGGCTGGTATCCCTTCTGTGCCGGTGTGCAGGTTGGCCACCCAAATAACCTTGCCCGCGTCGGCGTCGAAGGCTCGCACCTTGCCATCCTTACAGTTCACGAAAAGCAGACCAGTCGAAGTCACGACGATGCCCCGTCGTTCGCCGCCTTCTTCAACCCCTGTTTGAGCGGCTCCTTCTTTTTCAGCGATCGGATCGTCACCGAGCGGCTTTCTCCACTTGATCGCACCCTCGTTCAGGTCATAAGCCACAATGGAAGACCACGGCGGGTTGATGATGTAAGGAAAATCCAAACCATAGTCTGTATACATTCGTGAAGGCGCCTCCACTCCCGGCGGATATGGAGGACCCGCGAAGCCGCCACCGTATTTTTGCGCGTCTTCGTTCGGGTTATTTGCCAAAGTCAGGCCGCCCGGAGCACCTCCTGACGCCACCACCAGGCCACCTGTTGGTTGATTGGGTGCAGCCTCCTTAGGACGCGGTTCGCTCTTGCCTTCTGGGTTCACCAGATAGGAGTACACAGAATCGATATTCGCCGGACTCAATCCCGGGAATGCAGGCATCTCACCTTTCCCCGTTCTCAGCACCTGCTGAAAATCATCGAGATTCAATTTCGAAAATAGTTCCCTGAGCGAAGGCGCGGTCGCGGAGCCTTGCCGGTTTACACCGTGGCAGGACTGGCAATTCGCTGCGTAAATCTGATTGCCTGTGGCGCTCGCGCCATATTGCCCCCCGGCGCGCGGCAGTGTTCGTGCAGCCACCTTGGGCACAAAAGACGGCCAGTCCTGCGTGAGCAAATAGACCAGTCCTTCGGATGGATTCGCAGCAGTTGTGCCCCAATTCGAACCTCCACGCGCTCCAGGAATCTCAACCGTCTCCTTGATATAGGATGGCGGAGTAAAGAGCCCCTGATTGTTGTCTTTTGCGATTCTTTCCTTCCAGATTTCGCGTTCTTGAGACGTCATTAAATACTGATCGAGATCGGCGAACGTAAGCTTCTGGCGCGCGAAAGGCGGTGGCGCTGTCGGAAAGGGTTGCGTGGGCCATGCTTGCTCGCCTGGCACATCGCTCTTCGGAACTGGACGCTCCTCAATCGGCCACACAGGCTTGCCGGTATAACGATCGAACACATAAAGGAAGCCATCCTTGCCGGCCAGCGCGACCGATTGAATCACTCTTCCATCGTGATGAATGGTGATTAATTGTGGAGCCGAAGTCAGATCATAATCCCACAGGTCATGGTGAACGTCCTGGAAATACCAGATCAGTTTTCCGGTCCGGGCATTGATCGCCAGCAGGCAATCCGCGTACAGATTTTTGCCGATGCGATCCGCGCCATACATGTCATAGGTGGGCGATCCTGTCGGAAAGTACAAAATACCGCTCTTCTCGTCCAGCGTGATTTCGCCCCATGTATTCGTCCCTCCGATATACTTCCACGCGTCCTTGGGCCAAGTCTCGTAGCCTGGCTCGCCCGGATGAGGAACGGTGTGAAATGTCCACTCCAATTTACCGGTAATCACGTTATAGGCACGCAGGTCGCCGGGAGGAGACATATAGCTCTCGCCCGTAGCGGAGCCCAAAACAATCAAATTCTCAAACACTCTCCCAGGCGTATTGCTCTTGATGCGGGTAACTGTCTCCGGGGCGCGGCCCAATCCAACCCGCAAGTCCACTAATCCGTTGTCGCCAAAACTCAGGATCGACTTTCCGGTCTTTGCGTTGATCTCTTCAATGAAGTGATTAATCTGGAAGATCAGCCTCTGGTCCTGATGATCGTTGCTCTGCCAAAAATTGATGCCTCGCGTGGCTATGCCAGGTAGATGCGCGTGAATCCAGATCTCCTTGCCGGTCCTCGCGTCCAGAGCCACGAGCGAGTTGTCGCGAGCCAGGACGTACATCACGTTGCCGACTATCACCGGGTTGAACAGGTAGGAATTTGCATCGTGCGTTGGATACTCCCACGCCACCTTCAGCCTGCTCACGTTTGACTTCGTAATCTGATTCAGATCTACATATTTGGAGTTATCAGGCCCACCCCCGTAGTCCTCCCATTTCTTGTGATTATCCTGGGCGGTTGTAATTGGAGCGCACGTCATAAGAGCGGCGCAGATCACGACTATTTCTGCTAAACCGGCGAGACGAGGGTCACAGCGTGCCAAAAGCGATCCTTTCACTGACATGAATCAAGATTCCACGCGCCCGTTCACTTTTCTTTAGCAACGAAATCAGTGCCGGCCGCCTGCTTTGATCGCAGTTGAGCGAATCAATTCAGAGGACCGGCAAAGAGAGTTTCTTGCGCCCGACGGACTGCTAGAAATACAGCTTCAGCGCGAGTTGCATGATGCGAGTCGCGTTCCTGACTGAGGTAATCGATGCGAAGGTATTGGGGCTTGTGTAATTCAGGCTCCCAGGGTTACTGAATTGCGGATGGTTCAGCAGGTTGAACGCCTCCGCGCGGAACTGCAGGTAAGTTGATTCGCCCTTGATTGCAAAGTTCTTTGAGACCGACGAGTCGATGTTGAAGAAGCTGGGACCACGGCTCTGCATTTGCTTCCCACCCAGCGGAGCGAAGCCCTGGTCGTTATTAGCGCTGCCGTCGTAAATCGGTGGAGTTGCGAACGATGACGCATTCAACCAGTGATTCACGGTCTTCGCGCCGGTGTACTGATCGCCGACGATGTTCGCATCGGCGGTGAAACCACCCGATGTCGCGACTGAGCTTGGAACGGTAAACGGCTGGCCGCTTTGGAAAGAAAAGATGTAGTTCAGACTCCATCCGCCGACGATTTCGTTCGCCGCATGACTCGCGGACGAGAAGAGTTCCTTCCCCGATCCGAACGGGAGATCGTACGCTCCGGATGCGTGGAACACGTGCTTTGCGTCGTCGTTGCACGTCGTATAATCGCCCGCAACCCCAAATCCAGCCAGGAACTGAGCTCTGTACGGAATTCTCTCTGAGATGTCGGCCTCATCCGTCATGCAATGACCATAGGTGTAGTTTGCCGTGAGGTTCAGGCCGGCGCCGATTTGGTGGTTGTACACCGCCTGCAGTGAGTTATATGAGGAGACACCCGTCGTCACCAGCCACGCGCCATCCAGCCCAAGGTCCGGGAACGGTGAGTACGCATATTGGTTGGCGCCCGGAACAATAAAGGTGCTGGGCTGGTTGTATGTGCCGCGGCTATCCAGATGCCGGCCTACATCGCCGACGTAAGCCAGCTGAATGGCGTCGTGCGTTCCCAGTTGCTTCTCAAACGTGAGGTTGTAGCTTTCGATGTAGGGAGTCAGGTACCTGTCGTTGATTCCCATGCCCGCAACCTGGAGCCCCTTGATGGTTGCGTTGGCCGGGGATGAGATGTTGATCTGCTGGAACGCGTTCTCCAGACTGGGCACACTACCGTCTGCGTACGTGATGGGAACCGTGCTGCTGCCAGCCAGTGACTGAACGCTAAACACAAACGGATAGTTGTTCCCCAGTACGTACGGTGCGGCGCCGATGTTGCCCAACGAGCCGTACGTGATGCCAAATCCAGCGCGCACTACAAAGCTCGGGCTGATCTGATAGGCAAGGCCCACGCGCGGAGCAAAGTTCAGGTTCTGTACCGCCATTACGCCCCGGTCTGACGTGCACTTGACGGAGATATTGTCGTTCGTCAGCTCTGTGACGAAATTGGAAGGCAAGCTATTGCAGGTGGAATTCGGTACATAGAGAATGCCGCCCGGGCCGTTGCCGGAACCGGAACCAACCAGGTTCGTCTGACGATCGTGCATATCCTTGGTTGCCCCGTAGTGATCCCAGCGCAGACCCAGGTTCAAGGTCATCTTGGGAGTGATCTTCCAGTCATCCTGGAAGAACGCTGCGTTATACCACCGCTGGCTGTCGATAAAGTTCGCGGTAGACAGAACAACCGTGGACGGACCGCCCTCATAGTAACCAAGGTCGGCGGAATGCGAACCTGAGGGAGAAAGCAGCATATCCGCCATCGAGGTGTAGCCGGTGTCCTTCGTCGTGATATCCGTGAATTGACCGGTGTATTTCAGCTGTCCGGTGCCGGCGGTCGGCTGCCGCAAATGCGCCAGGATGTCGGTGAGCTGATACCCAATGTTGAAGGTGTGGTTCCCGTGGATCTTCGTTAGGACTTCATCGATCTCCCAGTTGGGGGTGGAATGGCTGACCGGGTTATAGCCGCTCACGCCGAGTGGGGCCATGTTATTCAGCGAGATGTTCGGTAAGCCGCCCAGGCCCGGGCCACCCGGGACTCCCTGAATTCCGTACTGCGCCGGAATGCCTGATTGGTTGCCGTAGGGTGGAACATTGAAGTCCTGTGCATTCTGGCCGCCGAAGCGGATCACGTTCGTCATCGTCGGGCTGAAGACGTGCGTGTAGCTGCCCGCCAAGGCCCAATGCGGGCTCCAATCGTTGCCGGCTCCATAGTTGGCGCCTTCTGCCACTCCCGGCAGAATTCCGGGCTGAAACTCCAGAGCGTCATACACGTCCCACACGCCCCAGATGATGTTGTTCTGATTGATATTTGAGTCGATGCGCAGGTCGTACTGATTGAGGGTGAGACTGTAAGTGCGGGGCGCGACCCAATTGTTGACGAAGCCCGTCTTTGTTTGCTGCGGATACAGACCCAGCAACTTCACGGCATTCGGGTCGATACGGCCAGACGGAAGCTGATCCAGATTCCCAATCGGAACCGTGGTGTAATCGGTCACACCAACAACACTTCCGTTATAAAACGGATCACGAACAGTGCCGACGACCGTGCCTGGGGTCGCACTACCCGTGCAGGCCGGTCCAGGCAGACTGGTGACTGGATCGATTTGACCGCAGTGAATGTTACGCGTCGTCGCCGGATCCATAATCGTGCCGGTGGGGAACTTGCGTCCCAGGGAATCCGTGTTCGAGCCGCTGTTGTACCGAATCAGGTCCGTCATATCCTTGAAGCCGCTGTTGATCATGCCCATGGTTGGTACTGTTTCCGTGTACGTGCGCGGAGCGGAAATGATGGTGCGCTCCGCATCGAAGAACCAGAACGTGTTCCTCACGCCGCCCTTGTGAAACGGCAACCGCATTGGGCCGCCGATCGTGCCGCCAAACATATTCTGGTGATAAGGAGCGCGGGCAATGTTGTTGTGGTTCTGGAACCAGTCGTTCGCATTGAAGTCCGTGTTCCGCACATACTCCCACAGGTTGCCGTTGTAGGTATTGGAACCTGACTTGATCACGGCATCCATCACCGATCCGGTCGAGTGGCCGAACTGCGCGCTGTAGTTTCCTTCTACGAGCTTGAATTCCTGCAGCGCATCCGGCGCCGGAATAATTGATGTTGCGCCTTCAATCGTAATGGTGCCAAAACCGCCGTAGAACTCCATGTTGTCGTCAATCCCATTCAGACGCATATCGTTCTGCACGGAGTTCACGCCGTTGGACGAAAATGCCTCGGATGCCCCCGCCTGACCGTTCACGGTCGTTGTGCCAGGAGAAATATGAGCCAGCGTGGTCCAGTCCCGCCCCACCAGTGGAAGGTTATTGACCAGTTGCTCGTTCACTTCCTGCCCGACGGACGCGTCCTGCGCCTGCAGCAGCGGCGTCGATTCGGTGACAGTCACCTGCGTGGTGACATTGCCAACCGTCAGCTTGTAGTTCTGCGTCACCGTCTGCGTTACGTGCACAACCATGTTGTTCGTAATCGCCGTGGTGAATCCCTTGGCTTCTACACGCAGCGAGTACGTTCCCGGATCAACCTGCTCGAACGTGTAACTCCCGGTCGAGGTGGATAATGTGCGGGTCTCGACGCCGGTTCGACTATTGGTGAGCGTAACCCGCGCACCTACGACTACGGCGCCAGATTCATCCGTGATCGTGCCGGTAATATGTCCAACCGTCAGTTGCGCTCGCGCGGTCAGCGTCAGCAGCACACTGAGGACGAATCCCAGCGCAACCTGTCTCAGCGCGCTGTACAACAACCTCGACCTCGAAACGGAAAATAGTGTTTGTAGGCCAGCCATTCATTACCTCCTCAAATTTTCTTCAATGCGGCAAGCTGGGGATTTCGCGCTCTCCACATTGGTTCTTTATGTTCGAGACTCCTCCATTTGCTTGCTGGTCGCACCGAACTCGCGAGCATCCTCGAAGCTGTACATTGCGCTTAGATGCACAGCACATCCTCTGCCAGTCGACTCGATTCAACAGAAACCTCAGCTTCGGTCGTCTCCGAATTTCCAAATACAAAACAAAAACGAGGAGCCGTGCAACGCTAAACGTCAAGCAAAAGAGCCGGGTGAAACTGGCGTGCTAACCCCGAGAAGAGCAACCACTAACTCAGTTCGTGCCTGCTGATGCGCATTTCTCCGGGTGTTTTTCTGGTGAAGATGCGCTCTGGGAAGCCTTGTTTTTGGTGTGCATTGCACAACATCGATTGCGCACCTCACAACCGGGAGTGAATATAACAATGCGTTCAAAGCACTGTCAAGGGATTTTTAGATTCGATTCTTCGCGAAACTTCATCGCAAGCCTGTACTGCTCGCTCGCACATGCGCGCTCCTGCTGACCACTGAAAACGCGGCGAATAATCAACATGAATTAGTTCGACTCTTGATTAATTGCAGGTGTGCGGAATTGCAATTTGCATCAACAGATCAAATCAGGCTCCGCAACGTACCACCGATATCGAGTCCAGCACCGGTAATGAATTTGGCCATCGGGGATGCCAGGAAAACGACCGCCTGGGCAACATCTTTTGGTTCTCCAATGCCCATGGGCATATATCGCTCTTCAAGAAATCGTTTTATCGCTTCCTCTTTGTCGACGTTGTAGTGAGACATAAGCTGATCGACAATTCCGCCGGGCCGTGTCCACATTCGAGACCAGATGGGCCCCGGAAGAACCATATTTACGCGCACAAGCGGAACATATTGCTTGGCCAGAGCCTTTGTAAGATAAAGCAATCCCGCCTTGCTGACGCCATAGTCCATCATCGTGGGTTCCGGCTGCTTGGCAAGATCGGAACCTATGTTCACAACGGAACCCGAGCCCCGCTTGGCCATCATCGGCAAGAGTGCGCGGCAGACACGAATTGTGCCCATTAAATTTACTGCAATGCTCTCCGACCACCGCTCATCGGAAATATCTTCAAAGGATGCCGCATCTCCAACGCCAAGATTGTTGATCAAGATGTCAGGCGCTCCCCCGAAGATCGTGAGCACCTTCAAAATTGTTTGATCAACTCCCTGTGCGGTCGCAAGGTCAGCTTCCGCTACTCCGGCCCACCGCGGCGCCTTCTCGCAAAGCGCCGCACCATCTCGGTCAGCCACTACAACCCGCGCCCCTTCTTGCGTCAACAAGTCGGCGATCGCCTCGCCAATGCCGTGAGCTCCGGCAGTAACAAGTGCAGTTTGCCCGCTGATCTGAACGTCCATTCAATGCTCCTTATGTAAGTCCCTCGTGGAGTTATTAAGGTATCTGAGGCACAACAGTGTCGAAGTAAGAGGTGTGAGGCGGCAGCATGTCGTCGTACTTTTTGGTCGGATGGACGAAGGGATCTTCATTCATTCCACGCCACTCTTCCGCAAGCTTCTGTATGGTGTCGGTCTGCGGAGGGCCATCATGAACCAGAACCCGATAGCGAAGGGTGAGAGGAGTTTCGGGGTGAATTGTCATTGGCCCGAACGCCGTGATACATGGCGCCAGCATCCAAAGATAACGTGCGTTGTGCCACATCGACGGCGGATTCAATGGGTGGTCGACTACTGTTGCTCCAACGGTTTTGCCATCTGACGACAGCTTGATTGTAAAGTCATACCATGGCTCCGGAGGCCAGTCCGTCAACGGGTAGGAGTAGTGGGGATCGGGCAGTGTAACCTTGCCGGCCGCAGTTGAAAAGTAAGAGTCTCCAAACTTCTGGGCCTGAAAGCTAAAGCCTCCGAAAGCGGTTTGAAGAAGTTCGTAGTCGTAGAGCGGCGCAAGCCGATAATAAAGATCCAGAACATACATGCCGTCCTGTTCGCTCACTACAGCCTCGTCCGTCTCTTCAAGCATCTTGTGGTTGTCAATCAGCCAATCGTTCTGGATCTCGAGCTGAGCGTGGTTCGCATCGGCACTGATCAAGTGCACGCTGCGATTCTGGATCACGCGTCCTTCGCGCGGGGCGTAGGCTCCCCACGCCCAAAAATCGCCTCGCTCGACAGTGAAGCCCTTCACTGGATGCGTCGGCGGCGCCTTGGAAAAATCGCTCGGAACATGAAACTCGGAGTTCATAAATCCGAAGAAGATTCCGCGGTGATGAGGATGGTCATTGGGCGCTACGTTCGTCACGCGCTCGCCGGAGGGAGTATTCACCGGATCGAAGTACGCGGCACTGGGTGCTGTAAGCCCGATATTGTCAGGGCGCACGGTCACATATTCAAGAACCATCTTTCCGTTTGGTGCGTGAAGTTCCATTCCGCTTGCTACCGGAACCAGCGTGAATACTCCCGGGCCGGCAGCTTGCGCTGTTGCCGTACATCCACTTGCCAGCACCCACACAACGCTGGCCAAGAGCACAATGCTGGCGCAAATCCCACGTAACATTTGTACCTCCCTTTCCATAGTTAAGAAGGCTGCGGATGCGGCGACTCTCCGCTTGCCGTCGTCAGTCAAATCAGCGGCCATATTATCGGGATCCGATCCGCAGGGATTATGAACGGAACACGGAATGACCTTCGCTCCGTCAATGGCATTGGGGGCGTGAATAGATTTCGCGACCAGGGTTCTCGCGCGAAACGGACAAATTGCCAATCCTGCCCTTTCGCTGCGCGGGGATGTGCCACAGGAGATCAAAATCATAGTGCGCAATGCGCAATATCCATTGCGCATTTTGCGAATGAGGGAAGCCTAACAAGTCGAGCAATTGAAGTCAAGATTGTTTTCCCGGCGAGGGCTCAGAGCCTCAAGGATGGAAGTATGAGGCGACAATCACTCTATAGACTCTCCGTATTTTGGCCGGAAGACAGGTGGGAAGCACTTTGGTTCTGGCAGAGGCGGCACACGCACGAGTCGCATGTCTGAGCAATTGACGCGTTACTCGCTTGCTTGATGGCGGATTTGAATTCTGAGGTACTGGTGGACAAATGGCTATTCTTTCGATTCGGCAATACGGAGAGATTCGCCGATCCGTTCGGCAATGAGACAAACATATTCCGCATTTTCGTGAGTTCGATTGCTGGGCATGCGCGAGGCCGGAGCCGATATCCCAATCGACCCTACGATTTGGTCGTTAAAGCGAATTGGGGCGGCGATGCAACGCAGGTCGTCCGCATGCTCAGAGTCATCGACCGCGTATCCCTTTTTACGGATAGTAGCGCACTCTTCTGCCAGAGCCTTGATCGTAATAATTGTGTTCTTTGTATGACGTGACAGTGGGCCGGAGCCAAGCAGCGAACGAAGTTCGCGTTCATCTGCGTCCGCAAGCAGTGCCTTACCGTGTGCTGTGCAGTGAAGCGGATGCAACTCGCCCGTCCGGCCGACTACTGCAATCGCGCGAGCTGTGTGGGCCGAATCGATGAACAGCACACTCTTCCCTTCGCGAACCGCCAGGTGCGCCGTCTCATTGATGCGCGTCGCAAGCGAATTCAAATCGGGCCGGGCAATCTCGACTAGCAACTTGCCCCAGTCATATTCGCGCGCCAGAGCCCACATCGAAGATCCCAACAGGAAATCCTTTCTTCCTGGAGGACAAGAAAGGAAGCCCCGCCGACGAAGCGTGAGGGCGAATCTGAACGCGCTACTGCGGTCGATCCCGAGCAGCTCGGCCAATTCTCCCAGGGAAACAGGCTGCTTCGAGCGCCCGACGAGTTGGAGAATTGCCAAGCCTCGGTCAAGACTCTGAATATACGGAGAACGCGTATTGTTTTTCGTCGGCATAGATCGCGATCAATTCGGAGTTAGCTAAACTGGCTTTGAACCGGATTCACCCTCCCCGATTGATTCGGCTGGAGCAACCGGAAATCTTCCACATCAGTACGACATGAAGGCATTCAGTACGGCGTGAGGGCATCATACCATCGCCGTCGAGATTGGTACACCCGTAGCCTCCATGCTGCTTGCGCCAGCTGTGTTGCAGTGAATTTTCGCCGATCTATATACAGATTTCCGGCAGGGTTGCTGCCAGAAACCGTTTTCTCCTGCTTCCCGGGCACTGCATCACAAGGGTAGGGTAAGCAACCGCAAGAAGTTACTACCCACGAAGACTCAATTGCGAACTACTGCTGCGCTCATTTTCGGCAGCGGGATATCGGATGCGAGCACGCGCTCTTTATGGGCCGGCCTCCAGATCCCGGTTGCTTCTACCAAAGCACCTGCAAAAGTCACATCGGTCTTACTGTCGCTGCTGGGTGCAAGAAGCCGTATGGCAGTAAGGCTGTGACCCAATCCCAGGTTCGCGGCCGAAACTCGAACGTCGCTCTCACCGCGGTTGATGAGGACAGTGCAAAGCACTTTGCCGCCCGTCCCCAGTGCGTACGCTGTAATGTCGTGTGCGGATTCCGACATCTGTACCATCATCGCCTCGCTGCACCCGCGCTTCGCAAATGAAAATGCCAACATTCCGTAATAAGGCGCTCCTGCGCTGTTCAATCCGTGCCCATCATCCTGAACCGGCGAGTATGGACTGATGAATCCGAGCTGGTTAACACCTGTTTCAATATTGACGCCGGCACATCCGTATTGGGCTAGTAGCAGCATGTAATCCAGAGTCCACAAGGCGCCGACCATTGTGTCGCTCACGCCCTCGAGACCGCCGCCGAAAAAGGAATTCGTTTCACACATGCGCCACGGTATTCCGCTCCGTCGTGAGGCGGCACGCAGCCGTGTAAGAGTATCGATCAGCCGCGGATCGGAATGGAGTATCTGGTCCGCATTTCCGCGGTTCTGGCCACCGCGATAGTAATGGGTTGTGAGCAGTTGTACATCGCCATGTGCATCCCCCGCCATGCGCTCCACCCACTCGATATTTGAAGCTGTGTCTGGAGCGGCAAAGGGAATCCCAGGTACCTCGTTCACAATGGCAGTGTGCCATTGCTTGTATTCCTTGCGATATATCTCATAGCTGTAGGGAGTATTGCGGAATGGCTTTTGACCGCGGCTGTAATTCTCCACCTCATTTCCCAATTCAATGGCCAAAAGTCGAGGTCCGAGAATGGAACTGACCGCGCGTGCCTCCTCTACGGCTTCTTCAATGGTTCCTTGGGCGAAGTTGACGCTCCAGATTGCGCGCCAGCCAGTCTCTTTAAGAAATTGGCCAAATTGTTCCAGGCTCGCACGTGTGATAACCGTATCCTGGCGTTCCGCCTTGATATTCCCATTCGGCTCATATCGGGTATAGTCCGCAACAATACCCCCAACCCGTAGGACGCCTTCAGGACCGAGCCTCTTGATCAACTCCACGTAAGGATGGTTGGCAGCGCTCAAAAGGCCAAGAGAAGCAACGGAAGACATCTCATAGCCAAGGCCGATGAAGTTTCCCGGGACCGACACTCTGTCAGAATTGGCCAGGCTCAGAGTCAGTAAAGGGAGAGTGTCGGTTAGGCTGAACGCTCGCTGCGTCAGGGCCAGGCCTGTAGATATCTTCAACGAATTTCCTAGAAACCCTCGACGAGTTAACGTGGCAAGCCTCCTGCTGTTGTATCAACACGTTGCACGACTGAGGTAGTGAACACTGCCTCAGTCGTGATAAGCTCAACGCCTCTGTTTCTAACATTGCCTAATTCCCATGCTGTGGGCTCAAATTACCACCAGGGCCGCCGCTCCACTTGTTCCACTTTGAAGTCAACTCCGGATTTGCCAGTGCCTTGATGTAGACGCCGCCCACGACACTTCGTGCTTCAAATGAAATGTGCTTTCCGGTTTTCGTATCGTACCAATCGGAGAGAGCTACGCGATCTGGCGTCTCGTTGGTCCATTTGTAAATCGAGTCGATCAGCGTGTTGTATTGCTTGGGGTCCGAAGCCAGAGTCGCGGTCCATACCGACCAATCTAGTTTCGTGTAGTCGACACGCACATCGAGCGGTAAACCGTACTGGTTCATCTTGGTCATATAGAAACTCAACTCGGTTTCCCGAATACTCTTGGGGAAAAGGTCGTATGAGAGCATCTGATCCCACACGAGGTTATATTTCTGACTCCAGGTATTTGGGCTATTAAACGCCAGCTTGTAGTGATCTCCTTCGGCAGCCATCGAAACCCATTTCTGAGCCATTGATTTTGCGGCCCTTCCATAATCTTTCGCAACATCATCGTGCTTGAGCATGCGGGCAAGGTCCGCGTACGCGGCGAGGCCTTCAATCGCCTTGATGGACAGATTGGCATTGTGCGCCAGATGGCCGGCGAAATCGTCGGTGCTGAGTTGATTCTCCGGATCCAGTCCCTTTTCCCTGAGGTATTGCGCCCAGCTACTCAGTTGCGGCCAGAAGCGTTGAGCGAGTTGCGTACTACCTTCAACACGCGCCAGCGCATCCACCAGAATGAGCATGTTGCCGCTTTCCTCAACTGGCATCTGGTTCTCTTCGGTCTTCTCTCCTCCTCCGTATACCTGCCCATTGGCCAGCGGGTATTGGCCCAGGTCATGTGGTGAGAATGGAAAACGCCAGCGGCCCATGCTTGAATATTCCAAAACCGGCAGAAGCTGCGCCTCGAGCAAGCGGGGTTGAAGGAAGAGGAAGAATGGCGCAGACGGATAAATGACATCTACAGTCGAAATGCATCCGTTCGATGTGTTCTCCTTCGGAAACATCAGAGCGTCGCCATTGATATCCGCTGCAATCTTGTGTGCGGCCAGAGTCTGTCGATAGGCCAGGATTGCGATCGCAGCGTAATGCTCGCCTCCTGCTTTGATCAGATCGTCGCTGAGTTCCTCGTCAAATGCAGTTCCTTGCGCGTCGAGTGCGGAATATTGATCCGCGGCGGTGTCGAGCATTACCTCAACCGGCATATCATTCCGCTGCCAATACGGACGCAGATTCCGTTGCAGAAATTGAATTGCGTAGCCTTCGGTGTAAGCCACCAGGACATGGCGCTCTACCGGTTGCGTACCCACCGATCCAAGATCGAATGCAACCGCGAGATGTGGACAGGATCTTCCGGCCTGTTGTGGCATGCCGATTGAATCACTCTCGGCGAGTTTGCCGTTGGCAGCAAAATCCGCAACTGATTGAGCGGCAATCACCGTTGATGACTCCTCATCTCTGGGAATAGCCAGGTGGAAGTAACCCCAGTCAATGCGAATCTTATCCCCAGAGCGATTAAGAATCCTCTGATCACCGGCGCCCACTGAGAGGACATTCAGGCGCGAGGTCTGATTGCGAAATAACTGTACCTTCTGATCCCGATCGCTTACAGAGATCACCGGATCTACGTCGAGCATCAAAGCGACTTTATGTGCAGCTCCGTCAACAGCCTTCACTCTCCAGGTCAGATAAGTCACTGGGCGCGATAGCAGATCAATATTGTTCGGAAGTGCCGGAGTAAAAAACGCGAACTCCAGCGAAACCCCATCCTGCCGGAATTCATAGCGCGTGTGCGTTGGTGTCACCGAGCTAGATATCTGCTGCATGGCCGGAACCACCAGTGTTCGAGAGTTCGGGCCCTTTCCCATGAAGCGATAAGGCTTTCCATCGATCCGAATTAATCCGTTGATCGGCTGCGCGCTCAGTGTCCAGTGGACCGTATCGGAGTCGGCAAGATCGGTCGTTGTTGACCAGATGCTGAAATAGGGGTCGTGTGTGATCAAGGGTGTTGCAGGAGGCCGCTGTTGGCAAAAGACACAAGCGGCGGGCAACATCAAAAAAACAAAGAAAGCCAGGATCATTCGGACTGACTTCATGGATTGCTCCTTAGAGATGTTAAGCAAGTGGGGTTCGTTGCGTTGTGAGCATTTTCAAAAGCGTAAGGTTGAGCGCTCTCTATTGGCAAGCTGCAATTGAATCATCGTAACGACAAAGCTGATTCGACTTGATTGGTTCCGCTAATGTACGGCCCGCTTCATCTCTCTGAAGGTTCCAGCGCGCAAGTGATGCTCAATGCGGTCGAGGTAACAATCAGGTTCGAACCCCACAATACCGCCGCATGTACGCTGCTCGCTCTTCCTCGGATCGCCAGCGGGAACATCTCCGATCCCATGAGCCAGCCGATCACCTGCATGCCACCCGCGTTGAACACCATATAGATCAGGAGGCATGCCACAACCCACAACGATCCTCGCGCAGTCGCGCCCAAACCAGAGCGAAACACGGGCGAAAGCGGATTTTGAGCCCTGCGTCCGCCAGTTCCGCCATCTCGGCCGTATGGAATGAGTCCTGCTCTCAGACCTTTGTTCTAACCACGACAGCCCGGAACCGGCTAATTGTGCTGAAAACAACGCGGTTCGCAGGTAGTGAGACAAACCCGCCGAATGCGTCCTGCGGTTCCACATCGGTCGTGCGACAATGGAGTTAACCGCGATGACCACTGCCTCTTCTGCAGTTGTTCCTGAGCCTGTCTCCGTTACCCCGCAGTTGCTCGCCCAGCACAGCATTACTGCGGATGAGTACAACCGTATTCTTGAAGCACTTGGCCGGGTGCCATCCCTCACCGAACTGGGCATTTACTCGGTGATGTGGAGCGAACATTGCTCCTACAAATCCAGCCGCGTGCATCTCAAGCGCCTGCCCACCAAGAGCGATCGCGTGGTGCAGGGGCCGGGCGAGAACGCCGGCATCATCGACGTTGGTGACGGTTGGGCTTGCGCCTTCAAGATTGAGAGCCACAACCACCCCAGCTACATTGAACCGTTCCAGGGAGCGGCGACCGGGGTGGGCGGAATTCTGCGCGACATCTTCACGATGGGCGCCCGGCCGCTGGCCGTCATGGACTCGCTCCGTTTTGGCCCGATTTCCGATGACGGGCGCCCCGCCTTCGGCGCGGATTCCGCCGAGGAATCCACGGCCAAGGTGGGAAAAGAAGAACGCGCCCAACTTATCCACAAAAATCATTCCATTGTTGAGGGCGTGGTTAGCGGCATCGCAGGTTATGGAAACTGCTTCGGCGTCCCGAATCTGGGCGGCGAAACCAAGTTTGAGATCTGCTATAGCGGCAACCCGCTGGTAAACGCGTTTGCGCTGGGTCTGGTCCGCAAAGACGAGATTTTCTACGGCAAGGCGAGCGGCGCCGGTAACCCGGTCATCTATGTAGGTGCCAAGACGGGTCGCGACGGCATCCATGGCGCCACTATGGCCAGCGAGGAGTTTAAGGAAGGTTCGGAGCAGAAGCGTCCCAACGTACAGGTGGGCGATCCGTTCATGGAAAAGCTTCTGCTGGAAGCCTGCCTTGAAGCGATGAAGACCGGCGCGATTGTGGGCATCCAGGATATGGGAGCCGCGGGCCTGACGTGTTCAACCTGCGAGATGGGTGCACGCGGCGGCGTGGGCCTTGACGTTGAGCTTGACCTGGTCCCGCAGCGCGAGACCGGCATGAGCGCCTACGAGATCATGCTGTCTGAAAGCCAGGAACGCATGCTGCTGGTGGCCGAAAAAGGCCGCGAAGACGAAGTGCTCCGCGTCTTTGCCAAGTGGGGTCTGGACGCAGTGATTGTGGGCACGGTGAAGCCCGAGTCGCGGCTGCGCATTCGTCATCACGGTGTGCTGGTGGCCGATATTCCCAACCAGTCGCTTACCGACGACGCGCCTCTTTACCATCGCCCCGTGGGAACATGGAAGTGTCCGTTGCCGCAGACTCCGCCCGAGCACGTACAGGCTGCCCTCGAACAAGACCGCGATTTTACGGCCGATCTCATCAAGTTGCTGGCGAGTGCGAATGTCAGCTCAAAGCGCTGGGTGCACGAGCAATATGACTCCATGGTGCAGACCAACACGGTGCTCGGGCCCGGCGGCGAAGCCGGAGTCATGCGCATCAAGGGCACCGGCGCCAAGGGACACGAGCGCGGGCTGGCGATGGCTCTGGATGGCAACGGCCGCTGGAGCTACCTCAATCCGAATCTTGGCGCAAAACACGCTGTTGCTGAGGCCGCGCGCAAAGTCGCCATGAGCGGCGCCACACCGGTGGCTGCAACCAATTGTTTAAACTTCGGCAATCCGGAAAAGCCGGAGATTATGGCGCAGCTTTCAACCGCCATTGATGGAATTGCGGAAGCCTGCATAGCATTGTCGACGCCGATTACAGGCGGTAATGTTTCGCTGTACAACGAGACCCGTGGCGAAGGCATTTATCCCACGCCAGTGCTCGGGATTGTGGGCGTCATGGATGACGTGACGAAGGCAGTTCCTGCGCACTTTCAGCGCCGGGGTGACGCGGTGGTTCTGTTGTGGCCCATTCCCGCCGGAGAAGCGCCGGATCCGAATCTCAAAGTTCCCTACCCCGGTGCGCAGGTCGAGAGCGCCGCTGATCCGTACAATCCTGTACTCGGCAACCCGCAGGTGCTGCATCCCGAGGCCACAGAAACTGAAGAGACGGCCACGGCTGAGTTGGCTTCCTTTGGATCATCGGAGTACGCGAGTGTGGTTCTGGGCGGCGTTTGGGGTCAGCCACCACCGCTGGACCTGGAAGCGGAGGCCGATCTGCACACACTGCTTTCTGTACTGGCCGAACGCCAACTTATCCATTCCGCATGCGATATTTCCGACGGCGGAATCGCGGTGGCGCTGGCCCAGGCCACCTTCCCCAACGACATTGGCGTTACAGTGGACCAGGAACAGTCGCTGATGGCGCACCCGCTGTTCGGCCTGTTTGCCGAACCGGCATCAACGGTGCTGCTAACGTGCGAAGCGAACCAGTTGGACGCGATTGAAGACTTCGCCGACCGGTACGGCTATTACGCTGCGCGCATCGGCACAACCGGCGGCGACCGGTTTGAAATCAACGTGTACAAGCAACCGATCATCTCTGCCTCGCTCGCCTCGCTGCGTGAGCCGTGGTCCTCTGCTTTGGAAGCCAACATCCACGGCGAGGTCACGGCCCGATGAAGCTTCTCTTCCAGGGGGTTGAAGGTGTAATCGACCGTTCTGAAATGTTCCGCTCACGTGGAGCAGCCTCCGCACGCACTTTGCAGGACGCGGCGATTGATGATCCCAAGCTCCGCGAAGAATGCGGCGTGGTCGCCATTCATGGCCATCCAGATGCGGCGCGACAGGTTTATCTTGGTCTTTATGCGCTGCAGCATCGTGGCCAGGAATCCGCTGGTATCGCGACGGCCGACGGCCAGCACCTTGCCAACATCAAAGGCATGGGGCTGGTGTCCGAAATCTTTACAGACGATGTGCTGCAGAAACTGCCCGGCACCATGGCAATCGGACACACGCGCTACTCCACGACCGGAGACTCAGCACTGCTGAATGCGCAGCCCATCCGTGTTGAGTCCACCAAGGGACTGATTGCGATTGCGCACAATGGCAACCTGGTGAACCTTGGCAACATTCGCGCCCGGCTTGAACGCGACGGTGCTTACTTCCAGACCACATCAGACTCCGAGATCATTGTTCAACTGATTGCGCACTCGCGTGCCGGAACGCTGGTGGATGCGATTGCCGATTCACTGTCGCAGGTGGATGGCGCGTTCTCCATCGTGATGATGACGCGCGACCGCGTTTTCGCTGCCCGCGATCCGCGCGGATTCCGCCCGCTTTCGATGGGCCGGCTCAAGCACGCGGACGGACCGGACACCATCATCTTCGCCAGCGAGACCTGCGCGTTTGACCTGCTGCGCGCCGAATTCATCCGCGATGTTCTCCCGGGCGAGCTCGTGATGGTGACGGAAGATGGCGTAACCAGCCGTCAGTATGCGAGCGGTGTACCTCAAACAAGTTGCATCTTTGAGCATGTCTACTTTGCGCGTCCTGATAGTCGCGTCTTCGGGCAGTGGGTGCAGGAGACCCGTGACCGTATGGGACGCCGGCTTGCCCGCGAATCAGGCGTGCCGGCCGACGTGATTGTCCCGGTGCCTGATTCCGGTGTAACTGCCGCCTTGGGTTACGCGGAAGAAGCCGGTATTCCCTTCCGGTTCGGACTGATCCGCAATCATTACGTGGGACGGACGTTTATTGAACCGGAACAGCGCGTTCGCGATTTTGGAGTACGGCTCAAACTCAACCCCGTCCACAATCTGCTCGAGGGCAAGCGCGTCGTTTTGATCGACGACTCAATTATTCGCGGAACCACCAGCAGGAAGATTGTGCGCATGGTTCGCGGCGCGGGAGCAAAAGAAGTTCACCTGCGCATCAGTTGCCCGCCTACTATCTCACCATGTTTCTACGGCGTAGATACTCCCAGTAAGCGCGAACTTATTGCCGCCAACCAATCTGTTGAGGAGATTCGCCGGTTCATTGAAGCCGATTCACTGGCATATCTTTCTCTGGGGGGTTTGTACTCTGCGGTTCAGGCAGAGAATGAGTTGGGATATTGCACTGCCTGCTATACGGGGAACTATCCCACGCAGTGGATTGATGTGGACGAAATCCTACCAGCCAGCGCAAGTCTCTAGAGCCTGTTACTAACTTTCCCGTGGGCGAGAAAGTTAATAACAGGCTCTAGCAGCAATCAGTGCGAATGTACGTTCGCGCACTTGCAGTTGTGCCCCTCTCCGCTTAAAAGTATTCGAATTAGCAATACCTAACTAATTGGTTGTCGCCATTGTTACGGGAATTGGTACGCGGGTTGCCCGAATCTTTTATTTTTAGCGTAGATTGCCATTGCATTGCCTTGACTTGTGGGCTATACGTAGATCATTCCCCTTGCAAGACACAGGGTATTTCTAGAGATACGCGGGACCGCACTCGCACAACCCCCGTGTGTATATTATTCCGCGTACCCGAAGGTAAATTACATAGTGAATAGATTCAACATGCAGGCGACCAAGCCAGCCGGGCTGTGGTCTTGTCTTGTCGAAACTTTGCACAACGTACCCTGCTTTAACCGCCTTTTCCGGCCAATAGTCCAGGCTGCACTTGCCGCCGGAATTCTTATAGCCTTGCAAAATATTTGCTACGCCCAGAACCCTGAAGGTGCCGCGTCATCACAGGCTCTGGTGAACATGGCAGGCGTAGTCACGCATCTCAACTATCCCGACACGGTGTATGGAACAAACTGGCCCCAGATCCTCAATGCATTGCAGACTTTGGGGGTTCACCACATTCGCGACGGCTATTTCGATGTCAACCAGTACCCCTCTGTCGTGCAGGAGCATCAGCAACTGGCGGCAGCGGGCATCAGGACATCGTATGTGGTGCCGTGGTTGCCAGGGCTTTCAATAGGCAGTATTCAGCAGCTTGCAAGTGCAACTGGAGACATGGACGCCATTGAGGGTCCAAACGAGTGCGATGTTCTTGGCCAATGTGGTGGCGGGGGATCCCTGGGCATTGCCAATGTGCTCGCCTTTCTTCCTACGCTTCAATACGCAGCACAAACCCTGAATGTGCCGCTCGTGGCGCCTTCCCTGGTGTTGCCAGAATCCTATCCGATCGCGGGCAATCTCGATTCGCTCGTGAACCTAAACAGCCTGCACCTCTACTTCGGCGGCCGCAACCCCGGCAGCATCGGTTGGGGAGGTTACGATCCGCAGGGAAACAGCTTTGGCAGTTTTGCATTTTGGGCAGATCAGTCGCAGATCGACGCGCCGGGCCTGCGCATGCAGATCGGTGAAACCGGCTATATCTCCTACCCTTCCACCGGCACTCCCTACACCGTACCGGAAAACGTGACGGCCTCGTATATTCCGCGGACGCTGCTGCTCGCATTCAAGCATGGCTTTGACAAGACCTTCTTCTATCAACTAATCGACGATCCAACTTCACCCCAGGGTTACGGGCTGCTTCGCAACGATTTCAGCGAAAAGCCCGGCTTCACTGCCTTGAAGAATATGCTGTCGCTGCTCTCTGATCCGGGCGGCGCGAATTTCAATCCCGGATCGCTGCCGTTCGATATTGTCGGCGGCGACGCAAACGTGAACCATCTGTTGCTGCAGAAGAGCGACGGCTCCTACTGGCTCGCACTCTGGCTTGAAGAACCAAGCTGGGATCCTGCGAACGTGTCCTACCTGCCCGTTACGCCAGAGAACATCGGCGTCCGGCTTGGAAGCGGATTTGCCACCACAACCGATTATCAGTTCAACGACTCCGGCAACTTTGTGGCATTCAATCAGCCGATGAACGGCAACATCGCGCCGCTCACCGTCACTGACCAGGTGTCGATCGTTCGCATCGTGCCGCAATAAACAGGAACGGACGCATACCCGCGTCCTGATTCCGACAACAAAGCTCCCGGAACCATTACGGCTTGCATCTCGCCGTAATGGTTCCGGGAGCTTTTTCTTTTTCCCAAATCGCAGTGCAGCCGTCGATTGTGCAATTGCACCGCTGTCACTTAGACCGCGGTTACTAAGCACAAACCAGAACCACACGCAATTCCCCCTTCGGAGCCGCTCGGTGACTTCTGTCACTTTGAGAAGAAGTTCGCACGTGCTAACTTCTTCTTATTCTCCCCTTAGTACGTTATAGGGCCACTTCACCAGCGGGCAGAGGTCATCTGTTCGCCGGAGCCTGCACGCATGCTCCGGCCAATGCACTCTTGCGCTCGGATCGTAGGGGTATTGTGCGCTTATTGTTAGACTTAGATAGATCAGCTTCTCTTTTTTCTGAACGTGGCAAGTACAAAGCTTCAGCAAGTGGCCGCCACTTATCTGACCATTATTTGAAGTTGATGCTTTGCTTATCGGCAGTAATAACCCTGACAAGCCTGCTCGGTTGTTCGGCAACTTCTGCCAGTTCGACCACCGCCACTGACAAGTCACCAAATTCGGGGGGCTCTAACTCCGGATCGGGCCAATCAAGCAATATGCCCTTGGAACAAGCCTCGGCTGCGGCGTCATTCGTTGACAGCGCAGGCGTGGTGACTCATCTGAGCTACACCGACACCGCTTACTACACAAACTTCCCGCAAATCTCCAGTTCTCTGCAATCGCTGGGGATTCGCCACATCCGCGACGGCTATTATTCGTGGAGTGCCACCGACCCGATCGTCAAGAATCACCAGCAGCTCGCTTCTGCCGGCATCAAGTGCGACTACGTGGTCCCGTTCAACACCAGCACAACTCCGACGGCGATCGCTACATTGGCCTCCGAAGTCCAGGATATGGAGTCGATCGAAGCTTCGAACGAGTGCGACAATGCAGGCAACTGCGGTGGTGATGCCAACACCGGCATCAGTAATGTGGTTTCATTTCTGCCCATGCTCTCTGCCGCCGCCAAGAACCTGAACGTGCCGCTGCTTGGTCCGTCGTTCATCGACCCGTCCTCGTATGCTTCCGCCGGCGATCTCTCCTCTGAGATCACCATGAACAACCTGCACGTTTACTTTGGCGGGCGCAATCCCGGTAGCAATGGGTGGGGAGGTCTTGACTCAGCAGGCAATGCATACGGCAGCTTCGCATTCTGGCTCGACCAGGCTGCGCTCAATGCGCCGAATGCGCCCACGGTTATCACTGAGACTGGATTCATCACCTATCCTTCGACGACGATTCCGTACACTTTGCCGGAAAGCGTGCAGGCCTCGTATGTTCCACGCACCATGCTGGTCGCCTTCAATCACGGAATCCGCAAGGTTTATACTTACGAGCTTCTTGACGAGGTTTCTTCACCCGGATACGGACTGCTGCGCAACGATCTGAGCCCCCGGCCCGGATTCATGGCTCTCAAGAATCTGCTATCGGTCCTGGGAGATTCAACGACGACTGCATTCACGCCAACTAAACTGCAGTACTCGATTACAGGCGGCGACGCATCGTTGAATCATCTGCTGCTGCAAAAGCACGATGGAACGTTCTGGCTGATTTTGTGGATTGAGAAACCGAGTTGGGACGCGGACAATGCGCAATCGATCAATGTAACGCCGGAGAACGTGAGCATCCAGCTAACAACCAGCAACACGGTGTCGGCCGGTTACCAATTCGATACGAATGGGAACGCGAATTCATTCAAGCCATCTGTGAGCGGAAACGGTGTATCGCTCGCCGTCACTGACCAAGTTGCGATCCTGCAGATTACGGCGAAGTAGCCGCGCGCATAAATACAATTGCTCGGGTGCCCACCTTCGCCGATGCACGGTTTATCGTGCATCGGTTAAGGTGGGACATCACGAACGCAACTCTTCACTTCGCCGCTCCAGGCCCGATGATCCTGAAGTTGCCGCTGCAGTGCATCAGGCTCATCAGGTAAAGCAATCCATCGTAGTAACGCTGCTCGCCCGAGGGAACCGGCATATTCCAGAGCGCTTCGACAAACGCCTTGGCGTCTGGACCGTCAGCCGCGGCCAGGCTTCCCACAGCGGCCGTCGCCACCATCCCTGGCGAGTGCCGGTTTGAGAGCGGCTTTCCATCCAGCGTGTAGCGGTCAGCGAAGGAATCGATACCTCGTGCGGTAAGGAATTTCTGAACCTTGTCGCTTAGGACGGTTTCGCGCGTGTCCTTGTGGAACCACGAGTAGTCCACGCTCCAGTTACTCACACTGCGCCATGAGTCATAGCTGAACGGAACCGAGGTGCCGTTGCGTCCAACCACCGGGGAGCCGTCGAAATTGCTGCGGTCAGGCGTGAGGCCCGTCTCCGGCCCTGTGACACGGTTGAAAAAATCGCGGCTCACATCCGCGGCCATTGCCCAGAACTGCCGATCTTCCACCGGCCCCCAGCGCGCCCAAAGCTCGTAATAATGGGGCAAATGATAGGAGGCGTCCGTGGTGCCGCCAGGAAGATCGGGCACAAACTTGATCATGAAATGGTCTTCGTCCACCATGGGCCCGATTGTCTCTTCGCGTGGCGTGCGATTGAATCGAAACGTCGGAGCATTGATGCCGTGCGCTGCCAGCTCTGCGGCCATCCTGCGATTGTTGGGGCTCGGCCAGGGATGATCGGGCTGAACGAACGGCGGATCTTCAGGATGGATCCGGAACGGGCCAGTCCCCTTCAACACGGGATGATGCCGCATGCCGCGCAGAATTTTGTCCGCTTCAGCCTGGTAGTTATAGATGCCCTTCCCATTGCCCCAGCGGTGCGCGGCAAAGTAAAGCGCCATGGTGTAATACTCTTCGCCGTCCGGAGCGGCCCCGGTCGAGCGCGGCGTTCCATCCGTGTTCATTGACCACGCAAAATAACCGACCGAAGGATTCTTGGGATCGGTGATGAGCATGTAAGTCTTCGACCAGTTCCAGAGCGCGTCAAATTCGCGCTTCTTGTTCAGTTGAACGGCAATCATCATGCCGTAGCTCATGCCTTCCGTGCGCGCGTCGTTGTTGGCCCAGTCGGTCATGTAGGCCAGCGGTCCGTGCTCATTTGCGCCGTTCTCAAAATAGATGCGCTCTTCCTGGCCATCTCCATGAAAGAGCTGGCGGAACGCCGCTTCAATCTTGGCGCGGCTCTCGGCAGCCGAGTGCCCCCGCTCGGCGAACAGGTCACGATACTTGCCGGTCTTGAATGCGCCGTCGCCATCGCCGGGCATGCGCTTGATCTGTCCAAGGGGAGCATTCTGGTGCGGAACAGGAGCCGCAAAAGCCGGAGGCGGCGCCTGGGCAGAGGCCCCAGCTGGAGTCTGCGCAACTGCACTGCACATTGATGGAAGAAAAATTGCTACTGCAAAAAGACGAAAGATCCGCGTGCTCATCAGGTCCCTTTCACCACAAAACCCAGGCGGGACCCTTTAGCTAAACGCCGATTACGCGAGGTCCCGCTCACCTGCATCAAGAGTATGCGGCGGGAGTGGTTCTGACCAGAGCGCAGTTCCTTCGCGAAACAAGAGCACGATACATTGACCTGAGTTCGCCAAGCATCGTGCTCTTCAAGGACATTCCTGTACGGTTCTTGTGGCTACTTGATGCCGATCACCATGGAATCCGGACCGACCAGGTGCTCCACGTGCGCTTCCTTAAATCCCGCATCCTTCATCCAGCCTATGCAATCGACGCCGCTGTAGTCGAAGCCGCCCGGCGTCTCAATCAGCATGTTCAGGCTCATCAACAGGCCAAGTGCATTCCGTCGCCGATCGTCGTCGATGATCGCGTCGTAGACCATCAGTGCGCCGTCCTTCGGAAGCGCGTCGTAAGCCTTGGCGATGAGCATTCGCTTCTGCTCCAGATCCCAGTCGTGCAGAATGTGGCCCATCATGACCACTTCCGCGTTGGGAATCGGATCGGTGAAGAAGCTACCGGGCAGGAACTGCACGCGCGACGAAAGCCCGTTGGCCTGAATGTATTCCTCGAAGATCGGCCCAACTTCAGGCAGATCGAACCCGATCCCGAGCAGGTGCGTGTTCTTGAGTGTCACCTGAACCAGCAGATCGCCCTGCGCCGGTCCCGCATCCACCACGGTCCTGTAGTTCGCCCAAGGGAACTTCGCTGCAATGGCCATGTTTGCGCCGCGACTCACGCCGGACATCGCCTTCAAAAAAGTCTTCAGCCGAGCGGGGTCGGCATAGAGTGCTTCAAAGGTGTTGGTCCCACTCGGTCCGACCTCTCCCTGCGGCTGGCCGGTCCTGAGTGCGGTGGTCAACTTGTTCCAGTGCCCGTACAAGCGCTGGTTCGCCATTTCGAGCATGCCACCGACATAGGTGGGTTTCTTCTTGTCCAGGAAGAGGTCAGCCGACGGCGTGTTCGAATAGACGCCGTCGTTGCGCTCCAGAAAGCCGAGAGCAACCAGCGCGTCGAAGAAGTCGTGCGCGGAACGAGGATGCAGGCCCAGACGACCGGTCAACGTTTCAATATCTTCAGGGTGCTTCGCGAGTTCGGTAAAGACTTCCATCTCCACCGCGCTGAGCAGCGTTTTTGAGGCCCAGAACCCCAGGCCGATTTGCAGAATGTGTTCGGGTGACGGCGCGGCAACGGGCGTGGCTACAGATGTAGCGACACCTGTGGACAGACTCATGATGACCTCCTTGTAGTCGCGTTCTGTTGGTTGTCAGTCGGAGCCCCTGGGGAAGCCCAGTTGAACGCGAACGACCTCATCGGATGGGGAAAACCGATGGGTCGAATGTCTGCAGTGTACGCGAGCGGCGATTCTTTCGAAAAGGATTTATTGCGCAGCACCGGAGGGCTGCACTCCGGTGCTTTCAGGCGCTTTAGTCGCCGTCAATTCCGTGCCCCAACTGCCGTCTTCGGTGCCGAACGAGAATTTGATGCCATCCGCCGCAACTGTCCCCCGATACAAGAGCTTGTACGTGTTGCCCTCGTAGTCGCTATTGACCCAGAAGCTCACAATATCGCCGTCAATTTTCCCGTCGTGAATTTCGGCTGGCGTTGTCGGGAGCCCTTCTACTGTGCCTGTAACGACGTTACCGGTCGCCATCAGATTAAAGGTCAACGAAACATTGCTGCCCTGGAAATCGAAACTGCCTTTCCAGGTTCCGGACACGTCCGCAGCATTTGCGCTTGGCGTTAACGCGAGAAAAGCTACAAATCCGGCAATTCGCAGGGCATTCAACATTGGCTTTCTCCTTCAAAACGCACGAGTCTATCACAAGGTCGTCATGGCATTCTGCAGGATTCTGCTTTCCGGAGAGCGGCCCAGCTAAGTGTGTCGCGGTGTCGCGGTCCTCATCCTGCGGTTTTTGTGCCCCCAGTCACAGGACGTTAATACTCCGCCTGTGATAGCATCCGCTCTTTGGTGAAGAACGCCCGGCGGATTCACACTTCATTGATCTGCCTTTACGCCGGCGCGTGGCCCTCTTCAATGGACGAGGTAGACGGCAGACCCGGAGCCGTGGCCAGCCAAATCGGCCACTTGGATGCCACCCAAGGCATTCGCCTGCAGTCCCTGTCCCCCACACGACTAACCCCTTATTCACACCGAATTCAGCCCTCATCCGCCAAATCTCAAGGAGAAGCAAATGAAAACGTACCAGGGAAGTGAGATCCGTAACGTAGCTGTATTGGGGCATGCGCACAGCGGCAAAACCACGTTAATCGCCGCTCTGCTGCATGCCGCTAAAATGACGCCAACCCAGGGTCGCGTGGCCGATGGCACAGCCGTGACCGCATATGACGAAGAAGAAGTGGCTCGCGGCATTACGATGCAGAACGCCGTCGCCTTTGCCGAGTGGCAGGGCGTGAAGATCAACCTCGTCGATACTCCCGGCTTTCACATGTTCACGCACGAAGCTCACGCCGCGCTGCTTCCGGTCGAGTCTGCCATTGTGCTTGTCAACGCCCAGTCAGGAGTTGAACCCGTCACCGAGCGCGTTTGGAGATATGCCGAAGAAGCCAACGTACCCCGCGTCGTTCTCGTCAACCAGATGGACCATCCCAAGGCGGGTGGCCAGGGCGGATTGAGTGCCCTCATCGACGATATTCACGAGCGTTGGGGCCGCAATTGTGTTCCTGTCCAGTTGCCAATCGTGGATGCCAACGGATTTCACGGCGTAGTGGACCTGGTAACGATGGAAGCCTATACCTATGCTCCCGGCGGCGATGGCCGTGGCAAAGTTTCAGCGGAGATTCCAGCTTCGCTCGCCGCAGACGCCAAGGCCCGCCACGAAGCGCTGGTCGAATTGGTGGCCGAGGGCAAAGACGAGTTAATGGAAGAGTATTTCGAAAAAGGCACCATCCCCGAAGAGCACCTGATCGCGGCACTCCACGAAGCTATTCGCGAAGACCGCATTTTCCCGGTGCTTTTCTCGAGCGGCCTTGCCAACATGGCCCTCGATCACCTGCTCGACTTCATCAAGGTCTACACGCCTTCACCGGTTGAGCACGAGCCGGTTGCCATAAAGACTCCGGACGGCGAAGCCGCAACGCGCAAGGTGGCAGACAGCGAGCCCCTTGGCGCATACGTCTTCAAGACCATGTCGGATCCGTTCGCTGGCCGCATCAGCTTTTTCAAGGTTGTCAGTGGAGTGGTGAAGAACGACGCGACGCTCGAGAATTACACGCGCCGCGGGCAGGAAAAGCTTTCGCACCTGAGCGTAATGCAGGGCCGCAAGGCAGTTGAAATACCGGAACTACATGCCGGTGACATTGGTGCAGTTGCCAAGCTGCGCGACACCCTCACCGGCGATACGCTCGGGCAAAAGGGCGCGGAGATGCAGGTGGAGTTGGCTGCACTTCCTGAGCCGGCCATGACCTACGCCATCGAGCCCAAGAGCCGCGCGGACGAAGACAAACTCGCACCCGCCATCCACAAACTCATGGAAGAGGACCTGCTCATTCGCTTCTACCGCGATCCGCAGACCAACGAATTTCTGATTGCCGGCGCGGGCCAGCCGCATATCGAAGCCATTGTGAGCCGCCTCAAAAAGCGCTATCACGCCGAAGTAACGCTGAAGGCGCCCAAGGTTCCTTATCTCGAAACCATCCGCGGCAAAGCCGATGCGCAGGGCCGTCATAAGAAGCAATCGGGCGGTCACGGGCAGTTTGGCGATTGCAAGATCAAGATGGAACCGATGCCTCGCGGCGGCGGCTTCGAATTCGAAAACGACGTCTTCGGCGGAGCCATTCCGAAGAATTTCATTCCCGCTGTAGAAAAGGGAATTGTAGAAGCGGCGGCCCGCGGATTTCTCGCAGGATACCCTGTCGTCGATTTCAAGGTGACGCTCTACGACGGCAGCTACCACGACGTGGATTCAAACGAACTCTCGTTCAAGAAAGCAGGCCGTCTCGCGTTCAAAAAGGCCATGGAACAGGCAAAGCCTTGCCTGCTTGAGCCGGTGATGAAGGTGGAGATTGAGGCTCCCGATGACTTTGCCGGCACGCTCATGGGCGATTTGAACTCGCGCCGCGGTCGCGTGCAGGGCATGGAAACCAAAGGGCGCACGACCGTCATCAACGCGGAAGTTCCCATGTCCGAAATGCTGACTTACGGCACGCAGCTTACCAGCATGACTCAGGGCAAGGGCAGCTACCGCATGGAAGTAAACCACTACGAGATTGTCCCGCAACCGGTGGCTGAGAAGATCCTGGCCAACGCGAAACAACCGATCGACGAAGAAGAAGACTAAGCACGTGCCGCGTGGCAGACGCATCACCACCTAAAGCCAAGTCTGCATCGCCTCATCGCGGTCTAGCTCGTTGAATTTTCTTCGAGTTGGATTCGCTCCTAATTCTGATAAAGAGAAGGGCTGCCATCATCGGTAGCCCTTCTCGTCTTCCTCCGCGGCATCCGCGATGCGTCAGTGATTACGCAACTTCGATCTTGGTCACGTGAATGGTGTTGCTCGCCAATTCCAGCGTCCCTGTAACCGTCACTTGTTTGCCTTCGTACTTTTTAGCCTCGTCCTGGTTATCCAGGAAGTGTCCGGCCACCTGACCCTGGGCCGTTTGTCCGGTAATCAGCGCATAGTTTCCATTTTGGAGCTTCATGATCTTACCCGCGAACTTTTTGGGTTGCTGGTCCTGTTGCTGCTGCCCTTGCTGCGGGGCACTGTCTTGAGTTTGGGCGGGTAGACTGGGGGTGAAGGCGTAGAGGGCGGCCGTCATCATCAGTGTGACCACCCCTCCAAGATGCTGATTCTTCTTCATTACTCTTCCTCCTCTGTATCTATTTACTTTCGTTGCTTTCAATAGGTGATCGTACTGTTAACAGATCTAGGAGTCCTCGATAACCCTCCTCCATCCTGCTAACAGAAGCACACTACTCTTCAGAGGTTGCCCACCATCCCTTTTTTCTGACGAAACACCAGCGCCATCTGCAATAGTTTTTATTCGGATTAGCACATGCGCGAAACGTTAATGGCAGGAGCAGGAGCGAACGCCAATACCGGCCGCGCCAACCTGAGTGATGGCGATCGTGGAATCTGTGATCATTTGGGCAGGATCTCAGCCGGCACGCCCCGGCAAGACGATTGCAGAGAATACCTGGTACAACCGTCACGATTGTTCGAGGGAAAGAGCACAAACCGCAAACTCGCCCCATCAATCTCAGCCTCAAAACTCCCTCTAAGCAGAACCGCCCCAGGAATCCCGGCCAACACCGGGATGCTGTCTCTGTTCACATTGCAGTAACACTCCCTTAACGGCTGATTCACCCGCAGCGTTGCATACTAGTGCAGCCTGCCGTAATCGCACCCCTTGCCTTTGCGCAGCGCTCTTCCCCGCATGCGCCTTTCGCAACAAAGCTGCCGACGAGTCACGCCGCTCACCTGGTATGGGTTGGCGTTGGGTCTCGCCGTCGCTATGTGGGGCGCTGGCTACAAAATGGAGCAGTATCCGCTGCGGGGCTGCGCCTTCCGCGTCATGGCGCCGGCCAAACTCCTCACCGAAAATGAGCGGCCCAAGCGTGTGGGCGGCCAGCAGATCGTGCTCATTTCCGCCAAGGCAAAATGGCAGCCTCTGCGGCATCTGCCCGCAAGCTTCGCGTGCGGCTACCATTCCCCGCTGCGGGACCGTTCACTCGAAGCACTGGTTCCGCCCACCCGCCGCCGCAAGATCGTCCTTTCGGAGTTCACCTTCTTCTCCTTCCGCCCGCCTCCTCCGCGATTCACGTCCTGAATAGATCTCTCTTGTTAAAGAGACACTGCCTCGCCCTGTGATGAGCAGACTCTTCCGCTCCCTCTGCTGACCCGTCAGGCTCGTGAAGAGGGATTACCGCGAATGCCGGCGCAATGGATTTCATCGGAATGCGCTCCAATGAGCGTGCCCGGGGAATCTGGCCGCCAGACCGGCCCTGCCCGCTTCTATGTTGCCTGGCCCGATATCGGCTGGGCAAAGCGCGCAACCAACCGTCGACAGAAAGGATTTTGGAGATATGGTGCGAAGACTAGTTGCGTTTTGCATTTTTGCGCTCGTGGGACTTGCCGTGGCGCATGCCGCAGATACGGAGATTCGGGGAAAAGTGGTAGACACCTCGGAAGCGGCAATTCCTAACGCTGCCGTTTCTTTAACGGATTTGACAACGAACACAGTGACTCACACGACGACGGGTCCGAACGGGCAGTTCGTCTTTAGCAGTGTTCTTAAAGGGCCACAGATTCTCTCCGTCGAAAAGTCGGGATTCGAGACTTTTACGCAGCGGATCTCGCCGGCGACACAGCACTCCATCACCGCTACTCTGCAGGTGGCGGCCTTGAATGACAGTGTGGTGGTGCGCGGGACCGTTGACCCTGAGGCCAAGCCCATGCCCACCCGCGACGATGTCATGCTGATGCCGGAAACGGTGCGCGTGCTCGACCGCAAGCAGTTGGATGCGGCTGGTCCGCTTGCCGGCGGGGCGCAGATGCTTCAAGCCACCCCGGGCGCGAACGTGGTCGGCTATGGAGAAACCGGCGCAACAAAATATACGGTTCTCCTCAACGGAATCCAGCAAGGCTGGGCGGGCGAGGCAACAAGCTTTACGGCGCCGGGTTCGCTGGGCATTACGTATGATGGGATTCCGGCGGCCGACCCGGCGACAGGTTTGTGGCAATCGGCAACCATGCCGCAGAACCTGGTGATTCAGGACGTGCAGGTGACCTACGGCCCCGGTCAGGCTGCGGACCGCTGGTACACCGACGTAGGCGGACGCGTGGAGTACACGCCGATTCAGCCAACCCTGGACCGGCACCTCAGCGCTGCTCTTACAGATGGGCCGTATGGCCAGCAAAACTTCGCTTTCGTCGGCAATACGGGGAACTTCCGCGGATGGACCACTGTGCTGGGAGGCGGACTGGGACGAGGCGACGATTTCCGGCAGACTCCCGACGGCTTCGGCAATCCCACCAAGAATGGCTCAGTCCTCGGCAAAACCGTCAAAACGTTCTCAGCCGGCAGTCTTGCTTTCGGTGTTCTTTACGCCAAGGGCGGCGGGTACCGTCCCACAGTGATTCCAACCACCGACCAGCAGCTCATTGAGCCAAACGGCACCCATTTCAGCCAGGCGACCTGCGGATTCTATTGCGGCTTGCCGTACGCCGCCTACAACAAATATGACACCAACGAAATGTTCATGGCCTATGCGCGCCAGAGATTGTTTCTGAGCCACACCAGCACACTCGAGAATTCGGTATGGTTCACGCATATTCGCCGTTTTCACCGCCGCAACCAGGATGCCCTGGCGCAGGGCGCCCAGGTGGACGAGTGGAACAATCCGCATAGCAACATGTTTGGCGACCAGATCTCGTATTCCCAGGTCCTTCCTTTGAATACGGTCAGCTTTGGCGGTTACCTGATTCACGAGGTCTACAACTCGCACAACCTCTTCTATAACCCCGCCCAGGGAGGAAACGGAGCCCAGCAAATCGTCGGCATCGGATCGAAGTTTCGATCCGGCTACTTCCAGCAGGACAACGTGACATTCTTCGCTCAGGACGATATCCATCCCATACCGCAGATTCACATCATTCCCGGAGTGCGCGTGGATGGGTTCTCAACCGGTTATAGCGATCAGGCACAACGCGACTTTAGCTTTGCTGCTGGCGCGAACGTCTATCAGACCCACTGCTCGCTGTTCCCGTCGGGGCAAGGAAACGATCCTTATTTCAACATCTTCGGAAGCCCCGCCACGGCTCCCGACGGCAGCCAGGCCAAAGACCAGGGTTCTCTTTGCGGAGCGCATGAGAGCCGCTCGGCCGTTGAGCCCGGCATCGACGTTTCCGTGACGCCCAGGCAGTGGCTCACGATCTATGGCGGATATGACACCACCTATCGCAGTCCCGCGCTTGGCGGCGGCGGCGGCATGTTCCAGGCCGTTGATCCCGCATACTACATCCTGGCGAAGGGCGCCTACGCTCAATTCGGCGGTAAGGTTCACTTCAACAGCGCGCCGGGGCTCAGGAACTTTATCGCCGGCGTCAATTACTTCCATCTCAATTACACCAATCAGGAGATTGACTTCGAGACAGCTCTCGGCGTGTTGGGAACCGGAGGCGGCAACTCCACCTATCACGGCGTCGATGCATTCTTTGACGCCGATCCCCGCAGCAATCTTCACTTCTTCTTCAACTTCGCTGGAGAAGCTGCGAATTTCACAACCTACGTGGTCGGCGGACCGCTCAATGGGTGCGGCACGATCTCCAATCCCGCTTCCGGGTGCACGTTCTACAACAACCTCCCGGTGTCCTATGTCCCGAATTACACATTGAATACGGGTGCCTATTACGGAATCCAGCACCACAACCACACCATCCTCGAACCGCGCTTCTGGGTGGAGAGCACCGGCTCGCAGAACCTTTGGTCAAACAGCAGTGGAGCGCCCACCACCCAGACCATGCCGGCGTACACCACGGCGAATCTCTCGTTTAACGCCCCCATTAGCCTCTGGGAAAAGCAGTCCATTAACCTGCGGGTCGATATGATGAATATCGGAAATTCGCAGTACAACGAATGGGAGTACATCTCCAGCGGCGGCTACTTTGCGTCGCTTGCATCGGATCCCAATAACGTTCCCAGCGGCTACATCAACGCGTATCCGGGAGCTCCGCGCACCATTTACGGCACCGTCTCTTATCAATTCTGATTGTGCTCACCCATTGCCCAGGGCGGCCCGCTTCGTCCGCTCTGGGCTCACCCACGGTTCTTCTCCGCAACTCGGCGACAGCTATAGCAGAATCCGAGCAGATGTGCCCATAGGCACGGCTCTCAAGTGGCTTTTTCATCAAGAAGCAAATATCTCCCGGTAGAACCGGAGGCTTGATGGCTGGTGGCCCCTCAAAAAGGGCCTGAACTGTTCGTACTCGCATTTTTGCAACCTCGCATTTTTGCAACTCGCCAGGATCCCGCGCCGGAGGCGCAGAGTTCTGAGAGTACTGGGACATCCTTTACGTTTTAGACCGGAGACATAGTTTACAACCCCCATGCGGCGAAAGCGGCCCTGATTGCGGGTTTTCGGCGGGGTTTGCCGGTCCAGATACATATTCTAGTCGTCGTCGTAGCTGTGGGAATGTGGTAATCCCGAAGGGATTTCCAAGGAGTGTGGGAAGGGTGGAAAGCCGGCTTTTTGGCTTTCCATGCTTTCCACACCCCGTCATTTCCATAGCTTGTTTTGCTGCGCACTCTTCAACCTCTCACCGCCGCGCGAAATCGCTTTTCGGCGCTGTTGAACATGCCTAGTTCGGTGGTCCGAAAGAAGACCCGGTAAGCGTCGTCATCCATTTGCTCCAGGCCGATCTCCTCGTTGCGGAGCACTTCGCTGACAAACACCCGGCCGTGAAGCCAACTCATATCGCCGTTGTTGTTCACGCGGCGCGTCTGAAAAGACTTCGGATATTGGAAGCTCGGCACGCTACTCGGCAACATCCGAGTGCTGGGCACATAGATGCTGCCTGGCGTCTCATTCGCAAGACCTTCGTGCGGACGTTCGTGATTGAATATCAGACGAAACCGATCAAACTTCTTCTGTTGCGCTGGCACCGTCTGGGCTGGGGGTTTTGCCGTGTCTTCTTTAAGCGTGCGATGCATGCGCTCATGCCTACCGTTTTGCTGAGGCCGCCCTGGCTGGATGCGTTCGTGAACAATACCGAGCTTCATCCATCCCAGCGACAACTTCGACAGGCCCAGCAAGCCGACGCCCGCGAATGGCGCTCCGTTGTCGGTGCGGATGCGTTCCGGCACGCCATACTCGCGCATCGCGGCATCGCAAACCGCGCTGACCTGGGCAAGATCCATGCGCGTCACGGCCTGGCAGTGAATCAGAAACCGGCTGTGCGCGTCGGTGATCGTAAACGGATCGCAGCGGTATCCATCTCCCGTCAGAAAGTAGCCCTTGAAATCCATGCACCAAAGCTGATTCGGCGCCGTCACCATCGAGAACGGTTGCGAGCTCGGCGTGGCATGCCGCTTCTTCCGCCTCGGGTTGGTGAGCCCGGCACGGCTGAGGATCTGACCCACCGTACTTGCCGCCGGCCAGATCACCTTCGGGTTCATGCGCTCCAGGCGCGCCTTGAGCTTCCTCGCTCCCCAGGACGGGAACCGCTTCCGCAGCGCAAGAACCTCGTTCTCGATCTCTGCCGATGTCGCGTGCGGGGAGCTGTGCGGCGTGCGCGTCAGATCGAGCAGCCCTTCCGGCCCAACCTCGTCATAACGCTTGATCCACTTGTAAGCAGTCGGACGCGAGATGCCATACTCGTGGCAAAGGTCGGTAACCGACATCTCTTCCCTCTGATAGCTCGATAAAAACTGCAGGCGCTGATCCACGGTTCGAGTCTCTTTCCAAGGCATAAACGCATCTTCCAGCGTCATGCCTAAGCTCGGAAAGCCTACTGTTCTCCGCAAATGTGTAAACCATGTCCCCGGTCTATTTCGTAAACCATCTCCCCGGTACACTCAGTTCGTTAGCCCCGCGCTTCAGCGTGGGGGACGATGTGCGGAGATTGTGCTCGGAGTCCCGTAGGGACGGTGCTTGAAGCCGTCGTGTTTCTCAAGCGCCTGGAAGAATTGCTCTGGGAAAGACTCCCGGATCTGTCAAACTACTACCGCCTCCCAGGCAAAGGCGGGGGTTCTCCCTTGAGTAAAAAGCCACCTCTGCACGCATTCAAAACTGGCACGGTTGCTCAGGTTCCGCTCTAACGCTATCGCTGAAGAATTCTGAATGGCGAGGGAATGGAATCTCTCGAATTCTTGCCAAAGATGCTGCGGCTGTAACGCTTCCATCTTTTTCCAAACCGATCCGAAGCCATGAAGATTTGTCCCGCGGTGAGGCGGCCCACTACGCGGTAATGACCCACCGATGCCAATCCGATGGACGCAATGCAGCCGCAATGCTCGCAATCGGGGTCTCCTCCAAATTGGCATGGAGCGATCTTCGTTCGGAGATCAGCCGAGATTACAGTTGTAGTCCTTGCAAAAATGCATTCTTCAGGATTTTTGGGGGGAGATTCAATCTCTCGAATGATCTCTTCAGACATATCGAGAACCGGGTATTTCTGCCGCAATCGACGCAGATCGTCGATCACACCTGCTCGTTGTGAATGGGTGAGTATCTCAGGATCCGTTGCGCCGCGCTGCGGCGTGAAGACACTGAACCAGACTTTGGCAAGTTCCGGTTGGCCGCTCCAAAAGGCGAGGAACTCATCCAGATATCCAGGACGGCCGGCGATCTGCGATGTGATGGTACAGTGGACGGTGATTTTGGTCCCTTTGATGTTCTTGAGAATGCGTTCGTAGGTCGCCGGCTTGCGCCGCTCATCGTGCTCCGGCTGCAGGCCATCGATAGATACCACCACGTTTAGTTTTTTGAAGGCCATCCAAGCCGCGGGGATCGCTCTGAACGCGCTGGTAACAATCTGGGTGTGCACTCCACGGCTGTCAAGCTGCGGCAGGAGTAATTCGAGTTCACGATGCCGGACGAGCGGGTCGCCGCCCACGAGCGAAACGTGCAGCGGCTTGTGCTCGTCGACCAGCGCGAGCACACGTGCCACCAATTCATCTCCCCGGAAATCGGATAGATCACGGAGTTGTTTTGGGCCGCCGAGATGCGCTTCGTCGAATGCGTAGCATCCTGGGCATCGCAACGGACACTCTTTCGTTATTTCGATCGAAAGAGAAGGAGTGCGGCCAGCCAGGATACGGGCCCACGCGCGGAGAACTTCCGTTTTATTCATGACATCTCCGTCAAACAAAATCATAAAATAATTGCTACTCGTCGTGTAGGGTACCGAGGAAAGAGCCGCTCAGGGTACGCCAAATGACGCGAGAAGTCAGATATGGACAGGGATGCTGAGATCGGCCGCAGAAGAATCGCGGCAACTCTCTAAACGAATGCAAATAGAAGTCTTGTCGGAAGTCTTCCCGTGGAACGATCGAAAACTCCTACCGAAAACCGGAAGGGCAATTGAATCAGTAATCCAATCTTCTGCTTATTGCGAAGCATTTGGATTAGATGAACGCCACCGATTCTCCAGTTGCATGGCAAGTCGCGATTGAGTCTCGCCGCCGATCCGAATGTTTTTTATTGACGCGGGCTAAAATGGATTCGTGCGAACAAAAATCGTTGATTTAAACCTACTCTCGCTCTCTATGCTTCTGGGTCTGACCGGCTGTGGCAAGCCGTCGTTGGATATTCCTGCTTCTGTGACTACGATTGGCCGAGCGACGCCGATTTCAGTCCACGTGCATGACACACGCGGCGTTAGCCAACTCACAGCCACCATAGAGCAGAACGGCGCGCGATATCAGGTCTGGCAGACCACGAAAGCCTCAAGCAGCGCTGACAACACCTTCGGTTTTACTGTTGGCTTGAACACCACACCACAATTGCACGACGGCCCCGCGCGCCTGATCATTGAAGCGGCGTCCGCGGGTCTTTTCCATGGCGTCGCACGCCTGGAGCGCGACGTGAACGTGGTCACGCAGGCTCCTGTGGTCAGCGCCGACTCCGATCAACACTACCTCTACCTCGGCATGGCCGATCTCGCCACATTGAACGTAACCGGCTCATACAACTCTGCGGGCGTTCGCGTGGGAGAGCAGATTTTTCGTGCATGGCCGATGCCTGGCGGCAAGCCGGGGCTGTTCTCGCTGTTCGCGTTCGCGTGGAATATGCCTTCCGGCAACACGCCCCTGGTATTCGCATCGAATGGGGCGGGCAACGACGTCACCACCCCGCTCACCGTTGTGTTTCCCAAAAAGGAACAGCCCGTCTACACGCATCACGAGATACAGGTTACTGATCAGTTCATGCAGAAAGTGCTGGGTGAGCTCGATCCCAACGGAACCGTTGATCCCGTCGCGCGATTCGTAAAAATCAACAGCGAGATGCGCAAGGCCAACAACAAAACGCTGGCCGATTTGCGCTTTAAGACTGCGGACCGGTTCCTTTGGTCCAAGCCTTTTGCGCGCCAGTCGCATTCGCAGGCTGAAGCGAGCTTTGCAGACGAGCGCACTTACATTTACCACGGCCAAAAGATCGATCAGCAGGTACACCTCGGCTACGATCTCGCTGTCACACAACATGTGGGCGTCGAGGCTTCCAATGACGGTCGTGTGGTGTGGGCCGCTCCGCTGGGGATTTACGGCAATTGCATTGTGGTCGATCATGGCTACGGTCTGCAAACCATTTACGGCCACCTGAGCCGCATTGATGTTCACGAGGGCGACACCGTCACCCGAGGCCAAGTGATGGGTCTTAGCGGGATGACGGGCATGGCAGCCGGCGATCACGTCCATTTCGCCATGCAGCTCGATGGTGTCCAGATCGATCCAAAAGAGTGGTGGGATGCGCACTGGATCCAGGACCACATCGCACGCCGCGTCGATCTGCCGGGCTTCAGCAAATAAACGCAGCCTGCGCGCTCCTTTTCAGGAGGTAATGGCAATCTCGGCGTACATGAGTCAGTAAGTAAAAAGCACACGACCACGCAAGGTAATAACTACGCGCGTGTAAAAAAGGTGGCGGTTTAATTAGTCCCCGAGAGGGCGCAAACGCTTGGCGATCGCCCACTTCAGCTCGTCGATTCCCTGCCCTGTAACCGCGGAAATCGCATGAAACTCAAGCTTGCGCCGCTTCGCGTGCGTGGTGAGCTTCTTTAACTTATCAGGATTGGCAACATCTATCTTGCTGGCGACAACGATCATCGGCTTTTCAGAGAGCGAGCCATCGCCAAAACTGGCGAGCTCCGAGTTGATGATCTTGAAGTCCTTCAAAGGGTCTGTGCGGCCCGATGCATCCGACACATCGACTACATGCACGAGCAAACGCGTACGTTCAATGTGGCGCAGAAACTGCGTACCCAGACCGGAGCCGAGATGCGCGCCCTCAATGAGTCCAGGCATATCGGCCACAACGTACGATTCGAGATCAGGCTCTTCACCGACTGTCACCACGCCGAGATTTGGTTCAAGCGTTGTAAACGGATAATCGGCGATCTTCGGCCTTGCTGCTGAGATGCGCGAAATGAGAGTGGATTTGCCCGCGTTCGGAAAACCTACCAGGCCGACATCGGCCAGCAGTTTCAATTCGAGGCGATAGTGACGTTCCTCGCCCGCCCTGCCCAATTCATGCTCGCGCGGAGCCTGGTGAGTTGGGGTGGCAAAGTGCTGATTGCCGCGGCCGCCACGTCCACCCTTGGCAACGACGACACGTTCGTCCGCTTCCTGAAAATCGTGCACCAGCTCGCCTGTCTCCATGTCGAATACTGACGTACCGACAGGAACTTGCAGCGTGATGGAGCATCCATCCTGACCGGTGCAATTCGATCCCATGCCGTGCTCGCCACGCTGGGCCTTGTGTTCGGGGTTATACCGGAAGTGGATCAGCGTGTTATGGCGCTGCGACGATTCCATGATGACATCGCCGCCGCGGCCGCCATCGCCACCGGACGGGCCGCCACGGGGCACGAACTTTTCGCGCCTAAAAGCCATGCAGCCGTTGCCGCCGTCGCCGGCTTTTACGCGGATTTTTGCTTCATCAATAAACATAGGAAGAAGAGAACAGGTCCCAAAGAAAACGGCCACCTGGGTTGACGGGTTTGCGAGTCAGGCTTAACGGCCGGACTCGCGCCCATAACCCCGTCTCTTCAGTTTATCGAATCAAAACGCCGCGGCTCCAAAACAGGCGGCTGCGCCCCAAAACGCTGTGATGCCCGCTACTTTCAAAGCTGCGGCGGGAGCTTAGAATCGCTACCTATTCACCTGGGGATTTTCCGGATATCCGAAATCGTGCTCGAGGTTTGCGCGCATTTCTGCCTGATTCCCAACCGGCCAGACAGAGCGGCAGGTGCAATGCTTTGTGCGTCTTATCCCTTGGTCTGCCGATGGCAGGTATAGGATGGCAGGTTTCAGGTGCGGGTGGTTAAAGCCCCTAGCAATGGCGGCTGCGTTGAGTTGGGTTGTGGGCACCCAGATCTGCGGAGTTGCCCAGACTTCTTCAAACGGACAAGCGGACACGAAGCAATCCGGCAGCAGCGGGACGGCTGGCGATACGGCGCAGGTGAGCGCCGCTCAGGCCGCTTCGCAGCCGGACAGTCCCGCGGTATCGGCATCAACCGCGACCATCACAGGCACAGAGATCGAGTCGTTGCCGGCAAGCGGCCGTCGATGGGAAGAGTTCGTAATGGACGCGCCCCCCGATGCAGCGCGATCGAACGGCGCTCCATCTTCAATGAGATTATCCGGTCAGGAAGCGACGGACTTGTCGGTTGATGGCGTTAGTCTGCGGTCAGCCTTCGGCAGTCCGTCTGCGTCTCCATCCGGCTCGCCGAGTCAGTCTTCGTCCGGGCGCGGAGTGACAGAACCAAGTGGCATGGGGCAGACGTGGTCAAGCGGGCGCGGCATTGCGTTAAGCGAAGCCGCAATTAGCGAAGTGCGAACGGTAGCCGGAGATGACAGCAGTGACGTCACGCGCGCAGGTGGTCGAACGAATGTTCAAACCCGCAGCGGTGGCGACGCTCTGCACGGCCAGGTCTTCACATTCGATCGCCGGCACATTTTAGGAGCGCAGAACCCCTCCGCAAACTGGGTGCAGCAAACGGAGCCGGCCACTTACTCCACCGTCCCCGTTTTTACGCCCGCGCCATACACGCCTCCGGACCACGAAATGCGCTGGGGTTTCGGCCTGGGCAGCAAAATTCCTCACAGGCAGATCTTCTGGTTCGCGGCGCTCGATAGTTACGGCAGAAACTATTCCGGCGTATCGAGCGTGAAGTGGCCGGACAATTTCTTTGCCCAGCCCAGCAATGATCAGGTCCAATTGCTCGGCGCGCAATTGGGAACCAACAACACAAACGCGCTTGCCAAGTACTCGCAGATGCTGCAAACCATGAGCGGACTGCTCGGCCCGGTTACGCGCACCGCCAGGCAGTACAGCGGCTTTGGCCGCCTTGACTGGCGCATGGCTGAACGTCACCACTTCACCGTAGAAGGTACCGGCGCAGACTGGAATGCTCCCGGCAGCGGATTTACGCGTGTTTCTGAAAACTACGGCAACCACAGCTTCGGCTCAAGCCAGGCCAGCCAGCAGTGGATGCTCGCTCGCTGGGAAGCATTCATCACGCCGAACATGTTGGCTGTCACTCAGTTTTCAGTTGGCCGCTCCATCCAGGGTATTCATCCGGGAACACCCTCCCAGTATGAGCAGACACTCAATCAGAACGTGTGGGGACAACTGCCGCAAATTGTCGTCGATTCCAGCAACGGCTTCACCATCGGCAATCCCTCGAGGTTCGGACAGGGCAGCTATCCCGATGAGCGATTCGTTCGCCTTCAGCAGTCGTTCGACTGGATTCGCGGCAGCCTGCTTGTCAGAGCCGGAGCAAGCTACAGCCTCAACAGCGACCGCACTACCCTGCTCCGCAATCAAACCGGAACCTACTACTACTCAAGTGTCGCGAATTTTATCTCCGATGCGCTGGTGTTCGGCGCCTATGGACTCAGCAACGCGCTCGATAAATTCAACCAGCACAACTGCGATCAAATGGGAGGGCCATGGCGCGATTCGAGCGGTGTTCTGCGCGGATTGGGTTATCTCCCCTGCTACTCCTACTACTCGCAGGTGATGGGCCCGAACAGTTGGGCAATGAGCACGGATGACTGGGCCGGCTTCGCCACCGCGCAGTGGCAGCCCAGTAAGTTGTTCGTTGTTTCCGCCGGTCTGCGTTGGGATCTGGAGCACCTGCCGCCGCCGCTCTCTGCACTCGCCAATCCGGATCTGCCGTTGGCCGGCAAGATTCCAAGCCTTGGCAGCAACTGGGGTCCGCGTCTGAGCCTGGCCGTGGGCAGCGCAGAGCGGCGCCTTCCCGTGTTGCGGCTGGGATACGGAATGTATTACGGGCGCGTTCAGAATGGCCCCTTAATGACCGCTCTTACGCAGACCGGCTCCACCAATGGCGATCTCAACTTCTTCATGCGGCCCACAGACAATCTCAATGCGGGCGGCGCTCCGCCGTTCCCTTATGTGCTTGCCGGCGAGCCGCTCAGCATGATCAAGCCTGGAGTTGTGGAGTACGCGCCCGGATACCGCAATCCTGAGATTCACCAGGCTGTCGCCTCTGTTGAGGAGTCGTTACCGGGGCATTTTGTGTTGACCGCAAGCGCCATGATGAGCCTGGGCCGGCGCCTGCCTGTCTCAATCGACACCAACTTCGATCCAAGAGTCAATCCGCAGACCATCACCTACGCCGTGGTTGACGGCACGGGAAAAGGCCCCATCAAAGCGTCACATATCACCGTACCTTTTTATGCTGACTGGGTTTTACCGAGCGTACCTTCAGGAACCCAGGGCCGGCTGAATTCGAATTATCAGCAGATCACGCAGATTTCATCGCGCGCCAACTCAACCTATGAGGCAGCGATGTTCAGGCTGGTTCACCATGGCCGTCGAGGCCTGACGCTGAACACTCGCTACATTTACGGGCACGCCATGGACTGGAATCCCAACGAAAGCAGTTCGGTAACCGGCAGCGACGTGCTGGATCCTGCCGATTTCAATCGCGAGTACGGCGTCAGCAATCTGGACGCGCGTCACACGATTTTCACTTCTGTCATCTTCAATACTCCATGGAAGCTGCACAACATGGCCGGTCATATTGCCAATGGCTGGAGACTTTCCGGCATTGGCAGCTTCCACAGCGGGTTGCCCTACACAATGCGCACTTCTGGTTCCGTGCCGCGCGTCGTCAATTTGACCAGCAGGGCGGCCATAACCGGCCTCGGTCCGAGCATGAACGGATCGGGCGGCGACAACCGGGTTTACGGTGTGGGCAACAACGGTGTGGCGTACGATATTGGCCGCAACACGTTCCGCTATCCAGGCGCATGGAAGGCCGATGTACGCCTCGGAAAGCAAATTGATTTGGGAAAAATGCGCCGGCTGGAACTGCTCGCCGAAACCTTCAATCTCTTCAATCACCGCAACGTAACTGAGGTCGAAACCCTCGGCTATTCCGTTGCGCCGGGCGGCCTGAATGGCTCGTTCCCCACGCTCACTTATTTCACCGGCCTCAAGACGAACTCCGTCGCGTTTGGGCAGCCGCTCAACAGCAACTCGTCCTATTTCTATCGCGAGCGCCAGGTTCAGCTCGGCCTCCGCATGCGTTTCTAATGTCTCTTCACACTTCAGTTCCTGCGCGCCGCTTACGTGCAGCAGCGTGGAGGAACTATAATCGGCATCGATAATCCAGAAATTAGAATCGCGGCTTAGCATCCTGTAGAAGTGCGCTTTTGTATCCGACTCGGAGATTCGCATGCAATTTGAATTCACTCGATATACGAGACGCGCGTTCTGCGTCGCCGTTTTCGCGGCCATCGGTCTCACTGTGGCGGCTCTTCAACCGACGTTTGCGGGCGCTCAAAACGCGCGTGCAAAATCAGCACCGCCGGGCGACCACCTGGACACTCCTGGGCCGCTGGCAACGAATCTTTCGCCAAAGCTGACGAGGCCCGAACTGGCCAAAGCGATGAGGCTCGTAGCTGACTGGCAGCTGAACCGCCTGCCCGCGGAAGCACAGGTCGACTGGACATTCGCCGCGCTCTACGCAGGCTATATGGGAGTTCCCAATGCTGTGGCCGGCGACAAATACAAGCAGGCAATGATGGCAATCGGCGACAAGCTCCAGTGGTCGCCCGGCCTGCGCGTAGAACACGCTGACGACCAGGCAGTGGGCCAGATGTACATGGAGCAGTACTTCATCCATAAAGAGAAAAAGATGATGGACCCAATGAAGGCGCGGCTCGATCAGGAGGTCGCCACGCCCGACGATCCTAAAAAGCCGCTGTGGTGGTGGTGCGATGCACTGTTTATGGCGCCGCCGGTTTTTGCCGATATGGCGAAGGCAACGGGTGACAAGAAGTACCTCGACTTCATGGATCACGAGTGGACCGTCACCACAGATCTGCTCTACGACAAGAACAAGCACCTGTACTCGCGCGATGCCGATTGGCTCGACAAGCATGAGAAGAACGGCGAAAAGATTTTTTGGTCGCGCGGCAATGGATGGGTGATGGGCGGCATCGTTCGCGTACTCCAGCAGCTCCCGGCGAACTCGCCGTTGCGCCCGAAGTACATCGCCCTTCTGAAAGAAATGGCGGCTGAAGCATTGTCGATTCAAAGCAAGGATGGCTTGTGGCGTCCGGGGCTGCTCGATGCTGATTCGTATCCGCTGCCTGAAGTGTCGGGGAGCGCGTTTATCACCTATGCGCTTGCGTACGGCGTGAATGAGAAGATACTCGACCGCAAGACTTATTGGCCGGCGGTTGAAAAAGCGTGGGCAGGCATGTTGACGCATGTTTATGCCGATGGGCGGCTCGGTTGCATTCAGCCGGTGGGCGCGGCCCCGGGCGCGTACGTTGAAACTTCAAGCTACGTTTACGGCGTAGGAGCATATCTGCTGGCCGGCTCGGAGATTTACCGGACAGCAAAATAGAGCATTTTCGATTCAAGTTTTAACAAATCTCTGGGTGCCCCATCCCGGAGGACCCTCTGGGTCGGCGCTCTTTGCGCAAAGGGTGGTAAACCACTGATGCCTCTCTCGACCGTAAATGGTCAGGCCGAAATGCTCTAGAAACTGCGGTGCAAACGGCCGCTGCTACTTTGCGGTCGAGACTGCGCCCGTGCGCACAGGATCTGACGCGCCTTTCAGCATATCCGGATCCATTTCGTTGATGTCGACACGAGAGTGGTCGGTCGTTGCCGTCGGAAAATCGGCCGGGACTTTTTGCGTGACACGGCCGGTAGCTGCCCATTCCGTTCCGCGCTGATAGGTGGCAATGAAACCTGTACAGCTAAGGGCAAACACATCGTGGCCCATCACAGTGTGAAAGATGCGGCCTTTTCCGTAACGCAACACCATCAACATCGGCTCTTCAAAACCGGTGCCTCTGTTCTTCTTATCGGAATGTGCTGTAGCCAGCACGGTCATATTCTTTCCCGGCCCGCGAAGCCTGCCGTAAAGTTCATCGGGCAAATGCATCCACACCGGCGGCAACCCTTTCATAATGGGGTGATCGGGCACTCGCGTTTCTACCTGGTAAGGAAGCCTTGCTCCGTGCATTCCCGCAGGGCCGGGTGAATTGTCTGAAACCAGCTTGCCCTCGTTGAAATACCAGTAAGGCCCGGCGTTCTCATTGCGATTGCGCCAGCCACCGATGCCTGTCATTTCATTAAATGCCGGCCAGTTGGGGAAGGCGTTGTCGGCGGCGTGTACCACTACAAGACCCCCGCCATCGCTCACAAATTTTTCGAAGCTCGTGCGCAACTGCTCGGGCCAGCTCGGACCGTCGTAGTTCATCACGATGACCTTATACTGGCTCCAATCCGGGTTGAAATTGCTGAAGTCACCATCCGAGGGAGGCGCCGTAACCACTTCAACTTCGAACAGGCCTGTCTCCTCGAGTTCCTTTTTGAGCACCGGCGTTGTGAGCCGCCAATTGTGATACGCGCCCGCACTTTGCCCGTCGAGAAGCATCACTTTGATGATTTGCCTTGCAGGCTTGTTTTCTGATTTCATGCCCGGTGTCGGTTTCACTACAGTATGGACTTTGCTCTGAGCCAGATTCATCGGCGCCACGAGCGCACAAAGGATGCCGCCCAGCAGAAACATATATGGATTACGAATCATCTTTATCCTCACCCTGAAATCCGTTTCGCGTGACCGCCGCGGCCGGAATGCTGTGCAGTTGAAGAATACGCCTTTTGTCTATTTGCGCGGGAACCACTGCGCGTTGCATTTACCAAGATTCGACGGCGCTGCAAGCAGAGGGCGCGACTCCCACAGATCCATTTCCACCAAGCTCTCCTGCGCCACAACAGCCGCCACCCGATGGCCCGCGTGGTCGAACGAACAGAATCGCCAACGGCTCGGGTCGATGTCAACCACGGAATCAATCTCGAGGCGAATGCCCTCGGGGCCGCCGAACAGAAACGAAATCTTTTCGAGCGGCAGAGCCAGTCCCATGCCTCGTGCCTTGATGTAGCCTTCCTTGAGCGTCCACAAGCAGAGCGCCCGGTCCAGCTTTGCTGTCACCATCAAGCTCATTGAGCTGTGCCCTTTCCGCTCTCGAAAAAACCCTTTCGACAACGTTCATAATCTGGTGCGAACGCGCGTGAGACTCGACGTCTACGCCAACCTCGGCACACTCAGAAACGAGGCAGACCACCAGGCCAACAGAATTCGACAGGTTGAATTGCAGACCGCAATCGGGGTCGAGAAATGGCTTGCCATGCTCGTTTTCCTTGAATCGCCAAGACTCCGGTGCGACGTCGCGACAGTGCGCAAGCGCGATCCGCACCAGCGCGCGCGTAGCCAAAGATTCGCGTTTATGCTGCTCGAACTTGTAGCGTTGCCACCGCTCCTGCTCCTGCGGAGCAAGCAGCGCAGCACACGCCCGCGCTGTTTCCGAATCAAGCAAGTCATCCGGGTACGCACACCAGAAGTGGAGCGGTTTCGGTTTCATCCGTGGCTCAAAGTGTCGCGTTAAGACATTGCGAATGTCAAAGACAGTTCGCGTGAGTCTCGGCTATAGGGCTGATCCCTGACCCCTGATCTCTGATCCCTGTCCTTATTCCGGTGGGGGATAGAACGGGAGTTTGCCGTTCTTGTCGTTGGCGCGACGTATCGTCGCGTCGTCGAACAGCAGCGCTGGAGCCAGCACCGTTTGCGGAATGTCGCCAAAGAAGTTGCCGACGAACAGGTCCTTGCCTGCGGCTGAGATGCTGGAGCGAAGTGCGCGCTGATCGACATCGTCCAAGGCCGCGCCGCGGACAAGCTCGCGCTTGCCGCTGCCGTCCGTGCTGATGCGGTACAGAAGGCGCGGTGCAGCCAAGCCGCCGAGTGTTTGAACGTAATAAACATTCTTGAGTCCGCGGTCCTTGGCCATGGCCAGAAGCTTGCTGTTCAGTTCTTCGTCTGAAAGTCCGTTTGAAGCCGTGATCTTGAAAACGCTAACGGCGGGTTGCGCCGGACCTGTAATGCCGGCGCGGCCATGGCCGTTCGAAACAGGAAAGTCGCGTATCGGTGTGCGGCCGAGCAGGTAATTCTCAAGCCGCCCAGCCGTCACCAGTTTGACGGGCTGGGCAGAAACGCCTTCGTCGTCGACATCATATGCGCCGATGAGGCCCTTGCCCTTGAAGCTCTTCAGCGTGGGATCGTCGACCACGTCCATGAACTCCGGCAAGACCGACGCGTGATAGCTGGAGGCGAATGGACCATTGGTGCGGGCTTCCGTACCAAGCCGGGGACGAGTTGCCGCCATGCCGCTTGCGAGCAGCCCGCGCAGGGTGTCGGTTCCGGCATCCGCACTCAACAGGATCGGACCGTGATACTCCTCTTCAACGAGCGGGGCTTTGCGCAATTCGGCCAGCGAGGCGAGAAGTTCGAGTGCGTGCCTGTTGAAGACATCGGGCGCATCGAGATCCTTGAGTGACCTTCCGGCGGATGAATAGGACCGATCGAGCCGCATTCCGTCAGGAGCCTGCGTGCCCACGGCATAGAGCTCCAAATACTGCTGCGCGGATTTGCGCACGATGGCTCCTTCGCTCGTGACCAGCCAGGTATTGGTGACGCGGCCCTGAAACTGCGCGTTGGAGTACTGGGTCGCACCATCGCCGGCCTTGGCCTGCGGATCGTCTTTGTAGAGTCCGCTGGCACGCGCTACGCGGTCAGTCCATGCGGCTTCGTCAAGCTTCAATGCCGAAGTGTCGTCGAGTGAGATGATCGGCTTCTCATGGCTGAAGTCGTCAGCCTGCGGCGGCGTTTGCACCTGCTTGAGCGCAGCCTGTTTTTGCGCATAGGCCGAGAGCGCAGCCTTGTATGCCTGATCAGTGCCTGCCCACAGCGCAGAGCGCAGCGCTACAGGATCATCGTCCAGCGCGGCAAGCTGCAGCGCGCCGTCGCCTCGCCCACCGGAGCTCTCGGACTTGTAGTCACCCACGCGCACGGTAATGCGCGCGATGCGCTGATGCGCGCGCTGAGAGCCTTCGGTGGCGCCGAACTCCGCCTTGATGATCACGTCCTCAACATCTTCAATGCGGTACTGGATGAAGAATGGCTTGGCGAAGCCCTTCAACTGGAGCTGGCTCATGCTGCGATCCATCTCCGTGAGCATGGCTTTGAGCACGGGGTCTTTTTCGGCGTCGGCGCGCGTTTGCTGGGCAGGCGAGCAAACCGGAGCGATCAGAGAGACAGCAAGAAAACCCGCCGCGGCGACGGACGAAAACATTCGAGTGGGATTCATTGCGCCTCCGTCTTTGCAACGGTGTTTGCTTCAAAGCCCGGCTTGGGCAGTATGGGTGGCCGCGCTGTGCCTTGGGGCTGGCGCTGCGTTTCCATTTCGCTCACCAGCATGGCTGGCGCAACCGCAGAGACCGGGACGGTACCCGATTCAGCACCGCACTCGCCGTTAAAGACTTCACTCTTGTCGCCAGTGGTCAGGATGCGCTTCATGGCGGCGAGCGGCGTGCCTACGATGCTGACTCCGCGCACCAGTTCGTCAGGGCGGCCATCGACATATACGCGCCACACCACCAGCGGGATCACCTGGAACGCCTGCGGTGAACTGCGCTGCGTGACGGCGAAGCCGGAAGAGATGTCTTCAAAATAGAGGCCGTACGCCTTGCCTTGCTTCTTTGCTTCTTCAATGAGCTGTTTGCGCAATTCCGCCTCAGGCACGCTCTTGGTGGAACTGACGATCAGGTTGCCCTGTCGGCCCGTGGGCACGTGGCCCGTTTCGCTGCGGCCATGGCCGTTGGAATTGCTGAAGCTGGCGATGGGCAGGCGCGACATGAGAAACGTCTTGAGCACGCCGGAGCTGATCAGATCAACGCGGCGCGCCTTCTCGCCTTCGTCGTCATACTCGTAGCTGCCGCTGAGCCATATATTGCCGAACTTTGTAACCGTAGGATCATCGGACACGGAAAGAAAATCGGGCAGCACCGGCTTGCCCACTTCCTTGGTGAAAGTCTGGCCTTCCTCATCGCCGCGCTGGCGTTGCCCCTCAAGGCGATGGCCGAGCACTTCGTGGAAGAACACCGCGGAAGCGCGGCCGGAAAGAATCGCAGGGCCGTCGAATGGTTCGGTGACCGGTGCTTTGCGCAGCGACTCAAGACTCTTGCCAAGCTCGCGGATAGCTGCTTCAAGCTGCGCCTGCGAGGGAAGGCCGTCAACGGTTTCGGCCTCGAAGGTCTGGTCGCGGAACAGGTCCATGCCGTCATCAGCCCGGGTTGCCGCAAGGGCCACCAGGCGCGCTTTGAAGTGCGGCGCAGCAAGCTGCGAGCCTTCAGATGATGCGAAGTAATCCGTCTCGTTCTGTACGGTAAGCATCACTACGTTCTGATATACATCAGGAAATTCGCCGAAGATCCTGGACAGGTCGCGAACGCGGCGCTCCCAGGCTGCACGATCGATTGAGACCGGCGGCGCTGGTTTGCCGATGTGGGTTTGCGGCGATTCCTTGCTGAAGTCCGGCGAGGTATCTTCTTCCTTTGCGCGAACCTGGGCTTCAGTCTTTACGCGTAGATAGTTGTCGAGCGCAGTACCGTAGCCTATATTTGTCGCCAGCCAAAGGGATCGCGAAAGCGCCGCGCGGTCGTCAACCAGGGGAAGCTGCAGTGTATTGACGGCTGAGCCGCGGTGGTCGCCGTGCGTGTTGTCGAGACCGGAACTGCCGAGGCGTATCTGTACATCGGCGACGCGCACATGGCCGGATGAGCTATCGACCACTGCCCCGAATTGCGCGCGGATGGATACGCTGGTTGCATCGGCCACCGAGTAACTGAGGAAATAGGGCGGCAGTTGCTTCTCGGCTTCGGAATTGGCGGCGGCCTGCCTGCCGAGCATGCTGAACGCGCGGTGCAGTTCCGTCGTCATTGCATCCAGCAGCAGCGGAGTGGGTGTTTGCGCCGCAGCCAAAAATGGAAATGTGAGTAGGGCGAGAGCGAGCGCTGAGGTTAAGCACGGCCTTGGCGCAAAGATTCTAACTACAGGTGAAGTTTTTAGTGACATGGTTCGAGCGAATCCGGTAAAAGCAACTGTATTCACGATTGTCTCAAAGTCAGCTAACTGCAAGGAGGAACTTGATGACTTTTCTGCGCCGCCCGCTTTTCGCCGTCGGTCTCGGTCTTCTGCTGATGATGACGGCGTCGCGCCTGGCAACGAAGATCCATGCGCAGGCCCAGACAACCTCACCACAAACGGCGACGGCTCAGAACGGACAGACCAGTCCCCAGCAGGCCTACCAACTGCCACCGGACAAGCTTGCCAAGGCCATCGCTATCAGCCGCATTCGCAACACCATGGACATCGTGAACGGGCTGTGGGGAATCGCCATTCTCTGGTTGTTGTTGGCAACAGGGGTGTCCGTGCACATTGAAAACTGGGCGAAGAGCATGTCACGACGGCGATGGATTCAAGGAACCATCTTTTTTGCCGCGTTCATCTTGATTACCTGGCTGGCCGACCTGCCGCTTGCCTGGTTCAGCCAATCCAAGGAAAAGAGTTATGCCGTCAGCGTGCAGAGCTGGGGCAGCTGGTTTGGCGACCAGGCTAAGGCGCTGGGCCTTGCGCTGGTAATTGCGGTGCCGATTCTGCTGCTGTTCAACTGGATTGTGCGGCGCTGGCCGCGTCGCTACTGGTTCGGCATCTGGGTAGCGACGGTGCCGATCCTGGTATTCATGATCTTTGTATCGCCGCTGCTGGAGCCTATCTTTAACAAGTTTGAGCCGCTTGAAACGCATCACGCGGCGCTGGTGGCCAAGCTGGAACTGGTTGTGGCCCGAACCGGGATCAATATTCCGCCGAACCGCATGTTCCTGATGAAAGCCAGCGAGAAGTACAACGGGATTAATGCGTATGTGACCGGCGTTGGCGCCACCAAGCGCTACGTGATGTGGGATACCGCCACCGACCGACTGCCAGACGATGAGGTTCTGTTTGTGTTTGGCCACGAGAGCGGCCATTACGTTCTGAAACATATCCCAAAGATGATCGTGGGCATGTGCATTGCACTGTTCTTCCTGTACTGGGCGTGCGCCGTCTTTGCAGCCTGGCTGGCGCGTCGTTTTGGCGCGCGCTGGAAGCTGGACCCGGTCAGTCCGCTGGCGAGCCGCACCGGATTCGTGGTGCTGCTGCTGGCTGTTTCCGTGGGCAGCTTTTTCATGGAGCCGGTTTCGAACACCTTCAGCCGCTACTTTGAACACCAGGCGGACATCTACGGGCAGGAAGCTATCCACGGCATTGTGCCCGACCCGCAACGGACCGCCGTCTCTGCCTTTAACCACCTCGGCGAGGCATGGCTGGAGGATCCAAGACCCAGCCCATTCATTGAGTTCTGGGAGTTCGGCCACCCGTCAGTGCAAACGCGCGCCAACTTTGCCCTGCACTACGATCCGTGGGCCAACGGCGGGCACGGCGAGTTTTTTGCAAAGTGACGATGGAGCAGGCTTACAAGTTGACGAGTCTACGAGTTGACAAGGTTTCATGATGCCCAAGTTCGTCGCTATTTTTTCATGCTTTTCGTCAGGCCTAATAGCAGACGGCTGACGTCAGCCGACAGACGGCCAGCAGGTCCATAGGCTCCCTTTGCGCCGAATCCAAGTGCCTCGGCGATTGCGAGTTGCGTCTGCAATTCGCGATTAGAGCCCTGGGCATGCCCCAGAAACTGGACAAATTCGCCCTTCGACGCTCTGCCGCTACCCTCGGCGATATTGCTTGCAATCGATACGGAAGCCCGTCTCATCTGACTTGTCAATCCATATTGCTCAGTCGAAGGGAAGGCCGCCGTCAATTTGTAGATCTCAAGACTGAGTTCGATTGAGCGTTGCCAAACCACTAGTTCCTTAAACGAAGCCCCCACAAATCACTCCAAACCAAATCGCGAACTTGAATCAACCGCATATTACGGGCGGAGCAATGTCACCGGTAGTGACCATCAGCACAACACTAAACTTAAGGACAGGTCATCTCGTAAACTTGTAAACTCGTCAACTTGTAAACCTGCTCCCCCGTCCCCTGTTTTCCTCAGCACGCGTCGCGAACCGTCTCCATTTAGACTGGTGTTTCGCTGTTTTCCTAAGAAGGAGCGGACTCACCATGCCTTATCCCGCAAATTACCGCTACACCCGCGAACATGAATGGATTGAGCTGAATGGCTCAGTCGGCACGGTTGGTATTACCGACTATGCGCAAAGCTCGCTGGGCGACATTGTGTACGTTGACGTGCCCAAAGTGGGCGACACGGTTACGGCGAACGCCACGTTCGGATCGGTGGAGAGCGTTAAGGCGGTGAGCGACCTGTACTCGCCTGTCTCCGGCACCGTAACGGCCACCAATGAAGAACTGAAGACTGCGCCCGACAAGATTAACGAGAATGCGCACGGCACGTGGATCATTAAAGTAGAACTGTCGAACCCAGCGGAGGTTGACTCGCTGCTGGATGCCGCTGCGTACGAGGCGTTTATCTCGGAAGAAACCAACGGCTGACGGCAGCATCCATTACATAGATTGCGCGGAGGATCGAATTCGCGGAGACACGAAAAGATTGATCGCCGTGGGCTGGACATTTAAGTTTTTAGCACAGGCTGGAAGCGAGGAGCTGGCAGCTACATGCGTTATCTTCCCAAATCGCCCGACGAACGTAAAAAGATGCTCGCCGAGATCGGCGCAAAGTCGATCGACGATCTCTTTGCGATTATTCCTGAAGAATACCGGCTAACGGCCGACCTGAACGTGCCGCGTCAACACGCGGAAAGCGAAATCGTGGATTATTTCCGCGCCGCCGGCGACATGAACGCGACGGGGTACGCGAGCTTTCTTGGTGCGGGCGCCTATCGCCACTACCGGCCCGTCGTCATCGATTCGCTGGTTCAACGCGGCGAATTCCTTACCAGCTACACTCCCTACCAGGCGGAAATCACGCAGGGAACGCTGCAGGCCATTTTCGAGTTCCAGACCATGATCGCCGAACTGACCGGCATGGACGTGGCAAACGCCAGCATGTACGACGGATCCACCGGCGCAGCAGAGGCCGTGATGATGGCCGTACGCGTAACCGGCCGTCACAAGGCCGTGGTGGCCAGGACCGTACATCCCGAATATCGCGAAGTGCTGGCGACCTATGCGAAACACCAGGGTATCGAGATAATCCCTGTTGGCTACGATCATGAGATCGGGCGCGTTGATCTGGCAGCCTTGGACGCTTCGATAACCAACGAGACAGCGGCCGTGCTGGTGCAGAGCCCGAACTTCTTCGGAGTTGTAGAAGATATACCGGCCATTGCGGCGATTGCGCACGCAAAGGGCGCGCTGCTGATTGTTTCGATCGCCGAAGCGGTCTCGCTGGGGACGGTTCGGCCGCCGGTTGAGGCCGACATCGTATCGATGGAAGCGCAGTCGTTTGGCGTGGCGCTGAGCTACGGCGGGCCGTTCTGCGGAGTGATCGCCGCCAAGGAGCAGTATGTGCGCCAGATGCCGGGCCGGCTGGTGGGCCAGACGGTGGACAGTAATGGATATCGCGGCTTCGTGCTTACGCTGGCCACGCGCGAGCAGCACATCCGGCGCGAGAAGGCTACATCGAACATCTGCACCAACCAGGCGCTGGTTGCGCTGATGGCGACCATCTTCCTCACTGTTTACGGCAAGGAAGGGATTCGCGAACTGGCCGAGCACAACATGGCCAAGGCTGCCTACGCTGCCGGCACATTGAGCGCGGCGCCGGGGGCAAAGCTGCTGTTCGATCATGCGCCACGGTTCCACGAATTTGTGCTGAAAACAGACGAAGCTCCGGCAGTTTGGAATAAGCGCCTGATGAATTCCAAGATCGTGGGCGGCATTGATCTGAGCCGCTGGTATCCGGAGCTGGAACACGCCACGCTGTGGTGCGCAACAGAAGTGATTACGCGCGAGAACATCGACACCGCGGCCCGCGTGCTGGCCGCCGCACCGGTGGAGGCTTAGGGGATGAGCGACGCAACGAGTCCTTCAATCAAGAGTACGGGGCGAGTGACGACGGGCAAGGTTCGGCCGCACCAGACGCAGAATGAAGCGCTGGTGTTTGAGAAATCCTCGCCGGGTAAGCGCGGATACAAGCTTCCTCCGCTGGACGTGCCGGCTGTCGACACCAAGGCGCTGCTCGGTTCCGCCGCGCGCGAACTGCCTGCCGCGCTGCCCGAGTTGAGCGAGATCGAAATCATTCGCCACTTCACGCGGCTCTCCACATGGAACTACGCAATCGACCTGGGCATGTATCCGCTGGGCTCGTGTACCATGAAGTACAACCCGCGCGTGAACGAGTTTGTTGCGCGCATCGAGGGGCTGGCGGACGCGCATCCCTACCGGCCGGACTCGCTTGCGCAGGGCGCGCTCGAAGTGATCGATCTTCTGCAGCGCTGCCTGATCGAAATCACCGGAATGGATGTCATTACGCTGCAGCCTGCTGCCGGCGCGCACGGCGAGTTCACCGGCATCCTGCTGGTGCGCGCATGGCATGAGTCAAATGGAAACGCTCGCCGCAAGATCCTGATCCCCGACTCCGCCCACGGCACCAATCCGGCAACGGCGGCCATTTGCGGTTACACGGTTGAGAATCTCAAATCGAACGCCGATGGTGGCATCGATCTGGACGCGCTGGAGCGCCAGGTTGATGAAGAGACCGCGGCGCTTATGCTGACAAACCCTTCGACACTGGGCGTCTTCGAAAACCAGATTCACAAGATCGCCGATATTCTCCACGCCAAGGGCGCGCTCCTCTATATGGATGGCGCGAACATGAATGCGCTGGTCGGCAAAGTGCGGCCCGGCGATTTTGGCGTGGACGTGATGCACCTGAATCTGCACAAGACATTCTCGACACCGCACGGCGGCGGCGGCCCGGGCTCCGGCCCCGTTGCCTGCAAGGCTTTTCTTGAGCCGTTTCTACCGACTCCGGTCCTGGTCCGGCGCGAGATCGAAGTGAACTCTCCGGCCCCTGAACCATGGGAGAACGTTGGCGACGACCACCCGACACCGCTGTTCCGAGCGCCGGCCGCGGAGCCTGTTTCTGCTGAAGACCCGCGCAAGCAGCGAGTGACGCTGTGCTGGGACTACAACCGGCCAAAATCCGTCGGGCGCGTGCGCGCTTTTTACGGAAATACCGGCATGTTCATTCGCGCGCTGGCTTATATTCTGGCCAACGGCCCGGACGGCCTGCGCCAGACGACGGAAGACGCGGTATTGAACGCCAACTACATCCGCGCCAAACTCGAAGACCTTTACGAACTCCCGTATAAGACGCCTTCCATGCACGAGGTGGTCTTCAGCGACAAGCGCCAGGCCGCACTCGGCGTAAAGACAGGCGACATTGCCAAGCGACTGATCGACTACGGATTCCACCCCTACACCGTAAGTTTCCCGCTGATTGTGCACGGCGCTCTGATGATCGAGCCCACCGAGAGCGAGTCGCTGGAGGAACTGAACCTGTTCATCGCGGCCATGCGTTCTATTGCGAAGGAAGTGGAGGACAGTCCTGAGCTGGTGAAGAGCGCACCGCACTCAACGCGCGTTTCGCGCCTGGATGAAGTTCAGGCCGCCCGCAAGCCGATCCTTCGCTGGCGCCGCTGATCCGGAGCGGTTCTTGTCGGCAAATATCCGTGATTTGAATATCGAAAAATGGTTTAGTCTGATTCGAATAAGTTTGAGTGCCTTACCCTGGCGATGGAGAGACTGCAGAAAAGGTCCACTTACAAGAGCGGCCTCTTCCTCACTGGCAGAACAGACTGTGGAAAAACTCAATGAGGGCAGTTGTTTTGAAAGGTACGGGCTTTAGCCCGTACGTAAATGCCTGCAAAATCAACTGGGCTTTAGCCCCTGAGGGATGCTTTTCGGACTCTTCTCTCAGACTCCGCTCATTGTCAGCAGCCCACTGCACGAGTAGACTATGCCCTGTTACGGACCTCACAAGGCGAAGAGTTTTCCCCAAGCCCGGCATCCCACTTTAGTAACGACCCATAAGTAATAACACCAAAGTTAACGAAGTTAGGTAATTTGGGATTGTAATAATGTTTGGGCAAAAGCGACAATCTGCCCAAGAATACAGTGATGGGGATCGGGCGTAAGTTCCCGCTGATCCGGTTATCGCGCTAATTCAACATCGTTCTCGATCCAGGGGGGTATGCTGACGGCACTCGTTCCGGTTGGTACGCGGTCCGAGTCTTAAAGAACTCGTATTAAGTTGTACCCGGCGAGCCGGGTTCAACTTCGGATTCCGGCTGAGGTGGGTATGAGAGTGATTTGTATGCGGACCCGTTTGCACGTTGGTAAGGGGCTTTGTGCATTCGGAACAGACGAAAGCGGACAGACGGCAGTTTTGTTGGTTGTAAGCTTCACAGTATTGGCCGGGTTTCTTGCCCTCGCGATTGATGCGGGACTGCTTTTTCAGGCTAAGCGTAATGTGCAAATCGCCGCCGATGCCGCAGCCGTGGCCGGAGCGCTCGACTACAAGTACAACGGTTCAACTACCACGGCCAAAAGCAATGCTCAAACTGCAGCAAGCGCAAATGGCGTAACGAATGGAACCGGGGGTGCCGTCGTCACCGTAAACGTTCCCCCTGCAAATGGACCGTATGCCGGCACCAGCGGATTTGTCGAAGCCATCGTCTCAGAGCCCGAGTCTGTTTATTTCCTCAGAATCCTAAAGTTCAACACCATTACCGTGTCTGCGCGAGCTGTAGCGGGGTCAGGAAGTGTAGCCGGCTGTGTTTTCGCGTTGGCAAAGTCCGGGAAGGATGTATCCGTGACCGGATCCGGAAGCTTCTCCGCTAACAACTGCACAATCTACGACGACTCTAGCAGCACCAACGCACTTACTCTCACCGGGAGCGGTTCCATTAGCGCAAAAAATATCGCCATTGTTGGTAATTACAGCAAGACGGGGTCCGGTTCCATCAATCCCAATCCTCCGACCACGGGCATGGCGCCTGCCGCAGATCCGCTTGCAAATATCTCCCCTCCGACGATTCCGACGGGAACCTGCTCCTCAAATTGCGTCCAAAGCTTCACAGGCAGCTCCAACAACAGCCTAGGCCCCGGTAACTACACATCGATCTCCAACACAGGCAGCGGCACGCTCACGCTCACGCCGGGTAACTACATCATCAACGGGACCCTAAGCAATTCCGGCAGCGGTAATCTGGTACTTGGTGCCGGCAACTACACGATAACCGGCAACTTTACGACCACCGGCTCGGGTGCGCTCACGCTCGGTGCCGGTAACTATATTGTGCAAGGAAATCTCAGTCTTACAGGTTCTGGTGCACTCACAGGTATCGGCGTCACATTCTATACACAAGGCGGAACCACGGTGACCGGCAGCGGCTCCATGGACCTTGAGGCGCCTACTTCAGGAACCTACAACGGTGTCATGTTCTTTCAGGACCGCGCAGACTCAAGCACAATGTCCCTCACGGGTTCCGGCGGGGCAAAGTTCAAGGGCATTGTCTATGCGCCGGCTGCGCCGGTCACTTTGACCGGGTCCGGCTCCTGGAACATGAATGCGGATTTCATCGCCGACTCAATCACTCTAACGGGCAGTGGATCAATCGCCGACACAAGTTATCAATCGATGAATGCCAGTTCCGTGCTCTCGAGAATGGCCATGGTGGAGTAGACAATGCAGATTGAAGGGAAATGCAATCTTTTGCGGATCGTCATACGCCGACTTGAGCAACTGCGCGACGAACGCGGTTCTGCGCTTGTTGAGTTCGGCTTGTGCATGCCGATACTCATGACGCTTCTTATCGGGGCTGTAGAATATGGCCGAATGGCGTTCGCAGCTATCGAAGTTTCCAACGCAGCCATGGCTGGCGTTCAATATGGTGTACAGAATCCGGCCGATGCCGCTGACCTGACTGGTATTCAGAACGCAGCTGCAGCCGATGCGCGAGACCTCACACTCGGGACCACAACATCCTCACTCTCCTGCATATGTTCTGACGGTTCGGCCTCCACTTGCCAACCCACGGACTGTTCGGGCGCACATATTGAAACCATTCTGACTGTGAATACACAGGCACAGTTCAACTCGATCTTTGCGGTCCGCGGCCTTTCAAACTCGTTCACACTTCACGGCAGGGCGGTGCAGAAAGTCATCCAATGAGAAGGCTTCTTAGAGGCGAAGAAGGCGGGACGCTTGTTGAAATGGCCCTAGTGTCAGCCCTTACAATCACGATGATCATCGGCATCATCGAGACATCGCTTGCGGTATATACCTACCACTACATCTCGGAGGCAGCGCGTGAAGGTGCGCGGTATGCCATTGTCCGCGGTTCCTATTGCACGAGCCTTGATCACTGCAATGTAACGGCCGACCAAGTTCAGACTTACGTTAAAGGCCTCGGCTACCCCGGCATCGATTCGACGAATATGACTGTGACTACCACCTGGTACGACGCAAGCGATAGCCTGCCCACGACATGGACGGTTTGTGGCTCCGTATGCAACGATCCCGGCAATGCCGTTAATGTCAACGTCACCTATAACTTCCCGTTCATGATTCCCTTCGTACAGAAGTCAACGCTTGCGCTCAGCAGCACATCGCAGATGGTGATTTCAAACTAATTTGGATTTCGCACCGTTTTCAGCCGGTTGAACGGTGATCTCGATAAAACGTCCGTCGGTTATACTCCCATCAATTCTTGCGCAGCATAGTCTGCGCAGGTGTCGCTCGGTGAAGCCCGGCGGCAGGAAAATTGGATATACCAAGATATAGTCGCCAACTTCGGGCGGCAGGGATTAACATCTTTACGGCAAGCTATGGGCTTTTCATTATCAGTTTGGATGATCCGTTTTGTCGTAGGGGCCTTCTTCACGGGCCTCATCGGGTGCATTTTGGTCGTCACCATAAGCTGGGTCTCGATCTTCCGTACCGGCTTCCGCCGCGGAGATTAGGCGATCGCGGCTCGTCCAAGCGGCCAGGCCCGTCCGAGCCGATTGACACGACGACGAGATGGTTGTGCCCACCCTTCCCCAACTCCCAGACAATCCTGGCGTTCTGTCTATGAAGTTCGCATCGTAAATACGCTGTCATCCTGAACGACCGAAGGGAGTGAAGGATCTGCCCTGAAAATTCCGACGGAAAGCGACGTTTGAAGGTAACGAATACGGAGGGAGCAGCAGCCTTCAGGCTGCTGAAATCGTGCCTGAACAGCTATCGGCCTTTAGGCCTGGATCTTCCAAACATCGAACATTTTCATGTCCTTGGGTGGCGCAAAGCGCCATGTGTGACTGCGGTTGTTCTTCGGCGAACTTCAGACTCACCAAACTAGCTTCTGCGTTCGTCCCGGCTCGATTTGCGGAACACGACTTTCAGTTCCCTGCGCCAGTGTTCGCCCACCGCAATCAGGTCCCACTCGACCTTAGGCGACAAGAAGCGTAATACAGCTTCGTTGGCCGGGTGAATGCGCAGCGCCGGCGCAATCAGCAGCAGGCGCGGTTCGAGCGGCGAAACCTCAGCCCCTTCAAAGTAGCTTTCGCGTTCGAATGCTGAAACAGGGCTGGCACCGGCAGAGGCGGATCGCCGGTCGGCGTTGAGCGCGCGCACCCGGATCCAGTAATCAATCGCCTGCAAAGGCAGGTGCAGGTCTTCGTCGGCCTTGAGTTCCATAACCACCAGCCGCCCGTTGCGGTCGAGCGTGAGCAGGTCCAACATCCCGCGATCGCCGCTGGAGAGCGCCGGCACCTGCGAATACAGCAAATCAGGCCGCAGCCCCGGCAGCAGGCCGGAAATTTCGCTGCGGATGCGCGACTCAAGCCATCGCTCCGGCTGCAGGCGGAACAACGGATCGACATGCGAGCCGTCAGCGTAGCGGCTCTGGAATAATCGTGCGAACAGCTCTCGCGCAAGTTCTTCATTGTCTTCAGTAAGCGGTGTTTCGTTGGCGCCTGCGCCGAAGGTGATTTCGTTCTCGCGTGCGAATGAGTGCGCGGCAACGCCGTGATGAACGCGGGCAAATTCCAGGCCGTACAGTAGCAGGCCCACATGGGTTGCCGATCTTGGCAGCACCTCGACGCGCTCGCGGGCGCCGTTCGGCAGCAGATCCATGAGTCGATCGACGCCGGACTGGCAGCGCTCGATTGCGGCCGAACGGGAGAATGCGCGAATAAGACGCGATTCAAGATTTCCGGTGTCGCGGACGTCCACCCCTTCCAGTTCTTCGCTGCGTTCGTCGAGCGTGAACAATTGAAAATCCGCAGCGGCATGATTAAGCCATGCCATGCGTTCGGCTGTGGTGCGCCAGTTCCCCGCCGGCACAATCACTTTCAGTCCGCCAAAATGGCGGCGCCCGTTCGCGTGCTGCCTGCAGTAGTCGAGCCAAAGGATTCCAAGCGTGAGAACGCCGTCGATGATTGCCGACGACTCGGCCTCGCTGACGCCGATGACCGCCATCGCATTGGTTCCCTTGAGAAGTCGGCCGCGAACGTAAGCGGGGCCGAAACTGTGTTCGAGGTCCATCGCGGAGCGGAACCCGTCAATTTTCGAATCGACGAAGTGACGCGAGAGCACCCGCTCAAGCATGCGCTGGTAATTGCGCCGATTTGAATCGCGCGCCGTGGGTGTACGCCTGTCACTGGTGGGCGCCAGTTCCAGCGCCTGCGGGCGAGTTACGCCCATGCGGCGCGTCATCAGGCGCAGGCTATGTGCGCGCTGCTGCACTTCGACAACCGTGCGCATCAGGTTGCGTTCATCGCTCCAGAATTGCAGCAAACAGCGGCCGTGCGACTCGCCCACCGAGTAACGCGCGGTGCGCATGTCGAATACGACGCGGCCATCTTCAAGCAGCGCGGCTGCTGGATGATCGGCCAGGTAGTTTTCGATTGCCTGGGCCAGTTGGCCCGCTGAGGCTGCGCTTTCAGAGCCCACGTGCCATGCCTACCAGTTGTTGCGTGCGCGTAGCGCAGTGATGTGCGCCGTATGGTGACGCCCGTGCCACGCGTAAATGGCCAAAGCCGTGAGCAGGTTCTGGCGGCCGCGCTCTGGGTGAACAAATCCTCGCCCGAAATCTGCTTCACTCATGCTTTCAAGCAAAGCCACCCACCGCTCGTGCATGGTGCTGATGAAGGTCAGAGACGAATCGATCGGCAGCGACTTGCTGTCGGAAAGTTGAGCCCATGCATTTTCGTCATAGGGCTTGATAGTGGGCCAGTCCTCAGTAAGCGCGAGCTTGAAGCGGATAACGGAGTTGGCGTGGCTGTCGGCCAGGTGATGCACAACCTGGCGCACGGTCCAGCCGCCGTCTCGATAAGGGGTGTCGAGCTGCGAGTCGTTCAATCCGGCAACTGCGGCACTCAAATGTGAAGGCAGAAGGCCAATGGCGTGAATACATTCGCTTCGTGCGTCGGCTGTGTTTTCAACGGGCGTGAAGCGCCCAACGGGATAGCGCAGTTGATCCAGTTCTGTCATGACAGTGAAACCTTAACACGCGCGGCCCGGCGAGGCGCTCTGGCTGCCTCAGAGCCGGGGTTCGTTTCTACGCCGGGCGGTGATGGTGATGACGATGATGTTGGCGGTGATGCCTGACGGCGGCAAACGCCGGAGCAGCAATCAGCATGAGGAGCAATACAGCAGCAATTTTCTTCATGCGAGAAATTTAGCACGAATCTCGGCTGGCGCGGAGTACTTGCAAACTTCATGGATAAGTTAAGTAAATTCAGCAACGGCGCGACCGGCCCGCGCTGCGGAGCATCCAATGTCTGCAAGCCAAAAATAGCGAAAGCGTACACTGAAATCACAATGATGAATCCGGCCACTTCCCCAGTTCCCAGCCACAAGCGTTACTTTTTTGAGAAGTTCGGAATCACCGAGCGCTTGCTTGAGCGCTGCCTGGGCGAAGCCCTGTCGGCCGGCGGCGACTATGCCGATCTTTATTTTGAATCGGTAACGGCGACATCGCTCGGAGTTGACGAGCAGATTGTAAAGTCAGCCAGCCAGGGCACCAGCGCCGGTTGTGGTGTTCGCGTGATTTCCGGCGAGCGCACCGGCTATGCATACACAGACAATCTGAGCCCGGAGCGGCTGCTACATGCCGCTCGCACCGCCGCGCTGATTGCTTCAGGGCCGGCCAAGCAGCCGGTGCAGGGATTTACAGAGGCCCCAAATGCGAATCTCTATCCGGTTCCATTGGGCGGGTACGATCTTGATCTGGCAGCGCGGCTCGAACTGATTTTGCGCGCCGATCGCGCGGCCCGCGCCTTTGACAATCGCGTGGTGCAGGTGAGAGCGAGCTATGGGGAAGAACTGCGGCGCGTTCTGATCGCCGGATCGGACGGTGCCTTCGCCAGCGACACGCAACCGCTGTGCCGGCTGAATGTTTTCGTCATTGCAAAAGACGGCGCAACCACGACGAGAGGCAGCGCCGGCGGCGGCGGACGCGCCGGGCTGGAGCAATTCACCGGATCGAAGAGCCCCGAGGGCCTGGCACGCGAAGCCGCCCGCGGAGCAATACTGCAATTAGGCGCTGTGCCAGCGCCGGCCGGCGAAATGGAAGTAGTGCTCGGGCCGGGTTGGCCGGGAATTCTGCTGCACGAAGCAGTGGGTCACGGGCTTGAGGCCGACTTTAATCGCAAAAAGACTTCGGCTTTTACGGGCCTGATCGGGCAGCAGGTTGCCAGCCCCAAGGTGACGGTGGTGGACAACGGAACCATTGCCGGGCGTCGCGGCTCGCTGAACGTGGACGATGAAGGATCGCCTACGCAGGAGACGGTTCTGATCGAGGGCGGCGTGTTGAAGGGCTATCTTTCGGACAAGCTTTCCGCGCGGCTGATGGGCTGCGCGAACACGGGCTCCGGCCGTCGCGAGAGTTACCAGTCGATTCCGATGCCGCGCATGACGAACACCTACATGCTTTCAGGCGACGATGCGCCCGAGGACATTCTGCGGTCAGTTAAGCGCGGGCTCTACGCGGTGAACTTCGGCGGCGGGCAGGTGGACATTACCAACGGCAAATTCGTCTTCTCAGCCTCAGAAGCTTACCTGATTGAAGACGGCAAGATCACCGCACCTGTGCGGGATGCGACGCTGATCGGCAATGGCCCCGAGGCGCTGAAGTACGTGTCGATGGTGGGGAATGACCTGCGGCTCGATGAGGGCATCGGCACCTGCGGCAAGGATGGGCAAAGCGTGCCCGTTGGCGTCGGCATGCCGACCATCAAGCTCGATAAGATGACCGTAGGCGGGACGGGGCGATAACCGCAAAGTCGAGGCCCTTGAGAATATCTCAAATTTGAGATATTCTGGTAAGTGCAATGGCAGGTCGAAATCCTCAACGAGACAGTGGGTTCGGAGATACTTGCCCTTCCGCCAGATATGCAGGCGCGCTTTTTGAGGCTTGCAGAACGTATTAGCCAAATCGGCCTTGATAGAGTGGGAGAGCCACACGTAAAGCACTTGGAAGGTAAGCTCTGGGAAATGCGTCTGAACGGCCGAGACGGAATTGCACGCGCTCTTTATGTCACAGCAATTGGCAGGCGGGTGATCGTGGTTCGGGCATTCGTGAAAAAGACGCAGAAGACGCTGCGGGCCGAGATCGAACTGGCACTACAGCGTGCAAAGGAGATTCGATGACCATCCCTTTCGGAAAGTTTAAGGCGCAGTTGTTGGCCAACCCCAAGGTGAAGGCTGAGTATGATTCGCTGGCTCCGGAGTTTGAAATCTCCGCAGAATTGATTCAAGCGCGACTTCGCGCCGGCTTGTCGCAAACCGAACTTGCAGCCCGCATGGGCACCAGCCAATCTGCTATCGCGCGGCTTGAGAGCGGACAGACGCTGCCCAGCACGAAGACCCTGCTGCGGTTAGCGTTAGCCACCAAATCAAAGATTCAAGTGCGATTGTCTGCGGCGTAGCATAATCCGAGAGGACCCAAAGAGCTTCATTGAGAAGCCGTGTAGTGCGCCAGTTTGATAGCTTGAAGTCATGCCTAACACCGCCTTCCCTGCCAATGAAACCGTTCTCGACCTTGAAGCGCTTGCTGCCGATGTTGTGGCCCGGGCTGTAAAAGCCGGGGCCAGCGACGCTGAAGCTGTTGTTCGCGAAGGCGATGAGTTCAGCGTGAACGTGCGTATGGGCGAGGTGGAGACGCTGAAGGAATCCGGCTCGCGCGGCCTGGGCCTGCGCGTGTTCAATGGCAAGCGGTCTGCCACCGCTTCGACGAGTGACTTGACAGCCGACGGCATTCGCCAGCTTGTAGACGGCGCAATGGCTCTGGTAAAAGTGACGGAAGAAGATCCTTTCACCGGTTTGCCTGAAGCTGCGGAGTTCGGCGCCGTCACTCAGGATCAGCACCTTTACTACGACGATGTTTATTCGCTCGACAGCAAGGAGCGCATTGAATGGGCGCGCCGTGCCGAGGCTGCCGCGCTGACCGCGGACCCGCGTTTCACGAATTCCGACGGCGGAAGTTTTGATGCGGCCACCGGTCGCATGGTGCTGGCCAACTCGCGCGGCTTTGTAGGAGGATACCGGACCAGTTACGCAGGCGTGAGCGCCGCGCCGCTGGCCATGGACACCAACGGACAGATGCAGCGCGATGGCTGGTGGTCAAGCGCGCGAAGCTTTGCACATCTGGAGTCGCCGGAAGCGGTGGGCCAGGAAGCAGCGCGCAGAACGCTGCGCCGACTGGGCGCGCGGCGCGTAGCGACGCAGCGCGTTCCGATTGTGTTTGCCGCGGAAGTGGCTCGATCGCTGATCGGGTCCGTCTTTGAGGCAGCGTCGGGCGATTCAATCTGGCGCAGCGCATCATTTCTGGCCGGCAAGCTCGGTGAAATGATTGCCGATCAAAACATCAATATCGTGGATGACCACACCATGCTGCTTGGCACCGGCGCGGGCGGCTATGGCACTTCGCCTTTCGATGGAGAGGGATTGCCGTCGCAGCGTACGGTTGTGGTTGAAAACGGCGTGCTGCGTAACTACCTGCTGAACACCTACACGGCGCGCAAGCTGGGCATGAAGTCGACGCACAACGCCTCGCGCGGGCTCGCCGGAACGCCGGGTGTGGGTTGCGGAAATCTATTCCTTGAACCAGGCACGCTGACGCCGGAAGAAATCATCGCGGAGATTCCTGCGGGGTTCTTCGTAACCAGCTTGATGGGTTTCGGAACGAATGTTGTCACTGGCGACTACTCGCGCGGCGCGACCGGCTTGTGGATCGAAAACGGGCAATTGACGCATGCAGTGGAAGAGGTAACGGTTGCCGGCAACCTCGGCGAGATGCTGAAAAATGTGTCGGCGATTGGGAACGACCTCGTGTTTCGCAGCGCGATTGCTTCGCCAACGTTGCGGATTGATGGGATGACGGTGGCGGGAGCATGAAGACAGGGGACAAGGTTACCAGGGAACGAGGGAACGAGTTGACAAGTTTACGAGTTTACAAGCTGGCAAGTTGACGAGTTAGCGCGACTTGCCTTGGAATTCGTACTAGCCTGCTAGTGAGATGGGTTGGATGGAACCGGAACCGAAATACGAATCCGTGCACGTTGGTGCTGGTTTGTTTGAGGAGATCCCGTTCGATCCCGGTGACGCCGGGTCCGCCCTGAGACAACTGCCGCAAAGCTCCGCTGTGTTTGCGTTGTACGGTGCTGATGCGCGCGCTGAACCTTATGTCGGGCGCACTCCCAACCTTAGAGCACGGCTTGCGCGTCTGCTTCAACCGTCTGAAAAGCATCCGCGACGGCTGCAACTGGCAGGCCGCGTGCGGCGCATCGTCTGGAAACTGACCGGCTCCGAGTTCGAGTCGCTCCTGGTCCAATTTGAACTACTCCAAAACCAATACGGGCCAAAGGCCCTTGAGCGCATGCACCTGCGCATGCCTGCGTTTGTGCGCTTTTTGGGCGGCAATCCCTATCCGCGAATCACCGTCACGAATCGGCCAAGTCTGCGCGAAGCCGCTTGGTCGTACGGGCCCTTCCCTTCCCGCGCAGCGGCGGAGCGCTATGCGGAAGAAGCTTTGAAGCTGTTTCTGCTGCGCCGCTGCACGGACGATTTGAATCCAGACCCGAGCCATCCGGGCTGCGTGTACTCCGAGATGAAGATGTGCCTGGCGCCGTGCTACAAGGGCTGCACGGACGAGCGCTATGCGGAAGAAGCGGTGGCCGTGGAGAGCTTTCTGTCAACTCGCGGCGAAATCCGGTTGGTAACGCTGAAAACCGAACGCGATGAAGCGTCAGCAAAATTGGAATTCGAACAGGCGGCTGCGCTGCATGCACAGCTGCAGAAGGTGGAACAGGTGCGCGCGCTGGCATCGGAGCTGGTGCGGCCGCTGAGCCAGCTGCGCGCGGTCATTCTGCAGGCGGCTGCAAATGCGGATGCGGTTGCGGTCTTCCTTTTCGAAAATGGCCGGCTGCGCGGGCCGGCTGCGTTCTCCACTCTGGGCATGAGGATCCAGAATGAGCAGTCCGGTTCGAGTTCCCTTTTTGCGCAGCCTCTGGCTTTGGAGCCCGTACCCGAAAGGCAGGGGTCAGAAGTCAGGGATCAGGGATCAGGCGCCGCGGCCAACGCAACTGCAGAGGCCAGCGGCGAACCGCCTAAGCTTGCGCGGGGGATGCTGGACGCTCGAATGGAGACTGCGCTCGCTGAGCTGTTGGAATCCGCTGAGGCACCTTCGTCGACGGTGAGGCAGGGGCATCTGGCGCTGCTGAAGCGTTGGTACTATCGGCCAGAGATGAAGCGCCCAGGAGAGATCTTCTTTCCTGATGCCGAGGGGCACTGGCCGGTGAAAGCTCTGTTGCGCGGCGCGGGGCGCGTGGCCGCGAAGATGATGGCCCGCACTTAGAGATTGCAATGCGGAAGCAAGAGACGATTCGCGCGATGCTGGCGGTAGGCCGCCACCGTTTGGACCCCGGCCGATCGCCTGAGATTGCCGAGCTGGTGCTTGCCAAGCCGCAAAAAGTGGGCCAGCTGATTGAGTGCCTGTGGGACGAAGATGCTGGAGTTGCCAATCGGGCGGCAGATGCACTGGAGCGCGCAACCTGTCACCGGCCGCGATTAGCCCAAGCGTGGAAGAACGAGCTGATCGGGCTGATGGCGGAGGCCGAACAGAACAAGCTGCGCTGGAACCTGGCGCTGCTGGTTCCACGGCTGGAGTTGGACGTTACGGAAGCGCGCCGCGCGGCCACGGTGCTCCGAACTTATCTCGACGATCAAAACTCGATTGTGAAGTCGGGTTCGATTGTGAAGACCGCCGCGATGCACGGTCTTGCAGGCTTGACACGCCACGATCCGGAGTCGCTCCCTGAAGTTCTGGACATGCTGCGCCTCCTGAGCCGTTCGGGAACTCCGGCCATGCGTGCGCGCGGGCGCATCCTGCTCAAGCAGCTTGAAAATCCGGGCGAGCGGCAGGCGCGGGTGACTGAGCAGACACATGCATCGATGTACGCTGATCCCACAGCGTGACCTCACCGCGTGGCTGATAAACTGGCAGTGCAGGGATCGGACGCAAGAACATGGTTGAGCTGCTGCCATCAATACTTTCGGCGGATTTTGCGCATCTGGCGGATGAAGTTGCCGCTGCCGAACGCGGCGGCGGCACCGTGATCCACGTCGATGTGATGGACGGACATTTCGTCCCCAACATTACGATTGGGCCTCCGGTGGTAAAAAAGCTGCGCAACGCTACCAAGCTGCCGCTCGACTGCCACTTGATGATCGAGAACCCAAATGAGTTCATCCCCGCGTTTGCTGATGCGGGCGCGAACTGGGTAAGCGTCCATTACGAGGCCTGCCGGCACCTGCACCGCACATTGGAACTGATCCTTCACCACGGCATGAAGCCGGGGGTGGTGCTGAACCCGGCAACGCGGGTAGACCTGATCACGGAAATCCTCCCGATGCTGCACCACGTGCTCATCATGAGCGTGAACCCGGGATTTGGCGGGCAGGAGTTTATCCCGTTTTCGCTGGACAAGATTCGGCAGCTTACCGAAATGCGACGCGCAAAAGGGCTGGCATTTAAGATTGAAGTAGACGGCGGTATAGCTCACGACACGGTAGCCCGGGTCGTCCAAGCAGGAGCGGAGCTTTTGGTGGCCGGGAACGCTGTTTTCGGCTCCGGAGCCGCTGAAAAAGATGCGCGATCGCTGCTGGCGGCGGCGCGGCAGGCCGAAGGCCTGAAAGAGTAGAATTTTCGAAGCAATGAGCTTTTAAAGCGGGAGCAGGCAGAGCGATCGCCTGTTGCTGCAACGAGGTGGTATGAATCGGTTTTCACACAAAGTCGCTGCGATTGCGTTGGCTGTTCTGGCCTTCGGCGCAGTCACCGGCCAAGCCAGAGAAAAGCAGCCCAGGCAGAAGAAAAATAAGGATTTGAGCGCAAATCCGCTGGCCAATGTGCAGTCCAAGCAACCTGACAAGGAGCTTTACGACAAAGCCATGCTGGCCTTGAAGAAGGGCCGTTTTGATGTGGCCCGGCTCGACCTGCAGACGCTGCTGAATACCTATCCCGACTCTGAGTACCGGATGCGCGCCAAGCTCTCAGTGGGCGACAGTTGGTTCAAGGAAGGCGGCACGGCTGCTCTGACACAGGCTGAAGCCGAGTACAACGACTTTATTACCTTCTTCCCTGACGCTCCTGAAGCCGCCGAAGCAAAGATGAAGGTGGGCGACATCTACTACCAGCAGATGGAAAAGCCCGACCGTGACTACACGAATGCTCAGGAAGCCGAGAAGGCATACCGGGACATGATCAACATGTTCCCGGATTCGGCGCTGATTCCGCGCGCCAAGCAGAAGCTCCGCGACGTCCAGGAAGTTCTGGCAGAGCGCGAAACCCAGATCGGCCTGTACTACGGCAGCCGCGAAAATTACGTGGCTTCCATCGCGCGCCTGCGGACAGTGGTCGACACTTATCCGCTTTACTCGAAGAGCGACCAGGCGCTGCTCGCAATTGGCGATGCGTACGCGGGCGAAGCCCGCAACATTCGGATGGCTCCGAATTTGCCCAGCGCTGTCCGCGAGCGACTGGTGACGATTTATGACGACCGCGCGGCCGAAGCTTACAGCAAGGTGATCACGCGCTATCCAATGGCGCCGCACGTTGAAGATGCGCGCGACCGGTTGGTGGCGATGAACCGCACGGTTCCCGAGCCAACCCAGGCAGCCGTTGCCGAGAGCGACGCAGAAGAGCGCAGCCGGCAGCCCCTGCACTTTACCGACAAGACCCTGGGACTCATCAAGCGCGGTCCGACGGTGGTGGAAGCAGTCCACGTCGGCGATCCGAGTCTTCAGGATCCGAAGCGGACGCTGGCTCCCGACGTAAGCAGTGAGAACAGGGAAATCTTCACAGCGGCGATAAACAACGGCAAGGCTGTGACGCCTGCTAAACCTACAGCTACGGGTGCGAATGAGCCTCCGCGGAGCGATCAGCCCTCGAATGCGCCGCTGCAAATGTCGGCGCCGACGGGTGGAACGGGCGTTGGTGCGGAGATCGTAAGCGCTCCAAATAGTACGCCGGCGGCCGATCCCAATGCGCTGGTAAAGCCCACTCAGGCAACCAACACGGTATTGCCGGCAACGGACAAGCCGGCAGAGCCGCCGCTCCAGCAGAACGAGATCAAGCCAGGAACAACCCCCACGGCTCCCACGGTTGCCGAGGGCACCAAGGTCAAGAAGCCCAAGACCGACTTGGGCGAAGAGTCCTCGAGCAAGAAGAAAAAGAAGAAGGGTCTCGGCAAGCTCAATCCGTTCTAGCCGAAAAAGAGAATGATCGAGGGGCCGCACTCAAACGGGTGCGGCCCTTCTGTTTGGTGCGGATGCGGCAACTGGCTGAAAGCACGTAGCCGGAACTGCCTCATCTGCTAAAGTGAGGGGTGGTCCCCTTGCACAAAGCCCCTTCAATGCGGGGTTTAACGCCACTTCCAGGGAACTAAAGCGACCCGAATGCCTCACGACCTGCCAAAAGCTTACGACCCGACCGCAATTGAAGACCATTGGGCCGAATACTGGGTGAAAGAGAAACTTTTTGCCCAGCCGACGCCGACCGCTGCCGAACAGAATTCGCATGCGGGTGGGGAGCCCTTCACCATCCTGCTGCCGCCGCCGAACGTAACCGGCCGTCTGCACATGGGCCACATGCTCAACCAGACGGAAATGGACATCCTGACCCGCTGGCGGCGCATGAGCGGGCGCCGTGCGTTGTGGTTGCCGGGTACCGATCACGCCGGAATCGCTACGCAGATGATGGTGGAACGGCAGCTCGCCGAGGAAGGCACGTCGCGCCAGAAGCTGGGCCGCGAGGCCTTTGTAGAGCGCGTGTGGGAGTGGAAGCGCCATTACGGCGGCGCAATTCTGGACCAGATGAAGCGCCTCGGCGCGTCCGTGGACTGGCAACGCGAATACTTCACCATGGACGAGCGGCTCTCGGTTGCGGTGCGCGAAGCATTTGTCCGTCTGCACGAGCAGGGTCTGATTTATCGTGGCGCGTACATTGTTAACTGGTGCCCGCGATGCCAGACGGCCATCAGCGACCTTGAAGTGGTGTATGACGAGCACAAGGGACACCTTTGGGAGATTCGCTACCCAGTGCTCCACCCCACTGACCAGGACCCGTCCGCGGGGACCCCGGTTCTCGGCCCTGACGGCAAGGACACGGGCGAGTTCCTGACGGTTGCCACAACGCGTCCCGAGACGATGCTGGGCGATGTGGCGGTGGCGATTCACCCTGAGGACGAGCGCTACCTGCATCTGCACGGCAAAAAGCTGCGTCTGCCGCTCATGAACCGCGAAATCCCGATCATTCTTGATGAGTGGGTGAGCCGCGATTTCGGTACCGGCGCGGTGAAGGTGACGCCCGCACACGATCCCAACGACTTTGCACTGGGCGAGCGGCATCATCTGCCTTCAATCAACGTTATGGACGATACCGCGCACATCAACGCGGAAGGCGGCGCTTACGCGGGACTTGACCGCTATGTGGCGCGCAAAAAGATCGTTCATGACCTTGAAGTGCAGGGACTGCTCGGAGCCGTCAAGGACTACACCAACAACGTGGGCCACTGCGACCGCTGCAAAACGGTGGTGGAGCCGCGGCTTTCAACGCAGTGGTTCATCAAGATTCAGCCGCTGGCAGACAAGGCTATTGCGGCGGTCAAGCCCGACGCCAATGGCAAAAAGGCGATCAACTTTACGCCGGAGATGTACGAGAAGACCTACCTGAACTGGATGGAGAACATCCACGACTGGTGTATCTCGCGCCAGCTCTGGTGGGGTCATCGCATTCCGGCATGGCACTGCGCTGCGTGCCACAAGATCACGGTTGCGCGCCAGGATCCGGCAGCCTGCGCACATTGCGGGTCAGACAAGATCACACAGGAAACCGACGTGCTCGACACATGGTTTTCGTCGGGGCTGCTGCCGGTTTCAGTGTTCGGGTGGCCGAATATCACCGAGGATAGTAGAGCGGATTTTGACGCGTTTTACCCGACCAGCCTGCTCGTAACCGGTTTCGACATCCTGTTCTTCTGGGTGGCGCGCATGATCATGATGGGTTGCTGGTTTGCCGGCGATGTCTCTATGTCCGATGGCTCGTCCAGAGAGTTGCGGGACGCAGTCCCCTTTCGCGAGGTTTATATCCACGCGCTGGTACGCGACGCCAATCGCGAGAAGATGTCGAAGACCAAGGGCAACGTAATTGATCCGATCGAGATTGTGAAACAGTACGGAACGGATGCGGTCAGATTCACGCTAGCTTCCATGGCTTCGCCGGGTACGGACATTGCGTTCAACGTGGCGCGGACTGAAGGTTATCGCGCGTTTGCGAACAAAATCTGGAATGCGGCGCGGTTCCTGTTTATGAACGTGGACCGGGCGGCCGAGATTGGCATCATGGTCGATCCTTCGGTGCTGGGCGGAATGCCCGAAGTGGGCGCGGATGCACCACTCGAAGCGCGTTGGATCGTGGCTGAGCTGCACGCTACCGCGGCCAAAGTGAATCTGGCGCTTGAGAACTACCGGTACGATGATGCGGCCAACACGATCTACCAGTTCTTCTGGGGCAGCTTTTGCGACTGGTATCTGGAGATCGTCAAGCTGCGGCTGGATTTCTCAGAGACAGCGGACAAGACAGCAACGAAGGCAGCATTGACTACGCTGGTGAGCGTGTTTGAAGCGGCGCTGCGCTTGCTGTCGCCGTTCATGCCCTTCCTGACGGAAGAGCTGTGGCACGCTGTCTACGACGAAAATCCGCCGGCGAAATCGATTGCGCTGACGCGCTATCCGCAAGCTCAGGAACTGAAGGCCGATTGGAGCGCGCGAGACAAAATGCTTGGACTTCAGCTCCTCATCATCGGAATCCGCGCTCGGCGTAAGGAACTCAGCGTTCCTGAAAAGTTATCTACCCCGGTCAAAGTCTTGGAATGGGCTGGAGCCCATGGTGGGTCAGGGATAGTTGCAGAGCACCTAGACATTATCAAGAAACTCGCTCAAGTGTCAGCCGTCGAGTTCGTTCCATTTGTTGATCGCGACCTCCGCGGCAAATATGCAAACCTTCCGTGGTCGGCAGCAGGCCCGACCGACATCGTGGTTGAGTATGAAGCCACCATTGACGTGGCGGCCGAGCGAGAACGCTTGACAAAGGATATTGCCAAATACGAAAAAGGGTTGGCGGCGGCGGAACGCCAACTGGGGAATGCTGGATTTTTGGCGAAGGCGCCGGCTCAAGTAATTGAAGGACTGAAGAAGCAGGAAGCCGAGACGCGGCTCTTACTGGAGAAGGTGCGCGCTGGGTTGAATGCCTTGCCCGAGGAGTGAAGAAAACCAACCGCAGATCCTTCGACTCGCTCTGCTCGCTCAGGATGACAATGCGTTTTTTGAAGTAAACTTTCGCGACAAGACGATAGGAGCTAAGAGCTAATAGCTAAAAGCTAGAAGCTAGAAGCTGATTATGGATTGGAAGAGCCACCGTATCGAAGCGTTGCTGGAGCAGGCCCTGGTAGAAGATCAGGCCGTAGCCGACGCAACCACAAACCTGACCATCGATCCGAACCTGCGTGCTTCAGGGGCTATCATCGCGCGGCAGGATATGATCGTAGCCGGCTTGGGCGCAGTACCGCGCTTCTTTGAGATTTTTGCCCGGCTCGATCCGCGGCCGCCTGCGCACACGCGGTTTGAGGTAATCAGCCATCTGGAGATTTTTGACGGTGTGCGCGTTCACGCCGGCCAGGTGCTGGCGGTGATCCGCCATAATGCGCGTGCACTACTGAGTTGTGAACGCGTAATCCTGAACCTGATGCAGCACCTGAGCGGTATTGCCACGCTGACCCGGCAATATGCTGATGCCATCCACGGTACGCATGCGCACATATTGGACACGCGCAAAACAGTGCCCGGGCTCCGCGCGTTGGAGAAGTACGCGGTGCTCTGCGGCGGCGGTACGAATCATCGCATCGATCTCGCTTCAGGAATTCTGATCAAGAACAATCACATTTCGCTCGGCGGCGGGCTTCCCGCGGTGTTGAAGCGCGCGCTTGAGAGCCGCCAGCCCGGCCAGCGCGTGCAGGTGGAAGTGCGCAATCTCCGCGAGCTTGAAGAAGCGCTCGCCGATGGAGCCGAAGCGATTCTGCTGGACAACATGTCTCCGCAGCAGGTGAAGCAATCCGTCGAACGTGTTCGCAAAGAGGCTCCGGGCCAGACAGGACGCTGGATTCCCACTGAGGCCAGTGGCGGCATTCAGCTCGACAACATCCGCGCATTTGCCGAGACGGGTGTGGACTTCATCAGCGTGGGCGCTCTGACGCACTCGGCGAAGGCTGCCGACATCTCCATGTCGATCTCCACCGAGTGAGCCGCGATGTTTGATCTGGTGGCGCTCGAATTATCGCGACAAGATGGGATTGCGGGAACGGTGTTCGCAGGCAAGCTGCATTACTCAGCTGTAACCGGTTCAACCAACAGCGACGCCATGGCTGCGGCGCGCAGCGGCGCTCCGCACGGGTCAGTGTTCTTTTCCGACGAGCAAAATGCGGGCCGGGGACGCGGCGATCACGGCTGGCACTCTGCCGCAGGCGAGGGGCTCTATGTGAGCGTGCTGCTGCGGCCCCGCGTAACGGCTGCGCGGCTGCCTCTGATCCCTTTGGCTGCGGGCCTCGCGGCTGCTGAGGCGATCGGCACGGTCACTGCGCTCACTGTGGACTTGCGATGGCCAAACGATCTGCTGATCGGCTCGCGCAAGACGGGCGGCATCCTGGTCGAGGCGCACAGCGAGGGTAGTTCGGTTTCATATGCTGTAGTTGGGATCGGCATCAATGTGCATCAGCGGAGTTTTGCGCCCGATTTGAGCACTCCTGCCACGTCGCTGGATCTCGAGGCGGGGCGCAGGATTTCGCGGCAGGCACTGCTTGTGGCCCTGCTAAAATCGCTGGAGCGAGAGACATCTGCACTTGCGGAAGAGCGGGCCGCCGATCCGATTCCCGCACGCATAGAGCGGGTTTCAACATGGATTCGCGGCAAGAGCGTTGAGGTACACGGCCCGCAGGCCTGCAGCGGCGTAACCGCCGGCTTGGATGAGCACGGATTCCTGCTGGTGCGCACCGATGCTGGAACAGTAACGGTGCAGACCGGCGGAATCCGCCAGCGGGCGAGTTCGATTTGAAGTACACGAAGGGCAGAGGGGAACCAAGAGTTCAATGTTGCTTGCTCTCGATGTAGGCAATACGAATACAGTGCTGGGCCTCTACCGGCTTGACGGCGAGAAGCCCGAACTGGCTGGCCATTGGCGCGTGGCGACGCATCCTTCGCAGACCGTGGACGAGTACGGCGTGCTGTTTGTGAATTTGTTTGAAATGCACGGACTGGCCCCGAACCAGGTTACGCACATCATCATCGCGTCGGTTGTGCCTCCGGTCGACACCACCCTGCGAAGAGTGTGCGAAACGTATTTTAAGGTTGACCCGATGTTCGTGGAGCCGGGCATCAAGACCGGAATGAAGATGCTGATCGACAACCCCACCGAGCTTGGCGCAGACAGAATTGCGGATTGCATCGCCGCATATGACCGCTACGGTGGTCCTTGCATCGTGGTCGATTTCGGCACGGCAACCAAGTTCGAAGTGATTTCAGCAAAGGGCGAGTACCTGGGCGGCGCAATTGCGCCGGGCCTGGGCTTGAGCGCCGATGCGCTGTTTTCTCGCGCAGCCCGGCTGAGCCGCGTAGATATCAAGCGGCCGCCAAAAGTGATCGGGACCAACACGGTTGGTCACCTGCAGAGCGGCCTCTTTTTCGGCTACATCGGGCTGGTGGACGGAATTATTGAGCGGATACTCAAAGAACTGGGCGGGGAGCAAAAGCCGCGCATCGTCGCAACGGGCGGTCTGGCGCGGATGGTGTCAGAAGATTCGCGCTACATCACCGAAATCGACGAACTGCTTACGATTCAAGGACTGCTTCTGCTTTTTGAGCGCAATCGAGCCATAAAGCCGCGCCAACGCGCGCACTAAGTCGGCCGGGGAAGCGGAAATTTCTTCAGGCTAGCTAGCAGCGGCCTCGCCGTCAGGCGGCCGAGGGGGACGGGGTTTTGGCTTGGGCGGCAGCGTGATCGCTATCGGCTCGAAGTCGGTGATTACGTCGTTAAGTGTCCGGTGAAAACTGATGGCTACGGGCTTTTTCTGCTGATAGGACAGGCTCGCCTCAACCTGCGAGCGTAGCCGATGTAGTGTTCTCCAGATGCGTGCTGTTCTTTCGCCGTCCACTAGTACCTCCGCACGAGGTTGTAGATCGTTGGTTTGATGCTGAATCAGGGACCCTGGTTGCGTAGACGAAATCCGTGCGCGGCGGATTACATCGCAGGTGACATCAACCAGGGCGGCCAGGAATTTATGATTGCGGTGAGCCCTTGGGAGGCGTCCTTTCGGGTCACTGAACGGACATCGACAGACTGAGGAAATCGCCAGTGACAACTCGGCGACTGGTGACCTTGTGACATCCCGGAACAACTATTTCAACTACTTCACCGAAATCGAAGAGCGTTTTCAGCAGCGGCGCGGATCGATCCTTTTGCTTTCGACACTCGACTGGGCACTGATCGATACCTGGCGCGAAGCAGGAATTCCGCTGGAAGCTGCCCTGCAGGGAATCGATAATGCTTTCGACAAGTACGAGGCCAGGCAGAAGCGCGGACGCATGCGGCGCGTCAATGGGCTGGCATGGTGCGCACAGGCGGTGATGGAGGCGGCCCAGCAGTTGAGCGAGGCGGCGGCCGGGAGTGCTGGAACCACACCCGCGCAAAGCGATTACGGATTTGAACACGAGCGCGTAGCTGCCCATCTTGAATCTGCGGCAGCGGCGCTGGATGCCGCGCAGGTGGCCGCCGAGCCATGTGCAGCCACTGCTGTTCGTCTGCGCGAACTGGCAGCGGAGGTGCGCGGCTCAAATGCGAATAGCGCGCACGTTGACCTCGAATCACTGGAGCGCTCTCTGACAGTGCTCGAAGAGAAGTTGTTTGCCGCGATCAGGAACGCGGCTCCCGAGGAATTGCTGGTTGGGCTGAAAGAGCACGCGGCGCGTGAGCTTGCACCCTATCGCAGCCGAATGGGAGTGGTGCAACTGCGCCAGGTGGAAAACCAATTTATCCAGAAGCAATTGCTGGTGCACTATAACCTGCCACGTCTCAGCCTGTTCTACATGAGCCAGCAATGAAGAATCGGCGGCGACATCAACCTGCGACACGAAAGCAGCCAAACACCGCAAGGGCCGAAGGCGGGCCAGCGCAGTTGGTGCAAATTGAAAAGCCCATTTACGGTGGAGCTTTTCTGGCAAGGGTTGAAGGCAAGGCCGTATTCGTTCCGCTTTCGCTGCCCGGCGAAACGGCAATGGTGCGCATTACAGAGGAGAAGCGCGGGTACGCAACTGCGGAAGTGGATGAGATTGTTACACCCGCTGCAGAGCGCGTCGTACCCGCATGCCGCCACTTTGGCACATGCGGCGGATGCCAATATCAACACACCGGCTATGCGACACAGCTTTCACTGAAGCGGGCGGTTCTGCGCGAAACTCTGGAGCGCGGTGGAGTGCCCGCACCGGACAAGATCGATGTGCTTGCGGGAACAGAAGCCGAGGCGTGGGGCTATCGCAACCGCATTCGCCTGGCGTTTGATGGCAACGGCAATCCGGGCTACCGCGGCCGGCGTTCGAAAGCCGTGGTTCCGATTGCAGAGTGCCCCATCGCAGCGCCGTTACTGGTTCGCACGTCTTTCGCGTTTGCAGATATCGCACGACAGGTTGCACCACAACTGCGTGTGGAAGAGCTCTCGTTATTCTGCGATGCGACGGAGACGGCGTTGCTCGCAACCGTTTACGTAAGGAGTGCTCCCAACGGAATTCTCGACCCGCTTGCACGTGCAATGGCCGAGCGCATTCCTGAACTGAAGGGAGTGGAGCTTGCGACCGCCGTTGACGAGCAAAGCAACCAGCAAGCGCCGCGCACGATTGCACGCTGGGGCGAAACGCATCTGGCATACCGGGCCGCTGGATTCGACTACCGCGTGGACCATGGCGCGTTCTTCCAGGTAAACCGTCGCCTTGTGGATGCATTGGTGGGGCGCGTAACTACGGGTCGCCACGGCACGCTGGCGTGGGATCTGTTCGCCGGAGTAGGGCTCTTTGCGCGCAAGCTCACTGAAAGCTTTAATCGGGTGATTGCCGTTGAGTCTGCGCCTGCGGCGATACCGGGGCTTGAGACAGACCTGCGCGGAACCAGCGGGTCTCCAGAGCAAAGCTTGGACGCTGGACTTTCTCCGTGGCAAGCGAAGGCATGAACATCCGGACTTGATCGTTGTGGACCCGCCGCGTGCCGGGCTTGGCGCGGAGATCACGAGTGCGCTGGTTGAGATTGGCGCGCCGGCGATTACGTACGTTTCTTGCGATCCTGCAACTTTCGCTCGCGACCTGCGCGCGCTGCTGGCATCTGGATATTCGATTGAGAGCTTGACGCTTGCCGACCTGTTTCCTCAGACCTTCCATCTGGAAACAGTGGTTCATTTACGCCGCGCCTGATAGCCTTGATGGCATAGATCCTTTAATTCTTTAGAGCCCTATGCGCAGAGAACCATCCAGTTCCGGCGCCGCTGCTGCGCGCTCGGACGCCGTACCGTTGTTCCATGCTGCCTGGCTGTTCGCCGTCGGGATTGCCGCTACACACTGGCTGTGGCTGCGCCCGGGCCTGGTGCTGGCGGCACTGGCGCTGATCGCAGTGCTGTGCGGCATATCTGCAATTCGGACGCAAAGGTTCATGTGGGTTCCGCTAGCCGCACTCTGGTGCCTGCTGGGCGCATGGTGCGGACTGATGGAGCCGTGGCCCGCTCCCGCCCCCGAAGTGGCCTCACTCTCAGACGGACTGATGCGCACGCTCGAAGGAACCGTAGTTGATGTCGCGCCGGTTCGCAGGGAGACCGAACAAAATCTGAATGACGACCACGCGAGTGACGTGCAAGCTGAAGCAGAAGCTTCGCAACGCATCGATGTGCAACTCAGCAATCTGGAAGAAGTGACCGATGCTGAAGACAAGCAGTTGCGCGTGGCCGGTAAAGTACGCCTGACAGTACGCTGGCCGGTGGGCACAACGACGGAGACTGCCGCACAGACTTTCCATTGTGGCGATCAGATTCGTGCCGATGCACGTCTGCTTCCGCCTGCGGTGTACCACGATCCCGGTGTATGGAGCCGCGCTGCCTATCTACTCGATCAGGAGATCACCTCGACAGCCAGCGTGAGCATCGATCGAGTTGCATTGGCCAGACAGATCGGAGGCGCGGGATTGCAGCTGCGATGCAGGCTGGGTGGAATGCAGCACGCCATGAGCGCCCGGCTGATGGACTTGCCGGCTGCAATGCGAAGATGGCCCGCGCCTCTGCGCATCACGCAGGAAGATGCGGTGATGCTGGCGGCGATGGTGGCGGGCGATCGGACATTTCTGACACATTCACTTCGTCTTGGATTTGAGCGCACCGGATCGTTTCATATGCTTGTGGTATCGGGATTTCACCTGGCGATCGTGGCTGGATTCATCTTTTGGATGGCTCGGCGCCTGCGCTTGCCGCGCGTACCGGCTACGCTCGTCACCATTGCCGCGTCGTTCGCGTACGCGCTGTTTACTGGCTTCGCCACTCCGGTGCAACGGTCGCTATGGATGGTGACGCTGTACCTGGTCGGCCGGCTCTACTACCGGGAACGCAGCGCGTTGAACACCATCGGATTTGCCTCGCTGTGCCTGCTTGCGGTGAGTCCGCGGACCCTGTTCGACTCCGGCCTGCAGATGACACTGCTTGCGGTAGTGTCGATTGCCGGCGTAGCCGCGCCATTGCTGGAGGGCACGGTACATCCTTATCTGAAAGCGACGCGCGATCTGCGCCTTGCGGCTATCGACGTGAAGCTCGTGCCGCGCGTGGCACAGTTCCGCACGCTGATGCGCATGGCAGCAGAGCGAATTCAGGCCATCGCGAACAAGCGTGTGGCATGGAGCGCGTTTCCATGGGTGGTGCGCTTTGTGCTCCGGGTGATTGAACTTGTCACAGTGTCGTGCGTGGTTGAGCTGGCCATGACGCTGCCCATGGCCATCTACTTTCATCGCATTACCATCTTCGCCCTGCCGGTGAATCTGTTCATCCTTCCGCTGCTTGTTGTGCTGATGCCCGTGGCCCTGCTGACCCTGGTGGCGCTGGTGATTTGGCCGAGCGTCGCCACGTTGCCTGCTGCGGCAGTGGCGGTTGTATTGCACGCCGGAGTATTACTCGTGCGGCTCTTCGGCTCGTTGGAATATGGGGATTTCAGGATTGCGTCGCCGTTGCTGTGGCAATCAGCGGCCTTCTACGCAATGTTGGGCGCAGCGATTCTGATGGCGCACATGAGTCTGAGGAGAGATGGCCGCGCGCTGCGTTGGCTCTCATGGGCGTGCCTGTTGCTTGGCGGAGTCGCAGCCGTCGCGCCGCGAGCCATCGATCACCCACGGAATGCTCTGGTGGCCGAAGCAATCGACGTTGGACAGGGAGACTCGATGCTCCTCATCACGCCGGACGGCAAGACGCTGCTGGTGGATGCAGGCGGCTTTGGTGGCGGCCCTCGGCAGGCCGCACAGGACTACGACTTTGGCGAAGAGGTCATTTCTCCTGTTCTGTGGGATTTGGGTATTCGACATCTGGATGCGGTCGCGCTGAGTCACGCGCATTCCGACCACATGGGCGGACTGCCAACCGTATTGCGTAACTTCACGCCCGATGAGCTTTGGGTGGGCAACAATCCGCCCGGAGGCGCGTACGATGCGCTAATTAACGAGGCCGCTGCAATGCATGTGCGGGTTCGCACTCTGGGCGCGGACGATGCGTTCGCGCTCGGGAACGCTTACGTAAATGTGCTGGCTCCAACGCGCGACTATAAACCTGGCGCCGATCCGGCGAATAACGACTCGCTGGTGCTGCATGTTGCATATGGAGGCACCTCAGTCATGCTCGAAGGAGATGCGGGGGCTGAAGTAGAACGCGCGATGCTCGGCGAGCAGGGGCTCGAGAGCACGCTGCTGAAAGTGGGACATCACGGCAGCACCACTTCAACGACGCCGGATTTTCTTGCGCGCGTAGCTCCGCACTGCGCTGTGATTTCGTGTGGATTGCGCAACCGCTTTGGACATCCGCGCCAGGAGATTCTTGAGGCACTGCAAGCCGCGCATGTGCGCACGTTCAGAACGGATACAGGTGGCATCTCATGCTTTGCGCTGGATGGAAAGACAGTGACGGCCAAGCCCGAGTGCGGCTGGCGATCGCAACCGTAATTAGGTGGCTGCCTGATGAATCGCGAGCAATTTCTCCAGCAGCGGCTTGAGCAGATTGAGATGGAGTGCGTTGGCTCCGTCGGATTTCGCATTCGGCGGATCGTCGTGCACTTCGAGGAACAGGCCGTCGATTCCGGCGGCCACGGCCGCGCGGGTCAATAACGGAATGAACTCCGGCTGCCCGCCGCTCACGCCGTTTGCTGCCGACGGCTGCTGCACGGAATGCGTTCCGTCAAACACCACCGGAGCCATACCACGCATGATGGCGAGCGAGCGGTAGTCCACCACCAGCGTGTTGTAGCCGAAGCTGGCGCCGCGCTCGGTAAGGAAGACGCGTTCGTTGCCGGTGGAACGCACTTTCTCGACCGGGTGCCGCATGTCCCACGGGGAAACGAACTGGCCCTTCTTGATGTTGATGGCACGGCCGGTTTTTCCCGCAGCCACCAACAGGTCGGTCTGGCGGCAAAGAAACGCCGGAATCTGCAGCACGTCCACGGCTGCCGCGGCAACCTCGCAGTGCGCGGGCTCGTGCACGTCAGTCAACACAGGTAGGCCGGTTTCGCGTGCCAGGCGGCCCAGGATGCGCGTGCCCTCAAGCAGGCCAGGGCCGCGAAAGCTTTTCACGCTGGTGCGATTGGCTTTGTCGTAGCTGGCTTTGAAGATGAAAGGAACGCGGAGTTCGGACGTGATGCGCTGCAGCGCGTCGGCCATGGTACGCACGTGGTGTTCACTTTCAATAACGCACGGACCAGCTATGAGGAACAGCCGGCCCGCACCCACGTGCACTGGACCAATTTCAAATGATTGACTCACACAGGGATTTTACGGCAAATGCCGCGCCAGCCGCTGTGCGAGCTACTTCGTCAGAAGCTCCTCAGATGGGTTCTGCATTGCTTCAGAGTGGATCCTGGCCCATTGCCAGAGCGCCCGTTCCAGAGCATGCAGCGGGGTTGGAGCGGGCAGATCGCCCTGCGGCTTGACGACACCGCATTCAGCCAAGTGCTTCAACGCGTTGTTGTACTCGGTGTAGAAGTGGATGTCGTGGCGCGCGTGACCGAGCGCCTCAAGGGCGCGGAAGTCGAGGACCGCGTAACGCTCCGGGTAAATGGTCGACATGATCGCCGAAGCGATGGCAATATCGACACCGCGTAGTGAAACGAGAGCATTGACGGCATCCTCAGTCGAGGCGTCGGGCGAAGCCGCAACGCCCAGCGCGCTGCGAATACTTTCGTTGCTGTTACCGATCAGGTAGTGAACCATTCTTTCCGATTTCCAGCGGACGATAGCTTCAAGATTGCCTAGCGTATGCTCGCCGGCGCGGATAGAAGTTCCTGCATCATAAGCCGCTGCTTCAAGTTGCCGTTCACGTTCACCGGCTTCGTGCCAGTAACTGTCGGCCAGCTCCTGAAGCTCCATTTCTGCGGGCTGAAGCTGAAAGTACGACATGGTTTTCTATTCCTCCATACATTACAAAACCTCCAAACTTTAGGCCGGACATGGGGCATTGTCAATAGCGTGCGGGGCACGCGAGATACCACTTTGCGGGAGGGGTTTCACGCTACTAAAAAAACAGGAACCGGAACAGCATCAGGCGGAGGCGGCTCGCTGCGTGAGGTTCCCCGAAAAAAGTCGATGAGGGGTTCCGGAGCGAAGATTGTGTTGCTCAAGACACGCAGAATCCAGCCCAAAAGCCACGTTTTGAAGGGCGAAAAAGGCTCAAAAGTGCTTGAAAAACGGCGAATTTCGCAGTTTCCAGCGGATCCTGCGGTTGATACATACGCTGATTTTAAACAACTTGCATTCTGGCATGCACCGCTTGCGGTGCAAATTCTGAGGTACCGGGGGGGGGTACTCATGAATCGCAGGTTTAGGAGCATTCCGGATATTGAGCACGGGCGACTGATTCGTCGATGCTGATGCTGGTCAACGACTGAAGCCATAGAGACGCCTCTGCATGACATTGTGCGGAAAGTGCGGGCAATTTTCCGCAAACGGGATTGAGTTCTGATCTGGCGCATGCTCATGCGATTTCTCTGATCGGATCAGAATTCATTTCGTGGCAATGTTGTCGTAATCCAACGGCAAACTCCAGCCATCTATAGTCCTGTTTGGAAGAGAGAGCCCCAACCCTTCCGGCACGTCCCAATCTTTCATCGGGCATACCCACCGGCTCGCAAAGCACGGAGCGAGTGGGTGTGCGTGAACTTACCCCAAAAATCAGCTCAATTTCGGAGGTTTGAATGCGTATGAATCGGGCAGCTCTTTTGCTGGCTGTGGCAGCACTGTGCGGCGGTTTGGCCGTGGCCCAGGATCACGATCGCGACCACGATCGCAACGTTCCGCACCTGGATCATGTGTTTGTGATCATGATGGAGAACCACTTTTACGGACAGATCATCGGGAATACGAATGCGAAGTTTATCAACGACTATGCGAAATCGGCCAATCTGGCCACCAATTACTTCGGCGTAGGGCATCCGAGCCTGACCAACTACCTGGAGGTAGTAGGTGGCTCCAACTTTGGAATTGAGAATGACAATCCGCCGGATTGGCACAACACGAACTGCGTTTCGACGCTGAGCGTGCCGGTCGACGAGTCCTCAGCGCCGGTGACCTGCCCCATCAAGGGCGTGGGCATGGACCAGGCCACACCGCAGGTCGATACCACGAATGAGGGCACTCCGCAGGTGCCGGTGTACAACGATCCGCTGGCCGCGGCACCGACCGTGGGCATGACGATTGCCAACCAGCTTGTTGAACGAGGAATGACATGGAAGAGCTATCAGGAAAACCTGCCGCCCTATGGAGCGGATGGCGTGAACAACAGTGACGGTCTGGTTTCGACAATCACCCAGAGCGAACCCGGCATGCCAAACCTTTACGCCGTCAAGCACAACCCGTTTGCGTATTTTGCTGACGTGGAAGATGGAGATCATGCGCGGTTGAGTCTGAAGCAGGTGGTGGATTTTCATCAACTGTATACCGACCTGAAGGACGGGCACGTGCCGAATTACTCGCTGATTTCTCCCAACCAGTGCCACGACCAGCACGGCCGCGGCACAACTGAAGTTGGAACGGGTTGCTCAGACGATCAGAACGCAATTGCGCAGGGCGATGCGGCGCTGAGCATTCTGATTCCGGCAATCAAGAACTCGTCAGCCTGGAAGCAGGGCAATAATGCCATCGTGGTGGTATGGGACGAGAACGACTACAGCTCGCTGCCCAACCAGGTGGTTACGATTGTGGACACCAACTACGGACCAGGGGGCAAGACGAGCAACGTAAAGTACAACCACTTCTCGCTGTTGAAGACGATCGAAGCCGGCTTTGGTTTGGACTACCTCAATCACGCGGCAGATCAAAACGTGAAGGTCATGTCGGACTTGTTCGCCGCGAATTAGAGCGTTTTCGCAAAATTATGTAGACCGGAATTTTGTCGGTATCCCACCCATTCCGCAGAAATACGCGGAATGGATGGGGCACAGCAGTCTATAGCAAAAGCGAAAACGCCCTAGTTGAAGCAGCAGCTCAGGTCGACAGCCGGTTCGGCGCCAGGTATCAGAACCGTGATCGCGGCCCCATTGACAAAGACTTGTCAGTGGGGCCGCGCTGCTTCTCTACAGCAGTTTCGCAAAATTATGTAGACCGGAATTTTGTCGGTATCCCACCCATTCCGCAGAAATACGCGGAATGGATGGGGCACACCAGTCTATAGCAAAAGCGAAAACGCTCCAGAGCGGTCAGCGAATACTTCCATTTCGTTTTATGCGTAATTGGGACCGGTTGCTCACAGAATAGATTGTGGAAAAGGGCACCGCAGATCTTTCGACTCCCTCCACTGCGTTTCGGTCGCTCCTGATGACAGAGCGCGAGTCGTTGAGTTGGTGCTTTGCCACCACGAAATACGTCCGTGGGAAAAGCCGCTCCGTTCAGGACGACAGGACTTGGTTGGTGTGGTTTGGTGGTATCCCACTCTTCTCGCGATGAAACTGCGAGAAGAATGGGGCACCCAAGTTCTGTGGTGCTATTGAATCACTTGTTCGGAAACGCGCGATTCAGATTGCAGGCGCACCCTGCGGTTCTTGTAGCTGGCTACGATGAACTCGCGAAACAGCGGGTGCGGCTCCAGAGGCTTTGACTTGAACTCGGGGTGGAACTGGCAGCCGAGGAAGTAGGGGTGGCTCGGAATCTCAACGATCTCCACGTAAGTGGAGTCGGGAGTGGTGCCGCTGAGCCGCATGCCGCCGCCGGTGAGCAGCGCCTCGTACTCGCGGTTGAACTCGTAGCGATGGCGGTGGCGCTCGCTGATTTCGGTAGCTCCGCCGTAAGCTTTCGCGGCCAGCGAATCTTCCTGCAGGATGCAGGTCCACGCGCCCAGGCGCATGGTGCCGCCCATCTCTTCAACGCCCAGCAGTTCGCGCAGCTTGTAGATGACGCGGTGCTGCGTGGCAGGATCGAACTCACTTGAGTTGGCGTCCTTGAGGCCGCAGACGTTGCGCGCGAACTCGATGCAGGCGGTCTGCATGCCGAGGCATATGCCGAAATACGGCACCTGCTTTTCGCGGGCATAGCGAATGGCGTTCAGCATTCCCTCAATGCCGCGCTTGCCGAAGCCGCCAGGAACCAGGATGCCATCGAAGCCTTCAAGTTGTGTCTGGTAGCTGTGGTCGTCGGGGGTTTTCGATTCAAGCCCTTCGGCTTCAATCCAGGTCACCTTGAGTTTCAGGTTCTGTGAAACGGCGCCGTGCGTGAGCGCTTCATTGAGTGACTTGTAGCTGTCCTCATACTCCACGTACTTACCCACGATGGCGATGGAGACTTCGTCTTTGGGGTGGTAACAGCGGTCGACAAGATCCTTCCACCGGGTGAGGTCGGCCTCGGGCGCTTCCTTGTGGAGATATTTGAGAATCAGCGTGTCCAGGCCTTCGTCGGCGAAACGCAGGGGTACCTCGTAGATGGACGGCACGGTGGTGGCGCCGATGACAGCGCGCTCTTCAACATTGCAGAAGGCGGCGATCTTCTGCTTCATTTCGCGCCCCAAGGGGCGGTCGGAGCGGCAAAGCAGGATGTCGGCCTGGATCCCGATGGAGAGCAGTTCCTTGACGGAGTGTTGCGTGGGTTTGGTCTTGAGTTCCTTTGCGGCGGCGATGTACGGCACCAGCGTGAGGTGCACAAAGAGAGTGTTCTCGCGGCCGAGTTCCTGGCGCATCTGGCGGATGGCTTCAAGGAATGGCAGGGATTCGATGTCACCGACCGTGCCGCCGATTTCGACTATGGTCACGTCCGCTCCATTGGCTGAGACCTTGCGCATGGCGTTCTTGATCTCGTTGGTGACGTGGGGGATGACCTGGACAGTTTTGCCCAGGTAGTCGCCGCGGCGCTCTTTGAGGATGATCTGCTCGTAGATGCGGCCGGTGGTGAGGTTGTTGTCGCGCGAGAGCGGCGCGTGGGTAAAGCGCTCATAATGGCCCAGGTCGAGATCGGTTTCGGCGCCGTCATCGGTCACAAAGACCTCGCCATGCTGGAACGGAGACATGGTGCCGGGGTCGACATTCAGATACGGGTCAAACTTCATCATGTTGACCCGCAACCCGCGGCTCTCAAGCAGGCATCCGATGGACGCTGCTGCAAGGCCCTTGCCTAAGCTGGACACAACTCCACCCGTCACAAAGACGTACTTTGCCGACATCGATGCAACCTCACTTTTTAGTTGTTGTGGTTGGACGTACCTGGTGGGCACAATCAAGTATGGCAGAGTTCGGAGCGTGAAGGAAACGGAAAAATGGAGCGGCTTGAGGAAAAGCGCGTCGTAATTCTGTTCTAAGCGGCTGTTTTTATTGCCGTTGGGCCGGCGTCAAACCGGAATGGATGTAGACTGCGTGTGGCGGGAATGAGGCGGCCATGGCGGAACGAATTTCGGTACTGAAAGCTGACATTACCACTCTGGCGGTGGATGCAATTGTGAACGCGGCCAATACAACACTGCTGGGCGGGGGCGGAGTGGATGGGGCAATCCATCGGGCCGCCGGACCGGAACTGTACGAGGAGTGCGCCAAGCTGGGAGGTTGCGTCACCGGCAAGGCCAAGCTGACCCGCGGCTATAAGCTGCCGGCGAAATACGTGATCCACACGGTGGGGCCAGTATGGACCGGCGGCGACCGCGGCGAGCCGGAGCTGCTGGCTAGCTGTTACAGGTCAGTTTTCAAGGTTGCGCGCGAACACGGGGTGCGGAGCATCGCCATTCCCGCGATCAGCTGCGGTGTGTATCGATTTCCGGTAGACCGGGCCGTGGAGATCGCTGTGCGGGAGACTAAGGCGGAGCTGGAGCAGAACAAGTGGATCGAGAAGCTGATCTTTGTTTGCTTTGGGGATGAGGTTTACGCCAGCTACCGGCAGGTTCTGAATGCGGCCGTGAAGTAAGGGGCGCGCGTCAAGACTAAGCACGCCGCTGTCTAAGCGTTCCTGTTATCCCACCCTTGCAGCGAAATGCACTGCAAGGGTGGGGCACCCAAATCTATCACTGAATTGGAGAACAAGCTTTCCGGGTCCGAGAATCTGGAAACCGGGGTACCCGATTCTGAGTTGGTAGAGTTTACTCTTGCTAAAAATTCAGCGTGATTTTTGCCGTCATGGCGCGCGGCGTGACGTAGTGCGTGCCACTGAAGGTGGAGAGGAAGTTGTACAGCGCGTACTTGTTGGTTACGTTGATCGCCGTCAGATCCAGGTCGACCTTGTAGCGCTCTTTGTGGAAGATGTTCTCTTGGCCGACGGATAGATCGAAGAGATTGCGAGGGGCAATGCGTGGCGGGTTCTTGTCGTCGTTTTCAGTTCCGGGCGCGGGGATACTGACGAGGGACGACGAAAACTGTGATGGTGCGCAGGATTGAAATCCTGCCGTGTGGGTGGCGGCAACTCCGTTGCAGATGAGGCCAGCCTGGGCTTGCTGATCGAAGGTGAGACCGCTGAGATCGACCGGGGTTGCGGAGTCGACTGCGAACGGAACCGAACCGGCTACCAGCCCGGAATCGTAGCGCCAGTTGCCGCCGGCCCAGGGGCCGCGCTTTCCGATTTGATATTGCAGGTGAGTGGTTTGGTTGAACTTCTCGTCATGGTCGATGCGGAAGGGCTGTCCTCCAGTTTGCGGAGCAGCTCCGGCACCGGCCGACTGCGGCGGGAAGAAGCGTGCGGCTACGGAGGACGCGACGAAGTAGGCGCTGAAGTGATGGATCACCGGAATGTCTGCGTGGAGCACGTAGCCGGGGATCTTGGAGTTATGCCAATCAATGGGGAAGTAGATGGGGGTATTGCCGAGGACGCCGAAGTCGAAGGCGTTGTGTGTGTACTTCCAGATGTATTCGCCACTGAATATGGCCCACTTGCCGATGGCCTGCTGCAGGCCGGCATGAAACTCGTTGCGATAGCCGGGGGCGAGGGTTCCTGAGACGCCAGGGGTGCAGGCGAGTAGCGGCGACAGGACGGCATTAGAGCAGCCAGTGCTGGAAAGCACGAGGTTCTCGTTGAACGGTGTTTCGAGGGTGCGTGCGTAGGAAATGCGCAGGACAGTGGAGGTCGGTTTGACGTTGTAAGAAACACCAAGTCGTGGCTGGGTTTGGTTCGCCTTGATAAGGCCGTTGTACAGATCTTCTCGAACGCCGACATTGAAGTCCCAGTTACCGGCCTTGATCTCATCCTGAATGTAGAGGGCGAGCTGCTTGATATCGGCATGGCCAAAATAGGCATAGTAGCCGCCGCCGCGAGTGAAATCGTAGGGCGCGAGAACGGGGAGATAGTTCGGATTCTGACCTGTCGCATTTCCGGAGCATTGAGAAGGGTCAGTGTAGCCGGGCAGCGGGTTACCATCCCCATCAACGCAGGGAGCGTTATACAGTGGATCGACAACTCCCAGGTTGTCGTGTTCGCGGAGAAAGGTGTGCCCATATTGCGCGCCGATTTTCAGGTTGTGGATCCCTTTCACATAGGAAAAGTCCGCGTGAATGCCAGTGTTGGCGAGGGTACGGTCCTGGGAGATGGATGAGCTCTGAATGGGGCCGAGGTCAGCCAGTGGATTGTTGCTGGGGTAGTAATTGTAGAGGTCCTTACGGAAGAACCCGCCAACGTTAAAGACGGAATAGTTGTTAATGAGACGCGTGTAGGTTGGCGCGATGTTGAAAGTTGCGATTTTAGAGCGCTGGTCGGTGTTGCCGACTGAGTCGAAGACAGGACTGGCGCTTGTGCCGCCGCTAACGACATTGTTGACCCCAAGATTGTCGTAGGCGTTCGGGGTTTGAAACCAGGAGCGGCTGAAGTTCAGGTCCAGATGGAGCGAGTCAGCGGGCGTGAATGAGTAATCGATGCGGTCAAAAATGTTTTGCTCATTACCTTTGGCATGGAAGACGGTGAACTCGGGAGGATCGAGGAAACGACCGGTGTTGAGGCCGTCGACTTCAATAAAGTTGCCCCAATTCTTCCTGCCATAGGAGAGATCGAAAGCGCCGGTGGCAGAGCCAAAGGCTCCGTAGGAAGTGCTGATGCTGCCAGTGGGTCTATTAACACCCTGCCCCGAGCGGGTGGTGGCGACGATGACGAGGCTGGTTTTGTCGCCGTACTCGGCAGGCGGCGCACCCGAGATGACCTGAATCGATTGAATGGAGTTGGCCGGGAGCTGGTTGGAGAATACCTTGCTCTGCTGGTCGGTGATGGATTGGCCGTCGACGGAAAACGAGTTGGAGGCATGATCGCCAAGGCCGTGGAAGAGACCATTTGAGTCCGCAGCTACGCCGGGAGTGGTGAGTGTGACGAGTGAACTCAGGTTGGAAGAAGCACTTTCCAGCGGAACTTTGATGAACATATCGCGATCCACGTCGGTGTGGAAGGTTGGGTCGGTTTCAAGCAGGTCACCGGTGGACTCGACGGTCACAGTCTGAGAGCCGCCGGCGACCTTGAGGATCAGCTTGAGATTTACGCCGACAACGGATTGGATATCAGCGTTCTGGTTGAGAGACGCGAATCCAGCAGCGGAAACGGCGAGGCGATAGGTATTGAAGGGGACGTTGGGGAATTCGAACTGGCCAAGCGCATCGGTTGAAACGGTACGGTCGAATCCGCTGACGACGTTGCTCAGGTGGACGTTTGCGTTGGGAATGACGGCCCCGGAGGGGTCAGTAACGGTGCCGCGCACAACACCGGCGTTACCGCTTTGAGCGGGAAGTGACAGCGTCGCGAAGAGGGCGGCGAGAAGGGGAAGAATACGAAGGATGGGGCCGTGATTGGACGGCATGAACTCGTCTCCTGTAAATGGCTAGAAATGCGGGATAAAGTTCGGGGCCTGCATCACCCCGGAATCTTTTGCATTGGTGGTGCGCTCTTTCCGGTTGTGTGTGTCTTAACATCCAAAGCTGCAGCGGCATCGCCTGCCTGTTTTGAAAGGGAACGATGCTGAAGACCGAGGATGTTGAATACGGAAAGAGGCTCTAGAAGCCAACAGGTGGAGGGCGCGTAAAGAGTTTCGCGATGCGGCGACGGGGGACGAAGTGCTGCTCAAGCACCGGCGTGGATCTGCCGATCTGCACCAGCATGATGGCCGCAGCCACCGCCGCGGCAACGGGAGCCGCGGAATGGAGCGAAACGCAGAGCGGGCAATGATCGGCGAGGGTCTGGTTTGAGTGGAAGTGCACCACCTGAACAAAGGCCAGTACGCCCAGCAGCACGACGCACAGAATCGCGACGACTGAAAACGCAGTCGACTTGCCGCGGAACGCGGAGCGGATTCCTGTATTTTGTGCCCTCAAACGACCTCTCCTCTAAAGGGTACATAGATTTGGACGTGCTAACAACACGGTTTGTTGCATTGTGACCAACCTCTCGCGGGCGGAAGCAGAAACCTCCACCACATGGATTCGTCTAAACTGTGTGCGATGAACCGAATAATCCATCTGCGGCGGGTATCAATTTTGGCGGGGTTGGCCTTTGGGCTGGCGCTTGCGGCGGCTCTGACAGCCGCCGGCGCGCAAAATCCGGCGACTAGTGCGCCCCGCGAAGGGCAAAAGCCGCTGCCCATGAAACCCGACGACGCCGGGCAGGCACGCAACCATCGGCTGATTCTGAAAGACGGCACCTACCAAATGGTCCGGCAGTACAACCTGGCAGGTGACCGGGTGCGCTACCTCTCCCTGGAACGCGGCGACTGGGAGGAGATGCCGGCCGACCTGGTGGACTGGGATGCCACTGCGAAATGGGAGCGCGACCACTCTGCTCCCTCTGGGGAGGCCATGCCGGCTGGCACAGAGCAGTCCCCGGGAATGAAAGAGGCCGAAGCCGTTGACAAAGAAGCGTCTGAGGAGCGCGAGTTGATGAAGGCCCAAATGCCCGAGGTTGCGCCGGGGCTGGAGTTACCCAACCAGGACAGCGTGTTTGCGTTGGACACGTACGAAGGCACCCCCGCGCTGGTTGAGCTTTTACCGAACGATCTGGATATCGACAACAAGGCGCACAAGGGACTGAAGACGCTGAATCCGCTGGCCATGTCGAAGCTGAATATGCAACTGCTTAGAGCGCATGCGAAGGCGCATCTGCACGTCAACGATCCCACGATTTTTGTTGCGCTCGGCGTGGTCGATGACAAGGAGTCCGTGCTGTCGCATGCCATTACGGTTGACACAAAACGCGCCAACGCGGTGGATGGCAAGCGGGGCGCACATTCTGACAAGTCCGGCTTTGCCCTCATCCGCCTGGACGAGCGCAGGGCCTTGCGCATTGTGGGCGCCATCCATGTGAGCGTGACGGGCAATGTGACGCAGGATGAAAACGTGATTCCGACCAAGATTGAAGTAATCCCCGGCAAGCATTGGCTTCGCATCCAGCCGCAAGAGAAACTCACTATCGGCGAGTACGCGCTGATCGAGATCATCTCTCCGTCGGAGATCAATCAGTCGGTTTGGGACTTTGGCGTGAACCCGGCAACACCGGACAATCCTGGATCAATCGGGCCGTTGCTGAAGCAAACCAGCGCACATTAATACCTGACTGTGTGGTTTCGCGGTCTCCAACACTGTTGCAGAAACCGGATATTTGGGTTCGTGCTATCCCAGGTTAGGCGCAATCAGCCGCGCCGAACCTGGGGCACCAAAGATCGAGGTAATTGCGGTTCACGCACTTTCGCGCCGAATGAGCCTGAACTCCCTGCGACGCCGGCTCACGACAAAATGCGCAAGCAGCAGCGTAGCTCCAATGGCGCTTAGAACCGCGTCTGCAGCGGGCATGGCGCGTGGACCCCAGTGCGCGTAGCTGCGCCCATCGAGAAACGCCATGTAGGCTACGGGAAGGTTGCCGAGCGAGTTGATGATGGCGTACCGCGAACTGCCGCTCTTGCCGGAGCCGCCCAGGAACTCCAGCGCAACCGCCGTGAACATGGCATAACAAACGCCGATGCTGAACAAATACAGCACGGTGCTGGTGAAGTAGACTGCCGGCCGCAACGGCCCCAAGGCCAGAATGGCAAGCGTTGCCGCATTCACGAGCCCTGAAACCAGGTAAGCAATGGGTGCGCGAATGCGAACCGGAATGAGCGAAGCCCCAACTGCGCCTGCCGCCGTGAGCAGCGCACCGGCAAGACCGTTCATCCACGCAACCTGCTGGCCGCTGACGCCGTAATCCGCCGCCAGGCCGGGAAGAAGGCCGATCATGGCGCCGCTGCACATCGGAAACGTAATGAGCAGCGTGTAAGGGATAGCTTCCCAGCGCAGAAATGTCGATCGAAATTCGCGCCAGATGCGTGTGGCTGCTTCACACGCGGAGTGGGTGTCAAACTCCGACTGGCGAGGAACGGCGAACGCAAACAGTGCAGGCAAGACGATCATGGCCGCAACGATCCACCCCAGCGATCGGAGCGGCAGCCGCGCCGCAAACGAGACCAGGAGAAAGACCGCAACTCCGCCGAAAGCCAGCGAGCCGCTCTGGTAGAAACTGCCGGCGAGGCGCCGATTTTTCTCGTCGCGCAATGCTCCCATGATGCCGCCGCACGCGGCCACAACCAGCCCACCGAAGCACATACTGAGAAACAACAGGCTGACTGATAACGAGGAGTCCAGCATGCCTTGATGGAAGGCAGCCAGCTCCGCTATTGCAGCAGCCGCGGCCGCCAGCATGAGCCAGTTGCGCCGGCTGATCCAGAAGTCGCTGACCGGGCCCCACAGGAAGTAGATGGTGTGCGGCAGCGTGACCAATGCGACGATGCTGGCTCCACGCGCGGGATCGACACCTTCACGACGGAGCAGGTAAGAGAGTGCGCCCCCGACCAGCCCGATGGACATGACTGCCATGGGCGCAATGAGGAAGTTAAACAGCCAGGGTCGTTCGCTTGGCGCGGCGTTTGGCGCGGGTGGAAAGTCGCGTTCGGCGTCCTCACCTGGGGCCGGCTGCATGTGGGTTAGCGTAACACGGGCTTGATTTGCACTATTCATGTGCGCCGTTCGTTACATCGAATGGGGGATTCCACTCCACTTTTGGGCGACCTAGAATGCGGTTGGACCCGATTTAAGGACACTGGAATCAGATGATTGATTTTTACGAACTCCTGCAAATAAGCCCGAATGCCGACAGTGAGACCATCCATCGTGTCTACAGGTATCTGGCAGCGCGTTTCCACCCGGACAACTCCGATACAGGAGAAGCTGCGAAGTTTCAACTGGTGAAGGCCGCATACGACGTTTTGTCCAATTCATTACGCCGCAGGGAATACGATGCAAACCGGCAAGGAATAGCCGTGCGGCCGCTCTCCTCCTCAATCGATTTCATGGACCAACTGGAAGGTGAGATTAACCGAAGGATGGCTGTTCTGGCAGTGCTCTATTACCGCAGGCGTATGAGTCCTAATTCTCCGGACGTGAGCCTCGCGGACATAGAGGAGCGCATGGGTTTCCCCCGCGATTACCTCGACTTCACGTTGTGGTACCTGGTAAGAAAGAAATATGTCAACAAGGCCGATAACGCGTACTACTCTCTCACTGCGGACGGCGTCGATTTTGTTGAGAAGGAACGAGTGGCTCTTCCCGTTCTGAACGGATTGTTGACCAGCAATACCGGGACTGTCACAGACGCGATCGAGGAGATTGGGAAAACGGCTTCGTCCATTTCAGAAGCAGTTAACGGCCGCAATCAGAGCACTCCGTCATCTTCATCGCCCACGAAGACGGGCCGTCGCGCAGGCAAGGACGACCGGCGGTCGGGCGCTGATCGACGTGTCGGAGCTCCCGATCTCCGCATCATCAAAGTGGAAAGGCGCCAGAACACGACGGACAGGCGGGTGCATATGAAAGAACGGCGCGCGTCCAGGTAGCGATTCCGTTCCACCAAGGCTGTCTCGGACCCCGAAATGCCCGGTGCTACAATTCCGGTGAATCGGTGGGAATTCCTCTCACTGAGCTGGCATCAATATCGGAGTACATATGGCATCTGGATCGGGATTTCGCACCGGATTTGGACTCGTGCTGCTGCGCTTGATGGTGGGCTGGGTATTTCTTTCCGAAGGGCTGCAGAAATTTCTGTTTCCCGGCGCACTCGGCGCAGGAAGATTTGCAAAGATCGGAATTCCGATGCCTCACTTCACTGCCCCATTCGTCGGCGTGGTTGAAATTGTTTGTGGAGCGATGCTGATTCTTGGTGTCGCGACGATTTATGCGGTCATTCCGCTGCTCATCGACATTGGCGTTGCCCTAGTGACGACCAAGTGGCCCATGGTGCACAAGGACGGATGGTGGGCGGCGATGCACGAGGGGCGCACCGATTTCTGCATGTTGCTTGGACTGATTGCGATTGCCTGCCTCGGCGCGGGTAGGTGGTCGTTCGATCGGAGATAGATTGGCTCACGAGAGTTGAGGTCTGTGCTATCCCATGTCCCAAACGCGGGACATGGGGCACCCATATGTCGTTTGATGATTATTGATTACTCGCGGAGGCTGATGCCGAGCGCCTTCATCTTGCGATAGAGGTGGCTGCGTTCGAGGCCGAGCAGTTCCGCTGCGTGGCTCATGTTGTTGCGGGCTTCCTCGATCTTCTTCAGGATGTATTCGCGCTCGTAGGCATCTCGCGCTTGCTGCAAGCTTGAAAACTCTTCAGTCGAGCGGGAGCTTGCCTTGTGCGTAAGCGGCGGCAGATGCTTGCGCTCGATGCGCAGCACGCGCGGATTGAGAATCATCACCCGCTCAATCACGTTCTTGAGCTCGCGCACATTACCGGGCCAGTGATATTGCGCCAGTGCGTCCAGCGCGTCGGCTTCGATTTCCATGCGCGGCCGTCCATACTGACGGCCAAACTCGGCAAGAAATTCGCGTGCGAGCAATGGGATGTCTTCCTTGCGGGTGCGCAGCGGCGGAACGTAAAACGGAACGACGTTGAGGCGGTAGAAAAGATCTTCGCGGAAGTTGCCCTTGCCGATCTCTTCTTCGAGATCCTTGTTCGTTGATGCGATCAGGCGCACATCCACATGCAGCGGCTGCGTGCCGCCCACGGGCGTAAACATCTGGTCGTCGAGAGCGCAGAGCACCTTGGCTTGGGTCTTCAGGCTCATGTCGCCGACCTCATCGAGGAACAGCGTGCCACCGTCGGCGCGCTCCAGAGTACCGCGCTGCTCCTGCGGTCCGCCGGGATGCACGCCGTGGCGATAGCCGAAGAGCTCCGCTTCAATGTGCGCTTCAGGAATTGCAGCGCAGTTCAACTCGACGAACACCCGATCGCGGCGAAGGCTCTCTGCATGAATTGAGCGCGCGATGAGTTCCTTGCCTGTCCCCGATTCGCCGTAGATGAGCACGCGCCCGTTGGTGGGCGCCATGAGCCGGATCTGCTGGCGAAGCGCCTTTACGGGCACGCTCTCGCCGGTCAGCACCGACGACACGCTGAACTGCCGCTTGAATTCTTCGTTCTCAGAGCGCAGGCGGCGCGCTTCAACGGCGTTCTTCACCACGATCAAAGTACGATCGAGCGATAGCGGCTTTTCGAGAAAGTCGTATGCGCCCAGCTTGGTGGCTTTGACCGCGGTTTCAATGGTGCCATGCCCGCTGATGATGACAACTTCAGGCCGTGTTTCAATCGCCTGCTCGCGCACATTGGACAGCACTTCAAGGCCGTCGCGATCAGGTAGCCAGATGTCAAGAAGCAGTACGTCGTATGGTGCGTCCTGCAGAAGCGTCATGGCCTCGGCAGCCGTGGCGGCACCGCGCACGCCGTAGCCTTCTTCGCGCAGAATCTCTTCGAGCGAGGTTCGTATCTCCGCTTCGTCGTCCACTACCAGAATTTGATTCATGAAGGCGATCCCTTCGCCGTTGACTCGGCCGCACCTTCAAGCATAGCTGGTTCCATGAGCGGCAAGCGCAACACGAAGCGCGCACCTTTCGGACTGTTCGACTCGGCGCGGATTGAGCCGCCATGTTCCTGCACGATCTTAGCGGCAATCGACAGGCCGAGCCCCGTGCCGCGATGCTTTGTGGAATAGAACGGCAGGAACAGCCGCTCGCGAATTTCGTCAGTCAAGCCGTGCCCCGTATCGCTGACCGTGACTTCGACGGCGCCGCCATCTTCGCTCATGCAGCTGTGAATCTTGAGAACGCGCAGCAGGCTACCCTGCATTGCCTCAGCCGCGTTGTCAATGAGATTGGCGAAGGCCCGCCGCAAGGCTTCAGGATCTGCAAGCACTGTAGGAAGGCCTTTTTCGAGATCGCGCTGCACGGTGATGCCCTCAAGCCGACCCGCAAAAAGCGCCAAAGCTTCATCGACGACCCGGTTCATATCGCAGGCACGCGGCTGTGGCGCTGGAAACTGCGCCAGTGCAGAAAACTGATCGACCAGCGAACGCAAGGAGCCTACGCAGGACAGAATGACCTCGCTACATTTACGGATCACGTTGGACGACTCGGGCTGACCGCGATCCAGATGCCTGCCAATGCGCTCGGCGGAAAGCGCTATCGGCGTGAGCGGATTCTTGATTTCGTGCGCGACGCGCTGCGCAACTTCTTTCCACGCCAACTGGCGCTGTGCTCGCAGCAGTTCGCTGGTATCTTCCACCACGATCACGTTGCCGGTTTGTCCGCGCGTGAGCTCGAGACGCGCGCTGGTAATGGCCAGGTGAGTATTGCGGCCTTTCAAGCGAAATTCAAACTCTGTGGATGCGGCACCCATGCGTTGTCCGCGGCGGATGAGACCAGCCAGATCCGGCGCAATCTCCGCAGGCAAAAAACTCTCCATCTTTTCGCCAGTGAGCGCGACATTTTCGTCGAGCCCCATGAGCGCTGCAAAAGCGCGGTTCGATTGCAGCACAGTGCCCGAACCGTCGAGCGTAACCACGCCACTGGGGATGGTCTCGACAATTGTTTCCAGCTCGCGGCGACGTTCTTCAATTGCCTGGTTGGCCGCCGATAGCTGCGCCGAGGAGCTCTCAGCCAACCGGCGGCTGGCCTCAAGGTCCGCAGCCATGTGGTTGAAAGCTTTCACCAGATCGCCCATCTCGCCGGTGGCAACCGTGGATACGCGGTGCTCATATTTACCCGCTGCGATCTCGTCCATGGCCAAGCCCAGTGCTTCAACGGGCCGCGTGATCTGTTTCGACAAGAACATGGCCAGCCACAAGCTCGAGAAAAAGATGAACACCGTGATGAGCAACTGCAGCATGAAGAAGATGGTGCGAATGCTGTTGCGGGCGCGGAACAATGCCCAGTAAGCCTGAGCGCCGGAGCGGATGCGCGTCGTGGTCTGGCTCAGTCCCTGGGGCAATGGCAGTGCTGCAACCACCAGCTTGCCTGTGGTAGTGGGCGACATGCCCAGCGCGTACTCCTGCCCCGCAACCCTGAGCACCGGCAAATCGCTGCGGCGCGCTGCCGAAAGCAATATCGATTGCAGAGAACCGTGAACTGCTTCGTTCGGGCGGCTCGCCGCATCTTGCCAGGGAATCACGGCGGCATCTGCTGTAGGCGGCGGAGCCCCGAAGCCTGCCACCATGTTCCGGTCACGGTCGAAGATGACGACGAATCCGCCATCGAGCGTCGCGCGATGTGAAGCAAGTACCGTCTGCAACATTTGCGGGTCGCCGTCGACGGCGCCAGTGGTTGCAATCGAGTCCGCTTCGCCGCGCGCGTTGCTGGTAACGTATTGCGCCAGCTCGATGACCACGCGCGTTGAATCTTCGCGCAGTTCAGTCGTCGGCTGCGAAAACCAGCGATCGATGGAGCGGTTCATCAGCAGGAAGCTGAACAGGAACATGAATACGGCAGGGGTCAGTGCGATCAGCGTGGCGCCAAGCACCATGCGCGTGCGCAGCCGTGCGCCGAGCGCGCTGCTGCTCTGGTCCGCATATAGCTTGAGGATGTTCCTGAGCAGCAGCATCAGCAACACCATCAGCAGCAGGAACACAACAACGATCAACCCGGTGAACATGATGGTTTCACCGGGTGTTTCAGGATTGAGAATGCGGATATTGAACGCCTGCAGCGTGCCCAGCAGGGTAATGACCAGCACCAGGCCAAGCCCGAACAGGGCGATGCTTCGGCGCCGTGGGTCGCCCAGGAAAGTCATGCAGTGGATTATAGAAGCAAAAACAAGGTCCAGGGTTCAGGGAACAAGGTTACAAGGTTACAAGTTTACGAGTCTACAAGTTGACGAGTGAATAGAGAGCCGTGTGCCCCTGGATTGGCAAGTTTTCGGTTCTGTGCCTAACCTGAGAAAACACGCGAAAAGCTCGGAGCTAAGCGCTTGCAGCCATATTCCCTCGTTCCTTGCTCCCTTGCTCCCCTGTTCCCTGCCTTTAAACCTGCGAACAGCTGAGCGGACTCAGGACCAGGTTCGAGATATTGGATACGATCGGGTCGAAGGCGTAGCGCGGGTCGGCGGACAGCTTCTTCCAACCCGGGTCGTTGCGGAACTTGACCCAGCCCGCATCAAGCTCGGCCGAATCGGTAAAGCTCAGCATGTAAGTAAGGCAAGGCATGCGGGAACCGTACAGCGTGTCGCCGAAGAAAACGGGATTGCACCCGGCTTTTTGAAAGAAATCAAACTCGCCAGAGTGGAACATTTCAACCTTGCGAATGTGTTCAAAATTGCTCGGGCTCTCGTAGGTGCGGAGTTGGAAGATGCGTTTTGCCCTAGTCGCCGAAGAAGCCGGAGGCGTCATCTTTGGCCAGCCTTCAAACGCGATCAGCAACGAGGTTTCGATGCGCTGGAAGGCCGGCGCTGCGGAGGTCGCGTTCCAATAAGGCGCGGCTGACTTCAGGAAGTCCTCATTCTTGGCCAATTGCAGATCCAACGTGGCGAGCGCGTCAGGAGCCGAGCCGGGAATAAGGAGATAAAGCTGCGGCGTCTCGGGGCCGATGTCGAGACGGAATGCGCCTACCGGCCCCATCTCCATGCGGCCTAGCGCGGGTATGAGTGCTTCGGCGAAGTAGTCTTCAGTCAGTTTCAGTTGGGGTCCGCTCTTCAGGTTGTAGCGGCGAATCTGGTAGAACTCACGTTTGACTGCGGGCTGAGCTTCGGCTGCGCCGTTTCCGGCAAGTGCGACGGCTGAAGCGGCAAGTGATGCGGCAAGAAACTGACGGCGTTCCATAATGAGCCTCCGGGTGAAGGATCATTCTACGGTATCGCCTGGATGACAGGGCTGGCTGCATGACATGGTTCGCCTGTATGACAAGTTGACCGCGGCGTAGCCACAAAATACAACGGCCGCGACCAGCGGGTATGCTGAACGCGTCTCGTTGTTCACTGGCCAACGTCTTTATCTTTATCCGAGCACTTCGGCTGCAGCGGTCGACGGGCGCTGTTGGCTTTCCGCAACGCCGCGGCAGGTGAGCTTGCCCAGCCACGTGTTCAGGCCTTCGGCAAATCCTGTGTCCTGCTTAAGCGCCTCGCGCACACCATGGTTTGCAATGCGCAAGACGAACGGGAACGTGGAATTGGTGAGCGCCAATGTGGACGTGTGCGGAACAGCGCCCGGCATGTTGGTGACGCAGTAATGCACTACGCCATCGACCGTGTAACTGGGATTGGAATGCGAAGTGGGCCGCGCGGTTTCAATGCATCCGCCCTGATCGATCGCCACATCCACAATCACTGCGCCTTTCTTCATTCTTGAGACCATGGCGCGCGTCACGATTTTGGGCGCAGTTGCTCCGGGGATGAGCACACCGCCGATCACCAGGTCTGCTTCGCGAGTAGCGTGTTCGATGTTGTAGCTGTTCGAAGCCAGCGTGTAGAGGCGCCCATTAAAGATGTCGTCGAGCTCGCGAAGCCGGTTGAGATTAACGTCAATAAGCGTGGTCTTTGCACCGAAGCCGAGGGCGATGCGCGCCGCGTTGGCGCCCACCACGCCGCCGCCCAGGATGCATACGTGCGCGGGAGGCACTCCCGGCACGCCGCCCAAAAGGATGCCGCGGCCGCCGCGTTCGCGCTCAAGATAGCTTGCTCCAACCTGGACGCTCATGCGGCCGGCTATTTCGCTCATCGGCGTCAGCAGCGGCAGTGTTCCCTGGCGGTCGCGCACTGTTTCGTATGCGATTCCGATGACCTTGGATTCGAGCAGTTTGCTGGTCAGGTCAGGCAGGGGAGCCAGGTGCAGGTAAGTGAACAGGATCAGCCCGTCGCGAAAGTATGGGTACTCCGGCTCGATGGGCTCCTTGACCTTGACCACCATCTCAGACTTGCCCCACACATAGCCGGCGTCGCCAACAATTTCGGCGCATGCATTTTGATATTCGTCGTCGGGGAAACCGGACTGAGCGCCGGCCTGCGTTTCAACCAGAACCTTGTGCCCCGCTTCAGTCAGCGCCTTAACGCCGGCGGGGGTAATGCCCACACGCGATTCGTTGTCCTTAATTTCTTTGGGAACGCCGATGATCATCAAGTTCTCCCGGGCGTTTGCCCGCCCTCAGGTTTTCGATGCCCGAAGGGAACCGCCGGTCGGGGCAACCAGTGGTTGCGGTGGCCCGGCCCCGTTGAAGCTCTCGGAGGAAAACTGCTCAGGCGCCGGGCACGCATTCGTGTGTGCAACGAATTGAATCCTACTGCGTAATTTGCTGCCGGTGTGTGCAAATTTCGTGATAAAACTGACCCGTAAGCACAAAACGTGCAACAAAGGATGTTACTATGCGCAAAACAACCGATAGACAGCACCAACGGAGCGAGGAACCGACAAATTCCGCGCTGGACGACTTTGATTTCGCGATTATTGGTGTTCTGGAACACAATGGCCGGGCTACCAACGCCGAAGTCGGCGAGGCGGTGGGGTTATCTGCATCGGCGGCTTCGCGGCGTGTTCAGGCGCTTGAGGCTTCAGGCGCCATCCGCGGCTATCGCGCGGTTGTGGACGATCGCCTGCTGGGCAAGTCGAGAACGGTGTACATCCGCGTCACGCTGGAGCGGGAGACGGCCGACGTACTGAGCAAGTTTGAGGCGGCGGTGCGGCACTGCCACGATGTGGTGAGCTGCCACCTGATGGCCGGCCAGTACGATTACATGCTGGTGGCGCGCGTTTCCGGCATCGACGACTACGGCCGTCTGCACCAGAAGGAGCTTTCGCGGCTGCCTGGAGTTACGCGGCTCGAGACTAGCTTCGCCTTGCGCGATGTTCTGGAAGAACAAGCGACGTGAGAGACAGGGAACAAGGGAACGAGGGAATGAGGGAACAAGTCTACAAGTTTACGAGTCTACAAGTTGACGATGGAAAAGAGAGCCGTGTGCCCCTCGTCCCCTCATTCCCTTATTCCCTTGTTCCCTTGTTCCCTTGTCCCCTGATCCCTGATTCCTGCCCCTGTTCCCTGCAGAGTTTAGGCCATTTTTTCGCGCGCATTCCGCCAGCGGTCGATATCGGAATCTATGGCATAGTGATCGATTTCTTTCAGCTCAGCCTCAGAGAATTTGCGGTTTTTGAGCGCGTCAAGCGAATTATCGAGCTGCTCTACATTGCGGGCACCGATGAGTGCGGACGTCACGCGCTTGTCGCGGAGCACCCAGGAAATCGCCATCTGCGCCAGCGTTTGACCGCGCTGCCCGGCGATTTCGTTGAGAGAGCGCACACGACCGAGGTTGGTATCGCTCAGAAATTCCTTCAGAAAAGATCCTTCGGCACTGGCGCGCGACTCGGCAGGAACGCCCTTCAAATACTTGTCGGTGAGCAGACCCTGCGCAAGTGGAGAGAAGGCGATACAGCCTGCGCCCAGCTCGTCCAGCGTGGCGAGCAATTCCTGTTCTACCCAGCGGTTCAGCATGGAATACGACGCCTGGTGAATGAGCAGCGGCACGCCCATCGATTTGAGAATGGCAGCGGCTTCGCGGGTCCGCTCGGGGCTGTAGCTTGAAATGCCCACGTAGAGAGCTTTGCCCTGGAAAACGGCTGTGGCCAGTGCGCCCATGGTTTCTTCCAGCGGGCAATTTGCCCACGGCCGGTGCGCGTAGAAAATATCGACGTACTCGAGACCCATGCGCTTCAGGCTCTCGTCCAGGGAGGCCAGCAGGTACTTGCGCGAACCGCCGATGCCGTAGGGGCCCGGCCACATATCCCAGCCGGCTTTGGTGGAGATCACCAGCTCATTGCGCAGGCCGCCAAAATCCTTGCGTAGGATGTGGCCGAGGTTCTCTTCTGCCGAGCCGTAGGGCGGCCCGTAGTTATTTGCCAAATCAAAATGTGTTACACCACGGTCAAAAGCTCGGCGCAAAACAGCCCTGCCTGTCTCGAAAACGTCGGTCCCGCCGAAGCTCTGCCAGAGGCCCACGGAGATGGGCGGCAGCACCAGGCCGAACCTCCCGCAGCGGCGAAATTCAGCGTTTTCATACCGTTCAGGGTCTGGCATATAACTCATAAGCGTTATTCTCCTTTGCTTCCAATAGGGGCATACTGCGGTTCTCGGGTAAATTTCCTCGAGCGCACGAAGAAGTATGCCATACCGGGCCAGCAGCACGTTTCAAGCCAGGCAGATCACCGCAAGCACTCATGTAAGAACGATTTGCGGGATACGCAACAGATTGCTCAGCACCATTGAATAGCTCCCATCTGCGAAGAGACTAGAAGGGCCAAGAGCATGGCTGTTGATACAGTCGACCCGAAAAGCGAGGCGAACGAGTTCCACGGTCCCGTTTCCACTTACCAGCTGGTTGAAGCCAAACCTATCGCTTCAGATCGGCGGTTCGTCGCGTCGGAATTGGACGCGCCGGAAGAAGACCAAGGTTCCGCTGCGACAAAAACACCCGGACCGGCCGTGAAAACTTCGGCCCCAAAGCGAATTGCGCAGCATGCAGTGAGTGCTGTGCATGCCGTGAAATCTGATGCGGAGCGGCTGGAACGCTCGTCAACCAAGATGTATGTAGCGTTGGCCGCGGGACTCGGCGTCCTGACATCGCTTGCAGTAGTGGCATTTGTTCTGATGCCGGGCAGACCTGCGGACACCTCCTACGACATGGGTTTAGTGACCTCAACCAGCAATGGACTGAAAGGCCACCTCATTACCAACTGGGGAGATCGACTGGGTTACAAGCTAACTATCGAGCCAAGCGATCCGGCGCAACTTGATTCATTTGTGACCGCGATCAACCAACCGCCGCAGCCACTCTCAGTCAATCTGCAATTGAAGGATGTAACCGGCAGCGTCGTTTGCGACACGCCGATCCTGTTGAAATACGACCCGCTCAAGAACATTCCCAACGTTGTTACGCGAGACCCGGCCACGAACAATGCGAAGACGAAGAAGGTGAAGATCGACGAGTCTGCTCAGACGCAGGCCGAAGTTGATCGCGCACTGAATAATGCTCGACAGCTGGGACAGGAACTGAACCGCGAACACGGCAAAGATATCTTCCAGCCGGTGACAGGCCCAGACGGCCAGATTTCATCGATCGCCGCCCAGGGAACGCTTCCCTGCACCAGGAAGCAGTATCAAAGTGCGGCTTCGTGGGCATTCGTCACGAACTTCCCAAGCGTTCTACAGCCCGCCGGACCGCAAGACTCCGATGCGAACGACACTCTGGAGGCTTTTGGTATCGCACCCGGCAGGAATAGCGGTAATTTCAAAGCGACTGCAGAACGCAAAGCCGCGCGGAAAGTCCCTCTTCCGAATTCACACTTCTCTGTGGAAGAAGACGACGTGCTGGTCGGCTATCAGTCTGCCACCGGCATAGTAGAAACGCGTGGCGGAAAATCCTTCCTCGTTGAGAAGCGCGACATGGTTGCGAGTTCGCTCAAAGGAGTGGACCTCCCGATTCCGATCCACTATCGCTGCGACCAGCTTGGCGCCTGCGCACTTGCGGGACTGCATTTCGGCATCCAGCGCGCATGGCTGGAAAAGTAATTCAACTACAGTTGACGAGTTTACAAGTTTACGAGTTTACAGGTTAATTCGCGTCTCAGATGAGCGATACGCCACTCGTCAACTTGTCAACTCGTCAACTTGTAGACCCTCTTGTCAACTTGTCGACTTGTTAACTGTCATTTGGCGTTGTCAATCTGCGCGCGCTGCAGCTTATCTGAGTAGTCGACGTACACCGCTTTCCATGCGGTAAAGAAATCAAGAGCCCCGTTCCCTTCGCGATGCCCATTTCCCGTGTGCTTTACTCCGCCGAACGGCAAATGCACTTCAGCGCCGATCGTGGGAGCGTTGATATAGGCTATGCCTGCTTCAAGATCGCGAATCGCGGTGAACGCGCGATTCACGTCCCTGGTGTAGAGCGAGACGGACAGGCCGTAGTCAATTGAATTCGCAATTTCGATTGCGTCGTTGAAGGTGTCGAACTCGATCAGGCTAACGACCGGACCGAAGACCTCTTCACGCGCGATGCGCATGGTGGGTGTCACCCGGTCGAGCACGGTCGGCTCAAAGTAGGTTCCGTTACCGTGGTCGCCACACGTGAGCGCACGACCGCCGGTGAGAAGGCGGGCGCCCTCGTCGAGAGCGATGACCACAAACTTCGCCGACGTCTCAATCTGGTTCGGATTCACCTGCGGGCCAACATCAACCTTCTCGTCGAGCCCATTGCCAATCTTCAGCTTTTTGGTTCTCTCGACGAACCTTTCCGTAAACTCGGCGGCGATTCCCTTTTGCAGGAGGATGCGGCTGGTGGCGGTGCAGCGCTGGCCGGTGGTGCCGAAAGCTCCCCACAGAGCACCGTCGAGCGCGAGGTCGAGATTGGCGTCGTCCATCACGATCTGCGCATTTTTGCCGCCCATTTCGAGCGAGACCTGCTTGAAGCCCGCCGCGGCACGCTGCGCCACCAACGATCCCACCGCGCTTGAGCCGGTGAAGCTGATGGCGCGGACGTCTGGATGTTCGACCAGTGCGGCGCCGACGGTTGAGCCCGAGCCACCCACGATGTTAACCACGCCCGGAGGCAGGCCGGCCTCGATCAGGGTTTTAACCAGATTCTGCGTCGAGAGCGGCGTGTCGGTGGCCGGTTTGATCACGCAGGTATTGCCCGCCACCAGCGCCGGAAACAGCTTCCAACTGGGAATCGCCATGGGGAAGTTCCACGGCGTGATGAGGCCAACCACACCGACGGGCACCCGAATGCTCATGGCAAACTTGTTCGGCAGCTCGCTGGGAGTCGTCTGGCCGAAAAGCCGGCGGCCTTCGCCTGCAACGTAAAACGCCTCGTCGATGGCTTCCTGCACATCGCCGCGCGTCTCTACGAGGACTTTGCCCATTTCGCGGGTCATGTCGCGCGCAAACTCCTCTTTCTTGGTCGAAAGCATGTAAGCAGTTCGGTAAAGTATCTCCGCACGCTTGGGAGCAGGCACAAGCCGCCACTCGGCAAAGGCCTTCTTGGCCGCTTCAACCGCCAGGTCAACGTCTTCGGCGTTGGATGATGGAAAGGCGCCGATGACGTCGGAATGGTTGGCCGGGTTGAGGTTGAGGATCGTTTTGCCGCTGATAGCAGGCAGCCACTGGCCGCCAATGAGGTTGTAAAACGTGGGATAGGACATAAGGACCTCGAATGAAGAGGGATAGGAAGAGGCAATCAGAAACCTTCGCCAGCTACCCGGAACCCGGCTGAAATAGTACTCCATTGGGGTGCTGCAGCGGCTGGATTCTAAATCGCCGCAGATGGGGATACCCGGACGAGCTGAAGTGGGAACGGCTCCAATACGGGTGCGACGTTACGATTAGTACGAAGGTTTGCAGACCAACGATGCGGCGCCGCCCGGTTAGCCGTACAATATTGCAGAGGTAGTTCCAGTTTCCCAATGTCATTGAACGGTTATCCTTCGCGCTCTACGCGATCGCACGGTCTGCGTTCGCTCTTCAGCATGTTCTCCAGCGATTTAGCCATCGATCTCGGCACGGCTAACACGCTGGTTTTCGCGGCCGGCAAGGGCATCGTTGTCAACGAGCCATCCATTGTCGCCATTAACAAGAACACCGGCGAGGTCGAGGCTGTAGGCAAGGAAGCCAAGGACATGCTTGGCCGCACGCCCGGCAATATCGTGGCCATCAAGCCCATGAAGGATGGCGTCATCGCTGACTTCAAAGTCACCGAGAAGATGCTGAACTACTTCATCCAAAAAGCGCACAACCGCAAGATGCTGGTGCATCCGCGCATTGTCATCGGAGTGCCCTCCGAAATTACGCAGGTTGAGAAGCGCGCGGTTGAAGACTCCGCCTATCGCGCCAAGGCCAGCGAAGTGTATCTGGTGGAACAGGCCATGGTGGCCGCGATCGGCGCGGGCCTGCCGATCACCGAGCCCTCCGGCAACATGGTCGTGGACATTGGCGGCGGCACCACCGATATTGCTGTCATTTCGCTTTCGGGCATCGTCTACTCGCGATCCGTGCGTATGGCCGGCAACCAGATGGACGAGGCCATTACCAACTATCTCAAGCGCAAGTACAACCTGCTGATCGGCGAGCGCACTGCCGAAGCGATCAAGATCGAAATCGGATCGGCTTTTCCGCTCGATAAACCGATGTCAATGGAGATCAAGGGCCGCAACCTGATTGAAGGCGTGCCCAAGACCATCAGCATCGATGACAGCGAAATTCGCGAGGCGCTCGGCGAGTGCATTGCCGTGATCATGAACGCCATCCGGGTGGCGCTGGAGCGCACACCTCCCGAGTTGTCGGCCGATATTTCGGACCGTGGCATTGTACTGACCGGTGGCGGCGCGTTGATCAAGAATCTCGACAAGCGCATTCGCGAGGAGACCGGACTGCCGGTCTCAGTGGCCGACGACCCGCTCGCCTCAGTGGTGCTCGGCACCGGAAAGATGCTTTCCGATTTCCGGCTCCTGCGCAAAATCAAAATCGATTAAGAACAGTGGGCAGTGAACAGTGATCAGCGAGTGCGTGCGCGGTTAGAATTCGGTGGCTTCTAACGGTCCGCATCACAAACCTGGGATCGGGTTCGCGCGACAACAAACGACTGACCACCGTTCACTGATCACTGTCCACTGGCTTTTATGGAATCTTTCTTCACCCGCTACCGGAATCTCGTAGTACTGCTGGCCATATTGATGGTGCAGATCATCGGGCTTGCTGTGCAGGTGCGCCGCACCGCCGAGGGACGCAGCACGGTAGACACGCGAGACGCCGCAGGCGTGCGGTTGATCCGGCTGTGGGCTCAAGGGCTGGTGGCTCCTCCTGAGAAGGCCGCCCAGTACATCAGGATAAGCATTATTGGGACGTGGCAGAACTATATCGATCTGCACCACGTTCGCGAGCAGAATGCACAATTGCAGGAGCAGGTTGACCGCTTGCGTCTTGCACAGGCCTCACTGCTGGAGGACGCACGGCAGGGACAACGCCTGCAGGCCTTGCTTGAGTTCCAGCATCGCTACATTTACAGCACGCTTGCTGCGCAGGCCATCGGCTCAAGCGGGAATCTTCAGTCGCACGTTTTCTACCTCGACAAGGGCTCGAAGGCGGGCCTGAAGCCGGACATGGCAGTGATTACAGCCGACGGGATTGTGGGCAAAGTACGCGATGTATTTTCGAACACGGCGCAGGTGCTGATGATCAACGACCAGACCAGCGGCGCGGGCGTGATTCTTGAAACCACGCGCATTCGCGGCATTCTGACCGGCAACGCCTCAGGCCAACTGGAGATTGTGGGCATTCTGGCGGACGAGCGCATCAAGCCGGGTGAGCACGTTCTCACCGCCGGCGGCGATCTTGTGTATCCGCGCGGTCTTCCCGTTGGCGTGGTCGACAAAGTCGTTCGCGATCCGGATCGTGACGCATTCATTGATGTGATGGTGAAGCCGTCGGCGAAGCTCGACCAGCTCGAGGAAGTGCTGGTGATCACCAGTACTCAGCCTCGGTTCTCGCCGCAGGATCAGAAGGACATCGCTACCAGTGAAGCTGTGAAGGGTGAAGAAGTGCAGGCGATCAAGGATCAGCTAAAGGCGTCTGAGATCATGGCCGAGCATTTGCCCGGCCTGATCGATCCGTCTCTTCCGCCTGATCAGCAGCCGCTGCTGGACAACTCAAATCCCAATCCCGTCGCGCATCCGCCGCAGGCGCTGCATCCTGACAGGTTTACGCCGGGCTTGAACAACGCCGCAAAATTGGGAACTTCGACCGCGCAGAGCCAGCCGCAACCCGATAACGCGAGCAAACCGGCTGCTAAGCCTCCTGCCAGAACCCAGCCGAAACCCGGCGCCGCTTCGGCTGCCGCCGGCACGCAGAGGAACCAGTAATCATGGCCGTGCTTGGTTCGACAGCATACCTGGAGACGCGTCGCTATCCGAAACTTTTGTACGTGATGGCGCCGCTGACAGCCCTGGTGCTGCAGGCTTGGCTGCCGCGCGTGTTGGGGCAGTACGCGTGGTTCGATCTTCCGCTGATTATTACTGTGTATTTTGCGCTCGGCCGGCGCAGTCCGGTTCAGGGCACAATCATGGGCGCACTCATGGGCATCTTTGAGGACGCGCTGACGCACCGGCCAATTGGAATCAACGGCATCGCCAAAACGGCGGTGGGGTTTCTGGCCGCGTCAGTTGGCGTGCGCATCGCGGTTGAGAACCAGACGATTCGCCTTTTTCTGAATTTTCTGCTGTCGCTGCTTTCGAGCGCCATTGTCGTATTCATTTACCGTTTCCTGCTCGGCCTCGATCTCAAATGGCAGTGGTTTACTGAGCTGTACAGCGCAATCGGCAACTCGCTCATCGCCATGGTGCTGTTCCCGGTGCTCGATCGCCTGCAGGTGAGGGATTGATTGAGAAGCAGGTTACAAGGTTACGAGGGAACAAGGTTACGAGTTTACGAGTTGAAGAGTTTATGAGTTGTTTGCTTCATATTGGCGATTAGAAACTCGAACGACAACGAAACTGGCAGTATTCTAGAAACAGAGAAGTATGATCCCCATCGGCAGCAACCGCGGTGAAAAGCTATCCGCCCTTAAATTGACGGCGGTGCAATACACCATTCTGTTCATCATGCTCGCGCTCGCCACGCAGCTTTGGCGTCTGCAGGTTCTTGGGGCTAGTAACTTCCGCATGCTGGCCGAGCAGAACCGCATCCGCAAGGAGCCGATTCTCGCGCCACGCGGCAAGTTATTCGACCGTGAAGGTCGCTTGCTGGTGGACAACTATCCGTCCGTGTCGTGCTTCCTGCTGCGTGAACAGAACCGGAACATCGATGCAGATCTGCCAATGATCGCGCGCGGGCTGAATCTCGATCTGGATCAGTTGAAGGCCACTCTCCGGCGTTATCGTGCCGCTCCCGGCTATCAGCCCATCCCCATCAAGCAGGACATTACGGCAGACGAGCAGGCGTTTATTGAAGCGCACCGTAACGAATTACCTGAACTGGAAACCATCGATGAGGAACGTCGGCTTTATCCTCGCGACGGCTTTGCCGCAAACCTGATCGGGTACGTGGGTGAAGTAAGCGAAGATGACTTGAACAACTCACGGTTTGCCTACTACGAGCCGGGCGACGTGGTCGGCAAGGGCGGCGTGGAAGAAACGTACGACCAGGTGCTGCGCGGGCAGGATGGATCGCGTGACGTGATCGTGGATAGCCACGGCCGGTCGGTGGGCTATCTGCGCACGCAGCACGCCACTCCGGGGCAGGACCTGAAACTGACGATTGACCTGGATCTGCAAAAGGCGGCGGAGCTTGCGCTTGGCAGCCGCAACGGCGCCATTGTTGCCATGGATCCGCGCAACGGCGAAATTCTCGCCATGGTGTCGCGGCCCAGCTTCGATCCCAACGCATTCGCCGTACGCATTAATCGCACCGACTGGAACAAGCTCGTCACCGATCCGGATCATCCGCTGATGAACAAGGCCATTCAAGCGCAGCTGGCCCCGGGGTCGACGTTCAAGATCCTGATGTCGGTTGCGGGCCTGGAGGAAGGCATTGCGCAAAACATGAACATCAACTGCCCGGGTGGATGGGGGCCTTACGGATACTACCACCATTGCGACGAGCACCACGGGGCAGTCAACATTCACACGGCGATTCCCTACTCCTGCGACACGTTCTTTTACATGCTCGGCGACAAGCTCGGCATCGACAGAATTTCGAAATACGCCACAGAGTTCGGTTATGGGCAGAAGACGGGAATCGATTTGCCCGGCGAACAAGCGGGACTGATGCCCTCAGCACAATGGAAGCTCCGCAACTACCACGCCCAATGGTATCCGGATGAGACTCTCTCCGTTGCTATCGGCCAGGGCGCGGTCGCGGCCACGCCGCTGCAACTGGTGAGGGTGATCGGCGGGATCGCTTCGGATGGTCACCTGGTTCGGCCGCACGTGGTGTTTCCGGATCAGTTGCCCAAGGATTTCTACAAAGGCATTCTAGACAGCTATCCCGGCAGCGGAGACAAGTATGTTCCCATCAGTCCGGAGACTTGGACGACGGTAACGGACGGCATGGCTGACGTAACCCAGCCGGGATACTTCCATACCGCCGGCTCGGCGCATCTTGAAGGCATCGACTTTGGCGGCAAGACGGGAACTGCCCAGTTGATGAGCCATCAGGCCCTTGCTACCACCGATAAAGGCCGCGCGACCTACCCCAATGTCTGGTTCGTTGGGGTGACGCCGAGACGTAACCCAGAACTGGTGGTTTGTGTGCTCTGGCAAAACGGTGAGTACAGCTATTTTCCCGCCCGACTCGGTGCCCGAGTGGTCTCTGCTTACGTAGCCAAGCAGCGACGGCTTGCTAACAATCTGGCGCCCTCGAAGACGCCGGCTGCTCCTGTCGAAATGGGCGCCATGTGGACCAGCCCGAACCCGAACGCCACTGCTGGAAACAAGCAAGGCAGCCCGGACCGCGTTCAGGCGGGTAACTTCCTCATCCAGAACGGCAAAATCATCGCACAGACAAAGCCCCGCACTGTGACGGACAAGCCAGCGACTTCGAACACCGGCCAAACCCCTGCTGCACGTGCTGGACAGGCACAGCCGTTGCCTGCGGGCAGGCAGTTGCAGAGCAAGCTGTTGCCGAGCAAACCATTGCAGGGCAAGCAGTTGGAGAGCAAGCCACGGCAGACGCCGGCCGCTCCGGCCCGGCAGGATGAGGCAAGTCTTCCCGCATCGAGAAAGGGCGAGTAAGAACGATGCGCCGGATGCTCAGTTTTCGCGACTTTGACTGGATGCTGCTTTTGGCGGTGCTGGTGCTTTGCGCCATATCTCTGGCTGAGATCTACTCCACCACGGTTCATACGCGGTTTGCCAACTTTGAAAAGAAGCAGATGATTTTCATCTGTGCGGGCCTCGTCGGCATGTTCATCATGTCGAAGATCGACTACCACCGCATGCTCGACTGGGCTCCGTGGGCTTACGGCATTTTTGTAGCCTCCCTGGTGGCGGTAAAGCTAGTGGGACATAAGGCACTAGGAGCGCGACGGTGGATCAATTTTGGTCCGATCCAGTTTCAGCCGTCCGAATGGGTCAAACTGGTGCTGGTGCTGGTGATAGCGCGATACTTCGCCAACCTCGGCGGCCGAAATCTGACTTGGCGAGAGATCCTGAGAGCCTTCGCGCTGGTCGGTGTTCCTATGATCCTGGTGCTGATCCAACCAGACCTCGGCACGACCTTGACGTACGCACCAATCCTGATTGCCGGACTGTTTTTTGGCGGAATCAGTTTCCGCCAGACCGCCATCCTGGTGCTTTGCGGGACGGTTCTGGCCGCGGGCGCATGGTCGAGCGGCAAGATCCTGAAGCCCTACCAGAAGGCGCGGCTCACCAGCTTTATCAATCCTGACAACGACCCAAAAGGCTCCGGCTACCAGATTCGGCAGTCGCTGATTGCGGTGGGATCAGGCGGGTTGTGGGGCAAGGGAGCGGAGAAAGGCAGCCAGACTCAGGGATACTTTTTGCCCATTCCGTACACCGACTTCATCTTTGCGGCTTACAGTGAGGAACACGGGTTTCTGGGCGCGATTTTCGTGCTGCTGCTATACTTTTTCATATTGATGCGTTTGATTCAAAACGCACAAACGGCCGCGGACCTGCCCGGGTCCCTGATTATTATGGGAGTCGTGGCGGTGTTGACCTTCCAGATACTGGTCAACGTGGGCATGGTCATCGGCTTTATGCCCGTCACCGGAATTCCTCTACCGTTAATGAGTTACGGCGGATCTTCGGTGCTGTTCACGTTCCTGGCGCTAGGTGCGGTGATGAATGTCCGCATGCGCCGGTTCGTTAACTGAGGCGTTTCGGGTATTTCCGAGCGCTGATTTCTAGTTCGCCTCTTGTGCCGCCGCGGAACGGTCCGGGCCACAAGAGAAGTATTTTCAAGTATTTCGCCGGCCAGGTCCGGATGGATCGCGCCCGGCAGGATTGGGTTCATGAGTACGCAGAGACGGGAAAACCGCCCCCACCCAGCGACGGAGAGTTTTCGCGGGGGGCTCCGGTCGATTTCCAACCCTATGGCCGAGACTGGCCGCAGGGGAATCCGGAACGCTTCGCGACCAACTGGCCGCCAGGAACGTGACGGATATATTCAGATTCCGGTGGCGCACTTCAGACATGTGCACGCCAGCGGAACAGCGGCCCCGCCAGTTAATCTGGCTCTCTTCCACAACGAAAAATCGACATCGTTTGGAACTCCGGCCGCGGTCTCTCTGCAATCGGATCGCAGCAAATCTGCGCACCGCAGCGAAACTGCAATCGTTGGGCTTGTTCCGAAGGGAACCTGCCGTGGCTGGTCACCCTCCGGGGCTGGACGCCACAAAGCAAAACTGCACGATACAAGGCTGCAGTATTTGCCTCCAACGGGTCTTCCGATTCAGTCTCCTTTTCCGGTCCTGCGCGTCTCCATCCGTCTTTGCCGCGGGTACCGACAGCCTTGAGCTGCCGGACGGAAAGGTAAGATGGCAAAAGAGATTTGTATTTCCAGCACGCCGCATGAGACGCGGCTTGCAATTCTTGAGGACGATCAGCTCGCGGAAATCTACTACGAACGCGAGAATGAATACACACTGGCAGGCTCTATCTACAATGGACGCGTGACGCGCGTGCTCCCCGGCATGCAGTCAGCCTTTGTCGACCTCGGGCTTGAGCGTGACGCTTTCCTCTACGTAACCGACTTCATGGAACTCGAGGACTCGGAAGAGACCGACGAGTTAGAGAAAGCTGCCGCCAGCGGAGCCAACCAACCCCCGCGCGAAGTCCGGCACACCAGCGAGGGAGCCCATCGTGGTGCGGGACAGCGCCAGGAACACCCGCAACGCGAACGCCGGCCGGCTCCGGTGGAAGAAAGCGTTCAACAGACTACGCAGGGAGCTGAGATCACCGTTGAACCGGTGAATGAAGAATCCGGCGCACCGCAAGACCAGGACGCCTCTGGTGCACGTCGCTGGCGCGGCCGCCGTCATCGCCGCGGAGCTCGCGGCCAGGGACATGCGGCTGAAGGGCGCCAGGATGCCGAGCCCCAGATTGAATCCGTTGCTGCCGCATCCGCCGAACCCGAAGTTGCGCGTGAGATTCACGCCTCAGCACAGCATATCGACGAACCAGCGCCCAAGGCTGCGGCTGCGGTGCCGGTTCCATTCGTTTTGCCCGGCGAGTCGCTTTCAAAGTACGGCGGCACACCCGCAGATGAGGCAGCCAAGCCTGCCGTTGAGACGCCTGCTCGCCCCGCCAATTTCTCCAAGCCTTCGACGCTGATTGAGGCGCCGATCGAGTGGGATGGCAGCGGATTGCTCCCCGGCGAATCGCTTTCAAAGCACCGCTCCCGCCAGGCTGAGGCAGCCTCTACACCTTCTGAGGCGTCGTCTTTCGAAACTGCAGCGGATGCTCCCCCGGCCCGCGCGCAGGAGTTCCTCGAAGAGACTGAAGAGTTCGAGCTCGATCCGCATGAAGTGGCGCCTGAGTTCGAAGAGAGCATGACGGAGGAGGCCTCCGCCGGCGAAATCGACGAGGTAGTGGAGCAGGTTCTCTCTCCTGAGGAACCGCAAAATGCCGCCGAAGCCGAGCCCCAAGGCGCGGCTGAAGTTGCCCAGGCGAGCGAGCCTATCGCCGAGGATGTCGCTCCGGCTGAGCCCGAACCGATCGCCGCCGAATCCGCGGAAGCTGAAGATGGTTCGGCATCGCACCGGGTAGATCCGCTGCCGCCTTCGTCTTTCCGTCTCTTCGGCTTTGGCAAGAAAGACAAAAAGGATGAAGAGCCAGCCGGCAAGACGGCGGAAGCATCAGTGAAGTCCGTTACAGCCTACGCGCCCGGAACCGGACTGATTGAAGAAGAGGTAATCGAGGGCGAAGAGTTCGACTCGATTCATCATCCTAGGCACCAAAAAGCAGATACACACGATCTGGACGACTACGAAGAAGAGACTCTCGCCACGCAGGTTCGCTCAGGTGAACTGGGTGAAATGTTGCAGGAAGCACACCTGGATCACAAAATCCAGCTCAACTTCGACGAAAAGAACGGCGAAAACGAGGTCTTTGAGGAAGAAGAGGAAGAGGAGAACGGTGAAGCCCAGTCGCCCAGCGCTGATGGGACCGGCCAGCAACGCCGTGAGCGCGGTGGACGCGGTCGCCGTGGCGGCCGTGGCGGCCCGCAGCGTGGCGGTGATCGCCGCGGTGGCGCTCCGCGACGCTCCATGCAGACCACAGACCTGCCGATAATCAGTGACCTGTTGAAACCGGGCCAGGAGATTCTGGTTCAGATCGCGAAGGAACCCATTGCCAAGAAGGGCGCGCGCATCACTTCGCATATCGCCCTTCCAGGCCGGTTCCTGGTGTTCATGCCGACGGTGACACACATCGGCGTCAGCCGCAAGATTGCATCCGACGAAGAACGGCATCGGCTGAAGAGGATTCTGATGCACGAGCGCGGCGAATCCTCAGGCGGATTCATCGTGCGGACGGCGGCAGAAGGCGCATCGGAAGATGAACTCCGCGCTGACCTGCGCTTCCTGATGAATCTCTGGAACGAGATCAAGCAGCGCTCCGATTCGTCCAAGTCACCCGCGCTGATCTACCACGATCTTTCGCTCATCGAGCGCATTCTTCGTGACCAGGTTAGCTCCAACTTCTCGAACATCTGGGTGGACTCCGAAGCCGACTACGAACGCATTGTTCGCTTTCTCAATCGCTTCTCGCCCAGCCTGGTGCGACGCGTAAAGCTGTACACCAAAGAGATACCGCTGTTCGAGCACTTCGGCATTCAAGACGAAATCTCTAAGGCGCTGCGCTCGAAGGTCTGGCTCAAGAGCGGCGGATCCATCGTGATCAATCAGACTGAAGCTCTGGTTGCCATCGACATCAACACCGGCAAATACGTGGGCAAGTCGGCGCGGCTTGAGGACACCATTCTCAAGACGAACCTGGACGCTGTGCCGGAGATCGTGCGCCAGATTCGCCTCCGCGATCTCGGTGGCATTATCGTCATCGACTTTATCGACATGGACGAGCGCAAGAATCGCTTCAAGGTGATGGCCGCGCTCGAAGAGGCGCTGAAGAGCGATCGCGCACCGACAAAGGTTCTGCAGTTTAACGACTTCGGACTAGTCGCCATTACGCGCAAGCGCGTCAAGCAATCGCTTGAACGGACGCTGAGTGTGCCCTGCCCCACTTGCCAGGCTACCGGCATGGTCAAGAGCCCGGTCACCGTCTGCAACGAGATCTTTATCGAGTTGCGGAAGATGAAGCGGCACTTCGAAGGGGCTGACGTACTGCTCCGCGTGAACCCCGAAACCGTGAAGGTGCTCAAGTCAAACAACGCTTCATGGCTGGTTGAGTTTGAGGAGTTGACCGGAAAGAACATCCTGGTTAAGAGCGATGCGACGTTGCATCCGGAACAGTTCGATATCCAGGGCTGAAAAACGGGGCTGATAACCGGGGCTAAGTTGTAAGCCATCACAGAAAGGCCGGAGCAATCGCTCCGGCCTTTCATGTTTCTGCGCGTCCACCGCAACCTTCCACACCGTTGCTGTGTCTAATGCTTTGACGGGACGTAGTTTGCCCCGCTGAGACGACATAGAATTCCATCTTGCCAAATTTCATTGTTTCGAGGTTCAGACATGTTATCCCCCAATTTGATTTCGCTTCTACGGCGTGTTAGTTTTGCCGGCTTAGTGCTGTTTGTTGCCGCAGGTTTCGCGAGCGCGCAGACCGACGCTTCACAGAATCAGCCCGGTTCAAACAGCTTCTCTTCGAGCAACGACCCCCGGTTACCCCAGGTAGCCGAACTTGGCGTACCGAGTGGAATGGCCGCCCTGCCGTCAGCGCCCACGCCGGCTGCGTCGCAGGACCGCGGCAACGGTGGATGGGGCCGGAGGGCGGTAAGCAACCTGGCCTTTGAGATTGGTCTCGGACCTGTTGCGCCTACTGACAAAACATTTATCACCTGGGGCGGCAACATTACGGTCGGCGGCGGAGTGAATTTCAGCAAGCGCTTTGCCACGCTCATCGAGTATCAATTCATGAGCAACAAGTTGCCAGGCGCCATCATTGCCGAGACCGGCGCCAGTGGCGGCCATGCGCACATCTGGTCCCTGACCCTCGACCCGGTCGTCAGTCTATTTCCCGATTCGCAAAATGATATTTACGTCACTGGAGGCGGGGGCTTCTACCGAAAGGTTACGAGCTTTACCAACGTTCTGCCGGCTCAGTTCTGCAGCTACTACTATTGCGGCATCGGATACACGCCCCAGGTTGTGGGTCATTTTTCCTCTAACCAGGGGGGCTTCAACATTGGCGGCGGCTACCAGCACCGGATGGGCGGCATGTACGGCGACAGCAAGATGAAGCTCTTCGCCGAAGTGCGCTACGTGGATGTCTTAACGCCGGCCGTTAGAACGCAGCCCAATGGACTGGGCACTACAACCGTAGGCGCGGGTACGAAGTTGATCCCAATCAACATCGGTATTCGCTGGTAACTTAACGCCAATAGAACAGCATGGCCCGCTCCTTCGGTGCAACCGCGAGGGAGTGGGGGTATCTTCGCCAACACCAGCATGATCAAGCACCCAGAACTTCCCCATGGCCCTGCAATTCAGCGCGACAACACCTCCTCGAACAACCCCATGGCGAAATGCGGGGAGGGTCGGCTTTTTGCACGCCCAACTCGAGAGGTTTTTCCCCTGACAGGCCAATCCGGCGGCAGCAGCAGATCGTTCCGTTTTGGGGCAGCCCTCTGTCTGACGGTGCTTTTAGCTGGATGCGGCGGCGCTACTTTCCGCTCGACCCAAACGCAACCCAAGACTCCGGTTTCCGCTCCACCATCCGGTCCGCCGCCGGGGTCGTCCCAGGGCGGGTCGCTCAGCATCTCGCCGCAATTTGCCGCACTGGGCCAGGGGCAGACACAGAATTTCACGGTAACGGGCGCCGGCGGCGCCGCGGTCGAGTGGCTGGTGAATGGTGTTGTAGGTGGAAGCTCTGCAACGGGAACCGTGAATAGCAGTGGAAATTACACGGCGCCGGCCAGCGTGTCGCAGAGCGAAAACGTAACCGTGACCGTAGCACTGGCTGCTTCACCGCAACAAAATTACGCTACGGCGGTGGTTTCGATCATCGCGCCTGGAATGGTGACGTGCCCCTTTGAATTGGGAAACCCACAGGTGGCGCAGTACTCACTCTACGTACCCGCTCCCGGAAAAATGGATGTGCAGTTTGGAACCACGACTGATTACGGCCTGAATACGTGGCAGGTCGCAACGCCTTCTGCGAATGGCGGCGAAGTTCAAATTTATGTCGCCGGTATGCTGGGCCAGACTCTGTATCACATGCGTGCTCAGGTGACGCTGAACAATGGCGCCACTTACAACGACGTGGACCACACGTGCATGACGGGGTTACCTCCGCCGACCTCTGCGATGAGCATTTCCACGCCCACAGGAGGGACGCCGCAGCCCGGCATCGAGATGTGGAACACGCTTCTTCCCGCAGGGGACACCCAGGCCTTCGCCAGCGATCTGAACGGCAATGTGATTTGGACCTATGCTTACCCACACACGCCCGCCGATCTGATTCAAGGTATTCAATTGTTGCCCAACGGGAACCTGCTGATGGTCGTCTCTTATCTATCGTCGTTGACCCAGGCGCAGAGTCCGGGCGTGGTCAACGAGATCAGAGAGGTCGATCTGGCGGGAAACACGGTGAAAAGCCTCAATATGGATACGCTGAATCAGAAGCTGTCGGCTGGAAATTTCCGTGATGCGGAGGGCAATCCATATCAACTCGGAAGTTTTCACCATGCTGTGCTGCCGCTGCCGAACGGACACCTTGTAGTGTTGGCCACGTGTACCAGAAAGTTCAACAATCTGCCGGGAACAACGGGGACAACCAGCGTGATTGGAGATGCTCTGGTGGACGTAGACCAGAACTTCAATCCCGATTGGGCGTGGAATACGTTCGACCACCTCGACATTAACCGGCGCCCGATGAACTTCCCCGACTGGACGCACTCGAACGGGATGCTGTATTCGAGCGACGATCACAATTTGCTGCTCTCGATGCGCCATCAGAATTGGGTTATCAAGATCAACTTCCTTGACGGGAAGGGATCGGGCGATGTGATGTGGCGCCTCGGCGAGGGCGGTGACTTCAAGCTGGTGGGCGCCACCGATCCCACTGACTGGTTCTATGCGCAGCATGGGATGAGCTACTTTACGCCCAATACCACGGGCGTCTTCCGCATTGGCCTGATGGACAACGGCAACGACCGTATTTTCCCCACCGGACAGGTACTATGCCTGCCCTACAGGCCAACAACCGCGCAATGCTATTCAACAATGCCGCTTATGGAACTGAACGAAGCGAACATGACGGCGACTATGATCACGCATTACGTGCAGCCGGCGGTTGACTTCAGCTTTTTCGGAGGTAACGCCGAGCAGCTTACCAACAGCGACATTGAAGTGAATTTCTGTGCACCAGTCAAAGGGGCAATCGTGCAGGAACTTAATCCGCAGGGCTCACAGGTAGTGTGGCAGGCAACGACCAATGGCGCCGACCAGTTCCACGTTTATCGACTGCCGAGTCTGTATCCAGGTGTTCAATGGTAGGAAAACCCGCTGCGCCTTTACAGGATCCCCATCACTCTGAGGCGCACCAGGCCTCCGGCAAATACTCCAATTGGTGATAGGGCAATCAGCATGAGTTGATACCAGATGGGCTGCTTGCCGCGTTGCTGCATGGCGCTCAGGGCAGCCATGGCCAACACGATGATCGCAAGGGCAAGAACTTGGTAGAGCGGGTTCGATTTTGCCAGCCACGCCGTTACGTATCCGCCCGCGGCCGCTGCAAGAAACGAATAGCCGAGGTTAACGAAGATGTAGCCTGGCTGCGGTTTTCCCTGCTCCTGCACCCAACTGGGCGTGAGCCGCATGAGTAGCGCCGTCAGCACGCCGACCAGCACGGCCATGGTCAGGAATCCCGCGGTCAACGCGAAAAACGCATGCATTGCTACCAAAGCTTTCTCTCCTCCTGGGTCGGCGTGCCTACTTCGCCGCGTTCAATGCGCTGAAGAAATGCTCGCGCCAGCTTGCGCTCGCCCGGATGGCTCTCGCCATGAATCGTGCACAGGTCGAGGAATTCATCGCAAAGCGCATTGCGCTGTTCCTGTTGCGCAAATACGCTCTGCAATGCAACCGCGAGTTCGCGAAGCCGCGTGGCCTCAGGCCATGTTGATTCGTCATCATCTCCGATCACTTCAGAAAACAAGCCCTTGCGCCCGCGCGCGCACTCGTCCAGGCAGGCCATGAGCTGTTCGCTGAAAGCACGTGCCAGCGGATCTAGCGCGCTGGAATCCACTTCGTCTCTCGGGTCAACCATCAAGTCCCTCTTTTTGCATCAAGCCCATCTATTGGCATCAGCCCCTTCTACTTGCCACGCATCGCGGCTTCTACTTCGTCGGCGGTGTGCGGCAGCGCAGCATCCATGTCAATGAGTTTTCCGTCTTCGCCCACCATGAATACGCACTCGATGCGGATACCGAGCTTCTCCTCGGGAATGTAGACGCCGGGCTCGATGGAGAACACCATTCCCGGTTTCAGCAACGCGGGATAATTCGCGGGATCGTGCACATCGATGCCAACCATGTGCCCAAGCCCGTGCAGCCAATACTGCCCTAGCGGCTGTCCATGCAGATCTTTGCCGTGGGTGTTGATGTAGTTGTACGCCGCCGTGTCCAACGAATTCGAATCGTGGCGGTCGCGGTCGTTGATGGTCGATTTGCCTGCGACAAAGGCATCCATTGCTGCTTTCTGCGCGCCGAGCACGACGTCGTAGATTTCGCGCTGCCGTGCAGTAAAGTGTCCGTTCGCAGGGACGGTGCGTGTAATATCGGCTGCATACATTGAGTATTCGCAAGCAGCATCCACTACCACCACGTCGCCGTTTTCGATGGTGCGCTCGTTCTCAGCGTAATGCAGGATCGTTGAGTTGATTCCTGAACCGACGATGGGCGCGTAGCTGGGCCGCTCGCAACCGCTCTCAAGCCACGACGCCGTCATTTTGCCCGCAACGGTGCGCTCGGTAGCGCCGGGCTTGACGGCCTTCATCATCACACGCTGAGCGGTGACGGATGCGTCCGCCGCCTTCTTGAGCAAATCGAATTCGCCCGCGTCCTTCACCAGCCGCAACTCAGCTGTAAGCGCCGTTACGTCGCGCGAGGTTGGCGCGGAAAGCCCGAGCGTGGTCGCGGTGAAGGCGAGCAACGAACGGGCCTGCGCTGCCGCGGGCTCTGTCCAAACGTTGTATGCCACGCGCCGGTCGGTGTTGATGAGTGCGTTCAGCACGGCGGGCATTTCCGTCATCGCCTGCACATGATCGACGCCGGTGGCTCTCTCCACGCCGGGCGTCGCTGCATCCAGCTTGACGCCGGTGTACTTCTCCATGCGGAGGTCGCGCGTGGGCATAAACAGGATCTCCTTATAGCTGCGCGGCGCTGATGCCTGTGGGGCATCCGCAACAATCACCAAAGCTGCGCCGGGCTCAGTCCATCCGGTCAGGTAGTAAAAATCGGAGTCCTGCCGATACGGCATGAAGTCGAGCAGTGGTTCTTCCGCGGCGAACAGCACTGCGACTCCGCTGTGGAGCTTTGCGGCCAGGGCAACACGCCGCTGGTGGTACACGGACGCGGGCTGCTTTTCAAGTGCGTTTAGCGCAGGCGCGGCCACACACAAGGACAGCAGGCATAAGGCAAAATTGCGAACGGATTTCATCCACCCTATTGTCGGTCGCGGCGGTGGCGCGTGCAAAGGGGTTGCGTTCGCGTTTTGCGGTCTCGCAACGTTTGACAAGCTCAGGGAAGGCCCTTAAGCCCCGCTCTTCCAGAACAGACATTGCTGAAAGACGTCCAAAAATAGCCCGTCTCCAAGCGGGTGCCCATTGAAATTACCAGCGGATTGGCCTATCCTAAGCTTGCAGACGAGTTTGTCCGCCTGATTTTATGCCGTGTGCGCACCGGCTGGCGGAGAGATGAGTGGGCTTACAGCCCACTTTTTATTTGGGGCAAACCTTCAGGGCGCGCACAGAAGACCCTTTAGACACAAACCCTTTTGGAATCAGCTGCTTTGAAGCTGTTTCAGCACATGGCCCGGCAGACGGTTTGAGCTGGATGGGCGAAGGAACGGGTCCCGGGCGGGCGTTGGCGTTGACCGGGCGTGGCAACAATGACAGTCAGTCTGGATGAAATTCGGTCGGCGGCGGAAAGAGTGGCCGCATCGCACGGGCTCGAAGTGGTGAACGTGGAGTTTGTGGGCCCCGCTAAAGAGCGTGTTTTGCGGGTCTACCTGGAGAAAAATGCAGAGGGCCGGGCAAAGCTGAAAGCGGCCATTGAAGCGGGCGATGGAGAACAACTGCCAGAGCGGCTGGCCGAGGGCAAGCTGAGTATCGAGCAGTTGTCCGGTGTGACGCACGAGGATTGCGCGGAGTTCAGCCGGGATTTCGGAGTCCTGCTGGATGTGGAAGACCTGGTTCCCGGAGCTGAATACACGCTGGAAGCAAGTTCGCCGGGGCTGGATCGCAAGCTGAGCAAGCCTGGGGATTTTGAACGGTTCAAAGGCTGCCTGGTGAAGGTGCAAACCTTTGAACCGCTCCGCAACAACCGGCACTGGCAGGGGCGATTGATTGCAGGGGCCGAAGGCAGCGCGGAGAAGGCCATTACGCTCGACCTGAACGCGGTGAAGCAGAACAGCAAGAGCCGTAAGGCAGGCGTGGCGACCGTTGAGATTGCGCTGAGCAACATTGAAAAGGCACAGCTGGTGCCCGAGATTTAGGCACCACTCCGAACGCAACACCGTCCGGAGACATCAAAGCAGGAGAGGGATGCGCGGCGCGCTCCTTCACCCAAACCCAAACTGAACCGGAAGTGGAATCAGCAAAGCGGTTCCCGCACTCCGGGAAGGAATCGAGAGAGTAAGCAGAGTATGGCCAGCCCTTTGTATCAAAGCATCGAGCTCCTCAGCCAGGAGAAAGGCATTGACCCGGGCATCGTAGTGGGCGCCGTGGAAGAAGCCATCGCCTTGGCCACGCGCAAGTTCTACAAGACGCAGGAGAACATGCGCGGCGAGCTCAACAAGGAAACCGGCGAGATTACGGCCTACATCTACAAGACGGTTGTGGAAGACGAGGACCACGTTGAGGACCCCGTGAATCAGATCACGCTTGCGGAGGCAAACGAGCTGGCTCCGGGCGTTGAAGTCGGGTCGGAGATCCGCATGTACCGCGATACCAGCCCGCTGGGCCGTATCGCAGCGCAGCTTGCCAAGCAGGTCATCTTCCAGAAAGTTCGCGAAGCTGAGCGGGACACTGTGTTCCAGGAGTATGCGCACCGCGAAAAGGAAGTGCTGAATGCGACGGTGAAGCGCGTTGAAGGCCAGGACGTGATTTACGACCTGGGCAAGGCTGAAGCCCGCTGCCCCAAGCGCGAGCAGTCGCGGCTTGAGCAGTTCTCAGTGGGCGAGCGCGTTCGCGTTGTGCTGCTGAAGGTTGACCGCGCCGCCAAGGGACCGCAGGTGGTTGTTTCGCGTGCCGCTCCGGAGTTGGTGCAGAACCTGTTCCAGTCTGAAGTTCCCGAGATCTACGACAACACCGTGGTGATCAGGGCGATTGCGCGTGAAGCGGGCGAACGCACCAAGATTGCCGTGCAAAGCCGCGATAAGGACGTTGATCCGGTGGGCGCATGTGTGGGCATGAAAGGCATGCGCGTGCAGTCGATCATCCGCGAGTTGCGCGGCGAAAAGATCGACATTATCGAGTACTCGGACGAAATTACAACCTTTGCTGAGAAGGCGCTGCAGCCGGCCAAGGTCAGCCGCGTCTCCATATCCGATCTGGGCGAGAAGCAGCTTGAAGTGATTGTGGACGACACACAGCTTTCGCTGGCCATCGGCAAGAAGGGGCAGAACGTGCGCCTGGCGGCAAAGCTGCTTGGCTGGAAGATTGACATCAAGAGCGAAGAAGAGAAGCGCCAGGAGGTCGAGCAGCAGATGCAGGCCTTTGGCGGCGGTCCTTCAACGCCGATCGAACAGGTCAGCGAGCTCGGCGACAGCATCATCCAGAAGCTTGTTACCGCAGGAATCACCACGGTGGAAGCGCTCGCCGACATGACGCCGGAACAGCTCGAAGAGATTCCGGGTATTGGCGAAAAGACGCTCGAAAAGATCTCCGTTGCAGTACGCCACTACTTCGGCCACTTTGAAGACGGCGAAGCCGAACGGCCGACGCCGGATGCAGCAGTGGACACCTCGGAAGCTGAAGCCGAAAACGCTCAGGAAACGCTGAACGAGATTGCGAGCGTTGAGACGGTCAAAACGGAAGAGGACCAGCTTGGTCTTGACACCGTGAACGAAGACCCGGCTGAAGAGCTCGGAGCTGGAATTAACGAAGACGACACGAAGGCTGGCGAGGGCGGCGCGTAGTATGCGCCCCATCCTTTCAGTCCAAACGACGGATTACGCAAGTTCGACTAACAACCATCGCCACGAGGCAGCCATGAGCGACTAAGTGCTTTGGGATGGGATTATGGGATTACTGAAAAGAGGCGGATGAGTAAGGTTCGTATCAACGATCTCGCGCGGGAGCTGGAAGTCAAGAGCAGGCAAGTTCTTGAGATTTTGGCAGAACTCGGCATGGGCGCCGGCAAAACCCACTCCAGCTCGCTGGAGGAGGATGAGGCGGAAAAGGTACGTGCGCATTTTTCGCGTGGCGCGCGCGGTGGCTACTCCGGTTCTGGAAATTCGCGCAATGCTGCTCCGACCATAACGCCAAAAATCGATTTGTCGCACATATCCAAGCCCGGCGATGTGCTCAAGGCGATTCTGGCCAAGAAAAAAGAGGAAGAGGAAGAAGCGCGCCATCCTCACGCAGTTGCCAAGCCGGCAGCGCCGGTTGAAGCCGCAAAAGCGCCTGCGCCTCCTCCGCCTGTGGCGGCAAAGCCTGCGGCGCCTGCTCCCGCACCACCTGCGCCCCGCAAGATTGTTCCGCAGCCGCGCTCGGCACCGCAGATTATCCATCCCCCGGCGCCCCCGGCAATTGCATCGCGGCCGCCCAGCGGACCGGTGGTTGCAAAGGCTCCTCCAGGTGCGGCTCCAAGCGCTCGGCCGGTTGTTGTGGTCGCGCCGCCTCCTGGCACGGTTGTCGTCAAGCCTCATGTTGTTCCAGCAAAAGAAGAGCAACCGCGCGCTGCGGAGAAGCCGGCGGTGAAGGCTCCAGTTGCTGCTCCGCCAGCCGCCACAGTTCCGGCGCCGGCTGCTCCCGTTGCTCCTGCGCCTCACGCCTGAAACGCCGGTTGAAACGCCGGTCGCTGTTGCGCCGGCAACGCCGGTTGCAGAGCCGGTCGCACCCGCAGTTCCTGCCGCCCCTCAAGTTCCTGCCGCTGCTGCGGAAGCGGCAGCGCCCGCTCCGGCAGCCGCTGTAGAGACGAAGCCAAAGCCTTCGGCTCCTCCGGCGCCACCTGCGCGCCGCATGGTGATGCCGCAGACCGGCCCCAGGCCCGTGTACAAGGCTCCGGTTCCCCCGCCCGTGACTGAAGCTCCGACGGGCACATTCGCCGCCGGGGCAGGCATACAGCGCGGCAAGCCGATCTTTGACCGTCGTCCGCCGGGAGCGCCTGGCGGCTACCAGCAACGCAGCGGTCCATCAGCACCCGGCCAGTTCCCCGGCGGACCCCGCCCGAAGCATCCGACACGCACGCCAATGGGCGGAACTGGCGGTCCGGGCGGACCCGGTGGACGGCCTGGATTTGGAGCGCGTCCCGGATTTGGTGGACCTCCGCGTCCGGGCTTCGGTGGACCTCGACCGGGTCCTGGCGGCTCTGCGCCGCCGACTGAAGCCGCACGCCCGCAGCGCGCCCCATCGCGCGGCCGTTCGCGTGGCCAGCAGCAGTACCCGAAGACTAAAGAAGGGCCGATGAAGGGCTTTGTGCCGCCACCGCGTTACAGCGGTATGCAGTACAGCAATGAGCCCCTGCCCATTACGCGCGAGATTACCGTAACGGAAGGCATCAGCGTAAAGGATCTTGCCGAGAAGCTCGAGACTCGCGCCAAGGACCTGATCGCATCACTGCTGATGAGCGGCGTGTTCGTGACTGTTAACCAGTCGCTTGACGCCGAGATGGTGAAAGAAGTTTCTGCCAAGTTCGGCGCTGCCGCCACCGTCATCAGCTATGAAGAAGAGCTGGCCAATCAGGCCATCGAAGAGGTTCTCGAAGCTCCGAATGCAGACGAGCTTGAAGTTCCGCGCGCGCCTGTGGTCACCGTAATGGGCCACGTCGATCACGGTAAGACTTCACTGCTTGACGCTATCCGTGAAACTGAAGTCGCCGCCGGCGAAGCCGGTGGCATTACGCAGCACATTGGTGCATACAAGGTCCGCTTCGCGAAGGAAGGCTCGCCTGCTTCAGGGCGCGAGATCGTGTTCCTGGATACGCCGGGCCACGAAGCGTTTACGCGCATGCGCGCTCGCGGGGCCAAGGTGACGGACATCGTGGTCATTGTGGTAGCGGCGGACGACGGCGTGATGCCTCAGACGCTCGAAGCCGTGGATCACGCCAAGGCTGCCGAAGTACCAATCATCGTGGCTGTGAACAAGGTCGACAAGCCGGAAGCAAATCCCGATCGCGTGAAAAAGCAGCTCGCCGATCGCGGCCTGATTCCCGAGGAATGGGCGGGCGCCGGCCAGGAGGGCACAGTCTTTGTGGAAGTGTCCGCAAAGAAGAAAATCAACCTCGACCTGCTGCTTGAAATGATCTGCCTCGTCTCCGACATCCGTGCGCCCAAGGCAACTCCAGGCCGCAAGGCTGTTGGAAGCGTTCTTGAAGCCAAGCTCGATCGCGGCCGCGGTGCTGTTGCCACGGTCCTGGTACAGGACGGCACGCTTCACCTGAACGACAGCTACATTGTCGGCAACACCTTCGGCAAAGTCCGCGCTATGTTCGACGATCGCGGCCGCCCGCTTGAAGAAGCCGGCCCTTCGACTCCGGTCGAAGTTCTCGGTCTCGAAGCAATTCCGGATGCCGGCGACACGTTCCTGGTAGTTGCCGATCGCGACAAGGCCAAGGGCATTGCGCAGTACCGCAAGATGAAGGAGCGCGAAGCGCAGCTTGCCAAGAGCTCGCGTGTCTCGCTCGAAGGACTCGCGGAGCAGATTCGGCAGTCGGGCGTGAAGGACTTGAACCTGATCATCAAGGGCGACGTGCAGGGCTCTGTTCAAGTGCTGGCTGACTCACTGGCCCGCATGTCGACCGAGAAGGTACGCGTGAAGGTGCTCCACTCCGGTGTGGGCTCTATTACGGAAAGCGATGTGCTGCTGGCGACGGCCTCCAATGCGATCATCATCGGCTTCAACGTGCGTCCTGAGCGCAAGGCAGCCGAGCTGGCGCAGCAGGAAAATGTCGAAATCCGCATCCACTCCATCATCTACGAGCTTCAGGACGAGATTCGTCTCGCCATGATGGGACTCCTCGAACCAACGTTCAAGGAAACCTATCTCGGGCGCGCCGAAGTCATCAACATCTTCCGCATTCCGAAGGTTGGCACCATCGCCGGCTGCCGCGTGCAGGATGGTGTCATCCGACGCGACGCCGAAGTGAAGGTGATGCGCGAAGGCACGCAGGTCTTCAAGGGCAAGATCGGCTCGCTCAAGCGCTTCAAGGACGATGCACGTGAGGTGACGAACGGCATGGAGTGCGGCATCGGCCTGGGCAACTTCAACGACTTGAAAGAAGGCGACTTGATTGAAGCCTTCTCCACGGAGAAGATGGCTGCCGATCTCGGCGCGCTCACTTCTTCAAAAGCCTAATCTCGATTCGATAAACCCGAAGGGCCGCTTCTCAGAACGAGAGGCGGCCCTTGCATTTTGGGCATGGCGGTACTTCCCTTGCCTGCGCCACCCTCCCTGCGAAGCTTCTGAAGTTACCTTGAGCAAAAATAATCGAACACCCTGCCAGTGATCACCGTCTTAGCGTGTGTACAAGGCTTAAAGTGGTTTGCACGCGGCGTACTGCAAGCGCCAGTGGCAGATGTGGCCTTAACGACCGCCGTAGGGGAGTACGCACGCTGTGACCGTCGGCGAAGATGCGGAGTTCGCGGAGTTGGTCGAACGCCAATGGCGATTTGTCTTCCGCGTGGCTTACGCCGTTCTGCTCAACTCGCATGATGCCGAAGATGCAGTTCAGGAGACTTTCTTGAAGCTCTATCGCAATCGCGGATGGCGCAACATGGAAAACGAGCGCGCCTTTCTTGCTCGCGTCGCCTGGCGTGTTGCTGTTGATCGCAGGTCCAGCTCCGTGCGTGCATCGGCGCCTGAGACCAGCGAAGGTCTCGCGCAGCTCGCCGATCCGCAATCGTTAGAGCCAGGCCCCGAGGAGATGCTGATCTTCGCCGATGATCGTGCCCTGATTCACTCCATGATCGACGCGCTTCCAGAAGAGCTTCGTGTGCCACTGGTACTTTCTTCAGACGACGAGCTCAACTCGCGCCAGATCGGCCGGATTCTCGGGATCCCTGAGGGGACAGTCCGTACGCGCCTGCAGCGTGCACGCCAACTTTTAAGCCAGAAGCTTGCTGCGCTGCGCCAATCTACCGCACGACAGCAACACGCACGCGAGGTGCGAAATGCCTGAACGCGATGGGTCAGAACGGATGCAATCGCCGAACTCATATTCACTTGATGAGTTGATTCGCTCATCGATCGCTACTTACGGTGAGCCTGCACCGAACTCTGAACTTGCCCAACGAATTCTTCTAAGAATCGCTGCGGAGGCCGGGCCGGTTGCTCGGCGTCGGTGGTTGCCTTGGGCTGTCGCGGTACCGATTGCCGCATGTCTGATCGCTTTTTTCGTTCTCTTTGAATCGAGACCGCTGCACACTCCCGCCAACCTCACCGATCATGCTCGCGTCGCGGCGCCGCTGGTCAATAACATCGCGCCTGCTGCGCCGGACCAATCGCAGCGCGAGAACCGGAAGAGGTTGTCTCGAAGGGATGTGCAGCAGCACCTCGCCCCGGTCCTGGCCAAAGCGCAGCCGCTTCCCAAGCTCGACGTATTCCCAACGCCTCAGCCGCTCACTCCGGAAGAGCAAGCATTGGTCCAGTTTGCTGCGCGTGCGCCAGCCGCTGAGCGCAAGGCTTTACTCGAAGAACAAAAGCAACCTGATGCGCCACTCACCATTGCTGCTATCAAGATTCAACCAATCGAACTGCCCGAACTGGGCAACTAAGGAGAAAATATGCGCCACGTCACTCTCGTTTGCTGCCTGCTGTTCTCTATTATGATTCCGGGACAGAAAGTCTCCGCCCAAGACGCTACAGCCCCGCAACCGCCCAAGACCCAGAGCCCTGCGCCGCCAGTGGCCAGTCACTTCTACCGTCTTGATTTCACAGTTGAAGAAGTTGGCGCGGATGGCAAAGCGATCAACAGTCGTGCCTACTCAACCTCAGTCGGTACTGATCTTCGCGAGATCATGTCGATTCGGGCGGGCTCAAGGGTTCCGATCGCGACGGGGCTTTACTCGACCGGAAAAGATAGCATGCACCAATACCAGGACTTGGGCGTCAATTTCGACGTCCGCGACGTTCGGGAAGTCGGCCGGCAACTTTCGCTGAATTTGACCGCTTCTATCACCGGACTCGCCGAATCAAGCGAAGCGGTCACAAATCAGCCAGTCATTCGTCAGAACCGCTGGCAGGGCTATGTTCTGATTCCGACCGGGAAACCCACTGTTGTGTTTTCGTCGGACTCTCTCGACAGCAAAGGGAGCACACGCATCCTGGTAACCGCGACTCCACTCCAGTGACCTCTGCAACAGCCGGCGATGCTACAATTCCAGCCGGTTGCCGGGTCGATTGAGATGAGCGGCGAAACGGCTTACTAACCTGACGGGACAAAGAGGTGGAGTCATGCACAATCCTGCTCGATGCATGGGGATTTTTCGCGGCATGTTTTTTGGAACGCTTTGCCTGACTGCTTTGGCTGTCGCATTGCCCGCAGCGGCGCAAACTATCAATCTGTTTCCCACTGATTACGAATCGCAGTGGACCAGAATCACAGTTCCGCCGGGCGGGAAGGTGAGTGACATACCGCAATGGCACATCGACGCCGCAAAGCACGTGATTGTGTGCGATGGGAATGGCGGACATGAGTGGCTCCGCTTCAATCGCGAGATCGGCAATTTTACCTTTCACGTCAAATGGCGTTTTACTCCGGTAACTTCCGGCACTCCGAAATACAACAGCGGCGTCTTCTTCCGCAACAATGATGACGGCGCGATCTGGCATCAGGCACAAACCGGAGCCGGTGGCGGCTACATCTTCGGTGTGACGCCGGTTGATGGCAAGCCGAAATCGTTCAACCTGCGCAATGAAATGAAAGAAAACCGCGTAAAGCCCGCAGGGCAATGGAACGTATATGACATCCGCTGCGTTGGCGACACCTGCACGCTGGCGGTGAATGGCATGATTGTGAACACGGTCAAGTTGAACGTTGAGAAGGGCTATGTCGGACTTGAATCCGAGGGATACCAGATCACGTTCAAAGATCTCAAACTCCGCCAGTTACCCTGACGTCAAAAGCACAACAATCAAGCTTCACATCGGGTATCTCTCGGCCGCGATTGCCGCGGCAGCAACCGTTCTGCTGAATGCGACCGCATTGCCAGGCGTAAAGCGCGCGAGCCTGCGCAGAACGGCAAGCTGCGTTTGCAATCCATCTCCCTCAGCACATGCGGTGAGCACACGCCGCGCCGCCTGTTCCGCCAGCGCCATGGATTCATCTGTGAGGAGGCCTGTTATAGCTACAGCCACTTGCGCGGTAGCCTTTCCATTGTCACTCAGTTTGCGCGCACGCAACAGCGCAGACTCAAGCGCGTAGATCTGGCTTATTACGTCGGCGAGATCCGCCATGACTTCCTGCTCATTCTCGAGCGCCGCCATAAAGCGCTGGCTGGCTACCCCTGCCATGAAGAGCGCAATCTTCTTCATCGCAGCAACGACTCCGGTTTCGCGCGCGAGTATTTCATCGTTTTCCGCGCCGGCTTCGAAGCTCGGAGGCTCCATGATCTCTTCCATTACGCGCTTGATGGCTGTCATGACCGGCAGTTGCCCTTTCAATGCGCGTTTCATGATCCAGCCGGAAACGATGAGGCGGTTGATCTCGTTTGTGCCTTCAAATATCCGATTGATGCGGGCGTCGCGATACACGCGCTCGGCGGGATACTCTTCGACGTAGCCGTAGCCGCCCATTGTGGCCACGAGTTCGTCGGTTACAAACGAAAGCATCTCCGATCCGTAGACCTTCATGATGGAGCACTCGATTGCGTACTCTTCAACTGTGGTGCGCGTGTCCTGTTCTGTGGGCGCATGATCGCCGCCGATCTGCTCCAGGCGTGCGTCCATCATGCCGGCAGTGCGGTACACCATGCTCTCAGCAGCGAAGAGCTGCGCGACTGACATTGAGATCTTGCGCTGAATCATGCCGAAATCGCCAATGGTTTTTCCAAATGCGCGCCGCTCTTTCGCATAGCGGGCCATGTGCACAATGGCACTTCGAGCACCGCCGACGCAAGCCGAGCACAGTTTGAAACGGCCGACGTTGAGCACGTTGAAGGCGATGTGATGACCTTTGCCTGCTTCGCCCAGAAGGTTTGCCGCGGGAACTTTGCAGTCGGTCAGGACGAGTGGGCACGTCGATGAACCATGAATGCCGAGCTTGTGTTCCTCATTGCCTACGGCGAGGCCCTGAGTATCTCGCTCGACGAGAAATGCGGAGAACTTTTCGCTGCCGTCCGGCTCGATGATTTTCGCAAAGACCGTATACAGACCGGCGATACCGCAGTTCGTGATCCATTGCTTTTCGCCGTTGAGCGTGTAGTGGGAGCCGTCGGCTGAGAGCACTGCGCGCGTGCGGATGTGCATTGCGTCAGAGCCGGAACTCGCTTCAGAGAGACCGTATGCGCCGATCCACTCGCAGTTGGCAAGCTTGGGGAGATAGCGCTGTTTCTGATCTTCAGTTCCGTACCAGATGAGCGGCAACGAGGCTATTCCGATATGCGCGCCGAACGCAGTTGAAAAACTCGCCAGAACCGAGATGTGATCCGTGATCAGGATCGAGCTGACCTTATCAAGGTTCATGCCGCCATACTTTTCAGGAATATCGACAGCGGTAAAGCCAAGGTCGGCAGCCTTGCGCAACAGGCCGATCATGACGCCGGGCTGCTTGGCTTCGATTTGCTCGATGGCAGGCTGAATCTCCTCGCGCGCAAATCGTGCGGCGGTGGCGGCGATCTGTTGCTGCTCTTCGTTCAGGTCTTCGTGTGTGAAGATTTCGGCGGGCGTGCGGCTCTCAATCAGAAAGCTGCCACCCCGCGGCGCAACGATGGGGGATTCCGTGTGTGTGCTCATGCTGGAATCATCTTCATTCAGCACAGTACTTCAATGGGTTGCAGTCGGGCAAATTCTTAAAGTGTCACGGCGGCCGCAGTTGAGCGTTGCTCTCAGGCAGGTACGCCCAATTCAATTAGTCCCAAGGGCGTTCCAGAGAGCGGCGGAACTCGGTTCGCATGGCGTGCACTGAGGCGGCTGCCGCTGTGGAATCGACGCCAAGGCCGAGGAGCGCGGACTGGGATAGCTGGAGGCTGGCTTCAATGGTCTCGGGCACCGCTTCGGTTGCGCCGATGGCGTACAGATGGCGCGCGTGGCCAGCGTCGCGGGCGCGCGCGATGATGGGAATATCGGGGCGAATGGAGCGCACGTACGCGACGATCTCGTCGATGACCTGACGGGCATTGATGGTGATGATGACGCCTGCCGCGTCGTCGATGCCGCAGACCTTAAGGAATTCAGGGTCGGATGCGTCGCCAAAGTAGACTTCGTGGCCGACGCGTCGGTCGGCGACGACGGTTTGGGGATCGTTGTCGGCAGCAAAGTAGGAGACCTGGTGCGCGCGCAGGGCAGATGCGACGACCTTGCCGACGCGTCCGTAGCCGACCACGATGGCGCGGCGGGACTGCCCAGCAGGACTGATCGTGAGTTCGGGATCGATGGGTTGAGGACCGGTGAAAACGGGAGTGAGGCGCCGGACGGCATGTGAGAGCAACGGAGTGGCCGCCATGGAGACCGAGGTTACGGCGAGCGAAAGTCCCGAGGCGTGGCGACCAATGAGATTGAGATCGGTAGCGATGCCAATAATGACAAACGCGAATTCCCCGCCTGGGCCGAGCAACAGGCCGGATTCAACGGCAGCCGGCCAATGAAGGCCAAATAGGCGCGCGAGCGCCGCGGCCACGATTGTCTTGGCGAGGATGAGGCCGGCAACGCTGGTGAGCAGGAGGAGTGGTTCTTGTATGAGTTCGCGTGCGTCTACGCGCATACCTACGGTGAAGAAGAAGACGCCCAGCAGGAGCCCCTGAAAGGGCTTGATGCTGGCTTGGATGGCCTTGCGGAATTCCGTTTCGGCAAGGAGCAGGCCGGCAATAAACGACCCCAGCGCCATCGACAGGCCGGCTTGATGGGCGACTACTCCTGCGCCCACGATGACGAACAGGACCGCAGCGATGAACAGTTCAGTAGAATGAGCGGCTGCGACCACACGGAACAAAGGGCGCAGCAGGTAACGGCCAGAAAGAACGATGATGCCCACCGCAACCGCGGCCTGCAAAAACGCCTTCAGCAGGCCCGCCGTTACGGAAGCGCCCGAATTCGACAAGCCCAATGAGACGAAGAAAAGGATTGGGATGGCCGCAATATCTTGCGCGAGGAGGACGGCAAATACTGTCTTGCCGAGCTGCGTGAACATTTGATGCTGGCGGCTTAGGATTTCAAGAACGATGGCGGTGGAAGAGAGCGAAAGAGCGGCGCCGAGAATGACGGCGGAAGACAATTCCAAGCCCATCCAGGCCAAAACAGCGGTGATGACGGTTGCGGAGAGCAGAACCTGCAGGCCGCCGAATCCGCCGACAAGCGCGCGCATTTGAATGAGTCGCCGCAGTGAGAGCTCGAGGCCTACGACAAACAGAAGAAAGACGATACCCAGCTCGGCAATGCCGGAGACGTTCGCTGCATTGGTGATGGTGAACCAGTACAGAGGGCGAAACGACTGCGTGAACGAGCCGAGTCCAAACGGGCCCAGGATGGCTCCGGCTGCCAGATAGCCGAGAACCGGACTGACACCCGCTTTCCGAAAAATGGGAATGAGGACACCGGCCGTGCCGAGCACTACCAAGGCGTCGCTGTAAGCCGTGATGTTGATCTCTGCCGAGGCGAGCAAGGGTCCTCCGGTGGGACGGCGGTGCGTGCGAGGCTCAGGTGCAAGATACGAAGATGCTTAACTTTAAGTGACGTGCCAGGAATGGTAATGGTAAACCGCGGACTGCTGGCCAGACAAAAGGCCCAGTGGCAGACGAAACACCGCCGAAACCGCTGAATCACGTACAATTACGGGTATCCAGAACCTGGAGGCCAGCTCTGTTCGCCATCCTTCTTGCACGACTCGCCTTCGCCGGCCCGCTTAGCGCGTTGCCTGCACAAGCGGCCGCGTATCTTGCCTTTGCATATAAGAACAGTTTTGGCCACCAGGTAAAGATGCTGTTCACCGACCCGTTTTCAACGGTGACCTACCGCTGGAACTGGTTTGACGCCGCAGTCCTGCTTCCCTACTTCACGGTGATGATTATTCTCGCCCTCTACGGCGTTCACCGCTACACAATGTGCTATCTGTACTTCAAATACCGGAAGAACTATAACCCCAATCCCACCAACAATTTCGATGAACTGCCGCGGGTGACGGTACAGTTGCCGATCTTCAATGAACAGTTTGTGATTGACCGGCTGATTGAGGCTGTATGCGCGATGGAGTATCCGCGCGAAAAACTGGACATCCAGGTTCTGGACGACTCGACCGACGAGACGCAGGAAGTGGCGGCCGGGATTGTGGAACGCTACGCCGCGCTGGGGCACCCGATCAGCTATATCCACCGCAGCAACCGCCACGGCTTCAAAGCCGGAGCGCTGGATGCGGGGCTAAAGGTGGCCAAGGGCGAGTATGTGGCGATTTTCGACGCTGACTTTGTGCCGCCGCCCGACTGGCTGATGAAGGTGATTCACCACTTTGCCGAGCCGGAGATCGGCATGGTGCAGACCCGTTGGACGCACCTGAACCGCAATTACAGCATGTTGACGCAGATTGAAGCGATCTTGCTGGATGGCCACTTTGTGCTGGAGCATGGAGCGCGCTCGCGAACGAATGATTACTTCAACTTCAACGGCACTGCCGGCATGTGGAGAATCAAGGCCATCCACGACGGCGGCGGTTGGCAGCACGACACGCTTACGGAAGATACAGACCTGAGCTACAGGTCGCAACTTGCGGGATGGAAGTTCAAATACCTGCCCGATGTGGAATGCCCGTCGGAACTGCCTATTGAAATGACGGCCTTCAAGACGCAGCAGGCGCGGTGGGCCAAGGGGCTCATCCAGACGAGCATCAAGGTGCTGCCTCAGGTTTTCCGGTCGGACGTGCCGCGGCGCATCAAGGTTGAGGCGGTGTATCACCTGACGGCGAACATGAGTTATCCGCTGATGGTGATCATGTCGGCGGCGCTGATTCCGGCGATGATTTGCCGGTTCTACCAGGGCTGGTTCCAGATGCTGCTGATTGATTTTCCGCTGTTTACCGCTTCGTCGTTTTCAATCGCGGTGTTTTACCTGATGAGCCAGCGCGAACTGTTCCCGAAGACGTGGAAGAAGACGTTTCTGTATCTGCCGTTTCTGATGGCGCTGGGTATTGGCCTGACGGTGACCAACACCAAAGCTGTAATGGAGGCGCTGCTTGGCATCAAGAGCGCGTTTGTGCGCACGCCGAAGTATCGGGTAGCCAAGAAGGGCGAGAAGTCGATGGCCGCGAAGTATCGCAAGCGGTTGAAGCTGGAGCCGTGGATTGAGCTGCTGCTTGGCTTCTACTTCCTGGGCGCCATTATCTACACTTTCATGAACCAGAACTACTTCACTGCTCCATTTTTGATTCTGTTTGTGATTGGTTACTGGTACACAGGCTTGATGAGCCTGCTGCAGGGACGCTTTGAGCGTTGGCGCACCGGCGGCGCGAACACGGACGAATCGAGTCCGAAGCCGTTTCCGGTGGGTGTGTAGGGCTAAGGAAAATGCTGCGCTCTTTTGCGGGAAATCGGAATAAGCTATGGTTAGGTCATTATGCTGACAAAAGAACAGGTTCGCGCAGCTCTTGAAGCGCTTTCACCGACTGAGGAGAAGGTCGATTTGGCGGTGAAGGCCGCTGTTGAGATCGCGCAACCTTCTCGTGTAATCCTCTTCGGCTCATGGGCACGAGGCGAGGCGAGATGGAATAGCGATTTGGACCTGGCCGTTCTACTTCCCGATTCAGCCGCACCTGGGCGAAATCCGTCGCGCCCTTCGCCGCAGGCTCGATCAAGTCCCAATGACCATCGACTTGGTGATGACAACTGAGGGTGATGCAAGAAATCTCAGGGCTTCAGTTAACTCGATCTATCACCAGATCTTCTACGACGGACGGATAGCCTATGAACAGCGCGCCGGTTAGCCAATCGCAGGTTCTGCTCATCAAGGCTGCCGAAGACGAGAAGATCCTTGGCGCCCCCACGGATCTCGTATGCCATCCCTGCTAGATACAGCGTTATGCTGCCACACTGTGCAATCTAATGCAGTCACTTGGGTCTGTCCCGGTAGCTGCTAATCAGTTGCCAAGAACATGATCTCCGAGTTGGCGACCACTCACTCAGAATGCGGTGCAACTGTTTGACAGCCTTTGTATTTTTGGTTGCGATTTCGGGACTCGGTAAGTAACTCCGTTGTTGCCCAGAACAGGCCGTCGAAGAAGTGCGGTTCCCTTCCGCGCGTTTACAATTGCTGGCAATCCAGATTCTCACAAATTTATCCACCTGAGCCGGAGGCGATGGGATGGATTTCGATTATGTTGTCATGCCTGCAGTCATCCTGGTGCTTGCGCTCCTTCTGGTATGGCTGTGTGCTCGGCGCATTCGTCTGCTTTCCGCGAAGACTTACCCAACCTGGCGGAAAATTGTTGAGCGTATCTTTCTATCCTTTCTCATCCTGCTGGCAATCTTCGGCGGAGCGAGCAGTTCGGTCAATGCAATCCGGCTCTATTATGTTCGTGCGACGAATCCGCCGCCTGGGGCTTTGTACATCGTCGACGGTCGCAAGATGCGCATCAACTGCACGGGCAGTGGCTCGCCCACCATCATTCTGGAGGCTGGATCGGGAGGCGACGGCCTCGTGTGGGGAGGGGTTCAGCCTGTTCTTTCGAAGACTACCCGTGTCTGTTCATACGACCGGGCCGGATTGGGCTGGAGTGAACCGCGACCCGGGCCGCGCGATGCCGATCACATTTCCAGCGAACTCCATGATCTTCTGGTTTCGGCGCATGTGGCTGGCCCAATCGTCTTGATGGGACATTCGGTAGGCGGGCTATATATTCGCGATTATGCGTCGCGATATCCGGCGGATGTTGTCGGGATTGTCTTTGTGGATAGTGTTACACCGTCGCCCTCTCAAAATCATGGACTGAATCAGCCTCTGATCATGACCATGATTTCTCGACCTATTTTCATTCTCGGCATTCCTCGCCTCCTGGGATTCTGCTCTCAACCGAAACCCGGTTTCGACACCATCACTGGGATTCTGCAGAGAGAAGCCTTGTGCCACACCGAGTACGGGCCGGTTCTGAATGAACTCAAGGGACGAGATCGATCGGATCAGCAAACTGTCCGAACAGGTCCCTATGGCGAGTTACCGATCTTGATTCTCTCGGCTGATCAGGCGCAACGGCAGTGGGGGAATCAATGGGAGCAAGCGCAAGAAGATCTCAAAAAGCTATCGGTGCGAAGCCGGCGCATCATCGCCAGAGGCAGCGGCCACTATATTCAGTTTGACAGGCCGGAGCTGATTAAAAAGGAAGTACCGCTCTTTATTGAGCAAATTCGAGGTGAGGTTCCGTTGCCCACCGACTACCGATCCACAACACCAGAATAAAAGTCCGGGGTACGCGGGACGAAAAAGCTTGACGACATAGTTGATCCGGTGGGCTCGCATGTGAGCAAAGACTCACACGAGGCTCTTCGCCCCGGCGTGGACGAGTCACCAGGTGTTCGGAGATAACCAGTCAACGGAAAGAAAAAGAACAACCGCAGATCCCTCCACTTCGGTCGGGATGACAGCCTCTATATAGGGTCCGCGGGGGCATGGGCTAACCGTGTACTCATCCTGCGCCGGCACATTGCTGCCCGGATTTCCGTTCTGCCGGCGGCGCCCTTGCCCCCTCCGCTACAATAGTGAGAACCGCCTGAAGCTCCGAAGAGACCAGTCAAACAGCCGCCGGGCGCGTCAAAGCTATTATGCTGGCAAATAACATACCTGAAGCCCTTACGTTCGACGACGTGTTGCTGGTGCCCGCTTACAGCGATGTAGTGCCTGTGCAGGTAAGCACGCAGACGCAGCTTACGCGGGACATCACGCTGAATACGCCGCTGATCTCCAGTGCCATGGATACCGTTACAGAGTCGCGCATGGCGATTGCCATGGCGCAGCAGGGCGGGATCGGCATTGTGCACCGCAACCTGTCGATTACCGATCAGGCCGGGGAAATCGACAAGGTGAAGCGGTCAGAGAGCGGCATGATCGTTGACCCGGTGACGATTGGACCGGACCAGCTGATTGCCGACGCGCTGGATGTGATGCGCCGGTACAAAATATCTGGCGTCCCGGTGACGCAGGGCAAGCGACTCGTAGGCATTCTGACCAATCGCGATCTGCGGTTTGAAACGCGCACCGATATTCCAGTCGGCGACGTGATGACAAAGGAGAACCTGATCACCGTCCCGGTGGGCACCACGCTGGAAGAAGCGGAACTGATCCTGCACAAGCACCGCGTGGAGAAGCTGCTGGTAGTGGACGAGCAATACGATCTCAAGGGCTTGATCACGGTCAAAGACATCCAGAAGAAATTAAAATATCCCAATGCCAGCAAGGATGAAAAGGGCCGGCTGCGCGTAGGCGGCGCGATTGGCGCAACGGGCGATTATCTTGAGCGCGCCGCGGAACTTGTGCGCGCCCGCGCCGACGTGCTCGCAATCGACTCTGCGCACGGACACTCGTCGCGCGTGCTGGAGGCGGTGCGGGACGTGAAGAAGGCCTTTCCGAATATTGCAGTGCTGGCCGGTAACGTTGCCACTTACGACGGCGCTGTGGCCCTGATGGACGCCGGCGCAGATGCAGTCAAGGTCGGCATAGGACCAGGTTCAATTTGCACGACGCGCATGGTTACGGGTGCCGGCATGCCGCAGATCACGGCAATCGCCGAAGCCTATCGCGCTTGCCGCGAACGTGGCATTCCAGTAATTGCCGACGGCGGCATCAAATATTCCGGCGAGATAACGAAAGCCATTGCCGCCGGCGCGAGTTCGGTGATGATCGGCTCGCTGTTTGCCGGCGTGGACGAGAGTCCAGGCGAGACGATCCTTTACCAGGGTCGCAGCTTCAAGAGCTATCGCGGCATGGGGTCCCTGACCGCCATGAGCCAAGGCTCAGGCGAGCGCTATTTCCAAGGTTCGGCCGATCTTGGTATTACCGACAATACGTCGACTGAAGGCGTGGTGCAGCGCGAGCGCGCCAATCATAATCGGCTGGCGAAGTTTGTTCCTGAGGGCATTGAAGGACGCGTGCCTTATCGCGGGCCGCTTGAGGCGATGGTCTTCCAACTGGTTGGCGGACTGCGCTCGGGCATGGGTTACCTGGGCTGCGGAACAATCAATGAATTGCAGGAGAAAGCGCAATTCGTACGAATCTCCGGCGCTGGGTTGCGCGAGAGTCACGTGCACGACGTGATCATCACGCGTGAAGCGCCAAACTATCATGTCGAATAGCGGGCGAGGCTTGAACTTCTGGTTGCGCACTTGGCTGCCGGTTGTTCTTGGCATCGGTGTTATTGCGCTGGAATCAACCCTGCTGTTCAGCGCTCAGCGGACGTCGGGACCATTGCGCGCGCTCTATCAGGCGCTGTTTGGGCCGGTGGGTGATTTCGAATGGGAGCATATCCATTTCTACATCCGCAAGAGCGGACACTTTCTCGGCTATGGCCTGCTGGCGCTTGCCTGGCTGCGCGCGTGGTGGATGACGCTGCCCAAATCCGTGTTCCTGACCGATGCGCTGCTGGCGTTGCTTGGCACGGCGATGACGGCGAGCGGCGATGAGCTGCACCAGACATTCTTGCCGGGGCGTACTGGAACTCCGTGGGACGTTCTGATCGATTGCTCAGGGGCGATTACGCTGCAGTTTGTGGTGTATGTCGGTATGCGGATTTTCAAGCCGAAGCGGCTGGCGCGACCCGCATAGACGCGGACGATACAACCTTGTGATTTGCCGGCGCAACGTATCCCGCCATGAGAGCTCAGCCGCAGTTTCGCATCGGGATGTATTTGTCTATCTTGACAATGATGCCGATGTGCGCGCACCTGTCGACGCGCAAAGCCTGATGAAGAAGATTGCAGAAATGAAGTGGAAATCAAATAGGCAATGGGGAACAAACCACACAAAGCAATAGCCGCCAGACAAAGACACGGGCGCATCCCTTTGGAAGGGATGCGCCCGTGTGATTTGCTGAGTGAAGAAGTACTGGGCTGGCAGAATCCGGTTAAGCGGCTTCTTCGCCGCCTTCGCCCTTGGCTTCAGCTTCCTTCTTCTGTGCTTCGAGCTGATCTTCGAGCTCTTTGCGCTTCTTGGCCTTGATGTCGGCGCGCTTCTGGCGCTTGACCTCAAGTTGCTTCTCGGCGCCTAGCAGTTCAATGAACGCCTTTTCGGCGCCGTCGCCCTGCTGGAAACCGGTGCGCACGATGCGCAGGTAGCCTCCCTGCCGATCGCCGTAGCGGGGCGCAACGGTATCAAACAGCCGCGCGACTGCCTTGTCGGTCATGAGGAAACTGAGCGCCTGGCGGCGCGAGTGGAGATCGCCCTTCTTGCCGAGGGTGATCATCTTTTCGACGTGCGGGCGGACAGCCTTGGCCTTGGCCACGGTGGTCTCGACGCGATCTTCAACGATGACGGACGTGACCAGGTTGCGCAGCAAAGCGCGACGGTGGCTGGTGTTGCGTCCGAGCTTGAATCCTGCATTGCGATGGCGCATGATGTAAAACTCGCTTTCGAAAAATCTCTTTAAAAGCTTTCAGCTATCAGCCTCCAGCTTTCAGCTCTGTTCGCGGCAACCGACTGGTTGTGCTGACGGCTGAAAGCTGATAGCTGTTCTTAGAAGTTCTCAGTCTCAGTCGGCAACTGGAGATCGACCGAATCCAGGGGCTCATCCTCTTCGTCGAAGCGGCCATAGCTGGCAGCCAGGGCGGTGGCAGGAGGAATGCTCGTGGGTCCGGGGACCGCATTGCCGTTTTCGTCGATCTTCATCCCCAGCGAAAGACCCATCTGGGCAAGGATCTCTTTGATCTCGTTCAAGCTCTTGCGACCGAAGTTCTTGGTCTTGAGCATCTCGGCTTCCGTCTTCTGCACCAACTCGCCGATGGTCTGGATATTGGCGTTCTTGAGGCAGTTGTAGCTACGGACCGAGAGCTCCAGCTCTTCAACCGAGCGGTTCAGGTTGTCGTTGCGGAGCAGGATGCGACCCTCTTCACCACGCGCTTCGGCTTCAATTTCTTCTTCGAAGTTGATGAAGATATTCATGTGGTCCTTGAGCAGCTTTGCGGCCAGGCCGACAGCATCGGCGGGCAGCACGGCGCCATTGGTCCACACTTCGAGCGTGAGCTTGTCAAAGTCAGTGATCTGTCCGAGGCGAGCGGCATCGACGACATAGTTCACGCGGCGCACTGGGGAGTGAACGGAGTCGACAGGAATGAAGCCCAAGCCCAGATCGGAGTCGAAGTTCTTGTCGGCCGAAACATAGCCGCGCCCACGCTTGAGGCGCATTTCCATGTCGAGCTTGCCGCCCTCAGAAAGCGTCGCCAGGTAGACGTTCTTATCGAGGATCTCGACGTCGCCGTCGGCTTCGATCATGCCTGAGGTGACAACGCCGGGCTGGTCAGCGCGCAGATACAGCGCCTTGGGACCGTCGCCCTGGAGCTTGAACGGAACCTGCTTGAGGTTCAGGATGATGTCGGTTGCGTCTTCGACAACGCCGGTGATGGACTGGAACTCGTGAAGCACACCCTCAATGCGAATCGCGGTGACGGCTGCGCCCTCGACGGAGCTGAGCAGCGTACGCCGCAGAGCATTACCGATGGTGGTGCCGAACCCGCGCTCGAAGGGCTGCGCACTGAACTTGCCGTATGTGTCGCTCAGCGTCTCGGCATCGACTGCCAGGCGCTTCGGTTTTTGAAATCCTCTCCACAACATATGGGTCTCTTTTCCCGCACGGCATGTACGTCGCGATGCATTTTGCGGCGGCCGCGCAAGTTCTCCTTCAGTTTGAGGTGCAGCTTTCAGCTATCAGCCATCAGCTCTCAGCTCTTTCCTCGAGGCATTGAACGATACTCGTTCCCGTAAGAAAAAGCTGAAAGCTGACAGCTGAGAGCTAACGGCTGTTTACTTGCTGTACAGTTCGACGATCAGCTGTTCGTTGATCGGCAGGTTGACATCGGCACGCTTGGGCAGCGAGAGTACGCGGCCGGAAAGATTTTCAAAGTTCATTTCAAGCCAGACCGGCAGTGGATTCTGCTGCGCAAACTGAGCGCCTTGCTCGACGATCTGGAACTTCTTCGCGCTTTCGCGAACGGCAATTTCGTCGCCCACGTTGACCTGGAACGAAGGAATGTTCACCTTGCGGCCGTTGACGGTGACGTGACCGTGACGGACCAACTGGCGAGCCTGGCGGCGCGAGATAGCAAAGCCGAGACGGAACGCCACGTTGTCCAGACGACGCTCGAGCTGCTGGATGAGCAGTTCGCCGGTGACGCCGGAGGCGCGGCTGGCCTTCTCGTAGTACTCGCGGAATTGACCCTCGAGAGTGAAGTACATGCGCTTGGCCTTCTGCTTTTCATGCAATTGAAGGCCGTAGCCGACAATCTTGGCCCTGCGGTCCTTGCCATGCTGGCCGGGAGGAAAGTTGCGCTTCTCAATGGGGCAACGGTCGGAGGTACACTTGGTACCTTTCAAAAAAAGCTTGGTGCCTTCGCGACGGCAAAGGCGGCAGACTGCTCCGGTATAACGTGCCATTTCTTCTCCTGACTTCGGATGACGGCCGGTTTACGCGTGTTACAGCTTCTAGCTATTAGCTCCTAGCTTTTAGCTCGGCTGCATGGAACGTGTCGTCCCGGCCCTGTTTAGCTTTCAGCTCTCAGCTTTCAGCCTTCAGCTAAATCGAGCTTCATTGGTTTCCTGCAGATTCTTACGCAGCAAGATGAAGCTGAGAGCTGAAAGCTGACGGCTGATAGCTGTACTTACACTCTGCGCCGCTTCGGCGGACGGCAGCCGTTGTGCGGCACCGGCGTTACGTCGCGGATGGACTTGACTTCGATTCCGGCCGCAGCCAGGGCGCGAATTGCAGACTCGCGGCCCGAACCCGGTCCGGCAACCCTCACGTCAACAGAACGCAAGCCGTGATCGCGGGCCATGCTGGCGGCATTGGAGGCGGCCTGTTGCGCCGCGAACGGCGTGCCCTTGCGCGATCCTCTGAAGCCGAGCGAGCCCGAGCTCTTCCAGCTCAGCGTGTTGCCCATCTGATCGGTGATGGTGACGATGGTGTTGTTGAACGAGGCCTGAATGTGGCAAATACCGAATGGAACATTCTTGCGCTCGCGCTTTTTGAACTTCTTGTTTTTGCCTGCCTTGCCGGCTCCGGCCTTTTGCTCTGCTTTTGCCATTAGGTCTTCGCCGTCGCTTTCTTCTTGCCGGCAACCGTGCCCTTACGAGGGCCCTTGCGGGTGCGGGCGTTGGTGTGGGTACGCTGGCCACGGACCGGCAACGAACGCCGATGGCGTGTGCCGCGGTAGCTTTGAATGTCGATCAGGCGCTTGATGTGCATCTGGGTGTCTTTGCGAAGGTCGCCCTCGACATCCCCTTCATCTTCGATCACCTGACGGATGCGGTTGACCTCTTCTTCGCCGAGGTCCTGGATCTTCTTGAAGGCGTCAACATTTGCCTTCTCCAGAATCTTCTTCGCGCGCGGGTCGCCGATCCCATAAATGTAAGTGAGTGCGATCCGAGCCTGCTTGTTGCGGGGCAGATCGACTCCAGCAATGCGTGCCATTTGAATTCCTTTACTGCTACTGGTTGGGTGTCCCCGGCATAGCGCCGGTTCACACGGGTGATTCAGAAATCTTCCAGAGGTTCATCGCAAGCCTTGACTCAAGCTAACTAGCCTCTTGGAAATCAGTGATCGGAGATCAGGGGTCAGGGATCAGTTTGTCAGTGAATGTACCTTTGACTTTGACCGTTCCCTTGTTCCCTTCTTCCCTTGTTCCCTGTTTTCCGTGGAAGAATCCGTGCCTGCCAGGACTTGCTTATCCCTGGCGCTGCTTGTGCTTTGCGTTTTCGCAGATGACCCGCACAACACCCTTGCGGTTAATCACCTTACACTTGACGCAAATCTTTTTGACTGATGCCCGGACCTTCATTGTTTTACTGCCCTTCTCCGCACGGTCGAAATTGTGCGGGAATTACCTCAAAAAAGCTTTCAGCTATCAGCTTTCAGCTCTCAGTCAATTCCGCCGCTCGTGTTCTCTCTGCACGAACAAGCTGAAGGCTGATAGCTGAAAGCTGACGGCTACTTGTAGCGGTACACGATTCTGCCGCGATTCAAGTCGTAGGGACTCAGTTCCACTGCCACGCGGTCCCCGGGAAGAATGCGGATGAAGTTTTTGCGCATGCGTCCCGAGACATGGGTCAGCACCTCGTGATTGTTCTCGAGCTTGACCTTGAACATGGCGTTGGGGAGCGTTTCCACCACCACTGCCATTACCTCAATCGCGTCTTCCTTCGACAAACCGTATCCCGCTTCTGGCGGCGCTTGCGCGCTGCCTTGCTCATGGACCGAGACGTTACTCGGTCAGAATTCTTGCGCCGGTGTCCGTCACCGCTACCGTGTGCTCAAAATGAGCGCTCATGCTACCGTCTTTGGCCACCGCCGTCCAGCCGTCGTCCAAGACCAACACGTCGGGCCCGCCGACGTTGACCATCGGCTCAATAGCAATGACCATGCCGGGCCGCAGTTTCATGCCTTTACCCGGCTGTCCGTAGTTTGGCACCTGGGGATCCTCGTGCATGTGTACACCGATGCCATGTCCCACAAAATCCCGCACTACAGAAAATCCTTCGCCTTCAACCACGCCCTGTACCGCTGCTCCTACGTCACCCAATGTGGCGCCGGGCTTGACCGCAGCAATTCCCGCCTGGAGCGAAGCTTCGGTTACCTTGAGCAGGCGCGCCTTGTCTGCGTCGATCGCGCCCACCGGTACTGTAATGGCTGCGTCGCCGTAATATCCGTCGACCACCACACCAAAATCGACTGAAACAATGTCGCCTTCCTGCAGTACGCGTTTGGGCGATGGGATGCCGTGCACAACTTCGCTGTTGACCGAGGTGCACAGCACGCAAGGAAAACCGTGGTATCCCTTGAACGCCGCCTTGACGCCCAGCTGTTTCAATCGGCCTTCAGCAGCTTTCTCAAGATCGTAAGTTGTGGCTCCGGGCTTGACCTGCGCACGCACAAGTTCAAGCACCTCGCGGACCACCTGGCCCGCACGGCGCATCTTTTCGATTTCCTGCTGAGACTTGAGAACTACTGCCAAACCGTTTTGCCCAATCCTTTAGAACACACACAAGGCCACCGTACGGCTGCGTTAACCCCGCAACCTTTCTACGGCGGCTACAATTCCGGCCGCGATTGCTGCGATCGGCCGGTCTCCATCCACTTCTGCGAAACGTCCCTGCTCCCGGTAGTGATCAACGACAGGGGCTGTCAAGGCTGCATACGCGCGCATGCGCTCCTTGAAAACCTCTTCCGTGTCATCGGCTCGCTGGACTAGCGCCGCCCCTTCCACATCGCAGAACCCATCCTTTTTTGGGGGATTCATATAAACGTTGTAGATGGTCTGGCAGACAGGACAGTTCCGGCGCCCGGTAATCCGGCGCAATAACTGATTATAGTTCACTTGAATGCTGACGGCAACCACCGGAAGCGACTCCACCTGGGTCGCCAGGCGGCCGTCGAGCCAGTGGGCCTGCCCCAGAGTGCGGGGGAAACCATCGAGAATGTAACCGCAGACGGTGTCGGGTTCCAGGAGCCTGACCGCGACCATCTCGTTGACCAGCGAGTCCGGAACCAGTTCCCCACGGCCCATGATCTCTTTGGCTACCCGGCCCAGTTGAGTACCCTGAGCCACATTAGCGCGCAACAAGTCGCCGGTAGAGATCTGCGGGATTCCCCACAGCTTGACCAGCTCTTTGGCCTGGGTTCCCTTGCCCACGCCGGGTGCGCCCAACAAAAGAATTGGGCCGGGTTGGATCTTTCGACCCAAATCCCGGCCCTGTTCGACAGCGGTTACAGATGAAGACATCACCAGGTTTTCCTTCCGCGAATGCGACCGGAGCGCGGGGAAAAGCCGTCATAATGACGCATGATCAGCTGCGATTCGATCTGGTTGACCGTATCCATGGCCACACCCACCACAATGAGCAGTGAAGTGCCGCCAAAGTAGAAGTTCACGTTCATACCGTGAATCATCCAATTCGGCAAGTTTTCGAAGACCCGACCAATCAACCAAAGCTTGTCGAACCGAATTCCAGAGATAAGGAACGTAGGCACCATCTGCACCACAATCAGATACAGCGCGCCTACAAGCGTAATGCGAGTGAGGATGTCGTTTATGAAGTCGGAGGTGCGCTTGCCCGGACGGATACCCGGAATAAACGAACCGGACTTGCGGAAGTTGTCCGCAATGTCATCCGGCTTCATGATGATGGACACATAGAAATACGCAAAGAAAATGATGCCCAGCATGTCGAGCAGCTCATACCAGGGATAGCCGGGCTGGAGCGCCTGAAGAATGGGCTGAATAAGGCGGTTGTTCTGCACCCACTCCATTGAGCCGAGCAGCAAGGGCGCCGAAAGCAGCGAACTGGCGAAAATAATGGGCATGACGCCGCCCGAGTTCACTTTGAGAGGCAAATGGCTTGACTGTCCGCCCATCATGCGTCGTCCGATAATGCGACGTGCGCTCTGAATGGGAATGCGGCGTTCGCTGCGTTCAACAAAAACAATGAAGGCCACGACAGCAATCATGCCGGCAACCAGACCTAAGCCAATGAGGGGAGACAACGGTCCCCAGGCGTCGGCCTGAACCTTTTGCACCAGCTCGATGACACCGTGGGGCAGGCCGGCTACAATGCCGGCAAAGATGAGAAGGCTCATGCCATTGCCGATGCCGCGGTCCGTAATCTGTTCACCCAGCCACATGATGAATGCGGTTCCGGTGGTGAGCGTGATGACGGTCATGAGAATGAACCCCGGGCCGGGATTAAGCACGAGCCCTTGGCGGGTAAGAATGGTCGCTATGCCGATGGACTGCATGGCGCCGAGAATGACGGTGAGATAGCGGGTCCACTGCGTAATCTTGCGCCGGCCCAGCTCGCCTTCCTTTTGAATGCGCGCCAGCGGCTCATAGACGACGGTGAGCAACTGGAAGATGATGGACGCGGTGATGTAGGGCATGATGCCCAAGGCAAAGATGGTCATACGGCGCAAGGTGCCGCCGCTGAACAGATCCATGAGTCCAAGCGCAGAGCCGCTCTGCTGGTTGAACAACAGTTCCAGCTGCGTCGTGTTGATGCCCGGAGTGGGGATCCACGCACCAAGACGGTAGACGGCGAGAATGCCAAGGGTGAAGAGTACGCGCTTGCGCAGGTCGGGAATCCGGAATATGTTCAGGAATTTCTCAAGCATTTTTGCTTATCCGCTCAGGCGTTGGCCGCCACGCGTGCAGGCGTTCAAGGCCACGTGAATCAGTTAAAACTACACCATCAATCTTACGGCAAAATCGGGGTCGAAGTGCCCTGCACAGTTTCCAGTTAGGTCGCCGTCCGCTGATCGTCACGCCGACTTGACCGCTGTAGTTCCGTGCTGCAGGAACCCTGTTTTTGCTTGTCGTGCTTTTCCGGATTCAAAGAGAGATTACCGAAACCCGGACAACAAGCACGTGCGTTACATCACAAATGTTTTACCACCCAAGCCCGGTCAGCCGAACCTGCTTTGAATCAGAGATTTGGCCGGAAATACCTTTTGCCGTTAAGCTTGAATGCCCCGGGCCCTCTTCGAACTTGCTGAAGAATCGGTCCGGGGCACTGAGAAACGGGAAGAGCTTAGGCCTTCTCCGGCGCTTCAACTCCGCCAAGAACCACAGCCTTGCCGCCAGCCTTTTCGATCTTCTCTGACCGCCGACTTGGAGAACTTGTGTGCCTGGATGGTGAGGGCCGACGTGAGCTCGCCCGAACCGAGGATCTTGATGAGAGCGTTCTTTTTCGAGACGAGTCCCAACTTCTTGTAGTCGTCGAGATTGATTTCCTTGACTTCGAGCTCAGCGATCCTGTCGAGGTTAATGACCGTGTACTCGGTGCGGAAGATGTTGGTAAAGCCGCGCTTGGGCAAACGGCGATGCAGCGGCATCTGGCCGCCTTCAAATCCACGCATCAGGCTGAAGCCGGAGCGCGAACCCTGGCCCTTGTGGCCGCGGGTTGAGGTTTTGCCCATGCCGGATCCCATACCCCGGCCCACGCGCTTGCGCCCGGTGTTGGCTTTTTTGGGCGCGCGCAAATTCGATAGATTCTTTGCCATGATTTTCCTCGCTGTAGCGCCGACAGGTTTGGAGTCCTGCCGACTCGCGTTCTTAAATACAGCTTTTAGCTGTCAGCCTTCAGCTATCAGTTGCTTCCTGCTTCGGCCATCTCCGCGCATCGAGCTCGAAATGGCTGAAAGCTGAAGGCTGAGAGCTGAAAGCTCGCCGGGCCTTGCGGCCCGACTAGTCTTCCAGAATCCGCACCAGGTGCGGAATCGCTTTGACCATGCCGCGGATCGATTCGTTGTCGACGCGCTCCACAACCTGATTGAGCCGGGTAAAGCCAAGGCCCTTGACGACCAGCTTGTGCTTCAGGGGCGTCGAGTTCTTCGACCGGAAATATTGAATGCGAATTTTCTTGGTCTCCGCCATGGTTTACATCTCCTCCACGGTTTTGCCGCGCATCGTCGCCACATCGGCCTTGTCGCGCAACTGAACCAGCGCGTCGAAGGTGGCTTTGACGACATTGTGCGGGTTGGGAGAGCCAATGCTCTTGGTCAGCACGTTCTGCACGCCTGCCGAGGTCATGACCGCGCGCACCGCGCCGCCGGCGATAACGCCCGTGCCTTCAGGAGCAGGCTTGAGCAGCACCTGGCCTGAGCCAAAGCGGCCGAGCACCTGGTGCGGAATTGTGGTATCGGTCAGGTTGATCTTGACCAGGTTCTTCTTGGCCGATTCGATTCCCTTGCGGATCGCCTGCGGAACCTCTTTGGCCTTGCCGGAACCGTAGCCCACCACTCCCGAAGCAGCGTCGCCCACCACAACCAGCGCAGCAAACGACATGTTCTTGCCGCCCTTCACCACTTTGGTCACGCGATTGATGGCCACCACCTGATCCTTCAGGTTGTACTGGTTGGCATCGAGTTTCTTCTTCAACATCGTCATTGCTTTCGTCTCTTCTCTGAGCTTTCAGCCATCAGCTTTCAGCTCCCAGCCCTTTTCGGCTTGATTAAACGATCTCAACTTCCCACCAGAAAGCTGATAGCTAAAGGCTAATAGCTATTCGCTGTCTTTAGAATTCCAATCCCGCCTCGCGCGCAGCATCGGCCAACGCCTTGATGCGCCCGTGATAGAGGAAACCGCCGCGATCGAAGACCACCTTCTTGATGCCCTTCTCGATGGCTCGCTCGGCGACTGCCTTGCCGATCTCCTTGGCCGAAGCCACATTGCCGCCGGTCTTGAGCTTCAATTGCAGCGATGAGGCCGACGCCAGCGTGACGCCGTTCTGGTCGTCGATGACCTGTGCGTAAATGTGGTTCAGCGAGCGGTACACATTCAACCGCGGCCGAACATCAGTACCGGCCAGCTTCTGGCGGATGCGCACATGGATGCGTTTCCGAATTTCGTTTCTCTTGGTCTGCGTAATCATTTTCTCTCTCACCTATCAGCGGAGCCGCCCGGCAGCCCCGTTCGGAATTTAACAGCAGCTGTCAGCTCTCAGCCGTCAGCTTTCAGTCTCATCTCGCTTCAGCCACCGCCATCTTTTCAGCACGATGAAGCTGAAAGCTGATGGCTAACAGCTAAAAGCTGTCTCTCTTACTTCGCTCCGGTCTTGCCGGCCTTCTTCTTCAGTTTTTCGTCGCTATAGCGAACGCCCTTGTTCTTGTACGGATCGGGCTTGCGCAACGAACGCATGTCAGCAGCTACCTGGCCAACTTTCTGGCGGTCGATACCGCTTACGGTCAGGTGCGTCTGTTTGGGGTCGATGGCGACCTCAATGCCGGTGGGCAGCGGTAACTCGATCGGGTGCGAGTAGCCGAGCGTGAATACCACCATGCTCTTGCCCTTCAATTCAGCGCGGTAGCCGATGCCAACGATGTCCAGTTCCCTGGTCCAGCCCTTGGTCACGCCCTGCACTGCGTTGAATACGAGCGCGCGAGTGAGGCCATGTGCGGCAGCCCTATCTTCACTGCTGCGGTTCACGTTGAGGATGCCGTCCTTCGTCTCAAGCGTGATGCCTTCGGCGATAAGTGCGGAGACCTTGCCCTTGGGGCCTTCAACCAGAACCGTGTTGCCCTGAACGGTGTACTTGACGCCCGCAGGCAGCGGGATCGGCTTCTTTCCAATTCGCGACATCTTTTCAATCCTTCACTTGGCTTGCGAGTCCCGAATGAGGATCTCTCACTCGTTCCACTGCAGCCGTGCGGGCCGGAGGCCCGCTAGCTTTCAGCTTTTAGCCGTCAGCTTTCAGCCTCATTTTGCTTCAAGCCATCTTCATCAACTCAGCGCGAAAGAGCTGAAAGCTGATAGCTGGAAGCTGGAAGCTGTTTTCTACCAAACTTCGCAGAGCAGCTCTCCGCCAACGCCCTCGCGGCGAGCCTGACGGCCGGTCATGACGCCCTTGGGCGTGGTCATGATCGAGATGCCCAGACCACCCTGAACGCGCTTGATCTCATCGCGGCCGATGTAAACGCGGCAGCCGGGACGCGAGACACGCGCCAGGTCGCGAATGGCCGACTCGGTTCCGCCGTACTTGAGGTACACGCGGAGGATCAGCTTGCCATCCTCTTCCTGGGTCTTGTAGTTCGAAATGTACCCTTCCTCTTTGAGAATGCGGGCAATCTCGGCCTTCAGCTTTGAAGCCGGCACATCCAGCTTCTGATGACGCGCCCGAATTGCGTTCCGGATCCGCGCCAGAAAATCTGCTACTGGGTCACTTAGACTCATTCCTTCTCCTTCATCCCCCGTTCGCCCGTCATCCTGACGGGAACCTGCGGGAATGTCTAAAGCAGCTATTAGCTCTCAGCTATCAGCTTTCAGCCCGTCTTGCTGGAACGTACCCGGTCACCCTTGCACGTACAGCTGGGAGCTGATGGCTGGAAGCTGAAAGCTGCTTCTTCTACCAGCTCGACTTGACGACGCCGGGGATTTCTCCCTTGAGCGCCAGCGTCCGGAAGCACAAGCGGCATACGCCAAACTTGCGCAGAAAACCTCTCGGCCTTCCGCAGAGCTGGCACCGGTTGTGCTTGCGGCAGCTGAACTTCGGCTTCCGCGCGTCTTTCACTCTCTTTGCAGTAGTTGCCATAATCCTCTTCAACTACAGCTTCTAGCTTTTAGCTATTAGCTGTTAGCTTGTCCTTTGCTTCAACCAGCTCCTGATCTCAGCCAGGAAAGCCAATCTCATCTCTGCCTCTGCTGTTCGCTCTCACTCGATGAAGCTAAAAGCTAACAGCTAAAAGCTGCTTTTATGCCCCTTGACGGAAGGGCATTCCAAAGTGCCGCAGCAGCGCGCGTGCGCCATTGTCGTCCTTGGCCGTGGTCACGATCGTGATGTTCATGCCCTTCAGCTTTTCCACCTTGGAGTAGTCAATCTCAGGGAAGATCAGCTGGTCGCGCAGTCCGAGCGTGTAATTACCGCGCCCGTCGAAACTCTTGGTTGACACGCCGCGGAAATCGCGAACACGCGGCAGAGCCGTTGAAATAAGGCGGTCAAGGAACTCATATGCTTTTTCGTCGCGCAATGTGACCATGGCGCCGATGGACATGCCGGCGCGAACCTTGAACGCGGCGATCGACTTCTTCGCCTTGGTAGTCACGGGCTTCTGGCCGGCGACCGCCGTCAGATCCGCAACCAGCGGATCGAGGAGCTTGGTGTTCTGCGTGGCTTCTCCCAGGCCCATGTTGATGACGATCTTCTTGAGGGCCGGCACTGCCATCGGGTTCTCAAGACCCAATTCCTTTTGCAGAGCCTGCTTGATTTCCTTGTGGTACTTCTCTTTCAGCCTTGCTGCCATTTCTCTGCTCTCTTTCTCCCGGCGCCCGGAGTGGACTCGAGGCCCGTATACCGTTGCGGAAGGTGCTCAGTTTAGCTTTCAGCTATCAGCCGTCAGCTTTCAGCTTCAACTTGCTTCTGCCTCACTTCTCGTGTTCAGCACGAAAGGCTGAAAGCTGAGAGCTGAAGGCTTGAAGCTGCTTTCCTACTTCTTCGTCGGCAATGTCTGCCCGCACTTTTTGCAGACGCGCACGCGCGTGTCGCCCTCACTCTTGCGCCCGACGCGCGAGGGACCGCAGTTGGGGCAAACCAGCATCACGTTCGACACGCTGATCGGCGACTCCTGCTCTGCAATGCCACCCTTGGTGCGCTGGCGGCTGGTCTTGCTCGAAATCGTCTTCTTGACCACGCGTACGTGCTCGACCAGTACGGTGCCCTTGTCAGGGAACACGCGCAGGACGCGGCCCGTCTTGCCGCGGTCAGTGCCCGTGAGCACCTTGACCGTATCGTTGCGATGAATATTCAAACTCGGCATTTTCTCTCCAAGCTTTCAGCTGTCAGCTTTCAGCTCCATCTCGCCTCAACCCCGCGTCTCGCCTCAGCAGGAAAAACTGAAAGCTGAGAGTTGAAGGCTGAAAGCTGCTTTTAAACTACTTCCGGGGCCAGCGAAACGATCTTCAAAAACTTCTTCTCGCGCAGTTCGCGGGCAACCGGCCCGAAGACGCGCGTTCCAACCGGCTCGTGCGCATCGTCGATCACCACCGCCGCGTTCTCATCGAAGCGGATGTAGGTGCCGTCGCGGCGCCGATGCTCCTTGCGCGTGCGGACGATGACCGCCTTAACTACTTTGCCCTTTTTCACGGTGCCGTCGGGCGAAGCTTCCTTGACCGCCGCCGTGACGACATCGCCGAGGCCCGCCTTCGAGCCAAGTCCGCCGCCCAGCGGCAGAATCACCTGCAGCTTGCGCGCGCCGGAATTATCGGCCACCGCGAGCATGGTTCTCATTTGCACTGCCATGGGTTCTTCTCCTTTTCGCTCGCGCTACTTGACTGCTGCTGCCGCAGCTTCTTCAATCTGGCCGAGCGACGAGCGCCGGACAATCTCTTCAAGCGACCACCGCTTCAGCTTGCTGAGCGGTCGGGTTTCGCGAATACGAACCATGTCGCCAATCCGCGCGGAATTCTGCTCGTCGTGCGCGTAGAACTTCTTGGTCGAGCGGATAATCCTCTTGTACTTGGGGTGCGCCTTGCGCATTTCGACCTCGACCACAATGGTCTTCTGCATCTTGGTCGAAACCACCTGGCCAACCTTCTCATTGCGTCGCGCGCCGGTCGCCGGCGCCTGTGCTGCTTCCTGTGTCGCCGTCATTTAGCGGGCTCCCTTCCTAGTCGTCGCGGGTGCGGGTGCGCTGGCAGCGGCTTCGCCGCCGATACCCAGTTCGCGCTCGCGAGCCACGGTCTTGATCTGTGCGATCTCCTTGCGCAACTGGCGGAGCTTCTTCACTCCGTCGTTTTGCCCAAGCGAGACCTGAAAGCGAAGCCGGAACAGCTGCTCGGCAGCCGTCCTTTCCTGGTGTGCCAGCTCTGCGTCGCTCAAACTGCGAATCTTTGCGAGTTCCATGTTTCTTAGCTCCTAGCCTCTAGCTTCTAGCTCCTAGCTTGATCCTGCCCGCCGTTTGCTCTTCGGTTCCCCGAAAAAGGCGACCTGCCAGAGGCCTGTCACTGAAAGCTACTATTCCATTCCACGCAGCGGCTTACTTAGCCGCGGCGACAACTCTTTCGGCACCGGGCCGCATGACGAACTTGGTCTTGAGCGGCAGCTTGTTCGACGCAAGCCGCATTGCCTCTTCGGCAACATCGGGAGTGACCCCTTCCATTTCAAAGAGGATCTTGCCCGGCCGCACCACTGCAACCCAGTGGTCCAGCGCGCCCTTGCCTGAGCCCATTCGGACTTCGGCCGGCTTCTTGGTAATCGGCTTGTCCGGGAACAGGCGCAGCCAGATCTTGCCGCCGCGCTTGATGAACCGCGTCATCGCAATACGGCTGGCTTCAATTTGCCGGTCGGTGATGTAACCGCACTCCATCACCTTCAACCCGTATTCCCCGAACGCAAGCGAAGAGCCCCGCCACGCTTTACCCCGGCGTTTGCCCTTCTGCTGCTTGCGATACTTCACCTTCTTTGGCATCAACATAACGAAACCTCAAACCAGCTATTAGCCTTCAGCCATTAGCTTTCAGCTTTTCTATGCCCCAGCATCTTGCATTGCCTCCGCTTTAGCTGATAGCTGAAAGCTGAGGGCTGAAAGCTGCTCTTAAAACACGCCCGACGCGCCCGCAGCCGGAGCCTGGCGGCGCTTTTGCTCATAAATGTCGCCGCGATAGATCCAGGTCTTGACGCCAATGACTCCGTAGGTGGTGTGAGCTTCAGTGAAACCGTAATCGATATCGGCCCGGAGCGTGTGCAGCGGCAAACGGCCCTGCAGATACCACTCGGAGCGCGCGATTTCGTTGCCGTTCAACCGGCCCGACACCCTCACCTTGATTCCTTTGCAACCGAAGCGCAACGCTGAATCGACACTCTTGCGCATGGCGCGACGGAAGCTTACGCGCTTCTCAAGCTGCAGCGCGATGTTTTCGCTAACCAGCTGCGCGTCAAGTTCCGGCTTGTTCACCTCGATGATGTCGATAAACACATCGCGGCTGGTGCGCTTGCCGAGCTCGGTCTTGAGCTTCTCAATCTCAGCGCCCTTGCGGCCGATGACGATACCCGGACGGGCGGTACGAATGAGAAAGCGCAGCTTGTTGCCCGGCCGCTCGATTTCAACCGAGCTGACGCCTGCTGCCTTCAACTTCTCGCGCAACTCCGCCTTCAGCTTGACATCCTCGACAAGGAGCTTGTCGTACTCACGCTCTGAAAACCAGCGCGAACGCCACGGCTTGTTCACTCCCAGCCGGAATCCGTAAGGATGGACCTTCTGTCCCATACTTTTCCTCTCAAACCCTCTTCGTGTGGCGATTCCTGCCCGCCACTCCAAATACCCCGTGTTGCCCGAGCTTGACTCTCTCCGCCTTGCAGCAGAGCGAGCAGCTCTCTTTACTTCGTGCTCTTCTTCGCCGCAGTCTTTTTGGCTGCCGGCTTCTTTGCACCGGCAGTCTTTCCCTTGGCCGCGCCCTTCGCCTGAACCGCTTCCGCCGCGGGCTCTTCCACCTTGGTGACCAGGTGGGAAGTTCCGCCGCGCTCGGCTACCGACACAGTAATGTGGGTGAGCCTGCGCTGGTAGCGGTAGGCACGTCCCATGGGCGCCGGGCGGATACGCTTCATGCGCGGCCCATCATTGGCGATGGCGTTCTTGACGTAGAGATTGTCCACGTCGAGATCGGTGCCCTGCTCGCCCGATACGTACTTGGCGTTATCCACCGCCGAGGTGAGCAGCTTGTGAATCACCGGGGCAATGCGCTTCTTGGTAAAGGCTGCCGTCTCCAGCGCCTCCTGGACACCCCGGCCCTTGATCAGATCCAGCACCAGCCGCGCCTTCTGCGGCGACACCCGCTGAAACTTGGCCATTGCCCGGTATTCTTTTGTTTCCACTGCCATTGATCTACCCTCAATCTCAAAAACAGCTTTCAGCCTTCAGCTACTAGCCCATCAAGCGGGAACCACCAGCTTTGCTGCCCCGCTAAGAATCCAATCCTTGCTCCCGCCGCGGGCCCAGCCACGATCGAGCTGATGGCTGAGAGCTGACAGCTGGAAGCTGCCCTTCGTTACCGCGGCTTCGCGGCGGATTCAGCCGACTTGGAGCCGCCGCCGGTGTGGCCCTTGAACGTACGCGTCGGCGCAAACTCACCCAGCTTGTGTCCCACCATGTTCTCCGTCACGTACACGGGAACAAATTTCTTGCCGTTGTGTACGGCGATGGTGTGGCCCACGAACTCCGGGAAGATCGTCGAACGACGCGACCAGGTCTTGACCACCTTCTTGTCGTTGGCCGTGTTCAGCGCTTCAATCTTCACGGTCAAATGCGCGTCTACGAACGGACCCTTTTTTGTCGAACGTGCCATAACTGCTTAGCTCCTAGCTCTCAGCTCTCAGCTCTCAGCCTGTTCTCACTTGGCTGAATGCTGGCGATTGCTTTAACCTTTTCGTGCCGCTTTCGCTAAGAGCTGATAGCTGATAGCTGAAAGCTGCATTTTTTACTTCGCCCGGCGGCTGACGATGAACGTATCGGTCCGCTTGTTGTTACGTGTCTTGTAGCCACGCGTCGGCTGGCCCCACGGGGTCACCGGATGACGGCCGCCGGAGGTCTTGCCTTCGCCGCCGCCGTGCGGGTGATCCACAGGGTTCATGGTGACGCCTCGGTTGGTAGGACGGATGCCCTTCCAGCGGTTGCGTCCAGCTTTGCCGATCGCCACGTTCTCGTGATCCGTATTGCCTACCTGGCCGATAGTGGCCATGCACTCGGCAAGAACCTTGCGGGTCTCACCGGAGGGCAGCTTGAGCAGGGCGTAATCGCCTTCCTTGGCTACCAGTTGAGCCTGGGTTCCGGCTGAACGCGCCATCTGCGCGCCCTTGCCCGGCTTGAGCTCGATTGCGTGCACTGTGGTGCCGGCGGGAATGTTGCGCAGCGGCAGAGCGTTGCCCACCAGGATGTCGGCCTCGGGGCCTGAGCTAACCGTGGCGCCAACCTTCAGACCAACCGGCTGCAGGATGTAGCGCTTTTCGCCGTCAGCGTAGTGCACCAGCGCGATGCGAGCCGAACGGCCCGGATCGTATTCAATGGTGGCTACTTTGCCCGGTACGCCAAACTTCTCGCGCTTGAAGTCAATCAGGCGCAGCTTCTGCTTGTGCCCGCCGCCATGGTGGCGGATGGTCAGATCGCCCGTATTGCGGCGTCCGCCGGTGCGCTTGCGGACCGTGAGTAGCGGCTTGTGCGGCTGATCCGTCGTCAGGTCGTCATTGACCAGCGAGGTCTGAAACCGCAGCGTCGGCGTTACCGGTCTGTATGTCTTGATTGCCATCGTCGTTTTCCTTGATGAGCGTTCAGTTACCAGCCATTAGCTTTTAGCCGTTAGCTTTTAGCTCATCCTGCTTATCCAACTTCTTCATTCAGCCCCAAACTTCGCTCTCCCACAATCAAGCTAGAAGCTAAGAGCTAGCAGCTAAAAGCTGCCTTTACAGATTGCTCACGTACTCAGGCATCTTTTCGCCGGCCTTGAGCTTGACGTAAGCCTTCTTCCAGTCCGGCTTGAAGCCGGTATACTTTCCGCGGCGGCGTTCCTTGCCAAGCACATTGGCGGTGCGAACTGCGGCAACCTTCACCTTGAAGAGCGCCTCGACCGCCTGCTTGACTTCGATCTTGGTGGCATCGGGCGCCACATCAAACACCAGCGTCCCTTCGGTTTCCTTGACGCCCAGCCCCTTTTCAGTAATCAGCGGGCGGCGAATCACGGTATAGAGAGTCGGCATTATGCGGCCTCCGTTTGCGCGGCGAGCTTGCGCTTCGACACGGATTTCTCAAGCGCCTCGGTCAGCTGCTCGATGGCGGCCGTTGAGAAAACCGCCTTCTCGTAACGCAGCAGATCGTAAGGATGCACTTCGTTGTTGAGCACCAGTTCCACGCCGTCAAGATTGCGCGTGCCGAGCACCAGGTTCTGGGTGAGGGTCTTGCCGTTCTCAACCAGCAGAGCGGTGCGCTTTGCGCCGAGCTTGTCAAGGGCGGCGCGATAGAGCTTGGTCTTCGCTTCCTTGATCTCGAGCGAGTCAACCACCGTCAGTGTGCCGTCAGCCAGCTTGGAGGCAAGTGCCGCGCGCAATGCTCCCAGCAGCTTCTTGCGTGGGAAGGGATACTCGTAACTGCGCGGCGTGGGTCCGTGGACCGTGTGTCCATGACGCCAGAGCGCCGAGCGGACCGAACCGATGCGAGCGCGGCCGGTGCCCTTCTGCTTCCACAGCTTCTTGCCGGAACCGGCGACTTCAGAGCGGGTCTTGGTCTTGTGCGTGCCCTGGCGCAGCGAAGCACGATAATGCTTCACAGCTTCCCAAAGAAGAGCCTCATTCACCTGGTCGGGTCCAAACACCGCGTCGGGCAGCTCGATCGAGCCCACCTTTTCGCCGTTCAGATTTAAAACATCCAAATTTGCCATGTCATTCTTCCTGTCAGCTCCTAGCCGCTAGCTTCTAGCTGCTAGCATGTTCTCGGTAGAAGCCACTCATCAACTTCGTCAAACCTTAGAACTGTGCATCGCCTCTCATGCTGGCTCAACCTCGATGAAGCTAGAGGCTAGAAGCTAGCAGCTAAAGGCTACTTGCGCTTCGCCTGTGCCTTCTTCGAAGCCTTCAACGGATCGACCGTTCCGGATCCGGCAAAACCACGACGCTCGCGCGGCGGAGCCTTGGCCTTCGAAATCAGCACATAGCCCTCACGTGCTCCGGGTACTGCGCCTTCAACCATCAGAAGATTCTCGTCAATATCGATGCCGCGGATGCGCAGATTTCTTACCGTGATCTGGGCGTCACCCATGTGGCCGGGCATGCGCTGGCCGGGAAACACGCGCGACGGGAAGCTCGATGCACCGATCGAACCCTGCACCTGGAACATGTGTCCGTGCGACTTGGGTCCGCCAGCGAATCCATGCCGGCGAACAACACCCGCAAAACCGCGGCCCTTCGAAGTCCCGATTACATCCACGAACTTGGAATCGGTGAAAATGTCCACCAGAACGCGATCGCCCGCCTTGGTTTCTTCATTGCCGTCAGTAGCCGCTTCGACGTTCACTTCGCGGATAACCTTGACCGGCGGCGCCTCAGTCTTGGCAAAATGCCCTGCCTGTGGCTTGGTAACGTTCTTCGACTTTACAAACTCGACCAGGCCGATCTGCGCGGCGTCATAGCCGTCCTTCGCAAGTGTCTTGAGCTGCGTGACCACGCACGGGCCGACCTGCAACACCGTAATGGCGTGAACGTCACCCTTGTCGTCGAAGACCTGCGTCATGCCGATCTTTTTTCCCAGAATCCCTGTAACAGCCATGTCTTCCTCGCCTCACCATGCGATGCCTCTGGCTTCGCACTGCCGGATGTCTTTGTTTAAGCCTCTAGCCGCTAGCTTCAAGCTATTAGCTTTTTCCTGCGTATCGCGAGCTCTCAACTCCGCAATACGAAGTTCTGAATCTTCTTCCGCTGCCGGTTCTTCCTCGATAAAGCTAGAGGCTAGAAGCTGACAGTTAATAGCTGAAAAGTAGCTGTGCTACTTCTCAAACGCCTTGATTTCGACATCCACGCCGGCCGGCAGATCGAGCTTCATCAGCGCGTCCACTGTCTGTTGCGTCGGCTCCAGAATGTCGATCAGCCGTTTGTGGGTGCGAATCTCAAAAGCTTCGCGCGATTTCTTGTCCACGTGCGGAGAACGCAGCACGCAGTACTTGTTCTTGATCGTGGGCAAGGGAATCGGTCCTGCTACCGTTGCCCCGGTACGCTTGGCCGTCTCCACAATCTCGCCCGTAGAGGTATCGAGCACACGATAGTCATATGCCTTCAACCGGATTCGAATCCTTTGTCCCACCATTTGTTCCCCTTCGGGGAACAGTTAACAGTTGTCAGTGTTCAGTGATCAGCTTGTTGTTTACTGCGGCGTTCTGTTGTTTCGACTGATCACTGTCCCCTGTTCACTGCCCACTGTTCTCTTTCGTTACTTAACAATCTCCGCCACCGTGCCGGCGCCTACCGTACGGCCGCCTTCGCGGATCGCGAACCGCAAGCCCTTTTCCAACGCCACCGGCGTAATCAGTTCCACCACCAGTTCCACGTTGTCGCCAGGCATCACCATCTCTACGCCCTCAGGCAGCTCCGCCACGCCCGTCACGTCCGTCGTGCGGAAGTAGAACTGCGGACGGTAGCCCTTGAAGAACGGCGTATGACGGCCGCCTTCTTCCTTGCTCAGAACGTACACCGTACCCTTGAACTGGGTGTGCGGCGTGATCGACGCAGGCTTGGCCAACACCATGCCGCGCTCCACGTCTTCCTTCGGAATGCCGCGCAGAAGGATGCCGGCGTTGTCGCCCGCCATGCCTTCGTCCAGCTGCTTTTTGAACATCTCAACGCCCGTGCACACGCTCTTGCGCGTCTCGCGGAAGCCGACGATCTCCACATCCTCGCCAACCTTCACCTTGCCGCGCTCGATACGGCCCGTCACCACCGTGCCACGTCCAGAGATCGAAAAAATATCTTCGATCGGCATCAGGAAGGGCAGATCCACGGCGCGATCCGGCCGCGGCACATAAGCGTCCACCGCGTCCATCAGCTCGTCGATCTTGGCTTCCCACTGCGGCTCGCCGTTCAATGCGCCCAGCGCCGATCCGCGGATCACCGGTGCATCGTCGCCCGGGAACTGGTACTTCGACAGAAGCTCACGCACTTCCATCTCCACCAGGTCGATCAGTTCGGTATCGTCTACCGCGTCGCACTTGTTCAGAAACACCACGATGCAGGGCACGCCTACCTGGCGCGCCAGCAGAACGTGTTCCTTGGTCTGCGGCATCGGACCGTCGGTTGCCGCCACCACCAGGATCGCGCCATCCATCTGCGCTGCGCCGGTGATCATGTTCTTGATGTAGTCGGCGTGGCCCGGGCAGTCCACGTGCGCGTAGTGACGATTCTTGGTCTCGTACTCAACGTGCGCCGTCGCGATCGTAATGCCGCGCTCACGCTCTTCGGGCGCGTTATCAATCGAATCAAATGAACGGAACTGAATCTTCGGGTTGTGCTTTGCAAGCACCTTCGTGATTGCCGCCGTCAGAGTCGTCTTGCCGTGGTCAATGTGACCAATCGTTCCCACATTCACGTGCGGCTTCGAACGATCAAATTTTTCCTTCGCCATAACTGTCTCAATTCCCTTTCGCTCTACTGCTCGTTACTCATCGGGGCGCCGGCGGTCCGGCTCCAGCCCCAAAAACCTTGTCTTACTTGCCCTGCGCGCGACCGATGATCTCGTCGGCGATCATGCGCGGAGCTTCTTCGTATCGCGCAAACTGCATCGAGTACGAAGCCCTGCCCTGCGTGGACGAGCGAATGTCGTTCACGTAGCCAAACATTTCTTTCAGCGGAACGATGGCCTTGATCACCTGCGAACCGGCCAGGTGTTCCATGCCCTCGATGCGTCCGCGACGCGAGTTGATGTCGCCGATGATCGTGCCCATGTGCTCCTCGGGAACGGTCACTTCGACGGCCATCACCGGCTCAAGCAGAACCGGAGAAGCCTTTCTTGCAGCTTCCTTGAACGCGATAGAACCGGCAAACTTGAAGGCCATTTCGTTCGAGTCGACGTCGTGGTAGCTGCCGTCGAACAAGGTCACCTTCACATCCACAATCGGGTAACCGGCCAGAATGCCCAGTTCGAGAGCTCCCTGCACGCCCTGATCGATGGGCTTGATGTATTCCTTTGGCACCGCACCGCCCTTGACGTCGTTGACGAACTCGTAACCCTTGCCGGGCTCGTTGGGCTCGATGCGCAGCCAGCAGTGTCCGTAGTTGCCGGAGCCGCCGGTCTGGCGAATGTACTTGCCTTCCGCCTCAGCCTTCTTGCGAATGGTTTCGCGGAACGCCACCTTGGGCTCGCCTACGTTGGCCTCGACCTTGTGCTCACGGCGCATACGATCAACGAGGATCTCCAGGTGGAGTTCGCCCATACCGCTAATGATGGTCTGGCCCGAATCCTCGTCGGTCCGCACCTTGAAGGTGGGATCCTCATCGGCAAGTCGCGCCAAAGCAATGCCCATCTTTTCCTGGTCGGCCTTGGTCTTGGGCTCGATGGCTACCGAGATGACCGTCTCCGGGAAAGTGATGGCGCCGAGCGCAATGGGATGATGCGGCGCAGACAATGTATCGCCGGTCTTGAGATCCTTCAGTCCCACGCAGGCGCAAATGTCGCCCGCCAGAACCTCGGTGATGTCCTCACGCTTATTCGCGTGCATCTTGACCAGGCGTCCGACGCGGTCGGTCTTGCCTGTACGCGGATTCAGAATCGTATCGCCGGTCTTGAGCGAACCCGAGTAGACGCGAATGAAGCAGAGCTTGCCGAAGGGATCGTTAATGATTTTGAAGGCAAGAGCCGAAAGCGGCTCGCCGTCTTCAGGCTTGCGCGTGACAATCTTATCGTGGTGGGAAGGGTCGATACCCTCAACCGGGGGCTTATCAAGCGGGCTGGGCAGGTAGTCGACAACTGCGTCGAGCAGCGTCTGCACGCCCTTGTTCTTGAAAGCGCTTCCGCACAGCACCGGGAAGACCTTGAGATCGATAGTGGCCTGACGGATGCCCTTCTTGAGCTCTTCGACCGAAGGCGTTTCGCCTTCGAGAAATTTCTCAAGCAGCACATCGTCGGTCTCCGCGATGACTTCAATCAGCTGCAGGCGGAAGGCTTCAGCCTTCTTCTGCAAATCGGCCGGAATCGGCTCGATTGAAAATTCAGCACCCATCGTTTCGTCGTGCCAGAGGATCGCCTTCATCTCAACGAGATCGACGACGCCCTTGAATTTGGCTTCTGCGCCAATGGGAATTTGCAGAGCGACGGGCCGCGCGCCCAGGCGCTTGCGAATGGTTTCGAGAACGTGCTCGAAGTCCGCGCCATTCTTGTCCATCTTATTAACGAAGCAAATGCGCGGAACCTTGTACTTATCGCCCTGCCGCCAGACGGTCTCAGTCTGCGGCTGCACGCCGGAGACGGAGTCAAACAGCGCAACTGCGCTATCGAGCACGCGCAGGCTGCGCTCGACCTCGGCAGTGAAGTCCACGTGGCCGGGGGTGTCGATGATGTTGATGCGAACGTCGCGCCAGCTACAGGTGGTGGCAGCCGAAGTAATCGTGATGCCGCGCTCCTGCTCCTGCTCCATGTAATCCATGGTCGCCGTGCCTTCATGCACTTCGCCGATGCGGTGCGTGATGCCGGTGTAGTACAGGATGCGCTCTGTCGCTGTCGTCTTTCCGGCGTCGATATGCGCCATAATGCCGATGTTTCGGCAACGATTCAGAGGTACGGTGCGAGCCACTTTAGACATCCTTGCGAGTCAAAAACTCGCGGTTAAATCCAGCTGCTAGCTTCTAGCTTTTCTGTTTGGGATCGAGCCAAAGCCCGAACCCTGCATTCCGGGGCTAAAGCCCCTTCCCAATCTCTCCGACGCGACGTACGGGCTAAAGCCCGTACCTCCCTCCCGTTCCCGCCAATTACCAGCGGTAGTGAGCGAAGGCGCGGTTGGCCTCGGCCATGCGGTGCACGTCTTCCTTCTTCTTCATGGCCGCGCCGCGACCGTTGGCCGCGTCAAGCAGCTCGTTGGTCAGCTTGTCGGTCATACCCTTCTCGCCACGGCCACGGCCGTAGGTGAGGAGCCAGCGGATCGCCAACGAAGTGCGGCGATCGGGATTGACCTCGATCGGCACCTGGTAGTTGGCGCCGCCCACACGGCGGGTCTTGACCTCGAGCAGCGGCTTGCAGTTCTCGACCGCCTTCTTAAAGAGCTTGAGCGCGTCGTCTCCGCCGCCCTTCTCTTCAAGGTTCTTCATCGCCTCGTAGAAGATGCTCTGAGCGGTAGATTTCTTGCCGCCCCACATCATCGAATTCACAAACTTGGTGACCAGCGTGGAACCGTAAACCGGATCCGGGGCCACTTCCCGCTTTGCAATGTGCCCTTTTCTTGGCATAAAACCTCAAAAAACAGCTTTCAGCTATTAGCTTTCAGCTCTCAGCTTCTTCCTGCTCCGACTATCGGCGCCTGGTTCCCGAAAGAAGGATTGAGAGCTTTTTCCGTTCGCTTGACGTGCGCATATATGCTCACATCAACCTTCAAATTTCTGGTACATCTGTTCGCACCGGCGAATCTTTCGCGCTGGCGAAGAGTCTTCTCGACTACTTCTTGCCGGGCGCGCCGCCCTTGGCCCGCTTGGTGCCGTACTTCGACCGGCTTTGCGACCGGCCGGCAACGCCGACCGAATCAAGCGTGCCGCGCACCACGTGATAACGCACGCCCGGCAGATCCTTCACACGGCCGCCGCGGATAAGCACAATCGAGTGCTCCTGCAGGTTATGGCCGATGCCGGGAATGTAGGTGGTGACCTCAATTCCATTGGTTAGCCGCACGCGAGCCACCTTGCGGAGAGCCGAGTTCGGCTTCTTGGGGGTCTGCGTGTACACGCGGGTACAAACACCGCGCCGTTGCGGCGAGGCCTGCAGCGCAGGCGATGCCGTCTTGTAACGGGGGGCGGTGCGCCCCTTGCGGACAAGTTGATTAAAAGTAGGCAAACCAAAACTCCTTACGCTCAAAAACCCTGAAACAACCAACCGAAAACAGCCACGCGCGCGCCCTTCGGGCTGTTCTGACTTTGGAATGCCTTTTCGGCGATCCAAACACAGAGAAGCCCTGATGTCGGTGCTTCGCGTCTGTCTTCGTTCCAATCTCAGACGAGAACCGGGACGGTGGCCAGTCGTTTTCTGGGCTTACGCCCGAAAAGCCAACTCCGTTTCGCCGTTTCCGGCCCGCATAGCCCTCCAAGGTGGAGAAACGCGCGGGCTCCGATGCGATAATCCCTGCCCTCCGCAAGAAGAAGGCACTTTCGGGAACCTATCCGGCCGGTAAACCGCACCTGGCCTTGGGAACCAACCCTGCCCTAAATGCCTGGCGGGGTGATCCTTACGCGATCCATGCACAAACACACGAACGTCGCGTTCTTGCGGAACCTTTTAACAATAACAAGATTTGGGCCGTGGGTCAACGGATTCCGGGGGCGGAATGTGCTGTTTTGGAGAGTTTTTGGGGTGGGTTGGGGTGGTTTAGGTATTGCGGCCTTAAGCCGCGGTTCATTGAGCGGGTGTGGGCGAAGGACAACCGCAGTCATACATGGCGCGAAGCGTCATCCGAAGAGCATGAAAATCAACCGCGGATCCCTCGTCGCTGCGCTCTGTCGGGATGACAGCTCTGAGGTTGGCGTGGGTTTCTGGCACCCGAGATATTTTCAGGGCAGATCTTTCGCTTGCTCAAGATGACAGTGGGGAGTGGAGGTTCCTGCTGCCCCAGGTCCGAAGATCCGGACCCGGGGCACCCGGCACCCGGCTCGGATTCCGCTATAGAGCGCTTCCCGCCTCGCCATTTACTGCCAAGGGTGGCATAGATGGTCTCCCATCCTTTGTGCAAAGAACGCACAACGGATGGGGCACCCGGAATTTTGTTAATCCTTGAATCGAAAATGCTTTAGTCGACCGTTTGCAGCTTCCAGTTGTCGCCATCGAGAACGAAGGTGGCGGTCCGGTCGGTGGTGAGCTGGTTGCCGGGGTTGTGCGCGATATCCACAAGAGGTTGAGGAAGGTCGGAGAGATCGACGACCTCAGTGAACACTGCCGTTTTGGTCTTGCTGCCGACGTCCTGAATGTCCTGGATGTCGCGGGCTTTGCGGTGCTTCAACACCGTGGTGGTGACGACGATGGAGAAGTTCTTGTCCGTCGGGCTGCTGGGACGCCACTGGATGGTGTCGGTTCCGCTGGACAGTTTGAGGAGCTTCTTGCCCTGGTCGGTCAGTTTGAAATCTGCCCAATATTTGTTGGGATAAATTGTTGTGCGTTGCCAGTACTTGGCGGTTGCACCCTGGATCATGCCGTCATTATTGACATTGATATCGAAGCCAGTGGGCGCCGCAGCGTCGTAGTGAGCCTGAATCGTTGCTAACGCTTTATCTTTCGGGAGTTCAGGGGCGGATTTGCACCCTGTGACCATCATTCCCACCCCAAGAACAGCCAAAGACATCAAAGCATGAAACTTCACAGCCTTTTTCACTTTTCCTCCGTAGAACACAACGTCAGTTCGAATTTCTTCGACTCGCCATTTTTGTCCTACTTTCCTCTCATGTCAATGGACTTGCAAGTGATCGCGCTCACACGAGGCGGTTCAGCGACCGAGTCGCGATGCTAAAGGGCGTAAGCTGCACAAAATGAAGCGTGTTCTCCGGCGGCACGGATGACCGCTAGGGAGCGTTGTCCTGGGTGATTCTGGCGGCGAGAAGATCGAGGAAGCCTTTTTCGTCGGATTCGAGGCAGACCTGGGCGTTGGGCTCGCCGGGAATGGGGCGAGTAAACCCCTTGTCGTCGACTTGAAGACGGAGTGGCGAAGCGGGGCACAAATCGGGACGGATTGCGTAGGTGACGGCGACGGGATCGAAGAGCGTGGGCCAGCGCCACTCGGATGCGCCGGTCCACTGGTGGTAGAGGAGTGCGAGCTGATCGGTGAGCGGAGAGCCGTGAGCGAGGATCTGGCCGAGGGCGGGCAGTTCGAGGCGGACCTGGGTGGAGTCGAGCGGCATGACATAGGTGGGGACTCCGGAGGCGAATAGCGCCTGGGCGCCGGCAGGATCGCAGAGGATGTTCCACTCCGGCGCGGGGGGCGTGTGGACGTAGCCGACGATCGGGCTGCTTTCATTACGCTTGTCGTAACCGCGGTAGATGCTGCCGCCCATGAGGACTACGCGCTTGAGCTGACGGAACACGGCCGGGTCCTGCGCGATGGCGGCCTGGATATTAAACAGAGGGCCGATGGCGATGAGGGTGATTTGGCCGGGGTGCTGGCGGATCTGGCTGAGCAGGAACGGGACGGCGTCGCCATGCTTGTGCTCGGGTGACTGGCGGGCGTAGGCGGCTTGCGTGAAATGGGTTGGTTTGCCGGGGACACCGGCGAGAACGGGAATATCGCTGCGTCCGACGGCTGCGAGGTAGCGGTCGACGAGGCGGGCACGGAGTTCGGTATCGCCGAATGCCGTTTGGATGCCGAGCAGGTGCAGTTCGGGGCTGCGCAGGACGAGCGCGAGAGCGAAGGCGTCGTCGATGTCGTCGCCTATGTCGGTGTCGAGAATGACGAGTTGTGGGGTCGACAGCGAGGCGGCAGGGACCTGTGCGCGGAAGTTCGGGGTGGCGACGATCAGGGCTAGCGCGGCAAACGCGGCGGCGAATGCTGGTTTCTTCATGCGGACGATTGTATTGCGCTTCAGACGAGGCTGGCCCCATAAAAGCTGAGGGCTGCGTCGCCTTGTTCGAGGAGGCGCGTGCGTTGGAGTGCGCCGTAATGCGGGTCGAGCTTTTCTTTTTTGCGGTGTTCGGCGATGACGATGGCGTTGGGGGCAAGGAATGCGGATGCTTCGCCGCCTAAGAGGCCGAGGACGGTGGCGTACTCGTCGGCTGCATCGTAGGGCGGATCCAAGAACGCGATGTTGAATTCGGCTGCACCGCAGCGGGGGCCGCGCAGGTAGGACGCGACGCTGCCGGAGTGAATGCGGAAACCTTGGGCGAGGCCCAGGCGATCGAGATTGGCGCGCAGGACCTTCAATGCAGGGGCGGCGCGCTCGACGAAGGTGACGTGAGCGGCTCCGCGGCTGAGGGCCTCAATGCCAATGGCGCCCGAGCCGGCGTAGAGGTCTAAGAACGCGGCACCCTGGATGCGCGGCGCAAGCACGTTGAAGAGGGTTTCACGGAGGCGGTCGCTGGTGGGTCGGGTGGAGAGCCCCGGAGGTGCGGCGAGCGGCCGCGACCGGAATGTTCCCGCGATGATGCGCATGGGGAACAGGATAAATGCAGAGTTCAGCTTTCAGCTTTTAGCTTCCAGCTTGTTCGTGGCTGGGTTTGGGGCTTGCTGTCCCACCTTAACCGATGCGCGATGAGACTGCGCATCGGCGAAGGTGGGGCACCCGGCATTGTTTCCAGACCAACTGCGACGGCACCCTTTTTCGGCTCGCGGTGGGGCGAACAACTACAATCGTATTCATGCGAGGCTGGTCAATTCCGCTGGGCCGTTGGATGGGAGTGGAACTGCGCGTCCACATGTTCTTCCCGGTGCTGGCGTTGGTGTTTTTCGGTATCAGCGGCAGCGACGGCTGGCAGCGTGGACTGGTGTTGTTCTTCATCCTGACTTTCGCGGTGCTGGTACGCGAGACCGCGCGACTGCTGGTGGCAGCGTGGATGGGACTTCGGCTACGTGCGGTGCTGCTGTTGCCGATTGGCGGGCTGTTTGCCTATGCGAACCCTGAGAGCCAGGACAAGGCGAACCAAGGCAGCGGGCAGTTTGCAATTGCGCTGACCGGGCCGCTGGCGAACTGGGCCACGGCACTGGTGATGACCGCAGCAGTTTGGGGCGCGAGCCCGGATGTTCCTCTTTTCGGGTTGCCGCTGATTGGATCGGCAGATTTGCTGCGCAGCCTGATCTGGATGCAGTTCTTTTTGGGTGCGCTGCATCTGCTGCCCGCGTATCCGCTGGACTTTGGCCGGCTGCTGCGCGGAAGCTTTGCGAACAAGCATGGACTTGCTCCGGCGGGACGCGCGACGACGGGACTTGGACAGGTGATTGCGCTGGCCGCGATGCTGGGCGGCATGCTGCTGCACGATCCATGGCTGGTGCTGGCGGGCTTCTTCATCATGATCGGCGCGCAGATTGAAGACCAGGGCGTGTTCTTCCAATCAGTGGTGGACACGGTGCGGATGCGCGAAGTGATGCTGACGGATTTTGCGACTCTCTCTGCTTCAGACACGCTGGCCGATGCGCTTTCGCGCTGCGTGCACTCGCTGCAGGAGGATTTCCCCGTAGTGCGCGGTCCGCGACTGGTGGGCATTGTTTCGCGGCAGCGGATTGTGGATACTCTGCGCAATGAAGGCAATGGATATATTCAGTCGGTGATGTCGCGGGCTTTTCAAGTTGCCAAGCCTGAAGACACGCTGGGCACCACGATTCGGCGGTTGACGGCTGGACAGGGATTGGCGCTGATTCCGGTGACGGAGAGCGGGCGCGTGGTGGGCATTGTGAGCGTGCAGAACCTGATGAGCTCGATGTCGCTGCTCTCAGAGCAGCGCCGCATTGAACGCGAAACCGGCGGCAAGGATTTTCAGATCTAGTATGGCCGACGACGCGGACCCGATTGACACGGGGAACTGGAAAGAATCGCAACCAGTGATTGGTGGCGACCGGCCGCTGGCGCCGGGGCTCTACCTGGTGGCTACTCCCATAGGAAACCTGGGCGATATTACTCTGCGTGCGCTGGATGTGCTGCGGCACGCGGACCGCATTGCATGCGAAGACACGCGCCAGACGCAGAAGCTGCTGAACCATTTTGACATTGCCACGCCGACAGTAAGCTGTCATGAGCATAACGAGCGGCAACGCGCCAGGGAACTGGTGGAGGCGCTGAAGGCGGGCGGGCGGATTGCGCTGGTGTCGGATGCGGGGATGCCGGGGATCAGTGATCCGGGTGGTTGGCTCGCTGCCGAAGCGATTGCCGCGGGCGTGCCGGTGATTCCGATACCCGGAGCGAACGCGGCGCTGAGCGCATTGGTGGCATCGGGATTGCCTAGCGATGAGTTCCACTTCATCGGGTTTTTGCCAGAGAAGGCGGGCGCGCGCAGAACGCGGCTGGAGGAACTTGCAGCAAAGAATGCCGCAGGTTGCACGCTGGTGTTTTACGAAGCACCGCACCGGATTTTAGATACGCTGGCCGATCTCGAATCTGTGTGGGGACCGGAGCTGCATGTTGTGTTGGCGCGCGAGCTGACCAAGATTCATGAGGAGTTTTTGCGCGGCACGGTTGCCGAAACGAGACGCGAGTTGGCGGGGCGTGATCGCGTGCGCGGCGAGTTCGTGCTGCTGGTGGCGCCGCCTGCTGCGGCTTCTGCTGTGTCTTCGGGGTTGAAAGTCGGCGAGCGGATTGCGCAGATGCAGGCTGCGGATGCGATTGATGAGAAGGAAGCGCTGAAACGGCTGGCGCGTGAGTTGGGGCAGTCGAAGAGCGATTTGTATCGCGAGCTGCAGCGGGAACGAGCGCGGAGGCGGTGAAGTGCAGCTTCTAGCTCTCAGCTTCTAGCTGTTAGCTTTTTCGTGGTTAGGTAAGGGGCTTGCTGTTCCGTCGGTTTTTGATTGAAAGCAGAATGGAAAGCCGGTCAGGCTCGCGTGAATTCGATATAGATGAAATAGTACGATAAGCAACCGCGGATCTTTCGCTGCGCTCCAAGATGACAGCGCATGAATTTGGGGCATTGCTATCCCACTCATCGCGATAAGACCGCGATGAATGGGGCACCCGGCTATTGAATGTATTGCTATCCCGGGTCCGAAAATCCGGACCCGGGGCACCCGGCATGGGTGATGGTTTCGGATGTTTTCATTTGCGGTTGCGCTTCTCGGATTTCTTCGATCAGTTGTTCAAGCTGTTCGCGCTTGCGGGGGCTCATGTCGAGGAAGCGTATGCCTACTGTGTGGCGGTCGTGGATGGCTTGCACTACGCCACCGAGACGGAAGGGCAGGCCGTCGATGCGGAACTCGGTTTCGACGCGCGTGTAGATGCCCACCGGGAAACGCTCGTCGCAGCGGATGCGGCAGCCGCCCAGGCTGATGTCAATGATTCGGCCAACAAGCCGCGAGCCTATTTTTACCAGGATGATGATCGAGGAGTCGTCGACCGACAGCCGGGAATGAGTGCGGCGTTCCGGTGGAGGCGGGTTCGCGGGGAGTGCAGGTTCGGGTTGAGGTTCGGTAACGGTCATACGCTGCTCCGCCGCCCTTATTGGAGCGGCTGGCGGGCAGCTGCACTAGTGCCCGCTTGAAAGTTCCCATGGACGCCGCGGCGCCGGTTGCGCGGCCTCCCGCCCCTTGAGGCGGTCGTATTGATACGTGTCGCTGGTGGTGCCGAGCGACTCGTTGTATAGATCGTCGGATCCGATGATCTGCTTCAGTTCTTCACTGAATTGATGAATGGCTTGCAATTGTGCTGCCGTGGCGGGGAGCTCATATTGGGACGTCTTAATGAACTTTTGATAACCGCGATCGAGCAGGCGGGCGATTTCGCCGCGCACCAGGGCTCCGGGAGTGACGGCGAGGGCGGCCTGATCGGTATTTTCGATGGGATCCTGGACGGCGACGACCACTGCGGCTACGCCGTCTCTGCTGACCAGGAAGCCGCCTGCAACCGCTTCGGAGGGTGCTACATCAAAGCCGTTGTTGCGCAGGAGTTCGAGTGTCTGGTCAAAGTTTGGGTGGCGCGACTTTTTCTTCATGATTGCTATCCCGTCTGCAAGGCCGGTCTGCGAAAATTGAAATGGAAGCGACGGTGCGCCGGCACTGGCCCTGATTCCAATGTCGCACATCGGTTGCAAAGGCTGCAATTTCCCCATGGAAACCACCTCCGCCCAATCCAAACAAGAAACGCCGAAAGGCAAGGCGCTTGGAGCCTCGGTTCCGGAGCGAATCGGCGGGACTCCGCTGGTGCGGCTGGACCATGTAGCGCGGCATTTGCCGGAGTATCACGGGCTGAAATCGGTGAAGTTGCTGGCCAAGGCGGAGTGGGCCAATCCGGGTGGCAGCGTGAAGGATCGTGCAGCGGCCGGAATGGTGCGGGATGCGATGGACCGCGGGGTGCTGAAGCCGGGCAAGACGGTGCTGGACGCGAGCAGCGGCAATACAGGCATTGCGCTGGCTATGCTGGGGGCTGCAGTTGGATTTCCGGTCCATCTGGCGATGCCGGCTAACGTGTCGCCGGAGCGGAAGCGGATTTTGCGCGCGTATGGCGCGGTGATTGACTGGACCGATCCGGATAAGGGCTCGGATGGAGCGATTCTGCGGGCGCGCGAACTGGCGGGGAACGATCCCGAGCGGTTTTGCTATATCGATCAATACTCGAACGACGCTAACTGGCTGGCGCACTATCGCACCACGGGGCCGGAGATTCTGGAGCAGACTCGCGGGCACATTACCCATTTTGTGGCCGGTCTGGGAACGAGCGGAACATTCATGGGCGTGAGCCGCAGGCTGAAGGAGTTCAGTTCGTCCATCAAGGCGATCAACTTTCAGCCCGACTCGCCTTTCCATGGGCTGGAAGGGCTGAAGCATTTCGGTACGTCGATTGTTCCCGCGATTTACAACCCACATTTAGCCGATCGTCAGATGGAAGTGGAGACTGAAGCTGCGTACGACATGGCGCGCAGGCTGGCTCGCGATGAGGGCTTGCTGGTGGGGATTTCTGCTGCGGCTGCAGTTTGGGCGAGCCTGAAGATTGCGCGGGAAGAGGCAGAGGCGGGGCGAAGCGCGGTGATTGTGACGGTGCTGCCTGACAGCGCGGACAAGTATCTCTCCGAGCGCTTCTGGGAGGACGAATGAGCGTCCTTCAATTACGCATGACGCGCGCGGTGTACGAGGCGATCCGCGCACACGGCGAAGAGACCTATCCGCACGAGTGCTGCGGTGCGCTGCTGGGTCGGTTTTCTTCTGAGGGCTGGACGGTGGAGGACGCGGTGAGGGCGGGCAATACGCGGACTGACTCGGCGCACAACCGGTACAACATTGCTCCGGTGGAGCTGGTGAAGATCGAGCGCGAGGCGCGCGGACGCGGGCTAGATATTGCGGGGTTCTATCACTCGCATCCGGATCATCCGGCGCAGTGGTCGCCGACGGATTTTGCGGAGGCGCACTGGATTGGGTGCGCGTATTTGATTACCTCGGTGAACCAGGGCCAGGCTACGGTGACGAACTCATTTCTGCTGGCGGGAACGTCCGAAGAAAATAAGCGGTTCGAGTTGCAGAGCATTGAGGTTGTCGAGCGGTTGGGGAGCTAGGCTTCTTTGAGAACGATGTGCTGCGCTCAAATTTCATCCTGTTGAGGATGACATCACGCTTTTTTAAGCGTTGGTTCATGCGCGCTCACCCTTCGCAAAAGCGCGAGGGGCACCCAGAGAACTGCGGCGGGGAAATGGTGGACTACCCGTCAAAAGCAGATCGTTCACTCCGCTGACCCCGAAGATGATGAATCATCTTCGGGGCCCCAAGCCGCTCTGTTCAGGATGACACTGTAGTTGATGCGGGTTCGTGCTTTCCCACTCATCGCGATAAAACCGCGATGAATGGGTCACCCTCGTGGTTGTGGGAGAACAAAGGATAGGCCGCTTGCCGCTGCGTGCTTTCCCACTCATCGCGATAAAACCGCGATGAATGGGGCACCCTCGTGGTTGTGGGAGAAGAAAGGATAGGCCACTTGCCGCTGCGCGTTTCGCGCTAAATCCTAGGAGCGAAAAACTTCTTTACTTGGTGGGTGGGGTGGCTAATAATCACTTCACCTTGGATGCACGTGCGTCCTCTCTTTTCCTCCCTCCCCTAATCGCGAGTGCACTCCGAGCGAAATAAGGAGGTACCACAGACATGAAAATGCTCAGCCCCGTTGTGTTGGGACTGTCTCTTGCGGTAGCCGGCAGTACGTTGGCCACGGCACAAGAAACTCCCTCAAATTTCAAGATTCTGCAGATTACGCGTGAAGACACTAAGCCGTACAAGGGCGGCGTGGCCCACGACAAGACGGAAAGCGCCTTTGTCCAGGCCATGATGAAAGCCAAGTTCCCGGCGCATTACGTTGCCTTGAGTTCAATGTCGGGCAAGTCTCGCTCGCTCTACCTGACGATCTATGACTCGTTTGCGGAATGGGAGAAGGACAACAAGCTGGTGGAAAAGGATGCGGCCCTCACAGCGGAACTGGAGCGCGACAGCATCGCTGACGGCGAGTTGCTGGAATCAGTGGAACAGATGATCTACACGTCCAACCCGGAGCTGAGCTACAAATCGCGTCCGGACCTAACCCATGCGCGTTACATCGAGATGTCGGTTTTTCATGTTCGCGCGGGACACAGAGAAGAATGGACGAAGCTTGCCAAGCTGGTGAAGGATGGGCATGAGAAGGCGGGAACGAGCGCGCACTGGACCATGTATGAGGTTGCGTACGGAACGAACGACGGCACCTATATGGCGCTGAGCGCGGACAACTCAATGGCAGATATCGATACCGGCTATGCGGAAAACAAGAAGTTCATGGACGCACTGGGGCCGGACGGCGTAAAGGAGTTCCGCGCGCTGTTTGCGTCTGCTGTGGATTCGTCGTACTCGCAACTGTTCTCAATCAATCCGAAACAAAGCTACCCGCCGGATGAGTGGGTCAAAGGAGATCCGGACTTCTGGAAGCCCAAGCCGGTAATGGCTGCCAAGCCCGCTGCTGCCGCCAAGCAGGAAACGGCGGCGAAGAAGCAGTAGTCCGTGGTCTCCCAGGTCTCAGCAGCGAGACTTGGGGCACCCCGGCGTCTTGAGGCGCATTGAAGTCCGAACACCCCGGCCTTGGGGCATTCGATGAGGCGTAATTGCCTGAAATGGAGCCGCTTGGATGCGGCCGGTGGTCCTTATTTTCTTCAATCCGGGGGCGGACCCATATCATCTAAAGAGGCGGGACACCGTTGCCTGCACCATTCGATGTCCGCACTTTCAAGGAGACTTCCCCCAATGACGATCTTCATCCCTACCCCTTTACGCCCTTACGCGGGAGGCCAACCGCAGGTAGAGATTGAGGCCTCGACGATTGCCGAGGCTCTTAGCACGCTTACTGGCTCGCACCCAGACCTGAAAAATCATCTGTTCACCGCAGAGGGAAAACTGCGGGCGTTTGTGAATCTGTATCTGAATGACGAAGATGTGCGCTACCTGCCGGCCAAAGAAGCGACTGCGGTGAAGGCAAGCGACACACTCTCGATCATCCCGTCGATTGCTGGGGGAACGCTGTAAGCTTTCAGCCGTCAGCTTTCAGCTTGGTCGTGCTGGGTTTTCGGGTTTGCTATCCCATGTCCGAAAATCCGGACATGGGGCACTCGGCACCCGGGAGTTCTGCCCAGGACAGGCGACGTTATTGTGATTCGATCATTCTGCTTTCCCACCCTTTCGCAAAATGCGCGAAAGGATGGGGCACCGTCATGGTGCTGGATTGAGCGAGCGAGTACGAGGAACGAGATTCGAATTAGCGAGAAAACATCTATGACTACTGTTGCTGAAATTTCTACGCTTCCGGAACTGACTACGGACGATCTTGCACGCTACTCGCGCCACCTGATCTTGCCTGAGGTGGGCATGGAAGGACAGCGGCGGCTGAAGGCTGCGCGCGTGCTTTGCGTGGGCACGGGCGGGCTGGGCTCGCCTCTTGCGTTTTACCTTGCGGCAGCGGGCGTGGGCACGCTGGGACTGGTGGATTTTGACGTTGTAGACGCGAGCAATCTGCAGCGGCAGATTATCCACTCAACGAAGGACATTGGGCGCAAGAAGCTGGACTCTGCCGAGGAGAAACTGCTGGCGCTGAATCCTGCGCTGAACGTGGTGAAACACGATACGCTGCTTTCAAGCGCGAACGCGTTGGACATTCTGAAGGACTACGACATTGTTGCCGATGGCACGGACAATTTTCCCACGCGCTACCTGGTGAACGATGCGTGCGTGCTGCTGGGCAAGCCGAATGTGTATGGATCGATCTTCAGGTTTGAAGGGCAGGCCAGCGTCTTCGCGACAGAACAGGGGCCGTGCTACCGGTGCCTTTATCCTGAGCCGCCGCCGCCGGGGCTGGTGCCGAGTTGCGCTGAGGGTGGAGTGCTGGGGATTCTGCCGGGGCTGGTGGGCATGATTCAGGCAACGGAGGCGATCAAGCTGATCCTGGGCAAGGGCGAGAGCCTGGCCGGGCGGCTGCTGCTGGTGGACGCGTTGAACATGAAGTTTCGCGAGTTGAAGCTGCGCAAGAATCCCGAGTGCCCGGTGTGCGGTGAGCATCCGACGGTGACAAAGCTGATCGATTATCAGCAATTCTGCGGCATTGTGCCGGAAACAAAACAGGAGCAGGCAGTGAAGAACGGAATTCCGCAAATGACAGTGAAGGAATTGAAGCAGCGGCTGGATGCGGGCGAGGATGTGTTTGTTCTCGACGTGCGCGAGCCGTATGAGTATCAGATTGCCGACATTGGCGCGAAGCTGATTCCGCAGAACGACGTACCGAAGCGGCTGGACGAGATCGATCGTGACCGCGAGATCGTGGTGCATTGCCGCTCCGGACAGCGCAGCCAGCGGATTGCGGAGTACCTGGCGCAGCAGGGCTATCCGAAGGTGAAGAACCTTGCGGGTGGAATTCTGGCATGGGCCGATGAGATTGATCCGAGCATGCAGAAGTACTGATCGGGATGTCGGTAGATAAGAAAGCTGACTGAATTCGCTGCTACGCCCGCGTTGCGGCTCGAGGCAAAACTCACATGCTTGCAGTTCCACTTCTCGAAGGCCGGTACGTTTGCCTTGAGCCGCTTTCGCATGGTCATGCAGACGGACTTGGGGCCGCTGCGGCTCAAGACCCTACTCTCTATCGCTGGACCCAGACTCCCCAGGGGGCCGGCGCAGCGGCACGTTACATTGAGACCGCTCTCCAGTTGCAGGATGCGGGCAAGGCCGCGCCGTTTGCGATGGTGCGCGTGGCTGATGGAGCGGTGATCGGTTCGACGCGGTTTTTTGATCTGGAACGGTGGGCTTGGCCTGCGGGACACGACCGCAACGGTCGAGAGCATGCAGACGTAGGCGAGATCGGCTACACGTGGCTGACGGCAGCTGCGATACGAACACCCGCAAATACTGAAGCGAAACTGCTGATGCTGACGCATGCATTCGAGGTGTGGGGCATGCTGCGCATATGCCTGCATACGGACGAACGCAACGAGCGCTCGCGCGCGGCAATTGAACGCATCGGCGGGAAGTTTGAAGGGATATTGCGCGGGCACCGGATGGCAGCGGATTTTATTCCGCGGAATTCGGCGCGGTACTCGATTGTGGCGGCGGAGTGGTTGGGAATTAAGCAGAGGCTGATGGAGTGGCTGGACGGTTGAGCTGTTAGCTATTAGCTATTAGCTATTTCGTGGTCGGGTTGCGGCTTGCTATTCCCACCTTAGCCGATGCGCTTCGCGCATCGCCGAAAGTGGGGCACCCGGCGGTTTAGTCTGACAAATCGAACAGCAACCGCGGATCTTTCGACTTCCTGCACTTCGTTCCGGTCGCTCAAGATGACAGTGCTGGGTTGTGGTTCGCGGTGCCCCGGCATTGTTGAAGGCATTGGTATCCCACTCATCCCGCGATAAAACTGCGGGATGAATGGGGCACCCATTTTTCTGTGGCACATGAAGTGATGATTTGCCCGGACACTCATTCATTTGTGGAACATGATGAGATCAATTGCCCGTAGGCTGCTTAGTTGCTGCTGAAGATGCGCTGTAGCAGGGTTGGCTTGCGCTCGCAGAATGGGAGGCGCGGGCGCTTGGCATTGGCGTGGAATTGGCGACACTCGTCGCAACGGCCGTGGCGGGGGCAATCCTTGGGGCACGAGCACTCGACTACCGATTCGAATAGCGCTTCTGGCGCGAGTTCAGGGCCTTTCACGCAACTTCGCCTTTGCCGTTTTCATCCAGCTTGCCGAAGATCATTTTTCCGCTGGCGGTTTGCAGAACGGAGGTGACGGCGATGTCGACGCTCTTGCCGATGAGCTTGCGCGCGTGATCGACTACGACCATGGTGCCGTCGTCGAGATAGCCGACGCCCTGGTTGTATTCTTTGCCTTCTTTGAGCACCAGGACCGTCATGCGTTCGCCAGGCAGTACGACGGGCTTGAGTGCGTTGGCGAGGTCGTTGATGTTGAGCACTTCCACATGATGCAGGTGGGCCACCTTGTTCAGGTTGAAGTCGTTGGTGACGACCTTGGCTTCCCACTTTTTCGCGAGTTCCAGGAGCTTGAGATCGACTTCGCGGATGGAGGGGAAATCGTCCGGCACAATCTGCACCTGGATGGCGGCGTTGGATTGCATGCGCTGCAGCATATCGAGGCCGCGACGGCCGCGCTGGCGCTTGGATGAGTCGGTGGAGTCGGCGACGGTTTGCAGTTCGCGGAGGACGAATTCGGGCACGACGATCATGCCGTCCATGAAACCAGCCTCGGCGATATCGGCGATACGTCCGTCGATGATGACGGAGGTGTCGAGGACCTTGGCGCTGCGGCGGGAAGGCCGGTCAGAGGCGAAAATGGTGCCGAGGGCCGCCGGGTTGAGCAGGTCGCCCTTGCTGGCGCCCACCAGCAGGCCCACGTAGGTCATGAGCAGCAGGACGAATATCTGCAGGACCGCTGACGTGCTATTGCCAAGGGGAGCCGAGCGCAGGACGAGGCAAAAGAGGGCGGCGCCGAAGATTCCCAGCACAGAGCCCGCGACTGCGCCAATGAGCCGGCGAAGGCTGAGTGCGCGTACGCGCAACTCAAAAACGATAACGGCGCCGGCTGCCGCTGCACCGGCTGCCGCGGCCACTAACCCGTTCTCGACCCCGAAAGGGTGGAGAAAATAACAAACCACAGCGAGAAGGGCAACAAACAAAAGACGAAGAACTATCAAGTCCATAAATGCCTATCGCCGCTGGCAGCGAAATAATTACGCCAGACTCGGCACAATTCGGGAGTATGACGACACCCGCGCGCCATCGTCAAGCAAGTAATCAGGGTAGGAAGAATGGCAGTACTATCCCGGGGGGAGCAGCCTAGCTCAGCGATGTTAAGGGAGAGAATAGCACGGGTCAGCAATTTCCGAGCTGCGACCCAGGTCTGCAGCTCGGATGCCGACATTACGAAGCAACGGCCAGTTCGGCAATTGGGGCCTGCCGCATGCTGCCTTTTCTGGGGCCTCGCTTGCGCGCGCTCATGATTTTGATGCGTTCGAGAAGATCCTGGGGAGAGCATTGCTTTTTGGCAATCAGCGCATCGGCAGCGTGGATCTGCCCGCCCATGGTCTGCGGGTCACCCAGCAAGATCATTGGAACGTGAGAGGCAATTTGCTTCAAGCGGTTCACGAGTTGATTGCCATTCATCTGCGGCATGGTGTAGTCGGCCAATACCAGGTCGACCAGCATTCCAGAAAAAAGATCGATCGCTTCTTGCCCATTTGTAGCCGGTACCACGCGGTATCCATTTGTGTTCAGCATGAAACTCATCACTGAAAGTTCCTGTTCATTATCGTTAACGCAGAGAATAATTTTCTTGGGCCGCATGGTTTGGTAGTCCGCTCCTTCATCAGTCGTTCGTTCAATTCATCTATTCCCGGCAACACGAATCCTCTGCGCACAAAGAGCGGCTGCAAGAATGGGTGGGATTGTCGGGACCCTTGGCGGCGATGGAAGCTGGCGTTCGTAGGGTGATCAGTGCACGACGGTTGGTTCGCGCAAGTATGTCTAACAAAAACGCAGACAACTGCACGAGGATACAACCGGTGAGCGAACCACCCAGGCAAGTCTTCCTTCGCAATCAAAAAAACTATGTTCAAGCCTGAGCTGCAAACCGGAACAACGTTTCGGTTGGGCTGTGCTATGAAAGGGACAATACGTTTGTTGGTAATTTGTGAAAAGAGAGAAAGTGAAGCGAAAGCCGGGTTGAAAACAAACGTGTAACAAGTGGAATTCAGCTAGTGTTAACAATCGCAGTTACTTGTGATGTTGAATTCCTGTTGAAAGCATCTGCATCACGGCTGGAAAATGTGTCCCATTGCTACAGAAACGGTGCTACCCCCAACGCGAACATCGGTGACCTTCGCCGAAAAGATTTTTGCACTGAGAAAAAGATCGCTCGGTCTTCCCATTTCGACACCTTGACGAACATGAATCTGCCGGCCTGACGCGACCGCTCCATGCGCAACGAGATAGCTGATGGCGCAGCCTGCGGCTGAGCCGGTGGCCGGATCTTCTCCGCCATAGAACTGCATGCGCGCGCGCCAGGCGGATTGGCCGCTTGCGGCGCTGGTGTCTGGCCCGAGCACGTAGAACCAGCGTGCGCCGCGCTCGCGCAGCCATGGCGTGGCCGCTTCCTGATTGACGCGGAGGCGGCTGAGCGCTTCAGCGGAGTGCAGAGCGACGATTGCGAACGCTGTCCCAGTGGAAACGACTTGCGGTGTGAGTGCAGGGTCGAGGTCGTCGACTGCCAGGCCAATGAGCTGCGCTACTGTGGCGCGGTCGAGCTCGGTGCCGAACTCGGGATCGCGTTGCGTCATTTCGCCGTGCAGGCCTGCGCCGCTGAATTGCACGGGAACGGGGCCGACGTTGAGTGCCAGCGTGACGGTGTTGTCGATGACGGTTTCAGGCGCCTGCATCTTGAGTACGCTGGCGGAGCCGAGCGTGGGATGACCGGCGAAGTTGAGCTCTTCCCGCGTGGTGAAGATGCGGACCCGCACACCTTCTGCGCGCTCGATGTCAGCGGCTCGGCGCTGGACGAAGGTGGTCTCAGAGAGATTGAATTCGCGCGCGATGGATTGCATTTTGTCCGTGCTGAGACCGGCGGTGTCAAACACGACGGCGAGTGGATTGCCTTTGAGCGCGGTGTCGGAGAATACGTCTACGACGAAGTAGTCGAGTGCCATTGGCGGTCCTTTCGCGGCGGCATAGATAAATTATCGGGCAGAAGTGCGTTGCGGGGATGCACAGAGCTGTGCGCGGCCTGGCTATCGATTCGTACTCGATGCGGGTCTGTGCTGTCCCAGGTCCGAAAATCCGGACCCGGAGCACCCCCAGAGAAGTGCTGTATCCAGATTCGTACTACCCCACTCATCGCGAAAAAACCGCGATGAATGGGGCACCCGGCTATCGTCGCTGCTCCCTCCGGGAGCTTTTCCGAATTCATGACGAGAGGCGCGCGTATCCTGCTTGTTACAATCAAAAAGGCCTGATTTTACCAAGCCTTCCAATGACGAAGCAAGACCAGCCATCGATGACATTGCGCCTTTTTAATACTCTTTCCGGACAGGTTGAACCGCTTGTCCCTTCAGACGGCAAAGCTCTGCGAATGTATGCGTGCGGGCCGACCGTCTATGACTTTGGCCACATCGGCAACTTCCGCACCTTTCTGGCGGTGGATATACTGCGGCGCTTTCTTTTGCTGACGGGCGCGCAGATTCGCCACGTGATGAACATTACGGACGTGGACGACAAGATCATCCGCAATGCGGCTGCCAAGGGCATTTCGATTCGCGAGTACTCGGCTCCGTTTGAGGCGGCGTTTCTTGAGGATCTGGACTCGCTTCGCGTCGAACAGCCGGAGCTGATTGTGCGCGCGACGGAGAATATTCCGCTGATGGTGGCGCTGGTGCAGAAGCTTGCCGCGGAGGGTGCAGCGTATCAGACGGAAGACGGGAGCTGGTATTTTCGGCTGTCGGCTTTCAAGGAATACGGCAAGCTGAGCAAGAAAGACCTGAGCGGAATGGAAGACGGCGCGCGCGTGGATTTGGATGAGTACGAAAAGGACTCGGCCCGCGACTTTGCGCTGTGGAAGGCGGTAAAGCCGGGCGAGACATCGTGGGATACGGCGATTGGCAACGGGCGGCCGGGATGGCACCTTGAGTGCTCCGCGATGGCGATGGAATATCTGGGACCGAGCTTCGATCTGCATGCGGGCGGCGAAGACCTGATGTTTCCGCACCACGAGAACGAGATTGCGCAGAGCGAGACGGCGACACACGAGACATTTGCGCGGCACTGGATGCATGTGCGCTTTCTGCTGGTGGACGGGCGCAAGATGTCGAAGAGCGAAGGAAATTTCTATACGCTTCGCGACCTGCTGCTGAAGGGCTACAAGGCCTCGGCGATTCGTATGGCGCTGATCTCGGTTCCCTACCGGCACCAGCTGAACTTTACATTTGACGGGCTGGTGGATGCAACGAGCGCCATCGATCGGTTGCGGACGTTCAAGCAGCGGCTGATGGAGGCAAAGGTTGAAGCAGGAACGAATGCGGCGCTGCAGGATGCGGCGAAGCAGGCGAAGGCTGATTTTATGTCGGCTCTGGCGAACGATCTGAACACCGCAGAGGCGCGTGCACCGATCTTTGATCTGATTCGCACAGCAAATACCGCCATTGATCTGGGACAGCTTTTTGCGGGCGATCGCGATGCGATTCTGGATGTGCTGGCGACGTTCGATGCGGTGTTTGACGTGCTTGACGATGGCGATGCTGAGGCTACGCGCAAGGCGCTTGAGTGGGCCGGTCCAGCGGGGCGGATGGGCGATGTTGCTCCGGAACTTCTGGCGCGGCAGGGGCTCACGGATGAGGCGATTGAAGCGCTCGTGGGCGAGCGCACGCAGGCCAAGAAACAACGTAATTTTGCACGCGCCGATCAGATTCGCAATGAACTTGCGGAAAAAGGCATCATCATCGAAGACTCGAAGGATGGCGTACGCTGGAAGCGGAAGTGAAAAGGCAGCTTTTAGCTGTTAGCTGTAAGCTTGGTCGTGGCGAGTTTATGGGCGTGCTATCCCACTCATCGCGATAAAACCGCGATGAATGGGGCACCCGGCTGCTATCTCCTAGCTGTTAGCTTGGTCGTGGCGAGTTTATGGGCGTGCTATCCCACTCATCGCGATAAGACCGCGATGAATGGGGCACCCGGCTTTCCCACCCTCAGAGTTGGGTTACGGTCAGAGTTGGGGCACCCTTAGGGTTGGGGCACGGTCAGAGTTGATGCAGTAGTTCCCTGGAGATCGATAATCATGGAAGCAAATGAAGCGCATGAGTTGCAGGAGCATGCGGAGCACGGCTCGCACGATGGTGCTCTGCGCCCCGTTGCATTTACGATGTCTCTGCTGGCAGTGCTGGTGGCCGTGACCACGGTGCTGGGGCATCGCACACACACTGAGGCGGTGCTCTTTCAGAACAAGGCTACCGACCAGTGGAACGAGTACCAGGCGAAGAAGATTCGCTCGTACAATACGCAGTTGGAGAGCGACCTGCTGGGCGTGGTGACGATTGCGGACAAGGATGCGGCTGCGAAGATTGCCAAGAGCTATGCGGACCACCAGCAAAAGTGGAACGACGAGTTGAAGGAAGAACAGGACAAGGCCGCGGCGCTGGAGAAGAGGGTGGAAGAAGCCGAAGCGCGGGCTGACCGTTTCGATCTGGCTGAGGCGCTGCTGGAGATCGGGCTGGTAATCACGTCCGTGACGCTGTTGACGCGCAATCGGCTGTATTGGTATTTCGGAATGGTGTTTTCGCTGGCGGGGATTTTATCGGCGTTGTCTGTGCTGGCGCTGAAGTAGCGGCGGCTACTCGGCGGGCATCTGTTCGAGGTCTTCGACGGGTGGCGGGGCGGCTTTGGCCTTGATCTGCGCTGTGGTTAGAAGAAAGACTGCGAATAAGATTCCGGCCATGCCCACGAACTCTGTGGGCTCGGGGTGCTCGTGCAGGAGGAAGATGCCGAGCAGCACCGCGACCACCGGATTGACATAGGTGTACGACATGACCTTGGCCACAGGCACGTGTTCGATGAGATAGACGAAGCCTGTGTAGCCCAGCAGCGAGCCCGCGGTGATGAGATAGGCGAGCGATCCGACGGCGGCGCGGTTGAGATGAAACTGCTGCCAGTTGCCGAGCGCGGTTCCAAGCAACAGGTCAAAGCAGCCCGCTATGATCATTTGCCAGGATGCGGCCACGAAACTGTTGACCTGCAGATGCGCATGGCGCGAGAGCAGGCTGCCGACAGCCCATGCGAATGCTCCGCCGAGCAGTGCGATGAGGGCGAGCAGCATTTCGCGGTTGCCGACGAGCGCGTTGTGAAGCGAGGGCCACAGCAATGCTGCGAGGCCAGTGAAGCCGATGAGCAGGCCAAGCCATCCGCGGAGCGGCAGCGATTCGCCGTGGGGCAGGAAGAGCTCAATGAGCGCGACGTAAAGGGGCATGACAGCGAAGCCGAGCGATGACATGCCGCTTGGAACTGTTTTTTCGGCGTAGACAAGGCCCACGTTGCCCAGGAAAAGCAGCAGCAGTCCGATGAGTCCGAGCATGAACATGGTCCGGGGTGGGAACGCGAGTTTGAGCCCGCGCCAACGGCACCAGGCCAGCAGGATGACGCCGGCGATGAAGAAGCGGAGTCCCGCCAGGAGCAGGGCGGGCATTTCCGCGGCTCCGATGCGGATGGCTGTGTAGGTGGAGCCCCAGAAAAAGTAGACGCTGAGAAACGCCAGCACAATGGAGGTTGTACCGACGGCCTTAAGTCCCACTCGGCTATTGGTTTCAGTACGGCCTGGCTGCTTTTGAAGGGCGCTCATTGCGATGATTCCATCGTATCCCGTATGGGTTGGGTGCGTTGGGATGCATTCAATCGCGTGATATCCTTCTGAATAGCAGGGTCCCTATGCAAAGGCGTGCAGATAAAGAGTTGCTGCTTGTACCGGCGTTAAAGCGCTGGTCGCGGTCTCGCGCGCGTTGCATTTGCCCGCGGAAGCACCTTCGCGTGCTGCCCACCCGCACGCGACCTAGTCTCTTCGGCGGCGACTAGTAATACCACCGCCGAAGATCCTCCTCCGCCTTGTCTCGCCTCAGGTTTCTCGTGCAAGAGGGCGAGCGTGACTTAATGATCCCGAGTGCCGGGATCGGTGGCCGCGGTAGCTCCGGTGACGCCACTTAAACAATCCGAGGAGATGGTCCCATGACCAGGAAAGAATTACACGAGCAATACGGTCCGAAGCTGGTTTGTGCTTTGCCAGGTCCAAAGGCGCGGGCCGCTGTTGAAGCAGATGCGCGACTGATTTCGCCGAGCTATACGCGTTCCTATCCGCTGGTTGCGAAGAGCGGCCGCGGCATCCGCATTACCGATGTGGATGGGAATGAGTTTCTGGATTTTGCCGCGGGCATTGCGGTGAACTCGACCGGCCACTGTCACCCTGAAGTTGTGGCGGCGATCCAGAAGCAGGCTGCCGAACTGCTGCACATTTCAGGAACTGATTTTTACAACGAGCCGCTGACCGATCTTGCGGAACGGCTTTCGGCGGTGGCTCCCATGCCCGGGCCGCACAAGTTTTTCTACGGCAATAGTGGAGCCGAAGCGATTGAGTGCGCGCTGAAGCTGGCGCGTTACCACACGGGACGGCAGCAGGTGATTTCGTTCTTTGGCGCGTTCCACGGGCGCACGATGGGCGCGCTGTCGTTGACCGGATCGAAGCCGCAACAGAAGCGGCGCTTTTCTCCGCTGGTTCCCGGCGTAACACATGTGCGCTATCCGTACACGTATCGCGGATGCACAGGCGGGCCGCAGGATGAGGAAGCGTTCAGCATGGGCTGCGCGCGCTACATCGAAGAGAAACTGTTCAAGACGATTCTGCCTCCTGAAGAAGTGGCCGCTGTATTTATTGAGCCTATCCAGGGCGAAGGCGGATACGTGGTGGCGCCCGACAACTTTATGCGCGAGCTGCGCGAAATCTGCACGCGGCATGGAATTTTGCTGGTTGTGGATGAGGTGCAATGCGGCGCGGGACGTACCGGCAAGTGGTGGGCGGTTGAGCACTCCGGCGTTGAGCCTGACATGGTGTGTATTGCCAAGGGCATTGCGAGCGGAATGCCGCTGGGCATCTGCATGACGCGCGCCGAAGTGATGGACTGGGCGCCGGGATCGCATGCGTCAACATTCGGCGGCAATCCTGTTTCGATTGCCGCTGCGCTGGCGACGATGGACATTATCGAACGCGAAGCGATGGGCAATGCGGCACGTGTGGGCGCAAAGATGCTGGAACGGCTGAATGGCTGGAAGCAGACGCACCCGCTTGTTGGCGATGTTCGCGGACGCGGCCTGATGATCGGCATTGAGCTGGTGAAGGACAAAGCGACGCGGGAACCCGCAGCTGCGTTACGCAACAAGGTGGAGACGCTGGCGTTTGAGCGCGGCCTGATGCTTCTGGGTTGCGGCGAAACGTCGCTGCGGCTCTCGCCTCCGCTGATTGTGAAGGAAGAAGAGGCGATGGTTGCACTCGACATCCTTGAAGAGGCGTTGACGGTGGTGGAGAAGGAACACGAGCAGGAGCAGTTGGAAGTGACGACTGCGTAGTAGCGGGGGACAAGGTTACAAGGGACCAAGGTTACAAGGAAGGCCGGCGAGCGTGCGCTTGCCGGCCTTTTCATTGTGTGACCGTGGTCATTTGCGCGTTGTAACGGCGCTGCAGTGAGAATGGCTGCGATGAATTGGGTATCGAGAATGTGGCTTGGCGGCCTGGAGCGCGGAATGGCGCGCCTGGACAGGATTGCGTTTGCGGGCCGGAACACTTCGGCGCACCTGACTACGGGTTTGCGGGGTGAGGATGCCGCGTATTTTTATCTGCGGCGCAAAGGCTATACCGTGGTTGCGCGGCGCTGGTCGCCGGGTCACCAACCGGGCGATCTCGACCTGATTGCATGGCTGGGAGAGCTGCTTTGCATTGTGGAAGTAAAATCGAGGACGGCTCATGACATTGCACCTGCCGAAGCTGCTGTGGACGCGCACAAGCGCAAGATGATGCGCCGGCTGGCGCGGCAGTATGTGCGGCAATTGCCGAGGGAAATTCCGCCGCAGGTACGATTCGACGTGATCAGCGTTTACCTGGTGCCCGGGCAGCCGAAGGAGTTTGTGCATTTTGAAGCGGCGTTTGGGTGGGGCGAGCGGGACGAGCGGGAAGGATGATCTGGCTGCATCGCAATCCCAGGTCTCAGAAGCGAGACCTGGGGCACCCGGCACCCGGCACCCGGCTCTGTGCTATTTGTGGGTTCGTGCTGTCCCACCCATGCAGCAGAATACGCTGCATGGATGGGGCACCCGCGATTTTTCTTTCATGGGTCGTTGATTGCGGGTAAGCTTTCGTTGAAACCGGGAGGCTGCCATGACTCGGGTTGTGACTTTTCTGCTGACTGCGAATCCTGCGACCGCGCTCACGTTTTATCGCGATACGCTTGGGCTGACATTTGTGTGCGATGACGGGTTCGCGCTGGTGTTCGATATGCATGGGGTAATGCTTCGCATTACCCAAGTTCCGCAGTTTACGCCGGCACAGCACACCGTTCTCGGATGGGAAGTGGAAGACATCCTGGTTGCGCAGGAGGGTCTGTTGCAAAAGGACATCACCTTCGAACACTTTGCAAACATGGGTCAGGATGAACGAGGGATATGCACATTTCCTAACGGCGACAAGGTGGCGTGGTTTAAAGACCCGGATGGGAATCTGCTGTCGATTTCGCAGCATCAGCAATGAGAAAGCAGCTCTCAGCTCTCAGCTTTTCCGGGCAGTGTGCGTGTGGTACGGGCAGAACTTTCAGGGCAGAAAAACGGCTTCGGGCGAAGTATTCGATTTGCACCCCACGGCGCTGACGAAATGAAGAACGTTCCTCAGAGGCTGAAGCCCAATTGACCTTGCGAGCTCAAGGTACGGGCTAAAGCCCGTACCTTTCACGAAATCCAGCAGCGATATGGCACGGCTGAAGCCGTGCCATATCAAAACTGCACCTGTTTGAGAAATCTTCAGCAAGCTTTTATCCGTGCAGGTCTTTCCATTCTTCATGCCAAGCCATTTGAATAGCTTCAAGCCGCGATTCGTTTGATTTGGACGGGTCGTCGGCGAAGCCTTCGAGTTCTCTCACATAACGCTGCAGATCAGTAAAGCGCACAGTGAGCGGATCGAGGTCAGGAAATTTCTCTGACAGCTGAATACCGATCTCTTCGGCGTCAGTCCACAGAAACTCTTGCGGCATCGAGGTTGGCTCCTTATTTCTGTTCGGCGAGGGCCAGGGGCTTGCCTTCTGAAGTGTAGTTGCGATTCCACTTTGGAATTTCAACGACGTAGTTGCCGGGGCGTGTGATGACGGCCTGGCAGCCGAGGCGCGAATTCAATTGCTGATCGGCAGCCATGTCGAGCCGGTCGAGTTCATCGTCTTCGGCTGGGCTGATTCCCTCGGCGCCATCTTTGACCCAGATGTGGCACGTGGTGCAGGCACAGGAACCGCCGCAGGCGTGATCGAGGAAGATGCCGAAGTTTTCGGCGACGTCGAGAAACGACATCGGCTTGCCGTGGTGGTCGTAGGGCATAGTGCCGTATTCGAATTCGACGGTTTTGCCTTCAGGCTCGAAGGTGATGCGCACCAGCTTTTCGGGCGGGATGTTGTTGTTTGCTTCGCTCATTGTCTATCTCCTGCGCCATTGGGCAGTCGCTGCTGCAATGCTTGAAAGACTACGTATCGAAATGTTGAGGTCGTAATCCCACAGGGGCTAAAGCCCTCATTGATTTCGCGGCACGTGCGGCACGACTAAAGTCGTGCCCTTTCAAAACAGCCGAGGTTTCAAAACAGATCAACCTTGATTCATTGCCTATCGAATGAAATCCCGATTTTGGCTTCCGATTCCGGCATGGCTGAAGCCGTGCCCTTTCAAAACTCTTGCTACAACCTGCACAAGCCGTGCCGAGTTAGAAACTCGTTTCCACTATTTGAATTCTGCTGCGGCCATGGGGTGCGGTGCGGTGACCGATTCGTTAAGTTGTTCGCCTGCTGCGTTCATGGTTTTGCCGCGCAGTGCGCTGGAAACGGCGGCATCCATCATGAGTTCGGCAAGACGATGCGTTGCCTGATCGAGAGCGACGGTCGCATTGCGGATCGCGTTTACGTCGGAGCCGGAGTTCGCTTCAGCGAGATTTCTTTCCGCGGCTGCAATGGCGGACTGCTCTTTGCCGGTGAGCTGCGACCATGCGGGGCTCTGCTTGGCGGCATCAACCTTGGTAAGAATTGAGTCTGCCTCAAGCCGTGCCTCGATGACCAGGCGCCTGGCAAAATCTTCTTCGGCATGATCGAAGGAATCGAGAATCATGCTCTCAACCTGCTCGTCGGTGAGGCCGTAGGTCGGCTTTACTTCAATTTCGGCGGCGAGGCCACTGCGCTGCTCACGTGCAGAGACCTGCAGGATGCCGTCGGCGTCGATGAGGAAACGCACTTCGATTCGCGGCATTCCGGCGGTCATGGGCGGAATACCCTTGAGGTCGAAGCGCGCGAGAGAACGGCAGTCCGCGGCGAGTTCGCGCTCGCCCTGCACAACGTGAATGGCGACGTTGGTCTGACCGTCGACTCCGGTGGTGAAGTGCTCAGTGGCCGATGCGGGAATGGTGGAGTTGCGCTGGATGATGCGCGCAACTGTGCCGCCGAGTGCTTCAATGCCGAGCGAAAGCGGTGTTACGTCGAGCAGCAGCATTTCCTCAGTGGACTTGGAAGTGCCGGCGAGGATGTCAGCCTGCACGGCGGCGCCAAGGGCTACCACTTCATCGGGGTTGAGTTCGATGTGCGGCTTTTTGCCGCGCGCGCTCAGATGGAAGAGATCGTCGACGAGCTTGCGTACGGCAGGGATACGCGTGGAACCGCCGACGAGGACGACCTCGTCAATTTCCTCTGGAGTTACGCCGGCATCGGTGAGGGCCTGCTTGCACGGGCCTGCGGTGCGCTCGAGCACGGGTTCGATGAGCATCTCGAAAACATTGCGCGGGATTTCGCGCTGATAGCGGTCGCCGTTGGGGAGTTCGATATCGAAGCTGGCAGACTGTTCGCTGGATAGACGAATCTTGGCGTCAATAGCGGCCTTACGCAGGGCCTGCACCGCGCCGGGGCTGCTGCGCAGATCGACGCCGTGCTCAGAGAAGATTTCGTCGAGCGCAATGGCGAGCAGCAAATTGTCTATGTCGTCGCCGCCGAGATGCGTATCGCCGTTGGTGGACTGCACTTCAAAGATGCCGTCGCGCAGCTTGAGGATGGAGACATCGAAGGTGCCGCCGCCGAGGTCGTAGACAGCGATAGTGCCGACCTTGGCGCGATCGAGTCCGTAGGCAAGCGCAGCCGCGGTGGGCTCGTTGACGAGGCGCAGAACGTCGAGGCCTGCCATGCGGCCCGCATCCTTGGTGGCCTGGCGCTGCGCATCGTTGAAGTAGGCCGGGACGGTGATGACGGCCTGCGTTACGGGGGCGCCGAAAAAGCGCTCCGCATTGCGCTTGAGCTGGCGCAGAATGTAGGCGGAGATTTCAGGCGGCGTAAAACGCAGTTCGCCGAGCTGGATGCGCGGCACTTCGCCTTCTTCGACGTCGTCGGACAAGCGAAACGGGAACAGCTTGAGTTCGTTTTGGATTTCCTGCAAGCCGCGGCCCATAAGGCGCTTGACGGAGTAGATGACCCGCTCCGGCCGTTCAATGAGCACCTTGCGCGCGCTGTTGCCCACGGTCACGGTAGGCCTGCCACCATCGGCGGGCATAGGGTCGAGCGCTACTACAGACGGCACCAGGTTGGATCCGTCTACACCGGGAATGACCACCGGCGCATCACCCTGCATATAAGCGACCAGGGAGTTGGTTGTTCCGAGATCGATTCCTACTACGCGTCCTTCCGCCATGCTTATCTATTCAGCTCCCAAGGTTTCAGTAACGTCGCGAACGAGATTGCTAAGATAGCGGCGCCTATCGAGCAGGGCCACCATAGTTTTTTCGGCATTCTTGCGAGTAGCCGCATCGCCTTCGTCCCAGACATTCCATTGCCGGCGAAGATCGCGGTCAACATCGTCGAGAAGGCCATCGAATTTCAACTTTGCCTGTTCGAGGCTTGCCTGCAGGCCGGGATCGGTTTCGCCCATTTTGCGAGCCATGCGCATTTCTTCAAGCTGCATGTTGAGATCGAATACTTCTTCGAGCAGATCGGCAGGAGCGCGGGACGGGTCTTTACGGTCCCTTCCGCTATGCTCTTCGCCGATCTCTGCGCCTTCAAGTTTGAGCAGGTACTCGGTGCGGCGCAGCGGATCCTTGAGAGTGCGATAAGCATCGTTGAGTAACGCCGTATCGGCGAGGCTCCACTGGCGCTCGTTCTCACCGGAGCGTGCAAAGCGATCAGGATGCACCTTGCGGCTGAGGCGGTGAAACTCGTGCTCAAGCGCGTTGAGATCAAGATTGAGCTTTTGCTCCAGCCCGAAGACCAAAAAATAATCGCCGCCCGGAGGCGGCTGAATCTTGCTGCAATGCGGGCAAAAGAGGGTGGACTCGTTGTGCGCGACAGAGCACGACCAGCAAGCTACCGGTACTGCAGAATCAATCACTTTCAACATGATAGAACTCCAATTACTGCACCCTAAGAAAAGGACGAACCGCAGCCGCAGGAACGCGTGGAGTTCGGATTGATGAAGTTGAATCCCTGCCGCATCAGCGTTTCTTCGTAGTCCAACGTCATGCCGTGCAGGTAAAGAAACGACTTGGGGTCGACAAACACACGCACGCCGTCGAACTCGAAGATGCGGTCACGATCGCGTGGCTGCGCGTCGAACTTGATGGAATAAGAAAGCCCCGAGCAGCCGCCGCCCATAACGCCCAGGCGCAGTCCGCCTTCTGTTGGCGAAACGCCTTCTTTGGCCATGGCCGTGCGGATGCGCTTGATAGCGCGCTCCGTCACCGTCAAGCCCTGCTTGGTCTGCGACTGCTGCGCGGCAGGCTGCTCTTCCGCCGCGGAGAGGCCTTCGGCCGGCTTGGATTCAATTGAGACCATGTTCGCCATAATTTGCCTTTCTAGCCCGGTCCGCTTTCATGGAGAGGTTGCGGTTTGATCCGCAACCTCCGCAGGAAAAGGGGACAGCTTACTTTGCTGCGGCAACGGAATCCGCAGTTTCGGCCACGCCGTTCTTCTTCTTCCAGTCGCCGATGGCTGCGCGGATTGCGTCTTCAGCGAGCACGGAGCAATGAATCTTTACTGGCGGAAGCGACAGCTCCTTCACAATGTCAGTGTTCTTGATTGCGAGCGCGTCATCAACGGTGCGCCCCTTGATCCACTCCGTGGCCAACGATGAACTCGCAATGGCCGAACCACAGCCGAACGTCTTGAACTTGGCGTCCTCAATCACCTGCGTCTCGGGGTTGACCTTGATCTGCAGCCGCATGACATCGCCGCACTCCGGCGCGCCCACCAGGCCCGTGCCAACTTCAGTTGAGCTCTTGTCGAGTTGTCCCACGTTGCGCGGGTTGTTGTAGTGGTCGATCACCTTGTCGCTGTATGCCATGGTCCTTTACTCCTCCTGCGGGGGAAGCCGCGTTGTTGAGCTTTAAGCTCTCAGCTTTCAGCTATCAGCGGTTCAGTGCTTAATCATTCGATGCTTGAACTGACGGCTGGTAGCTGAAAGCTGATAGCTGATTCTTAGTGCGCCTGCCACTCGATCTTGGTCAGGTCGATTCCTTCCTGCACCATCTCGTAAAGCGGTGAGAGCTGGCGCAGATGCTTAACGATTTCAATGACCTTGGCGGCCACATAATCCACCTCAGCCTGGGTGTTGAAGCGGCCGAGACCGAAACGGATGGAACTATGCGCCACGTCGTCTCCAAGTCCGAGCGCCTTGAGCACATAAGATGGCTCGAGCGTGGCAGAGGTGCAGGCCGAACCGCTGGAGACCGCGACATCGTTGATGCCCATCAGCAGCGACTCACCTTCGACATACACAAAACTCATATTGAGATTGCCGGGCAACCGATGTTCCATGTTGCCGTTCACGTGAACGTAGTCCAGCTCCGACTCGAACTTTGCCTTGAGCCGGTCGCGCAGGCCGCGCAGGTAGGCTGCTTCAGAATCCATTTCCTGCATGGCGATTTCGCAAGCCTTGCCGAGGCCGACGATTCCGGGTACGTTCAATGTGCCGGAACGCATGCCACGCTCGTGACCGCCGCCGTCGATTTGCGCGGCGATTTGCACGCGCGGATTGCGACGACGCACGTAGAGAGCGCCCACACCCTTGGGGCCGTAGATCTTGTGTCCGGAAATCGATGCCACGTCAACGTTGTCAGCAACCACGTTGAAGGGAACCTTGCCGACGATCTGCACGGCGTCTGTGTGGAAGATGACGCCCTTCTCATGACAGAGTTTGCCGATTTCGCGGATAGGCTGGAGCACGCCGATTTCATTGTTGGCAGCCATGATGGTGACGAGGATCGTCTTGTCGTCTATGGCGCGCTTCAGATCTTCGAGATCGATGAGTCCGTCAGCCTTCACAGGCAAATAAGTGACGCGGTAGCCGTACTTCTCCAGGCGCTTGCAAGTGTCGAGCACAGCCTTGTGCTCAGTGACCTGGGTGATGATGTGGTTGCCGCGCTCGCGATACATTTCCGCAATGCCCTTGATGGCGAGGTTGTCGCTCTCAGTGGCGCCGGAGGTAAAGATGATCTCTTTGGCCGTAGCGCCGATGAGCTTGGCGATCTGCTCACGGGCGGTCTCGACTGCTTTTTCGGCCTCCCAACCAAAGGAGTGATTGCGGCTGGCCGCGTTGCCAAACTTGGAAGTGAAATAAGGCATCATCGCCTCCAGCACGCGCGGATCGAGCGGGCTGGTAGCGTGGTTATCCATATAGATAGGCAGCGTTACACCTGCCGGCACTTCAACATCAGTGGTAAAGCTACTCATTTCGATCTCCATCCTCTTTAGTGCTTTGCTCCGCACTGGGCGAAGCGGGGAAATGTCGCCAAAAACCGGTTCACTATAACGTCAGTTCGACCAGCCCGTGGCCTTCGCTCGTCTTGCTGGGCGGGTGTTCGTGTTCTGCCAGGTCCTGAATACTGATGCTCTTCAGCACGCCGGCAATGGTCTCGTTAACCCGCGCCAGCGGCTCCTTGATGGTGCAGCTCGGCGTAAGCTCGCACGCCTTGGTTCCCTTGGTGCAGGAGGTGATGAAAAAAGGTCCATCGATGGCGAGAATTACCTCGTAAGCCGAGATCTCGCGGGCCTCGCGCGCCAGGGCATAGCCGCCGTTCATACCGGCATGGGAGCGCAGAAGACCTTTCTTTGTAAGCTGTTGCAGGATTTTGGCCAGGAGCTGCGCCGGAATACCATAGGCGTCCGCCACATCTTTGGCGCTTTGCGCAGCGGTTTCCGGGTGCTCGGCGAGGTACTTGAGCGCCATCAACCCGTAATCCGCTTTTTTGGTGAGCTTCAGCATTGAATATCCGACTGGTTAGGTCCGCATTCAGTATACGACCATTTATGTCGGTATTTCAAGCCGAGTGAGTGAGTTCCAGGATCGATGAGAGAGAAATTATTCAAGAGCGGCCGAGCGGCGACAAATAGCCGTTTAAATTTGTGGGAAACCCGGCTACAATCTGGCGAAAGCAGCATGTGATCGAGTACCCACGAATAGCAATGGCGACCGCCTGCAGACACCCCAAAGTACGAATCGTCTCCCGGCATGAAGACACGGAATATGTCGAGTGCCTGGAGTGTGGCGAGGTTTTTGACGCTGAGGAATTCAGAGATATGGAAATCGAAGACACCGCTGAAACAGAGGACGTCTCCGACGACGGATAGACTCGCGCGCGAGGCGCATTTTATTTAGGGCCAGTTCCGTTAGCCGCCGGATTGCTTCCACGGCGCGACACAGCCCATGCATAGTGCAAACCGGAGACCACGGTCAGCACGATTGTGGCATCCAGAGCTGCTGTGCGAAAAATGACCAGCCACGGCGCCTGAATCAGCTGCGATAAAAGGACGGCCGCCACCGCGCTGATCTGGGCCAGGGTGTTGATCTTTCCGAAGACGCTGGGCTTGAACTCTCTTTTTCCGACTGCCGCGTAGAGGATGGCGGCGACAAGCAGAATGCCGACGTCGCGACCAAACACGAGGACCGTTACGGTGGTGGGGATGAGCCCTTCATGCAGGAGCACGAGGAAAAGCGTGCTCAGCAACAGCTTGTCGGCTACCGGATCGAGGTAGTGGCCAAACATGGTGCGCTGCTTGAGAATGCGGGCAAGCGCGCCATCCAGGGCATCAGTAATGCCGGCGACCATGAAGAGGATGAAGCCGAGCTCGAATCTGCGTTCGAGAATTGCGGCCACCATGAAAGGCGCCAGACAGATGCGGCCAAGCGTTAGCAGGTTGGGAGCTGAACGAAGTGGATTCAGGTGCGGCCGCGAATCGTCGTGCATAGAGACTCAATAACAACACAGGATGTAGCACCTGATTCTGCAAAGCTGCGAAGCCGGGCTGAAACAACCCGGCCGTCGATTCCCGCTGAGGGCCCTTACGACCGCGCCCGGCTTGAGCTTCAAACCGGAGGGCAATACGCCAAGATCAACGACGCAGACTCTGGAAGTTCCTGTGCTCGTGAACGATGGTACAGTATGACCCCGCGGCCGCAGCGGGCCATTCCTTTCACGGGTCGTCCGGTGCTGATAAACTAACTGATGTTGGTTAGCAGGCGCGTAGCTCAGTTGGTTAGAGCGCTTCCTTGACACGGAAGAGGTCGCTGGTTCGAATCCAGTCGTGCCTACCATTTATTTTCAATGGTTTACATCTCCCCAAGCCATTCCATTTCACCCAAGGTTTCACCCAAAGCTACTGAACTGCCCGGGGATCCGTCTTGAAAATTGCATCCAGCATCAGGTTTTGCGCGGCTAGAAGCTCGTCGTTGTCGGTTTGAGTGTACTTGTCTAGAGTGAACGCAGCGTTGCTCTGACGTAGTGCAGTCTGGGCCGTCTTTGGGTCGACTTTCTTTTTCGTTGTCAAGAAACTAGATAAGCTATGACGGAACTGGTGAAAGCCGAAGCGCTTCACCCGTTTGCCCTTCTTGTCGAAGTAAATGGGTATTTCAACTTCAACCTGAGCCTTCTTCCCTTTCTTCATCTTCGTTCTCATTACTTTGATGTTGGTGGTTGTTAGAACTCCGGCTTTGACGGCAGCAGGATACAGGTAGCTGCGGACCAACATGTTTCCGACCCGCGGCGTCTTCCCCTTCGTGCGGTGACTGGGGAAGATCCAATCCGTATCCTTGCCGTACATCGTCTCCTTGCGCCACGCCAACAAATAGGCGGCGACCATTTTGGTCATTGCGACCGGAGCTTTAGATGCACTGGTCTTGGGAGTATTCACATCACCACGAATCCAGCGCCGTTCGATGTGGATACAGTTGTTTTTCCAGTCCACATCTCTCCACTGGAGCCCTGCAATTTCACTGTAGCGAATTCCAGTTGCTGCGTCCAAAACAACCATAGTCTGCTGCAACAACGGAAGGGCGCTAAGCATCCAGTACGTCTCGTTGGGTGTCAGAATGATGGGAACGTAATTCGAACTCGAAGCTTTTACATCGACTTTCAACATCGGATTCCACGACTCGGGTATGAATTCATGCTTGTGTCCGTGAAGGAAAATGTCATTCATTATTCGGCGCCATTTCGTCAAGGAATCCCATTCCTGACCTTCTTCCCCAAGTGCGTCGACGGAGACACTCTGCAGCCATTTTTCAATCGCCAATGTCTTCATCTCGGCAATGAGCACTTCGTCCCATCGAGGGAGCAGATGGTTCCTAATGATCAGGCCCTCCGTGTACCTGGTAGTGGAAGCTTTGGGTTTGATGGCGTCATCTGCGAGATCGATCCTGATGTAGTCTCTCGCGATGAAGCCAAATGTGACTTTACTGGATGGAACGCTGGTGCGATTGATCTGCTCAATGAGCCCCAGCCTTGCTGCTTCGGCACGAGCCTTTTTTTCCGTTGGAAAATCAGAAACTGTTCCCACAAGTAACGGGGTTTGTTCTGACCATTTTCCATCGGAGTCCCGATATGCAAAATACCGCAGCTTCCAAACTAAGCCTTGTTTCGTTTTGAATTGCTTCAGACTGCCATCTTGATTTCTCGTGTCTGCCATGCTTTCTCCAATTTCGGCAACCACGGATACCGCCTAAGCGGGCCCAGTATATCGCCTTGCCTTGCTGAACCTTACCGACTACGACCGACGCTCTGTGCTGCAGTTGTCACGCATCCGAGCCGAAAGCTCCGATAAAAGAAAGCGCCACTCTTTCCTCCCGGCGTTCGGATCGACCGGGTGCGCTGGAATCGTTCCAGCGCGCGCCATCTCCTTTACCCTCCTCGGCGTGATCTTCAAGAACGCCGCAGCTACCTCGGCAGCCACGTAAGGCTCAAAGCCAAGGAAGGCGGGCGAAACTGCCGAACCCGTCGCTTGAGAATGGGCCTGACTGGCTGCGGCACTTGAAGAGGATGACGCCATATACGCAGATTAGGGACAGGCGAACAGAAAGGAAAGCCGTGTAGCACAAATTCGTATTTCCAGCAAAATATTTTCCTGACGGGGTTAGGAAGAGAGCGAAAACGCTGGGTGGGTGGGCGGAGGATGCCCAAAATGATTCTGCCCGGCCGCTCTCCACAAAACGTCAAGATGGACGTGTTACCTCTCCTCCAAATGGCCGGGACTAAACGGAATCATCGACCGCGCGTGTCTCCCGCTCGCGTGCTGTAAATTGATGGTGCAGTCAAAGTTCACTTTAAATACTCCTGATCTCGGGTTTACGTTGGCTCGGGCCATATGTGCGGTCCAAGTGAGCATGATCCGAATTCAGCTCGCGGCGAATAATGGAAGTTTTAGACAACATCTCGAGGCTGCTAGGTGACGATCTGAAAGAGACCGTACGCCCCGGCGCCAAGGTGAGAATCGCGGCGTCCAGCTTCTCGATCTATGCATTCGAAGCTTTGAAGCAAGAATTTGAGAGCGTTGAGGCTCTGCAATTCATCTTCACCAAGCCGACATTCGTTCCCCAGGAAGCGACGGATCCGATCGCTAAATCACCCCGAGAGTTTCACATTCCCCAAGCCGATGGTGAGAGGAGGTTTCACGGATCCGAGTTCGAGATTCGGCTGAAGAATAAGCTCACCCAGCGGGCTGTCGCCAGAGAGTGCGCCGAGTGGATACGGCGTAAGGCGCAATTTCGGTCCAACCGGAGCGGCGCCCCCATGCAGCAATTCGCGTGCGTTGAGGCGGCGGAAAGTTCCACGGTGTACATGCCATTGCATGGGTTCACCGCGGTGGACTTGGGCTACCAACAAGGAAATGCGGTCTCGAATTTCGTCAACAAAATGGATGAGCCGGTTGCGGCTCGCGCCTTCCTGGCGCTGTTTGATCAGATTTGGCAGGACTCCGAGAAGCTCGCTGATGTTACTGATCTCATTCAGGACCACATTGCTTCGGTCTACAAGGAAAACTCTCCACAGCGGATTTATTTCTTGATGCTGTTCAGCATCTTTAGCGAGTTCCTCGAAGACATCAGCGAGGACGTTTTACCGAATGAACGGACTGGCTATCAGGAAAGTACGATCTGGAAGAAGCTCTACAGCTTCCAGCGCGACGCAGCCACCGGCATTATTAACAAGCTGGAGACCTACAACGGCTGCATCCTGGCCGACAGCGTCGGACTGGGGAAAACGTTCACCGCCCTGGCGGTCATAAAGTACTACGAGCTGCGCAATCGAACCGTACTGGTTCTGTGCCCGAAGAAGCTTGCGGATAACTGGACGACATACAAAGGGAACCTGAAAAACAATCCGCTCGTCAAAGATCGCTTCAGCTACGACGTCCTTTGCCATACAGATCTTCTTCGCGATCGCGGTGAATCGCTTGGTATGCGACTGAGCCAGGTCAACTGGAGCAACTACGATCTGGTCGTCATCGACGAATCGCACAACTTTCGCAATGATGACGCATTCAAAGATCGCGAGACGCGGTATCAGCGCCTGATGAACCGGATCGTGCGGCAGGGCGTGCGCACGAAAGTCCTGATGCTCTCGGCAACTCCGGTCAACAATCGCTTCAATGACCTGAAGAACCAGCTCGCACTTGCCTACGAAGGCGAGCCAGAGAATCTCAAATCGAAATTGAGCACGGACAGGAACATCGATCTGATTTTTCGCCGGGCGCAAACGGCTTTCAATGCATGGGCAAAGCTCCCTGCCGAGCAGCGAACCCCAGCGTCCATTCTCTCCTCTCTAGATTTCGATTTTTTCGAGCTTCTGGATGCGGTCACTATCGCCCGCTCGCGGCGCCACATCACGACCTTTTACGACACGAAGGAAATTGGCGAATTTCCCACCCGGCGAAAGCCGCTCTCGTTTCATTGGCAGCTCACTGGTCGGAATGACGTGATGGGTTTCAACCAGATCTTTCTGGAACTGGCGGCTCTCAAGCTCGGCGTCTACATGCCGGTCTCCTACATTCTGCCAAGCCGGGTGTCGAAGTATGAAGACATCTACGACACCGAGGTCACTGGCGGTGGCGGCAAGCTAAAGCAAAGGGATCGCGAGCTAAGCCTGAGATCCCTGATGACAGTTAATTTGCTCAAACGCCTTGAGAGTTCGGTGGCTGCATTTCGAATCACGCTTGGGAAACTTCAGCGTTTTCATCTGAGCACTCTCGCAAGAATTGAAAATTACCGCCGCACAGGCCAAGGGGGAAACTTCACTGATCCATCGGTTGCCTTTGACGATGCCGAGCCCGATGAGGATGTTGATTTTCTCGATCCGGAGGATGGCCCTGAAGCACAAACCCCGGGCAAGATCGTAATCGAACTGGCTGACATGGACTTGCCATCGTGGGAGCACGATCTGAAGGCCGATCTCGGCCACATCGAAGGACTTCTGGAGGAGATGGAGAAGGTTTCACCCACCGACGATGCCAAGCTTCAGCATCTCAAGGAGCACATTCTCGCGAAGATCGAATCGCCTATCAATCCCGGCAATCGTAAAGTGCTCCTCTTCACCGCATTCGCGGATACGGCCGAGTATCTGTATCAGCATCTTGCGCCTATGCTCCAGCAGCGGCACAATCTCCACACCGCGCGGGTTGTCGGATCAGACAGGCCAAAATCCACGCTTGGCCGGCGCATGGATTTCCAGGATTTGCTCACTTTGTTTTCGCCGATATCGAAGGAGAAGTCGCTGCTCATGCCCGATGAACAGGGAGAGATCGACCTGCTCATAGCCACCGACTGCATCTCAGAGGGGCAGAATCTTCAGGACTGCGATTACCTCATCAATTACGACATTCACTGGAATCCTGTACGCATCATCCAGCGCTTCGGCCGCATCGACCGAATAGGTTCTAAAAACGGCTCGATCCAACTCGTCAACTACTGGCCTGACATCTCGCTCGATGAATATATCCGGCTCAAAGAACGCGTTGAGAGCCGGATGATCATCGCGGACGTAGCTGCCACCGGCGACGATAATCCGCTCGACGGCCGCTCCAATGACCTCGCCTACCGCAAGGAGCAGCTACGGCGGCTGCAGGAAGAGGTTATTGAGCTCGAGGATCTAAAGACAGGCGTAAGCATTACCGATCTTGGACTCAACGACTTCCGCATGGACTTGGTGAATTATGTCAAAGAGCACGGCGATCTGTCGCGCTATCCGACCGGGATGCACGCCGTCCTACCCGCCGACCCAGGACTCGGTCTCGTTCCCGGAGTCATTTTTGCTCTCCGCAATCGGAACGGCTCGATCAATATTCAGCAGTCGAATCGGCTCCATCCCTACTATCTCGTTTTCGTGGACATGGAAGGCCAGACAGTGCTGCCGTACACCGAGGTAAAGCGGCTTCTAGACGTGATCCGAGCTTCCGCAAAACCGTGCGCCGAGCCAATTCGGGAGTGTTATCAGCCGTTCAATGAGCGAACGCAGGACGGACGGGAGATGGGCATTTATTCGAATCTGCTCAGCGCTGCCATTCGCTCAATTGTAAGGACCGATGAAGAAAAGGAGCTTGATGGGCTCTTCTCCGGCCAGAAGTCAAGCATGGTTACGGGACCAGAAGCCGGCATTGACGATTTCGAACTCATTTCATTTCTGGTTGTGGAACCGGCCGAGGCAAAGGGGTAGGAGCTGTGTTCCAGTATCCGGAGCGAACTCGTAAAGACCGCATTCTTCCGAAGAATAAGGTCTATGGCAATGCGCAACCGTCGAATGTTGTTCGAAGGCACTTCGTCGAGCAGGTGGAACAGATCATCTGGCGCAACCTCCTCGTTCCAGAGACCGTCAATCTGCCTGAGCGCGATAATGTCGAGGGCATCCAAGTATTCGAAATTGCGCTCAAGAAAAGCGAGCTCAAGATGGACGTCCTGCGTTCGCTCGATCGCGCCATTCCTTGGCGCCTGTTCTTCGAACTCACTTTTCAAGATCAGGTCCGATTCGCCGCTGCTTACAAACGACCAAGCGAAGGAACCTCCGGCGCGCCGGTAATTGAAGAATATTTCCTAACTGCCTGGACGCCGAAGACGGCGCCACGGCATTCGCTTCCGGTGGCGCTCGACCTGTCGGCGTTGTATGGGCAGATGCTGTTTAGGCATATTGAAGCAAGCCCGCTCGCTATTACTTTCCGCGCAGGGGAATCAATTGCCGAAGCAGTGGAGCGCTCGAATGCTATACGTGTCCGCCAACGCGAGTGGCGACGGCTAGAGTCTGCGTTGCGCCGAGAGAATCAATTCAATCGAAAGATTGAGATCAATGCGAGGCTTCGTCAATGCACTGAGGAATTGGTAAAACTTCAAAAACCGTTAGCTAGTTCAACATGAGAAGTCCAGAGCCGTTTGGATTACGAACCGAAGTTGCCCTCTCCCTGTCCGCTCCAATTGACCGGAGGAATTGGTCAATGGCATCGACGAGCTTATTTAGCTCATCATGTTCTTCTTGGCTATAGTAGTAACCACGGAGAAGTCGCCTAACAGATTTATATATTCTGCTTAAAATGCCGAACCGAAAGAGCTTTTTATTTGTCTCTCGGACCGCCTCTTCCAGACTGTATGTGGCACGAGTCACGCGTGACTCAAGATCATCGAACACTCGACCTTGCTGCATTAGTTGAGTAAGAGCCATAGTGTTCGCGTGATTAGCTTCTTCAATCTCCTCGGCCTTCTCGTTAACCTCGCTCGCTTTTGCGTGAGCGACAAATCCTGCAATGGCGGCAATGGGAAGAGCCACGACTCCAAGCAGAGCATGTGCGCCGCCCGCCACGCCTGCGCCACCTGCAGTCAGTGCGCCACCACCTAAGGCGGCAAGCGTAGCGCTGGTGTGAGCGGCGCCGTAAAGGGTTGTTATGGCAGCTCCCGTCGAAGCACTTCCGAGAGCTGAAACGGCGGCCCACGATCCGATCGCCGCTGCAGATCCAATGCCAAGCCCTACCCCTCCGCCCGCCAAGATTGCGTTGGACGATGAAACGGTCATCGCCGACCGGTCGATGGTTTTGGTCACCATCTGTTCGAATTGAGCAACATTTCGAATATTCGGAATTCTCAGGTCTTGTTTGAGAGGTCGCAAAGCCCGGTTAGCGATCTTGAGGCTCTTGATCGACCGAATTACGTCCCCGCCGATATTTTCAATTGTTCGGCCAATCCTTTCCTTGCCCTTGTCCATCTCGTAAATTAATCTGTCGTATTCCCGGGCGGCTTTTTCGATGCGTTCCTTGGCCGAGCCGATGCGCCACGCGCCGCTTCCAAAAACGGTAGTAGTGATCGCAATTAAGAGGCCCAAAATCATAATTCAGTTCGCAACCTTTCTTTAATGCTTTAAACACCTTAAACCATGGAATGTCAGCGTCGTCATCCTGGCTGAGATTCGGACCGCAGAATCCGTCCGCTAATGCCATGGCAGCATCTCCGCGCCATATGAGAGCGGCGGTTTAGAGTATTGGAAAGCCCAATTCTGAGGCCAAGCGGCGCCTAAACTGGTGTCCGCCAGGGAATGCCTAAATGGAAAAGCTGAAGATGCACACGCCCGACCTCACCAGCGAGAATGTCGCAAAGATTGCTGCGCTGTTTCCGAATTGCGTGACTGAAGCCACGGATGAGAATGGCAAGCTGACGCGCGCCATCGATTTCGATCAGCTTCGCCAGGAGCTGTCAGGGACTATTGTGGAGGGACCGCGCGAGCGGTACCACCTTGACTGGCCGGGTAAGCGAGAAGCGATACTAGCCGCAAACGCACCCATTGCCAAGACTCTCCGCCCCAGTCGCGAAGAGAGCGTGGACTTCGACACGACAAAAAACCTCTTTATTGAAGGCGACAACCTGGATGCGCTCAAGCTCCTCCAGGAGACCTACCTCGGCAAGGTCAAGCTCATCTATATTGATCCGCCGTACAACACGGGAAACGACTTCATCTACGAGGACGACTTCGCAGAAGACAGCGACACATATTTCCTGCGGTCCAATCAGAAGGATGAGCAGGGCAATCGGATGGTGGCCAACACTGACGCGAATGGACGCTTCCACTCCGATTGGCTCTCAATGCTATATCCGCGGCTTCTTCTAGCAAAGAATTTGATGCGGGATGATGGCGCTATATTCGTAAGCATCTCGGATCATGAGGTTCATAATCTGCGTCTGATCATGAACGAAGTCTTTGGCGCAGAAAACTTCGTTGCGACCATCATCTGGCAGAAGGTCTTCTCGCCAAAGAATTCCGCTCGTCACTTTTCTGAGGACCATGATTACGTGGTCGCATACGCGCGCAATGCAGAACAATGGGGTCCCTACCTTCTTCCTAGAACCGAAGAGATGGATTCTCGATACTCTAACCCAGACAACGATCATCGCGGCCCATGGACATCTGGCGATTTGTCGGCCCGGAATTATTACGGAGAGGGAACCTATCAGGTCCAATGCCCTTCCGGGCGCGTAATTGCTGGGCCACCCCCCGGAATGTACTGGCGTGTTTCGTCGTCGAAGCTGAAGAGCTCGACGATGATAAGCGCGTATGGTGGGGGGACGATGGAAATAATGTTCCGCGGTTAAAGCGCTTCCTAAGCGAGGTGAAGACTGGTCGGGTTCCGCAGACCCTTTGGACCTACGACGAAGTTGGACACACACAGGAGGCAAAAAAGGAGCTGCTAGCGTTTGTACAG
>CAVUYH010000008.1:0-66243 GCA_963745685.1 uncultured Acidobacteriaceae bacterium | reverse complement strand
GCCGTCGACATGGAACTTGCCGCTCACTGTTGGTGCGCTGGTGTCAGGTTGTCCGCCGCCGATGCTGATCGAATAGTCGCCCGCAGCGATGATGGGATCGCCATTTTCCGTCACCATTACCAGGTCGCGATCCTTCAGGTCGAAATGGACCTTCTGGCTCGCACCGGGATCGAGATGAACGCGCTCGAATCCGCGTAGTGCGATCTTCGGGGCTCCCTTGACATCGGGGAACTTGATGTAGACCTGCACCACTTCGTCGCCGGCCTTGCTGCCGGTGTTTGCTACCGTCACGTCGGCGCATACGGGCTGTCCCGCAGCCACCGACGGGGTGGTGACGCTCAGATCGCTGTACTTGAAGGTGGTGTAGCTCAGTCCGTAACCAAACGGATAGAGCGGCTTGCCACTGAAGTAGCGATAGGTGCGATTCGCCATGCCGTAGTCTTCAAAGTTAGGCAGCTGGCTGACGTCCTTGTAGAAGGTAATCGGAAGGCGTCCGGCAGGATTGTTTTTGCCGCTGAGAGTATCGGCGATGGCCGAGCCGCCCTCTTCGCCCGGATACCAGGCTTCGAGAACTGCGTTGGCGTGATCGTTGATCCAGTTGACGGCGAGCGCGCTGCCGTTCATCAGCACGACCACGAGCGGCTTGCCGGTGGCTTGCACCGCTTCAACGAGCGCTTCTTCCGGCTGAGGCAGATCGATGCTGATGCGGTCGCCGCCCAGGAATCCGGGAACGGTAACGGGCATCTCTTCGCCTTCAAGCCTGCTGGTGATGCCCACAACCGCAATGGTGATATCGGCGGCCTTGGCAGCTGCAACAGCTTCCGGTGAAGGAGCGTCGTTGACCTTGGCCCAGATGAGCTGTGCCTTCGGTGAGGGAGCGTTGAAGTTGGAGTACATCAGACTGATCTCAGCTTTCACGCCCTTTTCAAGATGGGCGCGGCCAACGGCTGCTTCGCTTTCACCGCGTCCAAGCATGGCGACTTGCTTGCCGTCGACTGACAGGCGGCCAAAGCCGCTGCCGCGAACGCCAAGCAGGAAATCGCCGGTTTCCGGTGCGGTAATAAAGCCGGTCCAGCGGACGCCGATGTTTTTCTTTCCGGCCATTTCAGACGGGAGATTGGCGTCGGTCAGGTTGACGTTGGTTTCGGTGCGGGTAGCGAGCACTGGCGCCTCTGGTCCCCGACCAAAACGAGCCGCTGACTCCATGTAATCGGCCTTCAGGCCAGGCTTGCCGTCGGGCGTGGTCAGCATTGCGTCGGGAACCGGGTTGCCTTCGCTGCGCAGGAACTGCGTTCCGGGAACGTAAGTGATGGTGGCGTTCGGGAACTCAGCTTTGAGCCCTTCGAGCACGGAGACGATGTGCGTGGGGCGGCCGGCGTAGTTGCCGAGCAGCATCTGGGTCTGGTCAGCAAGCGGACCGACGACTGCGATCTTCTTGATGCCCGGCTTGAACGGCAGCGTGCCGTCGTTCTTGAGCAGCACCATGGCTTCGTTGGAGAGCTTGCGGGCATAGGCGCGGTGTTCTGCGCTGTCCAGCTCCTTCTCGCTGATCTTGGTGTAGGGCACCATATCCGGCGGGTCGAACATGCCAAGCTTGATGCGGGCGACGAAGAGGCGGACCAGGGACTGATCGAGCGTAGCCTCAGGCAGGTAGCCCTGCTGCACTGCATCGACATACGCCTTGGTGAGCGGTTCGCCTCTGCGCTGGGTGAAGGTGACGCACTCGTTATCCATACCGCGGATTACCGAGATGGCCGCACCCTGCGCCTGGTTGGGACGATAACGATGATTTTGGGCGACGTCTAAAACGGCATCGCAATCGGAAACGACGTAGCCCTGGAATCCCCATTTGCCGCGGAGCTGGTCCTGCAGCAGGAATTGGTTGGCGCAGGCCGGTTCGCCATTGATGGCGTTGTATGCGCACATCACTGAGTAGGCCTTGCCATCAACGATGGCAGCGCGGAACGCCGGCAGGTAGGTGTCGACTTCATCGTGCTTGCTGACGTCGACATCGGCAAAGTGACGGGTCGGCTCTGGTCCGCTGTGTACGTCGAAGTGCTTCGGCGTGGCGATCACGCGGAAGTACTTCGGATCGTCACCCTGCATGCCTTTAACGTAAGCAACGCCCATGCGGCCGGTAAGGAACGGATCTTCGCCGTAGGTCTCCTGACCACGTCCCCAGCGCGGGTCACGGAAGATATTCAGGTTCGGCGCCCAGAAATCGAGTCCACCTTGAATACCGGTGTGGCCTGCAGCCGTATCCTGCACGTGCTTGATGCGGCCTTCAATGCTGATTTGCACGCCCATGGTGTGGATGGCCGGAACGTCAAAGGTTGCGGCCAGGCCGATCGGCTCAGGGTATTCGGTTACGCCCTGATCGATAACGCCGTGGAGAGCCTCGCTCCACCACTGGTAAGACGGAACCTTGAGCCGCGGAATTGCCGGCGAGGTGTTTACCATCTGCGACGCTTTCTCTTCAAGCGTCAAGCGGTGAACCAGGTCGGTTGCCCGCTGTTCAGGTGTGAGATTGGTATTCAGATAGGGTGGATTTGCTTCTTGCGCGGCAGCAAATTGCGCCGTTCCACCAAGGAAAAGCAATCCAGCAAACGCGACCGTGCCAGCCACAATCCGCGTCACGCATTTCTTCATCATCGAGCTCCTCCAGATTGACGCTTGAGCGGCCGGGAGCTTGCGCTACGAGAAAAGCTTTACTGGAGAGCAGGTTCGAGGCACGTTTGGAGCGCGCCTCATCGCAGGTTCGTTGCCGAATATGCGGTCTGATTATCCATGGCTTTTTTGGCCGTTCAAGGATCGACAGCGATTCTAACTCGTTTGGGTGCCTTCGGGCTAAGTAATCTGTGGACACAATAAATCGGTTCACTGGCTGGATTTTCCGGATTTGGCGGGCGGTCGGAGTTGCGGTTGGGGGACAGCCCGAGCGGCGTCGGCTTGCCGTTCTCGTTTTGGCCGGCGACAGCCAGGACGGACCGCGAGAGAGGCGCTTCTGCCATATTCGGGCAGGTTTTGCGCCTGGGGTGACCTTGCAGCACTTTTGGGTGAGATTCAGGCGGTTTTACCCTTACCCTGAACCCCTGAATTGGCCTGCTTTTCGTTGACTCTAGACCCTGTTTCAGTTATCCTGAAGTCCTTGCGCGGTGTTGTGCCTGCGGTCCTGTTACTAGCAGGGACCGGTTCGCGGATGGCTTCTAAGGAGTATCCGCTGCTACAGGCTAAAGGCTGCTGAACAACGATTCGGTCTGTTGGGCGACTCTGTTCAGTCTAGCCAAAGAACCCAAGCAATCCTCACCCGAACAGATTTGTTTGGCAGTGGGTAGAATTCAGGCCCGTGCGCTTTTGAGCGCGGGCAAGTATGATTTGCGCCGGTCTTTTTTAAGAGGTAGGAGTTCTAATGGGAACCTATGTTCCGAGCGGCAAGGATATTGACCGCAAGTGGTATGTGATGGACGCGAGTGGCAAAACCCTTGGGCGGTTGGCCACCAAAGCTGCTGATGTGTTGAGCGGCAAGTTGAATCCGAAATACGTGCCCTATATCGACACCGGCGACCACGTGATCGTGATCAACGCTGACAAGGTGCGCCTTACAGGCCTGAAATCCGACAGCAAGGTTTATCGCCGCTACACGGGTTTTCCGGGCGGACTGCGCGAAGAGTCGTTTACGCGCCTGATAAGCCGCAAGCCGGAGCAGGTTCTGGAGCAGGCCATCAAGGGCATGCTGCCGAAGACCAAGATGGGCCGCCAGATGGCGACCAAGCTGAAGGTCTACCGTGGCGACCAGCATCCGCACCAGGCACAGCAGCCGGTGGCGATGGAGATTAAGTAAAGCAGCTATCAGCTTTCAGCTATCAGCTTTCAGTTCTTTCTTGCTGATGCGGAAAGTCGAGGGCGGCGCAAAGATTTGAATGGAAGCAAGACAAAGCTGAAGGCTGAAAGCTGACGGCTGAGAGCTAAGAGGAAACGAATGGCAGATCTGGTTCAGTATTACGGGACAGGACGTCGCAAGTCGGCAATCGCGCGTGTGTTTCTGCGTCCCGGAACGGGCGAGTGGAAGGTCAACGGCAAGGGTTTTGACGAGTATTTCGTCACGGAGCAGCAGCGTGTTTCAGCCAAGCGCGCGCTGGTTGTGGCCGAGATGGCCAGCTCGTTTGACGTTGTCACCACGGTGAGCAGCGGCGGAGTTGCCTCGCAGGCCGACGCCGTGAAGTTGGGCGTTGCCCGTGCCCTGGTTGAGTTCAATCCTGAACTGCGGAAGCTGCTCAAGGGCGAAGGCCTGATGACGCGCGATGCACGCCAGAAGGAACGCAAGAAGTACGGCCAGAAGGGTGCTCGCAAGCGGTTCCAGTTCTCGAAGCGCTAGATGCAGGAAGCTGTTAGCTCTCAGCTATCAGCTTTCAGCTTTTTCTCACTGCAAATGGCGGCATCAGATTTTCGATGGCGCTGGGCTGGCAAGAAGAAACTGAAAGCTGAGAGCTGAAAGCTGGTTTTTAAATCTCCCGCGCAAGCGGGTTTCAATCCGGGTCGCGGCAGTGCCAGCCCGGATGCAAACCAACAAGGAGGCCCTTTGGCCACGATCACAATGAAGGAGCTGCTCGAAGCGGGTGTTCACTTCGGGCATCAGACCAAGCGCTGGAATCCGAAGATGAAGGAATACATCTTTGGCGAGCGCAACGGGATTTACATCATCGATCTGCAGAAGACGTTAAAGCTCTTCAAGGACGCGTCCAAGTTTGTGACCGACCTGTGTTCGAGCGGCAAGACGATTCTGTTTGTCGGCACCAAACGCCAGGCGCAGGATGCAGTGGCCGAGGAGGCCACCCGCGCGAGCATGCCCTATGTGAACCAGCGCTGGCTGGGCGGCCTGCTGACCAACTGGGTGACGGTGCAGAAGTCGGTGAAGCGCCTTCAGGAATTGGACGATATGGCCACAGACGGCCGTTACGAGCTGCTGACCAAGAAGGAAGTGATCAAGCTCGAGCGCGAACGCAAGCACCTGCAGGCGAATTTGGCCGGCATCAAGAACATGAAGCGTCTGCCGGACGCGGTGTTCATTGTGGACTCGAACAACGAGGCCATTGCCGTGAAGGAAGCGCGCAAGCTGGGCATTCCTGTGGTTGCCGTGGTTGATACCAACTGCGATCCCACGGTGGTGGATTACGTAATTCCGGGCAACGATGACGCGCTGCGCGCCATTCGTCTGTTCACCTCAAAGATCGCCGATTCGGCGGCTGAAGGCGTGAACATGGTGGGCGACAAGGCATTTGCCGAGGAAGCGCCGGCGCAGGCTGAAAGCGAAGTTGCTGCTGAAGCTGCTGCACCCACAGAGGAATCGGATGTGGACCTGGAAGCAGTGCTTGGCGGCGGAATCCGCAAGGCGCCCGCCGCGGTTGCGGCCATGGACGAGGCCGAAGCGGTCGAGGGTGCTCTTTAATCATTCCTGCGCACGCAGGTGCGCATACTGAGACGAGCGTGGCCGCCCGGGTTCAGGTGCCACGCTTTTCTTATGTCAGCACTTAAAGTACGGCAGATTTTGGTGGAGTGTTTCGAAAGGAAGTAACGGGGGATGAGCGTGAGTGAGAAGATTGATGCCAAGTTAGTGAAAGAGCTTCGTGAGAAGTCCGGAGCCCCGATGGGCGACTGCCTCAAGGCTCTGCAGGAAGCGAAGGGAAATATTGAAGAGGCATTCGTTGTGCTGCGCAAGCGCGGCATGGCGTCTGCGCAGAAGAAGGCCTCACGTTCCACGAACGACGGCTCGGTATATCCCTATATCCACGCGGGCGGCAAGCTCGGCGTACTCGTGGAAGTCAACTGCGAGAGCGACTTTGTAGCTCGCACTGACGACTTCCAGGAGTTGCTGAAGGACATCTCGATGCATATCGCGGCCAGCGATCCGCGTTATGTTCGCCCTGAGGACGTGACGCCTGAGGATCTGGACCGCGAAAAGGAGATCTATCGCGCCCAGGCGGCCGCTACCGGCAAGCCGGCTCCTGTGATCGAGAAGATTGTGGATGGCAAGATGGCCAAGTTCTACGAGGAAGTCTGCCTGCTGGAGCAGCCCTTCATCAAGGATCAGTCTGTCAGCATCAAGGAACTGATCGCGCAGAAGGTCGCCAAGCTGGGTGAGAACATCACCATCCGCCGGTTCGCGCGCTTCAAGGTCGGCGCACCAGACTGGACCGTAGCACAGACCAAGGCTGTGGAAGCGGCGGCTGAGTAACGACGGCTACAAAAGCAATCGAAGGCCCGGAGCATTTGCTTCGGGCCTTTTAACTGCACACTAGAGCGCTTTGGAGCTGAATGCTTACAGTCTAGATGGACATCTGTGGTCTCCCACCCTTTGTGCGAAGAACGCACAAAGGATGGGGCACCAAGGTTTTGTTAACACTTGAATCGAAAATGCTCTAAATTCCGACAAAACAAAATGGGCAGCCCTTGTACAGGGTTGCCCATTTTGATTCTTCCCACTTCTGCGCCAATAGCGCGTGGTTCTTACGGCAGGTAGTAGCGGAGCGAGGTCCAAACCATGTTGTCGACGCCCTTGGCGCCGCCGCCTGGGTTAGCCGTGCCGCCCGCGCCGGACCAGAGGTCGCGCTCGAACCAGGCGTACTGGAAGCCCTGGCGGAATCGTCCCTTGGGGCCGTTGTAGAAGTTGTACCACCAACCACCGGTGAACTCCTGCACGTCCTTGTTGCTGCCGCCGCAATTAGACGGGGCGATGGCTGCCGCGCCAGTTGCGCCTGCGCTTGAAGGTACCGGCTCAGTCAAGCAGCCCGACATATTGGTGCTACGCGTGCCGTAACCGACCTGTGTGGCGCCGTTGAGCACGTAGTCACGATCGATGTAATCCGCGCCGTAGTTCAGGTAGATGTTCAGGCGCGAGGTGGGATTCAGCTCAATGGTGCTGAGGGCTGAGAAGCCATGAAGCGGCGAAAGCGTGCCGTTCGGCCGCACCGTCGCGTCAGCAATGGTTGAAGATCCGTAACGGCCCACGCCCTGACCCCAAAGCCCCTTCAAGCCAACAGTAACCTTTTTGTTGAAGAGTGGGCCGCGGAAGCCGCCGCCAATTCCGGCTGCAATCTTGACATCGTTATAGGCGCCATTGGCAGAGGTTGGCGCGTTGGGATAGATGCGGTCACGGAACGTGCGCTGAATGCCATACACTTCCCAATGACCCCAGCCTGGTTCCAGAACCGCTTTCACGACAACGTCAGGAGCGTAGTTGAAGGAGTAGTTCGCGTTCAGGTTGTAGAGTCCGCCGCCGGTTCCCGTAGAACCAAACAGATAGTTGGTCGGCAGCCCTTGCCCTGAAGGATTCAGCATTTCTGCATTCTCGGCCGCGGCGCCAAGGAAGAATTTCTTGCCGATGTTTTTGGAAACGCGGAAGCTATATTGACGGGTCCACATGAAGCCGGCAGTATATTGTGCGTCGATGGTGGCGGGGAGAATTTCGGTTCCCCTGGTTTCGCCTGCGGTTGTTTCGGTTGCGAGCGACCATCCCTGACCGCCTGAAACATCCCACCCGTTATGGAACAACGCATCACCCCACAACTGGCGCTGGCGCAACGTGTAGCTGTTGCTCTGGTTGGCGTTTGATGTGACGCCGGCGCTCAGCCAATCCATTTCGTAATAGCCGGTAAATGTCACATTGGGCAATTTGCCAAGGGCCTTCAGTGCAATACGTGACTGACGGCCAGATCCGAAGAACTCGCTCAGTTGCGAAGCATCGGAGTTGTTCAAAGGTATGCCCGTGAAAGCCGTGTTGATGTCGCCGCCTGTCGCACCCTGGCGCCACACAGTTTCCGCCGCCAGGAAGCTGCCGGAGAACGAGAGTGTAATGCCCTTGAAATTGATGGCGTCGGGATTCGCGATTGATTTCTTAACGGCGCCAATGTCATCGGTGAACGAAGAGACTACGAGGGCATTGCTGTTTTTAACATCGTCTACGGTGGATTTCAGCGTGGACACAGCGCTAGCGTTCTCTGTGACCGCCTGCTGTTGCGCGTCGGCGGCTGCCTGGGCCTTGGCTGCTGCTGCCTGTGCATCGGCTGCCGCTTGCTGTGCCTGCTTCAGTTGCGCATCCTTGTCGGCAAGGCTGCCTTTCAGGCCGTCGATCTGCCCCTGAAACTCCTGGCGCAGTTGCTGGATCTGCTCCTCGATTGTCGGCCCTGGAGGTGTCTTGGCCTTCCTGGTAGCAGTGTGCTTTTTGGCCGGAGCCGTTTGGCCGCTGGAGCTCGCGTACGAAACAACGAGACTGGCTGCCAGTATTCCGGCCGCAACAGTGTTGAGTCTGAATTTCATTGAGCCTGTATCCTCTCTGGATTGGTGGAATCGTTTTTGCGCCCTCTTGCAGGCAGGCGCTTTCTGTTCTTCGCATGCGTGAGTCGCAGAAGATCAAGTCGTCCGCATATACCCCAGCATTGCGAGGAGAACAATGTGTTGGAACAACTCAGCAAATGGAATGTGGTTACTTCCGAAATCCAGACTCGCAGAATCAGATGAATATTTGACGAATTCACGGAGGTTTAACAGTTCGTCAATCAGGCACACGCGCGGAAGAAATGCGCGGACGAGCATGCGCAGAATCAAAGAGATGAAGCCACAAACGCGTGATCCCGCAGGTGCTCATGCGGGATCAAAGCGCTGGCTGAAATGTGAATAGATTATGAATTGCGATTACTGCGGGCGTGTGCCGGCGCTCAGCAGGTTCGCGAGCAACCGAAAGGAACCCGGAACGAGCTCCGGCAACTGGCGATAGAGTGCGTAGGCGACGTAGACATAAGTACCGCTGCCGGGATGCGTGACGATGAGTCCACCGCGCTGCGGGTCCTGTCCTTGATCGGCGGTTTCAGTCAGGGCCGTGTAGCCCGGGTCCCACGAGTCGAGGAATGAATGGCCGCGCTCTTCTACCCAGCCGTCAAAATCGGCGGTGGTGATTTTGTTGGGCCAGGTCAGAAGTGGATTCGAAGGTGCGAGCAACTTGACCGGCGATTGCTCATTGACCACACGCTCCGGTATGCGGCCCATGGCGAGCGGCAGCGGGGCAGGGAAGGTTTCGCTCTGATACTGCACGATGAGCGTTCCGCCGCGACGGACGAAGTTATCGAGATGGGCCTGCGAAGAAGCCACGGCCGGACGTGTCGAGTAAGCGCGGATGCCGACGACGATTACGTTCCATGCGGAAAAATCGCCGGCGGCGAGTTCTGTGTCGCTCAGCATGTGAGGCGCCACGCCAAGTTCCTCGATGGCTTGTGGGACCAGGTCGCCGGGACCCATGATGTATCCGACCTTCAATCCGGGCGCGAGTTTTACGTCTACCTTGCGCGTTTCGAGTGTCGCGGACTTGTATTGGTTATAAAGCTGGATGCCGGGATAGCCGATGGTGTGCCAGCCAGTTTTGAAGTCGTGCCCACCGGAGTGCGCGACTGCCTCGACGTTATAAACGCCGGTGGCGACTTTGGCCGGGGTAACAGCAAACACGATCGGCGCTGAATCAACCCCCGATTTCAGATTGAATGGCGCCTCGGCAGGCGATGCGCGCCAGCCCTCAGGCAAAGTGAGCGTCACGGTACCCGATGCAGCATGCGTCGCGTGAATGGTGACCTTTACCGGCAGTGCCGATCCGTCGAGCGGCAGGATGCGCGCTTCGGGTTCCATGCGAACGCCGACGTTTGGAGTGACGACCAGCGGCTGATAAATTCCGCCAATCCCGGTGATGCGCTGCAGCGTCTGCACTACATTGCCGATGCGGATCGGCAATCCCTCGAACGTGAATTCTGCCCATGCGGCCAGCGGCCACGGCGCAAACGAACGCTCGCGCCACGCCTGGTTGGAGATGTCGTAATACGGCTGCTCGATTGAGGGACGCGTGTTGAAGGGCGCGGTGGGCGCCGCATCCTGGGCAACTTGTACGCGGAAGATGCGATCGATGACGGCTGCCTGCGGATCAAGGGTAGCGCCGGTGTCCTGAGTCTTCCACGGAGCGCCGGTCTGTGTTTCAAGCCATACGCGGGCGAGTTGCGCCGCGCCCAATGCTTGCGAGGCGTGAACACGGACGCGGAAGTCTTCGCCTGGCGTAACGGAGCGCGCAGTTTCGTCACCGCCTCGCCCGCCGCCGGGGCCGGTGCGTTCAGGTTCGCCATTTGTTGTTTGGGCCAGCATGTCGAGCCCGAGCAATTCTTTCAGCGCAGACTGGAACTGCTGGATCTTTTGACCAAGTTCAATTTCGAGGCTTGTTTTTGATTCAGCATCTAGATCGGAGCTGCTGACACGCGAATAGAGTTCGAGCGTCTGGCGATACATGGGCGCAAGCTTGCGAGCACCTTCCGCGCCGCTCTGGTTACGGCGATCGCTAAGGTAATCGGTGAGATTGTCACCAATTTGTTGCAGTCCCTGAGCGAGCCATGCCGGCGGAGCACCTTTAACCAGTGAAACTAGGCCGGCAAGACTGGTGTCGATTCTTACTTTGCGATTCTCAAAGAGACTTGAATCGCTGCCGTTGTGTCCGGTGATGGGAGCGGGCACTGTCGCGTCAGGAGCGACTCCCCACAGGTGATAGCTGGATGACGCGGGTCCGCTGAGCATGGGGTTGGCGCCGCCGTTTTGGGATTTCTGCTCACCCCAGCCCTGGCGCGCGATTTGTGCGTAGCTGCGGCCCAGCACTGCATCCCACGTGCCGACCTGGAGCGTGACGTCGACTGAAGGAGCGCCGTTGATCCACTCATCGGTAATGTAGTTGTGGAATCGCGCTGGAGCCCACTTGCCGGTGGCGTAATCAAAGATACCCTGGCTGGTGACGCGTGCGAAGGGCGAGCGTGAATACATGGCGAGCGGCTGCCACGGCTGCAAGCCGTCCTTCAACTGCTCGGGAAATACTTTCGGATCGCCTGCGAGTTTGAAGGCCTCCTGCGCAGCCTCGCCTGAAACCTGGTGCTGCCCGTGTCCGTCGGATACGCCGCCGACAAACGTGGCGATGATGATCTGCGGGCGCACCATGCGTACGGCGAGCACCGCGTCGTAAAGGACACGATCGTGTCCCCAGCGGGCGTAGGCTTCCTGCTGTGTTTTTGAAAAGCCGAAGTCGGCCTCGGTGCCCCAGAGTTGACGGGAGGCATAATACTCGTCTGCCTTGAGCAATTCGCTTGTACGCATGAGCCCGAGGGCGTCGTAGGTTTCGCCGGAGATGGCATTCTGGCCGCCTTCACCGCGCGTGAGTGAAAGCAGCGTGACGCGCGCACCGAGACCGCGCGAGAGGTAGGTCATCAGCGCGCCGTCTTCGTCGTCAGGGTGCGCAACGATGTAGAGCACGCTGGCCGTGGTACCCAGCCGCCGCAGCGATTGCTCGAGCGCGTCCTGGCCGCAATCCTCGGGCAGCGGCAGCGCGACTGCACTGGGTTCGACAGGCGGCAGCGAGAACGCAGGCGCCGCCGCTTGTGCGCCAGCCTGCGCGCCAACCTGTGCACCAAGGCTCATGGGTGTTGCAGCCGCCAAGGCAAGCCCCAGAAAGGCGGCACTCAAGATTCTTTGATTAATTGACAGGGACGGAAACATGGTCTCCTGTCAGTGTACAATCCGGTGAGCGTCTTCAGCCTGATGAGTTTACCCCATTCCGGTACTACCGGTTCCGCGACACTCGAGCGCCGCATTGGCCTGCGCTCGGCGGTGCTGTTCAACATGCTGGAGATGATCGGCGTGGGCCCGTTCATTACGCTGCCGCTGGTGATTGCCGCCGCCGGGTTTCGAATGTCGGTATGGGCGTGGGTGGTGGGCGCCGTCATCGCCATTGCGGATGGACTGGTGTGGGCCGAGCTTGGCGCCGCATTTCCGCGCGCCGGCGGATCGTATGCATTCTTGCGCGAGATCTATGGGCCGGAGCGCGCCGGCAACTGGCTGAGCTTTCTTTACGTGTGGCAATTGAGCTTTTCTGCGCCGCTGTCGATTGCGTCGGGGTGCATTGGCCTGTCGAGTTTTCTGGGAATGTTCTGGCCCAAGCTTGACGGTACTCCCGTAGCGGCGCTGCCAATGTTGCACTACTCGAATTTCGCCGCTGCGGGCGCATGCCTGATGATGACGTGGCTGCTGTATCGAAATCTGAAGACCGTTCAATGGATGGCGTGGGTGATGTTTATCGGCGTGTTGGTGTCGATTGCGGGCGTGATCGTCTCCGGCTTTGCGCACGCGTCCGCCACCGGCGGCTTTCAGATTCCCGCGCTGCCCGCGCTGCCGGGCAGGCTGGTGATCGGCGGGCTCGCGCAAGGTACTTTGCTCACGACCTACTGTTACTGGGGCTATTACAACATCACCTTTCTGGGCAGCGAAGTGCGCCGGCCTGAGCGCACAATTCCGCGCGCCATTCTGCTGAGTGTTCTTCTGGTCGCGGTGTTTTATCTTTTGATGGATCTTGCTGTGCTGCCCTCGTTTAGAGGTGCGGCGGCACATTCGGCCGAAAGCGCGTTGGTAAGGGTGCGATTGGTGGCAGAGATCGCGCATTCGGCTTTCGGCAGCTGGGCAGGATACCTGATGGCTGCACTGATCATTTGGACGGCATTCGCGTCGGTGTTCTCGCTGCTGCTGGGTTACTCGCGTGTGCCGTTTGCTGCGGCGCGGGACGGCAACTATTTCCACTATCTCGGCGCCGTCCATCCGAAACACCACATTCCACACCGGTCGCTGGTGGCGCTGGGGCTGGTGGGCGCGGCGTTCTGCTTCTTTACGCTTACACAGGTGATCACCATGCTGGTGGTGACGCGCATTCTGCTGCAGTTCTTTTTGCAACAGGCGGGGGTGATGCTGCTGCGCATTCAGCGGCCGGAGTTGGAGCGGCCGTTTCGTATTCCGCTTTATCCGCTGCCGCCGCTGGCTGCGATTGGTGGCTTTGTATTCCTGCTGATGTACCGCCCCAAGGCTCTGGGCGGACTTGCCGTGGCCGGATTGATTGCCCTTTCGGGCACCGCGATCTATCTTGTCCGAGCCCGCCGTTTGCGGCAATGGCCATTTATGCAAATTGAGGAATCGAAAGCCAAGCTTTAGGTTTTCGACGGGGTCAATTCGGGCAAATTCGGCCGGCAAAATCCTTGTAACATCGAGTTGCTGAGCGGTGTCTAATATTTGCAGGCGCAAGTTCCCCCAACGCGAGGTCAAGTGATGCTCATCCGTAAAGTTCCCGATATTCCTTCGTCTGAAATTACTCCGAAAAGCGGATATGACTGGTACGTGAGCCGCCGCAAATTTTTACGCGGCGCGATGGTGACCGGAGCAGCGGCGCTTGGCGCCGAGCGGCTGGCCGAGATGCTTTCCCCTTTGACGGCGGCAAAGGCCGATACCAAGCTGCAGACGGTGAAGAGCCCGTTGACCACTACCGGTGAGCAGCTCACCAGTTTTGAAGACATCACCCACTACAACAACTTTTACGAGTTCGGCGTGGACAAGGACGCCCCTGCCAAGAACGCCGGAGGATTGCCTACGCGGCCGTGGACCATGAAGGTCGAAGGCAAGGTGAAAACTCCCAAGACGTTCGACATTGACGCGCTGCTGAAGTTGCGGCCGCTTGAAGACCGCGTGTATAGGCATCGCTGCGTTGAGGCGTGGAGCATGGTGATTCCGTGGGTGGGCTACTCGCTGTCGGAATTCATCAAAGAGTGCGATCCGCTGCCATCGGCGAAATTCGTGCAGTTCCTTTCCTACTTCGACAAGAAGGTGGAGAAATGGTACGGCGAGGACGCGACCATTGTCTGGCCCTACTCCGAAGGCCTGCGCATGGACGAAGCGATGAATCCGCTGACGCTGCTTACATTTGGACTGTATGGCCAGGTGCTGCCGAATCAAGATGGTGCGCCGGTGCGCATCGTGGTGCCGTGGAAATATGGCTACAAATCGGCCAAGTCAATTGTCACGGTGCGCTTTCTGGACAAGATGCCGCACACTACGTGGAACGATCAGGCGCCGAACGAGTATGGGTTCTACTCGAATGTGAATCCGAATGTGGATCACCCGCGCTGGAGTCAGAAGACGGAGCGCCGGATAGGTTTGCCATTTTACGCGCAACGCAAGAGCACGCTGATGTTCAACGGTTACGGAGAGCAGGTTGCGTCCATGTACAACGGGATGGATTTGAAGAAGGACCACTAGCGAGCAGGGATCTGGTGTCAAGGGTCAGGGATCAGAAAAGATGATGAAGCGTTCGCGGATTGTTTTGCTCAAGACGATGGTTTGGATCGGGTGCCTGCTGCCGCTGGCGTCGCTCGTGCAGCGCGCGGTGACGAATACGCTGGGCCCTGATCCTACGGCGGAGATCGCTTCGATCACGGGGCTCTCGGCACTTTGGTTGCTTGTTGCTACGCTGGCCGTGTCACCCGTTCGCGCATTGTCCTCGCGGCTTAGCTGGCTCGTCCAGTTGAGGCGACTGCTTGGGTTGTTTGTGTTTTTCTATGCGACGCTGCACATGCTTACCTGGCTCGGACTCTATGCTGGCTTTGATCTGAGCACCATCAAGACCGACGTCTTGAAGCGGCGCTTCATCATCATGGGCGTGACGACATACCTGCTCTTGTTGCCACTTGCGGCGACTTCGACCACGTGGGCCATTCGCAAAATGGGCGGTAAGAATTGGAACCGCCTGCATATGCTGATCTACGTCGCGGCATTCACAGCGATGGCGCATTACTGGTGGAAGGTGAAGACGGGCGTGATTTCGCCCGCGCCGTACACGTTGGTGGTGCTTCTGCTGCTTGGCGCTCGTCCGGTGCTAGCCTGGGCTCGCCGCCGCAGAGCGCGCGCGGCGGTCAGACCTGAGCCGGTTTCAGCTTCGAGTTCAGTCCATTAGCTCTGCGACAACCTGCTCAGTTTGATCAAAGGCCAACATGCGCTGCGCCACCGGCTGGTAGCTCTTGCGGTGCAAGGGGGTCGGCCCCAGCCGTGTGAGGGCGTCCATGTGCTCTCGCGAGCAGTAGCCCTTGTGTCGCGCTAATCCATAGCCGGGATAAACGGCATCGAGTTCAACCAGAAGTCGATCTCGATAAACTTTTGCAAGTACGCTGGCGGCCGCGATGGAGAAGCTGGTGGAGTCGCCCTGCACGGCGGGCTGCTGCGGACATGGCCAGTCGATACTGTCGAGGCCGTCGATGAGCAGGTAGTCCGGAGTGGGCGCGATTTGCTCGACCGCGAGCCGCATGGCCAGGAGCGACGCGTTGCGGATGTTGATGCGGTCGATGGTTTCCACATCGACGGCAGCGATTGCCCAGGCCTCGGCTTCGGCGCGAATCACGATGTCGAATTCGTTGCGCTGCTTTTCATTGAGCTGCTTTGAATCGGTAAGGCCGCGCAGCCGGCATTTCTTTGGCAGGACCACTGCTGCGGCAACCACCGGGCCGAACATGGGGCCGCGGCCTACTTCGTCCAGACCGGCGATGCGCAGTGCGCCGAGTTTGCGCGCAGCTGTCTCGAGCTTCCATCCGCATACCGGAAGTTTGGCCATGCGTTCAGTGTAAAGCAGCTTTCAGCTATCAGCTCGGTTGTGGTGAGTCGGGGGACTTGCTATCCCGCCCATCCCGCGATGAATCTGCGGGATGGATGGGGCACTCGGTTTTGTTAATTACTTTGGAACTGATAGTCGCGTTCCACTCTGCAGACGCGGACTTTGAAGGCTTGATACCACTCCGCGCGGCCGCGCTGCTGCGCTACGAGGTGGCTCGAATTTCGCTGCCAGGCGGAGATAGATTCCGGGCTGTCCCAATAAGAGACGGTGATGCCGAGCCCCTCGCGCGCGGATTCGAAGCCGAGGAAGCCGGGCTGCCTGGTGGCCAGATCGAACATGGCCTGGGCCATGGTTTCGTAGCCGTTGTCGTCATCGGTTCTGGTGGAGGTAAAAATGACGGCGTAATAGGGCGGGGCAGGCGTGGTTGCAATCGTCATATCGGTCTCTGCGGGGACGGAGGAGTTTAGGCAAAAGCAAAACCCTCAGCGATGCTGAGGGTTCTGTTGAACGAATCGCGTTAATACGGACAGGCTGACTAGGCGCGAACCTTGCCGGTTACACGGTCCACTTCGCGCAGACGGGCGGCCTTGCCACGCAGTGCGCGGATGTAGAAGAGCTTGGCGCGACGCACCTTGTAGCTGCGGATCTTCTCGATCTTGTCGATGACCTTGGAATTGAAGGGGAAGATACGCTCTACACCTTGTCCGAAGCTCATTTTACGGACGGTAAAGGTTCCTTGCGGGCCGTTATTGATGGCGATAACCAGGCCTTCAAATGCCTGCAGGCGTTCCTTGTCGCCTTCCTTGATCTTTACCTGGACGCGAATCTGGTCGCCGGGCACAAATGCCGGCAAATCGGTGCGCTTCAGCTTGTCGGCCAAGCGCTGCATTACGGGATGTATTGACATGGTCTTTTCCTGCTGTTGGACTCAGAACTTCCAGTTTATCAGAGAACTGGCCCGAGCGCTATTACTGGCATTGGTGGTCGGATTGCAGTTTAGGGCATTTGGTGGGACGATTGAAGCGCAAGCCAGAGGGAGGCGGCGGGATGAAAACCCGGATCGCACTTTGGGCTGCTACGGGTGCCCTGGTCGTCATTTTTTGGACAGTCTACATCATGTCGACGATGCATAACCTGAAGAGCGAGGGTGGCATCGGGTGGGTTCTCATCTGTTTGACCTGCCCAATTGCTCTTGCCAGCCATCACGCGGTTAGTCTCTACCAGGTTCTTGTTGCGAATGCTGCCACCTACGCCTTGATTGGCGCCGTTGTGGAAATCATACGAAGGCAGGTCGGGGTACGTTCGGTTCCAAACTGATCGTCGCTGTGATTTGGGAGCGCAACCGTTTGCGCTATATTGGGCCTCATGGAATCGAGCCGTGCTTGTCTACGCCATGCGGTTGCTACCTTGGCTTACCGCGCCACCCGGGCGCTTGAAAATGCGCCTCCTGCCTTTGCCGGTTTCGAAGGTGGCGGTCGCCAGCCAGTTCAGATCCTTGCTCACATCGGCGACCTATTTGACTGGGCGCTTTCCATGGCCGAGGGCAATCCTCGTTGGCACGATTCCAGGCCGCTCGATTGGACTGCAGAGAACGAGCGATTCTACGTCGTGCTTGGCGCATTCGATGCTTATCTGGCATCTTCCGCACCGCTTCATGCCTCCGTCGAACGGCTTCTGCAAGGGCCGGTCGCCGATGCGCTCACGCACGTGGGGCAACTCGCCATGCTTCGCCGCATGGCCGGCTGTCCGACGCGAGGCGAGAACTTTTTCGTTGCCGAGATCGCGTCCGGCCGAATTGGCCCCGATCAGCCCGCGCCGGTCAAGACGTTCTAGCACGGGCTGCGATTCGCCGCCTCAGCGGCGGTCGTCTCGGTCACCCATTTGCTGTGACATGCCCCGGTCATAGCCACGCCTGAAGGCTTCACGATATTCCTCGCGCAATCCACGAGGAACATTCGGATGACGGTACTCATCGCGGTTGTTCACGTTTGGCCGACGATGGTTGTCGAGATCTTTGCGTGCGCCTTCCATACCATCCTGAAAGCCACGACGCTGAATGTCGCTGCCTTGTCCTTGTCCCATATCCTGTCCGCCACGGTCTGGGTCGCGCATCTGGCGGTTATATTGGCCCTCTGGCTGTTGCGGTCCGCCCATGAAATGGGAAACGCCCTGCTCGTAACCGCGGCGAAATCCATCCCGGTACGCTTCACGCTGTTCGGGTGGAAGCCGTGGGTTGCGGTACTCGTCGCGATTGTTCACGTCTGGGCGGCGGTGATTGTCGAAGTCCTTGCGTGCGCCTTCGATCCCGTCGTGAAAACCCTGCCGCTGAATATCCTGCAATTCCTGCGGAGGCGTATCCCAGCCGCCGCGATCCTGGGAATAAGTGGAGGAGGGTGATCCCAGGGGTAGGGCGGAGGCTCTGGTCACGCAGAATCCTGTAGCTCCCAGGAAAAGGGAGAGAGCCGGTACTACCATCCGATTGAGTGTCATCGCTTGTATCTCCTTTGTCTCTAGCCGTTTCTAGAAAAACTGATACTGAGACAGGTACAGCTTACGAGACAAGACATTCGGTTGGATGCTCACTGTTGCTCAGAGCGGGGTTCTTTCGGGATGGGAATAACTGCGTCTACCGCAGCAGGTCTTCAAGGGTTGTGCTGAGGCTGGTTTTGTCGTCGCGATATTTCACGATGACCGCCGCGTAGAGACTCAAGCCCCATTCCTGTCCCTTGCCTCTGGTTACGGCACGGGAACCCGGCACTACGACGGCATTTTCAGGGATGATCAGCGGCACTTCTTCAGTAGCACGCAGGACCTCGCCGCTGACCAAATTGAAGACCGGCGTGCCGCGAGTGAGGATGACGCCAGCCGCCAGCACGGCGCCTTTGCGGACGATGGCGCCCTCGTAGACGCCGCAGTTGCCGCCGATCAGCACGTCATCTTCAATCACAACCGGGCCGGCGTTTACGGGCTCGAGAACGCCGCCGATCTGGGCTGCGGCGCTCAGGTGAACGCGCTTGCCGATCTGTGCGCAGGAGCCGACCAGCGCATGCGAGTCGACCATGGTGCCTTCGTCCACATAAGCCCCGGTGTTGATGTACATGGGGGGCATGCAAACGACCCCTTTGGCCACATAAGCGCCAGCGCGGATGGACGACCCGCCGGGGACGACGCGGATGCCATCGAAGGGTTCGAAGTGCTGGACCGGGTAGGTGTGCTTGTCGACGAAGGAAAGGCCGCCCGAGGGCAGAGCCTCCAGGGCTCCGAGGCGGAAACCGAGCAGAATCCCCTGTTTGACCCAGGCATTCACGCGCCAGCCGGTGGGTGCGTTGGCGTCAGGAGATGCGGAGCGGATTTCGCCATTTTCTAGAGCGGTGCGCAGGGTGAGGAAGGCCGAGATGGCGGCGGGATCGTTGACCGCGGCGGGGCCGGCGGCAAAGTGAGTTTCGATTGTCTTTTGCAGTTCGTTTGTGGACATGGCGATGTTGTATTTCGAGTCTATCAATTGGGGGACCGGGAGCGCCGCCCCGGTCCATTTTCGCGCATCCCTCTCCGTTGAAGGTGCCTGAGACAGGGAGCCCCTTCCATATGCGATACTCGGGATGAGATGTATAAACGGATAGTTCTGAAGCTTTCTGGAGAGGCGCTGGCGGGCGAGCGCAAGTTAGGTCTTGACGCCGAAAAAGTGTCGGAGATTACCGCAGAACTGGCCGAAATTCACGCTCTTGGCGTCGAAATCGGCTTGGTGGTAGGCGGAGGCAATATTTTCCGCGGAATTGAAGGCCAGGCGCGCGAGATGGACCGCGTTAGTGCCGATAGCATGGGCATGCTGGCCACCGTTATCAATGCCATTGCTCTGCAGGACGCGCTGGAAAAACGTGGCGTGCAATGCCGCGTGATGAGCGCGGTTTTCATGAACCAGCTGGCGGAGCCGTATATTCGCCGCCGCGCCGTGCGTCATCTTGAAAAGGGCCGCGTGGTTATTTTTGCCGCCGGCATCGGAAACCCATTCTTTTCGACCGATACGGCTGCCAGCCTTCGCGCCATGGAGATCAAGGCGGATGTGCTGTTGAAGGGCACCAAAGTTGAGGGCGTGTACAACGCCGATCCCGTGCTGGTGAAAGACGCGGTTAAGTACGACGAGATCACATATATGGAGATCCTGCGCCAGGGATTGAAAGTGATGGACCTGACCGCAGTGAGTTTGTGCAAGGACAACAACTTGCCCATGGTGATTTTCAACATGAATCAGCCGGGAAATATCCGGCGCGTCGTAATGGCCGAGAAAGTCGGTACGCTGGTTACAGCGTAAAGGCAGGGAACAAGGGAACCAGGGAACATGGGTCGGAGAGGCTGCAGAAGGCGAGCGCAAGAGGAATGAGGCCGAGTCCCAAATTGATCTCAGAACCAGATTCCCACAACGTAAGGTTCTTAGGCGCCGGCATCGATCCAATTCCAATCAAAAGTTCGTACTGTATTTTTGGTCCCTCGTTCCCTTGTCCCCTCGGTCCCTGCCCTTCCGGAGACGTCAAACAGTAAGTGGAAACCCGCAAGCCAGCGCCGTTGCATGCATTGACAGGTCTGCGTTGTTTTGCGGCCATCAACATTGTCTTCTTTCACTTTTCGAATCCACTGTGGTTCGGGTTTCTGGCTCCGGTAGTCAACGCCGGATTCATCTCGGTGAGCTACTTCATTCTGCTGTCAGGGTTCGTGCTGGCTTATAACTACGCCGAGCGCGCGCGCAATGGCCAGTTGGACCGGACGCGGTTTTGGGAAGCGCGCTTCACCCGCATTTACCCCATTTACCTGTTGAGCCTGATCCTGAGCCTTGGAGAACTTAAGGGCGAATACGCAAGCCACTCGCACGGCATGTTCTGGACCGGCATGGTGCTGACTCCGCTATTGCTGCAGGGCTGGGTTCCGTCCATCTCAACATTTTTGAATACGCCGGCCTGGACGATGTCCGCGGAGGCGTTTTTCTACATCATCTTTCCGTGGCTGGCTAAATGGAAGAAGCCGGTGCGTATGGCGCCGCACCTGGCGAAGATGTCGGCTGTGTGGATGATCGGGCTGATCCCGGGTGCCCTGTACATGTATTTCAATCCCGACGGCATTACCTGGCCGGACCGGTGGAGCTACGGGGCGTGGCTCTGGGCAGTGAAGTATACGCCTTATGCTCACCTGGCCAGCTTTGTTTTTGGCGTTATGCTGGCCAGTCTGGACCAGATGATCGACCGGGCGAATCCGATCAGATTATGGCTCGGGCTGTTTGGATTTGGCGGTATCTACGGAATTCTGAGCCTGGGTTCAGTGATACCGTACGCGATTATTCATGACGGCTTGTTGATGCCGCTTTTTGGGTGCATCATCCTTGGGCTGGCGGGCAAGAATCCGTTGGCGTTTGCACTGGGCGTGCGGCCGCTGGTGTTTGTGGGCGAAGCAAGCTACTGTTTGTACCTGCTGCACTTTAATTTGTGGCACATTGTGCACGAGTCCGGCGTGCTGGAGCGGCTGGGCGTAGCGCGGTTCGATCCGTGGCTCAGTTACGTGCTGATGATTGTGATGGCGCTGTTGGCGCTGCACTTTATTGAGAAGCCCGCTCAGCGCATTTTGCGCGGATGGATGCATGTTTGGCGGGATTGAAGGGGGCCAGCTTTCAGCTATCAGCTTGGTTGTGGTGAGCCGGGGGGCTTGCTATCCCACCCATCCCGCGATGAAACTGCGGGATGGATGGGGCACTCGGCTTTCAGCTCTTGGCTCTCAGCTTTCAGTTCGGTTGTGGTGAGTCGGGGGGCACCCGCAACCTAGTGGCGGATGAAGGGTGAGTCCCCCGCCTTACTGTTCAGGACTCGCATTGTCATCAAGTAAAGAGCCCAACCTTGACGGTTGGGCTTTTTGCTGATCACTGATCACTGATCACTGTTACCTGTTACGGCGTGACTGTCTGCAGGGAGTGGTTGCCGTGGGGAACGATGGCCAGGGCCGCCGGGTTGGCTCCAGACGGATAGGGCGTTGCCTGCGTCTGGGTGACAGAGCCTGTTTGAGGATCATATCGGAAGCCTGAGATCGAGTTGCCAAGGTAGTTTGCGGTGTAGATGAACCGACCAATTGCAGGCTCAAGTGCGATCGCTACCGGTTGCGTATCGGTGTTGAAGACCAGCGTGCTGCTGGTGCTGACAATGGCCGACGGCGTGCCGTTCGGCAGAGAGATGGTGTAGCCGCCGATGGTGGAATCGAGCGAGTTGGAATTGTAGATGAAGAGTCCGCGCGGGTCGATCGCGATGGCACTGGGCTGGTTGCCGGTTCTAAACGGACCGTTGACCAGGAAGTTGAGTGCACCGGAGCTCTGGATGGAATAGCCGACCATCTGGTTGGACGCGAAGTCGGTGATGTAGACGAAGCGGCTGACCGGATCGGCGGTAATGCCGCTTGGCTTTACGCCCGCCTTGTAGGGACTGCTTGCCGTGGGTGTGAGCGCGCCATTGGAACCAACGACAAAACCGAAGACCCAGCCTGGATTGGCGGTACTGGTAGGCGTGCCGCCCGGATTGTATGCCGACGCGTCGTATGCGGAAACGTAAACAGCATTATTATCGGGGGCTACGGTCGTATTGTTGTTGTTTGGAATCAGGGCCACTCCGGTGGGCACGAGGCTGTCGCCTGAGAAGCCCGGAACCGTGAGCACCTGCTGCGAAGCGAGCGCGCCAATGGTGCCGGAAGTGGCGAGCGGATACTCTGCCAATGTTGCCGACGAGCTGCCGTAAACCACGTACAGGTAATTGCTGGCGGCGCTTACGGCCAAGGCCACAGGAGTATCGGGGAGCGTGATCGAGTCCACTTTTGTCAGCACGCCGGTGTCGGCGATGGTGAAGTGGACCACGTTCTTGCTGGCGGCGTTGGCGACATAGAGGTGATAGTAGTTGCCGCTAACCGCCATGGCGACGGGCTTGACGCCACCCGACGGGACCGCGGGGTCGACGATACGCAATGCGCCGGAATGCGCGTCGACTGCATAGGTTTCAATCTGTCCCGCGCTTCCCGCGGAGACGCCGGCTGAGTCAGCTACGAATACGTAGTCGATGGTCACGAGCTGACACGCTGTCAGACCCATGGCCACCAGGAGACCGATGGTAGAGACCAGAAGAAGCTGGCTCAATTTGCTGAACTTCATGCGCTTCCTTCGTTGTGGGCCGTCTGTTTGCAGCCCCGGAAAACTCGTTTTGGTTGCCCCGTAAGAGTTATTGTAAAAGCCCGCTACGGAGTATTGCTATCGGCTCTGCCGGTGCTTCAGCGGAGCACTAAACCCATGGCTACTGAATGCCACCGCCTGTGCCATTGTGCGGAATTGCTGCCACGGCAGTCGGCTGGTTGTTGCTCGGGAAGGGAGTGCCCTGCGAAAGGAGCAGCGACCCGTCAGCCTTCTGCAACTGAAATCCTGAAACGTTATTGCCAAGGAAATTGGCGGTGAAGACATACCGCTGCGTCGACGGATCGACGCCGATGGCGACCGGTTGCAGACCTACGGCGTAATTGCCAAGCCGGGTAAGCACGCCGCTGCTCATCGAGTACACAGTGATGGACGAGTCAGTGGAGTTGGCGACAAAAGCGTAGTTGTATGCCTGGTCGACCGTAATGGCGGACGGCGCTGTGCCGGCCGGATAGGGACTGCCGCTGAGCGGCGTAAGCGCACCGGCTGAAACTGAAAAGCCAAGGACCTGATTGCGCCCATAGTCGGTGGCGTAAACGTAGTTGCCGCTAGCGTCGCTGGCAATTGCCGAGGGCTGCGCGCCTGCGGCAAACGGAGAGCCGCTTACGGGGGTGAGCACCCCGCCGGCGCCTACGGCGAAGGCGAAAATGTAGCCCACGTGGGGAGTCGCGGTGGTGTCATATGCGGTAACGAAGACAAACTTGCCGGAGGGCAGAACAGCAACTCCGGTTGGCACGATGACGTTAGCAGGGGTTGCCGCTACCGCGAGAGGCCAGTACTGGGCGCTGATGCTGCTGTTCGTCGCCGGAGATCCCATTGCGATTGGTGTGGTGGCGGTAGCGGCTGTCAGCGGAAACACCGCGATCGAGCCGGAGCAGGGAGCCGCCGGAGAGCAGCTCGGCAGGGGCTGAAAGGTATCAGCGACGAAGAGGTTGGCCGAGCTGGTGGCGATGAAGACCGGGAAAACGCCCGGCGTATTCACCGTATTGAACGCATAGAGCTTGCCGTCTGTGCCAATCACGAATTGAACGATGCTGTTGTCGTCGTGGTTGGCTACGAAAAGGCTCGAAAAGTCGGAGGCAACTGCTTCAGAGATCGGGTAGCGGCCGCCGGAAGGAACCGGTGAAGCCGGGATCTGGCGCATCTTGCCCGAATCCGAGTTGATCTCGAAGATATTGATCTCACCGAAATTGTCAGCTCCCGCGGCCTTGGAACTTGCGACGTAGACGAAGTCTACGGTTTTGGTCTCGGTGAACTGGGAGCAGGCGGTCACAAGCGTTGCGGCAAGGATGCCGGCGGCGGAGACAAGCACCAGCTGGCTCGATTTGTTCAACTTCATGCGCATCTTTCGTCACGGGTCCTGATTGCTGGCCCTGAAACATCAAGTTTGGGATCGAACCCCGAGCACCCAGGAGAGAGCGTGCTCGGCATTCGGCTAAATTCTTATGACAGCCCCCGACCATCCGGGCTCAACAAACCGGACTGGTCCGGGGATCAGCCGCGCTCGAGGCGCGGCTGAGCACTTAGTTCGTTCGCCCGTTGACCAGGCACCAGTTGGCCGGACCTTGGAGCTTATAGCTGCTAACGACTCTCAGCTGGTTGAGAAAGCCGCTATTGGGATCGATCGATCGGCCTGAGATGGTCGAATCGCCAAAGTTGGCAGTGTAAAGGAACTGGTTGGATGGATCCTCAATTAGACACTGCGGTCCCGAACCCGCTCCGAAAGCTGAGTGGGCCAGGAACGACAGCTGGTATGAGGGCGACACGGTAAGGAAGTAGCCCGCGATACCGCTTTGCGGATTGTTGGCCCCAGTGACATTGTTGCCCTGGTTGGCCACGTAGATATACTTGCCCTTCGATTCCACCATGATGTAGGTGGGATTGGCGAGCGTGGGATCGTCAGGAATGATGCCGCCGGTCTGCGCCTGAAGCGCACCGTTGCTGCCGACGGTGAAAGGCAGAATCTGGCTCTGATAGGTTCCAGCCGGGAAACTGACGCTGGAGGTGATGGTCAGCGGTTCATTGTCCAGCACGTAGACCACGCTGGAAGCGTTCACAATGGCCGTACCGCCATGAATACCTAGAGGCTGCGGGCTGTTCTGTCCAAGAGTGAGCTGCCCATTCGAGAAGGTGTACGGGAAGACCGTGTCGCCGGTCGCGGGAGTGCCGCCCAGCGTAAGCGCAAACCCGTTTGCAATCGAGAAATCGATTGGGTCGGCTGGAACCGGGAAGTAGGTCAGCGGGCTTCCGCTGGCCGACGTTACCTGTGCATTCACTACCAGCGTCAAGCGGCCTGTAGTCTGGTTGATTTGGAAGACCGTAATATCTCCGCAGTAGGTGGTCGAGGGACCCAGTGAGCGCTGGCAAAGGGGATTCGGATTGGTCGCGCTCGAAGGCAGACCGTTCGGGGCCGCGGAATCGTGATCGAGGACCAGAAGGAAGTTGCCGGTGCTGTCAGTCAGCATGCGCGTCGGGTTGATGCCCTGCGTATAGAAGGTCTCCTGCGGGGTCAGGATTCCGTTGCCGCCGACGGCGAACTGCTCGATATTGGAGTTCGTGCACGGATTGGTGGTGGTGCAGGTGGCTCCGCCCTGGGCATTGGTCCCTTGGTTCAAGACATATAGGAAGCGGCTTCCGTTAACCAGCACGGCGCGGCCTGGGTTGGCGCCGCCGGAGGAAACGGGCAGGCCGTTGATCGGGGTGAGGAATCCCGTATTGTGATCGATTTTGTAGCCGCTGATGATGCCGTTACTTGTGGATTGTGCGGTGACCGTTCCAGTGACATAGATGTAGCCGACCGTATAACTGCGAACGCAAGACGTAACGCTGAGGATAATGCCGCCAGACAGGGCGCCCATGAGAAGTGCCTTGCCGAATTTCGTAAACTTCATGCGATTCCTTCATCCTGGACAGGCGTGTGCCGCCAAGTTTGATCGTTCCGCAGCAGAGCTGGGTTGGGACGGGTCCCTGATGCATTGTAAAAGCCGAGGGCTGTTTGTGCCTAGCGCGAACCGAACAAGCGTTAAAACAATGCATTTTCCGAGGTTAACTCGGCCGAGACACAGCTTTTTTGCGCTTGAAACGACCGGCCTGCTTCCGGCGTGCTTGTTGATAACGCGGTTGAGATTTTGACGTCCCGGAGGTGGCAAACGTCACCGCCGGCAGAAGGGCAAACTGACGCCGGATGGGATATTTGAGCCCGGCAACGCCTCGGCCGGCTGTTGGCTGCGCCTCGCTGAAAGTGAGGACAGGTGCGTCGGGTGATGGAGGGCGGTTTTTTGCTCCTCCAGTGTGTTCGCTGAGAGGTAACGGTCGGGTTGGCGGCCGCTCAGAACTCGATTTGGAGATGTTGCCGCGCATTTTAAGAGGAGCGCCTGCGATTCACGCCTTTATGAGTTCTGGGCGTATCGCTGGCTAACAAGGAGAAACTCAGTAGACGAAGAAAAGAGACAACCGCAGATCCTTCGTCGCTGCGCTCCTCAGAATGACAGGCGAGTGGAAGGGGGATGACAGGCGAGTGGGTGCAGAGATTGTAAGAATTTTGCCGTGGCGCTCCTTTCGGAGCGCCACGGGCTTGAGTTTTCGACTACCAGACTCGGCAGGAGTTGGTTGGATACATGGGCTTGCCCTGGGTGCAGTTGAAGGCTTTGCCGAACTCGTCGAAGTTCTGGACGGAGCCATTGACGCGCCACTTGCCCGGAGAGTGCGGATCGGTGAGAGCTGACTGACGGGCTGCCGCATCCTTGGTGTTCTGGCACCAGACCTGGGCAAATCCGATGAAGTATCGCTGCGCCTCAGTGTAGCCATCGATCTTTTCATTGATGGTTTTGCCTTGCGCTGCCAGCGTGTCAAGCAATGCCATGTAGGCAATGCGCAGGCCGCCGTTGTCAGCGGTGTTTTCGCCGAGCGTGAGGTGTCCGTTCAGCTTCTGCGCGGGTGTGTCGCCAATGGCCGGAGCGGCTTCGAAATTGCTGTACTCGTTGGCGACGCACTCGGTGCGTTCCTGGAATGCTTTGCGATCTTCAGGCTTTTGCCACTCGCGCAGGTTGCCCTGACCGTCGTATTGCGAGCCTTCGTCGTCAAAGCCGTGTGTCATTTCGTGTCCGATGACCACGCCGATGCCGCCGAAATTCACTGCCGGATCAATCTTGAAATCGAAGAACGGCGGCTGCAGAATGCCGGCCGGGAAGTTGATGTCGTTGAAGGACGGATCGTAGTAGGCATTCACGGTGGGCGGTGTCATGCCCCATTCTTTTTCGTCGACGGGCTTGCCCAGCTTGGCGTAGTTGTAATTGCGCTCGTAGACGGCAGCGTGTTGGTTGTTGCCAATGAGGTCGGTGCGGTCCACCTTGACGCTTGAATAGTCGCGCCACTTCTCGGGGTAGCCGATCTTGTTGCGGATCATGGCCAGCTTTTGTTCAGCGGCTTTTTTGGTGTCGTCGCTCATCCAGGGCAGCGTCTTGATGTCGTCGCCCAATGATTTTTCGAGTGCGGCGACGAGCTTGTCCATGCTGTCCTTGGCCGCAGGTGGAAAGTTCTGCTTGACCCAGTCCTGGCCTACTGCTTCACCGAGCGCGCGATCGCTCATGCTGGAGCACTGCTTCCAGCGTGCTTCCGGTTCCTGCTGGCCAGTGAGCGTCTTCGAAAAGAAGTCGAAGTTCTCGTCAAAGAATGCTTTCGACAGCAGACGGGCTTGTCCGTGCAGGGTGTGCCAGCGCAGGTAGCTCTTCCACGAATCGACCGGCTCGCTGGTGATGAGACCGCTGAGAGCCATGAAGAAATCAGGCGTGCCGACATTCAGAGTGTCGAAATGGCCGATACCGACCTGCTTGAAGTACGTGTCCCAGCCGAACGAAGGCGCAAGCTTGTCAAAATCGGCGACGCTGTAGATGTGGTAGCGCTTCTCGGGTTGACGGAGATCGGTGCGGCTGAGTGAAGCCTGCGCCAGTGCGGTTTCGATCTTCAACACCGCGGCGGCCTCTTTCCCGGCTTGCTCAGGCGTGTCGCCGGCGAGCGTGAACATCTTCTTCATGTGCTCGATGTATTGGGCGCGGATGGTCTTGAAGCGTGCCGAATCCACGATGTAGTAGTCGCGATCAGGTAGCGACAATCCGCCCTGGAAGATTACTGCGATCTGCTTCGAGGAGTCCTTGTCGTCCTGAGAAACGCCGAACTCGAAGAAACCGTCCGGAGTGCCGTTGTTCTCGAGCCAGCTAAGGAGAACAGGCAGTTGCTTTGCGTCTTTCAGGTCGGCGATTTTCGCCCATGCGGGCTTGACGGGCGAGATGCCCGTCTTCTCAACAGTGTCGGTATCCATGCAGGCTGCGTAGAAATCGCCGAACTGGCGTTGCAGGGGCGATTTAGGCGATTTGGCCGCGGCGTCCAACTCTTCCCACAGCAGGTAGCGATTCCGCTCGCGCAGCAGCGAGAACGAACGCACCCAGCGCACCTGGTCCGATGGGATGGGATTGTTTTTCATCCAATTGCCGCACGAGTACTGATAGAAATCAGTGCAGGGATCGGCAGAGGTGTCGATCGCCGCTGCGTCGAAGCTTTGGATTGCGGGCACCGGCTGCGGCTTGGCGGCGTCGGCCTGCGCTGTAACGAGGCTCGGCGCTATGGCCGTGGTAAACGCCAGAATCAAAAAAAGGAAAAAACGGAAGATTTTCATTGGAGATCCCTTTCAAAACTCAGTCAACCGGCCGGGTCTGTCGGCACGTTATGCGCTTGCGAGCAAGGCCGGGACGAATATCTGCCGGCGTCAAAAAATGAGCTGGCAGAGTTGGTAGAAGGCTATCATGTATCGCGAGAGATAGACGTGGCAACAGATAGAGGCTGTGACGAGCGGTAATAAAGTTGGGGTCAATCGTCCTGCGCGCATGGTATTCTCTGCCGCGTGCCGGTCGCGGGAATGAAGCGAACCCATCGCACGGAGGTTTCACATGCGCATGATGATGCTGGTTCAACTCCCAATTGAGCCCTTCAACACGGCCGTTAAAAACGGCACTGCAGCCGCCAAAATGAAGCAGATTATGGATGCGATCAAGCCAGAGCAAGCATGGTTTGGTGAGCGCGAAGGCAAGCGCGGCGGCATTTTGATCGTGAACGTAGATAGCGGGTCAGACATCCCACGCTTGGCGGAGCCATGGTTCCTCTCGTTTAACGCTGAGGTGGAGTTCAGAGTAACGATGACCCCCGAAGAACTGGGTCGCGCAGATTTGAACGCGCTGGGCAAGCAGTGGGCCTAGAGCCTTGATCGGGGCCCTGGGCGTCGCAAGCAGGAGTTGCTCAAAAGAGAACGGGCCGGCTGATGGAACCATCCGGCCAAATTATGATGAGGCGGGAAACGGGGACGGGAAGCTGTCCCGGAGAGGGAAGTGGAAGACTCTTATCATGCGCCTGCTCTTCGCCGTTGGTTTGCTTGCAGTTCAAATTGCAGTGGCACAGGATGTCCACGTGCGCGTTTCGGCTGACGTAAAGACCGGTATCGAAGGAACAACAGAATTCCCCACCATACAGATGGCGATGGATCATCATCCGTTCGCCGGGGTGGACAAGAACGGCAAGCCAGGCCGCGTCTATATCGAGATCGCTCCCGGCATCTATCACGAGCGGGTGATCGTGACGCAGAACCACACCAATGTCACGCTGATGGGAATGGGCAAGTCTCCAAGCGAAGTTGTGATCACGAACAGCCTGAACTCAAAGCAGGCGGGCGGGACTTTCTTTACTGAAACGGTGGAAATCAACGGCGACGGATTTGAGGCCGACAACATCACTTTCGAAAACACTGCCGGCAACACCGGGCAGGCGGTCGCCGCGGCGGTGCGCGCCGATCGTGCAATCTTCAAGCACTGCAGGTTCCTCGGCCACCAGGACACACTGTTCGCCGACTATGGCCGCCAATATTATGTTGACTCCTATATTGAGGGCGGGGTCGATTTCATCTTCGGCAATGCCGCGGCGGTTTTCGATCGCACGGAGATCCGCGCCAACGGCCCCGGCTACCTGACGGCGCAGTCACGCACATCGCCTGATCAAAGCACCGGGTACGTGATCATCAACAGCAAAGTGACCAGCGGAATTGAACCGGGCGCGCCGCGCGAGACCATCAGCCTGGGCAGGCCGTGGCGGCCGTTTTCGCGCGTGGTTTATATCAATACTGAGCTGCCGGCCAACGTGATCCCGCAAGGGTGGAATGCCTGGGGAAGGACTGGTGAGGCTCCGCAGGCCTACTATGCGGAGTTCAATTCGACGGGGCCCGGTGCGAATCCGGCTGCGCGGATTGCGTGGTCGCATCAGTTGACGGCGCAGCAGGCTGCGCAATATGTGCCGCGCGTTTTTCTGGCGGGCAAGGACCGCTGGGATCCGGTGGCGGAGGCAGCGAGATTGCCTTAAAGCGGCTTTCGATTAGGCTGTACGAGTGTAGACCCGGAAATGCACAGCGAATTTTGCGGGGTCCGCAGGGATGTCTTTACAGGCCAGCAGGCAGCCTGCAAAACTGAAACGTGGACACCCAAACAATCGTTATCCTTGATTTCGGCTCTCAGTACACCCAGCTGATTGCCCGCCGCATCCGCGAGCAGAACGTCTTCTCTGTCGTGCTTCCCTGCACAGTGCCGCTGGCCGAAATTGAGGCGCTCAAGCCCATGGGCCTGGTGCTTTCGGGCGGGCCTTCGTCGGTCTACGATGCTGACGCTCCGGCAGCCGATCCGAAATTGCTGCAGTTGGGCGTTCCGATTCTTGGCATCTGCTATGGACTGCAGTTCATCGTGCATCATCTGGGCGGCAAGGTTCGTTCCGCTTCAAAGCGCGAGTACGGCCATGCGGAAGTGAACATTGAAGACAGTGCAACACCGCTTTTTGCCGGACTGCCGCCGACTCTCGCAGTGTGGATGAGCCACGGTGACGAAGCGCTGGAGCTGCCTGCGGGATTTCGCCGCACGGCTGTTTCGTCCAACGCACTGGCGGGCATCGCCAACGAAGAACGCCGCATCTGGGCCGTGCAGTTTCATCCGGAAGTGCACCACACGCCGTTCGGTTCGCAGCTCATCAAGAATTTCCTGTTCAACATATGCGGCGCGGCGGGCGACTGGACGCCGGCGCACTTTATCGAGACCACCGTTGCGTCGATTCGCGCCAAGGTCGGCAAGGGGCACGTGATCTGCGGATTGTCGGGCGGCGTGGATTCCTCAGTGGCGGCGATGCTGGTGCACAAGGCCATTGGCAGCCAGCTTACCTGCATCTTTGTGAACAACGGCGTGCTGCGCAAAAACGAGTTCATCAGCGTGCAGAAGAATCTGCGCGACAAGCTCGGCTTGAACATTGTTGCCGTGGATGCGGGCGAGAGATTCCTGAACAGGCTGGCGGGCGTCACCGATCCCGAAATCAAACGGAAGCGCATTGGCGCGGAGTTCATCGCGGTGTTTGATGACGAAGCCAGCCGCATTGCGCAAGAGTCCGGCGGCGTGGACTGGCTTGTTCAGGGCACGCTTTATCCCGACGTGATTGAGTCGTCGAGCGTGAAGGGGCCGAGCCAGACCATCAAGAGCCATCACAACGTGGGCGGTCTGCCGGATCGCATGAAGCTCAAGCTGATTGAGCCGTTGCGCGATTTGTTCAAGGATGAAGTACGGCGCATTGGGCGCGACCTTGGGATGCCGGAAGACGTTCTTGGGCGGCAACCATTTCCGGGGCCGGGGCTTGCGGTGCGCATCCTGGGCGAAGTAACGCCGGAGCGTGTCGCATTGCTGCAGGAAGCCGACGATATCGTTGTGAGCGAGATTAAGGCTGCCGGACTCTACTCGAAGATCTGGCAGAGTTTTGCGGTGCTGCTGCCGGTGATGAGCGTGGGCGTGATGGGCGATCAGCGCACGTATGCTTACACGGCGGCGGTGCGCGCGGTGCACTCTGAAGACGGCATGACAGCCGACTGGACACCCTTGCCGTACGAAGTGCTGAAGCGCATCTCGAATAGGATTGTGAATGAAGTGCGAGGCATCAATCGCGTGGTGTACGACATCACGTCGAAGCCGCCGGGCACTATTGAATGGGAATAGTTGGCGGCGATAGAAGCCGCGGACTGGCGCTGAATCCTGCTTGCGGACTTGGCTGCCAGCCGCGGCCGCTGTTTATTATGACCGGATAAAGCTCAGTAGGTCGGGGTTGATCTGCTCGTGATGTGTGATTGCCATGCCGTGAGCAAGCCCGGAGTACACCTTCAATTGAGCGCCCTTTACCAGTTTCGCGGTCAGCAAACCTGAGTCGGCAATCGGGACAATCTGATCATCTTCGCCGTGCATGACCAGTGTTGGGATATCGATCTTCTTCAGGTCGTCGTTGAAGTCGGTCTCAGAGAATGCCTTGATGCAGTCGAATTGTCCCTTGATTCCTCCCTGCATCCCCTGAAACCAGAAATTCTCTCGCACGCCCTCTGAGATTTTTGCGCCGTCGCGATTGTAACCGAAGAACGGCATGGTCAGGTCCTTGTAGAATTGCGACCGGTCATTCACCACGCCTTTGCGGATGCCGTCGAAGACGTCCATTTGCAGTCCGCCCGGATTGTTCACCGTCTTGAGCATGATGGGAGGTACGGCGCCGATGAGGACGGCTTTGGCGACTCGTTTGGAGCCATGCCTTCCCAGGTATCGCGCTACCTCGCCCCCGCCAGTCGAGTGGCCGACCATTACCGAGTCCTTCAGGTCGAGCAATTCAAAGAGAGCAGATAAATCGTCGGTGTAGGTATCCATGTCGTTTCCGTCCCACGTCTGATCCGATCGTCCATGACTGCGGCGGTCGTGCGCTATGACGCGATATCCGTGCTGGCCCAGATACAACATTTGAGCGTCCCACGCGTCAGCATTCAACGGCCATCCGTGCGAGAAGACTATGGGCTGGCCTTTGCCCCAATCTTTGTAGAAAAGAGTGGCGCCATCGTGGGTTTTGAACGTGCTCATTTTTGACCTCCTTGATGAAACGGGAAATAGCCGGAGGGAAATCCAGCGATTGAATAAGAATACATGCAGGTGTAATTTGCGACGAGCGATCACTCCAACGACAAAACGCAGGGACAGTGTCGCACGAACAGGAAGCAGCGATTATTTGGGGCCTCGTGGTCGAGCTCCAATTCGCTCTTCAACATTCACGCGTTTTCTGGTGTCGGTCCAGGCTTGCTGGACACTTGGCGGAAATCCTGCGAGCAACTCCGTTACGCGGTTAGAAATTTTGGCAACGATGTCGGGATGGAGAGGTGCGACATCGTAACTCTCGTCCTCATCGCGGTCCATATCGTATAACTCAGGATTCTTGAGAGCGTAGTTTGTTTGCCCATGCCCGCTTAGCACGCTGTAGGACTCCTGATCGTAGCGCGTTAAATGCAGTTTCCAGTTGTTCCACCGGGCGGCCTGCAAGTTGACATTGTCGAAGAACAACAGAACGTCGCGGTCTATCGACTTCTGCTGACCGGACAAGAGCGGCCAGATGTCGATGCCGTCGAATGGTTTTGGCCCTGGCTTTGCGCCCGTGAGCTTGGCGATAGTCGGCGTCACATCCATCAGCGAAGCGAGTGCGTTACATTCCGATCCCGCCGGAATCCTGTTGGGCAAACGAGCAAGAAACGGCTCGCGCACGCCGCCTTCATAGGTATCGGTCTTTCTACCTCTCAGGCGGCCGGGGCTTCCCTGAAACCACGGACCATTGTCTGAAGTGAAAATCACTAATGTGTTTTCGCGCAGGCCATGGCGATCAAGGGTCTTCATGATCTCGCCGAAACTCCAGTCGATCTCCGCCAGCGCATCGCCGTAGAGACCCAGCCCGGACTTTCCTTTGAACTGCGGACTTGCTCCGAGTGGAATATGCACCATCGAGTGCGCCAGGTAGAGGAAAAATGGGCCGTCTTTGGATCGCTCGATGAAATCGATCGACCGTTTTGTGTACCGCTGCGTCAGATAATCAACGTCGGTTTCCTGCTCAATCGCCTTCGTGCCATCCATCAGCAATCGCGGATTCATGTCGACGCTGTAAGGAACGCCGAAGTACTCGTCGAAGCCCCGGCTGGTGGGCAAATATTTCTCAGGCAAACCAAGGTGCCACTTGCCGATTGCGCAGGTCTTGTAGCCTTTGGCCTTCAACATGTCGGCAAGCGTCACTTCGTCAAGATTCAGGCCGTCGACATCTTTCGGAAAAAGTACGCGCGGTACTCCGACACGCGTGGGATAACGCCCGGTCAGAAGAGACGCTCTCGACGGCGAACATACCGGGTCCGCGCTGTCGAGATTTGTAAAGCGCATGCCTTCCGAAGCAAATTTGACCAGGTTTGGCGTGGGATTCGCACCACCGTACACGCGAATGTCGCCGTAGCCAAGGTCATCGCAAAACACCAGGACGACATTCAATGGCTTTTCCGATGCCAGGACCGCCTCGGGCAATATTGCCGCTGCTGCGCTACTGACCAAAAAGTCGCGTCGAGTCATTGCCATTGCGTAATTTCTCCTGCCGTCGATTTTGCCTGCAAAAGGTCTGCCGAATTGTAAATGATGCTCATTGCCCGCGCAGCGCGGCGACCTCGTGGCTTAGCGCCTCGAGCTTTGCCAGCAATTCCTTGTGGTGAGTGTCGGCCATTGAAGGTTCGAGCGCTTCAATGTAGAACATCCCATTCGGTTCCAACTCGCAACGTTTTACCTGGTTCAAGTGTTCAAAGCCCTGCCTGTGAACTACCTCAAGCAGCTCCTCGCGCGTGAGAGATTCGCGTTCAAGAGCCTTTTTGTCGATCTGCCCATCACGCACCAGGACATTCGCACGGCCCTCAAGCATGCGCGTCAAACGCGGCGAGCGATAGAGTATTCGTACTACCAGCCAGTTGATCGCCAGCAAACCGAAGGCGCCGATGAGGCCGCCGGTTACTGAGTTGTCCTCGCCGATGATCGCGTTCTGGACGGTGTTCGACAACGACAACAGAACTACGAGGTCGAAGGGGTTGAGCTGCGCCAGCTCGCGTTTTCCAAACAAGCGCAAAAGCAGCACCAGTACCAGGTAGACGATGACCGGGCGAGCCAGCTTCTCAAGAATCGGAAGCGGCATCTTGAACATGTGGTCGAAAATCACGGAGTAGGGGATGACGAAGTGTGGCATGGGAAAGAGAATAACGAGCCGACCGACGGTATTCCAGCCCGAAACTGCGGAATGTTCTGATTACAGCGGAAAGTTGTCGGGCAGAGCGCCGAGGTTTTGCCGCAGATGCTACGATTCTCAACAACCAACACTTCGGGCACAAAAGTAGCCCGAGCAGGAGATGAGTCCCATGGGTTTCCTCCTTCAACCGTGGTTCTTGATTTTATTTGCGGTCGCAGGTTTTTTGGTTTTTCTCACGATGAGCGCAAAAGAGGATTACAAAGCTGAGGTTTCGCCATTGACCCGCTGGATCATCGTAGGAATCTGCGTGGTGATTGCAACCTTTGGCGTGTTCAAAGCTCTGTAATACTGCGACTGTGCCTCATTGCAATCTAGAACTGAAGTCGGGCCCGCCACTGTGCGTGAGCTCTCCGGGCGAACGACCGGCTGATCGCACATACGTCATTGAGCGAGTAGAAGAGCAACCGCGGATCCCTCACTTCGTTTCGGGATGACAACCTCTTTGCAGGTTCTGGGCGCTGCCGGCTCTGAGCGTTTGGTAAATTTGGAATACGGCAGCATTTCGGCTGTTTTTCTGCGACGCTGCATTGTCGAGTACACCAGCACGCTTTCTGATTGACAGAAGTAAATTCATGAGCGATCCCCAGTCATTAATCTCGGTGCAACTCGCGCCGTTTCGCATTGACCCCAAGTTCGATGTAAGGGTCTGGGGTTATCAGGATCTGCGTCCGTGGTTCGACGTTCGCGCCGAGGGCGGTCCCCTTGGCGAGGCGTGGCTCACGGGCGATATGTGCATGGTGGCCACGGGTCCGCACAAAGGCAAGCGGCTTGACGCGCTGTTTCGCGACGCTCATGACGCGCTGCTTGGCCCGGGTGTGCGCAGTGGCGATTCGCCGCTGCTGATCAAAATCATTTTTGCCAAAGAAAAGCTGAGCGTGCAGGTGCACCCTGATGACCAGATGGCGCAGAAGTATGGCGAACCGCGCGGCAAGACCGAGTGCTGGTATGCGCTTGATGCAGAACCGGGCGCCCAAGTGGCCGTCGGTCTCAAGCCGGGCGTGACGCTGAAACAGGTGGAGCAGGGGATTCATCAGGGCACGCTGGAAGAAAGCCTGAACATTTTGCCGGTGGTGCGAGGCGACATGATTTTCGTCGACGCCGGCACGGTTCATGCGATCTGGCCGGGAGCCATCCTGCTGGAAACCCAGCAGAACTGTGACCTGACTTATCGAATGTATGACTATGGCCGCCCGCGCGAGTTACATATTGAAAAAGCGATGGAAGCGACGCGACTTACTACCCGGGCAGGCAAAGTAGCTCCTCAGGCTTTGGCTGACCGAACTGTCCTGATCGATACCGAGTATTTCCGAGTTGAGCGGATTCCGGTGAGGGACAAACGCGGCAGCTCGAGCCTTCGTCCGGCCGATTCTTCCGTGCCGGGGCTCGCCTATCTCTTTGCTGCTGCTGGTGTTGGCCGGATCAGCGGGGACGCGTTCGATCCAATTGAATTGCCGGCCAGGGCAATTGCGGCGGTGCCCGCATCATCTTCGGAGTTTGTGGTTGAGGATCTTGGCAGCCTGGACCTCATCCGCATTACTCCCAACTGGCCCGGCGACCTCTCCTGAGGTTTGGGGCTAGATTTCCAAAGCTGAAGGATGTTATGGAAACAGGCTCGATCCTGAAGTGCTTCAGGATCGAGCTTTTGGTTGCGGCTGATATGTCCCCGGTTCTGCGCGGAAGGCGATTGAGACGCGATTCCAGAAGTTGATCTGCCCGATGGCGAACGTCAGCGCCACGAACTCCTTCTCGCTGAAATCCTTTCGTACTTCCTCATATACAGCGTCGGGAGCATGTCCCTCTTGGATATTGGTAACGGCCTCAGTCCAGGCCAAAGCGGCGCGTTCCCGCGGGGTAAAGAAAGGGGTCTCTTCCCAGGCTGACAAGGCGTAGAGTCTCTGCTCGGTTTCGCCTGCGGCGCGGGCATCCTTAGTATGCATGTCAATGCAGTAGGCACAGCCGTTCAACTGCGAGGCGCGGGTTTTTACAAGCTCGACCAGAGAGGGTTCAAGGCCGGTCGCGCTAATCACTTTTCCAAGTTCCCGAAGCGCATGGACTCCTTCAGGGAAAGCCTTTCCATAACTGAGCCGTTGGGACATTGAGGGGAATTCCTCCTCCGCCTTGGATGCTGTGGGTCCTGAACGGTTTCGGGCAAATCTGCCGGGAGGCGAGGTCGCATTCCCTCGCTTGGCTGGGTACCGGCGGGTCGCGGAACTTTTTCCTGCGGTTCGGGTTTCCACCCTTAACGGGTTGTGCCTTAGGCCGTCTAAATGCATAACCGGCGGCACAACTTTCAAGGCGTTTTTCTTGCCCGAATAGCAAGAAGACGCGTGCAGTTGCTCTGGGGAGAGATTTGGTTATGAATCGGCCATTTATCAAAAGAGGGCTCAACAGAAGTTACGTCAAGTTATTTGCCTGGTGCAGTTTAGCGGTGCTGAGCGCGGCCATGGTGCTGGCGCAGGATAGTGCCGCTGCGGGGAGCCAGCGCACTGACGGGCAGATCGAGATGGACGTGGTGCACGCACTGGATGCCGAACAGACTCTCAAAAATGATCTGATTACCGCCGCAACGATCGAGGGGGAAGTTACGCTGGCCGGTACAGTATCGTCCGACTCGTCGAAGAAGCTGGCTGAGTCAGTGGTGACCAAGGTCCCAGGCGTAACCAAGGTCCACAACAACCTGACAATCGGTAATCCGCAGGAAGCGCAGAACGCACAGACCCAGCCGGCACCGGACCCGAACGATGACGGCCCGCAAACTGAGGCGAATGCACAGCCGGGCACGGGCGCGCAGCCGGGCTCCGTTTATGGACAGGCTCCGGCATCGCCTTATCCGCAAAGTGGGCAGCCCTCCGGTCAATACCCGCAGCAGCAGGGTGGATATCCCCAGCCGGGTCCGTACCCGCAGTCGGGTCCGTACCCGCAGCGGGGCCAGCAAAGTCCGTATCCTCCCGAGTATTCGCAGGGGCGTCCGCAGTACGGATCGCCTTATCCGCAGCAGGGCTCGGGCCGCCAACCTGCGCCGCAGTATCGGCCAGCCACTGGCCCGGTAACCATTCCTGACGGAACGCTGTTGCAGTTGCGCACAATGGAACCTGTGGCCAGCAAACGCGCCAAGGACGGCGAGCCGGTTCAATTCACGCTGATCAGCGATGTCTCCAACGGGGGCGTACTGGCGATTCCGCGCGGAGCTGTATTTCACGGCGTGGTTTCTGAAAGCCGCCAGCCGGGTTCCGGACACATCTCGGGCAATCCAGTGCTGGCGCTCCAGCTCACCTCGCTCGATCTTGGCGGGCAGACATACCAGCTCACCTCCGATGAGTTCAGGGTGAAGGGACCCAACAAGGCTGGGCAGACGGTTGGCAACGCAGTAGGAGCTGGGCTTGTTGGCACCATAATCGGTTGCGCGGTTGGTCGTGGGGTTGGGTGTGCGGTTGGCGCCGCAACTGGCGTGGCAGCTGGAACCGCTGCTTCGGCAGCATCCTCAGGACCGGGAGTGTGGATTCCCGCCGAGGCGCTTGTCAGCTTTCACCTGAAGGCGCCTTTGACCGTGAATCCGGTAAGCCAGGAAGAGGCTATGCGGCTGGCGCAGGGTCTGTACCCCGGCGGCCCGTCACTTTACCAACGCGGTCCGGCGCCTTACCCCTACCGCCCACGGTACATGTATGGCGGTCCTTACGCGTATCCTTATCCTTACTATCCACGGGTCTATTATCGGCCGTACTTCATGACCGGCGGATTTTACTACTGGCGCTAAACACATCTCCTGAATTGCAAAGCACTTCGGGCATCCCGGTCGGGATGCCCTTTCCGTCGGTGAATCCGAGGTTCAATTCCGAACCCGACAGGCCCGGTTCATCGTCGAATATAATAGGAAAGTCGCGTCGAGCGAGAGTTGCGCAGTCGCCGCATGTGGCCCGCGGGAGGGATGTTTATCGCCGCCTGGGTGCACGTCGGGTTCGCGCGTAGAGAGTTGAAGGTTTAAGTCCGTCCATGATTCGTTTCCTGCAAACTGACAATCGCCTCACCAAAGCGCTTTTGGTCGTCATCATTGGCGCCGCCTCGGTATCCATGTGCGTCTACCTGATCCCGGGCCTGATGGCCGGAGGTTCCGCATCGGCAGATACTTTCGCCACCGTTTATCCGCACTGGTACAGCAAACTTCTCTCCACGGGAGATGAGGTGAGCCAGGTGAAGGTGGAGCAGGTTGCCCGCCAGCAGTTGCAACAGCGCAACCCGCAGTACGCCGATAATCCGATGATCCTCAATTTTTTTGAGGCTCAGGTGGGGCAGCAGCTTGTGCAGCAGCAGGTGTTATTGCAGGAAGCATCCAAGCTCGGCGTTCGCGCCACAGATGAGGATGTGCGCCAGTATCTGCACACCGGTCCGACCGGCGAAGTGCTGTTTCCGAACGGCAAATTCATTGGCGACGAACAGTACCAGGCCCTGATTGCCCAGCGCCTGAACATGTCGGTCAAGGATTTTGAGCAAAGCGTCAAGACCGATATCGTCGTGCGGCGTTTGCAGGCGCTCATCACTGCCGGCGTTACGGTCAGCGACCAGGAAGTTCGCGATGCGTACCGCAAGCAGAACGTCAAGATCAAGTTTGACTATGCTGTGATTTCTTCAGACGATCTGCGCAAAACGATCAACCCCTCCGATAGCGAGCTCGAGGCGTTTTTCAAGAAGAATGCAACGCGCTACGCAACGGCCGTACCTGAACAGCGCAAGATCAGCTACTTTGCGTTCACTCCCAACCAGTTGCCAGGCGGCGTACCGCAGCCCACGCAGCAGCAGATTCAGCAATACTTCACAGCGCACCAGTCGGAGTATTCGGTGCCCGAGCAGGCTCGCTCTCGCCACATCCTTATCTCGGTGCCTCCGGGAGACCCCAAGGCCGATGCGGCAGCCAAAGCCAAGGCCGAGACGGTCCTGAAGCAGCTTCAGTCTGGCGGCAATTGGAACGACCTGGCGAAAAAGTTCTCCGATGATCCTGGCAGCAAAAACTCCGGCGGTGAATTAGGATTTGCGCAGCGCGGAAAGATGGTACCCGAGTTTGATAACGCCATCTTTACTCAGAAGATCGGCGACATCCAGATTGTGAAGAGCCAGTTCGGCTATCACGTTGTGCAGGTTGAAGAGCGCACTTCGGCTCACACCCAGACACTCTCCGAGGTGCAGCCGACGATCCAGGCAACGCTGATTCGCCAGTACGCAGCGCAGGCCGAAGACAACTACGCCAAGGCGCTCACTTCTGAAGCCATCAAGAATGGACTTGAGAAGACGGCGGCAGCCCACCATCTGGACGTGGTAACCACGCAGCCGGTTGGACGCGACGGTGTCATTGCCGCGCTTCCGGACAGCTCACAACTTTTGAATCGCGCGTTTGAATCCAAGCAGGGCGATCCGCCGCAGTCTGCGCCCACGGGCGAAGGCTATGCGATATTCCAGGTGACCGGCATCTCTCCGGCACACGCACCAACGTTTGCTGACTGGAAGAGCCACGTGCTGGATGATTACCGCGATCAGCAACTCCCTGGTCTGCTTGGCAGTAAGACTAGCGAACTGTCTGAGCGTGCCAAGTCAGAAAACAACCTGGCGCAGGCAGCCAAGGAGATGGGCGCAACCGTGAAGACGAGCGACCTGGTTGGGCTCGACGGCCAAGTGCCTGATCTGGGGCAGGTGGCGCAGGTTGCTCCGCAACTGTTTGATCTGTCAGTAGGCAACATCAGCGGACCAATCAATGCGCAGCGCACCGGCGTTGTAGCAAAGATTCTCGACAAACAGGAACCCTCGGCTGAAGAGATTCAGAAGAACTTTGACACGACCAAGGACCAGCTGATTCGCGCGCATCAGGACGAGGCCTTCAATGTCTTCATGAGTGGAGTGCTTGACTACTACAAGAAGCACAACCTCATCCGCATGAATGCCAAGCCAAAGAACCCTCAACTGCCCGGTATGTAAGCAGAAAACGGAAGCTAAAAGGGCCCGCAGCCGGATTGGTTGCGGGCCCTTTTATTTGGTGCGCCGATCTGCTTTGCACGTTGTGTGGGAATCGCTCCTATCGCAGTCCTTCGGTTTGGAACGGCAGGCCCGTTTCCGGCGAAAGCTCCGGCTGTGCCTGGCGGTTCGGCGCGATCGAGACATTCTTCTGTGTAGTGGCCGCGACTGTCACATTCCATCCATCGAGCACGATTAGCGCATTCTCTCCGTTGAACTGGCCCTGTTCCGCTTCGATCATGATGGTTTGGGTTTCATTTGGAACGAGCGAAATGTAGTTGTCGCTGTAAAACACGGGCAACACGCGCTCACCGGATTTTTGCTGCCGCAGTTGCACATGCGACATAAGGGCGATGCTCTTGCTCGGGTTGTGCAGCGTTACGGTCACGGTGCGCTTGCCGTTTTCGTCCTTGCTTACGGCTTGCGCTTCCAGCGTGACCTTTGGGAGCTTGTTGAGATCGTTGAAGTCGTCAGGATGCGCAGGGAGGGCCCGCCAGTAGAAGTTGCGCGAGATGAGTTTTCCGCTTGCATCCCGCAACTGAAGGCGAATGAAGTGAACCGGCGAGAGGTCAGCAGGGAACTCTACCGGGCCGGCGTTCGTTGTTGCATCGGGCTTCGCCGTCAACTTTGTTTCGTGTTCGTACGCCACCGCGCCGTCCAAGTTAAAAACCTCCACGCGCAGAGTCGCATCCTTCACGGGCTCGGGAAGATTGTTGATCACCTGCAGTTGGCCATTGTCTTCATTGAACTGGACATGCACCATCTCGCCGGCGTGCATCACTGCGAAATATGAGGACATGGGTTCGAAGTCGTAGTGATAGATCTGCCAGACGAAACTCGGCTGCGCAGGGTCGCTCATCCAGGTGATGACGGCCGTGGCGGGATGAAACATTTGCGCGTTGCGGCCTTCATACATGGCGCGGAAGGCTTCGTAATTAGCCAGTTGCGATTTGCGCACGAAGTCTGCAAGATTGCGAAATGGTCCGTAACGCGCGGCAATCTGGCCCGGGTACTTGTCGGCGCCGGAGTTGCCTTTCGCAAAGTCGTGCTCGGCCCAGTCGTCGTTGATGCTCTCCCAGTCTTTCTTCGGCATCATTCCCTGGATTGACTCGAGCGTGGGCACCGAAACACTGCCGGTCTCGGTCTTGAAGTAGTCGTCAGTGATTTTGTAGAATGCGCGCGGAACACGCCAGTAGTAAGGGCCATGCGAGCGCACGCCGGCACCGTCTGTCGAACTGGGTTGATAGCGGCGCGTAGGTTCAAGCTCGGCGAGCACCTTGCGCAGTTCGGCATCGATTTCGGGCGGCGGGTAGCCCTCGTTGCGCGCACACCACAACATGATCGACGCATGATTGCGGAAGCGCAGAACCTTGTCGCGCACGTTGGCGATGTAGGTGGGGATGTCGGTTGGATCAGGGCCATCGGCGGGATTGGGCTGGAAGAACTCGTCCCAGACCAGGATTCCGTACCTGTCGCAGAGGTCGTAGAAATCTTCGCCTGTACTTTGGCCCACCCAGTTTCGAATCAGGTTGAGATTCGCCAGCTTGTGCAACCGGATCTGCGTTTCAAGCCGCGCGCGCGGAATGCGCTTCATCGCTTCATCAAGGCCCCAGTCGCCGCCGCGGATGAATACTGGCACGCCATTCACCGAGATGGTCAACGTGTCGGTGCCGGGGACACTGTAAGTGATTTTGCGAACGCCGAAAGTTATTTCCTGCGCGTCGGAGGCGTCGCGTCCTTGATTGAATGCGAGGTGGAGGTTGTAGAGGTTCGCGGCGCCATAGCCGTTTGGCCACCACAACCGCGGATGCTCCATGTGCAGGGTGGGCGTTGTTTTCGCGTCGAAGCTAACAGTTTTTGTGCTGTGCGGTTCAAGTTCGACGGGCTGCTCGAAATGGATGTTCTCAATCGTGCCTTGCAGCACGCCTTTCTGCGGCTGGTCACTGACGTTCTCGAGAGTGGCCTGGACGGCCACATCAGCTGAATCTGTCTTGGGCAGCGGAAGATCGGTCGTCACCAAAGGGTCTTTCAATACGACCGGTCCAGTGGCGGAGAGAAACACCTTTTGCCAGATGCCGCTGTCGCGGTCGCGCATGGCTGGAATCCAATCCCAGCCAAGCGTCGAGAGGAATGTGGGCCCGTCGATTGCGGTGATGCCGCCGTTCTGCCCCAGGCCCGCGCGCAGCGTGTGCTCATGCGGGATACCGGGATGTGGCTGGGGCGTGATGAGCACCGCGAGTGTCGCCTTGTGGCCCGGTTGCACGTGCGCGGTAATGTCGAAGATGCCGCGGATGAATGCGCCCCGGACTGTGCCTACCTGCGTACCGTTTACCCACACATCGGCCGAATAGTTGATGCCGTCGAAGTTGAGCCACACATGGTGATTTTTGTAGGAGCGCGGAACCGAAATTTCTGTCCTGTACCACCACGAGGTTCGCGCCAGGCTGTCAGGAATTATTTCGGGCCGGTTGTTTTCGCCGTACAGCGGTTCGGGATACACGCGATTGTTGACGAGCGTGGTGAGCACCGTGCCCGGTACCGTTGCCGTGTACCAGCCGCTCGGCTTGAAGTGTGCTGACGAAATTTCCGCGGCCGCTTGCGTGGCCTTGGCGATATCCTGCATCTGCCAGCCGCTCTGGATGACGACTTGCGGCGGCGGTGCGGGCGTTGCGGCTGGAACTGAAACGGCGGCCAGTCCGATGATGGGGGTTGCAGACATCCTTGCCAGGGTTGAAAAGAGAGATCGTCTAATTTGATTTCGCAATGCTTCGCTCCAAGCTTGAGTCCACGCATCTGACCTGCCCTGTTGCGGCAAGTGTTTTGTCAAACGGATTATATTCGCTGGTCCTCACGCCGCTTAGGTGCGCAATCTGTCCGGTAATAATAGGTATATGGATTTTCAACGGTCTTCGGGTGTTTTGCTGCATGTGAGCTCGTTGCCTTCACGCGGAGGCATTGGTGACCTGGGTCCCGCGGCCCACGAATTTGTGGAGTTTCTTGCGGCTGCCAAGCAGCATGTTTGGCAAGTCCTCCCGCTTTGTCCTACTGGGTTTGGCAACTCGCCTTACGCCGGTACTTCTGCGTTTGCGGGCAACCCATCGCTGATCAGCCTGGAACTGCTTTCGGACTGGGGATGGATCGAGAGCGATCGCATTGCGGAGCTTACGGGACTGGCCGGAAATGTGAATTTCGAGACACGTTGAGCAATTGAAATTGCCATTGCTGTATGAGGCGGCGGCCAACTTTCTGGACCGCGGTTCTAGTTTGGCCAAACACTCAGTCCACTGGGAGGAATTTGGGGATTTTTGTCGCGCGCAGGCGGACTGGCTCGATGATTATGCGCTCTATGCAGAGCTGCGCCGCCAGTTCAACACCGGGGCGTGGACCCAGTGGCCTGAACCGCTGCGCCGACGCGATGCGGACGCGCTTCGGGAAGCAGCCAAAAGAGGCGAGCGCGCGCTTGCCCAGGAGCGGGCATTGCAGTTTGCCTTCTCGCTGCAGTTGGCTTCGCTGCGCACGGCTGCGGCTAGTCACGGCATTCGCATCCTTGGCGACGTGGCGATCTTCGTCAACATGGATTCGTCGGATGTGTGGGTGCATCCAGATATTTTTGAGCTGGACGAGAATCTTGACCCGATTCACATTGCCGGTGTTCCGCCGGATTATTTTTCACCCACGGGGCAGCGCTGGGGAAATCCTCTGTACCGGTGGGACGTGCTGGCCGCGCGCGGGTTCGACTGGTGGATTCATCGTGTGCGCCGGGCTTGCCAGCTCTACGACATTGTGCGTCTTGACCACTTCAGAGGCTTCGAAGCCTACTGGTCGATCCCGGCGAAGGAGGAGACGGCCGTTAAGGGCGCATGGATCAAGGCGCCAGGTCTGGAACTCTTCCGCGCGCTCGAAGCCGCACTCGGACGGCTGCCGCTAGTGGCAGAAGACCTGGGCATGATCACGCCGGAGGTGGATGCGCTGCGACTTGAACTGGGATTTCCGGGAATGAGGGTGATGCAGTTCGGGTTTGGGAACCCGGGCGCGCATATTCACCTGCCGCATCGCGTTGTCCCCAACACAGTGATTTATACGGGAACGCATGACAACGACACGACGCAGGGCTGGTGGAACACGGCAAGCGCCGCAGAACACGAGGCGCTGGAAGCCTATGTGGGACAGGTGGATGGCCGGGCGGCGTGGCCGCTGATCCGCTCGGTGTTTACGAGTGTGGCCGATGTTGCGGTGGTACCCGCGCAGGATCTGCTGGAGCTTGGGTCGGAGGCGCGCATGAATACGCCCGCGGTTCCGGATGGCAACTGGTCGTGGCGTGCGCCGGAGGGGAGCTGGACACCGGAGTTTGCTGCGCGTCTGGCTGCGCTGACGCTGGTTACGGATCGGGATAACGATCCTCTTCCCGACGTGAGTGAAGAAGCAGCTGAAGAGGAATAGTGTGTTATCCCAGGTGCCAGAAGGCAGGTGGCCCACCCATCGATTCTGCTCCCTTCGATTGTTGTCAAAGATTCAAGACTGTGCCCCATTCATCGCGGCCCTATCGCGATGAGTGGGCCGGGTGCCCCGGGTCCGGATTTTCGGACCTGAGATCGCACGCAGCAACTGATTCCAGATGTGGTGAGCGGTGATATCAACTGAAGGTGAGGAAATGGAGAGCTTCCGCTTTTTGGAACCGTTTCAGACCGTACGGCATGGCTCAATGATAGTCGGGGCTACGATCTGAACTTAAGACCCGCTCATCGCGATGAGGCCGCGATGAACGGGGTACAGACACATCACAGATCCAAAGGTCTGATCGCTGCGACAACGATTTACCCCCTTAAGACCCGCTCATCGCGATGAAGCCGCGATGAACGGGGCACAGACACAACACAGATCCTTAAGTCTGATCGCTGCGAGCACCGTTTACCCCCCAAGACCCGCTCATCGCGAAGAGGCCGCGATGAACGGGGCACAGACTCTTTGATGGTCTGGCCACCTGCCCTGGTAACTTGGTTCCCGATTCTGTTCCTTGCTATTCTTGGCGCACATGGAAACGGCTGCGATTCATACACTCGGGCTTACCAGGCGGTTCGGCGAACTCATTGCAGTGGACAACGTTACGTTCAGCGTGGCTCCGGGCCAGTTCTTCGGATTTCTTGGGCCAAATGGGGCGGGCAAGTCCACCACTATCAAGATGCTGACGGGACTGCTGGAGCCGAGTGCTGGTTCGATCGAGATCCTGGGCAGGCCGTTCAACTCTTCGGCTCTCGACCTGAAACGGCAGATTGGCGTGGTGCCGGAAGGCATGGCGCTGTTTGGGCGGCTTACGGCGCGGGAGTATCTGCGTTTCGTGGGGCGCATGTACGGCCTGGAAAGGCAGACGACGGATCAGCGCACGGATGAACTGCTGGATTTTATGCAGCTTGCCAATGAGTCAAAAAAGCTGGTGACCGACTTTTCTCACGGCATGCAGAAGAAGCTGTCGCTGGCCGCTGCGGTGATTCATGCGCCACGGGTGCTGTTTCTGGACGAACCGTTTGAAGGCGTGGATGCCATTGCGGCGGGAATGTTGAAGACCATGCTGCAGGGCATGATCAATCGCGGGGCCACCATCTTTCTTACCTCGCATGTGCTTGAGATTGTGGAGCGCCTCTGCAGCCACGTGGCCATCATCCACCAGGGGCGGCTGGTGGCCAACGGAGCGCTGGAGGAACTGCGCGCGGGCGTGGCCTCAACGTTGCCCGGCACGGAAGGTCGGCTCACGCTTGAAGAGATTTTTCTCTCCATTGTGAGCGGCGACCGGGAACAGGCGCAGGAGTTGTCATGGCTGGCATGAACGTCGCGGCGGATGGGAACGACCTGGGCCGCAGTGGGATGATTCCTACCGGGCATGGGCTGTTCAGCCCGCTGGCGCGTGCGCAGTACAACGCGCTGGTTCGCTTACGCTGGCACATTTTTGTGAATGGGCTGCGGTCCAAAATGGGTGCGTTTGAGTTTGGAGCACGCACGATTTCGTATTTTGTATACGGTCTGATGGGCATCGGCCTCGCCTTTGGCGCAGGCGGCATTGCTTACGGACTTGCTTCAGACCAGCAGTGGAACTACATGCCGGCGGTGTTCTGGTTTGTGCTTTTTACCTGGCAGGTTGTTCCTGTGATGCTGGCTTCGTTCCAGGAACAGTTCAACTTGGGCACGCTGCTGCGCTTTCCGGTTAGCTTCAGCTCGTTTTATTTTCTCTATGTTGTTTTTGGCTTGTCGGATGTGTCGACGGCTATCGGTGCGCTTTGCTGCCTGGGGATTCTCACCGGCATCACCGTTGTACGGCCCGATCTGTTTGGTTTCACGGTGCTGGTTCTGATTGTTTTTGCCGCGTTCAACATACTGCTGGTGCGGGCCATTTTTTCATGGATCGACCGCTGGCTCTCGCAGCGCAAAACGCGAGAGATTCTCGCTGCGTTCTTCATGATCTTTTTCCTGTCGTTCCAGCTTGTGAACCCGGCGGTGTGGCAGCACGGGCGGAGAGAGACAGGAAAAGCTCACCAGTCAAAGCATGCTGTTGAACAAATTCTGACTTCACCGTTCGCTCGCGGAGTGAATACGGTGCAGGAGTGGCTTCCGCCGGGGTTGGCGGGGCTGGCAATTCGCGATGCTTCAGAGGGACAACCGGCGCGCGGGCTGGGATTGCTGGCGACGCTGGGGCTCTTCGTGTTTGGAGCCGGAGGCGTTCTTGCGCTGCGCTTGAGGGCGGAATTCGGCGGCGAAGATTTGAGCGCGGCACCAGCCCGGCTGGCAACTGCTCGGCAGCCAACCGCGCCAGCTTCGACAAGACCAGAGCGAGCGGCGGCGCGGGGCAGCACCTGGGAGATTGCTGGTGCGGAGGCTGGTGTTCCTTCGGTGATGGTCGCTATTGTGGAGAAAGAATTCCGCAGCCTATTTCGCTCGTTGCCGTTGCTTTATGCGGTGGGTGCGCCGCTACTGATGGTTCTGGTAGTTTCTGGAGGCTTTTTGCGTGGCGGCGTGAGCTCACATGCGCCGGTTTTTGCGTTTCCTTTGTGCGTGTTTTTTGCGCAGTTGGGATTTCATCAGCTATGGGGCAACAGCCTGGGCACGGAAGGGGCCGGCGTTCAGCTCTATTTTCTATCGCCGACGCCGTTCCGCACGGTGCTGCTGGCCAAGAATCTTTTCCACGCGGCGATCTTTGTAGTTGTGATGGTGATTGCCGGCCTGCTGGCCACAGTGCGGCTGGGCGAACCGAGCGGTGAGATGCTGGCAACTACGGTTGCTTGGCTGCTTTTTGTGTTGACCAGCAATCTGGCGGTGGGCGATGTCTTCTCGCTCACCATGCCGTACAAGATCAATCCCGGGCGCATCTCGCGCCAGCGCAGGTCGCAGGGAGCTGCGTTTCTCAGCTTACTGTTGCAGATGGGCCTGGTGGCCGTTGGCGCGCTGGTGTATGAGTTCTGCTCGGTGGTCGGCATGCCGCTGCTGGCAGTGCCGATTCTTCTGGTAATGGGCGGAGTGGCCGCGTTTGTCTGGCTGAAGATACTTGGTAATGCCGATAACGTTGCTAATCAGCGCAGGGATCAGCTGGTTGCGGCTTTGATTAAGGCGGATGATTGAAAAACTAGCTTCTAGCTTTTAGCTGCTAGATTGTTCGTGGTGAGATTGGGTTCGTGGTATCCCACCCTTCTCGCGATAATGCTGCGAGAAGGATGGGGCACCCGGCCGGTTCGTTTGTTGAAGGCTAGACCTCGAGGGCGGAGCGGTCCCAGTGGGCGCAGTTTGCTGCGGCTTCGTAGGTGCTCTGTAAAAATTGCAGCAGGGCGGCGTCGGGGTCGTGGGACTGGCGCATTGCTTCGTACGGCAGCAGGAATTCGCCGAAGTTGGGATCGAAGCGGGCTTGCGCGAGAATGATTGCATAGTCGCGATAGCCCGGCGGCTCAGGGTACGCGTAACTGTAAAAGAATGGCTCGATTCCTGGCGCGCCGGGCCAGAATCCGCAACTGCTTACTTCATGCGAATAGGCGTCGCGCGTGACGCGATCGGGCAGGCCCGGCATGCTGGGATGCTCGGGAGCGGTGCGGCCGGAGAAGCGCGTACACGCCAGGTCGAGCGCTCCCCAGAAAAGGTGGATGGGACTGACCTTGCCACGGAAGCGGGCTCGAAATATTGTGAAGACGCGCGTGGTCTGCAACAGCACTCGCCAGAATCGGCCCACATACTCGCGATCGTAGCTGCGGTGGGTTGTGTCCTGCTGAAATGGTATGGGATCTGCGATCTCAACCGGTGTTGGCCAGATGCGCACGGAGCAGCTTACGTCGTGGAGCGCGGTATTGTAGCGCCGATAAAACTCTGCGACCGTCATCGGTTCGAGGGGAATGATTTTGCGGCCGCCATCGCTGGTTTCGACGACAAGCATGTGGTCGACGAAATCGAAATCGATTTGCAACATGAGCGTGCCGTACGGCATAGGCGACGTGGTTACGCCGCGGATGGTTGGGTACAGCGTCACGTTCCAGGTGTGATTGATGGGCGGGGTGAGAGCCAGGCGTGTTTTCCCTACGATCTGCATCCATAGCTGGAGCGTGGCGCAGGTGTCGCTCCACGCCGCCTGGGGCAGGGCGGGCCATACTTCCGTTGAAGAGATGGGTGCGGGACCAGTCTGGGGCATAACCTCTCGCAACTATTTTCTTATTCTGCACGGCAATTGCTCCGGTGGCAACCCCGGCGGCGGCGTCTTCCTTTGCAATAGCTTTCTGATTTTTCTGAAACGCTCGGGCGCTGAGCTTCACTATCCGTCAGAAGGCTGAATTCTTGCCTGATTGTTTACGAGACCCGCTTGACTCGAATCGTTTCTGCATCCTCTCGATTGTTTTGTTTACCCCATTGACGATTTGTGCGGAATCTGCGCACCCACCGGATTTCGGTGCAAGCCCGGGCCACCCTGAAAATTCATTCCTGGAAAGGCACCTTATGAACTCGTCAGCAATGTCTTCCGCACGGTCGGCGAAGCCGGCTTTGGAATTGATCTCACTTGCCACGATGGCGCCGGATTTGGCGCGCCGCAACTTGCGCTCGCTTCTGCTTGCCAATCCGGATTATTTCGGAAAGATCACGAGCAGTTCATTCAAGGCCGTGCTTCGGATACAGCAGGACACCACGTACGAAAGCATCGGTTATGTGACGTACAGCTCCGATATCGAACAGCTACAGGCCACGATTCACGTCAGCGAATGCACCGGGTACTCCGAGGCAGATTGCGCGAGCAAAGAGTATGTGCGTTTTTATCTGTCGTATGACGGCGGGGTGTCGTGGCTCGACCAGGGCATGAGTTCCATCAACGTATGCGACGTACCGGGGCCGAAGCCGCAGCAGGAGATGGCTGCGGTTGGCATCAGTCCGGCGCTGACCCTGTGCTTTTTGGAACGGCTGCCGATAGTACGGACGATCTTGTCGTGGAATGTGCCACCTCCTGCGGACATGCCGGACTGGATTCCGGTGTGGGGAGATGTGTTGAATGCGCAGATTTGCCTTGAGCAGATGGAGGAGCTTTCACTGCATCCCGGATTCGATTGCTGGCTGAAGCCGGAGACGGGCTACTCGGCGTGCTGACTGGTGAGCAGGAAAGATTCTGCGAGAAATGTTGAAACGATTTCGTCGCGAGCTGCACTACCTGTCGTGATGACTTTGATGAAGAGCACGAGCTTGAACTTGAGCAGCGTACTTCGGGACGGTTTCCAGGAGCGAATGCAGGTTGGTGCTTTGCTCCAATCAAAAGTCCTCCCCCAAACACAGGCGGGACATGCTCGCTGGAGTGTGCCCCGCCTGTGCCCCATCCCCACGGGAGCTTGGAATCAGATGAACACGGATCACATCGGTCGAAATTCTGAGGCGGTAGACGAACTCGAGCATGCAGATGGGCACGAGGACGCAGCTGCGCATTCTGTGGCGCGCTCAAAGATTGGCGAGGGGGCGCGCGCAGTCAATCGGCTTGTGTGGAGCCTCTGGTTGTTGCTTCTGCCGTTGCTTTGGTCCAGCAGCGACTGGATCGGATTAATCATTTTGTCGCAGGCGTTTCTTGTCGCGGCAAAACTTATCCAACCTGACCTTGCGAAAACTGATACTGAGCGTTCCACCGTGAATGCGGTGATGAGCATGGACCGAGGAGAGGATTGTGTACAGGGATAGCGATATGACAGAAGCGGAAGCGCGAAAATTTCGGTTGAATCTGAAATATCTTGGAGAGTCACGGATGGAGTTGCGCGGACCTTCAACGGGCGAGATGTATCTATTTTCGTCGGAGCTGCGGGTTCAGCCGGTGGATCTGCGAGACGCGAAGTTTTTGTTGGCTAGCCCCTTATTCACGGTTGCCTGAAATGAATTGTGCTGCTCTCCAATCCGGAATTCTGCTTGGCTCTGCGTCGCGGCGAAGCACGTCTTCGGCGGCGAGGTGCAGAGGTATTCATCCGTCCAATTTGCATGCGATGTTATACTCGAATCCTCGCAGCAGGGCGGAGAAACCGTTGCAATTTCAGGCGTTTGATGCAGCATATGTAGAAAATCTCTGCGCTGGAGACCCGTCGACCCAGGAGCATTTCGTCGCTTATTTTGCGGAGCTGCTCCGGATCAAACTCCGGTCCCGGCTGCAGTCGTCGTCCGCCATTGACGATGTCTGCCAGGAGACGTTCGCGCGCGTGTTTGCGGTGTTGCGCAAGGACCGTGGACTGCGGCAGCCTGAGCGGCTTGGAGCGTTCGTCAACACAGTTTGCAATCATGTGCTGCTGGAGCAGTACCGGTCATCGCGCCGCAGCGAAGAGCTTCCTGAACTTCCTGCGACCGGAGTGGACGCGCTGGAGATTGTGTCTGCGCGACAGATCAAGACGAAAGTGCGGGAAATTCTGCTAGGGTTGCCGGCCAAGGATCGCGATCTGCTGAAAGCTGTGTTTCTTGATGAGCGCGATCGCGACGATGTTTGCCGGGAGTTTGGAGTGGATCGCGAATATCTTCGCGTGCTGCTGCATCGCGCAAAACAGGGATTCAAAGTCGAATATGTGAAGCGTATAGGATGGCTGGCCCCGATTGGAGCGGGAAACTGAGCGGCCAGGAAGTTCCGATTCGCGTGGAAATTGCGCGGATTGGTGGCACTGAGGATCGATAGTATGAATCACAGTGAAGCAATAAAAGAGATGGCGGCAGAGCGATACCTGCTCGACGAGCTTGCACCCGATGTGCGCGATGCGTTTGAGGAGCACATGTTCGATTGCGCCGAGTGCGCTCTCGATATTCGTTCGGGTTCGGCGTTTATTGGCGAAGCGAAAGCTCAGCTTCCCAAAATTGGCCTTGGTTCTCCCGCTGCGAACAAGACAGTGCTGCCGCGGGAAAGAGATAAGCAGTGGTTTGCGTGGCTGCGCCCAGCGTTTGCTGTTCCTGTGATGGCCACATTGCTTGTGGTTGTCGGGTATCAGAATCTGGTTACGCTACCTGCCCTTCACAAATCCATCGACCAGCCCCGCATTGTCCAGGTTGCTCCACTGTATGGTGCGACGCGCGGAGGCTCTCACGCTACCATTACTGCCGATCGGGTGAATGGCATTGCGCTGCCGGTCGATCTTCCTCTCGAATCAGCCGCCAACTATACTTCGTTTTCGTTTGAGTTGAGCAACGCGCAAGGGAAACCGGTTTGGACGAATTCTGTTCAGGCGCCGGCTCAAAGTGCCAATGCAGACCTGCAGCTTTCGATCGTTCTTCCAGGCGGAATGCTGGCGAACGGCACGTATACGCTGACAGTTTCGGGTATCGGCTCGCAGGGAGAGCGGAATGCAATCGGACGGTACGTATTCGATGTCGTCCTGTCGAAATAGTGTCAGCTTAATCACTGCGCGAAAGAATTCACAAAGCTGCTCGCAATTCTAGGCGCAAAATTGATTACCGGGCCCCCGTAGATATCCGATAGAATTTCTGCGAATCAAGAAAGGAATAGGAGTAGGCCATGCCTGACGAAGCGAACGGTAGGACACATCATTACAATGCTCAAGCGACCGTCCTAAGCGGACATTTGCGGCTACCCCTGGTGCAGGAAATCCGAGCGCAGGCGCGCATCGCGTTGCCGGACACGGGTGGGTACATTTCGCAACATGCCGACAATTTCCGGCTGGAGGGAGTTCTCTCGTATCGCTCAGCCTACACGCAGGTGGCGGGAAACCGCAGCACCAAGGCCGGGCAGGGCTGGAGCACGCTGACCACTTCCGTCATTGAGGGGCTGAACGTTCTGGATGTGGTTACAGCCGATCGCGTGGTGGGGCAGACGATTACCGAGCATCCGCTCGAAGGGTATGTTCCCTCGGTCAACTTCCTCGGAACGCGCTTTGAGAACCTGCGCATTGCCGGCTACCCGGTGGCGCTCGATTTGAACTTGAATATCCTTGGCCCGAAACCCGCGAGCGATGCAACTTATGCGCATGATCCTGGCGTGATTGAGAGGGTAGCGGGCCAGCACAAGAACCTGCTTGACCAAAGCGATCTTCCAGCAGATCTGCGCGAACGGTACAATCGACTTTCCTCCAATCTTCGAGGTGCGGAGACCGTCGAATGTTCCCTGGTGAATCAAGTGTCTGGCAGCTTCCCTGGCCGTTCCTATGGTCACATCATCGACATTCCGGACTTTGGCAAAGTGGTGCTCGGCAAGTTGACGGTGATATCAGAGGATGTGAAGCCGGGAACCCAGACACCGCGAAAGACCACGGTGAAGCTGACGATGATCGATCTCGAGCTAGGCTGCGTGGCGGATGGCAGCATAGGTCTGGTGGGTGGCTCGACCAATGGTGGCACTCTTCCGTAGTTCGCTTGGAGTCCGGTTCTGCAGGTAATCCACACGCAGTTGGCGCCAAGAACCACCGAGGAACCCGCGACGTGCATGCTCAAGTGCCGCGCGGGCTCAATTCTTTTCTGCTGTTTTTCCTGCTCGCGCTCGCCCTACTGCTCCTTTTTCCACTCCACGACACACTCCCGGGCAGCGCACAAATCGCCTATAACCACGCATCGCGGCTGTTTCAGCAAGGCTATCTGGCAAAGAGCCAGCAAGAGGCGGAACTGGGCTACAAGCAATTTCAGCGCTCATCTCCATACTGGGCGGCAGAGTTTCAACTGCTTCGGGCTGAGTCTATGCTCTACCGCGGCATGTATGACGGCGTGCTGAATGCGCTGGCATCCTACCGCGAGCCAATGGATGAAGAAGGCACTGCCGAGAAGCTTGGCATCGAGGCGGTCGCGCTTACCCGCCAGGATCAGCTCGATACTGCACGCAATCGCCTGGCGCAGGCTGACCGGCTGTGCAGCAAACGGAGCCTTGCGAAATGTGGCGAAGTTTTATCTGCCCATGCAATCCTCGCAATCAAATCAGGCCGGCTTGCCGAGGCACGGGTGTATTTTCTGGATGCGCTAGCCTTTGCGCGGAGCCACAACGACCGCTGGTTGCAGGCGACAACGACTCTCAATCTTGGCTACATTGCGATGCAGGAGGATCATTACGACGAGGCGGTCGACTGGTTTCGTTCTGCGTATCAGGATGGCGTCTCTTTCGGGTACAAGAACGTGGTCCAGGGAGCAGCGGGTAATCTGGGCTGGGCCTATTATCAACTTGGCGACAGCGAGCGGGCTCTCGATCAATTTCGTCAGGCAGAGGCCAGTGCGGAAGAGCTCGGGATTGTTCGTTACCAGCTCAAGTGGCTTAGCACCACTGGTTACGTTTATCAGGATTCACGCGACTGGGCGCGCGCCCTGGATGCGTATCGCAAATCGCTTGTGCTGGCCCAACAGATTGGAAGCAGGGAAGACATCCTAAACGCGCTTGAGGACCTGGCGGCAGCTTCAGTTGAGAGCGGCGAGCTAGACAAGGCGAGCGGTTACGTCGACCGGGCCAGTCAGCTGGAGAGCGGGGGACACGAAAGCGCGAATCTCCACGAGACGAAGTGCATGTTGTCGGCTGCACGGCATCAGAACGCACAGGCTGAATCCTGTTTTCGTGTGATTCGGAGTGACGAATCCGTGCTCGCCACGCTTCGTTTGGATGCGGGCTACCGACTCGCCGAGCTTTTCGAATCGGAAGGGAACACCAAAGGTGCTGAGGAGACCTATCGATCAGCGCTCAATATGTTCCAGTCGGCGCGCGCAACGCTCAAATCCGAGGAGAGCGAACTTCCGTTTGGCGCGAATGCTTCGCGCATCTACGACAGCTATATTCACCTGTTGATGCAGGAAGGAAAGACAGAAGAGGCGCTTGCAACCGCCGATGAGAGCCGTGCAGGAACGCTGGAAAAGGGGCTTGACGTTGGACCTGCAAAGCGGCCGCGAGGGCCAACACTGAACCCGCGACAGATTGCTCAAAGGGCGGATGCGACGCTGTTGTTTTACTGGCTTGGCGAAAAGCAGTCGTACTTGTGGGCAATCACGCCGGCGCGGATCGCGGCGTTCACGCTGCCATCGCGACGGGAGATCGCGGAGCGCGTAAAGAATTACGGCAGAAAAATCATTGGACTGCGGGACACGAAACGAGCGGGCGACCAGGATGGTGAATCGCTCTACAAAGTACTGATTGCGCCGGCTGCTGTGGTAATTGAGCCAAAGAAGCAGGTGATCATCCTTGCCGATGGCGAACTGAGTGAGTTGAATTTTGAAACGTTGCTGGCGCCGGACCGTGGGGCCGGTCCCACCGAGATTCCGGGAGGGGATGCGCGAGTTCATTACTTGATCGAGGACATGACGCTGGTGTCCGCGCCCTCACTGGCGATGCTTAAGGCGCCTCAACCCGTGCGCGAGAGGCGCGGCAAGATACTGCTGCTGGGCGATCCGGTTTCCGTAGGCGAGGAGTTTCCAAGCCTTCCGCTTTTTGGTTTCGAAATGAAAAAGATTGAAAGCCATTTCGAAAAGGATCGAATGGCTGTGATTGCAGGAAAGCAAGCTACGCCTGCGACTTATCTGGCGAGCAATCCGGCGCAGTATTCCTATATTCATTTTGTGTCGCACGCGGTGGCCAATAGCATTGTGCCGCTGGATTCGGCGATTGTGCTTTCGAAATCCAATGCCGATGAAAACTCGTTCAAGCTTTACGCGCGCGACATCATCCAGCATCCAATCGGCGCAAAGCTGGTGACGATCTCAGCGTGTTACGGCAGCGGGACGCGTCTTTATGCGGGAGAAGGTCTGGTGGGGCTTTCGTGGGCGTTTTTGCACGCTGGCGCGCAACGGGTGATAGGCGCGCTTTGGGAAGTGAGCGACGAATCGACGCCGCGGCTGATGGATGGCCTTTACCGGGGTATTGAGGAGGGGGACTCGCCTGAGGTTTCGCTACGCAAAGCGAAGCTGGCGTTGCTGCACTCGCAAAGCAGGTTCAGCCTGCCGTTTTACTGGGCTACGTTCCAGATATACGACAGGCAATAAACAAGCGGGCATGAAGCCCGACATGTTGGGCACCACAGAGCGGGCAAATATCCATCTTGCGGGAGGAGATTGAGAAGCGAGATGGACCGCTGAGCCCGCTTTGTTAGCGGCACGTTCGCAGAGATCGGCCTTTTGCCATTTATGGTCGTATTCCCGGCAGACCGGGTGTCCGGCAAATCGCATGCACTTTTCCCGGAGGCGAGACTCGCGATTCGTAATATGTTAATGTAATGCAAACGCCGGCATCCCCTTTGCAGGCGGCGTCTTTGCAAACGAGAGCTCCAATTCTGTAGCGCGGCGGCATTTGGTCTCACATTGTTCGATCCGTCGGTTTCACCGATCGTTGCAAGTCCGCAAGAACCGAGTCTCTGCAGTAGGTCTGGCCTGATCCGGTACTGGTTTTCCGGTCGGGCCTAGGGCCCCCCATTCGGTCGCGTGCTTTATTTCGTGGCACGCCTCACCGAAGCTCTCGCAAGAGGTATGCGCTTAGTATTTTCTCGTAGCGCAGCGCCCTCGTGTTTTTATTCGTAGAGCAACGAAGACCTCTTGAGACCGGAAAAACTCACTTCTGGAGGCTGACATGAATTCAATTCCAAGCCGTTTCTCTCTTCGCTGGCGTATCTTTCTCATCATCGCGTTGTCGCTCGCGGCTGCTTCTGTGCAGGGACAATCCACCGGCAGCTTGCGAGGTACGGTCACGGACAGTTCCGGGGCCGTCATCCCCGGTGCTACTGTGATCGTGCGCAATCGCGGCACCGGCATTTCACAAACCATCAAAACCGATGGCACCGGAAACTACCAGGCGCCGGGCTTGTCTCCCGGACAATATGACGTCGAGATCAACGCTCCTGGGTTCGCAGGAGCTAAGTCGCAGGGCATCGTCCTGCAGGTCGGATCGACCGCCACGAGCGACGTCAAGCTGGCCGTCTCTCAAGCGCAACAGACGGTGAGTGTGAACGCGCAAGCTCCCGTTGTTGATGAGACCGGCATCTCGGTCGGCCAAGTCGTTGATCAGGAGACTGTGCAACAGGCGCCGTTGAATGGGCGCCACTTCGTTGATTTAGGAGCGCTCATTCCCGGTTCCGTGGCTGCCCCTGCAAACGGCTTTCTCACTCAGCCGATCCGCGGACAGGGTGCGCTTTCGTTCGATACTGCCGGCCAGCGCGAAGACACAGTCAACTTCATGATCAACGGCATTAACCTGAACGACATGATTCAGAACCAGATCACGTTCCAGCCGGAACTGAACGTCGTGCAGGAATTCAAGGTGGACAATTCGACGTTCTCTGCCGAGTACGGGCGGAGTTCGGGCGCCATCGTCAACATAGCGACCCGCACCGGGACCAACGAGATTCACGGCGAGGCCTACAACTATCTGCGCAATCAGTTCTTCGATGCGCGCAACTATTTCAATCGTCAGTTCACAGCGACAGGGACGCACGTACGGCAATCGCAATTCATTCGCAACCAGTTTGGCGGCGATGCAGGAGGCCCCATCTGGAAGAACCACACCTTCTTCTTTGCGAGTTACGAGGGGTTGCGTCAGCGCCAGGGTGAGGCCGTCAACGCCGGAGTTCCGCCCTCCGGATCAGTAGGCGCCGACTCGACGATTCAGAAGCTCCTTGCGCTGCTTCCGGCATCCAATTCGAGCAACAGCTTTATTGGATCGGCCAGCGCGCTCGCCAATATCGATCAAGGTACCATTGACATCTATGACACCCTCGGCAGCAATGATCGGCTGCACGGTTTCTATGCGATCCAGAAAGATTCACGCAACGAGCCGCTCGCTCCGACTGTTGCCGATACCATTCCCGGCTATGGCGATGCGCGTCCCGCTCGCCGGCAGCTTCTCACCATCGTAGAGACGCATACTATCGGATCCAAAGCTGTCAATGAAGCACGCTTTGGCCTGAATCGCATCCACATTACGTTCACGCCTGTCTATGCCGCCAATCCCACGACACTGGGGATCAGTAACGGGATCAGTACTTCGATCGGCCTTCCCCAAATTACCATCACGAGCCTGGGGCTCACTTTCGGTGGCCCATCTGCCGAACCACAGGGCCGCGGCGATACGCTAGGCGTCCTCTCCGACACCTATAGCCTTCTGCTCGGCAGTCACTCGCTAAAGTTCGGCGGTGAGTTCCGCCGCTTCGTCAATTCCAATTTCGCGGGCGATACTGGCACGTTTGTCTTCAGTACGATCAACACGTTCCTCGCCGATGAAGTCAGTTCTTTCAGCGTGACGCCCGGTTCGCGCCCCAGCCGCATTTTCGTCAGCGCCGCCGGTGGATACATCGTGGATTCCTGGAAGGTCAGCCATAGGCTGACTGCCGAACTCGGCCTCCGCTTCGAATGGAATGGAACCCCCGTGGAAGCAGAAAACCGTCTCGTCGCCTTTCAACGATCTTCAGATTCGCTTATTCGAATTGGCAGCAACGGTTTAGGTTCTGTCTACAACCAGAATTACAACTATGAACCGCGGATCGGCTTCGCATGGGACCCGACCGGCAAGGGCGACACCGTGGTGCACGCGGGTTACGGCATACTGTACAACGAGCCCGAAACCAATCTTGTTACGCCTCTCAGCACCAATCCTCCCTTTGCGGTCCCAGTGTCTCTCACCACAAGCACGCCTAGCCCGACCCTAACGCTGCAGAACGCATTCTCACAGGCGCAGGCGGCCAAGAGCATTTCCCCAACCACTGTTACTCCGGACTTCAAGAATCCGCAGGTACAGTCGTACAACCTTGAAGTGCAGCAGCGACTTAGCGGCACACTGGCATTCAAGATTGGTTACATGGGGGCGAAAGGCACGCACCTTCAGATGTTCCTCAATGAAAACCAGCCGATCGCCGGTGTCAGGCCCTACGCCGCTTTGAGCGCATCGAGCCCCGTGGATCCCGGAATCGCGCTCACCAACGTTAATGCGAGTGCGAGTGTGGGGAACAGTAATTACAATGCGCTCTGGGGAACCGTCACCAAGAGCTTCGGGAATAACCTTCAGTTCAACGCTTCCTATACCTGGAGCAAGGCTCTGGATTACAACTCCTATAGCCTGGCATCGACCTCGCAAACCCCGCAGAACAGCCTCGACCCGCGCGGAGATTATGGCCCTGCTGATTTTGACACACGGAATCACTTCTCGATCAGTGGTGTCTACAATCTTCCATTTCACCGAGATCGGCTGGTGGACGGCTGGGAACTATCGACCATCACCGTGCTGCAGAGCGGGGATCCATTTACGGTTGGGACCACGCTCGCAAATAACGGCGTTACCGGCCGCACCCGGCCCAATATTTTAGGGCCCGTCTCCACCTCAATGAGCCTTGCGGCCAACGGCAACATCCAATACATCCCGCAGGCCATCTGCAACGCGCCGACGGCGGGATGCCTCTTCTCAAGTCCGGGCAGCGGATTCGGCACTATGCGCCGCAACGTGCTCTATTATCCGGGCATTGAAGATGTGGACATCGGCCTGCAGAAACAAACAAAGCTGAGCGATAGAGTGAGCTTCAATCTCCGTACGGATGCATTCAATCTGTTCAATCACCCGAATTTCGGCTCGCCAAACGCAACTTTCACACCCGGTGCCTCTGCCGGCACGTTTGGTCAGATCTCTTCCACCCGCTTTCCGATCGGCGATTTTGGATCGTCTCGACAGTTGCAGGTGTCGGCGAAGTTCGTTTTCTAGACAGGGGTCATTTCTGTGAAATGGCCTCAGACGTCGATTGACTGGCGGGCAGCCAGGAGTCGACGAGGGCTCGGGCCTTCTACTCTGTGCGCCCGATAGTTGAGTCGTGCGCAATTCGCTTTGGCTCAATCAACAGATGCTTGGCCCGGCGTTGTGGTAACTGAGCCCTTGGCCTTTTGAACACTGCCTCATTAGACTGCCACTGAATCGAAGAATGTTTCTCGCGACCTTCCACTCAACTTCTTCATGGACCGCTATGAACAAAGTTTCGTCGCCGAACGGGATTCATTTGCTACTGCGATCCTGGAAGGTCACCCGACGGCTGTGCCTGGAATCGACGGCCGAATTGCAACCGTTATGGCGCTTGCGGCTCGCAAGTCGTATGATGAGCGTCGACCAGTAAGGATCGAAGAGGTCTCAGGATGAATCAATCGCGTTCAAGAGCTATCCTCACCGACGCCCATCTTTGGGTGCCCGTTGCAGCACTGATTTTTGGAATCGCGCTTCTCGTCGCCCTGCACTGAACGCTCTTTGGCCTTAGTTGCATGCAGACGAACGTGCAACCGTCTGAACTGGTAGCGATTCTTCAATTCGGTCCGGTAATGGAATGACGGGAGGTCTTTTCTTGGAGCGAGACTTGCGCGGAGCGAACCCAACCTCGCTTCATTGGCTCGGTGTTCTTTGCGGCTTGGTGGCAGGTGCTTGGCTAGGCGCCGCCGAGGCGCCCGTCAAACTCGTTACTGTAGGACTTTCACCTTACGCGATTTCGCTATGCATGGTGATCGGGGTCTTCGTCGCCCGCTGGACGTTCCCTACATTGCTCAAGGGCACCAAGTACGTATTTCAAGACCTCAACTGCAGACGGCACCTTATCGTCTGGGCAATTCTTGCTGGAGCGCTCTGGGCGATTGCCAATACGCTTACCGTCTTTGCTATTCGCGATGTCGGGCTGGCGGTAGCCTTCCCGCTGTGGAATGCAAATGGCCTCGTAGGTCTGATCTGGGGTAGAGTGCTTTTTGGCGAGTTGAAGGGTGCGCGCCGTTCAATCATTTTGCGTGTTGTGATGGGCGCGATCATGATCACCCTCGCTGCCACCATGCTTGGTTTCAGTGCCATGCACACGACAAGCTTGGGCGGAAACCACGCTGTGCGCGGAATAATATCCGCATTTGGCGCGTGTCTGCTGTGGGGAACAATGTACGTACCTTATCGCAAGGCCTACCTGAGCGGCATGAATCCTCTTTCATTTGTTACGGTGTTCACTGTCGGTGAACTGGTCACGGTTGCTGCTGTGGCGATCGGGCTTGGCGGTGGCTATTCGAGCATTATGCATGAACTCCAACAGGTCAGAGGATTACTCTTCTGGCTGTTCTTGGGCGGATTTGTTTGGGTTGTCGGTGACTTGTTTCAACAATTCACTGCAAAGTACCTGGGGATAGGTCGAGGCATCTCTCTCGCAAATACCAACCAGCTGTGGGGTCTTGCCTGGGCTGCATTGGTCTTTAGCGAACTGCGTGGCGCTGGGTGGTCGCAGTACTTCATGGTCATTGGCGGATCGCTTGGGATGATCGCCGGCGTCACAATGATTGGATCAGGTGCGGCCTCGGGCAAGGAGCGAACGTCGCAGGATGAAGCGATTCTACGGGAATGCGATCGATACAATCTCGACTATCTGCAGACGCTTCGCTCAATGGCAGGAGTAGAAGAAGATGGCAGAGAGACTAATCGCCGCTGGTGGGACTATCTCATCATGATCCTTGCAGTCGCTTTCTTTGTTTGGTTTGCAGCCAGTGCCACGGTACCGGCCATGAATCTCAATCCGCTCTGGATCGGGATCCTTGGAACTGCTTCGTTGGCCTTGCTTGCTGCAGGAGTCATCCGTCTGTGGCGCACTACCGGATTCTCTTGAGCATTTTCGTAGGAGTCATTGCTTGCGATGAGTGGTTCTCGACATTCATTGAGCCGCTCTTGCCGAAGTACCGGCAGGCTCGGCGCTGTTGAGTGTGTCGTAGAGAGGTTGCGCTGGATGCAACTCCGGAGACTCATCTGCTGTAGAGATAGCAAGGATACGGATCTTATCGTTATCCGGCAGGGTGAGGGTTCGTTCTCCGGCTGACAATTCGATTGGATACGCAAATAGATAGGAATACTGGTAAGGCTCGTTGAGGCCCTCGGCGGTGTGATGATGCGAGGCGTACCAAGCCAGATCCGCAGTCTTCACATACCCCGGCTCGAGACCAACATAGTCTTCTGGATACCGAGGCGTAACGGGCCGCTGCTCCCGCTGTTGCAGATCTGCGGGCGGCCAAGGCGCGTGATTCGCTGAGATTGCCCAGTCGCGCTCTGGTTGTTGCCTCCACAGACGGGTATCCCACTGTCCGATGAATCCGCTCCAGTCCTGAATATTCAGCATGACTTTCCTGTTGCCTACCAGGAACGGGGCATTTTGGTCACCGTCCGCGGAGGCTGCCAACAAGTAGACCCGGTTGTAGTGGCCTGCAGGCAGTTGGATCGTTTGCCCCTTCGCGACAATCGCATTCGGCGAGCCTGTGCTGGAAGGCGCCAGCTTGAACTTCACAGCGCGATATTCGATTGTCGACGGAAGCATTTCCGCGGGGAATGCATTTCCCTTGCCATCAAAGCCGCCGCCGTTGGTTTTGGTGTCGTCGTTCGTCGCAACGGCGAGATCATATTGAAGGGCGACTGGCTTCGATTGGACCACAGCGAGCGTCGCTCGCGCTGCATCGAGACGCAACGCAAACGTGCGTGGCTGATATGCGGTAAATGAAGTAACCAGTGAGCCATTCTCAACGGATGCCGATCCGATGGGTTGTTCCTGGGCATTGACCTCCCGGGCAGCGGCAACTGGAGCGGCGAATGAGACGCGAACGTCGCGTGCCGGCTTACCATCGAGCTCTACCATCCGCAATATGAGCTCGTTGCTCGCCTCTGCTTTCTTTAGAGCGAGTACGCGAATGCGCGAATTATTCAGACGAACAAGGGAAAAAGTTTTTCCGAGAGATCCTGGATGCTTCGTGGTTTGAAAAGCAATCAGTGGATCGTTAAGCCGATATGCTTGCCAGTCGGTCTGGGCCTGCTGCCAGGTACCACTATGGGCCGCTAGCCCGAACACAAATTCGTGATGCCCCCAGTCCTGATTCGCCTGGTCAGTGTATTGCTGCGGGCGTCCGTTAGACGGAGGCTGCATGCCGGGCGACCGCATCAGCGTCAATCGAAGTGTGTTGTCATTCAGCTTGTCGGAACCGTTCTTGCAGTCAGTGAGAATGGTGACCCCGAAGCCGCCTGTTTTGTCGGATAGATCAATCCAGCGGTGAGAGGCGACCTCGAACTGACGCTCTTGCGCATTGGGTCTTTGAATCGTGCCGATCTCCCAGTTGTAAGTTGCATTCTCATTCGAAGCGGTCAACGGAAAAGTTGCTTTCAGGTTAGCGGACAAGGTTTTCCAATCGATCGCGTTGCCAAATTCCACACGATTGCCGGCGTCTCCTGCGGAGAGGCTGACGGTTTGGACGAATTTAGAACCCTCTGTCTCGCGGGATACCTTGAGAGAGACGCGTACAGGACCATTTTCTTTAATCCGAATTTGTGCTGGGCCGCTGACATACGAACGCGGCGCTGCCTGCTCCTGTTCGAATTCCATATTCCAGGCAGGGTAAACCTTTGGCACGTCGTTCGAAATTGCAAGCCGGATCGGCGCCGCGAGTAACTCTTTCTTCAGGTTCTTGTCATAAATGCTGGAGACATCGCCTTGCGCATCGAGACGCACGAGATATCGGGCATTTTCAAGGGACGAGTTTGTTGCCTTGAGTGTCGATGGTTGGCTGGATGCCTCGACTGGCAGCACACTGTACACGGCGTAGCCGACGGAGGGAGTTTTGGCGACAAAAAGAACCTTGCCGCCCTCTAGCTGCGACGGCACTTCCCGGCCCTCGGGATCTTTTACGCTTACGGCCTTCGGAGTTCCATTTGGAAATGCGATGTCGGCTGTGACAACATCTTCCCGCGCAATATTGAGAGGGTTGAAGACGACGATTGGCGTTCCGGCTACCTCAGTGTTAAGCCCCGATGCAACTGCCTCTGTTGCATCTGTCAAAATGCCGGCAAATTGATTTGCGACAATGATGTCGTCGTTCCACGCGTATTGATATGCGCGGGGTGTTGCGGTCCCGGCGGCAGTGTCGTGGAAATGTCCAGCCAATTCAAGCATCCAGGCATCGTTGATCCGCTGCTGAGGATAAGTACGCCCTCCCATCCACGCCGCAGCAATCGACGCCTTCTCTGCTGCATCCGCAAGTAACTCGTTCTTGATAATCCAGCGCTTGTGATATGCCTGTGAAGTGAGTGAGCCGGCGGAGTGGTTGATTAACTCAAGGTCACCCTGGTACTTCGGCAACCTCGAGGTCATCGCCGGGGGGATGTCGTTGAACAACTGATCCGCGGCGGATTCGATGACATGCACCGGACCTTCACCGACTCTCACTTCGGGCCCCGTCGGCTGCGATTTTGGGGCTTCACCCATAGCAAAGGCCGAGGTTGGAGGTGACGGGAGCATGGTTTCACTCTTCGTGACGATGGCCTCCAAAAGCTTTACGGTTGATTCCTGCGTGGCACCGCCGATGTCGCCTGTACCAACATAGTGATAATCAGCAAATACGCCAGTTACGTTGCCATCCAGGTCGATTCGCTTAACCCAGTTCTGCTCCGCCGGCCGTTGCCGCGCTATGGCGTTCGCCTGTTGCGGGGTGAGTCGAGCCCTCTCTTCGCTGGTCAACTGCGGGGCGGATGCCGGCGGAAGCGCTGTAGGCTCCTTGCTAAGGTCGGTGTATACATTGCTGCCATAGCCGCCGGGATTCAATGCCGCAATCACGCCTTTTCCATCGGGGCCAATCCACATGCCAACATTGAAGGGGATGCCCTCCGGAGTTTGCTCGGGAGAATCAGGGCCTCCAACCTTCGGGGAAGGTTGCCACTGCGAATTGAGTTTTTGAGTGGAGAACCCCTTCACCCCAGCGTGCGCCAGGATGCTGGGCAGAGAAGCAGGGAATCCGAAACAGTCGGGTAGCATGTACTCGGTACTTGCCTTGCCGAAATCTTTTCGGAAGTATTCATTGCCGTATAGGATCTGACGGAAGATCCCTTCGGCGCTTGGAAGATTTACGTCGCCTTCTTCAATCGAAGATCCGGCTGGAAACCAGCGGCCCGCAGCGGCGTACTGCTGCACTCGAGCGTAATCGGCTGGAAAATACTCCTTCATCAGCCGGTAGCGGTTAGCTCCTGTCCAGTTGAAGACATAGTGCGGGTACTTGTCCATGTAATCGAAATTCACCCGCATGGTCTTCAGCAAATATTCGCTAATCGTCTGCGGGAACTCCCAGCGCCACTGGGTGTCCAAGTGCGCATATGGAACAACGTACAGCGTCGGGACCTTCGTTATATCGGGTGCCTTCATCGTCTGTGCGCGAACGGCCGCAGGGACCGAGAGTAGCGCAATCGCCGAGACAGCACAGACGACACGAAGGTAGCGGCAGGCGGTCCTAACAAAGAGCAGGTATGAGATCTGCATCAATCGCATAGTATTGCCCATCCATTCGTTGGCCAGCGATGGCCAGTCTGATTTGGGATTCCTCGTAAGTGGGGTTCACGATCTGCACAGGGGTCTTATAGCAGATGTTTGGACGGAGCAAGTCACTGAAGTTCCCGGTGCGCATGAGGGGCGTGAGCACTTTCAGAGTGGCAGATGTAGTGTCATCTGGTGAATTCTAGAACGGTATGTCGTCGTCGGAGATTTCGGTGGATTGCGACAGATCGTCCACTGGTTGCGGTCCGCGCTGGTCGTAGCTGGAACCGGATGATGATTTGCTGTAGCCGCCGGAACTGCCTTCTTCGCGGCCTGAGAGCAACGACAGGTCGTTTACCAGGATTTCGGTCTTGTAGCGCTTGGCGCCTGTCTCTTTATCGTCCCAGCTGCGCGTCTGGATTTTGCCCTCGATGTAGAGCTTGGAGCCCTTCTTAACGTAGTCGCGGATGATTTCGGCGGTTCGCTTGAAGGCGACCAGGTTGTGCCATTCGGTGCGGTCCTGCCAGTTGCCCTGCTGGTCCTGGAAACGGTCGCTGGTGGCAAGCGTCAGGTTGGCAATCATGGTGCCGCCGGCAGTGGATTTGATTTCGGGGTCCTTACCCACATTCCCTAAAAGGATGACTTTGTTAACGCTCTTAGCCATTTCGATTCACTCT
>CAVUYH010000007.1:0-333807 GCA_963745685.1 uncultured Acidobacteriaceae bacterium | reverse complement strand
CGCTGGAGCCAACGGCGTTGCCGTGGTTGAAGGCAATGACTAAATGAAGCTGGCTCCTCCGGAAAGTTGGACAGGTGAGAGCGACTCATGCTGGGCCGCACGCCGATTCGTGGCGGCCCAGCGTACTCATCTTGAATCGTCGCTCTTGGACCCTCGCCAATGTGTTCGAGGAATTAGTTGAATGTGCGGTGTTGTCCAAGCGATCATTGCTCTAACTAGAACCCTCTCCGGTGCCACTTGTCGCTGGAGTGCCGGTTGCGTTGGGAAAACTCAAAGGAATCCTTGGTGAACCCATAGAGTATATAAAGCATCGCTGCCACGCAAACACCGCCGACTACACTGAGCGAGATCGACTCAATCACTTTTCCGCCTCCGCGACGATGCGCACGCGCGTCACAGCCACTGGAGACAGATTAAGCCTAGTGTTCTAACAAAGTCCTGACAGGTATCTAATAAAGTCCTAAAGGCGACCTCTCTTCTGCGCCGAGAGATACAGGATCGCCAAACCGAGGCACTCGCTATTCAGCCTTCTTCTCGGCGTCATCCGGCAACTGGAAACGGTAACCGAACCACGGTTCGGTAATGATGTAGCGGGGATGGGAGGGGTCCACTTCAATCCTTTTGCGCAATTGGTTGACTACCACGTGCAGGTATTCGACTTCGTCGCGATAGTCCGGCCCCCAGACAGCCTGGAGAAGTCGCGCATGAGGGATTGAGACGTTCGGGTTTTCGATCAGATATTCCAACACTTCGAACTGCTTCGGTGTCAGACGAACATCCGTTCCTGCTACCGACAAATGATGCGTCGCCAGATCCACGCTCACGGCCCCGAAGCGGACCGCTTGGGCGCCCGAATGGGATGCCGAAGGGACGCGGCGCAGATTGGCACGGATCCGCGCTGATAGCTCAGGCATGCTGAACGGCTTAGTGACGTAGTCGTCGGCGCCGGCGTCGAGCGCTTCAATACGATCCTTCTCTGCCTTGCGCACTGTGAGCATGATGATGCCGATATCCGAGGTGTCCCGAATTTTACGGCAGGTCTCAAGCCCGCCGATGCCCGGCATGTTGCGGTCCAAGATGACCATATCGAACCGCTCCCCCCGAATCATTTCGAGAGCAGCCTCTCCGCTCCTTGCATCGGCGACAATATAGCCCTGCTTGCTCAACGCGGCCTTGATCACGCGCCGAATCTGGGGCTCGTCATCAACAATCAAGATGCTTGGGTTTCTCATGATCGGTTCTCTTGTGGCACCACAGGAAGAGTAAAGAAGAAGCAGGCTCCTCCTTCTGCCATGTTTGCCGCCCACATCGAGCCGCCGTGCGCTTTCACAATATCACGAGCTATGCTCAGTCCCATGCCTGTTCCCGCAACCCCCTCTTTGACTCTCTTTCCCCGATAGAATCGATCGAAAATTGATTCAATCTCGTCGTCGGGAACACCGATTCCATAATCGCGAACCTGCACCTCGATGAGGTCCTCTGCATAGGTTGCCCGAACTTCGATAGCTGTTTCCGGCGGCGAGTATTTATTCGCGTTCCCAATAAGCTGACGAATCGCCAGTTCGACCATCTCCGGATCAGCCTCGACTTCCGGGATTCCTCGGGAATCTCGATCAACAATGGGCGGCCGTCAGCAGATTCTTCAGATGCTCTGTCGCCGACCGGATGAGTCCGGCGACGTGCGTCCTCCGCCGGCGAATGCGCGGATTTCCAGGCTCGATGCGCGCCATGTCGGTTGTCTCGTTGATCATCTCTCCAAGTTTGTCCGATTCCTCTTCAATGACAGTGAGAAACTCGTTCTCCTCCTCGTCATGCGAGTACTCGGTACGAACCGTGGATATGGCGCTTTTGATGGACGTAAGTGGCGTTAGGAACTCGTGCGCCAGCGCATCAAGAAGAACTCCACGCAGTTTCTCGTTTTCTCGCGCAACCTCCAACCGGCCGAGCGCGATCTGCTGACGATTACGTTCCAAGGCCGAGGCCGCCAGATTGGCTAACGCCTGGAGCGCGGTATCCGAGAGCGCTGCCCCGACCACACAGATGCTTCCAAGCAGGGCTGTCCCAAATGCAACCGGAAAGATAACCAACTCCGCGGAATCCGTAGCCACCGACCGAATCGTTCGCCAGGCCGCCTCGCCATTCGCAACGGCACGAAGTGCATCATGGCGGACTACCGTCCTTTCATCTCCCGCGGTAAAGACTTCACCGCTCAACGAATCGCAGATCATTACCGACCGAAGGCTGAGCTGTTCCTTTAGTTTCTCGGCAATCTGGAAGCCCGGACTTCGCGTCGTATCCATCCGGAGCAGTGACAAACTTACCTGGTAGAGCTGCTCAACCTCCGCTCGTCGCGCCTGAGCTTCGGCAGCGCGGCTCCGAGCGCTCGCAGAAAGCTGGCTTGCCGTCACGGCGGTCACCATGAATGCGAAAAGCGCGACCCAGTTCTGAGGGTCGGCGATGGTCAGAAACCCAACCGGTGGTAAGAAGAAGAAATTGAGGCAAAGCATCGCCGCGACTGACGTCACAAGCGATTCAATCAATCCCCAACTTGCAGCTACAATCAGGACGATAAGCACGTATGCGAACCCAACAGTCAGTGCATTCGCGTGAACTTTCTCAAAGGCAAACCAGGTTGTCGCTGCCACTAGACTTAGTCCGGCGGCTGATCGTGCTACTCCCCGAATGAGATGTCCCGTTGCTTGATTTGGCATTGATCGAACGCCCAAATTGCTCCCGAAGAGATTCTATTCCAGCGCGAACCGATCTTCGCGCTTATGGCAAGAGGGCAACGTATCGCATCTGCTTAGGGTAGCTAGATGGTCGAATCGTAGGCAGACAGCCGGAAGTAAAAGACCAGATGCTAGGAGTAGTCGGCTAGGTTGCCTTCGAATGATGCGACTCTCCAACCAGTCGCCATGGACTGGAAATGCGAAGCAGGGAAATGGTTCGTGGTCAGGACTTACCCGTGCTTCGATCCCGTTTGGACTGCTGAAGGCCACTGCGCAGTTCCTCGATGCAACGCGGGAAATCGAGGGGAGGTTCGCCTCTAGGAGCAGCGAGCAGATCGGCTGAAATCAGGCGAACTTCACCGTCTTCGAAGTCGAGGTAGGGAACTTCCATTCCGAGCTGCTCGATGAAACCAAACTTTCTTGAGCGCCGAAGATAAAGCTCAAGTTCATCCACGGGGTACATGATCCGACCGTCGATCGCTTCGATGGTCTTGCGAAAGGGAGCGCTGAAGGCCAGACTTATATCGCGCCAAAGGCTTACTGCTCGTTTGCGCAGGCGGTTTGAGAGCGAAGGCCTCTTTCCTGTCAGGGTCTCAGTCGCCTCATCCACGGTGATCATGGAATGGAGGTGCTCCAATCGAGCCATTGAGGCTGAGGTTTGAGCAGGGCTAATCATGGGAATTCCTTGTATCTCCTCCGTTTGGAGGCACGCATCTCGCCTTCTGACCGGCAAGGCAAGTTAATATCCATCTGTGGTCGCAGTCCTCGATGACAGAGTCTTGCCAAGTCGTCAATTCCGATCCACAATCCGATCCACAAAATGGGCGGTCTTACACGACTACGGTGGTCTTAGGCGTTCCCCACGGGTTTGTAAGTCGTTGAAAAACCTCAAAGCGGAGCGCTGTCACGGCAGAGGTTGCGTGTCGGAATTCGGAGTAGTCGCTTCAAAATCGCGGTGGTTATTATGGCGGTGGCGGGTAATGGTGGCTGTACCCATTTTTGTGCCCACCCTACTTCAAAATAGGGCATAATCTGGGGAGTATAGGTAGCAATTGACGGGAAGGAGGGAGTGGGCAAAGTGCACAAAGGATAGGAGCTTATAGCAACCGATAGCAGCAGGAGAGTCGGCAGATTTGACGGCTCTTAACCGACAGGTTGAAGGTTCGATTCCTTCCGCGTCCACCATCTCATCCACCACTGATCGCCACCACCGCAACGAACGCATGAGGGCCGGTGCGCCATGTCAGGATGGCTGCAAGCGCCGCGGAGAGGACGAGAGGCACTCCGTCCGAGTCTGCCGCTCAGCGTCAACGCGGCTGACTGACCTTTTACGCTTATCCTGTTTCTCGCTCCCATAGATGGACGTAACTCTGTTCCATCCAGCTATGGCTGACAATGGCAATCTTACCGGGTGTCAACTCCACGGCCTTGGCTCCGTCATGATGTTCGAAACGGTCGTCGATCGGGAAGCGAGCCCATGCAACGCCTTGGGGATCGGCCTGCTTGTACGCGTAGAGGCGGCATTGGCTGCGATACGGCTTGAACGGATCGTGCTCCCCAACAATCACTTCCAGCTTGCCGTCCCCATCGAGATCGGCCACCGAAATGGAATGCGGCGACCGCACCCGATCTATCACGTGTACCTTGAAGCTCCCGTCCAGCAGGTTGCCGCTGTTCTCGAGCCAGCCGACCCGCGAAAAGTAGGACTTGTGCACATTCCAGTCCACGTCTTCGACGGTGAATAAGATGTCGGGACGACCGTCACCATTCACGTCGGCAATCGCCGTACGAGAAATCGATTCCAGGCCCATCGATTTCAGAGGTTCCGGGGCGATCAGCAGGTGCGGCTCGAATCTCCCATCGCCAAGATTCTTGAGCCAGTATGGACCGGCAATCAAGTCAAGCTTTCCGTCGCCGTCGAGATCGAAGGCTTGCAACTCTTCTCCGTAAGGGATATCCGCAATCACATGCTTGGGCCAAGGCACGCGCGGGTCGTCGGGCACTTCGAAGATCTGCGGAGGACTGCCCTTGTGCTCATGGTAGCCGCATACCAGTGCAAGGCGGCCGCCCGGCAGCAGCGGCGCGATTACATTTCCGTGCGGCCAGTCTCCATCTCCTACGCCGATGGCGTGCTCCTCCCACTTATCCTTGGCCAGGTCCGTCGATTTCAGCCACACCAGCTCACTCGATAGTGCGTTGTAGAAGCCGTCAGCGTTGGGCTTGCCCTTGATCGCGATGAGCTCCAGCTTGCCGTCGCCGTCAACATCGGCCGCGTTAATGATTTGAGCTATTCCTGGGACAACGCGCCGTTCCCAACCTGGATTCTTGTACCACCACGCCCCGCAGACGATGTCGCGCCGGCCATCTCCATCCACATCGAAAGCGTGAATGTCGATCCCCGTATAAGGCTTTTGCCGGTCGACAAACCGGTGCTTGTATTGGGTAAGTGCGGCTGGGGCTTGGCGTGGCCGGAACATCTGCACCCACCCGATGTAGCTCCCTCCTTTTGCCATCACCTGGCCGGCATGACCGAGGATCACATGCTTGCCCGAATTATCCAGGTCGAGATAGATGCCTTCGTGCGTCCCTTCTCCCTGGTAGATCAGTTCGCTGGTAAACGATTCGCCCTGGTCGAGCGCGGTGTAACGGATCAGGCGCGCATTCCAGTTATACGGCGCTTCCCAGCCTCCTTCGTTCATCTCTCCGGCAAGGATCTGCGCCTGTTTGGTTTTGGGGTCGTGCCAAGCGCGAAGCGTATGCGCAAAATTCAGCGGACCGTCAATGCGATGTTCGATCCAGGTGATGTCGGATCCCCGATCAATCCTGTTCTCGAACCACGCAAGTCTGCCGTCAGGATACTCGTCTTCCACCAGAACCACGTCCAGCCGTCCGTCATCATTCACGTCGATGAGCACCGCTCGGCACATCTCGCGATAGCCGGGGGCGAGATGGTGTGTCTTCCAGACCTTGCCGGAGAAGGCGCCTTCCTTTGGCGGCGAGAACCAATAGGGGCCCGAGACAAGCTCATCCTTGCCGTCGCCATTCAGATCGCCGGCCGCCGTGCCTTCGGCAGAGAGACCCGATTGAATGGTGAACTTTGTCCATGGTTTTCGCGGATCGGCCGGCACCTTATACGCGAACAAGCCTGGCTGATCGCAATACATCGCGTTGGTGATGAGTTCGCGCTTGCCATCGCCGTCCAGATCGCCGAAGAGAATATCGTGAGGATGCCCCGCAGCATCTCCGTCAAGCACGTACTCGGTCCAGTTGCGCAGATCGGACGTGGACTTGTACCAGCACAGGATCCATTTCTCGGGAGTATTGGCGGGGCCTGGTAGCAATTTGCCGGCGATGATCTCCTTGCGGCCGTCGTGGTCGATGTCTTCGAGGGCAATGCCAACGCCATAATGACCGGTGGCGACGACGCCGCGTTCCCCTGTTGATGGGCGATACCAGAGCAGCGCACCGTCGCCGCAGACGACCAGTTCTGACTTGCCATCTCCGTCGATGTCGGCGGCAGCATTTCCGGCGGTTTCTGTCATGTGTTCCGGCGCGGCGTCCAGGATCACGAGTTCCCACCCATCATTGGCGCTGGCGTGACTCGGGATTGCCGGTGTGCCGGCCGACTGGGCAGGCCCTGCTTGAGCGTGCGGGATCGCATCTGCCGGGTTCGGATTTGAGATTCCTGCCGCTGTGAGCGTTCCGGCGAAAAGCTTATTGAAGGTGCGCCTGTCCATGTTGATGCCCCTCCGCGCTCAATTGCGCATTTCAAAGCTATTATCGTGGCTCATACACAGGAATCGATGACGAATCGCGCAGCACAAGAAGGGAATCGGCGAACCGGCCGTTCGCCGCGCTATTGCCGCCGCGCGCTGGATTGTGCTGCGGCAGCTTTTGACATGAAGGCGCCCAGGTGGTGCAGCCCGATATAGAACTCGATTGCTCCCTGGCGGTTCACCATCGTTGCGGTGAAATCAGCGTACGGTATAGTTCTGAGCGTAGGTGTCGCGCGGCAGGCCGAGGCTGCGTGCTTTGCGCGCAAGCGCATACGCCGCATCGCGCTGCAGTACGCCGCCGATGGTGACGAGCCAAGGCGCCTTGCCCGTCGGCGAGAAGATGGCGGGCGAAAGGCCCGGATGGTGTTGCGCCAACGACAATGCTTTCTTCTGTGCCTGATCTTGGCGGTTGTACGTGAAGGCCACAACGCGCCACTCGACCCTGGATCGTGAGCCAGCCTCCGGCGCGGGCGCGGCGAGCGAGGAGCTTGCGGTGGGCGGCGTTGCTGCAGGATGCGAGCTGGCTGCAGCGGGCTGCGTGGGAACTGGCTGCGCGGCGCCGGCACGATGACCGAGCCAATGGTGCAGAAAGATCCAGCCGGTGAGGACTACACCGAGGAAAAGAGCTGCGGCGGCCATCCACTTGCGGAATTCTTGCTCCGAGATGCCGAAAATAACCGGCAATTCCAGCGGCGACTTCTGCCGGGAAACGTCGGCGTGTTTTGCGGTGTTCGGAGCAAACGATGCCGATTGCTTCGGCTGCACTTCGGGTTTGACAGACGTGGCTTTGGCGGACTGATCGAACGAGTATGGCTTGGAAGAGAAGTCGCCGGTGCTGGCCGAAGCGGCCATAGGAGCGGGTTGCGTTGCCGAGGGCGCGGGCTTCAAAACCGCGGGCTTCGAGACAGCGGGATCGGGCCGCTTTGTCCTTTGCTGCGAGGCTCTGGCAAGATCCTGCCGGCCAAGCGCCGCTTTAATATCGGTCAGTCCCCAACTCCCGTTCATGCCGTTCCGTACGATTTCATCGAACGGCGCCGGCAGTAAAGTCTGGCGTGGTGCCGACGAGCCACGCGGGGTGCCGAACAGGACTTGCATGAGCATGGCCGCGAGCTCGTGGACATCGCGCCGGCGCGCCTCCATGCCTTCTTCGCCTTCCGGAGTTTCGCGAATGCAGTCGCTTCGCAGCTTGACTTTGTCACCCACTGCGTAGATGTTCCGCGGCTCGATGTGCTCGTGGACAAATCCGGCGGCGTGCAGAGTCTCAAGAGCCGAAGAGACGCTGAGACCGATCTGGGTAGCATCGGCGGCGGAGAGGCCCCCCTGCTCCAGCACTTCACCCAGGTTCGCATCAACGCGCTCAAAGACCACGTAAACCGCAGTCACATCGTCGGCCGCCATGTAGAACTGTCCGAAGCGGTCAATGCGGAGGAAGTTGGGATGGCCGAGGGTTTGAAGGCCGCGCCACCGCGCGAGGATTTCGTTCTCGTCAAAGTGGCATTCGATAATGCGGATCAGAACGGACTCGCCGTTTGCATTGCGAGTCGAGAAGAACGCGCTACGTCCTTCGGTCTGCACGAGCTTTGTCAGGGCAAAGGCGCTGTCGATCGTGACGCCTTCAAATTCTGTCCAGAGATACATCGGATTCCTGCTATGGTATTGAATTCATTCCAAGGCTAGAGGACAGGCGAAAAGAAAACTGCAGACTGTTGCGAACTAACACGCGCGTGCACGTTAGGCGACCCTATATATAGTGAGTCTATTATGAACCGTCCGCGCGGCCGACGGGTTACCAAACGAGATTCCTTTTCGAACTACGGGACGTCGCCCGTAGCCTGCAGCAGAGCCGTCACCGAATGCGGCACGGATCTTCGGTTACACCATGCATTGGTCCCTGCACATGCTTCAGGCGATCCGTCAACCGCTCGCAGCGTTCGCACTGCACCGTCGAACCGCATTCAGGGGGCCGCGCGGTCTCAATCGAAGAAGGTACGATCCTCATCTGACAGGTGCGCTTTGGCTGCGGGAACGTTGAAAGTCACCCCGAGGCCCGGTTTGTCCCACACATCAATAAAGCCTTTCTTGACGATCGGATGCGGCAGCCCTTCGAGAATGTCGTACCACCAGGAGGGATTGCCGATCGGGCACTCGAAAGCGATGTAGTTGTCCGGCAGGGTGGCTGCCAAATGCACCTCGGCGGCCAACCCGATCAGTCCATCCAATACTCCGTGCGGAGCGACCAGGATGCCGTGAAGATTCGCGTACTCCGCGATCCACTTCAGTTCCGCCAGGCCGCCTACATCTTCCGGATCGGGGCCGATGACGTTCACAGCCTGAGTCTCGATGAGGTCCTTGAAGTTCTCCCGGAGGTAGATCTCCTCGCCGGTGTGAATCGGAGTGCTCGTGCTGTCGGTAACCTGTTTGAATACCTGGGCGTTCGGGTATTGGGTGTAGTCGCCTGTGATCATGTCTTCGAGCCATGCCAGGTGGAGCGGCTCCATTGCGCGCGCAAACCGGATTGCATCCTTGACAGTCCAGCCCGGACCGCAGTCCAGGGCGAGCCCGACTTCATCGCCGCAAACCTTCTTCATGGCTTCGGCGCAAGCGACCCAATGATCGAATCCGCGTTCTGTGAGGAGGCCGTAATCGGGATGCGGCGATCCTGTCCGTGGTTCGCCGTACCAGGCGTTTGGAATGGCGGTCATCATGTCCGCAGCGTGAAATGAAATGTGCTGTTTAATCAGTGTGAAACCTTCCGGGGCCGCCTTCATTTTTGCCATTGCCTCGGCGAAATCCTCGGGCATGTAGCCCTTCATGGGAAAGCGAAGGCCTCCGTTATAGATGCGGACGCGGTCCCTGAGCTTGCCACCCAGCAGCTTGTGCACTGGCAGTCCGGCAACTTGTCCGGCGATGTCCCAGAGCGCGATTTCGATGGCGCTTACTGCCGCTCCCCAGGGTTTGAAGCCGCCCATGAGACGGATCTTCTGCATGATGTTTGCGATGTTGGTTGGATCTTCGCCGATAAGATAGTGCTTATAAAACAGCACCATCGGCTTGAGGTACGGCTTGGCGGCCTCTGCCTGACCATATCCGGAGATGCCCTGATCGGTGACAACACGAACCACCGGGTTATTGCCGATGACTGCGCACTTGAGGTCCGTGATTTTGATTGATATGGCCCCCGTCTTCCTGTCCTGACCGACCGCCTGCTGAGCACCGAGCGCCGCAGCGGCAGCCATTCCCGAAAGTGACCCAATAAATCCTCTGCGCGTGAAGTTGTTCATCGGTTACTCCTCCCGGAGCGTCAATTGAATACCTGGTGCGCTTACTATGCAGCAATGAGTACTGGAAGGCGCTTGTTCTGGCCCAGCCCAAGTGGGCATTCGAATAGCGCACTGATTCTAAGGGTCTGACAGCTTTCTGGGCGAGCAATATCTGCGGAAATTACTTGACCTTGATGCCGAATGGACGATCGAAGAATGGATAACGAAAAACTCGACGATTGTGAGCCACTTGTCCTCTCATTCATCTCCCTCGCTTGAGACCGAACTTCATCATTGTTACTGATTCTGATGAAGAGCCGAATTGTGAAAATGGGAAACTGGCTGTACGCTCATGTGACAACGAAATCCTGGTTGGCTCGAAATTCATTTAGGCAGGCCAACGGCCAGTTTGCACTTCTTCACGGCCCTTTGGGCCTCTTCATCTTCCGGCTCGCGGGCGAGTACCTTGTCGGCGAACGAGAGTGCCGTCTGCCAATCGGATCTTCCCAGCGCAGCCCGCATGTTTTGGCGATCCTGCAAGAGGGTGCACGCTGTAACCGCCTTGCGTACCTCCGCATCGTCCGGCGCTCCAGCTAGAATCCCGTTTCCGTAGGTAACAACGCCGCTGCAGTCCGACGTCTTCAGAGCGGTCTGAAATTGCTCTCGATTGATAAAGGAGATCCCAAAATCGCTGTCAGTTTCGCTAATCCCCGGGTCGATCTCTCTGGCCATCTGCATGTGCCTCGTCCCCTCCGCGAGATCCCCTTTGACCTGCAGCGCAACGCCAAGAGCCAAGTGAGCTTTGGCATCGCGAGGATCCAGTTCCAGAACCTTCCTCCATGCTGCGATTGCCGGTTCAAGCTGGCCTTTGGCCGTCAGGTCCGCTGCCAGGTCCAAAAGGCGGTACAACTCAGCCGCGGGCACATCGATTTTCAACAACCCGTCCTGCGGTATATTCACGAATTCCGGAATATTTACCGCTCGATTGGCCGCGGTAGCGTTGTCGATCAGGATTGCAGGACTCGCATTTCCATCCGCATCCAGATGCGTTAGAAACATCTGCGTGTAAGGCGAACGGCTCTTGGAAGAAAAGACCAGCCAGTGTCCGTTAGGGGAGAAACTGTGCCAGGAGTTCATCAGCGGAGTGTTGCACTGCAAACGCCGCGCAACACCACCTTCGGCAGGCACAATGTAGAGTTCGCTGTCAGGTCGCATCAAGAGCGCATTGCGGCTTTTCACAAACACGATCCATCGGCCATCGGGGGAAACCTTTGGAAAGCTATTGCTCATGCCGTTATTTGAGGCGCCCTCGATCGGCACTGCCTGGCCGCCCTCGCCGCCGTTAAATGGAATCCGGTAAAGGTCGAACTTGATTTGGGTCTCTTCAGGAGCAAGAGAGTGCTCGGGAAGCTTCTGTCCGGGAGAGACGGGTTCTCTGGCTTCTGCCCTGGCAAAGACTACATATTTCCCGTCGGGACTCCAGACGGGATTTGTTTGCACGTAATGTGGGTCGTCTGCTCCGGGCAGCGGCTGTTTCGTACCGGTGGAACGGTCATACCATGCCAAGATGCCACGCGTTGGGTAGAACACCTGCAGAAAACGGTAATTCTTGAAGTTCACCACGAAGTAGCTGTTTGCCAGCTCCGCCTTTAATCCCCTCAACATGGTGATGACGTACTTGCCGTTCGGCGAAACCTGCGACATGAAACCAATTCTCGAAGGCGAAGCCGATTTATCAGGAATGGAGCTCCACGATATTACATCCTGATTGCTGACACTCATCGCAGGCTTGACAGGTACGATCATGTACAGCCCTTTATCATTCCCTGGGCCGTCTAGATCCATTCCCATCGTCTTGCCGTCGCCGGAAAACGAATGACAATTTGCGCAAGTGTGCAGGCCAGTCAGCAGCAAACGACTTCGAGGCTGGGCTATATTGCGTAAACGCCAAGCGAGGAGAGGCAGATCGCTCTGGGCCAACGGTTTGATGACGCCCGTCTCAGATTTCGACGGAATCAAAGGCACGTCTCGGTAGAATATCGGTGCGCCGACCCGATCCGCCGAGGTTTGAAGCGCCACCGTGCCTCGGGACAGCGGCTGATCCAATTGGTTGCCTTTGAATCCAGTGATCGTGACCGTTGCAGATAGTTCCTTCGAGTGCTCCTTGATCGCGTCCCAAGTCGTTACATCTGGTATCCAGGTATGCGCCTCTGCTTGCTCGGCCGTCAGCGCAGGCAGCTCGTTACTTGGGGAAACGCACCGTGGATCAATCTCTCCGATCCGTAACCTCTCGCCTGCCGATGTCACCCGAATGGGAGCCGAGCCATCGCCGAACGCCACTTCGATTGTCCACAAAGACGCGCCATCCGCGCGGTCGCGCCAGAGAAATGTTGGTGGAGTAATCTCCGGCGGAAAAATTGACCCGTTTTGCGGATAGTCCACTGAAATAGCGGCGGTGGTAAGGCTCTCATTCCTGCCTGAGGAAGAAGGGCCGGCTGAGGTAGCTGACCGCTGCTGTGCAAGAGCCAGAACGGTAGTGCTCGAGCCATATCGGACCGCGCTTAAACCCAGCACAACTCCGATTACCGCCACAACCACGCATATACCGAGATTTCGGACTTTCGGTTGTGTCCGTGTATCTCCCATAAATTCGACCGGCTTCCCACCTTTGCTCAACAAGCTATCCGAACGGTGTCTGCTGAGTATTCTCGGTTGAATCTGCTTTATTTGGATCAGTAAGAGTTTGAAACGAGCCCTGTGGCTTGCCCTGATGGCTGGCTAGGTTCTTACGTTCTGCGAACAAAAAACCACGGGTTAAGGTTGCTCAATCAGCATGCCGTAACGGGGCTTTTGATTGTTTTCCATTTGCTCTTCCTTACGAACTGCGGTGAGCCTTTGCACGAATGAGTTGAGTTCGTCTTTAGATCCAACTTTCCGGAGCGCAAGGATGAGCGTGTAAAGGGCCTGCTGATCCTTTGGCATTATCTTCAAAACCGCACGGCAGGTATCGATTGCTTTTTGGAACTGCTCGCTCTGGAGATATAACGTGGAAAGCAAATCGTACGCTTGAACCAGATTAGGATCCAGTCGTTTTGCTATTTCGGCATTTGAGATTGCTTCTGCAATATTCTTCTGGTAGTCCGATGCCTTCTGCTGAGTTCCAGACCAATTAAGAGCCTCCGCGAGCAGATAGTGCCCAAATGCATCCTTTGGATGCTCACGCACCTGCTTGCGGAAATTCTCCAGCGCTTCCTTGCTATTGTGCCGCTGCGACTGGGCAATACCTTCCGCGGATGACGCCATCGAATTACTTGGATCAAGCTTGTGCGCTTGCTCGAAATCATCCATTGCTTTGTCGAAATCGCTGTTTTGACCATACAGTACGCCCCGTGCCATATAGAGAGCAGCCGAGTCGGGACGCCGTGTGAGCCCTATGGATACCATATTGATACCGACAGTGAAGGAACCGTGAGTGAAAGCGAGGGTTGCGAAATCAAGATAGTTTCCAATTTCGTCCGGGTTGGCCATGATTGCAGATCGCAGGAGTTCGACTGCTTGCGGTGTCTCATTTTCCGCCTCATGTATTGCTGCGGCCAACCGCATAGAGCGAGAGTCAGGAGGTTGGGCTTTCAGGAGCGGTTCGAGCGTTGCAAGAGCGTCAGTGGGTTTTCCAGTTTGCCACTGAATCACCGCAAGGTCGTAGCGGGCAATTGAATTCTTCGGATCCAAATCCAGGAGCTTCGTAAGCAGAGGAATTGCCTCAGCACTGCGATCCAGACGAATCAGGCACACTGAATACTCCATCAATGCAGCCGGCTGCGACTTGGCCAGATCTCCGGAGAGTTCGAATTCCTTTGCCGCCTTTGCAAATTCCTTCTCTTTATACTCAAGTGCTCCGAGCATCGCGTGTGCGGTCGAATTCTTCGGATCGATCCTGACAATTCGTTCAAGCAGCGGCACCGCATTATTCGATTTCACCTTATAGGCGAGTTGTGCAGCGCCTTCAAGGGCCGGCAGATAATCCGGTGCATATTGAAGCGCCTGCTCATATGCTTTCAGCGCTTCTTGAGGACGATTCGAGTGCTCGAGCGCAACACCGCGGAGGGTCCAAAGCTTAGGCGATTTGGGATCTGTGCGCAGTAATTGCCCGCACAACCGCTCGGCGTCCACGAATTTCCCGCTTTGCAGCCGTTCGATCACCGTTGCGACGGAGATTCCGGCACCTTGCGCGTTCCCTTCAATTCCGACCAACATGAGACTGGTCGCCAAGAGAATAAGGAGCGATGCACCTGGGATTCGCCGCTTAACCGTGGACAAAACACAACTGAAGCAGAGCAGCACCGACGCTGCTTTACTCACAAGATAAGTGGCTGCCTCTTGCATTCCCCCCGCCGGATCCGCTCGTTGCCTTCCTGTTCATTTTGCCAGTTCGTTCTAGGCTACCACTGCCTGATAAAGCCTATACTGCTCGTCGCCAATCGCGGCAAACGGTTTGAGTTTGAGTTCGCCTGAACCGGTTTTGACTTTCCAGTCAGTCGAACCAGAAGATAGTTGGCTGGCACTGAGCAGATCGGAGCGGCTGATTTGGGTCGGGTAAGGTTCGATAGCGAAAAGTGTGAGCGATCCATGCTGGAGAGCAACCAGGTTCTGATGTTGGGGATCCACTGATTCGAGAACAAGAGAGGTATCGAATTCCAGCGCGATACGATCGCCTTTCTTCCATGTTCGCGTGACCGCGACGAATCTTCCCGGAGTCAGTTCAGTCTTCACGCGTTGTCCGTTGACTGACAACACGGTCTTTGCACCAGCCCATCCCGGAATCCTGAACCGTATTGAGAACGCTTCTTCTCTATCTGAATCGATCTCAAATTCTGAATCGGGCGAATAGGGATACTGGGTGATCTGCGTCAACGTGAGGTTGGCGCCGTGCTGACGCCATTTCAGTCGTGAAGGTACATAGAGATTCACGTAGATTCCGCTTGCGTCATAAAAATATGAACTGATGCCATAGTCAGCAGTGATCTGCGGAAAAGTTCCTGAGCAGCAAGGCCACTTATCCGGGTGATAGCCTTTATGCGCGTTCATGTTGTAGTCAGAGTAGTAGAAACTGGCGCCGTCTTCCTTCAGCGGTTTAGCGCCCAGGATTGTGTTATAGAGCACCCTTTCCATGCTATCGCCGTAACGGCTATCCCCAGTGGCAGCGATGAGGTATCTCCCAATCTTGAAATGCGCGTAAGCGCCGCAAGGAGTTTCGAATCCTGCGTGAGAGCGCTCAAGGCTCTCGCCAATCTCCCCGCTACCCGGCTCGCGAAAGAGTTCATCGGGACCCCAACCGCCGGTGGCAAAGCTTTGGGTGGTACGAAGAAAGTCAAACCCATTGCGTGCGGCGCGGAGGTGCTTTTCATTTCCCAGGACAAGATAAGCCTGCATTGCCGAACTGAATGCGTTGACATGGCTATAGGCGTGTTCACCTGGCAGCACATTCTCTCCGCGGGAAAGAGGGTCAAAGTAAAAATCGTCCTCAATAAAGCGTATGGCCAAATCTCGATAACGCGGCAACCCGGTCAGACGGTAAGCGAGGAACAGATTCTCAGGCAGAGTGTAAGTTTCGTCCCAACAGTACGCATCGTCTTTGTGCGGACGCGCAAATTGTTCCTTGCGGGAGAGAGCTTTCTCTGGAAGATGAGGAACGACAGCGTCAGTTGCGGCTGAATGCACCTTGAGAGCATTTTGCACCGACGCAAAGCGATATGCATCGATAAGCCCGCAACTGGTCTTGTCGTACGTGTATGCAGGCAGGTGATAGTTGTCGTAAAAGCGGGTGCTTACAGTCGGCGCGAACTTCGTCACCAGGCGTTGCACTTTCTCCTGAGTCGGCTTCGAGCCGGTGATCGCAAATGCTCGCGCCAGGCCCGAAAGATATTGTCCAAAGCTGTGACCAGGAACGAAACCATGAAAGCTTCCCTTCCCGTTAAATGCAGGATCCACATCGTACCACCCTCCCATGTCATCGCCGGGCGCCTGCATACCGGCCAGTTGTCTGAACGGCTTGAGCAAACGATCCTCGTCCATGCGCAGGAAGAATTCGTGGTTCGTATCGAACTGTTGGCGCATCGGTCCTTCGAGCAGCTGCACCTGGTCGTAATTGAATGTGCGAATCGACGGCTGGATAGCAACGGATGCATCTTTTGCTGCACCTACTGCGAGCCCACGCATTCGAGATGAACTGAGGCCGAGTGCTGTGGCACCGCTCATTGCTGCACCGCGAGAAAGAAACGTCCTGCGTGAACACGCGCTCATGAAGTTAATTCACCTGCTTTCGTCAGAATCTTGATTCCAGAAAAGAAGTGGAGCGCCTACCTTGCAGGCGCTCCATCGGTTTGAGGCGCGTAATTCAGTTCGTCAGAATTTAAAACTTGCGCCAATCTGTATCCAGCGCGGTTCATATTGGGCTGTCGACCTTCCGAAGTTTCCATCCGTCATGCTGACGACTGGGGTTTGAAGATTGACATTCTGAAACAGGTTGAAGAAGTCGAAACGAATGTCGAATTTCAGATCTTCCCGTATGGTCGTCGACTTGGAAAGGCTGACATTTGTTTCGAAGAATCCCGGCCCGCGGAAGCCGTTGTATTGCTCGTTCCCCTCCGTACCAGTCCCAAACGCCGGGGCAGCTATTTGGGTTGCATTGTTCCTGAACACTCCTTTCAAGAAGTCCTGCCTCGAGGTCGGAATGCTGTAGGACGATACATTGGGATAGTCGCGTGCATCTCCGTCTGCGTTGTAATCACCACCGCGATTACCGGTCAGCGTGGACGTTGAGGTGCAGATTGCGGACGGGTCGTTGTTGCATACGGGTATGAACGCGGTGGTGTTGAGGACTGTGAATGGGTTGCCTGATTGGGCAATCATGGTTCCGCTGATTCCCCAACCGCCGCTGACGTTGCCAACGAGACCACGACCCTGGTTGAGCCCGTGGAATTGGTAGTTTCCAGTGACCGACATGCGATTGGGAGCATCCCAGTTCGATGCAGCAAAGTACTGATCCGGATTCGTCCACGTCGGATAAACCTGCGTATTATCCTTTGAGACGGAACGCGTGTACGAAACGTCAATAAAGCCCGACCCAGCGAAGCGTCCGCGCACGTCTGCGATGAACGCGTTATAGGTCGAGTGGCGATCGTTCTGTGTGTAGGCGATGCTGCCGAAGCTGTGGTTCAGTCGTGTAGGTACGAGTGTCTTGGCAGCGATATTGTTTGGGAAGTTCTGAATAAGGTCACCAGGATACGAGTTGATGTCCACTCCGTAACTCACGTTGTAGACTTGTCCTCCACCCGAGAGCTGATTATGTGCACGAGTTCCGGAGTAACCTAAGGTCGCTACAAACTGCCGGGTAAGCGGATGAGCCAATTGAGCCGAATAGGTGTAGGTGACCGGCGATTTCAAATTCGGATCGATGGCTCCAATTCCAAACTGCAGGCCTGTAATTCCTCCTTGTGCGTTTAGAGACCGCGCGGGAAGCGATGGATAGGTATATCCAAACGGCGGGGTGTTTGTCGTGCCGAGTCCCCAGACCGGCGCATTTGCAGTGCCCGTAAAGAATGTTGGAAAGATCGGGCCGGGTGGGTTACCGCGATACTGCTCCTGTACGTTGGCCATTGTTGGCCAGTTATGGAAGACACCCAAGCCTCCGCGCAAGACCCATTTGCTGTCCCCTGCAATGTCCCAGGCCACACCTGCGCGAGGACTGAAGATATCCGTCACTGCGCGATTGAGCGCGTGAGTCTTCCGCAATACAAAACCATTCGCGATTTGCTGGTTCAGGTTCGCGCCCGGGCCGTAGTAGAAGTTACCGAAAGCGGTCAGGTCGCTTCGAGAGTACGGGTTCCCAAAGTCATCCCAGCGCACCCCATAATTGAGGGTCAGGTTACGGTGCGCCTTCCAGGAATCCTCAGCGAAAATTCCATGCGTCATCCCGGCTGCATTCCAGTTGTACTCAACGTGTTTTCCGGTCACAGGGTCATAGGCAACGCCGGCCTCGGTATTTGGTTGATCCCGCACCAAGTCCACGATGCTGTTAAAGGTGAAGGTGGGCAGATCGTATGGACCCTGGAACAGCTCAACATCATCTCCAAACCAGCCTTCATAACCAAGCTTGAACGTGTGCGCGCCATGGATATGGGTGAGCACGTCGCGCCAGTGATAGTTGTGCTGGATGAAATCTCCCATAGCGAAGCCGTTACCAAAGCCAGTACCCAGGCCGGTAACGTTGACCACCGGAACTTTGAAATTGCCGGTAGCAGGCGAGATGCCTTCAACACGCATTCCGCCAGCAATCGCCTCGTTAATCGTGTTTGTTGAAAACGTGTGAGCTTCGTTGCCCTGCCAAGCCCACGTGTAGTAGTCCGAAGTCGAGGTAAAGGCTGTCCGAAGCGCCGGTCCGCCGGTATGGAGCATCGTGCGATACAGGTTGCCGTAGAGCCGGTCATTCTTGAAGTTCTTGTCCAAGCGTACGTTCCATTGCGTGCCATTGCGGAAGCTTGTCGCATTGAAAAGTCCGTTGTCAAAGACCGGAAGTGAACAAGGAATATTCGCGGCGGCAGGTGTACCGCAGGTTGACCCGAATGCTTGCTGGGCCGTCTGTGAAACAGTAGGATTGGCTGCGGATACCGGATAGGTGGTCAGCAGGCTTGTTCCCAGCGTATTCGGGAAATTCGTTTTTGCCCATTGGGTAAATTGCGGGTCCTCAAATGAAACACGGGCATTCCCCGTCGAACTTGCTGCTCGCAGAGGTTCAATCGCAAAAAAGAAAAACGTCTGATGGTGCGGCCAAACGGGGCCGCCGATCGTGGCAGACATGTTGTTGCTGTGAAAAGGCGCAAACTTGGTGCCGCCGTTGAATTCGGAATGAGTCCAAAGCATTTGATTATTGAAGTAGTCGCTGACGATGCCGTGGTACTTATCTCCGCCGGCCTTCGTGGTCATTGCCATCTGAATGGAACTGGCGCGACCATAATCCACGCTATAAGTATTCACCTGGACGCTTGTTTCCTGGATGGAATCAGGATTTGGTGTCAGATTCAACACGCCAGGGCGAATCGCACTTGTGATGTCAAGACCGTCGACAATGTACATATTCCCGACCGCGCCTTGCCCGTTTGCGCTGCTGTCAACCTGGGTTTCGGTTGAGAAGTTATCCGCTGCAGAACCTGGTGAACCACCGGCAACAATTCCGCGGCCCGTAACACCGGGAGCCATCGTAACAAGCGAAATCATGTTGCGGCCCGGCAGGGGTAACGTATTCACAGCCGCCGACTGAATGGTCAACTCGTTTCTAGTCTCGGCCGTATCCAACACGGGAGACTCACCTGTCACGGTGACGAGCGCATTTGCAGAGGCAATCGTGAGCTTGACCGGAGCTTCCAGATTTTGGTTTGTTGCCAAGGTAAGATTCAAGATGGTCTTTGCGAATCCAGTTGCTTCGATGGCCAGTTGGTATTCACCCGGCGCCAGATTCACGAATTTGTATCTGCCCGTTGAATCGGAAACTGCGTTCTGAACCTGACCGGTATTCGCATTGGTCAGCACCAGATGAGCTGCGTTCATAGCAGCACCACTGGGATCAACGACATTACCTTGGATGGCTGCGTTGTACTGGGCAAACGCGTTGGTCGCGGTCATTGCCAGCAGAAAGCAACAGAATCCTAACAGAATTCTCCACAGTCTCGTTGCCGAAGGTTTCCAACCGCTGCGGCTTAACGACACCATGTCTGAGTTGACAAGGTCTCTCATAGTCTCCGTCTCCCTTCAAACTTGGTTCAATCGCTGATCTCGTCCCCCGCAGAGCGCTGGTAGACGCCACGTTCGGCGGGTGCTCAAAAGGCCCGCGATTAGGCTTATCCTGAGCAAACGTTTCCCCAAAATCCTTTACGACCTTCCGTGCACACCCGCATTGTTTTCTTTCTTCGATCTCTCAATGTGTCCTGCTGATGCTTTTCGAAGGCAAACGGAGTCTATAGTACAACCTATATTCGTTGACTATGGTGCAGGTGTACCATGGTCTTCACCAATGCCGGAAGGGCACGACAGGCTATGCCGTCGCGGCTCCCTAAATTTTGAAGCTATTGACGTTACAGTGAACTTTCGTCGATCAATTTCGAGTACACGTTGGCGATCTTTCAGCATGATGTGCCTTGCTGCAATCATTCTGATCGCTGCCGTGGCATGCCGCAGAAAACAGCCGACGATTGCTGTGATTCCACGGACTTGCGGTACCTGGCTTTGGGAAGCTGAACACACAGGAGCAGCGCGCGAAGCCGTGCTTCACGGGTTAAACATTTACTGGAACGCGCCCATGCGGGAGAACGATGTTCAAGGCCAGATAGAGCTTCTCGCTAAGGTAGTAAAGCAGAAAATTACCGGAGTAATAATCTCCCCGATTGAAGACCTGCCGTTGCGCACTCCGCTCAATCGGACGATCCAGGCCGGAATACCGGTGGTAGTCGTGGGTACAGACCTCGGGTTGGCGCCCAACAAGCAACTTGCATACGTGTTGAATGATGAGCAGGCTGGGGGACAACTTGCTGCCCGCCAAATCGCCAAGATACTGGGAGGCCGAGGTACCGTGGCCATTCTTGGGATTAACAAGAAGCTGTCAAGCACTGCGGAGCGGGCACGCAGTTTCGAGAACACTATCGCTTCTGAGTTTCCTGCCATCCATGTGGTTTTTCGCAGCCTTGCGCTTCCGACAGTATCTCAGGAGCAGCAAGTAACAGAACGAATGCTCGCCAAGGGCCCGCCCCCTGATGCAATACTTGCCCTCTCCGAGCCCTCGACACGAGGGGCCTTTTTCGCGCTTATCGAATCCAATCGGACCCATACTATTCACCTTATTGGTTTCGACCAGAACGAATTGGCTCCAATTCGGACAGGCGAAATCGATGCGGTCATCATTCAGGATACAAACGAGATGGGGCGTGTGGCCGTGAGGCTGATGTCCAGTGAACTGAGTCGGCAAAACTTCGAATCGCGAATCACCGTTCAACCTGAATTGGTAACCGCCGAAACTATCGACTCGCCAAGGGTGCGAGAATCCGTCAACCTCAACTGGTATTACTAATAGGTTTCCGATGATGCAGAGGCAATCGATCCGATGGTTGTGGCTCGTGAGCATTACCGTTCTTGTATCTGCTGCTATCGCCGGAGGACTGCGGATTGCCTATCTCGGATGGTTGCAGCACGAGCCGCGATTTCATGACGAGTTTGATCGCCAGTCCGATCAGCCCACCAAGGACAGCGGATGGAAGGCTTTTGGGGGGACCTGGCAGGTACTTGACGGAACCATGCAGAACATCTCGGACGACCGCGGCGCCAAGCTGATCAACGGGAACGCGCATTGGAGCGACTATAGCGTCGAGGCAGATATTCAACTGCTAAGCGAAACAGGTGATGCTGGATTCGTGGTTCGTGCCAACAATGAGGAAACGGGTGTAGATGCTTATCACGGCTACTTCGCAGGACTGAGAGACCTCGACGACACTCTGATCCTCGGCCGAGCAGATTTTGGATGGCACGAATATGACGCGGCGCCCGTACAATCCCACGTCCGAACGAGAACCTGGTACCACCTGAAGGTAATTGCATACGGTTGTGTTATCGCCGCAAGTGCGACGACCCCCGAAGGCGAGCATACTGTGGTGGCGGCGGATGACACGGATTGCATTCACAGTGGACGCTTTGGATTACAGTCCTATTCCACTGGAGCGGTATGGCGCCACCTGAACGTTCGCCCGGCGACAGAGAATGACCTGCTCACCATGCTCGCCGGCCAAGCGCCCATCAAACCCGCCCCGCCTAAAATGGATGCGGCGCACAACCCACTTGATCCTGCGATTACAAATCTGGATCGCTATGAGCGTGTGTTCGGCCCGATGCAAAGGGAGCTCCAGGATAATCATGCCGATGTAGATGCGACCCCGATTGCGGAACTTCGCCTGCTTGCGCCAAACGTGTCGCCGCATGTTACGGTGCATGGCGTGGTCACAATGGTTTCGCCAATTCTGTTCATTCAGGATTCCTCCGGTGGCATTGCAATTCCTGATGCGCAGGCCGTGATTCCCGTTCAGATTGGCGATTCCGTCGAGGCGACTGGTAACGCTGAAATGCATAATTTCAGTTCTGTGCTTCGCGACTCAACCGTTCGTCTCTTGTGGTCTCATACGCAGGTTCCACCTGTTGCAGTCACAGCATCGCAGGCCGCTACCGGGGCGTTCGAAGCGCAGTTCATTGAGACCGAGGGTCGTCTCACTTCCAACCGGCTCACCGACACAAAATCATTGATGCTGCAGTTGGACGCAGGCAACCAGTCTTTTCTCGCAATCGCGGAAAATCGAGAGAATCCAGGCTCCGCGCATTTGTTCAAAGAGGGCAGCCTGTTAAGGGTGCGCGGAATCTGTGTCACAGATAAGAGATTCACAGGCGACCAAGTCCCGTTTGCCGTGCTTATGCGCTCAGGCGGAGATGTCCAGGTGCTGGAGCCGCCACCATGGTGGAGCACAAAGCATATTATCTGGTTAGCTTTTGTACTGGCGGCGCTTTCGATTGGCTTCCAGGTTTTTTACGCATCCATCAAGCGCTCACAAATGCGTGCGGTCATGTTGGAACGAGAGCGACTGGCAATGGATATGCACGACACGCTCTCGCAGAGTTTTGCAGGATTGGGATTTCAACTCGAGGCCCTCTGCGATGAAGCGCAACCAGCGAGCTCGATGCACTCTCAGCTCGAATCGACGCTTGACTTGGTCCGCTTTGGACATATGCAGGCACGCCGCAATATCGCAGCCATGCGTCCAACAAACTTGGAACAGCTCGGATTGCAGAAGGCATTGGAAGAAACAGCGCGGACCACTGTGCAGGGAGGAAAGATAAACGTAACGATGTCTCTCCGCGGTGAGCCCCGCTCCCTTCCCCTGCTAGTCAGTGACGCTCTCTTCCGTATTGGCCAAGAGGCTATCGCTAACGCCGTTCGACATGGACACCCGGATCAAATCCACATCCGCCTGATCTACGGCAAAACTTCAGTGAAACTCACGGTGCGAGACAATGGCAAGGGATTTTCAGTAGCTGGCGAAAGCAACGGCTACGGAATCAGAGGGATGAAGCACCGTGCCGAAGGCATTGCCGCAAGTCTTCGATTACACAGTGTCCTGGGACATGGGACGGTGGTCAGCGTCCGTGCTCGCTCCCCGCAACAGTTGTTCTATTCCTGGTTGCCGAAATTTAGCCAATTTCAAAGGGAAAGGAATGCACATGAGAACGAAGCCTGAGAAGGCGCAAATTCAAATATTAATCGTGGACGATCACCTTATAGTTCGCGCAGGACTCACCACGCTCTTGGGCAAGGAGGAAGGGATATCAGTCGCCGGCAGCGTTGATGGGGCTGCCGATGCTCTCGCCTTTTTGGAAAAGCACGACGTCGACGTCGTATTACTGGACCTGCGCATGCCGAAGCAGAACGGCCTTGACGCGTTACCAGCAATCATGGCGCGCAGTAATCCACCCCGCGTTCTAATTCTTTCGAGCTTTGATTACGACGAAGACATCTATCGCGCCGCCAAAGCCGGTGCTCGAGGATATCTCACCAAGGACGCTGCGCGAGCTGAGATTGTTAAGGCTATCAACGACGTTGCGGCGGGACATCTATATTTTCCCGAGGCCATCGCGACACGGCTCGCCCAACGCAGGTTGCGTATTGGACTTAGTCCCCGCGAACACGACATCCTTATTATGATTGCGAAGGGCCTGACGAACAAGGAAATCGCCCGTGCGCTCCGGATCAGCCAGTTCACGGTCCGCAATCATGTAATTCACATTTTGGGAAAGCTTGAAGCAAGTGACCGCACCGAAGCTGTTTCAGTTGCGGTGCAACAAGGAATATTGCAGGAAGGAATATCCGGAGCAATGGTGTGAGTCTGCGATTTGGATATCGCTCACATTGACTCAGCTTCACCGAGAATGCAGTGGGATGCAATAAGTTTTCGATTAGAACGCAAGAAGAGCCGGATGGAGGATCTGTTTTGTTTGTGTTTCGCAAATTGAGTATAAGCACACTAATTCTAGCCATCTCATTCTCGGCGATTTCTCGAGCACAACAACAGCAAACGACAAGCGGGGCAGCCGGCATCGCAGCGGGAGTCGCTGCTGCGCCGGTTTACGATGACCAAAAGAGACCTATCACGGCCGGTGGATTCGTCAGCTCAGGTCCCGTCATCTATCAGGATGTCACCAAACAGGCGGGGCTCTCCGGCTGGCGCCATAAGATGGGTGTCCCGGAAAAGAACTTCATTGTCGAGACCAATGGTTCGGGCGTGGCCCTCCTGGATTATGACAACGATGGCTGGCTCGATATCTACCTGGTAAATGGTTCCACGTTCAATGCTCTCGAAGGGAAAGAGGAGCCGCCGCATGCCGCACTCTTCCACAACAATCATGACGGTACGTTTACCGATGTCGCGCCGAAGGCCGGAGTAACCAATGATCGTTGGGGCTATGGCGTGAGTATTGCTGATTTCGATAACGACGGTTGGCCCGACATTTTCGTCGGCAACTTCGGCAAGAACAGGCTCTATCACAATAATCATGATGGAACGTTCACAGATGTTGCGGAAAAAGCTGGGGTCCAGTTGGGTAACTGGTCAAGTGGTTCGGCGTGGGGAGATATTGACGGCGATGGGTTGGTTGACCTCTATGTTGCCGGCTATGTTCACCTCGACAAGGACAATTTACCCGTTGCCGGTAAAGGAGTGACGGCTGCATCCTTCTGTCAATATCGCGGCATACCTGTGAACTGCGGTCCGCGAGGTCTTAAAGGTGAGCCAGATCATTTGTTCCACAACAACGGCGATGGAACATTTACCGATGTGACTGCCAAAGCCGGCGTCGAAGATAAAGACAAGTATTACGGATTTACTCCCATTTTCATTTCGCTGAATGGAAAAGGCAAACCTGATTTGTTGGTGGGCAATGACTCCATGCCTAACTTTCTTTATCAGAACAAGGGTAATGGAACATTCGACGACGTCAGTTATGTCTCGGGTTTTGCGTTCAACGGAGATGGACGCGAGATCGCCTCAATGGGTGTGGCGACGGGCGACTACGATAATGATAGTCATGTCGATGTCTTCGTATCTGATTTTAGCGACGACTATAAGGTGCTATTTCACAACGATGGCGATGCAAGCTTCACAGACATAAGCTACAAGGCTGGAGTTGCTGAAACGACAATTCCATTCGTGGGATGGGGGAACGGTTTCACCGACTATGACAACGATGGTTGGCTCGACATCTTCGAAGTAAACGGTCATGTATATCCACAGGTAGACGGGCATGATTGGGGTACTACCTTCGCGGAAAGACCCTTGTTATTTCACAATGTTCCGAACGAGAGCGGCAAGGGACGCAGTTTTGAATATGTTCCGCCCGTTCAGGGAACTGGGTTGGCTGTATTGCTTTCTGCGCGCGGCGCCGCCTTTGGCGATCTGTTTAACGATGGAAAGATCGATGTAGTCATTAATCCTATCGATGGACCTCCAGTGCTTTTGCGCAACGTAAATCCGGATCATCATCACTGGGCGGAGATCAAACTGGTTGGAGGGCCGAAGAGCCCTCGCGATGCCACTTGTGCGACTGCTTACCTGACAGCCAATGGAATGCGGCAGCGGCAGGATGTACTGGCCAGTGGCAGCTATATCAGTTCGAACGACCGTCGCCTGCACTTCGGACTGGGCGACGCAACCGATGCAGGTACAGTCGAGATTCATTGGCCATCAGGCACCGTAGAGAAGGTGAAGTTGCCGGCCGTAGATCGCATCTATACCATCACCGAGAATCACGGCATCACAGGCTCACTCTGAGATCGGACAATCCTGGGCGCGCAGTATCGGGTTGCGGTTCACTCTTCTGGCTTCCATCGCGTCTAATTGAGTAAATGGATTTAACCCGGCAATGGTGCACTTGCACTACATCGCAAACTGTTGCTAAGGACTTAGAATTGGGCGAATTTGGACTGACCCTGAAGATGGAAGGTCAATGGGTCAATCCCTTGAAATCAGTCACGGCGCTGGGACAACAAGGGCGTAGACCAACAAACAAGCATCAACAGAACGGAAGCGGGGAGCCTTTTATGCAGAAGAAGCACAGCCATTCGGAATCAAACTTGCAATCTCAAAACACCAAAGATCAGTTTCAGTTTGGATCCAACCGCCGGGAGTTCCTGGCGGGACTCACCGGATCTGCAGTTCTCACCGCTCTCAGCAGCGCGAAGGGATTCGCTCAGGACTCTGATCACGCCGTCAATCTAGCCAAAGTGGCAGTGCCAATGAGCCAGACAATGAGGAGCGAGAACAAGGTCTCTGCCCTTAACGACGGTTTCGTCCCAGAGAACTCGTTCGATCGCTCTCATGGAATCTATGCGCTTCACAGAGAAGGGCCAAATATCTACGCGTCGAACAGTGACAATGGAGCTGACCGTGACCAACCCTGGGTTCAGTACGAATGGAGTTCACCGGTCAATATCAACAAGGTCGAAGTTTATTGGGCCTTGGATCATCCCGTACCTGGTGCGCTGCCCGGTACGAGTAGCTTGCGGCAGTTGGCAGTGCCTCGAAGCTATCGCCTCCTGTACTGGGACGGAAACGATTTCGTTCCGGTGCACCAGCCTCAAGGCCTCGGCGTGGTTTCTGATTCCTTCAACGCTACGACATTCACTCCTGTAAAGACGAGTAAGTTGCGTCTCCAAATCGCGCTTCAAAATGGCCAACCGGCGGGAATTCTCGAGTGGCGGGTGTTTAACTACGGTGCGGTTCCGTCCCTTCCGCCGGTGGTCGATGCTGGCGTGGACCGTTCCGTGGTCAGCGACGGCAGTACCTATCTTTCAGGCAAGGTGACATGGCTGGAGGATTCGAGGCAAAACAAAGCCAGGTGGGTAAAGGAGGCAGGGCCGGGCGCTCTAACGTTGGCGGCTCCGGACTCGCCGATAACGACCGCAAAATTTTCCGCCCCTGGTGAATACGTATTGTCTCTTGAGGCTTCTGGAAGCAAAGCAGCCCCGCGTTCGATCAACGTACACGTCGAGCCCGCGCCTCCTGCCGATCGCCTCGATGTGGTCTACACTCGCAAGTATTCAATCGATAGCCCACTGTGGAATCAACGCGCAAAGGCGCTGATTGTCGATTGGATTCCCCACTGCATTCGGATGTGCGAGCGTACGGACATTGCGCCGATGCGCGGCGATGGCGGCATCGACAACTTCATAGAGGCAGGCAAGGCAAACCGCGGCGAATCACACGGCAAACACAAAGGGTACGTTTTCTCGAATGCCTGGGTGCACCAAACGGTAGAGTCCATGTGCATTGCGCTGATGGTAGATCCGCATGGCGATGCGGAAATCATTCAGGCGCAGGAACTCATGCGCGCAACCTTAGAGCGCTGGATTCCAATCGTGCTGGCTGCACAAATGCCGGATGGATACCTGCAGACCGCTTACATCCTTGCGGATCGGAAGGACTGGCCCGAACGCTGGTCGCCCGACCATCGCGGCAATCATGAAGGTTATGTCTCCGGTTACTTCATCGAATCTGCTATCAACCACTACACATTGACCGATGGCAAGGATCTTCGTCTGTACAACGCTGCGAAGAGACTGGCGGATTGTTGGGTTGCGAATATCGGACCCGGCAAGAAGGAATGGTTCGACGGACACCAGGAGATGGAACAGGCGCTTGTTCGCTTTGGCCGTTTCGTAAACGATCAGGAGGGAAACCATCGGGGTGACGCCTACATCGTTCTTGCAAAATTCCTCCTCGACTCGCGTCGCGGCGGATCGGAGTACGACCAAAGCCATCTACCCCCTGGCCAGCAGTACGAGGCCGTTGGTCATGCAGTGCGCGCCATGTACTTTTATTCGGGTATGGCGGATATTGCGGCTGAGACACAGGATCGCGATTACCAGAGCGCTGTCATTTCGCTCTGGGACAACATGGTCAACAAGAAGTACTACGTCACTGGTGGAATCGGGAGCGGAGAGACATCCGAAGGCTTCGGACCAAATTACTCGTTGCGCAACGAGGCTTATTGCGAAACGTGTTCGAGTTGTGGCGTCGTCTTCTTCCAGTACAAGCTCAACCTTGCATACCACGACGCCAAGTATGCCGACTTGTATGAGCAAACTATGTACAACGCGCTCCTGGGCGGAGTTGCTCTTGACGGAAAGAGCTTCTGCTACACAAACCCGCTTGTGAATACGGAGCGGGCAAAGTGGCACGTATGCCCATGCTGTGTCGGAAATGTCGCCCGCACGCTCCTCATGATCCCAACCTGGACGTATGTGAAGAGCAAAGACGGGCTTTACGTCAACATGTTTGTGGGCAGCCGCATTAACGTTGGGCAGGTCGCCGGCACCGGCGTCGAAGTTGTTCAGAAAACGGAGTACCCATGGCACGGATCCGTTTCAATCACCGTGAATCCTGACGAAGCGAAATCTTTCTCTGTTTTTGTTCGCATTCCGGATCGGACTACAAGCAAGCTTTATCGAGAGTCTCCCTCGATTCGGGGAGTGAAGCGCTTTATGGTGAATGGGCAGGAGTACAAGCCGGTCATCAAAAAAGGCTATGCGGTGGTTACGCGCGAGTGGAAGCAGGGTGACAAGATTGAACTTGAACTTCCGATGGAACCACAGCGTGTAGTTGCGGACAGCCGCATCAAGGCAGACACTGACCTGGTGTCTTTGAAGTATGGCCCGCTTGTCTACAACATTGAGACTGCGGACAATAAAGACCTGAATGGCAAACTGAGTGACGCGCCTCTCAAGGCAGAGTGGCGGCCCGATCTACTTGGCGGCGTTATGGTGATAACCGGCAAGTGGCAGGACGGTTCTCAAATGCTGGCAATTCCCAACTTTGCGCGTATGAACAGAGTGCCCCCGCCGCCAGATTATCCAAGCGACCGGGATCCCGAGCGTTGGCGCCGGCCAAAGCCACCCATCGACTCGAAAGTCTGGATATAGGGGAGCATGAATTAAGTTTTCCTCGCCTTTTGCCCGCGACGCGCTTTAAAGCACGTCGCGGACACACGCACCCAGCATGACCGGCATGACGGCTCCGAAGTGTCGATGGATTTGCATTGTGTGGCAATAATCGATTCCGGGAATCCATGGTACGTGTTTGGTCGCGCACGCTGAAGAGGAGCTGGATGAGCGCAAAGATTTCGCGGCGAGAATTTGTGGGTGGATTGGGAATGTCTGTTGCGAGCGCTCCGCTGCTCGTCAACGCGGAACTCTTTGCTGAGCCCTTAACAGAACAGCAGATCGCCCCCTTTCGTACGCCTTATAAATACGGCAAGCTCGTCCTGGCGGCATCGAGCGAACCCGACGCTTTCGATGGCAAATCGGTCGATGATCCGTTCGTGTTTTATCACGAAGGCAAATTCAAAATGCTCTACATCGGCTTCGATGGCATCGGCTATCAAACCGGACTCGCGACATCAACTGACCTCGTGAATTGGGAGCGCGTGGCCTGCGTCGCTCGACGCGATCCAGCTTCGAAATACACGAAGTACAACATTGCGCTGAGCTGCATTGTCCGCGAACATGGCCTCACCTCTCAAGGAAACCTCAAGAAGGTTCACGGCCGCTATCTGGGAGCGTGGAATGCCTATCCGAATGCCGGCTATGAGGCAGGCGCGGCGGTTATTGGTTTGGCCTGGAGTGACGATTTACTGCATTGGGAGTTAACCGAACCAATTCTCTTCCCTGAGGACGGTGCGCCGTGGGAACACGGCGGACTCTATCGTCCCAACCTTATCGAGCGGGACGGAGTCCTCTACCTCTACTACAACGCCAAGACCGATACTTTGCCGAAGTCCCAGGGTGGAGGCTGGCATGAACAAAGCGGCGTGGCAACGTCGCGCGATGCAAAGACCTGGACACGCTATAAAGGCAATCCGGTATTACCCATTGGAGGCGCCGGATCATGGGACTCGCACTTCGCGAGCAATCCATTCGTGACACGCAACAAGGACCTTTGGGGCATGTATTACTTCGGCCTGGATGCCCGTGGCAAAGCCCGCGAGTTGCTCGCGCTTGGACACGATCCGTATCACTTTACAAAGGTGAACGAGATCATGATTGACGTGGGCGCGCCAGGCACAGTGGACGAGACCTATGCGCACAAGCCCTGTGTGATCTGGCGGGATGGCGCTCTCTATCACTTCTACTGCGCGGTCTCGAGGAAGTGGCCGCATGAAGTGCGCGGCATCTCCGTAGCGCGATCGAAGCCGTGGTAAGGCGATTCCTTTGGACCTGGGCCAACATCCATCTCGATAGAATCAGCGATGTGGTTCCACGGGTCCGGCGACGCGCACCTGGTAACGACCTGAGCGAACGATAATCTCTATGCGGCCTCCATCCCTGCGAACCGATGTCACCCCGGTTGCTTTTGAAGCTTGAGCGCCGTTCACTGTAACTGCCTGCGGGGAGTTTGTGGTTAATTCAATGGTAGCCGTTGCATTGGCTGGAACGCCAAAGGTGTATACAGTCTGGCCGCCTTCGCGCGTCCATTCGCTTGACACAGGCCCCAGCGCCGACCGGTAACTGGCGCGCACCCAATGTAAATTGCCGACGACCGCCGGACGAAGCACCAGTCGACGCGCACCTTGCTTGGAGAGATCTACGCTGATCCCGGCTAATCCGCGATAGAACCATTCCTCGGCGTGTCCTAACATGAAGTGATCCTGCGAACTGTTCGGATTCGCATCCCACGCCTCAGTCAGAGCAGTGGCGCCCTGCGCGAGTTGATAGCCGTAGCTAGGTGCATCTGTGCGTTCGAGCATATCGAGCAACACATCGGATCGCCCGCCCGCCATCAAAGCATTAACAACGTAATGAAAACCAATATCGCCGGCAGTCACATGGTTCTGGTGCGCACGAATGTCATTGACCAGCGCCCGTAGCACTGCCTGACGTTCTTCATTCGGAACCAGACCGACCGCGAGCGGCATTGCCTGGGCGGTCTGACTGCCCTTGTCGTAGCGATGATGAGCGGCATCGAAAAAATGTGCATTGAATGAGCTGCGCACTCTCTCCATTTGTTTCTGATACGCGCTATTCTCATCAGTCTTTCCCAGAAGTGATGACGCCTTTTCCATTACCGTCAAATCCTGGTAATAGATGGCTGTCGCGGTGACACCTGCGGTTGTGAGTTTCGAAAAGCCGGGTGCACCGGGGCCGATGTCGTACCAATCTCCCAAACCGTAGTCGATGATTCCGTCATGGGCACGCGTGTCGAGATACGCGACATAGCGCTTCATCACGTCGTATTGCGCCGCAATGAAAGCGCGATCGCCGGTGCGCTCGTAAAGATACCAGGGCGCAAGCACAGCCGCGCTACCCCACTCAGGAGAATCATCGAAGACTCCGTCGTTGACTTTGAAGATCACATACTGCGGGGCAATCTCCGGTACCATGCCTGAGTCGGGCCCGTCGGCCCGTTGCGCATCGGCGATGTTATGCGCGGTCGCAGCAAACAGTCCGGCAAAGTCGAAGTCGTACAGTAGCGAGGGAGCCATCAGATGTACCTGCTCAAGCCAGCCAAGCTTTTCTCGGTGCGGGCAATCGGTAAACAGACTCATGGAGTTGTTCTCGATTGCGCGCACAATCATCGCGTGAATGCGGTTGAGTAATTCGTCGGAACTGCTGAAGTTGCCGATGGCCTCTGATGAGGAATGGATTGCTTCGCCGCGCAAGGTCAGAACTCGCGCCCGTCCTTTTGTCGATGTCTGTCCCGGATCGCCACTCTCCACCTGCACGTATCGGAAACCGTAATAGCTGAAACGCGGATGCCACTTCTCCACCCCGGCTCCACGCAGGGTGTAGCTGAACCACTGTGGACGGCCAGAGCTTCGCTGCGACACCTGGCCGTCTTTGTCGAGCAACTCACCCGGCGTCAGCTTCACCTGTGATCCGGCCGGGCCTGAAACGCTGATCGAGGGCCAGCCGGCGAAGTTTTGCCCCAGATCGTAGACGGTCACTCCAGATTTTGGTCGAGTAACTTTAACGGGCAGGTAAACGTGCATTACGCGAATCGGAGGCGCAATCTCCGCTGTAAGTGCTCCGCCAGGGCCCGCTACGACAGTGGCCGCCCGCCAACTCGCATCGTCAAAGTTGGGCTGGTCCCAACCTTGCGGCTCGCGGCGTGCGTCATAATCTTCGCCGCCGTACGTTGAAGAAAAAGTGATTGGGCCAGGCAAAGTCTTCCAGGTTCCGTCGCTCAAAACCTCCGTTGTTCCGCCATCAGCAAATTCGATTTGGAGCTGCAAAATGCATTTGAGCTGCCCATAGCTGCCAACAAACTTCGTGTAGCGACCGGGCGTCTTGAGCACCCTATACATGCCGTTACCCAGCATCACGCCTAAGGCGTTGTCGCCATTGTGCAGCAGGCTTGTCACGTCGAAGCTGTCGTAATAGACGGTTTTTCTATAGTCGCTCCACCCTGGAGCGAGCACATCGTTGCCGACTTTACTCCCGTTGATGCGGAGTTCATTCTGACCTAGCCCGGATACGTAAACGACTGCACGCTTGACCGGACGTGTGAGACTGAAGCTCTTGCGGAACAGTGGCAGCGCTTCATCGCTTTCGGATTCCTGGTCGGTATGCGCTGCAATCCACGAAGCCCTCCAATCGGCCAATGGGGGCTGATGGACGCCAACCTCAGCAGGAATTTGTGCAAGGGACTGGGCGATAAGGACAACGGTTGAGCTGGCAAAAAGAATCAGAATTGCGAACCAAGTCGAGATCCTATAAGCGAAAAGGCGAAACCGTTCAACGCGCATGGCGCTCCCACAAATCCATCCCCGCTGTCATAACGCATCGGGGCGAGAGAATGCAATGCACAAGAATCCGAGTGTCTGATACTGTGGTGAGGATGAACGGCTCCCGTACCTATCCGCACAAGTGGCTTGCTCAGGCAATGGTCGTCGTCTTCCTTTCCGCCGTCGGTCCCCTGTTCGCGCAGCATGCAGTGCAACGGCAGCTTGAGCGCGTGCAGCAAGGCACGCAAGGTGGGCCGTTCACAGCCGAGTGGAATTCGCTTGGTACGTACCGCGTACCCGAATGGTTTCGCGATGCCAAGTTCGGCATCTTTATTCACTGGGGCGTGTACTCGGTTCCGGCTTACGGAAGCGAGTGGTATCCACGGAATATGTATCTGGAGGGTAATCCCGCTTTCAAACACCACATTGAAACCTACGGCCCGCAGTCACAATTTGGCTACAAAGACTTTATTCCGATGTTCCACGCCGAACATTTCAACGCCGACGATTGGGTTGACCTGTTTTCACGCGCCGGCGCGCGTTACGTGGTTCCTGTCGGCGAGCACTGCGATGGCTTCGCCATGTACAACTCCAGCATCAGCGAATGGAATGCGATGAACATGGGGCCAAAGCGCGACGTTATTGGCGAGCTTGCCGTGGCCACGCGCAAACGCGGTTTGAACTTTGGCGTTTCTTCGCATCGCGCCGAGCACTGGTGGTGGTACGGCGGCGGCATGGAGTTCGACTCCGACGTGCGCCAGGGCAAGGCCCCTGGCCTCTACGGCCCGGCGCGCCCCATGACCATGCCCGGCGAAGATGATTCTAAAGAGCCCGATCCGAATCATCTGGAGCGTTGGCTGCCACCCGATAAAGCATTCCTCGACGACTGGCTGGCGCGCAGCACTGAGATTGTGGACAAGTACAATCCTGATCTTATCTACTTCGACTGGTGGATTGGCCAGCCTGCATTTGAGCCGTATCTGAAGCGGTTCGCCGCCTACTATTACAACCAGTCGGCTCGGCGGCAACAGCCCGTGGTGCTGACCTACAAAGAGCACGATTTTCCTGAGAACGCTGCGGTACTCGACGTGGAGCGCGCCAAGCTGGATGCCCTTCGCCTGTTGCCGTGGCAGACCGATACTTCTGTCAGCGTTCACTCATGGGGCTATGTTGAGAACGATCAGTACCGCGACGCCAAATCGCTGATCAGTGAACTTGTAGACGTGGTAAGCAAGAACGGGAATCTGCTGTTGAACGTCGGCCCCCGGTCCGACGGAACCATTCCCAGCCAGGCGCGGGCAATTCTGCTGCAAATGGGCGCGTGGCTCAAAACCAATGGCGAGGCCATCTACGGTTCGCGGCCCTGGCTACTGTTTGGCGAAGGACCAACCAAAGTGGCCAGTTCGGCCTTGAACACCGATCGCCAGGAGTTTACCCCAGAGGACATCCGCTTTACCACGCACAATGGCGCGCTTTACGCAATTGCAATGGGCTGGCCTGCAAACGGCGAGTTGCGCATTCACACGCTTTTCCGCGATACGCCTTACCTGAAAGGGCCCGTTTGTGCAGTAAGTTTGCTTGGCTCCGCAAGTCGGCTTTCATGGAGCCAGGACGAACTCGGCCTGCACGTTAAGCTGCCTGACGAGCCGCCCGATGAGCCTGTTTTTTCGTTCCGCATTCTCGAATCTGGCGCCCCGTCCGGCCAGTGCCGTAAGTAAATATTCTCCGGTAGAACCGGAGGCTCTATGGCTGGTGGCCCCTCAATGGGGCCTGAACTGTCGTACTCGCATTTGTGCAACTCGCCGGGATCCCGCGCCGGAGGCGCAGAGTTCGTTAGCCCCGCGCTTCAGCGTGGGGGACGATGTGCGGAGATTGTGCTCGGAGTCCCGTAGGGACGGTGCTTGAAGCCATCGTGTTTCTCAAGCGCCTGGAAGAATTGCTCTGGGAAAGACTCCCGGATCTGTCAAACTACTACCGCCTCCCAGGCAAAGCCGGGGGTTCTCCCTTGAGCAAATAGCCAAAATTTCGCGTATTGTAAGCCAGCCCTTCCCGCCACCGTCTTCTCGTAGTATTCGGCGCCGAAACACGGAGTCGCCGTGTTGCACAACAGCATCTTCAGATACACGCCAGCGGTCCAGCTCATTATGCTGCACATCCCTAGCGACGACCGACGACCAGGCCAAGTTTCTCTGCATGCGCAACAAACGGCTTTGCTTGTTGCATCGCTCAACCAGTTCATCCGAAAAGTAGCTATAGCTGTATGCTGACTCCATTTTGTTCAAGAACGATATCCTTCGAAATCGTAGTTCCAGCAAGAGCCACCCGGATCTGGCGACCGACCCCCATCTTTCCATTGTGATCGCGTGTCAGCGTGAGCCCGCGCCTACGATCGTTCCACTCGCATTCCACGCGCATATAGTTGCCGTGTTCGTATTCGAAGCTCGATCCATCGTCATCGAACCATGTGAATGTGCCATCTGCGCCAGGATAGACCTGCAAAGCAACTGGATCGCTCGTAGCTTCGCCCGTGTGCTGTTTGACAGGGCCGACAGGAATAATTGCGCCTGCTTTGACAAAAAGGGGCAAGGCATCCAGCGGTGCGGGCACGGTGATTTCTTTACCACCGTCAACAAGTTCATTGGTCCAGTAGTTCCACCACTTCCCTGTTGGCAAGTAAACATCGCGTTGTGTAGCGCCTTTTTCGTACACCGGGGCCACAAGAATGTTGTCGCCCCAGAGATACGCATTATCCACGAGCAACGAATTCTTGTCCTGTGGGTACATCAGCCAAAGTGCACGAATGATAGGCAAGCCGGTATTGTGAGCCTGGGCAGCCGCCGAGTAAAGATATGGAAGCAATTGGTAACGCAGGTTAAGGTACTTGCGACAAATGACCTCAACATCCGCCCGGTGCATGTCGGCTTCCGGCGGCCAAGAGGCAACCCAATCCCCTTCAACCTCTTTCGGGCCCGAAGTACCGAGGTTCCAGCCCCACGGCAAACGCAATTTCCATGCTCTGCCGTGAGCTCGAAACGATGGACAAAAAGCGCTGAATTGAAACCAACGGACAAAGAGTTCTGGAGTGAGCTCTGGAGTAGGTACAAAGCCGCCCGTGTCAGAACCCCAATAAGGAATTCCGCTGAGCCCGACATTGATACCGGCCAAAATCTGCCCGCGCAGTGCTTCCCAAGTGGATGATGTGTCCCCTGACCAGAGCCATCCGAATCGCTGAAGCCCGGCATATCCGTTTCGGTGAAGTGCAAACGGACGCTGCGCAGGGTTATCTTTTAAGGAGCCGTCCCAATACAGTTGATTGCGATCAAGGCGCGAATAGACTGAGAGGCGATCACCCTCATCGGGCCACCAGCCATCCACCCCGGCTTTGGCAACTTCAGTGTGCTTGGCCCAGTACTTCGCGGCGTAGCCGGAAGCGCTATCGGAGGAACCCTTATCACTGATTTTTCCGTGCAAATCGCCTGGGGGCACGATGTGCACAATAACTTTCATGTGGTCGTCATGCATCTGTTTAAACATGACTTCCGGGTCGGGAAAAACTCTGTCGTTGAAGGTAAACGACCCGTGCCCCGTGTTCCATCCGGACGGGCAAAAACCCGTTCCAAGGTAGATCATCGCATCGCACGGCAGTTTCTTCTCGCGAAACGTCTTTACTTCGTCGAGGATCTCTGCACGATCGCTCAGCGTTCGATGCGATTGTTGATAACCCAGAGACCAGAGAGGTGGCAGGTGAGGATAGCCCGTAAGGTTCGAATATTCCTTCAATAGGTCTGCTGGCGAGTCGCCTAACACAAGGTATACGTTGCGCGTCGCGGTAGCTTCCGATCCACGGAACGTAGCCTCCGTCTGCGAGAACATGATGCTGCCAGATGGCTGTCCGATGAAAACGCCCCACCCCGTGGGACTGATAACCCATGGGATCGGTAAGCGGGCGCCATAAGTTCGCAGATCCTGCCCATTTTGCCCATTGAGCATCGCGTCGCGCGTACCCCTGCGGTCGAACGGATGCGTTCCTTCTCCGAGGCCGAATGCCGGGCCATCGAGATTGAAATGCACATTCGTGCTATCCAGTTCGAAACGAATCTCCTGACGGACGTTTTCACCTTCCAGCGCGGTAATGCTAAGGGAATCGTTTGCGCTGACTTTCAGCGTGTACTTTCCCCAGGTAACTGTATCGGACTTCGCCAGGCCGCCTTTTCCGATTTCGTGCCACGTGCCATCGACAACTCCAAGCTCCTCACTTCTTGGTTCATCGTTCGCCGGCGAGATGCTGATGCGAAGAATGCCGGGTGTTAAGGCAGCCAACGCCAGATTGAGCGAGCCCGGTGCTGCTGTGGATTCGGAAGAATGAATGGCTCCGGCAGCAATCAGTCGCTTTGTGAAGAGCAGTTGCGCAGCACCGGCACCTAGACCGATCAGCGCAGTTCGTCTGCTGGTATACATCGTCACTAGTCCTTCCCTTCGATTCGTCGCCGTTATAGCAGTTTCGGAATTGGTGTAGACCGAAAGCACGTTGCAAAGTGGCGTTTTCTTTAAGAAAACGGCACCTTTCGATGCTCTCAAAAAGTCGAGGTATTCCGAAATTGCTCTAGAACGTCAAACGTCCGGCCAATTGGAAATACCGTGCGTTGAATGCTGTTGTGGCCTTGCCAAAGTTACCGTTGGACAGATCGCTCTGGAACGCGGTCAGGTTCACCCTGTTGAACAGATTGAACATATCCACTCTGAACTCAAGATGAGCAAGGTCGTGCATCGGAAAACTCTTGAGAACACTAAGATCCGTATTTGCGTACCCGGGTCCGCTGAACCGATTGCGCAGCTCGTTGCCTTGTGTACCCATCGTAGGAATGGGAAACGCTGATGCTGCAAAGAGCCCGGAGCGATACGAAGCCCTATCATGCGGTTGGCTGTATCCCGCGGTAGGAACGTTCGGAAAGTCATAGTTCTTTCCGTCACCGTTATAGTCGCCGCTGCCTGTCTTCAATCCTATGACGTTTCCGTTGGAATCTAGTACCGGCTGGAAGGCCGCTGAAGTGTACACAGTAAACGGATTTCCACTCTGTAGAATCACCGAACCGGAAACAACCCAGCCATTAATCACCGAGCTAACGAAGTGATAGTCGCGAAGAATATCCGGAACCTTAATGCTCTCGGACAGCGAGAAGTGGCTGGGCGTATCGAAAGATGTTGGACCTTGATAAGTTGAGCGTGGCGCAAGGTTTTCAGGATACACAGTGCCATAGTCGATAGCCGACGACCGCGTGTACGACATCTGAAAGGTGTTGCGCGAGCCGAACCGCCCGTTAAGTGTCGCGATAAATGCGTTGTAGTGCGAGCGATTGCCATTCCGAGTAAAGTTGATCGCGCCGAAGCTCGGCAGGGGCCGGACAAGCTTGTTCTTGTTGACGATCAGACTTCCGGTCAAACGATTGATATCGTTGTCTGGACTGATGGTATTGACGTCGCCCTCTGGCAGGTCGTGCCCAAACGATCCCCCGTAGTTGACTCCTGCTGTCAAGTGTTTTCCAATTTGCCGCTCAATACCTGCAGTGTAGTTGAGAATTAGAGGCTCCTTCAGATTAGCGTCCGTGCCACCGATGTTTGCCGTCGGGAATCCAGAGTAGGCTCCATGAGCATCGGGGATTCCTGCCGCTACGGTAGGGATCGGAAAATTGAAAGGATAGGTCGCACTCGTACCGAGCGCAAACAGAGGAGGTGTTCCTTGAGTTGAAAAGAATGTCGGATTGGCAAAAGCCGGCGCATTTGCGCGGAGCGGAACGGTGAGTTCGCCATTGGTGAACCATTCGTGAAATACGCCTACGCCACCGCGCACGACGTATTTGTTTGAGCCGGTCGGATCCCATGACACACCCACGCGCGGGCTGAATTGCTTCGGGGAATGGTTGTAGACGCCAGGGGTGACCTTTAGCATTCCGTTTGCAACTTGCGTGGTTAAGTCGCTCCCGGTTCCGAGATAGAAGTTGCTGATGATCGAGTGAAGCGCAGACGACGGATAGGGATTCCCGAAGTTGTCGTAGCGAAGGCCCAAATCAAGAGTCAGGCGCGACACCGGGTGCCACTGATCTTGAACGAAGAATCCATAAGTTGTGCTCGATACACCAAGGCTGAAGAATGCTTTCTGCCCGGTCACCGGATTGTAGTAGATACCCGTCTCAGTGAAAGGTTTATCCTGGGCAAGATCGAGAAGGTTATTGAAAGTGAACACGGGTGAAGACTGCACTTGACCGAACAGCGTCAACTCGTCCCCGTGGAAACCCTCGAATCCCGCTCTGAAACTGTGGCGCCCTTTGACGTAGCTCAGAGTATCTCGCCAGTGATAGTTATGCTGAATAAAGTCGAGATGGGGTTGCGGAATGCCGATTGCGGTTCCCTGTCCGGTGATATTAACGAGCGGGACATCGAAGGGGCCCGACACTGCGTTGATCCCCTCCAATGGCAGATAGCCAAACTTTGCCTCGTTCAGCAAATTCGGACTAAATGTGTGTGTTTCATTCACCTGGAAGGATCGGCTCTTCTGGTAATTTCCCGTATCCATTCCGGACCGGACGGACGCAGTCAGCGTATTCAGAGTTGAGTCGTAGTAGCTCGCGTAGATGCGCTCCTGCCTAAAGTTCTCGTCTGCTCGTACTGAGTATTGCGTACCGTTACGATACGGCGAAAGTGAGTAAGTTCCTGCATCGACGACTGGAAGCGCACACGGGATATTATTGGTCGCCGGCGTTCCGCAGTTTGCCCCAAACACTTTTTGAGCATTGCTCGAGGTACCCGTTATTGTCGCTTTGGCCACTGGATACTTGCCCATCAGCGAGGTTCCAATACTGTTCGGAAACTGCTGTTTTGCGAATTGGACAAACTCTGGAGCTTCGAAGGTAGTGGAGCCGCTTGTGGTGCTTAGAGAGCGTAATAATTGCGTGGAGGCAAAGAAGAACGCGTGATTCTTATAGATCGGGCCGCCGACAGCGCCTGAAAAGTTGTTGTAATGGAAGGGGGCATACCCGGTAACAGGCGTGAACGTATTTCGCGCCCAAAAACTATTGCCGGTGTAGTAGTAGCTGGCGAGGCCATGGATGCTATTACCGCCTCCTTTCGTCGTGATCGCGGTCTCGGTGGATGTCGCTCGACCGTATTCGACCGAGTAGGTGTTCGTTTGTAGAGCAACTTCCTGGACGGAATCGGAGTTGGGCGAGGTATTCACAACGCCGGGACGTACCGAACTTGTAATGTCGAGGCCGTCGATGACGTAGAGGTTGCCATCAAATCCGCGGCCATTCGCATTCGCTTGATTCGTCGTTTCCACATTGAAGTTGTCGGGAACGCCGCTGGTCGTTGCAAGGCCAGTGCCTGTCACGCCGGGAGCTAAATTTACGAGACCTATGACCGATCTACCCTGAACTGGCAGTGTATCAATCTGGTTCTGTGGCAGGGTGGTCTGCAAACGGCTGTCTACAGTGTCCAACAGCGGGGCGGTACTCACTACCATCACCGATTGTTCCGTCTTGCCAACAGCCAACGTCACGGGCACATTGAGCGTCTGCTCTGTGATCAGAGTCGGATGCGTAGTGAACTGTCCGAATCCGGCTGCCTGCACCGTCAAAACATATTCACCTGGCCGAATTCTCAGAAACGTGAAGGTACCCTGAGCGTCAGTCTGTATCGTGGTGGTCTCACCGGTGGCGATGTTCTTCACCGTGACAGTCGCTCCAACAACGACCGCCCCGCTGGTGTCATTCACCTCACCACGAATGCCGCTATTGTACTGTGCAGCGGCACGCTGCGGCAGTAATGCCAGGAAACCGAGAACGCACAGTCCGCAAAAGATCGAAGCAATCCTAATGCAGCGGCGACGCGCTAAGACACTTCGCAACCCGGAGAGAGCGTAATTCTGGCAGACATTGGCTGAGACGTACTCGTGATTTAGCAAGCGAATCCTCCGACTAGCCTTAAAGTTCAAACTTTGATAACTGAGAAGAGCGGATGCTAGCACTGGCATTCTGAAAGTGTCAACGGAAATCTGAACATCATCATGTCTGATGAGCTGATTTCCAGCGAAAGTGGAATCCAATAAATCGATATATTCGCCGGATTTCATGCTTTGGGCAGTAATTATCGCCTGTGGAAAAAAGGAGGCAGTGCTCCACGATTGCTGTGTTTTGCGGCGAAGCCATTCGGAAGCATTCAACGGATGTGGGGCGGCCCAGCATTCTTCCAGTAGATGTGCCTGCCGGGCTCCGGTTTGAAATACAGTCCTACCTCATTTTCTTAGCCGGATAAAGCTGACCTTTCGAAAGCACGAGCCGCACGTGCTGGGCATGGAATAAACATTTCACTGGTAGCAGTAGGCTACTGGTAGAAAACGCCATCTGTCGTTGTTGCATTCCCGCTGAATTGCACATCTACACGGAAGGCGATCATGGCTTCTGTATACGGGCCGCTGGAAAACCCATTTCCAACTGGCCACAGTTAGCGGACGCGTGGTTTCATTCCATTGGCGTTGTGAAGTGAGAGCTTCGGCCCGATCGGTTCTCGGCCCGTTCTTGTTTCAGCCAAATCGCGGCTAGCTCCGATCTGGCTGGCGGTGACGACGGTTGGATTGCCGGCGATGTCCACGCGTAACCCCACCATTCGTGGCTCACTCTTTGAAGACCCTCCGGATTGACACGAAATCAATGACGATGCAGCGTTTCCTCCAGCGGAGTATCAGCCTCGGAAGAACCTGCGAATACTCGATAGCTTCCCGGAAGCAGCGTCCACCCGCTTTTCTGTTCGTCGTAAATCGAGAGCATTTGCGGATCGATCGCGACGCTGACAATTTTTGATTCGCCTGGTTTGAGCTCGACTCGTTGCCATCCAGCCAAACGGCGGAAGTTTTCTCCAGCCGTCTCCGGCAATGCGACGTACACCTGCGCGATCTCAGCTCCCGGCCGTTTGCCTGTGTTCCTGACTGAGAAGCTGACAGTCGTTTGATCTTTCTCTTGCTCAACTCTCAGCCCGGAATATGAGTACGTTGTGTAAGAGAGGCCAAACCCGAAGGGAAACAGAACGGGTTTGTGCTCGGCGCGGTACCACTTGTAGCCGACTTTCGCGCCTTCAGAATAAGTAACGGAATAACTGGACGAGACATGCGTCTCACCATTGACAGCTCCAGTTCCCTGCCCTTTGTCTCTCGGCGGCAGCGGAGGAATCGTGGGACGAGGCAGGTCCGCTTCACTCGCGGGAAAAGTCATCGCGAGTTTTGCCGAGGGATTCACTTCTCCTGTCAGCACGTTCGCAAGAGCCTTGTGACCGCTGCTTCCCGCATACCATGCCTCGACGACGCCTTGCACTTTGTCGATCCATGGCATTTTCACGGCGGTTCCTGTCTCCAGAACCACAATCGTGCGGGGATTAGCTTCGGCTACGCGGGCAATGAGTTCATCCTGCTCGTCAGGCAACGATAAATTGGGGAGATCCATCCCCTCCGATTCCCACTGATATGCAAAGACAATCGCGACGTCCGCACTCTTCGCCAGCTTCGCAGCTGCTGAGAGATCCTTGCCCGCGTCGAATTCGATTTGAGCTTCCGGCATTGCTGCGCGCAGAGCCTTGACGGGAGAAGTGGGAAACCAGATGTGCTCCTGCCAGCGCGTGGCGCCCTGCCCGGGCGGCATAATCGCGTTTCCTCCTGGCGGGTCGACTTGCGCCGAGCCGCCTCCAGAGATCATGCCAACGTCCGCATGTCCGCCAATCACGGCGATCCTGTGCACACTCGCGCGGTTCAAAGGTAGAATGGCATTTTGGTTCTTCAGAAGAACGATGCTCTTCTCCTCGACGCTCTGCGCCACGTCGAAGCCTGCCTGCACATCGACAACGCTCTTCTCGATCGGATAATCTGCCACGCCCGAAAGAAATTCAGCGTAGAGCACGCGACGCGCGCTGTCGTCGATCTGAGCCATCGGGACCTTGCCTGCTTCAACTGCCTGCTTCAGCGTGGGGCCGAAATAACTTGCCATCGGCTGCTCCTGGTCGAGACCCGCCGAAATTGCCTTCTCCGTACTATGCGTACCGCCCCAATCCGAAAGGACGAACCCCTTGAAACCCCACTCCTGCTTCAGCGTGTCACGCAGAGTGTAGGTGTTTTCGCAGGCGTAGTCTCCATTGATGCGGTTATAGGAGCACATCACAGCACCGGGGTCGGCAATCTTGAGGGCAATATGGAAGGCCAGCAGATCGCTCTCCTGAAATGCGCGCTTGGAGTTGATGGCGTTTACGATGTTTCTTCCAGTCTCCTGATCGTTTAAAACGTAGTGCTTGATATCGCCGATGACGTGTTGCGCCTGCTCGCACTTCATCAAGTTGCCGACGATAGTGCCGGCAAGCAGCGGGTCTTCTCCGGCATACTCGAACGTTCTTCCGTTTCTCGGGTCACGCGTGATATTCACACCGCCGCCAAGCGTCATGTTGTATCCCTGCGCGCGCAATTCACGGCCAATCAAAGCGCCATAGTCGCAAGCCAGATCCGGATCCCAACTGGATGCAAGAGCAACATCCGACGGAAGTGCTGTTGAATAGCGCCCGTTCGCGCCACTGGCCCGCACTCCATAAGCAGCATCGGACATGATGATGGGCGGTATGCCAAGCCGCGGAACTCCGGCAACGTAACCAGCGCCACCGTTGGCCAGATGCGTGAGCGGCATTTGCCAGTTTGAAGAGCCAGCCATGCCATTACCGTGCAGAAGCTCCAACTTCTCGTCCAGAGTCATCTGCTTCAACGCAAGATCGGCTCGCTCGCCGGCAGGCAATGTCGTGTCCAACCACGGATGTGACGAGGTTTGCCCCTGCGCCGACGGGATCGCCAGCAGCAACGTTGTTGTGAACAATGCAAGCGCGTGCCTGAATAACCTGTATGAAATCAAAGCGTGATTTACCATCTTCCCTTCAACTCGATCTGAAGATCGGTGCGGCCTGCGGCAACTAGCGTCAATCCTGCGCAACGCGCTGCCTCATAGCCCGGTTCCCCGTTTGTGCTGCTCGCGTTCTTGTTCCTCGTACATTGCAAATCAATGCTCATGGTTAATGTACGTCATTTCCCTGCACAAGCTACTTTGCATTTCAATGCGCTGTGTCAGGCGGGACGCGGTGCTCCGGCTGTGAGCCCGGTTCGCCGTACGGAATATCAGTCGCCTTGTTTGTCGCGGAATCAGTAAACAAAGGTTTGCTTCCATCCGCGGTTTGGATGTTGCTGTCTGTGATGCTCCAGATCTTCGCATTCGCAATGCTGCCTGCGGTTTTGGCCTGGATGTCGAGGTGGTCGAGGCGGAAATTCTCGAGCGGCGCATTCGGATATGCGCTGACATTGAAAGCAGTTGCGGCTCCGGTCGCCTTAATGTTCCAGATATGCACGTCGCTGAAGTGCGGCAGGCCCTGTTGCGGCGGAACAGGTGTCGCCAGCACCTCGTAGTACGGCGGCACGTCTTTGAGGTCCGGCGGTATAGTCGCATAACTATACGTTGGGTTCCAATTCATGGTGATATGAATCGGAATTGCCACTCCCTCAAGCGTCAGGTCGTGGATCCGTATGTCACTCGCATGGCCGCCACGGGTACGCGCCGACTTGAACAACACTCCCGACGGCACACCACTGAGCGCGGTTATGTTGTATGTCTCAATATTGTGAAATCCACCCGAGGTTTCGCTGCCGATGGTAATGGCCGCAGCGCCGTGTCTGATGATCGAATCGCGAATCACAATGTCTTCAGTCGGCCGATTGACGCGTAAGCCGTCGGCATCACGGCCGGCTTTAAGACACAAGGCGTCATCGTTCACGTCAATGTCGGCGTGCTCCACCAGAACATTGCGCGACGAGTCGATGTCGATGCCGTCAGTGCTTGGACCTTTGCCGCCTTCGTTGTTGCGTATGGTCACGCCATCCACGTGAACATTGTGCGAGTAGAGAATCTGCACGGTCCAGAAACCTGAACGCTTCAGTTCAATTCCGCCGCCCAATTCCACCTGTGAGGAGTTTTGAATCAGTAGCAACCTTGGCCGGCGCGCATCGTAATCGGCCGCCCAGCGCAGCCCCTTCGGCTCGTAGATCGCACGAAGGTCCCAATACGACTTCCACCACGGTGGCCCATCGCCATCAATGGTTCCCTTCCCAGTGATGGTTACATTCTGCTGGTCGCGGACGTTGATCAGCGCCGCAGGCCACGTCATCTCGATGCCGGCGATGCGCGTCGGCAACATGGGATAGTCTTCGAGCTTTTCCGATCCAACAATGGTGGCGCCTTCAGGCACCAGGAGCGTAACACCCGACTTGAGGAAAAGCGAACCGGAAAGATAAGTACCGGGCTCAAAGGTGACCGTGCCTCCCACTGCTGCGGCGCGGTCAATCGTCCCCTGGATTGAAGCCGTCTCGATCGTTGTGCCATCGCCCTTCGCGCCATACTCATTCACCGCGAACAGCTTTTTAACAGGAATCGGCGTCGCGGGCAGATTGAACGCAGGTTCAGGATCGGGTTGCGCCGGGTCGAAGTCGGGAACATTTGCATCGAGCAGTTTTGCGATCGGAAGATTATTTGCGCGAATGCCGTGCACGATGCAACGCGCCAGTTCGTAGGCGCCATATTTGCTGAAGTGCGTATCGTCGTTGATGGCCTCAGTCTGGTTGGGGAACGCGTTCGCTGGATAATGCATGAATGCCTTCAACGAGCCATCAGGCCCCATTGCTTCAAAGAGAGTCTTGCTCATAGAATTCAGATCAATCAGGGTGACGTGCTGCGCCGCTGCTACCTCGCGCATTGCATCGGGATATCCTGCCAGCGAATTCGTAATTTTGCCTTCCGCGTCGAAAGTGCGGCGATTCATGCTGGTGACGAGTACGGGTGTTGCGCCTTTGTCGCGTGTCTTCTGGATGTAATCCATGAGCTGTTGTTTGTAATCGTCCAGCGAGACGACATGAGGTTTTTGATCGTTATGAGCGAATTGGATGAACAGGTAGTCGCCGGGTTGAATAAGCGACATGACCTTTGCAAGGCGCTGCTCCGATACGAAGCTTCGACTTGTCTCGCCCGACTCAGCGTGGTTTGCAATCACAATGCCGGGCCGGAAGAAACGCGGCAGCATTTGACCCCACGCCGCCCATGGTTCCACGCCCTGATCGACCACGGTGGAATCGCCGGCAAGATAGATGGTGGGCTCATGAATCGGCTCGATGGTGATGGAGCGAAAGCTTGGATGATCGCCATTGAATTCGAGCGTCAGCTTCTTATCCCAATCAATGCTTCCAATCTCGCGGGGCTTTAGCTTGACCAGGTGTGTCGAGTCGCCGCCGATCTCGGGCGCTCTAACGTTAGTGTCGAAGGTGCGCGTGTTTGAACCGTTCGCCTTTACAGTAATCTTCCCCAACATCAGTCTGCGTGCTTCCGCCCAAACGGTGGAGGTGGATTGCTGAGCCCCGCCGAGCACTACTGTTACGCGATAGTTGCCTTCCGGCTCAGCGACGGAAAGGAAAAACGGCTTGTCACTGGAGCAGGAGTTTCCGTCGACCTCAGGAGTAGTAGCCAAATCGAAGCCTGCAGTGGTTGCGCTGTAAACCGACGACTGAGTGAGTGCCAATTCCCCCGTCTTCGCGGCGCCGCAAACAAACTTCTGTGCATGAGTGGTTACAAATGGCCAGAAGACCAGGGCAAGTGTCAAAAGTCGCTTCATATTCTCTCCGCGTATACGACGCGCATCGAAATATAAATACTTAACAACTGCATGCTGCACATTATCCCACTCAGGTATCCGCTAAGAACAGCATGGCGTTAGGATAAGGAGCGGAGGCAGATCTGATGCTTATCGTTCACGTGCTCGTGAAAGTGAAGCCCGAGTCGGTTGCGGACTTCAGGCAGGCTACTATCGAAAACGCTCGCAACAGTATTCAGGAACCCGGTATCGCGCGCTTCGACGTGGTGCAGCAGCAGGATGACGAGACGAGTTTCGTTCTGGTTGAGGTCTACCGCACACCGGAAGCTCCGGCGGCACATAGGGAGACAGCGCACTACGCCAAGTGGCGCGATGCGGTTGCGCCCATGATGGCCGAACCGCGGCAGAGGGCTACTTATAACGCCGTCTTCCCCGATCCGCAAGGCTGGTAGACGATGCGCTTTGAGTTTGCGACGGCAACGCGGATTATCTTCGGCGAAGGCACTTCCGCCACGCTCCCCGACCTGGTTCGCACCTTCGGCACTCGGCCCATGGTGGTGACCGGCGCTTCAACTGAGCGCGCAGCATGGCTGGTTTCGGCACTCTCCGCAGAATTGTTTGCGGCGCCCGGCGAACCTACGGTTGAACTGGTGCGTAAGGGCGCGCAACACGTGCAGCGTGCAGGTTGCGACGTCATTATCTCGATGGGCGGGGGCAGCGCGATTGACGCCGGCAAGGCGATAGCCACCATAGCAACTAATGGCGGCGAGCCTCTCGAATTCCTCGAAGTTGTAGGGAAGGGTCGCGCCATTGCCGTCACGCCGCTGCCGTTCATTGCGGTTCCAACAACCGCGGGCACCGGCAGCGAAGTAACACGCAACGCCGTGCTAGGCTCAACGGAGCATGGCGTAAAAGCGAGCTTACGGAGTCCGCTCATGTTGCCGCGAATTGCACTCGTAGATCCGGAGCTGACTTACGGCCTGCCACCCGCAGTAACCGCATCCACCGGGCTTGATGCGTTGACGCAGCTCATTGAGCCGTACGTGAGCGCGCGCGCCAATCCCATGGTTGATGCGATTTGTGTAGACGGAATCAGGCGCGTTGCCGGTGCGCTGCGTCGCGTATACCACGACGGAGCTGACCGCGAGGCGCGCCGCGACATGGCACTTGGAAGCCTGTTCGGCGGCCTGGCGTTGGCCAATGCGGGGCTGGGCGTCGTTCATGGTTTTGCCGCGCCGCTCGGAGGATCGTGGAAGGCTCAACACGGGGCGCTTTGTGCGGCCGTATTGCCGCATGGCATGGCCGCGAACGTAGCCGCGCTGAGAGCGCGTGCGCCGCAACATCCCGCGCTCGAACGCTACGCTGCCATCGCGCGCCTACTGACCGGCCGGCCTGATGCGAGCGCGGAGGACGGTATCGAGTGGGTGCGCGCGCTTTGTACCGAGCTTAACGTATCTGCGCTTCGTGCGTGGGGTGTGACTGAAGCTGACCTCCCCGGCGTAGTAGAGAAGGCTGCGCACGCCAGCAGCATGCAGGCCAATCCGCTACAGCTTACGCGCGAGGAATTGCTCGCAATTTTGACGGCGGCGCTATAAGCTACTCGGAACCAGCCTGGTCACACGCGAGAAGCACAAAGCAAGCCGCATTGACGATGAAGCGCTCGTGATCAAGCCGGAGAGTAAATATCCTCCGGTAGAACCGGAGGCTTTATGGCTGGTGGCCCCTCCAAGGGGCCTGAACTATTCGTACTCGCATTTTTGCAACCTCGCATTTGTGCAACTCGCCGGTATCCCGCGCCGAAGGCGCAGAGTAGATAGCCCCGCGCTTCAGCGTGGGGGACGATGTGCGGATATGGTGCTCGGAGTCCCGTAGGGACGGTGCTTGAAGCCGTCGTGTTTCTCAAGCGCCTGGAAGAATTGCTCTGGGAAAGACTCCCGGATCTGTCAAACTTCTACCGCCTCCAAGGCAAAGCCGCGGGTTCTCCCATGAGCTAATAGCTCAGAAAGCCTGCCGACTTCGTCTTCGCCAACCATTACTTATAAAGACCAAACCGTCGGCGTAAAATTGGATTCTCGTGATCGCTGCTTCATGCGCCTGCAGCAAGATGAGAATAAGAGGAAACATCCCCATGAGAATAGATCGCCGCAATTTTCTGATGACGATCGCGGGAACAGGGACTCTGGCCCTTTCTCCGCATGTCATTCAAGCAGAAGAACAAATCAGCCGGGCCACTCGGGGAATGCCGGCTCCGCGTATCAAAGACATCAGCGTAATTGAATGCGCGCCTGCGGGCGTACGCCTCACCGTGGTAAAGATCACCACCGATCAAGACGGACTTTACGGCTATGGGTGCGCGACGTTTACGCAGCGCGCCGACCTGGTGAAGCCCGCGGTTGAAAAATATCTCAAGCCGTTTCTGCTCGGAAAGACGACTGATCGCATAGAAGACATCTGGCAGTCGTGTTACGACAGTTCCTATTGGAAGAATGGCCCCGTGCTGAACAATGCCATCAGCGGCGTGGACCAGGCGCTATGGGACATCAAGGGACGCCAGGCAGGAATGCCTGTCTACCAGCTCGCGGGCGGCAAGTGCCGCGAAGCGGCCGACTGCTATGCACACGCCAGCGGTGACGAATTTGAAGACGTCGTGGCCGACGCGAAGAAATATATTGCCCAGGGGTTCCGGCACGTTCGCGTGCAGGTTGGCCTTCCCGGAATGGCGGGCTATGGTTCGTCGCACAGAGAAGCAGGCAGACCCAAGGCATTACACGACAAGCCACTGTTCGATCGGGCGATGCAGATGCGGCGCGGATTAAAGCTGCTGGAAATCTGCCGGCGCGAGCTCGGCGACGAGATTGAGTTGCTTCATGACATGCATGAGAGGCTTTCGCCGAATGAAGCGGTGCAGTTCTGCAAGGAAGCTGAGCAGTACCGGATGTTCTTTCTCGAAGATCCGCTTTCGCCGGAAGACCTCGGCTACTTTCGCCAGATCCGCCAGAACTGCGCCACGCCAATCGCCATGGGAGAGCTCTTCAACAGCCCGCACGAGTGGCAACCGTTGATCTCAGAGCAATTGATTGACTACATCCGCGTGCACGTATCGCAGGCCGGTGGATTCAGCCCCGCACGCAAGATTGCGATCCTGTCAGAGCAGTTCGGAGTGAAAACCGCATGGCACGGCCCCGGCGATGTTTCACCGGTGGGACACATGGCCAATGTAACTTTGGACCTGATCAGTTATAACTTCGGCATTCAAGAATATTCGCCATTCAATGAACGTACGCAGGCAATATTCCACGGTTGCCCGGAGATGCGCGACGGCTATTTGTGGGTAAGCGAGAAGCCCGGATGGGGCATTGAAATTGACGAGAAGGAAGCGGCGAAAGCCCCTTTCAAGGACAGTCCCTTAAACGGTGGATGGGGTGAGATTCGCCTTCGCGACGGAACCGTTATCAAGCAGTAGGACAGCGAGCCGCGCGCAGGGCATAGCAGAATCAAATTCTGAATGAGTGATACTGGACGGGTGACACTTGACTGGAGCCGCGACGCGCTCGCCGATGGGCTGGCATGCTATAGCGCAACGCAGTTCTTTGAAGCCCATGAGCACTGGGAAAGCGTGTGGCTCACATTGCAGGAACCGGAGAAGAGCTTCCTGCAGAGTCTGGTCCAGGTCACGGCCGCTTTTCACCACTTTGAAGCAGGCAACCTCTTAGGCGCGGTTTCCTTACTCCGCCGCGCGCTCAACAGGCTCTCGCAGTGCTCCGCTGTCTTTGGAGGGATTGAAGTGGCGCCGCTTCGCATTGAAATCAAAGAATGGCTGGAAGCATTAGAAAGCGTACCCACAGCGCGCCTGGCCGCTTATCCAAGAATTCGTCCGGTAGATGCGCGGCTGGAGTAGTAACTGCCAGCCGCGCACTCATCACCAGATCGTCACTGAGCTATTGCGCTGCGACATGCGGCCTACTGCGCAGCGGCCTTAGCCTTGATCAGTTCATCAAGATAGTCTGACTTCTCTTCAACGCGAACCAGATGCGGGTATTGCGGCCCGCCATGATAGTTCACATTGAAGGTATGGATATAATCGTCTGACACAACCATCAGTGCGATCGGCTCCTTGCTTTCTTTCGCCGCGTTTACGGAATCGGCGAGCACATCAGCCGTGTACACGCGGCTGTTGACGCCAATTACTTTCATGCCCGGTGCAATGCCCGCCTGAAACGCCGGGCCGCCTACGATTGCGTCGGACACCATACCATCCGCGCCGAGCTGCAGACCGAGCGAATAGATATAGCCGGGCCCGCCGCGGCGCTCCTGAGAGCGAGGCGGCTTTTCGTTCATCACAACCTTCCATCCGCCATTTTCGATTCCGCCCACAGGTGCGTCGGCCGAAGTTGACTCCAGCCGCGTCTTGAAGAGGCCGGCCCAGTCATAAGGAGCGATGGCGTTCAACTCGCTCATCAGTTGCTCGAACGTGTAAGTCTTCACCTCCGGCCCATTATTCGAGCCGCCATGGAATGCATTGCAGAAATCATCAATCGATTTCTCGCCCTTTGACTCGCGATGGATAATGGTGGCCACTTCAAGCCAGAGCAGGTCGCCTTCGTCGTAATAATCGGTGCCGCGCCGCCATGTGAACCAGCCTCCACGGCCTCCCACGCCGGGCACTCCAATTGCAGTGTCGAGCAGCGGACGCCAAGTGCGGCCCGGACGCCCCGGCCCAAGAGCGCCCGCAATCGACGCCATGTGGTCCTGGTACTGCTCCTTCGTCCACAATCCGCTCCGCGCTGCCAGCAGAGGTCCAAGATAATCGGTAAGTCCCTCGTAACCCCACAACAGGTCCGTCTCCATCGGCTGCTCGTAGTAGGGCACGGTCAAATCCGCAGGCCGCCGATACTTTCCATTCCACGAATGCGCGAACTCATGAGCAAGCAGACTCCCCAGCGACATGCCCGCGCCCGGCCCAAGCAACGCGCGCTCGCCCAGGCGGCTGTCATTCGATTCGTGATGCTCAAGGCCGAAGTGCGCCACGTGATCGCTGAGAGTAAGAAGGAAGTGATAGTCGCGATAGTGACGCGCGCCAAAGAGCTTGCCCGACTCAGCAACCAGGTTCACCATCTGTTTCTGGTTATCCGCGCTGATGTTCAATGCAGCTTCACTGTCAGCCACCATGTCGAGCTCATGATGGATCGGCTCGCCCGCCGGCGTAATGTCGATGGCGCGATAATACTGGCCCGCAATTACGGGCGAGTCCACCAGCATGTCCAGCGAGATCGGCTTGAAGCGTATCTGATTGCCCGACTGATTGCTGATTTGCAGCGACGTGCCGAACTTCCATCCCTCGGGCAGTTTCAGCGTCGCTTCGAACATCTGCTGCTGCGCAGGCGTTCCGGCCGGATAAAGAACCACAGTATTCCACTCCAGCACTGTCAACTTGTCAGTGGCTGAGTAGCCTTGCGGCTCAATGATGTCGAAGCTGGCATCGAGACTTTTGACATCCGCAGGAATAACCAGATGGAATGTGAACACATCCAGCGTATCGCGCACCCACGGAATCGTTTTGCCGTCGCCAGCAAATTTCAGGCCAGTGAGGCTCGATATCGGCCCGCCAGGCCCATGCTCGCCGGGAATCCACTTGGGGTAATAAAGCGTGAGTTTTCCAGCCGAAACCGGAATCACTTCGTGCACGTGCAAAAGCTTCTGCTGCGTCGCGGTGGCGTCCACCGTCAGCGGAATAGTTTGAGCACGAAGCTCGGCAGAAAGCGCGAGCAGACAGACGAAGACAATAGACATAAATGCAAACAGGCGAAAGCGCTGCATTCGAAAACCTCTCATCAAGACTGTATGAATACTTAATAAGAATCTTACAATCACGTCCCGGCCGGGTGGCCCACCCAGATTTTGGGAATCCCACATTTGGCACTGCACGAGGGTGCCCCATCCTTCGAGCGTTTTGTGCTCGAAGGATGGGATAGCACAGACACAAACTCAGCACTCTCAAGCAGCAAACATCGCACAAGCTAGGGCGTTTTTGCTTTTGCTATAGACTGGTGTGCCCCATCCATTCCGCGTATTTCTGCGGAATGGGTGGGATACCGACAAAATTCGCTTTTGCTATAGACTGGTGTGCCCCATCCATTCCGCGTATTTTTGCGGAATGGGTGGGAGACCGACAAAATTCGCTTTTGCTATAGACTGGTGTGCCCCATCCATTCCGCGTATTTTTGCGGAATGGGTGGGATACCGACAAAATTCGCTTTTGCTATAGACTGGTGTGCCCCATCCATTCCGCGTATTTTTGCGGAATGGGTGGGATACCGACAAATTCCGGTCAACATATTTTGCGAAAACGCTCTAGTGTTAGGGAAGGGTGGGACAACCGCCCCCAGGTCTCGATCTGAGACCTGAGAAAGCACCCCCTATCTGATTGATCGTTATGGATTCGCGGGTTGCGGCGTAGCAGGCGCAGGATAAGCTTTCTCGACCTCATCCTTGAACTCCGCGAACAAAAGCAACCGTGGCGGAGCCAGGCCATTCTCCATCGAACGGCTCCACAGCGCGCCCGTCAGTTTTCCATTCGGCTTCAACTGGCAAACCTCCAGGCGATCGACATCAAAGGTCATATCATCCATGCTGGGGCTCTCACGCTCCTGCCCCGGAAATTGCCCGCCTTGCGCGGCTGGCATGTCATTCGGGCGAGCGCCCACTCCCGAGCCGTTACCCTGAGTTGACCTGCCAAACCCACCACCGCCGGCATCGCTTCTGCGCTTAGCCGTGCGCACCACGAAGATCAGGTCAGCCTTGCTGCGATCGTCAGTAAACGTGTACCGTCCCCAATTGCGCAGCGCGATGCGCACATTCGCAATTGCCTGCATGTCTTCCCGCGCCAGGCCGGGCTTCGTCTCTTCTCCATCCGCCGCCTGAACGTACACCGTATGCGCCTGATTAATGGCCTCTGCAACCTTCGGCTTCTTTGCAGCTAAAACCAGCGTGGGCGACAACACCAGCGCTAAACCAACCACTTTGATTGTGTTCATGGGGTACCTCGGCACTCACTTTTTTCTGACGCAATCGACCGGAAGTAAGTTTACGGCTACCCGTTAATGCTTTGCCAGCACAATCATCAGGCCAAAGATCAGAATTGGCACAAGGGCCAACAGGGCGTACATCATCATCTTGCGACCGCCGGGAAACAGCCGCTCATGAAGGGATGGACGGTGCATGCCCTCTTCCACGCCCACAGTTTCCGGGTGCTCAAGATCCCACGCCATTTCATGGGCTGTGGCATACCTGTGGCGCGGGTCGCGCTCCAGCGCGCGATACAGAACCTCCTGCAGCTGCGGAGAGATTTCAGCGTTCAGTTTGCGCGCAGGCGGTGGATCGGCAATCAGCCGCTCATTCATAACCGCCAACGGGCTGGGGCCCGTGAACGGCGGCTGTCCGGTCAGCATCTCGTAGAACATCGCGCCCAGCGCATAGATGTCGCTGCGCTGATCGCCGCGCTGGCCCTTCACTTGCTCGGGAGCAATATAGTCGGGCGTGCCCAGCATCGGCGAAGGACCTGCAAACGTCAGCCGCCGTGCATCTTCCTTCATGGCAATTCCGAAATCGAGCAACTTGATATGGTCGTCCTCAATCACCATCACGTTTTCCGGCTTCAAGTCGCGATGGACCACGCCATGCTTGTGCATGTAATCGAGCGCGTCGCACAACCGCAACATAATCTTCTTAGCGCGATCGATCGGCAGCCTGCGTCCGCCATCAATGCCCTCTTCATTCAGGATCGACCGGAGCAGGCGGCCCTCCACCCACTCGATGACCATATACAAGCGGCTGCGATGCTCGCTATTGAAGGTCTTCACCACTCCGGGATGGTCGAGTTCCTGGCCGATCTCCTGCTCGCGCTTGAAGCGCTCCAGCAAAACAGGGTCAGCCTCCATTTCGGGAAGGGGCACCTTGAGTGCAACCCGATTGCCGCTGATCAGGTCCAGAGCCCGGTAGAGCGTCGACATGCCGCTGTGTGCAATGGTCGCCTCCAGCCGGTAGTGATCCAGGGTGTCTCCGGGTTCAAGCGTCTTGATGATCTCCGATTGCATTGACATCTCTGATTCTGTCATGGCACACGTAAGAAACCCGCAAGGAAAATGCAAGCAGATCATCACGATCCCCCCGTCAACAACCGCCCTGGGCGCCCTATCGCGGCCCCCAAATCCCCGGCTATCGGTCGGCCAAACGCTTTACGAGCGGGATCTATGCCGCCGCGCAGCAACACCCAGAATTCGGTTGCCGCCGGCGGCACGGGTTCGGCCCGGTATATTTGTCTTTGGAATTTGTAATGTCTTTTGCTCGTCGACTACCTTCCGTCTGGCTGTTTGCATGGCTGGCCCTCATGGGGGTCGTGGCCCCTCATTCCGCATCCGCAGCCATCGGAAAAAATCGCAAAAACCTGCCCCAGGAAACGGGCTTCCTGAACCGTAATGTTCAGGTTCGCGGCGTTACGTACCGTTACCAGGTTTACGTACCAGAAGAATGGCGTCGCGATGACCACCGGCTCTGGCCCATCATCCTTTTTCTTCACGGCCGTGGCGAGCGCGGCAGCGAAGGCATGTGGCAAACGCAAATCGGCCTGCCGGAGCAAGTTCGCGACCATCCCGACCGCTGGCCATTCATCATCGTTATGCCACAGTGCCCTCAGGACGCCTATTGGACCGATCCGGCCAGCATGGAAATGGCAATCGCCACGCTCAACCGCGAGACCTCCGAGTTCAACGGCGATCCCGACCGCACCTATCTCACTGGCCTGTCGCTGGGAGGCTACGGCGCATGGGAACTGGCGCGCCTCTATCCGCACAGGTGGGCCGCGATCGTCATCTCTTCCAGCGGCATCTTCTGGAGCTACGCCCCAGAGCGCTGGACGCGCGCCTTCAGCCTGCCCGGTGTGTACGCCCGCGCCGTTGGCCGCACACCGTTCTGGCTCTTCCACGGCACTGAGGACTCGGTGGTCAACATCCGCCAGAGCGAAATTATGTATGAGGCATTGAAAACCTCCGGCGGCCGCGTTCGGCTATGGGTCTACCAGGGCATGCACCACGACACCTGGAACCGCGCCTACAACGAGCCGGAATTGCCCCGCTGGCTGCTCGACCACCATCTTCCCCCCGCGCCCAACCCACGCAAGGGCCACGCTCTGGTCCGTGAGCCGGAGCCGCCGCCCTACGCTGAGCGCGTCGTTATTCCCCTGCATCCGGCAGCCATACGGCTCACCCAGGCACAAATCGACAACCTCACAGGCGACTACCTGGAGCCGAACGGCTACGTCGGCATGACCCTCTTTTGGCAAAACGAAAAGCTCTATGGCCGCAATCGCTACGGCGAAATCGACGAACTGGCTGCCGCTTCACCCACTGAGCTGTTTTATCCCCAAGGCTCGTATCTGCCGCGGATCATCGCCGAGCGCTCCCCCGATGGCCGAATCACCGCCCTTGTCCTCCGCGACGACCGCAATGAAGAGCGCTGGGAAAAGAAAAAACATTAGCCAACCGCTGAGCATTTCGGCCTCTTTCCTGCCAGCCGGGTGCCCCATCTTCGGCATGAGCCGCGAAAGCGGATCAGGCCTAAGGTGGGATACCGCAGCCGCCAAATCACCGTAAACAAGGCCCGGCGGAACCCGCGGCCCCCCGTTTACGTAAGATTCATGCAGCCGTTGAATCCGGCAAGGAGATCGATATGTACTGCAGTGGATGTGGACAGGCACTGGCCCAGGGGCAACTGGTTTGCCCGCAATGCGGCCGCCCGGTGGCGCCCCCGGTTCCTCCCGTTCCCGGCCTCCAGTTTGAGGTGGAGAACTACGCTAGCAAAATCCGGGTCCTCAGCATCTTCTGGTTCATCTATGCCGCCCTGGGATTTGTGCTTGGCATTGCTGGATTGACGTTTGCCAAGGCCTTCTTTTCAGGCGCAATGGGCCCCTGGGGTCCTTGGGCGCATGGCCCGATGCCCTTCTTCATGGGACCAGCATTCCTGCACCTAATTTGGCTGTTCATCCTGCTGCGCAGCCTGCTGGCCGCCGCCGCCGGTTGGGGTTTGATGGAACATACGCAATGGGGACGCCTCGTCGCCATCATCGCGGCTGTCTTCAGCCTCATCAAATTCCCGTTCGGAACCGCAATGGGCATCTGGACCCTGGTGGTCCTGCTCGGCTATCGCAATCAGGCACTCTACGAACAGCTATAAGCAGCTTGCCACCAATTCCGACGAATGCTGCTTAACTTGACTGATCGCAGTCATCTGCGCCTTTTGCGCGGAAGTGTCTCTTCTGGAGTTTTCATCGAATTGTAATGGTCGAGATCCGGGGGCATGAAAGTATGCTTCTGACGCAGCTTCTCGTTTAGGGCGTTTTTGCTTTTGCTATAGACTGTTGTGCCCCATCCATTCCGCGTATTTCTGCGGAATGGGTGGGATACCGACAAAATTCCGGTCTACATATTTTGCGAAAACGCTCTCGACGATGCCCTTTTGCTGTGTGCCTGCACAGCCGCGGATGCACCCCTCAGAACCTGACCACCGATTTCCTGGAGAAACAAGAACGATGATTGCCCCGATCACCGAGTTCTCGCCCTATACAAGCCTTTTCAGTTTCATTATTGGACTACCGACGATGATTGCCGCCTATTACCAGTCATGGAAGGCACGGCAGGAAGCTCGACTGGCCCGGGAGGGCGCGCTCTTCAGCATGAACTGCCTTGAATTCGTGGTGGAAGATGGGACCTGCATCAACCTGGTGCCGCCGGAGACTCTGCACTCACTGCCAAAGCCGGGAGACATTGTGCTGCTGCCGGGCGATGGCATCGGCGAGGAACATAATCTTGCTCCCGGGGCCTATCGCATCGACAGGATTGAGCACATCTACACGCGGCCGAGTGAGAAGACGAAACGGCCACGGGAGGCGCGGCTGACCAAGGCAGTGGCCCAGATAAGTTCATTGTGAGGTGCTACCGGCGCTTGCGGCTGTTGGCGCGGTGAACAAGCCGCCAGGCAAAGCTATGAAGCAGGCGGGTCTGCTCTGCTTTGAGGGCTTTGTAGGACCGCTCCACGTAAATATCGAACTCCGGCGGCCACCCGATGATGGAGCGGCGGTTACTGTAGTCGCCCTCAGCCCAACTAGCCATCAGGGCCTTGTATCCGACGACGTGAGTGACAAAGTCGAGCAGGCACTGCGGCATCTTTTCTTCAATAATCAGGTGCGCGTTTTCTATAATGATCTTTTCGCGCACATCGTTCAGGGGCATGAAGATGGTGGTCATCCACAGGATCCACTCTTTCAGATCTTCGTCACGGATCGGATGACACTGCGTCTTGCCCTGTTTGCTGAGCAGCGATTTGTAAGCGATGTTGCCTGCCACCGTGGCTACGTAGAGTGGCCCATAAAAATTGTTCAGCCGCTGGTCGACAAGGCGCAGATGGTCAGCGCGGCGGGCCATCATGCGATTGATCATGAACGTAACCAGGTAGCCGACGAATGCGAGAACGATGGTAAGCACCGCTGCGTTTTGCAGCGAATACGGCATCATGAGTGGTGAGGAGTCTAAGCCTTGCATTTTCCTTGCCGAGAAGTATACTCGCGGCTTCGACCAGCGGCATGTGATCGGCGGCTGTTAGGAATGCTTCGGCTCCCGATCTGCTAATGGGAGCGGTTGGCAGCGGCGGATTTTGCCTTTTCAGGGACGACCTTGATTTCGAACAGCAGCGGCCAAAGCTTGCCGGTTACGAAGAGGCGGTCGTGCTCCGCATCGTACGCAATTCCGTTGAGCACCCCTTCCGGGCCGGGATGCTGATCTGGCGGCAGCAGTCCTGTTAGATCAATCCAACCGAGCACTTTGCCCGTCACCGGCGAGATGCGGGCGATGCGATCTGTGTGCCAGACGTTCGCGTAAATCTCGCCGTGGATGAATTCGAGTTCGTTGAGATCCTGCACCGGACGGCCGCGATCGGTCACTTCAATACTTCGCACTTCGCGGAAAGTGACGGGATCGAGAAAACGGAGTGTTGTACTGCCGTCGCTCTCGATCAGGTTTTTGCCGTCCTGCGTCAGTCCCCAGCCTTCGTAGTCGTAGTTGAAGGTGCGCAGCAGGCGAAAGCTGAAGCGATCGTAGACAAAGCCGACGTGTGACAGCCACGTGAGCTGAACGAGGGTGCTGCCCCACGATGTGAGGCCCTCGGCAAAGTACTTCTGCTCGAGTGGCGCATTTTGCAGAACGCGTCCGGTTTCGAGATCGACCATGCGCAGCGAAGAATGTCCTTGCTCGCCGGTGCTCTCGTAGAGGTGACCGTCAATGAAGATAAGGCCTTGCGTGAAGGCATTTCGGTCGTGCGGATAAGTGTTGACCACACGGTAGCCGTCTGCCGCGCACGCGGCTGTGGCAACGCATATAACAAACGCGACCGCAAATGTACGGGTAGTGGAGAAGAGGCGCATCGACTAGCTTTAGTTTACGTCGCTGCCGATGACGACCGTGACCGATGGGCTGGTACTTAACTGTGTGTCCATTATCAGCGCGGTGCGAACCTCGCCGCCGGTGAGGTCGATCGCGGGCGAAGAGTACTTGACGGCCGTGGAGCCAGAGTCCGTGACGATCATGTTGACGTTTTGCGATGTGAAATTGATATAGCCGGTTACGGAGCCGGCGGCCAGGTTTGCAACAACGGGAACTGCGTTGGCCAGGGTAACGCCGCTGGGAACCATGTAGATGTCTACAGCGCCTGCCTTGAGCCCCTGGTTGATGAATCGAAAAGCCGAGTGACCTGAGGCGGCTGCGGTTCGCTGATCGTCGAGCAGAGAAATGCTGTAGGTTGGCGGGGTCAAGCCATTGTCGCTGATCAGAATGGATTGCTGCTGACCCGGAAGCATTGAGTTGTTGGCGGAAACCAAGGGCGCGCCGCCTGCAACGGGCGCGATAGAGATGAGTGCTCCGCTTTTTGCATTCAGTGTGCCGTAGTTGGTGAAGGCCCCCTTAGCGATCTTCGCCGCGAACAGCGCGCCATCAAGATTCACGTTTAAGGCTGGAGCCGCATAACTGGCGTCGATAACGCGAACGACCGAGGGCTGCGCGTGCGTAGCTACGTGTTCACGCGCCGCCAGTCCACGCGACAGCACAAGCAAAAACAGAGCCGCCAAGGCAAATCCAGGCAGTCTCAACTGCCAAGCATTCTTCATCAAGGGTCCCGATACGTCCTCTTCCGAGGGCCACAAATTCGCCGTTCAACTACAGGGGAACAATTGAAATGAGTTTACCCCTTTTGCCGCGATTGAGAATGCCAAGAAAGTGGTATCAGCTAGGGCGTTTTCGCTTTTGCTATAGACTGGTGTGCCCCATCCAATCCGCGTATTTCTGCGGAATGGGTGGGATACCGACAAAATTCCGGTCTACATATTTTGCGAAAAAGCTCTAGAAAGCTGATGTAAATGGACTTACGGATTTGCCATAGGAAATCCGGCGCTCGGAGGCAGCTATTAGCTCGCAGCTCTCAACTTGTCTGTGGTGGAGGAAAGGTCTTGCTGCCCCAGCCCGGCTAACCGGCACCGAGATAGATGAAGCGCGCAAGGAAGAGCGCGGCCAGCGTGTAGAGGAGCCAGTCCTCGCGGCGGTATTTGCCCGCGGCCAAATGCAGAACTGCCCAGGCAATGATGCCGAACCCCAGTCCGTTGGCGATGGAATAGGTGAACGGAATCAGCACGAGCGTGAGGAATGCGGGCAGGGCGACCAGCGGTTCGTGCCAGCGGATCTCCGTGATGGAAGCAAGCATGAGCGAGCCAACGAGGATCAGCGCCGGCGCTGTGGCGGCCTGCGGAACCATGTTCACGAATGGCGCGGCAACAATCGCAAACAGGAAGAGCATTCCGGTCACGATGGACGTGACTCCGGAGCGGCCGCCCGCGGCAACGCCCGCAGTCGATTCCACGTAGCTGGTAACGGTAGAAGTTCCGGTGAGCGAGCCGAAGATGGTCGCAATAGCATCAGCCAGCAAAATGCGATTGAGGCGCGGAATCGAGTGATCGGTAGAAATCAAACCGGCGCGCTTGGTCACGGCGACCAGCGTGCCGAGATTGTCGAATAGATCGACGAAAAAGAAGACGAAGACAATTTCAAGCAGACCCTTGTTGAGTGCCCCTCTGACATCGAGTTTGAAAGCAGTGGCCGCCAGTGAACTAAGGCCGCCAGTGGATGGCGCCCAGTGGACCAGGCCAATCATCCATGCGATTGCAGTAGTGGTGAGCACGCCGATCAGAATGGAGCCGCGCACTTTTTTGACTTCAAGCGTGACCATCAGCACCAACCCAAAGAGTGCAAGTGCCGTCGTCGGATGACGAACATTGCCAAGACTGACGAAGGTTTCAGGATCGGCTACGACCACACCTGAATTGCGAAAGCCGATGAATGCGATGAAGAGTCCGATGCCGCCGGCGACGGCGGCGTACAACTCGTGGGGGATGGAGCGGAGGATCATTTGCCTGATTCCCGCGGCAGTCAGCGCAAGAAAGATGATGCCGGAAAGAAAAACCGCGCCCAGGGCTGTTTGCCACGGGATGTGCATCTTGAGGCAGACGGTAAAAGTGAAGTACGCATTTAACCCCATACCAGGAGCAAGCGCAATGGGGTAACGCGCGACGATGCCCATGAGGATAGAACCAAAGGCCGCCGAGAGGCATGTGGCCGCAGTGACTGCTGGCAGGGGCATGCCGGTTGCTGACAAAATTGCCGGATTCACCAGGACGATGTAAGCCATGGTCAGGAACGTAGTGACGCCGGCGAGAATCTCGGTGCGCCAGTTGGTCCCCAGATGGCTGAATTCGAAGTAGTTTTCCAGGTGCTTAAGCATAGGCGGGTTCTAGGGCGTTTTCGCTTTTGCTTTAGACTGGTGTGCCCCATCCATTCCGCGTATTTCCGCGGAATGGGTGGGATACCGACAAAATTCCGGTCTACATATTTTGCGAAAACGCTCTAAATAGGTAACCACAGGAAGCGCAGAACGCAAAGGAGAATATGACCGCACCGGTCTATGCGGCTTCGATTTCGTTCTTTCGCCAGCGCAACAACAGGTCCATGGATCCACCCTGCACGACGATGGAGAAGACGACGGCGAGGTAGGTGGCGCCGAGCATCCAAGAGCGGCCGAGTGCTGCGGGGACTGAGAGCGCAAGCGCAATGGACAGGCCTCCGCGCAGGCCTCCCCAGGTGAGCACGAACAGTGAACTGCGGTGCCCACGCCTGATGAGCCGCACTACGCCGAGCAATGCGGCAACAGCCAGCAGGCGGACAACATTCACCGAGAAAATGGCCGCAAGGCCGGCACGGAACGAAACACCGTCGAGAGGTACGGCGAGGATTTCAAGACCGAGCAGGACGAACAGCACGGAGTTCTGGATTTCGTCGATCACTTCCCAGAAGCCGTGGACACTGTCATGATCAACCTCTTCATAGGGCAGCTCGTTGATGAAGTGGCGCAGTGCAATGCCGGCAACCACTGCCTCAAGAGGCGCAGAGAGATGCAGAAGATCGGCGAGCGCATAACCGCCGAGAGCGAGCGTGATGGTGAACAGGATGTCGATCTGATAGGAGTTGACGCGGCGCATCAGGTGCGAGGTGATCCATGCGGCCGCGATGCCGGCAACGACTGCGCCACCGGCTTTGAGTAGCAGGAATTCGGCCACGTGCAGAGCTGTTGGCGACTGGCCGCGGGCTACTTCGATCATGGTGAGGAAGAGAACCGCCCCGATGCCGTCGTTGAACAGCGACTCACCGGCGAGTTGAGCCTGGATGGACTTGGGAACGCCGACACGGCGAAGCATCTCGAGCACAGCGACGGGATCGGTAGGTGAGATGAGCGCGCCGAATACAAGGCATTGCATCCACGGAAGACCGATGCCAGGCATGACGTACATGAGCCCTGCGACGAAGAAGACGGAGATCACTGTGCCAATGATTGCGAGCAGCGAGACGGTCAGCTTCTGGTGGGACAGTTGTTCCAGATCGAGCAGAAACGCGCCTGCAAACAACAGCAGCGGCAACATGCCATGCAGGATCACGCTCTCAAAATCGATGCGCTCCACCATGTCAATTGACCATTGGTGAATCTGAGGAACAGACTGGTTGGCGGCGATGAGCGCACCCGATGCCACTACTGTCAGCAGCATGGTGCCGACAGTGATCGGCAGCTTGAGCCATCGGACGCTGATCATGCCGAAGACCGCGGCGATGGCGAAGAGAACGCAGATGATTTCGAGGGCGGTCATAAGTGCAGCCGCGATACGGCTGCACTCATGGTATCGGATGAAAACCGCGATCAGAGCTCAAATCGAAAGCTGCGCGCGCGAAAACGTGCAGCTCAGGCGAGCAGCTTTGCGGCTTCCTTGGCAAAGTAGGTGATGGCGAAATCTGCGCCGGCGCGGCGAATGCCGAGGAGCGACTCCAGCATGGCGCGATCGCGATCGAGCCAGCCGCGCTGAATGGCGGCTTGCAGCATGGAGTATTCGCCTGAGACCTGATAAGCGCCGATCGGCACGCCGAAGCGCTCGCGAGCAGCGCGCACCACATCGAGATATGGCATGGCGGGCTTCATCAGGATCATGTCCGCGCCTTCTTCAAGGTCAAGCTCGATTTCGCGCATGGCTTCGCGCAGGTTGGCTCCGTCCATCTGGTAGGTCTTGCGGTCGCCGAACTGCGGTGCGGAGTCGGCGGCCTCGCGGAAAGGTCCGTAGAATGCAGAAGCAAATTTCGACGCGTAGCTGAGGATCGGCGTTTGCGCGTGGCCTTCGCTGTCGAGTGCGGTGCGAATGGCGGCAACGCGGCCGTCCATCATGTCGCTTGGCGCAACGATATCGGCTCCGGCCTGCGCGAGGCTCAGCGCGGTGCGGGCCAGCAGCTTGAGCGAGGGATCATTATCGACCTCAAAACCGTCGCGGCCTTCAATAACCACTCCGCAATGGCCGTGGCTGGTGTACTCGCAAAGACAAACGTCGGCGATGAGGACCAGCTTCTTTGCGGCGCTCGATTGCCGCAGCGCGCGCAGGCTTTGCTGCACGATGCCGCTTTCGCTCCACGCGCCTGTGCCCTGCTCGTCCTTGCTCTCAGGCAGGCCAAACAGCAGCAACCCGCCGATGCCGAGGGCGGCAGCTTCTTCAGCCTCGCGCACGGCCTCGTCCACTGAAAGATTGAAGACGCCGGGCATGGAGCCGATTTCGCGGCGTACGCCTTCGCCGGGGCAAATAAACAGCGGGTAGATCAGGTCACCGGGCTCAAGTGTTGTTTCGCGAACGAGTGCGCGCATCGGGTCGCTGCGCCGCAAACGGCGCATACGCATTTGAGGGAAACTCATACCTAAATTGTAGTCGAAACGCGATTCGGGCAGCTCTGAAACAATCCACCTCGATGGCAATGCTTGTATCGAAGGGTGCGGAGGGAGCAGGCGCCTTTAGGCGCCTGAAAATGGAACGATATAAATTAAGGCGGCTTTAGCCGCGGGCTGAATCACGAGCGGAAAGCATTTCCAAAACTGCTTTCGAAGCAAATCCCATCGACGCCGGGTGCCCCATCTTCGGCATGAGCCGCGAACAGCCGGGTGCCCCATCTTCGGCATGAGCCGCGAACAGCGGATCATGCCTAAGGTGGGATAGTAAGCCCCCTCATGTGCCACAACAAGGAAAGCGCTGGCAGAAACGCGCTAGGCCGGCACCGGCAAGGAAAGGTTCTTGCACAACCGCATCGTAGGCGCTACCTGGTTAATGGTATAGAAGTGCAATCCGGGCGCGCCGCTGCGCAGCAGCGTCTCACACAGCCGCGTCACCACCTCCGCGCCAAACTCCTGCAGCCCGGGCTTGTCGTTTTCCAACTCTTCCAGCCGCAGCCTGATCCACCGCGGAAGGTCCGCGCCGCAGCCATTGCAAAAGCGCATGATGTTGGCGAAGCCCGTAATCGGCATAATGCCGGGGATAATCGGAATCGTAATGCCCGCCTTCGTGCACCGGTCCACGAAGCAGAAATACGCGTCGGCGTTATAGAACAATTGCGTAATCGCCGAGTCTGCTCCGGCCTTCACCTTGCGGCAGAAGTTCTCAAAGTCCGCCGTCGGGTTCGCGGCCTGAGGATGCATCTCCGGATATGCCGCCACTTCAATTTGGAAGTGGTCTCCATGCGTCTCGCGGATGAAGCTCACCAGTTCGTTGGCATAGTGAAATTCGCCCGGCGCCGAAGCGGACATCGCGGTGGCCGGTAGATCGCCACGCAGCGCCACAATGCGCTTGACGCCCGCATCCCGGTAACGCTGCAGCAGCGAGGCAATATTCGCGCGCGTGGATCCGACGCACGTAAGGTGCGGAGCCACTTCAACGCCGCTGTGCTCCACAATTGTCAAGAGCGTTTCGTACGTGCCGTCCTGGTCAGAACCGCCAGCGCCGTGCGTCACAGAAAAATACTTCGGCCCCAGTGCCGCTAGCTGATTAATGACAGACGGCAGCTTCGCTACACCCTCAGGTGTACGCGGCGGAAACAGCTCAAACGAAAAATTCGACGCTGAACTCATATACTTGATGCTCGTTCCAAGCTGGATGCCCAGTCCCCGAAACGGGCGCCTGGGCATCAGAAAGAGCTAGTAGCTAAAAGCTAGCAGCTAGTAGCTGTCGTTTAGTACCTGTAGTGATCTGCCTTGTATGGCCCTTCCAACGGCACGCCGATGTAGTCCGCCTGCCGCTTGGTCAGCGTTGTCAGCTTCACGCCGATCTTCTCCAGGTGCAGCCGCGCCACTTCCTCGTCCAGCTTTTTGGGCAGTACGTAAACCTGCGGCTTGTAGCTGTCCTTGTTCTTCCACAGATCGATCTGCGCCAGCGTCTGGTTGGCAAAGCTGTTCGACATCACAAAGCTCGGATGGCCTGTTGCGCAGCCAAGGTTCACGAGCCGGCCTTCTGCAAGAATGAAAATCGAGTGCCCGTCAGGGAAGGTGTATTTGTCCACTTGCGGCTTGATGTTGAGCTTGGTTACACCCGGCTCGGAATTCAGCCGATCCATCTGGATCTCATTGTCGAAGTGGCCGATGTTGCACACAATGGCCTGATCCTTCATCTTCTTCATGTGTTCCAGCGTGATAATGTCCACGTTGCCCGTGCAGGTGACGTAGATATCGCCGCGGCCCAGCGTGTCTTCAACCGGAGCAACCTCAAAGCCTTCCATTGCCGCCTGCAGCGCATTGATCGGGTCAATCTCCGTCACAATCACGCGAGCGCCCATGCCGCGCAGCGAGTGCGACGAGCCCTTACCCACATCGCCGTATCCGCAGATGACCGCCACCTTGCCCGCCACCATCACATCGGTCGCGCGCTTGATGCCGTCGGCCAGCGACTCGCGGCAGCCATACAAGTTATCGAACTTCGATTTCGTCACGCTGTCATTCACGTTGACCGCAGGAACCAGCAGCGTTCCCGTCTCCATCATCTTGTAGAGCCGGTGAACGCCGGTAGTCGTTTCTTCTGAAACGCCGCGCCACTCCTTCACAACGTTGTGCCAGTGCTGCTTGTCTTCCGCGTAAACCTTCTTCAACAGGTCCTTGATCACCTGCTCTTCGTGATTGTTCGATGGCGTGTTCACCCAGCCATCGCCGTTCTCAAGCTCGTAGCCCTTGTGGATCAGCAGCGTCGCATCACCACCATCATCCACAATCAGCTGCGGGCCCTTGCTGCCCTTGTGGGTCAAGGCGAGGTAGGTGCACTCCCAGTACTCCTCCAGCGACTCGCCCTTCCAGGCAAACACCGGAACGCCCGCCGCCGCAATTGCTGCCGCTGCATGGTCCTGCGTGGAGAAGATGTTGCAGCTCGCCCAGCGCACTTCCGCGCCCAGGCTTACCAGCGTCTCAATCAGCACCGCCGTCTGAATCGTCATGTGCAGCGAACCGGTCACGCGCACACCGGCCAGCGGCTTTTCTGCCGCGTACTTGTTGCGAATCGCCATCAACCCCGGCATCTCCTGCTCGGCGATGACGATCTCCTTGCGGCCCCAGTCGGCCAGGCCCATATCGGCCACTTTGTAATTCAATCCCGTCGCTTCCACTGTCGAAGTTGCCATCAAATTCTCCTTTTAGAACCTCCGTAGAGGTTGATGTTCTGAAGGGTACGGGCTTTAGCCCATACATAAACCAGCAAGATGTAAACCGTGGGCTTTACAGGCTGCGGAAAAACCCGCCCATTGCTTTGTTTGTAACAGGGCATGACTTCAGTCGTGCCGCAAGTGCCGCAGAATCAACTGGGCTTTAGCCCCTGAGGGCATGCAATTTCGGGATTCCAACTCACATTTGAGTTTTTCCGCACCCTCTTCAGCCCCTGAGGGAATCTCTGCTTGCGAGATCAATGTCGAATTCACGTTTGTATCGACCTATCGTGATATGTTGATATGTACCAGAACCTGAACCATGCCGTCAATTGGAAAAGTCAGGTTTTCCGGGCGGAGTTTGCACACAGATCCGCGGTCCGGGCGGCGAGGAAGGCCTCGGGGACAGCTTGCGATTTTGCTGAGATAGGCGCGGGAACGCAGCAAATGCGGAGATGGATTTCTATCGCGGTCTGTGGGTAACGCCAGGCATGGTGCTGGAGTGACTGGAAACAATCAACTGCTCCAGGTCAAATGCTTGTTGATAGTACGTCAAGGCACGCTGGACCACCCTGATCTCTGACTCCAGGCGTTCATGGCCAACGCTCACGGGCTGGGGGGACGTGAGTTGATCGCTGAGAGCCTGGAGCCGATGCTCCAGGAACAGAATGTGGTGTCGGAGAGTGTTTTGCATGGTCCGGTTTGGGGGAACGGCTTGAATTTAAGGATATACCAGTTTCGTAATCAGGGAAAAGTCCGCGGAGACTGAGTGAGTTGTGATGATTCCGTCGATTGTAAAAATCCTGCGCGCGATCGCCGACCCGAACCGGCTCCGCATCTTGCTGTTGCTAAAGGATGAGGAGCTCTCCGTGGCCGAGTTGCAGGAGATCCTTGTCATGGGGCAAAGCACCATTTCCACGCATCTCTCGCAGCTCAAACAGGCCGGCCTGCTCGAAGACCGCCGCACCGGCAAGAACAATCTCTACCGCCTCAGCGCGGGCCTTGCAGGCGGCAGACCTTTGGACGAGATTCTCTCCCGTGCGCAATCCGAAATCCCCGAAGCCGCCCATGATCAGGCCGAGCTGCGCCGCGTCATCCGCAAACGCCAGGACAAGATGCGCAGCTTCTTCGATTCGGTTGCCGGCCGCCTCGGCAAGGACTACGTGCCCGGCCAGTCGTGGAAGAGCGTAGCTGAAGCCCTGCTGCGTCTGATGCCGCCCATGAACATCGCCGATCTCGGAGCGGGCGACGGCACGTTCGCCCTTCTGTTGGCACAGGGAGCCAAAAAGGTCATCGCCGTCGACACTTCCGCACGCATGATCGAAGTGGGCCGCGACCTCGCTCTCCGCAACGGCATTGGCAATGTCGAGTTCCGCCTCGGCGACATGGAAGAAGTCCCCATCGCGCCCGCTGAAGTGGACCTGGTGTTCTTTTCGCAATCACTCCATCACGCATTGCATCCCGACCGCGCTTTGAAAGAGGCCTTTCGCATCCTCGCTCCCGGCGGCCGCATCGTCGTGCTCGACCTGCTGAAGCACCGCTTTGAAGAAGCCCGCGAGCTCTACGCCGACGAGTGGCTCGGCTTCAGCGAAGCCGATGTGGAAACCATGCTGGAGAAAGCCGGCTTCACCGCCATCCAAACCTCAGTGGTTTACAAGGAACCGGAGACACCGCAGTTCCAGACGCTACTAGGCATCGCCAGCAAGGCAGGTGGCCCGTTCATGAACTGCGAAGAATCGCCGTGAGCCTTAACGGTCTGTGCCCTAACGGTCTGCACCTTAACGGTCTGTGCCCCGTTCATCGCAGCCTCATCGCGATGAGCGGGTCTCAAGTGCAGATCGTAGTCATTCATCGCAGCCTCATCGCGATGAGCGGGTCTCAAGTGCAGATCGTAGTCATTCATCGCAGCCTCATCGCGATGAGCGGGTCTCAAGTGCAGATCGTAGTCATTCATCGCAGCCTCATCGCGATGAGCGGGTCTCAAGTGCAGATCGTAGTCATTCATCGCAGCCTCATCGCGATGAGCGGGTCTCGAGTGCAGATCGTAGTCACGGCCGGGTTACGGATATGAATTCTCGGAGCCCTGATAGCTATACCCCGCGCCACCATCACCCGCCGGCGTAGAATCACTCTCAACAAAATCATGAAGCCCACACGTGTATTACTCGGCGCCTTAGCCGCGGCCCTTTCGCTGTTGCCCGCAACCGCACAGCAGACCGACGAGATCCCGACATCATCCAGCGGACCAACTGCGGTAATGGACACCTCCATCGGCCGCATCACCTGCGAATTATTAAACAAGCAGGCGCCCAAGACAGTCGCGCATTTCATCGGCCTGGCTGAAGGTAAGGAGGACTGGACCAACTCCGCCACGGGCAAGAAGTACCACAATCGACCGCTTTACAACGGCACCATCTTTCATCGCGTAATCCCCGGCTACATGATCCAGGGCGGCGACCCTACCGGCACAGGTACCGGCGGCCCCGGTTTCCGCTTCAAAGATGAGATCGACACCAGTCTTACTTTCGACCGGCCCGGCCGCTTGGCAATGGCCAACTCCGGCCCCAACACCAACGGCAGCCAATTCTTCATCACCGTAGCGAAGGCGGAACCGCTTAATGGCCATCACACCATCTTCGGCCAATGCGACGCGTCCAGCCTTTTCGTTGTCCGCGCCATCGCCGGAGTCAAGCGCAACAGCCGCGACGAGCCCATAGAGCCTGTGCTGCTGAAGAAAGTCACGATCTTCCACTAAAGTACCAAGTCGCAGGGTGCCCCATCCTTCGAGCGTTTTGTGCTCGAAGGGTGGGATAGTACAGACCCAAACTCAGCACCCGTTGCCTCTCATCCTGGAGGGATGACCGAAAATAATCCCAGGCGTTGCCCAGGATAGCCGTACAAATTCTGGACTCGGAGCCCCAGAGGGGCGGCGCGAACAGCCCGCGATTCACGCTTGCTTGATTCTGGGCCACCAGTGCTCCATCCATCGAACGCCCGCCAACTACTGGATCTTCCGCCGCTTGCCGAAAATTGCCCCCCCTCGGCGCACACTATCGGCAGGAGAAACAAATGTCCGACTCAACCATGACTGCGCTTGTGAAAGCTCTCGCAGAAGCCGCTACTCCCGACCATACAATTGCGCCTGGTCCTGCTTTCAAAACTGCCCGCACCGGAGATGCCCTCAAGAGGTGCCGAGCCGCGTGGCAACGTGCCTTCGACGCCTCAGTGACGGCCCGTCGCAATCGAAAGCAAGATGAATTCATGCTGACCGATGACGCCGCTAAGGACGCCTGCAAAGCCTACCGCAATGCCATGCCGGTACTCTCCGGGTATGAGGGCATCCGCGATTTCATCGCCTGCGCCGCGTACGGCATCCTCATCGACGCCATCAACCCCCAAATGAGCGGGCAGCTTCTGTATGCGGCACAGGTTGCTCTCGGCACTCTTCCGCACCAACCCAAGCCGCCAAAGGCACAATCCACGAAGCCCCCCACCCCCTCCCCAGAAAAGAGAAAGAAATGGTAACCACTTTTTCAGCGTAAACACATTGAAATCAATTGACCTTCGAATCAACCTATTTACTTATCGGTTAATGTGAACCCCCGATTTCAGCCGCTTTTTTGCTCAAAACCGTGCCCTTGGGGTTCCGAACGCTCCTGTTTCACCCCCAAAATCGAACCGAAATCGCCTGGGTCTGCTTTGATATGCTGGTACACGCTTGCCGGAACAGCAACAATGCCATGCATTCCGCAGCGGACGAATTCGAGCTAGAGGCACGACCGAAGTTCTTGAGAGCGCGCCTTGGACCCGTACCAGTTTATTCACGAACAGATCGATAGCGTTCCCCATCTTGAAGCATTGATTCTCTTGTGGAACAGCAGGCCGGTCGGCTGGACCCCCGACGAGCTTTCCTCACGGCTATATGTCACACCTGAGCGCGTTGCGGAGGTGCTGCGCGACCTGCAGAGACTTGAGATCGCGCAGGAATTACCCGGGCCTCCGCCGAAATACTCCTACTTCCCCCGATCGAAAGAGCAGGACGACCTGATGCATGAGATAGACGTCGCCTATCGGCGGGATCTGGTCCGTATCTCCACCATGATTCACGACAAGGCTTCTTCTCCCATCCGCGAATTCGCCCGCGCATTTCGGATCAGAAAGGATAAAGATTGACAAGACACGAATTGATCAACGCGTCGCTGTACATACTCATCTGCCTCACCATGCTGTTTTGCGCGGTACTGCTGCTTCGCGCTTACGTGGCTGTGCGCAGGCGGCTGCTGTTGTGGAGCGGTTTGTGCTTCGCCGTGCTGACCATCTCCTACTTCCTTGTCGTGCTCGATCTGGTTTTCTTCCGATCTGTCGATCTATACACCTGGCGATTAGGCGCCACGGCAGTTGCCATGGCGCTCCTGCTCTACGGACTGATATGGGAGAGCCAATGACGCCAATCAGTTCCCTCACACATCCCGCGCTCGATCTGTTTCTGCTCGGCTTCATCGTCGCCGCATCCCTGGTGGCAATGTCGTTCTTCCTGCGCTTCTGGAAATCCACCAGCGATCCGCTCTTCCTTTCCTTCGCGGCTTTCTTTGCGATCCAGAGCATCACCCACACTGTCGTCCTCGGCTTTACTCACCCCAATGAGGGCAGCCCCTGGCTCTTTGTGCTGCGGTTGCTCTCAATCCTCGGCATTCTGACCGCGATCCTCTGGAAGAATCGACGGCTCTCCTAATTCACACCTTTTCGCCGCAATGGACCCCGTGGGCTCCGGTATCATCCAATGATCGACGATTGAATGATCGGAGCGGGAAACGGAGTTAGACCATGTCCGCAACCATCGTGGAGAAGCTGCAACCAGCCGCAAAGCCGATACGCCTGAGCCGCGCACGCCGAACCGCGATACTCAAGGCATTGGCCGATCCGCGCCGCTTTGAATTGCTGGAGCGCATTGCGCGTGCTCAGTGCCCGCTCGGCTGCGCCCAGGCGCGCGCCGCCCTGCCCATCTCCGCCGCCACGCTTTCGCACCACATCAAGGAACTCGAAACCGCCGGCATCATCTCCATTCGCCGCGAGGGTAAGTTCCACTACATGAGCCTCCGCCCTGGGGTCCTCGAGGCCCTGGCCGCTACGCTCACCGCTCTTGAGCCAAACTCCTGCGCGCGAAGCTGACGGCCCCCTCAAGTAGATTTCCACAATCATGCTGAATCCTTTCCGTAGCTGCTCCATCAATTCGATAGTTGTCGAAGCGTCGAAACGTAAACGTTTCGCTACAGGGAGCAGAACATGAGCAGTCTCAAAGGAAAAGTCGCACTGGTTACAGGAGCTTCAAAAGGCATTGGCGCCGCCATCGCTCGCGAACTGGCAGCCAACGGCGCCGCCGTCGCAGTCAACTACTCGGGCAGCAAAGCCGAGGCGGAAAAGGTCGTCGCGGAAATCAACAACGCCGGCGGCAAGGCCATCGCCGTGCAAGCTAACCTCGCCGATCCCGATGCGGCAGGCCCACTTGTCGACAAGACGGTCAAGGCACTCGGCCCGATCAACGTACTGGTCAACAACGCCGGCGTCTACGACTTCGGCCCTATCGAGCAGGTAACGCCGGAGCACTTCCACAAGCAGTTCAACCTCAATGTCCTCGGCCTTCTCTTGACGACGCAGGCCGCTCTTGCCCACTTCAGCCCCAAAGGCGGCAGCATCATCAACATTGGCTCCGTCGCGGCAGACGGCGTTCCGGGAGGGTCGGTCTATTCCGGCACCAAGGGCGCGGTCAACTCCATTACCATTGCGCTGTCTAAGGAGCTGGGCCCGAAGCAGATTCGCGTCAACGCACTCAATCCGGGCATGGTCGAAACTGAAGGCGTACACGCCGCAGGCTTCATCGGCACTGACTTCCATCAGAAGGCGATCCAGGATACCCCGCTCGGCCGCATCGGCCAGCCCAATGACATCGCCACCATCGCCACGTTCCTGGCGTCCGATGAGTCCACCTGGGTGAATGGACAAACCATTCAGGCATCAGGCGGCGCCCGCCTCTAACTCCTCATCCCCGCTCTGCTTCCAACAGTTGGCGCTTGCGCTCCACCCCCCAGCGATAGCCGGTGAGCGAGCCGCTTGCGCCAACTACGCGGTGACACGGCACCAGGATGGCAACACGATTCGTAGCGCAGGCACGGGCGACGGCGCGGGTCGCATTGGCATCGCCAAGCTCACGGGCAAGTTGGCTGTAACTGCGCGTTTCGCCGCGCGGAATTTCACAGAGCGCCTGCCACACGCGCAGCTGGAACGCCGTCCCACGCAAATCCATCGGCAGCGGCGCACTGGTCTTACCGGCGGGTATTTTCTCCTGACCGACCATGGCCACGGCCGTTTCGACCCAGCGCAACAGCGCCGGGTCGCGATGCAGCTCCGCCAATGGAAACTCTTCACGCAAGCTGGCTTCTGCTTCGGCCTTTGTGGCGGCGAGCGAAAGCCAGCACAACCCGCGTTCCGTCGCGCCAACAACGATCCAGCCGAACTTTGAAGATGCGCAGCACCAGCCGATGCGTTCGCCTTTTCCGCCCTGCGCAAAACGGCTTGGGGTCATGCCCAGTTGTGTTCCTTCGTATGCACGGCTTGCCGAGCCAAACCCTGCTTCATAAATCGCGTTGGTCACAGTCCCTCCCTGCTTGAGTGCGCTGCGTAATGATCCCGCCCTGAGCGCGCGCTGGTAGTCGAGCGGACTTACGCCCATCTCGCGCTTGAATAGCCTCTGCACCGTGAACGGGCTCAACCCGGTCACGCGGCCTAATTCTTCAAGCCGCACTGGCCTGTCAAGATGCGCCTCAATGTGCGCGCGAACCTTATCCACCGGCCTGTTCTTGGCCGCCACGGGCGAACAGCGCTTGCACGCCCGAAAGCCAGCAGCCTGCGCTTCGGCGGCTGATCTGAAGAGGCGCACGTTCGCACGCAGCGGCCTGCGGCTGCCGCAACTTGGCCGGCAGAAAACTCCGGTAGTCATTACGCCATAGAAGAACTCGGCTTGCGCATCGCGCGCGACAATCTGAGCCCATGCGGCTTCAAGATTACCCGATTGAACCGGGCCGCCCTTGCGCTCGTTTTGGACCTTCATGCTCACGGAAACCATCCTCGCCGATCCTACTGCCGGCGCGCTATCCGGATCTTGCTCCAAATTCTGATTTCGTTTGGCCTTCATCCAGCTTTAAGCCTCCTGGGTGTATCCTCAACGACGTGCAGAATTGAGAGTTTCGTCAATTCCCCCCCTATTCGAAGCGCCGTCAGAACACCCGAGAAATGTCGTTGGAGGCTACGCCATGTCAGCAAGAGCACTCGCCGTTGTCACTCTCTCCGCCTTGTTACAAATTGCAGTTGCCGCTCGCGCTCAGGAGGGCGGCCCCTACAAGATCCAGCGAATCGAGCTCGTTGGCGGCGAGGGCGGATTCGATTACGTCACGGCCGATCCTGACGCACGTACGCTGTTCGTGGCGCGCTCCGGACCTGCGGGCCAGCTTTATGTCTACAACCTCGACACGCTGTCGCTGATCGCCAGTATTCCCAATACCAGTTCGCACGGCGCGGCGGTGGATACGGCAACCGGGCACGGTTTCGCCACCTCAAGGCCCATCACGATGTTCGACGCAAAGAATTTCTCGGTCATCAAGAAGATTGATGTCGAGGGCAATCCGGACGGCTACCTTAACGACGCCGTTCATCATCGCTTCTACGTGCTCAGCCACTCCGCTCCGAATATCACGGTCCTCGATGATAAGGACGGATCAATCCTCGGCACGATTGATATTGGCGGCGCGCCCGAGCAGGCTGCGTCGGATGGCCACGGAAAAATCTACGTCGACATTGAAGACAAATCGGCCATTGCGGTCATCGACGCAAACACCATGAAGATGGTGGGCAGATACGACCTGTCAAGCAAAGGCGGCGGCTGCGCGGGCCTTGCGATGGATGTAAAGAACGACATCCTCTTCGCCGCCTGCCGTGAAAAGAGCAATATGATCATTCTTTCCGCGATAGATGGGCATATCATCACCGACCTGCCGATCGGAGTAGGATGCGATGGCGCCACCTTCAATCCGGAAACGATGGAGGTCTTCAGCTCGCAGGGCGACGGCACGCTGACGGTCATCAAGGAGAATTCGCCAACCAGCTTCTCTGTTGAGCAGACGGTGGCTACACCAGCTCGGGCGAAGACGCTAACGCTCGATCCGAAGACCGGCAACATCTATAGCATCACCGCAGAGTATGGTCCCGTGCCGCTGCAGCCTGCGCCAAGCGCAGCTCCAGCCGGCGCACCGGCCTTCATGCGCGGCCCGCGCCCGCCCATGATCCCGCACTCGTTCCAGATTCTGGTGATCGGCAAGTAAACTCGTCACGATTGAAACGCGTGTCATGCCTGGCTTCCAAGTAGTTCCTCGGCGCGCGCCAGATCCTCTTCCGTATCCACGCCAATGGTGTCGCGGGGGGCGTCTGCAACGTAGAGCGTGAGCCCGTTCTCCAGCAGACGCAACTGCTCCAGCCGCTCCAAACGTTCCAGTTTGCCGGGAGGCAGCGCGGCAAACTTTTCCAGTGCGGCTTTGCGATAGGCGTAAATGCCAAGGTGCTTCCGGTACCCGGTGAACCCGACCCTATCGCGATCGAACGGAATAGTGGCGCGGGAGAAATACAGTGCGCGACCGTCCAGAGCAGTCACCACTTTCACCGCGTTGGGATTGTTGATCTCCTCCGCGGGGCACGGCACCGCCAGTGTAGTCACGTCGACGCCAGGCTGAGCGAACGGCGCAAGCAGCGGCGGAAAGAAGTCTGCGGTCAACGTCGGCTCATCGCCCTGGATATTCACGTAGATATCGGCATCGATCTGCCGGGCCACCTCGCACACGCGATCTGAGCCGCTTGGGCAGTCGCGCGAAGTCATCACCACGGGAATGCCGCGTTCCTGGCAAACCGCGGCCACTTCTTCAGAATCGGTCGCCACAACCACCGGGTCCATCCGGCCTGAACCGGCTGCCGCTCGCCACACCCACTCAACCATCGGCCGACCTGCAATCGGGCGCAGCACCTTGCGGGTCAGCCGGGTCGACTGGAGCCGGGCCGGAATTACGCCGGCAATTCGGAACGCGTTCATGCAGGCGAGTTTACAGGAGCGGGCGGGTACGGTTCATCTACGGCCCGCCCGCGGCGAAACCGGTCCTTGGGCGCTCTGCCTATTTGGGTCCGCGAGTTTGACCTTCAATCCTGCCCCCCGTATCATCAACAAAGGGGTTGTGTCTGCGCAATCTGCAATCCCTCGCAGGCCATTTGGGCTGCGTCCTTTCGACGCGCAATCCGGCGGAGTAGCTCAGATGGTTAGAGCGACGGATTCATAACCCGTAGGTCGGCAGTTCGATCCTGCCCTCCGCCACCAGACATCCAATCCCCTCCTGAGCGCCAACTCGTTGAGGCCCCCGCACGCGAATGTAAAGAAACGCGTCGGGCGTCCCCGTTGTCCGTTCAAATTCACTCTCTTCTCACGTCACCTGTGCGAACGGTCACAGCGGTTCCAGGAGGCAAGCACAAAAATCGAAGCAAGTTAACGGTGACCATGGGCCGGGAATTGGAACGAGAACCTATACGCAAATTATTGAATCACCACGTTTTAGTCGGCCGTATCTGTTCATGCATACGATTTCAGCTGACGAAGAGACATAATGGTAATAGAGATACACACCAAGTGGTATTTCAGAACTGCGAGGTGGATTGGAAGATAATAAACTGATGCCGCCGAGCAAGATGGCCGCAATTTCGCGTTTCTGCAAGTCGGCAAGGCGTTCACAATGCCGCTTTTTTGGTGTTTAGTATTGAAAACGGGTTATGTTAGATCAACGGACCGACGACTACGAGCAAGATCATGCCGGCTGATGCGGCAATAACCCACGACTGCCGATCCTAGATTCTGCATGGGACCTTGAATCCTGTTTGTTCGGAACGTAGGTGTGCAAGCAAAACCTTTTCGATTCCGCCTGCACGGGCTGCCTTCCAATTGAATTGAGAGCCCAGGCAGTAATGAATTCGGCAGCAATCGGCTCGAGGAGAAACCACAACCAGCAACAGGAGCAATTGCCCCCAGAGATGTCCACTTTGACCCAGGTTCCTGAATCGCTCAATTCGAATCCGCTCTCGATCGCGGTGATCAGTCCCGATGCATCTCATCGGGACGAGGCGATCGCAGCTCTCGCGCGGTTCACGAATGGAAGCATCCGTGAGTTCATTTCGTATCCTGCGGGCGCCGATACGATAGCTCAAACGCTCAAGCAGGACTTCGACGTTGTCATCATCGATCTCGACACCGAACCCGAATACGCGCTGGAACTGGTTGAAAACGTATGCGTAGACGGATCGACCAGCGTGATTGTCTACTCTGCAAAACCAGATCCCGCCCTCTTGCTTCGCTGCATGCGCGCCGGAGCCCGCGAGTTCCTTCCCATACCCATTAGCATCGAGGCGATGACTGAAGCATTGATGCGCGTATCTGCCCGCCGCCTTGAGATGCTGCCGGCTCAGGTCACAGTAAAGCGCAACCTGATGAACGAGTCGAAGGGCAAGTTGTTGTTGTTCATGAGCGCCAAGGGAGGCGCCGGTGTCACCACTGTAGCTTGCAGCCTCGCCGTTTCTCTGGCCCAGGACTTCAACCAGCGTACCCTTCTCATCGACATGACTCTTCCGCTTGGCGACGCGGCACTGAATCTGGGCGTGAAGAGCGAATACTCAGCGCTAAATGCGCTGCAGAATTTTCATCGGCTTGACGGCGGTCTGCTCCATTCGTTGTTAGTGCGTCACGAGTCAGGGCTTCATGTCCTGCCTGCTCCTTCTGAAATGACCACCGAACGGTTTGAAAACGACGCGGTTTTCAAGCTCTTAAGAATCGCCCGCCAGGAATTCGAGTATGTGGTCGTAGACCTCGGATCGCGTTTTGATGCCCAGGATGCCTTCATGATCGACGATTCCGTAACCATCTTTATGGTTACGCAGATCGGCATTCCGGAACTGCGTAACTCCAACCGCCTGATCAAGCAGCTGGTGATTGACGGCGGCCCCAAAGTGGAAATCATCGTCAACCGGTACAACTCTGAATCGAGCGATATTGATGAGGGGCAAATCAAGAAGGCGCTCACCCAACCGGTCAAGTGGAAGATTCCTAATGACTACGCAGCCGTTCGCCGGATGCAGAACCTGGGAACCCCGCTCAACCGCGAAGACTCGCAGATTGCCCGGACGATCCGGCAGATGGGCGAATCCATTTGCGGGCTGACCCCGGTACATAAGAAGAAAAAGCTGCTTGGAATCTTCTAAACGGTTGTGCTACTTGCCCTTAGCCCAGTGACCATTTGTCTGGTATCGGACATTGTACCGCCGATCCGGCAGGTGTCCGGAAAACAGCATATGCCAAACCAGATGCTTCTTGGGATATCATTGCGTCTAATAGCTGAGTGGCCGGTTTCCCCTTGAGGCCCTCTTTGGTGGTGTGTGTGTCTCGAATTCTCCAGCGTTCAGTTTTCGTCCTTTCTGTAGCCGTCTTCGCCGCCCTCGGGCTGGGTTTTGCTCTGGGCGAGTTCGGCGTTTTCGGCGTCCACGCCGGCAGTGACCAGGACGGCGCCTATCGGCAAATGCGCGTTTATGCCGAGGTCCTCCAGAAGATTCAGTCGGATTATGTGATTGAACCCAACATCGGCAACGTGACTGCCGGAGCACTCCACGGGTTGCTGGAGTCACTGGACGCAGACTCAAGCTACCTGTCTCCTACTGAATACAAGATCTTTAAAGAGCATCCAGCCGCCGGCAATGCCCAGGTAGGCCTTATCGTTTCCAAGCGCTACGGCTATGCAACTGTCGTCAATGTGGTTCCCGGTTCTCCGGCTGATCAGCAGAAGTTCAACGACGGCGACGTAATTGAGTCCATCGGCACGCAGTCCACACGTGAGCTCTCGCTCGCGGTTATCCGCCTCATGCTCGAGGGCAAACCCGGAAGCACCGTTACGCTCTCGGTTGTGCGGCCCGCCAAGCCCGATCCAGACAAAGTAACGCTGACGCGGACAGTCGTCGATTCGCCGGCCTTGTCCACCGAAGCATACGACAACTCCTCAATTCTGTACATCAAGCCGGGTGCGTTAACCTCAGACCGCGTTGATCAGATTGCAGCCAAGATCAAGACCGCGCCCAAGAACAGCAAGATTCTACTCGACCTGCGCGACACCGCCGGCGATGCTCAGCAGGGCATCCGGCTAGCCAACTTCTTCATCAAGGACGGCACTCTGGCCACCCTTCAAGGCCAGCAGTTTGCTACTCAGACGTTCAGCGCAGACCCAGCGAAGTTCCTGACCTCGGCGCCAGTCTCGGTTCTCGTAAATCGCGGAACGTACGGTGGTCCTGAACTGGCCGCAGCCGCAATTGAAGACCTGAAGCGCGGCGACGTGGTGGGCGAGCGCACGTTTGGCGAGGGATCCTTCCAGAAGTCCATCGAACTGCCTGACGGCGCAGACCTGCTGCTGACAGTGGCCAAGTATCAGAGCCCTTCAGGCATCAAGATTCAGGATGCCGCCGTCACGCCGACGGTCGCCGTTGCCTCTCCGCAAGATGAGGAAGATGAAGGTGCTCCGGCACCCAAGGACGACCTGATGCTGAACAAGGCTCTGGATCTGTTGAAAGCCAAAAACAGCTAAGCCAAATCCACATGAATCTGAATGGCGGTGCGAAATGTTTTTCGCGCCGCCATTTCATTTTCGGCCAATCTTCCAGTCAATCTTCGCGCTCTTACTTCCCGCTCTTGCACCTGGTGGTACTGCCGGCTGTTCGAGGGCGTACACGCGAGCCGCTGAAATGCTAGCCTTGGTATGTAGCTTTTTCTCAATTGCACGTAGGAGAATCGCTCACGAGGCCTGAATCGCTTTGGCTGCTCCTCCACATCAGCCGTCCGTAGCCGAACGCAACGCAGAACTGCGCAATCAGAAACGGACTCGTCCGCACATCGACCCGCCGGTTCCTTTGTATCGCCGCCGCAAAATCGCTGGCCGCTCCGCGCTCGTTGTTCTCGTACTGCTTGCGATGATCTCTGGATCTCTCGCGGGATTGACTCTTGTCTATTCCGTGGACCTGCCCCAGATTGGTCAGTTGGAGCACTTCCGCCCCTCGACCACTACGGACCTTTATGATCGCAACGGCCGCATCATCGGATCGTTTGCACTGGAGCACAGAGTCGTTGTCGATTACAACGGGTTCGCACCCATTCTCCGTCAGGCCATTATTTCAATTGAGGACAAGAGCTTCGAATCGCACTGGGGTGTCAATGTGTTTCGAATCGCCGGAGCTCTTGTGCATGATTTGCGCGCACATGGACGCACGCAGGGTGCTTCGACCCTGACCATGCAGCTGGCGCGCGACCTGTTTCTATCAGCCGACCGCACCTGGCAGCGCAAGATTCAGGAAGCCTATCTCGCCATTCAGATCGAGCGCTCGTTCACCAAGCAGCAGATCTTCACGCTCTATGGCAATCAAATTTATCTCGGCAGCGGGCAGTACGGCTTTGAAGCCGCTTCGCAGTTCTATTTCTCAAAGCACGCGAACGAGTTGTCATTGACTGAGGCTGCGCTGCTGGCCGGATTACCGAAAGGCCCCAGCGCTTACTCGCCGCTGATCAATCCGGACAAAGCGCTTCGGCGACGCAACCTGGTGATATCTGAGATGGAGTCGGACGGCGTCATCACGCATGTTCAAGCGCAACAGGCACGAAGCGCCCCGCTCGGACTTCACATTGCCGAGCAGCAGGGCGCGCTTGCGCCCTGGTTCCAGGAGGAAGTGCGACAGGAACTCGATAAGCGCTTCGGCGCCGAACAGGTCCACGAAGCCGGCCTCCGCGTGGATACCACTCTCGACCTCGACCTGCAAAAGACAGCAAACCAGGCGGTTGAAGATGGCGTTGCCGCCTATGAGCGCCGCCACGGCTGGCGCGCTCGACTCGAGAATGTCATTCAGTCCGGCTCCACACTGGAAGACTACCGTCATCCCGATTGGGCTACCGCATCGGCTCCGGGCGATTACGTACACGCACTCGTCACGCGTGTCCTGCCGCTTGAGATTGATGCGCGCATTGGATCGCCCGACCAGAAGAATTCTTCCGTCATCCTACTGCCCGGCGACTGGCAGTGGACAGGCATGCGCGCTGCAGACGCGCTCGTCAGGCCCGGCGATGTCATTTACGTTCACCTCAGTGCCACCACGGAAGGTAGCGCTCGCCGCGCCACACTCGAACAGGACTCGGGAGCACAGGGCGCGTTGATGGCGATCGACAACGTCAGCGGCGACGTGTTGGCCATGGTTGGCGGACGAGATTTCGCCGTTTCGCAGTTCAATCGCGCCACCCAGGCAGAGCGTCAGACCGGTTCCAGCTTCAAGCCATATGTGTACACGGCCGCGATCGAAGACGGAGTCAAACCAGACGACACAATTGTGGACGCGCCGGTGAATTTTGGCGGCTACGCGCCGCATAACTACGAAAACGACTTCAAGGGCCGCATGACCATTGCTAATGCGTTTGCTGAGTCGCGCAATGTCCCGGCTGTCAAGCTCGCTGCACGCGTCGGCATTCGCAAGGTCATCGACATGGCGCATCGTTTCGGCGTCACGTCCAACATCCCAGCCTATTTACCCATTGCATTGGGCGCAGTAGAGATCAGTCTCGACGAGCAGGTAGCTTCTTACTCCGTATTTCCTAACGACGGTGTACGTGTGACGCCACATCTGGTGCGCAAGGTTTCGAATGCTGACGGGATTCCGCTTTGGGAGGATCGGCCTGAAGTGAGCCAGGTGATTGATCAACAGACGGCGCGTACCATGATGACACTGCTGCGCGGAGTGACCCAGCACGGCACCGGTGCGACAGCCGCGCAGCTGAATCACCCCCTTGGCGGAAAGACCGGAACCACAAGCGACTTCACTGATGCATGGTTCCTCGGCTTCTCGCCATCCGTCACGTGCGGGGTATGGGTGGGTTTCGACAGCCGTGAATCGCTGGGCGAAAAAGAAACAGGCGCAAAGGCTGCGCTGCCAATCTGGATAACATTCATGCGCGCTGCCATTGCCGACAAACCTGACGAGCAGTTCCCGGGCGATGACCAAAGCGACCAGCTGCTGAAGGCACAGGCAACGCCGCCTGCGAACGCGCAACCGGCGCCGCTGGCAACTGCCAAACCTATGCAGCCGGCTGTGGCGAGCAAGCCTGCAAGTGTGTCGCAATCACCGGCTAGCGTAATAGGCCCCGCCAAGGCTCCGGTTCAACCCGGGACCAAACCAGTGCCGAGACTGACCGAAGCGACAGACGTTGCGCCTCGTGTGAAGCCGGCGCTGGCCGCAGAACCGCTGCCAGCGAGTCCGCGTGGCAACGTGAAGCCTGCCATCGGCAACCCTCGTTAGGGAATGGGCGCTACTTGCGTCTCTTCTTCGCGACCTTCTGCAGAGCTTTAGCCTTCTTATCAGCTGAATGCATCATGGAAATCGGCGCCATGTCCGGACCGACGCGTCTTGCCTGGGTGTCGATCAACTGGTAGTTGATGGTGCGCGAATTCATTGGGCGCATAATGCCCGTAGCCGGATCGGTCACCACATTCTCATTGCCTGCAATCTGGAAACTGAACGTGGGCACAGGGCCTTTGGGCGTTTGTTCCATGGTCACCCGAACTGGTAGAAATCCCTGGATAGGGTGCAGGCGGAAGCCCGTTTCATAACGATGATGGCGCAGGCTCCACGTGAAGACCCGCACCTGGTCGAAATCGAAGGGCATTCCCGATTTGTTCGGAGACATCACGGTGAGGTACACCGGAACCTGGTGATCGGGAACCTTGGAATCGGGATCGTTAACCTTGGTCAGCACCCAGCAACCAATAAAGCGCTGATTTTCGCCGTATTGGGCTACTTCGTCCGGAACATCCACGTCGAGCCGGCTGGAGAGAAGCCATCCCACATGCCCCTGGCTATCGCGCGCCAGCCACCAGTCTTCCATGGGCGGCGGAGGCGGAGGTTCGGGCTGTTCAGCCGGTGGGGCAGCGGCTTTCGCTTTGCCTGCGGCGGCCGGTGACGGTGCGGCAGGTTTAGCTGGAGCTGCCGGCTTGGCAACCTCAGCAGGTCTGCCTGAGCCGGGGCCGGATTTCGGAGCTGAAGCGCGAGCCAGCAAATCCACCTTGGTGTTCCCAGCCAGCAGATAAAGGTGATCGCTCTGGCGCCCGGGAACCAGATGCATGTAGAGGTCATCGCGCAGAGTGGCGGTTGATGCTTTTGGGTCCTGCTTGTGGTCCTCGGCCAGCTTAGCGAATCCTGCGTAGGTCTTGCTGTCGATGACAGCGCGTTCTTCAATCCAGCCGATTTCGTTCTTCTCAGTCTTCACCTTAAGAAAGCGGCGATTGTGTTCGAGCACCTCAAGCTTCTGGCCGTTGCTGACCATAGCCACGCGCTCGCTTACTGCGGCGACGCGATCGTGCAGATACATCTGCCGCGCGGCGACGTATACCGCGTCATGGTCTTCATGCTGGAAGCGCTTGCACCCCGCTGTGAAGGCGAAGAAACCGAGCAGCGCAAAAAGGCAGGAATGATGTAGAAGGCGTGTTGGAGCGTAGAGGCGTTTCAAATTATTGCGTAACACAAATGGAAGTCGAATGGACACGGTTACGGCTTTTGTCTTGAGCATACCACCATGGCGCACGTGGGGCTCCGCAGCTTTTGAAACCCGCGTTGAAAACAGTGCGTTCCGGATGCATTTCGACGCTGAGGCTCAATATGTGATCGCTCGCGTTAAGAAAGTCTTTCGGACTTTAGACGAATGAGCTTCGGCGTCGCTCGGCTGAGTCGCCGCTGACCTACGGCGCGGCAGCGATTCCGCTCCCCTGCACGGGGTCAGTCCCGGTGGCACTGGTTAATGCGGAATTAAGCTTGCCCGCGGTTGTCGAATCAAACGTAAACGCCTGCAGGTCAGGGAAGCCGCCGGAGTTGACCACCAGCAGATAGCTCGCTGTGTTCTCCTGCACCATGCCCACCGGCGCAATGCCGGCAGATGCGGGGTTGCCCATTGCCGCAAGCGAATAGGTGCTGCCAGATGTATTGACGAAAAAGCCCTGGATCAACCCGGTTGAACTGCCGCTCACGGTGCGGTTGGCCACGTACACGTAGTTGCCCTTATTGGCGCCGTAAGGCAAAGGCAGGATCTCGATCGGAGACAAACCGCCGGTGGCGAAGGGAGAGCCCGAAAGCTCAGTGAGCGTGTTGTAGTCGAAAACACGCAGGCCGCCAGTGTTGGTTCCTGAGAGTGCCGCGGTTTCGCCGATATACAAGAGTCTGCTGGTTGGATTGGCAGGATCGACCGCCACCGACAGCGCCGAACCGGCGGAGTTGATAGTGGGGATATTGAACGTAGAACCAAACGGATTGGATTGGCCGGAAGCAAAGGTAATGTCCTGCGTGCCACTGGAGCCGAGCGCGACAAACACATGCGCGTTGTCAGGCGAGACGGTGAGTTGCTGCACAGTGGCAGCGGGCAGCAGCGTGAACTGCTCGATGGTAGATTGCGGAACACCTGTGTTGGTGTTAATGCGAAGAGCAAGCAGTTCCTTGAGATTGGGGCCAGCCTCCAACAGCCACTGGCCAGATGGGTCCACCTGCATGGTGGTGGCTATGTCCTGCGAGATTGCATTGAGATTGTTGGCAAGCGTGAGCTGGCCGCTCGACTGAATGGTGTAGAGAAAGATACCCGCAGCGGTGCCAACGTAAAGAAAGTTTCCGTTTGGCGCAATGGCGATGGAGTAAGGCGCAAGCGAAAGCGTGTACGGACTGCCGCTGATGCCGGTGAGCGAGCCGGACGCGATGGAATAGCCCACGATCTGCTTGGTAGCCTGGTTCAGCACATAGAAGTTGCCGCTGCCGCTGCCGCTTGAAGCAGTACAAGTGCCCGACGACGTGGTGACCTCCGCACAAAGTGTCGTGGCCTGCGAAGCGCTGCCTGAAGTGCCGGTAACAGTGATGTTGTAAGTTCCGGTGCTGGTAGAAGACGTGGTAGTTGCTGTCAGGATGGAGGTTTGCGCCGCAGTGCTGCTGATTGAAACCGAAGTGGGAGACAGATTGCAAGTGGCGGGGCTCGTAGCCCCGGTGGGCGAACTGGTCACCGAGCAAGTGAGGGAAACGGTTCCGGTAAATGAGCTCGATGGCGTTACGGTGATGGTCGAAGTGTTGCCACTGGCAGCACCTGGGGTCATGCTGATGTTGCCGCTGTTGGAAAGGGTGAAGCTGTTGCTGCTTTGTGGTGGATCCCAAAATCCTGAACAACCGACAGCGAAGCCCACAAACAATGGAGCAGCCGCCAACATTACACGTCCCCACTTGCCGGTCTTCATTGCCGTCCCTCGCTTCGCTTCCCTTTCACGCACCAGTCACAGCGCACGCCGGCCCGCACAGAGATCTGTGCCACTTCTCAAGAATATCGCTTGTGTCCTGAATCCGGAGAAACACCGAGACGCATGCTGCTGAAGATAAAGACGCAGAGGCATGCGGGTCCGCTCACGCAATGTAAGCATGCACGACGCGATCTTGCGGGCAAATTGAATTGAGAGCAAGAAATGGCTCGCCGGGGAATGCAGGCAGACCCCGGCGGCAATACAAGTCGGTTATGGCGTTTGATCAGTTGCCGTTGGAGGCGCCGCTGCCCTGATCGGACGTGATGGCGAGCGAAAGCGCGCTACCGCGGTTGAGCTTTACATTATCTTTCTTGGTTTCGAGGGTACCTGAATCGGCAGCGCCGATGTGGCTGTGCAGGCTAAGGCCGCCAATCGCCGCATTTTGCTGCAGGTCAACCTGACCCGGGGTCCAGGTGTTGTTGCCATATTGAGCGTTGAGGCTGCCCTCGGAGTAGATGCCGGTAATCACCGCCTGAACCGGAATGGTTTTTCCATCCTTCAAACGCGCTTGCGTAAAGCGAAGAGCGAGTTTCGAAGTTCCTTTCGAATTCATTTCATCGGACACGATCGTTCCCACTAGGACGGTTCCGTGCGGCAATTCCTGCCCGCCCCGCAGTTTCACGTTTGAATTGAGCTCGGCTTCAAATTGCTGGCCCGCCTGTGCCTTTTTTGCATCGAGCGTCTTGGTCATTGTGACCTGTGCGGGCACCATGCGCATGGCCAGCGCGCGGTCTGCAGAAGAGTTGCTGCTTTCACCCTGAGCAGCGCGAGCCTGCACCGTACCCGAAAAGAATGCAAAGGAAAGAACGGCGGCAGACAGGGATATCATGGCTTGAGATTTCATCTGAACTATCTCCAATCAATCTAAGATTAGTTGCTCCTCCGCACGCATGTATGCGAAACAGAGACTTCCATTGAAGTAGACGAGATAGGCGTGCGCAGAGTCTTAGATCATCCCAATATGCGAATGTCTTGGGTTCCCATTGTGGGATGTGCGGTGCAATTTGTGAGATGCATCACGCACACGCGATGAAAGCGCGCGGAAAGCACCACGGCAAACGCAACTGAGTTGCTTTTGCTGTAGTGCGAAAAATGAGTGCGGATCATTGGAATAGTCAGGTTGTCGTGCGGATATCAAGAAAAAACAGTCGCGGATTTCTCCACTTCGGTTCAAGATGAAATCTCTGTAAATGAAGTTGTGCTTTCCCGGGTCTCAAAACGAGACCCGGGCACCGGGCAAGCCGACTATTAATTTCTATCAGTTGGTCCTATCAGCTGCCGCTGGGATTCGCGGTACTGGCGCTTTTCGCGGGAGCAATGGCGAGGGAAAGCGCGCTGCCACGGTCGAGCTTCACGTCACTCTTCTTGGCTGACTCGAATGTTCCGGAGTTGGTGGCGCCGATGCGGCTGTGCAGAACGAGGCTGCCCATGGCTCCCTCCTGTTCGATGTTGGTCTCAGCAGGAGTCCAGTCGCTGCCGTATTGAGCGTCGAGGCTGCCTTGAGAATAGGCGCCGGTGATCGCTACCCGAATCGGAATGGTCTTTCCATCCTTTAAATGCGCTTGGATAAAGCGGAGAACGAGCTTTGATTCTCCGTTCGAGTGCATTTGATCGGTAACGATGGTCCCGTTGAGAATGGTCCCTCGCGGCAGTTCTTCGCCGTTTTTCAGTTTCACCTTCTGGTTGAGAGTGACTTCGAACTGCTGGCCCTGCTGCGCTTTCTTTGCATCGAGCGTTTTGGTGAACACAGCTTGTGCCGGTACCATGCGCTGAGCCACAGCCTTAGCTGCGGGAGAGACGCTGTTGGCATCAGAAACACTGCTATTTGAGCGAGCCTGCGCCGCACCTGGGAAGAACGCAAGAGAAAGAACGGCGGCAGACAGGGATATCATGGCTTCACGTTTCATGCGAAGTATCTCCTGTAAATTTTAGGATTTGCGTGCGCCTCCGCGAGCCGTACCGAGAGGGAGGCTGCTCACTAAATTAGACGAGGTTGGGTGGGCAAGGTTTCCTTTTTCGGCTTTGTAGAGTTTCAGTATGTGAAGGTGACCCGAGCTTAAGCGGGGAATTGTGGCGACCACCCGAAACGGATGAACGCGCAAATAGAATCGGTGCACAACTATAGCGCCGGGACCGCAGCCGCCTCAACGTTGGTGTTGGATTCAGCCGCAACCTGGTCGAGTACTGCGCCGATGGCGTGAATCACCGAAGTAACGCGGATGGCCGCGGCAACCAGCTCTTCACTCGCACCTTTTTCGCGCACCACTTTCTCGTGCGCATCAACGCACTTGCCGCATCCATTCACGGCTGACACAGTGAGCGCCCACAGTTCGGCATCCATCTCTTCCACGCCGTGACCGCGCAATCCGCTCATACGCAGGCGCGCAGGCATCTCGCCGTATTTGGGATTCGAGCTGAGGTGGTGAAAGCGATACCAGATGTTGTTCATGCCCATGATGGCCGCGATTGATTTTGCCGCTTCAAATGCCTGCGGCGTAAGATGCGCAGGCGCAGCAGCAAGCACAGCAGCGGTGAGCGTTGAGCAGCGAGTGGCAATCGTAGTAGCCACCACCGTACCCCAAAGCTGCTGCTCGCTCAGCTCAGTGTTGTTACGCACCAGCGACGAGTAATTCAGCTTGAGGTCCTTGGCTGCAGAAGGAAGCGAGTCAATAAGTGCGTCGAGAGACATATGGTTTTGCTCCGCAAAACAGGGATCAGAATGACAAGGGACAAGGAGACCAAGGGACCCAGGGAACAAAGGGGACAAGAATCAAGGTTTCGCGATTCCGGTCCTCTCGTAAACTTGTCAACTTGTAAACTCGTCAACTTGCGATCGCGTGAACTTGTAAACTCGTTCCCTTGTCCCCTTGTTCCCTGCTTCTTAGACTTGAATGGTTTCCTGGCCCTTCTGCCAGTTGCAGGGGCAGAGTTCGTCGGTCTGCAAAGCGTCAAGCACGCGCAGAACCTCCTGCGGATTGCGGCCGACCGAGAGATCGGTGACATATACAAAGCGGATCACGTTTTCCGGATCGACAATGAACGTTGCGCGCTGCGCCACGCCTGCATTGGTGTCGAGGATGCCAAGCTGCTCACAAAGATCGCGCTTAATGTCAGAGAGCATGGGATAGGGCAGGTTCTTCAAGTCAGCATGATTGTTGCGCCATGCCAGATGGACGTACTCGGAATCGATGCTGGCGCCGAGAATTTGCGCGTCGCGATCAGCAAAATCCTGGTTCACCTTGCCGAAGGCGGCAATCTCAGTTGGGCATACGAAGGTGAAGTCCTTGGGCCAGAAGAAGTAGACCTTCCACTTGCCGGGATAGCTCTGTTCGGTGATGGTTTCGAATGCGTTCTTGAGATCGGTACTTACGACGGCGGTAAGTTCGAATGCGGGGAACTTCTCTCCAACGGTGAGCATGGATAACTCCTTATGGCGAAAATCGGTTAACGGGTTCGATCAAACGTCGGAGACGCGCTCGCGACGATAAACGTAGATAAAGCCGGAACGCCGTAAATGCGCTCGATCATAACACTTGATTATTTGATTCACCGGGGCATCTGCGCGATGCGGAGCGAAAGCGCGCAGCACCTTAAGAATACCGTGAAGTGGCACGGTTGTGCGAGGGGGTCGCGCGGGTGTGCTGCGTCAACTAAGGAGCCCTGAACGTGCTGCCCACACGATTCTTCCGGCGGTCAGGTCTTCAATGGCCATGCCGACGGATTTGAATAGGATGCGCGTGCCCAGCGGAACAGAGACTCTGCCAGCGAGAATTTCACCGATCTCCGCATTCACTTTTGAACCCGCCAGGACGATGTCGCCCGATTCGCGCTCAGCCGCTGCTTTGCACTCGGCAACAATGTAGCTGGATTGCGTTACCTGATCGTCAAGCTCGCGAACCGTCGCCCCTGTGGCGCCTACCGATATCACAAATGATTTGTCGGCGAGCCATTCTCCTCTCAGCACGGGCACTGTGGATGACGTGACAGTGAGAACGACGTCGGCCGAAGCTGCTTCTTCAATGGACGTGGCGCGTGCTCCTGTTTCGGCGGCCAGGCGCTCGGCGTTTGCGGCGGTACGGCTCCAGATGCGGACATCGGCGAACCCGGGCATCACATGTCGGAATGCCTGCAAATGCGAGCGCGCCTGCACGCCGCTGCCAAGGATTCCGAGGCTGCGCGCACCATGAGGTGCAAGTGCAGAGAGCGCGATGGCGGAAACCGCAGCGGTGCGCATCTCGGTGATCAGGCGGCCATCCATGACAGCAAGCGGCTCACCCGTGGAGCGGCGCAGTAACTCGATCATTGCCATGTGCGTTGGAAGCCCGAGTTCGTCATTGCCCGGATAGAAGGTGACGTTCTTCACCGCCATTACGTCACCGGCGATGACCGGCATGGTTGCGAACCAGCCGTTGCGATGCTCTTCAGCATTGCCCGTTCGCATGATGGTGCGGGGCGGCTGAATGACCAGGCCGGTAGAGTAGTCAATAAGCGCCTGACGGATGGCGGGAATCAGTGCTTCGTATGTGAGGACTGCGCGAACTTCAGATTCGGAGACGTACATGGCTTTTCGTCCTACAACGGCCCGGCGATCGTTGCGATTGAGTTTGCCTGTTGTTGAGTGGTGACTCAAAGGAATGATTATCCCCTTGACGCATGGCATGTTTTGATACAAGATATGTGGCATGAGGTCAGCGATCAATCTTTATTCCCTTGCTCGCAAGTTCCCCACCGAGAAGCACGCACTTGAACATCTGATCCGGACACGTTGGCCGAACGGGGTGCGGTGCGTGGCCTGCAATCACCATCAGTGCTGGTCGATCGAATCGAAGAACAAGACCGGCGGACCGCGGCGACTGTTTCAGTGCGCCGCCTGCAGGCTTCAGTTCAGCCCTCTGACCGGTACTCTGTTTCACGATTCCCATTTGCCCTTGAGCAAGTGGTTTGCGGCCATCTCGCTGATGTGCGACGCCAAGAAAGGCATATCGGCCAACCAGCTCCAGCGCCATATTGACGTGACCTATAAGACTGCCTGGTATGTGGCCCACCGGATTCGCGAAGGCATGCGCGAGGCCAGGGATCTGCAGCTTGGAGACAAGGGAACAACGGTGGAGATCGACGAAGCCTACATCGGCGGCCAGCTTCGCCACAAAGGTTCCAAAGTGGCCAAAGCCGCCAAAACCATGGTGATAGGGTTAGCCGAACGGGACGGGAGAATTCATCTTCAGTCCATGTCGAACCGCAGATTTGAATCCATCAAACCGGTACTGGACGCAAAGCTGGCAGAGGACACCAAAGAAGTCGTCACCGATGGCAATCCTACTTACAAGCGTCTCATTGCCGAACAGAAGCTCTCGCAAGGCAACCATGGCAAGGAGCTGAAAGAACGAGACTGGACGACGACCCAGACGATAGAGAATGCATTTTCACTGTTCAAGCGGGCCATCGTCGGCAACTACCACAAACTCAGTCCGTGGCATCTGGACCGCTACATGCGGGAGTTCTGCTGGAGATACAATCGGCGCCGTCTCCAGTCGTCAATCTTCGACCTGGCCTTGGACAGCATGCTCAACCGGGCTCCGTTGCCCTATAAAACTCTGGTTGCCTTCTAACCTCTCAACTGCTTCGACCGGCCAACTTGCTTTTCCTTTTGCGTGGCTTTCCGCCGCGCTCGGATCCTTGCGCTGACTTCCTCTTTGGATAGAGGCTTGGTCGTCAGCATCGCTCTAAGAACCTTATCGAATTCCTTCGCTTCTCCCGCCTTGCTCTTCATCGCTTCATCCTAAATAGCTAAACCCTACATGCGTGTTCGGGATGATCATTCTCAAAGGTAAATGGAGCATTGCCGATGGGCCGCAATAATCCCGAATTTGCCGTGCTCCTTCGCGAGTCGTCATCCTGAGGTGCGAAGCGACGAAGGATGACAACTGTGTGGGAGAACTTAGTTCGGTTTGCCGCCTGAGGAACGGCGGCGAAAACGATCGTCGACCGGCTGGCGTCCCTGGAAGCCAGCTTCGACGGTGTGCCAGTGTTCGATGCTTGGTTCGCCCATGCGCCAGCAAAGCAATACCACCTGATCATCGAGACGGCAGGGAAAATCGAGAAGTCCCGAATCAAGGTCCTTTACCTGAACACCGATCTCATCGATTTCGGCGATGGTTTCGCGGACGCGCTTCATGTGGTCCTCCAACTCTCCGCGCTGTTTGAATATGGATGCGGCGTCGACTTTCATGCCGCCGGAGAGGTAGATGCGCCGGGCAAGCTCCGAAAGATCCGACTCGACGTTCTCCGCCGCCTGCTTGCCTTCGATGGCGCGCTTCAGCAGCGCTTCCAGCAAGGGGAGCAGGGATTGAGCTTCGTCAATGGTGAAGGTCTTCATTGAATACAAGTTTACAAGTTTACGACGATGCAGTTTACAAGTTTACAAGTTGACGAGTTTACAAGTCGACGGATGAACTTGGGATTAGACGATTGGGCAATTCGCAGTTCTCTCGTTAACTGGGAAACTTGTCAACTTGTAAACTCGTCAACTCGTAAACTTGTTCCCTTGTTCCCTGCTCTACCCCAGTTCCAGCATGCGATCGAGAGCCACCTTGGCCCACTGCTTTACATCGGCGCGCACCTGGATACGGTTGACGACGTTACCTTGCGCAAGGTTTTCCAGCGCCCAGGCAAGATGCTGTGGCGTGATGCGGAACATCGTTGTGCAAAGGCAGCCGGTGTCGTCGAGGGTGATGATCTTTTTGCCTTGCGGTGCGAAACGGCGCGCCAGGCGATTCACCAGGTGAATCTCGGTGCCGATGGCGAACATTGACCCCGACGGAGCCTTTTCCACGATGGAGATGAGACGCTCGGTGGAGCCAAGAGCGTCGGCCTTCTGACACACCTCCCAGCGGCACTCGGGGTGAACGATCACCTGGATGCCGGGGTATTTGACGCGGACCTGGTCAACATGCCCGGGCAGGAAACGCTGGTGGACGGCGCAATGACCTTTCCACAATAACACCTTGCCGGCGGCGAGGTTCTGGCTGGTTTGGCCGCCCTGCAGGCCCCAGGGGTCCCACACAGCCATCTCCTCAAGCGGAATGCCCATGGCGTAGCCGGTGTTGCGGCCCAGGTGCTGGTCAGGAAGGAACAGGACGCGCTTGCCGCGCGCAAAGGCCCACTCCATGGCGGCGCGGCAGTTGGACGAGGTGCAGACCAGGCCGCCGTTTTCGCCACAGAATGCCTTGATGGCGGCTGTGGAGTTGATGTAGGTGATCGGAATGGTATCGGCGGCCAGGCCGAAGCGCACGAGCGTATCCCAGCAGTCTTCGACTTGGGATATCTCAGCCATGTCGGCCATGGAGCAACCGGCATTCAGGTCGGGCAGGATCACCTGCTGGTCGTTGCGGCCGAGCACATCGGCGCTTTCAGCCATGAAGTGCACGCCGCAGAAAATGATGTACTTAGCGCCGGTTTCGGCTGCGATGCGCGAGAGCTTGTAGCTGTCGCCGGTGTAGTCGGCAAAGCGGACGACTTCATCGCGCTGGTAATGGTGGCCCAGGATCACGGTGGTGCCGCCAAGCTGGGCTCGAGCTGCCCGAATCCGGTCGTCCATGGAGTGGTCGGGAAGCGCCAAATAGTTTTCAAGGCTGCATACATCGCCAGCCTGCGGCGTCTCCGCCGTTTCTTCTAGAAAAACCGGGTTCACTCTGTTCCGCCTTCAGCCCTGCGACGGTCATCCTGTCCTGTCGCGGGCGGGGATGTTGAAAGCCAATGGGCTAGCAGCGAATCCACTGATTCCAATGAGCTTATATTCTAATCGCTCAAAAGAACCCCGATCCGCGGGGATGTTGCAGCCCTTTCAGTTGCTTACTTCATGGATGCAGGCCGATGTCGGAATTGTGCAGAAAAATTACCGGCAGCGGTCGCTCCACAACTGCATCTATTTTAACGCAGGAGTAAAGAACGGCGTTAGCAGCCAGGCAAGCTTTGGTTTTCGCTCTCTGTTGGCTGCGGTTCTCCCATTGTGGAACTGAGTTTTGCTGCACGGCAGCGGGGGGGTGCTGGCCGATACCGAACGAGGCCGTTACCAGCGCTATGATGTTTCGCATCAGCAATCAGAACTTTCAGGGAGGGCGTTCCGAATTACCGGGGCGCGGAAACGCTTTGAACCGCATCCGCATGGCCGGAGTGGCTTTGCTCGTAGCGGCACTAGTTTCTGGGGCCGAGTACAGGGCAGAGGCTAAATCATCCGATCTTTCCGCCGAGCAGGAGAGCGTTCTTGCGACGGCGCGGGAGTATGCCCTGCAGTACTCGAATAAGCTGCCGGATTACATTTGTACGCAAATCACGCGGCGCGCGACTTCGAGCTTGCCTTCAGTACCATCAACCATGGATAGGCTGGTAAATCCTGCCATGAAGGGTGCGCCTTCGAGAGACGTCATCGAGGAGCGACTCAGCTACGTAGGACAGCGAGAGAGTTATGAAGTGATGGCCATCAACGGCGGCCCACCTAATGGCGCCAGACATACGGATTTGGCCGGCGCGATTTCTGCTGGTGAGTTCGGCAGCTTGATGCGCCACCTGTTCCTCCCGGCCACTAAATCGACATTTACATGGAAGCAGATGTCGACTCTGCAGGGGCGGCCCGTGTATGTGTTTGCGTACAAGGTTCCTGCCGAGGCTGGAACCCACGTAAAGGCGGCTTTGACCAATGATGAGACTGTTGCGCGCTATGATGGCCTGATTTATATCGAAGCCGGGAGTAAAGTGATTTCGCGGATTACGGTCGGCGTGCACCTTCCGTACAGTTTTCCGATCAGAATGATCCGGGAGGTGGTGGATTACACGCCGGTAACGATTGCAGGCACTAGCTACTCTCTGCCGTCGCGCGCCGAAGTTCAAATTCAGGACGATTCAAACGACTACACCAACAAGATTGATTTCAAAAACTACCACAAGTTCGTTACGGAATCGACGATTTTAACTGGCGATCTTACGGATCGGCCGACGACGGCTTTGGCGGACGTGCAAGGTTCTTCGACGATTTCAGACTCTGCGAATTCGTCAGCGAACGAACCGACAGAAGAGGTCCGCGCTACCCAGCCCAAACCGGATACAGCCGCAGCGTTTGCGGAGCAGAACCCGGTTGCGACGGCCGAGAGGAAGACCAGCGAAATAGCCGTGCAGAGTGTGCAACTTCAGGAACCCTCGCATGAGCCTGCGGCTTCGGCCATTGCTGCCGCTCAGCCGCAGTCGCCACCTGCCGGGCAGGTCAGGCCTCAAGCACCTTCTGACCCGACGGATTCCGCAGAAGGGTCATTCAAGCTTCGATTGAGTGCCGACCTGGTGCTGGTTCCGGTGGTGGTCCGCGATGCACACGGGCAAGCTGTCGGGAATTTGACCAGGGACAATTTCGAGCTCTTTGACAGGGGCAAACGAAGGGAGATTGTCAGCTTCACAATCGAAATGCAGCGCGGAAATAATGCCGAGGAAAAGCCCGGGGAGGGTGCGGCGCGGTTTGCTGGGGAGAAGAATGCAATGATCTCCGCAATGCCAGATTTCGCGGTTTATTTGTTCGACGACATGAACCTGAAAGCGGGAGAACTGGCGCAAGTGAAAGAAGCAGCCGCGCGGCAGTTCGACATGTTGCAGCCCACCGACCGCGTAGCGATTCTTACGACTTCCGGAGTGGAGGTTGCTGGTTTTACCGCAGATCGCGAACGACTGCGCGAGGCCTTGAAGAAGGTGCGCTTGCAGCCGCCTGGCGGGTCCAAGTCTGTTCAATGCCCGCAAGTGAGCTATTACATGGCGGATCTGATGCTCAATGGTTGGGATCCGGCGCTGCAGGTGGCGGCCGCCGACGCACAGCAGTGCATGTTGCTGGCAGACGGGAAGCAGGCGATGCGCCGGGCCATGATGGCGGCAAGGGAGGTTGTGATTGAAGGCGAGCACGATAGCCGCGGCAGCTTGCTGACGATGAAGAATGCCATCCGCTGGCTTTCTCAGATGCCGGGAAAAAGACGTATCATCCTGGTATCGCCTGGCTTCTATCTGAGTAGCAACTTGCAGGTTGAGGCAGCCAATGTGGTGGATGAAGCTATCCGCGCCGAGGTGACCATTAGCGCACTAGATGCACGCGGCCTGTATACCATGAACGCGGGAGGCGAGACGGCGGGCGGTGCGGGCAACCCCTCGGCCACGAGGATGAAATTCGATCTTTTGCGGGATGAGGCGACGGTCGCGTCGAATGTGATGGAAGAAATGGCGGCGGGTTCTGGCGGCGACTTTGTCCACAATACTAACGATCTCGTTGGAGGGTTCAAGCAGCTGTCAACTCCACCGGCCAGCACTTATCTGCTCGGGTTCAAGCCTGAAACGGCGAAGCTGGACGGGAGTTTTCATGCGCTGAAGGTGAAGGTGAACGCCAGAGAGAACCTGAATCTGCAGGCACGCCGCGGTTACTTCGCCGTCAGGCCGTAGACATCTTCCCGGACAAAACCTCTGAAGACGTTCGACAGTGAAGTGTGGGTAAATCCCGCCACGTTCCTCTACCGGAGCCGGCAGTTTGTGAGTGCCGCGCGTGGGCGGGTATCATAGTGGTTCATGGTTATTCCTCCAACAATTGAGGTCGCCAATATCTCGATGGCGGACTCGCTGATTCTGATGGTGATGGCGCTGGTGGTCTTCGGGCCGCGGCGGCTGCCGCAAATCGGCCGTCAGATCGGCAAGTTGATGTACGAGTTCCGCAAGGCTTCAAACGACTTCAAGTTCCAGATGGAAGAGGAATTGCGCACTGCCGAGGAAGCAGACCGGCGCAAAAAGGAAGAAGAGGAACGCCAGCGCCAACTTGCCGCCAATCCGCAGGCGCAGATCGAGGCCACGACATCCGCCACGACAGAGACTCCCGCGGCAAGTCCCGAACCGGCTACCGAGCTGCCTCTCGATCAAAGTGACCCGTATGCGTACAACTACGGTGAATTGACTGAAGAACAGCTCCGGGTGCAGCCGACATATCCCACAATCCAGCCGCCTTCAACGGGCGAACTGGTTCCGGCCAGTCACCCGACAGCGGAAGCCGCAGCGACAGAGACTACCATCGATCCAGCCGCGGGCGACGCTGCAAGTGGGCCAGCCGTGCACGAACCTGCCGCGCAGGAACAATCCACGCTGGAGCAAAGCGCCCCAGAGATCGCAACTGATCACGAAGAGCTCCGCCGTTGAGGATGCAGACAAGACGATAGAATCGGCGACACACAATGGTTGACCCGTCAGACGCAGTCAGCAAAGCACGAAAAGCAGTAACCGAGCGCGCGGAACTCCCGGGCATGAGCCTGATGGAGCACCTGGACGAGCTGCGCAAGCGCATCGTTCACTCCGCTATCTATCTGGCGGTGGGCTTCTTTATTGCCTACGCTTTCCATGAGAGGCTTTACGGACTTGTGGAAGCTCCGCTGGACAAATTACATATCAAGCTCAACTACACCCACCCCATGGACGCGCTGAATCTTTACCTTCAGGTGGCATTCATCGGAGGAGCGATTCTGGCTGCCCCGTTCATCCTCTATCAGGTGTGGTTGTTCATTGCGCCGGGACTTTATCAGAAGGAAAGACGGTTCGTTGTCCCCTTCATGGCCGCCACCGTGGGTCTGTTTCTTACCGGCGCGTCCTTTGGCTATTTTTTTGTACTGCCGGGCGCGTTGAAAATCCTCATCGTCGATTTCGGCAACAAGTTCAACCCCATGATTACCATCGAGGAGTACACCGGCTTCTTCTTGTCGATCATTCTCGGCCTTGGCGTCAGCTTCGAGTTGCCTATCCTCATCTTCTTTCCTGGCGCTGTTTGGCATTGTGAGCCCGCGCTTTCTTGTGGAAGAACATTCGCTATGCGATTTTGGCGGTGTTTCGTTGTTGCCGCGTGATCTGCCCCAGCCCTGACCCCAGAACGATGTGCATTTACGCGATCCCTATGCTGGTGCTCTACATTTTGGGCATCGGCGTTGCGTGGTGGGTGCATCCCACACGGCGCAGGGCGAAGGAAGCGAAGGAGTCGGCGTAATGATCTCCTTCTCACAGTGGAAGAAGATCGCCGCTGTTACCCCAATCCTGATTGCGTTATTCGTACCGAGGGTATGCGCTGCCCAGGCGCACTTTGACGGCGCCAAAGCATATGAATATGCGCGCCAGTTTGTGGCCATCGGTCCTCGCTGGCCAACCGGGCCCGGACATTTAAAGGCTGAAGCTTTTCTTCGGGACCATTTTCAGCGCGCGCACGATCAGCTTGAAGAAGACACATTTACCGCCAACACGCCCATCGGCCCGGTGCCGATGCGCAACTTTATCGTTCGCTACCCCGGGAAGAAAAACGGCGCCATCGTTCTCGCCAGCCATTACGAGACCAACTATCCGCTGCGGAACATCAACTTTGTGGGAGCCAACGACGGAGCCGCGACCACTGGGCTACTCATGGCCATCGGCGACCGGCTGCATGCGGCAACCGCGGGCGGCAAAAGGCTCGATGGCTACTCAGTCTGGCTGGTGTTTTTCGATGGCGAAGAGGCGATCAACACCTGGTCGCGTTCGGACTCGACGTACGGCAGCCGCCACCTCGCCGCCAAATGGGGCCGCGATGCAACGCTGGGACAGATCAAAGCATTCATTCTTGCCGACATGATCGGCGACAAGGACCTGGATATTCAGCGCGAGACCAGTTCGACCGGCTGGCTGGTGATGCTGGCCGGGCAGGCAGCGCGCAAGTTCGGCTATGAACGTTATTTCTTCCAGCGCGACATGCCGGTGGAAGACGATCATCTCGCATTCCTGGATCGAGGCATTCCCTCAATTGACGTGATCGACTTGGACTACGGTCCGGGCAACAGCTACCATCACACGGCCCAGGACACCATGGACAAAGTAAGCGCGCGCAGCCTGACGATAGTGGGCGATGTGTTCATGGAGATGATCCGGCTCGTTGATTTGCGGTAGACAGGATGCGTTGAGCAAGACGGCTGCAGTCATCCGCGCAAAGGAGCCACGCAATGAAATCACGCCTCGTAGTCGGGTTGTTTTTCTCCCTGTTGTTCGCTCCCAATCTTCTTGCGCAAGACCCTCTCGACGGGTTGTGGCAGGGATATGACGGGGAATGGCGTCATGTATCGCAACAGTTGGTCGCACTGGCTGAAGCCACGCCCGAGAAGAATTTCACCTGGCGACCGGCCGCTGGCGTACGTTCAACGAGCGAAGTCTACATGCACATCGTAATGGCGAACTTCGGCCTGCTGAGCTACACAGGTCCCAAGATGCCCCTTGACCTGAAGCCGGACGCAGAAAAGACTGTTACCTCAAAGGCCGAGGTTGTCAGCTGGCTCAAGCGTTCACTCGAGGCCGTGAGGAAGGCGCATTTGGCGGAGACTCCAGATGATTTTGCGCGCAAGGTCCGAATCGAGGGACGCGATGCAACGGTCGATGGGATGTACCTCCGCATCATCATTCACGACAATGAACACATGGGGCAATTGGTGGCGTATGCGCGAATGACCGGCATCGTTCCGCCGTGGTCCAAGTAAGCAGTTTGCCCATTGCCTCCCTTTATACTGAAGAGTCATCAGCCACATTAATCGATGGGCCGAAATCGGCTCAATGAAGAGGACAGAACTTTGGCGCAAGCAGAGATAGGCATTATCGGTGGCAGTGGGCTCTATACCATGCCCGGATTTACGAATGTTCACGAAGAGCGGGTCGAGACGCCGTTCGGCGAGCCCTCGGATGCATTCGTGCTGGGCGAAGTGGAAGGCCGAAAAGTGGCGTTTCTGGCACGCCATGGACGCGGCCATCGCATTCTGCCATCGGAGCTGAATTTCCGCGCCAACATCTACGGCTTCAAAAAGCTCGGCGTAGAACGCATTTTGTCGGTATCGGCCGTTGGTTCGCTGAAAGAAGAACACAAGCCCACCGACTTTGTGATGCCGGACCAGTTCATCGATCGCACCTTTCTCCGTGTGTCGACTTTCTTCGGAGAAGGCATCGTCGGCCATGTGGCCTTTGGCGATCCCGTATGCGCCACGGTATCCAAGGCCGCTGCCGAAGCGTGTGCAAAGGCAGACGTGGTGGGCAAGCTTGGCGGAACTTACGTGTGCATGGAAGGTCCGCAGTTCTCCACCAAGGCCGAGTCGAACCTGTACCGCAGTTGGGGCGCAGACGTGATCGGCATGACCAATCTGCAGGAAGCCAAGCTGGCGCGCGAAGCCGAGATTTGCTATGCAACAGTGGCCATGGTGACCGACTACGACTGCTGGCGCGAAGGGCATGACGCCGTAACGGTAGAGGAGATTGTGGCTGTGCTGCACCAGAACGCAGAGAACGCATGCAAGGTTGTGAAAGGTGCAGTAGCAGCAATGCCGCGCGAGAGAAAGTGCGCCTGCGCTTCCGCTGCAAGGTTCGCCGTGCTCACTCAGCCGGATGCTATTCCAGACGCGGCCAAGGAACGCTTGAAGCTGCTGTTTGGCAAGTACATGGGATGGTAGGAAAGCAGCGGTTTCCCAGGTCTCAAAAGCGAGACCCGGGGCACCAAGGTTCCGCGATTGCGAAATCACGATCTCGAAGGCAAACAAGAGGACATTGAATGGCGATTACAGTAGTGGGCAGCGTTGCGTACGACTCGATTGAAACTCCCGCGGGACGCAGGGAGCGTTGCCTTGGCGGCGCAGCGACCTACTTTTCTTTGTCGGCCAGTTTCTTTACCGACGTGCGCGTCATCGCGGTCGTGGGCGAGGACTTCGGTGCTGAGCAGGAAGCCGTTCTGCTGAAGCGCAACATCGACACGCGCGGCATTGAGCGCGCTGCGGGCAAGAGCTTCTTTTGGGAAGGCTCTTACATGGAAGACCTGAACGAAGCCAAGACCCACAAGACCGACCTGAACGTGTTTGCATCGTTCGAGCCAAAGATCCCCGAGGCTTATCGCGATTCCGAATTCCTATTTCTGGCCAACATCGATCCCGTGCTGCAGCGGCGCGTGCGTGAAGCCATGCCCGGCGTAAAACTGGTGGCCGGCGACACGATGAATTACTGGATCAAGGACCATCGCCCCGCGCTGCTCGAAGTCCTGAAGGGCCTGGACATTCTGCTCATTAACGACACTGAGGCGCGCATGCTGGCCGCCAATAACAACCTGGTGCACGCCGCGCGCGCCGTGATGGCAATGGGGCCGAGTTCGCTGATTGTGAAGCATGGCGAGTACGGCGCAACGCTGTTCCACAAGGCACCAACGAACACCGATGGGGCGGAGCGCACATTTCGCGCGCCGGCGCTGCCGCTTGAAGAAGTGGTCGATCCCACCGGCGCAGGCGACAGTTTTGCCGGCGGATTCTTCGGCTACCTCGCGTCGCAGCCTGAGATCACGGACGCGTCTTACCGAAATGCCATGTTCTACGGCAGCGTCATGGGCTCGTTTGCAGTGCAGCGCTTTGGAACCGAACGGCTCCAGATGCTCTCTAGAGACGAGATCGATGCTCGCTTCGGCCTGTTCCGCGAGTTAACGCACCTTGACTGAGACCGATGCCGAAATCGCTCGACCATCAACCGCGCCCGCGACAATAACGCGAGCCGAATGGATGGTGGTGTTGATTGGCACGATTGCAGCATCGGCGGGAGCCATTGCATGGAGCTGGAGCAACGGCGCGCTGTTGAACTACGGCGACGCTGTGGCGCACCTGCACATTGCGCGGCGCGTATTTGATTGCCATCAGCCGCGGCTCTCGCAACTGGGCTCGGTGTGGCTGCCGCTGCCGCATATTCTGCTGCTGCCGTTTGTACAGGTGTACAGTTGGTGGGCGAATGGCATCGCGGGTATCGTACCTTCAGCGTTGGCTTACATTGCAGCGTGCGCAGGGCTTTATCGCCTGGCAAGGCGCTGGCTGACACCTGCGGCTTCAGCTCTTGCGCTCGTCTTTTTTGCTTCCAATCCTAACCTCTTATATCTGCAGACGACGGCGATGACCGAGCCGCTGTTTGTGTGCGAGATGATCTGGATGGTCTTGTGGCTTGTGGAGTGGCGCGCGAGCCTGGATGTTGATCCGAACCGTGCTGAGCGCAAACTGAAATGGATTGCCGCAGCACTCGTCGCGGCAATCTTCACGCGCTACGACGGATGGATTTTGGCGCTGATTTCGTGGACTTCGATCGGCGTGTGGCTGCTGCGCCGCGGCGGTTTGCGCTCGCGCATATTCTGGGCCGCCAGCGTCATCATCGTGGCCGCACCGATCGCGTGGTTCGTTTACAACGCCCTGGCCTTTGGCGACTGGCTGGAATTTGCGCGCGGTCCTTACTCCGCCAAGGCGATTGAGCTGCGCACAGCCAGCCATGGCGCGGGACCACCCCATCCCGGCTGGCATAATCCGTGGGTGGGGCTGCTGTTTTACGTCAAAGTGTCGGAGATGGATGCGGTCGCGGCAGCTTGGGGCAACAAATTGCTGATTGTCAGTGTGCTGGGCACGGCATGGGCGTGGCTTACGTCGCACCGGCGGGCGTTCGATTGGGCATTGCTGCTTTGGCTGCCAGTTCCCTTCTATGCGTACTCGGTAGCGTACAGTTCGGTGCCCATCTTTCTGCCTCCATGGTGGCCGCACTCCTGGTACAACACGCGCTACGGAATGGAGTTGCTGCCGGCGCTTGCTCTGGGCGTCGGGTTCTCAGCAGCCTTTCTGTTGGCTGCGGTACGGGAGTTCAAGCCGGGGTGGTCGAAGTTTATCGTCGCGCCCCTGTTTGCGCTGGTGGGGTTGAACGCGTGGCAACTGGTGCGCGAGAGACCGCTGGTTTACGTCGAGGGTACCAAAAACATGGCGGCGCACCGGCCCTACCAGCTTGCCATTCCGCCGGTGTTGCGCACGCTGTTGGCCAAACGGCAAGATGCAACAATTCTGATGGAGACTTCAGTCGATCCGGAGATTGTGGCGCTCACAGGAATTCCGCTGCGGCAGACGATCAATGAGGCCGATCTTGCTGTTTGGGATGCGGCGCTTACCGCGCCTGCCGAGCATGCAGCTATCGTGCTGGCGTTTGATGGCGATGCGGTTGACATTGCGGTGAAAGCGCATCCCGACGGGCTAACTCCTGTCGAGCACTTTTCTGCAAAGGGGCAACCGTCAGGAACGCTTTACGTGTCCAATACTGCAGCTACATTCCGCATCAACAACGGGTCGAGACGGTGATAGCATCGGGCTTGGTAACCCCGCGCGCCGAATGTTTTCGTGATACGGAGGAAGAGTGATTCCATTTACTAAAGCGCACGCTTGCGGCAACGATTTCCTGATCGTGACTGAGGAAGCCGCGGCGGGCCAGGACCTGGCGGAACTGACGCGTCGGCTTTGCGCGCGCAACACCGGCGTAGGCGCCGATGGCGTTGAGTATTTTGCATGGAAGATCGCCGATCCATCCAAACGCGGAGCCGGTCGCATTCGCCTGTATAACGCGGACGGCTCCATCGCGGAGATAAGCGGAAACGGAACGCGCTGCGTCGCCGCGTGGATGGCCGACGAACTCGACTCGAAGGCCGGTGACGATTTTGCGATTGAAACCGATGCTGGTGTTCGCGTGTGCCACGTGAATGCGCGCGAAGGCTGCTCAGTGGAAGTGACCACAGAGATGGGCGTGCCGCAGTTCAAACCGCATACACTCAAGCTCATCGACGGCGCCGAGGTGGTTGGCGTGGAAGTTTCCACCGGCAATCCTCATTTTGTCATCCTTGTCGAAAACGAGCACTTTAAAGTCGCCAACAGGTCGTGGAAATCGATCGGTGCAGAGATTTGCGTGCACAAGGATTTTCCGAATCAGACCAACATTGAGTTTGTCCGCATCATCAGCGAGAACGAGATTCAAATTCGCATCTTTGAGCGCGGCGTTGGGCCAACCACTTCGTCCGGCACCGGCAGTTCCGCATCGGCAACGGCGATGATGGCGCTGCGGCGCTGCATTTCGCCCGTGAAGGTTCTTGCTCCCGGCGGCCCGCAAACGGTCACATGGAATGGCCCGGGCACCGAGCTCAGCCTTACCGGACCGGCATCGATCATCGCGCGCGGAGAGGCCTGGTAGCGATGTCAACAGAAAGCGACAACCTGCTAAAGCCGCCTGCCGTTAGCGCGGACGCTGGCATCAGCATCGTTGCGGCGGCATCGTCTGCACAACTCGAACGAGTGGAAAAAGGAATAGCAGCTCTGCGCGCGCTTGGCTTCGCACCTGCACTCGGATTGAACACTCTTCATCGTGGACCGCTTTATTTTGCGGGCACGCCGGAGCAGCGGCTTGCCGATCTGCACGCGGCCTTTCGCGACGCAAACACTGCGGCGGTCATGTGCCTGCGTGGAGGCTACGGTTCCAATTACATTCTCGATGATCTGGACCTGGAACTGTTTCGCAAGCACCCCAAAGTGTTTTTCGCATACAGCGATTTGACCGGCGTGCAACTGCGATTGCTTGATGAACTCGGGCTTCCTGCGTTTCACGGTCCAATGGCCGCGGCGGATTTTTATCTTGCTGACGGCGTTCACATGGATAGCTTTCGTGCGGCAATTTCCGGTATGCCCTATCAAGTCGGCGCGGCAGAGGGTCTGCGTTCACTAAAGCGCGGCATTGCGAGCGGCACGTTTTACGGCGGCTGCCTCAGCATTCTTGTTTCGCTGCTGGGCACGCCATGGGAGCCGCACACTGAAGGCAAGCTGCTCTTCATTGAGGATGTAGGCGCAAAGCCGTACCAGGTTGACCGCATGTTGTGGCAGCTTCGCAAGGCGGGAAAGCTCGAAGGCGTGCGCGGAATCATTTTCGGCGAGATGCTGGAATGCGGATCACCGGGGGCTGCTTCCGATCTTTTGGATCGTGCCATCCTGAACGCATTGGATGGATTCGAAGGACCGATCGCCATCGGGCTGCGCAGCGGCCATGTTTCGCGGCAGAATGTTACGCTCACATTCGGCGTTCAGGCGCAGCTCACAGTCGGTGAACAAACGGAATTACATTTGCTTGAGGCAGCGGTCGACAAATGACAGGCGAGGGCATGACGGGCAAGGCACGGCACATTCACCTGAGCGGGATTTGCGGCACGGCGATGGCATCGCTCGCAGGACTTTTGCAGTTGGAAGGCCATCGCATTACCGGCTCTGACAAAGCGGCGTATCCGCCGATGAGCGATCTGCTTCGTTCGCTGGGCATTTCAGTTGCCGAACCATACGCTGATGCGAATCTCGATCCGGCGCCCGACCTGGTGGTCATCGGCAATGCGCTTTCGCGCGGCAATCCTGAAGTGGAGCGCGTGCTCGATGAGCGCATTCCCTTCACATCGATGGCGGCGCTTCTTCGAGAAGAATTCCTGATGGGCCGCGATTCCCTGGTGATTGCAGGAACACACGGCAAAACCACCACTACAAGCATGCTCGCGTGGATCTACCAGGTGGCTTCGCGTCAAACGCCCGCACTGGAACCGTCGTTCCTGATCGGCGGGGTGGCCGAAAATTTCGGTTCGAGTTTCCAACTGAGACCCACGCGTACATTCATTCTTGAAGGCGACGAGTACGACACTGCGTTCTTCGACAAAGGTCCGAAGTTTCTCCACTACTTTCCAGACGCGCTCATCCTCACGCACGTTGAGTTCGATCACGCCGATATTTACGCCGACCTCGCCGCCGTGAAAACCGCGTTCAAGCGGCTGGTGAACCTGGTTCCGCGGCGCGGCCTGATCGTTGCATACGACGCCAGCGAGAACGTGACGGAGTGCGTGCAGAATGCGCTGTGCCGCGTAGAGCGCTACGGATTGTCAGAAAGCGCAGACTGGCAGATGAGGAACCTGCGTTACGTCGACGGAGCAACACACTGGGAAGTGTGGCATGGCGGCACGCTTTGGGGCGAACTCGAAATGAGCATGGCCGGCGAGCACAACGCTTTAAATGCGACTGCGGCAGCCGCACTTGCCTTTGGCCGGGGCGTGAGCAAGCAGGCCATCATAGAAGCGCTGGCCACATTCAAAAGCGTGAAGCGGCGGCTGGAGTTGCGCGCGCAGGTTGCCGGCATCAATGTGATCGAAGATTTCGCGCACCATCCGACGGCGATTCGCGAAACGCTGCGCGCATTGCGTTCGGTGTATCCGCAGTCGCGCCTATGGGCAGTGCTTGAGCCACGATCGAATACGCTGCGGCGCAAGGTGCTTGAACAGGAACTGGTGGCAAGTCTACGCCTGGCCGACCACGTTGTTCTAGCCGGCGTGTATCAACAACAGCGCATTCCCGATGCGGAGCGTTTGCATCCCGAAGACGTCGTGCGAAGGTTGAACGACGAAGGCACGCCCGCCGAATTGCTGCCCGATGCCGACGCCATCGTGAACGGAATTGCACCGCGCCTCGTGCCAGGCGATGTTGTGGCGATTCTTTCGAACGGCGGCTTCGACGGCATCTACGAGAAACTTCCGAATCGACTGAAGGACCTCCATCCCTGAAAGCACGAACACGACATGCTCGCTTCTCTCATCTTCATCACCACCATGATCGTCACCGGCATTCCGACGGCGGTTCTGTTCATTCCGTGGTGCTGGCTGACGGGAAACGTCATGCCGCTGTACAAGGGCACCCGCTTCATGCTCGCCAGCAGTTGCAGGCTTGCGGGTGTGCGGTTTCGCGTTGTTGGGCGCGAGCGCATTCCGCGCGATCGCGCCTGCATCTTCATGTCAAATCACGTTTCGAATCTTGATCCGCCGGCTCTGATCTCGCTGATCCCGGGGCGCACTTCCGCATTTCTCAAGCGCTCGCTGATGCAGATTCCCATCCTCGGCACCGGATTTCGCCAGGGCGAGTTTATCGCCGTGGATCGCAGCGGCAACGCCTCAGCCGCGAAAGAGAGTGTGGCCACTGCTGAGCGCGTGCTCGCCAAGGGCATTCACATAACCACGTTTGTTGAAGGCACTCGCTCAAAGGATGGACGCATGTTGCCTTTCAAGAAAGGCCCGTTCTTCCTGGCGCTGAATACAGGGGCGTTATGCGTTCCGGTCTCCATTCATGGAACGGAAAATATCTTGCGTAAGGGCAGCCTGCGCATGCATCCCGGCGATGCATTTGTCACATTTCATGACCCCATCGATCCGGCCGCATTCAATACCCGCGAAGAGCTGACGCAAGCGGTTCGTGCGGCGATTGCCTCGGGATTGCCGGAGTGGATGCGAACATAGAAGTTGTACCTGTATGACGGCCAGACGGCCTGTTGAGCCGCGTCTCGCCGATGGAACTTATCACATGATCGTTTCGCTATTTGTCTTAATCGTGGTTGTTGTTCTAAGCATTCCTTCGGCGGTGATTTTTATTCCGCTGACCATAATTACGCGTAACCCAACGCGGCTATACAACGTGGCGTGTGCGATTGTCCGCATTGCATTCCGCGCGGCAGGCATCCGGTTGCAAGTTCATGGGCGCAAGACTTTGCCCACAGGACAGGCATGCATCTTCATGGCAAACCACGTATCGAATCTCGATCCGCCTGCATTGCTGTCGAACCTGCCCGGCCGCACAGGCGTCTTTCTCAAGCGCTCGTTGATGAACATTCCTGTGCTTGGTTACGCATTCAAGCTTGGCGAGTTCATTCCGGTTGCGCGCTCGGGGAATGCGGCCAGCGCACAGGAAAGCGTGGCTGCAGCTTCGCGCCTGATTCAGAAGGGCGTCCACATTATGACTTTTGTAGAAGGAACGCGCTCAAAAGACGGACGCATGCTGCCCTTCAAGAAGGGTCCGTTCTATCTTGCATTTGAAACTGGGGCTCCGTGCATTCCGGTGTCGATCTACGGCACGGAGAAGTTGATGGCCAAGGGAAGCTTCGCCATCAAGCGCGGAATTGCGCACATTGTTTTTCATCCGCCGGTGCATCCCCGCAATTTTGCAACGCGCGAGGAACTGCTGCGTGCTGTGCGTGAGGCAATTGCTTCGGGATTGCCGGAGTGGATGCGGGGGTAATGCCGGCCAGCCCGCCTACGGCTGTATCTCGGCGTTGTAGCCGTCGTCGAGCAACTTCACGCGCCAGCGGTCTGCTTCATCGCGTGTGCTGAAAGGGCCAATGCGCACGTGGATGAGATTGTCAGCCTCGCGACGCGGAGTGACGGTGTAACCGCGCTTGCGCAATGCAGTGGTCAGGACCTGGGCGTCTTCGACGTGCGACACCGCGGCAATCTGCACCCATAACGCAAGAGCAGGCGGCATGGGCGCGGGACGAACCGGAAGCTGCGCCTGTTGCTGTGCCGGACGGTAAGCAGGGCCCGATGGATATCCAGGCGCACGCTGAGTCACAGTGGAAGCAGCGGGCAGCGCCGGACGCACCTGCGGCTGCCCAGCGGATGGTGCGGCGCCCAGCGCGGACGAAAGCGGAACAGCAACGGTCGAGGTTTGCGACAGACCGCTGGCGGCCGGCTGCGATACGTTGTCAGTTTGAACCGCGGGTTGCGCCGGCGCAGGCACTGCAGCCTGAGCCGTGGCACTCGGCTTTTGCTGCAAACTGCTTGCCAGCGGATGTGCCAGCGCGCTGTCGGTTTGTTCGGCAGCGCCTTGCGAAGTCACTCCGCGATGCCCGACCATATAGCCGACGCCAAAACATAGGCCACACACAACCACGAGTCCAGCGAACAGGAGCAGCATCGTTCCGGCTCCAAGCGTAAACTCCGCATCGCCGTTGGACTTTCCCCGCTCAAAATATCCGTCGTCAAATGCTCCGCGCATCTACCAACCCCTTGTTAAGGCTGCTCCGGAGCCGCTTTGGCGGGCGCTCCCAGCCTGTTGATCAGCTGCATCAATTCAATGGGCAGCGGGAAAACAATAGTGGTGTTCTTCTCTACGCCGATTTCCGTAAGAGTTTGCAGGTAGCGTAACTGGATGGTGATTGGTTCCGTAGCCAGCAGGGCCGCAGCATCCACAAGCTTTTGCGCGGCGTTGAATTCGCCCTCGGCATGAATGATCTTTGACCGCTTTTCGCGCTCCGCCTCGGCCTGTTTGGCCATAGCGCGCAGCATCTGTTCCGGCAAGTCCACCTGCTTCACTTCCACTGATATGACCTTCACGCCAAACGGTTCAGTCCGCTGATCGATGATGGTTTGGATGCGCAGATTCAACTTGTCGCGATGACTCAAGAGTTCGTCCAGTTCCACCTCGCCCAGCACGGAACGCAGCGTGGTCTGCGCAAATTGCGAGGTCTGGTAAACGTAATTGGCTACCTTGATCGCAGCGTCGTTCGGGTTGATTACATAGAGCGTGACCACCGCGTTTACCTTGATGGTTACGTTGTCGCGCGTGATCACATCCTGCGGTGGAACCTCAAGCACTTCCTGCCGCAGCGAAATACGAACTATCTGGTCAATTGGCCGGAAGACCAAAATGATGCCGGGGCCTTTCGGCGTGGGCAACGCTCGGCCAAGGCGGAAGATGACGCCGCGCTCGTACTCGCGGAGAATCTTTATGGAGTTGAGCAGGTAAAGAACCACGATGGCGATGACGATCAGAACGGGCATTGTGGAATCTGACATTGGGCTTCCCTCACGCAGGGATTGTACTCCAGCACCTGCAGGACTGCTGGTCTATGCCGTGGTGAGCGGCGGTTGCATAGTCGCGTCCGGTACAACGCGCAGTAAATGTTGCTCGTGGCTCACGACGCGCAGACCGGCTCCCTTTTCTACCGGTGCTTCTGAAACCGCGCGCCAGATTTCTCCCTCCACCAACACGTGACCCTCGGGCGCAAGCGGCTCAAGGGCGGTGGCATGTGCGCCCACCAAGGCATCAGGGCCAATCGCGGCTTTCCTGCGGCGCGCGCGCACGGCCAGGCGCACCAGAAATACGGTGATCGCTCCAAAGCCGGCGCTGATCGCGATGGCAACCCACGGAGCCACGGCCATTTCCGGCACCGGGGCGGCAACCAGCGTAAGCATTCCGAAGGTGAGACACACAATGCCGGCAACTGCAAGCACGCCGTGACCGCCGAACTTTGCTTCAAGCAGCAGCAGGACCATTGCGGCCAACAGCAGCATGACCGCTGTGTAACGAATAGGCAGCAGATTAAGCGCGAAGATGGCCAACAGCACCATCAACGTACCCAGCGCTCCGGGAACGATGGTGCCGGGCGTGTTGAATTCGAGATAGATAAGCAGCGCTCCGCCAACCAGGAACAGCAGCGCAATATTGGGATCGACGAGCCAGCCGAGCAACTCGTCGCGCAGCGAGGGGCGAAACGTCTCGATGCGGGCGCCAGCAAGATGAAGCGTTATCTTCGATCCATCGAAGCGCGTAATCTCGCGGCCATCGAGCGTTGCGAGCAATTCGTTTTCGTTGTTTTGGATAAGGTCGATGAGGTGCTGATTAAGCGCTTCTTCTGCCGTGTAAGAACGCGAGTTCTGCAGTGCGGCTGTGGCAGCTTCAGCATTTCGGTTGCGGCGCGTGACGAACGAGCGGAGAAATGCTTCGGCATCGTTCTCAATCTTCTGCTGCATGGTGGCGTCGGGTTTGCCGAACTCGTAGACCACGTGAGCCGCGCCGGCCTCAGTGCCGGGAGCCATGGCGGCGATGTCCGCCGCCTCAAGCAGGAAGAAGCCGGCGGAGCCCGCGCGCGCACCCGATGGCGCAACATACACAATGATAGGAACGCGCGACGCCAGCTCTGCGGCAACCATGGCGCGCATGGACTCGACCATGCCGCCCGGAGTATCCATTTCAACGAGCAGAGCCTGAGCGCCATCGCGGTTGGCGCGTGCAATGGCCTGCTCGAGCTCAGCCTGGCTCACCGGCTGAATGGTTTCTTGAAGTTTGAACTTGTCGACAAGTGGCTGTGGACGCTGCTGAGCGGGAACCTGCCAGCTCAGAACACACGCGACAAAGATAGCCGCCGCAAACCAACGGAGTTCACTTCTGTACCGTCCCATGGCTCATCCTTTCCCGACTGCTGAACCTTGGTGCGATTAAGAAAACCAGGCGCATCCTGCTGCCCCGAAATCCAAATTGCATCGCCAAAATGCGCTTACTTCGCCTGCCCTGTCCTGGCCTGTACTTTCTGCATCAGGTCCGTGGCAAACGTGTTTGTTGGTTCCAGCTTCAGTGCTGCGGCCGCTTCGTTTCCGGCCTCTGTCAGCCGGTTGGCAACAAGATCCAGACGACCAAGCACCAGATACGCTTCGGCCGACGGCTTAAGTTCCAATGCCTTATTGGCCTCGCGCCGCGCGGCATCCGAGGCCCCGGCACGCTCCCGAACCTGGGCAAGGCCGGCGTGAGCTTCGGCACAGTTGGCGTCAGTGCTCACGGCCGATTGATACAGTCGTTCGGCCTCCAAAATCAATCCTCGGTCGAGATAGCCCTTGGCTTGTGCTGAGAGCTTCCGCGCCTTTTCCGGGGCCGGCAGAGCAGCCAGCCGCGCCGCATCCACCTGGTCAAGCATCTGCGCCGCCTGGCGGAAAGCCGCCGCGTCAAACGTGCGAACAATGCGTTCCAGCGGATCGGGTGCGGGTTCGGCGCCAGCCGCGGTTGCCGTGGTTGTGGTCTGCGAAACGGGCTTTACTGCCGGTTGTTTCCACGCTGCCTGAAGGGAAAGCGCCTCCGAGTCGTTGGGCCGCAACTTCAAGCACTGCGCAAGCTCATTCATTGCCGGGCCGGCTTGGCCATGGCGCTTCAGGCTGACCGCTAGATTGAAGTGATAATCGGCGGAGTTCGGATCATCGGCCGCCGCCTGGACAAACAGCACGGTGCCATCGTGGCCCTGCCGGCTTGCGGCCACGCCTTCATTATTTACCACTTCTGCCAACGCCAAAATTTTGGCCACGTCGGCAAAAGCTTTTTCCGCCTCGGCGTAGTTGCCTGAAAACAGCAGCGACAGCCCCCGGTAATAACCTGCCTCAAGCCCGTCGATACCATTTTTATCAACCCGCGAGAAGGCATCCGCAGCCTGCTCGTATTGTTGGCCGCTGTATTGCTCGCGCCCCAGCGCCATCCACGCCGGACTGAAGTCGGGATTCAGTTTGACGGACGATTGCAGGTGCTTGAGCCGTTCGATCTGGTCGGACTCAGTGATACCGCGAATGTACTGCTCGAATGCGTCTAGACGGATGTTCTTGCCCGCCGCAATAAACGTCTCCTCGGCCACGCTAATGCGCGGATCGAGTTGCCGGGTCAGCTTCCAGGCCAGCGAGTCGAACACCGAAACGATATCGTGCATGTCACCGCGCGCGGTAACCGGCTCGCCCATACGCAAATGCGGCACGTCTACCAGGCGGGCATCGGCCACAATGTTGTTTCCATCGGTAATATAGCTGCCCACAACGATCTGATCTGCATCCAGCGTTTGCGCCAGCTTGAGGGAGCTGGCACGCGAAGGCTGAAAGCCCTGCGGCAGCCCAAGGTGATCGAGCGCGTACATGCGGTCGGCCCGGTTCATGGGAGCAAATCCCACTGATCGGAAACGGCTGCTCAGCAACTCAGCGGCAGCCTCACGAACCCACTCCAGGCTCGGCTGGCCGGTGCGATTGTCAAACGGGAGAACCAGCAAAATGCGCCCGCGATCGGCAGCGGGAGTACTGGCGGCCGCGCTATCGGCGGGGGTCTGTCCCTGGGCGCAAACAGCGCTGAACAAAGCCATTAAAACAGTGAGAAGCGCGCCCGCGGGCATACGCTGAACCCGGCTGAAACGAGATGGAGAATTGGAAGGCACGACAGCCTGATTATAGGCGTTGACACCCGTGCGGCATTAGGCCTAGCGAGTGGTCCGGGCTACAAGAACCTCCGCCGCAATGCCCTGCCTGCCTCGCGCCTCAACCTGGCGGTTAAAGCGGATGAGGCCCACCCACATTCCTTCGTCTTCCCGCTTCCAAACCATTTCGCCGCCCAGCATTCTGGCGATGGTTTCTGGCTGCAGATCGTGGTGAAGTCCGAAAAAGCGCTCGTCAAGAGCCTCGCTCCGCGAACCGAGAGTGAAGATGCCCGGCGGCGGATCGTATTTGGTGGAGAAAACCAGGGCCGCGGAGTACTTGTCGGCTTCGTGCGCCGCAATCTGGATCTGGCCGGCAGTAAAGTCCTCGATGCGCACCACGTCCCATGGCTCCTTGACATAGCCAAGTTCGGGCCGCGTCAACTCGTCGCTCATGGGCCACGCCGTGAGCACTGCTGCCCCCGGATAACGATGCCGCAGTTGTTCGATGCCCATTAAATGAAGCCGCACAACATGCTCGTAGGCCAGATTGTCTTCCGGGGCGAATCCATAAGGCGGGTTCACGAACAATCCAACTACAAACGCTGCCGCCGAGAACACGGCCACTCCATGCCAGTAAGGCACGCGCCGGTAGAACGCCGTAACCGCGATAAGGAGGATCAGCGGGTACATCGGCAGCAGATAGCGCGTAAGCAGCGCGCCGCCCAGCACGCTGAAGAACAGCGCATTCGTCAGCAGCAAAAGAAAGATTAGCCGCAAAACCGGCCTGGGGATCGATGCCCGCTCGCTTCCGTCAGCCTCGAGCCGCGGCGCCAGCATAAGAGCGGCAATCGTCATCAGCACGGGCACAAACATATTCATGTATGCAGTCAGGTGGAGGATTCGATGGCCGAATGCGGCCACAAACCGCAGCGCGTAAAAATTGGATTGCGCGTTGTAGCGCAGGTACTCCGGATTGCCGAAAAGAAATCCCGTTTTAGCGTAGTGCCAGCCGTACCATGCCGCTAACGGCAGAGCACAGCTTGCGAGCCATGCGGACTCGCGCAACAAGCGGCCGCGCTCGGACTTGGAGTTGCGAAACACCCAGAAGAGATTGGCGGCGACCAGCGTCAACGGAATGACGATTGCGGTTTCCTTGCACAGCGCTGCGGCTGCAAACCAGAGTGCGGCTGCTCGCGGCCGGTGGTCGCGCTCAGGCAGAACGCACACCAGGCCCCAGAGCGTGCAGGCGGCGGCAAAAATGTCCGCGTGTGCAAGTGAGCTCTGCGCAAACCAGATGGGGTAAACGCCCGTGAGCAGCGTGGTCCAGAATGCAACCGAGGGCACGCCCACAATGCGCATGGCCAAACGCCACACGCCAAGCAAGCCGAACGACGCCACCATCAGTACCGCCTCGCGTGTTACCTCCGGCAGAAAACCGGAGGTCTTCCACCAGATTGCCAGGTAGATGCTCGGCAAGGGCGGGTGCGCGTTGGTAAGCGTGGTGACCGGAATCAACGCGCCAGTGCGAAAAAAATCCCATGCGGCGGGAATATAGTAGCCCGCTTCGTCCCAGTAATAGGGCACGCCCAGCAGCGGAAAATGCGAGGCATACAGCGCCGCAAAGATGACGGAAAAGACCATCCACGACGGCAGCGGCCTATCCAGCCGGGGCTCAAAGAATCGCTTGAACGTCAAGCTCGTGCTCCTGAAGTCCTGTTCCTTCGTACCCTTGTTTCCTGTTTGCTGCTAGTTCACTGGCCCCTGCTGGAAGCTCGGGCCCTGCGGTTCCAGGTTCAGTTGCCCGAAGGCCTGCTCATACTGGGCAAGATTCTGGCCCAGCACATTCCACAGTGCCTTTGCCTGCTGGGGGCTCAGAAAAATGGCCTGGTGATTGCGGATGGTCACTTGTTCGGGACTGTCGCTGCTGGCCAGGCCGAACACCAGTTGGAAATCCCACACGCTGACGCGCACCTGCACGCTGTTGGCATAGGACTCACGGTAATCGTCGCTATGGACGAGATTCATTTGCGGTTGTTGCGGAGTTGTCGGACTCATGCCACAAGCTTACGACGTCGGAGTGGAGGGCCGAAAGCTCATCGCCTCAACGCACTCAGGTCGCCGGCCAGCGGACAGCCCTCGCAGTTCGGCGTGCGCCCGCAATGCGCCTTACCCACCGCCACCGTGAGCGCATGAAATTCGTTGAACAGGCTGGCATGATCTGACGGCGGGCCATCGGCAAATACTTGCCGGGTCAGGTCGGAAAGCGCCTGATAGCGTTTTGCTCCAGTTGGAAGCTGGACAAGCTGGTGGCGCTCGACAATACGGCGCAGATACTCGTCGGCGACGGGAACGGCATGATGGAAGGCGTAAAGCAGAATCGCGTCAGCTGTCTCCTGCCCCACGCCGGGCAACGCCAGCAGCCGCTTGCGCAGTTCAGCCGTGGGCGCCGCAGCCATTCGCTCGAGCGATCCTTCAAACTCCTCGTCGAGCAGGGAAACGAACGCCTTGAGCGCGGGGGCTTTGCGCGTGAAGAAACCCGATGGCTGAATAGCGCGGCGCAACTCGTCCAGAGGCAACGCGCGCAGGCCCTCGACAGTGAGTGCACCCGCCGCGCCTAGATTGGCAAGCGAGCGCTCTACAGCTTTCCACGACGTATTCTGCGTGAGATACGCGCCGAGGATCACTTCGAAGGGCGCTTCAGCCGGCCACCAGAACTGAGGTCCGTACGCTGCCACGAGCAATCCATGCATGCGGCGCAGGCGTGCGGCGGCTGTTGCCGGGCGCTGCCTTTTCACGGCTGGGATTCCGGCGGCGACAGGAGCTGAATCTTCCACTCAAGCACCCGCGCTTTGGTTGCGGCCGCCTCGGCCTGCGGTATGTGCCCCGCCTGCTGCAGGCTGATGGAAAGCGCCGTGTGCGCCAGCGGATCGCCGGGGGTAAGCGCGGTGAGCGCCAGCGCTGCGCCAATGGACTGCTCCAGCCGGCCGGCATCGCGGAGCGCGCGAATAAGCCCGTGATGCGCTTCAATATGCGCCGATGTCATAGGGCCGCCCTGCGACTCGCCCCGCGCAATGGCAGCGCGAAACGCCTCCGCCGCCTCGGCAGGCGATCCCGCGGCCAGCAGGTCCATCCCGCGCTGGCAGAGCTCTTCGACACTGGAAGACTGATTTGCGCTCACGACTTCCTTAGGATAAAGGTTGAACAGACTGTTTGCTGACGCGGTGGCGCGGCCCCACCGTCAACCTTCATCCATGGAGGCTTTATGAAGAGTCATACCGAGTACATGGTATTCGAAACCCGGAAGCGCTACGAGATGGTTCACATCACCGATGAGGTGGAGAAGGTTGTTCAGCGTAGCGGCATTCGCGATGGGTTGTGCTTCGTTTCACCCATGCATATTACGGCGGCAATCTATGTAAACGATCTTGAAAGCGGGCTGATCGCGGACATCAGCGAGTGGCTTGAGAAGCTTGCACCGGCGCGGCCCGAGTACCGCCATCATCAGACCGGCGAAGACAATGCCGACGCGCATCTGAAGGCGCTGCTGCTGCACCACGAAACAACGTTGCCCGTAACCAATGGCCGGCTCGATCTGGGAACCTGGCAACGCGTGTTCTACGCCGAGTTCGACGGACAACGCCGCAAGCGGGTCATCGTGAAAGTGCTCGGCGTCGAGTAGCTTTCCGCTTTGCAGCCGGAAAGGCCGCCAAAGCAAACGCCCCCGGATTGCTTATCCGGGGGCTTCGTCTGGTTCAAGTCGTTTGAAACTACTTTGCTTTGTGTTCCAGCATTTCTCTGTATAGCTCGCAAACGGGCCCGCGCAATTCCTTGCTCGGCACTGCACCGGAGTTCGTTAGCTCCATATACCCGCGAGCCTTGGCATCGAACTTCGGCCACTTGGGAAGATTCGCGCCGTTGGGATCGCCAGTCTTGGCGAAGTTTGTCCAATACTGCTGCATTGTCTCGGAAAGCCGGTGATCGGCCTCCGTGTAACGCGGCGGATTACTCTGCGTTGCAAGCGTGCCGAACACGAAAGCCACTTCGCTGCCGTGTGCCGCTCCCAGCGCTTCCTTCTCCGGCGCCGAACGCGAGAACTGGAACTGGTACCCAGGGTTCTGTGCGTTGGTGTGCCACACCAGTTCCGCAACCGAGCCACAACGGAATTGCGTATCGGTGGCCCATTGCGCCAGCACCGAACCAAGCTGAGGATCGGGCGCAGGATCAGTTGGCGCGCTGAGTGAGTACAATGCGAGCGCACGCTCCGACAGCTTACCGAACTGCTCTGCGATCGCCTGACGCAGGCCGCCCGCCATTGGGAAGAAAGGCCGCTGCAGTTCCTGCGAGTTGCTGCCCAGCAATAGGTCCACCCGCTGCTCGTGACCAAGGACGAAAGCCTTCATCGGGGGCTCTGGGAATACATATCCATCTACACTCACGCCGAGCGTAGGTCCTAAGAATGCGAGTCCCTGGCCAGTTGCCTTCTGCAGATCGGCGCTCGAAATCGCACGCAGCTTAGCAATTTGTGTGTCGCCACTGATGCCCAGCTTCGTGGCCAGATCCTGCCCTTTCTTCTCAGCCTCAACCAGAGTTGGCGGCGAAACCACTGGACCGCTCTCGCCGATTACGCGCTGATAAAGGCCCTTGCTCAATGGCGAGGTCATCAACACGTTTACATCCAGGGATCCAGCCGACTCGCCAAAGATGGTGACATTCGCCGGGTTGCCGCCGAATTTCGCGATGTTGTCGTGTACCCAACGAAGCGCAAGAATCTGGTCGAGCAGCCCGTAGTTTCCTGAAACGTGATACGCGGACTCTTTCGTCAGCTCAGGATGCGCAAGAAATCCGAATACGCCGAGACGGTAATTCACCGTGACGAGCACAACGCCGTGGCGTGCAAGATTCTCGCCGTTGAAAATGAGTTCAGAACCTGCTCCGGCAAAGTTGCCGCCACCGTGAATCCACACCATCACGGCGGCAGGCGCCGTCCTGGGCCACTTGGGCGTCCATACATTCAGATACAGGCAATCCTCGCTGCTATTCGCGCCCAGGTTGCCGCCCTGCACGCAATTGGAGCCGAAAGCCGTCGCATCGCGAACGCCAGTCCACGGTTTCGCCGGTAAGGGCTCCTGCCAGCGGCGATCGCCCACCGGCGGCTGCGCAAAAGGAATCCCTTTGAACACTGCGCCACCATTAGTAGTCACGCCACCGCGGAGTTTACCTGTCTTCACATTGGCGATTGGACCTGAATCCGCTGAGACAGCCGATGCCGCCTGCGACCAGCAGAGAACGCACGCCATTGCAATCAAAAGTGCTTTAGCTTTCATATGGTTGATCCTCTTCTCCCTAAATGTTTCGCGAGAGTGTCGGCGTGGCTCATCGCTGATGCGACAAGCCACGCAGTATCAATTCTTTTCGGGACTGAGCTTAATTACCGTGAACGAATTCCCTTCCATTTCGTACTGGAACTTTGAGCCGACTGCTGCAAGCTTGTGGTCAACGGGAGCTATCTTCGTCGGCTCCGCAATCGAGTTCTCGGCGTCGAGATCTTTCGACGTCAGGCTTGACGCGACTGCTGCATACTTGCCGGCGCTCGTTGCACCCGCGATATCGATACTCGCGCTCTGCTTCACTGGCGAAAGGTTCACCAGCCTAATAACGACATCGCCGTTCGCAGTGCGGCCTGCCGCGCCATAGACTAACGGTCCGAGGCTCTCAGGAACCTGCGCGTGGTGAATCTCCTTGCCGTCAAGCAGGCAGACAACGTTGCGGGCCGTCACGCGGATTTCAACGTCGTACCAGCGGCCCATCTCGATGACTCCGTGAACGTCTGGTGCAATGGCCCCGGACAACGAGGTTTCAAGCTGGTTAGTGGGCAAATTCTGATCGCCACCACCGCCCCACACAAGCAGCGTATTGGCGCGGTTCTTCACGCCGAGATACCAGGCAAGATACGATCCGCCGTCATCCTGCGTGGCAAAGTGAATCACCAGGCCGCCTTCACCGCCGGTCTTGCGAACGCGTGCCGTGTAGGTGTAGTTGTCAGGAGTGCCAGTGGTCTTCTCATCTTGCACGTCAGCCGATGCGTCCACTCCCTTCACGCTGGTTCCTCCGTCCATGCGAATTTTCAGCTCGGCAGCCTTCACTTCAACCGGAACAGCATTATCGATGCGCGAGTCGGCGAACATCTTCTGCACATAATAGGAAGGCGTTCCGTAGGAGGTTACGTTGTCGAAGTAAATGAGGTCGGGCCGCCAATTAATCGCGTGGACGTTGGCTAGCAGCGGCGCATACGAGGCCATCGGCATAATGTCGGAGTTGCGCTCAATGCCGCTCAGCATCACTGCTTCAGCCAGTGCAGCGCGCATGTTTCCAAAGCCGGCAGATTTTTGTACGGCATACTCGGCCAGCAGCGCCTTGGGGCCTTTCCGATCGCGGGCGTCGAGTTGCTTGCCCATATTCATCGCGCCCAGCGGCGGAGCGTACATGTGCTCGTCTACCAGATCCATGGGCAACAGATCGCCCCAGCCCCCGCGGCGCTCGTTGGCAAGAATCTGAATCTCGGGATATTTTGCCTTGATCGCGTTGTAGATGAGTTTGTACTTTTCGAGATAAAGCGGATTGAAACCGTCCTCGTTGCCAATCTCAACATACTTCAGTCCAAACGGAGCCGGATGACCTGCCTTCGCTCTGACCGCGCCCCACTTACTGTCGAATGGACCATTGGCGTATTCGATTGCATCGAGCGCATCCTGGACGATTGGCTTCATCTCTTCCACCGGATAATCGCTCACGTTGATCCTGTGGCCTTGCAGAACTCCGAATGGCGATTTGCTGCTGGGTGTCCATGTCATGCCCGCATAAGCAACGTAGTACGGCTCAGCGCCGAGTTGCTCGCAAAGCAGGAGGTATTCGTGATATCCCATGTAGTCATCGGACCAGTACGACCACGGCGCATCATAATGGCCGGGGCGTGACGCAACATCGCCGATCGTAGTTTTCCAGCGGTACGAGCTCGCGCGATCATTGCCTTGCACGTAGGTTCCGCCGGGGAAGCGCATGAATCCCGGCTTCAGATCCTTGAGCTTCTGCAAAAGGTCGGCGCGGAAGATGTCTCCCTCGGGCCGCAACGTCACAACATTGATCCAGAAAGTTCCGCTGTGGCTCGTCGCGATGACCAGTCGCGCTGCTGGATCGGCCGCGCTTGATTGAATCGTCGCCGTCACGCGGCTCCACTCCGGTTTGAGCCCCGTGATTTGCGCCTGCCCGTAGACTGCGCCGTCTTTGCCCTCAAGTGACACAGTCAGTGGCCCGTCAAACCCGCCGCCAGAACGCGCGTACATCGCAAACTGATACGACGCGCCCTTCTGCACAGCAATGCCCCAATAACCTTCGTTCGAAAGGCCGGCACGCTCGCCGCTCGGAGAATTCGCCTCAATCCGCAAACTGCGCGGCTTGACTGCATTCAGCGGATTTTCCGTTTCGAAAAACAGACTGACCTTTGCAGAGCCCGCGCGAACCGGCGACCAGGCGTCCAGCGTGGGAGCTTCAGTGAAAGACCCGTTGCGAATGAGATCGGTGTAGAGGCCGCCTTCACCTGCGTGGTTAATTTCTTCAAAGAAGATTCCGAACTGGTGGGGATTGACCTTCTTCCCCGACTGAGTGAGATCAACCCGCACCTCTGCACCTTGCGCCCAGCACATGGATGCCTGCAGGCAGCAGACTCCAATAAGTACGAACAGCTTCTTCATTCGCTTTTGCTCCGTCAGACACTCAGACCCGAATTCAGTTTTGAAAGTAGCGACGATGTGTGTAGTGAGAATCTGGTTCGTTCGAATTGTATCCAACAAAAAATTAGGTGTCGGTCCTGATTACCGTTTGCTGGACCGGACCGATTGTACACCGGCGAAGCTCGTTGGAAATCGTTTTCGCAGCGACCAATTTCGCCTGGGATCTCAGCAAGAGCGAGGCGCATTCCGTGACTAGGAAGCTTGAGTGGATTGGGAAAGTTCATCATGCTTAATTTCACGACACGAAGTAATCGTTTACTAATGTTCGTCCTCCGCATACAAGAACAAGGCTGGCCCGTGCGGCGGTCAAAACCGGGCCCATTGACATATACTGATCGCCTCAAAGGGACACTGCAAAATAGCAGCGTTCTGACAAAAGAGGAAGCTATGAAGAAGAACCTCGCCGTTTTGTTGGGAATGATTTTTACCGTGTCAGCGGGCGCCGCATTGGCGGAAAAGCCGCTCAAGGATTACAGCTTTATCCGTGGCGTGAATTACGGAATGCAAGGCGACCAGCAAACAATAGAGAGGGACCTTGGCTATGCCAGGCGCGTAAATCTGAACAGCACGCGAATCTGGCTGAGCTATCAGGGATATGAGAAGGATCCCGAAGGGCTACATTGAAAAGGTGCGAAATTACATTCGCACTTCAAAGCAGCTCGGCTTCTCGACCATGCCGATATTGTTCAACGGCAACAACCTGAACCCCGACACACTCAAGCCCGAATTCCGGCCACGCGGCGATGTATACGTCAAAGCCATCGTCGAGGCGATCAAGGACGAGCCCGGCCTGCTGATGTGGGACATCATGAATGAGCCGATGACCAATGACTATGTTGGCCACGCGCCCGCAGATCTGAAGCAGCAGCGCCAGGATGAGATTACTGCATTCGTGCGCAATTACCTGGGCTATGTGAAGAAGATCGATCCGGTCAACGCTCTCACGGTCGGATACAACTACTCTTACCAGCTTGAGGGTTCAGCCGACCTTGTCGATGTTCTGAGTTTCCACGAGTACACACCGCTCCGGTCAACCATCGAGCAGTCCTACAAGACCGCGGAAGACGTTTCAAAAAAATACGGTAAGCCGATCCTTAATACGGAGACCGCCTGCATCGCTCGTTCGAATCCCTATGATGTGGTTCTGCAGATCTCCGAAGAACACAAGACGGGCTGGTACCTGTTTAATTTGATGATCCAGGGATATTGGGGCGAGGTTCATGGACTCTTCTATCCGGATGGCACCATCCGCGATCCCGCGATCATTGCAGCCGTCATGGGTTTCTACAGGAACCGCGATTTGAATACGATGATTCGACCGGTTCCGAACCGCGAAGGCCATGCGGAAAAGGCGCTCAAGGCCATTCAGGATGCTCTCGGAGACGATCCGAATACTTTCCGCCACACCACGCAATCGACAGACAAGCTATTGGATGCGGCCGAATATGCAGCCAACCTGCTCGAATCCGCGGAGATGGTGCCCATGATCGTTCCGCCAAGTGCGCAGATTCAATACTGGCGCCAGCAACCGCCGGAAAAGCGGGATCGCGCGGCGATTCGCGCCTTTACCTACGATCTTGGATTGCAGTTGAAGAAATGGTGCCAGCTCTACTAGAAAAATCCAGCATCAGACGTGCAGCGGCCGATCGTTTAATTCGAGCGGCCCCGCACCTTGTCTTTCAGGTGCGCCGGCTAACTGAGGGCATGCGTTCCACGACAGCTTTCGAAAGATTCCGCGGCCGATCAACATCCACCCCATGCTCGATCGCCATGGAATAGGCGAACAACTGTAGTGGAATTACCTCCAGAATGGGCAAAAGGTACTCTGACGTTCGTTCAACGCGGATCACATCGCCGACAAGTTCTGCGATTTGCTCGTCGTCAGCATTTGCGAGCGCAATCACCTTTGCTCCTTCCGCTTTTACATACCTCAGCAGTTCAAGCGTCTTTTCATAGCGCAGAACAGAAGCCTCGCGTGAATGATCCACGGTGGCCAGCACCACCAGCGGTACACGCTCGCTTACCAGGGCATTCGGTCCGTGCTTCAACTCGCCAGCCGGGTAGCCTTCGGCGTGAACATAGGCAGTCTCTTTCAGCTTGAGCGCGCCTTCGCGGGCAATTGCGTAGTGAATGCCGCGACCAAGATAAAGAAAAGTCGAAACATCTTTGTACTTGCCTGCAAGCACGGACATCTGCGCGCGCCAATCTTCGAGCGCAAATTGAATCATGGCAGGCACCGCCATGAGTTCTTCGATGAGCCGCCTAAGCGCGTTCGTGTCCATGCTTTGCAGCCGCACGCCTTCGTACAAAGCAAGCAGGTAAAGCACAGCAAGCTGACACGTGAAACTCTTGGTTGCCGGAATCGCCTTTTCCGTCCCGGCTGCAAGCGGCATTGACACATCGGCCAAGTGCGCCATGGTTGAGGCAGGGTGATTCGTGATCGCCAGCGTCTTTTGCTTCTTTTGCCGGGCCTCAGTCAGAGCAGCCAGGGTGTCAGAGGTCTCGCCTGATTGTGAAAGCACCAACACGCTCGGGCGGCGCGGGTCTGAGCCACCGCGGCAACTGTACTCGCTTGCGTACTCCACGTCCACAGCCAATCCGCATAGGTCTTCCAGCAGAATCTCCGCGTACAAACCACTATGGCGGCTTGATCCGCTGGCAGCAATCAGAATTTCGCCGGCCGAGTTGGACCAGCCAGCCAGGCGTTCTGCGAAATTCGGGTTCAACGCATTGCCTTGCACGTAAAGAGCGATCGTGCTGCGCAGCGCCTTCGGTTGCTCGTAGATTTCGCGCAGCATCTCGTGCTCAAAAACCGGCATGTTTACCGCCTCAGGGATTTCAGCCCATTCGCTTCCAGGCGTAAACGCTGTAATCGCCGCGCTCGCCTTCTACATGGCCTGTTCCGTTGCTCAACGTGAGCCGCATTGATTTTCGACCCACGCCAAGCTCAAACGGAAGTATGCCATCGCCGTAGATCCGCGCGGTCAATCGACGTGTCTCCGGTGCGCCCGCATAAAGGCCCACATCTGCCCACGGCACGATGCTCCCGCTCTTCACGTACACCGGAATCTTCTCCGTTGACGCAGGCACCATGACCTCCGTGCCGCCTTTCAACGCTTCACCGGTCCAGAAATCGTGCCAGGCCCCCTCAGGCAGCACTACATTGCGGTCGGCAGCGTCCTCGGCAAACAGCGGCGCCACCATCATGCGGTCGCCGATCATGTACTGGTCATCTACTTTGTGCAGTCGCTTTTCGTTTGGCGCATCGAGCGCCAGCGCACGGAAGGGCGGCGTTCCATCTTCCGCATAACGCTGGAATGCTGCCGTCAGGTAAGGCACCAACTGCATGCGCCAGCCAATGATCTCGCGGCAGCGTGCTTCCAGCGTCTCCCATCCCTCAAGCAATTGGTCAGCGTTGTTCAGCTTTCTGTTCAGTTGCTTCCACGGTGGATTCTTGATGTACCACGCATTGATCATGGCCAACGGAGAAAAAACTACGCTCTGCAAACGACGTATCAAATCCATTTCGCTGGCCGCATCGCGTACTTCAGGGCACCACAACAATCCGCTAAAGCCTGAATTAACGAGCGCGCGGATAAAATCGCGATGCGCGTAAAGATCGCTGTAGAGGACGAAAGGATACGGCGTGGCCAGCGCACCGCTGGAGCGAACCAGGTTGTACGTATCGATCTTGCGCTTGCGAAACTCATTCCAGATCGCCATCTGATAGCGCAGGCCGAAAACAGAGTGCATCTGCTCACCGTCGACACCGGATGGGAACGAACTGAGTTCGGGAAATGACCAGCCGCCAGTGAAGTCAGAATTGTCGCACTCATCGAGCTTGAAACCGCTCACACCCGCATCAATAAAGGTCTTTCCGTGATACGCGCCGAAGGCATTGCGCGCCTGCTCACCGGCAAAATCGGGAACTAGGCCGCCCCACACGCCCGTGTCGCCCGAGCAGGGTAGGATCTCCGCGAATAGAGGCGAAGCCGGATGCGTATACGCGTGCTCCCAGAGATTCACTTTATAGTGCATATCGCCCGCCGCGCGGACAAAACCGTTCGGGTCCTGAAATCGTTCTTTGTTCCACGCAAAGGTGCATGAGTACGCGTGCGTTTGCCATCCGGGTTCCAGGCCGAGGACGTCGCACGGAATGTTGTGGTCGCGGAACTCGCGCGCAAATTCAATTGCGGTTTGCTGCGTTGCGCGTGCGTCCATGCGATACCAGAAGCCAAGTCCCCACTCTGGCGGCACAAATCCGCCGCCAGAGAAAATGTTGTAGCGCTTCACCGCGTCGAGCATCGCGGGCCCGGCGAACAGATACACATCTACGCCCGCGGCAGAAGGAACTTCAACCGTAACGGTGCCGATCTCCGCGTCCTGAAGACTCTGCGTGTAATTTGGATCAGGATTTGCCTGCGCTGTCGCAGCCTGCACATGCTTCGGTTTCGGCCGCGCATTGCCAAAATAGAAAGTCGCGTAGCGCGCCGTGTCGATCAGGACGCCGAACCCTTTAGTTGAAACATAGAACGGCACCGGCGCATGCGAGTCGCCCGTGTCCATCTTGGGATCGGCATTCACGCGCGTCACCTTCTTTTTGCCGCGCTGCGCAAGCGACATGAATTGCAGGCCAAGCCCAAAGACCTCCTCCTGCAGGCGCAACGGCAATTCGATTACAAAACCGCGCTTCATGCTCTTGCCGTGGATGGCCGGGAGTGGCGCGATGTCAACCTTGGGTAGCTTTGCGAACGCCTCAGTCTTCGGTGGCACAAGGCGGCTCGTTACCGGAGAGAATTTTTCCGGCGCACCCAACGTTGCACGCCACACGCCCGGATAGACCTGCTTCCACGCCGTGGGTTGCGTTACCGCGTTCACCGCACGAGTTTCCGCGCCAAGCAATGGCGAGAGCCCCGCAATAGCTCCGCTGGCTGCGATTCCTTTGGCGAGTCCACGCCGGGTCATTTTCATTTCTGCGCTCAGTTCTTTCTGCTGAAAACCAGCGATGAAAAGATTCTCTGTTCAAGAGAGTCTATCTTTTCGCTCCCACGGCATTCAACTAGCGGTGGAATCGAACTGAGCCAAGCTCAACTTCCTCAGCACAAAAAGAAGTCGCTTTGCTTTCCGGCAAACGGCGCCGAAAGCAAAGCGACATTGAAGATCGTTGATTCTGGAACTGGGATCGCGGGCGAAGTTCGACTAAGTTGCTTCGCCCGTCGCCATTCGTTCGGGTCACAGCAAACACGTCAGCAATTCCGGTTTAGAACCGGATTTGCCCGATCAATGCAATGCCACGTCCGCCTTGCGTCGACTCCCGTGATTGCAGCATGGTGAGCCTGCCGCCAATGTTGAGGTCGGGTTGTGAGAACGATGGATGGTTTACGAGGTTGGTCGCATCTACGCTGAATTCGAAAGCGACTCGCTCGTAAATTGTGAAGGTCTTGCGGATTGAAGCGTTCATCACATGAACGCCCGGCCCGTAGATGCTGTTCCGGCGCATGTTGCCCAGTGTTCCCGGTTTGGCTGCTGGTAGGCCTGCAGGGTTATACCACTGAGTGATGGTTCCACTCTGGCCGGATGTTTGCGGATCTCCCACCTGGTTCGGGAACCATTCGAAGCTCGACCGCCCTGTTTTTGAAGCGAAGCTATTGTTCACGAGCACATTGGGCGTGAAGGGATTCCCGCCCTGGCCCAGCAAGGTGAGAGAAATTGTCCAGCCACCGATGGCCTCATCCAGCGCCGCTTATTGTTCATGAATTGACGGCCATTGCCGAAGGGCAGTTCATAAGTACCATACGCTTTGAACGTCTGGCGGACGTCAAAGTTTGCGGCACCGTAGTTCGCTCTGGGGATCATAGGAATTCTGCCAGACCGTGGTTCCTTCCTTCGATCCCCAACCCGAGGAATCCTGGCTGTCCGTCATGTGCGCCCATGTGTAGTTGGCATTCATTGTCAGGCCATTGCCGAAGCGTTGGCTAAACACTGCCTGCAATGAGCGGTAGACCGATGTCGCTATCGGATGGAATCCGCTGATGGCCTGATACTGAGGATAAGGGCGACAACTTTTGCCATTGCACCCCGATGTAGTGTCGTTCGGACCCAGATTGCTCACCGGCACCTGATTGAGATCGCTATTGTAAGAAGGTCTGTCGCGCGGCTACCCACGTAGCCAACAGAAGCCATCATGTTCGTGGTTAGCTGACGCTGCACAGTCACGTTCCATTTGTAGAGGTGCGGTATCGGCTGATCGTACTGCATATACGAGACCGCCTGCCCGTTGTAAGATTCTGGGCGGTTGGGGCAGTGACATAGAGCGAATTGATGCTCTTCCCGGCCGTTCCTTGATAGTTCGTGTTTCCGTCCGATGACAGGATTACGACAGGCGCAATGTTGCCTGTGGAATCAGCCTGACTGCCGCTGGACTGCGGGCATTTCCCATACAGCAACTGGCGTAGCTGTCCACGTTCCATGGGAAGGTGTACATCCCGAAGCCGCCATTCACTTGGTCTTTGGAGTTAACTGGTAAGCAACGCCAAATCGTGGCAGCCAGTTGCTGAACCTGTTCTGCTGCAAGCGCTCTCTGCCGTTGGTGTGGGTGAGCGCATACCACATCGCGCCTCCAGAACCGGTGGCCGGATTGATGATGGTCGGGTCGAACGCCCGCTGGTTCTGCGTGGTATCAGATCCATCCGGTTCTTCCCTCCCAGCGCAGGCCCAGATTCAAGGTCAGCTTGGGAGTTACCTTCCAGTCATCCTGAACAAATATCCCTGGATTTTTCAGCCGCCCGTAATAGACCGGAGAGAGCAAAGCCGACCAGTTCTGGGTATAGCCCAACAGGAAGTCGGCGTACGATGACCCGGTTCCGGTGTGTTGCCTGTGAATTTGTCGTCGGGTGTAGACACCGGTATACCCGAGGCTGGCTGAGATGTTGTTGCCCCAGGCCGTGGAGTCAGCGCGGAAGAAGAGCATTTCACCTCCGAAGTGGAGAGTGTGGCGGCCGCGGATCATCGTCACTACGTCCGACAGAGTAAACACATTCTCTCGTAGTTGGCCGAAGTGCCCGGGTTAAGGCTGGCCGGACTGCCTGGGCCATAGCTGCCGATGGTGACAGCCGGGAAAATATCCTCCTTGGCGAACTTCAGGCCCAATTTGGTTGGCCATCCCGCTCCATCCGTAGGTGACTTCAGCAGGTCATACTCTCCCATCCAGCCGGAGCGCGCTTCGTTGATGGTGCGCGACTGAAGGTATGGACGTCGGTGAGTTGGGCGCTCATATTCTCAACGTCGGCAACTGTCATGTTGACCGGGTAGACGATGCCAGTCGCCGGGAATGTCGTCGGGTAGTTATAAGCCGCCGAACCCGACAGCCGATTGTTATGCGTAATGTCTGCGTCAAAACGGCCAAACCACTTTTGAAGGGTCGTTATGGCTGCTGGGTTGCCGTACGTAAAGTTGTTGGTTTTGAAGGACGTCGCAGGCATGTCCGGAAAGATTGCCTGGATATTCTTGGCCACCGGGTCGATCAGCGCAGCAGGAATCTTGTTGCCATTCCCGTATTCGCTGGCGAATGATTGCCGGGTAAACTCCTGGTAGCCGGATTGACAACCTGAGTGGTCGGATCGTAGATCGTGGCCAGACCCCGTGAAATCACCGGCCTGTTCCGCTGCGGTCGGTGATGGCAAGTGTGGTCGTACTTGAAGGCCCCGCGGGTGTTGAATGGTGTGGTCCTAGTCGATAGAGCGCGAAAATCTTGTTCTTCAATCACCGGGCCGCTGGCTTGCCAGCCGAAATCGTTGTTTTAGGACAGGCGGGATTCTTGCCAGAGCCGAAACCATAGCTGGCAGCGTTCAATGCACTGTTTGCGGAAGTAGTCGTACCCAGACCATGGATGGTATTTGTTCCGCCCTTGCTGATCTGGTTGTAGATGATTCCGCCGGTTCCGTACTGCGCGGAAAACGACGAGTCGCTCATCTTCACTTCGCCGATGACTCAAAGATCGGCGTGTTGATGACGTTGTTGCTCATCGGCGAGCTGATGTTTGAGCCATCCAGCATCGCGGTCGAAAACGGCATGCTTCCGTTCGCTGATACACTGCCCATACCGGGGTTGCTGGCACTGTTGCCATTTTGCGGCGTGCCTGAAACGCCCGGCTGAAGAACCAGAAACGACTGCCAGTCAGGTGTTCCAGTCTGGGGCAGCATCTGCAACGTTTCCACCGGCAGCGTTGTGGACATCTCTGCCGTGGTTGTTTCGAGCAACGGAGCTGACTCATTAACGATAACCTGCTGCGTCGCCTGTCCTACTCCCAAGGTCACGTTCAGGCCGAGCACGACTCGCCTGCAAAACCATGGGCCCGCGCTGCACCGTTGCAAAGCCCTCTCTTTTGAAAACGATCGTGTAGTGATCTAACGGGGTAACCGGCCCGGAATCGTAAAGTCCGGCTCCGTTTGTCGTAATTGAGCGGTCGAGTCCCTTGTCAATGTCCTTTATTGTGACCGTAACGCCGGGAATGACTGCTCCCGAAGCGTCGGTCACTGTGCCGGTGACGTCAGCTGAGTTCGTTGCCTGGCCAAAAGCCATGCCCGTGCAAAGAGCACACAGCATGCCTAAAGCACGCATCCGTATCTTCATTGTTTGCCTCCACTAAAGGTTTACTTCTTTCACGTTCTACTTATCTGAAGAAGCTGGGAAATACGGCGCTTCTTCAGCGACCCCATTTGAGTAAACGATTCCCTAGATGGCCGATGGTCTGGCCTTTGAAAGTTAGGGCATCGTAGTTCAACAAAAATTCGACTGACAAGTGGTATTTTTCGAATTGTATGGTCGAAGAATTCGATGTATCGTTTGCTTTGACTGATTTCTCAGATACGAACCGAGCCAGCAAAGGGCCCTAAATGAATACGACGATTGATCAATGGGAAGTCTTGGAGGCTGTGGTTCAGTTGGGAAGCTTTGCTGCTGCGGCAACAAAGATGAACCGTTCCCAGTCAACCATCAGCTATGCCATCTCGCGGCTGCAGGATCAGTTCAAAATTCCCCTCCTCGAAATGAAAGGCCGTAAGGCACAACTGACTGAAGCCGGCAAGGCGCTCCTGGCCGATGTAGAACCGCTTCTGTCGGGATTTCGCGCCCTGGAAGATCGGGCAGAATCTCTGGCTGCCGGCGGTCAAACCGAAATCCGCTTGTCTGTCGAAAGCGTATTTCCCAACGACCGGCTCTTCACCGCTCTTGCAGAACTCGCCCGCGTCTTCCCGCATGCCCACCCCAAGCTGCACAAAGCTTCTTTCCTTTCATCGGTTGAGGAGTTTTCTACGTTCGGCGCGGATCTATGTATCTCCGGACTTTCAGTGCGTGAGCAGTTGAACAAGCCGATCCTCGACATTCGCATGAAGGCTGTCGCACGGGCCGACCACCCTCTCCACGCCATCAAGCGGCAGCTGACGCGCATGGATCTGATTCAGCGGTTGGCGGTAATCATTGAAGGCGCTGGAAATAATCCGAGGCGCCAACCTCATGCGGATTCCCAGCGGTATCTGGCCGTCAACACAGTTGAGTCGGCAATTGAGGCGGTGCGAAGCGGAGTGTGCTTCGGTTGGCTTCCGGTCTACCGTATCCAGGAATATCTGGACTCTGGAGAGTTGGTCGGACTTCGACTGCCGATGGGTGGGGAAAGGTTTGCCCGTATGCACCTGATCATGAGGGATTTGGATTCGAGCAGCAAAGAAAAGAATTACCTCGCAGACCTGCTGGGTGCAAAAAGCGAACTACAGGTAATCTGAGCCTAACCAATCATTGAGGTGTTTCGACTGGCTCGGAACCGATCGCCGGCTCGCGCGGCTCTCTATCATATATATAGTTGCGCACGTGAACTAAGCCGAATCATTCCACTCCACAATCGTCCAACGGTCCTCAAACCGCGACTGTGCGCCGGCGTGGAATATCCCCGGTCGGGCCGGGAATACCCCACTCCGTATATCGTGCCAACCTACTTCAGCTCGGCAGGAGCTTCCGCACTTCACCTTCCGGATCGTCGACCATCCGGCATTCGTTGTCGAACACCATCGTCTGGCACTTCTCCGGATCGGCGGGTGTCCAAGCCAGGCCCGGCTGGCTCGGGTTTCCGGTGGCAGCGAAATTCGCCCACGCTGTCGCCATCTTCTTTGCCAACGCCTGCGCCTCGGGCGTGTTGCCAGTGCCCTGCTCGCAGCGTTTGGTGTTGTCAAAGCAGAACGCGAGTTCCGAGGTGTGCCAGGCTCCAGCATCACCGCCGAGCATTGGCGACTGCCACGTAAAGAAATACGAGTACGCGGGCGCGCCATGCAGTTCGTGCTTCATCTTCGCCATGTTCTCAACGCGATTGCGGCCCGAAAGTCCCTGTACGCCATACGACAACGTGCGAATGCTCTTCTCCGGATGCGCTTTCTTCATGGCCGCAATCAGCGCGGTTGCCTTCTCGTCCCCGATTCCAGCGGCGAGGGTTTTATGCCACTCTTCCTCGGTGGGATTCGAAAGGTAGCGCATTCCTTCTTCGCTTACCGAGCCAACCAACATGGGCACATTCTTTGATATCTCGGGCGCGCCCTCAAAGAACGAGCGCATGTTGATGATCTTGCCATCGAGCGTTGGCGACCAGCCGACACGCGGAGGACCGCCGGCCGCTGCTGGTCCGCCGAGGCCGCGCATAGAAGGATTCATCTTCGCCGTCACTGCGTTGCCCGCAGCAATCAGTCGTGACCACTCCATTTTCTGCAATGCGCCAATGTCGTTTGATCCGATTCCGAGTTCCTTGATTACCTGGCGCGCAAACTCTTTCTGCTGCTCCCCGCTCGGAATGTTGCCGCCGCCACCCGATTGCACGGATGCGCGATGGAAGAGTCCCGCAGCCGATGGCATGCCCATCAGCGTCGTCACTTTCGATCCGCCGCCTGACTGGCCGTAGATCATCACTCGATCGGGATCGCCGCCGAAGTTTGCGATGTTCTCGTGCACCCACTTGAGCGAAGCCACAAGATCCGTCATGCCTACGTTGACTGAATCCTCGTATGCCGAGCCACCAATCTCAGACACGTCAAAGAATCCAAGTACGTTCAGACGGTGATTCACTGAAACCTGAACGATGTCATGATGACGCGCCATCTGCGCACCTTCATGCGAAGGCAACTCATACGACGATCCGAAGCTGAAGCCGCCGCCGTGAAAGTACACCATCACAGGCCGCTTGCCGCTCAAGCCCGGTGTCCACACGTTCACCTTGAGCATGTCTTCGCTCATCCAGCCGTCATCCCAGTCCTGCAGGAACGACTGTTCGATCGCGGTGAAATTGTGCAGATTTTGCGGACAGTTTGCGCCGTAAATCAGCGCGGGATATTCGTCCTTCCATGGTTCCGGGGCCTTGGCAGGCAGCCAACGATTTTGGCCGCCCGTATTCTGGCCGTAAGGAATTCCTTTGAACGTGAAGACGCCCCCATCAACAAAGCCGCGAACCTTGCCGTATTGCGTGTTCGCAACTGCGCTGCGCGGCGTCGAGCAGTTGCCCGGCTCCTGATGAGCTGCTGTCTTCGTGTTGTCCATGGCGACAACTGGTTTAGCGAGCGCGGCAGCACCCGCTCCAGCAGCAAGCATGACAGCCTCGCGGCGATTGAGGGTAATGCGGTTCCCCGATTTTGCAACAGACATGGCGTCTCCTTCATTTGAAATTCATCCAGTAAAGTGCCAGCCCGAGCTGGCGCAAATCTCAATCAAAAACTTGTGCACCGGCACCAACCCTGCACAGAAGTTTGGCCGCGTGCAGGATTGGCACATGGTGCGCAGTGCTGTTCAATTGCGTTTAGCTCTGTAGAATCTTGCGCAATTCGCCTTCAGGATCGTTTTCCATCCGGCACTGATTATCAAACACCATCGTTTTGCCGCTTTCCGGATCGAAAGGCTGCCACTCCAAACCAGGCTGGCTCGGATTTCCGGTGCGCGCAAAATTCGCCCATGCAGTTGCCATCTTCTTCGCAAGTGCCTGCGCCTCGGGTGTGTTGCCCGTGCCCTGCTCGCAGCGCTTGGTGTTGTCAAAGCAGAATTGTAATTCCGCTGTGTGCCACGCACCTGCGTCTTCCAGCATCGGCGATTGCCACGTGAAGTAGTAGGTGTACGCCGGCGAAGCCTTTTGTCCATGCTTCAGCGTGGCCATGCGGGTTACGTTGTTGCGCATGGATAGGCCATTTAAACCAGGGCCGCTGCACATATACGACAGCTTGCGAATGCTCTTCTCCGGATGCGCCTTCTTCATCGCGATAACCAGCGCAGTCGCCTTCGCTTCGCCGTATGTTTTTGCAAGCGCCGCGTGCCACTCCGCTTCCGTTGGACGAGAAGACATTCTGTTTCCTTCTTCGCTCACCGAGCCGATCAGCATCGGCACGTCCTTTGAAATCTCCGGCGCAACTTCTGAGAAGGAACGCACGTTGATGATGCGTCCGTCCAGCGTTGGTCCCCAACCCACGCGTGGTTTCTGTCCCGGAGCACCCATCATTATCGCCGGCCCGGGCCCGTTGATCTTGGCGACGGCAGCATTACCGGCCACATTCAACTTTTCCCACTCGATCTTTCGCAGACTCACGACATCGTTTGGCTGCAGGCCGAGTTCTTTCATCACCTGCCGCGCGAGTTCCTTCGACTGCTCACCCGTCGGAGCATTGCCTCCGCCACCCGACTGCACCGACGCGCGATGAATCAGTCCCGCTGCCGAAGGCATGCCCAGCAGAGTCGTTACCTTGGAGCCGCCTCCCGATTGACCGTAGATCATCACGTTCCCAGGATCGCCGCCGAAGTTTGCAATGTTCTCGTGAACCCACTTGAGCGCAGCCACCAAGTCAGTCATGCCAACGTTGACAGAGTCGGCATACTCCGGTCCGCCAATTTCCGACACATCGAGGAACCCCAGTGAGTTCAGTCGATGATTCACCGAGATCTGAACAACGTCATGATGCCGCGCCATCTGCGCGCCTTCATGCGAGGGCAGTTCATACGACGAACCGAAGCTGAAGCCGCCGCCGTGAATGTAGAACATCACGGGGCGCTTGCCGCTCAGGCTCGGCGTCCAGATGTTCAGTTTGAGCATGTCCTCGCTCATGTAGCCGTCATCCCAATCCTGAATGAACGATTGCTCGATCGCGGTGAAGTCATGCAGGCGCTGCGGGCAGTTGGCTCCGTAAACCAGCGTAGGCCGCTCGCCATCCCATGGCTTGGGAGCCTGCGCCGGTAGCCAGCGGTTATCGCCGCCCGTGTCTGCACCGTAGGGCACGCCCTTGAACGTGAAGACGCCGCCATCTACAAAGCCGCGAACCTTGCCGTACTGCGTGTTTGCAACTGCTGTGCGCGGCGTGGAGCAGTTGCCTGGCTCCTGGTGCGCAGCGGTTTTCGTGTTGTCCATTGCTATCGCCGGCTTGCCCAGCGCAACGCTCATTCCGGCAGTCGCGGAAAGAAACAAGGCCTCACGCCGATTCATCACGGGGCCGAATGCGGAGTTTCGTTTTGACATTTTCTTTTCTCCTCAAATGCGTTCTTCAGTGTGCTTACTCGATTGACCACCGGCGCTCTGGAGCGTGGAGATCGATGCTGATTTGGTTGGCGAAATTTGCAGGATAAAGCGATTGACTTGGTAAACGGTTTCCGTCAAAGCAAATTAGACACTCTGTCTTCTCCTGTCAAGATCAATCTCATAACCTGCGGCTCGACTTTCTTTTGCCGCGAAGTGTAGGCTCACTCAAACGCCTTCAACCAGCATCGAAACCTCTATAGTTGTTTGAGGGCTGAAGTAATTCAGTATCGTTGATCGTGACCCGAGGTGATTTTTATGGAACGGCTTCATTCAAGAGCTCTTTGCGCACTTATTCTGCTTGTATGTGCGTTGTGCGCAACGGGACAGGATGCCGGCAACTCCGCTACACAGATCACTGCTCTCGATCAACAGGTGCAGACGTATCTGCAACAGCAAAAGCCCGAGCTCGCAATTCCGCTGCTGCGCCAGATCGTTTCACTCGACCCAAAGAACCTGAACGCGCAGGCCAACCTCGGCGTGCTCATGTACTTTCAAGGCGACTTTGCCGGAGCCATTCCGGAGATGCGCGCCGCCTTGCAGATGCAGCCGAATCTGCCGCGCATCAGGGGGCTGCTTGGAATTGCGGAGAAGCGCACCGGCGACATGGCCAACGCACAAAGCGATCTCGAGCAGGCATTCCCCGGCATCGACGATCCGAAGTTCATGAAACAGGTAGGGCTCGAGTTGATTGAGATCGACGGCGCCGCATCCCAGTTCTCAAAAGCACTTGCAGTAACGGCGCAACTGGAGGAGGTAGCTCCACAGGATCCGCAGATTCTTTTCGTAGCCTATGAAATTGCCACGCAAATGAAAGATCAATCGCTGCTGAGCATGGTGTTGGTCGCTCCGGAATCTGCGGAAATGAACATGATGATTGCCGGCGAACTTGCGCGCCAGGGAGAACATGACAAGTCCATCGCGAAGTACCGCGAAGCCATTCGCCTGAACCCGCATCTGCCGGGCGTTCACTTTGAACTTGCCGAGCAACTGCGAGCCGCCGCAGACCCGAAACTCAATGCACTTGCTGAAGACGAATACCAAGCCGCTGTCCATGAGAATCAATACGATGAGAAGTCCTGGTGCCATCTGGGCGAGGTGATTGCAACACGCGGAGACTTCAAAGCTGCGCAAGAGGCCTACAACAAGGCTCTCGCTCTGCAGCCCGGAGACGCAACCGCAAAAACTGATCTGGCCATTGCACTCATCTCAATGAATCAGCAGAAAGACGCCGTTCCTCTGCTTGAAAGCGCGATTAAAGACGACCCCACCAACATCGTGGCGCATTATCGGCTGAGCGGGCTCTACCGCCGGGCTGGCCGCGTTGCAGATGCCAAACATGAAATGGATCAATACACACACTACAAAGGCTTAAAAGACAAAATGGGCGAAGTCTTCAAACAGGTGAGCGCGCAAACCACTCCGAACTGAGCACTGGAGTCCATCAACTTACGGCTATGAGGATTACTGTTGCAACAGCCTTCTGCAAGCGAACGCCATATCTAAATTCTCGATGCATCAGTTCGAAAAATCCTGCTTTTCAGTCCGCATTCATTGCAGATAGTATGCCCTTGTTTTCAAAAAGCGATTTACCTCAGCGTAAATTGGTAAACGCTTTCCGGAAAACGGGCAAGCCGCCCTGACAAGGCCGTGCGAAATCACTCATTCAACAGTCTCGACATAGCCTACAGCGCGAGTCTTTATCGGTTCGCAATCCAATGACTCTCTTCGTCCGGGCCGGATTCGGAAAGGCCCGGATGCAGCATAACCACTGCACGACGCAAGTTTCACAGGCAAGATAAAGGGGGCTCAATGAAGACAAGGATTGCACTGTTTGCCGCAGCGGCATTTTGTCTTGGAAGCGTTGTCACGGCCACAGCACAAGAGGCTGCGCCAAGCGTTCCAGACGAACTGAATGTAACCATCAACACCCAACAGACGGCCGACCCCGTTTCAAAATATGTGTTCGGCAGTTTCATTGAGCACATCGGCGGCACCATCTATCGCAGTGTTTGGACAGAATTGCTCGACGACCGCAAATTCTGGTTCCCCATTACATCGAAGGAAGACGCTCCGCCCGCTGGCCAGAATGCAATGCAACGCCAGCGCATGGCGCTGCGCAAGTGGCGTCCTGTCGGTCCGGACGAAGCAGTGACATTGGACGCCGATCAGCCGTTCGTTGGCGACCACAGTCCGAAGATTCAACTTGACGCCTCCACTCCGCACGGAATCAAGCAGACCGGTCTCGCGCTGGTGAAAGGCAAGGCCTACACAGGCCGTGTCTGGCTCAAGGGCGCGCCCGGCAGCAAGGTCACGGTGTCGCTCATCTGGGGTGACGGCGCAAGCGATAAGCAGACCGTCACGATCCCGGCGCTTACTGCCGACTACAAAAAATTCCCACTAAGCTTCACTGCCAAGGCGGACAGCGCGAATGCCACGCTTGAGATCACCGGCACCGGCAGCGGCAACTTCCACATCGGGACAGTCTCGCTGATGCCCGCCGACAACATTCAGGGATTCCGTCCGGACACCATCGCCCTGCTGCGTCAGATGCACAGCGGCATGTGGCGCCTGCCTGGCGGCAACTTCCTTTCTGACTGGATGTGGTACGACGCCATCGGCGACGTCGACAAGCGCCCGCCCATGTATGACCACGCTTGGAATCAGATGCAGGTAAACGACGTTGGCATGGACGAGTTCATGACGCTCTGCAAGCTGATCGACGTCGAGCCCTATGTCACGGTGAACGGCGGCTTTGGCGATTCTCACTCCGCGGCTGAAGAGGTGGAGTACCTCAACGGCTCAGTGAATACCCGCCTGGGCGCGCTGCGCGCCAAGAACGGCCACCCCGAGCCCTATCACATCAAGTACTGGAACATCGGCAACGAGCCGTGGGGAACATTCCAGATGGGCTACACCGATCTGAAATATTGGGTGCTGAAAAATAACGAATTTGCGAAGGCCATGCTGAAGGCGGATCCTTCGATCACTCTTATCGCCTCAGGGAAGATGCTTGAGCCGATGGCCCTGAAGGGTGAAGACCGTGCGAAGTACGTTGATAACCTCGGGCCGCTCTTCGGAACCGACATCGACTGGACCGGCGGCCTGATGGCACATAGCTGGGGAACATTCCAGGGCATGGCCCAGCATTGGTATGAGGGTCCGGGCCGGCACTTCGATATTCAAAAGGCGAAGGCGCTTCCACCCAATATGCCCTCGGCGCCTGCGGCGGTCGCGTTCGAACCCACAAACAGCGCCATGGTCACGTATGAGCCCACAACGCTTGAATATGCGCGTTACGCCGGCGACATCATCCGCCGGATGGCTGAAGAGTGGCAGGGATATCAGCAGCGCTTCCCGGCCATGATCGACAAGAAGATTTTCCTCTCCATCGACGAGTACGCTTACGGCGGAGGCGGTGGCGGTGGCAGAGGCGGCCCGAATCTCAAGACCGCACTCGCCTACGGAATGCTTCTGAATGAGTGGATGCGGCACACCGACTACATCACGATGGGTGCGCGCACCATGGGCACCTCTGCACTCGACATCACCCCAACCGCATCGACGTACAACACCATCGGACTTACTTACAAGATGTACGGCGAACAGTTCCCCGGAACCATTCCGGTTGCTCTCACCGGCAACTCCCCGCAGCCGCCGACGAATCCGAATTACGCGGATGAGCCCAAGGTGCGTTCCGGTAGCCCCACTTACCCGCTCGACATGTTCGCAGCGCTCACTCCGGATCACAAGACCCTCGTGCTCTCCGTCGTAAATGCGACTGAAAAAGAACAGAAGGTCGATCTGAGCGTGACGGGCACCAAGCTGGTTGGAGCATCGAAGGCGTGGATCCTGTCAGGAAGCAGCCTCGACGCAGCGAATCACGTCGGAGGACCGGAAGAGGTACAGGTAAAGGAAACTTCCCTGGCCAGTGCTCCGTCTTCCATCACAGTGGCGCCCTACACCGTAGGCGTTTACCGCTTTCCTGTAGCGGCGAAATGAAAACAGGTCCGGCCTCACACCGGGGTTGAGCTGTCCTACCTCATCTGACTCGCGTTGTCGTAAGGCCAGCGCGAGTCAACTTCCTGAAGGCAATTTGAGCAGTTTCGCTTACCACCGGGAAAACACCGTTCAACTATGAGCCGCGCTGTTAATGACGATTCGCTTCTCGGCGCAAAAATCAGAAGAACTTCGGAGAATATCGCAATGAAACTGAATTTTCTTGGCACCTCTGCTGTTCTCATCACGCTGGCATTCGCCAGCGCAACCTTGAGCTTCGGGCAGGTCCAAACCATCGTGCCGGATCCGGTGCCCGGCGCAAAGCCGGTGACGGTTGAGCACATCAAGATTCACGGCGCCGCACTTGAGGGCAATCTTGAAGGCGACGCCGTGGACCGCGACGCCCTTGTCTTTCTGCCGCCCAGCTACGCCAAGGACAAGCATCGCCGCTATCCGGTGGTCTATGCCCTGCACGGCTATTCCATTGGCGCGGAGCAGTGGTCGCACGAGATCCACGTGCCCCAGACCATCGAAGGCGGATTCGCACAGGGCGCCAAGGAGTTCATCGTTGTCCTGCCCGATTCGAAGACCGTGCACAACGGCTCCATGTATTCGAGCTCAGTCACCACCGGCAACTTTGAAATGTACATTGCCCACGATGTGGTGGCCTACATGGACGCCCATTACCGCACCATTCCGAATCGCACAGCCCGCGGCCTCGTCGGTCACTCCATGGGCGGATACGGCGCAAGCCGCATCGGCATGAAGCACTCTGACGTGTTCGGCAGCCTCTACATCATGAGCCCCTGCTGCATGTCGCCTATGGGCGCCCGTCCCGCGAATCCTAATAGACCCGCCAACCCGGACGCGGAGAAGGAACTTGAATCCGTCAAGACGGCGGCTGATTCGGCAAAGCTGCCATTCGGCCTTCGCGCGCAGCTCGCCAGCGCAGCGGCATGGGCGCCGGACCCCAAGAATCCGCCGCTCTATCTCGATCTGCCCATCAAAAACGGCGAGCCTCAGCCCGACATCGTCGCCAAGTTCGCAGCCAACGCGCCACTGGCCTTCATCGATCAGTACATTGGAAATCTGCGCCAGTATCGCGCCATCTCCATCGACGTAGGCGACCAGGACGGCCTGAAGACCGACACCACCAAGCTCCACAACATCCTGGACTCCTACGCAATTGCGAACGGGTTTGAGATCTACAAGGGCACGCACACCAGCGCTGTAGCCGATCGCTTCCAGAACCACGTGATGCCGTTCTTCAGCAAGAATCTCTGCTTTGAGACAACCTGCCAATAGCAGCAAGCCTGCCCCGTGGCAGCAGTTCCGCAAACCCCAAAAGGCCAGCTCACGTTGCCCGTGAACTGGCCTTTTCCTTTGCCTCCGTTGATTTCGCGATCTCGGCAAACGCACTCAAAACGGATGATTCTCTAAAATCAGTTCTCTATATATGTTGTTTTGAGCCCGGGGGAGTTCCCTTTTGCATTCAATATCTATTTTTTCTACACTCTAGTAGGCAGTACCCCACGCGTGCGGAAGTGGTGAAATGGCAAACACACTAGCCTTAGGAGCTAGCGCCGAAAGGCTTGCGGGTTCAAGTCCCGCCTTCCGCACCAATTCCTTGTAATCTGGGGTCGCGCACGGCCGAGCCACCCTGGCCCGGATCCGCGCCTACATCACAACCGCAAGCCTGCCCGGAACAAAGACCGGAGTCTCTCTTGGAGTCCCATGCTCGTTCGCCGGTTCGCTGTGCTGGCGTAGCCAACCCGCTGCCAGCCACGACTGCGGAATCGTAAACTCAGCCCAGCCGCAATCCATGCAGACCAGCACTTCCGGGGAAGGCGTCAGCGGAGGATGGCTAAGTGTGCGGGGATGGTTGCGATAAAGACGGATTTCTGCCGGAACCTGTGACAGAGATTCCGATTGGCACTTGGGGCAAACCATATTTGAGAACCTCACAAATCTAAATAGACAGAAACATCTGATCCCAAATCTCAGCAAAGTAGATTTTCGTATACATCCCGCCCTGGATTTTAATGTGCTGTCGAACAAATCGCAGCACGTGTGGTTCCAAAGAATCTATGTCCGCCGTAAGTAATTGATAATAGTTATCTTAAAAGAAAAACGCACTGCGAGCTACCCGCAGTGCACTGTGTACTTTTTACTCTGTTACGTCAGAATTTCATCGTACCCGTGAGAAGAATGTACCCGGTTACTTATGTGGGATGACCAGGCCTTTCCGGGTCATGCGTTATCGGGTAGCCGCCCACACGTGATAGCTGTTGAACATGAATTGCGCTCCCAAAAAGAGCAGCCAAAGCCAGAGCGCAAACCGCAGCGGCCGCCTGGGAACCCGGGTGCTAATGATCGTGCCGGTAATCGCCCCGAACACGCCGCCAATAATCAAAGCGATAAGCAGGCCGGGGTTCGACATGTGCGAAGACCAGTGCGCACCACTGCCGATGAGCGACACAACAAACCCGAAAGTAATATCGGTTCCGACCACCTGGGCAGGCACCAGACTGGTCATACTGAGCAGCGCCGCACTGCCCAACGCACCGGCGCCGGCAGACGAGAAGCCCACCTCGGCTCCAACCGGAAACATGAGCCACGCAAGCAGTGGGCTGCGGTCACGCTTGTTTCGGTTGTCGTTCATCGGCTTGAAAGAGTAAATAAGCTGCCAGATCGCTGTGCTCACCAGGATCACGCCCAGCAGCGCATTCAACAGGTTTTGCGAACCGGCATTCACCAGATGCTTTAGAAACAGGGAACCTGCGAGAACGCCCGGCACGCCGCCCAGCAGCATGAATCCCAGCGTGCGCCACGACACGTTTTTCCGCGCAATCTGCGACGGCACCAGGATCAGCTTGATTGCCGAAGCGAACATCAGCCCGATACCGACCGCAACCGGCGCCGGCACCCCTAGAAACAGCACCAGCATCGGTACCGTAACGGTACCTGCGCCCACCCCGGTGAGCGCAATAAACAACGCAATCACAAACCCAATGAGATATTGCATACCCTGCCTGCGTGCCTTCCTACTTTGCCGGTGCTGCTTGAATGTGTATTCCGCATTCAACCTTGCGGCCTGCCCAACGTCCAGAGCGCGGATCGTTCGGATCGGTTGGAATGGATGTACAAGGCTCGCAGCCAATGGACGAGTAGCCCCGCTCGTACAGCGGCAGCAGCGGGATCGAAAGGTGCTCGCACGCGTACCAAACGTCGCGCGTCGTCCACTCGGTCAACGGTGCCAGCTTCACGATCTGCTTTCCTGCCGGCAACGAGAACATCGCCCTCTCTTCAAGCGCGGCGCGGCTCTTTGCCTGTTCGCGGCGCAATCCTGTAAACCACACTCGATACTCCGCCAGTGCTTTGAAAAGCGGTTCAACCTTGCGCATGCCGCAGCAGCGGTCGGGAGCAGACTGGTACAGCAAACCGAACTCCGCCTCCTGCTCCGCAACGGTCTTGACCGGCAGCAGGTTGATCAGGTTCAGATTCCACTCGCGCGCAATGCGATCGCGATACTCGTACGTTTCCTTGAAGTGGTACCCAGTATCGAGAAACAGAATCGGAAGTCGCGCGTCGCGCTCAATGGCGAGCTTGGTCAACAGCACATCCTCGGCCTGAAAGCTGCACGTAAGGCAAACGTCGCCTTTGCCGGTAATCTCCTCGTCGAGCACGGCCCGCACCCTGTCCAGCTTTGCGTTCACTTCCGCATTGATCTCCAAAGTGCTCATTACAGGCCCGCCTTTTCTGATGAAATAAAAATCCTCGTATCGTTCAGCAATCGATGAACGGCGACAACCACCTTGCTCACCCTGTTAGCGCCGCTCGATCCGCCTGCATCGCCCACGTCGCCCTCGCTCGATGCCGGTTCTTCTGTCACTGTGATCTCGGTGCCTTCCACGCGCACCTTCGTTGTGCCCGGTTCTCCCTCGCGCACAGCCAGTGCAATCAGTCCAGACTCCACCGCGAGCGAGGTCGTAATCTCAAGCAGCGTGGGATGCATCAGGAATGCATCGTCGTCCGCATTGATGCGGACCGTTGCCGCGCCGCCCCCGAACAGTGAACGCTCGATTGCATCCGCAATCTCCTTTGTGCAGCGCAGTTCCAGCACGCCGCCGCGATGTCCCCACCGTGCTTCGCGCTCGCCCGCTGTCATCGGTCCCCAGACATCGGCGAAGAACGCCTCGCCTTTGGTAGAAACCTTGTCAGCCGCTCGGATCATGCCGGCTGCCACGGTTCCATTCGTCTCCGGGTCCACCAGGATGAACGCGCCCGTGCCGCGATTCTCGCCGTACAGATCAACCGCGATCGGCCGCAGCAGATTCAGCGCCACTGCGCCAATATCGTTCATGTGCAGCGTGCGTGCCGGCTCATGATTCAACGTGCCCAGGTCGGTGCGATGTTCAACCGCTGCCAGAAACACCGGAACCGTCTGGCTGGTGTGCTTCAGCAGGTAGCGCCGATGCAGCTCAAGCGGCCGCTGATCCATCCACACCATGCCGGCCTTCAACGACTTCGTCACCGTTGCCGGAAACTGCGCCGTCACAATCAAATCGCCGCGGCTGATATCCAGTTCGCGATCCAGCACCAGCGTCACCGAGAGCGGCGCCACAGCTTCAGCCAGGTCGCCGTCCCACGTAACAATGCGTTCCACCTTCGCGCTTCTGCGTGAAGGCAAGGCCGTGATCTCATCGCCTTTGCGAATAGTCCCGGATACAATTTGTCCGGCAAATCCGCGGAACGTGTGATCGGGCCGAAGCACACGTTGCACCGGAAAACGGAACGGCGCGCTCCGCGTATCTACTGACGACGGCAACGACTCAAGCAGTTCAAGCAGCGAAGGCCCGGTGTACCAGTCCATCGTGCGGGTCGTGCTTCCTGCTCGATGCACAATGTTGTCGCCCTTCAACGCGCTTACCGGAACAAACACGCGCTCCACCGGATTGCCGGTGTCCGCAGCAATCTGATCCAGCACATTGCTGAAGTCGGCTTCAATGGCGCGGAACGCTGCTTCGTCATAGCCAATCAAATCCATTTTGTTGACCGCAACAATCACATGCTTCACGCGCAGCAGCGACGCAATATACGCATGACGCCGCGACTGGATCAGCACGCCCTTGCTCGCATCGATCAACACAACGGCCGCATCGGCCGTCGAAGCGCCGGTGGCCATGTTGCGCGTGTACTGCTCGTGCCCCGGCGTGTCCGCAATAATGAACTTCCGCCGCGCCGTGGAGAAGTAGCGATACGCAACGTCGATTGTGATTCCCTGCTCGCGCTCGGCACGCAGTCCATCGGTTAGCAAAGCAAAATCAATCTGTCCCGGCGCAGTGGTTCCCTTGCCTTCAATCGAGCGCACCTGGTCTTCATACACTGACTGCGTGTCGTACAGCAGCCGCCCGATCAGCGTCGACTTACCGTCGTCCACGCTGCCGGCGGTTGAAAATCGCAGCAGATCTTTTTCGCGCTCCTGCTGCAAGAAATCCTGAATCGAAAACGATGGAGGGAACTCCGTTGTCGCAACTGTCGACATTTAGAAATATCCCTCCCGCTTCTTGATCTCCATTGAGCCTTCCTGGTCGTGGTCAATTACGCGGTTGGCGCGCTCTGATGAACGGAACGAAATCAGCTCCGCGATAATGTCAGGAATCGTGGCCGCATCCGAACGAATAGCACCCGTGCAAGGACTGCAGCCAAGGGAACGCAGCCTGCACTTCACCATCTGGGGTTCCTCACCCCTTTGCGCAACGAACTCCTGCTCGATGGGGAGCAGCGCATCGCCGCGCACATACATCGGCCGCTCTTTTGCGAAGTACAAATCGACCACCGGAATTTTCTCTTCGTAGATGTATTGCCACACGTCCATCTCGGTCCAGTTCGACAGCGGAAACACACGAATGCTCTCGCCCGGATGAATGCGCGCGTTGTACAGATTCCAAAGCTCAGGCCGCTGATTCTTCGGGTCCCACTGTCCGGCGCTGTCGCGGAACGAATAGATGCGCTCCTTGGCACGCGACTTTTCTTCATCGCGCCGTGCACCGCCAAAGGCCGCGTCAAAGTTGTAGTGGCGCAGCCCATCCAGCAGTGCCTGTGTCTTCAACAATCCGCAGCAGCGCTTTGTGTCGAGCGCAATGGGGTTTGTGCCAGCTGCAATCGCCGGCTCATTCCGCCACACCAGCAGTTCCGCTCCCACCTCGCGCGCCATGTTGTCGCGGAACTCGATCATCTCCTTGAACTTGAAACCCGTATCGATGTGCATCAATGGAAACGGAATCGGCGCAGGGTAGAACGCCTTCTGCGCCAGCCGCAACATCACCGACGAGTCCTTGCCAATGGAGTAGAGCATCACCGGCCGCTCGAACTCCGACGCGACTTCACGAAGGATTTGAATGCTTTCCGCCTCAAGCAGGCGCAAGTGGTTCAGCCGCGGAGCGGACGGGGATGTGACACCTTTTGAATGATTGCGAACATCGGTTTCGGCTACGGGCATCGGGACCTCAGAGTATGTAAGGTGGATGCTGAAGGCCGAGCGACGATACAAAACCCGGCTGATCAGCAGCGGGTGCGTCGTCTGGATCGATTGTTGAGGAGATCGGAGACTAGCGTGTAAACCCGCCGAAGATGTTCGACAGGCAACAACAGGAGCAGGGTTGGGAAGCGCGGCTCATTGACTGAATTAGAGTAACAGAGTCCGATTACATTCACAAGCCTCGGTGCGTCAAGTTCTTCCCAATCTGTGGTATAGGCCAAGGGCAGGTATGACCCCGGATAAGCGATTGCTGCGAATTCTCTCGCCGCTGGAGCTGGTTTTTCGGTGCGCCCTTCCAAACGCGGCTCTCCCGATGCCGATCGTCCACTTCCTGTGATAGAGTGCGGTTTGAAACATAACTGCTTTCTGTTGCGTATTACGAATGAGGCCTTGCAGCATACCCATAGGCACTGCAGATGGCACATCCTCCAAAAGAGCCGGCGGAGGAGATGCAAAGTCGAAGTTCGCGCTGGACCAGGGCTCAGTCCCGCGCAAACGGATTTAGTTCTTGAAATCACACTTGCGCTCCTGCGCACTTCAAGTGGAGTGACAAAAGGGACCATGATGCGAAAGACCCGGCTGTTTTTTCCTGCTCTTCTGTTAGGCCTTTTCTGCGGCGAAGTTGCAACGGCACAACAGACTGCATCACCGCAGCAAAACTGGACCGCCTGGAAAGACTATCTCGGCAGTCCGGAGAGCTCGCACTATTCCGCTCTGAAGCAGATCAATACCAGCAACGTGAACCAACTGGATCTAGCGTGGAAATATCCCACCGGCGACGACCTGTCTTATACATTCGGCCCCCTGGTTGTCGACAACATGGCCTATTTCGCTGCGAAGAATGGGTCGCTCGTTGCGGTAGACGCAACGACAGGCAAGGAACTGTGGGTCCGCAGTTTCACGGCCCCGGGCGCTACGCCCTCGCGCTTTGGCGGCATCGCCGGCCTGCGCGGTGCAAATTACTGGGAGAGCAAGGATCGCACGGATCGCCGCATCATTCTGCCGTATGGCGGCTATATGCTGGCGATCAATGCGCGCACCGGCAAGCTCGTAGACTCTTTTGCGGACCACGGAAAGCTGAACCTGAAGGCTGGTCTCGACCGCACCACCAGGCCGCTGGCTTCACGAACTCCAGGGCGTATCTTTCAGAACATTCTCATTCTGGGCAGCGCAACCGGTGAAGGATACCTCGCACCTCCCGGCGATATTCGCGCCTTCGACGTCGTCACCGGAAAGTTACTCTGGGTGTTCCACACCATCCCGCGCCCGGGCGAACCCGGCTACGACACCTGGCCCAAAAACGCCTACAAATACATGGGCGGCGTGGATGCATGGGGCGAAATCACCGTCGATGAAAAGCATGGCATCGTTTTTTTACCTCTGGCCTCTGCAAAGTACGAGCTCTATGGCGGCGATAGAAAAGGCGACAACCTCTATGCCGACTCCATTGTTGCGCTCAATGCACGCACGGGTAAAAAGCTCTGGTACTTCCAGACTATTCATCACGATGTGTGGGATTACGATCTGAATGCCGCACCGCAATTGGTGACTGTGAAGCACGACGGCAAAACGGTGGACGCGGTAGCACTCGCCTCTAAGACCGGCTTCCTCTTTGTGTTTGACAGGCTCACCGGAAAGCCGCTGTGGCCGATTGAGGAGCGCCCTGTGCCCCAGAGCGACGTACCGGGAGAACACACTTCGCCTACTCAGCCTTTCCCGACCGCGCCGCCTCCCTTCGCGCGCCAGGGCATGACCGTCAAGGATATGTACACGGGCTTTATGCGGCCTGACGAAGTCGAGACCTGGAGGAACCGGCTGTCAAAGGCGAAGACCGGCTTCTACACACCGATGAGCCTTGGAACCGAAACCATCAACCTGCCCAGCGTGAATGGCGGCGCACTCTTCTTCGGCACCGGCGCTGACCCGACCAACGGCACCGTTTACGTTCTTTCGAGAGACATGCCCTCGATCGTCAAGCTCGTGCCCGCGGGCGAATCCACCAGCGCCAATCAAGGTGGTCTCATTCCAAGCCGCCCCGCCCGCGCGGGTGGCCGACGCCGCGCCGGATTCCCAACTCCGGAAGAAATGGGGCGCGCCGTCTACGAACAGAACTGCCAGTTGTGCCATGGCCCGGAGCTGAAGGGAGATCGCGGGCCTGCGATCGACACAGCATTCAGCCGCCTGGGCGCCGACGGCGAGCGCACCGCCATCATGAAGGGCAAAGGCATGATGCCACCGTTTGCCGGGATGCCCGATGATTCGCTCAACTACCTGATGGCTTTTCTCCGGCGTCCCGATCAGGCGCCGCCAGGTTCTGCGCCATCCATGCAGATGCAGGCCATGCTCAAGTCGCTCGCCGAGCCACCTTACCCCGAGGGGGTCGAAGGGCCTCCGTCGCGCTACAAGACGGGCTACGGCAACGAGCCCTATGTAATTACGCCGCCGTGGAGCTACATTACCGCCTACGACCTGAATACCGGCAAGATCAAATGGCAAACGCCGTACGGCGGTGTTCCGCAAGCGCCTCCTGGCGACCAGATGAAGGGGAACATGTATCCGAAGAGCGGATTTGTGACCACCGCCGGAGGCCTCGTCCTGTTTGCAGGCAACGACTCAAAGCTCTACGCACTCGATAGCGCCACCGGCAAGCTCATCTTCAGCAAGGACCTGCCAAACGGCTCGCAGGGCGTTCCCGCCGTGTATCAAGTGAAAGGACGGGAGTATATTCTGCTGGCAGTGAGCGGCGGAGGCACACCATATCCTGAGGGAGCCTACATGCCACCCGGCGGCACAATGAATCCAACAGACTGGAAGGGATACATGGCGTTCGCACTGCCGGCGACGGAAAGCGCGCACTAGTCCAACTTGTATACGGACTTGCAGGGGATTCAATCCGCGCGTGGTTTTGCGTTTAGCCAGATACAAATGCTGAAGCTGAAACTGTTGCCCTTGTTACTGGGGTTTGTGGCGGCCGCTGCATGGGGCCAGGCCAATCGCGGCGAATTGCGGTTCAGCATCGCTGATCCATCGGGAGCGGGACTGCGCGCCCGCATACATTTGGACTCACAGGCAAGCCAATTCCATCAATCGCTGGAAACGGACGCCACCGGACACGTGACCCTGCCGCTGCTTCCATTCGGCGCCTACAGCATTACGGTGGAACGGAGCGGGTTCGCCGTCTATCACTCAAAAATTGATCTGCACACGACCATTCCTCAGGACCGGCACATCCAGCTTTCCATAGCCGGTGTGGAAACGCAGATCAGGGTCAACGAACTGGATACATCGGTCGATCTCCATTCCGCTTCGAATGTCAGCCAGATCGGAACTGAACAAATCGATCAGCGTCTCTCCTCACTTCCCGGCCGTTCTGTGCAAGACCTGGTGGTCTCCCAGCCCGGCTGGATTTACGAAGGCAATGCCGTTCTGCATCCGCGCGGGTCAGAGTATGAAACACAGTTCGTCGTTGACGGAATTCCGCTTACCGATAATCGGTCACCCAGCTTCGGCCCGGAAATTGAAGCCGACGATCTCGAATCCATAAGTATTTACACCGCTGGATTTCCCGCGGAATATGGTCGCAAGATGGGCGGCGTGGTGGAACTGAATACGCGCCGTCAAACCGATCCCGGCCTGCACGGCGAACTGGTTACATCCGGCGGCAGCTACGACACGCTTTCAGGCTACGGACGGCTGCAGGAGACGCGCCAGCACGATTCGGTTGCCGTATCAGCATCCGGCTCGCACACGCAGCACTATCTCAATCCCGTCGTGCCGCAGAACTTTACTAATACCGGAACTGCCGCCGATTTTTCCGCGGCCTACGAGCGCGACCTGACCAGCAATGACAGGTTGGTCGTTGACATCCGGCGCGAAATTTCGCGTTACCTGATTCCGAACGAGCTCATTCAGCAGCAGGCAGGACAGATACAGAACGGCGACAATTTCGAGACCGTAGGCACTGCTCATTACCAACACATTGTTTCGCCTGAAAGCCTGATCCTTCTTTCGGCGATGCTGCGAAGCAATTCAAAAGGCCTCGAATCCAACCGCAATCCCATACCGATTGCAGCCTTCCTGCACAACCGATTCAGCGAAGGATACTTCAAAGCCACTTATTCTCTCCATCACGGTCGACATGAATTCAAAGCCGGCCTGGACTCTGATGCGACATTCCTCCACGAAAACTTCCGATACGCTCTGACAGAACCGGGTCAATTTGACCCGGGCACACAGCCCTCACTCAGCTTTGCAGACGCACGGCCCGATCTCGAACAATCCGCATTCGTCGAAGATCTGGCTCGGTTCGGCAATTGGACCGCCAGCCTGGGCTTGCGCTGGGACCACTATCAGCTTCTGTTGAACAGGCACTCCGAAAGCCCCAGGATCACGATTGGCCGCGCCTTCCCCCGGCAGAACCTCGTGTTCCATGCTTCGTACGACCGCGTGTTCCAGACTCCTTCGTTTGAAAACATTCTGCTGTCCAGTTCGCCGGCTGTCAGCGCGATCAATGGCGACTTTCTTCGGCTGCCGGTTCAGCCCTCCGCTGGCGACGATTTCGAACTGGGAGCGGTCAAGGGGTTCTCAAACCACGTGCGTTTCGACGTGGCAACCTACAGACGCCAGGCACGCAACGCCGCCGACGACGATCAGCTTCTGAATACCGGCGTCAGTTATCCCATCGCCTTTGACAAGAGCATCACCTACGGCGCTGAAGGAAAACTGCAGATCACTTCTGCTGGGCCAGTGAGTGGGTTCGTAAGCTACTCGTACATGGTTGCGATGGAATGGTTCCCTGTGACCGGCGGCTTGTTCCTCGGGCAGGATGCCCAGAATGCAGCATCTCAACTGAGCGGGCACTTCCCGGCGACTCAGGATCAGCGAAACACTCTGGCGACTCGATGGGTGGCGAACCTCTCAACGCGCTTCCGATTGTCCGCGGGAGCCAGCTACGGTTCCGGTTTGCCCTTCGCCTATGGCGGCACCCGTGACGGTGCATTGGCGCAATACGGCCCTCAGGTCGTCGGCCGCCTCAACTTTGCGCGCGGCCGTATATTGCCCCAGCTCGCAGTCAGCGCATCCGTGAGTGCGGATCTCATCCGCCGCGATCATTTCCAAAGCACACTTCACATCGACGGCGAGGATCTCAATAACCGGCTGAACGTGCTCGATTTCGGCGGCCTGTTCTCCGGCAACGCTATCGCGCCCGAGCGCTCTGTGCTCATGCGGCTCGAAACACACTTCTAGGAATGGAAGAGCTTCGCCATCGCCAACCAATCGGCGAGAATCCTGCCAAAATGATTGGGCGTGAGGGGAGCCAGCGACCTTGCGACCCTGTTATAAATGTAGCGCTTTCCAATTACGTGGTATCGGGTATCTATGCATGCCTCGAAAGGGGACAAAAATGGCGACTCTCCGATTTTTCACCTGCTGCCGTAGCATTGCGATTCTTTCGCTGATCACTGCAGCATTTTCCTGCACCGCGCAGAACTCTCCCTCAGCGGCGACCCACAGACTCGACATGACGGTGGTGAAACCGGAGACAGTCGGTATCTCGACCGAGAGGCTGGAACGGCTGCACGCGATGATGAAGCAGCAGATTGATGAGAAGGAACTTGCCGGAGCAGTCACGATCCTGGCGCGCCACGGAAAAGTTGTCGATTATTGGAACTATGGGCAGCGCGACATGGCCACTGGGGCACCGATGACAAAGGATTCGATCTTTCGCGATTTTTCGATGACCAAACCGGTCACTGGCGTCGCCATGATGATCCTGTACGAACAGGGCAAGTGGTTGCCGACCGATCCGATTTCGAAGTTCATTCCCGAATTTGCGAACCTCAAGGTCTATAAGAGCGTAGACGCCGACGGGAAGATGGTCCTCGTCGATCCCGAACACGCACCCACAATGAGCGAGCTGATGTCGCACACCGCGGGATTTACCTATGGACTGTTCGGTGACACACCTGTCGATCGCATGTACCGCAAAGCAGATGTATTGCATTCAAAGAATCTCCAGGAGTTCATCGACAAGCTGGCGGCGATTCCGCTTGCGTATCAGCCGGGTAAGGCCTGGACCTATAGCGTTTCAATGGACATTGAGGGCTACATCATTGAAAAACTCTCCGGCAAATCCCTGCCGGACTTCATTCGCGAAAATATATTCCTGCCACTGGGCATGAAGGACGCGGGATTCTTCGTTCCCGCTGGAAAACGCGATCGCTTCGCCACAATGTATGTGAACGACGAACAGGGCCATATGGTTCCCGATACGCGCAACAATTACGGCACCTATTCGGAACAGCCAGGCATGCCCTCGGGCGGAGGAGGGATGGTTTCAACCGCGGAAGATTACTACCGCTTTGCAGAAATGCTGGCGAACGGCGGCGAACTGGATGGTCACCGCATTCTGTCGCCCGCAACCGTGAAGCTGATGGCCACGAACCATCTCGCCCCGGAACTGCTGACCGGGGAATACGGCGTGGGGGCCTTCAGGATGCTGCCAGGTTTTGGCTACGGCTACAACTGCGCTGTAGAGTTTGACCCGCAAACCGCAAACCTTCCCGAGGGCAAGGGCACGTTTGAGTGGGAGGGGGTGGCAGGCACCTGGTTCTGGGTCGATCCAACCAATGACGTGGTTTTCGTTGGAATGATCCAGAGAGTTCTACTGGGCAAAGGCAGCCCTACGGTAAATTTCCATAGCCGACCGCTGATTTACCAGGCACTGGTAGACCCGGGAAAGTAGGTCACTGCATAGACCCCGTCATCTACCATCAAAGTAGCCCATGCCCTCCAAACCGAAACTCGGCCAGAACTTCCTTCGCGATCCGCAAGCCGTTGAGCGTATTGTTGCAGGACTCGGCGACCTCTCTGGTCGCACCGTAATCGAGATCGGCCCGGGCGGGGGCGCCATTACCGGCGCGCTGGCGGCGCGCGCAAAACACGTCATCGCCGTCGAGTTTGATCACGATCTCGCTCTCCATTTGCGCGTGCAGTTTCCGCCGGAGAAAGTTACCGTCATCGAGCAGGACGTGCTGAATTTCGACTTCGCGGCGGCGCTGGCGCAGCACGGTTCACCAGGTGAGCGGTTCAGCGTAGTCGGCAACCTGCCTTATTACATAACCTCGCCGATTCTGCTCAAGCTGGCTGCGAGCTGCGCCGCGCTCGATCTGGCCGTCCTGATGGTGCAGCGCGAAGTGGCCGACCGCATCACCGCCCAACCCGGTTCGCACGACTACGGCATCCTTTCAGTAACAACGCAGGTATATGGGCCGGTCGCGCCGATATTCACGCTGCCTCCCGAGGCATTTTCGCCGCCGCCTGATGTGCACTCCACCGTCTTCCGCTGGCGATTCGCCCCGCGCTTCGCCGAGCTCGAAATTCAGGAAGCGCCCTTCCTGCGTTTTGTCCGGATGGCCTTCGCGCAGAAACGCAAGACGCTCGCCAACAATCTGCGCGCGGCCGGATATGCACCGGCCGAAATAACCGCCGCGCTCGATCAAGCCGAAATCCCGCCGCAGGCCCGCGCTGAAACACTTTCCATCCACTCGTTTGCGGCCCTCTCGAAGATCCTTGCACCTGCCGACCAGCCCGCGCCTTCGGACTGCTATTGATCCGGCCCCGAATTACTGTGAGGTGCCCCATCCCCGCGTTGTTTGCGGGGATGGGTGGGAAAGCAACGACCTAGGGCGTTTTCGCTTTTGCTATGCACTGTTGTGCCCCATCCATTCCGCGTATTTCTGCGGAATTGGTGGGATACCGACATAATTCCGGTCTACATATTTTGCGAAAATTCGCTCTAATGGCCGGATCAATTACAGTGCCGTAAGCGCTCACACGCGCAGAATCATCTTCAGCGTGTCGCCGCGCGAGCAGGTCATTCGTTCAAACGCCGTCTGCCCTTCCTCAAGCGACATCTGCGCCGTCCACGGCCTCAGGTCAATCACGCCAGCGGTCAGCAGATCAAGCGAGCGCGTGAAATCTTCCTTCGTGTAGCCGAACGACATCAACACGCGGTGCTCGTTGCGAATGCTGGCGGTGAAGTTGATCTCGCTGCGTTCCTTCGCCAGTCCCAGCAGCACCACCGTGCCTCCCGGCCGGCACAGATCGAAAGCCTCCTGGCGCGCTTCATCGTTCCCGCAAGCATCCACAACCACATCGAGCCCGGGACCGGCAAAGCTGCGCGCCTCGCTGCCCGGATTCACCGCCAGCGTCGCGCCCATTTGCTCGGCCGCTGCCCGCCGTGTCTCACTCACTTCCTCTACCATCACCTCGCGCGCGCCCAGCCTCAGCGCCATCTGCAACACCATCGAACCCATGGTCCCCGCACCCACAATGCCCATGCGAAGTTGCGGCCGCAGCGCAGCCAGCCTGTACAGGTGCACGACATTCGCCAGCGGCTCGGCCAGAATGGCCCGCGCATCGTCCAGCTCATCTGGAATCGTATGCACCTGCGCCCCGGGTACAACCACGTATTCGGCAAAACAGCCGTCGGTCCTGTCCATGCCCAGCAGGCGCAGGTCTCGGCACAGATTCCCCTGGCCATTCACGCACTCCGCGCAGCGCCCGCAGGTGATCAGCGGATCGGCCACCACTCGCCGCCCTTCCGCTGTTCGCCCAACCAGTTCATGCCCTAGAATCAGCGGAGGTTTACGCCGTCTGCTCCGCCCCAGGAATCCGGTCACATCCGCTCCGCAGATTCCTGCCGTGCGGACGGCGATCTCCACCTCGCCGCCCCCCGCGTGCGGTCGCGGCCAATCCTCAACCAGGACCCTGCGCGGAGAGGTATAAACCAAGGCTCGCATCAATTCACACTTATTGGCCTCCGTAACCGGCCACCCTTTCCTGCTGTTTCGAGCGTCCAACCCGTGAATGGCCCATCATAGGCCAAACTACCCGGCCGGTGGTATATACGCCGCTCCGCAGTTTCAGACTTCGCGCCAAGGCGCGTAATCTAGTTGAGGGTGCGTGAGGGACCTGCCGACTCAGCCGCAACTCTGGAACCCTCATGCGGTTCCAGCGCATCTTCTTGATTGAGACCGAATGAACCCGACGACCGAGCAAATTCGCCCCACGACCTTCGAAGAGACGCTGATAAGCGCCCGCCGCACCATGATGCTGAGCGAGATCCTGAAGCTCGCCATCGACAGCTTCAAGGCAGCCAAAATGCGCTTCGTCCTCACCGCATTGGGCATGGTCATCGGAACAGCCTCCGTCATCCTCGTCGTCACCATCGGCATGACCGGCCGGCAATACGTGCTCGAGCTGATCCAGAAGTTCGGCACCAACTCCGTTGAAGTGGAGTACGCCGGCGGCGGCGCCACTCAAGCAGAGCGTGTTCGCTACACTGACTACCTTACCCGCGACGACGTACAAGCAGTGCTCAACCAGCTGCCCGACGTCATGTACTCTTCGCCGGTGATGGACATGCACGACCGCATCAGCTTTGGCAGCGGCGTGGTCAAGGACACGCTCGTACTCGGCGTCAGCCCCCAGTACCAGTACATTCACAACCTCATTGTGACCGCCGGCCGCTTCTTTGACGAGACCGACGACGCCACCCATCAGAAAGCTGCTGTTGTCAGCGAAGAGTTTGCCAAGGAGCGCTACGGCAGTTCAGACTCGGCCATCGGCCGCAGTTTTGAGATCAGCGGAATCCCCTTCACAGTCATTGGCGTCTTCAAGATGAGCGTGAACGACTTCGGCCAGTCTGAAATCGCCGACCAGACCATCTTGATTCCGTATTCCGTGGTCCGCTATTTTACCGGGACCGATCGTGTGAATCAGATTTACTTCTCCATGCGCAGCATGGACGAAGTTCCCGATGCCGCCAATGACATCATCCGCATCATCAAAACGCATCACCGTCCCGACTCTGTGTACAAGGCGCAGACACTGAAGGAACTGCTCGACGTGGCCGCCAAGAGCGCTGACGCTCTCACGGCTGTATTGGTCCTGGTCGCTGCCGTTACGCTCGCCGTTGGCGGTGTCGGCATCATGAACATCATGCTCGCCAACGTCCGTTCGCGCATCCGCGAAATCGGCATCCGCAAGGCGATGGGAGCAACCTATCGCGAAATCAAACTACAATTCCTGGCTGAAGCTCTCATCATCTCGCTCACCGGCGGAGTCGTGGGCACAATCGTGGGATTGGCTGTCCCGCTATCCATCCGTCTCTTCACGGATTACAAACTGCCCATCTCCATCTGGTCCGTGGTCATTGCACTTACGGCGGCCACGGTGGTGGGCGTTGTTTTCGGTACCGTTCCGGCGACGCGCGCCGCGCAGCTCGATCCCGTCGACGCGCTTAAATATGAGTAATTTCGAAAGATCCGGCAAGGATCCCCAGGATCCGGTCGACAAAGATTCGAACGGTCCGAATCTCAAGCTCTTCTACTCGCTTATAGCTCTCGCCCTCTTAACCGCAATTGCCGTTGCCGCGCTAATCGTCTTCCCCTTTTACCTGCGCCGCTAAACACCTGAACCCTCTTGCGGTCTTCCCGAGGTATTGACAAGCCAGGAAAGTTGGATTACTTTGCAATGTAAAGTGATTCGCAATGACTGACCTGCACAAAGCGATCGGCGACATTTCCAGCATCCGGCGGCAGATGGCGCGCAGCACGGAATTTCGTGGCTACGGCCCCATGACCCTGGCCGCCACCGGCGTCTCTGCAATGCTTGCCGCCGCAGCGCAGGCAGAGTGGCTAATTGACCCGGCCAACCACATTGCTCTCTATTTAGCCATCTGGACATCGACAGCCATTGTATCTGCCGCGTTGATCGGCACTGAGATGTTCGCCCGCACGCGCCGCATTCACTCCGGGCTCGCCGACGAGATGATCCGCATGGCCGTGGAGCAGTTTCTTCCATCGGCAGGAGCGGGCGCGCTGCTCACATTCGTGCTCCTCAGCTTCGTCCCGTCGGCTGTGTGGATGCTGCCCGGTATGTGGCAAATCGTCTTCAGCCTCGGCATCTTCTCTTCCTGCCGCTTTCTGCCGCGCCTTATGGTTGCGCCCGGCGCATGGTATCTGCTCACTGGCCTGGTTTCCATTTCGCTCGCCGGCAACCGCGCCCTCTCGCCGTGGACAATGGGTATCGCTTTTGGGCTCGGCCAATTGCTCATGGCCGCAGTTCTGCTCAATCACGCATCGGAGGCTGGCGATGAAGACTAAGAAAACTGAGCGCGGCAGCCAGGGCCGCTTTGCTTACGAAGGATTGGACCGCGTCATCCACGAGCGCGCCCGTCTCAGCGTGCTCACGTCGCTTCTCACTCACCCCAAGGGCGTTGCATTCGGCGATCTGAAAGAGCTCTGCTCTCTCACCGACGGCAACCTGAGCCGGCACCTCCGCGTGCTGGAGCAGGCCGGCATGGTCGAAATCGTCAAGGGCCACGAGCGCAATCGCCCGCTTACCGTTTGCCGCATCACCACCGCAGGCCGTAAACGCTATCTCGAATATCTCTCCACACTCGAGCAAGTAGTACGCGACGCTGCAAAAGGCGCCCAGGACCCTGCTAAGGCCGCCTTGGTGCGCAACCTGCTCCCATCGCGCGCTTAATTTTATTTGCCAAGCCGCTTTGCATTGCAAAGCGTTATCTATAGAGGGTGACTTTACAATGCAAAGTAATTCAGTCCTCCCCCAACACGTCGCCATCATCATGGACGGTAACGGCCGCTGGGCCGCGCGGCGCGGCCTGCCGCGTGCCGCCGGACATCGCGCCGGCATCGCCTCTGTGCGCCGTATCGTTGAACACGCATCCGACGTAGGCATACGTTGTCTTACCCTCTACGCCTTCTCGTCCGACAACTGGCGCCGGCCACCCACTGAGGTGCACAGCATCTTCTGGCTATTGCGCGCGTTTCTGCGTTTGCAGACCGCGCGTCTGCGCGAGCGCGGAGCGCGGATCGAAGTCATTGGCCGCCGTGATCGCCTTCCCACTGCAGCGCTCAACGCAATCGAAAATTCCGAACGCGTCACTGCCGGCGGCGAGGGCCTTCACCTGCGTGTCGCCATCGACTACTCTTCGCGCGACGCGATAGCACATGCTGCTTTCGCGGCCGCCGATGCGCTCGGGCCGCGCCGTTTTATGTCGCCCGATCTCTTCGGCCCAATGCTCATGCGCTCCCTCACTGCCGATTGCGGCGAGGTCGATCTCCTCATCCGCACCGGCGGCGAAAAGCGTCTGTCCGATTTCCTGCTCTGGGAGTGCGCCTACGCCGAACTGCTGTTCACGGACCGCATGTGGCCCGAGTTCGACGAAGCCGATCTCGACGCAGCGCTCGCCGATTTCAGCCATCGCCAACGTCGCTTCGGCGCCGTACCCGAACCCGTGCCTGCACCGATCCTGGCATCCGCCCGCACTTGAAACTTTTTTTTGACCACAAACTTTGCAATACAAAGTAACTTCAACGATTGGAGAATTTCAGTGAGTGACCTTTCCACATTGCAGCAAGCTGTACAAACGCGCTTCAAATCGATTTCCGTCGGATTCAAGCTCATCGTCGTCTGCGGGCTTGCAATCCTCATGCTCATTCCCGCTCTGTTCGTCTTCGACCTGGTTCGCGAACGCCGCAATCGCGCCGACGACGTAACCAGAGACATCAGTCGCAGCGTCGGCGGAAAGCAAACGTTCCTCGGACCAACGCTGGCGATTCCTTACGACATCCCAACTCAATCGCAGACCGATCACGCCCGTCACGGAACCTACTTCGTGTTCCCCGCACAGGCACTCGCCACTCTCAAGACCAACACCGAAGAACGCCACCGCTCGCTCTTCCGCGTGCCGGTCTTCAAATCCGACGCAAGGCTCGACGCCACTTTTGATCTGACTGGAGTTCCCGCCGCAGCTCCGCCTGGCTCGGTTCTCGACTGGAGCCATGCCGAAATCATCGTCGGCGTTACTGACGCGCGCGGAGCACTCGCCGATGCTCTGCTCACTATCGACAGCAAAACCGCGACCATGGTTCCGGCGCAGACCTCCGCGCACATCTCGCTCGGGAGCGATCAGGGCCGCGAGATCAATCTCACGCTCTTCGGAGCAAAGGCCGGAGCGATTGCGCAGCCCGGTGCGCAGTTCAGTGTCAGCTCAGTGTTGCGATTCTCGGGCGCACAACGCATCGCCATTCTCGCTTACGGCAAGACGACTCGAGTAAGCGCGCAAGGCGACTGGCCAAGCCCCGGTTTCGATGGCGGGTTCAGTCCGGTCAGCCGCAGCGTCGCGGATAGCGGATTCACCGCCGAGTGGTCCGTGCCATTTATTGCGCGCGGCGTTCGCGCCGAAGGACCGGCAGAAACCATCACCGGACTTGAAGCAACCGACCTGGGCATATCGTTCATTGAGTTGGCTGACCCGTATCAATCGGTCGATCGATCGCTCAAGTACGTGCCTCTCTTCCTCGGCCTGATCTTTCTCTCGTATTTCGTTTTTGAGGTCACATCAGGCAAGCGCGTGCATCCCGCTCAGTACATCCTCGTCGGCTTTGCGCAAATCATCTTCTACCTGCTTCTGTTGTCCCTGGCCGAGCGCATCGGCTTCGACTTCGGCTTCCTCGCCGCAGGCGCGGCTACCGTCATACTGCTCTCAGTCAACGCAGGCTGGATCTTCGCCAGCCGCGCGCACGGGCTGCGGGCTCTCGCCGTCTTCAGCATGCTCTACGGTCTCATCTACATGCTGCTGCGCCTTGAAGATAATGCGTTACTGGTCGGCGCAATCGCCAGCTTCCTCGCTGTGGCCGCGGCCATGTACTTTACGCGCTTCATTGACTGGTACAGTTCCAACCCGGTTGCAACCAGGCAAACAGATAACGCGCCGCAATCTCCGGGATCGCACCGCGTGTCTGGGATCTAAGAACCTGTTTACGATCTCCTGAGCAGTAATCTGAGGAAGGCTAAGTGGATCATCTGCAAGCTGGTATTCAGTTTTCGTTCGCAGTTCTTCCATAGCCTGCGGCACTTTTCCAGCCATGCGAAAGACCGTTCTACGATCCAGCGTTTCGGCAGCACGGTAAACGTATGCAGTTCGTTGCGCTTGACGACTTGAACCGTGGCCTTCAGTTGCTCCATGACGCTGTCTGCGAACGGTTGGCCCGTGTAGCCGCCGTCGACCAGCACGCTCTGGACCAACTCCAGATTCGACTTGCACCGCTCGATGGCCTGCACAGCGCCGTTGCGGTCCGTCACCTCGGCCGTGGTTACGGCGACAGCGTGCGGCATTCCCTGCGTGTCCACCGCAATATGCCGCTTGATACCGGAGACCTTTTTGCCCGCGTCGTAGCCCTTCTGCTCGGCGCTGTCGGTGTTCTTCACGCTTTGCGCATCAACGATCAAAAAGCTGGTCATGGCGTTGCGCCCCAGTTTCTCGCGGGCCTCGCCAACGGATTTTTTTTAAGGCTCGCTCCAGAGCGCTCGTTCCGTCCTGATCGGTTGCGCTCCACTTGGCAAAATACGAGTACACCGTGACCCAGTTGGGAAACCTCTCCGGGAGCATACGCCACTGACAGCCGCTCTTGAGCAGGTACAGCACCGCGTTGAACACCTCATACAAATCCACTGTGCGTGGCTTGGTCCGTTTGCGCACGCCTTCCAGAAAGGGACGGATCAACTCGAACTGTTCCCGGCTGATATCGCTTGGATACGGCTTTCTTGGCTCCATTTCTCAGATCTACCGTTCCAAAGGAGAAGACGCATATATCTACCTTGATGACTACGGCTGGTCAGGACCAAAGATCGTAAACAGGCTCTAAGGCGTTTTCGCCTTTGCTATGCACTGTTGTGCCCCATCCATTCCGCGTATTTCTGCGGAATGGGTGGGATACCGACATAATTCCGGTCTACATATTTTGCGAAAACGCTCTAATTGTGGAGGTTGTTGAAGTCAAGCGGGCTGGCCGCGGTCGCCGTGCCGACAACACTTCAGCGCTCGGCGTCAGGCGATTCAGCCCGTTCCACAATCAGCACAGGAATGCCATCGATCACCGGATACGCTCTTCGGCACACCGCACATTGCAGCCGCCCGTCGACGTGGCTCAAATCGCCACAACAAACAGGACAAGCGAGCAACTTCAGAGCATCTTCATCGAATTGCGGCGTATTCTTCGTGCCCATCAATCTGCTCTACGGCTGTTCACCGTTCACTGTCCACTGTCCACTGTCCACTTGCATTTACTGGATTGGCGGATTGGGCTGGTGGCCGTCGCTTTTGTGCGGACCGCCGTGCCCGTCGGCGTGGCGTTTGGCCAGGTTGGCGAACTCATGCTCGATCTTCGCCGTGGTGCCACCCTTGGCAAACTCATACGCTACGCGAATTCCGTTGAAGATGGCGCGGTCGTTCGACGAGCCGTGGCCGATGATGCACACACCGCGCACGCCCAGCAGAGGCGCACCGCCGTATTCGCGGTAATCAAGGCGGCGGCGGAAATCGTTGAACGCTCGGCGCGAGAGCAGCGCTCCCACTTGTGCCGTCACCGTGCGCGTCAGCGACTCGCGCAGCACGTCGCGCACAAAACGGCCCACGCCCTCGCTGGTCTTCAGTGCCACATTGCCCACAAAACCGTCGCACACAATCACGTCTGCCAAGCCGGAGAAAATGTCGCGGCCTTCCACGTTGCCAATGAAACTTGATAGGCAGAGTTTTCAGCAACGGAAAAGCTTCGCGCGTCAGATCGTTGCCCTTGGTCTCTTCTTCGCCGATGGACAGCAGACCCACGCGCGGCTCATTGATCTTGAGCACGGTGCGAGCATAGATCTCGCCCATCACGGCAAATTGTTCGAGGTTGTGCGCCTTGCAGTCCACGTTCGCGCCCACATCGAGCAGCACGCAGGGGTTGCCGGTAGAACTTGGCATGGGAGTCGCCAGCGCAGGACGGTCTACGCCGGGCAGCGCGCCCAGCACCATCTTCGCCGTCGCCATTGCGGCCCCGGTATTGCCGGCGGTTACGAAACCCGCCGCTTTGCCCTCGCGCACCAGCTTCAAACCCACGCGCATTGAGCTGTCACGCTTGGTCCGCACCGCTTGCGCCGCCTTCTCCTCCATGCCAATCCGTTCCGTGGCATTGTGGATCACGATGGGCAGGTCTTCATTTTCAAGTTCTTCGTCCAGAAGATCGCGCAGTTCCGCCTCCGGTCCAATCATGTGGACACGAACGGGCAGAGTGCGGCAGGCGAGAATCGCCCCGCGTAACTCCGGCTCAGGAGCTTTGTCGGAACCTACTGCATCAAGCGCAATGTCGATGAGCATATCGCCTAACCAAGAGAACCCATCCTGAACCTGAATCCCTTGAATCTACGCGCCAAAAAACTACGCGACTGATCGGGAACCGCGTCGCAGTAAAGTTCTCACTGGGCGCCGATCCCGGCGAATATCCAGACGCTGAGCTTACTTGGCTGCTTCCTTCACGTCCAGAACGGCCCGGCCCTTGTAGGCGCCGCACTTGGGGCATGCCCGGTGAGGCAGCTTTTTTTCGTGGCAGTTCGGGCACTCGGATATACCCGTGGCCGTCAAAAAGTCGTGGGCGCGGCGATTGGCGGTACGGCGCGTTGAGTGGCGCCTTTTCGGATTCGGCATGATGCAATTCCTTTCGTGTCCCGCCCGGTTTCTTGCCTCAGGCCGCAACCGGCCCTCTTAAGCCTCCCGGCTCGGCGGAACACCCTCAATCTCTTGGGGTTAGCTTCGCGACTTGATCTTGCTGCGGAGCCCGGACAATGCCTCCCAGCGGGGGTCGTTCGGACCCTCTTCACAGGTGCATGTCTGGCTGTTGCGATTTGCACCGCAGCGCTGACAAAGTCCCTTGCAGTCGGGCTTGCACAGCGTTCTGACCGGCAGGGACAAAAGCACCTGCTCGCGCAGCACATCTTCAAGCAACAGACTGTCTTTTAGATAATAACCGATTTCCGTTTCCGGCGCTGTAATGGACCGTTCCGTCGCCTCCGAATCCGCTGCCGCCGGCCTGAAGATCAGGTCGAAATCAGCCGCCAGCGGAATCTCCACCGGCTCAACACAGCGGGCGCACGGAACCTGAAATCTTCCCGAAAAGTTACCTCGTAGCCGCACATCAGCCACGATATCCTTCGGTCCCCGGTGCTCGTGCAGCACCTCAGCCCTGCCGGAAGTGCTTAGATTGCCAACCTGCTCCGCTTCTTCGCCAAACATGACCGCCCCGGGAGCCAGTTCCAGGTCAAAGTCGATCGGCTCCCGCTCCAGATCGCTAACTTTGAATTCCATGTATTGAGCCTACGGCTCAGATTTGTACCAGTCAATGCGCCCTCGGGTATCGGAATAGGCACACCCGCGAGCCCTGGCGGGTAACGCTATTCCAACGCTTTGCCGCGCAGTCCCCAAAGGACCAGCAGCGAAGAATCCAGGTTTGGCCAACTTGGTAATCGAGAAGTCTGTACAAGTACCTGGCTGCAAAAACGGCGGATTGTCCCGTTCGGAAATCCAGAGAGCTAGCACACCGGGAGGTGCGCCAGGGAGTCCGGCTCTTTCGTGAGCATTATAGACTACTCTTTTCGTCCATTCCGCACTACCGAGTTGAACATCTGGATCGGGAGAAGTCGCTACAGAAAAATTTCTCAATGAATCTTTTGATTGCTTTCCGTTTTCGAGGTCGTACGTATAACGAAAGAAACCGGAATCGCTCTCGATTTGAACGCGCAGAGTCGGATCAATCTCGTTGTGCAGGGGAAATTTTTGCTTCGTTTCCGTGCCGTCCGAATTGGGCCAGAGGATAATGACACTATGCAGGTCCAGCGTTAAGAAAACTTTACGATCACCACTGTCATGGGGAAGGCCCCGTTCCCCGGACCAGATTGGAATCGGCGGTGCTGGCCTGTCCTGCGCGAAGGCGGCCGCTCCGGCGAGGTACAACAGCGCAGCGGCCGCGATTAGGCGAATGTGTTTATTGAGCAAAGGCTATCTCCATGGCATGGGCGATCGCAGTCTCCAAGCCGGGCTTTGCATCCTGTGTAAAGGTGAGGTTGCCGGAGGTCAGATGGATCAGCTCCTGCGATTCCAATTGCTGGGACAACACGTGCTGCGCGCTTTGAACAAAAGGCGAATTGGGATCCAATTCGCGATGAAGGACGAGTACCTCCAGGGCGAAGAGGTAGTTCTGCGTAATTGTAGATTGCGATGTGTCCTTTGCGAACCTCGGGCCGATTACCATGCGGCTCTGTGCATCCCTCCTTGGATCAAACACGCGGGCGAGCTGGTCACGTATTTGCTGTGGAAGCGAAGCAACCGCTTCGGGAGAGTATTGGCTGCTTTGCGAGTCGCCCTGAAAGGTCATGTTGATAAATCCAGGCAGCGCAGTGGAATCTAACGCGAAGCCCGAGAATTCACTTCCGGGAGCGATTGAGAGAGCGGCGTCGTTAGCGGTCCATTGCATTGCCACCTGACTCACTGCGGGGGTACCGAGGTCTTGCTCGCTGTGCGGCGTCATGCTCGCTGTCCAGTTTGTGCGCGGTGCTCGCGGGCCGCTGTCAGCATAATCCGAGATGCTCGCTTTTCGAATGGCTTGCCGTGCGCGAGCCCCGTTTTTCACCTTATACGTGTAACGAAAATGACCATCGCCCGTGGGAGCCACTGCGAATGTCACCTCGGGATCTACAAGCGCATGGCTTCCGAAACGAAGCATCGTAGGCTGTGCGGGCGACCCGTCTCCGGAATCCGGAACGTAATAGACCACATACTCACCCGCGCGCAGATCGTAGAACAGGTTTTGCCTCTTCGGTAGTTGGGATGTATCTCCATCCTGAGGCCAGAGTGGGACAGCGCTTAAGGCAACTCCGGCGACTCCGCCGGGCGCTTGCGACCAAACCTGGGATGCGAGCATGAGCGCGAAAAGAATTTTCGCTGACCGCATTTCGTTTCTCCTTCTTCAGTTTTGCCAACGGCAGTGAATTCGATGGGAAAGAATCAGCACAATCTTCGGGTCGGTTCAAGAAGACCGATCATCGCGGCCCTTTGTACGAGACCTGCAAGGACAGTTCCAGCGCGTTGAGAATCTCTGCCTCCAGCTCGTTTTGCGGCTTCTGCATGAGTGGGGATTGAGCAGTAGAGCCGGATGCGATTGTATCCAAGAGCGCTATGGTCTCCTTGACGAAAGGCGAGTCTGATTCAAGCCTATGGATGCGAATCAGCTCATGGATGCCGGTAAGGTGGTCATAGGCAATGCCGGCCGCAGGGTCATCTGGGCCATAGCGCGGGCCCAGGGTAATGAAATTGTGAGCGATCCATTTCGGATCGAGCACGGCCTCAAGCTGGTCCCGGATTTCCTCCGGCCATTCGTCCGTGATATCAAGGTGCGGAAAGTATTCTGTCGAGGCCGATGTAAATCCTGGCCTTGCTTGCGAAATCACAGAGAAACTCGTGGTTGCGCCCGGTTTTAAAAAAACCAACGGGTTGCCTAGCTTGTAAGTCCAGAAAGCTAACACGCCGGAATGTGCGCCTGGGATACCGACTCTTTCATAGTCACCAGAGAATATGGCCCCCTTCGACCATTCCAAACTGTTGAGTTGCACATCTGGATCTGGATACGTCACAACTTTAAAACTCTTAAGCGAATCTCTTGACTTTATTCCATTTTCGAGATCGTACCTATAACGAAACAGACCGGAATTGCTCTCTATATGAACTCGCAAGTCCGGAAATATCGTGTTATGGAGGTCAAACCTTCGCTTCGTTACGGTGCCGTCAGGGCTGAGCGAGAGGATAATAACACTGTGCAGGTCCGGCGAGAGAAACACTTTACGACCGCCTGACCCGGCAGGAACATTCCCCTCCCCTGACCAGATCGGCGCCGGAGGCTTGCGGTCGGCGAGAGATTCCGGGGCGATTGTTACTTTGGCGGGATTCTGCGCCAACGCTTCGACCCCAAGCGCAAACGTAATGAGTGCGAACATCAGAGGACGATTCATCTTCTTCTCGCTTCAGTTTTGCCAGCGGCAGTGAACGTGATTGCCTTCGGGGATGGTGTTCGCCTGTAGTGAGCCCGGAGAGGCCTTGCAAGCGGCCAGAAAAAGGTTTTGGTCCACGAGGTAAGTGCTGGGTTGGCACTGCGAGCTTGATACGGCAACATCGGCAGCGGTCCCCAGGTCGTGCGAGATATGAGGGCTATCCCATGGTTTGACGATCAAATTCCGATTTGCATCTCTGCAGCCTATGGCCGCACTCCAGCAAATGTCGAATTTTCCGCCGATCGGTAGTGCCATATCGTTGATGCAGATTTTCTGGCCGGGATTGTACTGGTTGAGATATGTGGTCGTTGCCTGCTGTAGTCCACTTGCCGCGTTCACGGTCATGTAGTGATTGAATCCATTGTCGCCGTGGTTCGTCCTGTTGCCCCCAATTTGCACAAAGATATTGGAATTTCCTATGGATACCAAGCCGTGGTAGCCAACTGCGTATTGGTAATAAGTGGGAATTCCGCTGTCGACATCCAGCAAAATAACATCCTCGACCTGCCCGACTTGAGTGGTCGCGAGCGTAACCGGCATCTGCCAGCCCGCGTAGTCGCCGGTGTATCCAGTGCCGGGGCTGATGCTCGAAGACGGCGGCGGCGGAATCGTATGGTAATGGCCGTTAGAATTCGGGATAGCCGCAGTCGAAAGGCTGATATTGCACGGCACTATGACATCGGGCTGATCTAGTTCAAAGCAGTACGCGTACAACTGATTACTGCTGTTGGGCGTATACATATCCTGGGCGCTTGTGGCGGCGACTGAATTAACAAAATTTAGTCCGCAATCCGTGCACGCTGTCGGCGGCGGTGGAACTGGAATTGGCTGCCACTGAACCACGTTCGCGTCAATCAGTGCATGAAATACGGCACCAGCCATCGCGTTGAATCCAGGCTCAAGCCGGATGTAGCTGCCTGCTGTGAGAGTGACGCTCGCTGGGTCCTGCACCACCAAGCTGCCGCTGTTGGTGATGGAATTTGATGCCTGAAACACGATATAGCCGGAGTCCAGCGTTTCAGACGGAATATCCAGGTCTGCGGGTAGCTGCCCATGGCAACACAGACATGAACTGGCAAGAACAAGGAGCAATAACACGGGTCGCATGCCACACAGCCATGCGGGCGGTGCGCCATTGGGGTTTTCGGGCGCGAAAGTCTTATTCACAATTCCTCCCTTGTCCTGAGTGCCTATCGCCCTTCGAGTCGCGCCACTTTTTTCTCTAGCGCCATGTTTTTCTCGTTCAGTTGAATCATCTGTAACGTCAACTCTTCAATCTTTGCCAGGAGCTTGGCCTCCATTTCGCCCACGCTGACGCCCTTCTCTTTGATTTCGGCCTCCGATGGAATGTCCGGCAGATGGTGCTTCGCTTTGATATAGGCTGCGACTTCGGTCAATGGCTTAACTCGATATTCAGGCTCGAACACGTAATCCGACCATCCGGTGTTCACGAGGACTTCTTTGGCTTGAATGGTGCCGTTGACTGACAAGGGATATTGTGGATTCGTCGTGCCGATGCCGACGTTGCCGGATCCATCGAGATACATTCTCCATGCGCCGGCTGTCCAATCAGCAACACCGAGTCCTCCCGTGCTGAAACCTGAGTAGGTTCCGAAGCTGGCGAATCCCCAAATGTGGCCGCCACTTGAAGTGCTCTCTAAGCTCATAACAACAGGGTTTGCGTTGCCAACGATGGTGAGTGTATTGGATGGGCTGGTCGTCCCGATCCCCACGTTTCCGCTCGACGGAAAGGTGTTTGTCTGCGCCGCCGCACTTGCCGCCAGCACGGCGATTGAAAATGCCAGTCCCGCTAACTTCTTCATGGTCCGCAATCCCCTCCTGTGGTTCGTGTCCTTTTCGAGTTCCATCTCCCTGCATTCCTTTCCAGGCAGCTTTGCTGAATGACATGCGCTCATAGCTCTTGCCGCTGCGCCGCTCCTGCGACACCCCCGCCTAATGAAATGATCGCGATTCGTGATGAACACTTTGAGCGCACAAAATCCCTTGCTGCCCTGTTATAGACAGGGCGCGTGAGGAAGTTCCGCAGCGCACGGACACTTCTTCACCGATATGGTGATTGGCGCAGAATGAGGGGAACAGCAGAACCCTGCCGCGCAGCGGTGTGCGGCACGCAAGAGAAAGGCACAGAAAAATAGCGGCTTCATCCGGCGCGACCCGGTGAAGCATATGATTGTTCGGATGTATTCTGAACTCGCGACATCGTAACCAATCCTAACGGATTGTCAAGTGCCGGCGATCACACAGCTATGTTCAAAGAACTCCGTCTATTTACAGCGAATCTGACCACTGCTTGAATGGCGCGTGCAGATAACGCGCAGCGAAATCCAGAAAGTACGGCCAGTTGGGTTCAGGCGTATGTCCGAATTGGTGCTGCCTGAACACCAGATCGCCCTCCAGCAGTCCTGTCTCCATCGGCGGAAACTGCTTTGTGCCCAGGTCCTTCTTGCCGAGCAGCCGATAAACCGGCCCTGCACCCACTGCACCCAGAAACTCGCCCACAGGATCGGCCCACTGGTCGCCGGCGGTATTCGAACCAACCCCGATGAACACTGGCCGCGGCGCACACAGCGCAATCAACTCATGCGCATCCACCGGCAGATCGTCCGTGGTCAGCGGCCCGGCATATTTTATAAAGTTGCCTGCCATCCAGTAATAGAACGTCGGCGCGTGCGCCAGGTTCTCAAGTTGCTCGCCATACACATGCCGGTACAGCTTATCTCCGCCAGTTCCTGCTGAGCTGATGTAGGCAACCGCAAAGCGCGGATCGTACGCCATGGCCACCAGCGCGGTCTTGCCAAAGCGCGAGTGACCCATGATGCCCACCTGCTTTGCATCAACGGCCTTGTCGGTTTCCAGATAATCCAGCGCGCGGCTTGCGCCCCACGCCCAGGCGCGAATCGTGCCCCAGTCGTCGGGGCTCCGTGGCTGGCCTTTGTTTACCAACCCGATGACGCCCGACGTGAGCCCCGCGCCGTCGTCTGCCTGAAAGCTTGTCGGCTGCAGGATGGCATAGCCCCAGCCTCGTGCAAGCACCTGCTCCTGCCAGCGTCGCCCCTGGTTCCCGGGACCCCCCGGCAACATTTCAGGAATGCCGCGCACAATCGACGCGTTGAATTCCGGACTGAAAGCCAGTTCCATGATCACCGGCACCGGCCCCGCTGCATGCGCCGGCGTGACGACGATCATGTCGATCGTTACTGTCATTGACGGGTCCGCCGCATTGTTCACCTGCCCGTTCACCCGCTTGATTACCGCCGCCACGCCGCCCACGGACTCCTGCCGCGTTTTCACCACTTCCCAACTTACCTTCGGCGCATTAGCAGGCACGCGGCCAAGCACGTCCTTGTCGAAGTCCGCCACAATCTCCGGCCGGCGTTTCTTCCACCACATATCGGCAGTGGTTACTGGTTTGCCGTTGTTGAGCTTCAGCGGGTCGGGCAGCTTCTTATAAGGATTCGCTTTTGCCTCGTCGTAGTTCACTGCGTTGGGCGACTTCGGATCTTGGCTTGCCGCCGGACGTAGTTCTTTGATGCCAAGCGCGTCCATCATATGCTGGTGATCTTTCACAGCCGCTTCAACAATCGCCACCTGCTCCTGCGTAGGCCGCAGAGGCGCGGAGTGAATATACCGGCTCGCAAAAATGAGGAACGTCGGCCAGTTCGGCGCCGGAGTATGCCCGCCGGAGTGTTGCCGGAATGCGACGTCACCATTGATCAGCGCAGTTTCAATCGGCGGAAATTCCAGCGTTCCCATGTCCTTCTTGCCAAGCAGCCGATATACCGGACCCGCAGCCGCAGCCGCCTGGAACTGCCCTTTCGCGTCCACCCATCCATCGCCTTCCGTTGCGCCGGCAGAAATGAACACCGGCCGCGGCGCACACATCGCAACCAGGTCATGCGCGTCCACCGGCATGTCGCCGGGAGTCAGCGGCCCGGCATACTTCATAAAATTGCCCGCCATCCAATGAAACGATACCGGAGCGGCGATGTTGCCTTCCTGCTCTCCGAAATTGTGGCGGTAAAGTTTGGCTCCGCCCTCGCCGGACGAACTCACGTATGCAATCGCGATACGGGGATCGTAAGCCATTGCCACTATCGTCGCCTTACCGTAGCGCGAGTGCCCTTCAAGTCCCACCTGCTTTGCGTCAACGTCCTTGTCGGTTTCAAAGTAGTCAACGGCGCGGCTCGCGCCCCATGCCCACGCTTTCAGCACGCCCCAGTCGTCCAGTTTGCGCGGCTGGCCCTTGTTCACCAGGCCGATAATGCCTTCTGTCAGGCCTGCTCCGTTATCCGCCTGATAGCTCGTCGGAATCAGCTCCGCGTAGCCCCAACCCATGGCCAGCACCTGCCGCTGCCAAGGCAGGTCCTGCCCCGGCTCGCCGCCAGACGCTGCGGCTGCAAACTGCGGATTCAGCCTTGCCATTGCCGCCAGAAACTCGCGGCTCAATCCATACTCCATGATCACGGGGACCGGTCTTGTCGCATTCGCCGGAGTCGTCAACGTCAGGTCGATATCCACCTTGATCGCTGAATAAGACGAGTTGTCTACGTGGCCCAGCAGCTTCTTTGTAATCACGGGAACGTCGCCGTTCTTCTCGTGCGTGGTACTCACTACTTCCCAAGTCACCTTGGGCAAATTCGCGGGTGTGCGGCCAAGGATCTCGCGATCCAAATCTTCGGCGATCTCCGGCCGCCGCTTTGTCCACCACATATTCGCGGTCGTCACCTGCTCGCCGTTCTTCATCACCAGCGGGTCGGGGAGATTGTTGTAAACGTCAGCCTTCGACTCTTCATAGTTTGCAGGATTGGCGCCGTTGGCGTTGCCGCTTGCTCCGGGCCTAAGTTGCTTGATGCCCAGAAGGTCCATTTCACGCTGATGTTCTTTTTGAGTGGCTGCCTGAATCGCAAGCTGTTGAGGAGTTGGCGCAGGCCGCCCTGGTGCAGCTTGAGCCGGAAGCAGGCGCGAATTTGCGGCCCCGCACATTAGAACAAACACAATAAGCCGTAGACGAACGGTCGAGCGCCAAGACACCATCCAGGACCCCATTTCCTGCACATTGCACATAAGAAAGCGAAGCGGCCCCAAGCATATTCTCCCGCCCGGCGCGCAGGCAACATCAAGCGCGGCCCGCCCTGCTCAAGCTCTGAATTCTCCTGCCGATATCATCATCAGTTCGCCTTCGAAAGGGTCAATGGAAATGCAGTGGTTACGTAATCTTCCTGTCTATCGCAAAATGGTCTTCGCATTCGGAATTGTCTGCGCTCTCTGCGTCATCATGGGCGTGTACTCCTTTGTTGTTTTCCGCGGCATCGCGTCCGATTGCGTTGAGGTGAGCACGAACGACTTCCCGTCGGTTGTCAGTCTTGACGCCGCTCGCGCCGCCATGAATATTCTGCGCCGCTCAGATCTTGATCTGATGATTTGCCAGACGCCGGAATGCATTGCAAATCACTCGCAGGCCAGGGCACGGGCAATCAGTGATTACCAGGCGAGTCTCAAGGCCTATGAGGGCCTCGCTTCTACTTCGGAGGAGCGGGTACTCTATCAAAAGGTACCTACCGCCTTTGCCCAATATTTCGAGATCAGTAACCGTGGCCTGGAGTTTGTCAGAGCTGGCAAGTCAGGGGATGCGCTCGATGCGTTCAGCAATGACACTACCGTTGCCGCATTCACAAATGCCCTGGAAGCGCTGAATGGAGTAGTACAGTACAACGAAAATAGAGGAACAGTTGCTTCGCAGAGCGCCACAACCGCTGCCGCGCGCGCCACATGGGTCGGTTCCTCGCTCGTCGCGTTCATCATTCTCCTCTGCGCATTTACTGGCTTCATTCTTACCCGCGAGATTGCGCCGCGTATTGCAAGACTCAAGAATGCTCTTCAGGCGATGGCACAGAAGGATCTCTCGGTGAGCGTCCGCGTCTCAGGCACCGATGAAATCGGGCAATTGGGTGAGGCGTTCAACACCACCGTGGACTCCATGCGCTCGGTTCTTCAGTCGGTTGCCAAAGGCGCGGAGATGCTCTCTGCCTCTACAACTGAAATCAGCGCACGCGCCGTGCAGAATTCCGGTAATGCTCACACCGAATCCAGCAAAATCAACCAGATTGCCGCGGCCGCACAGGAAATGACGGCCACGATCGGTGAAATCAGTCACAACGCTGAAAGCGCCGCCAACGCCAGTCGCACTTCCGCTCAAACAGCCGACAAGGGCGGAGCCGTGATGCAATCAGCCGCCTCCACCATGGAAAAAATTGCCGCCGCAACCAGCACTGTCTCCGACAAAATGACATCGCTCGCTCATCGCTCTGAGGAGATTGGCAAGGTCGTCAACGTGATTCAGGAAATCAGCGAGCAGACCAACCTGCTGGCTCTCAACGCCGCGATTGAAGCTGCGCGGGCGGGAGAGCACGGCCGCGGGTTTGCAGTCGTCGCTGGGGAAGTTCGCCGCCTCGCCGAACGCACCAAGAGCGCCACAGAAGAAATCGCCGGAACCATCCGCAGCATCCAGGATGAAACCCGCGAAACGCTCAACGTGATGAACGATAGCCGCTCGGCTGTCGAGACAGGATTGCAGGAAACTTCGAACGCGCATCAGAGCCTCGAAGCCATCATCGAGTCCTCGCGCCAGGTCGAGCATCAGATCAACCTCATCGCCACCGCCGCCACGCAACAAACGTCAGCGTCCAGCGAAATCTCAGAATCCGCGGGACAGATCTCACAGTTGTCGAACGAAACGGCGTCAGCGTCCGAAGAGGCCGTCGCCGCGCTCAAGAACCTGGCCGAGCTGGCTGCCGACCTCGATGGCATGATTCGCCAGTTCCACCTGGAAGAAAACAAGCAGGCAGGCGGAAGAATCGGTTCCTCCGCATTGCCTGTGCGCCATTCCGAACTTCGGCCCGCGCACTTCTAGAGCATTTTCGATTCAAGTGTTAACAAAACCTTGGGTGCCCCATCCTTTGTGCGTTCTTCGCACAAAGGGTGGGAGACCGCAGATGTCCATCTAGACTGTAAGCATTCATCTCGAAAACGCTCTAATCCACTGTGGCAGGGCCCTTCCCGGCCCGCCGCCCCGGCGTCCGCTCTCGCGCTGCCGCCGTGGCATCCGCACTCCTCCATTGCTAGCGCTGCCGCATCTCCGTGGCAGCGCCTTTTTTACCCAAATCTTCAGCGCCGGCACATCGCTTCCACATCCGGCCGCTATGGTAGCCTCCGATTAAGCACCATTCGCCCTGGAGCTTGTAATGAACTTTCCCGCGCGAAGTTCACAACTCGCTCTAACGCAGCCAAATCTGCATCACATTCGGGGAGATCGATTCGAGTGAGCGCCGTTAAATACGACTTGATCGTCATTGGTTCCGGCCCGGCGGGTCAGCGCGCAGCTGTGGCCGCTTCCAAAATGAACAAGCGCGCGGTCGTGGTTGAGGCCCGAACCGTGGTGGGCGGTGTCTGTATCAACACCGGAACCATCCCATCCAAGACCATGCGCGAGGCCGTGCTTCATCTTTCCGGTTACAACTACCGCTCTGTTTACGGCATCAATTATCGGGTCAAGGAAAAGATCACCATGGCGGACCTGGCCTTTCGTACTCAGGCCGTCATCAAGACTGAGGTCGACGTGACCGAGGCCCAGCTTTCCCGCAACGGCATCGACGTGGTTCACGGCATTGCCCATTTCCTCAGTCCCAATCAGATACGTGTCGAGGGCCCGCAGACAGAAACCACGCTGGAAGCAGACCGCATTATCATCGCCGTCGGCACCAAGCCCGCTACATCCCCCACGGTGCCTGTAAACGGCCGCACCATTATCAACAGCGACCAGATCCTCGGCCTGCCCACACTGCCGCATTCGCTCATCGTGGTAGGCGGCGGCGTGGTGGGCGTCGAATACACCTGCATGTTCGCCGTTCTCGGCGTACGCGTAACCCTCATCGAAAAACGCGACCGCCTGCTCGAATTTGCGGATCGCGAAATTATTGAAGCACTCAGCTACCACCTGCGCGACGCCCGCGTCACCATGCGCCTCGGCGAAGAAGTCGAGAGCGTAGAAGAGTTGCCGCCCGACACCGTCGTGGCCAACCTGGAAAGCAAAAAGCGCGTCTCAGGCGATGCGCTGCTTTACGCTGTAGGCCGCCAGGGCAATGTGGACGACCTCGACCTGGCCGCCGCCGGCCTAGAGGCAGACAGCCGCGGCCGCATTGCTGTTGACGAGCACTATCGCACCAAGGTCGATCACATCTACGCCGTAGGCGATGTAGTCGGTTTTCCGGCGCTGGCATCCGTCTCAATGGAGCAGGGTCGCATTGCCGCGGCACGCGCCTTCGACGACGACGCCGCCAGTTCCAATCCAGGCTTTTATCCCTACGGCATCTACACCATTCCCGAAATCAGCTTCATCGGAAAAACTGAAGAACAATTGACTGACGAGGACGTTCCCTACGAGGTGGGGATGGCATATTATCGCGAAGTTGCGCGCGGCCAGATTCGCGGCGATACGACTGGAAGGCTGAAGCTCATCTTTCACCGCGACACACGCAAAGTGCTCGGCGTCCATATCATCGGCGAAGGCGCAACCGAGCTGGTCCACATCGGCCAGGCGGTCATGACGCTCAACGGCACCATCAACTACTTCATCGAAACCGTGTTTAACTATCCCACGCTAGCCGAGTGCTACAAGGTTGCCGCGTTCAACGGGCTCGGCCGCCTGCATCGCTACCAGGCGGGCTAAGTATAATTTCGTAGCCGCGGCTCAAGCCTCTACGAGTTCAACGGCTGCAATGAAACGCTAGTGGCTAGTGGCTAGACGCTAGTGGCTAGCAGCTAGCAGCTAGAGCCCGGAGGGCTCTACATGACTAACGCCATCGGCATTGTGATCACCGACCACATCGTGGCCGGGCGGCTTCAAGATCAGAAGCTCGTGGGCCAGCTTTTGCGTTATCCCGAGGATCCCGGCGAGCCCGACATTCTGAGCTCCATTCCGGTCAGCGAGCTGGTTGCAATCTTCAGCAAATTCGTTACCAGTCTTGCCCAGGAGGGCCAGGCTCCACTTGATGCAATCGGCATCGCCGTCCCAGGAATCGTCCGCCATGGAGTCGTGGAAGACTCACCGAATCTGACCCAGATCAAAGGCATTCACCTGGCGGAGGAGGCCGCACGCGGGCTGGCGGCCCTCGGCATTAACGTGCCCGTCCGAATCGCCAACGATGCCGACGCGATTGCCGCCGGCGTGGCAGCCAGTCACGGGCGTCTGGAAAAGCTAACGCGCGTGTGGACGATTGGCAATGGCATTGGCTACGGCCGCTGGCCTTACGTGGAAGGCATCTGGGAGGGCGGCCACATCACCGTCACCCTCGACCCGAAAGAACGCTACTGCGGCTGCGGCGGGCTGGGCCATCTTGAAGGCATCATGGGCCATCGCGCCATGCGCCTGCGGTTCCTCGACCTTGAGCCGGAAGAAGTCTTTGAGAACGCCCGCAACGGTGATCAGCGTTGTCGCGAATTTGTCGACCTGTGGCATCGCGCACTAGCCGCCGCGACATCGTCTTTCATTCACCTGGCGGGGCCAGGGCGTTTCTACTTCACCGGCATCAATGTCGATTTCCTCGAACTCCCGCTGTTGCGAACGCACATCGAATCCATGGTCAAGCTGAGCCCGCTACAAAGCTTCTCACTTGAGATTCTGCCGCCCGACGACAAGACCGCAGTGCTCGGCGTCGGTGTCTCGGCGTTGCAGGGGCTTAACGGCTAGCAAGCGGCCACATTGCTAAAAGAAATAGAACTCGTGCGTCAGTAGCGCCCGTGCGTCGGCAATCAGCCGCGCAAGCCCTGAGGACCGAAGCGCCACAAACCTCGGACTGACTGAGGCGCCAAAACCTGAGTACAACAACACACTGCCTCTGGTTCCAAGTCCGGCAAAATCGAAAGCCAATCCTCGCGCAACCGCGTGCTGAATCGCTTCCCATATCAGCAGGCTGGTGGCGCCGTTACCGGCATCACTGCTGCGCGTGCTCAGGACGTAATACGAAGTCGTATTGTCCCATGCGCAGAAATTGGCGGCGATAATCTCGCCCTTCGAGTTACGCGCCGCAATAATCCTGCCCTGCTTCCGCGCAAGCGCTGAAGTCAGCACTCTCCGGCATGCATCCATATCGAGTGAATCGTTTTCACCTTCGGCAGCAAGATTGTTCCGGTGCGCGCGAATAAACTCTTCCGGATCCAGGATCTGCTCCAGGGCGATCTGTTCCTTCGCACGACGAATGACATTCCTCGTTTTGTTGCGCATCTGCTGCCATAGCAATTCAGCCGGGGCGGGCTTGATCTCGTGCGTAAACTGCACGTACGTTCTAAAACGCTGCTCCTGGAATGCAATCACGTCCTTGACGCCCGCATGGCACCGGATGCATTCCCACGAGCACTTGGGCAGCTTCGCAATCAGCTCGCGCGTAATCTCCATGCGCTTCAGGAAGCGATTATTTGCGCTGCCCTCGCCTTCGTCCAGGCCGGGCCCAAGAAAGTAGGTAACCGGTGGGGTCCAGATGCCCTTTAAGCCGAATCGGCTTCGCACCAGGTAGGGCAACCGCCCCACCGTCTTGTCTCCGGCCCGCATTTCGGCGACGGAGTAACGCCCGCCCGTAGCGGCATTGAGCCACCATTCTTCGTGAAAGACGGTGGGAACCAGCACCGGCTGAGCAGGCCTCGTAGCCTCGCTCTGCTCACTCGATGGTCCGCAATCCGTAACCAGGTGGAGGGGAAGCGCCAACTCCGGTTCACTCAACCGATCTGTTCTGAAGTCTTCCTTCGGTAGGTGCACAGCAAGGCCTTGCCGGCTCATTCACTGGCCTCCATCCCTTCCGTAATATGCAGCCATTCGAGGTCTGCACTGGTGCGGCAGCTTACAGCTGACTAACTTGACTTTGGATGCCTTTCGCTGGCCTTGAGGCTGCCCGATTCAATATAGGCAAAAGCTGCTATTACTCGGGCAATCGACTTATCCATATCTCTTTCATATATTTACGAAATGGTTTCCCTCTAAGGTAATCACAAAAAACTCGCCGCCGCAGACAAAATCCACAGCGGCTACGCCATCTTGCATTAATAAGTTCGCAGGTAAGTTCGAGATAGCCGGTCGTGCCAGCTCAAGTGATCTTCATCAAAAATCGACCACAGCATGCCCACGCCCACCGGTAATACCGACGGAACAAGTGCTGCAAGCCGCTGGAATCTCATTCTGCGCGTTGGTATCTCGCCTTCAAATGTGCTCAGAGCAATACGCGCATAGCGCATTCCCGGCGTCCCCTGCCCCATGGCGTTGAAAAGGCCGATGTAGAGCGCGCTCATGATCAACAAGCCCACCGCTGCTCCCAGCTCAGCCATGCGCATTCCAGGCAGGCTGTGTGCGCGGCTCACAATCCCGAGCGTGATCGCCGAAAGCGCCGCCAGCACCAGCGAACCGTCCACTACCGCCGCCATCGCTCGAAGAGTTAAAGGAGCCTGATAGATTTCCTGGTCCTTAACGGCGCCTGCAACCCGCTCTTCCAGGAAATCCGCTTGCGCCTCGGTATGCAGCGCGCCAACCGGGTGTTCGTCTAGTTCCATCCCTGACCACTCGGGGCTCATCCATGTGGGAGCAGCCTCGGGATTCATCGTGTCCGCGGCTGCCGGGTCAATCGAAATTGCCTCCGGTTCCACTTCAAAGATGCTCAACTGCACATCGTGTTCGTGCTGGGCAGCAAAAGGACCTTCCGCCCGACGCGGACGCACCTTGCGCGTAGCCACAATCTCCCTGGGAAATTCGATAAGATTGGCGTGGATCGGCTGAGCCGGTTCTACCATTTCGACCGGCTCCTCCTGTGCGATTCGCGCAGTCTCGCGCCACTCGTTGGTGTCCAGACGCGAACTGGTAATTTCGGTTTCCGGGTGCAGCCTCGGAGCGTCCGGTTCCCAGCGAATCTCGTACGACTGGCTCCGACCATCCTGATCGTTCTGATCGCCCCAATCCTCCCGCTCGTCGGCCTGCACAATGTCCAGCCGCTCCGCGACGACCGGGTCCGCATGCATCTGCGGCCCAACCTCCCGGCTTCGGTATTGCTCCGCAACCGGCTCCTCTTCCTCCTGGAACTGCCACTCCGGCTCCGCTGACTTCGCGGCCTGCAACTCCGCGAGCACGGATTCGGCAACGGCCTGCGCCTGCAGTGCTGCCCGCGAAACAGCTTCCGCAGCGCGCACGGCGGCGCGAGCTTCATTCTCCAAAAGCTCGCTGTAACTGGGTGCTTTGGCAAAACGTTCCGCCACGCGCGCAGCAGCCGCGGCGCGGCTGTTTGAGGTATGGTGTTCTGGAACCGCAGCATTCTGCTCCGCAACCGGGACCGGCTTGCGATTCTTGTGCGCGGCGATGCGCTGGTTTACTTCTTCTTTCCAATTCGATGAAATTCTAGCCTGGCTTGGCAATGTACTCAATGCTCCTGTGTCCCTTCCGGCAATGGCCTGTTCAGCACCTGCCGCAATTCCGTTTCGCACCATGTCATGAACCCATTCACGCCACTCGCGAACAAAACGTGCAATCGAGAAGAGGAGGTACGCGGAATACCGGCTCGTAGCGGAATCAAACTATCCGTTGACGACGAAAAGTCCCGGGTTTTCCTGTTGCCAGAGCTGCGAGAACCGCTTCCCATGTGACCTGCCCGATTTTGCTATGCTGAGCCTTACACCGGTCGAGTCTTGGATGCGTCCTCGTAATCTAGTATGTATCACGCTGCTGGCGCTCTGTCACCTGCAAGTTCGGGCGCAGGCGTTGACCAATGCGCTACCTGCTCCCGCGCCGGCCAGCTTCAGCGCCGAAGCTGCTGCGGATAACACCCAGGCAGTGCCATTACCGAATGATCCCGGCCAGGAATTGCTTCCCGTCGCGCAGCCCGAACCGCAGCCCGCCACAGGCAATCCTGTCCAACTCGATGCCGACCGGCAGACCCGCGTGGGCGATGAATTCACGCTCAATGGAAACGTCGTCGTCCACTATCGGGGATACGTCCTCCGCGCAGACAAGGTGGTCTACCACCAGTCCACATCCGTGCTTGAGGCCGAAGGTCATCTTCAACTCACCGGCGGACCCAACGATGTGCAGATAGGCGCCTCGCACGGCGACATGAATCTCAACATGCACACCGCGCGCTTCTACAACGTCAGCGGCATACAGGGACTGCACAGCGCAGCACGCAGCGGCGTGTACTCCACTTCCACACCATTTCGATTCACTGCGCGCGTCCTGCTTCAAACCGGTGAAGATAGTTACCGCATCATCGACGGCACCATGACGAACTGCAGTTTTCCGCGCCCCGACTGGCGCATCATCTCGCACGCCATCAATTTGGATGATCGCACCGCCTCAACCAAAAACTCTTACTTTGAGCTGCTCAATATCCCGCTCGTTTACCTGCCTTATCTGCGCCACCCCATCGACGAAACCGGACGTGAAAGCGGATTTCTGATTCCCGTCATCAGCAACTCATCGATCAAAGGATTCGTGCTTGGCGAGCAGTACTACTGGGCCATCAACCGCAGCATGGACATGGTGATCGGAGCCGAACTCTTCAGCAAACGTGGCTGGGCGCCCAATGGCGACTTCCGCTACAAGGGTCGCGATCTCGATCACCTCATCGTGCGATGGAACGCATTGCTCGACCGCGGCGTTCTACAGCAGATTGGCAACACCAACGCACTGACTGGCGCCGTCGCGGCCTCAAGCGCTTCCGGCGCAGGGCAAGTCTCTCCCAGCCTTATTCCGGGCCCTACAGGCTACGTGCGCGTCAACCAGGGCGGGGTGGACGTGGTGGCCGAAGGACGCAAAGACTTCTCGCCCCACCTGCACGGCGCTGGAACAATGGAATACCTGTCGAGCTACCTGTATCGGCTGGTCTTCAACGATAACTTTTCACAGGCCATAAGTTCCCAGGTCAGCAGCAGAGTTTCGCTTACGCACGCGAACAACGGCCGTATTCCGTCGCTCTCGCTTGAGCGCTTTGAGACCTTCGCCAGCTCACGCAATGGCGATGAGGCTCGCATCCTCCACTTGCCCAACCTCCGCTACGATGTGCTTGAACGCCCGATAGGCTCTTCGCCTCTCTACTGGAGCTTTGGCTCTTCGCTCGACTATCTCAGCCGTTCCGAGCCACGCTTCCACGCGCGCAACGTGGGCCGCATCGACGTGTACCCGCACCTCACCTTGCCACTCGCGGCCGGTGGCTGGAACTTCACTCCGAGCGTCGCTCTCCGCGAAACGTCCTACACCATCAGCCAGATTCCTGACCTCACCGACCTGCGCCGCGGCGTGCCGACCATTAGCCACGAGCCAATCCATCGCTTCGACGCAGAAGCTTCTGTCGACATTCGTCCGCCGGCGCTCGAGCGCGATTTCCAACTGCCGCGCTGGAATCGCGTCCTGCGCCACGTGATTGAGCCGGAACTGACCTATCGCTTCGTAGCAGGCATCGGTACCCAAGCTCCTAAGGTGCTTCTCGTCGACACCACCGACGTGGCCACCAACGTCAACGAGGCCGGGTTGTCGCTGACGCAGCGGTTCTACCTCACGCCTCGCAACGGCCAGGCCTGCGCAGAAGGCGCTGCTTCGTGCCCGGGCCATCCGCGCGAATGGGCAAGCTGGACCATCACCCAGAACATCTTCATCGACTCCAGTTTCGGCGGCGCGCTCATCACTGGCCGCCGCAACGTCTTTGACGCCACGCTCGACATGAGCGGGGTAGCGTTCCTCACCAAGCCGCGTAATCTTGCGCCGGTCACTTCGCGGATGCGCTTTGAGCCGATCGATAACCTGCGTGTCCAGTGGGATCTCGATTACGATCCCGAACAGGGACAACTCAGCGCTGACAACCTCTACGCGGGCTATAGTTGGGGCCATACAACTGTTGGGCTCGGCCATGCGCTGTTGAACGCCGTAGACGAGAGCCGCGGCGTTGCCTCTACCATCAAAAGCCAGCAGTTGCAGCCCTTTGTTACCATCGGCAGGCAAAACGGCGCGGGGTTCAACCTTGCTGCCAATGGTGGGTACGACTTCGTCCTGAACCAGGTGCAATACGCGGGCATCCAGAGCACTTACAACTGGGACTGCTGCGGCCTCACCGTCGGTTATCGCCGCTTCAGGCTTGGCTCCGTGCGAGACGAAACCCAGTACCTCTACAGCTTCACCCTCGCCAACTTCGGCTCGGTGGGCGATATTCGCCGCTCCAACACGATCTTCCGCGATCCCACCCTGCCGCCACTCTACTAGGATCGATTACCTACACGGCGGGTGGTTGCCTTTCTGTACTGGCCGCGTCCACTTTTGTGGAAACGAATATTTCATCTCCACGCCGGAATGCTTCTGAGCCCTCTGGAGTATCCTTTTTGAGAGGAATACAAATTGTCTCATTTGCGCTTTTTCGCGGTTTTGCTCGCCATTTGCTTCACTGCCGGCTGCAAGGCCCAGACTGAATCGCAGGCTGCCTCCGATCCGGCCGCAAACCGGCGCATCGAAGTCACTATTCGTTCGCAGTTCAGCATTCCGCAGGACTATGACGTGGCAATCGGGGGTCGCAAGCCAAGCAAAATCAGTGGTTACGACGAGCTTCCCGTCACCGTTTCGCACGGCACACGGACGCAGATCATCAGTTTTCTCATCTCCACCGACGGCAAAAAACTGGCCCGCCTGGAGACCTACGACCTGACCCACGACCCCTCATCGACCATCGATATCGCCGGCCGGCCTGTGCGCGGCAATCCCAACGCGAAGGTCACCATTATCAACTTCGACGACCTTGAGTGCCCTTATTGCGCCCGTATGCACCAGCAACTGTTCCCCAAGACTTTTGAGCGCTACAAGGATAAAGTTCGCTTCGTGTACAAGGATTTCCCGCTCGTCGAAATCCATCCCTGGGCCATGCGCGCATCCGTCGATGCCGATTGCCTGGCATCGCAGAGCAGTGATGTCTATTGGGGCTACGTGGACTACCTCCACTCCCACGCCCAGGAAGTGACTGGCGAAGACCGCGACGTGACCAAGAGCAACGCCGCCCTTGACCGCATCGCTCGGCAGGAAGCGTCCGTCGGCAAGCTCGACACGCAAAAGCTCGACGCTTGCATCGCCAAGCAGGACGATTCCCAGGTGAAGGAATCCCTCAAGGAGGCCTCCGGTCTCGGCCTGGAGGGTGCTCCGGCCCTGTTCGTGAACGGTGAGAAAATCAATGGCGCTGTTCCCGAAGAGCAGGTTTGGATGGCCATCGATCGCGCTTTGCGCGCCGCAGGTGAACAACCGCCGCCTCCGCCGGTCCAACCAGCCGCGGCGCCAAAGCCCGGCGGCGGCAATTAGGTGATAAGTTTCCTGTCGCCTGGCCGGGTTGTGCATTTATCCTTGAGAGCCGGGGTTCTCATGGACCCCACAGGAGTCACGAGGTTGCAAGTCATTTCGTTGAATCGCATATTTCGCCGTTCTGCCGTTCCTATTGTTCTTGGTTTATTCCTCCTGGTCGCCGTCGCGGGGTGCCACCGCTCTCCGTCAGCCGACGTTGTTGCCACTGTCAATGGCAAGGAGATTATGCGAGCTGACCTGGACCGTGTGTACCAGGCCAATCTTGGCGACACGCCGCAGAAACCATCTCCTGAAGAAGCAAATATTCGCCGCCTCAATCTTCTCCACGGCATGATCGCCGACGAAATCGTTCAGCAGCGTGCGGCCAAGCTCAACCTGACCGCCAGCGACGAAGACGTGAACGCCAAGCTCACTGAATTCAAGGCGCCCTATACGCAGGAAGACTTCGACCGCAGGCTCAAGCAGAGCAACATGACGCTTGATGACCTCAAGCGCGACATTCGCCGCCAGTTGACGCGCGAAAAGCTGATCAATAAGGAAATCGAGTCGAAGATCAACGTCACCGACGCCGAAATCTCCGGCTACTACAACGCACACAAAGCCGAATTCAACCAGATTGAGCCGCAGTACCACCTGGCACAGATCCTTGTCACAACCGCCCCGTCGCAACAGCCCGCCAACCTGCAAAACAACAAGGCCTCAGGCGACGCCGATGCCAAGCGGAAGATCCAGGCCCTGCATAACCGGCTGGAAAGCGGCGAAGACTTCAGCTCTGTGGCCATGAACTTCTCTGAGGATTCGTCCACGGCGGCCAATGGTGGTGACATGGGCTTCATCCCCGAGTCTTCTCTGAAGGGCGTTCCAGTGGTTTATGACGCCATCAGCAAGCTCAAACCAGGCCAGTTCAGTGACATTATTCCGGCCATGGATGCGAACCACAAAATCCAGGGATATGCGATTTACAAATTCATTTCGCGCGAGCCGGCCGGCCAGCGTGAACTAAGCAATCCCAGCGTGCGGCAGTCGATTCACACGCAGTTGCACAACAACCGTGCACAGATGCTTCAGAGCGCCTACTTCGAAAGACTTCAGAACGATGCCAAGATTCACAATTACCTGGCCGATCAAATCTTCAAGGAAGGCGCGCAATAACTTCTTCACCGCCGCACTTGGTTCAACAAGTAATTCAAGGGGCGCAACCCAAAAGGTTGCGCCCCTTTCCCATGCAGCCGATACAATCCTCTTGAAGCACTGGAGCTGCTCGACCCATGTCACCTCAAGCCGACAATTCCTCCAAGCCCGCGTCCTCAATCCGCATCCGCTGCAAGTGGGCCGGTAGCGACCCGCTCATGGTTCGCTACCACGATCAGGAGTGGGGCGTCCCCGAATACGACAGCCGTGTGCTGTGGGAGACTCTGATGCTCGAGGGCTTCCAAGCCGGCCTCTCGTGGATCACCGTGCTCCGCAAGCGCGAAGCATTTCGCGCCTCCTTCCGCCAGTTCGATCCGCTCAAAGTCGCGCGCTTCACTGAGAAAGACATCGCGAAGTTGCTTCAGGATGAAGGCATCATCCGCTCGCGCGCCAAGATCGTTGCCACCATCGAGGGCGCCCGCATTTTTCTCGACATGCGGAAGTCGGGCGCCGACTTCTCCGAGTGGGTGTGGGACCTTGCGGGCGGCGGGCCAATACAGAACAGCGGTCCAGTTCCCGCCAGCACTCCGCTGGCCGAGACGATTTCAAAAGAGCTCAAGCGCCGCGGCTTCAAATTCGTCGGTCCTGTCATCGTCTATGCGTGGATGCAGGCCTGCGGCATTGTGAACGACCACTCCCCCGACTGTTTCCGCCGCAACGCCCGCGCCCGCCACAGTCGCACATCTCGCTGAGCTCAGCTCGATTCCCGGCACCTCTCCACTCCGGCAGCGTAAGCACAAGACCTTCAACAAATAGCTACCGGTCATACACCGACAACCGCAAAAATAGTTGTCTTCCCGGCCGAAGCTGAAAAATATGCGGCTGCACTTTCCTTCGATCAATGAGTTATGTACTGTTAGCGGCTACTCACCCACAACTCCCTTCGTGGACCGCCCAATTCATGAAAGGGAGATTTGCCCCGATTCGACCCAAGTGCTGGTTGATCGGAGTCCACGTATGTTCTGGTAGATAGAAAAACGGTCACAAGGGCGCGCCCCGGTGCCAGGCGAGGGGACTGCGGAGTGAGCCAGCCGCCGGGGTGCGCTGATTTTTCTATCTTGTTGCACCGTAGCGGTGTATGTTTACTGAACATTCCCGGTGTCCTTCCCCGACCCAAGTAACTCTCACAAAAATCACATGGAGGTTTTGAGATATGTCAGTACCCCGCATTCTGATGGGTGCCGCTATGGCTGCGGCGCTCTCGGTTCTACTTATGGCGCAACAAGCACCAGTCGGTTTCCACCTCATTCAGTGTGTAAAGATGAACCCCGGAAAAATGGCCGCGGCTCAAGAATGGACCACCGGCCCCAGCCACAAGCTGAGCCAGTCACTTGTGGATTCCGGCGCGTATGCACAAACGATCGTGCTGCGAGCCCAGATGCCGCAGGGTACGAATGCCGAGTGCGACTATGTGTTTGTAACCTTCTACAAGGGCCTGCCGACTGCGCCGTTGAGCGAGGAAGAGTTGTCAAAGGCACTGCGCAATGCGGACATCCCGATGACGGCAGAGGCGGTCCACGCAAAGCAAAACGAACTCGGCAAACTGGTCTACAACAACTTCACGCAGTACCAGGCGCTGGTGGGTGGCGCCAAGAAGGGAGATTACCTGGAATTCAACTCGATGAGTACATCGGATGCTGGCGCGTGCGTGGCGTTGGAGAAGAAGGATTGGCAGCCGCTTGCCGAACAGATGGTAAAGGATGGAAACACAGACGGCTGGGCAGTCAATGAGCAGGTCTTTCCGCGCGGCGCCAAGGACGAACCCGCGGTGAGCACGGTGGACTTGTTTCCGAGCTGGGATGCGTTCGTCAACCATTACAACAGCATTCGGAGCGCCTGGAAGAAGGTGCATCCGGACGCGGATTTCAACAGCACGATGGAGCAGCATGGAAAAATGTGCAGGATTGAGCACACAATGCTGTACAAGGTGGTGGATGTGGTAGCTCCGGCGAAGTAATCGTTCGTTGGGATCGTGACTGCCCTGGCCTGCAATCCCCCTCTGCTGCCTTCGCAGGAGGGGATTGCAGGCCCGGGCTTTGCTTTTGCGGCTGGAAGTACCCAACAGCATGCCCGCGGTTGAATTTCATCAGGCTGAGTAGGAGGATTCCGCTGCATTCGGCAGTAGCGCGCAACTATACTGTGTCGTCTGGATTTTTGTCGTTTGAGGGCTTCGCAAATGATCACCATGCGTAATCACCCAATTCCAGCCGTAACAAAACAAGCTGCGGCCCTGTTTCCGGTTGCCACTCTCCTGCTCGGCGTCCTCACTCTTGCGCCGTCCGCACAAGCCTCCGATTTCCCACAAGCCAGTATTTCGAACGGACAGATTACGGCAAAGGTGTATCTGCCCGATCCTGTGAATGGATACTACCGCTCCACCCGCTTCGACTGGTCCGGAGCCCTCAATAGCCTCGAATACAAAGGCCATAACTATTACGGAGCCTGGTACGACAGAGTCGATCCCAAAGTCATCAATTGGGTATGGGATGGAAACGACATCGTCTCTGGCCCGTGCAGCGCACTCTACGGTCCCGTCGACGAATTCCAGTCGCCGCTCGGTTACGACGAGTCCAAACCCGGCGGAACCTTCATCAAGATCGGCGTGGGCATTCTGCGTCGCACTGACGGCGACTACAACCGGTACCGCCCGTACGACGTCCTCAACTCCGGCAAGTGGACGGTAAAGAAACACAAAGATTCAATCGAGTTCCAGCAGGAGCTGTCTGACCCCGCTTCCGGTTACGCCTATCTGTACCGCAAAACCATTCGTCTCGAAAACGGCAAGCCGATCATGCTGATCGAGCACAGCTTGAAGAACACCGGCACGAAAGCGATTCAGAGTTCTGTCTATAACCACAATTTCGTAGTGCTTGATAAGCAGCCGCCCGGACCGGATTTCACCTTCCGGGTTCCGTTCCAGATCAAGCCGATGCGGCCGCCTGACAAGAACGTCGTCGAAGTGCGCGGAAATGAGATCGCATATCTAAGGCCTCTCTCGGGCAAGGACGAACAGGCCGTGTTTATCCAGGGATTCGGCGACAGCGCGAGCGACAGTGAAATCGTCATTGAAAACAAGAAAGTGGGGGCGGGTCTCAAGATCAGCGGCGATCGGCCTCTCGCGCGGGAATTGCTGTGGTCAATCCGGACAGTGCTTGCGGTTGAGCCATACATCGCCATCAACATCCAGCCCGGCGCCGAGTTCACGTGGAAGAACACGCTGCAGTACTACACTCTGCCCGGAAGCAAGTAGTGTGCCGGTGAAGTTCGTTAGAACTTCACCGTCGCCGCTTCACCCGTATAGCTAACCGTCTTGTCGCCCTTTGCGGACACGCTTTCACCCACGCCGTGCCCCGCCTTTACGATCATCACGTTGAAGGTGTGCTTCTCCGGCATTCCTTTGAAGCTTCCTTCGCGCTTTCCGAAGGTGAGCGTACGTGCAGCATTGTCCCAATGAATTGCGATGGTAGCGAACGCACCGCTCGTGTAGCGGTAGCTGTCGCCCTCATCTTCATAGAGTGTGAAGTCGCCGTCTTTGCCGGGATAGATACGCAATTCGATTGGGTCCGTAGCCTGGCCGGCGTATTCGATCTCCGGACCAAGCGGCACAATCGAGCCCGCGCGCACATTCAGCGGAATCCGATCAAGCGGCGCCGCGACGTTCAAGCTCTTGCCGCCTGACGTCTTCTCTCCCGTCCAGAAGTCGTACCAGTCTTCGCCGGCCGGCAGGTAGACGCTCCGCTCCGTTGCATGTTCCTTAAGCACCGGGCTTACCAGCATCGACGGCCCGAACAGGAATTCATCACCAATGTCCCATGTCTGGGGGTCCTTGCGGAAATCCATGACAAGCGGCCGCTGTATCGTGTAGTCCGCGTTGGTCACTTTCCACGCCAGCGAATACACGTACGGGAAGAGCCGATAGCGCAGCTTGTCAATCGAGAGCAACGTCGGGAAGACGCGATCGTATACCCAAAGCTCGTTGTGGTCGCGATGCCCATGTGTTCTGAAGATGGGGCAGAATGCTCCGTATTCGAACCAGCGCGCGTACAGTTCCTGGTACTCAGGCTTGTTAAACGAGCCTGGAAACAGCGGATGATAACCGCCGATATCGGTGGTCCAATACGGATAACCTGATAACGCGAAGTTGAGCCCCGCAGGCACCTGGTGCTGAAGCGCCCACCAGCTCTGATAAACGTCGCCGGACCATACGGTGGCGCCCACGCGCTGTTGCCCGAGGAAGGCTGACCGCGTCAGCAGAAAGACTCGCTTCTCCTGCGTGGTCTGTTTCCAATGGTTCTGTACACCCAGGTTGTGCTCGAACGGAAAGATGTTGGTATATTCGAGTCCGCTGCCGATGTGCAACTGCTTGTTACGCAGGATGCCGTCGCCCATATGCGGCCAGCTCTCTTCCGGCTCCGCACTGTCGAGCCAAAATGCGTCCCAGCCTTGCGCGAAGAGTTTACCGACAAGATTGTTCCAGAAGAAATCGCGCCCTTCCGGATTCGTGGGGTCATACACATGCGTGTCGTCAATTTCCAAACCCCTCCGCTTGATCTCCTGGAAGTTCTTTGCGGCTTCATCCATCAGGCCCCACACCGAAATCATCGCGTGCACATGCTCATCGTGCAACGTCTTCAATTCAGCCGGAACATCGGTGTAGTTGCTGTTGAATACCGGATCCCCTTCTCCGCCTTTCGTCCACCAGAACCAATCCTGCACAATCCCATCCATGGGGATATGCCGCGTCCTGTATTGGCTCGCCACTTCGAGAAGCTCGGTCTGAGAAACATAGCGATCCTTTGACTGGAATAGGCCATATGACCACTGTGGAAGCAGCGGCGCGTGACCCGTCATGGTCCGGTACTGATGGATGATCTGATCCATCTCCGGCCCATAGATTACGTAGTAGTCAACTTGATCGCCGGCCAAAGACTCGATGTTCAGGTTCAGCGGGAAGCGATTATCGACGTAACTGAGAGACGCTGAATTCCATAAGATGCCGTAGCCTTTGGTCGAGAGCAAGATCGGCATGGCCACGTCGGTATTATTCTGCGCAAGCTCCACGGTGCTGCCGCGATAGTTGAAGACGCCGCTCTGATGCTGGCCGAGGCCGTAGATTCCCTCGGTGGAGTCAAGATCGAAGCGGTCCTCAATGTGATAGAGCCCGGGAGCATCAGAGTGCAGATAGGTACGCGCCAGTCTGGGCTCTTCTCGAAGCAAACCCTCGCCACTCGACAATCTGAATGCCAGCATTGCGCGCGGAAGGGACAACACAACCTGCACTTTCGCCGTGGCGAGCGTGGCCGTGTCATCCGTTTGAGTGAACTGGAATTGCGCACCGGGACACGATTGCGTTTGCTCCAGCATCCACGGGCGCGCGGAGCTTGGGCCCTGCGCACCAATGGGCCGGCCCACCACGTGAATCAGAGTGTCTCCGCATACCGTCACGTCCAGGGTTTCGTAGTCGTTATGCGCTGTAAAGCCGCTGGACGACTTCTCGACCTGCATGGCGCTTGGATGTGGATCGACTCCACCGGTCTGAGCTGTCGCACCCGATACGGCGAGCCCGGATACAACAAGACAAATCGTAAGGCTTAGAAAGTGGAAACGCATGAAGACTGACCTTGCCACAGCTCACCTCGTAGACTGCATGAAATTACGCACACAAAAGGAAACGGCTCCCTTAACAGAGGGAGCCGTTCCGTTGCTGAACCATTTGTACCGGTCTACTTCAGATTCCCGCTGGAGTCGATCGTGATGCCGCCGGGTCCCTGATTCTTCTTCTCTTCGTTCTTCTTGCGGGTGTCCATCGCCTTCGCTGTCCACTCGCGCGCTGCAGCCAGATCGACCTTCACAGCGCTCGGATTGTCGAAATCCACGCTGGCCTTGGCCCGGTAAGCAAGATTGATATAGGTCATGGCCTCTTCGTAATTCGCGCGATTTGCCACGGCCTGGTTCAAATATTGAAGCGCCTCGTCCACGAGCGGCCCGTTCTGCGCCTTCAGCGGCTCCATGATCTTCTTGGGCGCCTTGATATTTCCCTCGCCATCGTCGTTGATACCGGCTCCCTGAAGCGCCGCAAGAAGATTTTCGTGGGCTTCCGTCCAGTCGATAACGCCAACCGTGTAGGCCGCTTCCGGATCCTTCGGATCCGCCGCCAATACCTTCTGCTGCCACTCCTTGGCGTTCTTCATGTCTTCGAGCCACTTCTGGTGATCGCTCTTGTTCGCGATGCTGAAGTAAATGCCCGCGACCTGCTTCAGGCTGTTTACATCGTTCGGATCTTTTGCCAGAACCTCTTTGAAGATGTCAATCGATTGCTGGGCCGTCTTCAGATTCTCCGCGGTGTTCAAACCGGGAACCACATTCTGTGCCAATGCAGTGGCAAGATAGGTCTTTGCCATAGGCAAACTCGGGTCAAGCTGCGTGGCTCTTTGGAAGTGACCGATCGCCTCTTCGTAGTGGGCGCTCTTGTACGCTTCCACTCCCTTGTTCAATTGGTCACGGGCTGCAAGCTGATCGCACCCGCTCATGGCAAGCACCATGCCGGCAAGTGTCACCGCGAACGCCGTAATACGTGCGGGTCCATTCATTTTCGTATCCTTCTCCTTCAGGCGAGTGCCCATCGGTTGCGCGCCTGGAATCTTTGCGTCTGGCTCCGGGCGGGAGCAACCGAAACCAGGATAAAAAATTGTACTTCCGTTGCCATCCGGCTTAGTTGCTCCGGACGTGGCCGGCTGCTTTGGAATTATCGGAGACCTTTATCGTCTCCTCTTCCTGGCTGCCAGCCCTAACCTGCATAACCCAGGGTCCAGTACCTTAATGCCGCGTAAGACTCGCCCATGCAACGGAGCATCTCCCTTTGCAGGAAGACGCTCGCGGTCGGGTGCTACTGCCCAGCCTGAATCTTCGGCGTCATCAAGCCGATATGGTCAACGTTAGCCGCACGGCCAATATCGATCACGTCAGCGATATAAGCGAAGTTCAAGTCATCGTCTCCCCTGACGAACATAACGCGTTCGGCACGGTTGGCGTAGATTTCAGTCAGCCTCGGCAGCAAATCGGCGCGTGAAACGTCGGTTTCGTTGATTTTGTACGCCGGGGCAGCGCCCGGACGATACAGAACCTGTACGACGATCGTGCGGTCGTTTTGCGGCGGTGTTTTCTGAGGATCCTTGGGCGGCTGGGGCACAAGTGCGTCCAGACCCTTCGGGGTAACCGGTACGATGACCATGAAGATGATCAAAAGCACCAGAAGAATGTCGATCATCGGCGTGACATTAATGTCGGCCATGTTGCTGCCGCCACCACCTGTTGTCATTGCCATGGCAAATAACTCCTCGTTTACTTAAAAATCGTTAAGACCGACTGCGCAACCGCAGGGTTATTCGCCGCCTGCCCCGTTATTTTCTTTCTTCTGGGTCAGCAAGCCAACTTCATCCACGCCAGCCGTCCGCACATCGTCAATGGCGTCTTCCACAGCCTTGTATTGCGCCCGAGCGTCCGCTCGAACATAGATTGTTTTGCCGGGCTTGTCAGCCAGTTTGTCTTGGACCATTCGCCCCAACTGACTGGGATCGACCTTGTCCTGTCCAAGAAACACGCCGCCATCCCTGGTGACAGCCACGACGATTGCATCTTCCTTGTCGGCGTCGGGCATGGCTACGGCGTTGTCCACCTTGGCCATATCAATCGCGACCTTGTTCTGCAACATCGGCGTGATGACCATGAAGATGATCAGCAAGACCAGCATCACGTCCACCATAGGGGTAACGTTGATGTTGGAGTTGACCTGTTTACTTACGTCACGTACTGCAATTCCCATGTCGGGACTCCGTGCGTCTGAATTTTCTACCGGATTCAACTCCGGCATCGCTTTCGAGTTCGTTCTGTCCTTGCAAGATTGAAACCGGCGGGCAGGAGATGCTTTCTAACCTCCCACCCTCCGCAGCTTCTCGCTCGAGTCGACAGTAGCCCCGCTTAGCGCTTGTGGCTCTGCTTGATGAAATAGTCAACCAGTTCGCTCGAAGAGTTATCCATCTCAACGTCAAAAGCTTCGACACGGCCGGTGAAGTAGTTGAACGCCATAACGGCGGGAATGGCCACGAGCAGACCGAAGGCCGTGGTAACAAGGGCTTCAGAAATACCACCGGCGACTGCGCCGATACCCGAAGTCTTCTGGGTGGCGATCTGCTGGAAGGCGTTCAGAATGCCGACGACGGTGCCGAACAGTCCGACGAACGGAGCCGTTGCGCCGATGGTGGCCAGAACAGCAAGGCCCCTCTTCAGCTTGGCGTGAACGATTGCCTCAGCGCGCTCAAGTGCGCGGCCGGAGCTCTCGATCGTCTCTTCCGTAGCCATACCACCGGAAGCGCGAAACTCCTGCAGACCAGCGGTGACAACCTCGGCCAGGTGGGACTTCTTGTTGCGATCGGCGATCTTGATGGCTTCTTCCAGCTTGCTGTCCTTCAGGGCGCCGGCAACCTTGGGAGCGAATTCACGCGACTGCTTGCGGGCTGCTGAGAAGTACAGGTAACGGTCGATCATGACGGCCAGCGACCAAATCGACTCGATGAAGAGGAGGATAGCCACGCAGCGGGCCAACCATCCCATATGATCCCAAAGCCCCATGGGGCTAAAGCTGACCGTCTGTCCCTCTTCCTGGAAGAAAAGAGCCAGGCTGCTGACCGTTTGCGAAGCGAAATGTGCGAGTTGAGCGAGAATCACTGAATCGTTCCTCCTAAGGAGTTTCTTGAAAACTGAGAACTACCTTACGGTGTGCTGGGAGTGCGGCCTTAAAAAGACACACTCGTGGTAAAAATCAAGGCTCCCAGTCAGAGATGCACATGGGAGCCAGTAGGTTTGTCATCCACCAAGGGTGAAGATCACGTTAACTGTCGTTTCTACTTCAACCGGCTCGTTATTGAGCAGGTATGGACGATAACGCCAGGACTTCACGGCGTCCATTGCTGACTGCTGCAACATCGCGGGACCGCTCATGACGTGCAGGTTCTCAATGGTGCCAGTCTTGGAGATCGTCGCTTGCAGCACAACAGTTCCGGAAACACGAGCAGCCTTCGCGATCGGCGGGTAAACAGGCTGCGTCTTCTGGATCAACATTCCTGTCATAACGCCAGCCGAGATACTTACCTTCTTGGGAGCGGCGGCCTTAACTTGAGGTCCCTTGTTCCCGAAGAGGTCAGACGCAGTATTGCTGCCACCCAGACCTTCCATTCCGGCCACGCCGATGTTGGACACGGGCGCTTCCTTTTCCGCAACGATCTGAATATTGCGCGGAATACGGGTCGGAGCTGTCAGTTGGTTGTTCATCATCTCCGACTGCACATGGACAATGTGCACAGCTTCGGGCGGCGGTGGCGGCGGCGGTGGCGGTGGCGGTGGCGGCGGCGCAAACAACAAGGTCTGCATGGCGCCCTTCGGCAACGCCTCAGGGTAGATCAGCGGAATCAGAATCAGAAGCAAGAGAATGGAGCCATTGGTGATGAAAGTGACCATCATCCAATACTTGCTCTTGCTGGACTTCCCGATCCTGCCCGTGGATTCAAATGTGGAATCTTCAAACATGGCCAGCCTCGAATCGAGTGTTTGTTACTCCTATTTAGACACCGGAGAAAGATGAAATGTTCCCGGGTATCCAAATCGTGTCTACAGAAGCGTGATCACCTTATCAGAACGACGCTTCCCCTGCAAAGTGCTATAAAACCGGTGCAACTCCAAGGCCGTATCTTCATACCCCGCAAGAGGGTGGGCAGCTATTTTTCGGCCCCGTTCAACTTACTGGAAAATATGTTGGAAAACCTTTACCCTGCTTTGCTGCGAGTTTCCCCCAACCTGGACTCCAGCCAACCTAAACTTTTGCGCGTTTCGCAGCCGGAAGCGAGGTAACAACCTTACCCTTCTTCCCGCGCCACTCCTGCCAGGCAACCAACATTGGCGCCGCTACTGCGATTGATGAATAGGTTCCGATAAGAATACCGATCACGAGCGCAAATGAAAAGCCTTTTAGCACCGGCCCGCCAAAAATAAACAGAGAAAGCACAGTCAAAAATGTCAGACCCGAAGTCAAAACCGTTCGGCTCAATGTTTGATTGATGCTGCGATTCACCAGGTCCGGCAACGACTCACGGCGGCTCAAGCGCAGATTCTCGCGAATGCGGTCGAAGACGACGATGGTGTCGTTCATTGAATAGCCCACCAACGTTAAGATGGCCGCAATCACGGTCAGGCTCATTTCCTGATTGGTGAGCGCAAATGCGCCAATCGTAATCAACGTGTCGTGGAAACACGCGATGACAGCAGCAACGCCATAGATCAACTGGAAGCGGAACCAGAGATACACCAGCATCCCCGCTAGTGAAAACAAAGTGGCCTGAACAGCCTTCTTCTCCAACTGCCTGCCAACAGTGGGCCCCACAACCTGAACGTTGCGCACGGTGAACGGATTTGCATAGTGCGCGCGCAGCGCATTCACAATCTCTTCCCGACCCTGATCCAGGGCAGTTTCATTCATGTTCTCAGGCAGGCTGATCAGCACTTCGTGGTTTTCCGGTACGTCGTAATTCACAACCGTCACATCGCTGATACCCGAATCTGCTGCGGCTTGGCGGATTCTTCCCAAATCCGGCGCCTGCTGGAACTGCACCTGCACCTGGGTGCCGCCCTTGAAGTCAACGCTCAAAGGAACGGGGCTGCCGATATGCGCATAATGAACGCACATTGAGGTGATGCCGGCTACGCTGAAGATTAATGAGAAGCCGAGGAAGTACCACTTCTTCCCGAGCCAATCCACGTTTGCGCCGTGAAACAATTCCACTGGTTCTCTTCCCTTCTAAAACAGCCTTCAGCTCTCAGCCGTCAGCTTTCAGTCTCTTCTCGCTTGAGCCTCGGCCATCGGTTCCAGCATTCCCTGGCTGAAAGCTGACGGCTGAGAGCTTAAAGCTGTTACTAAATCGAAACCATCTCTCCCGGCTTCAGCTTGTTCAGATGCGCCTCAAAAATGACGCGGGACACAAAGACTGCCGTGAACAAGTTAGCCAGCAAACCAAACGTCAGCGTCACAGCGAATCCCTTGACAGGACCGGTTCCAAACATGAACAGAATGGCCGCAGAAACGATGGTCGTCACGTGTGTATCGACGATGGTGACCCACGCGTGCGCAAAGCCCTGATCTACTGCTGCTGAAGCCGCCTTGCCGGCGCGAATCTCCTCGCGAATGCGCTCAAAAATCAGCACGTTCGAGTCCACACCCATACCGATGGTCAGGATGACTCCGGCAATGCCGGGCAACGTCAGTGTCGCCTTTGAGAAGCCCAGGAAGCCAAGCAGGATAACGAGGTTCAGGAACAGCGCCAAGTCGGCGTTGATTCCGGAACTGCGATAGTAAACCAGCATGAACGCCATTACGAGAAGCACGCCCACCACCGCTGCCGTAATGCCCTCGCGAACGGAGTCCGCACCGAGCGACGCTCCCACCGTACGATCTTCAAGGTAGTTGAGTGAAGCCGGCAGCGCGCCTGTGCGCAGCATCTTCGACAGGATCGTTACTTCTTCCGGCGAGAAGCTGCCTTCGATCTCGCCGCGGTCGCGAATCGCGCTCTTGATGTTGGCCACTTCGCGAACCCGCCCACCCATGAGAACCGCCATGCTGCGGCCAACATTCGCGCTGGTGTAGTCCCAGAACTTGTCGCCTGCCTCGTTGGTCAGCGTGAAGGTGACGTTGCGCATTCCATTCTGATTCACGCCCGGATCAGCGGACCGGAAGTCGCTGCCGGAAACAATCGCGACGCGCTGCAGAATGTAAACCTGGTCAGCATCGGAACCGGTTGCAAGCGCGCCGGAACCATGCACCATCATCTCGTCCGGCGGAAGTGCGCTGCCAACGCTTGCCAGCGCCGATGCCTCATCCGGGAACGGGCCGCCGACAACAGCGTGAATCTCAAGCCGCGCGGTGGACTGAATGATTGTCTTGACGCGATCGAGATCGCTGATGCCGGGCAATTCCACCAGAATCTGATTGGCGCCCAGGTTGTACTCCTGGATCACCGGTTCGCTCACACCCAGCGTGTCCACGCGGTCGCGAATCGTCTCGATCGCCTGCTGAACAGTCTTCTCGTCGAGAGCCTTCTCGATTTGCGGCTTCATGGTCAGCAGCAAGCTTGTCTGGTTATTGCTGCCCGCGATGTCGTACTCAGTCGAGTATTTCTGGTCTAGCAGCGAACGAACCGCGCTCGAACTCGCCGGAGCAATGCCGTCCACCTGAACCACTTCCGGTTTACCCGACTCATCCGGCTTCAGCGGATCCGGTTTGTAGACCTGCGAGAAACTCAAGCTCGCGGTCTTCAGGTCCTGCTGGATACGCGCAACCGTGTTGTCGGTCTCGGTGTTGACGGCTTCTTTCACTTCCACCTGAAGAATCAGGTGAACGCCGCCCTGCAGATCAAGGCCTCGGTGAATCCTGTTATTCAGCGCTTCTACCAGCGCTCTGCCGCTCAGGCCTGACGGAATCCCGAAGATGCCGTACAGAAAAACCAGAAGTACAGCAATAATCAGCGCTACTTGGTTCTTGAGATTTTTCTTCATCGGTTCACTTCACTAGTCCAAAACTTAGGAGGCGGACGGCCCATCCTGGGTGGTGACGGACGCAATCGCGTTCTTGGCAATTTCCAGTTTAAGGTTGTCGGGAGCCACACGAACAATAATCGAGTCGTCCTTGATCGACAGAATGACGCCGCGGATTCCTCCGGCCGTGGTCACCCGGTCGCCGGCCTTGATCCCCGCCAGCATCGACTGCCACTGCTTTTGCCGCTTCTGTTGCGGGCGAATCATCACCAGGTAGAGCACCGGGATTAACGCCAGGGGCAGCAGCACCGTAAGGGTATTGCCTCCCGTAGGGGATGCTGCTAAAAACAATGCAAAACTCGTTGCCACACTCATCCTTTGCTCGCCCCGCAGCTAAACACGCTGCCGTTCAGGGCACAGGCACACCCGGCATTTCGCCGGGGCCTTCGAAATAGGTCTGTCTCCGGGAACGGTCCTGGTTCTTGATCTCATCCAGCCCAGGCTCTGGAAGAAGGGTCGGATTCGCGTGACCGGGATCAATTCTATCTCCGATTCACGACTACGTCTCCAAAGCCCTGCTGCCGTCTGCTTCCTGTTCGACACAACTTTCCTTTTGCGCCCCGGCTACGGAAAACCTACCGCTGAGGCCTATGCCTGTTCCGCCCGGTTCACGAAAAGAATGCCTAGAAAGATAAGATACGCGCGCCCTCATGCGTGTCAAGGTAGACCGATACCAGGCCGCTGCCTCTGGGGTACGCCATCCGGCTTATAAAGCGTTTACTGGTCGGTTTCGGCCTCCCAGTAGCGCAGTTCAGGCTGGGCACAGCTCAGGCAAAGCTGCTCACCGCCAACATGGGCGAAACGGCTGAAGTTGACCCCCTCGCCGCAGCGCGCACAGATGACCCGTTCTCCCCTTTTGCCGGGCAAGTCCGTTGAAGCGATTGGGACCCGCACCCATTGCTCTCGAAACAGCTCATGGTCAGGCAGTTCGCGATAGGCCTTCTTCTGTTTAAGGCTCTCGCTTTCAAGATGGGGATACAGCCGGCGAGCTGCCTCCCGCGAGCTATCCAGGGCCGCGATACGGATGGCGCGGCCAGATGCAAGATCCACAAATGTCGCTGCCATCTTGCCCCAGTCGCGGAACTTGAGAGACCGTCTGCCCAGGCGGCAGCCGGTCACCAGCCCGATGGCGTCCGTGGCGCAGCGGTCAATCTCAACGTACGTCACCAGCCGCTTGCGATCGGCTCCGTGGGGGTCCGACACTTCGAGCCGGTCAAGTCCCAGTCTCTCAAGCCCAAGCAACGCCATACGCACACCAAGTATCTGGCCTGCGCAAAGGTGCCCGTGAGCTGCTTCAGCCTTACGCAAAAGCTCGTCAAACGATTCCATGTCATTCCCGCAATTCCGTGCGGCCTACGCAGACACGCGTATCGCATGCGCCTCGCTGTGCCACTCCTGTCGGTTTGCTTGCTGTCTTACTCGATCGGGGTCGTGTCGGTTCTATTGCGTCTTGCTATTGCGCCTTGGCATCGCTACTCGCTGCAGGCGTGTCAGCGTCATCGGAGTCCTCAACCAGCACAGCGGAACCGGGAAAGAAATCGTAGCTTACCGTATCTCTGCCCACTGGCCGAAAAGTGATGCGCAACGGCTCGCGCTGCCAGTCGGGCGGTTCACAAGGCGGCGCCGTTTGCTGCGCCGCATTGAACGCCGAAATTTTCTTGGCAAGCACCGGTTTGCGCACCGTTACCTGCGCCACCACGGCGTAGAGGCTTTTTCCGCTGGCCGTTATGCCGCAATAGGCGACGTAGTCGCGAAACCACCTTACCTGGCTCACACCCGGATCATAATCCGGCAGCTTGAGCGCTGTGAAGCGGCCGTTCACGCGATCCACCAGCACCCACGGGCCCCGCTGCCAAACCCAGCGCCCCGCCTTGTCTTCAGGCAGCGCATCGTTCAATCGAATTGCCCGGCGCACAACGAAACTTCGGTCGGTGACATCGTGGGCGTCGCCGGTCGTCCAATCTTTCACCACTCCATCAACGATCAGCGGCCGAATTTTGAGTGCCGTTTCGTCGGCCATGGCACCCGCCGGGTCGCCCGCCTTCGAGTATGGAACACGCTTTGCCGCGCCGAGAACAACGCGTGTGCGTCTTGCGTGGAGCCGCGTGGGCCAGAAGAACAAAATCCGATGGAATCAAAATTGCCAGAATCACTGTCCACGCGTACTTTCTCATAAGTCTTGCTCCTCAAATATTGCTGCTCACTAGGATCCGATGTACAACGCCATCAAGGTAAATCCGTCTGAAAACATTCACCATACGACCGTTGATAAAGCAGCTAATAACCAAAGAACCTGATCTAAACACGTGATGACTCCCATAAGCATTCCTTCCGGCGTGATATCAGTGCCCTCTACGCCGGGAATTAGTTGAACCAACTCTCGCAAAAAACAAAATACTGCGACCGCATTCGAGAGGTTCCCCGCCCATACCCACATGATTAGAAGTTGAGATGGCGGGTGATTCGCGAAGCGAGATGCGAAAACCCAGAAAGTGAGACCAAACAGAGACGAAATAATTGCAAATAGAAGCCCCGATCTAAAGTGCTTCAGTCCCTTCTCGGACATTTCCGGAGGACGAAACCTGAAATAAATGGCGGCAGCGATAATCACTATTAGCACAACGCTGGAAATGGTGGCCATGGACGCCTCCGTGCTGCAATAGAACTAAATCCCCGCCTCCACCGCCCGCGCCACGCGAAAGGCAGTGCCCTCGTTCAAATGGGCAGCCAATACCTGCATGCCCACCGGCAGTCCCGACGAGGTCGTGCCCGAGGGCACCGTAACCCCGCAAATGCCCGCAAGGCTTGCTGTAACGGTATAGATATCGGCTAGGTACATGGCCAGCGGATCGCCCGTCTTTTCTCCCAGCTTGAATGCCGGCATGGGCGAAGTGGGCGTCACAATCGCATCTACATCGGCAAATGCGCGCAAAAACTCCTCGGCCAGGAGCCGCCGCACCTGTTGCGCTTTCAGGTAATACGCATCGTAGTAGCCGGCCGAAAGAGCGTACGTTCCCAGCAGAATGCGCCGCTTTACCTCGGCGCCAAAGCCTTCATCGCGCGAATGGCTGTACATGTCGGAAAGCGTTGCCGAAGCCGGCGAGCGATAGCCGTAGCGCACTCCATCAAAGCGCGCCAGGTTGGCGCTGGCCTCAGCCGTGGCCACCAGGTAGTAGGTGGGTATGGCGTATTTCGTGTGCGGCAGCGAGATCTTCTTCACGCTGCATCCGGCCTTCTCCAGCGATTCAATCCCCTTCTCGATTGCCGCCCGCACTTCCGGATCGAGACCCTCGCCGAAATACTCCTCCGGCAGCCCAATGCGGAGACCCTTTGCATGCTTATCGCTTTCGGCGGCAAAGTCAGGCACCGGCGCGGGAGAACTCGTCGCATCCATCGGATCCTGCCCGGCAATGATTCCCAACAGCGTTGCGGCGTCGCGCACATTGGCTGCAAACGGTCCCACGCGGTCAAGGGATGATGCAAACGCAATCAGGCCATAACGCGAAACCCGGCCATAGGTGGGCAACACGCCAACCACACCGCAAAAACTGGCCGGTTGGCGAATCGAACCGCCGGTATCCGTTCCCAGCGTCGCCACCGCCATGTTGGCCGCAACCGCCGCAGCCGAGCCACCGCTCGACCCGCCCGGAACCCGTTCCGTATCCACCGGATTGCGCACTGGCCCGTAAGCCGAGTTCTCGTTCGAGGAGCCCATCGCAAACTCGTCGCAGTTGATCTTGCCCAGCAGCACCGCACCCGCCGCCTCAAGCTTCGAAACAGCAGTAGCATCGTAAGGCGGATGGTAGCCCTCAAGAATCTTCGATCCCGCCGTCGATGGAGCGCCCTTGACCACCAGCACATCCTTGATCCCCACGGGAATCCCAGCAAGCGGCGGCAGCGGATCGCCCCTGGCTGCCATGGCATCGATACGCGAAGCCTGCTCGAGTGCGCGCTCTTTCGTAAGGCTCAGATAAACATTCAGCCGCGGATTCTTGGCTTCAATCCGGTCATAATAGCTTGCCGCCAGGTCCGCGGCCTTTACGCGCCCTGCGGCAATATCGACCTGCAAATCAGCCAGCGTCTGCGGCTTCTCAACAAAGGATTCCACGGATTTCGTCTCGGTAGCCAATCGCAATTCCTCGGTCTGTTTTCCCGGTGTCCGGCCCTAGCGCTCAATCACCTTCGGCACCTTGAAGAACGCCCCGTCGCTCTCTGGCGCCTCCGGCATTACGGCAGCACGATCGAGCGACACCCTCACCTCATCGGCACGCGGATTGCTCGCCCCCACCGCATCGCCAAGCTCGCTTACCTGCGCCAGCGGCGCTACGCCCGCGGTGTCCAGCTGGTTCAGCTCCGCCACGTAGTCAAGAATGGCGTTCAGATCAGTGAGCATGTGCGCGGACTCCACCGGCGTAAGCTCCAGGTGAGCCAACTCGGCCACTCGCTGCACATCATCGACGGTTACTTTGGCGCTCATTTTAGCTTCATCCACAAACAGAGGTTTGGTGCCGGACAGGGCCATCGGCGCACTTCAGATGAATATGAAAACTGCGCATCGCCTGAAGTTAAAGTATAGCCGGTCGGTCGTTTCCTCTCACTCTTCCGCAGGTCCCTCAATCCACCGTCAATGTGAGCGTTACCGCATGCGAAACCCCGGTGGACGTAACCGTAACAGGCACCTTGTAGGTCCCAGCCGGCGTGGCGGAACCGGTGCCCGATCCTCCGCTGCTTCCCCCTGTCGATCCCCCGCTCGAACCGGAGCAGCTCGATATCGCTCCCACCGCCATCATCAGAAGCACTAACTGCAGCAGCACTTTTCGCCGCCTCACCAGTGCGCAGGGTAAAAGCAGCAGACCGCATACGAGCGGCAGCGTGTGCCAGCCATTCGGCGTCTCCAGGTAGGCAGTCGATCCCTTTCCGGTTGCGATCGCCACCGTCACATTTCCAGTGGCGCCAGAGTTGACCGTGGTACCTGTGGGGTTGAACGTGCACCCCGTGTTGGCGGGCAGAGTGCCGCAGGCATAGGTGAACGAGCCCGCAACACCTCCCGCCGGATTGAGCGTCAACGTGTAATTCGCCGTCTGCCCTGAAGCAACGCTCAGGCTGCCGGTACCGGAAAGCCCGACCGCGAAATCGAAGCCAATGCCTGATAGCGCCACACTGGACGGCGCGGCGAGATCGGGCGAGCTGATCGTCAATGCGCCCACGGCAGAGCCGCTCGCCGTCGGTTGAAATGCCACTGCCGCCGTGCAGTTTGCGCCGGCCGCCAGTCCACCCGTGCAGTCGTTCTGGCTCAGGACAAACGGTGCATTGACGCCCAGCGCGATCGCGCTGACGGCATAGCCGCTGCCGTTGCTGATCGTCACCGCCTGCGCCGTGCTCGCCTGCCCCACGCCTACGATCGCAAAGCTCAACTGCGCAGGCGTGCCGCCAATACCTGTACCCACTTGCCCGCTGCCGTTCAATACAACGGTCGCGGGCGTCACGCCAGCGGTCGAAGAAGAAACCACGAGCGCCGCTGCATCCGTTCCCGTCGCCGCCGGAGTAAAGACAAGCTGCGTTGTGCAACTGGCTCCTGCGTTAAGAGTGTCCCCGCAGTTCGTCGCACTTATGGAGTAGCTGGCCGCCGCTGGCCCAGTGAACTGGAAACCGACATTGGCCATCGGCATAGCGCCGGTATTACTGATCGTGATCGACTGCGGCGCGCTCGGAACGCCCGCATGCCGCGCGGAAAAGCTCATGCTCGCGGGCACAACTTTCAGCGCAGCCGGTGGTACGGCAGTGCCGGACAGTGACACCGTCTGCGTGCGCATCGCGTCGGAGACTGAGAGCGTGCCAGACAAGTTGCCCTGCTGTGTGGGCTTAAAAGTCACGCGGATGCTGCACGACGCGTGCCCGGCGAGTTGCCCGCCGCACGTGCTTGAGCTCTGAAAGGGCCCACTCACGCCAACGGAGATCGAATTCAGCGCCAGATCGCCGCTGTTCGTCAGCACAACCGTCTGCGCATCCGAAAGCGTTCCCGTGGCGGTGGCGGCAAAGCTGAGCGAGGTTGCACTCAACGAATCCGTTGCCACACCCAGCCCGGTACCCGTCAAAAGCACGGTTTCCGTTCCCAGCGCATCCACCAGCGTCAGCGTTCCCTTCATCGCGCCCACCTGCGTCGGAGCAAACCTGATCTGCATTTGGCAGCTCGTGCTCCCGGCAAGAGTTGAGGTGCCGCAGGAGTTGGTGGCAAGAACAAATGGGCCTGAAACCGTAATACTGCCGATCGCAACGACCGCCGCCCCGTTGTTCGCAACCTGCGCCGGGAGCACAGCCGAGGTCGACCCAACGGCCACCTGGCCGAAGTCCAGACTGGAAGGCGACAGAACGATCGTTCCTCCCGCAAGCCCAGTCCCGCTAAGGTCCACCATCAATTGGCCGCCTGCCACGTTGGCGCCGATCACTAACTGCCCGGTGCGGCTGCCAGTAGCGTTCGGAGCAAACTTCACCTGGATCGTGCAACTTGCCCCGGCTGCAACGGAAATATTTACGCAATCGTCGCTCTCGCTGAAGTCACCGCTCAACTGGGTCGACGTCACCGTGAGCGCCGTGCCTCCCGTATTCTGGAGCGTGATTAACTGCGCGTCGCTGGTTGTCCCTACGGCCTGGCCGGAGAACGTGAGCGCAGCCGGACTGACCGTAGCCGTCGCCAGGCTTGTGCCCGCGTTAGCCAGCGGCGCCTGCCAGATTCCGCGGCCATACGTAGCCGCCAGCAGCACCTGAGATGACGCACCCGCGGCAATGCTGAGCGATACGACAGGCGCGGCCGGCAGTCCCGTTCCATAAACCGACCAGCATGTGGACGGAGTCGCAGCGCAGTTCGCAACCTGGCTGGTGAAATACACTCCCTCATCGGTGGCAAGATACACCGCATTTGCATCCTGCGGATCAACCACAATACTGCTGGCAGGCGTACCGGGCAGGTTGGCCATCAGGTTCGCCCAGTGCGCGCCGCCGTCGGTCGAGCGGTAGACAGTCTGCACCGGAGCCAGCGTTGTCTCAGCTCCTTCCACAGTGAGGTAGACCGTATTGCCAGTTGCGTCGTGCGGGTCGATGAAGATACTCGAGACATCCATGCCGTATTTATTCAGCGCAATGCTGTCATTCGACACCGGGTTCAGCGTAAGGTCCTTCCAGACCGGCGGGGTGGTCGAGTTCGGATTCACCGTCGCGCTCAGAACATGACCGGCGATATTCGCTCCAAAAGTTGCTGCCCCATACATGCCCACATAAACTCGCTCGGTTCCATCCGCCAGTGCCATCGCTGCAATGGAACGAATCAGCGCATTGCCAGCGCACGGCCCGGCAGATGCACTACTGTCGAGCACTGGGCTGACCGCATTGCCGCTCGTCCAACTGCTTTCATCAGCCGGTCCGCGCCACACGCGGCAGGTTCCAATCAGCAGTTGCGACGAATCGAGTGGATCGACCAGAAAAGGCGCCGGCGCCGGCATCGTGAGCCCGTCTCCACCCACGTCCGCATCGTTCACCACGGGACTGCTCCCAAAATCAGCGGCAGCGCAGTCTGAGGCGTTCGTACACCGGTAAATGGAGACGCCCGCCTGGCTGTTCACATACCACTTGTCCGGATCCGATGGATCAATCGCGACCGGTCCGCCATAGCCGCCCAGTACCTGCGGCCAGTCCGATGGAACCGGATCGCGCTTCACGCCCGTGGCTCCGTTCACTCCCAAACCGGCCAACATTCTCGACGAACTTGATGCAGAAAGGCTCAGCACTTCGGCAAGCGAGCCGAGGCTCCCATTCAGGTTCTGGAAGTGCTGCTTGTCGCTCGCGGAACATGTGCCGGTATCGCCCACGGCATCAAGCGAGCGCCAAAGACCGCTGTCGTTGCCGATAAAAATCTCCGCTGGATTCGCGGCATTCCACGCCAGTGCGTGCTGGTACGCGCCTACCTGCGCCGACTTGCAGGTGGTCGCATTCGTCGAGTTGCGCCAGATGCATCCCTCGGCAAGGCTGCATTTCCATAAATCATTGGCGCCCGCAAAAAGCAGCGTGTCCTGGCCGGCTCCCAGACCTCCTGGAACTGCGCCAAGCGCCAGCGTGTAGCTGCCATCGACCACAGTAGCTGAGCCAAGAGATGTATTCGCATCCAGCACCGACGTGCTCCAGCGTCGCGCGAAACTGACACTCGGATTCGAGCAGGTATTGCCGTTGACAGCGCATTGATCCTGCCACAGGCCCTGGTCCTGGTTATTGATATCCACCGTCCAGGCGAACGTATCGCCCGTGGACGGATTCACCGCCAGCGTGCCGCGATAGACGGGACAAGCGATCGAGCCGATCGAACCGGGATTGTTTGGGCAGAGAAGTGTCTGTAGGCCGGAGCCTGGTTGAGTGGCCATACGCGTCCATGTAACGCCGTCGCTGGACTGGTAGTAGCCATGGAACCGCACGGCCGCCATAAAGAGCTTCCGCACCGGATTCCACACCACCGATGTAGCGGCGTTGCCGTCCGGCGATGCAAACGCGGCCAGCGGTCCCTGCACATAATTCGAACCGCCATCGGTAATGGTCGCCATGTGCCACGTAGCGCCGCTGTCCATGGAATAGTAAAGGCCCTGGTAGCTGGTGTGTGGCTGCACCGCGTTGACGATTGCTCCTTCGTAGGCCTGCGACACAGCGGCCACCACCAGTTGCGGATTCACCGTGCTCCACGCAAAGCCCGCAAACCCTTCGCCGTAAAACCGCACATCGCGAACGCCAAGTCCCTGCGCCACATCGCTCGTCCGCGAAATCAGACTCCACGAGTTGCCGCCGTCGGCAGAGCGCAGAATCCCCGCTCCGTAATAGGAATCGAGTACGTCATTAGGGTCGCCGGTACCCGCCAGAACCACGCCCGTCCCGCCCGGCTGCACCGTCAGTGCTCCAATGCTGATTGATGCGTCGATTGCGCCGCTAAGCGCTCCTACAGAATCGGTGAGAGGAGTGAAAACAATCGTGGACGCGTTGGACGTTCCAGCATTCTGCGCAACCCATACTCCGCCGCCCGTCGTTCCGAGGTAAAGCCGGTTGCCAGTCGCATCTGACGGATCGAGTGCCAGCGCCGCAACGCGTCCGGTTACCATGCCGAAGTCCGCCGTCTCGACCGCTGTCGGTCCAATCGACTGCCAGGTTGGAGTAGTCGAAGTGTACGCGTTTGCCGTATCAGTCAATGCCGCGTTGGCGCCCGCAAGTGCCTGTCTCGGAACTGTGCGCCTGATCGCGCCGCTGGTAGCGCGATTCCACCCCCGCTGGGCTAGGAAGCGCTGAGCACCCGCAACGCGCGGCGGCAGACTGTGCCGTGGCGCAGCAGTTTGCGCTGCCACGCCAGGCTGATTCACAGGCATTTGCGCCCACGTCGACGGAATTGCTGCAACCACAACCAGGCACGCGAGGGCAACCATCAAACTGAGCAGGCGCGAACAGCCAAACCGCTCATCCATGTCGCGCGAGGACATGTCGCGCGAAGACATGCCGCGCGAAGAGAACTCGTAAGCTCTCTCTCGGGCAATGCCGACCGAATTATTGAATTTCTTCTCTAGTTGATGTTCAATCACACGCGTCTGAGAGCCGGGATTCCGCCGCCCCTCTTGGTCATAATGTCCGGGGGTTGAGTCAGAAATCTATTGAATTGCGCAGTGTGAAACAAGCAGTTTCCGGGATTGGATTTCCGGCCCATTATAGGAACCATGCTCGCCGCAGGTTGTGACCACTGACACAAACCTTGGAACCGACATTAGGCTTCTCAAATGCGTATCAGTGGGTCAGATCAGGTGTAAAGTAGGGTCGAGGTAGATATGCAGGAAATCGCGGTTCTGTTCCCAAAACTCTTTGCGATTCTGATTGTGAGTCTACTGCTCATCCTCCTGTTGATCTCCATGAGGATGCTTGCTGCCGACGCGAGGAGACGGGGAAAGCCAGCAATACTCGTGGTCTTATTGGCGCTTGTCTCATTCCCTTTAGGGCTATTGCTCTGGCTTGTGTTCCGCCCGGAACCTCAGGAACCGCACAGACGCCAGTTTCAATTGCACGAGCATCGTATGCAATAAGACTGTCCGTCATAACTTCCGAGACAAACGAATCAGGATACGATCCTTCGCGAAGAGGAGTCAGCGGGACAGGTTCTGAGCGAAATACGACCTCGCATCGAACTTCTTTCCTATCGACGCTCCCTTCATCGGGCGCACCAGGCCGGATACCGGGCAATTGAACCAGAGCACGCAAAAGGGCCGCCCTCAGGCGGCCCTTCATCGGACAAACCTCTGTTTCGCGTTTGCTCGTTACCAGCGGCCCCAGGCGCGCGAAAAGTAGTCCGAAAGCGTCATACCGATGAGCGCGAGAAAAACGAAGAAGCCCGCGATCACAGTCAGCTTCGTAAGCTTGGTGCTGTATTTGACGTGCATAAAGAAGAGCACCACCAACATCCCCTTGGTACAGGCAATCGCGAGCGCTACCACGGGGTTCCAGAAGAGCGTAATCCCTGGAGCAATGTGCCACTCACCCAGATCGATGAACGAAGCCCACACAGTCAGGCCAGTAGCTAGAAGAAGCGCCCCGAGGATCGCCAGGTAGATCATGGGGCTGACAATATGATGTTCCTGCTCGTACATTTCTTTCTGATCGCTCATAGCGCCTGCCTTCTAGTACCTGCTGATCAGATACAGCAGTGGGAATAGGAAGATCCAGATGATGTCGACAAAATGCCAGTACAGCCCAAAATTCTCAATGAAAGTAACATGCCCGGTCGTGAAGTCCCCGGCCTGCGCCCTTACGATGAGATACCCCAGAATTCCGATGCCGATGATCATGTGCAGGGCGTGCATTCCGGTCATCGCGAAATAGAGAAAGAAATAAAGCTCGGTGTGACGCGCCATGTCGAGCGGCAGCGGCTTGTCTTCCGGATAAGAATTATGCACTTCCGGATCGGAAGCCGGGTTCAGGAACGACGACATGCTGTAGTGAAAACCGGGAATATGGTGCTTCTCGTATTTCTCGGTGTATTCAATCGACTTGATGCCAAGAAACCCGAGGCCCAGAATAAACGTGAGGATCAGGCACAGCACCAGGCCTCTCTTGCGGCGCATCTGCGCGTTCCATACGCCCATGGCCATCGTAAAGCTCGACAGAATCAGCACGCCTGTATTCGCCGTGCCCCAGCCGATATTCAACTGGTGCGACGCCTCGACAAACGCCGGGTAATACCAGTTGCGCATGATGAGGTACGCCGTAAAAAGCCCACCGAAGAACATGACTTCCGTCAGCAGGAAGAGCCACATCGCAAAGTTGGTCGCATCAAACTGCTGGGCAACAGTTTCAAAGTGGTGGCGCTGGTAGGCCGGGTGCTCGTGCGACTCGGTCGTCGCCTCTTGCATGACTGCGGGGCTATCCGACACTTGCCACCTCTTTCACTTGTTGATTCTCCAGCCAGTCGTAGTCATAGGCTTCGTGATCCATTACTGGAGTGATCGTGAAGTTCTCAGTAAGCGGAGGCGACTGCGTCTGCCATTCCAGGCCCGTTGCTTGCCAGGGATTGTTGCCTGCAATTTCGCCGTACTTCAGCGACCAGACAAGGTAGATAACCGGCAGCAGGTAACCTACGCCCAGAACTGTGGCGCCGGCGGTCGAGAACACGTTCAGGATCTGGAACTCAGGCGGGTACGCCGCATAGCGCCGCGGCATGCCCAGCGTGCCCAGAATAAACTGCGGGAAGAAAGTTAAGTTGAACCCGATAAAGGTGACCACGGCTGCCAGCTGCGAAATCTTTTCCGGATACATGCGGCCCGTCATCTTCGGCCACCAGAAATGAATGCCGGCCAGGAACGCCATCAGCATGCCGCCCACCATCACAAAGTGGAAGTGCGCCACGATGAAGTAGGTCTCCGTAAGGTGAATGTCAGTGCCCGAGGCGCCTAAAAACACTCCCGTGAGTCCGCCGATCGTGAACAGGCCCATAAAACCGAACGAGTAGAGCATCGGCGTTTCAAACGTGATGGAGCCCTTGTAAAGCGTGAACGTCCAGTTGAATATCTTGATGGCCGAGGGCACCGCGACCAGCATGGTGAGCAGCGAGAACACCAGCACCGCGTAGTTCGAAATGCCCATGATGAACATGTGGTGCGCCCAGACAAAGAATCCGAACACCGCAATCGCCACGGATGAAAACGCGACGGCCGTATATCCGAACACGCGCTTTCTGCTGAATGTGGAAATGGTTTCTGACATCACTCCCATGCCGGGCAAAATCATGATGTAGACGGCCGGGTGCGAATAGAACCAGAACAGGTGCTGGAACAAAAGTGGATCGCCGCCCCTGGTCGGATCGAAGACGCCGATGCCCACCGTGCGCTCAAGCACCACCAGAACAATGGCGATAGCCAGAACCGGCGTGCCCAGCACCATTAGAATGCTGGCCGCGTAGTTTGCCCATACGAACAGCGGCAGGCGGAACCACGTCATGCCCGGGCAGCGCATCTTGTGAATCGTAACGATGAAATTGAGCCCGGTGAAAATGGAGCTGAAGCCCGCAACGAAGATCGCCAGGCCCGTCGACATCACGTTCGTATTCACGTAGTGAGTCGACAGCGGGGTAGTGAACGTCCAGCCCGTGTCAACGCCGCCTGCAACCATGGTGTAGATAACCAGGCAGCCGCCGACCACGTAGAGATACCAGCTCAGCAGGTTGATCTTGGGCAGCGCCAGATCCTTGGCGCCGATCATCATCGGGATAAAGAAATTGCCCAGCGTGGCAGGAACCGATGGCACCAGGAACAAAAAGATCATGATGACGCCGTGCATGGTGAACACCTTGTTGTAGGTGTCCGCCGCCATCAGATCGCTTTGCGGCGTCAACAGCTCAAGGCGAATCAGGCCGGCTAGCGCTCCGCCTATAAAGAAGAAAAACGTGATCGAAATAAGATATAGGATTGCGATCCGCTTGTGGTCGCCGGTCAGCAACCAGCTCAGCAGCCCGTTCTCCTTGGTCAGGAAGTTCATCTTGGGAATCCTGGCCGTCGATTGATCAGGAAGGCTTACGATCGTGGTGGCGCTCATTGGTTCACCTTTCCCTGCGGCGCCGGCTTGGTTTGAGCCGGAGCAGCAGTGGGTTCGCTCCCTGGGAGTAGCTGGGTTGTGTTGGTAATCTGCTGGACGCGATAGTAGGAGTCCAGATGCTTGATGTACTCTACCAGCGCAATCACGCCCTCTTCACTGATCTGCCCCTGGAAGGTAGGCATGATGGGCAGGTATCCCTGCGAGATTTGCGCTGACGGGTACAGGATCGATTCGCGCAGAAAAGCATCGTCCGCCGTTACGGTCTCGCCGGTGGAGAGCGTCACTTTCGATCCATAAATGTTCGCCAGATTCGGACCGCGTGCGGCGGGATTCGCATTGTGGCAGGAGGTGCAGCTCAGGCTTGCAAAAAGTCGTTCACCCTCCATCGCCAGCGAGTTGCCGCTGGTCGAGCTGGCCAGCCACTTCTTGAAGTCGTCCGGCGAAAGCACCACAATATCCCCGACCATCTTCGAGTGATCGGTGCCGCAATACTGCGTGCAGAACAGGTGGTAGGTGCCCGGCGTTGTGGGCTCAAACCAAACCGTGGTATAGCGGCCCGGAATAGCTTCGCGCTTGACGCGGAATGCGGGAATCGAAAAGCTATGGAACACGTCCTGCGAAATCAGCGTGAGCTGCACCGGTTGGCCCGTGGGTATATGCAGCGAATTGATTTCGTGCTGGCCGCCCGGGTGTTCCGCCTTCCACATCCACTGCTTACCCACCACATAGATATTCATTGCGTTGGCCGGCGGCGTATACACGCGGAAGTAAATGAGTGCGCCCCACACAAACATGATTAGAAACAGGCCAAGCGGGATAATCGTCCAGGTGGCTTCAAGCAGCGTGGATCCTTCAATCTGCACTGCATGCGGATGGCGTTCCTTCCGGTAAAGCACGGAGAAGCCAAGCACAAGCAAAACGACGATCGTCAGGCCGATCAAGCTGACCAGGACCATGAAAAAATACAGCGCGTCCATCTGAGGCGCAATCTTGGACGCCTCGGGCGGATAGAGCGCGAAGTTCGTCAACCATTTGACTAGAAACTGCCACAGTACTGGACTGATGTCATTCATTCCGTTATCCGTTCACCTTGTTCCCTGTTCCTGATTTCCCGGTCTCCGATTTCCGTTTCCCCGTACCGGCAGCGTCTGAGCCCCACTCTTCGGAGACTTCCCCGTGGCCCTGCAATCCCTCGTGGTGAAAATCGCGGCGGAACATGAGGAACATGAATCCACCCAGCAACACCACTGTCAGCCCGCCACCCATCTGCACCACGCGAGCCACAATCAGCGAGTGCTTATTGGTCTGCGGATCGTAGTGGTAGCAGTAAGTCAAAATGTTATCCACCGGAGACCCGATGCGGTTTGAAGAAGCTTCGTTCAGGCCAAGCAGCAAATCCTTGGGAGAATATTCAACGCCCATGTAGTACTGCGCGAGCTTGCCCTCGGGCGTAACAATCTGGATCGAGCTCGCGTGCGCAAACTGAACCAGGTTGCTGTTCGGCACATTGATCTTCACGTACTTGAAACCCACCGCCTGCGTCAGCGCATCGACCACCGGCTGGGTGGCGGTCATAAAGTGCCAGCCGCCGGCGCTCTCCGGATGGCCGTAGCGCTTCAAGTACTCACGCTTCTTGGCCGCGGCCAGGTCAGTGCCCTCGGTTGGATCGATGCTGACCACCACGATGTTGAAGTCTTTGCCGGGGACATACTTCACCATCTCCAGCGCGCTGGTAAGACCGTCGAGTTCCTCTGAGCACAGCATCGGGCAGCGATAGTAGACCAGAGCAAAGATCGCCGGGCGCTTGCCAAAGTACTTACCCAGCGCGACCTGGTGGCCCTCGTCGTCCGTCAGCATCAGATTGAGCGGCAACTGACCGTTGAGGCGCTGCGAAATGCCCACGCCGTTCAGAAGTGCCGGCTGTTCGTTCGCCGTTCCTGCCTCTTTGTCACCATAGCTGGAAACCTGGGCTACCAGTGCAGGCGAAGCAACGGCGAGGCACACCAGAAGCAATCCCGCTGCAGCTGCGGCTGGCGCAGCCATCGCCATTGCGTGCCATCTTTTCCGGATTGGGCTTCTGTGTTGCATGTTGCCTGCTCTCCTTCTCCCGGCCAGATCTCGGTCAGGGCGCTGTGCTGTTTACTTGCTTTCTTCGCGCTGGCGAGCCTCAGCGGCTGCCGACCGCGCCTCTTCCTGCTCAAATGCCGTGGGTGCGAATCCGTTGGTCAGCGGTGCGTGAATCGTCGGACGCTCATCGCCCGTCATGGGCGGCGGAAGCTGCACAGCCGGAGCCACCTGGATTCCTTGCTTAGCAAGCAATTCCATCGCCCGCTCAATAGGGATCCGTACCCTTGAATGCTCTGCATCCACCCACGTGTAGTTGTCCAGCAGCAGATTCTCGCGCGCATGCAGATCGGCCACGTCCTGGTTGCCGTCGTCTATCTGCACTCGCGGCGTTGGGAACTGTTGCGTGAGCTCCGCCACCTTGTTCTGCAATTCCGGGCTGCTCGGCATGTTGCCAAGCTGGCGAATATTGACGGTTTGCGTCCATTTGGTGTTCGGGCCGTCCTCATGGTTCAGATGCGCGTTGATTACCTTGCCGATGCCGAAGCAAAGCACGCCCGTCACCGCGACTAACATGCCAAGAGAAATCAGAAACACCAGAATGCCGGTGATCTTGACGTCGGACTGTTCAAAGCCGGCTTCAACGTCGATTTGTTCCCGATCGGGACGAGATCCGTGTTCCTCAGGCTTGTGCATGTTCAGGCTCCAGGATTTCCGCCAGGTGCGGATCGTTCGTCTGCACGAGGGGCCGCGTCTTCAGACGCGTGCAGAAGAAAGCCACCCAGAATGAAACCATCGCTACCGGGACGGCTATGTACTCCAGCATTCCCCAGCTGAAGTGAAGGTTGCGCGCGGCGTCTCTGAAGTTCGGCTCGATCAGCCACCACAGATCGAACGCCTTCGCAAAGACCATCCACTGGCACACAAGTACAAGGCGCTTCTTGTTCCGCTTGATGTCGCGCGAAAGCAGCATCGTGAACGGAATCAACCAGTGAAAGATGAAATCGAGCGTGATCACGATGCCCCAGTGCCCGCGAATCCGATCGAGATACCAGTTGATCTCACCAGGCAAATTGCCTGACCAGATGATCAGAAACTGTCCGAAGGCCAGGTAGATATTCAGCATTACGAAGGCAAACGTGAGCTTGCCAAGATCATGCTGCTCCGTCTGGCGCAGGATCGTCTTGAAGGGCTCGGCCTTTGAAAGCGAAATGGCTACGATGATGGAAAGCGCCAGCACCGAGTAGCCCTGTCCGACGAGGAATAGCAGGCCGTACACGCTCGAGAACCACGTCACGTCCATCGACATGACCCAGTAAATTACCGCTGCCGTCATGGTCAGCGAATAGACCACGATACCGGGTCCGCTGATGTTCTCAAGCTTCTTGATCCAGTAGGGTGTAGTGTCAGGCGATTCGGTATCGCGCCTGGCGGCAAGTGAGTTCAACCGCCACGTGTAGAAACCCCAGATGGCGAAGCACAGCACGCCGGCCACGACGAAAGCGGCGGGGTTAAGCATGGGCCGCTTGAAGTCGATGCAGTGAGCCTGGGCTTCATTGATGAATCCGGAGTTGAGAGCACCGGTAACATCGCTGACCGCCGCCCATAGATAAAGGCGCTTCATTTGGAGTGCGACTACCACCCAGTAAACAAAGACCAAAGGCAGCGTGCGGCTCATCGCCTCAAGCGGGCGGCGCAAAAGCAGTCCCCACTTGCCGCCGGAGCAGTACTGCACCATGAGCAACGCCAGACCGCCAACCGCCCAACCAAAGGTGAGCATGAGGCCAAGAACCCATGCGCGCATGAAGTGGTTGACTGAGCCGTCGGCGAAAGCCAGCAGCGCGGCAACAACCGAGAAAATTCCTCCCACCAGCACGGCGCGCCTTCTCCAGCCATCTACAAAGGCCGGCGCGCTCAGGTCGGCGGGAAGCGTCTTGGTGTGCGATTCGTGAGCCATTCCGTTCAAATCCTCACTTCGTGGCCGATGGGGCCGGGGGGTTGCTTAGTGGAATCGAAATCTTCGGGTAAGCCGGATTCGCAGGAGCCAGTCCCGGATTTCCTTCACTCGTTACGTGGTGAAAAGGCTCCACTGCGGTCTCAGGCATCGCCCAGGGTTGCGCGTACTCGGGGTGTCCCTCGGCCGCTGCGACATCATGAAGGTTCTGCACCTGAACGCCGGCCGGCACATCCTGCGGACTTGCCGCCTGGCTAAGTTGCAGAGCGCGAATGTAGGCCGCGATCGCCCAGCGATCTACCGGTGCAATCTGCGCGGAGTAATCGGGCATGGCGCCGTGGCCATTGGTCATTACATAGAAGTAATGCGAAATCGGCTGCGAGAGCCGCACCTGGTCGTGCAGGTTGGCAGCCGGTTTGTAACCGCGCTGCACAATCTCGCCCAGGCCGTTCCCCACGCGCGAGTGGCACGGCGTGCAGTAAATATTGAACCGCTCCTGGCCGCGCTTCAGCACTTCCATCGTCACCGGGAAAGGCATTACATTCTGCTCTTCGCGATAACCGTTCGCACCCTGCACTACGCCGGTATAAAAGTAGCTGTCTTCGTGGAGTTGACCGCGAGCCACCGTATTCATCACCTGCGGACGAGCGCCCCGATGATCGGCAAAAAAATCGCTTCCGCGCTGCGGAATCATCTTCGGCTGGTTATGCATGTCCTGCCGGCATCCTGCAACAAAAAGAAGCGCTGCCAGACTGCCGGCCGCGGCGAAACGCCGCGCCTGGCCCATGATCCTTGTTCCCTGTTCCCTAACGTGCCGCATTAGTACTCCACCTCCACGACTGAAAGCGGCTGGAAGCTCTCGAGGTAAGCCTTCGCTGACCGCGGCTCGAACTTCGGATCGAGCGCTTCAAGACAGAGGAAGAATTTGTCGGTACTTGCGCCGTCACGGAAGTTGGGCGCGTTGAACAGCGGATGATAGAGCGCCGGCAGGCCATTGAGCGCAAGCATGCCGAAGCAGGCCGACAAGCCGGCCCACAGAATCGTCCACTCATATGCAGGCACGATGAAAGCCGGCCATGAGTAAAGAGGGCGTCCCGCAATATTCAGCGGATAAGCGAGCACGTTGATCCAGGTCTCGAGAGAGAACATGGCCGCACACCCGATCAGGCCGCCAATCAGCGTGATCAACGGCACCTTGTTGCGGTGAAAGCCGATTGCTTCCGCCGCTTCCTCAACCGGATAGGGCGTGTAGCAATCCATGCGCCGCCAACCGTCGTGGCGCGCCTGCCTGGCAGCCCGCACAAGATCGCTGGGGTTATCGAATTCGGCCAACAGTCCGTATGTTCCTTCGCGTGCCGGCATTAGTCACCTGCCTTCGTCGTCGTCTTGGGAGTAATCTTCGCGGACGGCAGCATCATGCGGATTTCGTTCATGGGAATCATGGGCAGGAAGCGCACAAACAGCATGAACAGAGCGGTAAACAGGCCCAGAGTTCCCACGTAGGTCATGTAGTCCCACTTGGTGGCGCGATAGGTGCCCCACGACGAGGGCAGGTAGTCGCGATACAAGCTGGTGACGACGATGACAAAGCGCTCAAACCACATGCCCGTATTCACCACGAGGGAGAGGAAGAACATGAAGCCGATGTTGGTGCGCAATTTGCGCGACCAGAGAGTCGTAAGCGGAAACACCAGGTTACAGCAGATGAGCACCCAGTACGACCAGCCCATCGGACCGAAAGCGCGATTCCAGAACGTGAAAGCTTCCCAATGATCGGCCGAGTACCAGGCCATGAACGCTTCCATCCCGTATCCATAAGCCACGATGAATCCCGTGGCCAACATCACTTTGCCCATGTTGTCGATGTGACGCTCGGTGACCAGCGCTTCAAGCCGATAAAATTTGCGCAGCGGAATCGCCAGCGTCAGCACCATCGCAAATCCGGAGTAGATAGCGCCAGCCACAAAGTAGGGCGGAAAGATGGTTGTATGCCAGCCGGGCAGCACGGCCACAGCGAAGTCGAAACTGATGACCGTATGTACCGAAAGCACCAGCGGCGTCGCCAATCCGGCGAGCAACAGCGAGGCCGTTTCATAGCGCATCCAGTGACGGGTTGAACCGCGCCAACCCACCGAAAGCAATCCATATATGTACTGGGCAAGCCTGGTCTGCGCACGATCGCGCATGGTCCCGAAGTCGGGAATCATGCCCATGTACCAGAACACCACCGAGATCGTCGCGTAAGTAGAAACCGCGAACACGTCCCACAGCAGCGGCGAACGGAACTGCGGCCAGACCGTCATCGTGTAGGGAAGAGGAAGCAGCCAGTATCCCAGCCACGGACGGCCTACGTGGATCAGTGGAAACAACCCGGCGCAGACGACTGCGAAAATCGTCATCGCCTCGGCAAAGCGGTTGATCGAGTTGCGCCACCCCTGCTTGAACAACAGTAGAATCGCCGAGATCAGCGTGCCGGCATGACCAATGCCGATCCACCAGACGAAGTTGATGATCGCGAAGCCCCACGCAACCGGCTGCGTGATGGCCCAGATACCGACGCCCTTAAGGAATAGCCAGGTGACAGCGACCATCAGCATCGTTGCCCCGCCACCGGCAATTGCGAACAACGCAAACCAACCCAGCGGCGTGTGCGGCGTGAGCACGATGCGCGTGATCTTTTCGGTCACCGACCTGAAGGTCTGGCCCGGTCCTATGACGCGATATTCTCCGGTTTTTGGATCAACCCCGGGGTCGCTGGTTTTGATATCGCTGGTTGCCATTTTGGATTTCAACCCTTTGCCGGCGCGTGCTCCGCCGGAGCTTCTTCAAGTTCCTTATTCATGTTCAGTACCTCGGCCACATACGTGGTGCGAGGACGCGTGTTGATGTCCGCAATCACCTGGTAGCTGCGCTGCTGGGTGCGTTCCGCGCTCACTTTGCTCTTTTTGTCATTCTTGTTGCCGAACGTAATTGCCGAAGCCGGGCACGCCTGCTGGCAAGCGGTTACTATCTCGCCATCGCGGACGTTGCGGTTATCCTTTTCGGCTTCGATCTTGGCCGCATTAATGCGCTGCACGCAGTAAGAGCACTTTTCCATCACGCCGCGCGAACGCACTGACACGTCAGGATTGCGCATCAGCTTCAGGCTCTCCGTCTCATAGTCAGAGAACAGCAGGAAATTGAACCGCCGAACCTTGTAGGGGCAGTTGTTGGAGCAATAACGGGTTCCAACGCAGCGGTTATACACCATCGTGTTCAAGCCTTCCGGCGTGTGCACGGTAGCGCCCACCGGGCAAACCTGCTCGCACGGCGCGTTCTCGCAGTGCTGGCAGGTCATCGGCTGAAAGTGTGCGCGTGGCGCGGTAAGATCGCCTTCAAAATAGGTGTCGATGCGCAGCCATTGCATGTTGCGCCCGATACGCACCTGCTGCTTGCCGACCACTGGAATGTTGTTTTCCGCGTAGCAGCTCACAATGCAGGCGTTGCAGCCCGTGCAGCTGTTCATGTCAATCGACATGGCCCACGCGTTGGCTTCGTTGTACTCCCAGTTGGGGAACAGCGTTGTATCGCGCGTCGGCGTCTCACGGCCCTCGCCCTCGTGCGCGAAGTTCGGATTCGCCTTGAATTCTTCAAGCGTAGCGTAGCGAATAATGCCGCGCGGTCCGAGCGCCTCATCGGCTTCGAGCGAGTTATTGCCTTTGCCCTCGCCGCTGACCCTCGCATCGCGATGGTCCTGGTAGTGGCTCTTGGTAATGGCCACGCCCCATTTGCCTTCAACCTTCCTGAGCGAGGCAGTCGCGTAAAGCGGCGCCCAGGTGTTGCGAATCAGGTAGGCGTTAAAGCCCTCGCCGGATCCCACGCGTCCGGCAAACTCGCGGCCGTAGCCAAGATACACCGTGACCGAATTGTCAGGATGCCCCGGAGCCACAATTACCGGCGCTTTCACCCGGCCGTTACCCACCGTAATCTCGACGATGTCGTCTTCTTCAAGACCGAGCCTGGTGATGGTCGCGCCGGAAATGATGGCCGCGTTGTCCCAGCTCAGATTCGTAATCGGCTTGGGCAATTCCTGCAGCCAGCCAACGTTAGACCAGCGTCCGTCATAGATGCTGGGATCGGGCCGGAAGATTACTTCGATCGAATCCTTCGAACTCGGCACGGGAACATTGACGCGACCTGCCGGAACGGATCCGCCCGTCGCATACGCCGTGCCCTCAATCCATCCGTCGTGCAGTGCCTTGCGCCAGCCGGTTTCAAAGTCGCCCTTGATGGCCGTCTTCCACGTGGTGCGCACCGCGTCATACGCGCTATTCATCGGCTGATCGAGAAGCGTCTGCAATACGTCATGCGCTGTTCTGCCGCCATACAAAGGCTCAATCATCGGCTGAACAATCGAAACCGTTCCGTCATACGCGCGCACATCCGACCATGATCTCCAGATAGTGCGCAGCGGGAATATGCCAGTGCGCGATCTGTCCCGTCTCATCAAGACCCGCTCCAAGGTGAACGACCGTCTCCGCCTTATTGAAGGCATCAAGGAAGTTCAGATCGGCAGGCGCGTTGTAGATCGGATTCGCATTGAGAATCACGAGCCAGGTGACCTTGCCTGCATTCAGATCGGCAACCAGGCCCTTGAGATCGGCAACCTGATCGCTTGGCAGCGGAATCGCCGGCTCTGACGACACAACCACCGTCTTGCCCGTGTTGCCCAGCGCGGCATTGATTGCAAGCGCGAGCGAAGTGACCGACTCGTCCTGATACAGGCCCGGGATCACAGCCGACTTGCCACCGTTTGCCTTCAGATCCTTCGCCAGCGCGGTAAGAAACTTCTGCTGCTCCGGTGTCCATTCATACGACGGAGCCTGCACACCCGCAACGCCCAGAGCCGAAGCCAGCGCGGCCGTGAATGCCGGAATCTCGCTGGCGCGAAGTCCCAGACGATGCTCGGCCTTCATACCCGTTGTCGTGGGCGAGCTCTCCACTGCGTAGAGCCGGTTCATACCGTTCTCAGGCTGCTTGCGGCGCGCCGCATACTCGCGCACCAGTTTGTGGAAACCGGGGAAGCTGGCGCCGGAAAGAAAATCGGCGTCGAGCGAGACAATAACGTCAGCCTGCTCCAGCGAGTACTGAACATTCAGGCCCTTCGCGAGCCAAGTGCCGGCAAGCGCCGGATCGTACTGCACCAGCTTCGCCTTCGGATACGCCGCCTGCACTTCCTTCCACTGGCGCGCCAGCGTTGGCGACGTGATCGTCGAGCTCAGAAAGTAGACGCCCGTACCATCCTTGGTGCCGGCAACTTTGATCCGGAACTCACGCGCAAACTCCGCCCACTCGCGATTCTCGCCGCGCAGCAAAATGTGCTTCGAGCGGTCAGGATCGTAAAGCTCAAGCAGCGTGCCCTGCGAGAAAGCATCGGACCCGCCGTGGTTATAAGGATGCTCGGGATTGCCGTCAATCTTGATCGGCCGGAACTCGTCGCTCTTTACCAGCAGCGGTACGCCGCCGGTGCTGAACGGATGCGCCGTGGCAAAATACATCGGCTTGCCAAGCACCAGGTCTTCAGGCTGCTTGACATACGGATAGATGGTCTCTTCAGGCTGCTTGGTGCAACCCGCCAGTCCCGCCAGCGCCATTGAGGCGCCCATAAGCTTGAGGAAGCCGCGGCGCGAAACCGGATCGACCCATTCCTGGGCAGCCGCGGGAAACTCACGCTCGACCGCCGCCTGAAACTCCGGGGTACCGGCCAGTTCATCAATCGACCGCCAGAACCGCTTGCCCTTCACGCCCTTCAACTCCTGGCGAACCTGCTCCAGTGTCATCGGCGCGGGGACGTTCTTCGTCTCGTGATCCACGGTATTGCCCGCCTTGTCGGTGTTTCCGCTATTCCCCATGTTGTTCGTCTTTCGGCTCATCGATGGCAGACCTCGCAGCTGGCAAGATCCTTCGGGGGGCGGATTTTGTATTGATTCAGGAGGAAGTGGCCCAGCCCCTCCTGGCTCGTGAATTTGTAGTAGTCCGTCGCTGACCCCTGCATCAGGCCGGCCTCGCCCCTTCCCGCCCTGGTCTCAACTAGGGCGGCCCTTTGCATCAGCACCGGCGGATTGAGCGACGCGAACGCTTCTGGATTGTTGGCCGGATCCTTCGTCGTGCAGCTCACGCCCTGCGCCGTCGGAACTCCATCGGCAGTGCCGGTTGCCGCGCACCACACCGGCCGATCCTCTGCCGGGCTCTCCCAGGCCATGTTGTAAATCTCGCTGGTGGGACGAAGATTCTTGGCCGGATTGCGATGGCAGTTCAAGCACCACTCCATTTGCAACGTGTTTTGCGCGTACATCAACGGCATCTGATCCACGCGCCCGTGACACGACGCGCAGCCAATGCCCTTATTCACGTGAATCGAGTGATTGAAGTAAACAAAGTCCGGCAGATCGTGAACCTTGATCCATGGAATGGATTGGCCGGTTGCCCAACTGTCGCGAACAGGTTGTAACAACTGCGCGTTGGTCCAGATCTGCGCGTGGCAGTTGATACAGGTCTTGGTGGGCGGAATGCCGGCGTAACTCGACTTCTCAACCGTGGTGTGACAGTACTGGCACTGCAGGCCCAGGCCCTGCACATGGTGCTTATGGCTGAACGGCACCGGCTGTTCGGCACGCTGACCTTGCCGCGTCACCCAAGGCGAACGTTGCAGTTGATCGAGCGTAACTCCCAGGGCAATCACGATCAGCCCCGTCAACACGAGACTCATTCGAGCCAGCGCATTGGAGCTGCGGTCAAAAATTTGCGGCATGAATTCTTTTTCCTGCTTGATTTTCGCGTTTGAATGTAACCGCTGTGCCGGCGGTCACACATGTTGTGTACAAAAATCATTCTTGGGTAAGAATCACCCGGAACGAGGGGAACCCCGAAAATTTAATATATCAGCCGGACGCCGACCCGCAAAGGTTTGCGGCACCGATTTCAGAAAAAATCTTGTGCAAAATCAATTTCGTAACCCATTGATAACTAAACTGGTTGTGATAAGAGCGCTTGCGGGGAATAAACCAGCGTCGCTCTGGCGCCTTGCGTACCAGAGGCTGGTATTTTGTGCCTCGAAAATAACATGCCAAATGAACGTTTGACTAATCCACTAACGCCCAGTCCGGCCGAATTGTCGACCTCGCACGTTCCAAAACGGAACCCCAACGCGCTTGGCAGCAACAAATCCTAAAAATCTAGATGCCTTAGGGAATCCGCAGGTGGCTTGGATTATCCACGGAGGCGGGAGCATCTCTAAGCATTCGGTCGAGCCGACAAAACAGGGCTATGACGATCGCCGTAGATTCACGGGACAAACGTCATGACCGTTGGCGTTGCCGCTCTCTCCGCAACAAGCGCAGTTTTCGGCAAAAGAACTGTCGGGCGATGATGACGGCCAGCCGATAATGACCAGGAACACGTCGAAGACAAATAACGAAACGGCGATATCGTTGAACAGGGTGGCCAAATGTGATTCGGGCCACATCTGATTGGCCGCCCAGAACAGAAAAGCAACGACGAGCATGATTGCCTTGACGAGTTCCTTGAATGGCGGGCGATGGACGACCTGATAGGCGATGTATGCCAGGGCAATCATGGCCAGCGATAACGCGCCCAGGAAATCATGGCTTCGAGCCGGAAACAAGTCGGGACGAACGTCCCAAACAAATAGGGCTCCGACAACACCCAAGCTGACGACGCTGAGAACTACCGGAAGGGTTCGATGTCCCCAATCGAGGCGCATGTACATTGACCCATTATCGGCGAATACTTGAAAAGAAAGCGTAAGGAATCGGCCCTCATTCCGAACTGCTTTACACTGTGGGCCTTGCACGCGAGCCGCTCATTCGGGTGCTATAGAATTCATAAGGGCGCAACAATCGTTCTCGAAACCATCATTTTGGCAGAAGCGGATTTTCTCATCGGAACCCGGTGAGCCGAAGTCTATTCACTCCCGGACCGCAATGCCCAGGCACAGATTCCTCGTTTCAGGGCCTCTCAGGCGCGGAGAAGAACGACCATGAAAATCGCCGGTTTACTCGTTATGCCTGCCGGATTCTTTTTGACCATAGCTGCGCTTGTGTTGTTCGCTGAACCGATGCAGCAGCTCGGATTCGTATTGAGCGGCCTGGCGGTTGAAGCGCTCGGCCTGGGAGTCGCCGTGCGAGGACATATGCTTGAGCGCCGAGAGAGCCACCTATGACCACGAATCTGGCTCCTGGAATGCCCGAATCGATGTTTGCCCTCACGCTGGCTCTTCTTATGGTGTCGCCGCTGACAATCGCTGGCATTGCTTTGATCAATGCCGGACTGGGCAGGTCGCGTTCCGCAGCCCAGGCGCTCCTCGGCAATCTTGTTATCATCGCCGTCACCGCAATTGTCTTTGCTGTCTTCGGTTCGGCCTTCGCAGGCAGTCTGCCGGGAGGCTCCGGCCATCTTTTGCATGCAGTCGGCAAGCAGTGGAACTGGCTCGGAACAGGCCCGATGCTCCTCCGCGGGCTTGATACCGCGCCGGGGCAATCGCAACTCGGGCTGCTTTTTGAATTCCTCGCCGTGGCGCTGGCCGCGCTCATTCCATGGGGCTCCGGTGCTGACCGCTGGCGGCTCGCCGCTGGTTGCTCAACCGCCGCGGTTCTAGCCGCCGCAATCTTTCCGCTTGCTGCCCACTGGATTTGGGGTGGAGGCTGGCTCGCTCAACTCAACGCACTCTTCGGAATCGGCGCCAACTTTGCGGACCCTGGCGGCGCGGCCAGTGTTCACGTGCTCGGAGGCTTGAGCGCCCTTGCCGTCATATGGATTACCGGCCCGCGACGCGGCAAGTTTCCAAAAGAAGGCTTTTCAACCGCCATGCCCGGACACAACGCCGCCTACGTTCTCTTCGGCTGTTTGGTGAGCCTGGTCGGGTGCCTCGCATGGAACCTTGCCGGGGCCATCCTATGGACGAACGCGAGCCCCGCAACCCTGCCGAGGACCGCGATCAATACCCTGCTTTGCGGTTCCATGGCTCTGGCTGGAACCATAGCCGTAACCCGCATCCGTTTCGGCAAGCCCGACGCCAGCCTCGGCGCCAACGGTTGGATGGCCGGCCTTGTCGCATCCACCGCATGTGCCGCGCTTGTGTCGCCGGCTGCAGCCCTCTTTATAGGGCTCGTAGCGGGCATCGCCACACCGCTGCTGGTTGAAGTCCTCGAGCTGGCCCTTTCAATCGACGATCCTTCCGGCGCTATTTCCGTGCACCTTGTATCGGGACTGTGGGGACTGGCGGCCGCGGGAATCTTCGCGCCGCAGCCTGGACAGATGCTGGCGCAGCTTGTCGGCATCTCCACGCTGCTCGGCGTTTTCCTGCCCCTGGTGTTCTTTGTTTTCCTGCTGCTCAACCGGCTCGTCCCGTTTCGCGTGGACCTCGATGGCGAACGCATAGGTATGGATCTACACGAACTAGGCGGCGGCGCTTATCCGGAATTCGTAATCCACCGCGACGACTCCTATCGATAGCGGCGCGTGCCCGCTTTCGGTCGACTTTATTTCGCGCCAATGAGACGGATGCGCGCTGTAAACGCCCTGCCCTCAAATTGACTGAGCGTTCCGAACTGAGACGAGTCCACCACGTTGTTCACCACGACCGGATTCTTTCTGCCCCCCGCATTCTCCAGCACGCCGCGCAATCCAAAATACGCGCCGCGGAAATGGAACTTCCACTCCAGCCCAGGGCTGAAGTCAATGTAATCGGGAAAACGTTGCGCTCCCGCCGCACCCACCACCTGGCGATTCGCGTTCACCGCCGTGTAGGGAAGCCCGGTATGCCAGTCGGTCGTATAGACAAAATCCCAGCGGTGGTGAAGCATCGGCAACGGCACCGGAAGCCAACCCCAGGAGATGGTGCGATTGGGTGTGTCCCATGCCAGCGGCCCGCTCTGCTGCGGGCCCAGCAGCGATATGGTCGGCACATAATCAAGCGCCGCATTGGTGCGAGCCGAGGAATGCGTGTACGACACAAACAGCGAGTATCCCCCTGCAAACTGCCGCCGCGCGTCAACCTCGAATGAGTTGTAATGATCCTGCCTCTGGTTCGTGAGCAGATAGTTTCCGCTGAGTGCGGAAGCGCCGTTCTGGTTCACGTAGCTGAAGACGTTCGACGTGCGCTTCTTCATAAAGTTGGCCCCCGCAAAAATCGCCCATGGCAGTTTCTGCTGGATGCCAATGCTCCAGTTAATGGCTCGAGCCTCGCGCAACGAACCGTAGTTCGCAGTAAAGCTCGTCGCCTGCGCCGGACCCGTGGGCGTCACACCATCGGCAGCAAAGTAGGTGTCGTAGCGAACTCCCTCAAGCGCGCGCGTCAGGTATTCGAGCTGCGTATGCTCAAAGTAAAGACCCACGCCAGCCGACACCTTCGTCGAGCCATTTCCGCCCGTCGGAGTAAATGCAACCGCAAGGCGCGGCGAAATCAGCGGCCGCCGAACGATCTCATCCCAGTCAAAACGCAGCCCGGGCTCAACCAGCAACCCTTTGCGCGGCTGCCAGCGGTCCTGTACATACGCTCCCACTTCCACATTGTTCAAAGTAAAAGGCGCGATTGTCGGATAAACGCTGCGGCGCAGCAGCGTCTTGTCCTCGCGCAAATAGCTGACCGGAGCGCGGCTCACGTTTTCGTTGTATCCCGTGTGCCGCAGATCCAAGCCGAATCTGAGATTGTGCTGTCCTGCCCAGCTTCGCGAAGGCAAGTAGAGGTCAGCGGTTCCCTCTTCGCGCTGCGATCGCCCGGTGAGGCTCTCAAAATAGCTGCCGGCCGGTAGTTCCGGCGTGACTTGATACGGCGCGCTGCCGTGCGGTTCGTATCCGTCGTGAAAGCGAACGCCGCCCAAGCCAACATCGAGCAGCGCCCCGCCTGCAAAGCTCCACTTGTCGCGCAAATAGGGAAGCCACGCAATGGTGTTGCGTTTCGTGGTGCTCTGCTGCGGCGTCAGCGAGGAGATTCCGTCGTAAGGCGAGTGGTAGAGGTTGTAAAGCAAACCGCCGGTCAGGATGTTCGATGGCGTGAGATTAGCCTGAATCTTGAGCAAATTGCTGCCGCGCGCCAGCTGATTGCTATTCGCGTTTGCCGGAAGCTCGACGATATATATGTTGTCGTACTCCGTCTCTATTCCGTCGTAAAACCACGCCTTGTCACGCATAACGGGTCCTGAAAAAGTGAAGCGCGGCACAACCTTGTCAAAGCGGATGCCATTCAGACTTCGGAATGATGGAAAGAAGTTCGTAGCATTGAAGCGGAATTTGTTATCGCCCATCCCCGTAAAGAACGCGATCACGCCTCCTGTCGCGCGGCCAAACTCCACCGGGTATCGGGTGGTTTCGGCATCGATGGTACGAACCGCATCGGGGCTGACGCGCATGCTCAGCACTCCGTGGATAGGAGACCGCACATCAAACCCATCGATCTGGTCCAGCGTCTCCCAGGTTTCAGAGCCTGCCACATGAACCTGTCCGGAGGCATCAGCAACTATGCCCGGATTGAAAGGCAGAAGATTGCGAATGTCACGAGAAGTCGGATAAGGAACGTTGACGATCTCCGGCGTGTTCATCGTGAACTGGTCCGAGGTCTGCTCAACATCGATTCCGGGAACGGAATCGGTAACATTCACCTGTTCCTGCACAATCTGTTCGTGCGTCAACGCAATCCGAATCGCGCCAACTTTAGGATCGATGTCGCTTTGAGTATTCTGGTAATAGCCGGGCTTGCTGGTCAGCACTTCTATGGGAGCGCCCTGGTGAACTGCGAATACACAACGCCCCGCGTAATCGGTCCACAACTCAACAGGGCTTTGGCCCGGCTCGCGAACAGACACCTTCGCACCCGCAATGCTCTGCCCTGTTTCATCCACAACCGTAACGCGAACGGTATTTGCTGGCTCAGTGGTTGCAGAAGCCGCCAACTGCTGCCCGCCTGCAGGCCCGGCGCAGAAGACGAGAAGCAGACTGAAGATGGTCCGCTTTGCGCAATAAAGACGCGGCATGGAAATCATTCGGGATTTTCCGGATTGATTGCTGTCCCGCCCTCGGCGTCAGTATATCGCTCGCTGCTTATTACGCGGACTGGAGGCAACGCCTGGAGAGACTAGCAACCGAACGGAGTCAATCCGCCGTGACCGCTGTGCGGGGACCGGTCTCGGTTGCAGGTTTCAGTTTGTTCCGAGTCGCATAGAGATACCATGCAAGCCATGCCGGCGTGGTCCAAAGGTAGAAAGGAGAAATTATCTGGACTGGCACCAGCACCTCGATTAATGCAGCTCCAGCAATGAATCCAAGTGGAATAAGAGAGCGCCGAGATTCCGCGGCCCGGTAGAGTCCGGTTAAGACGGCCGGGAGCAACATGGATTCATCGGTGAACCAGCCAAACGGCGTGCACATCGCCGAGACGAGAAGCACGAGCAGCCCTTGATCCATCCAATTCCAGTGTTTGCGGTGCGCCCAGAAAAACCAGATCGCCCAAATGCACGCGATCGCCGCGGGAAGAAATTGCAGCCACACTGCATTGCGATCAGTGAGAAAGCGAAACGCCACGCTAAGAACCGGCACACGCTCAGTCAGTGCGCCACCCGCATGCATCATTTGTGAATATTGAGACCACGCATGGGCATCCAGGTAGAACGAGAGGGCGCAGCTTCCAAGCAGGGCAGCAGAGAAACCCGCAATGATGCGGTAGGATTTCCGGCTTACCACCCATAGCAGCAGCACAATGCCAAAGGGAAGGAACAGGTGCGGCTTGATGGCGCAGAGCAACAGTGCGGCCCCGGCAAAGTATTGCCGGGACTGGTGGAAGTATAGAAACAGCACCACGCCCAATAGAAGAAAGATGCCGACCTGTCCGGCCATATAGCAGGCAATCACCGGCGCAAAAGCGTAGGCCATCAAGTGGAATCGATTGTCCGGCCGTCCATTAAGGAGCCAAAGGAGCCAGATCGATACCGAAAGACAGGAAAGCAGAACAAGCAACCAGAGAATGAGCCCGGTCTTTGGAGAAACCATGCCGAGTGGTAAAACCAGGAAGAAGGCAACGGGCGGATTGCGCATGACGAGAAGAGGCTGGTTGTCCTCACCTCCCGTGGCGCGTTCCAAATTCTGCACTGCCTCGATGTCATACGGATTCGAGCCATTCAGCAGTTGATGTCCCGCCGCCCAATAGGAGATGAAATCCCGTTGAGCGACGCTCTTGTTGCTGAGGCCGAATGTCAATGCGCCGACCACCAAACAATAGCCCCGCAATCACAATGAATGCAGCAGAGATGACGCGAATGGATCTTTTCTCATTGGTTGGCTCCGCATCAACAATACTTTCTCTCATCTGCTCATCAATTTCTCAAGTATGCCCTGGAGTACCTGGGTTTTGCTGCGCCGCAATCGCAGGAATTCCAATTGTGCACCGGGAAAAAGACTATTTGCTGGTGAATACTGGCTCTCCAAACACAATGCGAGAACTGGCTTGTCCAGAGCTTGCTTAGTAAATTATAGTGGCCGAACGTCTTGTAACTTTATGCTCAAATTGGGAGCCTTGGGGCCAGCGGCGGGCTTGACGTATGGGCGGCCCGCTTCCAGCCAAGACGCGTAACACCCCGCAAACTTGCCATCTCGGCAAGTCTGGGAGTGCTCAAAATGCAATGTCAGGATAGCGAAAATCTTTGCTTGTAGAAATGCAGCAAATTGGCGGTGATGCTTCCGCGGTCGCGATTCCTCCGACTGCCAAGCGGCGCATGAGCCTGATAAATTAGTCGATCCTGAAATACCAACAAAAGGCCTATAAAACCTGATGAAACGCGGCATTTATTGCTCTAGAATTCCCTTGAAGGCACGGAAAATGCCTTGAAAGCTGGGGAAAAAGATGCAGCCCACAGCGCGAGCCGGAGCAGCCACAGCGGGAGTTGTTTCAGATCGATTTGGAGCAGTTGATCGACATGAGCCATGCCCTGGTTCGTCTCGGTAAAGTGCATCGACTGGCAGTCGTTCGAACAAACTCTGGAGCAAAACCTATCATCCCAGTCAGGGTGCGCCCGGCATCTCGACTCGTCTGATGGTTGCTCTTCACTATCTGAAGTATCAGCATGATCTGAGTGATGAAGACGTTGTTGCCTTATGGGTCGAAAACCCTTACTGGCAGCACTTCAGCGGCATGACGCATTTTCAGCACCGGATGCCGATCGATCCTTCGAGCATGACGCGGTGGCGCAAGCGTCTGGGCGATGCCGGGGCGGAGCAAATGCTTCGCGCGACGATTGAAGCGGGCATGAAGATGCGCGTGATTCGTCCTGCTGAGTTAAAGCGCGTCAACGTGGATACGACGGTCGAGACCAAGGCTATTCGTTTTCCCACCGATGCCAGACTGTACCAGCGCATGCGCGAGCGGCTGGTAAAGGCAGCACGTGCTGAAGGGCTGACGATCAAGCAGAGTTATCGGCATGTAGGCCGCCGTCTGCTGATGCAATCCAGCCGTTATGCCCATGCCCGCCAGATGAAACGCGCTCGTGCCTGCACGCGCAAACTGAAAACCCAGTTGGGGCGCGTCATTCGAGAGAGTCGAGCGCCAGACAGAAGAACCATCCGCTGAAACTCGACAAGTTACTTCAGACAGCGCATCGAATCTACGAACAACAGAGGCAAGATAAGGACAAGATCTACTCGGTGCATGAACCTGAAGTCCAGTGCATCGCCAAGGGCAAGGCGGGCAAGCAGTATGAGTTTGGCAACAAGGTGAGTGTCGCGGTAAGCAGTCGTGGTGGATGGTTCGTCGGCGCGAAGAGCTTCACTGGAAATCCCTATGACGGCCACACGCTGGCTGCACAGATGAAGCAAGTCGAAAGCTTGATCGCCAACCAGGTGAGCGAAGCGTACGTCGATATGGGCTATCGAGGCCACGACTATGACGGTGCGGTCACCGTGCATGTCGACAAGAGACAAAGAGGGCGACACATCGCAAGCGCGATGGCGATGGATGAAACGCCGTGCCGCGGTCGAACCAAGCATCGGACATCTGAAGAGCGAACACAGGTTGGAACGCAATCGGCTGAAGGGTACTGCCGGAAATGAGATCAACGCGATCCTGGCAGCCGCCGCGATGAACTTCCAGAAGCTCCTCAGAGCTTTTTGGCGCGCTTTTCTGTACTGCCTGATGCAGATATGGAACCGCTTGATCGATCTGAAAGGCCCGCAAGGCCGAGATACTCAACTTCAATATGCCTGAAAATCACTTTTTCAGGATCGACTAAATTACTGGCCAATAGCTTGACGACCGAGTGATTCCGTATAGGAGGCAATTCAAGATGTCCGCAACCGAAGCAGCGCCGAGCGGCCCGCAGCATCACAACCAGCAAAACCAAACTGGAGTGTTGCTCGCCTGCGCCGGTGGAACGTTGATTGGAGATGCTTTCTTGTGTACGGGAAGCTCGCCTAGGGCCCAACTCTCCCCCCTCGACAGCCCGTCTTAAGGGCATGAGCATAATGCTCGTCGCGATTGCGCTGAGTTAGCAGCGGTGCTTCGCTCGCACAATGCGGAAAAGCCGATTGATCCTATTGATTCGATCTCTTCTATCTCCCGCCGAGATGCCTGACCTTGCCATCGATCCTATCGATCTTCAAGTCGTTCGATTTTCCGACTGGGCGGGCTAGTCTATATCGTTGTTGTTACATTCTCTCTGATGCCTTTTGACCTTGCTACATGTCTCGACCCGTTTGGTACAACCCAGGCCAACTTTTACCCTCCAGAGTACACCGCACTGTTTTTTGGTCCTGTCGTGTTGGTCAATGGCGTGTGCAGTTGAGATTTCTATATCCTCCTTTTCTCTCATTTTTCTCTACCTTTTTTTGTTTAGCGATTCTTTACAGTTACCTTTTGCCTTGTTTATCTCGCTTTATTTCTTTCTCTTTTTCTCATCTCTCTTTCTCAGTATCTTCTTTTTTATGTTTATTCACTTTCTCTTTTCGTTGTACCTATTTTTCTTCACTTCTTTCTCTTTCTTCTTTCTCTTTATCTCTTTTCATTCTCTTTCTTTTCTTTCACATCCTTTTTCTTTTTTTTATTATTCTTCTTTCTTTTTTTTATTCTATCTTTTTCTTTTCATCTCTACTTCTCTTTATTTATATTTTATATTTTTTTTCATTTTCATTTTTTTCATTTTTTATTTTTTTTTTTTTTTTATGTTTTTTTTTTTTTTTTTTTTTTTTTTTTTTTTTTTTTTTTTTTTTTTTTTTTTTTTTTTTTCATTTTCGACCAGCAAGCAGACTTTGGCGAACTGCTACTTTCTTATCGCCTGCTTTTGCTGCGTCCGCTTCCGCGCTCTGATCTTTTCTATCTTTCCTTCTTACACTCTCCTTTTTTCTTTCTCCCTTTTCTTCCCTTCTTTTCGCTCTTTCCTTTCTTTTCTCTTTCCTTTTTTTTCTTTTTCTCTTTTCTCTTCCTCCTTTTTCTTTTTTTTCTTCTTTCTCTTTTCCTCTTTTCGGTGCAGCGTCTCGATGTCTGATGCCCCCCTCCTTCTTTTCTTTCTTTTTTCTAGCTGGTTCGCCACAAAAAAACCCATAGGTAAAAAGCTCCCATCGCGAGCAAGATCAGTGGCGTGGGCCGCATCAGGACTGCCGTTAGTATTTTCCCAAACAATCCTGCCGAGGGCGTGTGGAGATTCTTATTGATAATAAGCAGAACAGTCAACGGAATGTCCGCCGTCGACACAATCGCGGCCGTCGTCATTAAAAGTGCAAGCCACCCAGTCAGGCCCCTTCTTGCCCACAACATCGCGCAAACCGGAACCGCAAGAAGCAAGAGCTTCGCGTCGTATGGGCGGTGATAAGTTACCAACATGGTGAGCGGCACAATCGATCCAAGCGCGATCCAAGCGCTGGTCTGAGAGAATCGCGACCTCAGAATGACGATCACCCATGCCAACAAGAGCACCCCGCATACAAGATAGGTGGCGGCATTGTAGATGTGCGGTTTGTTCCAGACGAGAGCTACAGTGGATTGAAGGCTGATGTTCACGCTAGGGCCGCTTCCACTGTTGGCGGTGCTCGGTCCCGGATCACAGGCTCCGCCAGGCGCCGAATCGGTCAGGAGATTGGATTGCAGTTCCTCGATCCAATTGGGCGCGATGTGCGTAACCCATAAGACACTGGGCAGACCCAGTACCAAGGTAAGAGCCAGGGTCTGTAACGCGCGCTTCCGATAGACTCCGCCCGCCACGAGGAAACAAAGCCATACCAGACCCGCGTCGTGGGGCTTTATGAGAAGGCTAAGCGCTAGACAAAGAATGCCAGCCGGTACATGTCGCTCATGGAGAAAGCACCATACTGCCACCACGCAAAGACCCACAGCGATTGCCGCGATATTACCGGTTGCAAAGACAGCTTCGCAGTTAGCAAGAAGAAAGCAAATCAAAACGAGAGAGACGACTGGCGAATAGTTTCTCGCCAAATCCCATATCAAAAATGCGGCAAGGCAGAGAATTCCCGCACTCAGGGCCATCCACACCAGGTGCACAGGTCCCCAGGGCAGCAACGCGAAGGGAGTAGTGAAAATGAAAACGGTTGGGAAATATACATTCAACGACAGTACTTGTCTCAGCACGTCAGAGGGTTGCGTGCAATCGCCCCCTTCCAACTGACACACTCGCAGCGGCTCGCCTACTTTGTAGGGGTCGCTGCGGTGAAGCACGCTTCGCGCTCCGTAGTAGACCCCCTTAAAATCCAGCATCCCATCCGGCGAATTGTGCTGCAGGAAATAACCCCACAAAACAGAGACACCGCAACAAACTAGCAGACAAGCCATACCGTTCCGCCGCGTTATTGTCACCCTCAGCCTCACTTTCCGCCAAAAGCAGCGTCAAAGCTCGTCATGAAAGTTTCAACGCCGCACAACGCCAATGTAGCTCTGCCGGATTCGTGCTGCGCAGGTGCAAGCGGCTCTTGGTTAGAGCTTTCCGGACCTGTGGCTGCGTCCAGGCCTGGAGTTCGTCGCAGGAACACCCAAAGGTAAAAAGATCCCATGGCGAGCAAGATGAGCGGGGCGGGTCGCGTCAGCAAAACTGCCAGTAACTGTCCGGACAGCCCGGCAGTGGAGATCTGCAAGCTGCTAGTGAGAATCGGGAGAACGGTCACCACGATATCCGCGGTCGAAACAATCCCTGCCGTAGTCACCAAGAGTGCAAGCCAACGGGTCGGACCTCCCTCGGCCCAGAGCATGGCGCAAGCCGGAACCGTGAGCAGTAAAAGTTTGGAGTCGACATATTGATGATAGGTCACTAGAATGGTGAGCGGCACAACGGATGCAAGCGCAAGCCAAGCGCTGGCCCGAGAGAATCGCGACCTCAGAACTCGAACGGCACCCACCGACAACAGCGCCCCGCAAACCAGATAGCTGATCGGATTGTAGATGCGTGCATCGTCCCAGAAGACGCTGATGGTCGATTGAAGGTCGAGAATAACACTCGGGCCGTTTCCACTGGAAAAGCTAAGTCCTGGGTCGCATGCCCCTCCAGGCGCCAAATCCGCGAGAAGATTGGAATGCAGTTCCTGCATCCAATTTGGAGCGACGTACGAGACCCACAAAATGGCCGGCACCGCTGCGACAAAAGTCACCGCGAGGGTTTGGAGTGCACGTTTCCGATAGACCCCGCCCACCAAAAGAAAGTAGAGCCAGACTAGCCCTGCGTCATGGGGCTTGATCGCGAGGCTGACCGCAAGACACAGTACGCCAACCGGCACAAACCGCTCTTCAACGAAACACCAGACGGCTACCACGCAAAGGCTTATGACGATTCCCGCGACATTGCAGGTCGCAAAGAGAACTTCACTGTTAGCCAGAACGAAGCAAATCAAAAAGAGGGAGATATATGGCGAATAGTCTCTCGCGAGGTCCCAGATCAGTAAAGCTGCCAAGATGAGGCCTCCGGCGGTGAAAACCATCCATAGGAGTTGCGCAGGTCCCGACGGCAGCATCGCGAAGGGTGCCGTGAAGACAAATGCGGGCGGAAAGTATATATACCGCGTTAGGACCGTTCGGAGGTCGTCCGAAGGCCGCGAGTGGCTTCCTCCCTCTGTCTGATAAACACGCAGTGGCTCGCCTGCTTTGTAAGGATCGCTATGCTGAATTAGGCATCGCGCGGCGTAGTAGAGCCCTTTATAATCTGCCAGTCCTTTAGGCGAACTGAGCCCAATTGAAAAGCCCCATAAAGCGGAAAGCCCACAGCTCAGCAGGATCGAGACCAATATAGCCGCCTCGCATCCTTTTCAAGGTCAGCCTCTCTTTCGGTCAAAAACAGCGCGAAAGCTTGTCACCGGAACCACTACCGAGCAATTTCACTGTACGGCTTCCACGTTCGAGCGGCACGGGCGCAAGCGGTTCTGATTAGAGCGTTCTGGCCCCATGGGTACCTCCCAACCGGGAACTCGCCAGGCATAGACCCACAGGTAGAAAATGCTCATGACCAGCAGTATGAGCGGGATAGGCCACACCAACGTAACCGTCAAGATCTTTCCGGACAACCCCGTCGAGGCTAGGTCCGGCCCACCGTTAGTACCGAAGAGTATTGCTCCTGGCAAATCTGCGGTCACCACGAACCCCAGGGCATTCACCAGCACTGCAAGCCAGCGAATCAAGCCTCCATCGTTCCAGAGTATGGCACATGCAGGAATTGTGAGTAGAAGCAACTTGGTGTCATAAAAATGGTGATAGACAGGCAGCAGGGAGAGTGGTGTGATCGCTGCAAGTGCAACGCAAAGTCTTGGAGGGTTGGGGCGGTTCCTAAATGTGACAAACGCGAATGCGAGCAAGAGGAATGAACATAGAAGATAGCTGCCCAGATTGTAGATGCGCGGATCCTCCTTGAAAATGCTAATGGCCGCTTGCAGGTTGACTAGGCCACGAGTACCTAGTGCGGCAGGTCCTGGGTAGTCGAATGATCCTGGAACGAAAAGTTCCAGCATATTGGAGTGCAGTTCCTGAATCCAGTTCGGAGCCACGCGCCACACCCACAAGACAACGGGCAGACTGAGGACAGCCGCCGCAAGGAGAGTTTGTAATGCGCGCTTGCGGTAAACTCCGCCTGCCAGCAAGAAGCAGAACCAGATGAAAACCGCGTCCTGAGGTTTAACTGCGAGGCTGAAGGCAAGGCAAATGATGCCAGCGGGCACATACCGGTTCCGAACAAAGCACCACGCGGCTATGACGCAAAGACTTATTGCAATCCCGGATGGATTCCCAAGCACAACAAGATTTACGCTGTTGGCAATTAGAAAACTGGTCAAGACGCCAGATAGGATCGGCGCGTAATCCGCTCCGAGATCCCACATTAGAAATGAGGCTACAATGAGCCCTCCGGCAGTAAGAGTTAACCAGAGCAAGTGAGCAGGGCCCCATGGAAGCATTGCAATGGGAACAGTAAAAACAAAAGCCATTGGCAGATATACATGCCGTGTCGCAAGCTGGCGAGCAGAAGCGTTAATCAGTGGCGCTCCCCCCTCCGAACTGTATATTCGCAATACTTCGCTTTTATTGTAGGGGTCACAATTTTGCAGAAGGCACCGCGCAGAGTAGTAACTCGCCTTGAAGTCTCCAGCATCGAATGAAGATGTGTATACCAGGGCTGCACCCATCAGGACAAAAATCAAACTACCCAGCATCAGCAAATAAAGGCCATTGAGACGCGCCTTTGACATCTTCAGCCTCTCTTCCCATCAAAAAAACGCGAGACTCTAGAAAATCTTTTCACGGGCACGCGATGCCAATGTCGGACTATCGGATTTAAGCTCCACCGATACAAGCGGCTCTTGATTAGAGCGTTCCTGCCCGATCCAGGAGTGTGACGAATATAGACCCACAGATAAAAGACTCCCATGACCAACAGGATCAGCGGAATTGGCCGCGCGGTGAGAACAGTCAATATCTGCCCTGACAAACTCGCAGTGGATATACGAGAATTCTCTGTGAGACCGCCGAGAAGGGCCAGCGGAATATCTCCGGTGATGGCAATGCCCGCGGTATTTACCAGAACTGCAAGCCACCCAATCAGACCGCCCTCGGCCCAAAGCATGGCGCAGGCGGGAACTGTAAGCAGCAGGAGCTTTGCGTCCCATGGGCGGTGATAAGTGATGAGCATAGTGAGAGGAACAATTGCCGCGAGCGCAAGCCATGCTTTATCCCTTGAAAAGCGGAATTTGAGGGTAGCGATCACCCACAGGAGCACAAGCGCGCCACATACGAGATAGCTGATTGAGTTATAGACGCGTGGATCGTCGCGGAAGACGCTTATAACTGATTGCAGGTCTATGACCGGATCGAGGTGGTGGAATCCAACGATGGAGGCGGGCCCTGGGTCGTTGATACCGCCGTGGGCCGAGATGGCAAAATTATTGTGCCAATCCTGCATCCAATTCGGTGCGACCATGTGACACCCACAGAATGGCCGACAGCCCCAGCACGGCAGTGACAGCGAGAGATTGCAGGGCGCGCTTCCGGTAAACCCCGCCCGCCAAAAGGAAATAGAGCCAGACGAAGCCAGAGTCATGGGGCTTGATCGCGAGGCTGAGGGCCATGCAAATAACGCCGGCCAGCACAAACCGCTCCTGGAGGAAACACCAGACAGCTACAAGGCAAAGGCTCACCGCTATTCCGGCAGTGTTGCCGCCGAGAAAGATAGCTTCGCTGTTGGCAAGCACAATACAAATCAGGAGGACCGAGACCGTTGGCGAAAAGTTCTCGCTCAAGTTCCATATCAGTAAGGCGGCAAGGACGAGCGATCCGGCGAGGAGTGCCAGCCAAAGCACCTGCGCAATGCCAAACGGGAGAACAGCAAAGGGAGCCACAAAGAGGAACGTAGTGGGCAGATTGATGCACAACACAACGGCCTGATGTTGCTGAACAGTCTCGGATGGGCGTTCCCCATCCTCGTCGCGGACAACACGCTCCAATTCGCTCACATTGTAAGGATTGTGATGTTGAAGGAGGCATCGCGTGCCGTAGTAGACGGCCCTGAAATCGGTCATCCCATATGGTTTCAGCGCAGCAGGGCCGGTCCACACAATCGAAATCGCAGCGCTCAGCAACAACGAGGCCACACTAACCCAGCGCTTCACCTGCATGCCAGCCTCTCCTTGTATCTGAAGCTATGTGAAAATCCAGAGCCATGGCGCTGAGAGTGCATTAAAAGTATCAATCCAGTCACGCTACGGCAGAGGCCGAGCGCTCCTGCTTATCCTCTTTCGGCAGAGCGGATGGAGGTGGAAAGTAGGCGCTCCGCACATAGACCCACAGATAGAAAACACCCATGAGCAACAGAATATCCGTAGCTGGCCGGCCCAACACAACTGTTAGAATCTGCCCCGACAACACCGCGGTCGACAGATGCAGTTCCTGGGCAAAGGATTCGAGGAGGATTAAAGGAACATCGCTGCACACCACCACTCCCGCAGCACTGAGTCCGAGCGCGATCCACCTGACCGGGCCGCCCCTGGCCCATAGCATGGCGCATGCGGGAATCGTGAGCAACACGAGCTTGGCATCGTATACCCGATGATAGGTAACAAGCAGAGTGAGCGGCACGATCGCGGCAAGCGCAAACCAATCTTTTTCCCGAGACGAACGCAACCGCAGCGTAGCGATCAGCCAGACGAGCAGAAGCGCCCCACATACCAGATACGTGGCAGGGTTGTAGAAGTGCGGGTCATCGCGAAAGACGCTGAAAACTGCTTGCAGACTTATGACCTTGGCGAAGGTATCGGCGGCAACAGCGGTGGGTCCAGGATCATTGAGACCGCCGCGCGCCGAGATCACCGCCATATTGGATTGCCAATCCTGCATCCAATGCGGCGCGACATAGGAAACCCACAGCATGGCCGACAATCCCAGCACCGCGGTGACAGCCAAAGTTTGCAGAGCACGTTTTCGATGGACCCCGCCCGCCATCAGGAAATAGAGCCAGACCAGGCCCGCATCGTGGGGCTTGATTGCGAGGCTGACAGCCATACAAAGAATGCCCGCCAGCACGAAACGTTCCTCAAGGAAACACCAGGCGGCTACCACGGCAAGACCGACGACAATTCCTGCGGTATTACCTGTAGAGAAGACAAATTCGCAGTTGGCGAGCAGAAACCCAATCAGGCAGGCGGAGAGAACGGACGCATACTTTTCGCCGAGCTTCCACATCAGGATGGCTGCGAAGATGAGGCTTCCTGCGGTCAACATCATCCACAGCACCTGTGCCATCCCGAGTGGCAGAACTGTAAAGGGAGCGAACAGGAGAAATGTAGTTGGCAGGTTTACATACAACGTCACAAGCAGGCGTTGTCTTTCTGTTGGAGACGGACTCTCCCCACCCGCAGCCCGATAGACGGCTTCCATTCCCCTCACACTATAAGGATTGTGCTGCTGAATCAGGCATCGAGCGCCGTAGTAAACGGCCTGGAAATCCGTGGGCCCGCCAGAGTCTTTCCGGCCAATCGAGAACCCCCACAAAACAGAAAGAGCACCGCTCAGCAGCACGAAGAACAGACAAAGTCGGCGCGCCTTCGTCATCTGTAGTCTCCTCGTCTGATACGTAATTTGCTCAATCTGAGAATACTACTGCATTGATGTCTTTTTTGGCCCGTGCTGCCGTAGCTGGGTGCGCAACTGATCACCGCCTATGAAAGACGCAGCAGACAATTGTGGCGAATAACGCGAGTTCTCTCATGAAGGAGCCTCCAGAGTTCCAATGGAGGGAATGACTTGGGTCTTCAAACCAGCCAGGGGAATCCTTATTAGCACCGGCTTCCCCATAAAATCTCAACTACCGCGGGTTTATCGCGGCTAGAATGGCGGCAGTAACTTTCTCCCAGGCTGCCCTACTGCGTTTGTGTCATTGTCAAAGTCGCTCAAGAACGCTATACGAATGTCATAGCGAAAGCCTCAGGAATGCGCTAAGCAATGCTGCCATTTTAACGAATTGTTTTTCCTGATAGGCCTTTAACGGCTGAAACACCTTGAGTTCAGTAATGTGTCTCAATCCTGAAGCTTCTTGACCGTGGTTCTCGAAAGCAAAATGAATGAGTTAGGCCCCGCTGGAAAACAGGTTGAGTTGTCGATCGTCATGCCGTGTCTGAACGAGCGAGAGACGGTGGGCGTGTGCGTTCGAAAGGCCCTCACCAGTCTTCGTGAAGCCGGCATCAATGGTGAAGTAATCGTCGGAGGCAACGCATTGGCAGGGCAAGCAAAATCAGTGTGGCAGGAGAGAGTGGCTACTGTATGCGCAGGTTGAGGATAATCTTACCTATCTTTGATGACTGGGAATCCTTTAGCATTCTCATGAAGGAGATCGACAGGATAGGCGCAGAGGTTCCATTCGAAATTGAAGTCTGTGGAGTTGACGACGGTTCAACCAAGTCCCTTGCCGGGTGCGCTGACGATCTGGCGTGTTCACATTTGGCCAGAGTCGAAATCATTCACCTCACGACTAATGTCGGGCACCAGCGCGCGATCGCAGTCGGTTTGTGTGTCGCGGTGGAGGATGGCGATTGCGATGCGATCCTGATCATGGACGCCGACGGGGAAGATTCGCCCCAAGCGATTACGGAAATGATCAATATGGCTGGAACTGGCGAGCACTATTGCGTAGTGGCGAGGCGCGGTAAACGCACAGAGGGGCTGCGGTTCAAACTTTCTTACCTGCTGTACAAAATCTCCTTCAAACTATTGACCGGTCGGGAGATCAATTTTGGCAATTTCTGCCTGTTGTCACGCAGCTCTGCGCGGCGCTTGGTGCATATCCCGGATCTTTGGAACAATCTCCCCGCAGCGATTCTCAGATCGCGGCTTTCAATAAAATCACTATCAGTCGATCGGGCTCGAAGATATGCCGGCAAGTCAAAAATGAACTTGACCTCTCTGGTCGTCCACGGGTTCAGTGGTATCTCGGTTTATGCCGAAACCATTCTGGTCCGGTTGCTCTTCCTCAGTCTCGGATTATTCGTGTTCAGCGCCTCGTGCATCATATTCGTTCTTACGTTGCGTATCTTCTTTCCGGAATACGCTACGCCGGGCTGGGCCACGACAGTCTCATTCGGACTTTCGATCATTCTCGTTCAGACCATCAGCTTCACATTATCCTTTATCCTCATGCTCTTGAACAGCCATGTTCAAATGCCGGCCATTCCATTTGCCTGCTATAAGGTCTATGTGGAAAGAAGGCAGGAACTTCTGGCAAACACAGTCCGAATCCGGAAAAGCGACCCGTTGCCAATTTCAAACTCGGTTTAAAAGCTACTGACGCGTATGACTGAAAATGCTCATTCAACACGGAACGGCCTGCTGTGTGCGCTCATTTTCCTGGCCGCGTTTTGGGCGGCTTGGCCGATCGCCAACATGGGATTCGACGACGACTGGTCATATATAAAGTCGGCACAGGTTTTTGCTCAAACTGGCAAACTCGTATATAACGGCTGGGCTACGGCCATGCTTGGCTGGCAAATTCCGTGGGGAGCATTGTTCATCAAGCTCTTTGGCTTTTCATTCACGGTGGTCAAACTCTCGACGCTTCCCATCGCAGTCGTTGCGATATTTCTCTTTCATGCCATTTTGGTGCGCTTCGGAGTTACGCCTCGTAACGCTATCATTGGCACCCTCACATTCGGGTTGTCACCGCTTTTCATCCCCTTGTCGGCCAGTTACATGACTGACGTCCCCGGTGTATTCGTAATTCTGTTATGTCTCTATTTGTGCCAGCTGGCAGCAACGGCTGAAACAAGCCGATCTGCCATCGTTTGGTTATGTCTCGCTGCGGGAGCAGATATTGTCGGAGGAACCGTTCGCCAAATTGCCTGGCTAGGGGTTCTCGTCATGGTTCCTTCCACGGGTTGGTTACTTCGCAGGCAGCGAGGTCTTCTTCTGGTTTCTGCACTACTTTGGACCGTTGGCGTTGGTTGTGTTTTATTTTGCATGCACTGGTTCTCCCGTCAACTCTATTCGGTACCAGAGCGAATGTTTCTAGAGGCTCCACGCAATTTGATTGCAGCGATTGCGTTGCCACCATTGACCCTCGACAGGATGTGTGCCGAATTGTTGTGCCTGCTTATTTTGGCATTTCCTGTCCTTATTCCGTGGCTACCGAAGCCCAACAAAATGGGCGCGCGATCTTTCGGCGCGTCCATTCTTGTGTTGCTTGTTGCACTCGCGATCCAAATGGTTGATTGGAATTCGCAAATTTGGCCAACCAATGTGCTTTTCAAAGGATTGGCGGTGGAAAAGGACGCAAATACACTTTCGACTCTGGATATAAACTCATCTCTGATCCCTTTACCGGTGCGTGTCGCAATTTCAATTGTCGTTCTCGCATGTTTTTGTGAGCTGATCTCGAAGGTGCGAAGCGGAAGAACCGATACGAGATGTTCCACCTCGTCGGTAACTCAGCGCGAACTTTTATGGCTCGTTGTACCGTTTGTTATCAGCTATATCGCACTCTTGATTCCCCGCGCGTGGTCAGGCGGCATGATTGACAGATACGTTCTAGGACTTATGCCCTTCGCAATCGTCATCTTTCTTTGGCTGTATCAACGACGGGAAGCACGAGACCTGCCGCTTCTTTCAATCATGACCCTTGTTCTTTATTCGCTCTTTGCAGTTTCTATAACGCATGACTGGTTTTCATGGCAACGGGCACGCTTGGCCGCAATTGATGAAGTTCGCCGTTCTGGGGTCCCTCCGACCGAGGTAGCTGGAGGGTTTGAGTACGATGGCTGGACCCAACTCGAGTCCGGCTCAAACATCAATGATCCTCGAATTGAGGTTCCGCTTGGTGCATATGTCAAGAGCCCGACTGTTCCCAATCCAAATGACCAATGTAAGTATGAGTTTCTGTCCAAGGTTCCAGCCATTCACCCAAGATATTCGGTCGCGGTTGGGCCAGAGTGGTGCTATGCACCCTCGGAGTTTGCTCCGGTGCAATACATTGCATGGCTCCCGCCTTTTCAAAGGACGGTGTCTATTCAAAAGGTTCGAACGGCAGCCGAATGATGGCGCAAGGCTCAGAACAGGACACTTTTCGAGAGAATCGTCAGAATCGCGACTCAATCTCGGAATAATAATGCTGAGTTAGTTTTCTTCCGTTGGCGCCGTAGCGCGGAGAGCGGCTGAATCCCCCACTTCTGGGCGACAAAGCCCACCGTAGTGGCCAGCACGCCAAGACCATACTTCACGCTGCGGCGGAAAGTTGATGGAGGAGGCTTCTTCAAAATACTTTGTGGGGCAGGAGATTTCGCCGATGCGGAAAGCCGAACATCACGGCCTGCGCGATCATCTGGTTGTCGAACACGAAATCATCCGAGTTTTCGAGCAGCGGAAGAGTTTCGAGCACTTCCTTTGAGAAGGCCCGGAATCCGGTGTGGTATTCCGAGAGCTTGACGCCGAGAAACAGGTTTTGAAAAGCCGTCAGCAGCCGGTTTGCAACGTATTTATAGAACGGCATTCCGCCTTTGAGCGCGCCGGCCCCGAGAATGCGCGACGCGAGAACCATGTCATAAACACCGCTCGCGACCATGCCGGCCATGGCGGGAACCAGCAGCGGAGTGTACTGGTAGTCGGGATGAACCATGACGACAATGTCGGCGCCGGCGGCGAGAGCCTCGCGGTAGCACGTCTGCTGGTTGCGCCCGTACCCATAATTTGCATCGTGGATGTAGGTCTGCACGCCTAGCTTGCGGGAGAGCGCGGCGGTCTGGTCCTTGCTGGAGTCGTCAACCAGGATCTTGATGTCGACGACATCGGACAATTCCGCCACGGTTTTTTCCAGAGTCTTTTCGGCGTTGTAGGCCGGCATAACAACCGCAATACGTTTTCCATTGATCATGTTTACAGTCCTGAAGTTTCCCTGCGTCCGAATGCTGCGGTTCGGCGCTTTCCTGCTCCGCCCTAAACCAGCCTACGGTGCAGACACAGTATAGGCGGAAACAGTCGCAGGCTCTGTATTTAGATCGATCAACCAAGCCTTGCGGTCACTATAATATTGCGTCAACTCCCTATTATTCGCGGCATCCATATCCCAGGCCCATACTACTTTGGAGGCATCGATGTTGGCTTCGTTATAGACCCAGATGTCCTGGGCGTCACGATTAGGTGATTCGCGAACAAATACAAGTTGTTTACCTTGAAGTTGTTCGAGTCCAGTCTCGACTTGAGCACGTTCCGTTCCGTAATGATCCGGGCCGTACCATGTGACCTCCCAATTATCTGAAGGCCACTCTGGAACTTTGAATCCCATGGGACTGGCGAAGGCGCGGGCCACCACCAGCACGAAGCAGAGAAAGACACTAAGCCGCACCAACGCCGTACCGACTGGTTTGCCCTCAGGGCTCCATAGCCTGAGGTGGCGCATGGCCTGTAAACCGATTGCATAAAAGGCCGCGGTAAAAGGTGCCAGGTAATGAGGGATGAGGAAGATCTCAATTAACATGCCGGCCATGAGGACAAGGACGCATACGAAAAGGAAGCGAATTCGGCGATCGTTAAGCACTCGTCGCATCATAAGGAGAGGAGGAAACAGCGCGATGCCGGCGAAAAATAAGACCGTCACGAACACCTTACTGAAATTCGCTTCGACGATTCCCAAACTGGAACGCCCTTTCCAGAAAACCTTCATTTCGCTTTCGTAATACATCCGCCGCATGCTTGGGTGGCGGTAGCTCGGTTCGGGACGCGGGGACTGCCAAACGAAGTAAGGCGCCGTAGCATAGGTGGCACGATTGATCGTGTAGGGCAGTGTCGCGGCGTTTCCAAAGGCGCGGTAGTCGTAATATCCGAGCCAGGCCATGCCCGCAATGATCAACAGCAGGGGCGCTGCAGCACGGCGTAGCAGCACTGCTCCCTTGGGTCGATTCTTGCCAAACAACGCCCAGCGGCCGAGGACGAAAGCTACCGGTATGCACAGTAAGAGGCCTTCATAAGGGCGCGTGAAAATCAGGAGAATAATCCCAACGGCCATAAGCATGCCGTAGCGGAAGCGCGAAGTTCGAGTGAGCCGCGGCAATGAGCCAAGCACAAGGGCTCCGCCGAGGCCGGCGATAAGACCAGCGCCAGTGTAGGTGTTGACCCAATAACTGAAGAGCCCTATGCGGACCATGGCAATGAAACCACCGAGGAGCGCCCAGCCCGGTGGAAGCCAGGCTTGTAGCATCCAGCAGATACCACCGCACATCAACGCACTGGTGCAAAGGATTCCGAACCACGGATTTCCAAAGAGGACCTTGCCCGCGGCCATGACAAGCCCTTGCGCAGGGAAATACATGGAGGCGTAGGTGGGCTTCATATCGACGTGGATCGTCTCGAAGTGCGTCCACATCGTCGGCGTGGGATTCGCGAGTCGGCCGTGTAAGAAGGTGTCGCACGCCAACAGGTTGCTGAAATCGTCAGGGGCAAAAGGAAGTGGAATTGGGATAAGCGGCAGCATCGCGATGCGCACCAGCAGGGTGGCAAAGACGACCGAAGCAATCGCCAATCCCTTTCGGCGGGCCAGTTGGCCGAATACACGCTCGACCCGCGAAAACCACCGGTTGGCTAGCCGCGGCCACGCAAACGCCGACGCAACAGAAATCGCAGTCAGAGAGCCTTCATATAACATTCGTCGACAGCGGAGTTTCCGACATGGAAGCTACAAGTGATCTCATCTGAGTTCCGAAACCGGTTAAGTGACCGCTCGCCAAGCAAACCGCTAATGGGCAATTCGGCCGGTTGTACCCAACAATACATGATTCATGTGCGCATTCATGCCATCTTAATTAACGCAAACACAGACAGGAGAGTCCAATTGGGCAAAACCGTTGCCCAATTGGACTCTCCCGGAGAAGAATCGGAGTGCAGTGTCAACCGCCCGCGGTTTTGCTTTAGACGCTGCTGGCGAGTCGGGTGCTGATGGTGCCGAAAGCGTCGTTGATGCCGCTTGCCAGAGCGCCCATGCCTGCGGTTGCACCGAAGGCGATGAGTGCGACGACGAGAGCATATTCAACCAGATCCTGACCTTCTTCACGTTCCTTCAGGTCCTGGAACTTCAGATAGAGTTTGAGCAACAGGATATTCAATTTGCCCTCCATTTGCGTTTAATTCTCTAACGGGCCAAAAACAACTTGCTAAGGGAAGCGGGAGAGATTCGTTGGACAATTGTATGCCTACGATCTCTCCTGCAATTAAGTCGAATAGGGCGGAATCTCCGTACCGCCGGAAGAACAATGGTTTTGCTTTAGACGCTGCTCGCGAGTCGGGTGCTGATGGTGCCGAAAGCTTGGTTGATGCCGCTTGCCAGTGCGCCCATGCCGGCGGTCGCACCGAAGGCAATGAGAGCAACGACGAGAGCATACTCAACCAGATCCTGGCCTTCTTCACGGTTCTTCAGGTCCTGGAATTTCACATAGAGCTTGAGAAGCAGGTTATTCATTCGAAAATTCTCCATTCTGCGAATTCCCAGCCTCAGCCGGGTCGCCCTCACTAGTGCAAGCGGCGTGCCAATCTAGGACAAATTGAACTTGCCATTTAAAATCAATAACTTAGTAAGTTGTTCCGAAAGGACCGGACATTAGGACTGTATACCGCCGTTTACACCCAAGCCGGATCAAGTGCGGCTTCGTATACATGACCAGAAAGGGGTATAGCCAACGCCACTAATGGAAGAGCGATTCGCAAGGTACGTAAGGCTTGTCGACAGTAGAATAGCTGTGATGTTACACATCACAGGTGCAGCCATCAAGAAGCACGAAGGTGATTTCGCGGAAATCTCCATCGTGACAGCAGGTGCTCTTGCTTTCGCACTGATAGCAATTTTCCTGTGCGTTGTCCCTCTTTCCGGCACTGCCACCAGCACCCGTGATTACGTCGTATTCTGGGCTACCGGCCATCAGCTGATCCATCATGGGAATCCCTATGACCCAGCAGCCATGGATCGACTGGAACGCTCCGCCGGGCTCGCCCCAGCTTACGGCATTCTCTATATGCGCAACCCACCGTGGGCTCTGCCGCTCGTATTACCCCTTGGATTGATGAACGAACAAATCGGAGCTCTGTTCTGGTCGCTGATCCTGCTGGCCTGCCTGGTGCTCTCCGAACGCCTTATGCGTGCGGTCGTAGGCACTCCTCAAAACCGCATTCACTGGATAGCCTATTCCTTCGCCCCCTCCCTCATTTGCCTGTTCATGGGGCAGACAACACTGTTCGCACTGCTTGGGCTGGTTCTTTTTTTGCGCTTTCATCGCACCCAGCCATTCGGCGCCGGACTCGCTCTCTGGCTATGTTCGCTCAAGCCCCATCTGTTTCTCCCCTTCTGCATTGTTCTGCTCGCCTGGGTTTTGGTTTCAAAGACATACAGGATCCTGGCTGGAGCCGTAGTAGCGCTCGCCGCAAGTTGTGCCCTCACCTGGCTGCTCGATCCGCTGGCGTGGAGCGGCTACTCGACAATGATGCATGCTCCAGCGGTTGAAAAAGAGTTCGTACCGTGTCTAAGCGTAGCCATTCGCCTTTGGCTCCTGCCTGACGGGATCTGGCTGCAGTACCTGCCGATAGGTCTCGCATGTGCATGGGCTCTGGTCCATTTCTGGCGCAGGCGCAAGGCATGGAATTGGCTAGAGGATGGGGGCGTATTGATCCTGGTGTCCCTAATTGCGGCTCCTTACTGCTGGCCGTACGATCAGACGATTGCTATCCCCGCATTGCTGCAGCGTGCATACGCCACTCGCTCCCGCATCATGCTGGCAATCCTCGCGCTGGCAGGTATTCCCATTATGGCCGCGCTTATGGCAAGCATTAAGATCACGACGCCATTCTACCTTTTCATCGCTCCCGCTTGGCTGGCGTGGTACCTCGCTGCGGGACTTCATGGAAATCGATCCAAACGCGGCCCAGCTATCCGAGCATGAGCTTAGCCAGGCGGGAGGGTCGCAGTAGTGCAACAACAAACCGCCGCAATATCGAACAAGGCGAAACTGCGATACGGTATAGGCGATCAGGCCATTGCGATTGTAAGCGGTCTCTCGTTCGCGCTGGCAGCAGTAACGATCTGTACCATTCCGTTTACAAACAGCATATCTGGAGCTCGCGATTTCGTTGTGTATTGGGCTACTGGCCAACAGCTGGCACATCACGCAAATCCTTACGACCCTGCCGCCATGATGCAGATCGAACGCTCCGCGGGACTCTCCTCGAACTCAGCCGTAGCATTCATGCGAAATCCGCCATGGGCGCTCCCGCTAACATTACCGCTGGGATTTGCAGGTTTGCGAGCTTGGCAGGTTTCATTTGGTCGGTCGCCCTAATGGCGAGCCTGTTGGCGTCAGTATTTTGGTTGTGGCAACTCTACGGAACGCCCGATAACAAACGTCATTGGCTCGGCGCTGCATTCGCACCTGCCATCGTTTGCCTGCTCATCGGTCAAACATCGCTGTTTGTCCTCCTCGGGTATGTGTTGTTTCTGCGCCTGCACCGTTCGCACCCATTCTGGGCAGGAGCAGCGCTGTGGCTGTGCGCTCTCAAACCTCACCTGTTCGTCGCGATCGGCGCCGTGATGCTGGCATGGGTGATGGTTTCAAAATCCTACAGAGTCCTCGCTGGCGCAACATCTGCATTGGCCGCAAGCTCCGTTATCGCATGGCTGATTGATCCGGCAGCATGGACGCAATATGCCGTTATGATGCGTGGATCCGGCATTAATCAGGAAGTGATTCCATGTCTCAGCATCGTATTGCGGCGTTGGATAAGCCCCAATTCAGTAGGCCTCCAGTACCTTCCCGCTGTGATCGGATGCGCGTGGGCTTTGACTTATTACTGGCGAAGACGCACTACCTGGGACTGGGTGCGAGATAGTGGATCGGTAATACTCGTCTCGATCCTCGTTTCTCCCTATGCCTGGATCACAGATCAGGCTCTGGCGATCCCTGCACTACTCGCCGGAGCAATCCGCACACGCTCGCAGATTCTGCTGGTGCTATTGGCCGCCGCCAGCATTGTGATTGAAGCTGAACTGCTCAACGGAATCATGCTGTCCTCAAACCTGTATCTCTGGACAGCGCCCGCATGGCTGGCGTGGTACTTGCTCGCACGCGGAAACACAAATGGCGATTCGAATTTTATCCATTCATCGCGCACCATTACGGAATTTAGCCGAGAGCCGGACCGACTTTTCGGCGCCAAAGCCGAATGAAGCCGAAGATGACAAAGGAGCGACTCGACGGCATATACCTACTCTTACTGGGGAGCCTGGTGTTTCTTTTGCTTGGCGGGGCACTCGAGAACAATGCTCCCGCGCCAATGTCGGACTTCAAGGCGATCTACTATGGTGCACGATGCATTATCCATCACAGCGATCCATACCAGAACGGCGCAATCCTGCAGCAGTTTCAAGCAGACGGCGGACAATTCCCAACTGATCCGGTCATATCGCTCTCCGTTCAACGCGCCATCCTGGTGTGCATCAATCTGCCCACGTCGTTGTTTCTCATAGCGCCATTTGCTCTGCTGGCGTACGGGCCAGGCCATGTGATTTGGATGGTGCTGATGACCGGCAGCCTGCTGCTTGCCTCATATCTGATGTGGGATCTCAGCGCCGCCTTCGCACCTGTCCTGGCGGGCGCGTTGATCGGGCTAGTTCTGGCAAACAGCGAGGTGCTGCTGATCATCGGGAACGCAGCTGCGATCGTTATCGGCCTTGGGCTGATAGCTGTTTGGTGCTTCGTGAAGAATCGCTTTGCGGCCGTCGGTGTTTTCTCCATGGCCCTCAGTCTGGCGTTCAAGCCACATGACGTTGGATTCGTCTGGCTCTATCTCCTTCTCGCAGGCGGCACACTAAGAAAGCGTGCGATACAGTCGCTGGTGCTTGCGGTTGCGATCAGCCTGCCGGCAATTTTTTGGGTTTCGCACGTTGCGCCGCACTGGACGCAGGAGCTGCATGCAAACCTGGTTGAAACTTCAGCACGCGGCGATCTGAATGACCCGGGGCCTTCGTCGATGGGAGCGCACACGCTCGGCATGGTGGTCAGCCTGCAAACTGTAGTCAGCATAATTCGAGATGACCCAAACTTTTATAATCCGGTCACTTATCTCGTAATAGGACCCCTGCTCCTGGTTTGGATCATAATCACGCTGCGAACACGCTTCTCCACCGATAAAATGTGGCTCGCTCTGGCATCCATCTCAGCCCTATCGGTGTTACCGGTCTACCACCGAATCTACGACGCCAAATTGCTGCTGCTGAGCATTCCTGCATGTGCAATGCTGTGGGCCCGGGGCGGAATGATTCGCTGGCTTGCGCTCGCAATGAACACGATTGCGCTTGTTTTCACGAGCGATTTCGCTTGGATCTTTTTTTCGCTTGTCCTAAGTCGGCTGCGCCCCGCAATGCCTTGGATTTCAGATTCGGTGATAAATGGGATGATCGTATTCCCAGCCCCAACCATATTGTTGGCGATGAGTATCCTCTACCTTTGGGCTTACGCTCGGCAAGCTTCTACTAACCCATCACAGGATGCCGCGCGTCATTAAGGATGCGTTGGGTTTGAGTTTTATTGTTACACAGTCGCGAACTCGAGTGTATCTCCAGGTACCGTGAGCGTATCGCGGATAGTTCCGGCAGGGAGCTCGAGCACGGAATGCGCCGATAAACATGCGGAGACCCGCCAGGGCCTCACAGCGCTCCGAACCTTCTTCACCTTGTTTTTTTTATCGAGGTAAACCAGATCGATCGCAAAGCGCATGAAAAACGTGTGGACCGATTCGCAGGGAACGATCCAGAGACCTTCGCCCGAACCCAGCCCGTCTCGACCGAGCAGTCCTTTTGTGCGCTTCGGCGCGCTGTCAGCCACCTCCAAACGAGTGGCAAGCACTGTCCCGCGCGTGCGATTGATCACTTGAAAACAGGCGCCCATATAAGCGAAGTGCTGCGAGGCTGTTCAGCCTCGCAGCACTTATACCATCCCATTCATTGGATTCGTTAAGTTGACTCTTACGAGCACAGTAATCGTCGCCAATGCTCCCTATTGCTGCGGAGTGCCTGCATCAGACGAACTGGCACCTCCACCCATCGTTGACCCCATGCCAAATCCGCCCGTCGCGCCCTCGATCACCAGTGGCTTTTCAGGCTTCATGCTCTGGATCAGAGTCTCCACCGGAATCGTTGCTGGCGCAGGCGCGGGAGTAGTTTCCGCAGTTTTGGCGTCAGGATTATGCATTGGAATATTCGAATTAGGTGGCAAGAACGTTGCAGGATACTTGAGTTCCGGCAGTGCCGCGTTGGCGGGTATCGGCGACACAAGCTCCGGCGTCACTATCACGATCAACTCCGTATTCGTCCGATTGATCGACTTCGATTGGAAGAACTTACCCAGGATCGGAATGTCACCGATAAATGGAATCTTCTCGAAGGTTTCGGTTTCACGATTATCGAGCAGTCCACCGAGCACGAAGCTCTGGCTGTCTGCTAGTTCGACTTCGGTATTGATTCTGCGAGTCGTAATTGCGGGTACGGTAAATCCCGACAGAGTTACGGCATTCGCGAAATCCAGCGTACTGACTTCAGGTGAGACCTGCAGACGAATCGTATTTCGCGGAGTGATGGTCGGGATAAAGTTCAATCGAACACCGTACTCCTTGAATGCGATCGTTACGGCTCCCGCGCCGCCAGCAGACGTCCCCTGCACCATAGGGTACGGATACTGACCACCGGCGAGGAAGCTGGCTTGGTGGCCATCCATCGCCAGAAGGTTAGGCTCTGCGAGTACTTCCGCCACACCTTGCGTCTGCAAGGCAGTAATGGTTGCACCCGCATTCAGACCCGGGAAGTAGGCGAAGAGGTTGCCTTCGCTCGTAATTGCGGCGGAACCCAATGCTCCAGAAACTCCACTGCCGCCCCCCGAAGATCCTCCCGTGATAAATGGGGGGCTGTATTGCGTGGTCGAAACGCCGCCCAGCGTGTTGCCCAAGCCAAGATTGAACAGGTTGATGCCCAATTGCCTGAGCTTGTTACGGTCTACACTGGCGATTCTCACTTTCAGCAGGATCTGCGGTTTGGCCGGCGGCACCTTCACGTTGAGCAGATTAACCACCTTGCCCGCGGTGGATGCAATCTGCACGGCGCGCGCAGAGCTGGTCAGATCGTCAACCGTTCCCCGAAGATAGATAACTCCGTTTTCGGCGCCAAGGTTAAGCGTCTGACCAGGAAGTTCTGTCCGAAGTTGGCGCCGAATCGAGTCCATGCTCGTTTCCATGGCTGATGCGGGAGTTCGCACCGTTATATTAAAGAACTGCCGGCCACCGCGATCATCCCAGATAATCAGGCTGGTCTCGCCCGGAGCCTTGCCGTTCACCATAATTTCTGTCGGCGTAATAACGCTCGCTTCGGCAATGTCGCCCAGTCCAACAGCAACTCTCGTTGTCGGGCGCACGCAATCCACCAGAACCGTTTTGCCCACTGCAACGGAAAGCTCGTTCGCAGAGTCCTGAAACGAAGATCCGGCAGGCTGCGAAGCAGCAGAAGGAGCCTGGGCTCGCGACACCTGCCCGCCGCAAAAGGCGAGACTCAATGCAGTGCAACATGCAATTGATATGAATGCGTTCGCTCTCACTGTTTTGCCTCGGGAGAACTGAATTTTGCCTGGCTGCTCTTCGTACCGTTGATAACTTCGACCGTGAAGACCCTTGGCGCGGCAACCTTGCGGACTACTACGCCACTGCGCTGCACCTTCACTGGCGCTCCGAACAACTGGCCGGTTGCAGCTCTATTGACCGTCTCAATCTTGGTGTCGAGAGGATTGCGGAGAACGAGCTGAATCTTCAAATTGCTGGCCAGGCTTAGAACCTGAGCATCATCCGGTGTTACCAGCAAATTCACCACCTGCACCTGCTGCGGTTTCCCTTCAGCGTCCTTCTGAATGTCGGTTCCGGCTGAAAGTACCGCAACATTCTGAAGCACAGTCTTTGTGATTGTTCCTTCAGCAGGATCCTGCTCTCCGGGCGGTACGCCTGAGACGAGCACATCCACGCGCATGCCAGGAGTAACAAATCCGGCAACGCCCACAACCTGGTCGACCTTCACCGCACAGGCTCTCATGCCCTGCGGAATAGTCGCCGCAAGCCCGCCTCCGGAGCCAACCGGGGCAAGTCGCGTGTCGATAATGGGCTCGCCCTGATAGATGTTAGCCAGGACACCGCGGCCAATGGCGTCTGAAGGCTTAAGGATCGCCCCCTTCGGAGGTGCTCCTTTCAGTTCCATCGTAGTCAGGTTCGCAGCTGTCAGGACGGTGCCTATCTTAATGTCGGCTGCGGCCGCCACTACAGACGTAGTGACGATCGGCTTTGCCGCCATCGCACGAGTGCCTACCACCCGATAAACCAGGAACGTGCACCCGCTGGCTATCAGAAAGGCGACGAGGAGAATTGTCAGCAGTCTTCGATTCATAGAAAGTTCCTTAACCTATCCGTCCAGCAAGGTCGGCCTTTCTGCCTTCTGAAGGGACGCATTCCCCAGCTAATACAAACCCTGTCGGGCCAGCCTGATCAGGGAGAGATCTAAATCTTAGTGATATCGGCAAAAATCGATTTCAGTTTATCTTCTGCACGGAGGTTACACCCGGAAGTAACCCGGGCAAATAGCACGAAAGTACCAAAAGAGATATGAGATATCGTCAGAAAATCGGCGATGCTAATAGCAGGTTAGGTCGCAATCAAAACAAGTATGACACAGAGGGAGTTCACTCGTTCATGAGATCGTCGCCCCGCACGATCACTCTCTTCGCGGAGAGTACTGATATAGGCCAGAAGCCAACATCCTTTCTGGCGTCGATCTTCTTCCACTGCCTTGTGATTGGATTGGTGTCATTCGGTGTGTTCTATTCGCCACGCCTCGACAGGAGAGCGATCGCCCAGCGATATAACCTCCGGCGCCTCGATCTCGCCATGCAGGATGAAGCGATGCACCGTTCTTCAGCAAGCAAAGTCAATTACCCGACGCCAATACCCAGCAATCATAACGACCCGTCCACTGGTCGGCCGGCGGTCATGCGCCAGGTCGCCCAAGCTCCCAAGGGACCTCAGACGTTGCTGCAGCCCGATCTCGCCAAGCAGATAACGCTCCCTGATCCAGTGCAGGTTCCTACGCTGATGGTTTGGACACCGAACAAAGCCGTGGTCAAAACGATTGTTGCGCCACCGCCGGCCAAGCCGACCTCGGCCAACATCACGCCCTCTCCTGCCCCTCCCACGCAGGAAGTCAATCTGGCAAACGTCAGCATTGCATCCAGCGAAATACCGCATCCGAAATTACCGGCGCTTCCCAGCACCACTTCGCCGATTGCAGTGCCAGGTCCTGATGTCCAACTAGCGCCTACCTCCATCTCACAGGTATCGGCACGGCCCACGCCGGCCGCCGTCATGTCGCTCTCCAATGTTCACATGGCGCAGGGCACCGTGGTGCTACCGCCGGTCAATGAGTCGGCAGGTTCGAAGTCGCAAGGTCTGCTTGCTCCCGGCGAGACGCATGATTCCGCGCCGGGTATGGGTAATCGCGATGGCAAGGGAGGATCGGGTAACCACGCTGGAACGGGTGCCGGCTCGAATGGGAATGCAGGAAACATGGCCGACGGGCCAGCTGCGAATTCACCGTTCCCCAACGGCAACGGTACCGGCAATCAGATTACGGTCACCAAGATCACCCTGCCCAAAAATGGCCAGTTCGGTGCCGTTGTCGTGGGCGCGTCGCTTGGAGATCAATTCCCTGAGGTGACGCGTGTGTGGGCAGGCAGGCTGGCTTACACGGTTTATCTGCACGTGGGCCTCGCGAAAAGTTGGATTCTCCAATACTCGCTGCCCATGAGCGATGAAGCGGCGGCTGGCGGCAGCATTTCCCGCCTCGACGCGCCGTGGCCATACAACATTGTTCGTCCCAATCTGGACGTCGATCCTTCCGAGTCCGAAGCCATCATGGTTCACGGGTACGTAGATCAGTCCGGCCATTTCGAGGGGCTTAAGATCGTTTTCCCGCCGCAGTTTCCGCAGACGCAATTTATCCTGGCCTCATTGGGACAGTGGCAATTCAGGCCCGCCTCCCGTAATGGGCAGGTGGCGCGTGTGGAAGTGCTGCTGATTATTCCTGAAGAGCGGAGATGATCTCAGGCTGGAATCTGTAAGCAATCGACCAACAATCTCGACTATCGCCTCGTACATAAGTGCCTTGGGGCCTGTCAGCTTCTTCCCTTGAGCAAATCCCGCAGAAAGCGCTCCAGCTCCTTTTTATCGACGCCGTCCAATTGAGTGCCTTTCCCTTTCCCAGGACTTCCTTCGTCACTCAGCACGAATTGCAGACCCACTCCGTCGTTCCCCCAACGCACAGCTCGTGACAGCACCGAGATTGAACGCTCGGCGATCTCCTCGCCTGCATGCGTCTTCTGTAGCGTCATCAGGATGAGTGTGCCCGGATACCAACGTTCTTCGGTGACCACATACATGCCTGTTGCGCTGATGTCCTTCACTGAGTGCGCCTTCGGAGCAGCGCCGTTCCAGTAGTATGCCGCGAGCCCGGGCGCGCGTTCGCGCGGAGCACGGCGAGGATCGGGCGACCACCAGCGCTGGAGCCAGTTTTGCGGAGGTCTCACCGCTCTGATTCCCGGCTCGATCAGGCTCATTTCGTGCGCCTCTGCCTGCCTGCCGCTCAAATTAACAGCGCGGCCCTCCAGCTCGACGAGGCCTGGGCCTCCGCTCCACAAAGGCTGCTCTCGAAGCACAACGGCCCCTTGCAGCACTCCCGGATCGTCGTCCGCCGCGGCAAGCCGCTCCAAACGCATTTCCATTTCTTCAGCCACGCACAAAATCAGTTGATCGCCTGCCTGAGTTTGTGACGAATAGATGGAGTGCGCAGGCAGAACCAGTACGCTCGACGCCCGCGAGATCAGCGAAGTGGAAACGAAAGTTGGAAACGACTCCACAACTTCGATCACGCGACAATGCGAATCCAGATAGATCAGATCCAGCGGAGCGAATAAATCTGTTGTGGGAATGCCATGAAATGGATTGAGCCAGATCCCTTCTCCGGATCTGAAGGATTGTTTGGCGAGAATGTCGCCAATATTGACATACGAGAGTTCTGTGGCCAGCACTTCGAGCGCGAGAAAACACTCGCGTGTCTGGTTGTAGGCGCAGTGCATCGGAGATGCAACAAACGTCGGGGATAATGCCGCTCGTGACAAACCCACCTCCGATGATTGAGTCTTCATGCTCCGGGCCGACCAGCCAAGCTCTTCCGTCATTCCCATCGAAAACTCCCCAAAACCTAGTCTGTTGCCTGGCCTTCCAGTGAGCACACTACGCCTGCCCCGCTTGCGGACGGCATTTCAGGACCATCGCCGCCGAAGCGGCGATGCCTTCCGTCAAGCAGGAAAATTGTTCAGCGACGCACGCCCAATTTCACGGCGCCGCCGAAGTTTGATTGAGTTTGGTTACTTTACTTGCGTACGGCGGCGCTGAATCAGAACCACCAGCACGATGACGAAGAGTACACCTGCAACTACCCGGATGATTATTGTTCCGTCCATGACTATTCCTTCCTCCAAGAAGTCTAGGTTCGCCCCCTCGCGGGAGAGAAACCGAGGTTATTCGCCTTGCGGCGAACTTTTCCCGGTCCAACTAAATTCTCAAACCGGGCACCAGCATACGCAATCGCTATAACGCGCCGCTACTACAAAAGCACCTTCCGAGTTAATTCACCCGGGAGCGGCGGCGTTGAACCAGGACGCCCAGCACGACAACGAAAAGCAACCCGGAAACGATCCGGATAATAATAGTGCCTTCCATATGTCTCCTCCTCTCTTTAATCAATTTCCAAAAAACGTTTTGAACGATTCCATCATCAAGATCACCGCGGGTCCCAGGGTTACCAGAAACAGCGCGGGAAAGATAAAAAACACCAGTGGGAATACCAGCTTGACCGAGGTCTTCGCGGCCATTTCTTCTACCTGCTGAATGCGCTTGGTGCGCATCGTGTCGGAGTGAACGCGCAGCGTCTTGGCAACGCTGGTTCCGAACTGCTCTGACTGGACCAGTACCGACACCAGGTTGCGAATGCTGTCAACGCCAGTGCGCTCCGACAGGTGCTTCCAGGCCTCTGAGCGGGCGCGGCCGGCGCGCTGTTCCAGTACCAGGATTCCAAACTCATCGCATAGCTCAGGCTGCGCCTTCTTCAGTTCGTCGGCGGTACGGGCTGTTGCTTGATCCAGGCTGAGTCCGGCCTCAATACAAATGATCAGCAAGTCCAGCACGTCGGGCAGACCGCGCTCCATTTTCTTTTGCCGGGTCTTGATCTTTCGGCCAAGCCAAAAATCGGGAAGCAGAAAGCCCAAGCCGAGAGATGACGCATAAACAAAAAACGGGCTGAACTTGGCGAGACCGCTCACCAGCGCAAGCGCTGCGAGGGCCAGCGGAACAAACACCTTGTAGCCGTAGAAAATCCTCACCGCAGATTCGTTACGATAGCCGGCTCGAGTAAGCCGCTGCAACGCTACGGAGACTTCTGCCTGGCTCTTCGGCAGTACGTGCTCAAAGCGTTCGACGACGCCGCCGATCGATATGCCGGACTCTCTGATCGCGTCGACGACATTCCGCTTCTTCGGACGTGGATTGATCGCATCAGCAATACGCTGGGGAAGGGCGTCGCGATAGAACACGAGCAAGGAGCCGCTCGCGATCAGCAGAAAGACGACGAAAAATGAAATGATCACTAAACCCATAATTCACCCACTAGACTTCCATGTTCACGATCTTGCGAATGATGAGGCCGCCGACCACTGTCATGCCGGCTGATGCCCACAGTAACTTGATCCCGATATCACGCGTCCAAAGGATGCTCATCATCGTCGGATTGATCGCGTAAATCGCAGCGCCAAGCGCCACCGGCAGCAGCGTCAAGATCCAGCCGGTCAATCTACCCTGCGCCGTGTGCGTCTGGATATTCCTCTTCAAACGGAATCGCTCGCGAATTACATATGCGGTTTTGTCGAGCACTTCAGCCAGATTGCCGCCGCTTTCCTTCTGAATCGTGATCGCCGTCGCCACAATCCTGATGTCCTGCAACGGTACGCGATCAGTCAGGTTATCAAGAGCGTTCTTCAGTTCCAGACCGTAATTCTGTTCTTCAAAGCAGATCTTGAACTCGCCACCTACCGGGTCGGGGCATTCACGCCCCACCAGTCCCATGGCTGCAATCAAACTATGGCCCGCGCGAAGACTGCTTACCATCAGGTCCAAAGCCTCTGGAAGTCCCTGCTCAAAGTTCCCGAACCTCTTGCTGCGCTTGAAAAGCACAAATCCGAGTGGACTCATACCCAACACAACACCGGCTAACAGCGAGAAAGGAATCGACCCCAACTTGAAGTGAACGATCACCGCTGGAATCACAAAGAAAGCCCCGCACATCGAAAGCAGCCGGCCTGTACTCCAGCTCAGGTTTGCCTGGTCAAGGATCTTGCGCAGGAACGGCGTGAGTTCAAGGCGCACCAGCTTCTTATTCAGCCATGGGATGCTGCTGACCTGTTCGTTTTTGCGAAGGTTGACAACCAGATTCTGTACTTCCGGCGTCTCAGTGGCAAGAGCCGAATCGAGTCGCAACTGCACGTTCTTGGCGTTATTGGACGGTCCACTGAATGCCATCAACGCCAGTACGACCAAGGCGAAGACACCCAGAAATATCAATCCGATCGTTAATTCGATGCCCATCGGTCCCCTCCTTTCGTCTAATTCACAAGCGTCTCATGTTCAAAGATGCTCGGCGGCAGAATGATGCCAGCCACGCGAAGCCGCTCCAGGAACCGCGGACGAATCCGGCTCGGCTTGAAGATGCCGATTACCTTGCCGTCAGGCCCGATCCCTTTCTTCTCGAACGAGAAGATCTCCTGCATGCTGATGACGTTCTCTTCCATGCCGGTGATCTCAGAAATGCTCGTGACCTTACGACTTCCGTCGCTCATGCGGTTGGCCTGGACAACAATGGTGATAGCCGCAGCAATTTGCTGCCGGACAGACTTTTCAGGCAAATTCATGTTGCCCATGGCCACCATCGATTCCAACCTGGCGATGGCGTCGCGCGGCGTGTTTGCGTGAATCGTGGTCATGGAACCTTCATGACCGGTGTTCATGGCCTGCAACATGTCGAACGCTTCCTCGCCGCGGATCTCACCCATGATGATGCGATCGGGTCGCATACGGAGCGAGTTGATGAGCAGTTGCCTCTGACGAATAGCACCCTGCCCTTCAATGTTCGGCGGACGCGTTTCAAGCCGGACGATATTCTCCTGCGCCAACCGCAATTCCGCAGCGTCCTCAATCGTCACCAGACGCTCATTGTTCGGAATGTACTGGGACATGATATTCAACAGCGTCGTTTTACCAGAGCCGGTTCCACCCGAGATCACAATACTGATGCGGGCTTTTACGGCCGCCGACAAAACCTCCATCATCTCCGCGGAAATACTGTTCAACTTCACCAGTTGATTGGCGGCCAGCGGGCCAGTGCCAAAACGACGAATCGACATCGAGGGACCGTCAAGCGCCAGCGGCGGAATAACCGCGTTCACACGGGATCCGTCGGGAAGGCGTGCGTCGACCATCGGCGAGGACTCATCCACTCGGCGTCCTACACGCGACACGATTCGATCGATAATCTGCATCAGGTGCCGGTCATCGCGAAACGATATATTCGCACGCTGCAACAAGCCGCCTTTTTCGATAAAAACGTGGTCCTTGTCGTTTACCAGGATGTCGGAAATCTTCGGATCACGCAGCAGCGGCTCCAGCGGACCGAGACCAAAAACTTCGTCAAGCAAGTCTGCCTGGATCTTCTCCTGCTCTTCATAACTGAGCGGCACGCGCTGCTCCGCCATGATTTCCTTCACGATTCCCAAAACCGCTTGGCGGGCCTGGCCAGAGTTGACCCGCGAGAGCTTCTCCAGATCGAGCTTGGAGATCAGAGTCCGGTGTATTTCCGCTTTGTAACTTTCAAGATTCAGTAGTTCCACGTTTTACCTTCCATCCAGAAATTGACATGCATCTTGAAAAACTGATCATCCAAATAAACTGAATGCCTTCTTCTTCTCCGGAGCCGCATGATGCCCGTTCAGCGACTGGGCCATGCGCCGGATCTCACGCGACACCGCCGAATTTGCCAGTGCCAACGGTGTAGCGTTGATCTGCATTTGCCGCACCGTATTAAAGTCGTTTGGAACTTTCCATTGAGCCGAGCGCGTTAGCGCGCGGGTAATATCTGAATCAGAGACGCCGAACGCCTTACCTTCATAACGATTGAGAATGATCTCGAGCCTCGGCCCATCGGCCTCTTTAAAGAACTGCGAGATCAGCCGATTCGAATTGCGCAGTTCAGGAATACCTGCCTGCGTTACCAAGTAGATCGCTTGCGCTTTGCGGAACAATACAGTCTCAGTCAAATCCAGCCTGGTGCCGATATCGACAACCACGTTTTCGTAAGCCTGCTGCGCAACGGTGAGTAACTTGTCGACCTCCGCAGTCGACGGCCGATAAAGATTCAACTTGCCCGATGTTGCAAGTGCCGAAAGCCCTGAGCTGTGTTTGACAACAATGCTCTTCAGCAAATTGGGATCGAGCCGCTCAGACGCTTCCAACGCATAAACAGTCGAATAGTCTGGAATGATGCCAAGATTCAGTGCGACATCCCCAAAGGGAAGATCGAGATCGATCAGAAGTGTCGACTGGTTCGAGTGCTGCGCCAGCGCAACTGCAAAATTGCAGGCCAACGTTGTAACGCCGGTTCCACCCTTTGCTCCCATGAAGGTCAGCAGCCGGCCGGTAGCGGTATCCTTCTCGCCCTCCACGATCTCTTCCACCGACAGGCGGCTCACAGCGTGCATAAGCGAATCCGTTAGCAGCTTGGAACCGAATGGGGAAACAAGAAACTCCCGTGCGCCGGCTCGCATGCAGCGCAGCAGCATGTCAGAGTCGGTCTTCGCCGAGTAAACCATTACAGTTGCCGTCGCGGGGCCGGCAGCTACCGCACTCTCTACCAGCTTCACCGCAAACTGAGGATCCGAATCGAGTTCAATGATGACGACGTTGTGTGTCTCCATCAGCAATGCCGGCGTATCATCCAGGCTCGGGGGATAGGACGAAAACGCGTGGACCTCTTTGGCTCCGCTCGCTACCAGAGCCCGCGCCATCTCATTGCGCGAATCATGGTGCGGCCCAACAAGGGCTATGGTTAATCCATCAAACGGGCCCGGATCCGGGGATGCCTCTGGTTCAATGCAATCCGGTTCTTCACACACAACCTCAAGCAGTCTGGTTGAGCCGTTTACTGATGCTTCGTAATTGATTTGGGGAGTCGACATGAGTTTTTTCAACGATTCTTATCGTGCAAAAAATGAGATCAATGTACCGATCGCCATCGCGGGTGCGTAAGGCATCTTGCGCTTAAGCGGATTTGTTATCACCATCTCCGGATCGCAAACACCTCCGCGATCCTTCCAACCAAACGCCAGATTGCCGGCGCCCGTAAACAACTCCTTGAGAAATCCTCCAAAGATTGCCCAGCAGAAAACCATCACTCCACCGGCCATTCCGGTAATCACCAATGCGAGGATCAACTGTTGCGGACCAACCCATGCACCGATTGCTGCACAAAGCTTCACGTCGCCCGCACCCATTCCTCCCATCCAGAACAGAGCTCCGTAGATCACCAGGCCCAGCAAAGCGCCGCCCAGGCTCTGACCCAGGCCATGCCAGCCCTGCGTCCAAATCGAAACCACAATTCCCGTGAGTAGAAAAGGAAGCACCAGCCAATTGGGGATTCGGCGGCTGCGCAAATCCGTAAAAGTGGCCACGCCAAGTACTGCGAGAGTCGGCCACCACGCGAATGAGTGCATTTACGATGCTCCTTTTCCGGGAATCCCAGGGGACACGTCCGGTGGAGCAATTGATCCACCAAACCAGAAGGCTGCTATCCAGTCTGGATTCAACTATATGCCTGAAATGGACTGCGGTCGGTGTACACGGCTGTTTACGGAATTTCACACGCGGTGAAGCAGACCGTATACACAATGGTCATCTTCCCGGGCTAAACTGGTGACAGAACGGCTCCTCAGAGAGCCATTTCGCTGCAAAATACCTGTACCACTAAAGTGTGATTAGCGCTAAAGTGGTTCATCAGGCGGATGAGCCACTTTGGGATCCTACGCGTCCGGGCTGGACACGCGGACAAGGCTCGGCCGCATGGGCCCATTTATATCACTGAAAACAAAGACTTAGTTGCGATCCGCCGGCTCCAGATCACTGCAATTCCGCAACCACAGAATTGCAGACCACGACCATTCGCAAGCAACTGAAGTGCAAATACTTGGTGGTTCCGCCTTTCCCCCGGGGCGGCGCACTTGTCACACTCTTGGAGAGGACCTATTACAAAGGTCACATTTGCCTAGCACGAAACAGTCATTGGCTTTCAAGTGATGCGTGCCGATTATGGATACATCACACCGATTCTTCGATAGAACGGCAGGTCCGAAGGGCTCGGGGAAGCCTAAATACGGCACGGGGAAGCCGCATGATGATCAAAATTGGCTTGTATTCTGAAGACCGCACGTTACGTTCTCTTCTATCGTCTGCTCTTGGTAAAGATTTTCTGGTGCAACAGGGTTCCGATGCTGTCGGAATGAACGACCTTGTTTCTGCCCATGAATGCGACGCCATGATTCTGGATCTGAATTCCAATCGTGACGCTCTGCACGATCGAATCGAAGTATCGCGCCAACTTATCGCTGCAAACATTCCCGCCATCGTAATGGCGGACGACGGTCTCCGCTCCACCGCATTTGAAATGGTTCGCAACGGCGCCTTCGGATACTGCCGCCGGCCGCCTTCCATCCGCGACCTGAAAACCATGCTGAGCCGGGCGTGCGAAAACTCCGCGCTCAAAAGGCAGCTTGTAAACGCGCAACAGCGCCTTGAAGAACCGGGCAGTTGCGATCGCCTCATCGGAACCAGCCCGCACATGCGCCGTGTTTATCAGCTCGTTCGCAGCGTGGCCAATCTCAACGCGTCCGTTTTGGTCACTGGAGAAAGTGGAACCGGCAAGGAACTTATCGCCCGCGCGATCCATAATCTCGGCTCTCGCGCAGAACGCCCCTTCGTCGCCGTCTCCTGCGGTGCAATTCCTGAAACGCTCATTGAAGCCGAACTGTTCGGCCACGAGAAGGGCGCGTTTACCGGCACGGTCGGCGCTCGCGAAGGCTATTTTGAACAGGCTGCCGACGGCACCTTGTTCCTCGACGAAATCGGCGATCTTAGCCTGTTCACTCAGGTCAAGCTGCTCCGCGTACTGCAGCAGATGGAGTTCAGCCGCCTGGGCAGCAATCGTCTTATTCCGCTGCGCGCGCGGCTCATCTTCGCAACTCATCGCGACCTGGCCCAGCTCGTTGCTGAAGGCAAGTTCCGCCAGGACCTCTTCTACCGCATCAACGTCATGCGGATTGAGTCGCCGGCCTTGCAGGAGCATCCTGAGGACATTCCATCGATCGCAAAATACCTCCTTCAGAAATACTCGCAAGCCTTCCAGAAGCCCATGGAAGGATTTGCACCCGATGCCATGGAGATGATGCAAAGCTATACGTGGCCGGGCAACGTTCGTGAGTTAGAGAACGTTGTACAGCGCGCCATCATTATGGCTCCCGGCCAGTTCGTTCGCGCGGAAGACCTGACCCTGAATACCCACGAAGAAGAGACCAGCAGCTTCAACGAGGTCGTTAATATCGGCGAATATCAGCCCGCCGGCTCGTTCGAGCGTCAGATACAAGAATACAAAGTGAAACTTGCCGTGAATGCTGTACGCGAGAATAATGGCAACAAAACTCTCGCCGCACGCCGGCTGTGTATCTCCAGGGCATACCTTCATCGGCTCATCAGGCTTGCTGAATCCGATCAGGTCTTTGACCAGAGTCTGAGGGAAACAGCTACCGCCTGACCCAGGCATCCGCACCGGGTAGAAACAGGTCAAAGTCTTTGCGCACGGTTCAACGGCTTTTCTCTTTCCCGGTTACCCTGGCCAGCCTGCTTATTGTGCTGACAGTGCTCACAGTGCGTGGGCGCTTTGATGATCCCGATATGTGGTGGCACCTCAAAATGGGCCAGATCATCTATACCACTCACAGCATCCCAACTCACGACCTGTTCTCGTACACTGCAAATCACCAGGCATTGGTCCCACAGGAATGGCTCGCGCAGCTCAACATTTTCTGCGCCTACCAACTCGGTGGGTGCTCAGGGTTGATGCTATGGTTTTGCCTGCTCGCCTCCGCGCTGATTGTCGCTGGATATATCCTTTGCCGCGTCTACTCCGGAAATGCGAAGGTCGCTTTCATTGGCGCAATGCTCATCTGGTTCTTCGGCACCATTGGCTTTGCGATCCGGCCTCAGATGTTCTCCTACATCCTTCTCGTTGCAGAGCTGCTGCTGATCTCTGCCGGCCGAACCCAAAACCCACGCTGGTTTGCCGGCCTTCCGATCGTCTTTCTCATTTGGATTAACAGCCATGCGTCCTTCGTTCTCGGCATCGCTGTTGCAGGTGCTTACCTCGTCAGCTCATACTTCGAGTTCGAACTCGGCGCGCTGGTATCGCACCGTTGGAATCCGCAACACCGGCGAGTTTTCGTCTGGTCGCTTCTGCTTTCAATAGCCGCGCTATTCGTCAATCCCGCCGGTATCAGGCAGATCCTGTACCCGTTCGACAACATGATCAACATGAAGATCATGATGGAAAGCGTGACAGAGTGGGCGCCTCTTAATTTGACTGAAGCGCGCGGCATCGGACTGGTGGCAGTTCTGGTCTGCATCTTCCTGCTCACTGCAGCGCGTAAGACCAAAATATACCTTGATGAATTGCTCGTCCTTGGCGCCGGAACTTGGCTCGCGGCCGGCCATATCAGAATGGTAATCATCTTCGGCATTTTGGTAGCGCCAACCTTGTCGCGCCAGTTAGCGGATGTCTGGGAAAACTATGAACCGGAAAAAGACCGCATTCTGCCGAACGCCATATTTATTGGCTTATCAGTCATCGCCGTCGTGCTTGCCTTCCCCAGCCGACAGAATCTCGAACAGCAGGTTGAAGCACACAGTCCTGTAAAGGCACTTGAGTACGTTCGAACCCACCAGCTATCCGGCCCCATGTTGAACGACTACACCTATGGCGGGTATCTCATCTGGGCTGCGCCGGAGTACCCGGTAATGATCGATGGCCGAGCGGACGTTTACGAGTGGTCTCATTTTCTTGGCGAATACGCGCGCTGGGCAACGCTCCAGGAAGACCCGAATCTCCTTTTGCAGAAATACAAGGTGAATTTCTGTCTGCTCAGCACGCAATCGCAGATGATCAACGTCCTGCCTCTCTTGCCCGATTGGAAACTGGTCTACTCCGACGACCTTGCCCGCGTGTTCGTAAGAACATCAGTGCAGAGTCATTCTGCAACAACGATGCCCTAAGTGTGCACGTTGTACTCGTGCGATCCTGCCATCACCAATCCGCTCTTTTGGCGTCCGTGAATATACCTGCAGCACCAGCCGGTCTCGTGCGCAGGCCGGTCCGTGGGGGCAGCCAAATCGCGATAGGTGACTTTGCCGTAAAGGAAGATGCGTTCTTCCCAGTTCTCGATCCGTCGGAAAGCGTCGTCTGATCCGCAAAGAGGCTTTACATCTTCGCGACAAAACGACTTCAGGTTCATGAACTCGCCCGGCAAAAGAATAATGGAAACAAAAGGCGTCTCCGAGTCCTCCACCTTGTATTCCGGAATCGCCGGTAAGTGCGATTCATCGACGGCAATCCGTGTTTCCTCTGATGCTGCCACCACCTGCGCAGGCCCGCGGCCGCGATTTGTCGCGATTACGGTGAACCCGTTCTCAATGCTCCGTGACGGCACAATTGTGATCAGCACCCACGGCCGTTCTGCGTTGATAATGGCTTGCGCATGCAGTAAAGCGGCTTCTGCGCTCTTCGAGGCAGCTTCGGCGCTTTTGGCCGCAATTTCCGCCGCCGACTCTGAGTATTTGCTCTGCCGCTCGATCTTTTTGAGCGTCTGGATGCCCAGCATGATGCCCGCATATCCCAGCAGCGCAAGCAGCACGTTGGCGCCCCACGCAATGCGGTCCTGAACGGGCCAGGGCGCTGGCGCCGGTGCTGGAGTGGCAACCGTAATGTGCGCCGGCTGATAGTCGCATCCGCCGCCTTCGCAGTTCGGCGGCGCACCGGGCACGGATGCTGAAGTCGCCGTGGGCGTTCTGGAGCTGGACGCGGCATTAGCAGCCGCCGAAGCGGGAGAAGACACCTGCGCCGGGGCCTTCGCACCCGCTTGATTACTTGCCGGATGGCTCGATTGGCCGGCCGCTTGCTGAGTCTGCACGAGCGCCAGCAGCACTGCCAGCACTATCAAGCCTTTTGAGATCATGGCGCAAATGTAACACACCGTTCCTGAAATACGCATTGATTCCTGCCACGGAGATACCATGCCGAAAGTACTTACAATCTGCACAAGCGGCCCCTTCGACTGCGCGGCTGCGCGCATCTGCGAGGCCTATCGGCAAAGCTATTCCATCCCATCAGGTTCCTCCGCAACAAATTTCCGCATCTGAATTAACGAGCAGCAAGCGAAGCAGAGTCGGTCCTGTCATACAACCATGCGCGAACCAAACGCATCCTCTAGTTAGCCCCACTCGTGGACGAATAAATGTGGTGTGTCTGCGCCCGGCGGCCGAAAGAATGTCTTCCCCAGTCTCCCTGATTCTTCCGCTCTGGATCTTCCAAACGGATATCGCGATCAGCGTGAGCTTTTACGGGATGGATGCGTCGGCAGTTCGAACAACAGATCGATTTCGGCATTGCGCAGGCTTGAATACCCGCACTGCCATTTGGCTCTCTTGGCTCGCTCAATGTCGGGGAGTCTGGCACGGTTCGGTAGTGCAGGAGATATATAGATGTCAAAAACCGAACAAGTCAACATCCTTATATTAGACAATCAGCCGGCCCGACTTCGCAGTTATGAGCCGTGCCTCACCGAGCTGGGCGAAAACCTGATCAAGGCAGGCTCGGCGAGTGAGGCGCTCAGCGCATTGCTCAAGACCGACATCGCTGTGGTGCTCATCGGTATCAGCCCGCCGGACAGCAACGGATTCGACTTGGCCGACATGATCCGCCGACATCTTCGCTTTGAAAAGATCGCAATCATCTTCATCTCAGATGACGGCATGGACAATTCAGAGCTGGTTCAGAAATACGATCACGATGCTGTGGACTACGTAACAACGCCGGTACCTCCTGAGGCTTTGCGCGCCAAGGTCAAAACATTCATCGATCTCAACCGCAAGACCCGCACCATCGATAGGTTGAACTCGGACTTCGACCGACGCGTGGACGAGCGCACGAATGAACTACTGAAGAGCGAGGCCCAGCTCAAGATGCGCGCGCGCCTCCTCGACATTGCCACTGAGGCAATCATCGTCCGCGACCTGAATGGAATGATTACCTTCTGGAACTCCGGCGCTGAGAAAACCTACGGCTGGCATCGCGAAGAAGCCTTGGGCAGAAAGATTCACCAGCTGCTGCAGACCACGTTCTCTGTTCCGCTCGACGAGATCGAAAAGCAGCTCCGGGAAGAGGGGTCGTGGCATGGACGCCTGACCCAATCAAAAAAGAACGGTCAAAGAATTGTTCTCGATTGCCGCAAGACCATGAATGAGGAAAACGACGCCGTTCTCGAAGTCAATCGGGACATCACGACTGAGATCAAGGCGGAGGAGGTGCTTCGAGCCACTGAGAAGCTTGCCGCCATGGGCCGAGTCGCCGGCATCATTGCGCATGAAATCAACAATCCTCTCGCGGCCATCACCAACATCTTCTATTTGCTCCGCAACCATCCTCAGCTCGGTGAAGAACCACGCGCGCTCGTGGAAAGAGCTGAACAGGAACTCGAACGCGTGAGCCATATAACGCGCCAGACACTCAGTTTCTATCGCGAAGCGAAGCAACCCATACTCGTCTTCGTGCCCGAGATCCTTGACGATGTGCTGGAACTGCAGAATCGCATGCTCCGCGAAAACAAAATCACCGTGCGCAGGAAATACCAGTCCGCCGCGCCGGTTAACGGTTTCCCTGCGGAGCTCCGCCAGGTATTTCTAAATCTGGTGGGCAATGCCATCCAGGCCATGCCGGAGGGCGGCATTCTCGGCATCTTCGTACGCGAAACCACCGACTGGACCAGGAACTTGCGCGGCACCATGGTTTCCATCATCGATACAGGCGTCGGCATTCAGCCGGAGGATGCGAGTCAGCTCTTCCAGCCTTTCTTCAGCACCAAGTCGACGAAAGGAACCGGCCTGGGACTATGGATCAGCCGAGGCATCGTTCAAAAATACGAGGGCCGCATCACATACCGCACAGTGCGCAGTGCAAGCGGCAATGTCACCTGTTTCCGTGTCTTTCTGCCCGGCATTGCTGCGTTTGATCGAGCGCCCAATGCTGAAAGCAACACCGCCGCGGGCCGCGAGTACAGCGTTCCCACAGCTCATTAAATCTCAGCCGCGCTGATCCCCAAAAAGAACGTGCCGGGAACCGATGCCAGCCGCGGGTTTAAACCCATTCGGTCTGGCATCGATCTCCGGCGCGGAGAGTTAATTCATTCTTTCAAAGCAGCTCTAGCAGTGAGCTAGAACTGGTACTTAGCCGCCAACTGCAGTTGGCGCATAGAGCGAGTTCCGGTGATGCGGCCAAAGGTGGAAGAACTGAAGTTCACATTCGGATTGTTCCAGTTGGGATGATTGAAAGCGTTGAACGCCTCAAAGCGAATCGAAATCTGGTGCTTTTCGTTGTAGGGCATGTTCAGCACCTTGTGCAGCGAGGCATCCAGGTTGGTAATCCCAGGGCCCGTGAAGCTGCCACGCTGCAGAGTTCCGAAGAATCCGGGAGCAGCGGACACATATGCCGCTTTGTTTACCCAGGTATTGAGCGTTCTAGCGGTTCCGCTCAGGTACGGGCTCGTCCCCGTCGGATTGGGACGATCGAAGTTTCCGAACGCCGACGCGATACCGGAATTGTCGGTACCGCGCAGGGGAGTCGCGACAGCACCGGTTTGGTGCGTAAAGATGCCACCGACCTGCCAACCGCCGATCAACGCATTCAACGCTCTGTTGGTAACCGGCACCAATTTGCCGGGGCCGATTGGTAATTCGTACAGCGCCGAGCCAACGATGCGATGTTTAATATCGAAAGCTGAACGGCCGTACTCGCATGTGATGCAGTAGCTGTTCTGCGGATACAGGTTGTCGTTCCCCTGATTGCGGATTCCGCTCGTATCGTCGAGCGATTTGCCCCAGGTGTACGCAGTGATTACGTTGAGGCCATTGCTGAATCGCCTGGTAGCCTTCGCGCTGAACGCGTTGTAATTGCCCGTGCCCCAGTCATGCACATCCTGGATCCCGCCCATGTTCGCGAACGGGGTTCGGCCGGCAACTGAAGTCGGGGCGCCGCTGGGAAGGTATCCGATCGGGGTCGCCTGATTTACGTTGAAGAACCCATACAGATGGCGGTGCACCGCGCCCTGGTATCCAACCTCGAACGACCAGTCCTGTCCAACCTGCTGCTGGAGGTTCAGCAGGAACTGCTCGGTATAACTGGTCCTGTGGCTGACTTGGTTGGCAAACGCGGTGGACGGACCAAGATTGGAGATAGCACCGCCGCCGGCAGGCGCAGCGTTGGCCCAGGTCAGATTGGAATTACCGAAGACCTTGGCGGTCGTGTTCGTATTCGTCGCTGTCACGCGCCCTGCGACGTTGCGCGCCATGTCAAAGTATGCGTTGCCAATGTCCTGGGTGTAAAAGATACCATAGCCGGTGCGAATCACCGTCTTGGGTGTCGGCGAGTAGGAGATGCCCAGGCGCGGCGCAAAATTCAGGTACGGGGTATTAAGGAGTGGACCATTGGGCATTAGTCCGTTGCTGCAGACCGGTTGAGGACCGAGAGTAGTCGTCCATCTGATCGAGAGTCCCTTGTACACGTCTGCGGGTGCACAAGTGCCTTGGCGAATATATTGGGGCCACTGGCTCTGCGCATAGGTAGTGCTGATGTCGCCCAACTTCGGCATCGCCTGTATGTTTATGTTGAAGACACTGCCATTCTGATCGGTCCACGGAGGAGTGAGTTCGTACCTGAGGCCCGCTGAAATCGTGAAATTCGGCAGGATTTTGTACGTGTCATCGACGTAGTAAGCCTGTACGTTGCGCACATAATGCGCATCCGCAACCGCTACCGCTACCGTTGACTGGTAAAGATTGCCGAGCAGAAAATCAGCGAACGCCTCGCCTCCAGAAAGTGTAGCGTTTCCCGCTGTGCCCGATTGCAGGGCGGTGGAATAGGGCCCCGAGCTATATTGCCCGCGCGAGAACTGGTTGCCCAGCTGGTCAAAGACCTGCCGGTTGAACTCGAAGCCGATGCGCAGGGAGTGCTTGCCTCTTACCCAGCCAATGTTGTCGACAATCTGCCATGTAGGATCAGTAACAACGTACGGGCCATCCCCGCCGAGATCACCAAAATTGGTCCAGATGGGTGATGTTGTGCCCGCCGGCCCTGCCTGCCAGGACATCGCAGGAATGCCCCACGTTGCCGGGTCGCCGCCACTGACGCCCGGGACTTTGATTTCGTCGACCACATCATGCGTGAAAGCCGATAACAAACCGGCCGAGTTAAAGAAGTTGGTATAGCCAAACCGTGCTTCGTTAACAATGTGGGGCGTAAACGTAAAGGTGTTCGAACCCATGTATTGGTAATAATTGGTAACGATCTTGCTGCCCGCTCCAAGCAATCCCGACGATTGTTGGTCTTCCTTGCCGGAGCTGTAGCGGAAGGCGTACTGCGACTTCACGGACTGGTAGTAATCTCCACGAACTGTCAAGCCCTGGTGATTTTCCGGCGCCGAGGTGGAGTAGGAATAGTTGGACTGGACCGCATTATTCACGTAAAAAGGCCGCGTGCTCGATCCCAGGTATTTCAGCAACGCAGTGGACTGCGGCGCGATTCTGCCTGCAGGAATGGTGTTGTTGGCAAATGCTGTCTTTCCGAATCCGTTCGCGTCTCCGGTTGCCGGATCGTAGATGGTCACCGGTGCTCCAGCGGCTGTAGTGAAGCCCTGGAAATTACCTCCGGCAATAGCTGGAGTGGGCACAGTTGCATTTCCCTGACCAACAGTGCGAACCTTTCTCCATTCGTCGTCGACCATGAAGAAGAATTTGTCTTTTCCGTTGTAAACGTGGGGAATTCTGATCGGCCCGTCGAGTTCAAATCCGTAATCGTTCCACTTATAGGGGAATACGCTTGGGGGGGTGGAGTTATACGGGAAGAAGTACGGAGTTGCATCCGCCGTGTTGTTGCGAATGAAGTCGTACATCGAGCCGTGATAGCTGTTGGAGCCGCTCTTGCTCACCACGTTGACCTGCGATGCTTCGTGGCCAAACTCAGCCGAATAAACGCCAGTTTGGACCTTGAACTCCTGGATGCCGTCAAGCGAGGGCAAGCCGACATACGTGTTGAAGTCGGGATCGGTGTTGTTCACGCCGTCCAGTGTGTAGTAGTCAAACATAATGCGCTGGCCGCCAACCGAAATCGCCTGGGTGGCGCGATCGCCGCCCATGCGGCTTCCAGCTTGTCCTGATGTTGGCGAAAGCGTGTTGACGTTGGACGAAAGTGCGACCAGCGACAAATAGTTTCTGCCGTTGAGAGGCAGTTCATTTACGGCCTTATTCTCAACCACTGTACCGAGGGAGGCGTTTTCAGCCTGCAGAAGCGCCCCAGACGCTGAAACCTCGATCGAATCCGTAACCGCACCAACTTCCAGCGTGAAGTCGAGTCGCAGAGCCTGCTGAATCTGCAATGCGACGTTGTTACTCGCACCAGTTTTGAAACCTGCGTGCGTCGCTTGAATGTTGTACACACCCACCGGAACAGCGGTGAATGTGTAGTCGCCTGAGCCGGTGGTAACTGTGGTACGCACGCCGGCGGTGCCCACGTTCGTCAGCGTGACGGTTGCGTCCGGAATAACCGCGCCCGTCGAATCGGCGACGTGCCCCGAAATATTGCCGAAAGTCTGCGCGGACAATCTGGCAGTAGACGATAGCGCAAATATGAAAGCGAAAATGAAGCAAGCTGCGAAAGTACTGCACAGCCCGCGTAACCGACATGGGAATTGCGTAGTCCGCGAATTTCCCAATGCAGAACTGGTCTGATTGTTGAACATGGCCTATTTTTCCTCCGCTGCCAAGAGCAGCCTCCGTTGAATGAATCCACCACCAATTACTCACGCGTTCAGCCGCCCAAGGGAATGACGCGTGAATCTACTATTTACTTCTCTGACTCAAACCAAGATGTCCCAGGAATCTGAGCCTTCTTTGCCACTTCCTCGTCCATTTCCACGCCAAGGCCTGGCTTGTCCGGTGGAGTGACATGCCCGTCGATAATGATTTCGCCTTCCTTCACAAACGTCTTCCAGAGATCGAGATGGTTAATCCAGTGCCACTCGCATGCCAGGAAGTTCGGATAAGCGGTACATGCGTGAGCCGTCGCCATAACCCCAATCGGCGAAACTACGCAGTGCGGTGCAACCGGAATGTAATAAGCCTGCGCCATGTTGGCAATCTTTTTGGATTCAGCAAGCCCTCCGGTCTTTTGAAAATCGGGCTGGATGATATCCACGGCTTCCATCTGAAGCAGCTTTGCGTATCCCCAGCGCATATACACGTTTTCGCCACACGCAATCGGTGTCGACGTCGAGTGCCGGATGTCTGCCATTGCGTCGATGTTTTCCGCCGGAACGGGCTCTTCAAGCCACATCAGCTTGAAAGGCTCAAGCGCCTTCGCCACTTTTTTACCGGTCGGCGCATCGTAACGACCGTGCATATCGCAGGCCAGATCCATGTTGGCGGGAATTGACTCACGCACGTGCGAAACCCACTTCACCATGCGATCGATTTCGCCATTGCTCGCCGTCCAGTTCACTGCATCGAATCGCGCTGGATCCCGCGCATCATCCAGATCGATCTTCATCGCCGTGAAGCCCTGCGCCTTGATCCACGGCAACTTCCGGTCCGATTCCGCTCCGATCGGATCATCCATATCAGAGTCGCAATAGATCCGCACCTTGTCGCGAAACTTTCCGCCCAGCAGGCGATACACCGGCAGCCCGAGAGCTTTGCCGGCAAGATCCCATAGCGCAATTTCAAGACCGGAAAGCGCGGTCGTGTATTGCCCACCCTGCGCGCCGGCAAATATTCCGTTGGTGCGAATCCGCTCCCAGATCGCTTCAACATCCAGGGGATCGCGTCCCACCAGCATGCGCTTCCAGCTGTGGATCAGCGCCACCGTCCCGGTCGCGGCGTCGGTGGATTCCCCTTGCCCGAAAATGCCCTGATCGGTGTAGACCCTTATGTGCGTTTGCGGTCCGTGGACGGAAACCTGAGCGGTGCGAACATCCGTGATCTTGAGCTTGGGCCTTTGATAAGGCGTGCTGTTGCTTTGTACTGCCGCAGCGAGTTTGGGAAGTGATAAAGCCGAAAGCGAACCGAATGCCGGCAGGGCAGCGCCTTTCAGCATCGACCTCCTTGAAAAATGAGCCATAACCCTGAGAATCCTTCCATTGATTTAAATTGCCATAGGTGCCATACAGTAAGCGATTACTCAAACGCCGCTCACAGGACGCAATTCAGCGCTGCTTTACTTGCAAAGGATGCGATGGGGGCAAAGTCTAGTGAAGTTCAATAGGGATTGTCAACGGAATTCAGCCTTCTTAATCGCTTCAGTAATCCGATTTAGCGTTACCTTCCGCAGAAGTGCTTTTTTTTCTTCAGCACAGCTCGAAACGCTCTTCCAAATGACGTTTTGTTCATGTTTTTTCGGCCAGCTCGCGGATGCGCCGGCGACCTGACTGGATGTGGGCCAGACTCGGAACCTGAAAGTAGCTGAAACGCTTCTCAATGCTTCAGCATTTCTTCGGTAACTCCGGATCAAAGATGGGCCGCAGCGGAGATATCGGGTCAACACCTCACAGGCGTTTGCCGCCGTACCGTCTACCAGGTTTTTTTGATCAGCGTATCCACGGCAAATCCGCCGTTCGGATCGCGCGTGGCGCTCACGGCCACCCGGGGGGTCAACTGGTATTGTCCTTGGATAATCTGCCCCTGCGTGCTCGCCACGTTCGTTGAAAACGTGACGAACAGATTTCCCGTTACACGCTGGCGAATCGTAATCTGGGCGCCCGGGGGGCCAGTCGTCGTACTTCCGGCCAATACCGGGCTGATAGAAAGCTGAGAAATTCCGGCAGCCTTCGAAATCCGGCTTGTGACCTGGCTTGAGACTTGGGAGGCCACCAGCGACTCCGCCTGCTGCGTTGCTGACGGTTGCTGATTGGCTGGGGTTGCAGCATTTGCCTCTGTAGTATGCCCAAACGCGAGGAGATTGATGATATCTGCCTGCGGCAATGCAGGATCAGACGAGTATTGCGTTCGCAGTTGCGTCGCAGGTCCATTGAATCGCAGGTTGATCTTGTATTCCTGGATACTCGTTGTCAGCGAAACATTCAACACCGGCTCAGTCATCGTTGGATTCACAAACTGCACCGTTCCGCCGGTCAGGACATACCGGTCGCCGTGCAAAATGACATCGCCGCCCGTCAGGTTTACTCTTCCAAGCACCACCGGGTCAGCAGCAGTTCCACGAATCTGTAGTGCCGCAGTACCCGCCACGCTCAACGTGCGACTCTCCAGGTTGACGTAGCTACTTGAATTGACCGCGACGTTCAGAGCCAGGTTCTGCGCGAATCCAGGCTCCACTGGAGCGGATACGCCCTCTCCGAAACTCCCGATGAGCGTGTCCAGATCAAATGCAGGTGTGAACGATACTTCAGCAAGATTGACTGAACCGCCAAGCACCGCGTTGTCCGTTGTGCCCGCAAGCCGCAGGTTGCCATTCAACGTTTCGCGCACGCCCTGTGGATACAGCATGCGCACGCCCTTCGCCGTTACACCGAGATCGAACTGCATCTGCGGGCGGTACACGAGTGCCCCTTGGGCCGTCAAAATTCCACCGCCCATCGTGCCCTGAAAGCTCGCAATCTCCAGCCGATCGGTTCTGAGCTTCAGCACTCCGTTCGCATTTTGCAGCCCCACCGGCAAGGTTGCGGAAGCGAAATTTGCGTTCACCACATCGATTTCGCCGCTTAATGTTCCGCCAGGCCCAACGCCATTCGCATCGATGTTCAGCCGTAACTGTCCGGAGCTGCGCAACTCCGGATTGAAGAGCTGCGCAAGCTGAAGATTCACCATACCCTGCGCCTTGAGCGACATTGGTAGATTCGCGTTGACCGGAATTGCTCCCTGCACCTGAATATACGTATCGGTACCTGTTATGGTTGCGGGCTGCAGATTCACAACGCCCTTCGCGTAATCGGCGTGAATGGGCGCAGCGGCCGCAAGCTGCACAGTATTGCTGTATGCCAGCTTCAGCACGGGAATAGTTACATGCGCCTCAAGCTGGTTCTTGTCTTTTAGCGGCCCGTGCAGCGTCGCATGAACTTCAGTGGTTCCGCTCAGATTGCCCGCACCCATTGGCGCATAGGCAGCTAACAACGATTCAATCGGCATCGCCTGCGTATCCAATGTCGCGTCCGTCATATAGTCGCCGCTCAGGTTCACGCGGGCTTTCGCATGCACCGGCAGTCTCGCGACTGACGAAGTCAAGTCCGCATTCGCCACGCGGTCTTTCACATTCGCGTCCAGCTTCAATTTCGTAACTTCGCGGCCGCCGATCGAAAGAGACGCAATCTGCAGTGTGGCTCGCGCCTCTGGATTATCGAAACTGCCCTGACCATGCGCCTGGGCCTCGATAACTCCCTTCGCATCTACACCGCGGTCTTTCAGCGGTTTCAATTTTGCTAGATCGATACCGGACGAATTCAAATCTGCAGTGAAAGTTCTCTCGTGCGGCTTGACGCGGACTTGCCCTTTTACATTTCCTGATGGCAATTGCACGGTCAGTCGCGCCTGCGCCTCATTGCCCGTCCCAGAAAGATCCACCTTCGCAGAATCGATCGGCTGCTGATAGACCGTTGCATGATCCAGGCTGATGTTCCCGTTCCCCACTGGATTCTCCACGGTCCCGTGAACATGCATCTGCGCATTAAGCGTGCCAGTCACTGGTTGAGGCTGCCCGCCCATGCGCGCCAGCATTGCAAGGTCCATCTGCGACGCATTCAGCCCTAGCTGAATCGCGCTCTCTTTGTCAGCAGACCAGTCACGGAGTCCAATGCTCGCGTCGAACGTAACTTTCCCGCGATTTGCCGGCTCAAGATCAGCATTGCTAAAAGCTGCGCGAGACGGGCTCAAGTCCACACCGGTACGAAGCACTTTCCAATCCGTCCCGTTCACATGAAGGTTGTCTGCATTCAATTGCCCTGTCAGGTGCGGAACAGAAAGCGAGCCCCGGACATTCCCATCGAAGCGTGCCGTTCCTGCAAGATCCATCGTGGGCGGCTTCCCATTTTTCCCTGGAAACATCGCCATCCACGTATTCAGTTCGCGAAGATCGTTCGCCTGCAGGTTCACCGCGAGACTCGAGTTCCTGCTGATGCTCCCGTTCATCGACAGATTTGTACTGCCGCTCTTCACGTAACTGTCGACCAGCCTGAGCACCTGACCGTCATTCACATAGGTCGCATGAAGTACTGCGTCTATCGGTACCGTAGAATTGCCCGCGCCTCCGTTCACGTTCCCCGTTCCATTCTGATTTACATTTCGCGCTTGCGCAGTATTCGCTCTCCCCATGCGCCCATTCACTGTAGCGTCCGACCGCACCACCAGGTCGCTCAGAGTCTTTCCCCAGGTCGCCGTTGCTGTTGCGTTGCCCACTCCCTCAAGCGCAACATCCTTCACCTTCGAAGCACTTCCAAGCGCGCTCTTTATCGCTGCTAGTGAAATCCCCTTCAGCCCCAGATCGAACCTCGAATGAGAATTTCCGGTAATCGCCTGCATCGTGCCGCGCCCCGTCAGTTCGCCGCCCAACACCTCGGCTCGCAGATAGCTCAAATTCGCATCGCCGTGCTTCAGTGAGTAATGCGCCGCCACGTTTCTGGCCTCGGCGTGCAGGCTCGGCTGATTAAAAGCCAGGCTGCTGCTCGCCAGGTCGCCGTCCACTTGGGCAGCATTAAGCAGGTTCTCGTTCGATTGCTGCATGAACGACAGCGAGCCTGAAGTTCTCACCATCCCCGTCGGCAACCCGGGCTGACGCAATATCTGCGCCAATTGCGCGCCGTCCGCGGTTACGTCGTAATGCGCCTGTACCACTGGGTTCGTTTTGTACTGCTTTGCGGTGCCCGAAATTGTAGCCCGCGAATTTCCAAGCACAAGCGTACCGTTGTTCAGCGTGAATACGTCAGGAGTGGCTTCGAACTTCACATCCAGGTCGTGGTTCATCGGTTGCAGATTTCCATACTGCAACCGCCCATTTTTGTATGCGAGCTGCCCATTGTATTTTGTTTGCAGACTGTTGAAGGAGGCTCCAAGATTCACGTCGTGAAGATCCGCGGAAAGCTCGCTCGGTTTGCTGTTGTAGTACACGTCGCCCCGATCCAGGACGACGTGGCGGATTCCCATCTGAAAAATATCTGTGCTACTTCCGCCGCTGCTCTTCTGCTTGGGAAGATTCGACACGCCGTTCTTGTCGACAACAATCCACGCAACCGGATGATCGATCTGCAGATTATCTAGGTACCATTCCTTCCGGAACAAAGAAACCACGCGCACGCCGGCATGAATGTGGTCAACCGTCAGCAGCGGAGGATTAGCATAGGGCTCCGCGCCGGCGACTCGAATCCCATATAGATCAACGCTCAGCGTTTTGCAGTGAAGAAGCAAATTCTGCAGCCGCACTTCGACGCCAAGACTTTCACTCGCCTTCCGCTGCGCCAGTTCAAGCAGATACCGATGCACCCCATCCGTATTCACCAGCGTCAGCAAAGCCTCAATCAAGACAATCGGTACGACAGTCAATGCGAAAATCACCCACGCCATCCAAAGTCGCCTTCGGTGTTGCGGTGGTTGACGCCTGACCTCATCAGTTCCGCCGGCAGGCCATTGTGATCTGTGTGTGCTCATGGTGCGCTCCCTTAAAAAGCCTGACCAATACCAACGAAATACTGCATCGAACTCACGCCACTAACCGGGTTGAAGTTATGTCCGATATCCACTCGAATCGGGCCGACGGGCGTCGAATACCTCAATCCGAGTCCGACGCTGTTTGTATAGTTCGGTGTGAAGTTGTGAAACCCTACGTTGGGGAAGACGCCGCCACCGTCATAGAACGTCACCATGCTCAAACCCTTCTTCACCGGTAAAGGTATGCGCGCTTCAGAGTTAAGGATCAGCATTTCATTGCCACCACTTGGAACGCTGATGAACACCCCGCAGTGGCTCGCGCCGTTGTTGCAAACCTCCACCGCCTTCTGCGGGCCCGCGCCGTCCAGCGGAACGCCGCGTAATGAATTGCCTCCGCCGCTGAAGAATGCTTCGCTCAGCGGCACAAAGCTGTTGCCGAACGGCTGCGCCATACCAACTCGGATGCTATCTGCCCACACAATGTGATGGATTTTCTCCATGTAGAAAGCCGCCTGTCCCGTCAGCTTTGCAAAGTCCACGCTCGATCCAAGTTTGGTCGTGTTGAAATCGAGTTCGAGCGAGCGCAACTCACCCTTGTGTTCGTCCACGGCGTTGTCGCGCGTATCGCGAGTCAGGTTTGCAGACAGCGTCGACAGCCGAATGTTTCGGTCTCGTTGTGGCACCAGGTCTTGAATCAGGACGCGCGTGATGTTGACCTTGTTGAATCCATATTGGAAGAAGAGAAGGTCGTTGCCCGCACGGTCGATCGGCCGCTGCACTTGGAACGTTCCCTGCACCTGTTGCGACGAAAAAATCGGGTTCTCTTCGTTGCGCTCAAACAGAGCAGAGGTCGTCGCCTTCCACGAGGTCCAGCGAAAGTTTGGATCGATGTAGAAAAAAGCAGCGCGCTGGTCCAGCCTTCCACCGAACCCCGTCACCGATAAAGATTCTGCCTTGCCGCCAAGATTGTTTCGCGTAAATTGAAATGTTCCGCGCGGGCCGTAGAACGTCGCTTCACTGGTGGTGAAATTCTGTGGCAAGCCGATCGGCGGCAGGTTCGGCAACGCCACTGTCCCGCTCGGAATGCTTCCTCCGCGCCTGATGACTTCGAATCCAAAACCGTACGTGATCTCGTTTCTTCTTCCTTCGTGTACCTTGACGAGCACGTCGTTCTTTTCATTTGTTCCTACCGGCTCTTTCGGATCGACCTCAGCCCAATCGAAGACGCCCGTGTGGTCGTAGAGCTTGCTTCCGGCCGCGAGAAGCTCAGATTCGGTGAGCGGCTGCCCGGTCTTGATTGCCTTCAAATCGTTGCTGAATACCCGCGGTCGTGTATGTGCGCGGCCCAGTGTGATCACGTCACCAGTGACCACGCGCGGACCTTCATTAATGTGATAAACGACGTTGATGCGGTGCGGCTCTGTCTTTGACACCTCGGTTGCAGTCTCGCGAAAGCTGGCCCTCAAATATCCTGCTTTCAAATATTGCGCAATGATGCTCGTCCGATCGTCACGTACGTGCGATTGAGAGTAAGGCTGCCCCGCGGCAAGACCAAGTCCGTTCGGCGCGTACTCTCCCTTTGGCAAAGTATTCGCGCCCTCCACCTTCAGCGAATTCACGATGTTCCGCGGACCTTCCACCACTCGGAACGCCACCTCCACATTCCCTCCCTTGCGCGTTACCGCCGACGTCACTTGTACGCTGCTGTAGCCCTCTGACTGGTAAAGCGCTTTGAGGTTCTTGACGCTCGTATTCAGAAGCTGATCGCTGAATTTGCCGGCCGAAAGGAAATGCTCCATTTTTACCGCGATCACCGGAGTCAATCGTGAGGCGGGCATCTCCAACTCGCCCGCAAGCTCTACGGACTCGACCTTGTGCTTCTTGTCTTTTGTTATGCGATAGGTGATCTGTTCGCCTTTGCTCCCGTTGACTCGATTCGAATCCACCTTCACATCGAAATACCCTTTGCCCTGGAAATAATTGACGATCGCTTCCCGTCCCTCCAGCACGGTCTCATCGTTTACCCCCACGCCCTGGTAGACCGGCAGAAGAGCCTTCTTCGCCCACGGCCAAAGGTGCGCACCCTCAATCTGAACGTGAGTTAACTCCCCGGGATCAACTTGAAAATGGATATCCGCTCTGTTCGTCTCCGCCTGGTACTCCGCGCCGGATAACTTTACCTGCGCGCCGAGATACCCTTCTTTCTCCAGCGCTCCCTGCAAGTAATTCGTCGTCCTCGTCAACGTGCCTCGACGGTACGTTTTCCCCGGACGAATCGCAGCTCCTCGTATCCTTGCCCGAAACGAAGCCGCCTTGTGCTCCAGCTTCGAGTCATCGCTGTCGGGCGCACCTTCCACCACTGTCTTGCCAAACTTCGCGTGTTTTCCAAGCGCGGTCTGAAAATCCACATTCGCGAGCGCATGCGCAGAATCGATCGAAACCTGCGGCTGCACTTCGGCGCGGAAAAATCCTTGCTGCCGCAGAAATGTAAGCAGCGAATCGCGATCCGTATTCACTTCTGCGGAATTGAAAGCAGCCTGAATCGGGTAATTTGTGGCTTGAATCAGCTGCGCGTATGAGAGTTGTTTGGCTCCGGAAAACTGAAAGATACCGAAATAAATCGCGGGTTCCACCACAAACACCACTCGCACGCCATTCGGCTCAGCGATGACCTGCACCTGCACTTGCTCGAAATTACCGGCAGCTTTCAGAGCAGCCGCGCTTTGATTCACCTTCTCCTTCGAGAAAGGCTCACCAGCTTTCTGGACCAGTTCACGAGAGTACTTCGCGGTGATGTCTTCCGGGCGACCCGCAATCTGAACTGCCGAAACGGTCTGTCCCTCATACGAACTCAGAAACTGGTCCGCAGATGCTGTCCCCGTATTTGCAACACTCTGCGCTCCGAGGGCGACAGCAGTGCAACTCGCGCCCGCGAGAATGGAGAAATACAACATCAACCGGCCCGCGCGCGCCGCCTTTCGAAACCTTGTCATGTTCGTTTTGCGTCGACGATTTGTTCCGAGTGTCAATAAAGGCCGGCCCTCATCACCTTGGTTCTGAGATGCCCGCTCAATATAGATGGTTTGATTCGCGCAATCCGGACCAGCCCTGTCGAACCGGAGCATTCCTAGACATCTGGTGAGCTATCGCAGGCCCGGAAAGCGGCATCAATATCAGGTTCCAGTACGTCCAATACGAGCTAATCTATCGGCCTCGCCAAAAAATTGGGCGGCATGCCGAGTGACCGGTGTGCCGCCGAATGTACTCTTCAAATTGTGCCGGGCCTGTTTCGCCCGGCTTTCGTTATCGCTAACGAGGCTGAGGATTAACGCCTGTCATACTGGTTTGGCGCACCGGGTGTGGGGGCATTTCTTTGGATCTGCGTTCCCTTCGCATGCGCCTGGGTCAATGCAGCATTAAGCGTAATACCGCTGCCGGACACCTGTGCACCCGCCGTATGCGCATGAGCAAGCGGCGCGGTAACCGTGACGGTAGCTCCGCCTCTGCTGAAGGCGACCGAAGCAACAACCGCCGTCTCATTGTTCCCGCCCTCATCAATGGTGATCGACTCGCCCGCGCTAAAGCCCATCGGGCTCGCGACAGGAATCACGGTTGCGCCCTCGACGGTAGCGGAGCTAACCGTGGTGGCGCCTGCCGTGCCAACCGTCGCGATGACGGCAGATTCAACGCTCGCGCCTGAATCAACCGTGATCGTCTGGCCGGCGCTAAAGCCCGCCACGCTGGCCACCTTGATATTCGTTGCACCGGCAGCAGAACCAGCCGGCAAAGAGGTAGCGGGCTGCACCATGAAATCGGTGCAGTTGCTGTCCGTGTCCGCGCCGTCCGGGAAGCGGCCTGCGCTCCTGTTGGTTGCGACCGCAGCCAAAGCAGCCGGCCCAAAGCCACGGCTCGCGGTAGGCGAAGTCACGAAGCATCCACCCTTCTCCGCTCCGGACACCCCCTGGTAACCTTCCGATGCCCATGGGTCAATGACGCCGCCGTAGTTAAGGCTGTCGACAACCATGCCAGCCGCATCACGCAATACCATATTCCCGTAGTGAAGTGTGGGAGCAGGCAGGCCGAAGGTGCTGGCGCTGACCGAAGAGAGTTCTGGGCCGCCAAACCACTGGTTCGGTGCCGGAGTTCCCTGGTAGCCCGCCGTCTTCACCTGAACATCGTGCACAACTGCATTGATTTCGTGATCCTTGGTCAGTGCACTGTCGAGCGTTATGCCAGTTCCGAGCGGCTGAACGGGCTCGTTGCTCGAGTGCGGAAAAGCCGTCGCTGGGTTGAAGGTGATCCCCGTCCCTCTCGCGCTGAACGGAAGGTTGCCCGCATGGCTGAACTGCAACGGCGCAGCCAAGTCGAGGCCCGTACCCGGTTTGACCACCCACTCGGGGCCATTGTGCGCGTTGATGAGCGCAGGTGTGATGTCGATGCCCGTGCCGTTCGGACCTGCAGTGCCGACCTCGTTGATAGTGACGGTCTGGTTGTTCGTGGGCGTGCCAACCATGATCTTGTCGCCGACGGAGAAGCCCCTCGTGTTGCGCACCTTGATGTTGCCTGATCCGGCGCTCGCATGGGCCGCGAGGTTCGTGTGATTCGCCTCCGTGCCGACCTTTGTGACCGTGACGGTCTCGATGCCGTGGCCGACGCTGTCGATGTCGAGCCTGATCTTGTCACCGACGGAGATGTTGGCAGCGGACAGAACCTGGATGTTGGTTGCGCCGGCGGGAGCGTCCAGTGCCAGGTAGGATTGCGTTCCTGGTTTGCCGACGGAGGTTACGGTAGCCACTTCATACTTCTCTGTGCCTTTTGCGACGGCAGGATAGGTTGCGCCATAGCCGAGAGCGATCTTCTCGCCAACCGCGAAGCCGGCCGTGCTCGTAACAGGCACGTTCGTTGAACCAACCGGAACGGTAATAACTGGTCCATCCGGTACCGGCTGCCAAAGCGTGGTGGGCGTGCCAGCCGCTGTCCCAATCGCTGCGATCTTGCGCGTCTCCACGTTCGAGCCGGTGTCGATTTCGACCGTATCGCCGACCGACATGCCCGTCGTGCTTCTAATGTTGAGGGTGGTATCGCCCGCGTGCGCGGGAACCGCCAGGCCGGAGTTGGACAGCCCGAGCAGGTAGAAACCATGAGAAGCCAGCTTGGTCCCCACCGGAATCTTCACCGACGAGAAAATTGCCTGCTGCGTCGGATGCGCGGTCAGCGTCCAGTTCGAAAGGTCCACAGTGCCGGCGTCCGCGTTATAAAGCTCGATGAACGAGTTCGTAGAGTTGGAAGGAGAGCCGGAGCTGATGCGAAACTCGTTAATCTTGACCGCGCTGACGTTACGCACCTTCTCCGCCATCGTCTCGGATTGCGTCTTGCCGCTGGTCGAGTTCGTCCAGTTCGCATTGCCGACCATGTCGCCGTTGTAGGCCGCCGGTCCAGAGGTGACCTTGAACGTCGCACTCACGCTCGCGCCCGGCGCAACCGGACCAGGAATCGTCACCAACGATTTGCCGAAAGCAACAGACTTGCCTAAAGCAACAGAGGTCCACCGCCTGGGTACGGAAATACTTAACTGAACGTCCTTCACCGGCGCACCCGTTGTATTCGTGAACGTAACCATGGTGTCCTGTGAGGACCCCGGAGAAAACGTCTGCAATCCCGGCGGAGTGGCTTTTTCCGACGCAGGCATCACGCTTACTGCCGACACTGCATAGTTGGCAGCCACAACGTTGGCCTGCACCAGTTGGTCGGTCGCATCCGTCGGGAAAGTGCCTGCAGCCGTCATCGCCCCTTCATAGAATGTGCCCTGCGATGCGTTGCTGTTGTCGCCGCCGTTGCCCAGCAGAATCGCGCCCTGCTTGCGCATCGGGTCATATGTGGAGTCAACGCGTGGCCCGTCGAACATCACGCGCAGTTCACCTTTCTGCGCATCGCCGCCCATGGATGTCCAATGATGCGGCTCGCCCTTCGCCATCGCGGTCACAAAACGCCAGGTGATCGTAGGAATGTTTGGGCAACCTTTGGTTCCATCCGTGTTGACGCAACCCACCAGGTTGTTTTCCTGATCCGTCATGATCCACGGGCCGTCGCCAGGACCGTGGAACCACGGCGTTGCGTTGCCGAAGTATGTGGTTTCCATGGTGCCGTTATCGTCGTCGCGGCTGTCGATCTCGGCGTTGCCGTAGTCGAAGCAGCAACCATTATTGAAGTGGTGGCCGTTAATCACCCAGTACTGCCCTTCTGCCTGATCGTCGACCGCGGTCTCCTTCACATCGTTATTGCGAAGTCCCATGCCCGGCGCGATAAAGACGCCGTAGACCTTATGGCCCATCACCGAAATCGGAGCCATGTCGGCTACCGGAAGATTGTTAAACCCGCCCAACGCCGGACCACTGAATCCGCCGCGGGGCGCCTGCGTAAGGTCGTTGTGCTTGGGAGACTGGTCGAAGATTGTGGTGATCCAGCAGTACGTGTTAGCGCAGAACGCATCTTGCGCGGCCGCGTCGGCGTATCCGCCGCTATCTGATGCGCCGGGCTGGACAACGCCGATATTGAGTGTCTTGCCGTCCGACTGCCGCAGAACCTGGTAGAGCGGGCCGTTGTAAGAGGAGTACAGCGCGCGCGTCGTGCTGTGGGCCGCCACGCAAGGGTCGCCGGCGGCGGCGTAGATATCACATGAGCCTTTTGGTCTGGACGGAGCCGCGTTAGAGCCCGCCCCGGACTGTTGCGCCATCATCAACGTGGCGCCAATCATTGTCAGCGCCATTGCCAGCATTAGTGCAAGATTGATTCTCGTTTTCATGCTTTTTCCTATCTGCCTGGCCGGGTTGATACCGGCATGTTGAGTTCGAACCGTCCTGGGGATGCAATGCAAGTAAACCAAAGCGGATAAGCCATGTCAAAGCTGCAGCCAACCACTGCGGCATTTGTGCTGCAAAGCTCGCTCATTCCGCACACGGCCACGATCCGCCGCGCACGGCTGTAGCGCATTGAATTGCGACAGTACGGGTCCAACGCTGATAACATACGGCTCGGTGGCCATGCAGTACCTAAACTCTTCCGCTTCACCGGCCGATATCGCTTCTAGAGGGTGCGCGCGGGTATGCGCAAATAGGCGAATGTGGATGAATGGGTTCATCGGCAAGACTGGTCCCCACCGGCGGTGCGATCATCTCGCTGCTTGGCGCCTCGCGCCGAACACCGGGAGTTGGACCCTTCTGTTGCTGATGGCTTTGTTTCCGTTGCGCGTTCGGGCCGCTGGATCCCTCCCCATTCTCCTCACGGTACGTCAGGCCCACATCCTGCCTGCCGCGGAGGCCGTTCGCGGCTATCCTGTCCACCTCAATGGAGCTCAGGTTACCTATTACGACCCAACCATTAGCTGCCTCTTTATCATGGATTCCACTGACGGCATTTTTGTCGATTTCCGCGGCCAGTCTCCACCTCAAATTCAAGCTGGCGACCTCGTCTCCGTGGATGCCGTGAGCGGTCCGGGCAAGGTCAATCCTGTCCTCCTGCAAGCGCGGTTTCGGGTTCTGCGGCATTCGGTGCTACCCGATGCTCCTCTCGTCAGCTTCGATCGCATTCTCTCGGGCGCATGGGACTCGCGCTGGATTTCGCTTGAGGGCATTGTGCGATCTGTCCGCAGACCCGCAGAAATGACTGCCTATGCCGGTGAGCCTGGATTCGGCAGCACCAATCTCATTCTCACGCTCTCATCTGGTCCCGACCTCGTAGACGTCATCACGAGCGCTATCGGTATGGTCGACCCTCATTCGCTCATCGACGCCCGTATCCGTCTCCGTGCCGCCGTAGGCAGCCGCTTCAACCAGAGGCTCCAACTCATCGGCGTGCACGTGTACACAACCGATCTATCCGGCATCGAGATCCTTGAGCAGCCGCCCACCGACCCGTTTGCTCTCCCCGTCACCGAAACCGCCGGAGTCATGCGCCGTTCGCTCTTTGCGCCCGGCCATCGGGTCCGCGTGCATGGTGTAGTCACCTCTTCCTTTGGAACCCGGTTTTCGCTCATGGATTCCATGCACGGAATCTTTGTTTACACCGATACACCCGCGCGCGTGAAGGTTGGCGATCTGCTCGATGTCGTGGGCTTTCCTTCGATGGGCGGCGATACTGCGGTCATTGACGACGCCATTGAGCGCAAAGTGGGCGTCGCCCAGCCACCTCCTCCGGTCGGCGTTACAGCCGCCGAAGCGCTTGCCGGCGACCATGATGCCGAGCCCGTTTGGGTCGATGGATTGTTGCTCTACAAATCACGCACCGCCACGGAGCAGACTCTTCTCCTCACCGACAAAGGCATAACCTTCTCCGCTTCCCTTCCCGCCGATGCATCCGGAAACTTCGACAACCTCCAACCGGGAAGCCGCCTTCGCGTGACCGGAATCTGCCTGATCGAAGTCACTCCCAGCAAAACCCCGAGAGCGCTCCAAATCCTTCTCCAGTCCCGCTCCGGCATTGTCGTCCTCGCGCAGCCCTCCCGGTGGACCTCTCGTAACACCCTCATCATTTCGGCGATGCTCCTGGCCGTTATTGCCATTGTCCTAACCTGGAACCTCGTCCTGCGCCGCCTCGTCCGCAGTCAGACGCGCATGATCCGAGCCCAACTGGAGGACGCGGAAAACCTGCGTTTCCGGGCCGAAGCCGCTCATCGCGAAAAGAGCGAGTCGCTGGCCAACGTGCTGAGGCTGCAGCACGATCTTCTCGTCGTACAGGAGAAGCTGCAATACCAGGCAACCCATGACACGCTCACCGGGCTCCGGACTCGCGCCGCCCTGCTCGATCTGTTGGGCAAGGAAATCGACCGGGCCGTTCGCTCCCATTCCTCTGTGGGCGTTCTGATGCTCGATGTCGATCACTTCAAAGCCGTTAACGACACATTGGGACACCTTGCAGGCGACGAGGTCCTGAAAGAAATCGCGCACCGCATCAAACACGCCACGCGAACCTACGATATGACTGGACGCTATGGAGGAGAGGAATTTTTGGTCATTCTCCCGGACTGCAATTGTGAGCAAACTAAAGCGGGCGCAGAACGCATTCGTGATTTTGTCGCATCGCATCCTTTCCGGGTCGGTGAATCGGAGGTCTCGGTCACCATCAGCATCGGCGCAACAGTTGCCCCCATTTGCGGCTTCAAAGAATCGGAAATTCTCAGTCTTGCAGACCTGGCTCTCTATCAGGCCAAGAGCGCTGGACGGAATTGCACGATTGTCCGAACTTGATTGCAGGAACACTCGCAAAATGACGTAACCCGCGGGAAACTTGCGGTAAGACGCTAATCGATGTAATCCAGGCACGTGGTCGATTCAACAAGCTCCTGGAGTTGTCCCCAATGCCTCTACAACTCATCGGGCAATTGGAATTCGATTCCGAACACCATATGATCCTATTGGCACATTGTTCTCCAATCTGTCGTCACACGAGCAAGGATGTAGTACGCGAGTCTGTTGGACTATTGGCTTGGCGCACTTAGGGCCCCAACGTCCCCGCGAGGTTTTAGATGAGTACTCCTGATTTCCACGTGATGGCCAAGCCAATCGGGCCAATCTGCAATCTTGATTGCAAATACTGCTTCTATTTGGAAAAGGAAGCTCTCTATCCGCAGGTCTCGAAATGGGCTATGCGGGAGGAAGTACTCGAAAGCTATATCCGCCAGTATATTGAGGCGCATGATACGCCGGTAGTGCACTTTGCCTGGCAAGGTGGTGAGCCAACACTGCTCGGCGTCGAATATTTCCGCAGGCTGGTTGATCTTCAGAAAAAGTACGCGAATGGCAAACGCATTCAAAATGCATTTCAAACGAACGGGGTGCTGCTCAACGACGAGTGGTGCGGATTGTTTAAAGAGAACGAGTTTCTTATCGGCCTCTCAATCGATGGCCCTCGCGAGTTGCACGATGTCTATCGTGTAGACAAAGGCGGTCAGCCAACGTTTGATCGCGTCGTGCGTGGCATTGAGACCTTGAAGCGCAATGGCGTGGAGTTCAACACGCTCACAACTGTGCATCGCGGTAACGCCGATCATCCCATTGAGGTCTACCGCTTTCTTAAAGAAAATGGCAGCGGCTACATGCAATTCATCCCAATTGTGGAGCGGATTACGCACCAGGTGACTGCCGAAGGGCTGCAACTGATTTCGCCGGACTTTGCCGGAGCGGCGCAAGTGGCGCCTTGGTCGGTTGAACCTCGAAAGTTCGGGCGTTTCCTTTGCGCCATTTTCGACGATTGGGTGCGCCACGACGTGGGCCGATGTTTTGTGCAACTGTTCGACGTGAGTCTGGAGATATGGTCCGGGATGGAAGCCAGTCTTTGCGTCTTCAGGCGGCAATGCGGCTCGGCGCTGGCCATCGAGCATTGCGGTGACGTGTATTCATGCGATCATTTCGTCTATCCGCAGAACCGGCTGGGCAACATTATGGATTCGCCGCTCGAAGCTTTGGTCAACTCACAACAGCAGCAGAAGTTCGGTCAAGACAAAGAATCGACTTTGCCAAAATACTGCCTCGAGTGCGATGTGCGCTTTGCCTGCAACGGTGAGTGCCCGAAGCATCGCTTCATCAACACTCCCGACGGTGAGCCGGGTCTCAATTATCTTTGCGCAGGGTACAAGATGTTCTTCCATCATGTAGACCCTTACATGCGATTCATGGCGCGGGAACTCGCGGCAAAGCGCGCGCCCGCCAACGTGATGCGTTGGACGGCGCTACAGGACCAGCAGAACGCTTTTGAAAAGGCAGGCCGCAACGATCCATGCCCTTGCGGAAGTGGTCGAAAATTCAAACAGTGTTGCGCGAACAAGGCATGAAGCTTCCGATTAATCCGGCGAACCAGTTTTACCTCTCAGACCTGTGCTTGAATAGATATCGGATTCAAAACCAAATTGATTCACATGCGCGACGGATGAATTCGAATCAGACACGCGCAGCGGAGACTGGAGCAGGTGGTGAAAACGAGGCGGGAGTTTCTTCAGCAGGGCGGCATGGCGTCAGCCGGAGCGGTGCTGACAGGGCTGAGCACTACATCAATTCCAGCGGCAGCGCAGCCCGGTGGTTCGAATTCAAGACCGAACATTGTGTTCATTCTTGCCGATGACATGGGATTCTCGGATATCGGCTGCTATGGATCTGAAGTCGACACGCCGAATCTCAATTCGTTGGCGGAAAGTGGCCTGCGCTTCTCAAGCTTTTATAACAATCCACGCTGCTGCCCATCCCGCGCATCGCTGCTCACCGGTCTCTACTCGCATCAAGTAGGTTTCGCGCTCATGGCCGATAACTACGGCGAATCGACTTATCCGGCTTACAAAGGTGACCTGAGCGCGAACTGTGTAACGCTGGCTGAAGGGCTCCGCACGGGCGGTTATCGTACAGCAATGGTCGGCAAGTGGCACCTCACTCCGCCGGAACTTGAGTCAAAACATAACTGGCCCATGCAGAGAGGTTTCGATCGCTTTTACGGAACGATCGCCGGCGCCTGCAGTTACTACGATCCCGCGACCCTTACTGATGGCAATGAACGCATCCGTGCTGGCAAGGATTTTTACTACACAGACGCCATCGGAGATCACGCAGTCCAATATATCGATGAATTAACTGGCGCCGGAGAGCGAGGACCCTTCTTTCTTTACTCAGCTTTCACTGCACCGCACTGGCCGCTGCAGGCTCCAGAGAGTGTGGTCAAAAAATATATCGATCGGTTTTCCGTTGGCTGGGATCAGATTCGTGCTGATCGTCATCGTCGCCAAATCGAAGCGGGTCTTCTCCCAGCAAAGTGGCAGATGTCGGAACGCGATCTTCGTGTTCCACCGTGGCCGCTGGCGGCAAACAAAGAATGGGAAATTCGCCGCATGGCGGTCTACGCCGCGCAAATCGAGTGCCTGGATCAGAATATCGGAAAGATTATTGCCAAACTAAAAGAGAAAGGCGCCTTTGAAAATACGCTGATCCTGTTTATGTCGGATAATGGCGGAAACCTTGAGGAACTTGCCAACACTGGTCCCCTGGGACGATCGCCAATTTTCATGCCACATGAAACCGCGGACGGACGTTTGGTGCATGCCGGCAATAGTCCTGATATCGCACCTGGAGGTCCTGATACCTATCAGAGCATCGGTATCCCATGGGGCAATGTCGCCAACACCCCATTCAGAATGTATAAGCACTACACGCAAGAGGGAGGCATTTCGACGCCATTCATTGCTCATTGGCCCAGAGGAATCAAACTGGACAGGTATGCCATCACTCATCAAATTGGCCACGAGACAGATGTCATGGCGACTCTTCTCGATCTTGCGCAAACAGGTTATCCGAAAGAGCATGCTGGTAATGCGGTGCTACCGACCGTAGGCACTACGCTAGTGCCAGTTTTCTCTGGGAAGCCTCGCGCTGAACGCAGCTACTTTTGGGAGCACGAAGGAAACGCAGCCGTGCGCATCGGGAAATGGAAGTTGGTTTCGGCTTTTCCCGATTACTGGCAACTCTATGACATGGAGGCGGACCGCACGGAATTACATGATCTGGCCGATCAATATCCGGATCGAGTTCGACAAATGGCAGCCGCTTACAAGGATTGGGCCAAAATGGTCGGCGTACAACCGTGGCCTGTGCAGGGTATCGCTCCCACAGTACCAGGAGTCTTGCCCTATTTGCGCAAAGAGAACCAACTGGATTAAGAAGATTCACGTATTGCGATCATCGAAAAGCGAGAGGAAAGCTTCACCGGAGAGGTCGAAAGAGATGGAACGACGGGAGTTCTTGAAGCTGAGTGCCATGACGGCCGTTGCTGCAACAAGCCAGGTTAGCCTTGCGGAGCAGCAGGGCACTGTCGAAATGCCGAACGTCATGATCATCATGTGCGATCAGATTCATTACGGCATGAGTAAAGCTAATGGTTTCCCGCTTGACACCATGCCGACTCTAGACCGGCTGCAACAAAGTGGTGTCGGGTTCGAGCACAACTACTGCACATCTCCGCTCTGCGTCCCGTCGCGTACTTCCATGCTGACTGGAAGGTGGCCGGAGGCAACCCATGTACGAATGAATCTGCAGCCCGGCGATGCGTTCTTTGGCGAAGACATCTATCAGGTTGCCAGCAAACGGGGCTATCGCACCGGACTCGCCGGCAAGAATCACACCTATTTGAAAAAAGAGCGGTTGGATTTTTGGCGCGAGTATTCGCACGGTGGCGGCTATATTGCGCCCAATGCACCAAAGGAAGTCGCCGAATTCGATAAGTGGCTCAGCAATCTGCACTACAACGTGGCCTTGGAACCTGCCCCGTTTCCGTTAACGACCCAGCTTCCCTACCGAATAGTTACGGACGCCATCGAGTTTGTCGATGGTGCAGACAAACCATTTCTTCTGGAGGTAAGTTTTCCCGAACCACATGATCCGGAGCAGGTGCCGGCGCCTTACTGGAATATGTTCCCTCCCGAAAGTGTCCCTGACCGTTGCGCGGGACCAGAGGCATTGGCCGGCATGGGACCACGAGCGCGCTGGGAATACGCTTCGCAACAGGATGCGTTCGACACCGAAATAGTATGGCGAAGGTACAAATCGAATTACCTGGGCGCGCTGCGAATGGTAGACGACCAGATCGCTCGCCTGATGAAGCATATCGATGATCGAGATCTCACGAAGAAAACTGTGTTCGTGTTTACCACCGACCACGGAGATTACGTGATGGACTATGGCCTGGCACGAAAGGGTTTCGGTTTATACGAAGATTTAACGCATACGCCCCAGATCTGGTTCGGCTATGGCGTTAAGCCCTCATCGGATGTTCAAAGGATGTTCACGTCAATGGCCGACCTGATGCCCACGGTGTGTGAGGCGATCGGCGCAGAGATTCCGCACGGTGTCCAGGGCCGCAGCTTGTGGCCGCTCTTGCAAGGAGAAACTTTCCCGAGCGAAGAGTTTCGGAGCGCATATTCGGGAGTCGGTGTCGGAGGCTTGTACTACGAGGAAAGCGATCACGTGCCGTACAGCGCGGGACGTATGCCGATCGAGAATGGCTGGGACGAATTGAACAAGGTGACGATGAGCGGAAATCAGAAGATGGTCCGTATGGACGAGTGGAAACTGGTTTACGACATGATGGGTTACGGTCAGCTTTATAACCTGCATTCCGATCCTTGCGAGTTGAAAAACTTATTCGGCAAGACTGAATTTGCTTCTGTTCAATCCAATCTAATGGCGGAACTAGCCATGTGGGTGATTCGTACGCAAGATAGCCTGCCGACCGGGCCGCAAGGCAAATACCAGACGAAATGGCCGAATCAGCACAACTGGTACGCCCCCTATCGCCACGGAGTTGCCCCGCTCCCGTTTACGCCTTAGTAGCCATGCGCGGGCGAGTTCCGCATAGGGCAAGAGTTGCAGTTCAACTCTGATTTCATAAGTTGCATTGCGAGATGGCCTGCGAGGAAACGCTGGTTTCTTGACAACGATCGGCGGACGAGAATACATTCCACCCCAAATGGACTAAAAGCAATCGAGTTACACTTTCGGTCAGTCCCTTGGAGGGCGTTATTCAGCTCAAGCCGTGTGGTCCAGTCGCACTCATCGGAACTCTCGACACCAAAGGCGAGGAGGTCCAGTTTCTGCGCGACCATTTGCGCTCGCTCGGATTCGAAGTCGTCGTCATCGATGTGGGGATTCTGGGGGCGCCCCCGTTTATGCCCGACATTACTCACGAAGAGATTGCCTCGCGCGGCGGGAACTCTCTTGAGGCACTAGTCTCCGGCGGCGATCGCGGTAAGGCGGTGATGACGATGCAGCTCGGGCTTGCCGCATGGCTCCGTGAGCGTCACCGACAAAAACCGCTGGCTGGCGTGCTCGCAGTCGGCGGCTCGGGTGGAACCAGCATAGCGTCTGCCGGTATGAGAGAATTGCCGCTCGGCGTTCCTAAACTGATGGTTTCAACATCGGCATCGGGCAATGTTCGATCCTACGTCGGCGGCTCAGACATGCTGATGATGCACGCCGTTGCGGATATTGCTGGCCTGAATCGGGTGACCTGCAATGTGCTGGCAACGGCCGCGAACGCCATGGCCGGAATGTGCGCCTTACCGACGCCGCAGTTCGCCGCAGACCGCCCACTGCTCTGCGCCACGATGTTCGGCGTTACGACGCCGTGCGTCACCCAGGTAAGGGCCATGCTTGAGAGGGCCGGATTCGAATTGCTGGTCTTCTCGGCAAACGGAGTCGGCGGACAAAGCATGGAGCAACTCGTTCGTGCAGGCATGGTGCAAGGCGTCATCGACATTACCACCACGGAGCTTGCAGACGAATTGGCCGGTGGCATTCTTTCTGCCGGTCCCAACCGCCTGGAGGAGGCCGGAAGGCTGGGCGTGCCACAAGTGATTTCAGTCGGCGCTATTGATATGGTGAACTTCGGGCCATTTGAAACGGTTCCCGAGAAGTATCGTGAGCGCAAGCTTTATCGCCACAATTCGTCAGTCACATTGATGCGCACAACGCCTGCTGAGAATGCGGAGCTTGGCAAACAAATCGCGGAGAAAGCCAGCAGCGCGGTCGGACCGGTAACTGTTGTGCTGCCCCTTCGCGGAGTTTCCGCCATCGATTGTCCGGGCCAACCGTTTTACGACCGCGAAGCCGATGAAGCTCTGTTCGACGCAATCAGGCGGCATCTAAAGCCAAAGGTCAAACTGGTCGAGGTGGATGCCCACATCAATGACGCGTCTTTCGCGGCGCGGTTGGTTGCAGAATTTGTTGAGATGGAAAAGGAGAAGAAGAACGCATGACGTTACGCGAGCAGTGTCTTGCCAGGCTACGGGACCAAGCTCGTGCCGGATCGCCCATTCTTGGCGTTGGCGCGGGTACCGGAATTTCAGCAAAGTTTGCCGAAGCCGGCGGTGCTGATTTGATCATCATTTACAACTCCGGGCGCTACCGGATGGCGGGCCGTGGGTCCAGCGCTGGCCTGCTCTCCTACGGCGATGCAAACCAGATTGTGGTTGAGATGGCTGAAGAGGTTCTGCCTGTGGTGAAGCACACGCCCGTGCTTGCCGGCGTATGCGGAACCGACCCCTTCCGGCGCATGCACAGGTTTCTGCCGCAGATTCGCGACCTTGGCTTTGCCGGCGTGCAGAACTTCCCAACCGTCGGGCTGATCGACGGCACATTCCGGATTCATCTTGAGGAGACAGGAATGAGCTATGACCTCGAAGTCGAGATGATCAGAATCGCGCATGAATTGGATCTCTTGACATGTCCCTACGTTTTCAACGTGGAAGAAGCGGTCAAGATGGCCAGGGCCGGAGCCGATGTTCTGGTGGCCCACATGGGATGCACTGTCGGCGGAGCCATCGGCGTGCACACATCTATGACGCTGGCTGATGCGGCGGCAAGAGTACAGGAGATTCGCAATGCCGCCGTCGCCGTCAATCCGGACATTCTCGTCATCTGTCACGGTGGGCCGATTGCCGAACCCGACGACTCGCAGTTCATCTATGAGCACACAGAGGGTGTGCACGGCTTCTTCGGAGCTTCCAGCATTGAGCGGCTTGCCGTTGAGCGGGCCATTACCGAACAGACCCGATCGTTCAAAAAGGCAGTCATTTCGAAGTCGTAATCAAACCTTCAAGGAGTAGTTTCATGACTCAACTCAGCGGTAGGCGATTCGTACAGCCGGAAGACGTGGAATCCCTGGCCTTCGATTGGGGCAGGCTCCAATGGCTCAGTGAGCCAAAGGTGACCGGCGCAGAGAAGTTCGTGCTCGGCGTGGTCACCATCGAGCCGGGGAAAGGACATCTCCGTCACAACCACCCTGACATGGAGGAGATTCTCTACGTCATTGAAGGCGAAGGTACGCAAATGGTGGACATTGGCGGAGAGCAAAGACGGCGCGTTGGGCCCGGAGACTTGATCCACCTGCCCGCCGGCGTGTTTCACGAAACGGTGAATACCGGCGACAAGACCTTGCGCTTTCTCGTCGTGTTCGGACCAACCGGACAGGAAGAGATTCTGCGCGCAATGCCGGACTGCAAAATTGAACCCGCCATCAGGCAGAGTGCGGATGAGGACAGATGACACATGAGCAGGCAGACATTACACGCCGAAGAATGCTGAGGGCCGGGGCCGCCGGAGCGGCTGCTGCGTTCGCTGGTGCGGCTCACCTCCGCGCTGCCTTGCTGCTTGCGCCAGACGCAGAGCAGGCATTGCCGGCGAGCGGCGAAACACTGCCGACAAAGTCGCAGGCCGGCTCGATTCGAACGTTGCTTGTAGGCGGCGGCAGCTCACACGATTTCGAAACCTACTTTCATGCTGCCGACAGCGCCACGCTCAAGGCCGCCGGTGGAATCGTCACGGCCTACACCTCGAATGCCAACGAAGCCATCGCGCAGTTTGCGAATGCTGACGTCCTTGTATTCAGCGCAAACCACGCCAGCTTTGGTACGCCGGACTTTCAAAACGCGTTGAATGCTTTCGCCGATGCAGGCCACGGTGTCGTGATCTGTCACGCAGCCGTGTGGTTCAATTGGCGGGACGCACCTGCTTACAACCAGCGGTTCGTTGGCGGAGGCGCCAGAAGCCACGGCCGCGGCGAGTTCACAGTGTTCAACCGCCAGCCTGCCCATGCTGTCATGCGTGGCGTTCCTGCCGAATTCAAGATCATCGACGAACAATATCGCGTGGTCTTCAATTCCGGCCCGCCTGTCGATGTGCTTGCTGAGACCAGTCCTGAAGCAGAGAGCGGGCAGGCCTACGCTTCGGTGTGGGTGGTCGAGGATCCAAAAGCACGGATCGTCAATATCGCGCTCGGCCACGCCAACGAAGCCCATCGAAACCCTGCCTATCAGGCGATTCTGGTGAACGCCGTGCGTTGGGTTGCCGGGAGCGGGCGGACCTACTCCGGCATTCATCAGGCGTAAGCTACTGACTCTGGAATCGCCAAAATAGTACAAATCGCCAGAAGCGACGTGCCTGCATCATTGCTCGATGATTTCCTTCGCGCAGCGCCAATTGGCAGCGCGGAATTTTTTTGGCTTTGTCTTATCGATGCGGCACAAGGTGCGCGGATCCCGGCTTGACTCTGGCTGGTGACCGCCAGATTGTTGGCTGATTGATGCTATTCGATCGCGTTCCATAATGAGAGCGACTTGCGCATTTTGGCCGGAAGCAACTAGACCGCGCAAGGCTAAGGCTTTTCACCGGAAGCACCCGGCAGGATGTGGCACGCCACCACATATATGTTGTTCGGCGAGCCGGCCATCGCGTTCAGATGCAACAGCAATTCGAAGTGCTGAAGGGGACCAGAAGGATTAATTCCGCACCCTTGGAGGGTGGACGAGAGAAGAGGCACGTTGGTAACAAATTTTCCGGCAGCCGCGGTACCCTCGGTATTTGTTCCGGCCAGCAAGAGAACATGTCCGTGTTGGTCTGGATTTCGAACAAAGCCGATGATCGCAAACGATTCACCTGTAGCTCCGTCCGAAGCCGTTGGGACGTACTGCGTCAGTTCGTGCTCCCGTGGGTGAGCATTGTGGATGATCTCCAATCCTGAAGTCTTGTCGAAATCGAGCGAGAAATCCAATTCGTCTCTGAATAGGGCAGACCACGGATTCGACCTCGGGCTTCCCAGGAAAATGAAGTTCTCGTCGGTTTTCAAATCGGGAAGGTCGATACTCCTGGCAGCACGCACATGGATCCTTTTTGCATTTGCCTGGAATAACTCCCCAATATAAACAGCGATTGGCGTGTCGACGGATGCCGCCTTGTCTCCACGCAACGCAACGCGGCAGAAGCGGACTTCTTGGGGTGTTAGCTTGTTGGGTCCAGAAAAATAATTGTGATTTGCGTAGTCAGAGACCGAGATTTGCCCTCCCGTGAGTTCCTGGATTTCGGCAATGTCAGGATCGCTTGTAATCAATTTCGTTGAAAAGGGCGCATTGAGAAATATGGACCATGGAAGGCCAGGCGCGTGTGCTGCTTCCGTAAACGAAGAGCGCCCCCAGAAGATGATCCAAGAAACGAGAATCAACCCAACGGTCGAAATGCCCAAGGAGAACCACAGGCGCCTGCTGCGGGAATTGAGGTGTACTGCGTTCAGTTGGGGAGCAGGGGAACAGGTAACGGCGAATTCCGGTCTTGACTCAACTGAGTCCTTGGCCGCCATCGAATCGAGCAGTATGTTTGCAGATCCCGGGTTAACCTCGATTGCACAAAGCTGACCGAACTCTTCGCTACGCGTGATTTCAGGAATGTATGACCCTAAAGGAAGGCTGATGCGAAATTTGGACACGGCTCCATGCCGGCCGTAGTGTTGCATCAGACGCTTGCGCACATCACTGGCAGTGACCCTGACAATCGCATCTTCGCCCGTGTCATAAGAAGGCGATCGACCAAAAAGCTCGACCCCAATCACGCGTTCCTTCAATGACTCAAAGTGTCCGGCAATTGCCTGATCCACAATATATCGAAGAAACTGCCCACTACGATGACTTGCCTTAAATACTGTGCCTTCAAGTATTTCGGTAACATGCTGTTGAAAAGCCTCTATCTCATCTTCCGATAGTGCAGCACTTTTGATTCTTCCTTCCCGAGCATCGTTTTTGTTCACTGGTTGCATGTCGAGACTCTGCGATCTGACCCTTGCCGATATTCCGCGGAGCCAATTCTAGCATCCAATTACGCAAACTGTCTTTGTCGCACCAGTGGGCTCAGCCAGAAGACCAGGCACTTTCTGTACGCGGTTCAAGCCACTGTAACAGTCGGCGATCGACTCCGGCGCGAGAAAACGCATTGGCAACTGGATCGCAGAAACCCGAGTTGCAGATCTTTTTCGAGCACATCCTCTGTCTGATATTGATCAGTCCCCCTTCAGTACGTCCGGATTTACGCATGTCTCAGGTTGTTCTCCGTTCAGAACCTTGATGAGGTTGCTCACCGCGATTCTGCCCATGGCAAGCCTGGTTTCGATCGTTGAGGATGCGATATGTGGCACGATAACGACATTGTCGAGTTCCACTAATCCGGCTTCAATCTGGGGTTCATTTTCGTAAACGTCGAGACCGGCACCCCAAATTTCTCTGTCGCGGAGCGCCTTCACTAATGCCTTTTCGTCAACTACCGGCCCGCGGCTGGCGTTGATCAAAACCGCGGTTTTCTTCATCAGCTTGAATTCCTTTTCGCCGATGTAATGACGTGTTTCAGGGGTCAGCGGCACATGCAACGTCAGGAAATCCGACTCTCTCAATAGAGTCTCCTTATCGACGTGCGAGGCGCCAAATTGCCTTTCGAACTCCGGGTTTGGGCGCATGTCGGAGTAGATGATCTTCATATCGAACCCCTTCGCCTTGCGCGCAACGTTGGTCCCGATTCGGCCCAGACCAGCGATCCCTAACGTCTTCCCGTCAACATCCAGACCGCTGAACGCCATTGCCGCCCAGCCTTTCCATTTGCCTGCGCGTACGTACCTGTCTGCTTCGACAATCCGCCGCGCGGTGGACAAAAGCAGCGTCCAGGTATGGGTTGCAGTGGCGTTGTCGAGCACACCTGGCGTGTTGGTTAGAATCACTCCCCGTTGAGTTGCAGCAGCCAAATCGAAATTGTTGAAACCGACCGCAAAATTGGCGACAATCTTCAACTGTGGCCCGGCAGCGTCTAACAGTTCGGCATCGACCGTGTCGGTCAGCAGTGTCAATAAACCGTCGCAGCCTTTGGCCCTGGCGTGTAACTCCGCCTTGGATAGGTGACGATCCTCGTAGTTGACCTCGACATCGAAATGCTTCTCCAACTCGTCTATGTTTGCCTGAGGAATAAGTCTGGTTACGAATACGCTAGGTTTCTTCATTTCGCCTCTCCGATCCTGCCTGTTTCCCAGGCTCTACTGTTATGTTGATTCACGCTTGTCGTTTGACTTCAAACTACGCAAGCTTCTCGTAGAAGCGTACGATCGCTTCGTGGTTGCAATCGCCCGTGCCGTCTACCTTCAGAACTACATACATGGCCAACGCTGCCAACATATGCCGGGACTGAATTGACTAGTCTGCACTCAAGTCTGCTCCTTTGCTGGAGCCTAGATTTTCCCGGCCTTCATAAGTTCTGCCATCGCTTTCGCAATGGACTGGTCTTCGCTTGGGGACAAGCCACTAACTCCGACTCCGCCAAGGATGGTGCCGGACGCATCCTGAAGCGGGTAGCCTCCAGGAAGCGCGCAGATATTTTCGTCACCAAAGGCTCTGGCTTCAACTTGGTCCCGGTGGAGCCGAGCCGCGAATTCGTCTGTCGACACACCCATCCAGATCGCGGTATAAGCCTTCCGGCGTGAGATATCGATGCTTCGCACCGGCGCTCCATTCATGCGTGCGAATGCGATCTGGAATCCGTATGCGTCGCATACCGAAACGCAGATAGGGCGCCCAAAATCCGCAGACGCCTTTTTGATAGCCTGTGCAACAATCTTCTGCGCTGACTCTAAACCCACCATTTCCATAGTCGGTTCCCCTTTCGTTAAATGAGACTCTGATGATTGTTGAGCTTTCAATATCCGTGACTGCAACAGGAAGCCTGTCCCTGCGATCTGAACAAAACGTCTGCGTGACAAACCCATAGCTCGCTCCCCTCTTTGCGCTCTTGCTGCCGCTAATGCATGTTCGGAAACTTAACTCGAGGAATTCGCCCGGAACGAGCGACTCCCATCATTGAATTGCGAAGCTACGCCGCTAGTGTCCTGAGTCCGAAATTCATTCAACATTGAATTGTCATCCTGAGCGTAGCAAGCCGCGTCTTTTGCGGCTTGCGGAGTCGAAGGATCTGCGGTTGTTCTTCGGCGAACTTCAGACTCACCACGCTAGAATCAGGAGTGATGAATCGTTCCAAACTTTCATGACCGTCAAACGTTAGTCTGATAATGCTGCTGCGGCTATGGCAGCCTTTACCTCACGCGTCTTGTTCACTCGTTTGAACCACCACGATGTCAGCAGCGGTGTCAGGATCGCTGTAACTATGACCGAAGCCGACACTTGAACCGTTGCCGCTGCGGCAATCGGCACATAGCTCTTGTCAGCCATGGCAATCGATTGCGGGACCACAGCCGAATTACCGGCCGTACTCGAGGCCGCTGCACCGGCAATACCGGTTCCGCCCAGCAGAATGTCGGCCACAATGCAAACTACCCCAGTAACTACAACAACCGTTATTCCCAGCAATATTCCGGGAAGTCCGGCCGTTACAACAGACTTCAGGTTAATCGTCTGTCCGAGAGTAAAGGCCATAAACGGAACAATGATGGGCTCGTGAGAAGCGAAGAACACTCTTAGATCTTCGTCCAGGTTGCCCAGCAACGCACCGGCACAAATAGGTGCAATTACGGATACCATTGTCAGCCATGGGATCACGGCCAAGCCGGCGCCAACAAAGATCAGCATCGGAAGGAATGGTCCCGTCTCGATGCTCTGCACTACGTAAGTGCCAGCGTCTTCTTCATCGCCCATCACGCTGGTCAGCGCCAAAAACATGCCGCCGTTGGTGTTCACCATGGCGGCCATTACCGCAAGAGCGCTCAAGCCAAAGAGGCTTCCACCAAAAACTTTGGCCACGATCAACGCGAATGCCGTGGCCGCAGCGACTTTGGCGATCAGGATGCCGAATCCGCGCACCAACATCTTGGGCGCAGTTCTCAGGCTCATTTTGCTGCCCGCCACAAACAAATACATGCCGAGAACTGTCGGGTATCCGGCACCAGAGAGGGCCTGGGTGAAGCCACCGATGTTGAGCAGATTCGGGAAGAACGTATTGATGACCATGCCGATGAATAGCGGGACCACCATCAGCCCGCCCGGCACACGCAAGATAGCTTTATAGAGTTTCATAATCTCTGCTGCCTGGTTTCCGAATGCATTCTTTGAAATGTTCTCCAGTCAGTATTAAACGGCATCGCCCCTGACATGCCAAATATGTCCCCAGAGCGGTGCGGACCTACGTTAATGCGTATTGATGTAGGCGATAGAGTTAGCCGCCACTGCTGACCCCGGGAACCCAGTGAACCGCGTTGTCATGGTACAGCTTTCGAAGCACCGCCTTCGGGAGATGAAGACATTGGACCTGCCGGCCGCGATATTCAACCTCGCCATCGCCTGACAGGTACTGCCAATCTAAAGCGTAGTGGCTTTGCCACTTGGCCAGCGTGACGTTTACCGGGTCCGTCTCATAGAAGGCATTATCTGATCCATAGAGAATCCGGTCTTGGAATTTCAATATGAAGGACTGTACCTGTTTTTTTGGCAACTTCATCAGAAAGTCCATTCGTCCCGCAGTGTCAACCGCCAAATTCGGATAGCGCTCCAAACGATTGGCCAACTTATCCATTTGCTCCGTGTAACTCCCCAAGTGGGCCGCAATAACGCGAAGCTTGGGGTTCTGTTCTATGACACGGTCACGGGCCGCAAGGGCTGCGGGTTCACCGCTACCGTGGTCCCCTTCATCGGGAATCCAGGTCTCGTCCAGCAATGCTGTGTGAGAGATAAGGGGGATATGGTGAGCGACCATGTCGTTATAAATAGGCTGAAGCTTCGGATCGTCTGCCTGCGCATATTTCCCCGAAGCGTTTTTAAACTGAGTTACAGAGTTTGTCCAGATCGTAACTCCTATCGCCCCTTGCGCGAAGTCCTCGTTGATGAAAGAGACTGATGACAAAGAGAAGTTTGGACTCTCCCAGCCAACGCGCGGAAAGCTTGTCGACAGTTTCGCCCGGCCGCCGCTTGATCGAACCGCCTGCCAAGAGTCCAGCTTGCGCGAAACAAAGGTTTCAGGTGTGTAGGTGCTGGCGCTACGGCCTACGACGTGACCTACAAATATGTCCAGAGTATGCAGATTGAAATGGTTCAGCATGGCTGTGAACGCCGGGTCACCGTTGAGAATGTGGGTATGAATATCGATTGGTTGAAGCGCAGTGAACTCCTTGAACTCCGCTTCTGTGAACTGAGCTTGTCGCTGCGCCGCGGCGGGCTGGACACCCCCAGCAATCGTGAGACCGCAGAGAAATAAAAGTGCACTGCTTATTGCTGGAGACTTCATGACATTATTCCTTTCGCTCTGTCTTGAAAGCCGGCCTCGGCTTTCCCGGGCTTCTCCGCCCCTGGAGCCGGTGCGATGTTATTCGCTTGAAATGGAGGCAACATGATCTCAGGGAAACCACGCAATCTCTCGCAGCTCTCAATTCGAGATTTATTGCGTGGGCGCTCCTGATGCTGACTCTGCCGGGTTGGTCGGAATTGGCGCTGGAATATCTTTATCAACGAATTCCTGAATCGCTTTGATGTCCACCCGTGTCGTTCCCAGTCTGTCCAGAACCTGACCCACATATTGTTTGGACCAGATCCCGGCGTACTCGCTCCAATCCGCAGACGCAGTCTTGAGATGCGAGGTCGCATCCTGATAGGCAGTCATGTCACCGCTCTTTTGATATCGATAAAGGAAGACAGCGCCTCGTATCTTCTCTGCGTAATAGCGCCCGAGCCACGCCATTGCTTTTATGTCGCCCAAGGTCAGCCGCAGTTCCTTGCTCTCGCCGGACGACAAGCCATCCACGTTACCAATTCCTGCATCCGCATACCGTTGGAGCTCATTCGCGACCTGCAATGGCGTTAACCGCCCATTCGGCGCATCGCCATCCACGAATTCCTTTACCGACATAAGACGTGGAGTTTCGCCATCTTCGTTCGCATTCATTGGAGCCCAACGCGGCTTAATGAAATCTTGGACGGTTTGGAAACCGCTGGCGCGTGTTACATGGCTCCAGCACGCCTCGGGATACCACTGGAAATCGTTGGCGCCGAAATAAAAGCGAGTTACTAGCGGGATAACCATGGACACCGAAGCCCATCCCGAATACAGTTTGCCGACCGGCACCTCTGGGAAGCGCGCATGAAGGATCGCTTGGAACTCGCTGTTTGGCAGCGTCGGCTCGTAACCTAACCGCCCCCACAGCATGAAGCTATACCACATTTTGTCGATGATCGCCTTGCGAGGCGAATCTGGTTCTGTGCTCACAAACTCGCGCCCCCACGTATAACCATCGGGGCCGATGTTATAGCCTGCGACCTTGGACATATCGGGCATGTGCGTGATGTAGGCGCGCACATAGTCCGGACTGCCCCAGCGCATATAGAAGATGCTGTCGTCGCGAACCGTGAGCCAGGTCTTCTTTCCGGGAGGCAGGCTGTCCAGGTATCCACCCTGGAGTCTGTGGCCGTTCCCGCCGGGAGCCAGGCGGCTGCCACCCAACATGTTAGTCGCAGATGTGTTGTAGATAAATAGCGGTTGAGTCGATGAATACATCTGAGCGATCGAAGGCTTATAGCTGAACGCGAGCGTGGAATCTAAGTCATTGTATCCGGGTAACGTGTTGAACTGGGAAACGATTGTAGTTAGGCCTGTGTACCACGCCCGATGTACGAGGTGGATAACACGATGCGGATTGTAATAGGGACTGGCAGGGTCTTTTGCTGCGGCCATCGCATCTTCAACCCCAAGCCCATAGGTATCCCAAAGCCACTGCTCTTTTTCGGTATTGCTCATTTTAGGCATGTTTTCGCCGGCGGTAAGTCCGATACCAGCTAACAGTGGATATGTGTTGAACAAAGTTCGAATCGATTTGCGGAGATAGTCTTTAGTCGTTGCGTTGGTTGGGGAATCCGTGATGCCATAGCCGCTTGGTTCAGTGCCATAGACGAAGATGTTCCAAGTGTAAATATAGACATCGATGCCGCGGTCTTTGGCGTATTGCATCACCTTGCGCCAGAACGCGATCTTCTCGTCCATCGTCATCGTCTTCACGGTTTCCAACGTCCAGGAGGGGTTATACATTCCAACTCCCTCAAGGTTCGAAGGCCAGAAGCCGCCCATCTTTTTCTTGACGTCTGCGAGCGCTACATTGGGATACTCAGGTACGCGCTCAAGAGATGCAAAGGGGGCCTCGTTCCACAAAGAGATCGTGTTATAGCGATCGCGGGCCATTTCATCGAGGAATCTCGTCCAGAAATCCATCGTCCACATAACCGCGATGTTCTGCTGTGCGGAATCCGAGTCATCGGAATAACTCGGAGTGCGCGCATCCAGAGGGATGTTGAGCTTTATGCCGCGCTCCGCGACATGAGGCGAATGGTCTGATGCTTGAAGCTGATCCAGAGTGTCTGTGCGAATGGCCTCTGCCAGGTCGAGACCGCCATACATGGCGCCGGCTGGATCGGCGCCGAGTACCACATAGGTGGCGTGGCTTCCTGAACCATGTTTGCGAAGGGAATACGATTGCGGTGTATTGAACTTCAGCGGCGCCACATTAAGGTCAGCGGCCAGTCGCTTGTCCTCGTCTGCCGATGCGCCAATAATGATGCGCAGTTCCCCACTCAATGCAACTGCCGGGCCCAGATCTTTGACCGTGGACGAAAAACCTTTGGCATCGAGCGCTTTGGAAATATCGGAAACTGCGAATTGAACTGGCGCAATGGCCTTCTTGAATAGCAGGTCGACTTTTCGATTCTCCGCATTTGCCGACGGGCAAAAGGAAGCAATGAAGACGATGCCAAGGAGAATGTAGAGCTTTCTCATATTTGTGTTGGTGCGCATTTCAGGATTCCCTCTCGTGAGTGTTCCATCCCCACCAGTTTGATTGTCGCTTTTGTGAGTGCCGTTCCTCTAAAAGCTTTAGAAGATCAGCTGTATCGCTCCCTGCAAAATGCGTGGATCGTTTGCAGTCGTGATTTTGCCGAAGCTGCTGGATGAAACACTGGCGTTCGGTGCGGAAAAGTTAGGGTGGTTGAAAATATTGAAGGCCTCAACGCGCGTGTTGAGATTAAAACGCTCGTGCAGACCGAACTGCCTGCTCAATGCTGCATCTACGTCGGTATAAGCCGGCGCAACCAGGCTATTTTTGGAGGCGTTTCCAAAGGTTCCTACCGCGTTTTGGGCGTATAACACCGGATTGAGGAACTGATAAAGTTTCGCTGTGTGGCCCGCACCGGTGTAGGCGGTGCTGGACGCGACATTCGGACGGTCGTTGCCGATGCCGGTACGCGAGTTATCAAGACCGCTCAGAGGATTCACCGGCATTCCAGTCGAATACCGGAAAAGGGGCGCTATCTGCCAGTCACTGAGAATATGTGACGCCAGACCGGCGTGTCCGAACTCACTCTTGGCGACAAGAGAAACATTGACGATGTTTCTTTCGTCAATCCCGCACGGGCCGTAATCAGCTTTGGCATTGTTATAGGGTTGCTCGAACTGTCCTTCTTGATTGAGCGGGCCGGTATTGTCTCCGTAGTCCAGGCATTTCGACCAGGTGTAGTTCGCAAGGAACGTGTAGTTATGTGAAAAGCGATGCTCAATGGACGCCAGGAGAGCGTTGTAATTGGCGTTGTTGCCGTCGTCTTCTAACACCATGACGCCATAGTATTTGCCATAACCTGAATTGGCCAATGAAAGGACGCGCCTTGCCTGGGTATTGCCGGTAGTTGAGCACGCAGCAGATCCGCAGTTACCGGGAATAAAGACGCCTGGGTTTATCTCTTGACCAAGCCATAAGTGGGAGGTCTTATTGCCCAGGTAAGATACGGAGAAGAACCAATCCTGGCTTAACTGGTGCTGCACACTTGCGTTCCATGTCATCACGTTCGTGGTCTGGATGTGCGCCGGTATGAATGCTAGAACTGCCGCAGTTGGGAAGGTCACCGTTGACGAGGGCGCGGCCAGCGGAAATGGATTGCCGCCCGCAACCTTGGCCCAAGGGTTGCTCAATTGATAAGGAGCAACGCCGGGATTAATCGTAGGAGCGAATGGAGGATTGGTAGCATTTCGGTAAGCGGTGAATGGAGACGCCGAGTCATAGAGAAGCGCCCCACCCAGGCGGAAAGTCGTCTTCCCATTGCCGTCTGGATTGTAGACGATACCTAGTCTTGGAGAAAAATTCGCAACCTTGTCATTCGCAAATGAATTAGTAACTCCCGTATCTCCATGGAAGAGCATTCCTGGAGGGGCATTCGTGAAGACAGTGCTTGTCTGGCCCGCATCGAAAGCAGCACGGGAGAATATGTCGCCACGATGGAAATAGTCCTGTGGAAACAGCATGGGCTCCCAACGTAAACCAAAATTAACAACCAGCTTTGGAGTAACGTGGAAAGTGTCCTGCCCGTAAAACCCAAGAATCGTCTGGCGCATTGCAATCGTCTGCGGCGTGCTTTGCTGGAGGGAACTCACCGTGCCCATAAGGAAGTCCAACAACGGGTCATTACTATACTGACCGTTAAATGTAAAAACTCCGTTGTCGTAATAGTTATTAAGCTGATTCAACTGAGTTCGGATGATATCTGCACCGAAGGCGAGCTGGTGCTTGCCGTGCTGCCAGTCGACGTCGTCGGCGTACTGAAATGTATTGTTATTCCAATGGCCCAGTGCACATGTGCCACAACCGATGTTGAAGCCGCCATTTGTCACGCTAAGTTGTAAGTAGTTTTTGGTGTATTGATAGACATTTGTTGCTCCCAGGGTAGAGAGATTAATGCCGTTTGCGGGAAAGCGATCGTCGCGTCTGCGTTCGAACGTTCCGTGAAACGAGTTAAAGATGGTTCCGCTGAGCGCGTAAGTGTCGCCAAGGACGAAGGATTGGGCGCGCTCCACGTTCCCGGTCACCGCAGTCACGAGGATATCCTTGGGATCGAAATTCGCGGCGAGAGTGTAGGAATCCAGGAAGTACCGAGCATAGAACGCGTGTTTGTTGTTCACAGTCCAGTCGACGCGTCCTATGTATTGGGACTCGTTGGAGTGCACCGGGACACCCCAGGTGACTTGACCGCAATCGTTGGAAGCGGGTGGCAGATAGTTGGCCAAGGCAACTGCCGCCTTGTCGAACAAGGTCGGATCGATCTGACCGTTGGCCAGCACCGCGCCAGTGGTCGGATTCTTGATCGAGCGCGTTGTATGGTTGGCTTGGCAACCTGCGCCATCAAGCGCGCTGAAATCACCTTTTAGCGCCGCTGCCGTCGGCACAAAGGCTGAGCTGGAATTCGGGGCCTGGCGAATGTTTGATTGCTGAAAGCCGCCGAAAAAGAACAACTTGTTAGGAATGATCCTGCCGCCCAACGTGCCGCCAAACTGATTCCGCTTCAGGCCGTCTTGCTTGAATGAAAAGTAGTTCCATGCGTTGACGTCCGTATTTCGGACGAACTCAAACAGGTTGCCATGCCATTGATTCGATCCGGACTTGGTGACCACATTTACCATGCCTCCCGGATGGATACCGTTCCGGGCGGGCAAAGCACTGGTCTCTACGCTGAATTCCTGCAACGCATCCGGAAAAGGAAGGGGCATATTCACATTGGTGTAGGTGTCGTTATTGTCCCCGCCGTCGAGTAGATAATTAGTGCCGTTGCCCTGGCCGCCGGCGACCGAGATGGCCTGCGAACTGAAAAAGCTCTTGCTGCCGGTGTTTGTACCGGCTGTCTGGGTAACGGACGCACCGGAGATAAGGATCAACTGCGTTGGATTGCGGCCATTCAGCGGCAGGTCAATCACGCGTTGCTGGTCAATGACCTGCGAAATGGTGTTCTGCTGTGTCTGCACCATTGTGGCATTGGCTTGCACCTCAACTCGTTGGGTCACGTCACCGATGGCGAGGGTCACGTTGATCAGAACATTGTCGTTGACTCGCAGAACGATGCCAGTTTGGACATAAGTCCGAAATCCAGACGCTGACGATTCCAGCGTGTAGGCGCCAATCTGAACGCTGGGGAAGTGGTAGATGCCATCGTCGTTTGTTGTGGTATCGTGCACCACGCCAGTATCAACGGAAGTCAGTTTGACATGCGCGCCGCTTACCACCGCTTCTTGCTGATCGACAACTCGACCACTCACCGAAGCAATCGAGACAGTTTGGGCGCGAAGCATCCGCGCTCCCATCAGGATTACGAGCAGAAAGCAACTGACGATAAAGCGCTTCCCCACTTTCCTTAACATGCGATAACCCTCCCAAAACTGGTTATGTTTGTTTCTTTCACCAACTGGACCGCCGATGATCTGTACCGCGTAGTGCGTCCCTGCGAAGCAATGGCTCGGGTGGTCACCCCGTCGAAGCCGCGGCTTGAAAACTTGGAACCGCATAGCTATTTCCTCTTCCTCGAAAATGTGGCCGCCGGATGAGTCGATCGTGGTGTCATTCATGCCAAGTGCGCCGGATTGAACGGTCGTGACGTCTCAAATCAACTACATCAAGGCGCACGAGAGCGGTGCTGCATCTAACGCATTTTCGTGATCCGCAAAGTTGGCGATTCACAATCGAAAGAACACTACGCGGGTGATTGCAGAGATGACAACGTTAGGACAAGCCCTAACGCCCCCACTATCTAATTGAAAGTAAACGTCTTCGTTGTACATGGAAACTCAGAACAGTAGATACGCCTGTTAGAGAACCCTGAACAAGTCGAGGTTTGATGCGGAACGGCGTCCGGGTCGGTGCATCACGAACCGGACAAAAGCTCGCCGAGACGAAGGAAAAGAATCCTACATATCCGGACTGCGGAACAACATTTTTACTGAGGACATTGGGGATTCGCGATGTCCGAAATCACGGCAAAACATCGCGCGAAAACACGATCCGAAACCTCGTCAGCCAGGTCGACGGTATCGAGCATGTTGGCATCCCTTCAATGCTTTGCGTAGGGAAGGAAATACCCAGAATGGCCTCAAGAATCTGTCGAGGATTGGCGTCCGCCCATGCTTTGACAAGCGAGGACTCAAGGGATCGAAAACGGAATGGTCTAGTTAAGCTCTTGTTCAAAGAGTTCTCTGAATTCCGGTAGTTCAAGGAATTCCGTGAATTCACGATCAGTTTGAATTCCCTTCAGATTGACGAAACCTTCGTTGACCGATTTTTGAAGATACTTCAAGGCGCAATCATGCATCCCAGCGCGGGCGCAACCTTTCGCCATGTAATAGTTCATCGCTCCGCGGTCCTGCCGAGCCAGATTCTTTTCGACCTGTGCCGGAACACATCGTTCGAATATTTTGGGATCGAGACGAAGTGCGTCCTGGTAACTCTCCCAACCTTGTTTGTACTTTTGTTGTGCAATCAGGCTCGAGCCAAGATTCTTCCGAAAGAGGGCGTTCTTGGGATCGAGCTTAATAGCCTTGCGATACATACTCTCGGCTTTGCCTGGATCCTGGAGAGAGTCGTAGGCGGTGCCTAAATTGTTCAGTGCGCGGCTGTTCGTCGGATCGATTTTCAAGGCATTCTGGTAGCTGCGAACAGCCTCTGGAAGATCGAACATCATATGGTACGCCATGCCCATCTTGTTCAATACTTCGGAAGTTGGCGAAGCCCGCTTGTACTCGTCAAGCGCGGCTTGGTAGCGCTTGTGATAGACCATGGCGTCACCGATTTCTTCCGGAGTGGAGTCAGAAGCTTGGCCAACCATGACGTGCTTTTCAGTCGATTGCGGGGCCGGAATCGAGCCTTTCAACACAGGTTGGCCAACGGCGAACGGCGGAAGGATGAAGAGAGTTGCAAAAACAAGTGCCGAAGAACGGCTGCGCAAGTTGATTAACTTCAACATTCTACGAACCCCAAATCGCTCGTCACCGTCCAGCTTCCTGGTTACGCCTTAACCGGATTCGAGCGTACCAATCTTGCCGATTCGCATTGTAGATTGCAGTGACGAATAACACGTTACTGGGGACATGTAGCGATAGCCGGCAATTCCCAAGATCGAAGGAAAGACATGACCCCATCGAGCAAGGATTCTCAGGCCTGAACTGATCGATCCAAATCGAGTTAACGGCTGCGGGTAAACGTGCACGGTCAAAGAAAGAGCTTCACTTATAACGCTTCATTAACCAGGCGCAGTTGCACACAAATTGGTATACAATCGAACTCGATCGCGAATTCCCCGCCCCTGAAAAATTGAGCTTAATGCCTGCCAATGACGCTCCAGTGCTATCCGCTTCGGCTCCCCGGAGGTTGAAGAGGAGACTCGGCCTTTTCGATTCCTCCATGATTGTTACGGGCGCCATGATCGGGTCCGGCATCTTTATTGTGCCCGCTGAAATGGCGCGCACAATTCAAAGTCCGGGCTGGCTACTGATCGCGTGGCTCTTCGCGGGCGCGCTGACCGTCAACGCTGCGATTTCTTTTGGTGAGTTGTCGAGCATGATGCCCGGCGCCGGCGGAATGTATCTCTATTTGAGCGAAGCCTATTCGCCGCTTTGGGGTTTTCTTTACGGCTGGACCTTCTTTACGGTAATCCAGACAGGAAGCATTGCCGCAGTGGCTGTCGCCTTCGCACGGTTTACGGGCGTCCTTTACCCGGAAATTTCAGAAGCGAATTACCTCGTGCAGCCGCTCCATATTTCTGCGCATTATGCCGTCTCATTGTCGACCTCACAACTGGTCGCCCTGGTTGTCATCGCAACTCTGACGGCGTGTAATTCCATCGGCGTTGTCTATGGCAAGTGGATTCAGAATTTCTTTACGGTGACGAAGATCGTGGCGCTTCTTGCGGTCATTCTTGGCGGACTCATTCTCGGCGCTAATCAATCTGCAATTCATGCCAACTTCTCCCACATGTTTGCGCCCCGCGGTCAACTGACGGCGATAGGACTTCCCTCAATCACATCGGGCGTTGGAATTCTGGTTGCGATTTGCGTGGCGCAATCGGGCTCGCTCTTTGCAGCTGATTCATGGCACAACGTCACTTTCGCGGCAGAAGAAGTGCGGGACCCGCGCCGTGTTCTTCCTCGCGCGCTGGCCCTTGGCAGCATACTGGTGATCGTTCTTTATCTGGGCGCCAACCTCGCATATCTATCGACGCTGACTTTCAGTGAGATGAAAACCGTTCCTCACGATCTGGTCGGCACTGCGATGCTCGAAAAGATATTGCCGACAAAGGGCGGGAGGCTCATGGCGATCGCGATCATGATCTCGACTTTTGGTTGCATCAACAGTCTCATCCTCTCGGGAGCACGAGCCTACTACGCAATGGCGCGCGATGGGCTATTTTTTCGCGCTGTGGCGGAGCTGAATCGAGCCGATGTACCGGGCGTATCACTGGCGCTGCAAGCAGCCTGGTCATCACTTCTCGTACTCGTGACTACATATTCCGCGGCGACCGGGTACGGCAATCTTTACAGCGACCTGCTCGATTACATTATTTCGGCCGCGCTGGTCTTTTATGCCTTGACCATTGGAGCAGTCATTGTGCTGCGGCGAAAGAGACCGGATGTCGAGCGGCCGTATCGGACCATTGGATATCCGATAACACCTATTCTTTACGTTTGTGGAGCTTCGGCAATCGTTCTTTGTCTGTTTATATTTCGATCGGCCACAACCTGGCCTGGCTTCGTAATCGTGGCTCTGGGCGTGCCGGTGTATTTTATTTTTCGGCGCCGGAACCGCTCGCGCGCGCCCTCAACGTATAGAAACCTCAATTGAGCTTCAGCCGCTCTGCGCGAAGGTGACTAACTAATTCGCCTTCGCCAGCGATGGACGGCGTTCGATCGCACCGTCGATCAATCGAGTCAGCTCCAGCAGTTCTGCTCCGGCAAGTTCAAGCCGGGGAGGACGAACTGTAGCCTTGCCAACTCCGGCGCGTGCTTCGGCAAGCTTGATCATCTGAACGAACTTCGGCAATGTATCCAGTCGCAGCAAAGGCAGGAACCAGCGGTAAAGTTCATTTGCTTCGTGCCAGAGACCGGCGGCTGCAAAATCAAAAAGCGATACCGACTCGTCAGGAAATGCATTCACCAAGCCTGCAATCCATCCAGTAGCGCCAGCGGCAATCCCTTCAACGATTGCATCGTCAACGCCGACAAAGAGCGCCAGCCTGTCGGCGAGCAGTGATCGTATTGCTGTAATGCGACGCACATCTGAGCTCGATTCCTTTACCGCCACCAGGTTCTCGTGTTCCCCCGCAAGCTCAGCAATCTGTTCAGGAATAAAATCAGTCCCATACGCGACCGGATTGTTGTAGAGCATACATGGGAGTGATGTAGCGCAAAAGATTGCAGAAACGTGAGCTTTTGTCTCGCGCCAGTCGCCTCGGTAAACATAGGGCGGCAGCACCATAAGTCCGTCACAACCCGCGTCGAAGGCCGCCTTAGCCAAGGCGACCGTCTCCTGTGTCGAAAGTCCGGCAATACCGGCCACTAGTGGCGCATCGATGGCGGCGCGCACAGTATCGAGTACCGCACGCTTTTCCGCGTGGCTCAAGGTTGGAGATTCACCGAGCGAACCCAACGCAACAATTCCGCTGCAACCACAGTCGATCATCCATTTTGCGCGCTTCGCAATGGAAAGGTGATCGAGGCTGAAGTCCGGGTTCATGGCAGTTGTCATTGCCGGCATAACGCCTTTCCAGATCATAGGTTCTCCTTGATTGAGGCTTGGGACTCTCGAATCAATGTCGAGAGCCGGACAGGATAAACAGGCGGACGAGTAAACTCCGTCTCCCACCCATTCAGAAATCGGAGCGCGGCGCCGCAGATTCTCCCTTGGCAAGGGCCCATGCCGCACCGCGTGTAGAGGCGCGCGGAACGCAACGATCGCTGCCCCTGAAGCGATGACCACTGAACATCTTCGCAACGGCAAATGACCGTATCCTGCTGCGCAAGCTGACGTAGCTCAGACCGCAGTGCAAAGGTTCGGTCCATCGTGCTCGCCATTTTTGACAGTACGGTTCGTTTGCCGAAGAGTTTTGCAGCCTGATCATTCTTTCCGGCAGCAGTTAACCCGGCAATCTGGCCTTCGATCAATGCCAGGTCAAGGCCGCCGACCCCGGTCGATTCGCCAACGCTGAAGACGTCTTGATCCGACGTACGCTGCCACTCATCGACCTTCACCTTGCCTTCTGCAAGACTGCAACCCAATGCGGAAATAAGCTCGGTGTTCGGTATCAAATGGAATCCACACGCGAGCAGATCGCAATCGATGGTCTTCACCCGCGAACCGTTCGTCAACGTCACAGAATGCAGGCCTTCGGTTCCCTGGGCTGTAACGGGCCACCATCCGCAACGGAAAGGTACGATACTCAGGGTAATTCCGTAACCAAGTGCAGAGAAAAGTAATTTTGGACGCTTGAACAGTGAAAGAGCAAACAAGATACTGCGAGTCCAAGAGACCTGGTCATAGATCCCTGCGATGCGCGCTCCCTTTGATTTCAGGTAAGCTGCCACTGCCAGCAAAAGCGGGCCAGTTCCGGCCACAACAATTCGCTTACCGCGCACAGGAAGCCCCGACTTGACCAATGCCTGCAATCCACCAGGCGCAAACACGTTTGGCAACGTCCAACCAGGAAACGGAAGAATCAACTCGCGCGCACCGGTGGCGAGAATGGCGCTATGAAAGGTGATCTCAATCGCCTCGTTTTCGTTTTCAGCGAGCACCACTCTCTCAGCAAGACAGGCCACAACACGCGTAGACATGAGCATCCTGGCGCCGCACGCGTGAAGACGGTGAAGCCATCGCATTGCATCTTTTCCATGCGTTTCGCGATCTGCCTGTTCACCTGCGCTCGCGCGCCATACCTGTCCTCCGGGCCGGGAGTTATCATCGACGAGAATGACGTTCGCGCCCGACTCTGCTGCTGAAACGCAGGCAGCAATTCCGGCGGGTCCGGCGCCAACGATGAGAACGTCACACGCGAGTTCGACTCTTCTACTCATCGGTATTCACCACCATGCCGGATTCGCAAAGTAGTTGGCATGTGCGCTGCTGAGCTTTGCCGTTGACCGTCGCTCGGCATTCAAAGCAGATTCCCATTCCGCACACCGGGCCACGCAGCTCACCATGCACTGACCTTCTGAAAGCCGATTTCCGGAGAAGAATCGCAGCCGCTACTGTCGTGCCGGGTTGCACCTGCACTTCGCGCCCATCGATCGTCATGTTTACGATGCTAGACATGAGCCATCCGTCTGACCCTTGCGGGAAGGTATGGTTCGAGAGGAATAGCTGGAGAGCGGCCCTCAAAATATGCGCACAGCAGTTCGGCAGTTGCCAGCGAGGTGGTAATGCCAAGCCCCTCGTGCCCGGTTGCGAGAAAGATCGTCTCATCCTCCGGCCATGGACCGATGAATGGAAGCTTGTCGGGCGTAGCTGCGCGAAACCCCGTCCACGTGCGGACGATAGAGCAGTCTGCGAGAGCGGGCATATATTCCACCGCGCGCGCCAGCATCCGGCTGAGGATCGCATGATCGACTGCAGTTGATTCGTCGAATTGCCGAGATGAACCAATCAATACCTGTCCCGTAATGCGTGGCTGCACGTTGAAGGCGACCGAGTCTTCTGAGATGGAGTGCGCGCTCTTCAGATATCCAAGTTCGACAACCTGGCAATGCAGAAAGCCTTGATACCGATCTGTGATAGCCAGGTGACCCTTGCGTCTTTTGATCGGTATTCCGGGAGTTAGTTCGGCTGCCCGCTCGCCGGCGGCATTGACGATTCTTCGTGACTTGAGTTGGCGGCCATCGCACAGCGTGGCGCTTCCGCTGCCCATGGCCATCATCTTCCCTTCAATCAACTGTGCGCCGTGAGCCACCGCGTCTTCCACCAGAAACCGTGCCACCATGGGCGCGTACACAACGCAATCCAATTGCACGAGCAGTGCGCCCATAAGATCCCGGCGCAATTGCGGTTCAAGCGCAAAGAGAGTGTCCCGCTCAAGAATCCTCGCCCGAACACCACGCGCGCTGTAGTTGGAGTGTTTGCGTGAGACTTCTTCCATTTCCTCGGCATCCGCGGCTACCCATAGGGTTCCACATTGCTGGAATTCTGCGGCTGCAGGTAATGTGCGCGCCAGCTCCAGCCACAACTCCTGCGAGTATTGGGTGAGCACAAACTGCGCCGCTGAATCATCCATGACTACAATGTGGCCCATGCCGGCGGCAGTTGCGCCGAGGCCGGCGCCGGCACACTCCACCAGCGCAACCGTCATACCGCTTCTCGCACAACAAGCCGCACAGGCAGCTCCTACAATGCCTCCGCCAACAATGATGCAGTCATAGGTTTCCCTCGTCATACGCGGATTCCCATGCAATACGGGTCGCTCGGGTCGAATATGAGTTCGGCCTCTGCATTTACAAAGGCCTTCCCCGTAATACTGGGGATCAATATGCCCTCGTCGAGCCTGAAGCGGCCCTCAAACACGCTTCCAATAATGCTTTCCTGACGCCAGATCTCGCCCGGCGCGAGTTTTCCCTCCGCGTGCAAGCACGCGAGCTTCGCACTCGTGCCAGTGCCGCATGGTGAGCGGTCGTACGCCCCTCCAGGACAAAGAACAAAATTCCGGCTATTAACGCCGCGAGTCGGCGAGTCGGCAAAGAGCTCGATATGATCGATCTCCTCACCCTCATCGCCTGTAATTCCTTCCATAGCGAGGGACTGCCGGATAGCGAGCGTGAAATTTGTGAGGTTTTGAATCTCGGAGGGAACCAAACAGAATCGATGGTTGCCAACGAGGAAGAACCAGTTCCCGCCCCATGCAACATCGCCAACTACGCGCCCGTATCCGGGAACGTCAACCGCGACATTCGCCAAAGCGCGGTATGCGGGCACATTCTCAATCGTTACATTGCCATCGTCATGCAATTCGGCAGAAACGATTCCAACCGGCGTTTCGATCTTGTGATGTCCGGGGCGGATACGGCCAAGGTGAGCAAGCGTGGCTACCACGCCGATGGTTCCGTGCCCGCACATGCCCAGGTTTCCGACATTGTTGAAGAAGATCACGCCGGTGGCGCAAGTGGGATTGCAGGGCTTCTGCAGCAATGCTCCAACAATGACATCGGAGCCGCGGGGTTCGTTGACCACCGCATTTCGAAACGCGTCGTGCACTGATGCGAACGCTGCCAGGCGTTCGGCCATCGGACCGCGGCCGAGATCCGGCGCGCCTGCGATAACCGTTCTCGTTGGTTCTCCGCAGGTGTGCGAGTCGATCACACGTACTCTGCTAAAATTCATCTGTATTCCGGCCCGGTAAAAAGTTCAATTCAGTCTACGATATTGAATACAATCACGGCAAAGGAGCTCCGGAGCAACAACGTCCTGGCGCTCAGGAGATTGCTGAGATGACTCCTCAATTGCACGATAAGAACTCAACGACAGGAAGTAGACGGTTATCTGCAATGCACAATACGGCCATGGATTCCGCCTTTACGCAGATCCGCGAGTTGATTGTGCACGGACGCCTCTCTCCCGGTTCATGGATCGTCGAGGCGGAACTCACCGAAAGGCTGGGAATGAGCCGCACTCCGGTGCGCGGGGCACTGCAATGGCTCCAGCGCGAAGGGTTTGTCATTGAGCAGAGAATCCGGACGAAATCCAGAATGATCGTTGCTCCTTTGACCCGTGAGGACGCTTACGAACTCTACTCGATCGTTGGGCATATCGAAGGACTCGCGGGACGGCGCGCAGCAACTTTGCCGAAGGAACAACGCAATAAACTCGTGTCCGAGATTCGCGCAATCAATACAAAACTGAGTACGATTGCCCGGACTCACAAGTTCGGCAGCGAGAGCATCTTTGATCTCGACACAGAGTTCCATCGCTTGATTGTGGAGGCCAGTGCCGGGCCGCGGTTGATGACGATGCATAATGCAGTCAAGCCACAGGCGGAGAGATATTGGCGCCTGTACTCTAACAACATCATCGGACGGCTCGACCTTAGCGTGCGTGAACATGACACCATAATTCGCGCGATTCAGAAAGAAGACGCCGATGCGGCTGGAAAGGCGCTCACCCTTAACTGGGTCAAGGGCTTCGAGCGTCTGGCCCAGTTGATCGCCGCCAATGGAGACCGCGGAAGCTGGTAGATTTTCCCGCATTGCTCGGCATTCTCCGTGCTCGGAATTGTCAAGCAGATCATCCTCCCCAACTCCAAATACAATGCCGTTGTGTCGGATGACGACAGCATTCGGGACCGCGTTGAGTGATTCGGAGCCGCTTTGATTGTTAATGACCTTCACGAAGAATCCGGATGATTGCTAGAACAAAAGCTTCATGCTGAATTGAGTATTGAAAGGCTCTCCAGGGCCGATGCCGGGTATGCCCTCGTATGCGCCGATGGTGCTGTTAATGAGGCCAAGGGTGCCGCTGGCAGTCGCTCTGAACGGCGCATAGTTGAGGTGGTTTAGAACGTTGAACATCTCCGCGCGGAACTGGAGCTTGACGCTTTCGGTGATGTTGCCCGTCTTGAAGACCGAGAGGTCGAAGTCTTCGAATCCAGGCTCGCGAACAATATCGCGTCGCGACGTCGCGAAGGTTCCATTCGGTGCGTTGACGAAAGATTTGGGGTTGATCCAGTAAGCCTGGTAGCTGCCGTTGTTGTTGATGACTGAGCGGTTGGCGCCGGTGTAGGGATTCGTCAATACCTGAATCGCCCGCTGTGCGCCTTCGCCCGTACCGGAGTTATCCGAACTGCTCTGGATGGATGTAGGTGAGCCACCGTAAAAAGCCAGAATACTGTGCAACTCGTATCCTCCGGTGAGCCAGTGCGGTGTATTCGCGATTCCTGGAATGTCGTAATTAAAAGTCGCCCGGAAGGTATTCCGGATGTCGTATGTGCCGTCACCATAATCGGCTTGGATGTTCGTGCTGTCTTGCGGAAGCGCGCTGCGATAGTTCGTTCCGTCATCGAGGGCGTGCGACCACACGTAGTAGGCCATGGAACTCAGACCATGCCAGGACTGAGTCCGAATGATGGCTTGCAGGGCGTTGTAGTTTGAATTCCCAATGCTGTCGAGCGAGTTGATGGCTGCATAGTTCGGATACTGGGCATAAAGGGGACGGGTCGGCTGTTTCTGCGCAGTAGTAACGGTGGCGCCGGCAGTATTGAGTGCCGCCTGATTGATATCGCGCAGCAGAATCTCCTTGCGTCCGATGTTGCCTACATAGCCGATCTGCGCAATAACGCCGGGGGCAAGCTCCTGCTGGATATTCAGGCTGTAATTCACTGAAGGAGCATTCTTGAAATTCTGATTGACCGTATAGAGGCCGCAAGGCGTGCTCGGCGTGCAGACCGTCGAAGGGTTGGCGGCAAGCGGCTCATACAGTGCGCCACTGACTACCGTCTGGTTTGAGTTGCTTAGAGTAAAGGTCGGAGACGGTCCAGCCGGATTGCCCTGAAGGCCGAGCGCGCCGCCGTTTTTTACGCTCTGCGAGAGGAAGACGTTCATATTCGGAGTGTCGAAGTAGATGCCGCCGCCGCCGCGAATCACCGTATTCTTGAGGAAGGAAGGCTTGTAGGTGAAACCCATGCGCGGGCTGAAGTCGATCTTTGCCGCAGGATATATCGCCGAGATCCCATTCCCCTGGAAAACGATTCCCTTCGCTCCCGTGAAGATGGAGAGGTCCTTGTCCTGGTTGTAGGGCGCTCCGGCGTAGTCCCACCGGATACCGTAATTGAGGGTCGCATTCGGCGTAATCTTGAATGAGTCCTGCACGAACAGTCCGAAGGCATTCACGAAGATCTCGCGGGCTTGATCTCCGCGTAGCGCGGTGCTGGTGTTCATATAACCAGCCAGAAAGTCAGCGAGAGCCTTGACGTTGTTGTCGATGCTTTCCTTGGCCCAAGGCCCTTCTGTGCCCGTGAACGCGTAGCTGCCGAGAAGATTCACGGCATAGGCCTCATAGATATAGCCTCTGCGGAACTCGCCCCCGAAGCGCAATGTGTGCGGTCCTAAAACCCAGGAGAAATCGTCGGTGACGTGACCGGTTGTGCCGTTGCGGTACTCGGGCGCGGTCAGTCCGATCGGGTCGAACGAGCCGCTGCCGAAGGTAATGTTAGGTGCGCCCGGAACATTTGGAACACCGGTATTGAAACCGAGCGCGACGGGGTTGAAGTTGTGGTTGGCGTCACCATAACCCTGGTAGAAATAGTCGGCGCCCAGCAGTACCTGGTTGCTGAGGCTGGAGGTAATTTGGTTATTCCAGATGAGGGCGTAGTTCTGCGCGCGCGTGGGCACAGTGCTGTAGTACCACTTCATCTGGTCGCTGCCCGGCGTGGTCTGCGTCCCTTCGCCGGAGAACCAGTGGAACGAAAGGCTGTTCTTGGTGTTGATGGTGTAGTCGAACTTGACTGAGCCGTTGTAGCTGTGGCCGGTGGTGGGATCAGGGCTCGTATAGTTGTTCGACTGCGCAGGCCCGGTAAGCGCGCTAGGCATCCAAAGGGCTTTCAGCAAAGCTGCGGTCACGGCGTTCTCTTGCACTTGGTACTTCGCAAGCTCGGCAAGCGCCAGTGTCTGATAGGCTGCGGATGGCTCTGTGCCAACTGCCGAGTTGCCGAGCACATAGGTTCCGTTCTCGAAAGAGCCGAAGAAGAAAAACTTGTTCTTGATGATCGGCATGCCGAACGAACCGCCGGCTGTGTAATTTCTGATCTTCTGCTTGGTAGGAGTAAAGGGGTTCCTTACTCCAAACAGTTCGTTGCGATTGAAGTAGTAAGCGGTGCCGTGGTACTGGTTGGTGCCTGACTTAAGTGTGACGTTGACCGTGCCGGCCGAGTTGCGGCCGGCCTCGGGGAGCGACAGGGTCTGCATGGTGAATGAATCCATCGTGTCGATGGGAAGCTGGGTGCCGGAGATACCGGCCGCACCACCTTCGTTCACGGCAGGCTCATTGTGCCAGAAGTCGTTATCGTCAACGCCGTCGATTTGCCAGTTCACCTGGTTGCGGCGCGCGCCGTTGATTGCACCGTCGAAACCCTGGCCGCCTGAATAGCCCGAGTAGCCCGGCGTGAGTGCGACCATCTGCGTATAGTCGCGGCCATTGATGGGCAGGTTCTGGACAGTCTGGGGCGCGATGGTTGCGGTGACCGCGGTAGAATCCACGTCCAGGCTCAGCGCTTCGGCGGAGACGATCTCAGTTACGCTTTGACTCGCCACGTTCACTTTGATGGGTACATCAAAAATCTGCCCGGCGGCAACCACAATGCCGTCCGTCCTGAGCTTCTCAAACCCAGAAGCTTCGACGGTCACGCTGTATTTGCCAAGCGGTAATTCTTGAAAGATGAATGTGCCGGCAGTTGACGTCGTGGTTTTATGAACGGCGCCGGTATCGACATTGGTCGCCGTTACAGGCGCGGATACGACAGCCGCTCCCGAAGCATCCATAACTGTTCCGCTGATTCCGCCGCGAAACGTCTGGGCTGAACCAGGCGCCGAAATGAGGAATAAGCATGCAAGAAGCATTGAGAAGAAAAGGACGTGTGAGGGATAACGCATTGCAAGGCCTCCTTGAAGCAATCAATCTTATGAACGGCGGTCGCTCAGGCTCGAACTCGTAGTGTCAATGCAGTTTGGTGAGCAAACGGGGAATTCGCATTGATTAGAACGAAGGGAAGAATCCGATCGTGATACTGCATTCACAATCGTATACATCACAGTGTTCAATTGAACCTTCAAAAAGTCAACTCTTTATTTCGCGGCCGGCCTTTCCCGCCCGACCTTTCGCGTTTTACTTGACAGGAGGTATACAACCGCGTATACAAAAGTTCTGCACGTTCCAATTCATGCCATCCAGTTAACTCATGGGCATTGGAGTCTACGGTTGAGGACCCCGCTACATCGAAGAGACTTCATCAAGGGGGTCTCGGCCGCTGCTGGTACTCTTGCCTTCGCATCCGACGCTGGTGTGAAAGCTGACCAGAACCTGCCCGCGCCCCAAACGCCTCAGGACATGCCAGTCATCTCCTCGGTCCGGTACCAGCCGCAGGCCTATCCGATCGAGCCCAAGCGCTTCTCCGAGGTCGCGCTCAAGGACGCATTCTGGCAGCCCAAGATGAAGCGGAGTGCCGAGGTCACAATCCCGTTCGAGTTCAAGAAATTCAGCGAAAACCAGCGGCCGGTCAACAACAATGTACTCCAGGCGGCGATCCATTCTCTCGAAACGTATTCTGATGAACGGCTTGGAGCACAGGTAGAGTTGGCAGTCGAAGCCTTGAAAGCTGATCGCAGTTCAAAGCGAGGCCCAAGGAATGACAATTTTGAAGTGGCTGTGGCCTACTATCGCGCGACCCAACGGCGCGATCTACTTGACCCTGCCGTTGCCGCAGCTGACGCAATCTACCAAATCTGTAGCACGATAAATCCGCCATTTTCAGGTGGCGAGAGAGACGCCATCAATTGCATCGCGCTTTACGAGGTAACCGGCAATCAAAAGTATCTAGATCTGGCCAAGCATTACCTCGATATGCGCGGCCTCAACAGTTCTGTCGATCGCAGCCGGCATAACCAGTCGTACAGGCCGGTTTTGGAACAAAGCGAAGCGGTCGGGCACGCAGTGAACTGCGCCTCACTCATGGTGTCGTTAGTGGATGTCGGCACTCTCACGGGAATCGATGACTACTTCAACGCTGCGCACCGAATTTGGACCGATGTCGTTTCAACGAAGCTTTATGTCACCGGGGGAATTGGATCGACAGGCAACGAAGGCTTTGGCCTTCAGTATTCCCTGCCAAACCTTTCGGCCTATGCGGAAACCTGCGCAGCGATCATGTTCACCACGTTCAATCACAAGATGTTTCTCGCTACAGGCGACAGCAAGTACATCGATGTAATGGAACGCGCGATGTACAACAACGTGGTGGATGGAGTGGGAGCAGATGGAGACACGTTCTTCTACGTGAATCGCCTGGCCAGTGCAGCCGGCGGCCGCAACGTTCGTTGGCGCCACGCCTCGCTTGAGTGCTGCCCACCGAATCTCGTGCGCTTTATGGCTTCGATGCCAGGTTACATCTATGCTCAACGCGATCGGGAACTCTTCATCAATTTGTATATAACGAGCCAAGCTACATTCATGATCGATGGGAAGAAAGCCACTCTCTCTGTCGAAAGCGGCATGCCATGGGAAGGCAGATCGAGACTCGGCATTCATACCACCGATCCAATGAAGGCGACACTCAAGCTGAGAATTCCCGGTTGGGTCCGCGGCCGTCCAGTACCCAGCGGCCTTTACGAGTACGCGGACAAGGCACATGGCCGGCCGTCGATCTCAGTGAACGGGCAGACGATAGACGTTGATGAGGACCCGTTCGGCTATATCTCGCTCGACCGCACCTGGCACAAGGACGATTTCATTCAGGTCGAGTTTCCGATTCAGACGCGGCAAATCGTAGCACACGCGCGGGTGCGCGATAACCGGGGCCGCATGGCCATCGAACGAGGGCCGATCGTTTATTGCGCGGAGTGGCCGGACTTTCCTGAAGGAAAAGTCCTTACGGCACTGTTCGATGTGAATGCAGAATGGAAACCTGCCGTAGACAAGAATCTGCTGGGAGGCGCCACAGTACTCGATGGACAAGTAACGAACATTTCCGATCCAGACCTCAAGCCAACAGCCGCACGCCTCATTCCATATCATCTTTGGGCCAACCGCGGCACAGGCGAGATGGCGGTATGGCTGTCGAAAGAAGAATTCGCTCCAGGCGATGTAGGTCCCGCGGGCGGACTGATCTTCTACGTGAATCCAAACTACAAGGCAGATGGCTGGCGGTATCTTGAGGCTGCGCACTTTGATCAGAGCACCGGGGCGCCATGGGGCAGCTTCAGGGTTCCCCTGGCAGGCGCGTCCGGCGCCGCCATCGGTACAGGAAGGCAGAACACACTGGAGATCAAGAGAGGGTGCAGCACGCCTAGGAACAGCTGCTGACCTTTGCCTGAGCTTCACTCTCAACCAATTCAACGACTGGTTCCTTCCTTCATTCGATGAGTTGCAGGCAATGTATGTGGCTCTCAAACTTGCAGGACTTGGTGGCTTCCCCGACCATCTGCCAGACAATTGTGACTACTGGTCCTCCACTCAGGTGTCAACCGATATGGCTCGACATATCGATTTTGCCGACAACGGAATGAGAGGACATTTCGATGACAAAGACTTTCCCCGCCGGGTAAGAGCGATCCGATCGTTTTGATTCCGTGCAAACGCAGAAAGCCGCGCAAACGCAGAAAGCATTGATGCCCGCGGCCTGATCCGGACGTTGCAAGTCAGATGAGAAGAAATCCTGTTCCCTGTTGTTCCAGAATCATAGGAGGTCAGCTTGGCTAGATTACTCTGTCGGTCCGCTCACAAATTGTCTGTGAGCATTGGTCTCGGAGTGTTGCTCGTATCCGCCGTGAATGCACAACAAGGCGGTGCTGCCGGGCAGTACCCGGCTGCACTACTCGCGGGATTTCATTGGCGCGATGTTGGCCCAATGCGCGGCGGACGCTCTTACGGTGTCGCAGGGGTCCCAACCAAACCGAATACTTTCTATTTTGGTTCAGTAGGCGGTGGCGTGTGGAAGACTGAGAATGCCGGTCGAACCTGGTTCCCGATTGCCGATCAGGGCATCCCCATCGGTTCCATCGGGGCCATCGCCGTTGCTCCCTCGAATCCGGCGGTCATCTATGTCGGGACGGGTGAGCCCGATATTCGCAGCCAGCACTCTTACGGCCTTGGCATGTACAAGTCTGTCGACGAAGGAAAGACATGGACCCATATAGGTTTAGAAAATACAGAGCACATCGGGAAAGTCGTGATTGACCCGAACGATCCGAACCGCGTTTACGTTGCAGCACTGGGGCATGCCTACGATGCAAATCCCGATCGCGGTGTGTATCGCTCGACAGATGGGGGCGCAACTTGGAAGAAGGTCTTGTTCAAGACCTCCGACCCCGACAATGTCGGCGCAGCCGACATTGCCATCGATCCCAAGAATCCAAGCGTGCTCTATGCGTCTCTCTGGGCCACGCGACGTCCGCCGTGGTCGGTCTACGCGCCGTCAAACCTGCCCGGAGGCGGGCTCTACAAGTCCACCGATGGCGGCGAAACATGGAAGCAATTGACCAAGGGACTGCCGGATGACGGATTCATTGGCAAGATCGGGATTGCGGTTTCGTCGAGCAATCCAAATCGTGTGTGGGCAGTAGTAGATGATGTCGGCGCCGCTGTCCCGCGTCCGATGAGCCCGACGGCCGCGGCCGCTCTCCCCGCCAGCGGCACGGCGCCAAAGCCCAGCGGCGGTGTTTACGTTTCTGACGATGCCGGCGAAACATGGCGGCTGGTCAATTCTGAAGTTCGCTTGTGGGGTCGCGGCTGGTACTTTGAGCAAATCACTGTTGATCCGGTTAACCCTGACAGTGCATACGTCACAAACACCGCGACTTATCACACAACCGATCTGGGCAAGACCTGGCTTCCCGTCAAGGGTTCACCCGGCGGCGACGATTATCACCAGCTTTGGATCAACCCGCTTGATCCGGCGCGGATGGTGGTCTCGAGCGACCAGGGCACAGTAGTAAGTGTCGATGGCGCCAATACATGGACGTCCTGGTACAACCAGCCCACAGCGCAGATCTATCACGTCGCAGCAGACAACCGCTTCCCGTACTGGCTCTACGGCGCCCAGCAGGACAGCGGCGGCGTAGGAGTAAGCACCTTGGGCCGTGAGGGTACTCTCAATTTCCGCAACTGGGAGCCGACTTGTCTGGCGGGCGAATCCATGACGGTTGTCCCCGATCCGGATGACGGCAACATCTTGTACGGAGCTGGTGCGGGACGCTGCAATCAAATCGTCAACGTTGCTGCGTCGTTGGGCGGCCAATTGCCCCCATCCGATGCCAACGACCCGAACCGCAAAACCTGGACGCTGCCCGAAGTATTTTCTCCGGCCGATCAAGCTCTCTACTTCTCCAATCAGTTTGTCTTCCGCTCGCGCGATCGCGGCAAGAGCTGGCAGAAGATCAGTCCCGACCTCGCGCGCGTGAATCCGGAAGTTCCAGCCAACCTCGATCCCATAACGGCGAAGGATATCGATCAGCCGGTGAAAGATCGCTTCGGTGTCGTGTACACGATTTCGCCTTCGCCCATCAAGGCAACAACAGTCTGGGTTGGAACGGATGATGGCCTGATCTACGTGACAAACGACGACGGCAAAACATGGAATAACGTTACTACCCCGGCAATGTCCGCCTGGAGCAAGGTGTCGCAGGTTGAAGCGGGGCACTTCGATACCGAGACCGCCTATGCTTCAGTTGATCGTCATCGCCTCGCCGACAACAAGCCGTATATCTATCGCACGCACGACGGCGGCAAGACCTGGACAAATATTGTTGCAGGCATACCGGATGGCGCCTATGTCAATTGCGTGAAAGAGGATCCGCAGCAGAAAGGGTTACTCTACGCAGCGACGGAACTGCGTGTTTATGTCTCCTTTAACGACGGCGACCAGTGGCAGTCGCTCCAAAATGACATGCCCGTGACGTCGGTTCGCGACATTGTCGTTCATGGAGAAGATCTCGATATCGCTACTCACGGCAGAGGCTTCTGGGTAATGGACCAGATCGCTGCCTTGCGCGAAATCGCGGCGAAGGGCAGCGAAATCGTGTCGAAGGACGTGTATCTCTTCAAGCCAGGTCAAACGATCGCAGTTCGGCAAGGCTCCACCAACGGCACTCCGCTCCCTCATGAAGAGCCTCAGGAGTTGAACCCGCCGGCCGGCGTTCTCGCTTACTACTGGCTCAAAAACGCTCCCAAGGGGCCAATCAAACTGGAACTGATCGACAGTAAAGGCAAGGCGAGCGCATGCGTAGCAAGCGACACGCCGGTGCGTCCGGTGGATACTGAAAGCATCGTCGTCCAGGCTATCTGGGAAGAACCGACGCTTCCACCTTCGTCTGAAGCGGGCATGCATCGCGCTCCTGTCAATCCCTCCGGCTCGCGCTGGGGCAATTACGGGCGAGCGAACCAACCTCCGCCACCGAAGGACTCCTGCACTCCACCGCAGGGGAACGTTCCGCTCGGTCGTGCCAATTCCAATGCAAATCCCAATGGACCATTTCGCGAACTGCCAAGGCTATTGCCCGGCGAATATACGTTGCGTTTGACTGTCGACGGTCAGACCTTGACCCAACCGGTGACGGTCAAGCCCGATCCGCGTGGTGAACCGGTTGATCACGCAATGGAGGGTGCGGGAAATCGCTCGTGATTGCAGACAGCAGCGTGGCGTGCCCTTGGGCCAGGGTGGGCCATGCAGCTCAACAGCGGAGGTCGATGTGGAACGCAATCCTCGAAGGCACGATTCTGGCGGCAACTATAGCCGAACACATAGGGCGCTCCGTCAGGCTACAGCGCTCGTAATTCTTGCTTTCGCGGCGAGAGCTTGTGCGGCTGCCCAGCCGGCAAACCAACCGACCGGCTACGCGGCCTTGGTCAAGCTTTTTGAGCAATGGCGTGCTTTTGAGCACCCGGCGATGAAAGACAATGTGCCTGATTACAGCGCCGTCGCTATGACGGCCAAAGCTGCTGCGCTGCCTGGATGGCGCAAGCGGCTTGTGGCCATTGACTGCGGTTCGTGGCCGATCGAACAACAGGACGATTACAAACTCGTCAGGGCCGAAATGAACGGCCTCGACTTCAACCTCAGGGTATTGCGACCATGGGCGCGCGACCCTGGATTCTATGTGAGCATCTGGCCAACGCGCACCGATGTGCCGTCACGCGAAGCTCCAGTTTCTTACCCGGAAATACAGCTCTATAACTATCGATTTCCCCTCAATCCGGAAGCACAGAAAGAGCTCACCGACAAGATCGGCATGATTCCGGCGCTGCTTGCCGAGGCAAAGTTGAACCTGAAAGAGAGCAATGCACGCGATCTCTGGGTCTACGGTGAGCAGGAACTACGCAACCAGTCCCGCGCTCTGGCATCGCTCGAGGCCGGGACGCTCACGGTACGCACAGTCGCTGAGCATCAGCACGCTGATCTTAGCGGAGTAACCCCTGAATTGCGCGCCGCCGTCGCCCGGGCTCGCGAGGCATCCGACAACTTCGTTGCGTGGCTGGAAATGCTTGCCCCCACCAAAACAGGCCCGTCCGGCGTTGGCAAAGAGAACTACACCTGGTACCAGCAGAACGTGCACTTCATCCCTTACACCTGGGAAGAGGAGGTTGTGCTTTTGCGTCGCGAGCTGGAGCGCGCGCAGTCGTCGCTGCGACTGGAAGAACACAACAACCGCAATCTGCCGCCACTTGAACCAGTCTCCGATGCCGCCGCGTTCGACAAGCTTGCTCACGAGCGCCTCGACAAGTTTGTCGATTTCCTCGTCAAGCAGGAGATCATCCCAGACAAGCCTTATATCAAGGCGGCATTGGCCGAAGAACTCGGCCACTATGTTCCCGAGGACCAGAGAGTCTTCTTCTCCCGCGTCACCCATCGCGAGCCGATGTTGCTCCTATCGCATGACTATCACTGGATCGACCTGGCGCGAATGCGCGACGAACCAAATCCCAGTCCGATCCGCCGTGAAGCCTCGCTTTCGAATATCTGGGACAATCGTGCCGAGGGTTTTGCCACTGCGTTTGAAGAAATATTGATGCACGCGGGTCTTTACGACGACAATCCGCGGGCAAAGGAACTTGTGTGGATAATGCTCGCCAATCGGGCCGCCCGCGGGCTTGCTTCGCTCTATGCGCAGGACAACGAGTTCACTTTGGGGCAGGCCGGCCACTTTCAGGCTGAATGGACTCCTCGCGGCTGGGCCAACGCCAAAGACACGCTCACTGCATTTGAGCAGTTGCTTTACCTCCGCCAGCCTGGATACGGCAGCAGCTACATCACCGGCAAACTGCTTGCGGACGAGTTGATTACCGAGTACGCCCATCAACAGGACATGGCAGGAAAGCCATTTGTTCTGCGTGACTTCATGGACCGCTTCAACAGCGAGGGCATGATTCCAGTCAGGCTGATGGAATTGGAAATGGTCACCAACGAAACACGAACTCTTGAACCCAAACCTGACATTAAGGCGCGAGAAGCAAAAGGCGAGCACTGATTCCGCGGAGTTGCACCTGCGGTTCTCAGCGGAGGATTCAATCAAGAATGCTACGGCGGCAAAATTTTGCTCTCGCCTTCACTCTTGCGGCGATCTCCGTCTGTGCGCAAGATCCGGCTGGGACACTGCGTGGTTCAATTCAGGACGAATCCGGAGCCCGCATACCTTCAGCAACAATCGCGATCGAATCGCTGGCAACAGCGAGCCGCCGTACGGTTTATTGCGACGAACAGGGCAAATTCCTCGCGTCCGGTCTCGTTCCCGGAATCTACAAAGTGCGAGTCGCCGCTCGCGGCTTTGCTGAAGCCTCAAGCGAAATTTCAATCGCAGTGAGTTCCAACCGCGACATCACCGTCACATTGAGGCCTCATTCAGTCAAGCAAACCATTGGAGTTGAAAGCGCTGGCTCGACAATTGCCGAACAGCCCATGGATGGCGCCAGCCAGGCACACCAGAGCATCATTACCCGTGCTGACATAGAATCTCTTCCGCTGGCATCCCGCAGCTTTGCGAATATTGCCTACCTTGCCCCGGGCACCGAGCCTGTTGAGCCCTCCGACCCCACCAAAGCGCGCATCACCGCGGTTTCGACAGGCGGGAGTTCGGGACTCAACAACGAACTCTCCGTCGATGGCGGCGACAATTCTGATGACTACATCGGAGGATTTCTTCAGAATTATTCCCCAGATGCAATTCAGGAATTTTCAGTGCGCACCTCCCAGGAAGATGCGGATACCGGCTCCACCACCGCGGGCTCGGTGGTGATCAGCACCCGGAGCGGCACCAACCAATGGCGCGGCGATGCTGCCTTCTACGAGCGCTCATCTGTGCTGAATGCAAGGTTCCCGATCGAGAACCCCGCTCCGAACCCTAAGCAGCCTTTCTCTCGACAGAATTACGTGGGAACGTTCGGTGGACCAGTAAAACAGAACAAGCTCTGGTCTTTTACTTCGTTCGAACAGGTTCATGAAAATGCAAGCATCGCATACAGCTCAGCAAGTCTTGCGCAGTTTCAAGCGCTCGCTTCTCTTGCTGCAGGGGGATTGATTCCGCGAGTCTCATCGATAGCTGTACAGCAGACGATTCCGGTTCCATTTCGTGATTTTCTTGAGTCGGAGCGGTTCGACTGGGACCCGTATGCGGCATCGTCGTGGTTCCTGCGCGCCGCGACAGATACCTACACAACACACAACGACCTGGTGGAGCAGGGCACGCTACCTTCTACCGGATTGTTGACCCACAATAACTACTTTGATTTTGTACTTGGCAACCGCTACATCTTTTCTCCTTCCTGGATTGGACGGGCCGTGCTGAGCGCAAGCGCATTACATCTCACACAAACCCGCAATTCGAATCTCGGGTTCGCGCTTGCATTTCCTTTCAGCTCAACCGCGCTTACGGTATCTGGTTACGAAACTTTTGGAGATAATCAATTCGCTACGCCCATTACATTCTTCCCATCCGAGCGTAATCAACAGAAGTATCAGCTTCGCTACGATCTCAACGGCGCAGTAAAGGGCCACGCGCCCGAATTCGGCATAAATCTCATTCATGAGCCGGTGCTCGGTGGCTCTTTTCCGGGCAATACTGAAACCCTGTATCACTTTCCGCAGGACCCTACCTTCTACGTGAATGCCCCGGCGCAATTCACCGCGGATATGCAAGCCGGTGCCTCCTCTTCCTACTTGGGCGGCGGATTCGCGCAGAATATTCAGCGGCTCGCGTTCTACGGGCAGGATTCGTGGCGGATAGGCCGGTGGCTCACGGTAAATTACGGAATGCGCGCCTCAATGACCTGGGGATTATTCAATTCATCGGGCAGAAGTCAGGTTCAGAATCCAGGCATCCTCACGCTCCAGGCTCTGGACATCCCACTGGTTCAGGACGCCCCTCATGATGACCGCCACCAGATTGCGCCTCGCCTTGGTGTTGCCTGGTTGCCGCGTCGCGATGCGAACACTGTTGTTCGCGCAGGCATTGGAATCTATATGAATGACCTGGCGCAGAGTGGATGGGCAGCGGCATTCCAAGCTGTGAACACACCACCTGAAAATTGCGTTGACCCTGCCGCAAATCCCGCCGACCCGGCAAATGCCGGATGCGTTCCCGGAAGTGCGGCAGGCGGAACGGCAAACCTCATCGATCCACGCTATCGCACACCGTACGCAATCCACATCTCGGCAGGAGTGCAAAGAACGTTCGGGCAACACTGGTCATTGAGCGTGGATTACACGCATGAACAGGGCAATCATGCCTACCGTGCATACAGCTATACAGGAGGCGTAAATCTCTTCACGCCTCTGCTCAATCGGGACGACCCGGGCCAATCCGTCGTCGTGCCTAATGTGAATGTGTTTCACTCTGACAACAGGTCGAGTTACAACGCACTCATGTTTCACTTTCAGGGAAACGCAACCGGTCGAGTTAGCCTGGTTGCAAACTACACCTTATCGAAGGCGCAGACGTGGGGATGCCTTCTCGGAGAGTTATTCGACTACGTGAACGGCGTATGTAATCCTCAGGAACCATTCGGGCCAGGTGACTACGGTCCTTCCGGAGAAGACGTACGTCATCGCGCAGTGCTTGCTGGCGTTTGGCACGCACCGGGCAATGTGGATTTGAGCACTTTGGCTCAGGCGGAAAGTGCACGGCCATTCACGATTACCACCGCCGACAACAGTGGGCGCATCTCGGTGAACGGTGTCCCCACATCGCTGGATCAATTTCGAGGAACACCTTACATCCAGGCGGACATGCGCATCAGTCGTCCCATCCGATTTGGCGAGCGCTGGCTGATCGTACCCTTCGCTGAAATGTTCAACGTGTTCAATCGCGACAATCCTGGCGCCAACTACGTAACCAACATCGCACAGCTTCCTGTGCCCCCTGCGCAGGCCCTGTCAGGCAACATCACGGAGATCTGCTCCGACACTTCGTGCTCAACTACGGTGCCCCTCACAAGCCTGAATCAGTTGCGCGTCAAGAGCGGGGCGCTCGGAGACTTCTTCGGTCCTGGCACAACGGTTGGCATTCCATTTGCTGCGCAGTACGGCGTGCGTGTCGAGTTCTGAGCTGGATCAAGGAACAGATGGCTGCCCGCCAAGCGGGTGGTCACCTCCCACGGCCAGAGGGTGCTGGCTCGAATGCCAACCAAGCCCAGTTGAACGCTTCGACCGTACGCAAGGGGACGTTGTTCACGTGCTGCTTTTCACGAATGAATTGCCGATACAGTTGTCCCATGGAAGCGGTCAATCTCCTGGTGAAGATTGCCGTTCGCATTGCTCAAATCATTCATTTGTAGGGATTTGGTGGACCTGGTCGGGATCGAACCGACGACCTCTTCCATGCCATTTCCAAGGGTGAATGAATACAGGCAGACATACAGAAATACGAAGCTACACAGAGAGGCAGTGTTCATGCGGGTTTCAAGCATGTTCGCTGCCTTTTGTGTGTACCCGAGCGACACAGCGAGAAACGGCCCAACACGGGCAGGGATCGCAGGGTTATGACACAAACCATGACACAAGTCACCCCTCCATTCTGCGTTGCCCCTGTGATTGTCCCGATGGTCTCGATTGCCATTGTTCCTCGACGCAATCCTCCAGCGGACGTAACCCGCACAGCCTAGGGAAGCCAAACGGCACGCTCGCCGATGATCGGGTCAATAGAGAATATCCCCGGTCGGACTTAGTTGTCTGGGTGGCGGATCGAATGAGGCCTCTGGCACCTTTTTTTCGAGATACGAGGGGGAAAATTTGGGAAATTTTGAGCTTAAAGGAGGTCGGCCCGCCTCGATTTCGCTCGGAGTCTCTCGCTCAGGTGCACAATTGATTATTGATTTAGGAAATTTTTGGGGGGTGAAGACACCTTGGGACGCTCCGCATGGACTGATCGAAGAACTGTGGATGATTGCATAGCCCGTCTTTGCGCAACCGACCAACGGGATTTTCTCTTGTCTCCCGTCGGGACCGAGTTTGAGTTTTCATTTAGTAGCTATCCCCCTCGCCCTATGCTTCCCCCCATAACCTGTGTCATCGTGGCAAACAGTGCTGGCGAGCGCGGAATTGCAATCCCTCGCCAATTCCACGGATGGGCTGGGATTGGCCAAGTAATCGACCTCTGCACTACCAAACCCCACTTTGGCGGTACCCGATATTGGTTCACCTGTCGCTGTGGCAGGCGAGTGGGCCGTCTCTATGTATCGCCCGGAGAGACAACATTCCGCTGTCGCCTCTGTCACGGCTGGACCTATAGGAGCTGTCAGGAGCACAACACGAGGGCACAAAAGGAATGGGAATTGGTCGAGTGGTTTCGTGGGGACTACTAAACCGCTCGTGCACCGCTTGAAATCCCCACTTCTACCCTTCTGTACGGGAAAAATGGCTCAATTCCCCTGTATGACCAGTCGAGGGGTTAATCATGGCAATCGACCTCCAGTGAATCAGCAGTAAGCGTGCCTTCAGGCATTACCTTTGTCTTCCCCCACCGCTTTAGTTGCATTGACGCTTCAACGGGCTGGCGCTCCACTTAAAGTGGAATCCTCCGTCTTCGCAGAAAGGGGCAGAACGTGAGTTTGCAGAAACTGAAGAGACTGGCCTTGTATGTTCTGCAAGCCTCTCTCTGGATTGGCGCGATCTATCTCGGTATGGCCATTCTTGGAGGCATCACCTATCTCCACGAAGCGTCAAAGATCGACTACGCGGATATGCGACCGGAAATATTCGACATTTTAAAGACAGAGAGCATCCTGGTAGGTATCGCTACATTGTTGCTCTTCTGGATCGGGTCTGTACGAACTTATCTGGCACGGAATAGAAAAACTGTACGGGGAACGCAGCTTTCACACTCTATTGAATAGTTCTGGTAGGTTCGTCTTTAGTCCTCTCGCCACTCTTTCGATGTTCACCAGCGAAACATTGCGAACCCCGCGCTCAATCCCGCTGTAATACGTTCTGTGCAGCCCGCAGCGCTCTGCCGCTTCTTCCTGATTGATTCCCTGCTCCTCGCGAATGCGACGGATTGCGCGGCCAAATCGGATGCGGATATCAAGCGGCATTGACTCCGATATTCGCGTTATGTAGTCAATGCGTACACAGCCGATAAGTCACATAGAAGTTGTAGACTTGATAGCTCATTCTGATTATCTTTCGACGACCGGCGTTAGTTGAATATCAAAGAAAGGAATCTCCAATGAACCGTGTGCTTGCCCTTGTCCTGCTCGGGATATCCGTCGTTGCGTCCGCTCAAGCTCCGCAAATCAACAGCGGCGCTACCGTCTACATCGAACCGATGGGCGGATACGAGACATATCTGGCCGCCGCTATTGCCAAAAAGAGAGTCCCATTGATCGTCGTTGCCGACAAGAGTAAAGCGGACTACTTTATGTCGAGTTCCGTGAGCCATCACACTCCAAGCCAACCGGCAGTGGTCGTGAACAATTCCAACGTGAATAATACGACCGTGAATAGTTCGGGTGTCACGAACAACAACGGCGGCAATGATGCATTCGAGCGCGGCTTTGAGATGGCGCAGGCGCGGCAGGCTGCCAGAGGCTCGACCAGCGCAAGCATTTCAATTATTGACGCCCATTCATCTCAGATCGTGTTTGCTTACGCAGTCGGCAAGGCAGGAAACACTAACCAAATTCAGAGCACGGCTGAAGCATGTGCGAAGCATCTGAGAGAGTTCATCGAAAAGGCCGAAAAGTGACCCGCTCAAATGGTGTGGAGAGAACTTCCATGAGGGCGAAATATCTTCTTATGTGGGCAGCCTTGGGGTTGCTGTGGTGCGTCGCCGGGGCATGGGCACAATCCAGAGATGCGGCGACCGCGCAGAGCATCGCCACACTCAAAAAGCAAGCTGCGGGTGGCGACGCAAAAGCACAATTCGACCTGGGGTATGCGTATCAAGTCGGCCAAGGAGTGCCAATCGACAAAAAGAATTCTGTTCTCTGGATTCGCAAATCAGCCGAACAGGGCTATGCCCTCGCGGAATACGCGCTTGGAACCTTATATGAAACTGGCAATCTTAGTGAAAGCAGAGATGTGACCAAAGAGGACTTCGAGATGGCCGCTCTCCACTACAGATCAGCCGCAGAAAAGGGTAACGCCGGAGCGCAAAACGACCTTGGTTTGCTTTACGAGAGAGGCTTGGGTGTAAAGCAGGACGATACACAGGCCGCGATATGGATTCGCAGAGCGGCTGAACAGGGGGATTCCGCTGCCGAAGTGAATTTGGGCGAATTACTACTTGAGGGCCGAGGCGCGCCACAAGACGATAGGGAGGCTGATACGTGGTTTCGCAAGGCCGAAGCCGCAGATCACGGAAATTCGCTTATGAGATGGCGTATTGGCACAATCTATGAGGCCAGTGAACATGCAGCGAATAACTACGCGCAAGCTGCCATCTGGTATCGCAAAGCGGCGGAGCAGGGTAACTTCTCCGCAGAATGCAATCTCGGTGTCCTCTACGATCTCGGCCTCGGCGTGCCGAAGGATCAAGAACAAGCCGACTTCTGGTATCGAAAGGGCATCGATGAGAAGCTTCTGGATCGTTCAGAAAAGTTATGCAAATTTGACCTACAGTTCTACCTCGGAGACGGAGTACCAGATGACCCCACCGAGAGAGCCACACAAAGAGAGTATGCCGAAGAAGCCGCTTCCCTTCGAAGGGACGCCGACCAACGGTTTGCCTATGCTCAAAACAAACTCGGGGTGCTTTATGACCTCGGGCTAGGCGTTCCGCAAGACTTTGGCATGGCTGTCAGCTTGTACCGCAAGGCAGCCGAACAGGGCTTTCCTCCAGCACAATACAAACTTGGGAGGTCATACGTTAACGGCCAAGGAGTTCCAAGAGACTTGGCGGAAGCCTATTTCTGGTTCAACCTTGCCGCAGTGGGTACGCCGAGCACCAAGGAAATCCAAGAGCGGGCGTTCAAGGCCAGAAATGATGCCGCTACCAAGCTGAAACCCGAAGTGCTATTGCAAACGCAGGAACGGGCGCGGAAATGGTTTGAAGATCATACTGCCAAGCCGTAATATGAACCTCGCTTGAAGAGGACAGATGAGAACGCTCAAGTTGATATCGGCAATCTTGCTCATGGCTGAACTCGCTGGCTGTCACTCCACGCCCCATCCGCACGGTGGTTCCTATCAACGCTTCGTCCTCGTTCCGAATCCATCCGAGATTCGAAAGGATATACCGGCTGGTGCACTCGCTCTAGACACGAAAACGGGACAACTTTGCTACACAGTGGGAGGGCCATTTACGTCTGAGGTGCCTGCGTTGGATATGTGCGCCACTCTGTACGAAAATCACCCATAAATCAGTCTATGTAGCTTCGGTCGCCTTGCGTGCGGTGGATTAGCGCGAACGATGGCAGTGACGTCGCGGCTACAAAGGAACACCACCAAGTACGATCCCGCCGATGGTTAAGGCTTCCGCTTTTATCTTCGCTTCCAAGTTCCGATTGTCCTCGTCGGTCCATTGAATAAACTTTCCATCCGTAGCGATGATGATCTCCAAGCCGTCGATATTTCCGCAACTTATCTTCCCCCCATCGACAATCATGTGCGCAGCAAGGTGGGTAAGCTGAGGAATTGACAGCGTATCGGTGTGATACCTCTCAGCCCAGAAATTAGCAGGATTTCCGGTATCTCCAGCAATCGAACGATTGATTCCTACATAGCAAGAGCACTTTCCATATGAATCAACACGTAGATGAAAGAAACTTGGTTGTGGCGCAGCAAACATAACGATGCATTCGGCCCCGAGGGGATCATTTGAAGCGGCTGCCATCTTTTCACCTGTCGTGAGAATACGGCGACCTCGTTCTGTCGGCTCACACTCGATTAAATCGGCAATAAGGGCATCCGCAATCTGTCGCGCATAATCCATATTGCGTGCGCATGCTATGTATATTTTCTCGTTTCCGTCCGTCTTTATCTTGGTGCCAAGATAGCCGCGCCAGTTCGGAACCCATTTTCCCTGTGACGTGGTTTCGGTCTGTCGAAGATCGCCCGCGAACACTAAGCCTTCGTTGCACAGCAACACAACTTGCATCGTCATAGGCTCGTCCTCGTCGCCAAAACGCGGAGCAATTGCAGTTGACAGCATGGGCACACCTCATCGTATGATTTGGCAGCCCACCAAAATGCAACGCAAAGACGGCCCCCGCGAAGGGCCGTTTGATTTTGCCTAAAGATACTACGCGACCTGTCGCTTGAAAACCGCGTGGTACATCCACTTGTTTTCAAAACGCACTTCGTCTCCCGCATGAGTTGCGGGTGCGGGCAGGAAAGAAACCAACTCCCACCCATCCTCGCCCATTTCGTTCAAATGGGATTGAATTATCTGGTTGCTAGGAGGCGAGCTTTTCAGATCAGCACCCCACTTGACCTCGTACTCGGTATTGATCGTGACGACGCTGTATTCCCAACGAGGCATGGCAGCATTCTAAAAGCCAATCACTCAGCCCAGCAACGCAGATTTAGGACAGTACCAGTAACGCACACTAATACAACATCGCCGCGATTCCCACTTTCCCCCAAATAGTCACACCCTAGGGTACGGGAGTGAGCGGAGTAATTGAAGTAACCCGCTTGTACGCAATGTATTGGCACTCCGGACACTACCGGAGTGCATTCGGAGTGCGCGGAGTGCTTCAAGCATTTACTCCGCTGCACTCCGGTCAACTCCGTTGAGCGATAGAGTGCCAACTCTTTGAAAAACTAATCTATTATCCGTTTACTCCGGTTACTCCGTGAAATGTGCCTCTTTTTATGCCCCAATCACTTTGCTGTAAATCTTTCCATCGTGGCGCAGTATTCCGATGGCCTCACACTTCCTTAGAAAGTCAGTGGTCGATTGATCCGCACGGCCATAGACTTGCTTGGCTTGTTTGAATGAAAAACTCTCAGGGAGATCATGGAAGCTTTTCTGTTGAGCGGGATTGGAGAGTAGATCGGCCCCGCTCATCACGCGGTATCCGAGAGGCTCGCTGTCATCGTCGAAGACCCTCTCGATGTGTATTGGTCCGATGTTGCCTCGCAGCCGTTCAAAGCCCGCCATTACCAGATTGCCGCTTTGATCGGCGCTGGCCCCACGTGACGCTAGGTCGATGCCGAGACGAACATCCGAGCCGTTGATAAGCTGGCGCGCCCCGCGCGCTTGGAGCATCCAAGTCTTGACGTCTTCTTCCAGTCTTGGACCGCTGTACTGGGCATTGTCCGATGGCTTTCTAATGTGATGGACGCCTGTCATCGCAAGTCGAAATCTTTGCCCGATACTGCGGAACGTTTGGAAATTGCGCGCTGCATTGTCTGTAGTGGTTTCGATTGTTCCGTCAAACCCGCCGAACGGATCGATGATGACCCAATCGGGTCGGAGGTCTCCAATCATCTCTTCCAGTTTTGAAGACGACCAATCCCGAGGGGCATCGTTGAAGTTCCAAGGGAGCAAATTTTCTTGATCTATCGTTCCAATGCCGAGATGCTTTGCGAGTTGCCCAGTTAGTTGATCAACTCCCTGCAGACCGTTTTCATAGTCCAAATAAAGAACTCGTGCGCGGAAAGTGGGGAAGTCAAGAAACGGTATGCCATGCGCGACACACATTGCAGCCTGATAGAGCAACGGACTCTTCCCAAGGCCCGAATCTCCCACAAAGATGCTGAGGCTCCGCTTGGGGATAAGGCGATCAATCAAAAAGCCACCGCTGTTCAACTCCGCAATGCGCACCTTCAACTCTGCCGGAGAATAAACATTCCATTTGAGTCTTAGAAGTGCTGACGCCGCTTCTAGCCGCATTGGAGCAGCGATTGACTGCGAGCTTTCGGACAGCTCTCCCTTTGGTAAAATGGAACCACACATAAGAAGATTCCTTGCGCGGCCCGTTCACAGCGGGCCGCTTTCGTTTGTCAGTCAGAGTTGTGGCGCGGCTCTGGTGCGATCAACTTCACTTCGCCTCCGAAACAAATCGCGAAACCTCAGCGGGATCAAAGAGTAGACGACGACATAGACGCACGGGCTGAAGCCTACCCTTCCTAACCCACATTCTGACGGTGTGTGGCGAAACTGCCAGAGACTCCGCGACCACATAGAGTGGAAGCAATTTAGGGAGATTGTCAGCCATCACTTCCCCTTTGTTTTGATCCGCGAGGCTACGGCATCGGCGGACACTTGCCATTGATCGTTAACCTTGCGCCCATTCAATTTGCCTGCCCAAAGCAGGGAATAGACGGCGTTGAGACTGATTCCCAAGCGGATTGCGGCTTCGCGTGGACTAAGGAATTCTGCCTTCTGCATAGTCCCTCCAAAAAAGTTGATGTGCGGGAGCGAAATATCTTGCTATTACTCCCACCACTGCTATCATGGCTGGGAGCGAAAGAAATGACAACACTCCCATTCAACCGATTCGTTAAGTGCGGCTTTTACACTCCCATCGGAGTGAGCGATGTGCGGCTTGTCGGGACCAATATTGAAGGTAAGTGGAAGTGGACTGGTACCACGAGCTTCTTTGGCGAACGCGGAATGCTTCTTGCTCAGCGGTTTGCCAACTGGCCTTCCGATCCGAGTAAGATTCGCGAATTTACAGAGCGGTACGGGCCGCCTTCACGAGACACTGACGACGACTCCGATACTTTCCGTTTTTCATTGCGAGATTGGGTGGGTAAGCGCAGAGCAATACGCGAGTCATGGAAGTACCTTATTGGACAAGATTGGCACCAGTCTTTTCATGATGAGAAGTTTGCATTTGAATTCGACTTCAAAACCGGAGAGTTCGTCATTCAATGCCCCGACCTCATGAGCTTTATGCAACTTGAGTTGGCAAGCTGTGCCGACAAGTTGCGCTTGTGTGAAAGAGAAGGATGCACGAAACCCTATTTCATACCGCAGCACGGCAAGGAACGATATTGCTCCACTGACTGTTCGAATTGGGCGCAGAGTCAATGGAAAAAGCGTTGGCACGAAGAACAGAGAAAGAAGAAGGATTCAATGCCGAAAGGAAGGAGAACCGATGG
>CAVUYH010000006.1:0-119219 GCA_963745685.1 uncultured Acidobacteriaceae bacterium | reverse complement strand
TCGAACGAGAGAATGAGTGGGAATCGAAACTCGGTCAAATGAGTTGGCCGGACCGGGTTGGGCCGTTCTCGCCTATCCCTAACCAATTGAAGAGGTTCTGCGGCTGGAGCTATCCAGGGCTGGGTTCGGTCTTCTGGAGAGTTGGAATAATTTGAACAAATCGAGCTAAAATCTCAATCGAGGAGCCCGGTGTCGCAAGCTGTCGCCAGCTCATGGACCACGGCATGGCATCCATTTCGCAGTTGAATCCGTATCAATGCGACAAATGCGGTACCGCGAACATCGTGGCTGCGCCCGTCCTCTATGAACAGGGAACACACACTTACTCCACTAGGTTCCATTCGGGGACGACTCATCCTTTTCCGCCCAAGCGGCCGCCCCGCCAGATCCTCGAGGTTATGGACGGCCCCTTCTGCTTTGGGGAACACCAATATGCTTTACCCTTTCTGGGGATTCGTCGGGTGGTCGTACTCCGATCACTCCAAGCCCGCTACAAGTTTGGGAAACACTGTCGCTATTCTTTTGCTTCTCGGTTCCGGTGTATTTCGGCGGGGATGCTACTGAGTTTTAATAAAGGTCGCCCGCTACAACCGTGAGGTTTATCCACGTCTCCATTGGAACTGGGAACACACCTATATATGTAGGCGTTGCGGACGGTTCCGCCTTATCCCTTCATAGCTAAAAGCCGCAAGCTGGTTTCGTTGAATTTAGCGACAATAGATCCCAAGCGAACACGGTGTAGGCTGAATTCTCGAAGCAGGCGCCATGATCATTACTCGGACCACTCTGAGTGACTTGAGTAGACAACTACCCAATACCCAAATTGGGGCATCGGGAACGGGAATAACTCCCCCCCCAATCTGCACATTGGGTAATCGGGGCCAAGATTGCCCAATCGCGAAATGGGTGAACGGGAACGATTTGCCCAATTGCACTTGGGTCATCGGGATCGTTGTTTCCCAATCGCGAAACGGGTCAACGGGACCGACCATTCACCCACCGTCACTTTGGGTCATTGGGACCGATCATTGCTCAATTCGGAATTGGGTAATCGGGACCGAAATGCCTCAAACCGCACACTGGGTAATCGGGACCGTTCTTTGCTCAATTGGGAATTGGGTCAACGGGACCGATCTTTGCTCAACTTCATTTTGGGGCATCGGGAGCGAAGATTGCCCAACCGCATACTGGGTCATCCGGATCGATCTTTGACCCAGAAGTGAATGCATTGAGGGGAAAGGTCGTATGCGGTCGAATCATTCGATAACGACCGAATCTAGAGTTGTTCAGGACCCGTGTAAGCAGCCGGCTTGAATTTGATGGCCAAACACAAAAACGCCCTGGCACTGGGCCAGGGCGAAGAAAAGAAGTGTGCTGTGTTGCGGGCAATTTACTGAACCGTGGCGACTACCTTGTGAAGCTCGGCAGGGCGTTTGTTCGTGCTTGGTGAACACGATGTAGATCTTCGTGTCGGCGGGAACGGAAACGACCACGCGGCTGTTGGCATTGAGGCTCATCACCTCGGAGTCGCCCGCAGTGCCGATATTCTCGGCCAGCCGCTCCCGCAGCATGTCGTCTTCGGAAAACGCGGCGCTCGAATTGTTTCCGGCCACTTCGGCAAGCACCGAACCGATCCCCGATGCCGCGCGCACCAGAAAGTTCTTGCCTGTGTTCTTCCCGTAGACGATTCCCTTTGATCGGCCCTAGATCGAGCCCGGTGCCGACGGCGTCGATCTTCTCCCGCGCGCCATCGAGCAGTTCGATCTCGTCGAACTTCACGCTGACCAGTCCGCTCCGATCGGCCTGCTGGAGTTGGCCATACACGCGCGCGCCGGCGGGAACGATGATCCTGTCGCCGATCGCGTAGGTGTATTCGACTACGGCTACCACGGGGGCCTGCACAGCGCTCGATATCTGCGTCTCAAGCTTCGCCTGAATGCGCGTTCCCGGCGTCAGTTCCAATCGCGGCGCACCATCGTCATCGGAATTGACCTTCGGCGCTAGCCAGGCCTGGTCTCTGCGCCACGCTCCGCACGAAGACGATGGACGGCTCCTTCAGGCTGTTCTGCTGCGTCTGCGGTGTCTCTGCGGCGGGAGTTCCGCCGTATGGCGCTGGATCTTCCCATTTCTGTTGTGTATCCGCGAAAGAGGGTACGCTGCCCAGCGAACTGGCAACGGCAGGCTTGCCTGCCACTGGCTTGAGCCCGAGCCGGTCGTCCAAGGATCGTGTCCGCCGGATGTCACCCGGCCCGAGCTGCCCGCTGCTGTTGTCCGGCGCCGGCGTGCGCACGGTGTCCATCAGAGGCGTCACGCTGCCCTTGGGCGGCTTCGTCTGCTCCTGTTTGGCCTGCTGAGACGGCTGCTTTGACTGCCGTCAGCTTCTTCGGCGACTTGCCGACAATAGCCGTGAACACAAAGAACAGAACCGCAACGGCCAAGTCCGCCGCCGAGAAGAATGAGTTTGCTCTTGCTGATTCCTTCCGCTCCCTTGACGTCAGCTCGTGTCGCAAACTTGGTGCCGGGTTCATGTTTCCATTCCGGCCGGTTGATTCAGGATCGTGCGCCGAGTCGGCTCTTGCGAAGCGCAGCGGCTCGGAGCGATTCCGCGACTGGGGTGTGTAGACCCACGCTTCCGTTCCTGTTGTTGTCATTGATGCTCATAGTCTCTGAACCCCTTTCTACTTGCCGTCGCCGGAGATGGGTGGAGTGAACGGCAGACGAATCAAGATCGGACGATCCACCTGGTCCGCCTGCGCGATCTGCAGAAATAGCTTCTCCGTCGACTCCTTGAAATTGGGCCGGTCGAAGACAACCACGCCATCGGCGCGCCCTCCCGGCTCAAGCCGCGTTGTGCTCAACCTGTAGTCGCGAATCTCCAGCTGATCCGAGATGATGCCTTTGCCTTCCTTCTTTTTCTTCTTTGTGGCCTTGCGCCCCGTGATCTGGATCTGCGGCGGAACAATCTCGATCGGGCTGATTCGAGCTGTTCAGGATGGAGTAGGAGATCATGGTCTCGTTGCTCAACTGCCGCATGTCGCCAATCGATGTCTCGATCTGCTTGTCCTCCCATTTCGTCCATTTGGGAGCATTCACTCTCTGCTTGCTGCCTGAACTCCTCGTCGAGACTCGAAAGCGGCGCTGATCCGTGCCGGTGTCCCGCCACTTCATGCCATGCTCCGGTTCCTTGCCGGCCGCGGTTGGCATCGCCAGGGATTCGGAATCCGAGGAGATCAGGAAGCTCCGCGCCGATCGGTACTCGATCAGGAAGTCAACCGGCTGCGATTGGATTCGGGACGCCAGCGCCATCGCTGACCAACTCCAGCGTCACGTGCTGGCCCGATTTGGTCGCGATCAGGAGGTTCGACTGCGCAGCCTCTTTGGTGATGGGCTTGACGTAGACGTACTCCGGCTCGCCCTCGTTATGCTCGGCCTTGAACTCGCCCGGACTGCCCAGAATGACGGATGTGACCTCCTCGGGCATCCGAATCGTCGACTCAAACTCCGGCCGCAGATGGAGGACCGTGACCTCTCTCGGGTTGATCGTGATCGTGGCGACACGCGCCCCAACCGCTGCGTCCGTCGCGCTGAGGCGCAGTGGAATCAGGATGCGATGGGCATGAACCAGCGAAGTTTCATGGCGTCGACCTCCTCGGCGGCCTCACGGCCGCATATTTGCGAATCATGTACTGCCGCCGGACCGCCTGCACGTAGGCCACAACGTCCGGGTTGCGATAGTTCAATTGCTCCCGCGCAATCCCGCGGTCGCCCGCGTAGTAGGCCGCGGCGACCAGGCGCAGATCCCCATGGAACTCCCACATCAACGCCGTGACGTAGCGGGTGCCCGCGGCGATGTTTTGTTCCACGTCGAAGGGATCAAACGCGCCGTAACGCCGCGCCGTCGCCGGCATCAGTTGCATCAGCCCCATCGCTCCCTTGTCGGAAACCGCTCGCGGATTCCACCGCGATTCAACGTCGATCAACGCGGCGATCAACTCAGGCGAAACACGATAGTGCGCCGCATACTGCCGCACGAATCGCGCCGCCGGCGCAGGATCCGTCTGCGCGAAGGCAAGACCGGGAAGAACAGAAGCAGGAGCAAGCATCGATTCATGATGCTGACCCTCCTCGGAGAGCGCAGCCTCTGCGCGAACCGCGCGCCATCGTCGAGCAGGCTCTTGAATCCCTTCACGCAGCAACAGGTGCCGGCGGTCCTTCTCCGTCTTCGCCAAAAATGGCAGCAGCACGTCGCGATGCTCCTCGGTCACGTGGTCCGTTCCAAGCAGTTGCAGCGCGTTGGCGAAGTCGATCATCTCCGAGACCGAGGCGGTTTTTCGAGGGAATAGTTGCGGAACGAGAGCGCGATCCCCGCCATCTCCCGATGAACTTCTCTTCGGCCATCGGGGTGCGGCTGGCAATGATCTCCGCTTCGCGCGCCGGCGTCGGATGCTCGACGCGCACATAGAGGCTGCGCCTCCGGATGGGGTCTCCCAACCGGCGTTCCTCGTTGCTGGTCAGCACGACAAAGGGAATGCTCTTCGCCGCGACCGTGCCGAACTCAGGAATCGACAGCTGCCAGGCGGAAAGTATTTCTAAGAACATTGCCTCGAAACCCTCGTCCACCTTGTCCAACTCGTCAATCAGCAGCACGCACGGCCGCTCGCATTCGAGCGCGCGCATCAGTGGACCCGGCCGGAAGAAGTCCCGCCCCTTGAGGTTCGCCTGACACGTCTGCCAGTCCTCGTGCTCGCCCTTTGCGAGAACTCCATGTAGAGCCGCTGCAACCCCTCATCGAACCGCCCGATGGCCTTGTCCTCGGTCACGCCGCGATAGCACTGGAGCCGCTCGACATGCGTCCCTGCGGCCGCGGCGACTGATACAGCCAGCTGGGTCTTGCCCGATCCCGCAGGCCCTTCTAAGCAGTAATGGTTTCTGCATCTTAGCCGCCAGGAAAACGACCTTGATCATCACCGGATCGATGAAGTAGCCCGTCGCGGCCAGTTTGCCGGCAAGATCGGTAATCGATTCAAACATCGCCATGCCCTCGCACTTCCGCTGGAATCGGCGTCGTGCTCCGCCCCCACTCCATCGTCCGACCACCAAGCGAAACGCCTGATCCGAGGATTGCCTGAACCCAAACATTCACGAGCGAGCTGGTTCCTAGTGAGGCAAGGAAGACCAAGAGCCCGCAGTCCCAAATGTCTGTTGGCCATGCCTTCCAAATCGCCACGCCTGAGTACACAGTCACGGCCGCACTGGGAATCGTCAGCAATACCGCGATCATGAAATACCCTGTGCGCCCCTTCACATGGGCCTCCTCGAATGCCGAGTCAGCATGAACCCGCTTCAAGATTCGGTCAAATTCGGGGATGTAAGCGTTCGTGTAGCTGGGAAATCACCGATCAGGAGATACTCTGCAGACGCCGATGGACGCGTTGGGCGATCCGCTCGGGGATTCTCAAAGAGGTGTAGCCTCTCCTCACTCTCGTCGGCTGGTGAGCGATCTTGATGACTCCCGGCTCCTTGATAAACAGGCGTCGAATCGTGCTTTCGCTGAAAATCCAGAGCTTTGATAACTGGGCCACGGTGTAGTGTCTTTCGAATGCCTGCAACCCCACCGGTTTCTGCAAGGTTTCTGGACCATTAAGAGCGTGTTGGAAATCCATGTGGCATCTCTCCTGAGTCGGATAACGCCGATCGGGCCATGACGAACCGCCGAGAACGCTGATGGAATCGGCGGATCCATCAGACCAGCACAAAGTAGCTGTAGTTCGAGTTGGAAATTCGGTCAAATTGATCGATTACATGGAAGAAATCGAGGCGACGGCTGACGCGAACGTTCCGGCGCGCGGGCCCCGGCAGAGCGGTGCTGGCTCGCTTGGGCAGGCAAGATTGGAAGAAAATAGAATTCAGTGCAAGGGCATGGGGAGCGATTCTTTCGGAGGCTATCCAGTTGAGAGACAAGTTCAGAGCACGGACTGTCGATTCTTCGGACTCAACTCGAGGCCCTGAAACCGGCGAAGCGCTGCGCCGGGATGCGGAGGCTCGCGAGACCGCATGGCGCGCCGAAATGCTCGCCAAGTTCCGAAGAGAAAAAGCGAGCCCCGATTTTATTTACGCATTCGAGAAGACCGGTAATTTTGTGACCAGCGAGAATCGGGACGATTGGAGCGCGAAGGAACTCAAGGAGTGGGACCGTCTGCTCCAGGAATACCATCGGCGGACGGCGATGGAGGGCCGGGTCATCGATCTTTGCTTCCGCCTGCATCACGAGTCCGGCCGATCCGCGATCGGCAGGCAGAGACGATTCGCTGCGTCGGAGTTTGGGATTGCCGTGCTTTCCGCTCACGAGCAGGGGATCAGTTCGTTCGCGGTGGAACAGATCTTCCGTGAATCGTGGCTGGACGTTGTCGTAAGACGCAGCAGAGCCGCGGACAGTGAGTGGGACCCGACCGATCACCATCGATTCGACTATGTCGATCGCGCTTCCGTCAGGAACGTGCTGAACCAGCTCCGTGACGACCTGCCGGAGCAGCGCCTTCCGGTTTCGACGAGCGCCGCGGTCGAGAAGCTAATCGCGAAGATCGAAGCGGCTCGGGCGACCGACGGAAGCTGGTTCGGGAAACCGCCTGCTCCCGGTGAGGAAGGAGAACGCGAGAATGCCGTCGTTATCGACGAGATTCATCACGCCATTTTTCACTGCGAACAGGAAGGCGTACCAGAGGACGTGATCGAGTCGATGCTGCTGCGCTCGTGGATTCGCATGCTGATCTTCAACGAGCATGAGGACGAACGCGTCTTCCATATCCTCGACAAGTACTGGGAACAGGTTCACGCCACCTTTCAGATCCGCATGGCGGGATATTCCGGCCTCCGCGTCCAGTGACGGTCACGCCGTCCGGATTTTCCGTCTCGTGTTGTCGATCAGCCCCCACCCCTTTTGTTTGCTGGTGGGGCGTGCGGCTTTCGGCGGATGGTTGTCTGGTCCCTGACCTGCGGGCTCGCCGACCTTCCACGCGTTGCGCACGCTCTTCTGGAGTTGGACCTGCCGTGCCTTCACGAAGGGAGCGTAGTGTCGCTCCGTGATCTTCACCGAAGAGTGCCCGAGGAGTATCGAGACCTGATCGATGGGAACTCCGGCGAGCAACATCTCGACCGCAAAGGTGTCGCGGAACATGTGGGGATGGCAACGCTTCAGCTCGCCATCGAGCCCTCGGATATCGGCCAGCTCGAAGAGACGACGATAGGCTCGTTGCCAGTCAGCCACCACAGATTTGGCGGCTCCATTGCCGCTCCAGAAGAAATAGCGTGGGTTCGGCCTGGGACCATCGGGGATATTCACCAATGCATCGACGACATGGGCGGGAAGCGGCACATAGACCGCCTGCCCGGTCTTGGCTTGATAGAGCAGGAGGCTGTCGCCATCCAGACGGTGCCGTTCAAGCGTCACCGCGTCGCGGATGCGGAGCCCGCTCCAGCGCATCAGTAGTGTCAAAGTACGCAGTCTGGTACGGGTGTCCTTGATCGGAATAAAGCCGCCGCGAGCGTCGCCATAAACTTCGATGGCAGCGATGATCCTATCGAACTCATCGCGGGGGAAATAGTCGGTGGGAACCTGGGTAGTCTTGATTTTGCTGAGCGACAGAGCGGGATTCTGGGTGACGTAGTTGCGGCGGAAGCAATCCCAAAAGAAGCCGATGACGCGGTCCTGCTTCTTTACCCTGACGATGGCACCCTCGGTCCACGTGCTGCGGAAGGCGAGCAGGGCGTCAAGATCGACCTCATCGAGGTATTCGAGTCCCTGCACCCTTGTCCAGGGGAGGAACTGTTTCTCAAAGATTCTCTCGAGCTTCTTGATCGTGTCCGACTTGAGCCCTCGGCTGCGGGCGTCGGTCATGTAGGCATCGACGGCCTTCTGGACCGTAACTCTCGCCTTCTGCCGACCGGTGGACTGGGTGCCGCTTTGAGATGTGGAGGGCGCATTCACCTCAGGTGGGGCTGCGGCCGGTCCCGGCGAAATCGGAACGGAGGCGGTGGCCGTAGATTGCGGTTGAGCCGCCGAGGCGCGAAGAGGTGAGGGCGGTGCGGCAGGTGCCGTGATCGAGTCCGCGTGAAGACCGTCTAGCGGTAGCCCTCTCGACAGAGCCTCTTCCAGTTTTTCGCGGAACTGTTCGGCCTCGCCCCAAACCCTGGTCGAGGCACTCTTGCGGAAGCGCTCATGGTTGAACCTGCCTTCGACCCACTTGGGGCAGTTGCAGCGGTTGCAGAACCGGTCACGTTTGAATTTGCAGTCGGAAGAGTGACGGGTGAAGACGAACGAATCCATGAGGGCCTCCCACTTCAGCTGGAGTTTTGCTCGAACGCTGAAATGGGTCAAAAAATCGGGAGGCTTTTTGTCCCTGGTACAAAATGGGTACAAAACGGTCACAAAAACGACCCGACTTTTAGGCCCTGATTGGTAAGTGCAAGAAAATAAAAAGCTTAAGTATGGTGGAGGCGGCGGGAGTCGAACCCGCGTCCGAAATCACTGTCAGCCAGGAGAATCCATGCTCAGTCCAGTTCCGGATGGTTTCGCCGCTGACGCTCAGAACGGACAAGATGCGCCAGAAACTAGTCCGATGATCTCGCGCGAAACGACACGGACCGAGCCGCACGCGCCAGCCTACTGAATGACGTCCGCTCACAGCCCATAGGCAAAGCCGTGGAAGACGGCAGCTTAGTTAATTAAGCTGCAAGTGCCAGATTATCGTTGGCAACTTTTGTTTTGCAGGCGATTACGGGTGCCCACACCCCGACATGCCTCCTGAGCCGCAATCGATCCCGTCGAAACCGTGACGCCCCCATCTGTCGGCTCTTCATTGGATGATCCAGAAGAGCCTCAAGGTGCGAACCGGTGCAACTGGTTCGTGCTGATATCTATTCTATGCTTAATTCAAATCGAATGAAGCGAGCCGGCTCCTACTGCTTTTCCAAATCGATCTTTTCGTATTCGTGCCGTGCGATGGCGGCGCGGATCTCGGCCGGTTTCTTGCCAAGCTTCGTCTGCTGATAAGCGAAAAAGCCTTCCTTGGCGCAGGTGGAGCACTCGGTCCCATGCAGTCCTTCAAAACAACTGCGCAGGCTTGTGTGGCCAAGGGCCCGATCGCAACGGCAGTTGCAGGGAAGCTGATAAAGAACGCTGCTCACCTGGATAACCTGCTGATAAACGTGCTTCTGCCAGGGATATTGGAAGTTCTCGCCGGTAAGCTTCGATCCCGAAAGTATTGGCGGAAGCGAACTCACTTTGAGCGGAGCCGACGGATGATAAGCCGGAACATCCTCAGCGGGGTTGGACCACTGAGCGTAGCTGACTGCTGTTAGCGCAAATACACACAAGGCCAGCGCCCAACGACTCTTCAACAGGTGCTTCATAAACCCTCTCTGCCTGTCATTTTATCTGGAATAGAACGGATCGGGAACTCAGCTGAACAGCTGCATGGCGGCCACGCCCCCCTTGTGACGAATATCCTCAAATTACAAAAAAAGACGGCACGAACGGTCTAGCTGTTCGTGCCGGGAGGCCAGTGACGCAAACTACTTCCGGCAGGGAGGAGACGGTTTGAAACATCTCAACCACCGGAATAAATACAGCATAGCATAGATTCGGTGGAACGCAAATACTAAAATCGAAATCTTTATTAGAGATCTACTGATACTCTTTGGACAATCCTGTTGCATCTAAAATGCGCTATCATAAGCGCAGAAAAACGGTGCGACGAGCCTGCAGGGCGGACTTCGAAAAACATGACAACTCAAGCAGAATCAGAGGCTTTAACCCCTACCGACGAAACCAATTCTGCCTCGTCGATCTGGGCCAGAGTCGGGTTGGCGGCTGCCGCTTCGGCGCTGGTCGGAGGCTTGGCCGCCGCTTGGTGGTACCGAAAAACGCTCAAAACTCTACGCCAAAGCGAAGAAATCGACCCAAATCCGAAATTTGGGATATCTTCCGACGAAGCTGATCTTGACTTGTAGGGTTCGAACTGGCCGGCTCGGAATCCGACACCACGGTCAGGCCAACTTCTCTATCCCGCCAGCCAGTTCGAAGTCCTTTTCCGTCAATCCGCCCGCATCGTGGGTCACAAGGGCAATTCGCACCCGGTTGTAGCGGATGTCGATGTCTGGGTGATGGCCGGCGCCTTCAGCGATCTTCGCGATCTGGTTCACGAAGTCTACTGCGCTCAGGAAATCCTTAAAGCTGAACGTCTTGGTCAGCTCACCTGATTCGATTTTCCAGCCGGATAGGTTGCGAACACGGGTTTCAGTGTCTTGAGGGGAAAGTGCGGGCATGGGTACGCTCCTGAAATGGGGACTTGAGCGTGCTGAACTAGTTTGATTGGATGCAGAGCAGCGTACAATGCAACCCTTGCGAGGATGATGCTAGTGCGTTTTCGCTTTTGCTATTGACTGGTGTGCCCCATCCATTCCGCGTATTTTTGCGGAATGGGTGGGATACCGACAAAATTCCGGTCTACGTATTTTGCGAAAACGCTAGTGCGTTTTCTGGCTGTCGGGGGGCGGGGCCGCATCGAATGTCGAAAAGCGCTTGCTTTGGCCGCTGATCTCCGACCGAAGTTCTTGCCAAAGTTCGTTCGGAATCTTCAGAAATGCCTCAACAACAGCGGGGTCGAATTGCGATCCGGAGCAGCGCAAAATCTCTTCGCGCGCCGCATCGAAGCTGCGTGCCCTGCGATAAGGCCGGTCGCTGGTGATGGCATCCAGCGTATCGGCGACGGCAAAGATCCTGGCTCCGATCGGAATCTCACGGCCCTGCAATCCGCTCGGATAACCGGTTCCGTCGTGATGTTCCTGGTGGCAGAAAACAATTTCTGCCGCGCCTGCCAGAAACGGAATCTTCCTGAGCATGTGATAGCCGCGCGTGCAGTGTTCGCGCATAACGTCCTGCTCTTCCGGGGAAAGCTTTCCGGGCTTGCGCAGGATCTCATCGGGGATGGCCATCTTGCCGATGTCGTGCAGAAACGCACCGCGTGCAATCACCTTGATTTCAGAAGGAGCCAGGCCAATGGCGCGCGCCAGTGCGATCGTGTAGGCGGTCACACGCTTTGAATGACCTTCCGTCTCCGAGTCCTTAAGGTCGAGCGCATCGCCGAGCGCCTCAAGCGTCACGTCGTAGGAGTGTTCCAAATCCTCCATTGCGTGGCGAAGCATCTCAGTGCGCGCGCGCACCATTTGTTCCAGGCTCTGCTGGTAGTTGTGACTTTCTTCAAGCAGCTGGCGGTGCTTCAATGCACGCTCCACGGTGTTCATCAGGTGATCGCGCTCGAATGGCTTCAGCACGTAATCGTAAGCGCCGCGGCGCATCGCGTCGATGGCGACGCTGATGTCGTGGATGGCGGTGACCATCACAACCGGGAGATTCGGATGCTGTGCGTGAATTCGCTCCAGCAGCGCGATGCCATTCAAATCCTGCATCACGATGTCTGTGAGCACCAGGTCGTACTCGTTCATGGCGAGCATTTCGAGAGCTTCGCGACCGCTTGAGGCCAGCTGTACCTCGTACCCGCGTCGTTCAAGGGTGGAACCCACCATCGAACGAACATGCGCCTCGTCGTCCACGATCAGGACCCGCGCTGCTCTGCTGTTCGCCATAGCACGCACTTCCGCTTCCGCATTGGCGGCAATTGCAGAGCCAGGCGCAGCCGGTCCCGCCAGATTCAAGTCCACGGAGTCTCCTCCCCGCCCAAAAGGTCGCGGTCCGGGGTGGTTATTGCGTTCCACACCAATCCCGGGGTTCGCGCCGTGGTTTCCGGGGCCTCGTCTAAGTAAACTAGGAATCATAGTAGCTGCCTATCACTAAAAAGCGTTATATGGTTCACTTTGCATATGGAAAGTAACAAGTTAGCCCGGCTTTTATAGGTTTTTGCGCCTCGGGTCGTGATCCGGCTGGGGTTGGCCGTCGGGAATGAGAGTTATTCAATCAATAAAACGACTACAAATAAGACGCGCTAGAACATGATTATCGACCTACGTTTGCGCTCGTGTTTCTCCCGCAGAACCCCAAGTTTATGATGAAACGCATACCTCGCCATCTTTGATTGTAAGTAAACAACAGTAACTAAAGCAAGTTACACTTCACTGGCGTCCGCTGTTCAGTCCTTCTTGGCGTTGCGTGCTCGCCGGCTTTCCGCCCAGCCCTCTTTGGTCACCTGGTGGCTCCGGGCCACCGCAAGCGCTCCGGCCGGCACATCCTTGGTGATGCAGGAGCCTGCCCCAATGTATGCGCCATCTCCCACTTCGAGCGGTGCAACCAGTGTGGAATCACTCCCAACGAAAGACCGCTCGCCAATCCGGGTGCGGTGTTTGTGCACCCCGTCATAGTTGCACGTGATGACCCCGGCGCCGATGTTCGACCCCGCTCCCACCTCGGCATCGCCCAGGTAGGTAAGATGGTTCGCCTTTGCGCCCTTGCCGAGCTTGGTCTTCTTGGTTTCAACAAAGTTCCCTACGTGGGCGTCTTCGCCGATCTCGCTCTCCGGCCGGATATGGGCAAACGGGCCGATTTTTGCCCCCTCTTTCACTGTGCTTCCTGAAAGGATGCAGCTCTGTCGCACCAGCACCTTATCGCCCAGCGTGCAGTTCTCGATCACCGTGTAGGACCGGATCAGGCATCCCGCTCCCACGCGCGTGCGCCCCAGCAGTTGGACAAAAGGCTCGATCACCGTGCCCGCAGCCACCTCGACATCGGCGTCAATCACGCAAGTCTCCGGCCGGTAAACTGTCACTCCGGCAGCCATCAGCCGTCGCGCGGCATCCTCTTTCAGCCTGGCGTCTTCAGCTACCAACTCTGGAATCGTCTTCACCCTATCTACTCTCCACTCGCCGCTTCAGCCCAGCAACTCTAATTCGCAGCGACTACTGCGCCGCCCCACCCGCAGCTCCTGCCGGGCGTTGCGGTTGTTTGATCGTAATATCCACCGGGTGTACGGGGCCCATATCCAGCGCGTCCAATCCCGGTTTGATCTCCGGTCCATTGCCCACCACCAGGATGGCAAGCTTCGCCGGCTGAATGAATTTCCTGGCTGCTTGCGTTACATCGGCAAGCGTCACTTTCTCCAGCGCTGTCCTGTACGTCTCAAGATAATCGGCAGGATATCCGTAAAACTCAAGCTTAACGCGTTCAGCCAAGACCTTGTCCCGCGTATCGTAACGGAATAGGAACGAGTTCAGAATATTGTCTTTCGCGCGCTTGAGTTCCACCTCGGTGAACGGCTCTGCGGTCAGGTTTTTGATTTCGGTCAAGGCCGCCTTGGTGGCATCGACGGTGGAAGGACTCTTTGTCAGCACTTCAACTCGCATCGTCCCGGGATGGTCGTAATCGAACCCGAACCCGCCGCCCACAGCGTAAGCGAGGCCCAATTCCGTGCGCACTTTCTGGAACAGGCGGCTGCCGAATCCACCGCCGAGGATCTCGTTCATCACGGCGAGCGCCGGAACGTCAGGATTGCGGCGTTCTGTGCCAAGGCCCACTATCTCGACATTCGATTGATTCACATCTTCCTTGTTGATGAAGTACACGCCGGGCGTCGGCCCTTTGAATTCATCGTGCCGAGGCGGGGCTGCAACTACGGGCGGCAGCCGTTCAAATGTGGCGCGCACTTTCGCCTCCATCGCCGCAGGATCGAAATCTCCAGCAATGGCAACAATGAGTTTTCCCTTCAGTGAGCGGTCGTGCCACGCCTGCATATCCGCCAGCGTCACTGCGCCAATGGTGGCCAGTTCGGGTTGACGTGTGTACGGGCTGTTGGCGCCATATACCAGCTTTGAAGCTTCGCGCGTCGCAATCGCCCCTTCATCGTCGTTGCGGCGAACAATTCCGGTTGCGGCCTGCTGCTGCGCCAACTGCAGTTTCTCTTCGCTGAACTTTGGATGGAACAGAAGATCCATCGCCATGTCGAAGACCTGGCTAGCGTCGCCCTTCAACGAGTCCCACGAGACCTCCGTCGAGTCGATGTCTCCGCCTGTCTCGATGTGCGCCGCCTTGGCTTCGAGAAAATCGTCCATGGCGTCTCCACTCATCTTCTCTGTGCCGCTGGTGCGCCAAGCTTCGCCGTACATATCGACAAGCCCGGTTTTCGCTGGCTCAACATCGCGCTCGCCGCCCGGAATTACCACTGAACCGGAGACGAACGGCAACTCGTGATCCTCCTGCAGGAACACCACGATTCCGTTCTTCAATTGAATTCTGGTTGGCTGGTGCGGTTTGAACTCGTGCAGCGGAGGAACGGGAATCTGTTCCCAAGGCTTGCTCTGCTGCGCGACCACAAAAGACGGCGCGATGATCGTAGCGAACACGGCGGCTACGAACAGCATTCGGGAAGCACTCTTCTTGATCGACGCCTTCATTCTGCGCCTCCATTCTTGCCTTCTGCTTTGCCTGCAGTCGCGGCAGGAGCCTGTGTATCAATCTCCGCGCTGGTCCTGTTCGAAACCACAAACACCCGATTTGCTACGCGACGAATGTCAGCCTTCGTCACTTTGTCTACCCGGTCCAATTGCAGGAACAATTCCCGCCAATCGCCATATCGCGTCTGATACTCCGACAGGGCATTTGCCAGTCCCTGATTGTCTGCCAATCCGCGCAGCAGGTCGGCTCGCGCCCGTGTCTTGAACATTTGCAGCTCCGCATCGGTCACGTCGGCGGACTTCAGCTTGTCAATTTCTTTGTGTATGGCGTCGCGCATTTCCGCGGGAGTGTGGCCGGGCAGCGGCACCGCATAAAACGCGAACAGGTTTGGATACTTTGCGCCTGGGAACGGACTGAACCCCTCAGCCTCAGCCGCGATCTGCTGCTGTTCCACCAGGCTTCGATAGAGGCGCGAAACACGCCCGTTCGACATGATGTCCTGAATGGCGTCGTACACCGCGTCGTCAGGATCGCGATAGCTCGGCCGATGATAACCCTCGATGTAGAAAGGCTGCGTCTGCTCGCGGATCACAAGCGATTTTTCCGCAAACTGCCGTGGTTCCACGGTGGTCATGTCTTCCGGCTTGGCTCCCGCGGGAACCTTGCTGAAATATTTCTCCAGGATCGGCATGGCTGTCTTCGCATCCACATCGCCCACGACTGTAATCACGATGTTGCCGCCCACGTAGAACTTCTTGTGGAAGTCCATCGCCTCGGTTGCCGAAAGCTGGCTCACCTCGCTCGGCCAACCAATCGAACTTCGTCCGTAATTGTGGGCCACGTATGCCGTCGCAAGGAACTGTTCAACGAGCCGCCCAATCGGGTTGGAGTCGGTGCGCATGCGGCGCTCTTCCAGCACAACATCTCGCTCCTTGTAGAATTCCCGCGGAACGGCATCGGAAAGCCGCGCGCTTTCAAGCCACGCCCAAAGCTGCAGCCGATTTTCCGGCATCGACCAGAAATACTGCGTTTCATCCAGTCCGGTTTCAGCGTTCAAACCGCTGGCGCCGTTTCGCTCGGCCACTTCAGTGAACTGATTCGGAATGACGTATTTGTGTGCCTCTGCCTGTGCATCGAGGAACGCTTTGTGTAGCTCCTCCAGCTTCTTCGGGTCCCTGCCTACCTGTTTCAGATACTCGGCCTCATATGCCTGATTGGCCTCTTCCACCTTGGCCAGTGCGACCTTTTCAGCCGCGTAGTCGGTAGTGCCGATCTGCGTAGTCCCCTTGAAGGCGAGGTGCTCAAACATGTGCGCCAGCCCGCTCTCGCCGGAGGGATCGTTCACGTCTCCCGCGTCAACAAATGTGTTGTAGCTGAACACCGGGGCCTCGGGCCGAGTACAGATGATCAGCGTGAGACCGTTGGGAAGCACTTTGGTCGTGATCTTCTGCTCAAAGCTCTTCAAATCCTGCGCGCGCATTGGCGCAAGCGCCAGAGCAGCGAATACCAGCGCAGCGCCGGCTGCCGCCGCAAAATTCTTCAAGAACCGGGGATAGGCTCGGTTTTGCATTCAGACTCCTTGTTTGCAGGATTCGCTCAGATCACAGGAACTGCGGCCAGGACCTCAACGCGCCGCCACGCACACTTCAAACCTAGTTCGAATACCCAAGCAGGGTCAAACCCGAACTGCCGGCGCGCTGGCCATTCACCCGAATCGGAACGGCTTTTACCACATGCCGCACATACAGATGCAGGGTGCCCCAGGTTCGGCGCGCTTCTTGCGCCTAACCTGGGAAAGCACGAAACTCAACTCCCACCTTAAGCCGGACTGACAGGCCTAGCTTCCGCCCAGCGCCTTGGCAAATGCATAGAAAAAGTCGAGCGATTTCCAGTAGGAATCCACCGGAATCCGCTCATCGCGCCCGTGAGCGCGATCGTCGCCCCGCTCCATCGCGATGGCCGAGAACCCGTAGCAGGGAATCCCAGCCTGGGCGAAATAGATTGAGTCGCTTGCCCCGTTCTCCATCAGCGCGGTTACGGGGACCCCGGGCCAGATCGCATTCACCAGGCGCGTCAGCGGAACAAAAACTTCCGGAATCGGCGCAGGCGGTAAAATCGGCTTCCTATCGGGAGCTGTTTCAGACACTGCGCCGGCATCTGAAACATACTTCACCGTCAGCTGGCTGTCGCCAAAAATCTCAGTCAGCTTCTGCCGAATTTCTTCAGGCGAATGCCCCGGAAATATACGGCAATTCACAATTGCCTGTGCTGTTTGCGGCAGCGCGTTGTTCGCATGGCCCGCGTTCAACCGCGTAGCCACGCACGTGGTCCGCAGGTTCGCATTAAAGCTGGGCTCGGAGCTGAGTCGCGCAACTGCTGCCATATCCGGCGGTGTCGCCAGGATCGCGCGAATGTTCGTCGCTACTTGAGGGCTCTCTTGCTCTGCGAGCTTGCTGAAGTACGCACGCGTCACGTCGTTCAACTCAAACGGAAAGCTGAAAGCTGCAAGCTTGTTGAGCGCGGATGTCAGCTCATAGATGGCGTTATCGGGCCGGGGCAGGGAACTGTGTCCACCTCGATTTACCGCGGTGATCTGAAAATCCGAATAGACCTTTTCAGTCGCTTCCACGGCAGCAACCACGGGCCGTCCGTGTTCCAACTGCACTCCGCCCGCGTCGAGGTTGATCACGAACGCCGCATCCACAAGATCGCGATGCTGATTTACCAGCCATTGTGCGCCGTTGAATTTGCCGCCTTCTTCATCGGCTGTCAGCGCCAGAATCAGATCGCGTTTTGGCTTGTATCCTTCGCGATGCAGGCGCAGGAACGTGGCCACCATAGCCGCGTCGCCGTCTTTCATATCCTCCGTGCCGCGGCCGTAGAAAAATCCATCTTTCTCTACCAGTTCAAATGGATCGGTCGTCCAATCCGAGCGCAGAGCCTCCACCACGTCCATGTGGCATAAGAACAGCACGGGCTTCTCCGTTGGCATTCCCGCCGCGTGCATTCTTACAACGAGGTTCTGCTTGTGCGGATCAGGCCCCAACAGTTGAACATCCTGCGGCGCAAATCCTGCGTCGAGCAGCCGCTTCTCCATTGCTGCGGTCGCGGTCGTCACATTACCGCGCGGCGTATCCGTGGTGTTAATGTCGATGAGTTCTTGAAAAATCGACCGTGCCAACGCGCGGTCTTCGGCCGACGTACCCGGCAGCGGTTTCTGCGCATACAACTGCGGAGTCGCTTGAGGCAGGAAGGTCAACGCGGCGATGAGATAAAGCGATACTTGGCGCAACATGCACCCATTGTACGGTTTTCAATCTTCATCGCCGGAACTTGCTGCGTAATCGCTACCGCGCCAGCCGCGCGTCCGGATTCACCAGCAGCCACGCCGCTGCGCCCAGAACTGCCAGCGCTGTCGCCGTCAGAAACGATGCCTGCCATCCAAAGTGCAAAGCGATCAGCGGTGTCAGTGACGCAGTTACCGCCCCTCCAATCTGGCAGCCCATGTTCATCGTTCCTGAAACCACGCTCGAATGTTCGCCGGCAAAATCCGCCGTCACACTCCAGAAGGAACTCTGCGAGAGATAGAGTGCTCCAGCGGCGCCGGCCAGCAACGCCGTTGCGGTCACTGCGCTTTCCACCGTTGATCCCAATGCCAGCAAGAGTCCGGTAAGCAGCAGCGCAAACGCCGGCAGATAACACCGGCCGACGCGCTGGCTCACGTGGTGCGCAAGCCAGTCGCTGGCCGCGCCGCCAATCAACGATCCCAGGCTCATCGACACAAATGGGAAGATCGAGTACACGGCGCTGGCCTTCAGGCTCAGTCCACGCACTTGGGCAAGGTAAATGTAAAACCAGCTGAAGAAGACCCAACTGATATATCCGAACGTAAAGTAACTGAGTGTCAGTGCCAGCACTTCTTTGCTGGTGAAGATCTTTGCCCACGGGGAACCACTTCGCTTCTTCGCAAGCTCGGCATCCAGTGTTGCCGACTTGGGAGCATCTCCCCGACCGGCCACGATCATGGCCAGCTCACCGGCGCTCACCCACGGATGCTGTTCGGGCTTGTCGCGCGCTACCAGCAACCACACGACAGCTGCCACCGAGCCCACCAGCGCGCAGAACCAGAAAGCCACATGCCAGTCGTAGGCAAGAATGATGGCCGTCAGCAGCGGCGGCGCAATCGCCGACCCCAGGCCGACTCCGCCGAAGAGGATGCCGTTAGCCTTGCCCCGCTCGTGAATAGGGAACCAGCGTTCAATAAACTGGTTGCCCGAGGGGTACATGACCGCGCTGCTCGCTCCCAGCGCGATTCGCACCAGGATAATCATCATCAGTGCGCCGGGGACCGCAGGCGGTACCATGGCGGTGAAGATCGTGAAAACGCCCCACAGAATCACGCAGAACGACAGCACGCGCCGCGGACCGAAGCGCCGCAAAACCACTCCGCCCGGAATCTGGAAACTGGCATAGCCCACAAGGAAAGCGCTGAAGACCCAACCCAGATGCGAGTTGTCAATCTTGAATTCTTTGGCGATCTGAACGCCTGCAACGGAGATGTTGGTCCGATCAAGAAAGGCGATCGTGCTCATAACCAGAAGCCAAAACACGAGCAGGTAGCGCATGGGCAGCCCTTGAACCGGCTGTCTTTCCAAAGATTGGTTCATCCTTTTATGTTTCCCCCTGGGCCGGTCCAGGCCCGATATGAGACTGTCAGTTTCTGCAAGCGTCCATTCTCTACTGTCGACCCTAAGCTTGGAAAATCTATTTCGGTTTCGGGCGTGCACCAGGGGCGTGATTTTGTCTCGGCCCCTGCCGCGTCTGCTCCCCGAGTTACCAATGCAGTCAATAAGGCTCCGTGACATCGTCTGACTGCGCCGACCCTTTCCCAGCGCCGGTTCCGCTCACCCCGATATCGGGCGGTGATCGATATACGCGAGCACGACGGCAATTTGTTATTGACTTTTACAGCGAAAACCCGTGAAATGCACTACTCTTGCCTGTGAGCGCATGAGTCGCCTGCTATTCCAATTTCGAAAAGCAATTCTGCGGGCTTTTGAGCACGATGCATTCAACACAGCCAAGGCCGCAGCTTACTCGGGCATGCTCATGCTTTTTCCAGCCCTCCTGGTGTTGACCACGCTATTAGCGCAGGTGCAGGAGGGGCCCACGCTGATGGGTGAAATCCGGTCTGTCTTTGAGCAGTTTCTGCCCACGGACACGTTGGACCTGCTCCAGGGCTACGTCCTCACTCGCCGCGTTTATTCCTGGCAGTTAATGCTTTCTGCGATAGGCCTCAGCATCTTCGCTGGGCTCGGCACCATGCTGTCGCTCATGGAGGGCTTTCGCCGTGCATACAAGTTGCCGAACGAAGCGTGGGGTTTTGGTGAGCGGCGGTTCCGCGCAATGCTCCTGGTACCCATAGCACTGGTACCGCTATCCATAGCCACTCTGGTGGTTGTTTTCGGACACCAGATTGAATTGTGGATGGTAGAGAATGCCGGTGGCGAAACACGAGCGGTCGTTCTCTTCTTCTGGCGCATGGTGCGCTGGTCCATCGCCGTGCTAAGCAGCGTTGCGGTTCTCTCGGCGCTCTATCATTTCGGGACCAAGCGCAAGGAACACTGGCTTTGGGTTGCGCCGGGCGCGGTTGCCGGCACGTTCCTCTGGTTCCCCTCTACGCTTGCTTTCGGCTGGTATGTAACGCGGGTGGCAGACTACTCCATGTTCTACGGCTCGTTCGGGGCAGGCATTGCCACTCTTGTGTGGCTCTATATTGTTGCGTTCAGCGTTCTGCTTGGAGCCGAATTGAACGGTGTCCTCTATGAAAGCCGCCAGGGGCAGATCATAGTGAACCAGCCTGCGCCTTCAGGTGAACCCAACGACAAGCTGTCTTCAATCAAGCCGTAATTCCCGCATATTGCGCGGAATGCGCGGCAGAACCGGCGAGAGCACGCGATGTACAATGGAGACAGTCGTTCCCCGCTGCAAATTCTGACCGACCTGAGCCCTTTTAAGTCAAACTCTGAAGTTTTTAAGTGGAGCTATCTTTATGTCTTCTCCTGATTTCGGCCTGAATGAAACCCCATTGAAGCGGCGCGCCAAGATCGTGGCCACATTGGGACCGGCCTCGAACACCGAACCGGTGATTCGCGACTTGATTCGGGCTGGCGTTGACGTCGTCCGCTTGAACTTCTCGCACAGCACGCAAGAACGCAAACTCGCAGTCCTCAAACTACTTAGAAAAGTAAGCCGCGAAGAACGTAAGCCGCTCTGTGTTCTGGCCGACCTGCAGGGACCCAAGATTCGCACCTCTACCTTGAAAGATCATCAGCCGGTTTTGCTCAAAGCCGGAGGACACCTCACCATTACTCCACGCGAGGTGCCGGGCACTACCTCGCTGGTGGGCACCACTTTCAAAACTCTTGCTGAAAATGTTGAACAAGGCTCGCGCATTCTGCTCTCCGACGGCTTGATTGAACTCCGCGTTCAGGAAGTGAGCGGCGGCGACGTCCATTGCGAGATCATCAATGGCGGTATGCTGGGTGAAAACAAGGGCATCAATCTCCCCGGAATTCTCGTTCGCGTTCCCTCGCTCACTGAGAAAGATGCTGAAGATCTTGAGTTCGCATTGAAGAACGGAGTCGATGCCATCGCGGTTTCGTTTGTGCGCACCGCGGAAGATGTTCGCATGGTCCGCAATCGTGTTGCAGCTCTGGGTTTCGATACGTGGATCATTGCCAAGCTTGAAAAGCCGCAGGCCATTGAGCATCTCGACAGCATTCTACAAGTTGCCGACGGCATCATGGTTGCACGCGGCGATCTGGGCGTTGAAGTTCCGCCGGAGATGGTTCCCGCGATTCAGAAGCACATCATCCGCCGTGCTTCCGATTACTCAAAGCCCGTCATCACCGCTACGCAAATGCTGGAATCGATGATCGAAAATCCGCGTCCCACGCGCGCTGAAGTTTCTGACGTTGCGAACGCCGTCTACGATGGCACCGACGCCGTAATGCTCTCCGGCGAATCGGCAGTCGGCAAGTATCCCGTCGAAGCCGTTGCCATGATGGCGCGTATCGTCTCTGAAGCCGAGCGCGATATCAAGGAACAGAACCTGTGGGAGCCGCGGGTGCGGCAAGCGCATCTCTCCATTGCCGAAACCATTTGCGAGGCCACGGCCCACGCTGCAGACGATCTCGATCTGCGCGGAGTTGCGCTGTTTACTGAGTCAGGACAGACCGCCCGCCAGCTTTCGAAGTATCATCCATCTGCGCCGATCTTTGCGCTCAGCCCGGTTGACGTCACCATCAACCGCCTGAATCTTCTGTGGGGAACAACGCCCATCCGCTGTCCAAAGGTCAACAGCACTGAGGCCATGGTGGAAACGGCAGAAAAGCTGCTTGACGTGAATGACTACGTCCGTCCTCGCGAAGTAATCGCCATCGTTGCCGGAACCCGCACCAAATCGGGTTCAACGAATTTCATGCGACTGCACGTCATGGGCGAACAGCAGCTTGAGGGCTATCGCTTCAAGCTCACCCGCGATCAGGAATCGGCCGAGGGCTCGAGCGAGGGCAAACTAAAGCGCGCAGCCCGCAAGCCCAAGACCTTCAAACGTTATCCCTCGCCGAATCCGCCCAAGATCTCGAATCCGTAAAGCAGGCAAATTCGCGGTGAGCTGGTTGCGATAGAAGACCGCGTGAGGCCGCGGGGGCTTACAAGTTGGCGACGAGCTTATATTCCTGCGCGACGGACTCCACAACCTTCTTCCGGCCGTGGCCGGGATTCGATTGATAGCTGGTACGCAGCAATCCGGCTCTTTCAAGTAGCAATACGTCCCGGCTCACAGCGCGCACATCGCGCTTCAAGCTCGTCGCCAGCGCGGAGAGCTGTTGCGATCCATCTTTGACCCGGCGCAACAGGCGTACCCTTTCTGAGGTGAGTACATCGAGCAGGTCTTCGGGATCTTCAAAGGTGATGGTGATTCCGGGAGGTAGAGCTTCGCCCTTGTCCAGCTTCTTCGCGCGCTCCTGGAGGCGGTTGAAAAAGTCTTCCGTGCTGCCAACGCGAAGGGTAACCTTAGTCTTCCTCATCTTCAATCCTCCAGAGCTCATGCACTTCATTCATGAAACGCTTCGATAGGGCTACGTACGTGGTGAAATTCACGGCCTCAACGCGTCCCATGAAATGCCGATGGTGGTAGCCGTGGCTGTTGTCGAAGCCAAGAACTCTACCGTGGTCCACCTGGCAACGCTTCAGGTTGATGTAGGCCAGGTTATAAGCGATAACTTGGCCCTCCTCAAACCAGACCTCCTCTTTGAGCACCGCTCCCACGCGCTTGCCTTTGAGGGGGTTGATCTCCACCGACATGATCTTGACCGGGCGCTTTTTCCTGCTCACAAAAATAGCATAGCACAGGTAGGATTTGTTGTGTCCTACCTGATGGCGCGCTCCTAGGCGAAGCCGTTCACTCAAAGAGAAGTAATATCACTCAGGCTGGAAGCAGGTTCGACTTGCCGAGGTTGCACTTGGAGCATAAAGTTTGTAGATTTTCGATGACCGTTTCGCCGCCTTCGCTCCACGGATGGATATGATCCACGTGCAGTTCAACGCCGAGAGTGATTGCAGGGCTCGCGCCACATGCGCAGCACTTGAAATTATTCCGTTGAAGCACGCGCCAGCGAAGGCGAAGGGATGGATCGCGCCCGGTCATGGGCCGGTCTCCAATAGCGACATCGATTTTATGCTCAGCCAATTCGGCACCCGCTCCGTTTGCGTAGTCCACGAAAGCCTTGAGGGCGTTCATCCAGGTGCCGAAACGTCGCTTGTATGGGCTATGTGAGATGCGGGACGGCGGCAAATACATCTCGTCTATTCGAGGCTGACGTCCATAATTCTGCCAAAGTGCGAGTAAGTTTTCGAATAGTTCCTCATCGGGATAGTCCTGCCTGAGCGATACCTTTAGCCCTGCCCGTCGAAGCGCTTTGTTCCACGAACCAAATCGCCGCTGCTGAGTGGTTCTGTGGTAGGCCCCGAGTGATTCGTATTGCTCCCCCTTAACGGTATCAGTCCCCAAGCGGTTGGCGACCCGACGTAAGTCGGCGATCAATTCTTCATCCGAAGCTGATGCCCCTGGAACATTGGATAGCGTGAAAAGAGGTTCATCCATCGCACCCTCCAGTGACGACATCTCAGCGACCATACTTTTCGCCATGCTAACACTCATCAATCCCGCCCAAGCCGAAAGAAGCAAGGAAGCAGCAAGGGCGGGTACCGGGACCAATAACTATTTCGCCGCCAACTGGCGCAGCACGTACTGCAGAATGCCGCCGTGTTCGAAGTAGCCAATCTCCTGCGGAGTATCGATCCGAACCACCGCATTGAACTGCGTCACCTTGCCGTCAGCCGCAGTCGCCTTTACCGTGATCGTGCGCCCACCTGCGAATTTATCCTTCAGCATCGGTGTCAGCCCGGGGAAGTCGTACACTTCCTCGCCAGTCAGTCCGAGTGATTCAACATTCTGCCCTGCTTCAAACTGCAGCGGCAGAATTCCCATGCCTACGAGGTTGGAGCGGTGAATGCGCTCGAAGCTTTCGGCAATCACAGCGCGCACGCCCAGCAGCTTGGGTCCCTTTGCAGCCCAATCGCGCGAGGAGCCGGAACCGTACTCCTTGCCCGCCAGGATCACCAGCGGCACACCGCGATCGGCGTACTTCACGCTCGCTTCGAAGATCGACATCTGCTCGCCCTCGGGAAGTAAACGCGTCACGCCGCCTTCCGTTCCCGGCGCGAGTTTGTTGCGCAGCCGCACGTTTGCAAATGTGCCGCGCACCATCACTTCATGGTTGCCGCGCCGCGAGCCGTAGCTGTTAAAGTCGGCCGGCTTTACGCCGTGCTCGGCCAGATATTTTCCAGCCGGGCCATTCGCCTTGATGTTGCCTGCCGGCGAAATGTGGTCGGTCGTGACGGAGTCGCCCAGCACAGCCAGCACGCGCGCGCCAAGAATATCGCTCACCGGCGCGGGTGTCTTCGTCATGCCGTCGAAGTACGGCGCCTGGCGAATGTAAGTGGAGTCAGGTTCCCACTGGTATACATCGCCGGTTGGGAAGCTCAGGCTCTGCCAACTCGCGTCGCCCTCGGAAACAGTTGCGTATTCCTTCCGGAATGATTCGCTGGTCACGCCCTTCTCAATCGAAGCGGCCACTTCAGCCTGCGTTGGCCAAATGTCCTTAAGGTAAACCGGCTTGCCTTCCTTGTCCGTTCCCAGCGGATCAGTATCGAAATTGTGCCCGATGCGTCCAGCAAGCGCGTATGCCACAACCAGCGGCGGGCTCATCAGGTAATTGGCGCGAACGTCCACATTCACGCGTCCCTCAAAGTTGCGATTGCCGCTGAGCACACTTACGGCAACAAGTCCGTGCTCGTCAATGCTCTTTGACACATCGGCAGGCAGCGGCCCGGAGTTGCCAATGCACGTGGTGCAGCCGTAGCCGACAACGTTGAAGCGCAGCTTTTCAAGATAAGGCAGCAAACCCGCGCGCTCGTAGTAATCGGTCACCACGCGCGAACCCGGCGCAAGCGATGTCTTCACCCACGGTGGAACGCTGAGTCCCTTTTCGACGGCCTTCTTTGCAAGAATGCCCGCCGCCACCATCACCGAAGGATTTGAAGTGTTGGTGCAGCTTGTAATCGCCGCAATCACTACCGAACCGTGATCGAGGTACTGATCCGGATCCACATTGAACCGTTCTTTCACCGTTGTGGTTACGTGCAGCGGAGATTTGTCGGCAACCGCCGTATCGGCAATCGCCTTGCGCTCCCACGTAGCCGCAGTGCGGGTGCCAAGCGGCTTCGCGGTCGGCGCCAGCAGCGTTGGCAATTGCTGTGCAAAGCTCGCGGCGGCATCTTTCAGCAACACGCGATCCTGCGGGCGCTTCGGTCCGGCCACGCTCGGCTCAACGCTGGCCAGATCCAGCTCAAGCGTTTGAGTGTACTCCGCTTCTGGCGAGCTCGTGGTGTGGAACAAGCCCTGTTCCTTGTAATAGGCCTCAACCAGTGCGATCTGTTCCTCGCTGCGTCCGGTCAGACGCAGATAGCGCAGCGTCTCCGCATCCACCGGGAAGATGCCGCATGTCGCGCCGTATTCGGGAGCCATGTTGCTGATGGTTGCGCGATCAGCCAGCGGCAGTTCAGCAATGCCGGGTCCGTAGAACTCCACAAACTTGCCCACCACGCCGAGCTTGCGAAGCGCCTGTGTCACGGTCAGAACCAGGTCGGTTGCAGTCGCGCCTTCGCGCAGCTTGCCGATGAGCTTATAACCAACCACCTGCGGAACCAGCATGGAAACTGGCTGGCCCAGCATGGCCGCCTCGGCCTCAATGCCGCCAACGCCCCAGCCCAACACGCCAAGACCATTGATCATGGTGGTGTGAGAGTCGGTGCCGACCACCGTATCTGGATAAGCCACCTGCTCGCCGTCCATCTCCGTGGTAAACACCACGCGAGCCAGGTACTCAAGATTCACCTGGTGACAGATGCCCATTCCCGGCGGCACTGCAGAAAAGTTTCGAAATGCCGTCTGGCCCCACTTCAGGAAGGCGTAACGTTCGCGGTTGCGCTGGAACTCAAGCAACGAATTCGCGCCGTATGCTCCCGCAGTCCCGTACTCATCCACCTGCACCGAGTGGTCGATGACCAGCTCTGCGGGCACCAGCGGATTTACCCGCTCCGGGTCGCCGCCCAGCGAGCGGATGGCATCGCGCATCGCGGCCAGATCCACCACGGCGGGCACGCCGGTAAAGTCTTGCATCAGCACGCGCGCCGGCATGTACGCGATTTCGCGGCTGGGCTCGGCTTTTGCGTCCCACTTGGCCAGGAACTCAATATCGCCGGCCGTCACGGTAACTCCATCTTCGCGCCGCAGCAGGTTCTCAAGCAGGATCTTCAGGCTGAATGGAAGCCGGCTCAGGTTGAAGCCTTTGGCCGCGAGTGCGGGCAGGCGATAAATGCAGTAAGACTTGATGCCGGATTTGAGCGTGGCCTTGCTGGCAAAGCTGTTCATCAGGGAAGGACCTTTCTATCCGCACATCTCGCGGATGAATCTGGTGGTTCGGAGAGTTGAAGTGCGGAGCCGATCCATATCGCGACTTCGCTGGCCGCCGCAGCGCATGGCGCCTTGGCGGACCTCAAAAACAAATCAACTGGATAGATTACTCAGCGGGGAGAGCGCCGTCCACGGTCAGGTCGGCCCCGGCGAAAGCGCCTGAGCAGTGGCTCTTCGGGATGGAGAGAACGGCTGCGCATGGATTCCCCGTAAATTTTATCGTGAGAGTGTCCACCGGGGAAAGCCGGGGAAATGGGTTTTGCGCCTTTACGGCACGGCCCGTGCGCAGGATTCCCTGTGCACCGGATAAGAATCAATCTTGCAGCCGGTGTTAAGAGCCGGTACGCTCAAAAGAACTTTTGAGGAGTGAAACATGCAGCTGCGTGCGCCACGAACCCTGATCGCCATCACCCTTTTGTCCAGCCTGTCTGCGACAACCCAGGTTCGCGCCCAGGCTCCTGCGAGCGCCGTCCCGGCTACTCCGCCAGCCGCTTCGTGGCCCACAGCCGACGGTACTGTTGTGCTGCAGAATTTCCGTTTCGGCACCGGTGAAACGCTGCCGGAATTGCGCCTGCACTACATCACGCTGGGCACGCCGCACCGCAACGCCGCCGGGCATACTGACAATGCCATTCTTCTGTTGCACGGCACCGGGGGCAATGCGCACTCATTGATGAACCCGGTGTTCTCAAACGTGCTCTTCGGCCCGGGGCAGCCGCTCGACATCACGAAGTACTTCCTCATCCTGCCCGACGACATTGGCCACGGCCAAAGCTCAAAACCCTCTGACAGCCTCCACGCGCACTTCCCGGCCTACGACTACGACGACATGGTGCGTAGCCAGCACATGATGCTCGAAGAGATGAAGATCGATCATCTGCGGCTCATCCTCGGTACATCAATGGGCTGCATGCAAACGTTCGTGTGGGGCGAAACGTATCCGGGATTCAGTCATGCTCTGGCGCCGTTCGCGTGCCTGCCGGTACAGATCGCAGGCCGCAATCGCATGATGCGCTACATGGCCATCCAAGCCATCAAGCAGGATCCTGCCTGGATGGGCGGCGAATATAAAACGGAGCCAAAGCAAGGCTTGAACAACGCAAATGAGCTGACGTTCATCATGGGCTCAAGCCCGCTGCAGCTGCAAAAGAATGCGCCCACCCGCCAGCAGGCCGAGCAGTACATCGACAACTATCTGGCCCGCGTCGATGCCAATACCGATGCGAATGACTTTATCTTCTACTTCAATGCCAGCCGCAACTACGATCCGAGCCCCAACCTCGAACGCATCACCGTGCCGGTACTGTGGATCAATTCCGCTGACGATTACATCAATCCGCCGGAACTGGGCATCGCACCAAAGATGGTGAAGCGCATGCCAAAAGCGCGCTTCATCCTCCTGCCAATTTCAGACGCAACTCGCGGACACGGAACTCACACCGTGGCTGCTGTGTGGAAGGACTACCTGGCCGAGTTCATGCGCGCAACCGAGCCCAAACCTTGAGGGGTCTAAGGGCGTCTCTTTCCACCCGGGCGCCCACTACTCCGTGCGCCGCCTCTGTTCTGGAACCCGGTTTTCTTTTCGCCCGGCTTGCCGAATCCCCGCGACGGTGGCCGCGAATTGCCGCCTCCGCTTCTGCTCGGCGGGCCCCCCGAAGCAGACCTCGATCCAGACGACCCAGACCCTCCGCGCGGCCGCGAACCAGCGCCAGATGGCGGCCGCGGACCGGACCTGAATGCCGGGCGTGAGTCGCCCGGACCGCTGGGCCTGAACGGCCTGCCGGCGGGCCGTGCACCGCCTGTACGATTTGGGCCGCCGCTGGGAGTAAAGGGGCGTTTGAACTCATCGCTTCCACGTGGCGGCCGCGGCCTCTCGGCGCCCGCACGGTCGCTGCGGACGGGTCCGCCAAAACTCCTTTGCGGAGGCCCACCCGGCTTCGCCCTGTCGAACCGGGGCTTATCAAATTTTGGCCTGTCGAATGCCGCGCCTTCCCGGCGTGGCCGCTCAAAACTCTGCTCTCTCCCGGTTCGCGCACTACGAGGCCGCTCGCCATCGGCATTCTTCCAGCGCCCTTTGTCTTCACCGGACTTACCCCTGAACGGCCTGTCCTCAAAGCGGCCCCCGGCCGCCGGGCGACTCCGATAACCGCCCGCACCCGTCGACCCAGATTCCGGACGCACCGGACGATCTCCCTGAAACGGCTTCCTAGCCTCGAACGGCTTGCCACTCTGGAACGGCTTGCCCGCGCCGAACTGCGGCTTCGGACGGAATTCACCGGGACGGCCCGCACTTGGACGCGCACCACCACGGTCACCGCCAGCAAATGGCCGGCTTGGCCTTGCCCCGCTGGGTCTCGCTCCGCCGGGTCTCGATCCACCTGGCATCGGCCCACTTGATCTCGGACCACCTGATCCCGATCTCCGCGGTTCAAACCTCCCGGATTCAGGTCGCCGGGATTCGTATCGACCTGTCTCAGACCGGCTTTGCCCGGCTGACCCGGATTCGCCTGCACGTGGTTCAGACAGGCTTGGCCGAACGTGAACCCGCTTGGGTTGCACATAGGTTCCGGCATCTTCGCGGTCGCGGCGTCGAATCTCTTTGGCCTTCGGAGTACGAAGCTTTCCTTCGGCGGCCAGCTTCAGCTTTGCCAGCTCTTCCGGATCCAGTTCGCGCAGCTTGCCCGGCTCCACGTCCAGAATCAGCGGGCCATACCCAACGCGCCGGATCTTCTCAACAAAATGTCCGATAGAGGAGAACATCTTGCGCAGTTCGCGATTGCGGCCTTCGATCAGCACCACTTCATACCAGGGATTGTCGCCCTGGCGAACCTGCCGGATGCGCGCCGGCGATGTGCGCACTTTGTCCGAGCCGGGCTGGCCGCGCTCGATTGTTACTCCGCCGCGAAGCCGATCCAGCTCTTCCTCGGTGGGCTGGCCTGCCACCTTTACGTAGTAAGTTTTCTCTACTCCCGAACCGGCCTTCGTAAGCCGGTTGGCCAACTCGCCATCGTTGGTCACCAGCAGCAGTCCTTCGCTCATGTAGTCCAGGCGGCCCACCGGGTAAAGGCGTTCGCGCATCTTCTCGAAAAATGTCATCACGGTCGGCCGGCCTTCGGGGTCCTTGACCGTTGTCACAAAGCCTCTGGGCTTATTCAGAACAAAGTAGCGATGGCGCTCAGCTCCGTGCAGCAGCTTTCCGTCGACACGAATGTGATCCCGCCCAGCATCGGCTTTTGTTCCCAGTTCTGTGATCACCGTGCCGTTCACCTGCACACGGCCCTGCTCGATCATCTCTTCGGCTTTGCGGCGGCTGGCTACACCAGCCTGCGACAGAATCTTCTGCAATCGTTCAAGCTTGCCCGGCGGCTGCGGCTTCGGAGCAGCCTCGGACTCGTCTTCGAGTTCCTCCGCTTCCGTTGCATCCGCCGCGCTCTCCTCTGCAACAGGGGAGTCCTCAGCAACCCACGCTTCGCTGAACGGCGCTTCGACATCCGCCACCGCTTCAGGACGCACCTCGTCAACGCTGGCCTCAACTGGGCTGCCGGATGCTACCTCGCTGCCAGCATCGAGCGTGCTCTCGTCTCCTAGATAGGTTCTGCCTTCGCCATCGGCGGGCTCGCCGAGAGGGTCTTCAATTCCTGCAGTGGGGACCGGTGCCGGCGCCGCCGCTGCCGATTTGCGCTTGCGCTTGGGTTCCGATGGTGGATCGATCGGTGTAATTTTTAGTGCGGGGGGCTTCGCGCTCTTCGTGGATTTCTTCGTTGCCATTTAGGCAGCCTCAGTTTCTTCTTACTGGGTGGGAGGAGGCTCAGCAGGCGCGGCCTCGGTGTTTTCGCCCTCTTCGATCGATTCTGAATCGTTCGATGCCTGTTCGGTCTTAGCGTCTTCCTCGACGCTCATATCTTCCTGCAGTTCCGGCTCAGCATTCGACTGCCCGTCTGTTTCAGCTTCTTCCAGCTCGATTGCCGCCATCTTCTCAAACTCTTCCATCGATGGCAGCTCCGAAACATCCTTCAGGCCGAACCGCATAAGAAACTCTTTGGTCGTCTTATAGAGAATTGGACGTCCGATCACCGGTTTGCGTCCAGCCGTCGCAATGAGCTTGCGCGCCAGCAGCGAACCAAACACACCCGACGAATCCACACCGCGAATTTCATTCACTTCAGGCGCGGTAACGGGCTGTTTGTAGGCAATCACCGCCAGCGTCTCAAGTGCGGGCAGCGAAAGTTTCATTGCCGGTTTCAAGCTCTTGACGAACGCTCGCACCACGTCATGACATTCCGGCTTGGTCGCCATTCTGAAGCCGCCGGCAATCTCGCGAATCTCCACTCCGCGATCATCGGAGGCATACTGAGCAATCAACTCATCGAGAATCTGCCGAAGAACGGCTCGCACTTCACGATCGCGCTGCCGTGCCTCGCGCTTCAAGTTCGCTTCCGTAGCTTCCTCGCTCTGCTCAGCAGTTTCTGAGCCGGCTTCCAGCTCAGTGCCCTCGCCCTCCACAGTTGTTGCAGCGGTCTCTTCCGTGCTCTCGCTGAGTGACGGCACCTCTGCTTCGATCGTCGGCTCGGCGGCGGTGTCACTCGTCCGCAGCCACCTCAGTCGTGGGCGCGTCCTCGACCAGCGCACGAATAATCAATCTCGTCGTTTGAGGCCGTTTCAGGCGAGCCATCGGTCGTCTCAGCGGCTTTTGCGGCGGCTTCCTGCTCCGCCTTGTATTCCAGGGCGTCAGCAGTAAACAAAAGGGCGAGCTGAGCCAGCGTGACCGGCTCCTCGGCGGCGTAAATAACTGCTTCCAGTTTTGCTTTAAGGCTCATTCGAGAATAGGTACCTAGAGTATGGTACCGGATGGAAAGGGTCTTGTGTGTCCTCGAACGGCTTGCGAAAAAGTGGAACACGGGCCCGATTCTGGAAAACTCGGGTGTCTTGTCCAGAGCCCTGCGAAATTCTGAAAGGCTGATGAAGCACGCTGGTACGGACGAAACTCCTGTGCCCCTAGGAGATACTGCGAAACACAACGTAGAGCAGACCCGAAAGCAGTGCTGCTGCGGGCAATGTAAACACCCATCCAGCAGCAATATTGCGCACGGTGGACAAGTGCAGTCCATTGCCGTTCGCCGACATGGTGCCGGCTACGCCCGAACTCAGGATATGCGTGGTACTTACCGGCAGTCCAAACTTGTCAGCAAGGAAAATCGTCACCATGGCGACCAGCTCAGCACTGGCTCCCTGTGCGTAGGACAGGTGCTGTTTGCCAATTCTCTCGCCAACCGTCACCACAATGCGTTTCCAGCCGACCATGGTTCCCAAGCCCAGGGCAAGCGCCACAGCGACCTTCACCCATCCGGGAATGAACTTCGTCGCCCAATCGAGCTTGCTCTGGTAGCTCTTCAGCGTGGCGGTCTCGGCAGGGGTAAAGGACGGATTGTTGGCTTTCTCCATCAAGCGCAGAGCTTCGTTGGTCAGGTACATGTCGTTACGCACGTTGCTCCGCTCTTGCGCGGGAATCGACTTGAAGCTCTTGTTCAGTGCGAGTTCGCGATTCATCTCTGCGACGAGACTTTTGACCGCGAGCACTGTTTCCGGTCGCATCTGCTGTGTGCGGAGATATGCGGTCACTTCCTCGCGAGGATCCGATCCAACTTTGCCGCTTGCGTCAACATGCCGGTCCAGAATTTGTCCCGCATTCTCCGATGCGGCAATAAAGCTCTGCACTTCCATCGGGCTCACCGCTTGGTTCAGTGCGTACGCGGCGGGCACTGTGCCGATCAGGATAAGCATGATCAGGCCCATGCCCTTCTGCCCGTCATTGGAGCCATGGAAGAAACTCACGCCCGTGCACGTACAAACAAGCAATGCACGTATAGGCCACGGCGGAGGAGCGTCATTTTTAGGCGGTTCATACAGTGCCGGATACTTGACGAGCCTCTTCGAGATCAGGATCAGAAGACCCGCGAGCACAAAGCCCACTACCGGCGAAACCAGCAGCACTTTCAGTACTTTGATTGCCTGTCCCCAGTCGACGCCGGACGCTGCACCGTGGGGGCTCAGGAGCTGATTCGCCAGCCCCACACCGATGATTGAGCCCACCATTGTGTGCGAACTCGAAGCCGGTAACCCGAACCACCAAGTCCCCAGATTCCACAAAATGGCCGCGATTAGCAGGGCAAACACCATGGCGAAGCCAGTGCCGGAACTCACCCGTAATATGAGCTCAACAGGCAAAAGGGCGATGACCGCAAAGGCAACTGTTCCGGTCGAAAACAATACGCCGGCCAAGTTGCACAGACCGGACCACACCACGGCAATGTTCGGTTCCAGCGAGTGGGTGTAGATCACGGTAGCTACCGCATTCGCTGTATCGTGAAATCCGTTCACGAATTCGAAGCCGAGAGCGATCAGCAACGCCATGGTCAGCAATACATAGGGCCACGCGCTGGTGGCGGTCACGCCATCCAGGTCTTTCGCAACTTGCACGGTAATGTAGGTCAGTCCGACTGCCAGGGCCAGTATGAATGCCAAAACGCCTGACCGGCCCGGAGACTTCTTGATCTTGCTGTCCAGCAGAGTTTTGCCCGCAGGCATCACTTCGACGATCGTCGCAAGGTCAGCCATTAGAGATCACCAAAGCGGCCGGAACCATTCCAGGCACGCATCGGCCTCCAGCATTCGGTCGTTGCGGTGGGACTCAAACGAGAATAGAAATGAGCAGATTTATTGCAGGAGTATGAGTAGACAACTAAAAAGGCGTTCATAAAACCCCAACAATCGCATCGAATCACGATTGTTTACCCGGCAGTGAGGGGAGTCGATACCAGGCAACAGTTGATTCTACACCGCTTGCTCCAAGGTCAATGGGATTGCCAGTCAGCGAGAGGTGGAAAAAGGACCGGATACGCCGCTTTGTTCCAGATGGTGGCAGACCCCTAGCGGAAAGCGCCACCGAGTCCAAGAATGAAATCGAAATCAGAATAGACTCGAAATCAGGTAAGTAATTTATCATCAGCAGCTTACTTCCAGTCGTCGTGGACCACGCCTTCGGTCATTACCGACTCGAAATTCGAGTGCTTCTTGATGAATATCTCACTGAAGGCAAGGTCCTGGCGGAGGAGGATGGCTTGGAGGCGTACTAACTCCAGAAGGGCCAGGAACATAGCAATCAGCGCCCGCTCTGAACGGCTGTGGCTGAGCAGCTTGCGCAGGGCTACCGGCTTGTCTTCCATCGATAGTCGACGCGACAAAAACTGGATCATCTGGCCTACCGTCACCGAGTCCTCTTCCACATTCAGAACCGGCCGGTTGCGGGCGCGCTCCAGAATTTCGCGGAACACACGCACCAGGTCCACCGTGTCCGCGGCAATCTCCGGTTCGGCGCCGACGTCTTCTTTAAAATCGCGCACACCCGGATTGGTCCACGTGGCCGCTTCGAGCATCTGTTTCTGTTGCAGCATCTGGGCCGCGTTTTTAAAACGCTCGTGCTCCAGCAGCCGCTCAACTAGCTCGCGGCGTGGATCCTCTGCCGCATCATCGGGGCCAGAGGGTGCGCGAGGCAACAGCATCTTGCTCTTGATGTGGATCAGCAAAGATGCGGTGTAGATAAACTCGCCGGCCACGTCCACATCGCTCGCCTTTAACTGGTTAACGTAGGCCAGAAACTGCGCGGTGATGCGCGCAATAGGAATGTCGTAAATGTCGATGTCCTGTTTGCGGATCAGATCAAGCAGCAAATCGAGCGGGCCGTCGTACACCTGCGAAACGATGACTGAAAACGGCGATGCATTGGCTTCGCCCTCCTTGGCTTCAAGCTTGATAAACGGCTTGGAAGGGTGCTGCGCCGCGGCAGACGCCACAGCCGGGGCTGCGGCGTCGTCAACAGCGGCAGGCTCTTCGGTGGGTGCTTCAGGAGCGTTCGCCGACTGCTCGGCCGGTGGAAGAGGCGAAGCGGTCTCTGCAGTCCGTTCCTGTTCGTTAGCCGGTTCCGAGTTGGGGTGATTCAGTTCCATTGGTTGTTCAACTGCCTGATCGACGAATTCGCCCGTGATCTGCTCCGGGATCTCAATGATCTTGGTTTGTCCGACAGGTTCCTCTTCGGTCGGCTCCGCAGCCTGGGCGGCGATTTCTTCAGCCATTTCTTTAACCTGCGGATCGGCTTCCTCGGAGGCCGTTACCACGACGGGCTCCTCGATCTTGTCTTCAACGGCCTCTATAGCAGGTTCGACCATCTCGTCCGATACCGGGGAAGCAGACTCGGGCGCCGAATCCTCTTCCATTGCAGATTCAGCCTGCGGCGGCACTTCGTCAACAGATACATTTTCGACTGTCACCTGCTGCTCCGTCACCTGTTCAAAAGTATCTTCAACCGCAGACCCACTGGGCGGCTCCTGCACTGGCGCCTCAGGCGCGACTGCCTCGGAAACTGCAGCATCCTCCACGATATTCTCAGGCTCATTTTCGGCGGAAGCAGCATCTTCAGCGGCATTCATTTCTGCGGCAGGCCGAGGGTCGACAATCGGGTCTAATTCCAGTACTGTCTCAGGTGCGGGTTCCACCGTCGACTCCGGCGCAGGTTCAGCATTGACCGCTTCCGCATCCGGTTCTGGTTCCGGCGATGTTTCTCCGGGCGAGGCCACTACTTCGAAATCAGTCTCGGCGTTCACTCCCGGTTCACATTCAGGTTCCGCAACCGGCGCGTCGGGCATCATTTCGTTCTTTGGCCCCGCTTCTGCTTCATGCTGCGCTACAGCTGCAGACTCAGTCGTCAACTGCGGCGCCGTAACAGTCTCGACACCGGACGCAACAGCAGCTTCAACAAAGGCCTCAATCTCGGGCGTAACTGCAGCCTCAGCTTGACTCGCTGCTTCAACTTCTATGGAATTCAACTCGGGGGAATGTTCAGTCAACTCAGCTTCTTCTTCGAATCTCTTCGTGTCCGGCAACAGCGTCCGGTTCGATTTCATCAGTGTGTTTTTGCGCTCTTGAGAAAAGCCCGAAGCCCGAGCGTATGCCGCTCAAAGCAATATTCAGCGCCTTGCGCCACCACGGGACTTGCTTGACTTCCATCCACTTTCTCCCGGGCGGTGCCAGCTCCGCTTAGTTTTTATCCTCGGACGTACTGGGCAACTGCATTGCGGATCGAACTTCCTGCATCGTCTGTTTTGCGCGAGCATGGGCGCGGCGCGAACCATCTTTAAGGATTTCTTCCACTTGTTTGTCGCTGAAGGTAGCGCGCCGTTCCTGAATCGGATTCAGAACCTTCACCAGCGCATCGGCAGCCCAGCCTTTGCACTCAATGCATCCGATACCGGCCGAACGGCAACCTTCATACACCTTGGCCATCGTCTCCGAGGTGGAGAACACCTTGTGCAGATCACCGACCGGGCACTTGTCGGGATCGCCCTTGTCGGTGCGGCGAACGCGCGCCGGGTCGGTCACCATCGTCTTCAGCTTCTGTCGCACCACCGGCTCCGGATCGGTCAACTCAATGGTGTTGCCGTAGCTTTTCGACATCTTCCGGCCGTCGGTGCCAGGCAGTTTTGGCGAGGGCGTCAGCAGCACCTGCGGCTCGGGCAGAACCTCGCGATCCGGCAATTTGTAGAACTGGTTGAAGCGCCGCGCAATCTCGCGCGTCAGTTCCACGTGCGCCTGTTGATCTTGTCCCACCGGTACAAACTTCGGCTGGTACAACAAAATGTCACTTGCCATCAGCACCGGATAACCAAGAAACCCGAACGTGGTCAGGTCTTTGTTGGTCAGGTTTTCCTGCATCTCCTTGTAGCTAGGCACACGCTCAAGCCAACCCAAAGGAGTAATCATGCCGAGCAGCAGCGGAAGCTCGTAGTGTTGTGTCACGCTGCCCTGCACAAAGATGGTCGATTTCGCCGGGTCCAGTCCTGCGGCGAGAAAATCGAGCGCCACATCGAGCGTGTTGGGCGCAATCTTCGACGTGTCAGCGTAATCAGTGGTCAGCGCGTGCAGGTCGGCGATAAAGAAGTAGCAATCGTACGCGTCTTTATCCTGCAGCTTCACCCAGTTGGCCAGAGCTCCCATGTAGTTGCCCAAATGGAGCTTGCCGGTGGGGCGCATGCCGCTCAATACGCGCGGACGAAGTGACGGATCTTGTGTAGATGAGTTTTGAGGTTCAGACATCTTGATCTTCGACTCGATATTCGTTTCCGGGGTGGCGCCAGCAGAATGCCGCTGACTGTCGGGAAAAGCTCATTCCATTGTAGCGGTATGGAAACAGGCTCTAGATGTGAATGAGGGCGGAGAAGATGATTTGGAGCGATGGCCGGAGCATCGCCCCGATGAACGCTCCGCCCAGAAAAATCATGAACAGATAGCTCATCCAGATCGGAATCCGGTCATATACCTGCACCGCCCTGTAAGGCAGCAGGTTGCGTGTCACGCGGCTGCCGTCAAGCGGCGGAATGGGCAACAGGTTGAAGAAGAACAGCGAAAGGTTGATCAGAATCGCCAGCGTGCACAGGAGCACAATGGGCTGCGGCAGGAATTCACCCCGTCCGCCGCGCAGCGATGCAAGAAACGACATCCGCACAACCTCGTGGCCGTTGGGGAGCGTGAAGCTCAGAATAATGAGCACCAGCACCGCCGCTATCACAATCAGCAGGTTCGACGCCGGGCCGGCCAGGGTCACCAGGTTGTCGTCGCGGCGAATCTTGCGAAAGTTGCGCGTGATCACGGGCGTTGGTTTCGCCCAGCCCACCAGCATCCCGCCAAAGTAGCTCAGCCCAATGAATGGTCCAAAAATCATCAGTGCCGGAAACAGCAGGGTGCCGATCGGGTCCACGTGGTACATGGGGTTGAGCGTTACCCGGCCTTCGAGGCGGGCCGTCTGATCGCCCAGCAGCGAGGCTGTCCAAGCATGTGCGCATTCATGCACACTGAGCGAGAAAAGGAGCAGGACAAACTCGAAGACGGCGATAAGGAACGCGCTTGACTGCAATCGATTACTCCAATAACCAGGAAAGCTCAGAGTAGCACGGCCGCGTGGATGCCCTCTATGTGCCGCTGGCCGGGAAGCTACCAACCGCTTCGCCTTCAGCCACATGATGACCGGCAAGCACTATGGCGTGGCTGGCGATGCGGGCGCGAGCGCCGATGTTCGTTTGCGCCAGCGTGACTTTCTCGTGATCATCGGGCGCATACGACTGCGAGTAGATTCGCGCGAACGAACCGATCATTGCGTCATTGCCGATGGTGATGCCGCCGCGATCGTTGATCAGAGCGCCCTGCCGGATCGTGACTCCATCGCCAATTGAGAGGTTGTAGCCGTACGTGAGTTCCACGCCGTGGTAGATTTTCACGCTAGCCCCCACATGCTCAAAGATGTGCCTCGCCAGCATGCAGCGAAAGCGCAATCCAAGCCAGTGATTCAGACCAATGGGCGAGCGATCGAACATCTTCCAGAACCAGAGCAGCGGTTTGCGCTTTGCAAAGCGTTCGCGATCGGTGTCAGGGAAGTACTCCGCTTCAAGTGTGACATTTGCTGGATCGAGCGAAAGCGCAAGAATTGTGCCGGGTAGCTCGGAAGTGAGCGTAGTGCTTGACTTGGTGCCGTGCGGACGGCCCAGGTAAAGCTGGTGCAATTGATCGCGCACGAATTTCCGACCGTCGCTCAGGAGAGCCATGGCGAACCAGTTCATCGTCCAGAAATTGAAGCCAGCGGCGATAGAGTTCTTCCGCTTCCTTGGCGGGATGCGGCACGAAATTTTGATTCCCCATACGGTAGGACGATACACCAAGACCGCTGTGCACTTCGAGTGGAGCAGCGCGCATGGAGAGGAAAGGGCATGGAAAACCCCGCCTGCGTTCAAGCCCAGGCGGGGTTCTCAATTGGTGTTCGCGGCTAACGGTCTATCGCTTGCCCTGAAGGGTTTTGGGCCCGGTACCGGCCTTTTTCGCTGCGCGTTTGGCGGCAATCTCGTGCATCTCTTTGCCGTAGTGCGACTGGTTAATGCCAACCTGAAGCATCAGGTTGATAATGTTGCTTGTGCCCCAGTAGAGCGAAAGTCCTGAAGCGTACTGCCACAGCATGAAGCCGAAGATCACCGGCATCATGAAGGCCATCATGCGGCGCTGCGCTGCATCCATGCCTGGCGTGGGCGTAATGAACTGCGTCAGGAACATGCTCAGAATGATGAGCACGGGCAGAATGTGCAGCGGGTCGGGCTGCGACAGATCGGTGAGCCAGAACCAGTGCGCCTGCCGCAACTCAACTGCACTCTGCAGGACGCGAAAGTATGCGAAGAACAGCGGCATCTGCACCAGGATGGGCAGGCAGCCGCCGTACATATTGACGCCTTCTTCCTTGTAGAGCGCCATCATTTCCGCATTCATCTCATTGCGCTTGGGGTCGCTCACCTTGAGGTTGGCGTACTTCCTCTTGATGGAGTCGACCTTGGGCTGAATGCGCATCATCTTCAGCTGCGACTTCATCATCATGAAGCGCGTGGGCAGCAGCGCCACCGTAAAGGCCACGGTGAACAGGATGATGGCCCAGCCCCAGTTGCCGATGCCGTGCAGAACCATGAAGCGCAGCGCGATATACAGCGGCTTGGCGATGAACGTCCAGAAACCGAATTCAATCAGTGGTTCGAGCGACTGGCCGGTCGGCTTTCCGTCGGGGCCGATGGCGTGGACCGACGCGAGCGTGTCAGTTGATTTTGGGCCGGCAAAGAGCCGTACGTGCGTATCGCCACTTTTGTCGCCGATTGCCAGGCCAAGAACATCGGCCGGAGTTTTCTTGCTAGTCGGATCGTCGGGCTTGCTCGGCAGATCGATCGCATCGTGCAGTGTTACCACCGATGTTCCAGCCGGATTGCTGGGCAGGAACGCTGAGGCGAAATACTGATCCATGACCGCCGCGTAGCTGTACGGCTGTTCGAGGGTGGCATTATTGCTCACCTTGTTGGCCTTCATGGAGTCCTGCTTGCCGTTGAGCGACCAGGCAATCTCCGATGAGCAGAAGTGCGAATCTGCGAGCGCGTTATCGACGAGGGCCGGAACTCTTCCATGTCGCCGAGTCCTGCGGGCCACTCCACGAGTGCGAGTACAGGGGCGCCATTGCGCTTTACCTGGGTCTCGATATCAACCACATAGCTTGAGTCGAACCGGAATGTCTTCACCACGTCGAGCCCGTTGCCCGCGAAGCGGTATGTCAAAGTGCCGGGAGCAACAACAAGCCCGCCCGCAGAAGGCTGCGACCCTGAAACCGTAACCTGGTAGAGCGCGGAATTTAATTGGCTGGTGAGCTGAGGGTCATACGTAAAAAGGCCGAGCGGATAGCCGAAGCGTTCCGACGCCTGTGGCTGCACCAGGTCGAGCGGCTTGCCTGCGGAGTCCTGGTAGTGCTTCAGAATCCACTGCTTCACCTGACCGCCGCGATTTGTGAATACGATCCTGTAAACGTCGTTCTCAACCGTGGTGGTGCTTTCGACTGCAGCGCTTACGGCCGGTGCGGCCTTCGTGGATGCCGCCGTTGCCTGCGTTGGTCCGCCAGCGGTTTTCGGCGTCGTGGGCTGGCTTGCCTGCGTCTGCGTCGTTTGCGATTGAGTCTGCGCAGGTTGCGATTGAGTCTGCGGCGCCGGGGGGGAGGACGCGGGCTTGAACAAGAACTGGTAGCCCACGAGCACGGCCAGCATCAGTCCGAAGAAGACGATCGTTGAACGCATGTCGCCGCCGCCGCCACCGCCACCGCCGGGACCCTGCGTTTGAAGATTGGGATTCTGAATTTCGGGCAAAGGATACGTCCTGTCAGTTCGAAACGGACAGCCCAAAAGGCCGCCGCTGTTCTTATGGTAACGGTTTGTGGGGAAAAGGTCTCGCTGGCGCGCTGCTTGATTCCGCTGCCGGACTGGCATGGCTTTTGCGAGAAGGTGGTACCTGATCGAGCCCGCCGCGAGAAAAAGGATGACAGCGGAGCAGCCTCAACAGGGCAAGCCCCGAGCCGCGAAGGGGTCCATGTGTGGAGATGGCGATCGATGCGTATTCAGAGCATGTGGGCAGATATTTGCATCCACCCGTGCCCAGCGTGTGCAGGGCCGGCGATAGCCATCGGCGATAGAAAGCAAGCAGCGCGAGCAGGATGCGCGTCATCGTGTGGGCTTCGCTTCAGCGGATTTTGGTGCGCTTCGTTCCGCTTCGGTTTTTGCCTGTTCAAGGATACGCACAATCTCCGCTTCAAGTTTCCCAAAATCCATGGTCAGAACCGTGCGTCGAGGGTGGAGGATGAGGTCACATCCTGCCGGGAACAGGGCCGTGTGGCGGCGCAGAGCTTCGCGCATGCGGCGCTTGATGCGATTACGTTCGTGCGCCTTACCCAGAACTTTGCCCGCGGTGAGTCCGATGCGCGGAGTGGGTGAGTCGTTGGCAGGGGCTTGCGCGGCCAGAAACCAGCTCATGGAAGCCGACTGACGTTTACGGCTGTTTGCATAGGCGTGTTGATAATCGGCGTGTTTGCGCAGGCGTAAATGCGCCATTGATTGACGAACAATAGGCTTGCTCTCGGCAAGCGTTTTGTCGTCAGTCTTATGAGCTTGATTCATGGCAGTCCAGCCGTTGCTGGCATTGCAGCTGAGAGCTCGATCCGGAACGGCCTAGTTCATTACAGGCTCTGGCACATTCCGTGGCAAACGGCAGGCAGAGGCGGGGAATACTAGTCGCGGAAACCGGCGCTTACTGATACACGCTTGCGGCCAATGGCGCGGCGGCGGCTCAGCACGGCAGCTCCGGACTTGGTCTTCATGCGCGCCCTGAATCCGTGTGTTTTAACACGGCTGCGGCGGTTGGGTTGAAATGTGCGCTTGGGCATTGAAGTGCGCTCCTGTTTCCTCTATAGAATCTGCGCTTTTGACAGCATCTCTAAGTATATCTGAACCTCTCTCAGGAATCCAGCACGCATCCGCCAGGCCTTTTGTTCGGCTCGATCGCCTTCCGCGGCATGAAATTGGGTTCTGAGCATCGTCGCGAATAGAGCACGGAGCATCCAAACAAACGTGTGATAGCCCACACAACGAGCGCGTCGCAATCAACTTAGAATCTAAAGCAGGAATTCACGCGAAAATTCGTCGTCGCTGCGCAGAAGACAATTGCATGCCACGTAACCTGCACGTGACTTCGATACGCTCTGCGCGACTCTCATCAGTAACTCTGGTAACATTGAAATCGACTTTCACCATCAATGGTGCAACTCATTCAGAGCCTTGAAAAGTTCTGTTAAAGAGTGATTGCAGCGAGCGCATAATGTGCTACTATCGGGACCGTTCAGGAAAGTTAAACAACGTCCCACGGAACGGTCATGTAGTTCACCGCCCCGAGGTCAGTGTTCAGGGGCAGACCAGCGGCATCAGGTAATCGGATATCACGTTTGAGGCGGACTGAGCTTGATTGCCGCCAGAAGAGAGCCGTTGCCTGAATTACCCCGCTAAACGGGCCCGTGTTCCGCAGGAGACGTGGGCAAGGATACGTACGATGGCATTCGCAGCATCTCCCAGTTCAGCTCTCAACCCATGGCTCCAGATCCTCGCGGCGCTCGAGAAGAAAGTTATTCGTCAGTCGTTTGAAACATGGCTCAAGCCTACGCGCTACAGTCACACCAGCGGCCGCACGCTGTATGTGCGTGTGCCCTCGCCTGAGTTCCAGCACATCGGCGACAAGTATGGAGACCTGATTCAGGAAGCCATCGACCTGCAATCGCTTGAGCTTGATGACGTAACGTTTGTGACCGCGGAAGAGGATCCCTCCATCCCGCCGCAGCGCCGCGATGGTGGATTCGGCCCCTTGCCCGCGCATGCGCCCACGGCTCCTCCTTCGCCTGCCCGTACTCCTGAACAGGCTCGCTTTGACTGGTCAACGGCGGCACAACTCAACTCGCGCTACACATTCGACAATTTCGTCATTGGCAATGGCAATCAATTCGCACGTGCAGCCTCTCTCGCAGTCGCAGAGCGTCCTTCGCGCGCTTACAATCCGCTGTTCCTGTATGGCGGCGTCGGAATGGGCAAGACGCACCTGATGCATGCTATCGGCCATGAGGTAAAACGCCGCCAGGCATCGGCAAACATCTGCTACGTCTCGGCGGAGAAATTCACCAACGAGATGATTACGTCGCTGCGCAACGATCGCATGACCAGCTTCCGTGATCGCTTCCGCTCCGTCGACGTACTGCTGATTGACGACATCCAGTTCATCGCGCAGAAGGAACGTACGCAGGAAGAGTTCTTCCATACTTTCAACGCTCTGCACGAAAGCATGAAGCAGATCGTGATCGCATCCGATCGGCCGCCGAAGGAACTGGCTGAAATCGAAGACCGGTTGCGCTCGCGATTTGAGTGGGGCCTGATTGCGGACATTCAGCCACCCGATCTCGAAACCAAGGTGGCCATCCTGCTGAAAAAAGCTGAAACCGAGCAGGTTCAGTTGCCCACCGATGTGGCCCTGTTCGTTGCCTCAAACGTACGTACGAACGTGCGTGAGCTTGAAGGTGCGCTGGTGCGTCTTATTGCGTGGTGCCATCACAACCACATGGAAATCACGCTGGCATCAACGCAGCAGTGCCTCAAGCAGTTCATAGACATGCAGGTTCGCAAAATCACGATCGAGGCGATTCAGCGCGCGGTGGCAGAGAACTTCGGCATGAGGGTCAGCGACCTGAAACAGAAGAACAACTCGCGCAACGTCGTGGTGCCGCGCCAGATTGCCATGTACCTGGCCAAGCAGATGACCGAAGCCAGCCTGCCTGAAATCGGCCGCCAGTTCGGCAACAAGCACCACACCACCGTGATGCACTCCATTGCCAAGATCGACGAACAGCGCCGCACCGACAAGGACCTGCATCGCACGCTCAACAAGTTGCAGGACCTGCTGAACGGCTGATCGAAATTCGATCCGCCACAACAAAGCCCACGCTTCGGCGTGGGCTTTGTTGTAAGAAAGAATCAACGTCCGCCGGTGTGCGCGGAATCTTTCTGACTGGAAACTACTCAACAGCCAGAAGGCGTCCTGAGCGGGGCGAACAAACGGAATAGGGAAGGATCGCCGACCAACCTGAAACTGGCGAGTTTTCCCTTACGTCCCTGATGCAAACGTGACATGATTCACGCTCCCCGCTACTCTTATCCCTTTCAATGCACTGTCATCCAGAGGAGTGCAGCGACGAAGGATCTGTAGTTGTCTTCAGGAGTTGAATCGTTCGATCGTCCGTAGATAGTCAACAGGCTCGCAGTCATACCACTCACGGCTCAGGTCAACCCAGACAGAGTTTATGGACTCGATGAGTGCGATCTTCTTTGAACGACTCCAGCCCTTCAGTTGCTTCTCTCGCGCAATTGCGTCTTGAACAAATTGATGGCGCTCGAACCACACCAGACGATCACAGTTATATCGCGCCGTGAATCCTTCATGTTCCTTCCACTTATGTTGGAAAACGCGCTTGAGTAAGTCTCCGGTCACGCCAATATAGAGACTCCGGCTGCGGCTAGCCATCATGTATGTAAAGTAGCAGTGCTCGTGCATGTGCCTCATCCTACGACGACGTGCCAGCACAGGCTGTGATGAAGAACAACTACAGATCCTTCGTCGCTGCGCTCCTCTGGATGACAACCTCATGAAGGGTAGCGCTCCAGTGACCGCTAGCCAACTCGGAAACTACGCTGAGAGCGTCCCTCGGGGGCTAAAGCCCAGCCCTCTTGTGCGGCTTTTCGGCATGACTGAAGTCATGCCCTTTCTCAAGACTTCTTCGAAGCTGGCGGGCGCGAAGAAATCTTGCCTTGGGGAAGGTGGAGGCACCCGGCCGAGAGCTGAAACCTAGAAGCTAATAGCTGCTTCACTGGGGCTGCATGTTGTACATGAAGTACGCGCGCAGTTCGAGATACGGTCCGTGAAAGTCTCTCGGCAGCGGCGGATAGTTCGATCCAGTCAGCGCGCCCCATGCAGCGCGATCAAGCGCCACGTCTCCCGAACGGCCCTCGAGCATCAGGCTGCCATCCATCAATCTGCCGTTGGGCAATACCTTGAAGCGAATGGCCACCATCCCCGACTTGTAGATCGGCGGATTCACTTCATCGGGAATCAGCGGGTCCCATGTGCGCTCGGTTTCATAATGCCAGCGCTGCAGCCAACTGCTGAAGTCCACGCCCTGCGTATCTGAGAGGACCTGAATTCCGCCCGTGCCCGCGCCGGGGTGCATCGGCATGGCATTGGGGCCAAGGCTGCCTGCATCTCCCTGCCCGTGGCTGCGCGCGGCATTCTTCATCGCGTCGCGCAACTGGTCTGCCGGGTTCTGCGAGCCCATGGCAAAGTTCGGGCGCGCCGGCACTGCGGGAGGCTTGGGCGATTCAAGTTGCGTCTGCGCCGGAGGCTGCTGCGGTTGCGGAGACGGCTGGACAGGTGCGGGCTCAGGAGCCTTTGTCTCCGCGGGCGGTGGCGGCGCAGGAGACAACTTCTGCATATCCTCGAGCGTCTTCTTGTCGATCGTCGGCGGCTTGCTCAGCGGCTTCTGCTGCGCTTTGGGTCGGATCTTTTCGAGCGCGTCCGGCGGCAGATCGAGATACGTCAGGTCCTTGCGCTGCTTGATGGCTTCGAACGGGTCCACCACCTGCGGAACTTTCAGAAGATACTTCGGAATCCACGTTACTGCCGACAGCAGAAAAAGGTGGACCAGGATCGCGATCCAGATGCCCTCACGAAGGCGTGCCCAGCGCCGCTCATCTTCGAGCTCGCTAATCATGTTCAGCAGTTCGTGAGTGTCGTAGTCGACCCAGCGAGAGTTCCCGGAGGAGGTATTCGCAACAGCGCGCACTTCCTGGCTGGAGGCTGCGCCATCGTTCCCGAGGGATTCCTCACTTGCCGCGGGACTCGCACCTGTGCTGGTCTCGGGCTTGGAGGGCTCGTTCACGTCGGCTGGCGCTTCGCGGATGGGCATTCGTTCCTGATGGGCCTCTCGGAGGGAGAAATGCTTGCCGACTCCGTATCGAGTCTTTGCCTTCTTATTCTCTCATCTCTCTGAAACGGGAATCCAGAGCTGTCCTACTGTTTAGACGCACCACGGCCCGATTTCTGCCAGCTAGAGTATCCCCGTACAATGGAACCTTGTGGATGGACGCTGAGCCGGCGGAAAGGGAACCTGTTTGAAGCTGTTGTTTGTACGACTGATGGCCTGGTGGAAGGTGATCGCGCTGCCGGGAATTGCTGCACTTGGCCTCTGGGGCGTCGGTTTGGTCGCCGCTCTCGACTCATCTACCATTCCAGTCCCAATGGACGCCATCCTGGCCGTCTACATCTGGAACAACAAAAGCCATTTTGTGCTCTGTTGCCTGCTGGCCGCCCTGGGCTCGGCGATCGGTGGCCTGTTCCCTTACGGCCTGGGACGCGCCGGCGGCGAACTATTTCTGCTGAAGCGCATCAACCGGGTTCGCTTCGAGAAGTTGCGCCTGCGCTTTGAGAAACAGGAGTTCCTCGCCGTCATGATTCCTTCCATGCTGCCGCCGCCCGCGCCCTGGAAGCTGTTCGTCTTCGGCGCCGGCGTCTTTGAGATGCGGGTTTTGCCGTTCATGCTCGCGGTGTTTACGGGCAGAATGGTCCGCTGGCTCATTCTCTCGGTGCTTGTCCTGGAATTGGGTCCAGGCGCAGCCGATCTTGTGGCGCATCACGCACTGTGGGTAATAGCGGTCATCGGTCTGCTGGCGATCGCTGGCTTTGCCTGGTGGTGGATCCGCAAAAAGCGAACGGGCCACCTGCTTGAAGACTGAAAGGTACCGGCTTTACAGGCTGCGGAAAAACTCAACCGGAGCGGCGCTTTGTAACAGGGCACGAGTTTACTCGTGCCGTAAAGGGCGTGTCATGCTAGCCGGCTTTAGCCGCTGCAATGCTACCCGCGCAAGAATCCATTCCATTCGGTATTTTTCCGCAGCCTCTTCAGCCCTGAGCGACGTTCCAGTTTTCACTGCGCCGAGTGCACAGCCTGCTCGGGTGACGGATTCAACCTGCGCACCAGAGCCGGCACGCCAAACGCCAAGCCTAGCACGATGCCGGTTGAAGCCAGATCGTTGCGGTAGAAGGGAATTGCAGCCACGTAGCATGCCGTAAGGCCGGCCAGCGAGCGCGCGTACATTCCGTCTGCGACCCACACGGCGAAATTCGAGATCACGAAGAACGATGTCGGCCCAAGCAGTGCGGCAGCAACCACTCGCCAGGTCGTTGTATGCTCGCTCAGCAGAATCCGCCCGAGCACCATGGCGGCTGCGTACCAAATCCACGTCGGGATGTAAGCTTCCCACTTGAACGCATAGTTGTACGAGTAAACCGTCAGGCAGAAATCGGTGGCCATCAGGACGGCCAACGGCGTCAGCATTTCGCGCCACGAGCGCCGCGCGCCAAAGTAGAGCAGCGCGCCGCCAACTGCGGTAAAGTTCATCCAACCCGCGTGCGGAACGACACGCGTGACAACTGCAGCCAGCAACAGCAGATAAGCAAACATTGGAACCTCATCTCGTGGTGTGCGGGAAACCTTCCCGTCATTCAGGCGGGACTTCAAGAGCTATCAAACGTCTACTTCATTGTCGGGTGTGCGGAGCCGGGGGTCAACCTGAGGTATTCAATCCGACAAACATAAATTTCCATCCCAGACAAAACGGATAGTGATCTACTTCTGAGCATGTCCGCCCATACCCTCGCCGGCTTCCTCCCGGTTATCCACGATGTAGACCCATCCGCCGAGCGGGGCGCGCCGACTGCTCCCGCGCGAGGCCAGGAACGAATAGGCAAAGCGCAGATCGCTGAACTCGACGGTCGTCCACGTGCGGCCGGGCGGCAGATTGGGCGGCGGAACACCCGGCACCGGCTCCTGGCCCACGTCGCGCACAACGGCCCACGTGCCCCAATCCAGATAAACCTTCCCCAAATTCGTTTGCTTTGCAGCCTGCACGGCCGGCGTCACATCGGGCTTGTAGATCACGTCCTGCCGTTGATCGGTGTTTACGTCTCCCGTCCAGGTGCTCACTTCGGCGGTCTGGTAATACTGGGGCGTTTCCATGATCACGTGCCAGCGATAAGGGTTCACCGGGTACGGCTCGAACGCCATGCGCGAAATGGGAGCCGTGGTCACCTGGATGTTTTCAAGCGAGGCCCGGGCCTGCGCCTGTTCTGACCAGCGCCAGCACCACACGGCCACCATGCCCACCAGCGCAAAGATGGCCCAGCCGCGTCCGCGGAAACGCTGCTTGCGGGCTCCGATTTCGGCGTCTGCAAGTCCGAGAATCCATGGCATGAGCATGGCCAGGAACAGCAGCGCCCATAACAACGGTTCAGCGATGAAAACAATGCTGCCCGCGTACCAGCGCGGATTGAATGGGAAGAACGGGCGCAGGCCGTAGTTGTTGGTCCAGTCCAGCAGCAGGTGACTAAGCGCCGCGATGAGTGCAATGGCGTATAGCCACGGCCAGTTCACGGGCTGGCGAGTGTGGTTCGGAGCGCTCGGTTCGCGCACTCGAGTGGCATCTTTCTGCCGCTGTCGCTGTTGCTGCCAACGATGCAGGAGCCACACCAGACCAACTACCACGGCTGCTACAAACGGCGCCGCCACAAAAGTGTGCGTAATGCCGCGATGCCGCTTCAATTCCTCAACCGGCCCGGCGAAGCCCCAAAAGATATCGATATCGGCAGCTTCTGCCGCCAGCACAGCGGCAACCGTGGCGTAAGCCGTTTTGCGATTCAGGCCCGCACGGCTGATGCAGGCTCCGGTAAGAAAATGTGTGATTGGTTCCATGGCTTGCGTTCATTGACCATACTAACGGGGCGGCGCGGCCTCCTATAATCCACCCCATGGCAGAAGCTCCCAAAACTTCCTCCAGTCCGGCGAAGCACGCGGAACATTTGCGTGCGGAACTCGTCCGCCATGAGCACCTGTATTACGTGCTCGATGCCCCGCAAATCTCTGACCAGGCGTACGACGCGCTGATGAACGAGCTCAAGCAAATTGAGGCGGCGCACCCTGAACTGGTCACGCCGGACTCACCGACGCAGCGCGTGGGCGGCAAGCCTGCCGAAGGGTTCAAGAAGGTGCGCCACTCGCGGCCCATGCTCTCGCTCGACAACGCCTACTCAGCCGAAGAGCTTGCGGATTGGGATCGGCGCGTCCACGAGCTCGCGGGCAGCCTGCCGGTTGAGTACACGGCCGAGCTCAAGCTCGACGGGCTTAGCGTCGCGCTCCAATTCGTACCTGCCGAGCACGGCGGCTCGCGCCTCGCCGCGGGAGTTACCCGCGGAGACGGCCAGGAGGGCGAAGACGTTACCACCAATATCCGCACCATCCGCAGCGTGCCTCTATCTATCTCTGCGGACAAGCTGAAGAAGGCCGGCTTGCCGCAAGCCTTTGAGGTGCGCGGTGAAGTCGTCATGCCGGAGGCAGCATTTCTGCGCACAAATGAGGAGCGGGAGCGCGAGGGGCAGCCGCCTTTCGTCAATCCGCGAAACTCGGCTGCCGGTGCAGTGCGTACACTCGATCCGAGGCTCGTGGCAACGCGGGGGCTTGTTTTCTTTGCATACTTTCTGTTGGTCAATAGCGAGTACTTCCCCGCCGGACAAACCGCCACGCTGGACGCACTCACCGCGCTTGGCCTCCGCGTGAACCCGCATCGCGGCCGCGTGCAAACGGTCGACGACATGATGAAGTTTATTGCGGATGCTGAGAAGCGTCGTGCCACGCTCGGCTATGAGATTGACGGCATCGTGTTCAAGGTGGACGGCCACGCAACGCAGCTGCGCCTAGGCTACACAGGCCGCGCGCCGCGCTGGGCAATCGCTTATAAATTCACAGCGCAATGGGCTATCACGCAAGTCGAGGGCATCATGATCACCGTTGGCCGCAGCGGCAAGCTCACGCCCACGGCCATGCTTACGCCCGTCTTTGTAGGCGGCGTTACGGTGAGCCGCGCCACGCTGCACAACGCCGACTTCATCGACCGCCTGGGCCTGCTGCTCGGCGATTGGGTCAAAGTCGAGCGCGGCGGCGATGTCATTCCCAAGGTGGCCGAGGTCGTCTCAGACGCAGAACATCCGCGCGGCACGCGACGCTTTGAGTTTCCAACGAACTGTCCTGAGTGCGGAAATCCGGTGGTGCGCGCGGAAGGAGAAGTGGATTGGCGCTGCGTGAACGCCGACTGTCCCGCCAAACTGCGCGAAACGCTGTTGCACTTTGGCTCGCGTGGCGTGATGAACATTGAAGGCTTGGGTGATGCCGCCGTGCAACAGCTTCTTGAGCGCGGCCTGGTCACGAGCGTCGCCGATCTTTACTCGCTCACGGAAGAACAGCTTGTCGGCCTTGAGCGCTTCGCGGAGAAATCAGCGCGAGCGCTGCTTGCCGAAATCGAGAACTCGAAAAAGGCGGGTCTGGCTCGCGTGCTGATGGGGTTGGGCATCCGCTATGTTGGCGAGCGCACCGCTGAGTTGCTGGCGCAGGAATTCGGCTCCATCGATTCAATCATGGCCGCCAGCGCGCAGGAACTGGAACGCGTAGAGGAAGTGGGTCCGCGCATCTCCCAAGCCATTCTTGAGTTCTTCTCACGTCCCGCAAATCGCGTACTGGTCGAAAAGCTCAAAGCAGCCGGCGTCGAAATGACGGCCGAAAAGAAGGTGCGCACCTCCCAACTGGAAGGCTTCACGTTTGTGCTTACCGGTACGCTGCCGAACCTCACGCGTGACGAAGCCAAGCAGAAGATCGAAGCTGCCGGTGGTAAAGTTTCGGGCTCGGTGAGTAAAAAGACGAGTTATGTGGTGGCCGGCGAAGAGGCCGGATCCAAGCTCGACAAAGCGCAGGAGCTAAAAGTTCCGATCCTTGACGAAGCCGGATTCCTGAAGTTGCTCGAAGGTTGACCGGCTTTTAACGTCCGTTGGCCCTGCGTCGCGCAAGATCGGTGCGGCAGTCCGATCCGTGCATTTCGCGTTCGCGCTCTCGTTCCCACGCTTCGACTCGCCGGTTGCGCGACGTGTAACGCGGTTCTTCAGGCAAGGAAATCACGCTGTCGCTGCGCTGCTTCCCGGCCATCGTAACTAATTCTGGCGCCGGTTTCGTCGCCGGTATTGGTAAGCTCGCCGAGGTGGCCGTAATCAATCGCGCTGAACATTTCAGGTCCAGATCCAGGTCAAGGTCATCGTTCGCTGCGCAAGAGCCGTACGCCGCACGCGAAGTCAGGCTGGCGTCGTTGCGGGCTGTGCTCGTCTCAAATTCAGCGTGCGACGCGCTCTGCGTCTTTTGACCGATGGCTCTGGCCATGTAGTCGTCAACCAGCTTGTGCAGGCACGTCTGGCCGCACAGATGTTTCGTGCCCGGCCGTAGCCTGTTGCGTGAGCTCCATCCGCTCACCCGCAGCTCTCCAGCCTGTTCGTAAGCCACGAACCAGTGGTTGGTCTGCTTCTTCTCATTCCCGCATATGTCGCACGAAATCGCTTGCCGGATCACCTTGGTCCCTCCAGCGTCCGCAGTCGGGCCGCGGTGCTGCCGACTTCCGCGCGCCCGACGCAGATGCGAATGGTCCCGCTACACGTGCGGAGTGGAGAGTCGCCTCTTTCTATTTCATCGCACATTCTTGCCGGACCCGTAGGTTTATCGGCAGTCGATTCCTGGCTGGATTCAAATCGGTACAGAGGGAGAAGCGTCATGCCGAAATGGAACGGCAACTGAATTCAGGAAACTTCGCGCAAAGCAAAATGGGCGAAGAAGCATCGCTCCTTCACCCGTTTGATTGCGAATACTCGAACGCACCCGTCACTCGCGCGGAGCGAAGTAGCCCTTCTTAGCGCGCACCTGGTAGCGGCGGTCAGTGCAGTAAAGATAGATCGTTCTAAAGGAGCCGTCGGCCTTGAAATCAGCCGGCGTATAGATAAGCGCGTACTGGCTGCGCAGCTCCTCTTCAATCGTCTTGAAGGCGGTTGACACCTCTTCGACCGAAGGCGGGAATATAACCTGACCGCCGGTCTCCTCGGCCAACTCCGACATCACCTTGTCGCCCGCGCCTCGGCTCGGTGTCCAATTGGTGCTGATGGAGTAGATGATGGTTTCCGCGCGCTGGCATTCCTTGATGGCTTCGTTCAGGTACACGCGGCTCTGGTTGTCATCGCCGTCCGAGAGCAGGATGATGGCTTTGCGTACCGGTTCCTGTCCGCGCGCCGTCAGCAGCTTGTCGCGGCAGGCCGAGTACACGGCATCGTACAGCGCCGTACCGCCTCCGGATGCAAGCTTATTCACGCCGGTTTCCAGCGCGTCCAGGTCATTGGTCCAGTTTGCCGTCACGGTCGGAGTTACGTCGAATCCCATCACAAAGGCACGGTCGCTGCGCGCCTTCACAATCTGCAGCAGAAAATCGACAGCGGCCTGTTGCTCGAACTTGAAGCGCGAGTGAATCGACGTACTGGTATCGATCACAATGCCAACGCGCAAGGGCAGATTGATCTGCTGGTGAAATGAATTCACCTTCAATGGCGCCTTCCCGTCATCGAGCAGAGCAAAGTCGCTCTGTTTGAGGTTAGGAATGTAGTGCCCGTGCTTGTCCGTAACCGTAAAGATAAGGTCAACTTCGTTCACGGTCGTTTTCAGGGTCGTCACGCCGACGTCCGCGCCCGATCCGCCTGTATCCTGCGGAGCGGCTGGCGCCTGTCCTGAAGCCGGGGCCGGCGCGGGAGCTGGAGCCTGCTGTGCAGGCTGAGTTTGCGCTGGTTTTGCCGCCGGAGTCGCGGGTTGCGCGGGTGGGGTTGCGGGTTGCTGCGCGAGCATGGGAACGGTGGTGAGAACGGCTGCGAGCGCAAAAGTTAACATGGCCCCTGTGCGACCGAAATGGTTCGCAAGGGGAGTGAAAAACGGTTTGATCATGTCTTCCTTATTCTAACAATTGGCCCCTTTTCAAGGCATTTCTCTCAAAAGGCCGAACCAGCTCAATTACTTGACTTTCGGTGCGCTTTTCGGCTCGCCTTCCAGCCGCTCCAGAAAGATCACCAGTTCCTTTGGAAGAGGCGCCTCCAGTTTCAGCGTCTTAGCCTTCAGCGGGTGCTCGAATTCAAGTTTTGCCGCATGCAGAAAGTTGCGCCCCAACCTCAGGACTTCCGGCTCGGAGCGTTTGCGCGCGGCTCGCGAAGTGGCGGCTTGTGCGGCGACCTGGTCGGTCAACTGCCCCGCGCCTCCGTAAATTGTGTCACCCACAACCGGGTGACCAATCGAAGCCATATGCACGCGAATCTGGTGGGTTCGTCCCGTTTCAATGCGAACCTGCAATAGCGTGAACTTGCCAAACCGCGTGGCAAGGCGACGCACCACTTCGTAATGAGAGACTGCCGAACGCGCATTTTCGTTAGGTTTCGCAGTCATGCGAGTCCGTCGCAGCGGATCGCGGCTTACCCCCGCGTTGATGGTGCCTCGTTCCCGCTCCACCGCGCCCTGCACCAGTGCGATATACGTCTTCTGAATGCGACGGCCGGAAAACATCTCTCCGAGCGCTGCATGCGCGCGATCGTTCTTGGCCACGACGATCAGACCGCTGGTGTCCTTGTCGAGACGGTGAACAATGCCGGGCCGCAATTCGCCGCCCGTGGACGACAGAGCTTTGAAGCGATAGAGCAGCGCGTTAACCAGTGTGCCCTCGCTGCGCGCGTCGGCAGTTTGCCCCGCGCCTGCATGCACCATCATTCCCGCCGGCTTGTTGACCACGGCAAGATCCGAATCCTCAAAGACAACGTCGAGCGGAATATCTTCCGGAGTGGCTTTGAGCGGGGCAGGATGCGGCTCGCCGGTGATTGTGATGCGCTCGCCCCCACGCAGCCTGTAAGAAGCTTTCTCGTGCTTGCTCTCGTGCTTGGTGTTGACCAGCACATCGCCCTGATCCAGCAGCAACTGCACGCGCGAGCGGCTCACGCCTTCCGCGCCAAGCGCGCCAGCGACGAACTGATCGAGCCGTTGCCCGGCAGACTCAGCCGGAACTTCGAATGTGCGATTGGTTACCGCACCAGTATCAGCCATGCACACCCTCGCTTGCTGTGTTCTGCATTTTGCGTTCACGCAGCGCCAAAGCGCCGCACAGCACCAGGGCAATGGCCGCCAGCTGTGGCCCGTCGAGCGCACCATTCAGCATCAGACCGCGGCCTTCCGGATCGCGCCATAGCTCGGTGATGTAAATGATCGCGCCGGTTCCCATCAGCCAAATGCCGGCCAGATCACCGCGCTGCCGCATGGCCGGTTGCCACGCCAGCAGAAAAACTGAGAACGTGAGAAACGCCATGGCCGCATACGCCTGCACGGGATGCAGCGGAATGCCAAGAGGCGTGCCGCTCCACATTGCGGCCAGCGGGTGCGTGTACGTCACCGCCCATGGAATCTGTGCTTCGGTTCCGTAGTCCGAACCTGCCAGCAAGGCTCCCAGTTGCTCAAAGGCCATCCCCAGTGCCAGTGGAGCTGCCAGTGCATCGGCCGTTGTACCTAGCGGCAATTGTTTCCGGCGCGCGTAGAGCGCAGCGGCAACCAGAGCTGCTGCGGCTCCCACGCCGGCAAGCAGCGGATGATGCACCATGGCCAGTGTGAGCAGCCATGACGGATGCTGGCGAAGGTCGCTCATGTTGATGACAATCAGAAGCAGGCGCTGCGCCACGAGTGCGGTGAACAAGGCGATTACGCACAGATTCCAGATCTGCCCAGGGTTCAGGCGGGCGACGAGCGCCGTACGTTGCGCAACAATCAGTCCCGCCAGAACGCCCAGTGCGGCCATTGCGCCGTACGACGGGATAATGAATGCGCCAATGTGAATGAGTACGGGATGCACTTGAGCCAGCATACGGCATTTCCTGCGGCCGCCGCAGCCCTTGCGCTATTTGAGGAAAGTAGAACCCGACCCACTGGGCCGTGAGCGATGTGCTGGTGAACCCGTCCTAAGACGGTGGAGCTCCCCGCGGTTCATTAGGCATTCCGGACTGGCGGACACGGCACACAGAACCGATTAGTCGAGTCGAGCCCCTGTTCAATGAATGTTGGTTCAACCAGCGTTGACCACCCACCTGCTTTGCAGGCCGGTTTCTATTGCGGATAGTAGGGTGTTGCGCGCGGAATTGCAAGTCTTGTGCGAAGCGGGCGCATTGTGCTACGTTTATCGGCCCACTGATTCCAAAAGAGCTATCTAAAAATCTAACCTGAACGGAGCCGAATTTTTACGAACCGGTCTTCACGTCATCCAGCAGAACCTCGTCAAGCAGGCCGCGCAAATTTGCCGCGCGCGCACGGCCGACACGAGGATCGGCGGTCGCGGTCTGCGAAAGTTCATCGGCCAGATTCAGCGCAGCCAGCACAGCCACGCGAAGCGAGTCCACGGTGCGCCCTTGCGCAGCAACGGCACGCATTTTGGAATCGACGCGCGCAGCAAGCTCGCGAATATGCCGCGCATCGTAGCCTGAGAGATGATAAGTCTGGTCGTAAATTTCGACCGTCACGTATTCGGTGGGTTTGCCGGCCTGCTCTGCTGCCATTCTCTCTACCTCAACCCTGCGCCACCAATCATAGCGCTGCCATGATGCTAAACCTGCCTCTTGCCAGAGCAGCCTCTCGCTAGAGCTACCTCTCGCTAGAGCTGCAAAGCGTCAAGCTGGCCCAACAGCCGTTCGACCCGCTGGCGAACGTGATCGCGTTCACTTTTAAGTGTAATGAGCTCTCGCTCGAGCGATTCGATGCGCGAAGTGGTCTGGCCAAGTTCGATCTCTGTCTGTTGAGCGCGCTCCTCAGCTGCTATCCGTCCCAGCCGTTCCCGCTTCACCATTTCAACCGCGCGGACAATTCTGTCCTCCAGGGCCGAAAAATCATCTGCGCTTACCGTGAGGGCAACGGGGTCTTCCGACTTGCTCGGCTGCTCATCAAACCGTCCTAATTCTGCCACTTGCAACTGCGAGAAAATCTCTGACATCAATTGATCTCCCAAAAACCGGCCCTGTTCGAGTTAGTATAGCGCCGATCAAGATTCGGGTTTATGCCCCCGAAGTGTTACGTCCACATCTTGTAAATAGGGGGTTCTCTAGCTTCTCAGCCGAGCCCCCGCTTTGCCAATAGCCTCAATAACCTGCGCCTGGAAGTCCTGCAACTCCTCTTCGCGAAGCGTGCGGTCGGGTGCCTGGAAAGTTGCGCCCATCAGCAGCGCGTGCTCGTGCTGGCCCAGCCTGGGATCGTTGAACACCTCCCGTACGCGCCAGTCCACCAGTTCCGGAATGCGCAGCACGGTGAGCGCCTCGTCGATCTGCTTCCAGGGGATGTTCTTGTCCAGGACCAGCGAGAAGTCGCGCCGCACGGGTTGGAACCGCGAGATTTCGCGCACCGTGGGCTTGCGCAGAGGCAGTTTGTAGAGCCGGTCGAGATACAGCTCGCCCACGATCACCCGATCTTTGAGCTTGCGGGCGGCGGCCTCGCGCGGGTGCAACTGGCCGAACCATCCCGCGGTAATGCCTTCAACCACGACGCGCGCCGCACGGTACGGATGCAACCACTCGGGGCAAAGGCCTGCGTCGGCAGGGAAGCGGTCGAAGTAGACCGAACGTGCCTGGAAACGCGCCAATACCTGCTCCACTGCACCCTTCACATCGTAGAAGTCGATGGCCCGCGCAGGATGCAAGGCCGTCTGCTGAGGAAGGTTGCCTGCTGCACCGAATGCGACAGCGGGGCGTTCTTCTACTTTTTCGGTCGTTCCGCTGAACACAGTGCCGAGCTCATATAGGCGCACGTCATTTACGTCGCGATTCAAATTGCCGGCGACCATCGCGAGCATGCCGGGCACCAGTGACGGCCGCAGCACGCCTGCTTCTTCGCTCAACGGATTGCCGAGCGGGACCACGAGGCCGGGCTGCGGGGCAGTCAATGCCGCTTCAGCCGCCGAACAGAAAGTACTGCCAATCGCTTCATTGAACCCGGCAGACAGGAAGGTTCGGCGTACGGCGGCTTCGCTTTCGTCCCAAGGTAATGCCTTCACGCCTTCGCCAAATGCGGGCAGCGTGTTGGCAAAGCGGTTGTAGCCGTAGACACGCGCCACTTCTTCGATGAGATCGATTTCGCGTTCGAGGTCCAGCCGCCAACTGGGCAAAAGGACCGGCCATGACACATGCACTCTCGCGCGATCTCCGGTCCCAGTCCCTCCTTCAAATTGGCCGATGAGTGTGCATCCGAGGTTCGTCAGTACCGATACGACGGTGGCCTGGGTAATTCCTTCAGGATCAATAGTGGCGCCGAGGATCCGTTGCACTTCATTGAGCGAGAGATGGATTGGCTTACGTTGTGAGGTCTTCGCTTCTATCGCGGGCACACGCACATCAACAAGTTCGCCTTCAATCGATCCGCCGTTTGCCAGTAAAATACTGCACACAATCGCGGAGGCAAGCGGGGCGGCATTGAAATCCGCGCCGCGCTCAAAGCGGTGACTCGCGTCAGTGTGCAGGCCGTGGCGCCGTGCTGTGCGGCGAACGGCCATGGGATCGAACCACGCAGCTTCGACGAGTACGTTCTTTGTTTCCGGCGTAATCATCGTGTCCCAGCCACCCATTACACCGGCCAGTCCCAACGCCTTCTTGTGATCGGCCACTACTAGGTCTTCAGGGTCGAGCACGCGCTCCAGGCCGTCGAGCGTCTTCAGCTTCTCGCCTTTCCTGGCGCGCCGGACATTGATGCCGCCCTCAATTTTGTCGAGATCGAATGCGTGCGTCGGCTGCCCCATGGCCAGCCATGCATAGTTGCTCGCATCCACGGCATTTGAAATCATCTTCTGTTCGAGCAGGCCGAAGTACGTTGCCACTTCAGCGCCTGCGAACCAGTCGCGCGAATTGCCGACCGTGATGTTGCGCAGCACGCGCGCCGTGAACCGTCCGCACGCATCCTCAGCTTCGATCTTTACGGGGAATGGAACCCTGGCCGGCTGGGCCGTAGGCAGAGGAAATGTAAGCGCCGGCAGCGGTAGCGCGTAGATGGCCGCAGCCTCGCGCGCCACGCCATAGTGGTTCATGGCGTCTACCCGATTGGTAGTGATGTCCATCTCATAGAGCGAGCCATTGTCCTCGCCCAGCGAGTAAATGCCTTCAACAGCAATTCCGCGCAGCGTCAGGTCTTCCGCAAGTTGCGCATCGTCAACCGGCAGTCCCGGCAAATATGATCTAAGCCATTTGGTGAGAATCTTCATGTGAACTCAATCAGCGAGTTAGCGTCCGCTTTGCGGACATTCGCAAGTTAGCAAGTTAGCTTCATGGTTCCAATACACCCAACAGTCCGTTGATCAGCTTGGCCACTTCCACTCCCGAGCCAAGCAACTGTTCAGCTGATTGTTGATTGAAAAACTTCAAATCGCACGCAAGCTGAATCTGAGTTTGTAGCTCGTAAAGTGAACCACGAGCCATCCCAAGAGAATTTCGCAATTGCGGATCCGTAAGCCGTCCATGTCCTTCAGCAATATTGCTTGCGATTGAAACTGCTGACCGTCTTAGCTGCATCCGCAACCCAAACATCTCCGACTTCGGAAATTCCTCTGTCAGTACATACACCTCGCGAGCCAACCTCATGGCTTTCTGCCACGCAATCAGATCCCGAAAATGCCGTGTCCTTGCCAAGCCCTTTGTTCTCCCACAACCCAGCTAACTTGCTAACCAGCTAATTGCGCGCAGCGCAAGCTAACTCGCTGTTCCTACGCAAACTGACTCAAAAACCGCATATCGCCTGCATAGAACTGCCCGATCTCCGCGATGCCGTACTTCATCATCGCAATGCGCTCCACGCCCATGCCGAATGCGAAACCGGAAACTTTCTTGGGATCATATGCCGGCTGCTTTTCGGCAGCGAACGCAAACACTGCAGGGTCGACCATGCCGCAGCCAAGCAATTCAATCCAACCGGACTGTTTGCACTTGCGGCAGCCCTTGCCTCCGCAGTAAATGCAGCTGATCTGCACGTCCGCGCTCGGCTCGGTGAACGGAAAGAACGACGGGAAGAACCGCGTCTTCAAAGCCGACCCAAATAACGCCTTCATGGCGTGGTCCAGCGTGCCCTTTAGATCGCTGAAGGTGATGTTGCTGTCCACGCACAGCCCTTCCACCTGGTGGAAGATCGGTGAGTGCGTTGCGTCGGCAGTGTCGTTGCGATGAACTTTGCCCGGAATCACGATCCGCACCGGCGGAGGCTGCAACTCCATGGTGCGCATCTGAACTGGCGATGTGTGCGTGCGCAGCAGCAAACGGTCGCGCTGTGCTCGGCGCTCCTGGTTTGCAACCACCAGCGTGTCCTGCGTATCGCGCGCCGGATGTCCCGGCGGAAAATTCATGCTCTCGAAGTTGTAGAAGTCGGTTTCGACTTCAGGCCCCACGCCTACGGAATAGCCGAGCGCCGCGAACACACTAACAATCTCGTTCAGCGTGCGCGTAATGGGATGTTCCGCTCCAACGAGTCGCTGCGTGCCGGGCAGCGTAATGTCGATAGCCTCAGCCTTCATCGAGGCATCGCTCGGCCCCGAGCCAAGCGCGGCGTCGAGCAGTGCTTCCACAACCGCCTTCAGCGCGTTAAAGCGCACACCGAGAGCCTTCTTGGCTTCAACAGGCGCGGCTTTCAGCCAGCGGCCTGAAACTTCGTTCAGGCGTCCCTGCTTGCGCCCCAGCCATTCCAGCCGGAACGCCTCAACAGAAGCCTCGTCGCTCAAAATGGACGCGGCTTCGCGTGCCTGTTGCTCCAGTTGGGCAAAGGCTTCGTCCAGCGCGGCCTCATCAAATGCCGTCAGATCAAGTATGGGTTGGTTCGTCATGCTGTAAAGAAAAGGATAAATCACCATTGCGTGCGCTGCGATGGTGGTGATCTGCCCGAAACGCCAAACGGCCCGGAGTTTTTCAGGAACCCCGGGCCGCATTTCCGCCAGTCGTGTTTGGGATCTTCAGGCTGCCTTAGTCTTCGCCACTACTTCTGGGTGCCCCATCCTTTCAACGTATTTTGCTGAAAGGGTGGGATAGCAAGGCGGACTGCTCTAAGCCGCTTTAGCCTTTGCCAGCGCGTCTTTTGCCTGCTCGGCGAGCCTTGTGAATCCGGCTGCATCGTGCACGGCAATGTCGGCCAGAATCTTGCGGTCCAGCTCAACGCCAGCCTTCTTCAGGCCATTAATCAGTTGCGAGTAGCTGGTGCCGTTCAGCTTGGCTGCGGCCGAAATACGGACGATCCAAAGCGAACGGAACTGCCGCTTCTTCTGACGGCGGCCAGTATAGGCGAACTTGAGGCCGCGTTCAACGGCTTCCTGAGCTGCCTGGTACAGTTTTGATTTCGTAAGGAAATAACCGCTTGCGCGATTAAGAATCTTTTTGCGGCGATCACTCCGCTTGGTACTGCGTTTTACGCGGGGCATGGGTACTTCTCCTTTTTGCGTTTCGTGTTACGCGGCTGGAGGCAGGTAGGAAAGCCTCTTCACTCGCTCAATTCAAGCCTGATCTTCTCGTCGCTGCGAACGCATTTCGCATTCGACGGGGGCCATGTTCTGTCTCGGCCCAGTTCCACAGTGCAACTCCGAAAAGCTGCTCCATGCAATGGTCAGGCGTACGGGATCATGCGCGCTACTTTCTTGAAATCGCCGTCAGAGACAAGCACGCTCTTGCCGAGCTTGCGCTTTACCTTGGGCGATTTCGACGAAAGGATGTGGCGCGTCTTCGTCTGGCCACGCTTGATTTTGCCGGTGCCAGTCATTTTGAAGCGCTTTTTCGCGCCCGTATGGGTCTTCAACTTGGGCATTTTCTTCTCGATTTTGGCGAAAGCAGGTTGCCATCGCCTCCAATTTGGCCCGCCAGACAGGGATTTCCCCGCCCCGAGAGGCCTCAACCAGTATACAGCAGGTCGAGGTGACGCAGTTTACGAGTTGACAAGTTTGCGAGTTTACTAGGAGATAGGACTCAGGCAGCGGGCCCATTGGGAACACGAAAGCCTTAGCCCCACTTTTCCTTGTCAACTTGTAAACCTGTCAACTCGTAAACTGCATTACTCGGATGGATCTTCAGCCGTGAACGGGGAACAACAGGGCTTCTCGGTCGCGTGGAAGTTCATCAGTTCCGTGCGGGTGCCGTCCGGATCGTACATATTGAACTGATATTTGCCATCGGCGCCGATCTTCGGCGCCGGATCGTGGCGCCCGTCGAGGCGGTTGCTCGCTGCCAGCACTTTGTAGGCATCGGGAACCGAGTTCTCGCCGATAGCGATGTGGTCCATTACGCCCAGTTCGCGCTGTGTCATGTCGGCCGGGATGCCCGAAGTGCCGCGGGTCATCATGTACTCCATCCAGTCGTGCCCGTCGGGAACCTGCTGGCTAACCCACTCGGTTTTGCCATTGCGCCCGCCCCACCAATACGGCCTGAATCCAAGCAGGTCGCGATAGAACTTATCCTCGGCGGCGCGGTCGTGAACCATGTAGCCCACGTGCATAATGCGGTGGCCGATCGCGTTTGGCGCATTGATGGCTGCAGGGTGCGCCGGAGGCTGCACGAACTCTATCTTGTTTCCTTCGGGATCGAGCACGCCGAACCAACGGCTGCCATCACTGCCTTTCTCCAACTTGGCCGGTGTCTTCCATCCCTTGGCCGCCAGGTACTTCCGCATACCCTCGGCGTTCTCGGTGTTCCAAGCCGCGTGGTCCAGGCGGCTCACATCTTTGCCCTCCGGCAGCGGCAACACTTCAACAAACTGGGTGCTGCTGAACGCGTAACGCACGCCCTTGGGGTTTTCGGGATCGGGCAGCTTGGCAGCGCCCAGTGTGTCCTTGTAAAAGTGCTCCGCACCGGCGGCATCGGTGGTGTACACGGCTAGATGCGAAACGCCAACGATCTTTGGCCGGGCAGGTCCATTCTGTGCAACGGCAGATACGGCAAACGCAGCAAATGCAACTGTGGCTAGAAGCCTGGAGTTCATAAATACCTCATAAATTTGCAGCCTCAAAACAATAAACCGGCCCTATGGCCGGAGGCAAATCAAGAGTCCCGGTCGAGGCCGTGACCGGGGCTCCTGATTGGTCGAACAGTGAGTGCGCTTTATTTGTATTCCGCGGCGAAAGCGTCCGCTACTTTATTCAGCTGCTCAGGTGTTTCCGCTCCGGTATAAAGAACCACGCGATAGCGAAATACGGCCGTCTGTCCCTTCTCAAGCGTGTAGTTCATTGCCGGCTGTTTCGGCTCAAAGCCCGCGCGGCCCACGGGATTGACCGCAAAGAGTCCATAGCCGCGCGCATGCCAGTAGGTTGGATAATTCGGATTTTGCGGATGGTCGAAAATTGCAATCGTTGTCGTGTGATTGTTTGTATGTCCGCTCAGCTCACACCAGCGCCCGCGCGTTCCCCAGGCATCGTCGCCCTTTTTGCCTTCGCTGGTCTGGTACAAGCCTGTTGCGTCAGGAGAAGCGCCCGCAGTCTTCGTCTCTACGCCGTGAGAATCGACGAACACCGCGCCCGTTGCCGTGGGCGACTCGAGCCAGCTCGCCACGCGCAATCCGAGGAAGCCGTCCTTGTCATCGTGGAATACAACACGATCCAGTGCGTGCAGCGTTGCAATGCGATCGATCACGCGGGCGTTGCCGATGGTCGAAAACACAAACCGCGTGGTCTCGTCGATCACCGGCTCGCCAGCGCCAGTGATCCACGTGGACTCGGTGACCAGCTCGCCGCTTTTCGCTCCGCTCTTCGCCGCATCGATTTTCTTGAATTCAATTGAGCCCATCTTGCCGCGTCTCTCCGGCTTGATTGCCTCAGAGTTGTTCCAGAAATCGAAACCGTTTACGTTCGAGTAGTTGAACCACAAGCCCACGTGGTGCGGATGATCGCTGCGCTCGCCCGCCTTTGGCGGCCAGTGCCTCGTTACCGTTACGCCGTCTCCATCAATCAATGGATAAAGCACAGGCTTGGCGAGTGTCGCAGGCCAGATGTAGGAAGTGAACGGTTTGCCGTCAATCGTGATGTCCACGCGGCGTTGCGCCTCGTCGGCTTTTACCTGCACACCTTTCGCAGGCGATGCGGCAAATGCGCTTCCCATTAGCAGAAATCCCGCAGTAAGCAGTCCCATCGCAGCTGTCCTATTCATAGGCCTTGTCTCCCACCATCACCTGCTGTGTCTTGTCGTTGAATGTGACCTTCTGGCCTGTTTGAATGGCCGCCACGTTCATGCACAGCGCGATCGAATGGCTGTAGCCCGCCTCCACCGGCGCGTTTGGAGTTTTGCGCGAGCGCACGCATTCCATCCAATTGCGCATGTTGGCGGACGTCTGCGGATCGCCGCCCGTGTTCGCGTCTGTGCTCACCGACTCTGTCTTCTCCACCAGCGAGAAGCTGGGCAGCAGATTCGGTTGCATCTTCATTTCGGCGGCGTACTTCGCATTCAGGCCGCCGGTTGGCGTCACCGTCTGCTTGTCCATGTCGATCATGCCGCCATTGGAGTAGTACAGCTCCTTCACGCCGCCCGCGGAATTGGTAAAGCGCGACGAGTATTGCACCTGGAAGCCCTTTGAAGGATCATCGAGCGGGCCGTAATCAAACACCGCCGTCATTGTGTCCCAGTTCGTGCGCCCGTCTTTCCACAGATAAATGCCGCCGTTGGCAACGCAGGAGCGCGGATGCGGCAGACCCGTAAACCAGTGGACCGTGTCGATCTGGTGAACGAGCCATTGATCGGGAATTCCCGAAGAATACGGCCAGAACAACCGGAATTCAAGATACTTGCGCGCATCAAACGGCACCATCGTGCGGTTCAGCAAATAGCGCTTCCAGTCGGTGTCTTCTTCCTTCAGCAACGGCACCACGTCGGGGCGGCGCCAGCGGCCGGGCTGGTTCACGTTCCACGTCATCTCCACCATCACAATGTCGCCAAACTGACCGGACTTGATGTATTCGGCGGCCTTCATATAGGCCGGCGTCGAACGACGCTGCGTGCCAATCTGCACAATACGATCGCTCCTTTTTACTGCCGCCAGAAACTTACGTGCATCCGGCATGGTGTGCGCCGTCGGCTTCTCAACGTATGCGTCGCGGCCAGCCTCTACTGCCTCAATACCGTGATACGCATGCTGAAAATCAGCCGTTGCGATAATCACCGCATCTACGTCCTTGCGCGCATACAGTTCGTCGTTGTTGCGTACCTGGTCAGGCCTCGTGCTGCACAGTTTCTCGATAAAGTCCGCGCCCATTTCGCGCTGCCGCTTCCAGATGTCGGACACGGCGACGATCTGAAAATTCATCTCTTTGGCATGCTTGTGAAACGCGGGCAGGTCGCCGCCCTTCATGCGATCGCCGCAACCGATGATGCCCACTCTTACGCGGTCGTTCGCGCCCACAACTGCGGCGTAGCTTTTGGCGTTCCAGGAGACCGTCGTGGCCGCAAGAGCCGCAGTGCCCGCCTTCAGGAACTCCCTTCGATTGCTGGCTTTCAATTCCATCACTTCTCCTCCAATTTTCTAGAACCGACGGTCTAAGCGCGCCCCGCGGTTCGGCCTCTAATGGTCAGACCACAGGCGTGCTGTAGTCAAGCGACATTTTGTTTCATTTTGGATTTACGGGGATCTTATTGTTCAGGCTTTCACGCCGAACTCTGGAACCGCCGCCATGGGATAACCGCCCGGCTTCATTGCCGCATTCTCATAGTTCAATGGCAGGAATACTGAGAACACCGTTCCGCTGGGGCCGCAGCGCTGGCGGCTGTAGACGCACACGTGCCCATTATGACGCTCTACAAGCTGAGCTACTACCCAAAGGCCCAGTCCGGTACCGGTTTCAGCCTTGGTGGTAAAGAAGGGCTCGAACATGCGTTTGATCGTCTCGCGATCCACACCCGTACCCGAGTCGGCAAATGTCACCCGCATTCCCCGGACGGCCCTATTGCGCCAGTCAAGCGAAGGCTTTAACCGCACTGTCACTCGGCCGCCCATCGGTGTGGCCTCGATCGCGTTCGCCAAGAGATTCGCGAAAATCTGTTGCGCCTCGCTCGGCATGCAGTTCACTTCTTCCTCGCCCTTGGCCTGGATCTCGACTGTAACTTCGTTTGCTACCAGCCTTGCGTGGAACAGAGCCCGCACCGTGTCCACCACTTCCGAAAGCTTCGTCGTCGATGGATATCCTGACTGGCGATGGAACTTGAGCGTCTGCTGCGTGATCATCGAAACCCGCATCAGTTGATCGAGTGCGGCTTGCGCATGTTGCTTCGCCTTCTCCGTCGTGTCGGTGAGCGTTATCAGAAACAGCAAGTTCGACACAGCCTCCAGCGGATTATTGATCTCGTGGGCCACCGATGCCGCCAGCCTTCCAGCAACGGCCAGCTTTTCGGCGCGCAACATTGCTTCCTCCGCCCGCCGGCGCGGCGTTACGTCAGCCAGCACGCCCACCACGCGGATCACTTTTCCTTCGCTATTGCGCAGGCATTTTCCTTGCGACTCAATCCAGTGGAGTGAGCCGTCGCCCCAGCGCAAGCGGTAGACCTCGTGATAGTCCACGCCAGCCTCGCATGATCGCCTTCGCGATTCCACTACCCGCGCTCGATCATCTTTGATCACCGATTCAATCCATGCTTCGACGGTGGGCTCCACGGATCCCGGTTCGCGGCCGCCCAGGCGGTACATTTCGTCTGACCAGTAAACGCGACCATTTTGTAGATCCCAGACCCACAAACCCATTCCGTTTGCATCCAGGGCGATGCGGAGCATCTCGTCGCGTTCCCGCAGGGCTTCAGTTGCCAGCGCGCGCTCTTCCGCCAATCTTCGCTCAGCATCGGCGAGCATGAGCCGCTGCTGCAGTTCCTTCCGATCGAGTTCCGTGCGCTGATCTGCGAGCTTGCGCAGCGCCCATCCGATCGAAATCGAAACCACGACGAACACCGGCATCCGAACTTGCTCGCCCAATGGACCAAGCAAAAAGCGATCGCGGGTGGAGGTAACAAAAAGCTCCACCAGCACAGATTCAGTCAGTGCGCAGAAAAACCCGCCCCATGTATCCAGATACCAGGTGGCCATGATGACGGTGGGAACACCCAGCAAGAGCGGAAACGAGCGCAGTGGCGGAACGGCGTATGTGATACCTACAGACGCAAGCGCAAAAAGCGCTCCCAACAGCGCGCGCGCCGGGCGCGGCAGCCGTTCGAGCCTTCTTGCGATCGGTACCTTAACCTTCCTGGCTCCGGAAATGTCTGTAGCCGCCATTGTGGGGCATTGCCTCTTTACAGTCGGCGATTGAACCGCGGCGAACTTTATCAAACTGCCGCGTGTTCCAACTCGTTGGAACTTCGCCCCTGCTTCTTATTGCTCCGGTAAAACACAAAGGGGAATAAATAACCCGGGGCGATAATTGCCCTGTCTTATGGAAACAGCAAAACTATTTGTAGATCGAAGATAGCGCATTTCGTAAAGGGATCGGCATAAAAATATATAAGACTCGGTAAATGGTTCCAATTGAGCATGTTGACTCAACGCAGGGACACTAGACACACGGAAATTCTTCAATAAGTCCGATAAAAATGTGAGATGGGTATCTGCTTCACTCATTAGAGCACAACCTGTAGGTGCCGCTTGGGGTCAAGGCGCCCCAGATATTGCGGTCACCTGAGTCAAGCAGATAGCCAGCAAATGTGAAAGGCATATGGCAGTTGGTCGCCATATGCCTTCTGACGAAGATAAGTTTGGGCCTTGCCGCCTCACCTTCCGAGACAGGCGAGGCGACAGGGTGAAGAAAATGCGGTTCTTAGAAGGAAACCTTCACGCTTCCCTGGAACTCGCGGGCCGCGTTGCCTGTAGCTGTTTGTCCCACTTGTCCAAAAGTTGATGAAGTAAGGTTCTGGTTGGCGCCCAGCGAGCCCACCTGGAAATCCGGATGATTCAGCACGTTGAATGCTTCCAGGCGGAGAGTGAGTGCGAGGCTCTCGTGAACTGGGAAGACGCGTGAAATCTGCGAATCGAACTGAAGGTACGGCGGCGTTCTGAATGAGTTTCTGCGGACATTTCCAAATGTCCCCAGATAAGCGCAGCCGTTCAAATTGCTGCCGCATGGAGCAGTTACCTGCGCAAACGCCGCCGGATTCAGGTAGGAACGGTTTGTCGCGCCGCTCCCCTTTCTGAAGGTTGTTTTGACGTAAGGGCTCACGCCCGTCACCAGGTTTGGCCGATCGTTGCCTACCGCAATCAGTGAGTTGTCCTGACCCGAAATCACGTTGAGCGCCGCGCCGCTGGTAATGTGAAACAGCGGGGCCAGTTCCCAGTTGTTGATTGCATACGACATCAACCGGTTTCCGAAATGGAAGTTGCTCTTCGCTACCAGCGTCGCATTCTCGACGTGCCTGTAATCTGAACCGCATGGCCCGTAATCTCCATGTGGATTCGTCGGATCCTGTACCGTTGTTCCCGCAAGGTCGCCCTGGGCATCTTCTTCGTTCAAGCACTTTGACCATGTCCAGTTCGCCAGCAGGCTGAAAGTAGACGAAAGACGATGCTGAATCGTGACGACGAGACCGTTGTAGTTGGCTGTGCCATTGTCACTCGCAATTGCCGAACCGCCCGATTCGCCCTTGAACTGGTTGCCTTGCGTTGGATTCAGAATTGCGAGTTTGTAACGCGAAAGCTTGTTGCCAGTTGTTGAGCAATTCGTTCCGGCTGCGCCCGGCTTCACGGCTGCCGGTCCGGTGGTCACGATCCCGGTGCAGCCCGTGCCGCCCGCTCCCCAGACTCCGGGGATAAACACAGACGGATTGAGCGGCAGTCCGAGCGGATTATGCCGCGTCGTGTTGCCGATGTAGTCAAGCTGGAACTGCCATCCGCGCCCGAACTGCTGCTGTACGCTCAGCGTCCATTGCATCGTGTAGGCCGCGTGGAATTGAGCCGGGAGCACAATGTATTGCGATTGCGGGAAATACTGCGCTTGCGAGGGCGAAGGAATCTGCGGCTGAGGGAATGGGCTGGTGGTGATAGCACCCACTGACCACGGCGCATCGAACTTCATCGGGCCCGACGACGATGTCTGCGAGTTTGCAATCGCCGTGGCGTATGGCGGATTCTGTTGGTTTCTCTGCCCAGTGAAGAAATTCGGGTTGTCGAACATGAGCGCAGCACCCACGCGGAAGACCGTCTTACCATTACCAGCCGGATCAAACGACGCCCCAACGTTCGGAGAGAACTGCAAAATCGAATTCTGCGTGAACTGCTTCGTGACGCCCGGGTCCCCGTAGTACACAATGCCTGCCGGCGCATTCGGGTACACCGTGCTCACTTTGTTGGCAAGGAAGTTAGACATATTGAATTCGAGGCCGCGGTTGAAATAGTCGGTCGGCATGATGTTCGGCCCCCAGCGCAGACCGCCCACCAGCGTCAGATTCTTGGTCGCGTGGAAGGTGTCCTGGAAGTAGAGACTCGGAATCGGCCCGCGCAGCGCATTCTGCTGTTGCTTGCTTTGCTCAAACGCGCTCAGCGTGCCCATCAGGAAATCCAGGCTCTGATCGCCAATTGCACTGCCACCGGCAGGGCCGTTGGCGCTGTATTGCCCATTAAACGTGAACGTCCCGTTGCTCTCGTAAACATTGCCAATGTTGAGCTGGTTCTGTACCCACGTACCGCCAAAGTTGAACTGATGCCGGCCCTTTACCCAGGTCACATCATCGTCAAATGCAAGCGTGTTGTCATTAAAGTGCGAGAGCGAGTTGGTCCCGCCGCCAATGGTGAACTTGCCCTCAGTGAGCTGCAGTCCGGGCTTCACGGCCTGGTAAATATTCACGCCAAGCGTGCCTGCATTGATGTCGTTCAGGTTGTAGCCGCGATTATTCACGCGCCGCAGAATCGTGACATGAGCCGCATTCACAAGGTTTGAACTGAGCGTGTACGCCTCGCCCAGCGTGAATGACTGCACACGCTGAATATTGCCTGACTGCGTCGTGATCAGGATGTTGCTGGGGGAAAAGAACGCCGGTGCCTGGAAACCGTCGATGAAGTACCGGCCGTAGAGGTTGTTTTTCGAATTAATCGTGTAGTCCACTCTCGTGACAAATTCGTTGTCGTTTTGTAGTGAAGGGATGGAGTAGGAAACCAGGCCGCACCCCTGCGTATCGACCGCGGGATCAATTTTCGGCAGGTACCCTTCCAATTTCATCGATGCCGCGTTGTATGTAGGCGTTGTCGGGTACTTGTTGCCGATCAGAGTGGCGCCCGTGAGCGGGTCTTTAAGCTGAATCGGCTTACCGTTCGACGTGCAAGGGTAAGTGCCGCTGGGGTTCGTCGGGTCGCCGGCCGTCACCGAATAATCGCCCGCAAGGTTGGCGGCGGTTGGAACGTGGGCCTGCGTGCTGGCTTGCTGCTTGGTGTAATCCAGGCGTTGGTAGCCCGCGAATGCAAACAGTTTGTTCTTCTTGATTGGGCCGCCGAATGTTCCGCCGATATTCGTTTTGATGAAGCACGTCCGGCTTCGTGGAATAGAAGTTCGTCGCATCGATGTAGTTGTTGCGGATGAACTCGAATGCAGTACCGTGATACTGGTTCGTTCCAGAACGCGTAACTACGTTAACCATGCCGCCAACGTGTCCGCCGTCCTGTGCGCCAAGTGCGGTTGATTCCACGCTGAACTGGCTTACCGCGTCAGGAAATGGATACGGCAGGTTGCCATTGGCCATGTAGTCCTGGTTATCTCCGCCGTCGAGCCGCCAGAGCGTCGTGTTTCCGCCGCCACCGGCAATTGACACCGAGATCGTCTGGTACGAGTACTTGCTGCCTGTGAAGTCGCCTGAGGGCGCTGCGTTGGATCCACCAGAGAGCGTGATAAGCGCCGTCATCTGACGGCCATTCAGCGGCATTTCGGTCACGGCGTTCTGGTCGATCGTCTGCTTGAATGTCGGATCTTCAGTCTGCAAGGCCAGACCTTCAGCCTGCACTTCGATCTTCTCGTCCGTCGCACCCACGCTCAGAGTCGGGTCCACTGAAATGTTGCTGCCCACTTCCAGCACGATCCCGTTTTGCACGTAGCTTTTAAACCCGGGAGCCGCCACTTCAAGGTTGTAGCCACCGATCGGGATACCGGGAAAAAGATAGCCGCCCGCGGCATTGCTCTTTGACGTACGCTTCACTTGCGTGGCCACGTTGGTGAGCGTAACCGTGGCATTCGGCACAACAGCGCCGGTCGAATCGGATACTGTGCCTTGGATGTTTGCGGTGCCTGCGATCTGGGCTGTTGCGCTTGTGGCAAACAAAAGCGCAGCTATTGAGCACAAGAAGTGCGAGGCGAGCTATCGCTCGGCTTATTGTTGACGATGTCGCGTGCATTGAGCCTCCAAATGTTGTGGGTTCTTTGGTCAAGTCGGGCCGAACCGAAGTTCCGGTGACGTGCGCCCGCAAGAGAAAGTGATCAGAACGATTCCGCGATGCCGCGTACCCGGCCTTTCGCTAGCACATACTTGTAGCGAGGTCAGACCATCGCTGTCAATAGTTATTTCGAGGCGAGGACTATATAGCGACTTTGCAGTCAAGGCGCAAATAAGTGCAGGGATTGTAATGGTATGGCAATCATGCAAGGTCGAGGTAAAGCGATTGAGGTCTGACCTTACGGGCGATTTCCGCGCAAATTTTGAGGCAAAACTGGCTTTCGCGCGCGCCGCAAATCAGGTCAATTTGAGCGGAAATTGGGGCTGGGATATGCAGCCAAAAACTTTTTGTAATCAGAACTTTTTGGCTGGGAACTTAACTTACCGGGGCGCGCATCTCTTCGATGGCCGCCATCAGGCTTGCCGCCAGAGTCTCCTGCGCCGCGGACGTAAGCTTTTCGCCCTGGCTGGTCAGGTAGAAGACGTCAATCGCCGTTTCGCCTTCTGTATCAATCAGCGCGACCTTGATGTTGCACTGGAGGGTCGATAGTGTGAGCGCAATCTGGCGCAGCAACCCTGGCAGGTCCTGTGCGACCACCTGCAGCAGAGTTGAGTGCGTCGACGATTCTGAATCGAACTCCAACCGCGTGGCCACCTCCACCTTGATATTGGAGGGGTGATTCAAGTGGCGGCGCGCCTCCAGCAGTTGCTGTACTGAAACTCTCTGTGCAACCACGTCGTGCATGTTGGCCAGGAAGCGATCTTTCTCGCTGGGATTCAGTTCAATGGTGCGAAACACGTCTGAGAAGTGAAAGCTGTCCACGATCACGCCGGCATCGTTTGAGTAGGCGCCCGCGCGCACAATATTCATGCCCCATGCCGCCAGTGCTCCCGCCACATCGGCAAACAGCCTGGTGCGATCGCGCGTAATAACGGTAAGGTCGTAGAGCTGACGATTTGGCCGCAGATCGAGCTGAACAGGGTCCTTGTCCAGATTCAGAGCCATCTGGAAATGGCTGCGAATCTGTTCCGGCAAACGCGTCTGCAGATAGCGCTGCGGGAGCCCCTCAAGGAATTGCCCGAGCGCGTCATACTGTGCCGACGGAACCATTGAGCGCAGGCGGTTCAGCAGCGTCGGATCAATCGCAGCGTGATACCTCACCTCATCCACCGAACGATCCATGAAGTTCGCCGTCGACATGTAGAACTGCCAAAGGTTCTCGGCCTTCCACGGCGTCAGCGCTTCAGGGTTTACGGCCTTGATGTCCGCAAACGTCATGATGGTGAGCATCTTCAGCATCTGCGGGCTGCCGATCTTCTCTGAAAACGCTCGCACGTTCTCCATGTCGAAGATGTCGCGGCGCAGCGCTGCGGACATTTCAAGATGCAGTTTGATGAGCTTTAGCACCGTCTCGCGCTCTTCAGCGTCGAAGTCGAGCCGCGCAAGAAAAGCATCGGCGAGTTCAACGCTTTGGCCCGCGTGTTCCCCTGCGCGACGGCCCTTGCCGGTGTCATGCATCAGCAGCGCCAGCAGAAACAGGTCGAGCCGGTCGATCTCCGGCAGCAACTGCGACAGCCGATGTTCGAAGTCTTGTGTGGGATTGCGCAGTCCGTGGACGTTGTCGATGACCAGGAAAGTGTGCTCGTCCACGGTGTAGCGATGATATGAATCGCGAATGACCAGCGCGTCGATTCCGTGGAACTCCGGAATCAGCATCTCAAGAACGCCCAGCGCGTGCATCGTCCGCAGCGCGTGGGCCGCGTGCGGTCCTAGCAGCACCTCACGCAGCGAATTCCAAAGATAAGGCCCCTCGGGAATATGAATTGCCAGCACCGGCAGCGCGTCGGTAATGCGATCTTCCGCGGCCTGCGACAGCGTATACCCGTGCGTCGCCATCAGCGAAAAGATGCGCAGAATGGCGCCAGTATCATTGAACTGCGCGCCCGGCTGAATGTCGATCCGGCCCTGGTCCAGAAGAAAATCAGTGCCTGCAATTGGCGTGCGTCGACGCCGGAACTGCTTATAGAAACTCACCGGCGCCGGCAGATGCTCCATCAGCAGAGCCGCTCGCCGATACACTACGCGCGCATGCCGGTAATAGGTCCGCATCCAATACGAGGGGTCGGCGGTTCCGCGCGTTTCAAGACCAATTGACAGCGCAGCGGCTTCATCCTGCGACTGCCAGTCGAGCGTATTGTTATCGCGTCCGTGACGGAAGTGCAGAAAACATCGCGCGGCAGCCAGAAAATCAAAAGCAGCCTCGGCATCGCCTCGTGCGCTCTGAAAAACGCCGCCCCGCTGCCTTGGCCACTCTTTGGTTTCTTTCAGATGGAACAGAATTGCGAACCAGACCGCCAGGTGATAATCGCGCAGCCCGCCTGGACAGTCCTTAATGTTCGGTTCGAGATGGAAGATCGTGTTGCCATACTTGGCATGGCGCGCCCGCGCAATTTCGCCCAGCTTCTGCGTAATCGAGTTCCACTCGCTCAGTATCAGCCCTGGGAATACCACCTGGTGCAGTTGCTGGTAGAGCGGGAACTGACCTGCCAGAAAGCGACGGTCGATGGTGGCCAGCGTGAATTCCAGGTTGTCAGGATCAAACCGGCCGGATTCTTTTAACGTTCGCGAGCTTGGGCTGGCCCGCAGGCCGATATCCCACATCCCCTGGATGATGGCTCGAACGGCTTCGCGCGACTGCTCTTCAGTTCGCTCGTCGGCAAACGTGAACAGCACGTCGATATCGGAGTAAGGGAACAGATCCTTGCGCCCGTATCCCCCCAACGCCAGTAGAGCAGCGTTCACCGGAGGCATGTCCGCAAAGGCCCGGCGCCACATTTCAATGAGGATACGATCCACGACAGCCGATCGGCGGCGGATGGCGGCGGTTCCATCGCCTGTGCGCTCACAAGTCTGGCGGACAAGCGCCATCTCCCGTAGATACTGCTCCCGAAGATCGTCAACCGCCAAAGCGACTGGATTCATAAGTAGTTGTACGTGGCTCGCCGAAGCAAAGGATGTTCATACAGCCTAAGCGATGTTAGTGTCCAACGCAACCGGACACCCGCTATCCACGCGGGTAAAGTGACCGTTCGCACGGTGTCCAAGCGTGTCCAGTGGATACCCTGTCCTCAAACCTAAACTACAAGGGGCCTTACATGTTCGAGAAAAATGGAAAGTTCTTCGCAGACTGGCGTGACCGCTCTGGCCGCCGCGTCCGTAAATCATTCGCTACCAGCCGCGCCGCGCTCCAATTTGAGAACGCGCAAAAGGGACTCTCGCACCCAAAACAGCGGGCGCGGGGCCAACAGTCGCCGAAGTTCTCCGCGCCAAGTACCTCGGCCTCCCAACCAGCTACGCCAAGCACCAAGCGGCCAAACGCCTCATCGCTGCGGTTGGTTCACTCCAACCCAAAGAAATCACGCCCGCGCACATCATTGACCTCGACGAACAAATCTACTGTTCGAAGCACGCGCTAATCACCAAGTCTCTATTGGCCTCATCACTTCGCGTCGTCCTTCGCCATTTGTGGGAGTACCACGGAGCGCCCAAACTCGACACGGAGCTACGCACCTATCAAGGTGTCCGGCCCCGAAACGTCACCGCTGAACGCAGAGAGATAGACATGATCCTCAAAGCTGCCCAACCATTCATGCGCCTTTGGATTCTGTTCTGTTCCGACCTCGCGATTCGTTCCGGCACTGCCGCGCGCCTCGCACCGCCACAATACGACCAGACCGCGCGTGTCCTTCGCTTTGTCACCAAACGCCATGCGTGTCTAACCTTGCCGGTCACTGAAGAGGTACAAGCCCTCATCGAAACGTGTGACCTCAACAGTCCGGTATCCTTCGTCCGGCAATTATGGATTCGCGAACCGAGACACTTTGGCTATCAGCCTGGACCCATGGGCAAAACAGCCGACCGATTGCGCGTCCGGTTCCGTGAGCTATGTGAAAGCGTTGGCATCACGCGACGCCTCATTCCTCATGATCTGCGCCGGACCTCCGCAGTCGCTATCTACAAAGCCACAGGCGATATTCGCGACGCCCAATCCCTGCTTGGACACAAGCACCTTCAATCGACTCTCTGGTATCTCGACCACGACATGAACCCGGTACACCGCGAGATGTTGGAGCAAATTAAACGCCCGTTCCTAGTGAGAAAGGAAACCGCATGAGCCTAGCCATTCTCGCCCTACCTGAAACACCGCTCACCATTCACGCCGCCGCCGCGCGGTCGTGCTCCATCGAATCAGCCATGAGTCACTGCAAGGCCGAATGGACACGCGCTTTCGCGCTCGCCCAAAAGAAAGGCCTTCCCGCAGTGAAAGCACAACGCATGGCCGCTGTCGCGTACAAAATCGCCATGCCACGAATGACGAACCTCACCAGCATCAAAGCCGCTGTTGCCTGTGTCGCTCAAGGAATCCAGCTTGAAGTGTTCGACGGTCGCGACGGTTCGCAGATGCTCTACGCCGCGCAAGTGGCCATCTCCATTCACCGCGAGAAAGGCAAAGCGAAGTGACCGCCAAGAAAACACACCACACTCTACGAAACCACCGCCCGCACCGAGGTACAAGGCCCGCTCATCCGGCAACCCGAGCCCGCCGCGCGCTTCGCCCGCATCCTGCACCATGCAGCACAAGAGTTGTGGGACATTTGCACGTACACAGACCATGCCCAAATGTGGGAAGAGGCGCGCGCTATCGCTTCGCGGATTCTCGCAGCAAGTGGTAAATGAAAATGAAAACAATCACCAAACGCAAAACCGAAAAAATCGTCATTGTCCTTTGTCCCTCGTGTGGCCGCAAGCATCGCCCGCACCCTGAATTCGGCGCGTTCTGTTGCGCGTCGTGTTTGCAGTTGGCCATCCGGCCATTGATCGTCATGCTTACAGACGCCTTGCCGAAAAGGTAAACACCGCCCGTTGTGGTGGCGCTCCGCGCCACCACATCCGGTGGTATCATTCCCCGCATGGACCCGATAGAAGCTCTCACCGAATCCAATCCCAAAGACGCCAAAAAGTCTGCGGGCACCGCTGCCGCTGCTGCGTGGCTCAATGATCCGAACGCGCCCGAACCTCAAAGTGCGCTGTCGCGCTTCGTCACTCGCCTTGAGCAAGAACCCGAGTTTGATTCCAGCGCGCCACTCTGCCGCAACTGCGGAAACCTCATGATTCAATCCGGCTCGTGTCACACGTGCCCCACGTGCGGAACATCGAACGGATGTGCATAGCCATGACCACGACTGAAGTTCTCGCCCTCGCACGTCTGCGCCAGTGGAGCAGCGAACGACAAGCCCTCAAATCAGGCAAGATTCACAACTATCTGCGCGCACCCGGTCGACCGACCGAGAGCGCAAACACAAACCGCTATGACGCTGCACTGGTGCGCTGCCTTGACTTCGAACGCGAATTCGGAAAGCTGCCCACGGACACACAAACCTTGCTGCTGCTGGCCTACCGCGAAAAGCAGCCACAGCGCACCATCGCGCAAATTACCGGCTGGTCGCCCCGAGCCATCAGTTACAAACTGCCCGCCGCGCTGCTCGATCTAGCGCGCGTCCTCGACAAAGCTGACCTGCTTTAGGCGCGCGACGCGCGCCCTCTTTCGCCTCGGTGGAAGGCGCGCCCACGGTGTTTGCATTGTGCGCCACGCTGTAAAGGCGCTGCGCTTCGCTTCGCCCGCTCACGCGGTGCTGCGCAGCCTTGACAGCATGGCCCTCTGGCATCAGGAGGGCGCGCCCATGCGTCATGCAGTTACGTTCCGTTGTCACGTTTGCCATCAGCCCATCACCGCAGTCTCCATCCTGCTCAAGCTCTCGGTTCCCGGTCTCGGTATCACCGTCCGCCGCTGGTGCTCGGGTCACTGCTTCGCTTTGTGGTTCCGTGCCCATCCGCCCGCTTAGGTGGGCTAGGACAAGCCCCACACTTGCCCGCTGTAACGTTCGTGGAACTGCCGACGCGACAGCCATGGCCGATTCGCCACAGCGCAGCCCTCGCCTTGGACGGGCCACCCGCAAGCTATAAAAGACCATAGATAAAAAACAACCTCTACTCGGTGCGCTGTGGCCAGCACGCCGCCCGCCGCGCTGCGCGCGTCATGCGTCGTGCAAGCCACAGCGGTCGTTATCGCCCGCCCGCGCTTCGCTTGTGCTCGCAGGGCGCGGGCCGATGGCCCTGCGCCCAAAGCGCTCGCGTCGCGGGTCGCGTGTGGGCGCTGCGCCAGCGCAGCACACGCGCCCCTCAGCGGCTGCGCCGCTCTCGCGCGGGCTTCCCCTCCGGGGCCGCGCGGCCCTTGCCGTGCCGCTCCTTCGCTTCGCTTCGTCGCTGCGCTCCATCCGTCGCGCTCACGGCACCCCCGCGCGGGGCTTCGCCTGCGGGCCGATGGAACCCGGCCCGCACCCCTACGCCCGCAAAGCTATAAAGACCCCGCGCGGCGATAGGACCCCGCCGCGCCCAAACGAGGGGATGCAGGCGTTTTGGCTTGCGCCCATCGCCGCGCGGATAGATAAAGAGCAACCCCCACCCCCCATGCGTGCGCGCTGTCGCGCGCCCACGTCAGTACCTTTGTACCCTGCCAGTCACGCTGAATTGTGACCGATGAACTAAGCCAAGGTATCCACCATCACAAAGAAACCGTGCTAGAGTGTGAGTGTCCAACCGGACACCGCCGCGCCAACGTTCATGCGGTCGGAAGAATCGCAAGGTGTCCAGAAATATACGGACACCATCTCAGCCCCAATGTTCATGCGGGCAAACCACAAAAAGATTGACATTACAGCTAAGCGATAGGGAGCAGAATGTGAATGTTTGATTACCGGATCGAGAGATATTCAAACGTAAAAGGCGGTAGGGCCAAGATCCTGAAGAAAGCAACAGAGAAAACGAATCTAAATTCGGAAGCAATTCATTGACGCGCCTCATCCAACGATGTGACCAACATGAAGCTTATCTCAGTGAATTGCGGACTGCCGCGAGAAATCGTTTGGAAGGGAATGGAGGTTGCTACTTCAATTTACAAAGAGGCGGTTGCTGGTCGCGTGCGCCTACGCACGCTCAATCTGGACGGCGATCGGCAATCTGATCTGACCGTGCACGGAGGCAAGGACAAGGCTGTTTACTGCTATCCGCTTGAGCATTACAGCTATTGGCAAGCGAAATTCCCCAATCTTTCGTTGACTATGGGCGCTTTCGGAGAGAACTTCACCACCGAAGGGCTCGCCGAAGAGACCGTCCATATCGGTGACCGGTTCGCCATCGGATCGGCACAGGTTGTGGTCACTCAGCCGCGCATGCCGTGCTTCAAACTTGGTATTCGCTTTCAATCAAACGACATGGTCAAGCGCTTTTTGGACAGCCGGCGCTCAGGCATTTATTTTGGGGTCACCCGCGAGGGCGAAGTTGGCGCAGGGGATGCGATTGTCCAGCTCAGCCATGCGTCGGACTCCGTTTCTATCACCGAGATCATCCGTCTGTACGTCGCCAAGACATACAGCAGCGACGATGTTTTACAGGTTCAGCGGGCGATAGCGGTCGACGCATTGCCTGAAAGCTGGAAGGAGTATTTCCGCGAGAAATTGAATAGACTCAGCGCCTGAACCACCCCTGGGTGTAACCAAATACCTCAAAAGGCGTAGACGCACGTGACCTCAGTGTGCGTTATGCTCGATGCAGCCCTGAACACTGGTAATGAAACAGCCAACTGAAGAAGAAGCAGCTGGGCCCGAACGGGGTGCGCGCGACTTGGGGGCGCGATGGGCCTGGGGCTGCTGGGAGGACTGTCATCAGCGCGCGTTTGCGGTTAGGAGATCTGCTCATCGAGGCTGGGCTTGTCAGCCCGGAACACGTATTTATGGCGCTTGATCGCATGGTCGCCCATGGCGGCCGCCTCGGCGACAATCTTGTCGCCATCGGCGCAATCGATAAGAAGTTGCTGGACGCATTCATTTACCGCCTCCCCACCGAGCCTCTCGACATTCCGTCCAGCGGCATCGACGAGCTGGAGTTGATGGGCCTGTTGCTCAAGCTCATTTACACCAACCGGCTCGAGACCTGCCGCGAATTTATTGAGTCAATCAAGTTGGCCTATCCCATCGTGGCCGAACTTACCAAGATGACGATTGACCGAAAGCTGCTTCGCATCCTCGGATCGCGCACCGACAACCCTCTCGACATGAGCTACGCCTTTACTGATGAGGGCAGGCGCTGGACTATCGACGCGCTCAATCAGTTGCGCTATGTCGGTCCAGCGCCGGTCGCAATTGAGGAGTTCAACTACCGGGTCAATTTGCAGAAGCTCACCAACGAACTAGTCACGTTCGATCGCATTCGCAAGGGGTTGGGTGAGCTTACCTTCGACGACAGCATGATTGAGCAGTGCGGACCGGGCATCAACTCCGGCCGCGCCATGCTGCTTTACGGACCTCCCGGAAACGGCAAAACGTCAGTTGCCCACGCGCTGGGCAGCGTATATGCCGACGTTATCTATGTTCCGTACGCCATCTCCGTCGAAGGACAGATCATCCGTTTCTTCGATCCGAGCATCCATATCCCGATTCGCCGCGCCATCGAAGGAGACCATGACGACATCTCGGTCTCTTTCGTTCTCTCGCAGGAACTCGATATGCGATGGGTTCCATGCCGTCGTCCCTTCGTCGTCACGGGCGGCGAACTCACGCTCGATATGCTCGAACTGCGCTACGACCTGACGGGCCACTTTTACGAAGCCCCGCTGCACGTGAAGGCACTTGGCGGAACGTTTGTGATCGACGACTTCGGCCGCCAGTTGGTGAGCCCCACGCATTTGCTGAATCGCTGGATTGTGCCGCTTGAAAACCGCGTCGACTATATGAAGCTGGCCACCGGCAAAAGCTTCAGCATTCCATTCGAAGAGCTAGTGATTTTCTCCACGAACCTGGAGCCGGAAGACCTGATGGATACTGCGTTTTTGCGGCGCCTTCCGTACAAAATCGAGGTTGGCGCGCCCACGCTTGAAAACTACAAGACCATCTTCCAGAAGGAGTGCGCACGACAGGGACTGCCGATGTCTGAAGATGTATTTGAGACCATCGTCTATAAGCTCCGGCACGAAAAGGACCTCGACCTTGCAGGATTCCAGCCGCGCTTTATCGTCGATCAGGTTGTCGCCACCTGCCGCTTCATGGGGCATGCGCCTCATTTTGAGCCGCGCTTTATTGAGTACGCCCTGAACAACCTTCGCGTGCACCGCTCAGCCAATTCCAAAGGTACGTTGGCTCGCGTCTAGTGAAGTTCGCCGAAGAACAACCGCAGTCATACGTGGCGCGAAGCGTCATCCGAAGACCATGAAAATCAACCGCGGAGCCCTCGTCGCTGCGCTCTGTCGGGATGACAGCTCTGAGGTCGGTGTGGGTTTCTGGCACCGAGATATTTTCAGGGCAGATCCTTCGACTCCGCAAGCCGCAGAAGACGCGGCTTGCTACGCTCAGGATGACAATTCGATGTTGAATGAATTTCACACTCAGGACAGTAGTTGGCGGCTTCACAAAAAAAGCGCGGATCCCGTACCGGGATCCGCGCTCATTTGCTTGCAGACTCTAAATTGCTTATTGCGGCAACGGCAGCTTCTTCCTTGCCGGCGGTTGCGGGTCGGTACCCGGCGTTCCGCTGGTCGCGCTATCCGCCGTGTTCGACATGGACGCAAGCTCTGACTGCTTGTACTTTGAAGCGGCCACGTAGCCGTGAATGTGGTCCTTGCTAATGTCGTTGATGACGATCTCAACCGGCTGCGGATTATCCGGCGTTGAGAACATCAACGGCTGATACAGGTTCACATGTTTCTGCGACAAGTTGCGATCGTCCACCATCAGTTCGAGGTCGGCGTACTGATGTTTGTTGTTGGCTTTCTTCAGGCGAATTGCGATTGGTCCGGTACGCCGGAATTGCTTCGATTTCGAGATGTCGAACTCGGCATAGTTTCGTTCGCCCCGTTTTTGCAGGACCACGAGTTCATCATGCGTATGGGCAATCGACCCTGACAGTTCTGTGCGCGTGCTTACCAGATCTCCTTGCGTGCCTGCCAGGTCGTTGCGAGTCTGCTCAATCACCTTACCCTGCTCGTCCAATTGCGACTGCAGCTTTTTGAAGCGCGGATCTTCCTTCGGCCGCCGCGCTGCTCCGCTGCGCGTGCCCGCCGCCGGCTTGGCAGTGGCAGCCGCCTGCGCCGCGCGCTGAGCTTCGTTCAGAGACACAAGCTGATTGACCTTGGCGGTCAGATCACCGACCTGGTGCTGGGTCTGGTTCAGCGCGGCCGTGGTCTGCATGTTGTCCGCGGCAAGCTTTTGCGCCGAGTTGTGCTCATGGATTGCGTAGCCGCCCAGCGCTCCACCCATGGCGAGCACGCCGGCCATCAAAGCGGCCGGTTTAGCGGAAAGTGATGAGAAATCCATCGTGGGACCTCCTGCGAGAACGGCTTATACGTTTCTCTGGTGAGGTAAATAGCACGTTCTTTGCCAACTCAAGGAAGTTACAAGTCAATGAATATGGGAGAGTTGAGCTGGGAGGGCAAGCACGATGCAGGCAGAAATTGCCATTGCCGAGCAATTTTTACGCGATCCGGAAGCAACCATTTGCACCAGGCTTGGGCCAAACGTTGAAATACACCCGGCGAATCCTTCGCTGCGCTTCGGACGACACGCCCTGCAGGTTGAGGTTTGTGGTGTCCCACTCATCGCGATAGGACTGCGATGAATGGGGCACCCGGCACGCGGCGAATCCTTCGCTGCGCTACGGACGACACGCCCTGCAGGTTGAGGTTTGTGGTGTCCCACTCATCGCGATAGGACTGCGATGAATGGGGCACCCGGCACGCGGCGAATCCTTCGCTGCGCTTCGGACGACACGCCCTGCAGGTTGAGGTTTGTGGTGTCCCACTCATCGCGATAAGACTGCGATGAATGGGGCACCCGGCACCCGGCGAATCCTTCGCTGCGCTTCGGACGACACGCCCTGCAGGTTGAGGTTTGTGGTGTCCCACTCATCGCGATAAGACTGCGATGAACGGGGCACCCGGCACCCGGCGAATCCTTCGCTGCGCTTCGGACGACACACCCTGCAGGTTGAGGTTTGTGGTGTCCCACTCATCGCGATAAGACCGCGCTGAATGGGGCACCCGGCATCTTCTGAGACTGCGGGACGTAAAGGCATGACCGAGTATCCCACGCAGCATTCCACCTCCCCGCGGAGCTAACATTAACCATGCGTAAACTTCTATCCCTCGCGATACTCACCGCCACTCTGCCTTGGGCATCGGCCCAGGTGGCTGCCTCCACGGACAGCGACCGGGATGGGCTCAGCGACACTCTCGAAGATGCGCTTCTAATCCAGTTCGCGCCGCGGTTTCTGATCAGCGCTGAAGACTGCTCCGCTCGTCCCGCAGAATTTGTTCCACTCCAATCCAAGCCAATTGTCGAGTCGGAAAACGGCACCATTTACGGCCAGGCGATCCCGCGCATTGGCCAGCCCGATCAGGTGGAGTTGCACTTTTATCACTTGTGGCGCGTGGACTGCGGCGATATGGGCCATTTGCTCGACGCTGAGCACGTGTCTGCACTTGTGTCACGCGATCAGGCTGCGAACTGGAAGGCGCTCTACTGGTATGCCGCCGCACATGAAGGCACGATTTGCGATGCGAGCCAGATTGCGCGCGCTTCCACTGTCGACGCCGAACTTCACGGCCCCCAAATCTGGATCTCGCGCGGCAAGCACGCTTCGTTTTTGAGTGACGTTCTGTGCAAGCGTGGTTGTGGCGGCGACGAATGCAGCAACCTTCAGCCTCTCGCTATTGCGGCAATCATCAATCTGGGCGAGCCATCCGCGCCTGTTGGCGGAGCCACATGGGTCGATGTTCCGCAGTGGCCGCTGGCAGGCAAAATGCGCCGCAGCGATTTTGCCGATGCTCGCCTTGCGCGGGTCGATCAGCTTTCCTCTACGACGATTCTGTGGGCGAATCCGCAAAAGCGTCCCTACCAGGCCGCCATCCGCGGTGGTAACGACACGTTTGGCGGTGTGGCGGCTGGTGCTCATGCAACCGACGCAGCTCTGGACCTTGCAGACACCAAAACCGGGAACGCTCTAGCCAATGCATCCAGCAGCACCGGCAACGGCCTGGCGAAAAGTTACGGTGGTGTAAAGAAGGCGCTGAGCATTACCGCGCAAAAGGTAGGCAAAGCGCTGGGAGGACGTTAGTGTTTTCGGTCTGACCATTTATGTGGGTGACGGGCATTTGTGATCTCCCACCCTTCTCGCGATAATGCCGCGAGAAGGATGGGGCACCCAGCATCATAAATGCAATGTCGAATGAATTTCAGACTCAGGACACTACAGTGCGGTTTCGCCGCGCTCATCGTTGCGGATACGGATCGCTTCGTCGATCTTGCTAACAAAGATTTTTCCGTCGCCGATGCGCCCTGTACGTGCCGCGCCGATGATGGCCTGAATCGCCTTTTCCTTTAATTCGTCCAGAACCACGAGTTCGATCTTCACCTTTGGAAGTAGATCGACTGTGTATTCACGTCCGCGGTAGAACTCCGTGTGGCCCTTTTGACGGCCGTGGCCGCGGGCTTCCAGAATTGTCATGCCTTCTATGCCTGCTTCCAGCAGCGCATCTTTCACAGCGTCCAGCTTTGAGGGCTGAAGAACAGCTTCAATCTTGAGCATAAGCAGTATTGCCTCGTTCGATAGCGTATCAGGCCCGGCACAAGAATGGCAGTCGCCTGACATCGGTTTTTGGCCCAATCAGGGTTTACGGGCCGCCGTTCAAAGAGTCTCGACGCGCCTCAAATTCCCTTGGAGAGACTAAAGCGCGTCGATGCCAGAATGCAAGTCTATCCGTTGAAGTCGTAACCCTCTTCGCCGTGTTGCGAAAGATCGAGACCCGCCGCTTCATGCTCCGGCGACAAGCGGAGTCCCATTGTCTTGTCAACCACGAACAGCAGAATCAGGGTCCCGACGATCGAGATTGCCCATGCCACGCCCACTCCGGCGAGCTGGTTCAGAACCTGGCTCCAGTGCCCGTCCATACCGCCCGTTGGAACGCCCTTGCCGAAGATGGGGTTGATGGAGCTGGCGGCGAATACGCCAGTCAGGATTGCTCCCAGTGTTCCTCCGGAGCCGTGTACACCGAAGGCGTCGAGCGAGTCATCATAGCCAAATTTCGATTTAACCTGGAAGACCATGAAGGAGCACACGAAGCCGGCGGCCAGTCCGATGGCGAGGGAGGACATGGGCTGAACGAAGCCCGACGCGGGCGTGATGGCAACCAGTCCGGCGACCGCGCCGGATATGGCTCCCAACGCCGTGGGCTTGCCGTTGTGCAGCCATTCAAAGATCGTCCAGCCGATAGCCGCGGCGGCGGTGGCGAAATGCGTGTTGACAAAAGCGCTGGTGGCCAGCGGACCTGCCGAGAGCGCGCTGCCCGCGTTGAAGCCGAACCAGCCCACCCATAGCAGGCATGCGCCGATAAAGCTCAGCACCATGGAGTGAGGAGGCATGGCGGTGTGCGGATAGCCAGCGCGCTTGCCTAGGTAAAGGCACGTGACCAGTGCCGAAACACCGCTGGTGATGTGGACCACGGTTCCGCCTGCGAAGTCCAGGCTGGGAATGTGCGTGCCCAATGCACTGAGGAAACCGCCAACGCCCCAGACCATATGCGCCATCGGACAGTAAACGAAAATTGACCACAATGACAGGAACACCGCCATTGAGCTGAACTTCATGCGCTCAGCAAAAGCGCCGGTAATCAGCGCGGGCGTAATGATGGCGAACATGAGCTGGTAGATCATGTACGTTTGTTCAGGAATGGTGGCCGCGTAGTCGGGATTTGGACTGAGCGAAACGCCGCGCAGAAACAGGTGATCAAAGCCGCCGATGAATGCATTGCCGTGGCCGAATGCCAGCGAGTAGCCGACCAGCGCCCAGATCACGCTCACCAGTCCCATCATGGCGAAGCTCTGCATCATGGTGCCGAGGATGTTTTTTCTCCGGACCAGGCCGCCGTAGAAGAGAGCCAGTCCCGGACCGGTCATAAGGAGAACCAAGGCAGCTGAGACCAGCATCCAGCCGTTGTCGCCTGCCATCTGGGCGTTCGCAGCCGCTGCCTGCGTGTCATGCAGGGCCTTTTCGAGAGCGTCAATCTGAGCCTGCGTGGAGGGCTGGGCGGCTACGGGATGAGCGATCGCCAGCGCTCCGGCAATAGCGGACGCAAGCGGCAGTTTCGATAAGTGGCGAAACATGTGAAGTCTTTTCCTCCATTGAACACATGGACGAATCACGTTCCATGCGATTGGCGGTTCTCCGGCCGCCGATCCGGTTAAATGCGCACACAAAGATTCCGGCGGAGCGAGCGAAGGCAATCAATGCCGCTGCCGGAACAAGGCTTCAGAGAGAACAACCTGGCTTAGAGCAATTTCGGAATACACGTAGACTTTTTGAGAGCATCGAAAGGCGCCGTTTTCTTGAGGAAAACGCCACTTTGCAACGTACTTTCGGTCTACACCAATTCCGAAACTGCTATAGCCGGCCATTGCTCGCTGATGGGTTGGCTTTCTCTCAAATTTTCACGTTCGACATAAGGATTCCATGAAGAACCGAAAAATGCATATGGTATTTTTATCGAACCTGTGATTGGGAGAAGTGGTTTTTTGCGCGGGAATTGATGTGCGGGGGCGAAGTTTGGCGGGGTGTTCGGGCCCCGGCAGCCGAGGCTTCCGAAGAGGGTACGAATCCGGTGCGGCTGCCGGATCAGATCGCGGATTCGCCGCGTTCATCGTTGCGAATACGGATGGCGTCTTCAATACGGCTGATAAAGATCTTTCCGTCGCCGATTCTGCCGGTACGCGCCGCTTTTAGAATCGCGTCGACGGCCTTGTCCTTCAAGTCGTCGTGGACCACCATTTCGAGCTTGACCTTGGGGTTAAGGTCAATTGTGTACTCTCTGCCGCGATAAAACTCCGTATGTCCCTTCTGGCGTCCGTGACCGCGAGCTTCCAGAATGGTAATTCCGTCTATTCCCGCTTCGATGAGCGCGTTCTTCACGTCGTCGAGTTTGGCGGGCTGGATGATGGCTTCAATCTTGAGCATCTGCCTTTTCCTTCCGGTTACGCGTTGATGCAGCGTTGCACATGCGGCTGCCGCATGTCTTACGAGTTGAATTCATAACCTTCTTCGCCATGTTGCGAGAGGTCGAGTCCGACGTGTTCGTCGGCGGCCGAAAGGCGCAGCCCCATCGTCTTGTCCACCACCCAAAGCAGCACCACCGTTCCCACGATCGCCAGCGCCCATCCTGTGCCCATTGCCACTGCCTGGTTGTACACCTGGCGCCAGTTGCCGTCGACGGCCCCGGTTGCAAATGGCTTGCCGGCGGCGTCGATGCCAAACACCGGGTTGATTGCGGCCGAAGCCAGCAGGCCGGTAAACAGGGCACCCATGGTTCCGCCCATGCCGTGTACGCCGAAGGCATCCAGCGAGTCGTCATACCCAAAGTGCTTCTTTACCTTGAACACCATCAGGCAGCATACGATGCCGGCTGCGAAGCCGATCAGGATCGCCGACATGGGCTGCACGTAACCCGACGCCTGGGTAATGGTGGCCAGGCCGGCGACTGCGCCTGAGATGGCGCCGAGCGCTGTCGGCTTGCCATTCTGCAGCCATTCCACGAAAGTCCAGCTCAGCGCCGCGGCCGCTGCAGCAAATTGAGTGTTGATAAATGCCGAGGTGGCCAGCGGCCCGGCTGAAAGCGCACTTCCCGCATTGAAACCAAACCAGCCGACCCACAGGAGGCAGGCTCCGATAAAGCTGAGGACCATTGAATGCGGGGTCATTGAGGTATGCGGATATCCGGAACGCTTGCCCAGGTAGATAGCCGCGACTAGCGCTGAAACGCCGCTGGTAATGTGAACCACGGTGCCGCCTGCGAAGTCCATGCACGGCCAGCGTCCTCCTGTAACGTTCAGGATTCCGCCGACACCCCAGACCATGTGGGCCATGGGGCAATAGATCAGCAGGGACCAAAGCGACAGAAAAACCGCCATAGCACTGAACTTGACGCGTTCGGCAAACGCCCCGGTAATCAGGGCGGGAGTAATGATGGCGAACATCAACTGATACACCATGAAGGTCTGCTCGGGGATCGTAGCTGCGTAATCCGTGTTCGGAGTCAGCCCTACACCGCGCAGGAATACATGCTCAAAACTGCCGATAAAGCCGTTCCCATGGCCGAATGCGAGCGAATAGCCCACGACGGCCCATAGCACGGTGATCAGCCCCATCATGGCGAAACTCTGCATCATGGTGCCCAGAATGTTCTTGCGCCTTACCAGGCCGCCGTAAAAAAGTGTCAGCCCAGGGCCGGTCATCAGCAAAACCAGCGCCGATGAAATCAGCATCCAGGCGTTGTCTCCTGAGGACTGGGCTTTGCTTACCTCCTGCTGAAGTGCGGCAATTTGCGCTTGTGTGGCCGGGGCTCCGCCCATCGCCTGCGCTGCGAGCGCTGCGGGCAGGGTGAGCAGGAAGGAGATGGATATAAGTCGGGCAGCACAAGGGCGCATTGTCTCTAGCTCCGGAACAGCATGAATGAAAGGCGACTTACAGTTGAACGGTTTGCATCAAATCGCAAGCCGGCTGGGCGCGTTTTGGATACGGCTAACGGTTTCGACCGTCCAATGGGTGCACGAGCAAACCCGGTATCTTGCCGGGGCTGCCGGGGCAATAGACTGGTTTTACGTTTCTTCCATTCTCAAGAAGAAGGAGCCGGTCGCGCAAGTTTTTTTGCTTATCAATATGGATTCTTTATCGGCCTTGTGTGTTTCCAATCGCAAAGGACGGGAACTTTAGTGAAAGCGAAGCAGTTTTGCATTGGAGGTTTTATCGTGCTGGGGCTCTCCCTTCTGGCGCCTTACCCCGGCCTGGGTGCGGCGCCGCAGGGGCAGTGCCGGCGTTTGGTTATGGAAGGTCATGTGGATGCCGGTCACGAGTGGAGTAAGCCGTTCGGCCAGGGGTGGGTGTTTCGGCTTCTCCCTATCAAGGCAGGAAATTATGGTTACTCGGGTTGGGATCTTGCCGTGGATCGCGTGGGTGGGGCCGGTTTTCCTGACGCGTTACTGCTGGCGACCCCGCCCTACGAATCCATCAACCAGCGGGAGGTGGGAACCACCTTCGGAATCCGCGCGCAGGACGCAATCGGCTGGAACCCCCGCAGTTTCCAGTTCCTTACCAATCCGGCAGCATTACGCAAGGCGCAAAGGCTGTACTTCATGCTGCGCGAGAAACCTGACGCGAACAGGGGCGATCGAGAGCCCACCAGGCTGGCCAACGATTCAAAACCCGGCGATGACCCAAAGTCCGTGTCGAAAAGCCTGATGGATCTTGCCGCACATGCCTCGGCGGGGCAATTTCGCATTCTTAATGCGCGACTGACACCCGGAACCGCCAACGCTCTGCCGTACGCGCAAAATTGGGCTCTTCAACAGCGAAATACTCCCCATACCATTACGACGACTACCTCGCCAACGCCTTACGGGAAGCTCGATGCCCTCCGATTCGAGATTACGCTGTGGCTCCCTCCCGGCTGGAAGACGCCGAAAGCGCTGTCGACATCTCCGTCCGCTTGCCAGTAGCGGGCGGAAGGCGGCAGCAGTCGATGAGGAGATGGTTTCCCATGGGCAACGGTTTCAAGACGTGGTTCATTTCGATATGGAAGCGATCCCGCCAGACGACCCTTGGCACGGCGAACGCGTCGCAGATGCATGAGAACAGAACTGGGATCAGCGAGAAGCTGAAGTTGTTTTTCTGATGCACTGTTCTGACTTCCAATTTTGAACCGCGATATAGTAAAAGCATGGCTGTTTCACTGGAGCGAGATCGTTATTTATTTGGGGCGCTCGATAGCAGCGCAAAGAACCGCGGCAAGGTTCTGGAAGCCACGTATGGAATTGAGGAGCCGGAGGGTGTTTTTCTCACTTCGCTCGACTATGCCGTCAATTGGATTCGCAAAAATTCGGTTTGGCCCATGACGTTTGGACTGGCGTGCTGCGCTATCGAAATGATGTCGATGGGGGCTTCGCGGTTCGACGTGGCGCGCTTTGGCGCCGAGGTCTTCCGGCCTTCGCCCAGACAGGCTGACCTGATGGTGATCGCGGGCCGGGTTTCGCAGAAGATGGCCCCCGTAATCCGGCGTCTGTATGACCAAATGCCCGAACCCAAGTGGGTTATTTCGATGGGCGCTTGCGCCACTTCCGGCGGTGTCTTCCAGAATTACGCGCTAGTCCAGGGAGTGAACCAGGTGATTCCGGTCGATGTGTATGTTCCTGGATGCCCGCCGCGCCCGGAGCAGCTGATTTACGCCATAACCCTTTTGCAGGAGAAGATTCAGCGTGAGAAGGGTAGTCTCAAGAAAACACTTAACTTGGAATAGAGTTGGATTCGGTGAGTAATCGGGCGAGAGCCCTTTTGTGTTTGGCTCGTGAAGTACCTGCAAAACTGCTCCAAATTCTGCGCGCAACCGACTCAAATTAGCTATGTCGTGGCGGGTAACTCCTTCAAAAATGTCGTTTACCCGCGTCGGCACTATGTTACGTTTATAGGTGCCCCAAGGGCACCCGAGGCTTTGCACATTCGTGAAGTCTTTCGGGTTTCGAGCCGGGGAATTGGCTCGTAAGCTGCCTTTTTCCATTTGTTCATCAGTTGTTCAGGCGGAGGATAAACGTATGTTTTCCCGATCCAACAGATCTCTGAGCCGGGCGTTGGCCGTGGCTCTTTTAGCAATAGCTCCAGTTGCATTGTCCGCACAGGCCAGCGGCAAACCCGACTCGGGCCCGAACCCGTCCAAGTGGGACATCTTTGCCGGATACAGCTACCTGGCTCCCAAGGGGAACGTGACCACACCGCTTCCAAATGGAAGCTCGGTTACAGCCGGCTACAAGGCAATTAATGTCGGCGGCCTGTTCAGCGGAGCCTATTTCTTCAACAACCATGTTGGCGCCCAGGTGGAATATGGTTTCCACGAGTGGGGTGTACAGAACCCGAACGGAAGTAACATTGGCACCCGCGGCAACAATGATGGCTTCCAGACCATCGCCGGTGGTTTGATCGGTCGCTTCCAGTCGGACAACATTACCCCGTTCATACATGCCCTGGTGGGCGGCGCCATGGTTAATGGCCCGTATTTCCAGCAAAACAAATGGGGACCTCAGCTGACAGTTGGCGGCGGCATGGATTACGAGTTGCCGTTCTTCAACCACCGTTTCGCGTTTCGTCTCTTCCAGGCTGATTACCAGTACACCCATGCAAACTTTGGCCCGACTTTTCCTGGAGGGCGCGCCAATATCAATTCCGCCAGGCTGAGCACCGGACTCGTCATCCACGCGGGCTCGCAGGTTCCTCCGCCTCCGGTTACGCTTGCCTGCTCGGCTAGCCCCACCTCAGTTTTCCCGGGCGAACCGGTCACGGTTACTGCAAATGCCGGCAGCCTGGATCCCAAGTTGAATGCGATTTATGCATGGAGCGGAAGCGGTGCGTCGGGCAATGGTACTTCGACCACGATTCAGACCAGCGCGCTTGAGCCGGGCAACTACACGGTGAAGGGCGATGTGAAGGAAGGCAAAGCCGGCAAGGAAGGTTTGAAGCCTGGTCAAGCTGCTGATTGCTCGGCCGGCTATACCGTTAAGGCTTTCGAGCCGCCAACCATCAGCTGCTCGGTCAATCCGACTACCATCAAGCCGGGTGACTCGGCTTCGGTTACTTCAACTGGCATGAGCCCGCAGAACCGTCCGCTTACCTATACCTATTCAGCTGCATCAGGTACTGTAAGCGGATCAGGAAACACCGCGACATACTCTTCAGCAGGAGCTCCTTCTGGATCGGTTCCGATTACGTGTGCGGTAGCCGACGATAAGGGGCACCAGGCGAGCGCTCAAACGAGCTTGACGATTGAAGCTCCTCCGCCGCCTCCTCCGACTGTAACTCCGCAACAATTGCAGCTCGAATCTCGCTTGGCATTGCATAGCGTCTTCTTCCCAACTGATCTGCCCAGAGCTACTAACCCCAGCGGCGGGCTTGTGCAGAGTCAGGAAGGAACGCTTACCACTCTTGCGAGTGATTTCAAGCAGTACCTCCAATATAAGCCCGACGCAAAATTGACTTTGATTGGGCACGCGGATGCGCGTGGTTCTGCCGAGTACAACAAGGCACTTTCTGAGCGCCGCGTTGCCAAAACAAAGCAATTCCTCGTTGAGCAAGGAATACCTGAGTCAGATATTCAGACACAAGCCCTCGGCAAGGATGAGAACCTGACCGCTGACCAGGTAAGACAATTGCTCGACCAGAATACCGAACTGAGTGCGGCTGAACGTGTGAGGTTTAGCAAGAACCTGACCACCATCGTGTGGGCTCAAAACCGGCGCGTGGATATCACGCTGCCTACTACGGGCCAACAATCAGTTCGCCAATTCCCATTCAATGCAAGCGATTCACTGACACTACTTAATGCGAAGGCTCCGGCTCGTAAGACGGCATCTAAGAAGAGTAAGTAAGGCTTGGTCGGATTGGACAGGGGGCGTAAAGCCCCCCTGTCCAGTTCTTGTCTATCGATATTTCCCATGACCCCAAAAGGAGAAGGACATGTATCGGCACGATTTTAGTTCTGCTTGCCTGCTTGCAATAGCGGCGAGTCTTGCCTTGGTACCTATGGGCTGCAAGAAGGCTCCGCCTATAACTTTGTCGGCAAATGCAACCCCACCAGCCGTATTTCCGGGAGAGCCAGTTACCGTAACTGCCACGCCCGGATCGGTGGACCCAAACAAGAAGAACAACGTACTTTATAACTGGTCGGGAACGGGAGCATCGGGCAACGGCACCTCAACCACCGTTCAAACCTCCTCATTAGATCCAGGGAATTACAGCGTAAAAGCTGAAGTTAAGGAAGGTAAAAAGGGTAAGGAAGGGCTGAAGCCGGGCCAGTCTGCTGAAGCCACAGCCAACTTTACGGTCAAGCCCTTTGAACCACCGACGATCAGCTGCTCGGTCGATCCCACCACCATCAAGCCGGGTGATTCAGCCACGGTCACTTCGAATGGCATGAGCCCGCAAAATCGTCCGCTGACCTACAGCTACACAGCAACCGGTGGAACGATCTCCGGCAGCGGCACGACAGCGACTTACGCATCGGCAGGCGCCCCGACGGGTTCGATTGGGATTACCTGTAACGTTGCAGACGACAAGGGACACACGGCCAACTCGAACACGAGCCTGACCATTGTGGCTCCGCCTCCGCCGCCGCAGCCCAAGACGCAGGCACTCTGTTCCATCAACTTCTCCAACGACAAGAAGCGTCCCACTCGCGTTGATAACGAAGCAAAAGCCTGCCTCGACGAAGTTGCTCTCGATCTGCAGCGCCAGGCAGACGCGAAGGCTGTGGTCGTAGGCGAGTCGAATGCGAAGGAAAATGACCTGACCGCAAAGCAGGAGAAGGTTGCTGCGCAGGCGTAAGAAGGCCAAGGTCACCCACTTCGCCGCGCAGCGCGCAGTGAATGCCAAGGACTACCTCGTAACCGAGAAGGGTATTGACGCCTCGCGCATCACTACCGCGACCGGAACCACGGACGGGCAGACGGTGGAAGATTACCTGGTGCCTGCCGGTGCGAACTTCTCGAACGATGTGCAGGGAACTACGCCGGTCGATGAGTCGACAGTGAAGCCCGAGGCCCGTAAGGCGCTGCCTGAGCGTCACCACTCGAGCAGGTAGTAAGCCCGGCTCGACTCTAACGATCATCAACAGCTGAATCAGGCGGTCAATTTATTTGACCGCCTGATGAAAGCGACACCATGCGATTGCTCTAGCGATTCCTCGAGGCTGACCGGCAATTGGTCAGCCTCTTTGATTTTGTGCGAAAGAATTCGATAAAGTCTTCTTATACCTGGGAGCTTTTCAGTTGAATCGCAGTTCAAATTTCGTGCCTGGTTTTTATCGCCGGACCCGCCACCTGGCGGCTATTGTTCCTGGTCTGTTGTTTTTCTTTTGCGCGGTTCTTTATTCGCAGACTTCCTGGATCGCGACCGGTCCGCCGGGAGGTGATGCTCGGGTGCTTGCGTCAGTACCCGGACAGCCCAGCCATTTGTATCTCGGCACAACCGCGAGTTGGATCTACGAATCGCTCGACGGAGGAGCCAATTGGCACAGGCTCGCCAAGCTCGATGGTAACGACGACCTGGTGCTGGACCACATCGTCGTCGACGCCGCGGATCCCAACACGATCTATGTGGCGGGATGGAGGCGCGCGGACGGAGGTCTGTGGATCAGCCACGACGGCGGCAAGACATGGGATGAGAACGCAGATTTGCGCGGCCAGTCTATCCGCTCGTTTCTGCAGGCGCCGTCGAATCCAAAAATACTTTTCGCAGGCACGCTTTCCGGCGTGTTTCGCTCGGACAACTCCGGCGCGACGTGGACACAGATCAGCGAGGAAGGCAGCCGCGAGATTCACGAAGTGGAGTCGCTGGCCGTAGACCCTGCCGATCCTGACGTGGTGTATGCAGGCACGTGGCATCTGCCTTGGAAGACGACAGATGGCGGAAAGAGCTGGCACAACATCAAACAGGGAATCATCGATGATTCTGATGTGTTTTCAATCATTGTCGATCCCGATGAGCCTCGCACGGTGTTTCTGAGCGCCTGCAGCGGCATCTACAAAAGTGAAACCGCGGGTGCGCGCTTCCGGAAGATCCAAGGCATTCCTTCGACCGCGCGGCGCACGCGGGTGTTGAAGCAGGATCCTGCCGATCACAAGATTGTTTATGCGGGCACGACTGAAGGCCTGTACAAGACGGTGGACGGCGGCAAGACATTCAGCCGGACGACAAGTTCCGACCTGATTGTGAACGACGTTTTCATCGATCCGAACGATTCCAACCGCGTGTTGCTGGCGACCGATCGCGGCGGCGTGTTGGTGAGCACGGACGCGGCAAAGACGTTTACGGCTTCAAACGAGGGATTCTCCCAGCGCAAGGTCGCGGCCCTGCTGGTGGATCGCAACAATCCTTCCCACCTCTACGCGGGTGTTGTGAATGACAAAAACTTCGGTGGAGTCTTTACTTCCGCGGACCAGGGTAAAAGCTGGGAGCAGGTTGCGACAGGTCTGGAAGGGCGCGATGTATTCGCGCTTTCGCAGACCAAGGATGGAACCGTAATAGCGGGAACTGGCCACGGCATATTTTTGCTTGATCCGCCGGCGAATGCGGATCCCGGCGCAAGCCCGGCAGGTTCTACATTGACGTGGGAGCCGCGCAACCTGATCGCAAACACGATCATGAAAGTCACTACCCAGACCGTGCGCCGCACCAAGGTGAATGTGGAGAAGCAAGTGAAAGCGCCGCAGGTTCAGTTGGACAGCCGCGTGAATGCTCTCGACGTATCGGGTGACGTCTGGCTTGCCGCATCAACACTGGGATTGCTCACCAGCCGCGATCAGGGAGCAAGCTGGCAGGGCGGGCCGGTGCTTGGAATGGGCGAGTACATATCGGTTGCCTCCCGCGGCGAAGTGATGGCTGCGGCGCGCGTCAACGCGGTTGTGGTTTCTCGCGACGGTGGAAGCTCGTGGTGGCCCATCGGACTGCCCACCATGATTACGCGGATCCGCAGCATTCTCTTCGATCCCACAGGGACGCTTTGGCTGGCCGCAAGGGAAGGCGTCTTCTTTTCGAAGGACGATGGGAAGACTTGGCTCTGGATAGGGCGGCTGCCATTCCGCGACATTGACGATGTTAGTTATGACGCAGCACAGCACCGCGTGCTGGTGAGTTCGCGCGGCAGCGATCAGGTCTTCTCCATCGAGCCAAAGAGCATGACCTGGAAGTTGTGGCACTCGGGCTATCGCATGGAACTGATTCGAGTTGCCGGTGATCGCCTGGTTGCGGCTTCACTCGATGATGGAGTGCTGATAGGGCCCGCGGCGACGGTAGAAGGAAAAGAATGACTTACGCTCCCGAAGGGCCGTCCCCGCGGGCGCAAGAATGGGTTTCTGTATCATAGTGCTATGAGCGTTGAGAACACCGCATCCCCCGAACGTGCTCCATTCCGGAGCCATGATCCGCGGCTGGAGCCGATTGCCGCCAAAGTAATGGCTGGTGAGCGGCTGGACTTTGCCGATGGGCTCGCACTCTATGGCACCGGCGATGTGCTTGCAGTGGGATGGCTTGCCAACTATGTGCGCGAGCGGTTGCACGGCGACATCACTTACTTCAATGTGAATCGCCACATTAATCCCACGAACGTTTGCGTGGCGGCCTGCAAGCTTTGCGCGTTCGGCCGCAAAAAGGGCGATCCCGCCGGCTACACGATGGCGCTTGAAGAGGCATGGCAGACTGCCGCCTCCGGATACTCAGAGGCGGTGACGGAATTTCATATCGTCGGCGGCCTGCATCCGGATCTGCCGCTCGAATATTTCCTCGATCTCGTAAGCGGACTCAAGCAGCGATTCCCGAAAGTCCATGTGAAGGCTTTCACGATGGTAGAAGTGGCGTACCTGGCGCGACGAGCCAAACTCACGATCGAGCAAACGCTCATAAAGCTGCGCGAGGCGGGTGTGGATTCAATGCCAGGCGGCGGTGCGGAGATTTTTTCGGCGCGAGTGCGGTCCATCATTTGCGATCACAAAATCGATGGTGAGGAGTGGCTGGAGACCGCGCGGATGGCTCACAAGCTTGGTTTCAGATCCAATGCGACCATGCTGTATGGACACATCGAGAACGATGAAGACCGCGTGGATCATCTGCTGAAGCTGCGAGCTGTGCAGGACGATACGGGGGGCTTCCAGACTTTTATCCCGCTTGCGTTTCATCCTGAAAATACGCCGCTCGATCACCTGCCGGTGACGACAGGCCTGACGGACATTCGCCAGATCGCCGTGAGTCGTCTGCTGCTCGACAACTTTGCGCATATCAAAGCGTACTGGCAGATGATGACGCCGAAAATTGCGCAGATTGCACTGCGCTTCGGCGCGGACGATCTGGATGGTACGGTGATTGAAGAGAAGATCTACCACGACGCTGGCGCCACTACTCCGCAAGGCATGACGCGCAAGGAGCTTTGCCGCTTGATCACCGAAGCTGGCCGCGTCCCTGTCGAGCGCGACACGCTGTACAATTCCGTGACCAGAACCGAAGACAGCTTTGTAGTGGCTGTTTAGAAGCCTGTTAAGCGGCTGCTGAAAGGACGAGTACGATGATCGATTTTGCCCCAGCGGCTATTTTCGGACTCTGCTTTGGATTCACGTTTGGAATTGGTTGTTCGCTGGCGATCCTGTATTCCATTTATCTGGGCGGATATCGCAAGGCTGTCGAGGACTCCGTTGCGCCGGTGAGGCCGAAGAAGTTCACGCAGGCTCTCGAAAAGCTCCAAGCGCGGCGGGCTTAGGCCGCAGCAGCTTCGGCGCCCAGATAATCCCGCGCTATTGGCGCGCGACTTCACCGTTTTTCATTACGAAGCGAACGTGCTGGAGTGTCGTGATGTCGTCCAGCGGATTTCCGGGCACCGCAACGATGTCGGCGAAGTAGCCCGTCTTGAGTTCACCGATCTGGCCCTGCCAGCCGAGAACGCGCGCACCCTCAAGCATGTCGGCCTGTAACACGGCGAGCGGCTTCATTCCGTAGCGCACCATCAATTCCATTTCAACAGCCTGCGTTCCGTGCGGAAACGGGCCAACGTCGGAACCGACAGCGAACGGAATGCCTGTCGCGACTTGCTTCTTGAATTCGGCGATTTTGTATTCGAGTATCGCGGCCTGAGTTGCTGCCTGATCCTGGGATTCGCGATGATGGGCGAAGTAGTCAAAGATGGCAAACGTGGGCACTGCAGGAATGTGCTTGTCGCGCATCAAGCGCATCGTCTCGTCGCTAAGATGGGTTGCGTGGTCGATGGTGGCCACGCCGGCCTGGGCTGCGTAAAGCGCGCCGGGTTCGCCCATGGCGTGAACACCGACGCTGGTTCCCAGGCGCTGCGCCTCAGCGACGGCGGCGGCGAGTTGTGCCTCAGTGTATTGGAAAGGCGTATGCAGAACGCCGTCGATCATCTCGTCGTGACCGGTCTCGTAAATCTTGGCGAAGTCGGAGCCCTGCTTGTGCTGCTCGCGCATGACTGCAACAAGCTCATCTGCGGTGTTGGCGTAATCGGCATTCGAGAGCACGTGTTGCGCGGGGTTGTACCTGTTGGCGTCTTCATGGCCGCCCAGAATGTCGATAGCGTTTCCGCTTACGCGCAGACGCGGTCCCGGAATCAGTCCCTGGTTGATCGCGTTTCGGATGGCTGAGTCGGCGGAACCCGCGCCTTCTGTACCCATGTCGCGCTCGGCCGTGAAGCCGGCCATGAGGTCAGCTTTTGCTGCCTGTTCGGCAATAATCGTGCGCCACGGCACTGACTCGATGACGGTCTGCAGGTCTTCAGCACCGGGATGCAGGAAAAGATGGATGTGAACGTCGACGAGGCCGGGAAGCAGTGTAGTGTCGCCGAGATCGATAACCTTCGCGTCCTGCAGATGCTCAACCGATGTTCCGACAGCCTTGATGCGCTCACCCACGACTAGAATCTCGCCGGGCTGAAGAACTTTTCCGGTGTCGATTTGCAGCAGGCGCGCCGCGTGCAGGACGATGGGCGCGGAGGTTGGCTGCTGCGCGAGCGCTATCGGCTCACAGGAACAAAGCATCACCGCGGCCGCAATAAGCGCTCCAATGCAATGCGATGAGGCACTTCTCAAGTCTTTCTGCATGAATATGACTATGCCAAGAAGAAAGCCCCTTGTCGATGGAAAGATTGCGATCGGGCTGTTTCAGTAGGCGCCGATTCCGGTGATGTGTTGTCCCAGGATCAGCGTATGGATGTCGTGCGTGCCTTCATACGTCTTCACCGATTCAAGATTCATCATGTGGCGCATGATCGGATAATCCTCAGCGATGCCGTTTGCGCCAAGAATATCGCGGGCTAATCGTGCACATTCGAGCGCCATCCATACGTTATTTCGCTTGGCCATCGAGATGTGCTGGTGACCCGCCGAGCCTGCGTCTTTCAGGCGGCCGACGTGCAGCGCGAGCAGTTGCGCCTTTGATATCTCGCTGGCCATCCACACCAGCTTCTCCTGCACGAGCTGATGACCGGCGATCGGCTCATTGCGAAATTGCTTGCGTGTCCGGGCATATTGCAGCGCGTTGGAATAGCAATCCATGGCTGCGCCAAGCGCTCCCCAGCTGATGCCATACCGAGCCTGGTTGAGACACATCAGTGCGTTCTTCAAGCTGGTTGCGCCGGGCATCAGGTTTGCTGCGGCCACACGCACGTCCTGGAGTGAAAGACCGCTTGTGGAGGATGCGCGCAGACTCCATTTGCCATGAACCTCGTGTGCGGTGAAACCGGGCCGGTCTGTTTCCACAAGAAAGCCGAGCACCGGTCCGTCGTTGCCATCGCTCTCGAGCTTTGCCCAGATCACCGCGACGTCGGCGAGAGTTCCCGAGGTGATCCACATTTTTTCGCCGTTGAGAATATATTCGTCGCCCGATCTGCGGGCGCGCGTCGTCATCCCTGCAGGATTTGAACCGAAGCCGGGTTCGGTCAGGCCGAAGCATCCAAGCTTTTCTCCACTGGCCAGCGCCGGCAGCCAGGTGTTTTTTTGCTCGTCAGAGCCGAAGGTGTAAATGGGGTACATCACCAGTGCGGACTGCACGCTGACAAAGCTGCGCAGGCCGGAGTCGCCCCGCTCAAGCTCCTGCATCACCAAGCCGTATTCGACGTTGGACATGCCGGCGCAGTTGTAGCCCTCGATTGTTGCGCCGAAGAAGCCCAGTTCGCCCATCTTCGGAACCAGCTCGCGCGGGAAGCGGCCTTCGCGGAAACACTGTTCGATGATCGGGATCAGGTTGTCCTCGACAAAATCGCGCGCGGTGCGACGGACGAGAAGCTCGTCCTCGCTGAAACTGGAATCGAGATGGAGAAAGTCGAAGTTCTGGAATTTGAAAGCCATATCGTGCCTGCCCTTCAACTGCAGATGAAGACAGGTAAGGCTAGCAGATTAAGGGTAAAGCGGGAAAAGACCTATTCCAGAAATTCACGCACAAACGCGTTGTCGGTATTGACAAGCTCGCGCAGTGAACCGTCGAAAATCAAGCGCCCTTCATCAAGCATCAGGAACGTAGTCCCGGTATCAATGGCACCTTTGGGATACGGAACCATCGCGTTCTTTTCTTTGTCGAAGAAGTGGGTACACAGGGTGAATGCATCCTGGATGCGATGAGTCACCAGCATCGAAGGAGTACGATGCACATCGCGTTCCTTTACGATGAGCTCGATGATGGTGGTCGATGTCACCGGGTCAAGGCCGCCAGTGGGTGAATCGTAGAGCAGCAGATCGGGGTGATGGATGAATGCACGCGCGATCGCTACACGCCGCCGCATGCCGCCGGAGAGCGATGAAGGATAGAGCGAGAATGTTTCTTCAAGGCCCACGAAGGTCAAGGCCTCGCGCACGCGCTCGTCAATCTCATCGTCTGCTACGCGTTCCTGAATAAGCTGGTATGCCACATTGTCGCGGACCGTGAGCGAATCGAACAACGCGCCTTCCTGAAAGACCATGCCAATTCGCGTTCGCAAAGGGAAGAGCCCCTGTTCGGGCATGGTGGCAATTTCTTCGCCAAAGAGGCAGATGCTTCCGGTGTCAGGACGAAGGAGTCCATTGGCCAACTTGAGCAGCACGCTTTTGCCAACGCCAGCCGGCCCGAGCAGGATTCGTGTTTCTCCCGGCGCGACGGAGAAAGAGACATCGCGGAGAACCTGCGGTCCCTCAAATGCAATGGAGACGTGCTGAAATTCGAGGACCGGCGCCTGGTTCCCGTTCGTCAAAATGGCGTCCTGGCCTGACCGGCCGCTGTAGGGCAGATTGTTCATCAGGAAAAGATAAAGAGCATGATACGAGTGACAAAGAAATCCGCAACGATGATGAAGACCGAAGACCAGACGACGGCCTGAATGGTTGCGCGGCCAACGCCCTGGGTCCCGCCCGAGGTTCTTAAACCATAAAAGCAGCCGATGGAAGCGATGATGTAGCCGGAGAAGAGCGGCTTTACGAGCCCCTGGATCACGTCCGGAAAGCGCAGCGATTCCCAGGCCATTGAGAAGTACTGGGTGCCGTTTTGATGGTTCATGAAGACGGTGACGAAAGCGCCGCCGAGAATTCCCATGAAATCGGACAAGATGGTGAGAAAGAAAAGCATGGTGATGCAGGCGAAGATGCGCGGCGTGACGAGCTTACGCAGGGGATCCACACCGAGCGCACGCATCGCGTCAATCTGCTCGGTAACCACCATGGATCCAAGCTCGCTGGCCATGGAGGAAGCATTGCGTCCCGACACCATGACGCCGGTGAGCACCGGACCCAATTCTCGAAACATGGTAAGTGCAACAAAACGCCCTGTGACCTCTGTAGCCCCGAATGACGCCAGGGTAGCTGCCGATTGCAGTGCCAGCACGCCGCCGGTAAAAAAACCTGAAAGCACAACGATCGGTATTGAGCCGAAGCCGATGATGTCCGACTGAAGCAGGAAATCCACAACATAGATTGGCGGCCGAAAAAGGTTCAGAAATGCACGCCAGGCAAACAGGGAATACTCCTGTACGGTGAGCACGAGTTGCTTAGCGGTGCTATCGATCGAGATTATTGCCATATTCTGAGCAGTTTACGGGATGAGGCCAGGGACTTCTCTTGGACAGAATAACGCATGAGGGAACGCTGGGCCCGAGCGCCGAAGATTTCTTTGCAGGGCCAAAGTTGCTGCCCGCGAACAGGAAGAGCCGAATTCTCGCTTTGAGTTGGTCAACACTCAGTTCAGTCTCTTGAAGCGAAATATGGCTCATTCGATTAATTCCGGAGTTTCCACTGACCACCAGAAGGCATAGCTGCTCGGCTTGGCATCTAACGAACTTTGGGAGTTTCAGCATGCATTTATTTCGCATACGCCTGATCCTTGCGTTGATCGCAGGTGTGACGCTGATCTCCGTGGCCTCCACTTACTTTGATGTGCTGGCTCACAAACACATGATGCGTGCGGAAATGACACGCCGGACTCGCTGGATGGGATTGAGCATCGAGCGGGACGTTGCCGGTGTGCTTGAGAGCAGCGATCTTTCGGCGGTGCACGGACTGACAGAAATTCTGAAGTCGGGAATGGGCGCGCTCGCACTGGCTGTGTACGACGGGGATGGCAAGCTGCTTGCTTGTTCTGGCCCTCAGAACTTGCTGCAGGACTTGCCGTATGAGCTCATCAAGAAGTCAATGAAGAACGGTTCGGAGGTCAGCCAGTTCGGGCGCACGGGCCAATGGGATTGGTTCGAAGAAACGTTTCCACTTCATGATGGCGGTCGACTCGAGGGAGTTGTAACCATTGTTAATGACGCGGGCTATATTCGCAGGGAAGGTATCGCGGTTTGGAAGCGAAGCTTCTGGCGCATTGTCGCTCTGGTTGTGCTGATTGTTGGAGTCACGCTCGCAATGGTCAGCTGGTTCCTGTTTCGGCCCATCGAGCAGGTGGCCGAGCATCTGCGGCGGCTGCGCCTGAAGAGCACACATCCATCAAAATCTTCAAAGTTTCACGTGGCCGAGCTGAGTTTTGCGGACCTGAAACTCTTTAAGCCGCTGGCGCACGAAGTTGAAACAATCGCGGAAAGCCTGATTGCCGCGCGCGCCGCGGCCGCGACGGAAGCACGACTGCGCGATGCAGGCGAGCACGTTTGGACCGCTGAGCGATTGACGGCGCATATGCGGCGTCACTCCGGGTCGAGCAGCATTTTTGTCGTGTCGAACCGCGAGCCCTACATGCATGTACGCCAGGGGCGCGAGATCAACTGCGTTGTGCCACCCAGCGGCCTGGTTACCGCGATTGAGCCGATATTGCAGGCCTGCGACGGCGTTTGGGTGGCGTCAGGAAGCGGCAATGCCGACGCGATGATGGTGGACAATTTCAATCGCCTTCGCGTGCCTCCCGATGATCCGCGGTATACCTTGCGGCGCGTGTGGCTGACCGAGGAAGAGGAAGCGCAGTACTACGACGGCTTCGCGAACGAAGGTTTGTGGCCGTTGTGTCATATTGCGCATACCAGGCCGATTTTCCGCGCGGCAGACTGGGAGTGCTATCAGCGCGTGAATGCACGATTTGCGAACGCGCTGTTTGAGGAAATGGAGGGCAGCACCGAGCCCATCGTGTTCGTGCAGGATTATCATTTTGCGCTTCTGCCGAAGCTTGTGAAGGCGGTGCGGCCTGATGCGCGCGTCGCAATCTTCTGGCATATCCCGTGGCCCAATCCGGAGGCATTCGGAATCTGCCCGTGGCAGAACGAACTGCTGGATGGTCTGCTGGGCGCTGACCTTATCGGCTTCCATATTCCTTTGCACTGCAGCAATTTTCTGGCGTCAGTGGATCGAGCGCTGGAAGCACGCACCGATCGTGAACACATGACGGTGCTGCGCAATGGGCATCAGACCACGGTGCGTCCATATCCCATCAGCGTCGCATTCGATGGTCCTCTGCTCGACCTGGGAGACCTGACCGCGGCAGAAGTGGAGATGGAGGACGAGGAGCTTTCGCTTGCACGCGATGTGCTCTTGAAGGAGTTTGGCGTTAGGGCGAAGACCGTTCTGCTGGGTGTTGACCGCATGGACTACACCAAGGGAATCATCGAGCGCCTGAATGCCATTGAGCATTTACTCGAGGAGCATCCGTGGTATCGCGAGCGAGTAACCATGGTGCAGATCGCAGCGCCAAGCCGCACCCGCATCAACAGCTATGCTGAGCTTGGTCGAAACATTGAGGAGACGGTTGAGCGCATTAATCGACGTTTTCAAACAGGTCATTGGAAGCCGGTCGTCCTGATCGACCGGCAGGCCAGCCACGACGAGGTAAACCGCTGGTATCGCGTTGCTGACGTGTGCGCGGTGACATCCCTGCACGACGGCATGAATCTTGTGGCGAAGGAGTACGTTGCCGCTCGTGACGATGAACGCGGCGTTCTGGTGCTGAGCAAATTTGCCGGCGCGGCAGTCGAACTGCAGGATGCGCTGGTGGTGAATCCATACGACATTGAGGGCGTGGCTGAGGCGATCCATCAGGCATTGGAAATGAGCCGCGATGAAGGCCGGCAGCGCATGCGGCGAATGCGGCGCCAGGTGATGGAGCACAATATTTATCGCTGGGCAGCAAATGTGCTTGGCGATCTGCGCGAAGTACGTATTGAACAGGCTGAGCCCGCAGCAGAAAACCCTCGCGTTACCGCCATTTCGATTTCAGCTTGAAGCACGCTGCGGCGTGGCAGCACGCTCCGGCGTGGCAGCACGCTGCGGCGTAGTAGCACGCACTGGCATGGCTGTACGCAGCGCGTGGTGCAGATGAGAAACTGTAAAGGCATGAAAACTGAGCCAGAGTCGAGTCGCAGAACAGCTGCCCAGGTTCAGGAATTCTTCAGCACATTTGCCGGTGCAAAACGCGCGCTGCTGCTTTTGGACTACGACGGTACGCTGGCGCCGTTCAGGGTAGATCGTTTCAAAGCGCGACCCTGGGCAGGCATTCGCGAATTGATCAACCGCATTCAAGTGCCGAGCGGACCAAGCCTCACAACCAGGATCGCCTTCATTAGCGGGCGCCCCGCTTCGGAGATTGGGCCGCTGCTTGGTGTTGACAAGCCAATTGAAGTCTGGGGACTGCACGGAGCTGAACGGCTTTATGCTGACGGCCGCCGCGAACTGGAGGAGCCACCTGCAGCGACACGCACAAGGCTGAACGAACTGCGCGCGCAGCTCAGGCGCGATAGCTTCGGCGGGCTGTTTGAAGACAAGCCGAATGCGGTTGTGATGCACTGGCGCGGCGCATCAGGGGTCAAAGCGCGGCAGATTGCGGAGAAGTCGCGGGCGCTTTTTGAGCCGCTGGCACATTTGCAGGGTCTGACACTGCTCAAGTTTGAATCTGGGCTGGAGTTACGCACCGGGCGTGACAAGGGTGGTGCGGTTGAAGCAATTCTGACGGACTCCGGCAACGGCGCGCTGCAAGATCCGGTGGCGTTTCTGGGTGACGATATCACGGACGAGGCCGCATTTATTGCAGTGAATGCGAGCCGCCGACCGCACATCACTGCGTTAGTGAAGCGCGTACACAGAAAGACAGCGGCTACAGTGTGGCTACAGCCGCCGGGTGACTTGAGAACATTCTTACGGCAATGGATTGCCGCGTGCAGGCGATAGAGCTTTTTCGCAAAATATGTAGACCGGAATTTTGTCGGTATCCCACCCATTCCGCAGAAATACGCGGAATGGATGGGGCACACCAGTCTATAGCAAAAGCGAAAACGCCCTGGAGCGAGGGAGGCGGTATCTGCTGCGCTACTCTCTGCCGCGCTTGCGGATTTCGATGTTGAGTCGCTTGATTTTTTGATTCAGTGTCGAGAGCGGGATGCGAAATTGTTCCGCCGCCTCGGTCTGATTCCAGTTGCAGCGCTCCAGCTTCTCAATAATGATGCGTCGTTCGATCACTTCGAGAATGTCGAAGAGCGATGCGTTCGGATTGTGTTCGAGCAGAGCATCCTGGAAGCTGCGGCCGGTAATGTGGCCGGGCAAAAGGTCGGAGCCGATGATTGGACCTGATGAGAGCACTACGCCACGCTCGATGGAGTTCTCCAGTTCGCGCACATTCCCTGGCCAATCGTAGTCGACGAGCGCGCGCAGGGCATCGTTCGATAGTTTGCGCGGCGTAAGAGCATTCTCGGCCGTATAAAACTCAAGAAAGTGATTGGCCAACAGCGGTATGTCCTCACGACGCGAGCGCAAGGGCGGCAGGTCGACGGTGATGACATTCAAGCGATAGAAGAGATCTTCGCGGAATCGGCCTTCGCGAACTTCCTTGCGCAGATCCACATTTGTGGCGGCAATGATGCGCACATCCACCTGGATTTCCTGAATACCTCCGAGGTGCATGAAGCGGCGGTCCTGCAGAACGCGCAGAATCTTCGCCTGGATGTCCATGCCCATGGTGGCGATTTCGTCGAGGAAGAGCGTGCCGCCATGCGCCACTTCGAACAGGCCCTTCTTGGCGGCAATCGCTGAAGTGAAGGCGCCCTTGACATGGCCAAAGAGCGTCGATTCCAGCAATTCAGGCGGCATGGCGCCGGTGTTAATCGGCACAAAGGCCTTATCGCGGCGCGGAGAGTTGGCATGAATGGCCTTGGCAATCAGTTCCTTGCCGGTGCCGCTCTCGCCTTGGACAAGAACAGTGGATCGGCTCGGCGCCACCTGCGCAACCAGGTCAAACACCTTGAGCATCGATTCGCTTTTGCCCACGATGTTTGAGAAGTTGTAACGCTGCTTGAGGGTGCGCTTGAGCTGGAGGTTCTCTTCCTCCACGCGATGACGTGCGACTGCCGACCGAATGTCCGCGAGCAGTTTCTCGTTGTCCCACGGCTTCTGGACAAAGTTTTCCGCGCCTGCGCGGACTGCTTCAATCACGTTGTCAACCGTGCCATAAGCCGTGATCATGACGACGGGCAGGTCCGGTTGCCGTTCCTTGATCTGCGGCAGAATCTCAAGGCCGCTTTGGCCCGGCATCGCGAGGTCAAGGAGAACGAGGTCGTAACTGTTGGACTCAAGCATCCGCAGGCCCTCTTCACCGTCGACCGCCATGGACGTGGTGTAGCCCTCGAGCGAGAGAAGCACTTCAATCGATTCGCGAATAGATGCTTCGTCGTCAATTACGAGGATGCTGGCCGGCATGTTTGAGCCAGTATTGCCGTTCGCGGCAGATGTTACTGGCGCGCTCAATGTCAATTCAACCTCAGGCATTTACTGTATTCCTCAATAGCGGAAACTCGATATGGAACGTTGTACCTGCGCCTACGGCGCTTTCAACCTGGATCTTGCCGGCGTGCTCCTGGATGATTCCGTAGGAGACCGAGAGCCCCAGCCCGGTACCCCGCCGGTCGCCCGGCTTTGGCATGGTTTTGGTGGTGAAGAACGGATCGTAGATGCGCTTCATGTGCTCTGGAGCAATTCCGCTTCCGTTGTCGGAGATTACGGCCTCCACATGCCCGTTCACCAGTGTGGAAACGCGCAAATTACCGCCGCCAGGCATGGCTTCCTTAGCATTGAGCAACAGGTTTAGAAACACCTGCTGCAACTTGCCCGGGTTGCCGTGAATCGGAGGGAGTTCATCGGCCAGTTCGAGATCGACTTCGATCCGTGCGGTCTTGAACTGATGTTCGAGCAACGAGAGGGTATCGCGGATCACCTGGTTGAGATCGGTGGAGCGAAACTCTGTTGTGGACGTGCGCGAAAAGTTGAGCAGGCCGTTGGCGATCTCGGCTGCGCGGAAACTCTGCTGTGTGATCTTATCGAGTACCGGGCCCAGGCGCGCATCGCCTCGCAATTGCTTTGAAAGCATCTGCGCATATGAGGAAATTACGGCCAGCGGGGTATTGATTTCGTGCGCGACGCCGGCAGCCAGCAGTCCGATGGAACTCAGCTTGTCAGCTTGCGCAAGCTGCGTTTCGAGCGTCACGCGCTCGGTAATGTCATCGACGAGAATGATTCTGCCTACAGAAACGAAATCACGGGAGAGCAGCGGCGCTACTGCAATGTTGGCAGTCCGCTGTTCGCCTGCGCGCGTGGTGAGCCGGAACTTGTACAGATGATGAACGCCCTGCTCGTTGCGGAAGCTGTCGATGGCTTCGATCAGCTCAGCCGGGAAGACTTCGCTCAACCGCTGACCCAGGGCTTCAGCGCGGCTCAGCGCATACATCGCTTCCATCTGCGCGTTCCAGCTCTCGATGCAATCTTCAAGGTCGATGGCGAGGATGCCGACGTTGATGGATTCGACGATGTTTTCGTTGAACTCCTTCAGCCGCTCGAACTCGACAATCTTCTCTTCAAGCCGCGAGTAAAGGCTGGCGTTCTGCAGCGCGATGCCGATGTAGCTGGCCAGCGATTCGAGCAGCTCGACGTCTTCGCTCGAAAGGAAATCGCCGCCGATGGTGCGGCCCAGGCCAATCACGGCGATGGTCCGGCTTGACGCGGCAGCGCTTCCCGCCTTGCCCAGCGCAATACGGCACGGCAGGTAATAATTCAGGTCGAGCACGGCTGCGGTGCGTTGCTGCGCTTCACTCAGATGTAGCGCCTGCTGCGCATTCTCGAGGAAGATGTGCGAGTGGTCATTCGCCTGATCGAAGTTGAGAAAACTGAGATCGAGAGGCGGTCCGATGGTTCCCACGTCATCAGGCAGGCCGTGCGAAGCGGCAAGACGCAAGCGGCCGGAATCCTGCGACATGAAAATGGCAACGCGCGCCACCATGAGTGTGCGCGGTAACTGCTCCACGATTGAATGGAGCAGCGCCTTCAAGTCGGTTTCAGAACTGAGACCGCGGCCGAATTCAACCAGGGCTTTGCGGTAGTCGTAACGATGGCGGTCAAAGGCGCGATCGACCCATCCCTGAATGCGCCGCTTGAGAGGATCGAAAACTGCAGCTGTGGCCAGAATCGCGACGACAAGCACCCATTCGCGTATGGTTTCCGGCGACCGCTGGTGAACCAAATCGGCGATCAGTGCAATGATGCCGAAGTATCCGCCGAGCAATAGCGCGGTGGCCAGCGTGTAAGCCACACCGCGCTTGAAGATCAGGTCGGTGTCCATCAGACGATAGCGGACAATGGCCCAACTGAAGGTGAGCGGCAGAAACACAAGCGACAGGCCGGCGAGATTGGTCAGAAGCCGGGGTGGGTCCAGATCGAAGAGAAACGGGACTGCGTAGAAGAAAGTGTAAGGCAGAACCGCCAGCAGGGTTCCGCGCATAACCCACTTCAGTTGCTGGCGCAGTAACGGACTGTCTGCTTTGCTGTAGCTGCGGATGAACAGGAGCGCAGCCAGCACGTAAAACACAGCCACATAGGCCGTACCGGTCTGATCGAGGCGATGCTTCAAGAGCCCGGTAGCCAGCCGTGTTTGAATGGCCCACAGCCAAAGACCCAGCAAGCCCACGCCGGGCGCGTACACCATGGGAAGAAGCCAGCGGCGTCCGAACGCCTTGAATCGCTCTTCAGGAAAACTGAGCGCAAAATGCAGGAACAGCGCCGGTTGCAGCGACTCCGCCACGACGTTCGCCCAAAAGACGACCCAATCGAGCGCGTCGAGTTTGCTTGTGTACTTGAGGGTGTACCAGGCAAACGAAACCAGGCAGAACAGATAGAAATGGGTCGACCGCGGCGCACCCCAGCGGCGGAACAGGACGTAAAAGCCGACGATCAGATATATGAGTCCGATGACGCGCAAGCCCATGGCCAGGCTGCGGTCGAGCGGCACGGGGATCAGCTTGACCTGCTGATCGAGCGGAACGCCGTCGCGGGTGATGCTGTAGTACACCTGGCCATAGGGGCCGGTACGGTAAAGAGCCTGTTCCAAGCTGGAGAGACGCGTGACAGGCTGTTCATTGCAAGAGGCGCATATGGCCACTGCAGTAAGCAGATCGCCGGGCTGGATGCCGGCTACCTGCCCTGGCATGTCCCGCAAGACGCGCTCAGCGCGCAGGCCATTGGCGGCCTCGCGCCACCATACGCCGTCGTCCGGCTGCTGAAACTTGTGCTCCTGGGTAAGATTCAAGACCGCCAACAGGAACAGGGCCGCAGTGGCCAGGGCCAGCAGCGTTGCCTGCACGCGATTGAAGATACTTGTCTCCATGAGGAGTTCTCAGGACATCCATTAATGGCAATTGCACGTAGCTTGCCAAGGCGGAAGCGTAAAGCGATTCAGATGGACCGATTTGGCAATCGCAAGAGAATACGCGAGATATTGACTGCCGACCACCTGGAAACGTCAACTTCGTAGTGAGGATTCCCTACGGCTAAATGCAGAAAACTGTAGGTGGCTTTCCGACCTACGGATCATTCTATGACATTTGGTAGGTCCATGATGTGATTTAGGTTACATGCAGGTAATTTCCCGAGAAACCGGACACGCAGACGTGGGCGCGAGGTCTTTCGCACTGCAAACCTCAGAATTTGGACGGTGAACTGCCTCGGTATCGCAAGAATTCCGAGAACAGTTCTGGAGCTTCTCAGCGCTGGCCGTAGGTCGCCTTTGGGCCGTGTTTCCGCTGGTAGTGGTGTTCTCCCACATATTTTGGGATACCAGCTTCCGGCGCACCCAGAAGCATGCTTCGGAAGGCCAGGCGGGCGATGTATTCGAGAACGTCAGCGTGTTCTACGGCGTCGGAGGCGTCTTTGCCCCAGGCGAACGGGGCGTGTCCGGCGACCAGAACTCCGGGGACGGCTACGGGGTCGAGGTTCTCGGCACGGAAACGGCGCACGATTACGGCCCCGGTATTGCGAACGTAGGCCTCATCCACTTCTTCGGCAGTCAGCGGCTCGGTGACGGGAACGGGGCCATGGAAGTAGTCGGCATGGGTGGTGCCCAGGCAGGGAATGGGGCGGCCCGCCTGCGCCCATGAAGTGGCGAACTCAGAATGCGTGTGGACCACGCCGCCGATCTGCGGGAATTCGCGGTAGAGCAGGGTATGGGTGTCGAGATCGCTCGATGGGTTGAGCTTGCCCTCGATGATTTTGCCGTTGAGGTCTGTGACGATCAGGTCCTCAGGCTTCATGGTGGCGTAATCGACGCCGCTGGGCTTGATGACGACGAGCGGCTCGCTGCCGGAGCGATCGACTCCGCTGGCGTTTCCGAAGGTGTGCGGCGCGAGACCGCGGCGGGCGATCTCCTGATTGGCGTGGAGCACTTGCTTGCGTAAAGATTCGAGCATCATGGCAGTTCCAGATTAAATCGTCCGCATGGCTTTGGCGATGGATAGCGGGGATGTTCCCGCGAGGAAGCGGAGGTTGTAGGCACAGCATACAAAGGTGGTATTCAACCGACATAAGCGGTCTGCTGATGTATAAAATGGATCGTCGCATGTCCGTGCGCGTTCACCGGCCAATACTCTTTGGGGGGATTCAATGAGGAAGGTGTTCTTGATCGCCGGTTGTCTGTTGTTTTCGGCGGCTTGTTTTGGGGGTAAGCCCAATCCTGCTGATTTTCCACTGCGGGTGCACATCTTTGGATTCAATGGGACAACGCATTATTACGGGAGAGCGCTCGACTCGGTTGATGGGGAGGGCAGAGCGAATCTCTACGAAAACGGCGATCCAAAGGGATTCGACTTTAGCTATAACTGCGCGGCCAGGCTGCGTGTGTCGCCCGGATTTGAGACATACATGGCGCGTTGGAAGAAACCGGGGCAGACGCTTGAAATTCTGTTGCCGGAGTTTGGCAAACCGAACACCGAAGAAAGTTGCGAACTCAAAGTGCTGTTGAAGGATACAGCTTACGTGCGGCGCAATGGCTTGCTGGGCGAAGAACCAGCCGCGTTGTTCAAGGACTGGATGGTAAAGCACAAATACGATCCGGAGCATGGGCTATCCGACCCCGTGCGTCTTCAGCAGGAACAACCGAATGTGGTGCAGCCGGCGGCTGGCGCAGCGAGCCCGCAATGAAAGACGAGGCGCTTATGAAGTGGGGATTTTGGATTGCGACTTTTCTGGGATTGTTGACTTTGTCCAGCGCTCCGGCGCAGACCTCGACGGGCGGTTCCGCAGGAGCGAGCCAGAAGGTGGCCGCAATTGGAGCTTCCGTTCCGCTTGAGCAGCAGGCTACGAGTGAGCAGTTGAAGAAGTTGTTTGAGGTGATGCGGCTGCGTCAGCAATTCGAGGACATGATGAAGATGCTGCCAAGCGTTGTGCAGCAGCAGGTCCGCATGCAAATGGATCAGCTCACGGCGGGTATGCCCGGTGCGAAGCAACTGACTCCGGAACGGCGGAGGGCGCTCGACAAGCTGATGAACAAATACATGGAAAAGGCGGCAACGCTTTATCCCGTTGACGAAATGATCAACGATGCAATCTCGGTGTATCAGCGGCACATGACTCGCGATGATGCGGATGCCTACATCAATTTTTTCAGCTCGCCTCCGGGCCAGCATTTTCTGGACGCGCAGCCGGTGATTATGAAGGAGTACATGCCGATTGCGATGGAGAGAGCGCAGCGACGCACACGGGAGCTAACGGCGGAACTGGCAACGGATCTGGCGGAATTTGCGAAGTCATCACAAGGAACGAAGCAGGGTACAGCGAAGTAGGTTTCAGATATTGGCGCGCACCATGCAGGAGAGTTTAACTATTCAGGTCAAGTGGGCTTCTGCGGTATCCCACCCTTTGTGCAAGATACCGCACAAAGGATGGGGCACCGAGAGGTTGTGGTGAGTCTGGAGGATTTAGGAACAACCGCGGATCCCCATTCGGCTGCGATCGCTGATGCAATCTTCGCTCAGGGCAGGCTTTCGACTCCGCAAGCCGCAAAAGATGCGGCTTGCTACGCCTCGGGATGACAATTCAAATATTCGTCGAATTTCAGACGCAGGGCGCTATAGCGGAATCCGAGCAGATGTACCCAAAGGCACGGCTCTCAAGTGGCTTTTTCACCAAGGAAAAGCCACCTCTGCACGCAATCAAAACGGGCGCGATTGCTCGGGTTCCGCTCTAGCTCTAGCGAAGCCAGAATGGCTTCGGAACCACGGCGTTCATCTCTGCGAATTCAGCGTCGCTTAGTTTGAACGACGCTGCAGCGACGTTCTCTTCGAGATGCTTTACGGAGCTGGTTCCGGGGATGGCTACGATAACCGGCGACCGGCGCAAGAGCCACGCTAACGAAATGACCAGGGTGGAAACATTGCGGGCGGCGGCGATTTTTTCAACCACCTCGTTCGCTTTGCGTGCCTGCGCCATTGGTCCCCAGGGCAGGAAGGCGATTCCCTCGGATTCACAATAGTCGAGCACGAAATCCCACTCGCGATCGCTAAAGCTGTAGCGGTTCTGCACCGACACAATGGGCACCATCTTCTGGGCGCGCTTGATGTGCTCGAGCGTTACATTCGAGAGCGCGATGTGCCGAATCTTGCCTTGTTCCTTAAGCTCGGCGAGCGCTTCCATTGAAGCGTCGAACGATGCGGCCGGATCGGGTATATGGAGCTGGTAGACATCGATACGTTCCAGGCGCAGCCGCTTCAAGCTGCCTTCGATGGCCTGCTGAATGTGCGCGGGACTGGCATTGTGCTGCCACACGCCGGGCCCGTGGCGCACCCAACCCGCCTTGCTGGTAATGACGAGATCCTTGGGATAGGGATAGAGAGCTTCCGCGATCAATTCTTCAGAAACGTCGGGACCGTATGAGTCGGCAGTGTCAATAAAGTTGACGCCGAGCTCGACGGCGCGGCGCAGCGTGGCCAGGGCGCCTTCGCGATCGGCGGGCGGACCCCAGATGCCTTTGCCGGTAATACGCATGGCACCATAGCCCATGCGATTGATGGTTAGATCACCGCCCAGCGTAACGGTCCCCGCTTGTGCGGCCGGCATGATACCAGTATCAGCAGGCATGACAGATGTCTCCTTCTGGAGGTGGAAGATCGCAGCAACCAACTACTAAATTGTACGAGACAAGAAAGGCCTCAGTGAGACGCGTCCCCTTACTGAGGTTTCCGAGATCAAACTCGTAGTTCCAGACGGTGTCTGCTCCGAATGTGCACTCAGGGCTGAAGAGGCTGCGGAAAAATACCGAATGGAATGGATTCTTGCGCGGGCTAGCATTGCAGCGGCTAAAGCTGGCTAGCATTACACGCCCTTTACGGCACGAGTAAACTCGTGCCCTGTTACAAAACAAAGCAATGGACGGGTTTTTCCGCAGCCTGTAAAGCCCCAACTCGCTATTTGCGCATCTTGCGGCCCGACTAAAGTCGGGCCCTGTTACAAAGCCACCGTAGCTTGAATCTTCCACGAAGCTCTCACTGCTGGTTCAATCTTCCGCTAGTCGCTAGAGTCCGCGGCGCGCTGCTTAGACCGTTACTTCCCAGCCCTTCTCGTAAGTACGGCCCCACTGCTTCATTGCTTCGGGATCGTTGAGAATATGGCCGGTCTTGTTGTCGAGCTTGAGCTCGCGATTCACAAAGTAAGCGATGTTGGAGATGAGCAGCATGGTGACCGAGACGTTTGCAATCTCGATGGGCGAGTGCAGCTTGTCAGTGCCTTTGATTGAGTTGATGAAGTTGGCAAAGTGCATATCCGTCATCGAGTCGCGGCCCACCAAGTCGCTCGTTGAAGTCTCTTTGCCGGTGCGGAACTGGTCAGTCTGTTTGCCTTTCCAGTTGAAGACGTCGTAGCCGCCGCGGTCGATGACAACGCTTCCCTTGCTTCCGTAGATCACGCATCCGCGGTCGCGGTCGTAGAGTCGCATGCCGTTGCAGCAACGGCCTTCCCAGGTGAGCGTCTTGTTGGGATAGCGAAAATCAGTGACGAGCGTGTCGTAGAACTCCCAATCGTCCTTGTCCTGATAGCGGCCACCGATGGCGGTGACCACGTCCGGGAATTCAACCCCGAGCGCCCAGCGCGCAATGTCGACTTCGTGCGTACCGTTGTTGAGTGTCTCACCGGTTCCGTAGCGGCGCAGCCAGTGCCAGTTATACGGATGCACATTGTTCATGTATTCGTGGCGTGGAGCGGGGCCCTGCCACAGATCCCAGTCGAGTGTTGCCGGTACGGGGACAGGCTTGCCGACACCCATGGAGAGGCGCGTGTTGGCATACCAGGCTTTGCCCATGTATGCCTCGCCGATGAGCCCATCGTGAATCTGCTGGATCATCTTGATGGTGTGCGGCGAGGAACGCTGCTGATCGCCTACCTGTACGAGTTTGCCGTATTTTTTCTGCGCCGCAACCAGCAATTCGCCTTCGCGCGCGTTCTGGCTCGACGGCTTTTCAACGTAAACGTGCTTGCCGGCTTTGAGCCCGTACACGGCCAACGGAGTATGCCAGTGATCGGGCGTGGCGATGGAGACTGCGTCCACTTCCTTTGACTCAAGCGCCTTTCGAAAATCGCGAACTGAAGTGGGTGCAGAGCCGAGAGCCTCCTCGGCTTTGGCTGCGAACTTGGCGCGAATCTTGTCATCGGGATCGCAGACAAAGGCGACCCGGGCAATTTGTTTGTTGGCCTGCAATGCCGACAGGTGGGCGTATCCGCGTCCGTTCAGGCCGCAAATGGCAAAGGACAGCCGATCGTTTGCGCCAAGGATTTGAGCGTAACTCTTTGCCGGAGAAGTTAACGCCGAGCCGGCAACACCGGCGGCAATGCCATTAACGAACGTACGCCGAGAAATCATCTCAGTCTCCAATCAGTTTTTAAAGAGCCAGGGTTCAGCAGGTGATGGGATGAGGGCCCTTTTCTTGCCGAGTCAAATTATATCCCCGGAGGCGCATGTTGCGGGGAAATTGGCCAGCAACCACACAAGTTGACGTGTAGACCGGTTTCGGCGTGATCAAAGGCAAGGCGGAAGCGCGGGAGATTTTGGCATTCCTCCCGGTTTCGCCGCTCGGTATACTGGGCGCAGATTGCATTGAAGTTTACGGCTGACGCTGTAAACCCGCTGGTCACGCAGGCGTCTACCTGAGTGATGGCAGCCGGCATCGGATTGAAAGAGATGACACCAGTCATGCCCGTGGAGGCTACCCGCGCAGACGGTGACGTTGCTGCGCGAGAATTCGCGAGTATCGTTCTGGCGCATCGACCGCAGATATTCCGGTTTTTGCTGGCATCGACGCGGGACGTCGACTTGGCGGAAACGCTGACGCAGGAATGCTTTTTGAAGGCGCATCGGAGCTGGGACAGCTTCCGCGGCGAGTCGACCGCAATGACCTGGCTCATGCGCATCGCCATCAACCTTCAAAAGGACCACTGGCGTAATCGACGGCTGCAGTTCTGGCGCCATACGCGCACCAACTCAGTGGACCTGGACGACGCAAGCGATTGGTTGCCGAGCGGGGAACGAACCGTAGAGCAGCATTTGATTGCGAAAGAGAAAGTGGAGCAGGTTTGGAAAGTGGTTGCGAAACTGAGCGGTCGCCAGCGGACGGTTTTTCTGCTCCGCTATGTTGAAGAGCTTGAACTGGCCGATATTGCGCGGTCGACGGGATTGAGCGAGGGCACGGTAAAAGCGCATCTTTCGCGAGCGGTGAGCAAGGTGCGAGCGGAAGTGAGAGGGAAGTGAGGAGATGACTTTGCGGAGAGATTCAGAGGACATGCCGCAGATGGATGAGGCACTTGAGCAGACGCTCAAGGACTTTCGGTCCAGTGTTCATGCGTGGAGCGAAGCCGAGTACAGCCGGCCTGACAATCCGGTGAGGGTTTATTGGACGAGCTGGCGAGTGGCCGCGAGCTGGGCGCTGGGGTGCGTGCTGGCGGTGGGCAGCCTGGCAGGCGGACTTTATGAGCGGCATCATCTGCAGGAGCGGGCGAAGATTGCCGCGGCTGCCACAGCACGGCAGCAGAAGCTTGCCGCTGAGCAGCGCAAAGAGAACGAGGATCTGCTCGCAAAGATCGACAGCGATGTTTCGCGGGATGTTCCAAGCGCGATGGAGCCGCTGGCGCAAATGATGGCTTTGGACTCGACGCAATAAGTTTGGATACAAGCAAGTGAAGGAGCCCTTCGGACATAGAAGGGGAGGAGAGAAAGATGGACGTCGGCAAGTTGAGACAAATCGTTATTACAGTGGCAGCGGTTCTTGCGACTGCCGCGACAGCAGGGGCGCAGGGGTTTGGCGGCCCCGGTGCGAGTTCCGGACGCATGATGAATCGGCCGCCAATGGAACGGGCCTTTGGGGCAATGGGTGCGGGCAACAAGGGATGGTGGAATAATTCCGCGATTATTGAACGGTTGAAGCTTACCGATGATCAGCGCAAGGCGATGGATGCGATTCTGCTACAGCATCGCGAAAAGCTGATCGACTTGCGGGCGGACCTGGAGAAGGCCGAGTTGGCGATGCAGCCCTTGATGGGCGCCGATACGCCGAACGATGCGGCGATCACTGCGCAGATCGACAAGGTTGTTCAGGCGCGGGCAGATTTGGAACGCGCGAATGCACGCTTTCTTCTGGCCATCCGCGACAAGCTGACGGTGGACCAGTGGAAGCAGATTCAGGCGGCACAGCAGGAGCGCGGGGCGGCAGGTTGGCGCCGCGATGGAGAGCCCGGAATGCGTGGTCAGGGCATGCGCCGGCAAATGCCAAATCAGCAGCAGGGCCCGCCACCGCCGCCGCCTAACGGACCGGGAGCCGGCGCGGGCATGGATCAGTAGCTATCAAGTTTTGGGTTGCAGCACAAGTTTGAAAAGAGATTTTGGCAGAGAGCAATTACGGTAGAATGCGAAAACCGTTGGCGGCAGAGAGTGATCCTCCTGCCGCCGATTTTGTTAGAAGCCTGCTTTGCTGAGGACCGCAAGAACAACGCGAAAGCCGGTTGCCGATCTACTCCCAACTTCCATTCGAGACCAGGTATTCATGGATGGCGCGCGCAGCCTTGCGACCGGCGCCCATGGCCAGGATTACAGTAGCGCCGCCGGTGACGATGTCGCCGCCAGCGAAGACGCCACGCTTTGAAGTACGTGTAGTTTCGGGATCGGCGACGATGTAGTTGCGTTTGTTGGTTTTCAGATCGGGCGTGGTGCTTTGGATGAGCGGGTTGGCCGTGGTGCCGACGCCAATGATGGCTACACTGGCGGGCAAAATGAACTCGGAACCAGCAACCGGAACAGGCCTGCGACGGCCATCGGAATCGGGCTCGCCGAGCTCCATACGAACGCAGCGCGCGCCGGTGAGCCAGCCTTTTTCGTTGCCGATGAACTCGATGGGATTGGTGAGCATACGGAACTCGATGCCTTCGGCCTCGGCGTGATGGACTTCTTCAAGACGCGCGGGCATTTCAGCCTTCGATCGGCGATACACAAGTGTGGCTGAGCATGCACCGAGCCGGCGCGCAGTGCGCACGGCGTCCATGGCTGTGTTGCCGCCGCCGATGACGATGACGTCGCGATCGCGGCAATCGTAGATGGGCTGATCGTACTCGTGTGGATTGTAGGCACGCATCAGGTTGACGCGCGTAAGGAATTCGTTGGCAGAGTAAACACCGTTGAAGTGCTCGCCGGGTACGCTGAGGAACTGCGGCAGTCCGGCGCCCGTCGCGACAAAGATTGCATCGTAGCCTTCTTCGTTCATCAACTCATCGATGGTTACGCTCTTGCCGACGACTACGTTGGTTTCAAATTCAACGCCCATGCGGCGCAGGTTGTCCACTTCAGTTTTGACGATGGATTTGGGCAGGCGGAATTCGGGAATGCCGTAGACGAGCACGCCACCGAGTTCGTGGAGCGCTTCAAAAACGCGAACGCGATGACCTTTCTGCACCAGGTCGCCTGCTGCCGACAGGCCGGCAGGTCCGCTGCCGACGACGGCAACGTTTTTGCCGGTAGGCGACGCAATGGCGGGAAGACCGAGATTGCCGCTCGCGCGTTCGTAGTCGGCGATAAAGCGCTCGAGGTTTCCGATGGCAACGGGCGAGCCCTTTTTGCCGAGCACGCATCCGCCTTCGCACTGATTCTCCTGCGGGCACACGCGGCCGGTGATGGCGGGCAGGACATTATCTTCGCGCATCTTGGCTGCCGCGGCCAGGTAGTCGCCTGTGCGAATGAGGGAGACGACTTCCTTGATCTTGACTCCGACGGGGCATTCGACCACGCAGCCGGGCTTGGCGCACTCTATGCACCGCGAGGCCTCAGTAAGTGCGTCGGCGGGAGGCAGGCCGAGATTTACTTCTTCGAAATTACGGCTGCGCACCTGCGGGTCGCGCTCAGGCATGATGGTGCGGACGATCTTCATCCGCTCTTTCAGCGGGAGAGGTTTGCCGTCGAGCGTGGGATGTGTGCTGGCATCAGACATAGTGCTTCTCCTTAGCATCCAACTCGGCCTGCATCTGTTGCTCAGCTTCCAGCTTGGCGGCGAGCTCGGCGCGGAGCTCGGCCATTTCGTCATCCTTGTGCTCGTCAAACTGTTTTGAGGACTGGCATTCATTTTCGCGATACATGGCGTTGCGCTGCATAAGCACTTCGAAATCGACTTGCGAGGCGTCGAACTCGGGTCCGTCAACACATGCGAATTTGCTCTGGCTGCCGAGCAGAACGCGGCAGCCGCCGCACATGCCGGTGCCGTCAACCATGATCGAGTTGAGGCTGACCATGGTCTTGATGCCGAGAGGTGTGGTGATGCGGGAGACTGCGCGCATCATGGGCACGGGGCCAACGGCGAGCACGAAATCGATGCGGCGTCCTGCATCGAGAAGACCATTGAGCTTGCTCGTTACCAGGCCCTGCTCACCATAGGCGCCGTCGTCGGTCATGATGTAGGTTTCGTGGCTGGCCTGGTGCACTTCGTCTTCGAAGACCACCATCTCTTTGCTGCGCGCGCCTTCAATAAATATGACGTGATTGCCGGCTTGTTTTAAAGCGTTGGCTGTGGGTAGCGCCATGGCGGTGCCCACGCTGCCGGCGAGGATTACAGCGGTTCCGTAGTTCTGAATCTCAGAAGGATGACCGAGCGGGCCAACGACATCGAGAATGGAATCGCCCGCCTCGAGGCAGTTGAGCATGGAGGTTGTTTTTCCAACGGACTGGACGGCGATGGTTATCGTGCCCGCGTCGGGATTGGAGGACTTGATGGTGAGGGGAATGCGCTCACCGTTTTCATGCAGGCGCAGGATGATGAACTGTCCCGGCCGTTGCTTGCGGGCAATCCGCGGCGCCTCAATGACAAATTGTTTGATATTGAGTCCGACGGTCCGGGCTTCCAAGATCTTGTACATGAACGTACGTCTCCAGTTCAGAGAGCGGCGGCAGGTATGGTGATGTGACCATCTCAAGTCGGAAATTCGGGTAAAAGTGAGCGGCCAAAACCTTATGTCTGAACTTCATTATTTCGGATTGGCCCTTTTGAGCATGTGATTTGCGTCACGCGGTGGATTGGCGCCGCTCTGGAGGGCCGAAACCCAGGTGGATTATCGGATGCTTGCGTAAATCTTTGGGTTAGAGGGGATTGGGGATGGGAGCTGCCGGTTTGACGAATCCGTTATGAGCGGAGACAATATAGAAGTTGTACTTCGCCGAGTGGGCCTGTGGCGCAGCTGGGAGCGCGCTTCCATGGCATGGAAGAGGTCGTCGGTTCGATCCCGACCAGGTCCACCAATCATTCCAATAATTTAGCTAGGGCGCACGTTCAAAGGCAGAGCGTTTGTGTCATGGTTTGTGTCATAACCCGCCATTTTGCTGCTATTGGCAAGGGTTTCCATCGCTGTGCGCTTGGCTTCCATGCGGACGTGGCTGTACCGCTCCAGCATCTTGCGGCTGACGTGTCCGGCAATCGCCATGATGGTTGAGTCTGCCGCCCCGCTCTCCGCAAGCGACGTGATAGCGCAGTGCCGTAGATCGTGGAATCGGAAGCCCGGAAGACCCTGCTTTCTTCGTGAGCGTCCGCCAAGCAGACCGCCAGCTATTGACGTGCTTTGTTGGGTCAAACCCGGTGACGTTGTAATCGACAACCTTTTTCCCGCTGAAAGTAAACTTGGGAACGAATGCGGCAAAGACGTAGTGTGCCGGTTCCACCTTGCCGAACGATTCAGCGCGGGTCCGTAACCGTGCCAGTGCAGAGCAAGCAACGTCAGTCAGCGGGATTGTCCGTTCCCCGGCAGCCGTCTTGCTCTTGCGAATCGTTAGTGTGCGGGAGAACAGGTCAACGTCAGACCATTGCAGCCCTTTCAACTCACAGCCTCTTGAGGTCGTATTCAGACAGAGGATCGCGGCAAGGTAGGCTGTTTCCCACTCAGGACGCATTACAGCCGTTTTGAGCAGCCGTTGCTTGTCATCCTCGGTCAATGCCCGTCCGATGGTGCTCGGCTCTTTCAGGGGCTTTATATCGTCAGCAACACGCGCCCAGAGCCGTGCCCGCTTCAGAATGCGCCGCAAGATGCCCAACTCGGCATTCAGGGTTGCGGGGCCAGCGCATTGAATAACCTGCAAAGTTCCGCCGCGCTTCTTTTCGACGGTCTGATTTGCCCGCCATGCCCGGTACTCGGTGATCCGTTTGGCCGTGATCGCCTTGAGCGGTTCCTGTTTGAAATAGGCCCGCAACTGCACCAGCAATTGTTTCTCTTTGGCTTGACTGGCTGGTGCCAGCTCCAGCTTTCGAGCGGTCACGTAATCGTCTGCCGCCAATCCGAAAGGCTGACGCGCAAGGGTTGTCGAGGTCTGGTGCAACTTCCCCTCTGAGGCCTGCGCTATCAGATCCTTCTCTTTGGCTTGCGCCTCTCTCCAGTCCGTTGTTTCAAGGCTCTGTCGGAATCGTTGCCCGTTGACAACGAAATGACAGTGCCACGTCTTACCGCGTTTTTTGAGTG
>CAVUYH010000005.1:0-513819 GCA_963745685.1 uncultured Acidobacteriaceae bacterium | reverse complement strand
GTGACCATCGCCATGTTCTGTGCTGCGGTCTTCTGCCACCAGATGTTGAACCCACTGCTGGCAACGGCTGGATTCGGAATCATGTGCCGGTCGTCTAGCTCCTTCCGAAGTTCGAAGGGCTCAGAGCCTTGTGAGTTGAATTCTGGATGCATGTTGATTTCGTCCTATTCCGATCCCGGAATTGCCTTTGAAGGATCAGACACTTCCGCGCGCCCAACATGATTCTCCCGCCTGGGACGGCAGGCCATCTGATCAATTAGATACAGTCATTCCCGCCTTGCAGATTGACAATCGCCTTGGGCGCTCTTAGCACTCAGGTTTAGAGTTCCTTAGCACAATCGCGACAAGATTGAATGGGCAAAAAGAAAGTGTGAAATGATCCCTATGAAACGACCTGATGATAACGCAGCCATATATCTTGTGGGCGGGGGCATTGCTTCTCTTGCCGCTGCAGTCTTTCTCATTCGCGACGGAGATGTCCAAGGGCACACGATCACGATCCTGGAAGAGTCTTCCCGGATTGGCGGCAGCCTTGATGCAGCCGGAAATGCGGCTGACGGCTATGTGATGCGCGGCGGTCGCATGATCGAGAGCAAATACCTGTGCACTTACGATCTTTTTTCATCGATTCCAACTCTCGATGGGGCGAAGTCGGTGACGCAGGAGATATTTGACTGGAACGAGACGATGAAGACCGCCTCCAAGTCGCGGCTGTTTCGGGACGGTCAAAGGGTCGACAGTCCCAGTTTTGGCTTGAGCGAGAAAGACATTCTCAACATCGAGCGTCTGGCGATGGAGCCGGAGGAATTGCTTGGACGGACCATGATCTCCGACCAGTTTGCGCCGGAGTTCTTTGAGACTGACTTCTGGCACATGTGGTGTACCACCTTCGCATTTCAGCCCTGGCATAGCGCAGTGGAGTTCAAACGCTATCTCGTGCGCTTCACCCACATGGTTTCCGGCTTCAATACGCTTACCGGCATTATGCGCACCGTGTACAACCAGTACGATTCGATGGTCCGCCCACTTCATAAGTGGCTCGAAGCACGCGGTGTGAACTTCATGCTCGAGACAACAGTTACGGACCTTGTTCTCCTCGAAGACAGGGCCGGCTTTGCTGTCGATAAGATCGTGGTCCAGGAAAACGGCGTTCTCAAGAACATTCGTGTCACCGAAGACGACAAAGTCATCGTGACTCTCGGGTCTATGACCGAAGGATCGAGTCTGGGTTCAATGGGCTCGCCCGCCGCCCTGCTGGGGAAAACCGACGGCGGTTCATGGGCACTTTGGGAGAGAATCGCTGTTGGCCAGACGCAATTCGGGCATCCTTCGAATTTTGCCGATCACGTTGAACAATCGAAGTGGATGTCTTTTACGACCACACTTCACGACCCCACGTTTTTCGAGTTAATCCGAGATCTGACGGGCAACGTACCCGGAGAAGGCGGGCTCATTACTTTTCCAGAGTCCAGTTGGCTGGCTTCAATCGTGTTGCCCCATCAGCCGCATTTCATTGGGCAACCAGAGGGAGTACAGGTGTTCTGGGGGTATGGGCTGTTTGTTGATATACCGGGAAATTTCGTAAAGAAACCCATGTCCGCATGCACGGGGCGCGAAATCATGACGGAGATCCTGGGCCATTTGAGCCTCCAGGCGCACACTGCCGCGATTCTCGATACGTGTACCTGCATTCCGTGCATGATGCCCTTCATCACGAGCCAGTTTCTCCCTCGAAGTAAGGGCGATCGAGCTATGATCAGGCCGGACGGTTCAAAGAACCTGGCCTTCGTCGGGCAGTATTGCGAACTCCCAGACGATGTAGTGTTCACAGTTGAGTATTCCATCCGCTCCGCGCAGATGGCTGTTTACTCGTTGCTTGGCTTGGAGCGCGAACCGCCGCCCGTATACAAGGGACAGTTCAATCCACGTGTTTTGCTAGAGGCTTTTGTAGCCTTGCATGAAATTGGTGCCTAGCTGAAGCGTTCAGTCCCTGTACACCTTGCATAAATCAAGGAACTGTTGCTCTGCCTTCAGATGTCTAACAAAATCAACCCAACAGAAATTGCTTCTTGAAGGACTCATTCTCATGATCTCTTTGTTAGATCCGATCCAGATCGGCGAGATCCACTTGCCTAACCGGGTTATCATGTCTCCCCTAACTCGCTTGCGTGGCACACCCGAGCACATTCCTACGCAACTCATGGCCGACTACTATGCACAGCGGGCCGGGGCAGGCCTGATCATCTCAGAAGGCATCCCGGTCATACCACAAGGAGTTGGCTACGCGAATGTGCCAGGGATATGGTCGTCAGAACAAGTCGAAGCCTGGAAATTGGTCACGAAGGCAGTGCACCAGGCAGGGGGCCGCATCTTCGCACAGCTCTGGCATGTGGGACGAATCTCAGACCCTCGCTTTCTGGACGGTAAACTTCCGGTTGCTCCCAGCGCTATCCGGCCCGCAGGCCATGTAAGCCTCGTGCGTCCTGCATCAGATTACGTGACGCCACGCGCGCTTGAGACAACTGAGCTTCCCAGCATCGTTGAAGCCTTCCGCAAGGGCGCAGAGAACGCGAAGCTCGCCGGTTTTGACGGAGTGGAGATACACGGAGCCAATGGCTACCTTCTCGATCAGTTCCTGCAGGACGGATCCAATCATCGTACCGATGAATATGGCGGACCGGTTGAAAACCGTGCCCGGCTCATGCTTGAGGTCGCCGATGCAGTTATCTCAGTCTGGGGATCCAAGCGCGTGGGCATGCACCTGGCCCCGCGCGGCGATTCTCAGGATATGCACGATTCAAACCCGCCAGAAACTTTCAGCTACGTGGCGCGTGAGCTAGGCAGGCGCGAGCTCGGTTTTTTGCTTGCGCGTGAGTACTTCGGACCCGACAGATTGGGCCCCCAACTCAAGAAGCAATTCGGCGGCGTATACATTGCAAACGAGAAATACACTTTCGCACAGGCGAACGAAGTCATTCAAGACGGAGAGGCGGATGCGGTAGCCTTCGGCCAACTCTTCATCGCTAACCCCGATCTGCCGGCGCGCTTTACGAGCAATGCGCCGCTCAATATGCCCGACGGCAGCACTTTCTTTACATCGGGGCCACATGGCTATACCGACTACCCCGCGCTAACTGTGTAGCAATGGAATCAATGTAGTCGCGACAGGTTGGTCAGCTAGGTTCCTCATAATTGCACGTCGACATAAACGTGGAGTTTCGATGAATGAGATCGTCCGTCTATTGCAGGCGCATCACAGCAGCCGCAGTTATAAGCCCGACCCAATCCCGGAGGAAACCCTCGAAGCCGTTATCGAATCCGCGCGCCGTGCTCCGACATCCACCAACAGCCACGAAATATCGCTGGTGGTGGTCCGAAACGCGGAAAGCCGCGCACGGATCGCCGAGATTGCCGGCGGCCAGCCATGGATCGCGCAGGCGCCCGTGTTCATCGCGGTCGTCGCAGACTTCTACAAAACTGGTCTGGGTGTAAAGAAGGCCGGCGGTGTGCAGGTATTCCAACGCAGCCTTGAAGGGATACTGGCTGCGGTCAGTGACGCTGGAATCGCGATGGCGACGCTTATGACCGCGGCACGTTCATTCGGCCTCGGCGTTGTCCCAATAGGCGGAATTCGCCGCGACCCACAGGCAATGATCGATCTGCTTCAGTTGCCGCCAAACACTTTTCCGGTAGATGGAGTTGTGCTCGGCTATGTTGCCGAAGAGTCTTCACAAAAGCCTCGCATGGCTATCGAGAGCTTCCGTCACGAGGAAACATATCATCCAGAATTGCTCGAACCAGCGATTGACGCCTACGACCGGACTCTCCAGGAGTATTGGCAGAAGATTGGGCGCGCCGACGGGCTCTCTTGGTCGGCGAACATGGCTCAGCATTACAGCGCGTTTTCCCGATTGATCAAGACTGTGGCACAAAAGCAGGGTTTCACGATCGAGGTGTAGTTGGATGAGTGAACCCGGCCACAATCACCCAGTGTCGCAAGGTCAAGACCACGATCCTGTTTGCGGGATGGAGGTAGATCCATCGAAAGCCGCGGCGAGGGTTGCATATCAGGGCGCCACTTTCTACTTCTGCAGCCAGGGCTGCGCCGCAAAGTTCCGGGCAGCACCAGAAAATTACGCTCGGAGCAATCCGAATTCATCTCCCTCTCCGATGAATTCGAAGACCGCGCCGCAAAGCGAATACACATGTCCAATGCATCCGGAGATCAAACAAGCGGGCCCGGGCAGCTGCCCGAAGTGTGGCATGGCGCTGGAACAGGTGACAGTCACCGCACCATCCAAGCGACGCGAATATACCTGCCCAATGCACCCGCAGATCGTGCGCGATACACCTGGGTCGTGCCCAATCTGTGGAATGGCGCTCGAACCTCGGGAGGTCGCTGCCGAAGAAACCAATCCGGAACTGATCAATATGACGAGGCGGTTTTGGATCAGCGTCGCGCTCGCCGTGCCGATGCTCGCGCTGATGGTCTCCGGATTTCTACCTTCAATGCCTATGCAACACATGTTCTCGGCAAGAGTCTGGGCCTGGATCGAGTTTGCGCTGGCAACTCCGGTGGTCCTCTGGTGTGGGTTGCCGTTCTTTGTCCGGGGTTGGCAATCCCTGGTGCATCGCAGCCTAAACATGTTTACGCTGGTTGCCTTGGGTACCGGAACGGCCTACATTTACAGCGTTTTTGCTACCGTTATTCCTCAGATTTTTCCGGCGTCGCTTCGTGGAGCCGGAGGGCAGATCGATGTGTATTTTGAGCCGGCCGCAGTTATCGTTGCACTGGTTCTGCTAGGCCAAGTGTTGGAACTGCGTGCCCGCAGCCAAACCAGCGGTGCAATTCGCGCGCTTCTCGGCCTTGCTCCCAAGACGGCAATGCGGCTTGACGACGAGGGCGACGAAGCGGACGTACCGCTCGAACAAGTGCAAGTTGGTGACCGGCTTCGCGTACGGCCCGGAGAAAAAGTGCCGGTGGATGGCACCGTGCTTGAAGGTCACAGTTCCGTCGATGAATCGATGATCAGCGGAGAACCGATCCCCGTTGAAAAGGACAAGGACGCGAAAGTCACGGCGGGAACCGTGAATGGAACCGGCGGATTCGTGATGCGCGCGGAACGTATCGGCGCCGACACGCTGTTGGCGCAAATCGTAAAGATGGTCAGCGAAGCGCAGCGGTCACGGGCGCCGATTCAGAGGCTGGCAGACCGCGTCTCCTCGTACTTTGTTCCGGCCGTGATTGTTTCGGCCGTTATAACCTTCATCGTTTGGTACTTTGTTGGGCCGCAGCCGCGCTTCGCGCATGCGCTCGTAAATGCCGTGGCCGTTCTGATCGTCGCCTGCCCCTGCGCTCTTGGGCTAGCCACCCCCATGGCCATTATGGTGGGCACTGGTCGCGGAGCTCGCGGAGGGATCCTCATCCGTAATGCGGAGGCGCTGGAGATATTCGGCAAGGTTGACACACTCATCATCGACAAGACGGGAACCCTGACCGAAGGCAAGCCGTCGCTGAGCGCCGTCATTCCCCAGCCTGGAATCAGTGAAAACGACCTGCTCCAGCTCGTCGCCAGCCTTGAGCGCTCCAGCGAACATCCTTTGGCGGCAGCCATCGTCAAGGGGGCCGTGGCAAAGAAGCTATCCCTGTCCGATGTCGCCGGATTTAACTCCACTACCGGCAAAGGTGTAAAGGGAACCGTCTCTGGCAAGCAGGTTGCAGTCGGAAATGCGGAGTTGTTCCACGACCTGTCCGTCGATCCGAGCCCTTTGCTTGATAGGGCTGAAGATCTGCGCAAGGAGGGCCAGACGGTGATGCTGATTGCCGTGGATGGCAAAGCCGCCGGCATCGTGGGCGTCGCCGATCCAATTAAGGATTCCACACCGGATGCGATTCGAGAGCTCAAGGCAGCCGGTCTGACAGTCATCATGGTCACTGGAGACAACGCGACCACAGCCAAAGCTGTCGCGGAAAAGCTCGGCATCGAGTTTGAGGCCGATGTACTTCCGCAAAAGAAGGCGGAGGTCGTCAAGGAACGTCAGCAAAAAGGCTCCGTGGTCGCGATGGCCGGCGACGGCGTGAACGATGCGCCCGCGCTCGCGCAGGCTGACATAGGCATTGCCATGGGGACCGGGACCGACGTGGCGATGGAAGCTGGCGGCATCACGTTGTTGAAGGGCGACCTACGCGGCATTCTCCGCGCTCGTCACCTGAGCAAATCCACAATGCGCAATATTCGCGAGAACCTGTTCTTCGCGTTCGTCTACAACGTAGTTGGGGTGCCGCTTGCCGCCGGCGTACTCTTCCCTGCATTCGGCTTGCTTCTCAATCCAATGATTGCGGCGGCCGCCATGAGTTTCAGCTCGGTCTCGGTGATTGCAAATGCGCTGAGATTGCGGACGACAAAGATATGAATCCCCGACGAAACCTGGTCGTCCGACACGGGCTTGGGCGAAGGGAGTTTGCCGCCCTGATCCTTAATGACCAGATATGTCCACAGCCGCTATGAAAGGGTTTTAGCTGGGACTATTTGCGCGAGCCGACGTCAGAAGAGATTTTACAATTCTGATGCTGAATCGGTTCACACCTAGGCGTCTCTAACAGTATCCCTGGAGAACAATGCCCCCGGTCCAGTTCGATGAGGTGATATCCGGTTCGCGCTTGCGGGCCGCAGTTGTAGTCGCCCACCCGGACGACGAGACGCTCTGGTGCGGCGGGTACATACTCGCCCATCCGGAATTTGATTGGCGCGTTGTGACTCTTTGCAGGGCATCCGATCCAGACCGTGCACCAAAGTTCCGCAAGGTTCTGGAGCAATTGGGCGCGGTGGGCGAGATGGCGGATCTGGATGATGGGCCGGACCAAGTGCCGCTGCCAATCGAACAGATTCAGGCAACGATAACCAGATTATTGGCTGGAAACAGTTACAGCTTGATCCTCACACATGGTCCGCGTGGCGAGTACACACGTCATCGTCGGCATGAGGAGTGCTGCCGAAGCGTCGTTGACCTTTGGCGATCGGGTAACATCGCCACAAACCGCCTATCGCTATTTGCTTACGATGATGGAGGGCACGCGTACTTGCCTCGGGTTCGCAACGATGCAGATCAACGTGACGTGTTGGCAGAGAACGTCTGGCTCGAAAAGCGCCGGCTGATTACGGACGTTTACGGGTATGGCGTCGACAGCTGGGAAGCGAGGACCGTTCCTCGCGAAGAAGGATTCTGGTGCTTTGACTCAGCACAGGCAGCAGCAAAGCGCACAGCAATTAGGGAGCAACAATCGTGAAAGTACTCGTATTGAGCGAATATCCGGCGCCGGCGGCTGGCTTGGCCCTCCAAGGTGAGTTGTTATGCAGAGGCCTTTCCGAGATGGGCGTGGATGTTCATCCGGTACACCTGGAATCGGATTTGGAAAAGGAGTGGTACTATCGCTGGTTTAAGCCCGATGTCGTGGTCGGCGTGGGGTTCTGGGGCCATATCCCAAACCTGGTTCTGCACCCCCAGCGATTTGGGATGAAGGCCGTGCCGTGGCTCGTGGCCGATGGCTATATTGCAGAACATCGTGACGTACTCAATGCTCTGCCCCTGATCCTGGTCACCTCCAATTGGGTGAAGGAGGTGTACGTCAGAGATGGCATCTGCGGAGACAATATCGTGGTGTTGCCGGTGGGTTGCGGCACGGATCGATACAAGCCGCATAGCCAGGGCGACGTAAAGGTGCAATCGATCCGCGAGGAGTTTGGAATATCGAAGGATCAGTTGATGATTCTGACCGCTGGTGGCGACGGCGCATCCAAGGGGGCTCAGGAGGTCATGCAGGCGTTGGCGCTGATCGATGGCGAGGTCCCCGACTGGAGATACGTCTGCAAGGTTTGGCCTCAAACACGTACTGAGCAACAGAACCTGATCGACCTCAAACTGGCGGCGGATCTGGGAATCAGCGAAAGGGTCATTTACTCCACCAATGTTGTCTCGCAAAACTTTATGCCTTACTTGTTGTCTGCCTGCGACATCTACGCTGCCCCTTCACGACTCGAGGGCTTTGGCATGATTCAGGTTGAGGCGAACGCCTGTGAAAAGCCCGTGATCGCAATCGATGCCATGGCATTTCGTGACACGATGGTGCATGGCGAGACGGCATTCCTGGCGAAAATCGCAGAGGAAAGAAAGATTACCGAGGCGCTGTACGGCGAAGGGCACGACTACGAGAAGACTCATCGAATCGTGTTTCCAAATCCGCGCACTGCTGAATATCGAGCCAGTGTTCCCGACATCGCCAAGTACCTTCTTTTACTCATGAAGGACAGCGCGCTACGGCAGCGCATGGGAGAAGCAGGGCGCAAACGCGTGGTCGAGTTGTTCGACTATCGCCAGGTTGCAAGGCAATTTGTGGAGATCGTATCCGACCGGTTGGGTATCCAGTAAAAGGCAACGAGGCGGCGACGGTCGCCCTTCCAATCCAACACGCCATCGAGGAATCTATGTCATTCGACGAGAATTCGCTAGCCTCCATTGAGCTGGCTAAAGAGGCCGCCCTACAAATCCTGCTGCATAACGCACAGGGACCATTTGAAGGATTACCTCGAACCGCCGGTTGGGGATACCCAGAACCCTACACTCGGGACCTGATGATTTCAGCTCTCGGCTTTCTGGCCACTGGCAACGAGCAACTTGCGGATGCTCTGGAGCGCACGCTGGTGGCGCTCGCCAATAATCAGACATTGCACGGCCACATTTCATCCCTCGCGCACGATCCAGCGAACCGGGGTTCCAGTGATTCGACGCCTCTTTTCCTCTTTGGGCTAGCTCTCTACAGAATCTCGAGGAACCAACCGGAGTTCCTCCTTGAGGCAGCGGAGAAGGCCAAGAAGTGGATGCAGTACCAGAGCCCAGATGACAGGGTGATGGTCGCACAGTTGCCCACTAGTGACTGGCGCGATGAGCAGTACGTGATGGGGTACGGGCTTTACGTCAATATGGTCGTCTATGCGTATCTTCGCCTGTATGGTGAACATGAGTCCGCCGAGCAGTTGCGCGGGTTGATGAGCCGCCTGGAAGTTAGTGGGGAGCGAAAGAAAAGCTATGAGCAAGAGGCTCTTGTGGAGCCGACCGCGCCCTACTACGGCCTTTATTCGTACAAGATTATGAGCAGCGACCGGTTCGATCTACTTGGCAACAGTCTGGCAATCCTGACCGGAATTGCTTCACCTCAATGGTCTACAAAGCTGCTGACTTGGGTAGAAGCTGAGTGCGAGGCCATGCGAGGACACGGGGAACTTGCCGTGGATTTGCCACCCTGTCTGTTTCCGTACATTCTGCCCCATCATGTGGATTGGCTGCCACGATACGAGCGCTATAACCGGCCGGGCGACTATCACAACGGCGGAGTTTGGCCGTTCATTTGTGGCTTCTACGTCTCGGCGTGCGTGGCAGCAGGACAGATGGATCTGGCAGAGCGAAAGCTCTTGGCGCTGACAGAACTCGTCAAGCCGTGGCATGAAAACGCAGCGGAGTGGGGCTTCAACGAATGGATTCATGCCCAAACAGGCAAACCAAGCGGCCGGGATTGGCAAACGTGGTCGGCCGCAATGTACTTATATGCCGCTGAGTGTGTGCTGCGCCAGAGCACACCTTTCTTCGACGGCATACGGGGGGAGCAATCTGAGCGAAGCACTTTAAGCCTGAAAAGCACCATCTTGAGCAGGTGACTTCGGCATAAGGCAAATGTGCCAATTGCAGCTTTTCTCTGCGGGCGTGTTTGGTTGTTTGTCCATCGAATAATCGGATTTAGGGTATGGGAAGGGACCCGTGATCCGCAGGTTTTGAGGTTAAATATCCGCCGCCAAAAATGTAGTCAATTTTGTCGTCAGCCCATTTCAAAATCGGTCATAATCGGGGATGTACCGATAGCAATCCGCGAGTGGGAGGTGGAGAGGGAACAGCAACCGTGCAGACCGCGGGCGATGCCGAAAGTCCTTCATTTTCCAGCGGTTAAATGACCGATTTAACTGTCTTTGCTATGAAAAGGTTAGCTAAGAGGGCACCTCAAAGCGTTCTCCATCAGGCGATCTTGACCAGGAAAATGGCAGAGCATTCGGCTGTTAACCGAAGGGTTGTAGGTTCGAGTCCTACCTGAGGAGCCAAGTTTTGTTCAACTTAGCTCCCCTTGCGCTCCGTCTGCGCTCTGTTTCCCTGAAAAGCAAGCTGCGCAACTTTGATTCCTGCGGTAGTCATCTCGTCCGTTACAACGTCTCCGTAGATGTTCATCGTGGTTCTGATGTCTGCGTGACGCATCATCTTCTGCTGAACTGCAACGGCTGTTCCCACGGCATCCAGCCATGAACGGTAGGTGTGTCGGAATGCATGCGTCCCAAGGTGGCCAACTCGTGCAGCTCCAGCAGAACGTACCAGTTCACGCCATACACCTGTGTAGGAGTAGGGCAGCCTGCCGAGTTTGACTGGGCTCGCAAAGATCCAATCGTTGGCGCCGGGAAACTGAGACTCTTGCTTCCATCCCTTCAGACGGTCCAGCATTTCGCCCGTGAGATCGAAAGTCCTCGCAGAGCCTTCCGTCTTAACGTCAGCAATAACCTGCTCCACGATGCCACGCCGGACGCTGATGCGCGCCCCGAGCCAATCAACGTCTGACCATCTTAGTGCCAAGGCTTCGCTAATGCGCAGTCCAAGGCACACGGATAGCAATGCGAGGGTTCCGAACGGCTCATGCAGCTCCATCATAAGAGCGTGAAACTGCTCTACTGTGAGACTGCGTGCCTTGCGTGTCTTTCGTGTTGCTCCCTTATTCTGGACTAATGAGATTGGGTTCGCGGACACGACCCTCCAGGGGCTGGAACGAGCCACGGGCGTGAACAAGTCAGGGCTGTATACGGAGTTTCGAGGCAAGGAAGATCTGTTTGTGGCGTGCCTTCGGCACTATCTTGAGAGCCAAGGGAAGAGGGGACTTCTGACCAAGGAGCCTCTCGGCTGGAGGAACATCGAGACTTTTCTCAAGAATGGTCCAGCCAATAAGGGGGAACAGCAGGGATGTTTTTCCGTCAATTCAATGCGCGAGTTCGCCATCCTTCCGGATGAGGCTTATGCGGTCGTAATGGAGAATCGAGCGCTATTGCAACACCTTCTCGCGCGGAACATCGAAGCCGAAGAGCCGAAGATGGCTCCCTCTGCAATTGCTGAGATGGTGCTCTCCTTTTTCTCCGGATTATGCATTGAGCGTAACCTCAAATCCGGCAAAGCCTCGTCGACCCGTAAGATCGAGAACTTTATAACAGCCCTTCGCAGCCTCTAATCGAGGCATCTCTAAATCCGGTCTTACGTAGGCAAGCCAATGGCCGAGGCACGAACAAACACCGCCTGCAATCCATGCAGTATCCAATGGTGAAGAGGGCGTTGAAGCATTTGTGATTTGAAGGAGAGAGCAATGCTCGACCACGTGATTTTGACTGTCAGCAACGTCGAACGTTCGTTGGCGTTCTATGAGGCGGCTTTGAAGCCTCTTAATATCAAATTCTTCCTACCCTACAAGGGCGAAGGCGATCATCCGGATCTGTGGGGATTTGGTGACGGCAAGCGGGCGTTCTTCTGGATCAAGCAGGGTAAGCCTGATCCAGCGTCCATACACTGGGGGTTCATGGCCGAAACCAATGATAAGGTCGATGAATTCTACAGGGCAGCAATATCCGCTGGTGCCAGGGACAACATTTCACCGCGGGCACGAGTGGAGTACTATCCGGGATACTACGCCGCTGATGTATTTGACCCGGACGGGTATTCGTTTGAGGTTGTCCATAAGAGCTAGTGACTGAACCTGGCACCGCCAAAGCACTTACAGTTTCGCTCGAGGAGGGAAGAGCATACCAAAATGTTAAACGACGAGATCCTTAGCCTCACGGTAGTCAACTCATGGAAGCTCATTATTAGCCGCTTCGATAAGCTCCTCGGGGACTTGACCGACGAACAACTCCACCAACAGGTCGCTCCGGGTAAGAACCGCGTGTTCTATCTACTCGGCCACCTGACCGCCATACACGATCGCATGTTTCCCTTGCTCGGTCTCGGCGATAGACTTCACCCCGAATTGGATGATACGTATATCACGAACCCCGACAAACTCCTTGGGGATACTCTTTCGGCGACTGAGCTTCGAGGAGCCTGGGCCGAGATCAATAACAAACTCACGGTTGCGTTTGAGAGATTCACACTGGAAGACTGGCTGCAAAAGCACACGGCAGTTTCCGATGAGGATTTTGCCAAAGATCCTGCACGCAACCGGCTTGCCATCGTGATCAACCGCACCAACCACGCCTCCTATCACTTGGGTCAGGCAATCCTTGCAAAATGAGGGCAATACTAGAAGCAAATGCGATTGAGAGTTTACAAGATTGGATTTGTGAACTGCTCATCAAGAATCAACAGTTGCGGATAGCTCTAATTGAATTGAAAGCAACGGAGAGGACCGATTGCGTCGACCACAAAAGTGCAAAGCGACTGAAATGACGCTACTGGAGAGAATGAGCAAGAGGTCGCTTTCCCCTCCTGTGGAAGCCAGGGCGACCTCTCGCATCTCCAAAGCTCTGCCGATTCGGGGTATTTGGATGTTTTCGTAGAGGCCTTGAAATACGTGAAGCACCTATATAGAAGCGGTAAGGAAAATCGGCTTCACCATCGCTTCAATCTTGGCCGCCATTTCCTCGGCGGGAATGCGATCCGGCGTTTGGAGCCAGCGGCGCGCAGCCCCGAATATGGCCCAGGCGGCCGTAGTTCCAAGCAGCGCGGAATCGACACGGGGTTGCGCCGGATGATGTGCAGCGCCTTCCAGGAACATGCCCTCCACAACGGGGATGATTGAGCCTTCGAGTGGCATCTTCGTCAATTGGCTGGGGCAGCCCGTGGTCTCGGCCAGATAATCACAGACGCCAAGAGCAATCGCCCGCAAAGCTCCATCGCAATCTGTGAAGGAAAGGCCGCGACGGGCAATCAGGTCGCGGAAGCGGGCGGCTGTCATCGCCTGGAGGAGGGCATTTTTGTCTGCATAATGAAGATAAAAGGTCGCCCGGTTCAGGGTAGCTTCATCGGCAATCTCCTGCACGGAGATGTCGTTGAACTCCTTGTTGTTCAATAATCTACGCAGCGCTTCCATCAACATCTGACGGCTGCGCAGGATGCGGGGATCGGTAGCCTCCGCCGCGGATCCGGATTGTAACGTGTCAACCATTCCGATCTCCAGACTACGCTCCTTCGTCAATAGATGCTTACGCGACACATGTCGATTTATTGAATCAACATTTGTCTATTACGCATCAATTGTCGTATTGGAGGTTTCTTCGTATGTCCCCGCTACTCCACATCGACTCGAGCCCGCTGTATGGGCGATCCGTTTCGCGTCAGCTTACCGGTGCGTTCGTCACTCAATGGAAGTCTGCACACCCGAATGGAACGGTCGTCGACCGCGACCTTAACGCAACTCCGATCCTGCCTGTTACTGCCGAATGGGTGGGGGCTGCCTACACGCCGGAAAAGGCGCGCACTCCGCAGCAGAAAGAGCTGCTGGCGCTTTCGGACACGCTGCTGGCCGAACTGGAGCAGTCGGATGAGTATGTATTCGGGGTACCGATGCATAACTTCAGTGTGCCCTCGGTGCTGAAGCTCTGGATCGATCAGATAGCGCGCGTCGGCAGGACCTTTTCTTATGCAGGTGGAACGCCGAAAGGACTCCTCACGGGCAAGAAGGCGACCTTCATCATCGCGACCGGGGGAATCTATGACGCGCAGACGCAGATGTCCTCTTTTAACTTTGTCGAGCCGTATCTGCGGTCGGTATTTGGCTTCCTCGGTGTGACAGATGCGACTTTCCTCACGGCAGGCGGAACCGCTGCACTCAACCAAGGGCTGGACCGCGATGCATTTCTCGCCCCGCACCTTCAAGTCGTGCAATCGCACGCGCAGGCAATCTAAAGGAGACGAAATATGAAAACGGTTTCTATCATTGCGCGGTATTTGCTGGGACTGCTGTTTACGGTCTTTGGGCTGAACGGCTTTCTCAACTTCATCCATCAGGTACCGCCGACGAACCCGCTTGCGATCCAGTTCCTCGTCGCTGTCAGCGCGTCACACTTTGCTGCGTTCTTCTTCGCGGTGCAGCTGATTGGCGGGCTGCTTTTGCTTGCGGGCTTTTTTGTACCGCTTGCGCTTACGCTGCTTGCGGCGGAGCTCTACAACATCCTCGCGTTTCATCTGACGCTTTCTCCGGCGACCATAGCCCCAGCGCTGGTAGCGTCTGTGCTCTGGGTCCTGGTCTTTCTCGAATATCGCGCGAGCTTCAAGGATGTTCTAGCGGCGAAGCCTACGGCGCGGCAATAGTTTGGGATGCTGCTATGGAATCGATGGGAACTGATCATATAGGTCTGCGCCCGAATCGCTGATGCCTGCGGTGATGAGGTTATCGGTAACAGAAACGATCTCATTGAACGCCGTCACCTGATCCTTCGGCCGAGAATTCAGTATCATCGCCCAGTCGTGTCCATCGGGGCGATGCGTTACGATGGCGATCGTTCCAGGACAACCACCGTTGTGCTCCCAATACAGTCCATCCGGCATCGGGGTGACGACTATACCAAGTCCGTACCAACTAGCGTATTTTTCACTTCCTGGGATCGGAGGCCGCTCGAGGAACTGCTGCATCATACCTGCTGTAAGGAACTGTTGCCCTCGCGAGCCACCCACATTGTTGATGAACCGGGTAAGATCAGGCGCGGACCCGATCCAGCCCCCCATGCCTTCAAGAGCTTCAATCTGAGCCCATCCGTAGGGCGCAGGTGTCAGATCGTGTGGGGGGAGCAAGGAACGTATCCAACGTCCTCCGGGATAGTCGTAATATTTGACTTCTCGCGGTAGGCGCTGCGACTCGAGCGTGTAGCCCATTGCCACGTCGGGAATTCCCATCGGCTTTAGCACAATCTCTCTGACTGCGTCGTAGTAGTTCTTCCCGGATATCTTCTCCAATACGCGGCTCAACACACAATAACCGAAGTTCGAATACGAGTATTTTGTCCCAGGAGCGAAGTCGAGGGGCTTGCCCAGCTTGTAGCGAATCCAGTCTCCGCAGTTCGTAGGCTCAGGTACGCCTAGAGCTTTCGCAATTTCAGAAGACATCATCTCCGGGTCGCCGCTGACCGAAGTGTCCCAACCCGCAGTGTGGTGCATGACCTGACGCACAGTCACGGACAGTATCCGTGGGTCGCCGTTTACGGACAATTGGTATTGCGTGAGGATGTTGAGAAATGGTGTATCAAGGTCGAGTTTGCCTTCTTCTGCCAGATGCAGCAAAGCCATCGCTGTGAGAGTTTTGCCGATGCTGCCAAGACGTCCCCGGGTATCGGGCTGCATCTGTTGCTGCAACTCCCGGTCTGCAAAACCATAACCGCGAGCAAGGACCAGGCGCCCGTTTTTGGTGATCGCGAGCGACATACCGGGCAAATTGTACTTCTTCATTAGTTCCATCATCTGGGTATCGATGCGCTGACTGTCGGCAGTCTCCGGACCAGTCGTGGGGATGACGGAGCCAGACTGCCACACCGGGGGGCTATATGAGCCGCCGCATCCGGCGAACAGAATGGTCAGCCCAAGAATGAAAACGATAATGACGATTAACTTCAGATTGATCTTCATGACTTTCTCCTGAACGTGGGAATTTATCTCCTGGTAACGACGGCCAATTAGTCGTTCTCCCGCGAGCGCAAAGTTCTGCGAGCCTTAACTGATAAATCCGTGCTGAAACGCAGATCGCGGAACAACGAAAATGATCGGTGAGTGTCGAGCTAATTCTGTACACCCGAAGCCGGAACTGAAGGTGACAGAAACTCTTGATAGAGATCCGTGGGCGAGCCCTGAACGCCAGCATCCGCGCTATTCCAAAGCAGCCGGTCCAAATCGACCATGAAATTTGCGGTGTCTTTGGGCATGGTATTCGCCACTGAGAACAGATGCTTGTTCCTTATTGGGAGTCATTGCATTCTCCGTAGATGTTGTTTCGTCCTGTATCCGTAGCAGGCTGGATTTCCGTCGAGCAGTGCTCAAGCGCGGTCATTACTACTCATGACAATGGGCATGCATTTAGAGCGCTCATCAATCGACTTTTGATTTCCAGGTAGGAAGAGGAGAGATATGCCGAGGCTCGGCAGGTCAACGCTGCGAACCTGCCAGCGATCCTCGCGGTACGCCAGGCAGACCCGCTCGTGTCCCGATTCGGCTCCAGCGAGGATCGTCGTGGGCATAAAGACGTACGTTTTCCCGTGTTCCGATCGAAGCGTCACTTTAACCGGGGCGTACGTGTACTCAACGGTTAAGGTATAGGAGCCCTCAGGGACGGCTGCTTTCCCCCAGACCGCCCAATCTCCGAAAGTCACTGATCCTTGGATAACTCTCCCGGCTGGAGCTTGGGAAAGCAACAAGGGAGCGCTGAGCAGCAGCAAACATGTGTGGTAGATCTTCATGGGGCTACCTTCTTCCTTTCGGCGTATTCCTTTCCAAACCTGTTCTGGAGTCTGAGCCCCGGGTCACTGGCCGCGCAATGGAAGCGGACTGAATCCTTCGGGAAACGGGTGCGACAGCAGAACCCGCATAAAACGAACATGATCGCGTGACAGGTGACACAGAATTCACGTTGATGTCGCACTACGATTCAAACCGGCGGAGCCCAATGTCATCCCCGGTAACCCCTGCACCTGCGGAAAGCTCCGAGATCGTCTATCGTTTTGGCCTGTTCGAATTGCACAGCGGCAATGGCGAACTGCGGCGAAACGGATACCTGCAGCGTCTGCCTGAGCAGCCGCTCCTCATCTTGTTGGCGCTGCTTGAACGGCCTGGCGAGATCGTGTCGCGAGAGACGTTGCACGAAAGACTCTGGCCGGAGAACACTTACGTCGATTTCGAACTCGGCTTGAACGCTGCCATCAAGCGGCTGCGGCGTGCCTTGTTCGACGACGCGGTCAATCCCAGATTCATCGAGACATTACCGAAACGCGGCTATCGCCTTATCGTCCCGGTCACAGTTGATATGCCTGACGCCATCGCCGCCCCGCCAGCAGCCACAGAACAATCGAAGAACGAAGTCCCGCAAGACGCCGAACCACTGGTCGAACGCGGGTTACTGCGCTGGTTACCCTGGGGGCTTGCGGGAGCTGGCTTCCTCGGCATTGCAATTCTGGTATGGCTGCCTTTCATTAAGGCGAAGTCGATTCGCCCTCCCCGGCGATACAGCATCGTGCTACCAGAGAGCGCGGGTTTGGCTCCCGCCAGTTTCATGCCGCTCGGCGTTGGGCGACCGAACCTCGCCATTTCCAGAAACGGGGACCAGATTGTCTATGCCGGAGTCGTGGGTCAAACGACTCAGCTCTTTTTGCGCGACAATAGCGGGATGCCTCCACGGCCTCTCACAGGAACAGAAGGCGCGCACTCGCCGTTCTTTTCGCCCGATGGACAATGGATCGGATTCTTTGCGGAAAGCAAACTGAAGAAAATTCGGCTTGATGGCGGACCCGCAATTGCACTGTGCGATGTCGCCTTGGGGTTCGGCGGCTTCTGGGCAGAAGACGATTCCATCTACTTCACTCCCGGAGAACGAACGGCCATTTACCGGATTGCCGCTCTTGGCGGAGTCCCTGCGCAAGTCACCACCCATCCCGGGACGCCTTCTGAGCGGACGAGTTTGGAAGCAATGTATTGGCCCCAGTTGCTACCAGGCGGCAAGGGCATCCTATTTGGGAGGTCGCGAAGTGGAATTGCTGTCTTCGACACTGTCAGCCGCACTTCCAAGGTTCTAACACTCAGCGGATCGTCTCCTCGCTGGTCACCGACAGGGCACATCCTGTATGTCGACAACGGCATTTTATGGGCACTGCCATTCGACGCCAAAAGCCTCGAAAAGAAGGGACCTCCTGTGGTCGTGCTCGACCACGTGCGAATGGAGTTGCAAGGGGCGGCACAGTATGACATTGCGCAGGACGGAACCCTCATCTATGCCTCTGGAGGCGATGTTGCCGAAGCGTTGCTTGTATGGCTCGACGCACGTGGCAAAGAACAAGACCTGGGACTGTCGCCCCAGCGATTTGGCGAGTTCCAATTGTCGCCCGACGGGAAAACGCTGGCGCTCGTCATCCACAGTGCTATTCAGGATGATCTCTGGGCTTTCGACCTGGAGCGAAGGGTCCTTCTCCGACTTACCGGCGAAGGCTGGGTGTGGTCGCCAATCTGGACTCCAGACGGACGCAAGATCGTGTATTCATCGAATTCATCGGCAAAATCGCACGTGATCGAGTTGACGCTTGATGGCTTGCAGAAGCGCGTTATCGCATTCGTGCCTGGGTTGTTCCAATTGAATGGCTTTGCGCCAGGTGGGCAAATGATCTCAATCTCGAGACGCGATGGCGCCGACGCCGTGTTGTGTTTGATGGACGCCACGACAGGCCAACTTCACGAGCTGGTGAGATCTTCCTACATGCTCGCTTTCCCAACGATTTCACCGGACGGCCATTGGCTCGCGTATGTCTCCGATGAAACGGGTCGGTGGGAAGTTTATGTTCGAACCATGGACAAGGGCTCACAAACCTGGCGCATCACAACTGCCGGTGGAGAAGAGCCCATTTGGGACCGATCTGGCCGACGGCTCTATTTGCGGAACGGCGCCAAGTGGATGCGGGTAGACATTGCGCCTGGTCCAGTGTTCAAGGCATCGGAACCAATGCAGGTGGTGCAGGGCCCGTACGTCAATATCCCAGGCTACTCATACGACATCGCAGGCGATGGCCGCTTCCTGCTGCTCAAAGCGGAAGATCAGGACAGGAGATCCACGCAACTGGAAGTTGTAGAGAACTGGCCCGCGCTTCTCTCGAAAAGCTCGCACGAGCAATCGCGGATTGCGGAACTGCATAGCGGAGATTTGACAGTCAAATAATCAGGACTGGTCGTGTGATTGAAGCGCTATCGAGGCACAAGTCCCTGCCAATTTCGTACGGTCCGGGAAAGCCCGTCCGGAAGATGTTTATCGGTCACTATTGATATTGATTTTGACTGTTCGCTATTCGCAGAACTCAAAATCGTGACTCCGAAGAGGTTCTCCGGGCGTGTTTGCGGCGGCGTCATCTGCCTTAGCGATCTGACGAAGAAGAATATCTCTGAGGTTGCTCGCGAGTTTGTCGTCCAAACCAAGGTGACTGCACTCTTCCATCACATCCAAGGCGTACCGGAGTTCCCTTACAAGGGCGGGATTTGGGCGGTCGTTCATTTGGCATTAATTGTATCTGAGGCTCTCAGGACCGATTCAGCGGCCGTTGCTTGCCTGTCAGCCTCCGAGATGCGCATGGAAGAAGGCGATGATGCGGCGGCGCGCATCCATAGCAGCGGGCTCGTTAAAGCCGATGTTTCGATAGCGAAGCATCTTGAACCAGAAGCTCTGCTTGTTGTTCATGAACGAGTGGCCGGCGTCTGGATATTCCTTTACGTCGTGAGGGACGAGAGCGCGTTCGAGAGCCTGCTCGAGTTGATCAGCGACGCCTTGTTCCCAGTGACTCTTGGCTCCGTAGCTGCCGACGACGGGGCAGGCGGCCTGTAAGAAGGTTTCCACATCGGGCGGGAGTTTGCCACCATAGTTGATGCTGACGGCGGAGAAGCCGTGGCCAGAGGCGAGTAAGAGAGCGAATCCACCGCCCATGCAGAAGCCAATGACGCCGACCTTGCCATTGCAGTTGGGTTGAGCAAGGAGCCACGTGCGGGCAGCCTCAACATCGTCGAATGTTGGTCCGGCGCGAGCTGTGAAATCGCGCATGATAGCGCGGAGACAGAGCGGAAAGCCGCCTCGATAGTAGAGATCGATGGCGAGGGCTAGAAAGCCGGCTTCGGCGAGCCAGTCGGCTTGATTGCGGTGATCCTGGCTCATGCCACCGACATCGTGGAGGACTACTACGCCAGGAAGTGGCGTTATATCGGATGGAGCGGCGAGCCAGGCGGGCATCTGGCCGAGGGGAGTAGCGACGAGGACGTTGGGCACGGGCGTTCTCCCAGGTCTGGCAGTGTTATCGCATTTCCACTTGCGCTCACTCCGGAGACCGTGCAGTTTAGTGGCTTTCTCTTTAGAAAAGCCGCCTCATATGCTTACGCGATGCCGGCACGCGAAGTGAAAATGCTCTAGGTGGTCTGCCGTCAGACAATTCTACGCCCGGCAGATGTCGACTGCGATGAATCTGAAGAACAATGAATTGCTATGAATTCCGTCCCGAACGCCCGCAATAGTTATTCAGTTCGGTTGCGCTTCAATGATTCACCGACTGGGGAGGTTGGGTCGCCCCTATAGACGCGACTCCTCGTTCTGGAACTATCCTCTCCAAGGTCAAGCAACGGGGTTATCATGGCTTTGGATGGACATCGCGATTCGTCGAGCTCCAATCTCAAAGGGGACACGAGAACCAAGAGCATGGGGGGACTCAATGAAAACATCATGGCAAACGGACACAGATCATATCGTATGTCGATGGTCTGAAACCGGGGAATGCATGCAGTACAACCCGCCCTGGCTTCAGGAGGCTTCACGAGGCGTTGATAGGAGCTTTACACCTGCGGTTCCGGATTTCACCACGCACAGTCCATTGGGTTCGGGCGAATGGTTCGTTCCTTGGAATTTCCGATGGAATGTACCCGGTAGGTCCATGATTTAGTGCCGGGTCCACTGCGTGACGGTTGTCAAATTACCTTCAAAGACGATTATTCAACTTATTTGTCGGGTTCCGGACGTGCGACCGGCAAACCCAGAGATTGTCCCTTTAGCTTCTCTCATTCCCGGAGAGAAACTGGCCCCCCGATTTTGAAAATGCCAGTGTGCCGGCAATTCCAGCACACTGGCATTTGCGACTCAAGCAGAGATACTATTTCGCCGCTACTGCGATTGCGGCCGCGGTCGGCTTGCTCAGTTCCGAAAGAATGCTGTGGCCGCTCTTCTTCTCCAGTTGGAAACCATCGAGTTGCTCACCTTCTGATGAGAAAGCGTGGAGCGTCAATTTATCGCCGTCGACTTCGATGACCTGAAACATCTGCGTATTCGGTATGACCTTGGCCATCAAGGGTTCGAAACGATGATCAATTTCATACATCTTGGGGCCGCTGACCGAAATCATGTAGACGGTTCCTGGAGCATCCGGAGCAACGACTTTTCCTCCTGCGAGTTTCTGGCTGCGAGCGTAAACATGGTCGTGTCCTTGAAGAACCAGATCCACACTGTACTTGTCATAGAGCGGAAGAAGCGCTTCACGCATCTTTACGTAATCCCGGCCGTGAGCCATGGAATACATGCCCTGATGCTGGAAGACAACTGTCCAATGGTTCGGATTGTTTTTAAGAGCCTCCTCCAGCCACACCGCTTCCTTCTCGATCATGGGCTTGGCAGCTTCGAAGTTCTTCTCGTTCTCCATCATGTTCACATTGAGCGAGATGAATCGGACGCCCTGGTAGTCGAAATAGTACGACTCGTTCTCAGGGATATCGGGCCCATTTTGCGGATGTGAAAACTGCTGCTTCCAAATCAACGGCAGTGTCTCGGCTTTGGGTGTGCCGGCTGGCTTTTCGAGTTCGTGATTTCCTGGTACCGCAAGGCTTGGGACGTTGGCGGCGATGAATCCCATTGAGTCGTACCACTCGCCCCACAGGTCATCTCTGTAACCTTCGGCAACCAGATCGCCCGCGTTGATGATGAAGGCAGACTTGGGTGCCTTGCTGTAAGCCGCCTGGATCAGGCGCGACCAACGCGACCGGATATCGTTCTGCGCATCGCCCACATAGATAAATCGGAACTTGGTGGGCTGGTCGTTCGCGGTATGAAAACCGTTCCACTCGCCCCAGTTCTTCCCGTCACCGGCCCGGTAAAGATAGTGCGTGTTCGGTTTCAGGCCGTCGAGATTCGCCCGGTAGGTGGCGACTGTCTTGCCGTTGCCGATATCGAGAGATCCGGACTTGGCCGATACTGAAGTCGCACTCTTGATGAAATCAGGATTGGCGCTCGCGATGGCGAACTCGATCTGTGGCGTTTCAGCGAGCCTCTCGGTGCGCCAGGTGATTGCCTGGGTGTGGGCGGGATCACCAACCCAACCCAGCATTACGCGCTCAGGGGCGAATTCCGTGACGGGAGCGGCGCCCCATTCCCGACCCTTTCGGGTGCCTGAATCCTGAGTTGACTTTGTGGCTTCTGGCTTTGTTGCGTGCGGCTTTGCTTCCTGCCCGTTCAGGGTGAGTAAAGGACACAGCCCTACAAGGATAGCAAGGATGGTCCTGCGGCTAAGCTTCATGTGTTATCTCCTTCGTAGAATACGACGTCTATTTACCCATCACTAGAACGAAGAACGAATCAGGAATCATCTTCCGCTTTGGGCGTGGTGTGTCGGCGGTAGCGGGAGGGGTCTGGTCGTATTTCGCCGAAACCAGATAGATGTTGTGCGACTTCGGATCGAGCGACATTGTCTTCGCGCCGGGCTGAGTCGGAACGTTTTCCACGACGCTGAACTTGTTGGGCGAATCTTCGTGTACGACGGTCAACGTGCCTTCGCCGTTGGAACTGAAAGCGAGCTGAGTCTCAGGATCGAAAGCAACGGCGTCTACGCCCTTACCGATTGGCAGTGTGGCCAGTTGCACGCCGCTATCCGCGTTCAAGATAGGCATGACCTGGTTGTGGCAGCCCGAGAACAATCGGTGGTTCTTCCTGTCCATGGCGAGACCAGTCGGCTCTTCGCAGCCTTCGAGCTTCCAGTCGCTCACCACTTTGTTTTCTTTCATGTCGATGACGACGATGTGCGCAATGTCTTCAAGGTTGAGGAATACCTTGCCATTCTCATCGGAGACACCGGTTTCAGGGCGTCCAGGTAGCGCGATGGTGGCAACGGCTTCTGCCTTCTCCACGTCGATCACTGTTGCGCTGTTGCTTCCAGCGTTGAAGGTAAGCACGTACCCGCTGAATTTGTCGTACAGGATTGCATCCGGCTTTTCACCTGTCTTAACTGTGGCAATCGGTTTGAAGGTATTCAGGTCGAAGATGGTGGCGGAGTTGTCTTTGCCGTTGCTGGTAACGCCGCGGCCAAGCTTGCTGACGAGAGCGACGCCGTGGATGCCATTTGTGCCAGGAAGTTCGCCGACAAGCTTGCCTGATTCCACATCAACAACCATGACGCGCGTGGCGCGTGCGATGTAGAGCCGATTGGAAGGGGCGTCGATGTTTACATAGTCCCAGCCGCCGTCGCCGCCGATTTCAAACGTCTTGGCAACGTGGTATCCGGATGTAGTTTGAGCGGCGCCCGCGATCGACATAACCAGCACTGCTGCGAACGCGGTGAGAAGGAAGAACAAAGAGCGTTTCATCAAATCTCCTCGGAATTTGTTTTAGATGTATGAGTTGCAGATAAAAGGCAGGAAACACCAGGCGATAGCAATGCCTCATGTCCCCTGCCGGCAGGAGACAGCTTAGAAGTCAAGCCGTAGGCTGAGCTGCAAGCGGCGTGGCGTTCCAGTTCCGGTAGCTCCAGTGTTAAGGATCGAGGTGATCTGGCCAAAGCTGGAATTTACCTTGGTGATTTTGCCGGTTCCGTCTACCGTAACGGAGCCCAAGCCGCCTCCGGGACTACCAAACATGGGATGGTTGAACAAGTTGAAGGCCTCGGCACGGAAAGTCATGCCACCGTGTTCGAAAAGGTCCGCCCGCTTTGAGAGGGCCGTGTCGAGCTCATAGTTTCCGGGGCCCCTGCCAAAATAACGAGGCGCGTTGCCCCAGGTGTACTTGGCTGGAACCGCGAACGGAGCGAAGCTGAACCAGTTGGTGAGGGTAGAGCCTCCCGCAGGATAGAGCGCCACACCAGGAATCAGATCCGGGCGCTGGCCGGAAGTAATGCCGTCCAACATCACGTTTGCTTTGCGCGTGATCGTAATGTTCACGGGCAGGCCGGATCTGGCAGTCATGATGCCGGACAGATCCCATCCTCCCATGATGTTTCCGACTGCTCCGTCATTCAGGAAACGACGTCCCTTACCGAAGGGAAGTTGGTAAACAGCGTTCGAGGTAAAGGAGTGGCGAACGTCCTGGTTGGTGCTGCTCCTGTCGCAGGCGAGGCACGAATTGTTCTGGACACTCACCGCCTCTCCGGCGCCGATTGATGCGTCGGTGATGGCATGCGACCACATGTACTGGGTCTGCCACAGGAATCCGTTCTTAAAGGTACGCTGCAGCGAAACTTGCAGCGCATTGAAATTGCTGTTGCCGTTGTTGCTCTTGAGGCCGTACGAACCGAGCGAGGGAATGGGCCGGATCGTTGTACCCGGCAGGAAACCATTCGCGGTTGTTTTGCTGAAGAGGTGGTGGCCCTGACTGCCTACGTAACCCACCTGCCCCACAAAGTCGAAGGGCAACTGCTGCTGAAGGTTGAAGTCCCAGTTTTCGTAGTAGAGATCTTTCCGGTCAAAAGCGATCGCCTTCGGGCTGGTGCTCGGACCAAGGGCTCCGGTTTGAGTCAAATCGTAGCCGTAATAAAGTTGCAGCGCGGGAAGATTCGTGCTGGCGGAATATCGGGGGGCAACGCTTTCGGTCGGATCACTAAAGTCGTCGTTCTGATTCGCGCCAAAGTACAAGCCGAAACCTGTACGGATTACGGTTTTCCCATTAAGCGCCTTGGGAGCCCAGCTTAAGCCAAGGCGCGGCCCAAAGTCCTTAGTGTTGGGCAGGTAGAACGGCGCGCCTTCAGGACAGAACCCACCGCAAGCAGCGCTGACGGTGAGAGAACGGCCCTGCACTTCATGCATCACGCTGTAGAACTCGTATCGCAGTCCAGCATTCAGCGTCAGGTTGGGAGTGAGTTTAACCTCATCCTGGGCGTAGCCCATGTAGAAAGTGCGGCGCAGCCCTACCAGGCCTTGGCCAACATCCAAGGACATGGAATCTGCCAGGTTATTCACAAAGTTGTTAAAACTGGTGTAGCCGATCGAAGAAGTCGTGATTGCATTACCCGAGTTGTTGAGACGAATGCGGCGGATATCGATGCCGAACTTGTAGTTATTCCGACCTTGAGTTCGTGACAAGTTGTTAATGGCGGAGAATGTGGTGCCGGCCTCTTCTTGCTTACTGCTCCCGGTAAGGCCACTCCAGGGGACGTCACCGCCAACGCTGAGATCCAACGGCGCGCTTCCTTGGACAATGGGCGTCCAAACTGACCGGTTCACGCCGAATTTTGTTTCATTGGTCATTCGTGAGCTGAAGACCTTCTGAAAATCGAATACGATGTTCTCCGGGACAATGTCAGTCAGAGTGCGGGCGCCTGCGCTGTCCGCAGGTTGATCAAGGGAAGCGCTATCCTTGTTTCCCCGGACATATGCTGTTGTGCTGTCGTTGAACTTGTGGTCGATGCGGGCCATGCCGTAATCTTCGCGGGTGCGGTCGGTTCCATACGGCAACGTTTGATCAGTCCATTGCGGATCGGCCGCATAGGGGGCCACACCTTTTGGAAATGCATTGACGAGATCCTTGAGTGCCGGCGACGTGCTGGCAACCAAAGCACGGGCCGCGGCGTTTGGAACATAAGCAGCGCTCTGCGTATCGCCGATGGACTGCCTTAGACCTTCATAATTCATATAGAAGAAGGTGCGGTCCTTGATAATTGGGCCACCAAAATCCCCGCCAAACTGGTTCATGCGGAGAGGCGGCAATGGGTTCGTGTCGAAATAGGTTTTTGCATCGAATATGTCATTGCGCAAAAATTCGAAGGCGCCGCCATGGAACTTGTTGGTGCCCGTTTTCGAAACCAGGTTGATCTGCGCGCCGCCCGCCGCGCCGCTTTCGGCGGTATACACGGCGGTACTGATGCGGAATTCGGCGATCGAATCCAGCGAGATGTTAAGGTGCGCATCTGCTTTCTGCGCCTGTTCTTGGACGCCGGTGGCGTCAATGCCGTCGAAGGCGTAGTTTTCGTCATCCAGCGATCGTCCGTTGAATCGGATATTGTGTTGATCGCCGGACCCGTTATTGATGGCGCCCGGAGCCAATGCCATCAAGCCGGCCCAGTTGCGGCCATCCAGAGGCATTTCCTGGATCTGCTCGGATTCGATCACAGTGCCGACTTCCGCCGAACTGCGGTCGAGGGCTTCCGAGGCGTGTACTTCGACTACATCCGTCCGCGTTCCGATCTGCAATCGGGCATCGATCGTTCGTGCTTGTCCAACCTGAAACTCTACGCCTTGGAACACTGCTGGTTTGAAGCCGTCTTTCGAGATCGTGATCCTGTAAATGCCGATTGGGAGAGCTGGCACATCATAACTGCCTTTGGAATTTGTCGCGGTCTCGCGATGAAGTCCGTTGGCCGGAGAATCCAGCTCGACCTTCACATTCTGGACGACGGCTCCAGAACTGTCAGTCACTGTGCCGTTAAGTGTGGCGCGATCGACTTGGGCAAAGGCTCTTGCGGTAAATGCGATCAGACAAAGGAAAGCGAGTGTAAATGACAACGCTCGTTTTTGCATGGCACTCCTCATAGCGGCCCGAACGGTCCGTTAATACTGCAGATATTGAGATCCTTGTTCAGACCTGCCCGCAGCGTAAGAGTCTTTGTTCAAGCCCCGTTAACGTGCGGGTGAATATCTCCTAAGGTTGGCTATGACTGTGATCGCCATCACATTCCAGGAGGACTGAGTGAAAATCTCGCAAGATTCATATCCTCCAATTCGGAATCGCGGTACCGTAGAAACGAATGCGTACATTAGTCATTGAAGACGATCCGCGGATGCTTGAGCTGTTGAGCAGAGGTCTATATGAGCGCGGCTTCACCGTGATGACGACCAGCGACGGAGAAACTGGCCTTGAGATTGCGGGAGCGCATCAGTTCGATTCGATTGTTCTGGATATTGGCTTGCCGCAATTGGACGGTTATGCATTGTTGCTGGCGCTGCGGGGTCGTGCGTGTACGACCCCGGTATTGATATTGACCGCACGAGACGCGGAGGATGACATCATTCATGGCCTCGACCTGGGCGCAGACGACTATCTCACCAAGCCGTTCTCCTTTCCGGAATTGGTAGCGCGGCTGCATTCCATCACGCGACGCCGGGATGAAGATGCGGACCGCACGATCAGGGCAGCCGATGTCGAAATAGACGTAATGCGCCGCGCGGTGAAACGCGACGGGAACGGAATCGATCTAACTCGCCTTGAGTTCCGGCTGCTTGAAAGTCTCGCTCGCAATGCCGGACAGTGCGTTCCGCGGCGGGGTCTAATGGAATCCGTGTGGGGCACAGATCATCCGGTTGGACCGACGGCTCTCGATGTTCTTGTCAATTCGCTCCGCGCAAAAATCGATGCTCCCTATCGCAACAAGCTGATCCGAACCGTGCGAGGCAACGGCTATATCCTAAACAAGCCTTCGCGCTCGTGGGTGACGAAGCCTTGATGCGGCGCCTGCCCATTCGAGTACGGCTCACGCTTTGGTATTTCGCCATGTTCGCTTCAGCCGCGACCTTGCTGTGTGCGGTGAGCTTGTGGATGCTGCAGAGAAGCGTAGACGAAACCGAATATCACGATCTTCAGGAGCGCGCGGAAGATGTGCGGGCTGTGCTGAGCCATCAGAGCGCAGACCTTACCTTGCAGCAAATCAAGGATGACTTTGCCTTCATCTATGAATGGAAGGACGACGGCAAGTTCCTGCAGGTGCGCGATGAGCAAGGCAACTGGCTGTTTCGTTCAAAGCGGATGATTAAACAGAATCCGGATACTCCGGCAATCGCAGATCTTCCGAAAGCTGGCCTTGTTGCGGACCACAATGCCGGCTCGCATATGGTGCGAATCCTTTCTTACTCGATTGAAGTTCAGGGAAAACACTATCTGGTCCAGACCGGCATCTCTCTTCAGAAGCCCGCGGCGTTGCTTACAAGTTTCCGCGTCAAGCTGCTGCTCCTTATGCCAATCGTTATTGTGCTTGCCGCCGTGGGCGGCCACCATATGAGCCGGAAGGCGTTGAAGCCGATAGCAATTCTGGCAAGCGAGACTCGTCGGATCAACGAGCGCAATCTGAATAGCCGCCTGCCTGAGCCTGACACAAGGGACGAAATCTCAGATCTCTCCCGGACCTTGAACCAGATGTTGGAACGCATAGACAAGGCCTTTGCAAGCGTTCGCACATTTACCGGGAATGCCTCTCACGAACTGCGTACACCAATTTCGTTGTTGCGCACCGAGATCGAGGTAGCGCTTTACCAGCCGCGCACTGCGGAGGAATATCACTCCATTCTCCAGCGTCTCCACCAAGAGACGATGAAAATGACGCGTCTCATTGAGGATCTCCTCTCCCTGGCCCGGTCAGACGGTGGCGCGGAAACCGTCACACTCTCTCCCATTCGTGTGGACGACCTTTTCCGCGAGGTAAAAGCGACATGGAAGAACGCAATGGATCGAGCGATGCTCGAATTCAGGGCAGAGGTGGCAGAGAATGGCCTCATTCTTCTCGGCGACTCACGAGGGATTTCGCGTCTACTGTGGATCTTGCTTGATAATGCCAGCAACTACACTCCTCCGGGTGGATTGGTAAGGTTGAATGCCGAAGTTGCGGGATCGCGAATTATTGTTTCTGTGCATGACACCGGCATAGGAATCGCGGCGGAGCACCTGCCTCGTATATTCGACCGCTTTTATCGCGCGGCTCCGGCGAGCAAAACTGTTCGGATGGGCTCAGGCCTCGGTCTCGCGCTTGCGAAGTGGATCGCTGAGCGCCACGGCACTGAATTGACCGTCACGAGCCGTCCCGGACATGGAAGTTGTTTCTCTTTCAGTCTGGAAAGGACCCATTCTGAGGTTCCCGTTGATCCTCGCAGAAATCCCATTCAGGCCCAATCTGAGTTTGGTCTTAGTCGATAAAGCCTATTGAATCGCGGTTCTCGTATTCCGAGAATTTGTCAGGTCTGAGTGGAACTGGGAGCGACTTTGCCCGACCACTCCGGAATCAGTACCCTGAAGGGCGTTCGGGTACTGATCCGATTGGATCTGCGAAAGTCGCGCTCGGTGAACGCTTTGAGCTGTTAATCTAATCGATACTGCACTAGGCAAGTGGGTAGTCTCGCTGCGCCCAGGTGACAAGCGCCAATACAGCGCCCGATGGGTAGGAAAGACGGCGGCTCGCCGATGGCGTCTCCAGTGAGGTGACTCGTTGCCTATTTGTCTTCATTTGATTCCTAGTGCTGATCGCAGATGTACAGGAATCTATCGAATCGTCAAAGGTTTAGTTCAACATGCAGAATCGAATGGATATCAGATTTCAGTCTTGTCCCTTGAAGACGGCGATCTGCGTGCCGCATTTGAATCCCTGGGAATCGCATGTGACGTAATGCCCCATAGCGGGAACAAAATTCAGCGCACATTGCGGTTGTGGCAATGGCTGAGAAGACACCCCGCACAGATCGCTCATCTTCATCTAGCCGGGCGGGCAATTCCAATACTTGCCCGCATGGCCGGAGCAGTGTGCGTAATTCAGCATCTGCACGCGCTGGTCAGTGAACCGGATCTGCTCTCGATACCAAAAATCGCGTACAGCAAGGCGGACGCAGTTGTGGCAAGTTCGAGGGCCGTCGCGATGTCTGTTCACGCGCCCAATACACGGGTCATCTACGCTGGAATCGATACAAGCACCGTTCCTCCGGTTCCATCCGCCGAAGGCATGTTCCGAGTCGGAGTTTTATCGCGGTTGGTGCCGTTGAAGAGGATTGAATCTGTTATTCAAGCGACTGCGCGATTAGCGGCCAACGGGATAGAGATTCAAACCGAGATTTGCGGTGAGGGCCCTTCTGAACCGGCACTTCGCAGTTTGGCCAACCAGTTGAAAATTTCAGATCGAGTAAAATTTCTCGGATGGCGCACAGATGTCCGAACTCTGATGGCGAAATGGCATTTACTTGCAATGCCGTCCATGTACGAAGGATTTCCTATAGCCGCTCTTGAGGCGATGGCAGCGGGACGCGCTGTGGTGGCAAGCCGCGTAGGCGGACTACCGGAACTTATCGAAGACGGCGTTTCGGGGATATTGATTCCTCCCGATGATTCGGATGCTCTCGAAGGGGCAATCCGGGAACTCGCTCTGAACAGGCAGCGGTTACTGGATCTTGGATATGAGGGGTGGAAGCGCGTAAACGCGAATTTTTCCACCGAACGCATGGCTAGCCAGACGTTCGCGCTTTACGATCAGCTATTGAACGGGACACTGACGAATAAAAATTGAAAGCACTTATCGATGAGCGTGAATTTGTGTACTTCGGCCAAGGGAATCCGGACACCGGGTCGAAGGTTCAGTCATTTAGAGCATTTCTCCCGATGGTGTATAGTATAAATGGCGATGGTCCGCGCACATGCTATGGCGCGACCTTATTCGGATGATTTGCGGCGGAAGCTGCTTGAGGCCTTCGACCAGGGCAAGGGGAGCCTGTCGGAGTTGGCCGAGGATTTCGGCGTGAGCCTGGGTTGGGCGTGGAAAGTGTCGGCGACGAGGAAGCGAACCGGGCGGATGGAGCGGCCCAGTTATCGTCCCGGGGCCAAGCGCCGGATGGATGAGCAGGCCTTGGCCGGGTTATTACGTTCCCAACCCGACGCGACCTTAGTCGAGTTACAGGCGGAGTTGGAGAACAAGACCGGCCTGCGGGTGAGCACGCAGCACCTGTGGCGGGTAGTGAAGCGGTTAGGCTTTCGGCTTAAAAAAAGTCACTCCACGCCCAAGAGCGGGACACGGAAGAGAACCGCAAGCGGCGCGAAGAGTTCGTCGAGGTGATTGGCAGGATCGACTTGGACCAGTTGATCTTTCTCGATGAGAGCGGCGTCTCCACGCAGATGACACGCCTGTATGCGCGTTGCACTGGCGGTGCGCGGATTCATGAAACTACCCCCGATGGCCGATGGAAAATCCTCACCATTCTGGGCGCCATCAGCACCCGCGGCATGATTGCCACGATGACCGTCGAGGCAGCCACGGACCGGGAGATATTCCTGGCCTATCTGGATGAGGTCTTGTGCCCGAAACTGCGGCCCGGCGACGTGGTGGTGATGGACAATCTCAGTTCGCACAAGGTCAAGGGGGTCCGCGAAAGAATCGAGGCGGCAGGAGCCCAGTTGCTCTACCTACCGCCTTATTCGCCCGATCTGAATCCTATCGAGAAGGCCTGGGCCAAACTCAAACAACTGCTGCGAACAGCAAAGGCGCGAACCAAAGAAGCCCTCGATCAGGCCATCGCCGAACTGCTGCCGCTGCTCACCGCCGACGATGCAAAAGCCTGGTTCAGACTTCCCTTCCATGCTCTACAGCAATAGGAGAAATGCTCTAAGAAAGGCAATGTTCTCAATCCTGGCACCTACTGCGGATTCAATCTGAATAACAGCGCATTACTCACACTCAACCCAGCGACGAAAAAATCAATAGCGTGCGATCCCGCCAAACGATCAGCAAATCGACGCTGCATCGAAATCCGCTGCTGCAAATCCTCATCGCCGAAGCCGGGTTCATTGTTTGGACGCCAAGGGACGAGCTCATCCCGCATGCATACCGGGTTAGCCTGGCGCTCTGAGAGAACCGTAGGCCGCCATTGGTTCGTCCCTCAAATAGAGGGCGAAAACATTCTGAACGCGCGTTGCAGCCGTGTACGCAATGCGATCCGGCCGCGCCACTCGCGTATTTTCTTCACGCTGCCAAATTTGAGGATGAGCGACAGTTCAGCGGGTGAAGTGCCGATGCCGACGTAGGTGCGTTTGAGCAAATGCCGGTCACAGCGGAGGTAGTTCAGGCCCTCCTCAGAACCGAACGCGAGATCGAACGAACGACCGACAACGGCGCGGAGTGCATCTGTTTGCTGGCCGAATGGATATGCGAACGATACTACGGGCGTACCAGCGATAGCTTCCAGGTCTTCCTTACTACGTGTCACTTCCGCTTCTACCTCTTCGAGCGAGAGGGTCGTCAGGTCAGCATGCGTGCGGCTGTGAGCACCGAACTCAATGCCCTGGCCGGCCCACTGGCGAATCTGTTCGGCGGACATCAGGTGCAGCGTCCCACTACCTTGCATCTCGTCCCACGTATTTGTTTCTCCCACGCGTCCAGTGACGACATAGATTGCGGCCTTCATGCCGTAGCGGCGCAGGATCGGCAACGCGAATTCGGCTGTGTCCGCATAAGCATCATCAAACGTGAGAAGCACCGGCTTTTCGGGCATTCGATTGCCTTCGCGCAGCCAGTTGAGCCAATCGGACGGTAGGATACTCTCATAGCCCGCGCGCCTGATACGGCGCATATGCTTCTCGAACTGATCGGGCGAGATACTCCACTCGCCGCTGATCCCCGGCCGCGCCGGCCCCACGTGGTGATACATCAATGTGGGCAGTCTGCGATCATACTCATTTACCAATTGATCCCATGACCCTGCGGCTTTCAGCCCGCTGCGCAGCCTCTGGATGCGTTCAGCCACTTGGAATATCCGCTCGCCTAGATTACGCAATGGCGTTATGTCGAAGAAGAACCTTTCCAAACATAACGGCATTGCCATGAGCGGAACAGGCGACAGCGGAAAGCGCATTACCAGGTTGCGCAGCCAGCGTTTACCGATCCGTGTGTCGCCAAACGAAGCCAAGGATGAAAAAGGGCGGTACTCGGGGTGTTTATGCACGGCACGCCAATCTCCCGAACCGATTGCAGCGGCCTGATTCCGAAGGTAATTGTCGGATGATTTGACGTAGCACTCGTGCACGTAAGCTTTGGGTCGGCAATGCAGCGGCAGCCCCATTTTCCAAAGTCGCATGCCAAGCTCCAGGTCTTCGGCTGCGAGAATTTCCTCATCAAATGCTCCGCACTTCAGCAGTGCCTCGCGCGGCATGGAACTGTTCACCATTGACGAGAGCATGGCTATCTTCGGGCCAATGTCATTCGGATATCGCAATTCCATGTCGGCCGTCAAAGAACGGTTGTATTCGGCGTAAAACTTCTCCGTGATATTGCGTATGATCGTCTTCGCGCTGCCCGGCGCAACGTAGATCGGCCCGTGTACGATGTGCGGCTCAGGAGCGTTTGTGTGTGCCGCGCAGTGCTGCTGGAGCAGATCGGGAATCGCTATCAGATCGTCATCGATGAAGAGTACGAGTTCACCCCTCGCGGCGAAGATACCCACATTCCGCGCTGCACCGGCTCCGCGACGCGTGGCTTTGAGCGCGCGAAACGCGAACGGAGGCGCCCAGCTTTGTAAAAACTCAAACGTGCCGTCGGTGGAACCGTTGTCCACGATGATGACTTCAAACTGGTCCGGCGGAAGAGTCTGTGCCACAAGCGCCGGCAGAGTGCGCTCAAGCACTTGGCGCCGATTGAAGGTGGGCATTACGACGGAAATCCTGATCATTCTGCGCCCTGTTCGGCAGCAGCCGGCTTTGTGAAGACAAATTGGATATACGGAGAGAAATAGCGATCAATCCGGTCGACACCGAATTTCGAAAACCATTTCATCTCAAGCAACCGCAGCCCGACGGCTTCTGATTGCTCGATGACATGCTTGAACGTCGCGTAAAACGTGTGGAGGCCCTCCTCGTTCAGGTAGGTCCAGGTCTTGAACGCCTTCAGGCAATTCCTGATCTTCCATCTCTTTCGTTCCCCGTAATAGGGGGAGTAGAGGTGCATCGATTTGAGGTTATGGGATGAGTAGATGAAGATGCCGCCCGGTTTCAGCACGCGAGCGCACTCTCTCAGCGCCTGTAATCGTTGCGCGACTGGAAATGCATAATCAATTCCGTTCAGAGAAATCAGTATATTTGAAAATGAGGCATCCGGCTCCTCGATTTGGTCATAGCTACCTACTTTGAGATCAAGGTATGGCAGGCGCCGATGGGCAATCTCAATTAGAACTTCAGATCGGTCAACACCTCGAACGGCATATCCCATCTCATGCAGGAGCAAGGTTGTCCTCCCCATCCCGCATGCCAGATCAAGGATGCTGTCTCCAGCCTTGAAATACTTCTTGATCAGGCACTCCTCGTCAGGATACAGCCGGTAAATCGAAAGATTCGCCGTCGCTTCAGAACTACGATAGATCGCGAGATTATCGGCCAGCTCCTTTGGAATCGATTCTGACATGGGTCTTCTCCTTAACGTGAATCCGCGACGCGGATAGATGCACCGTGGTCGGAAAAAGTTGAATTGTCAGACTCACTAAAAGCACGGCCGCCAGTTCTGCGAGCACGCATTCTTCGGAACAGGACTGAGTACAGTCGTGATTTCCATCGCCCGTTCCAGATCAGAATTCTGTAGCGTTGATGAAAATCTGTGGCCCATTGCATTTTGTAGGATTCCTCGCCGCTCAAGAAGTCGTACTCCGTAAATCCGCGTGCAAATCCATAGTCGATGATTGCGGGAATCAACATGTTACCTGGGGATAACCGCGCAAACTCATGATCGTAAGCCGTCATATATCCCCAGAGTTTGCCTCCGCACCGAAACAGAAGATGCCATGAAAGCAGCCGTTCTCCCCACTCAAGCAACGCCACGCTTAACCATCCTTTCGGCCCCAGCCTGCTCACGACTGATTCAAACACCTGTTTGTGCTGGCCGATAAACGGGACCGAGAGGACGCCTCCTGATCGCTTCTGCGCTTCGAGTGCCACCATTCGCTCCAGCAATCCGGGTTCAACGTGCGGCGCATCCACGATGCGCATGCGCAGCCCCTCGCCAGCAATCCTTCGCAGTTTCGATTCGCGATTGCGGAATGAATGGCGTGTCGCAGAGGATCGGCGGTTGAGCATCTCGTCCCAGCAGGAGTCAATGGGCAAGTACGGACATCGCTCTTCAGCAGGCAGCAATGCGCAGTAAAGTCCCGCGCGCGAAACCGCACTCCGGATGCGCGTTGCGGCATTGTCGGTATCGCGAACGTCCATCAGGTCCACAAGATCCCAGTCGCCCTTGGTGCGGCTAAGATGCTGCGCGAGCGCCTCAGTCTTCCCGTCAAGATCGTCGCCCACGAACAAGTCGTTGTAATCCCACTCATGATTGCGTGCTGCGAACTGCAGGCGTCTCAGCTGAACTCCAAACTGCGAGGTGACGGCCATGGTAAGCGGCGCGATTCCGCAAACGCTGCAATTACTCTTAAGCACGAATACATTCCGCCGCAGCCGGTCCGTTCCTTCTCTTTGTGCGAAACACCGATACCAAGCTTCAAACCATTCGAACGTGGTGAACACATTCGGACCTTCAGCGGTCGCGCTAAGTCGGTCCCAATCCTCACGAATGCTGAGGACAGCTTCCTCTGAAGTGACCGACTCGATGGTGTAGGTCGACCTTGACATATCCAGGTCAGCAGATGGGTGCGAGGGGGTAGCCCTCGGGCGATTTGGTTGCGAGCGGCCTATTACCATTCGCCCCGCCTGCGAATAGCACTGTATATTTTCGATTTCAGGTCATAATAAACGATCTTGCGAAAGCGCGATGCCCCGCCATCATTCCAGATCAGCAGACGCGACCGATTGCGGCAATTCGAACTCCACACCTTCTTGTACTCTTCCTCGCCGCGCAAAAAATCATATTCATTGAATCCGCGAGCAAACCCGTAATCGAACATTGCCAGCAGCAGTAGTGTGCCCGGAGCAAGGCGCGCGTAAGCGTGATCGTGTGCCTTGTTGTAATCCCATAGAGCGCAGCCGCAACGAAAGCTGAGCTGGAACGCGATGGGTTCAGTGCCGCGCTCAAGCAGCGCCACGCACAACCAGTTACGCGGGCCAAGGTTCTCGAACAGGCTCCGAAACACACTCTCATGAGGTGCAATGAACGGCGGGAATTCGCTTCGTGTATGCTTTTTGCGCTCCAATTCGATCATTGTTTCGAGCAACCCGGGTTCCCGCTCAGGATGCTCAATGAGCCGGACACGCGTTCCTCCGTTGTCTGCCTGCGCGCGGCGTTTACGAAGCACCCGACGCGCATGCCCTGAGAGTTGCCCGATCTGGTGCTCTGCATTTCCGTCGAGCGGCAAGTAAGGACAGGGATGCCTTTCAGCCGCAATGCGATAGGACAAACAACCCGACGACAGGGCATTCATAATCAGTCCGGCGCAGTCTTCGCCATCTGGTAAATCTCTCAAGTCAACGGCGTCCCACTGTTCCGGCGTTCGCGCAAGAAAATCCAGCAAAGCCGTGGTCAGTCCGGCGCAGTCTTCGCCAATCACAAGCTGGTTGTAGTCTGCATGAATGCTCACGAACTCAAGTCGGCGCACACGCATGCCCAAGCGCGAGCTAACCCTGCGCACCAGCGGCGCAATTCCCACGACTACGCCGTTCTGGCGGAACACGAGCACTTCGGGGCAAAACCGATCGCCTGGTTCCTGGGTGGCGTAATAAGCGGCCCAGGCGGTATACCACCCAAATGTCGCGAATACGTTATGCGGCGCCACTCTCTCGCTCAGCGTGTTCCAATCCGCTTCCAGACGATGCAAATCCGCTTCCATCGCAACGGTCTCTACCGTATAGCGGGTGCCGTTGCTATCAGCTTGCGGATTCGTGATCGAAATACGGCTCATATCAATTGGGCCACAACGACCTTGGCAAAAGTAGCGCCTGACAGGGAAACAAAGGAACACACAAAAAGGCAGGATTCTTCTCGATGAACTCAAGTGTCGCCTTCTCGACACCGGGAGTCTCCATGTGACCGAAATCGTCGACGACAATCAGCCCTTTTGGCGACAGCCTCTGTGCCACAAAATCCAGGCTGCGCAGTGTGGAATCGTAGACATCAACATCAAGATGACAGAATGCGATTTGATCAAGATCGTGTCCTTCCGCGGCATCCGGAAAGAATCCCCTGACTGCTGTTGCGTTGGCCTTGGGCGTAAGCAGCCGTTGAACTACTTCCAACTCTGTCTCCATAAAATCTGTGGGCTTGAATGCCTGATCGCATTCGGTCATTCCTTGAAATCCACCCGTTTCGAATGGGTCAAAGCAAAAGAAAGGCGCTCCCGGGTGCCATACGTCGATGGCATTGCAGAGATGCAGTGCTGTTCCGCCGCGGTAGGTACCCACCTCGATAAAGGTGCCGGGACCGGCCAGCCGGACCATGTTCCACAGGTTGGCCAGCCGCACTACATCCATGCAACTGTACTCCTTCACCTGAGCAACTGAGCGGGAGAAGTCGGGGTCGAATAACTGGTTGACGTATTCCACTTCTACCGGAGGATCAAGCGGCGCCGGCGGTTTGACAGGTTTCTGCGGGGCGAACATGTCGCGGAGCACCGCCGGAATCCTCGCGAATAGGAATGAAGGCCGCCATCGATGCGGATGTGCTTTCCAGTTGGCGTAACGCTGGCGCAAAGCGGCAGTCATTCTCTCCCCCGCAGCCGCGCAGCCAACTGTTGCGTGGCCGATTCAATCACCTCGGTTTTCCATTCCAATTTCGGCCGCAAGGCGCCGGGCCACGCGTCATGGTAAACCGCGCGCGACTCGCTCGATACGTCGTGCACTTCGAATGCAATGAGATCCGGCCAGGAGCCCGCTATAATCAGCCCTCCATGCATCATGCTGAGATGTATCCAGTACGCACCTGCGTTCATGAAATCGCCGGGAATCTCGAATGAACTGAGCAGCAGGCCTGCTGGATTTGTGTCCTCTCCTACCAGTCCCGTAGTGAAAACATTGATTCCATGTTCATTGAAGACCTCGACGAAGATATCGAGGTTGGCGCTCGCATCCAGTTTCCAATATTCGAACTCAATCCGGAGAGGGGTATGCACCGTGATCCGGTCCTGGTTCGGATTGTTCTGCGACCTTACCCGCGCACTGCGCAGCCGAACGATGTCGGTACCCGGAGCAGTTTCAATATCCTCGTGTAGTACTTCTTTGAAGCGCGGCGTCCAGTTCTGCAGGTAGCGTGAAGTGACCGATGCCGGCGTTCCCTCGAGCACCACCTTACCTTCGTGAAGGCAAATAGCACGTGTGCAGAGGCCGTCGACAGCCAGCATGTTGTGGCTGACGAACAGAATCGTGCGGCCTTGATGCGCCACGTCGTCGATCTTGCCAAGACATTTTTTCTGGAATGCGGCATCGCCTACCGCCAGCACTTCGTCCACGAATAGAATCTCGGTTTCCAAATGTGCTGCAACGGCAAATGCGAGCCGTACGTACATGCCGCTCGAGTAGTGCTTGACCGGCGTATCCAGCATCCGACTGCAACCGGAGAAGTCAACAATTTCATCGAACTTACGCTGAATTTCGCGCCGTTTCATGCCCAGAATCGCGCCGTTCAGAAATATGTTTTCCCTGCCAGTGAGCTCGGGGTGAAATCCGGCGCCGACCTCGAGCAGAGTACCCACGCGGCCGAAGATTTCAGCTCGGCCTTCGGTCGGCTTGGTGATGCGCGAAAGCATTTTAAGCAAGGTCGATTTGCCCGAGCCGTTGCGCCCGATTACGCCCAGCACTTCACCTTGTTTCACTTCAAGCGCGAGGTCTCTGAGCGCCCATAGCTCAGTTCTATCCTGCCCTCTCGCCGCGCCGCGCTTGGAACTCAACCAGCGAAAAGGAGCCTGGAAACCCGTCGTCAGAGTCTCGCGGAGAGTTTTGTAGCCTACCTGTTCGCCAATCCGGTAGCGTTTGCCGAGCTCTTCGCACCGAATCGCGATGGCATTTCCGGTGTTAGATGTAGTCGGCAAAGGTATCCTCAGTCCGTTGAAAATAGAACAGTCCGCTGACAAGTAGCACGGCTATCGTACCCGCCGAAATAATCAAAATCTCGACGGGCACACCACCGGTGCCGCGCAACGCCCACCGAAAACCCTCGACGACACCCACCATCGGGTTCAGTGCGTACCAGTGCTGCCACCGCGCCGGTACTGCGGTACTGGGGTATGCAATCGGCGTGGCAAAGAACCAGAACTGTATCAAAAACGTCAGGGTATAACGAACGTCTCTGTACTTGACGTTCAATGCCGCAAGCCATAGTCCGATTCCGAGAGCCGTGATCGACGTCAGAACCGCGAACACTGGGATCAGCAGCAGTCCAGCCTGCGGAGTAATTCGAAACCAGGCGAGAAAGCCCGCCAGCACCAACAGACTGATCACGAAATCCAGCAAACTAGCCAGCACGGCGGATAACGGCAGCAACACACGGGGGAAATAAACCTTGGTCACAAGCCGGTCGTTGGCCAGCAGGCTATTGCTGCATTCGGTTACTCCCTGCGAGAACAGTTGCCATACCACCATGCCGGCATAGGCGAACACGGGATACGGGAGCTCTCCCCGTGGCACCTGGACCAGGCGCCCGAACAGCAGGCTGATCGACATGGCAATGGCCAACGGCTGCAGCACCGCCCAAGCAATGCCTAATACGGTCTGCCTGTAACGAACCTTGATATCGCGCCAAACCAGAAAGAACAGCAACTCCCGATGTTCCCAGATTGCACGCAGATCCAGGCCCAAGGGCCCGCTGTCACTGCGTATCGTGACGGACGGTGGGGAATTCAATGTCTGGACAGTCGATCGAGGTCTCATCGTTGCCGAGTCACGCCCGCAATCAGGATTGATTGAACACTCAGAAGCTTTCCCCTAGGATAGCAGGATGGTGAATGCTCGGATCTCGCGTTTGGCCTGGGCCGCATGACACTCTGCACCCATGAATGGGGTCTCCTGCGGCCGGCATGGATGATTCTGCGGCTCTGATTCAACTGGCAGGGCGGCGATTTCCGTACCTCGATTTGCGATTTGGCAATCTAACGGAAACCGGACACGGCTCCCGGAGCCGTGATTGCGCAAACCGAACAGGCCGGCTTTCAGTTACCTTTCGAGTCGGATAGGAGCACTATCAATTTCCGATCATCAATCTGACTGCTTGCTTCGCCAGAATTCCTCTGGAATCTTTCCGTTGAGCTTGTCAGTGTATGCCGCGCCGCCTATATTTGGCCGGCGAATGGCTGAGTGGCAGTAACCGCTCCTGTGGTTACCATATTGACGATGATGAGCACTTAACGGGAAGAGCTTTCTGGCCGAAAGCGGCATTGTTCCCTCGGTTCGTCTGGCGTAGATTTTGAATTGCCAATGAAGGATTGAGATCGAACTAACAGACCTTCATTTCTGAGCTGTGAACAGCTCGTCACGCTCGAATTTATTCAGCGTAAGGCAGAGAGGACAAAGAAGATGCATACCTCATTGTCTGAATCGTTCTTTTCACGTTCGGGGAAGACCGCAGGTGAACGCAAGCCATTCGCCACGATGCAGCACATCCCATTGGGGTATGCCTATTTGTGCCAGGACTGCAACTCAGTGGGAAACTGCGCGGAAAAATGCCCTGCATGTGCTTCGGAGGTGCTTATGTGCCTGGCAGGAGTGCTAAACCGCGAAGCGGGCGTGGATGTAAGACCCCCTTCTTACGGAATCCATTGCATTTGCTCGTAGACCTATCAAGTCGAAAACTCAATGGTGAGCACTGAGCTGTATCAATCTGGTCTACTATTTCCCAGCGGCGAAATGCAGTCTAAGCTACGGGCTGGTGGGGGCGCCCTGCTGACGGACTCATAATCCGGCATCGGATAACTCACAAACACAAAAAACGGGAGCGGGGATAGTCTAGGGAGCCGCACCTATCTTCAGGAGTTCATTTCTCACTAGTATGACGAGGGAGGCGTACCCTCTTCTGACGAATTTTCGAGCATCTGTAAACCAATCGGGCAGATGGTCTTCAGCCAACCGTCAATTTCATTGCGATCGACAAGCATATCCGCCTGAATGATCGCGCGGAGAAGCGCAATGGCGAGCTTGAGCTCGGATCCGGGACGATGGGTTTCCAGCAGGTACATCTGGCGATAGACCTCATCTTTCAGTCGATCGCCCCTGCTGGATTCCGCCGCCTTCCGGTTGGAGGCAGGGCTGTTGTCCCGTACTAGTTTGGGAGCACGGTCCCTTGAACGAGCCATGAGTACATTCCAATGTTCTGGTTCACGATCGCTAGAAACCCTGCGGCGGCAAGTTCATCCACCGCTGTTTGCGGGCTGAGACGATGTTCAACTGGAGGGCCGGCCACTCTTTCTACATCAGGGCGCCAATCAAGGATCGCGATCCGGCCCGGTCTCGTTAGAATCCGAAACGATTCGTGCAGAACGGCCGCACGATCATCAAACTCATGCCATACGTTAGCCATGAAGACGAGGCTGCATGAGTTTTGAGACAGGCCTGTGCTATCTGCATTTGCTTCCACCAGTTCTACGTTGGACGCAATCTGCGCCGAGAGCCTATTTGCAAGGAGATCGAGCATTTCTCTCTGAGAGTCGACGGCGTAAACCTTGCCCTGCGCGGCTTCCATTGCCATCGGGATTGAAAAATAGCCCGTTCCGGCACCGAGATCTGCGATGATGTCGTCGGAATTCAAGCGCAAACTTTCCAACACCTGCGTGGGTGGAAGCCAGGTCAGCCGTTCGAGAGCATCAAGGATATGCGCCCGTGATGCGTCGAACTGTCTCGATTCCATTTCAATCTGCTCCCGGTGCAGAACAGTTGGCATCCTTCATGCCAAAAGCCCGAAAGATAGCCATTGCAGGGCACCAGTTGGTGAATGCCGATTGAAGCAGGTTGAGGCCGACGAACGCAGTGAGCCAGATCCAATATCGGGAAACGTAATAGGCGAGAGCGATGGACAGGAGTACCATGACTCCTGCCAGAAGACGGAGAGCGCGTTCGACGTTCATTGAATAACTCCTTCAAGGGTTTCCGGTGCACAAGTCACCGGTGTTTCCGCGTTTACATGGAGCATGTAATAGAGGATGGGAATCGTGGGCCACGACAGGAATGTGGATGCCACGGCCCCGGCGATAAGCGATACTGCAAGGCCCTGAAAAATCGGATCGGTTAGGATTACGCTGGCGCCCACAACAACGGCGGCAGCGGTTAGCAGCATGGGACGGAAACGGATCGCTCCCGCGTCAATGACCGCCTCGCTCAGCGGCGCCCCCTGGCGTCTGCGGAGCTCGATGAAATCGACCAGGATGATGGAGTTCCGCACGATGATTCCGGCTCCGGCAATAAAGCCGATCATCGAAGTGGCCGTGAAGAACGCTCCCATCAATGCATGGGCAGGAAGTATGCCGACGAGTGTGAGCGGGATCGGCGCCATGATGATCAGCGGTACTGTGAAGGAGCGGAACCAGCCGACAACGATCACGTAGATGAGAATGAGCACCGCGGCAAACGCCAGGCCGAGATCGCGGAAGACCTCGATGGTAATTTGCCATTCTCCATCCCACTTCATTGAGTAGTGGTCAGTGGACTCAGGCATCTCTGCGTTATATCGTGCAAGCGTATAACCTGCGGGCAGCTTGAGGTTGTCGAGATCCTTGTTCATTTTTAGAATGGCGTAGACGGGACTCTCTTCAGAGCCGGCCACATCGCCGGTGACATAAACGACTCTATGCAGGTTCTTGTGATAGATACTGCGCTGGATTGACTTATGGTCGATGGTGACTAGTTCACGCAGCGAAACCATTGCGCCGTTCGTACCCGGCAGCCGAATACTTTCAAGCGCCTGCTCTGATGAGCGGTCGACACGCGAGAACTGCACCACGGCCGGAATCGGCTCGCGCGCATGATCGTCGTGCAGGAGCCCAACCTGCATGCCGGAAGTAGCCAGTGTAATGGCACGAGCTACGTCGGCAACGGAAATGCCGTTCTGTGCCGCTTTCACAGCATCCACACGTATGGCAAGCCGAGGCTGCGGGTCTTCAACATACCAGTCCGTATCGACCACTCCGGCTGTGTGCTGAAAGATGTTCTTGATCTGCTGGGCGACACGGGTTTGGCCGTCGAGGTCGGGACCATAGACCTCCGCAACGAGAGTCTGAATGACCGGCGGACCCGGCGGCACCTCGCTTACCTGAATACGGGCGCCATATTGATTGCCGATGGCGACGAGTGCGGGGCGCAACCGCTTCGCGATGACATGGCTCTGCTCCTTACGGTCTTTTGCATCCAGGAGATTCACCTGGATGTCAGCCTGATTCGGCATGCGCCGCATATAGTAATGGCGTACCAGCCCATTGAAGTTATAGGGGCCCGAAGTCCCGGCATATAGCTGGTAGTTCAGCACGCCAGGCTGGCGAGCTAACTCGTTACCAAGAGCCTGAGTTACAGCGAGCGTTTGCTCAAGCGGCGTACCGTCGGGCATGTTGATGACGACTTGTAACTCGCTCTTGTTGTCGAACGGCAACATCTTTACGCGCACTAATCCCAAGGGGACGAGCGCCACAGAGATGAGCAGGAGGGCGATGACACCGGCAAAGAAGATCATCCGGTTCCGTCCCGAAGCAATGAGCGGGGACATGACTTTGCGGTAGAGGCGCGTGCGCCAATTTTCGTGTTCCGGCTCAAGCAGGTGCGCGCCACCGAGATGCTTGCCAAGCAACCGCATCGCCGCCCAAGGCGAAACCACGAAGGCGACCATCAGAGAGAAGAGCATTGCCGCCGATGCGCCCACTGGGATTGGCCGCATGTAAGGGCCCATCAGTCCGCGAACGAATGCCATCGGCAGCACAGCGGCGATAACTGCGAAAGTTGCCAGGATGGTGGGATTGCCGACTTCGGCGACAGCCTCGATGGTGACATCGCTGCAGGAGCGGTGCTGGTTCTGAGCCAGGCGGAAATGGCGCACGATGTTTTCGACTACGACAATTGCATCGTCAACCAGAATGCCAATCGAGAAGATCAGGGCAAACAGCGTAACTCGGTTGATCGTATAACCGAGGAAGTAAAAGATAGACATCGTAAGCGCGAGCGTAACTGGAATTGCCAGCAGCACCACCCCCGACTCACGCCAACCAAGAAACAGAGCGATGAGCAAGGTAACTGAGAGAGTGGCCAGCAGCAGGTGTTCAAGCAGCTCGTCAGATTTAGCCTTGGCAGTATCACCGTAGTTGCGCGTCACTGTGACGTGAACGTCATTCGGTATCTGCACGCCCTTCATTTCGTCAATCCGCTTGAGCACGGCATTGGCGATGTCGGTTGCATTGGTGCCCTTGCGCTTGGCCACCGTAACGGTCACGCCTGGATATTGCCGCGGTGCATGATTTGCGCCAGCGCTGGTATTGGTAGTTCCGAATAGGACGTAATTAGCCGGTTCAGAAGGACCGTCAAGTATCTGGTCCGCAACATCGCGCAGGTACACTGGACGGCCCTGATTCACCGCCACGACCACCGACTCGAGATCGCTGCGGCTTGTAAAGAGGTTGCCGGCGTCGACGCGCACTTCACGGTTGTTCTCAGAAAAACTGCCAGCCTGCAAACTCGCGTTCGCTGCCTGCAAGTGGCCCACCACTGCCATGGGCGACAATCCATAGGCGTTCAGCTTGGTGCTGTTGAGCATGACGCGCATCGAGCGCGGTAGGCCGCCAATGACGGTGCTTTCAGAGACGTTGGGAATCTGCTCAACGTTGTGGTTAACTTCTTCAGCGATGGCGCGCAATTGGTAGCCGTCGTAGTGGTCGCCCCAAAGCGTCACGGAAAGAATCGGCACATCATCGATGGACCGTGCCTTGATGATGGGCTGCGACACGCCCGGCGGAATCTGATCGAAGTTTGAATAGAGCTTGCTGTAGACCTTGATGAGCGCGTCTTCCTGCGGAGTACCGACGAGGAAACGCACGATCACCAGGCTCTGGCCCGGGCCGGAAGTTGAGTAGACATACTCAACCCCTGAGATCTGATGGACCAGCTTCTCAATGGGGAGCGTGACGCGTTCTTCGACTTCTGCAGGCGATGCGCCAGGCATTGCGGTGGCGATGTCGAGCATCGGCACCAGGATCTGCGGATCCTCTTCACGAGGAATGATTGCGACCGCGAACACCCCTAGCGCCAGAGAGGCAAGAATGAAAAGCGGCGTGAGCTTGGAGTTCAGGAAGGTCTTGGCCAGGCGGCCCGCCAAGCCAAGACCACGGATTCCATTGTTCTCAGTCATTGCAGAACCTCGATGCGCTTGCCGGCCAAATCGCGGTCGGCAGGATCGTCAACAAGCTTTTCACCCGCGGCGATCCCGGATAGAACTTCGACCTTGTTCCCGTATGTATTTCCTAGAGTGGCGTAACGAAGTTGCGCAATGGAGTTGGAGTCGAGCGCATATACGCAAGAGAGTGAGCCGCGCTGAATGATGGCGGAGCGTGGCGCCAGAACCGCCTGCTTTGATCCATTCGGGAACCCGGCGCTGGCATACATGCCGGCGCGGAGATCTTTTGACGCAGGGAGGTCGATCTTTACCAGGAAGCTATGGCTTGAAGGATCTGCAGCAGGAACGATTTCGGCAACGGCGCCGGAGTAGGAAGCATCCGATAAACCGTCGACTGAAACGTCGATCTTCATTCCTTTTCTCACGGTTGCAATCGCCGACTCGTCTACGCTGGTCTGCAATTGCAGCGATCCCGCGCTGTCAATTTGCAATAGAGGCACGCCCGGCGACGCTAAGGCGCCTGGATCAACCATCCGCGCCGTAACAACGCCGGCAAAAGGTGCGGTGATGCGTGTATAGGCCAACATTGCGTGAGAACCGCTTTGCTGCGCCTTCATTGCGTTGGCCTGCGCTCTCAGCGCATCCACCTGTGCTGCGGCAGCTTGTGCGCGACGCGTAACTTCATCCATCTCCTGCGGGCTCACACTTTTTTCGGCCTGCAACTGTTTGTAACGCGCGAGCGTACTGGCTGCCAGATCGGCGTTCTGCTGAGCCGCCAGCTGCTGGTTCTCCGCAGCCTTCACGGCAGACTCAGCCTGATCGGCGGCGGATTTCAATGTGCCGTCATCCAGGATTACAAGGGTCTGCCCGGCCCGTACGGAATCGCCCGCCCGCACCAGCACTTGCTGAACACGGCCCATGACCTGAGCCGAGAGCGTAGCCGACTCGTGCGCATGCAGAGTGCCGGTGGCGCGCACGAGTACCGGCGCTTGTTCCTGGCTGCTTTCCACAATGCGAGCTTGCACGGTTTCAACGGGACCGGAGCGAACCGGTTCACTGGAATGGCAGCCGGCAACGGCTGCGGAAATGAGCGCAAGGGAACTGATCGATAAGACGAACTTCATTGCAAATCCTCCGCCGCATCGGGAGTCAGAGTCCCGGTCGCGAAAAGCAGTTGTGCATAAGAAAGCGTATTGCCATAAACGGCGTGCCAATAGTTCACCTGGCTCTGTCGCTCGGCGTCTTCGGCGCGCAAAAGGTCAGTGATGGTCGCAAGACCCGCACTGTAACGGTTCTTGAGGATGCGCAGGCTTTCCGTTGCCTGGTCCACGGCTGCGCGGGCAGTTTCAAGTGAAAGCTGCGCAGTTTGGCGTTGAATGTGAGCCTGGTTCACCTGCAGGCGGATCTGCTGCTGATACGAATTTGCTTGAGCGTCTGTGCGAGCTCTAGCCGCTTTTGCGCTGGCAAGTTGGGCGCGTTTTCCCAGCGGCAGAATATCCAGGCTGATTTGCGCCCCGACCACCCAGTTGTTCCCGCCGGAACTTGCGAAGTTCGGCCGATCGTCTTCCCAATTGCCATAGGCGCTTACCCGGGGACCATAGCTGAGACGTGCCGCGCTTTCGGCCGCTGCTTGAGAGGATTGTGCCTGCCCGAGCGCCGCCAGGTCCTTCCGATTCTTGACGGCTGTCTGCAATTCGTCTTCCAACGTGCCCGCTGAAAATTGATGGAGTTCGATTGGCGTCAGCTTGGTCTGCGTGATATTCACCGACCCGGTTGTCAGTCGAAGTTGCGCCCAAGCAAGATCCAGATCGCCTTGTGCTGCAATCAGAGTCTGTTTGCAGGCTGCTACATTCACCTGAGCTGACATGCGGTCGGATTCCACAGCCAGTCCGGCTTTCACATGATCGTCGACGGAACTGAGCAGCGCTTCGGCGGTATCGAGCTCGTGCTGCGCAATCTCCACCTGGCGCTCCGCGTAAAGAACAGACTGATACGACTGGACAACGTTGAAGACCACTTTTTGATCGACGGCCTGGGCAGACAGGGTGGCGCTGCTTTCCATCAGGCGCGCGCTACGGATCGACTTCTGCATTCGAAAAGAATCAAAGGCAAGCCACTGCCCGCTCAGACGGGTCGAGAAGTTGCCGATCGAGTCGGGCGTATTGAGCGCCGTCAGAGCGAAATCAGCCGTTGTGAACCGCTGCTGTCGCAGCCGGGTCCCGAAGGCATAAACGGGATCGTTCCCGCGCGACATGTCCTCGGTAAAGCTGATCTGGGGAAAGAGCTGAGAACGCGCGATGTCTGCGCCAGCCTTTGCCTGTTGCGTGCCGGCTCGAGCTTCATCGACGTCAGGACTTTGTTTAAGTGCCAGCTGGATCGCCTGGTGCAGGGTCAATGGCTCTTGCGCTTTGGCCCCGAAAGGCACAACGCAGCCGAAGAAGAGCAGCCATCTGGCTCTTTGGAGGATAGATTTCATGTCCTGACTTTCCTTCTGGAATGTGTTCACCAGAACAAAGACACGTTCCAGCGATGTGTTACAGGAAACAGTCAGGATTTTTGAGAGTGGCGCCACGTGCCGGAGCCGGTAGACGATTTAGACGGGCGAAAAGAAAAGGGGTGGTGAACCGTTTCCGGTTCACCACCCCTGATACCAGGAGGCTAGATGTTCAGAGCAATCGGACGTCGGAAATTACTCCGCCGCACTACATTAGAAATTCATCTTCAATGCGAGCTGGATGATGCGTGAATCCGCGGTTGTTCCAACGTTGCCCGTTTGCGTGCCGACTGTTTGGCGAATTGTGCCAAACGCGACGTTAGATTTGGTCACGTTCGGGTCGGACCACTGCGGGTGGTTGAAGATGTTGAAGAACTCGCCGCGGAACTGGAAGTTGATGTTCTCGTGCGAACTCATTGGGGTGAAGGTCTTCAGCAAACCCGTGTCGGCCTGCCACAATGTGGGGCCGCGCCAGGTACCTTTACCCGAGTTTCCGTATGTCCCTGCTGCCGGCGAGGTGAACACTGCAGTGTTGAGGTAAGGCGAGCAGGCTGTCGCTGCCGGGCATGCGGTCGGAGTCCCAATCTGGCCAGAGGTGGCTCCGCTGGCCAGATCCATACGGTCCAGTCCATTGTTGGTTTGTGAAATGTCTGTTCCGGCCAGGATGGTCAGCGGGTCGCCGGTCGTAATGTTGTAAAGACCGGTCCATTGCCAGCCACCCAACGCCATGCGCGTCGCATAGTTAGAGCCATTCAACTTCGGCAGGTTCCAAACATATGACACGACGAAATGATGCGTGTGGTCGAAGGTCGCAGGTCCAGTCTCAAACGCATGCTGACGAGGATCGTAGAACGACATGCCGGAGCCGATGCTCGATCCGACATCCGTAATGCCGCCGTTCTCGGCCAAGCCGTAATCCGTCGCCTTAGAGTAGGTGTAGTTGGCAAGCAGCGTGATTTGGTTCAAGGTCCCGGATCCGCCCGCCGGCCGCTTTTCGAAACCGAGTTGCAAAGAGTTGTAACCGTTGGCGCCAGTGTTACGGTTCTGGTAAATGGTGCCAAACGGCTGATAAGGCCGCCGTAGCTGAGTGGACCGCGTGTCCCCCGCTGTGTAGACGGCGGGGTTCAGGTTCACGTCCTGCCGCAGGTGCGTGCCGCGCGTTCCCACGTACGATGCGCGCAACACTGTGTCGGCACGCAACTGGTACTCGAAGGTGCCGTTCCAGTTGTAGATTTCAGGCGTGGTCCACTTTACGCCCGGCTGCAGACCGAAAATGGTTGGGTTGGCAATGAAGGTCGCGTTCTTAGGAGCGGTCGCAAGCGTAAACCGCTGCGGGAATCCGGTCGTGAAAGCAGGGTAATTCACCACAGGATTTGTAAGCGAACCGATCTGCGATGCCCCGTTGACACTATCGTTAAGGTCGATGCGCAGGCTGAATGGCGCGGAAATGGCTGCGTCGTTCAGGAACAATCCAGGCAGTCGTGAGTAAAAGAACTCGCCCCCGCCAACACGGACCGACATCTTGCCCGTGCCTGTCGGATCCCATGCGAGACCAACACGGGGTGCGAAGTTGTTCAGGTCAGGCGATTGTCCGGTGTCGGGAACCGATATGCTGTTGTAGCTATCGCCGACGAAGAACAGGCCGGCCGGAGCGCTCGGAATGACTGTCGATTTAACACCGGCGGCGTAAGCATCCGGGCGGAACTGCTCGATGCGGCCCCAGATTTCTTTCATTACCCACTGCGGTTCCCAGCGCACGCCGAGGTTCAGCATCAGGCGTGGCGTGAGCTTCCACTTGTCGTTTGCATACAGGCCCATCGGATGCTCGTGCGAATCGGACCAGTCGCCCGAGGTCTGGCTGAACGAATGCTGGTATCCCATTAGGAAACTTGCCAGTGCGAGGCCTGTTACGTCATTGGTGAAGTTGAAGCTGCCGTTCTCAAGATCGGTGTTACGAATGATCGATTGATCCAGCTCGAGTTCGTACCCGAACGTCATGCTGTGTTTGCCTTTATCCCATGCAAACACGTCGCGAAGACCGTAAGAATTACGGACGAACGCCGCATTGGTGAAGTTGCCAAGCGTGAAGTTACCTGCAACTGCGAAATTTCGGATACCACTTTGTTGCGTCGGCAGTTGATAGATGGTAGATCCGAAGGTCTTCATATCCGGAACCACTGCCGCACCACCCTGCTGGCCTCGACTGGAGTTCGAACGGACAAAATTGAGTGTGAACGTGTTGACGATACTTGGCGAGAGAATTCCGGTATAGCCGAACACCCAGTTCTGTGCCTGAACCGTCGAACCCGGTCCTGCCGTAAGAATGTTCTTGCCATCATAGGTTGGCGCATGGAAGTAACGGTTCAGATAGAAACGGCCAAACATTCGGTCCTGTCCGCGAAGCGTCTGGTCAAACCGCGCAACGTACTCATCGAAGTTCTGCTTAAGAGGAGTTGCGTAAGTCACTGTCCCAACTGAGTTGGCCGAGCTAATGGGCAGCAGCTTGGTCATGTTAAGCGCCACAGGGTCTAGCAGGTTCGACGGAATTACATTGGGCTGGGCAAAGGGAGTGTGAGTCCAAGGATTTCCCTTAAGAGTTCCCACTGGGTAATTGGTGAAATCGCCGGTCAGGTTCTGCGGCAGCGGAAGCGTTGCCTGGCTAGCAGAGTTGGCGCTGCGAATGAGGGTTTTCTGCCATCCGAAGAAGATGAAGCTGTGGTTTTTAAAGATCGGGCCGCCGACAGTGCCACCGAATTGATTACGCTTCAGCGGATCAACCGTTTTTAGATTCGTTTTAGGATTCCACGAGAAGAAGTTGGCCGCGTTGAAAGCCCTGTTGCGCACAAACTCGAACAAGTCACCGTGCCACTCGTTGGTGCCCGACTTGGTGATTACGTTGACCACCGCTCCGGCGTTGTTGCCATACTGCGCATCGAAGCTGTTGGTCTGGACGCTGAATTCCTGCAGCGCGTCAGGGAAGGGGAACGGGAGATTGACGTTGCTCATCAAGTCTTCGTTGTTTGCGCCGTCCAGGTTGTAGCCGATCTGGTCAGGGCGCGCGCCGTTCACTGCGATTGCTTCCGCGCCGGGAATCTGCTTTGTGTCTCCCTGCAATGTGCCGGAGTTGTTGGCGATAGCCGAAACGGCTCCGGGAACAAGCAGCGTGAGGTCGGCGGCGTTTCTGCCGTTGAGCGGCAGATCGGTCAAGCGCGAGTGCTCGATAACCTGGCCCAATACCGGGCTTACCGTATTGACCTGAACACTGGACGCTTCCACCGTGATCTGGTCAGTCGCCTGGCCTACCTGCAGGTGTACGTCCATGTTGCGGACCGTGTCTGCTAGCATGACTACATCCTGCGCATATTGCTTGAAGCCACTTGATGAAACGGTCACCGTGTAAGTGGCGGGCGGCAGCGCTGTAATGTTGAATTGTCCGGCGCTGTTGGTTGAATCTTCGCGGACCAGGGACGTCGCTTTGGCCGTCACAGTTACCTTCGCGCCCGGGATTACCGCACCCGAGGGATCAGTTACTGTGCCGGAAATGGCAACGTTTCCGCCCTGCGCGTAAACGCTGGCTGCGAAGACGAATGCGATAAGGACTGATAGTACAACTCGTAAACGCCACATTGATTATTTTCCTCCCCAAAAGGTCTTCTGTTTCTTTGCTGTCACTGGTTTATCAAGACCAGCGATACGCCTGTGCGCTAAGTGTCTTGTGTTTGAAATTCGACGTAGAAACCCAGCCACGTACTCTAGCACCGCTTTTGTACAATACGCAATGATTTTTTTCTGCTCTTGAAATAAAGAAGAATGCAGATGGACGCCCGCGGCGAGCGCAGCTTTGTTTTAAGCACTGGATGGCCGAAATACACCCCTTCACGCCGTTTCCCCGCGTCCTTTGAATCTGATCGGCCGGATGCGATTTGAGTGCCCGAGATCATTAAGTGGCACGACCACGATTAAGGATACAAACGAGGTCGGTCACTTTTTGGGAAAGTCCTGTGCTATAAACGACTTGCGGAAGAAATGCGGATTGATTTTGCCGACCCTCTCGCCGGCACGAGCCCAACTCTAATCGATTCACAAACTTCGTGCCTCGACTTTAACTCACTTCGCCGCCAATAAAGGAGGGATGCGATAGCCGAAAGCGGCATCGATTACGGCGGCTACGGCGAGCGCCGTTTCATCCTCAAAGGGCCTCGCAGCTACTTGAATCCCAATAGGTAAACCTTCCGGCGACATTCCCACCGGGACCACGGCGGCCGGCATGGCGGTCGCGTTGAACCACTGGGTGTGACGGACGGCGTCAAGGTACTTAACCGGGGTGCCGTCGATTGTCCAAGTGCGCTCGTTGTGCCGGAACGCCGGAATGCTGGCAACCGGACAAAGCAGCACAGGGAACTCGCCCATTTCGGCGAGGAACTTCGACCGGAGCAGGTCCAGTTCTGCCCAGCCGAAGAGCAACTCACGGGTCGATAGCTCGCCGGCAGCATCGGCAATGGAGAGAAATTCGCTGAAAATGGGGCTAAGCTGTTCGAGCTTGCCTTGAATCTCCGGTTCGTAAAACAGCGCGCCACACTGCACAAAGAATCTGGTCCAGAGCTTGCGAAGCTGCTCAAGCTGACTGGGGCGAAACGGCTCAACCCGGAACCCTGATTCGCGCAGGGCTTGCACTGCCGACAGAACCGCGCGGCGTGTCTCTGGAGTGACCGGAACCAGTCCGTCGTCTTCAAAGTAGCCGATGGTCAGTTTGCGCACGTCCTCGAGCGAATGCTTGCGCAGCATGACCGGAGGGCTGATCGGGTCATGCGGATCCTGGCCGGCGAGCACACTGAACAGCAGCTCGACGTCGCCAATAGTGCGCGCCATGGGGCCAATGGCTCCCAGGATTGCGAAAGGGCCCACGCACGGCGGAATGTGTCCGCGGCCCGGAATGCGGCCCGGGGTGGGCTTGAGCGAGCAGATTCCCGTGAAATGCGCAGGGACGCGCACTGATCCGCCGCTGTCGCTGCCGAGGCCCGCGGCCGAAAGTCCCGCAGCAATGGCTGCCGATTCTCCTCCGCTCGATCCGCCGGGCGAGCGCTCCAGGTCCCATGGATTGCGTGTTCGGCCGTGCAGCAGGTTCGCAGTTTCGTACGCCATCAGAAACTCGGGGCAGTTGGTTGTACCCAAAATGAGCGCTCCGGCCGCGCGAAGACGCGCCACAACCACAGCATCCTCCGCTGGTATGTGGCCTTTGTGCAGGTTGCTGCCGACTTCGCAGCGATAGTCTGCCGTGGCAATCGACGACTTTACCGTGACGGGCAGGCCGTGCAGGGGGCCGCGTTCCCGCGTGGCGTCGAGCCGCCCGGCTTGCGCGCGTACACGTTCGGCATCGAAATCGACCAGCGCGTTGAGTTCAGGGTTCAGCCGTTCAATCTGGCGAATATGCGCCTCGGCCAACTCAGACACCGAGATCTGGCCGCTTTGGAGGAGCTCAAGCTGTTTTGTTGCCGGGGAAAAAACGATCTCGTTCACGATTGCGTCTCCGGTGTCGACTGCAGTCGGCCGGCTGACTGCGGCCCGCCGGTTGAATAGGTGGAGTTCATCAAGCCTCGCTGGCGTCAGTATATATTGATCGTAAGTTTATCGTGTTTGTAGCCATTGTTCCCGATCATGCGTGCGCTGCCAATACTGCAAGTACCCGATTCGCAGTTGATTTCCGCATTTTTTTCCATGCAAACCAATCGCCTCGTTCACTACGCGTGCACAATGGAATCAGCAGCACCCTGAAGACAGGAAGTCACCAGATTGCCAATTCAGGTAATGGCATCTCTGTTACCTCCGTGCCATCGAACATTAGCTCTAAGGATGGATTGAATCGAGCTACTCGACGAATGACCATAAGGAGGAAGCACGAATGCAAGAGGTCTATTTCGCACGCTGGAAGGTACACCGGTGTCATCGCTTCGCGTCAATCGAGGTCCGGCACACAACTCCGCGGCGATCGCTCGGCCGGCCGAAGCAGAACGAGACGTCCTGAATAACAGTGAGTTCAGGCGAATGCTCGCGCTGGAGCGCAAACGATCGGAACGCACCAAGGCGCCATTCCTGCTGATGCGGGCAGAGTGCAGCGAGCTCCACGAGCAGTCCGCTAAAGACGCAACGCTCGGCAAAATTGCTGCTGTATTACAGACCGACAGCCGCGAAACCGACGTCATCGGCTGGTACCAGGACCGCTCAATTCTGGCAGTGCTATTCACGGGTCTTGCGGGCGACCGCGGCACTATTCTCGAAACGATTTCCGGCCGCGTGAAATCCAGTCTGGAGCGCAACCTGGCAGTCGACGAGTGGCGGCAGGTACAACTGACCTTTCATTTCTTTCCTGACGACTGGGATCTTACCGATTCCAATTCTCCCGGCAATTCCGCGCTCTATATCGACGTCACGGTTGCCGCAAGGCGCAAGCGCGCTCTACTTGCCTTAAAGCGACTGATCGATATCGTATTCGGCGCGTTCATGCTCATCATCCTCTCGCCCTTGTTTATATGGATTGCGCTCGCAATCATGGGGACTTCGAGAGGTCCGGTGTTCTTCAAACAAAAGAGAATCGGCCAGTACGGAAAGCCATTTGTGTTTTTGAAATTCCGTTCGATGTACGAAAACAGCGACATCCTCGTCCACAAGAATTTCGTAACAGAGTTAATCGGCGATACCACTCCTGAAAAGCCTGTGAGCGACGAACGCGGCGCTCTCTACAAAATCAGGGACGACCAAAGAGTTACGCGGGTTGGAAGAATCATTCGCAGAACGAGCCTTGATGAGCTACCGCAGCTTTTCAACGTGCTCAAGGGCGAGATGTCGCTCGTGGGCCCTCGTCCGGCGATTCCATACGAACTAGAGGTCTACCAGACCTGGCACCGGCGGCGAGTACTCGCAGCCAAGCCCGGCATCACTGGCGTCTGGCAGGTGGCTGGACGCAGCCGCGTTAAGTTCGACGAGATGGTCAGGATGGATCTGCGCTATGCCATGGCGTGGTCGCCTTGGCTCGACTTGAAAATACTTTTGCTCACGCCCTTCGCGGTCATCCGCGGATCAGGCGCATATTGAACGGCGAAATGAAATGAATTTCGGAGTTATCGGCTACGGGTACTGGGGTCCAAATATCGTCAGGAATCTTTCGTCTCTTGAGAGGGTAAAGGTTCACACCATTGCCGATCTCAACGCCGCGGCCCGCGAGCGTGCGCGCAAGGCATATCCGGGGATCATCGTGAGTGCCGATGCAAACGAAGTGCTGTTGTCGGCGCAGATCGACGCGGTTGCCATCGTCTCTCCGGTGTGGACGCATTACGAACTGGCAAAGGCGGCCCTCGAAAATGGCAAGCACGTCTTCATCGAAAAGCCATTTGCCAGCAGTACAGCGCAGGGCGAGGAGCTCATCGAGCTCGCTCAGAAGAAGAACCTGCGCATTATGGTGGATCACACGTTCCTGTTTACGGGAGCGGTTAGAAGGATCAAAGAGCTGCTTGACGAACAAACCCTCGGCCGACTCTACTACTACGATTCAACCCGCGTGAACCTCGGACTTTTTCAGCACGACATCAACGTCATCTGGGATCTTGCTCCGCACGACTTTTCCATTATGGATCACCTCATCGAGTCCACGCCCGAGGCGATCGTCGCAACGGGGCAGCGGCATTTGAACGGTCACGAAGACATCGCATTCATGACGGTCTATTTCCCTGAGAAGGTCATTGCGCACATCAACGTAAACTGGCTCTCGCCCGTGAAGGTTAGAACAACACTCATCGGCGGCGAAAAACGGATGCTGGTGTGGAACGATCTTGAAGCAGACGAAAAGTTGAAGGTCTATGACCGCGGAGTAAACATAACCAGCGACGAAAATCTGTACAACCTGCTGGTGCATTATCGTTCCGGCGATATGTGGGCGCCCAAAGTGGAACAGGGAGAAGCTTTGCGCCGTGAGCTTACCTACTTCGTCGATTGCATTGAGAGCGGCGAAGAGCCCTTTAATGACGGGCGCTCCGGACTCCGTGTAGTCAGAATGCTGGAAGCCGCAAGCGAATCGCTTCAGACGAGAGGCTCGCTGGTTTATCTATGAGCGACTATAACTCCATTTCGAGCGACGTAAAACTGGGACACGATGTCGGCCTCTCCAAGTTCATCAATTTATATGGATGCGAAATTGGCGACGAAACAAAGATTGGCGCCTTCGTGGAAATCCAGAAGAACGCTCGCGTCGGCCGCCGCTGCAAGATATCGAGCCACTCCTTCATCTGCGAAGGTGTCGAGATTCAGGACCGGGTATTCATCGGGCACGGAGTCACCTTTACCAACGACCGCTACCCGCGCGCCACCAACACCGACGGAACCCTGCAAGCCGACGCCGATTGGACGGTCGAACCTACAGTGGTCAAACACGGTGCGTCCATCGGATCGGGTTCGACAATCCTTCCCAACCTGATCATCGGTGAGAATGCAATCATCGGTGCGGGCAGCATGGTGACGAAGAACGTACCTGCCGACGCAATCGTCGCCGGAAACCCGGCACGGGTCATTCGCTTTCTTGAGCGTGCCGGCAAGTCCGCTATGCCGGCGGCAATTCCTTTTCTCGATCTGGTCACTCCCAATTGCGAGCTTGAGAGTCAGCTCGTGAAAGTCTTTCGCGAGAGCTTGCACTCGGCTGCTTTCGTGGGTGGATCCGCGGTAGAAACGTTTGAAAAAGAGTTCGCCGCTTTCTGCGGTGTTACGCATTGCATCGGCGTGGGCAGCGGGACAGATGCACTTCGCTTTGCCTTGATGGCCTCGGGAGTGCGGCCTGGCAACGCAGTGATTACGGTGCCGAACACCTTCATCGCCACCACTGAAGCAATCTCGCAGGCGGGAGCGGTTCCTGAATTTGTGGATGTCGACGAACGCACCGTCAACATGTCCATTGAGCGCCTTCAGAAGTATCTTGAAACGAAGTGCACGCGCGATCTTGCTGGCAGGCTCGTCAGTCTTCGCAGCGGGCGACAAATCTCGGCCATAGTTCCTGTACATCTTTATGGCCAGATGGCCGATATGGACGCGATCCTGCGACTGGCTGGAACATACGGGCTTGTTGTAGTTGAGGATGCGTGCCAGGCACACGGCGCCGCGTATTTCTCGCGCGAGAACAATCGCTGGATGAAGGCCGGCTCGATGGGACATGCTGCTGCATTCAGTTTTTATCCGGGCAAGAATCTTGGCGCATGTGGCGAGGCTGGCGCAGTCACAACAGACAATTCCCTGGTGGCGCGGCAGGTAAAGTTATTGCGTGACCATGGCCAGGTAAAAAAGTATTACCACGAACTCGAAGGCTACAACGGCCGCCTCGATGCAATCCAGGCAGGAATCTTGCGGGCAAAACTGCCTCACCTCGCGAACTGGAATGAGCAACGCCGCGAGCGGGCTGTCGAATATAACCAGCTGTTGGCTGGCGCCGAAGGAATTGTATTACCTTTCGAGGCGTCGTGGTCGCGCGCCGTTTACCACATTTATGCGATTCGTTTCCAAGACCGATCGGGATTGATGAATCACTTGAAAATGGCGGGCATCGGCACAGGAGTTCACTATCCGATTTCTCTGCACCTGCAGGCGGCATACGCCCATTTGGAATACAGCGAAGGGGACTTCCCGGTTGCAGAGCGACTAAGTTCGGAGGTCGTGTCCCTGCCCATGTTCCCGCACCTTACCGGGGATCAGCAATCGAGAGTTGCCGAAGAAGCGCTGGCATTCATATCGCAGTCGAAGAGCACACTTTCTTCCTGAATAGAGCAACACAGAGCAGCAGGCGGAATACGAAAGAAGGTTGGCGTTGAGGGATCTTCAAAAGTACGTGCTGATAACTCCGGCGCGCAACGAAGCGCAATTCATTGAAGCGACCATCAAGTCGGTTCTTGCGCAGCTGGTGCGTCCATTGCGGTGGATCATTGTCAGCGACGGCTCAACTGACGGCACGGATGACATTGTGAAGCAGTATGCGCGGCAGCATGAGTGGATCGAACTTGTCCACATGCCCGAGCGCACGGAGCGCCACTTTGCCGGGAAGGCATTTGCGTTCAAGGCCGGCGAAGCGCGTGTAGCGGGTCTGCCCTACGATGTGATCGCAAACTTGGATGCGGACATTACTTTTCGCAGCGACTACTTTTCATTCCTGCTGAGCAAGCTTGAAGCTGATCCGAAACTTGGAGTTGTTGGTACACCGTACGTGGAAACAACCGGTGAGACCTACGACTACGGTTTCACCAGCCGCAATCACGTGTCCGGAGCATGCCAGGTATTTCGGCGCGAGTGTTTTGAGGCGATCGGCGGATATGCCCCAATCAAGCTCGGCGCCATCGACTGCATCGCTGTGATCAGTGCCCGGATGAAAGGCTGGAAGACCCGCACATTTACTGAGCAGGTGTGCAATCACCACCGGCAAACGGGGACCGCACAACAGAGCGTTTGGAAAGCCGGCATCGCAACCGGCGCAATGGATCACGCGATGGGCAACCATCCTATGTGGCAGTTCTTCCGCACCATCTATCAGACCGCAAGGAAACCATACGTGCTGCGAGGCCTGGCGGTCGGGATGGGATTTGTGAACGCAACCATTCGGCGCGAACATCGTCCAGTTACACGCGAATTCGTCGCATTCCATCGAGGTGAGCAGATGCTCCGCCTGAAACAGAAGCTCGGCATCAAAGCCGATCCCAGCCGAAGCAAATTGATTGCACCTCGAAGCATCAGGGAAGTTCGCTAGCAGCAACGCCGCGCAGGGACCACGTATGAGTATATCGAGTCAGCAGATCGCAATCCGGAAAAGTGAAGACGTCCTCATGAGCGAAGGGACCGATGTTGCACGCGTGCTTGACGATGCCGCACAGCAGAGCGTTGTTATTGTGAACGCTGATGATTGGGGCCGCGATTGCGCGACTACCGACAGGACGCTCAGTTGTTTCCGCGCCGGCGCTGTTTCATCGGTAAGCGCCATGGTTTTTATGGCCGACTCCGACCGCGCTGCGGAAACGGCGCGTTTTCACAGCATGGATGCGGGGCTGCATCTTAACTTCACAACGACCTACTCAGTACGGCACTGCCCTCCGCAGCTCAAGGAGCACCAGCAGGAGATTGCCCGCACATTATCTGCTCACCGGTTTGCGGCTGCTCTTTATCATCCCAGGCTCACGGCATCTTTTGAGTACGTGGCCAAAGCGCAATTGGAAGAGTACGAACGGCTGTATGGTGCTGCCGCCGCACGCCTCGACGGTCATCACCACATGCATCTCTGCGCAAACGTGCTGTGCCAGGAGTTGCTGCCGCACGGAAGCATCGTGCGCAGGAACCTGACATTCGAGCGCGGCGAAAAGTTCTATCTGAATCGGCTTTATCGGCGCACGCAAGATCGGCGCCTGGCACGACGTCATCGCGTGGCTGACTATTTTTTTGACCTGCATCCCATCGAGCCGCGTGCCCGTCTGCGACGGATCTTCGAATTGGGGAGGCGCTTCAATGTTGAAATTGAAACGCACCCGATACGCGACGAGGAGTACAGATTCCTGATGAACGGCGAAATTCAACGCAGTGCGGTCAACGTGCGCATTGCAAACGGCTATGCATTGCGCGCGCAGATTTCGAGCTACGCTAAGGAGAGTCTGCCATGAGCCGCGCTGAGATGGGTACGAGCGGAATGGCGATTCCACTTGATCTGGCATGGCTTGGCCGCGCCAGCGGCCATCCTGTTCCGCATATTTCGGTGTGCGTCTGCAGTTATCGCCGGCCGAGACTGCTCAGGCGCCTTCTGCTCAAGCTCAACAACCAGGCGACTGAAGGGCTCTTCACCTATTCGATTGTCGTCGCCGACAACGACGGCGAAAGGTCGGGTGCGCCCATAGTTGCAAAGATGAGCTCGTTCTGCAGGGTGCCTATCCGGTATTGTGTCGAACCGCGGCGCAACATCGCACTGGCACGGAATAAGGCCATCGAAAATGCCGAGGGAGCATTCGTTGCGCTGATTGACGATGACGAGTTTCCGGAACCCACATGGCTGCTGACGCTCTATGAGACCCTCTGCGAGTACCGTGTTGACGGTGTGCTTGGAGTGGTGCGGCGGCACTTTGAAGAGATTCCTCCGGCATGGTTTCGCAAAAGCGGAATCTACTCCAGGAAAATCAAACCCACCGGAGCCGTCGTGCGATGGAAAGAATCACGAACCGGCAACGCCTTGTTGAAACGCGGAATGTTGGTTTGCGACCCCGCGCCGTTCCGCCCCGAATTCCGCGCGGGCGAAGATCAGGACTTCTTCCGTCGCAAAATTGAAGCGGGCTACAAATTCATCTGGTCGGCTGATGCAGTGGTGTGCGAGACCATTCCCCCGGCGAGATGGAAGCGCAGCTATATTCTGCGGAAAGCCGTCTTGCAGGGCGCAACGGCTGCACTTCAACCAAATTGCACCAAACTCAACATTGCCAAATCGCTTGTCGCCGTGCCGTTCTATTTGCTCCTTCTGCCGTTTACGTTGCTCATCGGCCAGCAGTACTTCATGCGGCTCATGGTCAAGATTTGCGATCACTCCGGAAAACTTCTCATGCGTGCCGGCATTAATCCCATCCGGGAGGAATATGTTTCGGACTAGCCACATGGCAATCGATCGCCGACTCAGGTGGGCCAATGATTGATGCGGCGATAAGTGCGTCCGGACCCCAGGCGCCGGCACGAGCCATGGAAGTAAGCGTGCGTGGCAGGTGGATCAAGGTTCCCGCGGTTCAAATCAGCGGCCAGACCATTGTGGTTCGGGGAAGCCGAATCAGGATCGCGAGCCTGCACGACGAAGACTGGACCGCGGCGAGTGTTGCCAATCCCGCCGATTGCATTCAGGCGTTGAGAGAAAGACGGGCAGAAATCAATGCGGACATTTTTTACTTCTCTCAGAAAGAGCCGGACAACGAGCCGCATTACGACTATCCGTTGGAGATGCGCAGCCTGGCTGTGGCAAATGTGCCCAGCGTTGAAGCATGGTGGCAAAAGATCTCTCATGGCACGCGCTGCAACATCAAGCAGGCGAAGAAACGCGGCGTCGACGTCAGGCTGCAGGATTTTAACGACGACCTGGTCCGCGGAATCATGTGCATCCAGAATCAAAACCCAATTCGTCAGGGAAGGCGTTTCTACCACTACGGCAAGACCTTTGACGAAGTGAAACGGGACCACGGATCGTATCTCGATAGTTGCGATTTCATCTGCGCTTATCACGGCCAGGAGCTGCTCGGATTTCTCAAGTTGATCTACCGCGGCGAAGTAGCATCCATCATGCAGATAAATTCGAAACTTGAGCGCCAGTACCTGCGGCCCACCAACGCTCTGTTGCAGAAAGCCGCGGAAATCTGCGCATCCAAAGGAGTCCGATATCTTATCTACGGTGAATTCAATTACTGGAATAAACGCGAGAGTACGCTACGCGATTTCAAGTTGCGCAATGGGTTTGAGGAGATGCTGGTGCCCACCTATTATGTGCCGCTCACGCCGTGGGGTTGGTTCTGTGTGAGAACACGTCTTTATCGCGGACCGTTCGGCATCCTGCCCACAGGCGCCATCAACACAATGCTCAACTTGCGGCGCAAGTGGTACGAGTTCAAGACGAGGACAGGCCTAAACTAGTGTGTCGCGTACATAGAGAAAGATAAACTGCCATGTCGGGATTGGTTGGTCTCATTACGAAAATGCCGCGACACGTTGCTGAAGCAAAACTGCTTCGCATGATCCCGACTCTTCTTCATGAGACTTCATCTGTAATCGGCGCCTGGTGCGATGAATCGCTGGGCCTGTACGTAGGCTGGGTCGAACGCGGCACGCCTGACATTCCTGGCCTGCCGATTCAAAACGAACGTCGTAACCTTGCGCTATTCATTTCCGGTGAAGTTTTCGGAGAGGCGGGCGATCAATTCGAAAAACACTCGTACTTGATTCGACACGCGGAAGATGATTCGTGCTTTCCGAAAAGTCTCAATGGGCTCTTTCATGGCGTTCTGGCCGATATAAATAGTGAAAAAACGATTCTGTTCAACGACCGCTATGGAATGCACCGGCTCTATTATCGCGATGCCGGAGACGCTTTTTATTTTGCCGCAGAGGCAAAAGCGATTCTGGAAGTCTGTCCTGAGTCACGTTCCATCGATGCGGAAGGCATGGCGCAGTTCATTTCCTGTGGATGCACGCTCGAGAACCGAACCATCTTCGAGGGCATTTCGGTTTTACCGGCCGGCTCCGCCTGGATATTTCATGCGGGCACGCTGAGCGCGAAGGCAAGTTATTTCTGTCCGAGAGAATGGGAAGAGCAGCCGACGCTTGATTCCGATTCGTACTACAAAGAATTGAGAGAGATCGTTTCCGCCAAGATTCCGCACTATTTCGAGAGCGCGGAGCCGGTCGGCGTATCGCTCACCGGCGGGCTCGATTCTAGAATGCTCATGTCCTGGTCCGGCGCCGCGGCGGCAACCCTGCGATGCTTTTCGTTTGGTAGTTCCATGTGCGAATCCCAGGACGTGAAGATTGCGCGCAGTGTCGCTCAAGCGTGCGGACAAACGCACGAAACGATCGCAGTTGGACGCGAATTGTTACAGGCTTTTCCGCGCTTTGCTGAACGCACCGTTTTCCTGACCGACGGCTGCGTTGAGGTAAAGCACGCTCCAGACTTGTATGTAAGCGAGCGGGCAGCTCAAATTGCGCCGCTACGCGTAACCGGCAATTACGGTGGAGAAGTGCTGCGCCACGTTCGCGCATTCAAGCCTGTCGACCCGCCGCAAGGGCTTTTTGCGTCCAGTCTGGATGGTCATTTTGCCCGCGCGAAAGAGACTTACTCAAGCTCGCTTAATGGTCATCCGCTTTCCTTTGCAGTCTTCCGTCAAGCGCCATGGCGTCAGTACGGGCTGCTCGCCCTGGAGAGAACGCAACAAACAATCCGTTCGCCGTTCCTCGATAACGACATCGTGAGAACAGTCTTTCGTGCGCCGCAATCATCATTGGAAAACAACGACGTGTCGCTTCGGTTGATTGCCGATGGCAACCGGGAACTGGGGGCGATCAGGACCGATCGTGGCGTCGGCGGGCGTTTGCCACGTGTTGCGGTCGCTCTGCAGCAGGCGTATTTCGACTTCACTTTTAAAGCCGAGTATGCCTACGACTATGGAATGCCCAACAACATTGCCCGCGTGGATCACGCGCTGAAGGGCTTTCACCTTGAACGCGCATTCCTGGGTCGGCACAAGTTCACTCACTTTCGTGTGTGGTATCGCGATGCATTGAGCCACTATGTTCGGGAGATGCTATTGGATGCGCGGACGCTCTCGCGCCCTTATCTCGAACGCCGTGCCGTTGAGCGCATGGTGCGTGAGCATTGCACGGGCCAGCGCAACCACACCACGGCCATTCACAAACTACTTACGCTGGAGCACATTCACCGCTTGTTTATTGATTGAAGATGACGCAATTGTTAGGCACAATCGTCTGTATAGCCAGCATTGCATGGCTCTTTTATCTGGACCGCGATCCGGACACCGGCCCCTCGCCTGTATTGTGGATACCGACGCTGTGGCTGCTCATCTGCGGATCCCGCTCCGTTACAGAATGGCTGGCGATGCGGCCGGCAGTTTCGCTGGCCCGGCAGTACTCTGAGTCGAGTCCAATCGACGCGGCCTTCTATGCAATCCTTATTGCCGCGGGCGCCACGGTTCTCAATTTCCGGTCTATTCGAGTAAGAAGTTTTCTTCGTCAGAACCTTCCGCTTCTTCTCTTCTTTACTTACTGCGCTCTAAGCGTATTGTGGTCTGACTTTCCGTTCGTCGCATTCAAACGATGGAGCAAGTCTGTCGGCGATCTGGTGATGATCATGATCGTGCTGACCGATTCCCAGCCGAAGCATGCATTTAGACACCTGTTCAAGCGGGCCGCCTTCGTGCTGTTGCCGCTCTCCGTTCTCTTCATTACGTGCTTCCCGGACTTGGGGACAGGCTACAATCCGGAAGACATGACCGTCATGTACTTCGGTGTAACAACTTTCAAGAACATGCTGGGCCTCATCGCAATGGTGTGCGGGCTGTTTTCGCTGTGGCAGATGGTGCGCGCTTACGAAGACCGCGCGATGCAAAATCGCAGAGGCCACCTGCTTGCTCACACCATCGTATTCATCATTGCAAGTTGGCTGATCGTAAAGGCCAACTCGATGACGTCGCTGTCCTGCCTGATTCTGGCGGGAACAGTGATGATTCTCGTCGGTCAACGTAGCGTGTTGCGCTGGCACGCAGGAGTCTTGCTCGTTGCAGCCGCGGCCTTGATCCTGCCTGCGATTGTGCTGTTTCTTGATCCCCTGGGCCCGCTGCTGCACTCACTCGGCCGCAACTCTACTCTGACGGGCAGAACGCTCATCTGGCATGCAGTCTTGTCATTGCATACAAATCCGTGGTTCGGGACCGGCTTTGAAAGCTTCTGGTTGGGCAACCGGCTCGAGCGTGTCTGGCACATGAGCGTCGACGGCATTCAGGAGGCTCACAACGGTTATCTGGAACTCTACTTGAACCTGGGTTGGTGCGGCATCCTCCTGCTCGGCGCAGTCATTGTTTCTGGATACGCACGAGCTATCGCGGCAGTGTATCGTGACCGTCAGGACGGAAGACTGAGACTCGCATTCCTGACAGCGACGCTGATCTTCGGCATGACGGAGGCGGGCTTTCGAATGCTCAGCCCAATCTGGCTCGCATTCCTGCTGAGCGCATCTGAGTGTCCGCCGCTGCTGGCTGAGGACGAAATGAAGAGGCCGCTGGAACTCTTCTGGCTGCGCGCTTCAGCGCCAAAGCAACTGAGGATTCTTCGCTGACCGACTGATTGGAAAGAACGCTGACGTACGAGCAGAACAGGAGCAACGTTGAGGCCATTTGATCTAGGCGGAGAATTCGCAGGCGGGGTGACGCAGAGCGGCGCCACGCTCAAGCGACTCGCCGTGCGTGGAGCAGGTATGAACGTGCTCTCCAGCGCGCTTTCGCTTGCGATACAGGTGGCCGCGACGGTCGTGCTTGCCCGCCTTCTCACTCCGAAAGATTTCGGATTGGTTGCAATGGTTACCACGTTCAGCCTCCTGCTTTCGAATTTCGGCATCAACGGCATCACAGAATCAATCGTTCAACAGGAGAAGCTTGACTGCAATCTGGCCAGCAATCTGTTTTGGATGAACATGGCTGGAGGCATGTTGCTGAGCTGCGGTTTCGCCGCGGCGGGTACACTGCTCGCAAAGTTCTACGCAGAGCCATTGGTCGCAGCGGTCACGCATGCTGTTGCATTGTCGATCGCGATCACGAGCCTCTCCGTCGTTCATCTTGCCCTGCTTAAACGCGCTATGCATTTTGCAGCGCTCGCAAAGAATGACATCGTCGCGAAAGCAATATCCGTTGCGATCTCGATTGTGCTTGGCTGCTCGGGCTGGGGCTATTGGGCGCTTGTTGCCGGCGTTTGTGCATTGCCTCTCAGCACAACAGTCGGAGCTTTCATTCTGTGCCGCTGGATTCCTGGGCGGCCGCGTGATGCGGCAGCAACAGGCACAATGATGAAGTTCGCAATGTACACCTATGGCCGATTCAGTGTGAACTATTTCGCGCGCAATGCCGACAATCTGCTGGTCGGCTGGCGATTTGGAGCGCCCGCGCTCGGGTTCTACAAGAAGGCCTACGACCTGTTCTCACTCTCCGCATCCCAACTCGTGTCGTCCATCTCTATCGTCGCCGTTGCGGCACTGAGCCGCGCCCGCAACGACTCCGTGCAGTTCCGCCAATATCTGCTCGGAGCCATGGCAATCATGACCTTTGTGGGCATGTGGATCGCAGGCGACCTGACGCTCGTTGGCACAGACCTCATTCGTGTGTTGCTCGGCCCTGGTTGGGGAGAGGCAGGCAGAATCTTCGTCTGGTTTGCCCCCGGCATCGGCGCCATGATGCTGTACGGAACTCACGGGTGGATCCACCTTTCCATTGGTCGTGCAGACCGTTGGCTGCGATGGGGCCTGGTTGAATGGGCCGTCACCATCCTGCTGTTCGTTGCGGCCATTCATTGGGGGCCGCGTGGTATCGCCGCAGCGTGGTGCGCGTCATTTTGGATACTGACTCTTCCAGCGATGTGGTTTGCAGGCGCACCCATTGGTCTTAGAGTTGAACCCATTGTCGCGGCCGTGTGGCGCTACGTTGTCTCGGCGATCGGTGCGGTCGCAGTCAGCTTTCTCGCCGTACGGAACTTTACGGGTTCGTTGTCGTCGGAGGGTGTTTTGGGTGCTTTCCTGCGCATGGCGTTCGTATCAATCATGTATTCCATCTTGTACATCGGAGCGGTTGTCGCACTTCATCGCGGCACAGCACCTCTCAAGCGATTGACCAACCTGCTTCGCACCATGGCATCCATGCGGGAAGAAGAGGAGGCGACCACCTGAGATGAAAAAAATCTTTGTCAATGCGATTGCATTGATGGTTTTCGGCACGGGTTCGTTCAGCCTCAGCCAGAGCTGGAAACCGATTCTCCCCGCCCGCAATGGTATCGACTGGACAATCGCGGGCGTGGGGGGCATTCCTGCTCGCCCGGAAATCTGCGCTCGTCTTAAACCTCCTGCGAGCGTAGACGAAATCAATTTAGCACTGGCATCTTGCCGCGACGGCCAAACAGTCCTCCTCGGCGCAGGTACGTACGCCATTGACGGCGCCATTCAGGTTCCATCCAATGTAACGTTGCGCGGCGCGGGCGCGAATTACACCGTCCTCAAAGCAACAGGCAAGGCTGGCGGAGACGTCATCAGTATCGGTTCGGGCAGCGTTCGCTATGAGCCCGTTGGAATCCTGGGCGGAGCAACCGCCGGTTCCAGCGAGATTGAACTGACCGATTCTTCGCATATCAAAGCCGGCATGTATGTGGCGATTGCGGAAGTCAACGATCCAAAGTATGTGACGTCTTCAGGAAGCGGTGGCAACTGCAACTGGTGCGATGGCTGGTCCGACACGGGGCGGCTCGCGCGCGGACAGATCGTCGAAGTGACAAACGTGTGCGGGAACAAGGTTTCGATTTCGCCCGCACTTTACAGCGCATATACTAACTCGCCCGGCGCGGTTCCGTTCCGTATGGCCGCGGAATTCGCAGGCGTTGAAGATCTGCAAGTATATGCCACGAACTCTGGCTACGCGGCCAACTTCGGTCTGCATATGTGCGCGCATTGCTGGGTCAAGGGCGTGGAGTCGAATTACACCGACGGCGATCACGCTGAAATCCACTGGGGATTTCACGATGAGATTCGCGATAGCTATTTCTCGAATGCTTACCTGCATCGGCCCGGCACGCACGACTCCGACATCCAGATAGCCTTCAAAACAAGCGCGAGCTTGATTGAGAACAATATCGTCGATCGAACCCACACAGCCGTCATGTTGGAGTGGGGAGCCGCAGGCAACGTGGTTGCCTACAACTACACCACGGGTGAGTTCGACAGCGGCGCATCCAACCTCGCCATTGGCGGCATCGTCTTCCACGGCGCGCATCCGCAATACAACTTGCTTGAGGGAAACGTCGTTACCAAGATTGAAGAAGACCCGGTCTGGGGAAGCTCAAGCCACACTACGGCGTTTCGCAATTGGGTTGTCGGCACCAATCGTATCTGCGGTCCGACGAATGGTCGTGCGTCTGTAATGTGCACGGGCTCGAACGCTCATTTCGGCTTCCAGGCAGCGCGCGCGATCGATCTTTCCTACCTTGCTACGGCAGACAGTTATGTTGGCAACGTCGTAGGTTCCGCGCAGATGCAGACGCTGAAGGGATATAACGCTCCGCTCAAACAGAGCGCATCGGTCGAGTATCCTGACCGGCGATCTTACGATGCAGTTGCTTACGGATGGTCATTTGGTTATGGCAGCACAAGCGACGATGGCAACGGCACAGGCTGTGGCGGTGGAACGCCTGTATGTCACCGCACGGGCATCTCCGCGAGTAACTTCCTTCACGGCAATTACAGCAACATTACACGGTCGGTTGAGTGGACCGCAGGCGCGCCGCAACAATTGCCGGCGTCGTTCTATCTTGCAGCAAAGCCGGATTGGTGGCGCATGATTCCTTATCCAGCTACTGGGCCCGATGTAAGTGGTGGGTTCGGGCCGAATGGTCATAGCTACGGCAATCCTGCACAGGCCTGTTATTTTCAGGTGATGCAGGGCGCGGACGGGGGAGAGCGCAGTCCGCTTGCCTTCGATCCCGATCGATGTTACGAATCAGAAACTTCGACGGTGAAGAAACAATGAGCGACAGCCAGAAGAAAACCACGCTGATCATCGGACTGGGCGAAGTCGGCGGCCCGCTTCGCACGTTGCTGCAACGGCAGGAACCAAAAACGATTGGCATCGATATTGAGCCTGCCTCTATAACCGAACCGATCGGCATTATGCATATCTGTTTTCCGTTTACTGGCCAGCCGCAATTTCAGGATACAGTCGCAGTTTACGCACACAAGTATGTTCCTGAAGTCATCGTCATTAACAGCACTGTCGTTCCAGGAACGGCCCGCGCTATAGAGGGTGCTTGCGGAATCCCCTGCGTCTATAGCCCGGTTCGCGGCAAGCATACAAGAATGGTTGACGAACTCTGCACATACGTGAAGTTCGTTGCTGGCACGGATGCGCTAGCGGTGGAGCGCGTGATGGAGCACTTCAGGTCTGCAGGAATGCAATCTGAGGCGATGTCCGCGCCAGAGGCTCTGGAACTTGCCAAGCTTCTTGAGACGACTTACTTCGGCTTACTCATCGCATGGGCGCAGGAGATGAGTCGATTCGCGCAAACCGTCAACGCGGATTACCTGGAAATTGGCAGGTTCTTTCGCGAAATCTCCTACTTGCCCGGCGTTCTTTTTCAACCCGGCTATATAGGCGGCCACTGCGTAATGCCGAACATCGAGTTGCTTCGGCAGCAATTTCAATCCGACTTCCTTGACGCGATCGAGAATTCAAATGAAGTGCGCAAGCGTGAACTTGAAACGGCAGAGCAGCAACTCTCAGGCAAACGTCTGCAACCGACTGCTTTGAAATGAGTGACGTACTAAGAAAGAAACGACGAGTTACATGAAAAAGATTTGCATGGTCGCCTATACCAACTACCTCTCCGATGCGCGTCCCCGGCGAGAGGCGGAGACACTTGCGCGTCGAGGCGACCGCGTGGACTTCATCGCATTGGCCGAGCAGGGAAGCGCTGCAGTCGAAACGGTTAACGGCGTACGGCTGCTGCGGTTGCGGCAGCGGCGTTATCGCGGTAGCAGCGGTCTCAGTTATGCATTGGCGTATTTCAGGTTCCTGTGTGCCGCCAGCCTGAAAGTCGCGCGCCTGTTCCAGCGCGAACGGTACGACATAATTTACGTGCACACCATGCCCGACCTGCTTGTGCTGGCCGGTCTCATTCCGAAATTGTTCGGCGCCAAAATCGTCCTGAACATTCACGACATGATGCCCGAGCTGTACATGTCGAAGTTCGGAATCTCAAAAAGACACTGGCTTATTCGGTTGCTCGTGCTGCAGGAGCAATACAGTATCCGACTTGCTGATGAGGTGATCTGCGTGCATCACCCGCACCGCGATGTGCTTTGCCACCGCGGAGCACCATCGGGAAAAATCACAGTCCTGCCCAACGTTCCCGATCCATCGTTGATGCCGAATGGAGCTACGCCGCCGGCGGCGGAAGTTGCGATCAGAATTGTCTATCACGGCACCATTGCCCGGCGACTGGGACTCGACATTGCAGTGCGTGCCTTCGAGCGTGTCGCCAATACCTGCCCCGGCGCGCGCCTTGAGATATTTGGTACCGGTGATGCCGCGGATGATCTCGCGACACAGATCGCGGCTTCCACTGCAAACGAGAAGATTCATTTCAGCAACAAAATGTTCCGCGTCGAATCGATTGCGCAAATGATTCACGGCGCTGCGGTGGGCATTGTTCCCAATCGGCGCGATGCTGCAACCGAATACATGTTGCCGGTGAAATTGCTCGAGTACGTTTACCTTGGGATTCCTGTAATCGCGCCGCGGCTGCGGGCTATTCAGTACTACTTTGCAGAGGATCAGGTGGCCTACTACGAGCCGGGCAACGTGGATGAACTCGCCGCATGTATTCGCCGGCTCTATCAGCATCCTGATGAAAGGAAATCACTCTCGCACAACGGCGCGGAGTTTGCAAAAAAGTTCAACTGGGAGACGCTCAAAGAGGATCTGTATAGAGTCGTCGATTCAAATTGTAATGACCGGCGCGCCAAACTCGACTCAGTAAATGTGGCCCGGCGAGAGGGAGTTTAGTCGATGGCGCTGATTTTGCGGATTGACGTGGATCGCCCCTACGGCAAGCGGGGATTCGTGCGCCACGTCGCCAGTCGCCTAAGCTCCGACTTCTATTTGCCGCGCATGAATAGGCTCGGCTATCTCGATGACCTCACAACCATTCTCAAAATGCTGAACGAGCGAGGCAAATCCGCTTACGTCTTTTTCCGAAAGTGTACGTACCCCACGCCACAAATCTGCGAACTCATGCAGGAGGGCGGTCATCAAATCGGCTTGCATCTTGAGAACTCCCGCTCGTTCGAAACATTTCAGGAAGAGCTTCGCTCCCTGGAGCAGAAACCGGGCCAGCGAATTACAGCGTTTTCAAAGCATGGCTCGGGACGCATGCGCCTTGGGCTGCATCATTACCCTCCCTACGAGCCCGAACGGTATTTGCCGTGGGCAAAAAATACGGGCCTGAAGTACTTCTTCGGAAATCTTGAGAACCCTGAGCTAGAGCCGCAGCTGGACGGCGAACTGGTGAGTTTTCCTTCGGCCTTTTGGCTTGAACCCTCATGGCGTAATGTGAACCGCTTCCCGATCGATTGGCTCCTGCGCGAAGCCGCCGAACGGGATGTCGTCCTGCTGATGCACGCTGACAATGTAACGGCGAGCGCAGCAATCATGCATGAATTCTTGCTCGCCATCGATCATCTCAATACGGTGATCCTGCCATCCTGAGATTACTGCGCAATTTCCGCAGGTAACCATTTATCCTGTGACCAGCGCTCCTTCCGGTTACCGGATAGCCACACCGGCTTCTCCCTGTTCGTGGGATTCAAACGTCGTTTACCCGAGCCTATTCTGGCTCATGCAGCAAGTCCTAAGCTGGTGGCCGTTGTCTAGCGCTCGGTGTTCGGAAGGGAGTGCCGCGCGTGCGAAAGGCCGAGGCGACCTTGCAGGCGCGCGGCGAAATTACCGATGCCTGCAGCTTGCCGCTGCGGAGAGGCAGGAAGATGAAGCACCGCCCTGGATTGATGTGCACCCTTCTGCTTCTGGCTGGAGCCTGGCCGCTTGCTGCCCAACAACTCGATGCTGCACAAACCGCCGGCACGCCTGAGCGTCACGATCAGACTCCACCGCAAGCAACACCCGGGCTGAAACCGAGCCCGATTGAGACCCTGCGCAATTTTGAGCCGGGGCGTGATGAAGAGTATCGGATCGGCAAAGGGGATGAGATTACGATAGATTTTGCCGGCCGACCTGAAATGCAGGCCAAGTTAATCGTAGGTCCCGATGGACGCATCACGTTGCCACTCGCCGGTGACATCGCGCTGGCAGACCTCACGCGCAGTGAGGCGGCCAAGTCCATCGAATCGGCGTTGGCTACCTACTATTCGAATCTCGTTGCCCAGGTCACCGTGACCAAATATACTGCCAATCGCGTCGTGCTGGTGGGTGCGGTCGACCGTCCGGGCATTTACACCTTCGACGGCACGCCAACGCTGCTTGAAGTGCTTGCCCGCGGCGGAGTCGAGGCGGGCCCAAACCGGTCCGGGCAAACGCCCGAAGTAAATCAGATTCCTGAGCGCTGCGCAATCTACCGCGGCAGCGAACAGGTTGTGTGGGTTGAATTACGAGCACTCATGGAGTCCGGCAATGCAATGGCTGATCTGCGACTTCGTCGCGACGATGTTGTTTATGTTCCTAGTATTTCGGAGCGCTTCGTTTCGGTGCTTGGCGAAGTCCAGCATCCGGGCGCAATACCGCTCGCGCATAACTCGACGGTAGCCAGCCTGCTGGCACAGGCCGGTGGACTTACCGACCACGCAGGGAATAACGCGCATATCCAAATCGTCGATCCGGCCAGCGGCGGCTCGCGCGTACTCACTTTCAAACAAGTGCTCGATCCCGCCAAGTCGCTTGAGGTCACGCTGCGGCCGGGTGACATTCTCTACGTTCCCAAAAGCGGCTTTTATCGCGGTACCTACGTGCTTGAACGCTTCAGCCCATTGATCACGGTCGCCTCCCTTGCTGTGTATGCGGGGGTGCTATGAAGTTGCAGCGCGGGCCCGCGGTTCCTTTGTCGCCTGGTTCCGGCGAACACTCGACAGGCATACCTTCGCCGACACCCGCAAGTGTGCATGCGCATCGTGACGAACAAATCATTCGGCTCAATCTCCGGCGCACCCTCCAACTGCATCGGCGGCTTGCGCTTGGATGCACCGTTGCAGGTCTGCTGCTTGCGCTCGCCTACGCAATCCTGCAGTGGCCGCTATACACGGCCAAGAGCCAGATCTACGTTCAGCCCGTGCAGCCAAAAGTGATGTCTCCCGGCAACGACCAGAACGGGTCCATCAACGCTGCTGCCTACGACGCGTACATTCAGCAGCAGGTGCAGAGCGCGTTGAGCCCCGCGGTTCTTGCAAGCGCGCTTACAAAGCTGGGGCCGGGCACGTGGCGGCGCAGTAACGAAAGTGAGCAGGCGGCTGCCGAACGGCTCGGCCACGCGATTGACGCAACACGTGTGGGTACAGGCTATGAAGTCCTCATCACCGCCCGCGCATCTGATCCGGTATCGTCTGCAAAAATCGCCAACGCCGTCGCCGAAAGCATTGCAGAGAAAGCGTCGGGCGAGGGCAATGCAGGCGATGCGCAACGCATAACGGTCCTGCGCGATGAACGTGACCGCATCCAGAACGAGCTCAAATCTGACTACGCCGAGCAAGACGACCTGAATAAGCAACTCGGCATGGCGGCGGTCGGCCCCGTTGCTCCAGACATGATCGACGATCAGATATCCAAAACGCGCGACGAACTGATCAAGGCGCAGACTGAGCACGACCAGGCCGAAGCAAAATTCAGCGCGATGAAAGCCGGACAAAGCGATACATCGGCGGCAATGAATGCTGAAGCTGAAGATCTGATCGCCGCAGATGCGGGCCTCAGCAGCATGAAGACGTCGCTCAATCAGCGTCGCGCGACGCTGATCACCCAGATGGCCAATCTCACGCCGCAGAATCCCGGATACAAGCTTGCGGCCGACGAACTTTCCAAGATCAACGCCAGCCTTGATGCAATGATGAAAGACCTGCGCTCCAGCGCCGCCGCGCGCATCCAGCAAAAGCTGCGCACCGATCTGGAACGCACCGCCCGCGTGGAAGACCAGTTGAACGGTCAGCTTCGCGAACTCGCGCGCACCGCTGCCGGGGCTACGCCCAAGCTGCAACGCGTAAACGACCTTGCGACGGACATCGTGCGGCTGCGCAATCGCTTCTCAACCGTCGACGAGCAGTTGCACAACCTGATGGTTGAAGACAGTGCTCCCGGCGCGGTGCACGTATCGGTGGCGGCAATGCCTCCGTTGCATCCCAGCCTGGGCAGAATTTTGAAAGGCGCATTGCCCCTCGCGCTCGGCGGTCTCTTGCTCGGCTTGCTTGCGGCCATCGTTGTCAACAAGCTTGACCAGCGCGTATATATAGGTGCGGATATTGAAGATGCGCTCGGTTTTGCTCCCATAGCGGTGCTGCCTGATTTCGACGAAGTAACTGACGGAGTTACCGCGGAGTATCTGCTGCGTCTTGCAGCGGCCATTGAACACGCCGGCAGAAATGGCGATCTGCAAACCTGCATCTTTACGGGCACATCGCGCCGCGCCGGCGTCTCAACTCTTGCGGAACGCGTTAAGGATGCACTCTCCGCGATGGGCCGACCGGCAGTGCTGCTCGATGCGACCGGCTACGCAAATAACGACTCTCCCGAAGCGGAAGCTTCCACCGCGTTGTTAAAGCAGGTGGCCTCACGCACTGAACTCCATGAGGAAAGCCTTGTCCTTATTGACACCGCGCCGATCGTGCTCTCTGCGGAAACTGAGTACCTGGCCCGTTCCGTCGATGGTGCACTTGTCGTCATCCAGTCGGGCGTTACCACCCGGGCACAATTGCTGGCCGCTGCAAATACGCTGCAAAGGTTGGAAGTTGGTGCGGTAGGATTTGTATTGAACAGGGTGTGCTTGGCGAAGGCCGACCCCGCGTTCCGGCATTCCCTACACGAGATGGAAAAGCATCTGCGCAATCACGGCGCTTCCAGTTCGATGTGGCCGGTGAGGTGGCACGGGTTCATTGACGAGCCCCCGCGCAATCCGGAGTATGCCGCCGCAGAGAATGCTCTACCCGCGCAATCGGAACACGCTGAGGAAGCCGCGGACGTGCGGACGCATTCGTCGGTCTATGAGTTTCCGAAGCCTCCCGCGGAGCTGCCTTCGCGGCCAAAGCCAGCGCCGCCAAACGACCTCGAAATGCCGTGGTGGCTTTTGCCGCCATCTTCCAGGGTTAGACCTGAAGCCCAGGCTTGTGTGGCGGAACCCGTCCTGACTGACTATCCCGAGTCTGCTCCGCACAGGATTCAAGCTCCGAAACTCCCTGACTGGTTCTGGGAGGGCGGCACCAGTGGGACAGGCGATTTTACACATCTCCCGGCCGAGCATGCCTCTATCGCAACAGAAAAAATGACGACCGACGCGGAGTCGCGCGTCGAGCGACTGCGCGTGCTGTTTGCGAATGTCGGCCTTGCAAATCTGCATCGGAACCGCGGACCCCTGCTAATCGACGAACAGCAACCCTCGTCCGGGATCATCACGGCTCCAGGCCGAACCTCTCCGCCCGTTGTCGAGCCCAGTCCAGCCGCACCTCCCGTCGAGAAGGCAGCAGATGAAGTTGTTACAACGCCGGTCATCGCCGAGCCGGAGATACTCTCACCCAAAGAGTTTGTCCCGGTCAAAGAGCGGAAGCGTAGATCCGACGCTATTTCATCCACGGTCTGGAACGATGACGAGATCCGCATTTTGCCAGCCAAACGCGGCCAGTACGGCTCTCGATAGCTCACTCGTCTTATCCTCCGGAATTGTTCTTTTCACCATGCCCAGCCGTTCGCCATGCGGGTCGCGCATAATGGAATACGGAGCCTGTGGTGCGGCTCAGCGCAGAGCTTCAATCCCCGCCCACGGCATCTCATTTCAAGCGCGTCGCAGGAGGAACCATGCATCGTCGCGATTTTGTAAAATCTGCTGCTGCAGCGGCCAGTATTGCTTCGCTTGCATCATTGCTGCCGGCTGAAGAAACCACGCCGGCCTCAAATGGCATGATCTACCGCAAGCTGGGCCGCACCGGCGAACGTGTGTCCGCCATCGGCCTCGGCGGATATCACCTGGGCCAGCCGAAGCTCGACGAAGCCGAAGCGATCCGGCTGATGCACCAGGCGATTGATCGCGGAATTAACTTCATGGACAACTGCTGGGACTACAACGGAGGCGTGAGCGAAGAACGCATGGGAAAAGCGCTCGCCAACGGCTATCGGGGCAAGGTCTTCCTCATGACCAAATTCGACGGTCGCACCAAGGTTGAAGCCGCACGCCAGATCGACGAGAGCCTGCGCCGCCTCAACACCGACCACATTGACCTGATGCAGATTCACGAGGTTATCCGTCTCGACGATCCCGACCGCGTCTTCGCCGAGGGTGGTGCAATGGAAGCACTGCGCGAAGCTAAACAAGCCGGCAAGGTGCGCTACATCGGCTTCACCGGGCACAAGGACCCACTGGTCCACTTGCGCATGCTTGAGGAAGCCCGCAAACACAACGTCCATTTCGATACTGTACAGATGCCGCTGAACGTAATGGATGCGCACTTCCGCAGCTTTGGGCACGATGTGCTTCCGGTGTTGGTGCGCGAAGGAATTGCGCCGCTCGGCATGAAGGCATTCGGCGATCACTTCGTTCTCGAAAGCAAGACCGTGACGCCCATCGAAGGATTGCACTATTGCCTGAACCTGCCCATCTCCGTGCAGATTGCCGGCATAGACAGCCAGCAGGTTCTCGACCAGGCCTTTGAAGCGGTGAAGACGTTCAAACCGATGTCAGAAGCCCAGGTAGCAAAGCTGCTTGAAAAGACCAGCGAAGCCGCGCAAGCCGGACAATTCGAGCTCTACAAAATTTCGCCTCACTTTGACGGGACCATAGCAAACCCCAAGTGGCTTGGATGAGGACGCTCTGGGTTGGCCCTCATTCATTCTATCGCTTGTCATCCTGAGGCAAAGCCGAAGGATCTGAGGTTGCTCGCTGAGTCGTTTACCGAGTCGAATATTGTTCGAATAGCCGCTAATCTGATGTCTCGTCTGCTCGTCCAGTCCTCCGCACAGACTTCTGCGCGAACACCCATCTGTAATCCCTCTCGAATATCCGCGGAAGAACCGAGGGCGGCGCAAAACTTTGCTGAAACGACATGTCCGGAACTGAACAGGGATTTGCATTTATGAACAAGTCTTTGAAACGGTCTGTAGTGCGTTTCTTTGACTATGACCTGTTCTTGTTTGAATTTAGTTCCGCTCGATCGCTCCGGATCGTTGGCATCTGAATTGCAGGGTCTGAGGAGGAACTTGGTTCCAATGAGGGGGCGCCCTATGGCCTATTTTGAGCGAATGCGCGATATCGTCTCAGAGCCGTTCAGTCCCGACGTAATCCGGCAGCGTACGGCCGCCGGGTGGCAGATGATTGCAATTGAGTGGCGACGCGAGCTGCCTGACGCAGAGGCCCCAACCGAAGGCGAATTCGATGAGGACGTACCCTACGGACTGCGCGTTTCCGACGATTGCAGACGGCTGGAATCCGACCCCATCGAGCGCCAGGTGTTGATGCTGATGATGGACCTGGTGACGCAGGACTTTTCTTATACGGAGATCGTCGCCAAGCTGAACAAAAAAGGTTACCGCATGAGAAACGGCCAGTCTTGGAACCGTGTCGCCGTCTTCCGGATGATTCCAAGACTCATCGAAGTGGGGCCGCGCTTCTTTTCATCTGCAGAGTGGGCCGAGCGCCTCCAGCACTTTGAATATCCGCGTCCGACGGCAAAACCCGATCAACCTGCAACGTAACGGTACACACGGCGCATCCACTTCGGGTGTCGGTCAGGCGCCTAAGAGGACTTCTCCGACTCAAATGGCTCCGCCTTCAGCGATCCGTCCCGCTGCTTCACCAGCATCTGCACCTTGCCTTCTGCAGCGTCCAGTTCCTGCTTGCAGCAGGCGGTCAGGTTCACGCCTTCCTCAAACAGCTTCAGCGACTCCTCCAGGGTCAACTCACCCTTTTCCAGTTGGTCGACAACCGTTTCGAGTCTCTTCAGTGATTCTTCAAACGAAGGCATTACATCCACTCCATCGGCATTTACTGCAGCCGGCGTTGACTACATCATTCCTGGAATCGTGTTCTTTCCCTGCGGCAGTACGCTGGCAATTACGTCGGCAGCCACATTGAAAAGGCCGAACGGCGCGCTTACCTGCACGCCCTGCACATAGGGCCGAACAGCTTTCAGCATCTCCTGCGCAATCTTGACGCCTTCCTCGCGAGCCGCTTCCGGCGTATCCGCCTGTGCCATGCGCAACATGATCTCCTCCGGCATGGCCACGCGCAGATCGTTCTTCATGTACTCAGCGTTACGCAGACTGGTCAGCGGCCAAATGCCCGCGATCACAGGAATACGGTGATCCTTGATCCGATCCAGAAAACGTTCCAGCAGACTCAGATCGAAGACCGGCTGCGTGATGGCGTATTCAGCGCCAGCCTCAACTTTGTAAGCAAATCGCCGCAATTCATTCTCAAGATCGGGTGCGCCCGGATTGGCGGCAACGCCGATGGTGAAATTCGTGCTCGTCCCAATCGAATTGGCGCCGATATCGAGCCCCTGGTTCAAACTGTGGACGATGTTGACCAGACCGATGGAGTCAACGTCAAACACAGCAGTCGCATCAGGATAATTTCCCAGCTTGAGCGGATCGCCCGTGACGCAAAGAACATTATGAAGTCCGATGGACGACGCGCCCAGCAGGTCCGACTGGATCGAGAAGATGTTCCGGTCGCGGCAAATGTAGTTGAGAACAGTTTCGATACCGGTGTGCTGTTGAATCTGAATGCAAAGGCTCTGAGCGCTCATGCGCGCCGAGGCGTGGGGCGAGTCATACACGTTGATGGCGTGAACACCCAGTTGCGCCATCATCGACGAGCCTTCAATCTCCTTGGAGCAATCAATGCCTCGCGGCGGAACGATCTCAACCAGCGTGAGAAATTCGCCCGAGGCGAGCAACGATCCCACGCGCGAGCGTGCGGCCAACGGCGCCGGCGGAGTTTCCGGATTCGCCACCGTCACCGTGCCGGAAACCTCGATTGGGGTCTGCTCGTCCATGGCGCGTATCGCCGAGCGCATCGCTCGGATATGGTTCGGAGTGGTTCCGCAGCAGCCGCCCACAATCCTCACTCCGGCGGTAACTGCTTTGCGGGCAAAACTTGCCATGTACTCCGGCGAGCACAGATAGATGTTGCGACCCTCTACCGCTCGGGGAACGCCGGCATTGGGCATCGCGGCCATCGGCAGTTTGGTCGCCGGACGCATGGCTTCAATCGCGGTCAGCACCGTAGTTGGTCCGGTGGAGCAGTTTACGCCCACGGCGCTTGCGCCCCACTCGGTCAGCAGCGCGGCAGCCTGCTGCGGAGAAGCACCATCGAGGCAGGTGATCTCATCGTCCACCGTCACCATGAGGACTACAGGCAGGTTCGGAGCCACCGTATGTGCGGCTTCCAGCGCCTGCCGCGCCTCATTCAATGCCGGCATGGTTTCAACAATCAGCAGGTCCACGCCGCCATCCACCAGGATTTGCATCTGCTCGGCGAATGCGGCACGGGCCTCGTCCAGACCGGTCTTTCCCAGCGGCTCCAGCCGGACACCCAGCGGGCCAATGGAGCCGGCCACCCAGGCCTCTCCAGCCTGCTTTTCCTTCAGATGGTTCACTGCCTGCCGGGCCAGGCGAGCCCCGGCGGCATTAATCTCGGCTACTTTGCCGGCCAGCCCGTACCGAGCAAGGCGGATGCGGTTGGCGCCAAAGGTGTTGGTTTCCAGAATCTCCGCCCCAGCCTGCAGGTATTCCTCGTGGACCGAAAGAATCAGCCCCGGATCAGAGAGATTCAACTCGTCGTAGCAGCGGTTGATAAAGATGCCGCGGGCGTACAGGACAGTACCCATCGCGCCGTCGGCGAGCAGGGGGCGGGAGGCGAGGATCTCGGCAAAGTCGTTCATTCACTTGCAATGCTACCGCAATTCCTGAGCAACTGTATGTTGAAGCCGCAGTACTCGAGTCGACGCGACCCTCAGGGAGCGGCGACGCCTCACAAATCTCGCAGGGGCAACGGAAACTCAGGAATTGCCGTAAGCCACGCCAGCCCACCGTGCCAGAGGAGTGGTCTGCTTTGTTATACTTCGGGAGTCATTAGCTGGGCAGAAAAGGGATTCGAAAGGCCGGTTTTCGCGTCTTCCCGGCTTTACCACGAACTCTGTTCCAGAAGGTTTGCGGCGTCAGTTTTGCGGCGTCTTTGACCCGCGCATTGCTATCATCCGCGGATGTTTCCGCGCTATCCGCGGACGCTTCCGCGCAGTCGATTGAGGGAAGAGATTTTGAAGAAGAGCAGTCTTTGGATTAGCGCCAGCGCAGCCCTGTTGGTTGCGATTTTGCTGGCTGGTTGTGGAACCACTAGCTATTTCGCGGGCCGCGGCTTGCCGCCCAGCAAGTTGCAGAATCGCGTCCTGATCGCAATCCAGAACTCGAGCGCTTTCGTAAAAGGCGAACTGCAGTTCGTCGACGCCTACTACGATATCCGCAGCGGCTTCAGGGGCCAGCCCAGTGCCTTCAGCATCTCTGGATATGGCGGATCTCTGCCCATTAGTATTCAAAACATGCCAGAGGAACAACTTGGCATGGTTTACGGCTCGGGAGACGGCAGCTTTACCCCCGTAGACTACAGCGGCGAGAAAACCGGCAGCGCAATTACAGGTCTGAACGGCTTGTCATCCAGCGTTTTTTCTACCCGTTCCCGCAAATACGTCATCGCGGCCAGCGAGCAATCGCATGTCCTTACGGTAGTGGATAACTCCAAGGGCAGCGCCTACCCGTTGACTCTGCCCGGCGTTTATCGCGTCAGCTTGAACACCGGCGGAACCATGGCGCTTGCCTTTGTGCGCAACTCGAACTACGCCTACTATCCGCGCGAGCTTACTGCCGCGCAATCCGTCGCGTATGCTGGCGGGCCTTCCGCATGGCCCAAGGCCGCCGTGGACTGTGAACCGCAGAACGCGCCCGGATGGTGCCTGTTCCAGGTCCAGAGCCCTGACCAGCTTGACTCGACCGGCAATTTCTACGGAGCGCCGCTCGTGTTCGACCGGCCCGTAAAGGCGCTCTTCTCCGTCGATGGCAGCACTGCCTACGTGCTCAGCTGCGGAGCCGAGTGCGGCGGGACCAACTCGTCAGTTTCCGTGCTGCCCGTCTCGCCCCTGATCTTCCCGCTCGGACAGACCTCCGGGTTGCTGCCCTGCAACTCTGCCCCGTGCGCCAATGCCAACACAAAGCCGATGACGACGATTCCGGTTCCCAATGGCGCAAGCAACGGGCTCGTCAGCAATACCACAATGTACGTCGTAGGGCAGCGGCTGATGTCCGATGGCTACTTCGGCGGATTTCTCACGGTGCTTAATCTCGCCAACAACACTGTCGTGGCATCCACCTCCAGCTCGCCAAATCCCACTTCAATCAGCGATGGCATCCCCGGTGGTCCCAGCCGCATGGTTCTTGGCGATGATAATACGCTCTGGATCGCCATGACCAAGTGCAATCAGGGTGAGCGATTCCACAACGGCCAGCCATTCGGCTGCCTCACCATGTTCAACACGTCCACCAATACGGTTGTCCTGCTGGAGCCGTACGTTGGCGATGCGACCGGAGTCACCGCCGTCACAGGCCTGCACAAGGTCTATTCCGCGCAGGGCGGACAGGTGTACATTCACGCAACGAAAGACGGGACCTCCATCGACAACCAGTACGTGACGATTACCGGTACCGCTTCCGATGTCGCCTATATGGACGCCGCATCCGACTCCGACAACACCGTCTACTGAGGCCCAAACCGCCGTGGCTGCCGACTCCATCGCCGATGTGCTGGCAATCGCCGCTCATCGCGATGACGTGGAACAAACCTGCGGCGGAACCATGTTGCGCATGGCTGCGCGCGGCCTGCGTACGGCTATTCTCGATCTCACTCAAGGCGAAGCAGGCACGCGCGGCACCGCCGAAGATCGCGCCAGAGAGGCTGCGGACGCAGCAAAACTTCTCGGCGTTGGTTGGCGGCAGGCTCTCAGTTTTCCCGACGGCGCCATCGAAAACACCATCGCGAACCGCATTGAAATTGCGCGCGTGCTTCGCGTCATTCGCCCGCGCGTCGTAATCCTGCCTTACTGGCGGGCGCGCCACCCGGACCACGCCATCACCGGCACGCTCGGATACGACGCGTGCTTTGCCTCCGGTCTCGCCAAGGTCGACACTGGTGCTCCACCGCATCGGCCCTTCAAAATCGTGTACGCAAGTCTCTACGCAGACGTGCGGCCGAGCTTCATCGTCGACATCACGCCGTTCATCGAGCAGCGCCACACCGCTCTCATGGCGTACAAATCGCAATACGCCAACCAGGCCACCGGCAGTGGCCTCTTCGTCCCTGAAGAAGAGATACGCGAGCGCACGTTTGCTGAAGCGCGACACTACGGCCTTCTCGCCGGCGTGCGCTACGGCGAACCATTCGTTCAAAAGGAAGTAGGCCTCGTCGACGATCTGTCCCTGCTCCCCGTCCAATCCATCTGACCAAGAGAAAATATTGAAAAAGCACATTGTGCTTCGTAGCAGGGCACTATAGGCTGCGGAAATACTGGTTACTCGTTCTGTTTCGTAACAGGGCACGACTTCAGTCGTGCCACAAGAGCCTCAAAATACGTTTGGGCTTTTGCCCCTGGGTATTCACTTACGCGATCACCGCATTCCAACGCATATTTGAATCTTTCCCTATCCTCTCCCATCCCCATAACCATCTGTTATCAATCTCCAAAGAACAATAACTTTGTCTTATACCCATAAATCCGCGACACTGGCCTCAGGAGATGACAAGTGTCGCAAACATGGGATCCGCAGCAGTATGAGCAGCACGGCGCGTTTGTTCACGGCCTCGCTGGTGGAGTGCTCGACTGGCTCACGCCCGCAGCAGGCGAACGGATTCTCGACCTGGGCTGTGGCGACGGGCAACTATCGAAGCGCATCGCTGCATCCGGAGCGACTGTGGTCGGTCTGGACTCATCGCCGCAAATGGCTGCCGCCGCGCGAGCGCTCGGAATTGACGTGACTGTAGGCGATGCGGAAGCGCTCCCGTTCCAGTCGCGCCATTTCGATGCAGTGTTTTCGAATGCCGCTCTCCATTGGGTTCGCAATCACGACGCCATGCTTACCGGCGTCAAGCGCGTGCTAAAACCCGACGGCAGATTTGTTGCGGAGTTCGGCGGCTTCGGCAATATTGCGGCCATCCGTGTGGCCATGCGCACCGCCATCGAGCGATTCGGATTTGATGGCAGCAAGGACGATGTGAACTACTACCCCACGCCCGAGATCTATACTCGCCGGCTCGAACAGCATGGCTTCGAAGTCGAGCGCATGGCTCTCATACCGCGCCTCACGCCGCTGCCTGAAGGCGGCATGAGTGGTTGGATCAGAACCTTCCGTCGCGGCGTGCTGGAATCGCTTCCGGAGGAAGTGCGCGACAAGATTGTTGAAGAAGCCACCCGGCTGCTCGCGCCTGCGCTCCGCGACGAGGAAGGGAACTGGATTGCGGATTACGTGCGCCTGCGTTTCATAGCGCGAGCGTAAATGCACGAATGCAGACCGAATGCAAGTGGTGAGCTATATGCATTTGCAAATGGCTCACCGCGGTTGTCGTTCTCGTTTCACTCCGCTTCAAGCGCCGTCGTCCTGAACAGAAGCCCCGCAATAGCTCCACCCACACAGGGCACCAGCAGGAAAAGCCACACTTGCGCCATTGCCTGTCCGCCCACTACGAGTGCCGGTCCGAGGCTTCGCGCCGGATTCACGCTCACGCCCGTGATGTGAATTCCGAAGATGTGAATTGCCACCAGCGTGATGCCGATCGCCAGGCCCGCAAAGCCCGCCGGAGCCTTCGCTTGCGTCGATCCAAGAATCACAATGACAAAAATCATCGTGGCCACGAGTTCAAAGATGATGGCTGAGTGCATCCCATAGCCGCCTTGGTATCCGGGCCCCCAACCGTTCTGGCCCAGTCCGCTGGCAGACAGGTTGTATCCACCTCCAACGCCGGCCACGATCGCATAAAGAACCCAAGCAGCCAATGCGCTGCCAACGAATTGACCGACCCAGTAGCCGAACATGTCCTTTATTGACATGCGCCCGGCGACAAGTACGCCCAGGCTCACGGCGGGGTTGATGTGGCATCCCGAGATGGGGCCGATGCCATACGCTGCGCCGATGAGCGCCAGTCCAAACGCAAATGCGATGCCGAGAATGCCAACTTTATCGCCAGCAACCACGGCAGTTCCACAACCAAAGAGCACGAGGATGAATGTCCCCACGAGTTCCGCAAAATATTTCCTCATCGTTCCTCCTGCGTAGTCATAGAAGGCGGAGTACTCGTAGCTGCCCTTATCGACGGCAAGCGTACGAGGAACCCGCAGCGCATTGTTTTGCCGGGAGTGAAGCTGGCCAATTCAATGTCCGGGAATACGCGCCCGAAGTGTTGCAGGATTTGGACTTTGACGTCAAGAAAAATCGACTCGCCTATGCTGTCGGCACCCGTCATACCTACATGCTTGCCAAAGCAACCGGCAACCCTGAACTGCGTCTAAAAATAGAAGGCCTCGTGTCTTCCGGTGACAACGTGAATGCAGCTTCCCCATCTCGAACGCCGTCCTGAACTCGACGCATTGCGTGGCCTGTTCCTCGTGTGGATGACGCTGACGCATCTGCCAACGCGCCTGAGCGACCTCGTGAATTCTCCGCTTGGTTTCGTCTCCTCAGCGGAGGGCTTCGTATTTGTATCGGCGCTGTTGGTGGGCAGACTATACATTCGCGAAATGCTTGCCGACGCGTCAGTGGTTCGCGTTCGCCTTTGGAAGCGCTCGCTGCAGATCTACGGATACCATCTCCTGATGCTGGCGCTGGCCTTTACCGTTGCTGCGGGATTCGCGGTTCACACGCACAAAGCCGCCATCAGCAATCTGCTCAACTTCTACCTGGCTCATCCTCTGGTAGCCGTCGTTGGATCGGTTCTGCTTATTTATTGCCCCCCGCTGCTCGACATTTTGCCTATGTACGTCACGTTCCTCTTCTTCACGCCCATGATCTTGTCGGCAGCGGTGCGCTTTGGGTGGCGAAAGATTCTACTGGCAAGCGGTTGCGTTTGGATCCTCGCGCAATTCGGGGTTCGCGATTATGTCCACGGTTGGATTGTCTCGCTGACTCACCTGAAGATTCCACTGCAAGAAACTGGCGCTTTCAACTTGTTTGCCTGGCAGGCTGTCTGGACCGCCGGACTTTGGCTCGGTGCGCGTTCGGCCATGCACGCGGCCACCTTCCGCAGAATCCCTGGATGGCTGACGGCCGTCTCCTGCGCAGCTTTGGTCTTCTTTATTGGCGTCCGCTGGAACTGGTGGGGACCGTACCTCACACAGCACAACTTCGGGATCTGGCTGGACAAGTGGCAGATCGGCTCTCTGCGCATGCTGAATCTCATCTCGTTTTCAATCGTGGCTTACTGGCTGCGCAATCATCTTGCTCCGCTCTTCTCGATCAAGCCGTTTCTCACTCTAGGTAAAGCCTCCTTGCGCGTTTTTTGCGCTCACGTTGTGTTCGTTTTTGTCGGCCTGGCGTTCCTGATGCGCGACGTGGGACACGACAACGACACCATCGAGCAATTGAGCGGCTGGCCGGCTGCTGTACTGGTCGCGGTTACACTGCTGGTTCTGTTCCTTGTCGCGGCCTTCAAAGAGCGCCAACGGCGGACCGGTTCCCGCCGCCCCGGCAGCCCGCAGGCCCCTGATAACTCGGGTTCTCGCGCACCTGTGGGCGAGCCGGAAGACTATGTAGAGACAGCCTCAGCCGGCCCATACTAAGCCCGCCGTTCCCGATCGTTCTGCGGAGCCGCTCGGCCGAGCAAATTCATCAAACGTTTGCATTCTATTTGCCTGGCTGAATTACTCTGTTAATGGTTCGGTGCGGCCCAAGCAGCTTGCAACCCAATCGGCCGCCGAACGAGGGCAGACCGTTTGAGTCAGACCATATTTGTACTGGAAGACGAAGCAGACATCGCGAGGCTGGTGCAGCATCACCTTGAAGCAGCGGGATTTGATGCTCGCCTCTACCACACACCAACAAATCTCATCCCCGACGCTGAACGCAAAGCACCGGCGCTGTTTCTCCTCGACATCATGGTTCCCGGAGGAGACGGTACAGACGTTTGCAGGCGTTTACGCAATCATCAGGGCCTTTCTACCATTCCCATCATCTTTCTCACCGCGCGTGCAGGCGAAAATGATCGTGTCCTCGGCCTCGAACTTGGCGCCGACGACTACATTACCAAGCCGTTTTCAACCCGCGAACTGGTCGCCCGCGTCAAGGCGGTGTTGCGCCGTTTTGAGCGCCCGACGTCGCCATCGGTCATCAGCTTTGAAGAGGTCGTCATTGATGCCGGCGCCATGCAGTTGATGGTGCGCGGACAGCTCACCACAACCACGGCGACGGAATTCCGCCTGCTGGATTATTTGGCACGCCATCCCGGCCGCGTCTTCAGCCGCGATCATCTGCTCGATGCCGTGTGGGGCGATGCTCGGTTCGTCACGCCTCGATCTGTGGACGTCTACGTGCGCAGGATTCGTGAGAAAATCGAGATCGATCCCGAAAATCCGCGCTATCTCAAAACTGTACGCGGAGCCGGTTACCGGTTTGAATTGCCCAAAAGTGAATAATTTCCGAGTAATTCATTGACGCACAAGTTCTTCACAAAACTTTTGGCGCTTTTCGTCCTTCTGCTCCTGTTCCATACCCTGATTCTGGAACTGGTCTTCCGGGGCATGGTGGAGCGGACGGGCGGAACGACGTTGCACCTGCTGGGCCGCGACGCCCTTTGGGCGGGGCTTATCGCGTTGGCCGTCGCCATTCCCTTATCCGCATGGGTCGCCAGCCGCGTCTCTGCGCGTCTTGACGTCGTGATTGCCTTTGTCCGTCGCGTGGCAGAAGGCGATTTGAGTGCCCGGCTTCACGAGGGTGGTAACGACGAGCTCTCCGAAATGGAAGCAGCGCTCAACCAGACGGCCGAACGTCTTGGCAAGAATTTTGCCGAGCTCGAAAGCCGCCGCCAGGAACTCGCTGCCATTCTGGACTCCATGCAGGAAGCGGTGGTCGCCATCACGCCTGAAGGCTACATTCGCTGGTCGAATGCCGTCATGCAGCGCATCGCGGGCACGCAGATCCGCCCAGGGCGTCCGCTGGCTCACTCGGTGCGCGATCCTGAGCTGCTTGCCTGCGTAAAAGGTGCGCTTGAAGAACACGAAGTACGATTTGGCCGGGCCAGCTTGCTTTCACCGGGACATGTATTTGAGGTTCATGCCGCACCTTTGCCCAGCGGAGGCGCGCTTGCCGTTCTCCACGACGTGACGAGCGTTGAAGCCGCGCAAAAATCGCGGCGCGAATTCGTGGCCAACGTGAGCCATGAGCTGCGCACGCCGCTTACTTCGATTCAGGGCTACGTTGAAACGCTCATCGAAGATCCAAATCCCAATCCTGAAACGACGCGCGATTTCCTCGGCATCATCCTCAAAAACGCCACGCGCATGAATCGTCTTACTGAAGACCTGCTCGCCCTGGCCGGTGTGGAAAGTCCCGATTACAAACTGGCCCTGCAACCGGCGCGCGCCGATATCTTGCTGAACGATGCCATCGAGGCGCTTGGAGGCATCGTGGTCGACTCCGGCGTCATGCTGCAATCGGCTGGAGCTCCAGACCTCGTCGTGATGGCCGATCCGGATGCGATGAACCAGGTTTTTGGAAACCTGATTGAAAACTCCCTCAAGTACGCCAAGGAGGGCAAGCGCATTCGTGTCGGCGCCCGCGCCCTGGAGCATGAAGTCCAGTTCACCGTGCAGGACTTTGGTCCCGGCGTTGCCTCGGAGCACCTTGAGCGAATCTTTGAGCGTTTCTACCGCGTCGACAAAGCCCGCTCCCGCGAGTCCGGTGGAACTGGACTCGGGCTGGCGATCGTGAAACACATTATTCAGGCACACGGCGGCCGAATCTGGGCCGAGAGCGAATTGGGCAAGGGTGTCTCATTCCATTTCACCTTGCCGCTTGCGCTCGCATCCACCCCCGCGCCGCAATCTTACTCGGTCAGCAGCTAGACGCGTTTGCCCGGCGGAGCCGGTCTGCAAATGCAGCAATCTCATCTGATTAACCGTCCGCTCATTTTGGCCCGATGGTTGTCTTTAACTTGCGTTTCACCATGCTTTTACCCAGCGATTGTGGAGATGAAAACCACGTTAAAACACCCGTAATTAAACTCTCCTTAACATTTGCCCTAGAGAATGGTTTGCGGCAGTAAAAACTGCGGATGGAGCGTAAAGTGAAAAAGACACTCGTTGCCGTTGCGTTATTGGCATTCGCCCTGGGTACGGCCCAGGCCCAGAAGCTGACAGGTGCAGGCGCAACCTTTCCTTACCCGATTTATTCAAAGTGGTTCAATGAGTACAGCGCGGCGCATCCCGGCGTTGAGATCAACTACCAGTCCATTGGCTCGGGCGGCGGAATCGCGCAAGTGACAAAGGGCTTGGTCGATTTCGGCGCATCCGACATGCCCATGACGAACGAAATGCTGGCCGCTTCGAAGGTCCAGCTCATTCATATTCCCACAGTGTTGGGCGCCGATGTGCCAGCCTTTAACCTGCAGGGTGTAACCGAACTCCGATTCAGTGGAGACGTGCTTGCAGACATTTTCCTCGGCAAGATCACTAGCTGGTCAGATCCTCGCATTGCAAAAGACAACCCGGGCGTGAAATTGCCTGACCAGAAGATCATTGTGGTCCATCGCTCCGATGGCAGTGGCACCACATTTATCTGGACTGACTATCTCAGCAAAGTGAGCAAGGACTGGGCCGACGGCCCTGGTAAGGGCACATCAGTCAACTGGCCGACGGGCGTCGGTGGTAAGGGTAATGAGGGGGTGGCTGGACTGATTCGCCAACTGCCCGGATCAATCGGCTACGTAGAATTAATCTACGCGCTCCAGAACAAGATCAACTATGGTGCAGTGAAGAACCTCGCCGGCAATTACAACAAGGCGACCATAGACGGCGTAACCGAAGCGGCTGCAAGCATCAAGAATATGCCGGCCGACTATCGCGTCTCCATCACCAACGCTCCAGGGGCAAACGCCTACCCCATTTCGAGCTTCACCTACCTGCTGATTCCGGCCACGCCGATCAACGCGGCCAATGCAAGCACCCTCAAGGACCTGCTGAGCTGGATCGTGAAGAACGGCGAAGGCGAGGTGTCGCAACTCTCCTACGCTCCGTTGCCCAGCAACGTTCAGGAAAAAGTCCTCAAGACCATCTATGCAATGAAGTAGATCGCACCGGAGATGGTCCGGCGCCCGCCCGACCATCTCCTCAGCTTGCTGACAAACTCTCATCGCCGCACTCTTTTGAAAGGGCACGACTTCAGTCGTGCCGTAAACTTCCCAAAATGAATGTGGGCTTTAGCCCCCGAGGGATGCCTTTCGACCTTCTGAATCAGCCGGCAAGGTGTTCGCCGATCAAGCGATCCACTAGCGGCGTCAGAGCCTCGCCCGTCCGCGGCAACACGAACGCAGATTCCTCTGTATCCCAATCAAGCTTGAAGCTGGTCGACAGCGCCGAAATCCAGATCTGGCGTATCGGCGTGTTCGGCGTAATCACAAACTTCCCCGGCGGCTCATCGAACAGGACATTCAACACCCCGTTCTGTTCTTCCACTTCAAAACCAGCGTCATCCGCCTCTTCGCGCTCGATCAGGTGCTGTTTCAGTGCATCAAGAGCGACTTCAGCGTGACGGCGAAATTCCAATTCGTCCAACATGGCCCCAGTGTAGCAAGCCGGGCTTGCACACGCGATGTGCAACTCGCGAGTTCGTGAAACTGCCATGGCCTTGCGCCGCAGTAGCTCATTTATTCGCGACTGCTGATCAAGCTGTCGCTAAATGAAACAAATTGGCGGCGAAGATTAAAGTTCTTCAATGTTCGGCCGATCTAGTGGTCTGAGTCTGAAATTTATTCAACATTGAATTGACATCCTGAACGTAGCAAGCCGCGTCTTTTGCGGCTTGCGGAGTCGAAGGATCTGCGGTTGTTCTTCGGCGAACTTCAGACTCACCACACCAGCGTGCAGAAGAATGAGGGGAAGTGCCATGGAGATCAATCCGATTGCCGGAATTCGCGCCGTGTCCGCGGTAAAACCACCGAAAAACAATCCGCAGCTTTCCGCCGTCTTCGATATCGAAAGCGCATTTGGCCCGCAGCAGGACACATTCTCAGGAAATGGCAAAAGAACGGCCGGCGGCCAGGACGAAGAAGCCACCGAGCAGGAAGCACCCGCCGAGCCCTCAGCAGACACCCCGGCTAGCAACTCCGGCTCAACCGTCAACCTCTTTGCATAAGACTCGCGCAATCCCAAGCTGATTACAGAAGAGGGGCGTCGAACGAATCCTTTACCTCTGGTCCACTGTCTACAGTTCAAAGATCCCTGACCCCTGTCCTACAGCGATCGCTTGAACAACGGCGTCGCAATCAAGAGAGTTCCAATTCCGAAGACGAACAGAAACAACAGGTCAAACTGAATCGCCGCCCATCCGCCGTCCTTTAGCACTATCGACTTGAACCCATGAACGGCGTAGGTAAACGGATCAACAATCGAGAGCGCGCGCAGCCAGGCAGGAAAAGCAGTAATCGGATACATTGCGCCCGAAGGATAAAACAGCAGCAGGTTCAGCACGCCAAACATCGCGCGCGGAACCAGCGGATCGTCGACACGCACCATCATCAGAAACATCATGCCGTTAAACGCCAGTGCCGTACCCAGAATCAGCGCCAGGGTCTGCAGCATGATGATTGGATGAAAGATGATGCCGAGCCCCGCCATCAGCGATCCAATCACCGTCAGGCAAATTCCGCTCAGCACGGCCTTGATTGACCCAGCGACGTTCAGCCCCATCACCAATTCAAAACGCGTAATCGGCGTCACCAGGTATCCCTCATGCACGCCGCGAGCCTTGTCGTCGATGTAGAGCATGCCGCCGCCGATCATCACCGATATATACATGGCCAGCGCAATAGCCGCAGGCAGCAGGAACTTCATGTAACCCACGTACGGGTACAGTTCCACGATGTTCAATGCGATGTTGTTCGCCAGGCGCGGCTGGATGAGCGGAGAACTGAGCGCTGAAACCAATGACTGCATCTCCGCCTCAATACTGCCGGAGGTGAACTGGTCCGTGTTGTCGACGACGAAACCAATCCGCGGCGCATCCTTTGCGTACACCCGCCGCGAATACTGCGCCGGAATAATCACGGCTCCATCCACTTTACCCGTACGCACGTCTTCGCGGGCCTGCACTTCGTCCTGGTAGTTCACCGTCGTAAACGTCTTGATGTTGACCGCAATTGCGTCAAAGCCCTCGCGCAGCTTTACAGATTCAGGGCCATGATCGTAATCCACAACCGCCACACGCGCGCCCACGATCTTGCCGCCGAATGCATTGCCCATGATAATCAGCTGCAATACCGGCATCATCAGCGACATGATCATCAGGGTGGGCGAGCGGAAGAACTTCCGCATTTCGCGCTCAACAATGGCCATCATTCTGTTCATGGCTGTGCTCCTGGACGAGGCGGCAACATAAACACCGGGGGCTTAACCTGTTCATCGCGAAGCTGGCGGCCCGTGTAGTGAACGAAAACGTCATCAAGCGTGGTGTTCTGCACGCTCAGTGAAGAGAGAGTCTCACCAAGCGAAGCAGCCAGTTCCACCAGTTGCATTGTGGTCTTCGATCCGGACGAGGTAAGCACACGATAAAACCCGGCGCTCTCAGCCTGCACGCTGGTCACGCCTTCGAGCTTTTCAAGCCGTTCCCGCCATGCATCCGACTCCTGCTCAAAGTGCACTTCAACCACATTCGCGCCAGGCACATTGTGCTTGAGCTCAATCGGAGTGCCAAGCGCCACCAGCTTGCCGTGATCCACAATCGCAATGCGGTCACAAAGCTTGTCGGCCTCTTCCATGTAGTGCGTGGTCAGCAGCATGGTCAACTGCCGTGTGCGGCGCAGGTTATCCAGCATCTCCCATACAGCAATGCGCGAAACCGGATCAAGTCCCGTCGTCGGCTCATCGAGGAAGAAGATGCGCGGGTTGTGTACGAGACCCCGTGCAATCTCAAGCCGCCTGCGCATGCCGCCTGAAAGCGTCTTTGTCTGCGCCCCGCGCCACTTCAGCAGATCCACCGCTTCAAGAACGTCGTTAATGTTCTTCATGCGCTGCGAACGCGGAACACTGTAAAGCTTGGCGTAAATGCTCAGGTTCTCTTCGACAGTCAAATCCGGATCGCTGGTCAGCGCCTGCGGAATCACGCCGATCACGCGTCGCACGTCGTCAGGATCTCTCACCACGTCGTGCCCGGCAACAATCGCCTTGCCGCCGGTGAGCGGAATCAGCGTCGTCATCATGCGGATCAGCGTGCTTTTGCCCGCGCCATTCGGACCCAGAAGTCCGAAGATCTCACCTTCGGCAACCGAGAAGCTCACGTCCTTTACCGCCTCAAAGTCGCCATAGCGTTTTACGGCATGCTCCACCTGGATGGCCGCTTGCTTTCCCTGCAGGCCGCCAATTGCTGCCGCGCTCATTCCTTCACCAGCCGGTCTTTGGGAATGTAGACCTCTGCCGTCATGCCGGGAACGTACTTTTCGTCCGGGTTGTCGATAAGCATCTTCAACTGGATCGTCTTGATGTCCCGCTTGCGTGCGCTCACATCGCGCTGTGTGGCAAAATCGGCTGCGGCCGCTTTGTTGATGATCTTTCCCTGGATGGTCCCGCCGCTGGGCATCACGACGCGCAGGCTGTCGCCAAGCTTTACGCTGTCCGCCTGCGTCTCCGGCAGAGGCGCATAAATCCACGTCTGCGTCAGGTCCATGATGCTTACAATCGTCTCTCCCATCGTGACCACTTCACCCTGCCGCGCTGCCCATACAGCCACCCGCCCGCTTACCGGAGACACCACTTCGGCGTAGCTTTTTTCAATCCTCGCCTGGTCAGCCATGGCGCGCGCGTTCGCCACATCGGCCCGCGATGAAGCCACGTTGCGCTCAGAAACTTCCGCTAGCAACTCGTGCGCGCGTGCCTGGCGCAGCGCAGCCTGCGCCGCTGTAAGGGAACTCTCCGCCGCCGTCACGGCAGCATCGGCGGCCTGCATGGCCGTAACCTGCTCGTCGCGTGCCTGCGCGCTCATAATGCCTTGCTGGGCCAACGCAATGGTGCGGCTTGTGTCTGCCTGCTGGTGCCGCAGGTTTGCTTTCGCCTGCGCCAGCGTGGCCTCCGCCACATTTACCTGCGCTTCTGCGCTCGCTGTGGCGCTTTGTGTCTCGCCGGCGTTCTGCTTCTGGGTCTCAACGTTTCCGTTCAGTTTCGATCTCAGACTGGCCGCAGTGGCCTCCGCGGCTTTCAGCGCTGCATCCAGATCATCGCTTTCGATCACGGCGATCACCTGCCCGGCCTTCACGTAATCGCCTTCCTTCACCGTCAGGGTCTGGATGCGTCCAGCGATGCGCGCGTTCACCAGCACCTCGTTTGCGTCCACCGTGCCGATGAGCTGCAAATCGCTTGTCGGCCTGACTGTCACCAGGTACCAGATGAGCGAACCAATCGTCAGCAATGCCAGCATGATAAAAACTCGATTGCGTGCGTTCACTTGGCTTTCCTCTCAAAGAATTTGAATTCCCCGCTTTCGGGCATCGGCGTAGAGGCCAGAACTTGCGCGGCTACCTCCGCTCCGCGTTTTCGATCCCTAAAAACTGAAATCCCCAGGTATTCAATCGCGGCCTTGCGCCTGAACTCCATCGCTTCCCGCGTCAGCGGATTTCCCTCCGTCATAATGCCGACCACCGGGGCCGACAGAAAGTAGAAGACATTCGCTCCCAGCGCGGCGTACATGATCTGCCACTCGTCAGCCTCCACCAGTTCGCCGCTTTCCTTGCCAACGGCCAGCAGGTCTCGCAGCCGAAACATCATCGGGCGGAACACGTTCTCCACGATGCTCGAAAAGGAATTCTCCTCGCCGCGATGGAGCCGCACCATTTCCTGCTGCATTAAGCTCTGAAAAGCGCGCTGCGAGTGGATGCGATCAAAGTGGTTCAAGGCGAACATGAGAATCTGTTCTCCAGGCGAGCGATCCGGCGTAAGCGCCGCGAGGCTGCTCGCAAGAACGCGCTGCACCACCGACTCAAGAGCCGCCTTGTACAGCGCCTCTTTGCTTTTGAAGTAGTAGTAGAGCAGCGCCTTGTTCACGCCGGCGATTTCGGCTATCTGCTCAGTGCGCGCACCAGCCAGGCCGTTCTCACTGAACTCCCTGACGGCAGCATCCAGAATGCGCGACCGCGTGTGATCGGCGCGCTCCGATTGTGTGCGTGGTTGTGTAATCGTAGTCATTTAACTAACCAGTTAGTAAAATACCTCGAAAACCGTTCGGAGTGCAACCCTCAATTGTTAAAACGTTGTAAAAACTCGGTTTATTGCAGACGGGCAGGTCGAATTGACATCGGAGCAGAACAGGCTGCGGAAGAACTCTGCATTTCATGCCTTCTGTAGCAGGGCACGGGTTTACTAGTGCTGTAAGTGCCTCAAAACGTTAGAGGGTTTTAGAGGTTGCGGAAAAACTCAATTGTGAGTTGGAATCCCGAAATCGCATTCCCTCTGGGCTAAAGCCCCGTTGATTCTGCGGCACTAGCGGCACGACTAAAGTCGTGCCCTGTTACAAAACAAAGCACGTTACAAAACAAAGCAATGGACGGGTTTTTCCGCAGCATGTTTAGCTCTGGAGGGCCCGCACTCGGTCTGAGATTCCGAGTGCGTGGCAAAACTGTAGATGCATCCGGCCTAAACTGGAATCATGAGACGCATCGACGGGATGCCATTTTTGGCTGTGCCTTTTCTCGCTGGTCTCGGCTGCTTCCTCGGGTCGCTTGCCCCAGCTCAGATTGCCAGCGACATATCGCAAACCTCCAAGGCATCGCTCGACCCCACTTTTGAGGTGGCCACGATCAGGCCAAGCCATCCAAATGGCATGGATTGGGGACTGGGCACAAAAGGGAATCATTTCTGGGCGCATAATGCAACTGTTGTTGATCTGATTTCCTTCGCGTACGGACTTCATGCAAAGCAAATTATTGGCGGCCCACCCTGGTACCGGACGGAGAGATATGACGTTGAAGGAGTGCCGAACTTTGAGGGACGACCGCTCAGAGCGCAGTTGGAGACCATGCTGCGGAAGCTGTTAACGGATCGATTTAACCTGCAGTTTCACACAGAGAAGCAGCAGCTGGCAGTCTATGTACTCACCGTAGCGAGTGGCGGAGTCAAACTCCGCAAGAGCGACGCTCCGCCTGATGCTCCTTCTGGGTACGGGTTCCCGGACGTGGTTCCGGTAACCCAAATGAAGGTGATTCATATGACCATGCCGGCCTTTGTCAGCGCATTGCAGCGAACAGTCCTCGACAGACCCGTTGTTGACGAGACGGGGCTTCATGATCGATATGATTTTGTTTTGCAGTGGACTCCGGACGAATCACAGTTTATTCCGTTACAAGGGACGGGTGTGCATGTGCCCTCTTCAAGCGGAGACGCGAATGCCCCGCCGGGATTGTTCACGGCAATTCAGAATCAGCTAGGACTGAAGTTAGAGGCGAAAAGGGCGATGGACGACGTAGCCATCATTGACCGAGTTGAGAGGCCCTCGGCAAACTGAATATTCAAATGAAAAACTCAGAGAGCAGTACATGAGCTGGGTGCTATAAAGCCTAAGTCTGCTAGTCCTTTGCCATAGCCGCGGCGGCTATCACCCCACCTATTACCCCGAGTACAACAACAACCGCAATTGTTGCTCGTTTGCGATCGGTGTGTTTGCCACTGAAGGAGTTGTAGCCTCCATAGCCTCGCTTAAGCTTTCGTGCTTCGAAATATTTAAGCGTTACTTCGGTCTTGTCATCGACGTCGTGGAACGTGAAACTCTCCGAATTATTGGAAATGAACTCTCCGAACCTCTCCGCTCCTTGAAACGGAATCACGCTGATTCGAGAACCGGGGCTCAGTTTATCTGCTACGCGTTTTATCCCCGCTGCCTGCTTGGAAAGGCCAGAAGCCTGTTGGGCACTCGTGGTCAATGGTATAGAGACAATCAAGAGTGCCGATACAACAGTGTGCAAAAACCTGGATCCCGGCATCGAATCAGATCCTCTTCTAGAAGCTAATAGCTAAGAGCTCAGACCGCTTTCACCATCCGCTGACGGATCGGTTCGTTATCGCAGTACACCCGCCACTCTGTCACCTTGCCGTCTTCAATGAAGGCACGAAAAGCAGTCGGAGTCGTCCAGTGATTCTCCGGCTTAGGTTGCCCGTGAGGTGTGTACGTGCCTTCCGCCATGCCCAGCATCACCACTACTGGCCCGTCGCAGAATGTTTCTTCTATGGCCACGGTGTAATCGGGAACCATCTGGAAGTACTTGGTCCAGCCCCGGTGCATAACTTCGCGACCCTCAAACACCTTGCCCATCGAGTCGACGAACCGGTGCTGTTCGCTCATCAGTTCCGTAAGAGCATCGACATCCTGCCGGTTAATGGCCCGGATAAATGCCTGAGCAACGGACTCCGCCAGGTCGTTCATATCTCCACTCCGTCTACCAGGATTTTCACGCTTGAGGCGTGCATATAACTACACATCTGGAGCGGCAATCTTGGCTGTGCGGAGACGCACAATTGATTGTTTAAGATTTTGAGCTTCACGAATTGAGTCCAGTGCTCAGGCCGGAGGAAGCGCATCGACCACCGGCACACCAGGCGGCGGCGTGAACTTGAACGTTGCCGGCGGAATCGCAACGTTGGTTTGCTCGCCGCTGAACGTAAAGTGGGTCAGCGCGCCAGCCGTTTCCTCCACATCGATCGCGGTGATAACACCATCGGCCGTCACGGTCAGCGAGAGCTTCTTTACGCGGTTCTCCAGGCCTTTGGGCTGGCCTGTGAGCGTGTAGCCGCCGTCTGGTCCCGCCGTCATTGTCAGGTTGCTCATCTCTTTTTCAAGCTCGGTGTGTCCCAGCAGAAAACGTAGCGGTGAACGCAGATCGTCGAGCTTCTTTGCAGAAATCCGTTGCACGCGCGCATCGCCCGCGGTGTAGAACCACGCGTATTTCCCATCCAGCAGGAAGATTTTGCCCGGCGGCGAACTGTAGTCCCACTTCATGCGGCCCGGCTTTTCGAGCAGCAAAGTTCCGCTCTCGGTACGCTTCATACCCATGCCCTGGTACGTCTCGCTGAAACCCGAACGGAGTGAATGCAGCTGGTTGTAATGACGGTCAACCCGCAACGCGATATCGTGAGCAGATGGCGCGTTCTGCTGAGCGCAAAGCGGGACAGAAAGGAGCGCAGCGGCCGCAATCATGCAGCCGCGCCTGGTGAGATAGGAAAACTTCATTGCAGGTTCTGTGTGCAGTTGGTCCCGCCTGCCGGATCGTACTTGATGCCGCCGAACTGATCGCTGCAGAAGCCGCGATCGCCGGATTTCCCAACGGTCTGCGGCACGGCCGTAACGGTGTAGCCGTTCGAACGGTCGGTCCCGTTGATTGTCACCTTGTCCTTGCACGTAATGGTGAACATGTAGCCCGACTTGTAGCCGGAGAGGAGATCACCCTGCAGAATCTGCGCCGCGCTCGGGCTTGGCGGTCCTGCACTCGGTTCGCCTCCCAACGCGGGCAGCGTGCACGCGTATCCATTCGCCGGATAGCTCGACTGGTACTGGATCTCCCCCTTGACGATGGTCTGAACGGAGTTGATGGCCGAGGTCTCGTTGCCCTTTTTCGTCAAGCTGCCGATGGTCGGAATCGCCATCAGCATAAGGATCAGAATGATGGCAATAACAATCAGCAGTTCCATCAGCGTAAAGCCGTTCGAGCGTCGGTTGCGTTGGACAACGACAGACTGATTCGAGCCGGAACGGCCCATCGGGAGCTTGGACTTGCTTTTCATGGATTTCCAGTGCCTCGCGGAGCAGGCCGGAAGCTCCCGGCCCTTTCGAAGAAATGCTACATCGTATAGACGCGAAAGGGAAATCCAACGCTCGAAAGGCAGCTTTCAGCTATCAGCCGTCAGCTATCAGCTTCATATCGCGAGAGCGTTCTGAGTGCTTCAAGCAGAGTTGACCTGAAGTTGCGTTGAAGCAGATTTCAACTGCCCGACTTTGGCCTTGTTGAGGTGCGGTTAAACTCGCACTTCAACGGGCTCAAAACGGGTACATAACTGTTGTGAAGCTGTGAAACAGCAGTATTAAGCTGAGAGCTGACGGCTGAGAGCTGAAAGCTGCTTTTCAGCAGACAACCTGGTTATGCGTAAGCTTTACACCGTTCAGGCGCCCCAGCAGCGTTACGGCAATGCGCTCGGGGTTGAAGAGGCGCTGCGCCATGGCCTGAACTTTTGCAGAGTCCACCTCGTCGATGTTGGCAATCAGCTCGTCCACGGTAAAGAACTTGTGGAAGTACATCTCCTGTCGCGCCAGGTTGGCCATGCGCGAATTCGAGCTTTCCAGCCCAAGCAGGATGTTGCCCTTCAGCTGATCCTTGGCGCGCTTCAGTTCTTCTTCTGAAAGTGGAGTCTCTTTCAGGCTGCGGAACTCGGCCAGCACCAGGTTCACCACTTCAAGCGCCTTGTTTGCTGAAGTCCCCGCGTAAACGCAAAGAGTGCCGGTGTCGCGATAAGGGCTCAGGTCGCTGTAAATCGAGTAGACCATGCCGCGCTCCTCGCGAATCGTCTGGAAGAGCCGTGAGCTCATGCCTCCGCCAAGCACGGTATTCAGCACCAGCGCCGAGTAGCGATTCTCATCGGTGATCGGCGGCGCGGGCACGCCCATGCAGATCTGCACCTGTTCAAGCGCCTTTTTGTTGCGCAGAACAATGCGCGCGCTGGGCTCAGGTGCAGAAAGCTCGGTCAGCGGCTCACCGATCGACAACGGAGAAAACTTCTCTGCAACGGCCTCAACAAATTTCTCGTGATCAAGTAGCCCCGCCGCGGAGAAGACCATATTGCCGCCGTGGAAGCGGCCGCCGTGGTAGTCGAACAGCTGATTCTGGCTCAGGCGGCCAACGGTCTCCGTAGTGCCCAAAATGGGCCATCCCAGCGGGTGCCCTTTCCAGAAGCTCTGCGTAAACAGCTCCTGCACCAGCACGTCGGGATTGTCTTCGTCGATCTTGATTTCTTCCAGGATCACGCCGCGTTCCCGCTCGATATCGGGCGGGGCAAACACGGGGTTCAGCACCAGGTCGGCAAGAATGTCCAGAGCCACCGGCACATGATCCGCCAGTGACTTCACGTTGAAGCAGATCGTCTCCTTGCCGGTAAAGGCGTCCAGGTTGCCGCCGATCGCGTCCATCTCGCGCGCAATCAGCTGGGCAGAGCGGGAACGCGTGCCCTTGAACAGCATGTGCTCCACAAAGTGTGAAATGCCGTTAGTCTCGGCCGGTTCGCAGCGCGAGCCAGATTTAATCCAGACCCCCATGGCCACGGAGCGCAAATGGTCCATGCGCTCGGTCAAAACAATCAGGCCGTTGGGGAGTACGGTACGGCGAAGGTTTCGCTCAGTCATCGTCATCAAGTTTGACTCGATTGTAGGTCAAGCGGATTCAAACGGCACGTCTAGACGCCAGACAGGGAGGAACTCTGGGAATACCACCGCGGTTCAGGCTGCTTCAAGAGATGAAATACTGGGGTCTGAGTCTTACGGTGACCAGCAAATCCATTCACCTTATTCGGATCGACGCCCGGAATGACGTCTCGACCGACCCAAGCGTTCCCTGTGAAGGGAGCCTAAGACCGCTTTTCGGCTTAGATGCAAGTTCCCTTGCGGCCGTAATGGTGGAAATGGGCGAGCCCGCCTGGCGAGGGCGGCAGCTGAGCGAAGCACTTTATCATCAACGAGTTACCGGTATGAACGACATTACTACGCTGCCCAGGGCACTCCGCGAACGGCTCGCGGCTCGGGGCTGGGAAGTGGGCCGCCCCACCATTGCCCAGGTATTCAAGTCGATAGACGGCACGGAACGGTACCTGGTGCAGGGAAGCGGCGGCACAGCCGAAACGGTTGAAACCGTGTGGATGCCGGAAGGCGATGGCGGCGAGGCGGGCGACGGCAGCCTGAGCGATGCTGAAACCAACGAGGCGATGAGTCTTGCGCCATCCCGCAGCCGAGCGACAATTTGCGTTTCAAGCCAGGTGGGATGCGCCGTCAACTGCCATTTCTGCCTCACTGCGAAACTGGGCTTCCAGCGGAATTTAACGGTTGGAGAGATAGCCGGACAGGTGATTTCCGTGCTTGCGCGCCACAGCGTAGAGGTCGGGCGCGACCGGCTGAACATCGTTTTCATGGGCATGGGAGAACCGTTCCTCAACTACGACAACTTCATGGGCGCGGTCCGCCTGCTTGTCGACGAAGTTGGCTTGAGCCCGCAACGGATGACCGTGTCGACTTCGGGCATCGTGCCAGGCATTGAGCGATTCGCAAACGAGCCCTCCGAAGTGCGCCCCAAGCTCGCTATCAGCCTGAACGCGCCGAACGACGAGTTGCGCGCGGAGGTCATGCCCATCAACCGCAAGTGGCCCATTGAAGCTGTTGTTGATGCGGTGCGCAAGATAAAGCTGCGCTCACGCGAACGCATCACGTTTGAATATGTTTTGCTGGGCGACGTGACCGACCGGCCCGAGCATGCTGCGCAAGTGGCTCGTCTGGCGCGGCGAATCAACCTGCCCGTAAAAATAAATCTGATCGCGTGGAATCCAGGGCCGGGCATTGAGTACACAATGCCGATGCCGGGCCGGGTGGAAGAATTCCGCGCCATCCTCGCGGCAGAAGGAATCCTCACCTACGTGCGCAAGCCGCGAGGACGGGACATCTTCGCGGCTTGCGGCCAGTTGAAGCGAACTGTCGAAGTATAAAACTGCAACGATGCCCTTTGCAGCTTTGCAGCATCGCCTGCGTGTAGAGTTACTCTTTCGGAATCGTAATCGGCTTTACATTGCCGCAGTCTGCGCCTTTGAACACAGACATTGACTCGATGGTGTATTCAACCGGCGTTGCGTTTGGGCCCATCTGCATGCTGCCCAAAAAGTGCACCTTGCTCGTCGAGTGATCTGGATCGGTCCACGTGGCTTCCACCGTGCCTTTGCCCGCCATCATGCCGCTGCAGACCCAGTCCGCGCTCATGCTGTTTGCCTTCTTCACAATGTTGCTCATCTGGCACTGATTGTTGCGGCTCTGCGGAGGCGGCGCGCCGTACTTGTCGATCATTTCCTTCGTCAAGCAGACCTGCGTCGTATGCGCACCACCGCCAAACGGCGAATTCGCACCAGCAGGCATGGTCATTCCCGGAGGCATGGGCGACTTCTGCCAGGTCATGGTACTGGTCATCTCCCAAAGTCCGGGCTTCTGGATGGATTGTGCCCAGGCAACGGCGGCGAGAACGACAAAACACATCAGCGTGATCAACACCGGAGTCTTGCGCATCATATCTCCTTGGTTAGTTGAGGGATTTGTTGGCGGCCATCCGCGCACGAGCAACTTCGCGCACGAACAACTTTAAGACAAGCGGAGTTGCAGTGAAAGTAAATTCTTCTACGCGTGCTGCGGAATCGCGGTGCGTCCCAGCGAAAGCAGCGCCTCGGCCACTCGATCGGTAGCGTGGCGCACCACGTTCTCTTCGCTCGCAAAGCCACCGGTAATGCAGCGGACGCCCAGCGCCTGTATGCGCTCTACGTCCGCAACAATCGGCGCGGCGCCTTCAGCTTCGTAACGAGCCAGCGTCTCCGGCGAGAACGGAGCGGTATTCACCAGCGCGCAATCGAAGATAGGCGCTCTCGTGTGATCGTAGATCTTTTCGATATGCTCGGCCGCTGTCAGTCCCAGGCTCTCGTTTGCCTGCGTCATCAGGTTACAGACGAATACGCGCAATCCGCGTGCATCCGCGAGAGCCGCGGGGATACCCTCGACAAGAAGGTTGGTGATCAGCGATGTGTACAGGGAACCGGGACCGACGGTGATCAGGTCGGCTTTCTGAATCGCTTCCGTCGTTTCCGGCAGCGGCGCAGGCCCGGGAGGATCGAGCGTCAATTCCACAATGCGCTGGTGGCTGGCAGTTATGTTGGTTTCGCCGCGAACGAACGATCCGTCGTCCATCTCGGCCACCAGCGTTGTATTCGCTGTAGTGGCGGGATAAATGCGGCCGCGCGTCGCCAGAATCTTCGACGCAAGCTGAACCGCGAGAGCGAAGTCGCCCGTAATCTCGGTCAGCGCCGCCACAAACAAATTTCCGAAGCTGTGGCCCTTGAGAGCATCGCCGCCCACAAACCGGTGGTTGAAGAGCCGCACCAGCAGAGCTTCTTCTTCGCTCAGGGCAACCATGCAGTTACGCAGGTCACCGGGCGGAAGCATGTTGAAGCCGGTGCGCAAGCGCCCTGAAGAACCGCCGTCGTCGGTCACGGTGACAACAGCAGCCAGGTCGGCGATCCTCGCTCCTGTAGCTCCGGTCTGGCCGGGAGCAATCACATGGCGGCGCAGGCCGCGTAAGAGCGTGGAAAGTCCGGTGCCGCCTCCGATGGCCACCACGCGCACGGGGCAGGGAAGCACGGTGGCGTCGGCATCACCAAAAGCCGAAGCGAAATTACCGTTAACGGGGGTCGAGGGAGTCAAAACCAGCCTTACGGAATTCAGCCTTACGGAACTTCAGGATACAGCAATTCAGTAAAACGCGGGTCATCCAACATGCTCTGAAAGTCGTTATCCACTCGAGCCTGCAAACGGCTCTTGGGATTCAACTCGATGGCGCGCGAAAGATTCGCCAGGCACTCCTGCGACTGTCCGGTAACAGCATTCAGCAACGCGAGGCCGTAGAACACGTAGTCGGCGTCAGGAACCTGGGCAAGGATGTTGTTGAAGTGATCGCGCGCTTCTTCGTAGTAGCCGTTGTTCAATCGCGCCACGGCAAAATCAAAGTGCTCTTCGGGCGTCGCGAAACTGAGGCTCGGCTTGGCCAACTGCCGCTGGCAGGTGACGATATACACCCTGCAGCGCTCCTTGATCTCGCTGGGAGCGTCAGACTGCAGCTTCTCAAATGCCGCCAGGGCGCGCTCGAACTTGCCCTGCTGCAGTAGTTGCACGGCAGCCTGGTAATGCTGGAACGCCGCGCTCAATTGGGCGTCAGCTTTGGCGGCCGCGGAGGTAGATTTTTTGCGGCTGGTTGCCGCGGTCTTCGCATCTTGCATCATGATTATGCCAACAGAACGTCGTACCCGATTGCCGATTGAGGATCAACCCCGTCCTCTTAAAAGGTCATGCGGAAAACAACGCTACTCAGGCCCTCTTTATACGCATAACCCCGCAAGACGTCAATGGGTGGCCATGCGCGGGGGATTTAGCTCCTCGAACGGTCCGGCTCATGGCTGGCTACCTTGCGATAGACAGCCGGGTTCAGTGATGGATCGTTGTACATCTTCAACTGGCGATAAAGCTTGAACTGTCTCGTTCCGGCAAGAGTCTCGCGCCATATCTCGTCGAGGCATCCAGCAAGATCATTGCGCTGCGTTTCCAGTATTGCAAGTCGCCTGAGATTGCGCTCGGCGTGCCCTTGCTCCGCGTCCGCTCTCGCAGCTTCCTCGCGTGTATGGTATATCTTCAGCGCCAGAATCGAGAGCCGGTCAATCATCAGTCCCGGCGACTCGGAGTTAAGCGGTGCACTCGCGTTGGGTAGTTGTTGCGGCTCCAACCAGCGCAGCAGCACACAATCCAGCTCCTCCGCCAAGTCGTTGCGCAGTTGGTTAATGCGGTCAATATTGCGTTTTACCTGGGCAAGATTGGCGTCTGTCGCTCCGGGAGCGCGCGCCTCATCTTCAATGTGCCATAGGTCGAAATTGGCGCGATGCTGTCGAGATACCGCTTGCAACCATGCATCAGGCGCAAGGCTCTCACCTGCTGACTCTGCCGCCTGGTGCCAGGCCAGCGTTTGCCGGTCGTGCAAGTCAACAATTGCGTCTGCCGAAAGCATCAAGAATCCCAATACACCTTGTCTGCAATGGAACAGATCGCAAGCGTCCGATCACATCGCCTCGTCCATGGTAGAACTATCCTAATTCAGCGGCTGGGTTGTCTCGATCACTTGCGACAATACATCGAACTGCTCTTCAATCCATCCCAATTCCCCAAGGAGTCGCTATGAACCTCACTGAAGTCCCCGAAATCGTTCAATGGCCTGAAACGCATTACGTCTTTGTCGAGAAGGTCGGCCCGTTCGCTGAAAACGCGGGGCAAGCCTGGCAAAGCGCGCACCAACTTTTGCCGGCGTTGCGGCAGAACAACGAGATCACGAAATACTTCAGTCTCTACAGACGCGGCCCGAAGATATACCGCGCCGGATTTGCAATTGCATCCTCACCCAAAAATCTGCCGGCTGGTTTGACGTACGAGAAGTTCAACGGCGGCAAATACAGCCGCTTCGTACTTACCGGTCCGTATACTGATTTGCCTGCGGCATCAGGTCGCGTTTTCGAGATTGTTGCAGAGCAGGGAATCGCGATGCGCGACGATTTCTGTATCGAAAATTATGTCACCGATCCGAGCACAACCCCGGCGGACAAAAACGTGACCGAAATCCTCATCCCCACGGAGTAACATTTCCTGATTGCCGCAGGTCAATTCGCGTTGGCTTGCGGCATTCTCCAATTCGATAAGCATCCCGGAGGTTTCATCATGGCGGCAGATTCATTCAAGAGCCAATCCTCATATCCTCTCGGCGATATCACCGGTTCGGGGCGCATACTAAAGCATCCCTCAGGATCGAAATGGAGAGTGCGCGCCGGTTGGGTGCTCACCGTGCTTTGCGGGCTTTTTCTCATCTTCGACGGTGTTGGAAAGCTGATGCTGCCGGCGCCCGTAGTGGAAGCTACAGTTCGCCTCGGTTTCCCAGCGAACCTGATTCAAGGCGTTGGAGTTCTTCTGCTGGCATGCACGCTCGTGTATCTCATTCCTCGAACTGCGATCCTCGGAGCGATTCTGCTGACCGGCTTTCTGGGTGGCGCCGTCGCCATTCAGATGCGTGCAGGTTCGCCGCCCTTTGAGAACGTGTTTCCTGTGCTCTTTGCGATTCTGGTGTGGGGTGGAGTGTATCTGCGCGACGGGCGTCTTTGCACGCTGATTCCGCTTCGTCGCTGCTGATTCTCGACGCTTTAAGCGGAAGGTCGGCAAATGCTTTTTCCGGCTATCACTTTCTTCAGGCGCATTAGGCTGCTATGCTTTTTGCGCCATGCAAAGACGCGATTTGCTCAAAGTTTCTCCTCTCGCTCTCGGGGCTGTCGTCGGCCACGTGTCCATCGCCTCAGCCCAAACTGAAACGCATTCCACTCAAGCCATATACAGCGTGCGCGACTTCGGCGCAACCGGCGATGGCAAAGCCGTCGACTCTCCGGCGATCAACAAAGCGATTGAGGCGGTAGCTGCCAAGGGCGGCGGCACACTTGTGTTCCCGGCGGGCACGTACATGTGCTTTACCGTCCACCTCAAGTCTAATGTTGATCTCTATCTCTCGCGCGGCTGCACCATTCAGGCGGCGGACTCGCCCAAGCCCGGCGAAACCACGGGCTACAACGGAGGCACCTATGACGCAGCCGAGCCCAACGATCCGTGGACGCCGTATCAAGATTTCGGCCACAACCACTGGCGCAATTCGCTGTTCTACGCGGAAAACGAGCACGACTTCGGAATCTATGGCCCGGGCCTCATCTTCGGCAAAGGCCTGTCACATGGCGGCGGCAAGTCCCCGCGCGGCGACTATACCGCTTTCATCGCAGAGCAAGCCGGCGTGGGCAACAAGGCAATTGCGCTGAAGAACTGCCGCAACGTGCTTCTGCGCGACTTCAGCGCGCTCAAGTGCGGGCACTTTGCCCTGTTGGCAACCGGGGTCGACAACCTCACCATCGACAACCTGCTCATTGACACCGACCGCGACGGCCTCGACATCGACTGCTGCCGGAACGTGCGTGTTTCAAACTGCACGGTAAATTCTCCGTGGGACGACGCCATCTGTCCGAAATCGAGTTATGCTCTCGGGTACCAGCGCTCAACGGACTACCTCACCATCGCCAACAACTACGTGTGCGGATACTACGAACTCGGCAGCGTTCTTGCCGGCTCCTGGAAGAAATTTGCTGACGACGCGCCGGTGTCGAGGAACGGCCGCATCAAGTGCGGCACGGAATCGAATGGCGGTTTCCGCAACATCACCATTACAGGAAACGTGATGGAAGGATGCAAGGGTATCTCGCTCGAGTCCTCTGACGGCGCCTACATTGAAGACATCGCGATTACCGGCAACACCATGCGCGATATCGTCGATGCGCCGTTATTCCTTCGCCTCAACAGGCGCAATCGCGGTCCCAAGGACACCATGAGGCCGGGCACGCTGCGTCGCGTACTCATATCAAATCTGGTGAGCCACAACTCCGGTTCGTCAACTTCCTCGCTGCTGTCTGGTATACCGTCCAACCTGATCGAGGATGTAAAGATATCCGACTGCTTTTTAGGACACAATGGATTGCCAAAACGGATGAAGGTTCGCTGGGCCGACGCATCTGAGCCGATGCCCGATTGGCACACCATCAAGGTGCCGGAAAACGAGCAGGAATATCCTGAGCTTCTGCGCATGGGCCCAACGCCGTCGCATGGGTTCTTCGTCCGTCACCTGCGCAATCTTGAAATGTCGCACGTAGAGGTTTCACCAACTGCTCCGGATCCAAGGCCGGCGTTCTGGCTTGAGGACGTCCATCGCGCCGACTTTTTTGCCATCACCGCGCCGCCGCAGGGGAACTTCTCGCTTCACGAAGTGTCGGATTTCCGCCTCGCCTGGTCGCGCGCGGCCAAGGATACGAATCTTGAGAAGGCGGAGGATCAGGTGGTGTAGCCCTGCGGGCACACCTGTGGCTCCATGGGGGTCCAGAGAAGCTGGTGGGATAGGCTGCGGCCGAGTGGGTGGTGAGCTCGCTGGGACTCGAACCCAGGACCCACGCCTTAAAAGGGCGTTGCTCTACCAACTGAGCTACGAGCTCGTTTCAGGCCGCTGTTTCAAAACTAACACAGGCGACAATTTGCTGCCTGTGGACGGTTCTCATGGCAACATTGCGCGGCTCGCTCGATCAGGTTTGATGCGATGCCGGCATCTGATTCGGGACCTCGTCACCGGGGTAACCAAGCCTGTTTAATCATTGGTAACCATGCTGCTTGAAAATGCGGTTACGATCCGGCCATATCACGAATGAAATCAAGCATTTCGTCGCATTTTTATGACAGGAAAGTGTTAGTGTCCCGACCGTGCAAGTGCTATTGTTCCGTAACCGGCATCCAATTAGGATTTCCGGTAAGGATTTCATCCGTTTTTTAGATCTAGACCGCGAACGTCTTCCGTGACGCAAGAGCCGGCTAAATGACTTTGGGGCGCAAACGTTCCAGCGGAAGTTACAGCGGGGAAGTTCTGGGGAGAACAATGACTGATAGAGGGCCGCTGTACGACCAGAACGACACGCCTGAAGATGTGGCGACACTGTATTCCTGGGCCAATCTCCACGGCGCAAAATATCGCGATTTTTCAGAAGCGCGGGCGCAAACGCGTGAGAAAGCGCGCCAGCAGGTTCAACAGGCGATTGAAGAGGAGCAGGCCCGCCTGCAAAAGCAGGCTCAGGCCGAACTCGCAGTCGATGTGCAGCGCGTGGCGGAATCCAGTCGGCTTGAAGAGCAGGATCGACAGGCCGAGTGGGCAGCGGAAAGGGGCGCCCAGATCGCTGCCCAACATGCCGCTGAAGAGGTGGCAATGCGCCAGGCATCACAGCAGGAAGCCGCCGAGCACGAGGCAGCCCTGCACGAGGCAGCACAGCAGCAGGCCATGCAACAGACTCAGCTCCAAGAGCGAGCCAATGCCGTCCGGCAGGCCGCAGAGCAGCAGGCACGGCAATCCAAGCCGCAGCCAGCTCCGCAGCAGCCAGTTTGGGAGCCCGTCGCCGATCGTTTCGCAGATTCGGTATCGCCCGAACCAGGGCTGCCCACTGAGCGACCCGCTGCCCAGCCGCTTCCCCAGTCTGCCGCCCAGCCCGCCCCGCAGAATGTTGAGCCGCAACGCGATTTTCCGACCTATGCACCGGCCCAACCCAGTTGGCCCGGCACAGCACCCGCGCCATCCGCGGCGCCTGCGGCTCCCACAGCGCCTGCGACACCCGCTGCGATGCATGAGAGCTATGAACCCCCTTTCAGTTCCTGGGGTCAGGGTTTCCCTGTGCAGCCGGAGCAGCGTGAAACGCCTGCCCGCCCGGCATGGTTGACGCCTGAGCGCGTTGAAACTCACAGTCCCGCTCCGGCCGCACGTCCCGCTGAAGACACGCTGCAGGGATCGCGTGACCGTCTTGCTTCGCGCTGGTATGCCTTGCGAGGCGTGTTCGACGGAGTCAGCGTGCAGCCCGAAACCGCGCCCGTTGCTCCGCCGGTCCGCGCGCCAGCGGTGGCAGTGTTTTCACTTTCCGGCGGCGTAGGCAAAACCAGCCTCGTTGCCACTCTGGGTCGAGCCCTTTCCAGCCGGGGAGAGCGTGTTCTGCTCATCGATACGGCACCCTACGGCCTGATGCCGTTCTTCTTCGGTGCTCACGATCAGCGCCCCGGCGTTTTGCGCACCTTTAGCCCTCCGGGAACCAGCGGCGACGCGCCTATTCAGATGGTCACCATCGATCCGGATACGTTGGGACCTGAAACGGCGGCGATGGAAGTAATGAGCTCCGAGATCTCGAAGTACTCACGGGGCGTGAGCCGCATCATCGTCGATTTGGCCACCGCCTCCGGGGCCACGACACGTCGCGTGCTTAGAATGTCACCGCTGGTGCTGGTGCCCATGATTCCTGACATGAATTCGGTAGTCAGCGTCAGTTCCATCGACAGCTTCTTCCAGCACAACATTAACCCGAATTCGAAACAGGTAATGCCGTTTTACATCCTCAACCAGTTCGACTCTTCCCTGCCTCTGCACCTCGATATTCGCGAGATTCTGCGCGAGCAACTCGGCGATCGCCTGCTGCCTCTTGCGCTCCGCCGCACACCGGCAGTCAGCGAAGCGCTTGCCGAGGGAATGACAGTGATGGACTACGCTCCCAACTCCACCGTGGCCGAGGACTTCGCAAATCTTGCAGGATGGGTTAAGAGCCAGTCTGCGCCCGCCAGCAGCGCCTACCGCGGCGTGCGCTGGAGCGAACGATGACTCCTTCGGGCATCTGGCAGGATATTGGAGCCGGAGAGAATGTCATTACGAAATTTCTCCGACTCATCTTCCTGCTGGTCGCGGGGGCGGCGTTCTGCTTTCTGGCGTTTCTTCCGCTCACTTGGCCGCAGCAGGCCGTTCTTGGCCTGTTGACTCTGTTGATCGCCATCTTTCTGGCGCGCGGCTCTGACTCGTATCTTGTCACGCTGATGCTCCTGCTGATGTCAATGTTCTGTACGTTTCGGTACGGATACTGGCGCATAGAGCAGGTAATCCGGTTTTTCCAGGATCCCGCGAGCCACTGGGGCGCACTCGACATCTTCTTCATCCTCTGCCTGCTGTTTGCAGAGGCCTACGCCTTCATGATTCTCTTCCTCGGGTACTTCCAGACGATATGGCCGCTGCGACGGGCTCCCGTCGCTCTGCCGGAAGATACTGAGGACTGGCCGCACATCGACGTTCTGATTCCCACCTACAACGAGCCGCTGGAGGTGGTGCGCTTTACCGCACTAGGCGCGCTCAACATGGATTGGCCGCTCGATAAGCTGCACGTCTACATTCTCGATGATGGGCGGCGAAAGGAATTTGAAAAGTTCGCATTGGAAGCAGGCATCGGCTACAAAACGCGCGAGGGCAACAAATACGCGAAGGCCGGCAACATCAACCACGCGCTCGAGAGCCTCACCTCGCCATACATCGCCATCTTCGATTGCGACCATGTGCCCACGCGCAGCTTTCTACAGATGACGGTTGGCTGGTTTCTTCGCGATCGCAAACTGGCAATGCTTCAGACGCCGCACCACTTCTATTCGCCCGATCCGTTTGAGCGCAACCTCGAACAGTTCAGGATCATTCCGAATGAAGGCGAGCTGTTTTACGGCGTTGTGCAGGACGGCAACGATTTCTGGAACGCGAGCTTCTTCTGCGGCTCATGCGCAGTGTTGCGGCGCGCTGCACTCGATGACGTAGGCGGCATCGCTCACGAGACCGTCACTGAAGATGCGCACACATCGCTGCGCATGCAGATGAAAGGCTGGAGCACTGCCTACATCAACATTCCGCAGGCGGCAGGCCTGGCCACCGAACGCCTCTCCGCGCATGTGGGGCAGCGCATTCGCTGGGCTCGCGGAATGGTGCAGATCCTGCGCACTGACAATCCGCTCTTCACTCCGGGACTCAGCTTTGCGCAGCGGCTATGCTACTTCAACGCGATGGCCCACTTTCTTTACGCGGTACCACGGCTCATCTTTCTTACCGCCCCGCTGATTTATCTGCTGCTGAATCACACCAACATCCCCGGCTATTGGGCTGCGATTCTGGCCTATGCTTTGCCTCACCTGATGCTGTCGATCATGACCAATTCCAGGATTCAGGGCGAGCATCGGCATTCCTTCTGGAACGAAGTCTACGAAACTGTGCTCTCCCCGTACATTCTGCTGCCCACCGTGCTGGCACTCATCAATCCCAAGCTAGGCAAGTTCAACGTGACTGCCAAAGGAGGAGTGGTCAAGCGCACGTTCTTCGATTCCAAGATCGCGCAGCCATTCCTGGTCATGCTTCTGTTCAACGTCGCCGGACTGCTGGTAGCAATTCCGCGCTTCCTTATCTGGGATCGCGATCGCCCCGGCACCGTGATGATGAATGTGATCTGGTGCTTCTTCAACCTGGTCATTCTCGGTGTATGTATATCCGTCGCGCGCGAGCTCAAGCAACGGCGCACATCGGTGCGCATCAGCGTAGTAACACCGATCGTAGCCAAATTGCCTGACGGAAGGTCGCTGGCAGGAGAGACAATGGAAATGTCCAGCGGCGGCACTAGTATCCGGTTCGGCGAGGCCCTCCAATTTGCGCCTGAGACAAAGTTGCGTCTCGTGTTTCCGGCGCCGGCCGCGGAGTGCAGCGTGCCCGCCACAGTCGTCTCCTCTGATGGATCGATTCAGCGAGTGCGATTTGAAAACCTGTCGATCGTTGAAGAGGAAGTTTTGACCATGGTGCTCTATTCGCGTGCCGACTCGTGGTTGGGCTGGGGTGAGTCGCGCAGAGACGACAATGTCATTTACAGCCTGGGCAGAGTCTTCCTCATCTCGATGCATGGCCTGGCTTCTGCATTTAAAAGCCTGTCCACCAAAGAAGACGGAAACGGCCCCGGCTCCAATTCGCTCTCGATAGCCCGCACGTTCATCCTTCTAGCCCTGGCCGCTATCTTTCTCGGTAATGCAGCGCCGCTTCACGGCCAAACGCAGCCCGCACCTAAAGCTTCAGTCGCGGCGAGTACATCAGGCGCCGCGGCCAACACCGCAGCAGCAACCGACAAGAACGCCGTCGTCACGCCCGGCCACTACCAGGATCTTTTCACTCTCAACGACACCGGCTCTCCGCAGATCGAGTTGCACGGCATCGACAGCACGCACAACATTTACTTCACGCTGCCTGAAACGCACGTAGTTCGCTCCGCCAAGATCCACGTTTATTACGCATTCTCTCCGGGACTTCTGCCCCAAATCAGCCACATCAAGCTGCTGTTGAACGGCAATCTATTCGCTACGGTGCAGCCCACACCCGGACAATCCGGCGGTTCCGACGGACGCGACACGGAAGCCGAGTTCACCATTCCACCCGATCTGATGGTGCACAACAACACCCTCACGATCGAGTTCATCGGCCACTACACCATGGTTTGCGAGGACCCAGCCAACACCACGCTCTGGTCTCGCGTTCATCGCAATACCTATCTCGACATTCGCGGCGACCTGCTGCCGCTGTCCGACGATCTCAAACACCTGCCCATGCCATTTCTCGACCAGGCCGTGACGCAGCCACCAAGCATTCCAGTGGTGTTCGCCAGCCAGCCGTCGCTCAGGGCAATCCAGGCCGCCGGCGTGGTCACCAGTTACTTCGGCATGATTTCTGAGAGCAGGGCAGTCCGATTCCCGGTTCATTTCGGAGCTCTGCCGCAGGGCAATGTCATCGTCGTGGCAGAAAATCCCGCCAACCTTCCCGCAGGACTTTCTCTCCCCGCCATCAACGCGCCAACCGTCGCCATGCGCACCAATCCCAACGATCCATATGGCAAGGTGCTGATCGTGGCCGGCGCAGATGCGGAACAAACGCTGATCGCGGCCCAGGCTGTCGCATTGCACAGCGAAATGCTTGCTGGCAGCCAGTCGACCGTGGAAACCCTGCAGCTGCCCGGCAAGCGTCAGCCCGACGATGCACCGCGCTGGGCGCGCACCGACCAAACCATTTCGCTTTGGGACTACGCTACATCTGAACAGATGCAGGGCGATGGCACCGCACCCTTGACCGTATATTTCCGCATTCCGCCCGACATCTTCTACGATGACCGGCCCAACGCGCTGCTTAAGCTGGTCTACCGCTACAATTCCATTCCCATCGGTCCCATCTCAAGCATGCAGGTGCGGATCAACAACGCTTTTCTCGATTCCGTTCCGCTCATTCCTGGACAGGAAGTTTCGCGCACAACGCAAAAAGATTTGCCGGTCCCGGTCGTGAATCTGCGCCCGTTCTCCAACTCGCTGTCGTTCGACTTTACCTTCCAGTTGCTCAAAGGGCCGGATTGCAAAGACACCACGCCCATCAACATGCAGGGCTCCATCCTGAGCGACTCGTATCTCGACCTGCGCGGCTACCCGCATTACGCGCCGCTGCCCAATATCGAGACCTTCGCGAACGCCGGTTTTCCCTTCACGCGTCTTGCCGATCTGGGAGACACCACGGTTGTGTTGCCGCCCTCGCCCACTGAGCGGGAGATCGAAGCCTTCGTTACGCTAATGGGCCACTTCAGCCGGCAGACCGGCTATCCGGCGCTGCGCGTCGTTGTGGCGGGGCCCGATGCTTTGCATATGGGCGCAATGAGCGATTTCCTCATCCTCGGTACCGGAGACGATCAGGCGGCCTTCAGGCAGCTCGCCGATAAACTTCCGGTGTCCATGCGCAGCGGCCAGGTGCAAGTTCGCGACACGCAGGGATTCTTCGTCAAGGTCCTCCATCATGCATGGTGGAAGCTCAGATCCGACGAGCACACTGACTCCGGTCAACTCATCGCTTCGGGCACTCCAGACGCAGTTATTCAGGGCATCGAATCGCCCTACGCCCCCGGCGCCAACCGCAGCATTGTTGCTATCGACTTGAAAGACGCGAGTGACTTCGAGCCGTTCCTCGATACGTTCCTCAGGGTGCAGCAGGCCAGCGATATCTCCGGATCGGTTTCAGTTTTGCACGGCACGCAATTTCAGTCCTTCCGCATCGGATCGCACGTGTATCACGTGGGGACAGTGCCGTGGTGGGTAAGACTTCAGTTGTGGCTCAGGCAAGTGCCATGGCTGGCTGCAGTCATTGTGATCATCCTGGCGTTCTTGTTAGCAATCTGGACCCGGCAATGGCTGCGTATTCGTGCTCGAGCGCGCTTGAAGATGATTGAGGATTAGAGCAATTATCGGATTAAAATACGTTTCAGAACGCGCGTACATTTAACTTGATGCCGAACCCGCAATTTTTATGAGTCGCGTTCGGCTTGTTCCGCTGCGGTTGCTCCCACTTTGGAGCTTCGCCGCACTACGTTGCCTGGAGAGATCGAGCGATGAGCATCAGGAAGTCCTGGTTGCCGATCTTATGTTTATTGGTTGTGTCGACGGCGATCGCGATTGGATGCCGGCACAGCTCCTGGCGGTTGTGGAACTCATACTCCGCGCGCTTCATCGATGCCCAGGGTCGCGTCTTCGATCCGAACGGCGACCAGCACTCGACTTCTGAAGGTCAGGCTTACGCCATGTTCTTTGCGCTGGTGGCGAACGACCACCCGCGTTTCGATCGCCTCCTTGCATGGACAGAGGTGAACCTGGCGCAAGGCGACCTGGCGATGCACCTTCCTGCCTGGTATTGGGCCAAAGATAGTAATGGAAAATGGAAGGTGCAAAATCCGAACTCCGCGTCGGACGCCGATGTGTGGATGGCCTACACGCTGCTTGAGGCCGGCCGCCTTTGGAAATCGCCGCGCTATTCGGACATCGGCCGCAGCATGTTGGCGCAGATCTCCGCGACTGAAGTGGCCAATCTGCCCGGCTTTGGGATGATGCTTCTGCCCGGCCCCGTCGGCTTCCAGCGCGACAACACCTGGACCCTCAATCCGAGCTACGTCCCCGTGTTTCTCTTTGATCGACTTGCAGTCGCCGATCCCGCCGGACCGTGGCATCAGATCGCTGTCAACGTTCCGCGCCTGCTTGAAGCGAGCGCACGGCATGGCTTCGCGATGGACTGGGTCACTTACTTCCCCGGCGATGGTTTCTATCCCGCCGCCGAACAGCACCCCGGCGTCAGTCCGGGCAGGAACACTAGTGAGGCTGGCGGCGGACACGACGCGATTCGGGTGTACCTGTGGGCGGGCTTGCAGAGCAACTCCGGCGAGACGAAAGCGAAACTCGTGAACGCCATTTCCGCAATGAGCGGCTACCTCGGCAATCACGACGCACCGCCTGAAAAGGTCAGCGATCAAGGCATACCCGTTGCGCAGGCTGGGCCGGTGGGATTCTCCGCGGCCGTCTTGCCGTATTTGCGAGCGTTTCCAGGCCGCTCCGCGATTGGTGCGCAGCAGATGATTCGCATGAGCCTGATGAAAGACGATTCAACCGGCCTGTACGGTAAAGACCTCAACTGGTACGACCAGAATCTCGCGCTCTTCGCCACCGGCTTTCTTGATGGCAGGCTCGAGTTCGGTCCGTCAGGTGAGCTGAAAGTAGAATGGATGCGCCAATGACAGTGGGCTGCTGGGTATGGGGAAAGAGTTCGGTAGTAGCGTGCTGCCTGTTGTTGGCGCTGCCACTCTTAATTGCTCAAAAGAAGCCCGCCGAAAATCCTCCCGGCAGTGCTCGTTCCATTCTGGTAGAAAAGGCTCGCACGCTTGAGTCGCGCGGACGCCCTGATATGGCTGCGCAGCTTTGGCAGCAGGTCCTGCTTTCAGAACCAGACAACCTCGAAGCGCTCGCTGGCCTTGCCCGCGATTACAAGCTCATTGGCAACGTCGATAGAGCCACCGAGATGCTGAATCGTCTGCGTCGCGTCAATCCCAACGACCCAAGCATCGCCAGAATTCAGAGCCTCAGCAGCATGCAGTCTGAAAGCGAGCAGCTTCGCCGCGCCGGTGAGCTAGCGCGGCAGGGAAGAGCTGAGGAGTCCGTGCGCATCTATCGTCAGCTTTACGGCGACAATCCTCCGGACAATGACGTCGCCATGGCCTACTACCAGACGCTTTACGCCACCGCCACCGGCAAAACAAGCGCCGTTGCCGGTATGAGAGGCCTGGTGCAGCGCAACCCCGCCAATCCGCGATTTGCCATCGCGCTCGGCACAATGCTCACCTACGATCCTCGGACTCGCGCCGAGGGTATACACGTTCTGCAGACCTATCCCAAAGACGGCGAGGCGCAGTCGGCCTTGCGGCAGGCGCTCCTCTGGGATTCCGCAAATCCTGCGATGGCCGGACGGCTTCGTCAATATCTCAGGGCGCATCCTGAAGACGCAGAAGTGGCCGAAAGCCTGAAAGCCAACGATCACAAGCTGGCGCGGATCTACACCGGCAACGCGAGCAATTCTGCGGAACGCGCAGCTTATGCGGCGCTCAACGCGCACCGGCTCGATGAAGCGCAGTCGCGCTTTGATGCGTTGCTGCGCCAGCAGCCGAACAACGGCCGTATCCTTGCCGGCATCGGTTTTCTGCGCATGCAGCAACGGAACTTTGCCGATGCAATCAGCTTCCTTTCGCAAGCCGAGCAGGAGGGTTACAAGCCCAAGTCCGTTGAAGACGCGCTGGAAGCATCGCGCTTTTGGGACGTCATGGGCGAGGCCACGCAGGCCTTCAATGAAAACCGGCTCGAAGTTGCATCCGCGCGCTATAAGGCTGCGCTGGTCATGAACGACCGCAGCGCCGACGCACTCAATGGCCTTGCCGGCGTGTTGATCAAGCAGCAGCAGTACAGAGACGCTGCGGGCGTGTATGAACAACTGGTAGCTGTGCAGCCGGCGAGCGAGGTTGGCTGGCGCGGTCTCTTTCTGGCCTATGCCAGCGACAAGCAATTCACCACAGCACTTGCAACTTCAGCTCGCTTTCCTGAGAGAGTGAAATCCGTGCTCGCCAAAGATCCCGAGTATCTGCGCGCACTCGCATCTGTGTACCAGGCACAGAATCGCAGCGCGGATGCAGAGCGCGTACTTGCACAGGCATTGGCGTTGCCGTTCCCCAACAACGGCGCCACGCTCCAGGCCGATACCAAGCTGCAGTACGCAGGCATTCTCATGCAAGCTCGGCGATACAGCCAGGCCATTCCTCTCTTCACGCAGGTTCTCGGCAACGCCCCGGCCAACGTTTCCGCGTGGATGGGGCTTGTGAGTGCGTATCACGAACTCGGGCAGGACACGCAAGCTCTTGCGGAACTCAAGAAGATGTCTTCGGCAACATACGAGTCCGCATTAGCCGATCCCGGCTTTCTGTCGATGTTGGGCGCAATCTATCAACAGTCCGGCCAATACGAAACGGCGCAAGGACTGCTGGAGCGCGCGGCAAAAATCGAAATTGCAGCGGGAGGCCAGCCGAGCATCTCGCTTCAATTGCAGTTGGCCGGCATCTACCTCGCGCGCAACAACAGCGATCAGGCAATCGCCATTTTTCAGCGAGTCGTCGCTACGAATCCCGAGCGCGCTGACGCGTGGAAAGGCCTGATTGGTGCGCTGCTGGCTGCCAGCCGCAATGCGGATGCGCTTAGCCAAGTCGCGGCCGTTCCTGCGGCTGTTCGCAATCAGCTTGACAACGACGTTGAGTTTGAGCAAAGCCTCGCGAGTGTCTACGCCAATACGGGTGACACAGCGAATGCAGTGGGCTGGATGAATCGCGTGCAGAGTTATTACGCCAGTCGGAAGATGCAGCCGCCGGCGAACATTGATGTGCAGAACGCGTGGCTCCTGTACAACTCCGGTGACGATCGTGCTTTATATGCAACCCTGATGCGCTTGGGCGGCCGCACCGATCTGAGCGTTGCTCAGCGCGAGACCATCCAGAGCATCTGGGCCAACTGGAGTGTGCGTCGCGCCGCAGATGCCATGGACAGCGGCAACTCCGAGCGCGCGGTGGACATTCTCGATGCAGCATTGCAGGCGTTTCCTGACAACCTCGCGGTGCGCAAAGCAGTTGCTGGGGGATACGTGCGAGTCGGCCGCGCGCGTGACGCCCTGGAGATTTACAAAGCGCTCCCCATGCAGGATGCAACAGCGGGAGACTATCAGGGCGCAATTGGCGCGGCGCTGGCCGCCAACGACAAGACGCAGGCTGAGGCCTGGCTGCGAATTGCGCTCGATCATTTCAGCAAAGACGCGGGAATCCTGTCGCTCGCAGCTCGGTACGAGCAGTCGCGCGGCGACAATCAGCGCGCAGCGGCGTACTGGCGGGCGGCGCTGGCGGCCATGCCCGCATCAACACCCACTGACAAGCTGGCGAATGAACTCGTAGATTCCGGGCAGAATGCAAACGCGCGTCACCCCGCAACTGGTGCGGATCTGAAGCAGCTTCTGAATCCCGACTACGACACCTCGCCAAAATCAACAAGGCTGCCAACTGACGATCCGCGCCCGGTGATCAGAACCATTCCCTCAACTGGGCCCACAGACCCGCAGCTCTTTCATCAACAGAGCGCGATCGGGCCTTCCGGCACCTGGGTGATGCACGACGGCGTTTATCATCCGCCCACCGCCGGCGCCGCTCTACGCCGCGCCTATCGCATGTTGGGCTCAACAGCATCGCCGCGGATGCTCCGCGCGAGTCTCACCCAGGGACAGTCATCAGAATGGGAAACCGGATCGGTTCCGATCGTCGCCAGTCCCCCGCACTCCATGGCCAGCGACGCGTGGAAGGGCTTGATTACCTCGCTGATGAGCGGCAATCGCAACGCCGAAGCGTTGGCAGAGCTCGCCAAGATTCCGCCCGACATACGGCGTCAGCTTGAGTCCGACATGGAATTCGTTCAGGCCGTCGCGAGCTTGTACTTAGCCGTCAATGACTCAGCGCGCGCAGCCGCATATCTCAAGCGCGTGGAAGATTTCTACGCGCAGAATCGCTCAGCCGCGGTTGTGCACGCGTTGCCGAACGCAACCGTCAACACCGCCGACAATCGAACTGCTGCAATGCAGTCCTCAGCCGACCAATCGTCGGTTCGTCAGGCTCTGCCTTCTGTTCCCACGGACTCGCAAACGCCTATCGGTGAGTACACCGCAGCCCAATACACATCTTCATCGCAGGAAGCCGCCACCGCCGCCAATGCAGTACCTCGGCCGCAGCTTGCGTTCCCGCCAGAAAAACCCGCCGCATCTACGCCCTCTCAAAACACTGCCGCAAAGAAACGCAGGACCACGCCTTCGCCCAGCAACCAGACAACTCAGCAGGCTCCTTCGCAAACCACAACAACGGAACCGGCTGCGCCGCCCTTAAGCAGCGCGCCTTCTGCATCCATTTCGTCAATGCCGGAATCACAGCAATCCGCACCCGCCACGACAGACCAATCGCAGCCCGCCACAAGCGGCACTGGTGTTACAGATCAGCAACCGGAGCAGCGTAATCCGCCGCCATTGCGTGGACCATGGTCGCGCAATCACGGCCAAAGATCGATAAGCCCGCGTGAAGAAGCGGAACTGCAGTTGCGCTCCATCGAGAGCGGCTACAGCGGCTGGCTTGCAGGCACCGGCTTTATCAACTACCGCAGCGGTGCTCTCGGCTACGATCACCTTGCAGCGCTCGAAGCGCCATTCGAGGCCTCGTTGCCCATGGGCCCGCTCGCGCGATTCACCATCGTCGCCAAGCCGGTCTTCCTCGACTCGGGACAGGCAGACGGCACCAGCATGATCTCGGTCTTAGAGGCCACTACCTCCGGCACCGAACTCGCCACCATACCGCAACCCATCGGAACGCTGACTGCTGCGAACACAGCCCCTCCCGCCCAACAAAATGCGATGGGTGTCGGCGGAGAGCTGCAACTCGCGTTTCCGCATTTTGCCATTGCCGCCGGATACACGCCGTACGGATTCCTCGTCTCCACTTTTACCGGGCACCTCATGTGGAAACCCGCCAACGGCCCCATCACCATCACCGCCGCGCGCGATTCGCAAAAGGACAGCCAGCTCTCTTACGCGGGCCTGCGCGACCCTGCCGGCGCCACGCTCGGACAGATCTGGGGCGGCGTTGTCTCGAACCAGGGCAACCTGCAATTCGCGCATGGCGACGCGCAGTCGGGCTTCTATTTCAACGTGGGCGGCCAATATCTCACCGGCCACAGCGTCGTCAGTAATCGGCGCATCGATGGCAACGGCGGAGCCTACTGGCGCATGAAGCGGCTCCCCGAGTACGGTGACCTGAACATCGGCATCAACTTCTTCGCCATGCACTACGCGAATAACGAAAACGCATTCACACACGGCATGGGCGGCTATTTCAGTCCGCAGGGTTACTTTCTCGCTAATGTGCCGGTCACGTTTACCGGTCACTACAACGGGAGTCTGCATTACAACGTAGTGGGCGGCTTCGGTGTGCAGGCCTTCCAGGAAAACAAAACCAAGCTGTGGCCGCTGGCCGTGGACCAGGCTCTTCAAGCCAGCCAAGGTAATCCCATGCTACCCGACGCCACCAGCGTCGGTCCCAACTACGACCTGCGCGGACAACTCGCCTACCAGATCAGTCCCCACTGGTTCGCCGGTGGCTTCTTCAGCGCCAACAACACGCGCAACTACTCGGCGGCGTCGGTCGGCTTCACGATTCACTACATGTTCCGTGCCCAGCCCTCCGCGGCCAGCGGTCCCACCGGCCTGTTCCCGAGCGATGGCCTGCGTCCCTTCACGGTGCCTTAGAGCCGGAGCCGGAAGAATCAACAAGTTCGCAATCCGCGCTCATTTCCTATTCCAAATGCCGCCTTCGTGGTATTCGAACCGGCCTATACTCGTGTTAGCGTCCCCAATGGAGGCTCCACGTGACTCTCGCGAGCTTTATCGGCAAGCAGTTCATTGACGTAATTGAGTGGAATGAACCGCAGGACGGCATTCTCTCCTATCGTTATCCCATGCGTGACCTGGAGATACAGAACGGCGGCCAGCTCACGGTGAGCGAATCGCAAATGGCGGCATTCGTCAACGAGGGCAAAATCGCCGACGTCTTCGGTCCCGGTCTGCACACGCTGAACACGCGCAACCTGCCTATCCTCACTGATCTGATGAATTGGGACAAGGACTTTGAGTCCCCGTTCAAGTCCGAGGTGTATTTCTTCTCCACGCGCCAGCAGATGGATCAGAAGTGGGGCACCGCTACGCCCATCTCGATCCGCGACAATGAATTCGGTGCGGTGCGGCTGCGCTGCTTCGGAATCTACTCCTACCGCATTGCCGACGTGCGCTTGTTCTTCAACCAGGTGAGCGGCACTCGCGATGTCTACTTCACTCAGGATATTGAAGGGCAGCTGCGCAACACGATTCTTGCCCACATTACTGACGGCTTTGCCAACAGCAACGTCGCGTTCCTTGATCTCGCTGCAAATCAAACCAAACTGGCGGCGTCAAATCAGCGATGGATTGAAGCCGGTGTTTGCGGCACTCGGCCTGGGACTCACCCAATTCGTTGTTGAAAACATCTCGTTGCCGGAAGAGCTGGCAAAGGTCCTCGATCAGCGCATCGGCATGAAGATGGTTGGCGACATGGGCCGCTACACGCAGTATGCTGCAGCAGAATCGCTCGACCTGGCCGCCGCCAACACCGGTGGAGGCGCAGGCGTCGGAATGGGCCTCGGCGCGGGAGCGGCCGTGGCGCAGGTGCTTGCCGCAAACTTGCGCACACCCACGGTCGGAACCATGACGCCCACAGCCGCCCCAATCGCGACCGATGAAGGCACAAAGTTCTGCATCGAGTGCGGCAAGGCGATTCCTGCTCGTGCCAGGTTCTGCGCCGCGTGCGGAAAGGAACAATGAGCAACTGTCCCGCGTGCGGCGCTCCGCTCACGCTCCGTCCGGACACTGAAGGATTTCAGTGCAATTACTGTCACCAGGTCTTCTTTCCGGACGAGGAAGACGACGGAGTTGAAGTTTCGGGCGAAGCATCCGACACGAATCTCAACTGCCCGGTGTGCTTGCAGCCGCTGGTAAAGGCAAGCATAGCGAAAGCTGCGGTCCTCTATTGCACGCAATGTCACGGCCTGCTGATGCCGATGGAGATTATCTCCGATCTAGTCGACAATTTGCGGGCCAACCTCGATCGCTCTGCTGTGCAAACGCCTGCAGATCGCGACGATCTCAAGCGCACCCTCCAATGCCCCAAATGCAACTTGCGCATGGATGCCCATCGCTATGCCGGTCCGGGCAATGTGGTTGTGGATAGCTGCGACAACTGCTCACTCATCTGGCTCGACCGCGGCGAGATCACGCGTATCGCCAGTGCACCCGACGAAGGCGACCTGGAACAAACCTACGGCTTCTAATTGTGCAATTCGCGGCCGTTTCAGCCGCGGCGAAGTGGCTTGTTCATCGGCACCACCTGCACGGTCACGTCGCGAACCTCTGAGAGAAAGCGGTTCAGCACCGAGCCGCGCAAAAGAATATCCCAGCGCGAACGGGCAGACTGGCCGAACACCACGTGCGAGATGTTCTCCTGCTGCGCGAAGTGGATGAGCGCGTCGGAGACGTTGCGATCCGTCAGGTTCACAACCTTGGCGCCCAGGTCGCGCGCCATGCGCTCGTAATCTTCCAGTCGATGGAATGCATCGGGGTCACCGTGGCCTTTGTCGTCGTTCGGTTTGGTCACATAGACCGCGTACCAGTTACTGTTCAGTCGGCCGGCAATGCGGGAACCCACGCGCAGCAGCCGTTCGGTTCCGGGCCGAGTGCTCAGACAAACCATTACCTTTTCAGGAATGGGCGCCTGTTCCAGGCCCTGCGTACGGCGATACTCAGATGCGCGGCTGCTAACCTGTTCGGCGGTGGTGCGCAGAGCAAGTTCGCGCAACATGTTCAGGTTGCCCTTGCGGAAGAAATTCGCCAGTGACTGCTCGACCTTTTCCGGAGAGTAGATTTTGCCTTGGCGAAGGCGCGAACGAAGCTCGTCAACTGTAACGTCGACGTTCACCACTTCATCGGCCCGTTTGAAGAAGTTGTCGGGCACCGTCTCGCGGATTACCGTATTCGCGGAGCGATTGACGGCGTCGTTCAGCGTCTCAAGATGCTGGATGTTGACCGCCGTCATCACGTTGATGCCGGCGTCAAGCAACTCCAGCACATCTTCGTAGCGTTTCTTGTTCTTGCTGCCCGGGACGTTGGTATGCGCCAGCTCGTCGACGACAACGGTATTCGGATGCCGCGCGATAATGGCATCCAGATCCATCTCCTTCAGGTTGACTCCTCGGTAGGGAATTACCTTCTCAGGGATAACCTCGAGGTCGCGAATCCTCGCTTCAGTTTCCGCACGTCCGTGAGACTCCACCAAGCCGATGACCACATCCACACCGAGCTGGTGTTTCATGCGGTAAGCGTCGCTCACCATATCCCAGGTTTTACCCACGCCCGGCGCAGCACCAAGATAAATGCGAAGCTTGGCTGGTTCAGCCGTCTTTTCCAGAACTATCTCGGCCATGCTCTAGCCCACCTCGACGGGATGCCGGACTTCATCCGCGACGGCTGCCGGAATGGTGAAGCGGAAGGTTGTGCCGTTGCCCAGGCGGCTTTCAATGGCCACCTGGCCACCCAGCGATTCCACCAGGCGCCGTACCAGCGCAAGGCCAAGTCCCGTGCCTTTCTCTGAGAAGGTGCTGAAGCGATCGAAGATCGTGCTCAGTCTCTCCGCCTCAATGCCTCGGCCGGTATCGCGCACCGTGAACTGGACGAAGTCCTTCGTCTCTTCGGCCGCCAGCTGAATCTCGCCTTCAGGTGGCGTGTAGCGAATTGCATTCGACAGAAGGTTGTCGAGAATCGATCGCAGCGCGCGCTGGTCCGCCTTGATCACTGAAAGGTCGGCGAATGCTTTCACCTCAACGCGAATGTGTTTTTCCGCGGCTTCTTCGCAGAAGCGATCCCGCGCCGCATTCAGCTCCTGCAGCGGACGCAAACGCTCCAGCTTGAGCTCGCGCTTGCCGGTGTCCAGTTCAGCCACCTCGATCAGGTCGCCCATCAGGTCATCCAGTTTTTCTGATTCGTTAATGGCCGAAGCGATAAGGTCTGCCTGCAACGGGCGTAGCTCGCCGCCAAACCCCTGGCCCAGCGCGTAGAGTCCACGGCGCAGCTGTAGCAGCGGGTTGCGCAGCTTGCGGCTTGCGACTGCAATGAACTGCGTCTTGAAGCGGTCTGTATCCTGCAGCGTGGTTACGTCTTCCAGCGTGGTAACCGCGCCCAGCAGGCGGCCTTCGGAGTCGCGCATCGGCATTGTGCGCAGGCGATAGCTGCGTTCCTGGTTCCCGATGCGCATAGGCAGCATGGCCGCTTCGTCCTCTGTAGTCACTGCCTTCTGCATTGATACAGCGGCTCGAATCGCATTCAGAATCTTCTCGCCACCAGGTGTGTTGGCCAGCGCCATGCGATCGCTCGCGGCTTCTCCCAGCAACTCTGCAGCAGCCTGATTCACCTTCAGCACATGACCGCGCCCGTCGGTGACAATTATCGGTTCAAAGATCGACTGCAGCACGGCGTCGGAGAGTTGGAATTCCATCTGCTTCCGGCCCGCTTCGCTGTCGCGCAACTCCCGCAGCCTTCCGGCAATGCGGGTCAACTCGCCGGCAATCACACCAAAGTCGTCGCGGCTGCTCCACTCCACCCGGTGCTCCAGGTTTCCTTGAGCAATGCGGTGAGCATCACCGGCCAGAGTGTGAATTGGACGCAAAACAAAGAAGACTGTCGCGGCTGCAACCACAAAGGACAGGGCAAGAAGGGCATAGGCAAAAGATGTATGCCCCGCGGCAGCAAGCGCCCGGTGTGTGGCCGCCACCAGCCCGGCCATCAGACAGACGAGGATTACGCAGCCTAGAATCAGTCGCTGAGATAGGTTGAGCATTGCCCGGACTCCGTGCCGGTTGAGGGTGTCATCTCTATTTTCGCGGAAATGGCCTCATTCCGCAAAATCCGGCGCCCACGTCCATTTGCGGCCGCGCTTTCTGAATCAGGGAATCCGGCAAACCGCGAGCAAGTCATTGTGCCATTGGCAGTCAAGGCCCTTTGGCTGCGGATAAGAAACCAGCGTCCAATTCACCCCGAACTCGCGCTTCAATCGTTCAAAATCGCCGAGTTGGAAATTCCGCCAGCCGCTTTGCGCTTCCACTTCGCGGTTCCACCTCGCAGCCAGTTCCGGCACCTGGGTCACGACAGCCGTGTCCTTGATGTCATCGCAAAGCTGGCTCCGTTCAGCCAGCGCCCTGAAGCTGTTGTAGTCCTCTCCGGGCATTTCCAGATAACGAGGGTCGAGCGCGAAATATGCGTCGGTCGGCGTATTTTCGCGAACCCATGCGAATGCCTGAAGCCACTGGTTCGATGGCGAACTTCCCGGCAACTCGATATGTTGGCTCGCGGGAAACTCGGCTCGTTGAGCGGCAAACATGACTCCGTTCGAAACCAGCAGGAAAAGTGCCCAGCGCCCCACCGAAGCTTTGAGGAAATGCTTGCCCAGCAGGCATCCTCCAATCAGGGTGAGGAAGAAATAAACCAGTTGCAGGTAGCGCATGGGCTGTAGCGGCGTCAGCCGCACCAGCGATGTTGGGGCCAGTATCGCCATCGCGAACACCTGCTGGAAGACGCCATACGCAAACACCGCCAGCGCGAAGCGTGCCAGAACGGTGCGATTGTGTTCGCGCGCCTTCCGCCACAACAGCCAGAACAGGAACAGCGGCGCCAGCGCGCCAAGCCATTCGTACCAGGTCCATTTGTAAAGGAAGTAGTACGTCCGTGAATTCAGCGCCTTTTCCCAAAGCCGATTCGGTTTTTCGAAGATCCAGACGGGAAGTGCGGCTGCTGCTGTCACCGGAAGTTTGCGGGGTTCGCGCAAAGACCGGATCCGGTCGTGGACGGTGTCTGACAACGCCAAGGCGAGGAAAAAGCAGAAAGACAGCCCGGCTGCCGCCATGATGGGGTGCATCAACAGCGCTGCTGCCAGCAAAATCAAGGCCTGCAAACGCTTTCCATCCATCACTCGCCAAACTGCCAGCAGAATCAGCGCCGTAGCCACGTTGCGGGCGTGCAGGTGCTGGTCCACCAGGTAGATGGCAGTGCCTGAAACCGGAAGCGTAAACATGGCCGTAACCATGGCCACGCCTGCCCATTGCGCAGCCGGTTCCTTGAAGAGCCGCCGCGCGATGCTCCAGCCGGCAAAGACGATCAGCCCAATGGACAACAGCTGCCAAAGCAATGAAGTAACCGCGACAGGAATATGAGTCACCCGAACAAACCCAGCTACGCACTCGTCGAAAAGCGTTCCCTGGGTCTGGAGCCGGAAGAAGTCTGCATCCTTGGGGTAAAGCGAGGGATTTAAGTTACTTTTTACTGCCGAGAGGTAGATTCCATCATCCTCAGTGCCGGGGTGATAACCCATCACCGCAAAGCCAGCCAGGGTGAAGCTAAGGAGTAACAAAAGGTTGCCTGGCAGTTTGTGTTTCAAGTCGATAAATCCCGTATACTTAAGCTCAGCATGTCGTCAGTCGTAATAGAACCATCGTACATGCCGGTTGACGGGCCGGCAACGCAATCGCTCCCGCACGCGGCCCCGTTCCCATCTCGCGAGAAGCTGGCACTGACCATCCCTACTCTCCGCGAAGCAGAGAATATCCGCAAAGTCCTGGATCATGTCCGCTCGGTGCTCGACCCAGTCGGCATCCGCTACGAAATCATCGTGGTCGACGATGACAGCCGTGATGGCACTGAAGAGATAGTCTCCGGTATTTCGAGCGAAGATCCCCGCGTTCGCATCCTGGTTCGCAAGGGCCAGAGGGGACTATCGGGGGCCGTCCTTTACGGCTGGCAAAATACTGACGCCGCGATCCTGGGCGTAATGGACGCCGACCTGCAGCATCCCCCCGAACTCCTGCCCAGGCTGATTGCCTCCATGCTCGCCGGGCACGATCTGGTCATCGGCAGCCGTTACGTAGCCGGTGGCAGCATGCACGATTGGAATCCGATCAGAAAGCTGATCTCAGCCGCCGCCATTTGGGTTACATGGCCCATTCAGCGACACGGAGCGCGCGCCAAAGACCCCATGTCGGGTTTCTTCTTTGTTCGCCGCGAATGCGTCGAGCGCATTCCGTTCCAGTCGACAGGCTTCAAGCTCCTGCTCGAGATTCTCGTACGCGGCCGCGTCCACTCTGTTGAGGAAATTCCGTTTTCGTTCGGACTTCGTCAAGGCGGCGCCAGCAAGGCCAGCTTCGGTGTCGCCGTGGATTACGCGCGGCTACTTGCCAGGCTCTACGCCAACCGTTTGCATCTTCGCCGCGACTAGGCTGTCTTCAGAAGTTCAGCATCCGTGCTTTCCCACCCTTCCGCGATGAAACTGCGGAAGGATGGGGTACCCAGCAAGCCCATAAATAGGGCACGACTAAGCTGAAAGCTAATAGGTAAGAGCTGAGAGCTGTCTTTACACCTGCGGCAGCAGCATTCGCAACAACAAAAACGCACCCACACCCGCAAAGAAAACCAGCGCCATGCGGATTCCCGGCTCGCGATTAACTTCCGGCACCAGGTCGCTTGCGCCCACATACAGTGCAACGCCGGCTGAGATGGGCAAGCCATAAGGCAGCCAACTCGGCACAAGCTCGATCACGCCCACGCCCGCGAGTGTTGCTGCGGCAAGTCCCACGGCCGAATAGAAAGCTGATGAGCGGCTACGCCCGCTCGCGAGCATAACGCTGGCCATCGTGAACCCTTCGGGCGCCTTGTGCAGAAAGATCGCAAGAAAAATCAGCCAGCCCAGCGAGTTTGAAACCACAAAGCCTGATCCGATGGCGACGCCGTCAAACAATGCATGCACGCTCAGCCCGGCCAGCACCGACATGCCTGTCCGGCGCGACACAAACTCGTCTTGATGCGTTTCTTCGCCGTAGTGGAAATGGCCGTTGATCGTGTGTTCAAGCAAATGAACGATGCAGTACCCGACCATCACAAGCACGGGCCCCAGCTGAGAGCTGATCTTGAAGCTCTCCGGGGTCATTTCCAGCAGCGCCACGGCCATCAGAAATCCTGATCCCAGGGCCACGAAATAGCGCAGATACTTCTCTACGCCGCGTGCACGCACCAGCACCAGCCCGCCGGCCACATCGGCCAGCGCGGCAATTGCACCGAGGATAAGCGAGATCTTCAGCATCCTCGTCAACCTTTACCCACTGTGGCGGATGTGCAGCACGTCGCCATCCTGCACAATGTATTCCTTGCCTTCAAGGCGCAGTGTGCCCCGCGACCGCGCGGCCGCTTCAGAGCCGGCATCAAGCAGGTTGTCCCAGCGAATGGTTTCAGCACGAATGAAATGGTGCTCCAGATCAGTGTGAATGGCTCCGGCAGCCTGCGGTGCTTTTGAGCCCACCGGAACGGTCCACGCGCGGCACTCGTCTTCACCTGCCGTAAAGAAGCTGATCAGGCCGAGCAGTTCATAGCTCTTGCGGATCAGGCGCACCAGGCCGCTCTCGTGCAGTCCGTAGCTCGACAGAAAATCGGCAGCCTCTTCGTCGTCCATTTCGGCCAGCTCGGCTTCCACCTTGCCGCATATCGCAGTCGCTCCGGAGTTCGGCCGCTGCGCAACTTCTTCCAGCTTGTACTTGCTTACAGCCGCATCCAGATCCGCGCCCAGCATCATGCTTTCACCGATGTTAAGCGCATACAGGATAGGCTTTTGCGAGAGAAACATAAAGCCCTTGATGAGCTTCTTCTCCTCCGGCGTCATCTCCAGTTCGCGAATCGGCTGCTCTTTTTCAATCGACTCTTTCGCGCGCAGCAACAGAGCGTTCTCGCGCTCCAGTTCCGGGCTGCGCATCTTTTTCAAATCCTTCTCAAGCCGCTCGAGCCGCTTTTCAATCTGCTCCAGGTCGCTCACCATCAAGTCGAATTCCACATTCTTGATGTCGCGCAAGGGATCAATCGCACCTACGTGCGGAATGGATTCATCTTCGAACGCGCGCAGCACGTGGATGAGTGCATCCACCTGCCGCAGACTGGTCAGGAATGCGGTTTCCTTCAGCGCCTCTTGTCCCATCGCAGCCACGTCAACATATTCGACCGATGCAAACGTCGTCTTCTTCGGGGAATAAAGCGCTGCAAGCTTCTCCAGCCGCTCGTCCGGTACGCGGGCCACGCCGATATGCGCTTCACGCGGATTGGAGTAGCCGTGCTCGTCGAGCTTTGCCTTGGTCAGAATCTTGAACAGCGATGTTTTGCCTACCTGCGGCAGGCCGATAATGCCGGTTTTCATGAGCGTTCCGTTGCGGCCCTTTCAGGATGGACTGCGACACAAGGGCCTCTACGATGATACAGGACCGCCGCAGACGTCCCTGACAACGCGCTCATGTCAGCCATCGACCTACCCATGCGCGTGCGAAACGCCCTGCATCTTCCGCATCGATATTGGTTGCCCGGCCGCGGCAAATATTAGCGGTGGAAGCCTGTGGAATTGGTCTGATATTCAAGCTGATTTCTTCGCCATTTCATGAGCGCCGAAGCAGCCCCGCTCTATTCTGTGCGGGTTGTTCGTGCGTACGGTGAACGGCGCGAACAGACTCTCAAAACCCATACCCCTGTTGGAGAGTTCAATGTTTCAGAATCACCAGAAATCTACATTACTTAAATGCGGCGCAGCTATGGTTGCTGCGCTGCAAGTGTTTGCGGGCATTCCACAGCCTGCATTCGCTCAGGACCATGACGCAAATGAAGGCGCGAGCCATCAGGCGCATTCTCCAATCAAGCATGTCATCGTCATCATCGGAGAAAATCGCAGCTTCGATCATGTGTTCGCCACGTACAAGCCCCTGCACGGGCAGAAGGTCGACAATCTGCTGTCGAAGGGCATTATCAACGCTGACGGCACACCCGGCCCCAATTACGCGCTGGCGCTGCAGAACATGGCCCAGGACACCTCTTCCGACGGGTTCCAGGAAAGCCCCGGCCAGAAAACTCCGTATACAAAACTGCCGCCGCCACTCGCCGGTGGACCAAAAACGCCGTACTTCTCCAGCATCGCGCAGGCCAAAACATTTGAAACCGGGCTGCCCGACGATTCGTACTACGGCTATCTCACAACCGGTGGCACCGGCCTCACATCGGGCACGCCTGATACCCGCATTCCGAACGTATCCAACCTTCCTTCGGGCCCGTTCCAGATCACGCCGGGCATACCGTACGACGCATATTCCGCCAGCCCGGTCCATCGCTTTTACCAGATGTGGCAGCAGCTCGATTGCAACGTCAGCTATGCCGACAGCAGCAATCCAAGCGGCTGCAAGGCCGACCTGTTTCCGTGGGTAGAAGTCACAATCGGCGCGGGATCGAACGGCCTGCCGCAGCCATCCCCTTTCACCACTGCGACCACCCGGGAAGGGTCCACCGCCATGGGCTTTTACAACGTGCAGCAGGGTGACGCGCCATACCTGAAGTACCTCGCTGACAACTTCTCCATGAGCGACAATTTCCACCAGGCCGCTTCTGGCGGAACAGGCATGAACCACATCGAAATCGGCGCAGGCGACGCCATCTGGTTCAGCGACGGCAACGGCCATCCCGCAATGCCGCCGCACAACCAGATGGTCGCCAGCGGCACTGCCAACGCGGGCATCGTAGACGAGATCGAGAACCCAAACGCCATGCCTGGAACGAACAACTGGTATACCGAAGACGGTTACGGCGGCGGATCAAACGGTAAACCGTCCTATGGTGGCGGCAGCTACAGCAACTGCGCCGATCCAAATGCGCCCGGCGCACCGGCAGTTCTGGACTACATGCACAGCCTGCCGTACACGCTTGACCCCAAGTGCGAAGCAGGGCACTACTACCTGCTGAACAACTACAACCCCGGCTACTTTGCCGATGGAACCAACGCTTACACCGATACCAACAACCTCAACACGGTATTCACAATCCCGCCATCAACGCTGCGCACCATTGGTGATGAGCTGCTCGAGAAGAACGTCTCCTTTGCGTACTACGGCGACCAGTGGAACCTCTACAAAACCGACCCCTATTATCAGAACCCCGCCAACGCATACTGCAACATCTGCAACTTCCTGCAGTACTCAACGTCCATCATGACCAATCCGGCGGTTCGCGACGCGCACATCAAGGACACAGTGGACCTGTACAGCGATATCCAGAATGGAACGCTGCCCGCGGTCTCGTATGTAAAACCGAGCGGTATCGTCGATGGCCACCCAGCGTCATCGAAGCTCGATCTGTATGAGGGCTTCGTCAAGAAGATCGTGGACGGAGTGAAGGCAAATCCAAAACTATGGGAAAGCACCGCGATCTTCGTCACCTTTGACGAGGGCGGCGGCTTCTACGACTCAGGCTATGTGCAGCCCGTCGACTTCTTCGGCGACGGAACGCGTATTCCGCTCATCGTCGTCTCACCTCATGCCCGGTCCGGACACATTTCGCACAACTACAGCGACCTCGTTTCCATTCTCAAATTCATTGAGCGCAACTGGAACCTGCAGCCTGTAACCGGCCGCAGCCGCGACAACCTCCCCAATCCGCGAACCACCGAAGGGAATCCGTATGTGCCAACCAACGGCCCCGCCATCGGCGACCTGTGGGATATGTTCGACTTCGGCGGGCACGATTCACACTGAACCGTAGTCAAGGAACCCCGGCAATATAAATACAAAGTAGGTGGCCCTCAAAACAGAGCGGCCACCTTCTTTGCATTTGAGGTCAGATTTATTGAGCTACCTGCGCGATGTCTCAGCCCACGCGATCAGAACCACCGTCACCACACCCAACAGCATCACCGCTCCTTCCACGCGCTCGCTGCGGTTGTGGAGCTTGTTGAAGTGCACAGTGATCGCGTTGCCCTGGTCGCTGGAATCAATCGCACCCCCGGCAGCGATGCGGTCGCGCTCCATGGCTGGAATGATGCCGAACTGCGAGTACGCCGTGAGGCCGAGCATCAGCACCACCAGGATCATTGGGGCCAGCACCGCGTTCGGCTTGTAGAGTCCAAACGCCGGAGCCAGCGCAAGCAGCGCCAGCACGACGAGCGCTGAAACCAGCCCCATGCCGTGAAGTATGCGCAGCAACTGGCCGACGATACTGCCTGCGGTATGCGTGTCAGGACGCAGCGTCTGGAAAGTAATGGCGGCAACAACAGGGAAGAAGATCTCCGCGCCCAGCCAGACAATGAGCGCGAGATAGAGAAGAGAGCGAAGCAAAATCCTCATGCGTGCAAGGATACATTGCTCCGCTCAAGGCCGGATAGATTCATTGAAATTCCGTCGCACTGTTTCCCGTAACGCGAAAACAATTTGCGCAGTCGGTTTACTGCAACAACCCGTTCACCGACGGTCGTCCAATCAGGCGCTCAATCCGCTTGCGAATCGGCGGATGAGTGCTGAACAGGCTCGCCAGCATGTCGCCCGCAAGCAGCGGCTGCACAATGAACAGATGCGCCGAAGAAGGCGAGGCAATCAGCGGAACCTGGCGGCTGGCCAGCGAGATCTTTTCAAGCGCGCTGGCCAGCGCATACGGATTGCCCGTAAGATGAGCGCCCGAAGCATCAGCCTCGTACTCGCGCGTGCGCGAAACCCAAAGCTGAATCAGCATAGCGGCGATCGGCGCCACCAGCAGCATCACAATTCCGCCCAGCCCGCCGCCCTCGCGATCGCGGCGATCACCGCCGTATCCACCAAGCGCGCCGAACCAGAACGCCATGCGGGCCAGAATCGTAATGGCTCCGGCCAGCGTTGCAGCAATTGAACTGGTGAGGATGTCGCGATTGCGCACATGGCCAAGCTCGTGCGCCAGCACGCCTTCAAGCTCTTCATCGTTCAGCAACTGCAGAATGCCGTGTGTCACCGCGACCGAGGCATGCTGCGGATTGCGGCCGGTAGCAAATGCATTCGGAGAATCGGTTGGAATCACGTAGATCTTCGGCATGGGAATGCCGGCGCGGCCGGTGAGACGTTCCACTACCTCGTACGCGCGAGGCAACTGTTCGCGAGTCACAGGCTGCGCGCGATACACCGCCAGCGCAATCTTGTCGGAATAAAAATAACTGAAGAAGTTGGTTGCCGCCGCAATCACAAAGGCAATCACTGCGCCGTTGCGTCCGCCGAGGTATTCCCCGGCAAGAATCAGCAGTATGGTCAGCACTGACAGCAGAATCGTGGTCTTGAGCGCGTTCATAGCTTGCTCCCGGTTGCCAGCTCAACTGGCTTTCAACCTGTCTATTTGACGCAGATGAGAGCAAACAGGTTCAAAGCTTCAATACGTTCGCAGCAACAACGCAGTTCCGCCGCTCAACAAAGCAAACTGCAATGTGGTGATTTCTGAAATTTTCAGATCTGCTCGTCATCCAGATCTATCTGTTTTGAAAGGGCACGGCTTTAGCCGTGCCACAAATAGCTTAATCCCAAGAAGGGTACGGGCTTCAGCCCGTACATCCCCCCCCAACATCAAAAGGGCTTTAGCCCCTGAGGGGAATGCGATCTACCTGTTGCGCTTCAGCGCCCGTGCCAACACCGCTTCCAGCGCCGATTTCACCTTTACGTATTCCTCGGGCGAAAGCGTGCCGGCGATTTTCTCGCTTTCCACGGCAAACAATTCATCCTTCAGCACGTTCAGCAGCGCGCCGTTTTTGCTCGCCGCGCTGGCTACAGGCTGATATGCAACGTTGGCATTGTGTGCGGCGGTCGGAACAGAAGTTGCCACTACAGGAGCCACAGTTCCTGCAGGCCTGCGCAGCAGGAATGCCGCACCCGCTGTGAGCAGCAGCGCGAGCCCGCCCAAAATCCACCATTTGTACTTCGAAAGCGGATCGGGCGTGTTGATGGGCTCACCAATACCGCCGCCAGGCTGACCGCTCGCCGCTTGACCACCCGCTCCGCCCTGTGCGCCTGCGCCCGCACTCTGGTCTTCACGGGGCATCGATCCGTTGCCCGACACACTGAACGAGATCTGCTTGTCAGGAACGGCATTTTTCACGATGAACGTCTGGACGCCGGGATCCTCCTGCACCGGCCGGAAATTCTCACCGGACCCGGGAGTGAAATTCATGCTCTTCGGCATCAGCACGGCAAAGTTGTCTGCCGGCAGCGTGACCACCGACTTGAAATCGTATTTTCCGCTGCTGTAAGGCAGGCTGTAGCTGATCTGGAATAGCGTATCCTTGTCGCCCTTGTCGGGCTCAATCGGAACACTGAACGCGTAGTGTCCCTTCGGACCACTGGGCTCGACATTGGTTGAAGTCGGCAATCCTCCCGGGCGCTGTGAACCGGCTCCGTTGAGGGTGGCGTCTTCTGGCAGAACGATTTCAAACGAGCGCTTGCTCCATTGCGTCGTGGGCGGCTGGCTGGTGTTGTGAACAAAGTAGCGCTCATTCACCTTCAGCTGGCCATTGTCAGACTCGATTTCAATTACGTCCGCTTCAATGGATACGCCCGATACCTTGGCTGCTACGTTGTAAACAGAAATGTCGGCGCCCGGACCGCCGCCCTGAGGCGCGGCGATGAAGGAGCCCGCTCCCTGGTGGGTTGCGCGGATCAGATACGGGCCGCTGCCGGGCATATTCAGCGAATACTTTCCGTTGGCGTCCGTGGTGGCTTTCGCCACTTCACCCATGCCGGCCTGAACGTCAACCAGCACTACCGTGTCACCGGCGGAAGGCTTGCCGGTGGTCTTGTTGGTCACCGTGCCCGATACAGTTGCAGCCTGGGCAAGAGCGCCCGCAAAAAGCGTACTCAAAGCAAGAGTTCGAAAAACGATCTGCGTCAATTTCATGGTCGTAAAAACTTCCTATGAATCTGCGTGGTTCGGTTGGGCAAGGGAACTGTTATAAAAGCAGTCACTCCCCAAAAACGTGGTTATGGGCAAGTTGACACATTGCAGTGCACGCCCGAAAGTGAAAACGCGGCCGCGAATTGGATCAATTCTGAAGCAGTTCGATCTCAGACAGCAGCAGAGCGGTTTCGTCTTCAAGCTGCGCGCGCTGTACCTGGAAATCCTCTTCAGGATACTTGCCGGCGCGATACTCAAAATTCAAATCACGAAGGTTCTCGTAAAGCTGTTCTTTGCGCTCCAGCAGGTAATCCAGCCGCGTCTTTTCCTTCTGGCTGGCAAACACGTTCTCAGGCCAGAAGGTGTAGACCACCAGCGCGAACAGCAGAAACATCCCGGCGATCAGGCCCTGGGTATCAGTCATGGTTAATAGCCTCCGTTCACGCCAGTCTCTCGGCGAATGCGTTCCCTGCGCTCAACATCGGCGGAGGTTTCTATCGGTGCATTTGCGGCGGCAGCCTGCGCCTTCGCGGCCGAGAGTCCTGACCAGCGCCGAATCAGCAGAATAGTGCCCAGCAGTGCCGCTGCAAAAACTGCGAACGGAGCAATCCATGCCACAAGGTCGAACCCATGCGTGCTAGGCGCGGCCAGCACTGTTGCACCGTACTTTGCCGCGAACGCTGCAAATATCTCTTTGTCGCCCATGCCGCTTGCAATATCCGTCCGCAACAGGGCGAGTTCCTCTCCCGACTGTGTGCAGCCGACGTGGTTGCATTCGCCCAACAACTGCGCGCATCCGCAGGTACACATCAGGCGGTGGTTGAGGTCGTAATAGCGGGCGTTCGAGTCGGTGGCTCCCAGCGAGAAGCAAACCGCGACGGCCAACACTGCTGCTTGCGCAACTTTCATCCAGCGTGAGCGCATCAGTCGCCTCCCTTCAGCACCGGCTCAGTTGGAACCGTGCGTACGGCCGGCACGCGCAGCGCGGCTGTTTGCGGAGTCAGGCTCGGAACAAGCGCTACGAAAGTTCCAAAGACGATAATGACCAAGCCTGCCCATATCCAGCCAACCAGCGGATTCAGGAATGCCTTGATGATCGGTTGGCCGGTGTCAGGATTGGTTCCCTCGTACACCACGTACAGATCCCAGCTCGGCAGCGAGTGAATCGCCACCATGGTCTGCGGCTGCTGGCTGACCAGGTACACGCGCTTTTCCGGCGTCATCTGGAACTGCTTCTTACCGTCCCTGTATACGTCCAGCAACGCGTACTCGGAGTTGTAGTTCAGGTTCGAGTCCTGGGTGGCGCCCACCTGCTCAAGCGTGTACGGGCCAATCGACATGTGATCGTGCAGGCCGAGTTCCTGTTCCTGTGTCGTGTTGAAAGCCGCGCCGGCAAGCCCCACCACCACGATCACCACACCGATGTGGATAATGTAGCCGCCGTAACGTCGTGTATTGCGGCGAGTCAGCAACCACGTTGCGACTGCAAGATTGCGCCCGGTCTGCCGGGAAATGACGCCGGCCCCGCGCAGAAACTCTGAAGAGATGGCGGTGAGCACGGCAGCCGAAACCGCAAACGCGACCAGAGCGTAGAAGTTTCCGGATGAGAACTGACCGCCCTTCCACGGATTCACGCCGACGGCGAAACAAACGATCACCGTAGCCCAGAGTGCGATGACCGGAAGCACGAAGTTCCGCTTGATGCTCTTGAGCGATGTGGCGCGCCACGGCAGCAGCGGACCTACGCCGGTAAGCAAGAGCAGGAACAATCCGATCGGTACGGCGACGCGGTTATAAAACGGCGCACCCACCGTCACCTTGCTGCCCTCCACATACTCTGAAAGGATCGGGAACAACGTTCCCCACAGGATCACAAAGCATGCAGTGAGCAGCACGAGATTGTTGAACAGGAAGCTCGATTCGCGGCTCACCAGCGACTCAAGATGCTGCTCGCTCTTCAGGTGATCGCGTTGCAGAATGTACGTGAAGATGCACACCGCCAGCACGATACCCATAAAGATCATGAACCAGGTGCCGATCGAAGACTGCGCAAACGCATGGACTGAGCTAACCAGCCCCGCGCGCGTAAGCAACGTACCCAACAACGTGAGCAGGAAGGTGGAGAAGATAAGCCATACGTTCCAGCTCTTCATCATGCCCTTCTTTTCCTGCATCATCACGGAGTGCAAAAAGGCCGTGCCCGTGAGCCACGGCATAAAGCTTGCGTTCTCCACCGGGTCCCAGCCCCAGTAGCCGCCCCAGCCGAGTACCGCATAAGCCCAGTGCATTCCCAGGAAGATTCCGGCGGTGAGGAACAGCCACGTCACCAGCGTCCAAACGCGCGTGATCTTGATCCACTTCTCACCGGGGTAGCGCATCATCAGCGCCCCCAGCGCAAACGCAAACGGAACCGAGAAACCCACATAGCCCAGGTAGAGCATCGGCGGATGGATCACCATCTCCGGGTACTGCAGCAGCGGATTCAGGCCGTTGCCGTCCTCGGGAATCACTCCCCGCAGCAGCGCAAACGGCGGCGCCGCAAAGTTGAGGATCAGCAGAAAGAAGACCTGAATACCGGCCAGAATTGATCCCGCGTAGGCGTATAGCTTCACATCGGTTTTGTGGGTAAGGCGCAGAACAAAGCCATACGCCGCCAGCAGCCACGCCCACAGTAACAGCGAGCCCTCCTGGCCGCTCCACAGCGCCGCAAACTTGTACGGTCCGGGCAGGGCGCGGTTGGAGTGCTCCATGATGTAAGCGATTGAAAAATCATTGGTGAAGACGGACCAGATGAGGGCAAACGCGGCCGCCGTAACAGCCAGAAAACCCGCGATTCCGGCTCGGCGCGCCGTGTCGGCCAGCCGCTCAGGCGAAACCCGCGCAGGCTGACCGGTGGCGATGAGCCGCAAAGCCAACGCCCCAGCCAGTAAGTTATAGGCCGCCAATGCCAGTGCAATTAAAAGTGCGAAGCTACCAAACGCTGCCATTATGACTCCAGGAAGATTCTCGCACGCAGAGGGGTAGGGATGAGAACCATCCAACGAGGTAATTCTCTATCCATCATAGACTTTTTGCGTGTGATATGGCTCACACCTAGTCCACCCATGCGACCGCGGGCCGACCGGAGTGCGTCCTGGCATGAACTATTGAGCGTTCAGGCAGTTTTGAGCTGAGAATGTCCCCAGGTTTTCAGCATCTTGCTGACGGCATTCAGCAGATCGTCGGCCGTCACCGGTCTCTTGAGAAACTCCACCGGAAAGCCGGAAAAATCGCCGTAGCTGGGCCGATTCTCGCCTATTACGAGGATGGGAAGTTCAGGCATTCGAAGATGCAGCTCAGTGATGAAGCCAACAAGCCCGATGCCGGAATGCTGGTCGCTTGAGACCACCAGGTTGACGTCGTGGGCGAACTGAGATTGCTCCAATAACCCCAGCGCCTCAGCAGCATCGCCAACCCGCCTGACATCTGCGTGCTTCCGCTCCAGAATGGCCTTGCGTACAGACGCATGCAGAGGGTCGTCATCCACCAACAGAATTTTCGCCATTTACCCTGATATGCTGCACGGCCACCGATCAGGCTGCGCATCCCCGAGACATCTCAACTCTAATGTTTCGATGTATACGGTTTCAGGCGAGTTGCCTGCCCAAGGCATAATCCTGCCATTCTGCTCGCCAGAATTCAGCAAGGGGATCTGGTTTGTATGGCAAACGTAAGACGTGCCAGGCTCAGCCGAAAAGGAACTCTTTGTCGCGCAGCTCCTTGATGCTGTCGCGCAGCCGGGCCGCCTTTTCGAATTCGAACTTCTTTGCGGCCTCGCGCATTTCGGTTTCCAGCCTGGCAATGTAGGTGTCCAGTTCTGCCTGGGTGTTGAAATCGGGCAGATCGGCCGTAGCTTCCTCTATAACTTCGCCATATTCGCTCTTGAGAATCTGCGCCAGCCCCATATCCACCTGGCTGACGATCGATTGCGGCGTGATCCCATGTTCCTCGTTGTATGCCGTCTGAACGGTGCGACGGCGATCGGTCTCGTCGATGGCGCGTCGCATGGAGTCAGTCATCTTGTCGGCGTACAGGATGGCTCTGCCCTGCACATGGCGCGCAGCTCGGCCCATGGTCTGGATCAGCGATCCGGCGGAACGCAGAAAGCCTTCCTTGTCGGCGTCGAGAATGGCGACCAGTGAAACCTCAGGCAGGTCAAGCCCCTCGCGGAGTAGATTGATGCCGATCAGCACATCGAACTCTCCGTTGCGCAGGCCGGCCAGCAGCCTCACCCGCTCCAGCGTTTCAATTTCAGAGTGCATGTAGCGGCAGCGCACGCCCACCTCGGTGTAGTAGCCGGCCAGGTCCTCAGCCATTCGCTTGGTGAGAGTCGTCACCAGAACGCGCTCATTTCGCTCGGCGCGGTCGCGAATCTCCGCCAGCAGATCGTCAATCTGGCCCTTCACCGGACGAATCTCCACTTCGGGATCCACTAGTCCAGTGGGACGGATCACCTGTTCCACAACGATGCCCGACGAACGGGTGAGCTCGTACGGCCCCGGCGTCGCGGAGACATAGATCGTCTGGTAAACGCGATTCTCAAACTCTTCAAACTTCAGCGGACGATTATCCATCGCCGAGGGCAGGCGGAAGCCGTAGTCGACCAGGTTCTGCTTACGGCTGCGGTCACCGTACCACATGCCATGCACCTGCGGAATAGTAGCGTGGCTCTCGTCCACAAAGAGCAGAAAATCGCGCGGAAAATAGTCAAGCAAAGTGGGTGGCGCCTCGCCCGGCAGCCGGCCTGAAAAGTGGCGCGAGTAGTTCTCAATGCCGTGGCAGTAGCCCATCGACTTGATCATTTCCAGATCAAAGCGCGTGCGCTGGTGGACGCGCTGGGCCTCAACCATGCGGCCTTCCGCTTCAAGCTTGGCAACCCAGTCGTTGAGCTCAGTAACGATGGACTCGACGGCCTCGGCTTTGCGCTCCGGCTGCACAACATAATGGCTTTTGGGATAAATGGGCAGGCGCGAATACTTCTGCTTCACGGTGCCGAACAGCGGATCGATCTGCGACAGAGACTCGATCTCGTCGCCGAACAACTCAATGCGGTAGGCGTTCTCGTCGTAAGTGGGGAAGACCTCGATGATGTCCCCGCGAACGCGAAACGTGCCGCGGCGAAAATCAACGTCATTGCGCTCGTAAAGAATCTCCACCAGGCGTCGCGTAATGTCCTTGCGGCTGATGTGCTGGCCCTTCTCCAGCAGCAGCAACATGCCGTAGTAAGCCTCAGGCGAGCCCAGGCCGTAGATGCAACTCACTGAGCTGACGATGATCGCGTCGCGACGCTCAAACAGAGAGCGCGTTGCGGAGAGCCGCAGCTTGTCGAGCTCCTCGTTGATTGTGGCTTCCTTCTCAATGTAGAGGTCGCCTGCCGGGATGTAGGCTTCGGGCTGATAGTAGTCGTAATAGCTCACGAAGTACTCAACGGCATTGTTCGGGAAGAACTGCTTGAACTCGTGATACAGCTGAGCCGCGAGCGTCTTGTTGTGCGCGAGGATAAGCGCTGGACGGTTGGATTGTTCGATGACCTTGGCCATGGTGAACGTTTTGCCGGAACCGGTCACGCCCAGCAGCACCTGGTGCTGCTCGCCGGCGCCAAGGCCGGACACAAGCTCGTCAATCGCCCGCGGCTGGTCTCCCCTGGGATTGTAGGGGGTTACAAGCTGAAAATCCATTCCAGCATTATATCCCGAAGGCGAAGATTGGGCGAATATCGTGAGCCGTGCCGCCGATCTAGGACTTCGAGGTCATGCCAACTCCCGAGCACGCTTGTCATCCAGAGGAGCATAGCGACGAAGGATCTGTAGTTGTTTCTAAGGATTTCTGTAAATTGCTCATTGTCTCCATTGTCGGTGAATGGCCCGCGACGAGGTTTTGTAACAGGGCACAGCTTTAGCTGTGCCAATTTGTTATTGCTTTTGAAATCAGAAAACCCGCGCGGCGGAGCCGCGCCAAAATCCAAACGGCTCTGCATCGTGAATCATGACCTCATAAGGCGCACCCCAAACGACAGTTACGGTTCGATCAGAAGTGTTCTCAGCTCTGCTTCGACGCTAATATCATTACCAACAATTACAGGCCCCAGAATTGTGAGAGTGAATGGTGGTTTGTCGGCAGCCCGCACTGACATACAGAGCACTGGAAGGGGGGGCAGAACAAACGTGTTGCGTGCCAACCATCTCATAAATACTCCTGAGAATCCTTGAAGTTCAAATTCTACTCTGTGTTGCCAATTCCCTTTCACCCGCGTTTGAATCCGAGTAAACTGCTGCCATGAGATGCACAAGGCTGGCTCTCCTCACCGCCGCATCTATACTCACCAATCTATTCTTCGCGCTTGGGCCAGACGCGACCGCCCAGACACCCAGTGCCTCCGCGCAGAGCTTGAGCACCTCACTCGATCCCTCTTTTGATGTTGCCACCATCAAGATTAGTAACCCTAAGCCAACCAATCCGAATGATGCTGAGTGGGGTATCGGCATAAAAGCCAATCATTTCTTTTCAAAGAACACGACAGTCATTGATTTAATGTCATTCGCTTATGAAGTTCATGCGAAGCAAATAGCTGGCGGACCCTCCTGGTGCCGGACAGATCGATTTGACGTTGAAGGCGTGCCGAATTTTGAAGGAAAGCCAATTCGAGCGCAGTTGCAGACAATGCTTCGCAAGCTATTAGAGGATCGATTTCAGCTAAAGGTTCATACCGAAAAACAGGAGCTATCGGTATACGCACTCGTCGTCACCAACAACGGAGTGAAGTTCCACAAGACCGATGCGCCGCCGGATGCTGGAGCTAGCTACGGCTTCTCAACTAGGTTTCCTGTTACTCAGATGAACGTATTGCGGATGACCATGCCTGTTTTCGCCAGCGCATTGCAGCGAACAATCCTTGATAGACCGGTTGTCGATCAGACTGGCCTTCCAGATCGATACGATTTTGTTCTGAAGTGGACACCTGATGATTCTCAGTTCAGTCAGCTGCGGGGAGCTGTTACATTGCCAACCGAGAAGGCGGATGCGGATGCGAATGCACCACCTGGATTATTTACAGCGATTCAAAATCAGCTTGGACTTAAGCTGGAGGCAAAGAAGGAAATGGTGGATGTAATCGCTATCGACCGTGTTGAAAAACCTTCTGCGAACTGAAAGCACTCCCAGCACTGCAGCCGACGGCGCATCCAGTTTTGATAACAGCCATCGACGCGAATCCTGCCACCAGATCAGCAGGAACATCTTCCAAGCTAGGCTTCAGCCGCGCCAAGAACACGAACGAAATGCACTCTTCGCGGCCAAAGTGCAGCGTTGCAAGGTTCTGAGTGGATTGTCGGCTATCGGGAAATAATCGCGATTTTGATTCATCGCTGGATTCGAGAATTAGAAGCAACTGCAGATCCTTCGTCGCTGCGCTCCTCTGGATGACAACGCCGTGGGAAGGGAGCTGTTACGGATCCATCGACCTTCCAGGGCCACGACTCGATATGGGTACCGCACACTCATCCGGAACGGGCGAAGTAGGCGACCCACCGCGTGATACGCCCGCGCAAGGCGCCAATTTGCGCGCCCTGGCCGGTGCGAACGGGATGGGAGACGGCCTGCGCTGTCGGATGCCTCGGTGCTGCGGCTGCGGAGTTCGACCTGAGCCCCACAAAAAACATGCAGGAAACCGACAACAACATCGCCAGAACGGTTGCCGCGATCAACACCCTTGGTTCCGAATTCTCTGTGGGTTTCATCTGTTTCCTCCAAGCGATTGTTCACCCATGTCAACTGTGGACGATGAACCTGAAAGGATTCTGAGAACGGCTTAAGTATTTTGTGGGGCTGTTGTGGTGGGCAGTTGCACTGTGAATGTCGACCCACGGCCCGCTTCGCTCTTCACTGAGATGCTCCCCCCGTGCCGCTGCACGATTTGCGAGGCGAGCGCAAGGCCAAGACCGGCGCCGCCTTCAGCCCGTGGGCGGACTTTGTCTGCACGCCAGAAGCGGTCGAAGACGTGATCGAGTGCGGCGGACTCGATGCCAATTCCAGAATCCGCAACCGTAATGGTCACGTTGGGTCCCGCAGCAGCCAGCACGAGCTGAATGGAACCAGCCTCGGTGTATTTGATGGCGTTATCCAGCAGGATGAGAAAGAGGCGGCGCAACTCCGCGCTATCGCCAGGGACTTGGATATCGCTTCCTGGGAGAGCGGCAGCAAGAGTAAGTCCCTTGGCGGCAGCGGTCGGAGTCAACTCGGTGCAGAGATCGCGAAGCACCACTGTCATATCAACCGGCGCGAGCTGAATTTTGTGCTGGCGGGCGTCGCCGCGCGCCAGGTCAAGAAGTCATTATGGTGTGACCGGCTCGATGCGCTAGTCGTGGGTTAGGCTGAGTTTGTTTGACGAACTTTAGTCCAGAGCCACAAGCGGAGGGAACCGGTCATGAGAGAGAAGTTACGATTTTTGGGTTTGGATGTCCATGCCGAAACGATAGCCGTAGCAGTAGCCGAACCAGATGGAGAGGTTCGCAGTCTGAGTACGATCGCCAACCGTGAAGATTCGATCCGGAAGTTGATTCGCAAGCTTGGTCCAGCTGAGCAGTTGCGCGCCTGCTACGAAGCCGGCCCGACGGGCTTCGTACTTTACTGGCAACTTATGCAGTTGGGAGTCAAGTGCGATGTGGTGGCGCCGAGCCTGGTTCCGAAGAAGCCCGGCGACCGCGTGAAGACGGACCGGCGGGACGCTTTGAAGCTAGCGCGCAGTCACCGGTCCGGTGATCTGACCGCAGTGTGGGTTCCCGATGAAGACTCCGAGGCGTTGCGCGATCTTGTCCGGCAACGGGAGGCGGCCAAGCAGGATCAGTTGCGTGCACGGCATCGTCTAACCAAGTTCCTTCTCCGTACAGGTCAACGTCCACCACTGGGACTGAAGGCGTGGACAGAACGCTATATGAGATGGCTCGCGCAGGTCCGCTACACCCAGCCGGCACAGGAAGTCACGCTGATGGATTGTATGAACGAAGTCGAGCACATGAGTGCGAGGGTCAAGCGCTTGGAAGAGGCCATCCTCGAAGTGGTGAAGCTGGCCCCACAGCCCATGCAGGAAGTAATTCGTGGTTTGCAGGCTCTGCGCGGTGTAGCGCATATCTCGGCAGTCACGATCGCCGCCGAACTGGGCAACATCTCCACCCGCTTTGAGAATGCACGGAAGCTGATGGGGTACTGCGGAGTATTTCCCAGCGAAGACTCCAGTGGCAAGCGCATTCGAAGAGGCGGCATCACCAAGGCTGGCAACGCGCACCTCAGACGAATCGTAGTGGAATCAGCCTGGAGCTATCGACACCTGCCTCGCGTCGGGGCCAGGCTGCGCAAACGACAGCAAGGGATTCCGGCAGAGATCATCGAAATAGCATGGAAGGCGCAGAATCGCCTGCACAAGCGCTACATGAAGCTGACCATGGCAAGCAAGGATCAGAGGAAGATCATGACGGCGATCGGACGAGAACTGCTGGGCTTCATCTGGGCCATCGGAATCAAGGCTGAAGCGGCTGCCTGCAAGCAACAAATGGCGGCGTGACACGCACCGAAAGAACAGAAGCAAAAACCTTCCAAAGAAGGAAAAAGCAAAAGCCATTCAAATCATGAACAAGGTCATCCAATTCGAGGGCAGAGTCAGCCGCAGCCGGAGCAAGCACGAAGGAGAACCCTCGGCGGAAGTTTGCGACAGGCACAGCCGGACTCGCGTGAGTAGTCAGAGGCAGCTCCCGACGGATCATGATTATGCGGTTCCGACCCGCGAATATCAGCTTGATCAATCGTCGCCATTACCTGCCACGGCTGCTGCTGACCCTGCCCTCGAAGTACTACGACAAAAACAACCCCAACGAACGCAGACATTGACAGGGTCACACCATATCAGACTTCCAATCAGGCGGGACATGTGTTGAGATTCGCGCACAACTTTTTTGAGAACTTCTACGAGTTCTTCGTGCGAGCGCTCGCGGCGCAGTGACACTTCCGCGGCGGTTGTGATGAGCGCAAGCGGAGCGCGAAGTTCATGCGACGCGTCGGCGGTGAATTGCTCAATCGACCGGAAAGACGTTTCAATGCGCGACAGCATGGCATTCAGCGTGCGCGCCAGCCGCGCTAGTTCGTCGTCAGTCGGCGGCACCTGCAATCGCGTGGTCAGATCGGCAGGGTCGATTGCCTCAGCCTGCTGCCTGATCTGCTCCACCGGAGCCAGCGCGCGGCGGCTCATCCAATAACCAACGGTAGTGGTCAGCAGGAGCGCGAGCGGAATCAGAATGGCGAGATCGAAGCTGTACTCGCGCAGGGATGACATGAGGTCGCGCAGCGGCTCGATCACGTGAACCGTGAGCGGGGTGCCTTCGATTACGACGCGCCGGCTGGCAACACGGACAGGCCAGCCAGACCCGCCCGCCGTTGATATGGAAATGGCGCCGTCGGCTGGGCCCGCCGGCAGCACCGGCACGCGGTGTGATGACAGGACGTCGGACTGGTAAAGGATTCGCGACTGCTCATCGGTAATCTGCACAAAAACGCCGACGACAGAGGAGTCAGACGACGAGGTAAAGGTGCGCGCGAACTCCTCATGTGTATCAAGGGCGCGGCTCTGGATGAAGGGGACCACGGCATCCACACGATAGCGCAGGTCACGGTCGATGGAGTGGTACATGCTGGCCTTCATGGCGAACCAGCTTCCGCCGGCAAACAGCGCCACGATGATTGCGGAACTGAGAAGATACCACGCGGTCAGCCGGGCCTGAATCGTAAAGCGCTTCACTCCGGTGTCCCTTCACGCAGGCAGTATCCGAGTCCGCGTTCGGTGTGCAGAAGGCGAGGCAGGCGGGGTCCGTCAACTTTGGCGCGAAGATAGCGGATAAACACGTCGAGATTATTTTCGGTCACATCGCGATCTCCCCAGACAAGATCGATAATGCGATCGCGCGTGACCACGCGGCCGGCAGCGCGCATCAGGCATTCGAGAATGGAGAATTCAGTGCGGGTCAGGTCGAGACGCTGGCCGCCGCGAACCACTTCGCGCTTTTCGGCGTCGAGAAAAAGATCGGCAAACCGCAACTGAGCAGCGTTCTTGCCGGCAGCCGTGCGAGTGCGTGCGCGAATGCGAGCCAGCAGCACGTCAAAGTCGAACGGCTTTGCAAGGTAGTCGTCGGCGCCGGCGTCAAGGCCTTTCACTACGTCTTCTGGCGCGTCGCGGCCGGTCAGCAGAAGGATGGGCGTCCGGATCTTCTGCAGGCGCAGGCGGCGTGTCACGTCAAATCCGTTCAGCACCGGCATCATCACATCCAGCAGGATGATGTCGAAGGCGTGCAGCTCTGCCTGGCGAAATCCGGAGCCGCCATCGAGGCAAACCGTCACCATGCAGCCCTCGTCCTCAAGCCCCTGGCGAACGAAGCCGGCCAGTTCCTTATCGTCATCGACGACCAGAACGTTCAACGCGGATTTGAATGCCTCAGTCATTGTTGTCGCGCCTAATGTTGTCGCACCCAATTTTGTTGGTATGGATCACTTTCCACCCGGCGACCGACCTCCGTCCAGATGGAAGGTCAAACCTATTATCGGCGTCGTCTGGGTGGCTCCAGGTTCGGATGCGGGCTTGCCGTATTCGTTGTGCCAATACCAGAGGCCGCCGTTCAACTCAACCAGCTGTGCACGGTTCAACACGAGCGCGCCGATATCGACGGAGACAGCGCTGCGAATCAGAAACTCCGAGACCGTATTTTTTCCAAAAGTGTCTTTGCCCTTCGGAGTGTTGTAATCCGCAAAGCCGGAGTAGGTGAGATGCGCTTTGCCGAGGTTGAACGGGATCATCCAGCTTGGTTCGATATTGAAGTCTGGATTGTAGTTTGCAACCTTGCCCAAAGTCCCTTCATGGATCCACTCCTTGCGCAGGTGCAGCCCGACTTTGAAGTACCCCCGCGGAATCTTTATTTCAAAATTGGGACCGAAATAGAGGGTCTTTTCAGACGGCGCAAACTCGGAGTTCTTGGTTTGGAGATTCGCTCCAACTTCGAGTGCTACGTTGCGAACGGGACCGAACTGGAATGCCCTGGTACCGGTGATTTCGTTCAAGCCGAAACCGGATCGAATGGTGACATAGGCCTCCGTGGCTCCGTCGCCGCCTCCGGAAGCGGGCTCGGACATATCGGACTTGGTCAGCATCAGATCGACGAAGTTGTTGCCCAGCGCCCAGAAATCGGCATGCTTGTACTCAAGGGAGTGGCGCTGAATATTGGCAGGCTGAAGGGTTCCCGGCTTGAGCACGAATGGCGTGCGGTAGTTTGCGCCATACCAGTACGACACACTGTCGGTGTTCGGCGGACGATGATCCGCCTGAGGACCTGCCTGAGAAGCTGCCGCGTGCGGCGCGACGAACTCAGCAGCAGGTGCGGCAACATCCTGTGCGGCCGCTGCCAGCGTTGTGAACCAGAACAGACAGAGCACCAATGCGATGAGAAGAAGCCCTTGTTTGAAGCGGATTGATTGCGGTGTCATTTGGCGTACCTCGATCACTTGCGGTACAGCATGACAGCCGAACCTGAAGGAATTCTGAGAGGACGCGGGCGCGATTTTTCAGGGAATCTGCAAAGGCAAGACAGGTTTTCAGGGCATCTTGTAAGATTGCCTGACATGATCGACAGAAGAAGCTTTATTCGTTCGAGCGCAATTGTATCCGGCGCGGTATTGGCCGGAGTGGCACCTGTACTTGCGGCGGATGCCGAGATCGAAATTACTCCGCGGGAAGATGGGCCGGAGATCAGCGCCCACCTGTACGGGCAGTTCATTGAGCACCTGGGCGGCGTCATCTACGACGGTATCTGGGTGGGCAAAAACTCAAAGATTCCCAACGTCGGCGGAATTCGCAAGCAGTTCATTGACGACATGGCGCGTATCGGCGTGCCCAACTTCCGCTGGCCGGGCGGCTGCTTTGCGGACGCATATCACTGGCGTGATGGAATCGGAGCCAAGCGGCCGCGCACGTACAACTACTGGCAGGCGAGTGCTCCCGAAGGCGTTGACGTTACGGAGTCGAACAACTTCGGTATCCATGAGTTCATGCATCTCTGCAAGCTCACGGGTGCCGAGCCGTACCTCGCGGCCAACATGGCATCGGGATCTCCGCAGGAATTTCACGATTGGGTGGCGTACTGCAATGCGCCAGTCGGTACGTCGTCACTTGCAGACGAGCGAGCCGCAAACGGCGACAAGGAACCATTCGCCGTCAAGTGGTGGGGCGTGGGCAACGAGTCGTGGGGCTGCGGTGGCGACATGAATCCGCAGGAGTACGCGATGCTGTACCGCCGCTTCGTCACGCAATATCCCGCATATGCGCCCAAGCCATACCTCGTTGCCGTTGGACCGCGCGGCCACCAAAAGGACATGGACCTGGACTGGACGAAGGGGTTCTTCGACGCAATGGTGGGACACCGCTCGCCAGTCGACGGACTGTCGATCCACTTCTACACAGACTTCAGAAATACTCCCGAGAAAATTGCGACCTTCAACGCGCGCGGCTGGTTTGATGTAATTCGCGAAGGCGCGCGAATTGAGGACGTCATTAACCAGCACTGGGCGCTCATGGAGAAGTACGATCCAAAGCACCACACGAAGCTGATCGTGGACGAGTGGGGCGTCTGGTACAAGAAGGGCGAAGAGATTGCACCGAACTACCTGTTGAGCCAACCGCTCACGCTGCGCGATGCCGTTCACACAGCCTATTCGTTCGACATCTTCAACCGGCATGCGGAAAAGCTGGCGATGACGAACGTGGCGCAGACGGTGAACTGCATTCACTCGCTGTTCCTGGCAGAGGGCGACAAGTTCGTGCGACTGCCGCCATATTATGTGTTCGAAATGTATCGCGGGCACATGAACGCGCGTCAGGCGGCCATCGAGATCCGATGCGAGGATCTGAAGGTTCCAACATCAAACGGCCCGGCGACAATGGCTGGACTGTCTGGATCGGCATCGACGAAAGGGAAGACGCTGACCGTAACGCTGACCAATCCATCGCTCGATTCGCCGCGCACGGCAGTGGTTCGACTGGCAACCGGCGGCATCACTGAAGGTCGCGGACAGGTCCTGACTCACGAGGATATGACGAAGAGCAATAGCTTCGCGCATCCGAACGAAGTACACCTTGCACCATTCACCGTGAACATTCGTGGCGATCGCGCGGAGATTTCGATACCCCCACGAGCCGTTGTTGCCCTTGAATTGATGATGTCCTGAGGTAGCAAGCCGCGTCATTTGCAGCTTGCGGAGTCGAAGGATCTGCCCTGAAAATATCTCGGGTGCCAGAAACCCACACCGATCTCAGAGCTGTCATCCCGTCAACAGAGCGCAGCGACGAGGGATCCGCGATTGATTTTCATGCTCTTCGGATGACGCAACGCGCCAAGTATGACTGCGGTTGTTTTTCGACGACCTTCAGATTTACCACATAGGGTCGGGCGCGGCCTTTACGAATCCTTTACGAAACGCTTACGCCAGTTTGGGTGCTTTTTGCTCAAACTGGCGTTATGTTTCATACGATCGCTACTTACGCGGTATACATTGTTACGGCTGTGTTCCTCGTGGGCATGGCAGGATCGGCAGTAGTCGTTATGATCAGCTTCGTTGAGGATTTCTCCGAGCTCTTCTCCAACGATGAGATTGAACCGGTCCACACCAATCCACCAACCACTTAGCCGAAAGCATTACCTGCCGCTATCGTGTGTCATGCTTAAGCGCATCACGCCTCAATGCACGACTGACGTTTCCGTCGTCAAAGAATAAGGCGGCAGAACACCGGTTTCCGCAGCCATGCGGAAAAAGCCCTTCATGCCTTCAACGCACTCGTCGTCCAGAACGTAGTGAATGTTCTCGGTGAGGTATTTGCGGATGGTGCTTTCCGGCATGGGAAAACGTTTGGACCACTCCGCCACCAATGCATCGATGTTGGCAAGGCCGTGATCGCGCGAGCGGATGAACTCGTCCGTAATGCTGTCATCGATCGCACAACCGGGCGCGGCAGCCCACACTGCTGACACGAAAGGAAGCCTTGTCAGCGTGTGCCACTCGTGGGCGAGATCGTGATAGACAAGCTCCTCCCTCGTGCGCACGAAGCGGTTCGACTGCTCCTCCAGCGCGAAAAGCGCGGGATCGCCGATGATGATGGCGGCGTCAGCGCGTTCGAGCATTTTGTCCAGGTCTGCAGCCATTGGAATAAAACTGACGCCGGGATTGCCCCACTTGTGAAACAGAATGCGCGCGTAAGCCACGGTAGTGCGACTAGCCGTATCGGCCGCAACGGTGCGCAGTTCGGTGAGCGGCTTATTGGCGCGCCGAACCAGCAACAGCGAGCGGACACGATCTTTTGAGGCGATGGTGCAGCCCGGCAAAACGCGCAGACCGCTACTCGTAGTCAGCGCGGCAATGGGAATGAGCCCGATGTCGGCTGTGCCGGCAGCCAGACGCGCGGCGCACTCTGACGGCATCATGTACTGGATGTCATAGCGGCGGGCAAGAGACTGGTCGAGGGGCGGATGCTCGAAGTCCCACATAAGCGGGGCGGGATTTAAGAAGCCGATTGCGGCAATGCGCAAGCGTGAATCTTTAAAAGAGTTCACGTCCTTTAGATTACCAACTTTGCAGCGAAGATTCGGGCGGGGTACCGGCGCGGGTAATGGGCCTCGGCTTGACATTGAACGCGGAGGCAAGTAACGTGAGCGCAAATCCCTTACTTTGCGCATTTGGTTTCCCATCAGGAAGCGGTGGTGCGCAATTCCGAGGCCTTAATTAATGCCGCTATGGGAATATTGACTGAAAACAAGGTAGTTGCCGCCGAAAAGCCGCGGGTTGCCGCCGAAAAGCCGCGGGTCGCCGCCGAAAAGGCCCGCGAAGAGACGCGTCTGGCTTGGCTGGCGCTGGCCTTGTCGCCAGGGTTGGGGCCCAAGCGGATCGCCGATGCCATGCGCCAGGTGGAAGCTCCAATCGATATTCTGTCGATGCCGCTGACCGCGCTGGAGGGCCTGCGCTTTCCGGCCGAGGCGGCTCAATTCATTTTTGACGGCAAGGCACGCGTTGCGGCTGAGGCGGAACTGAAGCGAGTGGCGGCCGAAGGGGCCACCGTCATCAGCTTCGATTGCCCTGAATATCCGGAGCGGCTGAAGGAGATTTTCGATCCACCGCCGGTGCTTTGGGTGCGCGGCGACTTGAAACTGCTGAGCCGTCCATCGATTGCTATCGTCGGCACCCGGCACCCCACGCCTTACGGCTCCGGAGTAGCGGAAATGCTCTCTCGCGATCTCGCCGCTCGAAAGCTGCTGATCGTGAGCGGTATGGCTCGCGGCATTGACACCTGCGCCCACAAAGGCGCACTGGTGGCCCGCATGCCTACCGTGGCGGTCTGGGGCACAGGCATTGATGTGGTATATCCCAAGGAGAACCGCAAGCTCGCCGAAGATATCCTCGCGCTGGGCGGCGCCATCGTGAGCGAGGTGCCGATGGGCACGTTTCCGGCGCCGCAGAACTTTCCGCGGCGCAACCGCATACTGAGCGGGCTAAGCGTAGCGGTGCTGGTAGTTGAGGCGAGCGAGAACTCAGGTACCCGCGTAACCGCACGTTGCGCGTCCGAACAGAACCGCGATCTTTATGCAGTTCCGGGAAACGTAACCAACAAGCAATCGTGGACGCCGAACACATTGATCAAGCAGGGAGCCAAGCTGGTTGCCACCTGGGAAGACGTATGGGAAGACCTGCCCTCACAGGTTCGGCTCGAACTGGACTACGTGGACGGATGTGAATCCGGATCGGGGATGACAGCATCCTTATTGGCGGATCCCGTTTTACGTCCACAGGAGGCCATGGTCCTGGAGGTTCTTCGCCAGGACGCCAGCCTCCAGATTGACGAGATCCTTGAGGCGCTGGAGACGCAACTTACCTCTTCTGAGGTGTTTACGGCGCTTTTCGAACTGGAAATGGCGGGGAGGATACGGCAGTTGCCGGGCAAAAACTACGTCCGCACAATGGGTTAGAGGCCGAATACGGCCTGAAGTGGGGTCAACCGACCTTGCAACCTTGCCAACTATTGCACCGTGGAGCCGGATGATGGATCCGCTTTCGGCAAGCCAAGCCAGGGTGTGCGATTCCGATAGGAAAATAAGGGCACGTACTCGGCTGGCGCGACGCGAATCTGGAACCGAAGACTTGTCTTGGCTAAGTTGATGGACTTAAGCATCTTTCCTGCCGAAGCCACGACGGTTACGGAGGGCGCTGACGCTGTTTTCGGGCCGTCGAAACGTGCGAACACGGAAAGGTCCAGCTTTCTCCGTAGTGGAAATGAAACGGTATTCCGTGGTAGGGTGCAAGCTTCGTGGCTGCTAAATGGGAAGTAAGACCCGGCAGGATGGATTAGGGGCTAGACCATCACGTGGCGGCTTTGGGGCCGCAGATGAATCGATTCCACGAAAACGGAGTCAAACAGGGCTAACAGGACGGGATTGGTACTGTATTAAGGATGGCAATGACCAAATCATTAGTGATCGTGGAGTCGCCGGCGAAGGCGAAGACGATCGAGAAATATCTCGGCAAGGGTTTTGAGGTGCGCGCTTCCGTCGGGCACATCATGGACCTGCCGAAGAACGAAATTGGCGTGGAACTGAAGAAACGGACCTTCCAACCGGAGCTGGTGGTCTCTCCCGGCAAGGAGAAGGTTGTCGAGCAGCTCAAGAAGCTGGCCGCGAAATCCGACGAAATCTACCTGGCCCCTGACCCTGATCGCGAGGGTGAGGCAATTGCATATCACCTTGCGCTGCAGCTTGGCACCAACGCCAAAGAGCGGAAGAAGATTCGCCGGGTCACATTCAACGAGATTACGAAGAAGGCCGTGCAGGAAGCGTTCCAGCACTCGCGCGATATCGACCAGAATTTGGTAGACGCGCAGCAGACGCGTCGCGTTCTCGATCGCCTGGTGGGCTACCAGATTTCGCCGCTGCTTTGGGACAAGGTTCGCCGCGGGCTTTCAGCAGGGCGCGTGCAGACTGTGGCAGTGCGGCTGATTGTGGAACGCGAGCGCGAGATAGCAGCGTTCAAGCCGATTGAATATTGGACGCTCGACGCCATCCTTCACCCCACGGACAAGGACCCGTCCGTGGGGGCCCCGATGCTCCACCCGCAGAAGCAGGCCGGCAAGAGCCTGAAGGCGCGGTTCATCGGCATCGATGGAGAACCGGCGCGCGTCGCCAACGGACAGGACAAGGACGGCAAAGCGCAGTTCATCGCCAACGCGCTTGGCGACAAAGCCACGATGGATGAGACCATCGACGCACTCAACAGCGCCAATTGGTCGCTGACTTCAGTGCAGGCGCGTGAGCAGCAGCGCAGGCCGCTGGCTCCGTTCATCACCAGCCAGTTGCAGCGCGACGCTTCAAACAAGCTCGGCTTCAACGTGCGGCGCACCATGGGAGTGGCGCAGCGCCTCTATGAAGGCATTGACGTGGGCGCTGAAGGCACCGTCGGCTTGATTACGTACATGCGTACCGATTCGCCGCGCGTGGCACCGGAAGCCATTACCGGGGCGCGCGAGTGGATTGCGAAGGAACTCGGCTCACATTATCTGCCCGAGAATCCCAACATGTACAAGGGCAAGAAGGACGCACAGGACGCGCACGAAGCCATTCGCCCCACCGATGCATCGCTTACACCCGAATCGATTGCAAAATATCTCACCGACGAGCAGTTGAAGCTGTACACGCTCATCTGGCGGCGCTTTGTCGCTTCGCAAATGGTTCCGGCAGTGTACGACGTAACCACGGCAAACATCGCGGCAAAATCCACCAAAAACGGCAAGACGTACGATTTCCGCGTCAGCGGTTCAGTGATGCGCTTCGACGGCTTCCTCAAGGTCTACGAGGTTGCCGAGGACAAGAGGGATGACGATGACGAGTCGTCGAACAAGCTGCCCAGCCTTGACGGCGTAAAGACGCTTGAACTGGAAAAGCTTGACCCAGAGCAGCACTTCACGCAGCCGCCTCCGCGTTATAACGAAGCTTCGCTGGTAAAGGAGCTGGAAGAGCGCGGCATCGGGCGGCCGTCGACCTACGCGTCGATCATCAACACGATTCAGGATCGCGAATACGTTGTGAAGCATGGCGGCTCGCGCGGACGGTTCTATCCAACTGAGATCGGTGTGGTGGTGTGCGATCTGCTGGTGAAGAATTTCCCGTACATCTTCGACACCGCTTACACGGCCAAGCTTGAATCGGAACTGGACGATATTGAAGAAGGCACAGAGAAGTGGACCGTTCTTTTGAACGGCTTCTACGGCTACTTTGAAGAGGAGCTGAAGGAAGCCGGCAAGAAGATGGAGAACATCAAGCGCCTTGAGCAGGTGACGAACGAGAAGTGCGAAGTATGCGGATCGCCGCTGGTGCTCAAGTGGGGCAAGTTCGGCACGTTCTTTGCGTGCTCGGCCTACAACAAGAAGGACCCCACGAGCTGCACGTTCACCAAGGAGAACATCGCGGCCAAGCCTGACCTGAACACGCCCGAGGCGCAGGAAGCGGGCGACACCGAAGAGTACTGCGAGAACTGCGGCAAGGTGATGGTCATGCGACGCGGACTGTTCGGGCCGTTCATGTCATGCCCGGACTACAACGCCGATCCGCCGTGCAAGACGTTCCGCAAGCTGAGCCAGAAGCAGCAGCAGAAACCGCCGGAGCCGACCGGCGAGGACTGCCCCGAGTGCGGCAAGCCGCTGGTGCTGCGACAGGGCGCGTACGGTGAATTTGTTTCCTGCTCCGGCTATCCAAAATGCAAGTACATCAAGCAGAACCTCATCGAAGGCCTGAAGTGTCCAAAGTGCGGCATCGGCGATGTGGCCGAGCGCAAGGCGCGGCGCGGCAACGTGTTCTGGGGCTGCACTACCTATCCCAAGTGCGACTTCACTTCAAACCTGAAGCCGGTGGCGAAGAAGTGTCCGGAGTGCGGCAGCCCATACCTGGTGGAGAAGGTGCTCAAGTCCGGCATCTTCCTCGAGTGCCCAAACAAGAAGAAGTCGGCGGAAGAAGAATCAGCGCCAAAGAAGCGCGGCAAAAAAGGCGCCGCCAAGGCGGCCGAACTTGAAGAGGGCGCGAAGGTGGTGTGCAGCTACTCAAAGAGGATCGGGGATGCTCCGCCACCGCCGACTGCAGAAACGCACGGCCCTGTGGTTGAGCCCGACGGCGAAAAAAAGGTTCTCGTCTCCGCATAGGAGGCGAAACAATTGGCCGATGCCAGCCCATCCTTCCCGCGCGAAGATTGCGAGAAGGGTGGGTCTCCCTTTTTAGAAACAGCTATTAGCTTCTAGCCTTTAGCTGCTAGCTTGATGGTGATTGTTTGGCCGGTGGGGGCCCATGCCCGGATCTTAGGACATGGGATAGCATGAACTCCAATCACCCATGCAATCTTTCCACCGCGGGAACCTTACCTCGGCAAGTTTCAGCCCAATCCGATACTATGGGGCGAGCACCCAATGAGGCCCGAATGGAAAGAATGCTTGCGACGCCGGCGGATGCCGACATCATCCTGAAGTTATATGAACTGCGGACCGAACCAGTCATGCGCGAATCGCGCGCCTGGGTCATCGGTCAATTCTGGCCAAATACGGTCGACGAAGTTCTCGCCCTGATGCAAAACGCGGCCGATCCGCACAACCCGCAACTGCGCCAGGTGATGAGCTACTGGGAAATGGCTGCCGCACTGGTGGTGCACGGAGCCGTTTCAGCCGAGCTGTTTGTCGACACCAACGGCGAGGGGTTCTTCCTGCTGGCAAAGTTCGCCCACATCCTGGAAGGGATCAGAGAGAAGAATCCGCAGTTCCTGACCAAGACATCGGAACTGACAAACCGGTTCTTAACGGCAGGACAGCGCTACGATGCGATTCTGAAGTCGGTTGACGCTATCCGCCAGCGGATGTCGGCCCAATAGAACTGGGAGGGGCGGAATTTCAGTATTGACTAAGTGATTACGCTGTTCCCTTGCCGAAGAGGCAGGCATTCGCGCATGATTGTAGCTGTTCTTGATTCCCCATTCCCCTGGAGGTTCATCGTGAAGCGTGTATCGATTTTTGTGGTAGCCGCATTTGCCCTCACTGCACTGGCGGCCAAGGCAGCGGATTCATCGCGGATCAGCGGATGGATTTCTGACTCGATGTGCGGCGCCAAGCATACCGGCAGCGGTTCAGATTGCGTCAAGAAGTGCATTGCCGGCGGCCAGAAGCCGGTGTTCGTGGACCAGGGCAAGAACGTCTGGACCATCGACAACCCTGAAGCCGTCGCGAACTTCTATGGCGACAAGGTAACCGTGACCGCGACCACCGACGAGACGGCCAAAAGCGTCCACATCGACGCCATTCAAGCAGCCAAGTAAGACCGGCCAAAAATGTATGGCTAAACGTACCTGCTAAGGACTCGCCACGCCGCGCAATCTCTGGTAGTGTCGTATCCGTCAGTATCTCTGTGACCTGCAGGTCACATGAGACACGACTGTGGAATCTACTATGGCGCGAGCAATCTGGAACGGCAAAGTCATTGCTGAAAGCGATTCGACCGAAACAGTGGAAGGGAATGTATATTTTCCTGAGGCGAGTCTGAAGCGGGAGTATTTTCGCCCGAGTAGTACAACATCTACCTGCCCATGGAAGGGCCAGGCGCGTTACATGAGCCTGCTGATTGACGGGCAGGATAATCCCGATGCAGCCTGGTATTACCCAGATCCCAAGCCTGCCGCCCGCAAAATCAGAGGCTTTGTCGCCTTCTGGCGCGGCGTTGACGTGGAAAAATAGCGAGACAGGGATCAGGGACATCGACTGATTTAAATAGGAAGTGTCATCCTGAGCGGAGCGAAGGATCTGCTTTTGCTTTTGTCTTCTTTCTTGATTTGTCTTCATTCAGTAACTCACGACTTTTGCGAGGAGAGAGATGCGACTGCGCGTTGGTCTTTTGGCTCTTCTTGCTGCGTTGCTGCCCCTGGGGTGCGCCCCGCGCCACAGTGTTGTTGCCACCGCGACAGCCCCAATTCTTGCCGGTGACGTCCAACACCCTGGAACAACGCAGAACTGGGTCGATACGAAGCTCTATTTCGGATTGGGTCCGGCCGATCACCCTGAGCAGGGCATCAACGAGACGGAGTGGCGGGCGTTCCTTGACCGCGAGGTGACGCCGCGTTTTCCCTCCGGCTTCAGCGTGCTTGACGTGTACGGTCAATGGCAGGGCAAGGACCAGAAACAGGTAGAACGGCTGCGCTCCAAGACGCTGATCATTCTTTATGCCGACTCCGCGGAAAACAGGGCTAAGATTGATGCCATCCGTACAGCATGGAAACAGAAGACGGGCGATCAGAGCGTGCTGCGGGTCACGGAGCCTGCCGACGTTTCGTTCTGAGCGCGCTTCTGCCGGATTACGGACCAGTTCCAGTCATTGATGATTGCCGCTGACTAACCGGCAGGTAAGCAGTGAAGGGAGGGTTCTGGTCATGATGAAGGTCATCGCAATTGTGGGAAGCCTGCGCAGGAGGGGCTTTACCTATCCAGCCACCAGGCGGTTCTTCGGCCCGCTGAAGAAGGCAGCTGGAGCTGCCTTCGATTGGGCGGCGCGAAGCATCTACGCCAATCGGCGCAGTGCATATGCATGAGCGTTCAGGCCTCCACAACGATCTCTGAAGTCGCGGGTATGGCGGCAGCTTCCTTCGCGCGCTCGCGCCATGTAACCACCGCAAAGCAGCCAAGCATCACAATGAGCGGATCAAGCGCGCGCATGTGATACGGCTCCGGATGGTTGAAGTAGTAAATCATCGGGAAGACGACCAATACAGCGGCAAATCGAAGCGCGTTGAAACGGCTCTGCTTCCACAGCAAGACCAGTCCGGCAACCGACATAATGGTAAGGCCCGTCGCAAAGGGAATGTTCTCCGGGTCATTAGGCTCCTGCGCAAGATACAGGTGCTTGAAACTCCAATAGCCCGTCCACAAGTAAACCACGCGGCGCGCGCACATCCATGCGTACCATTCGCGATGGCTGTTGATGTAGGCGCGAGCTTGCTGGGCCTTGTGGTCCATGAACTGCAGCTCGCCCATTCGCTTGTAGTCGGCAAGCTCATTCGTGTCGTGCAAAGGATGCAGTTCATCGCTGGTAAATCGGATGCTGTCGCCATTATTGCCCATCCACAACTCCAGACCCATGCTGTCGCGCATGGGGATGAAACGATGAAAGACGATCGCGTTTCGAATGAGCCACGGTGAGATTGTGGCGGCCAGCGTGACCGATGCAACCATCCCCGGCATCAGCCACGGCTTTCCGGCCCGGGCAAGCTTGAATGCGCACAGTGCGAGGATGAACGGAACAACCGCGAGCACTGATGGTTCGGTAAGTCCGGCGAATCCTGCCAGAAGGCCAAAACAGGCCCAATAAGCGAGCTGTGAGGAATCCTCCATCTCCTGGGCAAAAACAAGTAACCAGCAAAGGCACAACAACAGCAGGTGCGTGGACCAGGCCCACGCCGCCGAGAAGTAAATCCCGTAAGGAAAGACTGCCCACGCCCATGCCGACCACCGGCCAACTCGCTCTCCGAAATCTCTTCGCGCTAGCAGGAATATGGGAATGCATGCGAGCGAGTTGATCACGCAGTCGAAGATGTGGACAGCCAGGATCGAGCGTGCGGTGTGAACTCCGAAAATGCGGAAGAACACCGAAACAATCAGCGGATAAACCGGCGGCATAATGGCCGAGGGTTGGTCGGACTGAAACGGGCTGCCAAAGCCGTGACCGGCAACCAGCGAACGCGCCACATTGCCCTGTTCCCAGGCATGGATGTGGTTGGCATCCATCAGGTCCTCAATGCTGTCGAAAGGGATGACGGCGATGCGCAGCACCAACGCCACCAGAAAGATAAGAAAAAGCATCTTGCGACTAGACGAATCCGGTCGCCTTTTCAAGGGGGAAGCGGTCTTGATCAAGTTCACCTTTTTCTGGATTCAATCGAATTAGACGGAGATGCTGGGTAACTGACTTACATGTCTACTGCAAAAGCTGTAAGAAATTCGTGAAGGAGGTTGTTATAACAGGCACATAGGTGCGCTCCATGTTATTAAATCGGGCCTGAATGACATTTTCGTTATTTTGCGGCGTATAACTGGAGGTCTCTGGAGCCATTCAAAGCGGTTCTCGAGGTTACTTGTTACCCAATTTGTAACCGGCGGTTCGTCGCTGTGCGGGCTGGTAAGTGGTCCGCCCCTTCGAACTCCAATCAGCTATTCTAGAAGTGATCGCCCGGAGGTCCCCGGATGCTTTCCCCCGCCGTATCGACACCTGCCACTCCAACCCCGGCTGAAGAAATTGCTGAAGCGTTGCAGCGCATTGGCTCGCTGCAAGGGCTGCCGCTTGAAGATCGCCTTTGGCTCGCGCGCCACGGTCAGGAATTTGTGGCCAACGCCGGCGATGTGCTGTTTGAAGAGGGCGCGCCCGCTGCCAACATGATTCTGATCCTCAAAGGCGAGATCCACGTGCGCCGGCAGTATGGCGGCCCGATGGCTCTGTTCATTGGCCGCGCCGGCCAGATGACGGGCGTGCTGCCTTTCTCGCGCATGAAGAGCTACGGCGGTCAGGGCTTCGCAATCTCGCCCGTCTGGACGCTCATGATTCCCAAGGAAATCTTTCCCGAGATGCTGCAGGCAGTCCCGTCCATGACCCAGCGCGTAGTCTCCACGCTGCTGGACCGCGTGCGCGAAGTCACGCGCATCGAGCAGCAGGCGGAGAAGCTTTCCGCTCTCGGCAAGCTGGCCGGCAATCTGGCGCATGAATTGAACAACCCGGCTTCCGCTGCTCAAAGCGCGGCAGCAAGCCTGGCGGAAGCGCTCAGCGCCAATCGTGCCAACCGGTTCAAGTTCGTGAAACTATGCCTGAATCAGGCGCAGATCCACGGCATCCAGGATTGGGAAGAGGAAGTCATCGCGCGTGGTGCTGCGCGCGCCGGCCAGGAACATGATCCGCTCGGCTTTATCGAGCGCGAGGAATCCATTCGTACCTGGCTCGGCGGCATTCAGTGTCCGACTCCATGGGAAGTGGCTCCGCAACTGGCTGAACAGGGTGTTATTACTGCGGATCTGGATAAGCTGCGAGGAGTACTTGAAGGCGAAAACGAGACGTGCATTACACTGCAATATTTCGCGCGCTTCCTGAGAGCTTCGCGCTCCGTACAAACGCTTGCGCATTCCACGGCGCGCATTTTCGACCTGATCGACGCGGTAAAGGCCTACTCCAATATGGACCGCGCGCCCATTCTTGAAGTGGATGTGCCGGCGGGCCTGGATGCGACGCTGCAAATGTTGCAGAGCCGCATGACCAAGGTCGAGGTGGAACGTGATTACGAGCCGGGCCTGCCGCGCATCAATGCCTACGGCGGCGAACTGAACCAGGTGTGGACGGCGCTCATCGAGAATGCCCTTGACGCGCTCGGCAACCAGGGCCGACTTCGCCTTGCCTGCAAGCTCGAAGGCGAAATGATGCTGGTAGAAATCTGGGACACCGGCCCGGGCATTCCACCGGAGCTGCAGGAGCGCATCTTTGAGCCGTTCTTCACCACCAAGGCTCCGGGGCAGGGACTCGGCCTCGGCCTCGACAACGCGATGCGCATCGTGCGCAAGCACAAGGGCCACATGAGCGTACGCTCCGAGCCGGGCTCAACATGCTTCCGCGTCCGCCTGCCGCTGGATCAACTGCAGGCTTACTAATCGGAAAACCGCATCAACTCACTTCAGAAGTGTCATCCTGAGCGGAGCGAAGGATCTGCTTTTCCCTTTCCCTGTGTTCTTGCTCTTGCTCCCGCCTACCGTTCGAAGCCTGCAGGGCCTCTGATTTAGACTTGGCGAATTGAAAGCAAGAAGGAGTTCGACGCATATGCAAGTGCGGGCAAGCGAACCGGCGCTGATTAAGGCAGTTGCAATTGGGATTTTGCTAACCGTTTTACCGGTTGCGGCAGCTAAAGCGCAGACGAAAGCCTACGAGCTAAGCGGTCCCAGGCTGACAGCGCATTTCGTACTGGACAACGGCCATCTGCGCTTTACATCGCTGAAGAACGCGAGCGAAGCCAAGATGCTTGCCCCCGGCGAAACCTTCAGCGTGAAGCTGCGCGACGGCCGAGTGATTGCCGCTTCGCAGATGAAGATCGAGACCGCAGTTACCGAAACCGAGGTTACACCCGTCGCCAGCGCTTCACGTGCGGCCGAGCGTGTTCCGGGAAAACGCCTGTGCGCGGACCTGAAAGTAGATGATATTTCGCTGGCGGTGCACTGGTGCGCGGTGTTGCGCGAGAGCGCCAACTATCTCCGGCAGGAAATCACGCTGAATGCGACTGCCAAGCCCGTGGACATTGCCGAAGTGCGAATGTTCGACTTCGCCGTGCCGGCGGCCGAAGTAGTTGGCACGGTTCCGGGTTCGCCAATTGTCGACGGCAATTTTTTCTTAGGTTTCGAATCGCCGCTCTCGGCAAGCGCCGTGAAGGACGGGCGCGCGACGGCCTTGTTGACGCGGACGCTTCCGCTGCAGCCGGGCAATTCCATCACCTACTCATCTGTCATTGGCGTAGCAGCGCCAGGGCAGATGCGCCGCGAGTTCCTCAGCTACATCGAGCAGGAGCGGGCGCATCCATACCGCACATTCCTGCATTACAACTCGTGGTATGACATCGGGTACGGTAATCGCTTTGACGAGGCCGCCGCGCTCGATCGTGTGCATGCGTACGGCGAAGAGCTGGTGCACAAGCGCGGCGTAAAGCTTGACTCGTTCCTGTTTGACGACGGCTGGGATGACACCACCACGCTGTGGCACTTCAATCCCGGCCTGCCAAACGGATTTGAGAAGATCCACGAAGCGGCCGCCGGATATGGGTTCGGCATCGGTGTGTGGCTCTCGCCGTGGGGCGGCTATCAAACGGCCAAGAAGCAGCGCATTGCGGCGGGAGAAAAGGCCGGATACGAAACCGTGAACGGCGGCTTCGCGCTCTCCGCGCCCAAGTACTACGGCCTCTTCGAGCAAACCTGCCTCGACATGATCGCGAAATACGGAGTGAACCAATTCAAGTTTGACGGCACGGGCAACGCGAGCACAGTTTTTCCCGGCAGCCTCTTCGACAGCGATTTTTCCGCGGCCATCCACCTCATCGAACGGCTGCGCCAGCAGGAGCCAAACATCTTTATCAATCTCACCACCGGAACAAAACCCTCGCCGTTCTGGCTGCGCTATGCGGACTCCATCTGGCGTGGCGGCGACGACCACAGCTTTGATGGCGTGGGAAGCTGGCGGCAGAAGTGGATCACCTATCGCGACGAGCAGACGTACAAAAACATCGTGCAGGGCGGCCCGCTCTATCCGCTGAACTCGCTCATGCTCCACGGAATCATCTACGCGCAAAAAGCGAAAAATCTCGACACAGACCCCGGTAACGATTTTCGCGACGAAGTACGCGACTACTTTGGCGAAGGCACCCAATTGCAGGAGATGTACGTAACGCCCGGCCTGCTGACTGAGAAGAACTGGGACGACTTGGCCGAAGCAGCCAAGTGGTCGCGCGCCAATGCGCAGGTGCTCAAAGACACGCACTGGATCGGCGGCGACCCCGCAAAGCTCGAAGTCTACGGCTGGGCAGCATGGACCCCGGAGAAGGGAATCGTAGTGCTGCGCAATCCATCAGACAAGCCGCAGGAATTCTCGCTCGACGTAGCGAGAGCATTCGAACTGCCGCCCGGCGCGGCGCAAGCCTATCGCGCGCACAGCCCATGGGTAGAGGACAGGGCCGAACCGGATATTCAGTTGCGTGCGGGTGTGCCGCACAAATTCGTGTTGAAACCGTTTGAAGTGCTGACGCTCGATGCGCATGCGAGCCGTTAGCTGTGAGCTTTTAGCTGTTAGCTTGTTCGTGGCGGCTTGAAAGGCGCGCTATCCCATGTCCGAAATTCCGGACAGGGGGCACCTGACGCACACCAAATTCCGAAAGTTGGGTTCTCCAGGTCTCGCTTCTGAGACCTGGGATCGCAGCATAGTAGACTTTCCCTTTGAGCGCTGCTGGAGAGTTAGGTCGATGAAGATTGTTTTTGCCGCTTCAGAGTGCGTGCCGTTTGCCAAGACCGGGGGGCTGGCCGACGTTGTAGGCGCACTTGGTCCGGAACTCGTAAAGCTGGGCCACGAAGTGACGGTCTACCTGCCGTTCTATCCGCGCGTGCGGCAGCATATAAAGGGCGAGCTGAAGTACGCCGTTCGCTCCATCACCATCCCCTTCCAGCAATACAACCGGTTCGCAGGCATAGTGGACGGCGGCAAGCGCGACGGCGTGCAGCACTACTTTGTTGATTGCCCGGAGATGTTCAGCCGGCCGGAACTGTACGGCACTCGCGAAGGCGACTACCCCGACAACGCCGAGCGATTTGGCCTTTACTGCCGCGCGGTGCTTGAGGCGAGCAAACAACTCGGTGTGCCTGATGTGTTTCACATCCACGACTGGCAGGCGGGTCCGTTGGCAATATTTCTTCGCACTGTGTACGCCGCCGATCCCGCACTGCGCAATGCTGCCGTGGTGCTCACGATTCATAACGCCGCGTACCAGGGCACGTTTCCGCCGCGGACGACCGAGCAACTGCTGCTGCCGTGGGAAATCTTTACCATGGACAAGGTGGAGCAGTTCGACCGCTTCAACTTCCTGAAGGGCGGCGTCGTCTACTCCGACATTCTGACCACAGTGAGCCGAAAGTACGCGGAGGAGATTCAGACACCCGAGTTCGGCGAGAATCTCGATCCAGTGCTGCGCGCGCGCGCCGGCGATCTGCGCGGCATTTTGAACGGCGTCGATTACGCAAAGTGGAACCCGGCGACCGATGCCAACATTGCCGCGCCTTACACGGCCGATGATCTCGCGGGCAAGGCAGCGTGCCGTGCCGATCTGCTGCGCGCCTTCGGCCTCGACAACGTGGAATACACAACTCCGGTGATCGGCATCGTATCGCGATTCGCGACGCAAAAGGGCTTTGACATGGTGGCGCAAATTGCGGGCCAGCTTTCCGATCGCGACATTGCCGTAGTGGCTGAAGGCACGGGCGAGCCGGTGCTCGAAAAGTTCTTCCGGGACTGGGCGTTCTGGCATCGCGGCAACGTGGCCGTGAAGATCACGTACGACGATGCGCTCGCGCATAAGATTGAAGCCGGCTCAGACATGTTCCTGATGCCCTCAAAGTACGAGCCATGCGGACTCAACCAGATCTATTCGCTCAAGTACGGAACGGTGCCGATTGTGCGCGCAACCGGCGGGCTCGACGACACCATCGAAGAGTGGAACGCGGAAAAGGGCGCCGGAACCGGCTTCAAATTCCACGGGTACGATCCGCTCGATCTTCTCGCGGCGATTGACCGCGCCCTGGCATCGTTCCGCGATAAGGAAGGCTGGACGCAACTGATGCGCAACGGCATGGCGCGAAACTACAGCTGGCGTCAACCTGCGCGTGAGTACGCGGCCGTGTACGAGGAAGCCGCGCGCAGAAGAGCGTGAAGCAGCTTTCAGCTCTCAGCCGTCAGCTTTCAGCTTGTTTGTGATTGGGCGAGGGGCTTACTATCTCACCCTTCTCGCGATGAAACTGCGAGAAGGATGGGGCACCCGGCGCTCAGCTCTCAGCTATTAGCTTTCAGCTTGTACGCGGCAGGGTGACGGGAGTGCAACCCCAGGTCCGAAAATCCGGACACGGGGCACCCGGCGTCTTGCAGCTGCCCACTTCTGAATCCTAGTTGTGCTTGCCCTTCCACTCGGCGTACGGTCCCTGGAAGTCTTCGATTTCGTGCTCGTGAAAATGCCACAAGCGCGTAGCCACTTCGTCAATCAGGTCGTGATCGTGCGTCACCAGCAGAACAGTGCCCTCGTAGCGCTGCAGCGCGATGTTGAGCGCGTTGATGGCTTCCAGGTCCAAGTGGTTCGTCGGCTCGTCGAAGATGAGGATGTTCGGCTTGGTCAGGATGAGCTTGCAGAACACGAGCCGCGCCTGCTCGCCGCCCGAGAGTGCCTTCGTAGGCTTGGCGCCTTCTTCGCCGCTAAAAAGCATCTGGCCAAGAATGCCGCGAATGTCTTCAGTGTGCGCGCCGGGGTCCCAGCGATGCAGCCACTCGGAGACGGTGAGGCCGTGCTCGATGGTGGCGCCCACGTCCTGCGGGAAGTAGCCAATGTGCGCTTCGTGTCCCCAGAAAACTGAACCGGAGTCGAGCGTGAAATCGGCTTCGGCGAGGCCGGGATAGTTGGCCAGCAGGCTTTTCAGCAGCGTGGTTTTGCCCGCGCCGTTGCGGCCCATCAGGCAGATCTTTTCGCCGCGCAGCACGTTGGCGGTAAAGCCGTCGAGCACCGTGTGATCGCCGTAAAGCTTGGTGAGGTGCTTGAACTCGAGCACGTGCTTGCCGCTGGGGCGTACCTGGTCAAACTTGATAAATGGGCGTTGAATATTCGAGCGAGCCAACTCGTTGGTTTGCAGGCGTTCTACTTCCTTGCGCCGGCTGGTCACCTGCGATGAACGCGTACCGGCAGCGAAGCGGGCGATAAACTCGTTGAGCTGCGCAATCTTTTTGTCGCGCTGTGCGTTCTGCGCTTCGAGCGTGGAGCGGATCTGCGTCTTGGCCATCACCATGTCGTCGTAGCCGCCCGTGTAGACAATAATCGTCTGGTAATCGATATCGGCGGTGTGCGTGGTGACGGAGTTCAAAAAATGGCGGTCATGCGAGATGGCGATCAGCGTGCCGTCGTAATTCTGCAGAAAATCCTGCAGCCAGTGAATCGAATCGAGATCGAGATAGTTTGTAGGTTCGTCCAGCAGCAGCGCTTCAGGCTTGCCGAAAAGCGCCTGGGCCAGCAGCACGCGAACTTTCTGCCCGCCCTGCAGCTCTGACATTTTGCGATCGTGCAAATCTTCTGTAATGTCCAGGCCGTCCAGCAGCACGGCGGCATCGGCCTCGGCCGTGTATCCGTCTTCGTCGCCAATCACTCCTTCGAGCTCGCCCAGCCGCATGCCGTCCGCGTCAGTTATCTCGGCTTTTTCGTAGATGCGGTCGCGCTCTTCAAGGGCAGCCCACAACGGCTTGTTGCCCATAATTACGGTGTCGATTACGCGAAAAGCATCGAACGCGAACTGGTCCTGACGCAGGACGCCAAACTTGCGCGGGCGCACAACCGTGCCTTTTTGCGCGTCGAGTTCGCCCGTAAGCACTTTCATAAAGGTGGACTTGCCCGAGCCGTTGGGACCGGTGAGTCCATAACGGCGACCATCGACAAAATTCACGCTGACGTCCTCAAAGAGGATCTTGGAGCCGTAGCGCATAGAGACATTGCTGACACTAAGCATGTTTTTGTGTAATCCCTGTTTGCGTTTGTACGCGATTTTTGCTCTGGCAAGCCCGGTCCGCAACCCTGCGACGGCCCTGGAGCCTATATGTCGTGGATTGCTACGGGGTGTGGGGCCTTGAAAAAGCAGCCGCCCGCCAGGAAGTTCTGCTCTTTCAGTTTCTCATATGGATGCCGAGGCGACGGCCGGCCAGGAGCTTCGCGGTGAACAGGGCCGTCCACAACGCTCGCGTGGAGGTGGCGAGTTTTTCCAGCAGACCGGCGGGACCGCCAAGATGATTCGCAAGACCGAAGGCGCCCAGCAGTGCCATCGTCGCGAGAGCCGTTACGATCGAATAGGTGGTCCAACCTCTCCACGCGGGGTCCTGCCGAAAGCGCCAGGCAAAAAGGAACAGAACAAGCAGCCCCGAGTTGAATGCGACCAGATCGCAGACCAGATGCAGGGGCTCGTAGATGAAAATTGCATCGCCGATAACGCCTAGACCTGCAAAGATCTGAAAGAGCGGGATCAGAATTGCACCGCGCCCGCGCACAAGCTCACAACGAAGGCCGGCAGCGAAACAGCACATCAGCAATCCGAAGACGAAGAAGTTGGCGCGCTGGGCGAGGCTTAAAGTGGTGATCTCAAGCGCGCTGATGGTCTCATGCAGCCCATCGTAGCCAGGAGCCAGCGCGCCAAGAATCACAAAGACGGAAATGAAGAGCACGCCGCTGAATCCGGCGGCCAGCAGAAGTTTGTGAGTCGTAGAGCGTTGCGCCGGGCTTTCAACGGTGGAATGAATCGGAGAATCCGACGAGTCCATGTGTGCGCTCCTTCCGGTGTGCCTGATTCGGGGTCAAAGCTCAGAAAATCTCACACAGCCGTGCGAACGAGTCGAGCTCAAGCAGGCGCTGACCCTCCGGCGCGGGATCAACCGCCGCATGTTCCAGCACCCAAGTGTCTTTGTGAAAAAGAAACACCGCGTGCATGCCCGCGGCGAGCGCGGGGTTAATGTCGCTCTTGGGGCTGTTGCCGATCATCCAGCTGGTGTGCGGCTTCAGTTCGTGGCGGGCGATTACCTGGCGATACGTCGGCGGGTCCTTCTCCGGAACGATCTCGACGGCGGCAAAATACGACGCCAGGCCGGAGTGCGCCAGCTTGTCCGCCTGCTCCGCATGGTTTCCTTTGGTCATCAGGATCAGGTGGTGGCGCAGAGAAAGATCGGAGAGCGTTTCTTCAACACCAGGCAACAGCTCGATCTCCTGCTCAGCAATCGAGCGGGCAAAGCTGCGGACCTTCTCGCGCTTTTCCTCCGTCACCGGACCGGGGCTCAGGCGCTCAAAGCAGGTAATCAGCGAGCGTGTAAAGCTCGTAAGCCCATAGCCGTGGGCAAGGATGGTTTCGCGCTCAACGGCGTTCAGCGTTTTACGCACCTGCGCGGGCGAATACTCGTGATGATTCAGAAAGCTGATAAAAGCGGCAATCGCGCGTTCGAAGTAGACGTTGTTTTCCCAAAGCGTATCGTCCGCGTCGATAAGCAAAGTCTGGCCGGCGGGGAACTGGGGCCTGGAGGGGAACTCGGGCATAGATCTGATGTTAACGGCTGCGCGCCAGCGACGAAATACCCGGCGCGAAGAATGAGTCAGGCTTTCCACCGGGCCATCTTGCCGCATCCCCTACACTGAAACTTGTCTCCGTCTTGTCTCTCATGACCGGCTACTGCGAAGTCGCGCTGCCTGTGCCGCTGGACCGCACGTTTACCTACGCGCTGCGGCTGGGGCAGATTGTGCAGCGGGGCGTTCGCGTCATCGCACCGTTTCGCAATGAAAAGCTGATCGGCGTCGTCACGGCCATAACGGTCAACCCGCCTGCAGATGTGGAAATAAAGTCGCTGGAGGCGGTGCTCGACGACGAGCCCCTGTTGAGCGAGCAGCTGCTTGGCCTCGCGGAGTGGATGGCTGGCTACTATATCGCCCCGTTGGGTGAAGTGCTGCGCGGCATGTTGCCGTTAACGGCAGAGGTTCGTCGCACCGTCTACTACCGCATCACCGATCTTGGCCGCGACGTGCTCGCTAAACAGCTTGAGGCGGCGGAGGAGAACTGGCATCGCACGGCTCGCGGCGAAGACGAGGACGACCCACCTGAAACGAAGCCGGCTAAAAAGGGAGGCGCCAAGCGGCGCGGAAAGCTTTCCCTTGAGGAGCTGAATCTCGAAGTCCGTGTGCTGCGACGGCTGGCTGACGGTGAGCCTGTTAAGGTGTCAACGCTGCGCACCGCCACGGCAGCGACCCTGCCTGTGCTTGCCGGCATGGCACGTAAAAAGTGGATCGCCCGCGAAACCTCAGCCGTGGAGCGTGATGCGCGGCGGACGGAGCGCTTTGCCGTGCTGGTAGAGGAAGCTCGCCTGCCCAAGCTGACGCAGAATCAGGAAGCAATTCTGGCCGAGTTGGCGGCCGCAGGTGGCGAGCTGCCCTTGGTTGAATTGCGAAAAAAAGAATTGTCGCCGTCAACCCTGCAAACGTTGGTCCGTCGCGGGCTGGTGCGCATCGACGAACGCATGGCGACGTTCCGCATGGGCGGACTGCGGCCAAGTACAGAAGTGTTCAAGCTCAACGCACAGCAAATGGAAGCGCTGGCCAGCGTCGTTACGTCCCTCGGTAAATTCAAGCCGTTTCTGCTTTACGGCATTACCGGCTCCGGCAAAACGGCGGTCTATCTTGAGGCAATGAAGCGGGCTCTCGATCTAGGCATGTCGTCCATCCTGCTGGTGCCGGAGATCGGTCTGACGCCTCAGACCGTGGGCCTGCTTGACGTGGCATTCGGCCAGCACGTTGCATTGCTGCACTCTGCGCTCACGCCGGAAGAACGCAGCGAGCAGTGGCGGCGCATCCGGCGTGGAGAAGCGCGCATTGTTGTGGGAACTCGCTCTGCAATTTTTGCGCCCGCTCAGAATCTCGGGCTGATTCTGGTGGACGAGGAACACGACCAGAGCTACAAGCAGGAGGAGACGCCGCGTTACAACGCGCGCGATGTCGCCGTCATGCGCGCTAAGCTTGCCGGCGCGGTTGTGGTCATGGGTTCGGCGACTCCCTCGCTTGAGAGTTGGCAAAACTCGCTGCAAGGCAAGTACGAGCGTATCGAGATTCGCGATCGGGTGATGAACCGGCCGCTGCCGGAAGTTGAACTCATCGACATGCGTCGCGAGTTCAAGGAGTCTGGCCGCGAAGATCTCTTTTCGCGTTCGCTGGTTGAGCAAACAAAAGCGGCGCTCGACCGTGGCGAGCAGGTACTCATCCTCCTCAATCGGCGCGGCTACTCGTTTGCGGTCTTCTGCAGAGCATGTGGCCTCAAGCTGGAGTGCGACAACTGCGCCATCGCGCTCACGCACCACAAGTCGATGGACGGCGCGGAGATTGCGCGCGAGGGGCAGCGACTGGAGTGCCACTACTGCGGAATGCGCAAGACGGTCCCGCCGCGATGCCCCAAGTGCGACAGCGAGCACCTGTACTACCTCGGCGCGGGCTCGCAGCAGGGCGAGGAGCGGCTCGGCGAGATTTTTCCCACAGCGCGCATTGGGCGCATGGATCGCGACACGGTGCGCGGGCGCTACGATCTTGAGCGTCTGCTCGCCCGGCTGCACGCGGGCGAAATCAATCTGCTAGTAGGCACGCAGATGATCGCCAAGGGGCACGACATTCACGGCGTCACTCTGGTCGGTGTCGTCGGCTGCGATCACGCGCTTTCCATGCCGGACTTTCGCGCCGCCGAGCGGGTGTTCCAACTCATGACGCAGGTGTCAGGGCGCGCCGGACGTGGTGATCTGCCGGGCCGGGTGGTGGTACAGACTTACTATCCTGACCACTACGCCATTGTGGCGGCAACAACGCACGACTACGAAAGCTTTGCGGAACGCGAGTTGAAGTACCGGCGCTGGATGCATTATCCGCCGTTCGGCGTGCTGGCCAACGTGCTGGTGCAGTCGCCAAAGCTGGAAGAGGCGGCTGGGTGGTCATCCACGCTCGGTACGTTCCTCGTTCAAAATCAGACCAGCGGAGCTGTGCGGGTGCTCGGTCCATGTACCGCGCCCATTGCGCGCATCAAGGGCGTGTATCGCTTCCATATGATTCTGAAAGCGACAACGCGGAAGGCCCTGAATGAGGCTCTGAAGAGTATGCTCGTCTACGCGGACCAAGCCGGTGTTCCGCGACGAAATGTAGTGGTGGATGTAGACGCCCTGCGCCTGATGTAAGGGCAGCGCGAGTTAGCGGGATTTGTTGCCGTTCGGCTTCTTGCCGTTTTTGTGGCCATTCGTCTTCGCCTTGCGCTGGGCGGCTTTGCGGCGTCGCACTTCTTCAGCCGAGTACATGGTCCCGCGGCACTTATCTGCCCCGCAATTGCACACAGCTTCATCCTCACCGCCGTCGTAAAGGCAGTAGTCGTAAGTAATTTCCTCGGCAGCGGCTATGTCGCGGATGGCCTTGATCCACACACGGCCATCCTCTTCTTCGGTCTCGCAGTTGGGGTCGCAACTGTGGTTAATGAACATGGCCATGGAGTGGCCGTCGATCACTATCTCGCCCGAGCCGAGTCCAAAAAGGTAGGTGATGGGCGACTCGTCGTACGCCTGGTCGGCTTGGTCCTTGCTTAGCTTGTGGCCCGTGTACTCGGTAACGCACGCGCCTTTACGTATAGCTGTGGTGGTGTAGCAGCCGGCGGCATGTATGGCAGAGGAGCGAATGATAAGTCCCATGGAATATGCGATGCTTTCCTTTGGCGCAATTTTGTATCAAGATGCGTCTTGGCGCCCCGTGTCCGACTTGGGGACCAGCAGGTTCATGATTGCCAATGCTGATTTGAAAAAATGCCTTATGGCCGCATCGTAACATTGAATAGTCAGGGACGTGTTGAGGGAAACAGCAATGAAACGCGGAATTGGAATTGCGCTGGTACTGGCGGGCTGCATAGTGGCGCTGCCGGCGCACGGTCAACAGAGCGATAGCGGAGCAGCATCGAATCAGGGTAAGCAGCCGGCCCAGTCGCCCCAGCCGCCTAAATCGCAGCCGCCGCCGAAGCCGCAGGATTCCAATCCTTTTCCCACCGACACGACGAATGTGCCCGTAATGCCTTCACGTGAGAACCCTGAGCCGAACGCGCCCTCAAACGGACCGACCAACACTGCCGACCAGATCGAAGACACGCACTACCAGGTACCCGGCGACTCGGATCCGGTTGCCAGCCCCGACGCGGCGCCCGCGGAAGGAAACTATCAAAATCAAGGTCAGGGCCAGGTATCCAGCTCGAACACAAATTCGCTGGACAGCATCCTTCCTCCGCCAGGTGACGACGAGAAGAACGGCAAGAAGGGCAGCGACGAGATCGAGGATATGCCGAAGGAGACTGCCGCGAAAGACATCAGCGTGGGCAAGTACTATCTCGACAATAAGAACTGGCGGGCTGCCTTGTCGCGCTTTCAATCTGCGCTGGTGCTGGCTCCTGAAGAGCCTGAAGTGTACTGGGGACTGGCGGAGAGCCAGCGGCACATGGGAGACTTCTCCAACGCGCGCACAAACTACGAGAAGGTCATCGAGTACGATCCCGACAGCAAGCACGCCAAAGATGCAAAGAAGGCACTGAAAGAGCCGGAGCTTGCCAACGCCAGGCCCGCGCCTTCGGTCGGGCGGAAGTAGCGCCTGCGCGCTCGCAGCAGGAGTAGGGCACACGCCAAGGCATTTTCGATGCAAGTCATAACAAAGCTCTGGGTGCCCCATCCTTCGAGCGTTCTGTGCTCGAAGGGTGGGATACCACAGCTGCCCCTCTCGTCCGTAATTGACCAGGCCGAAAGCGCTCTAAAAGCCGATGGAGTGCAGGTAAGCAGCAATGATGGGCTGTCCCCATAGACTGCTGGCGATGCCGCCGATACAGAGGAACGTGCCGAAGGGCAGCTTGGTGGTGGCCCATCCCTCTCCTTCATCGCGCTTGGCAGGGATTGCAATCACGATCAACCCGGCAACTGCGCCGAGCATCGAGCCAATAAAGAAGGCGAGCAGTGTTGCCGGCAATCCCACCCATGCAGCCAGCATCGCCATCAGCTTCACGTCGCCAAGCCCCATGCCTTCGCGATGGCGAAAAACCCAGTAAAGCCAACGAATCAGCAGCAGCAGGCCGGCGCAGACAACAATGGCCAGGACTCTTTCGCCAATGAGCCGGAGCGGCCCAGTCGATACCAGAAAATTGCGGCCTGCCGCCAGTTCCGTTATGAACGAAACCGCGATTCCAAGTGCAATGCCCGGCAACGTTATGATGTTCGGCAACCAGAGGTGTTCGGCGTCAAGCGCGGCCAGACCGACCAGCAACCAGTAGAAGATAAATTGCCCGACAACGACGATTGTTACTAGCAAGAAGATGGAGGTCTGGTGGCCATGGCCAAGAAACTGCTCTTCATAAACCCACACTGTATACGCCCACAAACCGCCCACCGCCAACTCCACCAGCGGGTACCGCACGCCGATCCACGTTCGGCATTCCCGGCAGCGGCCGAGCAGCACAATCCAACTCAGCAGCGGAATATTCTCCCACCACGCCAGCGTATGTTCGCAGTTGCGGCAATGCGAGCGGGGGTGCACGATGCTTTCGCCTTCGGGCCAGCGGCTCAGGCAGACGTTCAGAAAGCTGCCGAAGGCCAGTCCGAGAAGTCCGGCAAACACGGTGACAAGCGTGCGAATCATGTATGGGTTGAGTATACGATTCGTGGTCCAGGTGTGCGATATGTGCGGCAAGGCAACTGCATCGGCGTTTTTGATACCACGCTCGAATACTATTTTGTCCTCGCGCCTTTCGCCTGCATTTCCTTCCGGAGGGAGGTCCGACAATAGTCCAGGATGCAGCGCAGCGGAATCCTGGGTCAACGGTTCATCGAGATTGCCAGCCCCGTAGGGGCGACGCGAACCTCCGCGATGTACCCCGCGCGATAGACTGAGGATGCATGGACGTTCCCAGCGAAAACTCAGCGGCCGAAACACCCACCGCACACCGCGAGACCGACCCTGCTCGAGCAGCAGGGTTGTTTGAGCAGTCGGCGGCCATCATGGCGCGGCTGCGGGCGCCCGGCGGCTGTCCTTGGGATCGCGAACAGACCTTCGACACCATTCGCAAATACACGCTGGAAGAAGCGTACGAAGTCTTCGACGCCATCGAACGCCGCGATTTCCCGCATCTTGAGGAAGAACTCGGCGACCTGTTGCTGCAAGTGTTGTTCTATGCCGAGATGGCGGCCAATGAAGGCCACTTCACCATCGCGGATGTGCTTGACCACCTGAACCGCAAGCTCATCCGCCGGCACCCGCACGTGTTCGGCGAAGAGGCTTCAAAAGCCGCTGGGAATGAAGCAGACGTAGACGCCGCGGTGGAAGGCTCGTCCGCCGCCGTGTTGCGCAACTGGGAAGAAATCAAGCAGGCAGAGAAACGTAAGAAGGAAGCAAATACCGACAAGCAAACCGAGCCGGCTTCGCGGCTTGACAGCGTCCAACGCGCAATGCCCGCGCTGGCAGAAGCAGCAAAGCTCGGCGCAAAGGCGCAGAAGTCCGGGTTTGACTGGCCACACTGGCGAGATCTGCTGCCGAAACTTGAAGAAGAGACGCGAGAACTGGAAGCGGAAGCAGCGTCGGAAGATCCCGCACGTAAACCTGCAGTCGAGGCTGAACTTGGTGACCTGCTGTTCACGGTGGTGAACCTGGGCCGGCACCTTGGCGTCGATGCAGAGATGGCGCTTCGCGGATGCAACTTGCGTTTTCGCGAGCGCTTCAAAGAGATGGAGCGCGCTGCAAGTCGGCCGCTGGAGGAGCTTTCACCCGATGAGTTGGAGGCGCTTTGGACACAAGCCAAGCAGAAGCTTGGCGCCCGGCACGACATTGACGGAGCGAATCGAAAGAGTTGAGAAGATTGCCAGGAGCAGGGACATGATCGAGATTCGCACCTGCCAGGGCTTCGACGAACTCGAAGCCTGCGTGCAACTCCAGATTGAAACGTGGGGTTACGACGAGTCAGACGTAATTCCACGTAAGACTTTTCTGGTGGCGCAGTCGATCGGGGGGCAGGTGATCGGAGCGTTCGATTCTGAACTCCCAGATGGCGGCACGAAATCACTGGTGGGTTTTGTCTTTTCTTTGCCGGGCGTGAAAGTAGGTCTGGGCTTGCCACAGGCTTACCTGCACTCCCACATGCTGGCAGTGAAGGATGCCTATCGGAATCGCGGCCTTGGCAGGGAACTCAAGCTGGAACAACGGCGTGAGGCGCTTTCGCGGGGCATCCGTCACATTGAGTGGACCTTCGATCCGCTTGAAATCAAGAACGCCTTCCTGAATATTTGCCGGCTGGGAGCAATTGTTCGCCGTTACCGTCCGGATTTCTATGGTGTATCCTCATCTCGTCTGCAGGGTGGTTTGCCCACGGACCGGCTCGTGGCCGAGTGGTGGCTCGATTCGCGCAGAGTCCAGTCGATTGTTACCGGGCACCCAGCTGTCGTGCACGAGGTCAAAGAACGGATCAAAGTTCCAGCTTCCATTTACGAGTGGAAGTCTGCAGATGCGGGAAGAGAACGGGCCCTGGCCGTCCAGTCAGAGAATCGAACGAAGTTTCAGGAAGCATTTTCTCAGGGTTTGGCTGTACTTGGCTTCACCCGCGATAGCGAAGGTAATGGCGTCTTCGAACTGGGTCCGTTGGCCCAGCTTGAGTTGAGTTGAACCCTGCATGAACCGATCTCCAGCGTTCTAAGGAAGCGACTATGCGAATCGATGCAATCATTCTGCGCGAAGTGCACATGCCGCTCGTGCGGCCGTTTGAAACCAGCTTTGGCATAACTCGCAACCGGAGAATCCTGCTGGTCGAGATACGGTCTGAAGGGCTCATTGGCTGGGGCGAGTGTACCGCCGGCGAAAGGCCATTCTTCTCCGCCGAATCCACTGACACCGCATGGGCCGTGATCACCCAGGAGCTCGGCCCCATGCTCAACTCGGAGCATCCTGAGCATGGCGGCCAGTGCCCCCGCATCTTTTTCCAGGTACGCGGCAACCCTATGGCCAGGGCGGCGCTCGAAAATGCAATCTGGGATCTTGAAGCGCAGCGCGAAGGGCTCTCGCTTGCCAAGCTGATCGGCGGCGTACACAAATCAATCCCGTGCGGAGTCTCGCTCGGCATTCAACCGTCGATTGGCGAACTGATGTCGATCATAGAGCGCGAACTGGCGGATGGCTATCAACGCATCAAGCTGAAAATCAAGCCCGGTTGGGACATCGAAGTGCTGGAGCGGGTGCGAAATCGCTGGCCCGGGATCACATTGAGCGTGGATGCGAATTCCGCATACAAGCTGCGCGACGCGGACCACCTGGCGCAGTTCGACGGCTTCGATCTGCTTATGATCGAGCAGCCTCTGTGGCACGACGATTTCTACTACCACTCCATGCTGCAAAAACGCCTGGAGACGCCCATCTGTCTCGACGAGTCCATCCGCAACCGCCGCGATACGCTGGCGGCCATCGAGATGGAATCGTGCAGGATCATCAACATCAAGCTGGGCCGCGTCGGTGGCTTCTCTGAGGCAATCGCCGTACATAACGCGGCGCAGGAACGCGGTGTTCCCGTGTGGTGCGGCGGAATGCTCGAGTCGGGCATCGGCCGCAGCCACAACATCGCACTCTCCACATTGGAGAACTTCACGCTGCCGGGCGATGTTTCGGCTTCAGCGAGGTATTGGGCAGAAGACATCGTTGAGCCGGAGGTTACGGTCTCGCCTTTGGGTGAAATCGCAGTGCCCGACACGCCGGGACGCGGCTACGAAGTGCGCACCGAACTAGTGGAGAAACTTACCGTTCGCAAGGAAACGATCCGGGCAATGGCGATGGCTTGAGGGGTTTGCGCAGCGAAGGCCACTGGTCCATCTAGCGCTTGTGGCCCCAGTCGAAGCGTCGTCCCACAATGCACTTCACGATCCAGTGATCTGTGGCAGCCGTCGGGCCCACGCCTACGCCGAAGTTCAGCTCCCATTTTGGCGACACATTCAGGTCGAGAGCAGGGAAGAACATCTGCTGCTGATCGTGGAAGCTCAGAATGTGCCGGACGTCGCCGTAGTCGGCGTAGTATTCAATGCCGCCGGTGATCTTCCTGGTGAAGTCATAGCTGACTTTCACGTTCGGCGCAAAATCAAGTCCGTCGGCGACACCGGGTCCATGCCACGTGCGCTCGAAAGCGGGATTGAGCGCCCAGTAAAAGCGGCCCGCCTGCTTGTCGACGATGGGGCGTATCTCCCAAGTCCACGTATCGGGCGAAAAGAAGGCGCGCTGGTAGCCAACCTCCATCGAAAGGCTCGCACCCACAGGCCAGTGCCACGAAATCGGCGCACGCACACGCGGCCGGATGTGATCGCCCACCCACTGAATACCCTGGCCGCTACGCTCGCTCGTAAAGACGTAGAAGCCCACTTCAGACCAGTCGTTGATGCCCTGCGTGATCTCGATGGTCTCGTGCTCAGCGTGTTGCGTAGGCTCGGTGCCGTCAATGAATCTGCGCTGGCCATCCGCGGTGAAGTTGGAGTGAAGCTCAACCATCGTGCTATGCGGAGGAACGGTTTCAGAGCCGTAGACCTGGATCTCGTAATTGCCTTGCGCGCGCGCAGCAGGCACAGCCGCGGCAAACGCGACGCATAGGACAGCAGCGGGTATAAATTGCTTCAAAGATGCTCCAATGAACCTGAATGAAATGACGGACCTGGTTAGCAGAAAGATGCCGGGCCGCGAACCGGGGGAATGGCCCATTCGGGTATTTCGATTATATTAGCCGGCTCGCTGATGCAAAAGCCGAATCAGGCTTATGATTGCTGTGGCCTAAAAGCTGTTGTGCGCAGTAAAGCAAGGAGGCTGCCATGCCAGAAGCGAAGAGGTCCGGTTTAATTCCAGCCAGAATTCTCGTTCCAGTCGATTTCAGCCCATCATCACACCTGGCTCTTGAACAGGCAGCTGCCTATGCGCAGCAGTTCAATGCCGAGATTCATCTTGCGCATGTGATACCGATGTTTCCATCAACCAAGGTGTGGGATTTCATTCCTGAAAACGAATTTATTGAAGAGACGACAAGGAAGGCAGAAGCAAGTTTCGCCGCCTGCCAGGCTGACCTTGGCACTATGAGCATCAAGATGAGCTCGAGTGTGCGCGTGGGCAGCGACGTCGTTGCCGCGATCCTCGAGGTGATCAAGCACCAGCGGATCGGGCTGCTTGTAATTTCGACCCATGGCATCACGGGCTGGCATCCGCTGGCCTTCGGCTCGATCGCCGAAAAGCTCGTCAAGCTGGCGAACATCCCGGTGCTTCTGATTCGCACGCCTGATCCGGCCGGCAAAACGAATGCTCATGCCGGGCGCTTGAAGAAACGCTGGTAAGGGCGCTATTGCGCGTCGCGAACTCAGCGGAAACCAACGCCGCCTGAGCGATCGTATCCCGGGGCCATCAGCAGCAGCTTGCTGTGCTCGTTGTTGCGATAGGCCTGCGGGAGATACCAGATGGAGATCGTCGCGCCAGTGGCGGATGTCGTGAAGCCAGCGTTCACGTATGAACGGTGGACATTGCGAGACCGCCGTGCTTTCCCACGCGAAATGAAGATTGAGGCACTCCGGCACGGGGATCTGCTGATTGCGCGGCGCGTATTGCGTGTCCTGCGCCGCCGCGCCAAGAGCAATGACTACGGTCAGCAAACCAAGGCAGAGATTACGAGCCATTCAGCGGGTCATTTCGTTTGCTATTCAGGCTATGCGCGATCGGCAATGAGCGCGTACACTTCAGCGCGCGTCGGCATGGCGGCTTGCGCGCCGCGTCGCGTAACGCAGATGGCGGCGGCGGCATTGGCAAAGCGCGCAGCCTTCCATGGGTCACCGTCTTCAAGCAGCGCGACAGCAAACGCGCCATTAAAGCAATCGCCGGCCGCAACGGTATCAATGGCTTGCACCACGAACGGCGGAACCCACGCCCCCTTGCCGGGTACAGCCACGTATGCGCCATCCGATCCGCGCTTGAGCACCACGCCGCCAATGCCGCGGTCCAGCAATTTCTTGGCAGTCTCTTCAATCCTGTCGCCATCGCGCTGGTAGAACGCAGCCTCGGTCTCGTTGGGCGTGAACCATGCAATCTGCTTCCACGCCGCATCCGGCAGGGCAGCCGCCGGCGCGGGATCTAGCATTACGGGCACACCCGCCTCAGCGCACATAGCCAGCGTGTACGCGAGCGTGTCCATAGGGATTTCAAGCTGGCACAACACTATGCCCGCGGCGCGGATGATCGCAGCATGTGCGTCAACTGTAGCGCGATCCATTTTGCCGTTCGCGCCGGGGACAACTACGATCGAGTTCTCGCTGCTGTCGGCGAGGAAAATGGACGCAATCCCCGAGGAGCCGGCGACCTGTTCAATTCCGTGCGTCTGAACGCCCGCCTCGGCCAGGTTCTTGAGCAATGCCGTTCCGTAAGTGTCGTTGCCCACCTTGGAAACCATCGCTACCGGATAGCCGAGGCGGGCAGCGGCAACGGCCTGGTTCGCGCCTTTGCCGCCGGGCGTTGTGTGAAATTCCGTGCCGATGAGCGTTTGGCCGACGCGAGGAATTTGCGGAGTGCGAGTGACGAGATCCATGGTCACTGATCCGACGACGACAATAGGCTTGCGCGATGCCTGCATGGTGAACGTTCCTGGTAAAGAGGTGGGCGGCTGCCGAAGCGCAAACATTTCTGCGCATCGTGCCAATGCACGTTCAGGCTATTGCTTCGCGGCCTTCACCGCTTCAGTCAGTGCTGGAATCACTTCCATCAAGTCGCCCACAATTCCGTAGTCAGCCACTTCAAAGATGGGCGCGTCCGGATCCTTGTTGATGGCGACAATGCATTGCGAGCCCTTCATGCCGACAAGATGCTGAATAGCTCCTGATATTCCGGCGGCGATGTAGAGTTTGGGCGCGACCGTCTGGCCGGAGCTGCCAACCTGGAGTTCTATCGGAAGCCAACCTGCGTCGCAAATGGGGCGGGACGCCGCAACTTCACCGCCCAGCGCTGCTGCGAGCTCCTGCACGATGGGTAGGTTCTCCTGAGACTTGATGCCTCGGCCCACACTCACGATGATTTGCGCCGAGCCCAGATCGACAGTTTGCGCGGCAGCGCGGTACGGCTCACCGGGGCGAGTGCGAAGTTGCGCGGCATCGAGTGTGGGTGTGAAGAGTTTGGCCGTTGCTGTGCCTGCACTTGTGGTTTCGGCAGGGAAGGCTCCGGCCTGCACTGAAACAAAGCAAATGCCACTGCCCGACCGGCGATAGCGCCCGCTGAGCCGGCCTTGCATCAGTTGGCGCGTGAATACGGGGCCTTCGCTGATGGCGGTAATGTCGCTGATCAGCACCTGTCCAAGACGCGCGGCAAGTGCGGGCGCGTAGTCGCGAACCTGGTACGTGTGCGGGAACACAACGCACGTAGGCTCTTCGCGCTGGATCAGTTGCTGCAGCGCAATGATGTAACTGTCTGCCGTGTAGGGCGCGAGGAGCGGGTGCTCAACGCGGAACACTCTTCCTGATACCTTCGCGGCACCTTCTGCAGCGGGTATTTCTGTTTCTGCGCCTAAAACGACTGCCGATACTGCGCCGGCGTCACCGAGTCGATGCGCGGCTGTCAGAGCTTCCCAACTGATGCGCGAAATTCTGCCGGCGCGCTGTTCGATTACCACAAGGATGCCGCTCATAGGACATGCACCTCGGTCTTCAGCTTTTCAACGAGCGCTGCGGCCGCATCTTTGGCGGAGCCGGTTATCATCTGCGTCGACTTCTGCTTTTGCGGTAGAGAAATCTGCTCTAGGACGACGGTCGGCGCAGATGTGACACCGAGTTCGGTTGCGCTCGTTTGGCGCAATTCCTTGGTCTTGGCGCGCTTAATGCCCATCAGCGTTGCGTAGCGCAACTTGTTGCCGCCGGATTGGATGGTGAGGACCGCGGGCAAGGGCAGTTGGACGTTCTGAAACCAGCCTTCCTCCAGCTCTCGTTTCACTTGAATTCCGGAATCGGTTTTTTCAATGTGAAGAATGAGTGTGGCGTGAGGCAGACCCAGCAGTTCAGCAACAATCACGCCCGTCTGGCCGAAACCAAGGTCCTCAGATTGCAGACCGGTCAGCACAAGGTCGGGATTTTCGGACTTCATCGCAGCGGCCAGCAGTTGTGCCACTCCGAGAGCGTCGCGCTGGGGCAGGTCATCGCACACAATGTGAATCGCTCGGTCCGCGCCTTTGGCCAGCGCTTCGCGAATGGTTGTCGCAACACGTTCAGGACCCACGCTGAGGACGACGACTTCTCCGCCGTGCTTCTCCTTCAATTGCAGCGCTTCTTCAAGTGCGTGCGCGTCACTCTCGTTCATTGCGAACTGCAGATCCGATTCTTCAACCCATTTACCCGCAGCGTCGATGCGTACGGGCGCATCGCGGTCAGGAACCTGTTTGATAGCCACAATGATTTTCATAACGGATGACTCCCTACATATTAAACGCCGCTTCCATGGCCGCGTTGGGGCAGACCGCGCGCGGCGATCTGCGCAATATCGACGAGTTCCGGCGCGGCCTCGCCAGTCGCAAGCGCGTCGCGCAGCATTGAATTGCAGAATGGACATGCCGCGGCAATCGTTGTTGCGCCGGTCGCCGTGAGCTCGGCAGCGCGTACGTGACTGACCCGCTGGCCTGTTTCTTCGCCCAGGAAGGCTAGGCCGCCGCCCGCGCCACAGCAAAAACTGCGCTCATGATTACGCTCGGCTTCAACAACCTTTCCAGCGAGCGCCGCCACCGCGCGCGGCTCATCATATACATTGCGATAGCGGCCAAGATAACACGGATCGTGAAACACAATCTTCTCCTGGTGCTGAACTGGCGGCAGTTGAGGCAAATGTCGCGCCAGAAACTCGCTGTGGTGCTCCACCGGCGGTGGTGTGCCAAACTCCTTCCAGTCTTCCTGGATGGTGCGGACACAATGCGGGCAGATGGTGATGATCTTCTTCACCTTGTTTTGAGCGAGCGAGGCAAGATTCTCTTCGGCCAGTTGCTGGAAGAGCAGGTCGTTCCCGAGCCGTCGAACAGGATCGCCTGTACATTTCTCTTTGCGCAGAACCCCAAAACTCACGCCGAGATAATTCATCACTCGCGCAAGGTCGGCGACGATCTCGCGTCCTTTCGGATCGTAGCTGCCCATACAGCCCAGCCATAAACAATATCCCTGCGTGCCATCGAAGATGGGCAGTTGCTGTCGTTCGATGAATTTGTCTCGCTCGCTTGGACTCAGCCCCAGCGCATTGCTGCCCCGCTCGAGGGCAAGAAAGAGCTTCGAACCATAGTCGTTCTCCCATGTGCCGGTGTTCACCGCGCCGCGCCGCAGGCCAATAAGGATGGGCAGATGCTCAATGCCCACCGGGCACTGGAATTCGCAGGCGCCGCACGTAGTGCATTGAAACGCCGCTTCCTGCGAGTTGTACTTTCCCAACAGCGGTTCAGCTGAACCAGGCCCAAGTTCGTTTAAGTACGCTCGCACTCCAAGAACAATCTGCTTGGGGTTGAGAATCTTGCCGGTGTTGTTAGCTGGGCAGTGCTCCGTGCAGCGCCCGCACTCCACGCACGAGTATGCCTGCAGGCTGACCAGTTGAGTCAAGTCCGTTCCAGCCACCAGTCCAAAATCTTCGTCGCCCGCCAGCGGAGGAATCCGCGAAAACCCACCGCGCGAAAGAAAAACAGTGAAAGGGCTGAGCACAAGGTGCAGATGCTTGGTGTGCGGAATAATAGGCAGAAAAATGAACAGCGCCAGCGTGTGAGTCCACCAGAGAACACGCGCAACTGGGCTTGCGTCAGCAGTGAAAAATGCGGCCAGGTAGGTGGCCATCAGCACAAAAATCAACAGAGCAATGAATCCCGACTCCCACGATAGCGTTTCACCCAGCCACTTTGGACGAACGAAGAATCGGCGTACGAAAAGCCCCAGGATACCGACGGCGCATGCGGCAGCGAACGCCGCCGCAAACCAGTAGTAGAAGCGCCCGACAAATCCGGAAGGCGAAAGAAAGCTCAATCCGAAGATGCTGGCGCAGTGGTTAACCGTGACCAACGCAAATGCGCAAAAAGCCCAGAAGACCAGCGCATGAGCCAGACCTGCGGCGGGCCGCTGGCTGATTACCTTGGATTGCAGCAGCACTTCACCGGCAAAATCGCGGATGCGAGGCCCGAGCGGAAACAGATGAAAATCGGGATCCTTTTTGGACTTCAGGATTTTGTCGAGAACCACCGAAAAGCGGCGCCAAAATGCATAAATAGAGCCGGCTGCCAGAGCGGCAAAGAGCACTCTCTCCACTACGGAGAACTGTTGCGGCTCAGCGAAAGTGGGCAGGAGCAATGTCATGACTGAACCCACCACAATACACGAAAGACCTGCGGCGCGTCGTGTGAGACTTCAGGCAACCAGTACCTCGTCACTTGCTCGGGTCATGTTAGCAGCGAACGATATTGGGCGCGTGAATACCCTTGGTCGCGTTGCGTGTATCGATAATGAGTTGAGACTCTGCGACGATGGCTCCGTAATCGTACGACGAGTGGTCCGTCACAATCACCACCGCATCATACTGCGAAAGATCCTCAAGCGGAGTGCTGGTCATGTTCAGGTCGTAATGCCGGCCGCAGCCGCAGGTTGGGAAATAAGGATCGTTATAGGCAACGATTGCGCCTTTGTTACGCAACAACTCAATGATGGTGAGCGAAGGCGACTCGCGCAAATCATCAATATCGCGCTTGTAAGCCAGGCCGAGCACCAGAATCTTCGATCCTTTCAGCGCCTTCGAACGCTCGTTGAGTGCCGACGCAATCTGCTCGATCACAAAGTAGGGCATATCCGTGTTGACCGCACCGGCCAGCTCAATAAACCGTGTGCGAAAGTCAAACTCGCGCGCCTTCCACGACAAATAAAACGGATCGATAGGAATGCAGTGTCCGCCTAGCCCCGGGCCAGGATAAAAAGCCTGGTAGCCAAACGGCTTGGTCTTGGCGGCCTCAATCACTTCGTGAATATCAATGCCCATGCGCATGCAGAGTTGCTTGAGCTCGTTAACCAGAGCGATATTCACGCAGCGATAAATATTCTCAAGCAGCTTCGTCATCTCGGCAACGGCAGGGCTGCTCACCGGAACTACGCGACGAAAAATGGTTCCGTAAAGCGATGCAGCCAACTCAACAGCCGCAGGACCGCAACCGCCAATCACCTTTGGAATATCGTGACGCGCAATTGAGTCGTTGCCCGGGTCTTCGCGCTCCGGTGAAAAGACGACGTGAATGCCAGGCTCATCCAGCGCGCGCGAAACCTTCAGCCCGTGCGGATTGCCTGCTTCGAGCGCCGGAGCCACAATCTCTTCGGTCGTCCCTGGATACGTTGTGCTCTCAAGCACAATCAGCTGGTCCACGTGGATGTAAGGAGCAATGGATTCAACCGTGCCTCTCACAAAGCTCAGGTCCGGCTCTTTGTGGTCGTTCAGCGGAGTAGGCACGCAGATCATCACCGCATCCATCTCCGCAATTTCGGAGTAGTCCGTCGTGGCGTGGAAGCCGGCTTTCTTCGCTTGCTCAATCTCGGCGGGAAGAATACGTACGATGTACGACTCGCCCGCGTTGAGCGTCGCCACCTTGTCTTCCGCAATGTCGAAACCCGTTACCTTGAAGCGTTCCTCGCTGAACAACAGCGCCAGCGGTAGCCCAACATATCCCATGCCGACGATCCCTATGCGGGCTTCGCGGTTTTCGATCTTCTGCTTAAGCACCGCCAGAGTGTCGGCAGACGTTATCTTCATGGTGACGATTGTAACGGAGACGGGTTTCAACCAAGGCCGTAAACCATTCCAGCGCTTTAATATGATATGCAGGCGACTTGTTTTGTCGAAGCCCCGCACATCATCCAACATCCGGAGTAAAGATAATGCCCAAATACCTGGTAACTGGAGCTGCGGGCTTTATTGGCCGTTCAATTGCAGCTGCACTTTTAGAGCGCGGCAACAGCGTGCGCGGCGTCGACAACTTCAGTACCGGTAAGCGCCAGAATCTCATCGGGCTTGAACGGATGGACCTCCTCGGCGGCGATCTGGCCGACCCAGCCGTCTGTGCCCAGGCATGCGAAGGTGTGGAAATCATCTTCCACGAGGCAGCGCTGCCCTCCGTGCCGCGTTCCGTAGCCGATCCCGTCAGCACCAACGTAGCGTGCATCGACGCAACGCTCAACCTGCTCATTGCCGCCCGTGCAGCCGGAATCCGGCGCGTCATCTACGCGGCGTCATCCGCCGCTTATGGCGATACGCCCACTCTTCCCAAGCATGAAGGCATGCTGCCTGCTCCCATCACCCCGTATGCCGTGGCCAAGCTTGCCGGTGAGCACTACCTGGCTTGCTTCACCCGCGTCTACGGACTCGAGACCGTCTCGCTGCGTTACTTCAACGTCTTTGGCCCCTATCAGGACCCCACGTCGCACTACTCGGGCGTTCTGGCCATCTTCTGCCGCAAAATGCTAGCCGGCGAGCAGCCCACAATCTATGGCGATGGCGAGCAGAGCCGCGACTTCACCTATATCGACAATGTGGTCGCCGGAAACCTGCTTGCCGCCGAAGCTCCGGCAGAAAAAGTCGCGGGCCAGATGATGAACCTGGCCACCGGCCAGAAGATCACGCTGAACCAGACGTTCGATATTCTGAAGGGCCTCACCGGCTACAACGGCAAACCGGCCTACGAAGGAGCGCGCGCCGGCGACATCAAAGAATCGCTCGCCGACATTTCACGTGCCCGTAATCTACTAGGCTACGAGCCCACAGTCGACTTCAGCGAGGGACTTCGCCGTACCGTGGACTGGTACAAGGCTGGCGCGTAGTGTTCGAGCCGCCACGCGAGGCGGCTCGAAAGGTGTAAGACTGCGGAAAACCGGATGATCGCCGTTTTGAAACGTTGTGGTTTTGAAGAGTCGCGGTTTTGAAAGGGCTCGGCTTCAAATGCCGTACCGACCAAATGCAGGGACGCAAGCCTGAGCCTGCAGGGCGCGGATGAGAATCGCATCCTGAAGAAGTGGATCGAATGCAGCCGGAAATATAGCAGTTTCGGAATTGGTGTAAACCGAAAGCACGTTGCAAAGTGGCGTTTTCCTCAAGAAAACAGCACCTTTCGATGCTCTCAAAAAGTCTACGTGTATTCCGAAATTGCTCTAATCGCGTTCAGCGATCAGCAGGCGCAGATCGCGGAGATTCTGGCCCGTCGGTCCGGTGACCACCGCATCGCCCAGCGCCGTGAACATGGGGCAGGCATTGAATGCGGCCAGCGAAGCTTTGAGATGGAAACCGAATGCATGAGCACGCTCCACCGTGGTGGGGTCGGCGATTGCACCGGCTACCTGGGTGTTGCCGTCAATGCCGTCGGAACCGGCACTGAGCACGGTGAGGCGCTCGCCCGGGTGCTTCTCAAGCTCAAGGGCGCATGCCATGACGAACTGCTGATTGCGGCCGCCGGCGCCGGGAGTGCGGTCCATCGTTACTGTCACTTCGCCCACCGAGATGAGGCAGAGCCGTGGGTGAATGGCGCGCAAAGCGTGAAAGCGTTCGAGAAGATAACGCGCAGCGTCGGCGTAATCCCAGTCGTCGCAGCTGTTGTCGACGACGGTGTGGTAGCCGGCCTGCAGAGCGAGGTTGCGAGCGTTTTCAACCAGGTCGTGGCTTGAGAGCAGAATTTCGAAAACGGAATCGCGAAAGGCCTCGTCCTCGTCCGACATGGACGTGACGCTGCGGGGAGGCGTGGGCTCGGACTTGGCGGGCTTGTGCAAAAACGGCGGACGCCAGCCCTTGCTTTCGGGAGATTCGGGCACGCCAGTGCGTTCAAAGAAGGCGCTGACCGAAGGCGGGAACTTGGCGAGCAGATCGTATTTTACGAGCAGCTCACGCACCTCAGTCGATGTGGTGTGATCGGGCGATGTTGGGCCGGAGGAGAGCGCATCAAGCGAGCGCAACGGCACGTCCGGCAATAGCAGGTTTACTTTGAGTGCATCTGGAGCGGCCAATGCGAGACGGCCGGCCTTTACGGCGGAGAAGTGCTTGCGCAGTGTGTTGATCTCATTGATGGGTGCGCCGGAGGCGAGCAGCGCCTGATGGAATGCCTGCGTGTCTTCAAGTGAGATCTGCGGATCTACCGGGAGATCAAACATTGCCGATCCGCCGCCGGAGATCAGGAAGAAGATCAGCGTGTCTTTCTTTGCCTTCTTGAGCAGCGCGAGTGTTGCGCGTGCGGCGGCGAACGAGTCTTCGTTGGGCAGCGGATGGCCGCCCTCGAAATAGCGAATGCGCCAATTGCGCTTCTTGGGAACCTCGACTCCGCAGCAGACGCCGCGCAGGCCCTTGCGGCGCTTCATGCGATCGAGCAGCGTGTCGAGCATGGGAACTGCGGCCTTGCCTAGTGCAACGACAAACACCCGCTTGTAGGCGGAGAGTTCGATGGTTGCGGGGCCGCAGCCATCCGGCATAAGGCGCTGCAGCGTGTTGCCATCAAAGCGCAGTCTGCGATCGAAGGCGGTGGCGATGTTGCAGGCTTTCAGTGCGCCGGTGAAAATCCCGGTGGCGGTGGCATGAAGCGAATCGAGTACGGTGTCGTTAGCTGGAGTCATTGCAATTGCTCTTTCAGCCAGGCTGCGAGCAGTTTCTGCATCGCAGTCAGATGGCCTGTGAAGAAATGATCTGAACCTGGTACGAGGGCGAGCTTTTTCGGATCGGCAACGGAGGCAACGATCCGGGTCAACTGATCGGCCGGCGCGAACTCATCGTGATCGCCGCTGATGAAGAGCTTGGGAAGGGGATTTTGCTCGAACCTAGGATAGTGATAAATGCGATCGCCGTTCCGGGTGGGTAGACCCAGGGCAATCAGGGCGCGAACGCTGGCGGATGATTGATTACCGCTGCAACAGGCGGCAATGGCCATGGCCGCTCCGAAGCTGAAGCCCGCAAGAACGATGGGGCGATTGAATTCGTACTGAAGCCAACTGAGCGCGGCGAGCACATCGTCGGCCTCGGCTTCACCGTCGTGCACGCCCTCACTTGTGCCGGTGCCGCGGAAGTTGAAGCGCAACACGGGCCAGTGGAATCCCCAACGCGGTTCGTTGAGGACCTTCATTGCGTGATAGACGACCTTGCTGTGAAGATTGCCGCCGCCGAGTGGATGAGGATGGCAGACAAGCGCGGCGAAAGGGGCGTCGGGATCGCCTTCGTTGACGATGGCCTCAAGTCGACCTGCGGGGCCGGACAAATCCAAGCTGCGGAGCCTGGGGGTCAGCTGGCTCAAGACAGGCTGGGCGAGGGCAATCGTGGCGTTCATTCCACTGCCCATTCTACGCGCAAATCGGCCCATTTTTCTGTGGAATGGTCAGGCCAATAAAACGATTTTCGTTGGGCAGAACAGCCGGTTTCATAAAGTGAGATATAGAAATGAGTTATATAGAGGTGCGGAGATACCAGTGCAGCTAAGGTATTCTGGCTCCATCATGTCTGAAGATTTTGCGGCTCAGCCAGTTGACCCTATCAAACTAACCAAGTCCTTATGCGAAATCGAGTCGACGACTTATTACGAGGGGTCTGTTGGAGATTTTCTGGCCGACTATCTCGCCCGGCAGGGCTGGGAAGTGGAGAAGACTCCCGTTCCGCAGCCGAGTGACAGTGCCACCTCCGGTCCTCGGTGGAACGTTTATGGCGGCATTGCGGGGAAGACTCCGGATCTGGTTTTTTCAACGCATATGGATACGGTCCCGCCTTATATCCCGTTCAGAGAAGATGATGAGTTTGTGCACGGCCGCGGCGTGTCGGACGCCAAAGGGATCATTGCCGCGCAGGTGGCTGCCGCCCAGCGGTTGCGTGAGGCCGGCTTTAACGTGGCGATGTTGTTCGTGTCGGGCGAGGAGCGGGATTCGGCGGGCGCGAAGGTAGCCAACCAAATGTCGAAGGGCAGCCGCTTTTTGATCAATGGCGAGCCGACGGGTAACAAGCTGGCGCTGGCGTCGAAGGGCGCGCTACGGGTTTCTCTCAAGACCGCGGGCAAAATGGCGCACTCGGCTTATCCGGAGTTGGGCGAAAGCGCGGTTCACAAGATGATCGGGCTGCTCGACAAGCTGCTTAAGATGGACTGGCCTGTGGACGAATATGCGGGCGATACGACGCTGAACGTCGGCCAGATTCACGGCGGCTACGCGCCTAACGTGATTGCGGATCATGCCGAGGCGCAGCTGCTCATCCGGCTGGTCACGGACTCGGCTCCGGTGCGCGAGAAGATCCTGGATGCTGCGAAGGGCGTGGCCGAGGTGAGCTTTACGCTTGACCTGGCGTTTGTCCGGTTGAAGGCCGTGGAAGGCATGCCGACGATGATTGCCAAATTCGCAACGGACATTCCGCAGCTGACGAACTGGGGCCAGCCGCTGCTGCTGGGGCCGGGTTCAATCCACGTGGCGCACACGCCGTATGAGAAGCTGGCAAAGAAAGAGCTGCTGGAGTCTGTAGACATTTACGTCCAGTTGGCAAAGCGGTTGTTGAGTTAGTCTGGATAGCGATCAAAGGAGAAGCGAATGACCACCCAGATTTATGACATTCCGGTTCGCAAGATTACGGGCGAAGAGACGACCCTTGCCGAATTCAAAGGCAAAGTGCTGCTGGTGGTGAACGTCGCTTCAAAGTGCGGGCTCACGCCACAGTACGAGGCGCTTGAGAACATTTACGAATCCTACAAGCGGCAGGGGCTGGTGGTGGTTGGATTCCCTGCGAACGACTTCAAGGCCCAGGAACCGGGCACGGATGCGGAGATTCAGGCATTTTGCACGACGAGCTTTGGCGTGAAGTTCCCAATGTTCAGCAAGATTGCGGTGGTCGGCATGGGTAAGCATCCGCTGTATCGCGCGTTGATTTCGGCGCAGCCCAGGGCCATCAGCGTGAACCAGCCTTCGTGGCGCACCAAGCTGAAAGGCTACGGCATCGAGACGACCTCGGAGCCGGAGATCCTTTGGAATTTTGAAAAGTTCCTGGTCGGCCGCACCGGCGAAGTTGTGGCGCGGTTCGCTCCCGACACGCAGCCAGACGCGCCCGAACTTGTGTCGGCGATCGAAAAACAGCTTAACAACGAATAGCTGCAATCGCGCGGGAAGCGACCTATTGCTTGACCGCAATGTAGGTCGTAGTGCGGTCCGTCATTGGATTGGTGTTGACGATCGTCATCTTCTTACCGTCGGCGGAGATGGTCATTCTTGCTCTGACCACAACAGTGCCGTCGCGCTTATCGATCTCTTCAATCGTGTTTCTATCAATGCGTTTCAGAGCGACTGTGTCGTAGTTGTTCGCTCCCTTTACGGGATAATCAATGCCGTCGAATTTTGCGCTGTAGGATTCGCCGGTTGGCGCCGTCATGGTGAGCGCGTCGCCGTTCGTCTTATACGTGGTGAGAAGCCCGTTTTCGCTCTGCGTCAAGCGCGTCAGTCGCCACGAACCTGATGTTCTGTTGATGGCGGCGGGCGCGACTCCGATACGCAGGGCCGTGGTTTCTGCTGTGACTACTGACCCACCGTTGGAGCGATGCTCCGCAGTCTTTACGGTAAGTGTCTTGCCGTCGCTGGAGACGGTTTGAGTCTCTTCGATGAGGACTATGCCGGCTTTCTTGGTCGTGATCTGAATTGTTTTCGAATCGATTTCGCGCACTCTGATCGTGTCGTAGGCCTGCGCAACCACGGGCTGATCGGTGCCGTCGGCCCATATGTCGAGCTGCGGATTGCAGCTCTTGCAGTGGAACCAGCCTTCGCTAAGGAAGGTGACCATGGGCGTTGGCGAGAAGCGGGATTGGTCGATCAGGATGCGCCAAGTGCCCTCGAACGGGCTTTGCGCTATTGAAGTAGTGGGAGACTGAGTAGCGCCGAAAAGTACCGCAAAACCTATGGCCAAGCGCACAATGCCGGTCATTGAACCTCCTCCGAGAAGAAATCTGCGCAGATCGTGTTGCGGTACGCCGGGCCGGAGGGGAGGCACTTAGAAAATCGAGATACCTGCCGGGATCACCGATGCGATTATAACCTCATAAAAGGATCGCAGAGGTAATTTTGACAGGTACAAAAACGTCGCGATTCCAGCGCATCCGATCCCGTTACCTGCAGGCGTAACCTGGCGTGTATTCGCTGCTTTCGGGTTTAGACGAAAGTTTGACTGTCGTCTCCTGTACGGCGGCGCGAAATCACGTGCGTGACTTATGGCGGCGGTTTGTCTCTCGGTAAGGTTGATCGGGCGCGAATGCAGTGCAAGGGCCAGCCAAACGGTTTATTCTCAGCCCATGAGCGATACCTCCTCAACACCTGGCGGCGTGAATCTGCTTGATTCGGCTGCTTCTTCATATTTGCGCTCGGCGCGGCACCAGCCTGTTCAGTGGCATCCGTGGGGCGAAGCCGCTTTTGCCAAGGCACAAGCTGAGGACAAACCCATCCTGCTGGACATTGGCGCGGTGTGGTGCCACTGGTGCCATGTCATGGATCGGGAGTCGTATGAAGACCCTGAGGTGGCCAAGGTCATCAACGAACACTTTGTACCGGTCAAGGTGGATCGTGATGAACGGCCCGATGTGGATACGCGCTATCAGGCAGCCGTCTCCGCCATCTCCGGCCAGGGCGGATGGCCGCTTACCGCCTTTCTGACGCCGGATGGAAGGCCATACTTCGGCGGCACGTACATTCCGCGCGAGGATCGGTACGGGCGGCCCGGAATTGGCCGCGTGCTGCAAGCGATGGCGCAGGTGTGGCGTGATCGCCGTGAAGAAGCTTTGGAGACTGCCGGCAGCGTGATGGCAGCCATCGAGCACAATGAGAGCTTTTCCGCACGAGGCGATCTGAACCTCGCGCTTGTCGACAAAATCGTCGGATCGACGCTGGCGAAGTTCGATTCGCGGAATGGCGGCTTTGGATCGCAGCCCAAGTTTCCGCATCCTTCGGCGCTCGACCTGCTGCTTGAGGTGGCTATGAGCCGCGATAACGAGCAGGCTCGCGAGGCATTCGTGGTAACGCTGGACAAGATGGCGCGTGGTGGCGTGTACGATCAGCTGGCAGGCGGGTTCCATCGCTATAGCGTGGATGAGCAATGGGGGGTTCCGCACTTTGAGAAGATGCTTTACGACAACACCGAACTGCTGCGCAATTACGTGCATGGCTTCCAGAGCCTGGTGCGGCCGGAGTTTCTAGAGACAGCGCAGCAGATCGTGGGCTGGCTCGACTCCACCATGACGGATCGTGAACGCGGCGGATTTTATGCCTCGCAGGACGCGGATGTGGGCCTGGATGACGATGGCGACTATTTCACCTGGACGCTCGACGAAGCCAAGGCCGTGCTCAGCGCCGGGGAACTTGAGTTTGCAGCGAGCTATTGGGATATTGGCGAAATCGGAGACATGCACCACAATCCGGCGAAGAACGTGCTGCATGTGAAATCGACGCTGGAAGAGAGACCCGCACAGAGCGCCGATGTTGAACGTCTGCGCGATATGCGTGAATCGGCGCGGAGCAAGCTGCTGGCCGCGCGAAGCCTTCGTCCCACGCCGTTCATCGATCGCACACTCTACACCGGGTGGAATGCCATGGCCGTGACGGCCTATCTGGAAACAGCGCGCGTGTTGAGGTGGGAGCCGGTGCGCGAGTTCGCGCTGCAAACGATGAATCGCCTGTTGAACGAGGCCTGGAACGATGGCTCGACACTTCGGCACGTGATTGCTTATCCGGATCACGAGCCGAAGGAGCAGGCTCCTGGAACGCTGGACGATTATGCATTCACGGTGCACGCGTGCATTGATTCGTGGATTGCCAGTGGCAACATGAATTTCTATCGCGCCGGCATCATGATTGCGGATGCGATGATCGAGCGATTCTACGACCGAACCGGAAGCGCGTTCTTCGATTCTGCAGTGAACGACGCGGGACAGATGCCGCTTGGAGCGTTAGGCGCGCGGCGCAAACCGCTGCAGGACTCGCCGACACCGGCTGGGAATCCAACGGCGGCCTCAGCACTGCTACGGCTGGAGGCATTGAGCGGGCGCCAGGAATATCGCGAGACTGCCGAAGACACGCTCGACAACTTTGCCGGAGTCGTAGAGCACTTTGGCTTGTATGCGGGCAGTTATGGATTGGCGCTGGAACAACTGCTGCTCGATCCCATTCAGGTTGTGGTGGTCGGCTCAGGTCCTGAAGCAGTGCGGCTGGAAGCAATGGCGACAGCCCGATTCGCGGTGAACAAGACGGTTCTGCGCATCGCTCCACATCAGTTGGTTGAAGACGGTATCCCGGAGGTTTTGGCAGAAACGGTCTTGAAGGTTCCGGTGCCGGAGAAGGTTGACGCGTGGGCGCTGGTTTGCCGCGGGCGCACCTGTCTGCCGCCTGTCACCGATGCCGAAAGTCTGCTGGAGGCTCTCGCGTCGCAACACGGTTAGGCGGAAACTTATTTCTTAAACAGCCAACCGCCGCTTTGCAGTCTTCGTCCGTTCGGTAGCGACTTCCGGTTCCGGGAGCATTACTCCCGCTTTGGGGAGCATACTCCCGCTTTGGTGAGCATTACTCCCGCTTTGGGGAGCATTACTCCCGCTTTGGGGAGCATTACTCTCCGCTGAATGGATTGGATTCCTGGGGCTTGAGTGTAGTCGGGTCCTGCTCGGGTGCGGTCATCTGAGCTGCGGCGTTCGCGCCAGTTGGCGTTTTCCCCTGGAAATTATTGATCACGTGATACGGATTGCCCGGCAGCATATTGTGTTCTTCCAGCGCCAACCGCACCCGGCGGCGGAACTCGCGGATCGGACCGTACTGCTTGGTGGCAAGCGTCTTGAAGACGACGGGGAAGATGAGTTCGGAGCCTTTGATGGCATCCACGCCGAGAATCTGCGGATCGGCAACCATTACGGATTTGAAGTCATCGCTATTGCGTATGTCGGAAGCGATTTTCGCAAGCAACTTCTGGACCTCGTCGGGATGGGCCGAGAAGTCCACGCTGACGTTGACGGTGGCCACGGAATAGCCGGCACTCTGGTTTGCGACGGTGGTGATCTGAGAGTTGGGAATTACGTACAGGGTTCCATCGGCGTCACGCACGGTTGTTTTGCGAAGCGTCATGGATTCTACGACGCCGCCGAGGCCGGCTAGTTTGACCGTGTCGCCGACATTGAACTGGTCTTCAACCAGGATGAGGATACCGTTGAGCACGTCTTTGACAATGGTTTGGGCGGCAAGACCGATGGCCACCCCGGCAATCCCGGCCGAGGCAAGTAGAGGGCCCAGGTTTATGTCGACGGCGGCGAGGGCGGAGAACCCGGCGATCAGGCCAATGATGGTAAAACCAGTGGCTCGAATGACCCCGGAGAGGGTTTTTACCTGGGCAACGCGCAATTCGTCGGCTGCGTGGCGTTCAGCCACATGGATCATGCGCAGCGTGATGACGCGCAGCAAACGAACGAGAATAAAGGCGATAAGAGCAATAATGATCAGGTGGGGGAGTTTGGAGCGGACGAATTCCTGGGCATCATTGACCCACTCGTCAAGCAAGCGGCCCATGAATCTGCTTTCGGCGAATAAGCCGGTTCGGAGAAGAATTGATGCAGCATTCACATCCATACCAAAACTCCTGTAAATAGACTAGACTGTGCCAAGAGCCTGAAATGACTTTCCCGTCCACGCGGAAGTTCATTGCGGGCTCGAGGCCGCCGCGATCTCCGGCAGCCGCCCCCCGGCACCAAACGGAGGTTCTCCATGAGAGTCCAATATGACGGATCGACTATGAAAGCAAAGCAGTTGCGTGGTACGTTGCCATTGCTCTGCTTACTCGCAGGTTTCTGCGCACTGGCGCTCGCGGCCCATCTGTTGGAGCATAAAGCATTTGCGCAGGAATCGCCGCTGCCGTCAACTTCGACGGGGCAACTGGGAATCAGCCCTGAAGAGCCGGTTGCCCCGCCGCAGCCCATCATCATCAGGACACCCGCTCCGAGCGCGACGGGTTCGCCTCAGGCAGGCAATCCCGCCAAGGTCGAAATGCCGGCCATTCCCGATCCCGACCCGAACAATCCCGTTGCGGTTCAATCTGCAAACCTCCTTAAGATGGCTTACAACCTCAAGTCCGAAGTGGATAAGACTACGAAGGACACGCTCTCTGTGACCGTGGTTCGCCGGGCTGCGGAGATTGAGCAGATGGCCCGAAAGATGAGGACAAAATGAACGCTGCGAGAATGAAGTTGCTCTTTTTGCCGGCTCGTCGGTATGCCTGCGCTGCGGTCGTTGCTCTTGGCGTGATTTTGCTACTATCGGTGCCGAGCAGTGGGCAGACTTCGAGCAGCGGACAGGTGACAAACTTAGGGCAATTGACCAGACGCACTCCGGCCTCTTCACGAGACCTCGATCCAAGTCAGATGGGAATCACCGGTAGGCCGATCTTTTACGAAAAGCGGCTCCAGATGCTGAATGCCGCACAGCATCAATCGATGGTTGCCGACACGGACAAGCTGCTGAAGCTGGTTACCGATTTGAACTCCCAGATCAATAGCAGCAATTCGAGTTCGCTTACTCCTGAGCAGTTGCGGATGGTAGCTGATATTGAAAAGCTTGCGCATAGCGTGCGAGACAAGATGAGGATGTCCGTCCGGAGCGCCATGGACAACGGCCCGACGCCGGTTGAACCATTTGGTCCGAGATAGTCGCTTTTAGCTTTTTAAAGGAAAAACGGAGCGGACAATGAGTCCGCTCCGTTTTTGCTTGGTTCGGGTGAGGACTTGAATACTCAGGATTGTTACAATCAGGTCGAGGTCTTCACCAAAAAGCACGTTCTGGAGTGACAAGAATGGGATTGGCTGTTTCCGGCGCCCGCGTGTCCGGCTCGGCTTCTGCTTCGGAGCGGCTGAGTGCACAGCAGTTGGTTGAAATCTACCGGCTGATGTATCTCTCGCGCCGTTTGGACGACCGCGAGATCATGCTCAAGCGGCAGCAGAAGATCTATTTCCAGATTTCGGCGGCGGGACACGAGGCCTTGCAGGTGGGCGCTGCTCTGGCGCTTCGGCCGGGATACGACTGGTTTTTCCCTTACTATCGCGACCGCGCGCTGTGCCTTTCTCTTGGAATGACTCCGGACGACATGATGCTGCAATCTGTGGGAGCAGCCACCGACCCCTCCAGCGGCGGCCGGCAGATGCCCACCCACTGGAGCAGCACCGATCTGCATATTGTGAGCACCTCATCGTCGACCGCAACACAGCTGCTTCACGCAGTCGGTTGCGCTGAGGCGGGACGCTATTTCAGCCGGCATCCTGAAGCGGCTGCCAAGGCGGAGGGCGATTACCGCAACTTTCACGATGTGACCTTCAAGAGCGATGAAGTGGTGCTGGCATGCATCGGAGAAGGTTCCACTTCGCAGGGCGAGTTCTGGGAGGCGATGAACACCGCGTCAAACCAGAAACTGCCGGTGATCTTTCTTGTGGAAGACAACGGCTACGCCATCAGCGTGCCGGTGGAAGTAAACACACCCGGCGGAAACATCTCCAGGCTGGTGGCAAATTTTCCGAATTTCTTCTTTGCAGAAATCGATGGAACTGATGCCGAGGTTTGCCAGCGGACGGTTGAGGCCGCGGCCGCGCACTGCCGCGCCGGCCTCGGTCCGGCACTTGTGCACGGGCACTGCGTGCGGCACTACTCGCACTCGCTTTCTGACGACGACAGGCTGTACCGCTCCGCCGCCGAACGCGAAGCGGACGCACTGCGCGATCCGATTGCCAGGATGCAGATACGGCTGCTACGCGAAGGAATTCTGACCGAAGCGCAGATCAACGAACTGGAACACGAGCAGGATCATATGGCGGCGCAGGCCGCCGGGCGCGCGCTTGAGGCGCCGCTGCCGGAGATTGAGAGTATTCCCCTGCACGTCTACTCTGAGGACCTCGATCCGACTGGTCCGGCGTTCGATCATCAAGAGATGCTTGCCGTCGATGGGAAAGCGAAGATCAAGGACAGCAATCCGCATACGATGGCTGATTTGATTAACGTCTGCCTGCACGACGAGATGCAGCGGGATCCTCGCATAGTGATTTATGGCGAAGACGTGGCCGACGCCAGTCGTGAAGAAGCGTTGAGCGAGGTGAAGGGCAAGGGCGGAGTTTTCAAGCTGACGGCGGGTCTGCAAACGGCGTTCGGTTCGGAGCGCGTGTTTAATTCGCCGCTTGCTGAAGCAAACATTGTAGGCCGGGCAGTGGGCTATGGCACGCGCGGCATGAAACCGGTAGTCGAGATACAGTTCTTCGATTACATCTGGCCCGCAATGCACCAGATTCGCAATGAGCTTGCTTTGATGCGCTGGCGTTCGAACGGCGCATGGGCTGCGCCTGCGGTTATCCGTGTTCCGATCGGCGGATACCTGACGGGCGGATCCATCTATCACTCGCAATCCGGCGAGAGCATCTTTACACACATTCCTGGGCTGCGCGTGGTGTTTCCGTCGAATGCACTCGATGCCAACGGGTTGCTGCGCACGGCGATCCGCTGCGACGATCCGGTGCTGTTCCTCGAGCACAAGAGGCTCTATCGAGAGACTTACGGACGCGCGCCTTATCCAGGGCCGGATTTCTCGATTCCGTTCGGCAAGGCGAAGACGGTTCGATCCGGTGCTGACATGACGCTTGTGACCTACGGGGCAGTGGTTCCGAGAGCTCTGCATGCGGCGGAAAAGGCGCAACGCGAACATGGCGTTGATGTAGAGATCATTGATCTGCGTACGCTCAATCCCTATGACTGGGAAGCAATTGCCACATCGGTGCGCAAGACGAGCCGCGTGATCGTTGCGCATGAAGATATGTTGAGTTGGGGCTACGGAGCGGAGCTTGCCGCGCGCATTGGCGATGAGCTGTTTGAAGATCTGGATGCGCCGGTCAAGAGGATTGGCTCAATGGATACTTTCGTGGCGTACCAGCCGGTGCTCGAGGACGCGATTCTTCCGCAGCCGGAGAAGATCCTTAAGGCCATTCTCGACCTGCAGGCGTACTGAGAGCAGGACGGATACAATACTCGGATGGAGTTTAGTGAATACCCGGGACGTAGCCAATCGACCGGAGTGAGGCGGGCAGGTTCACCGGTATGAAGAACTTCTTACGCCTCCTGCGCTATGGCCTCCCGTATTCATTGCAGTGGTTTCCAGGCGTGTTGCTGCTGGCCATGGTTGGTGCGCTTGACACGTTCCGCGTTCTCCTTTTTCAGCCGATCTTCGATAAGGTTCTGAGGCCCGATGCACCGGAAGGGCCGATTACGCTGGGATTGCCAAATGGTCCATGGCATTTCGATTTACGGTTGGCGATTCCACATTTTCTGCACATCCACAATGCGTGGACAGTCGTGGCATTTGCACTGGTGATCTCTACGCTGGCCAAGGGGCTGTGCGATTATTTGGGCACTTACCTGGTGAATTACGCCGGCTTCGGCACCATCACCGATCTCCGCAATCATCTTTACGAAGCCACACTCCGCCGCTCGGCCAGCTTCTTCCATAAGCATCCCACCGGAACCATCCTTTCCACGCTGATTAACGACGTCGATCGGGTGCAGGTTGCACTCAGTTCCGTAATCGGTGAATTCCTGCAGCAGTTTTTTACATTTCTCGTGGGTATCGTGTTCGTTATCCGGCTTGGCGGGAATTTGAGTTGGGCACTGGTGCTGTTTATTCCCGTGGTGATTACTTCAGCGCGCAGAATCGGCAGGGAAGTGCGCACGCGCACGCGCACCGGCCAGGACAAGCTGGCGGAGATTCAGAACATCCTGCACGAGACTGTAACCGGCAACCGCATCGTGAAGGCCTTCAACACCGAGATGTGGGAGGTGCTTCGCTTCAAGAGCGCGGCCAAGAGGCTCTTCAGAGCGAATATTCGCAACGTACGGATTCAGTCCATCAGCTCGCCTTTGATGGATAGCATCGGCGCGGTGGCGATCGCCATGTTTCTGTTCATCGGGCGTAACGAGATCCTGCACAACCGCATGACGATGGGACTGTTCGCCGCCTTCATCATCCTGCTGTTCAAGCTTTACGATCCGGTGCGCAAATTCGCATACTTCTACAACAGTTTTCAGCAGGCAATGGGCGCGGGCGCGTCGATCTTTGCCTTCTTCGATACTGAAGATGACGTGAAGGAACGGCCGCACGCGACGACGCTCAAGAAGTTTCAGAAGTCGATACAGTTCAGGAACGTTGGCTTCTCGTATTCCACAGAGGAGGGCGAGCACCAGATTCTGCACGACATCAATCTTGACGTGCACGCCGGCGAAGTGCTGGCGCTGGTGGGGCCCAGCGGTGCAGGCAAATCCACGCTGGTAAATCTTATTCCGCGCTTCTTCGATGTGAGCATGGGATCAATCCAGATCGACGGGCAGGATATTCGCTATCTCACTCTCGCTTCGTTGCGGCGTCATGTTGCGCAGGTGACGCAGGAGACGATTCTTTTCAACGACACGGTTCGCCACAACATTGCGTATGGTCAGCCGGACACGAAGGCGTCGCTGGTGGAACAGGCGGCACGCAACGCGCTGGCCCACGACTTCATTATGCGCATGCCGCAGGGATACGACACGGTGATCGGCGAAAAGGGGTTCAGGCTCTCGGGTGGCGAACGCCAACGCATCGCCATTGCGCGCGCCATTCTTAAGAACGCGCCGATTCTGATCCTTGATGAAGCCACCTCCGCGCTCGATGCCGAAAGTGAATCGCTGGTGCAGGCTGCGATTGGAAACCTGATGCAAAACCGCACCGTGATGGTGATTGCGCATCGGCTTTCTACCATTCGCCGCGCCAACCGCATTGCCGTGCTTGAAGAGGGAAGGATCACGGCGGTCGGCTCGCATGACGACCTGCTGAACACATCGCCCACCTATCAACGACTGTATCAATTGCAGTTCATGGACCAGCCCGAGCCGCAGACTGACGAACCAGCAGAGTCATTGACTCTCTACTTGCCCGGCTGCGAGCCGGCCTTTGCAACCCGGACGCAGGAGTAAGCAAGAATGGCAATTTATTCGATGACCGGATTTGCGCGGGTACAGGTGCGCGTTCCCTTGAACGAAGAGGATCAGTTGAGCTACACGCTCACGGTGAAGAGCGTGAACCACCGCTTTCTGGATGTGCAGCTGCGCTTGCCAAATGGGCTCGACGGGCTGGAGATGGAGCTACGCAAAGTTCTGAAAGAGAACCTGGTGCGCGGACACGTGGAACTCGCGCTCTCAATTGACCGGTCGGGCCAGCAGAAGACCGGCTACAACCGCGAATTGATTGCGGGTTATCTGGGAGCATTTGCTGAAGCACAAAAGGAACACGGCCTGAAGGGTGAGCCCGATCTGAATGCGGCGTTGCGCATGCCGGGAGCGTTGCAGGCGGAGAATCGCAGCGACATCGACTTGACGGCGCTCGAAGCAAGTGTGCGGCAGGAGGTGGGGCCGCTGCTTGAAGAGCTGAAGGTGATGCGCGCGCGCGAGGGCGAGGCGCTTGAGGGCATCTTGCGAGGAACGCTCGACAGGCTCTCCGAATCGACGGACTACGTGGCGCAGCTTCGTCCTGAGATTGAACAGCGTTACCAGGAGCGCCTGACGCAGCGCTTGCTGACGGCCACGGGGCCGGAGTTCAACCGTCAACGGCTGCTTGAGGAAGTGGCCGTGCTGGTGGACCGCAGCGATGTTTCAGAGGAACTGACCCGCATGACGGCGCATATTGCGCACTTTCGCGAGTTGCTGACAGCCGGCGGAGAGTTGGGCAAGAAACTGGATTTTCTGCTGCAGGAGATGAACCGCGAGGCCAATACGCTGCTGTCAAAAACGGGCGGCATCGGCGGCAAAGGGACTCGTATTACCGAACTCGGACTGGCCATGAAAGCGGAGATCGAGAAAGCTCGCGAGCAGATTCAGAACGTGGAATAATGCTGAACACATAAGCAAAAGATTCAGGCAACTGGGGAAAGGTTAGATCATAAGTGGCAGGAATTCTCTTTATCATTTCGGCGCCCTCTGGTTCGGGCAAGAGCACGCTGGTGAGCGAACTGCGCAAGCAGCTTAGCGGGGTGGATTTCGCTGTGTCGTGGACGACTCGTGCTCCGCGCGGCTCTGAAGAAAACGGACGCGAATATCACTTCACGAGCCGCGAAGAATTTGAGCGCATGGTGGCCGAAGGCAAGTTCCTGGAATACGCGGAGGTGTTCGGACACCTCTATGGTACTTCCTGCTCATCACTGGATGAAGCGCGGGCGGCCGGGCACGATCTGATCCTCGATATCGACGTGCAGGGCGCGGCGCATGTACGGGCCAAAATGCCTGAAGCCATTAGTATTTTCGTGCTGCCGCCAAACCCCAAGGTGCTGCGTACCCGGTTGCGCAACCGCAGCCGTGCTGAAGGTGTAGTGAACGAGGCGGAGCTCTACCGGCGCTTGAGCGAAGCCAGCAAAGAGATTGAGAATTATCGCCAGTACGGATATATTCTTGTGAATGACATTCTTGACCGGGCGGTAGCGCAATTGGAGGCCATTGTGCTGTCCGAGCGGTTCTATCGCAATGGCGAAACCATTGCCTACCGTTCGCGAAGAGTGTTGGAGGTTGCCGCAGCCTGTTTGCAAGCGAATTCTCAGGAGCGGCTTAAACCGGTGCTGGAAGCGTTTGGAATTGATGGCGATTCCAGCCAGCAGCAGCTTCCATTTGGAGATGAACCCGATGACGATTGAGACCGGCTTTGATTCAAACTATCGCAAAGTTCTAGTCGCGGCGCGCCGCGCTCGCCAGCTTCAGAGCGGTTCCCACGCTCTGGTGCACAGTCAATCCACTAAGGCTTGCCGCATTGCACAGGACGAGATTGAAGCGGGCAAGATTGCTTATGTGAAAACCGAGACCGATGTGGTGAAACCGCTGGTGGAAGGTCCGGCGGTGCCGATCCTGCTTGGTTAATTGATTAGCTGACAACTCCTTGAGCTGAAAGCGCCTCTTCGGCTGTGTTCCGCTGCAATGCGAAGCGCAGATGACGAGGTGTTGCGCTTTTATGCGTCCATGTTCCTGATGGTGCATCAGAAAAGTGGCGACGGCATTCTACGCACCGTCCGATAGAGGAAGACGGAAAGGAAAACGGATACAATCGAGCCATGAGAGTGACGGTGGGCGTGTCGGGTGGGATTGCCGCGTACAAGGCGGCTGAACTGGTGCGCGCGCTGCAGCGGCAGGCGCTGGAAGTTCATGTGGTGATGACGGAATCCGCCTGCAAGTTTGTGCAGCCGCTTACGTTTGCCGCGCTCACCGGGCGCAAGGTCATCACCAGCCTTTGGGAAGAAGGCAATGGCGACACCTCCGACGAACAAAACGGGATTGAGCACATTGGCGAAGCGCAATGGACTGAAGCGCTGGTTGTGGCTCCGGCGACTGCGAACATTCTGGCCAAGTTTGCCCACGGAATCGCCGACGATTTTCTGAGCACGATGTGTCTGGCGACGACGGCCCCGGTACTGGTGGCTCCGGCGATGAACGTGAACATGTGGAACCATCCGGCGACGCAGGCCAACCTTGAGATCCTGCGGCAGCGCGGTGTTCGCATCATTGAGCCGGGGACAGGCTCGCTGGCGTGCGGCATGGTTGGCGTGGGCCGGATGGCGGAACCGGAAGCCATTGCCGATGCGGTGCTGAACTCGTTGGGCCGGCGGCATGATCTGGCCGGCGAGACTGTGCTGGTAACGGCGGGCGGAACGCGCGAGGCTCTCGATCCGGTGCGGTTCCTTGGGAATCGCTCTAGCGGCAAGATGGGGTATGCGTTGGCCGAAGCCGCGCAGAGCCGCGGAGCAAAGGTGATTCTGATCAGCGGGCCGGCAGCGCTACATCCGCCTGCGCATTGCGAAGTGGTGAAGGTGGTTACGGCGCAGGAGATGCGCGACGCGGTGATGGCTCGCATGAGCGAGGCGACGCTGGTGTTGAAGGCCGCGGCGGTGGCCGACTACAAGCCGGTGATGGTGTCAGAGCAGAAGCTGAAGCGCACTGGACCTTTGACGCTGGAGTTGGCGCCCACTGAAGATATTCTGGCCGAAGTGGTAAAGCGGCGGCGGCCCGGGCAGTTGATTGTTGGCTTTGCGGCGGAGACTGAGAACCGCATGGAGAATGGCCGTGCCAAACTGATGCGAAAGGGTGCGGACGCGATTGTGGTGAACCAGGTGTCGGAGGGCATGGGCATTGAGGCGGACACAAATGCAGCCACGTTTCTGACGCCGACTACGTCGATTGAACTGCACGAGATGCCAAAGCGCGAACTTGCAGATCGCATTTTGGATGAAATTCTGACGCTGCGCAGACCGCGGTCGCTGGTGGTTGAACTCGACGATGAAGATTCACGGCAGAGGCGGCAGGATGATGTGCTGACCGAGACCGTTCAGCCGGCCGCGCGGCGACAGTTGATTGTGGAGTAAGGAAATTGGCGAGAAAGCTGGATGCGGCAACCCGCGAAGCGCTGCTGGAGCGAATTCGCTTTTATCGCGAACTGGGACTGACGGAGTTCTACAGGCGACCGGTGGAGGAATCTGCGGTGGTCGAGCTCGAGACCCAGGCAGTTGCCGTCGCCGTTGAATCGCAGCCCGCTGCAGCGATTGCCGACCTGCAATCCTCGAGTTCCCAGATACAAACGAAACCGTTCATGGAGGAGCAAGCCATTCTGCCACGTAAGCCGTTCACTGCACAACCACCGGTTGCCGAAGCTGTTCCGGCGGCAGACCGCGTTGCGGCGCTCAATATGATTCGCGAAGAGATTGGCGAATGCACACGCTGCGCGCTGCATAAGGGCCGCAACAAGCTGGTGTTCGCCGATGGCGATCCGAACGCGCGGCTGATGTTTGTGGGCGAGGGGCCGGGCGCGGATGAAGATGCGCAAGGGCTGCCGTTTGTGGGACGTGCGGGGCAATTGTTAAACAACATGATTACGGCGATGGGGCTAAAACGCGAAGAAGTCTACATTTGCAACGTAGTCAAGTGCAGGCCGCCGGGCAATCGCACGCCGGAGCCGGAAGAAGCGAATACGTGCACGCCGTTTTTGTTCAGGCAGATTGACGTGGTGCGTCCGCAGGTGATCGTGGCGCTGGGCGCGACGGCGGCAACGTATCTGCTGGGCCACAGGCAGCCGCTGGCAGGATTGCGCGGGCGCGTTCACGCGTTTCGCGGCACGCAACTGATCGTGACGTACCATCCGGCGTTCCTACTGCGCGATCCGCGGCAGAAAAAAGAAGCCTGGGCCGATTTGCAGATTGCGATGAAGGAACTGGGGCTGAAGATGCCGGCTTCCAGCCGCTAGCTGCAATTTACAGGCTTCATGCGCAGATCCTTCGGCTTCGCCTCCGAACGATAAGGCGTACAACTGGGATGTCTGGAAACGCTACGCGCTGAAAGAAACCTGAGCGCAGTTTCGATGCGTTGTCATCCTGACGCTGAGCCTGCGAAGCGGAAGGATCTGCGGTTGCCTTTCAGCTTTCCATGCGATCGAGCGCTCGACGGTAGTCAAAGACGCCTTTGTGGAGTTCGCCGGACACGCCGATGTAAAGTGTGTGGCTGCGGCTGTCCATGATGTAGGTGAAGTAGCGGTGCCCCTGTGCCGGTCGACCGCTGATCATCAATTTTCAATTGTCATCAGGAGGCAAAGCCGAAGGATCTGCGGTTGTTCATCACAGTCCGATTTGGCTCAGTCGGTCTACGATGGCAAGTGGGCAGAAGAGTCTCTGCTACTACTCGCGCCAGAGTGCTACGCCGCCCAGAATGCCTTCTCTGTTGGAGACTATTGTCACGTTCTTCAGTGGAGTGAAATCGATCTTCTTGGTGTTGCCGCCGCCTATGTAGAGGTGGTCCCAGTTGAAGAGCTTTTCGGTTTGCTCGATGACTTCCTGAACGTACTTGTTCCACTTTTTTACGCCGTACTTGTCGAGGCCGCGGCGGCCAACGTAGTCCTCGTAGGTGTGGGTTTTCCATGGATGGTGGCCGAGTTCGAGGCCGGGGCACAAACGGCCGTCAGTAAAAAGCGCCGAGCCCATGCCGGTACCTAGCGTGAGCGTGAGCTCCACACCGCGGCCGCGGACGGATCCGTAGCCTTGCACGGCGGCGTCGTTGCATACGCGAACCGGCTTCTTCCAGCGCTTTTCAAGCTTGGCCTGCAGCGGAAAGAGCGCCCAACGCGGATGCAAGTTGGCAGCGGTGTAGGTGATGCCGCGCTTGATGACGCCCGGAAATCCTACCGACACGCGGTCGAAGCCGGGCAGCATTTCGCGCAGCTTTTCGAGCCCCTTGAGCACAGCTAGCGGCGTCGGAATGGCTGGCGTGGGGACGCGCTGGCGCTCGCTGAGCGGCTTGCCTGCCGGATCGAGCAACATGGCCTTCAGGCCGGAGCCGCCGATATCGATGGCCAGCGTGATTGGATGGGCGGATTTTGCGGGCCGGGCTTTGGAGGCTGCGGATGTAGCGGGCTTGGATTTCGTCTTGGTTGCCATTGCAAAGCAGTTTACAAGGTTACGAGGGGACGAGGGAACTAGTGTTCTGAGTCTGAAATTCAATCAACATTGAATTGTCATCCTGAGCGTAGCAAGCCGCGTTTTTTGCGGCTTGCGGAGTCGAAGGATCTGCGGTTGTTCTTCGGCGAACTTCAGATTCACCACACTCGTGAACAAGCGGGGCGCCTTTACCGATGGAAGCGGGAGATGAGATAGAAAATGAGGGAAAGCACGATGCTGATGAGAATACTGGTGCCGATGGGGAAGAAGACGGAGACATGTTTGCCGCGGTAGGCTACGTCACCGGGCAATCGGCCAAGCGGCAGGCCGAAACGCGCGGCGAGCATGATGCCTGCGCCGATGAGGACGATGACGAGTCCGATTGCGAGGATGGCTTTGCCAAGTTCAAACATGGTGAACCTCGAAAGACAGCTATTAGCCTTCAGCCGTCAGCTTTAAGTTTTCTTCTTGCCGGAAATGTCTTTGTGCACTTTTCCCAACAATGCAGTTCGATTCGCACACCGTTTACGGATCTCCCGAGAGTAGGCTGACGGCTGAAAGCTGAAAGCTGCTTTTCGTCACGCGCCCAGTTCGATGCGGATGGCGGCGGCGATAGCGTCGGCGTGGCGGCGCATCGCTTCTTCGCTCTCCGCTTCAATCATCACGCGCGCTAATGCTTCTGTTCCGCTATAGCGGATGACTACGCGGCCGGAGTCTTTGAGTTCTTCTTCGGCGGCGTGGATGGCGGCGGCAACCGTTGGAATACTGTCGAGCGGGCGCCTTTCGCGGACCTTTACGTTGACGATGACCTGCGGAAATACTTTCAGATCGGCGGTGAGCTCGTCGATGGTCTTGCCGCTGCGCGCTATCAGATCGAGTATGACGAGAGCGGTAAGGATGCCGTCGCCGGTGGTGGCCAGGTGCGGGAACAGAATGTGCCCTGACTGCTCGCCGCCAAGAGCCGAGTCCTGCTTTTGCATTTCTTCGAGCACATAGCGGTCGCCAACGGGGGCGCGAAACATGCGAATGCCTGAGCGCTTGAGAGCGGCTTCAAGACCCATGTTCGACATGGTAGTGGCGACGACGAGATCGCCGGTGAGCAGGCCGCGCTGCTTCAGGTCGCGTGCCGCCATGAGCAGAATGGCGTCGCCGTTGATGACGTTGTTGTGGGCGCCGGCCAGCATGCAGCGGTCCGCATCGCCGTCGAAGGTGAGGCCGACGGTGGCGGAACGCTTCTGTGTTTCAGCGGCGACGTGTTTGGGATGCAGCGCACCGCAGTCATCGTTGATGTTCCGGCCGTCGGGCGCGATGTTGAGGAGAGTGACCTGGCCTTCGTTGCCGACGTTGAGGCGGCGGAAGAGCTCCGGTGCGACTGCGCCGGCGGCTCCGTTGGCGCAGTCGGCGACGATGTTGAGGCCGGCGAGCGACAAGTCGGGCACGGAGTCGATGAGGAACTGGATGTAGTCGTACTGGTAAGACGCGTTGTCGGCGACGGGGGGCAGAAAAGCGGGATCGGGCGCGGTGATCTGCGCGGCGTGATGAAGTATCTCGTTCTCGATGGCGAGCTCAACCGTATCCGGGAGCTTGAAGCCGTCGCTGCCGAAGAGCTTGATGCCGTTGTCCTGCCACGGATTGTGCGAGGCGGAGATGACCACGCCGGCCTGGAAGCCGTGCGTGCGCGTGAGGAAGGCGACTGCAGGTGTTGGCACAACGCCTGCGCTCTCTACAGTTGCGCCCGCATCGCGCAGGCCGGCTGCGAGAATGGCGGCGATCCACGGGCTTGATTCGCGAGTATCGCGGCCAAGCAGGACCTTGGGCTGCACGGCCATTGACTTGAGCGAGTGAGCAATGGCGAGGCCGGCGGCGAAGATGGTGGTGGGATCCAGAGGAGCCTGGCCGGCTACGGCGCGAATGCCGTCGGTGCCGAAGAGTCTACGTGCGTCGGATGCGGACATGAGCTTAGGTCTTCGACTTTCTTTTTGTGGTCTTGGTTTTGTCGGGTGTTGCGGATTCAGCGCCGCTGGTTTCAACCCGGCTTGTAAAGCTGCCTTCAGCCAGGCGGGTAGTGACGATGTCGCCGCCGGCAAGTTGCGATGAGCTGCGTACGACGGCGCCATCGGCAGCAAAAACGAGAGCATAGCCGCGATCGAGTACGGAGAGCGGCGAGAGTGCCCGCAATCGTGCATCGAGCGAGCCGAGTCGAAACGCGGCACGTTTCAACGAGCGATCGAACGAGCGATCGAGACGCGTATGCAGATTGATGAGCCGCATGCGGGCTTGTGCGATGGACTGGCGCGGGTCACAGCGGATGCAGCCGGCGGCGAGAGTATCGACGCGCGCGCGGCGGCTGCGCAGCGCAGTCACGACGGCAGATTCCAGGCGGAAGGTGAGCTCGTCGAGCCGCTGTGCGGAGCGATGCAGAAATGTCGAAACGCGCGACTCGGCGCGATCGACGCGCAGGGTAGAGAGACATTGCTGCGCCTGCAGAAGGCGTAGGCGCATGCCGCGGTCGAGTCGATGCGATTGCGTGGCGACGTATTCGGCGATGCGATGCTGCGCTGCGGTAACGAGTTCGGCGGCGGCTGACGGTGTTGGAGCGCGCAGGTCAGCAACGAAGTCGGCGATGGTGAAGTCGGTTTCATGACCAATCGCAGAAACAACAGGAAGATTGCTCGATGCAATCGCGCGCGCAACCTGCTCGGAGTTGAATGCGGCAAGGTCTTCAAGCGATCCGCCGCCGCGCGCAAGTACGATAAGGTCGACACCGCCGGAGGCGTTGAGGTCAGCAAGGGCGCGCTCGATTTCCGCCGGGGCTGAGTCGCCCTGAACGGAGACCGGGTAAAGCAGCACGTTAAGGCCGGAGTGGCGGCGCGCCACGACGTTGAGGAAGTCGCGAATGACAGCGCCGGTACGCGAAGTGACGATGCCGACGGTGCGTGGAAAAGGCGGCAGGGGCCGCTTGCGGGCGGAGTCAAAGAGGCCCTCGGCTTTAAGGCGTTCCTTGAGCTGCTCGAATGCGAGCTGAAGCGAGCCCGCCCCGACGGGTTCCATCGTTTCTGCCACGAGCTGAAGCTGGCCGCGCTGCTCGTAAATGCTGATGCGCCCGCGAACAAGGACGTGCAGGCCGTCTTCAGGGCGGAAACGGAGCAGCAGGGCCTGGCGGCGAAAAAGCACGATCGGTAGCTGCGCGTCGGCATCCTTCAACGTGAAGTAGACGTGCCCGGATGGGGCCGGGCGGAAGTTGGAGATTTCGCCTTCTACCCAGACGTCAACGTACTCCTGCTCGACCAGTTCGCGGATCTGGCCGACGAGTTCGCGGACGGGCCAGATGCGACGGGCAGGGTGCGGCTCTTCAAATATCAGATTGAGCTGCGGCAGATCCTGATCGCGAGAAGGCATTCTATTGAAAGTTTAAATGCTGGGTGGATGGAGGACGTAGCACTTGTGTGTAATTCGGCTCTGGTAGTCTAATTGAACTTTTGAAATTGAAAGCAGGAGGTTCGAGATGAAGCTCAGGACGCAACTTCAAGTGGCGGCAGCATGTTGTTTGCTGGCCGCAAGTTCGCTCGCAATCGGGCAAGGTTCCGGCGCGGCGCAGACGGCTACGCCGGCGGAGGCGATCAACGCTCAGCTGAGCCTGATTGAAGGCGAGATGATGGGCGCGGTGAAGGCGATGCCGGCGGAGAAGTACAACTTTGCGCCGTATGCCGCGATCTTTGTGCCGGGACAGAAGACGGTGTATCCGTCCGGAATACGGACATTTGCGCAACAGGCCACCCACGTTGCAGAGGCGAACTACTTCTTCTTCAGCAGCGTAAGCGGAGAAAAGCCCGACGTGGATATGAAGGCAATTCTGAAGCTGACGCAGAAGGACGAGGTTGTGGCTGCGCTGGCGGCTTCATTTGCCTTCGGACACAAGGCGATCTCCACGCTGACCCCGTCGAATGCTTTTGAAGTGTTGAAGTCTCCGGAACCAGGATTGCAGACGCGTGCGACGCTATCTACATTTGCCGTGGCGCATGCATTCGATCATTACGGGCAGATGGTGGAGTATCTGCGCATGAATGCGATTGTCCCGCCGGCGAGCGCGCGGTAATTGCTTCGATTAGAGATTTTGGATCGGACCATTTACGGTCGAGAGGGGCATCTGTGGTCTCCCACCCTTTGTGCAAAAGGCGCACAAAGGATGGGGCACCCAGAGCTTTGTTAATACTTGAATCGAAAATGCTCTAAGGATCTGGCAAATAGAAAGGCCCTTCCGGGTGGAAGGGCCTTTCGCTTTTGAGATGGCCTAATTTACTGTCAGGGTGACGGCGGCTGTTTTTGTCATGGAGCCCGAAGTGCCGGTCACGGTGACGGTGTATGTTCCGGGCGTGGTGCCGGTGTTGCCGGTAGTGCCTCCACCGCTGCTGCTGCTTCCGCCACCGCAACCTATAGCGATGCCGGAGACGAGTACGATCAGCAGTCCCATCATCGCGAGCCAATTACGGCGGTGCCTGGGAACGAAGAAGAAGAGCACCGCCAGGACGGCTCCGCCGGTAGAAGGCCAGAACAGCTTGAGCGGTTCGTTAAGCGCGGTTGCCGCCGTTGTGCTGATGGTCAGGGTTGAAGTAAGCGCCCCGCTGGTGATGCTCACCGACGTGGGGTTGAGTGTGCAGGTTGCCGCGGCGTTGGAGGCTGTCGGGCTGATAGCGCAGGTGAGGCTCACCGTGCCGGTGAATCCACCGGACGGCGTTACGGTGATCGTCGACGTGTTGCCTGAAGTGGCGCCACGCGTGAGCGTAATGTTGGCGCTGTTGCTGAGTGCGAAGGTGCCCGTGCTGCCTGCGTTGACAGTTACGTTTACGACGGAGGTTTGCGTATTAGTGCCATTGACGCCGCTAACTGTTACTGCGTAGGCCCCCGCGGTGGTGGTTGATGTGCTGCTTACCGTCAGCGTGGAAGTGAGCGCTCCGCTCGTAATGTTCACCGAAGTCGGAGACATCGCGCAGGTGACCGGGCTGGTGGCTCCCGACGGCGATGTTGTTACAGCGCAACTAAGTCCGACCGCTCCTGTGAAGCCGTTGGTCGGATTCACTGAAATCGTCGAAGTATTTCCGCCGGTTGCGCCCGCGGTAAAGCTGATGTCACCGTTGTTAGTGAGCGTAAAGCCAGGCGTTGTGCTGGTGGCCCCGGTAACGATCGCCGTGAAGCCGAGGGTGTGGATGTACTGACCCGTCGTCGAATCCGTGGCCGTGATCAGGACGTTGTAATTTCCGTTCGCAGCGGCGGAGGGAGCGCTGAGAGTGAGAGCGACACTACCATTGCCGCCGCTGGTGAGAGTGGTTGAAGAGGGGATTGAGCAGGAGAGGCCCGCCGCAGTGCATTTCAGGTTTACGGCTCCCGAGAAGCCGTTGACGGAAGTGAGATAGATGTTCGCAGTTCCACTGTTGCCAACTGCAACTGGAATGTTCGAGGAACTCGGAACCAGCGTGAAGTCCGAAAGCGGGTTGGAGATGTTACCGCCGCTGTTCAGCGTGAAGGCGGACGGGTTGTAGACGCTGTCCCCTGAGTATTGCAGCGTAATCTGGTTTGCTCCCTGCGGAATATTGGAGCTGTTAATTTGGCCTGCGAACGAGGAGATGATCCCCGAAGCCGGCGCATTCAAGTTGAACGTGGCGATATAGTAGCCGGACGCGTAGACGTACACGGATTGCGTCGGAGCTGCATGTCCGCTTGTGCCGGTTACGGTTCCGGTCACGGTGAGGGCCGCATTCGGACTGGTTGTGGTGCCGCTTATGGTCCCGGTGGTTGTGGAGTTCTGGGATCCGCTGTTGTTTGTGTTTACTATCTGCACTTGGCCGGTCGAAGAGGCGCCGTTGTAGTTGGAATCGCCACCGTATGTGATGGTGACGTTATAGGTGCCGCTGGTAGTACCTGCCGGAAGGATAAAGTTTGCGACTCCCTCGACAGCCTGAATTCCGCCCTGATTAGGATTAGATGGATCCACACCTGCGCTTAAGGTTGCAGACGTTGGCACGCCGGATGGAAAGCCGGATACGGTGACGTTCCCAGTTGGTGCTGCAACCGGAACCGGGGAGAGTGAAGTTGAAGTGGCGGCGCTGTTTTGAGCGCCATTGACGACGAAAACGGTGTAGATCAGTGGCTGGCCCGGGCCATTGATTCCCTGGTTGGAAGATGTGGCGGCGGAAGCGGCTAGTTGGACAACCGGCGTGTCTTTGACCACCGTGAATGTGATAGGTGCAGTTGTCGTAGCGGCGTTATAGCTCTTGTCGCCGGCATAGGCCGCGGTCACGGAGTGCGCGCCGACAGAGAACGGCGCGTTGTATTCAGCGTCGCCTTCGTTGTTGATAGCCGCCGTGTTGATGGTGGCGCTGTTGTCAGCGAAGGCGACGGTGCCGGTTGGAGCTGTGAAGGTGATACTCGAGCAGCCGGTTTTGGTTGTAACGCAGGTTTGCAGAGCCGCTGCCTGTGTGCTGGGTGCGACCAATGCACTCATCAGCAACTGTGTTCCGTAATCGACCGTGGTTCCGGGGCCTGCGCCAGGAGAGTAATGCGACGCGCCATCGAACATGTTGAAGTCGATGGTGCTGGCTTCCGGGTTAACCGTAATCTGCGTCTTGTTGGAGGTGCTCATGCCATTTACCGAGTCACCGCCGTACTGCGCCCAGATGTTGTAGGTACCGCCGGGAAGATTCGAGGTGGTTCCGGAGTAGGAACCGCTGGAGAGTGCGAACTTGGTGGCACCCTGCTGCGATTGCTCGGTATTGTCGGACATCAGGGCCACGTCGCCGGTGGGCGTTCCGCTGCTGGTAACTGTGCCGGATATTGTGACTGGCGAACCATGAGCCAGGGTCGTTGTAGAGGGAGTCATCGTTGTAGTCGTTGCCGCCAGCGTGACATTGTTCCAGTTGTTCACCAGGTTGGCTGCATCGATCGTTCCCAAACCGGTGGCGAGATCGTAGCCCGTTGTTGCGTTGTATTCGGGTGTCGTGCCAGTGCCGATTTGACCCTCGACGACGGTGCCGGTTGATGAGGTCAGCGAGATGGGATTGCTGACGGCGATGCAGTTAGGGGTGAGCGTGGCCGAAAGCTCGCATGGCACGGAGATGGTGCCGGCTGTGACGTCGTGGAAGGAGTTCGGGAACTGCTTGGCGAGCGGATACAGAACCGTGTTGGCCTGGCCCTGGCGTCCGTATTTCTGATTGACCAGCGCCATGATCGCCGCGAAAGCAGGAGCGGAGGCCGAGGTGCCACCGACGCCGCTGATTTGAACTGAACTGCCGCTTGAAGCGGGCTGGCAGTCGCCATCGGAAGCGCACAGCGGATAGTAGCTGGCGTTGATGCCGCTGGATGCGAAGAGCGAAACGTCAGGCGTGTCGCGAACGTTATCGCTGGGAATTCCGGTGACGCCGGTTTGCCAGGCGGGCTTTGGATATCCCGAAAGGCTGGAGGTGCAGAGGCCGGTGGTGGAACTGTAGGTGTTGCCGCTGCAAATAGCCGCGTTGCTGGCTCCGCCGCTGCCGGCGGCTATGCTGGTGGTTTGGAAACTGTTGTAGTAATTATTGACGTTCAGGCCATATTGGCTCTCGTTCCACGGCTGCTCGGGAATGTAGCCGAGGAGCGAAATGGCAGGCGCGGAATTGCTGGGGGTGGTGTTCCAGTAACCGGAGATCTGATTGTTGAGCGCGGTGCCGCCCGCGGCGTATTGGCTGTAGTAGAAGTCAGTTCCGCCGACAGAGACGTTGTACGGCGTAGAGGCAAATCCGTTGACGGCCTGACCATTCACAGCGTAACTAGTGGAACTGTCGCAACCGGCGGAGCCCGTGTCGCCGCTGGAGACTGCGACGGTGATGCCTTGCGCGGCGGCCTGCTCCCAGAGCGAACTCAGGAATGGATTGGAAGAGCCGAGGTTCTTTTCGCAGGCGCCAAAGCTGATGCTGATGACGGGCGCGATGTTGCTGTAGATGGCGCGCTCAGCGGCGAGGACAAGGCCACTCTGCAGCGCAGTGTCGCCGGCGATGACGAGGTCAATGGTGGCATTGGGTGCTACCGCTCCAGCCCATTCCACGTCCAGATAGGCTTCAACTGAGGCGAAGTTGGGTCCGCCGGGGTTGTTGATTCCGTCGATGCCGGGATCGTTACCGTCAATGATGACCTGAGGCGGGTTGAGCGGGAAGTCCAAAGAGACTGCGGAACTGGTTAACGAGATCGATATTGATGTTCGACTCGTTGATGATGGCGATGGTCTGCCCGGCACCGTTGACGCCGGCTGTGTAGAGCGGATTGAGATCGTATTGGACGGCATAGTCCGAGGGCGCGAGAACGAAACTCAGTGAAGAACTGCTGCCCAGTGTCCACTGTGGCGTGGCCTTATTGGTTTTGGGGTCGTACTGCGCCTTGCCATAGGACTGAGCGTAGCTGCGGATAGGGAAGTTGTTGAGCGAGACGAATCCGCCCACAACAGGGGCCAGCGCCGACGGAATCTGCGGATCATTGGCGTTCGCGTACCGGGTTTGGCCATTAAATGAATACCGGTGGATCTGGGTGTGGAACGCGTTGCGCAACTGCGCCACGCTGCCCGAGATCTCGATGGTCTGGTGGCCGGGATTGACCTTCGACACGTTGAAGCCATGGTTCGTGAGCCAGGTGGTAACGGTGGCAATGTCCTGGTCTGACGGGCCGAACTGCGCACCGAACTGATCCGGCGTGAGCCACTGGTGGTAACTCGGCGAGCCCGGCGTATGCATCTCGTTGATGAGCTGCTGCAGTGCGGCTTCCTGCGTGTCACTGCGTTTGAGCACCAGGTGCATGCGGTCAAGCTGCAGGCCGTCCGGCGCGGCTCCCTGGTCGTTCCGCGCGCTGGCCAGCGGGCTCACGGTACCGTGAAGCGTTACCAACTGGGCGTCGTTGACGGCGTTAACGATTCGAGTGGCCGGAGTAGCGACGATTCGATTGGTCTGGGCTGTCGACGCACTGATGCTGAGGAGTGTGCCTGCCAGTACACACAGGGGGAGCTTACGCAGATTTGCCATGTTGGTAGACTTTGACCCTTTCTTCGGAGACAACCCTGCTGCAGCAGGAAAGTTGTCATCGCTTGAGAAAATACACCAGTGAGTAGTTGACTGAATGGCGTTGTACGTTTTGACCAGATGCCAAAGCCATCATAAGCTCGCGCGGAGCCGGTGAAGCTTCAAACGGCTTCACGCTCTCCAGTTTCCGCGGTCGTCTTTGTTTGAACGGATTCGAAGGTCTCCAGCCATTGCGCATTTTGCACAACCGAAAAGACAGAAAGGTATAGCACGTTCGGGGAACGATGGGAAAGACTCAGCGATACAGAACCGCAAGTATGTCAGCTATCGGATATAGACGGTCCAGCAGGTTGAAGGTTGACCCGGGGAAGGAAAGGAAAGGGCGTACCGGACCCAAAACTGCCGCCAGTGTTAACGGAATTTCCGGGCAGCCACGCGCATTTCATTCCAATTGAGGAAGTCCTGGAATTTTGTTGAGCAAAGGCTCGGCACTTGCAATAGACAACTGATTTCGTATCGTATATTATTCGCCTTCCAGGAGTTCTTCTCCCCGGTAAGGCACCTAAATGATGCGCGCTTCGCTTTATATTACCTGTTACAACGACACCTTGTTTCCGGAGACAGGGCGCGCTGTAGTGCGCTTGCTGGAGCGCCTGGGCGTTGAACTGGATTTTCATCCGGAGCAGACCTGCTGCGGGCAGATGCACGCGAACACTGGATTCAGGGGTGAAGCGTTCTGCCAGGCCAAGCGGTTTGTGCGCATGTACGCGCACGCGGAAGCGGTAATAATTCCGTCCTCATCCTGCGTAGCCATGATTCGCGATCAGTATCCGGGGCTGTTTGAAGAGCTGGGCAACGAGGAATTGCGGCGGCAGTTTGCCGCGTTGCTGCCGCGGGTACACGAGCTCAGCGAATTCCTTGTCGACAAGATTGGTGTGGAGGATGTGGGCGCGTACTTCCCGCATCGCGTGACGTATCACGCGAGCTGTCACGGATTGCGTGGAATCCATCTGGGTGATCGGCCATGGCGGTTGATGGACAAAGTACGCGGCATGGAGCAGGTTCCGCTCGCCAACCTGGACCGGTGTTGCGGGTTTGGCGGCACATTTTCGGTCAAGAACGCTGAAGTGTCGTCGGCGATGCTGGCGGTAAAGCTGCAGGACGTGATGGGGACGCGCGCTGAGTTTTGTACGGCGCTCGATAACAGTTGCCTGATGCATCTGGGCGGCGCGATGCATCGGCAATATGCGGGGATGAAGACGATTCACCTGGCAGAGATACTTGCAAGCACAGAAGCCGAGCCGGCGGAGGCTCTGCTATGAGCCACGCGGGAAACCATCCAGTGCTCGATCCGACACTGGCTCCGCCATTCCCTGAAGCGGTGCTGCCCGTATTGCGCAATCCGCAGCTTCGCAAGAATGTGGCTCATGCAATCGACGTGATTCAGGCAAAGCGCGCGCGACTGGTGACGGAGAAGGCCGACTGGCAGGAACTGCGGGCGGCGGGCGCTGCCATCCGCGATCACGCACTTGCGAACCTTGGTACGTACCTTGAGCAGTTCGAAAACCGGTGCACTGCTGCTGGAGGAAGTGTTCACTGGGCCGCGGATGCCGCCGAGGCAAGGCGAATTATCCTCGAAATTCTTAAACAGGAGAATGCCAGGGAGGTCATCAAGATCAAGACCATGACCTCGGCGGAGATTCAACTCAATCCGTTTCTTGAGGCTGCAGGAGTGAAGGCCTACGAGACGGATTTGGCCGAGATCATTTTGCAGCTTGGCAATGAGGAGCCGTCGCATATTGTTGTGCCGGCGCTGCACGTGAATCGGAGCCAGGTGCGCGAGATTTTTGCACGCAGCATGGGCATCGAGAACCTCTCTGACGATCCAAAAGCGCTGACGGCAGCGGCGCGGAATTATTTGCGGCAGAAGTTTCTGACGGTGCCCACCGCCATCAGCGGAGCCAATTTTCTGGTGGCGGAGACGGGATCGGTTGCGGTGGTGGAGTCGGAGGGCAACGGGCGCATGTGCCTGACGCTGCCGCGCACCATGATCACGCTGGCCGGGATCGAGAAGGTCATACCGCGGTTCCAGGATCTGGAAGTGATGCTGCAGGTGCTGGCGCGGTCAGCCACCGGCGAGCGCATGAATCCGTATACGTCCGTTTGGAGCGGCGTGACGCCGGGCGATGGACCGCAACGGTTCCACGTGGTTTTGCTGGACAACGGAAGGTCTTCAATCCTGGCAAAGAAGACCGAGCGCCAGACGCTGCGCTGCATCCGCTGTGCGGCGTGCATGAACAGCTGTCCGGTTTATCGGCAGACGGGCGGGCACGCTTATGGCTCGGTTTATCCGGGTCCGATTGGCGCTATTCTGACACCGCAGCTCATGCAAATGAATCACGCGCAGTCGCTTCCCTATGCGTCCTCGCTGTGCGGCGCGTGTTATGAGGTCTGCCCGGTCAAGATCAACATCCCTGAAGTGCTGCTGGAATTGCGTTCTCAAGTGGTGAACCAGGAACGGCGGCATGCGACGAAGTTCATTGACCCGATGTACCTGGGATTGCGCGCGGCGAGCGTGATTTTTTCGCGGGCGTGGCTCTTTCATGCGGCGCAGTTCTTCGGACGCGTGGGGCTGAAGCTGTTCACGGGTAAGGACGGATGGATTCACCGGTTACCGAGCACAGGCAGCAAATGGACCCAGACGCGCGACCTGCGGGGATTACCTAAGCAGCCGTTTCACAGTTGGTGGGCGGCGCGGCAGAAAGAGGCGAAATGAACGTTTCTTCTGAATCGCGTACCGATTCCCGAGCCAAGATACTGGAGCGAGTGCGCACCGCAACTCGCACAGCGGCAAACTCGACTGAATCGGAGACGGCATACCTCGACCTGCCACGCACATATGTTCGGGCCGGCCGGATGAGCGCGGCCGAGCGCGTGGCGCTGATGATCGAACGGCTGCGTGAGTATGACGCCGACGTAGTGGAGACCAGCGAGGGCGGACTTGCCGCAGCCGTCGCCTCACAGCTCAAAACCAGCGGAAGGTGCAGGTTCGTTGCCTCGGAGGGTCTGCCCGCGGAGTGGATGAGCGATGGATTTGAATGGAAGATCGATCGCGGTCTGAGTGCAGCCGAGATCGAAACCTGCGAGGGCGTGGTGACCGGGTCTTTTTGCGGTATTGCCGATTCCGGAACGATTGTTCTGCACCACTCAGCCCTGGAAGGACGGAGGGTTGTTAGTCTTCTACCTGACTGGCACCTTTGCGTTCTGTATACGAGCCGGGTGGTGGAGATGCTGCCTGAGTACTTCGCTCGTTGCGAGCGGCCGCCTGCTCTGGCGACCTACATCTCAGGGCCGAGTGCAACGGCGGACATTGAGATGACGCGCATCAAGGGCGTTCATGGACCACGCTTTTTAAATGTGATCGTGGTCCACGATATTAGCGCAGAATCAATTGCGAAATGAATCAGGTAGAGAGAATTGGTTCAGGTAGGAGGAAACAGGATGAAGCCGGCTGAAACATTAAATGTGGATCGCGCATTTAAAGCTCTGGACTCCTTCCAGATCGAGATCCCTTCATGGGGATTTGCTAATACGGGCACCCGTTTCGGTAAGTACGTGCAGGCGGCGGCTGCTTCCACCATTGAAGAGAAATTTGCCGATGCGGCCGAAGTGAATCGGCTGACAGGGGTAACGCCGACGCTTGCCCTGCACGTGTTGTGGGACCTTCCCAGGGGCGAGGCGGATGTGCCTGCAGTCAGGGATCTTGAGGGCCGCTACGGAATCAAAGCGGGTTCCATCAACCCGAATCTCTTCCAGGACCAGGAGTACAAATACGGTTCGCTCTGCAATCCTTCGGCAGTGGTTCGCGGGCAGGCGCTGGCCCACATGCTGAACTCGATCGAGATTGCCAAGGCAGTTGGTTCGCGCGACATTTCGTTGTGGTTGGCTGACGGGTCCAATTACCCGGGTACGCAGAATATGCGCAAGCGCATCGGCTGGCTTGAGGAAGCACTGCGCATTGTGCATGAGCACCTGGGACCGAATCAGCGGCTGCTTGTGGAGTACAAACCATTTGAGCCCGCTTTCTACCACACCGATATTGCGGACTGGGGCATGTCGAGCCACTTGGCAAAGCACGCCGGTCCCAAGGCGTGCGTGCTGGTGGACACGGGACATCATTACCAGGCTCAAAACATCGAGCAGATTGTGGCCTGGCTTCTGCATACAGGGATGCTGGGTGGATTCCACTTTAACGACCGCCGGTACGCCGACGACGATCTCACGCTGGGCTCGATTGACCCTTACCAGATCTTCAGAATCTTCCATGAGATTCACGCGGCTTCGACCGACGGATTGAAGCTCGATATTGCCTACATGGTGGATCAGAGCCATAACCTGAAGGGCAAGATCGAGGCCATGGTGCAGACGGTGATGACGGCGCAGGAACTTTATTTGAAAGCGGCGCTGGTCGATGACGAGCAGCTGGCCCACCTCCAGCACTCGTGCGATCTGGTTGCTGCTGAAGAGCTGTTTCGCGGCGCCTTTTGGACGGATGTCCGCCCGACCATTGCGGCCTGGCGGGAGACGCATGGACTGCCTGCAGATCCGCTGGCGGCGCTGCGCGCAAACGGGTATGTCGAGCGCATCGGCCAGGAGCGAGGAAAACGGTCGTCGGCGGTAAGTAATTACGCCTGAGAATATGTGTAATCGATCAGATATGATGAGTCCGGGTTCTTGAAGATCACCCAACGACGCGGAGATAAACGGTTGGCCAAGACGAAGATCAAGCGACTGTATTTGATTCCGATTCTCTCCAAGGCGCTCGATGTTATCGAGTTGCTGGAGCAGCATCACGCGCCGCTCACGCTGGAGGATGTTTACCAGCAGACCCATATTTCGAAGACGAGCGTTTATCGAATCCTGAAGACGCTGGTGCACCGCGGCTATATCGCCCAATCGCAAAGCGGGCAATACCGGCTGGTGTCGCGTCCCCGGAGGCTGCGCTTTGGGTTTGCCATGCAGAGCGCAGACATGCCGTTTTCAATCGCAGTGGCGCAAAGCGTAACGGCCGCCGCAGCAGCGTCGGGTGTGGAACTGCTGATCCTGGACAACAAGTACGATCCCGGCGTGGCGGTCCAAAACGCTGAGGAGTTTGTGTCCAAACGGGTTGACCTGGTGCTTGAGTTTCAGGTGGAAGAGGAAGTTGCCCCGCGAATTGCGCACATCTTCAGGAGGGCGGAAATTCCCCTGATCGCAATCGATGTGCCGCATCCGAACTCAACCTACTTTGGCGTGGACAATTTTGAAGCTGGGCACGAGATGGGTGCGATTCTGGCCCGATATGCTCAGCGCCGCTGGAACGGGGTGGTTGATCGCGTGATAGGAGTGGGATTCCGCGAAGCCGGCAGCTTTGTACAGAGCCGCATTACCGGGGCGTTCGATGGCATTCGCGAACTGCTGCCGAGTGTTACCGCTGCCCAGTTCAGCCAGATTGAAGGCCGCGGCATGAGAGCAGCAAGCCACAATGCGATGCTGGAGCTTCTCCGAAACCATCGCAGTGGCGAGTGCGTCCTGGTGGCTGCCGCAACAGATTCAAGTGCCCTGGGTGTGCTGGATGCCGTCCGCGAACTGGGGCGCGAGGCGGACCTGGCGATAGCCGGGCAGGACTGCATTCCCGAAGTGGTGGAAGAGATACGCTCCGGCAAAAGCGCCCTGGTGGGGTCGATTTCGCACGAGGTGGAAACCTATGGGCCGCGCCTGATTCAGCTCGGGATCGCGCTGCTGCGCGGGAACATTGTTCCGCCGTATAACTACGTACCGCACCGCGGAGTTACACCGGAATCGCTGGCGGCGGAGGCGAGTTTGGCTGCCACCGGGCGAGCGGTGCGCCTGGAGCCCGCAGTAGAGACGGAAACGGCCTGAAATCAGCAATTTTCCCGGGATCGGATAGGAGCCTTGGTCGGAGCCGATCAGGTCCCATAAACTGGAGAGTATGAATAAGACGGCCCTAACTTCCCCGGCGCTGGCTTTTCTTGAGGACCTCTGGGATTCAAGCATTGCCGACACACTCGATGAACCTGAATTACTGCGCTATCGCTCGAACCTTCTCGGCTCGGATCTGCGCATCACCAATTTTGCCGGCGGTAACACCAGCTCAAAGATCACCGAAATTGACCCCCTGACCGGCAACCCGGTTGAAGTGCTTTGGGTGAAAGGTTCAGGCGGCGACCTGGGCAGCATCAAGCGCGGCGGTTTCGCCACGCTGTATCAGGACAAGTTGCTGGCGCTCCAAAAGCTCTACAAAGGCGTGGATATCGAAGACGCCATGGTGGACTTGTACCCGGTGTGCTCATTCCGCGCCAATCCGGTGGCGGCGTCCATTGACACGCCATTGCACGGGTTTCTTCCCTTCGAGCACGTGGACCATCTGCATCCCGACTGGGGGATCGCTCTGGCGGCGTCGGCAAACGGCAAGACCAAGATGGAAGAGTTCAATCGCGAGTTCGATCACGCGCTGGTCTGGGTGCCGTGGCAAAGGCCGGGTTTTGAACTGGCCATGATGATGAAGCGTGCGGTTGAAGACAACCCTGGATGTGACGGTATTGTGCTGGGCGGCCACGGGCTGTTTACTTGGGGCAACACGCAACGCGAGTGCTATCTGAACACCATTACGCTCATCGATCAGATCGGGCAATTCATCCATCGGCATGGGCAGGGAAAGACGCGCTTTGGCGGAGAACGAGTGCCGTCGCGTGCGGATCGCAGGGAACTGGCAGTCGCAATTGCGCCCTATCTGCGCGGTCGCATCAGCGCGCAGCGCCGCTGGATTGCGAGCTTTACCGACGCGCCGGACGTGCTGCAGTTTGTGAACTCAGCTTACGCAAAAGACCTGGCGTACCTTGGAACCAGTTGCCCGGATCATTTTATCCGCACCAAGATCCGGCCGCTGTTTGTGCGGTGGGATGCGGGCGCGGACCTTGAGGCACTGAGAAAGCAGATCGGGGTGTCGCTGGCGCAGTACCGCAAGGAGTATCGCGCTTACTACAATGCGTTTGCCACGCCTGATTCGCCGGCGATTCGAGACTCAAGTCCGACGGTGGTACTGATTCCTGGGCTGGGCATGTTCAGCTTTGGCAAAAACAAGACGGAAGCGCGCATCGTGGGCGAGTTCTATACAAATGCGATCCACGTGATGGAAGGCGCAAGCCTGCTTTCTGAGGGAGAGGTCAAGGGGCCGGTGCCGCAGTGCGGCGAGGGCATGGATCCGGCGAGGTTTAAAGTGTTCACCAACTACGTCGCACTGCCTGCAATCGAAGCCTTCAGGATTGAATACTGGGCGCTGGAAGAAGCCAAGCTTCGCCGGCAGCCCGCAGAGAAGGAGTTCAGCCGGCGCGTCGCCTTGGTGGTTGGCGGAGCAAGCGGCATTGGCCGCGAGGTTGCGCATCTGCTGGCGTTGCGCGGCGCCCACGTCGTGGTTGCCGATCGCGATCAAGCAGGAGCAGCGAAGGTGGCCGCCGACTTGAAGTCCGTAGCTCCGGCAGAGTCATTGGCGAGCGCGGCCGTTGATATTACCAGCCGTAAGGCGATTGCTGATGCACTGAAGGTTGCAGTGGGTCTGTATGGCGGAGTGGACATCCTGGTGAATACCGCCGCTCTGTTTCCGTCGTCGCCCGAGCCGGTGCTTCCAGACCGCATGTGGGCGGGCACGTTGGATCTGAACGTGACTGCGAATTATCTTCTGGCTACCGAAGCAGCAAAGATTTTCAACGAGCAGGGCCTGCACGGGACCATTGTGTTTACGAGCTCGGCGAACGCTGTAGTTGCCAAGAAGGGCAGTGAAGTCTACGACGTGAGCAAGGCGGCGCTGTCGCACCTTATTCGCGAACTGGCGGTTTCACTGGCGCCCGATGTGCGTGTGAACGGCATTAGCCCGGCCACGGTAGTGAAGGGCTCCACGATGTTTCCGCGCGATCGCGTGATTGCTTCGCTCACCAAGTACAAGATTCCGTTTCAGGAGTCGTTCAGCGATGATGAATTGCGCGGGCGGTTGGCGTCGTTTTACGCCGAGCGCACGCTCACGCACAAGACGATTGATCCAATTGATTGCGCGGAAGCAATTCTGTTTTTGGCCAGCCCCAGGTCGCGTTGCACCACGGGTCATTTGATCCCCGTGGATGGAGGTCTCGCCGATGCGTTTCTGCGATGAGATGAAGCGCTCCAACTGAGAACGGAGATTTCACTGCGGCCATGCAAGAGCCTGCGCGCGTTGCCATTGACCTTGGAGCCGAAAGCTGTCGTGTCTCCCTGTTGCGCTGGGAGGGCGGTCGTCCCGGGATTGACGTTGTCCACCGCATTCCGAATGGGCCGGTTCACTGCGGCGACTCATTGCACTGGCCCCTCGACACAATTCTCGCGGGATTGGAAGACGGCTTGCGCAGGGCCGCTGCAGCCGCGCCTGAAGGTATCGCCACCATCGGCGTAGATAGCTGGGGAGTGGATTACGTGCGCGTAGGCCCGGATGGGTGCGCGCTACGAGCGCCATTCTGCTATCGCGATGAACGTACTGTAGCCAGCAAAGAGGCGGCGGATAAGATCGTTCCGCCACTCGATCTGTATCGGCGCACTGGCGTGTTTCCTACCCGAATCAACACGATCTATCAGCTGCTGGCTGATCCGGCCGCGGGAATTGATCCACACTCTCATTGGGTCATGATGCCGGAGTACGTGCTGAGCTGGCTTGGTGCGCGGCGCGTTTCAGAGTATACGCATGCCACGCATACTGGCCTTGTGGACCTGAACACTGGCGATTGGTCGAGCGAGTTGTTTCGCGAGCTTGGTCTCCCCATTGAAGCGGCGCCTCCAATCGTTCACGCCGGCACCTTTGTTGGAAAATTGCAGGGACCGCTGGCGGTGTTGGATGCGTACAGTCAGACGCAGCTCGTTGTTCCGGCGTGTCATGACACCGCATCGGCGATAGCGGGAATTCCGAAGGACATGAGCACAACCGCATACATCAGTTCGGGCACCTGGTCCCTTGTTGGTGCGCTGACTTCTCGTCCAGTAACGACGCCGGCTGCGTTCGATGCGGGCTACACGAACCTAGGCGCGGCTACGGGCGACCTGATGTTCCACAACCTCGTCAACAGCATGTGGGTACTGAAGCAGTGCATGGATTCATGGGCTGCGCAGGGCAGACCATGGAAGATTGAGGACATCGTGAAGGCTGCCGGCGAGTGCAGCGCTCCAGCAGGAAAACTGAACATGGATGCCGAGGCGTTGATGCTCGATACGGAGATGCCGCGACGTATCAATAACGAATTGACGCGGCAGGGACATGGCGAGATTGCTGATGTGCCGGGAAATGAGCCGATGTTTGCGCGGCTGATCTTCGAGAGTTTGGCTGCGCGCTATGCTCAGGCGCTGGCAAGCCTTGAAAAGATGCTGGACCGCAAACTCACGGCGATCCACATGCTTGGCGGCGCGAACCGGAATAAGCTGCTGGTGCAATTAACGGAACAGCGCACCGGATTACCGGTTGAGATTGGCGAGACGGAAAGTACGACAATCGGAAATTTTGCCGTACAACTGGCCGCGGCCGAAGCTAACAGGCAGCAAATTCGTCCAGAAAGCATCCACGAGTGGGCGCGGCGCCTGTGCCAGCGGAGCTGACCTGCGTTCGCTCTAGAGGAATGCAAGCACCGACGGGCTTCCGACGGGTGTATATTTTCCCGTGAACGTGAGCATTCCGGTTTCTCGATTCACTTCGAATGACGTGATGCAGTCGCTGCGCTGATCGCATACGTAAATAAATCTGCCGCTCGGATCGAAGCAGAAATAGCGCGGATAATCGCCCATCGTCGAGACTTCGCCAATGCGTGTGAGCCGGCCGTCGCCTGCTATCGAGCAGATGCAGATGGTGTCGTGAAGGCGATTCGCGCTGTAGACAAACTTGCCGTCGTGCGATACTGCGATCTCCGAAGCCATGTTGCTGCCTGCGAACTCCGGAGGAAGCGCAGAGACGGTTTGCTGCGACATAAGTGCGCCGGTTTGCGGATCGTAATGGAAGAAGACGATTACTGATGCCTCTTCTTCGAGCAGGTAAAACCAGTGGCCATTAGGGTGGAACGCGAAGTGACGCGGACCGTCGCCCGAAGGCACCGAAACGAAAGGTTTCGCGGCTAGAGTGAGCTTACCGTTGGCGGCGTCGAACTTGTAAACGTAGATGCGGTCCTGGGCGAGGTCGGTGGCGATCACAAACTTGTTGCCGGGGTCAGGCAGGATCATGTGCGCGTGCGGGCTTTCGTGACCGCTGATCGCAAAGCTTCCGCGCGGAGCATTGGTCGCACGCCGCGAGCCGATTTCATCCGTATCGCGATGCACGTCCACAGCCTTGCCCAGCGAACCGTTTTCGTGGACGGGAAGGACGGCGATGGTTCCGCCGGCGTAATTGGCAACAAATACGAACCTCCCTTGCGCATCGAGGCTCATGTGCGCCGGCCCCGCACCCTCGGAGCTGACCGAATTAAGTTCAGTCAGATTGCCGCTTCCTGCGTCGATGGCGAACGCGGTAACAGAGCTTCGGCTGGCATCGGCTCCGGTCATTTCGTTGGCGGCGTACAGACACTTCTTCGACGGGTGAATCGAGATCCATGCCGGGTTCGGGCTCTTCGCCACCAGTCTTGGCTGCAATAGCTCGCCGGTGTGCGGGTTCATTTCAACGAGATAAATGCCCTCACCGTGGGCGCTGCCGTCGGCCGCGCTGGTGTAGGTCCCCACATAGGCCAACACCTTGCCATTCTTTGCGGCTTCTGCTGCACTTGCGGTTGCGCCGAATACGATCGGCGCGAGCGCAAACGCTGAGGCGGAGTTGAGAAAGCTGCGACGAGTAATTGCTGTGGGGATGATTTCATTGGTCATTGATTCAATCCTCGTTAATCAAGCGAAATGCCAGGCCAGAGCTGAAAATGCAAGCGCGGTAACAGAAATGATAGTCTCGCATACCGACCAGGTTTTCATAGTTTGCCCGACGGACATGTTGAAGTATTCCTTTACGAGCCAGAACCCGCCGTCATTGACATGCGAGAAAATCAGCGAGCCCGCTCCGGTCGCGATGGCGAGCAGTTCCGGGTGAACGCCGGTGGAGTGCAACGCAATCGGCGCTACTATGCTGGCCGCAGTTGCCATGGCCACCGTGGCTGATCCGGTAGCGAGCCGCAGTGCGGCCGCAAGCGACCAGGCCAGCAGCAAAAGCGGTACGTGGCTTTTGAGTGCGACTGCAATGATGGCGGTTGAGACGCCGCTGTCCTGCAGGATGCGGCCGAAGCCTCCGCCCGCACCCACGAGGAGCGTTATGGCAGCCGTGGGGCCCAGGCATTCCGTGCTGAAGCGCAGCACGGTGTCGCGCGAAAAGCCGCGCATGACGCCCAGCGATATGAAGCTGAACAGCACGCCGATGAGCAGGGCCAAGTCGTCGTTGCCGACGAGTCGCAGGATGCTGTTGGCAGAAGTGCCGGGTGAGGTGAACACGTCAGCCCAACTGCCGGCGAGCATTAGGAATACTGGGAACAATATGGTGAGCACGCTGATCCAGAATCCCGGCAGGCCATGGCTTGGGTCGCGTGTGGTCAACTGGTCGGCGAGTGGATTCTCGGTGCTGAGTACCACGTGGGGCGCGACCAGCTTCGCGAACAAAGGGCCGGCGATAACTGCGGTTGGCAGCCCGATGAGCAAGCCGTAGAGTATGGTGCGGCCCACGTCCGCATGGTACGTGGTGACCGCGAGCATGGCAGCGGGATGCGGCGGAACCAGGCCGTGCACAACTGAGAGTCCGGCGACCATGGGGATTCCCGCCATGATGAGCGACGTATTTGTGCGGCGGGCAACCGTAAACAGAACCGGAACGAGAAGTACGAACGCTACTTCAAAAAATGCGGGCAGGCCGACGATGAGTGCGATGACCATCATTGCCCAGGGCACGTTCTTTTCGCCGAAAACGCGGATGAGCGTGTGCGCAATCTGATCCGCAGCGCCGGACTCGGCCATCATCTTCCCCAGCATGGTACCAAGCGCGATGATGATGGCGATGTGCCCAAGAGTTCCGCCAAGTCCCGTCTCAAATGAGTGAACGATGTCAGGCAGCGGCATGCCGGCGACAATAGCGAGGCCGAGTGCAGTTACGAGCAGAGTGATGATCGGGTTGAGCTTGACGATTGCGATGAGAACGATGAGGCCAATGACCGCCACAAGCGCTGCGAAGAGTAGGAACATGCTGTGTGAGTCGATCATGAATGCAACTCCGTCGCGGGATCGCGTTACTGAATCCAGGAAGTCTTGCCGCGAGGCAGAAAACGTCCCGCGCGGGTTCCGGTGGCCCCTTGAGAAGTATATGAGAGCGTGCCGTTGACCCACACTGCGGCAATGCCATGGGCGGGCTGGATGGGATCATCGAACGTGGCCGCGTCGATGATCGTTTCGGGATCGAAGAGGACGAGATCGGCGGCATAGCTCTTGCGGATGAACCCGCACCCCGCAAGGCCGAATCGTTGAGCGGGCATTCCGGTCATCTTGTGAATAGCGCTTGAGAGAGAGAAGAGCTTCTGTTCGCGGCTGTAGCGGCCGAGCACGCGAGGGAACGTTCCCCACAGGCGGGGATGCGGGCGTGGGTCGTTTGGAAGGCCGTCCGACCCGATCATGGTGGCCGGATGCGCGAGGATTCGGCGCATGTCCTGCTCGGAGATGCTGTGATAGATGGCGCCGGCAGGCTGCAGCTCGCGCGCCGCTTCGAGTTGGGTGATGTTCCAGACGGCGGCGATTTGCGCCAGCGTTTGCCCAGCCAACCCAGGGTGCGGAGTGCTCCACGTGATGGTGATCTTGACGCGTTCATCCACCTGGCGCAGATCGAGTGTGCTGGAACCGGCAGCATATGGATAGCAATCGCATCCGGCAGGTTGGCACTGTTGTGCCGTTTCAAGCGCGCTAAGAACTTCGCTGCTTCGTCCCCAGTTAGCAACGCCGGCGCACTTGAGGTGCGAGATAATGACCGGAGCGTGACTGGCGCGGCCAATCTCGAATGCTTCGTTCATTGCATCGAGAATTTTGTCAGACTCGGTACGCATGTGTGTCGTGTAAACAGCGCCTGCTGCCACAAGCGGCTGCGCAAGCGCCAGCACCTCGTGCGTCGTAGCCGAGTTGGCTGATAGATATGCGAGACCGGTGCTCAAACCAAGCGCACCGGCTAAGAGAGCTTCTTCAAGTTGCGCGCGCATGGCGGAGATTTCGTCGTTGGTAGCGGCACGGTCGAGGCGGTCCATGTGGTTGTTGCGTAGTGCGGTGTGGCCGATGAGTGCGCCGACATTGATCGACGGTTGAGCCTGGCGGATTGCTTCGACGTATGCGGTGAAACTGGGATAACGAAAATCACCGTACTCGCCGAGCAGGTTCATCGGGTCAGGTAACTCACCTCGCAGCGTAACCGGCGAAGCTGAAATGCCGCAGTTGCCAACGATGACGGTAGTGACTCCCTGCGACAATTTTGGGAGCATTGCGGGAGTGCGCAGGACGGCAATGTCGTCGTGCGTATGGACGTCGATGAAGCCTGGCGTCAGAGTCAGTCCCTCGGCGTCCCACGTTTCGGCGGCGCGGCATTTTAGTGCGGGGCCGAGGTCGAAGATCTGGCCTCCGCTTACGGCCACATCCATCAACTCGGGTTCGGCGCCGCTGCCGTCAACCACGCGCGCATTACGAATGAGTAAATCGCAATCCGTCATCGGTATTCCGTAAGGATATAGGCTATATGCACCGAGCGTTGTTGAGCCACGGGATTCTTCGGAGGTCCGGGAGATGAGCGAAAACGGATTTGCACGCGTGACAGAATCGACTGTGATTTCGCCCCTGAACAAAGGGCTGGGTCTGCTTTACGGGTCGCTGGAACCTGAAGCGATTACGGCGCTGGGCTGGAATCTGCTGAAAGAAGATCTAAGCCTGCCGTGCGCCGTGCTCTATCAGGAGAAGCTCCAGCACAATCTCGAGTGGATGGGGCAATTCATTACAGGGTACGGCATGCGATTGGCGCCTCATGGAAAAACGACCATGGCTCCTAAGCTGTTTCATATGCAGCTTGAGGCAGGGGCATGGGGAATTACTCTGGCCACGGCGCAACAGACTATGGTTGCGTGGAAGCACGGCGTGCGGCGGGTTCTGATGGCGAACCAGTTGGTGGGCAAGCAGAATATGGCGATGATCGCGCGTCTGCTCGAAGATCCGGATTTTGAATACTTCTGCCTGGTCGATTCTGCTCAGGGCGTGGAGCAGTTAGGCAGGTTTTTCGTCGAGCGGGGATTGCGGGTGAATGTGCTGCTTGAAATCGGCGTGGCAGGCGGCCGCACGGGCGTTCGCGATGAACGGCAACTGGAGTCCGTGTTGATGGCCCTAGCGCGGTGGCGTCACTCGGTTGCGCTATGCGGTGTGGAGTTGTACGAAGGCGTGCTTAGCGATGAGACGGAGATTCGCGCTTTTCTGCAACGGGCGCTCGATACGGCTCGCGATCTTGCGCTTGAACGATGGTTCGATCGCTCGCCGATTCTGCTTTCCGGCGCAGGCTCGGCATGGTACGACGTGGTTGCCGAGGAGTTTTCCGCTGCGCGCTTCAGCGATCCGATGGAGATTGTGCTGCGACCTGGATGTTATTTGACGCACGATGTGGGCGCGTACAAGAAAGCGCAGGCGCGAATTCTCGCGAGCAATCCTATTGCACGAAAAATGAGTGAGGGCCTTGTTCCCGCATTACATGTGTGGGCTTATTTGCACTCAATTCCGGAGACAAAACGGGTAATCGTCGGATTAGGCAAACGCGATGCGGCCTTCGATTCCGGCCTGCCGGTACCGGCCTTGTATTACAGGCCCGGCGATGACGCTCCGAGTGCCGCACCGGCGCACTGGATGTTGACGAAGATGATGGACCAGCATGCCTACATGGAAATATCTGCCGATGACAAGCTATGCGTAGGCGACATGATCGGATTCGATATTTCGCACCCATGCCTCACGTTCGATAAGTGGCGTGTGCTGCCCGTGATCAATCGCGAATACCAGGTCGTGGATCTGGTGCAGACGTATTTTTAAAAGCAGCAAGTTAGCAAGTTAGCGGGTGTTATGCGTAGACAGCGACCTTGCCTACTGCTTCGTCGATGCGCTGAATGACGTCGTCGGAGAGCTTGACTCCGATGGCGCGGACGTTATCGGCGATCTGCTCGGGTCGTGAGGCGCCGATAATGGCCGAGGAGACCTCAGGGCGACGCAGCACCCAGGCTAGCGCGAGTTGGGGCATGGAAATGTCAAGGTCGGCGGCGATGGGCTTCAACTGCGCAACGGCTTCGAGCAGATAGTCGGAGCGAAAATGGCGGCCGGCTGACTCCATGAAGATATTCATTTCTTCGCTGGCGGCGCGGGTGCCGGGTGGCGGCGGCTGGCCCGGAGCATATTTCCCGGTTAGTACTCCGTGAGCCAATGGCGAGAAGGCCAGATTTCCGATGCCGTAGCGCGCGCATGCCGCGAAGACTTCGGCCTCGGGCTTGCGCCATAGCATGGAATACTGCGGCTGGCTTGAACAGAAGGCAGTCAGGTTGTTGGCTCTGCAGAGGTCGGCCGCGGCTTCGATTTGATCGGCAGTCCACTCGCTGAAGCCGATGGCGCGCACCTTGCCGGACTTTACCGCGCGGTCAAGCGCAGTGAGCGTTTCATCGAGCGGCGTTTCCTTGTCGTAGCGGTGGCACTGATAAAGATCGATGACGTCGACGTTCAAGCGCCGCAGTGAGCGGTCGAGTTGTTTCTCGATCTGGGCTGCAGAAAGTCCGCGGTCGGGCTCGTCTCCGACAGGGAAGTAAAGCTTGGTGGCGATGAGAAACCGGTCGCGCGGATACGCACGCAAGGCTTCGCCGAGAACTTGTTCGGCGTTGCCTGCGCCGTATTGATTTGCAGTGTCGAAGAGCGTAATGCCGTGATCGAGTGCGGCGTGGATGCAGCGGATTGCCTGATCTTGAGCGATGCCGCCGGCGACGGTGAGCCAGGTGCCAAAGCTCAACTCCGAAACCTCCAGCGGTTCATTGCCGAGACGGCGATATTGCATGGGCTTCCTTCGAATGGGTTGCGGTGAGATGGTGGTTCGTTGTTACCCGAGGGCCTGCACTGTGCCCTTGCCGACAATTTCTTCGATGCGCGCGACCCAGGTGCGATCGGCAGCTACGTTCATCCCATCGGGCTCGAGGACTACGGAGTACTCGCCCTTCTTGTCGAGGCAAAGCATTACTTTGCTTGGTCCAGGCGCAGCGTCGGCAGCGGACTTCAGTCCGGCGAACATCTGCTCCGTGGCGCGGTCGAGATTGATGCGAATTCGAACTCCGGCGGGCATCTTTACCTGCACATCGTCGAGAGCCTGCACGAGGTTGACGGAGATTTTGGGTGCGGCATCTTCGTCGCCCATCAGCGTGCCACGCACCAGCACCGGAGCTTCGATTTTCAATTGCTCCTGCATGCGCTCGTAATCGCGGGAGAAGCAGATGAGTTCGATTTTGCCAGTAGCGTCTTCAAGCGCGGCCTGTGCATAGAGCTTTTGGTCGCGGCGGCTTTTTTGCACGCGCAAACCGACGATGTTTCCGGCGACCAGAAGTTCGTCGGCAGGATCCGTTGGCTGACCCCAGCGACGTTCCGGTGGTTTGCGCTCCAGCGCGTCCGCAACTGAAATGACATTGGTAAGATTGCGCAACTTGTCGGCGTACTTGTCCAGGGGATGGCCTGAAACGTAGAAGCCCAGCACTTCTTTCTCATTCGCCAGGCGAGCACTCTCTTCCCAATCGGGAACGTTGGGCAAGTCGTCTGCGTCGCGGCCGGGAGCGGGCGATTCGTTGAATAATCCGAACAGCCCGACCTGTCCTTGCGCCGCATCTTTCTGCGCCTTCTGCGCGCGTTCCATGGCCTTGTCGACAGCGGCCATCAGAGGGCCGCGCTTGCCTATTGCATCGAGAGCGCCCGCCTTGATGAGCGATTCGATGACACGCTTGTTCATCATGCGCAGGTCGACCTTCTCGCAGAACTCCCACAGGCTTTTGAAGCGGCCGCCTACTTCTTCGCGCGCCCTGATGATGGATTCGATCGCGTTGCCGCCGACGTTCTTTACCGCAGCCAGGCCGAAGCGAATGTTTTCGCCGTGGGGTGTGAACTGCGCGCCGGAAATCTGCACGTCGGGCGGTTCCACGCTGATGCCCAGTTCGCGGCACTCGCCAATGTACTTGACCACGCTTTCGGGTTTGGAGGTTTCCGACGTGAGCAGGGCGGCCATGAACTCGACCGGGTAGTGCGTCTTGAGGTAAGCGCTCTGGTAGGCGAGCAGCGCGTATGCGGCCGAGTGCGATTTATTAAAGCCGTATCCGGCAAACTTCTCCATCTGGTCAAATAGCTCGCCCGCAACATCCTTGGGATGGCCGAGAGCCGCGGCGCCGCTCATAAAGCGATCGCGCTGCTTGGCCATTTCTTCGGGCTTCTTCTTGCCCATGGCGCGGCGCAGCAGATCGGCCTCGCCGAGCGAGTAGCTGGCGACGATGTTGGAGATCTGCATCACCTGTTCCTGATAGACGATGACGCCGAGCGTTTCCTTGAGAATGCCTTCGATTTCGGGCAGCATGTACTCGACTTTTCTGCGGCCCAGCTTGCGCTCGATAAAGTCGTCGATCATGCCGCCCTGGATGGGGCCGGGGCGATACAGCGCGTTCAACGCAGTCAGGTCTTCAACCGTGTCGGGCTTGTAGCGGCGCAGCACGTCGCGCATGCCGCCCGATTCAAACTGGAACACGCCCGATGTAAGAGCGGAGTGGAAGACCTTGCGGAATGTCTCTTCGTCGGCGGGCGGAATGGTATCAAGGTCCACCTTTTCGCCGCGGGTCTGCTTGATGAGCTTCAGGCAGTCGTCAATGACGGTCAGCGTCGTCAGGCCGAGGAAGTCCATCTTGAGAAGGCCCATCTTTTCGACGGCCTTCATGTCGTACGCAGTAACGATTTCGTCGTTCTTGGTCTTGGCGATGGGGACAAGGTCAATGAGCGGGCGCGGCGCAATGACCACTGCCGAAGCATGCACGCCGGAACCGCGCACCAGGCCCTCGAGCTTCTTTGCGGTGTCGATGAGTTCGCGGACGGTCTGGTCGGTGTCGTACGCCTTGCGCAGGTCTGGGACTTCTTCAAGGGCCAGATCGATGGTAATGCCAACGGTTCCAGGAATGAGCTTGGCGATTCGGTCGACGTCACCGTAGGGCATGTCGAGAGCGCGGCCGCAATCCTTGATGGATGCTTTGGCGGCCATGGTGTTGAAGGTGATGATCTGCGCAACCTGGTCGCGGCCGTACTTGCGGGTCACGTAGTCGATCACTTCGCCGCGGCGGTTCATGCAGAAGTCCACATCGATATCGGGCATGGACACGCGCTCCGGATTGAGAAAGCGCTCGAAGAGCAGAGCATTCTGCAGCGGATCGACGTTGGTGATTTCCATGCAGTAGGCGACGAGAGAACCAGCGCCCGAACCGCGGCCGGGGCCGACGGGGATGCCGTGGTCGCGTGCGTACTTGATGAAGTCCCAGACGATGAGGAAGTAGCCTGAGTACTTCATCTGCTTGATGATGCCGATTTCGAAGTTGAGCCGGGCCTCGTACTTGTCGAGGGAATTGCGCAGAACACCCCGCAACTCGAGCTGGCGGACATGCGTCTCCAGGCGCTTTTTGAGCCCCTCGCGGCATACCTCTTCGAAGTAGCTGTCGATGGTGTGGCCTTCAGGTACGGCGAATTCAGGGAACGGATTGTCGACCTTGCTGAGCTTCAGGTTGCAGCGCTCGGCGATCTCCATCGTCCGCTGCACCACGGCGGGACTGTCCGGAAAGATGAGGCTCATTTCGTCGGCGCTCTTCACGAAGAACTGGTCGCTGTCGAAACGGAAGCGCTCGGCGTCATGCACTTTTGCGCCGGTCTGCACGCAGAGCATCACATCGTGCGCGTGCGAATCCTCGCCGCACAGGTAGTGCGAGTCGTTGGTGAGGACCATAGGAATGTCGAGCTCACGCTCCAGCCGAAAAAGCGCCTCTTGAATTTTCTTCTCCTGCTCCAGGCCCTGGTCCTGAATTTCGAGAAAGAAATTGCCGCGGCCAAAGATGTCCTGATATTGCGCGGCCGTCGCCTTGGCCTTTTCGTATTCGTTGGCAACCAGGTGCTCGCACAGCTCCCCGCTCAGGCAGCCGGAAAAGCCGATCAATCCCTTGGAATGCTCGGCTAGGAACTTTTTGCTGACGCGCGGCTTGCGATAGAAGCCGTAGAGCGATGCCTCAGAGGTGATGCGGATGAGATTGCGATAGCCTTCTTCGTCCTGGGCCAGGACCAGCAGGTGATTATTGTCGTCGCCCTCGCCCGGCGCGCGGTGGTCTTCGTTTTTTGAGATGTAGAGCTCGCAGCCGAGGATGGGCTTGACGCCCTTTTCTTTCGCGGCATCAAAAAAGTGCACCGCACCGTAAATGTTGCCGTGATCCGTCATGGCGACGGACTTCTGCCCCAGCGCCGACACGCGGTCAACGAGCTTTTTGATGTCGCATGCTCCGTCGAGCAGCGAATACTCGGTATGCAGATGGAGGTGGGTAAATTCGGACATGACTGAGATGATTTTAAGCTTTCGGCAGTTACCGAAGACGGCGGTGAAATCGTGCGAATCCCGATCAGCTGAGGAAAAGAAGGACTAGACTTACTGCAAAGTTCGCGCAGTGGAGGATACGAGGCCATGTTTGATGTTGGTCAGGCAGTACTTGTGATCACCGACAAGGGCATAGCCTATGACGGCTATGTAATCGCCAGGGCAACGGGCGACAACGGCGGGCCGCCCGCTTACCAGGTTTCTCCTCGAGGAGGAGGGCAACAGAGCCAGTGGCACCGCTCGAGTGAAGTGTTCCTGCCGGAAGAAACAGAGACGGAAGATCCAAGCTCCGTCACGAGTTTTCTGAAGAGATAGAAGCCTCTAGAAGGCTCTGCATGGCGCTGTTGCCGAGCTCTATTCCCAGGCAGAAGCGGGCAGCTTCTATTCTGTCGTTTAAAGCGACCGATTGGTATACTGAGAGATGTGACCACATCTGTCGTTGAATCCATCCCAAACGGTAACGCCGCCGGGACTTCCCCCAGCCAGAAGAGGGTGTTGTTGCTGAAGCCGAGAGGCTTTTGTGCCGGAGTGGTGCGCGCGATCGACATCGTGAAGATCGCACTTGATACTTTTGGCGCGCCCATCTACGTGCGTCGGGAAATTGTCCATAACCGCTATGTTGTGAATGAGTTGGCGGAAAAGGGCGCGATTTTTGTCCATGAGATTGACGACGTTCCCGACGGGCAGCGCGTGATTTACAGCGCCCACGGGGTTTCGCCTGCTGTTCGCGAGGTGAGCAAGGGGCGGAATCTGAAGGTGATTGACGCCACCTGCCCACTGGTGACCAAGGTCCACATTGAGGCCGTCAAGTTTGCCAAGCAGGGCTATTCGCTGGTCCTCATCGGACACCGCGATCATGACGAAATTGAGGGCACGCTGGGCGAGGCTCCGGCGGTTACCCAGGTAGTTTCAAACGTGGCTGAAGTGGCCGAGCTTCAAGTTCCTGACCCGAACCGCGTGGCTTATCTGACGCAGACGACACTCTCGCTCGATGAGGCGCGCGACATTATTCATGCCCTCAAAGAGAAGTTCCCGAATATCGTGGGGCCGCACTCGCAGGATATCTGCTACGCCACTGAAAACCGGCAGGTTGCGGTACGCAATGTGGCTCATGACGCGGGGCTTGTGCTGGTGGTGGGATCGACCAACAGTTCCAACTCCAATCGATTGGTTGAGGTCTCCCGCAATCTTGGGACCATCGGTCACCTGATTGACAACTCGCAGGCCATAAACCCGGAGTGGCTTGAAGGAGTCAAAACCGTAGCGGTCACAGCGGGCGCTTCTGCTCCAGAGGTGCTGGTGGAAGACGTGGTTGATTATTTGCGTCGGAACGGCTTTACGAGCGTCGAAGAAGTAGAAGTAATGCCGGAAAATGTGCGCTTCGGATTGCCTCCAGAGATTGTGCAGGCAATCGGCAGCACTGGCGGCGAAGTGATACCCGTTTAGGCGGGCGGTCTTTCTGGGGAAACAAAAAAGAGTGCGGCACTTGCGGCACCTTGGGTGCAATAGAACCTATTTTATTTTTTGCAAAGAGGCAAAGAACTGAGGCGTTTTGAAGCGTATGAGTCTAGAGAAAGTTAAGACGCAAACCGCGGCGCCCAGATTTGGCCGTATCGACGCGGACCTGGCTGATGTTGAATCGGCCACTGCCCGCGCTCGCGATTATCTGTTCTCGCTGCAGCATCCTGATGGCTACTGGTCCGGTGAGCTCGAAGCGGATTCGATGCTCGAAGCCGACTACATTTTTCTGCATACGCTGCTTGAGAGCGGCGATCCCGGCAGGCTGAAGCGCGCATACACCGAGATGATGCGCTATCAGAACGAGGACGGAAGCTGGAGCCTTTATCCCGGTGGTCCGGGCAACATCTCGCTTTCGGTCAAGTGCTACTTCTCAGCCAAGCTGATGGGGCTTTCGGCAGATGATCCGCGCATGGTGACGTGCCGCGAGTGGGTCCTGGAAAACGGCGGCGTGGTGGCGTGCAATACCTTCACCAAGATGTACCTGTGCGCGCTTGGCCAGTACGACTACGATGCGGTGCCGGCCATTCCTCCGGAGATTGTTCTTTTTCCGAACTGGTTTTACTTCAACATTTACGAAATTTCTTCGTGGTCGCGCTCGATCCTTGTGCCGCTGGCGATTATCTATGCCAAGAAGCCGTACAAGAAGATTCCGCCGGAGCAGGGAATCGACGAGCTGTTTGTAGGGGGGCGCGCGAATTCGATTTTGCGCCTTCGTCGCGATCGCAAGCGACTCTGTTCGTGGCGGAACTTCTTCATTGTGCTCGACCGGATGATGCATTGGGCTGAAGCGGTTCATCTGCGCCCGGTGCGCACCATTGCGCTGCGCAAGGCCGAGCAGTGGCTTTTGACGAGGCTGGAGCTGACTGATGGCCTGGGTGCAATTTATCCGGCGATGCTGAACGCGATTATCGCTCTGCGGTGCCTTGGCTACTCTGAAGACGACCCGCAGGTGATTCGCGCGCGTGATGAGTTTGAAAAGCTCGGCATCGAGGAGCCGGCCAGCGACGTGATGCCGGAGCCGACCTTCCGCATGCAGCCTTGCATGTCGCCAGTATGGGACACAGCGCAGGCGGTGTATGCGCTGGGCGAGGCGGGAGTGTCGCGCACCGATCCACGCATGGTCAAGGCGGCCGATTGGTTGCTGTCGAAGGAAGTGCGTCACAAGGGCGACTGGGCGGTGAAGGTGCCCAACACCGATCCGGGCGGCTGGTACTTCGAGTTCAACAACGAGTTCTACCCGGATACGGATGACACCGCGCAGGTTCTGATGGCGTTGAATAAGGTGGACAATCCCCGCGAGCGCTACCAGCACCAGGTATGTCAGCGCGCAATCGAGTGGGAGTTCGCAATGCAGTGCCGCAATGGCGGCTGGGGCAGCTTCGATAAAGACAACACGAAGATGATCTTCCAGTACATTCCCTTTGCGGATCACAACGCCATGCTCGATCCACCGACGGTGGACATTACCGGACGCATGCTTGAGATGCTGGCAGCCTATGGCTACACGCGCGCAGACAAGCGGGTTGAAAAGGCGATCAAGTTCATCTTCAAGGAGCAGGAGCCGGACGGAAGCTGGTTTGGCCGTTGGGGCGTGAATTACCTGTACGGAACGTTCCTGGTGCTGCGCGGGCTTGAGGCCATCGGCATCGATCACCTGGAGCCGCAGGTGCAGCAGGCGGCTGAGTGGATCCGAATGGTTCAGAATCCCGATGGCGGCTGGGGCGAGTCCTGCGGGACTTATGATGACCCAAACACGCGCGGAATCGGGACCAGCACACCATCGCAGACCGCGTGGGCGCTGCTCGGATTGCTGTCGGCCGGCGATGACCGGTCGGATTCAATCGCCAAGGGCGTGCGCTGGCTGCTCGAACGGCAACTGCCGGACGGAGCCTGGGACGAGTCAATGGGTGAAGGTGCAACGCGCCAAAGTATCATCACTGGAACGGGCTTCCCCAAGGTCTTTTACCTGGCCTACACAATGTATCGTCAATACTTTCCGCTGATGGCGCTCACGGGCTATCGCCGGGCAATGGAGCGCGCCGCTAACGGCGCTGGAGGTTAACCCCAGGATGGCAATTCCTATCTCCCAAATGTGGACGGTGTCTACTTACGTGCTGAAGAAGCAACTCTCAGGCACCAAGCGTTACCCGCTTGTGCTGATGCTTGAGCCGCTCTTCCGCTGCAACCTGGCATGCGCCGGCTGCGGTAAGGTGCAGTATCCGCCGCATATTCTGAAGAAACAGTTGACCCCCGAAGAGTGCTTCAAAGCCGTGGATGAGTGTGGCGCGCCGATGGTGTCCATTCCCGGCGGCGAACCATTACTGCATCCGCAGATTGTGGAGATCGTCAACGGCCTCATCGCGCGTAAGAAGTACATATACCTTTGCACCAACGCGCTTGAGCTCAAGCGCAGGCTGCCGGAGTTTACGCCGTCGAAGTACCTCACGTTCTCAGTGCATCTTGATGGACAGCGCGATCACCACGACTATTCCGTTTGCCGCGAAGGCGGATGGGACATCGCCGTGGATGGAATCAAGGAAGCGGTGAAGCGCGGTTTCCGCGTGACGACCAATGCCACGTTCTTTGACGGCACCGATCCGAACAGCGTGCGCGCCTTCTTTGACGAAGTGATGGGGATGGGCGTTGAGGGAATCGTGTTGTCGCCGGGCTACAGCTATGAGAAGGCTCCCGATCAGACGCACTTCATGGGCCGCGCCCGCGTGCGCAAGTTGTTCCGCGCGATCTTGTCGAACCGGAAACCGAACTGGAAGTTCAATATGTCGCCGCTGTTTCTCGAGTTCCTTATGGGCGACCGCAACTACGATTGCATTCCGTGGGGCATGCCGGCATACAACATCTTCGGCTGGCAAAAGCCGTGCTACCTGCTGCAGGACGGTTACACCGAAACCTACAAGGAACTGCTCGAGACCACGAATTGGGATGACTACGGCGTTCCCAGCGGCAATCCCAAATGCGCCAACTGCATGGTGAGTTGCGGATATGAAGCGCCCGCGGTGATCGATGGTTTCGGTTCCTTTAAGGGATTTCTGGCCATGATTCGCGGCACTTTCAGCAGCTATCCTGACCAGCACGCATTGAACCTGCTGAACGAGCCTGCGCCGCATGGCCCGGCATCACTTGTGCAGATTGACAAGTCCGATCGCGCACTCGAGGAGACGCGCGCATGACGGCTGAAGTTCTGAAGTACACACGCGCACAGGTTGAAGCACTGGAACTGGCTCCCGGCACTGAGCACGAAAAGCTTGAGGGCTGGATTCCGGCAATGGCCAGCGATGAAGAGGTTCGCAACGCGCTCGAGAAGGCGTTCGATTATCGCGGCGATGTGACCATCACGCTCAAGAGCGGCGAAAAGATTGAAGCATACATCTTCAACCGGCACACCGGTGCGTCGCTGGCGGACTCGTGGGTGCAGTACTTCGCGGCCAACGCGTCGGATAAGCGCAAGGTGAGCTACACCGACATTGCGCGGCTCGAATTCAGTGGCAAGGATCGCGCGGCAGGTAAGCACTGGGAAGACTGGGTGAAGGCCTACAACGAGAAAAAGGCGGCCGGCGAAAAGAACATCGCGCTGCATCCTGAGGCGCTGGAGTAAGCTGCCCTGAAGAAGTCCGTACCCTTCATGGTTTCTGAAACCGCAAACCGAAATCAGATCAAGAACAAAGGCAAGGGCAGAAGCAGATCCTTCGCTCCGCTTACCCCTGCGAACCTTGTTCGCCGGGGCCCCACGCTGCTTTGCTCAGGATGACACTTCTTATTTAAGTCAGGGTGGTGTCCGGGCTGAAGCTCGTACCCTCCACGGAAGCCCGTACCGTCACCAATAGGGCTTTTGTTGAGTTTTTCCGCGACATTTAAAGCCCACATTCATTTTGAAAGCAGGTCGCGCCCTTTCAAGACGTGCTGATGCGCGTTATACAACCGCGCGTTTTATTTTTAGCCCCGATTCATAGTGAGCATAAGCGTTGTCCTGGCGCTATAGAATAGGAGTTCGCCCAGAAACTTTATGAAAGTCTTTGTCACAGGCGCAACCGGTTTTGTCGGTCATCACGTGGCCAAGGCACTTGCTGCCGAGGGCGCTGAGCTTCGCCTGCTTACTCGCAAGAGTAGTAATCTGTCGAATCTTGAAGGGATCAACGGCGATACACAAGTGGGCGACCTGGGCCAGCCTGAATCGTTGAAGCCCGCGCTTGAAGGTTGCGATGCGGTGGTTCACGTGGCCGCGGACTACCGTCTCTGGATTCCCGATCCCGCGGCAATGTATCGCGTCAATGTTGAGGGTACGCGGGAACTGCTGCGCATGGCACGCGAGGCGGGCATTCAGCGTTTTGTTTACACGTCGAGCGTGGCTACCATGCACTTCCGCACCGACGGCATTGTGACCAATGAAGACACGCCAGTTTCAATTGCCGACATGGTGGGCCACTACAAGCGTTCGAAGTTCATGGCCGAGCAGGTGGTAATTGAGGCGGCGAAAGCAGGGCAGCAGGTCATGATCCTGAATCCCACTACGCCGATTGGGCCGAACGACCGCAAGCCCACGCCGACAGGCCGCATCTTCGTGGATTTTCTGAATGGCAAATTTCCGGCATATGTTGACACCGGCTTGAATCTCGTCGATGTGTCTGAAGTGGCGCGCACGCATGTGCGGGCGCTGGTAAAAGGCACCCCCGGCCGCCGCTACATACTGGGCGGTGAAAACCTGACGCTGAAGCAAATTCTCGACAAGATGTCGGCTATCACCGGTATTCCGTCGCCCACCGTGGAGATTCCGTTTGCCGTGGCGGCGACCTATGCGTTTTTTGAGGAGTGGATCACCGGCCGCATCCGTGGCAAGGAACCACGCGCTACGCTCGAAGAAGTGCGCATGGGACGAAAGAAGATGTTCGCCTCCAGTGCGCGCGCCGAGCAGGAACTTGGCTTTCGCATTGTGCCGGTTTACCCCGCCATGCGCACCGCAATCGAGTGGTTTCGCACCAATGGGTACGCGCCCGCCGGACCGTGCGTCAAAGCATGACCCGCATCGCCATCATCGCCGCATTGCCCGGTGAACTGAAACCGCTGGTGCACGGCTGGCAACACGATCGTTATCTTAACGTTGATCTCTGGCGGACACGGCACAACAATGTAGAGTGCTTTGCGGCCTGCGGCGGAATGGGGAAGCTGGCCGCTGCACATGCGTTTAGTAAAGTCGAATGGGTTGCCGCCGGCGGTGCGCAGCTCGAAAACACACGCGATGCCTGGGAGAAAAGCAGCAAGCTTGACATGGTCATCTCCGCTGGCTGGGCGGGCGCGTTGCGTGCGGACCTGGAAGCGGGAAAGGCGTATCGGGCGGCCGGAGTCACTGACCTTCAAACCGGCGAGCGATATGTTGCGGCAGATGCAAAGGACACCGACCCCTGGCTGGTCACAAGTCCACGCGTAGCCACCGCCGCCGAAAAGCGCCGCCTGGCATCTGACTACCACGCAGGACTAGTTGACATGGAGGCAGCCGCGATTGCGCGCCTGGCTGCCATGCGCGGAATTCCCTTTGCCTGTGTCAAAGGCGTCAGCGACGGTTTCGGCGAGAACCTGCCTGATTTCAATCGCTTTATCTCGACAAAAGGCCAGCTGAGGCTGTCCAGGTTGCTGTTTTTTGTACTTCCACGTCCTTGGTGCTGGCCCTCACTCATCCGGATGGGCGAAAATAGTAAGAAGGCTTCCCATAACCTTGCGGGACTCCTGCTCGAAAATCTGGAAATCCCAGGAGATCAATCGAACCTGAATGGCGACTCAAATTTCTCGCGCTGAAAGCTGGATCGAACCCCAGATCCCCGCCACCATGCGCGCCGTGATCTACCGCGGCATTAACGATATGCGTGTGGAAACCGTCCCCGTGCCTGAGATCGGGCCGGGTGAACTCCTGATCAAGGTAGCCACGTGCGGCATCTGCGGTACTGACCTGAAGAAGATTCACATGGGGTCGCACTCCGCGCCTCGCATCTTTGGCCACGAGATGGCCGGAACCATCGTGAAAGTGGGCGAAGGCGTAGAGGGCTATGGGCCGGGTGACCGCGTGATGACGTTCCACCACGTTCCCTGCGGCGAGTGCTATTACTGCCGAAAGCAGATTCCGACACAGTGCCGTCTTTATTTGCAGACAGGCGTGACCGCCGGGTTTGAACCCTCAGGCGGTGGTTTTGCCGAGTACATCCGGGTGATGGATTTCGTTGTCAAGAACCGTGGCGTGGTGCGCATTCCCGACGACGTTCCGTTCGAGCAGGCCGCTTTTATCGAGCCGCTGAACACCGTTTTGAAGGGTGTAAAACTGCTGAACCTGGCTCCGGACGACACGGTGCTGGTTATCGGCCAGGGCCCCATCGGATTGATGCATGCAGCGCTGGCCAAACGTACCGGAGCACGTGTGCTTACCTCCGACCTCTTCCCGGAGCGTCACGCCATTGCGGCGCGGTTCGGGCTTGCGGATCCCATCTTTGCCGCGACGGAAAATGTGGTGGAACGGGTGAAGGCAGAAACCGAGGGCCGGGGCGCCGATGCGGTGATCTTAGCCGTGGGCGGCAATGCGCTGATCAAAACGGCTATCGACGCGGCGAGGTTCGGCGGCAAAGTGATGTTGTTTGCGCAGACCCAGCACGGCGAGGCCAGCTTCGATCCGGCGGCAGTTTGTGTAGACGAGAAGACGCTGCTGGGGTCATACTCATCTTCGTTCTCGATTCTGGATGAAGTTACCGACATCGTCCTGAACGGATTCCGAAAAGGGTTTGATTTGACTCAACTGATTTCGCACCGCTTTCCAATTGAGAAGGCGGTCGAGGCCATCGAAATAGCATCCCACCCCCAAGCAGGCTCGATGAAGATTATGATTGAACCTGTATCAGGAGCGGGGGCAGAGTAGGAGGGACTTGGTGGCGGGTACCGTGAAAGACGCGATCCTCCGTGGCCGCAAAACGATCGAGGTCGTCGTCGAAGGAGGCCTGAACACAGTTGAGACTGTGGTTGAAGCAGGCCTGAATACCGTCGATACCGTGGTCGATAAAGGCCGCCAGACGGTCGAATCCGCCGTAAGCCTGGGCCGCAGGACGGTTGAGCAAACGCTTCTGCAAGGAGGACACAGCACAATGCGCGCCGCCGTCCTCCACGGTCGTGAAGATATACGAATTGAGCAGGTTCCTGTTCCAGAGGCAGGGCCGGGAGAGATCATAGTCCAGGTGGGCGCAGCTCTCACCTGCGGGACCGATTTGAAAGTTTTTCGCCGCGGTTATCACGCACGCATGATTGTTCCTCCGGCGCTGTTTGGCCACGAGCTGGCGGGCACAGTGGTCCAGGCTGGTGAGGGTGTCAGTGACTTCGCCCCGGGCGACCGCGTTGTGGCGCTCAATTCAGCTCCATGCGGAGAGTGCTATTTCTGCAGCCGCGGGCAAGAGAATCTCTGCGACGACCTGTTGTTCAACAACGGAGCCTACGCGGAGTTTATTCGCATTCCGGCCCGCATTGTTGCCAAGAACACCTTGCACATTCCCGATCATGTGGCGCTGGAATACGCCGCGCTGACTGAGCCGCTCGCTTGTGCCGTTCATGGATTTGAAGATTCGCGCCCGCGCAAGGGCGATATCGTAGCCGTCATCGGCGGCGGTCCGCTGGGCTTGATGATTCTGCACGTAGCCGCGCTTGCGGGCTATGAAGTGATTGCGATTGTGAAGCACGATGGACAGGTGGAAGCGGCGCGGCAATTGGGCGCTGCGCACGTTGTGCAAACGGCCAGCATTCGCAAGGCGATTCGTGAGGCGCGCGCGCTCACGCCGAAAGATCGCGGCGTGGATATTGCAATTGAAGCTGTTGGTGTACCGGAGGCATGGCAGGAAGCGGTGGAACTGGTGCGCAAAGGCGGCACTGTGAACTTTTTTGGCGGTTGCGCCGTAAATACGCACGTGACGCTCGACACCAACCGCATCCACTACAGCGACATTACGCTGCGCGCTACGTTCCACCACACGCCTGAGATCTGCCGAAAGTCACTCGATATTATTGCCGGCGGCCGCTTCCAGGCGGGAGCATTTATTACGGGCCGCGCTCACCTCTACGAACTCAACCGCGTCTTTGAGAAGCTGATGAACCGCAGCAGCGAGATTAAGACCGCCATTGTGCCCTGAGGTGAACGAGTGAGCGCCGCAACTCTAAAAAATGCGCTGGAGAGGGAAGCCGCGCCTGCGCGCGATTCTGACGACCCAATAGCGCGCGGCTGGGCTGCGCTGCCCGCGTCGTATCGTATTCCCGACAAAACCCCCACGCTGGAAGAAGCGCGTGGATGGTGCCGGCATCTTGCCGAGACGCACTATGAGAATTTTCACGTTGCCACGTGGTTCCTGCCGGAGAAGCTGCGGCCGCACTTTCACTCGATCTATGCGTATTGCCGAGTGTCCGACGATCTGGGCGACGAAGTCGGCTCGAAAGAATCGGCTCTGGCGCTGCTCGATCTGTGGGGACGCGAACTGGACGCTTGCTATGAAGGCCGCACGCGGCATCCGGTGTTTGTTGCACTGGCCGAAACCATTCGCGCCTGTGGCATTCCGAAAGAGCCCTTCGACGATCTGCTGACGGCGTTTCGTCAGGACCAGACTGTTACGCGCTACGCCAACATGGACGAAGTGCTGGGCTACTGCAGGTACTCGGCGAACCCCGTGGGGCGGCTGGTGCTTTACGCTTGCGGAGAAGCGAGCGAAGAGAAATTCAAGCTGTCTGACGCCACTTGCTCGGCGCTGCAACTGGCAAATTTCTGGCAGGATGTGCACGTGGATTGGGGCAAGGATCGCGTCTATCTGCCGCAGGACCACATGCGGCGGTTCGGCGTGAGCGATGAGACCATCGCAGCGGGCGTAGCAACGGATGAGTTTCGCGCTCTGCTTCGCCATGAAGTCGATTATGCGCGCTCGCTGTTTGCGCAGGGGTTGCCGCTCATCTGCATGGTGAGTCGGGATCTGGCCATCGATCTGGACCTGTTCAGCCGCGGCGGCCTTGAGATTCTGCGCGCAGTGGAGCGGCGCAATTATGACGTGCTGAGCGCGCGCCCGGCGATTTCGAAAGGCAGCAAACTCGCGCTCGGTTTTCGCGCGCTTTGCGCAAAGATGTTTCCATTCTTCCGCCTCGGCACGGGCTTTTGAGAGAAGGCGGCTTGACGCAAGAACTCCCAACGATCGGACCGACGCTCAGCCACTCCTACGCAGTGTGCCGCGAGATTGCCAGGCGCGAAGCCAAGAACTTCTACTACGCTTTCATTGCGCTGCCCATGCCGCGCCGCAATGCCATCTGCGCAATTTACGCGTTCATGCGCAAGGCCGACGATCTTTCGGATGATGAGAGTATTCCGCGCGAGGAACGCCGCGGTAGGCTTGATGCGTGGCTTGGCGATTGGCGCGCTGCAAGCAGCGGTGCGCCGACCAGCGATCCGGTGTTTATTGCGGTTCGGGATGCGACTGCGCGATTCGCTATTCCGCTGAGCCTGCTGGATGAGCTAGTGGCCGGCGTGACCATGGACCTGGACCGCGCCGAGAGTGGCGAACCGGACACCTACGCCACGTTTGCCGACCTTTACCGCTACTGCTACCTGGTTGCATCGGTCGTAGGTCTGGTGTGCATCCGGATATTCGGATACACGGATCCGCGCGCAGAAAGGCTGGCGGAAGAGACTGGCATCGCGTTCCAGCTGACCAACATTCTTCGCGATGTGGCCGAGGATGCGGAGCGCAATCGTGTTTATCTGCCGATTGAAGACCTGGCGAAGCATGGTGTACCGCTCGATTCACTGCTTCATCGCGCGGCGGGCAAGCCGCCTTCGGAGAAAGAGCGTGCTCTGCTGATGGAGATCGCCGGCCGCGCAGAGAGGTACTACCGCTCGGCTGAAGAATTGCTGCCGTACATTGACGCGGAGAGTAGGCCCGCGCTGCGTGTGCTCGTAGCCATCTATCACGCGCTGCTCAAGCGCATTGAACGCGCGGACTACGATGTGTTTTCGCACCGTGCCTCGGTGCCGCTGCGGCAGAAGCTCTGGATACTAATGGTGGGCCTGACGCGCATGACGCTGGCGCGTTTGTTCGCGTAGGACAGAAACGGGAGAACGCTTGGGCGATTCGCTGCAAAACTCGCGGAAGATCGTGACTGTAGTGGGTGGCGGCGTGGCCGGCATGAGCGCGGCCTGCGCGCTCGCAGAGGCGGGCCTGCGCGTGCAGCTTGTGGAGCGTCGCGGCTATCTCGGCGGCCGCGCGAGTTCGTATTTGCATCCGGGCGTGAACGAGGTCATCGACAACTGTCAGCATGTGCTATTCGGCTGCTGCACCAATCTTGCGGGTTTCTATCGCCGTGTTGGTGTTGCGGATCGCATCCACTGGACGAGCGAGATGACGATGATCGAGCCGGGCGGGCGGCGATCGCAACTGGGCCCCTCAAAGCTCGCCGGAATTGAACTGCCCGCGCCTTTGCATGGCTTGCCAAAGTTGCTCTCCGCGCATGCCTTTTCGCTTGCCGACAAAATTGCACTGGCTCGCGCGTTTGCGGCGCTGATGCGGCCAGTACCGGCCTACTCGCGCGAATCGCTCGATGCGTGGCTGCGGCGCAATGGGCAGACGCGCGGCGCGATCGAACGATTCTGGCGCCTGGTAATTGCAAGCGCACTGAACGCCGATCTCGAAGCAATCGCATTGCCGTATGCGGCCAAAGTTATCCGCGAGCTGTTTATGAATTCGGCGTTTGCGGGCAGCATGGGCATGAGCACGGTTCCGCTCAGCGAACTGTATGCGGGTGTTGCGCCGTTTCTTGAGGCTCGCGGCGGCCGTGTGCGCCTGAATACTTTTCTTGAAGGCGCAGAGTGGGATGAAGCAGCCGCGCAATGGCGTATTCGCACGCGCACCGGCGAACTTGTTTCGGATGATCTGGTTTTTGCGTTGCCGTTTGAGGCCACCGCTCAGCTTCTTCCGCAGATGCCCGCGGTGGAAGGGAAGCTGGAACTCGAACGCAAAATAGAGCAGCACGAGCATTGGCCCATTTGCAGCGTGCATCTCTGGTTTGATCGGGAAATCACGGAGCTGGAACACGCTGTGTTGCTCGACCGCGAAATTCACTGGTTGTACAACCAGTCGCGCCTGCAGCACCGAAGCGGTCATTATGTGGAGTTGGTCGTGTCGGCAACACGTGCCTTTGCGGCATTATCGAGGGAAGAGGCTATCCGCCAGGCTCTCGTGGAGCTTGCCGAGTTTTTCCCCGTGGTCGCATCGGCAAAGCTGGAAAAGGCAGCGTTGGTGAAGGAGGTGCGCGCGACATTTGGCGTACCGCCGGGAATCGACGAGTGGCGGCCCCACTCCGTATCGCCGTGGCCGAACTGTTTCCTCGCCGGCGACTGGATCGCAACCGGCTGGCCTTCGACGATGGAAAGCGCAGCGCGGTCCGGGCATCTTGCTGCGGATGCGCTCTGCCGCAGTCTTGGATTACAGCAGAATTTTCTTGAGCCGGATTTGAAGCCGGAAGGGCTGATGAAGATCGTTGCTCGGAGCGATTAGCTCTTAGCTGTTAGTTCTTTCAGTGGCGGATTTAGGGCGTTGCGCTTTACTAATGCGTTTTCAGGTTTGCGCATCCCGGCAGGTGCTGGAGCCCTCAAATTTCAGCGGGCGCGGTTGCGGCCCGACTGAAGTCAGGCCCTGTTACAAGGCACCGTTTCTGCGACATAGCTTCCCAGACATTGCTATAGATAGAGCGTTTTCGCAAAATATGTAGACCGGAATTTTGTCGGTATCCCACCCATTCCGCAGAAATACGCGGAATGGATGGGGCACACCAGTCTATAGCAAAAGCGAAAACGCCCTAATAGCTAACAGCTAGTAGCTTTCTCTCAATGCGCGAGAAAATACACGCCGATGCACACCAGCACGGCCGCTGCCCAACGGCGATGATCCACATTTTCTTTGAGGAAGATTTTGGCTCCGGCGGCGTTGGTCACCAGCGTCAGCGAGGCTGAAGCCGGGGCTACCAGTCCAAGCGGCAGGTGATTGGGCGCAAGCGCGAACAGCAGCGCGAAAAACGCCAGCGCTAGAAACGCAACTCCAGCAAAGAACAGCGGGCAAGTAAGCACCGCGCGGATGGCTCCGGAAAGTCCGGAGTGGGCGCGGATCTCATCGAGATCACCAATCGACTTCATGGCTGCGGCGGTCAGAAGTTCACCGACGCTCGACGCCAGAATGATGGCGGCGATCATGCCGGCGGCAGGCCAGAAGCCAACAGATGGAGCAGGAACGGTCATCGCACACGCTCCTCTTCCGCCGGAACGGTAATTTCAGTAGCGGGAACAGGTCGTTCGGTGATCGAAGGGCCCTGGGCGACAAATCCCACGCCAATGGTGATGAGCAGGCAACCGAGCCAGCGCTGCAGTGATACGGCCTCATGCAGTGCGAACCGCGAAAGCATTTCGACGATCATGTTGCCGAAAGCCGTTGCGGGCAGCACATAGGTGAGATCGGCCCAGGAAAGGGCAGTGAGGTAGCTAGCGAAAAATCCGATGAGCAATGCGATGCCCAGCGCAATCCATGGCGTGAAGACCGCGGCAATGAGTGTGGCTGGATGCGCCAGCGACACGTCGGGGACGTGCTTCATGCCCAGTGACAGGCACGTGTCGCCGAGTGGGGCGCAGACCGAGACCAGTCCCAGGATGGCGTATTGTCGCGGCGAGAGTTTTTGATGAGCCATGTTTTAACGAGCTTGAAGCTAAAAGAAATTGAGGGCGGACGCGATGGCGCCGCCCTCAACTTGACGGACCGATAAGGACTAGGCGCCAGCGCTAACCGGCTTGGTTGGATCAACCTTCTGGCTGCGCGAAACCTTGACGGCCTTGTTGCGCTGAGCGCGCAGCTTCAGGAACGCCTTGGCTTCAACATAGAGGCGCGGCACATCGCGATTCACAATTGCCTTCCAAACCACGCGGAAAGCAGCCTTGGGGCGGAAATAGTACTCGTCGTAGAAGCGGTGCACCATCTCCATTACGTAGTCGGTGGGCAGGCCGGGGTACTCAATGTGCGCCATCTGGTGGCCGCCGCCGTCTTCCATCTTTTCATTGGTGATGAACCCGTTCTTAGCGGCGAACTCGTAGAACTCCGTGCCGGGATAAGCATGAGCAACGGAAACCTGGATGGTTTCGCAATCGAGCGACTTGGCGAAATTGATCGTGTTGCGAATCGATTCCTTTGTCTCGCCGGGCAGGCCGAGGATGAAGTCGGCGTGGATTGTCAGGCCGAGCGAATGGCAGTCGCGCGCAAAATCGCGGGCACGCTCGACTGTGGCGCCTTTCTTGATGTTCTTGAGGATCTGCGGATCGCCTGACTCGAAGCCAACGATGAGCAGGCGGCAACCGGCTTCACGCATGGCTTTTAAGTGTGTCGTAATCGGTAGTCACGCGCGAAGTGCAGCTCCATGTAAGGCCGAGCGGCTTCAACTTCTCGCAGAGCTCGATGGTGCGCGCTTTCTGGATGTTGAAGGTGTCATCGTCAAAGAAGAACTCCTTGACTTCAGGGAAGTTTTCCTTGGCCCACTTCAATTCAGCTGCCACGTCGTCGGTGGAGCGCTTGCGCCACGCATGTCCGCTGAGCGTTTGCGGCCACAGGCAGAAGGTACACTGCGCGGGGCAGCCACGCGTTGAGTAGAGCGCGATGTACGGGTGCAGCAGGAAGGGCACGTTGTAGCGCGTCACGTCCATGTCGCGCTTGTAGATCTTGGTTGCCCACGGCATCGCGTCCAAATCTTCAACCTGCGGACGGTCGGGGTTGTGGAGGATCTTGCCGTCCTTTTTGTAGCTGATGCCGAGGATTTCATTCAGCGGCTTGCCCTTGGCGTACTCCACCACGGAGTAGTCGAATTCGCGGCGGCAGATGAAGTCCAGCGCTGCGCACTCGTTCAATGCGCGATCGGGATCGGTGGTCACCGGGGGGCCGACGAACGCGATGCGGATGGAGGGATTGGCTTCCTTGATCGCTTCAGCCAACCTCTGGTCACCCTCCCAGCCCACAGTCGAGGTAAACAGCACCAGGAACTCGAAGTCTTTGCAGATCTTGATTGTTTCTTCTGCGGAAACGTGGTGGGGAGGCGCATCGAGCACGCGCGAACCCTCAAGAAGACCGGCGGGGTAGGTGAGCCAAACCGGGTACCAGTAGGATTCAATCTCGCGCGTTGCGGGCCAGCGCGAACTCGCACCACCGTCAAAGTTTTCGAACGAAGGCGGGTTCAGGAAGAGTGTTTTCAGGGGCATAGACATCCCTTCTATTCTAGCATTCAGGCAGTTTTTCCCACCGAATTCTGTGCGTTGTTCCGAGGTCCGGTTCCGGTAAGGTAACGCCCCTCGCCGAAGTCGCAAAACATTGATACCAAAGAAGAAACTGCGATGCGAGACACCGGAGGGATGAGAGCGGGATCGATTTCGACCCGTTACTCAGTTTAGACGCGCCAATCACCCCCGCAGGTGCAATTTCAATGCAGCTCGTCAATGTAGCTCGTCGAGCCAGTCCTGCATGTGGCCCAGCGCGCGCAGCAGGCTCAGGCGGGCTTTGCTCAGATTCAGGTCGGCGTCGAGCGATTCCTGATAGTTCTGGCGTTCGTCGATGTGAACCTGCTGTTCGGCTTTGGGAGTGAGCTGTGCCGGCGCACCGGGACCGGAGCCGCCGCCGTTGCCAAGCTCAAGCTGCGCCTGCACGGTCTTCAACTGCGCGTCGGAGATCTGCTTTTTCAGGCTGGCAATCTCAGCCTGAGCGTCGAGTTCACGCAGCGTATCGTTGAGCGTGGCGATCTGGATGTTGTTTTGCTTCTCAGCCTGTTCGGCTTCGACTTTCGCGCGCAGTGCTTCGGCGGCAGACTGCTTTGCTTTATCGCGCGATCCCCAATCAAAGAGCGGAAGGCGGATCGAAAAGCCTGAGCTGAAGTTATTAGCCGGAAGCGGTTGCGCGTAGTACTTGTTGATATTGTTCAACAGCGTTGTGTTGCGGTTGTACTGCACGCCAAAGCCGATCTCGGGATACATTCGATTGTGGTCGGAGTCGCCCTTGGCAACATACTGCTTTGAAAGCGCCAGGAAGTTGGCAGACTGGAGGCCTGCCAATGGCCGAGCGTCACTAGCCTTGATCGCTGGGATGGTGGGAATGCTGGCGTGATCGGTAACGATCGACGCAACCGGCATCCCTGTCAGAGCGGACAATTGCTGGGCAAGCGTGCCTGCGCGTGTTTCCAGATGCAGCCGCTTGAGTTTGAGCTGGGCGGTCGTGAGCTTTGCCTGCAGAAGATCGCTGAGCGGGTCAACGCCGGCCTCGGCGCGTTGCTGTTCGATGTCGACGAGCCGGTTGGCAAACGATTCCTGCTGGTGTGCCACAGCCAGTTCCTGGTTCACCGTGTCGAGCTCAATGTAGGCGGTAGAAGTATCGAGCGCCACCTGTTCGTGGGCATCCTTGAGGTTGGCCAGCGCAGCTTGAACGCCCGCACGGGCAGCACGAATGTACTTGATCTGCGGCAGACTGAAGACAAGGGATTGCACATTCGCATCCCAGATGGTAGGCAGATTGCCCGTAAAGCCGACGCTGGGAAAGGCCGGAAGACCTGAACCGAACGCGATGGTTGGAATGAATGCATCGCGGCTCTGTGCGAGGGCGGCGTGTGCCTTGTCGAGGTCCGCTTGCGCCGTCCGCACCGGTCCGCTGTTCTTTGCGGCCATGTCGACCAGCGTGGCCAGCGATACCTGCGCCGACGACAGGGCAGGAGCGGCTAGGAGCGCCAATCCGACGAAGATGCTCGTCGAAATCTTGCCATGCCAGGTGAGGTCATGCAAGATACAGCGATTTTTGATCCCGGTCTTCAATTCATCCATTCCGATCAACGATTGAACTCGAGTGCGGGTTTGTAGTCGTGCGCCAGCGCCAGCGCCGCCGTAATCTCTTGCTGCGCTCCGCTTGGGTCGCCAAGCTGCTTTTTCATTTTCGCCAACCGCACATAGGCTTCAAACGCGGGGCCCTCCTCGGTTTTTGTGGCACTGGCGAGGTATTCCTCAAGCATTCGCGCCGCGGTACCGGGGTCAAGCTTGCCGTCCATCAGCACTCCCGCGCTGTCGTAGAGTGCGACCGTCGCGTGCGGGTCTTTTCGCGCCGCGCCTTCCGCGCTGCGGAGCGCTGCATGCATGTCGGGATAGCGTTTGCGAGAACGGTAGAAGCTAGCCAGCATGGTCAGGCGCAGGGCAGGATGCTGAGAGGTCGCAACCGCCTCTTTGTACTCCCGTTCCGCGGTGTCGTAGTCACTGCGCGACTCAGCGATGCGTGCGCGCAACTGGTGTGCCCCGGAAACGTCAACGCCGTCCAGTTGTTTAGCGACCCGTTCGGCCTTGTCGAGACCGCCCCCGATCATGCCGGGCGCCGATTTGTAAAACTCGCCAAGATCCATCAGCGCTTGAGGGCTGCGGGGATTGAGCCGGGCGGCTGTTTCAAATTCCACCAACACACGCTTGCCCAAGCCATAGGCGCTGGTGAAGATGACGTGTTGCGCCTTCAGCCCCAGTGCGCGGCCGAGCCACATGTGATACGCGAAGTTCTGGTTGTCGAGCCGCGTCGCCTGCTCGCATTCAGAGACGGCTTTGTCCCACTGCTGGAGTGCGAAGTGGATGCGGCAAGCCAGGTTCTGCGCCTCGGCCGTACCTGCTCCGTTTTGTGGCAGGGAACTGATCTCCTGCAGCGCGTTGTCCGCTTCCCCCGTCTGAAACACCTGATCGGCGTGGGCAATCGCCTGGCTGATGGTGGTGGCGTACGCTGCGCACGGCGCCGTGACTGCTGCCGCCAGCAGTCCCACAGCAAGACCTCGGAATGAGCCTAACCGTTCGTTCACCGCACAACCTTGATCGGCACGCCATCCTGCAAAGGCTGTGCGCTGAGAGTACCGGTTGCCACTCGGTCGCCGTCCTTGAGGCCGCTCACAATCCCCACTCGGGTCAGGTTCACAATGCCGGTGACAACCTGCGTGCGCACCAAGGTATCGCCCGATACCTTGAAGACGTACGGCTGGCCGTTCTGCGAGAACAGAGCTTCGCGCGGGATGCTCAGCACGCCCGGCTCACTTGAAGTTGTCACGGTGACATTCACGTTCGTATCGGGGAGCAGTGTGCCGTCGGCGTCGTCGATGCTCACCAGCACTTCGCCTACATGGCGAGTGCCGTAGGTGATGACGGTGATTGGCGGACGATCAACATGCCCATGCCATTCTTTGCCCGGTTTAGCGTCCCACTTGATTACGATTTTCTGGCCGGCGGCAATATGGCCGATATCGGGCTCGTCGAAATAGGCGCGAACGCGCTCCTTTGTCAGGTCGGCCATCTTCAGAATCAGCTTGCCTTGCTCCGTGTATTCGGTCTTTGAGACTTCAACGTCGTAGACGGTGCCGGGAGCCGGAGCGCGGACAACGGTCTTATCCACGATGTTGCGGGCGGCTGCAAGATTGGCCTCAGCATCGGCGAGAGTCGCGCGTGCCCGGTCAATATCCACAGCCGAATACCGGCTGGTTGATGCAACGTGAGCCGCATGCAGGCTGGCTTCAGCCGTTTGCAGCCGCGATTTTGCCGCGGCCACTTCACTTGCTGATGCTGCGCCCGTGGAATTGAGACGCGTAAGGGCATCGAGATCGCGCTGGGCCTGGTCACGATCGAGCTTTGCGCGGGTAAGGTCGGCGGCGGCCATCTGCTGCTGTTCCTGCGTGCCGTTGTGCAGCGCGGCATCCAGCCCTGCCTGGGCCGATTTCACGCCTGATATGGCCGCGGCTTCACGTGCCCGTGCGTCCAGATCGTCAAGGACGAGCAGCACCTGGCCTGTCTTCACCTTATCGCCCGGCATTACGTTGACTGACTTTACGGTTGTGGAAATAGGGCTATAAAAGTCGTATGGGGTGATCGGCTCCACCCGCCCGTTGGTGCTGATGGTGTTGCGTAGTTCCTCGTGTCCCACCTCAGCCACTCGTACGGCGAGCTGCTCCCGGAGCAGATAGCGTGTCACGAAGAAAACGATGATGAGAATAAGGCCGAGACTCCTCCACAACCAGAGCCGGAGCCGGTTCGTTCGATTTTTGTCTTCTGCCATTTGGCTAACCAAGGTCAGTATATAAGACTCGCAAACATGGGTTTAAGAATCAAAAAATGCGCCGGCGGCGTTACTCCGATTATTCCTCGGCCTCAGTACAATAGAAATATGGCTGCAGGAACCAGCAACGCTCCCCGCTACACAGACGAACACGCCAAGGCCGGCCTGGATTTCAAGTTTCCCGCGATCGAGACCTGGCAAAACCAGTTCCCGGGATACGAAATCCTGATCGACGACCCGGAACTGACTTCCGTGTGCCCCAAGACGGGCTTGCCTGACTTCGGAGTCTTGACCATCCGGTACATGCCGCGCGAGCGCTGTCTCGAGCTGAAATCGCTCAAGGAATACCTGTTCAGCTATCGCAACCTGGGAATTTTTCAGGAGAACATCGTGAACCAGGTGCTGGAAGACGTGGTTAAGGCCTGCGATCCTGTGTGGGCAGTTGTGCGCGGAGAATTCAGACCGCGTGGGGGCATCGGCACGACGGTTGAAGCTCGCTGGCCGCGGCCGTCCGCCTGAGGGCGCGGGCAAAGCGGGCCGGCATTTGGTCAGTGGTCAGTGTGATAGCTCAAGGTTGAATGAATTTCAGACTCAGAACACCAGCGAGACAAACCTACTTGCCCATTGCCACCTCATTCACTCGTGCCCGCTTCAGCCCTGCACTGGGCACGTTTCTGCTGCTCATCGGGCTCAACCTGCTCAACTACATCGACCGCTACATTTTGCCTGGCGCGCAGCCGCTGATCCAGCGTGAATTCCACTCGACCGATCAGCAGATGGGCGCGCTGACCACGGCAATGTTCTTCTTCTACATGCTTGCCGCACCGGCCACCGGCTGGCTTGGCGACCGCATGAATCGCAAGCCGCTCATCGTTGCCGGAGCAATCCTGTGGAGCCTGGCCACGCTCGCAACTGTCTGGGTGCACGGCTACTGGATGTTTTATCTGCGGCAGGCGTTTGTGGGCATTGGCGAGGCGACCTTCGTCGTTTACGCTCCGGCAGTGCTGGCCGACTTTTATCCTGAGCGCGATCGCAACCGCGTGCTCTCGATCTTCTACGTTGCGATTCCGGTGGGCGCGGCCCTGGGATATGTGGCCGGTGGAACAATTGGTTCCGCGTGGGGCTGGCGTGCACCGTTTTTCATCTGCGCGATTCCAGGACTGATCGTCGCCGTGCTCTACATGGGCTTTGGACGCGAGCCGGTGCGCGGTTCCTCTGACCATTTAAGTGCGACACCTAACCGCTCGTCTTTCCTCGGCCTGTTCAGGAATCCCGCTTTCCTCACTGGCACCATGGGGCTGGCGACGCTCACGTTTGCCATGGGCGGAATTTCGGCATGGATGCCCACGTTTCTGCATCGTAATGCGGGCTTGTCTGTGGCGAACGCCAGCTTGACCGTCGGAGCCATCACGGTGGTCGACGGCATTGCCGGAACACTGATCGGGGGTTGGGTGGCGCAAAGGTGGCTGCGCACCAACCACCGCGCGCTGTACCTGCTCTCATTCTGGAGCGTAGTGCTGACGCTCCCTTGTGGCGCCATGGTTTTCTTCGGGCCGAAGGCGTTCGCGATTCCGGCGCTCTTTGCGGCGGAGTTCTTCCTCTTCCTGAACACCGGCCCGTTGAATACGGCGATTGTAAATTCCGTATCGGCTCCAGTGCGCGCCACTGCAATTTCAATCAATTTATTTTGCATTCACTTTTTTGGCGACACGTTCTCGCCGCAGATTATCGGCGCTATTTCAGACAGGACCAATCTAGCCATCGGGCTGGGTGCAACGCTCATCTTCCTGGTTATCTCGGCGGTGATTCTGATGGCCGGGTCCCGCTTCGCACCTCCATTGGAAGAAACTTCCGCGGTCCAGGCTTGATTCGATGACGACAGATCTCATCGACGCGGCCGAATCTCCGCTGATTTCAGCGATACTTACCTCATGATCACGGCGCATCCGGCCATGCAGATCCTGACGATACTGAGTTGGCTGCTGGCCGTGGTTTGGCTTGCGCACGCAATTACAGTAGTGCAGGGAATGGCCACTTTGCCGGACGTGTCCTCAAGCAAGTTGCCCGATTCGTTCGCCACGGACGAGGACCAGATAACCGTGATCGTTCCGGCTCGCGACGAAGAAGCTTCAATTGAGGCCACGCTGCGTTCGCTGCTCGCGTCCACGGGCGTGCGCCTGCAAATCGTCGCGGTCAATGACCGCTCCACGGACGGAACCGGTGTGCGCATGGAGGATGTCGCCGCAGAAGCCGCGAGCGCCCGCGGACGCCACACGCTGCATGTTGTGCACGTGAGCGAATTGCCGAGCGGCTGGCTGGGCAAGCCACACGCGATGGCGATGGCCGCGCGTATGGCCCGTTCGCCATGGCTGCTTTTCACTGACGGCGACGTGCTGTTTCATCCGCAGGCGCTTGAAATTGCGCTCCGAGAAGCGGAAGCACACGATGCAGATCACCTGGTGCTGACGCCGACCGTGATTCTGAAAAATGCAGGCGAAAAGGCGATGCTGGCCACGATGAACGCTTTATCGCAATGGATGGTCCGGTTGTGGAAGGTGTCGGACCCGCGCGCGAGGGACTTCATCGGAGTGGGCGGCTTCAACCTGATCCGGCGCGACGTGTATGAGAAACTCGGCGGATTCGAGGCACTCCAAATGGAAGTGCTCGATGATCTGCGGTTGGGCTGGCTGGTCAAGCGCGCCGGATACAGGCAGTACGTCATTATCGGCCGAGACCTGGTACGGCTGCGCTGGCTGCATAGCGCGTTGGGCGTAGTACGCCTGGCAGAGAAGAACGGCTTTGCGGCCTACCGCTATAACGTGGGTCTGACATTGCTTGCCAGCCTGGGCCTGCTCACGGTGGCGTTGTTGCCGCTGGCCGCAATCATCGCAGGAGGATGGCCGCTGGCCGCGGGCCTGCTCACTTACATTGCCTTTGCACTGACCTTCTGGGGGAATCGCAAGGTCACGGCGGCGCCGTCGTGGCTTGCCGTCCTATATGCCCCCGCCATGCTGGTGGTGCTTTATGCGCTGCTGCGGTCCATGACACTGGCGCTCGTTCGGCAGGGAGTCGACTGGCGCGGAACACGCTATTCGCTGCGCGAACTGCGCCGCTATGCCGGGCGCGGCTGGTAGGTTTGCGGTTGGGTTTGCCGCTACTCTGCAGGCCGCGAAGTCTGATCGCGATTGTCCATGAATGCGCGTCGTCCGCCCTGTCTGCGCAGGTTAGGGTCGCTCACCGGCCGACTGTCCCGTTCCGCGTCGAAGCCGCGCAGCAGTTTCGGGTTTGGCTTGAATTTCGGCGGTCCGCCGTAGAACTGCCGTGCATGGCTCAGCAGCATTCCATAGCGGCCGTGCATCGACTGCACAATCCCGCGAAGGCGCACGTCGGTGTTGCGAAATCTGAGCAGCTCGCCAACTTCGTTGCGGTCCTCACGCAGGCTCATGATGGTGAAATGGCAGGACTCGTCGGGTGTTTCGGGCGCACACACATCCAGAAAGCGCGTGCCGTTCGGCAGCTCGACAATCTCGTAGATGTGAGCGGTGATGCAGACGTCCTTGTTTGGCGATTTTGCCGCTTCTTCCGCGGTCACGCAGTTTTTGGGACCGCCTGCAAACGCGAAAGCAGGCGCGCCCACAAGCACAACCGCAAGCCAAAGAGGGCAGCGCATCTCCACACTCCGATTGGGGATTGCAGCAAGCCTACAGCGAATCGGGAGGAAGCGAAAGTGCGCGCCGATACAAAGGAACAGGGCAGGAAAAATCGCAAGTTCGTCTGACCCCTGACCCCTGTTCTTAGTGAGTTCCCACCAGCTCGCCGCTCTTCGCGCCTTGCCCGTAGTGGCTCTCGACGTAGCGGTCGAGAATCTCTTTGAACTCCGCCACGATGGTATCGCCGCGCAGAGTGGTTGCCAGCTTGCCGTCCACGTAGACGGGGGCGACGGGATCTTCAAACGTGCCCGGCAGGCTAATGCCGAGATTGGCGTGCTTTGATTCACCGGGGCCGTTGACAATGCAGCCCATCACGGCCAGCTTCAGCTCTTCGACGCCGGCGTACTTCTTGCGCCACTCCGGCATGGAGGTGCGCAGGTAGTTCTGGATCTGCTCGGCGAGCTCCTGGAAGTAGGTGCTGGTGGTTCGTCCGCAACCGGGGCAACTTGTGACCTGGGGCATAAAGCTGCGGATTGAAAGCGACTGCAGAATCTGCTGCGCGGCCTGCACTTCTTCTGTGCGATCGCCGCCGGGTTTCGGCGTGAGGCTTACGCGAATGGTGTCGCCAGCGCCGGCAAGCAGCAGCGGCGCGAGTCCGGCGGTGGAGGCGATAAGGCCCTTTGCGCCCATGCCGGCTTCGGTCAGCCCCAGGTGCAGCGCATAGTCGCAGCGCGCAGCCAGATTGGTGTAGACATCCACGAGATCGCGAACGCCGCTCACCTTGGCTGACAGAATGATCATGTCATGGCCCAGGCCGTAGCGCTCAGCGGCAGCAGCGGAGTCAAGCGCGCTCACCACCATCGCTTCCATCATTACGTCCCGCGCAGGCGCGGGCTCGGCCTTCTTGCTGTTCTCGTCCATCATGCGGGTCAACAGCGCCTGATCCAGCGAGCCCCAGTTCACGCCGATGCGGACCGGCTTGTTGTTCTCAACCGCGCACTCAACCATGGTGCGGAAGTTGTCGTCGTTCTTGCGGCCCACCGAAACATTGCCCGGATTGATGCGGTACTTGGCAAGCGCGCGCGCCGTGGCAGGGTACTTTTTCAGCAGCAAGTGGCCGTTGTAATGAAAGTCGCCGATGATGGGAACGCGAATGCCGCGCTTATCGAGGCCTTCAACAATTTCTGGCACTGCGGCCGCGGCCTCTTCGTTGTTGACCGTAACGCGCACCAGCTCTGAGCCGGCAAGGGCGAGGGCTGCAACCTGCTCAATGGTGGACTTTGCATCGGCCGTATCGGTGTTGGTCATCGATTGCACGACGACGGGAACTTCCCATCCCACTCGAACGTGGCCGATTTTGACTGTCGGGGTCTTCCTGCGCTGAATCTCTGCCATGCAATTAGTTTACCCGCAGCGCGGAATGCTGAGCAGAGGAGCAATCGCGTCATCTCCTGCAAACTTGCCAGCAGCTGCCGCGCAACTGCTATTTGCTTTTCGCTCGAAACAGGCCCCATTTCGAGCCGAAAACGGACCGAAAGACACCCGAAATCGAGGGTTTATGTTTACTGGTTGGTTAAGGTAACCAACGATGCAAGCTGTTTGGAATGAATGAATCCTCCTTCAAATTGCACTGCATTTGGGGCAGCAGGAGGGTACGGGGGGGGTGGGGTGTGGTTTTTCGGGTATAAACCGGCGGATGGCGGACAGATTGAACCGGTCGCATCTCCGACACTGCACCATGAGGCGGGTCGCTGGTTTGAGCTCGGCGGACATGAAGTTTCTCCTCCCGCGATTATGCGTTGATGAGGAGAAATCGTCTGCAAATAGTGTGGAGAGAGTTCCCGGTTTCCAAGCCGTGCTTGCGGTCCATCGGTAATCCACTGCCGCAATGGCCCAAATCTGCGATGAATTCCGTATTGCCGACAACTCACTCGGAATCTGAAATGCAGCACGCACTCCCCACCCCAAAGCCGTTCCTGAACGGAGTGGAGGATCTGCGGTTCCTTTTTGGGAGTCTAAATTGGAGTTACTACCGGACCGTTCACAAACTGGACGGGATCAATCGGTTGTATCCTTGATGCAACACCATCAACACGGATTGGCGCAAATGATCACTAACTTGAGACTCCGCTTGCGACCTGCGGACAGGTGATGAGTACGTGGCCGCATGGATCAATCAAAACAGGGGTTTGACGCTATCTCGATGAGGCTTCATGAGCAAAGCTTGTTGCGTAGCTTACTGTTTGTTTCTGTTCGGGGAGTACGCAGTTCAAGCGCAACTCACGCCAGAGCAGAGTTGCCGACAGGATCTGGACGCAATCCCCTCCTTCCTTCTGGCCAACGATGCAGGAGCGAAAGATGAACTTGCGCAGAAGGGGCAAGCCTATTTTGACAAGGCGATGACAACGGCCCAAGCGGCTGTATCCGCAATTGCGTCGGATCGAGAATGCGATGCCATCTTGCGCACGTACCTGCTTGCGTGGCGTCCGGGGCATCTTGCCGAGATGCCCCTACCCGGACCCGATCAGGACCAGCCGGGCCGAATACCCAATGGCGGCGGCACAATACGACATGCGGAACTGAAGGCACTGTCCGGGACCACGCTCCTCCTGTCGATTCCTACCTTTGAGGCGTCCGGGCGCGCCGATCTTGAGACAATCTTCGCTGAACAGCACGAACTGCTTGCCTCCCACCCCAACTGGATCATCGATGTGCGTGCGAATGATGGAGGCAACGATTCGAGTTTCCAACCGCTGTTGCCTTGGTTAATGTCTGGCGAAGTCGTTGACGTAGGGGCAGACTTCCTGGTTACTCCCGCTAATATTGAAGCGCAAAACCGGATCTGCGCCGGCGATGAAAATTGCAAGAAGATGATCCTTCCGCTGGTAGAGAGGATGGAGAAGGCAAAGACAGGCGACTATGTACCGCTGAGTACCACGGGAAGTGTTGGATACCACCGGATCGATCAGCCAGAGCCCCGCAGGCCGGCCCGTGTGGCGATCCTCATCGATCACGATTGCGGAAGCACCTGCGAGCAATTCCTGCTGACGGTACGCCAAAGTTATTCGATCAAGTTAATCGGGCGTCGGACATACGGGTCGCTGGATTTTTCCAATCTCCGCCCTTCGAAGCTGCCTTCCGGCAAACGCCAGATTTTCTATGCCACATCGCGTTCTGAACGCATCCCCGCGATGCCGGTTGACGGCATCGGCGTAATGCCAGACATCTACCTGCCGCTCGAAATCGGTCCGACGGCCAAGGACGATGAGGTGACGCGCGTGAAGAACTGGCTGGAAGGCGGAACCCTGCGCCCGTGAAAAACAGTACTTGCTGTAATCCGCGACCGTAGACGCCGAAGCTGATCAACTGTTCCGCAGTCGCTGAGGTCCATGATGTACGGTTAGCGGATGGGGTCATAAATGCGTGGAGTGCATTGAGGCGGTTGGTTGACCGGCTACACGGAAACTGACGACTTTGAGCGCGGCTTTGCCGCGGTGATTTCCCGATTTCGAAAGAGCGAAAGCATACCCAGGATTTCATCCTGGGCTATTATCCCTTGCTCCCTCCGGGAGCTGGAGATATGAGCATTCTGGTCGTATTACCGCCTACTCATTCCTAACGAATCGAGCCCGGAGAAATCGGCCTCGGGCTCAATGACCTTCCTGTTGCGTTACTTACTGACCGGCGATCTGCTTAACGAGTGCGTCCGCAGCGTTGCCTGCGAGCACCCAGGTGCTGGCGACGTTGATCACGTACTCGTCCTCGAACCACAACATGCCGAAGTCGTCGATGCACTCCGGGAAGTCCGGCTGGATGATGATGTAGCCAGGAATCACGCCGCCGGGGATGAACGTTCCGTCAGCGCGATTGTTGCCGTATGCCTTCATCTTGGAAACGGCGCCGACCGACGAAATGTAAGAAGCGCTGGAAGCCGGATGCGTGCCCAGCAGGTAATTGACAGCACGGAGTGTGTACTCCGGCCCGATGATTTCCGGAAACGCTTTGTGCAGGAAGTACATCTGCACGGCCATATCCGCTACCGCGGAAGAGCCGCCCCAGGTACGCAAACTGGGCGGCACGCCGAACGGGGTCTTGGCCATGTCGGCATCGAACGTCGTCTTGTATGCCTTGACCGCGTCCTCTACCTGTTTCTTGAAGTCCGCGTCCATATACGGCAACGCACGAACAGCGAGCCAGCCGCCCATGCCAAAGCGCTCGCGCACCGCCGGGAACAGCTCCTGAGCGCGTTTCTTGTACTGGTCGCTGCCGTTGGTAGCGATAAGCAGTTCAATGGTGGCTCTCCACTCAGGAATGGCAGCCATGGCCGGGCCTCCGAATCCGCCGCGGCCCTGGTTCGGTGTCGGATTCGAATGCTCATCGGCATATAGTTTGATGGCTGTGTCCAGGCACTCTTTGGCGAGAGGATCGTCCCAGCCCTTCAACGCCGTCGACGCGGAGGCCAACGAGGCCGAAGCGCCCCACTGCAGCATCGGCATCTTGGTGGTGAAGGCCCAGCGGTCATCCGGAATTCCGGAATAGTTTCCGTCGATCTGGTTCGGGCCGAGCTTGTCGGAGTAAAGACGGCCGTCGGTGTTTGAAGCCGCATCGCCCAGGTGCGTGTAACCACGCAGCGTGGGCTCAACGATGCCCAGGATCGGATGCCCGAAGGCATGAACCTGCGCCAGGACCTGCAGAACTCCGTGCTTCACCTGTTGCACCGCGTCGGGCACGCCGTCGGGCCGGTGCATCTCAACCGTACGGGCATCTTCGTCCACCGTCAGGTTGTCCCACTTCATGTTGAACTCTTTGTAGCCGAGCGAGAGATTCTGAATCACCGTGTACTGGCTCGGCGCAATGTTGTCGTAGTCACCCGCGTCAAACCACCCGCCCACGTTCAGCCCGGGAATGTGCTCGCCGGGCTGGAAGGGCGAATCGCTATTCGCACCGCTACGGTAACCGTCAAAGTGCGTCCAGTTCAGTGGGGCTTGGCGCGCATCGTCGAGGTGCGAAACGCCATGCCACAACCGATAGCCCTCGCGCACGGATACGTGATCCATTTCGACCGCGAGGAATCCGTCGAGGCTCGATTGCCACGTCTTGCTGTACACATCCTTGCCGATCGGGAAAAGATCGGTCCGCTGACCGCCGTACTCAATTACGTACAGCCCCGGATCCTTCACGGATGAGAAGTCGAATTTCGCATAGGTGTAACGAAGCCACGGTGTTGCTGCGGAAACCGGTGCCTCAAACACCTGCTTGTAATTGCCGTCTTCGCCAAGGCGAAGAATCTTCGCGGTTTTCGGCGCAACGTAGTTCGGGTCCATCTCGATGACAGCTACTTTTGGGAAGTTGGGCGCATAGCCGGCCTGGCTGTGCGCAACCATCGGAGGACGCGTCCAGTTGGGAATATTGATGGGGCGAATGTGCCACACGATCGCGCCTTCGGTTTTGCCGGAAGGAATCAGCGAACGAAGCACGAACCAGCCGTTCTGGGCGCGATCGCGTCCGTCAAAAAGCGATACCGGTGCGGTTTCGCTGTTCACCGTCACGCGGTACAGCGGATCTTCCGGCGCGAGAGTGATGCTCTTTCCGCTCACCAGCGCCATTGGTTGCGTGTAGCCCTTGTCTTTGTCCCACTCTTCCTGATAAGGCAGCTTCTTCGGATCATCGGGCGAGGGCAGCACCTTCTGCATCGGGTCCTGGGGGCTGCGCGGAATCAGGCCGAATCCCGCGCCGTCGACCGAGTAGGTCTTGCCGGTGTAAATGGACGGCACGAACTCGAGATTGAAGCCTGCGCGGCCGGCCAGCTTCTCCGGCAGAGGCTTGTCGAGGTTCACGCTCACGCGCACGCCGCCGGGCTCGGGCGTAACCACCAGCTGGTAATCCATCTGATACGTGGGAAATGACAACTGCGCAGTGAGGCGATTCTTTTCCTTGTCGGCCTGACGCCCCTTGAGCTGTGCCACCAGATCCCATTGTTCCGGAGTGGGTACCAAGCGCACGTCGCCATTGGTGGCGATGCGCTGGCCGTGGAGAATCATCTCCATTGCGGTGTTCTTCTGATCCACGAACACCGGGTGGAAAGTGCTTTGATAGAGGATTACGCTGAAGCCCTGCGCGTCAAGGTAGCCTTTATCGTTCACCTTCATCTGCAAATCGGCACTTTGCGCCGGCAGAGAAGCAAAACTGCAAGCCAGCAGGATGGCATACGAACGAGCCAACATCGAACGAATCTGCATGTATGATTACCAAGCTTCTTTCTTGGCGCTTCTGCGCTCGCCAAGAAGGATAGCAGAGACTTGCTATCGATTTATCGTCGATTTCTCCTGAAGTAATGCGATTTTCCATTTTACGATCAAATGTGGTTCGAATCGAATGTATCCGTTCGGGGAAATTGGAGTTTAACGTATTTTCGCGTGCAGTGCGCTAGGCTATTCGAGGAGAGATTCGATGAGCAGTTTGGCGCCAAATACGGCCGTGCCCGAAACCAACGCGCCACCTCTGCTGATTCGCGGTCTGCGCAAAGCGTTTGCCGATGTTCAGGCGGTTGATGGCATTGACCTAGAGGTAGGGCGAGGTGAGTGCTTCGGACTTCTTGGCCCCAACGGAGCAGGGAAGACCACCACAATTGAAATCTGCGAAGGGCTGACCGAGCCGGACGCAGGCACCGTCGAACTGCTCGGCCTCAACTGGAAGACCGGCGCAAACGAGCTTCGCCAGCGTATCGGAATTCAACTGCAGGAGACGCAGTTTCCTGACAAGCTGACCGTCGAGGAAACCTTGCGCCTGTTCCGCAGCTTTTTCCGTCAAGGAATTTCTATTGACGAGTCCATCAAGACAGCGCAACTCGAAGAGAAGCGACGCTCGCGCGTCGGTGGGCTCTCCGGCGGACAAAAACAGCGGCTCGCCATGGCGACGGCGCTGGTCGGCGATCCTGAACTACTTTTTCTGGACGAGCCAACCACCGGCCTCGACCCGCAGGCGCGCCGCCATCTGTGGGATTTGGTGGAAGGGCTAAAACTTGCCGGCCGTACCATCATTCTGACGACGCACTACATGGATGAAGCGGAACGACTCTGCGATCGCGTAGCCATCATGGATCACGGCCGTGTCATCGCTCTCGGTACACCGCAGCAGCTCATCGCCACCGTTGGCGGAGAAGACATTGTTGAATTCGCTGTAACCGCGAAAGACGCTTCGCGTGCTCACGAAGCCGTACTTCAACCCGAGCGTCTGACAATCCTTCCCGGCGTGCAGTCGCATCGCGTTGATGATGGGCTGCATCAGCTTTCCGTAAGCGAGTTGCACACGGCTGTGCCGCGCATCTTTGCCGCGCTTGAAGAGCAGGGCCTGCACCTGAGCGAATTCCGCACCCACTCAGCTTCGCTCGAAGATGTATTCGTGCGCCTTACCGGAAGGAATCTGCGCGATGAATAGACTCCAGCACAGCAGTCTTTATCAGTTGACGCGCATTCGTTTCATGCTGGTGTGGCGCGAGCCTGAGGCGATCTTCTGGATCTTTATTTTTCCCATCCTGCTGGCCGTTGGGCTCGGCATTGCGTTTCGCGACCGCCCGCCTGACGTGTTGCCGGTGGCTGCAACCTCCGCGCAACTCACGCGAGCTCTCGGCGCCGACAAAGGGCTTCGCGTTACCCAGATGGACAAGGCAGCGGGTAAGCATTTTCTGGACACGGGCGCGATCCTATTGCTTGCCAGCGAGCAAGCCGGCGGAGTGACCTATCAGTATGACGACACCAACCCCGATGCGCGCACAGCGCGACTGCTTGCCGACCGGGCCATACAGGTGGCCGCGGGTCAGCGCGAAAGTGTGTCCATAAATAGTGAGCTGATCCACGAGACAGGTTCGCGCTACATCGACTTTGTGGTGCCGGGCCTGCTTGGAATGAACCTGATGGGTTCGGCTATCTGGGGTCTCGGATTTGCGATTGTTGAAGCACGGCAGAAAAAGCTGCTCAAGCGCATGGTCGCCTCGCCCATGCCGCGCTGGCAATATCTGGCGGCGTTTTTGCTGTCGCGGTTGGCCATGCTCGTCGTGGAGGTAGTGGCGTTCCTCGGCTTTGCCGGTCTTGTTTTCGGCGTGCCGTTCCGCGGATCGCTGTTGGAGCTGGCGTTCCTTTGCGTACTCACATCGATGGCGTTTTCCGCGCTGGGACTGCTGATTTCTTCACGGGCGCGAACCATGGAAGCCGCATCGGGCTTGATGAATCTCGTCATGCTGCCCATGTGGATCTTGTCCGGCGTCTTTTTCTCGGCTTCGCGATTCCCGGCTGTCATTCAGCCGTTCGTGCGCGCGCTGCCGCTCACCGCGGCCAACGAAGCGTTTCGCGCCAACATGCTGCAGGGCGTTGCGATCAACCACCTTGTTCCGCAAGTTGGAATTCTGCTGGCATGGCTTATTCTGCCCTTTGCGGTTTCACTGCGCATCTTCCGCTGGAGGTAAACGCGGCGTTCCATGCACCGAAATTCTCTGGTCATGCGGTCGTTCGCTACGTACACTGAACGCGGAGATTCTTACAATGAACTGGGTGCATTTGGCTGCGGTTGCGGCGGCAGCGGGAGTGTTGACCACGTACACGGACTGGCTGCTGGTGGGCGACTGGGTCCAGAAGCGCTTTGATCATCCCGAGGTCTGGCGAGAAAAGGGCCGAATAACGGCAGTGCTGGTGTCCACTGTATTGCCTTTTGTTACCTGCGCCGGGTTTACCATTCTTGCCTATGACCTGCAGATAACGGGCATCCGCAATTGCCTCAAGCTCGCCCTTGCTATCTGGCTCATTGGACCACTCCCACTCATCGTATCCAAGGCGATCTTCCTCAAGCTTCATCGCATGTTCCTCGTGCTTTTCGCTGCATCGTGGCTGGTCAAACTCATGATCGTGGGCATCGCTGTGGGCAAATACGTTCATTGAGAAACGGGAACAGCCAAGTCCGCTCCCCGGAGTCACCTGCCGCCCGGTAAAATTGAACTATATGGATACGAACAAGCTAAACCCGGCCGGTGCCGGAGATTCCACTGACACAATTCTCGACGGCAGCCGATTTGTCCGCGCATGTTTGCGCAAGCCCGTCGATCGCACGCCCGTATGGTTTTTGCGCCAGGCTGGCCGCTACATGCAGGAGTATCGCGACGTCCGTAAGCACCATACGCTGGTGGAAATCTGCAAGCAGCCGGATATCGCCGCTGAAGTCACCATCACGGCGGCGGAGAAGCTTGGCGTCGACGCAGCAATCATCTTTGCCGACCTGCTGCTGCCGCTCGAACCAATGGGGCTTCCGTTTGAATTTCAGGCTGGCGAGGGGCCTGTTGTGCATCATCCCTTGCGCACAGCCGATGATGTAAAGGCCCTGCGCACCGACCGTACCGATGAATTGGCGTACGTCGCCCGCGCCATCCAGAAAGTTGCTTCGCACTTCCGCAATCGGCTCGGCGTCATCGGCTTCTGCGGCGCGCCCTACACGCTGGCCAGCTACATGATCGAGGGCGGCGGTTCGCGAAATTACATCCACACCAAGCAGATGATGTACGGCGACCCCACTGCGTGGCGCAGTCTTTTGGATAAGCTTGTCAATGTACTAACGGAGTACTGCCGTCTGCAGGTGCAGGCGGGCGCTGACGTGATCCAGATCTTCGATAGCTGGGTCGGTTCGCTCGCGCTGTCCGATTATCGCGACTACGCGTTCGAAGCGTCCAAGCGCCTGGTTCGCGCCGTGCAGCAGATGGGCGTGCCGGTCATCTACTTCGGCGTTGAGACCACAGGCCTGCTGGGCGCAATGGCGGAGACCGGCGCTGACGTGATCGGACTGGACTGGCGGCAGCCGTTGGACGAGGGCTGGCGCGCAGTGGACTACAGCCATGCGGTGCAGGGCAATCTTGATCCCATTACCTTGTTCGCTCCGCTCGAAGTTCTGGAGCAGCGCGTGAAAGACGTTTTGCGGTCCGCCGGCGGGCGTGCGGGACACATATTCAATCTTGGCCACGGCATTGTGCCCAACACGCCGGTTGAAAATGTGCAGGCGGTGGTGCGCATGGTGCGCGAGTTCCGCCTGGAGCAGGCTAATGGGTAAACGGGCCGTACTGCTGCTGGCCCACGGAACGCCGGAGACCGTGGAGCAGATCCCCGAGTACCTGCGCAACGTGGTCAGCGGCCGTCCGCTGCCGCAGTCCGTCGTCGAAGAGATTCAGCATCGTTACTCGCTCATTGGCAAGAGCCCGCTCACCGATATCACCATGGAGCAGGCGCGGCTCGTTGGGCAGGAACTTACAATGAGTGGCGACGGAGTCCCCATTTACGTGGGCATGCGGAACTGGCGGCCATACATTCCCGACGTCGTCAAACAGATGCGCGCCGACGGCGTTGAAGAAGCAGTAGTCATCTGCATGGCCCCGCAAAACTCGCGCACCAGCGTGGGCTTGTACCGCAGGGCAGTGGAAGCAGAAGCGGCGGGAATGCGGATGGATTTCACATCAGGCTGGGCCGATCATCCAATGCTGGCTGAGGCTTTCGCCGAACGGTTGCGGCCGGCGCTCAGCATTCTCTGCGCAGAAACCGGTGCTCCTGTCCCGGTGTTGTTTACCGCGCACAGTGTTCCTTGCCGGACGGTTCAAACCCCCGCCGCGAGTGAAGGGCAACCGCGTCTCTGGCCGGGCGAGGGCGCCGATCCTTATGCGAAAGACGCCAAGCACACTGCAGAGCTGGTGGCGGCACGCGTACCCGAAATTCCCCGCTGGTGGTTTGCCTTCCAAAGCCAGGGCGCAAGTGGCGGCCCCTGGATTGGGCCCACCGTGGAAAGCACTCTCGACTCAATCGCAGGCGAGGGAGTGAAGGCGCTCATCCTGCAGCCAATCGGCTTCCTCTGCGATCACGTTGAAATCCTATTCGACGTGGATCACCTGTTCCGCGAATATGCCGCAAAGCTTGGCGTGCGACTGGAGCGGCCCGAGTCGCTGAACGATTCGCCGACATTGGCTCGTGCTGTTGCCGATCTGGCCCGGCAGGGGTTGGCGCGTCTGCGCGCGTGAGCTAATCCTCTACCCGATTTACACGCAGCTTTTTTCGCGGCCATGATCTTTCCCCTATCGACTCATTCTTAAATTCGGGTAATATAAACGCAATCCCGAAGATGTTTGTATTCGCAGGCACGTCCTCAGCTTGCTAAAGCGGCCTTTTGAGGACTTCAGGGCTTGGCATGATCGGCCAGGTCGAGACGGAAACAGGAGCCGAGATTGCCCGAAGAAGTGGTAACAGCACCGAGCGAATCTGGAGTAAAGGGGAAAGTTGAGCACCTTAACCCGGTCTTATGTCCCAGGTGCGGCTCCGATCGCATCAAGCGCATTGCACGCGAGGGCCTGCTGCACAAATATCTTTTTCCGTTGTTTGGCCGCTATCCATGGCAGTGCGCACGTTGCGGCTCTACATCCATGATGAAGAAGCGCGCGATGTCGAGAAGACGCAATCGGCGCTCGCACCATGCGGAGGAGAACGGCGCAAAACCTTCCCCGATGGAGACCTCCGGCTTGAACTAGAGCAATTTCGGAATACACGTAGACTTTTTGAGAGCGTCGAAAGGTGCCGTTTTCTTGAAGAAAACGGCACCTTTGCAACGTGCTTTCGGTGTAGACCAATTCCGAAACTGCCATACAGGCTGCGGAAAAACTCAAATGTGAGTTGGAATCCCGAAATTGCATTCCTTCAGGGGCTAAAGCCCAGTCGATTCTGCGGCACTTGCGGCACGACTAAAGTCGTGCCCTGTTACAAAACAAAGCAATGGGCGGGTTTTTCCGCAGCCTGTATAGCCCCCACCTGTCCGGTTCAGGACCGGAAGAAGTTCCGCGCCAGGAACAGGACGTTCGCGGGCCGCTCCGCAAGCCGTCGCATGAAGTACGGATACCAGTCAGTGCCGAATGGAACGTAAACGCGCACGTTATAGCCCTCACGAACCAGGGCCCTCTGCAAGTCGCGCTTGATGCCGTAGAGCATCTGGAACTCGAACCGCGACGGATCGATTTTGTTCGCCCGTGCATACGATTTCGCAGCCTCGATCATGGCTTCATCGTGCGTGGCGAGCGCATGGTAGTAAGGGCTCTCCAGTAGCAGATTACCCAGCTTCACAAAATTCGCGTCTACCGCTGCCTTGCGCGGGAAGGCCACTTCGTGCGGCTCCTTGTACGCTCCCTTGCAGAGCCGCACACGAATGCCATCGGCGAGTAACTGCTCAACGTCGGCTTGCGACCGATAGAGATACGCCTGAATCACCACGCCAATCGAATCGCGAAGATCAGGACGCGCATGCACACGGCGCACAATGTCGAGCGTCACTTGCGTGAGCGATGAGTCCTCCATATCGATGCGCACAAAGCTGCCCGCGGAGTTTGCGTGCTGCGTAAGGCTTAGCGCAATCGATTCTGCAAGCTCAGGCGAAACTTCAAGCCCCATCTGCGTAAGCTTGACGCTGATGTTGGCCTTGAGCTTGCGTGCGGCTATCAGGTCGAGCAGTTGGTGGTAGACTTCCGCGGCGTGATGCGCTTCAGTTTCCGACGTGACGCTTTCGCCGAGAGAGTCAATCGTAACGGCAATTGCTTGCTTGTTTACGCCCTCAGCCACGCGAATGGCGTCGGCGATTTCCATGCCTGCAACAAAACGCGAGCTGAGCTTGACGCCAAGCCTGGAGGCCTCGCAGAAACGACGCAGTGAGCGATTATGGGACAGTGCTATAAAAGACGAGCGTAATAAAGACATAATGCGCCTCTGCCGGTGAGAGCGCTGGGGAATTGCGTAACTTCCGACAAGTTAGTTTCGCACAGTCATCAGGCCACAGGCTGACCCGGTGATCGTGCCGGCCTGGCTTACTGCACCTGGAACACTGTACTGCCGTGAGCAGGCAGCGTAGTCTCCAACTGTTTTAAGCTTTTGAAGCCCTTGTCGGCCCACAGATCCTGCGCCTTGTGCATTGCGCCAGCGATCCCCAACTGATCCCAGGCCGCTTTAAGAGTTACGGGTTGGTCGGCGAGGTTGAAGAACGCGACATAGTCCGCATGGTTTCGCGCATCGGTTCCACGCCACACGCGCGCGCTTTCAAACCCGGGCAGCTTGGATACATCCACCGGCTCGCTGCTGGTCAAACGCTGGTTCATGTTGAGCACGGCTTCGTTCGTAATCAGCGAGCGCGTAAAGTCGTCGAGTTTGGTCAGATTCGCACCCAGGATCAGCGGCGAGCGCGAGATGGCCCACAGGTTCAGCTCCGTCCGCTCCTCATCATGCGTCTCCCGCGACTCGCGCGGCTTGCCCAATCCGGGATGCGGTCCCAGGTAACCCCAAGGCAGCATGTCGGCGTCGGGCCAGTTGCCGGGTTTCACGTGCGTATTCCACTGCGCAATGCGGTCGAACTCATCCTTGACGCTGAACGGGAATTCGCCGCGCCCGGGAGCGTGCTGGACGCTCCAGACATCCCAGTGATCGTCTGTGATGCGCCACATCTGCGCGTACTTCGCGACCTCGTCGGCGACCTTCAACGAAGTGGGTCCCGGCGAAAGGCTCAGCACAATGGGTCGGCCGGTCTTCTGAATTGCGTCGGCAATCTGGCGTATCTCCGTGGGCCGATACGGGTGGTCGCTGATGCAGTCCACCTTGATGAAATCCAGGCCCCACTTCGCATACAGCGCCAGCATGGAGTCGTAATACGCCTGGCCGGCTGCGTTGTCCTTCACGCCCCAGTTGCCCTCATCCCACGGGCATGGGCTGGTCATGTCGGCCGCATCCTGGGCGTGAAAGCTCGACCCCGCAATCGGTAGATTGGCCTGGACCACCTGCTTGGGAATGCCGCGGACGATGTGAATGCCGAACTTGAGCCCCTGCGCATGAACCCAGTCAGCTATCGGCTTGAAGCCTTCGCTGTTTGCTGAAGAAGGGAAGCGGCTCGGCACTGGAATCAGCAGCCCGTTCTGATCCCAGAGGTATTTCTTGTCCGCCAGAGTTTTGCCTTCCGTGTTGGCCATGTACCAGCCTTCGTCGATAACCGCATATTTCCAGCCGTACTTTGCCACACCGGCCAGCACAGTGGTGTTGGCTTTGAAGTCAGCTTCATCAATGGTGAGCCCGTAAGCATCCCAGCTATTCCAACCCATTGGCGGAGTGGGCGCTGGGCTCTGCGCGCGGGAAACGATTGCGGAGCCGGACAGGACGGCAAGGACAGAAAAGATAGCGGCGAAAAATAACCTGTTGCGAGACATGGCTAAACGTATAGCACATCGGGTCCGCGCGGTTCGGTTCCGGGTCGCACGAAAAGTGGACTGTTCGGGTGAGATTTCCAGTAAGGGGTTGCCGAGAAAATCTGTTAAATTTAAGGATGCGTCTAAAGAAGAACTGCCATTAGACGAGACGAGCTTCGAAATAGTTTACAAATGGCTCTCGATTTTTCTCGAAAAGCAGGATAAGGTTGTCCTACAAGTAGACGAAAGCCCGGGGTGGCCAAGGCGCTCCCTCGAAGGCAGCATTACCGGGTAAGTCTTTCATTTTGTTTCGTGAAGAGGTAATTGCTGGATGTGTGGGATACTCGGTTACACCCATCATACTCGGGAACTTGCTCCGGGCGTACTGAAGGCGGGGATTGCAGCGCTCGTGCATCGCGGGCCCGACCAGCAGGGCAGTTTCACCTCGCGGCGCATCTCTCTTGGCGCGACACGGCTGCGCATTGTCGACATTGACGGCGGCGATCAGCCCATGCGGAGCGCGAACGGCGACGCCGTCATAGCTTTCAACGGCGAAATCTTCAACCACCAAGAACTCCGCGCGGAGCTTGAGTCACAAGGCGTCACCTTCCGATCTCATTGCGATACCGAAGTAGTGTTGAACGCATTTCTCGCATGGGGGCCGGCCTGCTTTGCGCGGCTGCGCGGCATGTTTGGTGTGGCCATCTGGATCGAGTCGCAAAGGCGGCTGGTGCTGGCGCGCGACCGCATGGGCGTCAAGCCTCTGTATTACTCCAAGCGAAACGGCGAACTCTCGTTCGGCTCGGAGCTGAAGTGCATCTTTGCGAATCCCGATGTGCCGCGCCGGATCGATCTTGCGGGGCTCAATTGCTACCTGAGCCTCAACTATGTTCCCGGCCCATACACGCTGGTTGAAGGCATTAAGAAGCTGATGCCCGGCTGCCTGCTTAACTGGCAGAACGGGCGAATGACCATCGCGTCCTATGTGCCGAGCGCGCAGGCTGCTCCCGCTCCCAAATCGCTGGACGAAGCATGCGAGGAGCTCGACGATCTGCTGAAGAAATCGGTCAACGAGCAGCTCGTGTCTGAAGTGCCGCTCGGTATCTGGCTCAGCGGAGGCCTCGACTCATCGACAGTCCTGCACTATGCAGCCGGGCTTTCACCCAAGCGTCTCAAGACATTCTCTGTCACCTTTCGCGGCAAGTCATTCGACGAGAGCCGCTACATCAAGCAGGTTTCAGAGGGTTATGGAACCGAACACACTGAGTTCGACCTGAACGAAGATGCGGACCTGGCCGACATGATCGGCGAGCTTGCCTACTACTCCGACGAGCCAAGCGCCGACGCCGGTGCGGTGCCCGCGTGGTACCTGTCGAAGTTGACCCGGAAGGACGTAACCGTGGTGCTGAGCGGTGAGGGCGCCGACGAACTTTTCGGTGGTTATCTCACCTACAAAGCCGACCGTTACAACCGCTACTTTTCGCACCTGCCGCGACGCCTGCGGCGCGCCGCACTCAACCTCGCGCGCCACATACCCGCATCCGATGAAAAGATCGGTCTCGAATACAAAATTAAGCGTTTCCTTGAGGGCTCATTGTTGCCGCCTGCCGCGGCCCACGTCTTCTGGAACGGTACGTTCACTGAAGATGAAAAGCGCCAGTTCTTCCGCTTCGCGAGCGCCGGACCGCTAGCGGGGATCCTTGCGGAAATGCATACGGGCCATCTGCGTGAGTCTTTCGTCGAGCGCTTTCTCGATTTCGATCAGCGCTACTCGTTGCCTGACGCGATTCTGTACAAGGTTGACCGGATGAGCATGGCCCACTCGGTCGAGGTGCGGCCGCCTTTCCTTGACGATCGCATCGTCGCGCTGGCGGCGCGCCTGCCTGAGAAGTACAAGTTTGCCGGGTTTGAAACCAAGATTGCGCTGCGCCACCTGATGCGCGATGCCTTGCCGCCTGATGTTCTTCGACGGCCGAAAATCGGTTTCGATGTTCCGATTCACCAGTGGTTCCGGGGGGTGTTGAGGCCATTGCTGCTGGAGACTCTGAATGAGCGGTCGGTAGTCGAAAATGGATTGTTCAATTCGCCCGCAGTGCGGAGGCTAATCGATGAACACCTCCATCGCAAAGCGAACTGGGGATATCACCTGTGGGGACTGGTGACGTTGCTGTTGTGGATGAAACGCTGGAAGATTGAAGCGCCGACGCTGCAGCCGCTGGTCTTCGCCACGCAGCAAGAAGCGAGTTTGCAGGGCGACGCGCTGGCATGGCAGCCCGCACCCTACACGGCGCGAATCTCGGAGATACCGCTCCAGTAGCACTGCGATCAGACTGCGCATTCTGTCTCACAATGCATAGAATGTCTCCATGCCCAAAGAACTCAATTTCAAACAGGAACTGACTGGCTGCTTCGGTTTTCCAGTCTCAGAAAACCCTACCCAGGCGATGATTGAACCGGCGTTTCGCTCCATGGGGTTGGATTGGCGTTATCTCACGCTTGAGGTACGGCCCGAGAACCTTGCGGGGGCGGTTGCTGGAGCCAGAGCCTTCGGTTTTCGTGGATTCAACTGCACCATTCCGCACAAGGTCGCGGTGACTCAATTCCTAGATGGACTTGGTGATTCGGCCTCGTTGATGGGAGCGGTAAACTGTGTCGTCAATCGCAATGGTCTGTTCATCGGCGAAAACACAGACGGCAAGGGCTTCGTCGCGAGCTTTAGGGAACTCGCAGATCCCAGCGGAAGATCCCTCGTTTTGCTCGGGGCTGGAGGGGCAGCAAGAGCAATTGGCGTGGAGATGGCCTTGGCAGGCTGCACCCAGATCACGCTCGTAAACCGTGATGAAAATCGCGGCCGTGAACTGGAATCCCTTTTCCGCGGCAAACTGCGTGAGGCCGTGAAGGCGATGGGTCACGACCTAGCCGTGAATTATGTGCCGTGGCAAGGCGATTTCCGTGTGCCCGATGGAACCAACATACTGGTGAACGCGACTTCGATCGGGCTGTACCCGGACGTGAATGCGCGCATTCCGCTGGACATGGAGACCGCAACCGTCGAGACGATTGTTGCCGATGTGATTCCGAACCCGCCGACCACACGGCTGGTCCACGAAGCCCGCGCAAAGGGATGCCGCGTGATTGACGGACTCAGCATGCTGGTCGGCCAAGGCGTAATCGGCGTCGAATATTGGACCGGAAAGACTCCTGATGCGTTGGTCATGCGGAGTGCGCTGGAAGAAGTTTTCGCATAGCCGTTACCTTTGATAAGGTGGCTCTCGCAATAAACCGTTCACGCTAGACAATTTCTGGCACAGCCGGTGTAATGTCGAACTCCACCTGCTGCACGCCGAGCCTTGGGTGCACCGCAGTGAGTTTCGCTTTGCCCGCTACTTCAAGGGCGCGAATCCAGATCGCCCCTTGTCCGCCAACCAGTGAGAACGGATTGTCTCCGACGATCTCCGCCGGGCCTGAAATCTGCAGGCGGATAGCATCAACTGCAAAGGGCCGAATCGCGCCGAACTCGTCGGTCACACGCAGCACCACGCGGGTGGAGTCTGCGCCGTCGGCTAACAGCGCTGTGTCGTCCGGCGCCACTACGAACTTCTGGTCGGAACCGCGACCTGAGAAGCTGCGCGAGATGACCTGCTTACCGCCGATGTATCCGTCGATGCGTAGGTCGCCCCAATCCTTAAATTGGTTCGACAGATCAGCCGAAAACGGCGCGTATTTCAGGTGCGGAAACTGCTTGCGATCGGGATCTGCCTCTGCCACGAGTTTGTCCTTGATATAGAACTTCAGGTGCTCGCAGTTTGAAGACACAAGTGCGTTAGTGAAACCCACATTCTCATCTCCACGCGCCCAATGGAACGCCGGTACCAGTACGATCTCCTCGTCCGGATCGCATTGCGAGCGATAGAAACCGGCAGCAGGTTTGGGCTCGCGCCAGATGTCTGTCACTCCGTGATAGCAGATGCGGTCGCCCGATCCGAAGTTGCTGTGCGTGTTGTAGTCGAACGCGCACCAGCCGATGCCGCCGGCGTATTGCGGATTGCTTGCAAGCTGATCGTGCACGCGCGCATGGCGAATGGTGTGCTCGCGGAGCCGCTCGATGTTGTCGATCGTCTTGGTCGGATAGGTGTGGCCGACGAATTCGGTATTCAGATATAGCGGATGGTTTGGCGGACGCAGCGGGAAACCGAAATCGTTCATGGTGAACACGTCTTCCAGCAACTCCGAATCGTAGAAGTTTCGGATGCCGCCGGTTTGCCGCGTTGGATCCAGCTTGTGCGCCAGCGCATTGGTGCGAACGTAGAAGTTGTGGTTATCCTGCGACTCGTTGATGCGCACGCCCCATAGGATGATGGAGGGATGATTCCAGTCGCGCTTGATCATGCGGTCGACGTTATCGACAGAAATATCCTGCCAGGCCAGATCGCCGATATGCTGCCAGCCGGGGATCTCTTCCAGCACCAGCAGACCGATCTCGTCACATGCGTCGAGGAAGGATTGCGACTGCGGATAGTGCGACGTACGCACGATATTGCACTTCAGGTTTTTGCGCAGGATGATCGCATCCTGCCGTTGTACACGCCCGGGCATGGCCTGGCCCACCCACGGGAACGTCTGGTGGCGGTCGAGCCCGCGCAACTTGATGATTTTTCCGTTGAGCGAAAAACCCTGCGGCGTGAATTTGGCTTCGCGGAAACCAATCCGTCGCGTATCGCTGTCGATGACGCGGTCACCCTTCCGCAGCCTTACTTCTACGCGGTAAAGCTTCGGTGATTTCAGATCCCAAAGCTGGATGGAACTGAGGTTGTCGAAATGGATTGTGACTGGCTTGATGCCTTCGTCGTTCCAAGCGGGAACTGGCAGCGAAGAAGTGGCGAGCCGATTGTCGCCGTCGTAGAGCGACGCCTGAAGATTGAAATCGCCACTCGATGATTTTTCGTTGCTGGCGAGAAAACACTGCACATCGATCGTCGGATTGCCGGATAGCACGTCTTTGGTCTGCGCAAAGAAGTTCTCAATATAGGTAGGCGAAACCAGCCGGAGCTGAACCTCGCGATAGATGCCACCGAAGGTGAGGTAATCGATCTCGTAGCCGAAGGGAGGAATGTCGGCGCGCTCGGTCGAGTCCACCTCCACGGCGAGCACGTTGTCGCCATTCCAGTCGATGTGCTCGGTCAGTTCGAATGAGAAGGGAGTGAACCCGCCTTTGTATTCGCCCAGGCGCACGCCGTTCAGCCACACGGTCGATGCGGTCATCACGCCTTCAAAATCGACGAACACTCTGCGGCCGCGCGCGCCCGCAGGCAGTCGAAAATTCCGCCTGTAGATCGACACGAACTCGTAGTCCTTGTCGTCAAAGCCGTGCCAGGGCAGGCGCACGTTGGTATGCGGAACAGTAACGCGTGCGAACCCGCTGTCGTCGAACGCGCGCTCGTGGGCTGCGGCGCTCGCTTTGGGGCTGTAACGCCAGCGACGATTGATGGGCAGCACGACGCGTGCCTTTTCGGCAGTCGTGGATTCGGCAGCGTATGACTTCGAAACGGCTTTGGAAACGGCCGTGCTTGCGATCAGCGTTCCTGTGGTTTTAAGAAAATTGCGGCGATCCATGGTGCTCCTGTCTTGCAGAACTTGGCTCTAGGCGGCGAGTCCTTTATACCGCTGCAGGCGGTGTGCAGGTCAACCTGCCGTCCCATGAATTACCATCCGCAGTGGCGTCTCGTCGCGCTGAAAGGAATGATATGAATCGACGCGATATGCTCAAGCTGTCATCTTTAGCCGCTGCAGCGGCCTCTGCTCCTGCCGCAGCCGGCGCCGCTGAAGCCATCGGGACCAAAGGCAATCCGGTTTCGCGCTGGGATCATCTTGAGATCAACCTGGCGGGCCCAACCAGCGGTAATCCGTTTATTGATGTGACGCTTACGGCGACGTTCCGTCATCAGAATCGTTCGCTCACGGTCGGCGGTTTCTATGATGGCGACGGCTCTTACAAGGTCCGTTTCATGCCCGATGAACTGGGCGGCTGGACCTGGACGACGAAGAGCAATCAAGCGGCGCTCGATGGCAAGTCAGGTTCATTTGGGTGCGTTGCGCCCGGTGAAGGGAATCGCGGCCCTGTGTCGGTGCGCGATCAATTCCATTTCGGTTATGCCGACGGTACTCCCTATGTTGAGTGCGGCACCACCTGCTACGCGTGGGCTTTCCAGGCGGAGAAAACGCAGAAGCAAACGATTCAGACGCTGACCACTTCGCCCTTCAACAAGCTGCGCATGTGCGTGTTTCCCAAGTGGTACGAGCACAATCGCAAAGAGCCGCCCATGTATCCGTTCCCGCGCAACGGCGAAACGAATGATTACTCCACTTTCAATCCGGCATACTTCCAGCATCTCGACAGCCTGGTTCTCGAACTGCGTCGCATCGGCGTGCAGGCGGACCTTATTCTCTTCCATCCATACGATAAGTGGGGATATCAGTCGATGCCCGCCGAGGTGGATGACCGGTATCTGCGCTACGTCATCGCGCGATTCAGCGCATTCCGCAATGTGTGGTGGTCGCTCGCAAACGAATTCGACTTCATGAAAGACAAAACCGCAAAGGACTGGGACCGGTATGCGCGCGTTGTCGCCGATAACGACGCTTTCGATCATCTCAGGTCGATCCATTACGGCTACCACCAATATGAGTATTGGCGCGGCTGGTGCAGTCATGCGGGCGTGCAGGACTCGCGCATGGAGCGTGCTGCCAGTTGGCGCGCGGACTGGAACAAGCCCGTTGTCTTCGACGAGTGCAAGTACGAAGGCAATATTGCTTCGCGGTGGGGCAATATTTCCGCCGATGCCATGACGCGCCGCTTCTGGGTGGCAGCCGCACAGGGAGCCTACTGCGGCCACGGCGAAACTTATCTCGACCCTGACGACATTCTCTGGTGGTCGCACGGCGGCGTTCTGCACGGTACCAGCCCAGAGAAGATTGCGCTTCTACGCAAACTGCTGGAAGAGACGATTGCAATCGGGCCCGGGCATATCGGGTTCACGAACATCAGCGACGATCCGGTTGGCGCTCGGCGGCCAAACGGCGCAGTGGTTTTCTATTACTTCGACGAGCATCAGCCTGCCGAAGCCACGTTCACTCTGCCCGAGGGCAATACCTACACGGCGGAGTACGTCGACACTGTCGCGCTCACTCGCACGCTGCTGCCGGGTGAATACTCCGGCAAGGCCGAAGTCAAGCTTCCCGGCAAACCTTGGGGCTCACTCTGGTTCCGCCAGAAAGTCTGATGAATAGGCCGTTTGTGGGCCTGCTCTTGTGGAGGTGAGTTTGGCGCGCATCAAAACGGTCGTTCTCGCTCTTGCCCGCTCTCCCCTGGCGCTGATGTTTCTCGTGCCGGGTCTCGCTGCGGTTCGTGCCGCCGGGCAGTCAAATGGTTTCAATCCGGCGCTTCCGCTGGTGCATGTCGACAACGGCCCCAACTCGGCGAGTGCGCAAAGCCGCCACTATGTTGTGGTGGTTTCGCTCAATGGCTTCCGCTGGGATTACGCGAAACGCGACAACGCCGCGCACCTGCTCGCACTTGCGAGGGAAGGCGCCTGGGCACCCGAAGGCATGCTGCCCGGCTATCCCGCGCTCAGCTTCGCAAACGGATATACGATTGCGACCGGTCTCTATCCCGGCCATCACGGTATAGTGGCCGACGAGTTTATCGAAACCGATAAAGACGGGCCCGACAAGCAGAAACGCTTCAGCGTCTCCGATCCGGCGGCAGTAGCAGACGGCGCGTGGTACGGCGGCACTCCCCTATGGAGCCTGGCGGAGAAAGACGGCATGCGCACCGCATGCATCTCTTGGCCCGGTTCGGAAGCGAAGATCGCTGGATTCCGGCCTACGTGGTATGCGGATTCAAAAATGAAAACGAGTATTACGGCAGCGCTCGAACAAGCGCAGATGGACGATGCCATTGCACTGCTGCGTCTGCCCGCCGAAGAGCGGCCGCACCTGATCTTCTTGTCGTTTGCTGAGCCGGAAGGTGAGGCGACGCAGTTCGGTCCCGATGCTGCTCAAACGCATGCCGCGGAAATGAGAATGGATGCGCTCATAGGCAAATTAAAAGCCGCGCTTGATGCTACGAAGCTTCCGATCAATCTGGTTGTGGTCAGCGAGCACGGATTGGCGGACGTGCAGGGCGGCTGGATTACTCTCGACCGGCTTGCTGATCTGAAAGGCTTCGACGCCCAGAGCGACCTGCTCTACGCACAGAACGAGCAGGATCGCGCGCGCGTTTACGAGCAGCTAAAAAAGGCATCCTCGCAGTTCATGGCGTTTCGCCGCAAGAACGCTCCGGCTGACCTGAACGTCAAGCAGAACGCGCGTGCGGGCGATCCGGTGATCATCGCGACGGGGCCATATGCGATTCGCGCGCGAACGCCGGCGAGCGGCAAAACTGATCAGCCGCCCAGCGCCGGCATCGGCGGCTTTGATGCGGGCAAGGTGCCGGAGATGAAGGCGAGCTTTTTCGCAGCCGGCCCGGATATAGTGAAAGGGAAAACAGTTGCGACCTTTGAAAACGTGAACCTGTACCCGTGGCTAGCGCACATGCTCGGCCTTGCACCGGGAAAGAACGACGGCAATCTCAATATTTTGGCAGGCACGCTGCGCGACGGTGGCAACAACCTGGGCGACGATACCGGCAATTAAAGTAAAACTGGAAGGCAGGAAAGAATGAGTCTGGTGCTTGGGATCGATGGCGGCGGAACGCATACGAGAGCCTCGATCGTGGACGGCGACAGGGTTCTGGGACATGGCATGAGCGGGTCCATCAAGCGGCTGCGCGTGGGCGCGGAGGCTGCCGAGGCGAATCTGCGCGAGGTGCTCAAGGATGTGTACGCGCAGGCTGGCGTCAAAAGCGTGCGCGCCGCATGTTGCGGAATTGCCAGCGTGACCATGCCCGGCATTAGGGAATGGGTCACTGCAGTGTTCAACGATTTCGGCGTGGAGAGATCTGAAGTCGTTGGCGATCAAGTCATCGCGCTCGATGCAGCGTTCAATGGCGGCCCGGGAATTCTGCAGATTGCCGGCACGGGTTCGAATACGATTGGCCGAGCGCCGGACGGCAGCATTGAGAGCGCGGGCGGCTGGAGTTCGCGCCTGGGTGATGAGGGCTCCGGCTACTGGATCGGACTGCACAGCGTTCGCCGCGCCCTGCGGGCCTACGATCTCGGCGAGCCGACGCTGGTTCTCAAAAAGGTTGGCGAGATTTGGGGAACGCCTGGTCTCGACGAGCTGGTGAACGTCGGCGATGGTACTCCCGGGCCGGATTTTGCCGCGCTTGCTCCGGCAATCTACGAGCTGGCAGAGGCAGGCGACGCAGTTGCCGCGGGAGTGCTTAAGCAGGCGGCTGCGGACTTGACGGAATTTGTGCTGCTGGTTCGCGAGAAGCTCAAGAGGAAGCACAACATTGAAGGTGAAGTACCCGTGGCATGGACCGGCGGCGTGGTTGAGAAGATGACGACGGTGCGGGAGGCATTTTTTAAGGGCCTGCGGGATGCCGCCCCGGCCTTGCCGATCCAGGACAAACCGGTGGTTTCGTTGGAGGGCGCCGTGTGGCGCGCGCAGCGGCTGGCCGAGCGGGCAAGTTAGCCGCGCATAGCCAGTTTGCCGTTCACGATTGACGCGAGCAGCCGGCCTGATTTGTCGAGTGCGATGAGATTTGCCGGCTGACCTTCGGCCAGCGACCCGGTGCTGCTTTGAAACCCAGTCATCACGGCTGGATTTGCCGTCAGCATCGGCAATGCATCTTCGAGCGGCGCGGCTGTGTACTCCATGAGATTCGCAAGCGCGCGGTCAAGGGTGAGCACGCTTCCGGCGAGCTTGCCTCGGGCCATCGCTCTTCCGTTCGCCACTTGAACAGGGAAACCGCCCAGCATGTATTCGCCATCGGGCATGCCGGTTGCAGACATGGCATCGGTAACCAGAATGCCGCGTTGCGAGCCCTTCGCTTGGTACCAGAGCTTCACCATTTCTGGCGCCACGTGGATGCCGTCGCAGATCAATTCTGCGTAAAGCGATTCCGTGGTGAGCACAGTGCCCAGAATGCCTGGCTCGCGATGGTCGAGCGCGCGCATTGCGTTGAAAGTGTGTGTCGCGCTTACAGCTCCGGCTGCAATGGCGCTGCGTGTTTCATCAGTGGTGGCATCGGAGTGTCCCAGCGAAATGCGCACGCCGCGCTTTGTGGCATGGCGCACAAGCTCAGTGGCTCCCGGCAACTCCGGTGCAATCGTCATCAGCCGCACCGTGCCCTCGGCAGCTTCAAAGATGCGGTCGAAGGTGGCAATATCCGGCGTGAGCATATGCTCAACCGGCTGCACGCCGCATTTCTCATGCGAAAGAAAAGGTCCTTCAAGGTGAATGCCCAGCGGCCGAGCAACTGGCCGCTTACCGTCGCCGATCAGCGAAGGATTCTGAATCAACTTAGCCAGACCCGAGACGGAGCGCAGCGTTGCATCGAGCGGAGCAGTGACGGTGGTTGCCAGGTAACTGCCGGTTCCCTTGGTTGCCAGGAAACTGCCGATGGCGCGCAGAGCTTCGAGCGTGGCCTCCATTACGTCGTGCCCGGCGGCACCGTGGATGTGTACATCGAAGAATGCGGGAGCGAGCGTGGCGGAAGGGAAGTCGAGGATTTCGGCTTCCTGAGCAGATACCCCGCCGGAGAGAGAGAGGATCCGGTCGTCCTCTATGCGGACAGTTGGCCGTTCGAGGAACCGTTGTCCGTCCCAGAGTCTTGCTGCCGTCAGCAACATGGATTGCCTTTTCAACTGCCCGCTCTTAGCTATTAGCTCTTAGCCGTTAGCTTTTTGCAATGAGTGTACGAGTGTGCTATCCCACCCATCTCGCGAAAAAGCTGCGAGATGGATGGGGCACCTGACGCAATGGGTGTACGGGAGTGCTGTCCCACCCATCTCGCGAAAAAGCTGCGAGATGGATGGGGCACCCGACGCAATGAGTGTACGGGAGTGCTATCCCACCCATCTCGCGAAAAAGCTGCGAGATGGATGGGGCACCCGACGCAATGGGTGAACGGGAGTGCTATCCCACCCATCTCGCGAAAAAGCTGCGAGATGGATGGGGCACCCGACGCAATGAGTGTACGGGAGTGCTATCCCACCCATCTCGCGAAAAAGCTGCGAGATGGATGGGGCACCCGGTCTATTACCCAACCGCTCCGTAAGCGCATTATCTGTATTTGCGCAGCACGCCTAGAACGCGCCCTTGAATGGCAACCTGGGTTGCCGGAACGTAGATCGGCTCCATTTCGGCATTGGAGGGCTGCAGGCGCACCAGATTGCCTTCGCTGAAAAAGCGCTTCAGGGTGGTTTCAGTGCCGTGCACGAGCGCCACAACGATTTCGCCCTGGCGAGCGGTGCGGGTGCGTTCCACCAGTACGTAGTCACCGTTGATGATGTGCTCGTCGCGCATTGACTCGCCGCGAACCTCGAGCGCGAACACGTCGCGATTGCCGACGACGTCGTGCAAGGAGATGGTTTCGCTGCTTTCCATCGCTTCCACGGGCATGCCGGCGGCAATGCGCCCGGCCAGCGGCAGCTTTACGCTGGAGCGCGTGCGCGCCCCCGGCGGGAGTACGTCGATGGATCGGCTACGGTTGTGCACGCGGTCCAGCAACCCCTTTTTCTCAAGGTTGCTAATGTGCTTGTGCACGGTTGCCAGGCTCTTCAGCCCCATCCCGCGCGCAATCTCCTCAAACGACGGGGAGTAGCCGTTGCGCGTCACGAACGACTCGAGAAAATCCAGAACTTCCTTTTGCCTACGGGTGACAGCCATGGGCGCATTATAGCGAAGAACGGGCGAAGATTGCGCTATTTATTTTTGCTAATTTGCGAATGGTCCGCATCAAGTTGAACAACAGGCCCACTTCGGTATTCCGCATCCTCGACTAAGACCTGGGCTGAGATGAGCCTGATGTTAGTCATCTGCTTCCGGAAATCTGGGTCGCCCTCCCGGCGGCACCCGCGAGCAAGCACCACACAACAGAAATCCTCCGTGTGTGCGTCTAATCGGCAGGTTGCCATGAGGCGTATTGGAAGAGCTGCTCTCCCGTTGATCCTGGCTGGAGCATTGCTGACGGCGGTCTTTGCCCAGCAGGCCTTCCGCCAATATCCGTCGGTTGAATACGGCGAGACAATTCCGCTGCCGGCGGATTGGAATCAGCCTGCGGAGTGGACCTTCGCTCGCCTCATGTTTCCTCCCGGTCCGCTGGATGGGTATCGCGGCCGGTTCGACGGGCCGTGGCAGGAAGGCCTTTCACTCTGGACCCAGGATTATCCCCGCGCCGATCGCGCGTTCGCCAACGCGGTGCGGCGCCTCACGCGCGTTCAGGCCCGCTCCGTGGAGCAACCGGTGAGCCTTGATGATGGCGACGAGATTTACAACTGGCCCTTCCTGTACGCCGTGCAGGTGGGCGAGTGGGGACTGACCGAAGCGGAGGCCAGAAGGCTGCGCGATTACCTGCTGCGCGGCGGCTTCTTTATGGCTGACGACTGTCACGGAAGCGAAGAGCAGGCCTATTTCGAAAAGACTATGAAGATGGTCTTCCCTGATCGCCAACTGGTAGACATTCCGAATAGCGATCCGATCTTTCACACCTTTTTCGATCTCGACGACCGTTTCCAGATTCCCGGCGCCGAGCACTTGGCGACCGGCCACAAGAAGGATGGGTACGTTGCCCACTGGAAGGGAATTTACGACGACAAGGGGCGGATCATGGTGGCTTTCTCATTGAACTCCGACATCGGCGACTCATGGGAATTTCTTGACGACCCGCGCTACCCGGCCAGGTTTTCCGTGCTTGGCACCAGGATCGGCGTGAACTACGTGATCTATGCGATGACGCATTGAGGCCTACCTTAGAGCAATTTCGGAATACACGTAGACTTTTTGAGAGCATCGAAAGGCGCCGTTTTCTTGAGGAAAACGCCACTTTGCAATGTGCTTTCGGTCTACACCAATTCCGAAACTGCTTAGCCAAACTAATCAGGTTAGTGAAGCAGACTCCCGAGGCCGCATCCAGCCTCGGTGAGTGCAGTGCGATTATGTGAAAACTGAGAATCTTCGCGCCGCCTGCGGCTTGACACCGCGCTTTCTTTCCTAAGGCCAGATTTTGTCTGCATGAAATTTGAGGGCCTCCTATTGACAAAATCCACGATGTGCTCCATGTTGACATAGACAAACTATGCCACGTTTTGGGAGTCGATTCCAATGTCCGCGCTTATCCGCCAAAAGCGAGATTCTGGCAGTGGTAGAGATGAAATTCCGCCGGGCACTCTTTACGTGCTGATCCTGAAGACGCTTGCGATTCGCGGCAGACTGCATGGGTACGAGATTGCGGAGCACATCCAAGCCATTTCCGATGATGTACTGCAGGTGGAAGAGGGGTCGCTTTATCCGGCGCTGCAGCGGATGCTGATCAAGGGCTGGGTCAGAGCTGAGTGGGGCGTGACGGCGGGCAATCGCCGGGCGCGGTACTACACGCTGACAGCAGCCGGGGGAAAGCAACTGGGCGTAGAAATCTTGCAGTTCGAGCGCGTCATGGGTGCGATCGCGCGCATTCTGCAGACGGCATAGGGAGGTTGCATGAGCCTTGCCGGGGAATGGAAGCGGAGATTACAGATACTGCTCAGTCGCGGCCGGTTTGAACGCGACCTGGAAGACGAGATGCTCCTGCACATTGAGCTGCGGCGCGAGCAGCAGATGGCGCAGGGGCTGGATGCGGAGGCAGCGCGGGCGGCGGCGATGCGGCGATTCGGCAACACGACACGGATGCGGGAGAACAGCAGGGCCGCGTGGGGCTGGAACTGGCTGGAGACGCTGGTGCAGGATGCCGGCTACGGCATGCGAGCGATGCTGCGCACGCCGGCCATTACAGTCGTGGCGCTGGTTTCGCTGGCTCTGGGCATTGGCGCGAACACGGCCATCTTCAGCTTTATCGATGCGGTGCTGCTGCGGTCGCTGCCGGTCAGGAATCCGCAGCAGCTGGTAATGCTGGGCCAAGGGAACATGGCCGGTATCACACAGCACTTTGCGAGCACCGGGCTGTACTCGTATCCGTTCTATCGCCAGTTTCAGAGCAAGAACGCTGTCTTCTCCGATACGGCGGCGATCTTCAGCATGACGAATCATGTGCACGGCTTTGTGGACGAACGCAGAGACACGGAACTGATCAACGTGAAGCTGGTGTCAGGCACGTACTTCCAGACGCTGGGTGTGGGCGCGCAGATGGGGCGGGTGCTGGACGAGAATGATGACTCGGGCGATGGCGATCACCCGGTTGCAGTGATCAGCGACGGGTTCTGGAAACGCAGTTTGGGGGGCGATCCAGCAGCGTTGCGCCACACGCTGCGGTTGGGCGACAAGATCTACAACATTGTGGGTGTGACTCCAGCAGAGTTTTTTGGAACGACTGTGGGCGAGTCTCCGGATGCGTGGGTGCCGCTGTCGATGACGGATTCGATGCCACCGGGGTGGGGCGAGCACAAGGACAACTTCTCTGAGTCGCTCTTCATTCTGGGACGGCTGAAGCCGGGAGTGAGTGTGGCGCAGGCCACGGCCAACGTAAATGTGCTGTTCCGGCAGATTTTGAAGGGGTTTCCAGATGCGAGGCTGACGCAAGAGAACCTGACTTTGCTTGAGCGATCCCACGTGCCGCTGACGTCGATGGAGCGGGGACTGTCGGGTCTGCGGTCGGCCTATTCAGAGCCGCTGAAGATCCTAATGATCACGGTGGGGCTGGTGCTGCTGATTGCGTGCGCAAATATTGCGAACCTGCTGCTGGCGCGCTCGACGGTGCGTGCGCGGGAACTGGCGCTGCGGCAGGCGCTGGGCGCACAGAGAGTGCGCATCGTGCGCCAGTTGCTGACCGAGAGCCTGGTGCTGGCGTTGGCGGGCGGCACACTGGGCGTGGGGTTTGCGGCAGTGGCAAATCGCGTTCTGCTGCGGATGATCTCGAAGGGGCAGGATTCGATTCCGCTGAACGTTTCGCTGAATCTGGATCTGCTTGCGTTTACCACGGCGGTGACGGTCTTGACGGCTTTGCTGTTTGGAACGCTGCCGGCGCTGCGCGCGACGCGGCTGGATCTGAGTACGAGCCTAAAGAGCGGGCAGAGCGGGACGGTGGCCGGCGGACGCGCACGAGCGGCGAAGATGCTGGTGATTGGCCAGGTCGCCTTCTCTCTGGTGCTGTTGATGGCGGCGTGTCTGTTCCTTCGAACGCTGAACAACCTGAGCCGCGTCGATGTCGGATTCAACAAGGAGAACATTCTGCGGCTGGATCTCGATTCGTCTGCGCTGGGCCTGAAGGGCGACGATCCGCGAGCGAATGCGCTGTATCACGAGATAGAGAATCGCGTGAGCGCGTTGCCGGGCGTGGAGGCAGCGAGTTTATCGGCATTCACGTTTGCGGAAGGGAGCTGGAACGGCTGGGTGATTACGCCTGGAATGCCGATCGACCGCAAGATAAATGTGAATCACAATGTGATCGGCAACAGCTACTTCAAGGTAATGCAGATTCCGTTGTTGGAGGGGCGGCCTTTTGGCCCACAAGACAATTCGAAGTCACAACGTGTGGCGATCATCGGGGAACGGATGGCGCGGTATCTCTTTCCGAACGAGTCGGCGGTGGGACACACCTTCCTGAACGGCGTCCCGGACGAACGAAACCCACCGGAACAGGAGTTAGTGGTCGGCGTCGTGAAGGATGTGAAGTTCCGCGATCTGGAATTACCGGATCTCTATATCGATTACCTGCCGTACAACCAGAGTGGGTGGGGATTTGGCGACTTTGAAGTGCGCTACACAGGTAGCTACGGTATCGGTTGCGAAGGAGGTGCAGGAGACGATTCACGCGATCGATCGCAATCTGCCGATCTCGAATGTGACGACGATGGACGCGCAGGTGGCGCGCTCGTACACCAACCAGACAATCATTGCGGAGCTGTCGGCATTCTTTGGCTTGGTTGCGGTGTTCCTGTCGTGCATTGGACTGTACGGACTGATGTCGTACGTGGTGAGCCGGAGGACCAACGAGATCGGCATCCGCATGGCGCTGGGAGCGAGTCGACTGAGGTTCGCTGGCGTGTACTGCGCGAAGTGATTGTTTGGCTCGTCGCTGGCGTCGCGCTGGGTCTTGCCAGTCATGCTGGGAAGGAGCGAGGCTGGCCGGGAAGATGCTGTATGGATTGAGTGGAACGGACCCGTTGAGTCTGACGGCTGCAGTGGGGGTGCTTCTTGATTGCTGGATTGATTGCGGGGTATCTGCCGGCGCGCAGGGCCTCACGAATTGACCCCGTAGTTGCCCTGCGGTACGAGTAGATGACGACAAGATCGCATCACGAAATGTGAACGAAGATTGAAAGTATTATTCCCGCCGGAAATCTGCTCTCAGGATATTTGCGCATCTGACACCTCAAACAGACCGTTAGAACGGAATAGTTCTGGACCGCCTGTGAACTGTGTTGTGAGAACGTCATCATTGTAATTGGGCTAGGAAGGCCCGGAGATAAAAGCTCTTGAGGTTATCCCTTGCGAAACGAATCCGGACCTTGCACGGATCGAGCTCCCAAAACTGTCTTGTTCATTTTCGAAAAGCCCTGACCGGAAACGAACACTGCTGCCTTCGATTCTATCTTGCCAAGTTCGCATAGTTCATTGAAAACAAAGTGAGTTAAATTGGCCGCGCCCATTGGAACCCAAAGTGCACGTTCCTGGCTTGAAGCAGCCATGCAGGGTTCGCGTGCCCTTTGATGGTCCGTGTGACCCTCGTTCGGAAAGAGGGCGGCGATGAAGCATTTGAAGCAAGATCTGACGTTTGCAGCTCGGCAGTTCCTCAGAACCCCGGGATTTACGATCGTTGCTGTTATCACTCTGGCTCTTGGCATCGGCGCCAACTCCGCGTTCTTTGGAGTGATCAATGCAGCGCTTCTGCAACCGTTGCCCTATCCACAGGAAACCCAGCTTGTGAACCTGAGCGAGCGCAACATATCTTCCGGCAGCTCGATGCCGGTTTCTTATCCAAACTTTCTTGACTGGAAGCGGCAGCAGACCAGTTTCTCTGCTCTGACGATCTACCGCACTGCCGCTACTGTGAATCTGAAGATCAACGGAAGCGCGCAACGCTTGTCAACCGTCATGGTTGATAGTGACTTCCTCAAAGTGCTTGGCTATCAGCCGATGCTGGGACGTGATCTGCGTGCTGAGGACGACCTGCCGAACGCCCCACCGACTGTCCTTCTTCCGTACTCTACCTGGGTAAAGCAATTCAATTCGGATAAAGAAGTGGTCGGCCGCGCAGTGGACGTGGACGGAAGATCCGCAACCATCGTCGGGGTTTTGCCGCAGGCATTTCATTTTTTCTCGGGGGCGGAATTGGTGATGCCGTTGGGCCCCTATGTGGCGCAGTTTTACATGGAACCGCGGCACAATCACAGCAACTCGAAGGCGCTTGGACGGCTGAAACCAGGAGTCATGCTGGCTGCCGCCAGCAGCGAGATGAACGCCATTGCGCTGCAACTCGGCAAGCTGTATCCCAAGAGCAACAGCAGCGTGGGTGTTGAACTCACCGGCCTGCATGAGTACCTTCTAGGAGCCGCCAGGCAACGTCAGTTGCTGCTGATGGCCGCGGTAGGCCTGGTACTGCTGATTGTGTGCGTGAACATTGCCACGTTATTTCTTGCTCGCTCCTGCGCTCGTGACCGCGAAATGGCAATCCGCACGGCTTTGGGCGCGGGACGTCCGCGCCTGATTCGCCAGATCATGGTTGAGAGCTTGCTGCTCGCAGCAGTTGGAGGAGGGCTTGGGCTGCTTCTGGCAGTAGGGCTGAGCAACGCGCTCAAGACCCTGGTGCCGTTTGAAATTCTGCGATTCAGTGACGGAAATTTCGCTGCAATGGATTGGCGAGTGGTGGTCTTCACGCTGGTGATCACAGTTTTGACCGGCGTTGGCTTTGGCTTGATTCCGGCATGGCAGCTTTCGCGAACAAGTCCGAATGATGTCCTGAAGGATCACCGGACGGCCGTGGCTCCATCCCGCGGCCGGTTTCACACGCTCGATCTGATGGTTATCGCGCAAGTGAGCTCCGCCGCGCTTTTGTTGGTCACCTCGGGCTTTATTCTGCGCAGCGTCTGGTTGCTTTCAAGCAGACCGCTTGGATATGAGCCGGAGCATGTGCTGTCGTTGCACCTTGCTTCGCCAAGTGCGCGTGTTGGCGGATCGCCGTCGCGTGTTGCTGCGTTTTATCAGGAAGCTGCCGACCGGCTGGCTCAACTGCCGGGTGTTGAGGCGGCTGCCGTAACAAGCAATCTGGCATTTGGATTCAATGATTCGCATAACCAGTTCCGGCTGCCGGATCGCCCTGTCCCTTCGCCGAGTGAATATCCGTCTGCCTCGTTCCGAATCGTTTCGCCCGAGTATTTCCGGGCCATGAGCATTCCGGTTCTGCGCGGGCATGTGTTCAACGGATCGGAGCCGGCGCCGCCGTTGCCTTCAGGTGCTCCTGCAATGAAAGATGCGATCGCTGCATTGCAGAAAACTCCGATGGACATTGTGGTGACGCGAAGCTTTGCTCAGCGCTATTGGCCGGGACAGGATGCGGTTGGAAAGGGCCTTCTGCTTGGACCGCCCGACCTCGAGATTGCGCGATGCACGGTTGTAGGAGTTGTGGGAGATTCAACCCAGGACAGCCTGGGCCAATCGAACCACGAGGAATTCTACGTTTCGCTTCGTCAATTCCCGTTCTTTGGGGAGTACTCTCTGCTGCTGCGCACGTCACAGAATCCGGGTACGCTCATCGAAGCGTCACGAGCGCAATTGCGGCAGATGACGACGACCGAGCCGATCTATGACGTGCGTCCATTGGCCACGCGGGTGACGGATTCAATCTCAGGTCAGACATTTCAATCGAAATTAATCGGAGCATTTGCCGCTCTCGCGTTGGCGCTGGCTTCATTTGGGTTGTACGGTGTACTGGCATTCAATGTAGGGCGGCGCACACGCGACATCGGGATCCGGATGGCCCTTGGCGCGCCACGCAATTCCGTCGTAGGCAACGTATTCTTCCGTGGCTTTGCGATGGTGATTCCCGGCCTGGCAATTGGCTCGGCAGGAGCGTGGCTCCTGGGACGAACCCTTCAGAGTCAACTTTATGAAGTGTCGGCGAGCGATCCTCGCATCTATGAGGCGGCGCTTCTTCCGCTGCTGCTAGCCGCGGTCCTGGCATGCTGGCTGCCCGCCCGCCACGCGGCGAAGGTCGATCCGATCATCGCACTACGGGACGAGTAGAGAAAGCCTTCAGTTCTCTTGAGCGGTTCGGATAGCTGGCAATTGAATTGCTGGGTATGGGGTGAATCTTGGTTTCAGGAGGGATCACTATGGCCTATTTTGAGCGGATGTGCGACAGCGTCTTTGTGCCGTTCATTCCCGAGATAATTCGGCAATGCACTGCGGCCGGATGGCAGATGGTCGCAATCGAATGGCGGCGCGAGCTGCCTGACGCGGAAGGCCCAATTGAAGGTGACTTCGACGAAGACACGCCGTGCGGGTTTGCGATCTAACTCAGAATCGGTTGTTGCCCAGCCGGACGGGCGAATGTCAAAAATATTTGACAAGCTAGCGGCGCGGCGCTATGGTTTGTGGTGTCAAATATTTTTGACATGGAGGCGAACTGCCATGGCGCACGGCCTTTCTTACCGGGAAAAGACTCTATACGCCTCGCTTGCGGCGGAAGTATTGGTGTACGGTCCTTACTTCTTTCTGCACCAGCAGAACTCCGTCAACAAAGTTGCGGGCATGATTGTTGCCATCATCGTGTTGCAGATCATCCTGCAGTCGGTCATTGCCGCCTTCTCGCGCAACCGTGTGACCGACGAGCGGGATCGTCTGATCGAGCTGCGTGGCTATCGTGCCGGCTATCTGGTGTTAGCGTCGCTTATGGTGATCGGGCTCGGAATGTTGTGGTTTCACGCCACGATGGGCCATCTTCACCTCGACAGCCGGATGGTGGGACTTCATTTCCTGAGTGTCTTTTTTGGAATGCTCGTGATCGCGGATATTACCAAGACCGCCACGCAGATTGGGGCTTACCGGAGAACGCTCTGATGCCTGCTATACGTAATCAGATTCGGGAACTCCGGGCTCAGCGGGAGATAACGCAGCAGGAACTCGCGGATCGAGTCGGCGTTACACGGCAGACGGTAATTGCGATCGAACAAGACAAGTATTCGCCTTCTCTTGAGACTGCGTTCAAAGTGGCTATAGTTCTCGGCGTATCGCTGGAGCAGTGTTTCCAGTATGATCCGCAGGGTAAACGATAACCGACTGAGAAGAAGATTCGTGCCGGCGTGTTAGCAGAGCGGCGATTACGACCCGGCAACCGCTCGGCCTCTACAATAATCTTGCATATGATTCTTGAGACTTTTCCTGTCGGTCCCTTGCAGTGCAATTGCACCATCCTGGGCGATGAGCAGGCTCGCGAGGCTATCGTCGTCGATCCTGGTGATGATGTCAGCCGCATTCACAAGCGGCTCGCCGAGCAGGGCTTGACGCTTAAGCAGATCCTGGTCACCCATGCCCATATCGACCACATCGGCGGAGCGCTCCGTCTGAAGCGGCTGACCGGCGCACCCATTTACCTTAACGAAAACGATCTGCCGCTGCTCCAGATGATGGGGACGCAGGCAGCCTGGCTGGGAGTCGGCACACCGGAGACCGCCCCGCCAGATAGCGGGCTGATCGACGGGCAGACGGTCGGGCTGGAGCATTACACCGCCAAGGTGCTGCACACGCCAGGGCACACCCAGGGTTCAATCTGCCTCCACTTCGTTCCGCTCAATCTGCTCATCGCCGGAGATACGCTGTTTGCCGGCAGCATTGGACGCACCGACCTGCCCGGGGGCAATTACGACCAGATCATGGATTCGATCCAGTCGCGCCTGCTCGTTTTGCCTGACGAGACCACGGTCATCCCCGGCCACGGGCCCCAAACCTCTATCGGGCGGGAACGCAGGGGCAATCCATTCCTTACCTGATTGTGATTGAGATCACATGAGACTTATCTATTTAGTTTCATTGAGATGGGGCGACCACTTCAAGTAGCACTTCAGGCGCTCAGCTCCCGTTGTTACTACCCTGATGCGTTCGAAAATAATCAACAAGGCTGGCTACGCCGGTGGAAAACTCGGCTGCCGAAGCCAGCAGACTCACCACCAGCCAGCCTGAGTCGGGCATGCCGAAGAAGTAGCCAGGATGGACCCAGACACCCCATTTCAGTAACGCGAGCACCGTCCGCTCGTCCGGCTCCAACGCCGGAATGCGAAGCACTGCGTACCAGCCTCCTTCTACGGGTAGCCGGTGGAGGACGGGCAGCGCGGCCAGCTGCCGGTCCAGCTCGGCGAGATTGGCGGCGACGCGATCCCGGATCTGGCTCTGAATCTCGCCGCGCTTCGCCAGCCATTCCGGAAGCGCGCATTGGACCGGCGCGTTCATGGAGAGGAAGGTGTCGGCAATGACCTCAAGCCGGTCGAGAGCCTGCTCGTGCTCCGGGCCGGTAGCGACGATCCAGGCCGCCTTCATCTGCGGCAGGCCGGCAATCTTGCTGAGCCCGCTGACTACGAACACCGGTACGCCTTCAAGCCCGGCGGCAAAGCTCCGGCCGGAACCGGAGATGCCGTAGTCCAGAAACACCTCGTCGACGATAAGCGACAGGTCGAATTCACGGCAGATTTGGGTTAGCTGTTCGGCTTCCCACGGTTTGGTAAAGTGCCCGGTGGGGTTGTTGGGGTGGACCAGCACGATGGCGCGCGTTGCCGGCGTAACTGCGCGTCGCAGGCCCTCCGGCTCAATCTGCCAGCCGTGATCGTAGACAAGCGACGCGGGCTTGATGCTCACGTCGTCGAGCACGGCAAGGAAGTCGAACAGCGGATAGCTTGGCTGCGGAACCAGAATCTGGGCGTCTGGATCGCATAGCAGACGGAACAAGAAGCTATACGCCTCGCTGGTACTGGTGGTCAGAATCACCTGGGCAGGTTCGATTGCGACCCCCTGGGCTGTGTAGTAGCCGCAGACGGCCTGTCGGGCGGAGAGGCTGCCACGCGGCTGCGGATCGTAGTCGAGCGCCTTTGGGTCGGCGAGCGCGGCCAGCCATTCAGGGTCGTATTTGAAACCGCATCGGGTGGGATTGGAGGCGGTCAGGTCGGCGACGGGCAGCCCGGCCTGGATGCGCAGCCGATGTGCATGCGCAAGGTCGCTTTCTTCCGTGTTCCATCCCGTTCTGTGGGAAAAGCGCATCGGTTCGTCCCAAGAATTGACTCCAGAATGGGTCCGGAGCCATCGTGCACAATAGTCAGAGGCGTCTTTTTCAACCATACACGGGCGTCTACCGGGAGGGATATTGGGTCTGCGCGCGGTTGTTTTTGATTATGGAATGGTGTTGACCGGCCCGCCGGATCCCAAAGCCTATTCCGAACTGATGAGGATTACCGGTCTCGCCTCGGAACGGCTCGACCACTTTTACTGGGCAGATCGCCACGCATTCGACGAAGGCAAGTTGAATGGGCTCGGCTTCTGGCGAAAAGTGACCGGCGACGCAGGCCTGGCGCTCGATGATGAAACGATTGAAGAGCTGAGCCTGTGGGACGCGCGCATGTGGACCACGCAGAACGACGCCATGCTGGCCTGGCAACAGATGCTCAAGCAGCGCGGAATTCTTACCGCCATCCTGTCAAACATGGGCGACACCGTGCTGGCCAACATGCGGCGTGAGCTTGCGTGGCTGAATCGGTTTGATGTGCACGTTTGGAGCTACCAACTGCGCATGGCGAAGCCGGACGCGGCAATCTACCGCCATACCCTCAAGCAACTGGGCACCAGGCCTGATGAATCGCTCTTTATCGACGACAAGCAGGTGAACATCGACGCCGCCAACGCCGTTGGCATGAAGGGCGTGCTGTTTACCGACGTCGATCAGTTGCGTGCGGACTTGATTGCAAAAGGGCTGGGCAAAGAGCTGCCGCTGCCGTGACACCAACTTTCAGCTGTCAGCCTTAAGCTTTCAGCTATCAGCTTCCAGCTTGTCGTGCGGGGGGTGACGTATTGGTATCCCGGGTCCGAAAATCCGGACCCCGGGGCACCCTGACTCAGGGGCTTGGCAGGCTTTCGTAAAGGCAAGCGCACAGCTTTCACTGGAAGCTACGACGCCATGCCCAGGCCGACCAGGTTTGCCGCGGCGATGATGACCAGGATCCCGGCCCAGAGCAAGCGAATGGGCCGCGATGCAACGCCCTTCCACTCGCCGAGCGCAAGACCCACCAGGCCGCCGCAGAGCACGTAGATGCTCATGTGCAGCATCCAGTTCACGTAGTAGACGCGAGCTGGGATGTTGGCTTCTCCCCAGGCGTAGAAGAAGAACTGCAGATACCACATGATGCCGCCGCAGGCAGCCAGGGCGGCGTTCTTGAGTAGAACGGGGCCGGGATGTGCCAGGTCGGCGCGCAGAGAAAGCCGCTTGAGAGCAGCGAGACGTACGAAGCAATAAGTCAGGTTGACGATGGCTCCGCCGCCCATGATGAGTACGTAGCTTGGCAGGCGCGCGTACAGCGGAGTTACTCCGACGGCGAGCGCCGCGCTGCGGATGGGTGTGGCCGCGTCAAGACCGAACGAAAAGCCTGACGAGAAGATTCCGCACATAACGGCCAGCGCCAGGCCAAGCGTGACGTTGAATTCCTTCACCTCTGAGCCGAGCTGGACCTCTTTCTGATGGCCCGCGTAGGAAACGATGGCAACCCCGATCAGTGCGACCAAAATTCCGGCCATCGTGAGCAGACCGCTTTTGGTGGAGAAGAGCATGGCCGCCTGCCCATGCAGAAGCGGCGGTACCAGCGTACCCACCACGAGCGTGACGCCGATGGCGACGCCTATGCCCAACGACATGCCCAAGTGGCGCATGGTCAGGCCATAGCTCACGTTTCCTACTCCCCACATGGCGCCAAACAGAGCCACTTTAAGCATGAGCGATCCGTCGAGCGCGGCATAGAAGGCGTGAAAATTCGGCAGCAGGATCAGGCTCATGCCAATCGGGAGCAAAATCCACGAAAAGAAGCCGGCAACGGCCCAGGTGGTCTCCCAAGACCACTTTTTTACCTTCCCAATAGGCGCGTAAAACGAAGCTGCCATAGCCGCGCCTAGAATGTGCCACCCAATTCCAGCCAGGATCGCTGTCGGCATTCGGTCTCCTGTTCTACCAATTGCGGCCTGAATGCGGCCAGTGCGAAAAATGAAAGCCTATCGGTTCGGTGAATCGTTTGTACAGACGCAAATCTGTTGTTACTGCGTGACAGTGAAGTTGTAACTACCGGGCGCGAGTTCGTAGCCGCTTTCGCCTTCTCGCGTGCCGGGCTTTGCACGCTTGCTTGAAGAGAGCACTTCGCCTTCGAGCTTGTATTTCGCGGCTTCGGTCGTATTGAGTGGCAGCCAGCCGCGCGTGTTGGGAGGAAGAGTGACGTGCCAATCCGCGGACGTTTCGTTTGCCGTCCAGTCGGAGTGAATCGGCCCGTACGACGAGGTGTAGTCGAATGCAATTTTGCCGAGCCGCGCATCAAACACGGGATGCAGCACGACAGTACGGAAGCCGGCGTCAAGGGGAGTGGTGTCGATTCCGGCGGCGTAGCGATAGATCCAATCGGCTACCGCGCCATAGGCGTAGTGGTTGTAGGAGTTCATGCTCGGATCGTTGCGCATCTGGTCGCCGTTCCAGCGCTCCCACATGGTGGTTGCGCCATGCTCCACCATGTATCCCCATGAGGGGTATTGCGTGTTGAGCAGCAGTCGATAGGCCAGCTTGGTGTATCCAGCCTTGGTCAGTTCTTCAAGCAGATACGGCGTGCCGAGGAATCCTGTGGCAAGCAAGCTGTGGTTTTGTTCGATCTTGTTGGCGAGCCGCTTGGCCGCAGCAGCGCGAAGGTTCTCAGGCAGCAGATTCATGTGCAGTGCGAGCACGTAGCCGGTTTGCGTGTCGCCGCCATGGCTTCGCGCGTTGGGATTGTTGATGACGCCGAAGGGCGATGGAGTGTTGTCTGCGCCGGCGATGAAGCCGTCGTTGTGCACGAATTGCTTTTGAAATTCGGCGCGAATTTTGTCGAAGATCTGTGCGTATTTTGCCGCCTCGGCTGTGCGGCCGGTGGCCTGCGCCATGCGTTGCATGAGCGTAATATCGTATGCCCAGTAGGCTGTGCCAATCAGCACGATGTCGGTTTTGCCTTCAGGCGAGAGCCAGTCGCCGAAGGGCGTGCCGATCTCGTTCTTCCACGCCCACTCGGGATTTGCTGCAGCAATGCCGTCGAGATATTTCTGCATGCTTGACCAGTTCTGATCGATGATGCTGGTGTCGCCGCTCTGCAGCCACGCAGTGTAGGGAATGATGACCCCGGCGTCGCTCCAGCCTGGCCCATGTCCCATGTTCGGCCTGGCAGTGCCCGGCGCATAGATGCCATAGAACGATGTTCCTGCCTGGGTACCGCGCATGTCAGCGGCGAACTTTCGCGAGAATGCGGCGAGATCCATGTTGTAGGTCGCAGCGCGCCAGAACACCTGCGCATCGGCCATCCAGCCAAGACGCTCGTCACGCTGCGGGCAATCCGTGGGTACGCCGACGAAGTTCGAACGCTGGCCCCACTGAATATTGCTCCAAAGTTGGTTGATCATCGGGCTGCCGGTGGTGAGCTTGGCGGTGAATGGGGCGTCGGTGTGGATGACCGCTACGATGAGGGCGTCCTTGCCAGGCGAAGTGGGCAAGCCGGTTAACTCTGCGTAGCGGAAGCCGTGGAAAGTGAATTGCGGATTGAAGTCTTCCACGCCCTCACCACGAAGAATGAAGTGATCCGTGACCTTGGCGGTGCGCAAGTTGTCTGTGTAGATGGTGCCGTCCGAATTCAGCACTTCAGCAAAGCGCAACTTCACATCAGTGCCTGCAGGTCCTTTCACTCGTAAAATTTCAAGTCCCGACAAGTTCTGGCCGAAGTCATACACCCACACGCCCGGCTTGGGCTCGGTGAGAGATTTCGCTGCGACGGTGCGTTCCACGCGAATGGGCGGGAAGGTCTGCGCCTCGATTTTTACAGGGGCGGGTTCAACGATCGAAGCCTTGCCCCAGCCGGAGATTTCTATTTTTGCGGTTGTCCACCCAGGCAGTCTGCGCCTCGCGTCCTGTGTCTCGCCGTCGTAGAGCTCCGAGTGCAGAATATCTGGAACGCGTGCCGCCCAGGTCTGGTCGGTATTGATCCACTCAACAGCGCCATCAGTGTGCTCGATGCGCAGTTGCGCGCGTATGGCGGGAGGTGTAACGCCGTAGTTGTTGGGCTGCTGAAGCCATTCGAGCGGTGTTTCATACCAACCGGGCGCAAGCAGCGCGCCGATGACGTTCTTTCCGCTCGCAAGCTTTGCGGTCACATCGTAGGTCTGGTACACGACGCGTTCGCGATAGTCGGTCCATCCGGGGGCGAATACCTGGTCGCCCACGCGATCGCCATTGAGGAAGATTTGGTATTCGCCGAGCGCAGTAGCGTAGAGTCGCGCGGACTTGACGGGCGAGTTCACCGTGAAAGTTTGGCGTAGAGCTTTCACTGAATCGGGAATCCACGGATGGCTTGGATCGCTGCTGTTTGCGCTCGGGGCAAATGGCACGGCGGACTTCCACGCGGAATCGTTGAAGTTAGTTTGCTGCCAGTTTTCGGCTGCATGAGTAGAGGTCTTCCAATCGGGACCCGTGCCGAAGCTGGCCCAACTTCCATCGGCGTATTGCACAACCAAGGTTGCCATCATGGGTGGAGCGTCTTCGGGGACCATGCCGCTGGGATTGGCGACATGATGCACAGCCTCGATGGCAATGGTGTTGGCGCCTGGTGTGAGCTTCTGCGTTATGTCAGCGCGGACGAATTTCTTCCACGGCATCTGCCCCCATGGGGGAAGCGGCTCGGCAGTTAGCATCTGCGCGCCGTTGACCCATGCCGACACAGTGTCCTGCGCAGTTGCATAGAGCGTGGCGGACTCAACCGGTTTGGCGAGCGTGATTCTGGTGCGATAAGCGAAGTGTTGCTGGTTCTGTTTCTCCTGCGCGAGAACCTTTGCATCCGGGCTGGTGATCCATGCTGAAGCTGCGTGGCGCACCGTTGCTTCCTCGGGGGTTTCATAGCCGATCCACTGCGCATGCCATGCGTCCTGCGTCATCAACCCAGTCTCCCACCAGCTCGACTCGCTGGAAGCGTAAGGCTTGCCTGCTGTGTTCCAAACCTGAACGCGCCAGAAATAGCGTGTGGAGGGCCTGAGGACTGGTCCGGCATACACAACATTTAACGACTGGCTCGAATGGACGACACTGCTATTCCAAATATCTGGAGTGTTCTGCTGGAGCAAATCGGCGCTGGATGCGACCTGGACCTGATATGCGGTCTGCGCAGCGCCGTGCGCCGGGTCCTGCAACTGCCAAGAGAAGCTGGGTGCGGGATCATCGATCCCGAGAGGGTTAGTGAGATTGTCCACCTGCAATGCGACCGGGCCGGTGAATGAATCTGCCGACGCAGCGAAAGGCACAACTGCAACCCAGAGCACTCCGAGGGTGACCCAAGGCGAAATCCTGCTTTTCATGGCTCAGCTCACTTCCGATTCGAGACACATTGAAGGTTTTTCAGGGGGATGCGGGGACATCCCGATTTCCTCAAATGAAACAGTTTACGGGCGGAATCACATTAGTTAACCCGGGCAGCGATTGTCAATCGTTTAAGACTCAGGGTGCATGACGGATTGGCGGTGCGCCTGATGAAAAAGGGTCTCCGGTTGCCATTACACTCTGAACATGGCACTTCGCCTCCTCGCCGCCACCACCAGTCAGGGCAAACTTCGCGATTTTCGCACCGCGGCGCAAGCCTATTCCATCTTCATTGATCCGCTGCCCGCAGTTGAACTTGTGCCCGCACCTGAAGAAGACGGCGAAACGTTTGTGGCAAATGCGACCACGAAGGCGGTGTACTACTCTCGCTTTGCGCCGAGCCAGCTTATTTTGGCAGATGATTCGGGGCTTGAAGTGGATGCATTGGGCGGAGCACCTGGTGTGCGCTCAGCGCGATTTGCCGCGGATTCAGGCTTGGTCGACTCGCCGGATGCAAACGACAACACCGATGTGTGGAACAACATGGTGCTGCTGCAGCGGATGACCACAGTGCGGGCGGCCGAACGGACAGCGCGCTACCGTTGCGTTCTGGTGACCGCGTTGGACGGCGTCGCCATGCACACCGCGGAGGGTTCAGTGGAGGGCATGATCCTTGAAGCGCCGCGCGGAACCGGCGGATTCGGCTACGATCCGCTGTTCTATTTGCCACAACTGGATCTCACGTTGGCGGAGATCGATCTGGAGACCAAACTGTCACTCAGCCACCGAGGAAGAGCCATCCAAGCGCTGCTTCCATTGCTGCTGAAGTGATGAGCCGCACCAGATTCCGTGGAAAGCAGAGACCGCCTCGCCTTGACGGCAGTGATGTGCGACACGAATAATGCTTGTGACGATCCATTCAGAATTCTGTCTCTCAATCTGGAACCACCTCGTTTGGCAGCCTTTAGGAGCTTAAATTTCCATGGCAACCGCTCAATCCTCCGCCGCGCACTCTGTTCGCCGCGGTGTTCAGCCGCTGCGCGCCGGCCAGGGCACTTCGTTTATCTGGCGCAAGCTGCATTCTTTGCTCGGCATCATTCCCATCGGCGCGTTTCTGCTGGAGCATCTATTGTCAAACTTTGAAGCGCTGAAAGGGCCTATCGCTTACGGCGATCAGGTGAAGTTCCTCAACAGTTTGCCTCTGGTTCGAGTGCTGGAGTGGACGTTCATCTTCATCCCGATCCTGTATCACGCCACCTACGGCGTCTACATCTGGCTGCGCGGAAAATCGAACGTTGTGTACTACCCGTGGGCAGGGAACTGGATGTATCTCGCACAGCGCTACACGGGGCTGATTGCTTTCGCATACATCGTTCAGCACGTGCTGCGGCAGCGGTTCCTGGGCGTGAGCCTGCCGGAGCATCCGTATGCAGCGTTTGCCAAGGTGCAGCATGAACTTGCGAATCCATTCATGTTGGCTGTGTACGTGATTGCCATGATCGCGGTGTGCTGGCATTTTGCCTATGGTGTGTGGCTGTTCGCGGCCAAGTGGGGCATTACGCCGGGCAATACGGCACGGCGCCGGTTCGGTTACGTTTGCGCAGCGCTCGGAATTCTGCTTGCGATCATGGGAATCGCAAGTATTTATGCGTTTGTTGGGGGCATGTACCCCAACGTTGCTGGAATGTAGGTTTGTGCTATCCCACCCATCCCCACAAAAAACGCGGAGATGGATGAGGCACCTGACGCAATGGGTGTACGGGAGTGCTATCCCACCCATCTCGCGAAAAAACCGCGAGATGGATGGGGCACCCAAGATTTGGTGGGGCACCCGCAACCGGCAGTTGCTGAAAGCTGATAGCTGACAGCTGTTTCGATTGAAAGGACTCGGGTTTATGGCAGCACCCAGAATTATTGTGGTCGGTGGAGGCCTGGCAGGCCTGGCAGCAGTCATCAAGATTGCCGAAGCGGGCGGAACTGTCGATCTGTTTTCGATTGTTCCGGTCAAGCGCTCTCATTCGGTTTGCGCACAGGGCGGAATCAACGCCGCGAAGAATCTGAAGGGCGAAGGCGATACCACCGCCCAACACTTTGACGACACAATTTACGGTGGCGACTTTCTTGCCAACCAGACAGTGGTTAAGGCGATGTGCGAGGCCGCGCCGGGCATCATCGACCTGCTCGATCGCATGGGCGTGCCGTTTAATCGCACGCCAGAGGGACTGCTGGATTTTCGCCGCTTTGGCGGAACGCTCTACCATCGCACCGCATTTGCCGGCGCGACGACAGGGCAGCAGCTGCTCTACGCGCTCGACGAGCAGGTTCGCCGCTACGAGGCTGAGGGCAAGGTAAAGAAGTACGAGGGCTGGGAGTTCCTATCCGCGGTGCTCGACTCGAAGGGCCAGGCTCGCGGAATTACCGCTCTCAATCTGCGATCGATGGAACTACAATCCTTCCCATCTGACGCCATCATTCTTGCTACCGGCGGCGTCGGCGCAATCTTCGGCAAGAGCACGAACTCGGTTGTGTGCACGGGCTCAGCGCAGTCGGCAATTTTCCAGCAGGGCGCATATTACGCGAACGGCGAGTTCATCCAGGTACACCCGACCTCAATTCCGGGCGAAGACAAATTGCGGCTTATGTCGGAGTCGGCGCGCGGTGAGGGCGGCCGCGTTTGGGTTCCGCGCAAGGCGGGCGACAGTCGTCCGGTGAAGCAAATTCCGGCGGCGGAGCGCTTCTACTTCCTTGAGGAGTGGTATCCGAAGTACGGCAACCTGGTTCCGCGCGACGTTGCTACGCGCGCCATTCACAAGGTTGTGTACGAACTCGGGCTGGGCCTTGAAGGACAGCCGATGGTGTATCTCGATCTGACGCATATCGATCGGGAGACGCTGCATCACAAGCTCGGCGGCATTCTCGAAATATACGAGAAGTTTGTTGGTGTTGACCCGTGCGTTGAGCCGATGAAGATTTTCCCGGGCATGCACTACACCATGGGCGGCCTCTGGGTTGATTTCAACCAGATGACGAACATCCCCGGCATCTTCGCGGCTGGCGAGTGCGAGTACCAGTATCACGGCGCCAATCGCCTGGGTGCGAACTCACTGGTGAGCTGCATCTTTGGCGGCTTCCAGGCCGGACCCAACGCAATGCAGTTCGCTAAGAACGCAACGGCGAGTGAAGACAATGGCTGCCACGAAAGAGAAATCGCGAGACAGGCAGCGATCAACAAGTGCCTGATGTCGAACCAGGGCGGGGAGAATCCATTCAGGTTGTGGCGCGAGCTTGGCCAGACGATGACCGAGTACGCCACAGTGATCCGCTACAACAAGAATTTGAAGCGCGCTGACGAAAAGATCGTTGAACTGATCGATCGCTATAAGAACGTGAACCTGAGTGATCGCAGCCAATGGGCCAACACCAGCTTTGCGTTTGCGCGCCAGCTGAAGAACATGCTGGAGCTTTCGCGGACGGTGGTGCTGGGCGCGATGCTTCGCGACGAATCACGCGGCGCACATTACAAGCCGGATTTTCCAGATCGCAACGACGAGAAGTTTTTGAAGACCACCAAGGCGAGCTTTACCGGCGATGTGTCAGGTCCCCGCTTCGAGTTTGAAGAAGTGGATACGCAATACATCAAGCCGCGGCCGCGCCGTTACGATGCCGCAAAGTAGCCACTACGTGGTCTCCCAGGTGTCAGAATCGAGACCTGGGGCACCCGGTGTTAGTGCTATCCCACTCATCGCGATAACGCCGCGATGAATGGGGCACCCAAGGGTTTTTCGAAATGAGAGTAGAGTCACGATAAGTCAGGATCAGGAACATACAAATGGCTAATAAGACTGTTCAATTTGAGATCAAGCGCCAGGCCAACCCCGAATCTCCTGCGGTGTGGGAGAAGTTTGAATTGGAGTGGCGTCCGGGCATGAACGTCATCTCGGCAATGATGGAAATTGCCGCCAATCCTGTGACCGCGGACGGCAGGCCAACCACGCCGATCACGTATGACTCGAACTGCCTTGAAGAGATTTGCGGCTCGTGCGCAATGCGGATCAACGGCAAGGCGCGCATGGCGTGCTCGTCGCTGGTGGATAACCTTGAGCAGCCAATCAAGGTTGAGCCGCTGTCGAAGTTCCCGCTGGTGCGCGATTTGCAGGTAGATCGCTCGGTGCTGTTTGACAACCTGATGGCTGTTAAGGCGTGGGTGCCGGTGGACGGAACGTACGATCTTGGTTCAGGTCCGCGCGTGTTTCCGCAACAGCAGGAAGCGAATTATCCGCTATCGAACTGCATTTCCTGCACGTGCTGTATGGAGGTTTGCCCGCAATTCAATGAAGAGACGGGCTTTGTAGGCGCGGCCACGATTGCGCAGGTGAAGCTCTTCAACAATCATCCCACCGGCAAGGTGTTCAAAGAAGATCGGCTGCGCGCGCTGGCGGGCGATGGCGGCGTGCAAGAGTGCGGATTTGCGCAGAATTGCGTGGAGGCCTGCCCCAAGCAGCTTCCTCTGACCGAGGCCATCAGCGACATTAGCCGCGATGTGACGGTGCAGAAGGTGCGCGACTGGTTGCGCGGGTAAATCGCAGCCGGCTTTCAATGGTATGGAGAGGTACGAGCAATCACAGCCGGACGAATTGCGCAAAGAGCTATGAGCGCGATTCGTCCGGTTATTGCTGTCCTTGCTACAAGGCCCGAACGTTGAGGTTCGTGCTATCCCGGGTCCGAGAATCCGGATGCGGGGCACCCCCATGTCGTGGTAACACTCGTTGCGATGGTTCGTGCTATCCCGGAGCTTCAAACTGGAAGCTGATAGCCGACGGCTGAAAGCTGAACTCTCAATCGAGGTGGAAGACCTCTTCGAGAGGGGCCATGTTGTCGTCTGCGCCACCGGTGGAAAGCGACTCGAAGAAAGACGCCATCTCGGCCTGCCAGCGCGCATTAACCGGGTGCTCTTTCATGCGAGTGAGGCACTGATCGAAATTGTCTGTCTCAAGATAGCCAACCAACAGGCCGTCGGGCCGGAGAAAAAGCGAGTAGTTGTGCCAGCCCGTTTCGCGAAGCGCGGCGAGCATCTCAGGCCACACGCTGGCGTGGCGCATTTTGTATTCCTCGATTTTTTCCTGCCGTACCCTCAATAGAAAACAGACGCGCATTTCGTATGCCTTTCGTGCGGTGCGTATTCCGTCTTACGGCACGAGCGAGGTGAATGGAGGCACGTAGGCCATCAGATAGACAACGATTCCGACCAGAGCTGCAAGCGCGAGGCTATGCAGGAAGACGAAGCGCAGGATGCTTCCTTCCTGTCCGTAAGTTTTGGTGGCTGTGCTGGCAACGACGATGCTTGGGGCGGCGATCATTTTGCCCATGACGCCGCCGGCGGAGTTGGCAGAGGCCATGAGCACGGGCGAAACGCCGATCTGGTTGGCCGTCATCACCTGCAGGCTGCCGAAGAGAACGTTGGCCGAAGTGTCAGAGCCGGTGCTGGCCACGCCCAACCATCCAATCAGTGATCCGAAGAACGGATAAAGCGAGCCGGTTCTGGCGAAGGCGAGGCCGAGTGTGGCGTCGAGGCCGCAGTAGCGCGTGACGAAGCCTATGGCCATCATTGCGGCGATAGTGACAAACGCGAAACGGATGTTGAACGTAGTGGTCACGAACGACTTGAAAAGCGACTTGGGTCCAAGTCCCATAAAGAGGCCGGCGATAATGGCAGCGACAAGAATTCCGGTGCCGGTCGCGGTGAGCCAGTTCAGCGTGAATACCGCCGCCTCGAAGGTGGGTTTCGCAACGACGGGCGGAACGCGCTCGATGATGTTATGCAGGCCAGCTACAGGGAATTTCACTGTAGTGAGTGAATCCGCCCACTTGGAAAGCTGCGGTAGTCCCCAGACAAAGACCACGGCGCTCAGGATGAGCCACGGCATCCAGGCTTTGAAGACTTTGGCGGCGCTATGGTCGAACCGCTGGCGCGCGTGACTGGTAATGTCCTCGCCCTTGGCGTTGAGGACGCGCTTGGGTTTCCAAAAGCGGAGGAAGATCACCAGAACCACAATCGTGGAACTTGAGGCTCCGATGGCTACCAGCGTTGGCCCGCTGTACATGGCAATGACGAGTTGCGTAATTGCAAAGGTGGCGGAGGCAACCAGGATGGCCGGCCAGACCTCAAGCATCGCGCGGAAACCGGCGTAAGCCCAGATGACCCAGAAGGGAACGATGAGGCAGAACACACAAAGAATGATGGCAATGGTTTTAGAAAGGAGGAACAGGTTAAGCCCCGTGACGCCCTGGAGGGCGACGATGGGAGTTCCAAGCGCACCAAAGGCTACGGGCGCTGTGTTTGCAAGAAGCGACAGACCAGCGGCCTGCAGGGGGCGGAAGCCTAAACTGATAAGGATGGCTCCGCAGACTGCGACGGGAGTGCCAAACCCGGAGGTTCCTTCAAAGAACGCGCCGAGAGCGAAGGCGATGAGGAGAACCTGCAGGCGGCCGTCGTCGGTGATGTTGGTCAAGCTCTCCTGCAGAGTGACGAAGGTGCCGGTCTTGATTGTCAGGTCGTAGAGGAAGATGACCGGAAGGATGATCCAGCAGACGGGCAAGATGCCGTAGCCCGCGCCGTAAGTGGCGGCAGTAAAGGCCAGCCGCAAAGGCATGTGGAAGATGATGATGGCGACGAGTAGCGCGGTAACCAGTCCCGCGCAGGCTGCCAAGTGCGCCTTAATGCGCAACACCGCGATGGCTCCGAGCAGCACCACGATGGGCAGGGCCGCAAAGGCGGTCGACAAATACCATCGGCCAAGCGGATTGTAGCCCTGAGGCCAGATACCGGAGAGCGGATTTGTCTTGAGAAGGAATATGGCGGCGAGACCAACGAGAACGACGCTGGTGATGAAGAGAGCCGAGGAACTCGACGGGGGATTGTTGGTGTTTTTTGATTTCGTAGCGGTGCTGGAAGGCATTGATTCCATAAAACCTCAAGAGCGTGTTTGGCCGGCTTGAAAAATTACGGCGGGCCGGACGGGGAAATTGAATATCGCATAACAGTGTACATACTGAAAATGGTCCGACCAAAGTGCTTGAATGAATTCTTAACTTCCGCAGCCTTCGGGTGCAGATCTGAAGGCTCTCGTCAGCCGCCGTTGAGAGGGACTGCAGATCGAGTCGAGCGTTCGATATGATAGCCTTCATTGACGGGAACCCTGCATGATTCAGTTGAAACAGGTTACAAAAAGTTACGGCGCCGATGGCGGGGTCGTGGCGCTGAAAAACGTTACGTTGACCATTGGCCCGGCGGAGCGGGTTGCCGTAATGGGGCCGTCCGGATCGGGAAAGTCGACGTTGTTGAACCTGGTATGCGGGCTGGATGAGCCGACATCCGGCTCAGTGCAGGTGGAAGGCGTGGAACTGGCAGGATTATCCGATGACGCGCGCACCCGGTTGCGACGCGAAAAGATTGGAATGATCTTTCAGACGTTCAACCTGCTGAGCACCCTTACGGCGCTGGAAAATGTGGCTTTGCCGCTACGGCTACAAGGGCTTTCAAAGAAGGAAGCAGAAGGTCAAGCAACTGCAATGCTTGGGCACGTGGGCCTGAAGAATAGAACGGTACACAGGCCTGATCAGATGTCAGGCGGCGAGCGCCAGCGCGTTGCAATTGCGCGAGCATTGATTTTTCGTCCGCCCCTGCTGCTGGGCGATGAACCGACGGGCAATCTTGACTCGCATACAGGCGATGAGATTCTGCGATTGCTGGATGATTTGCAGCAGGAGTACCAGAGCACCCTGCTGATGGTGACGCACAATGTTCAGGCGGCGAACTTCTGCATGCGTGTTGTGACACTGCATGACGGCGAGATCATGAGCGACGTGCCGTGCGGGGCAGGATCGGTTCGAGTCACACGATGATTTCCGCACTCTGGCAAATTACATTCAGGCAGTGGGGCACGCATCGTCTGCGCGTAGCGATGACGACGCTGGGTATCGCGCTCGGCGTAGCAGTGTTTTTTGCGATTCGCACGGCGAATGCGGCGCTACTGGACTCTCTCACTGTGACGGTGGAAAGACTGGCCGGTAAATCTACCCTCGAAATTAGCGCGGGAGAGACCGGATTTCCTGAAGCAACGCTGGATACCGTGCGCGCAACGCCGGGCGTGAAGCTTGCCGAGCCGGTGATTCAAGTGATTGCGAACACGGCTTTCCAGGACGAAGGCAGTCTTCTGATTCTGGGCGTGGATACAACGGGCGATCAGCAACTGCGCGAATACGAATTCGATCGTTCGCAGACGCAGATCGCCGATCCGCTGACGTATCTTGCGCAGCCGAACTCGATCCTGGTGTCGCGGATTTTTGCCGATCGGCACGGACTGAAAATCGGCGATCACTTTCCGCTGTTTTCCGCGCATGGAAAAATGGACTTTGTGGTTGAAGGCGTCTTCAAGCCGACGGGACTGGGCGAGGTCTTCGGCGGGAACATCGCGGTGATGGACGTTTACTCCGCGCAAGTGGTTTTTGGTCGCGGACACAACTTCGATCGAATTGACCTGATGAATGCGCCGGGCGTACCGGTGAGCGATCTGCAAAAGCGCCTGGAGGCACGGCTACCGGCCGGCATTGAAGTGGAACGGCCGGAGGCGAAGGGCCAGTCGCTGGAAAATGCTGTGACAGCAATGCGGGTGGGCATGATGATCACCAGCTTCATCGCGTTGCTGGTGGGTGTGTACATCATCTTCAACTCCTTCACCATTGCGGTGAATCAGCGCTGGAAAGAGATTGGCATTCTGCGCGCGGTAGGCGTGGAGCGCGGAAACATCAATGCAATGTTTCTGATTGAAGCGCTGGTGATGGGAGTGGTGGGTTCTGCGCTGGGCATTGTGGCGGGATACTACCTCGCCATCGGAGCGAGCACAGCAATGGGTTCGATCGCCGCGTCGGTTTACGGGATTGTCTCGACAGAAGTGGCGCCCAGGATGCATCTGGATTATGCGCTCACGGCGTTCGGTCTTGGCATCGCGGCCTCGCTTGGCGGCGCGTGGATGCCGGCTCGCGCAGCGTCGTATCTTAATCCGATTCTGGCGCTGCACAATATTGAAGCGAGGCAAAAGGAATCGGCGCTGGGATGGGGACGCGCAATTTTGGGCGCGGCAATGCTTGCGCTGAGTGTACTGCTGATTGAGTTTTCGCCGTCGGGTGTGGGGATGACGTTCCAGCTCTCGTATGCGGCATTGATGCTGATCGGCCTGACGACTCTGCTGCCGATGCTGGTGCACTGGGCGGCACGCGCTGTGCGTCCGGTGATGGACAGAGTCGGCGGTTCGGAAGGAGCCCTCGCGGTTGATGCGATGATCCAATCGCCGCGGCGGAGCGCAGCGACGGTAGGCGCGCTAATGGTGGGGTTGATGTCTGTTTACTCGACGGCGGCATACATCCAGAGCTACAAGATGATGGTCAGCCGCTGGACGACCCAGCTATTGAATTCCGACATTGTGGTGACCTCATCAACACTGCTGCGGTCGTCTTCATATCACTTCAGCGAAGACCTGGGCAAGAAGTTCGCGAAACTGCCGGGGGTGAAAGAGGTTGAGAATGTCCGGTTTACGCTGGTTCCGTATGAAGGCGATTCGGCGGCGATTGTTTCGATAGAGATGACTGGATTTCTGAAACGATCGATGGATGCGATCAAGGGAGGAAATCGAGAGACGTTACAGGCGCTGATGCCGCGCGGCGAAGGCGTGATCGTGTCGAAGAACCTTGCAGTGAGATGGCATTACAGGGTAGGGGATCACGTGCATCTGAATTCGCCGACAGGACCGCTGGATTTGCCAATCCTGGGAATTGTGGAGGACTACCGCTCGGACAAAGGTACGATCTTCATGGACCGGGCGGTGTACAAACATTACTGGAACGATGACGCAGTGGACTTTATCGATGTGGAGCTGAAGCCAGGCCAGGACGCAAATGCCGTGAAGCGCGAAGTCCAGGGCGTGACGAATGGAACCGAGCACGCGCTGGTGTATACGAAAGTTGAGTTTGAGGGCTGGATTAATGCGATTGTCGACAAATTCTTCCTGCTGAATTACATGCAACTCGTTGTAGCAGTAATTGTGGCGGTGGTGGGGATTGCGAATACGCTGGTGATTTCGGTGGCAGAGAGGCATCGCGAGTTCGGCGTAATCCGGTCCATAGGCGGCTATCGTTCGCAGATTCGAAAGATGGTGCTGCTGGAGGCGTTTTCGATTGCGGTGGTAGGCGTGTTTGTGGGGGCGATTGCGGCGCTGTTCAATACTGAGTTCCTGTCGCGCACAGTTTCTACAGTTTTGACAGGCTACGATGTTCCGTTCTACTTTCCATGGTTGCTGATCCTGGAGACGCTGCCCGCGGTGGTAGGCGTGTCGCTGCTGGCGGGTTGGATTCCGGCGAGACATGCGATGCAGGCATCAGTGATCGAGGCGATTGGTTATGAGTGAGAATGAGCAAGATGTGACCCGTAGGACGATTGTGGTGTCATTGTGCATTGCGGCTTTGTTCTCTTCCGTAATCGCCTTAGCGCAGCCGGCTGCGGACGCGCACAAGATCATGGAAGGCGTCTACGGGCAGGACAAGAGCCACGACCTGACGATGAAGGCCGATTTCCAAGTGTTCGACCGGCAGGGCCAGAGCACGAAAAAGGAATTCACTTATCTGCGCATTGGAGTGCCCGAGGAGAGCAAGACGTTGGTGGCATTTACCGCCCCCAAGGAAATTCGCGGAGTGGTGCTGCTATCGATCAACCAGCGTGGCGCAGCTGCGAGTCAGTACGTATACACACCGGCCACACAGCGGGTGCGGAGTGTGGTGCAACAGGAGCGCTCGGCGCGCTTTATTGGCACGGATTTCACGTTTGAGGATATCGGCGAGCGCGCGTTGGATGATTTCAACTACAAGCTAATCGGCGATACGGAATCGATCGACGGACACAAGACCTACAAAGTGGAAGCCACACCAGTGGAGCAGGGGCGATCGCAATACAAGTACATCTACTACTGGGTGGCGCAGGATGTTCCGGTGATTCTGTTTGCGGAATTCTACGATGCCCAAGGCACCAAGATTCGCGTGCTGCACGCCACGCAGCTGAAGCGCGAGAACGGCGTGTGGGGCGCGCGGCGTACGGAGATGCGCACCCTTGCGGACGGCACCAGGACGGTGTTGACGATCAATGCGGTGAAGTTCAACACCAGGCCCGATGAGAAGTTGTTTACGCCGGAAGGAATGTCGGCCGTGCTGGGGACTTCAGCGGGGAAGTAATTCCTTTTGCGCCGGAGACTGCTGGTCAAGCTCTGCGGTGAACCGCTCCTTGAGGGTTCGGCGAAGCACTTTGCCGGTGTGATTGTGCGGCATTTCGCCGGGCGAGAGAATCCAAATGCGGCGCGGCGCCTTGTAGGCGGCCAGGTTCTGCCGGCACCAATCAAGCAAATCATTTTCACTGGCTGAAGTTCCGCTGTGCAATTCGACTGCTGCTGCGGGGATTTCGCCTTTCTCACGATGAGGCAGACCGAAGGCAGCTGCTCGCGCCACGGCCGGATGGGCACTGATGGCTTCTTCCAGTTCGCGCACATACACCGAGTAGCCGCCTGACTTGATCACATCTTTGATGCGGCCGACGAGGCGGACCATGCCGAGGCGATTGCGGGTGGCGAGATCGCCGGTGCGCAGCCAGCCGTCTGGCGTGAGCAATTCCTGATTTGAAGAGTTGTCGTGCCAGTAATGCGGAGAGAGGCCGCGGCGGCGGATTTGGCACTCGCCAATTTTCCCTGCGCGCACCGGTTGGCCGGTTTCATCGGCGACGCGGATCCGAAACGGCGGCACGGGGAAGCACAAGTCGCCGGACCCCGGCAGCAGTGACGTTTCGATGCCCATCATGGCCAGGCCGCCGATCTCAACCATGCCGTAGCCATTCAGGAGAACTGGCGGAACGCGCCGGCCGCCGGGCAGGTGCATCAGGGCACCGAACTGCCGCAAGCGCCTGCGGACATCCGACGGGAGATTGTCGCTGGCCGAAAGCCATAGACGGACACTGGCGAGGCGATCTGGATCGGGATTGCTGTTGAGCAGCCGCGCAAACATTGCGGGGACACCCACGACCGAGGTGACCTTGTTGCGCTCAATGGTTTCGAGGGCGCGGGGCACATCGAAGTGCTCAAGAAAGCAGCCACGAATGCCGGCCATGAGGCCGTAAAGAGTGATGCTGACTGCCATGATGTGCGACCAGGGAAGCGCGATCAGGGCGAGATCACGAGGCCCCAGGAAGAGGCCGGCGATGACGGTGGAAGCGCGGCCGCCAAGCAGCGCGCGGCTTGAGAGCGCTGCGCCTTTTGGAAATCCGCTGGTGCCCGAGGTATGAAAGATGGCGATGGTTGCGGCGGGGTCGATAGCGGTGGGCGGAAACTGTGTCGCGCCGGTGTCGCCGGGTCCGGGTGCGCGGAAGAAACCATCGATCGTTTCCAGTTCGTCGTCCGATTGAACCCAGGTGCGAATATTAAGCTCGCTGCGATTGCCGATGTTGTGTTCAAAGACAACTTTGTCTGTAATAAGGATTTCGGTGCCGCTGGTAGAGAGAATGCGCCGCACTTCGGCGAGCGAAAGCATGGGATTGAGCGGTACGGCGATGCCGCCGGCGCGAATGATGGCGAGGAACCAGCGTAAGTAGCGGCGGTCGTTGGTTCGGTAGATGGCGACGGGTTGCCTGGGCTGAAGTGCGACAGTCTCGCGGAGAAAAGCATCTTTGGCGCAGATTTCAGCGTGCAGCTCAGCCAGATGATACGGGCCGTTGTCTTCGACTGAGACAACGCGGTCTCCACTGCGCCGCAACAGTTCGTCAACCAGATTGGCCGCTGTAATGGAGCGATCGCGCGAGATTTGAAACGAGCGAAGGATATTCATTCCGCAGGAACCGGGTTGCGCCCCCAGTCACTGGAGACGCAGTAATTAAAGAGCCGATCGAGATAGTCGAGAACGTGTGGCGGGCGAATCCCCGCAGGCGAAAGAAGCCGCTCGGCGGTTGCGGTATCGAACTGCATACGCATGGAGAAGTAATCGCGATAGGCGCGGCCACTGACGAGTACGCGGCGCTTGCGTCCCCAAAGCCCCAAATAAAGCAACGGACGCACGACAGCAAAGAAGAATCCAGGATCGACGTACCGCGGTTCGGGGCCGTCGAAGTACTCCATTGCTCGCTGTGCGATCTGCTGGATGGTGGCGCTGGCGCGTGGGCCGGCGCAGATGTGAAGCGTGTTGCCAAGAGCGGCATCGTCAAACGCGGCTTGCGCGATTGCATCGGCGACAAAATCGACCGGCACAATATCGAGTACGGCGTCGGGATAGCCGGGTACGGTGCGCCAGAGCCCGCGCGCGTAGATCTTGAGCGGCCAGTACATCATTTTAAAGCTGGATGTGACGCCGGTACGCGAGTCGCCGACGATGATGCTGGGGCGAAGAATGATGCCGGGTAACGAATCCAGCCGGGAGCGAACGAGAGCTTCGGCTTCGGACTTTGACTGTTCGTAAGTGTTGCGGTAGCCCTGGCCAACGGAAAGTTCACTTTCGAGTACCAGGCCGTTGCGTTCGCCGGCAACGTAGGCTGTTCCCACGTAGGCAAAGCTGCGCAAGTTGTGCGAGGCCGCGGCGAAATCGAGGATGTGGCGGGTGCCTTCGACGTTGGTCTGGCGTGCTTCTTCAAGGGTGTGATCGAAGCGCACTGTGGCAGCGGAATGGATGACTCGCGTGACTTCTGCCGTGAGTTGCTGGCGGGCAACGCCATCGAGGCCAAGATTGGGCAGGCTCACGTCGCCGGAGAAAATCTGGACGCGCGAGAGGTGCGCCTGTGGCAGGAAGGATTCGGCGCGCTGGCGGCCGGACTGGCCAGGCTTGTCGCGGATAAGAAGAGCAAGCGAGATGTCTGGATTTTGATCGAGAAGCTGGCGCACCAGGTGCATGCCCAGAAAGCCGGTGGCGCCTGTTACGAGGAGGAGTTCATCATTCTTCATCTAGGAACCGATCTCAATTTACGTGCGCCTCAAAGGCGGGTGGGCATGAAGTTTTCGTAATCCGGACGAAAAGGAGATTCAGCAGTCATTATACGGTGACCACAGAGCTGCGGGCTGCGGTGGCATCGGTTGGCGAAGGGCCTTTATGCGATTGGCTCGACGGTGACCCGTTTGAAGGTGATATGCGGACTTTGATATGGTGACTGACGCAAAGAGCAAGCGGATGGCGAGCGCACCAAAGGGTTTGCGGGAGAGGAAACCCGCGAGCCGCGCACTCACGATCCACAACCGGAGGGAGCCAATCCAATGAAATCTAAGTTTTCGCGCCGTAGATTTGTTCAGTCAGCCGCAGCTTCAGTGGTTCCGGCAGTGCTTGCGCCGGGTAAACCGGGAATTGCAAAGGCGCTTAGCGCGCTGGGCGCAGGCGCGGCGGAGTCTACCGGTAACCCGGCCTGGAAAGATGCCGGCGTAGTTGACGTCTCGCGCTCCCCATTTGCGAAGTTGAAGCCGGTGCCCGTGCGCGCGGTGGAGATCCAGGAGGGGTTCTGGTCAAAGCGCCGCGTGACGAATGTTGAATCGAGCATTCCTTCCATGCATGACGAATTGATCAACCATGGTCGCATGGACAATTTTCTGCGGCTCGAAGGCAAGTCGACAGCCCCGCAGAAGGGCCCTGTGTTCTCTGACTCGGATATTTACAAGTGGGCGGAGGCGGTGGGTTTCGCGTTGCAGTCGGGCGACAGGCCGGACTTGCGCGCAACGGCCGAATCAATGGTTCGCGATGTGGTTGCTGCGCAGGAGCCCTCTGGCTATCTAAACACGTATTACCAGGGTGATCGAAAGTCGCTGCGCATGCAGTACGACGTGCAGACAACCGGGCACGAGCTTTACTGCCTGGGGCACATGCTGCAGGGGGCAATTGCAATCTACCGCGCAAACGGCGACCGCACGCTGCTGGACGCGGGTATCCGATTCGTGGATGGGTATCTGCTGCCGAACTTCGGGCCCGGAGCTAACCAGAAGGGAATCGTTGCAGGACATCCGGAAATCGAGATGGCGCTCATTGAGCTTTACCGCACGACGGGCGAGCGCAAGTACGTCGATCTGGCCGGCTATATTCTGCAGGGCGACCCGCGGATTCCACTGCGGCCCCAGCAGATTGTGTACATGTATTGCGGCAAACCGTTTACGTCGCGCACACGGCTTGAGGGTCACGCTGTCCGCGCCATGTATGCCTGCTGCGGCGCAACTGACTACTACCTGGAAACGGGCGATCAGGCGTACTGGAAGACACTGAGCACGCTGTGGGACGATCTGAATCAGCATCAGCTTTACGTAACGGGCGGCGTGGGCGCGCGGGAAACAGGCGAAGCCTTCGGCGATCCTTACGAGCTGCCGAATGCGCGCGCCTATGGTGAGAGCTGCGCGGCCATCGGCATGATGATGTGGAACTGGCGCATGCTGGCGGCCACAGGCGAAGCGCGATTTACGGATGTGATGGAGCGGGCGCTGTACAACGGCATCAACTCCGGCATGTCGCTCGACGGCCGCACATATTGCTATCGCAATCCGCTGGCGTTCGATCCGCGGGGAGACTCCAGCGATCGCCATGCGCCGGATGGAAAGATACGCAATCCGTGGTACGACACAACGTGCTGCCCGCCTAACCTGGAGCGCACGTTCGCGTCGCTGCCCGGGTATTTCTACAGCACCAGCGACGACGGTGTTTATGTGCACCTCTATGACAACTCGACAATGAACTGGTGGATGAAGGATGGGAGCGGGCTCAAGATTCAGCAGCAGACGAAGTATCCATGGGAGGGCACGGTAAAGATTACGGTGAGCCCGACGGAGGCGCGGGATTTTGCGCTGTACGTGCGCATTCCTGGCTGGTCTGCGAAGAATACGGTAAAGGTGAATGGAACAGCCGTGAGCGATGTGCGGGCGGGGTCATATCTGCCAATCAAGCGGCGCTGGTCGGCCGGGGATACGGTGGAGCTTTCCTTCGATATGACTACGCGGCTGCTGAAAGCCAATCCTGCCGTCACTGAAGATCGCGTACGCGTTGCGTTCCAGCGCGGCCCTGTGGTGTTCTGCATGGAAGGGCTGGACCAGGCGAACAAAGAGACCGGTGATTTGGTGGGCTTTACAGCCAAGCTTGAAGGCGAGAGCAGCGCCCGCTTCGAGCCGGATTTACTGGGCGGCGTGGTGATGTTGGAACACCCCGGCGCGATGGCACGCGGCGTAGCGGATACGGGCTTGTACTATGACGTTGACGGCGGAGAGAAAGTGAACGAGTCGCCCGCTACGTTGCGGCTGATTCCGTACTATGCGTGGGCGAATCGTGCGCCGTCGTCCATGCAGGTTTGGGTCCCGTACCGGTTCAGTTGAGCCGCATCGGGACATCCCTCGGCTCTGACGCGCTCCCGTTGCGCCGCGACATCACTTGTGGTCGTCGCTGAGGCGGCGGTAGTAGTCCGCGACCGAGTCCTGATATCCGGCGGGAACGGTGTCTGGTTTGCCGGCGCGCGCGGACGATGAGAGGTTCTGCCGCTGCAACTGAAGTTCGAGCTTATCGACAGAACTGAGCACTTCGCGATGCATCTGCTCCACAATCGCCGGATTGCCCGGGAAGCGGCTCGGATCGAGGTTCTGCATTTGGCGCGTGAGCTCTGCCACTTCCTTGGCGGCTTGCGGATCGCTTGCGACCATTTGACGCAACTGGTTGAGCACGCGCATGCGCTGCGCAAAGTCGCGTTCGGTGTCTGCCGGATTGCCGGATGCATCAGAGGGCGCGGGCTGCGGACGGCCCGGTGATCCGTAGGTGTTATTGCCGGTGTTGATGTTGCCCCATACGGTGCCATCGGCCCCGCGACCGCCGGTACGAATGTCGCCGCTGGCGCCGCCGCGACGCTGGTTGCCAAGATCGCCGCCAACGCGATTGCCGCCGATCTGACCCGGATTGCCATTGAACTGCTGGCCGGATGCGCCGCCATTTTGCTGCGATGCCATCTGGCTATTTGCGCCGGGCTGCGAGCCGGAGTTGCCCGGTGTGCTCGCGTTACCGGGCGAGCTCCCATTGCCAGGCTGGCCACCTGGATTACCATTGCGCCTGTTTCCGTTCTGGCCCTGGCGTGCATTGCCGTTGTCTTGCGGGTGGCCCATGGATTCGATCGCTCGCCGCAACCGCTCGACCTGGTTAAGAGCCGCGGTCTGGTCTCCATTGCCTTGAGACTCTTGCCATGGCTTGACTTGTCCGAATTCCTTTTGCGCCTGTTGGAGTTGTTGGTTCAATTTCGAAAGCCCCTGTGCAATCTGCCCCTCGGTACCCATGGAGTTCGGATTGATTCCGCTACGCAGCCAATCGGCTGTGCGTTGCACGTGATTGTCAAGGTCGGCGTCGTCCATTTCGGTAAGCGCATCACGAAGCTTCTTTGCGACGCCGGGCTCATTGGGAGCCATAGTGCGAGCAGCGTCGCGCATGTTCTTCTGCAGGTTTGAAAGATCGTTGGAGAGTTGCTGGCGTTGACCTGCCAACTGATCGCGTTCGTGCACCTTCGACATCATGCTGTCGAGGTCGGGCGTGTTGGAATCGGTTGATGTCGACTCGCTCTGACGCGATGCGAGCTTGTCAATGCGGCCGGCCTGCGCGCGCTCTTCCTGTTGCAGCCGTGAAGCCTCATGCGCGAGTGAGTCCACGTTGTTGTTGGCGAGGTGCTGTTGCGTGCTGGACATGAGGTTGGTGGCCTCGCGCAATCTTTCGGCGGCCTGCCGCGCAGCCTCGGAGTTCTGTTGTGAACTGCCGTTGCGCTTCATCGCGTCAGTGGCTTCGCCCAGGCGATTCAATGCTTGCTGCATGCGCTGATCGGATGAATCAGAAGAACTGCCGGATGATGATCCGGATGACTGGCCAGTGCTCCCTTTTCCGGACGCGCGCGAACTGCTCTGGCCTTGCGAACTGCTCTGGCTTTGAGAGCTGCCCTGCTGCCCGCTTTGCTGGTTTGAATCGGATTGCTGCGAACCGGACTGCTGCCCCTGTTGACCTTGCCGGCCCTGGCCATTGCGTGCTAGCTGTTCCATTCGGCGCTGCAGTTGTTCGGCTTCGCGGCGCAGCATCTCCTGCTGCCAACGCTCCTGGAAGCTCTGCTGAGGGTTGTGCTGCTGATTGGCGAGATCCTCCTGGCGGCGGGCAAGTGCATCAAGCTTTGCCAATGCGTCTTCGATATCCTTCTCGCGCTGCTCGGCAGGCGATGAGTTTTGCGAAGTTTCGTACTGATTCTTTTCGGTGTCGAGCTCGAGATCGAAAAGGCTGGCGAGGTCGCGTCCCGAATTCCCGCTGCCCCCTCCGCCTCCTCCGCCGCGCTGGCCAAAGGCTACTTCGATCTTTCGGAACGTGGCTTCAGCGCGCAGCAGTGCTTGCAGAGCTTTCTGCTCCAACGGAAGCGCGTCTTTCCATTGCGTGGCTCTGAGCTTGTCTGCGGACGGAGCCATTGCGGTGGCTGCGACCTGCATGTCTTTGTCGAAGTCAGTGAATTCCTGATTGGCGGATGAAATGTCACGGCTCTGCATGCGCAGCGAGAGCGCCATTACCTGGTCGCGGAGTTTACGCTGTGCATCAGATAGGAATTGTCCTTGCGCTGTGGCATCTTTCGGTGTCGCGGTTTTGTCATTTTGCTGCTTCCAGGTTGCGGTAATCAGCTCTTTCTCGCGCTTGGAAATTTCAGTCTGATTATTGCCGCCACCACCGCCACCACCGCCTCCTCCTCCGCTCTGCTGCGACTGCGAGAACTCACGTTCAAACGGATCGACCTGAATGAAGCTGATGTCAGTGCGGGCTTCACTGTGGCCGTCGCGCGCAGTGGCATAAACGCTGACCAGATCGCCGGGCGCCAGCTTGAAGTCTTCGAGAGGAAGCATGGTTGTACCGTCGGCGCTTTTTACTCCGGACGTCTTGAGAAGGCTTACATCGTGATCGAGCCCGCCATTGACGGAGTAATGCAGGTGAACGTCCGTGAGTCCGAACTCATCGGCAGCTTTTGCGCCGAGCGTGACTTCTTCAATCGGACTTGCGCGATAATCGCCGCCGGGACGAACGATGGAAATCTCAGGCGGATTTGCTTTGTCCGTCGCAATAAAGTAATCCTCGGAGATGCGAACCGGCTGATCATCCTCGGTTGCGGCGACGTGGTAGGCGCCGTCCTTCTGCATGTGGATAACAGCCTCGTATTTGTTTCCGGCGCCTCCAGTGAGCTGAACGGTGTGGCCGTCGTCGAGCGTGAGCTGACCGTTCTTGAGCGGACGGTCCATCTGGATCTCGACTTTGGCGTCAGTACCTTCAAGTGCACGAAGATCGCCGGAGTGTTCCTCTGCGACAGGCTTCAGGCCGGTCCACTTGGGATAGTTATAAGTGACATCGATCTCCTTTACCTGGGGAAGATCGACAACGCGGACCTTGTAGTGGGGGGAAACGAGAGGGCCGGCAGCAACGTAATACTCGACATTTTCCGGCAGTCCCGCGAGCACAAATTGATAGGTCGCACCACCATCGGTTTGGGGTGCGGCTTGCATCGCGACAGGTTCCCAACCGGCTGCGCTTTGGAAGTGCGCGAACAATTTTGCACCACCAGGCTGCATCCCCAGGACGTGAGCCTGAATGAGCTGATCGCTGTTGCGGCGGACGGTGACGTTGCCCGGCATGACAGAAATTGAATAGAGCGGCGCGGCGTTCTTCCTGGGGCCGGTCCAGAGCAATGACGACCCATAACCCAGATAGCCGGGGCCCGCCACGATGAGCCAGACAAGAACGGCGAAACACGCAAAGCCTGCGCCTGAGAAGACGAAGAGGCGCTTTTCCGGCACAAGTTGAGAAGGCGTTGAATTCTGCAATTTGGAAAGGGTATCGGCCGCCAGCAATTCAAGGAAGGGATCGCTCCGTTTACTCTCCCGCTCCTGAAAAGTGGTGAGGCGCTGCTGAAGCTCGGGAGTAGCGGACTCAGCTTTGTAAACGGCGCGAGCGTGCGTGAGCCGCATGAGAGGCAGCGCAATGCCAAGTGTGGCGGCAACGCCAAGCGCGACGAGGATCAAGAGTCTTGCGACGAGCAGGCCGCGATCGGGAAACGCAAGGTGGTTAAGCACCAGGACGAGACCGATGGTGACGACGAGCGCTGTGCCGGTGAAAATGGTTGCACCGCGAAGCCACGCGTCGACGCGCAGGCGCCGTCGCAACTGCGAAATATAGGAATTGAGCTCGATTTGGTTGCTCATGCTTCCTCCCGCTGTGTTCCCATGTAACTGCTTGCCACAAAGCTTTCCGCTGCCGCAACGATGAGTGCGAGCAGCATGACGTACCACCAAAGGCTTACTGGACGATATTGCTTTTCCGTTCCGGTTGAGGATGCGGCTTGCGACGCTTGGCCGCTTGAACTGCCGCTCCAGAGCTTTTGCACGTCGTCGGGCATCGGCTGTAAATCGGACTCGCGTCGATCCGCGTTCACGCCGATCACCGCGTCGCGTCCGCTGGCGAAGCGGATGCGATAGAAGCCGGCGCGCTCAAGCCGAACGGATTGCGCGTGGCGAGCTTCATCGAGCGAGAGTGGACGCCGTCCTTCAGGGTCGATGACTTCAACACTTCCAAGCGCACCAGTGGGCTGCGCCGCCGCCCGCAGTTGGACGTACGAGTCGACAAGCCGCGATCCGCTGAGCTCATCGGTTCCGGAGAGATAGCGAGAAGCACGATCGACAAACGCCACGAAGATCGGATGGAGCGGCAGATCGTTAGTAAGGTTTTCGAGCCCAGTAGCGAGCAGCATCACGTGACCTTCGCCAACTTGTTTGTCGAGCAATAGCGGCGTACCGTCAGCGAGCCACGCCGCAACGCGGGCCTGGACAGGATTTACTACGGAGGCGTAAAGGATCTTGACTGCAGCCCAGCCGCCATTGTCGCGGCCTGGTTGCGCCTGCGCCAGCGCGGGATAGCTGAAGTCCACGCGGCCGATGGATGCGGCGCCGCCGGATTCTGCGTAGTTGTGGCGTTCTGCTATATTGCTGCCCCACAGTGGAACCTTTCCCGATTGCGCAGAAGAAGTGCCGAGTGCAATGAGTACGTTGCCGCCCTTGGCAACGTACTGCTGGAGCGTGTTGGCGAAAATGGATGGGAGCAAGGGCGCATCCGAAAGCACCACGAACGCGAACTTGGTGGGATCAAGATCTTGCACCTGCTCGACGCTCACTGATTGAAGAACAAACGATGCGTGAGCGGCGGCCTGCAGAGCCGCGCCGAAATAAAGCGGTGAGCGTGTGTCTGCCGTATTGTGGACGAAGAGAACGCGCTCAGGATCTGAGCGACGAACGGAAAACACCGCGGAATCATCGGCGGGAAGAGAATCGCCACCGTCAATACGTATTTCGCAGCGGTTGAAACCGTAGCTCACGTCGAGAGGAGCAAACTCAACTGAAGCGCGCCCGTTGGCGGGCACATCCACTTTGCGCGTAGCGATGGCTTTTCCGTTGACAACAAGAGTGACCGTTTTGGTTGCGGATGGCGTGCTGAAGCCTGCGATGACGGCGCGAACACGTGAACGCTTGGGGTCCTTCGGGTCAGCCAACTCCGCCGGAGCTTCTACGCTTTCGACGGTCCAGTTGGCCATCGCTGTGCCCGACGCTACCGGGTGCAAAATCAGGCTCGCATTTCCGGGGAGGACCATGTCTGCGAAGTTGGTCGGCATCGCTGTACGCTGCAGATCGCTGAAGAGGTGCAGATCGATTGGGGTGTGCACGGTCTCACTCAGCGCACGCAGGCTTCGTCCCAAATCGCCGAAGTTGGCGTGACCGTCGCCGGGCTGAATGCTCTCGAGCGCAGCACGCAGTTGCGCTTCGTCAGCGATGGGCTGTGTGAGCACATCGAGCCGGCCGCCAAGTGCCATGATTTGCGCTCTGGCTGAGTGCGGCTTTGCCGCCAGCGTGGCGAGGGCCTGCTGCTTCGCGAGTGCAAAGTGGTTCCCGGCGCGCATGCTGAATGAGTTGTCGAGCACGATGAGGAGGAGACGGCCATTTGCATCTGCGGAGGCGCGGCGGATGTAAGGATTAGCGAATGCAAGAACAACGAGAAGCATCAGCGCGAAACGCAGAGCGAACAAAAGCAGATAGCGGAGTTTGCGATGGCGGGTGGAACTTTGCGTGCCGCGCTCGAAGAACATAAGGGAGCTGACGGGGCGCGGAATGGTGACGTGCTTGCGCAGCAGATGCACGAAGACCGGAATGCCGATTGCGGCCAGTCCGCCGAGAAACCATGGTGCAAGCAGGCCCATCAGTTTTCCGCCTTTCGAAGTGTGAGGTACTCGCGCAGCGTTTCGTCGAGCGGTTTGTTGGTTTCGAGTAGTTGGTAATCCATTCCGGCTGCGCGGGTTCGCGTACGCAACTCCTCAATGTGCGCGTCGATTTTGGTACGATACGTGGTCTTGACGTAGTCGGGTACAACTTCGATTCGGCGATCGGTTTCGAGATCGACCAGGATTGCTGAACCTTTCATGGTGGGGCGAATCTCTTCGGGGTCGAGCACATGGAAAAGGACAACTTCATGGCCGTGGTAACGGAGCGGCGCAATGGTATCGACGATCGTTTCCGGCTGCTCGTAAAAGTCGGAGATCACGATGGCGATGCCGCGGCGATGAAGAAAGTTCTGAAAGTGCTGCAGCGGCTTTGCGAAATTGGTGCGTTCGCGAGCCTCGGCTTGTTCAAGCGCTGCAAACAAGCGTGAAAGCTGGCCAGGTCGCGTTGACGGTCGAATATATTCGCGCACTTCGTCGTCAAAGACGATCAAGCCCGCTGCGTCGCGCTGATTGCGAATGGCGAGGTAGAAGAGGGAAGCGGCGATATAGCGCGCGTAATCCATCTTTGACGGAGGGCCAGAGGTGAATTGCATCGAGTTGCTGGCATCGAGGAGGATGGTGAGCTGGCTGTTGGTTTCACCGCGGTAGCGTTTCAGGTAGCAACGCTCGGTGCGGGCGAAGAGATTCCAATCCACGTGGCGAAGATCGTCGCCCGGCGTGTAGGCGCGATATTCGGCGAACTCCTGGCTGAAGCCGAAGTCCGGCGAGCGATGCAGCCCGGCGACGAAGCCGTCGACAACCGTCTTTGCGAGAAGGTCGAGCGAGGAGATGCCGGCCAACACTTTGGGATCTAAGAATCGCTGCATCAGCTTTCCTTCGGACGGGGTACGCAATCAATAAGCCGCATGAGAATTTCGTCAGTGTCGATGCGGTCGGATTCAGCGTGGAAGTTGAGTAGAACGCGATGACGCATTACGGGAGCGATGACGGAAGTGATGTCGTCGTAAGTAACGTGATACCGGGAGTGTGACAGTGCGCGCGCTTTCGCCGCCAGCACGATGAATTGCGCGGCGCGAACGCTGGCTCCGTAGTTGGCGTATTTCTTCACGAAATCAGGTGCGGATTCGCTCTTGGGCCGTGTGGCGCGAACGAGACTCACGACGTAGCGCGAGAGCGTTTCAGCAATGGGCACCATGCGCACAAGCTGCTGGAAGTCGAGAAGGTCTTCTGCGGACGTAACGGCCTGAACGTTGGTGGTGCGCGTTGCCGTTGTACGGTCAATGACCGCCAGTTCATCGTCGGCGCTCAGGTCGTCGAGTATGGTGTTGAACAGAAAGCGGTCCAGTTGTGCTTCGGGCAGAGGGTAAGTACCTTCCAGTTCGATCGGGTTCTGCGTAGCCAGAACAAAGAACGGAGACGGAAGGTCGTAATGATTGCCGCGCACGGTGCAGGAGCGTTCCTGCATAGCTTCAAGAAGTGCCGACTGCGTTTTGGGCGGTGTGCGGTTGATTTCGTCTGCGAGCAAAATGTTGCCGAAGATGGGCCCCTCGACAAATGTCCATTTGCGATGGCCGGTTTCGAGATCTTCTTCAATGATGTCTGTGCCGGTAATGTCCGAAGGCATCAGATCGGGCGTGAACTGGATGCGGCGAAATTGTAGGCCAAGCGCGTCTGCAATCGTGCGTACCATGAGGGTTTTCGCGGTGCCGGGCATGCCGGTCAGGAGGCAATGGCCGCCGACGAATATTGCGATGAGGATCTGGTCGAGAACCTCCGTCTGACCGACGATCACCTCGCGCACCTGTCGAAGGATGTCTTCGCGTACGGCGTGGAAATGGTCAATGCGCTCCTGGAGCAGCGCTGCTTCCTGATTTAATCCGGCAGGTGAAACCATCGGTTTCGTTCTCCTTAATTCGATTTGGCTGACGATCCGTTGAGTTCGAGCAGAAGCTTCTGTGCGGGACGATATCCCGGCGCCGCTTCAAGTGCGGCCAATACGCTATCTTCGGCTTTGTCTTTTTGCCCGGCCGCGAAATACGCCTGCGCGAGGTTATACTCCGCGCCTGCTTTGTCTACAGGGTTCGATGCGATCACCGCGTTGTATTCACGAATGGCTGGATCGAATTTCTTTTGCGCCAGGAGCAGGTCGCCGAGCTTGCGATGAAGGGCTTCGTCTTTCACCGGGTAGATGTAGTTGAGGCTCTCGAGCGTTGCGGCTGCGGCGGAGTTGTCACCGGCTGCGGCTTGCAGATCCGCGAGGCGTTTAAGCGCATCTGGTGATTCGCCGCCGGCCTGCACATACGACACGAGAATCGCTGCTTCGGATTTGGTGTCGTTACGTTCGTGGTCGGCAACGGCCATCAACTCGTAGACGTTCGCGTCTTCAACGTACTCGGGATACATGGCGAGCACGGCCGGGCCGTCTTTCAGTACCGTGTCGTACTGCTTCTGCTGCATGGCTTCTACAAGCTGCTTGAGTTTTAGATGCCATTCGTCAAAGTGCGCGGCCTGGGCTCCGAACTTCCGATTGATCCATGCGAGATACTGTGTGTCGAACTGCTCAGCTGTCAGGCCGAGATTCTTTTCGATTGCTTGTGGCGTCGTTTCAAGTTGCGCGTAAGAGTGAACCATGTCGAGGAGTTTGTCCTGGCCCCATTTTTCGCCGATGTAGTCGCAGGTGCTGCCTGCCTGGAAGTAGGAGACGATGACCTGCGCTGGATAGTCGGGAGAAACGAAACCGCGATCGAGCTTTGCGATGGGGAGAAGCTTTTTGTCGCGGATGGCAGCAACTACGTCGGGTGTGAGGCGGTTGCGCCACTCCGGCGAGCGTTGGCCTTCTTCATGTACGGCGAGCCCCTCAGTAAACCAGCGCGGCACGCGATGGTTCGTCGCGGTGAGGATGAAGACGTGACTCATCTCATGCCAGATGGTTGCGCCCCAGTTGAAGTCGCCGGGTTTGCGGGCGGAGGGACTGTCCATGGCGACCACTTCGCCGAATGTGACACCGAGCGCACCTAGTCCGGGCATGCCGGAAGTGCGCACGGCAAAGTCTTCGTGGTTGGGATAGACCTCGAGCTGCACGGGACCGGGCAAGGTCATCTTGTACTTCTTTTCGTAGGTCGCGATAATGGTGTGCAATTCCGCCTGCATGTAAGGCAGCAGCAGAGCGGCCTCGTTCTTGTTCAACTTGATGATTGTCTGGCTGTCGCGATAAGTATCGAAGTTCTTGTAGCTGTCGATGAGGCGAAGGCTGTTCACGGTGGCGGCATCGCGATAACCGTTGTTGTAGCTGAGCTCAAGCTCCTTGTAAGGCTCGTCCTGCTGGCCCATGCGCATGAGATCGATGCCGAGCGCCGAATGTGCGGCCCAATCGTTTGGATCTGCAGCGACGGCTTTGCGGTAGTAGGGAACTGCATCCTCGTATAGGTAGTGGAGTTCAAGCTGGCGGCCGACGCGTGCGTAAGCTTCAGCGACGCCGGGGCCTGCGCCGGATGTTGCCGACTGAATGCGTGTGAACCATGCGTCGGGAGAACGGTCGGCAAGAATCTCGAGTGCAGCGTGAATCGCCATGGCATCGAGCGAGTCCTGCTGAATGGCGAGGGCTTTATCAGCTTCGCCGAGAGCCGTATCGCGATCGTCATTGATGAGCGCGACATCCGCGAGGAGTTCGTGAGCGGCAGCTAGTTTGGGATCGAGCGTCAGGGCCTTGTTGGCGTAGTCCGCGGCGTGTCCGTCGAAGTTGTCAGCCGAGAGAGTGGCGAGTTGGAGAAACGCTTCGGCGTTGTTGGGATCTTTCGCGAGAGCTTCGCGGAAGAGGTCGGCGGCGTCGGAGTTGTTGAATCGCTCGTGAAGCAGTTCACCCCAGCGGACCTTGTAATGTGCGGAGCTGTTCTCAGGCTGCGTGGCCAGGCGGAATTGCGCGTTGGCCTGCTCCCACTGCTCAAGCCCCCAGAAGCCTTCCGCGCGATCGTATGCATTGCTGCTTTGCGTGAGTTGTTCAAAGCAGGACTGCGCATTGTGTCCGGCTTTCCGGAGCTTCCAGCAATCGGATGGCGTCGAAGCGCAGGAGGGGAGCGCACAGGCAAGCAAGATCGCCGAGATGTATGCTGCGCGCTTCATTTGTCCAACTCCTGCTGCACACTTGCGAGCATTCACCAAGGTTTCAGTGAGTTGCTTCTTGTAGTCGGCTGGATCCATTGCAGCTTTCTGATACTTGAGCGTGTCAATCTTCTGTTCGAGTTGATCCTTTTGCTCGAGCAGGGCGCGCTTAGCTGGATTGTTGGCTGCCTGCTGGCTTTCGCCAATGTGCAGCAGCGTGAAGCTGGAGAGCAACGCGCCCTGACCTTCGCCGGATGTGCGGACAGGATCACCTCTACCCGCATCGTTGAAGACAGGGTGTTCGGTGGCCAGGCGCTTCTGCGAGTCATAAAAGGCAGCGGTCTTTTTAGCGGCGTAGTTAAAGGCTTCCAGTGCGCTTACGGAATCACTCTTGTCCGTGTCGGCAGCGGGGTCCTGAAGGGCTTCAACCCAGTAGCGTGCGAACACCGTAGCGTTCTTCTCAGTACCGGATTTGGTGGCGGCGATGATGGCGCGGCCGGGGTGCTCGATGGCGGCAATTGCGCCACCACTGGCGCTGGTTGTGTCTACCACAAGCTGGCGACGCGCAGGGATGCGATCGCACAGCGTTGCCAGTTCACCCGCGGAGAGATCGGGACCGACCAGGTTGAACTTGTACTCTACTCCGTCAAACGATCCGTGACCTATGAGAATGAGTACAAAGTCGTCGTCGGCTGTGGCTTCGCGCGCGACGGTGGACATGGCCTCGCGCATGCGCGCAGCTGTTGCGTTAGCGCCGCTGAGCGTGTAGACATGCGATGCTGGACCCTGGGCCTTGAAAGCCTTGTCGAGATCGTTTGCCGCAGCCGTGAAACGCTGTTCGTAATCAGGCTCGCCGCCCAGGCCGGCCACGACAACGTAATACGTAGCGGCATGCGTTTGCACGGCCAATACCGATGAGAGCGCAAGCAGGAGTGCTGTTTTCATATGACACCCCACTTGCGGCGCAGCAGCCATTCGACTGCGGGAAGAGCGAGCAGAAGTAGGAAGACGATCGGCATGTCCCAGAGTTCATCGGTGTTGCGCACGGAGATGCCGGCTTCAGAGTAAGAAATGTCGCGAGGCAAGTTTTTCAAATCTGACTGTTTCCAATAACGGCCGCCGGTTTGCGCGGCGAGCTGTTCGAGCAGGTGGCGATTCTGTCCGGTGTGGAAGTTTTCAGCGACGCCGTCTTCGCGCTGGAATGTAAGCACGTCGCTGCCGAGCGGCTGCTTGTCAGCTGATTCGGCGGTGACCTCGGTGAGATAGGCGCCCGGCTTGTCGGCCGTCCACTCGGCCTGGAATTGTCCCGGCGTGTCCGGTGAGGGGGTGAGATCGACAAACGTATTTGTATCCTGCGGGCCGACGATGTGGGCGGTGACGTGCGCGTCGGCGGAGGGCTGGAACTGGCGATCATGTACCTGCGCGGTGAACTGGATGTGGCCCTCATCGGAGAGCAGGCGCGTTGGCGTTGTGGCGGTAACAGGGCCGGGCGTATCGGCAACGAGCCAACGCAGCAACTGCTGCCAGAACATGTCATGCGAGGGGTCGCCGAGCGCTTCGCTCATTTGCCAGCGCCAGGTTCCGCCTGTGGCTAGAATTGCCGAGCGGCCGCGGCCGTAGCTTTGCGTAATGAGCAACGGCAAGGTTCGATGACCGGACTTCAAATCAGCGAGAACTGTGGCGCCGGGCTTCGGTGTTCCGGGGTCTTCGTAGTCGGCGAGATAAGTCAGCTTCTTCCAGCGTTCAACATTCTTTTCCGGATCATCGATCAAGCGGGTGATAGGCGAGTCAGCGCCTGCGCGCGTAAGTTCTACGGTCGCTGCGTTGCGATGGAAGTTGTGGTTGCCCGAGGGCAAGAAGGTTGGCATTACGTCGTTCAGCCCGGACGCGCTCCAGCCGCCATCGCTCAGTGAAGAACGGCCGCCGAGGAAGAGGATGCCGCCGCCGCGGCGGTCAACGTACTCGCGCATAAGTTCGCGCTGCAGAGGCGTAAAGTAGTCGGCATCGACTGAGCCGATGATGATGCCCGCGTACTGGAAGAGATCCTCGGGGCGAACGGGGAACCCATCAGAAAGTTCGGCAGGATTATTGATGCCCTGGCGGTAGATTTTGTTTTCGCTAGTGCGAAGCATCGAGACAACCTGCACGGTCGGGTCCTGATCTTCGGCACGGCGGATGAATTTGTATTCCCATCGCGGCTCGCCTTCCACATACAGAATGCGTCGCTTCGCATCCTTCACAAGCAGCGGGCGAGAGATGGTGTTGTTGGCGAGATTCTCCTCGCCCGGAAGCGGTGTAATGCTGAAGGTAAGGCTCTTTGCGCCAGCTTCGCCTGCGGGAAAGAAGAATGGCTCGGTCTGGATCTTGCCGTCGGGCGCGAACTCGATCTCATGCTGGGCAATCGCCTTGTCGCCATCGCGTACAGTGATGGAGGCTCTCTGTCCGCGGTAGCCATGCTGCACAAGGCTGACCGTGATAGCGACGCGTGCGTCTACAACCGCATCTGGAGCAAAGTTCACATCTTCGATTTCGACATCGTGCTGCTGATCCTCGCGGCCAAAGCCAATAGTATGAACGGGCAAACGGCGATTGCGGAGCGCTTCGAGCGCGTCGGCGCTGATCTCCGAGCCACCGGTTCCCGCGGCATTTTCAGAGCCGTCGCTCAGCAGCACGACAGCGCCCACCGGAAGATCTGAAGTTTCGGCCACGAGCTGTTTGAGGCCGGCGCCGATGTGTGTAGAGGTCTCAACTGGAGTAATCGTCTCTGGCTTGTCGATTGGCGCGAGAGTCGAGCCAAGCCGATACACGCGCGTCTGGAAGCGTTTCTGCAGCCCGGCAAGAATTCCGTCCTGCAGTGTTCTGGTGGCGGCAGCTTCACGCGTTTTGCCATCGCTGTCGGCAATGCCCATACTATGTGAGTCGTCGACAACAACGGCGATGATGTTCTGCTGAGAACTTAGCTCGCTCACTACGATTGCAGGCTGCCAGAGGAGCGTGAGAACAAGCGCAAGCGTTGCGGTCTGGAGTCCCCAAAGCACGCTGGCGCGCCAGGTGCGCAGATTAGGTGCGGCGTCGCCTAGACGCATGCGGATGAGCACAAAAAGGCTGGCCGTTCCAACCAGGATCAGAACAGGCAAGAGCCATCCGGGCCACGCGCCCAGCAGCACGAATCGCCCCTTGGTAAAGACGGGAATCGGGTACTTGAATAGCCACTGAAACATGTGCCCATCCGGCCCTGTTGATCGTTTTCTTTGTTAAGGCAATTAGTGCGTCATGCCGTAAATGATGTAATCGAGACCGACGCGGAAGGCCATCGAGGCGAATGTTTCCGGGTAGTTTGGATCGTCCGCCCACTCCCATGCATCTCCCAGATGCATGTTGTGGCAGATAGCCACAATAATGCGTCCCTTGTCGTCGCGAATGGCACGCCATTTTGGTTGATAGCCGTCGTTCTCGTACGTTCTTCCGCTCCAGACGTACTGTTCGCCGGGGATCTGCATTTTGTCGTCTATGTCGTAGAGGGTGTGAAAGATCTCGTCGCCGCTTTGGAGATCTTCAATGGGTCGGTCGGGCAGCACCTGCCGCATGCCGCTCATAAAGTTGTCCCAGTCCTCGGTGCCATGGAAGTCGTCGACCATGAGGAAGCCGCCTTTGAGCAGGTACTCGCGGAGCCGCTTTGCCTCAGCGTCGGTGAAACTCCAGTTCTGGACCTGGACAGCGTAGATCCACGGATAGTTGAAGATGTCGTCGGAGTCGAGAGTGACGACCTGCTCAGTGGGTCGCCCATCGATGCGGGTGAGGCGGTGCATGGCGATGAGGAACTGGCGATCGGCTTTTGGGTAGTCGCGGGACCAGGAGTTGAACCAGCCGTGGTGAGCGTAGCCGCCCAGTGAAGCCATCCGTGAGCCGTATGCTAGTCGAGACCAATAGAATTCTGACTTTACATTGCTTGGGGTATCGTCGTCGCCGAAGCCGAAATCGGCGGTCCGTTGCAGAGCGCACACGCCCGCGACGCAGCCTGCGGCCGCAACAGACAACAACGCGACGCGGGACAACTTCATGGGGTGACCTCCGCGAAGGGGACGCGGGAGAGCCGTCAGTACTTATGTCCAATATAGACGAACTGGCAATGGTTTGGTTGCAGCCGTATTGGGAGTAGCGGCTGCAAATACATGATTTTGTTTTGGTGCGTGAAATCTATTCTCGTCGGCCCGGCCGGGGCAATCTCGCTTTGTTTACCTTTGTTTCCCAAGGCTGCGAGCGGGGTATTCTCCGTTATCCCTCTGGGACCACTATAGGGACACTTGTCCATCGAACTTGAGGCGTGAGAGGATGCAGGCATGTTCCGCCCCCTTGCGGATACAGCACCATGCTGAAAAGGCGCAGTTTTCTCAAATTTGGAGGAATGGCTCTGGGGCAGGCCGCCTCGGGGCAGTTGCCGTTGCTTGCGCAGGCCGCGACAAGTGCCACGCCTGAAGAGCCTGCGGACTACACACTGCGCATTGCCCCGGTGACGGTGGAACTCGATCGCGGGCATATCGTGTCTACCGTGGGCTATAACGGATCTGCCCCCGGTCCGGTGCTCCGCATGAAGGAAGGAAAGCCGGTTACGGTTGAGGTGGTAAACGCAACGGATACGCCGGAACTGGTGCATTGGCACGGAATGCTGATTCCGCCGGAGGTGGACGGCACGGAAGAGGAAGGATCGCCGTTTGTACCCGCGCATGGCCGCAGGCGCTTCCAACTGACTCCCGCTCCGGCGGGAAGCCGCTGGTATCACTCGCACGCAATGGCGATGGACGACCTGCATAAGGGCGCGTATACGGGGCAGTTTGGATTTGTCTATGTGGAAGGCGCGAGCGATCCGGGGCATTACGATCAGGAGCTTTTCCTGGCAGTTCGAGATTGGGAGCCTTTTTTTACCGGCTCAATGGACGACGATGACGACTATACCCACGACGGTCCGCTGCTGGAAAAGCCAGCGACAATGAATACCGCGCCGAACGGCCTGGAGGTCGGATCGATGACGTACTCGATCAACGACAAGGCGCTCGGCTCCGGTGATCCGATTCGCGTGCGTGAAGGGCAGCGGCTGCTGGTACATTTTCTGAACGCAAGTGCGATTGAGAATCGCCGCATCGCACTGGCCGGGCACAAGATGAAGGTGATTGCGATGGATGGCAATCCTGTGCCGAATCCGCAATTGATCGAGTCGATCTTTCTGGGCGCGGGAGAGCGAATCGATGTCGAAATTGAGATGAAAAATGCCGGCAACTGGATTTTGGGCTCGACGGAAAAGATGCTTCGCGATTCAGGACTGGGTGCGGTGGTGGAGTACGCAGGTCAACATCAGCAACCAAAGTGGGTTGATCCGCCACGCGTGCCATGGGACTACACGATTTTTGGCAGCGCGAACGCGACATCACAGGAACCTCAGCAGACGATTGAGCTGGTGTTTGAGAAGATACCGAGCGGTGCAGGGAAGTTCAATATGTGGCTGGTGAACGGCAAGCCCTATCCGCACCAGGACGAACTTACGCTGCAGAAGGGCGTTCGCTACCGGCTAGTGATGCGAAACCGGACAGATGACGCCCATCCGATGCACATGCACCGGCATTTATGGGAAGTCAGATCAGTGAACGAAAAGAAGACCTCCGCCCTGATCAAAGACACAGTTGTGGTTCCGTACTTTGGCCGGGCCGTTGTTGACTTTACAGCCGACCAGCCGGGACTAACTCTCTTCCATTGCCATATTCAGCAGCACATGGATTACGGATTCAAGGCGTTGTTCCGTTACTCATGAATTGAATGCGAGTGGGGAGTCAAAGTCTACTTGCGAAGGCGCGAGCGCCGCAAGAAGCCGCCAAGAAGGGTTGAGCCCGGTTTGATGTACCGAAGTAAAAGAAAGATCCGCTGACGCTGCGCCGTTAGGTTCGCAGTTGCCGGCAAGGTTTAAGTAAGAGTAATGGCCGATCTTTGGCGACGCGCATATTTCTGATGTGGCGTAATTGCGAAACCGTCAGGACTGCTGCCTGAGGATGTGTTCCGTACGGCGGTACAAAGTCAACAAGGGGCGGAAGATGGAGCGAGGGATCAAGGTGATGCTGAGCAACATTATCAGTGCTGGCTGCCAGAATTTATTCTGTAAGGAACGCAGCGCGTGTTCACGAGCCCCTGAGCTATTTCCTGCACGGAAGAGTTCTTCCGCGATCCAGCCGTGCGCTTCACTCAGAACTTCGTGAACCATGGGTGCAGAGAAATGTTTGCTGCCGCTTTCCCGCTCGATGGCCTTTTGGACGGTACTTAGAAAGTTTTCGGCGATCCGTAACTTGTATTTGGTCAGGCGGTCTTCGTATCCCAACTGATAGATCGTTGAAGGGATGTCTGCGAAACAAACGCTGCCCCACTCGCAAGTGCGGAAATGAAAATCGTAGTCCTCACCCGAAATGGCCAGACCAACATCGAAACCCTGAACCTTCTCCAAGCGCTCACGCGAAAGCATAACCGTGGATGTATGGATCAGGTTGCCGCGGAGCATGAAGGCATAGATGTTGCCGACATAAGCGCGCGGGCCCGGCTCAAGACTCAATTCAGTGCTGAGAACTGAGGATAATTCGCGCGAAATCGTGAACAAGCTTTCCGGCGTTGGGTAGAAACGATAGGCCCCGTACATTGTACGGAGATAGCGGGGATTGACCACTTTGCCAGTGGTGTCCACCGCTTCGAATTCAGTCCACACCATTCCAACTTCGGGAAAGGCCTGGAAACAGGCCAACTGCAGTTTCAACTTCCACGGCTTCCAAGCATCATCGGAATCGAGGAATGCAACAAAGTTTCCGCGCGCAGTGTTGATCCCGGTGTTACGAGCAGCGGACACGCCGGCATTGCTTTGATGGATGTAACGGATTCGTTGATCGCCGCCATATTGCGATGCAATCAACTCCGCGGTATTGTCCGTCGAGCCATCGTCGACCAGTATCAACTCCCAATTTGAGTGGGTTTGTCCGCGAACACTATCGATGGCTCTGCCCACACAATACGCGCGGTTGTAGGTCGGGACGATGACACTGACAAGCTGGTTGACCATCGTTGACATGCTTCGGGGGGAGTTAGTGAAACAGTGACAGTATAGCCGATTTACATCTCTGGGCCGGGATCAGCCGTCGAACGGAAGCGGCAAAAGCACTGTTTGCGGACGCCGTTTGATGAACATGCTTCAGCTTTAATCTCGACCTGATCGCTGGAATTAGCTAAGTAAACGAGACAGATTCTCGGCGTGGCAAAGGCAAGCCAATTCGAGTTGAGCTGACGATGAAAATCAGAGAGCACAACCGCACTTGGATGAACTGGTGTTATGCTGATCACTTAAGCAGAATTTGCACAGAATCCTTAACGATCTCGTACCTTCCTTCGCAAAGGCGGGAGGGTGAGATTGGTCTCAGTACCAATATGATAGGGTGCGGATCCATGTCTTTAAAGGCTCGATGTTATCGGGGCATCGCCGGACTCAGGCAATTACGCTCGGAATGGTTTGAACTAGCCTCGAATGCGCAACTTTTCGCTCGCTATGAGTGGTATTTCTCCGCGGTAAGCCATTTACTTCAAACAGGTGACTCTATACTGTTTTTCCGGATTAGCGACAAAGAAGACAGGCCTTTGTCTATTATTCCGGCTGTTCGCAAGACTGTAGACATCAGGCCGTTCGGAAGAATCCCTGCCCTTACCCTCGATTGGAGCAATCACCTTGCGACGTTTGATTTTCCTCTAGCCCGCGAAGCCGATCCGCGAGCGGTCGGCGAGGCTATGTTAAAGGCATTCAAAGAACAGGATAAAGAATGGCGCGTTATTTCCTGGCCCCGCGTAATGGCGGATAGCAATGCAGCTTGTATTGCCTCGGCTCTGGGAAATCGGCGAGCAGATATCCGCCCGGCAACTGAATGCAATACGTTTTGCACGGTCAGTAATCCAGCTCTCGCGCCCGGTTTTGAGGTCTATCAAGTGAAATCGAGAAAACTGAGGCACAACCTGTCGAACCATATGCGACGCCTTTCTGAGCACGGCCCTATCCAGATGCGAATGGCGCGCGAGCACGGAGAGGTTAGCCGTTTTTTCGAAGAATTCTTACGGTTGGAATCTTCCGGGTGGAAAGGAACAGAGGGGACGGGTACGGCGATTGCACTTGTCCCCTCAGCCGAAGCTTTCTACCGCAGTTTGCTCATGAGCTCCGGCGAGGGCTTTGAAACAGATATTGCCCTCCTATTCTGCGGCGAGAAGGCAGTAGCGGGACAATTCTTGATTCGGGTAGCTCGCTGGGAGCACGTATACAAGATTGGATACGATGAAGAATACGCAGCGTGTTCGCCGGGGCAAATACTTAATCATCTAGTAATCGAGCATGCCAAAGCGTCTGAATCCATCGACAGAGTCAGTCTGGTTACGGGACTTGATTGGAATAAGCGTTGGGACCCGATTTCAGAGCCAACACTTAATGTGAGTCTGTTTCGCGGAGAGTGGCGTGTGCCTGTGATTACGATCGGGCGCCGCACGTTGGCAGGCATTAAGAAGGTGCGATCCCGGCTGACGGACCGAGAGACGAAGGCGCGTCCGAAGCCAAAGCCCGATTTGGCCGAACGCTAAACTATGGGAAGAATTCTGGGTAACGTCAGGATTCGAATGCACCCCTAGTCGCCGGATGGCGCCTGGTATTGATTATCGGGCCAGCACTGAGAACATCGTCGCGGAATCCATATTGCTGTTATTCCCTGGCAGCATTCTAGCGTTTGCTACTGTGCAGAGATGCGCGCAAAAAGCCTGCGAATTCACAGGAATAGCGATATGTGGAATAGAAGGCGCCAAAATGGATAATCAGTTGAGAAAAACCTACGCAGGCGCATAGGGAATTTCGAAGTACAATCAAATAACAAAAGCATCATATTCACTTGCAGCGAGCCAAGGTCTGGGTCGACAGTTTGGGCGGTGAGTTCTGCAATGCCCACTCGTCCGCTGCGCCGATGAAAGTGGATGCCGCTGTAAAGCCTTGTATTGAAGGCCCCGCGGAATTGGGGGAGCATTACTTAATGGAACAGCTATACCGATGCGGCGCAAGCGGGACGTCAGTCTTTCTGATCCGGGGGCTTGGCTCTGAGCGCGACGAAGCGGAACGGGAAGTAATCGGGGCTGGCATATTTCTGCCTATTTCTCATCGGGCAGTTTGGGCGGCAAATCTTTATCACCTGGAGCCGTGGTTTTTACTAGTGCGCGACGCAAACGGCCGGGTGTGCGGAGGTGCTGCAATTGAACAGTCAGCGACCCGTGCAATGCCCGGTCACAAGATCCTCCGCTTGCGCAGAACCGGCGGCAACCTGAATGGTCATGTCTTCAATGCAATGCTGGCGGGCATAAAGGTGCTTTCTCATGACTTTCCTCGCATCCTGCGCGTTCAGGTGCATGTTTTCTCGCGGAACAGGCTGGAGGAGATCGGGCAGACGCTTGCCGGCTATGGGTATCGGGAGTTATTGCCGCCAACCGTTTACAGGCACACCCTGGTGATCGATCTGAAGCCCAGCGAAGAAGAGATCTTTGCGAAAATCAACACGTCGGGCCGGCAAAATATCCGCAAATCTGTGAAGAATTCATTGAAGTCGATAGCGATTCATGATCACAAATACGCGGATCGATTGAAGGAGTTGCAGAAGGAAGCTCTCCACCGGACGGGCGGGCAGATCGCAGGAGAAGACTGGCGAGCCGTACTCAAACTATCGCAGGAGCGTCCTGATCTGTCGCGGGTATTCGGACTGTTTCTGGGTGAAGACGAATTGCCGGAGAACATGGCGGCATTCGGATGGGTCTGTAACCACGGTGACCACGGCGAGTACAGGGCCGCCGGTTCTACACGTCGTGCCGATGTCAAGATCCCATACGGCTATCTTGTGGTCTGGGACATGATCCGTTGGGCAAAGGCCACCGGGGCGGATTGGTTCGACATGGGCGGCGTTACCGTCGGCGAAGGCGATGAGGCCGCGCTGGAAGGCATTTCAAATTTCAAGAAGTCATTCAGCCGCGACGTTGCGGAAGTCGGCGCTGAGTGGATCTTCGAGCCGCATCCGTTGCAGGCGCGCATAGCCGACGCCGTTTCAGAAGGCGTTCAACGTTTGCGTCGATGGAAGGTCAGTTCTTGATGAAAGTGCTTCAGTAATTCTCAAGATGAGGTAATGCTTTCCATTATGTTGTGCTCGAATCTCCTATCGAGTCTTCAGCGATCGAATCGCAGTTACGAACCCGGCCTTCAGTCCTTTCTTTGTCGGCCAAGATGCGACAGACTGAATGAATCTTAATAACGCATCTCTATAATTCCCGCGGGTTCGCGAGTTGATTCCAGCGCGACAAAAAATCTCTGCCCGTATCTTTCTTCGCGCAAAGAACCGTTTCCATCCTTTCAGGCCCACTAAGAGCTTTCCAGTATTAAGAAGCCTAAGGTCCTGTTCTAGAATGCGATTGCTCGCCGATAGAGAACCTAACGCAACGGTGTAATGAATCAGCGGATCCCCGATAGGCAAGATATGATTCCCTCGCATTAACAAACGGAACACCAGGTCCCAATCTTCGACTCCGTCGAGAATAGGATCGAACCCCCCAATTTCAACGAGGATAGATTTACGGACCATGAGGCTTGAGGCGCCGATCCCGCAGTTACCGTGCCGCAAACGTTCAAGGAGACTGTCGTAGGTTTTTGCACGGTAGACTGTTACTCCGCCGCTTATCAGGTCGTGTGCCCACATACCGGTGTAAGAAGCGCAGCAATCCGGTGCGTTCGTCAATGCCCGGATTTGCGTTTCCAATTTACGTGGATCCCATGTGTCGTCGGCATCGAGAAACGCAATCCACTCTCCGGAAGCCTGCCCGATACCTAAGTTGCGCGCCGAAGAGACGCCGCCGTTTTTCTGGGGCAGATATCTTACGCAGCGATATTTCTCCTGGAGGGATCGGGCGACAGGCGGAGTTCCATCAGTGGAGCCATCGTCAACGATAATGATTTCTTCAGCAGGATAGGTTTGCTGAACGACACTCTCTACGGCTGCTGCGAGTGTTTTCATTCCGTTGAATACTGGTATTACGACGCTTACTGTTCCCATCCATGTTGCCTTTCCGCGCGCTCATTCAAGAGATAAAAATCATTTTAGGTTTGGAATCCGAGTCGTCTCCGTGGAGCTACTCAAGTGAAAAGTTTTGTTGTCCGATTAGGCCTGACGTGCATGCCGAGGTGCTGCTTTGCCATAACTGCTGCAACTTTATACCGCTTCATGGGCAAGAGTTTCTCCGGAAGAGGCCATAGCAGAAGACTCTTAAGAATGAACGAAAGATCGGAGGGCGATCCTTCTTCTCTTAACACAATGGAAGTATCGTAACGATGAAATGCATAAATCTTCCTCCGCAAGAGGAAACGCCGGAGGCCGGACACTCCATAGAGGCTTCGAATATCAATCTGTGCGAAGCGTGCTTTAAACATGCGCATCGCATTCGAACTGAGTGATCCTGGGACGGCTCTGTATGCTACGAGTGGCTCAGTCACGGCGGCGAACGTTTTGAGCGAGAAGCGAGCGGCAAGTCTCAACCAAAGGTCCCAGTCTTCTATACAACGGAGAGTGGGATCAAATCCGCCGATGGCGTCGAAGGCGTCACGACGCATTATGACGCTGCATATATGAAAGGGACAGCGGTACCGAAGTTCGGACTCGAGATCCTCTGGTGGTGTAAAAATCGGACCGGTCTTCACGCCATCGAGAAATACGCTCTGAACCGCGGTGTAGATTAGTACCGCATCAGGATTTTGCTCGGCACAGCGCTCCTGCAACTCGAGTTTCTGAGGGTAGAACCAGTCATCTGCATCAAGAAATGCGATCCACTCCCCGCTGGAGGACTCAACCGCCAGGTTGCGTGCTGCTGAGACACCAGCGTTCTTCTGTCGGATTAATCGGACGGAAGGAGAGAACGATGCTGCAATTGAAGCCGTATCGTCGCTGGATCCATCGTCAACGACGATAATCTCATCAGGAGGTCTGGTCTGGTTCAGGCAACTCTCGATGGCTTCTGCGATGTACGGTGCTGCGTTATATGCGGGAATAATTACGCTGATTTTCAAGCTATCCTCCTGGCGGCTTGATGATAGCCAAGTTGTTCCTTGTCTCCAAGAAACGCTGACGTATCACAACCGATTTGGATGTGTGCCCTGAGGCCATTGCGAACAATGGCGGAAATCATTCCTGACCGCCTAGATTCGGCGCGTTTGCTGCGGCAACGAGTCTATTCGAAGCGGGGTGAACCAGCACGGAGAGTAGGCAATTGGCGACTCTCTGGATTTGCTTTGGCAGCGAATTGCTGAGGGTCATGAAGCGAGCGGAATCCTCTGGTTCAAGCACGCGTAATAGGTAAAATAACCCAAAAAGAATAACGAGGGCCGTGCTGCCACCCAACAAAATTCCCCACACAGCTGGCAACATCAGGGCGATGAAGCGAGCGGCAAGGGCCGCGCATGCACTGATCAAAGTCACCTTTGCGGCCAAAGCCCAAGGGAGCTTGACCTTATAAAGATAAATACTGATTGCCCACAAAAGGCCTACAGCCGTTGCCTCCGCTGCACCGCTGCCGATACAGGCGCCTACTGCCCCATAAGCGGGAATCAGGGACCATGCAACCGCGATATCAACAATACCGGCAGTCAATGTTGCAGCGATGACAAGTTTCTGCCCCTCGTAAACCTGCAACAAACTGGTCGCGGGGCCATTAAAAGCCTTCGGCATACATAGAAGGGGCGCGATGGTTACGACGGCGAATGCGCCGGTGTACTGCTTTCCATAGAGCAGCAGCAATGCTGGGGCTGCGAGAGCTGACGCAATGAAGTGCAGAGGAATGGAGGTGAGTGCAAGATATCGAAAAGTAGAGGCTGTGATGCTGGGGATCTTGGACTTGTCGCGTCCATATTGAACAAAGACCGTTGTGCCTGAAGCCAGGCCAAAAATCGACGAAGTGATGAGGAGTCGCTCTGCCATGCTGAATGCGACGGAATAGAAAGCGACCTGTCGAATATCTGAGCATAAATGCTTCAGAAGTACGAACTCAGACCGTTGCCAGACGATCATTCCTACGATCATAAGTGCGACGCTTTGCCATGCAAACCGCAACATCCGATTGCGTAGCGCGCCAGAGAATGAGTGTGTCCTCTCCCACCCGTTAATTTGCTTCAAGGTTGGGAAGATCCGCACGAGGAAATCGACCAGACGCATGCACAAGACAGACGCGCCAACCCCGGTGACGCCCCAATGCAGGATCACCGTTGCAGCAATCATAAGGGAGAATGCGAGTATTGAGGCTGCTGAGCCAGGCAGATTCCTCGCCAGGCTTTCCATTGCGATATTCGCTTGTGATGAAGTCGCGTTGACCATCGAAGGCCAAATGCTAAGTACAATGAGCGTCGCGGCTAATCTATATTCCGGAGACGCATCTCGAAGTACCCAGATAAGCAGACCGCCGGTCGCAAGCGTTGCCAAGCCTGATTGGAGCCAAAATGTGTGCTTGTAGATATACCGAGCCGTTCCCCGATCACCCATGCCCAGATACTCTGCCATGTACTTCCGCGTTGTTGAGGGAATGCCGAGTCCGGCCAGGTCTGCGACCGCTGACGCAATCCAAGTGACATAGACGATGTACCCCATTTTAGTTGGACCCAAGGTGCGGGCAATCGCGATTGAAGTGAAGATAGTCAGGAAGGCGCTAATAGCACTCTCCAGGCCAAACCATCCGGTGTTCTTAGCTATGGTGTTTGCATTCGACATCGTATGTTCGTTTCTGTCCTCAGGCGATTCAGGTTCGTTTTTGGGGGCTGCCCAGCTTTCAATCGAAGTGCTTACCGGCGTTGTTCTATCCAAGCCCCTGCAGAGCGTTTTTTGCGTCCCGCATTGTCTGCGAATCGCGTGCAAGAGACAGGGCCTTTTTCAAGTGAAATGTCGCGTTGTGCTTGTCCTTGAGTTTTGTGTAGACCATCCCAAGGTGGTAATGCATCGAAGCGCAGTCAGGATCTATATGGAGGGCATCCTCGAGAAGGTCCCGGGCAAACTGATAAGTGCCCATGTGGTAGTAGGCCCACGCAAGCGTGTCGGCTGTATTGGGCGACTCGGGCATGCCCTGCCGCGCGGTTTCAGCCAGTGTCAGGGCCAGATCGGGCGAGTCATCGTTCTCCAGCATTCGATATGCGAGATTGTTCGCGGCAATCGGCTGCCGCGGCTGAATCTGAAGCGATTTCTTATAGTATGCCTCGGCTTTATCAAGACTGCCGTGCGATTCTTCCAGGGCTCCCAGAACTGCAAAGGCTCCCGCGTCGTTGGGATGACTGTTCGACCACTGAAGCCACGCGTCAATGGCTTGTGCGGTCATGCCGCGGCTGACAGAGATCTGGGCAAAGAGCGATACCGCTTCGCCATCGGCCGAATTCATTTGGATGGCTCGCTGTGCCGTCTCTGCAGCTTTATCGACCTTCTTGTCTTGAATCTGCAATTCCGCAAGCAAGTCGAAAAAATAGCTGTTCCTGGGGTTCTTCTGGATTTGGGCGTTGACGCGAGCCAGGGCCTGGTCACGGTGACCCTGGAATACGTCGTAGTCTGTGAGCAGGCGGAGCGCCTGTACTGAATTGGGATTGTACTTGAGGGCCTGTTCCAGCATTGCCGATCCTTCAGAGAAGCGCTTTTGCAGCAGCCGGAGTTTGCCGAATTGGAGGTAGGCCTGCCATGACTCTGGAGCGACTTTAATAGCGGCGCGCAGATCGGCTTCCGCTTTGTCGAGCGAGTCGCGATCCATCTCCACGATGGCACGCCAGACATAGCCGCTCGGACTTCCGGGTGAGGCTGCGATCGCCCGCCCCGCAACATCCTCGAGCAATGTCCTATCGCCGCGCTGGCTCGCGATCCGGGCAAGTTCGTCAAGCGGCGCCTGCGATAAGGGATTGAGTTCCGAGGCTTGGCGGAAACAGATTTCGGCGACATTTATTTCGCCGTTGGCCTGGGCTGCCTTTCCCAACCAGTACTGAATGAATGAATCCTGCGGGAGGAATCTCGTAGCGTCACGAAGGGCATTGGCCGCATCGTTCGCTTTTCCATCGTTCAGCAGGATGATGCCGTTGAGCGCATTAACTTCCGGATCTTTTGAGTTGCTCTTCATCAAACTCGCGAGCATCGTCTTGGCGGTTCCGAAGTCCCGCATCTGGATCAGGACGCGAATGTACCCTTTCTGCAGAGTCGTGTTTTTCGGGAACTTGGCTAGCTGTGCCGAGAATTCAGCGCGAGCCTTGTCGAACTGCTGGGCCGACGCATAGTAATCCGCAAGAATGCCGGCTCCCTGCGCGGTGGAAGCGAAATCTTTGGAAGCCTGGCGAAGCACTTGCTCGGCGCGAGCCCAATCGCCCTCCTTCAGGATGATCTGTGCTACGTCGGCCCTGGCTGTGAGACTCCTGGGATCGATTATGACGGCATCCCAGGCGGCCTTTTCGGCCTCCACGAGACGATTGTTGCGTACATAGTAAGAGGCGAGCAGAAGCCTTGCACTTGAAGATCCAGGATCGAGTTTCACAGCCTTGTGGAACTCGCCTTCAGCCAAAGAAGCAATTGCGGGATCACTCGCCTGGAGCAGTCCGAGGTTTTCGTGAAACGCCGCACGGCTCGGTTCGAGGTCGATGGCTCGTTCGATTTCAGCAATGGCCGTGGCCTTCTGACCCTGCCGGCATGCAATGGCCGAAAGCAAAGCATGGGCTCCGGCATTGTCCGCTTGCGCCGCTAGCACGGTGTTCGCCTGTTCCTGTGCGGCGCTGATCCTGTCGTTGGCGAGCATGAGATTGCCGAGATCGAGATGGGCAGGAAGATTTCCCGGCTGGGAGGCGATCGTTCGCTCCAGTTCGTCAGATGCAGAAACAAACTGGCCCATGTGCTCATAGGCCTGCGCAAGCAGGTAATGCGCGTCAGAATAGTCGCCGTCTACTTTCAGCGCATTTAGAAACTGGATCGAGGCCTCTTTGTACTTGCCTTCCGCGCTGAACCTTCGTCCGCTCTCAAAGTATCGTTGCTTCCTGACTTCCGGGTTGCCGCGACAACCCGCCAAAAGCAAGACAACGGTCAGAAGCATTGCTAACGAAACGTATCGGCGCTGATTCATCTCTTGCCACCTGGTTTTCAAGCTAACTGGACCTTTAGTTGAAGTGAGTTATGTAAACTGTTTCCGTCGAGCGACTCTCAATGGTCAAGCATGCTTTCGATACTGCTCAATCGGGTATAAAGCGCGGAAGCATAGGCGCCAGCTGCGAAGTAAACGACTCGGCTCGCGCCCTTGCCTGCGCCGAACCCTCCGCGGGACTTATCGGTGTGGCCACCCGTATCAGTGCTCCATCGGTGCGATTCGTCCTCATTGCGTCTATGACCAGGTAAATCTTTGCCAGGTATTCGTTGGCCACGCTGCGTCCGTGCGCCTGGTACCAATAAATGACGAACTCCCGACTCTGACCGTCGGTAATGATGTATTCCCCGACCCTGTGCGGTTTTCCATTCACATCGTTCAAGTCCAGGTACCGGGACGATTCAAACGTCCAGCCGGCGCCGGGCAGGCAGTTTCTGGGCGAGTGAACAGATACGCCTGTCCTTTGAGTGGGAAAATAGCCAACAAAAAGTTCAACGGTTTGCGCCTCGGCTTTGCGCGCATACACGCGAGAAAGGAAGTCGCCCGTGCCCAGCACATCGAGGGTCTCCGGATCGATCTGCATGTCGTTACCCGACCAGCCCGCAATGGTTCGCGGAATCTGGGCAATCGGCTCACTAGCCGGGATTCGGTCAGTGTTGCCACGAATTTCAATCAGTGCGGCAGTTCCGGCGAGGAGAAGCACGACCGTCCAAAAGCGAGGGTTCATGACTTGCTCCTGAGTTGAAACGGAAATAAGAGCATGAAGTAATGAACGATAGACAGGCAACCCAGCGATACCAGGAACATTACCCATCCGGAGAATTGATGGAAGAATCCGAGTGCTCGATCGGCATCCCAGTACTGCACACACATGCCGGTGCCGAAAATGCGGACTGAATTTGCAGCAATGGCGATGGGAATGCTCGCCAACGCCAGCACTGTGCGGCGCATGTACGTCTTTTCGAGGAAGTATCCGTAGAAAATGGCAAGCGTGAAAAGACTCACGAGGGAACGGAGACCACTGCAGGCTTCCGCCACTTCCAGGCGCATATTAGGCAGCTCAATGATGTTGCCAAGGCGTAATGCCGGCACGCCCATTAAATGGAGAAGAGCAGTGGCAAGTTGTGATGCCAGTCCTTCGAGCGGAAGCGCGACTTGATTGAAGACAATCGTTGGGACCGGTACCGCCAATAGAAGAACCAGGAGAACAAACCGAAGCTCTTTCAGAAGTTGCCATCCGCCGAACCCGAGAATCAGTCCTGCGAAAAGGATGACAAGAGAAATGCGCGACACAAATAGTTCAGCGCCAAACTCTCCTAGCAACAGCAGTGCGAGCGCCAGGGCTACTAGTATGATGCCGCTCCACGCGGGGGCAATTTTCGTCTTCTGCAGGGTCTTTCTTTTGGCCCAGACAAGAATGCAGGCAAAGATGGGAACCAGCAGGCCATGCGAATAATCGGGAATCTCAAGCCATGCATTGACGAGCCTGGATAGAACATGCCAGTAAACAACGAAGACAAGAGCGGCGATGACCGTCCAGTTCCAAATCGACACAGGAACCCCGAGGTACCAAGAGCCATTCAGTACAGTCGGCATTTGTGCGTTCTGGTCCATGTTCTCCGAGAAGGAGTTCTTGAGCGCCGGGGGACGCCACATCATGCCTAGCAATCGGAGTGCCGTTAATGGAAGGCGGATTTCCATGAGGGATTCCCGTGAGTTCTCCGGTTCTGGAAACATGGTTAGCCGCGAAAGTGGAAAATATTTGCCACTTTAGGGGAAACTTAGTGCCATATTACTTCCCACGTAACAGGAAAAATTTTTCCCTTCGCGAGGAGACTTATCGGTCCATAATTATGCCTAATTGCGGAAATACAGTGCGGAAAGCTAATTCCACAAGATGTTCGAGGGTTTGGAACCAGTCTTGCTAAGGAAGGGCAGGAGTCAAAGACTCTTCATGTCAGTAAGTGAAGCCGTACAACTCGCGAAACGACAGACTAGGACACCGGGCATGATCGAAGGCCAGGTGCAAAGAGCGGTCGACCGCATTGCGGAAAGCGACTGCCCGGTGTTGATTGTAGGTGAGCACGGGTCCGGCAAGCGTTCGATTGCCACCCAGATTCATGCGCAGTCACACCGATCTCGCAACCTCTTAACCGAAATCCACAGCGACACGGCCGAGGCAGAAATGCTGCTGGCCGCCTTTGCTTGCAAAGGAACGGTATATCTAACTGAAATTGGGGAACTTAACCATGATCTGCAGGAGATGATGATCGAGTGCTATTTTCACTCGACGGATTCCCAGCATGGCCGCCTCATTTGTGGTACGAGCCGCGAACTTATAGGTGACGTCAAGAGCGGCAAAATGCGAGAGGATTTCTACTATCTGGCGTCGGCGGTCACCCTGAGGATTTCACCTTTGCGCTGCAGAAAGTCGGAGATCCTCGGGATCGCCGATGATCTCCTCACGCAATATTCCAAACAGTTCGATCGTCCGAAGCCGGTTTTGCGGGGAGAAATCATCGAATTTCTGCTGGAGCACGCCTGGCCCGAGAATCTTTCCGAGCTGCAGACCGCGATTAAAACTTTCGTGGCAATTGGAGACCAGTCGGTTTCACTTGCCGCCCTCAAGGCGACTTCGGCTTCATTGAAGGCGAACGGAAGCCGGAAATCGCTTTCATTGAAGGAAGCGGCACGCGCGGCTTCGACAGAGATCGAACGGCAGTTGATTGCGGAAGTTCTTGCCGCGACGGGAGGCAATCGCAAGCGCGCTGCAGACGAACTCGGCATCAGCTACAAGGCGCTTCTTTACAAGCTCAAGCAGGTGGAAGCTGACTTCCCGCCTGCTGCAAACAAGAATGGAGTCGCAGGATGAAATCAGCACGCTTAGTTGCCCTGGTACTTTCTTTCGCAAGTGTTGCTGGTTTCGGCCAGCAGAAAGAGGCCACAGAGCCGGCAGGAACGGCGCCCGCGACGGCGGCTGCTCAAGATATTGCTTCGACCTCGAGTTATGTCATCGGCGCCTCAGATGTTTTGACCGTCACAGTTTGGAGAGAGCCGACGCTTTCCGGCTCGATTCTTGTTCGGCCGGACGGAATGATTTCTCTCGCGCTTCTCGGCGATGTGCGTGCCTCAGGGCTGACACCGCTTCAGCTTGCCGATGAGATCGCAGTAAAGCTGAAGAAGTACTACCAGGATCCGAAGGTGTCGGTGGTGGTAGCGCAGATTAAAAGCAAGCTGGTTTTCCTGATTGGCGAAGTGAACAAAAAGGGACCAGTGGATATGACGCCCGGCATGACTCTCCTGGAAGCCATTTCAAGCGCCGGCGGCCTGACGGATTTTGCCAATGCGCGCAAGATTTACCTGCTGCGAAATCAGGCAGGTGGATTGCAGTTGCGGATTCCGATTCACTACAAAGAAGCCCTGAAGGGCGATGGCAACTTTAACGTCGCATTGAAATCAGGCGACACAATTGTGGTTCCGTAAGGTGACGAAGATGAAACAGATTGCTTACATTGCACTTACAATTTGTTGCCTTGGTTCTACCGCTTATGCCCAGGTGGCTCCGTCGGCTAGCGGCTCGACAGTGGCATCCGCTGCACGCGGCATGCAATATGCGTTTCGCTATGCAGAGAACGCGCTACTCAGTCCGCAGTATGGAAACCAGCAAACGAGTGTCGTCTCGGGGTCGGTCGCATACGCGAATCGAAATCAGGAAAAACCATTCAACATGGATTACGCGGGAGGCTATACCTGGGCCTTGTCGGGGCCGGGCTACCAGACCGGCCAGTTCCACCGGATGTTCTTATCTCAGGGCGTGAACTTTCGTCGGTGGAACTTTCTTGTTAGCGACAGTGCCGCCTATCTTCCACAGTCCCCGACGACTGGTTTTTCGGGTATCGCCGGAACCGGAGAAACCATTGGTTTACCTAACCCACTACCGTCGACGAGCCAAACGATTCTTACGGTCAACACACATGTTCTAAGCAATTCCGCATCGGGCAGGATTGAACATTCACTCAATTATGCGACGACGGTCGCTATCGGCGGCGGTTCTGACTATCTGCATTTTCCTGACAACAACGGTATCGAGACGCTTGGCACCTCAGGAAGTGCGGAGATCAACCGACGTATCAACGCGCGTACCTCGCTTTTGGGCCGGTATACATATTCTCTTTACGAGTTTCCTGGAACGACGGTTTCCATGAACACGCACACGGCGCTGGCGGGAATTCGGCGCAGAGTGACCAGGAATTTGAGCTTGAACGCTTTCAGTGGACCGCAGTGGATCGACAGTACAGTTCGGACGGCGATCCCGGCCAACACCGCCTTCGTGGTAAACGCCGGAGTGGACTATCTGCTGAGGTACACAAGCATCAACGCCACATATATCCACGGAACAAATGGCGGTGGCGGGTACCTGATCGGTGGAACCATAGACAACGGCCAGGGCAATTTGTTGCACCAGTTTGGGCCGAATTTCACGCTCGGTTTTACCGGCGGGTACATGCGAACTGCCGCTTTCAACAACAATGGCGTGACGAGCGGCGCCTATGGCGGAACGCAGGCAACCTGGTGGCTGGGACGCAACATGATTGTGTTTGCGAACTATACGGGAACAGGTCAAACCACTACTTCACTGCTGCCCGGCAACGCACTGAATCAGACGATTCACAACATATCTTTCGGATTTGGCCTTTCATCCAGGGAACAACGCGTCAGGCCGTAAATTTTCAAGGAGTCGTATGCTCGGTCATCGTGAATTAATAATGGAAGATTACGTCGCGATTCTCAAGCGACGCTACTGGCTAATCTTGACGTGTGCCTGCCTGTGCCTGGCGCTCGGTGTCGTCCTCAGCCACGTCATTCCCCCGCAGTACCAGTCTCAGACTCTGATTCTTGTTGAGCAGCCGAAGGTGCCCGAGGATTATGTGAAGCCGGTGGTGGCACAGGATCTGTCCGAACGGTTGGCCTCAATGAGAGAGCAGATTCTCAGCCGGTCACGTCTTGAGCCGATCATCAAGCAGTTCAACCTGTTTACAGGTGCGACGTTGACGATGGATGATCGAGTTTCCTTGACGCAGAAGGCAATCGGCGTAAAACCGATTCCTGCGGGTCAGTCGGGCGGAATGCCTGGGTTCTTCATTACCTTCAAAGCCAAGGACGCTCACCTGGCTCAGCAGGTTTGCGGCGAGATTACTTCTCTCTTCGTGGCGGAAAACCTGAGTGCGCGGGAAGAGTCAGCTGAAGGTACGACGGCGTTTCTGAAGCAACAGCTGGATGAATCGAAGAGAAGCCTCGACGAGCAGGACGCGAAACTGGCGACTTTCCAGCAGAAGTATTTTGGCCGACTCCCGGAACAGGCGCAGTCCAACACCAATACGCTTCAAGCGCTCACGACCCAGCTCGATGCAGTAACGCAGTCACTAAGCCGGCAGCAGCAGAACGTAACCTTCCTGCAGGCGATGGTCGCTCAGCAGTCGCACGAGTTGCAGAACGCAGAGCCCGCAGCTGCCGCAGCAATCGTCGATGAGCGCAAGACCCAACTCAAAGCGCTCATCCTTCAAAAGCAGGCTCTGCAGGCGCAGTACACAGCTGATCATCCTGACGTCATCGAGGTCACGCGAAAGATCAATACCCTGCAGGCACAAATTGCAGCGTCAGCGGCAGAACCGGCGGCCACGTTGACCACCACTGTGGCGCGGCCCGACACGCCGCAACTACAACAACTGAAAGCTCAGCTTCGATCCGCACAGCAGGCAATGGAAGATGCCAAAGCGGAGCAACTTCGCATTACGCAGCAGGTAAGGACGTACGAGTCCAGGCTTGAGTCGAGTCCGCAGGTGGAAGCGGAGTACAAGCAGCTTACACGCGATCACCAGACAGCGCTGGATTTCTACAACGCACTTCTGAAGAAATTGAATGACTCTTCAATGGCAACGGCACTCGAACAGCGCCAGCAGGGTGAGCAGTTCCGCGTTATGGATGCGCCAAATCTCCCTGATTCTCCGATTTACCCGAACCGACTTCTTTTGGCCGGTGCTGGTTTTACTGGTGGCCTGATGCTTGGCTTGCTTCTAAGCGGATGGTTTGAGTATCGCGACACATCACTGCGCTCTGAAAGGGACGTCTGGGCGTTCACAAAGCTTCCAACGCTCGCAGTAATTTCGCATATCGACGGATTGCCCAAGGCCGAGGCGTCACCGAGCCGGGGGAAACTGTTTACACGATTCAATAAACCCACTGAAAGTATTTCGGGATAACCATGTACAGATACTTCTTCGGCATTAACGATTTTCCTTTCGGAGCCTGCCCGGATCCGCGGTTTCTTTACAAGATGCCGCACGTTCAGGAAGCACTGGCTTGCCTGCAATACGGCATCGCCTCGCGAAAGGGCTTCGTTGTCATGACAGGCGAGGTCGGTACCGGCAAGACGACTTTGCTCAAGAGCGTTCTGAGTTCTTTCACCGACCGACGCATTTCCTCGGCGTTCGTCTTTAATCCGCGTCTCGATACGCTGGACTTTCTAGAGTTTGTACTGGCGGATTTCGGTATACCTGCAGATTCGCGCGGCAGGCCGGGTATGCCGCAGACCAAGTCGGGCATGCTGATGCAGTTGAATCGCTGGTTGATCGATCGCTTCCGCAATGGTGAGTTGTGCGCAATCGTCGTGGACGAAGCGCAAAACCTGTCCTGGGAACTGCTTGAAGAGATCCGGTTATTGACCAACCTGGAGACCTCGTCGGAGAAGTTGGTACAGATTGTGCTATCTGGACAGCCTGAACTTGAAGTGAAGCTACGCGACCCTTCGGTCCGCCAACTGCGCCAGCGGATTTCGCTCTGGTGCCGGACCCGGCCGCTGGCCGCTGAAGAGACAAAGGCATATGTCACCAATCGCCTGCGCATAGTCGGCGCAACTCAGCCCATCTTTTCGCCGGATGCAGTGCAGCTAGTCCATAACTATTCGAAGGGGATTCCTCGAATCATTAATCTGATTTGCGAGCATTCGATGATTAGCGCCTACGTAGAGCAGATCAAGCCAATTCCACCGCGCATTGTCGAATCAGTTTGTCATGAGCTCGACTTGGATTCGCAGCCGTTTGTTCTCTCTCCGATGGCAATGGGGGGCATGCCTCAGGAACCGATGCCACCTGCACTGTCAAGCACCATCAATCCTGCCGTGAGTTCCACCGACAATTTTAAGGATATTGATCTATGAGCCGTATACACGAAGCGCTTCAAAGAGCATACCTGGAACGTGGAAGGACGCCGGTTCTGGCGGATTTTCAAGTGACTGAGCCAGAGGAGCCGGCCCAGATCGCATCGGTTCTCGATGGCCCGCCGCTGGTTAAAGTGGGGATTGAGCTTGAGAGCGTAACTCAGCATACGTGGAAACCATCGCTTGCGTCGTTTCCAACGCTGGCCGACCATGGCGCTGGTGTGGAGCAGTTTCGCAGTCTCCGCTCCCATGTGTACCAGGCGCGTTATGAAGCGCCCTTGAAGACGATTCTTATTGCCAGCGGCATTCCATCGGAAGGTAAGAGTTTTGTTGCGGCAAATCTGGCGATGAGCCTGGCCCGCAACAGCATCCACAACATTCTGCTTATCGATGGAGATCTTCGGCGCCCCACTCTGCATAACCTCTTTGGCGCACCGAATTTGGCAGGTCTTTCGGATTATCTCGAAGGTAATGCCGAGGTGTTCGACATATTGCAGCGCGATCGCGACCGTGGCGCGAATGACGAATCAGGTACCAAGAGAATCGCAAACCTCACCCTGATTACATCAGGCAACTCGACGGACCACTCTACGGAACTGGTTGCCAGCGATCGCATGAGAGAACTCATCAAAAGTGTTTCACCATATTTCGACTGGATCGTTATTGATGCGCCGCCGGTGCTTGCCGTAGCTGATGCCGTTGAAATGGCGCGATCTGCCGATGCGGTGCTGCTGGTTGCACGCGGCGCAACGACACCCTATGAGGTTGCTCAGCGCACGCAAAGTGCATTCGGCAGTTCGCGCATTCTCGGATTCGTTCTGAACGATGTGAAGGATGCGCCGAAGGCAGGATCGTACAACTACAACGAGTATTACCGCAGCGATTCTGATGGCGCCGACCAATCGAAGCAGGGAAAAGATAACGGGAGATAGTAATGATCAGGCTGTTCAATGTATATTATCCGACCCGTACTCTGATGCTGCTGTTTTGCGAGGCATTCCTGGTAGCAGGTGTGCTTCTGCTGACGGCGACGTATCAGATCGGACCCGATACTTACATTGCCTTGATTTATGAGAACGGCATCCTCAAGATATTAGGGATCACGACGTTGACCTTGCTGCTCTCCTACTACTTCGATTTGTACGAGCCGCAACGTATCTCGGGGGGGTGGGAGATCTATTTCCGCCTGCTGCTGGTACTGAGCGTGCTTTGTTTTGTACTTGGAGTGGTGATCTTCTTCTTTCCAGGGATTTACATCGGGCCTCATGTACTAACGATCGGGATTTCGGCGCTTGCCGTAATCCTAGTGATCTGGAGGCAGTCCTACGAGTGGTTTATTGGGCTCGCGGCATTTCGCGAACGTGTTTATGTACTGGGCAACGGCGATCGTGCTAAATCTGTCGCTGAGCTGATTAGAAGCCGGAATGACGCAGGCATGGAAATCGTAGAAAGTGAGGGAAGAGGAGAATATGCAACGGAGCAGGAGCGATTTGCAGCGGATCTTCGCGCCTTCAGCCGACCTAAACCCCCAATTGAGCGAGTCATCGTAGCGATGGAAAACCGCCGCGGCGCCATGCCTGTTCGTGAGCTTCTTGACCTTCGCCTGCGCGGCGTTGTCATTGAGGACGCCAATTTTCTCACGGAGCGGCTGCTTGGCAAATTAACTCTCGATGGTTTGAATCCGAGTACGCTTATCTTCACGCACGGGTTCAACGTCAAAGCGTCACAGCAGATACTTCGCCGCTTGGTTTCGTTCAGTATTTCCTTGACCGGCCTGGTGCTTTGTCTTCCAATCCTTCCTTGCCTGATGATTGCGGTTCGCTTGTCGTCTCCAGGGCCAATCTTCTTTCGCCAGGTACGCGTCGGTCTCCGGGGAAAACCGTTTCAGGTGATCAAGTTCAGAACCATGCGGCAGGACGCCGAAAAGAACGGTGCGCAGTGGGCAAAGAAGAATGACTCAAGGGTCACAAGCCTTGGCCGTTTCATGCGCAAGACCCGTCTGGATGAGATTCCGCAATTGTGGAACGTGCTCAAGGGCGACATGGGATTTGTAGGTCCGCGGCCCGAGCGACCCGAGTTTGTGGATTGGCTCAACAGCGAGATTCCGTTTTACGAACTCCGCCATATCATCCGCCCGGGACTAACGGGATGGGCGCAGGTGCGTTACGGATATGGCGCAACACTTGAAGAAACAAAACAAAAGCTCGAATACGATCTCTATTACGTCAAGCACATGTCTGTGGGTCTCGACCTGCTCGTGATCTTTGAAACGGTAAAAACGATCCTGTTACGAAGAGGCGCGCAGTGAAGATCGTTTTCGTGTTGTCACTGGCGGCCATCCTCTACACCTATTTGGGTTACCCCACTGTAATTTGGGCGCTGTCGCGTTTGCGCGCAAAGCAACGACTCGTCACGGAGGTTAAGTCGAGTGTGAGCGTTGTACTTGCCGTACACAATGGGGTCGAACGACTTCCGGGGAAAATGCAGCACCTGCTCGAACTCGATTATTCCGAGATCAAGGAAATCATTGTTGTCTCGGATGGCTCGACGGATGGCACGGCAGAATTTCTGCGCAACCTGCATTCGCCGCGGGTCAAAACGGTTGTCCTTAGGGAGCACTGCGGGAAAGCGGTTGCGGTCAATGCAGGTGTCGCGTTGGCAACGGGGAAACTGCTCCTCTTCGTCGACATACGCCCCGAGATTGCATCTGGAGCAATTCAGCAACTCGTCAACAACTTCGCTGATCCTACGGTAGGCTGCGTTGCAGGCGAGTTGATTTTGAAGCAAGATGGTCACGATGCTGCTTCAGAAGCGGTCGGCGGATTGTATTGGCGGTACGAGCAGTGGATTAGAAAATGCGAGGCCGCCTTCGACTCGCCAGTCGGCGTCTACGGAGGCTTCTACGCAATCCGTCGCGAGCTATTCACGCCTATGCCGGCGGGCATCATTCTTGATGACATGTTTCAGCCGCTCTCCATTATTCACCAGGGGTACAGGTCAGTCCTCGATGCGAACGCACTCGTGTACGATGTATGGCCGAAAAATGTACAAGGTGAGTTCCATCGCAAAGTGCGCACGCTTGCAGGCAACTTCCAATTGTTCAAGATGGCTCCGTGGACGCTGACATCGCAGAATCGCACGGTATTCCAGTTGGTTTCGCACAAGGTAATGCGGCTCGTTGTGCCGTATCTCATGATCTTGCTGTTGCTTTCGTCAGCGGCTCTTTCAGCAAGTTCGAACGTTTTTGCAGCGTTCACTGTTCTACAGCTCTTGGCGTGGGTGTTTGCCTTAGTCGGCCTGCAATATAGGATTTCCGGCGTGCATCGCTTTATTTCTCCCGCGAGTGCTTTGCTGGTACTCAACGTTGCTGCAGCCGTGGGGCTTTACAGGTTTTTGTTTACAAGCGGTCCGCTTTGGAAAATCTGGAATGTAAACAAGCCTCAGGGATTGCAGCGGACGTCGGGACACAATATGGGTTTGGGAAATGCCGTCGCTGCTACGGTGATCGAGGACGGTTCGCTGATTCGTAAGTAGGAAGGGAGCATCGTAACCGCGATGACCGACAGAAAGAGTCTCATTTTCGTTTCGATCTTCGCCGTTTGCCTGATCACTGCGTTCGCAGTGCGCAGCCACAACGCTAAAGTCACGGCGGCAAAGCTGGAGACTATCACTCCGCCGGCCCCATATTTTCCAGCGGGTTCGGTGTGGACCCAGAACATCAGCAACGCGCCCGTCGATCCTCGGTCGCAGAACATTATCGATTGGTTAGCGGATAACGGCGGCTGGGGCCACGGCAGAATGCAGATCGATTTCAGTATGCGGGTTCTGAAGGCGGATGCCGGCACCCCGATGGTGACCTTCCATCCCGGAGACCAGTTTTACCTGCCGGATTCCGATTCGATCAAAACGATTCCTCTTCCTCCCGGCGGAGGTATCGAAGGCGGGACAGGCTATCAATGCAACTTAGATGACGGCGACTGCCATCTGATTGTGGTCGACCGGGCTCAAAGCAAGCTTTACGAAGCGTTTCAGGCGACGATGCAGAAGAATGCCATGATTGCGACGTTTCTTGGCGTCTGGGACTTGAATCGTATTTATCCTCCATCCGGGCGCGGAGAACAATGTACCAGCGCCGATGCCGCGGGCTTTCCGATCGCTCCTCTGCTTTTTAACGCCGATGAGCTGGCAGCAGGAAGTATCAACCATGCGATTCGCTTTATTCTTCCCAACCCGCGGATTCGTGCAGGCGTGTACGTCCGTCCTGCGACGCATGCCGGCGCGCCTCGGGGGCCGGCAGACGCGCCACCTTATGGCGTTCACTTGCGGTTGAAGGCGTCATTCGACATGTCGCAACTCAGCCCGTCCGCGCAGGTAGTTGCAAAGGCCCTGCAGAAATACGGGATGTTTCTTTCTGACGGCGGCAATATTGCACTCACGGCGCAAAGCGATGCCGATACGCAGACCAAGTATGCTGACCTGGGCTTCGGTCCTCACGAACTGCAGGCCTTGAAGGTGACCGACTTCGAGGTATTGGAGATGGGGAAGCTTATTCGGTCCACTAACGACTGCGCAAGAAACAAATAGCAAGGCTGCCAGGGCCAGTTAGAGATCATATGAGATAAGCCCCGCAAATTCGGAGAGAGGTGCATCCGGCGTCGTCATCTCGATATTGTGCTCTTGTTTGAGCGATATGAAATGGCCATTGCCGGTGTTCTATTGTGAGATGACAATTTGCTTTTCTAATCTAACCATATAGGGAGATTTTGCCAACTGGGGCTTGGGATCCTGTCGCGCAGGTTGCGAGTTGAATTGGGTGGCCAAGGGCGGGTTCCATTGGTTCAGGAGATAGATATGCCGTCTGTTTCAGATTCGTTCAGCCAGGTTTTGCAAGCCTCAACTGAGGCGGACGGGTCGCCCACAAATCGGAAACTTGTTGATGCGGGATGGCTACTCCTCGCGCTCATTCTATTTGCCGTACAGGTGCTTCCCTATCTTTCTTATCGCTGGGTAACGGATGAAAGCTGGTTTGCGGGAACCGGATATTCGATTGCGACTGGCCAGGGGGTTCGGAACCCCGGCTTTGGTCCCAATTACCTTGTGAGCCGGTTTGACGCTCACCCCCCGGGTACGGCGCTCATCATCGCTACCGCCTTTAAGCTCCTGGGAACGAGCGAGATGGCGGCGCGCGCAGGCTCGGTCGTGGCTGGGGCGATCATTGTGCTGCTTGTTTATTTCCTTGGTCGGCGAGTAATCGGGCGACGCGGTGCATTGTTGGCGGTGCTCCTGATGGCAACGGACAATCTGCTGGTTCTGACTTCGCGCACGGCGCGGCCCGAAGCCCTGACAGCCATGGCAGTTCTGGCTGCCATGCTGGCAATGCAATACTACGCAGAGCGCGGCAGGCTCTTTCATGCATTTGCCAGCGGACTGTTGATGGCCGCAAGCACAATGTTTCACATCACCGTTGCCGGGTTTCTTGTTTCACTCGGCATTATCGCGATCCTGGCGGATCGAAGCCGCGGCCGGATGCCCCTCCGCGGAGCTTTGGCCTATGCGGGCAGCTATATTCTGGGGCTGGCGCCTTTCGTGATCTGGATACTCACGGCACCGTTGGGCGTTGCCGGCTTTCGAGAGGAATTTATGGGCCGCGCAGGGGCAGGCTTCGTTTCGAGATTCATGCAGGAGGGGCATCGCTACTCCGACCTGCTTGGCCTGAATGTTCTCCACGGACATGGTCTGGAGTCGCTCCCGATAAGGCTTCCTATTCCGCTCTTCCTTATTGCGGTCAGTTACCTGCTCTGGAAATTCTGCCGCAAACTGTTTTACCTGGAGCTTCTGCTGCTCATTCCCACAGCGCTCTGGTTTGCGTACGTTCCAGACAAGATGCCGCGGTACCTTGTCCTTATCTCGCCCGTGCTCGCACTCGGAGTGGGGGCGGCATTATCCGCCACAGCAGGTCGTCGCAGGCTGCAGAGTCTCCTGATCGCTGCATCAGTCTTGACGATTATTGCGCAGCTTACCGCCAATATGCTACTTCTTCATGAGGCCAGTAAAGCCAATTTCCCGAAGTTGAGCGCGGACTTACGCCGCGCGATTCCTCCTGGCGAGACGGCTTACGGCACCATTACGTTCTGGATGGCGCTTCGCGATTATCGATACATCGCCTATGAACGCACAGAACCAACCCAAGCCGCCGATGAGTATCACGCGCGTTATTTTATTGCCGACGATCGGGTGATGGAGGACGGCCTTGCAAACGATGAGGCGTTTTATGTCCACCTGCGCAGCGAAATAGCCGGCATGATTACGCGCAGCACTTTGGTTGCAGTCGTGTCCGATCCCTACTACGGCAAATTGAAGATCTACAAACTCAATTTACGATAAGGGTCTACAATCACAAGCCGCCAACATCGTTTTGCCCACACTCGATCGGGCACCGTACAGCATAATCAATTGGAACCAGAAATAGTGCGGATCAATTTCGCGAAGCGATTTTAACCAGGAAGCGAGCTCGAGCAGAAAGTCAATGGGATTTGTTCTTAGCCTACTCTATTTCGTGATTTCGTATCTGACGCCGGAAGCCTTGTTTGGCTCTCTCGCGCAGTACCACATTCAGCTCATCCTCGCCGTTCTGACACTCTTTTTCTCGATTCCAAGGTTACTGCAGTCGTCAGTCTTTAAGGCACCACAGTCGCCGGCTCTGCTTGGCTTGGCGTTCGCTGCGTTCTTAGCGACACTGATTGGCGAGCATTGGCTGGGTGGCGCGGTCAACGTCTTTATCCGCTTTGTTTCAACAATCCTGGGGTTCTTTTTGGTTTGTTTGAACTTTGACACCAGGAAGCGGTTACGGGGACTAGTCATTGCTCTCTTTTTAGTTAGCCTGCTCGTAATCGGACGCGGAGTTTTGGAACTGGAGTCTGTGTCGGGCATTTATGGGCCGCCAATCAATCCTCAAACTGGAAGCGTCGACCTGGAGCAATGGAATGCGGCACACCCCTATCTGTTTCCGATGAGCAACAATGAGGGGCAATGGTTTTATCGTATTCGCGGATTGGGAATGATCAACGATCCCAATGATTTCGCGCAACTGCTTGTTTGCGTCATTCCGCTGATTTTCATCTTCTGGCGTCCAAAGAAGCTGCCTCGCAATATCGTCCTTGTCATTGTTCCCGTGGCATTCCTGGTGTTCGGAATTTTCCTCACCCATTCGCGCGGAGCATTGTTAGCGTTGACGGCAATGGCAGTAGTGGCTGGACGTCGCAAGGTAGGAACCATACCTGCCGCGATTTTGGCGGCCTGCTTCTTTTTAGGGGCGATGGCGCTGCAATTCTCTGGCGGAAGAGATATTTCGGCAAGCGCGGGCGAGGATCGCACTGCACTTTGGGGCGAGAGTATGACAGCGCTTAAAACCCATCCCCTGTTTGGGGTGGGTTTCGAAAATTTGCCCGCGTACACTGAATCTCACCAGACGGCGCACAACTCTGTAATCGTCTGCGCGTCGGAGCTTGGATTGCTCGGGTTCTATTGCTGGTCGATCTTCCTATTCACGTCACTCATAGACGCCTATGCAATCTCATCTCCGGACAGGGTCACGGAAGGTACGCCGATCGTCGGAGATAATGCGCCGTTTCCTCATGGAATTGCGAGCGTCGAGTCATTGGATAAGAAAGAAATCAACATACTGGGACATTCAGTCTTTTTGTCGTTTGTTGGATATCTCGTTGCAGGCTGGTTTCTCTCGCGAGCGATTGTCATCACGCTGTTCATGTTGGGCGGACTGTCAGAGGTTGTATATCAGATGGCGCTGAATCGGAGGATGATTTCGCCACGCCCACCGCTTGGCAAACTCCTACGACAATCGGCGATGCTGGCTTTTGGCCTTCTAATAGCGTTATACATCATGGTTCGCGCTTTGAATTTCGTCCGCTGATGAAAACAGGCCTTATGAAGATAGTGCACGTTGTGGACAGCATGGAGGTTGGCGGCGCTGAAACGCTGGTGTCGCAGATATGCCAGTTGCAGCGCGAGCAGGGCCACGACGTGGCAGTCTACGCAATTGCAGCTCTCGGGGCTCTGGGCGAACGGATGCGCGCGGATGGCTTCACCGTGGTGTCGAACATCGGACGACATTTAGCGGACTCCATGCTGAACCTTCATCTGTTGTTTCGTGATTCGCGGCCCGATGTGGTTCACACTCACAACCCGACCCCGACGATTTACGCATCGCTGCCTGCCCGGCTTGCGGGAACCGCGAGCGTCATCTCGACACGCCATAGTCTAGTTGCACCTCCGCACGATCGAGTAGCCGAATTCAAGTACTCGATTGCAGCGCGATTCTGTGATTGGGTGGTCGGAATCTGCGATGCGACGACGGCCAACCTGAAGAATCTGCGCACCGTTCCATCCTGTAAACTTGTGCGCGTTTACAACGGCGTCACACAGCTAAGGCCGCCTGCACCAACCGAGTTGCCGACCAAGTCTGGATTCACGCTTCTCTATGTGGGAAGGCTTCAGCCGGTCAAGAATCTATCGCTCCTGCTGAATGCTTTTCGATTCGCACTCTATTCCTTGCCTGACCTGAAGTTGTGGATCGTGGGAGACGGTCCCGAGCGTGCATCTCTTGAGAACCTGGCTGATGAACTGCAAATTACGCGTCATGTTACTTTTTGGGGACAACAGCTTGAGGTGTCCCCATATTTCGCCGCAGCAGACGCATTCATCATGTCATCGAGGTCAGAGGGACTCCCGCTTTCACTCCTGCAGGCAATGTCTGTCGGGATCCCCGTGATTGTGCCCGACGTGGGGGGAATGCCCGAAGTTGTGCGACTTACGAATGCCGGATTTGTTGTTCCGGCAGCCGTGACGGACACAATGGCTGAAGCGATTGTCAAAATGGCGATCAACGACGCAGAACGGCAGCAATTCTCAAAGGATGCTAAAGCTGAGTTTTTTTCGCGGTTCAGCATTCAGGCAATGAACGATGCCTATATGAGCTTGTACAGAAGCACTCCACGGGCGCGGAAGATTCTTGCGATATCGATCGTGAATGCGGATAGGACGCCGAGGCAGTAAAACATCCCATGTCATTGCGAGGGGGGAGGGAATTACTTTGCGATAGGTGGTTACTATATTCTGTTTACCGCGATCATTCATGGTCGACACGGAACCTATAAACGAGTTGTCCATATGCGAGCGTGAGCGGAGCGCCGTGACTCTGCGTAGTCATCACGTAACCAGGGAAGAAGTGGCCCACGCCGAGATCGAGTTCCAGACCGCGGGTGAAGTGGTGAGCCAGCGAGGCGTCGAATCCCGTACCAATTCCGTCGTGACGGAACCCGCCGGAAGGGGCGGTAACGATGCGTTTTGCAGCGCCATCATAGGTCCCGTCGTATACCGAAGCGAGATGCAGCGACTCTCCCTGAAATTGCAGATTCCAATCTTTGTGCGCGGTGAGATAGACGCTGAGGCGATCCTGCTTGACGTTCTGGAATCCGAAGAGATCGACCAGACCGAAGGCATTGTGATTGCTCGGGTACTGCTGATCATAGGTGCTCACTCGAAACGGATTTCGAATCGAGTTTCCCGATGAGTAATCGTATTCGGCGACCGCGCGAGGCTTGAGCGGAGCATGAAACGTGTACCCTCCGCGGACGATGGCGGCGCCGGCATGAATTGAGTTGTTGCTGAAGCTGCCGCGTTGAAGGTCGAGAAGCCCTGATGTCTCGAAGCCTCCCGGAATTTTTGCATTCCACTCAGTGCCGAATGTTGCCTCAGTTTCACTCCCAACAACGCCTTGGCGGCTGCGCACGTGAGGGTAAGTGCGAAAGAAGACAAAAGGCAAAATCAATGTATGCGGCAGCAACTTCGGGAAATCGGTCTGGATGCCGTGAAAAGTGAGTCCGGCCCCGTGGGTATCGAGACTAGTGGGATGAATCAGGACGACCGAAGTACTGAACATATCGGCTCGGAACTGCGGGTAATCGAGCCGCAGATCGAAACCGTCCCAACTGCGGCTCGTATTGGACCAGTCGCTGATGCCCACCACACGTTCATCACCAAAGATCAGCAATTGCCTGCCGGTGAACAATTGGGCCTGCTTCTTGTAATGCAGGTTGATGTACCCCTGGCGAAGATCGAACGTGTCGCGCATGTTCGAAGCCACGTCGCGGAGCGGAAGCCCGAGTGCATGCAAATCGTGAAACTGGGCGTAGACATCGATGAACTCATTAGCTCTGATATCAAAACTGCCGCGGACGCGCGTTACATTGTAGAGCCGATCTTTGCCGCTAATGTAGCCAAGGGAGGTCTGCTCCTCGGTGCGGCTACGCAATTCCATCTGTAGGTTCAGCCGGCGTGGAAGCTCGCTCCAATGCAACTGCTGTTCTGGCGGGTTCGGCTCCTTGTAGCTTGGCCGCGTGGTTGGGGCTTGCGCTGAGGAGGCCAGAGGCGAACTGATTGCGCTTGCGATTGCGACAATGCAGAGGACGAAATTTAGCAGACGCGCGTTGCTCCGGACAGATATCATCAAATTCCTTGATAGGCCGCGGCGTGAACCGCCCCTCAAAATTGGGCGGCGCGTGCGGCCGAATTGAGCTGCCGTTCGCGTGAACCCGGCCGTGGAGGGCGAACAAGGAATGGCAACACCGCTGAAATCAGCATAACAACCGCGATATCGTGCAGGCCACTGCGGTAGTTACCGCTCGCCTGGTGTAAATGCGCGATCAGCAAGGGCCCGAAGGCACTGGCGAATCCCCAAGCCTTCAGCATCAGTTTATAGATGGGTCCCGCAGACTTTGGCCCAAAGTAGTCTTAAGCAAAGACTGGCATGGTTCCAAATGGTTGGAGTCGGAATGCCTGGGGTGCGGGTATCGCAAATTCGAAATATGATTATGGTAATGAACGTTGAAACTGGATCCCAGTTCCTGTGCCAGATCTGAAGTTGGCCGGTCCAGTCATTCGGTATCAGGAGATAGCAGACTTGCAGAATTGCCGATGCGCGCATCCCCTTTTTGCCATCGCTTGGGCTTTCGCCGTATGCGTCACTGCCACCTCGCATGCACAGAATAGGAGGCAGCATCTGTCTTTCGAAATACTGACGCATCGTATGGATGTCGATGTAGACGGAGCACCTAACGCTTACGGTCCGCCGGGCATGGAGACACTCGACATCCTCCTGAATGCGCATTACCTTAATCGCGCTGACAAGGAGATCGTCGGTTATCTGGTCGACGAACAGAACCGCCCTATTCTGCAGGGTCCGAAAGATCCCTTCCCCGGCTATTACATTTCTCAGACCGCGTTTACCGATATCGAGAATCAAAATGAGCGAGATCCACGGCGCTATGTCGACGCACGCAATATCAATTATGTCGTTCGTGGCGATATGGCCCGACGGCGCGGTGTAAGGGTGGGTGACTTCGCGTCAGTCTATTCGAAGCGCACGCGCAAGGGCGTGTTCGCTATCGTTGGAGACACAGGCAATCCCACAGGCGATGAAGGATCGCTTCATTTAATGCAGGATCTCGGATATCCGTTTCACGATGGCATAGATGACGCGGTCGAAAAACCTGAAATCGTCATCCGGTTTTACCCAAACTCCAACCCGAAGCATCAGTTCTTCTTTACTCAGACGGAACTTGACGAAGCAGCCGCGAAGCTTGGGCTAAGCCGGGATTTCTCCGCCACTCCCAGAACCAATTGATGAGAAGCTGTGAGACCCTCTCAATGTTTGAGAGTGCCCGCCCACTTTCTCCGATCATTGGTCGGCAATGGTGATCTTTAACAGATATTATCTTCCCGCAGGCGATTTTCCCATTTCCGGGAATACAACTGAAAACTCGGACCGTGCGTCGACACGATCCCTCATGTCGACTTCACAGTCGCCCGCCTCGACGTCGCCACGGAATCCGCTGACTCTGTACGATCACGGGCAGTAGTACAGAGTTTTACGCGAACTCTGGCACTCGAAAGTGTAATGGATATCTTGCAAATCGACCATTGCGCCGGAAACTGGCTAGCGCGAGCTCTGAAAGGCTTTGGCGAAGTGGAAAATGCAGTTGACCTCGTGTGTGGCGGGGTCGGCCTTGACGTCGTAGGTGGTGATGACCGTTTGCATCCATTTCGTCATAGGCTTGTCCTTCTTTTGCGCCAGCGCCGCAAAGTTCGAGAGGTAGCTTTCGTCAAATACGTCCCCGGGCGCCATCTTCCAGACGAGCCTAAGTTTGGCAGCCATCACGTCGGGGGCTCCGTCAAATTTGACCGAGGCTAGCCGGTACTGCGAGCCCGGAGCGATTTCAAGGGTGTAATTCACGACGTGAGTAGCCTCATTAAAGGAAGGGTGTGAAACGATGGAGCAATCGAGGTAGCCCTTAGCGTGATATGCGTCGCGGACGGCCAATAGAAATAAATCGAGCGGCCGTCCAGAACCGGTCGGGTATTTCGACTGGATTTTCGCAACATCTGCGCGCGCGACCAGCGCGCTGGCAGGAAAGTCGATTGTTCCGAGCTTGTAGATCCCACCTTCCTTGATCGTCACGGTATAGGGAATTTCGACGGACTGATCCGAGACGATGGGAGGATCAACCTGGGCAACCTCGACTTGCACGGCCGCATAACCTTGGTCTTGATAGAGGTCTTTGAAAGCGTGCTCAAGACCTATGGCTGTGTTCTCTGTATCGAAGCCGTTTCCGGTTTGGCCGCTGGCCACCAGGCTGGCCTTGGCTTGCATAGCGGACGAGACGCCTGCAAGCTGGATGCGACCGATATGCACCGCCGGCGAGACGACCGTGAAGCTTATAGCCGTGATTTTTTGCGGGCCCAGGTCGCTGGTGAGAGCTGCTTTCACTGTTGCCTTGATGCTTTTGGCCGCCAGCATTTCTTCGAATGTCTCGCAGATTCCTTCGACCATGGAGCCGCTGGATGGCAACAGGCCGCGATAGAGCGGGAAGCGCTCGTGAAGCTTGAGGTCGAGTTCTTTGCCGGGCGTAAGAGGAAGATTCTCCAAGTGCATGGGGAAAAGCTGGCTGGAAGGTGTCAAGGTGAAGAGCAGTGCCTTGCTGTTGGATGTAAACTTGACCTCTTCGAAGAGGCCCGTATCGCTGAGCTGCTTGGCGTGAGCTTTCATTTCGCGAACGTTCAGACGCGCGTTCAGATTCAAGCCGGCGGCCGCGAGCAGCTCCTGTTGTGTGTATTGTGGAGCGCCTTCAAACCGGATCGCCTTTGGCGGGACTTTTTTCTGCGCCAGCAAGGGAAGAGAGCAAAGAAGAAGCAAAGCTATACCGACTGCGCCGGACTGTTTGGTCATGTTGCGCCAAGATTAGCAAATTGAGGTCGGTTCGGCCAGTGGGTTTTCTGGCAAACTATCGCTCTTGATCATTCAGAAAGACGCGCGCTGAAGCGCCTCAAGAAAAAGCCTTAAGACGTTCTTGACAGCAATGGTCAGACCGTTATACCTTTTCTGCCTGTTAGATCACACCCCCAAAAAACGACGGCCATCGCTAAACAGAACATGATTCATATTGATCACGGAATGGATCATGAATCATTGAATGCTAGATCAACCAGTCTTCCCTTGGAGGATCATAATGTCGTTGGCATCTAAAGTTGCGTGCCTAGTGCCGCTCGCCTTTTTTGCTCTGAGCATTGCCGAGGCGCAGATTGAAACCGGGACGATCATCGGAGTCGTTCAAGATAGCGCAGGTGAGGTTGTCCCAAATGCCGCGGTGACCCTCACGCAAGTTGCTACGGGCGTGGTACGGCAGACGCACACTTCCGATCAGGGTACGTTCAATGCGCAGTTCATGGCGCTCGGCACATACTCCATTACGGCGACCGCCACAGGCTTCCAAACTAAAACCCTCAATGGGATCACTCTACAAGTTGACCAGACGGCAAATTTGACCATCGTGTTGGCGGTCGGCTCGGTTAGTCAATCGGTCGAGGTCACCGCCGCGGCGCCGCTCGTCGATACGACAACATCTTCTCTAGGGCAGGTGATCGACAACCATCAAGTCCTGAGCATGCCGCTGAACGGACGAAATGCCTTCGCACTCGGCCTTCTGGTTGGGAACACCGCCCCCGTGTATGGGATGGGAACCAACCTTCCTTTCGTCGGTGGAAGCGGGCGATTCAGCAGTGGTGACGTCTCGCTAAGCGGGATCGACGATAACACCTTTGCAACTGCCGGGCAAATCGGGCGTCAGGGCTATGCCATTGTTCCTTCAGTTGACGCTGTTGAGGAGTTTAAAGTAATGACACACAATTTTGCCGCGGAATATGGTCATGCCGCAGGCACGATTGTCTCCGCAACTCTCAAGGCCGGCACCAACCAATTCCACGGCGCAGTTTTCGAATTCGTGCGCAATCAAATTTTCGACGCTAATAACTTCTTCACCAATCGTGCTGGCTTGCCCAGGACACCCTTCCATCAGAACCAATATGGCGGCACCATAGGCGGACCGATCCTGCGCAACCGCATCTTCTTCTTTGGCGATTACCAGGGAACGCGGATCAGCACTCAGTCTGGAAGCTCCATTGAGAGCGTACCTCCGATGGCTTGGCGAACTGGGGATTTTTCTACGAGTCCAACGGTCCTCTATGATCCGACAACACGCCACATCGGACCGAACGGAACAGTTATTGCCACTTCCTTCCTTGCTGAGACAGGGGCTAATAAAATTCCAGCTAACCAAATTAATCCGACAGCCACAGCGATCCTGACCCTGATCCCAGCCCCGAATTACGGGGCCGCAAACGCTGCCGCTAACAACTACTTCTATACACCCAAATCGGCTTCAAATACGGACCAGGGCGATATCCGGATCGATGCAACGATTACCGCAAAGAACCATCTTTCCGGAAGTTATTCCATCAGCAACAACTTTCAGCCGGCCGTGGGTGCCTTCCCGGGCTGGATTGGAGGCGGCACTGCCGCATTAAATAATAATGACCAGATCGCTTTGTCTGACGTCCACATCTTCGCTCCAACTCTGATAAACGAATTTAGGGTGGGCTACCTCTACAACGATGGCACGCAGCCAGGCGGCGGATCGCAAGGCGCGACCTTCGGCCAATCAATCGGTCTCGCTATGTTACCCACAAGTCCCTTACAGTTTCCGGCTATCAGCTTCGCCTATTCTGGTGCGGCGGCAAATAGCACTGTAGAGTTTAACGGGTGGGGCCCCGCCAGTCTTAACTTGAACACCCTGCAAACCCGGCAGTTGGCCGACAACATGAGCTGGACACACGGCCGTCACTCGGTTAAGTGGGGCGCGGATATTCGCAACTCGATCTTCGACGTGCTGAAGGGAGGGCCAGGGTCTGTCTATGGCGCCATTTTCTCATCCAGTTCCGACGCTCCGGGGTCTGGACTTCCCCTTGCCGACTTTTTGATGGGATTTCCAGCCAACACGAATGGTATCCCGATGATTGCCAAGGGGCGTCAGCACACCGCCTATTTCGGCGGATATATTCAGGACGACTGGAAGACGTCAAGCAAATTGACACTCAATGTGGGCCTGCGCTATGAGCTTTACACGCAGCCTATTGATGCAAATAACCTGGGTTCCGAGTTCGACATAACCACAGGTCAGTTTGCGATTCCAGGCCAAACACCCTACAGCCGCGCAATGGTGCATGGAGACCACAACGACTGGGGACCGCGGTTCGGCTTTGCGTATCAGGCTTTTCCCAAATGGGTAGTACGTGGCGGATACGGAGTCTATTACGCCATGCGAGACCAGAACCAACAAACGACTCAATTCTCTGGAAACACCCCCAATATCCCCACGATCGTAGTGCCGACCATCACAGCCGCCCACACAGTAGCACCGCCATACACCATGAATACGCCAATCAACACGGTCCCTGCCACCGCCTCGCTAGCGGGATTTACGGCAGCGAGTCCATATTCAGGCCAACTCAAAGTCCAAAGCATACAAGACGGGCTTATGCCGCGATTAATGCAATACAACCTCGACTTGCAGTATCAGTTGAACCCAACGCTTATTTTTGAGGCATCGTACAGCGGCGCCCGTGGATCCCACTTTGCCTCATTCTTCGTCGATGAGAACCAGGAGCCGTTTTCCTATGCGTTGAATGGGACGAATACCCAAGCCAATCGCCCATTCCCCTACATGGGCTCAAGTGTGCTCCTAGTTAAAGACATTTCTGCTCAGAACTATAACGCGCTAAATCTAAAGGCACAACAGCAGTTTGCGCACGGGTTGCAATTCCTTGCCAACTATTCGTGGCAAAAGAATATTGAGACGAATGGAGACGGCCCCGACTCCTATAACCAGACTTCAACGTCAGTAGCCCTCTACACCTACGACCTGACAAGAGAGAAAGGTGTCGCTCCGCTGAATATTGGCCAAACGGTTAGTGCCAGTGTGCTTTATGACCTCCCTCTGGGTTCGGGAAAGAGATTTCTCAATGTTAATGGTCCACTAGACTATGTGCTTGGAGGATGGGTGGTCAACGGTATCGTCTCGCTGCGGACCGGTTTCCCATCCGATGTCCACACGAATGTGATTCCTCCCACTTTCCAGACTTATAACGTCGCGAGTTGCGTTGCCGGAGTCCCCAAGAAGCTTCCCAACGCAGGGGTCGATGGGTACTTCAATCCAGCTGCATTTACCGTTCCTTTGACCACGACAAGCACAACGGGCGCTAAGGTACAAGAGTTCGGCGATTGTGGGCATTTCCCAACTACCGGCCCCGGATCAAAGAACCTTGATTCGTCTCTGTTCAAAAATTTCTATTTTTTAGAGTCGCATCGCATGTATCTGCAGTTCCGGGCCGAAGCCTTCAATACAACTAATACACCGACCTTCGAGCTTCCGGCCGCGAGCAACGTAACCCTTACCTGTAAGGGCGCACCGGGCGCGATCTGCAATTCAGCGAATCCGGACTTTGGCAAATTGATAAATGGGTCTGCGACTGGAAGGCAACTTCAATTTGCAGCAAAACTCTACTTTTGAATCTCCTGCTTTTCTGTGCATGGCCCCTGACGGGGATGTGCATAGAGAACGGCTTCATTGATTACGCAACAAGATAAGATCCTGAACATCGATCACCCTCCGTGCATGGGCGTTAGGTGTTTGTTCGGCCAGGAGCCACAGATGGAGATAGAGAGTTCACAGAAATGGAAAATCACATGATCGACGTCCTTGGAATCACTCGCAGAGACTTCATTCAAACTTCGGCAATTCTAACCGCGTCCGCGGCCCTTACGCATGCCACCGGGATATCGCAAGAATCGGCTCCCCATGGAGCCGCGCCTGAACAGGCATTTGCGCCAGGTCCGGTGTTCCCTTATGGCGCCGTCTACTTTCGCAAATCGAACCCACCGGAGGAAGACTGGGCTCGCGATCACCAGACAGCTGCGCGCATTGGGATGAACATCTTCCGTCACTGGTTCATGTGGTCGGCTGTTGAGGTATCTCCAGGCAAATTCGACTGGTCGGACTATGACCGGATGATGGACCTTGCGGCGAAAAATGATATCAAAGTTGTCATCGCGGAGTTGGTTACTTGTGCGCCCGAATGGGTGTTTCGTAAGTATCCCCATGCTCGCTTTTTGGCGAGCGACGGAACCATCGCGACTAGCACCATCTCAGAGAGCAGCGCGACGGGCGGCTTCCCCGGTCTGTGTCTGGACAATCCCGACTTGCGAGCACTCGCTGAAACTTTTCTGATAACACTGATCGAGCGCTACCGCAGTCATCCAGCACTATTTGCCTACGACTTGTGGAACGAGAACACATCTTTTGGCGGAAGCCCTGCAAGAATGTACTGCTATTGCGAAGCCAGCAAGAGGAAACTTAGAGACTGGTTGCGCATTCGCTACGGGACGTTGGAGAAGGCAGGGAAGACATGGCATCGCTACAGCTATGAAACCTGGGATGACGTGGAGCCGCCGCGGTCCTTTTCCGGTTATGCGGACAGTCTCGACTGGCTTGAATTCCGAATCGACAATGCTTACAGCCTGTACGATTGGCGAATCAAGCTCTTCGGCAAGATGGACCCGCATCACCGGATTACTGCGCACGGCGTGGCGGGAACACTCAACGATATGCCTTCCTCTTCGCACAACGAGTGGCGTTCCGCGTCAAGAGTCGACATCTACGGCCTAACCTGGATATCCGCCAGAAAAGGCAACGAACCATGGAAACAGTTTCACGCAATCGATTTGGTCCGTGGCGGAGCGCGCGGCAAACCATTCTGGCACGCCGAAGCACAAGGTGGACCGTTGTGGATGCAGCCTCAGGTTATTGGGCGGCCAAAGGACGATGGCCGTGTACCTGACGCTGCGGATGTGCGCATCTGGAATCTCATTACCTGTGCGGGTGGCGCCAAAGGCTTCCTTTACTGTCGCTGGCGCCCCCTTCTCGACGGCCCGCTTTTCGGAGCATTCGGTCCTTTCGCCATGGACGGTTCGATGACACCACGCTCTGAAATGGCGGGCCAAGTCGCACGATGGGCAAACAGCCATCCAGATATATGGAAATCAAACCCCGTCAAAGGTGACGTTGGTCTCGTCTTTGTTCCGGAGTCAGAGCTCTTCAACTATGTGCAGCAACGCGACACGGCATTTTACGATCAGTCGGTGTCCGGAGCTTATCAAGCGTTCTTCGATTCAAACATCCAGCCCGACTTCGTCTCGATCGATGACATCGGTGAGTACAAAATAATCTATTTGCCCTATCCGGTCATGCTAAAAGATGAGACCGCTGGTAAGCTTCGCAGGTTCGTTGAACAGGGTGGCATCCTGATAAGCGAAGGCTTGCCGGGATATTTCGGCGAACATGGTCACGTGGGAACCGTCCAGCCGAATTACGGGCTAAATGAAGTATTTGGCGCGCGCGAAAGCTATGTGGAGTTTATGCCTGACATCTCAGATCAGTTGATGCTCCAAGTAAAGGATGCCAAGATCTACGGTCGATACTTTCGCCAGGAGTACGATCTACAGGGCGGCACCGCAGCGGGGCATTACGAGAATGGAAAGATCGCCGCCGTTGACTATCAATTTGGAAAAGGACGGACCCTGCTAATTGGCACCTTCCCGGGCGCCGGTTACTATTTACACCATTCTCAAAGTACAAAAGATCTGTTTGCAAGCCTTCTGCAAATGGCTGATGTTATTCCTACGACAACTGTCAATGATGCTGCTATTCAGGCGAGGCTTCACCAAGGCCCGGGAGGAACATATCTGTGGGTCACCAACCCAACTCGTAAGAATCGTACCGTGACAATCCGGCTAGCTGCGAGCACCGGCAACTTCACATCGGCCGAAGATATCTGGGGTAATCAAAAAGTCGTGCGCGACGGCCAGCAGGTCACAGTAAGCGTTCCAGAACGTGACGCGGCCGTCATCGCTATGCGATAGAGACGCAGTGTACTGATTTTACTGGCCCAAGGAGTAGGCCTTGGGCCAGCCCAGGAGCAAAGGCCGAGGCAGCCGCACGAATACACCGAGAAAGAGTAAACTCCCACCGAGATCACTCCACTAGTAGGCCGCGGTATGCTCCTAAGATCGCGGGCGCGTCTACTATTCGTTCACCAACCAGCAAATCGGTTTATCTAAATCGCTGCTGATGCGGCGCCGATGGTTTGCGCAAAGCAGGGGCGCTGATAACGCTGGCCAATTCGCGCACCCGAAATTCTTGATTTTATTGGCTGTTTTCGGGCCAGAGTTCATGTGACATGTGTATGCATTGTGGCCTGAATCCGCCTTTAACCAGTGACTAACCCGTATCGTGCCTTGGATACATCTTTCTTCGGCTATGCTCGGTCGAGTTTGCATACCGTTCTTCCGCCGGAAAGGCAAGCGAGAACGGCAGATTTGTTAGCAGTTTATAAATCTGAGGGGGCTTGGGTATGTCCGAACCGGAATTGGTGCTTTGCGCTGGAGTGGGAGACGCGGTGCATAGCGAGAGCCAGGCATCCATCGGTCATCCACCTGCTGTGATCGCCGGTTTTTCCGGATGGCTTCTCGATGCTTTCGATTTCTTTCTCGTTACGTTCTGCCTCACGGCCATCGCGCGCGAATTTCACAAGTCCGACGCGCAAGTCGCCCTGGTGATAACCATGACGCTGCTCTTTCGTCCGGTGGGCGGATTTGTCTTTGGATTGATGGCCGACCGGTATGGGCGACGCCTGCCATTGATGATCAATATCGGCACATTCGCCGTGGCCGAGGTTTTGACCGGGCTTGCACCGAATTACACAACGCTTCTGGTTGTCCGGGCGCTTTTCGGCGTGGTGATGGGCGGCAATTGGGGCGTGGGTTCTTCGCTTGCGATGGAGGGAGCGGCCGCAGGACGCCGCGGAATCTTGTCGGGCCTGGTGCAGGAGGGGTATGCGGCCGGAAACCTGCTTGCCGGCCTGTGTTACTTCTTTTTCTTCGACCGGATTGGCTGGCGCCCGCTTTTCTTTCTTGGCAGCGTCCCAGCCATTGCATTGGTGCTGTTCATCCGCTTCCGGGTGAAGGAGTCGGCAATCTGGAAGAAGAAAGTGATCGTGAAGTCTTCGTGGAGCGAACAGCGTCGCGAAATTTTCTCGCACTGGAAGCTCTTCTTGTATTTGCTGATGTTCATGTCGATGATGCTGTTTGCCTCGCACGGCACGCAGGATATGTATCCCACATTCCTTCAACGTCAATGGCACTTTTCCCCGGGGCATCGCTCTGCGATCACAGCCTTTTCTGCTCTGGGGGCCATCCTCGGCGGAATCACTTTCGGTCACTTCTCAGATCGATGGGGCCGCCGGCGCACTATTATCCTGGCCTTTGTTCTCGCCATCCTGATGATCCCCGTCTGGGCTTTTGCGCCGAACCAGATTGTGTTGGTGGCCGGCGCATGGCTCATGCAATTCATGGTGCAGGGCGCATGGGGCGTCATCCCCGCGCATCTTGCCGAATTGGCTCCAGACAGTGTGCGCGCGCTGCTGCCGGGCTTTGCCTACCAAAGCGCCGGGGTGATTGCGAGCTCCGTCGTTTACATTGAAGCGGTCTATGCCCAGCGGACAAGTTACGCGACAGCCATGGCTTTGACCGCCGTCACAGTTTTTGTGCTCGCCTCGTTTATGGCCTACGTGGGCCGAGAGCGTCACGGCCACGTCCTGGGCTCCTGACCCAGATTCGATCACAAAGCGCTGCAAACCCGGATGCCGCCTTCCAAGTACCGAACAGGCCCATGTCAGCAATAAACCCTTTGAAATCTGATGGGAATGTAATGCTTCGGCAGGTCAAAGTGCTGGCGCATCAGCGACGGGATTGGAACCTGCTCCCCCTGCTTGGAGATTTAATCGGCAAGCAGGGTACCGGCCAATGCGCCCCCCGCACCCCAACACTGCTTGCGATAAGGGCTGTTTCTGCCTCGGGAAATGAAATGTAACAAGCAGCAAACAGGTTTCTACCCGGTTACTGCTTGCCAGTCTTCGCAATCGAGGAATATCGTTCCGGTCGTAATCGAGCGAGCTCCCCCGTCGATTACGAAAAAACCACTCAAAACGAGCTTGAAAAAGCTGGAGGTTACTTCGAATGATGCGCTTTGGCGCGGTTCTTGCATTCGCGATGCTTACCGGTGTCGCGACCGCCCAGACATTTACTTGCGAACGCCAAGGTCTGGCTCCGGTGAATGGTCTGACTGCTGAACAATCCGGAGATACGGTCACGCTAGCATGGACTGGGGAATCGGACCAGCAGCTTCGCGCCAAGTTCTCCATCCGGAACATGCAGCCGCAGGTTGTTGAGCTGGCAGCTCGTGAAGGAACCGGAGCCTGGCTCGTGCTTGGTAAGGACCTCAACCCGGAGTTTCAGGTGACAACGGGCAAGAGGCGCCTGTCTGCAACCCAGCTGTCCTATATGAAGAAGCTCGACATCGATACGCCTGATGAAGAAGAAAAGCGGAAATGGAACACATTCTGGGATGCACCGCTTGTAGTGCCCGGACATCGCGACTCCACGGACCTGCCCCGCAATCCAAACGAAATTCGGCACGCCAGCTCCAGTTTCAGTTCGAGTACATGCGCCCTGGCCTCGGATGGAAATCAACTGTCGGTAACTTTCAACGGGCTCACCCTTGGGGTGTTTGCGGGCGACCTTCGCTTCACCGTTTACAAGGGCGCTAATTTGCTGCGCCAGGAGGCGATCGCCAAAACCCAGGAACCGTCGGTAGCTTTCATCTACAAGGCCGGACTCAGCGGCTTTCAGATCGCTGGCGATACCAGGCTGGTCTGGGAGGACACAGCCAGGGCCTGGCAGGAGTACTCTTTTGGCGGCGCCCCCAATCAGGACAACGTCAACCTTCGTGCCAGAAACCGGCTCGAGATCCTCGATGCGGGCAAAGGCTCACTGGCCGTATTCCCTCCACCTCACAAATTCTTCTTTGCTCGCGAGAACGAGGTCAATCTCGGCTACGTCTACTACCGGAAAACTGACACTGGTTCTTTCGCTCTCGGCGTCATGCAGCCTGATCGGGGTGAAGGTTATGTGCCTTGGGGAGTCTCTGACCAGGAATGGCAACGCCGCACTGCAACCTCCCATGAGCAATGGGAGAACTTTGCGCTCTACAACGCGCCTCCGGGCACCGAGCAGCACATGGCCGTGTATTACTACCTCAGCCCGAAGAACGACCGCGCGACCCAGCAGGCTGTTCTGGCTTACACGCACAACGACGTCTTCAAGCCGGTGCCCGGTTTCAAAGTGATGACAGGGCACTTTCATCTCGACCTGAACGAGCAGCTTCGCGATCGCGGCACGATGGACTACCAAATCAGTTCCATTCCCGTCTTTCGAGCCTTGGGCATCAACATTCTTTATCTCGGCGATTTTCACGACGACTCCGACCCTCGCGACCCTGGCCCCAAACGCTTCATGGAGCAGAAGGTCTACTTTGAGGGCTCAGCGAAGTTTTCAGATAAGAATTTCCTTGTCATTCCTGCTGAAGAACCAAATGCTTACCTCGGCGGTCATTGGTATCTGATGACGCCGAAGCCTGTCTACTTCTCCCACGCCGAGCCGCGGCCCCAGGGTCAGTCGTTTGAAGAGATCGACCCTGTCTACGGACATGTCTATCACCTCGGATCTTCTGAAGATGTGCTCCGCATGGTGAACCAGGAGAACGGAATCATATGGACGGCGCATCCAAGAACCAAGAGCTCTGAAGGGTACCCCGAAGCCTACAAGGATAAGGACTTCTTCCAGAGCGACCGATTCATTGGCGCCTCGTGGGAGTCTCTGCCCGTCGATCTCTCTGAGAAGGAGCTATGCCAGACACGCTGTTTCGGTACCGGCGACGACATGAGCAATTGGGCGCCGAAGCCGAAATACCTCATCGCAGAAGGCGATACCTATACAAAATGGCCCAGTGACGAGACCTATCCGCAACTCACCGTGAACTACATCAAGCTTGATCGCGTGCCTCTCTACAACGAGAGCTGGGCGCCGATTGTCGAGGGCATCCGGTCCGGGAACTTTTACGGAACAACGGGCGAAATCTTGTTTCATAATTGGGGGATCCGAGGCGCAGGTGCGCAGTCCGTTTATACCGCCAGCATCGAGTACACCTTTCCTCTCGAATTTGCCGAGCTCGTATGGAGCGACGGCAGTCACGTTAAACGCAAGTCGATCAACCTCACTGACACACTGCCGTTCGGCGCAAAAGAGTTCAAGATACCATTCGACGCAACTGGCAAGAAGTGGATCCGATTCTCAGTGTGGGACTCGGCTGGCGATGGCGCATACGTTCAGCCCATCCAACTCAAATAAGTATTTCAACTGATGCAACGAGTGATCGATCTCGCCGCTTAAGTTAGCGCTTTTCAACCTCCGCACAATCACCTCGAATCCGAGGTTGACCAGCGTCGGAGAAGGGCACTACTCAATGGAGGATCAACGATGTTTGATTTTGATGTGGACGGGAAGCAGTTCGCGATTCGTTTACTCATCGTCATGGTAGGTATCGCGGGGATGGGACTCGTGTCAACAACACTGTGGGCACAGGCCCAGGGTGCGAACGCTAGCATCATCGGCATGGTGACTGACAATTCCGGAGCCGTTATTCCAAACGCGACAGTCACTATATCGAGTCCAGCGCTGCAGGTCGCCGGACTGACCGCCAAGACAGATTCTGGGGGCAACTATAAATTTGTCATACTGCCGGCACCTGGCGTCTATAAGCTTACGTTCAAGGCAGCGGGCTTCGGCACGGTGGTTAAGCAGGGTATAACGCTGACAGTCGGATTTACCGCCAAGATCGACACGGCAATGCCCGTCGGCAACGCCAACACCACAGTCGTGGTAACGAGCTCAGGTCCAGTCATTGACACAGTTTCCACGGCCGTCACCAGCACACTTCAAGGGGAGACACTATCCCAGGCACCTAAACCGTTGGGGATGCAAGACCTGCTTTCGATGGCTGCGGGTGTGAGCCTGGGGGGAGGATCTCCGGACGTGGGCGACAGTGATCTGGCCATCGCCCTAAAGGTCGAGACGGACGCCATCGGTGTTGGCGGCAATGTCGCCGATATTCTTCAGCCCGAGCTCCGAATCGAGGGCATCAACACCCTCACCGAACACGCAGGAAACGGACGGGTCTACCTTGACTCTATGGCAATCGGCGAGGCGGAACTCAAGACCAGCGGCAACAACGCCGGAGTTGGTCTCCCCGGTGTGGCGCAGGAAGCTGTAATGAAGACTGGGTCCAATACCTTTCATGGCGACGCGCAAGGCGACTTCGAGCGTCCCAGCTTGCAGGCCAACAACATTACTTCGGCCGAAGCAGCGCCGCCCAACAACCTCAAGTTTGGCAATCCCCTCGCCGGAAGCGCTTACTATGACTACGCCGCTGACATGGGCGGGCGCATTATCCGCGATAGAGTATGGTTCTACGGCGGCCTGTCCAAGCAACTCATCAACGAGGGCCAAGCCAGCTTCAAGGGTGGTCCTGACGCCAGTGGCTGCTGGACATGCGCGGATGCGCCGAGCGCTTTATTATTGAGTGATCTTCCGCAGTACGACGATAAGGTAAGCTATCAGCTTACATCAGGTACAAAGGTGATCTTTTCGCAATTGTGGGGCCGAAAGCTTCTCAACAACCAAAGTGGTTCTCCGACCGTCTCCCTTCCTGCCTCCCAGTACGAATTACAGCCCGGCCATGTCTGGGAAGTAAGCGTTAATTCGGTGCTGACCCCCCGCATGGTGCTCATAGGAGAATTTGGAGTTGCCGCCTACGATGTGGACTACGAACCTGAGCCTGTAAGTCAGATCGGCCCATTCGGCTTTACGAAAGGCGCCGAATTTATCGGCTCGCCTAGCGAAGAGGAGCTAACCAACAAGCTTTTTACGGGCCCGTACCCGACGCTTTTCAACGACAAGCCTCAGGATATCCGCGAGATGCCGATCACCTTGAGCTATATTCCCGCTGCCACGCGCCTCGGGGGGCATCACGCGTTTACTTTTGGCACGGACGACTACTGGGATTTTCAGGGGTCACGTCTGACACATGACAATGCGAGCGGCGATTATCTACTGGGGTTTAAAAATGGCCAACCGGATCAAATAACCGTTTATAACTTTCCCATCCCAACCTCAACCACTAGCCTAAATAGCCAAGCGCTCTATGCGACCGATACCTGGACCATTAAGCAGTTCGCCCTCGACTTGGGCGTGAGGTGGGATCGGTATCATGCATTCAATCCAAGCCAGGCAAAGCCCGCGGGGCAGTTTGCTGACCTATTTCCCGCCGAGACGTTTCCTTACAAGGACCTTCTTACCTGGAATGATGTTGTTCCCCGGATTGGCGTCGCCTGGAACGTCGGTGGAAAGGGAACGACCGTCATCAAGGGTTTCTTTGGAATTTTCGGTGACACCCCAGGGGATACCTATGGAGACCCTTACAACTCTAATGCCCAGGCAAGTTACACCTACGCATGGAGTGGTCCATGCCAACCTACCGCCGCGCTGGCGCCCGTGGAATATCAGTGCGACGCGACACCTGCATTTCTGGCAACCCTCCCTTCACTGACGCCCATCTCGGCGAGTGGAGCAAAGAGCCAGGTCCTTAATCCCGATCTCAAGCAGGACAAAGTATACGAATACGACGCCAGCGTGGAGCGCCAGATAGTCTCCAATATGGCGGTCACCGTGAGCTACATATTCCACGGCGTCTACAACAACTATCCAGTGGACGCAAGCGGCGTTGATATTGGGCATAACTACAATATTCCGGTTCAGTTTACCCAATTCAACGGACAACCAATCACGCTCTACACCTATGCCAAGGGAAGTGGAACACTCGCCAATGAGCAACTCAATGCTCCCTCGAGCCGGCCGGACACGTATAGCACGATTCTGGTCAGTTTCGCCAAGCGCACCAGCGCGAAATGGAGCGCGGCGGCATCCTTCTGGGATACGAAGGATCATATGTGGATCAATCAGACAGCAAACCTTTCTGGAGATCCCAACAGCTGGTTCTTCCCGATTGACGATACCTGGAACTGGGGATTCAACGCCAACGCGTACTATAACTTGCCTAAAGGCTTCGCGCTTTCGTCCTTCTTGACCATGCAATCAGGAACTCCAGGACAACAAACCGAAGTCTTTGGCAGCACTGCGACACTAACTCAGGGACCGGAGACCGTCCATGTGGGCCCCTATGGCCAATATCGAGGACCCGTCATCAACAATCTCGGTGCAAAGGTAGCCAAGGATTTCGCCATACACGAGAAATATCACGTGGAGGCTAACTTTCAGGTGTTCAACCTGCTGAACAGCAGTGCGGCGGTGACTACAAACTATCTCACCGGTCCCACTACCTTTGGCGTGATCACAAGTCTGATTTCGCCGCGCGTTGGCAGGTTCGGGCTAAAGTTCTCGTTCTAAGAACGAAGCTGTGTCGAGGCGGGTTGTGTAGTCCTTGCCTGGCGTCTACCATCTGCCGAGGCGCCTTGAAATCTCATCCATGTTCCGCGCCCAATCGGGCATTGCGGGACAGCGCGTCTCAGTCTACAACAGTGCCGCGCTCAACCCTGGAGCAACGAACATCCGCATGTCACAATCTGGCCAGAACCGTGGACCGATGGTCAGCATCTGGAATGTCAGAGTGTGAAGCAGAACGGGAATGCCGGATTCGATGCCAACGGACGCCCCCTCATTGCTAAGAATGCGAAGTCGATTAGGGTCGGACATTCCATCGCCCCGCCGCAGATGCCGTCTATAAAGGGAAAGTTCACGAGCGCGGAGATCGATGATCTCGTTACATACCTGGAATCGCTGCGGTTTTCTGAGAACTGAAAGCAAAAGTCACATCCGGAGGCTTCTGGAAACTGCCGAAGCTTCACATTAATTCTGATGCCTTCAACGTGCGCCAATGTGCTTTGTAAGAAAGTTGCAAATTCTCTAACAAAGCCAAAGCGATGCCAAGCCTCCTCATGGCCATTACAAGTTCAGTTCTCGCAAAGCTTCTCCAGCGCCAGCCAAGTTTGCCAGCCTCATTTCTGCATACTTGCGTGACAGGACCACTCCGGGCGCGCCTGCGTGGAAGGCTGCAAGTACTGCAGCCTTTACATCGGAAGGTTGCGTGCGCTTCTCATCCATCTTCGTCGGAATATCGATATCGATTCCGGGATAGATGGGAACGGCTCCTTTTACGTCTGCAATGGCGCGCGCCGTCTCGCTGCCTACGTAATCAGCAGAGAGACCGGCGGTCGGCAGCTCGCTTAACTTTGGTTCGCCCTGCAGGTGGAGAAGTCTGTATTGCATGTCAAGCACTTCATCGAGCGTGAAATCGCGGAAGATGGTGGACTGCACGTTTTTGACATACTGAACCATTCGTGGACCGGCACAGTTGTTATAGGGTGAGGGCTTAATGAAATCGGAAAAGTGTGCGAGACGCGCATAGTTCTGATCTGCCCGATAAAACGGGCTCATGGCGACCAGGTGCATGATGTGCCAGCCCACCTGAGCCTTGGGGTTGACTTCTTTCACTGTGCCGTAAATGAGTCCGTAGACTTCTTCCTGACTGTGAAACCAGAGGTCCTGCCAGGCGACGATCTCCGGATACTCAAGCAGCAATCGCCAAAAAGTAATGAAGCTCCCATCCTGCTTTCGAGATTCGCTTTGGGGTTGATTCGCCCATCGATCGAGCGCAATAAATCCCTCGCGCGCGCGTTCAACATTGATGCCGTGCCCTGTTCCTTTCCTGAGGCAGTGCGGACAAAAGCAACAGATGTAGCGGTTGGGAGCAGAACTAAAATCTGCATGCAACGCAGTATTGAGCGGCCCCTGTCGTTCCGACTCCCACATCATTCCGTCAAGGTCGTTATTCGCGAACCAGTCCTGCACCATCGAGACGAGAAAGGTTCGCGCATAAGGATTGTTAAAACAGGTGGAATGCCCGATTCTACCGTAAACATCAACCTCGGCGATCTTTTCAAAATTGGGCATCAAAGCAGGGTTATAAGCCTCTTCGAAGAGACAATACACCTTCATTCCCCGCTTTCGCGCCTTCGGGGTCACGTCGGCGAGGATGTCAAATTCGCCAAGTTCCGGAGCGCGAATATCCTGGATTACCGACCCCTTGTAATACTCCGGGTGGACCTTCGTGTAACTTCCACCATGAATCTGGTCATATTCCTGCGCTCCGTGGTCCGGCAGTGGGAGTCCCGGAATCTGGCGACCGGCGAGACCGCGTCCATAGGTGAAGACGGTGGGCATGAGCACATTGACCATCGCCTTCTCCTGGAGCGTGTCGAGGCATTTGTCCACACCCTCGTCGACAAAAGAACGCGCACCGATTTGTATCGCAATCATTGCCTTTTCGGGCTTGGCGCTTCCCGATGCGGACGTTTGTGCCGCGGTTGTGGCCTTTGCCTGGCTCGGTGAAAGCGCACCAGCTCGGTCGCTAAGCATCATTGCCGAGGCCACGCTTGCGCGCTTCAGGAAATCTCGTCTCGAGGGCGCCGTTAGAAAATCAATCACTTTCACTCTCCTGCTGCCGAAAGAAGGTTGAATACTCTTATGCTCCCAGCTCACGTAGGGCATCAGAAACGGCCGCCAGGTTTGCAAGCCGCATTTCAGAGTATTTGCGCGAGAGCACTACGCCTGGAGCGCCGGCATGAAACGCGGCCAACACCGCTGCTTTCACATCAGAAGGCTGCGTCTGTTTGTAATTCATCGCAGTCGGAAGATCGATGTCAATTCCGGGATATATGGGAACAGCACCGTTCACGTCGGCGATTGCGCGCTCCGTCTCTCTGGCGACATACTTTGCTGAAAGCCCGGTGACAGGCAGCTTGTTGAGATCTGGTTCCTCTCCTTCATAGCCGAGGAGTTTGTATTGCATGGCCAGAACTTCCTGCGGCGTGAAGTCGCGGAAGATCGTCGATTGCACGTTCTTGACGTATTGCGCGAATCGCGGGCCGGCGCAGTTGTTATAGGGGCAGGGCTTGAGAAAATCGGCGGCACGGGCAAGGCGAGCAAAGTTCTGATCGGCGCGATAGAACGGGCTGAGAGTGACCAGATGCATGATGTGCCATCCAACACGCGCCGTGGGCTTCACTCCTTTCACAGTGCCGTACATCAGGCCGTACAGTTCCTCCTGACTGTGAAACCAGAAGTTGTGCCAGGCAAGAATTTCAGGATATTCAAGAAAGAGGCGCCACAGTGTAATGAAGCTTCCGTCTTGTTTGCGCGAGTCACTGGTGGGTGTGTTGACCCAACGATCGAGAGCCATATAGCCCTCGCGCGCTCGTTGGACGTTGATGCCCTGTTCATGCGCCTTTTGCTGGCAGTAGTGGCAGAAACAGCAGATCGAGCGGCGTGGGGCCGAGCTAAAATCAGCGCGCAGCGCAGTATCGAGGGGGCCCTGTCGTTCCGATTCCCACATCATTCCATCGAGATCGTTCGACTTAAACCAGTCCTGAACAAGTGACACGAGGAAGGCGCGCAACCCAGGATTGTTGTGGCAACTGTTTCTTCCAATCCTTCCGTAGACATCGACCTCTGCGATTTTTTCGAAATTTGGAATATATGCAGGGTTATAGTCTTCGGCGAACAAGGCGTAGGTTTCGATGCCACGGGCCTTTGCCTTTGGAATAACGTCGGCAAAGCAGTCAAAGTTTCCGAGTTCGGGTGCGCGGAGTCCCTCGAATATAGGCGAGTCCTTGTAAAACTCTGGATGGACTGCGGTATAGCTTCCGCCTCGAATCTCGTCGTAAGACTGCGCGCCGTGGTCAGGCAGCGGCCGGTCATGTACCTGGCGTCCGTCCAACTCCCAACCATACGAATAAGCGACGGGCATGATCACGTTGACACCCCCTTTGTCGCGGAGTGTGTCGAGGCACTTGTCAACTCCTTCGTCAACGAAGGATTGGGCGCTGATCTGCATCGCGATAAAACGTTTACCCGGAGAGGATGCTTTCGTCGCAGGATCTTTCTGCACTGCCGCGGAACGCTGCTGCGCAGCCTGAGCTGGCCGCTCTCCCAGCGCCGCGGCCATCGCGCTCAGGCTCGCGGTCTTGAGAAAATCTCTTCGAGAAGTATCTATGCTTGAACCCGGATTTTCATTCATCTATTCCTCCATTACACCAGGGGTGATTGTGCGAAGTACTTGGGAACTCAACTTAGCGCTGAGGCGAAGCGGCTGTCTACATTTGCATCTCCGAGATCAAACGCCGATCGAGTTTGCCTGACCGCTGAAGCTCGCGCTGATGAAGGGAAGAACGAGGGTCGCCTCTTATCACGACGAAATTCACTTGAACCGCGCAATCAGCCTTGTAACAGCGGAGCAGATTTGATGTCAAGTAAAAGAACGCATCTTGACAATGGTAATACCATCGGATTAACCTGCCATCCCATTAGTGAATTAGACTCCTGGAGGCCCTATGATCAGTCCCCGATCACGGCATTCCGTCCGGGCGCAAGAAAACGTTTGTTCCCGGCGATTCCCCCTTAACGCTGTCGGCACGTTCGTCTCATGTCGCAGGTGTAGCATCACCGGGCGGATCCAATTCCTTGCTTCCGTTCCGAGCGGCAGGCGTATTGTTGGGCTTGCGGCCTGCGCTTTGCTCTTCCTGCTCATTTCACCTTCGCTCTCGCCGGCGCAGGCGGTAAACAACGCACAAATTCACGGCGTAATCGAGGATGCCACTGGCGCAGTCGTGCCAGGCGCCCAGGTAAAAGCCACCCAGGCCGACACCGGTCGAACGCAGATAGCTATAAGTGGCGCGGATGGCAGCTATGTGCTGCCGGATCTTGCCGTCGGCCAGTACACACTAGAGGTGACCTCAAAAACATTTAGCCGGTTCGTACAAACCGGCATTGTTCTCCAAGTTGGCCAGAACGTGGTTATCAATGTCTCGCTCAACGTGGGAAATGTTTCCCAGGAAGTGCACGTCTCCGCCGATGCTGCCATGGTTGAGACGCAAAATACTTCGGTATCTGAAGTCATCGACCAGCATAGAATTGTCGATCTCCCCCTGAATGGACGCCAGGTAACGGACTTGATTGTGCTTTCAGGGGGAGCTGCTCAGCCGCCCAACGCACAGGGTCGGGACGTAACTTCACACGATTACGTGAACTCGATTGCGATTTCAATCAATGGCGGCCAGATCAACGGCAACAACTATCTGCTAGATGGCGCTGACAACAACGATTCTCATTCGAACATCAACATGCCATTCCCATTTCCTGATGCTCTGCAGGAGTACAGCGTGCAGACGGGCGGGATCTCGGCGCGGTTCGGACTTCATCCAGGATCCGTAATCAACGTGGTAACGAAGTCCGGAACAAACAGCTATCACGGTGATGTCTTTGAATTTGTGCGGAACTACTTGTTCGATGCTCGTAACTATTTCGCAACTCTCGATAACTTGCATCAAAACCAGTATGGGGGAACATTGGGTGGGTACGTGCGGAAGAATAAGATCTTCGCATTTGGAGGTTATCAGGGGACTCGGATATCTACATCGCCGCCTACAACCACGTCTTTTGTACCTACTCAAGCGGCGCTCAACGGCGATTTCAGCTCGCTCGAGTCGTCCGCGTGCCAGTCGAATCACGTTGCCAAGCAGCTCTACAATCCGTCGACGGGGCAGGCGTTCCAGAACAACTACATCAATCCGAGTCAGTTTGTAGCCCCGGCAGTCAAGCTGCTCCAACTGATCCCAGTTTCGACAGATCCGTGCGGCAAATTGGTTTATGGCATTTCCAATCCGAGCAATGAGTATCAATACGTTGGCCGCGCGGATTGGGCCCAGAGCACAAAGAATGCGATCTTCGCACGATATTTCATCCTCGATTACGCGAACCCAGCTGTCTACACCAACAACCTGCTGACCACGAGCCGTCCAGGCCTCCTACAGCGCTCTCAATCCATCGCTCTGGGGGACCAGCTCAGCATAACCAATTCGATCGTGAACAGTGTTCACATTTCGTTCGGGCGCCTCGCCGTTACGCGATCAAATCCATCGAATATGCCCACTCCGGTCGGGTTGGGCGTGAACATGTACAACGCGTCGCCCAATTACATGCAGCTTTCAATCTCGAACCACTTCAATATCGGCGGCGGCTCCAACGCCACGGCAACGTTCATCCGAAATCAGTGGCAATATGCTGACGACATTGACTGGATTCGCGGCAAGCATCACATAATTTTCGGTGGAGAAATTCTTGCCAACCAGATGGACGAGTCTAACCTTCAATATGCGAATGGCTGGTTCAGTTTCGATGGCTCGCAAACGGGTACTCCGACCGGAGCGACGCCTTCCGCGACCGGTGATGCCCTCGCTGACTTTCTGTTGGGCAAGCCAATCTCGCTGATTGACTCCGGCCTTGTGCAGATTGCGCTTCGCGAGAAATATATTGGCCTCTACGTGGAGGATCAGTATCAGGTTACGAAGAAACTGAATGTTCATCTGGGCGTGCGCTGGGAACCTTCGCTCCCTGAGTACGACGCCGCCGGGCGCGGAAACCATTTCTCGTTGCCTGCGTACAAGGCGGGAACGATTAGCACCGTGTATCCAAATGCCCCTTTTGGTCTGCAGTTTCACGGCGACCCGGGAATTCCAAAAGCTTACGCGAACGGCAACTGGATCGGATTTGCGCCACGCTTCGGTTTTGCATGGGACCCTTCAGGAAAAGGAGTCGAGAGTATCCGGGGATCTTACGGGATTTTCTTTGACCAACCCGAATCCTATACTGACCGCGACTTTGCCCTCGCCGCGCCATGGGGGAACCAGATCACGTTGACTGCGCCGGCAGGTGGATTCGTCAATCCATTCCAGTCGTACCCTGGCGGGAATCCATTTCCCTTTGCATATCCGCCCAGCAAATCATCGGTCTTTCCGACCGGCGCATCGTATATCAATCTGCCTCTCAATCTGCATCACATGTACGTGCAGCAATGGGGTTTGAGTTTTGAGCGCCAGCTCTTTGGAAATTGGGTCCTGACTGCGGATTATCTGGGCAACAAAGCCACGCACCTTCGTTCATCGCTCGAACAGAATCCGGCGGTGTACATTGCCGGGTCGTCTACTACGAAGAACACGCAACAACGGCGCACGCTTACGCAACTCAACCCATCTGCCGGAGCGTATTATTCCACCATCACGCTGATGGATGATGGCGTAAACACTCACTACAATGCGCTACGCCTAACCGCGCAGCACCGATTCAGCCGCAACTACACTGTGCTTGCTGCATACACTTACTCCAAGTGTCTTCAGGACGCCGAAACACTGGCCAATCGGGTGACCGGAAATAATGAATCCAACCCCTACAATCGCAATGCCGACTACGGTCCCTGCGATTTCGATTTGCGCCAGAACTTCGTCGCATCCGCCGTGTACCAAAGTCCTCAACTCCGCAATAGAGCGGTGGACTTCGCCGCCGGAAGCTGGCAAATAGGTTTTCTTCTCACCTATAACAATGGCTTTCCCTTCAGTCCGGTCACGGGAACAGACGCGTCTCTGTCGGGTGTAGGGCTGGATCGGCCAAACGTAGTTTCAGGAGCGAATCCGTATTTGAAAAACATGAACACGCTGGCCTGGCTGAATGCGACTGCATTCACTATCAATCCTCCGGGCACATTCGGCACAGCAGGTATGAATTCTCTTCTCGGTCCAAACTACGTGAACGCAAATGCAAATTTGAACAAGCTTTTCACTGTTCGCGAGAGTCAAAAACTCCAGGTTCGATTTGAATGGTTCAACCTATTCAATCACACAAACTTTCAGGCTCCAGTTAACTCATTCGCGTCGTCCCGCTACGGAGTCATTCAGTCGGCAAATTCTGCACGCATCATGCAGTTGGGGGCGAAATACATTTTCTGAATAGGGATAGCTCATCGGGAAGCTCCTCAGTGCTGCGAGACGAGCCCAACTTTGTATTGAATGGATACACCTGTTCAGTGAGAGGGAACAGCCCCAGTAGATCTAAAAAGTGCATAAATATCCGAAGAGTTCTTTAAACTTCGAACGTAAAGATGTCAGGGCTTTGGAGGCGGGGAGGGAATTATTGTCGATAAGTGAACATCATCAAATGTAATTCGCCCTCGCTCGAGGTCCTCAGCAAATCGTTAAAAGTTGACCATCGGGAGCGATAAGGGCTGTATATAGTGGATAGCTAGGCGAATATGGTGGACCGGCGCGTGACAATTCTGACAGCTTCGGACCGGGCCTATCTCCCGGCGGCTTGATGCCAATTGAAGCCCGTGTGGGATCATCTGAGTGACAAAAAGAACACCCGGCTGTGCTTGGTCGTCTGCGACGTCAGCCTGCCGGACCAGCGCGAAGCCAGCAAGTTCTTTCACGCGCGGCGTTGGCGCCGAGATCCTGGTCTCCGACGAGATCGCAGACAAGAAACCGAGCTCGCCGCAAGACTTCCATTCTGAGCTTGCGTCCGTACTTCCGTCGCCAGGACCACCGACCCCGGGGGTAGGCGACTTTATATTCCAGCTTTAACTCAAAATAAGGTGTCTGTAACTCAAGAACCTTCAGCGTGTGAATCAGCATTTTCTCGAAGTTACGCGATGAGTTCGAGGCATGCAGCCGGTACTGTGCCACCACCTCTTTGTCATCGCACTGCATAAATTCGCGAAACTCGAAGGAACAGTTCGTAATCCTCGGTGAGAAAGAGGAGAAACTCACTTCGGCTCTCTTGAATGCCCCGATTACGAGAGGCCGAAATCCTTGATGGTTGTTGCAAATCAGGCGCGTTGAATACTGCGCAATCAGTTCGCTGCTGTGGTCCGTCGAGCCATCATCGGCCACCACGATTTCCACTGAAGGATAACTCTGATCAAGGGCGCTTTCGATGGCTTCCCCGACAAATTGTTCACCGTTGTAGCAGGGAATGATAATCGAAACCAGCGGGCACGTGAGAAGGTCTTGCTCATCTGCACCCCCATTCGTCCATCTTCCAGGCCTCTAACTAAATTCACGATCCGGTTCTTTAGAGGCGCGCAAATTAGACTTGGCCATTGTCCCATTGTCCTGATCGCCCTCATGCCGCTGCAGCATCGATTTGGCTAGGTTTTTGGAAAGCATCCGGCTGATGAAGACCACCAGCATACCCGCCGGATAGGAACGAGCGAGAAGCCTCCATGCAGCTCGGTCCTCCTGCGGCGGCAAGATCGCTTTCGACATTGCCATTTCCGCCGTCAGTTTCCGGCCATATTTACGGCGCCAAAACAGGGAGCCATAGAGAAACGCCAACATGTAACGCAGTGATCTCCGCGCAAATGGCCATTGCTCGGAGTGCACCGCTAGCGTGTTGGTCAGCATCATCTTGGCGTTGTGCGATGCGTTCGAAGAGTGCAGACGATATTCCGCCACAACCTGGCGATGGCAGCATATGGGCGAAGCCCTCGCCACACGAAGATACACATCGTAATCTTCAGCGCCTTTCAAATTCGCCCTGAAACCAGCATTGTCGCTGAAACATGAGCGTCGAAATATGACCGATGACGTGCACTCAATGAAATTGCTCCGAAGCAGCAGTTCATAGCCGTCGCGCAATGGAACTGGCTTGAACCTCGTCGCGATCCGCTCCCCGGACGGCGTCGTAAGGTTATGTGCTCCCACAGACATTCCGCAACGCAGATCCTGCTCCAAAGCTGCGAGCCCTGCGGACACTGCATCGGGTAGCAAGCGGTCATCACTGTCAAGGAACACCAGGTATTCGCCGGCGCTCACACTCATCCCGCGATTCCGAGCAGCCGATACCCCTCGGTGTGTCTCCTGTAAAAACTGCACCGGATACCTCTGCACGATTGCCGGACTTCCGTCCGTCGAACCATCGTCCACTACCACGACTTCAATGTTTCCGTAGTTTTGGGCGAGCGCGCTCTCAATCGCCTCGGCAACGAAATTCCGGCAGTTGTAGCAGGGAACAATAATAGAAACCAGCGGTTTGCGGCAAACGCTTTTCTCCGCCGCGACAGAGCCATTGTCAGGCATTCTTCACCCCACCAAGAGAACCAATTTGAGATCGTGAATCCCCGCGCCGTGCCCGTGGAAGTTTCGCATTCAGATTGGATGCATATATCCCCACGTTGATCACAAAGAGAGGCAGTCAAACAACCATTACGATCGAGAGTAAAGTTCTCGAAAGTGCAACAACGTTCCTAAGTCGACATGTGACAGCACGTCGTATCACCACGTTTGAATACTTACAAAGCGATAGTTCCGCTGCAATCGCTCGATCAACCCCGCCGCAGCTTCGATGGATTGGCCACAATGCGCCTGCGGATTGTCAGCTCTGCCATCGTGGAGGACGAGATAGGTCGCACGGCGGCGTCCTTGATTGCGTTCGATCTGCTGTGCGAGTTCTTCCACAATTTGCGATGCGGAGCGTTCCTCCCAGTCAGCTGCAATGGCATTCCAGAAAACGGGCAGCATCCCGAGGGCGCGCGCCGTGCCTAAAACCTCCGCATTGCATGCACCGTATGGAGGCCGGAAGATGCGGATCGCCGTCCCCGTCATCTGCTCCAGCAGGGTGCTCGTCCGCTGTAGTTCTTCCCGCAGTTGGCGAATTGAAATAGTTGCCAGATTCGGATGACTCCAAGTGTGATTCCCGATCGCATGTCCGTCTGCCACCATGCGCCGCACCAGCGCTGGCTGCGCCTTTGCGAATTTGCCCACCAGAAAGAATGCTGCTCTGATGTTATGGGTCGCCAGAAGGTCCAGTAGACGCGGCGTGCATTCCGAATTCGGACCGTCGTCAAATGTAAATGCGATCTCCTTTGGCCGTGGCGGCGGATAAAGCCTGCGCCGCAACGAACGCGCGGCGGGCCAGAGAGCCGCATACAAGCAACCCTCTGCCACGTACTGCGCCTGTTTGGCGACTCCTATTGCCACAGTTCGTCTCCGCCCACGGGTTCCTTCTCTAAGAAGGGCTCTGATTACTTCCATGCTGACGGCGATCGTAAGTTACGTCGCAGTTCAATATCTCAATCGCGCACCAACAAAGCAAATGGGTTTACTCGCCTATTTTCCAGGATCTGTCAAGGTGAAATAGTGCCATAAGTTACCAAATAGTCAGGTTACGTCAGTACCGAATCAGGACCGCGCCAAAGCCGGGAATGTCTGTTACGCTAAGGCCATAGACAATATTAATAGTTACCACCGCCCCCGGTGACTTTCGCTTAAGGAACACCTTTGTTTCTTCGTTTCGAGTAGGGGAGAAGCAGACGCTATTCCTTTGCCTTCAGCGCATGCCTTGGAAATTATTTAGGAGATAGGTATTCGCATGAGGCAAGATCTTACATTATGGTATAAGAGCGCTTTTTTCCTGCTGCTCTCCCTTTCTGTCATTGGATGTGGTGCAGGACTTCCTGTTACTGATCCTTCGAGCCCGGTAATCACATGGAACGTGCCTGCAAGTATCCCTGCGGGAACGTCGTTGAGTACAGCTCTACTGAATGCCTCAGCGGATGTGCCAGGCGCCTTCACCTTCAACCCAGCGGCTGGCACGGTGTTGCCGGCGGGAACACAAACGTTGACGGCTACATTCACGCCAAACGATTCGAAGAAATACAAAACAGCCACCAAAAAAGTGAGCATTACGGTCGGCCAGGGGATGCCGGTGATCACTTGGAATCCTCCTGCCAGCATCGCTACGGGAACTTCGTTGAGTTCTGCTCAACTGAATGCCTCAGCGAATGTGCCCGGCACATTCGCCTACAGCCCTGCGGCTGGCACGGTGTTGTCGGCGGGAACATATACGTTGACGGCCACGTTTACACCCAACGATACAGCGACGTACACAACAGCGACCGCAAGCGTGAGCATCAAGGTCGGTCAGGGGACGCCGGTAATCACCTGGAGTGCTCCTTCCGCGATTGTGGTGGGGACAGCGTTGGGAGCGAACCAACTTAACGCGAGCGCCAACGTGCCGGGGAGCTTTGTCTATAGTCCTGCTGCCGGTACGGTACTTTCGGTAGGCACGCATACGCTTGCTGCCACATTCACGCCGAACGATTCAACAAACTATTCAGTGGTGACGGCCTCGAACTCGATCACAGTGGCCAGTGTCAATGCAACGCCAGCTCCGACCGGCCCAGTGGTGAACGTGGATCCGAGTATGAGCACCCAGGAAATTCAAAGTGCTCTTAACGGGGCTCCATCGGGGGCTACGATTTCATTTGCTGCCGGCAACTACAACATCACCACTCCGATTACTGTGCCGTGTGCAAACCTGGATTTGAGCGGCCCGGTGTCGGATCCTCCGACCGCGACGCTCTCCGCGAGTTATAACAACAACACTATCTTGAGTTACAACGGAGGCTGCTCGAGCCTGGGCGCAATTCGTTATCTCGGATTTGCCAACACCGGCGCAGTCTACTTTGGCATCGGGAACAACGGCAACTTCACCTTTGAACACAACAAGGTCAGCAACCTTCCGTCGGGCCTGAGTAATCTCGAATCCGAGTCCGGCCTGTTTTTCGACGGGAACCTTGGGACAACGCTGAGCAACATTGTGGTTCAATTCAACACGTTCGGAGATTCGAACTCGTGCGGTGCTGTCTTTGCGACGGCGACCGATGAGGGCGGCTACTGCGCCGGCATCACGGTGTCGCAGGGTGAAAGCAATAAGATCACCATTCAGAACAACATCTTCGAGCATGTGGAAGAGGGCATTCATTTCAACCAGCTTCAGAACTATAGCCCGGGCGCGCAGGACAGCGTATGCGTGAGCTGTACGATCGACACTAACTACATTGCCCATTACCATCGCATTGGGATTGAGATCCAGGTGGACACGCCGACAGACTCGATCATGCTGGAACACAATGTGGTCGCTGACCCGGTGAACTCATCCTGGGGAACATTCGCGGTCTCCCTTGCTTGCTGCCAGTGGGGCAGGACGATGGCGACGGCCGGCTTCTCACCCGCTCTGGTGTTTAATGACAACGTGATCATTGCTTCTCAACCCTGTGGCGCGTTGTGTCCTCCGTTCGGAGTCGAGTTATGGGGCACCGGATCGCTGGGCACGAACAGCCTCATCGAGGGGAGTTTCTCGAATGGATACACCTGGGGTTACGGCGGAGGAGCCTGGGCAATCAACAACAACTATATCTGTGGGCCAAACTATCCGAGCCAGGGAGGCTACATCTCGAACGAAGAGCATCAAGGCAATGATCCCTCCCAATCAGGAAATGTGACGGCAGCACAGTGCCAGACCACCACTTCGAAGGCTCCTACCATCTCACCGGGCGGATCGTTCACCACATCCCAGGTGGTGACCCTGAGCGACTCTGCGGCAAATACTGGGATCTGGTACACAACCGATGGGAGCACACCGATTCCGGGTTCGGGAACGGCGACGTACTATGCAGGTCCGTTCACGATCTCTAGTTCAACGGTGGTGAAAGCCGTGGGCATGTGGGGCGCCGCAAACCAACCCAAGAGCTACCCGGCCGGATTTGGATACGTGCCGAGTGCAGTGGTGACGGCTACTTTCACACAAAACTAAGCCGATAAGGAAAAAAGGTCGATTGGAACAAAGAGCGGTGCTGGCCTTACGCGAGGTCTGCACCGCCTTCTATTCTGAAAGCTGAATCGGAACAGGCCGATCCATATCTGCGGAATTAGCCGAAGAGGCGAAGCGCGCAAGGGGTGATGTCGACAGCGCTGCTTCATAGATGTTCATCAACAACCTGTAGTTTGTGTCCGCCGTGTATTTCGATTCGAATTCGAGTCGCGCATTCTCGCGCATCGCGTGAATCTCGGAGCGATGATCAACGGCCCATTGCAAGGCGCTGGCCAAATCCAACGGGGATCCGGGAGCGAAGAGCAATCCGGTTTTTCGGTGAGTGATGATCTCAGCCATGCTTCCGAGATTGGAGGCAATCACCGGAAGGCCCTTCGCAAGGGCCTCTGCAAGCACCAATGGGAATGCTTCAAACCAGACGGAAGGAAAAACGAGCGCAAACGCTCTGCCCATGAGGTCAAGAATTTCGGAGCGATCCAGGAAGCCGAGCCACTGAACTGTTCGGTCATTGCTGGCATAGTCCATCACCATGGGTGCGAGTGGACCGTCTCCAACGATGACCAATCGTAGCTTTGGACGTAGAGCTTTCCATGCCTGAAGCAGACAGCCAATGCCCTTCTCATCGGAGAGTCGACCGACAAATAGAACGTAGTCACCGTCTCCACGCCCCGGTCCCGGATCACCATCCAGAAAATTGGGTTTGACGGAAATACGATCCTCAGGGATCCCAGAGGAAACAAATTTGCGGCGCGCGAACTCCGTGAGGGCGATAAAGCGCGTCACAGTTTTGGTCCATGTGCCCATTGCGCGATGGAGAACGAGCATGTTGGCAACGGCAGCCGTTGCAGCACGGCTCTTGCGATAACAAGCATGCCGCACGGCGCTCACTGGATACCGTTCACGCGTGCACGACTCACATACCAATCCGTCTCGAAGCAGGGTGGAGGCAGGGCACAGTAGCCGGTAATTATGAAGTGTCTGGACCACCGGAATGCCGCGGTTGTGAGCTGCGTGATGAACCGCGGGAGAGATGAGCGGGAAAAAATTGTGCACATGAACCAGGTCCGGCTCGAAGTCGCGAAGGCTCTTGCAGAAGCTGTGTTGCGCCGCTGGAGACCATAGGCATCGGAATGCGGTCTTTAGACTATCCAGCGGCCCCTCAATTCCGTCGTTGTCGGCTTCATAGTGCGCGACCTTGTGTAGATGTCTGCGGAGTATTTCCGCTTCCGACCTGACGACGCCGTCTTCTCCTCCTGGCTGCTGGTAGCGATTATGAACGAGCAGAATCCTCATAATAAGCTCCGGGGAATGTCGGCGAATAGGTACGTGGCCTGAGGGGCCGGCAGGACAGGGCTCCGCCTGACCGCTAAGCGGCTGAGTAAACGGCAGCAAGCGGACGACGTCTGAAAATCAGTCAGGGTGCTGGGGGAAAGCATCCTGATCGGTTGAGCCGGTGTTAACGACTCGCGAAGTTTCTCCGCGAGCTCGTTGAATTTCGAGCGCAAGTTGAGCTGCTTCGCTCTGCAGGCGAACCAGCTTCTCGTTCAGAGTGGCAATGTCCGTTGGAAAGTCAATTCTTTCGAAACCTTGGTACGAATCGAGGCGGCAGCAATTCCTCACCAGCCAGGAATCAATCTGGTGGGGGAACGCGATGACGGCTGTTCTCTTTCTTGTAGCTGGACGGTGGACGGGCATTTCCAGTTGCGCCTCCCACCGTTGTGCTGTCCGAACAGTTCGGCCAAGGTAAGAACCAATTTCCTTCCAGCCATTCAAGTGTTTGTCCTGCATGTGAGAGTCCTCAAGGGGGAGGGCCCGGGAACGAAGGGTAACTGCTACCTAGGTCCGATGCAGTGAGACTAACTTATGTTGCTCGGCGGATGATTCGACCAAGTAATTGCTTTAGGCAACCCTGAGTTTCCAACAGATCAATGCTCTTTCTGAAGACTGGACCGGGAAGCAGGTTGGAATATTGCCAGAAAATTCTCATGAACGAGTTGCGGATTTCCGGGATGCTGCAAAGAGTGGCGTGACTTACCTGTGCGTCATTGCCGGCTGTCAATCGATCCAGGATGTATTTCATTTTGACATAAAGAGCGTTCTTTTTTATCGGCTGAAGTTCTTCAGTCAAAGGCGGATTGTGGACTAAGAGGAAGCGACGCTGTTCGTGCCAAAGCATCTCCATGAATTTGAGTTCCCGCTCAAGCCGTTGAACTTTAACGCGAGAGGAGTTCGCATCGTTACGTCGGTGCAAAGTCCAGGAACTAAGGGCATCATCGATGCAGCAAATTGAAGTTACCAGTGGTGCTATCCGATGGATTACCTGCTCTGCATAGCCAATGTAGGCCTCGGAAATCGGGAAGATGGTACCAGCGACTTCGCGTCTAAGAGATAAAGCCGACGTCGGCGGTAACCCCATAAGTATCCCGGAATTGCGAACCGTGGACTGCATGCAATTGCCGGAGGGAAGGCTCCGAAGCAGGGGGAAGACGCCACCCATACGGCCGCCCTGATCAACTCGTTGCGTGCGATGGATGCAGAATCCCGAATCTGGATTTGAACGGAAAGCGGAAATGACGGCTTCAATCTTGCCCGGGAGGAAATAGTCATCCGCATCGAGAAGGCAGATGACTTCGCCGGTCGAAACGGCAAACGCGGCATTCAAGCAGCCGGCCATTCCACGGTGCTCACCGCGCACCAGAACCACGGGATAGCCGTTATCGACGTAAGACTGGACCACGTCGCAAGAATGATCTTCCGACCCGTCATCAGAAACGACGATTTCCAGCCCGGGCCAGGATTGAGACAGTGCACTTTCGATGGACCGTGCCAGGAACTCTTCGTAGTTGTAGTTGGAGATAAGCACCGATACTTTGGGATCTGCGGGCAAGGGATTCAGATGCACTTGGGAATGCCTGGTCGCAAATTTCGGAATGAAGGATTCAATGGTCATTTCGTGGTTGGCTCAGGTAGGGGATTTAAGTGCCAAGCGAATTCAATGAAGATGCGGATAGTTGAGAAGAAACTGCGGGAAGTGGATAGCGATAGCGTTGGATCGGGAAGTTTCGAGTTCGGTGCTCCTTCCCAATTCAAGATTCCTCATTGCGTGGCCAGCTCGGTACGTTGGCGGAATGCGGGTCGGAGTTGGGAAGGGTGCTCCTCCTGGCATACGGCCAGCGTTGGTAGAGGCTACGCCAACCTTCGGTGAAGCGCTCAACGGAATATGAGGACGCGGCTTTTTGGGCACAGGCTCCAATCCTGATGCGCTCGTCAGGTGGGGTTTTCAATAGCCGCTCGAGAGCGCTGGTAATGGAGGGAGTACTCGGATCGATTACGAACCCGGTTTCGCCGTCGATCAGCAGATCGCAAATTCCGTTCAACGCCGGCGCGATGACGGGAAGACCGGCAGCAGCGGCTTCGTATGCGGCCAAGGAAAATGTCTCGTAGGCTGACGGGAGAACAAATGCATCGGCACTCCAGAGGTAGGGGCGCGCATCTTGCTGGAAGCCGACAAAACGGATTTTTGAATCGACGTGTGACTGCGTTGCGCGAACGCTGTAGGCTTTGAGAAGGTCAGGTTCGCCGCCGACCACGATGAGTTTAATGGAATTCAAAGTTGGCGAGCGTAGCGCCTCAATCAGGAGAGGTAGTCCCTTTCGCTCGAAATGGCCGAGAGCACAGAAGACGCAGACGACATCCGAGGGATGGAGAGCAAGCTTGGTTCGGAAGCTGTCGCGATTGAACGATGCAGGACACTCGAGTTGGTGAACGGGTATCGGATTTGCGATGACTTCTATTTTGGCGTGCGAAAAAGGGAAATCAGTCCTGAGCTCCCGTTGCAGACCACGGGAGGGAACGACGATATGCTTCGCAAGTCGGAACCGATACGGTTCTACCATTGCATGGAGAGCATGGTCGAACCATCGCAACCATCCTCTTAGTCCGGAGCAAACGGGCTGCCTGGTCCTGAGATAGGTGGTGTGTGAAAAATGAGCGTAGATCAATCCGCCAAATCCGAGGTTGCTCTCGACGGACTGTATCAAGTCAAACGACTTCCGCGTTGTGAGGCAATGCCAAATGTACAGAACCGGGGAGAAGAGATGGAAAGTGAGGAAGAGCAATGCCATAGGCCGCAGCGGAACAGGCACCCGAACCCACACAATGCGCTGTGGATCAGGATTTTCGAATTCGACGGAGAACACGGTGAATTCGTGTTCACGAGCAAGAGACCGCAATATGGCCAGATGGCAACTGCCGGCTGGGTTGCGTGCCGTGACGCGGTAATCGAAGATGGCTATCCGCATCGCATTCTGGGCGCCCCGGATCAGATGGATCTCTTTAACTTTGTGGAGGTGATTTCGCGAATTAACTGATGACCGGACTCATCTCGCCTGCCTCGATTGGCATCACGGTAGACTGGAGGGCGAGTTTTCGGAGGTCCGATTCGATCTCTTGGGTGTAGATGGAGTTCATTGCGATCACGAATTCCGGTTTGTACTCGGCCAGGAACTGCGGACCGACGATCTGTTGTCCAGTTCCGGGCATGAAACAGTTTTGCCGGAATGGATTGATGTCCACGACGTATTGCACAGCGGCTGTTCCGATCTTGCCGACCGTTGAAAGGAAGGCGACTGCCTTCGATCCGGAACCCCAAAGGACGACTTTCTTGCCGGCCCTAGACACGTCCTCGAGCGTACGTTTCCAGAAGTCTGCCCGGAGTTGGACTTCTTCCGCAAATGTCCATACACGTTGCAAGTCGGTATGAGCGGCCTGGCGGATTTGAGAAGCGGATTGCGCAGGAGCAGGTAGAGCTGTGATCATCAAGTATTGATCGTCGTAATCTCGCCAGGTTTCAAGGACCTCGAAGCCACAGAGCGTAAAGAGGTTTCTAAGCGCCTCTTCGGTGAAGTACGAACAGTGCTCGTGATAAATGTCCCAGAATGCACCATCCATCAATACCCGCTTCATGTCTGGAACTTGGAAAAAGACGGTTGGTTTCGAATCACCGATAGCGCGACGAACCGTGCTGACAAATGCGAACGGGTTCGGAATATGTTCGAGTGTCATTTTACACACGATGAAGTCGGCACTCGTGTGGACTGAACGTTCGGAATAGAACTCTTGGTAGAAAGTGACTGCGTCACCACCCTCTACTGGAGTTCGGCGAGGTTCAAATGCGGGATCGAAACCGATTCCGCGGTTAGAGCCCATTGCACAGATGAGTGAGATGAATTCACCTTTCCCACATCCGATTTCGAGGATCGTCTTATCGTGAAGGCTGAAGCGGGCCATCAGGTCAGACGCAAGCCGGCGGTGAAACGCTGTGAAAGTCGGAGAGAAGCCCTGAGTTTCCTCGCAATCCGGTGAATAGTGCATCTTGCTCTCATCGAACGAAGTATTTCCGATGAAGCCGCAACGGTCACACACCGCCAATTCGATTCGGCCTGTAGGAAAGCTGATGGCGTCCTGAAAGGTGCGGACCAGCGCAACACTGTGGACCGGCACTGGCCCGATCTTGTAGAAACTTGTCATCGATCCATGAAGGCAATTGAGACAGTTGAGTAGTTGCATTTCATCTCCTGCTTGACATGAAGAGCGGTATTAAAGAAACAGTTATTTCTTATGCGCGGCAGCGTAGGGCGTTGGAAGAACGTGGCACCTCATACTTCACAGACCTAGAGGAGTCAAGCCCCCGGTTATTACAGGAGCGTCCTCGGCTGGGCGCAGAGTCGCGGCACTCAACCGGTGTCCCAGGCGATTCATCGGGTTTTCCAACAGGTAATGGCTCAGACAAGCACATGTGAGAATGGCTATTAGATTCCAAGGGGCATGTTGCAGATTGCCCAATACACCTTGCGCCCTTATCGATGAGACTTCTGGCAAGAACAGTTCCTGCCACAGATACAGACTGTAGGAAAGAGCGCCGATCCAGCGAAGTGGGGCTGAATCCAAGAGTCGGCTGAAGATACTGTCCGGTTTAACAACTGTACTTAGAACCAATAAGGGCAGAATGACTGCAAGGATCACCTCTGTTCCGGGTACGTGGAAAGCACCCACTGCGACAATGACTGCCGCGAAGGGAAGCCACAATTCGCTAACCGGAACGCTCTCGAAGAGGCCTTTAATGGCGGGGAAATAGATTGCCGCCACGCATGCCCAAAGCAGAGAATCAATTCTCGTATCAGTGCGGGTCGTCAGATAAAGCTGAGGGAGCAGGGCAGCGCCGAAATGGTAATGCGCCTCAATCTGGCGCCAACCAAAAACTGCAATGGCAAACAGAACAGAGACGGTCCCGATTCGCTTGGGCCGGACCAACAGTAGGAGCGTCGGCCAGAGAATATAGAAGTGCTCTTCAATGGCCAGAGACCAAAAGTGAGCAGTGTAAAACCCTCCGGACAAGTCCATTCCGAGCGGCCTATAGTTCCGATAGAAGAACAGGCAACTGAGCAGGTCACCAGAGTTCATTGGCACCAGTTTCAGAATGCCGAGTATCGAGATCGTCGCAAGCGCCAGGTAATAGGCCGGCACGATACGAAAGAACCTGCGCAAATAAAAGGCACGTAGGTTGATGTGACCGGTGCGCTGAAATTCCTGTAGCAGCAGGCTGGAAATCAGAAAGCCGCTGATTGCAAAAAAGACGTCGACGCCGATATCGCCGTGGGCGGAGACGCGCTGCATATAGGAACTGTCCGAGAAGAAGTCGAAGCGACCGTGGTAGAAGATGACCGCCATGACTGAAAGCGCACGCCAGCCATCCAGAGTGGGGAAGTAGGTCTTTTTGCCGGAACGTGCACTGACACGGCGCCTCTTCCCCCATTGCGAGAGAAACCACTGTTTGATACCGCCCATGGCCGGGCCCCCAAGGCATCCAGGAAACGTGCCAAAAATAATGCAAAACTCAACGCTAGTTGGGCTGGTAAACGAGTACCGCGCCTTCCTCAATCGGCGCATTGTCGTACGCGGCGACCACGTCTTCGGGGATTTTCTCAAGATCGGTACAACGGGCGAAGTCACGAAGCGAGGTACCCACGGGATGGGAGTCCAGATTCGGCGCGGCCTTGCCGGCTTTGAGGTCCGCAAGACTGACCGTTCGAAAATCGATGCTGAAGCGGGTGCGACCCGAAGTGTTGGGCACTGTTGAATGCATCTGCGCCGCGGAGAATAAGATGCTGCCGCCAGGCTGGGTGACAAACCTGATTTCCGGTTGGAGATCGATAGGCTCGGCCGCTTTCGGCTGCGGACGAGTATCGGTTTTTATGTGCGTAGCTGCACTGGCGCGGCTGGTCCGATTCCATTCGTAGTAGTTGAACTCTGAGGATCCGTTTGCAACCGCTTCCGACCAATACCTCGGGTGGAAAGCGATGGTGCTCTCTGTTGTGAACGGGTAAATGGGTAGCCACCAGTTGATTTGGGCCAGCGGCGCGGAATACCATGTATCGCGATGAGGGTGGTGTGCATAACCTACGCCGGACGTTAGGTAAGCGTCACTAGTGACGGCACGAAGTCGAGGGACATCAAGGTAGATATCCATCGGATTGCAGCCAAATTCCTCTGCAATATCCCTCATCAATCCCATTGTTTTGGGATGGTGGATGAATGCCGGCTTGATGGGTGCAAAAATCCGGACAAACTCTTCAACCGGCATCTCGAATTGCGCGATTGTGGGGTCCATCCCTTTGAATCCTTCGCAAATCATTTCGCGTGCGAATTCAAGGAGGGCGACGGTTGAGCTTCTTGGTGAGTAAACGAAGAGATCTCCGTTATAAAGCCCCGATCGCCGGCGCTCATCGTCAACGAAGGAATCTACGTGGATGGGTTGCCTCTCATATTGGATGGTGTTGTTCATCGTATGGCTCCGTTCTGAACCCGTGCGCCGGGCTCGAGTAGCTTCCTGATCACTCCGATAGGGGGTGAATCAGTTTGTTTGCTCAACAACTCGGGAAGATTCTCTTCAAGAGATTCAAAAATTGTTATCCGTCGAACTCGCGAGAAACTCAATATCGTTTCTTGGCTGGCTCTGTTCAGAGCCGGCAGGCGGATAACGCCTCTTCGTCGGCAGACTGGTTTCTGGTGAGTATGGAGGGGTGAGGGATTGGCACAATGAAACGGCCGCCGGCCCGTTCGTATCCTTCCTGCTGACGGATGATCTCTGAAGCAAAGTTCCACGCCAGGATGAGCAGGTAGTCGGGTCGGTCCTCAAGCAAATGATCCGGGGACAGAATTGGGAGGTGGTTGCCCGGCATATAACGCCCCTGCTTGAATGTGCTGAGATCCACCACGTAGTCCAAGGTTTCGGCGCCTACTCCGCAGAACGCCAGAAGTGTTGTAGCTTTAGCCGCAGCAGCATAACCTGCGATGCGTTTGCCCTGGCGTTTCAGGTCGGCGAGGAGTTCCACCAACTGGTCGCGCACTCCATCGACGCGGATCGCAAAATCGCGGAAATATTCGTATCGATCAAGACCCTCCCGGCGCTCTTCTGCAAGCAAATCGGTCACGCGCGAGGAAGCAACTCCCGAGTGCTCAACGAAGAGCCTTAATGAACCGCCGTGAATCACGGTGCGCTCGACGTCAACCAGCACCATCCCATGCTGCCGGAAGAGGGCGTGGAGCGATGTAACAGAAAAGTAACAAAGGTGCTGATGGTAAATTGTGTCGAATTCACAGTGCCTTATGAGGTCGCCTAGATAGGGACACTCGATCACTGCCTGGCCGGAAGGTTTTAGAACCATTGCCATCCCATCAACGAAGCCGTTGAGGTCAGCTACATGAGCAAGTACGTTGTTAGCGAGGAAGACGTCCGCCTGGAGGTTTTGACTGACGAGTTCCTGAGCGGCATTTTGCGTAAAGAAGCCATGACGGGTTCTTACGCCGACCTCCTGAGCCCGTGCTACGGGTCCGTCTGCAGGGTCAATCCCCAGCACTGGAATGCCGGCGCGGACGAAATTGCGGAGCATACACCCATCGTTGGACGCGGCTTCGATAACTAAACTTTTTGGTTGAAGCTTCCTCTTTGTGATGATGGAAGCAGCGCTTGCGGCAAAGTGCTCACAGAGGCTCTTCGAAACAGATGAAAAATAGGGATAGGAACTCGAGAAGAGAATCTCGGGTGAAACAGTCTCGGAAATCTGCACGAGCGAGCAGTTCTCGCAGAAGACGAGAGTCAGCGACTCAAAGATTTCCGGGGCGTTCAACTGTTCTTTTGTAAGGAGGCGGTCAGCGATCGGCGTCCGACCGAAATGGACGATCGGAAGGATCGCTGGGGAAGCGCAAGCACGGCAACGGAAACCATCGAGAGAGTTCATCATGCAGGCTCCAATGCAGCGAAGTCGGGTTGATACAGCCATCGAAGGGTTTTGTCTACCTCGCAATTGGAGATAAGCTGGCGGAGGTGGGCGATGCGCTTGAATCGCTCGCCTTCAAAGTCTTCCACTGTGAGGTTAGTTTTGGAGAACGCCTTGTACAATTCGGCAGCACCTGCCCGTATATCCCACTGAGGCTGAAATGCCGGGAGCACACGCCGAATTTTCGAGCAGTCCACGCGATAACAGCGGGTATCCGGTCCAGCCCCGCTTGCAAACTCTACCTTGCTGGACGGTACGGTTTCTTCCACGATCTTGGCGATGTCGCGAACCTGATAATTTTCTTCCGTGCGTCCAACATTAAATGCCTCATTGTGGACGAGCTCCCTCGGTGACTCTAAGATTGCGAGAAACGCGCGAGAGATGTCTTCGATGTGCACTAGAGGACGCCAGGGACTGCCGTCGCTTTTAATGTGAACTCGACCGGATGCAAATGCCCATGCAACCAAATTGTTGAGCACAAGGTCGAATCGGAGCCGAGGTGATACTCCGTAAGCAGTGGCATTGCGCAGGAAGGTGGGACTGAAGTCGTCGTCGGCAAGCTTCGAGACATCGCGTTCCACGCGTACCTTCGATATCCCGTAAGGCGTGACGGGATTAAAGGGAGACGACTCGTCCAGCATCTCGGCGCCACCTGCACCGTAGTTACTGCAGGATGAGGAAAAAAGATATCTTGGCACGCCCGCCTCTTTCGCGAGCTCCGCGAGCCGGACGGACGCAAGGTGATTAATTTCGTAGGTGAGATCGGGATTCAGGTCGCCAAGCGGATCATTGGATAATCCTGCAAGGTGAATAATTGCGTCGAATCCCTCGAGATCTCCGGTGAGGACATCGCGGATGTCCTTATGAATCGCGGGGATCTTGCGGACGCCCCCGCCGAATGTGCAGCGCGCAAACAGGTTAGAATCAAAACCTGTAACTTCATGCCCGGCCGAGAGCAGCATGGGAACCATTACGGTCCCGATATAGCCCTCGTGCCCCGTCACCATTACTCGCATTTCGTTCCTCCCATACTCTCCAAGGTGCTTTTTCACTGTCCCAAAGACTCTCGAGATATCTCTTCTCGCGGAGTGTGTCCATGCATTGCCAGAAATTTTCGTGCCGATAAGCCATCAGTTGACCGTCGCGGGCAAGCCGCTCGAGAGGTTCCTTCTCCCAGTGCGTAGCATCTCCGTCGATGTAATCGAATACGCCGGGCTCGAGGACAAAGAATGCCCCGTTGATCCAACCTTCTTTCGTCTGCGGCTTCTCAGAAAACTCGACAATCTGATCCCCTTGCATTTCGAGGTGGCCGAAGCGGGCGGTTGGGCGGACCGCGGTAAGAGTGGCGAGTCTGCCATGCCGACGGTGGAAGGCAAGCAACTTGTGGAGGTCGATGTCGGAAACTCCATCGCCCCAGGTAAGCATGAAAGTTTCCTTCTCCAGGTAAGGAGCCAATCGGCGTATGCGCCCGCCGGTCTGAGTCTTGACGCCTGTGTCGATCAGTTCCACACGCCAGTCTTCGACCTGACACCCACTCATTTTGACTCTGCCGGTGCCCGTATTGACCGTCAGATCACGGTTCAGGCAACAATAGTCGATCATATATTTCTTGATGATTTCACCCTTATAACCGAGCCCGATAACAAAGTCGCGGAAGTTATAGTGGGCGTAATGCATCATGATGTGCCATAGAATCGGCCTGCCACCGATCTCAACCATAGGCTTTGGGCGAGAATCCGTCTCTTCCGCGAGGCGGGACCCAAGGCCACCTGCAAGGATTGCTACTTTCATAGGTTTTTACCTCCTGCAACATCGGAAATGAGAGACGACGATTCCGATCGTTTCGGTTCTGAAGTGTGACCGCGGGACTGCCACCTCCAGAGCATTTGGTCTGCCGCCAGGACGAAGTCTCCGAGGAGCTTTCGATGGTACTTGAGCGACCAGCGGATCAGGATGCCTATTGCACGGGCTTTCTGGGAAGAGTCAATCGAGCTTCGATTAATGGATTGAAGATATTGGAAGAAGATGTTCCATTCAGGAAGAGTAATGTCCTTCTTCCGAGCAGGGTCCCACCACTCCTGGGAGGGTAAGCGACCGACCTTTGTGGTGAGCCGGAACTTGCGCGGCTGACTGCGGCTGGAAAGGGTCCAGGAGGATTGGCCGCCATGACGTGTGCTGATGAAGAGTCTCTTTTCGCTCTCGTAAAAACGTCCCAGCAATCCGAGTTGCGCAAGCAGTATGCCGTCGGCATGCGGGAAGCTTCCCTGGGGCGGCAACTTGCGCATTGCGCTGAGGCGGTTAACTCCGAAAATCTGGAAACAGCGATGATTGATCAGAACGAGATCGGCAAATCGAACCACTGGATCATTGCTGTCTGTGCGGAGAGGACACTCATAATCTTCCAGGTGGTTTCCGTCGGCGTCGACGACACGGGTTTTTGTGAAGGCGAGAACAAGTTCCGGGTCGGATTCAAGTGCTTCGATACACTCCGCGAGGAATTCAGGCTCGCAGAAATCATCATGAGCGGCTTGCTTGAAGTACTTGCCAGTTGCGAGTTCATAAACGCGAAGGAGATTCCAGCCAGCCCCCATGTTGCGCGGATTTCGATGGTAATGGATGCGCTTGTCGCGAGCGGCGTAGTCGCGACAAATCTCCTCAGTACGATCTGTGGAGGCGTTGTCTGAAAGCAGAATCTGAAAGTCTGTGAAAGATTGAGACAGATAGGAATCGAGAGCCTTGGCAAGAAATCGTTCACCGTTGTAAACAGGCATTCCAATCGTAAGCATTGAGTCGTTGTCCATTAGTGGGCTCCGTTGAATTTTTCATTTGTGGGTGGTCCAAGAACTTGATGGCAATCAAAATCCACGTAGGCGTGCCGCAAGCTGCTTTAACAGACTGGGTCTGCTAAGGAAAGTGACGGCAGCACCGAAAAGTGATACCGGGAAATAGATCGAGCATCTCCAGAAGAAGTTCATGATCGGACGCCCAGCGTCCAACTGGGCGATGAAGCGCTCATGGCGGAGTCGCTGATCCGCGGAACGCGACAAGCGCGAGAAAAGATATCGGAGATAGATCAGGTAGGAGTTGCTTTCCAATGCCTTAAAGCGACTTGCCACACCTGGGCCGAGAGTTTCGAGGAAGTCTTTCTGTGCTGACCAGAGATTGTGACAAGTTGTGATCTCTCTGGAAATCGAATCGGCATCTGTTTTCGTGCGGATGTAGGCGTTATTGCCGTGCACGCGATACTCGGCCAAGATCTCCGGGCGGCGTAGCACGGGTGTGAGCAGTGGGGCCAGCCGGGTGATGACTTGGTCTGCAACACCCGTCAGTTCCGGTGTTTCGGGGAGCGTAAAGATTCGTTCCGCCACGGATCTGTGAAGGCTGAGCGCGGACGTAGGCGGCATAAAGGGCAAGACGCCACCAGTGCTGAGCATGGATTCCCCAAACCAACCGTTGGGGATTTTGGCTGCCGGTGGCCAGACTCCGTGACGAACTCTTGTGTTGCTGACCCACTGTACCCGATGAAGTCCGAAACCGGTTGAGGGCTGCGATTGGTGAGCGTACACCATTACCTCGAGCTTCGACGGATGATAGACGTCATCGGAATCAAGAAAAAAGATGAGCTCACCGGAAGAGTTCGAGAATGCAGTGTTGAGGCCGGAGGCCTGGCCGCCGTTCCGCTTCGAAAGGACGCGAATGCGGCTGTCGTTGCCGCTGAGTACCTGAAGTACGTCGAGGCTACGGTCAGTCGACCCATCGTCGCAAATGATCCACTCAAAATTGGGATAGGTCTGCGCAAGAACGCTGTCAGCAGCTTCGGAGAGAAAATCGGCATAGTTGTAGTTTGAAGTGAGGATCGACACAAGTGGCCGTTCGCTGAGCGTTGTCAACGGGATCGGGGTGAGCCGGTGCGACACGATTTCGAAGGGTGTCTTGCTGTTGATTCCACGCATTGGCATGCCCATGTGTTCCCTGTCGACTCAGGAGTTCGTCCCGGTGTACCCAAAATAGCTGGAATAGCGGTTCGGACACTCGGTTTTCAAGTCGTAACCATTGAGTATGATTCCGAGTGTGTTTGCGCCGTCTTCTCTGAGGATCGACCAAGCCTCGTTCAACTCGTCTCTCTGAGTCCGGCCGGCGCGGCAGATAAGGATGACGCCTCCTGCAAGCTTTCCGAGGAGTCGGGCGTCGGCGAGTTCGAGAAGTGGAGGTCCATCCAGAAGGACAAAATCGAAGTTTGCGCGAAGGAGCTCGGTGACATAGCGCAGGCGGTCCGACTGCAATAGCTTCGCGGCATTCTCGTGGACAGTGCCACTCGGCAGAACGAAGACTCCCCGAAAATCAGTTGACCGGATCAGCTTGAGGGGATCCTCTTTCCGGGCCTCTGAGAGAACTTCGCTCAATCCGTCGCGATTCTCAAACCCGAAGAGGTGAGACAGGCCAGCCTTGCGCAAATCGCCGTCAACAACTACAACCTTTCTCGATCCTTCCGCGAGGCTGATGGCAAGATTTGCGGCAGTGGTGGTCTTCCCGCATTGAGGGTGAGGACTTGTAATCAAGAGAACTCTCGACCCAGTGCCACGATCCGAGCGAAGCATGATTGATGTGCCAGCCATGCGGAACGCTTCAGACATGATTGTCCCGTCACGATTACTCCAGTGCTCAAGCATCGGATGCTGCTTCTGATCTCGCGCTTTCGTCAGAGAAGGTAATCCAGCATTGAGGCGTCGAGGGGGCAAATACGCTGGGATTGCCGCAAGCTCTGTGCTTGGCAGGAATACCCCGATCTCGCCCGGGACCCGCAAGCTTCGATTTTGTCTCTCTGCGAGGATGATGTAGAGCGCGGAGGCGACGGTCGCGAAGAGAATCGACAACGCCAAAGATACCGCGAGATTGGGGCTGAAGGGCGCCGTTGGCGCCATCGCAGCGGAAACTATCCGCGCATCTGGCGTCCGCAATGCAGCCATCACGCCGGCTTCTTTCACTTTCTGAGCCATAGATTCGTATATCTGCCGGTTCACGTTCATTTCGTTGCGAAGCATGTCGTAGTGGGCCTGTTTACTTGCCTGGTCCATAGCAGTGATGAGTTGTCTCCGATACCGATCGTCAAGAAGCGATGTACGCCGCGAGGCTTCTTTTTGCTCCATCGTGACGCGTTCAACAATGATGCTTCGGTGAAGCACCTCTAGTCGTTCGAGATCTGTAATCTGTGCCTGAATTCTCTGTACCTTATAGTTCTCGGGCATCATCGTCGTACTCAGGTCTGCCAGTTGCACGCGGAGATCTCGCAATTTGTTCTGGTCCTCGCGGATCAATGGATCGTTGGCCACTTCGGGCAAGGAATCTCCAGATGCATTCCGCGCGACATCCATTTGTGCCTGGCGGGCAGCTAAATCGACCTCAGCCTGTGCAAGGCCCTGCTGAACCTCACGCAGATGTTCGCTCGCCACAGACTCTTGCGTACCGTTAGTGGGGACGATGCCGCTGTCGCGCGCGTACCCTTGCATGGTGTCCTCTGCGTTTTGCAACTTCGCCTTGGCTTCATTCAATTGCTGCCGCATGAATACGTCGGTCTGAGTTGCTTCGGAGGTGCGAACATTCTGCCCGTTTTCAATGTACTGTTGCGCAAGCTGATTGGCTGTGTCGGCCGCCAGGCGGGGATCGGGACCCATGAGCGAAATTCGGACCAGGTTGGATGCCCCTTCCTCCTTGGCCTTCATGGTGCTCAGCATTTTTCGAACGACGGCCTGTCGCGCTGCAGCGCTCGTCCCAAAGTGCGACGGAACCGACCCCGCCATCGTCTGTACAACTTGAGCGGCGGACGCTTCGTTTTCAATCAGTCGAATCTGCGTTTCAATGTCGGTTATCCCGCTACCCGTCGGAGTCACATCGCGGATGTTCATAAAGTCCTGATTTAATCCACGAATCTCGAGAACGGTTTCAACTTTATAGGATTTCTGCGCCAGTTGCGTGTAAACGCAAGCGGCGATGACAAAGAGACAGAACAACAGAATCACAGCCCTGCGATGGCGACGAAGCAGAGTTGCAAATCCATTTTCGACTTCCGCCATGTCCCTCAATGAATCCGGCTGAGAGGAGCGGGGCAGAAACAGCTGGGCGGAATCCACCTCGGCAGGGCGAATGGGGCCGGGATTTTGGATTGGAGTTGGGATTATTGTCTGTCTCACAGAATTGTCACCTCAAAAACGCCAGATCGCTAGGCCGGTTCCAATGTTCGCTGCTACTTCCAGAGCGTGTAATCCGGCATTCTTGGCTGCACTGTTCGGAACAAAGAGAATGTCATCGGCGTGCAATACAACATCTGGCGCTTTGTTGGCCAGGATCTTCTGCAGATTGATTATTGTTTCATCGCGATGAGCGCCATCGTTCCCCGCCCGCAGGATCCGGCTTTGACTTGCAACGCCAGTTCTATTCACGCCTCCTGCCAGCGCGAGTGCTTGCAAAACGGAAATTGTGCTGCTATGTCCATCCAGAACATACCCGCCGGGCCTTCCAATTTCTCCGACGACGTAAACCATCTTCGCTTTGGGTATGGTGATGAGATCGTTACTTCGAACTAGGACGTTCAAGCTTGGATCCTGACCCTCGATAATCTTCTGAAGATCGATCTCCTCAGTTACATATTTTTGTTCATCGGTATGTCCGGAAGAGTTTCCCGAAGTCGGTTTCCTGGTAATAAGGACTCTGTCTCCCGCATCCGCTCTCAAGCCGCCGGCCTGCGATATGACCTCCATCAATCGGGTGGGCCTGCGCAACTGGATAACGCCCGGAGTGTTAACCGATCCAACGACTGTCACCGGTTGGCTTCTGTACTCAACGACTGTGACTGTCACTTCAGGGTCTTTGAAGAACTTCCGGTATTTCTGAGTGAGAGCGGCCTCCAAATCGCGTACGGACATCCCGCCGGCATTCACGCGTCCAACGAGCGGAGCCATGATGTCGCCTTCGGCACTTACATCTACCGGACGGTCGGGCATATCCTCGGCGCCAAAGACGACAACCGACAAGCGATCGCCTTGTCCGAGAATGTAATCGGACTTATTGACCGGTTGGCTTACATACCCTTTGATCCCGGTCCGGTCGCTAACCGTGGGATTCGAAACACTCAGATTAGAGGTGTCGGCCGCTGCGCCCACCGCCGACTGGGCCGAAGCCGGGCAGATAGTTAGCAGCCCAACAACCCCAATCGTTATTAAGCCAAACAGTCTGTTGCCATATCTGTACATGAGAGCCTCTTCTTTTGGCGGAGTAAGCCGAGGTGTATACCAGGACCGCCATGAGTTACTAGTGTTTATGGCGCCGTTGACGCCATCATTAGGGAATATTCGTGAGGACATTCCCGCGCAATGATGTTTCCAGTGAGACGAGTTCCCAATTGCGGGCCATAGTATTGATTGATGCTCTTGCCGTAACTCGTCACCTTTCCACAGATCAGGTTGCTTTCGACGAGCATGTTTTGGGCAGAACCTATACCAATGCCGATTCCCCAGAGACCGATAACATGGTTGTTGCTGACCACAGTGTTTTTACCCCAGACTTCAAGCCCATAGGGGTAGTAGTTTTTGGGGGCGATACTTAGGTCAAGCGGAGTATTGGCAACCACTGTGTTGTTCCTGACGATGATGCCGTGTCCGGTGGTCGTATCTGCAGCCACCGATATTCCATAAGTAAGCCAATAAGGATTGAGAGGATTGGTTACCGTGTTGTCCTCAATCACCAAGCCATTTGTGTGGTCGTGCTGGAATTCCATTGAGATCCGATGCACCCGGGTAAAGTGATTGCGCGCGACGAGAACGTCTGTTCCGCTCGTTGCATCGAAAAAAATGTGAATGCCTTCATTGACGAAATCAAAATCATTGTCCGTGATCGTGGAATATGACAGCCCGTAGCCGAAGATACCTGTCGCGTCGCGATCGTCCAGCAGATATTTGCCGCCCGTAAAAATGTCATAGAAGTGGTTGTGGTCGAAGTGGGAATGCTCCGTACCGGAGCCAATAAAGATACCCATGTGGGTGGTCCAGTTCTCGTTATCCGTAACAATGTTGCGAAACGTGCACTCTGTTACCGAGATGAACTTCGCGGGATCGTTTCCCTCGAATCGGAGTCCGCCACCTTCAAAAACCAAATGGTCGATTGTCAGGTCTACTGCCAGGTTATTGCGAGGTGTCGCAAGGCTGTACCCTCCTGTTCCGACGAGCCGCGCCTCAGAGTGGGGATCACCGGAGTATTTGCGACCGGGGTCGAGCAAGATTCCTGGATAGTTGATGACATAGGCTCCTGCCGGAAAATAAATCGTGTCACCCGCGGAACTATGTGAGATGGCGCGATTGATGGAAGCTGTGTCGTTCGTACGACCATTGCCGCGTGCGCCATACGATTTCACGTTGATGGTGTTAGCAGAGACGAATGCGCAACTCGAAAGAGCGATGAATAAGAGTAGCCACTTTCGATGAAGGCTTGCGATTTGAATCCTTCCCATGGTTCACCAACCGAGGGGTGCGTCAAACTCTGAAACTTCGAGCCATTACGATGGGCTCACAGGCTCTTGCGTTGGGCAGTGGCTGAAGGGCTGCCTCGCTCCAGTTAGCATCGCTTTGATACGCGTTGTTCCGGCTAAGCGCAGGCCCAAGTGCAAGGCCCACGAGGAGGTAGAACGGAACCGCTCCTATCGGCGACTCAAGCGAGTTGCCGAAGAATGCGTTGACCAGGCCGGAACACCAGAAAGCGAGAGCCCAAGCCTGCCCTGTTCTGCGGTAAACTTTCCAGGCGAGATTCATCAGTGAGAGTTGCAGCGCGAGGAACACCGCCAATCCGAACCATCCGGAGTAGCCGAGTGCGTACATGGCAATGTTGTGCGGTGTTCGGATATCGCTACCGGTAAGATACGGAACTAATCCGGCCAGTGGAAAGCCATAACCATTTCCAATCAGCATACTCGTAGTGTCTTCATTAACTGAATCCCAAATCGCGGCCCACCACCGTGTTCTCCAGTAGATTGTTCCGTTATAGAATCTGATATTTTTGGAATCGGTATATTCCTCCGCCAACGATGGGCTGATCGCCGAAATGCCACGTGCGACAATCTCACGAGATGAGATACTCCCGCCGCGCTCCTGGGGGCTTGGGAGATTTACATCCGCTACAAATCCAGCTACAAGCAGAAGCAGCACGATTACAGCCACCATCCCGACACTGCGCATCTTGCGCTCAAGTGCGCCCCAGATAAGGAAGGCAATTCCCATCGAAAGCCACTCAGCACGAACCTGAACCGCAAGCATGATTGTGCCGGCAATCACCATCAGTGGCCAGAAACGCCGGGGTCTTGATTCGAGAGCGAGCAACGAGAGGATGATCATCCCACCCCCTCCCGCTTGGCTGAATACAGGCGTTGTTGAGCCGGGCATATTCAACTGGATCTTGTCCAGGAAGAGGAAATATGCTGGCCCGTAAATCGCCAATATCCATGCGAGCCAGCGAAAAGCCTTTTTCAGGATCGTCGGGTATTGCTCGCCGATCCAGATACCGAGGAAGAGGTAAAGAGGGTAAACGTGGAAGGCTAGGTTTTCAAGTGCAGTGAGGACGGAGTATCCGCGGTGTAAGCCATAAAAAAATTCGAAACACCCATAAAGACAAGATATTAGCAGGCACCAGGAGAAGAGCGTGTAGTCGCTGGGACCGATCAGCATGCGCCCCCAGGCCCCGAGAGACCGGTCTGCGCAGAAGACCAAAAACAGGCCCAACACAATTTCCCCGATAAAGAGGTGGGCGGGTGGTATTCCGATATAGAAGAAGGATCTTCCGAAAGATGCGCCTAGTACCATAAGGAATGCGCAAATGCCCCACGCGGACAGTGCGGAAATTGGCACCGTCTCGGGTTGCTGCATATCGGACATGGAAGAAAGTCTCAGTGTTCTCATCGACTCACCTTGCACTTACCGCAGCCAACTGATGTATGGGATCATGGACAAAAGCGGAGTCGCGCGGCTGCGGTATGAGATGGGTGAAAAGTTCGGAGAAGATGCCGTTCATCTGCTTGCTAATGACTGGCCAAGTGAATCGCGACAATACTCGCTCCCGGGCTGCACGGCCCATGCGTTCTCTCTTATCTTCATCAACCAGTAACTGCCGTATCCGGTCTGCAAGCCCCACGGCATCGCCCTTTTCAACGAGAAAGCCGGTGACCCCGTCTTCAACTGTCTCGAGCAGACCTCCGGAGCGGCTGCCAACGACGGGTGTACCAGCCGCCATGGCTTCGATCGGCGGAATTCCAAATCCTTCATCCCAAATGGGTGGGAACACGAATACGTCCGCATCGTAATACCGATCCACGAGAGAACTTGGCTCCCCGATGTGTCCTGCGAAGCTCACTTTGTCCATCAGTTCAGGTCCGATTTGCCTGCGAAGCCATTCGCCGTAAGTGCCTGCATCAGGCGGAATCCAACCGAGTCTCTGAGCAATGTGGCTAAACGGCCTCTTTGGGTAGTACTGCTTTACCGCACGCACCGTGCCTGTGTCGAGAACGTCGAAGCATTCTTCGATGGGGTACGTTGTCAGTCCACCGGCGAATTCCAGATGAATATCCGGAATACTCCGAGCGAGGATCTTAAAAGCATCGACCAGCACATGAGGCCCTTTTTGGGGGGATACCGCGCCGGCAAACAGAATGCGCTTCTGCTGTCTTTTGCGCAGAGCGCCGTAATCCTTTTCTCGCGTATATTCGGTCGGATCGACTCCGTAGTGCAGTGTCCGGCATCGGCTTGCAACGGTAGGGAAGTCTCTTCTCAACTTGCTGGTAATGTGATCGCTAACTGCCAGCAGAAGATCAACCGAGTCCAGCCGCGATAGCAATTGCGCGAAATCGCTTTGCGAGAACCATTCTGCATGCAGCTGCAACACGATTCGAGCGTCGGGATTGTGCTTGCGGATCACAGACGCAAATTGAGAGCAGTGCTGAATGTGAATCACGTCCCAATGTTCTCGGCTCAACTCGATTGCAACCCGTCGTGCGTAATCGGGACCCAGCAAGGATGAGGTAGACAGCGGTTCCCAAATGTCGAACACCCGGCCCAATTCGGTGCGCATTCGGAACATGGCCAAATCACGCGGCGACGCCTCAATGAGCCGGAGAGGAAAGGGTGAAGTATTAGGATCAGCGTGTTGGTTTGCCTGAGCGCAGGCAAATACCGCGACGGAATGCGCCGGATGGAGTGCACGAGTTATGCCCCAGGTGTAATATCCGACGGAATTGAGGCAAGGCGGCTGGACAACATCGAATGGCTGATTAACAAACGCGATTTTCATAACCAAGGCTCGGTGTCAAACATCTGGGTTTGACTTTTATGCAACTTCTTCATTGGCGATAAGGTCCGGAACGGACCGTTCGGTGCGTAAGAGCTTCCTGACTGCCAGGAGCTGAAAGGGCCAGAAGGTTAGAAGCTTGCTTGCGGCCATCGCAAGTGCAACGCCGGCTACACCCATGTAAGCGCATCCAAGTATTCCGAGACCCACCGTGCATACAGCACAAAGGACCATCGATACGACTAGTGGCGTCGGTTGTTCAACTCCGGTGAGCAGTTGCCCGGCGCCCATGAACATGACGCCCACGATGTCATAGAGGACGAGGCCGGCAATCAGCATCAAGCTTGGTACTGCAGCAGGCCCTGCCCACAGTCGAATTACTGGTTGCGCGATGCACGCGAGAATAAGAACCAGCGGAATTCCCACGGCAACGGATATTAACGTCACTCTTCTGTAAGCTGTTCTGATCCATTTCCAATCGTTCCTGGCTTTCGCCTCGCCGAACGCGGGAACGAGGGGCGCGATCGACAGGTAGACAACATCGATAGGAAGAGTGATCAGCCGATGTGAAACGACGAACGGGACAACGGCGGCCGGACCAAGTATTTGCGTGATGATGAGGGGTTGGCTCTGTCCGATTCCGAAAGAGCCCAATTGGGTTATCAAGTATTTGCCGCCGAGATTGAGCAGCTTGCGAATGCATTGCCATCGGACGGCAGACGGCAGAGGAATTAGCCATGGATACCGCTTGAAAATGTAGATTGTATTTCCAAAACCGATGATCAGCCGTGTTCCGGACAGTGCCATTACCAGTTCAGGAAGTCCGCCGCCGAATTGTGTCACGATCACGAGCGCGACGAGTGAACTGATGTTCATCACGATCCCGCAGGCGTTTGATAAGGCACCATCCTGGTACGCGCTGTATACCGCATACTGGATGCTAATCGGAAGTGAGACTAGAAAGAAGGTAAGTGTCAACCCGCCCGTCAAGGCGAGCTCATGTGGCGGTATTGAAGTAGTTCGAAATATTGCCGGCCAGGAGATATAGCGAAAACATAGGAATGTGATGGTGCCCAAGACCGCAGCGATCGCGGTCAAGGACCAGATTGCCGACGAAACATATTGTTGTGCCGCACGCTTGTCATCGCGTCCATGCGCCTCCGACAGCACATTGATGAGGGCATTGCCTGCTAATCCGAAGTCGGTCAGAGCGAGCCAGACAAGTAAACTGCTGATCGTAAGCCATACGCCGTACTGTTCAGGGCCCAGATAGTGGATGGTTAGAGGGACTGACACGAGGCTGATCAGAATCGTCAGTCCGCGCTGGATGATAGAGGCTGCTCCGGTTAGAGCGGCACGCCTGTAACGTTCCTTGCCGCGCTCTCTCTGGGCACGAAACATTTGCGGTACGTCCCTAAACCGTATTAGCTGGCGACCCTTGCGGATATTTTCTCCAAGAGCCCGGGGGATTGCTCTGAGATTCAGGACCATTTTCCCTCAAATGGAGAGCTGCACAAAAAACTGTTATGCTGCGGCGGTGGTATCGGCAAGCACGAGCATCTGTTCTTCGATCCAGCTATATGTCCTGGTGAGTCCATCACGCAGACTGATCGATGGTTCCCAACCAAGATATTCCTGGATTTTCGTGTTATCGCTATTTCTGCCGTTGACACCTTTTGGAGCGTCGAGATCATAGCGACGTTCGAGTTTTACGCCTGCTATGTCCTCAACTAGGTCGACAAGCCGATTGATCGTCACGAGCTCGCTCGAGCCGAGATTAATTGGTTCGTGAATTTCGCTTTCCAGGATCGCCAGTGTTCCCCTTAGGCAATCATCGATGTACATGAAACTCCGGGTTTGTTTGCCAGTGCCCCAGATCTCAATCTCTTTGCTGTTCGACCGCTTGGCGTCGATCACTTTGCGGCAAATTGCAGCCGGAGCTTTTTCACGGCCCCCCGTCCATGTTCCGAGCGGCCCGTAAACGTTGTGATACCGTGCAATTCGGCACTGAAGTCCGAAATCTTCTTCAAAGTGCCGGCACATACGCTCGCTGAAGAGCTTCTCCCACCCGTATCCATCCTCCGGTAAGGCAGGGTAGGCATCATCTTCTCTGAGTGCGGTAACATTTGCGTCTTTCTGTTTCTCTCCGTTGTAGACACAAGCACTCGATGAGTAGAAGAATCGCTTCGCACCGTTATCGCGCGCTGCCATGAGCATATGGGTATTGATTAGAACGCTGAGCATGCATTCGGCTTTGTGACGCTCAATAAATCCCATGCCCCCCATATCGGCAGCCAGTTGGATAATTACATCCATGCCACTTGCCGCCAGGTACGCACCAGCCTTTTCACTCAAATCCAATACAAGGTTTTCAACGCCGTCCGAAACTTGGTACCATTCGTCAAATGGCTTAATGTCCACGGCGCGGCGCACGTTGATTCCACGATCGAGCAAGTACTTGACCAGATGGCCGCCAATGAAGCCACCCGCACCGCACACGACAACACTTTCATCCCTTAGTTTCATTGTTTTCTCCTATGATCATCCTGCCGCAGATGGCAGTCATATGACTTACGAAGAACTAACAGCCCCTCTGTTAGGTCCAATGAGCGTTGCGAATCCTCTCCGGACTAACTGGCGACTAGCGAGGAAAAGAAATCGAGGATTATTCTTCATATATCTCGGACCCAGTCGCCGAGGCTCCTGCGCTAGTCTGTGCAACCACTGCAGACCGCTGCGTTTCATCCAGGCGGGAGCATCCCGAACCTGACCTGTGTGAAGGTCGAATGCTGCGCCTACGCCGACCATCAAAGGCACACCCAACTGCGCTGAGTATTTGGCCATAAACTCCTCCTGCTTGGGGGTGCTAATACCAACCCAAATAATGTCAGGTCTTGAGAGTCGGACGAGATCAAGCAGAATCACCTCTTCCTCTGGAGTGAGCGGCCGGAAGGGTGGAGTATAGGTTCCTACAACGTTCAATCCGGGGAAACGAGACTGCAATGCAGTTTGTAATAAAGATGCGACACCAGGCTTACCACCTAGAAGAAAATGACGGTATCCACGACTTACCGAAAGCTCACACATGGCCAGCATGAAATCTGGCCCATATACTCGATCCATTGCATGAAACCCGTTCATCCATCCAATCCAGGACATGGGCATTCCATCCGGCGTGTTGATCATCGCGTTGTTTAAGGTCTGGCGGAATAGGGGATCCTTCTGTGCTTCCATGACGCCGTGAACGCCCGTCACGCAGATATAACCGGTCTTTCCGTCGTTGATTGCAGCATCCGCAAGGGCCACAGCCCTTGGTAAGTTGATAGCAGATACTCTCACTCCAAGGACGTCGACATGCGGAATTCTCGCGATTTCGCCGGGGCTATTGTCAGTTACTGTTGAGAACATTGCGGAGGCTCCTTCAGATCCCATTCAACGCAAAGAACGCAGTGTGAATTAGAATTGCGAGATCCATTACGAAGTTTCGATTCTGGATGTAATAGAGGTCGTATTGAAGGTTCTCGTGGATCTGGAAATGGCGATCTGCGCTCAGCTGCCAAAGGCCCGTAATGCCTGCTTCGACCTGTAAGCGCTGCCGATGCTGATCGGCGTAGCACTCCACGATAAATGGCATTTCGGGTCGGGGTCCCACAAGTGACATGTCACCCAGTAGAACGTTAAAGAGCTGAGGGATCTCATCGAGACTGGCACGGCGAAGGAAACGGCCAGCGCGGGTAATTCGCCAGTCTGCTGAATCCACTGGGGAATTCTGGTATTGCGGCGCATCCGTCCGCATCGACCGGAACTTGAACATCTTGAAATGCCGCCCATTTTTGCCGACACGCGTCTGGACAAATAGAGCCGGCCCCGGTGAATCAAGGCGAACCCAGAATGCAATCGCAAGGAGGATAGGTCCAAGCACGAATATAAGGAAACTTGCGCAGGCGACATCGAACACACGTTTAGCGAGCGCATAGTGCCAAGAGGTTTGGGGTTCGCTGATCGAAGTCAAGAGAAGTCCGTCTATCTCCATCGACTCAATCCAGGGATGTTCCGGGTCCATTCCTGCCGCGAGATAGGCGACTCTCATACCTGCCAGCTTGGCCGTACGAGTTATGTGAGCTAATTTGTCAGGAGATAGGTGAGGGGTAGCAACCACGAGGAGACTGCATTCGATTGACGAAAGAGCAGCTGCAGTAAGAGGGCCGGAATGAATAGGTACAACTCGTGGCCGACGATAGCCCAATTCCGAAATGAATCCACCTTGCGGGCGGGGATTGTCATCGATCGCAACGACAGGCCGAAATCCCAGGCGAGGAGAGTTAAGAAGTGTGGTTACGACTCGACGCGCCGTTTCTCCCGCACCATAAACAGCTACTCGTTCTACCCCGAAGCCTCGCACGTGCAAATGCTGCACGACGGCTCCCACAAGTAGCTTCTCTGAAATGAGCAGCGGAGGAAGAAGAATGAAATCGATCAGGAGAGCGCCCGCAGGCAGACTGAGCTTCAAGAGGAATACAAACACCAATAGGAGTAAGACAACTTGCACTGAAAGGCGGATAGCGCGCTCAGTTTCACGAATTTGTAACAGGCTCGCTCCGCTTCCGTATGCGCGGTCCCGATTAAGAATGACGACCACCAACACTGCGGCAAGAGTACTTAGGGTAAGGATATCGCGCGTCCAATGGTAGGGGGCTGCGCTTCCAAACAGAACGTAGGTCAACCAGAAGGAAGCCATCGTACCGAACCAGCAGGCGGCACCGTCGACGATCGCCTCAGCTATCGCGCACAATCTCCTGAGCAGAAGATTGGGGGCCCTGTTCGTAGGCGCGACTCGAACGAGCTGCGGTTCCGGATACAGCGGTGCTACGGTTTCAGGCGAACCCATTAAAAGACCTCCCTGGGAACGACACAGCCACTCGCCAGTTAGCGGCCAAATGCTTTGGACAGAGACAGCGTCGCTCTGCCCTATTGCGATAATTGCTAGCCAATCTGACGGATCGGCTCGTAAGCGAACTCTACCGATGCTGCCGGGAGTTCAACTAGTACCTGGCGGTGTAAGAGTTCAATTGAAATAAGCAGGCGCTCCGCGCCTCGGACTCTTAGCAAGGTTCCGCAAAGTCCTGATAGCGGCCCAGCGGTAATCCGGAGCCATTCTCCACCGCAAAGGCCCTCAAGGGCACAAGGTTCCATCGGAAGCTCATTGCGGACTGCGTTCAATAGGCTTTCAACTTCATCCCTGCGCGCCGGGAGAGGACTTGAGCCCGCGCGAACAACATCAAAGATACCCGGTGTTGAGCGAATGGAACTAACATGATGTCGCTCAACTTCACAGAAAATGTAACCAGGGAAGAGAGGACGCTCGACCGTCTTGATTCGGTCCGCCCACCGGTTGCGAGTGCTGATCAATGGTAGGAACTCGTTCACGCACTTGGACCGCAGCAATATTGACACTGACTTTTCATGGTGCGGACGAACTTGGAAAGCGTACCACTCTTTCGGCAAAGAAATTGTCTGCATAACATGCACCCATTCGGAGTTAGACAGCAATAACGTGAACGCGCTGTCTCCTGACTCTGAAACGTGAGCTAGCCGGCGGAAAAGATTTCGGACTAATTGTGCCTGAACGGGAAGGAACCACATACCCTGTCTCGTCCATTTGCTATTACCCCAGTAGCAATGGCTTCGATTCGGGCGGTGCTAACGCAGACTCAGCTACAGGAGCTAAGTGAGCAGGATTTCCAAGTGAGCAGAATTGCCAAGCGAGCAGAGTTGCTAAGTGAGCAGAGTTTCGGTGCAACAGCTTGAAAATACCACTACCTCAGTTGGACTCAAGCGACAACATGCGACATATGAACGACAACGTTCTCCTCGATCTGTGGAGACGGGTATGAGAGATTGCACTTAAGCTGCAGGAATAATTGCGTTTATTTCGCGGTTCCGATTGGCCTCAGCACCGCACATCGGACCGCACTCTGTGGCGAAGGTCACTTAATCAAAACTGGACTGAACTTATGATCCAGTGCACGATGGAGTTCAAACAGCAGGTGAGAGGAACTGCATCCATGAGGTTAGCAATCATTGGGGGCGGCATCGTGGGGTTGGCCTTGGCACATCGCGTTGGGGCACGATATCCAGATGTCCGCATTACGGTGTTCGAGAAGGAAGCCGGTCCGGGGAAGCATCAGTCCGGCAACAACAGTGGTGTACTGCATTGCGGGCTATATTACAAGCCGGGGAGCATGAAGGCGAAGTTAGCGGTCGCCGGAATTCGGAAGATGGTGTCTTTCTGTGAACACAACGACATTCCATTCGAGCTATGTGGAAAGATTGTCGTGGCCACGGAGGAATCTGAGATAGGGCGTCTTCATGCTCTATACGACAGGGGGCTAGCCAATGGATTACGAGGTCTACGATTGCTTAAGCGCGAACAGATCGCTGACTACGAGCCGCATGCAGCAGGCGTCGAGGCTCTGCACGTCCCCGAAGAGGGCATCGTGGATTATGTCGCGGTCACGCAGGCAATGGTTTCGTGCATTCAGAATAGAGGTTCAAGAGTTCTCTTCGGAGCGAAGGTCATCAACCTGCACCGGAGCAAAACTTGGAAGGTGACTACTACACTGGGCGAGTTTGAGGCCGACTTTATCGTCAACTGCGCAGGGTTACATTGCGATCGTGTCAGTAGACTTGCGGGTGCACAACCTTCAGCGCAGATCGTTCCATTTCGCGGCGAATACTTCAAACTTAAGAGAGAGCGCGAATTTCTGGTCCGTAACCTGATCTACCCTGTTCCGGATCCCAGCTTTCCATTCTTAGGTGTGCATTTTACAAGATCCATTCGCGGCGGAGTTGAGGCCGGCCCAAATGCGGTACTCGCTTTGGCCCGCGAGGGATATAAAAGGACACAGATCGTTCCGCGGGACGTTTTCGAAATTGTGACTTACCTGGGGTTTTGGAGGTTTCTAAAGAGGCATCGGTCGATGTGCCTGCACGAGTTGGCACAATCGTTCGACAAGGGCCAGTTTTGCCGGGGGTTGCAACGACTCGTTCCGGAGATTACTGTAAACGATCTCGAACCTGGCGGGGCGGGCGTTCGTGCGCAGGCACTTTCTCCAAGCGGTGACCTGCTGCAGGACTTTTGTTTTGTGCGGCAGCAAGGTGCGTTGCATGTCTTGAATGCACCTAGTCCTGCTGCCACGGCGAGTCTGGCAATTGCAGACGAGATCATTGACAACTCGGAAGAAGAATTCCGAGACGCTGGGGCTTTAGCTATGAGTCACGCTGAGTAAGCGAATCAACATGGATTTGGCAGGAGATTGGATCGGGTGCAGCCGCTTCTTGATCGTGCGGTTCCGGTATTGCGTTCGGCACGATCCGGTAGGGAACACCAAGCAGCCTTTGAAGCTGCTGGTGCCTGCCTTACTCATGATCGTGCCTGCCTCCTTGGTTTGCGCCGTAGGGGATTAAACCATATTCCAGTGAAGCTGGCGTGAGACAGACTCTTCGCGAGGCTCAGTGTTTCGCCTGCCGTGCTCTAGATGAGAATAGCGTTCGTGTTTTCGCCAGCCAGCACCCAATTATGCAATCGATCGGAGACGAGGCGATCAAAGGGTTACATCTCCATCAATTCCGTAAAGAGATTGTCGTGTACGAACTTGTCGATGATGGAGTCAGTAGACCGGGACATGTCGCGATCCTATTCCATGGAACGAAGCGAAGACGAAGACGAAGCACCGCCCATCAGCAGCGGCAAAGGCCCCGCGCCATCTCCATGGGTAGGGTGTTTCCTCGCTGGATCTCCCTCTCAAGAACCAAGGCCAGCTGGGGAGAGCATCGGGGCGTCATCTTAGCCGCTTCCACCAGCAGGTGCTGAATATGCTCGTTACGTTGCTTGGAAAACGCTCCGGCAAATCCTCAAAATAGCGCAATAATCTTGGATGGGCAGGGTCGGTCCACTAATTGGATGGTATGACCTCTTCCGATCGCCCAGTTTTCCGTTCAATGAACGGACACATCGCTTGCTATTGCCATTATAATGAGTAACTTAACTGATATCCATTCGCAGCGAAATATGCTGGCTCGCTAGGCATGTTGATAGAGATTTCTTCCATTTTGGCATTTAGTTTTTGAATTGACAATGGTCTGACTATCGGCCTAATATCCGCCTCGACGTGCCGTTGCTTCTGGAATCCGATCACAACGGCATCGGCGTTCGGTATGATCCCGCGGCTTTCGCTGCGGGAACCAGGAGCAAGCTCTATACCAACGATCCTTCAAAGGTTCTTAATTTCGGAGACAGAGCGTCCCAGGCACCAATCTAAAAGCTACATGAAGCTACGGCAGAGTGACGGGCGTTTCTGATCCACGCATTATTCAACTTTCGGGTAAGATTCATTTTTAGAAATCTCGTACTCTCACAAAAATCGCAACGCTTCTCCTGATCATGCACTCATGACCAGGGGAAGCCTTATCTTGAGGAAGAAGTAACCGGCCTTTCAAGGGGGATGTTGCATGAACTTGTCGAAAAGAGATTTGGCTGCATTGCCTGCACTCCTGGGATCATCCGCTCTGCAGGCGCAGGGGGCGCAACATGTGCCTTCGAAGGTTTATCTGTTTGACAAATTGACGGTCCGCCACACCGATACCGTTGACTATCGCGCCATCGTTGAGGGAAAGACAGTCGATGGCTGCAAGTTCTCGGTACACGAATCCGCCCTTTCTCCCAATCAGGAACCTCACCCTCCCCACCATCACAATGGTGAAGAGATGTTTTTGATGATCGATGGAACCCTCGAAGTGACCATCAACGGCAAAGCATCGCAGATCACCAAGGGGAGCGTCGCCTTCATCGGTTCAGGAGATCAACATGGCATCCGCAATGTTGGTGCGACTCCGGCAAAGTACTTTGTCATCGAGCTGGGACCGCAGCGATAGGACCGTACAACAAATTCGTGATGCAGCAATAGCAAGAGGAGAATCTGAAGATGGAATGGTCCAGAAGAGAAGTATGTGCTGCTTTGCCTGCCCTCTTAGCGATGTCTCGGTTGTCCGCACAGGGAAAATCAACCCTACCTTCGAAGATATTTCAATTTGACCAGTTGGAAGCGAGAACCTCCGGCAAGATCGTTATTCGCAACATGTTCAACGGCCCGATCTTTGAGGACTGTAACATCTCTCTGCACGAATCCGATCTCGCTCCGCATAGCATTCCTCATCCTCCTCATCGTCATAGGCACGAGGAGATGGTTCTAATCATCGAAGGAACGTTGGAGTTTACCATCGATGGCGTAACGACGCGTGCTGGCACGGGTTCAATTCTGTTTGCAGGCTCGAACGACCTGCATGGAATAAGAAATCCTGAAGATACGCATGCAAAGTACTTCGTATTCGCTCTTGGACCGGAGAACAGTTAGATTTCGGCTCCGGGCGAGTCCGCAACGAATAACGTAATAGCAACATCAAGGAGAGGCAAACGTTGATCGGCGATACCGGGGTATTCAAAAAAGGGTCGGCTTCGATAGGAGTCGCATTGCTTTGTGTTTGTTCTTTCGCAGTTGCGACTGGATTCGAGAGTCCCAAAAACAAAACTCCACCGGTCAAGAAGGGGCAGACTGACTGGCCGGTCTATGGTGGCTCTTCTGGCAATCTTCACTACTCCAGCCTGTCGCAGATCAATACCAAAAACGTTTCTCAGTTGCAGACGGTCTGGAGCTACGACACGGGAGAGAAGGGTGGTCTCGAAGCATCTCCGCTGATCATCGACGGTGTTCTCTACGCATACACACCGACTCAGAAAGTCATTGCTCTCGACGCCGCTACCGGGAAACTGATTTGGAAGTTCGCCGCTCCTGGCGGAGCCGTACCCGCGCGAGCTGAGCGCGGGCTTGCATACTGGAACGATGGAAATAACAAGCGTATCTTTGCCGGCGTTGCTAACTACGTCTATGCGATCGACGCAACCACCGGAAAGGGAATCGACTCCTTCGGCGAAGACGGTCGAATCGACCTGCGTGACAACCTCCGAGGCGATCCGAAGTTGCAGTCCGTCTCGATCACCAGCCCCGGTGTCGTCTATAAGAATCTGATCATCCTCGGCGATGCAACTCCCGAGCAACTTCCAGCTCCCCCCGGCGACATTCGAGCTTACGATGTTCGCACCGGAAAACTTCGTTGGACCTTCCATACCATCCCGCATCCCGGCGAGTTCGGCTACGATACATGGCCGAAGGATGCGTGGACATATAGCGGTGCAGCGAACAACTGGTGCGGCATGACGCTCGATGCTGAGCGCGGCATAGTCTATGTTCCGACCGGCTCTGCCGCGACCGACTGGTACGGCGCCGATCGCGTCGGCGACGATCTCTTCGCCGACACGCTATTAGCGCTGGATGCAGAGACAGGAAAGAGGATCTGGCACTTCCAGGGCGTTCGTCACGATCTCTGGGACAGAGATTTTCCCGCGCCGCCCGCCCTCGTCACCGTTATGCGTAATGGAAAGCAGATTCCAGCGATTGCTCAGACCTCCAAACAGGGATACCTGTTTGTCTTCAATCGCGTTGACGGCACTCCTCTATTTCCGATTGAGTATCGAAAAGTTTCGCCCAGCACTGTGCCTGGAGAAGTAGCCGCAGCCGAGCAGCCAGTTCCCACGAAACCAGCTCCATTCGCGCGCCAGAAGCTTACCGAAAACTTGCTCACTACGCGAACTCCGGAAGCGCATCAATGGGCACTGGAGCAATTCCGCACGTTTGTGAGCAATGGTCAATTCGTTCCCAACCGAGTTGGCAAACAGACCGTGATGTTCCCCGGCTACGACGGCGGTGGAGAGTGGGGTGGTCCCGCCTTTGATCCGCAGACCAACATCATCTATATCAATTCCAATGATGTGGGTCTCACCAACGCTTTGGTCCCGCATGTTCCAGGCGCAGGCGGTCGTTCCGTCTACCTCAGTCAATGCAGTTCTTGTCATCGCGCAGATCTCGGCGGTACACCACCCACATATCCTTCCCTCGTCGATGTCAAGAAGAAACTCATATCCGAACAGATCGCTGAGATCATTCAACACGGCAAAGGACGCATGCCCGGGTTCCCGAATATTAAAGGTAATCAACTCGCGCGATTAATTGAGTATCTTCTCAACACCGACAGGATTGAACCCGTGGATTCCATAACAGCATCAAAAACCGACACAGGAAAATATAGTACCTACGACATTACTGGCTACAAGAAATTCCTTGATCCCGACGGCTACCCGGCGAATGCCACGCCCTGGGGTACGCTGAATGCGATCAATCTCAACACGGGAGAGTATGTCTGGAAGGTCACTCTGGGACAATACCCGGAACTTACAGCGAAGGGCCTTCCGGATACCGGCTCTGAGAACTATGGCGGACCTGTCGTGACTGCCGGAGGCGTTCTCTTTATCGGAGCGACTGTTCTAGACAAAAAGTTTCGCGCATTCAACAAAGGTAAGCGTGACGTTCTGGCCGTCTGGACGAGCGTTGGGGTTTTGTGAGGGATGGGACCGTATGTGTCCATGATCGATTGAAGTGGACACGACTGGTCGTTAGAAATGTGTACGTCAGCTCTGCGGAGTGTTCACTTCGTCGACGTGGACATTGTCGATGGTGGCTTTGGCGATGGCGGTATCGAGGCGGGCGAGCAGTTGCTTGAAGGGTTCGTCCTTGCGCCTGCGAAGCATGGCCAGGGTTTGTCGTCCCTCGGAGGCGATGGCCACGCCACCGATCGGCTCGATGTATCCGATGACGATCTGGCCGTGCTCGGTGAATTCGTCGATATTTGGATACATGGAGACGGCGAAGGGCGAGGCGTCGTAAGCGGTTGGGTCTAGGCAGCCTTCTGTAATGCGGGGAGCAGTTTTCCGGCGACGGTCCATGGCAGCAACTCCTCAATGCGATTGATGGGATGCTCACTTACGCGCGCAAGCACGTAGCGCAGGTAGGCCTCAGGGTCCAGACCGTTCAGCCGCGCTGTTCCTATCAGACCATAGAGGATGGCTGCGCGTTCGCCGCCCTTGTCGGAACCGGCGAATAGATAGTTGCGCCTTCCAATGGCCACCGGGCGCAGGGCTCGCTCGGCGATCAGGTTATCTATTTCGATGCGGCCGTCGTCGAGATAGCGTGCCAGCGCATCCCAGAGCTGAAGGGCGTAGTGGATGGCCGCGGCAGTTTCGGACTTCGGCGTTAGTTGTGTAAGAGCTTGTTCGAGCCATCGTCGCATGTCGTCGAACAGAGGCCTGGCGCGTGCAGTGCGAGCGGCACGGCGTTCGTCTGCCGATCGTCCTTTGATCTCCTTCTCGATCAAGTAGAGCGCGGCGATGCGATGCACTGCTTCCGTGGCGATGAGCGAGTTGTGCGCCTTCATCAGGTCGAAGAACTTGCGCCTGATGTGCGCCATGCATGGAGCTTCCTGAATTGCACCGCCTTCGTAAAGCTTGTTGAAGCCAGCAAACGCGTCGGCCTGCAGGATGCCCTCGAACTTGGCCAGATGGCGCTGCGGATGTTCGCCCTTGCGGTTGGGCGAGTATGCGAACCACACAGCAGGCGCTGTCTTGTCGCCTGCAGGACGGTTGTCGCGAACATAGGTCCAAAAGCGGCCGGTCTTGGTCTTGCCTGTTCCCGGCGCAAGCACAGGCAGCGGAGTATCGTCGCCGTGCAACTTGTCCGTAGCCAGCACATAGCGGCGAAGAACCTCGGCCACCGGCGCCAGCAACGCTGCGGCTTCACCTACCCAGCGGGCAAGAATCGAACGATCCAACTCGACGCCTTCGCGAGCGAAGATCTGCGACTGGCGATATAAAGGCTGGTGATCACAAAACTTCGCAGTGACAACATGTGCCAGCAGGCCAGGTCCCGGCAGACCGCGATCAATCACGCGATCCGGCGCCGGAGCCTGTACCACGCAGGAGCACTTGCGGCAGCTCATCTTCGGGCGCACATGGCGGATGACAAAGAAGCTGGCTGGCATGTACTCGAGCATCTCCGACGCGTCTTCGCCAAGCCTGCGCAACTCTCCATCGCAGCATGGGCACTTGGTGTGTTCAGGAAGATGCGTTTTGACTTCGCGCCGCAGATGCGCCGGCAGAGCGCGGCTCTTGCGCTGGGCGCGTACAGGCTTTTCCTTGCTCGCTTCAGAGGGTTCGGTCTGCGCAATCGGCTGAGCCTCGATCACGCTACCGCTCAAGCATAGCGCCAACTGTGCCTCGTTGACAGGCAGCTTCTCCGACTTAGTACCGAACTGTGCGCGCTTCAGCTTTGCAATCTGAAACTCAAGCTGCTCGATCCGTGCCATCTGCGCAATCACCAGATGACTCAATGCGGATGCGCCCATCTTCTCTATCTCGCTGGGACGGGCATGCATGCAGATCATGTACGCAGTATGCCATGAGTTATGCTTCGGCGCACGCAGATAATAGAGTAAGTCGCCGATAAGTTATAGGCGATAACTCACACTGCCATCGGAGGCTGCCATGTCCGCGCAGGCTGACGCCAATCAATCCCCTCGCACAGCATCGACAGTTGCGCGCGCGTCAACGACACAGTTCCGCTCGTTGCCTGCGGCCATACAAACCGGCCACGATCAAGCCGCTTTTGAAATAGGCACATCCCGTCGCCATCATGCCAAATCAGCTTTACCAGGTCGCCTCTGCGGCCCCGGAAGATGAAGACTTGCCCCGACAGAGGACTCTTATCGAGCGTGCTCTGGACCAGGCCGCCCAAGCTCGAAAAGCCTCTGCGCATATCTGTCACTCCCGCTACAAGCCAGATCTGTGTGTTAGCTGGGATCATCCGCGCAAACTCTCAAGAACCGCACGAACAATCTCGGCATCGACGGCGCCCGCAAGGCTGACCAGCGCACCGCCGGGGAACTCGATGTTCATCGTCAACCGCGGCTCTGCGCTCTCGAGCGTGTCCCGCCCTATCTCCGATGCTGCGGCCTCCGATGGTTCTTCGTTGCCAACCGAAACTGGCAGCAGACGAAGGCTTGGCGCGTCAGCGGCACTCTTCCCACCGAGTTGGCCCGCATGATACAGCTTCCGCCAATAGAACACCTGGTTCGCGTTCACGCCATGCTGCCGCGCCAGCGATGCGACCGACTGGCTCGACGACATCGTCAGCTCCACGATCCGCCGCTTCTCCTCCGGAGTCCAGTACCGCCGACGCCCAGAAGTACCTTCCACAACCTCGGCTCCAACTTCCATCCAAGCCCTCCGTGGCCACATGGCCACCACAAGTCGAGCTTGAGCCCTAAACAACACCAATACAAGGCGGCCAGAAAATGACGCAAACTGGAAAGCTTCTCTGGGAGGTAACGTTGCCGCTCTCTGCCAATGCAACTCCGGCCACCTACGAAGTGAACGGACGTCAGTATGTCGTCATTGCAGCCGGTGGTGACAGAGACCCCAGCACTCCAAAAGGTGGCGTGTACGTTGCCTTCGCTCTGCCGCAATAGTGTCTCGCTGGATGATCGTGTAGATCTGAGTAAGCTGAACCAGAGATTACCGATGAAACCATTCATTCTCAAGGCAGTACTCGAAGAACGTCTCAAGCGTGGGCATATTTTTGGTGGCGGTCGTTGCGGCAACATTCCACGACTTGCGGTATGCGCGAATTCGGGCAGGCCCCCACTGCTCGAGCGCGACCAAACCCTTCTCGGCCGAGACCTGGACGAAGTGATTCAGCAGATATCGGTACATTCGCACGGTTGAGTCCGCCGACTCACCTTCGTGTTCGTTCAAAAAATCTTTGATCGCTTTCTCTATTGTGATCTTCGGCGGAGATGCAGGTTTGGCCACTGGAATGGGGAGGGGAGATGGCAGTTCGTCACCCCATCGCTTCCAATTGGAAGCTAAATCTCTGGCTTCATTTTATTTGCCCTGTCAACTTGATTTGCGACTGAATTTTCCTTTGAGAGTTCCCGAAGCGAAGATCAGGCAGGCACAACGCTTCCAGTCCTTCTTCCGTTCCTCAAATTCGCCTGCGGGTGAATCGGCGGCACGGCCAGCTTCACAATCATCCCTGTGGCGACAGTACATATGGAGGGGCGATTGAGATCTATTTAAATTCATTGCCCGCTGTGGAATTTCTATTGGTATAAGTCTTTTATTTTCTTCTGGCGGAGAGAGTGGGATTCTCCGAGGTAAGCCATAAAACCCCTGTAAAAAGCGCATTCCACAGGCCGTTGTCATGCCGTTGTCATGCATTTAGGTATATTCTGCCTGCATGGAATTCAAGGCAGTCACTTTGATGATTCGTTTCAAGGAAACGGACGGACATTGGAAACGCAAGCCAGTCGCCAGGGGTGCCAACGGCCGGGTCAAACCTGGATATGCACTGATTGATGGAAAAGCGGTGGCTGTAAAGAGTGGAGTATACGAACTACGCCACATCGTGGATCGTCAGCCGGTTTACCTCCCAGCAGGGAACAAGGCTGCTGCAGCCGATGCGGAGCGACAGAAGCTCGAGATCAAGAGTGCAATCAATGCTCAGGCGAAGGAGGCCGGCATTGAATTAGTCGAGACAACCGAAGGCCGGACCCTGAAGGCAACTTCGGCGGCCTACATTGACACAAAACTTAAGTCAGGATTTAACGAAGCTGCAGCTCAAGCGCAGCTGGTCAGCGCCGAGTTCATGCGAGCAGTCAAATGTACTCGTATCGACGAGGTTGCGCGGGACGATGTTTTTCGCTATCACGAATGGCTCCGGAAGAATCAGTGTCGTGATCGGACGGTGGCGAACAAGCATAAGAGACTCGCGTCATGGTTGAGATTCGGAGGCATCGACCCCAAACAGATTCCTCCGTGTCCAAGGTATGAAAAGTCGCTGCCGAACATGTACACCTCGGCACAGACTGATGAATTATTGGCAGCCGCTGACCCCTATAACCGGATACTCATCCTTCTTGGGCTGAAATGTGGGCTGAGAGATCAGGAACTGACGCATATTGAGTTCCGAGATATTAATTGGGAAGGGAAGACGCTCCGCGTCCGAGCCAAACCACAATGGGGATTCAATGTGAAGACATGGGAGCAGCGGAACGTGCCTGTTCCGAGTGATTTCATTGAGGAGCTTCGTCTTTGGCAGGAACGGCGGCCAGGGCATAGTCTCATTCTTAGCACAAGAAGCAAGAAGCCGAACTCAAAGCTGCTGCATTCGCTCAAGCGTTTGGCGAGGCGTGCCGGTCTCAACTGCGGCCGATGCGAGGCGTGTCTGGAGCGCAAGGAATGCGCGGAGTTCACCCTGCATCGATTTAGGCGAACATACATTACGAGAATGCTGCGGGGATTGAACGGTGACCTACGGACCGTGCAGGCATATGCAGGTCACAAGGACATCACCAGCACGATGAGATATCTCGTCCCTGAAAGCGCTGAGGAATCTCAAGCAAAAGTGGATGCAATTAAGTGGTAGGAATGCCCGGCGCCCGAAGGCGCCGGACCTTTAAGCGGCCATGCGGTGGTCTTCAATCCAGGCTAGAATCAGATCCAGATCGAAAAGAACATTTCCGTGAAGATTGATCGATGGGATCAATCCCTCGTTGGCCCACCGGTAGATCGTCTTGACCGATTTCCGGAGCAGATCGGCTATTTCGTCTGCAGTCAGCAATTTCGGCAAGACTTTAGTGGAGGTTGTGCCGCTCAAAAACAAGCGGCGGTGGCTATTGTTTCTGCGAAAACCCGCTGGGGAAATTCCCTCAGCCGGTTCGATTTGCATGTTTGCGTTTTGATGCATTTATAGAATGCAATCCCCAAAACTGAGATTGCTGATTGGACCGGCGAATACCGGACCGGTAAGTAGCATAATGCCTAGGACCCGCACAGCTATGTGATCGGCGTCTCAAGGATCTGGTCCGCCAATCCTTCCCCAAATCTCAAATTGCCTAGGTTTCAACATTAGTGATCGTATGTCCTACTCATGACACATTCTCCGTAAGCATCTATGCTGGCGGAGCGGAGAGACGCCGAGCTCGGTTCCGATTTGTATATGGCTTGATGCTTAAATGAGGGTCTCCTCCTGATCCATTTCCACTCACTTTTCAGTGGATTGGGGAACTCGCTTCAATCACTGGCCGGCGATCTCCAAATCGCCGGCCAGTTCGCCAACTAATTCGACTTTCTCGACGCCCAGCTTCTGCGCTCTCTTTGTGCTGCTGACCGCATACAACACCAATTCGACTCGTGACGAAACGCCGAGCTTGTCAAAAATATGAAATAGGTAATTCTTGACTGTGTGCTCGCTGAGCTTTAGTGCGTTTGCAATATCCCGATTCTGAAGGCCCTCTGCCAAGAGTCGCACTACATCTTCCTCTCGTTTGGTCAGCAGCCGCATACCCTCTGCGTTGACGACCTGTACGGGCGCAAGTTGGGTGAATGCCTCCATAACTTCAGAAAGTTCTTTACTGTTCGCCCATATCTGTCCTGCGTGGACACTTTCTACACACCGGCAAAGCGATTTGAAGTTGGCCTTCCATAGGTTAAATACGCCTCTGGAGCCTGCCCGGAATGCGTCGACTACGAGACTGCGTTCACTGCTATCCAGAAGGATGACCGTCTTTAGATCCGGAAAAAGCTCACGGACCTGCCGCAGCGCACCAAAGCCGCTAAGAGGGCCATCTACCAGGGTTGCAGCTATCAATGCAACGTCGATATCTGCCGTTTGCGCCGATTTGAGAACGTCGCTTACCGAAGTAGCACTATTGACCACCCGGAAATGTTTCTTTCTCTTGAGCGCCGCCACCATCAACTCGCCGGTCATGACACGCGGATTTGCAACAAGTACTGAAATGGTGCCGAGTTGAACCTTCATATCTCACACGCTCCAAATATCTCGCAAATTAAAACAGGTCACGCAATTCTGCCAACGTCCTTCTGGGCTTTATTTCGAGAGCTGATCCGTAATGAGGCAGTAGAGCGAAACAAGGGCTATGAGCCGTCTGGGGGAGGGCAGGTACTGAAATCGAAGGCAAGGATTTCCTAAATTGAGAGCGGGCTGTCAGCTCGTCGCTCGGCGACATTCCAAAGCAAACTGGCATCATCAAGAGGAGGGAAACCAAAATGAGAAGGAGCGCAAATACGGTATGCAAACTCAAAGCCATTTGCCGTTCCGATAGAGAACATGCATCTGCGATAGCCACCGCTTTGCTGACCGAATTGAAAAATGGCTCCACGCTTCACCTCAGCTCGAACTCGAGGCATGAAAAGCTATAAGATTGACACACCGGCTTACGTTCGCCCACCGCAAGACTCAAATTGCCTGACAGCAGGCAATTCATCCATTGTTTCGACACGGAAATTAACTAAATCATACTCCTGCAAGTAATTAAGTAAAAGCTAAAGAAAAACATCTACGCTTAATTCTTGATAATTTCGGATTTGAGCGCACCCGAAAGTTGGAGCGGTGTTAATCCAGAATGTTCACTTGCGCGGATCATCCTCTGAAGTTCTTGCTCAAAACTCACTGAAGTCTTGACCGCACGGAGACCTACTTCGACTAGAACAGTCAGGTGAGTTTCGAATCATATTTTCTGGTGATTGGCGTCACATTCCATCGTGCCAGCCATTAGCAAGTGTCTTGAATTGGAGCAACATATCCTTGCATCGAAATCTCATTGACTTCCCAACTAAAAGCTCCAAACCCCAGGCCTGCGATGACGAATCACTCTGGACAGAGCTGAGTGAAACTTCTCTAGTCTCTTCAATGGAAGATTTGCCTGCCATACGAGTCACCGCGCGACGCGTCAGCTGGGAAATCCATCTCTAGCCCTGCACGGTCCGAGAGGGCAGGATAGCTCAGGGTGTTTCGATCACTTGTGCTCCTTTTCCGTACTCCATACATTAGGACTTTCCAATAATTAACTGCGGACCGGGTGTGGCATCCGTGAAAGTGGCGATCCGATGCACAGCGTCATAGAACTGCGAAAGACAAAGCGCTACCAGCTTACTGCGCCGGCAATCTTCATGTGGGCGCCCAGCGATGGGAAACCCCAAAGTGGCCAGGGCGTGACTCGTGACATCAACACTTTCGGGGTCTACGTCACGACGGATGCATTGCCGCCAGTCGGAGCGCGGATCCAAATTGAAATCACGCTCCCAAAATTGGCGGACACGGGTGCAGGAATGCACTTGCAGGGCGAGGGAGTGGTGCTTCGCTGCGACTACGGTGATTCCGCGAAAAATGGCTTTGCCGCGTCAGCGCAACTCTACCCTGAATCGGCTGACTCAGTTTTGTCGCAGTTCAAAGGCCACTTGCGAGTCGTCTAGGCCCGAGTTCTTGTGTTGTCGCGTAATGTAAAGCACGTTTCGTAGGCTGGCCTCTTCCTTAGAAGTGGCTGTGGAAAAGGGACTTTCCGAGTAAGGATGGCGAAGCCATGTCTGAAATCTGCGAGCACCAGATCAGCGTAGACCGCGACGGCGTATCTACCGCTTCCGCCGACATATCGCCGCGATGGTTTGCGGTGTATACGACTCCCCGCCATGAAAAGCATGTTTCCGAGATCTTGAGTGAACGCCAGATCGAAACTTTCCTACCGCTCTATCGTACAAACCGGCAGTGGCAGAAGAGCCGCCCGGTAGTTCTTGAACTGCCTCTGTTCCCTACCTACGTCTTTGTCCGGATCGCACGGCAGTCGCGCGGCACCATTCTCGGTACACCAGGCGTGCTGTCGATCGTCGGTTCGCCAAAAGAACCGTGGCCGCTACCAGACTTCGAAATCGATGCATTACGCTCCGGGCTCCTGGAGCGCAGAATCGAACCGCACCCATATCTGATAGTGGGCGAGAGAGTGCGCATCAAGGCTGGTGTCATGGCTGGCGTCGAAGGTGTATTGGTACGCAAGAAGAACGACCTTCGCGTGGTCCTTTCGCTGGACACGATCATGCGCAGCGTGGCCGTGGAAGTTGATGCAAATGATATCGAGCCGTCCGGCTCGACACCCGTAAGAATGGCCTGTTGAGCCCACCTGAATGGGTTCCCCATCTCGCATCGTTTGGGATGGCAGTGCGAAGCGGCGAGCACAAGGAATATATGGGTTCCGTAAAACTGATAGATTCGTCTGTACCCTTCGAGAAATCCTGCGCTATTCCGGCGGCGATGTCGAAAGGCCGTGATCGGTTTGACGTGGCTACTGCTCTCATGGAGCGATTAGCCGACCTGGCTGCTGTCATGACAGCGACGATGCTGGCGGATGGATTGTATGAGTTCCTGCAGATTGGGAGAAGGCTTCATTATCCCGCCGGCATCTTCTTTCCGGTTGCCTTCGGCTTCTCGCTTTTGTTTGTACTGATGCTGGAGCACGATGGCGCATACAATCGGGCCAATAGCCTCTTGCGCATCCGCGAGACTGAACGCATCTTGAGAGTAGCCGCTCACACATTCAGCGTTGTCTTTCCAATCACTTTCTTTCTTTCCCAGATGTTCTCGCGATGGGTGGTCGTTCTAACTTTCATCTTCGTTCCGCTGCTGGTGATCGTCGAAAAGCAGTTAGTGTTTGTTCTGATCAGGATTCTGCACAGCCGTGGCTACGGACTTCGAAACGTGTTGGTATACGGTGCGGGGCATACCGGTCGACGCGTATTTTCTGCTATCGTTCGCTCACCTAAACTGGGACTTAATCCGATCGCCATTGTCGACGACGATGAGAGACTCAGCGGCGATGAGATTTACGAATACGGCTACAAGCGTGAGCGGTCAGCTCCGGTAATCGCCGGTCCTCTGACCAGCGATCTGATTCGAGAGCGGAGTATCGGCCTTGTGGTCATTGGGATTCCTTCGTTTTCGCGACAGCGACTCGCTGAAGTTGCAGCTGAGGCATTTGCCGCCGGGGCCACCGTCGCCTTTGTGCCCCAACTCTCGTACAGTTCGGAAACTTCGACAAATTACGTGGACATCGATGGCGTACTTATTGCTTCCTTGGGACTACCAGAACGCAAGCGGTTGTATGAAACTGCAAAGCGCATCTTCGACTTTAGTGCCACACTAGCCCTGCTCGTGTTCACTTTTCCGCTCTTGGCAGTTCTTGCAGTTCTCATTCGCTTGGATTCAAAGGGGCCAGCGTTCTTTCACCAGAAGCGGGTCGGTCAGCGAGGCAAAAAGTTCGAACTTTACAAATTCCGTACGATGCACGTGGGCGCGCCTAAATATGGCCTTCACCCTACCGATGCCGAAGATCCCCGGGTTACTCGATTAGGTCGCTGGCTCCGTCGTACAAGTCTCGATGAATTGCCACAGCTACTCAACGTGCTAAATGGTGACATGTCGCTTGTCGGGCCGCGTCCGGAAATGCCGTTCATCGTAGAACGCTACAAGGACTATCACCGGCAGCGGTTGCAGGTTCTACCGGGATTGACGGGCCTGTGGCAATTAAGCGCCGATCGATCATTCCTGATCCACGAGAACATTCAGTACGACCTCTATTACATACGCCATCGGAACTTCTTTATGGATCTTGCCATCCTGCTGCACACTGCAGTGTTCGCGATGAAGGGGATCTAGGACTCCAAGCGGGAAAGACGGTCATTTGAAATTAATGCCCGCACGGTTTTTGAGATCAAAGATCGATAGATGGAAGCAAGGGGATCGTTGCATCAATCTGGTTTCACAACATCCCGGAGTTGTAGGTAACTGGGAACACGCAAACGAGTTAAAAAGGTGGCGTTTGAAATGAAGTCCTCAATCATCGCATTGGCGGCAATCATTGTGGTAATAGCGAGTCACGCGGCGGCACAGAACGCTGTGGTTTCGGCTGACAGGGCGAACGGTTCTTCGCGGGCTTTCGTAGCCTCTGAGCATGCCACCCCAGGGCTTCACGAGCGGAATCCACGCTATACGTTGCGAAAAGGCGATACTTTCGATCTGGATTTCGCACTGTCTCCCGAATTCAATCAAACAGTGGCAGTGCAACCGGACGGCTATGTGACGTTGAAGGGAGTCGGTTCGATCTATGTCGAAGGCCAGACCGTGCCGGAGCTGACGGAGACCGTCAAGACCGCCTACGCAAAGACTCTGCACGATCCAGTCATCGCAATTGCTCTTAAAGATTTCGAGAAGCCCTTCTTTATCGCGTCCGGCCAAGTGAGTAAGCCTGGCAAGTACGACCTGCGCAGTGACCTCACAGTCACGGAGGCGGTAGCTATCGCCGGAGGCTTTAATGACAAAGCAAAGCATTCGCAGGTCGTGTTGTTCCGTCCGGTACCTGGCAGCGGAGGGTATGAGGCAAAGTTGATCGACGTCAAGAAGCTGCTGGCTAAGCGCAATCTATCCGAAGACCCCCAGATTCGACCTGGGGACATGATTTACGTGCCGCAAAGCGCTTTCTCAAAGATTCGTCCCTTCTTACCGACCACAAGCATGGGTGGCTACTACAACCCTGCGATGTTTTGAGACAAGGATCCAACATGAGACCTGAAGAATTGGCAATCATGAGAACCGACGAACTGGCATTCGAACGGTACACGAGGCAACCGCTGCCCACTATGCGTGACATCGTCGCTGTCCTGTTTCGCCAGCGCAGGCCGATGCTGATCGCATTTGCCCTTGTGGTGTTCGCGGTAGCCTTGTCCGGCGTATGGATACCGAAATATGAAGCCCACATGAAGATACTGGCCCTCCGTCAGCGTTCGGACACAATGGTTACGTCCTCAGCCAATGCACCTGCCCAGTTCAACAACGATCAAATCAGCGAGGAAGATCTCAACTCCGAAGTCGAATTACTCAACAGCGACGACCTCTTGCGCAAGGTCGTGCTGTCCACGGGACTAGGTGGAAACTCTGGCTCGACAACCGACTCGAATTCGGAGGAGAGAATCGCAACGGCCGTACGCAGGCTAGGAAAAGACTTGAAGATCGAACCCCTGCGCAAGACTAATGTGATCTCGGTAAGCTACCAGGCTCGCGATCCGAAGATGGCCGAACTTGTGCTGAAAACACTTGCCGCAGTTTATATGGAGAAGCACCTGGAAGTGCATCATCCATCCGGCGAGTTTAAGTTCTTCGACCAGCAAACCGAACAATACAAGCAAGGAATGGATCAGGCTCAAACGAAGCTTACGAACTTCACCAAGGGAACCGGAGTTGTATCCGCCGAACTTGAGCGCGACGCCGCGCTCCGGCAAGCCGACGGATTCGACTCCACCGCACGCCAGGCCCAGACGACGTTGCTTGAGACTGAACAGCGTGTCCGTGCCCTCCAGACTCAACTTCAAACGATCAAGCCAAGAATGACGACGGTGGTACGTAGCTCTGACAATCCACAACTACTCCAGCAATTGAAATCGACCCTGCTGAATCTGGAACTCAAGAGAACAGAGCTTCTAACCAAGTACGAGCCTACTTATCGATTGGTACAGGAGATCGATCAGCAGATCGCAGAGGCTAGGAGCGCTATCAGCGCGGAAGAGAGCAAACCGATTCACGATGAATCTACTGACCAGAACCCCGATTATCAGTGGGTCCTGGCTGAGTTGACTAAGGCCCAGGCCGATCTCAGCGGTCTAAAGGCGCGCGCGACCGCAGCAGCCACCGTCGCATCGAGGTATCGCACACAGGCCCAAAGCCTCGGTCAGAACATGGTGGTTCAGCAGAACCTTCAGCAGGCAGCCAGGACGCAAGAAGAGAATTATCTCCTTTATACGCACAAGCGTGAAGAAGCGCGCATCAGCAATGCCCTTGACCAAGGTGGCATCCTGAACGTCGCTTTAGCTGAGCCGCCGATTGTGCCTGCTCTTCCCAAGAGGTCCCCACTCGGTGTTGCGTTCCTTGCTTTGCTGCTGGCCGGGACCTTCAGTCTTTCCACGGCTTTCGTACTCGATTTCATGGATCCAACATTCCGCACTCCAGACGAACTGGCTGGCTACCTCGGCGCCCCTGTATTAGCTGCACTGCCGAAGGGCGGAGAGTAGAGAAATGCTGCTGAAATATTTCGGCTTTAATGAAGAGCCGTTCGGGGTCACACCCGATCCGCGATGCTTGTACCCAAGCCAAACGCACAGGGAAGCGCTTGCATCGATCAAGTACGGTTTCCAAAGCAATCGTGGCTTCACTGCCATGATTGCGCCTCCTGGAATGGGGAAGACGACGCTATTGCGTCGCTTTCTCGAGGACGTCCGAGATGCCACTTGCTGCGTATTTCTATTCGACATCGATGCCGACTGCAAGCCAAGGGAGTTCATTGGCTATATCTTGCGCGAGATCGGCATCACTCCCGGAAATAGCAGCGCCGAGATGCACGAGCAGCTAAGCGACGCTTTAGTCAAAGAGACTCGGGCAGGGCGGAAATTCGTGGTCGTTATTGACGAGGCTCAGAATCTCTCAGACGCCGTACTTGAGAGAGTTCGGTTGCTCACCAATTTTGAAACGTCACGGGGCAAGCTGATGCATATGGTTCTTTCTGGACAACCGCAATTGTCCGAAAAGTTGCTGCAGCCTTCTCTGGTACAGCTTCGCCAGCGCATTTCGACCATCTGCCGACTTGAGCCGCTCTCGGCGGAAGAAACAGATGCTTACATCGATTACCGGTTGAAACAAGTAGGCTATGAGGGCGAGTCACTTTTTACGAAGGATGCGCTAAGTCGGATTGCAGAAGCGAGCCAAGGCATACCAAGAATAATTAACACTCTGTGCTTCAATGCACTGTCGTTGTGCTGCGCGATGAAAAACAATCAGGTGGACGGTAGCATGGTCGCCGAAGTAATTGCCGACCTGCGTTTGACACCGCAAGGGAGCAAACCTTTCTTAGCTGCTGGCGAATCTGCTGCCAAGCGGCCCAAAAAGTCGAAACGGCAACGGCTGATCCTAAAACTGCTGCAGACCTGGGCTCCGGCAGCGACGATGCTTCTGGTCATGTGTGTCCTGGGAATACTCGGGCTCTCTCAATTCCGATCTTTGCAATCTCGCAAGACTCATGACGCCCGCTCCTTGAACCAATCGGCTACGCCAGCGTCAGTCCAGGCGACCACCGCGGTAGAGATGGGCCCTACCAATGAGTCCCTTCCAAGCACTGCGCAATTTGTAATCACAGTTGAACCACATCAGAAGCTAAAAGACATTTCTGCTCAATACCTGGGTGGCTACGATCTACACCGTCTACATCAGATCCAGGCGCTTAATCCGAGGCTCACTGATCCAGACCACATTGAGATAGGGCAAAAGATCCGGCTCCCCGGACCGACGCGAGCATCAGTCGCAAACGATGCAATGCATCAAGCCAGTGAAAGGACGCTTCCATGAGCCGTAACTTCGAATTATTGAGGCAGCTTGAGCTTGAAGCGGGTGCAACAGATAACCCCAGATCTGCCGCGGCCGACCGTACTCCTGACATGGAAGTTGTACCCATTCTTTCCCGGCAGACCAGCAGCGTTAACGGGGAGGAGATGCTGCGCCTCATTCAGCGCATCTTCCTGTCGGCCAATGGAACTGCACCAAGACAGGTGGTTCTCTGCGGCGTGGACGGTGAGAATGGAAGCAGTTCAGTCTGCGCCATGGCTGGGCGGACCCTCGCCGCCAACAGCTCTCGGAAAGTTTGCCTTGTCGACGCCAACGTGCGCTCGCCGCGCCTGGCTGGCATGTTTGGAATCGATGGCACGAATCCTTTTTCGGGCTCGTCAGCTCCCCTGCGCGATCAGTGCGTGAAGGTCGGCAACAATCTCTGGCTGGCTGGACCAAATATTCTGGCAGACAAGAGCCGAGTACTCCTGCCGCCGGTTGAGCTCAAGGAGCGTCTTACACAATTGCGCGACGAATTTGAGTACCTGCTGATCGATGCGCCAGGCACAAGCGTCTGCGGAGATGCCCAGTTATTGGGACTCGTCGCGGATGCTGCCATTCTGGTAATTGAGGCCAACAACACGCGTCGACTGCCCGCGCGCAAGGCAAAGGAATCCCTCGATGCGGCGGGCGTCCGACTGCTGGGAACAGTGCTGTACAACCGTTCATACCCAATTCCAGAAAGGCTATACAAGGGACTCTAATTCTCATTGCGTAAGCGTTGTTTGATAACATGTAGAGCGACCGGCTCAAAAACGAGGAGCATGTGAGAGTTGATGACACCTTTTGCTGAGACCGAGCACGCCGTAATCGCAGAGATCGAAGGGCGGGAGACACATCCGATTCCTTTAACTAAGCGCCGCATGTCTTTATTCAGCCAGTTCTGGTCTCCCAAAACGGCTTTACATCAGAGCGCGATTTCCCTTGTCGACCAAGGCGTCGTCAGCGCGACAAATTTCTTTACCGGCGTCATCATCGCGCGCGCATGTTCTAAAGAAGAACTCGGTCTTTACGCGCTCGGCTTTAGCCTGATCTTAACGATGACCGATTTTCAGTCTTCGTTGATTATTACCCCCTACACAGTTTATGCTCCGCGCCTCAAGGGAAGAGCCCACGCTCTATATACAGGAAGCACTCTCATTCACCAATCGGCATTCTGTGTTCTCACCATGATTGGGCTAACTTGTGGCGCGATCCTGGTGACTCACGGAATCGGCCCCAAAGGCTTAGGGCCAGTTATGTGGGCATTGGTGCTCGTAATTGCCTTGCTGATGCTTCGAGAGCATGCTCGTCGCGTGAGTTTCGCTCGGCTGCAACTCAAGACAGCGTTTGTTTTCGATACATCTATCGCCATTGGTCAAGTCCTCGGTCTGCTTGTTCTCGCACATTTCGGTCTATTGTCGGCAAACCATGCATACTGGGTGATTGGATTCGCTTCAGGGATTGCCGTAGTCGGATGGCTCTGGTGGGATAGAGATTTCTATGAACCGCGATTCCGCGAATCGGTCGCTGACTTAAAGAAGAACTGGGCCCTTGGCAAGTGGGTCCTCGCAAGCGGGTTAATTTGGGCAATCGGCGTGAACCTCTATCCATGGCTTTTGGCGGCTTACCACGGAGTCGGGTCTACCGGTGTTTGGGCTGCTTGCATGGGGGTTGTGTCGATTGGTAACCCTGTGATGCTCGGGCTCCAGAACCTAATTGGACCGAAAATCGCCCATAAGTATGCTGCGGAAGGCCCTAAAGCTCTAAATAGGCTAGTGCTTAAGATAACTGCGGTTGTCGCTGTCCCCATGTCTTTACTATCTCTCGGGATGTTTATCTGGGGCGGTCGCCTTGTCGTCGCGCTCTACGGACATCAATATGTAGGCAATGGCATGATCGTCGCTATCTTGTCGCTAAACATTCTGGTTACAGCGACGGCCTTCTCCCTTTCGCGCGCACTCTTTGCCCTCGATCATGCGCATGTGGATCTTATAGTAAATGTGACAGCTCTATTCATCATGATTACGGCAGGTTTCTGGCTCGTGCGAGCATATGGTCCACTCGGTGCTGCAGTCGGATTGCTCGGAGCAACTTTTGCGACATCATTAGTAAGGGGCATAGCTCTGATGAAGATCTCAGCTAGCGCTTCGAGGCCTCAGGCGGTCGTCTAGAAGCCTTTCGGGATCACGTCCAATCCGACACAACGCCCAAAAATAGCCCAAAGGGGCACGCGTTCCACCTACTTCTTCTATCATTCGATTCCTCACTACAGGTGTTTGTCGCTTCGAAAAATCAGTGCTGCGAGAGAGACTGAGATTAATGACTTACAACGATCACTCACACACAGCGATAAGGTCCCACGGAGGGGGACAGCCTTGGCTTGTGTTCCTGTTCCTTGCGGTCTCGTTGTACTTGGTCTATCACAACAAACCGACTTATCACAAGATGGTGATAGGCGACTACAATCAATCGGCAGACGCTTACATAGCTGATGTCAACGGCGGGTCTTTTGTTCGGCAGATTGCACTTCTATCGCTAGGATGTTTCGCCGTAGTTAGCTTGGTTCAACAGCGGAATAATCTTAACCTTCGAATCAACGGCTTATTAGGATGGGCCTTCTTGGTCTTTACGGTCTGGGCATTCCTGAGTTCCTTCTGGGCCGAGGATTTACCGCTAACCCTAAAGCGGTTGGCGGTCTTTGGGATATTTGTGATAGCGAGTGTGGCCGTCGCTCGCAGCTTTTCGCCGCGTGAGATTATTCTGTGGACGTTCTTTACTACAAGCCTTTTCCTCATGATCGCCATTGCGGCGGAGATGGTATTCGGGAATTTTCAGCCCTTTGTACCTGGCTATCGTTTCGCTGGGCCCACGCACCCAAACACTCAAGGCTGTGACTGCGCGCTCCTTGTGCTCAGCGCATTGGCTGCTGCTGATACAGAAAAGCGCTGGAGAACTCTCTTTCGGATTGGCGCGCTTGTTGGGTTTGCCTTCTTGATGCTGACTCAGTCCAGAACTGCGATTGCAGCCGCACTCCCCGCGCTTGCCGTGTATTTTGCCGTGGTATTGCCCAAACCAGGAAAGATTGCAATGGCATACGGCCTCAGTCTCAGCTTCTGTGTTTGTCTTTTCTGCAATTTGGCTGGAGTTCTCCCAAGCGTCAAGAGCGTGGTTGCGCTTGGAAGGGTTGATGACGGCTCTAGTGTTGAGTCATTTAACGGCCGTACTGGAGTTTGGAACGACGTGACTTATTACATAGAACGTCGTCCGCTAATCGGCTACGGTTACGGTGGCTTCTGGACTCCGTCTCGCATTAGCCTGATTTCGGGTGAAGAAGGGTGGCCCATCCGGGACAGCCACTCAACTTACATAGAATATCTCGCTACATTAGGTGCAGTGGGGATGTTTGCGTATGCGTTAGTGCTCTTTGCTGGCATCTGGCGTGCGTATGCGCTCTGGAGGCTCTCGGGGAACACTGCATCCGCTTTCTATGCGGCGCTCCTAATCTTTTGCGCATTGAGCGGGTTTCTTGAGGGCGTCGTTTCCGATCCGTCGCTCCTGATGTTCCTCAGCATGGCCATGCTAGCGCAGCTAGCCTTCGTACTTCGCAAGGGCTCGGTCGTCTCGTTCGTCGTGAACGCAAATACATCTAACCTCGCCGGCACTTCGGCGGGTTGGTTGATTTGATTGTGGGAAGCTCGCGTACGACCTCAGATCCCTTTGTGACCCCGTAACCTTGCCGGCAAGGAACGGATTCCACTCTTATTAAATTGCCACGGTCGAAGACGACTTACTAGCACAGATTAAGGGCCGGCTGAATGACGCAATCGATGAAGGCACTCGGTGAACTCGCACATACAAAAGCGCACACCACTCGTCGTTTTTATCAGCCGGAACTTGACGGATTACGCTTCTACGCCTTTTTGGGCGTTTTTGCTCTTCACACACTACCATCTGAGAAAGGTTTCTATTCAAGGCTACATCTGCCGATACCGTGGTTGTGGGCCGCTTTTGCAAAATCCGGCGGAGCAGGCGTTGACTTGTTCTTCGCACTGAGCGCTTTCTTGATCACCTCACTATTGCTCAAGGAGCGACAGGAGACAGGTAGAATTTCCCTCCGGCGCTTCTATGTCAGGCGAATCCTGCGCATCTGGCCTCTATACTTCCTCATGATCGCCCTGGGCATCGTGCTCTCGCACTCCATTGCGGATCAGGATCTACCATGGTACTACGTCGCAGGCTATCTTCTATTCGTTGGCAACTGGGTGCACGCCATCTTCGGAGCCCCCAATTCGGTCTGCTCTCCATTGTGGACGGTCTCAATCGAAGAGCAATTCTATTTGATATGGCCAGCGCTCATGAGAATGCTCACACAGCGCGGCATGATCATATTCGGGATTTTTACCTTCCTGCTTGCCTCGCTAAGTCGGGTCATTATTGCGCTTGGGGGTGGGGGCGCGAATTACATTTATTATGCCAGTACATCGCGTTGTGACTCGCTGGCACTGGGCATTCTATTAGCGCTCTTCGCCGATCGGCTACCGAAACTTACGGATGGCATGCGATTCCCGCTGATCGGCGTTGGACTGACGGGATGGGTTGCCTCGGCAGCCTGGTTTCTCGATCAGCCTGGCCCGATGGATATGCGGCCGGTCCTGGGACGCTTGATTATTTCAATTGCATCAGGTGCCATACTGCTAGGTTCACTCTACAGTAATAGCAGGTTTCTTAGGGGTGATTTGGTTGTGCGGCTAGGTAAGGTTAGTTATGGACTTTACCTATTGCATTTCACAGGAATTCTCATCATGCAAAGTCTGCTACACCCAATCTCCAATTGGGCGATGCTCGTAACGAAAACATTGGGTTTCGCTGTGACGGTAGCGCTCGCGTTCGCTTCCTACCGTTGGGTGGAGTCGCCTTTCTTGCGGCTGAAGGACCGATTCGCTACTGTCCTTAGCCGGCCAGTCTGATGAGGCCCATTTGATCCAAAGTATATGAATCGCCGCGTTGCCGCCAGAGCAGAGCGTAACGACCTGCTGATGATGCGCCGACGCTTGTTTGCAAGGAAAGAGAAGGTAGTTGTGATAACTGGCCAAGACATAATCTGCGTGCTACCAACCGCTTGGGATGCCCATTGGGGAACCCACCAACAGATCGTGTCTCGACTCGCGAAAGCGAATAGAATACTTGCTTTGGAATTGCCGATTTCCCCCCTATCACCATTCAGCGGATCTCACAAGGGAACCTGGCAGCGGCAGATCCGACGATGCCTGCAGGGACCTCGCCAAGAAGCCACGCCGAACCTGACCATAGTCTCACCCCCTCCTGTGTTGCCCTTTCGCTATCACAAGCTCGCGAATTACCTAAGCCAGGGAGTTTTACGCAGTTGCTTGAAATCAGCAGGACAGCGATTGGATTTTCAGAATCCCCTGTTGATCACTTTCCAGCCTGACAGTAGCGTGCTGGTGCGAGAGATGAACGCGCGTGCCAAGATTTACTACTGCGAAGATGATGTGTCGACGTGGGGTTCATGGTGGCAGCCGCGAGATAAGGTCAGAAAGAGAGAGGCTGAGTTGGTGCAAGCGTGCGACATTGTCTTTGCCACTTCGCAGCGACTGACCTCAAGACTGAGGAAATTGGGTAAACCCACTTACTGCAATCCCAATGCCGTAGATTTCGGGCTGTTCAGTCAAGCTCAGGGTGTCGAGCCCGCGAAAGAGTTCGGTGCTCTAAAACGGCCTGTAATCGGATTCGTAGGAATGATATCACCTCACAGTTTCGACGTGGAGCTAATGTACTGGCTGGCTGAGCGACATCCAGAATGGACCTTTGTGATCGTGGGCAAAAAGTCAGGAAGAGATCCTGACCTAGGCCGGCTAATGCAGCTGTCTAATGTTCGCTTTGTCGGGTTTCAGTCTCTGGAAAATGTTCCAAGATATCTAGCTGGAATGGATGTTTGTCTCATTCCATTGAGGCAAACCGAATATATCAGGAGTTCCTTTTCGTTAAAGTTCTTCGAATACCTCGGCGCAGGTAAACCAGTGGTTGCGACGTGGACCGAGGGGTTCCTTCCATATGAGGAACTGGCCTATCTTTCCCGAAACTACAAGGAATTTGAGGAATGCATAACCAAAGCTCTAGAGGAGGATACTTCAGAGCTAGTTCTTAGGAGAATGCAGTTAGCGCGGGAGAACACCTGGGATCAACGCGTCGCCTACTTCTCAGACATCGTCAATGCGTTCTTGGATGAATCTCGTACTGCGACTACTGATGATCCACTTGAAGCGACCTCGTCACGCCAAGGTTTCAATGCTGCTACTCAAACTCAATAACTGATCTTCAAGTAGTCATCATGCGTTAGAACTAGAGTTAAACCACTGGACACCTATCTGAAGTGATGACAGTCCCCGGGGCAAGAGAGCAGCCGGAGAAAGGAGAAGATCGTTTTGAAGGTTTACCAAATTTATAACGAACAGAGGAGCCGTCTTGGGGGCGAGCCGGCGGTAGTTGACTTGACCATGCGTATGCTTGCGCAAAATGGGCACAAGTCGCGACTCATCATGAAATCAAGCAGGAGCCTGGAAAACTCCTTTCTCAAGCGTTTCAACGCATTCTGGGGCGGGGTCTACAACGTTCGCACATACTTCGAGATACGAGATCTGCTCAAGAACGATAGGCCGGATGTGGTACACGTTCATAGCGTTTACCCGATGTTTTCTCCATCGATCCTAACTGCTTGCCGCCAACTCAACGTTCCTGTCGTCATGACTGTGCACTCTCATAATCTGACCTGTCCAACCTGGTTCCACCTTTACAAGGGACGCATTTGCGATGACTGTGTCGGCGGGCACGAATATCGGTGTATTACAAAGAACTGCCGAAACAATATCTTCGAAAGCGTCGCGTATGCGCTTCGGAGCAGCGTGGCTAGAGCATTTAAATTGTTTCACAACAATGTGAACGTTTTGATTGTCCTCACGCCGTTCGGCAAGGAGAGGCTGCTACAGGCGGGTTATCACGATGATCAGATTGCAATCATTCCGAACCCTACTTCCGTAGCCGTGGAAGAGACAAGCGAAGATAGGTGTGCTGGAGAGTATGTGGCCTTTTCAGGCCGTATTAGTCCGGAAAAAGGTGTGGATATACTCCTGGCCACTGCCTCCCGACTGCCGGAAGTTCTTTTCAAGGTAGCTGGTGACGGTCCGGCACTGCCCGCGCTAAAGGCAAAAGCGCCTGCAAATGTTGAATTTCTGGGAAGGCTCGGATTCGACGATCTGATCACTTTCTATCGCATGTCCAGGGCCTTGGTTACGCCAAGCGTATGGTTTGAACCATTCGGTATGGTTGTCGTGGATGCAATGGCCTTAGGGGTTCCAGTCATTGCATCAAGAATTGGAGGCCTCCCATACCTGGTAGATGACGGCATCACGGGGGCCCTGTTCGAGCCAGGCAGTCCAGAGGATCTAGCGCGACAGATACGTCGTTTATGGGAAGACCCGCAACTCTGTGAGCAGATGGGCAAGGCTGGACGACAAAAGGTCACTCAGCAATACAGTCAGAACGCCTATTACTACAACTTAATGGCGGTTTACCAGAAAGCAATCCGACGGTGCCAGAGCGGTGCGTCTGCTGTTTCCCTGGTACAGATAAGCAATGTCGATTTGTCTTCAGACAATGCCAATGGCGTGTAAATTACTGGCTTCAGAAAACGACGAATAACTGATTTAACCGTATTTCTCGATGGAGCTGATCATGGTTACAAAGATGAACATATTAGGAATCAACCTGGACTGCCTCTCGTATGAAGAGATGCATCAGGTATTCCGTGGCTGGCTGACTGACAAGAACTCCAGGTCACACTCTCTCGCTTTGGTCAATGTCAACTGCTGTATATCCGCCCTGTTTGATAAACGGCTTTTGAATCTTTACAACTCGGCAGATCTGGTGGGGGTCGACAGCATGCCATTTCTTCGTTGGGCACGCGCATTTTACAACGAGAAAAGCGACCGATTCTACGCTCCAGATCTGATGCTCGAGGCGAGTAGCAAGGCCAAAGACCTTGGCTATACGTTCTTTCTCTATGGAGGATCACCCAGCGCGCCGGACAAAATCGAAGAGTATCTCCAGGAACGTTTTGATGGAATCGACATCGTGGGCAAATACTCTCCGCCTTTCCGTGCGCTCACGGAGGAGGAGGACCAAGCGGTATGCGACATGATTAATTTGGCAAAGCCTGACATTCTCTGGGTGGGGCTCGGCTCTCCGAAGCAAGACGTTTGGATCAGCGAACATCGCGAAAAGATTCGTGGAACGATCATGGTGGCTTCTGGGGCAACATTTGACTTCTTCAGCGGGCGAATTAAGCAGGCACCACAATGGATCCGTGAATCCGGATTCGAATGGCTTTATCGGCTTACAAAGGATTTTCGTCGGCTGTGGGTGAGATACACAGTCTTTAACATCATTTTCCTGGTCATGTTCGGCCTTCAACTTACCAGACTCCGCCGATTTGAACCCACGAATTAGACCTACTGACTCGAGACACTACGCAGGATCAAGCGACATCAGCCTCGAGAAACTCCCAATTAGTTGAATCGAAATCAATCTCTTCATTACTTGAAGACGGAGGATACTATGTCGAAAAAAAGAGCTCTTGTTTGCGGTGCCGGTGGATTTATCGGCAGTCACTTAACTAAAAGACTCAAGGCTGAGGGCTATTGGGTCCGCGGAGTGGATTTGAAGTACCCAGAGTTCAGTCCATGTGCCGCTGACGATTTCGTGATTGCCGATCTGCGTAAGGCCGAAAGTTGGAGGGATATCCTCGACTTCGGGTTTGACGAAGTTTATCAACTGGCCGCTGATATGGGAGGGGCAGGGTATCTTTTCACGGGGCTTAACGACGCAGATGTAATGCACAATTCAGCCATGATTAATCTGCATATGGCTGAAATCGGCGCCCAGAAAAAAGTAAAGAAGGTGTTTTACTCATCGTCAGCCTGTATCTATCCGGAGTACAACCAAGAGGACCCACATAACCCGAATTGCGAAGAAGGAACCGCCTATCCCGCAGCACCTGACAGCGAATACGGATGGGAAAAGCTCTTCAGCGAGCGGATGTACTTTGCGTTTTCTAAGAACTACGGTCTGGATGTGCGGATTGCACGGTTCCACAACATTTTTGGCCCCGAGGGTACATGGCAAGGCGGCCGCGAAAAAGCGCCTGCGGCCATGTGCCGCAAAGTCGCCGAGCAACCTGAAGGTGGTGAAATCGAAGTGTGGGGCGACGGCGAACAAACACGCTCTTTCCTTTACGTCGACGACTGTGTGGAAGCAGTTCGGCGACTGATGACTTCATCATTTGCCGGGCCAGTAAACATTGGTTCGGAGGAGATGGTTACAATTAATCAGCTGGCCGAGATGGTAATGAGAATCGCTGGCAAGAAGCTGTCGATCAAGCACATCCCTGGTCCGATGGGTGTGCGTGGCCGAAACTCTGACAACAAGCTGATTCGCGAGGCCCTTGGGTGGGAACCGATGGACCGGCTCGCAGGCGGACTGGCGAAGACATATCCTTGGATTGAGAAACAGGTTCAAACTCATGTGCCCGAGGCTGTAGTTGCAGTCAGCTGAGTGTTAGATATGATTCGGTAAATATACGGTCGGCTTACACGAAGCGATCTAATGCATTCGCCAGACCTGCTCGCCACAGCGTATCGAGCCTATTGATCCGAGGTTACAGTTCTGCGGGGTATTAGTGCTGAACCGCTTCTCTAAGACAACTTCCACACTCACAAGACGACGATTCCTGCAGCTCGGCGGATTGGGGGCGGCAAGCGTAACGTTGGCTGCGGCGAGCTCCGGTCTGGCGCAGACTGATCAGGTTGTTGTCGAGCAGCAGGAAGTCAGACTCGCACGCCTCCCGAAAGAGTTGGACGGACTCAAAGTTGCTCACTTGAGCGATTTTCACTATGCGTCAGAACGGGACTCAACGGTAATCCGCGCGGCGGTTCGCGCGGCGAATGCGTTGAATCCAGACATAGTCGTTTTGACCGGGGACTACGTCACTGTTTCGATTAATAGATCAAGCCTGTCAAGTGCACAGGGCGCTACGCCGTGCTCTCAGATTCTCAGCGGCCTGCATGCCCCAATGGGCGTTTTTGCAGTCCTGGGAAATCACGATCAGTGCAATCCTCAATTCATAGTCAGATCATTGGAAAGCCATGGAATCACCGTCCTTAAAAACTATGCGCTTCACGTGGAGCGCGGCGGCGCCCGTCTCTGGCTAGCCGGCGTAGACGATGTGCTCGAGGGCAAGCCCCGTCTTGAAGAAGCATTGCGAACGATTGCTCGTGGTGAACCCACCATGTTGCTTGCTCATGAACCCGACTTTGCAGATGCTGTGAACGACTATTCGGTCGACCTACAGCTTTCCGGCCATTCCCATGGCGGACAAATCCGACTACCCTTCGCCGGTGCTACTTACCTTCCGCGACTCGCGCGCAAATATCCAAGCGGCTTGAGGCATCTAGGGCCCCTAGCCTTGTACACAAATCGTGGGTTAGGAACGGTTGTATTGCCTGTGCGCTTCAATTGTCCGCCAGAAGTTACGCTGTTGAGGTTGCGATCAGGTGAGGCAACGATGCCGTCGTAGAATCGATTTTCGCACAGTAGAGGAAATAGATTCAGAGAATAGCCCGTTTCGAACATGCGAGACCTTCAAGTCTTGCTTGTTCTGCGCGGGCTATTTTGTTTTGTGCGCAGCGTGCGAACGCATATGGGCAGCGCCCAGAAGAATTCAGCGGGCAAATGACTTTGTGAGTTCGACGACACTGATGGCATCCGTTTGGTCGTCGAGCGGAAATCGCTCGGTACCTGGGTAAACGTAGAATCGCTTCTGCGGGTTGAGATCGGCGCAGGCGGAATGAAAGCCGCGTTCGATCTTCGGCGCCGAAGAGCGTTTGACCTCGATGGCCCACAGTTCTCCGCCTGGAAGCGTAAGAAGTAGATCCACCTCGGTTCCGTTGGAGGTCCGATAATAGTGCGCATCGGTTCCCTCCGGTGCAGCGGTGATCAGTGTTTCAATGACAAAGCTCTCCCAGGTTTGGCCGACGACCGGATGACCGAGCAGAGCTTCCTTGTCCCGAATGCCGAGCAGTGCGTGCGCAATACCGCTGTCGCGCACATACACCTTGGGCGACTTGACGAGCCGTTTGCTGACATTCCGATGCCAGGCAGGCAATCGTCGAACCAGCAGCAAGTCAACCAGAAGGTCAAGATATCCTGCAACTGTCTTGCCATCGACGGCCAGACCGCGAGCCAGATTGGCCGCATTCAGGATTTGAGCCTGGTTGTGCGCCAGCATCGTCCAGAATCGCCGCAGTGTTTCAGCCGGAATGCGATAAGCGAATTGCGAGATGTCGCGCTCCAGATAAGTGCGGACGAAATTACGCCGCCAGAGCAGACTGATGTCGTCGGACTCGGCTAGAAAACTGCGCGGAAACCCACCCCTGACCCAGAGCGTCTCGATGGAGGCCGGATCGATCTCCAAAGCATCGAATGGATCGAGTTCCACATAAGAGATTCGCCCCGCCAGACTCTCGCCGGATTGCTTGAGCAAGTCCATAGCGGCAGATCCGAGCAGGAGAAACCGTCCATTGGCCTTTCCGTGCCTCCGTCCCCGGTCGATGATGCCCCGCAACTGCTGAAACAACTCCGGAACGCGGTGAACCTCATCGAGGATGACCAACTCTTTCTCGTGGTCCGCAAGATACTTGCCAGGATTTGAGAGCCTGGCACGGTCATTCTCGTCTTCAAGATCCAGGTAGATGGACGCTGTCTGCTGGCCAATCTCCAAAGCGAGAGTTGTCTTTCCAGCTTGGCGCGGCCCCAAAAGGACTACTGCCGGAGAATGGCGAAGCAGTTCATTCAGTTGGGGCTTGAGGCGGCGAGGGAGCATGCATGTAATTATAGACATACGGTCCAGATATGCATAGTTATGTTCGAGGGCAGCTTGGATGAACTATTGACAAGCACAGTCCGGTGCGCACGCAAAGCACCAGAACCCCTATGCACTTCCTGTTGTGTGGGGCGCAGACGGAAGAACTAACAACCAGAAGGATAAGGGCTTCTCAGAGATGAACAGTGCCAGCCCACCAACCCAAGACCCAATCGGGCAAACGAATCCGGTTGTCCTCATTTGGGGACTAGCCATCCCCAAGGAAGTGCGAGAACGCCTTCTTCAAGTGGACGTGCTTTGCCACCATGCAACACCACTCCTCGTACAAGAGATGCTTTGCGCTTCAAATCATCGCGGAAGGCGCGAATTCCAGTCGCGTCACTGGTGGTTACTTGACTGCCTAATTTGATTTCCAATGCAACCAACTTGCCGTCGTCTTCCAAAACGAAGTCTACTTCGTGGCCCGCGCGGTCGCGCCAAAAGTGCAACTTGCGTTGTTGTGGATCGAGGGCGCGCCACGTATCCAGGGTTTGAAACAGGGTTTGCTCCAACCAGAACCCCGCGTCCATGCGGGACTTTACGTCCGCGGACGACTTGATTCCGGCTAGCCAGGCGGCAAGGCCGCAATCCGTCCAGAGCAACTTCGGCGCTTTGACAAGCGCAGTAGAGGGATTGGTCGCAAGCGGGCGGATGCGCGAGATCAGGCAACCGGTTTCCAGCAAGTTCAAATACCTGTGCGTGGTCGGATGACTGAGTGTCGCGTCGCGGGCCAGGTCGGCTTGGTTGAGCAGCTTGCCGGTTCGTTGCGCGGCCAGCATCATCACGCGCTGAAAATCAGGCAGGCTGGAGACGGCGCTTAATTGGCGCAAATCCCGCTCCAGATACGTCTGCGTATATGCAGCAAACCACAGGCCGCGGTCGGCTTCCGAAGCGATATTGAGTGCAGGCGGGAAGCCTCCGCGCAGCAGCCATCGAGGCCAGTCGCCTGGTTCGTCCGGCCACTCACGCCAATCAAAATCCGGCGCAAACAACCGATCCAGCGGCAACAATGCATCCTTGCGTTCCTGCCACTCTGTGGGACAGAACGGCCGGAGGTCCAAGTAGATCGCGCGGCCAGCCAATGTGTCCGCCACATGTTTCATCAGCAGCAGGTTGGCGGAGCCGGTCAGAATGAAGTCTCCGGCTTGCCGCTTTGTATCCACGGCCCGTTTGACTGCGAGCAGGATTTGTGGTGCTCGCTGGACCTCCTCGAGAATCACGGGGCGCGTGGCAAGCAGTGAATCTGGATTGCGCTCGGCCTGATCGAGAACGCCTACATCATCGAGAGTGAAATACGCCCGCGCCGGCTCAATCGCCCGTGTGAGTATGGTCTTGCCCGTCTGCCGCGCGCCCGTTAAAACAGTTACGGGCAAGACGCGAAGGGCTGCTTGGAGATTGCGACGAAACCAGCGTGGTTTAATTCTTTCCATATCATGTAATAAATCATTTCACGCCATGAAATACATTAGACAACTAAGATTCTGGGACATGATCTAAAGATTCAGCCCTCCGGTGGGGCGCTCATACCACATCCAATTTCGACGGGAGTCGAATACGAGCTTCTCAGAGATGACTGGACACTACCCACCACGCCAATGCCCAGACGGGCAAGCATACGGCGATTCCCAGGACGATTCCCCGGGTAAAGCAAATCCCGTCGGGGCGCGGAAGCAAATCGGGCATCCATTCGTACTCTTCCGACAATAAGAATGTCGGCCGAAATTCTTCGCGAAATGCCGGGGTATTCATTTCAATTCCATTCCCTGAGCATGAGCGGATCTAGCAATTACGCTACAAATCTGAGTCTGCCACAGATAAGTTCAAGCTAATCTTGTACCGTCCATCATGGGTACCATGTCCATCACTGGCCATGGGCTTATCGAACAAACCACTCGCTACTTGAGCGATATAACAAAAACTGTTACGTCGGATCGATGCGGATATGACTGGGGCTGACCTCAAAACTGCTCGGCTAAGCTTGCACTGGACGCAGCAGGAAGCCGCGTCGAGATTCGGCCTGACGCAGGCTTATCTCTCAATGGTTGAGCAGGGCCATCGTTCGGTCACTCCAACTCCCGCCGCGCAGGTCATGAAGGTCCTCGAACTTCCCCCGACGACACTGCCGCTTGAGTCCGACGATTCCTTATCCTGGAATGAGCGCAATCTGAAATCGTGGCTGGGCGTCCTCGGATATCTGGCGCGAATCATCCCGTTTGACCTCAATCTTCTGCTCGAGCGTTATGTGACAGAACTCCGCCCATATCTCGGCAACCCGAAGCGCGAGGACCCCAGGCTGCGGAGCTTGACCGTCTGATCTGCGAAAATATGGGAGAATTGGGTTATCCCATGTTAGAGGAGCCGAAGACGTGAACCTCGTCATTACCGTGCATCAATCCGAGCTGGCGAAGCTCTGTCAGGAATTCCACGTCAGGCGCCTGGAACTTTTCGGCTCGGCAGCCAGCGACGCCTTCAATCCCGAGCGCAGCGACCTAGATTTCCTGGTAGAGTTCGAACCACTGTCCGACGGCGCCTATGCGACCGCCTTTCTCGGCTTCAAAGAGGAGCTGGAAGGGCTCTTTGGGCGGTCCGTCGATCTGGTTGTCGGTTCAGCTATCCGGAACCCGTACTTCCGTCAGAGCGTTGAGCAAGGCAAGGCCCTTCTCTATGCGGCTTGAGGCGCGCAAGTATCTTTATGACATTCAGGAGGCGGCTGCGCTTGCCGCCCAGTTTACCGATGGCAAAGATCTTGCGGAATCAGCGAGACCCCATGCTGCGGCTGGCCGTCGAGCGGGCCTTTGCCATTATCGGCGAAGCCCTCGCGCAACTCACCCGTGTGGATGCCGTCATTGCCGTGCAGATCACCGAATGTCGCAGCATCGTCGCCTTCCGCAACATCCTGGTTCACGCGTATGCGCAGGTCGACGACCGGATTGTGTGGGGCATCGTCCAGGCGAAACTGCCTGTCCTGATCCGCGAAGTGGCTGCGCTGATGGCGGAGGGGGATGAGCCGTGAAGGAGCTGGGGTGTGGCGAGTGATGCAATCTGTCTACGGGCGAGCGGGCCGACGACAGTAATTCGGGCCTTCCTTTCACGCCTGCGAACTGTCAAGGATTCCTTGACGGTTGAACTGGTAAGTAAAACTTACAAGTTCGAATTGTAGGAAGTGCAATGCTGTCAGAGAGGGTCTTCTCCATCCATAAGTGATTCTGACCGAACATTGGAGCAGATTAAGAAACTCGGCGCAGCCAAATGCAGAGACCGTCGCAGCGGTTCATTTTCGTTGGAGAGTTACGAGGACAGAAACCGCGCCTCATTCAGAAGGTATCAGGGTATCTATAAGGGACAAGGTAGCGCCGTCACTGGCGAATATTGGTGATTTGCCGTGCAATTACTAGCAGGATTTTGTCCCCTGTATGCCCCCGAAGTGTCCCAAAGGGCGCAAGACTTGTTTGGGGAAATGCATTCCCCGGGGTTGTAGATACAGAAAGTGAGAATTCAATTTGGGATGGGTGAGGACGGTGCATAGAGGGGACACGAGAGGGCCGGTAGCGCCGATGGGCGCAGAGGCCCGGAGCGGAGAGAAAAAGGGATCCAGCGGGCAAATCATAATACGAACAACCATCAACGTTCCTATCCGGCCAAAAAGATAAAAGGATCTTCAGATCGGTCATACATAAGACCGAGTGGTTCACACGATCGCCTCCCGGCCGACAACGCCATAAGCAACAACACAGATCAACAACAACACACACGTATCAGGCAATCGCATCAGGCATAGCCGGTGCTCAGCTAGAGCTCAATTTGAAAATTACTCAGGCATGTCTTTCGTGTATCAAGTATCTGAAGCGAGAGCTGCCGAAACTTGGTGCTGAGGCTGATGGTGAGCAGAGCTTCTACCTGGCGCGCGGGCGCGAGGTTTTTTGGTTGGCACAGGACGAAGGGACCCAGTCAAAGTGCCGATCGTCCGTGAAATGGCTTCCTCGGTATTGAGATGCGAATGTCGAGAATGAAATTCAGCGTAGCTCCGCCGGTGTTAAACCGGCGAACCGTTGGAGTGACGCTTGCGCGGCGGCGGGCGGAGAAGAAGGAAGAGAACGCCACGTACAGATAGATCCCAATACCGGACGAAGAAGCCTGATTTTTTACATCGAAGCGCTGCAAAGGCCTATTAAGCAGAGAGAGCATTTCTGGTGCGCCGGAATAGGACGACAAGGCAGGCACCGAGGAAGATCACAGTAACGGCAAGCAAGACGCCGATAATCAGAGGAATGCCTGCAGCAAGAACGAGCATGTTCCCGTACCATTTCATGATCGTTATCATGCGATGCAGAGCAGCATCCGTCAACTCCCGTTTCAGACGGAAAGGGCATTGGTGAATTTTGACCTCTTCTTTTTCGCACCATTGTGTTGAGAAGAGAGGTTGAGGTAGTGGAGTTCCCAAGACGGGCAACACCTCCCTCCGGCGGGGCCCGGATGCGGCGTGTGATCAGTGCCAACCATCGAGCTGACGGCCTTTCCGCCTGCACGTGCGCGAGAGTTTTTTGTGTCAGGCAGGACGAAGGGACCTGGTTGTACTCCCGTGAATAAGGAGCCACATCGGACAGGATGCGCAGCTTGTGAATGTCCGGATAGTCTTCCGGGTTCAGGCCTTCCAGTTCAGGATGCAGTGCCTCATAGCCGGCACCAGGCAGGCGGGCATAGCCGTCGTCGACGCGGACGTAGGGATCACCGACCTTGAAGTTGGTCATGTAGTCATCGCCCGGCAGCCATGACGGCATGGTGTTGGGAATCTCGTTGGCCTGAGGCTCAAAGCTCTCGCGCTGGATGAAACGGCGTAGAGGTTCTGAATATCCGAAGTGTTCCTGCAGAGAAGGAGATGGTCCTAGACCTGCACCTAGTTCCCGTTCGTAATAACGACGGGAGATGTTGGTCATCTGTCTTGATCCCTGGTAGAAGAGGTGAGCCTTTGGTTCTGAACTCAACTGAGGACATACTCATCGTGTAGTCAAATTTATGTGTGCGGTTCTTGACATCAAGGGCCAAAAGGATCATAAGTATATGAGCACTAATTGCAAGATGTTCGCACCCCTTCCCTCCACCTACGTTCCCGAAATCCGCCGCCAAAGCATGGGCCGGCTGTTCGGCTTCTGCATCCGGGAGACTCGTAAGAATGCCAGACTGTCCATCGAGGATGCCGCCCGCTTGTCCGGCATGGCGCTGACGGAATGGATGGCGGTCGAGGATGGCAGCGTTCCGCAGGACCTTAACCAGCTTCGGGCCATGGCTGAAGCTATGCAGATCAGCTTCGACCGGATCGCTTCAATGGTTCTGGTCTGCCGGGCCGCCTGGGAGCTCTGATCGGGCGCGCCCCACTGGCGCACCGTACTTATAACCAGATAAGCTCACCTCTGTAGAAAGGAGGTGAGTCCGACGATCACCGTAAACAATGAGGAAGTCAAACGCATGAACTTGAACGTACCTGTTGAGCTTCATAACAGTTTTAAGGCGGCGACGGCCGCCAAGGGCCAGAACATGACCGATGAGCTGCTGAAGTTCATCCAGTCTTACATCGCCAAATACTCAACCAAACCAAAAGGACGGCGCAAATGAAGCGTGCCGCCTTGTACATGAGAGTCTCGAGCGTTGACCAGCATCCGGAGACACAGTTGCTTGATCTTCGGCAAATGGCTGCACAGCGCGGTTACGAGATCGTGCAGGAATATACGGACCGGATCAGCGGCGCGAAGGCGCGCCGCCCTGGTCTTGATCAGATGATGGCCGATGCACGCCGCGGCAAGTTCGATGTGGTCCTGGTCTGGGCTTCAGACCGGATCGCCCGGTCGGTGAAGCATTATCTTGAAGTGCTCGATGAGCTCAACCGACTCAACGTAGAGTTCATCAGCTTCAGAGAAAATATCGACACCGGTGGTCCGCTGGGCCGGGCCATCGTGGTCATCATCGCCGCGATCGCTGAACTCGAACGCAGCCTGATCATCGAGCGAGTGCGCGCCGGCATGCGGCGCGCTCGACTCGAAGGCACGCACATCGGCCGCAATCCCTTAGCGCTGGACCATGAAGCCATCCACCGTGAACGCTGCCAGGGACACAGCATCCGCCAGATCGCCAAGGGCCATCGCATCTCGACGGCTACGGTTCAGCGCGTGCTCCGCAGGCATGCTACTGCTGCATGACGCGGCCTCCATGTATATGGATAGGGCAGGCATTAGCTGACGAATTTAGGCTGTGACAAAAGGCCTCCCAAAACCCGCTCCGCAAATCCAATCAAATCAACGGCCGGATCTCAACGATCCGGCCGTGTCAAAAGGTATAGGTTTAATTACAGAAAAAGACAAAGCACTAACTGAGAAATCTCTGGGCGCTTTGGTCTCAAAGCAACGCGCGTAAGAGAGATGGACTGACCTATAAAGAACGCGCTTCCGCTTCATCGAAAGTATTCGTTTGTGGCTAACTACAGTCCAAATTCTTAGACAATGCTGTCAAAAACCTTTGACTACCTCGCACGAGAGGAGGTCTCCGGACAGCGCTCTCTCCGGCAAATGCACGGTATTTGCCTATCCCCTTAATTGGCCTTCCAAGTGCTTTCACTCTTTGAGATAGAGCTGCTCACCTGGCGGCCAATATCAAGGAGATCAAATGATTCAGAAGAAGTTTGTTTACCGTGGCATGTCGAGAATCTCGCTTGCTTTGATTGCCGCATGCGCATTTGCATATGCTTCCCATGCTGCCACAACTCTGCAGAACATGCAGGCTGCATTTAACGGCGAAAGTAATGCGCACGCGCGCTATCTCGCCTTCGCCAAGCAGGCCGATACCGAAGGCTATGGTGATGTTGCGAGTTTATTCCGAGCGGCTGCCCGTGCCGAGCAGGTCCATGCCGGAAATCATGCCGCAGTGATCAAGGAACTTGGCGCGACCCCTGAAGCCAGGATTGAATCGCCCGACGTGAAGTCCACCCGCGAGAATCTGGAAGCGGCGATCAAAGGCGAGACATACGAGCGCGACACGATGTATCCAGATTTTCTGAAGCAGGCGAGAACGGATCGTAATAAGAGCGGCATTAGAAGCCTGAACTTTGCCAAAACCGCCGAAGCGGAACATGCAAAACTCTATGCCGCCGCGCTGGCCAGCCTCGACACACTCAAAGGTACAACAGGTAAAGCGCTATTTGTGTGTCCTGTCTGCGGATACACGACCCGCGAATTGAACTTCACAAAGTGTCCTTCGAGTTTCACGCCGAAGGAGAGATTTGAGCGGGTGAGCTAAAGATGTTTCCGTAATGATCTTGTGAGACTGAGTTGAATTCTCAATGATCGGGAGGTGTTTCGTGATGCAATTTCCACCTATGCCAACTTGGGACGCGCTGCACCCATTAATCATCCACTTCCCGATCGTTCTTCTGTTGCTGAGCCCGCTCTTCATTGTGATCAGCGCAGTGCTACGGCCTCCGTCGGGCAGACCGTACATGATTTCCGCAATCATCTTGCTCGTTTTGGGTACGGGTAGCTTGTTCATCGCGGCGTCCACTGGAGAAGCCGCAGCGGAGCTTGCGGAACGGGGCGGAGCGATGAATGCTGTGCTGGAATCTCATGAGAATATGGCTTCCGCAAGCAGGATCGCGTTTTCCGGGTTAACACTACTTCTGCTGGCAATCTACTTGTTGCCGCGGTTCTCGGGTCGTGAGGAGACCCAGTTCGCCGCGAGGTACCTGCCAGTCGCCTTCCTTGCCGTGTACTCAGTTGGGGCACTGTTGATTGTGAATACAGCCCACGCTGGAGGCCGACTCGTTCACGAATTCGGAGTGCACGCTTTGATTCCAGCATCGAGTGGCGACCAAAATGCGCCAGCTCATGGCGAGTAAACTCACGCCGCGCCCGATCCGGAGTAGCGTTTCTGAACTTTGATGTCCACGGTCGGGTGGAGGGGTTTCGAAGTATGTGGCATCCGCGGTCTGGCTCGTTTCATGAATACCTGCGGGCAGATTGCGGAATCGCAGAATGCTTAAGGGGCGACGCCGGTTCTGGCGGGTTCGCTTCAGCGGTCAACGGTATTGGATGAAAATCACCGAGGGGTCCTGTCGGCATCACCATACGAAGAGAATTCAGGATTGCAAGCAAGTCAATGGCTTCCTGCACGATTGCGCCTTGAATCGGTGTGAGGAATCCAGCCGCAGCCGCGCCCATGCCGGCAAGACTCAATAACATCCCGCCGCCTGCGCTCTGTATTGCAATTCGCCGCATTCGGCCGCCAATGTGTATCAATTCATCGACGCTAGTAAGGGACGATTGGAGAATGACTGCGCCCGCGGCTTCAGCAGTGATATCGCTGTTAACACCAAGGGCAATGCCGGCGGTTGCGTTGAGCATTGCTGGCGCGTCATTGATGCCATCTCCGATATAGAGCGTCGGAGCTTGTGCGGTCAGCTCACGGACAATTGCCACTTTTTCTTCGGGGCTCTTTCCTCCATATACATCCCTAATTCCCATGCGAGCGGCGAAGAATGAAACCTCCGCGGGACGATCGCCTGAGAGCAGAACAATCTTCTCGATTTTGTGTCTGGATCTAGGATGCCGGAGAAATGGCTTGCTCTCGTCGCGAGGCTGGTCTTGGAAGCGAAGCAGACCGGCATTCTTGCCGTCGATAAGAACGACACATTCCAAGCCCGGCTTTACCGCGAAGAATTCAAGGCTCGAATCTATCGGTAGTTTGCCGCGTCCAGTCAACATCACGGAATGGCCGGCTATGCGTCCAATAAGTCCTCTTCCTGGCGATTCGGAAATATTTTCTGCATTGAGGAGAGACAGCTCTTGTTCTTCGGCTGATTTCATCACGGCGCTGGCCAGGGGGTGTTTCGAGTATCGCTCCAGACTCGCGGCAAACTGGAGCAATTGCGTTTCTGACCAATGCCCCAGAGGAACCAATTCTGAGAGAGTGGGCTTCCCGTACGTAAGGGTTCCGGTTTTGTCCACGACCAGAGTTTTGCATGACTCGAGTTTTTCAAGGATTGAAGGGTCCTTGATGATGATGCCGTACCGGGCTCCAATTGAAATCGCGCCGATGATTGCAACGGGAATCGCGATGAGCAGGGGACACGGGGTTGCGATCACGAGGACTGCAAGAAATCGATCTGGCTGTCCGCTGAAGAACCAGCTCGCGAATGCGATCGCGAGAGCCAGAGGCGTGTACCAGATCCCGATCCTATCTCCCAGACGACGGATCTTTGGCCTATTTTGCTCGGAGGCATGAAGAACCTCGACGATTTTCGCATATCGGGAGTCGCTTGCCAGGCGAGTCGCTCGAATCGTTAATGCTGAGTCACCATTAATTGCTCCTGAAAGCACATTTGCACCTGGCGCCTTGGCCATTAGAAAAGGCTCTCCAGTCAGATAGGATTCATCCATACCACCAGAACCCTGCAGGATTATCCCATCAACCGGACATAGCTCATGCGGATATAGCAACACTCGATCTCCAACTTCGATTGAGGCGGTCGGAATATCTGTAGGAGAGTCATCAGAATTCAAACGATGGGCAACCTGCGGCATACGCTTCGCTAGCGCACTTAACACGGAGGAAGCGCGCCGCGTTGCAAAATCTTCAAGTGATCGGCCGCCTGCGAGCATCAGAATGATGATGGCGGCCACCCAGAATTCTCGGAGTATCAACGCCGTAAATATCGAGAGAACGGCAAGAAGATCCACGCTGAAGTTGAGCTTCAGCAATTCTCGTGTGGTCCGGATGAGAATAGGAAGGGCAGAAACTACAATCGCAACCACTAAGGTCATCGCTACTGTTGGCCTATGTTTGAGCGCTAATTCAAGAAATAGCGCGATCAACATGCCAGCCGAGATGATGATTAACGTAGTTCTGTTTATGTGCTTTTCGCTGAACCAGTGGCCACAGATCGGAATCTGAAACATGGAATTCTCTTGCCTTCGACTAACTAAACGGCTTCTCGGAATTCTGATTCGATATTGGTCGAAGCAAAGATCCGAATCGGTGGCTTTGACCCTTGAGACTCTGCACTCCTGGCAGCGTCGTGCCCTGCAAAATTAGGCCGAGGTGCAAGGACAATGCCAGCATCAGTCCAACGGCTAAGAACGAATATTTGGCTGCACTCTACACAAAGCCAGAAGTACTTAAGCGGCATCGAGTTGATGGGAAATCCATTGTCATCGCCCCCAGACAGCTCACGATGGGACACTTCGAATTCCATCAGCCATATCGAACCACCCGGCTGATCGAATTCGCTGCTGGAACAAGCTGGATTCACACACTGCAGGTTCATTTCTTCTCTTTCGTCGTTAGCGTTCAGTCAATAATGACTTGATACCAGTTCAGTTGGGGACGACTCAGGGGTCTCTGGGTCACATTCTGAAGAGGAGGCGTTGAGCGTAATAACCGGACACTGAGTTTCGGCCGCGACGCGATGGACAATGCCGTTGGTTGGCACCCCGGAAACTCCAGACGATCGGGGAGCACCAATAATTACCAGGTCTTCCAATAATGAATCCGCCCCTTCAATAATGGCCGTTGCTGGGTCTCCTTCGCGGATCAAAACGAGTGGTTGGAATCGATGTTTGGGATTGTTGGGGGCAAGAGAGGCAAGCTTTTGCCAAACTGCCAGCCGAGTCAATTCGTGCTGTCGTTTGCTCATGCCAGTCGTGCTGACAACATGGAGCAACGTAAGGTGTGCATTGTTGGCCTCGGCGAGCGCACTCGCGAATCCAGCGAGCCTGGCACTAGTGGAATGAAGAGAAGCTGCTAAAAGGATTCGACCAAAGTGGGTGTCGCTCGAAGTTCTTTTCTGTGCCCTTTGACCGACGATGCAAACCGGAACATTGAGAACATCGATCAGCCTGTCCATAGCAGAGCCTTCAATTAAGCGCGCAACGCCGGACGAATTCTTAGGCGAAACGATAACTCTGTCCACCGATCTCGCTTTGATCAGCACCGGAATAGAGAGTTCGGGAGGGCCATTTAGAACAATCGCCTCACAGAAGATCCCTTCCCGCAGAAACCTGGCAGCCATTTCGTCTAACTTTGGCTTGGCGGCTCGATTGGCAGGGATTTGTGGAGGAGCTATCCCCGTAATTCCGGTTTCCGCGGCCGACGTGTCGATCGTGTGGACTAGCAGGACCTTCGCATTGCTGAGCCTGGCCTGGGATATTGCGTGATGCAAAAGCGCGTCACTCTCAAAACAATCGGTTGCGACGAGGATCAAGTCCGGGTTGCTCCAACGGGAAATTGCGTCCTTACTCATTACACACCTCCCCTTTCTTAGATCTATGATTTGGCATTTAATCCAAGCGCATTCGAAACCAACGCGATGAAGCTTGCATTTAGCTGGCCAAAGAGCAATTGCGCAATTCGAGCGATTTTCGCACTGGTGAAGGAGGAGCGCTGAGCAATCTGTCCAAGAATTCTGACGGCGCGCCCGAGTTTTTGGACACTGAGTAGATTCACCGTTCTTTCCTTCTAATCCGTTCAGACACTTAGCGCGTCGGAGCCGACTGGCACAGCAAATGCAGAGGTGGGGATGGAGAGCGTTCATCGCAAGCGCTCAAAGGAGGAAAAAGTGAAACTTCAAACGGCAGTGCATAGTTTTGGTGCTCTTTTAGTGTTGGCGATTGTATTCGTCTTTTGGCCCAAGGCCATTTCGGCCCAATCACCGGATTCTGAGGAAATCTCGAAGCTCCTGATTGAGGCGAAAGGCCACGCGGTTGAAGCGGAACACGATGCCGACACACTCGATACATACACAAAATCGAAGATCAGTTGGCAGAGTCATTCGACTCAACTCGCAATGATCCGGGAGCATATTAATGCGCTCGGGAAGGTAGACAAGAATCTGATGGACCTGCAGGGGACTGGTTCTCCCTGGCAGCAGAAAGCGATCGATCAGATTCATCCTCTTCTGGTGGAAATGGCCGATCTTCTGAGGACGACTATCAGACACCTTAGCGAAAACCCTAACAGGACCCATATGCAGGCGTATCGTGATTACGCGCACGGGAATTACGAGGTTGCCAGCAAAATTGCTGGAATGATTCGAAATTACGTTGAATACGACGAAGCGCAGTCAAAGATCGCCGCTTTGGAAGCGAAGCTCGGGACAGTGACGTCTGACAAGAGCGATTAGTCGCATTCAGTGCATAGCCTTGCGCTCCGCCCCACATAGTGGGGCGGAGCTTTCTTTTCGAACTGGTGTCGCCGATTTTGCGGCTTAACTTGGATAGTTTGGCATGCGCCGAGTAATTGCCCTTATCGAACGGAATGGCAAGTGAGAATATTGAAATTCAACGAAATGCCAGGTTCCATTTGTGCCTGTTTCGCATACCGATGACCGAGAATGCGGAAAATAGCAATACAGGACATGTGCAGGTCTGCGATAAGCGACGGACCAAAGCTCTCTGAAATTGTTTATTGGAAGGCGCGCTCTCCGAGATCGCAATAAGGGCCGCTTTCGTGTCTGAGGCGCGTCTCGATATCACAACTTCTGGACGGCCAAATAGGAGATGAGCCTCAGTACCATTCCGGAGGTTCCTCAGGCTTCGGGCAAGCGATTCTAAACTAAATTGAATACCCATTTGCGCGTCAGGGTTCGACGATGTTTGTAGAGGATCGATAACATGGAGAATTTCGAGTTTGGCGCCGTGATTCTCCGCCAGCTCACAGGCAAATTCAAGGACTTCCGAGCTGTCGTTGACGAGGTCTGTTACATAAAGGAGCGCTCCAGTCTCCTGGCCGTCCTCGTTCAATTGTCCATTTTCGTGGGTCTCCATGTTTTCCTCCACCACAACTTTTGCCTGGCTCCTCGCTCATAGATGAGAAATGGCCCTCAATGAGGTCCCAGGGAACCTGATGCTGAATCAACAGCATAGGTGCATCTGTGTGGCCAAATGGCCCTCTGCCGATACCTATTGTTTGCTATTCCATACAATTTGATGGCTTCAATCTGCCTGGTTGGAGGTCCGAAACGTTCGACGCCGCGTCAAACAATTACGACATCTGAGACAGATCTCATGGGCCCTTGGCGAACGAGTGATGGGCGCAGATTCAACGCGCTTAATCATTGATGTTGATCCCAGGCATGCCAAAAGAGAGATGGGAATTTGAGATGAAATTTGAAGGGCGGATGTTTCCCGGACAGAAATTAAAGGATTCTGGGACGTCTGAAAACGACAGAGAAGCGAAACTGCGAACCTCTCAGGACGAAGCTGATGGTTCAATTGAAGATTTGTGCCGGCAAAAGTCCGTCTTTAGCAGCATTGCACTCCTTGTGATTACGGTGCTGCTCCTGCTCCATACGCTGTTCGCCTCGATATTGGGCATGCCGTCACTTAGCGTGCTGATGTTGCTTGGAATTGCTCTCGGTCTGGCTGCCGGCGAATTGCTCTGGCTGCGCACCCGAAGTCGAAATCTCACTGAGAAGACGGTAAAGATGGAGAGTTGCTTCTCTATCGGCATTGCATTCATACTGACAGCCCTTTTGACTTACATCACCAATCGAGACGAAAGCCCCTATTTCATCTTGCTGGCAATTCCAATCCTCCAATGCGCGTACGTTTTCGAGCTGATACCAACCCTCGCGACGATCGCAGCAGCGGATTGCATGATCTTTTTCTGGCTCTTTCGCTTTTACGCTCTGCACCCGCCAGCTCGGATCTCCCAATATCTTGAAGGCGGAATGTTGTCGGTCGTCTACATGCAAATGGGACTGCTGGTGTGGTTCTTAGTACATCGGCTTAAAATGAATCAGATGAAGTTGTCCGCCACGCTGAAGACTTTGAAGAATACGCGTGAGCGATTAATCCGGGAAGAAAAACTGGCGGCCGTAGGGCGGCTCGCAAGCGGCATCGCCCACGAGATTCGAAACCCCGTCGCGATGATCTCAAGCTCACTATCCACTGCTTCTCATCCTGAGACTGAATCCGCAATACGCGAGGAGATGTTCGCAATCGCTGCTCAGGAGTCGAAGCGGCTTGAACATCTAACGTCAGACTTCCTCACCTATGCTCGGCCATCGCACCTCAATCGATCGAACGTTCTGATAAGCGACATGCTCTTATACATCATCGGTGTCACAAAGGCGCATGCAACTCGCCGCGCTATCACGATTTCATCGGAATTATCAGAAGGAATCTCGATGGACCTCGATGCACCGCAAGTAGAAGGAGCATTGTTGAACCTGGTGTTGAATGCCATAGATGCAACACCCGAAGGTGGAACGATCAAGCTCAGTGCAGCCATGGATGGAGAAGTGCTGCTGATAGTGATCGAAAATTCGGGCTCTTCAATACCGGCGGCGGATCTGGATCGAATCTTCGAGCCTTTCTTCACAACTAAACCAGCAGGAACTGGTCTTGGCCTTGCAATCGCGAGAGCGGCAGCCAAAGCTCACGCCGGAGACTTGTGGTTGAGCAGCAACGAAGACGGACGCGTGGCGTTTTCAATTTCACTTAGAAGGCTCAGTCTGGCCAGCAGTTGAAAGGTAACAAAAATGAGCAAGTTATTGGTTGTCGATGATGAACCCAACATGAGGCGCATCCTCAAAGCGAATTTGCGCATGGATTCTCACGTGTGCATTGAGTCAGCGGGGGCTCTAGACGCGGCGGCGCTCCTGTCTAGTGACGAATTCGACGTCGTCATCACAGACCAAAAAATGCCCGATGGATCGGGTATGGATGTCCTTAGAGCTGCCCAAGAGAATGATCCCACGATATCGGTCGTTTTCCTGACCGCGGTTGGAACCGTAGAACTCGCGGTCGATAGCATGCGTCAAGGCGCATTTGATTTTCTGACCAAGCCTTTTGAAGTGGACGTAATGAGAGCTACTGTACGTCGTGCTTGCGAGCGCACCCGACTTTTGCGGGAGAACGCGGCTCTCAGGACGACTGTACGAAAGCTGGAAGGCGCGGACGAAATTCTCGGAAAGAGTCCCGGCATCCAATCTGTGCGTGAACTGATTGCACGCGTTGCCCCAACCAACTCTACCGTTCTCATTACCGGAGAGACCGGCACGGGAAAGGAGTTGGTTGCTCGTGCAATTCACCGCAATAGCTTGAGAAGTCAACGTCCCTTTATTGCGATCAACTGCGCTGCGGTTACCGAGTCGCTCTTGGAGAGTGAATTGTTCGGCCACGAACGCGGCGCATTCACAGGAGCGGATAAGGCAAGGGGGGGCCTCTTCGAAGCGGCACACGAAGGTACGCTCTTTCTCGATGAGGTGGCAGAAATGTCTCCTGCGGCGCAGTCAAAACTTCTGCGCGTCCTCGCTAACGGCGAAATTCAGAGAGTTGGATCGACTGCTACGCGCAAGGTTGACGTGCGGGTATTGGCGGCGACTCATCGTGATCTTCGAGAGCGCGTGCGAGACGGACTGTTTCGAGAAGATTTGTTCTATCGGTTGGCGGTCGTGCCTATTCAACTTCCGCCTCTCCGCGAACGGAGGGAGGATATCGAAGAACTTTGCCGCGTGTTTTCTTTAAGAATTGCAAGGGAGATGAAAGTGCCGTGTAAGCCCCTTAGCCGAGACGTGTTGAAGAAGCTTGATTCATATAATTTCCCCGGCAACGTCCGAGAGCTTGGGAACCTGCTTGAACGCGCCTTGATTTTGGGTCAAAATCCAGAACTGCAGCCTGCAGACTTTCCACTTCCATCAGTCACGTTGTCGCCAAAATCTTCGAACAATGAACTCAGGATTGAAGAACTCACTTCCCAGTTTCCTGAACAACTCGATCTACGGGAGACATTGGCTCGGCTGGAAAGAAATCTTATTGCACGCGCGATTGACTTATCTGGAGGAGTACAGGCCGAAGCCGCCAGGCGGCTTGGCTTATCGAGAAGTGACTTCGGCTATAAGTACGGTAAATTCTCCAAGAATGGCAAAAGCGACGACAGTTAGTCGTTTATCTTGTTCTGTATCTAAACGTATAGCTACCGGCTCGCGACGGTCATTGATTGCCTTCTCCCAAAGCTCGTTTATGGTTGACCTTGAAACAACTTGGCATTCGTGGCGAATTCCTTATCGATGCAATCGGCGCGGGCGAAGGAGCAGAGGTCGTTGGATCCATTCAAGCGGTGTCAGGGGAATCAGTGTCAGGAGGAAACAGAACATGAAACACTCCTAACATTGCCGCGGTAAGAGGCGCTGCGAGAGCGAAGCCGAGGGGACCTGCTATCACTGCAAGGAGGAGTTGCGCGGTTAGAGTGATCGCTGGCGGGAGCCGGACAACACTCCATTGAATTAGAGGAGTGATGATGTTGCCCTCAAGAAAATGCACGAGGGCGAACAGCAGTACTGTGAGCAGACCTTTGCCGGGACTGATGGCAAATGCGAGCAACGCGGCCGGAACAACGGAAAGAATCGGACCAACATTTGGGATAAACGTCATCAACGCCGCAATGATTCCGAGCGATACGGCAAGCGGCACGCTCAGGGCCCATAGCCCCAGCGTAACCAACACGCCAACCGCAACCATCGATAGCATCCGAGCAAGAATCCACGAACGGAGAACTTGCACAACGTTCGAGGCACAGGCATCGAGAAATTCGCGATATCGAGAAGGAGTAATTCGCCTGATTCCAGAAAAATAAGCATCCGGCTCTGCTGCCAAATACAAACCCAGGAAGCCTATGATAAGTAGACCTGCGAACAGGCTGGCTGCGCTGAGCACGATACCGCCAACGCTCGTAAGTGCATAGCTGAAGCTGCTGGACAGTTGCGAGTAACTTGACCAATGAGCGAGCGCCCAGCGTCCCCAACCGTAACCCCTGGCGCGTTCAACCGACTGCTGAATTGCCTTAGGCAGGTCCGACTGAAGATTCGCAAACTGCTCAACGATATTAGGGCCGCTGATCCACAAAGCCAGAACAACGATGGAAGTCGTCGCAATCAAGATCAAGGCGAATGCCAGCTTGCGGCCGAGTCTTAGTCTTGCCACCACCCAGTCGACGATGGAAGTCAGCAGGATAGCGACGACGATCGCGGCAAAGAAGAGTAGAAGGATTAAGCGACCGATCCATGCCACAGCTATCAAGAGCACCAATCCTGCCGCAGGCAAAAGCGCCGTAATCGTTGGATTGCGGGATCTGTCTCGGGTCGCCTCCACGGGCCGGCGAGCGTGACTACCGAATTTTCGATGCTTAAAGAATTGCCGGCTTTCCATGATCTTCCCAATGCTCAAAACAGGCGAGTGCCTGCAACAGCATTTCATTTTTAAGCGGTTCGATCTGTTCTGTTTTGCTCTCTTGTGACAAACCTCTAGACAGAATGCGAATTTTGAGGCTTCCCATTCGGTGACTATAAACAGGGTCGTGTGGATCTCGCGCGCCGTGCGTCTCTGTACTTAAATCGGCATAGTGGCACAGCCCATTCATGGGCGTTCCGTTTAATTGCCGGCTCAAGTGGACCTCACCGTATTAACTCTGTTCCTTAATAACTTCCATCCTTCAAACCACAAGATGCTGGCAACGCCACCCGCAAGACAAACTGCAATATCCGTGAGATGAAGGGGCGCGAAGCGAAAGAGTGTCTCCATGATCGGCACGTAGATACTAAGAATGAGGAGCCCTGCCGCCCCGAGTATGACCCACCATAGTGAGCGATTGGGAATTCGGAGGGTGGCGATGATGGGGAGTGTCCACGACCGGTTTGTAAGGATGAGCGTCAAATTTCCGATCACGAGAATTGTGAAGGCCAACGTACGAGCAGTTGCTTCACTTTCTCCTCGATATTGCGCGAATGCAAATGCCAGAAAGACAACCGACAACACACTCAAGCCTTGAAGTATGCTCATTACAATTCGGCGACGAGAGAGTAGGAGTTCACCCACCTTACGCGGAGGTCGCTGCATCGAGCCAGGCTCCTCGGGCTCTGCTTCAAATGCGACTGAACAGGCTGGGTCGATGATCAATTCCAGAAAAACAATATGAACGGGCATCAAAATCAAGGGCCAGCCCGCCAGGACCGGTATGAGCGCGAGACCCGCAATAGGTACATGAACAGCGAATACAAACGACAATGCCTTCCGCAAGTTATCGAAGATACGGCGTCCCAGTCGAATGGCTTCGACGATTGACGAAAAGGAGTCGTCAAGGAGCACCAGGTCCGCTGATTCGCGGGCCACGTCCGTTCCCCGTCCGCCCATCGCAATGCCAATCTGGGCTGCTTTGAGAGCGGGTGCGTCGTTTACTCCGTCACCTGTCATCGCTACAACTTCGCCGTTCGCTTTGAGTGCGTTAACGAGGCGAAGTTTTTGTTCTGGAACCATGCGGGCAAATATGTTGGTGAGTTTGACCCGCTCTCTTAATTCCGTTTCATTCATCAGCCCGACTTGCGGCCCGGTTAATATTTGTTTCGGCGAGGATATGCCAACTTGCCGGGCAATATTCTGCGCGGTCCCCGGATAGTCGCCGGTGATCATGATGACTCGTATACCAGCGCGATGGCATTCCTCAACAGCCGCAGGAACTTCAGGACGGATGGGATCTGCAAGGCCAACCAGTCCTATCAAGTCAAACGCCAGCTCCCGCTGGCTCTCCGGCAGTGTCGCCTGCTCCGATTTGCCTTTCGCGACGCCAAGAACGCGCAGACCCTCGGACGCCATTTCGGATGCCCGTGCTGCTACCTCTTTGAGCATCTCTGGCGATAGCCGACAGAGTTCTGCGATAGCTTCCGGAGCACCCTTCGCAGCGATCACGAATCCCTGCCCGCCTTCATGACTCCACGCGCGCGACATCGACAAAAGTGCCGGAGACAATGGGTACTCGTGTTTGAGCGCCCAATCATGATGGAGATGCTCACTTTTCGATAAGCTGCGCGAACCGAACTCCTGAAATGCGATTTCCATCGGATCAAGCGGATTCCGCTTGCTCGCAAGAATGCTGTATTCCAGCAATTCATGAAACGCTTCGGGCAGCTCATCCGTTTCCGGTTTGATGTCCAGGGTCTTCCCATTCGCGAAAAGCTTGCGCACCGCCATTCGATTTTGAGTGAGTGTGCCGGTTTTATCAACGCACAGGACCGTGGCAGTGCCAAGCGCTTCAATGGCGTTGCCGCGGCGTGTGAGAACCTGCCTTTGCGATATTCGCCAGGCTCCCAACGCGAGGAAGACCGTGAGAACAACGGGGAATTCTTCGGGAAGAAGGGCCATCGCCGTCGTGATACCGGCAAGCACTCCATTGATCCAGCTGTCTCGAGTCAAACCGTAGACACAGGTAATTACCGCACAGAATGAAAGGGCAAGAATAGCCAGAATGCCAGCCAGATGGTTCACTTCGCCTTGAAGCTTGGTAGCTTCAGGCTCGATCGACCGCAGCGCCTTTCCGATTTTGCCTAACTCCGTCCTTGCGCCGGTCGCCCTGATCTCAGCGAAGCCCTGGCCTTGTACAACCAATGTTCCGGAGAACACAAACGGGAGATCATCACCTCCTGGCGGGCCGATCTCATCGATTGGGCGATCTGACGCGGCCTTCCGAACCGACACCGACTCACCGGTGAGCAGCGATTCATCCACTGAAAGGTTTACGGCCGAGAGCAGCACGCCGTCGGCAGGTATCCGATCACCTTCAGACACAATCACAATGTCTCCACGAGCGACTTCGCGGCCGGCAATGCGCCGTTGATGACCGTCGCGGATGACCATTGCGCGGGGACTGGAGAGATCACGCAGGGCTTCAAGCGCATGCTCCGTTTTTCGCTGCTGATAGAGATCGATGCCCACCACAAAGACGATGGAGCCCATTAAGACCAGAGAATCACTTAGTTCACCCAGAAAGAAATAGATGGCAGCAGCACTAATCAGCAGCAGAATCATGGGCTCGCGTATTACGTCCCAGGCAGTTCGAAGGAGATTGCGAGCTTTGGCCGCAGGCAGTTCGTTGAAGCCCTCAGTCCGCAACCTTGAGGCCGCTTCTTCCTCGGTGAGTCCACGAAGAGCGACGGGATCTTGCCTTATCACTTCTGCTGTGGAGGCCATATTCGGAGATGCTAAGAGCACATTAGGCATTATGATGCGCCTTCCTGGCTGCCAGGGTCTGCAGGTGCTCCCGACTGGCTCAAGAATGGTATCTCTGCCACGACCGTCAATGTAAAAGCAACAGTGACTGAATACTTCGTTAACGTCACTTTGCCCTCCATTTTGACCTTTCGCAGGGTAACTCGCCAGTCCCCTGTGGTCGGGACCTGTACGAATTCCTCATCACTTAGTTAATTTCTTGTTCAGCCGTGATATTCACCCAGGGAGTGTTGCTTGGCGATGCGCCGCCTCATTCGGCGGCGCATCTGCGCACAAAGGCGAGCGGTGTCCCGCAATTGTCCTACTCACTCTTTTCCGGCTCTGATAGCTCGAGTTTCGCCTCCAGTGATTCAGCTCTTGACTGCGCTTCGTCATAGTCCACGAAATCCCGGATCATTCCCGAAGTTTTGCTGGCTAACTCATAATTTGCGTGCGCGTACTCGCGATATGCCGGCTGGTTAACTCTGGAGAGATTCTCCTTTAAGTGCTTGATCGTGGCCGTGAGTTGATCGGCCATTTGCCTGAGCAGGGGATCAATTTGATCAACTGCCTTCTGTTGCCATGCAGAACCAAGTGCACGTTGATCGGCGAGGTCCTTGTTCAATTTTCCAAGCGCATTAATATGATCGGCAATTTTAGTAAGCTTGTCCGCATGCGACTGCCAACTGAGTTTGGACATGGTAAACGAGTGGAGTAAGTCGGCATCATGTTCGGCAAGGACAGCTTCTCTCTTTGCCTGCACCAAGAGCTTCGAGACTGCCTCTGAGTCTTGAGACTGTGCCGGCAGTGCCCGCACCCCAAGAATGAAGCCTATCGCCAAGAAGGCGACCATACCGAATTGATGTAGTAAAGTTCGAACTTTCATGCTTCTCCTCTGTGCGCTTGTATTGCGCGACCCATGCCTTCTCCATGAGCATTTTCATGGCCAATGCGACGACGCAGGTAAAGCCCTGATATCTATGGACTCGCAGAATTCTCAGATCTTGCACTTGTCCAAAAATCCACGTGTGGTGTCAGAATTCTCGGACAAGTTCTTTGCGATTCGACCATCAGCAAAGCAGAAATCATTCGAATTGTTCAAGTGAGCTTTGGCGAGCCAAATGCATCGGAACAGCTGTTTGGCGAATGCGCATGCATTCGGGAAAGTCCAGCTTCAGAAGCTGTGAGGAATGTGATGGCGAAGAATGCAATTGCCCGTTGGAGCAACCCAGAACTGATTCTCGTCGCAACAACCCTACTTGATGATCACACGCTGATTCAACACGCGAAATATCAGGCCAAGCTCAGTAAGGCGTCGGTTTTGCTGGTCCACGTCATTCCGCCACTGCCATTGATAATCGAGGACGACTGCGGTTCGTCGTTTGTACTGCCGAGTCCAACAGTTCGAATTATCAGGGCAAAGTTAGAGCAAGCAGCCGGGGAATTTCAGCGCGAAGGAATCTTGTGTGAACCTATTGTCCTCAGAGGGCTTCCCGAAGTGGAAATCCCTCCGCTCGTCAAGTCCAGATCTGTGGACAGAGTCATCGTAGCTACCAGGAGTATGTCCGGCGTTGCGCGTTTGATTGAAGGATCTGTTGCGGAAAAGCTGATTGATGTTTTGGCGGTTCCAGTCTGTGTAATAGGCCGGCGCACGCGCGCAGCGGCAACCTTTGGTACTCCTCTTGGACGCCTCCTCCTGGCGACGTCACTTCACTCGACGAGTGCGATGCTTGTAAATTTTGCGAGTGCGCTCGCTGAAGTCAACCACGCACATCTTGCGCTTCTTCACGTTCTCGTTTCCGAAGGCATGAGCGAACAGCAATCTGAGGTGGCCAAATTCGGGTGCCGGCGACAGCTTTCTGCTCTGATTCCGAATGAAGCCAGGCACAAGTCACCATCCCTCTTCTTGGTCCGGGAAGGAGATCCGGCTGCGATCATCCTCGAGGAAGCAGGTTCATTGTCGTCGGATATCGTCATTCTTGGCTCACCTCATTCTTCAACGGCTTCCCAGCTTTTCTCGAGCAGCGTTGCCCACCGTGTTGTTCTCCAATCGGAATGCCCGGTCATCACCATCAAATCTGTCCCCGGTGGTTCTGCCGAAGAAATTCACAAAGTGAGCGTCCTAAGTTCCCACTAGTTTGAGAACCTCGATGACTTCATGGTTGAAGAGCTCGACGCGAGGAATGGGTAGCCAAGAGGCCTACTTGAGTACCTCGGTGGATTGATTGGCTACCTGCAAATAACTCTTGACGCTGAAGACACCTGCAACACCATTGGCGCGGATGAAGGCAACGTCCTTGTCGGCCTTTGAGTCGACCATGCCGTATAACTCCACGTGACCGTTTTGGACCGAGATCCGAATGGGTTTAGCGGGGTCAATCGCGTACCTATTCAGTGAAGGATACCCGTATACAGCTCGGGCCACAGCCATGCGGGTCTGGTCGTCCATTATCGATACGGGATCCACTTCAATGTCTTCGATTACATCCTTCACACCTGGTTGAGTTGAGACCATGGCCAACGCAGAATCCTTATCCACGTCGGTTCGGGCGCGGCCGCCCAGAGTCACAATTCCACTTTTGACGGCGAGGCTAATGGCATTGAAAGTATTGCCGTAACCCACGCGATCGTACATCAGTTTCTCCTGAAGCTTCGCTTGAAGTTCACCGTCTGGAATACTTGGGCCTGCAACCTCGACTAGATTACGGACTGCGTTAACTCCCTTTGCCCTCCGCACCCTTCTCTCGGCGTCTACCTTATATTCATAGAGATCAACAGTGCCGGTCAGATTCGCAATTCCGTTCTCTACGCTTACCTTAACCCCACGGAATTGTTGTTTATCCAACCGAGTGGATGCGGCATCAGTAGCAGGTCTGCTCTCTTGGGTCAGACTATTTGCATCAGACATATGCGTCGCCGCTACAGCGATATTCGGAATGGCCCAAAGAGCGCCCGCAATTGCAATCGCAAAAATCGAGATCATTGCTCTATTAATCGTCCAGCTCATTCTTGATTCCTTGTCTTCGCGGGACATTCTCGCGACGGTTCGAGCGGCACTTTCCTTCAAATGCCACCGGATGATTTCTTGTTCAATAAACCGCTTTTGAAGAGATCGAACACTTTTCGAACATTTCACACCGTGTGGTTACTTCATCAGAAGCCTGTCTACCCGCCCACTTTGGCCGGCTATGCCTGATACTCACGACTACTCGTTGCTCACATCAACGGCTTCGGAGGTCCACGGCGAGAATGGTGAAAGCAAGCCCACGGAAAAGAAGGTCAATGCCAATGAATATGCCAAGCAAACGAAACTTGGACGTTTGGGCTTTTGCACTGGACCAATCCACAAGTAGAGCTGGACCGAGAACAAGGGTGATGAAACCAGCCCAGACATGCCATCCGCGATCAGGGACATTGGCCGCCAACGGGGCAATGATATTGAAGATCCCGGCGATAATGAAGTACATCGCAACGATCAACGAGGCAATATGTGCATCTGTCTTGGCTCGGGTCACCAGCATAAAGCCGGTAACACCGAAGAGAATCGCACCAACCAGGTGGAGGTAAAATCCACTCCACCCCCCGGTCAAATAGGTATCGACCGCCTCGATTGCAGATGCGCCGATGAAGAGCCAGCCGAAAAAGTAGACCGATTCGATCGAAGCTCGAGAAGATCGAAGCCAGGCGATTATCGAAAGGACAATCAAACCCGTCCCCATGGTGAGAAACAGTGCCCAATCCTGGATAACCTGAAGTGGAACAAGTGCAAGAGGGTCTACTTGGTCGAACATATACTTCTCTCCTTCTCATTCGTTGCGGTCTTTGTCGAAGCGCCGCCTATCATCCAAGGCCACTTCGCATCTTCATTATGGAGAGAGCGGAAAGCATCAATACTGGACATGCGCATGTTTTGGTCAGACTTCTGATCAGAGCATTCTGGACCCGCTTCCTTGAAGTGTCGCCTACCGGAAAGGCAATCAGTGTCGCCCGAGACTCCGCAGCCCTCTTCGAGATGACTTCTTCAGGGTGGCCGAACATGAGTCGAGCCCGGGTATTCCACTTGAGACTCTTCAAACTGTGGGCTAGTGCTTCAAGTGCATATTGAATGCCCATCTGGGCATCGGGCCTCGATGATGCCTTTTCAGGATCGATCACGTGCAGAAGCTCAAGATGTGCGCCCTGCCTCTCCGCCAATTCACAGACGAATTCAAGAACGTCCTCGCTGTCGTTGACAAGATCAGTTACATAGAGGAGCTCTCCCCCACGGGAATCGCTAGCAACCGATTCTTCAGTCTTGCTGAGTTCCATCACTTCCTCCTAGCGAACTTGGATGAGTGCGCCGTTACTGCATTGCCCTGAGACTGAGACGAATTAGCCAATGATGGCAGTCAGTGAGGCAATATAGGTTTGCTTACGTAAATGCACGTGGGCACCCAGATCCTTTTCCATTGATGCCCATTGTTTTCAGATACTTTTGGCCAAATCGCCTTGAGTTAGTTGGATGGATGTCCGAAACCTTTGACGCCGCGTCAAACCATTAAGACATCTGACGGGTTTTGTGGCCCATGAGCCAGGACACCGAATTAACTGATCCGACTCGTTAGGTAAGGGAGGAACATTGGCGACCGGCATGCAATTAAACGAGTGTGATGTACCGGAATGCAGAGCCGTGCGCCGCACGAACGAGGATTCAGGGTCCTGCAAGTGTGAACCTATAAGCAAGATATTGGTTGTCGAAGATGAGCCTAGTATGCGATGGCTACAGGAGCCTCTACTGGTTTGAACAGCGCGTACTTCTCCGGTGCCGCGCGGAACTTCGCGGCGCAGCTCTCGCTACAGAAATTGAAGCTCGTTCCCTGATGTTCGATACTCGTCGCCGCTTTCGAAGGATCAACCATCATCCCGGATCCTGGATCGTGCTCTTCAACAAGCGGCATCCTATAATTTTTGTTCTGTTCAGGGACTCCCATCTGTCCCTTTTTGCTCACATGACGAGCAAATGACAAATAGATGCCGGTTCAGCAAAGAGCCATTCCGATCTTCCTGCTGAAATGCGCGGTTTTGGATCATCATTGCTCAGTGCGTTTAGTAAGGACAAGGCAATGCACCGCAGACTGACAGCCCATTACTTCCTTCCCTGGGTGCCGTCTAACTGTAGTGGCTCGGAAATACCGGCTGCGGAGTGAGGTCGGGTGTTTGATTGAGATTTCTAAGCGATTACGAAGCTTCCTGATTGCAATGTCGCTTCTCGTTTTGTGGTTTAATTGTTCGAATACAAGCGCGAAAGCACAGGAGAGTCTCGACCCGGCTCCCAGATCCAACGCACATCCAAACGCTCCTCAACCTTCACAGCCCAGTGTCGAATCAGGTCAATCGGCAGAAGTTGAGGTTCCAGCGGTCGGAACAGGCAGTATCTCCGGCACCGTCGTCGACCCCGGCGGCGACGTTCTGCAGGGTGCGCAGGTCACGTTGAATGGTCCATCGCGCTACGATACGCGCACGACAATCTCAGGCAGTGATGGGCAGTTCTCATTTGCCGGATTATTTCCCGGTGTTTACAAGTTCGCCGTGACGGGCTCGGGTATGACAACTTTTACTTCGTCTCAGATCTCATTGCACGCAGGCGAAGTGCTAGTGGTTCCACCCGCCACCCTCAACATCTCGGGCGGAGCCACGAGTATCACCGTCAATGGCAACAAGGAAGCGCTGGCCGAGGAGCAGGTGCACATCGCAGAGCAGCAGCGCATCGGAAAAGTGATTCCAAACTTTTACAGCTCCTATGACTGGAATGCTCCGCCGATGCAGGCCAAACAGAAGTTCCAACTCAGCGCCCGATCCCTCATCGATCCCGTTTCCTTCCTCGCCGTAGCAGGAATCGCAGGCGCGGAACAAAATCGCAATATCTTCCCCGCTTACGGTAGTGGCATCGAGGGGTATGGAAAGCGCTACGGCGCCGCATTGGCAAATCACGTCACCGGGAACCTTTTCGCCAAGGCCGTCTATCCGTCCATCTTTCATCAGGACCCGCGCTACTTCTTTAAGGGAACCGGCAGTGGAACATCCCGCGCCTTCTACGCTGTTTCTTCCGCCTTCGTGACCAGAAGCGACTCCGGCCGTCGCGTGCCCAACTATTCTCACATTCTCGGCGGTTTCACGGCCGCAGCTATCTCCAACCTCTACTACCCTGAATCCGACCGCGGAGGCTCGCTCGTCCTTGTCAACGGCTTAGCCGACATCGGCGCAGATGCCGCAGCAAATCTTGTCCGCGAGTTCCTTTTAAAAGGCATCACATCGCACGTGACCAAAGACCATCGACCATAGGGGATCTAACTTCCTGCTCCTGACGTGGTCGATGTGACCGACCATTCGAGATTGACGATCGCCAAAGTGTCTTCAATTCCCGGTCCGGCACATCACTCCAAAGGGCCGGTGGAATCAAACCGAGCGCCGTAACCAGAACTGTCAATCAGAATTGGTGCAAGCCGCTCGGAAGTGCCTCAATCGCTGTTCGGTAGCCCGGCGTTCACTATGCCACAACCTATAGGTTTTGGCACGGCTCTTTTCACACAGAAGTGCCTTTCGCTTTCAGCGGGATAGAAGGCATGACTAGCGCGGGCTTTCGACACAGCAATGGCGAGTAATCAAGTGGTTTGGCCGTTTCAAAAGGCCTCTGCCACAGGTCCATGTTCAACACCCCTTTTGAAACACGACCCGTGACCACCTTCGCGGCGTCGCGGTCGGCATTCGACTCTTGGCCGGGATGGTGCACGATAATGGACGCTATCACTGGCTACCTTGCCAAGCCAGGATTACCTCTGCGCCGGTCGGAATGTGATATTGCACGCAGTAGCTGCCGATCGTTCGCAGATAAACATTGATCGCGCGACCGGCTCTCCGCCTGATGTTTCACCGGCAGGCGTGAAAACCGTTCGCGAGAGGTAGTCAATTCTCATATCAGGTGTGCCGCAGACTGTGCCATGTCGCGCGCGGCCTAATGCGCCAAATCAATGTCTTAGATGACCAGGCTAGAGTGCTTCCGTGCGGGCTTTTTCTTAAGGTAAATGCTTGATTCGATATTGGCTTTTCCCAGCGTTGCGAGCTCCGATATGCTGATCCGGCATCAACGGGCTCGAGCTGTGAGCCCGTCGATTTTGCGGGCTCGGATGAACTGGTGTGCCAAGAGCGGGCCGAGAAAGGAGAGGGCCGCGCTGATGCGGGTGCAATTAGCCACTAGGCGCGGGAGCGCTCGAGCCGCGGGAATAGATAATCAATGGATCGCTTTTGGCCCGGGCAAGCCTTCAATTTCGTCCGCCATTTGCCGCATGACGTCCCGCATGAGGACTCCGACTGCAGTCAGCGACTCATAAGCTGCCTCGGCGATCATACGATGCTCCGGATCGCACGTTTCCTCTGCCCAGTTTCCGATCCAGGTATACACGGCTGCGAATGCATCCAGGGGAAATTCGTCATCTTTGCTGTCGCGATTCTGTTTGTCTGTCATAGTAAACTTGCCCCCTTACGGCCGATCTCGAACTCGGGCCAAATCAAAAATGGAAGGGCTCTCTCCTTCGGTGGAAAAATGATTGGCGCAGCGGAACGCACCTGAAAACGCTCAAGTGGGTCAGGGCGGCGGCGTTGGGGAGGTCGAGATTCGTTGTTATCCGAAGGCGATAAAGACGGCCAACCTCGCTCCGGCAAAGGTCGGGTCTGAAGCTACTTTCACCATCGGCGATCATCCTATCGATACCAGCATTCTGCAACTTCCACCATCTGCAGTTAGGCTGCTGCTGCACTTACGTGGAACTGAGGCACCCGCAAAAGGTTTGGATAGTCTTTCGGCAGGTACGGCTGGAGATCCCGTTTGATGTAGTGACGGACCCCGAGCTTTGCGAAGAGATCGATCATCCGTAACGTGTAATCCTTCCAATCGGTATTCTTGGTGAGCGCGCCCAGGTAGTTAGCTCGACCCACCTTATAGAAATCGACGAAGCGGTGAGTTGCTTTCACGATCTTCAATGAGGCTTCGACGCTCAGAGTGGGCTCCAACGACACCCATGTGAAGATGCCGCGCTCACTAAATGCCTTGAGGGTTGCGATGCGATCGGCAGGTAGAGCAGCATTTCGTTCCCACTTTTTGGAGAAGGAATCGTCGAGCGTTGTGAGTGTCGATGCAAAGCTATCGCGGTCAGGTCGGTAAAGGTCAATGTCCTCAAGAGCGCGGCTGCCGCCCTTAGTTAAAACACACACGCCCATGCCATGCTCTTGAACGATCTGGAGCGCTGGCCGTGTGAGTGAGCGATCAAATGGATTGTAGACATCCGTCGTGAAGCTGAACAGGACCTGCTCCGTGATCCCTGCCGCCCGGTACTTCTGTGCGTCCTTCCGCAGATGGTCCAGGAAGTCTTTGCGCGGATGAGCGCCTGCATCGAAGTCCTCGCGATGCTTCTTTGTGACAAACGGAACGTAGCAATAGGCGCAACCGTGTCCGCATCCGCTGTAGGGGTTTGCGGCCAGGGGCGCATATTCGGCTGCCTGCCCTTTAGGAGCGTAGATATATGAGCAATTCGGCAGTCCGAGACCGGCAGGCAATGGTGCGCTGCTCTCGTTTGGCGGAGTGATTGACTCTGATTCGGAATTGGACGCCAGTACTGGAGTGGCGATGCGATACGACTGGAGCTGAGTTGTCGCTGCTGGATTAGCAACAGAGTCAGCCAGAGAACCGAGGGCCGGCACTGGACGGGCAGCGGTATCGAGTTCGAAATCACGAGTGGGAGACCTGGGCAATCCTGCAACTACCCGTGACGTGGAAAGGCGATCCGGCACGGACGAATTAACATCTGAAGGTACAGGCTCGGAATCTGGGCCACTGAGATCTTCCGAAGATTCAACGCAAGGGGTAAGTGTAACGGTCACCATCCATCCAGGGCACTGCCTCTGGACCGCTTGCGCTGCCTTTCCGAGCCACTCCTTGGATCTCTTTGGTCTATCCTCTGCCGGAAAGTTCTTCAAGTTGGCCGCGAATTGTTTCGCGATTCTGACCCCGAAATCCTTCAAGGCCTCTTGCTCTGCACTCTTCCGTCTGAGACCGTCCGCCTTCTTGGTGGCCGAGTACACATCGTAATGCTCCGCGAAGATCTTGTGTGCAGCTTCAGAAGGACCTGAGAAGTTCAAGGCAACCAATCCATCGATCAGGGGTCGGTACTTCGTTTCTCCCGGATCGACGTTCGCCTGTATCATCGCTGCCAGAAGGCAGGAAGGCAGCTTGTCGGCTGAACACGCATTCTCGATGAGGGTCTTAAGCGTATTGCGCGATTTCCTGCCATGGAGGCTCTCAGCGAAGGACCGTGCAATCGGCAGACAAGCCTGTTCTACCCCGAGAACGGCCTTGCATCGATCAAGGAACCGGCCCTGGTGATAGCGAGGTGCTTTGGAAACACGAAAGACACTGGCCGCCTCCGCACGCAACGCCGCGAACTCTTCGAGCTTCTCGGGCGAGAGTCCGGCTTGCATTGCCAAGTCCTCTGCTTCATCGAGAGCGATTTCCAACTTGTCAAAATTTGCCGGGTCCTTAGATTCAGTAGGTTCCACGCGATGCTCTCCTATCCCTATCCCCCGCCGTGATTCAGAGGGGTTGCGCTTTGGCCCGGACCTGAATTTCGCCTCGATCGATCGGCGATGACGGCTTGGTAACCAGGGCCTTCAGACGCACAAAACACATGAGTCTCCTATCGGCAAATGCGACGCATGCTGCAGCATTGCGGCTGGCCGGGCAGTACTATTTGTCAGATTGGCACGAGGAACGATCGGGCTGATCGATCGACTGATCAGCCCGAGGCCTGGCCGGTATATCGAGTGCGCCAAATCACATCTGATAAGCCGGAATGATCCGGTGTGGTGCGATTTCGAACACAAACTTCAGAGTCAAGGCCCGCGCGCTGGCGGACCCTCAAGAATTTTTTGTGACCGCGAACGATTCTGCGCTGCTGGCCGTTACATTTTTCGACCGATTCCCAGATGCTGGAGATGCGGCAATCAGAGCTGATCGCAGCCAGTCATGGAGAAGCACAACAACAGTACGGCAGGCAGAACGACTGTGAGCGCGTGGGTCGTAGCAAATACTGTTGTCTTCCGGCTCGGCTGGACCTGGGCTGGCCCATCCCCCAAAAAGCAAAGCGCTCCAGAGCCTCCCGTGCGAGGTGAGCAAGGCGGGCAGTTCGGCCATGAAGGGCTCCACGCACCGCCGCTGCCGGTCTCGGAAGCACTAGAAGATCCGGCCTCGGTGTCCGCCGTGAGCGGTGACCGCAAGCCTGCGCACGAGGACCTGCTCGACCCTGACGTCGAGAAGTTTGTCGCCTTCAGATATAAGGATGTACCAGCCGTCACGCCAGGGAAAGGCGATGTAAAGGTCACGCACGCTTATCACGCGATCAGTCCCTATCACACCCTCAAGAAGATATATTGGGCCCTGACCAAGATTTGCCGCGACCGCAATGCAGAGATAATTGCAGAGGGCATCTGGCGCATCGAGGTAAACTACATCGATCTTGCCACCGCAGCGCAATGCAGCGCACGCTCAATATTTGATGCCATCCCAGAGCTGGCGGCTCACGGGTACGTCTTGCGGCATCCGGAAAAGTGGGGGGGCAAACACGCGAGCCAGTATTACGTGCGCGACGAGGCCGGCATGATGACCATTTTGCAAGCGGCAGGAGTTGAGTACTCAAGAAAGATGGGGGGTGGCCATATCGCGCTCTTCCGGTCGGTCGATGAGGTAAAGGATGACGTCATCGCTCGAATCTGACGCGTTACCGGCTAACGCCTCCCCGCTCGATAGACTCAAGGCCGCGCGAGCGCTTTCGCAATTGAGTCAGGGGATCGCTGGATCGAATGTGCTGAGTCAGTTGCTTTCCGAACTGCGGGCGCCTGACATGCTTCAGGGCGGGGCCAAAGTCTTCCACACGGCTTATCGCCTGCTTCAACGATCTTTGCCTCTGGTCCCAGAAGAAAAACGGCCATTGATTCTGAGTTATGTCGACGAGCTTGCTTGGATCAATCGCAATATGGTCGAGTTGTCCGGAAAGATCTTCAAGGAAGCCGAAGATCGTGGGCGCCTCTTTGTGCGCGGCAACAGCACAAAATTAGAGGACAGAGAAAAAGATCGGCAGATCGTGCGGTCGGCCGGTGTACAAGAGCATCCTCTCTGGTGCCTGCTCTGGGAACACCATCCCATGAGGGAGCAAATGCGAGGCTTCCGATTGCTCCAGGCGCAGGCTCTGCTTGCACACCTCGCCATCGTCAGATACTGGAACAGCCAGGTCCAATCCATAGCCACTAAAAGATCTCTAAAAACAGCTAACGATCTTCTGCGAGTCAGGACCCGTGCAATCCGTCATTTTGTCATGAAGGCCCATATCAAGGATGAAGCCTTCCAGAGTCTGCTCAAGGACATCTCCAAATCCCAAATTGGACCGAAACTCATCGCTGACCTCAAATCTAGGCGCAACACGATGGGATTGAGCGTCGAGAGCGACGCTAAGTTTCCGCCAGTGCTCAGAGATGTCATTCTGATCATCGGGCTATTCATATGCGGCCAGAAACCGGAATTGACTGGCAATTATCGCGACGAAACCCTCCGGAAAAAGCCTGGTCAGAAGCCCGGCGATCGACCTGACACAGGTACACGTCCGGAGATCGAAACAATCGAAGAGTCCTCGGAGGATGAGGACTTCCACATTGAATACATCTCTGGCACCGACGACGACGGCGAGCAGACCGAGGGCAACGAAGAGGGTGAAGAGGGGAGCGGCGAAGAGAAGGACGATGAAGAGGAGGACGATGAAGGGGACGATGGCGCAGGAACGGGCACCGATTCTGACATCTCTGTATTCTCGACGAATCAATGGACCCGAGAGGAGCGCAAGGCAAGTGCAGAGGCCGGGCTGCACCCCGCCGATGCGCTAAGGTCCTCGACATTCTACCTGGCCAATAGTCAACGCGGCGCGGCCAGGGACTGGGCCCGGATGAAAAGTCAGGCTCTCGCTTCTGCCTGGAGCAACATCGCCATCGAGGAACTGGCTGACGGCCTCGAACTGCTGCGAACGGCGGCCGAGTCGGGTGGAATCAACGAATTTGAGCTCTTTACCCTTGCGAACGTGATCCTGGCCCGGGGCTTCACCCTAGGCAAGGCGCGCACCGTCGTCGTTCGTTCCGACTGGCCCCAGAAAGAAGAGGCGATCGTTAACCCCACTCTGGTCCTGCCGGTGGAGGACCGACCGGGTGAGTGGCTTATACCGGTCATTCGGATTCCCTACAGCGAACACCACAAAGAGGAATATCCGGGTTGCCGTAAATGCGAAAAGTGGTTTTCGCTGGCCGACTATTGGGGTGTTGGAGCCCTGATGCGCCGATTGCTCGGGCTAAGAGGCTGGGACTGGACCGAGAATCCCGTTCTGCCCTTCGCGCTTCGTCCGACTGAGAAGAAACCCAGCTATTCAAGCAGACTTGCGAAGCTCGTCGTCTCTGTGGGCGCAGATGTCGGGCCGGGACCCAAGTCGCGTTTCACATTTGCCCGGATCGGCCGCGTGCTATTCCAGAAGATCGTCGATATGACGGCGGGAAACTTTGTGCCTGCGATTTACGTGTCGATGAGAAAACATGAGTCCGGCGAAGTTCACCGTTACTATGAAACGCCCGCCGAGAAATCAATCCAGGCGATTGAAAAGAAGGCGATCAACCGGATCGGGACTGAGCTTGCGGTTGTTGGATACGATCACTCGCTTGATTTAACGCTCGAACTCTCCAGATCCACGGCGTATATCGGCAGCCCCATGTGCCCGCACATTCAATCCGTACGCGATTATCTGGCAGAGCTGAAGCGCACAATTATTGCGTCCACTGCGAGGCTGAAACAGCCGGATGTGCCCGCCGAAATGGCCAAAAAAGAAGTGATCGCACGACATAACGCCTATGTGCTTTATACGTACGCGGGGGTCACGATCGGGAGCGGTCGTCGACCGACCGGTGGCGGTATCCCGAGTCTCGACCAGATCGACCCAGATGGCATCCTGACGATTATCGATAAGGGTGCCGACAAGGCCCGACTCGCGCCGGTGGCCGACGCCGCCTTTAGCCAGCTTGAAGTTTATTGCAAGTACATCGACAGCTTCGATTTCGCGACGTACCTCGGGCAGGCTCCACAAGCGGGTGACTTTTTGATCGACGAAGATGGAATCGCCGTTGAGCTTTCCTCGGGTGCACTCGAATCGCATTTGCTCTTTGTGGCCAACTTTGCCAGGCACCTTGTCCGCACGGAATTTTCCGAGTGGAGCGCTCAGGGAGACCCGAGAGTGCTCCCGGAGCGGATTGCTGCCCTTTTAGGGCACTCGGTCGAAGGCGAGCAACCTTATGGGCGTCACTCAACGTTCGATTACCGGGAATTTGTGACGGATATGCAGTCGGCGCTCGGCGATTTGCTCAAAAAGTTGGAATTTGAGCCGATGTCTATTATGGGAACCCCGGTTATCAATTATGGCCCTTGTACCAGACGTTCTCTCTAACCCGATACGGCTTCGTATTACCGCTGATCAGCGCGAGGAATGGTTTCCTCAGCTTCTGGATTTCCTCAAGGCCCACCCCCTGGAGCTTACAGAATGGCTCTACGGAAGGACCGAAGAAAAACGTAAGAATGGGCAGAAGAAATGGAAGAGAGAAGATGTCAGGGCCGCTGAGAAGCTGATCCTGTCAAAGTTCGGCCCGAGTGAAACATCAAGTCAGTTTCTGTCAATTCTCCGGTCGGCTGCGCATCTTTGGTCCGTGACCACGCGGACGAAACCAAAACTGCCCCGCCTCCTCGTGCATGTTGCTCATGATGACAATCCATTCCGGTTCGATTACGCCCGCGCCGCAGCCGACTACGATTTATGGAAAAAGCAGTTGAAGAGATGGATTCGGACACTCAATATCCGCGAACAGGAAAAGGTGCACAATCGGGACCTGCTTCTCTCTGCCTTCTTCGTGTCTGCTGTGATGTATGGGGGTGTGCTCGGAGCCGGTTTTCTCGTTGCAATCGTCCGATCGATTGCAACGAAAGAACCGTCGACGTTTGCAATTGGTGGACGAATTTATGTCGAGTCCCTTCTCACCGTGAAGGATGTCGCTGAAGCGGAAAGACGTGTCTGGCTTCCAGACCCGCTCAGCGCTTTACTTTGGAATGAACTGCAAGCCCGGGACGTCGACCACCTCCTTGCCCCCGTGAATAAGGACGGCGTTCAGAAGCCGGCAAGCGACGACGCAATCTTCTGGCGAATCGTCCGGTTGGTTGAACAAGTCGTAGCTAAAACGACTCAAGAGAAAGTTCCCCGCCTTGCCGAGCTTCAGCAGAGTGCATGGGAGATAGCTATCACCCTCATTAAGCCGGTCCTGGTGGCGTACGCCCATGGGGACCTCACTTCGAATTCCCCGCTTCGCAACGATATTAGGCGTCTTTTCCCGAACAGCGAATACTACGGTGTCGAGTTGAGTGCGAGCGCCCGCCCATCAGCTGATTCACTGTCTACCCAGAAGGGAGAGATCCCCCGGGAGTGGCACGAATCCTTACTCAAAGCCGCGCAATCTCAGGAACCATTAAAACAACTCGATTTGATTTCCAAGGACAAATCGGAGCCAAATTCTAAGCGTCTCATTGCGGATTTCGGAGTTTCCCTTCTCCAATCGACTTCATCGTCCGGGAAGTCGAAATCCGAACGCCCTGTGGCCAACTCGATTGGCCTCATCTCGCTCGCTCTCGGCGCTATTTTAGAGGAAAAGGATTTGGCACCGCTCCCGCCGTCTGAGCGAAGGGAAATCTATCTAAGTGCCATCAACAGGCAGGCAAGATCGAACAGACTGGAACTGCTGCTAGCGGTCCTGGAATTTGATCTTTATCTCGTTGCGCAGAACGAGAAAACTTGCCCAGTGCTTCGCAGCGAATTCCCCTGGGAACCAAAGAGTACCTTTGTCGATGCAAATCTGGTGACACACAAAGAATACGCAGACTTCCTCAAGAATCTCGAAGAGGCACTGCCACCTCGAACTAGTAATGCAAGGCGAAGGATTGTTCGGCTGATCGTACAGCTTGGGTTCAGAGCCGGTCTCCGGCGCAGCGAACTCCGACGGCTAAGGATCGAAGACCTGTTAGTGAAGGCCGCGAAGACTCCTGGGATGTTGCATCTGGTTGAATTGCAGATCCGTCCAAGGAAGGCAGATCGCTTGAAGACTGGCAACGCGGTCCGACGCATACCCATTGGCTTGCTGCTCTCAAAGAACGAACTGAAAGAATTGTGCGCCTGGCGCGACCATCGGATCAATGAGGGAGCCAAGCAGCAGGACTACCTGCTCGCGATTCCGCGGGAAAACATGCCGCAAGCCCCGAAAACCCTCTTTGATGAAATTAACCTGCACCTCAGAAAGGCGACCGGAGGATCAGATCGCACTGGCGGTTGCCACCTGCATCACCTCAGACACTCCGCGCATAGTTGGCTATTCGGAGCCATGGCATCGGGTTCTGATGCGGCACTGTTCCCGGACCTTCCAGAGACGAACAGCTGGCTGTGTGAGGCCCGGTCCGGAGCCTTTCGACTGGCCCTATACGGTCACGAGTATCCTCAGACCCGCAAGGCTGCATTCGCCCAGGCGAGGATGGCAGGACATTCCAGTTTTGACGTTACGGCTGGCAGCTATATTCACCTGTGCCCTTGGCTTCTGGCAGCCGCCCTGGAAAAGTCGGGCAGGATGGCGCCAGATCAGGAGGTCGTCGAGCTCGCTGCCCGCGTCCCGAAGTCGAGTCTGAAACGGTGGATAAAAGAGGGCGACTTTCACAGCGTGCCAGTGCGGCTCTATGTCAATGACCACGCACACGGACTGCTACTCGAAGCGGACCAGGAAGGGGATGGTGCGGAAGAGGACTGGGCGATTGACGCCTGGAAACACTTGCTGCGACATCTTATGTCAGGCGCAAGGTACCCGCTGAAACCGGACTTGGCTGACCGGGTTGAAAGAGCCAAATACCTTCTGCGCCAGCGATCAAGTGGCGGCGCGTTCCGGCATGAGATGGAAAAATGGACGCCGGACCTGTCACAAAGCAAAGAAAAGGTACGCCTTCCATGCCCTCTGAAACCACGACATGCAAGAAATATTAAACCGCCCATTCTGCGCCGGGCCATCGAAAGCACGAGCGAGACGAATGCTGAGCTAGTGAAATCTGCGAGTGGAATTTTCGCCCGCCATGCTGAGGGAGGCGCGTGGGTACGGTTTGACAGCATCGCACATTCGGCCGAGTGCGATCGCTTCCTCGAATTTCTTCTCAAGCTTAAGATCCGCCCGAAGCAGATTGAATTGATTTCTGGCGATTCGAGTCGCAATTCCGCATTCATCGCGGAATGGAGCAGCCGCGTCCGCACTATCAGAAATAGAACTCTGGTGATCAAGCGCTCAGGCAGCAAATCCAGGAACTTCACGCTGAAGTCCGCTCTTTACGTCCGTCCGAAGTTCGGGTCATGTCATAAAGTAGTTGATGTCAATCCGGCTGGGTACAGGTTTGCCATGGAGATGGCATTCGTCGCGTTTGGGGAAATTCAGGAGTCTGGACCTCGTTGATGAGCAAGGCCGTAGCCACATCCAGTGCACGGCAGAGCGCGGCTTTTGCTACCGTGGCAAAAAATTTCAGGATTTTGCCACCCTGGCACCAGGTGCCGAGATCATCGTTCCCGGGATGTAGCAAAATTTTCACCAGCACGCAAAATTCAATGGTAAAAGGTTTATTTTCAATATTGTAATAGAATTGCGTGTGCGTCCGGGAGTTCCGGCATCCCCCTATAAAAGCAAAAGCAAAAGCAAAAACAAAAACAAAAACAAAAGCAAAAACAAAAGCAAAAACAAAAACAAAAGCAAAAACAAAAGCAAAAGCAAAAACAAAAGCAATCAAGAGCAAGAGCGAGAGCGAGAGCAAGAGCAGCAAGAGCAAGAGCAAGAGCAAGAGCAAGAGCAAGAGCAAGAGCAAGAGCAAGAGCAAGAGCAAGAGCAAGAGCAAGAGCAAGAGCAAGAGCAAGAGCAAGAGCAAGAGCAAGAGCAAGAGCAAGAGCAAAATGCAGTGGTCGATTTTAAGAAACGCCTGTCTGGCAAGAATGCTGATAAGCCGACTGACCCTATAAAGATTTATGACACTCTCGATCGTGCGCACGACCAAGGACCGCTTCGCCCGGCGCAACTTGCATTTCTTACCGAATGGTTTGCGAAGCACCCAGGAATGAGGGATGCAATCGTGAAACTGCATACGGGGCAAGGCAAGACTCTTATCGGGCTTCTAATACTGCAATCACGGTTGAACGCGGGAAACGACCCTGCTGTATACCAATGAATTGCTGTTCGCACGCATGGTTCAGATCGCGCGGCATCTCGATTCCGAAGTATCCGAGGCCGAGTCGCCGCCGGCATCGGGCACAATGCGAGCGCGAATGTTGCGTGAGGCCGCAATGGCTACAGACTATGGCCTCGAAGGGCGTAACTTTGAGGATCGTCATATCGATTCCTTATGTGTTCACCCGCAGATCGACTTGCGGGTGCGCACTGTTGAGAAGGCAATTTTGGAAGTGGCTGCAGCTGCGTTCCGAGTCGGCTACCAGCCCGGCGTGAGATCGGCTACAGTCCGGTTGCGGAAGGGCGACGGCAGAAACAAGGAAGGCGGGGCCTCGAGAATCGGCGCCCGCCGGTCGCTGTAACGAAGGGTTACGCCAGAGCGCGTCGAGGGAGGAATGATGAGCGAGCCGCGGCTGAGTACGCTCAAACCCGGGAAGGATGTGCCCGGGTTGCGGAATTCAGTTCGGGGCCTCGCCAGGAACGCGTAATGGCGGCTCCCCAACTTGAACTGCAGTGTGAGTTTCCATTCGAACCCCGAGCGATGGGAGATCCAGGCAATCGCGTCAAGCGAGAGGTCGGGTTCGATCTCGAGCGCAAGTACGCCGGAGTCCTCGAGCGCGAGCGCCCAGTTGCAGTTCTTGTGTGCGGTGGCCCAAGCTGCGATCTGTTCCGGGCTGTTCTCGGGCACCCCGAGGAGCGAGAAGCGCGAGATTTTTTCAGCCAGCACGGGCTGGATATAGAAGCTCCGGACGACGGCGAGGTTGAGATCGGGATCGAGATAGAAGGGATTGGCGGGTTCGACCGAGGGCAGGGAACAGGCCTGCTCCCGCCGGCGGTCCAGGTTCAGATTTCGGACGTAGGTGTAGGGGTCCATTGAATGCTCCAGAATTGCGGCGGCCCGGACGCGCCAATGGAGATGGCGGCCGGGCCGTTAGGTAGGTTGGTTTGAGGCCTGGCTTGTCGTCGAAAGGACGACCTAGCCGGTTTAGCGCGGGGCTTCGGCGAACCCGATCGCGACTGCGATGCAGGCGGGAGACGTGGTGTTCTGGGCGGATGTGCCGGCTAGTTGTTGAGTGAGGGATTAGCGAGGGTGTGAAACGGGAAGGGAATTACGGAGTGGGGTGGAGATTCCAAACGATAATTCAGATTGTCTGGGGGATTGCCGGAAAAACTCGAGAAACGGTCGGACCGGGTATCTATACATACGATTGCGATCTGTTCTAAGGATCAGAAACCGAGGCCGTCGTTCACCGCGATGTCGAACTCCTGTTCGCAAGCGGTGTAAATTGCGGTCGTCTCAATCGATTCGTGCCCAAGCATGAATTGAATCTGTTCTAACTTTCCTCCTTGTTTGCGACATAACTTTGCGCAGCTGCGGCGGGCGTCGTGCGGGCCGAAGCCCTCGATGCCGATGGCTTTGGCTGATGTGACCACCACATCCCAGATTGCCCACACGCCTAGGCCTTCCCCGGGAAGGACGCGGCCGCTTTTGGTGAGCCGACGGAACACGGGGCCCGAGGTGATGCCGGCCGCCTGAGTCCAATCGTCGATCGCAGCTTTCGCGCTCTTCGGCAATGCCACCGTCCTCACCCGGCCACGCTTGCCGCGAATGTCCGCCAACACCCAGCGGCCTTCGCGCATCTGGATATTGCTCATGTCGAGATGCGCGGCCTCCTCGCGACGCAGTGCAGTCTGGGTAAGAACGGAAAGGATTGCGTGGTCGCGTTTGCCCTTTAGCCGGCTTTGATCGGGAACAGCGAGCAGTTCGCTGGTCTGCTCAACGGTGAGCCAGTTACCCAGGCGCACGCCCTGTGCGGGAACGTTGGCTACGGAGACGATTCGCTGGGCATCGGAGGGATCGACCAGACCATTCTCGCGCGATTCGTTGATCAGCTTGCGCACGCCCGACAGGCGAACATTGATGGTCGAACTACCGAGACCTGCATCGACCATCTCCGCGCGGTACTGCTGGAAGAGCTGTCGGCTGACCGGCTGGCCAGTGCGCATGGAGAGGGCGAGAAGATCGTCGAATGCCTTCGCGTACGCGCGCCTCGAGTGCCCTGAAGCAACAGAGTTGGTGAGCATCGTTCGAATTGCCGCAATCGAAGCTGAAACGGTCGGTCGGGCCGTCGTTGGAAGAAGAGAAAACGGACTGAGAGCGGAGATAGAGTCGTCCATAGAAAGTCTCCATGTTGGGTTGCTTGGTTGAGTTGCTTGATTGAGTTGTGTCGAGTTATCTCCGGGCAGATAACAAAAAAGGCGCGCACACGCGTGATCTGCTTCGTCCGCGTGGCGCGCCTATGCCTGGCTTTGAGTTGTGCTCTGGGGTGCTACGAGAGGAAAGCGGAGAATCGGACGGAGTTCTAGGAGAGTAAGCTTATCGGGCTGCTTCGCTCATTGAGATCGCGATTAGGTTCAGGTCGGAGCCAGAATCGACGCCGCAGCCTTCGGCGTAGGAACTTGCGAAGTTGAACCGACACGATGCGCAACCGTCGGAAGTGAGTGCACGATTGCAGCGGTCGAGGTAGCGGCAGTCAGCGAAGGGTGCTGGAGTGAGTGGGAGGAGAACGATGTGGCCGATATGCGAGATCTTTCCGCTCTCCCCAATTCAGATTTCGACGCAGTACTGGTTGGGGATAATTCTCTGCCTCATCTGTTGTCCAATGAGGATTTGCGCACCGGTACGCACTTTATTCATCTTCATCTCGCGGACACGGTGTATATCGAGCGCGTTATACGCGCGACACCTAATGTGCTGATGTTCGCGTGCAGCTTCCTCGGGGGTCAGTCAAAAGCGGCCACTTTGGGTCACTTCAAAACCGGCCACTTTGAAGGGCTGAGACATAGCTTCGACGGGGGAGAATTTAGCCTCTGTCAGCATGGGCAATGTCTTGAGCAGAGAGAAGCGGGAACAGGTGATAGCGTTGGGGCGGTTGGGTTGGCCCCTTCGGCGGATCGAGGAGGCGACGGGAGTCCGTCGCGAGACGGCGGGCGATTACCTGCGGTCAGCAGGCATCGTGGTTCGCTCGCCGGGGACGTGGGGACCGAAGTCTCTTTCAAAAGCGGCCACTTTAGTGACCACCGGCTCTTGCGGGCCAAAAGCGGCCATAGAAGTGATTACCGGCCCTGAAGGCCCGAATCCTGCGGCCAGTTCAAAACCGGCCACTTTAGTGACCACCGGCTTTTCGGGTTCGATCCAGTCTGACAATTCAAAACCGGCCATAGAAGTGACCACCGGCTTTTTCGCAGGATCCGGGCCTCCGGGACCGGTTGGCCGGCGTTCGTCTTCGAGCAGTGAAGCCTACCGGGAGTGGATCGAGTTGGAGTTGTCGCGTGGCCGTAACGCGACAGGTATTTTCCAGGACCTGGTCGACCAGCATGGGTTCACGGGCAGCTACGAGAGCGTAAAGCGTTTCGTACGCAAACTGCGCGGCCCGGTGTCGGCTGAGGCTCGAGCGATCATCGAGACGCGGCCTGGCGAAGAGTGCCAGGTGGATTACGGCACCGGTCCAATGGTGCGCGATCCTGATACGGGCAAGTACCGGCGTCCACGGCTATTCGTACTGACGCTTGGTTGCAGCCGCAAATGTGTTCGACTGCTGGCCTTCCGGTCGAGTGCACGAGTGTGGGCGGAGTTGCATGAAAGAGCTTTTCGGCGGCTTGGCGGCACGACGCGAATCGTGGTTCTGGACAATCTTCGTGAAGGCGTGCTGTCGGCCGACATCTACGACCCGTGCCTGAATCCGTTGTATCGCGATGTGCTGGCGCATTACGGCGTGACGGCGCTTCCTTGCAAGGTGCGCGATCCGGATCGAAAAGGAAAAGTGGAGTCTGGCGTAGCCCATGCGCAGAAGACGCCGCTAAAAGGCAAGAAGTTCGAGAGCCTTGAAGAGGCGCAAGCCTATCTGGATCACTGGGAAGAAAACTGGGCTGACAAGCGTATCCACGGCCAGACCAAGCGGCAGGTGGCAGCGATGTTCGCTGAAGAGAAGCCCTTCCTGCAGGCACTTCCGCTGGAGCCGTTTCGTTACTACCAGTATGGAACGCGCACGGTTCATCTGGATGGTTGCGTCGAGGTTGAAGCGGCCTATTACGGAGCGCCGCCAGGCTGGATCGGCCGTCAGGTGCATGTGCAGTGGGATGCGATGTTCGTGCGTCTGCTTGATCCCCGCACGGGGGAGTTACTGCGCGAGCATCTGAGTGGCAAACGTGGCGGTCATCGCATCCGCGATGCGGATCGCCCGCGTCGTACCCCGCCCAAGCTTCTTCAACTGCTGGCTCGTGCGCATAAGGCCGGATCGAACATCGGCGCCGTCTGCGACGCTATCCATGCTCGCCAGGGTGAACTCGGAATGCGTCGCATCCAGGGCGTTCTGCAACTGGCGAAGCAATATGGCAGCGTGGCTTCAGACGATGCCTGTGCTGCGGCACTGGAGCTGCGCGTTCCCGAGTATCGCTTCGTGCGCCGCTATCTGGAGCGCAGTCTGCAGGCGCCTCTCAGTCTGCGGCAAGTCGATCCGCTGATACGCGAACTGAGCCAGTATCGCGACTTGATCCAACAACGCATCAACTTCGAGGAATCCCAATCATGAATCTGATCGAACTCAATCGCTCTCTGGTGCAGCTAAGAATGAGCGGCATGGCCGCGGTGATGGAAACGCGCCTTCTGCAAGCGCAATCGGAGAACATGGTTCCCATCGACCTGATCTCCACGCTGGTCTCTGATGAGCTGGCCTGCCGCAGCAAGCGGCTGCTGGAGAGACGCCACAAACAGGCGCAGTTCCGTGATGTCGACAAGCGCCTGGACAACTTCAACTTCGAGTTCAACCCGAAGATGAACCGCAGCCTGGTCTTCGAGCTGGCCACGGCAGGCTGGATCGGACGACGTGAAGACGCGTTGTTCCTCGGTCCGCCAGGAAGCGGAAAGAGTCACTGCGCACAGGCGATCGGACATGCCGTTATCCAGCAGGGCTACCGCGTGTTGTATCGCGAGGCTCACACACTGCTCGAAGAACTGGCCGATGCAACGCTCGATGGCAAGCGCAAGGAGTTCATGGAACTGCTGACCACAGTGCCGTTGCTGATAATCGACGATCTGGGAATGAGGAAGCTCCCGCTGACTGCCGCCGAGGAACTACTCGAAATCATCATGCGCCGCTACGAACGTGCGAGCACGCTTCTCACATCGAACAGACCTGTTGACGACTGGGGGAAACTGCTTGGTGATAGCGCTGCTGTCACAGCCATGCTGGATCGCTTGCTTCATCACGGGCACGTTCTCAAGTGCGGACCGCGCAGTTGGCGCACCAAAACCGGCGCCACGGGAGACGCGCAATGACAAAAGCAAAAACGAAAAGGATGCCGGGCAAAGAACGCCCGGCGGCGTCGCGACTCGTGATCCAGAGGCCTCCCACAACGAAGCTTCACCAAAAGAATCTATCCAGAAACACGAAACCCTCCGACGGTCAGCTCTTAAGCCAAACCGCAGAGGGTCTCGTTCACCGATTCCTTCGGAGCCTGCCCCGTGTCATCGGCCCTGGATCACTCCGCAAGGCGCGACCCTGGCGAAGTGTCTCCCACAATAACATGCAACCAGAACCACTGAAAGCCGAGCATCACTGCTGTATACGAATCCGCAGCTTGCAAATGCAACCTGCGGCAAGGTAAAACAATCACGTCTCAGGCCATCCAAAGTGGCCGGTTTTGAACTGACCACAAGTGGCCGGTTTTAAGGTGACCGCCGAGGGCAGCTTCAACGATGGCAAGACCGCCCAACATCCTGTCTACCACTGAAACCATCGTCGGCGATGGTGACACGTGAGTTCTAGGTGTGTGTCGGGCATAGCGTTTCGCCAGGGCCGGCGTTCGAACTGGGGCGCGCAGGCAGTAATCCCGTTGGTAGCTGATAGCAAGCCTTCTGTGCCGTTTTGGGTTCAACGGGCATCTTTTCCCGCCGTTTTATGCCATTTCCAGAACCCCGCCGGCCCGGAACAGCTTCAGCAGGTTGCTCGCCGCGCACACCAGCTTCCACTCGCGGCTGACATTGTCTTTGCCTCGCAAGCTGAAGCGGCGAAAACTGCGCTGTTCCTTGATCTGTCCGAAGACCGGCTCGACGATCGCCTTGCGCATTTTGTACACGTTGCGGCCAGCCTCGGTTCGTAGCTTTTCCCGCATCGCCTCTTTCGGCGACGCGCCGGGAGGTGGCGGATCGCTGCTCGTCTCTACCGCGGCGCCGTGCTTGTCCCGACCCGTTGCTATGTACAGATCAACGTCTTTCACTTGCTCATCGGTCACATTCGCCTCGCTGAAGTAGCCCGTGTCGGCGCTGACCTTCTCCGGTTTCTGTTTCAGATTTGCCACCATCAGCGCGATCATCGGCAGCAATTGTTTTTTGTCGTTCGTCTCCTGCGTAACCTCGGCGGCCACGATCACCTGCGACGCAGAATCGACCGCGATCTGCGCGTTGTAGCCCTGCACGAAACTGCCTTTGTTCGCGCCGTCCGGCATGATGCGGCTCTCCGGATCGGTGAAGTTGCGCTGCGCTGCGCCGTGTCGTCCGGTCTGGCTTGTTCAGGATCGCAAGGCTCAGGTTTGCGACCAGGTTTCTTCTTGCCCGTGCGCCGCTCCTCTTCTTCGCGTTCGGCCAGCTTCTGCTCGGTCTCGGCGCGTTGCTCCGCAGCCTTTTCTTTGGCTTCCTGTTCCAAAGCCGCCTTGGCCGCGCCAATCTTCTGCAACCGGCTCTCTCGCCGCTGCAACTCGGCAGGCAGTTCGTCACCATGCCGATCCTTGCCGTACTGCGCATCCTCTTCGGCATCGGTCTTTTCCGCGGCCGCCAGCAGCGCATCGATCTCCTGCTTCAGGCGCGCCTCGGTCTCGTTCATGTGCTTGTAGCTCATCGCCTTGTGCTTGCTGGCATTCGCCTTGATCTTGGTTCCGTCGATCGACACATGGCCCAGCTTCACCAGGCCAGCTTCCGAACACAGCAGCAGAGCCTGCGTGAACAGACCCGAGAGCGACTCCAGATGGCGCTTGCGGAACTCGGCGATGGTGGCGTGGTCCGGGTGCTGGTCGCCGGAAAGATAACGGAAAGCCACGTCCTCGAAGGTGCGCGTCTCAATCTTGCGCGAACTGTAGACGCCCCTCGCATAGCCGTACAGGAGCAGACGGACCATCATCTCCGGCGCGTAGGCCGCCTGCCCGCGGCCATCCTTCTCCTCATACGACGTGTAGATCGCGCTCAGATCCAGCGCCGAGACCACATCCAAAAGAAAGCGCGCCAGGTGACCCTCGGGAAGCCAATCGTGAAGCGATGGGGGAAACAGCAACGTCTGGTTGACCGTGTCAGCAATGAAGTTCTGGCCCATGTATCGAGCTTAAAACAGAACCTGCCCCCTCGCTCTAGGCTCCGTCACAAATCTATGCCCGACACACACCTAGATGGCCGGAATTTGGCAAGGGTTACACATGCCGGTGATAGTCCCGGAAAGCACGACCGGTATAGCGTTCGTGCGCGCTATTTCGTTTTCAGTTCGGTGATGGCAGTTCTGCCGAGTCGATCACGATTACATCCACAGATGCTTTTGTCGTCTCAAGTTTAAGACCCAGTTGCTCCTGCAGAGCGGTAAGGAGAGAAGGAACTGAAGAGTCGGACTTATGCCCCTCGTCAGCGCCTGGAGGTGCAGCCCCCATCGCCGCGTCCGGCGTCCACCTGAGGACAAAATCGAAGTTTCCCTCTAGGCCGGTCCTATCAACTACGATTTTCCCGCCAATTTCAGGCAGCGTAGAAATCTCGTTTGCGAGCACCTTCATAGTCACGCCCGAAGCTTTCCAATTTCCCGGCGGTCCATCCGCATCACCGAGTTCGTCTGCACTGTTTTTCCTCGATTGATTCATCTTGGACCTAGATTTCGTCTGAATTAGGGCATAAACTGCAAGCCGCCTCATCTCATTGTGCGTTCTCAGCTTGAACCTTTCGAGCAGAAGTGCTTGGACCATCTCTTGTTCCGTGCGAATTTTCTGTTTCAGCGACATTGTCCCGAAAGCACTCGCGGTTTCTTCGTCGCACTTGGCGGTAATGTCGAATTTCGCTGAACTTAGCCATCTCGGTCCGCCAATGATGCGCTGGTCTACTTTGTAATACCCAAAGTCCTGCACGAATTCGATGAGTTCCTTTAGCTATTGAGACGTCGCGTGGAACGATCCCAGGGGCGTAAATCCGATGTTTCCATCCGCCACCGTTCTATTTGGGTTGCTCGGTTTGATTGTGGCCACAGCGAATCTGTAAGAAGGCGATGAGAGCACTTGTGCTCCACAAACTGAGAACAGCAAGAGCTGGATTACAGGGACGATCCAGTAGTGAATCTTTAGCGAGCGCATTCTCAAATGACGCATCATCATGCCAAACAGCATATAGATTTCTTGGAATTAACGAATCGCTGTCGGGTGGTCGGCCATCGAGAAGTTGGGGGATATTTGCCAGTTTCCTCTTTGCCGGTTAAGATTCTCGGATATTTTGCGATCTCAGAATCATCAAGTCAGGGAGCTATCGGGAGATGATACTTACTTCAATCCGTCCACCCATTCTTCTACATCTCTTAAAACTTCCGCTTCATTCGATTTGAATACATAGTGGTTCGCGTTGGGAATGCGGATCACTTTCGCGGTCGGCACCATTCGCTCCCATGCTTTCGCCTGGCCCTCGGTAAACTCAGCGTCACGAGCGGCTGCTGCTTTCTGCTTTTCGTCCGTCGGCGTGCCGCCGCCCATATTGTGCGGATCGGCGAAGATCGCCAGCACCGGACTCTTGATGTCGGTATACTTCTGCTCACCCGCCAAGATCGCCTCCGCGCTTATTCGGCGGCGATCTTTCTTGTCTAGCGCAGATCGATTCGGAATGTCAGGCTGACCTTCCAATTCCTTTTGGCGGGCAATCAAGTCTTTCTGGTACTGAGGTAGATCGGTCTCCAGCATCTCTGCAATGATGGCGCGAATCGCACTCGGATTCTGCGCGTTCGAAAGCTCATTCATCTTCTGGCGCAGCGTATTGCCATCAAGTCCGAAGTCTCCCCGCGTGGCATCATACAGAGCATACGGATACCCCGCATCCAGGTAAATCAGCCCCGCGACACGCGCTGGAAAGCGGCTCCCAATCGAGCTCAACTCTTCTCCCGCAATCGAATGGCCCACGAGAATAGGTTTCTCAAGTCCCAGCTTGTCGATCACGGCAACTACATCATCGCCCAGCCGGTTTGCCGAATAGGCGTCTCCGCTCACTGGTGGTGTATCTGACACGCCGTAGCCACGGCGCGTAATTCCGTATACGTGATACTTGTTGGTCAGCTTCTCGGCAAAGCCGTCGAAGACATGTGCATCGTTCCCCAGCCCAGTTAACAGGACCAGCGGGCGCCCCGTCCCGCCCCAATCGAGCACCTCGAGCTTGACACCGGGTTCAACCGTCACAAACTGTGCCGTGTGTTTTGATGGATCGGTTGCCCATGCCGTGTTCTTGGTAGCACGTTCCAATGGCAGCACAATCGGCATTGTGCCTTCCATCCAGGTTCCTGCAATCGACTTGCCATCGTCGGACATCTTGCCTTCATAGCTGCGATCGATCATCGATGATTTGAACTTCAGCACACCATTCTGAAACGTTATCGTCGCCATGGGAACGCTCTGAGGGCTCTGATCGATGCTGTACCACACGGCCTCCAAGGCTCCAGCATCTGTCTTTGAAATCTTCACCACGAGCCGCAGATCGATTTGGGGACGTTGGTCTGTCTTGGGGAAATGCAGTGTTCCTTGCCAAGTCCCGGTAATATCCAGTGCCGAAGCCACCGGGGGCGCCGTCTGCGATGCGGGCACTGCGGGCTGCGCGTTCGCCTGTACCTGATTCGCTGCAAGCAGCAAGGCCGTCGCTCCGACAATGCGACAGGTCAACCCAAGCATTAGCTTCAAGTAACAATGAAGTTCGCGCCCCATGCTTCCCGTGCTCATCATTGAGAACCCTCTCTCTCGCCGAATCTTAGAATTGCGAGATCGACACAAACCTTTAATTCGATGCCAGAAGGATATACCAGCATAAGTGTATTTCTTCTCGGTTCTGCTGAATCGCCGACAATCACCCTGATGTCACCCCAAGGCCAGTCGCGCGAATTCTACGGTTTGTAGCTCAAGGCACCGGGAGTGGGCTCCAGCACTAGTCCATCGACTTACCGGGAACATTCCATCTGGCATTCCAAGGAACGAACCATTCACCTGAACCCAATGGACTGTGAGCGGTGAAATTCGTAACCTCGGGCTTAACGCTCCTATCAACGCTTTGTGAAGCCACCTGAAGCCAGAGTGGGCTGTACTCGATGCGTTTCCCCGCTTCATTCCATCGGCTCACGATTCGGCCTGCTTCCGTTTGCCAAGATGTCTTCACTGAGCCCTCTCCATCCCTCTTGGGCGGAACTCCGTCGAATTGCGGGGTAAGCGAGGCAGCAACTGTGACATCTGGGTAAGAGTTTCTATACGCTTGCGGCAGAGCTACGATCATATCCACCATCAGATCGAAGCTGAGACGCAATCGGCGGAAGAGACCCCTCTCATCGCTGAGTCGGTCGCGGAGAAGTTGCAGCGCTTCTTCCTCGTAATGTCTACGAAAGGCGGACGGGAATAAGCGAAGCAGGTAGGCGTATATCTTTTCAGACATAATCCCCCCTTAAGATTTTCTTTGTCCGCGCCACTCGAAGTAGATCCGCGAGTCTTTCGGCTTCCGACCGCGCCAGCTTTCGCCCTGCGGTTGACAAACGGTAATATCGCCGCCGTTCGTCGCTTACAGCTAGGCCGCTGCTCCGATCGACTTCCTCAATCAAGCCTTCTTCCAACAGTGCCTGGATCGAACTGTAGAGAGTCCCAGGACCCAGCCGCGTTCTTCCGATCGTCTGTTGCTCCACCTGCCGCATGATTCCGTATCCATGAAGATCCTCATCTGCGAGGGAGAGCAGAATCTGAAAGGCCGCCGATGGCAATGGATCGAGTTTTCGCTTGGGCATATTGAGATCGATATTCGCTATATCGATGATCGACTATAAAAGGTCGCGATTGGGATGTCAAGTGCAGAGTTTGACTGATTCGAGATTATGCGCAACTGCTCAGGCTGTTTTGTTAGCGCGAGTATGGCATTTAGGCTATGTGGTCGGCCATCGTGACCTTACGCCGCAGTGGAGAAAATCCGTCAAGGGTCACACTTGCCGGTAATTCAGGACTCGCACAACGATTGCCACCGCGCATTGGGCAGCGATCGGCTAGTGGCAGGGATGATGTCGGGTTTTTTGCAGCTCACCCGATTCCGTCTGTTTTACTTCATAGCAATACCCAGGTTTGTAGGTTTTTCCGTCGAACTCCTCGACTTCGACAGAACCCTCTCCTCCGGCGTTCATCACGTCGAACGATGAGATGTCGTGCATTCCATGATGAACAGCGGGTTCAACCGTAGGGCCACCCCCCACGTCCTGCTGCCAGATTAAGACCGCCCGGTTATTTTCGTTCAAGAACAGGTAGGACGGGCAGTTACCGTGATTGCCACAGAGAGAACTCCCATTAGCCACCACTACAATCGCTGGGGCACCAGTGTGGCTGAGTGCTAAGAATGAGACCGACGAATTAAGTGCCATCTCCGGCAAAAAGGATTCGTCCGACGAGCGGATTGCAGCGATTATGTCCATTTGTACTTTGGGCGTCAGACCCGCGTCTCGGAGTGGCATCTGTTGCGCCGCCGCACGCGGCTGGGATGCGAAAGCAAGTCCCAACGATGGAAGGACTGACAGAAGGACAGTCGAGAAGACTCGCATCGCTACTCTCCTAAGAACTTTTACGCGTGGCCCTAAGTCTAGAATACGTCGACGTGGATTGTTTGATTTGAAGAAGATGTACTAGGCCGAAGGTTCGCCTCGTTGAGGTTCCGGGGGAGTAGTCGGCAAAGGTCGAATTGATCAAATCTTCCTAAATTCTGCCAGTTTCACCCTAGATGGGATGAGAAGGTCGACCAGATCCCGCAGGCGCTAAGCTAGCGGTAAACGCACTCAGAGGTGCAATCCCACAGGAGGAGGTCGACCCGTGAAAAAGCATAGCAGTGTTTCCAAGCAGAGTGAATTGTCGCGGAAGGTGGAGCGTCGCGACCCGCGCGAGGTGATGTCGGAGCTGGTTGCGCAATTGCAGAAGCAAGTTGATAAGAAGCAGGAGCCAGGCCAGGAAGCAGAAGTGCCCGCGGCCGAGCGCCCGAACCTGGATCGAATGACGGTGGGCGTGGATCTTGGGGACCAGTGGAGCAACTACTGCATTCTGGGGCTGGGCGGCGAGACCCTGGCGGAAGGACAGTTCCGGATGCAGCGGGAAGAGGTTCAGGAGTTCTTTCAAGGGCTGGCGATCTCACGAGTGGTGTTTGAAGTGGGAACGCATTCGGCATGGGTACGTGAAGTGGTTGCGAGGTTGGGGCATGAAGTGATGGTGGCGAATGCGCGACGGATACACGGGTCGAAGCGGCGCCGACGCAAGAATGATCGGATCGATGCAGCCATGCTGGCCAGGCTCGGGCGCGTGGATCCGAAAGCGCTGTATCCGATTCAACATCGCAGTTCGGAAGTGCGGGAGGATCTGTTGATTCTTCACGCCCGTGAGCTGTTGGTGGAATCACGGACCAAGCTGATCAGTGCAGTGCGCAGCATGGTAAAGACTATGGGATCGAGACTGCCGAGCAGTTACAGTGAGGGCTTTGCGAAGAAAATGGCTGCGCAGATTCCGGCAGAGATACAGATGACGGTACAGCCGTTATTAGGCCTGATTGCGAAGCTGAGCGAGGAAATCAAATCGTACGAGAAGAGGATCGAACAGCTGGCCCAGGAGAAATACATGCACACGGAGTTGCTGCGCCAGGTGACAGGAGTCGGGTCAGTGACTTCAATGGCGTACGCGCTGACACTGGAAAGTCCTCTGCGTTTCAAGAAGAGCCGTGATGTGGGCCCGTATGTTGGCCTTGCGCCAAGACAGGAGGACTCGGGCGATAAACAGCCCCAGTTAGGTATCAGTAAGGCAGGCGACAGGATGTTGCGCAAACTGCTGGTGGGCAGTGCACATTACATCCTGGGCCCGTTCGGGCCGGACTGCGATTTACGACGATTCGGAAGCAAACTGTGTGAACGAGGCGGAAAGAACGCCAAGAAGCGAGCGACCGTCGCAGTCGCACGAAAACTGGCGGTGTTACTGCATCGACTATGGATCAGTGGAGAGGTATATGAACCGTTGCGCAACGCTTCTCGTGTACCGATTGCTCAGACTGCAGCAGCTTAGTCTTCGAAGTTGAACTCGTTCTCGATCGTGCAAGATAGTTCTTCTTCACTCTGAGATGAACGTTATATCCAACTCCTCGTTCGGGTGACTGCGAGTGACCGGCTGGTCCTAAGAGATCGCTTGTTAGATAGCAGCACCCAACAACCCGGGCCCGTCAGCGATGGCGGGCCTGGGACGCAGCAAGTCGGACCCCAACATGCACCGGGCCCAGAGCGGCCCATTCTGAGTGCGGATAGAAGCCCGGCAGCGTGGATCGAACGTTCCCATCTTGGTAGTGGTAAGAAGAACGGCTACAACGATGTGTTCTCTAATATGGAACGAAACTGAACAAAAACGTGTTCAGCTTCGTTCCCCACTCAAGTGTGTTGTGGTGGAGAGTACTGTCAAGGGTCAAGATGAAGTGCGCCGGGATAAACCGGTAGGAGGTAGAGGATGAAAGATCCTTACGGGTAAGGAGTAGCGATCCGCTCGGCCTCGAGTTTTGCGCGGCGCTCCGCGAGGGGCGACGTGAAGCGTAAACAGAGGTACAGGTGGGCTGGGTATTGAGCTGCGAAAAGACCCAATCAGGACGCCGACGACGTTTCATCGTGCGGAAGGCAACATGCTCTGCGAGCGATAGCGCGAGTTCCGGAGCAGTCCTGCGTAGTCGTAGACCCCAGTGCACGCCTGGAAACTTCCTACACGAGAACCGGGAGACCTCGGAGGCGCCTGTCGGCGCGGTACTACGGAGAGATTCTTGAGGGGATGCTCAAGGAATTCTCCCATAGGTCGCGGAGTGAACGGCAGGACTGCGGGTGAAGGCGATGGCCGCAAGGCCCGGGGGCAAGTCACCGAGGAGTCACACATTGGCATAAAGGAGGGAAGTAATGGTACCTGTGAATCGCCCGAACAAGGATGAGCAGTCATCGGCGGAGGGTGAGGAGGGAAGGCCAATGATCAAGGAGAACACCTGCCAGTTACACACGTCCTCGACACAGAGCGAGATCGGCGTGCCCCAGGGGCTGGAAGGTGTGCGGAAAGCAGCAAAGGAGAATAAGGGGTTGAGATTCACTGCTCTGCTGCACCACATGACCGTCGACCTGTTGCTGGAAAGCTTCTATGCATTGAAACGCAAAGCGGCTCCCGGCGTGGATGGGGTCACGTGGCAGGACTATGAGGCGGGCCTGGAAGAGCGACTTGTCGATCTTCACGGCCGAGTCCATCGCGGCGTCTATCGGGCGCAGCCATCGAGGAGAGTGTACATACCGAAGAATGATGGGCGGCAACGCCCATTGGGAATTGCGGCTCTGGAAGACAAAATCGTCCAACATGCCACGATCACCATCCTCAATCAGATTTACGAAGAGGACTTTCTCGGTTTCTCCTATGGGTTTCGACCGGGGCGCAGCCAGCATGACGCGCTGGATGCGCTGGCTGTTGCGATTACGCAGAAGAAGGTGAACTACATTCTGGACGCAGACATTCGGAGCTTTTTCGACAACCTCCGAAAAGATACACTGCTTAAGTTTGTAGAGCAACGCGTCGCCGACCGACGCATCCTGCGGCTGATTCAGAAATGGCTCAACGCCGGGGTGTTGGAGGACGGCATATGGTCGAATCCGGAAACAGGTAGTCCGCAAGGCTCGGTGGCCTCACCGCTCCTCGCTAATATCTACCTGCATTATGCTTTCGACCTCTGGGTGCACGCTTGGCGCCGGGAGAAGGCGCTAGGCAAGATGATCGTCGTCCGTTATGCGGACGACACGGTCTTGGGCTTTCAGTACCAAAAGGACGCAGACTGTTTTCTGCAAGACCTGCGGGAGCAGTTGAAGAACCTTGGATTGGAACTCCACCCAGACAAGACGCGCCGGATCGAGTTCGGGCTTTTTGCCGAACGAAACCGGAAGAAGAGAGGGGAAGGAAAGCCAGAGACATTCGACTTCCTGGGCTTCACGCACATCTGCGGAAAGGACAGGAGGGGGAAATTTGCCCTGAAGCGCAAGACCATCGCCAAGCGCATGCGAGCCAAACTGCAGGAAATCAAGCAGGAGCTTCGCAGACGCATGCACGATCCGGTCCAGCAGACGGGTAAGTGGCTCCAGTCGGTCGTCCGGGGCTACTTCAACTACCACGCGGTACCGGGAAACATGGAACGGCTGAAGGCATTTCGTACAAGGGTGACACGTCTCTGGCGCTGGACACTCCGCTGCCGGAGCCAAAAGCACCGGCCCAATTGGGCCCGAGTCCTTCAGCTAACCGAACGATGGCTCCCGGAGCCGCGCGTGCTTCATCCCTATCCTAGTGTGCGCTTCGCCGCAACACATCCGAGATAAGAACCGCATGCGCTAATCAGCGCTCGTGCGGGTCCGTGCGGGGGGTATCGGGCAACCGGTATCCCTACCGCGATCGTCCTTCGGACGCCCTTGACAGCACTCTCCACCGCTCAACGATGCTGTCGAGGTGTATCCAGAACGGCCGCCACGTCGGCCTTGACTTTTATGACCTTCTCATAGATGCCGGTCACTCGCCAGGAAGTCGGAAATCCGTGATGGATGAGTGCCTGGGCGATTCGCCAACTGCTGCAGCAAGCTTCGGTAGAGAATGATGAAGCATCAAATTGAACGGTGACGTAGCTTATCAATCAATTTCCCAAGAAACCACCACCATAGGGTGCCAGTAATACCCCATGAAGCGACGGCGAATGCTGCACGCTCTGACGAAGTAAAGATTATCCCGAAGAACAGCGCGGAGAACGGCAAATCAGCCAAGAATATGACAGCAAATGGGAAACGAGACGGGCCGTCCAATAAGGGTTGTGGCTGAACCCAAAATAGAAGCCACGTTACTACGAAGACACAAATATGCAAGACAGGTGCAGCTACCTCCGTCTTCCTTAAATGAGGCATTTGCGAATGTTAGCATTTCCCAGTTAACTCCGCTCATCGCCCGTGTCGAGGACGTTGGGCTCATATAGGCCAAAGGACTCATTGAGCGAGTAACGAAAGTTTTTCCGAGTTCTGGTCGGTTGGTCGGCCATGGAGAAACTGGGCTAAATTTCTCAAGTTTCCTCTTTGCCGGTGATAGTCCCAGAGACTCCGCCAACCAGGCTCAGCGAGTCTACACTTGAATTGAAGACCAAGGGATTCGCCCGTGCACGATTTGAGAGAAGTCGAGAATGTTGAGGAATGGCGAACTCGGTTTGCGCCCTTTCGCAACGCGGTGTTCGTTTGGAAGCGGTGGGATCGCCCACGCGAAGACTGGACACACGACCATTGTTGGTCCTGCTTCGCCTGCGTGTGTGATCACCGCGAACGTCTTCCAGAGTGGAAACAGGCGCATAAGGAACGCGGTTGCTATCGGCACGCCTACTACACGGAGCTTCGACCAGACGTCTATCTCTGGGTCTGTAGGACCTGCTTCAAACGCCTCAAGTTAGAGATGAATTGGACGGTAGCGACCCCCGAGGATTAATACCCACAGCGGCCCACATTCTTATCTTCGACTTGCCCCAAGCTGTCGCACTAACGTTCCGGTTGGTCGGCAATGGGGAAGTTGTGGAGATATTCATCTTTTGTTCGCCTATACTGTTCCAGTGGAGATCCTGCTTGAAACTCGCATCTGCGAATACACAATTCGGTGCAAGGGCTGCGGCGAAAACATTCCGGCACCGGTCAGGACGATGCCTGACACCTTGATCGTGGTCGAATGCCCGTCTGCGTCAGAACCGCCATCCTTGACCTACTGAAGGAGGGTTGCTTTTTAGCCTCGCAGCCCTGTTGAGCAAGCCTGCTGATCCATCTGCTTGGCTTTCCGCCTAGCCCATATCGAAGTAGTTGACGTAAGCTTCCATGACGCGCGTTATAGGCACCTCGACCAGCGCGACCTTTTCCAACCGCTTATTCTGTGGGCAGTTTTCTGATCAAGAACGACTACACAGATGACGAAGACAAGATTGCCTCTGCGTATCACGATGCTAAGGCAGCGGGAACAATCGCTCCGCTTCCTGCGGACCTAGCAGCCTCCGTAATTTCCTTCTGCAGGCCTGCGACAAATTCCTTGTACCCCTCCGCGGCGACCACGGTTAGGACATTCAGGTCGCGCACTGTCGCGGGATCATCCATGCGATCTCCCCGCTGTTTGACGTAAAGTCGCAACCCGCGACCGACCTCTTGGCGCGGGCTGGTGCGTGCAGTCGATCGTGCAAGGTATCGCCAAGTCCTACGGTCTCCCTAACGAAAAGCCTGATTCTTTAGAATTCTCGCCATCGATCGAAGATTGTGCGCCCGAAGCGTTGATTCCTCCCCTTTGGGTAATTACCCTCAAATTGTTGGAGGCTAAATGAGAACTATTAGAGCCAGCATCAGGACCATTTGTGCCATAGTACCTCGCGATAATTCGAGCAATGTTCCTGCCGAGTACTGCATTGTTTTTGCGTTGATTGGCCTATTCATTGGGGCGTGGAGCTTTGCCGTCTGCTTTCATGAGCTTGCGTTTTCCGCGGGCGCCGTTTCGACAGGTGCAAATGTTGCTACCAACAACTCGGCATCAGATCGCGCTTTTCCCGAGGAGCATTACCGCATCCGTGATCTCTCTGGGATTGCGCACGTAGCGGATCAAACAGATCGTGATGCTCAGATTTTCGAAAGGAAATGGCCGCTCAACGATCTGGCTCGCCATCTTGCAATCAGCGTGGAATCGACCAGACTGCTCTATAAGGACGAACCCGACACTCTCAGATTAAGTGCTTTACGGCGTAAGAAAGGCGCTCCCTACAGTGTGCCGGATTCGGTTGCGCGGCGCGTATATCGCCGGCACGGTGGCCTGGATTCACTTTTCGACGAGGAACACTTCACCATTCGCAGCGTAGCTGCAGCTTTAGGTTGCGGGAGTGAAACAGCTCGGCTGCTGGTTAGGTCGGAAACTGGCGTGCTCAAGATCCGCAACGGACCGAAGAGATCGCACAGCTTGTACAGTATTCCCAAATCCGTGTTGCATCAATTGCACACACGCTTGCTCAATGCGAGCTAGCTCGGCTGAATTGAACCGCTCTGCGATGTTCTGGGGATCGGCGTAGGCTTGCCCGCAAATGCTTTCTGAAGGACATCAGTGACCCGCTCCTGGCGCTCGGTCACCCAGACCGCATAGTACTTGCGCACCGTTTCTTCAGTGTCGCCGATCAGTTCGGCAACATCGCGAAAGGTCACGTTACCCTGTTGCAGCAGTATGCGGGCGAATGAGTGCCGGAAGCGGTGATGCTCGGGCCGGTGGGACCATGGTCCGCACAGTTTCCACAATTTGATCAGGCGCCGCCGCCACTGGTCGGTGATCGATTCTAAGTTCTCGGTCTTATGCTCGCCGAAAATCAGGTCACCGAACTGCTTTGCCCGCATCCGGATCCGATCCTGAAGCCAGATGGGGATCCAGGTATAGACGTCCTTGTCGTTCTTGGTCGTGCGGATGTAGCATTCGCCGTTTTTCTTTAGTCGACTCGCACGGAACACGACCACGTCCGAGATACGCAAACCAGTGTACAGAGAAACCGCAATGAAATCGGAAAGATCTTCCCCGGTCCATCGGTAGCGGATTGCATACTTCCCTTGGCCGTACTGCTCAGCGCAAGCGCGAAACATGCGCTCCAATTCCTCATCGGTAAATGGAACTCTCTGAACAGTGGCGCCTTCGCTCCGAGTGTGCCTCTTTTTAATCCGCGCCGGGTTGACGGCAATCCACCGGTTCTCAACACAGAACTCAAAAAAAGCTTTTAAGTTGGACAAGTTCTTTCCCGCGGTCGAGGCTTTCACCGCCTTTTGCCCCGAGGTCGAGTCTTTCATCTTCCAACTTTTGCGGAACGCCCGAACATCCTCTGGGCGCCACTGATCGATCCAGATGTAGCCCAACTGCTCTGAATAGGTGGCAAAGCCTTCCAACAGATAGCGGTACATGCGCGTGGTCGAACCGGCCAAATCGCCTTCTGTATCTGCCTTGTACTTCACAATAGCTTCGCTGATTTTGACGCCTGAATCAGGATGTGGTGAAGGTGTCGTCGCTGGGGTCGGCGACGGCACTGGAATCGGCACTGGAAGTCCCGCCCAAGAGTTGTTCGACACCCATTGGTCGGCTACGGATTTGGCGTCTTCCCATTTCCAGACTTCGGTGGATTTCCGCCTGAACTCTCCGTTGAGGGTTCCTGAAGCAAAAACTGGGCAGTCACAAGACTTCCAGCCTTTCTTGCGCTCCTCGAATTCGCCTGAGCAATGATTGTGTTTACGCCCGGCTTTACAGGCGCTCTTGTGACGGCGATAGAGGTTGAGCCCCATGCGATTATCTTAGCATGGTTACCCCAAATTGCCCCAACGGTCTAATTTTATACACATAAGTTGTTTGTTTTCAATATGGCGGAGAGAGTGGGATTCGAACCCACGGTACTCGTTAAAGTACACACGCTTTCCAAGCGTGCGCCTTAAACCACTCGGCCATCTCTCCGGCGGTGCTCTGACTGTTTGAATCTATCACATCGAGGCAATGTTCGAACGTGCTGAAGTAGCGTGTTGCATTGGCGTGCTGCTGTTGCGTGTCGCACGTATGTGTTGCAGTTTCAGTGAACATTTTTACCCGGTGCGGCGCGCATGAGCTGCAGGAGTTCAGTTTGCTGTCTTGACTTCGGTTGCTGAACCTGAGTTCATCAAAATATTCGCTGCCGGATGCTCGCTATTCGCCGCCTGGGGCTCGATCGGCGCACATGAGCTGGCGCTGTAGGCGAGGAAGAGTCCCGAGCGGATTTTTCGAGATGGCGCGACGGCCCGGGTGCGCGGCTGCGGATGCGTGTATGAAGTGGGTGCAGCAGGTGCGGCGGCGCGCACAAGGGCCGGCTTGCGATCGCGGCGCCAAGACTGGATGCTCCACGTATACATGATGATGCAGAACAGGTTCGCCGGAATGAACCCGTATTGACCCGTGTGCATGCCGATGACGCAGACAATTGCACAGTTAATGGAGGCAACCAATAGCCCCATCCAATGTTTGCGGCCAACCATTACGGTTGAAACAACGGTAAGCAAGCAGGAAAGATAATCTAATCGAAACACAGCTTCATGACCCCAACCACTACCGCTAGGTTGAATCAAGGTGGAGTGACTTTCAGTGATTTACCTCACACCATCTAACACTGGAGCGAGGATATGATTTCGGTGCTGCACATTGCCTCGAGCGAGTTCGTTCGGTGTGCGTCCCGCAGCAGAGGGCAAATGAATGCCGTTCGTGTGGTGCTCTGGGTGACTTGGCCGGAATCCGCAATGAAACGGCAGACGCCGGTGCTTCATCGGCACGCAAGTATCTGAAAACGGAAGATTTGACTTTCCATTACCGCGAGAGCTCCATACCGGCCGGTTGAGCAAGGATGTGTTTTGAAGCGTAGAATGCTTGGGGCAACAATCAGGATGTTCTCTGCACGATAAACAATCACGACCCGGTCTTGGATTTCGTCCGAATGCTGAGAATCAAGCGGGTTACCTTCGAGTCATGTAGCGGTACGCATGCGTTGGTGGGTGACTATAATCACAAGTGGAGAGAGCAAGGAAATCGCGATTTTTTTGAGAATCTAACTCGGAAGGAATCCCGCCAAATGGCGACAGGAGACCTGGCCCTCGGTCAAGAAGAGGGCACACTCGCCGCACAACGGCGTGTCGCAAACGATTTCAGCATAAACGTAGCAACGGTGAACGGGTCCGGCTCGCAATCCGCCAATAGCGTACTGCTGAAGAGCATCTTCGGAATGGGAGTTCCCGTTAGCGGAAAAAACCTCTTCCCGTCGAACATTGCCGGACTACCCACCTGGTACACAATTCGTGCCAGCAAGGATGGATATGTAGCCCGCAAGCGCGACGCCGAAGTGCTGGTGTCGCTCAATCCTGACACGGCCCGCGAAGACGCCCTGGCATTGCCTATGGGCGGCGTGGCTATCTACGAAGAAAAGCTCGATCTGAAGCAGTATCGTGACGACATCGTTTGTTATCCGGTGCCGTTCGACAAGATTACCGCTGCCGTATGCACCGAGGCCAAGCTGCGCAAGCTCGTGAAGAACATGGTGTACGTGGGTGCGGTGGCGCAGATTCTGCAGATCGACCTGAACGTTGTGGAGCGCGGCCTGCAAAAGCAGTTTGCCAAGAAGCAGAAGGTATTTGACCTGAACTTCGGCGCCGTGAAGGCGGGCTTTGAGTACGCGCAGACGACATTCATCAAGCAGGATCCGTTTGTGATTGAGCCGATGAATGAGACGAAGGGCAAGATCATCATCGACGGAAACGCTGCCTGCGGCATGGGTGCGGTTTTTGCCGGTGTCACGGTGATTGCCTGGTATCCGATTACACCTTCCACTTCTCTCGTTGAAGCGGCGACCGATTTGCTGAAGAAGTTCCGCGTGACGCCTGAAGGCAAAGCGACTTTTGCGGTGGTGCAGGCAGAGGACGAACTGGCGGCGATCGGCATGGTGCTGGGTGCAGGGTGGGCCGGAGCGCGGTCAATGACCTCCACTTCAGGTCCTGGTATTTCGCTGATGGCGGAGTTTACAGGTCTCGGCTACTATGCGGAGATTCCCGGCGTGATCTTCGATGTGCAGCGCACGGGCCCCTCGACGGGCATGCCGACGCGCACGTCGCAGGCTGACTTGCTGTCGACCGCCTTTCTATCGCACGGCGACACGAAGCATCCGGTTTATCTGCCCGGTTCGGTGAAGGAATGTTTTGAGTTTGGCTACGAAGCGTTTGATTTGAGCGAGCGTTTGCAGACGCCGGTGTTCGTATTGACGGATCTTGATCTGGGCATGAACAACTGGATGTCGGAACCATTCAACTATCCGGAGAAGCCGCTGGATCGCGGCAAGGTGCTGACCAAGGAAGATCTGGATCGGCTGGGCGGTTTTGCACGCTATCGCGACGTGGACGGCGACGCGATAGGCTGGCGCACGCTGCCGGGCACCATGCATCCCAAAGCGGCGTACTTTACGCGCGGTTCGGGACATAACGATGCGGCCGGTTACACGGAGCGTCCTGACGAGTACCTGATGGTGATGGACCGTTTGGCGCGCAAGTTTGAGAGCGCGCGCAAGCTGGTTCCGGCACCCATCGCGGTTAAGAATGGAAGCTCGAAGATCGGATTTCTTGCTTACGGCACCACGGATTTCGCGCTGCGCGAAAGCATGGACCAGATCAAGAAGGAGTATGGCAAGGACGTGGACTACATGCGCATCAGGGCTTTTCCGTTTGCGCACGAGGTTCACGACTTTGTGGCCTCACACGAGCGCGTGTACGTGGTGGAGCAGGATCGCGACGGGCAGTTGGCAAGCTTGCTGAAGCTGGATCTTCCGGCCGAGCAGGTAGTTAAGCTGCGCAGCATTCTGCACTACAACGGATTGCCGATTGACGCCCGCACCATCACCGAAGAATTCGCTGCGAAGGAGGGCCTCTAAATGGCAACCGCGACACCAAATCCTAAAGTGAACCATATTGGCCTGCCCATCGTTGATTACCGCGGCGGCAAGAGCACGTTGTGCGCCGGCTGCGGGCACAACGCCATTTCAGAGCGCATTGTCGACGCGATGTTCGAGATGGGCGTGGAGCCTGAGCGGGTGATCAAGATGAGCGGCATCGGCTGCTCGTCAAAGAGCCCGGCTTACTTCATGAGCCGCTCGCACTCGTTCAATAGTGTGCATGGCCGTATGCCGTCGGTTACGACCGGCGCACTACTGGCCAACCACACGCTCACGGCTCTCGGCGTCTCCGGCGACGGAGATACCGCGTCCATCGGCGTCGGACAGTTTGTCCACCTGATGCGCCGCAATCTGCCGATGATCTACATCATCGAGAACAATGGCGTATACGGATTGACCAAGGGCCAGTTTTCTGCGACTGCGGATATCGGTTCAAAGCTGAAGACCGGCGTCATCAACGATCTGCCGCCGATCGATACGTGCGCCCTGGCTATCCAACTGGGAGCAACTTTTGTGGGCCGTTCGTTCTCCGGCGACAAGAAACAACTGCTCTCAATGCTGAAGGCTGCGATTGCGCACAAGGGAACTGTGCTGCTCGACGTTATCAGCCCGTGCGTGACCTTCAACGATCACGAGGGATCGACAAAGAGCTACAAGTTTCTGCAGGAATACGATGAGCCGATCAACGAGATCGACTTTGTGGCCAGCTTCGATGACATCGAAGTCGACTATGACTCGGGGCAGGTGTTGGATGTGGAGATGTACGATGGCTCGAGCCTGCGTCTGCGCAAGCTGCTTGAGGACTACGATCCTACGGACAGGGCCAATGCCGTTCGCACATTGATGGAAGCGCAGGCGAAGAATGAAGTTCTCACTGGTGTATTTCTCATCGATACCCAGAAGCCTTCGTTTATCGACTTGCTGAACGTTGTCGAAGAACCTCTGAGCACGTTGTCGGAGTCGGTTACGCGTCCTCCGAAGTCAGCGCTCGATGGCCTGATGGCCAACCTTCAATAGCGATTCACTGGTATCAGGCGCGGCGATTCCGTCGCGCCTGATACTTTATTTCCTTTCAGAACGCTCTAAATCTCCCACCAATCAAAAAGCAGCATACGCGGGTAGTACAGGCCGGCGCGTATCTGCACGCCATCGCGATGGAGCTTACGAAGGACTTCAGCATAGGCCTGCAACTGCGGCGCAAACAGGGCGCGCAATCGCGGTAGAACATTCGCCGGATCTGCTTTGTTGAGGTCATCGGCGTGCGCAGTTTTGTAATCGACAATCCACCAGCAATGGCCGTCGTTGTTCTGAGGCGCGGCGCCGGCGCGAAAAACACGGTCAACCTGTACTGTGCGCACTTCGTCCATGACAACGCCGGCCCAGCGGACTTCGCTGGCTGCGTCGTCGTGCGGCGAGAGAATCCACTGGCCCGCGGAATCGTGAGTAGACTTGAGCGCAATCTCCAGGGCCTGTTTCGCAATTTGATTTGCCTGGCTTGGGTCCAAACCCGCGGAGCGGATTTGTGCGGCGACTTTTGCCTGCGACTTTGGGATCGCTGAGCGGGTTTCATCCCAATCGAGTGTTTCACGCAGGCGTGCCGTCTGCTCAAGCAGAGAATGTACGGCAATTCCGAGTTTCCGCGTGAGCACTCCGCCCTCGTGGCGTTGATAGAGGTCTTCGTTGCTCATTCCCAGGACGGGTGATGCCGAGGCGATGGCGCCCACCGTTTCTGATGGGGAGCGAAACTCGGGCGGCAGGCGGCGCAGCAGAGTGGGCTTGGCGGCTGGCGGCATGATCAAAAGATGGCTCTCGCCGGCGGCGGCAACTGATTCGATGATTGTGCTCTCGTCCCGGGTCTGCTCCAAGGTCACTTTCCATTCTTCGAATTGCCGATTAATCTCTTGCCGCAGGCCGGGCCACGCGGTTGCCAGAAGGGTGCCGGTAGGCGTGGGAAGTGTCCACTCGCCACTTTGCTCAAGCTTGCATTTGGGCCGAGCGAACAGATGCAGCTCATCACGTGCGCGTGTGGCCGCAACGTAAAGCAGGCGGCGCATCTCCTGCGATTCACGTTCTGCATAAACCAGATCGACCCAAGCCTTCGCGCTGCTGCGTTCGGAGCCTTTCGACTGCAGCGGCGCCACAAGGAACTCGGTTACGTCCTCTGAGTCGTCCGGGCGCTGATCGGGGGACAGTCCGCGCTCGAGCCACGAAAGCATTTTGAAGTGCCCTTTGCGACTGGCTGCCTGCAACTCCGGCAAGATAACCACTTCAAATTCGAGGCCCTTTGATTTGTGAATCGTCATCAGCTGAACGCCGCATTCGCTCTCGGCTGCTGGGTCCGGCTGGGCCGTCAGTCTGCCGAGTGCTGCTTCGAGAGCGGGACCGAGCAGGTCCTGCTCGCCGTTGGGCAACTTGTCGAGCGATTGCCAGAGCAGGTCCAGATTGGCGCGGGCAGTAGCATCAACGCACAGTTCGCCGCCAAGGGTCTGCCAAACACTGCGGAGCCACGTTCCAAGCGATGCAGTGGGCCGGGTAAACCGCAGGCCGGGTACGGCGGCAAGAGTCTCCAACACGCGCGTTGCTGCAAGACGACCCTCGGGGCTGAGTAACGATACTCGTTCGGCGAGCAGTTCAGGAACTGGGCGAGCTAGCAGCGCGGGATCGTCTGCACTGGTCAGGGTATGCAGGTCGTCAAGCGAAATTCCACACCACGGCGCACGCAACACTCCAAGCCATGCCACGCGGTCGAATGGATTGAGCAGAGCGCGCGCGAGCGCCAGCGCGTCGAGCACTTCGGGGCGCGTCGAGAGTCTTTCGAGATCGACAGCTCGGAAGGGGATTGATGCCTCGCGCAGCGCCTCCGCGATTGGCGCGAGCACACTGCGCGTTCGGCCCAGTACGGCGATGCGATACGGCTGGCCCGCTGCACGAGCCTGCTCCAAGCGCTCAAGATAACTGCTTATTAAGTTGACGATCTCTGCGGTCTGGGGATTCTCGGGTTTGTCGGCCGCTTCGTTTTCTGTCGTATCTTCTGCATCTTGCGCTGAAAACCTCAAGTGCAACTTGAACTGCGCGGTGTGCGAAGAGTCGTCGGGGCGCGCGGGCTCGGCCTCGGCAAACGTGACGCCGCTGCCATCGTTTTCTTCGAACACAGCTCCAAGGAAATCGTTCAGCTTATCGACGAGGGAAGCCGCAGTACGGAAATTGTCTTTCAGCCGAACGGGGTCAAAGTAGAGCGGCTCATTCCCGTAGATTTCAAGGCCCGCAGCTTGGACGCGTGGAAAGAGTTCAGCGTCAGCGTCACGGAAAAAGTAAATGGACTGCATCGGATCCCCGACGACGAAACAACTGCGGTCTTCTCGATCGGGCCACGCGGCGATAAGCCGGCGGAGGAGTTCGTGCTGGCGACGGCTCGTGTCCTGAAATTCGTCGACGAGGATGTGGCGAATTTTCTCGGCCAGGGCGAGCGCGGTTTCGCTGGGCAGGCCGTCCTCGCCCTGGAGAACTTTCTGTGCGATCTGTGCGACCTCTACGTAATCCACGGCGCCCGCCTCAGAGAACACAACCTGCAACTGGGCCGCGGCATGGCGCAAAAGTGTAAAGCAAGCGCGCAGAATCTTCCATTCACCGTCGCTGTATCGCGCAGGCGGCAGAACACCAATTTGAGCGAGTGCGGATTCAAAGCTGGGAATTGTAGAGAACTGATTGATCAGGCGGGAAAACCGCGCTTTGCCGGCCTTTCCGCGTGGAGTTGCGGGAAAGCCATCGAGAGCGTTCAAGCCCTTTTCCGTTCGCCATGTCCCCTTTTGAGTTTGAAGAAAGGACCCGAGCGCGGCTAAGACCTCTTGAGCCGTTGCCACGTCTTCATCAAAGGGACCACACGGAATCTCGGCGAATTGCGCCAAGTTCCAAGGGGATCTTTGTCCCGGCTCTTCACAAGCGAACCGAGCCAGCGCCAGGGCCTCTTCACGAGCATCCGGAATCTGATCGAGCAGAAGCGCAAGCCGGTTGAGCGCTGTACAAACGGCGTTGACGAATGGCCGCTCCAGTCGCGCGCGCAGAGCGTCCCAATCTTGCTCTTGGCCGACGACGAAATCGTGAATCCAGCGGTCGCGATTCGCGAGCATTTCTGCGATGAGCGTTTCAAGTTCGAGCCAGTTGTTGTCGCGCCAGTCGAGCAGCGATTCGAGTGCGGCGCGCAGAGTAGCGTCGGCCGAGTCGATCTGCTCGATTGTGCGGCGTGCGGCTCGGCGATAAAGTTCCTCCGGGTTCTCGAAGATGTCGAGCCCGTCGCCAAGCCCGGAAAGGAGCGGCTGCTGCAGCGCAATGTCGCGGCAGAACGAGTCGATAGTGGAAATGCGCAACTGGGCTGGTTGATCGAGCAGGTTCCAGCCGAGAGCCTGCGAGTGTAGGAGCGCACGATGCGCAAGCGCCTCCATTGAAAATGCATCGTCAGCCGTGGGCTCGGGCAGCGTGGCGGCCTGTTCGAGTTTTGACAGGATGCGATGGCGCATCTCCGAGGCGGCCGCCTTTGTAAAAGTGATGGCGACAATTTCGGCGGGATCCCCAACCTCGACCAGCAGGCGCAGAAAGCGTCGCGTCAGCAGATCGGTCTTGCCCGATCCTGCCGGAGCCTGCACCAAGATTGAATTTCCAGGATTGAGCGCCTGCTCACGCTGTTCCTGGTCAGACGGAATGGCCCGGGAGATGGAGCTACTCATCAGCAGACTCCTCTCCGGTTGCGTTGTCATCTGCGGCAAGCAAAACGCGATGCTCCTGAATGCGGCAGAGTGCATGAAGCCCACATCGTGTGCAGGTTTCAGGATATTCGCGCGGATTTACTTCGGCGCGGCCGGCCAGAAAATTGCGGACAAGATCTTCGATCTCGCGTTTCCAATCTCTTATCTTTTGTTCGTCCAGCTTGTTCTTTACCAGGCCGCTTGTGCCGCGGAGGGATGAGATGAGGGTTGCGCGCGCATCATTTATATGTCCTGCAAACCCGAGGTCATCGCCGCGACGCACTTTTGCGAATGCCAGGCCGCCGAGTGTCTCCTGCTCACCGAGCGCAAACGACGCATACAGCGGAAGCTGCACATCATCGGGTCGCGGTAGCTCCCACGATTTCGGCGTTACCGCGCCAGTCTTGTAGTCAATGACCAGCAGGGTGCCGTCCGAGAGCTGGTCGATGCGGTCGAGACGCAGATCGAATGAGAGGCCGGCATATTCGACAGTGCGCTCGGCCTCAGTTTGCAGAACAGTGAATTCGACACGAGTCAGTTCGTAGTCGAGCCATTCGCCGATTAGATAATTCAGGCGCCGCTCTTCCATCTCAAGATAGCGTTGCGGAAGCCGCTCGCGAACGGCCTGCTTGAGCGCCGACTGCGTTGCGCGGCGAACATGGTCGGCGATGAAAGCTTGGCGATCGCCGATTGCGCGGAACTCGGTCAGTGTGCGTCTTCCGCCAGATTTTGGGCCGCCCCAAATGGAGTGGAGAACGGCATGAAGCAACTGCCCACGTTGCGCTGCGGTAAGGCATGGCTCTGCCGGATTCCAACTTTGCGCCGCAAGGCGAGCCGTGGCGAATGCCTTGAACGGGCATTGCGACTGATACGTGAGTACACTGGCTCCGCCTGCAACTCTGTCGAGGCGGAACTCGGTCATGCTGAAGTCTTCGAAGGGAATTGTGAGCGGCGGCTGCGCTGCCGGCGCAATCAGTTCTGCCGGCAACCCCTGTGGTGTGCCTGCTACGCGCACGACCATCCGCGAAGGGCGTGTTTCTGCATCCTCGCCCTGGCGCGCATAACTGAAGCACACTTCAGGCGCCGATGAGAGCAGGCGCGCGACGATGGCGTCAGATAGTTCCCAATCAAGTTGCGAAGTCGCGTGCGGCATCTCGGCCTGGCGTTGAACTTCAAGAGGCAATAGCGGATGTGTGGCGCCGGATGCGGGCCAGGCGCTCTCGCTTGCGCCCATGAACCAGATGGCATCGGCGGTAAGGCCGGCCGATTCTGCCGGACCTGCGATCTGAATTGGTGCATCGTGCGATTCCGGTGCAAAAAGCGTATCTTCTAGCGCTTCAGCTAGCGTGAGCAGAAATTCACTCCACGGGATGCGGCGGCCGTCGAACCCGAGCGATGCGCATGATTCCAGCGCCAGGTCCCAACGACGAATTACCTGGAACTCCTCGCTTGAAAGCGGGCGCGTACCTGGCCAGCCAATCGTTTGAAGCAAGTTCGGAACGAACTCGGCCCATTCCAGTGGGCTTTTGAGAGTGCGGGACTGTTCGGCAAGTCGACGTTGCGCTTCTGAAATGCGGCTGACCCAGTTGGCTGGCAACGTCGCATTCACTTGCTGCACAAGGAACGCCTGCAGCGACCATTGAGGCCGCTCGAGTCCGCGCCGCCGCAACATGCGCAAGTAATTCTGCAATGCTGCGGACTCCTGCATATCCGCCGCCGCCAGCCCGCACGAGAACAACCAATCCAGTTCGTTCTCATCTATCCGGTTCGACAACCAACGCAACAGAAGATAAGCGCAATGTGCGAGCGCCACTTTGCCGAGCGGAATTCCAAGTGAGAATTCAAACGACGGCGTTGAACCCGGTACGTTGGCGAGGGCGAGGAAGGTGCGTTCGATTTCACCTCTTCGCTGCGACAGATCCTGAGAAATCACGAGCAGCTTTGTTGCAGGAACGGCGTCAAGCTTTTGCCTGCACCAGAGCGCGCATGCGGCCAGTTCTGACTGCGCGTCGACCGCGCGATAGTAGCGAATCTCATCGGCAGGCTCGCTGGCTGCGGCCTGCTGCCAGGCGCCCCACCTGTCGAGGAGCCTTCGCTGCACGGGCAGAATTCGATCGAAACCGGCAAGCAGCAGCGGTGGCCTGGAAAGGGACTGTGACTCGCCCTCAAGACATGCGATCAATTCCAGAGGCAGGCGAGTGGGGCTCAGCAGTTTTCCAGCAGCGCAAACTTGCTCGAATGCATCGAGCCAGCCCGAGAAGATTTCCGCATCCTGTTGCCAGGCGCTGCGCGCTGCGGGGCGCAGAAACTGCGGCGCGTACGAACAAAGAAGCTGATGTGCCTGCATGGCCAGCGCCGCCACGCGATTACGCGGGCCACTGAGCAAAGTGGCGAGTCGCCGTTCCGATCCCACGATGTTTGCCCATATTGATTTCTCCTGCACGGGATTGAGGAGAAGCCGATCGTCCCCTTGGGAAACCGCTCGCTCATCCCACGCAGCGCGCAGGAAAGTATGCCAGTCCTGAATCGCGGGTGCGGGCCAGGCGGAGAGCCCTTCAGCCCGGCGGGCGCGGTGATAGCGGGCGGTCAGGGCCCTTCGCGCGCGCTCGCTGGCAGCGATTACCATGCCGCCGTCTCGCAGCCATGCGTGCATGTGCAGATAATCGCTATGCAGGTCCGGGTCCATGGCGCGCCAAGATTTGTCGCTTGTCCCCATTCCAGCGTTATACGACAATAGCGCTCACTGCGCCACCTCGCTCATAAAGCACAATAGGGCTGCGGATTGTGTCGCGGTTGTACACTGAAGAGTTATGCGCCTATTGTTTATTTCCTCATTCCTCGCTTGCGTCGTTTTGACTGGCTGCCGGTCCGGTCAGAATTCCCAGGATCAATCAAACGCTGGAGTCAAGGTTTACCATGTGCGCGGCAAGGTGGTCTCCACGGATGCGCCGCACGGCATTGTTGTGCTTGATCATGAAGCGATTCCCGGCTTTATGGAAGCGATGACCATGCCGTATCAGTTGAAGGATGCGAGCATCATCAGCGACCTGCATCCGGGCGACGTCATCACCGCAGATGTTCTGGTGTCGAAGAGTGGCCAGCAAACAGTGCTGCTCGACCATATTGTGGTTGTCGCGCAAGCAAAGCCGGATTACAAACCGGCGGTGATTTACCACATACCGACAGCGGGCGACAGCGTACCCGATTTCAAATTGCGCAACCAGGACGGGCGCGCGATTCACCTTGGGCAGTTCAAAGGCAAGACGCTGCTGGTGACGTTTATTTATACGCGCTGTCCGCTGCCGAATTTCTGTCCGCTGGTCACGCGCAACTTTGCAACCATCAACAGCCAGTTAGCTCGCGATCCGAAGCTCTATGCGAAAACGCATTTACTGTGCGTAAGCTTCGACCCCGAGCATGACACTCCAGCGGTGCTCCGCGCCTATGGCGCCGAATACATCGGCAGCGACGCCAAGACTGCCTTTGCGCACTGGGATTTTGCTGTGCCTGACAAGGCCGAACTGGTGGAGATGGCAAAGTTCTTCAACGTGGGCATGTCGAACGGAGACAACGGCACCATCACTCACACGCTTTCCACTACCGAGATTGGACCCGACGGCAAAGTGACGCAGTTCTATCCCGGCAACGAATGGACACCGGATGAACTGCTGGCGGATGTGAAGAAACTGGCAGGGAGCGCGAGTTAGATCGGTTAGACTTCCGTGAGAGGTCAGACCAGTTTATAATTCCTTTGAGTATCAAACAAAAAGACCTAACCGTTGGAAACGTCAGGAGAAAACGCAATGAGTAGCGAATTAAAGATTCGCAAGGATGGTGAGCTGGATTTCTTGTCGCTGGG
>CAVUYH010000004.1:0-224664 GCA_963745685.1 uncultured Acidobacteriaceae bacterium | reverse complement strand
TTACTCCACGATTTTATCTGCTTACGGTTAGGTGCCTGGGTGCGATTTGCAGTTCGAGCCCGAATCCCCATGGATTACGCCACCAGATTGCGCTGCAGATCGACTGTGAAGGATTCAACTTCCGTTTTTGCGCTTGTGTCTGGATCTACGGCGTACATTGTGCCTTTTATGGTGGTGGAATCGACCGTGACTTGGACGTAGCCATAGCCCTTGTAGGACGTGACAAACGTGTGATCGCCTGTTACTTGTCCAGTTGCTTTGGGCACGGCCTGGTCGTTAATGCCACCGGTTCCTGCGACGACGTAGGGGATCTGGATCGTACGACCGCTGACGGAAACTTCGCGCGTGTAGCGCTGGTAGCTGTGGGCGTGACCGGAGAGAAATAGATCCGGCATGATGCCCGCCTGCTGGCAAACTGAATCGATTTCGCTCAGCATGGTTGTGCTGGGCGAGTGTCCGCCGGACGTAAACGGCGGGTGATGCGTGGCAATAACGAGGGCTTTACGGGTTCCGTTTTTGCGGGCAGTGGCAATCGATTTGAGCGTGGCGAGCAACCATGTTTTTTGGGCGTTGCCCGGTATGGCTCCTGAGATGAACCCGGGGTTTTCAGCGGCATTCGAATACAGCGCCACAAATTGTACAAAGGGAGCATCCAGCAGGTAGTAAACGCCGGGCTGGTTCATTGTCTGACGGTAAATGGTGCCGGCAATGGCAGGGACACTTTGCGAAGGTGCACAGAAATTGTCGAGAAATGCGTGCAGGGTCGCGGGATCGGTCTTTGCGAAAACCTCTCCGTCATGATTGCCGGCGATGGCAACGATTTTGCCGGGATAGTGAACGTAGGGTTCGTAGAACTCTGTTCGATAATTCTGATCCTTGTTTGGCCCGTAGATTACATCGCCAAGGTGAAAGAAGAACGCTGGAGACTTCTCCGGTTTAGAGATGTCGAAGTCTTTGGTCATGGCTTCAGCAACGGCCCCTTGCGGCGAGTTGGCTCCCTTACCGGTGTCTCCGACGGTGTGGAAAGAGATGGTGCCTGCCTTTTCAATCTCGTCGGAACCTTGTTTGCCGATGATTTCGGCCAGTGTAAAGAGAGGAGTGCGGCTGGGAGTGGGAATCGGTTCGAGTCTGCCCTGGATGTGCTCCAGCAATTGCTTACCAACGCCGGGAACGGTTGCGCGATTCTGCGGAGGTGTTGTGGTGAAGAATGGGTGAGCGAAACGCAAAGGCTGCACAGCAGGTGAGGTTCTTTTGGCGGCCTTCTTGGCCGGAGTTTTCTTCGCTGCGGATTTTGAGGACGCTCGATGCTGCGTTTTGTTACTCGCGGACTTCTTGATCATGGTGTCTCCATTCGTCGGGGTGTTTTTGCGGGAATGAGGCAGGCGAGAACAGGTAGGTCAAACTGCCTGATGCGCGGACGCCAAGTTCGATATGAATTCGCGGTATGCGAACCCATTCGAAGGTGTTGGAATGTATTTCGTTCTTGTGCTGAGGCAGAATTGGGCAAGCGTCACCAAGTTGCCATCTGCCCGGGAGCGAGTCAAGCAAATATGCCGTCAATTTTCTGGAGTTTGAAGGAAGCAAGAAGAGCAGCAAACTAGCTGGGCTTACTCAGCATCGCCACAAAAAGCTTCAATCCAGCGGTTCAGCGCTGGATTGAGGCTTTCGGTTTCTGCGTGAAATGGTCAACTGGCTAGGACCAGGACAGTACGATTTTGCCGTAGGATTTTCCGCTTTCCAGCAGTTCATGAGCGCGACGCAGATTGGCTGCGTTAATCAGTCCGAAGGTGTGCGCGAGCGTCGATCTAATGATTCCTGCGTCGACGAGATCCGCGATTTCATTCAGGATCTGATGCTGACCGATCATGTCTTTTGTTGCGTAGAGGGAGCGCGTGAACATCAACTCCCAGTGCAATGCGCCTGACTTGCGTTTCAGCGGCTTTACATCGAGCGTCTTCGGGTCGTCAATTACGGCGACGTGTCCCTGTGGCGCGAGCACTTCGACGAATCCCGGATAGTGCATATCGGTTGCGGTGAGGCTGGCGATGTACTCGATTTCAGGAATTCCGATTGCGCTCAACTGCGGGCCAAAAGGCTTTCTGTGATCGATGACGAAATGCGCCCCGAGGTCCTGGCACCATTTCTGGGTCTCCGGACGCGATGCGGTTGCGATTACGGTAAGTCCGGTGAGTTTGCGGGCCAGTTGGATGAGTATGGACCCAACGCCGCCAGCACCACCGATAACAAGCAGGCTGCCTGCTCCGACGGGCTTGCCGGGTTTTACGCCGAGGCGATCGAAGAGTATTTCCCACGCCGTCAGGCTGGTGAGGGGGAGCGCGGCTGCGTGGAGAAAGTCGAGAGTCTTCGGCTTGCGGCCCACGATGCGTTCGTCAACGAGGTGGAATTCTGCATTGGTTCCCTGGCGCACCAATGATCCGGCATAGAAGACCTCATCGCCGGGGCGGAAGATTGAAGCTTCAGAACCCACAGCTTTGACGATTCCGGCGGCATCCCATCCCAGAACTTTGTATTCATCTCCGGCAAAGGGGCCTGAGCCCGCGCGGACTTTCATGTCCACGGGATTTACAGAGATCGCTTTCACTTCGATCAACAGGTCTCGTCCGGTTGCTACCGGTTCAGGAAGCGTGATGTCGAGCAGGGATTCAGGCGATTGGATTGGCGACGGTTGTTTATAGCCCACAGCGTTCATGGCACATTCTCCTGACTCCAGCATGTCAGATTCGAAGCACAAAGGTAAGTGCGCGTGATTACTGAACTTAGTATCCAACAACGGGCTGAGACAGGAAAGCCGCCGTGAACGCGTTGCATGATCGCTCTGGTTCACGGCGGCTTGAGAGGGACGCGGACGTCTTTATCCGCGCGCTATTGCGGGCGCGAGCTTGGATCTGTGTTTGCCGGAGCGGCGTAGGCTTCAGTGGTGACGGCAGCCTGCTGCATGAGGCTATACCCGTCGCGGGTACGGATGTGGTACTTGGAGAGGTTTTTGCCAACGAGCTGGACCTTGATGGTTCGCCAGCCGCGATTTGGGTTGGCCTGCGGATAGTAGCTGACGGTGTAAAGATGCGTCAGGTCGTCGCGAATAGACGCGAATGCATCCTTCTCCTGGCGCCAGTTGCGGGCAAAGTAGGCTTTGCCCCCGGTTGCCCGGCTAATGCGCTCGAATGCGGCAGAGGAGATCGGTTCGGTCTGAGCAGCGCGCGTGCTGACGATGTAAATGATGCTGCCGGTTGACTCCGCGAGTTCTGCTACGTCCTCAGGCGGCACCGAGCTCGCATTGTCTGGGCCGTTGGAGAAGACCACGATCGCCTTGCGGCCTTGGAGAGGTGATGCGTCCTTCACCGTAAGCAACAGTGAGTTGTAGAGCGCAGCATCATCTCCAGCGACGGTGTTTCGAACGCCGCTCACAACGCGGAAACGATCGGAAGTAAGCGTGGCGGCGCGGGAGAGATCACGGCTGTAGGAATAGAACGCGATCTTGCTGGCTTCAGGCATGGTGCGGATGAAGTCAGCGATGGCATCCTGCGCGAAAACGAAGCCGCGGTACATATAGTTACTGGTGTCGAACAGGACAAACACGTTGGCCCCGCCGAATCCCGGAATCTTGGTTCCCGCCAGCATGTGTGTTGGCTCGGGTGGTGCGGGTTCCGGCGCTTTGGCCGGTTCAGCAGCGGGCGCAGACGCAGTTGCGTTGTTTGCCTCTGTCGCAGCAGGCTGCGTGGGAGGAGGTGTTCTTAGGGACCATTCATCGCCCTCCTCGAAGTTCGCAATCTTCTCCTGGATATTGTCTTCGGTGATCACGAAATCGTCCGGTCTAAGCCCGGTGACGTAGTTCCCCTTGTTGTCAGTAACCGCAACGTTGAGTTGCACCAGCACCACGTTTACACGGAAGCGCGATGCCTCATCCTGTGCTGAAGGCCGTGGCATGGTGGCCTGCAGCAATAAAAGCACTGCAAAAAACCTGAGGCACGTATAAGTCCTGGTTAGCCGAGTCATCGCGTTCAATCCTCCCATTGCTTCCTTGCTGTTTGCCGAATCGTTCTTTCGATTCGGACTTATTGGTTGCTCTCACTCATCGCGGCGACCGGAACACCTGCAACCTGTCCGGCGACGTTGGTAACGCCATTGACCGTGATTTTGCCTGCGCGGAATTCATCGCCTGTTTCCCTCAGTGCGCGCAGCACTGCCGGCCAATCGTCAATATTGGTGGCGAAAATATTGGAGACCATGTGACGCGTCAAATTGGGAACAAGCACGTTGAGCATTGCCGGCGAATAGCCCATCTCATCCGCGAGGCGCTCCCAATAGAGATTGCTTGACTCCCATGACTCGCCGAACAAGCGGCCCTGAAACGCTCCTGAGGCTGGGAAGATTCCCTGGTTCAGCAGGGTGCATGAGTTGCTTTGAGCCATTTCTGGGTGCGGAACGCCAAAGTCCCTGGCTAGGCGCTTCGGATCAGTATGCGAGGGGTCGCGTTTAGCCATCGCATCCAGCTCGTGCCCGGCAGGGCCCGATCCCGACGCATCGTCCGGGAACCTGGCGCGATATTCCGCTGCAAGGAAGAATGTTTCTGAAGGCAGCATCTGCGAGAGGACAGCTTTGGCGGTTTCGGGCTGCTCAAGAGCCTGCTCTGTCTTCTCAAGGCGAGCCGGCAGCAAGTGATCAGCAAGAATGCCGAGCACCCGTCCTCTCAACTGCGGATTAGTCGCCGAAGCGATTAGGAGTTCTTCACCGGCGCGCTGATAAAGGCTTGCTGCGTGCATCTCATCCTGCCTGACTCCCCACCAGCGCGGCAGCACTGAGTCGACCAGGAACTCGGGCACGATTTCTTTCCAGATCAACGCCTGCACTTTCGAGGGAGCGATGAAGTCCTGTTCCACTGAGGCGAGTGCGTAGGGAAGATCAGCAAGCGAGCCAAGCAGGTACGCGCCGCCGCCGGCGGTAACGCCTATGCCTACCAACTCCGGCGGACCCCAGACATGTTCAATTCCTTCGACGGAGGCCGCAGTAAAGTCGTGCGAGCGGACAAAGAGCGGATTGTTGTGGAGTACCTGCGCGCCCGGCGGCTCGTAGTACGCATACACCATGCCGACCAGGGTGTCGCGAAGGAAAGGCGTGAGCCGGCCGCGCGCCGCTTCCAGCTGATCGGGCGATCCGTGCGAGTTGATGATCTTCGTCAGGTCGGTTCGCACCTGCAGTTCCGCGTGGCGGCTGGAGTAGACGATCGGCGCCCATGCCGCCTTTTCGGAGCCGGAGAAGATCGGCCGCGGCATTTCAAATTCGCGCAACTCGGCGGCCAGGGGAAGCAGTTGAGTGGCTGGCGATTTGCCCTTTGCTGCGTCGTCCAGGCCTTCATACAAACCGATCAGCGTATCGACGGATACGAGCCGCTGATCATCGATGACTGACTGAATCCCGCGCGCCAGTTGCTGATGGACTCGCTTGCCCTCCGGTGTGTTTTGAGCCGGACCAGCCAGCAGATCGACAAGCAGTGTCTCTGAGACGTAGTTTTTGCCGGAGGCGATTGTTACGAGCGACTGAAGGGCGCTGTGAGCCGCGTCGAATAGCTGCATGTTTGAAGCGACGGCAGCGAAAGGCCGCACTGTTTTTTGCCATGAGCTATTCAGATCCTGCTCGGGAATCTCTTCCTGGCGCGCCAAGATCTGCCAAAGGCTGACGTCGGCTTGGAAAGCGCCAAGCGCATTGGTGCGCAGCGCGAGATTGGAAATCTTGTCGATCTTGTCTGCTGTATCGATGAACTGGACGATTGACGTGTCGTCGAGCGACGGGAACTCAGCGAACAGCGGATACCAGCTATCGAACTCGCGGAAACGCTCCGCCATGGTTCGCACGGTGGCTTCTGACAGTTTCATTCCCTCTGGTCTACCGTTGTCGATCGCGGTCAGCACGAGATAAATCTGCAGCGGGCTAACCTCCGCTTCGGGCACGGAACACGCGACCAGCGCTTCGAGCAGCTGTTCCGAACTCGTCCACGAGCCGGGTTTCGAGGCAATATATTTTTTGTTGTTGGCCGTGATTTTGAGGGATGCGATTTGTTTCCACGGTGCGAGGCCCCCCGGAGCCTGCGGCGTGCCGTCAGCCTGCCATTGCAGGCGGGTCAGCAGTTCTAACAGGCCGGCATTGCGCGCGAACACTCCTTCGGACGCGCCGTTGTGGGCCGTGCGGCCCGCAGCCGCGTAGGCTTCATACAGCCGCTTCAGCCGTGATGGGTCAGTAAAGTGCGCCTGCTGCGCGGAACCAATGCGAGACATGGCATCGAAATATGCAGCCAGCGCGCCACGATCCTTTAAAAGCAAGTGGCCGACGAAATCGCCGGGAGACTTAGGGTTGGCCCCTACGAGGTCTTTCCATGCCGGCTCGGCCGCCGCGCCGCCCGGCAAAACCACTTCTCCATTACGAACTGAAATCCAGCTGCCATAGAAGTCCACTGCCGCGGCGGACTGGAGCAGTTTCCTCAGACCGGGTGACCGCTGGAGGGTGTCGCGTGTCTCAGGGCTCATGCGCGCCATGGCGGAGTAAAGCCGGTCGACCGTGCGGTCGTGAAGCATCACATCAAGCAAGGTGTTCTCGTAGCGCTTGTTCCAGACGCTTAATGCCGTCCATGTTTTCTCAGTGAACATTACTGGGACGGGCGTGGAGGGGAAGTCAAAAGAGAATGGCCGACCCTTCTGCAGCGATTCTTCCAACTCGGTCAAAGGGAATCCTGAGTCGGTTGTCAGGAAGGCGCGATCTGGATCTGCGGTGATCAGCGACGCATCGGTCGGGCTGCATCCATGCGCGAACTGATAACCGAGAACATCAATCAGCTTTCCCGCGTCATCGCAGTCTTTTACGTGGATTTTGCCGTCGGGCCCGGCGAGCTTCTGCAACTCACGCGCCAGTTGCACGTATCGCTCGGCAAGCTTGAGGAACTCGGTCGGCTTGTCGCCCTCGTATCCCCACAGGGAGATATTCCGCGCTAGCATCGGCAGCATTTCTTCAGATGAGATTTCCTGGCTGATGCCGGTCATTCGCATGAATGGGCGCAGAGGACCGGGGATCAGCACCATCTCTCCGGAAGAGCGTGCCGGCGCAGAGCTTGCGGTGCGTGCGTCCGCCGCACTGGGCAGGGCGGAACCCGGTTGGGGTCCCTTGCCCGCGCCCATGGCCAAGCCGGATTGAAGGAACAGAATACCTGCCGCAAAGACGATAAGCGAACGACGGGGAAGGATCATGGCAGAACCCCTTCCGATCTGCATCAGTTCAATTTGAATTCGTGAACTAACAAGATGCCGTTATGAATTCCTGCAATGCCGGCCTCGCGCTTAGCGCGTCTGCCGGTCGTTCCCGCTTTCGAAAAAGGACCTATGAATGATGAATTCTGCCGGGTGCCTGTTTAGCCGAAAATTGTCCACCGATTCGCATGGCTGAACAGGTAAAGCCCTGCGCATCGGTTATGCCGGTCTGGTGGCTTTCGGGGAATCCGGGGAAGTCACGCTCACCGGTGAGTCATTGTCGCAAATGCTAAAAGAAAACCGCAAGTGTTTTTCTAACATTAGTTTTAGGCTGCCTGACATGGTGGAGAGATGAACAATCGCAGTAAAAAGATGGCTGCCATTCTTCCAATTCACGAAATCGGCAGTACCAAAACTTGGATCAGCACGGCCCTGGTCGGCATGGATTTGTCCAATAGCAGTGCGGGTTTCACGCGTCCAGTGGTTCCAGGAAACAAATGTGATGTTCCCTTTCTTCAAGGGCAAAGGAAGTGATCTCAAAAGAGCTGCGCGTCTGTGAATCAATGCGAATTGTTGCAGGATTGCAGCAAATCGTGGCGACATTTGAGTGACAATTGGGCGCGAACATTACAAAGAATTTACCGATTGCGCTTGCGGCCGAGCTGAAAAGCTGAAGAAAAGTGCGGTTTCCCAAAACAAAACGAGCCGGATATGATCCCGGCTCGCATTAACGCTGGATTGATCCTGAGCTAGTCGATCTTGAGCTACTCCTTGAGGGTTACCCACTTTGCCTTGTTCTGGGCTTCGATGACCAGTTGCGCCGCCAGCAGGCATTCGTCCTGGTCTTGGGCCGTATGGGTGCGGTTCACGATATCGGCCACGAACTGGGGCCCGAACGGGAGCGGCATCTGGTTGCAGTCGATGTAGCGGGCCTGCTTGTTATCAACAATGAACAGGTTGTTGCCCTGGTGTTTTACGCCGACATCGGTGTACTTGCGAATCTCGATGTATCCGTCGGTTCCGAGAAGGAAGAGCCGCCCGTCTCCCCAGGTCCCCAGCCCGTCTGGCGTGAACCAGTCAAGACGCACGTAGCCCAGGCCGCGATCGCCGCGCAGCACCATGTCGCCGAAGTCCTGGAACTTGGGGTGATCGGGATGACGAACATTGGCGATCTGCGATTCTACGATTTCAGCCTGTTTTGAGCCCGTGTAGTACAGGAACTGATCCACCTGGTGGGAGCCAATGTCGCAAAGGATGCCGCCGTATTGCTCCGGCACCCAGAACCAATCCGGCCGGCCCGTTCCGCCGCCCGCAACACCGCCATGCTGAAAGATCTGGTGGGGAGCGATGTTGATGGTTTGAATCACTTTGCCAATGGCGCCCTGCCGAACCAGCTCGCCTGCGTAGACGGCGGCTTTGACCTCAAGCAGTTCGCTGTACATGATGGCGAAGATCCGCTTGGTAGCGGCGATGGTCTTGCGAATCTCGGCAAGGTCAGCGAGCGTGGTGATGCCGGGCTTGTCTGAGAGCGCGTCTTTGCCGGTTTTCATGGCGCGGATGCAAATGCCGGCGCGCTCGTTGGCGATCTGCGATGTAAGTACCAGCTGTACCTGCGGATCGTTGATGATCTCGTCCTGAGTCTTGACGATCTTCACGTCGGGGAAGCGTTTTTTGAAGGCGGCCAGCTTGTCTTCTTCTCCGCCCCAGGCCGCCACCAGTTCGCCTCCGCCACGCTGCACGGCGCCAATCATGCCGTAGATGTGGTCGTGGCTCATGCCGCACACGGCGAACTTGATGTGGTACTTCGGTGCTTCGGCAGCTTGCGCAGCCGGTGCGATTACGGCGTCTTCAATCACCGAGCCGTGGATGCCCCCCAACGCCAGTGCTCCTTCCGGCATACCCGCCATCATGGCAACTGATCCCATTAGCCCCGCATGTTTCAGAAAGTCACGTCTGTCTTTGAACCCGCTCATTTTGTTCTCCTGTCGAACAAATGATAGGGTAACTCCAAAAACCCCGTACAAGCCAATGCAATTTCTGCAATTTCCTGTTCTGCCGTCGACGAAAGGTGGGTGCTCATTGAGAAGCCAAAATTTGCACAGATCTGTGTGCAATTCTTCAAGAAAGTCAAGCGGAATGAGTGAAAATGCCTGGCCTCCAATGCCCTCGCGGCATTTTTGAGAAGATAGAGATGAATGCTCTCTCTGCAAAATGCCGGCAAGCGGTTCGGGCCGCGGATTCTGTTCCTTGAGGCCAACTGGCTGATCCGGGCGAAGGAAAAAACAGCGCTCGTCGGCGCCAACGGTACCGGCAAGTCGACGCTGATGAAGGTACTGGCGGGGCTTGAAACGCTGGACTACGGCGAACTGCAGCAGACCAAGGGCATGAGCATTGGCTATCTTCCGCAGGAAGGCCTGCGGCTGACCGGCCGGAACGTCTTCGACGAGTGCCTGACGGTGTTCGACGAGCTTCGTGAGATGGAGCGCGAGGTGGAGCGGCTGAGCGGCCAGCTTGCCGAACTGGATCACGCAAGCGCCGAATACGAGACCGTTGCCGAACGCTATTCCATGCTGCAGGAGCGTTTTCACGCACTCGACGGCTATGCGCTCGACGCCCAGGTTGGCACGGTGCTTACCGGCCTTGGTTTTGGCAAAGAAGATTGGAGACGCCAGACTGATGAGTTTTCCGGCGGCTGGCAGATGCGCATTGCGCTGGCGAAACTGTTGCTGGCCAAGCCCAACCTGCTGCTGCTGGACGAGCCCACCAACCATCTAGATCTTGAGACCCGGAACTGGCTTGAGGACTATCTGCACAACTATCCGTTCGGGTACATCCTCATCTCGCACGACCGGTATTTTCTTGACGTGACGATCGACCGGACGGTGGAGATCTGGAACAAGCGGCTCAACGTTTACCAGGGCAACTATTCGAAGTACCTCACGCAGAAAGAGGATCGCCGAGTGCAGCTTGAGGCGGCATATCGCAATCAGCGCGAGCAGATCGAGCACCTTGAGGCGTTCATCAACCGCTTTCGAGCGCAGGCCACCAAGGCCAAGCAGGTGCAGTCGCGCATCAAGGAACTGGAAAAGATCGAGCGCATCGAAATTCCAGAAGACGAGCCGGTTATCCATTTCAAATTTCCGCAGCCGCAGCCCTCAGGCCGCATGGTTGTGGAGGTCGAGAATCTTTCGAAGAGCTACGGCGAAAAACAGGTTCTCAATAACGTGCGCTTTGGGATTGAGCGCGGCGACCGCATTGCGCTGGTGGGTATCAATGGTGCTGGAAAATCAACGCTGATCAAGCTGCTTACGGGGGTGGAAACGCCGACTGCAGGCACAATCAAGCTCGGTCACAACGTGATTTCGGAGTATTTTGCGCAGGACCAGTACAAGGTGCTCGACCCGGAAGCGCGGATGCTGGACGATATTAGCCGCGCGGCCATGAAGGTGCCGGAAGTGCAGTTGCGCTCACTGCTTGGCTGCTTTCTGTTCTCGGGCGATGACGTGTTCAAGCCGCTAGGCGTGCTTTCCGGCGGAGAGCGCAATCGTTTTGCGCTGGCGCGCATTCTGGTGTCGCCGTCGAATTTTCTTCTTCTGGACGAGCCCACGAACCACCTGGACATGCGCGCCAAGGATGTGTTGCTTGAAGCCATTGCTGCGTTCTCCGGAACGGTGATCTTTGTTTCGCACGATCGCTACTTTATCGACCGGCTGGCGACGCGGGTGCTCGAAGTTGAGAACGGCACGGTGCTTTCCTACGAAGGCGACTACGAAGATTACACGCGCAAAAAAGAGATTCTGGCTGCCGGTTCCGCGTCTGCCGCAAATGATCGGGTGCCCCATCCTTCCGGCAGTCTCACCGTCGGAAGGGTGGGAGAGCAAAGCGTATCTGCTCCCGCGAAACCGGCGCAGACGCGGACGACGATTGTCAGCGAGGGCGGGCCTGAGTCGGGTAACGGCTCACGCGCTCGCCGCTTGAATCCGATCAAGCAGAAACAGATGGAAGAGCGCTGCGCATTTCTTGAAGAGGAAGTGCCGCGTGTGGAAGCATCCATCGCACACACGGAACAGCAGCTTGCGGTTTATGTTTCCGCCGAGGAAACACAACGGCTCACTGATCTGGCTGCTGAGCTTCGCAAAGAACTCGCAGAACTCACTAGCGAGTGGGAAGAGCTGATGATGCAGTTGGAAAGCTAATGATGTGGTGCGTCAAAGTTAGTTGAAAAGGAACCGCAAGAACAACCGCAGTCATACATGGCGCGTTGCGTCATCCGAAGAGCATGAAAATCAACCGCGGATCCCTCGTCGCTGCGCTCTGTCGGGATGACAGCACTGAGGTCGGTGTGGGTTTCTGGCACCGAGATATTTTCAGGGCAGATCCTTCGACTACATTGCCGCGAAATACGCGGCAAACTTCGCTCAGGATGACACCGCAAAGTATTAGAGATGGCGCGTACGAAGACGCTACTTCTTGGCTTTGTAGCCTTGCCACACGTATTCCAGAGCTTCGGGCAGGGTCTGCGCTTTTGTGGGGCGATCAACGTGGCCGGCGTTTTTTGCGAACAGGAACTGGTAGTGATAGTGCTTGGCTGCCAGCACCTGCGCCATATGTTCGTTGGCTACTACCCAGTCGTGCATATTGTCGCGCATCGCGTTCGGGTTGAACAGGTCGCGGTCGCCCACTTCCATCCAGATGCGAATTGGCTTCCTGGGACTCTGCGGAATTAGGTTCTCGTGGAAACTCCCACGCGCCGTGCGGTGTTTCAGGATTGCTGGGCCATTGCTGATTGATGAATGTGCCGGAGTAGCTGAGCACGCGGTGATACCACTCAGGGTGATACCAGGCCATGATCAGCGCACACGATGCGCCTGAACTGCCGCCGGTTGTCGCTCGGCCGTCCGGATTGCGCGTCAACTTCACCTTCGCTTCGGTCTCGACGCGGGGCAGTACTTCGTGCTCCACGAACTCAGCGTATTTGCCGGACATGGTGTCGTACTCAAGGCCGCGCTCGCTTCCCTGAGCGTCGCCGCCGCCGTTGCCGATGGAGATGGCGATGATGGCCGGAAGCTTGTGCGCCGCGATCTCGCTGTCGAGGGCTGCGAAGAGCAGGCGGTCGGGGCCATCTGCTCCCACAATGAATGGAGCTTCGGTCCCCGGCACATACGACTTGGGCACATAGACGGCAACCTTGCGCACGTATGGTGCGGGATGGCTTGTTGTCACGATGAGCTTGGCCGGGTCGTTGGGATCGGGTGTGCCGAACGTGCCGGGATCGCGCGCAATGCCGGGGAAGTATTTGCTGTCGGCGGAGCTCATGGTGAACTCAACGACCGTGCCGTTCGGAGTAGCGTCTCCTGACGCCATTTCGGGCGCAGGTGTGTGCGTCGGGCCGATGATGAAGTTGCCGTCTGCGTCTGCTGGCGGCACTGTTCCGTCCGGCAACTCTTTCGCCGCAACGTAGCCGGGCGTATGCGGGTCACGAGTTGGTGGCGTGGGCCGCACACGAGCCTGTACTGCGGGAGCCTGCGAGGCAGGGACCGCCTGGCCGATTGCGACCGGGCCGACTGCCAAGAAATTGGCGACGACGAGAATTCCAAAAGAAGATCTATTCCAACGCATCCAGCCATTGTCCGACATCGCCGCTGCGGACTGGAAGTATTTTCTATCGAGCTTCGAAAAGACGCCCAAACCGGTCGTGCATAATCAAATACACGATGGCACTTTTGTGGAACCCCGAGAGCTGGCCCCAGCGGCTGGCGGAGCTTGAAGCGCAGTCCGGCGACCTGAAGGAAGCGCCTCTGCGCCGCGACGTGCGTTCGCTGGGAATGCTGCTGGGCGAGGTGCTGCGCGAACAGGCGGGTGATGAACTGTTCTCCGAGGTTGAGTCGCTGCGGCAGGGCACCATACGCCGCCGCGATGCTGAGGCGAGTGGCAACAATGAAGAGGCAAGCCACAACGCCGACAATGCGCTGGCGTTTGTTCACTCATTGCCGCCGGAACAGGCCATACTGCTTACCCGGGCATTTGCCTTTTATTTTGAGCTCATCAATCTGGCCGAAACGAACCATCGTAAACGCCGCCGCACGGCCTTGCGCCTGAGCGGAGGAACCGGCCGCCAGCGCGGTTCGCTTGAGGGCACGCTGAGCGAAATGCGCCGCGTGGGCATCAGCGCCGAGGAAGCTCTGGACTGGCTCAGGCGCGTGCTGGTGGTTCCGGTATTTACGGCGCATCCCACGGAGGCGGCGCGTCGTTCGGTGATGTTCAAGCGGCGCCGCATTGGCGAGTTTCTCTCCATGCTCGACCGCATTCCGGTTCCCGAGCAGGAGCTGGCGCGGCTGGAACAATTGGTGCTGGCGGAGATTACCGGCCTTTGGCAAACCGACGAAGTGCGCTCGCGGCGGCCCACCGTTTACGACGAAGTAAAGATGGGGCTTGATTATTACGATGTGTCGATCTTCGAGACGCTGCCGGAACTTTACTTTGAAATTTCTGAAGCACTGCACTCTGCCTACGGCATCAAGGTGGATGCACTTGAGCTGCCGCAGGTTCTCAGTTTTGGCTCGTGGATCGGCGGCGACCGCGATGGCAATCCGTTTGTAACGCCGGAGGTGACGCGCGATGCCGTCCAACTTGCTCGCGGCCACCTGCTGCTCTATTACCAGCGGCAGCTCGATCTAATCATTGATCTGCTGACCACCAGCGCTCAGCAACGCCCGGTGAGTGAAGAGCTGACGCGGCGCTTGCAGGCCTATGTTGAGCAGCTCCATACACCGGAAGCGCAGATCTTCGGCGCGCAGTATGAGTTTGAATACTATCGACGGTTTGTCATCTGCGTGAAGGCGCGCATTCAGCGCACATTGGAAAGGATCGGCCAGGGACCGTCGGGCGTGAACCTGCCGGTAATGCCCTACACGCTGTCGCGCTCGCAGGACAAGCTGGCGCAGGTCCTTTCAGCCTACGGGTCGGTCGAGGAGTTTCTCGACGATCTCGACTCGCTGCGCTGCTCGCTGGCTGCGAATGGCGGCATCCGCATTGCGCGCACGCTCGTCGATCCGCTCATTCTGCAGGTTCGCACTTTCGGCTTGCATCTCCACACGCTGGATATTCGCCAGCATGCGCGCGTACTGCAAACGGCGCTGCAGGAGGCTATCAGCGATACGATGGCGCCTTCGTTGCCCAGCGGGCTCTCGGCGGAAACGTGCAGCGTGCTCGAAACGTTCCGCGTGGTGGCTGAAGTGAAGGCCGGCTGCTCGCCTGAGGCTATTCGCCAGTACGTGATCAGCGGCGCATCAAGCGTGGACGATGTTCTTGCCGTGGTGCGGCTGGCGCGGCTTGGCGGAGTGCGTGTGGAGGGAGCCGGACGCGATCCGGGCCTGATGCCTGTGCCGTTGTTCGAATCGATTGAGGACTTACGCAACGCGCCCGCGGTTTGCCGCGACCTTTGGAGCAGACCGGATTATCGCAAGCTGATAGAAAGCTGGGGCAACTGGCAGGAGGTCATGCTCGGCTACTCCGACTCCAATAAGGACGGCGGCATGCTCACCTCCACTTGGGAGATCTTCCGCGCACATCGCGATCTGCATATTGAAGCACGCAACGCAGGTATCAAGCTGCGCCTCTTCCACGGCCGTGGCGGCACTGTCGGGCGCGGCGGCGGACCCACGCATCGCGCCATTTTTGCTCAGCCGATGGATGCTTTCGATGGGCAGTTGCGTATCACCGAGCAGGGTGAAGTGCTGAACTTCAAGTATGCCGACGAGGTTCTGGCCGAGCGCAATCTTGAGCTGATGATTGCTGCTTCGCTGGATGCATTGGCGCGGCCGAATGCGCGCGATCCCAAGGGCCACTTTACCGGCGTGCTCAAGCCAGAGTGGGAAGCAGCTCTCAACGAGCTTTCCGAGATTGCCTTCGGCTTCTACCGCAAGCACATCCTCGAAGACCCGGGTGTGGTGACTTACTTTGAGCAGTCGACACCGGTGGGCGAGCTGGAAAATGCGAAGATCGGGTCGCGTCCGGCGCGGCGCAGCTCATCAACACGTCTGGCCGATCTGCGCGCTATTCCTTGGGTATTCGGGTGGACGCAATCGCGGCTGCTGGTGCCGGCGTGGTTCGGCGTGGGCTTCTCGCTTGAGCAGTTCGTTGAGAAGCCGGGTTCGCTTGAGCTGCTGCAGACCATGGCGCGGGAATTTCCGCTGTTCATTGACTTGCTGCGCAACGTGGAACTGGCGCTGGGCAAGGTGGATCTGGCCACGGCCCGTCTCTACTCTGAACTGGTCGGGGACAAAGAGCTTCGCGAGCGTGTCTATGACATGTTCGACGCCGAGTTTCACAGAACGGTACGGGCGGTGCTGGCCGTTACGCGGCAGAGTGAGTTGCTTGAATCGAACCAGGTGCTTGCGCACTCCATCAAGCTCCGCAACCCGTACGTGGACCCCATGCACCTGATCCAGGTGGACATGTTGCGCCGCAAGCGCGCCGGCGAGGATACGCCGCAAGTGAACCGCGCCATTGCGGCAACGATCAGCGGAATTTCTGCTGGATTACGGAACACGGGCTGACGCGGACAGGTTTTTCACGTCGATTGAATCGCCCCCAAATGCGAGTATAGCGGCGTGTCTGGCCGGTTACCGGCGACAATAGGGAACCGCCGGGCCGCCGGTAAATTGTTGTTCGCCGCGTACTTTCCGCGATCTCGCTTCCAGGTTGCTCTTGCCACATCCCGGCTCGCGGGTCTAGGCTATTTGCATGCGTCGATGTCGCTAACACCGTCCCGGTGCAAGTTCCGATGCAGACGTGCGCGCTGATTGCGCGCGCAGATTCCTCCCAAGACGACTTCACCGTTCCCGAAAATCCATCAAGACGCAAGGCTGGGCATTTGGCCCGGAAAAGGAGATCATCATGGCGCGCATTGCCGCGAATGTAACTGAATTGATCGGCCGCACTCCCCTTGTGCGGTTGAACCGAGTGGCCGCCGGACTGCCTGCGACCGTTGCTGTCAAACTGGAAAGCCAGAATCCTGCGTCCAGCGTGAAGGATCGCATCGGCTTTGCCATGATCGATGCTGCCGAGAAGGCAGGCAAAATTACACCGGGTAAAACCGTGCTCATCGAGCCGACCAGTGGCAACACCGGTATCGCACTGGCCTTTGTGGCCGCAGTCAAGGGCTACAAGCTCATCCTTACCATGCCTGAAACCATGAGCCTTGAGCGCCGCGTAACGCTGCTTGCCTACGGCGCCGAAATTGTGCTGACGCCGGGCCCCAATGGCATGAAGGGTGCGATTGCCAAAGCTAACGAGATTCTGGAGAAGACGCCAAACGGCTTCGTCCTCCAGCAGTTCGACAATCCGGCGAATCCAGCAATTCACCTTGCTACCACTGGGCCGGAAATCTGGGAAGACACCGACGGCAAAGTGGACATTCTGATCTCGGGCGTTGGAACGGGCGGAACGATTACCGGCGTTTCAGCCTACATTAAACCGAAGAAATCCTCGTTCAAGGCCATTGCGGTGGAACCGACAGATAGCGCGGTGCTTTCCGGCGGTAAGCCCGGGCCGCACAAGATCCAGGGACTGGGTGCCGGTTTTATACCCAGTATTTTGGATACAAAGAGCTATGACGAAGTCGTCCAGGTGACCAATGATGAATCAGTGGACATGGCTCGGCGCCTGGCAAAGGAAGAGGGACTATTTGTCGGCATCAGTTCTGGCGCTGCGGTCGCCGCGGCCCTGAAAGTGGCAGCCCGGCCGGAAAATGCCGGGAAGCTGATCGTCGCCGTGCTTCCCGACTTCGGTGAGCGTTATCTGTCGAGCATTCTCTTTGAGCCGTTGCGTCAGCAGGCCCTGGCATTGCAGCCTGAGGCGATTGCCGTCACAGCGTAAGAGCTGGGAACAAGAGAACAAGGGAACGAAGGGAATGAGGGAACGAGGGTTCAGGCGAGCGAGTAACGAAGGGAACCAGAAGCAGGTAAGGTGGAAACAACACCTGTTGTAAATGCTTGTCTTGTTCCCTTGGTCCCTTGTTCCCCCCGCACTTTGGCACCGGCATTTGGAATTTATGTTCGACCGCATCCGCGAAGATATTGATTCAGTTTTGGAGCGCGACCCCGCAGCCCGATCGCGGCTCGAAGTCATGCTCTGCTATCCAGGGCTTTGGGCGGTGTGGATTCATCGCGTCTCCCACGCTTTTTGGAATGCGAAGATGCGTCTGCTGGCGCGGTTGCTTTCGCAGGTTGGCCGTTTCTTCACCGGTGTCGATATTCATCCGGGCGCACTGCTGGGCCGCAGGCTCTTTATCGATCATGCGACTGGCGTGGTGATTGGCGAAACCGCAATTGTTGGCAGTGACGTAACCATGTATCAGGGCGTTACGTTGGGCGGAACCGGCAAGGGCCATGGCAAGCGCCATCCTACCCTCTGCGACGGCGTGTTCATCGGCAACAACGCAAACGTTCTGGGCAACATCACTGTGGGCGAAAATTCGCGCGTTGGCGCGGGTTCGGTTGTGCTTTCCGATGTGCCACCCAATTCCACCGTAGTTGGCGTCCCGGCGCACATTGTGTATCGCAACGGAGAACGCGTGCTCATTACCGATCCGCACGACGTGAAAGATCCTCTCTCGGACGCGCTGATCGCGCTCTCAGCCCGCGTGGACGAGCTTGAAGAGCGGCTTGGTGCGGAACCTTGTCCCGAAGAACCTTTCGCGGCGGAAGAGGCGGAGCGCACCGCTTATCGTGTCGAACTCGATCGCATGCGTGCGTACGTTTCGATGGGCGAAGGGATCTAAGCGTTTAACGCGTTCTTCGACTTCAATCCAGATCAACCAGTTATATTCGATAAAAGATATGCCAAAGCGCAGTGCCGGTTTGATGCTTTACCGCCGCAATGAGCATGGCCTCGAGGTGTTTCTCGTTCACCCCGGCGGTCCCCACTGGTCAAAGAAAGATCTGGGTGCGTGGTCGATTCCGAAAGGCGAGTACACCGATGCCGAAGATCCATTAGCTGCCGCGCGGCGCGAATTTCTGGAAGAAACCGGATTTACGGTGGACGGAGTATTTGTTGCCCTCGGGTCGATAAAGCAGACTGGCGGCAAGGTTGTTTCGGTGTGGGCGCTCGAAGGCGATTGCGATCCGGCAAAACTCACCAGCAATCTGTGCCAGTTGCAGTGGCCGCCGCGCTCGGGCAAAACTATCGAGTTTCCTGAAGTAGACCGTGGCGCATGGTTCTCGCTGCACGAAGCGCAGCATCGGATTCTGCCCAGTCAAAGCCCGATGCTGATGCGCCTCGTGGAGAATGTCGGTCATCGGCCATAAGAGACTCAGTGGACATCGACTGATCGATCGCCTTCGTACTCCATGATGTGGAAGTAAGCCTCCCAACCGCTCCAGGATGCGGGGGCGGGCAGTTTCGCCATAGGATCCTTCAGGTGATTGGCGTAGTCCTGCACAAGTTCTCGAGTGCGGTAAACGCCGGTGAGCCAGTCTCCGCGATACCAGTTCTTCCATTTGCCGTATTCGGCAGCCGACATTGAAGTCCTCACAGTATCGAGAGCATGGAGAGCCGTTGCGGCTTCTGTTTCCGCTTTCGCGGTATTGCCCGCCTCGGCATCTTTCAATGCGTTGGCAACCGCGAGCAACATACGGTTGCTTTCGCGGTTGATCGTGATCATGGTGAGCATCTGAGCCTGGTAGTAGGGCCTGCGCGCCGGATCGACCAGCATTTCAGCAGCCACTGCATCCTTCCATACCGCATCCCAGCGTGGCTGCGCGTCGGCACAATCTTTGATGTCGCGGTCAATCAGCATTTGCCGCATCTCAGCGTTCGGCGTCGGCATTACACGCGGCAGCGTCCACTTCGGCGACTGGCTCGGGATATTGATTACCTGGTGTTCGCTCAGCGCATCGAGAATGAGCCTGCGCGCCTCGGTGTGGTAGTGCTGGTCGCCCTCGAACAGAGGTACGCTGCTGCGTGCTGCTGGCGGAGGCGTATTGCCGGCCGAAGTCAGCCGGGGCGGACCAAAAGGCGGGCGCAGCGATGGGGCCGCAAAGTACTCCTTGTAGATTTTTGCGAGCGCCCCGGCGGATTTCGCACCGAATTCCTCAGTCGCCCAGCGCCGATAGAACGCCGCGTCGGCATCGTCTTGTGTGTCTACATTGCCCGTAGTCACGGGAACTCCGCCCCAGGCCATTTCCATTACTGCGCGTGTCGTCATGGCAACCGGACGAATGTCACTGGTGTTGACCAGCATGTACGAAGTGGCGCCGGCCTTGATGTAGCGGCCCAGTTCCGATTGGATCGTGGCCACTGGGACCATCTCTGAAAGCTGATTTGCCTGGCCGTTCATCATGGCAACGTGAAAATATGCACCCTGGCCCGCCGCCACTTTGCCGCCGTCCTGCATGTCGCCGTATCCGGTATCGGCCCAGACAAGAGACACTTCGGGCGGAATCTTCAGGTATCCCTCCTGCATCAGCCGCGCACCTTCCTGCCATAGGTCGGTGACGAATTGCGCTCGGGGATATTTCGCGCGCACAATCTTCATCTGCTCGGCAACGGCATCGCTGATGCGCCTGCCAAGCAGGGGGTCATTGTCACGCACGCTCGGATCAAGCGAAGCGTAACTCGAGTCCGAAAGACCGCGTAAGCCAACGCTCCACAAAATTTCATCACCCGGCTTATAAGTCGCAACCGCGTTCGTCCACGCGCGCTCCAAAATTTCGGGATGGGTGGAGAAGTTGTACGGGACGTCCCGCGGCCAGCGCGCCACGTTCACGCCCAGCGGAATGGCGTGGTGCTGGTTGATGATCAAGCCGCGTTCCGCTGCCGCATGTACCTGCGCGTCGTCAGGAAAAATCCATGTTCCGGGGACGATGATGTTGCCCTTCAACCGCAAGGTCGTCTCGAATATGTTGTCCCAGACCTTGAGAGAGATGCCGGTGTGCTCGCCTTTTGCAGCAGTAATCCAGCCGCTGAGCAGGTCCTCGTCGTTCGGGAAGAAGCCGCGATAGTGGAACACCGGGCTCGGATAGGTGTGTGCAAAATCCGCAGGGAGGGTGATGGAAACATGCTTGACCGGTTGTTTGTCGGTCCACAAATACATTGGATCTACACCGAGGACCTTCTGCGAAAACTCGTAGATGGCGTAAATGGCGCCGCGCATATCCGCGCCGGTCAGGCAAACAACGCGTCGCCTGGATGGCCCGACGCCGGCCCCCGTAACTGAGAATGCGAACGCCTCCGTGTTGGATGTGCTCGTGCACTCCACACCTGTGGGCACGTTCTCCCGCTGTGCAATCAGAATCGCAATCGGTCCCGAGGAATCAAGGCTGTTCACCATTCGCGGCGCTTGGCCGAAGACTTTCGAAAAGTCGGAGAGCAGGTCCTGGGTTGCGCGGCGAACCGGCCCTGGCTCATTTGCGCTTTCGACAATCGTGACTGAGCTATTGATCGATACCGGCGCTTGCGCAATGGCGCCCGCGGCGAAAATAGTGCCGAAAAGCGCCCTCGCAACTACAGTCTTCCATTTGGTGCTGAAGAAAGCGGAAATCACTTGGGTCTCTCCTTCGGCTTGACTCGTTCAAACTGGTGGAAAGATTTCAGCAATTCTCTCCTTTTCAAATACTTCAATTTCGGGCAATTGGAGAGGATCGCTACGCATTGCACGAACTGGAGTTGCCGCGAAGACGAACGGGACGAAAAGTGGATCGCTGGCATTGTCTTCGAGTGCCGGCATTTGTTTGCACCCCGAATTATACATATGCGAGTGCAGCAGTGCCATTCATTCAACGGGGCGCCCGGTGCTACAGTGGATTCGTTCACCTTCGTTTACCGGAGCCTTTTTTCTTGGCCTGCCTTCGCATGCTGCTTGTGGCCTTCCTCGCGTTGAATGCTGCCGCCCATGCGGCGTCCCGAGTGCAGGCTGCCGCGGTTCCTTCTGAGATGAAATCGAGCGCGTTCACCGTTACCGTCGACGGTTACGCTGTGGATGTGGCACATGCGGCGGCGAGCTACAGCTTCGTCAGCTTCGATATCAAAGGCGCGGTCACCGTGGAAGTCACCGCGACAGAGCCGGGCTTCTGGGACAAAGGCGTCGATATTGAACCTTGGCGGCTCGGATTGCGACCCGTTCGCCAGGGACAGACGATACGATTCAAGCTCGCCGGTCCCGCGAAGCTTTCGATTTCCCGTCCCGGCGACTTTCTGAATCACGCCACTATGCTGTTTCTTTTTGCGGGCACGGCTCCGCCTCCGCCGCCAACCGGGCCGAATGTGAACATCGTTCCCGAGGGAGTGCATCACGGAAGTTTGAATCCGAAGAGCGGCGACATCTACTATCTCGCGCCGGGAGCTTTCGTTTTCGGGAGCCTGAATCTGTGGAAGGTCCACGACGTGAAGGTGCTTGGACGCGGGACCATAGTTTATGAAGGGCCGCAGGATCCGAATACCGACGAGGGCTGGATGCAGAAACCTGACTGGCACTGCATTGGCGCGCTTGAAGCACGCAATGTTGAAATCGACGGCCTGACCTGCATTGTGCGTTCACGAACATGGTCGATCCAGATGAAGGATTCGACAGGTTTCGTCTACAACGATCTGCGCGTCGTCGGCGGTAATCCCGGCAATGCCAACCAGGATGGTATGGACTGGCTGGGCGGAGGCGACACGCAGGTACACGATGCATTTCTCCGTGCATCGGATGACGTGTTTGCTATGCAGGGGAACTGGGACGGCTACACGCAGGAAGATTTGCTACGCCCCGGTCACGACGTGCGGAACATATTGATCGATCGAAGCGTGCTCTCTACCAGCATTTCAAATATTGTGCGCGCAGCGTGGCCGCAAAAGATTTTCAACTCGCAGAACTTTACGTTGCGCGATAGCGACGTGCTTCACGCAGGCATGGGAGCATGCGGGCAGACCTTCGGGTTGCTTGGTTTGTGGGGTGCCAAGGACGCGAAAGGAAACCACAGCGGGTTCACTTTCGAGAACATCTTCCTCGATCATTGGTATTCATTGGTGCAGATGGAGCAGGCAAATCCCGCGCTGCGAGGGTTCACGTTTCGCAATATATGGGCGCTTGATCAGCCGCCGCTTGCCGGCTCAAACATTGCGGGCGATGTTGATGGCGTTACGTTCGACAATGTGAAGTACGGGCAAGTGCGCGCAACCGGTAACGCAGATATTCCAGTCGCGGTGAGCTCCGGCGCACAGTCCGCGAAATTTGCGCCGGCGCAGAGCACGATTGCGCAGTTTTCCGTTGATCCTCCGTTCGTTCAACCCGGTCAGCGAGTCGGCTTTACGGCAAAACCAATACCCGGCGCCAATTACACGTGGCTGTTCGGCGACGGAACTGAAGGGCATGGTCGTCACGTGAGCCATCGCTTTCCTGATGCGGACGGTACGGACCTCGACGGCAGCAACGGCGCTGGCCGCTTCAGAGTCTTGCTGCACGTTGAGGACAAAGCCGGCCATCAGGATTGGGCTGCGCAGGGCCTGGTTGCCGTTGCCAGGTGGCACGATGCGATCAATAAAGTGAGCGTGGGAACTAAATCGGCTGGCGTTGCCTGGAAGATCTATCCGGGTACGTGGACCGAACTGCCCGATCTGGCGAAAGAGAATGCGGTGTTCAGCGGCGAGGATGCGGGCTTCCAGGCGAATGCTCAAGGCTTCACGCACTACGCCGTCGCCTGGGATGGCTTCATCGATATTCCAGTGGATGGCGGATTTACATTTCACCTGATCGACCGCGATGGCGCGCGACTGGTGATCGATGGAATGGAGATCGCAAAGACCGGGCCGCCGTTCGCGCAGGTCTGCGGTTCTCCGGGAAATGCGCTGCGTTACGCGCGCGGCTCGCTCGGCCTGCGCGCAGGTCTGCATCTGCTCCATGTTGAGGGCTTGCACTCGGCGAGCAACGAATCGCCGCGGCTGCTTTGGGAAGGACCCGCGCTTCCGCTTGCGGAAGTACCTCCGGCAGCGCTTAGTCATCCGCGTCAGGATGGAGTGACTGCGGCGAACCGGGAATGAAGCCCGGCGGTTTTCGCTCGGGGGCTGAAGAGCCTGCTGAAGATTATTTCGAAAGACATCCCTCAGGGCCTAAAGGCCAAGTTGAGATCGAGGGTATTTACGTACGGGCTAAATCCCGTACCCTTCAAAACAGTATCTACGGAAGTTTGGTTACATCCCATCCGCCGCCGAGCGAGCGGACCAGGCCGACGCTTGACAGAAATCTGCGCGTTTGCAGATCAATCGCGGTGCGCTGATTTCCTATCAGCGTGGTCTCGGCGGTCAACACTTCAAGGTAGCTGGTGACGCCGCCCTTGTAGCGTTGATTGGAAAGATCGAACGATCGCTGCGCGGACTCGACGGCACGCTGTTCCACGCCGGATTCCTGCTCGAGGATGCGCAATCCGGAGAGCTGATCTTCAACATCTTCAAACGCGAGCAGCACGGTGTTCCGATAGCCCGCCACTTGTGCTTCGTAGTTGTGCTGCATTTCGCTGGTGAAGGCGCGGCGCTGGCCAGCATCGAACAACAGTTGCGCGGCCTGCGCGCCCAGCGACCACAGCGAGCTTGGGCCCTGCAGCCATGTGCCGGCATTTGTGCTTTCAAAGCCACCTGCTGCGCCGAGACTGATGGTGGGATAGAACGCGCTGACTGCGACGCCGATTTGCGCGTTGGCGGAGGCGGCGCTGCGTTCGGCGGCAGCAATGTCGGGACGACGCTCCAACAACTGCGAGGGAACTCCGGTAGGAACGTTGGGCAGCGCTATATCGAGCGGCGAAGGTGGAATGCTGAAGTCGGGCAGGTTGTAGTTGGCGATGGTCCCGATGGCGTGCTCATATTGCGCGCGCGCCACGCCAACGTCCACCAGGGCGGCGCGCACGGTTTCAAGCTGTGTGCGAGCCTGCTCCACATCTACTGCCGTTACCACGCCGCCGGAAAAGCGCTGCTGAGTGAGATCGAGTTGATGCTCCAGATCGCCAACGGATGCGGTGAGCAACCTGGATTGCGCATCCAATCCGCGCAGGGCGAAATAGTCGGATGCAAGTTCAGCATGCAGGCTAAGGTCAACGGCCGCCATAACTGCGGCGTCGGCTTGCGCGTTGTCACGGGTGGCTTCAACTTGCCGGCGAACGCGGCCCCACAGGTCCGGCTCCCAGCTTGCCTGTCCGCCGATCACGAAATCGCCGGTAGCCGATGTGGGGGCGCCCGAGGCGAGGGGCCTATGCGAAGAAACGCGCCCGCGTGACATGGAAGCGCTGGCGGAAAGGAATGGATAGTAGTTGGCGCGAACCACACTTACGGCGTCGCGGGCGGCGAGGTAAGTTTCGAGCGCCTGGCGCAGGCTCGGATTATTTGAGGCTACGCGGTCTTCAAGGCGATTGAGCTGCGGGTCTTGATAGATCTCCCACCAGTTGCCACGCAGCATTCCGTCGGACGGATTGGCGGGATGCCAGCCGCCGCCCGCGGGGTTCGGAGGCGGCACAATTACCGCAGACGCTCCACCCTCCTTGTAGGCCGCAGGCGCTTGAACCTCCGGGCGTTTGTAGTCGGGACCCACCGGCTTGCACCCTGTGGCAAGGACGAGGAGAAGCGAAGCGGTAAGCATTACCGCTCGTGTTGCGGTCCATCCGGAATTTCGGTTCCTGCGGTCCTGCCCGGACATCCGCATCGTTACTGTCCTCCCGCTTTGGAGGAGTTGCCGGGGTTGACGACCGTGACTTTTTGACCTTCGATCAGCGAGTCAGGCGGATCCTGGATGATACGGTCATTTGCGTTCAGGCCGCTGGTGATCTGGACGGTAGCGCCGTCGTCCTCGCCAATGACCACGGGCGCCAGGTGTGCCTTTGTGGTTGAGCCGTCGTTCACCACCACCGCTACGCGCGTTCCGTTTCTGCCAAAGATGAGCGCGGCGATGGGCACAACGTAGCTCTGGCCCATGAATGCCGTTTTGAAATGAACCTGCGCAAGCGAGCCCGGAAAAAGTTCACCGTTGCGATTGTCCAGATCGACTTCAGTTAGAAGTGTGCGCGTTGTCGGGTCGATCGCATCGGCGGTGCGCACGATGGTGCCCTGATAAACCTTGCCCGGGTGTTCGGCGAAGGTGACTTCGAGCTTCATTCCGCGTTTCACGCCGCCGGAGTAGGCCTGTGGAACGTTGGTGTAGACGCGCAGCGTTTGGATAGCCTGGAGCCGGAACAACTCTTTCGCCGCACCAGTATCGATCAGTTGGCCCGTGTCGACGGTGCGAGCGGTTAGGATGCCGCCGAAGGGCGCGTAGATTTTTTCGAAGGACTGCATCTCGCGAAGCCGTTGCACGTTAGACTGCGCGGAGCGGACGGCAGCGGCAGTAGCTGCCGCCTGATTTACGTAGGTGTCGGTATCCTGTTGCGAAACGGCATTCGTTTTTACCAGCCCGGTGTAACGCTCGGCCTGGATGCGCGCGTTGTTAGCAGTGGCTTGCGCGGTTAGCAGATCGCTTTCAGACTGTGCAAGTTGCTGGTCCAGTTCCGGCGTTGATATCTCGGCGAGCAGATCGCCCTTCTTCACGCGTGCGCCAATATCGAAGTACCACTTCTTGAGGTAGCCTGAGGTGCGCGCGTAGATTGGTGCATCGGTAAATGCGGTTACGTTGCCCGGCAGCATAAAAGTGCTGAGGGGCGCGCCCGGCTTGGGCGGAGCGGTCAGTACGGTCGGGGCGGCCGTCTCCTCGGTGCGGTCGGCGAGGACAGCATCAGCTGATTTGCGGCTCAGAATTCCAACCACCGCGAGAACAACCGCCAAAACGATTAATACAAGCGCGCCAATCACGGCCATTTTTGGCGAGATCGGCTTTTGCTCCGGAGCCTCGATATCATCGTGGGCAACCTGATGCGGGTTAGGTGTTGATGGATCGTTCATAAATAGCTACTCCGAAAGCTCGTCGAATTCATCGAATGTGGCGGCGCGTTGTGAACCACGAGCCAGTTTGCGGCGCTGGATGCGCCCATGGATGAGGGAAAAGAACGCGGGCACAAACAGCAGCGTAGCGACCGTGGCCAACAACAGTCCGCCAATCACGGCGCGTCCCAGCGGGGCATTTTGCTCGCCGCCCTCTCCCATACCCAGCGCCATCGGCACCATGCCGATGATCATGGCCAGCGCTGTCATTAATACGGGGCGTAAACGCACAAAGCCGGCATTCAAGGCCGCGCGCCGCGCATCGCCAACCAGAACTTCCATCTGTTCGCGAGCAAAGCTGACCACCAGGATGGAGTTGGCCGTTCCCACGCCCATACACATGATGGCGCCGGTCAGAGCGGGAACGCTCAACCGTGTATGAGTGAGGAAGAGGAACCAGACAATACCTGCTAATGCCGCAGGCAGCGCAGAGATGATGAGGAACGGATCGAGCCAGGACTGAAAGTTGACGACAATGAGCAGGTAAACCAGCAGGATGGAAATCACCAGGCCAGCCAGCAGTCCAATGTAGGACTTTCGCATCGTGTCGCTCTGGCCACGCAACGTGAAGTGAGAACCGCGCGGCAGGTCCTTCTGGTGACTGTCGATGATTTTTTGCATCGCACGCGTCACGCTGCCAAGATCGGTGCCATCCACATTGGCGTAGATGTCCAGCACCGGCATCACGTCGTAGTGGCTCACGGTGCCAAGCTCCGATCCTGGAGTGATGGTGGCAACATTGCCCAGAATGTTTTGCGGCTGCGAAATTCCGGGAACCGCGGTTGAAGGCGCGGTGCTGCTTGTTTGTCCGGGAGGCGCATTCACGCTCTGCGACTGCGCGGTCGCGCTTGGAACCGGTATGCTCCTCAATGCGCCGATTGAATCCAGCTTGTATTGCGGAGTCATGGTGGCCACGTTGTACGTGACGCCGTTGCGCGGATCGAGATAGAAGCTGGGGCTGGTCTGGAAGCTACCGCTCAATGAGACCAGCAGGCTCGTGGCCACATCTTTTTGCGTGAGCCCCATCGACTGAGCGCGCGTACGATCCACGTCAACCGTGAGCATGGGAGCGTTAAAAGGTTGCTGAATGCGCGTGTCGGCGGCTCCCGGAACATTTCGGACTTCATCGAGCATTTTCTCGGCGAGGTCTCGATTGCCGGCAAGGTTGGGACCGACGATCTGAATATCGATCGGAGCGGTGAGTCCGAAATTCAAAATTTGCGTCACGATGTCGACCGGCAGCATGTAGAACGACACACCCGGATAATTGCGCGCCAGCACGGTGCGAAGTTTCTCAACGTATGCGGCGGTGGGGTGGTGGTCCTTCGTCAGTTCAACTTGGATGTCGGCGTCGGCGGGGCCAATTGGAGCTGAGGTAGAGTAGGAAAGGTTCAGCGCGGAGTACGGCAGGCCGATGTTATCAACGATCGTAACGACCTCGCTCGCAGGAATCACCTGGCGAATCGTTTGATCGACGTGGTCGCACAGCGCGGCGGTCTCCTCAATTCTTGTCCCGGTATGAGCGCGAACGTGGATCTTGAACTGGCCGGAGTCAACCGAGGGAAAGAAGTCCTGTCCGAGCCAGGGAATCAACAGTCCCAGTGAAACCACTGCGAACAACATGAATACGGCAAGGAACACCTTGGCATGGTCGACGCAGAGTGTGAGCACCCGCAGATAGCCGTTGCGGAATTTCTCAAAGCCTGAGTCGAACGCCATTTGGAAGCGCGTGAATGGATTGCGGCTGGCGCGCTTTCGAGCGGTTTGAGCGTCGTCGTGCTCGTGGAGCATGTACTTGGCCATGGTGGGCACAAGCGTTCGCGAAAGCAGGTAGCTGGCCAGCATTGCGAACACGACGGCTTCGGCCATGGGAACAAAAAGATAGCGCGCCACGCCGCTTAAAAAGAACATCGGCACAAACACGATGCAGATGGAGATGGTGGATACGAACGCGGGCACGGCGATCTGCGCTGAGCCGTCAAGAATGGATTGCTCCAGTTCCTTGCCTGCCTCAAGATTCCGATTGATGTTCTCGATGGCGACGGTGGCGTCATCGACCAGGATACCCACGGCCAGCGCCAAACCACCCAGCGTCATGATGTTGATGGTCTCGTGCAGCGCGTAAAGCATGATCAGCGAGCACAGAATCGAAAGCGGAATGGAGACCGCAATGATAATGGTGGAACGCCAACTGCCCAGGAAGACGAGGATCATGGTAGCCGTGAGGCATGCCGCGATGATGGCCTCGCGCACTACACCTGTGATGGCGGCTTTGACAAACACCGATTGATCGGAAAGCGCCTTGATCCGCAACTGCGGAGGCAACTGGCCTTTGACGGTCTCCAGCTTCTCGTACACGCTCTTGATGATGTCGAGTGTCGATGAGGAGCCGGTCTTCATGATGCTCATTACGGCGGCGCGCTGGCCGTCGACACGCACGATGTTGGTTTGCGGCGGGCTGCCGTCGCGGACGTGCGCCACATCGCGAATGTAAACAATGGCGCCATTTGCGGCCTTGATGGGAATGTTGTTTAACTGTCCCACGATACTTGGCGCGGAGTTAGTCTCCACCTGGTACTCAAAGCGGTCCACCTTCATGGTGCCCGAGGGCGCAATGAGGTTCTGTGCGCTCACTGCATTCACCACGTCCACCGGCGAAAGGCCACGAGCCTGCAGCGCGTGCAGATCAAGGTCGACCATGATTTGCCGCTGCCGGCCGCCATACGGGAATGGGGTTTGTGCTCCTTCGATTTCGGCCAGTTGAATGCGGATGGCGTTCTGCCCAAGATCGAAGAGTTGCTGCTCTGTTAGTCCCCGCCCGGACAGTCCCAACTGCAATACGGGCACGCTCGACGCGCTGTATTGAAGAACAAATGGTGGATTGGTGCCTTGCGGCAACGATCGCAATTGCGCCTGGTTTATGGCCGATATCTCGGCAACCGCCACGCCGATATTCACGTGGGGCTGAAAGAAAATCTTGATGATGGTCAAGCCTGTCAACGATTGCGACTCGATGTGCTCGATATCGCTGACGGTGGTCGTCATGGATCGCTCGCTGGGCGATGCGATGCGTTCGGCTACCTGCTCCGCCGAGAGGCCGTTGTACATCCACACTACGGTCACAACTGGGATGTCGATATTGGGAAAGATATCCGTCGGCATCGAAAGGATGCTGAAGACGCCAAGGATGAGAATCAAAAGCGCAAAAACGACGAAAGTATATGGCCGCCTAAGCGCAAGCCGAACAATCCACATAGGGCTGCTACCCCGCTCCCGAGTCGGGTTGGCGATCCTTCGGCATGTCCCCAACCGATTCGCCGCTTGTCGAAGGAACTAGAACGCAGACATGTTGTGTCTTCGGATTGAGGTTACCCCGCTTGCTCAATTTCCGGGACCAACCTCACACCGCGACCCGATCAAAACTAACGTCGAGACTTCTATGGTATCCGATCAAACAGGTGAATAGAACTAATGAGGGTAGACGTATGATTCACTCCGGTATATTGTTTTGACGTTTAGTAATCGCTGTCGGATTCAGGCTGCGCGCCCACCCATCCCGGCATGTGAGCCGAAAGCCCTTTGGGTTGCTGTCTGTAGCCATATTGTCAGACCACTTTCAAACTATCGCGCGCCGAGCAGCCGTTCGATTGCCCCAGCCAGCTTTTCGGGTTTCCGTGCCGGTCCGAATCTCGCTGTCACACAGCCATATCTGTCGATAAGAAATTTCGTGAAGTTCCAGCGGATGGCCCCTGAGCCGAAGATTCCGAGGAGACCTGGCTGCTCGCGCCTTAGGAATCGATAGAGAGGATGCGCTGTCGGGCCGTTGACGTCGATTTTGGTGAAGAGCGGAAATGTGACGCCAAAGCGCGTCTCGCAAAAAGCGGCAATCTCCGCCGCCGATCCGGGCTCCTGGGCGCCGAACTGGTTCGAGGGGAAGCCGAGGACAGCAAAGCCGCGATGCCGGTAGGTCTGATAAAGCAACTCAAGCGCAGCATACTGCGGGGTGAATCCGCACTTGCTGGCAGTGTTCACAATCAGCAACACCTTGCCGCTGAACTGGGCAAGAGATTGCTCCTGCCCATCCAAAAGCGGCGCTGAAAAGTCAAATGCGGTCTGCTTTTCCATTTCGAAAATCACCGTGCCGGTCGGATGCCCTGTGCGACCTGGCTGCGTCTAAAAAGAATGCCGCCAGAAGAACATCAAGTGCAAGCATGTAACCCAATCCGTTCCGGTAGACTGAGTGATGGGTAGCATCTAGCCGGGTTCCCAGTCCCGGCCCTTTTTTGAGGGCCGGAGGGAGAACGCCTGGCCCATTCCCGCGGGGTTTACGCGGTGGGGAAATTAGGGGAAAGACACGATTTCCGTCCGCGCGCAGCCCGGCAGTTTGGGCGGGGCCACCTCGGTCAAATATAATCAGTCTTTCCTTGAGGCAGGACCAGATTTTTAACGCAATGAGGGTGTGCATATTCTTCCCGTGAAGCCGATCTTTGGAACGCACCAGCACTTGTGCTCGTCGCAGGGCTCCAGCCCGGTGAGAATCAAGCACACTTCCACTTCCTGCCGCGTGCGGGCCCGGGGCCGTGTTTCGCGCCTGGGTGGCATCCTGTTCGCTTTGGCGCTGCTGATCTGCGCCGGTACTTCCTTTGCCCAGGGCGCTGACACCATTCAGCAGATCCGCGTGATCGGCAACCGCCGCATTCCCAAGGAAACGATTCTTGCCCGCTTGTTCACCCATGTGGGCGACACTTACGATCCCATTTCGATCGAGCGCGACTTCCAATCGCTCTGGAATACGGGCTACTTCGACGATCTGCGCATCGAGCGCGAAGACACCGAGAAAGGCCTTATTCTCGACGTATTCGTCCGTGAGAAACCGAATATCCGTGAGATCAACTACAAGGGACTGAGCACGGTGTCGGTCTCGGACGTACTGGACCGCTTCAAGAAGCAGAAGGTCGGCCTGTCGGTCGAGAGCCAGTACGACCCGGCCAAGATCAAGCAGGCTGAAACGTCGATCAAGCAGTTGCTTGCGGAGCACGGGCACCAGTTCGCCACCATCAAAACTGAGGTCAAAACGATTCCGCCGGCCTCGGTGCAGGTGAACTTCAACATCAAGGAAGGCCCGGTTGTTAAGGTCGGCAAGATCGCGTTCCAGGGCAATCAGCATGTGAGCGCGCTCGTTCTGCGCCGCTCCATGAAGAACCTCAAGCCTATCGGTATTCCGTACTCGATTATTTTTGAGGATCTGTTTCCTCAGACCTTTGACGCGGGCAAGCTAGAAGAAGACACAGAACGTGTTCGCCAGGCTTACCGGCAGCGCGGCTATGCTAACGCTGCAATCGAACAGCCGAAAACCCAGATTCGCGACCAGGGCGGTCTCAACTGGTTCACCTTCCGTCCCAACAAGGGCAAGCGAATTGATATCGGGATGACTGTCGAAGAAGGTCAGCGCTATCGCCTGGGGACCATCACCTTCACGGGCAACAAGCAGATCACCAACACCAAGGCTCTGCGCGCCACCTTCCCCATCAAGGATGGCGACTGGTTCAACGTGGTCGACGTGCAGAAGGGCCTCGAGAATCTGAAGAAGGCATACGGCGGGCTCGGTTACATCAACTTTGGAGCCATCCCCAAGCCGACCTACGACGATCAAAAGAAGACCGTTTCATTCGATATCGACATCGATGAAGGCAAGCAGTTCTACGTATCGCGGATCGAGTTTCAGGGCAACACCATTACCCGCGACCGCGTTATTCGCCGCGAACTGATGCTCGATGAAGGCTCGGTTTACAACTCGCAGTTATGGGAGTACAGCCTGCTCCGCCTGAACCAGCTGGAGTACTTCGACACTCTCAAGGTAGACCAGGACTCCGAGGCGCACCAGGATCCGGACAACGGAACCGTCGAGCTCCTGCTCAAGGTCAAGGAAAAAGGCAAGAACTCGATCGGCATGAACGGCGGTTTGTCGGGTATGGCCGGCGCATTTATTGGCGTTAACTACCAGACCAACAACTTCCTCGGATTGGGTGAAACACTTAGCGTGCAGGCCAACCTCGGCAACCTGAACCGGACGTTCACGTTCGGCTTTACGCAGCCGTACATTCGCAATCGTCCCATCCAACTCGGATTTCAGCTTTACAACAACAAGCAGGATTTCAACGCAGCCAAGAATTACCAGGCCACTACGGGCGCCTCACTCAACCTGACTCAGGCCGAGCAGTCCCTCACGCAGAACTATAACCAGGCTGCTACCGGCTTCAACGTCTCAGTGAGCTACCCGCTCAAGCGGCATGCATTCCAGCGGATAGGCGCCACATATTCGTTGAGCCGCTCTTCCATTACGGCGTTCAGTACCGCGTCACAAACGTTCTTCCAGACCATCAGCTTCCGGTCAGGAATTCAGGGCAACAATGCGCTCTCGGGCATTGTGAGCAGTCAGCTATCGTTCACGTACTCGTACGACACCATCAACAATCCTGTTCGTCCGCGTACGGGCAAGCAATACACCGCGGCATTCCAGTTTGCGGGCTTGTGGGGCAACGTCCGCTACTTTGCGCCATTTGTCGCCTACAAGCGGTACTTGCCGATGCATTATCTGCTGCACTCAGAGAACGGGCACAATGTGCTGGGCATCCGCGCGCAGCTCGGTTACGTGCAGGGCTTTGGCGGCGCTGTGGCTCCGCCGCAAAACCGCTTCTATGCCGGCGGCGAAAGCGAATTGCGCGGCTTCGACGTTCGTGCGGCTACGCCTTACGGCTACGTTCCGAGCCGGATTAACTTCCAGCTGACCAACCCCGATGGAAGTTGCGTTCCACGCGATCCCACCAATCCGCAGGACAACCAGTGCATCCAAGTTCCGCTGCCTGTCTACGGCGTGGCGTCTATCGGCGGGGACACCAGCTTTACGTCGAACCTTGAATACCGCATCCCGATCGTCAGCACCTTGATGTTCTCGATCTTTGACGACTTCGGCATGGACGTGGTGACGAACCATGGTCAGCTGAAGCAAAGCCCCGAGGGCTTCTCGGCGCTGCTTGCTCCGCTCTACGGTTGCCCGGTCTTCAACAATGGATCCTGCCAGGGCGGCATTCCCGGATCGAAGGTCGGCTTCCAGCGGGACATCAGGCCTATCTCAGGGACTAACGTAGTTCCGCGTATGTCGCTGGGCGGCGAGATTTCGATCATCATGCCGATCGTCAATGCTCCGTTCCGCCTTTACTACGCATACAATCCGATGCGTCTGGAGGAGTCGCCCTACTGCAACAACGTGATCGTGGGCGGCCGGCAAGGAAGCTGCTCTGCACAGTTGATCACCAGGGCCATGTTCCCACCGGGCGGCGCAGGCGACTACAGCTTCCAGGAGGCGATGCAGGCCTATGGAGCGCGGTATGTCTTTAGGGAACCCCGCAAGACCTTCCGACTGACGGTATCGACAACGTTCTAAAAGCAGTTTACAAGTTGATGAGTTGACGAGTTTACAAGTGAGCAGGGTTACGGAACTTGGGAACTTGTTGACTTGTAAACTGCTTGTCAAGTCGTCAACTTGTGAACTTGTCAACTTGTAAACTGTCCCTACGCCTCTTATAATCCATCTAGTTCCTGCTGACGTCTCCATTCGCGTCTTTTCCGCCTCTGCACGAAATGGCGCGGAGCTTCTGTAAGAAGGCCGGAATCCCAAGCGACATTTTTCAGTGTCGAAATCGGGATAAGGGATTGCGATGTTGCTCAGGAGGCACAGGCTTTTGTTCGCGCCGTAGCGCGGGCAGCCAACCAGGAATTTCGAAGGAGTTGTTGAATCAAATGAAGCGTTCGCTTGCACTTGTCTTTATGCTGGCCTCTGGCTTTGCCCTGAGCGCCGCTGCCCAAACTCCCGCTGCATCGGCGGCAACAGCTGCTCCGGCTGCGGGACCTGCCAAGATCGCCGTTATCGCATTCCAGGTGGCCGTGGCCCAAACCAATGAAGGCCAGCGCAACTTTGCCGACCTGCAGAAGAAGTACGATCCCCGGCGCGAGCAGCTCAAGAAGCTGAGCGACGACGTCGATGCTATGACCAAGCAACTGCAGGCCGACCAGGCCAAGCTGACCCCGGTTGAGCAACAGAGCCGCGCGAATGCCCTTGACATCAAGAAGAAGCAGCTGGACCGCGATGCCCAGGACGCTTCAAATGACTTCCAGCAGGAGATGCAGGATGTCTACAACAACCTGGCTTCCAAGGTCTACGATGTGTTGCAGTCCTATGCCGAGCTGCATGGATACACGCTGGTGCTCGATGTCTCGCAGCAGCAGAATCCGGTGCTCTATGCCAACAACTCTAACAACATCACCAAGGAAGTCATTGACGCCTACAATGTGAAGTCGGGTATCCCGGCGCCACCGCCCCAGCCAGCAGGCTCAACTGAAGCGCCCAGGCCAGCGGCGCCCAGGCCGGCAGCTCCGCGCCCAGCCCCCGCCCACTAAGGTCGGCTCGGATTCAACAGCCAGCAGTAGTGCAAACGCCTCGCCAATCGGCGAGGCGTTTGATTTGTTTTTTCACGTTCAAATGGGGTCTGAAAATGGTTGCCTTTCCAACAAAATAAAGATCTCACGCGTAATCCGCCGCTTGTGGAAAAAATTGTGGATTACTTCCGGAAAGCAGCTCCCAAACGCTCGATTTTGGACCTTGCCAAGCTACATTCCCTTCTGCTAGACGAAGCAAGCCCTTAATTTTCAATGAGAAGCGGAGAGAGAAAATGCCAATTGCCTAACCGCTGCCGAGGAAGCCGCTGAAGCTCTGATTCCTGAAGGTTTCCACAATTCAAGGTGAACACAGTGTGACTGGGGAATCCTAGTGATCAATAGAACTTGCAGGAAATTGCACTACTTCTGTTGCTCTTCACCTACTCGGAGGACCGCCAGGAAGGCTTCCTGAGGGATATCCACCTTGCCGATGCGCTTCATGCGCTTCTTACCTTCCTTTTGCTTCTCAAGCAGCTTGCGCTTTCGGCTGATGTCGCCGCCGTAGCACTTGGCCAGAACGTTCTTGCGCAGCGGGCTGACCGTCTCGCGGGCCACGACCTTGGCGCCAATCGCGGCTTGGATAGCTACTTCAAACTGCTGCCTGGGAATCAGCTCACGCATCTTTGATACCAGTGCGCGCCCGCGTTCGTAGGCATGGTCCTTGTGGACGATAATCGAAAGCGCGTCGACCGGCTCACCTGAAACCAGCACATCGAGCTTCACCATGGGTGACTCCCATTCGCCGGCCAATTGGTAGTCGAGCGAAGCATAGCCCCGCGAAATGCTCTTGAGACGGTCGTAAAAATCGAGCACGATCTCGTTCAGCGGCAGTTCGTAGGTCAGCAATACGCGGGTCGGCGTGATGTATTCGAAGTTCACCTGGCGGCCGCGCTTTTCTTCAACCAGCTTGAAAATGCCGCCTACATACTCATCGTTGGTCAGTATTTTTGCCGTGATCACAGGCTCGCGAATGGCGGCGATACTCTGCGGTTCAGGCCAGCGCGAGGGGTTGTCGACCTCGAGCACGCTGCCATCCGTCATGGTGATGTGGTAGCGAACGCCGGGTGCAGTCGTAATCAGGTCCAGCTCATACTCGCGCTCCAGCCGCTCCTGGATGATTTCCATATGAAGCAGGCCGAGGAAGCCGCAGCGGAAGCCGAAACCGAGCGCAACTGAACTTTCGGGCTCGAAGAAGAAGGACGAGTCGTTCAGCCGCAGCTTTTCGAGTGCGTCGCGCAGCAGCGTGTGTTCGTGCGAGTCCACGGTATACAGGCCTGAAAAGACCATCGGCTTGATATCTTCAAAGCCGGGCAATTGGCCTGTGGCGGGCCGCTCGTCGTCGGTTACGGTGTCGCCAATCTTGGTATCGCTCACGGTCTTGATAGTGGCTGCGAAAAAGCCCACTTCGCCGGCGATCAGCTGGCCGATCTCTACAGGCTTGGGCATCAGAACGCCCATTGAATCGACATCGAAGGCCTTGCCGTTTGACATCAGCCGGATGCGCTGGCCTTTGCGCATTGTTCCTTGCATCACGCGCACCAGCACGATGACCCCGCGGTAGGCGTCGAACCATGAATCGAAGATCAGCGCCTGTAACGGAGCGTCTGGATCGCCTGTAGGCGGAGGCAGCCGATGAACGATCGCCTCAAGCACCTGGTCTACGCCCTGGCCCGTCTTCGCGCTTACGGGGATCGCATCCGTCGCGTCCAACCCTACAGCCTTCTCAATCGCCTCTTGTGTGCGCAGAATGTCGGCGGAAGGCAGATCGATCTTATTGATAACCGGAATGATCTCCAGCCCGTGATTGATGGCGAGGTAGGCGTTTGCCAGTGTCTGCGCTTCCACGCCCTGGCTGGCGTCAACCACCAGCAATGCGCCCTCGCACGAGGCCAGCGAGCGCGAAACTTCGTAGCTGAAGTCCACGTGTCCAGGAGTATCGATCAGGTTAAGTTGATAGGTGTTGCCGTCGTGGGCTTTGTACATCATGCGCACAGCGTGAGCTTTGATGGTGATGCCACGCTCGCGCTCCAGATCCATATCGTCCAGGATCTGTGCCTGCATCTCACGGCCCGTGACCGAGCCGGTGTATTCCAGAAGACGGTCGCTTAGCGTCGACTTTCCATGGTCGATGTGGGCGATGATTGCGAAATTTCGAAGAAAGCGGGCATCCATGAAAGGCTGGCTAAAGAGGGCTCAGGCGCTATGCAGCGCGCAATGCCTCCATGGCATAGCTTATCATCGGCTGAGGGCATGTTTCTCAGTCCCCGACGGCATTGATCGGAGCCGTTTGTTTTGATCGAGTTTTGCGATTTAGGAGCAAAGAGTGCTGCTAACCGGGCGTCTGAGTACGACCAGCGAACACAATCAAGAAAAAGGCAGGCTGGTTCATCCGGGTTGCAGCGAAGGTCGTTGTATCTCCAGGTCTCAAAATCGTCGGCGTGCAATGCGCAATTGGCTGCATGTTTCATTCTGCGTTCTCCCCGTGCTTTTGTTGGCCGGTTGTGCACCATCCAGTAAGAAGTCCGCGCCGGCTGCTGTCAGTCCGCAAGCCTCAGCCCCGGCCGTAACCGCAAGGCCTGAGACGCCCGCTCCGGCCCCGCCTCAGCCCACGATGGATCAGCAGCGTGTTCGCGCACTTATCCAGCAAGTTGAAGCAGCATATGCCCGCGGCGAATCCGATTACCGCAAGGGCTTGCTGCCCGAAGCCAAGATGGAGTTCGACCGCGCGGTCGACCTGCTCCTCTCGAGCGGCCTCGACATCAAGAGCACTCCGCAGCTGCAGGACGAATTCGATCACATTGTCGACCAGGTAAACGCTCTTGAGACCGAGGCATTGAAGCAGGGCAACGGCTTTGTGCCCCAGGTCGAGCCTTCGCCCTCCGATGTGGCCACCGACGTCACTTTCAAAGTGGACCCGAACATTGTTGCGCGCGCCAAGGCCGATTTGGCCACCACCAAGTCTGACCTGCCGCTCATGGTCAACGACTACGTAGCAGCCTTTATCAATTTCTTCGCCAACACGCAAAAGGGACACAACACTCTGCTCCACTCGTTCCAGCGCTCGGGCCACTACCGCGCAATGATTCAGCGGGTCATGGCCGAGGAAGGTGTCCCGCAGGATCTTATTTACCTCGCTGTGGCAGAGTCGGGCTTCCAGCCCCAGGCCATCAACCGCAAGTCGCGGGCCGGCGGAATGTGGCAGTTCATGCCTTATGGCAGCTACGGGCTTGCTCGCACTTCCTACGTCGATGAAAGATTCGATCCGGAAAAGTCCACGCGCGCCTATGCCCGCTACATGAAGTTTCTATACGACCAGCTGGGCGACTGGTACCTTGCCATGGCAGCGTACGACTGGGGTGCAGGCAACGTGCAGCGCGCGGTGCAAAAAACCGGCTATGGCGATTTCTGGGAACTGTACAGGCGCAACGAGCTGCCTCGTGAAACTGCGAACTATGTGCCACAAATTCTGGCCGCCATCATCATCGCCAATAATCCCAAGCAGTATGGCTTTGAAGATGTCACTCTCGATCCGCCGATCCTGACGGATACGGTGACGGTCAATTACTCCGTCGATATCCGGTTGGTCTCCGACTTGGTGGGGGCGCCGGTGAGCGAGATGCTCGCGCTTAACCCCAGCCTGTTACGGATGACCACGCCTCCGGAAACGGCCTTCGATCTCCACCTTCCGGCTGGAACCACGACGCTGTTCAACGACCGCATTGCCATGGTGCCTGAGGACAAGCGAAACTCCTGGCGCTATCACCCGGTTGCAGCCGGTGACACTCTTTCATCGGTAGCGCGCGAATTCCGCGTCGAGCCATCCGCGCTCGCAGTTGCCAATCAACTTCATTCGGACGATAGCCTGGCGGGTATCCAAGCGCTGGTGGTGCCAGTTCCGTTGTCGGTCGCGCCATCCACGCATACGCGCCTGTATACGGTTCGCCGTGGCGATACGCTGGTCACGATTGCTGACCGGTTCGGCGTTTCGCTTACGGAATTGCGGCGCTGGAACAAGCTGACCGGTGTGAGGGTTGAGCCGGGGCATCGCCTCCGCGTGGCCGAGCCCACAGTTGTTCAAAGAACGTCCAGCAGGCATCGTCGCAAGACGTCGAACGCGACGTCTGCTCCGGCCAAGAACAGTTCTGGAAAGGCAGCGACCACTGCCAGGAGCACGGCAAAGAAGAGCACATCGAAGCGCAAGACGATTGCTCGCAATTGAAAAAGGCTTCGAACTTCATCACTACGCGCTTGTGTTTTGGTAGGGTTTACGTGCAAGCTATAGCTAGAATGATTTCCGCAGGCTGAACGCAATTGTTCCTTGCGCGAAGTGACAAATAAACCGTGGGCAGCGGTGAGCCGCTGGAGGCAATGGGATGGAAGATCTGGTCAAGATGTATGCGATGAGCGACGGTGATCCCAATGGAGAGCCGACAGAGCTGGACCCCGATCGTATGGAAGATTTTGGAGAAGAAGACGAGGAAGAGCTCGAAACCGCGAGTGTACTCACCTCCTCAGACGATGACGTCGAAGGCGAGGAAACTGTAATCGTGGTTGAAGCGACGCCGATACCTGAACCGGCGGCTAGAAAGTCTGCCGCGAAGAAGGCTCCTGCGAAAAAAGCTGCCAAGAAATCTCCCGCCAAAAAGGCTCCTGCCAAGAAGGCGCCGGCGAAGAAGGCAGCGAAGAAAGCGACCAGGAAGGCCGCCAAGAAATCCGCCGCAAAAAAGAGCAAATCCGGTGCCAAGGGCGGAAGGGTTGCGGCTAAGAAAACTGCAGCCAAGCGCGCCGGAAAAACCACTAAAAGAGGTAATAAGTTGGCAGTTAAAAAGGCAGCAAAAAAGGCAACCAAGAAGGCAGTCGCCAAGAAGGCGCCTGCTAAAAAGGCAGTTAAAAAGGCAGCGAAGAAGGCGGTCAAGAAGGCTCCAGCTAAGAAGGCAGCCAAGAAGGTCGCAAAGAAGAAGTAATCAGGGCAACGTTCAAATCAAGGCAAGCAAAAGGGCCCGGCTCACGCCGGGCTTTTCTGCGTCTGTGGCATGTGCGTTGCCCCGAGGCTAAGTGCCGCTTGTAATTTGCGCAAGATGGTGCTGCTGATGCCGCACATAGTCCTCGATGAGAAAGCGAAGCGTGACGGGCTCATTGTCACCCACGCGACACATTGCCCCGAGCCTGTCTTCAGTCGTTCTATCCACGACGACCATCAATATCTGGTGCTCTGCCGACCACCAGAGCAGGAGATCGCCCCAGTTCTGCTCAGCGTACCCGTGCGATTCGACCCATGCATCCTGCGCATATCCGGGGCCGGCATACGCGCCGTCAATCGCGGCTCGCACAAACCGCTGCCGGTTGTTGGCTGCTGAATCCAGCAAGTGTCCGACAATCTGTTTGCGCGTCCATCCGCCCGGCCGCCAAGGGATATCGGCCAGTGCGGGAGAGACTGCAAACAACGCGGCGTGAATGTCGTTCAATTGCCCGCGGAACGTCTTTGCAATTTCTGTAGTCATAATCTTCTCCCCGCACCAGTGTAGAGGAAAGAGATAAGGCCCTTGCACAACTCGGCTTGCTTTAAATTGCAAGCCAGATTGCCAAGGGCCTCGTTTAATCGGCGGAAGTTTCGGGTGCTGAGCTTATGGAAGCGCTGCGAGCACGTCGGAAGCAGCCGTGGAGGGATTTACCTTCGTCCATACCTTCACGATCTTGCCCTTCGGATCGATGAGGAAGGTGTTGCGGGCGGCCATGGCGTTGCCATGGTAATCGGACAGCGAACCGTACTCGCTGACTACCTTGTGATCCGTGTCGGACAGCAGACGGAACGTAAGGCTGTCTTTCGCGCAGAACTGCTGATGGCTTTCCTTCGAATCCACACTCACGCCCAGAATCACGGCGTGCTTGGCTTCAAACTGCGGCAGGCTGTCCTGGAACTTGTGAGCCTCAATGGTGCAGCCGGTCGTCATGTCCTTCGGGTAGAAGTAAAGAACGACCCACTTGCCGTGAAAGCTCTTGAGTGAAATCGGGGTGCCATCTTGCGACGGCAGGGTAAACTTCGGCGCCGGCTGTCCGGCTTCCGGCATGGTGGCGGCGGCATCATCGGCGGCGTTGGCGGTTACGAGTGAGGTCGCCAGTAACAGTCCAGCGGCCACGGAGAAGAAACGAGACATTTTCACAACTACCTCCTGGTAAAAGCTGAAAGGGGAATCCTGCAACGGGGAACAGGCGCTACTGAGTTGACGCTGCTCGCCGGCCTTTAGTTACACGCGGGGTGGCCACGATGGCAATTCCTGCCTGGTTGGCGCGCTCCAGCACCGACTCGCGGTCGAATAAGAGCGTACGCCCTGCCTCGATAGAGAGGCAACCGGCCCCGGCGCGGATCATGGTCTCGATCGTCGCCAGGCCTATGACGGGCACATCAAATCGCATGTCCTGATTGGGTTTAGCTACCTTGACCACAGTCAGACGCCGTTCGAGAGTTGAGGCATCGCCAACGAGCGAATCCATCAGCCGGCCGGCGCGCTCTATGGTCGCGTCGGTGCCTTCCATAGCTTCAACGGCAACGCAGGCCTGGGCAGCTACGACGACCGTCTGCCCAATGTCGAACCCGGCCAGGGAGCCCGCGACGGTGAGTCCATACTCGATGTTTTTGAGTTCATCGTCGTCGGGAGGCCGGCTGGTGAGCACTCCCTCTCTGGGCCAGCAGCGGCTCAAGAAACGATGTAGAACTGATCAGCTCGATGCCTTCGTCGCCGAGCACTTTTGCAACCGCGCCGAGCAGCATGTCTGTGTTGCGCGTGCGCAGGTTCATCAGCAACTTGGCCAGCCGCCAGTCAGGCCGGATGCTGGAGAAGATCTGCTTGTGTTTCACTTGCCCCGCCATCACTGCCTTCTGCACGCCCTCTTTGTGGAACGTGTCGATGAGTCGCGAAAGCTCGCCGAGCGATAGCCAGTGCACAGTGATGTTCGGGTCGGCGGCCGCACGCTGATCCATCTCCACGTCGGTCTCTTCTTTAAGGGCTGCGACCACGACGGAGAAGCCTTCGGCCCGCGCCGCATCGAGCAGCAGAAACGGAAAGCGTCCATTACCAGCAATCAGGCCGAGCTTCATGGCGCCGACTCCATTAATAATCCGACGATGCAGTTCTCACAACCCATGCTCTTACTCCAACACCAGCGCCGCAACCCGTAGAACCTGCTCCCGGAGGGAGCCGCGAAAATAGCCCAGGGTGGCGCGCAGCAAAACCCTGGGATATGTGTCCACCCATTTAATTAAGCCCCGGAGGGGCGACCGAACCAACTGCGATACGATGAATCTTCATTATGTCGCATACCTATTGTTGCTCGCTGTTCCATTGTGTCTTTTCGACCAAAGAGCGTCGCAGGATGATCTCGCCGGAAGATCAATCGCGCCTCTGGGCTTATATCGGTGGCATTGCGCGCGAACACGGCATGAAGGCGCTGGCTGTTGGCGGAGACGATGATCATGTTCACATCCTGCTTTCGTTGCCTTCGTCTCTGACGATTGCGGAGGCAATGCGGATCATTAAGAGCACGTCTTCGCGATGGATGCACGCCACGTGCGATTTGAAGGGATTTGAGTGGCAGGAAGGTTATGGAGCATTTTCGATTGGGTATTCGCAGACGGAAGCCACCTTGGCCTACATCGCAAACCAGCAGGAACACCATCGGAAGCGTGACTTTCAGGCGGAATTGATCGCAATTCTCAAAAAGCACCACGTCGAATATGACTCGCGTTATGTTTGGGGTTGATTTCGGGCGGCCCTCCGGGACGCAGGCAACGTGGGGTGCCTTTTCCCAGGGTTCCGCTGCGCTGCACCCTGGGCTATTTTCGTGTTCTCCCTCCGGGAGAAGTTCTGCTCCACGGGAGGTTCTGCTGAGGTCCTCGCTACTTGATTACCCCGCGTTCGCTGCGTTCAAGAAAATTGACCAGCAGGGCTACATCGTCGCCTTGCATCTCTTTCAGCTTTTCGAGTGCCTGCGAAGTGTTCAGCTTTGCTGCGAGCAACAGCCTGAAGGCCTTTTGCAGCGTCTGTAACCGCTCGGGCGAAAAGCCGCGCCGCTGCAAACCAACCTTGTTAATACCGAATGCCTTGTTTTCGCGTTTCGACGAAGTGAGCGAGAAGGGCAACACGTCCTGCGTGACGATGGTTCCGCCGCCTACGAAGGCGTATTTTCCCACGATGCAATGCTGGTGCACGGGACAAAATGCGCCCAGCGTTACGTAATCTTCGATAATGACGTGTCCAGCCAACGTGGCCGCGTTTGCCATGATGCAGTGGTCGCCCACCGCGCTGTCGTGACCGATGTGCGCGCAGGTCATCAGCAGACAATGGGAGCCGAGGCGCGTAACGCCGCCGCCGCCCGCGGTTCCGCGGCTGATGGTTACATTCTCACGAATGGTGTTGTCATCGCCGATGATGGTTTCGGTAGGCTCGTCGCGATACTTGAGATCCTGCGGAGCCACACCGATTGAAGCGAATGGGTAGATCGTGTTGCGCGCGCCCATGCGGGTGCGCCCATCTACCACCACATGCGAAATCAGCCTGCAGTCTTCGCCCAGCACCACTTCAGCGCCGATGGTGCAGAATGGGCCTACCGTGCAAGAGTCGGGAACAACGGCTCCCGGAGCAATGATCGAACTGGGATGTACGTTCACTGCTGCTCCGCTTCTGACCCCGGCTTGTTCTGCGTCTCGGCGGCGGCTTCCTGGGCGCTCTTTTCGCGATGGCGCGGAACCACCTGGCACGTGAGCGTGGCCTCACAGGCCAGCTTGCCGTCAACGTATGCCTTGCCTTCAATGCGGCCGGCGCGCGAACGCATTGCCAGCACTTCAACTTCAATGCGCAACTGGTCGCCCGGCGTTACGGGACGCCGGAACTTGGCGCGCTCAATGCCGGAAAACACAACCAGCTTTTTTTCGCGGTCGGGCATCTCGGCCGTCATGATGATGCCGCCGGCCTGCGCCATGGCTTCAACCACCAGTACGCCGGGCATGATCGGATAGCCGGGGAAGTGCCCCTGGAAGAAGGGCTCGTTGACGGTTACGTTTTTGATTGCCACCAGTCGCTTTTGCGGCTCAAACTCTACGACCCTGTCGATCAGGAGAAATGGGTAGCGGTGGGGCAGAAGATCCATGATCTCCTGGATGTCAAACTTCATTCTCTGGCTCCAGAGAGCGGGTTGGCCGGGGATGCTTTGCGCTCGTCTGGATTATAAATAAGCCCGCCGCGGCCTATCTTGGTGGCGACGGGATCAAAAGCCGGAAGCTTTCTCGTGAGTAACCAGAAAGCCAAACTCCCGCTTGCGCTCCGGCCACTCTGCCATGAAGGCGGCGAACTCATCCGCGGGAATCGGCCGCTGGAAAAGATAGCCCTGTCCGGCCTCGCAGCCGATCTCCCGCATGACTTTGAACTCGCCCGCTGTCTCAATGCCTTCAGCCACGGTGCGCAACTTTAACTGGCGTGCCATGGCGGCAATCGTCCTGCAAAGCGCCCGCATCTCCTGCGAGCGGTCAACGCCCTGCACAAAGCAGTGGTCGATCTTCATGGTGGTCAGCGGCAGCCGGTGCAGCATATTAAAGCCGGTGTAACGCGTGCCAAAGTCGTCGATTGCCACGCGAATTCCAGCGGCCCGCATCTCGTGCAGGCGGCTGCCGAAGAGTTCCTCGTCTTCCAGCAGCATGGACTCAGTGACTTCCAGTTCCAGCCTGGTGGGCGCCATCTGAACTTCTTTCTGGATGGCATGAACCGTCTGAATAAAATCGTCGCGGCGCAGATTGGCGGGCGAAACATTCACAGCAATGCTGGGCAGGGCCACGCCTCGGTCGCGCCATTTCTGCGCATCCCACATCGCCGTTCGCAGTGCAAAGTCGAAGATTCGATCAATCAGGTCAGTGCGCTCGGCGATGGGGATAAACTCGCTCTGCGGCACCGGGCCCCACTCAGGATGTTCCCAGCGCATCAGTGCTTCGGCGCCGGTAATTTCGCCGGTCTGCAGATCGACCTTTGGTTGGTAGTGGACGCGGAACTGGTCCTGGTCCAGTCCTTTGCGAATCTCAACCTCGAGTTGGTGGTCGCGCATGACAAGGCTGTTCATCGCCGCGTCAAAACTCATTACTGTGGCGGTCTTCATACCGCCTGCGCGCGAGGCAGCCAGGCTGGCGAATCGGATCAGGTCCTCGGCTGAAACGGAATCCGATGGATAGTACGCAACGCCGGCAGCAATCTCAGGCCTGATCTCCGTGCCGAGAACCCGCATCGGCTCAAGCGCATCCACCGTCACCTGGATCCGTGCCCGATCTGCCGCATCGGCTTTTGACGCCGGCATGGCGACCAGGAAGCAGCGCGCTCCAAATCGTCCCAGCAGGGCATCGGAATCCACGGCCGAACGCAGGGAGTCGGCGATGTGGGCCACCAGGGCGTCCACGCCCTTGGACCCCCACCGCGCAAACTCGCGGCGCAGATTCAGGACGTCGATCCAGACGAGCGCGATCTCCCGGTCGGCCGGGCGGTTGCGCAGCATATCTGCTAATGCCGCCTGGAACGCACGCTGATTCATCAACTTGGTCTGGAAGTCGAAACGCTGCCCGTACCACAGCATCAACTGCTGCATCTCGTCATCGAGATTGTTCTCCGGCGCATCCGGGCTTCGCACCGACTGGACGGGCCTTTTGTCCGGCTGGCATGTTTTTACTTGCTGTGCGGAAAGAATGCCGGCCTGATCCGGCGTTCCCGTCTCGTACCAGATCTCAGGCCGCTTGATTCTTCCGATGAAATCCGAGAATTCGAAATGCATGCCAGTCCCCTGGTCTGGCCGGCTCGGTTCTACAGGCCACACCCTTCCAATTGGGGATTGCAGTTGGCGTGCCAAATGTAAGCGACTGAAAACGCAACGAAGCGCCTCTTAGAACGCATTCCCAGGTGTGGATTCCTTGCACTGTGGCGCGTAAATTCTGCTCGGCAGTCGTTGCTCTTGCGCTAGCAAAGTGGTTACCTGATGGTTACTTTTTGATGCGCTTTTCGGCAGCGTTCACGTCCCAGAAATCGGCGGGGAGTTGCAGGTTGAACTGCACCTTGCTCACGTAGTACTGGCGCACCATCTCGTCGTTCTTGAAGCGGGTGATGGAAAGCGGGGTGGGCAGGCCATCGACCGTGTGGTAGTTGTCGTACTCTTCGGCATCGACGTTTTTGTCCTTGTAAATCGGGTCCCGCCATTCAAAGGAGCGCCGAAGCGGCAAGTGGGTGCTGGTATCCATGAGGATGGTAACGGAGTCGTTCTGAGCGGAAATCAGGGTCACCTGCTCAGCCATGTGACGCGACGCCATGCGCTGGCCCTCGTAGAGCAGGATGGTGTTCGGGTCCTTGAGCCAAACCTTCACAACCGTTTCTATGGAGTGGTCGCGGCGGCGAAGAAAGTCGTCCAGGGTTTCCTTTTCCATTGCCTTCTTGCCGCGATAGGTCACTTCCCAACCTTCGCGACCTGCGTAGAACTGCACCACGTCGCGATGCTTTGTGAATTCGACCCGATCGTGATCGGGCCACTGGTGGTACTCCCAATACTGGGTTGTGCCGGGGTTGGGCTGGTTGTGGAAGAAGGCGGCGATGTAGCCCTCGCGCAATTGGTTCTTGACGTCGAGCCAAGCCTGGCCGCCGAGCGCCTGCACCATCCTGTCGAGCGCCTGACGGGCTTGTTGTGCGTTCTTCGCTTCCTGATCATTACCCGACTGCGTCCGGGTAGCCGGCGGTGCAGCCAACGCCAGCAGGGTCAACACCGTGGTCAACGTCTTCCCGATCCTCATCGTCTCCTCTTAGAGCACTCTCGGTTCATGCTGGCCAGCCCTGTACCTTCCAGTACCAGCTATCGTATCAACCCCTTGTTTGTCCGCCGTCAATATTAGAGGCGGATCTTAACCCACCAGTACCGCGCCGCCGTTGACGTTCAGCACTTCTCCGCTGACAAAACCGGCCAGCGGCGTACATAAAAACAGTACCGGCCCGGCAATTTCGCGCGGGCTTGCCACGCGTCCCACCGGAATGCCTGCTCGAATCTTCGCGCCTGTCTCAGGATTGTTGACTGACGGGGACGACATTTCTGTCGACACCCAGCCCGGAGCCACACAATTCACCCTGATACCGATGGGAGCCAATTCGCTTGACAGACTCTTCGTAAGACTGATCAGCGCACCCTTTGTCACGGCATAGTCGGCGTGGTTAGCCTCGCCGCGCTGGCCGGCTGTGGAACTGATCAATACTATATGTCCCTTGATCTCATCGCCGCCGGGTTGCCGTGTCATCTGCGCCACCGCGGCCTGCACCAACCCGAACACGGAATCCAGGTTCACGCCCATGGTCCGGCGCCACTGCTCTTCCGGCATGTCGGTGATCGGTGCGTCGTTGGGTGGCCAAATACCGTGGTTCACCACCAGCGCGTCCAGCCTTCCAAAGGCCGCGACCGCGGAGGCCACCAGCGCGCGGCCCTCAGCCGGATTGCTAAGCTCCTGTTGGAGGCCGACGCATTGTGCCGAACCGCCGCATTCGGTTACCAGGGCTTCGGCTCGATCGCGCGCCTGACGATAGCTGAAGACTACGCGCGCTCCTGCCTCGCGAAACAACCTCACCGTCTCCGCGCCAATGCCGCGCGAACCACCTGTAATGAGAGCCACTTTGCCCTCGAGCGCAAGACATACACCTGCCATAGGGCAACGCTAAAGCATCGTTCTTGGCGGTGTCGAGCTTAAGGCGCGTAAATTGTGTACGACGCAAAGTATTTCCATATCAACTTAGTGCACTTGGTCTTCGTCGATTAAATACGGACTCAATTCACAAAGGATACGTTCGAGAAGAAAATCGTTTTTCAAGGGCGTTGTGGTACCTTCCTTGATGAAAAAAATTCTTGTCCAAAGTCCACCCTCTGTGAACGTGTGAAACCGGCAAGACAAAAGGAGAAGTACGAATGCCAATGAATCGACGGGAATTTGTGGCGGCTTCAGTTGCAGGTGCTGCCATGTTGAATCAAGGGGTCAGGGCGTTCGCCGCGCCGACAGGAAACATCAACGTTGCCATTGATGCGTCGAAAGCCGGTGCGCCGGTGAATCCGATGGTCTTCGGGGGTTACATGGAGCCGGCTACTACCGGCGTATGGGCTGAGGTGCTTTCCGACAGAAAATTTGCCAAACCGGTTGAGCCCGCTCCGGCAACAGCGCCTCCAGCTCTTGGCGGTTTCCGCCGCCGCGGCGAGCCGTTCCGTCCGGTGGGTCCTGCCGGCACGGTTGAGATGGACACGGTGAAGCCGTTTGTGGGCAAGCACAGCCCGCGCGTGAAGGTCAGCGGTTCTGAGCCTTGCGGAATCTCGCAATCGAAACTGCGCCTGGCCGGTGGCAAAGCCTACGAGGGCCGCGTATATCTCTCCGGCAATCCCAGCGCGAAGGTTGTTGTCCGCCTGGCTTGGGGATCGGGCGCGGGCGAATCGCAGTCCATTACCATTCCCGCCCTTTCAAGCGAGTACAAGAAGTTCCCGTTCAAATTCACACCGGCGTCCAACACCGAGGATGGACGCCTTGAGATCGTAGCCACGGGCAGCGGCACTTTCCACGTTGGATGCGCTTCTCTCATGCCTGCCGACAACGTGCAGGGCTTCCATACCAACATGGTGGAGCTCTACAAGGAAGCGGGCTTCAAGATGCTGAAGTGGCCCGGCGGCAATTTTGTTTCAGCCTATGATTTCCGCGACGGCCTCGGCGATCGCGACAAGCGTCCGGCGCGTCTGCAGCCCATGTGGTCCGACGGCATCGAGTCCAACGATGTTGGCCTGCATGACTTCATCGCCCTTTGCCGGTTGGTTGGCGCTGAGCCGGACCTGGCCATCGACAGCGGATTCGGTTCTGTGCGTGAAGCTGCCGAGCAGGTCGAATACTGCAACGGCTCAGTGAACACGCGCATGGGCAAGATGCGCGCCGAAAACGGCAGCCCCGAACCTTTCAACGTGCGCTACTGGTGTATCGGTAATGAGATGTACGGCCCATGGCAATACGGCCACATGTCGCTCGATCAGTATTGGGTGAAGCACAACTGGATTGTAGAAGCGATGAAGAAAGTCGACCCGAACATCAAGGTCACGGTCTCCGGCGCCAGCGTCTGCGAGAAGGGCATCGGCGGCGCAGAGAAGAAGGGCAACTTCTTCCCGAGTATCTGGGAGCCGCCGATTACGCAGCAACTGCCATATGAGTTCGGCAGCGTGTATGACTGGGACGGCTGGCTGCTCAAAAATTGCGCCGACAACATCAACTTCCTTTCCGAACACACGTATGCCTATCCTGACCTTGCGTTTGACGAAGAGAAGCAGCTTTTTGTGGACGTGAAGGATCCGTTGCAGTTCAGAGCACGCAGGCTCGCCAACCGCATCGGCGGCGCATTTGAGTGCTGGGACAAATACGTTGAGAAGATGCCGTCGCTAAAGGACAAGGACATCAAGTTCATCTTCGACGAATGGGGCAATCGCCTTCGCGGGGCCACGGGCCAGACGCGCATGATGGGCAGCGGCATGCTGGTGCCGCTCTCATACGCGCTTTGCTTCCACGAGATGTTTCGCCACTCTGACAAGATACAGGCAAGCTGCGCTACTGGCGGACTTCGCCAGTTGACGGATATCAGCGGCGATGCCGTAGGCCTGGCCGCCGAGGGCGTGGTGATGAAGTTGATGCAGACCAAGTACCTCAACGCACTGCCCATTGCTGTCGACGGTGACTCGCCGCAGCAACTGGTGCAGGGAACTGCGTGGGTCGATCGCGGCACAAAGCCTACCGGAAGCCCGACGTATCCGATGGATGTTCTCGCCGCCTACTCAGCTGACAAAAAGAAGTTCATCATCTCGGTGGTTAATCCAACTGAAGAGGCTCACAGCTTTACGCCGAAGCTTAGCGGGGTCAAACTGAGCGCACAGGGCAAGTTGCATCAGATTGCTCCACCCAGCCTGAGCTCAACCAACGAACCGGGCAAGGAGCCCGCCGTCAAGATCGTTGAATCCGCGCAGAACGGACTTCCGGAAAGCATCGAAGTTCCACCGGTCAGCGTAAGTCTCTACGAATTTGACGTCGCGTAAGAACGAGTTATCGAAGTTACAACGAGCAGTAACTGAGGGGCGATCCGATTCGGATCGCCCCTCAATTCTTTTGATCGAGCGCCGCGCAGGTTCTATTGAACTGATCAACTAGAAGTCACGCAATCTTTGCGGAAGGATCGGTGCTCAAGTCCGGCGTCACTTCGATAGCCGCAGCGTATTGATGAGTGCAGCGAGAGCGGCAGGCTGATTCTGCCGGCTCGGGTAGTAAAGAAAATATCCGGGAAATGTAGGGCACCAGTCGTTGAGAACTTGAATCAAGCGGCCTTCTGCTATGAGTCCCGCCAGCGACTCCTCCATCGCCATTCCGATTCCGATGCCGCTCAGCACCGCCTGGATCATCAAGTCCGGATCATCGAAAGTTACCGAGCCTTGCGGATGAACCGTCATTGCTTTGCGACCCTTCTGAAACTCCCAGCGATAAACGCCACTGCGAAATCGAAACGCAATGCAGGAGTGATCCTTCAGATCGGAAGGTGTTCGCGGAGCCTGGTGCGATTCAAAATACGCCGGCGAGCCGACCGCCGCGAGACGCAAGTCCCGGCTTACCCGAACAGCAGTCATGTCGCGCTGAATGAATTCGCCAATCTGAATGCCGGCATCGTACTCTCCAGCGACGAGGTCAACCGGGTCGTTGGAGGTGGTTACATCGAGCACAATCTCGGGGTAAGTGCGCGCGAAATGCGCCAGCCTCGGCAACAGGACCATGCATGCAGCTGAGCGTGAAGTCACCAGCCGGATTCGTCCAGCCGGCCTTTCGCGCAGCTTCCTGGCTTCGGCCAGCGACTGCTCGATACGCTCCAGTGCAGGGGTCAGATCCCGCAGCAACGCTGTGCCGGCGGCGGTGGGTGATACGCTTCGCGTGGTGCGAGCCAGAAGCTGCACACCCATTCGCTTTTCCAGTCCACGCATACTGTGACTTAATGCGGACTGCGAAACGCCAAGCCGCACGGCCGCGCGAGTAAAGCTTCTTTCTTCCGCCACGATGGCAAAGGCTGCGAGTTCGCCGAGATCGTTCTTCATTATTCATGAATTCTATTCATGACTGATTGCCACCGCAACCATCTTGTCTCATAGAAAGATCGGGGCTAGTCTTGAATACGAGCGCGAAGAAGGAAGAACGTGCCTCGGCTGACAAGTGCAATCTGGAAATTAGTGTTGCGTCAGCCCCTGGGAGTTGTGATGGAAAAACGCAAACTAGGCAAAAGCAATCTTGAAGTGTCGGCGCTCGGCCTTGGCTGCATGGGCATGAGCTTCTCATACGGCGCACCGAAAGACCGGCAGGAGATGATCACGCTGATTCGCGCCGCCGTAGATCGTGGCATTACTTTCTTCGATACCGCTGAGGTTTACGGTCCGTTGACCAACGAAGATCTCCTTGGCGAGGCGCTTGAGCCCGTCCGCGACAAGGTGGTGATTGCCACCAAATTTGGCTTCAATATCGAGTCGGGCAAGGGTCCCGGCACGCATGGTTTGAACAGCCGCCCCGAGCGCATCCGGCAGGTCGCCGACGCCTCTCTCAAGCGCCTTCGCACCGACCGCATCGATCTTTTCTATCAGCACCGCGTCGACACCGACGTTCCCATCGAAGACGTCGCCGGAACTGTCCGCGAACTGATCCAGCAGGGCAAGGTGAAGCACTTCGGCCTGTCTGAAGCAGGCGCGCAAACCATTCGACGAGCGCACGCGGTGCAACCTGTCACCGCGCTCCAGAGCGAGTACTCGTTGTGGTGGCGCAAGCCGGAAGAAGAAATCATTCCTACGCTGGAAGAGCTTGGCATTGGCCTCGTTCCCTACAGTCCTCTTGGCAAGGGTTTCCTCACCGGCGCCATCAACCAGGACACGAAGCTTGAGAGCAACGACTTTCGCAGCACGTTGCCTCGCTTTACGCCGAAAGCTATGGCTGCAAACCAGGCTCTGGTCGACCTGCTCGCAGAGATTGCGAAGCAGAAAGGCGCAACGCCAGCGCAGATTGCTCTTGCATGGCTTCTCGCGCAGAAGCCGTGGATTGTTCCCATACCCGGCACCACCAAGTTGTCGCGGCTGGAAGAGAACATTGGCTCCGTGTCGATCAAGCTTTCAGAAAGCGACCTTCGACAGATCAACGAGGCAGTTGAAAAAGTGCCAGTGCAGGGCGATCGCTACCCCGAACACCTTGCGAAAATGACTGGCCGGTAGTCGTGGGAGATGAATGGCGGCGAACTCGAAATCCGTCGCCTATTCGTTTCTGCGAAGGTGCGATTGCGCTCAGATGGCGCGAAGCAGCCTGGCCGGCAGCGTGATTAGAGCCCACACCAGTTCGAGCACGCCTTCCACTGCAATTCCGACCATGCGGAACGGCAGCAGCAAAAGCCAGACCAACGGGTAAAGCACCAGCGCCAGAAGGGCCAGGGGCCAGCAGAACACGAGGAGAATGCACCACAAAAGGAACTTGATCATAGTGTCAGTGCGCGAAAACGTCTTGCGCCCTCATGGTTATCTACGGATGAATGCGGTCAAATGTTCCTGCCAGTTTATTTGGCGGATTTGGAACGCGCGGCCGTCTGCTTCTTTCTGTCGCGAACCGCTTTGGCTCGCTCCTTTTCCGGCATCGCCAGGAGGTCGCGGGTGCGCTTGGGCAGCTTGTTGTAGATGAGCTCATGCGCCCGCCGCAACTCCTCTTCGATCTCACGGGGCCGCAGCGCATTCCATCGTTCTACAGCGACCCAATGCGCACGGGCCAGGTGAGGCGCGGCGAAGATTCCTTCCACCTCGAGAAGTTCGTAAAACCGCTCCACTCCGCAGTGGAACCACAGAACTCCCCGTCCGGTGCCGTCCACGTCGGTCATGGCGAACATTTTTCCGCCAATCTCGCGGTCACCCACCCAGTAAACAAGATGGTGGCCCCAGTTCAGCGTTTCCGCCGCAAAGGGAAGCGAAAGGCAGATCTCGCGAATGCGTTCGTTGTCCATGGCTGCTCCAATATACGCGCGAAGATAGCGCCATCAAGTTAAGAGGATGCGGAGGACCATCATCTGGCTTCGAAAGCATTGAAGCGGCGTTCCTGTTCCCATTGCGCCGCAGCTTTCTGGCTGCCGTCCAGGAACGACTTGCATCTACCAGACGGATTCTGGCTGCCCAGGGTATCGGCGGAACATGCACTAGCGGTTTTGGTGAACACGTCAGGCTGCGCCCACAGGCTATTCCCAGGCAAAAAGTTGTGCTCCATGCCCGTTCGCGCCAGAGTCTTCAGTTCCGCGTAGTTCAGGTGGTATTCCAGGGCGGCGCGTACGTACTCATTGGTGATATCGATGCGGCTCACGCCCTCATCGTCGGTTGAGAGCGCCACCGGCACATGCGAGAGTCTGTAGTTCGTAAAGGGATGCTCGCTTCCTTCCACTCCGAGAATTCCTTGGTTTGAGCTCAGGTTTATCTCAACCATCACGTGCTTCTGCGCCATTTCCTTCAGCAGAGCAGGAGCGTCGTTTTCATACATTACGTCGACGCCGTGTCCAATGCGCTCGGCGTGGCCCAGTTCCACCGCTTGTCGGATGTGGAACCGCAGACCCTCGGGCGGAACCAGTCCCGGCGCGAGTTCACCTGCATGAAGGGTGATGTGGACCTTGGGGTAGACGGAATGCAGATAGTCCAGCATCTTCATCTGCAACGTGTAATCGCGCATCGAGATGAAGCCATCTTCGGGCTGCACAAAATTTATGCCTACCCAGGTATCATCGTGCGCATCCATGCTGGCCTGCACGGTTTCAAAGCCGAGCAGCGTTTGCGCGAATACCTGTTCCGGGGCAAAGCCGCGCAGCACCTGATAGATGTAGCGAATCTCAACCTGGCATGCCGGTGCGGGCTGCTGCGTGCCGCAATATTCCAATTCGTGCCGTTTTGCCTCGGCCGATTTGATGTGCTCCCGGTCCACAGCGACTTCGTCGCGCAGCCCTTGATCCAACAGTTGCTGGCGGAACGTCGCGAAGTCCGGATTCCAGCCGGTGGTGTGAGCAATCTGCGCGGCATGGCCAAATGCCGGAGTTTCCATCAGCTCCAGATACTGCTGATTCTGCGAAGCGGCGCGCGTGGCTATCTCGTCCACCCACTCTCCCACGTGTCGCTTGTCCAGTCCGCCGAAACGGTCGAACGTGGAAAAGAACTGATCGTGTCCGCTGAACTCCGAGGTAGGGACGAAGCTGCGCATAGAAAACGCAGTCGATCAAGCGGTCATAAATATCCTGATTGGCCGCGGTCATGTTGCCCGAGAAAACAGAGGCCGGCATCAGATTCCCCTGGCAGGGAGCTTTCGCAAACTTGAGATCAGCCGCGTCTACACAGATCCCGTCCTCCGCGGCATCGCGGATAAACGTTTCGGCATACACCGCTCCGGAGAGATGAACGTGCAGGTCAGCGCCCTTCGGGAACTGGTCAAGAAATGCACGTAGAGCAAGAGGCCCGTGTTTCTGTGCGGTTGCAAACTCGCTTGCCGTCCTCGATTCACTCGGTATCGCCGTCGTATGGGGCGTCTGCGCGCCAACGGAGGAGGCAAGGGCAAACAGGGCAATAATAGACGCAACCATAGGAGCAATTGGATGTGAAGGGGAGTGCATGATTGTTTCCCAGTTTAGTGCAGTCACCTGAAAATCGATTCGGAAAACCGCTAAATAGCGGATTGGATATCCAGTCAAGATCGATGGGCTACTGACATGATGACTCCAATCGAGTGCGGCCGGTTGGCTTGTGAGAATCGGAGTTGATATACTGTGTCAGTCGTTGCAGCGCACTGTACGTGGACCAGCCCACCTTTTTCCGGCCGTGCCGGATTCCGCGCAGGAATTGCAACTGAAAGTCTTCACTGAGGCCAGGTAGCTCAGTGGTAGAGCGCGGCCCTGAAAAGGCCGGCGTCGGCGGTTCAATCCCGTCCCTGGCCACCATCATTTCAACAAGTTATAAGCCCTCTAGCCAACGGTTACGTTCCAAAACGTTCCAACTGCGCGGCGGAGTCGGTCAACTCCCACCCAGAGTTTATGAGCGTTTGTGGTATTTGTTTTCGGAACCACTTGTGGGGCGACCATATCGGCGGAGTTTTCGAAATGACGACCAAAGCACGGCGGGAATAGAAGACTTGGTAATGCTGGTTCAGGCCCAAAAGCTGAATCCTTAGCGCACCTTCGACCTCTGAACGATTGTGCGGATCGGGGTTCGCGACCGGACGAACTAGGACAACCTACTCGGCGTGTCGAGCTGATTGCTTACCCAGACTCGTGCCCATAGCAAGCCAACCTAGCCGCGCTTCCCCGCGACATTCTGCCCTTTTGACCTCTGCTAGGAAGTCATCCCGTCAAATTGAGCGGTATGGTCCGCGGAAGTCGGCCATGCCGCTGAATGCAGATTCTGGAGCCCCTGCCAAACCCCCTCCGTAATGGTTCTGCTCGTGGGGTTATCGTTCCCGGCTTTCCTGCACGAAATCGCCACCAGGAGATTCGCTCTCCTCTCATTTCACAGGCGCCGACCAATAGCTGGCGATTAACGATGTAGTCAAGTCTGCTAACTTAGCCGCGGGAGGAAGGGCGGAGGCAGCAGAAGCCCGGCGGTAGTTTCGGGATCTCAGGTAGGACTCGAACAGTCCCAACTCATCCAGCCTCTTGCGCGAATCCACCGTCATTTTGCCACAATCGTTGGAAAAATCAACGGCTGCGGCGTTTGCGCGTGGCGATGAGCGCATCCTCTGAAATCGCCAAAATCGCGCGAATTGGCACTTCGGCGGTACAAAAGCAGTACATTTCGGATCGTCGTCAATTATCATGCGCCCTGGCCAAGCGAATCTACGACTATGGCGAATGAAGAGAAACTCGGATCTTCAAGGTCTTCTCGACGAAACGCGCAGCATTGTTGCAGAGAATGTCGGCCTTCTGACTGGGGGTGAGGAAGTCGGCAGCAGGAATGCGTCGATACCTACTGTGATCACGGATTCCGCGGCAAGCATGCCGAGGAAATGAGCAACAACAACGGGATCTGTCTGCGAATCGAGCACCTCGCTACTGCACTCCAACCTGTTAGTTCCGCACTTCACGCCTGAATAAATGCGCTCACTTATTTGCTTCCGCTGCTCTTCAAAAGAGAAGGCCAGTTCACCACAACCGTAATGGGCTCCGGATTTGGCTGGCTTGCGGGCGCGATCATCAGAAACCGATGCCCGTCGGGCGAGGGAGCATAGAGGTTCCTCCAGTACCAGAATGGAATCAGTTGAGTCTGGAAAAGCTCTTTGGGAATGCCGGCCTGGAATGCGGCCGAACCGGTGTTGACCGTGACCGACATTAATTTGGTGTCCGAGGCGTTGTCGCCCGGGGCCAGATAGAACAATTCTTTGCCATCGTGGCTCCACATCGGTTGCGACCCGCCGGAAGCCGAGATTTGCCACTTGCCAGTCTGCTGCGGGAAGGTTTGGACGTAGACTTCCTTCCCTCCCGTTTCGTTCGAGGTGTATGCCAGGTAGCGGCCGTTGGGCGAGAAGCGCGCGCTGGTCGCTCCGAACTTGCCTTGTACAAAGGCAAAGGGCTTGCGGTCACCGAAAAGCGGCAAACCCCACAGTTGAATCGCGGTTGGGCCGTTCGCCGTGTCGTAGATAGCATAGCGGCCGTCCGGCGACAGATCGTCGACAGCTTTTTGCTGATCGCTGGACTGAAAGACTGACTGCGTGCTACCCAGGCCGTTCGCATCTTTCTGGTAAATATCCCAATTGTTGTCCTTGCGGCGAGAGCTGAACAGGATCTGGCTTCCATCCGCGGACCAAACGGGATTCCCATTTTCGGCTGAATCGAAAGTGAGGCGCGAGGCGGTGCCACGTTTCAGGTCATAAACCCAGATATCTTGCTTGTGGTATTCCCCCACTGCGGCGGCAAGCCGGGTCCCATCGGGAGAGAGCGCTGGAGTTGAAACAATCTCAGGCTGGCCCACCGTGCCGAGTCTTTCGCCCGAACGGTTGTACCAGGTCAGTCGGCCCGGAGTGTTCTGAATGCTATTCGCCCCGGCCGTATAGATCAGCACACCAGCCGGCGAGACGGAGTAGTTTCCATACCCCGCATAGAGAGTTCCGACGTTTTGAGCAACCGGAACAGGGGGACCGGAGAAGCGCAGCGCCTTGGCATCGAAGCGCCGCGCCATCAACATGCTCTGCTCCAGATAAAAAAGGTCGCCGGGGGCAGCGTACTGGACCTGGGAGCTGATCCGCGCCAATTGCTGCACCGTTTTTGAATCCAGTGAGCCCGCTCCCACGATGTTTACCTCCGTGCCGGGTGTGTTCACCTCAACGAGGAAGTGCCGGCCATCGGGGAGAAACTGCGGAAAACTATAAGCCATGGCCTGGTGTGCCGGATCCGGTGCAAGTACCAGTGCGGACGTGCCGCCCGTGTCCGGTACGCGGTAAAGACTGCGCTGGCTCGAATAGAGAATGACGCCATCGCGGCTCCAGGTTGCACCAGAGCCGCCGCCGTTTAGGTCACAAAGCGTGTGGCGTCCCACCTGAGGCAGCAACTTTCTCCAGCTTGACGCCTGACGGGACAAGTGCGTAAAAGCCTATCCACTGGCTGTCGGGCGACCAGAAGGGCAGCGAGGCGTGTTCCGTTTCCGGAATCGCGACGGCCGTAAGGCTGTCGAGCGGACGTACCCAGAGAACCGTAGGTTTGCCCGGTCCAGGCAGCGCGACGAATGCCAGAGTGCGGCCGTCCGGTGAAATGCTCCCCTCGCCGCCGTCAAAGAACTCGGCGCTTTCGGGCTGCGGCACGGGAAAGCGAACGACGCTTTCCCGCGGCTTGGGTTGAAGCAGGAGCCAGGCTGCGAACCCCGCAAGCGCAATCGTAGTGGCCCCAAGCGCCCAGGGCAGGGCGCGACGCAGGCGCGAAGTGCGCGTGGCTTCAGGAACTTTGCTGGCGTAGCTCGCGGTCTCAGCATCCGTCGTTGCGCCGCTCAGGGTTTCCTCAATCGCAATCCGGGCGTCGCCGATCGCCTGCAGGCGCTGGTGCGGATCCTTTTGCAGACAGCGCCGAACCAACCTTTGAACCGCCGGTGGTGTATCCGCCGGGAGTACCGTCCAATCCGGCTCCGCCCGGATCACCGCCGCCAGAATGTCCGAAACCGTCTCTCCCTCGAAGGCCTTCTGTCCGGAGAGCATCTCGTAGAGCACGCACCCGAACGCCCACACATCCGCCCGCCTGTCTACCGGCTTTCCCTTGGCCTGCTCCGGGGCCATGTAAGCCGCCGTGCCGATGATGAGTCCGGCCTCGGTCATGGCCATACTCAATGTCGGCGAATTGGAAATGTCTCCGGAGCCCTCTTCCGGTCCCATCGCCTTCGCCAGTCCAAAATCCAGCACCTTTACGTCGCCATCCGGCGTGACCTTGATATTGGCTGGCTTCAAGTCGCGATGCACTACCCCATGCTCGTGCGCATACTCCAGCGCTTCCGCCACCTGCTGCGCAATCGGCAGAGCTTCATCAATCGGAATCGCCTTCTTCCGCCCCCCGCCCGCAGAGCCGCCGCTGTGCGCAGACGCCTTCGCTCCACTTCCTGCCGCAGCCGTTTGCGCCGGCGAAGCCGATGCGGCCTTTGGCCGCGCCGACGCCGAAGCTCTCCCGATCCTCTCCGCCAGCGTCGGCCCTTCCACCAGTTCCATCACTAGCGCCCGCGTCGAGCCCGATTCCTCAAGCCCATAAATAGCCGCAATCTTCGCATGGTTCAATGATGCGAGCAACTGCGCCTCGCGCTCAAACCGCGCCATGCGATACGGGTCCTCGGCAAAAGCACGCGGCAGCACCTTGATCGCCACGTCGCGATTGAGCCGCGTATCGCGCGCCCGGTACACCTCGCCCATCCCGCCTTCGCCGATTTTGGCAAGGATCTGGAAAGGTCCGATTTGCTGGGGCGCAGCGGGTGATGTTGACGTGGCGTCGAGTGGCGGAATCGCGGGCATTGCAGGCCTTTCGTCTTCGGATCGGATGGCGAGCACCCCAGAGCTATGCAGCGAAAACCCGCTGACGGAGCCTTCAGCGAACAAAAGATAGTGCCTGGCCGCGTGCATTGTGGCAGCCCTGCGAGTCGGTCCAGCGAAGGGGAGAGGAAGTCTGGGGAAAAGTACCCAATAGTCAATTCGTGAAAAGTTGACTGCACCAGTGTCTTTCATTCGTGGCGCAGTTTCAAGAAATTTCAACGGGTTTACGAATTCATTCAATGCCGGCCGGAGTAAGTGAGCAGCCACAATTTGGAGAACCTAACCTACACCAGGCCGTCGGTCCGAAACTTCAGAGCTTCAGTTTGCCCCAGTTCTCGAATTCAGGTGGTGCTATGATTAGCCACCTGTTGCCATGAACGGCCATTCCCCGCAATCTGAAACGGAACTCGAGGTGGTAGGCCCGGATCAGACGCGCCGGCGCGTTCCCCTAACTCACTCTCCCTTTTTGATTGGCCGCGGCGGAACCGGCGACAACAATCTGCAACTGGCCGACGGCCGCATCTCGCGACGTTGCGCCGTCATCGTCACCGGGGAAGACGGCTACCGGCTTGAAGACTGCGGCAACCGCTATGGCCTTTTCGTAAACGACGTCAAGGTGGAGCAAAAGCTGCTGGAGGACGGCGACACTATCACGTTCGGCGTCGACAGCTGCTACCGAATTGTCTTCCATTGCCCATCATCGCCTTCCCGGCAATCTCGCGACTCCGTGGCCAACCTGCTTACGCGCCTTGGCACCACTTCGGATGCCTCCGGTCTCATCTCGGGCAGCGGTTTGAGCAGCCTGAATCTGCTCCTCCAGGCCACTTCGCTGCTGCACTCGCAGTTACCCCTCGATTCCGTTTTGAGCACCATGCTCGATCACGCGATCGCCATTACGCATGCCGACCGCGGCCTGCTTCTGGAGCCGGACGCCGCGGGTAGCATGCGCGTCCGCCTGGCGCGAAGCAACCGCGGAGAAAGCCTGCCACCGGAGACCATCAGCCCCAGCCACACGGCAGTCAACCAGGCCATCAGCCGTGAGTCCAGCGTGATTACGGAAGACCTGAATCTCGCCGGCCTGGATTTGAAGGCCGCCGAAAGCGTGGTTGTGCAGAACCTGCGCGCGGTTGTTGCCGCTCCGCTCTATATCAGGTCCCGCGTCGAATCGGAGCAGCCTTCTCGGCCGGATCGCAGCGAGCTTCTCGGGGTGCTTTATCTGGATTCGCGCCGCATTGCCGCGTTTTCAGCCATGGACCGCCAGATCCTCGACGCGCTGGCTGTCGAATCCGCGAGCATCTTGGACAATGCGCGGCTGGTAGCGCGCGAACGCGAGCGTCAGCGGCTGGAACAGGAGTTGACCATTGCTCGTGAGATTCAACAGGCCCTGCTGCCGAAAGGCATGAACAACTTCCCGCACATGGCCGTGACCGGCGTGCAGTACCCCTGCCACGAGGTGGGCGGCGACTACTTCGATGTCTTTCCCATTAGTGAAGACCGAGTGGCCTTTCTAATCGCGGACGTCTCCGGAAAGGGACTGGGCGCCGCACTCGTCACCACGATGCTACAAGGAGCGCTATCGGGAATCGCCATGGGCGCCGACCCGGCAAATGTCTTCCACCACCTCAACCGATTGCTATGCCGCCATGCCGAACTGGGCCGCTATGCGACCCTCTTCGTCGGCGTGCTCGACCGCGATGGCCTCTTCGAATACATCAAGGCAGGGCATCCTTCGCCACTGCTGGTGCGCCGCGGCCAGGTGAGCGACCTTTATAGCGATGGCTCTCTACCCGTGGGGCTGCTCCCGCAGGCGGAGTACGACGCTGGCCGGCTACAACTCGAGCCCGATGACACGCTGGTGCTTTTCAGTGACGGCGTAACCGAAGCCCAGGACACGAATCGCAATCTCTTTGAAGTAGAGCGCCTCAAAGAAGCCATTGCCAGTTGCCACACAATGCCGCTCGAAAGATTGCAGCAATCAGTGCTTCAGGCCGTGCAGGACTTCACGCGCGGAGCGAGCCAATCGGACGACATCACGCTGCTGCTCGTGCGCTACCGAACGCCGGACAGCGATTCGGATCTGCGTCAAAGCGCCACAACGGATCGCGAGTCCATGTCATGATTAGTACGCAGCGGATCAGACGGTACGAGATCATTCAGAAATCGTATCGGTGCACCATGGAGAACATTTTCAGAACGCGATCCGGTTATGTTGATCCCGCACCTCGTTGCGTCCGCTCGCATCCAGCTTGAAACTGTAACAGTTTAAAGAGAATGAAATCGTATTGCAGCATCGTCCATACGTGCCCGCCTGGTATTTCCACCTCAGCCAGATGGAATCCCCTTTGAGCGTAGATCGGCCACCAGCGCGCGGTTCGTCTTCACCCCGCGTAAACCCCACAAAATCAATGGCCGTATCTCACCGATCCAGCCGTGACAAAAGGTGTACCTTCCGATACACTGCGCGAGGCTGGTCGTCGAATAAATAGGGCGTAAAAGATCGAGAGGAAGCGCCCTCGCATCATCGAGAAGCCCGTTCATGAGGACTTACGATTTGCTGAGCGTCAGAAGGTTCAATGAGTGCATCGCACGGTTGGCCACAATTGATACTTCGATTCGGTTGTATTTCTGTGGATGATAAGTGCTTTGCCGCCAAAAAGAAGTAGAATCGCTCACATCGGCATCAAGGTTCCCCTTGTTATTGGATTTCCCCCGGTCCCCGGTGTGAGGAGGTCATCGTGTCCAGGAATATTGTGATTTGCATTGACGGCACCGGTAACGAGTTTGGCGAATGCAATTCAAATGTGGTGAAGCTTTACTCCACATTGAAATCAGATTCCGACCAGCAGATTGCCTTCTACCATCCAGGGCTGGGCACAATGGGGTCGCCGAATGCCACGGATGCTGTAACGCGATGGTGGACGAAGGTGATCGGTCTGGCATTTGGCTATGGGTTGGATGCCGCACTTTCCGATTGCTATGAATTCCTGATGCAAACCTACAGCGCTGGCGACAGCATATTTTTGCTCGGGTTCAGTCGTGGCGCCTATACCGCGCGGGCGCTGGCAGCCATGATATACATGTACGGCCTGGTGCAGAGGGGTAATGAGCCGCTCATCCGCTACGTCTTGAAAATGTTTCAAAAGAAGAAGAGAACGGACGAAGACTTCTCGCTCGCGGCACAGTTCAAGGCGACATTCTCGCGACCTTGCCCGGTTCACTTTGTTGGGGTGTGGGACACGGTGAGCTCGATCGGGTGGATATACGACCCCATCAGTCTGCCCTACACGGCAATGAATCCTGATATTGCTACCGGAAGGCAGGCGGTTTCAATCGACGAGCGGCGCGCGTCTTTCCGGCAGAATCTCTGGCGGCCCGACCCGGCGAAGTGTTCGCAGGATATTTTGCAGGTTTGGTTTGCCGGGGTGCATTCGGATGTTGGGGGCGGATATCCGGAAGTCGAGAGCGGACTTTCGAAAATCACCCTGCAGTGGATGCTTGACGAGGCGCAGGCGCACGGGCTCATGGTGGATGAGGGCAAGAAGAACGATGTTCTGGGCCTGACAAATCCTGCCATGACCAAGCCGGACGTCATGGGCAAATTGCATGATTCGCTCACAGGGGCATGGTGGATTCTGGAAGTGATTCCTCGGCGACATCTGGATATGAGCCTGACGCCACCCGCCTGGAAATGGAAGATCCCCTTGGCGCAACCGCGGTACATTGAGCTGGGATCTATCATTCACCCGAGCGTGATGCAGCGCATGACGGCCGACCCAACCTACCGGCCGGTGAATCTGCTGCCGTCGTCAGATCCGGCTGACGCGGCTACTTAAGCAGCGCGAAGCAGTCGATGGGTTTTCTATCTGGCGGGGCGGTGTCATCAACCTTGATTTTGAGGTACTCGATGATGTCGAGCCGATCCTGTTTGCTTAGCTCCGGTCCGATGATGCCTTTTTGGGACTTACCCGGTTTTTGATAATCGGGACTAAACAGATGGCCGGTGTTGTGGTTTCCGGGTTTGCTGGTGTCGAACCAGAACCCACCCTTATAGCCCTTGGGTGGCTCTGTAACGTAACCAACATTCTTAGGATCGAACTCGCGGTAGCCAATATAGAACTTTTTGTTGCGTTCATCATACGGCGAAAGCATCTGATACAGGTTGGGCACCGACCCATTGTGCAGGAAAGGCGGCGTGGCCCAAACGCCCTGCAGGGGTCTGGGCTTATACGCATCGACTACCTGTGGCGTGTCGACCGTGCCAAAACCGGCGAAACAGGCCTGCGCCTCGGGCGACATATGATGCTCCGTATAGTACTGATTGCGGATGATAAGCCCGACCGCATTCAGGGCGTCCCCCTCATTGATCGCATGCAGATCGATGGAATTGAGCAGTTGGGCAATGGATTCATCGGTGAGGGCATATTTCTGAGCATCATCCAGCTCTTGCTGATATTCAGCCAACGTACGGTCGTCGGGGCCTGTGGGCTTGTACGAGGCGATCTCTTTTTGAATTCCAGGGATCAGGTTGGTTTGACGAGCCTTTTCCGTCTCGTACTCCTGCTTGAGCAACGTACGTACCTCGTCGAACGCGATGCCAGTGCTTGAGAGATCTGCCTTATTGTTGTGGAAGTTATTCGCAGCGTTTGGATCCGTGTCGATGTCCTGCACATCTTTATAGCGAATGACCCACATCGGGTCCTGCGGTAAGCGGCCCGGCGATTCCGCTTGCTTGAGGGCGCTTGAGGATACGTGAGGCCCGTGGCACATGACGCAGTGCTGCTGAAACAGGGTCTTTCCACGCTGGGCTGATGCTTGGTCGATATTGCCGAGAATGTCTTCTGGCCACACTGGCGGATTAAGCTTCTGCAGGGTCGACTCGATGTGCAGCAGGTTGTCGAATGATACCGACGTGCTGTAACGAGCGGCCTCGGGTACCGGACGGCCGTAGCCGTCGAAGAAGCTGAAGGTTGCGCCAACGCCGAGCGCCTCACCTACGTTGCGTGCCATGGGCTGACTGACCGAGGCTCCGTACTGCTCCCAATTGAACTTCCAAATATTCCAGAGATACGGATAACTCACGGGAGCGTCGCCGACATGATAGTTAGCAGACGAGATGTGGTCGCCGAAGACGACGTTTCCGATGCGCGCCAGTGCGTCCGTGCGGCCATAGCCTTCCTGGGTAGGGTAGTAATTCCAGTTTGATGACCCGAGGAACACACTTAGCAATTCGCTGGAAACGGAAGCCATATTTTTCCAAAGGCCCAGCTTGTTCTGCAACGTGTCGGCGTTGGGGCCAAGCACATTCTTGGAGAAGCGGAGGAATTTGAGTGGATTGGCCATCGTTTCGGCCATCGACAAGCCGACGTCCATTTGGAAGCTGCCAGGTTTTACGTCGGTGAAAGCTGTCATGGCCCCGCCGCCATCAATGCGCACCGCTGTGGTCACGCCATTATGGGTGAAATTGATCTGTCCCGTGTGGCAGGCTGCGCAAGTGATGTCGACGACGTTGTCCTTCACCGTGTCGTCGTAGCGGCGCGCGAAGCCGACGGGAATCTGGTCCGGGTTGGCCCGGCTGGGCGACGGATCGACCACGAAATTGAGTGCTCTCATGTGGTCGGGGTCGGTCAGGCGTGTCCGCTGGAACGGCAGCTCTAGATTGACGAACCAACTGTACCGGATGCCATGCATCCCGGTGCCCTGGGGCGTGTAATAGTAGGTCTGCCGGTCCGGTGAATCGCGGTCGATTCCCCAACCCTGGTTAAGGTAGATAACTTCGTCGATGTGCTCTGGAGGAGGTAGCGTGCGCGCCGCCATGTGGCGGTACAAGGCCCCCCCGGCGGAGTAGGAGAGCAGAACGAAGAGCGCGAGGCCGACTGCGAATTTGGGTACCCATGCGAAGCGAGGCCGCGGCGCAGGCAGTTCAGTCGGTAGCGCGTCGAGAACAGATTCGGCTGTTTCCTCGCCGAGACGAACCTTGCGGCTGGCTACCTCTGAAGCGAAGCGGGCGCGATTGACGCTGCCCAGCGGCTGCGTATCCGGCGTGGCGTCGGTTGTGACGTCGATGTGGCGCGGTTCGCACTCCTCTATGGGCAGGTTCGACTTCGGCAGCAACGTCAGGCGGCCGATGATATGGAACGGCGCCTGTTTTTCGTTCCACTCGACAGTAGCGTTTTCAACCCAGAAGCTGGCCCGCCGGCGGAAGCCCCAACGGGTCATATGTTCCGTGTCGAGTAGTTGCAGGCCAAAGTCGAACGAAGCTAGGCGCTCATCGTGATTGAGGTGGCGGATGAGTTCATCACGCAGATCGTTGGGGCCCTGCCCCAGCTCGTGCGCCGGGTTTGCGTGATTGGGAATTGCAGAGTACTTGACGGCTTCTGACGGTCCATTGCGAAAGGGAACCGTGCTCCAGTAACGCATTTGCTGGTAGGCGCGGGTCTTGCCCTGCGTTTGCAGTTTGCCAATAATGGCGGTCTTGGCAAAGCGAAACAAATCGGCGAGGGAGAGTGCAACGATAGCCTTGAGTTTCGCCTTCGGAGTGGGTGCGCTCAGCACTCCCATTAACACGGCGAAGGCGTGCGCGTCGTTGACAGGGAATGTGGGATTGCTCTGGAGCGAGTAATCCTGGTAGGTCGGCTCCGGCGCGTCGGGCGCGAGATTGACGGAGAACGAAAGTGCACGTAAATCAGGACTGCGGTCCGAGAGAATCGTTGAAGCGGCATTTGCGAACCGAACCGTCGCAGGGTATACGCCGGGTTTGGAGTAAATGCCCTGGGCAAGACGGGAGGCAAGCACCGGATCGGCGATCGTCTTTTTAAGGTCGAAGACCTCGAACGTTGCGCGTGCGCAGATCCCTTTCGTGTGTGTGGCGCGGCCGAGGGCGCGCTGTTGCTGCGCAGCGAACGCCGCCTGCACCTTCAGCAGACCGCGAACGATATTTGCCGTGTCGACCTTCTCGTTCGGGAGGAGGCGCTCGAAATTGACCATTGAGGTTATCCGATCTCAGACAGTAACGTCCGCGCGATTATCAGATCCGCAGTGCTATGGCCCTCAGTAAACCAACCGTAAACAGGAGCGAGAATGGCTTGCGCTTCGTTTTTCCGGTTCGTATGCCGCAGAAGGTCCGCGAGCGAAGTGGTTGCCCTCAATTCCATGAACTTGGCCTGCTGTCCTACTGCATAGGCCATTGCTTCACGCATGCTGGCCTCGGCTTTATCCTGCTCACCAACTTTCAGCAATAACTCCCCGCGCACTCGATGAAGCCCGGCTGTGTATCCGCCCTCCGCAGTATCCCGAACATGCGCGTAGCCTTCCTCAATCGCCTTAAATCCGTCGTCGAAACGGCCTGCAGCGCACAAGGCGTCCGCCAGGAGAGAGAGAAAGGCCGAGCGCACTAGTCCGGCAGAAATGGCCTTCTGCGCGTCGAGGCTGCGCTGAAGCACGTCAATCCCTTCGTCGGTTCGACCCAGCAAGTGCAGTGCGTAACCTGTGAATGCAAGGCTCCACTCCGCTTCCTGAGGAAGTTCATAGTCGCGACAGATGGCGGCGATTTCATCCCCAATGGCGACCGCTTCCTCTCCTTCACCCCGATACATGTGGATACCCTGGAGCACAACGAGAGCAAAGGCGACCATGGTTGGGAGTTGCTGCGATCTGGCAACGGAAAGTGTCTCTCGCGCGCGGGCGAGAGAGCTATCTGGATAGCCAAGTGCCAACAAGGGCCGGGCCGACATGGCCCGACCGATCGTTCCTGGATCCTGGCCGAACATGGCCACGTATTCCACGTGCTTTGATGGAACATGCAGTTCGCGGCAGCGTTCCAGGTGGCGGTTGGATTCGACCATGTCACCCAGAAATTCGCGGACGACTCCGCTAAGATGATGGGCGCACATGATGTATGGCGGATTTCCGGACCTCAGAGCCTGGCGCATCAACTCTTCGCCGCGATCGCGGCATTCAATCAGGTTTCCCCGAATCAGTGAGAACAGCGTCGTCGCCCAGAGCACTGGGATGAGCTCAGGCGGATCATCGAGATCCTGGCAGAGTTGGCGCGCCTTTGAGAAGACGCCCTCGATCTGCGGAGTCGCCCAGCCGCTCGTAGATCGCAGCGCGATGCCCTTCGACATCTGCAACACCAGTTCCTGCTGTTTGCGTGCGGGTCCCTCGGGAAGGCCTTTCAAAGCTTTGAGTCCGCGATCTGCAAGTGATAAGGACTCACGGAAGGCGAACAGTGCTGCGGAGCGGCGTGCCGCAATGTAGTAGTACTGCGAGGAGGCCGAGAAATTGCGCGCGGCTTCAAAAAGAACGGCAACACGCGCGGCCACAGTCTCAACTTCATCCCCGTAGTGGCTTACGAGTGCTCGGGCAATACGGCCGCTCAATTCAGCGCGCCGCGTGGGTTGCAGCGAGTCATAAAGAGCATTTTGGTAAAGCACGTGCACGAAACGATAGTTGACCGTGAGAGTGCGGTCGGGAAACTCACTCTCCTCGTTCTTCCTGACGAAAACATGAACTCGCTCCAGCGTGTCGAGCCGTTCCTCGATTTCTGCGGGATCGAGTTGGATGGCTTCCGCCAGAATCGTGGAGTCGAACTCAGGCCCCTGAACGCTTGCTACGACCAGGAGTGCGCGATCGCGCTCGTCCACCTGCTCAATTTTGCGATCGATCATGCCACGAACGGAGGCGGGAAGGTCGCGAGGAGATTGGGGAAGCGACTTCGCGAGCGCCCAGTGGCCGCCTTCTTCGATGATCCCGCCGGTATCGCGCAGATAGCGCACCAGGTCGGCCATGAACAGCGGACTTCCTTCGGTCTTGGAGTGGATAACAGAGGCGAAGTCTGCCGGAAACTGGTTGTCGGGATACTCGATCGACAGGTAGCGCTGGACGTCCTTTTCCGAAAGAAACGTGAGCCCAATCTCCTCGAGCAGGCCGCGCGCCTGGAGATCGCTTCGGATATCAAGGAAGCGGTGATGCGAGAGGGCCATGTCTGACGGCCGGTAGCTGCACAGTACCAAAACGCGGGTCTGCTCAAAGCGGCTGGCGAGGTAATTTAGGATATCGACAGTTGAGACATCGGCCCAATGCAGGTCGTCGATGAAGAGTATGAGCGGGTAGCTGCTTGCGATTTCCTTGCACAACGCACCGAATTCCCGCTTCATCCGCTCCTGCGATGCGGCAGCGGGAAGACTCTCCTTATCGACCGATGGCTCAGAAGATTCGATTGACACGAGCATGTACCATGTGGGCGCGACGGCTTTCATCAGTGGTGCAACGGAAGGGCCGGTGTGCGACCGAAGCAATCCTTCCAAAGCTTCAAGAATGGGCAGGTATGGCTCGTCTCCAGCGAGGCGCTGCGAGCAACGGCCACGCCCGATAATCGCGCGCTCTCCCTGACTGCCGAGTTCGGACAAAAATCCTTCTATCACGCTGGTCTTGCCGATTCCGGCCTCGCCTGTGACCGCGAGCATCATGCCCCGCCCACGTTCCACTCGAGAAAGGGCGCGCGCCATCCGTGCAAGCTGCTCATCTCGCCCAACGTTGGTGCGCAGCACCGCGACTACCGAGACTGGAACGGCGGACGAGTACCGGTTGATCGGCTGATCAGAAAGCTCTTCCAGGGCCATCTTCAATTCTGCAACGGACGCGAATCGGTCTTGTGGAGCTTTGGCCAGGCACTTCGTAAGCAGGTTCTGCAAAGCGGGAGAGACTGAAAGAGGCAGCGGCGCGTCGCGCAAAAGAGCACTGATCACGCTGGCGCTGGATCCTCCGCGAAACGGCCGCTGTCCCGAAAGTGACTCGTAGAAAACTGCCCCAAAACTGAAGACATCAGAGCGCGCATCCATCGGTAGGCCTTGGGCCTGCTCGGGTGCCATGTAGGCAACAGTGCCAACGATTGTGCCTTCGATGCTCTGGGTGGATTCGGAAATGGAATCGGTCATCTGCTTAGCCAGCCCGAAATCTATCAATTTGACGGTGCCGGTACCGGTAATCAGGATGTTTCCGGGCTTCAAATCGCGATGGAGAATGCCGCGAGAATGCGACTCTGCAAGCGCATTAGCTATCTGGATCGCGATGCTAATTGCTTCATCAATTGGGAGGGGGCCGGCTAGCGGCGTACCCTCAATGTATTCCATGATCAGGAAATCCGGGCCGACATCGTAGATCTGGCAGATATTCGGATGGTTCAGCGCGGCAATGGCGCGCGCCTCCTGCCTGAAACGCCGAGAGTGTTCACCATTAAGTTGCTTCAGAGCCACGACGCGATCAAGCCGCGAATCGTGAGCCTTGAAGACCTGGCCCATGCCTCCAGATCCAATAGGCGCAAGAATCTCATACGGTCCGAGTTTGTCGCCGGGGAAGAGTGGCATCACGGAATCCAGTCAAATTATGTTCTGAGGTACTATAACACTCTCATAATCAGTAGGAAATGTTATTCGTCAGACCACGTTCACCGACCTACGATTCTCGTTGTGTGTTAGTTCCAGGAGCCTTGGCCATCAAGAAGGGCTCTCCGATCAGATAAGATTCATCAATTCCACCCGACCCTTCAAGGACGGTGCCGTCTACCGGGCACAGCTCATGCGTATACAAAACTACACGATCTCCTACGCCTATAGACCCAGTTGGAATATCTGTGCTCACGCCGTTGGCGCTGAGACGACGTGCAATCTGGGGCATGCGCTTTGCTAGCGCGCCCAATACTGAGGAGGCCCGTCGAGAGGCAAAATCTTCGAGAGATTTGCCACCCGCGAGCATCAAGATTACGATTGCCGCCACCCAGAATTCCCGGAGCATTCGGTCGCGCGCCTGCTCCTTGGTGAAGTGGAAGTTAGGCATCGCCGATCGATACCGGTAAACGTTAGATCCCTATCGGGACTGCGTCGGCGCGACAGGGTGGCCTGTCATCGGATCTTTAGCCGGGACAGTCTCGATAGGGTCGTTTGAAGTAAGTCGCTGGTGTTTGCGACGGACGCGGTGATCTACCTATGGGATTTGAATGGGCGCCAGATAGCCCTTTGTGGGTGTCGGATCGGGGCGCGGGACGAATCGTGCGGGGCGGACTCTTGTTTCGGCGGAAGTGGAGTGCGGACCGGCGATTGTAGACGCGCTTCGTGAAGGTCGTGGCGCCACCCATAACGCACGTCTGCCTTTGCGTGCGCGGGCACGACAGCGTTGAAGGTGGATAGCGACTCCGGGAGCGGTGAATCTCTCATGAGCTGTCAACACTGCACCTCCTTGACTGGTCCGGGATCAGGCTCGTATGGAAGTAAAGCTGGCCGCGGGTGAGCCGTTCGATAACCAGCATGATGCCGGAGCATGCTGGACAGCGGAGGCTGGGTGATTCAGGCGGATCGGCGCAAGTCGCCACGCCGAGCAGCGTGCGGCAGCGTTCAAGCGCGGCACCACGTTTGCGGTTGGCGAAGAGACCGAAGTGACGGATGCGAACCAGGCCGCCGGGCAGAACATGCAGCAGGAAGCGGCGCAGGAACTCATGGTCGGAAACCGTCATGACCTTCTTCTTGCCGCCGTGGGCATAGTCTCGCCAGCGGAAGGAAACTCGACCGTTTTCGAAGGTCACGAGACGATGGTTGGAGATGGCCACGCGATGGGTGTAGCGGGCCAGGTAGTTGAGCACATGTTCGGCTCCGCCGAACGGTGGCTTGGCGTAGACCACCCAGTCCTGTCGATGTAACTGCTCAAGGAAATCAGAGAAGCAGCCGGGCGAGGCCAGAGGTTGTTGTGAACCGTGCAACTGAAGTCTGTCCTGCTCGAAGAGTTGCTTCAGTCCAGCGACGAACTTGCCGCGGAAGACTCGACTCAGTGCGTGTACGGGCAGAAAGAAACGCCGTGAGGAATCGGTCCATCTGGAGCCATCGCGAGCCAGGCCACCGGCTGGCACGATGTAGTGGATATGGGGATGATGCTCGAGGTTCTGTCCCCAGGTATGGAGCACGCCGAGGAATCCTATATCTGCTCCCAGGTGCTTCGGATCGCGGGCCAGTTCGAGCATCGTCGCGGCACTGGTGCGGTAGAGCAGATCGTACAGCAGCCGCTTGTTCTGGAGGACAAGAACGGAGAGCGAATGCGGCAGCGTGAATACGACATCGAAGTACGGAACGGGCAACAGTTCAGCCGAGCGCGCCGCCAGCCACTTGGCGCGCGCGTTCCCCTGGCACTTGGGACAGTGCCGATTGCGGCATGAGTTGAATGAGATGGCCTGAAGGCCGCAGCGGACGCACTGATCGCGATGACCACCCAGTGCCGCGGTTCGGCACCGCACGATGGCATCGAGCACCTTGCGATGCGGCCACGCGAGATGCGACTGCTGCTGTTGCCAGAAACTGTTGCCCGTCAGACGGACGATGTCGGCCACCTCAAGGGTGGGCCGGCTCATCGCTTCATCAGTCTCCTGGAGCGTTTTACTTCGCCGGGCTGTGACACTTCGATGGCTTCGAGTGGACTGGGAATCGCTTGCAGATGGCGCCGTGACAGGTGCAGATAAACGGTCGAGTGTTCGAGCTTGGAGTGTCCGAGCAGCACTTGGATGGTGCGCAGGTCGGCGCCTGCTTCGAGCTTCTGCGTGGCGAAACTGTGCCTGAGCGTATGGGGAGATACATGCTTCTTGATGCCGGCCTGCTTGGCTGCCTCAGCCACAGCCGTCCAGACGATCTTTTCGGAATAGGTCATATATAGAAGAAGACCGTGTCCCTTCACAGACACGGCCAACACCCAACAACCAGATAATCCCACCGGACACGAGCCGGTGCTCAACCAGGAGCCAAGATCAGGAATCACTCAAGCTTGTTCTTCATGCATAGAGCATCAGAAGCGAAAGCCATCTGGGGGTCTGATCCCCGGCCTTTCGATTCTTGTACGTCTTCATTTGCACCATTACTAAGGCACTCGTTTGTGTTTAGCCAGTGCGTGCCTATACTGTGCCCCTGAATTGTCCGCCATGAGCGGTGGTGGTGTCCCAAAGGACGCAAGACTAGGTAGCGGGACAGCGTACACTACGTTTTTGATACAGAAACTGAGAATCTAATTCAGCTTAGATAAATCGACCTGGCCCGAGAGCGAATCCAGCGAGTAACGCCGGGGAGCGGGCGGCGAAGAAGCAGGAAGAAAACAGTCCATAGATCAAGCACAACATCATCCTTCTACTGGATAACAAACCCCCATCACATACAAGAACAGAAGCGTCGATCGAGTGCCGGCATGATTTCGTGTTCTATCAAGAAGCAGAAATCAGAATCAACTTCCGTCTAAGCACGATCGAGCATGCGCCGGCCAGAAGAATACATCTCTGCACGACATCCCTGAAGCAAGGGCGATCGAGAAGTCCGACGCTGACGCCCGCGTGCGCGAGGTTTTTTGATTGGCTCAGGACGGAAGGACCGAGGCGAGAGCCAGCTGAGGCCGGTCTTTCGAGGTGTTGATTTGCACCATTTCTGAGGCGCTCGTTTGTGTTTAGCCATAGCGTGCCTATACTACGGCCCTGTTTTGTCCGCCATGAGCGGTGGTGGTGTCCCAAAGGCCGCAAGACTTGTTAGGGGAAATGCATTCCCCTACGTTGTTGATACAGAAAATGACTTCTGAACTTTAGGTTAGGTAGATCGGGGTACACAGGGGACAGTGGAAGGGCCGTAGCGCCGGTGGCGCGGAGGCCCGAGGCGGAAAACAAGAAAGCTGGCGGGCGAATCAGAAAACGATCAATCAGCGATCAGACAGCATTAATCATCCTATCCGGCCAAAAGAATAAAGAGAGTTTCATAGCGGTCACATATATAAGGAGCCAGTGTCCTTCACATACGCGGCCAACACACATCATCCAGACAATTCCACCGGACACGAGCCCATGCTCTTCGAGGAGCCAAGATCAGAAATCACACCAGCTTGTTCTCCGTGCATAGAGCATCTGCAGTGAGGGCCAGATAGAAGTTGGTGCTGAGCCTGATGGTGAGTAGCTCCGGCCTGGCGCGCGTGCGCGGGAGTTTTTGTGTCAGGCAGGACGAAGGGACCTGGTTGTACTCCCGTGAATAGGGAGCGACATCAGACAGGATGCGCAGCTTATGAATGTCCGGATAGTCTTCCGGGTTCACATCCTTCAGTTCAGGATGTAACGCCTCTTATCCGGCTCCAGGCAGACGGGCATAGCCGTCGTCAACGCGGACGTATGGATCACCGACCTTGAAGTTGGTCATGTAATCGTCGCCAGGCAGCCATGACGGCATGGTGTTGGGTATTTCGTTGGCCTGGGGTTCGAAGCTCTCGCGTTGAATGAAACGACGTAGAGGTTCTGAATAGCCGTAGAACTCCTTCAGAGATGCGGCTGGTCCCATACCAGCACCTAGTTCCCGTTCGTAATAACGACGGGAGACGTTGGTCATTTGTCTTGAACCCTGGTAGAAGACGTGAGCCTTTGGTTCTGGGCTCACCTGAGGACATACTCATCGTGTAGTCAAATTTATGTCACAGGCTCTTGACAGCAAGAGCAGAAAGGCTCATAAGTATATGAGCACTACAAGCACGATGAGCAAGATGTTCGCCACCCTTCCGCCTTCCTACTTTCCCGAAATCCGCCGCCAGAGCATGGGCCGGTTGTTCGGCTTCTGCATCCAGGAAGCTCGTAAGAATGCCGGGTTATCCATCGAGGATGCTGCCCGTTTGTCCGGCATGGCGCTGAGCGAGTGGGTGGCCATCGAGGGCGGCAGTGTTCCGCAGGACCTTAACCAGCTTCGGGCCATGGCAGAAACTATGCAGGTCAACTTCGACCGGATCGCTTCAATGGTTCTGGTCTGCCGGGCCGCCTGGGAGCTCTGATCGGGCGCGCCCACTGGCGCGCCGTACTCATAGCCGGATAGACTCACCTCTGTAGAAAGGAGGTGAGTCCAATCGTCACAGTTGCAGGACAGAAAGTGAAACGAATGAATCTGAATGTTCCCGTCGAGTTGCACAACGCCTTCAAGGCGGCGACGGCCGTCCGGGGCCAAAACATGACTGACGAGCTACTGAAGTTCATCCAGTCTTACATCGCCAAATACTCACCTAAAACAAAAGGGCGGCGCAAATGAAACGCGCGGCCCTTTATACGAGAGTCTCAACTCTCGATCAGCACCCGGAGACACAGTTGCTTGATCTTCGGCAGATGGCCGCCCAGCGCGGCTACGAAATCGTCCAGGAATACGTTGACCGGATCAGCGGCGCGAAGGCGCGCCGCCCTGGTCTTGATCAGATGATGGCCGATGCCCGCCGCGGCCGCTTCGATATCGTCCTGGTGTGGGCTTCAGACCGAATCGCTCGGTCAGTGAAACACTACCTCGAAGTGTTGGATGAACTGAACCGTCTCAACATCGAGTTCATCAGCTTCAGAGAAAATATCGACACCGGCGGTCCACTGGGCCGAGCGATCGTGGTCATCATCGCAGCGATCGCTGAACTGGAAAGATCCCTGATCATCGAGCGAGTGCGCGCCGGCATGCGGCGCGCTCGCCTCGAAGGCACTCACATCGGCAGACAGCCATTAACGCTGGACGATGAAGCTATCCATCGTGCACGTTGTCAGGGACAGAGCCTCCGCCAGATCGCAAAGGGCCATCGAATCTCGACGGCTACTGTTCAACGGGTGCTCCGGCGCCACGCAACTGCGGCATAACCTGGCATCCATATATATGGATGGCGTCGGCATCTGCAGCCAAATTCCAGCTGTGACAAAAGGCCTCCCAAAACCCAACTCGTAAACCCCACAAAATCAATGGCCGGATCTCATCGATCCGGCCGTATCAAAAGGTGTACCTTGAGGAACAGGCCCAGCGGAGCGCGCGTCCAAAATCAGCTAGTCACAATTATTACATTATGTGTAATAATTGTGACCACGAGAAAAATGAAATGACCGGAACAGCACTACGCAAAGCGAGAACCAACGCCGGCATGTCGCAGATTGAGGCTGCGGAGCGCCTTGGCGTATCACAGACTCTGTTGTCCCTCATGGAAAAGGGGGAGCGGTCAGTCACGGCTGCAGTTGCACGGAAGGCCGTGGCTCGATTCGATGTATCTCCAGTTGAACTTCCTGCGTTTGCACAAGCGCGTCACGATGACAACCAACTTGCCAAAGATTTCGGGGCGCTGGGTTATCCCGGGTCCAGCTATTTGCAAAGTACTCCTCGGAATCCGGCAGAAGTTCTCCTGGATGCGCTTGATCGCTCCGATCTAGATGCGCGGTTAGTAGAAGCGTTGCCATGGCTGCCGTTACGGTATCCCAATATGAATTGGGAATGGCTTACCGGGCAGGCCAAGCTTCGCAATCGCCAGAACCGCCTTGGATTCGTTGTCGCTCTTGCCCGCAAAGCTGCGGTGAGGCAGGCGGAACATGAAACAGTGAAACATTTGGCGGAGCCTCTCGACCTGCTTGAAGAAGCGCGTTTGGCGAAAGCCGATACGTTGTGCCAGGAATCATGGCCCCTTAGTCAACGAAAGTTCGCTCATAAGCATCGTTCGCGTTTGGCAGCACATTGGAACCTGGATACGCGGCTTATGGAGGAACACCTTGTCGAACTTGCCTCCTAGCCCGTGGAAGGAGTTCCTTCAAGCCCTTGATTCAAAGCTGACGGAGGAAAGAACCCTTACAGGCTCCCTGTCTCAGATTTCTTGGACCCTAGCAAATGCTCCGACCGAAATCTACAAGCCGACGATAGAAAGCCTACCGATGTCGCTGGCCGATCTCGATTATGGTGAAATCATGGGGGTTTGTGGTAGATGAGCGAACTTTGGGATCGGGATGAACTATATCAGGAGATTTGGAAGGAGCCCGTGACAACTGTAGCTAAACGCTACGGTGTTTCTGGAAATGCAATCGCCAAGGTTTGCCGGAAGCTCCAGATTCCCGCGCCAGGGCGGGGGTATTGGGCCAAAAAAGCGGAAGGGCACTCAGTCGAACAAATTCCCTTACCGCCAATTCAGCGACTCCCACGTCTCTATAAACCTACCCCTACGCCACCTCCGAAAAGCCTGTCAACTTATCCCGGGTTCGAGTTGATTGACGAGCGGCTTAGGAACGGTGAATTCGATCCGAGTAATGTCGATTCAGAGTGTTCCGTCTCGCTGGAAGGCGCTCGCAAGGCCATGCATCTGAGACGAAAGCAGAGCTATCAGGGAGACGATACTTCATCGCGGGCTGATGAGTTCGATCTCAGAGTATCGAAAGGTTGCGTCGATCGAGCTATCAACTTATTGGGGTGCCTAATTGGCATCGCAAAACGGATTGGGGCCTCCGTTCAGACGACTAAGAGAGACTACAAGACCGTCACAACATTCGTGCATCAGGGCATCGAAGTCCAGTTCTGCATCAGGGAAAGGCTGAAGATGAATAAACACCGCTCATTAGGCACATCCTCCACAGGATATTCGAGTACTTTTGAGCCAACCGGGACACTTGCATTTGAAATCTTGGAGTATGTGGACTCTGCTCAGAAATTATGGCAAGACAAAATGCATATGCTCATCGAGACGCAAGTTTCCACAATCATCGCCGGTTTGATGAAGGCAGCTAGCCTGTTGCGACGCCGAGCTGACGAGCGTAAAAAGCAGGAACTGCTCGCCCAGCAACATCAACTTCGATTACAAGAACTTGCGAGGCAGGTGAATCAGGAAGAAGAGCGAGTAAAAAAGCTGATTAATGACTCCCAAAACTGCAAACTTGCCAAAACTATTCGGGAGTACTTGTCCGAACTAGCAACCTGCGATCCAGCCGTTGTTCCAGAGGCTAATCCGCAATACCTAAAGTGGGCGAAGGAGCAGGCTGACCGAATTGATCCGCTCAGACAATCACCACCTTCTGTTCTGGACCGACGAAATGAGGTCGAGCACCGTTTGCAGAAGAGATGGTAGATCCTGTTCATCGTTGATCAGAGAACCGGCATGATAGCTTCCCGAGAAACGCTGCTGAAGCACGCCGGGACGAATAGATAGCGTAGCAATTTCCGGGGGCTTGCGGCCTTGGCACCGCTTGATTGCCGGACGACCCGACAGGAGAGCTTGCCACTTAAGATATCTATCAGGGCAGATTAGCCTGACGCAGCGTCCGCTGCACGGCGCGAAACACCTCTGCGAATTCCGGAAGGGCCGCCATCTGATATCCGAGGCGCTTCTCCCATAGTGACTTCAGCCGGACCTCTTTGGCGCGGATCGCATCGGCCAAGCCTTCGCAGGGTTTGCCACGAAATTCAAGCTTTTGCCGCATGCCATCGGCGAGTGCGCCAATCTCGATGCCTTCGTTCGACGTAAGATGCCACAGATCGTAAAGGTCTCGTGGTTCGTTACGTGCCTTGTCCGCGAGCGCCAGGGTTTTCTCCGTGGCGATTTCCTCTAGCGAATAGACACTCACCAGGCGTTCCTCCGGCAGGTCCGTGAATTCGTCGTAGCCACGTAGCACCGGGCGGTTCTGAAGCGGATAAACGAGCTGCTCGTGCAGTGTGATGTCTACCTTAACATCGTTGCCTTTGGGCAACGGCCCTTCGTAGCGAAGATAGAACGTGTAGCTGTTCTCGTGCTTCTGGCGGTCTTCGCGGTCAAAGGCAAAGACAATGCCTGAGGCGTCGAGCACAGCAATATAAATCGGCTCCAGCCGTGCTTTCAGTTCGTCGAGCGTCATGGACGCAGTGAGCGTAAAATCGAGATCTTCTGAAAACCGATAGTCGCCAAAATAGCAGCGCTTCAGCGCCGTTCCGCCCTTGAACCCGAGCATTGCCTTGAGCTCCGATTCCCCGAGCGCTGCTAAGAACCAGGCGAGGCAATAGTCGCGTTCAAGGACGGTTTCGGGAATGCGGCGTCCGCCTTTTTTGTAAAGTCTGTTGGCAAGTAGCGATAGGTTCCGTTGTGGGATCATTCAAGTCGTCCGGATCGATTCAAGTTCTTGGGGTGTGATGTTCAATTGAAGCCGCCAGCGACGCAGATGCGGACCTTCCTTGGGCAGCAGGGTATCGAGCGGGGCATAGGTCTCACTCAGCATGTCCCTCAGCCGTGAAAGTTCGTTTTCAGGCGCGATTGCGTAAAGCTCCAGCAGATATCCGAGGCGGCGTATGACGGCTCCGGTACCCATCCGCAGCGCATACTCCACGAGCTTAGTTGTCTTCATGTCCTGATGGCGCATCCACAGGCCCTTGGCGACTTCCGTGACGCCGCCGCAATATTCCGGCTGGCGGAGACCGTCAATGACGGTGCGTTCGAGGTCGCTGATGTCCACGGACTCCTGTTTGGTAACCCAATGCTTCGCGGTGCCGAAATAATGCTCAGGCTTGACGAGGACGAAGTGAAATTCCGTGCCGTGGAGACTCCGGCTTTGCAGGCGCTTGGCGCTGGACGCGAAAACGGCGAGTTGGGGCTGCGTCACCATCCGATGAATCTCCATGGCGGATGCATGCGATATGAAGCATGGCGCGCTCCCGGCCAGCCGTTTTGCGGTCAGATACGGATTGCCGGCGTACTCGGAAGTGGTGCCCAGTTCCTGGGGAACGATGACGAACACGCCTGGTTTCAGCCGAGAGACAATGCCACGCTGCACTGCTTTGTGCAGCAGACTGCTTGCCAGTTGTGAGTTCAATCCCGTTAATTCCTGAGCATCAGCAAGGGTGAACGTCGATTGCGAGCGGTCATAGAGACGGGTCAGCAGTCCGGCCATCTTGGGCCCAACGGTTTTGCTGGAGTTATTATGTTCTGTGCGCATCAGATAGCCTGAAAGACAATGTACAATACATAAAACATAACAACTATGACTTTTTATGTCAACAAGATTGCTTTTCAGGCTATTCGATGCACATAAAACGTAACACCCCATGTTAAAGTGTGGCCCTACTCTGCCTGCGCCAAGGTTTCCGTACTACGACAACAAACCGACCCCAACGGTCGTCTCGAATGAAGCTTAGCGATGTTTCAGGTCAACGCAGGCACTGTGAGGGTTGGGCTGTTTTTGAAGGTACACCTTTTGATACGGCCGGATCGATGAGATCCGGCCATTGATTTTGTGGGGTTTACGAGTTGGGTTTTGGGAGGCCTTTTGTCACAGCTGGAATTTGGCTGCAGATGCCGACGCCATCCATATATATGGATGCCAGGTTATGCCGCAGTTGCGTGGCGCCGGAGCACCCGTTGAACAGTAGCCGTCGAGATTCGATGGCCCTTTGCGATCTGGCGGAGGCTCTGTCCCTGACAACGTGCACGATGGATAGCTTCATCGTCCAGCGTTAATGGCTGTCTGCCGATGTGAGTGCCTTCGAGGCGAGCGCGCCGCATGCCGGCGCGCACTCGCTCGATGATCAGGGATCTTTCCAGTTCAGCGATCGCTGCGATGATGACCACGATCGCTCGGCCCAGTGGACCGCCGGTGTCGATATTTTCTCTGAAGCTGATGAACTCGATGTTGAGACGGTTCAGTTCATCCAACACTTCGAGGTAGTGTTTCACTGACCGAGCGATTCGGTCTGAAGCCCACACCAGGACGATATCGAAGCGGCCGCGGCGGGCATCGGCCATCATCTGATCAAGACCAGGGCGGCGCGCCTTCGCGCCGCTGATCCGGTCAACGTATTCCTGGACGATTTCGTAGCCGCGCTGGGCGGCCATCTGCCGAAGATCAAGCAACTGTGTCTCCGGGTGCTGATCGAGAGTTGAGACTCTCGTATAAAGGGCCGCGCGTTTCATTTGCGCCGCCCTTTTGTTTTAGGTGAGTATTTGGCGATGTAAGACTGGATGAACTTCAGTAGCTCGTCAGTCATGTTTTGGCCCCGGACGGCCGTCGCCGCCTTGAAGGCGTTGTGCAACTCGACGGGAACATTCAGATTCATTCGTTTCACTTTCTGTCCTGCAACTGTGACGATTGGACTCACCTCCTTTCTACAGAGGTGAGTCTATCCGGCTATGAGTACGGCGCGCCAGTGGGCGCGCCCGATCAGAGCTCCCAGGCGGCCCGGCAGACCAGAACCATTGAAGCGATCCGGTCGAAGTTGACCTGCATAGTTTCTGCCATGGCCCGAAGCTGGTTAAGGTCCTGCGGAACACTGCCGCCCTCGATGGCCACCCACTCGCTCAGCGCCATGCCGGACAAACGGGCAGCATCCTCGATGGATAACCCGGCATTCTTACGAGCTTCCTGGATGCAGAAGCCGAACAACCGGCCCATGCTCTGGCGGCGGATTTCGGGAAAGTAGGAAGGCGGAAGGGTGGCGAACATCTTGCTCATCGTGCTTGTAGTGCTCATATACTTATGAGCCTTTCTGCTCTTGCTGTCAAGAGCCTGTGACATAAATTTGACTACACGATGAGTATGTCCTCAGGTGAGCCCAGAACCAAAGGCTCACGTCTTCTACCAGGGTTCAAGACAAATGACCAACGTCTCCCGTCGTTATTACGAACGGGAACTAGGTGCTGGTATGGGACCAGCCGCATCTCTGAAGGAGTTCTACGGCTATTCAGAACCTCTACGTCGTTTCATTCAACGCGAGAGCTTCGAACCCCAGGCCAACGAAATACCCAACACCATGCCGTCATGGCTGCCTGGCGACGATTACATGACCAACTTCAAGGTCGGTGATCCATACGTCCGCGTTGACGACGGCTATGCCCGTCTGCCTGGAGCCGGATAAGAGGCGTTACATCCTGAACTGAAGGATGTGAACCCGGAAGACTATCCGGACATTCATAAGCTGCGCATCCTGTCTGATGTCGCTCCCTATTCACGGGAGTACAACCAGGTCCCTTCGTCCTGCCTGACACAAAAACTCCCGCGCACGCGCGCCAGGCCGGAGCTACTCACCATCAGGCTCAGCACCAACTTCTATCTGGCCCTCACTGCAGATGCTCTATGCACGGAGAACAAGCTGGTGTGATTTCTGATCTTGGCTCCTCGAAGAGCATGGGCTCGTGTCCGGTGGAATTGTCTGGATGATGTGTGTTGGCCGCGTATGTGAAGGACACTGGCTCCTTATATATGTGACCGCTATGAAACTCTCTTTATTCTTTTGGCCGGATAGGATGATTAATGCTGTCTGATCGCTGATTGATCGTTTTCTGATTCGCCCGCCAGCTTTCTTGTTTTCCGCCTCGGGCCTCCGCGCCACCGGCGCTACGGCCCTTCCACTGTCCCCTGTGTACCCCGATCTACCTAACCTAAAGTTCAGAAGTCATTTTCTGTATCAACAACGTAGGGGAATGCATTTCCCCTAACAAGTCTTGCGGCCTTTGGGACACCACCACCGCTCATGGCGGACAAAACAGGGCCGTAGTATAGGCACGCTATGGCTAAACACAAACGAGCGCCTCAGAAATGGTGCAAATCAACACCTCGAAAGACCGGCCTCAGCTGGCTCTCGCCTCGGTCCTTCCGTCCTGAGCCAATCAAAAAACCTCGCGCACGCGGGCGTCAGCGTCGGACTTCTCGATCGCCCTTGCTTCAGGGATGTCGTGCAGAGATGTATTCTTCTGGCCGGCGCATGCTCGATCGTGCTTAGACGGAAGTTGATTCTGATTTCTGCTTCTTGATAGAACACGAAATCATGCCGGCACTCGATCGACGCTTCTGTTCTTGTATGTGATGGGGGTTTGTTATCCAGTAGAAGGATGATGTTGTGCTTGATCTATGGACTGTTTTCTTCCTGCTTCTTCGCCGCCCGCTCCCCGGCGTTACTCGCCGGATTCGCTCTCGGGCCAGGTCGATTTATCTAAGCTGAATTAGATTCTCAGTTTCTGTATCAAAAACGTAGTGTACGCTGTCCCGCTACCTAGTCTTGCGCCCTTTGGGACACCTGCACCGCTCCTGGCGGACAATTCTGGGCCGTAGTATAGGCACGCAGAGATCAAACACAAACGAGTGCCTCAGGAATAGTGCAATTTGAAGACCTTGAAAGACCAGAGAGCAGACTCCCCAGCTGGCTCTCAATTCGGATACTCTATGCACGCAGAGCAAGCTTCAGTGATTTCTGATTTGAGTTCCTGGTAAAACACTGACTGTGTCTGATGCCATTATCAGGTTGTTGTTGATGTGTGTTGTTGCTCGTGGGGTTGTTATCTATTGGCGGGATCGGTCAGCTGATGCGTGATTGTTTATTGTTCGTTCTCTGTTTCGACCGCCGGCTTCCTCTTACCGCCCCGGGCTTACGCGCCCAAGGCGCGACGGCCCTACTCTGTCCCCGCTGTACCCCGAAATACCACATCCCAACTCTCGGATTCAGAATTTGTATCCGGATCGTAGGGCAAGGCATTTCCCCAACATACTCTTGCAGCTTATCGCACACTTCGGGGTGATATAGGGGACAAAATCCTGCTAGTAATTGCACGCCAAAACACAAAGTTTGCCCTTCTGCAGTCATACTATGTCCCCGGTGTACCTTAAGATCACCTCATTGTCGCCCGAATCCGCCCGATGCGCTCTTTGCGTTGCTCTTTTGGGCCCTACTGACCTCGACCGAACATACGATTCACGCCCAAACCTCCCTCGTGCGTTGCGCAGCAGCCGGAGTTCATTGGTATCATGAGTGGCTCTTCCGGTGGGCCTACTTCGCTTTCCGAGATCCCATCGTTCGTGACAACGCTCTCGAACGGCAGTGGAGAAGATAGCAGGTCACCTCCTTCCACTGAGATTTATAAGCTACCCTAAGAGCGTGCGGACCTTCTGGCTGCCCACTTACAGGAGCGGCCTTCGGCCCCCGCATTGGGGGCGACCCCGCAGTTCGCCGTCCTGATACTCGCCTTCTATGTTTCAATCCACGCGCCCCGCGTGGGGCGCGACCCAGCCTCAAGCTATGGCGCGATTACTACGGTTTCAATCCACGCGCCCCGCGTGGGGCGCGACGAATGCTGTCATCTCAACTCCGCGTCACAGGGAGTTTCAATCCACGCGCCCCGCGTGGGGCGCGACGCTGCGATCGTCGGGCGGATGGATGTGGCCAGGCGTTTCAATCCACGCGCCCCGCGTGGGGCGCGACGAGCAGCCGGTTCTGCTGCTGTTCGCGGCGATCGTTTCAATCCACGCGCCCCGCGTGGGGCGCGACGACCCAAGCGCCCGCCATCAATGCGATGCAGCTTGTTTCAATCCACGCGCCCCGCGTGGGGCGCGACATTGGTAAATCAGCGCTTATCGCCATGATTATGGTTTCAATCCACGCGCCCCGCGTGGGGCGCGACCCGTTTTCCTCATTTTCGTGGATAGCCAGAAAGAGTTTCAATCCACGCGCCCCGCGTGGGGCGCGACCAGTTCCAGGTAACAGGTTTTCCCTCAGAATTTGGTTTCAATCCACGCGCCCCGCGTGGGGCGCGACATCGATGCCTGTCGAGATGCGCAAGAGATTGACGTTTCAATCCACGCGCCCCGCGTGGGGCGCGACATGCGGATATGCCAACCCTACGGAGACGATCAGAGTTTCAATCCACGCGCCCCGCGTGGGGCGCGACCTGATAGCTGATAGCTCGTTGATCAGCCCGCAGATGTTTCAATCCACGCGCCCCGCGTGGGGCGCGACGCTCATTGCCCGCCGCGAGTCAAGCACGTCCTGCGGTTTCAATCCACGCGCCCCGCGTGGGGCGCGACGCGGTAATGGTTACTGGGCGTCTGATTCAGACTGTGTTTCAATCCACGCGCCCCGCGTGGGGCGCGACGTTTCCTGCGCGAGCATCGCCTTCAACGCCGTCGTTTCAATCCACGCGCCCCGCGTGGGGCGCGACGATCCAGTACGACCAGGAGCTACGGCAGGCGCATTGTTTCAATCCACGCGCCCCGCGTGGGGCGCGACCGCGACCGAGCGCACTATCTCGCTTGCCGTAATCGTTTCAATCCACGCGCCCCGCGTGGGGCGCGACGCATATTCTCGGACATAACTGTCGCAAGGACGAAGTTTCAATCCACGCGCCCCGCGTGGGGCGCGACCGTCCGGCATTGTGGCAATACCGCCCATCACATCGTTTCAATCCACGCGCCCCGCGTGGGGCGCGACACCCAACCGCCAGCGGCCAGGATCACCGGGCAAAAGTTTCAATCCACGCGCCCCGCGTGGGGCGCGACAGAAGTTTCCATTGTGCTGGGCTCAAGCGGATTTGTTTCAATCCACGCGCCCCGCGTGGGGCGCGACTGTTTCGGCAATCACACACGTCACGCTTTCTTGAGTTTCAATCCACGCGCCCCGCGTGGGGCGCGACTGTTCCGCGGCCGCCCAGTGCTGAGCAGTTTACAGTTTCAATCCACGCGCCCCGCGTGGGGCGCGACAAGATCGGTCAGGCCGGCGGATTCGAGGACGCCAGGTTTCAATCCACGCGCCCCGCGTGGGGCGCGACGCCCGTGATCGGTGGCGTCGAGTTCGTCCACTTTGTTTCAATCCACGCGCCCCGCGTGGGGCGCGACAGACGCAAAGCACGTGTGCGACGGATGGCTGTGGTTTCAATCCACGCGCCCCGCGTGGGGCGCGACACCTGGTCCGGCGCCGGCATTTCGCGGATCTTCTGTTTCAATCCACGCGCCCCGCGTGGGGCGCGACGTCGGATCGTATTCGTTGCGCTTTACGCGAAAAGGGTTTCAATCCACGCGCCCCGCGTGGGGCGCGACTCGCAGCGGCACTTATAAGTACGCCCGCTCGACAGTTTCAATCCACGCGCCCCGCGTGGGGCGCGACGGGCGGAAGCAAGCACGGGGAGCTGGGGGTGAGTGTTTCAATCCACGCGCCCCGCGTGGGGCGCGACGCTAATGAGGGTCGGCTTGGGCGGTTGGGGGTGGTTTCAATCCACGCGCCCCGCGTGGGGCGCGACGTTGTTGCTGCCGCCTAGTTGCAGTTCAGTTACTGTTTCAATCCACGCGCCCCGCGTGGGGCGCGACATCGCCGCTTCGCGCTCCAGTTGCTCGATCCGGTGTTTCAATCCACGCGCCCCGCGTGGGGCGCGACCGCTTCGCGGCAGCGCAGCTCACCCCTCGCCATTGTTTCAATCCACGCGCCCCGCGTGGGGCGCGACGACATGCGGCGCTTCGATCGCTGCGAACAGCAGCAGTTTCAATCCACGCGCCCCGCGTGGGGCGCGACGTGTGATGGCTCAGTCGCTACAGATACGGATCGTGTTTCAATCCACGCGCCCCGCGTGGGGCGCGACGTCGGCACTATCGTGTACTGCTCGACGATCATGCGGTTTCAATCCACGCGCCCCGCGTGGGGCGCGACCAGTCCACCGGCGTTCGAGATTGCGCCGAGCGAAGTGTTTCAATCCACGCGCCCCGCGTGGGGCGCGACGATGGCCGTGTTGCTTTTGCAACTTAAAGCAATGGTTTCAATCCACGCGCCCCGCGTGGGGCGCGACGGAAGCGGCCGAGCGCGGACGGCGCGGGAAACAGTTTCAATCCACGCGCCCCGCGTGGGGCGCGACTTGATCTTGTCGCTCACCGGGCACCCTCCGCGAGGTTTCAATCCACGCGCCCCGCGTGGGGCGCGACGCGGCTGGAGGCTGAGCCGTTTACCGCCGCAGTGTTTCAATCCACGCGCCCCGCGTGGGGCGCGACCCCGCCGTATCCCGCTGCGCCCGCGCGAAGATAGTTTCAATCCACGCGCCCCGCGTGGGGCGCGACCGGAACCTGCCGCGAACCCTCCCGAAGCCCAGGCGTTTCAATCCACGCGCCCCGCGTGGGGCGCGACCGGTATTCGCGGAGCAGCTGAGAGCGCAACTTGGTTTCAATCCACGCGCCCCGCGTGGGGCGCGACGCGTTTCAGGCGCTTGGCATATCGATCGACGATCTGTTTCAATCCACGCGCCCCGCGTGGGGCGCGACGTTACTGGTATAGCCATCGCGACGCTGCCGAAGCGTTTCAATCCACGCGCCCCGCGTGGGGCGCGACCTGGCCGGCACCATCACCGAGATCTACATTCCTGTTTCAATCCACGCGCCCCGCGTGGGGCGCGACCACGTACCAGCGCTGCCCCGGAACGGCCACCTGAAGTTTCAATCCACGCGCCCCGCGTGGGGCGCGACGCCGTGCTGAAATTATCGGAGGTCCAGTAACTTGTTTCAATCCACGCGCCCCGCGTGGGGCGCGACACCTGCCTCTCAAATCCCTGATGATGCGTCCACTGCTGTTTCAATCCACGCGCCCCGCGTGGGGCGCGACCAGTATGCAGATTGCAGTTGATCGCAGCTGTCTGATGTTTCAATCCACGCGCCCCGCGTGGGGCGCGACCTCGCAGAATCCCGACTCGGGCCGATTCAAACGGTTTCAATCCACGCGCCCCGCGTGGGGCGCGACGGAGTCCGCGACGCCTACCTGACGATGGTGAAGGTTTCAATCCACGCGCCCCGCGTGGGGCGCGACGGGCCAACAGCGAAGAGACGATCTGTACGCATCGCGTTTCAATCCACGCGCCCCGCGTGGGGCGCGACGGCTCCTGTCCGCTTGTTGCGCACCGGAACCGTTGTTTCAATCCACGCGCCCCGCGTGGGGCGCGACATCCGCGAATACGGGTTGGCAACCAACGCGCTGGTTTCAATCCACGCGCCCCGCGTGGGGCGCGACCGTTCCGTTTTGTGGCCACGGCGACGCCGAGCCCGTTTCAATCCACGCGCCCCGCGTGGGGCGCGACTGACGTAGCGCGGGCATTGGCTGCTGTCGCCATTGTTTCAATCCACGCGCCCCGCGTGGGGCGCGACAGTGTTCAGCGTTTCCTCGGCTCCGCCGCCGACGTTTCAATCCACGCGCCCCGCGTGGGGCGCGACGCGACTGAGCGCACTATCTCGCTTGCCGTAATCGTTTCAATCCACGCGCCCCGCGTGGGGCGCGACCGTTTCGCGGCAGCGCAGCTCACCCCTCGCCATTGTTTCAATCCACGCGCCCCGCGTGGGGCGCGACGGTTTGTTGTCCGCCTAGTTGCAGTTCAGTTACTGTTTCAATCCACGCGCCCCGCGTGGGGCGCGACCATTTCGTTCAGTTGATTCTGACTTCCCTCAACCGTTTCAATCCACGCGCCCCGCGTGGGGCGCGACGTGCAGCAACATACGGCGCAGCGTGATCTCTCCGCGTTTCAATCCACGCGCCCCGCGTGGGGCGCGACACGCTCCTGGATGGCGCTGCGCCGCCAGGACACCGTTTCAATCCACGCGCCCCGCGTGGGGCGCGACTGGTTACGAACTGTTTCACTGTGCTCCTCCAAATGTTTCAATCCACGCGCCCCGCGTGGGGCGCGACGCGTGGCGGTTCCCTGCGATGCCGCATTGATGTAGTTTCAATCCACGCGCCCCGCGTGGGGCGCGACGGTACACGCCACGGCTGCCGCGACTGTTGGCTTTGGTTTCAATCCACGCGCCCCGCGTGGGGCGCGACGCCCTTCGCGCTCGGCTGCTTCGAGTTCGTGACGAACGTTTCAATCCACGCGCCCCGCGTGGGGCGCGACGAGCTTGCCATCCAGGTCAGTGCTCCGTGTTTCAATCCACGCGCCCCGCGTGGGGCGCGACGATATCGATTGACTCCGCAGTATCAGAGTTTCAATCCACGCGCCCCGCGTGGGGCGCGACGCCGCATGGCGTAACAAGTTCCATGCGCTAGACATATCTTGTCACAATTGCGAACTGGCCACACGGCGTCTTCTTGGAAACAAAACGGGATGACCGACGCGGAATTATCTCTTTGAAGATGGATGAGTTAATAAGCTTCGCGGATGTTCCTGAGAATTCATGCTCGCTTAGGGTCCGCGCGGCAGGGGCGTCTCCTCAATTCTGGAAATGAGTCAGAGAATAAGTGGGCCCTCCGGATCGTAGGCAACCTTGGCGCCGACATGCTCGACCCGCCGCTTCCATTCAGATCCGAGAAAGTAGAAGCGGAGGCTATCCGCTCCGGGATCGGCTTCCGACAAAAGGCCGGCTCGAAGCACCACCCATTGGGCTGCATCCACGAGACATTCGAAGACGGAGTTCTGCACCCGCTGGCCATGATCTTCGCACAACCGAGCGACTCTCCGCAGTCTGCGACGACCAGCTTCATCGCGCGTACTCACATCGTAACTGACAAGTACCATCATGATCGGGTTATCTCCAGAAGAACGCGGGATACGCGTCCAGCCCGCCGCGCACGTAGCGCGCCAGCAATAGGGCCTGCGCATATGGCACGAGCCCAACAGGGATACGCTCCTTCAGAAACGGGTGTTCGATTTCGTCCTGCTTGCGCATTTGCCAGGCGGCGACGACAGCCTTGCGCGTTGCATCGTCCATCAGAATGCCCCCTCCATCCTGCTCGGTGAATCCCGATCCCTGTACCTGTCGCCGGTTGATCAGAGTCAGCACCAAGCGGTCGGCCAGCGCTGCGCGTAGTTCCTCCATTAAGTCGAGCGCAAGACTCGGCCGTCCAGGCCGGTCGGTATGGAGAAAGCCGACTGCCGGATCCAGCCCGACGCTTTCCAAAGCAGTTTCAATGTCGTGCCGAAGCAATGCATAGACGAAGGACAACAGCGCATTGACACGATCCAGTGGCGGTCTTCGAGTGCGGCCGCCAAAATCAAATGTTTCGCGGTCGCCTGTAATCATGTGGTCAAAGACTGAAAAATATGTCTGCCCAGCTGATCCTTCATGCCCGCGCACCTCATCGATGGAGGGCGCCCGCGCGGCTTCCAGCCCGGCCCAGGAGAGCCGGTTCGCTGCCTCGCGCAGTGCCGCCACACGGTCCTCTTCGGCAATCTCGCGGGCCGCTCTCAGCAGAATCACCCGGCTGTTTGCAATTTTTGCGGCAACGATTGTCTGCACGGTGGACAGAGCGCCGCCCGCGCCATCTGCCATCCGGTATTGTTGACGCCGAAGTAGTACATTGCCGGAGACAGGTCCAGTTACACGCGCCAGAAACCGCCCCTGCTCGGTCAAGAAAGATATCCCGACACCCCGTTCGCAGAACAGCCCAAGCAGCGGAGGGCTGCACGCAACCTGTCCCCAGCACACCAGGCCTTCCAGCGTATGCACTGGAACGCGCAGCTTCAGCTCATCCCCGACCTTGATCGCGACGGTCTCGCCATCGCGGTGCAGGTATGCACCCTGAGTCATCACATGTAGTGTATTGAGTAGCTTTCGCATGGCAGGCTGAACTACACCTCCTGTTTGAGCGAACGTACCTGGCGCTCCACCCAGCGCGCCGCACCGGTTTCATGCGCCGTTATCTGGGGAAGACACATGTGGACCAAAGAGCAACTGCTACAGTAAGCTCCCGGCTGCGCCGCTGGTGTCTCCCGGTTCCGGTACAGTCGGTGCATAGTGGCGGCAAGCTCTTCGGTCCGGGCGCGAAGCTCCGGTGTAAAGACGATCTCCTGCCGCCGCCGTGGATTGCCGTAGAAGATCGCGCCACAAGCAATGGTTGTCTGCATCATCTCTTCCAGGCAAAGCGCCTGTGCGCAGAGCTGCACGGTATCGCAGTCGTTCGGCTTGCTCTTGCCCCTCTTGTACTCCACGGGGAACGGCTCCGGACGAAACTCGACGATGTCGGCGCGCCCCGTCAATCGCAGCCTCTCCGATCTCAGCCACATGCCGCGTACAGTTCGCAGGTTGCCGCGCCGGCTCTCTCCGGGCAGGTCGGCGCGTTCATGCAGCAACCGTCCCTCAGCGGTTCGTCCGTTCTCCACCCAGACCTGTTCCAAGTGGATCAGCGCCCACTGCCGCGGACAAAAGGCCAGATGTTGCAGCCCGCTGATCGGAAGCGCGTCATCATCTTCAGAACCGGAATCGGACATCCTGCGCTCCCATTAAACGCCGGATTGTGAGTATGGAACCCATTCTTCAACCGAAATGCCTTGGGGGACGGCACCTGTCAAGTCAATGACATAGTCAGATCGGGAACGTGCGGGACGGTTTTCCGCTTTCAACTCTAGACAAAGCTTGGCGGTAACCAGAGAGAAAAGCTCATCGGCCCGCGCGTCTCCGAGCTTGCTCTCGTGGCGGAAAGCGATGCAACGTACCGGAGCCATTAATCCACGCGCGGCGGAGCGATCAGTCTCGAACATGGAATTTAGCGCTTCCTTCACTAGCTTGAGATCGTCTTCCGTAAAGCCGGTCTTTTCTGCGAGAGAAGCATTGATGAAACCATGGCAGCGGTAGAGGCCGTAAGGGACATTGAATTTGCGGCCTATAGTGCGCTCCTTGTCGATGTCTTTTTCGTTTGTAACAGCGCATCGCGTGATGGCGAACTCAGCCGAAACGATCGGATCGATGCTACGGGCGAACGTAAGTTGCAAGGGGCCGCGAACTTGCCCACAGTTCACCTCAGTCGCCATCACGGCGCCGAAAGTGCGAATGTCAAAGAAGTTCAGGCACATCCAGTCGGTCAATTCCTTGGCCTTCTGCTCGTTTTTTGGAAGTTTTTTGGACTCTGGCTTGAGTTTCAACGCAAGGTACGCTTCATTATGCAGCGCGTTCAATACTGCCTTTTCACGCACATAGATGTGCTGCCCGGGAGTTTCAGAGACAAAGTTGCGAATCTTTCGCTTGAGGCAGACGTCGGTGACCAGCCCTTGGTTGGTCTCAGGGTCGATACGAGGGAGATTGCCGGCATCCGGATCGCCATTCGGATTGCCATCAGTAACGTCGAAGAAATACACGAAATCATAGCGGTTCTGGACGGGCGTGCTCATGAGTTGGCTCCTTGCTCCTTGTCTTTCTTGCTTGTGAATAAATCCTGGCGCTGATGAAAGTATCCGAGAACGAACTTCCCTTGATCTTCGAGAGAAAGAAGGCAGGGAAAGAGGTGGAGCATGCTCAGAACCTCACCTAACTGCTTTTCGCGATAGATTCTCAGGCCCGTGTCGAGCTTGGCCAGATGGTGCTGGCTAAGCCGGCACAAACGAGGAAAGACGAGAGAAGGCGTCGTGCTTGCAGAGGCAAAGTAGCTATCTTTGATTGTTCGGTTGAGTTCTCCTTCGACGCTGTCTTTCTGGATCATCTCCAGAAGCGCAAAGGCACGGCCGCAGCAATATGCGGCGTCGGTGTTGTTCTGATCGAGCATTCTGGAAGCCTCCAATGGATTGCCGCGCAAGCGGGAGTTTCGAACCAGGCATGCCTTGATGACGGCGACGCGCGCATAGGCAACTTCGCCATCGCTGTGAATGCGGCGGAGCATCGCGGCAAGCATTGACTGCGGATAGGCCGCGCCGGTCAACACCGAGCGCGCCAGATCGCCGGCAAGCTGGGGCGAGACGTTCTCAGTACCGAATCTGGCTTTCTTCTCATCCCAGCGGCCAGTCGCCGCTACGATGCGCCGCAACGTCAGCAGACGGTCGTCTCGGTTACCGTCCAGTGCAATGTCGCGCAGGTGCTGGCCCAGCAGGCGCTGCAGTTCAGACGCGTCCGCCTCCACCCAGAGACGCACGGAGATGCGCGAGGCGTTAGGCGAAAGACCGAGCAGGAAAAACTTCGTCGACTGGCCGTCGGGTGTAATTTCTGTCTCTCCAGTGCCATCGCGCAGTTGTTTAAGTAACAGTGCAGCTTCTCGCAGTCGCTCCCGGTCCTCTTCAATGATCGGGTCTTCGTTCGGCAGTGGCTCGGCAAACATCGCACCGATTGCGTCTTCCAGTGCGTTGTTTAGATGGTCGGCCCAAAAGACGACCGTAGTATCTCCGAGCGAAACGCGACGGTCGCGCCGATTCAACAGATAATTCAGCGCATTCGCGTATTTGAAAGTAGTCATTGCACCGACAGGAGCGTTGTAGCTCTGCGACTTGCCGTAAGACTCATAGGCAGTGGCATTGAACGACACCAGGAGTGCTCCGGCTGATTGCGCTCCGGCAACGCCCTTGATTTTGGGCTCATGCAAGCGTGCTATCTCGTCGGTAACTCCAGAAACAAGGCACATGCCGCGCATCACGCTGGATTCCGAATCTTCCTTCCGCTCGCCTGCTTCAGGTGGGAGAGCAATCAATTCGTGAACATAGTGCATCTCACCAGCAATTCGGAAAACGCCGAAATTTGTAGCGATTTCCGATAGCAGTGCCGCATGATCAATTGCCAGCTCAGGAGACCATCCACGAAGAAACGAACAGACCGCACTGAAGGCGGGATGGTTGATCTCTTTTTCTATCTTGAAATGCTTGTTGCGAAATGCCTCAAAGGCCAGTGCGGCTCTGGCTGTTTTGTCAGGGACGGGGTCTGAGCTCCAGCCAAGCAGATAAGAAACGTTGTCCCAGAGAAAGCATGGATTGATGCCCTGTCCTGGGGGTTTGCTCTGGCCCGGTACAAACATCTGCGTGGCCACGAGCCTTCGGCCTTCCTGTTGCTGCAAGGATTGAAACAAATTCAAGCGCCCGTCCGGCTCCAGCACCACGCAGAAACTGATCTTCTGAAGCGAATACCCGGGTGGCGGCATCTCTTTCTCAATTCGATCAAAATGCTCGGCAAGCCTTTTTAGAATCATGCCAGCGCCTCCGCAAACTTCGGCACGTCGATCACGCCGTCGCGCATTGTCGCGCGAAAGAAGCGGGCCTGCTTGTCCTCGGCAAAGTCGACGTCATGCAACATGTAGCCCAGATCGCGCTCACCTGCAAGGCTCGGGTCAACTGCGGGTATTGTGCTCTCAGATTCGAGCAACGCAAAGTCCGCTACAAACTCGCGACACCCAAGATAGGGCCGTGTGTAACAACTGCCCCTGCGCGCACGCCGATTGAATTGATCCAGATGCTTGGCGATGTTGTCCGGACCGCTGAGAATTTCAATATGAGCCTCAATGATGTAGCCCACATCCCGCAGCATCAGCGTCGCGCGCTGCTGCCGGTTGTCGCCTTCGTCCACGTAGAACGCAAGGTTGCCGGCACCGTCCTTCATCGCCTTGGCCACCGTGCCCGCGCCGATCTTCTCTTTCACCTCATTGCGGCGAACCGACGTGAACTTGATTGGCTTGAGCACCGTAATGCGGTCGATATGCCAGCGAATCTCCGGTTTCCAATAGATCGCCTCCACTACGCCGCGAGCAGCCGAGGGGGTCATCGTGTCATAGCTGACACGCTCGACCTTCATTTCCGGGCGAGTAAAGCAAGCCCACTCCCCCCAGCAGTGCAGCTTGATGCCGAATGCCACTTGCGCCTCCTAAACATGCCAGAGCGACTCGTCCAACCTGGACGATGCAGGGTCAAGCCCCTTGTGGCTGCTGTACAACGAACGGTTCAGCAGAATCCACAGGCCCGACTCGTGCGCCATTACGAACCCGCGATCCGTCATCTGCCTCACGGCTTCTTTTCTGACAGAGACTAAGTAAGGTTGTAGTTCGCGTTGCGGTACAAATGATACGTTTCCAGCTATCAACGTATTCCACAAAACATCGGCCACGGAGTCGTACGGAACCAGAACCGGCAACTGGTCGTCTTGAATCATGCGAAATGCGCTCGCCACCTCACGAAACTGTAGGAGAGCGCGTTTGCGTTGGTCATCGAACGCCATCTTCTCCATGACGTTATGTTTGTCCCATTTGCTTTTTTGGGTCCAGTAGAAGAGCCGAAAGTATGCCTCGACCGCTTCTGGCTGAAGGGGATCGGGGTACTTAGGAAGAAGCTCTTTGCCGGTCTCCGCAGCCGAGCGAAGCAGGCCCGCAGGCGGCTTCTCTTCGGCTTCGAACACATACGTCAACCCCAGTGCCAGCAGACCTTCTCTGTTGCATCGTCCGGCGGCCTGAGCAATCGAATCGAAGCCGGCTTCAGCCCGATAGACCACTGGAAAGTCCAGATCGACGCCCGCCTCCACCAATTGTGTACTGACCACTCGGCATGGATGTTTCGCGGCCAGGCGTTCGCGAATCATCTTTAGCACGGTTCGACGGTGCGCTCCGCACATCCATGTACTCAGATGAAAACAATCGCCAGCCTCTGACAACCCAGTCACTTGGTCGTATAGGCGAGAGGCGTGTTTGCGAGTGTTCACAATGCATAGTGCAGCCTTCTCCTTCGCGAGCAGGAACGCCAACTCGCCGTCGGGCAATTTGCCCAGTGTATGCACCTCCACTCGTTTCAACGCATGAAATAACGGAACCACGTCCGGGATGATGGGACGAACATCCTTAAGTCCGAGCTCAAAATCCTTACGGTACTCGAGGGCCGGCTGCGTGGCCGTACAGAGGACGATGGAGCATCCGTAGTTCAGTACAAGCTCGCGTAGCGCAGCGAGCGTAGGCGCGAGTAATTCAACCGGGATTGTCTGAGCTTCATCGAGCACGATCACACTTCGCGCAAGATTATGCAGTTTCCTGCACGGAGTTGTTCGATAAGCAAACAGGCTTTCAAACAATTGAACATTAGTAGTGACGATCAGCGGAGCATCCCAATTCTCAGTGCCAAGCTGGTTTGAGCGCGTGTCGTATTTGGGTTGGAGATTGGTGTGGTGTTCAACTAGCCCGGCTGTGGCGAGCGGCCCGAGAGCCGCGCGGTATACATCCGCGGTTTGCTCGATAATGCTGGTGAACGGGATTGCCATCACAACGCGCTGGAGTTTGTGAATGAGCGCATGATCAAGCGCAAAGGCCAGCGACGATAAGGTTTTGCCGCCGCCAGTGGGAACATTGAGCGAGAAAAAGCCCTGTGGTTGGCACGCGGCATTGCGGCAGTGCTCGAGCACTATTGCCCGCTGGCGATTGACTTCTGTTAGCCCTGCTGTTTTCTGCTTCAGTCGCAAGCTGGCATCAAGTTCGCTCTTGAGTGCTTCAAGAGAGGGCCTGCCGTGCCCAATGCTCAGGCCGCTTCGTTGCGAGGCCTTTTCGGGATCGCAGAACTCCTCGGATCGGGTGCGGTCCGCATCGACTAGGCACGAGAAAAGCATGCGCGTGAAAAAAGCAAGCCGAAAGGGCACATCGTCTTTTTCGGCTTTTTGGAGCTTAAAAGGTAATGTGAGCGTTGGCAGGACCAGGTCCAGTCCCACAACACTAGGGATGAGATATTTCGACTTTTCCAGCTTGTACCGCAACGTGCTGCGTTGCGTCGCGTCGTCGGCTGATGACTCGTCAGGCAGTCCGGTATGATGTCCGGCGATACAGAACGCCAGAAGCTGACCGAAGGGTTTTCCTACAGCTTCCGCCACAAAGCGCGCACCAAAGGTGGAGTGATCGACCCGCCCCCCGTGAGCATCGTCATTTTCCGTTCCCGCATTTTCGGACGCTGCCCCGGCGTTGTGCAGGTAAAGCTGAAACTCCTCTGAAAGCTTGCCTAAATCATGGCAGCGACCGAGAACTTCTCCCCATTCCCGTGCTCCAAATGCCTCCGCGTAGGTGGATGCGGAGTTTGCCACTTTGTCCAGATGAGTACCCAGGGGCTCCCACTCGGAAGTGGGACTATCAGCAAGCGTGTGGGCATATCGTTCGGCTGAAGATCTGTTCGGCAATATCATGCGAACCTCGGAAAAGTGAAATGCGAATCCAGAGGCATGGCGGCAGGTTGCAGGTGTGAAGAAGCGAATGAGAGCATTTTCATGCTGTCACGCCCGCAGCCCTCTCGAGGTACTCTTGGATCGCGGTGAGTATTTGCCATGAGCGTGTGCAAAGCCGATGAGTGCGCCGAGAGGCATACCTGTCTTCGCTGCGAGCCGCGAGGTGATTGCAGAGACTCTAAGAAGGTACTTCCCTAAAAGCTGTCCCACTCCAAGAGGTCTCAAATGAGCCAGAAAAGAATTGGCAGCCGGTACACGCATGAGGTATCCGTCTTGGCCCCAAGTACATGGTCGAACCAGCTTCACTAGAGTTCTTCCCAAGCAAGACACGACAGCCACAGCATATATCATGTCCTATCGTTGCCCGGTTGAACTTCCCGGAATGGGTCCAAATGATCGCAAGGCAATTGCTTGGGTCGGAGCTGTCCTCTTCAATTTGGTTTGTGTGCAGCGCGTTGCAAGTGTGGGTGGGTGCCTAAAGGCTATTTTTTGCCGAAACGCCACCGCGGTGCACATTACGTATGCATATTCTCGTTGATCACGCTGCAATCAGAACGAAATGCGCGGTCACCGGCGCGCAGAGCACTGATTGGCGAATCAGCGACTTCTAATTACCTTGCGTGACAAATTCCGCGGGAGAATCACCATGGTCCGGCTCAGCGAGCATCCTGACGATGGGGTACGGCGGGGGTAGCCAAGAACTTTGAGAGCGACGGCAACTAATTTTCCGCGCCCACCTCGACTTAATCAAGACCATCCAAAGTAGTTGCGTAAGCGTCGTCACTGTCTGGCACAACCGAGATCGAATAGAGTCGAATGTCGAGGAGCGATCAAGAGTTGGCGGGCCTCATATTGAGAGGGCATGGGTGCAATCGTGCGTAATCCTCAAATCAATTCGTCCAGTGAAGCCAAATGACTAACCGTCCCGAATCACAACGCTAATGGGGTCCTCATCGTTACGCGGGGTCACGCGGTCAACAACCAGCTCGACCTAGTACTGCAACGGAAGACCGAGCGTCCACTCCGGCGATCGAAGCCAGAGATTCCCAAGCTGCTAAAGTTCGCACCGCGCAGTGTACGATGCAGCCGGAGACGGATCCACCTGCTGTATCAAAGCCGCTTTCGGCATATGACGACGATCCGGTTTTAGACTCACAGGGAGCGGCCTTTGTTCTTGGTGTTTCTGTCGACCTGCTCAAGAAGTGGAGGCAACGCCGTCAGGGCCCCGACTACATCCAATATGGGGCTGGTGGGTCTGTCCGCTACGAAGTCAAAGCACTCTTGGAGTTTCGGGATGCTTACAGAGTCCGCGTCTACTCCAAGCTTTGACCCGCACCAATTCGGTTTGCACGGAGGCTTGCTCTGTGGGGCCTAAGCAGGATTTGAAAATGCCGATGCGCGATGGGGCGTTCAGATCAGGATGTGGCGAGCCGCCCAGTTCTTAAAACGGGACCGGTCTAAAAGCCAAAGTTTGTGGGGCTCAGCGCGAGGTCGATGCTCAAGCCCGGGCATCAATCATTGTTCGCCGCCAAGAAAGGCCTGCAAGCACGTGACAAAAGGCTCTAAACGGGAATTGAGCCAGAAGATAGCACGGTCATGCAGATTGACTTAGAGTTCAACGTGAAGGTTGGAAAGAGAAGATCCGTGCTGGCACACCAACACTACGGGAAATCATCTTCTGCCGACTTCGTCACTCCCCAAATTTCAGCCACTCCTCTGGGTTGAACTTAGCGGAAAACGTGGTGTCCGCGTGACTAGTGTCCAGCCGGGTTTCTGGCCATTCGCGGATGTTCAGTTCAACCGGCCATTGATCCGGATTCCCGCCTTTGCTTCGGTGTTCTCCCTTACCGCTTGTCGCATATACCCCAAGACGGATCGCCAAGGCAGTCCCAAGCTGCTTAAAGTGAACCCGGCAACCGGCAGCCTTGCTCTGCTCGACTAGGAAGAGAGAATCGTCCAAGGTCATGAGATTGGTATCGTCCTTCGATCCGGACTCGCCGCTGAGTTCGCTCGTCTGAATTGGCCCACTTCGCTCATCTAAACTGGCCCACCTGTACAAGCCCGGATGTAAGGATTCGGGGATGGACAGGAGGCATAAGGTGGAACTATTTGAAGTGATCCGGCGCGGGTACGCGGCCGGAGAGACGATTCAAGGACTATCCAAGAAGCATGGCGTGCACCGGCGGATGGTGCGACAGGCGCTGGCAAGCGCGATCCCTCCCGAGCGAAAAGCGGTATTTCGGGAAGCGTTGCGGCTGGGCCCGGTCAAGGAACACATCGAGCGGATGCTGGCCTCGGACCTTCAGACGCCGCGCAAGCAGCGGCATACAGCTCATCGGATTTGGATGCGCCTTTGCCACGAGCATCCGGATCATCCTGTCGGGGAAGCTACGGTCCGGCGTTATGTGCAGGTGCGGAAGCGAGAGCTGGGACTCAGTGGGCGGGAAGTTTTCGTGCCGCAGACTTATAAGTTGGGCCAGGAAGCTCAGGTGGATTGGTTCGAGGGCATTGCCAAGCTGGGCGGCGAAGTTGTGAAGCTTCAGTTCTTCGCGATGCGTAGCATGGGGTCTGGCGATGCCTTCCATCGGGCTTATCCGCATGCCACACAACAGGCTCTGCTTGAAGCCCACGAACATGCGTTTGCGTATTTTGGCGGTGTTTTCAAGACCCTGCGGTACGACAACATGAAGTCCGTGGTGAAGAAGATTCTGCGCGGCTACCAGCGGGTGGAGACGGATCGGATCATTGCTTTCCGGTCGCACTGGGGCTATCAGAGTGAGTACTGTAACCCCGCCAGTGGCAACGAAAAAGGCGGCGTCGAAGGTGAGTTGGGATGGTTCCGGCGTAACTTGCTTGTGCCAGTGCCGGAGGCGAGCGATCTGAACGCATTGAACCAACAAGTATTGGACGACTGTGTAGCTAACCGCGGCCGCACCATCATTGGCAGAGGCATGACGATCGGTCAGGCGAGCGAGCAGGAACGCGGGCATTTGTCGCCTCTGGCTGAAGAGGGTTTTCCGATTCATGAGTTACTGTATCCACTGCTTGTGGACAGCAAGGGCCGCGTGAAGGTGAAGACCAACTGGTACTCAGCTCCGCTCTGGCCGGGGCTACGTGTGATGGCAAGCGTTGGGCCGTTGACCGTAGAGATCGTACACGACAACAAGGTGACGGCGCGGCACCCACGCTGCTACGGCCGCGGTCATCAGATCCTCGATCTGGAACACTATCTTGACGTTCTGGAGAAGAAGCCGGGGGCCATGGCCGGTTCCACGCCGTTACAACAGTGGCGTCAAGCCGGACGCTGGCCCGCTTGCCTGGACGCGATCTGGCGAGAGCTTGAGCAGCGTCATGGCAAGAGCAAGGGAACCCGCGAGATGATTTCGCTGGTCCGTGCGGGTACAAGCTCCAGCTCGGGCGATGGATGGGACAAGCTGATCGCTGCCGTAAAAGAAGCGTTGCGTCTGGGGGTCAGCGATGCAGCCGCTGTGTTGTATCTTCTGCACACACCCGATCCGGAACAACGCCGCCAGCATGCCGTCGCGTTGGCCGAAGAACTGCTTCAGTTCGAGCGCCCCATGCCGGTAATGGATAACTACGATCTGCTGCTGGTCAACACTACGGGGGCCATCCAATGAAGAACCAGACGCAAGCCTTGGAATATGCCAGCGTGCTTCAGTTCTGCAAAGCGGTCAGACTGCCCACCGTGGGCGCCAACTTCGTGCCGCTGGCCGAGCAGGCGGTGAAGGAGAACCACAGCCACATCAGGTATCTCGAAGCGCTGTTAGCGATCGAGTGCGAAGAGCGCGACCGGCACGCCATCGACAACCGCGTTCGCGATGCACAACTGCCGCGTATCAAGACGCTCGAAGAGTTCGACTTTGCGCAAGCGCAGCAGATTTCGGCCTCCCGCATCCGCGAGCTGGCCGAAGGCGGTTATATCGAACGCAAGGAACCGATCGTGTTGATCGGCGACTGCGGCACGGGCAAGACGCACTTGGCCACCGGCCTGTGCCTGGCTGCTTGCCGGCAAAAGCGGCGCGTTCGCTTCATCACTGCGGCGGCTCTGGTCAACGAGCTGGTTGAAGCCAAGCAGAACAACCAGGTTCGCAAGATGATGATGCGTTGGCAGAAGTACGAACTGATTGCACTGGACGAGGTCGGATATGTTCCCTTAGCCGACATCGGCGCAGAGTTCCTCTTTCAAGTGATCTCAGAACGGGCCGAGCGGGCAGCAATCATCGTCACGACGAACTTGCCGTTCTCCGAATGGACCACAGTGTTTCCGAATCCCCGGCTCTGCAAAGCGCTGCTGGATAGGATCACGGACCGAGCCCACATCATCGAGACCGGAACAGAGTCGTTTCGCTTTCGCCGAACGCTGGAAAGGAGCAAGAAGCGATGAACTGATTGCGCGGCGACCAGCAAAGGCCGTGGAAATGACGGTCTGTGGAAAGCATGGGAAAACGATGGAACTGTTTTCCCACCCTTCCCACAGCCCTTGGAAATCGCTGCGGCGATTCCCACATTACCACCGCCACGACTACGACGGGCATGATTATCTCTCAGAACCCGTCAAACCAAAACCCGGAGAATGATGCACAATATCACTACCCAGGTGGGCCAAATCAAATGGTCAAAGTGGGCCACGCCGGAATAGCGAACTCAGCCGCCAATAACCGTCCAACTGATTCCGCTGTCCTGAAGAATCTGGCTCAGCGGTAGATGTGAATCTCGAAGCGGGCGATTCACATCCGAGATCCACGGCTCGAACGAAATCCATTTCAACTTGGCAGCTGTGGTTCCCAGCTGAGCGATTCGCTGTAGCTCAGTTTTCTGAGCGGAGCAGACTGATGCTCCCAGCCACAAATTTGCAGGCCAGGAGCCGAACTTGGAGAGGATTGCCTTATCGACTTGTCCCAACCGTCGGCTACGTTTGGTGAGTACTTGAAATTGGTGCTGAGGAGCGGCGCGGACGACCCGGATATGTTCCAGGATGACTTCGAGAGGTACCAATTCATGGAAGAGGTCGGAGAATTCGTTGACGAAGATACGTTTCGGTTTTCGAGCTTTCAGAACCGAATAGAGGTGTTTTGGTTCGAACAGGATCTTTCCAGTGAACTGGTCGTCCTCGATTAGACCATTGAAGCGCCCATCCGCATTCACCCTTGGATTGGAGGAGTGCCGGCGGATTCGGCTTACTGCGTAGCAGTTCCGACATCCCACGGAACACTTTGAACAGCCATATAGGCTGTTCAAAGTGCCATCCGTCCAACTGATTCCAGATGAGTCGAGGCTCAAGCAATCTCCCGACTCGCCGGGTTTGGCACCAGTGCCGGCCGACTGAATTGTCGTAGCGTTTTTATGTCTGCTCGCAACGTATTCACTATTCGCTCGAGCACATACCGCAGTTCAGCATCGCGCTGCCTTGGCGGCATCTTTCCAAATTGACTCTCGAATTGGCGAACCATGGCTCCGGCAAATTCCTCAATATCCTTCGTAACCGATTTCCTTGCGGCTCTTCTTTCTCTTTTCATTACTGCGATTTCGTTGCTCACCCGCGCGACGATTTCCTTTGCCTCCGTAGGTGTGGCAGGTGCCGGCATTTCAACGATCTTCTGAATCAACGCAGCGTTCTTCGGCGCCGCCGCATCAATCTTTTGAGCCTCCATGGCTTCCAGTAGAATCGTCGGCGCGTGCGACGCACGTTCATAGTTGGCAATGATTCTGTAAACCGTGCGTTCGTCCCTACTGATCGCATCCGCAACCGCCTGTGCTGCCGCGGTCCATCCGCGTTCTGCCTTGAAGTACGCCTTGTACTCGTGCAGAACACGACCGAGATTGAATCGTGTCTCTCGGTAGGCAGATACGATCATCACCACTGCGGTGCGAGCTCGGTTCAACTCCACGCCGCCTTTATTCACTTGTCCCTGCTCAAGCGCCTTGAGTCGATCTGCCAAATATGACAATTTGTCAGATTTCCGAACCCCCACAGCCATGTTCATCATCCTTTCCAAAATGCCTTCAGCCGTTTCGTGGAATCGAAAGTGGGGACCGCAATCCGTGGCCCCCAGCCTATATGCCTACATTGCTCTCTTCAGGCGCAATCCCGCGCCAGCCGCAATTTACCATTCCGCAATTAGCGACGTCTGTGACAACATCCACTGCTTGTTCCCAGAATGGAACAGCACCTTTTTTCCTGAGTATCCGTTCGACCTTCGTGCTACTTACTCTAGTAGGTCGCATGAATTGCGAAAGAATCAATGCTGGGATGATTCCGGCATTATGAAGTGGGCCAAAGCAAGTTGTCAAAAGCAAACACTGTCCGATTACGTGGATGGGCTCAGCGTCGAATGAGATGAGGGCGGATTTTTTGCTCGATGACAGACCGCCTCGAGTTGTGTTGCCCCACAGGCAGACTACCCTGTGATGCTACGTTGTGTGCGTGCGACAAATCCCTACCACCCGTCATCGCTTTAAGATCGACCCAGCCGACCGTTACGACGGAATCCAATCATTTGGCGTTTCTTCCTGAAGCCACTCTGATTTCTTCGGATCCTCTTCGACATAGTTTATGGAAGTGTCAGGAAACTGAATGCGAATTTCTTTGTATCTTGCAACTGTCTCCTTGCTCGCAAGGTCGCATGGCGTCAGATATGCACTCGCATCCCATAGCAATCGCTTGAAATCTCTGACTCTCTCTGAGCGCTCATCCCGTGCGCTTAGCAGTTTGAACAACTCCTGCTCGAATCGCCAGAAGATGACGCGGGTTCTTCTTCTGCCGCGTTTAGTGAGTACCAGTTTTCGGGCGCGTCCATCTTTGGGGTCGACGATGACTTGTGCAAAGTCTCCGAGCTTTGCTGCGGCGCGTCGAACATTGTCTTTCGATTCGCCGGTGACCTCTATGATCCGAGTAAATGAGATTCCGTCCCTGCTGTTAAGGGCCCGCTGCATAAATGCCCACTGCAGCATCGAAATCCCATCTCGGTCGAGGACCCGGCTCAGGGTCCAATAAAGCAGCTCAAGAAACTCATTGGCTACGCCAATCATGAGGGGCGGTGCGGGTTCAGTTTTGTAATATTTCACGATAGAAGCATTATGCGCCTTTTCCACTGACCATTGAATCTGTAAGATGTGATTGTTTCTAATACGTTTAGCGGTAGAAAATGTCCTCCTCGATGATTTGCATAGTGCCAGAACTGCGGAACAGGCAGGCTTGACAGAATTTGGCTCTTAGACATTTTTAGGGATTCTGGAATCGAGCGCACGGAGTGTATTTTTCAGTCGATGCAATTTAACTGCACTCGGCACTCGCGCCGAAAGGGAACGCGACCTGCATCGCTCTCCCCCAAATCCCGTCGGCAACAAGGAGCGACAATGTCCAATCGCGTAACACTCGGATCAGATTTAAATCTTCAGATTCACAACGACAACGGCGACACGATCAGGAAGCCCAATCCTCCTGAACCAACTCCTGCTAAGAGTCGGCATGTCCCCAAAGTCACCCCAATTCCGTACCGGCTGAGGAAGCTGGAGCCCATTGCCCCGGCTGAAATCATCAATGACGATCCGGTATTCAAGACGCCGGACGCTGCCAGAATTCTCGGGGTAAGGTCTGACCGTCTGGAGAAGTGGCGCCAGCGGGGACACGGACCCGACTTCCAACGATACGACGACGGCGTAATCCGCTACGAACTAAGCGCATTGATCCAGTACAAAGCCAGCCATCGTGTTTGCCCTTCTCAGCAACCTCGTTCGGGCAAGAGGTCCTGGCAATGATCACAAGATTCTCGCCAATCTATCGTCATCAGCCGAATAGCGATGCTTTGAATGACGAGCGGGCACGAGTATTGATCGGTCTGTGCCAATCAAAGATGTCGTTCGACGACATTGCCGCGGTACTGAACTGCAATAAATACACAGTTCGGTCACTGCTCTCGTGGCCGTATAGGTCTGTTGACGCCAAGATCACTAGCTTTCCGGAAGAAATTGAGTTGGACGCGCTGCCGCTGGTGAAGCAGACATCCAGTTCTGCAGATGCCGGCTGCGATAGAACGACTATTCCTAATCAGGAAAAAGTCGCTGACGATCTTGCAATCGAAATTTGCCAGTGGATCGACTCATTCAAGGCAAGCGATGCAGAACGTCAGCAAGCAATTGAGTATGCCGGACTCGATTTGGAAAAGAATTCAACATTCCGGAAAGGGAAGTACCTGTTCCATCCCTATCAGGTGACGCTGGAGATCATCGGCATCTGGAGCCCGTTTGGAATGAGTAGCGACGACCATGACTTTCGAACCAGTGCTGGTCGTTGGCTCGCGTCTTGGATTCGTTTCTGGATTGCAGATCCTGAGATTTGGGACCGTGCACTAGATCTTGCCTATGCCCATTTTGGGGGAGAAGCACAAGCTGCGTGAATGACGCCGAACACAAAATCTCCCTCGGGGGCACTTAGTGCCCTCCGGATTCTATTGCGCAAGGCCCATTAACGCTGTGACAAAAGGCTCAAAGAGCCGTACGCCACCATGGTGTTTGTGGCGATATTTACCGGGCTTCGGGTGAGTGAAGTGATAGGCCTGAAGTGGCGAGATGTCCATGAAGACTCCATCACCGTCGACGAGCGGTATTGCCGTGGTGATTGGGGCAGTCCAAAATCTGATGCCAGCAATGCAACAATTGCCGTAAATCGAGTTGTTATAGATCGCATTCAGCTTCTTAAATCACTCACCGTTGATTTAAAGGCTGGCAGGGCTGTTCGAAGAATCAAGGCTGTAAGAGCGGCAGGGCCGGAGGATCTAGTCTTCCAGAGTATGATGAAGGGCGCTCCGATGCGTGACAACAACATCTTGACCCGGTACATCAAGCCGGCAGGAAGGCAGATTGGCTTGGACTTTGTGAACTGGCGCTGTTTGCGGACCTCACACGCGACGTGGCTCAAGCTGGTCGGTGCGGATGTAAAAGACGCACAAGCTCAGATGCGCCACTCCCGTGCCGGCATCACATTGGACATTTATCAGCAGTTTGTCCCTCAATCGCAGCGGGCAGTGGTCGATAAGTTGGATCGCTTGATTCAGCCCGCGCTGATCCAGTAAGACGTTCCAAATCACGTTCCATTAACGTTCCAATAAGTGGGCTCAGAATACGTTGAAATATATGGAAAAGTTAATAAAATCAACGAGATATACATCGACAACGCCAGCCCTGAAAAGGCCGGCGTCGGCGGTTCAATCCCGTCCCTGGCCACCATCACTCTGATTCACCCCCTCACACTGTCCCAATTTAGAACTAACCTCTTTGTTTTGAGAAATACGCCGTGCCATGCGTAACCTCGGCATCCCAATTGGAACTGGGGTATAAATTGGGGCAACTTCCGATTTTCAGAAGGACATACCCCAATGCCACTCCCTGATACGCAGGTGAGGAACGCAAAGCCCGGACAACGACCGCCAATCCGCCTGAAAGGCGCTCGCAACAGTGCTGATGAGTCGTTACCCACTAATAAGGATGACCATAAAGCAGCCAAGAAGAAGCATGCGAATGAAAAGAGCCAGCCGCCGAAGAAGTACAACACCAAGTCGGGAGAACCACCCAAGTCATACAAACTATTCGACGGAGAGAACTTGTATATTGAGATGTTTCGGAACGGGTCCAAGATCTGGCGCTTCCGATTTAAGTTTCCGAAACCCAACGTGATTTCGCTTGGTGAATATCCGAAGGTATCTCTCGCAAAGGCGCGAAAGGAACGAGATGTGTGCGTCGAACGGCTCTTCAAAGGAATCGATCCGAGCCTGCACCGCAGGCTAGCTAAGGATGCGAAAACCAGGCAAACAAAGGATGCTTTCGAGGTGATCGCGAAGGAGTGGATGGCAAAATTCATCGACACAAAGTCAGCGAGTCACAGTAGCGGATGTGTATCGTGTAAGCGCGATTCGTCAGCCCGTGCAGGGCCGGCGTGACCTTCGTAGCAGACAGGCCCATCCTTGCGACGCTCACCATCGTAACGTGGCATTAGCGCGCCGGGCGCGTCTTTGTGCGTTGGAGGAGGGAGTTGAAGCGTCGAATCCGGAGTCCACGGATGGAGCGGCAACTGAATGGCGGAGTTTAAGTGAGGTTGGGAGCACGAGATGCTTCGCTGGGCTTTTATTCCCATCGAGACGATCAAGGAGAATTCTGTCCGCTGTTGTTCCCAGCTGATACCCCGACTGCGAAACCGAGGAGAGGGATGGGTTAGTTGTCTCCGCGAGGTCGAGATCGTCAAAGCCCATGAGCGAGACGTCTTCGGGGCACCGGAGTCCTGCTTCGCGAATGGCAAGCAGGGCCCCGAGGGCGATCAAGTCATTCCCAGCAAAAATAGCTGTCGGACGAGGAATAAGGCGGAGCAGCACGAGCGCCTTCGAGTGCCCGCCAGATTTGTCAAACGTGGCTTCCTGAACATACTCTGAAGATAAATTTAGTCTCGCCTCGCGAACGGCACGCTTGAAACCGCCGAGCCGCTCCTGTGCATTCGTCAAATGCAATGGCCCGGTAATCGCAGCGAGCCTCGTATGCCCCATCTGGAGCAAATATCTGGTTGCGTTATACGCTCCTTCTTCCGCGGTGGCCAACTTTGTCGCGTCTCAGGCCCATATCGTCGGCCCCGCTGTTTCTTACTCAATCGGCCAGGGGGCAACCATGATTTCTGCCTGCTGGGGCGTCTTCATATGGCGAGAGTTCTCTCTTGCGCCTTCTCGAGCCAAGGCTTACCTGACCTGGATGTTCATACTCTTTTTATGCGGATTGACCGCAATTGCGGCCGCTCCGCTCTTTACATAGGAACAATCGATTCATCGTCATATAAAGGAGAACCGCGTTGCCACACCAGAAGCCAATTGTCGTTGTCGGCAGTATCAACACAGATCTTGTTTCAACTTCCAGAAGGATTCCCTCGGTCGGCGAGACGGTAATTGGAACTGACTTTCAGGTTCATCCGGGCGGCAAGGGTGCAAATCAAGCAGTAGCCGTTGTCCGGCTCGGTTATCCCGTTCAACTGATCGGCCGCCTGGGTACCGATGCGTTCGGTTCCCAATTGCGAGAGCACCTTCAAAATTGCGGAGTGGATCTTGCCGGAGTTGCAACAAGTGACGGAACGTCGGGTGTCGCAGTGATTGTGGTTTCGGAAAAAGGAGAAAACGGCATTGTCGTGACGCCGGGAGCTAACGCCAAGGTCACACCCCAGGACATCGAGACCAATCTTGATTCCATACGTAATGCGGGCATGGTTCTGGCGCAGTTGGAGATTCCCATCGAGACCGTGGATTACCTCGCAACGGTTTGCATTCGGGAGGGTGTGCCCTTGATTCTCGATCCGGCTCCGGCTATGGACCTTCCCCCACGCATTTTCGAAAAGATCGCCTGGTTGACGCCCAATCAAAGCGAGGCTGCGTTTTATGTTGGGAATCCTGAACCTGCAGCGAACGGCCATTTGCCTGATGAAATAGCAAAAGAACTGCTCAGCAAAGGAAGTCACGGCGTAGTACTGAAGATGGGGGAGCACGGCTCATTCCTCGCATCGCCAAATACAAGTGGCACGCTCATTCCAGCTTTCAAGCTCCGCGCAGTAGACACCACCGCCGCCGGGGACGCGTTCAATGGTGGATTTGCAACGGGACTCATGCTGGGAAAATCTCCGGTGGAGAGCGCACGATTTGCCTCCGCTGTGGCGGGAATCTCGGTGACGCGATGTGGTGCACAACCGTCGATGCCGAGCATGACCGAAGTCGTGCGCTTTCCACAGGGCATAGCGAATGGAGCACGCCCAGAAGAGTTTGGCGTAAATGCAGTGCCTGAACACAAGCTGGATCCTCGCGTTGACAGCCCATCTGTTCGTTAAGCTGGCAAAGTCGTATTTGTAGCGTCGCTCAACAGGACTACTTACAAGGAGAACTGGATGAAAGTGAATCTTGAACATTTGCGGCCCACCGCATATCTTGCGGCTCTTGCCGTCCTCTGCATGGCACCGCTGGTTGCCCAGGATACCCAATACCGCGTAGTTGGGCAGCTAATCCCGGGGCCTTCCTGTTTGGCGATAGGCGGTTTGGGGCGCGGTGGGACTCTCCCCTGCACTGCTTTTACTCATCGGGAGTGGTTGACAGACATTACGCACTGGCGCGCAGAGCGTCGCATACGCATTGGTTATGACCCAAGCCGGTATGAGTTGCCCGCTTTGAAGTGGGCGCAGTCCAGCTTCATGCAGCCGCAGATGATGGTGCACGACCGCTTTTTCTACGACCCAGTCGCCGGAAAATACACGGTCGACAAGTATCTCGAGGACCTCGATAAACGTTACGGGGGCATCGATGCAGTACTTATCTGGCCCACATATCCAAATATGGGAATCGATGACCGCAACCAACTCGACATGGTGCGCTCGATGCCGGGTGGAGTGGAAGGCGTGCGCAAGATGGTGGCCGACTTCCATAAAAGAGGAGTCAGAGTTTTGTTTCCCATGATGATGTGGGATCAGGGCACCAGAGATCCCGGCACCTCGTGGCCCGATGCGATTGCAGATCTTATGAAAGAGATCGACGCCGACGGCATCAATGGAGATACCCAGGATGGCGTGCCACTGGCATTTTCTCTAGCGGCGGAGAAAGTGAATCATCCGTTGGCATTTGAACCTGAAATCGGACCGAGTGACGAAGCCCTTGCATGGAACGTTCTCACCTGGGGCCAATACAACGCCCCGCCCGGACCGGTCGCGGCGCCTCCGGTAAACAAGTTTGTACCCATGGTGGACAAGTATCGCTGGCTCGAAACGCGTCATCAGGTCAACATCCAGGATCGTTGGGGTCGGGACCATACTGATGACCTGCAATATGCGTTCTTCAACGGCGAAGGCTGGGAGAGCTGGGAAAATGTCTGGGGCATCTGGAACGGCATAACGCCTCGCGATGCGGAAGCAACGCGGCGAGTGGCCACCATTGAGCGTTCAGTGGCGCCCTTCCTCGTAAGCAAGGATTGGGAGCCCCTTTATCCCATGCTTCGCTATGGCGTGTACGCCAGTCGCTGGCCTCTTGCCGATCAAACTGTATGGACCATCGTGAACCGCAATGAGTATGACCTGAATGAAGATCAGATGTCAGTTCCTTACAAGCCAGGAGTGAAGTACCTCGATCTTTACCACGGAGTAGAACTCCAGCCGCGGATCGTTGGGAGCCATGCCGTTCTTACCTTCTCCTTGGAGGCTCATGGATACGGCGCCGTCATGGCCACGTCCGAAAACCCTGATGCAAAGCTTCAGGAACTAATGGCGAAGATGAAGTCTATAACAGAGAAGCCACTCGATAGTTATTCACATGAGTGGAAGTTCCTCTCGCAGCATCTGGTTGATATTCAGCCCACGCAACGAGCCTCATCGCCGCCCGCAGGCATGGTTCTCATTCCCGGCGCTACGTTCGATTTCAAGGTCGAGGGCATTGAAATTGAAGGCTCCGATGATGTAGGTGTCGATGTGCAGTATCCGTGGGAAAATTCACCGCGGCGGTTTCACGAGCACACCATGCAAATCAAGCCGTTTTACATGAGCAAATATCCCGTGACGAACGCCGAGTTCAAGAAGTTTCTCGGCGCCGCGCACTACCATCCATCCGACGATTTGAATTTCTTGAAGGACTGGAAGGACGGTACCTATCCTGAAGGCGCAGCCAACAAGCCTGTCACGTGGGTGTCTATAGAGGATGCGCGTGCTTACGCTAGTTGGGCTGGGTTGCGACTTCCTCACGAGTGGGAATGGCAATACGCAGCTCAGAGTACTGACAATCGTATCTATCCCTGGGGTAATTGCGGTTGGCTTCCTCCAGCCCTGGCAGGCCGCGCAAGCGCACCCGCACCCGGTTCACCCTGCATTCCGGCGCAGGACCCTAAAGATGCGCCCGCCCCCATGCCAGATCAAGGACGCGTGATGCTCGCTGCCAGTGATGTGGATGCGCATCCCGCCGGCGCCAGCCCGTTCGGTGTTATGGACATGGTAGGTAACGTCTGGCAATGGACAGACGAGTACACCGACGACCATACGCGCGCTGCGATTCTGCGTGGGGGCAATCACTATCGACCGCAGGGTTCGATCTGGTACTTTCCTGAGGCATACAGAAACGATCAGCATGGGAAGCTCCTGCTGATGGCCCCAAGTTACGATCGTTCGGCAGGTGTGGGATTCCGTTGCGTGAAAGATGCGCAATAGTCCGGCAAAGACCAAGGTTCAACAGGGCGTCGGGTGCCATCGAGCTTTGCCATCCAACGCAGAAAGGAAATGACGATGCTCAAGGGTCTCAATCCGCTGCTAACTCCGGACGTCTTGTATGCGTTATGCGCAATGGGACATGGGGATGAGGTTGTGATTGTCGACGCACATTATCCCGCGGATATGGCGGCACGCAGTTCCGTGTATGGCAAGCTACTGCGTATGGACGGCGTCGCTGTACCGGAGGCCATTCGGGCAGCTTTGTCCGAGCAGATACCGGCGGTCAAGGCTCCCGACGGCGTAGTCAGCGGCTGTCTTCGATGGCCGAAGAATCCGTTAACGTCGTTAGAGGACTTTTCGAAGGCCACTATTGCCCACGATTCGACAACGACCTACACCGGAACGCCGCCAGTACAGGGGGATCGCATTTGGATTCGGAATCTTGAACAGCAGCGGCTTTGAAAGGGCACGGCTTTACAGGCTGCGGAGGGATGTTTTTTCGGCTCGACCCCCTTCCCTAAGGGCCGGGAATTTCCTTGGCAGCTTTCTACGGAACGGCGTGTAGATTGAGCCGTTTGGGGAATGGCGGAACCACCTAAAAGCAACTGCGGATCCCTCCTGCGTCGGGATGGCCACCGCTCTTGCGGTTGTTGGTGTTTCAGCGGCTATGCGGATGCGGGGATTCCGCCCCAGTTATCCACAGGAATATTCCTCATCTGAGATAACTCCGCAGCCCTTCAGGAGCATCATCCTAGTGAGGGTGTGCTGGCTCTGAATTCGGTTTTCGAGTGCAGGAGCGGGCATCCCCATATTCAATTTTCTCGAGCGCTGTTTATACCTCTGCTTTCGCTCTTTATTTGCCATTCTCAGCCGCCTTGGGGAACTCCAAAACATCATTTTTAGTCACCTGAGTGGGGTTACTACTTTGCACAATTTCTAGTGCAATTTGTAACTCGCTTCATATCAAAAGCTTATCGGGCTTTTGTGCGGAACTCGTTTTTTTTCAACGAAAATATCCGTAGTAATCTCGCCAATCGCATTCAAGTTTTTGATGTCGAGTTGGTAAAATGGGTAAATGGTCATGAAACGGAAATCACGCAAACTGGGACTGAACACTCCGCTAGATATTTGTGTGCTGGCGGCCTGTTCATCGGTTGCGCTGACTGCGTTGGTGGTAGTCACTTTCACCACGCGGACAGTGCTCGCGGATGCGCGCCTTTCCACTTCCATCGTTGCCATATCAGGCGCGCCTCTCAAGGGAACCCCGTCGTTGGAATCGGCCCGGCAGGCTGCAGCAGCCGAGCAGTCCGCAGTGGTAGCTGCAAAGGCAGAGCAGACAGCTATCAAGCGAGGTGACAGGCTCCACGGTATTGCCTCCTGGTACGGAGGCGTGTTTCAAGGACGCAAAACCGCCAGCGGAGAGCGGTATGACATGTTCGCCATGACGGCATGTCACCCGACTCTGCCATTTGGTTCGCTGGTTAAGGTCATTAACCACCGCAACCATCGCTCTGTTGTGGTCAAGATTACGGATCGCGGCGATCTGGTCGAACAGAACCGGATCATCGACCTTTCGTACGGGGCTGCGCAGAGATTGGCGATGACCAGGGTGGGATTGGCCAAGGTCGATCTGCAAGTGTTGACCCTGGGATCGCAACACAAGTAAGGTTGTCGGGAATTTGAAACGGCCAGCCCCTCTGAGGGTTGGCCGTTTCGTTTTGCATTGGCAGTGATTTGACGCAGTGCAGGTTCGGTCGCCCCTTGTATGTTGCGCTGCGCTCACTCCGGTGCTATCTGGGGCTGCCTCCGTGAGCTAAAAGCTAAATGCTAATAGCTATAGACTGAGAGCTGAAGGCTGAGATCTCAAAGCGTAAAGCTGATTTTATTCGTTGTCCGGCCGCGTGTACGGCTTTTGGAGATAGGCTCTTGCCTGGTTTACCGCTCCCTGGGTGTTGTCGTTGGTCTGGATGGCGAGCCGGTACTCGTTCACTGCGCGATCTCGCTGCCCGGTGAGGTCGAAGATCTTGCCGATCTGGATATGACTCCAGACCTCAGTCCAGCGGGGCTCGTCATCGCCGCGAAGCGCATCGCGATAGGAGTTCACGCTGGCCTGGTAATTCCGCTGGGTAAAGAGCACTTCGCCGATGCGGTAGCTGGCCAGGGAACTCTGCGGATTGGCGTCCAGGGCTTTTTTGTATTCAACCACTGCACCGGCCAAGTCACCCTGCGCTACCAGTTGCTGGCCCTTCAGGATGGCGATGCGTACCTGCAGATCGGGCGTGGATTTCAGGACCCATTGATCGGGATCGATACTGACACGGCGCGGCCGACCGAATGTGTCGACAACAAATTGCGTGTCGGTACCGACCACTTCAATCTTCTTGTTCTCCGTCTTGCCGTCGGTTTCCACGCGCAGGTCAACCGGCATTCTGAACAGGTCGAGATCCTGCTGGATTTCGCCGATGGTCCGGAAGCCCTTGTTGTTCCCAAGGCGGTAGACCGCGTACTTGTTGGTGAAGCGCGGCGCGCCGGTGCCGTCGATCCACTGTGCGAAGAACGGCGTCAACTGCTGCTGGCTTTGCGACTCGGCAACCTTCTCCAGATCCTGGGCGCGGATGGAGCCGTCAGTGAACTGGCTGAGGGCGCCCTTCAACGTGGCCAGGAATGCTTTGTCGCCGATCTCGCCGCGAAGCATGTGGAACACCATGGCGCCTTTTTCCAGGGTCATGGATTGAAACTCGGGCGAGAATGGAGCCAGGCGGCCCGCGCTTGAAAGCGGAATGGTGTCGTAAGCCAGCGCGCCGGCGGAAACATCTTCCAGAGCGGCGCGCATGGCGCCTTTACCGCTGTCCTCTTCCACGTACATCAGCTCGCCGTAGCGCGACATGCCGTTGGTGATCCACGCGTCGCTCAGCGTTCGCGGGCTCACTTCAGAACCCCACCACTGGTGCGCGATGGTGTTGGCCAGCAGCCGGATGCCACTCTTATCGCCCACGCGCGAACCCTGAATGGCGGCAATTTCCGGCGCCCACACGGCGGGCAGCGTGTCGTCGGGCACTTCGATTACATTCAGACGGCTGCTTTCGTTGGCGCCAAATGCGTCGGTAAAGAAGTCGTATTGCTTGGAGGCTGTTTGGGCAAGCTGGTTCGCCGAGGCCTGGTGGCTGATGGTGAGGAACACCCTTACGTTCCCCGGGCCAACTGAAACAGGACCCACAAAGCGTCCGGCAATCACGGTTCCCGGAAACCCGGGCTTGGTCCAGTTAAAGTCGTACTGGTCTCCTGGCTTGCCGCTGGTCAGCGTGACGGGATGCGATGCTCCCTGGCTGCCGCTGGCAAACACGCGCACGCCCTGCGGCACGCGAATGTGCATTTCGGCGGTGAAGCGATCCGTCATAAAGCCGGTGGTGGGGAACCAGCGCGCCGGGTAAAGCAGGTAGCTGATCGGCTCCTGGATGGCGGCCAGCTTCAGCCCTTCCACCGGGCCGTCTTCAGATCCGGTCAGCACGCCTTCGTACTCGAACGTCCATTTCACGGGCTGGCCCGGCACCAGCGGCGAGCCTGCGGTAACTCGGACAGAGCCGTCGGCGGTGCGCTCACCGTCGAGCAGCTTGCCTGAGGAGTCGGTGATCTTGGTAATTTTCAGGGCCGGATGAAAGCCGAAGTTGACCACCTCAAGATTAGGAGGAGCGGTAAAGGTGACGACTGTTTTGGCGGCGATATGGTGTGTGGCCGTATCGAGTTCCGCGTCGATTACATAGCCGGTGATGTCGAGTGCGGACCTGTCGGATCGCTGCGCCGATAGAGGAGCCGCGAGCGTAAAGGCAGCCAAAGCGGTCGCCAAAATGGCCAGGGGTGCCGCGACAAAGCGCAGGGCGGTCGGGGATTTGCTCAGCCGCCGAAAGTGCCGTCTTTCTCTATGCATAGCAATCATCATCCTTGGATCGCTGCCGCTCGGGCGGCAGTCGTTTTGCGGGCCCATTTCGATTCCATTCAGGATTGCACAGCCAACTCGGCCGGCGATGGGGAACCCGCGGAAATTTCGCCGATCGTGATGGCTGCTGCTCGTTCAATGGCGCCCGACTCTTTGCGCTTTTTGTCTTCCGGGTGCGCGTTCAGTGATTCGCGGATCGCCCCCAGTCCCTTATTCATGGACTCGCGAGCAAGTCCATCCGGTAGCAGCAACTCTAGCTGTTGGACGATATTTGCGGCGGTGAAGTCGTTCTGAATCAACTCCGGAACCACGCGCTTGCCTGCGATCAGGTTAGCCATAGCCACGTGCGGCACCTTCACCACCCGCTTGGCGATGGCGTACGTAAGCGGCGAAACCCGATAGACCACCACGAACGGATTGCCGATCAGTGCAGCTTCAACGGTGGCGGTACCGCTGGCCACGACCGAGGCGCGGGCGTGGAAGAGCGCTGCGCGCGCATCTTCGACAAGGCGTACGGTGAGGTCAGAGGCCAGGTTCTGGATTACGCGGTGTACTTGAGCACGCTGAGCGGTGTCGAGCGTGGGGGCCAGGGGCACGATGAACTCGAACGTCTGCGCGTGGGTGTTCGCCAGACTGCGCGCGGCTTCCAGCATCTCCGGCAGGTGGTCGCGGATTTCGTGCGGACGGCTGCCGGGCAAGATCCCGATCCACATTCGTGTCGGGTCAAGCGCATTTTCGGAGGCGAACTGCTCGCGCGCAATCGCGGGCTGTGGCATCTCGGCCAGCGGATGGCCCACGAACTCAGCCTCGACTCCGTGCTGTCGGTAGAACGCCTCTTCAAACGGGAAGATGACCAGCATCTTGCGAACATACTTCTGCACCAGGCGGATGCGGTGCTTCTTCCACGCCCACAATTGCGGGCTAACGAAGTAGACCACGGGAATCCCGAGCCGGTGAAACTCGCGCGCAAGACGGAAATGGAAATCCGGAAAATCGATGAGCACGGCCACGTCAGGCCGTCGGGCGCGAATAGCTTTCTTCAGCTTGCGGAACTCGCCGTAGATCTTCGGGAGGTGAGCCAGCACTTCCGTCAAGCCCATCACAGAAACATCTTCCGCGCGGACGATGCGTTCAACGCCTGCGGCCTGCATACGCTCGCCAGCCATTCCGAACAACTCCGCTGTCTCACCTTTTTGAGCAAGTTGTTGCTGGATTGAGGCGGCCAGCAGAGCGCCGTAATGCTCGCCGCTAGCTTCGCCCGCCGAGATGAAGATGGTTGGGGACATGATGATGGGGTGCTTCCGCGTCCTCCACATCATCATAGCGTTTGTGAAAGACCAGGCGGGATGCGCTACGCTTAGAGGCAATAGCCGCTATTTTTTCCTTCGTGTACGCACCGCGCCAGCCAGTTCCGCCAGCAGCGTGCGCGTTTCAGCCCAGTCGATACATGCGTCGGTAATGCTCTGCCCGTAGACGAGCGGCTTGCCGGGAACCAGCGGCTGCGCGCCCGCAACAAGATTGCTTTCGATCATCACGCCAATAATGCGGGTATCGCCGCGCTTGTCTCCGCCTGCCACCTGTCCTGCAACGTCGTGGCACACCAGCCCCTGGCGGCGGTAATCCTTGTTGCTGTTGGCGTGGCTGAAGTCGATCATGATGCGCGGTGGCAGGCCGGCCTTTTCCATCTTGTGCGCGGTCTCGGCCACGCTCTCGGCCGTGTAGTTCACGGTCTTGCGGCCACCGCGGAGAATGATGTGGCAGTCCGGGTTCCCTGTCGTCACAAAGATGGCCGACTGCCCATGCTTGGTGTGGCCGAGAAACGTATGCGAGTTGGCGGCGGATTGAATTGCGTCGATGGCCACCTGCACGTCGCCTGATGTGCCGTTCTTGAATCCCACCGGGCACGAAACGCCCGAAACAAGCTGCCGATGCACCTGGCTCTCCGTGGTACGGGCGCCAATCGCACCCCAGCTTACCAGGCCGGCGATGTACTGCGGCGAAATCATGTCGAGGAACTCGGTGCCGGTGGGGACGCCCATCTCAGCCAGGTCGATTAACAGATGCCGCGCCTGGCGCAGGCCGTCGTTGATCTTATACGACTGGTCGAGATACGGATCGTTGATCAGGCCCTTCCAGCCTATGGTGGTGCGGGGCTTTTCAAAATAAACGCGCATTACGATGCGCAGATCGTTGGAGTGTTCCGCGATGGCGTCTTTCAGCAGCGCGCCGTATTCGCGCGCGGCCTTGGTGTCATGAATGGAGCAGGGCCCAACAAGGACGAGCAGCCGGCTGTCGCGGCCGGCAAGGATCTCGGTAATCTCGTGGCGCGACGTGAAAATAGTCTCGGTAGCCGCCTCAGATACCGGAAACTCTTCCTCGAGGAAGACCGGCGGAAGGACCACCTTGGTCCATTGAATGTGTATGTCTTCAGTGTTGTGAAACATCATGCTTTCCTGGTGCGATCCAGCCCCTGAAATAGGGAAGTTTGCCGGGTAGTTGACCGGAGGGCTCTACCTAAAATCTATCAGTTTGGGGTGTGATAGGGCGCGTTGAGGCCATCTTGAAAGGTTGGGCGCTCTCCCCCACTGCATGGAAAGCGAAGCCGGTTATCCAGTAGCTGCTTCGCGATGAGGCTTTGTGAAAGGGCACGGCTTCAGTCGTGCCGAGACTCCCGCCGTTTGAGAACAAAGAGATCCACGCGGCGAAGTCGCGTTCAAACCCAAACTATCCCGTTGTGCTACTTCACAAATAGCTCAATTTCCCCATTGCCGGTTATTTGCCAACAACCTCATTGTGACCTGTCGTTCTGTTCTCCTGAGCCCATTGCAGTCGCTGATATACATTGAAATGCAGGGGGGGTTCGCCATGCGACTTACCGTTCCAATATCCGCATTCGCATTTGTGCTTGCTGCACAGCCCTTCATTGCGCAACCGCCGGTCCCCAAAGAAGAGGATCAGAGGATTAGCACGTGTGTGAATCGGCATGCGACCTCAGGCGGCGTTGAGATTCTTACCGACACGCAGGGAGTTGATTTTGGCCCGTGGCTCAAGGAGTGGCATAGCGAGACGGAGCGAACTTGGCAGCCGCTGATACCCGTCGAAGTGAATTCTCCCAAGTTGGAACAAGGCAAGGTCGTAATTCGATTTCAGGTGTTGCCGAATGGCCGACTGAAAGAAGGCAGCATGGTGTTGGAGGGCCGCAGTGGCTACACCGCCCTTGATCGTGCTGCATGGGGTGCGCTCATGGGCTCGAAGTACCCATCGCTGCCAAACGACTTTCACGGCCCATATCTCGAAATTCGCGCCCACTTCCTGTACAACATGGAACAGCCACGTTAGCCGAGAAAGCAATCGTTACTTAACCCAAACATGCACCCAAAATGGGTAAGGTCAGGATTGCCGGTGACACAGCACAGTTGAGATTTTGCGAAGGGGATCTGTGGTTAGATCTTATGCAGGACCACTGCCGCCGCGAACATCGCAACATAGCAGATTGCCAGGGTCAGCCAAAACCCGCGCTTGCCCAATCGCACGCGCTGCCACGGAACGGTATCTCCCGTCTCGGAACCTCTTCCAATACCCTGCCAGACAAGGAATGCAATACACGGAGGAACAAGAACGAGCACCCAAATCATAGGCTGCATAGCCACCCCTAGCAGGATCATAGAACCACGCTCATGTCGGGTCAAACAGTCATTTTTACAAGCTATCGGCAATTATTCTTCGCTCAGGAGGATCCCGTTCAGATTGTGCATCCGGCAAGCAAGAAACTGGAAGAAAATGCTTCAGTGAGCCGATAGTCGGCTAACCGGACATTGGTAGATTTTCGGATGGTCGCGGCGACTGAGATCCAAAGACCAGCTGCAGGTTCTTCGTCGCCTTCGCTCCGTTTTGGGTCCTCTGGATGACACCGCATTGGGATGGGGCCGCTGCCCGATCAAAAAGGCAGGCGGATGCGGCTGCGCGAGGTTGAATCCTTGCCGATGTAGGTCTTGCCCTTCTCGACATTGGTTACTTCGCTGTAGCTGTGGGTCTCATCGGAGTTCGAGTCGGAGTTGGTGAATGAGAAGTTCTTCTCTGACAGAGTGCCCAGCTTGCCGGTGCTCTCGCTGCCGTCGCGGAAGCGAAGGCGAAGGAATGCTCCCTTGGGGAACTTGGCGAGCTTGCTCTCAATCTTTTTGGCCTGTTTCTCTATGCTCTTTGCGGAAACAGCATGACCCATCGGGACGTTCAGGCTGAATGCGAACATGAGCGCCATGCACACGAGCGATTTTCTTGCCAGAGAGTGAATCGTCATAACGCCTCCAACATTACAGCTAAAAGCAAGACAGAAAAAGGAATTGTACTGCGATTTTTCTCCGATGCGCTTGCGGAATGCCGGACTGCGTCATCTTTCGTAACGTTTTTCTCCCGCCTTGATTTCCGTCTCAAGCTGGTTCTGTTTCGGAGGCAGCGGGCAGGTGGCGAAGTCGGTGTAAGCGCAGGGCGGGTTCTCCAACTGGTTGAAATCGAGCACCAGATTGCCGGGTTCGTTTAGCCCGCGATCGGGCAGCGCCGTGTGCAAGAATCTGCCTCCTCCATAGGTCGAGGTCTTGCTGGTTTCGTCGCGCAGGATGAAGAACAGGCTCTTGCCTGCCGGGTCCTCAATCACCGGCTCAAGCTGCATGATCTTGCCGTTGAGCATGAACATCGCCAGCCCCGGCGCAGGTAACTTCAGCATCGTGCCAATCACGGTGGGGATCTCCTGGATGATGGGTGGCTTGAATGGAAGCCAGCGAGCGGTGACGAGGTACGCCGGGTCGGGCGGATACCAGTTGAGGCCTTTGAACCCAGTTCGCAAAAGCGAGTCGGCGTCTTTGATGCGCAGCACAAAACGATCGCCGCGTTTGAGAACCGCGAAACTCAAACCGCGCCACGCCATCGTTGATGTATTCGCCCCGTCCACCTGGAGTGAGCCTTCGCGGGCAGGCTTGCCATCCACGGTGAAGTCAGGCAGAAATCCACCCGCAGGAGAAAGAAGCTGGACGATTGTGGCTTCGGGAACCTTCGCGTTTGCCGCGTGATCGGCATGCGCGCCGCCCATCACGGTCAACAGGGCCAGATGCGCGGGAGCCTGTGCGGGAAGATGGATCGCATTGTCTGCCGAGGAACCGATGGTATTGACGCCGGGCTTGAGCCATTCAAGCCCGGCCAGCGTCAGCCAGCCGTCGCGGGCAGAAACCTGCATCTCCCGCTGCGCTCGCCAAGCCGTCAGGCTCTGCTGCCACGATTGCATTTCGAGATTGCTCGCCTCTGCTGTCGGCCGGGAAGATGCGGCCTGCGCCCTTGCCAACTGCGCGGACGAGGCGCAGACAGCGGCAGCCAAAATCGCCGCTGCAACTGCAAATCGTTTTGCTGGATGGATCAGGTGTGGATTTGGCATGGGGCCTGTGCAACACCATCTTCCACTTTCCGCAAGAGGACGGCAATGAGCGAAAACGATGGAAAGCCGCACTGATCGCGAATGTGACGGAATTACCCGATTCCTTTGGTTCCTTGACATTGCAATTAAACCGTACCTACAATTTACTAAAGGACGGTGTATTCTCCTCCATTAATTGCTTTGCCGCCAAAGGTTTAGCAGATAAGTCCCAGGTTGCCGCCGCAGTCGGCCACGTGCTTTCGAGCACCAATGCACTCGGGACGGAGAGCTGGGGAAATGCCTGATCTACGCCTGAGCCCGCGCGAGCGGCTGGTACTTACAGCGGTCATCGAGATGTACATCGCCACCGGAGAACCGGTGGCCTCGCAGGCGCTCGCCCGCCTTTTTGCCGACCGCGAAGGTCTCAGTTCGGCAACCATTCGCAACGTCATGGCCGTTTTGGGCGATACCGGATTGCTGGAGCAGCCACATACTTCTGCGGGGCGCATTCCTACCGCCGCGGCATTTCGCTATTACGTCGAGCAGCTTACGCAGTCTGCCCGGATGGCGGCAGGTCATCAATCTTCTGCTTCATCCGCGCCCACGCCGCTAAGTGATGCGCGTCTCGGCCAAATTGAGGAGAGCTTTTCCGGCGTTGCCAGTTCGCACGATTATCTTGAGCGGACATCGCATGTTCTTGCGCTGATATCGAAGGGTCTGGGCGTGGCGCTTGCCAGTTCAACAGAACAGCAGATATTGGAGCACGTTCATTTTTCACGCCTCACCACCGGTAAAGTGCTGGCGGTGGTGGTAACGCAGGGCGGCGCCGTGCAAGACCGCGTGCTGTTGCTGGAGCAAGACCTGAGCCACCTTGAACTCGAAACTGCGTCGCGCTATCTGAACGAGAATTTCCGCGGATGGCCCATTGACCGGATTCGGACTGAAGTTGCGCGGCGTGTGGACGCTGAACGCGAGGCTTATCGGCAATTGCTGGAGTCGGTGGAGGAACTGTGCCGCAAGGGCGCTCTGACAGCAGACGAAACAGGCCCGGCAATCTTCGTTGATGGCATGGCGAACCTGATTACGAGCGAAGTTGATCGGGAACGGCTCCGCCAGATGCTTTTGGCGCTTGATGCCAAGCAAAGATTGATTGAGCTGCTGAATGCGTATGTGGATGGCAGACAGCAGGAAGTGCGCGTGGTGGTTGGGCTGGATGCGGCCTCACCGGCAATGCAGGACCTGGTGCTGATCGGCGCTCCAGCCCGGTTGGGAGGAGCGAACCTGGGTACGGTTGCCGTTATTGCCCCCACAAGAATCCAATATCAGGAGATGATCCAGGCGGTCAGCTATATTGCTGGACTTTCGGAGCGGCTGCTGGATAAGCCGGCCGATTAGCCGGCTGCCGTGTGAATCTGTTTTGCCCCGGACGAATCTAACGGGATGCGCTGGCGCGGGATTGGTTTGTGTGCCGCAGGATGCGGATTCCCACAGAAAAAATCGGAAGAAAATACAATGGAATCAGGCGTTACCGATTTCTTGAGACAATAGAAATTGATGAAAAGAGCTATGCGTAAACAAGAGACAGAGTTGGCGGAGTTGGATCCCCTTGAGATCTCTGCCGGGGCCGCTGATGGAGATGCCATGCCGCAGTCTGCAGCCAACCAGCAGACGGCGCAGGAACCCGCAGCCGGACCGCAGTCCGCAGCCGGGCCGCAGCCCGCAGCCGGGCCACAGCCCGCAGCCGGGCCACAGCCCGCAGAGGAACCAGGCGAGCCGGTTTCCCGCGCGGAGCTTGAGCAGCTTAAGGCCGAACGCGATCAGTTGCTGGACCGCATGGCGCGGTTGCAGGCTGAGTTTGACAACGCCCGGAAGCGCGCCGAGCGCGAGAAGGTGGAGTTTCGCGACATTGCCACCGGCAAAGTGGTTGAGCATTTTCTGCCTGTGATCGACAACTTTCAGCTTGCGCTCAGTGCCACCGGTAATGCGGATCAGCTGCGTTCCGGCGTAGCGCTGATTGTGAAGCAGATGGAAGAAACGCTGCAGAAGATGCAGGTCAGCACCATTCCCGCGGTTGGCGAACCGTTCGACCCGCGCATGCACGAGGCTCTCGGTTCCGTCGAGCGGGAAGACATTCCCGATCAGCATGTGGCTGAGGAGATTCGCCGCGGCTATCGCCTGCGCGATCGACTGCTGCGTCCAGCGCTGGTGCGCGTGGCCCACAATTCAAAACAAACGAGCGAATGAGTCCAAAGACAACAGTGAGCAAAGCAGATTATTACGAGGTGCTTGGCGTATCGCGCGACGCCAGCGACCAGGAACTGAAGAGCGCATATCGCAAGCAAGCGATGAAGTTTCATCCCGACCGCAATCCTGGGGATCATACGTGCGGAGGAGAACTTCAAGCAGGCAAGCGAAGCGTACCAGGTGCTGAGCGACGCAGATAAGCGCGCCGCATACGATCGCTACGGCCATGCGGGCGTTGCTGGAGGTCAAGGCTTCGGCTCGGGGCCCTTCGCGGGCGGAGTGGATATCGGCGACATTTTCGGCGATCTGTTCGGCGAAATGTTTTCGATGGGAGGCACGGGCCACCGTGCTTCGCGGCAGCAGCGCGGCGACGATCTGCGCTTCGACATGGCCATCAATTTCGAGGATGCGTTTTTCGGCGTCGAGACTGAAGTAAAGCTGCGGCGGCTTGAGACGTGTTCCACTTGCAAAGGCACCGGCAGCATGTCGGGCCGTGGGCCGAACGTTTGCGGCAGTTGCCAGGGCCGCGGCCAGCTTCGCTATCAGCAGGGCTTCTTCTCGGTTGCGCGCAACTGCACGGCGTGTGGCGGCACTGGGACGGTGATCTCCGATCCTTGCTCCACATGCCGCGGCGAGACGCGTGTGACCAGCGAAATCAAGCTGAAGGTAAAGGTTCCGGCGGGCGTTGAAGACGGGACCCGCATTCGCTATGGAGGCGAGGGCGACGCAGGACGCGGCGGCGGACCAAAAGGCGACCTGTACATTGTGCTTTCAGTTCGTGCGCACGACTTCTTCGAGCGCCACGGCTACGATCTGCACTGTGTCATTCCCATCAGCTTTCCGCAGGCAGCGATGGGCGCGGAATTCGAAATCCCCGGCATCGACGGGCCGGTCGCCATCAAGGTTCCTGAAGGCACGCAGAGCGGGCGCGAGATTCGCGTGCGTGGACGGGGCGTTCCTTACCTCAATGAACGAGGCAACGGCGATCTGATCGTCAAGGTCGTGGTGCAGATTCCCAAAAAGCTGAACCGTGCGCAACGCGAACTGGTGGCCAAGCTGGCTGAGACCATGAGCGTCGATAACAAGCCGACGTCGCCGGGACTTATCGAGAAGATGAAGGACCTGTTCAGCTAGACAACGAAGATTCAGAGCTCGAGTCTTCTGACGAATCGAATATTCCCAGGGACTGAATCGCTGGCGGAGATATTTCTCCGTTGCGTCGATAATGCGTAGCGCGCAGTAGCTCAGCAGCAGAACAGGCGCAGAAAAGTCGATGTCTTGTAACAGGGCACGACTTTTAAAGCAATTTCGGAATACACGTAGACTTTTTGAGAGCATCGAAAGGGGCCGTTTTCTTGAGGAAAACGCCACTTTGCAACGTGCTTTCGGTCTACACCAATTCCGAAACTGCTATAGTCGTGCCGCAAGCGCGATTAGAACGAACCCGGCCTTTAGGCCCCGAGGGACGTCTTCAAGATACTGAACGACATTTTCCGCAAGGGCTGAAGAGGTTGCGGAAAGACTCGCTTGGCGGTGTTGTTTTGAAAGGGCACAACTTTAGTTGTGCCGTAAGCCGATTAGAATTCACGTGGCCTTCAGGCCCTGAGGGATGTTTTTCAATGGCTGGTACGAAAAAGTGTGTTTTTCCGCAGCCTGTGAAGCCCCAAACAGAGTTTGTGGACATCGCGGCCCGCCTGAAGGCGGGCCCTGTTACAGAGCACTCACAAAATGGATTTTCCGCCTGCTGTGAAACTGATGGCCAATAGCTAACGGCTAAGAGCCAGGGCGTTTTAGCTTTTGCTATAGACTATTGTGCCCCATCCATTCCGCGTATTTCTGCGGAATGGGTGGGATACCGACAAAATTCCGGTCTACATATTTTGCGAAAACGCTCTAGAAGCTGGAAGCTACCTCTCGTCTTCCGCCGGCCGTAAGCCGACAGTTGTACACTATCCTCACTTTCAAAACTCAATCGAAAGTGCGACCGATTCCCCAGTCGGCAAGAAAGGCGGAGTCCATATGGTTTCACGTCGCAACATTCTGAAAGTTCTGGGCACATTGCCGGCGGCTGGTTATCTTGCGACAAGCCGTACTGCATGGTCCGAAGTACCAAAGCCAAAACTGCCGCAGCGGCTGCTGGGACGCACCGGCCGCTGGGTTACGCCACTGGCTCTGGGCGGCCAGGCATCGTTGCAGTGGACGGGGTCTGGTGTCGATGCGCCCGACATCATCGTGCGCGCCGTGCAGCTCGGCGTGAACTATCTCGATTCGGCTAATGTGTACGGGCCCAGCCAGATGAATTACGGCGAGGCATTCCGGCGCATGCACCTTGTGCCCGGAGCGCCCGACTACAACGCGCCGCTACGCGCGAGCCTGTACATTGCCAGCAAGACGCGCGAACGGTACGGACTTGGACCTTCGAGCCAGGCCGCTACGACGCCGGGCGCTACTGCGGTCTCGGATCTGAAGCGCACGCTCACGCAGATGTTCGGCGATGGCAAAGGCTACATCCCAGAGGGCGCGTACATCGACGCGATTCAGATGCACGCTCTCCAGGGGATGGAAGAAGCGGACCAGCTTTACGAGGGCATGGCCGAGCGCGGTGGCAAGATGCCGGACCGGATCGGGGCAATCGCGTCGATGCTCGATTACCGCGATGGCTCCAACTATACGGGCCTGAATCCGGAGCACAAGCAGTGGGTGCGGCACATCGGCGTGACGGGGCACTTCAGTTCGCCGATGCTGATGGAAGTGCTGCGCCGCGACGCTGGCAACAACATAGACACGCTGCTGGTGGCGCTCAACGCAAACGATAAGCTGTACACGTCGCACGAGTACAACGTGCTGCAACTTGCCATGGCGCGCGGCATGGGCGTTATCGCCATGAAGGTTTTTGCCGACGGCGTTTTCTACGGCAAGGGTCCGCATTTCTCCCGCGTGCCTGAGGACGTGATTCGCAGTGTAGGCAAGCCGGACAAGATCAGTCACGAAGATCTTGTGCGCTATACGCTCTCGATTCCGGGCGTGTCGTGCGCCGTCACGGGCATTGGACAGATCGATCGCGCCAAGCCGGAGAACGATCAGCTGGTTACGAATCTTGCTTCGGCCACGCAAGACCCAGCATCTGCAGCGGTGCGCCGGAAAATTGAAAACGAAATGGCGCAGCGTTATGGCGCTACGACGAACTACTTCCAGCTCAAGCAGGCGGGGCTTGTCCAGCCCACCGAGGTGAATATTGACAAGGCAGCCGGCAGCGATCAGGTCACGGTGCGTTGGAACACTGCGATCGCGGCAGCAAAGCCGATTGAGTTTTACGAGATCAAGAGCAACGACAAGCTGTTGCTTTCGATCCCGTATCGGCCGCAACTTACAACGGATTTGTTGTGGGCAAGCGTGCCGGCAGCCGAAGTGGGAGATGGCAAGGTGACGGTAACGGCGAAGGAAGCCTGATTCGCGCGATTGGGAATCAATCGGAATGCTCGAACGGGGCTTCGCGGTGCTGCGCTACAGGCGTAGACCGCGGAGCCCCTCGGCTTTTGCGGAATGACTGCCATCGGTATCGAAGCTGTTATCGCCGGTTGCTTCTTGCTGTGCCTCTACTTCTCGTTGAACTCCGCCCACGCGCCGGTCTTTCCGTAATAGATGCGCAAGCTGCATTGCGTTGGTTTCATCCGAGCGAATGCGAGCTGGAATGGCTGAGAGTCGGGTAGCTGTCCGGTCTCCATCGGTGCGCGCACCAGGTCTTGCCCGGGATCATATACGTGTCCTGTCACATCCTTGTTTACGATTAGTGTCCACTTGTCCCTGGCCGGAATGATGTGAATCGAGTACGCGCCGGGAGGTATTGCGGTGCCTGCCAACGAAACAGAACCATCGGTAAACAAGTTCATCGGTTGGTCGCCGGGAGTCCACATCTTGTCCCTCTCCAACTCTCTCTTCCTGGGGTTGTCTGCCGGCTCTGAGTAGCTGATCCGTGCCTCTTTTCCATCCTCGAACGTGCATGTGGAATTGACAGGTTGAGATGCAGCGGGCTGCTGCGCAAACGCGGGAACTGCGAACCAGGCGCAAAGGACTACGGAACGTACAGTCTGCCAGTGCATGATTTCTCCTCCACATTCTCATTGCAGAAGATCCGAAAAGGCCGCCGAAAAACCGCGGGTGCAAACACTGATTGGATGCTCTTTCGGACTTGTGTCTCGGATCGAGCGAGGATTTTTCCTTGTTGCGTATTCTATACCCTGAGTTTGCCGGCGAATTGAGCGCCAATGCGAAGAGCAGGACCTGAAAAGATTCCATGCTTAATTCGGCAATGACTCGTTTCTCACCGATGAAGCAGTAGCGTTCAACGGAAAGGACTCCACGGCATGTTGACCGCGAAGCCCCTTTTACTGTTCAAGGGAAGTGTCTAGAACTGGAGTTTCGCGCCGAACTGGATTTGGCGCGCGGTGCTTGAGGTTGCGGTAATGACGCCAGCCGTGGGCGATATGCCTGAAGCGGCCGACGAATACACCACCGGATTAGGCGTCAGGAAGTTGGTGTGGTTCAGGACGTTGAAAAACTCCGCGCGAAACTGAATGTCAAGCCCCTCCGTAACGCGGGCGCTCTTCGCGGCTGAGAAGTCGAGCTCCGCCGATCCCGGTCCCACGAGCGAATCGCGCGATACGTTGCCGTAGGTTCCGGTGGCAGGCGGAAGAAAGGCCGTTGGATCGAACCACTGACCTGGCTTGCGCGGATAGAGATTGCCGGTGAATTCAGGGTTCCAGTTGGGCCTGACCGGGTTACGCGTGTCGCCGTTGCCGGTGGGGTTGTAACCAAGTTGCGGCGAGAAGGGGAAGCCCGAGAACACACTGGCAATCGCGCTTACCGTCCACTCACCCACAAACGCATTCACCGGTTTTGAGGCCTGGCGCAGGAAGTGACGATGCCGGCCGAACGGCAGATCATAACTTCCATTGAACGAAGCGAGATGGCGAATATCGGTTGCGGCCGGACCCCAGTCCGTTTTGGGCTGAAAAGGGAACGACACGTATGCCGGAGTATTGGCGCTCACGCTTGTGTTCCATGCAGATCCGTCGTCGAGGTTTTTGCTGTAAGTGTAATTGCCGCGAAATTGAAGTCCATTCGCAAAAGTGCGGCGCACATCCACCAGCAGCGCGTTGTACGCCGCCGCACCTTGCGAAACCCATGAGGTGGTGTTGGCGAGATTTGGATTCGCAAACGGCGCGTTGGTTGGGTAGAAGACCGTTCCGTTTGCGAGGTATGTCGGAACAGGCTCGTTCATGTCCTCAGAGAGAATCTGGTGATAGCTATGCGAGGCCACGTAGCCAACTGTGAGCGAGGTGTGCGGAGCAACTTGCTGCTCGATGCGTATGCTCCAACTGATCACCGTGGGAGTGGCAATGTCAGGCTGCACGTTGCTTGGCGAAATCAACGAACCTGCAGGCGGCGCCGAGCCTGGGTTGAAGTTGAGACTGGAAACAGCAACGTTCTTGAGCGACTGCGTGGTGTTGAATGGCGCGGTTTGATCCAGGCGATAATCGAGCGTGTCCAGCAGACCGTAATAGAAACCGGCGCCGCCTCGGACCGCGGTCTTTCCATTACCCCACACGTCCCAGGCAAATCCCAGGCGTGGCGAAGGCAGAAACTTGGCGCGATTATCTGTGAGTGCTGAAGTACCGATGAATGGCTGCGTTTGCAGCACTCCGTTTACGATTGCATAGTTTGAGGCGCGGCCTTGCGATTCGTTCCAGCCATTGGTCGACTCGGCGCGGAAGCCTGCGCGCAGCTCAAACCGCGGCGTTACCTTGATGGTGTCTTCTACAAACTCCGCAACCTCAAGCGATCGCCACCCCAGTTCAGTAGGTGATGGAACAACGGAGAAAGTCTTCACCGTGCCCTGCAGGAACGATTGCAGCGTGGCGAACGATGCCTGCCCGTACTGATTCTGGGCAAGCTGGTCGTTGGACTGAATGCGCTGCAGCCAAACGCCCGCTTCGATTTGCTGCCGTCCACGCGACCAGTAGACGTGATCGTCGACAGTGAAGAGATTGCGAGCGGTCAGATTGTTGCTTCCTACGTTCGCACCAGCCCCTGTTATTGCCGATGCGCCGTTTGACGCCGTGCTTCCGCTTATGACGATTGCGCCAATCGGCTTGCCTGCAACCCAGCCGGGGAGGCTGAGCGGCGAGTACCCGGTGAAGAAATAGCTGGCGCGCGAGAAGCCGAACCGGGCAGTGTTGAGCAGCGAGGGCGAAAATACGTGCTGCTCCTGGATGCTCGCTACTTGCGCGCGCAGGCTCTCGTTAATGCGGCTCAGGGGATTCTGGCTGGGTGTATCGGCGGTGCTGTCGTCAATGGTGTAGACGGCGAAGAGCAGATCTTTGCTGCTGAGGTTAGTGTCGAAGCGTGTGGTGCCGAAGTCTTCGCGAATGGTTTGCTTGGGATGGCTGAACGCCTCAGCAATACCGCTGCCGAGATTGGGACCATTGGCCACCGGCCACAATACAAGCAGCGGCCGCACGGCGGCATTCACGCCGACGTACTGCTCCACTCCCGCAGAGTTGGGCAGGTAGCCTTGCCGCGCCTGGTCGTCGGGGACAAGTGTGACGGCACTCAGGTTCCAATTCTGGCGGAATCCCTCGTAGTTGCTGAAGAAGAAGATTTTATTGTGACGAATGGGACCGCCGATGGAGCCGCCGAATTGATTGCGCTGGAACGGGGGAATCGCGCCCACGTCAAAGTAGTTCCGCGCATCGAGCGCACTGTTGCGCAGGAACTCGAACTCAGTGCCGTGGAACTGATTTGTGCCTGACGACGTGACAATGCTGACCTGTGCGCCGTCGCGCTTGCCGAAGCTTGCGCCATAGGTGTCGGCCGCTACATTGAACTCGCGCACAGCATCAACGCCCAGAAGCTCTCCGCTGGTTCCGCCCGGCGTTACGTTGATGAGTGAAGCGCCGGTGTACTCAATGCCATTGAGCAGAAAGAGATTGTCCTGCGGACGGCGGCCGCTTACGGCAAACATGTTGCCTACCGATGAATTCGATGTGCCAACTCCGCCGGAGCGCTGGTTGGTGTAGTTGACGGTTGCAGGGTTCAGCGTGAGCAATCCGTCGTAGCTGCGGCCGTTCAGCGGCAGCTCCTTCACCTGTCGCTCGTCGACGAGCCCCGACGTTTGCTGGGTGGTGGTATTTACGCTGTCCGGCTGGGCGTCTACAACGACTTCCTGTTCAACCTTCTCAACGCCGAGATCGAAATTGACCTGCAGGCTCTGCCCGATTGCGAGCGAAATGCCGCTGCGCTGATCGGTTTGAAATCCCTCGTGACTGACCGTGACGACGAAATTGCCCACCGGCACTGACGGCGCGTAGAAGCGCCCGTCGCTGTCGGTGGTAAGTTGGCGGCTGGCGCCGGTTTCAATCTGGCGCACGGTAACGGTTGCGCCCGCTACGGCGGCGCCTGTCTTGTCACGCACAGCACCGCTGATAGTGCCCCCAACAATCTGACCAAAGGCGGGTGAGAACGCACCGAGGAAGATCGCGAGCAAAGAGAGTTGTAATTTTCTGAGCAACATGATGAAGACCTCCTGAATTCTTGAGTGGTGCAACTGCTCCGCTTGCGGCTAACGCATGCGGATGGAGTGGGGAATCCCGCAGGAATCTACCTGTGTGCGAGCAATTGAAATGGAGTGTTGATCAATATTTACATCAGCTACAACAACAACAACAGCCGGACCGCCGGGAGGCGACAATCGAGAGCCGTGATGGGGAGAGCAATGGCATGATCCAACTCGTAATTCCGGGGTTCGTGGTAAGTTTTGCCCAAAACACAAAAGCCGCGTCAGCTAAGTTGCTGATTCGCGGCCTTATGGAAACTGTCTTTTGCTTAGAACCAGTTCATCCACAAGACCAGCACAGCGTGCAAAGACACGTGCAACAGCTGGCCGGGATGAACATCGAACCCATGGTGCCAATATATCGCACAGCCAAATCAGCGTCAATGTAACCGAAGGGAATGGCTCCGGACATCTTTAATTAAGCCGCCGCTGACCTGCTAGGTCGCATTTCTGCAGCTACAGCAAGATAACGGGACAGCAGCTTGAGCTTGACTTGCATCGCGTTGCGGGACCTCGCGTGCGCGAGGTCCCGCACAGGTTTACGCTCGACCCAACACGATGGTGTGCGGGCTCATCGGGATCGGATGATCGCTGATGTCGCTGAATCCTGCTTCCTTGTACATGGACGCAAGCTCGGCAAACGTGTAGGCATCACCCGACTCGGTTGTGGTGAGCATTGTCATTGCGAAGGCCGCCGGCATCGGTGGAGAGACGCGGTCGGCATTCGGCACAAACTCAAGTGTTGCTGCGCGGCCGCCCGGTTTGAGTACTGAGCGCACCTTCTTAAGCAGCCCGACATTTGTAGGCACGTCGAAGTGATGCAGGAAGTTGGTGAGCAGAACGGCGTCATAGGGTCCGCCGAAGTTGACCTCAAACGCGCTGCCGGGCAGCATGTCGTAGCGGTCTTGAACGCCTGCCTTCTGGGCATTCTCAAGAGCGACACGCAGAACCGGCGCCCAATCGAGACCCGTGACCTGCGCTTGCGGGTTCTGCCGGGCGATCTCAATGCCGAACAGTCCGTGACCGGCGGCGATGTCGAGAACCTTCATCGGGCCGTTGTGTCCGTTCAGCACGACAGCACCGAGCGGCGCCGCCAACGGGGCCATCATCGGGGCCATGGTCTGCGCAAACTGCACCCACACCGGATTATCGGGCTCGACCGTGCCGGAGCCTGGCAGGGTAGTGCGGCCGCTGCGCACGATGTCTGCAAGGTGGTGGACAGGTTCGTGCAATGCGGCGTTGCCAAGGAACTGCGCGATAGATGCCAGGCATGCGGGCGAGCGCGGGTCCAGGAACGTGGCGCTGAGGGGCGTGTGCTTGTACGTGCCGTTCTCTTTCGCGAGCACGCCATTGATGACTAGAAAATCGCAAAGGATCCTGGTGCCGCGTTCCGACGCTTTGCAGTGGCCAGCGATGGAGGCCACGTCGCCGGGACCTTCACCGACCGCGCGAAATACATCAAGATCGACCGCTGCTTTGAGAGCGGCAGTGCGCTGATATGCCTGCATCATGTCGAATACCAGGCCCGGTGTCAGCGGAGCCTCTTTAGGGCTTGCGGATTGCATGGTTCAACCTCCATTGGTTTGGGTGCTGCAGCCTGCCGTGGGGACGAGCAAGCGTGGGGAATTGGACAGCATTGGGGAAAGTCAGATGGCTTCAATTGCCAAGTGTCAGCAGCGTATCACAGAGCCATTATCCTGCGGCAATTTCAATCGCATTTGGACCAGGAGGCGAGCGGATTGAGCTTTCCGCCTAGATTGCCAGCAGTACGACACTAACGGCAGCCACCCCAATCAGCAGGCTCATGCGATCGGTCATCGCAAAGACCACTGGGTCTTCGTCAAGCTTCCCGCGCGAAGCCAGCAACCACACACGACAGAGCCAGAGAATCATGAGCGGCACAATCAGCCACAGCAGCGTTGGATTGTGGTAAAGCGCCACGACATCGTTGCCGCTGATGTAGTTGGCGAAAATGACCACTGCGGCGAAGGCGCTGGAGGTACCGAAGACACGCAACTGTTCGATGTCGGCCAGGATGTAGCCGCGTCCGTTTTTCGGAACGGATTGGCTCGCGCGCAGATTTTCCAGTTCGGCAAAGCGCTTGGCAATCGCAAGCGAAAAGAACAGAAAGACCGAGAAACCACCAAGCCAATGAGAGATATGTGAACCGGTGGCGGAACTGCCGGCAAGCAATCTGAGCGTGTACAACCCCGAAAGCACTAGTACATCCACGATGGGAATGCGCTTCAGCCGGGTTGAATACGCCAGCGTGCTTGCCACATACAGCAGCAGCCATGCGCCGAACATGGCAGGGAGGCCGCGCACCAGCGCGAAGGCCAGCGCCAGAAAGAGCATCACTGCGGCAACGCCGGTGATCGGCGAAAGATCGCCCGCGGCAAAGCTCCGCTTCCGTTTCTTAGGATGGTGGCGGTCCGACTCGATATCCAGCAGGTCGTTGACGATGTATGTGCCTGAAGCAGCCAGCGAGAAGCTGCAAAGCGCAAGCAGCCCGGCGATCAAAGGCTTGACTGAAATTGCATGCGAAAGCACGAGCGGAACGAGCAGGAGAAGATTCTTGGCCCACTGATGCGGGCGCATGGCGCGCACCAGCGCCGCTACAGAATGCCTGCGTTCGCAAAATTCCTGAGCCGGATGTATTTTGCGAGTGCGCAGCAGCATGCGCAATGCAAGACTCGGGTTCGCGACCATCGGCTCCGTCGAGCTGGCCAGCAGCGGCAGGTCAGGTGTGCCGTTTCCAATGTAGTCGAACTCACCCGCACCTAGGCTGGAACGGAGCCGCTCAAGTTTATTGTGGCCCGTCAGATTCATGTCGCCGTCAGAACCAAGCACGTCCTTGAAAATGCCCAGATGCGCCGCCACCCGTCGCGCCAAAGCGATATTGGCGCCGGTAGCAAGATAGATGTCGCGACCCAGCAGTTGCTGCTCTTCAAGATAGTGCAGTAGTTTGCGGTTGTACGGCAGGTGAATCACATCGAGCGAGATCGACTCCGTGACGAACGCCTTGAACGCCGCTTTGCCGCGCAGAAGGCGTCCGGGCAATGCAGGCAAGAGCGAAGGACGCTTGCGCACCATCACCAGCAACGAATCGAGCAGCGTATCGGATTTGACCAGCGTTCCGTCCAGATCGACGCAGAGAGGCCGGAGCGTGATTTGCGTCGGTTCCGGTGGAGAGACGATCTGGGGCAACCACTCACCTCGTCTTGATCGGCGAATCCAGGGCTCTTTGAGATCAGGGAATCTGCGACACCTGTAAAAGCCCTATACGCTATTTTGGACCAAAAATCAGGAAGACGATAACGAGTATACCCCGGAGGGGCGATGAACCAAGTTACTCAAAGGTGGTATCGGAAGGAAGCGCAGGCGAAATCCTGGGCGTAGCGATGAACCGTTTAACTGATCTGGAATTGCGGAGGTAATTGGTGGAGCTGAGCGGGATCGAACTTGAGCCGTAATGCGGGCGTCTGAGCCCGCAGGCGAAATCCTGACCCTGAAAGAAGTGAAGGGGAAGGACCTCTTGGTTGGACTGACTTTTGGGGGATTTGGTGGAGCTGAGCGGGATCGAACCGCTGGCCTCCTCGTTGCGAACGAGGCGCTCTCCCAGCTGAGCTACAGCCCCACGACTCTCTTTATCTTATCAGCGGCCCCGGTTTCGCGAAAGTGCCGGAATCAGCGGGCAGCCTCCGCCTCATAGGCCATCTCGTTACCGGCCTACCGAGATTAGCGAGCAGCCTCGCCGTTAGCGAGCAGCCTCGCCTCAGCGAGCGTAGGTGAACGTCGCGCAGCGTGTGCTGGAGTTGGCCAACGCGTCGAATGTAAAAACAGGTTCGTCGAGTCCCGAAAACAAAGCCACTTGCAGATTGCGGCCGGAAACAAAGGTCGCCATCCATTGCACGCTTTCGGTGCCGCACATGGTGTTCTTGTGCAGGAATCGCCGTTCGGACGGGATGCTGAGGCGATAAAGATTGCCTTTGACTCCCGAGTTCACATCGGCGTCAAATACCGCGGCAACTTCAGCGGTTTTCAAGGTGCGAATGGGCGCTATGGTAAACGCGGTGAAGTTGAAGACGACCGACGTCTCCGACAATGTGATGTCGCCGGTGATGGATCTGGCATTGGTGCTGGCGGCGCGCCAGTAGCCCTGGTCCTGCGCGATGAGAGCGAGAGCGGAGGCGAATAACAAAGTGAAGATGGCAACGGACTTTTTGAGATTCATATCTTTCAAAGTATCGGGCTTGGAATTCCAGTCAAAGAACAAGGCCGGGGGCGATGCCCCCGGCCTTCCGCCCAAGTGAACTAGACCACCTAGACCCACCTGGAGCTGGATTTCGTTTAGAGCTGATTCATGTTGAGCAGGAACTCCGCATTATTGCGGACCTTCTCAAGCCGGCTGATGAGCAGTTCCATCGCTTCCACCGGGGAGAGCGGATTCAGCACCTTGCGGAGGACCCAGATGCGGGAAAGGTCGTCCTTGGGGATGAGCAGCTCTTCCTTACGCGTGCCGGAGCGCTGAATGTCGATGGCCGGGAAGACGCGCTTGTCCACCAGCTTGCGGTCGAGAATGATTTCCATGTTGCCGGTGCCCTTGAACTCTTCGAAGATGACTTCGTCCATGCGCGAACCGGTGTCGACGAGGGCAGTGGCGATGATGGTGAGCGAACCGCCTTCCTCAATATTGCGGGCCGCGCCAAAGAAGCGCTTTGGCCGCTGCAGTGCATTGGAATCAACGCCGCCTGACAGCACCTTGCCCGACGGGGGAACGATGGTGTTGTAAGCACGAGCGAGTCGCGTGATGGAGTCGAGCAGAATGACGACGTCGCGCTTGTGCTCCACAAGGCGCTTGGCCTTTTCGATCACCATTTCGGCCACTTGTACGTGGCGGGCGGCAGGCTCGTCAAACGTGGAACTGATGACTTCGCCTTTGACCGAACGCTGCATATCCGTGACTTCTTCCGGACGCTCGTCGATGAGCAGAACGATCAGCACCACTTCAGGATGATTCGACGTAATTGAGTTGGCGATGGACTGCAGCAGCATCGTCTTGCCGGTACGCGGCGGAGCGACGATGAGCCCGCGCTGTCCCTTACCGACCGGCGTCAGCAGATCCATGACGCGGGCACTCAGGCCTTCGCGCACGGTTTCCATCTTGATGCGCTCCTGCGGATAGAGCGGCGTCAGATTGTCGAACAGGATCTTGTTTCGCGTTTCCTCGGGAGACTCAAAGTTGATGGCTTCAATCTTGACCAGCGCAAAATACTTCTCGCCTTCATGCGGCGGGCGGACGTTGCCGCTGATCGAGTCGCCGGTTTTCAAGTCGAACTTGCGGATCTGGGAAGGCGACACGTAGATGTCGTCTGGACCGGGGAGGTAGTTGTAATCCGGAGAACGCAGGAATCCATAGCCGTCAGGAAGGATCTCCAAAACACCTTCGGCAAAAATGTGGCCTTCCTTTTCGCTCTGTGCCTGGAGGATCTTGAAGATCAGGTCCTGTTTGCGAAGGCCGCTGGTACCCGGAATCTCGAGGGTACGCGCAATGCGGCTCAGTTCTGTAATGTTCTTTTCTTTCAGTTCAGCGATGGTCATGTTCACCTGCGAGGCGGGATGTTAGTGAAGGGATGTGGGAAGGGGAGAGCTCCAGATAAAGAACGGAAGAAACAGAAATACAACCGGCGCAGTACAACTCCGCAGCAACAATCGGGCCCAGAAGAAGTATTGATACGCCGGGGAAACCTACCGTCTATTAAAGATAAAGACGGCTCTTCTTACATTCGTTGTCTTACTACTTTACAACTCCCTGAAGAGACGCCGTTATGCTGCACGGCGCCTTTCAACCGGCTGGGCCGCGGGAGCGCTTATGCTGCCGAGGGTGCCAGGGTTGGTGGTTTGAAAGCGGCCAAGAACTTCGTTAGTCGTATCTTGTAGCCGTGTGTTCGGCTTGTGCAGCTTCCGGGTAGCCTTGCTCGCCAATTGGCAGAGCTGGTAGCGGTTGGACACCTGGTGCAGTGCCCCAAAAACCAAATCAGAACGCATTGAAATCTCCTTGTAAATCTCAACTGCCCGACATTTTTGTAATGCCATTGCCGGTGCAGGGCGGGGAAGTCAATTCAGCGAGGACTACCCCAAGTTTTGCACTTCATTCCTTAGACGCACGAAAATTGCGTCCAGTTCAAAAATCTTCACGCACTTTCGCGCGTTCAGATTCAGCCGTTTGCCTTATTGGTAAAAAACAGGTGGCAGAATTGAGAGTCTGAGTGCCCCGCGTTCCCGTCCCGGACAATTTCAGAACACACCGGGGCATCATCCGAGAGCTACAAACCACTAGTATGATGCGGAAAAACAGCCTGCGGGCGCACAAAATCTTACAATCTGCTAACTGCCCTATATGGATGGCTGCAATGAATGTATAACGGCTTTGGGGCCAAGGTCAACAAATTTTTAGTACCCAATACGGTACAATGGTCGGACTTTTTACTTCCGTTCAACTTCATGATTTTGAAGGGAATACGAAGCTTATCGCGCCCGAGTTTCGCCTCCCTGAAAATCGCGGACCGAGGTTACCGATAGTTTCCTCCACAGGAATGAACAATTAGGTACATCTGGCAAGTATCAGACTAAAAAAAGACGCCCGTCCGGGTCCCGCGGTGCCGGCTGACCCCGATTGTCACAGCCCGGCAACGCTCTCAACTTTCCTGATCGACGCCCGGGACCCACGAAGAGCCTATCCAGCCGGAAGATTACGGTTATCGCTAACAAAACAAAGGGAATCGCGTAGAAAACGGTCTCCCAGCCGGCGTTCAGGATCGGGCCTTCGGGTGAGATCATTCGAAACCTCGATTGACTTGCTTATCGGCGGATCGAGGAAGATCCCTAATTATTGATGGGGTTTTTCTACCGGGTCTGGCGCCCTCACGCCCAATAGCTGCGGTCGAGCGTGCGGTATTGGATGGCCTCAGCCAAATGCGGCACTGCCAGGTTCTCGGCGCCTTCCAGGTCGGCAATGGTGCGGGCCACCTTAAGAATGCGGTCGTGGGCGCGCGCGGTCAGTCCCTGCTGTTGCATCGCACGTTCCAGGAGCCGTTCGGCGTCCGGGCTCAGCTCGCAGTGAACGCGAATCTGGCGCGTAGTCATCTGCGCGTTCGCATAGATTTTCTCGCCGACCTTTTTGAACCGACTGCGCTGATGTTCGCGAGCGGCCATCACGCGGGCGCGGATATGGGTTGATCCCTCCGCGGCTGCTCCGCCGCGCAGCTCCTTGTACTGCACTGCCGGCACTTCAATATGGATATCGATACGGTCGAGCAGCGGCCCGGAAATCTTGGCCACGTAGCGCTGGATCATCGGCGGCGTGCACATACACTCGCGCGACTTGTCATTGAAGTATCCGCACGGGCACGGGTTCATAGCCGCGGCCAGCATAAAGCGCGCCGGAAAACTCAGTGACATGGACGCACGCGCAATCGTCACTGTGTGATCCTCCAGCGGCTGGCGCATCACTTCAAGCACGTTGCGCGGAAATTCCGGCAGCTCATCCAGAAACAGCAATCCGTTGTGCGCCAGCGAAACCTCGCCCGGCCGCGGAATGACGCCGCCGCCAATAAGGCCTGCGTCGGAGATGGTGTGGTGAGGAGAACGGAAGGGCCTCTGCGAAACCAGGCCCGCGGTTGAATCAAGCACCCCGGCCACGGAGTGGATCTTCGTAGTCTCCAGTGCTTCTTCAAAAGTAAGCGGCGCCAGGATGGATGGCAGCCGCTTGGCAAGCATGGTCTTGCCGGAGCCCGGTGGCCCGATCATCAGAATGTTGTGCCCACCGGCAGCGGCAACTTCAAGCGCACGCTTGGCAGTGTGCTGTCCGCGTACATCGCAAAAGTCCACCGTAAAGTGCTGCAGCTCGCCGAGCAGTTGTTGCGTGTTCACGCGGAACGGTTCGCGCTGTACCACCCCGACCACCGAGCTGTTGAGCAGATCGATCACGTCCGTCAAACTTGAAACGGGAAAAACGTTGACGCCCTCAACGACGGCAGCTTCAGGAGCGTTCGCCGCCGGCAGAATCAGATTCGGTATCTTTTTCTCGCGCGCCAGAATCGCCACAGGCAACATGCCCGGGATGGGACGCAAGCTGCCATCCAGGCCGAGCTCGCCCACCAGCAGGAAATTGCTAAGGTCGCTCACGCGCAGTGCGCCGTAAGCGCCAAGTATGCCCACCGCAATGGGAAGATCGAAGCCCGAGCCTTCTTTCTTCAGGTCCGCCGGTGCAAGATTGATGGTGATGAATGTGGGCGGAATCGTATAGCCCGAGTTCTTGATGGCAGCGCGCACGCGGTCGCGGCTCTCACGTACTGCGGCATCGGGTAGACCGACGGTGTGAAAGATATCTTTATCTGTAACGGCCCCACTGTAGTCCACCTCAACATCAATGAGGTTGGCATCGATACCATAGACGGCCGCGCTAAGAGCTTTAAAAAGCATGGCGGTGATTGTGCAGCGAGTGTAACAGAAGACAGTGAACAGCGGTCAGTGACCAGTGAACAGGGAAGGACCGGGAACGAGGGGCAAGTTTACGAGTTTCCAAGTTTACAAGTTGACGAGGGAAATGCGGATGGGAACGAAACGCATTGCGGAAGATCGTTATGCAGCCCTGGTTTTGTAACGGGGCACGACTTCACAGCTTCTGGAAAAACTCAACTAAAGCTGGTTGTTGTGAAGGGTACGGGCTTCGGCCCCTGAGGGAATGCGGTCTTAAAATCCTCAACTCACCGTTGACTAGTTCCGCAGCCCCTTCAGCTGTGCCGCAATTGAGCAACAATAATCTCGGCGTTAAAAGTCGCGGAAAAACTGGACGATTGCTTTGTTTTGAAAGGGCACAGCTTCACAGGTTGCGGAAAAACTCGTCCATCGTTTTGTTTTGTAACAGGGCACGACTTCAGTCGTGCCGCAAGTGCCGCGAAATCAATGAGGGCTTAAGCCCCTGAGGGAAGGCGATCACGAAATTCCCACTCACACTTGAGTTTTTCCGCACCCTCTTCAGCCGTGCCGCAAACAGCTGCAATATGAATCCGGCTTTAGCCGCCGAGAAGCACATCGACCGAGCCCACTGCACCCATGGGCTTTAAGCCCCTGACTACGCGACTAGCCAACTGAGGAATAGAATCTTGGCGTGATGACCAGTCTCTTTGATCTGTACAAAATCGGCGTCGGCCCTTCGAGCTCGCACACCATGGGCCCCATGCGTGCTGCTTGCCTCTTCGCTGGCGAACTGGCGACGCAGTTCTGCATGGATCGCGTTGCACGCGTGCGGGTGGAGCTCTACGGATCGCTCGCACTCACCGGACTGGGCCACGCCACCGATCGCGCTGTTCTCCTCGGGTTGGCCGGACACGAACCGTCCACCATCGATCCGGCGGCAATTGAATCCACGGTGGGAGAGATTCGTTCGTCGAAGCGCCTCGCTCTCGCAGGCTCACATTCAATCGCATTTGACGAAGCCAGAGATCTGCTCTTCTATCGCGACACCATGTTTCCGCCCGGCGCAAAGATACAGCATCCAAACGGAATGCGCTTTACGGCATTCGATGCATCCGGCAACGTAGCGGAACAGCGCACGTTCTTCTCAACCGGCGGCGGGTTCATTGCGGAAGACTCGAACCAGAATGCCGGCCAGTCATCCGGGTCGAGCCGGGATTCCGCGACGGCGCCTTTTCCATTTCACAGCGCTGCCGAACTGCTGGCCACTGCGCATGCCAACGAACTCACTATCGGCCAACTGATGCTTGAAAACGAGTGTGCGCTGGTAAAGGACAGCTCAGAACGCGCTCCGGTTGAAGTAGTGCGCGAGGGCATCGACCGCCTCTGGCAGACGATGAAGGATTGCACCTCGCGAGGGATCGCCGCACAAGGCATACTGCCTGGCGGCTTGAATGTGCGGCGGCGCGCGCATCAACTCGCGGCACGGCTGGAAGAAAGAGAAGCCATGGGATTGCGCGGCGATGCATTGGCTCCCTTGGACTGGGTGACCGTATACGCGATGGCGGTGAATGAAGAGAACGCCGCGGGCGGACGAGTAGTGACCGCGCCCACCAACGGAGCTGCTGGAGTCGTGCCGGCCGTAGCCCACTACTACGAGCGCTTCATCTCGCAGTCGGATCACGAAGGCATCATCTGCTTCTTTCTTGTATCGGCCGCAATCGGCATTTTGTACAAGGAGAATGCATCGATCAGCGGGGCGGAGGTCGGTTGCCAGGGCGAGGTGGGAGTCGCGTGCTCGATGGCTGCCGCGGGATTGACCGCTGCAATCGGAGGCGATAACGAACAGGTGGAACACGCCGCTGAAATCGCAATGGAGCATAACCTTGGCATGACCTGCGACCCCATCGGCGGTCTCGTTCAGATCCCCTGCATTGAGCGAAATGCGATGGGAGCGGCCAAGGCGGTACAGGCTTCACGTATTGCTCTTCATGAGTCCGGGGAACATAAGGTTTCGCTCGATCAGGTCATCCGAACCATGTATTTGACGGGTCTCGATATGCAATCGCGCTACAAGGAAACAAGCCTCGCGGGTCTTGCATTGAACCGCATTGAATGTTGATGAGTGATGCTGAAAGCCGCGTCAATTGCGGCGATGAAGCACATCGATAATTTGCTCGCGCATCGCAACGCGCAGTGAATATTCAATCGAGAGTTGTCGCGCGAGATGCGATTCGGTGTCCTCGTCGATCAATTTTGATCGTCGGTCCTCGATGAGCCTCAAAAAATTGTTGACGATTTTTCCACTCTCAAGTCGTTTTTCTCTTGACATCGATGCGACACAATTCTATACATTCTTCAACTGCAATATACGTATTGCAGAAATCGATGCAACCCATCGAAAAGGGAGAATAGGCAAATGGCAACCAAGAAAGCAGCCAAGAAGGCACCTGCAAAGAAGGCCGCGAAGAAAGCCGTAAAGAAGGCCGCGAAGAAGAAGTAGTTGCAGTCCAACACAAAAGGCAACACTGAGGGGAGCGCTAAAGCGCTCCCCTCAGTGTTTATGCAGACGGATTAAACTAGGTGCCGAGGGGCTCAGAAGAGACGAATCGATGACACGTCGCCGCTGGATCGCCGAACAATGGGATGAAGCCACCGCCTCCATCACCGGTGCGCAGGCCGGGCACCTGTCGCGCGTATTGCGAGCGCAACCCGGCATGGAAGCCGACGTTGTTGCAGGTGGCCACGTCTTTCACGCGGAGGTTGCCGCCGTTTTGCCCAACGAAGTTCGCTTCAACCTGGTTGCCGAAGTGCAAGCCGATCCTGCGCTGCCTGTCACGCTGGTGATGGCGGTCTACAAGTTCGATCGCATGGAGTGGGCCATCGAGAAGGCAACCGAACTCGGCGTGGCCGCTGTGGCCCCGGTGATTGCGCAACGGACTGAGAAGCACCTGGCCCAGGCCGCGGACAAGAGAGCGGAACGCTGGCGGCGCATCGCGCATGAGGCCGCCCAGCAGTCGCGCCGTTCCGATGTGCCGCTGATTCATGAGCCCACTTCACTTGCGGCTTACGTAAAGGCGGCATCAAACGCCGCGCGGATTGTTCTGGCCGAGCAGGAACGTACAACCACATTGCGGCGGCTTGTCGATGATGCCGTGGATGCAGCCGGCGATGAGATGCCGGTGTTGGAGATTGCAGTTGGCCCTGAAGGCGGATGGGCCCCCGCGGAAGAAGCGCTCTTCGACGCCAACGCATGGAAGGCTGCAACACTAGGCCCCCGCATCCTGCGCGCAGAGACGGCCGCCATCGCCGCGCTGTCGGTAGTGGCTTCAGGTTTGGAGTAAACCATCGCTCGCCGGTTCAAAGGGGTGCCGGTTCAACTCGGTGCCCCATCCATCCCGCAGTCTCATCGCGGGATGGGTGGGATACCACAACCCTCAACTCACCAACTCAAAACCCCGCACCAATCTCCGCCATTCTCGGGTGCCCCATCCTTCTTGCGATGTGACTGAACAGTCTCATCGCGAGAAGGGTGAGAAAACACGAACCTCACAAGCGCGCGTAATGCAGCAGCAGCCCCGCGAGTGCGCCACCGGTAAGATCGCCTACGATCGGAATCCACGCATAGCCCCAGTTCGATCCGCCCTTGCCGGGAATCGGCAGCAGCGCATGAATGAGCCGCGGACCGAAGTCGCGAGCGGGATTGATTGCATATCCGGTCGTCGCGCCAAGTGAGAGGCCGATGCCCCACACAAGGCTGGCCACAAGCCATTGACCCATGCCCGGCGCGGGACCCGTTGGGGAAACTCCGTGAGAGAAAATCGCACCGGCGATCAGGACCAGCATTCCAGTACCAAGCGCTTCACCAAAGAAGTTGGCCGGAGTGCTGCGTACCGCGGCATTGGTGCAGAAGATGCCAAGCTTGGCGGCGGGATCGGGCGTGAGCTTCCAATGCGGGCCGTAGTGCAGCGTCGTAAGCGTGGCTCCGCACATGGCGCCCAGCAATTGCGCTGACCAGTAAATGGGGATCAGCGAGTAGTTGCCGCTGATGATGGCGCTCGCCAGCGTAATCGCCGGGTTGAGGTGTGCACCAGGGCTTCCGAATGCCTGCGCCACCAGCACGCCGCAGAGCACGCCCAGCGCCCATCCGGTCGTGACCACTATCCAGCCTGCGTCCGACGCATAGGTCTTGCGGAGCGTCACGGCAGCACACACGCCGGTTCCAAAAAGCACCAGGACCGCTGTGCCCATAAACTCGCCTAGCCATACAGAGTGCATTCTTTTGCCTTTGGATTACCGGACCTGCCAAAGCCGCAGCGCAATGCATGGCCCGGAATTTGATTTGAGGAACCAGAGCATTGTCACCTGCGGAGGCTGTCTCAGCCAAGCGCTTTCGTCAGCGCGATTATTTCGCTGGTGCCGGAGCCGCCGTCGGCACTGTGGCTTCGTATTGCGCCCAATGGGTCAAGAGTTCATTCACCACGCTGTGACCAACGCGGTACGCCGCCTCAAGCGAGGGCAGATAAGCCGCGTAGGCGCCGATGCGCTGCCGCGCAAGGCTCTGCGCTGCCGTAAGACCGCGAGGCTGACGATCAAAATTGCTCACCGTGCGCAGGACCATGACGCGGTTGATATCAACCCGGCCCGCATTCGTCAGGAATTCGAGCGACTGCAGTGTCCCTGTATCTTCCATCGCCGTAGTGGCGAATTCGCCTTTACCCTCGGAGAAGTAGCGCATCCATTCGCTCGCCCATGCGTCCAGCAGCTTGCCGTGCCAATAGGTCGACGAAGAGACCTCATCGCCGATGGTGACGAACGGAGGCTTCTGCGAAGCGGCGCCGTCAAAGCCCGCGCGAATCTGCTTCAACTTGTCAGAGTCGTCCAGCCTGGTTGCACGCGAAACATTGAAAGCCCACTGCACAAGCCCCTCGTTGAGTTTGTAGATCTGCCCCGGCCGCGCCTCCACAGGCTTCTCATACGGCGTTGCTTTACCAAGCGGCAGATAGCCCGTGGTCCAGTCCGGCGGAATTTCGCGCTCATCGATTTCGTATGCAAGATCGCCGTCCAGCACCCAGCGTGCCCAGGCGGCCGAGCCAAGCGATATGCGATCCGGGCAGCCGCCGGCGATGCCCGCAACAAGCCAATACGCATGACTGAAGTCAAAGCGCGGATCGAGTCCCAACGCCATCACCGTAGCCGCGGCATGCGCAGTGCCCGGCCCGGTGACGATGGCCAACTCTCCGTCGCCGTTCATGCGCGCGGCATGGTAACCAGCAGGCAGCGGGTAAACGCGGTCGAGATGATCGCGTTCCACCCAGTACTGATATTCGCCGGGTGTATCGCCGGTGTCCTCGCCTTGCTCAAACATCGCCAGCACAACCACTTTCACCGGTATAGGATGGGCCTGCGCCCGCAGATTTACGGCGCAGAATGCCAAGATCAAAAGGGAAGGGAGGGCTTTCATTCGCGTCATCATTGAATGCGATGTTACGAGAAAGCTGCCCGCAAGGGAACAGCCATCAAACCGGCCATTCGCGCCGGATCAGAACCAGGTCTGCCGCTTGTACGCGAGATACTCATCGCCAAACTTCTCCGCGAGTACCTCTTGCTCCTTGCGGCTGCGGTATATCTGCATCGGAACCAGCACGGCCAGAACCAGCAACAGCCACGGCCTTCCTGTCCAAATAATCAGGCCGAGGATCACGATCGTCGAAAACACGTAAATAGGGTTGCGGATGCGCGAGTAAATTCCTGACGTGACCAGAACCTTCGCCTCGGCGCGCACGCTGAAAGCGCGGCCAAGCACAATCCGCGAAACAATCAGCAGCACAAATGCCGGAAGCGCGATTGCGATACCGGCGATGCGCCACGGCGTCCAGGGAAGACTGGCCGCATCTAACGCGAAGAAGATCAGCCCCACGAAGATGATGGCGAGGGAAATGACGTTGGACTTCAATGCGGCTCCCTTTCCGTTGAGCAGGAACTCGTTCCGAACTGCAGAGAAGTTATAGCATGATAGAGACAAGCGTGCGATCAGATCCAGAGGCGCGCATAACACTTAATCTCGCCGGAGGTCGTGCGGTGTATCGTATTGGCGCAATGGCTATTGGAGGACTCATGTTTGCCGTAGCCGCTACCGCGCAACAGCCTGCCGCCCATCGCTGGGCGATTGTGCTCCATGGAGGGGCAGGAGTCATTGAGCGCGCCACCATGAACCCGGAAACAGAAAAGGCCTATCGCGCGTCCATGGCCAAAGCAACTGAGGCCGGCGCGCAGGTGCTCGACAAAGGTGGCTCTTCGCTGGACGCGGTCGAAGCTGCGATCCGGATTCTCGAAGACGATCCGCTGTTCAACGCCGGACGCGGCGCTGATTTCGCGGCGGATGGAAGAAACGAACTTGACGCGGCCATCATGGATGGTTCCACCATGAAGGCGGGCGCGGTGGGCGATGTAACCCGCACGCGTCATCCCATCTCGCTGGCGCGCGCTGTCATGGAGAAATCGCCGCACGTTTTCCTGGTGGGCCAGGGCGCCGACGAGTTCTCAGTCTATGCGGGACTCGAACAGGTGGACCCGAGCTACTTCTTTACAGAGCGCCGCTGGCAAGCGCTCATCAAAGAGCTGAAGAAGGAAGGCATGCCGATTCCGCCGCGTCCTGCCGGGGCGCCACCGCCGCCCGCGAATCCGGTTTCAGAAATTGAACCCGCCCTGATTGAACCCGCCGACGCGCACAAGTACGGCACCGTCGGCGTGGTCGCGCTCGATCGTACAGGCAATCTCGCAGCGGGCACTTCAACTGGAGGCACCAATGCCAAGCGCTGGGGCCGCGTGGGCGACTCGCCCATCATCGGCGCAGGTACCTATGCCTCAAATCAGTCATGCGCGGTTTCGGCAACGGGAACGGGCGAGTACTTCATCCGCCTGACCGTCGCGCGAACCGTCTGCGCGCTGGTGGAGTACAAAGGCATGAACTTGCAGGACGCAGCCGACCAGGTGATCCATAAAGAGCTCACCGGCATGCACGGCGACGGTGGAGTGATTGCCATTGCCCCCAACGGCGAGATGGCATGGAGCTTCAATACACCCGGCATGTACCGGGCAAAGCAGGCTGAAGGCGGCAAGCTCGAAATCGGCATCTACAACGACGAGCCTTAGACGCAATGCGCGCTTCCGCCGGCAAATAAATATGCGCGCCCCCAAGGAGCGCGCAAAGAAAAATCCAAGATCAACTGCGATCGGCAACTAACGAACAATCTCAAAGCGCTCCCACGGGCAATTGCACACCGGACAGCGCTCGTGCTCCTCCTCGGTCTCTGAGGTGTAGCCGCATACCGGGCAAACATAAAATTCACGTGTCGCGCTGATCCAGGAATGCAGATTGCCGCCCTGTAGCAGAGCGATCGCTTCGCCATAGAGGCGCGCGTGAGTCTTCTCGGCTTCCATTGCGCCGGTGAAGGTGCGGATGGCCGCCTTGTTTTCACGCGCTGTGGCTTCGGCCAGAAACTCCGGATACATGACGTCGATTTCATACTGCTCGCCGCTCAAAGCCGTCTTGAGGTTCTCAAGCGTCGACTTCACTGCCGCGGGATGAATCTCGCACTTCGCTTCACCGCCGAGTTGCTTGATCACGCGAGCGTGATTGGCGGCGTGGATCTCTTCGGCGCGTCCTGCGGCGCGGAACAGGCTGGCGGCGCCATGCAATCCCTCTTCGTCAGCCTTCTTCGCAAACTGTATGTACTTGGCATGCGCGTTCGATTCGCCTTCAAAAGCAGCCAACAGGTTCATGATGGTGGTTTCATTTTCCGAAGCAACGGATGGCATAGTCTTTCCCTCCAGAACACAGTTGAAAAGCCTAAGAGCGGCGGAAGGCCGGCGCTGTGATGGCGGCTACAGGGCTGCGAGACAAGCAATTCAGCCAGTGCCGGGCGCCCCGTCTCGGTCGGGTGCCTGGGAGAGAAGCCTCTCACTCCGCCACAATGCATGCCGGGTGCCCCATCCATCTCACAGTCTCATCGTGAGATGGGTGGGATAGCAATCCCCTCACTCCGCCACAAAAGAGCTGAAGAGCTAAAAGCTGAAAGCTCGCGCTGTATCCATCCGCACAAACCAGCGCTAAATCACCGCTGGTAGAATGTTGCGCATGGAAACCGTCCAATATCTTTTGCCGCAAGATCGCATTCCACGTGTTTGGTACAACATCCTTCCGGATCTGCCCAAGCCCCTCGCTCCGCCGCTTCATCCCGGCACGCATAAGCCCCTTGGCCCTGATGATCTGGCGCCGCTGTTTCCCATGAGCCTGATCATGCAGGAAGTAAGCAACGAGCGGGAGATCGAGATTCCTGAAGAAGTGCGGCAGATTTACGCGCAGTGGCGGCCCTCGCCGCTCTACCGCGCACGGCGGCTTGAGAAGGCCCTGGATACGCCCGCGCACATTTACTACAAGTACGAAGGCACAAGCCCGGCCGGCTCACACAAGCTCAACACCGCCGTGGCGCAGGCCTACTACAACAAGCAAGCCGGCACAACGCATCTTTCCACTGAAACGGGCGCGGGGCAGTGGGGGTCGGCGCTTTCGATGGCGTGTTCCTACTTTGGGCTGAACTGCAAGGTCTTCATGGTGCGGGTGAGCTATGACCAGAAACCTTATCGCCGCGCGCTGATGGAAACATTCGGTGCGTCAGTAACGGCCAGCCCCAGCACCGAGACCGAATCCGGCCGTGCCATTCTCGCGCAACATCCGGATTCAAACGGTTCGCTCGGCATCGCCATCTCTGAAGCGGTGGAAGTTGCCGCAAAAGATCCCAACACGAAATACGCCCTGGGCAGCGTGTTGAATCACGTGCTGCTGCATCAGACCGTTATCGGGCAGGAAGCCATTGAGCAGATGGCGCTGGCTGGCGAAGAGCCGGACGTGATCATCGGCTGCACCGGCGGCGGTTCGAATTTTGCTGGACTGGTGATGCCGTACATCGGCCTGAAGATCAAGGGGAAATGCAATGCACGCATTATTGCGGTGGAACCCGCGGCATGTCCAAGCTTGACCAAGGGCCGCTTCACGTACGACTTTGGCGATACCGGCCACCTGACTCCGCTGGTAAAGATGCACACCCTCGGCAGCACCTTCGTTCCGCCGGGAATTCACGCGGGCGGATTGCGTTATCACGGCATGGCGCCGCTGGTTTCGCATGTGCTCGATCTTGGATTGGCTGAAGCGACGACGGTGCAACAGCTCGATGCATTTGCCGCCGGCGTGCAGTTCGCGCAGGCTGAAGGAATCGTTCCGGCGCCCGAGGCCAATCACGCGGTAGCCGCCGCCATCAAGGAAGCGCTCGATGCCAAGGCCGAAGGGAAGCAGCGCACAATTCTCTTCAACCTGAGCGGCCATGGCCACTTCGACATGCAGAGCTACATTGCCTACCAGGCCGGCAAGCTCGAGAACTACGAGTATCCCGAAGAAGAAATTGCAATGGCGCTAGCGGGCTTACCAGCATTCGACTAACTCCGAATCCTTCTGGCAGGCGGCCCATCCTTCGTTTAGCAATCCAGTCGGGTGCCCCATCCATCGAGCGTTTTGTGCTCGATGGGTGGGATACCACAAACCCGCACCATCCACCGCGCGTCATCCTGAGCGGAGCACAAGCAAAGAGGCCATCCCAAGCGGGATGGCCTCTTCATTCGCGTGATGTGTGCTTAAGGCTGAACCGGAACGCCTTGCGTGTTCGTGCTGCGCGCCATCGCCTTTTCCGCCAGCACCTGGTGCGCATGATCTTCAAGCGCCTGTGCTTCAGGCAGGAAGGTTACGGCCTTCTGGATCTCGGGATCCCAATCGGCCAGCGTGCGCAATCCCTGCAGTTGACCAAACTGGATCGTAACGATCTTTTCCTTGATGCGCGCCTTCAGCCAATCGCTTACGCCATTGATATCTGCGTCGGTAAACTCGATGTCCTGGCTGGTGATGTACTTTTTGAATTCAGAGAACACGGCATCGTCCACTTGGAAATTCTGGTTGACTTGGTGGGTTGACACATAGATCGGCGCAAACTTGAAGAACACATCCTTGTAAAGAAGCTGGTCCTGGAAGTGATTGCTCTTCGGTGTGTCGATCTTTTCGTCCGGAGTAATGCCACCCCCGCCATAAACCGTTCGTCCGGAATCCGTCAGCTTCACTTCGCGATTGGTGGAGTCGTTTGGCTCCGCGCCAGCATGGTTGTAATAGTAGTCGTAAAGCGAAACGCCGTTGTAGTTGCGCTGGATCAGGCGCCCGGACGGCGTGTAGTAGTGATACGTCGTCAACGCCAGGCCGGTGTTCTCGCTCAGGTTGTAAACCGTCTGCACCAAGCCCTTGCCAAACGTGGTCTCGCCTACAATCAGCGCTCGGTCATGATCCTGCAGCGCGCCGGAGACAATCTCCGCCGCCGAAGCCGTGCCGCGATTCACCAGCACAACGATCGGGAAAGTCTTGCCGCCGTTGCCGTGCGTCGCCGTGTAGTTTTGGTCGGGATAAGCGCGCCCGCGCTGGGAAACAATACCCTGGCCCTTTGCAAGCAGGTGATCGCAAACGTCTACGGCCTGGCTCAACAGTCCGCCGGGGTTGTTGCGCAGATCAATGACAAGCCCCTTAAGGTTGCTGAAGCCGTCGATCGCGCTGGACATCTCGTCGCCAGTCGTTTCCTGGAACTGCGTCAGGTGAATGTAGCCCACGCCGGGACGAATCTCATATTTCAAGTCCACCGAAGGATGCGGAATTTCATCGCGTATCAGGTCGAACACCATTGGAGCAGTCTGCCCAACGCGAGTCGTCGTTACCTGCACGTGCGTGCCCTTGGGTCCCTTGAGCGCCTTCGCCACCTGGTCTGAGGTCCAGCCGTCCGTGCTCTTGCCATCTACCGCAGAAATCTGGTCGCCGGGGTGAATGCCGGCCCGGAATGAAGGTGTCCCTTCATACGGCGTGATTACGTAAACGTGGTCCTTGCCCTGCGCATCGCGCTGCTGCTGGATGACCATGCCGACGCCGTAGTAGTGTCCACGCTGATCTTCGCGTAGCCGTGCATACGCCTTGGGGTCATAGAAATTCGAGTGCGGATCAAGCACGCGCAGCATTCCCGGAATTGCGCCGTCATAGATCGCCGTGTCGGCCTTATCGCCGGCAATCGGCTCGGCATAGTTCTTCTCAACCAGCGCGTACACGTCGGTGAACGACTTAAGGTTGTCGCGTAACTGGCTCTCGTCGGTCGCGGTTTGAGCCCCCACCCTGCGCTGCAAGATGGAGCCGGCCACGGCGCAGACGGCGAAGAAGAGTACAAGTGTGAAAAGGGCGCGACGGGCGCGAGGACTCATAATTGGGAGGAACCTCCGGAGGACGATTGCTGCGGACTACCAAATGCGATTTCACCGAGGTCTGCTGCGGTCATTCATGCGCCTCGGATTTGCTCCCCGATATAATTTCGCCTTGCCTGATTCCGGCAAGGCTCAGGAAACTGAGAAATCGCTGTAGGGGCTCCGCGGAGCCGCCCAGGGCTCAAGTATATCACTGTGTTATTTGACTGCGGCACCCCCGAAAGAGGTAGCCACGGCCCTCCAAGGAGCGAATATTCCGCCCGGAACCTGAGCGGCATTCCGCGCATCTAACGCCCGCTCCCAAACTGGCCGCGCGCTTGAAACCGTGCAGCAAAGCCTTATAGCCGCGTCACAAAAGCGCGCCGCGAATCGCGCTTCTGCTCCCCCGGCATTTACAATGACGTCTATGCAGGAGGCGGCTTTTTGCGCTGCCTGAATTGTTGACTTTATGACCCTCAGATTTCTTCGCATTCCCGCAGCGATCGTGTTCGGTACGGCGCTGCTGTCCAGTTCCGCATTGGGGCGCGCCCAGAACATGGCGCCACAGAGCCCGTACGGTGGTACCACGGTCGAGGACATCGTCGCCCGGGTCAATGACCAGATCATCACTCGTTCAGACTATGAGCGTGCCATGGCAGAGGTCGACCGCGATGCGCGTCAGCGCGGCGCCGCCACCATGCAGGAGGTCGCCGCAGCCCATAAGGACTTGCTCCGCAACCTGATCGATCAGCAGTTGTGGATCTCCAAAGGCAAGCAGATGGGCATCACCGGCGAAACTGAGCTGGTCAAACGGCTGGATGAGATTCGCAAGCAGTACAACTTGAAGTCCATGGAAGATCTTGAGGCCGCCGCCAAGGAACAAGGCGTGTCCTTTGAGGACTTTAAACAGAATATCCGCAATGGACTCATCACCCAGGAGGTGATGCGGCAGGAAGTCGGACAGAACATCCGCTTCACTCCCGGCGAGGCGGAACGCTATTACGAAGAACACAAGCAGGACTACGCCCAGCCGGAAAGCGTTCACCTCAGCGAGATCATGATTTCGACCGGCGGCGCCACTGAAGGCGAAAAGCTGACCGCCGCTAAGGCCAAAGCTGACGATATTGAGACCCGGTTGCATGCGGGCGGAGACTTCACTCAGCTGGCCAAGTCGTTCAGCGACGGTCCGACCGCAGCCCAGGGCGGCGATCTCGGCGTGTACCAGCCCGGCGCACTACCCAAGGTGCTGGAAGATAAGACCTTCCCGCTGCAAGTAGGCCAATATACTGAGCCGATCCTTACGCGGCAGGGCTACATCATTCTCAAGGTTGACGATCACGCCAAGGGTGGCGTTCGGCCCTATAAGGAAGTTGAGGCCCAGGTCCAGGACGCTTTCTATATGTCCAGGATGGAGCCGGCCATTCGCGATTATTTGACCAAGCTTCGCGAAGAGTCGTTTATCGACATCAAGCCCGGCTACACCGACACCGGCGCCAGCCCGAACGAGACCAAGCCGGTGTTCAGCGCATACACCCCGCCCGCTCCTAAAAAGAAGCCGAAGGTGGAGCGCACCCGCTTCCGCGAAACCACTCACACGTTCCGGCAAAAGTCGCCTCAGACCGTAGCAGATACGGCTCCGGCGCAGGAGCCGGCGGCAGCTCAGGCAGCGCCTAAACCAGCAGCTCAAATCGCGTCTACGGCGAAGCCAGCCAAAAAGGGCTTTCTCGAGAAGATTCACGTCAAGAAATCCGAGAAATCCAATCAGCCGGCAAGTGAGAGGCCCGGCAAGCGAGAGAAAATTCGCTTCGGCCAGGCCCCTCGTAAGACACTGCCCTCCGCGCCCGCTACAGCCGTCGAGGATGCAGGTGCTTTACCTGAAACCGCCTCAGCGACGCCGGAGCCGGAGAATCCGCTTGAAGCAGCTCCGGTAGAAGTAAAAAAGCGCTTCAGCGACCGCGCCCGCGTGCCCAAGAAAGCAAAGCAGGCAAACGCAGCAACGGCTCAGACCGACAAATTGGCTCCCGCGGCGCCGGATGCTGCCGAAGTTGCGGACCGTTCCACGCAGTCACGCCCGCTGGGCCTGGCCGGCGACACAGCCTCAAAGAAGAAGAAGGCTGTGACAACCGGCGAAAAGACAAGGCTCGCCGATAAGGCGAAGGAGCCGCAGAGCAACCAGCCGCAGCAGGCGCCGCAATTCACTCCGCTGCCGGCCATACCTGGAGCTCCCGCACCAGCGGAGCATCCAACCGCACAGCCGCAGCAACCTGCGCAGCCGCAGCAATAACGGCAGCCGAAGCTTAGTAAACCACCGATTCATCAAACTTGCTGGACCTGGGAGTCAACATCCCAGGCCCGCAGTGTTTGAGCGCAGCTCCAATCGCCAACGTGAATACAGCACACGCACTCACGCTGAGGGGTGAATGAATACCGCGCACCCCATCCCGGAGGGATGGAATGAAAATAGCCCAGGGCGGAAGCCCTGGGACAACAGCCCTCAAACCCCTGGAGCCCCGGAGGGGCGGCGCGAAAGGATCTCAACAACCCCGCGAGCTTCGCCACTCCCGCATGTTGTATCCTTGCGACCAGAATGAAAGAAATCTATATAAGCGATCTAGCCACATTCGAAGAGGGCAGGAACTTCGACGGTTTTTTTCTGGTCCTGGCCAAGCAGCAGCGCACCACCAAAACAAACAAACCCTACCTGAACCTGATGCTGGGCGACAAAACCGGCCAGCTTGAGGCGCGCATTTGGGATCCCGGCGATTCGCGCATCGCCAAAGATTTCGACAAGGGCGCCATCGTAAAAGTGCGCGGCTGCTGCTCGAAATTTGAGGATCGCCTGCAAGTCAAGATCGATCAACTGCGCCTCGCTGAAGCCGGCGAGGTGGAGAAGAGCGACCTGCTCCCCGCAACGGGCTACGACGTAAACGACCTCTGGCATCAGCTCGCGAATTTCATTGAGTGCATGTCGAACCCCGATCTGAAGGCCCTGCTCAAAGCCATCCTGTCTGATGCCGGCGTTGCTGAAGCCTATCGTGAGGCTCCGGCGGCACGGCAGTTGCATCATGCATGGCTCGGCGGCCTGCTTGAGCACGTCGTCAGTTTGCTTCGGCTCGGCGATCGCGTTGCAGCGCATTATCCATTGCTCGACCGCGACTTGCTGCTCACCGGCGTCGTCCTGCACGACATCGGCAAGATTCACGAGCTCTCATGGGACATCGGTTTCGACTACACCACGGAAGGAGTTCTGCTCGGTCACATTCAGATGGGTGTTGAAATGGTGGAGAAGGCAATTGCGACTCTGCCGGAATTTCCCGGTCGTTTGCGCACGCTGGTGCTGCACCTCATCCTTTCGCACCACGGCAAGCTTGAGTTCGGTTCGCCCAAGCTGCCCATGATTCCTGAAGCGCTGGCGCTGAACTTTATCGACGATCTCGACGCCAAGATGCAGGCCGTCATCAGCGAATTCGATAAGTGTGCCCGCGAAGGCAAGGGCCCGGACGAGATGACGGGCCGTGTGTGGTCGCTCGACAATCGGCAACTGCTCAACACCAGGCGCTGGCTGGCAGAAGAGAACAAGTAGTCAAGAGTGGGACAGCACAGCCCCCAACTTCCCAAAGCGAACTCACAACGATCCGCAGGTGCCCCATCCTTCCGCAGTTTCATCGCGGAAGGGTGGGATAGCACAGCCCCCAATTTCCCAAAGCCAACTCACAAAGATCCGCAGGTGCCCCATCCTTCCGCAGTTTCATCGCGGAAGGGTGGGATAGCACAGCCCCCAATTTCCCAAAGCGAACTCACAACGATCCGCAGGTGCCCCATCCTTCCGCAGTTTCATCGCGGAAGGGTGGGATAGCACAGCCCCCAATTTCCCAAAGCCAACTCACAAAGATCCGCAGGTGCCCCATCCTTCCGCAGTTTCATCGCGGAAGGGTGGGATAGCACAGCCCCCAATCACCCCACAAACCAATCCCACTGTTCCTTTGTAAGCGGCACAACCGAGAGCCTGCCGATCTTCACCAGCGGTGAGTCAGCAAAAATCTTCGCAGCCTTCACATCCTCAAGGCTCTTCGGCGTCTTCAATCGCTTGCCCGCTCTCACGCGGACAATCGGAACCTTCGGATCTGAGGGGTCCACGCTCAGCACGGTCCCGGTGCCGACCGCGGTGCGCTCATCGCCTGTGTGGTAGAAGATCCATTTCGCCCCAGCCTTCATTTCGCGTAGATGCTTCACGGCTGTCGGATTGGTCACGCCATCCCAAACGGTTTCCTTGTCGCGCACAAAGTCATCGAAGGAGTAGGTGTCCGGCTCGGTTTTGAAGAGGAAGTAGCTCATGGTTCCATGGTATGTGACGGATGAGGAATGGCAATGTACCAGCATATTGCCATCTCGCGTGCGGTTAGATGCTAACCTTTGGCTATGACGAATCCTCCCGCAGCCGAACTAATCTCCCAAGGTTGCCAGGCACGCAGGGAGAAACGGCTGGCTGATGCGAAGAGCTGTTTCGCGCGGGCATTCGAACTCAGCCGCCAAGCCGGCGACGAGGCGATGCTGGCCGTGTCCTTGTGCGGTTTGGGGCAAATCGAGCGAGATATGGGGAATCTGTCGGCTGCGCTGGGGCACTATAGCGAGGCCGTTGGACTACGCCGTACAGGTGGAGATTCGCCAGCGTTGGCGCATACGATCCGGCACGTTGCGGACATTCTTCGAGAGCAGGGGAGCCCGGCCAAGGCCGCGCCCTACTACCAGAAAGCGATCCAAATCTATCGCAGCCACGCCGAGACAGCGCCTCTCGATCTGGCCAACGCCCTTCGCGGGTATGCGCTGCTCAAAGTCGAATCAGGCAGCGCTGAACAGGCATTGCTTCTATGGCAAGAGGCTGCGACACTTTACGAGCAAGCCGGCGCAAAAGCCGGAGTGTCAGAGAGCAAGGCGCACATCGCCTTCTTATTGGGACAGTAGTCGGGCAGGTCGTCAGGTTTCCCTGTTCCCTGATCCCCGATCGCTCTTCCCTGACCCCTCATCCCTGACCCCTGACACCTGTTGCTCCGTTACAATGAAATCAATATGATCCGTTTCTCCACAGCCGGCGAATCCCACGGTGAGGCACTTGTTGCGCTCATTTCAGGACTTCCGGCCGGCGTCCCCGTTGACCTTGATTTCGTGAACCGCGAGCTTTGGCGCAGGCAGCAGGGCTACGGCCGCGGCGGGCGTATGAAGATTGAAACCGACAAGGTCCACGTCCTCTCCGGAGTGCGGCATGGCAAGACCATCGGCTCGCCGATTGCGATTGAAATCGTGAACCGCGATTGGAAGAACTGGGAAGAAAAGCTTCCCGTCGAAGCAGGCGATCCCGCCAAGCACCAGGCTGTCGCTTCTCCGCGGCCAGGGCATGCCGACCTGGCCGGAGCGCTGAAGTACGACTTCAAGGATGCTCGCTACGTGCTGGAGCGCGCCTCGGCGCGTGAGTCGACGAGTCGTGTGGCCGCCGGCGCTTTTGCCAAGCTGATGCTGCGTGAGCTAGGCATCGATGTTCTGAGCCATGTGATCCGCGTGGGCCGGGTGGAGCTTCCGCGCGCCGCGGCGTGGGAAGAGATTGTAGCCCTGGCAGCGAAGAATGAAGTGGTACTGGCCTGTGTGGATGCTGAAACTGAAGCTGCCATGAAAGGCGAGGTTGAAGAGGCCTCGCGCACCGGCGACACGGTCAACGGCGTGTTCGAAGTGGTGGTGCACAATGTCCCGGCCGGTCTGGGTACCTACGCCAATTGGGACGAGCGCCTGGATGGGCTGCTTGCCTGGTCGGTGATGAGCCTGCAGGCCGTAAAGGCCGTTGAAATCGGCCGCGGCGTCACGGCGGCGGAGTCGTTCGGATCGCAGGTGCACGATCCCATTCATTACGCGGCGGATGGCGCCGGCAAACCTACGCGCTTTACCCGCCCGCACAACAATGCCGGCGGAATCGAAGGCGGTGTTTCGAACGGCGAAGACCTGGTGGTGCGTGGCTACCTGAAGCCGATTTCAACGCTGCGGAGGCCTTTGGAATCCGTCCGCTTTGATACCCGCGAGGCGACCAGCGCCAGCTACGAGCGCAGCGACATCTGCGTGGTTCCGGCGGCGGGGGTGGCGGCAGAAGCCATGGTGGCTCTTACGGTTGCGGATGTCGCCCAGCGCAAGTTCGGGGGCGATTCCATGCTGGAAATGAAACGGAATTTCAACGGATACATCGAACAGATACGGAGATTTTAAGTAGCAGATACGGAGATTTAAGTAGCAACAATGATTTTGACGATTCGCAAGTACCCAGATCCGATCCTTTCGCAGCCCGGCGAGCCCGTGACCGAATTCAACGCCGAATTGCGTAAGCTGGTTGCCGACATGTACGAGACAACGTACGCCTCTCAGGGTATTGGCCTGGCCGCCCCGCAAGTGGGTGTGTCGAAGCGCTTGACGGTCATTGACTTGAGCATGGGCAAAAATCCTGCGGAGAAGCTCGTGCTCATCAATCCTGAGGTCACCTTCAGCGAAGGCAAACTGTATGAGGAAGAAGGATGCCTGAGCTTCCCCGACATTCGCGAGAAGGTTGTGCGCGCTGCCAAGGTCCGCATCCGTGCCCAGGACGAGAACGGAAAATGGTTTGAGATGGACGCCGAGGATCTGCTTTCGCGCTGCTTCCAGCACGAAATCGACCACCTGAACGGCATGCTTTTCATCTTCCGAATGAGCGCACTAAAGCGCAACCTGAATCTGAGGAAAATTCGCAAAATGCAAGCCGAAGGCGAATGGTAGCGCGGTGAAACTGGTCTACTGCGGTACGCCCATCTTTGCAGTCCCCACGCTTGAAGCGCTGCTGGCCGCGGGCCACGAGATTTCACTGGTGGTTTCGCAACCTGACCGGCCAGTGGGTCGCTCGCAGCAACTGACTGCGCCGCCAGTAAAGCGGACTGCGCTGGCAGCGGGAATCAGTGTTGTACAGCCGGAGAAAATTCGCAATAATGATGAGTTTCGTGCACAGCTTGAGGCGATCGCTCCCGACGCGATCGTTGTGGTGGCTTATGGGCGCATTCTTCCGCCGTGGATGCTTGCGCTGCCAAAGCACGGCTGCATCAATCTGCACGCTTCGCTGCTCCCCAAGTACCGTGGCGCCGCGCCGATCCAATGGGCAGTTGCGATGGGCGATGCGTACACCGGGAATACAACGATGCTGTTGGAAGAAGGCCTGGACACTGGCCCGATTCTGCTGCAGCAAACGATTGAGATTGCGCCGGATCGGATGGCTGCCCAACTGTTTGAAGTTCTCGCGCAAGCAGGAGCTCCGCTGGTGGTAGAGACAGTCGCAGGGCTTGCCAATGGGACCGTTCAGCCAAAGCCGCAGAGCGAGGAGGGCGTAACATTCGCGCCAATGCTCGACCGCGAGGACGGCCGTATGGATTTTGCCGTCCGCGCGGCACATGAACTCTACAACCGCTGGCGCGCATTCCACCCATGGCCGGGGGCGTTTACGGCGCTCGACGGCAAGAAATTCATCGTGCACCGAATGGCTATCGCCGATGCAGTAACGATTGCCGCACCTGCCGACGCGCAGCCAGGGCAGATCCACGTACACGATCATCGGATGTTTGCCGCATGCGCCGGCGGCACATGGATCGAGCTGATCGACGTGCAGCTCGAAGGCAAAAAGCGGATGAGCGCCGCGGACTTTCTGCGTGGGATGCCGCAGGGCGTGACTGCGCGGCTCGGTTGACGCAGATGGCCGCCGTTTCTCCAGCACGCAAAATTGCATTCCAGATTCTGATGGCGGTGGAGCGCGGTCAATCGCATTCCGACGATCTACTGCGTGGCAAACAGGTCAACGTGCTTTCGGCGGCCGATCGCAATCTGGCTACGACCTTGGTGCTGGGAGTGCTGCGCTGGCAGATTCGCTTGGATGAGCAGATCAAGAGCCTGTTGAAGAAGCCCGGAGCGCGCATCGATACGGAAGTGCTCATCGCTCTGCGGATGGGCGTGTTTCAGTTGCTTTATCTCGATCGCATTCCAGCGCGAGCTGCCATCGACGAAAGTGTTGAGCTCGCAAAGCAAGCAGGGCACCGATTTGCTTCGGGGATGGTGAATGCCGTTCTGCGCAAGATCAGCAATACTCCGCGAGGGCAACTTGAGGAGACGAGCACAGCTGAACTGGCCGTGGCGCAGGCTCATCCGCAATGGATGGTGGAGCGGTGGGCCGAGACCTACGGACTGCAAGAAGCATGCGCAATCTGCCACCACGGACAAGAGCAGCCGGAGTTGACCGTGCGCATCGTTGACCCGGAAGTGGAAGCTGAGCTTGAGGAGGCGGGAGTCCATCTGAGGCTGGCGGAGTTACTCGCGGTTGCGCGGACGGTTGTTGCAGGAGACGTTACGGCGACGGCAGCATTTCGCGAGGGACGGGTCCGCATACAGGATGAGGGATCGCAACTGGTGGCGGAGATCGCGGCGTTTGCCGGCGCGGAACGCGGCCGCCCGGCTAACATTCTGGACGCGTGCGCGGCGCCGGGTGGCAAGACGCTCATTCTCATTGAACGCAATCCGCAGGCGCACGCTGTGGCGTGCGAGGCGAGCGAGCCAAGGCTGGCACAGTTGGAAAAGCGGCTCGTGGGATTTTCTGATCGTGTGGAGTGCCGGATGGCTGATGCAACCAAACTGAGTGACAGCGCGAGCTTCGATCTCGCGCTGGCCGACGTACCGTGCAGCGGAACCGGCACGCTGGGACGCAACCCGGAGATCCGGCACCGGCTGCGTTCAGAGGATTTGCCACGCCAGTCGGAGAGGCAACGCGCCATCCTCACCTCAGCGTTGCGCGCGGTTCGAACGGGAGGGCGCGTGGTTTATGCGACGTGCTCGCTCGAACCGGAAGAGAACGAGCAGGTGGTTGCGTCGGTGCTTGCTGAGAACCCGAAGGCGCGACGTGTTTCAGTTTTGCCCATCCTTGATGGGATGGCTGATTCCGGAGTCCTGATAAGGGACGGAGCTAAACGGCTGCGCGAGTGTGTCTCGGCTGAGGGCGCGTTGCGGTTGCTTCCGGGCGCCTTCGGTACCGATGGCTTCTTTATTGCGTTGCTCGAAACATTTATGTCTAGCTCTGCTCCGGCCCCAGCTTGAGCTCATCGTAGTCGCGATGCAGGATGCTGCAGAGAGCTTCGACGACAAGTTCGTGATCGGCGCGCTGCGGCAGCCCGGAAACGGTAATGCTGCCCACAATGCCTGCTTTCCTTACGGTGATCGGGAACGAGCCGCCATGCGAGGCGTAGTCGGCGGTGGGCAGGCCGCGCGCTTCAAACGAATCGTTTTTGTTTTTCAAGTACAGCCCGATGCCGTAGGAACTGCGGTGGAAGCGCGCGACTGCGTTGCTCTTCCGGCGCACCCACTCGACGTTATCGGGAGTGGTGCCTTTCAACGCGGTGTAGAACAGCGGCTGGCCGAAGCGGCGCACATCGATGACGATGGACAATCCACGATCCACAGCCAGGGCGCGCAAACGTGAGCCGATCTCCCATGCTGTCTGCTCGTCCATACTTTCAAACTGCAGTTCACGTTCCTGCAAACTTACGCGCTCCAGATCTTCGTTCAATCCCATGGGACATCGTCTCCTGATAAAAAATGAGATGCATTTTCCGGCGACTGCTCTACTTTGCAGCCGTCAAGTTCACGGTTGTACTTTGATCGACTCTAGCGCCTGCGGGTGGAAACTCCGCAATCACCGATCCTGGCTTAGCGGGTAACTCGGGCGGTGCAGCGCCACTGCCGATTGGGCCCACAGGAACTGATTCGTATGTGGGAGGCCCGGTTTTGATTCCAACTTTCGATAGCTGAAACAGCGCGCTTAGCACCGGCATTCCCACCAGGTTGGGCATCACATAGCCGTCCGGTTTTTCGTCATCGGGAGCAGCAACCAGCAGGCTGACGGTGGGTTGAGCAATATCAAGCGCATGGGCTGGTGGGTCCTGCGCGATTACAGTGCCCTCGGCCGCAATTGAAGAAGGCAAATGCGCTGTTGTGCCAACTTCGAGGCCGGCGCGGCGCAGCTGCAGTTCGGCGACCCGCTCCTGCAGACCTACGGTGTTGGGCACGTCCACCTTTTGCGGGCCAAGGCTCTCAGACACACGCACGTGCCACTCGCGACGTACCACCGCTCCCGGCTCCGGAGATTGGGTAAGGATGTGCCCGGCGGCAACGTCGCCTGAGTAATAGCGGTTGTCCACGTTGAGATTGAGCCCAAGGCCTGAGGTCACGCTTCGTGCCTCGGCAACAGTCATACCCTTCAGCGAGGGCACCTGCACCTCCGCTCCGTGAATGGCGAAATGCATGGTGGTGATGGCGGCGAAAAGCGCCACTGTAACCAACAGCATGAGCAATGAAGCCACTCGGAAGAAGCTCTTGATGGATCTGCTGTTCATTTCTGCGATTCACCCACGGACCGCGATTTACCCCCGGCCAACATTGTCTCGCGTTTATCTCAGATTGTCTGTCACCGGTTCGGGATGGATGGTGACACGTTGAACTTCAGGGCACTCAAGTTTGAATCGATCTTCAAGCGCGGTGATGACGTCATGCACGCGGTGCATGGGCAAATCGTCCGGCAGCGTGCAATGGCAAGAGACATGGACGTGTTCGGATGTGCGGCCAACGGTGACTTCGTGGACGTCCACGATCTCGGGAAACAGGTGCGCGGATTTCAGAAGCGCATACTCAATCTTCTTGTCTTCTTCGACGAATTCGCCGGGCTGCTCGATGGTGGCCGGCTCGCTTTCGATGTGAGTCAATACGGAGTCGATTTCGGGAGCTGCGCGCAGGATTTCGGCTTCGAGATCGGTTACAAATTCATGCGCTTCGCGAAGAGACAAGTTCTCGTCGAGCTCAACGTGCTGCTCAACACGCAGGCGCCCATGGAGCGACTGAATGCTGAGCTCGTGTACGCTCACATTGTTGCGGGCGGCTACGGCTCGAACGCGGTCAAAGACGTTTTCCGCTCGGGCCTCACGAGGCACCGTGTGGATGACTACATCCGCATCCGGAAGCGAACGGTGCACGGCCGAACGTGCCGCCTCGACAAGCGCATCAGTGTGCTCAAAGGTGTAGCGGCGCGGCAAGGCCAGCGTCATGTCGGCGAAATAACTGGGGCCGGCACGCCGTACACGCGCCTGCTCAATCGCCATGACGCCGGGGACCTGCGCCACATCTTGCATGATTTGGCGACGTGTTTCAGCAGGGATCCGATCCATCAGCACGCCGACTGCCTCGTGACCCAGCGTGATGGTGAGCCGCAGAATCAAAATCGAGACTACGATGGCGGCCAGGGGGTCGGCGTAGTCGAGCCAGGGCACTCCGAAGGATGTGCCGATCCAGCTTGCAGTCAGGCCGAGCAGAACGGCTACTGACGACCAGATATCGCTCGAGAAATGGAATGCGTCGGTGGCGAGCGCCGGACTTCCAGTGCGGAGCGCCACTTCGCGCAGGCGGCGCGACCGCCAGAAATCGACACCTATGGAGGTGAGCACCACCAGCACCGGCCAGATGGAATGATGCAGCTCGACCGAGTGGACGAAGATGCGCATCAAGGCTTCATAGACGATCCACACGCTTGACGCGGCCATCAGGATGACCTCGCCGATGGTAGAGAGATTTTCGACCTTGCCGTGGCCGTAAGTGTGGTCCTCATCGGCAGGGAGATCGCTCACACGCACGGAGAAGAAGGTCATGGTTGCGCCGGCCAGGTCGAGCCCGGAGTGAGCCGCATCCGACAGCACGCCTAACGATCCTGACAAGATGCCGGTGATCAGCTTTAGCGCAGTCATCAACGCCGCGGCCAGCATTGAGTTCATGGCCACACTGCGCTTTTCAGCTGAATGCTGTTCCATCTTCTTAGTGGACCGGCTTGGGGCTGTGGAAGTCACTACGCCTCTTAGATTACAGGAGGGCGGACGCCGGTATACAACCCGGCGATTCCGAAGGTGTAGGGCTGCCAGTTTGCACGTTGAAAGCCCGCCTGCTGCATGAGGCTGAGCATCTGCTGAGGAGGCGGGAAACTGCCGACGGATGCGGGCAGATAGTTGTAGGGGCCGTCTTTGCCGCAGATGATTCGGCCGATGGCTGGCAGGACGCGGCGAAAGTACACCGCATAGGCCTTGCCGACGAGGCCGCCGGGTTCGCTGAACTCAAGAATGCCAAGTTGACCACCGGGCTTGAGTACGCGCTGAAACTCACGCAGGCCCGCTTCGTAGTTGGCCAGATTGCGGAAGCCGAATGCGGTCACGATCAGGTCGAGTGATGCATCCTTGAGCGGAAGATGAAGAGCGTCGGCCTCAATCGGGATGGCGTAGGGATGCGCCGGTTTGCCGGGGACGGGGCCAAACTTCTGCGCACCGCGACTCAGCATGCCGCGCGCAAAATCTCCTGCAAAAATGGGGCGCGCTCCCTGCGGGCGACGCCGCAGAAGCGCCATGGTCATGTCGCCGGTGCCGCAGCAAATATCCAGTACCGCAGCATCGGGGCTGGCAAGGATAGAACGGAAGTTTCGAGCCGCGCGCCACCACCAGAGCCGGTCAATATTGGCGGAGAGCACGTGGTTCAGCAGGTCATAGCGCGGCGCGATGTTGTCGAACATCTGCCGCACGGCCCGCGCCGCGCTGGCTTCGTCTGACGCTCCTAACGGCTTGGCTCCTGTCGCCGGCATGGTTTCTTACCCCTGAAAATCTCCGGTGTAATGCCGGCAAATCAAGCCACTCTACTGCAGCAGCGAAGGTTCGTCGTCTTTCAACTCTTCCGGCGGAATGATCACGGCAGCCGCCACCTTGTCGTCATCTTCGAGGCTGAGCAGGCGAACGCCTTGTGTAGCGCGGCCCGCAGCGCGCACCTGCTTGGTGTCGATGCGGATGATCTTGCCGTATTGACTGATCACCATAAGTTCCGAGGAGTCATCGACGAGCTGAATGGTGTTCACGCGGCCGATGCGCGGTGTGACCGCCATATTCTTGACGCCCTTTCCGCCACGGGTCTGGAGGCGGTACTCATCCACGTTCGTGCGCTTGCCAAAGCCGTTTTCAGTCACGGACAGAATGCGGTAGGCGCCCTCTTCGTGCTCCTTTGGTGTAATGGCCACGCCGACGACGAAATCGTTCTTGACGAGGCTGATGCCACGCACACCATAAGCGGGTCTGCCCATGGAGCGAACATCGCACTCATCAAACCGAATTGCCATGCCCAGGTGCGTCGCCAGAAAGACCAGTTGCGAACCGTCAGTAATGCGCGCCGCAACAAGTTCGTCTTCTTTGTCGATACCGATGGCGATAATGCCGCGCGCCATTACGTTGGAGAAGTCCTTGAGAGGAGTCTTCTTGATCGTACCCAGTCGCGTGGCAAAGAAGACGTACTTGCCCTCTTCCTCAAGATCCTTCACCGGCAGAATCGCCCGTACGTTCTCGCCGGGTTGCAGGTTCAGCAGGCTCTGCATGCTCTTGCCCTTGCCGGCAGCACCTACGTCGGGTATCTCGTAAACCTTGAGCCAGTACACGCGGCCGGCGTTGGTAAAGCAGAGCAGGAAGGCGTGCGTCGAATCGATGATAAGCTGCGAAACAAAATCCTCTTCGCGCGTCTTCATACCCATGCGGCCGGTGCCGCCGCGCCGCTGCTGGCGATACGTCGAAATAGGCGTGCGCTTCAGGTAGCCCTGGTGGCTCACGGTGACGGCGACCTGCTCGTCTGCGATCAGGTCTTCAAGCTGGAGTTCGGCGCTTTCGTCCACAATCTGGGTGCGCCGCGCGTCGCCGTACTTGTCGCGAACCTCTTCCAGCTCTTTCACAATGACCGCGCGCAGCTTGGCATCGCTGGCGAGGATCGATTCGTACTCGGCGATCTTCTCGCGTATCGTCTTCAGCTCGTTGAGAATCTCATCGACAGACAACTGCGTAAGGCGGTAGAGCTGCAGTTCGAGGATGGCATCAACCTGGCGAAGCGTAAGGCCCTTTTCTTCGTGCGGCAGTTGTTCGCGGTCGAGATTGACGACGATGTCCTTGCCCTTACCCCAGGAATACAGATTCTCGCGGGCGTCTGCTCTCGAGTTTGAACCGCGGATAATCCTAATGACACTGTCGAGATTGTCGAGAGCGATTTTGTAGCCCTCGAGAAGGTGTTCGCGTTCGCGAGCTTTGCGGAGCAGGAATACGGTCCGCCGTTGCACGACATCGACGCGGTGATCGATGAACGCGCGAATTGCCTGGTCGAGCCCCAGTTCCCGCGGTTGCCCATTCAGCACCGCGAGGAAAATCATGGAGAAGCTCTCCTGCATCTGCGTGTGCTTGTAGAGCTGGTTGAGAACGATCTCGGGCTGCGCGCTGCGCTTGAGTTCGATAACGATGCGCATACCGTCGCGATCGCTCTCGTCGCGGACGTCGCTGATTTCGTCAATGATCTTTTCGTTGGTGAGCTCAGCGACGCGCTCGATGAGCTTGGACTTGTTGACCTGATAAGGAATCTCGGTAACGATGATCGCCTGTTTTTCCTTGGTCAGGTTCTCAGTCGCTACTTTGGCGCGCATCATAAAGCGACCGCGGCCGGTCTTGTAGGCCTGCGCAATTCCGCTCTTGCCATAGAGGAATCCGCCGGTGGGGAAGTCAGGGCCCTGCACGTGCTTGAGCACTTCAGCAAGCCCCGCGCGGGGATTGTTGACCAGTTCGATTGCGGCGTTGACGATCTCGGTGAGGTTATGCGGTGGAATATTGGTGGCCATCCCGACCGCGATGCCGCTTGAACCGTTGACGATCAGGTTAGGAATGCGCGTCGGAAGAACCGATGGCTCGAATGTGGACTCGTCGTAATTGGGAACGAAGTCCACCGTCTCCATGTCGATATCGGCGAGCAACTCGCCCGCAATGCGCTCCATGCGGCACTCGGTGTAACGCATGGCCGCCGGCGGATCTCCATCGACAGAACCGAAGTTGCCTTGGCCATCGACCAGCGGATAACGCAGCGAGAATGGCTGCGCCATGCGAACCAGCGTGTCGTAAATGGCGGAGTCGCCGTGAGGATGGTAGACACCCATGGCCTGGCCCACAACCTTCGCGCACTTGGTGTACTTCTTGTTGTACTGCAGGCCCATCTCGCTGAGCGTGTAGAGTACGCGGCGATGAACAGGCTTCAACCCGTCGCGCGCGTCCGGCAACGCTCGCCCGATGATGACGCTCATCGAGTAGTCGAGATAGGAACGGCGCATCTCCTCTTCAATGTTGATTGGAATGAGGTTTTGACCGCCGGGTGGCGTGCCGCCTTCGAGAGGGAGTTGGGGGTTCTGATCGTCTGCCATAGGTTTTTCTGAAGCTCGCCGGAAGGCGGCAAAAAAGGTCCGGAAAAATGCAGGGCCGGGTCCGCGAGTTCTGCATCTATTCTACGCGCTCAACTTGCGCTTTAGCAAGGTGGATTATTATAAATAACATCATATTTTTCTTTGACTTACGACGATGCTGAGAGGGGCGCAACAGCGTCATCCAACATACGTGTCGAAGTCTGCAAATTGAGGTGAACTTTATGCCCTGAGAAATGCCTTTCAGGCCGTCTTTTCGAAGTCGATTTTGTGTAATTTCGACCTTTTTGGCAGGGCCTCAGTTCTACAGAAGACCGGGCAGGCTCAACACGCAGAAGATGATTTGCAGCAGCACGATTCCGCCGCCCGCGGCGAGCGCCAACCGGCTGCGCGGGCTTTCGTAGGCATCGGCAAAAACACCGGCGATAAACGTCACGAGGAATGGAAGCGCCCACAGCCAGGGGCTGCCTTGCGTGCCGGTAAGGACGAGCGCCATTAAAACCAGCGAGCAGAACAGCGGCGTGGTGTTACCGAAGTATCGCGATCGGCGGAGTCCCAGATACAGGGCAAGCGATGCTCCCGCCGCGATGGTTATGCCCGCATTGCTGAGTGTGCCGAAGAATCGTCGCGCCGGATCCAAAGAGAACCACAGCATGCCAGCGGCGGAGCGGAAGACGTAACTGAATGCATCCGGAGAAAAGCCGTAACAGGCGAAAAACAACAGAAACGCGCCGACGGAGCACATGAGCAAAACCGGGAGTACCTGGCTGCGATGCCCTTCAGCAACCCAGAGCATCAACAGAAGACCCAGCAGCACCAGAACCGGCAAAGCCGCAATGTGAGAAGCTGCTGCCGTGCCAAACAGCAGCGTGAGTAACACCAGTCGTGGCCGCCATTTGCGTTTTGGGCCCTGCATCGCGTGGGCGACGCCAATGCACGTGTACACACCACCGTAGATGGCGAGCGCCGTCAGCACATCGGGATCGGGTGCAACGCAGGCTTTCAAAATAGGAGGACAAAAGCAGTAGAGTGCCAGCGCGGTATATCCGCCGAAATCGCCGAATAGCCGCCGCGTAACCCACCAGACGCAGCCTCCCAGCAGACAGCCCGTAAAGAGAAAAGGCAATCGCAAAAGCAGGAGCACATGCGTCATCTGATGGCGCATTTCCCAGGTGCTCACTTGGCTGCTTCCGGTCTGTACTACTCGATCTTCAGGCTTGCGGAGGTGGTCCAGCGCGCGTTCCATGGCAAAGTTGACAGTGAGCGGAAAGCCGGCCAGGCGATAGGCCAGAATGCCATCGTGGATGTTGCCGCAGCTGGTGTAATAGCCGGCAAGAGCAGACGGCCGCTCCCATGTCTCACGGCCGCAGCGCGCATATTGATAATCGCGGTCGGTCAGCGTCTGATGGCCTGTGAGCCAGAATCCCTGCACCAGAAACGCCAGCAAAAATCCCGCCGCGATGCGTTGCGGTGGATTGAAGCGAAAGCGTCGAAGGATTCCGAACCGGTGGGTCATCACGTGAGATGGCAAGCTCCAGTCTAAACCGCTGGGGTGACCATGACTGCGGCTCGAAGGCGCTGCCGGAATGACTGAATGAAGGAAAACTTGGCCCACGCTACCGGCAACCGCTACACTTCTCCTCAGCATGGCAATCGCTCATGACAACACACCGGAACGGCTGGTAAGCGCCGCACGCGCTGACGAGGAGCAGGGTTTTGAGCTGAAACTTCGGCCGCGCTGGCTGCGCGAGTTTATCGGCCAGTCGAAAGCGAAAGAGCAACTCGCCATTGCGCTTGAGGCGGCAAAGTCACGGGGTGAGGCTCTCGATCACGTGTTGCTGTTTGGGCCGCCGGGTCTAGGCAAGACAACCCTTGCCACCATTATTGCCAACGAACTTGACGTGGGATTTCAGCAGACTTCCGGACCGGCACTGCAGATCCAGGGAGACCTGACTGCGATTCTGACCAACCTGCGCGAGCGGCAAGTTCTGTTCCTGGATGAAATCCACCGCATGCAGCCTGTGCTGGAAGAGAAGCTCTACACGGCGCTTGAAGATTACAAGCTCGACATCATCATTGGCCAGGGTCCGGCAGCGCGTACTCACGTGATGGAGATCAGGCCGTTCACGTTCATCGGTGCGACGACTCGGCCAGGGTTGCTTTCATCGCCTTTACGCTCACGTTTTGGTATCCTCCTGCGCCTGGAGTTTTATACCGAAGAGGAACTGCGCGTCATCGTTACACGCTCGGCAGAGGTTCTGCAGATTCCGATTGATGAGGACGGCGCGGCGGAGATCGCGTTGCGCTCGCGCGGAACGCCGCGTATTGCCAATCGCCTGCTCAGACGCGTTCGCGACTATGCGCAGGTGCGCGGCTCGGGAACCATCGACCTGCCGACCGCAAATGCCGCGCTGACCATGCTTGAAGTGGACGCGCACGGGTTCGATGAAATCGACCGCCGCCTGATGCTCACCATTATCCAAAAGTACGACGGCGGACCGGTGGGCCTGGGCACGCTGGCGGCGACGCTCGCCGAAGAAGAAGACGCGCTCGAAGAAGTTTATGAACCATTCCTGATCCAGATTGGTTTTCTGGACCGCACTCCAAGAGGCCGCGTGGCTACCCGACTCGCCTACGAACATTTCGGCATTGCAGCACCCGGCCGCCAAACTCCACTGTTTTAGAGGGATAATTCCATGGCACAAACCGCATCCACAATGCTCGAACTTGGCACCGTTGCCCCCGACTTCGCCCTTACCGACGTGGTGAGTGGCAAGACAGTCCGTCGCGATGATTTTCGCGGCAAGAAGGCGCTGCTGGTGATGTTCATCTGCGCGCACTGCCCGTTCGTTAAACATATCGAAAAGGAACTTGCGAAATTCGGACAAGATTACTCGGCGAAGCCCGTGGGGATTGTCGCCATCAGTGCGAACGATGCGGCGAGCTATCCCGCCGACAATCCTGAAGGACTGAAGCGGCAGGCCGACACGTTCGGCTTCACGTTTCCTTATCTCTACGACGAGTCACAATCCGTGGGACATGCATATGACGCATCCTGCACGCCGGATATCTACTTGTTCGACGCTGATTTCAAGCTCGTTTATCGCGGGCAGTTTGACGCGAGCCGGCCCAGTAACACGATCCCGGTAACGGGTCAGGACCTGCGCGCAGCCTTGGATGCGGTGTTGGCCGGCAAGCCCGTACCTGCCGATCAGAAGCCTTCCATTGGCTGCAACATTAAATGGAAAGAATAAAAGCAGGTGGTCCACTCATCGACCCAGAAGTATCGCACGGTAGGCCCTGAGGGTCTGTGCCCCGTTCATCGCGGTCCTATCGCGATGAGCGGGTCTTCGGGTCAGATCGTGGTCACGGTTACGATAGCTCCATGCCGTACGGCCTGAAGCGGTTCCAGAGGGCGGAAGCTCTCCATTTCATTACCTTCAGTTGCTTTCACCGACTCCCTCTGCTCGAAGCGCCGGAACCCAAGAATACAACCCGGGCCACCTGCCATTTGGGGACCCGGGATAGTGATGTGTTGGTACAGTCACTTTCTCGATAACCCGCGCCATTGCGCAAGTTCAGACGCACCCCCAATCCATTCGCCGGCAAAGGAGATCTAACGAACCTGTCACACTGACAATTTGCAGAGAATACTCTCATCTTCCCGCACGATGAAATGGGGTTCGGCTCGGCCCCGGATTTAGCAGGAAAGGTGACCCCACCCCTCCTCCTACTCCGGGTTGCCACTCCAAAGTAATCTCGGGCTGAAAAAGAGATACTTAGGGTGTAATCCCGTTTACTGATCAGTACATGTGAACTCCAAAAAACAGCCTCCTTTTGACGCATTTTTAGGCTAAAACGCAACGTTCTTTCGCAGTTCTGGGGCTGGTAAAACCAGTTTCACAGTGTCGGCGAGTTATCGCCAAGCATGGCTTCGCGGACGATCTTTACCGGGGGAAATCCCTGCTTGAGGAAGTCGTCGTGGAATTTCTGCAGAGAGAATGCCGTCCCCTGTTTCTTCTTCAGGTCCTCGCGCAACTTCATGATTTCGAGTTTGCCGAGCGTGTAGTAGAGATAGGTGGGATCGCCGGCGCCGCGCTTGGTTTCAACTACTGCTGTCTCTTTTGATTGATAGCCTTCCTTCTGGAAGAACTCTTCGGCCTGATCCATAGTCATCTTGCCAGTGTGCATCTCAATGCCGACGATGAAGCGTGCGTTGCGCAGAAGCGCATCCTGCAACTGGCCGAGGCGCAGGAACTTCGATTCACGTTCGTCTTTTGCGCCGGCGCCGGGCTGGCCGTAGCCATTGTCGAGCATCATTTGTTCGCAGTAGTGCGCCCAGCCTTCAACATCCGTGTTTGCGCCCAATATCTTGCGCACCCTGGTGGGAGCCTGCGGCACCCACAGGAATTGAACGTAGTGCCCCGGATAGGCCTCATGCACCGCGGTCGAAATCACTGTTCCGACGTTGAAGGAATGCATGTAGCCCTCAACTTGCGCGGGTGTCATTTTGGGATCGGGGAGCGTGACGTTGAAATAGGCCTCCGTTGCGTGCGTCTCGAATGGCCCGGGTGTGTCCATGCTGGCAAAGGTGGTGGCGCGCATGAAGGGCGGCGTCTCTTCGACGATGGGCCTTACATCGGACGGGATCGTTACGATGTGATGCGCACGAATGAATTCGATCAGGCTGCTAAACGTAGCGCGGAAGGACTGCAAAAGTTGATCGGGCGCTGGATGGTTTCTGCCCAACTCTTCAAGCACTTCTGCAGGAGTTTTGTCGGGTTCGAGTTCGTGAGCAACCTGCTTGAATTGCGCCTGGTTGCTGCGCAGATTAGCCCAGCCAATCTCCAGCAGGCGGTCGAGCGGGATATCAACCATCTCGTCGTATTTCAGCTTTTCGCTGAAGGCTTGCGCCCCAATGCGGAAGTCCCCGTTCGACCGGGAGAGTGCGTCCGCCGTGAGCCATGCGAGATAGTTTTCAAGGCTGGAGATTACAGCTGCATTCGATTTTTCGAATTCTGCTTTGAGTGCCGGATCCTTGGCATCGGCAAATGCGAGCGGAACATCGTGCTGGAAGAAACTGATGATTCCAGGCAACTGCTCGATGGCGATCCGGGTAAAGATGCGCGGCGGATTCTTGAGATTAACGCGAGCTTCGCCGAGCATTGCAGGCATCTGCTTTTCCCTCGCGATAAGGGAGCGCAGCCGATCATCCGGCGAGGCGAACTTGCGCTCCATCAGAACAAACGCTGCGTTCGCGCAAGTGCTGGAGTAGTTGTCAGCGTTCTTTTCCCATGGACGAATCGTTTCGAGGGTAAGCAACTGGGAGCGAATGCTTCCAAGCACGATCTCGCGGTCACTGCGCGGCACAAAATCTGCTGCATCTGTACCTGGTTGAATCGCCTCAAGGCGCTGCTCGAAGCTTTTCAGCGCGGCGATTTCGGCGTCGATGCTTTTGCGTGAGTAGTCTTCCAGCTTCGTGTCGTACTGGTGATAGCCCACTTGTGTGCCGGCGGTCGGAGAATACGGAAAATAAACCTGATCGAAGTATTCGTCCGAGAGCTGTGTGAACTTCTGCTTCCAATCTTCTGTTGCAGCTCGCGCAGACGTTCCCAAAGACATACATGCTCCAATCACAATCAAGGCAAAGAGTCGTTTCATTTTCCCTCTCTCGTTACGGGTAGATTCTAAGCATTCGCCGGGACCGCGGCCAGATTTTCAAGCAACTCACGAATTTCGAGCAGAACTTCGTCTGGCCGCACGGTCTTCAGCGGATATTTCAAAAGCCCCTGCGGCGCGAACTGGGCGCCCCGCTTGGCGTTGCGCGCCACCAGCCGCATCAGGTTCTGCGGATCCACGGCAGCGTTCTGCACAAATCGTACATGCAGCTCGCCGCGCCTGCGATCGATTTGCGCCACACCGATCCGCTCGCACTCAAGTCGAAGCGAGGCGGCTTCAAGCAGGTAGACAGAAGCGTCAGGCAGCGCGCCGTAGCGATCTTCCATTTCGGCACGCACTTCGCGGATCGCCGTTTCGCTTCTGGCGCCGGCAATCTTTTTATAGAGCCGCAAACGCTGGTTCTCTTCGTGCACATAGCTCTCGTCGATGCGCAGTGCAATGCCGAGATTGAGCTGGGTGGTTGGCTGCTCCTCGCTGCCTTCGCCTTTCAGTTCCTTCACGGCAGCTTCAAGCATGGTTGTGTAGAGCTCAAAGCCTACTGCTTCAATGTGGCCGCTCTGTTCGCCTCCCAGCATGTTGCCGGCGCCGCGCAGTTCAAGATCGAGCGCGGCAATTTTGAACCCGGCGCCGAGGTCACTGAATTCCTTCAGCGCAGCGAGCCTTCTGCGGGCAATGTCGGTAAGTTCAGTATCCGGCGGGATCAGTAAGTAAGCGTAGGCTCGCCGATTCGAACGGCCCACGCGGCCGCGCAACTGGTAGAGTTCGCTCAATCCGTGGCGGTCCGCGCGATTGATGAGCATCGTGTTTGCAAGCGGAATATCGAGCCCGTTTTCGATGATGGTCGTCGCTACCAGCACGTCGTATTCGTGATGCATAAATGCGAGCATGACGCGCTCCAACTCTGTTTCGCCCATTTGTCCGTGGCCAACTACTACGCGCGCCGCAGGTACGAGTTCCTGAATCCTGGATGCGATGTCGTAAATGGAGTCAACGCGATTATGCACAAAGTAAACCTGCCCGCCGCGCTCCAACTCAACTTCAATGGCGGAGCGTACGATCTTCTCATCGAATTTCGCCACCACGGTCTGGATTGCCATGCGATCCTTGGGCGGCGTTTCTATGACGCTCATATCGCGCAAGCCCACAAGCGACATGTGCAGTGTGCGGGGGATAGGTGTAGCGCTCATTGCGAGCACATCGATTTCCTTCCGCATTTGTTTCAGCCGTTCCTTGTGGCGCACGCCAAATCGCTGTTCTTCGTCGACGACAAGCAGACCGAGATCCTGAAATTTGATGTCTTTGGAGAGCAGGCGATGCGTACCGATCAGGATGTCGACTTTTCCCGTCTCCACCTTCTCAACGATTAGCTTTTGCTCCTTTGCAGTGCGGAAGCGCGAGATCATCTCGACATTGATAGGGAATTGCGAGAAGCGCTTTTTGAATGTCTCAAAATGCTGGAAGCTGAGCACCGTGGTTGGAGTAAGTACGGCCACCTGTTTACCGTCTTGGACGGCTTTGAATGCGGCGCGCATGGCCACTTCAGTTTTGCCGTATCCTACGTCTCCGCACAGCAGGCGATCCATCGGCGTGGTCGACTCCATGTCCTGTTTGATAGCGCCGATCGCGGTGAGTTGATCGTCTGTCTCGTTGTAGTCGAATGCATCTTCGAACTCGCGCTGAAATTCATTGTCCTTGGAGAAGGCTGTGCCTTCGGCGGTGTGGCGTTGGGCGTAGAGCTTCAGTAACTCGGCAGCCATGTCTTGCATGGCCTTGCGAACGCGTGCCTTCGTCTTAGTCCATTGCTGCGAGCCGAGCTTGTTCAGAACCGGCGCAGGGCCTGTGTCCGTAGAGCGATATTTCTGAATCAGGTCCAGTCGCGTGAGCGGCACGTAGAGCTTCGCTTGCTCAGCGAACTCAAGAATCATGAATTCGACAGAGAGGCCGTCCTGAACGATTTCCTTGAGACCCTGATATTGCGCGATGCCATGTTCTACGTGAACTACGTAATCACCGATGGTCAGGTCGCGGAAGTCGGAGACAAACGCAGCTGTCTTGGAGCGCTTAGGTTCTGGTCGCGCCGTTACGTCGGCGTCGTCAGAAAAATCGTTGGCTCCAAACAGGATCAGGTTGGCGTCGGCGAAGCTTACTCCAGCTGAAAGTGGCGAGCGCACAATCACCGGCACGCGCAGATCGCCGGCCATGTAACTCGCTTCGTCGAGTACCTGGTCGCCACCGGGGCGCATGTTGCGGCTGCCGAGCCGGTACGGAATCTGGTAGTCGCGCAGTACGGTGGCTAGCCGCTCCACATCGCCCTGGTTTGGTGCGGCGAGCACAATGCGCGTCTCCGCCTGTATCAGGCTCTTCAACTGGTCGGTCAAGGCGGGAATGGAGCCGTGAAATCGAAGGGTGGGCCGGGAGTTCAGTTCGATTTCGCCGAGGGTTCTGTCTTCGTCCAGTACATCAATTGCGCCAAGCTGATCGAGATCGAGGCCCATTTGCGACTCGAGCTGAGCCTGCAAAAGCTCAGGCCGCACATAGATGTCCTCGGGGTGGATGAGGGAACCGATGCCGGAACGCTCGTGCCGCTGCTCCACCTTGTTCCACCAGCGATCGATCTGGTTGCGTACCATGGCGGGTTCATCCACAAACAAAGCGCTGCGCGGGGCCAGCGTGAGCAGGGATTTGTCAGCGCCAGCGACGGCGGTGAAGAACTCCCACCCTGGGAAGACACTGACACCGCCCGCCGCCGCGGCTTCGGCGGCCATTTCTTCGTCTTCAGCGTTGTGTTCAGAGGAACCTTCGTAATCGAGCCGCTGCTTGCTCAGCCGCGCGTGAACTGCCGCCAGCAGCCGCTCAGTTACAGGCGTTTCAGTCAGCGGCAACAGTTGCGTCTCGTCCAGAGGCGAAAGTGAACGTTGCGTCTCCGGATCGAACCTGCGTATGGTATCGATTTCGTCGCCGAAGAACTCAACGCGGACTGGCCTGTCCTGCTCCGGGGAGTAAACATCAAGGATTCCGCCGCGGCGAGTGAATTGGCCGGGCATCTCCACCAGATCCATTTGCGTGTACCCGACGGATGCCAGGTGAGAGGTCAGGACTTCGAAATCCATTTCTTCGCCACGGCGCAACTGCACAGCCAAGCCGGCGTAATATTCGCGGTCAAAAAGCTTGAGTGCGGCCGCTTCGACAGGGGCGATAACAATGTCGACTGCGCCGGTGGCGAGTTTCCACAAAGCCGCAGCTCGCTGCTCCTGCACGTCGGGGTGGGGCGAGAGATTTTCGAAAGGGAGCACGTCGTGGGCCGGGAAACGGACCACGCGCGCCGGATCGATAGCGCCGGTAAGTTCGCAACCCGCTTTGAGCATCGGCTCCAGCGAATCGGCAGCTTTGTTGTCAGCGACGACCACGACAACCGGTCGCTTGGCGGCCCGGGCCATGAGAGGGATGTAAAGAGACCGCGCAGTCGCGGTCAGCCCAGACACACGTCTCCGCCCCGCACCCAGGCTCAGATGCCTGATTACGCGATCAAATCCCGAACAGTGCTCCAGCTCCGCGAAGATTTCGCGAACAAACGGGAGAATCATGAGACTTAAGTTTATCAGCGTCAGCGAACCGCGACGGAAGAGACAAAACCGGCGGAGGGGCTATGTCTCGCGAGATCAATGCGGTTTGCCCGGCAGCACGAAATGCTCGGCGCAGCGGGGCTCGTAGGCGTCTCCAGGCACCTTGACAGGGCTGTCGTAGGGCGCGGGCTTTCCTTCGATAAGTCGCTGGGAATAAAGCGCCCGCGAACCGCAGGAACAGTACGCCATGCACTCAGTAATGCTGCCGCCATAGGAGTTTACAAGCCAGCTCAAATTGAGCATTTCTCCAAACGGGAGAGCGCGAAAATCGAGATCGAGCCCCGCGATCAGAACGTCATGGTTCGCATCGAGAAGGTGGCGCGTAAAAAGAAACAGCTCACTTACGAACTGGCCCTCATCGATGGCGATGCACTCGATTTTTTTGCCGATTTCCTTTTCTTTTTGTGCAATGGCTTTGAGAACCTCCCAAGGATTCTGCGAGTTGAACTCGAGAGCGTTCATTTTTCCGTGGCCATTCGGATTGCGACTTTCGATAACTCCCGGTCCACCCTTCGTATCGTCGCTTGGCTTTAAAACGAGTACGTACTGGCCGGCGTACTGGCGTCGCATTTCCGCCCGCCGAAGTAACTCGGCGGTCTTGTTGCTCCTCATTGGCCCCATCATGAGTTCCAGTTTCCCTGCCACGTTCTTTCCCTTTCAACTGGAGAAATCTATCAATGCTTCCGGCTTTTCATCATAGCTCTCCGCGGTTCAAGCGCCCTCTGGAAAAAAGCGCGAAGTGATTTTGGCGCCACGGCAGGCTGCTTCTTGCACAAGCGCGGGGAGGCCACAGTTAGAATGCAAGCAGACTGCTACGAACATGGAGTGCTCCTGATGGCGGCAAGTCCGTTTGAATCGCCTCGACTTTTAATTGTTGGTGCTGCCGGGCAACTCGGTGTGGAGCTGCAACGAAGCTTCGCCGGACTCGGCTCCATCATTGCGGTTGACCGAGAAACGTTTGATTTGGCCGATCCGGAGCAGACGCGCGCGCTGGTTCGCCGGGAGAAGCCGGACGTTATTCTGAACGCCGCCGCCTATACAGCTGTTGATCGCGCAGAATCCGAAGCAGACGTTGCTACGGCAATCAATGAAAACGCGCCCAGAGTTCTGGCGGAAGAGGCTCTGCGAACGAACGCGCTACTGGTGCACTACTCGACCGACTACGTTTTCGATGGCTCCAAGCAGGCGCCATGGGTTGAAAGTGATGAACCGAATCCGCTGAGTGTTTACGGCGCAAGCAAGCTTGGAGGAGAGAGAGCCATTCAGCAGGTCGGCGGCCGTTATCTTATTTTCCGTACCAGCTGGGTCTACGGACCTCACGGCAAGAATTTTCTGCTGACCATGCTTCGTCTGGCAGGAGAGCGCGACCGGCTCTCGATTGTCGATGATCAAATCGGCTCTCCAACAACTTCGATTGAGCTCGCACGAGCCACCCACACCGTGGTTGCAGGCGTGCTATCGGAGAAATTTGGATCGACGAAAAACTGGGCTGGTCTATACCACATGACCTGCGCGGATACAGTTACGTGGTTTGGTTTTGCGCAGGCTATCTTTGCAAAAGCCGCAGCGCAAATGGATGTGCGGTCGCCCGAACTGATCCCGATCAGAACCGATGATTACCCCACGCCAGCGAAACGTCCGCAATATTCAGTTCTTTCAAATCAAAAACTCTTCGACAGCTTCGGAGTTCGCCTTTGCAACTGGCAGGATGCGCTGGACGAGGTATTTCAAGCTCTGAATGCTTCGGGACTTACTATGGCGAGATAGCCGAGCCGCTGGCTGCTTTCACTTCGTATCTGCAGGGCTAGAATCGGTATCCAGGTTTCAATTCGCATTGGAAGGTGGTCGAATTTTGTCCTTCCGTCCCGGGCCTGGCCTGGCAGGTGGCCCAGCTTGTGTAGAGGTCGGGGCCAAGCGGAAACACCATCGGAGCGCCATTGATCTCAGCTTCGATGCTGAGGCCTTCCTGGTCCGCAGGAAGAGTGAAGTGCATAACGCGACCAAAAATGACGGGATAGGATTCGCGGACGCTCGATTCGTTTGAATTATGAAAGACTTCAGCTTCTACTAGGAACGTCGCTGTATCAGACCAGTCGAGTGCGGAGGCCGTAATGGTGCGGCCGACTTGCGAGAAGCCGCCGGTATCGATTCGGGTGAAAGGGCACGGACCCGCAAAGCACGAAACACGCACGCTGCGGAACACGTTGTTCGTGCCTGCGTCCAATGTGGTTGAAGCAGTCGCGGCCTTCCATAACCCATCCGGAGAGCATGGGTAATGCTGCTGACACGGTACATTTCCTCGATTGACCACTTGGAAAGTCTTCACAGCGGTCGCGATGTTCCTTTGGACAGAAATGTTGACTGTATACCGGATGCGAATGTTCGAAACTGCTATCTCTGGTTTGTTCGGCTGGGAAGGCGCTGGAGCAGCAGCAACAGGATCGAGCGCCGCGATGTATAACTTGTCGGCTTTGTTATTGGGGCCCACGAGTAACTGCATGTCAAGGGGTTTGTAGTCCGGACTTCGAAAACTGAGAGTTACTTGTTCGCTCGGCCAGACTCTCTCGCGAAACGTCAGCTTGTAGAAGCCGTTGGAATCTGACGGAGTCGATGAGCTTGACCTTCCGTCCCAGACCGTAACGGTTACCCCCGAGATCGGCAGCTCTCGTCTCGTATCCACATCCGCACGAATTACGGCGCCTTGGATGGTAACTATTCCGGGTCTCCATTTCCAGACGCGAGGAAGATAAAGAATCGTGGCTGCCGTTATGGCGGCGGCGGCAACTACGGCGATGGCGATCCATTTCCACTTCATCGAAGAAGACGTTGCTACGACGGATTTAGATGCTATCTGCAGCTCGACTGCCGTATGGTAGCAGAAAGCTAAATTCGCGCACTTTGCATCTAAAACGTAAGCGCCGTCGTGGGAAATGATGCCGCGATTCACTCAGCGGTCAATTCGCAATGGGCAAAGAGAGAATGCAGGGGCCGTATAGCAGACTGAGTTCGCGGCGGGCGTTCCTGCGCCAACTGGCATATTCCTCAATCGCTTTGCCGTTTGCACCGCCAGGTACCCATCCACTGGCTAGCTTGCACCCGGCTCTGCAACCGGCTGCAAAGCCGGCAGAAACAGGTCCTTCTCAATCGGCGCTCACTCCGCAAGATGATGAGTTCCTGAATGGGCTTGAGCAGGCCAATTTTCTTTTCTTCTGGGAGCAGGCTGATCCGAAAACAGGTCTTATAAGAGATCGCTGCAACGTTCGCAGTAACGAAAACAACGTAGTCGCCAGCATTGCCTCGAGCGGCTTCGGCCTGACGGCACTCTGCATCGGGCATCAGCGCGGGTTCGTATCCCGTGCTGAAGTTCGTTTACGGGTTGTGCAGGCACTTTCGTTTCTTTGGCATAAGGTGCCTACACATCGAGGATTCTTTTTCCACTTCGCAGATATCAACACCGGCGAAAGGATATGGGAATCTGAGATTTCGTCAGTGGACACCGCAATATTGTTGTGCGGCGTGCTCACCTGCCGCCAGTATTTTCACGACAAGGACATCGATGAGCTGGCCCATGCAATCTTTGCCAGAGTGGATTGGACCTGGCTTTCAGAAGACACGAGTCTGCTTTCACATGGATGGACACCGGAACTGGGCTTCATCCCTTCGCGTTGGGACGATTACAGCGAGCTGATGATGATGTACCTGCTCGGCATGGGCTCATCTTCGCATCCCTTGAATAAGGACGCCTGGTTTGCGTGGAAGCGGATGACATTTGAATACGAGGGGCTTCGCTATGTCGGATCATTCGCGCCGCTCTTTGTGCATCAGTATTCGCAGGCGTGGTTCGACTTTCGGAACAAGCGCGATCAGTTTGCAGACTACTTTCAGAATTCCGTTGTCGCAACCGAGGCGCACCGGATCTTCTGTGTTGGTTTGAACGTGCAGTTCCCTGACTATAGCAATGCGCTCTGGGGAATTACAGCATCGGATTCTGAGCGTGGTTACGTGGTTTGGGGTGGGCCGCCCGCGACAGGGCCGATTGACGGAACCATTGTGCCAGCTGCGGCTGGCGGCTCCTTGCCGTTCCTTCCTGCGGAAACGATGCGCGTTTTGCGCACGATCCATGATCGCTATCCGAACGCATGGTGCCGCTACGGGTTCGTCGACGCTTTCAACCCGCTGACGGGGTGGTATGACACTGACGTCATTGGGATAGATACCGGCATCACAATGCTGATGGCGGAGAACGCGCGCACGGGGTTTGTGTGGAACACGTTCATGAAAAATCCTGAGGCGCAACGAGGAATGGAGATCGCGGGATTTAAGGCTTACGGGCCAAAAACCTAATGCCAATTCCACGGAATGCATCTTAGTCCAGCTGTCAACTCGCGATTGGGCGGAGATGACTGAGGTTTCCTCGGCCAACCCAATGAACCTGAACAACGTTCCGCCACTCGTCCGCATCGCATTTATAGGGAAACATCGAAGTTATTCGCCATTATCAGGCGAAGCACTCGGATCACCTTGGTCCCCGACCGCAGTGTCTTGCCCACTTGTCACTATTCCGCACAGGCATGCGGGAGCCAAAAAGGGAGACTTGATTCCAATCCATGAGCCTCAAGGAAGACAAAGGTAGTCTCCGCAATGAAGCGGCCGGCTCGCACGAGCGTGGAAGCGCGTGGGGCGATCGTCTGCGCGCTCTCAAGAATGTTCCGCCGGTGCTTCACCTTGTTTGGGAGTCGGGGCCGAAGGTTGTCTTCTGGAACATCACTATCCGCATCGTAGCCGCGTTTCTGCCCGTTGCCGTCGGCATCATCGCTGGACGCTACATTATCGATGGTGTAAACCGACTTCGCATGCATCAAGCGTTGCCTCAATATTTCTGGTGGTACGTGGGTGCGGAGTTAGCGCTGTCAGTGCTCATCGGCGTTTTAACTCGAACCGTCGACTACTTTGATAGTCTGCTCGCCGACCGGTACACGCATTACGTGAGTGTGGAAGTTATGCGCCAGGCCGCTGCGCTCGATGTCACGGTGTACGAAGATCCGGTTTTCTACGATCGACTGGAACGCGCACGTGTGCAGGCGACGGACCGCCTGGCAATGATTCAGCAGATGGGTCGCCTCATCCAGCAGACCGTCACCGCGATTGCGTTCTCTGCAGTGCTCATCTGGTATTCACCTATCCTGCTTTTGCTCCTGGTCGCCGGAATCCTCCCTGCGTTTCTCGGCGAGAGCCATTTTGCGTTTCTTACTTACGCAAAGAATTTCCGCCAGACACCGGTAAAGCGGCAGATGGATTATTTGAGGCAGGTAGGCGGAAGCAAAGAGGCCTCAAAGGAACTCAAGTTATTTAACCTCAGCAATTACCTGACCAATCGATTCCGCGAACTGTCGGAAGAGATATATGACGAAAACGTCGCTCTGAATCGGCGTCGTCTGTTCTGGGGCGGGCTTTTGGCGATAGTAGGCCAGTTGGGCTATTACGCAGCATACGCTCTAAGCATCTACCGCACGATTCAAGGGCGCTATTCGATCGGCAGCCTTGCGCTTATTACAACCGCGATCATGCAGGCGATGTCGAACATCCAGCAGGCTTTCTCAACTGCATCTGGTGTAGCCGATCAGGCGCTCTTTCTCACTGATTTACTTGCATTCTTTGAGATGAAGCCAAAAGTTGAATCGAGAGCAAACGGGCTGAAGGTGCCACGCCCCGCTCTTCGTGGCTTCGAGTTTCGCAACGTTTCATTTTCCTATCCGGGAACGGAGAGGCGCGTCCTCAGTAACTTCAATTTCACTCTTGCGCCTGGCCAGCGCGTAGCGCTCATCGGCGAAAACGGTCAGGGCAAGACGACCGTCGTGAAACTGATAACGCGTCTCTACGATCCGACCGAGGGCGAAATTCTGCTCGATGGCGTGGATCTCCGCGAATACGATTTGGTCGATTTGCACTCAGAGATTGGAGTTATTTTTCAGGACTTTATGCGCTATGAAATGACCGCACGGGAAAACATAACTGTCGGGCGCATTGACGTACCCCATACTCCTGAAGAAATTGAATTTGCGGCGGAGAAAAGCCTTGCCTCGACGGTGGTGGCGAAATTGAAGGGCGGCTACGATCAGATGCTTGGTCGGCGCTTTGAAGGAGGCGTGGACTTGTCGGGCGGCGAGTGGCAGAAGTTGGCGCTGGCGCGTGCCTATCTTCGTGATGCCCAACTGCTGATTCTGGATGAGCCTACCGCCTCTCTCGATGCACGAAGTGAATTGGAAGTGTTTGAAAGGTTCGCCGAACTCACCTACGGCAAGATGGCTCTGCTCATTTCGCATCGGTTTTCAACCGTGCGCATGGCAGATCGCATCGTTGTACTTGAAGGAGGACGACTGGTGGAAGAAGGCAGCCACGCGCAACTGATGGCGCTTGGAGGCCGTTATTCAGAGATGTTCGAAATGCAAGCCGCCAGTTATCGATGAAATTGAATGAGCAACGCAATCTACACAGGCGATCTGCAGCAAGGTCTTAACCAAGCTGAGATCAAACACCTTCATGACGCCGCGAAGGTGGCTGCATCGTGGACGGTGGTGCCGCGTCCCAAGACAAAGAGCAGTTTTTTGCTGCGCGCGGACGAGGTTCGCGACCGGTTGCGGCAGTTGGATCAATTCCTGAGTGCGCCACCGGGAATCTATGCCACAAATGACGAGCGGATGAGCGGATGTCATGCTGCGATGCAAGTACTGCGCACGCATTTTCGCCTTTTTCCGGCGGCCGCCGCGGCAGTTTTGGATAGACCGAGCGCGGTGGATCGACTCCCGCGCGTAGTTCTGCCTGGTTCTCAAGATCAGCCGCGCATCGCCGCCGCTGCATGCGAATATCTTCGCGCAGTCGAAGGCGCCTTCTCTGAAGCTACATTTCGAGTGTTTATCTTTGCTCTGCAGACATGCGATCCCCTGACGCTCGACGAATTGTGGGATCTTGGATCATTTCTTCGGTTCGAGTTGCTGGAATCAATTCTGGACGAAGCGCGAAATCTTCGGCGCTCTCCGGAAAAGACTTCCCCCGAAGTATTCGCAGTTCGGATTAAGAGCCTGCGGACCCTGAATCATGTGGACTGGGAATTTCTCATTGAGCCGCTTATCGTTTTCGATGCGTTGCTTCGGCAGGATCCGGCTGGCGCCTACGAGCAGATGGACTTTGAAAGCCGCGAGCTTTATCGCAGGCGGATAGCCAAAATTGCGCGGCGCTCCGATTGCACTGAAACGCAGGTTGCGCAAACCGCTCTTGATATGGCGCGAAATGGAACTCAACGGGCAACGGACGATCCTCGTCTGCAAAAACGTCTGATCCACGTGGGCTATTACCTCATCGATAAAGGCTTTCGTCAACTCGCGATTCGGGTTGGCTACCATCCGTCGGTGTCTTGGCGCATACGGCGACTTGTGGCCGATCATCCCGATGATTTCTATATCACCGGCATCCAAATCCTGGCGATTTTACTAATCGCAGCGGTATTGTTTCCTGTTCTTCCATTAGTTTCAAGCATGGCAGCGTTTGCATTCACGCTGGTCGTACTCGTATTTCCTGCAATGCAGGTCGCAATCGACCTTGTGAACAATGCTGTCACCTCATTCTTTGATCCAGTTCCTTTGCCGAAACTCGATTTCAGCAAAGGGATTCCCTCGTCATGCGCAACCTTGGTGGCCGTACCTTCGTTGCTTCTGAATGAAAAGCAGGTTCACGATTTGGTTCATGAGCTAGAGGTTCGCTACGTTGCGAATCGCGATCCAAATCTCCATTTCGCGCTGGTGACGGATCTGCCTGACTCGGTTAGCAGGCCAAATGAAAGCGACAGCCATCCGCACGTAGAACTGGCAATTAAGCTCGTGACCGAATTGAACACGAGATATCGTTCACAGAAGAGCGGCGCGCTGATGGTGCTTCATCGCCATCGCATCTTCAACACCCGGCAGGGAGTATGGATGGGTTGGGAGCGGAAGCGCGGCAAGCTTCTTGATCTTAACAAGCTGCTGGTGGGCGAGTTTGACGCCTTCCCAATCAAGGCCGGTGGTCTGGATGCGCTGCGCGGAGTGCGGTATATTCTCACTCTCGATTCAGATACTCAACTCCCGCGCGGCAGCGCAGCACGAATGGTTGGTGCAATCGCGCATCCGCTGAACCAGGCGATCATTGATCCAAAATCCCGAGTCGTTGTAGAAGGTTACGGAATTCTTCAGCCGCGGATTGGTGTTACGGTTAGCTCGACCGTCCGCTCGCGCTTTGCATCCATCTATTCGGGGCAAACCGGCTTTGATATTTATACGCATGCAACGTCGGACGCTTATCAAGACCTGTTCGGTGAAGGCATTTTTACCGGAAAGGGAATCTATGAAGTTGCAGTGCTTCATGCCGTACTCGATCGAAGATTCCCTCGCAATTCATTACTGAGCCACGACCTTATCGAAGGTTCGTATGCGCGTGTTGGACTTGTGACGGATATTGAACTGATCGATGATTATCCATCGCACTATAGCGCATACAGCAGACGCCATCATCGCTGGGTTCGCGGTGACTGGCAAATTGCGCAATGGATTTTTTCGCGTGTTCCGGACGAGTCAGGGAAATGGGTGACAAACCCGATCTCCGATATTTCACGGTGGAAGATATTCGACAATCTCCGTCGCTCCCTCGTTGATCCTTTTCTCCTGCTCTTGTTTGTAGCGGGCTGGCTAGGTCTTCCGGGCGGACCCTTGTATTGGACAATCGTTCCTTTGCTATTGCTGTTCTTCCCCACTCTCGTTCAATTGGGAATCAGCATGGGACGAGCACTCGCCAGCCTTCAGATAGGAAGAATTGGCAATGCTTTGCTCGGTTCTGGTAACTCGGCACGTCTCGCGCTGTTGCATCTTGTGTTTCTGGGGCAGCAGGCTTGTCTGACCTTCGATGCGATTCTCCGTTCACTCATACGGTCGTTTATTACCGGTGAGCGGATGCTTGAATGGGAAACGGCCGCGCAGGCTGAATCGCGTGCCGCGGGGCGCGCGGGTATCGATCGCTACCTGTTCATAACTCCCTTTCTGTCCGCTGGCATCGCCGTGCTTCTTTCGTTCTTTGCAGCCCACAAATACGCTCTTTACTGTGCAGCACCGATTCTGATTCTGTGGGCAGTCGCCAATCCGGTGTCGGTTTGGCTTGATCGGCCTCCACTGGAGCGCCCAAAGCTTAGAGCCGCCGATGTTGACTTTTTGCTAGTGCAGGCGCTGCACATTTGGCGCTACTTCTGCGAGTTCGGCGCAGCCCACAACAATTATCTTGTCCCGGATAATGTTGCGGAAGACGCCTTTAAAGAGGCACACCGTATCTCGCCCACGAACATTGGGCTCCTGTTGAATACACGCCAGGCCGCATGCGAGTTGGGATTCCTGACCGTGCCTGAATTTGCCCACCTGACGGGTCACACGTTGGCCACGATTGATCGGCTTGAGAAATATCGAGGGCATCTCTACAACTGGTATGATACCCAGACGCTGCGGAGCCTCACCGGCCTGGATGGAGCCGCGTTCGTCTCGACAGTAGACAGCGGAAACTTCGTCGCATCACTCTACACGCTTCGCTCAGGTGCCCGTGAACTTCCCAAGAAGCCGCTATTGCAGACGAAGAATTTCGTTGGCATTCGTACGTACTGGCACACAATTCGCAGTGAGTGCAAGCTGCCCGCGGCATTGGCGGAGATTCGCGTACCGAAGGCCTCAGCCTCGACGGGAGAATGGATCGAATGGCTGCCCTCTGCTCAATCGGCTCTAGCGGCTGCAATCGCGACCTCGTTCGAAGAACCCCACAAGGTATGGTGGCTCGAAGAAACACTAAGGCGCATTGAAGCAATCGGCTCGGTTGCCAGGGATTACCTGCCTTGGACGTTACCGGAATACAAGCCCCTCTCGGAGCTTCCTCAATTAAAGCTCCAAGAAGGACTGGGTGAAGTATCTCTTGAACAGGCGATAAAATTCGCCGAGGAACTTGACGCACGCTTGGCCCATGCGGTGAACATGTTGGCTGGCCGCCCGGAACTTCTCGAGGCATGCGAACACTTGAGTTCATCGCTCGCATATGCGAAGAGCAACCTACATCAGCTTTCTGTCAGGCTGCTTGCGATCAGGGATGACTCCCAACGTTTGGCAGAGGCGAATGACTTTTCATTTCTTGTTGATCCCAAGACCGATATTCTCTTCATCGGGTTCGATGCCAAAAAGCAGCAGATCATCGACAGTCACTATGATCTTCTTGCGTCAGAAGCGCGTGTGGCGGCATTTCTTGCTGTCGCTCGCGGCGACCTGCCGCAGGAGAGCTGGTTCAAGTTATCTCGCGATCATGCTTTGGCTTACGGCGAGTTTGTGCTTCTTTCATGGACGGGCACAATGTTCGAATACCTGATGCCGGCAATATGGATGAGAAGTTACCCGGATACGCTTCTCGCGCGAACGCTGGATGCGGTTGTCCGGGTTCAGAGAGCGTTCGCCCACTCGCGCGGTATTCCCTGGGGGATATCTGAATCAGGCCATTCAACGCGGGACGATGCCGGCAACTACGGGTATTTCGCGTTTGGAGTGCCGGATATCGCCGTCTCTGCGGCTGCCACGCCTGGGCCTGTCATCTCGCCGTATTCAACGTTCTTAACCCTCAGCATTGAGCCTGAAGAAGCTCTGAGCAATCTACGCAGAATGGTATCCGCAGACTGGGCAGGCACTTACGGTTTGTATGAGGCGATCGATTTCCGGCAGTCGCAAGCAAGGCCAGAGGTTATTCGTGAATGGATGGCTCATCACCAGGGTATGTCCCTGCTTGCGATTTTGAACCTGCTTTGCGACAGCGTGGTTCAGCGCTGGTTCCACGACAACGCTACTGTGCAGTCAGTGGAGCGGCTTCTGCATGAGGTGCCATCGAACCCCGAGATTCTAAAGTCACGGCTTTATGAGCATAAGTCGACGAAGGCACCATAGCATGAAGGTCTAACTTCAGTTAGCGATAATTTAGTACGAAACTAATCGGCAGGCGCGATACAAGTACTAGCAGGTGATTGCCAGGTGAGAATAGCAGGTTTATGCCATGTCTGATAGCAGCGTAACTCCATAAACAGCGAGCACCAATCTAAGCTGAAATAGGCAGTTGCGCCCGATGCGAGTTGTGTACTGAGTGAGCTATTCATGTACATGAGCGGTTGCTTGAGGCGAGAATTTGCATCCAACATGACATGACAGTAGAACGGCTTCTTGCGAACAGCCCTCTGGCTAAATATTCCGCGCGCTAAGGGACAAATTGCCCAATGCCTATGCCAAATAACAGTCTCGTTATGCAAGATGGTGGATCCTTCAGGACGCTGCAGCCAGTGCAGGACGGCGGCTCGCTGCGGCCCATCGTCGAATCTGCCTTCCGCTATCACAAACTGTGGTGGATGGTTGTTCTGAGCGTTGTTCTCTTGACAGTACTTTACGCCTGCCTGGCGCCGAGAGAATACCGCTCAGAGATGGACATTCTAGTCCAAAATAAACGCGGTGATACGCAGATCTCTCCCGACCGGGTAAATGGAGAGATAACCGTCAATGGAGTTACAGAAGAACAAATTAACTCTGAGATCGAGATATTAACCAGCCGGGGGTTGGCCAATGAAGTTGTGGACCCGCGTTGGAATGAAGCGGGCTATCAGGCGTCGCTGAACCAGAAGCAGTTGAAGGCTCACGACAAGGCGGTCGTTCAGTTCCAGAAGCACCTCAGCATCGCTCTGGTGCGGAAGTCCAATATGATCCACGCGAGCTTTTCGGCATCGGATCCAGCGACCGCCAAGAACAATCTCGACCGTCTGCTCGCAGCCTTTCTGGAAAAGCAGCGCGACATTGCGCAGCCGCCGGGCACCGCTAAGTTTTTTGCCGATCAGGCTGCGAACTACAAACGCGAGCTCGACGATGCGCAGCAGCAATTGGCGCAGTACCAGCAGCAGCAGAATATTGTGTCGCTTCAGGATACAGAGCAGGCCATGGATCGCAGCATCAACGATGCGCAGGCGGAGCTGCGTAATACCGATGCGCAACTCGGCTCCGTTCAGAAGCAACTTGGCACGCAGACCCGTCAGTTAAAGAGCCTTCCAAGCAGGCAGATGACGCAAGTGCGTACTTTGCCGAACGACTATTCGGTGGAACGTCTCAACACCATGCTTGCGGAACTGCAAAACCAGAGGACTTCGCTGTTGACCAAGTTTACCCCGAATGACCGACTGGTGCAGCAGGTGGAAAGGCAGATTGCTGACACGAAGGCGGCCCTTAAGAACGCAGAGGCAATGACTTCGCAGGAGCATGACTCAGACATCAACCCGGTATGGCAATCGGTGACCGGATCCATCATCCAAAACGAGACGCAGAGAGAATCGCTGAAAGCGAAGCGAGAGGTTTTGGCCGACCAGATCGTGAAGATGCAGAAGCAACTCGCTGATGTAGAAGGTTCCGCCGTACCGTTTACGACCTTGAAGCAAAGGGTCACGGACTTGCAGAGTAACTTCCAACTCTACACGCAGAAACGTGATGAAGCGCAGATTGCAGATGCGATGAACCAGAATCGGCTACTCAATGTGGCGGTTGCTCAAAATCCTACGTTCAGCATCCTGCCCTTCAGGCCCAGGCCGGTGGTCGACATTGTCCTTGGAACGTTTACGGCATTATTCCTCGCCAGCTTCCTGGTCTTCTTTGCCGAGATGGGTAGAAGCACTTTCGCGTCCGCGCCTGAAGTGGAAAGGATCTCACTGTACCCGGTTCTTGCAACCGTACCACTCAACCGCTCTCTGAGTGGCAAGAGAGCAGAACGTCTTCCTGACTTCGCGCCGGTCTTCATAGGCATGACTGCTGCTCCGCAAGCCGGCGGCGGTGATCGAAAAGTCAACCTGCCATCACTAATTCGATACCGAAGGGAGTCACAGATCTAATGAAGACTCTATTTAGTCGGGCAGAAACGATCGATCTGAAGTCACGAAACGACAACGGCTCGAATTCGATCTATCACACACTCCTGTATACGGTGTTTCAGAAGCCGCGGGAAAGCGAGACCGGCGGCATAGTCGTTGCTGTCAGTTCGCCGAATCCGGGCGAGGGAGTAACTTACGTTTCTCGGGCATTGCTCTATGAACTCGGAAAATGCGAGCTTACATCTGTCGCCGGGGTCAGCGTCAGCTTTCTGCGCAAGTTGCACGAACCAACACTCGAAGCAATTCGCAAATATATGTCGACGTCAGGAACCGGGCACGGCGGAGACGTGAGTGATGGAGCTGTGATCGACGATCGCTTAGCGATCAGAGAGCGCCGCGGACCTTGGGAAGGCAGCTGGCAGTATCGGCGTGACTGTATCGATCTTCTGAGATCGGAGTTCGACTATACGATCATCGACTGTCCTTCCTTGAAGGAATCCGGTGACCTGCTTAGTGTTGCGCCCTTCGTAGATGGGGTGATCCTGGTCATCGAAGCAAACCGTACCCGCCGTGATGAGCCGCGCCAGGCAGAGCAAAGCATCACGGCAGCGGGTGGGACGCTGCTCGGCTACATTTTGAACAAACGCGCGAACGAGATCCCCGAGTGGCTCGATCGCAAACTCTAGCGCAGGTGCGGCAAGCATGCGCCAATGGAGGAATAGTTATATGAAAAAACTGCTCGCCGCAATATTAGTTACGATGTGGCTAACTCATCTGAATGTGTGGGGAGAAGAACAACTTCGTCAACGGCCGGTATACACGTTGCATATTGGCGATGAGATTGCGCTCAATTACCGCTTTACCCCAGAATTCAACCAGAAAGTGACCGTTCAACCCGACGGAAACGTAGTCCTCGACGTCGTTGGAACTGTACGTGTGGGCGGACTCACTTTGGAACAAGCGCATGATCAGATCGTAAAGCTCGCGTCGAATCAGCTGAACAAGCCCGAGCTTTCAATAACTCTTACCAGGTTTGAGCAGCCATATGTCGTGGTGGCTGGGGAGGTGGACCGCCCCGGCAAAATTGATATACGTGAGAATACGACGGCGCTGCAGGCTATTATGCTGGCCGGCGGATTCAAGGATTCAGCACGAGATACAAAGGTCATATTATTTCGTCGCATTAATGGAGATATGGCAGAAGTGCGCCCATTGAATCTCCACAATGTAAGGAAACACGCAGATCTCGAGCGCGACATTGAGTTGGAGCCGGGAGACATGTTGCTCGTGACAAGAAACAAAATGGAGCATCTCTCTCGCTTCATGAAAGCCTCAAATCTAGGCGTGTACTTCAATCCTTTCCCAGCCCTGCCCTAGAGCAAGAATCAAGGTCCTTTAGGCCTGGGACGCGCGCAACGTGCCTAGCGAGGGTAAAACTGCGGCTAAAAAAATCGAATATCCTGGAGCACTTTATATGCAGCCCCAATTGCAGTCGGAGGAACGAGGAGAAGTTAGCCTTAAACTCGTAACGCCGTTTAACTTTAGTGAGACGACGGATAGCACTACCCTGCGATTGCGGCCCACTGTGGCGCAAGGCATAGCAGGGCGCATATCCGGAATTACCGACTTGGCATTATTGAGCCTGATATTGATCGAGTTTGCGCTATGGGCCGGTGGCGTAAAGTACATCGGAAATCCCGTCGAGTTGCTCTCAGCGCGAATGACCGTAGGTCATCTTTTCGTATTGGCTTTCTGCTGGCTGATTTGGCGAACGATCTTTTATTATTGCGGGCTTTATTCCTGGCAGCACATTCAATCGGCGAAGGGAGTGGTCTGCCGCGTCGTTGTCGCAACCGCTGTTTCTGCTGTTGTTGCGGGCCAGGTAATTGCCTCTCAATGGCATCATGGACACTTCCTACGAGTCTCGCTATATTTCTGGCTCGCATCCATGTGCTGTGCTCTGAGTTCTCGTGCGGTAATCGGTTCATTTCAACTCTACGTAAGGCCTCATCTTCGTCGCACCAGGAATGCGGTGATTGTGGGTGGCGGAGAGCGTGCGGCCCGAGTGTGCGAAGAACTCCGAGTCCATACGGATTGGGATTATCGCGTTCTCGGCTTTGTTGATTCGACGGTAGCGGATAGCACCGAATTGGGCGAAAAAATGCTCGGCAGAATCAGCGATCTTGAGGACATCCTCATGAGGCAAGTGGTCGACGAAGTTATCGTCGCCCTGTCGATAAAATCTCACTATTCCACAATTGAGCGCGTCATCGCAGTTTGTGAGCGTGTCGGGGTTCAGGTTCAATATTGTGAGGACCTGTTCGATGTGTCATGGTCCGGACATTGTCACGTTAGCGACATTGAGCAGCGGCGAATCATCCTGAAAATGGTTCGCGAAGACTACCGCCATCGGATCAAGAGGGTCCTAGATATCGCCGGAGCATTGTTCGGGCTTATTCTTTGCATGCCGCTATTCATAGTCGTAGGTATTCTTATCAAGGCCACAAGTAAAGGTCCCATCATCTTCAAGCAGGAACGCTATGGGCTTGGCAAGCGAATCTTCCGCATATACAAATTCCGAACGATGGTCGAGAACGCTGAAGAGGCCCAAGCCGCACTCGAGCAAATGAACGAAAACAGTGGCCCGGTGTTCAAAATATTTAAAGATCCGAGAGTTACTCCTATTGGCCGGTTCCTTCGCAGAACATCGATCGATGAGTTGCCTCAACTGTTCAACGTTCTTAAAGGCGAAATGTCTTTTGTAGGGCCTCGACCGCTGAACATGCGAGATGTTGGCCGGTTCTCCGAGTCGTGGTTGATGCGCCGCTTCAGCGTTAAGCCGGGGCTCACTTGCCTATGGCAAATAAGCGGTCGCAGTAACGTGAGCTTTGATCGTTGGATCGCGCTCGATCTGCATTACATCGATCATTGGTCGTTGCAGATGGATTTTAAGATTCTCGCCATGACGATTCCAGCCGTGCTGCGCGGAACGGGGGCCGCATGACGCGATCGCAGAGGATGCGAATCCTGTATGTGAATCATACGGGTAACGTGAGTGGAGCAGAACGCGTTCTCCTCGACATGTTGAAAGGGCTTGATCGAAATCGGTACGAGCCTTTATTGCTTTGTCCGAGTGAAGGACGTCTTCGGACCGAGGTTCGCGCACTCGGTGTCGCTTGTAGGCCGCTGCCAGCCGTGGGCGCTCGATTCTCTCTTCGCCCCGATCGCCTGCTTCGTGCGGTAGCGTCAATGTGCAAAGCAATCATTGCACTTCGGGGGCAGATCAGTGAAGTTAAACCGGATCTTGTTCACGCCAACACGATTCGCTCTGGAATCCTGGCGACGGTAGCCACTTTGGGTACGGGCGCGCCAGTCGTGTGGCATGTTCACGACATTCTTCCTGATCACCCGCTGAGTGCAGCCATCCGCCTGTTCGCCCGATTTTCTGGCAGAACACACATTGTCGCAGCCTCGCATGCCACGGCGCAGGCGTTCTGCGGCGCGTTGGATTTTCAGGGCAGAGCGCGAACGATCCACAACGGTATCGACCTGGAAAAGTTCCCATTGAAAGTTTCTGGCGCGTCGGCGTTCCGAGAACGATTTGGAATTCCGCAAAGCGATTTCCTCGTGTGTGTGGTCGGTCAGATATGCGAACGTAAGGGCCTTCGTGAACTGATTGACGCTTTTCAACGGATATGCAAGAGCGCGCCGCAAATGCATCTGGCAATCGTAGGTACGGTAGTTTTCAAGCACGAAGAAAGATACTTCCAAGCTTTGCGCGAAATGGCTGAAAGATCATCGTGCGCGGAGCGAATTCATTTTACCGGTGAGCTTTCCAATGTGTCGGAAGTGCTTCAGGGATCAGATCTGCTTGTCTTGAACTCATGGCAGGAGCCCTTTGGACTTGTGCTTGTCGAGGCAATGTCGAGCGGCACGCCTGTACTTGCCACGCGGGTCGGCGGAATTCCCGAGATTGTTACAAATCAGGTAAATGGATGGCTGGTTGAGAAAGGAGATTCAGTAGGATTGGCATCCAAACTCCTCAATCTTTCTCTTGACCGCAGCATCCTCTTCCGGGTGGCACACGTGGCGCATCAAACCACATGTCCGCAATTCTCATTGCAGCGCTTCCATGACAACCTTGGCCGGCTGTATTCCGAATTCGATTCCGAACAGGTGTTGAGTTACGACTCACCTGCAAAGCTCGTGTTTTCTGAACACCTTAAGGAGATATCATGCCCAAAATAGCGCTGTTTCAGGACTACCTTGCTCAACACGGAGGCGCCGAGCGCGTCACGGAAGCGATTCATCAGGCACTGCCTGAAGCTGATCTTTGCACGACCCTTGTGGTGCCGGAGAAGATGTCGCCGTATCTTAGTCAATTGGATGCTAAGACAACCTGGATGCAGATGCTGCCGGCCAAGGCAAAGCTATACCGCCATTATTTTCTTTTCTATCCGATGGCCGTGGAATCAGCGCGCATGGAGAGCTACGACCTGGTGATCTCGAGCTGTTGTGGATATGCCAAGGGCGTAAAACGCGGGCCAGATGCGGTTCATATCTGCTATTGCCACAATCCAATGCGCTGGGTCTGGCGCTTTCCTGAATACATGGCCCGAGAGAAGTTCAGCTCACCGACAAAATTTGCATTGCGTGTCATGGTGGAAGGACTGAAGCAATGGGAGGTCCGAGCTGCAATGCGGCCGGACTATTACATTGCTAACTCGCATATCGTGGCGAACAGACTTAAAAACGCATTCGGCATTGAAGCGACAGTTATCGAGCCGCCAATTGTGACTTCGAGGTTTTCAATCAGCAGAAAGACAGATGACTATTACCTGATACTGTCTCGTCTCGTCCCTTACAAGAGGATAGATGTGGCCGTTGAGGCTTGCACAAAAACGGGCCGTCGCCTGGTTGTTGTCGGAGAGGGGCCTGACAGGAATCGCCTGACGGAACTCGCGGGGCCGACAATATCGATCCTTGGGCGTCAACCTGACAGCGAGGTAAGCCGCCTTGCCAGTCAATGCCAGGCGCTGATCTTTCCCGGTGAAGAAGACTTCGGAATGGCTCCGTTGGAGATCAACGCAGCTGGTCGGCCGGTTGTCGCGTACGGAGCTGGAGGAGCAACCGAAACCGTCATCGAGGGCATGAACGGCATACTCTTTCGCGAGCAAACAGCGGAGTCTCTAATCCAAGCCTTGGAGGAGTGTGAAAGTCAGGAGTGGGATCCAATTGCCATTCGGAGGCATGCACTTAAGTACGACATCAACGTCTTTCAGGACCGTTTTCTCAGTTTTCTAAGTCGCGTGTCCCCAGTCATGCAGGACATCTACGCGCTCCAGCGGAGGGCGGGATGAACTCTACGCAGGTGAACGTACCTGCTGGTGAGCAAGGCGGGACTGCGGAGGAACCGCGGCACGGATTCCGGGCCGTTGTGCAATCGGTGGCAAGCAAAGCTGCCATTCTCGGCTTCCAGGCCGGGACGGGCATCCTTACGGCGCGCATGCTGAAACCGGCCGGTCGAGGCGAACTTGCAGCCATGATTTTGTGGCCGCTCTTTATTGCAAGCCTGACGACACTCGGAGTACCAAGCGCTCTTATCTATCATTTGCGTCACCATCCGGGACAAAAGACCAACCTTGTAACTAATGCCTTCATTATGGCTACTCTGATGGGCATCGTAAGCTCCGTCATAGCTGCACTTGTACTGCCATCTTGGCTCCATCAATACTCGCCCAGTATCGTTCGTTTCGCAGAGATATTCCTGGTGACGGTCCCACTTTGTTCAATTACTCTTGCCGGGCGTGCGGCACTCGAAGCGGAGCACGACTTCCCTGGCTCGAATGCGATTCAGACACTCACACCACTTTCAACATTGATAATACTGGTGGGACTGTTAGTTCTTCGCGACCTGAACCCATACAGTGCCGCGATTGCCTATGTCGTGGCTGCACTGCCGTCGTTCTGGTTGATGGTCGTCAGGATCAGGCGCGCCGGAATCTCAGTTGGCCGGATCCGAGTCCCCGTTGCGAAACAACTGCTTAGTTACGGAATTCGTTCCTATGGAGTCGACCTTCTTGGAACGTTGGCTCTCCAAGTGGACCAGGTGCTTGTCGTCAGCTTGCTGAGCGCCAGCGCTATGGGCTCATACGTTGTGGTCCTGAGTCTGTCGCGCATGCTGAATGTGTTCCAAACATCGGTAGTCATGGTGCTTTTCCCGAAGGCGGCCGGTCACGCCAAGCCGGACGTGCTCGCCATGACAGGGAAGGCAGTTCGGATCAGCGGCCTTGCAACCGCAATCTGCGGTCTGTTAGTCTGCCTGGCCGGCCCAACACTTCTGGGCCTTTTGTATGGCGCGGAATATGAAGCGGCGACGGGCGCTTTACGCATTCTTGTACTCGAAGCGACACTATCTGGAATTGTTTTTGTTCTTGCACAAGCATTCATGGCGCTCGATCATCCCGGTGTTGTCACAATCCTGCAGGCACTTGGATTGTCGCTAAGCATACCTATGATGATTTGGTTGATTCCGATCTATGGAATCTACGGAGCCGCAATATCGCTACTAGCATCTACGGTGGCGCGACTCCTCTTTGTATGCATTGGATTCAAACTGTTTTTGAAAACGAGTGCTCCAAGCTTGCTTCCGGAGTGGCGCGACATCAGATTTCTATCCGGGGCAATTCTTGAAATTTGCCGGGAGCGTGCTCTATGACAACGACCACTTATCCGCAACCACTCGGTTTTACACATAGCCCTTTCCAGAATCAACATAAGTTGCAGACCCATGGCGCTCTGGCGGTACTTATCCTGATTCCAGCGCTTTGTATCGTGTCTAACCAGGCAGGAATACTGCGGGTCGTCTTCCCAGTATTAACTCTGGGGGTCGGCAGCCTCCTCCTTTGGCGTTCAAAGCCGCTCTATGTGGGCATGGTTTTCTGGCTTTGGTTCGTAAGTCCGTTTCTTGCGCGCATGGCGGATTACCAGGGTGGATGGACTCCCAGGAGCGCTGTTGAGATTGCACCTTATGCCACGGCGGCACTCTCCGGTATCCCTCTTTTCGCCTCATTTCACCGGCTTGCCACATGGAAGAAGCTTCCTTATGTATGCGCACTCGCGGCAATTCTCTACGGGTTTATTTTAGGAGTAACCTATCTCCCACTCTTCAATGTTCTCCGCGCGCTTGTGAATTGGGTGGTGCCGGTTGTCTTCGGATTATTCATCTATGAGAATGGAGAGCTGTATCTCGAATTCCGCAAGGTCATTGCAAAAACATTCCTCTATAGCACCCTTATCCTTGGAATCTACGGCATATATCAGTTCTTTGTCTTGCCAGAGTGGGATCGGGCATGGATGCTGAATGTGCAAATGAACTCGTTCGGTGAAATTGATCCGATGAAAACCCGTGCCTTCAGTACCATGAATGCACCCGCAATCTACGCCGCAGTCACCGCTTGTGGACTGCTTCTGCTGTTTAACCTGAAAGGCAAGCTTCGACTGCTCTCAGTTGCCGCGGGTTTCATTGGGCTGCTTCTGACTCTGAGTCGCGCATCCTGGCTAACCTTCGCGGCGGGTTGCATCTATCTTGCGGTGTTTCTCGGCATGCGCGAACGGTACCGTTTAATGTTGGGCGCTGCATCGTGCTTCGTTTTTCTTCTCGGGCTCGCTCAGGTCCCGGCAGTGAACGAAATCATCTTGCACCGGGTTGAGACATTATCGCAGCCGGGACAGGACGATAGTTACTCGGCTCGCGTCGAGGGCCATGAAGTTGCGATGCGTGAAATCGCCCAAGAGCCCTGGGGTGAGGGAATTGGGAGCACTGACACGCTCCACGATACCGAAGGCGACGACGATATGATCGGACCGCACGACAGCACGTTGCTCGAGTTTCTATATTCGCTCGGATGGGGGGGGACGCTCATTTACGGAACGGGATTACTTTTACTTGGTCTTCAGCTATTTCGCTCCGGTCGCGGAGACTATTTTGCCCTAGCCGGCAAAGCCATTCTGATTGGACTATTTGTCCAAGCATTACTAAATAGCATCATGTTAGGTGTTCTTGGTTTCATGGTATGGACCTTCGCCTCCATGTGTCTCGCCCAGGCAGAACATGCGGACGCTGTAAAAAGACTGTCGGGCTATGACTCTCAGGAAGTAACCAGGTTCGTAACCGCATGGGAGTCTGAATGAGAGTCCTGCACATTCTCAACGACGTGACCGATCGTGGTAATGGAATCGTGAACACTGCCGTTGATCTTGCGCTGGAACAGGCGCGTGAAGGGATGGTGGTTGCCGTAGCGTCGGCGGGTGGCGGCTACCAGGCGCTTTTGGAACGCGGCGGAGTCCAGCATCTTACTCTCGACCAATCTCGACATCCCGTTCGTCTCTTTAGCGCATATCGGCACCTTTCGTGTCAGGTTCGAGAATTTCGCCCTGACGTGGTTCATGCGCACATGCGAACGGGATTACTGCTTGCATGGATGTGCAAGCGATTCGCCCGCTTTGCCTTGATTGGTCACGTTCACAACGTTCACGACCGCGAATCGATAGTGATGGGATTGGCAGATCGAGTGATCGCAGTGAGCCAGTCAGTATCAGCGTCGATGGTCAGATATGGAATTTCAAAGGACAAGGTCCGCGTGGTTTTGAACCGGACACTTGGGAATCTGCGCCAAGCACCCCTTGAGGAAATCGCCCCCGCGGCGTTATCCAGGCCATCCATCGTAACTGTGTGCGGTATGTCTTACCGCAAGGGAATTCAGGAGTTGATATCCGCGTTTGCGATCATCGGGCAGGAATTTAATGACGTCCATCTTTACCTGGTGGGAAACGGTCCGCAACGAGAAGAGTTTGAGCAATATGCCCGCCAATCAGGTGTCAGTAACAGGGTCCATTTCGAAGGGTTCCAATCTGAACCGAGAGCGTACATGCTGGCCGCCGACGTTTTCGTGCTGGCATCAAGGCGTGAATCGTTCGGCTTGGTTCTTATCGAGGCCCGCCAGGCAGGGTGCGCAATCGTGGCCACAGATGCCGATGGTATTCCCGAAGCGCTCGATTGGGGGCGCGCCGGGATGCTAGTTCCGCCCCGGAACGTGCGGGCCCTTACGCTTGCGCTCCGCGAATTACTTCGCAACCACGAGGCACGAGGCGAGTGGCAAAGATCAGCCAAGATCGGCATCTCCAACTACCAACTGGAAGCGATGGCCCGCGAGATTCGCAATATTTATGAAGAGTTAACTCCAGAGAAATGGTCCACTCAGTCGGCCAAACGTCAGGAGATTAACAATCCCGATTACGGCATCAAGATTTGAACTACGAGCGGATGGTCTGGGATCTCAATTGACAACGATGTAGCGTCGGAGTAGGAACGAACCAGAGCGGATTGAAGAGTGGGCTCGTAGACCCTGATTGACTTCGCTTTAAGTGCAAGTGTCAACCTTGCGCTCACGGGCGTGTTACTGATATCGACCTGACGTTTTGTGTCGAAGCTAGGTACCTCCTGCCAGAGAATCAAGTCGAATTCTCCATTCGACTTCTCCAACAAGACGTGATCGATCACCGACTTAGTGCCGCTCAGAGACCATGTTAGTGGATCAAGATGCACCGGTTCGCTGTGATCGTATAACTCAGAGAGTAGGTTCTTCAACGCGTTGAATGCGGGCTTCTCTGTTCCGTTGGCCCGAATGAGACCCCAATGCAGTTGGTTATCTTTCAAATCGGGATCCGGCGCTTCGTCGAGAAGCTCATAAAGATAGGTGCGGGGAATGCCGTGGATATAGTTTTCAAGAAACAGGCGCGGGATATATTTCGCTGCAGCAGTTTCTGACACGGCAGGTTGATCGGTGTGGTCATTGAGTGCGTTATGATAACCGCTCTCTGTCATGATGATGGCATGTGAACCTGAGAGATCCCTCGCCAATTGGGTTTGCTCAGGGAAGATGATCGACGGCAACTTACCGGCAGGGTAGGAATGAAGGTTGCCGAAATCATCACGGCCGCTAATGTCACCTACCTCGTGCCCGTGGGATGCGAAAGCCATCGAAGGTCCGATGAGCCTGACGCGACGACTATCCGGCATCTGCCGGACAGCCCTGTACAAGGTGTCGTTGAAATCGCGATCGACGGTAGACCAGTTACTCGTTCCACTGATGTCCATCTCATTTGGGCCTTCAATGGATTCGATGGTGCGATCGGAAAGCAAAAAAACCTTCTCCAGAAGTTCTGGAGTTATCGGGCCAAGGTTGTTCCGCGGGTCGACCACGGCGTCAAATCGGATACCCAGCTTGCCGAGCTGAGCCCATCGTCCGTAAACCGCCGAGTTGTAGTCGGCGTTTTGCAGGTGCACCCCGTCGCGCAAGTGGAGAATTCCGATTGACGCGAGCTCCCGCTGAACGAGAGGAAAGTTTCCGTATAGCCGGTCGAAGTAATTCAGGTGAGTATTTATGCCAATGCTGTTGACAAACCCATAAGCGCTGCGGGCCGTCTCAGTGAAGTTATGCGCAGGCGACTCGGATGCAGACGCAGCTTCTTTGTGGCACGCGGCAACGCTCAGCGCTGCCATCAAGGCAGATACTGCCGGACGGAAAAGTTTTGTGATGATAGGGAAATCTCCTTTGAACACATTCACCCAACCAACTCGGTGCAGCAGGCGTCTAACGATTAACAGGGTCGTGTGTTCGAACCGATGCAGGGTTCGGTGGACCCAACTCTAGATCTTTTAGATGCACACAGCAAATCGCGAGTACATTCCCGCCATATTCTCGTGAGGCTTTAAAGAAGGCTAACTGCTCAATTTAGATTGCCTTGGATACACTCAAAATCCGGTTCTGGTTACAGAATCCGGTCCTGAGAGGAACTACGAGGGAGGAGTATGAGCGACATCGAGGTGATGATTGCGGACAATCAGCCGCTTACAATATCTGGTCTGCGTAGCGCCGTGGCGGATCAGCAGGATATCCGGGTTTTGGCAGAGTGCCAGAACTCCGATCGGCTGATGGATACAGTTAGAAACTGTGCCCCGGATGTGCTCCTTGTGAGCACAGATATGTTGAAAGAAGAGCTTGATGAGCTTGAACGTCTTATTGCGGAGATCGAAAACACGCGTGTCATTTTGTTGACAAACCGCAAGGACGTTGACTTCCTTGAAGGCGCTCTGCGTCGTGGAGCAAAAGGGGTCTTCCAACGCGATTGGCCCACTCACCAGATTCCCATTGCGATCCGTAAGGTGACCAATGGAGGCGTCTGGCTTGAGCAGGCAGTCGCCGAGCGGGTTCTGGAGGAGGTTTTAAGTAAACGCAAATCTCCTGATCCCGAAGAGGCCAAAGTGGCGTCACTCACGGCCCGCGAGCGCGGAGTCGTCGAACGTGTGTGCGAAGGGCTGCGGAACAAGGAAATTGCGGACCGTCTTCACATTAGCGGCGCAACGGTTTCTCACCACCTCACATCAATTTTTCGTAAGCTGGAAGTGGAAGATAGAACCTCGCTTGTGATTTATGCAGCGAAGCGTCGCATGGTGACCTTTTAGCAATCCAGATTCCTTCGTCATATATACCTGTCAGCTTTGAACACGCAAAGGTGGCTGCAACCTGATTGTGGAGCATAACCCCACGCCAAAACGAATAGTGGAAGATCGTCTGACCAGAACATTGAGCTGAATTTCATGCGCAAGTTAGACGCTTCCATTACCAAACGATCAGCCAGAGACGTGTCGCCCATATCCTTAGCAAGCGTCGATAGCCCATACTTTCCGGCATGTCCCGCTGATCGCGCGGAGCGCCATCAGTAACTTAGATGAAATGGGCATTCCTGAATGCGCATAGTGGAGCGCCGACCGCAAATGCATGCTGGTGCTTGCACACCATGACGATGCCTCACGTTGCAGCCCCACCCGCAGAAGAAGCTGGTGGGGCTGCGATGAGCCTGGACGGCGTGTTTTATTCGCCGACGGCATCCATCTCGCAAGCGAGCGAGGTTTCCGGAATGCCTGATTTTCGAGAGCTTCGGTAGCTGAAGACTTGCGTGCGGCTCAAAGCCGCTGAGGTCCAGGTGTTCCGCCACTTCACTCCGAATTCAAGCATGAGCAGAACGCCCGCTCCAATCAGCAAAGCGAAGCACAACAGGCCTGTTCCATAGCTTCCCGAGATGTCCTTGAGTGCTCCAAATGCCGATGGAAGAAAGAAGCCACCCAAGCCGCCAGCCGCGCCAACGATGCCGGTGATGAGTTCGATCTCTGAGAAGAATCGTTGCGGCGCGATTTGGAAAACGGCGCCATTGCCCATTCCAAGCATCCCCATGGACAGAAAAAGCATGGGAACTACCACCGCGAGCGGCGGAAGAGCGCTGAGAACTACCAGGGTTAGGGCGATGCCAGCAAAGAGCCCGAGCAGCAAACGGTACCCGCCGATTTTATCTGAGAGCCATCCTCCGACTGGCCGGAGAAAGCTCCCAGAGAGCACTACCAGCGTTGTATAGTCGCCGGCCTGTACCTTCGTCAGATGGTACTGGTCGTGGAAAAACACCGAGAGAAAACTGGCCAGGCCGAGAAATCCGCCAAAGGTGAGGCTATAGAGAAAGCAGAGCCGCCAAGTGTCGCCCTGGGCGAGGAGGTCTGCGTATTTACTCCACGGCCTGGGTGCAGACATGGTCGGACTGTTTTTGGCTGCGAAGAAGAAGACTGTAAGCACAAGTAAAACAGGCAGCGCCGCAAGGCCGAAGACAGCATGCCAGCCGAAATGCTGTGCAAGGCGAGGGCCAAAGAAGGTGATGATAAGGGTCCCAGAGTTGCCCGCTCCAGCAATCCCCATGGCCAAGCCCTGATGTTCGGCGGGATACCACCGGCCCGCCAGTGGAAGAGCCACGGCAAAGCTCGCGCCCGCAATTCCCAAAAGAAAGCCAATGACGTAGAACTGCCATAGACTCGTAGCGAAATGCCATCCGAGAACCAGCGGTACAATCGTCAGGCTCAGCCCGATAAGACCTGCCCGACGGCCGCCGACTCTGTCCGCGAGAAGCGCGATAATGGGCCGGAATATCGAACCGCCCAGCAGCGGAATCGCCGTCAACAATCCCTTCTCAGTTGCCGACAGGTGAATTTGGTCGGCGATGAATGGTGTCATCGGCCCAAACAGTATCCATACCATGAAGCTGACGTCGAAATAGAGAAACGCCGATATGAGTGTTGGTAAGTGGCCGCTGGCGGTAAATGACTTCTTATCCATCTGTGATCCTCCGGGGATTCAGGATTCAAGTAAATTGAAAAAGGGTCGGTCGGAATTACGCATGCACAGGCGATGACTTTTCAACCCGTACGGCGCACTGCTTGTAGTTCGGTTCGCGCGAGATCGGATCAAAGGCGCTTTGCGTAATCTGATTCGCGTTGCTTTCAACAAAATGAAATGGAAGAAATATCTGTCCCGGCGCGACGATCTCCGTAATGCGCAGCTCGACCTCTCTTACCCGACCGCGCGCTGAAATCACATCGACGCGATCGTGCGGCCTGAGACCAAGTTTTCGAGCGTCCACCGAGTTCATTTCCAGCCATGCGCGCGGAGACATGCGCTGAAGGATAGAAATGGCTCCTGTTTTCGTACGCGTGTGCCAGTGTTCAACGGTTCGACCGGTGTTAAGGATCAGGGGAAACTCGGTGTGCGGCTGCTCGGGAAATGGCGCCCATTGCGTTGGCAACAACCGCGCACGTCCGTCATCGGTCTGAAACTGACCTTCGTTATAAAGCCTGCGTACAGCGGTTGGCTGCGAGGGGGTGCTATCCGGAAATGGCCACTGGATCCCGCCGTTTTCTTCCAGTGCGGCATAGGTGATACCGGAGTAATCGCAGAGCCGCCCCGCTGTGACGCGACGCCATTCATCGAACGCATCGGATGGGCGCGTCCAATCGGGAAAGAGTTCTTCGCGGCAGCCCAGCTCTTCGGCAACCGCAAGAAAGATATTGAAATCGCTTCGCGCTTCCCCCGGTGGAGTCACTGCGGCATTGACCTTGCTCACTCGCCGTTCGGAGTTTGTATACGTTCCTTCTTTCTCTCCCCAGATCGCCGCCGGCAAAACCATGTCGGCAAGCTCCGTTGTTGGAGTCGGATGAAAGCCATCCTGTACTACGAGAAAATCCAAATTCGCCAGACCGTGTTTGAGCACGTCAATGTTTGGAAATGAGACCAAAGGGTTGGTGCCGATGATCCAGAGCGCCCGGATCTTTTTGGATACGGCGGCTTCGATAATGTCGGGATAAGCAAGGCCGCGTTTTGTGGGAATCCGATCGACAGACAGATTCCAAAGGCCCGCAAGTTCTTCGCGATCCCTGTCCAATTCAAACTTGCGATAGCCTGGAAGCCCCGAGGAAAATCCTGCTTCTCGCGTGCCCATGGCGTTGCACTGTCCGGTGATCGAAAAGGGAGAAGCTCCTGATCGTCCGATATTGCCCGTCACGAGTGCAAGGTTGTTGATGGCGTTGACCGTCTCGGTGCCTTTCGTACTGTGATTGACGCCCATCGTCCATCCAATAAATGCGGCCTCTGCATTGCCGTATAGCAAAGCAGTCTTATGAATCAGTTCGGTAGATAGCCCCGTAATTTCCGACGCGTACTCCAGCGTGTAGCGTTCAAGAGATGCGCGAAGTTCCGCGAAGCCGGTCGTGTGTCGCTCGACATATTCCTTGTCGTAGAGCCCTTCGTCGATCACAACTCGCAAGATGGCGTTGATGAGCGCCAGATCGGATCGCGGCTTCAATGGCAGGTAGATGTCCGCCATCATGGCGGTCTTGGTGACCCGCGGGTCAGCAACGATCAGGGTCTTAGTTACGTTGGCTTCCAATCTCGTACAAAGGATGGGATGATTTTCCGCGACATTAGCGCCGATGAGCAGAATGACATCGGCCTTTTCAAGATCTTCATATGCGCCGGGGGGGCCATCGCTTCCGAACGAGCGCTTGTAACCTGCGACTGCCGTGGACATGCAGAGTGTGGTATTTCCGTCGTAATTCGACGTACCAAAGCCAAGTTGGACGAGTTTCCCCAACGCGTAGAACTCCTCGGTCACCAATTGACCGGTGCTGATAATGCCGAGCGATTCCGGTCCATACTTTTGTTGAACCTCGCGAAATCGCTCTACCAGGGTATGGATGGCTTCGTTCCAGTCAATGCGGGTGAGTTGACCGTTCTTGCGCAGCAGCGGATATTTGGCACGGCCATCGGCGTCAATGGCGTAGTGTTCGGCCAGGCCTTTGGGGCAAAGCTTACCGAGGTTCACCGGATGATCTGGATCGCCGCGTACGGTAACTACTTTGCCGTCCCGCACTCCCAACTGCATTCCGCAGCCAACAGAGCAGTATCCGCATGTGCTGTTCACCCAGTGCTCGGCATGCTTGCGACTAGACGTGAAGCCGAGGACAGGATCTTCCCCGTAACTGTATTTCGCTGAGCTAATATCCAATCCGCTCTTGCGTTTAAACCACTGCAGCAGCGTCATGCGGCCTCCACGGAGAGATAGTCGGTGGCCATGTTGGTAGGAACAACACTGACAAAGAACAGATAACGCCCCAAAAACTCACCGCAGATAAGGACAAGAACCGTCAGAACGATTGCCCATTCGGCTTGCGCAAATGCCGACATCAGAAGCCCTGTGCCCAGCAGGAGAAGACGCAACTGAAGCCGATTCAGAAGAACCGTGTGTAGGAGTGCGTAGGAACTCCGTCGTTCGTGGGCTTCGGATCTAGCCAGAGACAATATCTTGAGCGCGGCTACAAGCAGAGTCGTAATGCCCGCAATAAATGTTCCCGATCGCGCCATTGGAGATGCGGCGGACAAGATGTTTGCACAAGCAGAGCCGAGCAAAACAGCGGTTAGAAAGAACTCCAGGATCGTGAAAGGCGAATTCCACGCGGGGCGTCCCGGAACAAGATAGAGACGCGCACTGGCGCCTACGCCGCAAATGCCAAACGCGACAGTCAATCCGCCAAGGAGCCGCGATGCGGGCCAGTGCATCCACTGCGCCGCGGAATAGGCCGCAGCTGCGTTGGCAAACAACGTAAATAGCAGCACTTCACGGCTAAGCCAGGAACGACGCCACATTTTCAGCGCGCGGAGCGCGTGAATGGGCCTGCCAAGATGCAGTGTCGAGGCGCAGAGCGCCACCATCGCTGTCAGCAATGCGATCAGGGCAGCGCCACGATGCGCGTGAGCGCCGAAAAGCTCCAGCAGCCAGATGGAAGTGAATGCGCCTACCGAGAGCTGAGTCAAAACCGTCATCACAACTAGTGGCCAGTGGGGATGCTCGGGGCGGAGGCGGTCGAGATCGACTTTGCGTATGTCGCGCGGTGTGCGGGATGGCAAAGTTATGCGCGTTGTTGAGAGGCTGTGGTCTGCCGAAGGCATGCCTGGCGAATTGGCATCGATGCGATATGCCTCGCGCCACTCCGATGTGCGGACAGTCTCAATGCGAATGGCCCCCTCGGGACATGCGGACACACACGCAGGATGCTGCCCCTGTGTCAGCCTCCCGTAGCACATATCGCATTTGCCTACGACCCCGCGCTCAGGGTTGTATTGCGGTACGCCATAGGAACAGTTCCAGGTGCAGTACTGGCAGCCAATGCAGATATCGGCGCTGTGACGCACGATTCCCGTAGCGCCATCTTTTGAGTAGGCATCAACCGGGCACCCGGTCATGCAGGTAGGTTCAACGCAGTGGTTACAACCCATGGAGAGATAATGACGAAGCGTATCCGGGTAGGTGCCGCCTTCAATCTCACCCACGCGGCGCCAGAGAATGTCCGCGGGATTGCCGTTTTGCTCATTGCAGGCGACAACACAACACTTGCACCCGATGCACTTGGTCATATCGAAGTGAAATCGATACTGTTCTCCGGGTCCGGGCGGAGGAGGTAATGCGATGTTGGAACCGATCCCACAAAACGAAGCCTCCACCCCGTCGGCTGGCTTTGCCGCGGTAGTCAAGTAGAAAGCGTCGTCGCCCGCCTGGGCTCTCTCAAGTAGAGGCAGTTCCACTGATAGCTCCATCGATGCGCAATTTCGGCGCAACATGCGAAGAGTTCGGTTGTCAGGGCACACGTCAGAATCAGGTTTGTTGCGACCGGATCCAGGCGCTGAAAGTCCTGCTGGTTTTTCAAGGTGTTCTTTGGCGGCAAGGCCAGGCTCTTCGCGGAGCCTACTGGAAATCACTCCAGGATGGGAAAGATACCGGCGTGCAAAGCCGGTGACTAGCGAACGAAGTGGCCAAAAAACCGCCACTCCGCAGGGAGTGATTGCGTTTGAGCATAACGGTAAATCGAATGAAGTGCAAGTGGAATTCTACGACTCGCGGTAAGCTGTTCAGTTGCTTAAACCGTTCGCAGCGCGGTCTCTCTATTGCATTCTCCGTGTCCTGCGTGTTAGTCAAGAATTCGGGCATCTCTCCGTTGTCTTCGGTACCAGAATGTGCCGAAGCATCGAGAGGCGCGGAACGGTTCGTAGCGAAAGTCGGGCGCACGCTGTTCCTGCTTCGAGCGCACCAAAGTCGTGCGGTAGCAACTTTCTCCAGTTCCTCATAATGCCGGTAACGAGAGCCGCGTAAGAGCGTGAGCTTATGAGCATGATTTAAGAGCTGTTGCACCGATTGCCGGCATGTGCCACGCGCGATAACTATGTCGCGCATCTGAACCGATTACCGCCACGTTTTGCCGATCTCATTCGGCGCAACTAACTTAGATCGATTGTTTTGCCATTTAAGAATACGGAGTGACAAAATGCCAGGGGCAAATTTTGGCGGTCTGCGAGTTCTTTCACTCGAATCGCGCCGCTCAGTTGAAACTGCGAAACTCATCCGCACTTATGGCGGAGAGCCTCTCAGTGCTCCTGCCATGCGTGAGGTTCCCCTCGACTCGAATCAGCCGGTTCTTGAATTCGTTGAAGCCCTGATGCGCGGTGCTTTTGACCTCGTCATTTTCACCACTGGAGTTGGCGTCCGCACTCTCGTCAAAACTGTCTCGGAGCACTACGATCGCGAAAAATTTCTTGCGGCTCTTCGTTCAATCAAGATTGCGGCGCGTGGGCCGAAATCCTCAAGCGCACTTCGCGAACTGGAGATCCCCATAACCGTCGTCGCGCCCGAGCCGTTCACGTGGCGCTCACTCATGTCGGCCATCGAGGCAAAGCTCGGCTCCTCGCTCCAAGGAATGAACATCGCTGTGCAGGAGTATGGCACCTCCAATCCAGAGCTGCTAACCGCCCTCGCGGAAAGAAGCGTCGCCATCACTCGCCTTCTGGTTTATCAGTGGGCATTGCCAGAGGACATACAGCCTCTGCGCGAAGCGGTCCTGGCTCTCGCACACGGTCATGTTGATGTCGTCCTTTTTATGAATGCAGGGCAAGTCGCGCACTTGTTTCTTATGGCCGAACGCATGGGTTACACTGAGTCGCTCTACGAGGGCTTCCGCTCCACGGTCGTTGGTTCCATTGGTCCCAGCACAACAGAAGGACTTTCGCTTTACGGACTGCAGCCGGACTACGAGCCTACCCAGTCAAAGATGGGCTTCCTTATCAATGAGCTTGCCCAGAATGCGAGTGCTCTTCTACAGAAAAAGCGGTCCGCCGCCGCACTTCATGCGTCCAGCGTCCCTCCTCCGCCCATCAATCCAATCCTGCGCGGCGAACCGACCTTGCAACCTGCTGGAAAGCCCACCCCCTCCCCCGTCGATTTTCTTCATGAAATCGGAAGCCGCATGGCTGCGTCGGATCCGCTTCATACAGTGCTTGACCGAATTGTGGATTTTGCCTGTTCTCTAATCAAATGCGACTCCTGCTTTGTCTATGTCCTCGAAGACAATCAATTAGTGCTTCGCGCGTCGAAAAATCCGCATTCAGACCTTGTCGACCATCTCGGAATCTGGCTTGGTCAAGGAATTACAGGGTGGGTAGGCTGGCATCGTGAGCCCGTCGCAATTCCCGCCAAGGCATTGAAGGACCCACGTTTCAAGCGCTTCAAGGATTTGCCTGAAGATACCTTCGAAGCGTTTCTGTCTGTACCTATTCTTTGTCGCAGCAAACTGGTGGGGGTCATCAACCTCCAGCATCGAAAGCCATATCACCACACCGAGAACGAAGTTCGTTTGCTCACCGCTATTGGCCATCTGGTCGGTGCGGAATTGGAGAGGGCTCGGCTAGAGACCGAGAACTTGCAACTCTCAGACCGGCTCGAATCGCGCAAGCATATCGAAAAAGCCAAGGGCGTGCTACAGCGCGATTTCGGTCTCGATGAAGACTCGGCCTACAGGGCCATGCAGCGCGAGAGCCGGCAGCGCCGCAAATCAATGCGCGAGATCGCCGAGGCCATCGTACTCAACGACGATCTGCGCAAGAGCCGCCTTGGTGAAATCGGGAAGACGGTAGTTGGTGAGAATTCATCTCAAGCAGATATCGATCCGGAAAATCACCGTGGATCTTGAACGCATCCCGATACAATCATTGGGCTACCGTGCTCTATTTCGTCCCACCTCGCTGGTCGACTCCCCAGTGATAGACGAATTCGACGTAGCCATACTGCATGTTTCGGTTGGCGGGATAGATCGCTGCCACTGCGGTCTTGCCCTGCGCATAGGCATAGTAGAAGTTCAGCCCAACGTTCTTAGTTGCCTGCCAGTCAGCACTGATGTCCGCGACCGACGCCAAGGACGAAGAACCGTTTGCCGGGCGACCGATGTAGCCAAAAACCTTGTTATCGTACGCACCCCCGCCTAGATACCACAGGTCGCGGCTTGATGTGAGCTGCAGCCAATGGAGGTCGGAGCGGAGAGCGAGAGCCTTGATAGGTTTGTCCATCAGTTGCACAAAGCTGTCAGTACTGTTCATCAGGTTATAGAAGGGCAGGCGGGCATAAACGCGCGGTGTGGGCAGCACCTGAAAGAAGGTGTCGTGGCTGTTATCAGTGGAATCATTGTCGCCGCTGCTTCGGAACCAGCCTCCGCGCAGCCAAGGAGTGGTGGCTACTTTGGCTAATTGATACCCGCCTTCCAATGCGACCGCATTGCCACTGTGGCTTTGTGGCCCCCAGCGTCCGTTCTGCAACGCTCCCCAGAACAGAAAATCGAATTGCCCTGGTCCTGCGGGAATAGCCGCAAGCAGATCGCCGCCATAAGTTCCGATGCGAATATTCTGGTGGTCGATCGAACGCACTGCCAATGCGCGGTTGTCTGTCTTTGTCAGTCCGGTTCGCCCGTCGTGATAGCCGACAGCAAATGCACGCCAGAGCACGTGCTGTTTCAACTCCGAGCGTGTGAGAGCGAGATACTGAACATCGACGTTCAACTGCGGGTTGCCGTTCATGTTGAAGACGCCCTGATCGGCTCGTCCCGCCATTGCTGTGATGTTCCACTTACCGGCGCCGAAATGAGCGTCAAGCGCATCGAAACTGCGCTGAGCGTTGGAGAATCCGAAGTTTCCGATCAACCGATGTGCGATCCGGTTTGTTTGTAACCAGCCAAGGGCCGGATTCTTCGGTTTCATCTCCTGCCCTTCGATGAATTCGAAGCGTCCCAGGCGCAGGTCCTTACCACCTTCTCCAAATTGCCGGCGGAGAAACGCCTGCTTGAGAAACGCCGCCGCGGGATACGAATTGTTGCTGTTAGAGGCGTAGTAGGATGCACCCAACCCCAACTGGCCCTGGGCGGCGGCCGTTGAGATCGAGTTGTCAGGCGCGTCGAGCACCGCGGGCTGCGAGACTTCCAGTTGCCAGTCCCAGCGGCGGATGCGCTGAGCGAGGCCCAGCCGCAACAACGATTCAACATAGCCATAGCTGTTGCTCTTTGGAGGGGCTGCGAACCATTGCCAGGAGTCCACGCGCGTACGATCGTTCACAAAGACACTGATGGGGGAACCGCCGGACGACGCTGATTGTGCGAAGCTCAGCGCGCCACTGATCGAGATGAAAAAGACGAAGGTGAATGCCCTTATGAGAATGATTTTGCGCATCGAATCTCCTTATTATTTAGGTCGTTTTATGACCGTGGTTTTCGGTTGCTATTGTTCAAAGCTCACGCAAATTTGTTGCGGCCTCAAAAGTTTTTGAGCATCGCATCAGGCTTCAATCGCTTCCGGTTAAGCGGCCGTAACCTGCTCAACGGTGGCGGTAGAGGATATTGCTGTGCTCTCAGTTCGTTCTTTACTGCGAAACCAGATCATGGGTAAACCTACAAACAGAAATCCTCCGAGGAAGTTTCCGAGAGTGACAGGAAGCTGGTTCCAGATCCACCAGTCGCGCAACGATACCGGGGCTCCCATCCAGATGCCTGCCGGGATAATGAACATGTTGACGACTGAGTGCTCATACCCAAGCGCGAAGAAGGTGAAGATCGGCAGCCAGCATCCCACAATCTTGCCGACGGTCGAGCGCGAGGTAAGTCCCATAACCACGCCCATGCAGACCATCCAATTACAAAGAGCCGCTTTCAGCATCATGAGCCAGATGCCATCGATGCCGAGCTTCTGGTAGCCCAGCGTCTTTGCCTGAGAGGCAGCAACAATCAGTGCCCCAGCACCACTTACCGGGCCATGGTGGAATTGAGTTTGCACGGCGGCGTACATCCATGCATAGAGGCATCCTCCGGCCAGATTCCCCACGAATACCCACACCAGATTCCCCAGGGCGCGAATCGGGCCGGTCTCCCCGGCCAACCATGCCGCGGGCAACATAGCAAAGCTTCCGGTAACGAGTTCCAGTCCGAGAACCACGATCATGGCGAAGCCAACTGGAAAAAGCACTGCGCCAACGATGGGTGGCAAACCCTGGGCTGTTGCGGTAAATGCAACGGTTGTCGCGAATCCGAGAAGTGCGCCGGAGAGAACTCCGCGCAGCAACATTTGGCTTATCGGCAGTCGCGACTTCGCGGCTCCGTTAGAGACAAAAGTCCCGGCAACCTCTGAAGGGCTGATGTAGTCCATAACAGTTTCCTCTCATTCCCAAGGGAGTGATCGAATTCGCGTGCACGCAATGCGCGTAGCACAAGAATTAGAAGTGCAATGTTTGGATTGCTCAGCGGAGAGCGGGGAAGAAATCGATAGATCGAACGGTGAACACAGCGCGGTGCCCACCGGACCCACTTGATCAAATGACTATCACAGACCAGATTTCATTTCAAGATGAATTCCAAATTACGGGACGACTGGGCGGCTGTATGAGTTCGTTTCCAAGGGATGCTTGATTGAAACTCCTTAAGTCCTTATTGCAGTCATCCAGCAAACGCGCTATGATCCGCATACAGGAGAGACTTTGTTGTCCGCTCCTGTCATCCTCGCCCTGCACCATGCCGTGCGGCGGCCCTTCACTCCGACAGTTTAGTCCGTCCATGCTCCGCGATGAGCCTTGAATCCTCCGCATTGATTGCGGTGTTTGATTGAGTCTCGACGCCTTTCCGCGCCCTATGCGCGATTGAGCGTCCGGAAAACTAGCCCAGTCAATTCGATTTGGTTGTGATTCTCATTCGAGGACATTTCGGCATGGATACATTAACGTCTCTCAATTCGACGGCTTTCACACTGGAGCAGAAAGAGTATCTTCTTGGATTTTTCGCGGGCGCGATGCAACAGAGCGCAAAGCCGTTTGTTGGACTAACCGCAAATGGCCTGCTCACCCACGATCCAGCTTTGGGCGCAGTAAACCAAGCAGAGCCCGCCGAAGAAACGTACTTCGGGACGCCGGTCTCGGATCTCTGCAAAGAAGAGACGTGGAAGTATGAGCAAAACCCTCTCGACATCTGGGACAAACTAGTCGCGCATGCCAATGAGAATCGCGCGCCGGCGCCGGATGACCTCTTCCGATTCAAGTTCCACGGCCTGTTCTATGTGGCGCCGGCACAAGATTCCTTCATGTTGCGACTCCGCGTTCCCGGAGGGGTCGTCACTTCGCATCAGATGCGCGGCCTTGCCGCCATGGCGGAGGAATGGGGTTCAGGCCGTGCGGACATCACGACGCGCGCCAACTTGCAGATTCGTGAATTTCAGCCCAAAGATATCGTTCGCGTCCTTAACAAGGTGCGGGCTCTTGGCCTTACGTCACGCGGTTCGGGCGCGGATAACATCCGCAACATTACAGCTTCTCCCATCGCCGGCTTTGATTCGACCGAGCTCTGCGATGTAACTCCTCTGGCCGATGCGCTCCATAACTACATTCTGAATTCGCGGGACATGTATGGGCTGCCGCGCAAATTCAATGTGGCTTTCGACGGTGGCGGAGCCATCAGCGTGGTTGCCGATACCAACGACATCGGATTTGTCGCTACACGAGTAAGTGACGGCCGGGATGTACCGGCGGGCATCTATTTCCGTGTGCTGCTCTGCGGAATCACCGGACACAAACAATTTGCCTCCGATTGCGGCTTACTTGTTCGTCCGGAACAGGCTGTAGCTATTGCAGCCGCCATGATTCGTGTCTTCGTCGACCATGGCGACCGCACAGATCGTAAGAAGGCACGGCTCAAATATCTCGTGGATAAATGGGGAGTGAAGAAGTTCATTGCTGAGACGGAAAAGCGGCTGGCCTTTCCGTTGATTCGATTTCCTGCCGAAGAATGCGAACCACGCAATCCGATCAACCGCGCAGGACATATCGGTGTCCATCCGCAGCGCCAGCCCGGTCTCAACTACATTGGTGTCTCTGTACCGGTAGGTCGTTTACCGGTTCAACAAATGCTCGCTCTTGCCGAGACCGCTGATCGTTTCGGAAGCGGCGAATTGCGGCTCACTGTCTGGCAGAATCTCCTCATTCCAAATATTTCCAGCGAGAGAGTCAATGACGCGCTCGCGGCGACACGTGCTGCGGGAGTCGATTGCACGGCCGGCACGGTGATGCGCGGAACAGTGGCCTGCACAGGCAATCGTGGTTGCCGGTATTCCGCCACCGATACGAAATCCCACGCAGTCGCGCTCGCCAATCTGATGGATTCGCGGTTCAAGATCGAGCAGCCAGTCAATCTACACGTCACCGGCTGCCCGCACTCCTGCGCACAGCATTACATCGGCGACATCGGGCTTCTAGGTACGAAAGTTGGCGGAGCTGAAGGCTACCAGGTTGTCATAGGCGGCGGCTCCGATCAGGACCAGGGTCTGGCGCGTGAGCTGATCCCGTCGATTCCGTTTAGCGAACTACCCCCAGTTATGGAACGGCTCTTCGAGACGTACGCCGAGCAACGCGCACCAAACGAATCTTTCCTCGAATTCAGCCGCAGGCACAGCATTCAAGAGTTGAAATCATTCTGCGAAGTGAAGGAGCAAGTATAGCCATGGTTGCAAACGTACCTTATATCCCAGACAATGCTCCGTTCACGCCCGAACAGCGAGCGTGGCTCAATGGCTTGTTCGCGGGAATGTTCTCGAGTTCGCCTCAACATGCAACGGCCGTGCCCAAACCCTCGCATCGCATTGCCGTACTGTATGCTTCGCAATCCGGAACAGCCGAAGGCCTTGCGCGCAAGCTTGCCAAAGAGTTAAAAGCCCAGGGTCATGTGCCTGCCGTCTCCACATTGGTGGGCTACACTCCGGCCGCACTCGCAGCGGAGAAATACGCACTTATTCTTGCCAGTACTTATGGAGATGGAGAAGCGCCGGACGGCGTGCAGCCTTTCTATGAGCAGCTTTGCCTGGAACACTTTCCTCGTTTCGAAGGCCTCTCCTATGCTGTCTTCGCCCTTGGCGATAATCACTATGAGCATTTCTGCAAATTCGGATGCGACCTGGATAACAAGCTCGCTTCGCTTGGAGCAAATCCGCTCCTCAGCCGGGTTGAATGCGACGTGGAAGCAGCCGAACCATTTGAACAGTGGAAATCAGTTCTGTTTCCCCGGCTCAATGAGATAGCAGCGGCGAGAGCGACGACGGTTCGCGATTCGGGAACGAAAATCGCTGAATCGAAACAGGGTCGTGAAGCCTCGGGGCCGGTCGTAAAAACCGACTTATCGGGAAAACCGTCATCCGCACCAATTCCCTCGCGCGACAATCCGGCTCTTGCGCCGATTGTGGACAAGAGAAATCTCGCAAAGATCGATTCCAGCAAAGAGACGCTTCATCTGGCTTTCTCGATTGAAGGAACCGGCATTTCCTATGAGGCTGGGGATGCTTGTGGCGTTATACCTAACAACGATCTCAACCTCGTTGCTGAGATTCTGCAGTTGCTGCGCTTCAATGGGAACGAAAGAGTTGAATGCGGTAAGAATATCTCAACAACTCTCCATGACTCGTTGGCCCATCATCTGCAAATCACTCGATTGACTCGCAAAACAGTGAGTGAGTATGCAGCCCTGGGCAGGTGTTCGAAGCTCATGGATTTGCTCTCCGCCGATCATCGCGCGCAGCTTGATGCGTACATATTTGATCGGGGCCTGATCGATTTGTTGATTGAATTTCCTGGTGTTGTAGGAGATCCTTCGGAACTGGTGGCCATGTTACCGAAGCTGACACCGCGCCTCTATTCCATCTCCTCAAGCCCATTGGCGCACACTGGCCAAATCCATACGACGGTCGCCGTCGTCAGATACTCCTCGCACAATCGCGATCGAGGCGGTGTTTGTTCTACGCTTTTCGCGGATCGTGCGGCAATTGCCGATCGTTTACCGATCTACATTCAGCCGAACAAGAAATTCCGTCTTCCGCAATCCGACACGCCCATCATCATGATCGGCCCTGGCACAGGCATAGCTCCATTTCGCGGATTCTTGCATGAGCGTCGTGCGCTTGGCGCAAAGGGCCGCAATTGGCTATTCTTCGGCGAGCGCAGCGCAAAGACTGACTACCTCTATCGCGAAGAGCTTGAAGCGATGCGCGCGGATGGCCACCTCACGCGGCTCGACACTGCCTTCTCACGCGACCAGGCAGATAAGGTCTATGTGCAGGACAAGATGATCGAGCAAGGAGCGATGTTCTGGACTTGGCTGCAGGACGGAGCGAGTGTTTATGTTTGTGGCAACGCATCACGTATGGCGAAGGACGTGCACACGGCGTTGCATTCAATCGTGGCAAAGCAGGGCGCCATGTCGTCTGATGCAGCCGAAGAGTACGTCCAGACGATGAAAGATGAGCATCGCTATCACCGGGATGTGTACTAAGGCCAGAATTTGGAGATCGACCTCTCCTTCTAGGAAGTGGAGAATGGCCACCGTCGGAGCAGAATGCGCAATCGGGGTCCGTGCATGCCCGCCGGTCGGCCTGCTGTAGCTTTCATTGTTCCGTCTTTGAGTGCGTACGTCGATGCTCGTCGGACGGCCCTCAGACGCAACTCTAAAGGGCCTCGCCTATGCGGCTCCCTGCACCGCTGGCTTACACGGGCCTGGGCTTTTTGCTATTGGTGAACCGCATGGTCGCGACCGAAGATTCCGCGGGACTGTGAACGGAAGTACCTAGTCCGCGGCGTGCTTCAGCACCTGATTCTGAGCGAAGGCTGAGCGCCCGAATGCAAACGTGAGTATGATGTTTGCCGCAAACAAGAGCACGCCCGCAAGCTCGAGCATTCCGGAGATTGGCAGCACCTTCCATGCAAAAGAAAGCATGCCTTCGTAGGCCAGCGGTTCCGACGAAACTCGGAGCGTACAGCCTATCTGCAGGAGCAGCAAACTCAAAAGCATCAGGCGCGTGCTGAAGATGCGATAGATCCCGCCAAAGTGTGGAAGAATGCGTGGGCCAATTGAAAACACCATGGTTGCCGCAAAGCCAACCGTAAGCGCGTGGCGGGAAGCGCCCCAGATGCCGCCATGCAAATCGCAAAACGCGGCCCAGATGCTCATTGCTCCGGCAATCGTAAGCCATAGGTACGGAATTCGCGCGAACACGGGGAAGCTTGGGTGAATACCTTGGGTTTTCGTTTTTGCGTGAGGGCGTTCCATCAGGCGCAATGCAATTCCGATGATGCCAGCTCCAACTGCGAGTAGCAGCATTCCATTCTTCACCTGCCCGAAAATGCCCATCACAACTCCCGACAAATCCGAAACCAAAGCCGCGCGGAACAGTCGGCCGTGCGGCTTGGAGATTCCGAGAAAAGCCGGCAGCCACCGTGCCGAAAAGCCCCAAACCACGGGTACCATGAATCCCCATCCGAGGAGCACGAGATATTTCTGATCGAGCGCATGCGGAAACGCTGGAGTCGAGCCGGTAAGTGCGAGCCGCAGACATTCCACAAAGTTGAAGATCACGGCCAGCGAACGAGTCCGACAGTCCCGAGCAAAACCGAAACCATCCACAGCTCCATAGGCGATTTGGCGCGCTTGCCGCTTTCCGATTCAGGAAGTTTGTGGTGAGATGCGGCCGATAGAAACAGCAAAACGGTTATCAGTTCAAGCCCTGCCGATATTGGGACTAAAAGACGCCATTGCCATCCATAGATGTTGGCAAACCAGCGCATCGCGACACCCGATACCCACAGCACAAAGCAAGTCATTGGAACTCGAAGAACTGAACGCCCGCGCGCAGGCTGCGAATAGAATCCGATTCCAAGAATGAAACTCCCGATCCATCCGAACACTTGCGCGTGGCCATGCCCCTCCATCCAAGCCGCCGGGAGACTGCCGACTCCATGATGCGTACTGATGGCCATCAGGTTTGAGAAGCCGAGTAATGTGCCTGGCAGTGCCATGAAGAAGATGCCCGCGAGAATCCAAGCTCGCAGCATCATGCTCTTCAGCCGCTCGCGAGCAACAATTGCTTGAATGGGATCGGCTGCCTCTTGTTGAAGCGCCGGACGATTCTGATTGATCTGTGTCATGGCGGCCATATTTATCTCCGTTCATTCCTTGCGGCTTCCATCTCGATTGTGCGTGGGAAAAGGATGTCATTCTCGATATGCACATGCTGCCGGAGATCGAGCTCGAACTGATTGAGCCCGGTGTAGAGCGCAGTGTACGTAGGGCATCCCCATGCAGGTACTTTGAACTCGTTGGTAAGCCCGCGCATTTTCGCCACGAGTCCTTCAGCCGATTCGTGTTCCCGGATCATCATGGACACCGGTTGCGCCACTGTCTGAAAGCAGGCGCGCGCCGGCGACGCAAGACCTGCGGGCTTTTCATCCAGTTGTGCGATGAATGGGAACAGGACCTGTTCTTCTTTCTGAATGTGAACCAACATTTCGGTGTGCAACGCGTCCAGCAGGTTCTCGACCTTCTTCAATTCCGGAGCGCGGTCGCCGTGTTTACTGGCGAGTTTGTGCGCCATCTCCGCCAGCCGCGGCAATTCGGAACGGATGTTCTGATGATGTGTGCGAACGATGTGCTGCACGAGCCGATTGAGCGAATATCTGGCGAGATCGGCTGGGACATCGCCATTCTCCTTATCCGCTGCGTCAGAAAGTCTTTCGAGTACCTGATCCACAGAGAGCTGCAGCTCCGCGCAAGCCTGTTTGAGCGATTCGTTGGCGTGCAAGCAGAGGTCAATCTCAAAACGCTGCAATACGGCCGCTGAGGATGGCTGGTTCGAAACAATATCACGGATGGACTGTGTCGAGGTTGGCATAATGTTTCTCCACCTCAAAGGTAGAGAACTTCGCGGATCGGCACAGTAACTTATGTCACTCGGCGACTAAAGCATTTTCGATTCAAGTGTTAACAAAACCTTGGGTGCCCCATCCATTGTGCGTTCTTTGCACAATGGATGGGAGACCACAGATGTCCATCTAGACTGTAAGCATTCAGCTCGAAAAAGCTCTAAAGTGCTAAGAAGCCGACTCGATGAGCGCGCTTAGGCCCTTCATGTCTTTGACAACAATCTGCCGAGCGTCCACTTCCAACAACCCCTCGGCCTGCAGTCGCATGAGGTTGCGCGAAATCAGTTCGCGCACCGTCCCAAGCTGATTAGCCAACTCCTGATGGGTCGCGGGCAAGTGAAACTCAATACCGCGTTCTGTCTTCGCGCCCTCGGTCTGTGCCAGTTTGACCAGCACCGAGATGAGGCGCTGCCGAATGGTGGTGAACGAAAGCTCTTCGATGATTCCCACCAGCCGGCGCAGTCGGGCTCCAACTACTGCTAGAACCTTAAGTGCAACCTCCGGATGCTCAACGCAAAATGCATGAAAGTCCCGCCGCGAAATGAATGCGACCTCGGTGTCTTCAATCGCCACCGCCGAGGCTGGATAAGGGCCTCCATCAAAAACGGGCAGCTCAGCAACGGATTCGCCCGGAACGTTCACCGCCAGAACTTGTTCGCGGCCATTTACTGAGGTTTTGAAGATTCGGATTTTGCCTTTTGCGATGATATGGAGGCCACTGCAGGGCTCGCCTTCGGAGAAGAGCAACTCGCCCACACTGAATAGTTTGCGCACCGTGCGGGAGGAGAGCATCTGCAACTCCGGCTGCGAAAGACCAGAGAGCAGCGCCGCCTTTTCAAGAACGGAGGCGAGATTTGTGCGTGGGGCGTTCATCTCGGAATTCTAGCAGTTGGGACTTTAGTCACTGCGCGACACAATGGCCACACAGTCTTATGAAGTTATGAATCCGCAAATCAATTCGATTGACTTCAGCGAGCGGCCATTCATCGCCATCTGGGAAGTAACCCAGGCCTGCGATCTGGCCTGCGTGCATTGCCGCGCATCGGCACAGCCGGACCGTCATCCCATGGAACTAAGTACAGATGAAGGCAAGGCCCTGATCGATCAGATTGCAGCCATGGACGTGCCTGTCTTCGTTTTAACGGGCGGAGACCCAATCAAGCGACCCGATTTGTTTGAGTTGATCGCCCATGCCCGTTTGCGCGGAGTACGGGTGTCGTTGACGCCAAGCGCCACGCCCTTGCTCACAAGAGAAACTGTCGTGCGCCTCAAGAAAGCTGGGCTGGCTCGGCTAGCGGTGAGTATGGATGGAGCAAGCTCAGAAACTCACGATGCGTTTCGGGGAATGAGCGGATCATTTGCACGAACGTTGGATGCGGTTCGCTGGGCGAATGAGATCGGTCTTCCGGTGCAGATCAACACGACATTCAGCCGCAAGAACATTGGCGAAATCGACGCTATCGTTGCTCTCATGAAGAATCTCCAAATCACACTATGGAGCGTCTTCTTTCTAGTGCCGACTGGGCGCGGCAAATTGAACGACCTTCTGAGCGCCGATGAGTTCGAACAGGTATTCGAGAAAGTCTACCGCCTCTCAAAAGCGGCGAGCTTCGATATCAAAACGACTGAAGCACAGCATTATCGACGGTTTGTGCTGCAACAGAGAGTAGCTGAACGTAAGGCAGGCGACGTAATTGTCGCTCCCGAGAAGGCCGAGGATGCTATCGGCCGAGCCCCGCGCGGGCTGAATGACGGGAAGGGGTTTGTGTTCATCTCGCACGTTGGCGAGGTGTTTCCCAGCGGATTCTTACCGGTGTCCGCCGGCAACATCCGGCAGGAAGAGCTGAGCACGATCTATCGCGAATCTCCGCTCTTTCAAGGATTGAGAAACACGTCGAATCTCGAAGGAAAATGCGGCGCCTGTGAGTTCAAGGAAATCTGCGGCGGATCGCGCGCCAGAGCTTACTCTCTCACCGGCAACCCTTATGGCGAAGAGCCTTGCTGTTCGTATATTCCCCGCGGATACGTCCAACCTGCGCTTCAAACCAAGACCGCAACAAGCCTTCACGTGCTCCAGGGCGCGTAAGGCTCTCGAAGTTGCGGTTCGCCGCGCAATTCGTGCGAAATATGGAAACGGAGAATATTGGTGGAGGCGGCGGGAGTCGAACGCTTTTTCCACAGGGTAAGTCATTAAGTATCAATAGTTTCTGAAACTTACAAAATGCCAGAAAGTCCACAATGCCGGGTGGAATTACAAGTTTCGTACAAAAAACCGCGATTTGTACAAAAATGCCCCCGAATTCTGGATTCGAGTTTGTACGTACGATCCGTACAGATTTTGCGGACTGCGGTCAGAGGAGCCACCGCGCCTAGCTTACCGATCAGCATACTCCACCGCTGATCGCGCTGCGCCGAGAATCTGCGGAGGCCCGCTCGCGGCCCGCCGCCTTCAGTTCGGCTCTCGAACTTTGAGTCCCCCTCTTTGAGTCAGATTATTGCCACATTTTTCTGACACGATGTATGTCCGCCTCGCGACCCAGCCTAAGCGATGATGTCGGGGTAAATGCCTCCGCTAGCCAATCTGTACTCATTTTGAGTACAATTGTTCTCGGAATGAGAACATCTCTCACGTCCGTCGGGGATCTGCTCTTTGGCCAGACCAGAGGGAGAGTTCTGGCGCTTCTGTATGGTGCGCCCGACGAAACTTTCTTCGTTCGCCAAATTGCCCGCCAGGTCGAGACGAGCGTGGGGACTGTGCAGCGCGAACTTGCCTTACTCGCCGACGCAGGACTAATCAAGCGCTCAGCGGTCGGCAGTCAGGTGTTCTACCAGGCCAACCAGGAGCACCCGGAATTTCCGGAACTTCGGGCGCTGCTCGCAAAAACCACGGGCGTATTTCAGATGCTCAAGACTGCTCTTGCCCCGCTCTCGTCCCGTATCAATCTTGCCTTTGTCTATGGTTCGGTTGCCCGCGGCGAGGAGAAAGCCGCGAGCGACATTGACCTGATGGTGATCGGTGCGATTACGCTCGACGAAGTATTGGACGCTGTGGGTCCCGTCGAGAAGCAGTTGCGGCGTCCCGTGAACCCAACCATCTACTCACTTGAAGACGTGAGGGCACGGCTTCACGAAGGCAACCACTTTCTGCAATCATTGAAGAAGAGCAAGAAAGTCTTCCTGATCGGCGACGAGGATGAGTTTAGAAAAGTTAGTACAACTCGGTTGGTACAAGGCTGAGCCCAGCAGTCCGAAGGAGATTGCCGACCTCTTCAGCATCGTGGACCGTTCGCAGGCGGACCTCAAAGTGGAGGGCATCTCCGACGACCTTCGCTTTCAGGCGGCCTACAACGGCGTTCTCACGCTCGCCAACATTGCTCTGCGGGCCAGCGGCTTTCGCGTCTCTCTGGGCCAGGGGCATCACCAACGCGTGATCGAAAGCCTCGAACATACCCTGACGACTCAGGATGCCGCAGCGCGCGAGAGATGGGTGCGCAAGATCAAATCTCATTCGCAGAAGAGAAACACCACGAGCTACGACTTGGCCGGCGGCGTCTCGCCCACCGATCTCGCGCAGGTCATAAGGGACTTGGGCCTTTTGCGAGAGCAGGTGAATGACTGGTTGAAGGCAACCCATCCCGAACTTCTCAAAGACGATTCAAAGCAAAGTTGATCCATGCCGCCTGTCCGCATTGTGTGCATTAGCGACACCCACGGCCAGCACGCCAAATTGAGCGTGCCGGCTGGGGATGTGCTCATTCATGCAGGGGATTTCATGGCATTCGGCGACACGCCGAAGGAGATTGTCGATTTCAATCATTGGCTAGGCAAGCAGCCACACCGGTTCAAGGTCGTTATTGCCGGAAACCATGATCTGATGTTCGAGCGCCACCCCGGAGCCGCAAAAGAGCTGCTCTCCAACGCAATCTATCTTGAAAACTCCGGTACGGAACTTCTGGGTTTGAAGTTCTGGGGATCCCCTGTTCAGCCCGAATTCAATAATTGGGCATTCAATGTCGCCCGCGGCGCTGCAATCCGGCGCTATTGGCAGATGATTCCCGAAGGCATAGACGTTCTGGTCACACATGGACCGCCGTTCGGAGTGCTGGACAAATCGCTTTCTTCTACCCCTCATCTTGGGTGCGAGGAACTGGCAAAAGCGATTGAACAGATCAGGCCTAGACTTAATATCTTTGGGCATATTCATGGCGGCCACGGGCAAATGACTGCCAACGGTACCCAATTCGTGAACGCGTCCGTGGTTGACGAAGCCTACCGGCTCGTCCATGAGCCGCAGGTTGTCGAGATCGACGTTTCCAGCGAAATTGCGTGACGTGGTCGGATTCTCAAGCTGCCCGTAGTGAAGCGCAAATCTCGAAGAACCAGGCAGGCATCGGATAGTCCAGGTCCCAGTAAATGCTCATCGGGCGGCTCCCCGAATGAGATACGTAGTGCAAAGGTCCGAGGAATAAGAATGCGTCTTCCCTCTTCGGTCGAACGAACAGCAGAAACCTGGCACCATTTTCCTGTTGGTGAACATACCGCTGGCCAGTCGGAGAATTCTCGCTCGTAGTGCTCTGGGATTGCCAATGGAATCGGGTCGGACTCAGCGCGAAGTCCTCGTATCGAGTCGATGGTGAAAAAGTTTTCTCTGATTTGTCCAGAGTCACAAAGAAAACTTCGGTATTCAATGCTTCGATCCAAAATCGGCCGGTTTGCGTATTGAATGCTCCGACAAGCTTCGCAAGACCCAATCCAACGAGAATTTCATCGCGGGTATATTGCCGGTGGAGAAAGAGTGGGCAGTCACCCAGCGTTGGATTTTCGTCGCTATGCAGTTTCACTGAATCAAGCAATGCATCACAAAGCTCTTTGAACTCTGCTTTTGCTCCGCCGTGCTGTCTGAGCCGCGTCAATCCAGCTTCCCATTCGTCCCGTTGCTGTTTCGCCTCACCCTGAAGCAAGCGAAAGGTCAGCATCTGCACCATGCGCTTCTCGAAAGCAGTGAGAGTTTCGGCTTCAACTGTCGTTCCGCTCAGCAGATCTAGGTACAGTCGCAGCCGTTGGATCGAATCGATATGTAATAAGTGCCGAAATTGCCTAATCAACTTTATGTCGGGTTCCGTCGGAGGCTCTGTCAGGAATTGCGCTTCGTTGAGAAGTGCATACCAGCCCCCAATCGACTGCTTGTAAACATCCGAAAGCTCATAGCGCGTTTCGGCAAGATACTCGATCAGAGTGGGGCGCCGTCCGAGTTGGCTCGCGAGCGCTCTGAGCTCTGCGACCATCCTTGCGCGGTTTGCCTGCAACTGCGCTTTAAGATTCTCCAGGATGACTTTCCGGGACTCTTTATCGAGCCGGAAATAGCAATTTCCCGGTAGACGCGTGATCCCGCTCTCGATTTCCCGAATCACCTGCTGTCTCGTTCCACCAAATAATGCAAGAAACCTCTGGTCAAAGCGGAACTCACGTCTTTGGTTGCCGATGAAATCCAGCACAAGACAGCTAGTCTTGCCCGTATCCAACCTAAGCCCGCGCCCCAGTTGCTGGAGAAAGACCGTCGAGCTTTCGGTCGGCCGGAGAAAGAGCACGCAATCAGCCTCGGGAATGTCGACGCCTTCGTTGTAAAGGTCGACGGTGAATAGGACATTGCACTTCTCGATTGCGCAGCAGGCTCGTAGCCTGCGCTCGTTCCTCTGCTGGCGATTCACTGGTGATGGCCAATGCAGGTATTCCCGCCTGACGAAATGACTCGGCCATGAATTCAGCATGAGCGATACTCACGCAAAACCCAAGTCCGCGGGCCAAATGCCAGTCACCATAGAACTCGCAGAACTCCTTGACGATCAGATTTGCGCGGCGAGTGTTGCCGAGGTAGTGCTGTTCGAGTTCGCTGACGGCATACGCACCACGGCTCCATGAAAGCCCGGACAAGTCAATGCCATCGTGAACGCCGTAGTAGTCGAAGGGCACCAGATACTGGCGTTCAATCGCGTGCCAGAGGCGCATCTCATCAGCGATCCGATGGTCGAACCACGGCAATATGCTCTCGCCGTCCATGCGCTCTGGGGTTGCCGTCAGCCCCAAAAGAATCCGTGGCCGCAGAGAAGAGACGATCTCGCGATAACTGTCCGCGGGGACGTGGTGGGCCTCATCGAGAACAACATAGTCCCAATGCTCTGCACCTTGGGATTCGAGTAGACCCCGGCTCCGGAAGCTCTGAATGGTGGCGAAGAGATGGTCGAAACTGCTGGGCTCTTCTCCGCCACCCAACAACTCGCCAAATGATTCGTCGCGCAAAACATGGCGGAATCGGTCGCGTGCCTGGCGCAGGAGTTCCTCCCGATGGGCCAGAAAGAGCAAGCGTGGCCGTGGGCCGATGAAAGGTTGGCGGTTGTAGTCGAATGCCGCAACCAACGTCTTGCCGGTGCCAGTTGGGGCGACCACCAGATTACGGAAATGGCCCCTGTCGACTCGCTCAGCTTCAAGTTGATCGAGCGTAGCTTGCTGATAGGGATGCGGCCTCAAATCGAAGAACACCGGCGGTCCAGAATCCTGGCGACCTGGACCCTGCCGCGCATATTCCAGAGACTGCTTTACACGACGACAGAAGGCTTCATCATCGGGCCGGAATGTTTCAAACTCTTCATCGCACCAAAGGGAATCAAACGCACCCCGGAAACGCTCGACAATATGTGGCGCTTCGACTTCGCTGAGCTTGACGGTCCATTCGATTCCATCTTCGAGAGCGGGCCCGGAAAGATTAGCCGAGCCAACATAGATGCTGCTGAAGCCATTGTCCCGCTGAAAGAGCCAGGCCTTGGCGTGCAGACGGCGCCGGCGGCCATCGAGGGAGATGCGCAATTCAACGTTGGGAAGCCGCGACAATTCTTCAATTGCGCGGAAATCTGTGGCTCCTATATAGGTGGTCGTCAGCAGCCTGATCGGAACATTTCGTTCGGCGAGCAAATGAAAGGCGCTTTTGAGACGCTGCCAGCCACGCCATTGGACGAAGCTAACCACCATGAGCACCCGGTCCGCGGTTGCCATTTCGCGTTCAAGTTCAAAGCCGAGACGAGGTTCGTCGAGCGCATTCATCAACAGGCTTGTAACGCTAAGAGGAGTGGACGGCGGCACCGGAGCGACCGCACCACTGTAAATGGCGCGGAGGACCTGGCCAGCCTGATCGACGGCATCTGTTTCGATGGAGGTTTCTTGTGTGCGCGCAAAGTCCAAAAGAGTATTCGCTAGCTCAATTTGTCTTCGCTTGCGATCTTCCGCCGGTACGGATCGAAGGACAGCCTTGATCTGCCGGATGAGGTGGCGAGCAAGATAGTCTGGGTAGTCGTTCTCTTCAAGCTCTTCGATCGACGATTTCAGTCCTTGAGCGGCTTGCAGGTCAAGGAACTCCCGGACATGCCGAGTTACCAGCTGATCGTATAGACCCTCTTTGAAATCGCTCATGCGGAACGAGACTCTCCAAAAGCGAAATCATCTCATAGACCAACGGCTTCCGCCTATGTAGATACCCCTCGGTATTTTGCGGGTAAAGTGTGTGCACACCATGCGGCCAATGGGCTGATCGTGTCGCAGTGCGCCGCTTGTCAATATAACACTTGAAATGCACGATCACATGTGCTATGTTATCGTGCATATCCATTGTGGCGGAGCCGCAGGTGCAACCCGAACTCCAGGAACTCGAGCGCTATGTTCACGACGCCCTGGGCGCCACGGTGAAGACTGCGCCTTGGCGAGGAGCCGGCAATTTGCCGCCCGTCCTCAGGGAGAGGTACAAATTCGCGCAGGCGGAACTGCTCGGACTGCGCGCCCTTCTTGTCATCGACTCTAACCCCGAGGAGCAGCCGCCGGCAACGGTACGCAAGCACATGGACATGCTCCAGGCCAGGCAGCAAGCGGACCTGATCTATGTCCGCGCGCAGGTGACGGCGTACAACAGGAAGCGGTTGATCGAACAAAAGGTTCCGTTTATTGTTCCAGGCAACCAGATGTACCTGCCCATGCTGGCGATTGATTTGCGCGAGCACTTCCGCAGAATCCGCGAGGAGGCTCCCACCTTCAGCCCGTCCACGCAGGTTGTGGTCCTCCATGCGTTGCTCCGCGATGCAGGGCAGGTGCTGATTCCCGCCGAAATGGCCCCGCGGTTGGGATACTCGGCCATGACGATGACCCGCGCCTTTGACGAGTTGGAGGCGGCGAACCTTGCTGAAGTCACGGTCCGCGGCCGGGAGCGTTGTCTGCGTTTCATTGGAGGCCGAAAAGAGATATGGGAGAAGGCTCTGCCCTTTCTCCGCAGCCCGGTGAGCAAGCGGCTTTTTATTCGCCGCACCTCAGGCTTGGAAGGCGCTATGCGAGCTGGACTCACAGCATTGGCGCGATTCAGCATGCTGGCACCGCCAGAGTACACGACCTATGCGCTGAGCCGTGAGGATTGGAAAGCCCTTCGGCAACGGCACAAGATCAATGAGGTTCCGGCACAGGATCCGGATGCCAGTGAGGTTGAAGTCTGGTGGTATCCGCCAGTGCTCTTCGCCGAAGATGGTATCGTTGATCCGTTGTCGCTCTACCTTTCCCTGAAGGAAGACCACGATGAGCGCACCGAAACTGCGCTGGAAGAGATGATGGAGAAATTCAAATGGTAAAAGGGTTGGAGGTCTTTCGCGAGCACTTCCGGAATTTTGCCGATCGCTATGTGCTCATCGGCGGCGCCGCATGCGATATTGCCATGACCGGCGCCGGCCTCCCATTCAGGGCCACCAAGGACCTGGACATCGTTCTCTTTGTCGAGGCGTTGGATAGCGCCTTTGTCCGGGCATTCTGGGAGTTTGTGCGCGCGGGCGGCTACGAGGTCCAAGAGAAGTCAACCGGCGAAAAGCAGTTCTATCGTTTCCAGAAGCCCGCGAACGCGGACTATCCTTTCATGCTGGAATTGTTCTCACGTCAGCCCGATGTATTGCAGGTTGCCGAGGGCAGTCATCTCACGCCGCTACCGGTTGAGGAGGATGCGTCCAGTCTTTCGGCGATTCTTCTCGATAACGACTACTACAATTTCATCCGCGCGGGTCGGCAGGAGATCGACGGGCTCCCCTGGGTGGGTGCCGCGCAACTCGTTGCTCTGAAGGCCCGGGCATGGCTTGATCTCACTGCGCGTGCGGAGCGCGGTGAACAGATCGACAGCAAGACAATCAAGAAACACAAAAACGATGTCTTCAGACTTTACCAGATCCTCGATCCCGCCATTGATCCTATGGCTCCGGAGGCCGTCAAGAGGGATATTGGCGACTTCATCGCCCGAATGCGCGCCGAGGAAATTGACCTCAAATCCCTCGGCCTGCGTACCGGTACACGCGACGATGTTCTGGCAGAAATCGCTCGCGACTACCGTCTCGCTGAGAGTGAATAATTACGGGCCTCCGTTTTTGCCGACGTTTCTCTGAAAGATTCCTGCTTCACAGGCGCGGATCGACGAACTCGCTCTCCAATGCCAGAACGCCAAAGGCGCACTCGTGAGTCCGGCGCAGCGGTTCTTTGAGCACGAAAACCTCGAGCGACTCAATGCCGAGCGCGAACTCACGGCTGACAAAAGATCGATTCGCTCCCAAGTCGCGCGAGCGAAGCAGCTCCAAATTCTTTGGCAACAAGGACTCCGGTCCGTAGATCGTAGATACTCTTCCCGGCATATCACCGCAGGGTCAGCGTAACCGCCCGCCCTTTCGAAATAAAGTCGTGTGGCTTGACGACCATACCCTTGCCGTCCGAACTCGTCAGCGCTGTCCACCACGCCGTCGCCTCGTCGCAACTGGCCGCATCGTCGACATCGACAAGTTTGTGCGGTGTTGCCAACAGGAGATCGGGGCTTCACTCGCCGGAGAAAACCCAAGCCGCACCGCCGTGTTTCCATCCGTTCGTTAAGATTTATTAAGTGGCATTAAAACAATAACTTACGGTCGAGATTTTTTGCATCTGATCGAATGCCTCGGGTCATATGTCGTCACGTCACGGACATTATCAAGGTGATCCTCGGAGATACTCTGAAAAATATTTCTTGGCGGTTGTCGCGAAAACGGCTCCTGTTTTGCCACTAGTTCTATGGAATCAATTGATGCTGATCAGATGCCACACGTTATGGTGGATTTTCGATTTCGCAAGAGCCGGTGGCGAATAAATGGAGAAGCAGTCCACTTCCGTCTCGAATACGCCTGTTTCCCAGCG
>CAVUYH010000003.1:0-717241 GCA_963745685.1 uncultured Acidobacteriaceae bacterium | reverse complement strand
CATCAACGTAATTCGATGAACCTGCGGCTTCGATTTGACTGCTCTGTTGTGGCAGAGTCGGAATTAGTTGTGCGGACACTTGGAGCGCATTCGGTGCTGGCGCACGGTTGAGGAGAAGCAGCGGATTTTGGAAGAGACGTTGTGCCTTTGTGCCAAGCGTCGCTCAGGTAGCGCGTCTCCATAGAGTAAACGGAGGGAGACCCGGTCGTCTCCAGCCCTCGAATTCCGATCTCGGTGATTACCGTCAGACGTCAGCGGCTGTAACTTTCTGTCGATAACGGCTGCATCGAGAGCTTCAACGGAAGACTGCGCAATCAGAACCTGAACGTTGGAGTTTTCTCAGCTTGGTCGATGCGCTCCATGTCAACATGGACTCAACACACGCTTACGGTTCTGCTCCATACAGCATCCTCTACTCGCACGCTTACTTCGTAAGCGTCCTGAGTTCCCCTCTGGCATGACTTCGGTTTTGCGGGCGACGATGTCGTGATGGGTGATGAGTTGGAAGCGGGAACTGGGCATCGGCCTCGCCGGTGGCGAACTTTGTCTGAGAAGCGGCGGATCGCGGAACTGACGTTCGAGGCAGGTGCGAGTGTCGCGCTGGTGGCTCGTGCTCACGGTGTAAACGCGAACCAGATATTCAAGTGGCGTCGCGCACTGAAGCGCGGCGAACTGAACGAGCCGGCGGCGGGATCTGCGGCGCTTCTTCCAGTCACGGTGTCTGCTCCTTGTGAAGCGGTGAACGCTACAGGCGAGGCTGGTGCCAAGGAACGGTCGGCACCACCGAGCGGCTCGATTCACATCGAGTTTCCTGGCATGGCCATGATCAGCGTGGAGCGCGGTGCTGACCCATCACTGCTGAGATCGATCCTTGAGAATTTGCGTAAGTGATCGAACTTCGCACTGGAACGAAGATATGGCTTGCCGCGGGCGTGACCGATATGCGCCGTGGTTTCGATGGTTTGAGTGCGAAGGTGCAGACCGTGCTCGAACAGCAACCGTTCTCCGGACACGTCTTCGTTTTTCGTGGCCGCAGAGGTGACATCGTGAAGCTTTTGTGGTGGGACGGTGATGGGCTGTGTCTGTTTGCCAAGCGTCTGGAACGAGGACGATTCATCTGGCCGCAGGCAACGGAAGGAACGGTTTGTTTGACGCGTGCGCAGTTGTCGATGTTACTCGAAGGCATCGATTGGCGCCGGCCGCAGCGAACCTGGACGCCGGAGATTGCTGTGTAAGTGACATACAAGATTCCCCTTTGTTCATGCATCTTTTGTGGATGCATTCTAACTCCACTGATGGCATACTGTGTCCATGGATGCCGCTCAGTTGCCGGATCTTGACAGGCTCGATCGAGAGGGTCTGAAGGCACTGATCGTTAAGCATCAGGAGGAGCTTCTATCTCTTGCCGCTTCTCACGAGAACGAACTTCGGTCTCTGCAGACAGAGCTCGAGTCCCATCGCCAGACACTCTCCCAACAAGATGAGCAACTGCACTCAAGCAGCGAGCAGATCGAGCACTTGAAGCTGGTCATCGAGAAGCTGCGGCGCAGAGTGTTTGGCGTCAAGAGCGAAAAGATTATTATTCAGCTTGAACAACTCGAACTTCATCTGGAAGAGCTGGAGTGCTCACAGGCCGAGACGGAAGCCGCTGTTGAGCGAGTCAGACCGGCCGAGGAGCCTAAGATGAGATCTCGGCGCAAGCCGCTGCCCGAGCATCTGCCACGCGAAGTTGTCAGCCACACTTTTCACGGCGACTCATGTCCCGACTGTGGCGGCAAGTTGCGCCAGTTCGGCGAAGATGTCTCCGAGCAACTGGAGTACATCCCGGATAGCTTCAAGGTCATCCGTCATGTGCGCCCGAAGTTCGCTTGCGCGGCCTGCGACCGCATGGTTGAAGCGCCTGCGCCATCGCGCCCGATCGAGCGTGGCCTTGCCGGGCCAGGGCTACTCGCCCACGTGCTGGTCTCGAAGTTCGCGGATCACTTGCCGCTCTATCGCCAGTCGGAGATCTACGCCCGCCAAGGAGTTGAGATTGAGCGCTCCACGCTGGCAGGCTGGGTAGGTGGAGCAAGTGAGTTACTCGCTCCGTTGATCGATGCGATTCAGAGGCATGTGCTCGCCGGAACCAAGCTTCACGCCGACGATACGCCGATGCCGGTGCTTGCTCCTGGAAGCGGCAAGACGAAAACCGGGCGGCTCTGGACCTATGTGCGCGATGACAGGCCTGCGGGCGAAGATACCGCGCCGGCTGTCTGGTTCGCGTACTCGGAGGATCGCAAGGGCGAGCATCCACGGCAGCATCTGAAGAACTTCAAGGGTGGTCTACAAGCGGACGCCTATGCAGGGTTTCATCATCTCTACGGCGATGGCGGGATTTATGAAGTTGCCTGCTGGGCACACGCGCGGCGCAAGTTTCACGAGATCCATGTTATCCACGCATCACCCATGACAACCGAGGCTCTGACGAGGATCGGCGCTCTCTATGCGATCGAGGACGAGGTGCGCGGCAAGCCTGCCGATCTCAGGTTGAGTGTTCGTCAGTCGCGAGCAAGGCCACTGCTCGACGATATGCGCATATGGATGGAGAAGGCACTTCATTCGCTGTCCGCGAAGAGCGAAACTGCGGCAGCAATTCGATATGCGCTTTCGCGATGGCGCGCCCTTACGCGCTACACCGAAGATGGGCTTCTCGAGATCGACAACAGCGCGGCCGAAAGGGCTCTGCGGGCTGTCGCTCTTGGACGGAATTATGTACAGTTCCCGATTATGCGCAGCGTGTGGGACGTATGCCTGCTGCACCTTCTCGCACCGACCAAACGCTGCGCATAATTTATAGGCTCTCCAGGAACTTCATTAGTTGATCTGGGGGCCGGTAGCGAAGACTGTTCGTTTTCGCTGGTTGCAGCCGATTGAGCGCACGCTGCTTCATGGTGAGATCGGCTTCGACGTACATATGTGTCGTTGCAGGGCTCTCGTGGCCCAGCCATAGAGCAATTACAGTGATGTCCACGCCCGACTGGAGCAGGTGCATTGCTGTGGCGTGGCGAATGGTATGTGGAGAGATTGCGTGGCGCCGCAACGAGGAGCATTTTACGGCGGCTGTGGAAACGGCCAGTGCAAGGCGTTGGGTGACGTTGGAGCGCGTCATCTCTTTTCCGCCGCGATTTGGAAACAAGTGGCTGGAATCTTCTGTTGAGTGGAGGCAACGCTTCCATTTCCGCATGAGTTGCGCCGTCGATCGCCACAGCGGGACGCTTCTGTTTTTGCGACCCTTGCCGTGAAGGTGAACACAAGGCGAGTGATCGAGGATCACGTCCTTGATGCGGATCGCGACGACTTCTGAGACGCGGGCTCCCGTGTTGTAGAGCATGGTGAGCAGTGCGCGGTCGCGCTGCCCGGTCCAGCCGGAAGGTTCCGGAGCATCGAGGACAGCATCGATCTCTTCGCGTGAAAGGAAGCCGAGCATGGGTCTCTCGAAGCGCTTCATCGGCACCGCCAAAGCCTGCTCAATGATGGGCAGGGCGTTCAGATCGTAGTGGGCCGCATACTTCAAGAATGATCGGAGAGCAGCAAGCCGGGCGTTGCGGCTGCGGGTTGCGTTGTGTCGCTCGCGTTCAAGGTAATCGAGGAAGGCCAAGAGAAACCCGGCATCCAGATCAGCAAGGGCGAGGTTGACAGGAGTTTTTCCGAGATGCATTTCGGCAAAATGGAGCAGCAGCTTGAACGTGTCCCTGTATGCAGCGATCGTGCAGGGGCTGAGTGACCGATGTTGTTGAAGGTGGTCAACGAAGAATCGTTGCAATAGCATGGCAAGGGATGGGGGTGATGAGGTTCTAGCCACGTCCTCCCTCCTTGGACTTCGATGCAAACTGTTCGAAGTTCCTTCCCGCTATGGCCATCAGTTCGGGAACACCGGTCAGATACCAATAGGTGTCGGACACCTTGGCATGTCCGACGTAGGTCGAAAGGGCCACCATCGCGTTATCAATCGTGACGCCCTGCCGATGCCACTGCAGGACACGCCGACAGATAAACGTATGTCTAAGGTCGTGGATGCGCGGTGCAGCATGTGCACCGCGTGCAATCCAGCCAAGTTCCGCACGTAGCCGCTCAAAAACGCCATGAACGGTTCGGTTCACCAAGCCTGCGCCCGATGCGGAAACGAAGAGGAGTGCTTCAAGTCGCACGGGCACGTAGAGTTGCCGAAAGGCTGTGTACTTCTGCAATGCCTTGACCGCCGTAGGGTGAAGAGGAACGAGTCGGGACTTGGAGAACTTCGTCTGCCGGATGGTCAACATCCCTTGCACTAGATCGATGTCCTTGCACCGCAGGTGCAAAGCCTCCGAGATACGTAGCCCTGTTGCAGCAATCAGTCCGAAAAGTGCCTCATAGGTTGCCGGACGCAATGTCCCCTGAGGCGTCATCTCCCGAGCCGCCCGCAGAAGGTCGACGATCTCCTGATCGGAATAGATATGTGGAGTCAGTCTGCGATGTCCTTTACCAAACAAATGCGCGTCAGGAATCTCTGTATGTGGATCGAAACGGGCGCGATACTTGGCAAACGGTCGGATAACTTCCAGTCGCCGTGCCCAGGTGATATGTTCAGCGAGTGGTATCTGGCCTTGAACCCAGTCCAAGATGATGCGGCAGTTCAATGGACCACGATGGCCTGAGTGATCGGCAAAACGAGCAAACGCCATCAGTTGTGAGCCGGAAATCGCGAGCGAAAATCCAAGGCGACGACGCTCGCCGAGATACTCTTGAACCAGAGACATCATCGAGCGATGGTGACTCATAGCGACCTCCCCGGCCACGGCATCGCCACCGCAGCAAGCCGATTCGTATCCACCTTGGTATAGACCACCGAAGTATCGAGGCTGCGATGACGGAGAATGTCGGCTATTTCCTTGAGTGGAGTGCCCGTCTTCAAGAGCCTGCTCGCCAGACTATGGCGAAGTATATGAACTCTCGAATGTGCCAAGCCGCATCGGAGATAGGCCTGGCGGATCACTCTGCGCACGACGCCCGCCTGAATAGGCCTATCAAACGGGGCGCCATCTCGAACGAACAAAGCGCGGTTGGAAGTCTGCGGCCTCTCCGTTCCGAGGTACTCAGCGATAGCTCGGCCCGTTTCCGTCGGCAAAGGAAGAACGTCAACTCGACGCGACTTGTTCGCGGCCAGACGAATCGTTCCAGCACGCCAATCTACATCTGAGAGGTGCAGTTGTACGACTTCGCTGGCGCGCAGCCCAATATCTGTGAGACAGCGCGCCATCGCGTGGGCTCGCTTGGGTGATCGCGGCACTTGCTTGAATGAGCCGAGAAGCTGCTGTACCTCCTTTTCGGAAAGCACTTCCGGTAAGGACGCCAAACGCCAATGGGCAACGCTGGGGACGGCATCGAGCAGTCCATGAACCGGATCGCCGGCAACTGCGCGGAACCTGAGGTAGCATCGGATGGCTCCTCCCATAACATGAATCGTTCCGGTACTGTGCACCCCTTCTTGGCCTAATACAAAGCGTCGAATATCAGTTGGCCTGATGCGATCAGGCACGAAGGAGCCAGACGCGAATCGCTCGTTAAAAAATCGGCGGATGATGTGGATGCGTTGCTGTCGAGTGTTCTGAGCAAGCCCCTTCACCTCTGCCATGTAGCGATCAAACGAAGACAGCTCCGCGTGAAGCGGATCCCAATCGGCGCGGTTCTCGGTTGTCACTCCACATGCGGATAAGGTCTGGAGCAAATGTGAGAGAGCCGCACGCGTATCGGACTTGCCGCGCTTTACGGGATATGGGCAATCGCAATGCGGTAAGTGCTCAGCGACAAAGCGAGTAGTCGTCCGCTCGTCCATGTTGAACAGCGCCAGCCTGTGTCGGCCGGCCCAATACGCAAAGTGCGCAATGCAGTATAGGTAGCAGTGGATGGTCGATGCGTGGTAACGGCTGCGCTGAAGACGCGAGCAGAACTCTGAGATATAGGGTTGAAGAACGCTGCGCTCCAACCATGTGCGCACCTGCGGGTGAACTGCTGTTCCATTTTCCATGATGATCTCCTGGCATCAGAAATGCCGACATCAGGAGACCACCGATTATGTGAAGTCCGCGTTGCTTGAACAGAAACTGCCCCTTTAGGTCCGGCCATCCGAAGTCCACGCCCCAATACGCTGCGCATAATCGGGAACTGTACATAATTTCGATTATGCAAATCTTCGCATAACAGAAAGAACTACTTATTCGCCGGCTCCGATTGTGGGGGAGAGCGGGCCGCTGCCATGTACAGCCTGATCGGATCGGCCAAGCTGAACGGTCTCGATCCGGAGTTCTACCTTCGCACCGTTCTGGCCAAAATCGCGGATCATCCCATCAGCCACATCGAGGAACTCCTGCCCTGGAACCTTGCCCCGTCGCTCCAGGCCCACTCTTCCCAAGCCGCTTAGACACACTCATCAGGTGTCCACCAAAAAGGTAGTGGACACTTCAAGGATCACTCCGCACGCAGGTCAAGAAGGGAGATCGGGACGCTCCGGTATCCTGGAGTATCTGCCAGTAGAGACGATAGGAAGGAGGAAGACGCTGCGAGATGGAAGCTCAAGCCAACCGTCGTGCTCTTCACGAGCGCGCCTATGCTATGAAAAAACATCATGCAACGCGGCTCCATTACGACCTCAGATTGGAATGGAACGGAGTGTTATTGAGCTGGGCTCTTCCGGATGGACCCAGCTGTCGCACCGCAGTGCTTCGTGAAGCCATCGAGATGGAAGATCACAGAGTGGCAAACCTGCTGTTTGAAGGCGTGCATGAGACGGGCCCCATCATGCTGTGGGATCGCGGAACCTGGGAACCACACCCGGAATTCGAAGACATCGAAAGCTGCCTGCGCATGGGCCTCTTGCGATTTACGCTCTACGGGGAAAAGCTGAAAGGCGGTTGGATGCTCACCAGGACGAACAGAATTGTGCCACGACCTGTCTGGACACTCTCGAAGCTAGTCGATGCTGAAAAAGTGACTTTTCAGGTTGTCTCGCATGGCATCTGCGGGCCGAGGGGGGCCAGGATGAGCTGAAATTGGCTCCAGATGCGCAGCAGGCCGCGCAGAAAATAGAGCCCAAAAGCTCCCAGGAGCTTGTGGAAGTTCATAGCCGCAGCCGCCAGCACGGCGTTGATCGCGTCACCGCAGGTGCCTCTCAGCCGATTCCGCTCCAACCGGTGTTCGTTCTTCAGATGTCCGATGCTGGGCTCGACGGCGGCGCGGCGTTTCATCCACCGCCACAGCGGCCTCGGCGTTCGGCCTCGGCTTCGTTTGTCCACATGCACCGTGACTTGGCCTTCATAGTCGTGGCCGCGATAGCCCATGTCCACATGCGCCTCGCCAACTCGGTCCGCGATCATGCTCCTGACTTGCTGCATCTGCTCGGCCAGCGTGTGGCCATCGTAGGGATTACCGCTAAAACTCTTGGCGCCCACCAGCCACCCGCCCCGGCTGGTGACGGCTACACTGACCTTGTTGCCGAACTCGTACGGCTTGCCCGCCTTGCCCTTGGCGATGCACTCGACCTCAGGTTCGTGCACGCTGTAGACCTTGTTCTTGTCGTGCCGTTGTTGAGCATGGATGCGATGCGCCGTCGCCAGTAACTTCGATAACTTCTCTGAAGGCTCCGTAACTTGCCGTTCTATCTCCCGCACCACACGCCCTAACTGGGTGCGTAACTTGCGCGTGCAGGCGCGTGCCCGTTTCATCTGCCGGGCGTGCGCGTAGCGGCTCGACGCCAGCAGCAGCCGCTTGCCCACATGCCGGTAACTTTGCTTAATCACCACGCCTTCCCGGCGCGCCGCCTTCACCAGACGCTCCCGGCAGCGATGATACAGCCGCGCATCAGTCGGATAACGGATGGCCTTGGTCTGCACCGTCGTGTCCACATTGATGCGCTTCAACTGAGCCGGACGAATAGAGCCCATCTTGATCCCCGCCGCAATCGTCTCGCGCAGCATCTGTTCGGCTCCGGCTTCGCCCAGTCGCCCCCGCCAGCGCGTCATGCTCGACGCATCGATGGGCAACCGGTGCTGGAAATAACGCTCCCCGCTGAACTGCTGCCAGTAGGGATTCTCCACCCAATGCGCCACCACATTCTCATCACTCAGATCGTGCTGGTACTTCAGATAGTGCAGCGCCACCATCAGCCGCGTCGAGATCCCAGGCGCTCCGTGCGTCGGATGATAGGTCGACCCCAGGGTCTGTTCAAACGCTGTCCAGTCAATCGACATCCCCAATCGCACCAGAGGATGATGGACGTCGATGATCTGCTCCAACTCCACCTGGAACAACTCCCGCTGCGGCTGCTTCGGCTCGCTCTTCGGTCGCATCGTTTTCCCCAGATATCGGCGAAATTTGCCTGCAAACTGGAGATATTATACCACGAATGTCAAGCCTATATTACTGATTCTACAGTATGTTAATAGGTATTTCAGGATCGACGAAGCTAGCCGATTCATTTGCCGAAAGCACCACCGACAAGAGCATCCTGGAAGAGCAGCCAAGCAGCATCCGCACAGGAAGAACCATGGAAGAGATCGTTCGAGATTGGACAAAACCCAAGGACAGATACCAGCGGCAAACGGGGCTTTTCGACGAGATATAGGTTAATCAAAAACTATTTCTTCGCGGAATCAAACATCGGCAAGTCAATATGGGCAGACCGTACGCTTACCCTTCTACGTCTAGACGGTCGGGACCAAACGCTTACTCTTCAGCTGTTCGCGGAGACGCTGCGGGAAGTCGTTGTCAAAGCGGGCTCGAATTCCATCCACATTTGCTTTGGCTAAAATCTTGAGCCTCAGCCACCGATGGTCGGAATCGAGTGCCATAACCGCAGCTGCGAAACAGGCAAACCTCACCAGCAAAATGGAGTAGCGCAAGAGCCAATTGGCTCGATAATTTTGTTGTATCCAAGCATAATTACGATGTCCATAGTAGTCGAAACAGAATCGCTCAATGTCTTTATGATAGAAGACATGAGAGAACACTCTCGTGCTCTTTTGTTCTCTGGCTACCTCTTTGTGTGCGACCAGGCTATTGCTTGCCAAAGCAATATCGCCGATTGAACTGAGCCGCATGCAATACTCCGTGTCATCGTTATGGATGAAAAACTCCGATTTGGGAAGTCCTATACGATCAATAGCGTTGGATCGAATGAGTAATCCCACGAACGAGGAGAACCGGATCCGCTTGTAATGCGCGATATCTGACTCACCTTTGGACAGAAAGCGCACGCCATCCGCAGTTTCTTTTCCTTGACGATCAACCTTGAGATTGGCGACGGCGATGACACGCTCATAATGTCTATATTGGTTCATATTTTCAAGCGAATCGAGGTATGGCTCAGTATCATCATCCATCAGCCAAATCCAGTCGAATCCGGCTTGATACGCAGCATTCATGCCCGTGTGGAAACCTCCAGCCCCACCAATGTTTTCGTTGAGTTGGATAAACGTGATCAATGGAGACATTAAATATCCACGTTCCTGCAGATACGATCGTGTGCCGTCTGAACTAGCGTTGTCCACGATGAAGATTGCATCCAACGGTCGGCTTTGTTTCAAAAGAGCATCGATGCACTCAGATAAGAGTTGCTTGCGATTGAAGGTGACAACAACTGCGGCGGTCGTATCGGATTTCATGGAGTACTCTGGAGGTGCTTTGCGCTCAGATGGAGGGCGGCCGCGACTACTTGATCCATGTTGTAGTAGCGGTATTCCGCCAAACGGCCAATGAAAAAAGTAGAAGTTTCCGCATCGGCTAATTTCTTGTAGCGTTGGTACAAAGCTTGATTCTCGGTCGTGGGAACCGGATAATAGGGGTCCCCTTGGGATTTTGGGAATTCGCGAACAATGGAAGTGCCTGTATGAACCTGGCCGGTGAGATGTTTGAATTCAGTGATTCGCGTAAACTCGTAATCGTTTGGATAGTTGACAGTTCCGACCGGCTGATATCGCCCTTGATGGGATATGTGTTGATGCTGGAAAGATAACGAACGATAGGGCAGCCGTCCATAACAGAAGTTGAAATAAGCGTCGATCGGCCCGCTATAAAAGATCTTTTCAGCATTAACGCTATAGCCGAGGTTGTGGAAGTCGGTGTTGATCTCCACACGAATGTTTGGGTGATCCAGCATTCGTTCAAACATTTTTGTATAACCTTGGGCAGGCATGCTTTGAAAGTTGTCGGTGAAGTAACGGTCGTCGCTATCGCTCCGTACTGGAATCCGCCCCGCTACAGCGGGACTTAGTTCAGAAAGATCAAGCCCCCATTGTTTTCGAGTGTAATTGCGGAAGAATTTGTCACATAAATCCGCACCGACATTGTTCAGCACCACGTCTTCACTATTCCGGACAGGATTTCGCTTCTCTCTAACTTTCTCTAGAAACTCTACTAACCCAGCCTCATCCAGAGAAAGGTTATAGAGTTTGTTGATTGTCTGCAGGTTAATAGGCATCGGGTATAGGTTGCCATCCACCGAGGAAAGGACCTTGTGTTCGTAGGGATGCCACTCGGTAAAGCGAGACAGGTACTCTTCGACCTTCCTGGCATTCGTATGGAAGATGTGGGGGCCGTACCGGTGAACCAGGACTCCAGAACTATCAAGTTCGTCGAATGCGTTGCCACCAATATGCGGGCGCTTATCGATCACGAGGACAGACTTACCACTCGAGGCAAAACGCTCAGCGATCACCGAGCCAGCGAACCCCGCGCCCACCACCAGTATGTCTATTTTCATGCGTGAGGTTTTGGGCGGAGAAATGTTCGCTCCGCATGTCTCCCAACTACCAAGTGTAACCGACAAGCGTGCGAGAGGGCTTGGACGAATACCGTCCTCGCTCTGGCGACTTTCAGCTCCATTAGCCGTGGTTGATGGCTGATGTGTAAAGAGTGTTGGATCCAGAAGATACGACCGTCGCCGAACGCCTCATGCATGGCAATTTGCAGTGGTTGCGCTCTTTCTTGGGTCTATCGGTCCTTGTATCCGGCGAAGGCCAGTTTTGACTCATATTGGGAGGGGTAATCTCGACAACTTTGCCGGCTCGTTCCTCTAGATTTATCTGGCGGAGAGCGTGTCCCGAGCCTTCTACTTGCCAATCACTTGCATTAAAGCAAAACCTGAGTATCCGAGGCGACGCCCCATTTCACCCGGCGTGAGCAGTCCGTGTTCCAAAGGGTTGGCCACTCCTGCACGCCTGCACGTGAGACCGGCGGGAAAAATACGGAGCGAACTAGCGAGAAAAGCAGCCCGGGCATTCCCAAATGGTCCACATCCGATTGTGCGCTCACGTCTTTGTTCATTCGTGCCCGCTGATTTGCATCCAATTAGATCAAGGGATAGAGTTTGCTTTGAAGAGGTCTGGGCTCCGCGGTTGGATTCCGTTTCTTTCCATCGCTTAGAATCAATAACTTACGGAATCGCTGACGAACCTCGAACGGGGCTCTTCCTGACAGTAAGCGGTATGATGACGTCGCTAGCCTCTATATCGTGAGGGCCTGTCAACTGATTTCAAAGACGAAAAACAAAGAAAATCTCCCGGGTTGCGCGGATTTTCCCGCGCCATTCGTACACATTAGGTTCAGGTTTGCCAAATTGAAATGCCCGGCGGGTTGCTTTTGTGAATGGAGTCGGGAATATCCCGATGTTCCGCCTACGAGAGGGTCTGCACGCATTCGTGAAAAACGATCATTGTCACAAGTCTCACTTCGATTACCTTGAGTTGGGCGTATACGACGGCTACAGTTTGCGGCTTTCGATTCACATGAACACTCGTCCGGAAAGCCGTTTTTCCAATTTGATATTCCACTTCCGCGCGGTTGGCGAAGTTGATCATATTCCGACGGCATTTATGATAGCGGAATCTTTATTGAGTGTGGGATTTCGCTATTAGTTAATGCGAATTCGCAATCGCTGACATAGCGCGCGACTTGGACGAGAGCCCTCGCCAGAATCCAATCCAAGGTAAGGTCGTGGGGGAAGTTCGACGGGTAGTGTAACGTGCCCGGGAGACTGGCGGGCGAAATCAAATACAATCAAGGTTTGATCTGGGCAAAGACTGCATTGCGTCTGGGATAAATACCGATAATGGGCGTAAAAGAAATCAGTCACCGCGCCACCCGCCCTTCCAAGGTCGCGCGGTGGCTGGGTTTGGCAAGGCACGGTCTCGGACTTGACCGGGCAGTTGTCTTTACTGTCTTGGCGCGTGGCTGGACGAGCGCTTCCGGACTTATCACGGTCACTCTCATTGCTCACTTCCTCTCGCCGGCTGAACAGGGATACTACTATACTTATGCGAGTCTCATCGCCCTGCAAATGGTTTTTGAACTAGGATTTTCGCAGGTAGTAATGCAGCTTGCAAGCCATGAGCATGCGCACCTTTCGATTGGACAAAATGGCCCTGTTACGGGAGACGAGGTCGCCCACGCCAGGCTGGCGTCAGTCTTGCAGATTTCGATTCGATGGTACGGAGTGGGATCCCTGCTTTTTGGTCTTGTTCTAATTCCCGCAGGACTCTATTTCTTCTCCTCGCATCAGCCGGTGGGTGATTTAGTGGCTTGGCGAACTCCTTGGGTGGCGGCGGCGACGGCAGCGGTCGTCGCGTTTCTATTAGATCCGATGTACTCGTTCCTTGAAGGTTGCGGGTTCGTTGCAAACGTCGCCCACATGCGCTGGGTGCAAGCCGTGGTAGGAAGCGTGCTAGCCTGGATTTCGCTGGCGACCCACCACGGACTCTATGCTCCTGCAACGGTTATCGGAGGTCAGGTTTTGGTTGGAGCGATCTGGCTATTTGGCAGACGCGGTTTGCTGGTTGATCTCCTGACCCATTCAACAGTCGGCAGGCATGTCTCTTGGCAGAAAGAGATTTGGCCATTTCAGTGGAGAATCGCAATCAGTTGGATGTCAGGATACTTTATCTACCAGACATTCAATCCTTTCCTCTTCGCTTTTAAGGGACCGGTCGCTGCCGGCCAGATGGGCATGTCGCTCAGCTTGGCAAATTCACTAATGGTCATCGCGATGGCTTGGGTATCAACAAAGGCGGCACCCTTTGGAACCCTTATTGCTCAGAAGCGCTACCCTCAACTGGACAAGCTCTTTTTTCAAGCGTTACGACAGTCCACTTTTGTTGCCGCACTGGGAGCGATAGTGGTTTGGTCGGGCACGACATATCTTCACTCAACTCACAGCCCATACGCACACAAATTGCTGAGTCCGGCGCCATTCGCTCTTCTGCTCATAGCCGCCATTGCCAATCATCTTTTTGGATCGATGGGCACCTATTTGCGAGCTCACAAGCAAGAAAAGCTTTTCCAGCTTTCCCTGTCAATTGCTGTAGCAGTTCTTCTCTCCAACTACTTTTTCGCCAAGAGCGTTGGCGCTCCGGGGATGGTTGCAGGATACCTCGTGATTATTGCGGTCTTAGGAACAGGTTGTGGGACGTGGATTTTTCGCAAGTATCGAAGACTCTGGCATTCGAACGATCAACCCGTTTAGTGGATCGTAGACCCGGCGCGGCTACAAGAAGGAGATATGAACGTCAACGTTTCTCGTTTAACGGACCTACTGATCCTATTTCGCCGTCGGGGCCTGCGTGCTGGATTCAACACAATGACGGCGGCGCTCGCCCGAAAGTTTCTGCGCGCTCCTCTCCCGGATTTCGGAGTTCTGCAAGTGGTAATGACTGAAAGTCGGCCCGCCTACTTGCCGCGTTCCCAATCCACGACCTTGCGGATCAACTGGCTTCTTCCGGAGATTGGTACAGCGCAAGGGGGTTTGTTCAATATTTTTCGGACTATTGAACAGTTGGAAGCCTGGGGCCACGAAAACTGCATATACGTCCTCGGAAACTTCAAGGAGGGCTCGTCTATAGTTAAAGAGCGGATCCGGAAGAATTATTTCCCAATCACTGCTGAGGTGGAGGCCCTGTCGAGCAATATTAAAGACTGTGACGCTCTCATAGCTACGTCTTGGCCCACGGCATATGCCGCCAATGGCATCGGCAATACAGGACGAAAATTCTATTTCGTCCAGGATATCGAATACATGTTTTACGCACCGGGCAGCCTCTATGAGTTTGCCCGGCAGACCTATAAGTTTGGTTTTCACGGAATAACAGCGGGATCGTGGATAGCAGACGTTCTCCGCCGCAATTTCAATATGGAGTGTTCACCTTTCGGTTTCTCTTACGATCGCGGCGCTTACACCAGCACGGGCCCTCGTCTGCTGCCGCCAGGGAAGAAGCGTGTATTGTTCTACGCCCGTCCAGATACGGAACGAAGAGGCTTTGAATTGGGAGTTCTCGCCCTTTCAATCGTCTCAAAGCAAATCCCAGATGTGGAGTTTGTACTGGTCGGCTTTAAACCTCCCTCGGCGGATCTACCTATCTCGGCTTTTTTCCCTGGAGTCCTTGGCATCTCTGAGTTGGGCGCCCTCTATCGCAGTTGTGATGTGGCGTTGGTTCTCTCGCACACTAACCTGTCTCTCTTGCCATTGGAGCTTATGGCGTGTGGTTGCGCTGTAGTGTCAAATGAGGGGCCAAACGCAGAATGGCTCTTGAATGAAGAAACGGTCCAATTCGCCAAGGCAAATCCAATCTCTTTAGCTGAGGCGATCACCACCCTCCTTCAGTCGGACACCCTAAGGCTGCAGAAGGTCGAAGCTGCGTTAGCATTCGCTCTATCCACTGACTGGACGAAAGAGATCAGGTCCATCGAATCCGCTCTCCTTGCATCGAACGAAAATCCAAACCGGTTTGGATCGCATGTCTAGTAGACCTACAGTAGTCGTTTTTGGCGGAAGTGGCTTCGTTGGACAGCGCCTCTGCAAGGAACTGGTCACGGCCGGACACTATGTGCGGTCGATTTCACGAACGGGATGCCCAAGGGGCCAAGCTCAACCTTGGTGGGATGATGTTGAATGGATTAGCGCAGATCTAGGAACAGAGACTTCGGCTCCTGCGATGGCGGGAGCGGATGTGCTTTTTCACCTTGCGAGCTCAACCTACCCCTCTACTTCAAACTCAGATGTTGTCTTCGATCTCGAATCGAATCTCGTTGGCAGTGTTCGAATGCTCAAAACCGCTGTCGAGAGGCGAGTGAGGCGCGTAGTCTTCATTTCTTCAGGCGGAACGGTGTATGGCGTCCCGCAGCAGAACCCGATTCCCGAAACCCACCCGACCGACCCTATTTGCTCTTACGGAATCCAGAAACTTGCCATTGAAAAATATCTTTATCTCTTTCGCGAGCTTCAGGATTTGGATTCAGTTGTCCTGCGGGTGTCGAATGTATACGGTGAGTTTCAGAATTTGGAGAGGCCGCTAGGCGCTGTTTCTCACTTCTCACACCGTGCCGTCGAGGGAAAGCCGATTGAGATATGGGGAGACGGCACGATACGTCGTGATTACATCCATGTTGATGATGTCGTGAGCGCGCTTCTCAAAGCAATGTCATACTCCGGGATCGATCACATCTTCAATATCGGCAGCGGAGAATCGGTCTCGCTGAACCAGTTACTTGACCTAATCGGAAGACGCGTAGAAAGCGACATCGTAGTGACCTATAAACCGGCTCGAAGCTTTGATGTTAAGGAAAACGTTTTGGATATCAGGAGAGCTGCGAAAGAGCTGGGTTGGAAGCCGTCAATCAATCTCGAGGACGGTTTGGATCGTATCATCAAATCGGCAAGGGGCAAGGTTCTGCATCCTTAAGTCGTTACCATCGGAGATAGAGACCTTGTAGACATTGTATATCCCATGCACGCAAGACAAATGAGGCGTCAATCTTCGCCAAGTTTCCAATGCAGAGCGACTACGCCGCTGCTTGGATTTCGAAGGACCCACCAGCTGGTACAAGAATGCCAGAATGGATAAGGCGCCTGCCGTTCTATTCCTCATTCCGAGTCTGGTTGTACGATAGATTCTTTGTGCGTCGGTTGACCAACTGGTTGACAGGACGCACAGCTTACGCAGTTTTCTCTGCACATTAACCCTTGGCTTGTACATACCTCAATACCACCCAGCCTTAACAATCTGTACTGAGCGTGGGCCAAGCTAAAGGCTGCGATCTGCGGACTTCGACTTGTAAGTTTGCGCATCGTGAGCGTCTCGACTCTTATCTTTGTCGCAACTATTATCTTATGGATAAAGAATGAATAAATTGCTATTCTGGTGTGGAATTAAACATACTCAAGAATCAGATGGTCCTCGAACCTAGAGTGCCGCCAATCGGAGAAGGCGTCAGCATGAGTGGCGCGATGAAACGCAATATCAATGCAGCAATCATAAGCATTTGTTTAGGCTCAGTGATTGTCTTGGCGGGCTGTTCGGCTTCGCTTCTCCCTCCAGGAGCGATCGGCAATGCCGGGAGGTATAACTACTCCCCTTCCATCATTGAAAACGGAAATACGCGACAATTCTGGTGGTGCAGTCAAGGCCGTAATCCGAATGATTCGTCCATGGATACTGACGCGATCTTCTATGCTTCGATGAATCTTTCGACGCATGTTGTCTCTTCGCCGGTTCTAGTGCTTGCTGAAACGCCTGGGACGTGGGATGCCGCTTATACTTGCAATCCCAAGGTAATCGGTGGAGTATTCGATAATCCATTAGGAGATGGAAAATCTTACAGCTATGCGATGTATTACGTTGCCACATCTCTCGTGAACGGATCAAGTAATAGCATCGGCGTAGCTTTCTCTAACGATGGAATCCATTGGGTCAAAGATCCGAATCCAGTCATCGCTTCAACCGCTCCGGCCGGCTCCCGCGGCTACGGCGTAGGGCAGCCGGCCCTCTACAACGCCGATCAAAAATCTGCAATCACGATGTTTTATGAGGACTGGACACCTTTCGTTCACCATGTAGTTGCGTCGTCGAAGGATGGTGTGCATTTCACTGTACAAGGAACGCTAACCGAAAATGGATTGGATGCCGACGATCAGTATGCGATCTGGGGGGACATGTCCTATGACTCGAAGGCTGGAGAATGGTATGCGGTCTTCAATCGTCCAGCTAGGCCGGCGTCGACGACCGGAGGAATCCCCGAGTATGGTCAGTACGGAATTGAACTTTATAAAATTCCACGGAATGCAATCTTGGACGGATCTACTCCGTGGCAACAGTTGATCACAATGGACACGAATTCGACCGGCTTCGAATCAAACTTCATTGCGGGCTTTGTGCACGACATGTGGGGCAACCTCAATGTGAAGTCCTATCCGATGATTCAGATGTACACATCCGTATCCTACCCCGCTCCAGACTGGGACGCAACACCGGCTGCCGCCGGTTCTTCTGCCAGCCTCAACTCCTGGATCATTATGCCGATGAGTTGGGCTCCCGACACAAGTTCAGTATTGCCTCTTAATCGATATTTCAACGGGACCGCTTATGAGGTCACAACTGGCTGGACCAGCCCCCAAGCTGGTTTTCGCCTGCAAGGACTCTTGGCCCATCTTGATGCGAATCCGCTACGCGGGGCGACGACACCATTTTACGGGTGCAAAGCGGGTCGATCGGATTACTTCGTGTCCCTCGACGTGAACTGCGAGGGTCAGAGGGTTCTCGGCAAGCAAGGTTATGGTTATTCGCACGAAGTTTCCGGATTGAACTTGATTGCGCTATACCGCTGCCATGGCGATAGCGGCCATTTCGTGAGTACGGATCCCAATTGTGAAGGTCAGAAAACCGAACAACTACTGGGGTTTGCCGCCCCTTGAACTCTTCATCCGAGTTCGTCTCGCAACCTTCAAATGGGATAGATGATCGTTCAAGAACTCACAAGGACTTTGGCAGACAATTTCTATTGCGGCGCCGGATTTAGTTTTCCTCGCTGCGGACACATTGCTATACCTTGAACATTGAAGATGAGTTCGCCCGATGAGGCTTTGCGCGCTTCGTATGCTATATTTTGCTGATGAGTGACCTGCTGGAACGTGTCTCTCGAAGACTACAACGTTGGTTTAACTTCCGGTTGATAGCCCACTTTATTGCCGGGAAGAGAGGCCTTGAGATAGGTGGCCCCAGCCACGAGTTCTCGAAGGAAGGTTTGATTCCAATCTACCCTTTGCTTGGGTCGCTTCATACATCCAACTACTCGGAAGGGAACCTGTGGTCCGATGAGGCAATCGATTTTGTTCATAATGCGACCCGCCTTGAAGCCGTCGAAGACGCCACATACGATTTCGTCTTGGCTTCCCACGTTCTCGAGCACGTTGCCAATCCGCTCAAGGCGCTGAAGGAATGGCACCGCGTTTTAAAGCCGGGCGGTTCGCTGCTGATCCTGCTCCCTAACAAGGCTTACACTTTTGATCATCGGCGCCCCTATACTACCTTCGCCCATTTGAAAGAGGACTTCGACTTAGATACTCAAGAAGATGATTTAACGCACCTCGATGAGATACTGCGACTCCACGATCTAGACAAAGATCCCCCCGCAGGTACTCCCGAAGAATTCCGACAGCGATCCCTCAGAAACTTCGAAAACCGCGCTCTTCACCATCATGTTTTCGATCCTAAGATCATGTCTGATCTGTTTTCGTTTGCAGGTTTTAAACTCTTGCGCGAGTCCATTGATTTTCCGCCAAATATTGTTGCATTTGGCCGAAAGTCAAACTGAAGTCTCGAACAGCGCATTGTAAGCAGATCCGTAATTAGTCGATCCTGAAAAAGTCATTTTCAAGCATTCTTGAGTTGAACCTGACGGGCTGTAATGGCTTGTAGGCTCAGGATGCGGTGACAGAAGTAGATCCGGCAGCCCAGAAAAACGCGCCAAAAAGCTCCGAGGAGCTTCTGGAAGTTCATGGAGGCAGCTGCGAGGATGGCATTGATCGCATCTCCGGCAACACCTTTTAGCCGATTGCGCTCCAGACGGTGTTCATTCTTCAGATGTCCGATGCTGGGTTCGACCGCGGCGCGACGTTTCATCCATCGCCAGAGTGGGCGTGGTGTTCGACCTCGTTGCCGCTTATCGACGTGCACTGTCGCCGCGCCTTCATAATCATGGCCTCGGTAGCCCATATCGACATGCACCTCGCCGACCGAGTTACCGATCATCCTTTCCACCTGTCTCATCTGTGCCGCCAGCGTGTGGCCGTCATAGGGGCTTCCCGTAAAGCTTCTTGCTCCGACGAACCATCCGCCACGGCTGCTGACCGCCACGCTGACCTTGTTGCCAAACTCGTACGGCTTCCCCGCCTTGCCCTTGGCGATGCATTCGACTGCAGGCTCATGCACGCTGTAGATCTTGTTCTTGTCGTGCCTTTGCTGAGCATGGATGCGTCGCGCCGTCTCCAGTAACTTCGCTAACTCAGTCGACGGCGTCTTTTTCTGCCGCTCGATCTCGCGCACCACGCGCCCCAGCTGCGTGCGCAGCTTGCGTGTGCAAGCCCGAGCGCGTTGCATCTGTCGCGCATGGGCGTAGCGGCTCGACTGCATCAACAAGCGCCGCCCCACATGCTGGTAACTCTGCTTGATTGTCAGACCCTCGGCGCGCGCTATCTTCACCAGCCGTTCACGCACGCGGTTGTAGAGCCGTGCATCGGTCGGGAAACGAATTGCCTTGGTCTGCACGGTCGTATCCACGTTGATGCGCTTCAAGTCCGCGGGGCGAACCACGCGTGTGCGTATCCCCGCCTCAATCGTGGCGCGCAGCATCTGTTCAGCCCCGCCTTCGCCCAGCCGATTGCGCCAGCGCGTCATGCTCGACGGATCGATCGGCAAGCGGTGCTGGAAGTACCGTTCGCCGCTGAACTGTTGCCAATAGGGATTTTCTACCCACACAGCAACCACGTCCTCGTCGCTCAGGTCATGCTGATACTTCAAGTAATGCAGCGCCACCATGAGACGCGTCGAAATCCCCGGAGCACCCTGGCTGGGATGATAGCTCGCTCCAAGAGTAGCTTCGAATGAACTCCAGTCAATGCACTGACCAAGAACTACGAGCGGGTGGTGCATGTCGATCAACTGCTCCAGGTCAACCTGGAACATCTCGCGCTGTGGGTGCTTCGGCTCGCGGTGTGGACGCATTCATTTCCCCAGTTTTTAGGCCGTTAGCTTCAACTTCAGGGAAATTCTAAACCGAAAAATAGAGAGATTCATCAGGTTTCATGCAGGTTTTATTGGTTTTTCAGGATCGACTAATTAGCTCGTCAACACAGGCGTGCCAGAGGATCCTCCACGGCTGACTTGCACGCCGCGTCGATCAGAGTTGGCGATCGCCGTGAGCGCTACATGACCTTCACCAGTGGGTAGAGAGCGAAAGGCCCATGCCGCTCCACTTTTCTCGACCGAGATCGGTCATTTAGAGCCCTTCCCGTTTCCCCATCTTGCCCCTCAAGCCATCCCAAGTACCCAGAAGAAAGTTACGGAACTTGCGGCTGCGGTCTTTCTCTAGCAAAAAACACTTTAACGTCCCACGAAACTGCCAGTAAGCAGTGCACAGAATTTCCCGCGGAAATACAAATAGATATCTTTTGTAAAAAAGAATACTGTTTCGAGTGATGTAGTAACGCCGAACAGGACTGTGGTGGCTAGGCAGAAAATGGAATCCAAAGAATTTGACCCTTATCGGATTTCCCGCAGCGTGTAATAGAGTCGCCTCCTTCGATTGTGCTACGAGGTAACCCGCTGCACGAATCCGCGCACAGTATTCCCAGTCCACAAGGTCTATGAAGTATTCAGACGCGAACCAACCTATTCGATCGAAAATCCAAGTCGGCATGAGGCAGCCCGAAGTCATGGATACAAAAGGGCCCCCGTCGCGCATCCGAGGAACAATCAGTTCTTCTCCGTTCGCTGGTCCGATATATCGGGGATGAATAGAACAAACTCGATCGCGATTGGGATGGTCTTCCCATGTTGCAAACATACGCTGCACGAAGTGTTGAGTGATCTTGCTGTCCTGGTCAAATAGAACCACCCAATGAAAACCTCGATCCTTGGCCCATCGAATGCCTTGGTTCAATGCTTCTGCAATGCCGAGATTTTCGCAATTTTCGATTAAGTCAAAGTTGTAATTTATGCTTGCGGCGCGAAGCGGAATGAGTTCCTCATGGTCGGAGCCGTTGTCCACAACAATAAGTCGCTGAACTTGTGCGAGAACTTCGGCGAGGTTAGCCACCATAGTGGTGCTTGGATGATAAGTAACGATTACCGCGCAGACAGCTTGCGTGGCCACTTTGCTGCTCCTCACGTATCAAAAATTAGCTGGACGCCAGCAAAGAGAATACTTTAGCAGATGATCTCGTGTCGCGCTGACTGTCCGCAGAGGACCTTTGATTATCAAATCTGCCTTCGTGCACGCGACCGTTTCTCACGGTGTCAAGGGCGCCGTTAATCATCATGCTCGGCCTCCTTCTCCCGAGCTTCATGGTCGTTTAGCAGCAACCAGTCTACTCAGGCCGAGAAAGCCGACGCTGCCATACAATCAGGGCGAAGCTCTGGGAAAGCCGTGTGAGAAGACGAGGAGCCCCGTAGGGGCGTCCGATCCGATAACACGCAACCACCGCGCCAAAAGCAGATAGCGAGCAACTTGAAGCTTCCTTACCAGATTCGGCAAGGATTTCTGCTCACCATCTTGTCCGCCGGCCTGCAGCTGAAGCTCTTTCCAAACTCCGGCAAATCCTGCAGCACCGAATTGGTCCGATACTCATCCGGCGCATGCGGATCGGTCTGCGCCTGCGTCCGCAATTGCTCCGGCCGCGTTTGCGTGCACCACTGCTGCGCGTAGGCAATCCAGAACCTCTGGTCAGGCGTATTGCCATTCATCATTGATGCCATGTCCACATGCGCAGCCTCAGCCTTTTCCTGCCAAGCCATCCACGCGAGCCAAAGCCCGCCCAGGTCAGCGAGGTTTTCGCCAAGCGTAAGCTTTCCGTTCAGGTGAACTCCGGGCACGGCCTCAATCGCGTCGTACTGCTTTACCATGCATTCGGCGCGGTCGGTGAATTTTTTCTCGTCGTCCTTCGTCCACCAGTCCTTCAGGTTGCCTGCCTCATCGAACTGCCGTCCCTGGTCATCGAAGCCATGGGTCAACTCGTGCCCGACGGTCGAGCCCATGTCGCCGTAATTGGCCGCATCGTCTTCTCTGTTGCTGAAGAATGGCGGCTGAAAATATCCCGCCGGAAAATTCACGTTGTTCTGCTGCGGATCGTAATAGGCATTCACCGTCGGCGGCGACATGTACCACTCGGTCTTATCCACCGGCTTGCCGATTTTAGCCAGCTCGCGGGCAAAGTTGAACTGCCGCACTCGCTCTAGATTCCCAATGGAATCGCCGCGCACAATATTCAGCTTTGAATAGTCGCGCCACTTATCGGGATAGCCGACCTTGTTCATCACTGTGTGCAGCTTTGCCTTGGCCTTCACCTTGGTCTCGGCACTCATCCAGTCCAGTGAATCGATGTCCTTGCCCATTGCCTGTTCAATGGCCACTGTCATGTCCAGCGCGCGCTGCTTCTCTTCCGGCGGAAAATACTTGGCCACGTAAACCTGGCCCAGCGCTTCTCCCATTTCGCGATCCACGCGGCTCGTACACCGCTTCCAGCGTTCCTGCTGCTTCTCTGCCCCGTTCAGAACATGCGAGTAGAAGCGCCACGACTCCGCCTCGAAACTCTCCGGCATGCTGGTATTCGCGTACGCATGAATCAGGTGCCACCGCAGATACGTTTTGATTTGATCAATCGGCGTATCGGCCAACAGCGCATTGAACTCGGCCATGAACTTTGGCTCGGCGTCGTTCATCTTTCCCGCTGCGGGAGCATGCGCTTCCGCCACATAGTCGGGCAATGAGAAATGCGTCAGCTCTTTGCCGAAGCTCGCCACATCTGTCGGGTGGTCAAGGTTCTTCGGCTCGCGCTGCTCGGTAATGGTGAGTGAAGCCTTTGCCAGGCGCGTTTCAATCGCCATCACCGCGTCAGCATCACGCGCAGCCTCCGCCTCCGGCTCGCCGGCAAGCACGAACATCTTGTGGACGTGGTCCACATACTGCTTTCTCTGTTCCACGCTCTTGTCATCGGTGCGCGTGTAGTAGTCGCGTTCGGGCAGGCCCAGTCCGCCCGCATAGTAGTAGCTGATCACCGTATTCGCATCGGCAAAATCCTGACTCGAAGTCATGCCGAAAAAAGCATCTACACCGATCATGTGCAGATGACCCAGCAACGCTGGCAATCCAGCCGTCGATTTCAACCCAGCGATTTTGTTCAGCTCCGGTTGCAGCGGCGCGATGCCCAGTTTGTTTACCGTTGCAGTATCCATACAGCTGGCATACTCATCGCCGATCTTCTGTTCGTTTGCGCTGCGCGTTGCGTTTGGTGCGGCCGCGTCTTCCAGAATCTGCTTCAGGTGGAGACGATTCAACTCGAACAGCTCAGTAAAGCGTCCATAGCTCACCTGGTCAGGCGGCAAGGGGTTTTTCTTGAACCAGCCGTTGCAGCTATACCGATAAAAGTTGTCGCACGGATCAACCGTCTTGTCGATCAGCGTAGGATCGAACACGCGCAGCTCGGAACTACCCGCCGCAGGCACTGGGCTGGTCTGGCAGAACCCGGGAGCAGCCGCCAACAAAGCCAACAAGACATAGCCGGAACAAGCCCGGAAACGAAGCATCTTGAACATGGCGACACTCTATCAGAAAATGGACAGTTTGCGGGTCCGGCGTGGCCCGCCGTTTAGCCCTTTACAATTGAAGAAGATAGACAAATCTTTTGAGGAGTGAGTGCAGTGTCGCAACGCACCTTCAGCATCGTAAAGCCGGACGCAGTACGCAAGGGCTACACCGGCGCCATCCTTGCCGCCATCGATAACGCGGGATTCCAGATCGTCGCCATCAAGAGGCAAACCATTTCGAAGGCTGAGGCCGAAGGCTTCTACGCCGTGCACAAGAGCAAGCCTTTTTTTGGCGAACTCACCGAATACATGTCTTCCGGTCCCCTCGTGCTCATGGTGCTTGAAAAGGAAAATGCCATCACCGACTTGCGCAAGCTGATGGGCGCCACCAATCCGGCCAATGCCGAAGAGGGCACCATCCGCAAGCAGTTCGCCGCATCCATCCAGGAGAACGCCATTCACGGCTCCGACGCCGAAGACACCGCAGCGTACGAAATCGGCTATTGGTTTGCCGGCTATGAACTTATCTAATCAGGGTCTGGTCTGTACTCCCCACCGGCGCCGGCCGATTGAGACGAACGTATGAAAAAAACAGTGTTGCATTCGACCTGTCTGTTCTTTCTCGCGCTCGTGGCCGCTATTCCCTCCATGGCGGCCACGGACTCCATCAAGCCCGGTGATCGCTGGCTCGATGATCGCGGCCAGCACATTCAGGCGCACGGCGGCGGCATTACGCATTGGAAGGGCGTTTACTACTGGTTCGGTGAAGACCGCTCACAGACCAACGATCCCGAAAAGCGTTACGTAGCCTGCTATTCCTCACGCGATCTCGTCCACTGGAAATTTCGCCGCCAGGTAGTTGCTCTCTCTGATCCTGAGCATCTTGGGCCGCGCTGGGTTCTGGAGCGTCCCAAGGTGTTCGTCAATCCGCGCACTCACAAATTTGTTTTGTATGCGCACCTCGATGACTCACGCTACAAGCTCGCCCGCGTCATGGTTGCCGTAAGCGATCGCATTGACGGCGAGTATCGCTATGTAAAGAGCTATCGACCTCTCGATCAGGAGAGCCGGGACATCGGCCAGTTTGTCGATGATGACGGATCAGCTTATATCATCTTCGAATCGCGCCCGACCGGGGGTTTCTTCATTGCGAGGTTGACCGACGACTACATGAATGTCGAGAAGACCGCCTTCATCAAGGCTCCGCTGGAAGGTGGGGCGATTGTGCACTATGGCAATCTTTACTACGTGATTGGCTCGCACATGACCGGTTGGCGCCCTAATCCGGATGTTTTCGCAACTGCGCCGTCACTCGACGGACCGTGGACCGAGTTCAAGGACATTGCACCGCCTGAGGCCAATACTTACGATGCGCAGTCCACCATGCTGATCAAGGTCGTTGGCTCAAGAAAGTCCACCGTCATTTTCATTGGCGACATCTGGAAGCCGAAGGAGCTTTGGGACTCGCGCTATCTTTGGATGCCGCTCAATATGCAGCAAGGATCAATGCATTTGCCGCCTCCCCAGCCATGGCAATTGAACGTAAAGACCGGCGAGGCGACGATTCTCAAATAGGAGGTACGTCATGTCTACCCAGGACACCGAACTAGCCGCAATCTTCCTCGCATTCTCGCGCAAGAAGCTGCTCAACCAGTACTGGCCGCGCCTCAAGACCTGTGTCGAACCCATGACCGTCGAACAGGTCTGGTGGCGTCCCAATGAGGCGTCCAACAGTATCGGCAATCTCATTCTCCACCTCAACGGCAACATGACCCAGTGGCTGGTCGCCTCGTTTAATAAAGATGAAGACCTGCGCAACCGACCTGGGGAATTCGCTGCACAGGGTGGGCTTACCGCAACGGAACTTCTCAATCGACTCGGCGCCACTATCGTAGAAGCCGGAAAAGTTTTCAACCGACTTACGGCTGAAGAACTGCTCGCGCAATATGTCATCCAAGGCTATCAAGTGCGCGGCCTGGATGCCGTCTACCAGGTTATCGAGCACTTCGGCCTCCACTACGGCCAGATCGCCTACATCACCAAGACCCTCGAAGGCAGAGATCTCGGCTTCTATCGCGAACTGAACAAAACAGGCCGCGTTTAGCGGCCTGTTTTGCATTTCAATTTGCTGGCGCTTACTTCAACGTACTCATATCGATTACAAATCGATACTTTACATCCTGCTTTAGCATCCGCTCAAATGCTTCGTTGACTTTCTCCATCGGAATCACTTCCACGTCGGCAGTAATGTTGTTCTTGCCGCAATAGTCCAGCATCTCCTGCGTCTCCGGCATGCCGCCGATCATGGATCCAGCCACCGAAATACGTTTCGTAATCAGATGGAAGATATCGATCGAGGGCGGCTTATCCGGCAGGCCCACAATGGTCAGCGTCCCATCCTGCTTCAGCAGCTCCAGGTACGGCTCCATCGCGTGTGGAGCAGACACGGCGTCAATGATGAAGTCGAACGAGCCCGCGTGTTTCTTCATCTGCTCTTCGTCTCTGGAAATCACCACTTCATCGGCCCCGAGCCGAAGCGCGTCTCCCTTCTTTTTGGGAGAAGACGTCAGCTGCACTGTGTGAGAGCCAAACGAGTGCGCAAACTTCAGCGCCATGTGGCCAAGCCCGCCCAGGCCGATGATTCCTACCTTCATGCCCGGCCCCACCTTCCAGTGGCGCAGTGGCGAGTAAGTGGTAATACCGGCACACAACAGCGGCGCCACTCCGGCCAGGTCGAGATTCGCAGGCACGGTATGGGCAAAGCGCTCGTCCACAACGTAATTGTTGGAGTAGCCGCCCATCGTCGTCGTTCCATCCACGCGATCGGTCGCCGCATAGGTCAACGTTGGGCCTTCAAGGCAGAAGTGCTCTTCGCCGCGATCACAGGGCGCACACTTGCGGCACGAGTCTACGATGACACCAATCGCCGCAATATCGCCGACCTTGAATTTCTTCACCGAAGGACCAGCCCCGGTTACGCGGCCCACAATCTCGTGGCCGGGCACCATCGGATACATCGACTGGCCCCATTCGTTGCGCACCATGTGGATGTCGGTGTGGCACACACCGCAGAAAAGAATTTCGATTGCGATTTCCGTTGCGCCGGGCTCACGACGACTGAAGTTGAACGGAGTGAGCGGAGATTGAGCGTTCTGCGCTGCATAGCCCTTGGATGATGGCATGGGTATTTCCTTCCAGAAAGGGATTAAATCAAGAATATTCGATGGACGCTACCGCTGGAAAATGCGCCGAGAACCAAATAAAGACAGCTCAACGAGATTGGATTCAAAATGCCGGGTGCCGGGTCTCGATTCTGAGAACTGGGATAGTGCGCGTTGCGTTCAGCGTTGCCCGATGATTACGCGGTCGATACCTTGCAGGTCCTGCGTAAATTGAATATCGTTCAATCCTGCGGTCGAGAACAATTCGGCAATAGCAGCCGCTTGCCCGTACCCGATCTCGAATAGCACATATCCGCCGGGAATAACTGCATCATACGCAAGCGGCGTGAGCCGACGGTAAATATCCAGTCCATGAGGACCAGCGAAAAGAGCGATGTCTGGCTCGTACTCGCGAACTTCTAGCGCCAGAGTTTCACGATCCGTATCGGCGACATAAGGGGGATTCGAAACGACGAACTCGAATTGTTCCCCTCCGACAGGCGCCAGCAGATCGCCTTCGAGCAGACGGACGCGCTCCGCCACCCCATTGCGTTTTGCATTACCGCGCGCAACGCTCAACGCCGCGTCTGAAATATCCGTCGCCGTCAATCGTGCCGCAGGCAAACTGTGCGCCAGCGCAACCGCAATCGCTCCCGAGCCGGCGCCAACATCTACAATCCGCGGTCGCTCAAAACTCGACGCCAGTCCAAGCACCTTCTCCACCAGGTGTTCCGTCTCCGGCCGCGGAATCAGCACATCGTTGTTCACGCGAAAGGGCAGCCCGTAGAACTCGCACTCGCCGGTGATGTACTGAATCGGCTCTCCCGCGAGTCGCCGTTCGATTTGCTGCGAATACCCGATCGACGTGCATCCACCGAACGCGTCGTCAAGATGGGTGAGAAGCCAGGCGCGATTCTTGCCGATCAGGTGCAGCAGCAGCATTTCCGCATCGAGCCGGGCGCGCTCCGGATGCGAACCCGTGCGCAGGCGTGTCTCGCCTTGCTGTAACCAGTCGCGGAGCAGCACAGGGTTACGCCGCCTGCGTTGCGCTGGCCTTCAACTGTTCGGCCTGGTAATGCGCGACCAGCGCATCCACAATCGGCTGCAAGCGCCCTTCCATCACCAGATCGAGCTGGTGCAGCGTCAGCCCAATGCGATGGTCAGTCAGTCGATTCTGGGGGAAGTTATAAGTGCGGATCTTTTCACTGCGGTCACCGCTGCCCACCTGCTGTTTGCGCTCTTTGGCAAGCTCGGCATTCTGCCGGTCCATCTCTTGCTCGTAGAGGCGCGACCGGAGCACACGCATGCCCTTTTCGCGATTCTTAATCTGCGATTTCTCGTCCTGGCAGCTCACGACGGTGTTAGTCGGAATGTGCGTAATGCGTACCGCGGAATAGGTCGTGTTTACCGATTGTCCGCCCGGCCCTGAAGAGCAGAACGTATCGATGCGCAGGTCCTTGGCTTCAATCTTGATGTCCACATCTTCGGCTTCAGGCAAAACCGCCACGGTGATCGCCGACGTATGCACGCGTCCTTGCGTCTCAGTTGCGGGGACGCGCTGCACGCGGTGGACGCCGCTTTCCCACTTCATCTGCGAATACACGCGTTCGCCTTCGATGATGGCAATCACTTCCTTGTAGCCGCCCACGCCCGACTCCGACAGCGACATGACTTCGACCTTCCACTTGTGCTGCTCAGCAAAGCGCGAGTACATGCGGAACACTTCAGCCGCAAACAGCGATGCTTCGTCGCCGCCCGTGCCGGCGCGGATTTCGAGGATCACGTTCTTCTCGTCATTCGGATCCCTGGGAAGCAGCATCACCTTTAACTCTTCGTTGAGCTCTTCTTCGCGCGGGGCCAAGGACGCTATCTCTTCTTCCGCCATTGCGCGGATGTCGGCGTCGCTCTCAGCCAGCATTGCACGCGCTTCGGCAAGCCCCTGCTGCACCTGTTTCAACTCGCGATACTTCTCCACGGGCGCTTCGATTTCGCGCAGCGCCTTGGCCGTCTTCTGATATTTTTCGTGATCGTTAATCACTTCAGGCAGCGAAAACTGCGACTGCAGATCGTCGTACCGCTGCTCCATCTGTTCCAGGCGGTCAATCATATTGTGCCCTCCGGGCCTTCGAGTTTCGGATGAAAGGAAATGAGCGTAGAACAGGTGTAGGCGGCGGGAGCCGCTAGAGGAGGGCCGAGCTGGGAAGGTGCAGCATCATTCCAAACACTATTTTACCGCGAAATGAGATAAACGCGCTCCTTATACCAATTTGTCGTTGACCCAAATCCATCAACGAAATACGATTTCGGAACACGAGGGAGACAATCACCATGCACCAAGAAGCAACGGCAATGATGCACGAGTGTGCAAGACTCTCGGATCAAGGCAAGATTTCCTTCCCCGAGGTCGTTCGTAAACTAACGAAGGTGGGTGTTGAGCGTTATCACACCGATCTCTGCGTACAGGAACACGTCTACTACATGCCCAACGGCGAAACCCACGTTGAGCCCATGGTTCTACCCCCCTGGCCCATCGCGAAGGATTTTTCTGAGGAGTGGATGAAGCTGGCCATTCAGGCGATTCAGAGCGGCGAGATTCAATATCTTGAGTTCCTGCGCCGCATTATGCAGGCGGGATGCGTCGGCTATTTTGTGCTGCTTGAAGGCCACAAGGTTCAGTACTTCGGACGCAAGGGCGAGATCCACACCGAACCAATTCCCGTGCTGCAGCCAAATCATTAAGAGACCACAGCAGCCTCAGTTGCAGTCAGGGTTTGTGCAGCCGTTTATCACCGGCACCATCAGCCGCGACTCATGCGCTGGCCCCGAATACACCGTAATCGTCGCGGTTTTGAAATCCGCCGGTTTGGCTTTCATTATGTTAGGCACAAACGTCTGTGGATTGCGATCGTACAGCGGGAACCACGTGCTCTGGATCTCGACCATCAGCGTGTGCCCCGTCTTGAATACGTGGTCTACATCGCGCAATGAGAATCGATATTCGCGAATCTCTCCGGGTTTGAGAGCAGATGGTTTTTGAAAGCTGTCGAGATAGCGGCCGCGGAAAATCTCCGTGTTGGTCATCAACTGGTACCCGCGCATCTTCACATCGGGATCGTCATCGGGATACTGGTCAATCAACTTCACCACCAGGTCGTTGTCTGATCCAGTGGTCGCGGCAAAGATGTCGGCCACAACCTCGCCCGTCAGTGTTAGATCTTTGGTAAGCACCGGCAGTTTCCACACCGCAACGTCTTTGCGCGCGGTTACAAAACGCTGATCTTCAGTCAGCCAGTTGTACCACTCCGATCCGTGGCTGTACGTTGGCTGTATTGGCTGGTGTCGGTATGGAATCGGATCCGCAGGATCGCTGGTGTACGCGGTTGTAGTTTCGCCAGCGGGCTTCTTCCAGTCCGCCAGCCCTCCGCCTTCGAGATACAGCGCGTGCACCTGCGACTGGCGCGGCGGAAAGTGGCTATAGTATTTCCACGTGTTCGATCCGGTTTGAAAACTCGCGGTATCCACCAGATCAAACCGCGACGTGTTCTTGCCTGCCTCGTCTTTCAGGAAATGCGCGAAGAACCTGGCCTCAATCCGCGAACGAAACTCCTTGCCGATCGGTTCACCATACTGCAGATTCCCCAGGTTCCTCGTCGACGCCGACCAATACCCGTGCCGCCACGGCCCAAGCACGAGGAAATTCTTGTGCTCCGAATCATGCGGTTCCAGCTTTGCGTATTCCTCCTGGGGGCCGAACATGTCTTCCTGGTCGTAATATCCACCCACACTCAGCGTGGGCACCGTGACTGCGTTCAACCACTGCTCCACGGCGCGCGATGACCAAACCGAATCATAGGCAGGATGCGCGAGAAACAGCTTCCAGGTCGGCAGAATCTTAGTTCCCGACTGCTTTACATCCTCTTCAAACGATCCGCGCTTCAAAAAATATTCGAAGCCATCAACGGTGCCGCCATCCTTGCTGTAGCTAACCTTGGTGCGGCCTTTGCTTTGCTCCATACCGTAGACGTAGTCGTAACCATAGCTCTGACGAAAAGCGCCGTTATGAAAGAAATCGTCGCCCATCCACACGTCGATCATGGGCGCCTGCGGCGATATGGCTTTCACCGCGGGATGAGGATCGATGCCGGCCGCCATCGCCAAAAACCCCGGATAACTGGTTCCCACCACGCCCACCCGGCCATTGTTCCCGGCAACATTCTTCAGCAACCAGGCAACGGTGTCATAAGTGTCGGTACTTTCATCCACTGCTTTCGGATTGTGGTGATCGGCCATAGGGCGGCTCATGATGAACTGGCCCTTGCTCTCAAAACGTCCGCGAATGTCCCCGCAAACATAGATGTATCCGTCGCGCGCAAGCTCCGGCCGCTGTGAGAAAAAGGCAGCGCGACTCGTGTTGTCGCAGCCGTAAGGAGTGCGTTGCATCAGAAATGGAAGCGGTCCCGCGACATCCGTCGGCTTAAGGACGACGACATGCAGCTTGATTCCGTCGCGCATGGGAATCATCGCTTCAGTCCGCTGGTAATCGTGAAACGTATGATGAACCGCTGGTCCGGTGCGCTTAAAAACCGTATCTGCCGCGGTTGAGAACACCATGCTTACTCCTCGCCCAGCGTCATCCGTCGTGAATTGCGCAGTTGCTTTTGAACCAGGAAATCCGAATTCAACGTCGGAGATTTTCGTCAGCTCCGTCGGCACGGAGTTCTCTGATTCAATGACGAGCTTGCCGTTCTGAACGTAAAGACTAACCGGAACGTCCGGCTCCTCGCTACTCGCATAGGCGCCGCTTAGATTCTCCAGTTTTGCTGTATCCGCCTGGACATTCGCCTGCGCTTGCACAACAGGAGAACAAGCAGCCATCAAAAGCAGAGCCGCGCTCAACCATGCAGGCGCGGCACAGCGGCTCGTCTCGGCCATCGGATTGTCTCCTCTGTCGGGATTTAGTGTACGTGGCCGTGGTGGTGCTGGCTGCTTCCGGTCATCTCTGCAGGAGAAACGACGCACCCTTCGAGCGCTTCACACCCGATGTGCTCAAACTGAATGGTGGTGTGGCTGATGTGGAAGTGCTCCTTGAGCACATGATTCAGGTTCAGCAAAATGCACGCGCTCTCCGATGGAGGAATGTCGGCAATTTGCACGTGGCAGGCTAATGCTCTCGATTGCGATCCCAGGCACCACACGTGCAGATCGTGTACATTCACCACGCCCTCCACCGATTCCATGCCGGAACGAATGTCCGTTAGCGAAACACCGCGCGGCGTGCCTTCCAGCAAGATGTTAAGCGTCTCGCGAACAATTCCAATGCTTGACCAGAGGATGAGTGCTGCAATCAGCAGAGAGAGCGCGGGATCGATCCAGTTCTTTCCGGTCAGCAGAATTCCTGCGCCGCCGGCGATCACTGCGGCAGTGGAAAGCGTATCGCCGGCCATGTGCAGAAATGCGGAGCGCAGATTCACATCCCTGGCAACCCCCCAAAGCAGCGCCGCGATTACGCCATTCATCACCACGCCGGCCGCCGCCACAACCATCATCAGTCGCGGCTGCACTGTTACGGGATTTGACAACCTGTGAACAGCTTCAGCCGCGATCCAAAGCGAGATGACAATCAACGTGGCAGCATTGATGAACGCCGCCAGCACACCAGCACGCTGATAGCCGAAGGTTCGCGCATCGTCAGCCGGGCGCGACTGAAAGTAAACCGCTGCAAAGCTGAGCAGCAGCGCCAGAAAATCCGAAACGTTGTGGCCCGATTCCGATAGCAGAGCCAGCGAGTGGGCGCGCAAGCCCGCAATGAGCGTGACCAGCACGTAGGCGAGCGTCGCCGCCAGCGAAAACCGTAGTACCGAAGTTGTCCGATTTGCGCCGGGGCCTGAAGGCGCCGCGTGGACATGCATAGATCTAGTCTAATAGCGGTACTGTGGGCCGCCAAATCGCCCTATCAACTCTGATCCGGGTGCAGATGGCTCATATCGTGCGGCTCTGGATCATCGTACTCCGGCAGCACCGGCAGCCCGGCACGCAGACCGGTCCAATGTTCCGCCACCACAATGCTGTTCTGCGGATTACCCGGCTGATAGCGCACCGAGCACGGAAGGCCAAGTTGGATGCGCCTTGGGTCCACCACCTCGGCCATGTTTGTAACGTCTTGAGAACACTCGTAATCCACGCCGCCTATGCGGTAATTGAACAGCACCAGGGTCAACTTTCGACCGTCCTCACCGTCCACCTCGTACACGTCCAGCAGCATTCCATCGACGAGCCTCCCGGATTGGACCAGAAAATCGCGCCGCTGCTGCTCAAGTTCCTCGGCCGTGGGACGCTTGCGCAGCGCAAGCCAGAGACCAATTGCCCCCCCACCTGCAATTGCCGCTACTCCGGCCGCAACTTCCCATGCAATTCTGGTGGACAAGGTCATCTGTACCGGGACTCCGCTTCAACTGTCCCACCTCAAGGATAACGCAGTATCGATTTCCGTTTTCCCGGTGGAAGAGGCGCCCCGCAAATGGGGCTTGTAAAGGCAGCGGGGCTGCAAAAACGAGCCAGAATACCTCGCCTGCGCCCCACTTGCCGGGTGCTTTTGCCGGTATCGCGAACCCCCACAACCGGCTGGGCAAATGACCTATACTCAAGGATGCAGACGCTGCGGCCGAGGCCTTCAGCATGCCTGTTTACAGAGGTTAATTCTTTGGCTTTGGACGAAAGCAAGAACGGTTCCCCACGTACCCGTATCCGCTCCACAACCGTCATTTGCGTTCGCCGCAACGGTGATGTGGTCATGGCTGCCGACGGTCAGGTCACTCTCGGCGACCACGTTCTTAAGCACTCCGCCCGAAAGATCCGGCGCCTCTACCAGGACAGGATCCTGGCCGGTTTTGCCGGTTCAACTGCCGACGCTTTCAATCTGTTCACGCGTTTTGAGTCCAAGCTGGAGCAATATGCCGGGAACCTCAATCGCGCCGCGGTAGAGTTGGCCAAAGACTGGCGTACCGACAAGATGCTGCGCAATTTGGAGGCCTTGCTCCTTGTGGCCGACACGAGCCAGACTTTTCTTATCTCCGGCTCCGGCGACGTCATCGACCCCGATGAGCCTCTCGCCGCCATTGGCTCCGGAGGCAGCTACGCCACTGCCGCCGCGCGTGCGCTCATGGAGAACACAAATCTCAGCGCTCACGAAATTGCCGAAAAAGCTATGAAGATTGCCGGCCAAATCTGCATCTATACCAACGACCACGTCACCTTCGAGGAGTTGAAGGGCTAGTTCCGCAGCCCATTGCATTCATGGCCATTCACCTACCCGCATCCGCCGAAGAACAGGACGTTTCGCTCGACGAGCTCACTCCGCGCGAAATCGTCGCCGAGCTCGACAAACATGTTGTAGGCCAGCGCGGCGCCAAGCGTGCCGTCGCCATCGCGTTGCGTAATCGTCAGCGGCGCCAGAAGCTGCCACCCGATCTGGCCGACGACATCATGCCCAAGAACATCATCATGATCGGGCCCACCGGCGTTGGTAAAACCGAAATCGCTCGGCGCCTCGCTAAGCTCACCAACTCGCCGTTCCTCAAGGTTGAGGCTTCGAAATTTACTGAAGTCGGCTACGTGGGCCGCGACGTTGAATCCATGATTCGCGATCTTGTTGAAATCGCCATCGACATGGTGCGCGAAGAGCGCCTTGAAGAAGTGGAAGACCGCGCCGAAATGAACGCCGAGGAGCGCCTCCTCGATCTGCTTCTCCCGCCGCCTCCCGCCGCTCCGCATCAGCAGGACGGCCAACTTTCATTGCCTGGAGCCGAAAGTCACCAGCGCTCCCGCGAGAAGCTTCGCCAGCAGTTCCGCGAAGGCAAGCTCGACGACCGCATGGTCGAGCTTGACGTGCGCGAACGCGGCACACCGCAATTTGGCATCATCAGCAATCAAAACCTTGAGGACATGGAGATGAACCTCAAGGACATGCTGCCCAATATCTTTGGCGGCAGCTCAAAGAAGCGCAAAATGAAAGTCGGCGACGCTTTCGATTACCTGGTCCAGGAAGAAGAAGGCCGCCTCATCGACATGGATGCCGTGAACCGCGCCGCCGTAGAGCGCGTGGAATCCAACGGCATTATCTTCCTTGACGAAATAGATAAGATCGCCGGCCGCGAGGGTGGTCATGGTCCCGACGTCTCCCGCGAGGGCGTGCAGCGCGACATTCTACCCATCGTTGAAGGCACCACGGTAAACACGCGCTACGGCATGGTGCGCACCGACCATATTCTGTTCATCGCTGCAGGCGCCTTCCACGTTTCCAAGCCCAGCGACCTTATTCCCGAGCTTCAAGGGCGCTTCCCAATTCGCGTCGAACTGCAATCGCTTACCAGCGACGACTTCCTGCGCATCCTTACCGAGCCCAAGTCATCGCTCACCAAGCAGTACTCCGCACTGCTTGAAACCGAAGGCGTGCGCCTGGAGTTCGCACCTGAAGCGCTTCGTGAAATGGCGGAATTCGCCTTCAAGGTAAACGAGCAGACTGAGAACATCGGCGCACGCCGCCTGCACACCATCATGGAGCGCGTGCTCGAAGACGTAAGCTTCCTCGCACCCGACGTTGCGCGCCGCCCGGCCAACGATGAAGCTGCTACCGCGCTCTCAGAGTCGATCAAGAAGGAATCGTCGACGCCGCTCCCGTACCAGGAGCGCATGACCTCTACGGGTCCGGAGAAGGTATTCCTCATTGACGACAACTACGTGAAGCAGATGGTGGCGTCGATTGTGAAGGATCAGGACCTGAGCCGGTACATTCTGTAAGTGGTTATTTCTATCTCGTTCTTTGTATCGCATCTGCCATCCTGAGCGGATGATCGAGTCCTTTCGTTGGCGACCGCCTTTCACCTCACCACAAACGCGAGGGTGCCCCATTCTTGTCGCAGTTTCATCTGCGACAAGAGTGGGATAGCACAGAACCACGGCCGTGACTAGCCCTGTCTATATCCCCTCCAGCTTTCTCAGCGTACTCAGCATCTCCGCCAGCGCCACTTTCCCAATCTCCGCCTCAAACCCCCGCTGCAATTTATCCAGCGCCGCAATTACGCGCAATGCGCTTCTCTTCCCATGCGGCTTCAGCGCTAACTGATATGCCCGCGCATCCTCCGGATCGATCCTGCGATGCAGAAAGCCCTTCGCCTCGAGCGATGAAACACAATGGCTCACATTCCCCCGCGTCGTCCCGAACGCTTCGGCAAGCTGCGAGGGCTTGATCGTCTTCGGCGCCTCAAAGAACACAGCCGCAAGCGTTAATCCCTCAAAAAAGCTCAGACCGTCGTCTCTCAGAACCTCTGCCGCAAGTGCCTCAAAGCGGCGCGCGGCGCGGTTGACGGCGAACATGGGACTCTCCCGCAGAAAAGCATCGATTCTCATGAATCAATTATAGTGATTTACTGCATAAACTATTTAGGACGATATCGAACCACTCTCCTTCATCCCTCCCTATGCCCGATGATGAAGAGAGATACCGACTCTATGGCCCTGCACAAATCCTCATTCATTCAAACCGGCATACTGCTTGCGCTCTTCCCTGGCGTCATTGTTGCGCAAGGCACCGCAACGTCAACCACGATCCCCGCCCGCTCTGAAACCATGGTGGTGCTTGGTTCTGCCGCCCCGGTTCCGCTGGCTGAGTCGCCTCGCTCCGTAGTCGTACTTCCCCTGAGGGGCAAAAAGCTTGCCGCCGAAACTCCGCTCGACTTCCTGCGCCAGGACTCGTCTGTGTTCATCGAACAGCGCGGCGGGGGCGGTGCGCAGTCTGATCTCGTCCTGCGTGGCGGCAGCTTTGAACAGACACTCGTTCTACTGAACGGCTTTCGCATTAACGACAGCCAGACATCGCACCACACGCTCGACCTGCCCGTTCCGCTCGAAGCAATGGACTCCATCCAGGTGCTACAGGGCGCGGGTTCCACTCTGCACGGCGTCGACGCGCTTTCCGGTGTCGTAGACTTCCTGACCGCCGCGCCCGACCATGCCTCGCTGCTGCTGCGCGCCGCCGAGGGCAGCTATGAATCGAATGAAGAATCGCTGCTCGCCGGCGCAACCCGTGGCCGCTGGAGCGGACGTATCACCGGCGATCGCAATTTCTCTACGGGCTTTATGGCAGACCGCGACTACCGCAATGAAGATGCTTCCATCGAAAGCTGGACCGGCACGCGCCTCGGTATCACCGATCTCCTTTTCGCCGGAAGCGACCGTGCCTTCGGAGCCAACCAGTTTTACGGTCCGTACAACTCATGGGAGCGCACCAAGGGATGGTTCGCTTCCATGCGCCAGGAACTGGGCAGCCGCACGGTGGCCGCTTTTGGCTATCGCCGGCACACCGATGACTTCGTTTTGCTGCGTACCAATCCCACCATCTACGCAAACAACCACATCGACGGTTCATGGCAGGCATCGCTGCGCCACACAATTCCGCTCGCCTCTCCATCCCTTCTTCTGCTCGGTCTTGAGTCAGACGGCGACAGCATCAACAGCCATAACTTTTCACAAGGATTCACTTCCAACGCGCTCGGCATCCACGCGCGCAATCGAGGCGCAGGATATATCGATCTCGATCTGCGGCCCGCAAAGCAGCGCTGGAACCTCTCCGCCGGCGCCCGTGAAGAAATCTTTTCAGGAGGCGCGCAAGCTGCCTTTGCACCACAACTCTCAGGAAGCCTGCGCGTCAACGATCAATTCAAGCTCCGCGCCAGTGGCGGCTACGGTTTCCGGATTCCGACCTACACCGATCTCTACTATTCCGACCCCACAACCGTCGGCAACCCCACCTTGAAACCCGAATCCGCGTGGACCGGCGACGGCGGCGTTGACTGGGCTCCGTCAACGCGCATCATGCTCGCAGTGACGGGCTTCTACTCGGCGCAGCACCACGCCATCGACTACGTGCGCCCCAACCCCTCGCAAAAATGGCAGGCAGTGAATCTCAATGGCCTGCGCTTCTCCGGTGTCGAGTCTACTTTCACGTGGATTCCGGCCAAGTCGCAAACCTTGCGCGTCGCCTGGACAGCTCTCTATGGTGCGCAAAGCGCGCTCAACGGCCTGCAATCGGAGTACGTGTTCAACTATCCCGTCCAGAATATCCACGCGGATTGGTCCATCGCGTTCCGTCACGCGTTTGCAATTACAAACGCGGTGCAACTCGCGCAGCGATACAGACAAACCGTGTACCCGGTGTGGAACCTTGCCGTGACCCACGACTCAGGCAAGATCCGCCCGTACATTCGTGTCACCAATCTCTCCAACACTGGCTATCAGGAGATCACGGGCGTCAACATGCCGTCGCGCGCCATTACGGGTGGCCTTGCATTCCAGCTTGGGCGATAAAAGTAATCCTCGGTCGCGGCATTGGCCTGAATCTGTTAACGTGGTCGCGTAGATCAAGGACGTGATTCATGAGCCATCCGGCACTGCACCACAAAATCAACTACATCGAGTTCGCGACCACTGACATAGCTCGGGCCAAGCAATTCTACTCGGCCGTTTTCGGCTGGACTTTCAAAGATTGGGGTCCCGACTACATCGATTCCACTCCTGAAGCCGCGGGGATCGCTCTCGGCTTTCGTCGTGGCGAGACCACGCAGACGCAGCCAAAGTACGCACCGCTCGTGGTTCTCTACTCAGCCGATTTGAAAGCCACTGAATCGGCAATCGTGGCAGCCGGCGGAGCTGTAGTTGCGCCCACATTTGAATTTCCTGGCGGCCGCCGATTCCACTTCTCTGACGGCTTGGGCAATGTGCTCGCCGTCTGGTCCGAATAGCAAACTCAATTTACAGTCAACTTTTGGGTGCCCCATTCTTCTCGCAGTCTCATTGCGAGAAGAGTGGGATATCACAATCCTCAAACACGAACAATCCGACAGCTGACACTTTTCGGGACTCTCCAACCCGGCACCGTGAACCTGAACTTCAGTTCACACGCGGCGGCATCAGCAGCCGCTTCTTCGGCCCAATTTCTTCGCGCACCATGGTCAGGCCGAGGACGCAGCGCTCGAAACCGTCCGCAAGCCGCGCAAACAACGGCGCCTCTTGTTCGTACTCGAACAGGTTGAACTGGCTCACGATGAAATAGCTCTCCTTGCCCGCATGGATCAGCTCATTCAGGCTCGGCTGGTGGCGTCTGCGACGGCGGCTTGACCCGATCGCTTCCGGATACATTCCGCCCACAAACAGCGCATAGTCTCCGATGTGTTTGCGCACGGCGCGTTCCTCGTCGAATGACGCCGCCGAGCCATTCACCGGATCCGCTGCCTGCAGCATTTCGGTCAGCTCTTCGATCGGCCGGCCCGTTTCATCGCGAACGCTATACAGCCTGTCCGAGTCTGAGAACTCACACAGCAGCCGCGCCACGTAGGCCGTCACATCAGGATCATTCAGCCCAAGCTTGCCTTCGTAGATGTTGCGAACAGCCTGCTGAAAGAAGAGTTCAAGTGGATGTGTCTCGTCCTGCATACACTCCTCCTGTCAGTCGCTTACTCAGATCAACCGTTGTATGGTGGCGCCTGCGGGAAGAATCCGATGGACGCCCATTCATCCTGCTGTAACACTGAGCTTACCCGAACAGTTGCGTTTGCCAAGAGCGACAGCCGAACTTTGTTAGCAATTGATCTGCCCGACTGCAAATGCAATCCGGGTACTTCTTAGATGCAAAAAGGGCAGCCACTCGGGCCGCCCTTACGCGATCTTGAACAAAGAAGAGAAATTACACCGCGGCGGGCGCGCGTGACTCAAGCGCTGCAAGCCGGGCGGCAAGCAGGCTCTCAAGCTTCACCAATGCAGACGAGAAGCCTTCGATTCCTTCTTTCAGCTTGTCCTTCGCCATGTGATCTTCCGCGTGCATCCGGTCGAAGGTGGCCTTGTCCACGTTGATTCTCTCAATCGACATGGACTGCGCTGCCTTCGGATCCAGCTTGCGCGGCAGCTCCCCCTTGGTCGATTCAAGTTCTCCCAGCAACTGCGGCGAAATCGTCAGCAGGTCGCAACCGGCCAGCTCCTTGATCTCGCCGATGTTGCGGAAGCTTGCGCCCATCACCACAGTTTTGTAGCCGAACTTCTTGAAGTAGTTGTAGATTCTCGTCACCGACTGCACACCGGGATCGTCCGCTCCCTGGTAGTCCTTGCCGGTGTCCTTCTTGTACCAATCCAGAATGCGCCCCACGAAAGGCGAAATCAGCGTTGCGCCCGCGTCCGCTGCGGCAATTGCCTGGTGCAGTCCGAACAGCAGTGTCAGGTTGCAGTGGATTCCTTCCTTCTCCAACACCTCAGCCGCGCGAATGCCTTCCCACGTCGACGCGATCTTCACCAGCACCCGCTCGTGTCCAATCCCTGCCTCGTCATATTGTTTGATGATGGCGCGCGCCTGCTTGACGGTGCTCTCCGTGTCGTAAGACAACCGGGCATCTACTTCCGTCGAAACGCGCCCCGGAATAATCGCGAGGATCTTCTTACCAAACGCAACAGCGAGACGCTGAAACGCAAGATTTGCGACTGCCTGATCTCCCGCGCCGTCACCCAGTTCCTTGCGCGCTTCAATCAATACATCGTCCACAATCTGCTGATATTGCGGCATCTGCGCCGCGGCTGTAATGAGGGACGGGTTGGTTGTGGAATCCTGCGGGCGAAATTTCTCCATCGCCTCAATGTCACCCGTATCGGCAACAACGGTGGTGTAATTGCGTAATTGTTCAAGCAGATTCTGGGCCATATTTCCTCCTGGGAAGGGGATTCCCGTCATTCGTTGTCCGGCACTAGTTTACCTCTTAATAGGATGCGTGGCCGGGGTTGTGGGTGCGCCGGTTTTGATCCGGCTCAATCTGCGTCGTCTTCGACCGAGTGCGTTAGCGTTCCCAATCCCGCAATCGACACTTCCACATGATCGCCCGGCCCCAGCTGCCCCACTCCTGCCGGAGTTCCAGTCAGAATCACGTCTCCTGGCTCCAGGGTGAACGCTTCCGTAATAAAGCTCAGAAGTTTCGGTATGCCGAAAATAAAATCCACCGTCGAGGCATGCTGCCGGATTTCGCCGTTCAAGCGCGTTTCGATCGTCACACCGGCCATGGGGTTGATCTCATCGCTGACAAACGGCCCCAGCGGGCAAAATGTGTCGAATCCCTTGGCCCGCGTCCACTGCACATCTTTCTTTTGCAGATCGCGCGCGGATACATCGTCGGCCAGCGTCCAGCCGCGAATCACTCCGTGCAGATCCGCATCTTCTGCAAGTTTGTGCACGCGCTTGCCGATCACCAGAACCAGCTCGCCTTCAAAATCCACGCGCGAAGATGCCCTTGGCAGCAGTACTGTGCCGCCCGGCTTCAGCAGCGACGAGGGCGGCTTGAAAAAAATCAGCGGCTCAACGGGAATCTCGTTGCCCAGCTCGCGCGCGTGATCCTGGTAATTGCGCCCGACGCAAATGATCTTTTGTGGAGTTACGGGCGGCAGCAAGTCAGCCGCACTCAGCGGCATTGCATCGAAGTCAAAAATCTCTGCAGCAGCCCGTTCAACACTCAGCCGAAACGCAAGATCCTCCGGAGGAGCAGGCGCAGGCCCTGTGATCCAGAACTCTCCCCAGCGTTCTTCCACCGTTCCGTAGTGGACCTGGTTATTGAGCAAAAAGCGGCAATACTTCATCGCGGAAAACCTCCTCACGGGCGCGGCATACTCACTGATTAGGAATAGCTCCCTGGTTGGGAACAGTTTCCTTCGCAGTGGCCGAACGTAGACTCTCGTGGCCGTTCTGGTCCACAGCAGTCACAGCGTATTCATAGGTATGTCCCGCGACCACGTGCGCGTCGTGATAACCCGGCCCGACCAGCAGCACCGTTGGCGATACTCGTTCCCAATCACCGTCGCCCTCGCGTCGATACACAATGTAGCCCGCCAGGTCTGTTTCGGTGTTTGGCTCCCAATCCAGGTCGACTGCCGGAGCTGTTCCATCGCTCGCGGCGACTCCCACCGCGGCCAAGCCTTTGGGCGCCACCGGCGGAAACACATCCTTTGCTTCCACGCGCACCGGCGGCGAAAGCGGCCCGTCGATCTCCATCGTTGTGCCGTCTACCTTTATTCGCAGTACGCGCTGTGCGCGGTATTCATACGTCTGCCCAAAGCGGATGTCTTTGTCCACAGCGCCCACTTGCGCGCGGTCCTTCACTTCCACCAGCAGATTCTGTTCTACCGGCTCCGGCGCCGGCGCAATAGCATTCTGCGCAGGCTTTGCCGCGGGCGCCGATACCGGAGTCAGCAACTTCCTTTGCAGACGCACTGATGTCGCCTGCGGGCCGTCCAGCGCTGCATTCCAGTGCAGCACTACGCCTATCTTTTGTATCTGCGCGTCCAGCCCCAGGACTGCTGCCGGAGCCTCACCGGCCGCAACGATTGTGGGATTCGACAGGCCCGCCGAACGCCCATTCTTGTTCAGCAGCTCGAGATAATACGTCAGTGGCCGCGGCATTCCGGTCGCCAGTTCTTCCGGCAATTCCTGTCCCACATCAACGGCCGCTCCCGGATCTTTTTCCAGATTTTCCACCGGCGCGCAATCGGGCGCATTCCCCACCTTGCGGCAGACGCGCACCTGCACCTTGCCTTTCAAGAGCAGCTTGTCGGTGTTCTTGGTCGGCATTGTCCAGGTCAGTCGAACGCGTTCGCCTGTGCGCGTTGCCGCCAAATCGGACACCTGCACGGGCAGGTTCAACGATGGCGGCAGCGGAGTCCCCGGCATCCCGCACCCGGCCAGCAAGGCTCCCAAGGACACCAACCCGGCAGCCCACGCGCTTCTTCGTACCCAAGTCATTGCCATTTCAGTCTACTGGAGCCAAAGCCGGCAAGCAGGCGAGGCACCTGGGTTCGGCACAGCTTTTTGCACCTAGCTTGGGATAGCGAGATCCAAATCACAGCTATTAGCCTTTAGCTTTTGGATGTTAGATGTTAGCCTCGTCCTGCGATGCCCTACCATTTCAGTTTCGGCAAGATGGAGCTAAGAGCTAATGGCTAAAAGCTGAAGGCTGCTTTCATCACTCCACCCGCAGGGCCTGCATTGGATCCAGTCGCGAAGCCCGCGTGGCCGGCAACCACACCGCGGCCAGCGCGACCGCCGTAAGAATGGTCGGCACCGTCACAAACACCACCGGGTCCCACGTCTTCACTCCGAAAAGTAAACTCGCCATCAGCCGAGTCAGTCCAAATGCCGCAGCCACACCCAGCACCACGCCTACAATCGCCAGCTTCATTCCGTGCAGCACAACCAACATTCGAATTGCCGCGCGATCGGCTCCCAGCGCCATGCGAATGCCCATCTCCTGCGTCCGTTGCGCAACAGAGTAAGCCATCAAACCGTAAATCCCGATCGCCGCCAGCACTAGCGCAATTCCGCCGAAGATCGTAAGCAGCAACATGTTAAAGCTCTGCCGCTCCAGCGAACTCGACACCAGTTCGTCCATCGTCCGCACTTCCGTCACCGGAAATCCGCCGCTTGCCTGCCGCAATTGTTCCGTTATGGCGTTCACTAGTTGCCGCGGGTCGACGCGCGTTCGCACTGCCCAGCGCATCGGCAGAATGCGCGCGTTCAGCGCTGTCAACCCGTCCGTCACCTGAGATTGCGGAACAATTACGTCCGGCCCGGAGTCGCGCGCCGGTCCGCCTTCATGCGTATCACCCACCACACCGACGATTACGCGCGCGGGCTCCTCAAACTGTGGCCCCACGCCGTGGCCGATCACGATTTGCTGTCCGACTGGATTCTGGTTGGGAAAATACTGCTTGGCAAGTGCCTGGTTGATCAGCACAACTGGCGTGGAACTTGCCGTATCCTGATCGGTAAAATCGCGCCCACGCAAAACAGGAATTTTGAACGTGCCATAGTATCCCGGGGTCGTGCTCTTCCATCCCGCGCCCGGCGAATTCTTCTGGTTGTCCACCGGCCTGCCCACTATCGTGAAGGGCAAGCCGAACTGTCCCGCGTGCGGCAGGCAGCAGGTGAATACCGCATCTTCGACTCCCGGGATCGCCTTTATTCTTTCCAGCCCGTCACGACCAAGTTGTGCCACTCCTGCCGTTTTCTGGTAGCGATCGCCGGTCAGCGACATCTCCATCGTGATGACATTGTGCGAGTCGAATCCCAATTCCACACCGCGCAATTTCTCGAACGTCCTGATGAGCAATGCCGACCCGACCAGCAGAACCAGTGCCAGACCCACTTCGCTAATCACTAAAAGGGACCGCGCCTTGTTTTGCCTAAAGCCCGTTCCTGAACGATTACTGCTTTCTTTGAGCGAGGAATTCAGGTCGGTGCGCGAAGCACTCAGCGCCGGAAACAGTCCAAACACAATTCCTGTGAGCACTGAAATACCGAGAGTAAACGCAAGCACGCGCCAGTCAAGGCCAACGTTCGCCCCTTTCTCGCCAATACGCGGCAGCCCAGGTGGGCTCATTGCCAGCAGGGCGCGAACGCCGGCAAATCCAAGGGCCGTGCCCAAGACACCGCCTGCCGCCGCCAGCAGCACGCTTTCTGTCAACAACTGCCACACAATGCGAGCGCGGCCCGCTCCCAGCGCCGCGCGAATGGCAAACTCCCGCTTTCTTCCCGTAGCCCGCACCAGCAGCAGGTTGGCGACATTGGCGCACGCAATCAGCAGCACCATGCTGACTGCGCCCAGCAGCACCAGCAGCAACTGCCGCACGCCGCGCACGATCGAATCGCGCAGCGGTTCCACGGCGAAGCCCATCTGCGGATTCGTCCCCGGATACATGCGGTGAAATTCTGCTGCCGCCAGCTTCATCTGCGCATTAGCCTGCTCAACCGATACGCCCGGCTTCAGCATGGCAGCCGACAGAAAATAGTGCCCCTGGTTCGTGCTGTAAGGCTCAAACTGAAACGGCACAAAAAGATCGGTCTCGGGGTCGGTGCGAAATTCTTTCCCGACCACGCCGATGATCGTATACGGCTCGTTTCCCAACGACAGCGCCGAACCAATCACGTTGGGATTGCCGCCGAACTTGCGCTGCCATAGCCCGTAACTCAACACCACGACCTTACCGCCGTTGGGGGAGTCCTCCTGCTGGGTAAACGTCCGTCCCAGGGTGATGGGCGCGCCAAATACCCGGAAATACGCCTCCGTTACATGAATGCCGCGCACCTGCTCCGGCCGGCCGCCCGTTATGTTGAACCCCGGGCCGCCAAAATCGTACGCCGCTACGTCCTTGAAGATGCTGTTTTGCCGTTGGTACTCGTGAAACTTTGTTATCGAAGTGGGGCTCGCGTTTCCCTGTGGATACGTTTGGATCAGGGCCATGATGCGATCGGCATCCGGATACGCGAGCGGCTTCAGCAACACCGCATTTACGACGGTAAAGATCGCCGTGTTCGCTCCGATGCCCAACGCCAGTGCCGCGACCGCGGCAATCGTGAACCCTGGGCTCTTCACAAACATGTGAAGTGCGTGTCGAACGTCACTCCAGATATCGCGCATCATTGCATCCGGCCTCCCTGCACCATTCAATGTATCTCGAATGAACCACTGCAGCGCAGCAACACCCCAAGACAGCTCCCGCAGGGAGTACTGAAAATAGCCCTGGCTGCAGCGGAGCGAAACCCTGGGCCCCGCGGCCAAGCCCAAGGCCACCAGCCCTGGAGGGGCGAACGAAACAGTACCGTTCGGACGCACGCCAACTGAAAAGGTGATGTAACCGATCTAGGCCGGCGCTTCGACAGCTGCGGCCAGGGCTTTCCAACTCCATACTGAAAGTTGCACTAGAGCCGGCGCAGGCGCTCACAAGCCTCATCCAGTTCCGCGTCCTGTTTTGCGAAGCAGAAACGCAGCAGGTCTTCTCCGCGGCCAGGACGGAAGAACGCCGAGCCTGCTACCGCCGCTACGCCCGTGACCGCCAGTAAATGCCGCGCTCTTTCGCGGGCGTCGTTTCCCTTGAGCCTGCTGGTCTTGGCGAGAATGTAATACGCTCCCGGTGGAACCGCCGCCTCCATGCCAGCCGCCATCAGCGCACTCAAAAGTTTTTCGCGCTTCTTCTGGTGATCGGTCGCTAGCTGCTTGTAGAAGCCGGGCGGAAGCTGCTCAAGCCCTGCGGCCGCGCCGTGCTGCAACGGAGCGGGCGCACATACATAGGTGAGGTCGTGAAAATGCGCCATGGTCGGCATCCATCGCGCGTCCGCAACGGCATAACCCAATCGCCAGCCGGTGACCGAAAATGTCTTGGAGAAACCGGAAAGCACAATGGTGCGCTCTCTCATGCCGGGCAGCGTAGCTGGTGAAATATGCTCTGCGCCGTCGTACACAAAGTACTCGTAGATCTCGTCGGTGATGAGAAACAGATCGTGCTGAATGCAGAGCGCCGCGACGATTTCGAGTTCAGAACGAGTGAAGATCTTGCCGCTGGGATTGCCGGGCGTATTCAGCAGAATGGCGCGCGTGCGCGATGTAATCGCGGCTCGCAGCGCGTTGGCATCAAGCGACCACTCCGGCTCATTAAGCGCCACCAGCACGGGGCGAACACGCAACGATTGCATGGTGACGGCGTGATAACCGTAGTAGGGCTCGAAGAGAATTACCTCATCCTGCGGATTCAGCAGCGCCATGACCGCGGCATGCAGTCCGCCGGTTGCCCCGGAAGCCACCATAACTTCGTTTTCGGGGTCGTAGGACATGCCGTAATCGCGAAATTGCTTTTCTGCGATCGCCTTGCGCAGCCGGTCAATTCCGTCACAACGCGTATAAATGTTGTTGCCTTCGTCGATGGCTTGTTTGGCTGCTGCTTCCACCACTGCCGGCACCGGCGTGTCACACACGCCTTGCGCAAGATTGATGCCGCCGATGCGGTCGCATTCGACGGACATGGCCCGAATCTCCGACTGGAGCGCGCCGGATGCAAGTTGACTGAGGGAAAGTCGTGAACCGGCTTGAGCTGATGGCATCAGGGAAGATCCTTACTTCAGAATCTTACATGCCGGGACACAAATGACCGTTGGGTCATTGATCCGGGCCTTCGGTATTTCTGCGCAAACTACCGACCGCGCGTGTCGACGATGGCTTGATCGATGAGCTGGAAGAGCTTTGAGCGGTCGACAACCTCCACAAACGGCGCTCCCTTACCGTTCGCGGTGACGATCCAGATGGTGGGCGTGTGTTCAATTCCCACGCGCTGCCCGAGGGCGTAGTCCGCCTTTACAAGTGCGGCCAGTTTGCCCTGCGGGTCGATAGCAAACGGCAGTGCGATGCTGTGAGCCTGCGCGAATTTGGTGGTGAACTGGGTCAGTTGGAGCGGCGTCTCGATGGAGCGCTGGTTAGCAAAAATGTAGTCGCGATAGTCGTCGCCCATCTTCTTACTCTTGGTGTCAAACCAGCGAGCATTGACCGCTGCCTGGAAACTCCAGTTGTGAAACGGCAGGGGGAAATCGTGACGCACCCATGGAATGCGGTATTTCTGCGCAGCTTCTATCAACAAAGCATTCGCGTTGGCGCAGTCGGGGCACTCCATATCCTCAAATTCCACGATGGCCACCTTGGCGCCGGCAGGGGGGCGAAGCGAGCTGGCGTCATGAACCTGGGTGGTAGCAGGCACGGAGAATTGAGCTCGCGCGAGCGGCGCTGCAAGCAGCGCGACGGCAGCAAAGCTCAGAACCAGGCTGGAGCGATAACGGCGAATCCCGACGGAAGGGTCAAATGCTGAAGATTGTGACATATCTGATTGGACGACTCCCTTTAATCATTGTAACGGGCCAACGAAGAGGAAGTTGCTATTCGCGGTCGCGGCGGCGGCCGGCCATCCACTTGCGCCACATGTAGTCGGCCCAGATGGAACCGGCAATAACGACCAGGCCGACAATGATAAGCACAGTCTTCATGGAGGAACCGGGCCTTCCCGCCGATGAGAGGTAACAAACATGATTCTCAGCTATGTAGCCCCTTGCTGCAAATACTGGATAGGGCAGTGCCCTCCTGAGATTCGTGCATTACCCTCATAATTGCGGGCTTTAGCGCGCCGGAGATTACAGATTGCGGATCGTTCTTTCGAACATTGGCACTTTAGGCGACATCAATCCTCTGATCGCATTGGCGTTGGAACTGAAGCGGCGAGGTCATGTGCCGGTAATGGCTTTGCCCGCCGTATATGGCCCGCGGATCAAGCCGCTCGACCTGGAATTCCACCCGATCCGGCCCGACATTGACCCGACCAACAACCTCCTTATCGAGATGATTTACGACGTAAAGAAGGGCACCGAAACAGGGCTGCGCCAGTTTCTTTTTCCCGTGCTGCGGCAGACGTATGACGATCTGCTGGATGCGGCAACCAAGCCCGAGCGCGCCGATCTGCTGCTGCTGGGTGAGCTGAACTATGCTGGACCGCTGGTTGCGGAGGTCACCGGAATTCCGTGGGCCAGTTACGTGCTGGCGCCGCTTTCGTTCTTTTCGGCGTTCGATCCCCCCGTACTGCCGATGTACCCCAGGCTGGCGCGCGCAGATAAAACGGTTCCCGGCATGGGCCGGGCAATCAGGCGGCTGGCGCGATTTGTAAGTCGCAAATGGCCGCAACCCATATACGACTTGCGACGCGAACTCGGCCTGCCCCAGGGCGCAAATCCGCTGTTTGATGCCAAGCACTCGCCGAACCTTGTGCTGGCGCTGTTTTCACGAGTGCTGGGCACCGAGCAAAAAGACTGGCCCAAAAACACGCTCATCACGGGATTCTGCTTTTACGATGCAGACGCAGGCAATGCAGCTTTGCCGAAGAATCTCGACAAATTTGTGGCCAAGGGTCAGGCGCCGGTTGTGTTCACGCTGGGTTCGGCGGCCGTATTAGCCGCGGGACACTTTTATGAACACTCAGCGCGCGCAGCGATGGAACTGGGCGTGAGGGCGGTGCTGCTTATCGGCTCGGACCCGCGGAATCGTCCGACGACGAAGTTACCGGCCTCAATTTGCGTTGCGGAATATGCGCCTTATTCGGCACTCTTTTCGCGGGCGGCGCTGGTGGTGCACCAGGGCGGCGTGGGTACCACGGCGCAGTGCCTGAGAGCGGGCAAGCCGATGCTGATTATGCCCTACTCGCACGACCAGCCAGATAATGCGCGGCGCATGCAGCGATTGAAAGTTGCGCGGGTCATCCAGAAGAAGGGCTATACACCGAAGCGCGTGGCGCGGAAATTGAAATCGATGCTGGGCAATGCGGGTTTTATCGAACAAGCAAAGTTCGTTGCGCAACAACTGGCGCGCGAAGATGGAGTGCGTACCGCATGTAATGCTCTGGAAGAGCTTTATATGCGCACGCGCAACACTTCCTGATCGATACGCAGTGTCAGTTTTCGGCAATCGGTTCGCGGATCGATTGCATCAGCACTTGGCTCCGGCTTTCGCGAGCGCCTCTTTCAGTCCCTTCATGCTGGCGCGCGTTGAAGCTTCAGGAATGCTCATTCCGCTGCCTGGCTCCGGCTTGCCGCCGTGCCAGTGAGTTTCCAGGCTTGTAGCAAGATGATAGCCGTCGCGCTGAAACGCCTTGAACTGTCCAACCCAGTCAACGATACCTCCGCCGACCGGCGCCCATTCAAATTTGCCGCCCGGTTTGCGGATCGTATCCTTTACATGGCAATGGCCGATGCGGTGCTTAGGCAGCTGGTTGTAGTCGTCCGGATAAGGCACATCATCGGCAAAGGTAGCTGAGTTGCCCGGATCCCAGTTGAGCATGAAGTTGGGCTCGCGGATGGCCTTCATCGTGGCGATTGCCTCTTTGCCGCTTCCGGTGTTGCAGGCCATCTCATTCTCAAGCAGAAGAACCAGGTTATGTTTGGCGCAGATCCGGGCGGCGTCGCTGAGCTTTTCGTTGATGGCGTCGCGGTACGGCTTCTGGTCCTCAATCCGCCAGAAATCGAAGCAGCGGATGCGGTCGGTTTGGAACGCTTTGCAAAGTTCGATGCAGCGCTCCAGCACCTTATCCTGCTGCTTGTATTCGAAGTCGGCGTGGAACTGGTCCCGGCGTGGACCCTCTTTGGATTGCGGTGCACCGGGCCAGTTGACCTTGAAGAGCGGGCTCGCAATGTCGGTGACGCGCAGCTTGTATTTCTCGAGAATCTGGCGCGAGCGGTCAACCTCTTCGGCATTCAGCTCGGTCACATTCTTGTTCCACATGCTGCGAATTTCAATCCACTGCAGGCCGAAATCATTTGCCGCGACGGAACAAGCGTGATCGAAATCCGCGGAGATTTCATCGTTGATAACGGACAGACGGAACGGACAACTCATGCTTGTACTCCGAATTTCTCCTGTAAAAAGCGCAGGCTGGATGCATTGGCTTCTTTGGGCGTGAGCGTCTCACCAGCAGGCACGCGATCGAGTTCAACGATGCCCCAACCACGGAAATTGACTGCGTGAAGCGCCGCGAACACGGCTGGGAAGTCAACCCGCCCTTTGCTGAGTTCGACCCACTCGTAGCCTTCGTTGCCCGCTGGCCCACGAACATCCTTGAAGTGCATGAAGAGAATTCTGCGGCCGTACTTGCGAATGGCGGCAGCGGGATCTCCGCCACCCTGCAGGTAATGCGCAACGTCCAGTTCCAGGTGCAGGTATCTCGGATCTGACTCGTTCAGAATCGCATCCACAGCCTCGGGAGGCTGGCCCACTGAATTCATATGATTGTGGAAGCCAAGCTTGATGCCGAAGTCGGCGATACCCTTGCCGATCTCTGTGAAGATTTGCCCTTGAAGCTTTAGCTCGGCAGGCGTGAAGGTCTGCGTAGGTTTTGCTGAGCTGGCAATGAGCTGCAGGTACAGGCCGCCAGCCTCGTGCACGTAATGCGCATGCCTGATGTGCAAATCAAGCTGAGTGCGGCGGACTGCCGGATCCAGCGATGCTTGCCCGCTCGACAGCGCAACGAACGTAAGCTTGTGCTCGGCGAGAAGATCGCGCAAAGCGTGCGGGTCGGGAATCTGATCGATTGTCGGCGCGCGTAACTGAATCCCGGCAAATCCCGCGTCTGCGATGTCTTGAATTGCCTGTTTCGCATTGTCGCTCCAGGTAATCGCGGAGCAACCGGCGCGCACGAAGGGATCGCCTTTGTGCAGCGGCACATCGAATGCCGATAGATTGACTGGGCGATAGAGCGGACCGGTGAGATTGGCGTGCGCTGAACTCGGCATTGCCGCAAGAACGCCGGCACTTGCCAGGCCGGCCAGAAATTCTCGACGTGACGGGGACATGAGATTCGCCTCCGCATCCGGATCGCCGGAGATCGACAATGTGGATGCGGAAGCGATTATAGAGCCTGATATGGACGGCGTTCATCGCGCCGACAGGTAGTGTCCTAACGCATTGATTCTACTTGCGTGCGTACTCTTTCGTGTTGCCGGTCCGTGAGTTGGTCACGGAGAAGCTCCCATTACTGGATGCGACAACTTTGAAGTACGCGCCGTCAGGCGTGCTTCCTTTCGGATTGGCGATCAGCGCTTCGGGGCTGTTATGCGCCGCATCCGAGCCCTCGGCGGTGTGAACCATATACAGGCCCTCGAGCCCAGGGCTGTCGTGAACGGTCTGCCAGGCCTCAGGCATACCGGCTTTGTGCGCGCCGTTGTTCATGATGGCAACGCGCGGATGGATCGCATGGACCAGAGCGCGGGCATTCGATAGATCCATGCCGTGGTGATCGACGAGATACAGATCAACCGTACCGATCGGATTGTTCGGGCAGACAAGTGCAACTTCCTTCGCGCCGGTCAAATCGCCGAGATCGAGGAATTTGAATTTTCCATAGGACAGAAGGAATCCAGTCGATCGCGCGTTTTCAGTGGGATCGTTATCCCACTTACGCTCCGTTGCGCAATAGGAATTCGGCTGGGGCTTGATGCCGGGGACCGCAGAGATGTGCTCGCCGTCTGCGGCCAGCACCACGATGTCCAACTCGGGAATTTGGATTGTGTCGCCAGGTTTTACGATACGCCGCGGCTTGCCCTCAATCGCCTTGAGATACGCAGCGTAGCCTTGCCTCCCCATGTTGGTGTCTTCCCGATTCTCGCCGTGGTCGATGAACTCACCAACTTCGACATGCTTCAGAAGATCGGGCACGCCGCCTACGTGGTCAACATGGTAATGCGTAATCAGAACATGATCGATGCGCGTGATGCCGGCATCTTTCATTGCAGTCTGGATGCGCTCGAAATAGCGGCCGTCGCGATCGGGCCATCCAGTATCGACCATCATGGAAGCACCCGATGGGGAAACGATCAGCGTCGTCTGTCCGCCGTCAACGTCGATGGAGTAGATCAAAAGCCTCTTATTTGATTTGTTTTGTGCCTGGGCCGGCTGCAGAGCCAATTGCAGCATCGACAAGCAAAACAGCAGCGCCAAAGCGGAAAACATGAAGCGCAACGTGCAGGGAAGCGAAGTGATTTGAGAGTAATAGGGGCAAGTGTTCTCATTTGAAGAGCAGTTTACTCCGCAATACTCACTATTTGAAATGGCTTTCTTGCGCAACATCGGCTGCTCGCAAGTCCCTGCAAATGCAAGGGCATCGGGCATGAGTCCTTTGCAGTTCCCTAATCGTCGTCTTGAAGTTGAGCACCGCCTTGCTTTGGGCTGCTTCGTCCCATTCTTCACGAGCGCTACTGCTAAAATAGAGACTGCCGCGGTACACGGCAGATTGCCCATTTTTTGTTCCCAACCTGACGGCCGATCGGCCGTACCCGAGCGTAAATCAGGGACGCGGTATCCCGAATCGACGTACCTCAAGTCGAAGGGGCATCCAAGCGAGAAAAGTAAAGGGATCAATCAAACAGAAGCCCTGGTTGCGCCAGAGAAGGAAGAGATCCACCTGTGAGCCAAACCATACGTAACATCGCCATCATTGCCCACGTCGACCACGGCAAGACCACGCTGGTAGATGCCATGTTGCGGCAATCAGGCACCTTTCGCGAAAACGAACAGGTAGCCGAGAGAGTGATGGACTCCAACGAGCTTGAACGGGAACGTGGCATCACGATTCTGGCCAAGAACACCGCGATTAACTACGCAGGTGGAAAGATCAACATCGTCGATACACCCGGCCACGCCGACTTTGGCGGCGAAGTAGAGCGCGCGCTTGAAATGGTGGACGGCGTGATGCTGCTTGTGGATGCAGCCGAAGGTCCGCTGCCGCAGACGCGCTACGTGCTGGCCAAGGCGCTTGAGGCAAAGCTGCCGCCAATCGTGGTAATCAATAAAATTGACCGCCCCGACGCTCGCCCACAGGAAGTATTGAACGAAATTTACGATCTTTTCATCGATCTGGATGCCGATGAGGATCAACTGGACTTTCCGGTCCTTTATGCCGTCTCAAAGGCGGGCACAGCAACGGTTGATCTCGCCAAGCCCGGCGCAGATTTACAGCCGCTGTTCGAAACCATTGTTAAGACAATTGCTCCAGCCACCGGCGATGAGTCCGCCACGCTGCAGATTCTGGTGACGAATCTCGACTACTCGGACTACTTCGGCCGCATCGCCATTTGCCGCGTCTTCCAGGGAACATTGCACTCCGGCGATGAAGTCGCAATTTCGAAGCGCGACGGCAGCTTGATGAAGACTCGCATCACCAAGCTCTTCACCTTCTCAGGCCTGAAGCGCACTGAGATTGAAGCAACAACCATGGGCGACATCGTAGCCGTTGCTGGAGTCGAAGGCATCACCATTGGCGAGACCATCACGAACGTTGAAAATCCTGCACCGCTGCCGCTGATCGTAATCGACGAGCCCACGATTGCCATCCAGTTCAACGTAAACAATTCGCCATTCGCGGGCCGCGAAGGCCAATACGTTACCAGCCGTAATCTGCGCGAGCGCCTTGAAAAGGAACTGCTGACAAATGTTTCAATCCGAGTCGAAGACACCGGTTCCCCCGATGCGTTTAAAGTGCTCGGACGCGGCGAACTGCAGCTTGCAATTCTCATTGAAATGATGCGTCGCGAAGGCTTTGAGCTGATGGCCGGACGCCCCGAGATCGTGACGAAGATGGTTGATGGCGTGCGCATGGAGCCCGTTGAGCACCTGACAATCGACGTGCCCGAGGTCTACACCGGCGTTGTGATTGAAAAGCTCGGACCGCGCAAAGGCGAAATGACCAAGATGCACAACCACGGTTCAGGACGTGTCCGCTTGGAATTCCGCGTGCCTAGCCGCGGGCTCATTGGATTGCGCAGCCTGATGCTGACTGAAACTCGCGGCACCATTGTCATGAACGCGTTGTTCGATGGCTACATTCCGTATCAGGGAGAGATCCCGCAACGTCCGACTGGTGCTCTGATTTCTGATCGCCAGGGAAGCACGACGACCTATTCTCTGAACGGATTGCAGGAACGCGGAATTTTATTCGTGGGGCCTGGCGTTGAGGTCTACGAAGGCATGATCGTCGGCGAGCACTCGCGTGACAACGATTTGGACGTGAACGTGGTGCGCGAAAAGAAGATGACCAATATGCGCGCATCCACCGCCGATGATGCCATTCGCCTGGTGCCACACACAACGCTCAACCTTGAGCAAGCGATCGAATTCATCGCTGATGATGAGTTCGTCGAAGTCACGCCGAAATCGCTGAGGCTGCGCAAGAAGATCCTGCAGCAGAATCGCCGCCCCAAGCGTTGGGAAAAAGTGGAGCAGGCCGGTTAAACGGGCTGCGGAAAAACCCGCCCATTGCTTTGTTTTGTAACAGGGCACGACTTTAGCCGTGCCGCAAGTGCCGCAGAATCAACTGGGCTTTAGCCCATGAGGGAATGCAATTTCGGAATTCCAACTCGCATTTGAGTTTTTCCGCAGCCGGTTAAAGCCGCCGCTTCGCTTCCAACACTCTCTCCAAAGCCTCTTCTGCTGAAGTGCCTACGGCAGAAAGATGTCCCATTTTGCGGCCCGCACGCGGCGTGTGCTTCTCATACAGATGAAGGCGCACGCCCGGCACCGCCAGGGCGGCAGCAAAGTCCGGCTTGCCGCTAAGCCACACATCACCGAGCAGATTCACAATTGCTGCGGGCGTAGTCAACTCAGTAGAACCAAGCGGCAGATTGCAGACAGCGCGGACCTGTTGTTCAAACTGACTGGTCACGCAGCCTCGCTCGCTCTGGTGATAACTGTTGTGAGGCCTGGGCGCGAGCTCATTCACCAGCAGCTCGCCTTGTCGCGTCACAAAGATTTCAACGCAAAGCAAGCCTTCCATTCCGAGACGATCGACGATTCCGGCAGCAAGAGCTTCTGCGCGAGATTCGAGCTCAGCCGATATGCCGGCCGGCAACACGCTCCAGGCCAGGATTTGATTCTCGTGATGATTGCGCGCTGCAGGGTAACTTCGAACTTCACCCGATGGGCTGCGAACCGCCATCACGCTAATCTCGCATTCCAGATCGAGGGCTTGCTCCGCAACCGCTGCTTTTCCACCCAAACTTCTCCAGGCAGCAGCAATGCGTTCTTCAGACACAGGCTCGTCGATACCAATGTGAGCCTGACCTCGACCGTCGTATCCGCCTCGCCCGATCTTGAGAAATACGCGGCCGCCCAGTACATGCACAGCCTCGTGCAGTTCAGCCTCGCCACGCACTACCCGGAACGGACCCACGGGGAATTGCTGCTCTGCCAGCCACATTTTTTGCAGCGTCTTGTCCTGAATAATGCGGATGGGCTCTACACCCGGTCGCAAGGGCGCGAGGTTCGCAACGGCGGTGAGTGCGTCAACTCCGATCTGTTCAATCTCAAGAGTGACAACGTCTGCACCTTTGGCAAGTCGTTGCGCAGCCGCCGCATCGCCCCACGGTCCAACGATCGTCTCATCGACAACAAAACTCGCCGGACAAGCGGGCTCCGGATCCATCACGCGAACACGATACCCCATGGTGCGCGCCGCCATCGCAGTCATGCGCCCCAACTGCCCTCCGCCGAGAATCGCAATTAGGCCACCCGGAAGAATCGTGGCAGGAACTTCATTTATGTCTTTTGGGGAATCGAAACTCACTTCGTAGATTCCTGCTCGATAGTCTGGTTGCGAACTTCTTCCGTGCGCGCTGTTCTCCAGGCCAAAAGGCGCTCGAGCAGAGCAGCGTCAGTCGTGGCCAGAATCTCAGCGGCCAGCAATGCAGCATTCGCTGCGCCCGGTTTTCCAATCGCAAGCGTGCCAACGGGGACGCCCTTCGGCATCTGAACAATCGAGAGCAAAGAATCCATGCCATTCAGTTGCGTCGCTGCCACGGGCACGCCTAGCACAGGAACCAGCGTCTTGGCAGCCAGCATTCCAGGCAGATGGGCAGCGCCTCCTGCTCCGGCAATAATCACGCGAAGCCCGCGCTGCTGCGCCGTCTCGGCATATTCAAATAACCAGTCCGGTGTCCTGTGCGCGCTTACAATCCGCGCCTCGTGCGGAATTTCGAGCGTCCGCAATATCTCAACGGCCGCCGACATGGTTTCGTAATCGCTACGGCTGCCCATAACCACGCCGACGAGTGGCTGTTCGTTCATATAGCTGATTATACGAGGGGGAAAAACCCGCGGCACTTGATTTGATCCGGAACTTATCGACCGGCCATTGCCCTCTTAGCGGCGAAACCAAGCGTCAAGCGCCACCTCAATCACTGCATAGAGCACGCTTGCCGCAGCCATAAAACCCTTTGCGCGTTGCCAGTTTCGCTCGTGGCCCTCCACGCGCCTCTCCAACTCAGCAAGTCGGCCTCCGTTCCCGTCACCCATCAATCCGCTCATCTGGGTCTTGAGCACGCTTAGATCGCTCAGCACTTGCGCTTCAAATTCATCCATCATCCGCATTCCCCAGACTCCCTCAACCCATTGTTCCGGCGAAATCCACCAATCAAGAACCAAGCGGCAGATTGATAAACAACGCCGTCGAAAACTCCGAATAATTGGGCGGCGCAGCGCCATCGTACATCCGGATATAGAACCGGTCGTTCGTGGTTTCGCGCGAAAAAGTAATGTTCGGCAGTGCCGACCTCGTCACCAGCCCTGGATCTGTTCCCGGCATGAATTCAAAATCCCGGCGGCGAATTTCAAATCCTCCCCCGGTGGGTGGCGAAATACCGGCGTTGATTTCGACTGTACTGCCGTTCAGCGAGGTCACCGTCAGGCCGCTCAAACTCGGCAACACTGCGGGAGCAGCGGGCACAGGCAGCCACGTATCATCGGGCACGGTGGGACTCCTCTTGATTGCCAGGTCCTCGGCCCAATCGTTCGCGAATGTGAGTCCATATTCCACAAGATCTGGCAGGCTCGCGCTGTACCTGATCTTCACTTCTCTGACAATGACCTGCGAATCGAGATTGGCCGAGGGGACATTCAGCAGCAGTGCATCCCCCGGCCACACATCACCTGCAAACTCAAAATTGGTTCCTTTGTAGGTCCCGCGCAGAACGCTGCTGCCGTCTGCTGCCGTTTGCGCCGTCACTATCGCAGCGTTGCGGCAATCGGCAGAGCAACGAGCCTGCGGCTCGGTCACCGAACCTGCCCAGGAAGCAACCGCCGGCAATCCCGCGTTTGCAAGCAATTGTTGATTGTCAGTATTCACAGCGCGGCCAACAGCGCGACCCCCAGTGCGATACGACACCGACAGAAGCTCCCCAACCACGGGAATGCAGCCCGTCTGAAATTGCAGTTTTCCGCCGCTTTGAAACTGACATTCGCCCGCTTCCACTGGAGAGCCAAGCCGCCGCGTGTAAGCTCCCCCGCCAGGAGGGGTGCTCACCACCCAGCCGGATCCAAGGTTCGTCAGATGGAACGACCGCATCGATCCCACCAGGTTCAGGTTGCTGGCTGCAACAACCGTACAAACACCCGGCAGACTGGCAACCCTCCCGTCGTAAAGGGTGACTGGCATGCCGCCGACACCATTCACGAACTCCTGGATTTCGAACTGCAATTTGCCTGGGCTCAAGTTCCACTCGCCACCTGCAGTAATAGCTCCACTATCCGAGCAGGCACGATAGATCGCGAGCGCCCTGTGGCACTCCGGACTATGCACTCTTAACCGGAGCGTGTATTGATTCAAAGGATTCGCAGTAAAAGCGGTCCCCGCAGGCATACCCTGAATCAGCGCCTGTAACCTGAGAGTTCCCGTACCTTCTTGAGCCGTAACTTGAAATCCCGCGGTGCAACTTGCGGAGTCCATACCGCCGTCAAAAAAACCCCCAACGATCCCCGCACTTCCAGTAGCGAACGTTACACCGAGCACTTCAAGCAGAAGAGTGCCGCCCATCTCCACCGGGTCAAGCCAGCTTAATGCAGTCTGCCCGTCGATACCGTTTCCACCCCGCAGCGCAAGACCACCACCGCCGAGCGCAAAATACCCTGACGCTCCCGTATTGGCCCATACACGTGGATCAATTTCGGGTTCGTCAAATAACTCTCGGATGATCTTCGCGTTCGAAGCCGGCGGCGAGTATGGCTCATCGGCAAGGTAGAAACTGGATGTAACTCCGTCCCCGCTGAAATACTCCGTAACGTACGCCACCGGTTCCCGTTCCCCGCAAAGCGTCACGTCATTCACAGGCAAGCGATCGACGCTGGGTGTCAACGTCAAATTTGCAGGATTGAAGCTACCGCCCGTTTCCTCCAGCGCATGCTCCACACTCGCAATCGGGACAAGCGAGAGGACACCGTTCAACGCCCGGTACGCAGCACCTGCCATATCTCCAACCCGTTGTGCGCTCTTACTCCAGGTAGCTCCAGGTTCTACCACAAAGTTACTCACAATTACACTCGGAGAAACCCCACTTGCGGCTAGCGAGGTGGAACCAGAGTGAGTTATGAGCGCGCCCATCAGCGATCCGACCGACTCGCCCGTCATCCCTGCACTCGCCGGCATCTGCAGCTGGTCAACCAATGATTCATCGCTCAGCGCCACAACGGCAAGCCTGTACAAAGGTCCCTGCAACCCTGCACCGATATACTCCGGAAGCGGATTCGCTATAACGTAGCCCGTGAAAAAGAGTGTTCCATCGTCTCCTGTTATCGCAACGGGCTCATTCCGAGTGGGAGTCGCCAGACATTCGTCCGCCTGCAGTGTCAACCAGAACCTGCACTGTGACGGCTGGTTCAGCTTGCGCTCAATTATTAGCGGCTGCGCCGCGTCCAGCGCCGATGTGTAGTCTAGCCCGTGGATTGTTATCTTCATTCCCGTTACCTAACCTGTCCGTGCGCAGAATTGAACCGCATTAAACCAACGCCCTGGCCGCTGGCAGAAAGCTGCGATAACACAACACCCGCTCGCCATCGAGTGGATCGGTCACCGGCAACGCCAGGAAGTTACCCTTGAGCAATACACGCGCTATGCCACTGCTCTTATTCCCGGCCAGCGGACTCATCACCTCATCCGCACCGGCTACGCTCTGTAGCCTCGGATAATGAAAGAAGATCCTCTCCCCCTGGCTTCCCTCAACAACAAATAGCGCTGACCACTCTTGATAAAAACTCCCACCTTCGCGGTCGACGAACCCAGTAACTGCCTGTAACTTGGCTCCCGTGGCTGGAACGCCACCCGGCAGCGCCGTAGCCAGAGTAAGTCCACTCGACATTACTGCAGAAACAAGACCTATGTTGAACGTAACTCGTCGTATGTAGTCGACATCGCTCAAAGGCTTCCGCACGTAAGCGCCTGCCACACCGGAACCCACAAAGCCGGTCTGCCCCGTGTAGTCAACATCGATCGCGACAATCGAACCAGCAGCAAATAGCGCAGAATCCGTACTTGCCAGAGCTATATGGGTTGACGTCGAGCCACTTTGAACTGTTACCGCAGGAACGGCAGTTGCACCCGTTGCTGCCGCCGCCGCTCCGTTTTGCGCCGCCAGAACATTCATATGCTGCGATCCTGTCGCAAGTGCCATCGTAAGTTTCGTCCAGTTCAGGAACTCCAGGCTGACTTCCGCTGAAACCGTTTCGCGGACCTGCTCAAGAGTCGCCGCAGGAATGCCTGTCAGAACTGGTGCAGTCTTACTCAATGCTTTCCGCGTAAAGTGCTGGATCCAACCGAGGCCGATCCAGGGGGCGGGCGGAGCATCCAAATCGAAACCACCCTGTTCCGCTGCATCAAAGATTGTGGGCGCCTGCGTCAGCCTGTTCAAAGGAGCAAAGTACCCGCGAACTCGCCGCGTCGTAGGAGCGGGAGCCGAAAACCAATTCGCCGACATTATTCCCCCTCTTCCAGGTAGCAGTAGACCTTCACCTTGACTGACCGGCTTAATTTGTCGCGCTGCATGACAGCGGGACCAAGTGTGGGCTCGTCCCAAAAGACCTGCGTCAACATGGCGACGGGTGGGTTAGTCGCATAACTGAGCTTCGGTGTCTGCATCGGCATGAGCATCTTCAGCAGTTCGTTATCCATCTCGCTCAACGACCGGCCCCGATCCAACCCACCGAAAGCCTGCGTGCCCATAGTCTGATAGAAAATTTCACATTCCGCGGCCATCATCGGCGATTCGAGTTCCATATCCATTCCAATGCCCAGCCATCGCACGATGAATACGTCGGCCGGCGCCTGACTAAAGAGCGCTTCTGCTTCCTCCACCACAATTCCCGGTCTTACCGCTCCGCGTATTAGGACGGTGCGGGCTGGATTAACAACCGTGAGGCGCGTACGCAGCGCCATGTAGAACGAGTCCTTCGCATTTTGCATCAGGCACAACTCCCAAAATCCGGCGCGCATAGGCGAGTCTGACAGGCCCATGTTGTCTAACGTTGCTTGTCATCACACACCCTGCGGCTTTGCTTCACGCAAGAGAAGGCGATAGAGGTAGACCTGCCCAAACGCCTCATTAGAAGTGAAGGACTCCACCAAGTAAGTCTGTCCGGCGATCGTCACTGCGAGTGTAAGTGCAAAGAGAGACATTGCCGAAGGAAGCTCCATGGCACATACCTGCTGTTCTACACTCGTAGCAGAGACTAGCAACTCCCATTGAGCATCGCCGGCCTCTTGCCAACTTGGCCGCAGCTTTCGCATCACAACCGGACTGATACTAATGTCCGCGAACGCCGTTGTTACCAGGCCGAGCTCAGACTGGCCCGAGATCGCATTTGTGTTCGTCACGCGCAATAGGGCGGATGTGCCGGTCAAGCTCCGTAACAACGCGTCGGCCAGTAGCTGCGCAGCACTTACTGGCGGGCGCGGAGATGTATCGCTCATCGTTCACCCCAACCTGTTCGCTACGTAGGGCCGCAGCCACTTCTTCACCGTCTCATCCAGTAAGGAGCTCGAAAAGTACTCCATCTGCATCGTGTCGATCCGGGTCTTGCTCGCGTTCAATGCTGGGGTCGCTTGCGCATTTCTAACAACTTGCGCACACGCGGCCTTGACATCATTACTGATCGTCGCCAGCCCTGCCGTGTAAGTCACGCTAACTTCGTTGTACGGGAGTCCAAGCACATTCGAACAGAGAGTCAGCTCGCCGGTGTTTGAATCAAAATCAATCGAGCCAGGATCTATCGCCGTCCATTGTCCCGGAAGATTGAACGTACAGGCCGCATCCATCAGTGGTTCATTCACAATCTCGCCGCGGCGCGGCTTTGCATATCGCCCTTCGATGTTCACGATCGGCGACACCGCTGCCCCCAGCTGAGCCAGTGGCAAGTAACTCACCCGTACTGTTTGCGATCCGCTGGTCACCCGCATTCGCTCCGTGTACTGAATCACATTCAGGTCCGGCCGCCGGCAATAGCTGTTAATAAGCGCTGTTGCGGCCGTTACCCAATCAGACGAGGTTCCCGCCGGCAATCCGAATCGTGGGTAATCCGCGGGCTGCAGATACGCCATAACTACCATCCCTTTCTTGATCTCAAACAGCTGAGCGGGAGAGGTTCCGTTCTCCTCCCCCACTCACTCAGTCCTTCGAGAAGTAACTCACGCTCACTTCATGCGATCACTTCGTGCTCGACTAGCGATCCACCAACACTTGGTAATGCGCATAGTTGGCGCCCTTCACAACCGGCGCGCCAAACTTCACCGCGACATACTGCTGCGCCAGTGAGCCAGGCATTCCGAGTTGAAAGACGCGCGGCGCAGGATCACCAAGCCAGTGATACTCAATCAGATCCTCCGTCACGATGTATGCCGGCAGCACAGCAGTGCCGGAGCCCGGCGTGCCTGTATAACTCAAGCTCCAGTCCGGGATCAGCGGCAGATCGCCCGCCTGAGTCGACAGCATCTTTACTCGGAAGCCGCCGGTAATGCTGTCCGTGTTCAGCACTACATTGAACTCGGACTTCATTTCACGGTCGATCAGGTCGAGCAAAACTGGATTGGCATAGATCGCCGTGGGCCGTACATAGTAGCCGTTGTTCGCCACCATCTGTGCGACTGTCGATTTGAGGCCGTCCACAATCGAAGCACTTGCGCCAATCGTAACGGTGTTACCGCCGGCGGCAATCTGCGCAATCGCACCCATATACTGCGTCGTAGTTGGCGAACTCAGGCTGGTGTCGTTGCCGTTCCAGAGCGCCACATCGTGGGCCACCATCACGCCGCTCACGGTGTCCACAAGGTCCTTGGCCTGCAGATAGGCGAACTGTTTCTGCTGCTCACCAAGTTCCACGTCGAACAGATTGTAGTTAATCTGCGAAACGATCGCCTTTAACGGCACGCTGCGCTCCACGCGCGTTGGGCTCACCACCGGTGCCACAATGCTACGTGGATTAACAAACCCAGCGGCGCCCGGATTCGGGATCGCCGTCTCCTCAAAGAAGCGCGAAGGATGCCCGGTCGCTGGGACCTGCTTGATGCGTTGCCCAAACGGACTGGAGCGACGGCAAATGTCAAAAATTTCGGTTTGATACAGCGGCACTTCGATTGCGCCCGGCCCGATAAAATCCGCTGCTGCGTGAATGTCTGCAAAGGTTGCGTTCATAGGCTCTTTCCGCCCCCTCCATGGGGCCAGTCGTTGCTCGAAAAGCAGCGCAAGCAAAGCTTTCTGCCGCACATCCGAGCGGTATCTACACCTTGTTTCCAGAAGGAGTCACTCCGAATTGTCACCATTTCCGGATTGAATTCCCGCATTCAAAATCCCAACTTTTTGGCCGGGCATTCAGCGGCCTCGCTAAAAGAGCAGCAAGAAACCGCAAGCCTGCGTCAGCCAATCGCCCCAGCGCGGAGTAGCTGCGTCTTGACCGCGATCCGCTGTTCCAGGCTCAGTCCGGCCAGCGCTGCGTCAAGTGTGCGGACGTCTACCGGGCCTTCGCCGATTCCGTGCTTGGCCAGCATCTCTGACGTCGACGCAGGGATAGTTCTACGCAATGGATTTGCGATCGTTGCACTTGCCGCTGCCTTCAACTCCGCTAGCTCGTGTTCTACCACCGCCAGCCGCTCGGCAAGCTCCGGCTCGTGTCTGCTCTGTTCAACTGTTGCGGATATCCTCTCCACCTCACCGGAGATTTGTCTCTTTTCCGGAATGCTTTGAGTCACTTCCACCTCGCCAGTTGCTGCCAACAATTGTTCCTGGACGTTTTGCTCGTCGCTGTTCTCCATGTGCTTCCTTTCCTGTTCAGTCGGTATCTGGCTTAAACCTCGGGAACTTCCTGTCTCCATCACCCGAGAATGAAAAAGGCTCCGTAGCGGAGCCCCTGTCGCCTTTGAAAATGTGATTCGATCCCTAACTCGCCATTCTGAAGCTGGTCTCTTTATAAGCAGCCTTCTCCCTCAGCAGGATCGCTGCGCCCGTAAATGTAATGCGAGTCAGTTTCCAGATCTCTGCACGCATGTCTTCCACCCGAGCATCCGCAAGCTCGTAACTCATTCCCAACGCTTCTGGAGAATGTGCCTGGATAGCTTTCGCCGCGTCGGGAAAATCCCGCGCATAAAGATATCCTTTGACCACTAACTTCTTGCCCTTCAGGTTCGCCTCAGTCACAATTCCAATCTTGCACCGCGCATCGTGTCCGTCCCATCCCGGACGATAATCGACCGCCATGCCCAATAGAGAAGGCAATGCGTTCTCAACTGCTTCACGAGTCAGCATCACTCTGTGTCCCCGCGCGCCTGAAGGTGCTTTGTCGCTAGGGGTATTGACAACCGTCAAAACACCTTCGAACGGCACCCGGTTAGGATGGTCATGCACATGCGGAATTGTTAATGCCATTGCTTCTAGTCGCATCTGTTATTTCCCGTCTGCGTCCTAAGTTCAACGTTCGTCTTATTTACGCAATTAGTTCTCTGGAGCGCGAAACTTTCGTGAACTTCATAAGAGAACCTGCCGGCATACGTGACTCGAATGCTCACTCCGCCAACCGGCCGTTTCCGTTCTCACCTGTCTTCACAAGCGGTGCCAGCCCCCGCATCGAGCGCACTTCGTCCACGGTAAGGACCCCGGCCTTCAAGAGCTGTACCTGCACAGCCAGCTCCGTCTCTTCATCTCGCGCGCTCAACTCATTGAATACGAATTCAAACTCACGCCATCCGATACACTTCCCGAAGAGATCGCGTGTAATATGCTCCGCCAGCAACATGGCCAAGGGAGAGATCGCTCCGCGAAACGCCTCGTCGGCCATCTCGGATGCCGTCGATCGGTTCACGTCCGCTTCCAGACCAAGCATCATCGGTGGCAGCCCAAACGCGTTGGCTACCATTCGAATCAGAAACTCCTGCCAGGCCAGACGCAGATCAGCATCCGTTCCCTGAGCAAACCTCAATACCTCCGGCCTCTGCTCGCTTGAAATGAAAGGCACTCTGCCTGTTCCCTCGACCTCATCCTGCCACCACCGAATCAAGCGATCATGCTGCGTAGGCGTCGCTTCATTCAGCCAGATTGCATACTGCGCAACCGTGTTAGCCGCTAGCTTGCTTGCAAATCGGTGCGCGCTCAAAAACTCGTTGATCGTTTCGAACGCCACTTCCAGCGGGCCTAGGCCAAATGGAGTAAAACTTCGCGGGTTCATCCGGATGTACATTAACTGCCGATCGACTAATTCGATCCCACTTGACTCCAACTGATTCGGCATCACTTGAAGGTATCGCGGACTTTCCGCCTGCCCATCCCAACGCGCGTTAACGCGGATCGATGCTCCGTCTACCACCCACAACATGGCCGGCCGATTCAGGTCGCCAGTCGGTTCCATTTCGAGCGCTCCGAATCCGCCAGTGAGAGCGTCCTCGATCACCTGCTCAATCAGAGTCCGAAAGCTGTCTGCATGATTTGGCTCTTCGAGCATCCGCCGCAGGGCGCGCAGCCTTTCACCTAGGGCGTTCACATCTTTCGTTTGCACTCCGCGCCGCACGCGCACCTGCCAATCCATTGCTGCGATCCGGTCTTTGACCACATTGATCGCTCGCCGTACCAAGGGTGTTTCCGCGAACCGCCGCAGACTGGCAGGCGTCGCCTTTGGCAAATGCCGCCCCGGATACTGGACTGGACCCGCCAATGCAGGCAGCGCCAGGGTCGCGCGGTCTGTCTCGGCATTCACCGCTCCAGCCGGCTTGCTCGTCGACTTGCCGCCGATCGCTTGGCGCCACATATCGCGCAACTGCTCGCCTACTTTCACCTTTACCTTCCTTCTTCACAAAAGCAAAGGGCGCAACCTTATGGGTTGCGCCCTGCGTTAACTCTCGGTAAGTAACCCGTCACCGCGAGTCACTCGCATATTCGTTACTTACAAGACTAATCCTAACTGAATCAGAGAAAACTATCTGCAAAGTACGGGCAAAACTTCGTCATCTCTTATCTGAGGCGAGCAACTAACTCGCCCGTCTAAACTCGCAGCTCCCGTTGCGCTGTATCCGCAACTCTGCCCATGTCCGATGTCGTCAAAACTCGTATCTGGTGCTCCTCCATCGTTTCCACACCAAAGCGATACATCGCCAGCCGCTCAGGCTCTTCGTCCGTTGCACCCAGCTTCGATGCCGGTTCAATAATTGCCGTCAATTCCAAGTCGGCCTTCTCAACACGCTGTACGCCGTCGCGAAGTCCAGCCGCCGAAAATGCCAGCACCTTAGCCATCTCCACGCCTGGCTCAAGACTTACCGCATGAAACATTCTGATCAAGCCATTCGGCCGATAACCCACATCAATCCTCAGCGGATCTCCCGGCCGCGTATAGTTCGCCGCGGCAATTCTCTTGCGCAGCAAATCCCATACTCCAACCCGTTCGAACTCCATCCTCATCTTCGACTGAATTGCCGCGCGGCCGCTCAGTCGCGGAATACGTTCGCGCGGCGGCGCCTCCACATATAACCGCATCAACTCTTCAACCGCCGCTGGAATACTCTCCGCCAGGTAAGCCTTCGGTTCAGTCATCTGCACATTCAGCGACAACGATTCGCTCAGCAATCGCATCAGCTTGCCATCCGGCTCAGCCCCAAACCGCCTGCGTAGTTCGCTCTCCATGCCTTCCAGAAGATCCGTATCGGCATACGGATCCAGGCATCGCACCCGGCGCCAGTCGCGGGTAAAACGCACTTCTGCGGCTTCGCGGCTGCCCTGCTCGCGCAGAATGACCCCGATATGTACAAACTCATTCCGGATCGCATCCGGTACATACCGGAGCAGCCTGAATTCGCACGATCGTCTTTCGTTTCCGCCGCTCATCTCAATACCTAATTCAATCTTCCCGTCATATTAATATTCCATCGCTCCCCTTCCCAATTTTCCTGCGAGCTTTTCCCACCCGCTCCCCATTTTGGGAAGGGCCTTCTGTCCGAGCTCCCGAAATCCTCAATCAGTTCACGGATGCGGTTGCGCCGCGCCAGCAGTTTCTCCACCAGCGATTCCATCTCATTCAGGTCGCCACCGTACCATTCCGGCGGTACTTCCCCGGCAGCCGTCCAAATCGTATCGGCATCCATCTCTTCCAGGCGCGTCAACCACGGTTCAAACGCCTCCCAGCCCGTAATGTGCCGATATACGTCGTTGCGATAGTAGACTCCGCGCAACGGCGCATCCTCAAAGTCCCAGCTTCCAGCATGAAAGCAATATCCAAAATCGATGAATACCGCCCGATACCTGCGCTCCCTCTGCTTGCGCGTGAAGACCGCCTGCCGTCCATTGCTGTTCCCGGTCCATTTATCCAGCGCCAGAATCCCAGCAAACTCCGCGAGGTTCGTCACCTCGCTGAGCTTTTCCTCTGGCAGAAAGTCCACAACCTGTCCCGGCATCAGTCCACCCACGAACCGTGACCCGAATTGCAGCCCCGGCTTGCACTTCACCCGATCCCGCCCCAGATCGATCTCAAGCTCCGATGTGTTGTCGACCAGCCACTTCGTGACCTCGACCAGCTCTACCTCCGGCGCCGTCAGTCCCGCCGCTTTCGCAATCCGCGACGCCAGAAACTCATTCGCCAGCACCCGCAGATGCTGCGGGTTGTTTTGAAACTTCACCACATAAGGATTCCCATCCGCTCCCAACATCAAATGGCCTTGCGCGCCACCCTGCATCCGCCGTATCTGCTGTACCGCCAGAATCGCCAAGCCCTGTCCCCGTCCGCTTCTGTACTCTCCTTCGCATTCTAAGTGGTTTGTCCCAACATCCTCTTAACATCAAGAATGAAAGCTCCGCCAGCTTAACGATTTCCTTTTCCCATCAGCAGTTCCGCGCGCGCCGCCAGCCCAATCGCCATCGCCATCACCCGGTCATCGTGTGCGCCCGCTTTCGCACCAGTTCTACCGTCAGGCAAGCGAACAAAGCTTCGGCATTCGCTCAAAAGCCGCTTGCTCATAAATTTGGCCGGCTCCTCGACGAGCGCCGCATTCAGCTTTCCCAGTACCGCCGGCCGGCTCAGCGACGTAGTCAACCAGCCGGCTTGCCCGCCCTGCCTGTACAAACGATCGTAGGCGCAGCTGCTCTCGAGATGCGCCAGCACGCCGCTCCCATGGTTGTTCCGCTCCACAACCACCCATGCCCGCTGGTACTCGTTCGCTATGTCTACCACCAGCCGCGCAAGCTCCAGCCCGCCCACATGCCCGGCAAATTCCGCGCACTGTATGCCCGCCTCCATATCCAGCACCTCAATCGCGGAGTAGTCCCCGCTGCTCCCGCCGCCCGCCGGATCCACCGCCACCAGGTACCGCCTTCCCGCCACAGGCGGCAGCCATAGTTCCAGCTCTCCGTTTCGCCGCCGTTCCACCGGCTCTGGCGCCGCTGCCAGCCGAGCCTCCACGGCCGTCAGTTCAAAGACTGAATCTCCGCTTGCCCTGAAGCAGCTTTCTTCATCTTCCGCATATTCTTGTCGCGCCAACCCGCGAAAATTCGCCTTGATTCCGCGCCGGAATCCAATCTGCTCTAGATCCAGTCCGTGCTTCGACCGCAATTCGACTTCCTCGGCAGTTAAGCTGCTCTCGTCCACCGCGTCGGAACGATAAGCCGGCTCCATCCACCACGGAAAAAAGTGCCGCACCATGCCGGTTTCATCCGCGTTCTCCCACTCCCCATGAAAGCAATCGCCAACACCTTCAGGAGTCGACTCGATGATCAATTCACGATGACGGGGTCATCGCAGCGCGCAATCCAGCCAGCGTCTCCGCCGGATCGCCCGGCCAGCGCGCCAGTTCGGAACAGTGCAGATTCTGCACCGTCAGCCCGCGCCCTGCGTTCCGGTCTCCAGCGGTCACCACCCTGTATTGCGAATCGAGCCACGGAAAAACTAGCTGCCTCGCATTTGCCCGCGAGGTCAGCAGCGGCCCTTCCCGTAATTCCTGCGGAAGAAAATCCATGAACCTGTGTACGATCCGAAAAATCTCTTCGGCTGCTTCCCGGGTATGCGCCACTTGCAGGGTCATGGTCCCCGGCCGAGTAATCGTCTTCAGAAAAAATCGCGCCGCCGACCACGTGGTCATTCCCATTTGGCGCGCCTTCAAGACAATGTTCCGGCTTCCCCTGCGCTCTTCAAACGCCCTCTGCGCCTGGTTCGGGATCAGCGGCGCAGCCGTCCCATCCCGTCTTCTCACCCGCAGCAGCCGCTCGGCCAGCATCATTACCACCGAATACCCGTTCAAGCTCGCTGGGCGTTTGTCCAACATCCTACCGAATCTCTCCAGCACGTCCCTGTCAAGATTGCCGAGGCACTGTTCTTCAGGTTCGAGCTTGGTCTCATGATCAATTTGTGCCACGTTTCAATCTGACCGATCCGGCAAGCGGCCCTGCTCGCGCAAAAAACCCCTCCCCATTGGGCGACACGAATCGCTGCATACGGCGCCTGCTCGCATTCGCAGGCACAGCACCGCATGCAGTGGTTCACGGCTTTTGAAAGTATTACGGCAGCCAGTAACAGGCGCTGCCTGGCTGAATCGTCAGCGTTGCACTCGATTGGCTTACCAGGCCGTACAGCGTAACCGCAACAGGATTGGACGATCCCGTTTGCAGTGTGAAATTGATCTCCGCACGGTAGGTCGTGTTCGCCACCCCTGCCGTCACCGCCGTTGACACCGCGGTTGCCGCTGTCGCCGTCTGTGAGAACGCAAGCCAGTTCGAAGTGCCCGCCCCGGCATAAGTAACAGACGTCCCGCCCCACAATCCCGTAGGCGCATTGCTCATGCCCAGACCAAACGTTGCCGTATAGGAACTGGTCGACATCTGCCACAGCACAACACACCGTCCATTCTTCGTTGTGTTTGTTGGAACCGTTGGCAACACCAATCCCGTGCTTGTAAATCCCGTAGTCCCGATAGTTGCCGATGTGGTTCGCGTCGTATCGTTGCCGCCTGTAACAATGCCGCTCGCCGTCACTGTCGTCGGAGTAATTGCTCCCGGCGAAGCCACGTAACTAGTCGTCGCTACTTTGGTTGAGTTATCCCCCGCGCTCTGTGTCGTAGCTGTCGTTCCACTCGCCAGAGCCGCCGATACGAAGTAACTGCCTGAGCTCCACTGACCAATACCAGTCGCCGAGGACTCATTCTGTCCGGTCCCTCCGTATGCAACCCCGACAGTCCCCGAGTTGATCTCGCTTCCGCCAATGCTTTTGTTGGTTAGTGTCTGTGTGTCGCTCGTGCCTACCAATGCACCCGTCGGCGGCATAGGCCCAGCCGTTACGCTGCCGTCCGATGCATAAACGGCTAGCCCACCTGTCGCGCCGGTGCCGTCGCTGTGTTGAACGCGTGTTCCCGTGCCATGATTGCCTGCCATAGCGGTGCCGCTGCCAACCTGCAAACTCGGGGCTTGCACGTTCCCCGCGAGTTGCATCGAGTTGGCGCCGCCATTTCCTGCCGTGGCGTCGCGAGGAAAGATGTAAATCTCTCCACTGAATCCGAACCAGTTGTCCGATGCGCCCGCGTGTACGCTGAAGATTCCTCCCGAAGTAATCGAGAAGGTCATCGTCTCCCCGCTGTATGTGACTGTATTTGCCGTGTCGGTGAGCTCAAGAACTTCAGGGAAACTGGTTTGCAACCCATACCAGTACCAACTCCCGATGAACAAGGCCTTCCACGCTTTACCGGCAACCAATGTCGTGCTGGCAATTGGGTAATCAACGCCGGACGTTACGGTATGCCATGTTCCCGACACGTGAATGGGAGGATCGCCGCTTCCTAGCAGTGGACTAACCTCTTGGGTGTTGGGGAAATTCATTTTCGGAGCGCGCGTACTCCAGTCCCATATCGTGTCGTACTTAGTGCTCTTTGCTGTATCAACAACCGGAAGGCCGTTAGGAAACATCGCGTTTACAAATGTGGTTCCGTCACCACTAATAGTCAGTGGCCCGGACATTCCAAAGACGGTTCCATTGAATAGATTATTTGGCCCTGAGACTGTAACTCCCGCATCCGAAATCTGTACGCCCTGAAACACGTTACTGTCGCCGGCAATTACATCCGCAACAGATCCGCCCTCCCACAGACCTCCCTGGAACGTGATGCCGCCTCCATTAAGTATGTTGATGGACTGATGAAACATCGAAATCTGAGCGTCCGATACCGTTGCACTGCCAACATAGTTAAATGTCATGGCCGTGCCAGTCCCGTTGCTCGCCCACAACGACTGGGCTTTCATTGGAATGATGCCTTGGCCGACGCCTGATCCATCAAAGTAGTAGCCATTCACAGGAGCGCCATGACCATAGAATTGGTCGGGACCGCAGAATAGCTGTGTTCTGGTCACCTGAACATCATTCATTGTGTACAAACAACCCTTGTTGCCGCTGTACATAGTGACGTTCTCGGCGCGGTAATTGGCGGGGCCTATCGTTGACAAGGCCCAGCTTGAAAACTTGTTGCCGTAGATGACCAGGTTTCCCATTGAACCCGTCATGTAATTCACCCAGGATGGACTGCAGGCTGATCCGCTGCATTGAGGGCCAAGCTCAGAGTGATTATTGAGAGATGCATTCATATAGAGACCATCTCTCAGCAGATTGGTATTTGGTGTGATCGCTACTTCCACTGCCGCATCCACTGCCGCGGTGCCCATATACATCAATACAGCACAACCAACGGAAACACCCTCCACTCTGACCCCACTCGGGAGAGAGAGTTGCGACGAAAGGCCATAGTACCCGCAGGGGAAGATAATCGCTCCACCTCCATCGCGGGTTGCCCCAGCTCCAGCTGCGCGTCCAGTGGTAACAGCGGTAATCGCCGCATTGATCGCCGCCAGATCATCCTTCATCCAGACAACCTCATTCACCCATGTGCCCGTGCCATCAAAACTGTACGTCGCAGCATCAGCAACCGTAACGTGCATAGGGTCCGAATATCCGGTAATGGTTGTGTACAGAGTTCCGTGGTCCGCGTCCACTTGAGGGATTGAAATCAAATACCCAACGACAGATGGATCAAATACATTGTTGGCCCACAAGTCCACAAGCTCAACTGTGTGCGAACCCGCAACCATTTTGAAGTCACTAACGCGTCCATTGCCTAACGCGCCAAATTCTTTCACCGAACGCGGCGCAACATTCTGTACATTACCCGCCGTCGCGGCTTGGTTCAAATCTGCCGTATCCGAATCATAGGATCCGCTCAGATTCAATCGGCCGGACAGCGATTGCGTCGAAGTCATAGTCGCGGAGATACCGCCCAGATTTTGCAGCGCGCCAGCGGCCGTTGCCGATCCAGTACCACCCGCGGTCACAGGCACCGTGCTCGTGCCATTGAGTGACGTTCCGTTATCTGCGTAAACCGCAAGCTGCCCTGGAGCCGCCGGATTCACGCTGCTGCTCCCCACCTGGCTAACTGCGAAATCGACATAGTGCTTGTCTGCCGCCTGCAACGGCTGCGTCGGATCGCCGCTCAAATACAGTGGACCGGTCAGGCTTCCACCCGATCCCGTCAACATACTTTGATTAAGCTGCGCAATCGCCTCGTCTACATAACTCTTGTTCACCGCTTGCACGGCCTGTGCCGCCGGCATCACCTGCGCCTGAACCTGCGCCAGCGTCGCCTGTGCCGCCGCAGGAATTACCCAGTACTGCGTGCTCACTGAGCCGTCATTCATATAGAAGGTTGCCGTGTAATAAAGCCCACCCGGCATCGCTCCCTGGTTCGGCGCCAGATTCACACTCAAGAATCCATCCTGCCCAATCGTCACGTCAGTGCTGTCAGCAACGATGGCTTGCCCATTCGCCGATGTGAATGCTGGCCAGCTCACATGCAGCATTCCGGAACCAGGCTGCCCGTTCGCCAGGTACACCGTTCCCTGCACTGTCGTCGTGCTTACCGCAGCGTCCGCCCGCTTCATGGGTGCAAACCAAAGCATTCCTGTCATCAGGATCAGGATCACCAGCTTTCGCATCGCCCCCCTGCCCGCATTGCACAACCACTCGTTACTCGTGAGCTTCATCCCTGTCTCTTCCTTCTTCTCGCAGGACCGCATCTTCTTCGGTCCCGGTTCAGTCTCATTGCGCACTGCCACATGCGGCGTCTCTGCGCCCAACAAAAATGGGGAAAGTCGTTTCGACTTTCCCCAATGCCAATTCCGCTTTCGTATGAGTATTCTTAGCTTAACCAAACCTCTTTGAATTCGCTGCAATCACACTCTCTCGTCCGGCGTTTTTGTTTTCATCCGTTTAGCGCGCGGCTAATCCTGCAAACCCTTGACACACCTTCATTAAACCGCCTGCCCCGACGCCACTCCCGACGCCCATGCCCATTGGAAGTTGAACCCACCAAGCCATCCCGTCACATCCACCACTTCCCCGATGAAAAACAACCCCGGCGCATGCCGGGCCTCCATGGTCTTCGCGTTCAACTCATTCGTATCCACTCCGCCCGCCGTTACTTCCGCTTTTTCAAATCCCTCGGTCTTCACTGGATGGAATTCCCAACTGTGGAGTCTTTGTTCACAGCTTTCAAGCGCCGCATTCGACCAGCCAGCCGGACCGCCTTCATCCGCCAGAAAGCCCGCCATCCTCTGCGGCAATACATCCCGCAAAGCCTGCTTGAAAGCCGTATCCGTCCGCGGCGCGTGCGGCATCATCAGCTCACTCAGCAAGTTGCTACCCGGCGCAAAATCCACCACCAGTTCTTCTCCCGGCCGCCAGTATGAAGATGCCTGCAAAATCGCCGGCCCGCTTAATCCCCAATGCGTCACCAGCATCTTCTCTCTGAACTTTGCTTTTCCACCCGAGCCCGCAGTTCTCACTTCCACATCTGCTGCAACGCCCGCCAGTTCCGTCCACCGCACTTCATTCCCTCCCAAGACCAGCGGCGCCAGCGCCGGTCTCGGCTCAATAACTCTCACAGCGAACTGCCGCGCCAGCTCATATCCAAGCCCCGTCGCTCCCATCTTCGGTATCGACAATCCACCCGTCGCAACCACCAGCGCCTCAGCCACGAACTCGCCGTCAGAGCAAGCAACACGGAACCCGCTGCCGCCTTTCTCCACTTCAATTCCGCGAGCATTGGTCACAATCTCCACTTCACCACGCGCGCACTCTTCCAGCAGCATGTCCACAATGGCCCTTGCTGAGTGATCACAAAAAAGCTGTCCCAGCTTCTTCTCGTGCCACGCAATCCCATATTGATCTACAAGTTCCAGAAAGTGCCGCGGCTCGTAGCGCGCCAGCGCCGACTTCGCAAAATGCACGTTCTCTGAGAGGAAATTCCCGGGCCCGCAGTGCAGGTTCGTAAAATTGCACCGCCCCCCGCCGGAAATCAAAATCTTTCGCCCAACCTGCCCGTTATGTTCCAGCAGAGCAACACGCCGCCCACGTTGACCGGCAGTCGCGGCGCACATCAATCCGGCCGCGCCTCCACCTAGAACAATCACATCAAAATTACGCGCAGCAGTCGTCATGGCTCCCGTACAGAATAGCGTTCAAACATCATCAAGCCTCCTTAAATCATTTCTTTCCGGGTTCCTAGTCGCTGTTCCCTGTCCTGTGATGCCCGTCCTATTTTCGTCGGTTTCAGTGGTGCTATCGTTCTCATCCACAGGGAGGGCCTTTCCATGTCCGACCATTGTCCAAAATGCAGCGCTCAACTTTCCAAGCCGTGGAGTTTCTGCCCCACATGCGGCGCCAGAATCCAGCCGCACGAGCATCCCGCACCACTGGAATCTGAAAAAGCTCCAGTTAAACACGCCTTCAGCGGGCTCCTGTTCGGCCTCATCGTCGCGCCCATGTGCCTCATTGTTGGAGGTATGCTCTGCTGCACTGGCCTCGGAGCATTTCTCGGAGTACCCGTGATCATCGCCGGCATCCTCGCGCCACTCATCGGCCCAATGGTCGGCATCGGCGAGCCAAGAGGCAAATGCCCATGGTGCGGAGCCGAGTTGAACGACATCGTCAACTCACCCGCATTCGAGTGTCACGCGTGCAAAGGTAAAGTTCTGCTGCAGAACAGCAAGTTCGTCAAAGCAGCAGCCTGACTCGAGCAGCCTCAAAGCACTCGAGCACATTATCTATAGCGCCAAACACGACCCGGAATTGCGGCCGTCAACTTGTTTGCGCTCTCAGTCCATCCAGATCGCACACAACATTCGCAAGCCTTAGCTTCGTGCGCCTCCAAACCTTTCCCGCACAAACTGCATGGCCTCGTCTGTAGTCGCAATCTTCCCTTCCAACTGAGCATCTTCAACTTCTCGCAGCATCTCCTTGAACTTCGGCCCGGGCCGGTATCCAGCCGCAATCAGCTCTCTCCCCGTAATCAATGGCGGCGGCATCACCGTCTCCAGAGGCAGCATCCGCATCTTCTCCCGCATGAACTCCCAGTTCTCCAGAAACCCGCTTCCCGCCAGGCAGTCCATCTTGTGCAGAGCCAGATGCTCATCAAACTGCGGTAGCCTAAGAAACCTCTTCAGCGTCGACTCCTTCATGCGTCCCGTGTCCATAAATCGCATGTGATTCTCAACCAGCGCCAGAATCTGACGAGTCTCCTCGTTCGAAAACCGCAGCCGTCTGCAAATCTCCGCCGCCATCGTCACGCCTATTTCCACGTGTCCGTCAAAGCGAATCCGGTCCGGCGCCCTGCGAAACGTTGGCGGCTTTCCCACGTCGTGCAGCAAAGCACCCCATGCCAGCGTCGCGCTGCAATCCGGCTCCAATTGCTCCAGTAGCATCAGCGTATGAATCCACACATCGCCTTCGGGATGAAACTGCGCCGGCTGTTCCACACCCTTCATCTGCGCAATCTCCGGCAGTACCTGTTTCAACAGCCCTGTCTCATCGAGTAACTCAAATGCGCTCCGAGCCCGACCCTCGGTCAACATCTTTGTCAGCTCATCTCGCACCCGCTCGCGGCTTACCCCATTCACCTTAGCCGCTAATAAGCGAATTGCGCGCATCGTCCCCGGCTCCAGCTCAAATCCAAATCGCGCTGCAAATCGCACCGCCCGCAGCATTCTCAAGTGATCTTCTTCGAATCGCAGTTCCGCGCGCCCAATCGCGCGCACCATCCCCGCTTCCAGATCCCGAACCCCGCCTACATAATCGTGTACCGCCGCGCGAAGCCCATCCCGATCACTGAGCAACCCGCCATCGCACAATGGATCCAGCAACAGCCCGTTGATCGTGAAATCCCGCCGCTGCACATCCTCCTCCGCACTCTTCGAATAGCGCACCGCATCCGGCCTTCGCCCGTCGCTGTAAGCACCATCTGACCGGAACGTCGCCACCTCCGTCACGACCCCTGTATCCTCGGGAGCGACCAGCACCACGCCAAACTTCGCTCCAACGGCAAAGGTTCGCTCGAACATATCCAGCACCACATCAGGAGTCGCACTCGTCGCCACGTCATAATCCGCCGGCTCACGCCCCAGCAGCAGATCCCGCACGCAGCCCCCAGCCAGGTAAGCCTCAAATCCTGAAGCGCGCAGCTTCCTCACCACCCTCAACGCCTCATCGAATTTGCGCCCAGTCAACGGCATAGCTCCATCCCATTCTCACCCCAACGCTTCTCAACACCAAATCTCACAGCTCACGCAAGATCCGCAAACCTGCTAACCCGCCGGGTGCCGGGTGCCCCATTCATCTCGCAGCTTCATCGCGAGATGAGTGGGATACCCCAAACCTGAATAATGCAAAGATCCGCTAACCTGCTAACCCGCCGGGTGCCCCATTCATCTCACAGCTTCATCGCGAGATGAGTGGGATACCGCAAACCTGAATATTGCAAAGATCCGCTAACCTGCTAACCCGCCAACTCGCCGCGTAAGCGGCGTGCTAACTCGCTAAACTGGATACATGCTCCGCAACGGCCTAATCCTAGCCATCGAGTCCTCCTGCGACGAGACCGCAGCCGCCATCGTCGAGCGCGGCTCCCGCACTCTCTCATCGGTCGTAGCGTCGCAAATCGCCACCCACGCCCGTTATGGCGGGGTCGTCCCGGAACTGGCCAGCCGCGAGCATCTCCGCGCCATCGTTCCCGTCGTCCGCGCCACACTCCAACAAGCTCAAGTCGAGCTCTCCGATCTCGATGCCATCGCCGTCACCTCAGGCCCCGGCCTCGCCGGAGCATTGCTCGTCGGCATCACCTACGCCAAAGCCCTGGCCTACGCGCAAAACCTCCCGCTCATCGCTGTCAATCATCTTGAAGGCCACATCCACGCCGTCCTCCTCAATGAGCGCGAGCAGCAAGCTGCTTTATACGGCAACTCACTCGAACCCGACGAACCGGCTCTAGCGCTTGTCGTCTCCGGCGGACACACTCATCTCTATCTCGCACGCCCCGCTCACGGTGCGTGGAACTACACCCTCATCGGCCGCACCGTCGACGACGCCGCCGGAGAAGCCTATGACAAAGTGGCCAAGCTCCTTGGCCTCGGCTACCCCGGCGGCCCGTGGATCGACGCACTCGCCCAGCACGGGAACCCACACGCCGTCCCCTTCTCCTTCTCTCAAATCAAGACGAAGATCCATCTCGGCGGCAAGCCGCCACGCACCAAGGCTGCCAAGACCGCGCCGATCGCCAATCTCGACCCGCATTTTCTCTTCTCGTTTTCCGGCATCAAGACGGCGGTCCTTCGCTATGTCGAGCTCCACAACCTGCGCCCCGAAGCCGAAGCCCGTCGCGAAGCCCTCTTCACCGGTCCCGACGCGCCTGCCAAACCCACCATCGAAGACGCTCTCGCCACCGCCGACCCGCAAACTCTTGATCTGATCGCAAGCTTTCAACACGCCGTTGTCGGCGATCTGCTCCGCAAAACCTTCGCCGCACAGGAAGCCCTGGGCGCCACCCGCATCCTCGTCACCGGCGGAGTAGCCGCCAATCGCGAGTTGCGCGCACGCTTCACCTTCGAGGCTGCTCGCCGCAACCTCCACGTCGCTTTCCCAACTCTCTCGCTGTCAACCGATAACGCAGCAATGATTGCTGCCGCCGCATGGCCCCGCCTTCAGGCCGGCGAATTCGCGCCTTCCAGCCTCAGCGCCGATCCGTCTCTTGCCCTCGGCCTCTAGCTTCACACCGCTTCAATCGCGTGAATGCCGTCCGCAATCTCCGCTGCCAGCGTCATGCGATCCATGCAAAAACGGCTCCGCTCCCGCTCCGGCAGTTCCTCAATCAGCGCATCGAATTCCGCCTTTTCGCTCCCCTGGAACGCCGGAAACCCGAGCACATCTGCCATTCTGCAACTCACCTTCACCAGCTCGCCCATGCCCCAGGCGCCGCTGCCGACCGTCTCATGATGCTCAGACACAACCGCCTCAAAATCCTCCGGCAACTCCCAATCCCCGATCATTCGCCGTCCAGTCTCGCAGTGATCCCAACCGAAGAGCTGCCTCTCGCCTTCCATAATGCTCTCCGGTGAACCCTTATGCTTGGCCAGCAGGCCGCTGTATTCCTTCGGCTGAATTACCGCCAACGCTACGCGGCCAATGTCGTGCAAAATCCCGCAGGTGTACGCCGTGTCTTTATCCAGAAACCCCGCTCCAGCCACGCGCTCTGCAACCAGCGCACACGCCAGATTGTGCCGCCATAGATCCCGCATTGCAGGGAAACTCATCGATTTGCCCAGATACGCCCGCACTCCCACCGTGATGCACATGCCCTGCAGCGTGTTCGCGCCCAGCACCGCAATTGCCTGCAAAATACTGTTCGAGGGATACCGCGGCGAATAAAGCACCGAATTCGCAACCGTCAACACCTCGCTCGCAAACGCCGGGTCCGACGATATCAAATCGCAAAGCTGGTGCAGTTGCACGTTCTCGTTATTCGCCAGTTGCAGCACTCGCATCGCAACTTGAGGAAACGGCGGCAAGCGTAGTTGCGCCCAGGGCAGCCTGGCCATATTTTCGTTCTTCGCTTCAGGCTTCAACATCCACCCCCCTCTCACAACCACACAAACTTCTTGTAAGTCACACTCCCTGTGCGATCGTCCCAGACATGCGCAACGCACACAGGTGCGGTACGTAGTTTTTCGGCTGGAAAGGGATTTTCTACAGTCGGATTTCTTGAGGGGAACTCAGTACTCTAATCTCAATGTTCAGCAATCACGATTGTGTTCAGAAACGGAACGCACTTGGCCAAACCCGCATCACCAAGGTTCGATCGCCCGATCTTATTCAAGAAGATGCGCAACCACGCACGGGTGCCCCATTCATCGCGGTCTTATTGCGATGAGTGGGATACCACAGGCCACAACTCACCACATTCAGAACCGCAGTCATACATGGCGCGAAGCGCCGGCTGCCGGGTGCCCCATCCATCCCGCAGTCTTATCGCGGGATGGGTGGGATACCACAACCCTCAACTCACCAACTCAAAACCCAGCACCAATCTCCACCATTCTCGAGTGCCCCATCCTTGCGCGGTATCATCGTCGCGCAAGGGTGGGATATCACAAACCTCAACCAAGCGCGCGTCAGCGTTTCAAGACTTCATCGGGAAAATGAGGGGCCTTTAACAACAACCACGCCCCTGACCTTCTGTCCGATCCGCGCAACCCGCGGAACAACAATAAGCGTAATCGCAAAAAGAAAAATCGAGCCGGCAATGAAAGCCAATTGCCCGTGCCGCAAGTCTTCCAGCGCCAGCTTCACTGCGAGCAGCCCCAGCGTCGCGTAAGCAATCTTCGTCAGCTCCGCGCGGCCCCAACGCGCTCCGCCAAATGCCAGCCCCATCGCCGTCAGGCAAATCGTCAGTGTCCGAATAAACGCCAGATGATGCGCACCGGGAATCACCTTCAGCGCAACTAGCCCCATTAGTCCCTGCACCAGCAGCGCCGTCACCGCCGCCGTAGCCAACGCCGCGAACGCAATTGCCATCGCCTGCTGTCGCCATCCTTCACTTCGATTTCGCACCGCACCCGCATAGCACGCAATCGCGCAGAAAGTAATGAAGTACACCGCCAACACCGCGGCATCCGGCGACGTCCCCGCCAGCTCGCCCAGCATCCAGTTCAGCAACCCTGACCCTGCCGCCGCGGCTAACAGAAATGCCAATCCATGCAGTTCCAGGTGCAGCCTCAACATCCGCGCGCCCGCCCAGCTTGCCGCGACGCCCCAGGTTCCGAGCCAAGGCGACTGCACCTTCGCAGGCAGACACATCAAGCTGCCCGCCAGCATCAGCGCACCGCTCCAACTCGCAAACACAACCAGGTTGCGCCGCTCTTCAGCCCCGCTGAACCGCATCACGGTCACCGCATAACCCGCGCCCGCCAGCACCAGGCACACGACCCCGAACACGACGGCACTCGACGCCGGCCCAAAATACATTAAGCTGCACGCGGCCAGCAGAAACGCGGCCATGGTCTGCATCGTTTCGAAAACCGTGATCCGTTTCCGCGCCGCCACCGTCCTCAGGATCACGCTCACGCCGACAATCAAAAACAGAATCACGCCCGGCGCAATCAACGTCGCCGCGCCAAGTTGCGGATAACTCGCCCTCGTACTCTCCGGGCTCGAATAGATAAAAATCAAAGCCCAGATCGCCGCATCCGCCGCCAGCGATACCAGGACACGCACGCCGCTTTCTCTTCCGCGCAGTGCTCCGTACTCGCCGATCAGCACCATTACCAGCAGCACGCCGATAAACGGCGCGATCTCGCGCGAAGCAATCGCCAGCCCCAGCGCAAGCGCCGCCGCCGTCAGATTCCCAACCCACAAAACCGGGACCAGTTCGCGCTTCCACGCCAGCACAGACGCCGCAACAACAAACCCCGCCACCATCGTGGCCGCCGCCGGCGCAGTCAATACGCTGAAGCGCAGCATAAGTTCCCAAAGCATGGGGGCAAGGATCAAAGCAGATGTGCATGCGTAAATTGTGCCAGTAAGCCAGTCGCCGCTCTTGGCTCGCGATGCCCAAACCAGCCATGCAAGCGCGTAAGCAATCGCCACCGCAGCCACCGCCGCACTCGGCGCTGCATTCGACTCAGCCATAGCGCGCAGCAGGTAAGCCCCGGCAATGCCCAGCATCGCCTTGCCCAGCAAAGAGAAGACGCCCACCGTCGTCGCGAGCGGCAGCGTCTCGCCGCCTTTAACTGCGGCCGTGGGCCTCGGCTGCTGCTCGGCAGTCGAGCTCATCGCCCCCGCGGAATGCTCGAGAGCGCAAACCCGCTGCTCCAGCGCATCAAGCTTCGCCGCAAGCCGATCTAATCCGTCGGGAAGATCTTCCATACATCCCACCCGAACCCATTCAATCCCGTCGAGTACTGCTCAGTCCGCAGCCGCAGTCCCGTGCAGATCCTTGTCATGCCACGGAGGCAACAGCTTGATCAGCGCAAACAAGAAGATGAACGGCAATATCGTCAGCGCAATCGCCGGCAGCAATCCTTCACGGGTTCCCAGCGCCATCTTGTACGTCGTGTATCCAAGAAAACTCTTTGAGAAGATCTGTCCGCCGATCACCACGTTCCATCGCATCGCAAAAATGCCCACCAGCGCCAGCGCACCTGAAGTCGCATACATGCGCTTGCGCACTATCTCAGGAAACTTCACCACCTGCGTCAGGAACAACAGCACCAGCGGCACCAGCGTCCCCACGCATATCTGTAGAACAATCTGCGATAGGAACAGCTTTGTGTGCACCATGAAGTCCAGGCTGCGGAACGACTCGTCCGCCTCATAGACGCGATGAATCAGGTCCAGCATCTCCAGACTGAAATCAATGATGAAGATATAGAACAGGTACATCGCAATCGCATCCACGCAGCGGATATCGATCTTCTGCTTGCGCAGCTTCGTTACCCCCATGTACAGCAGCATCACTGCGGCAATGCCGGACACCATCGCCGAGAAGATAAACACCACCGGCATCAGCGGCGACGACCACCACGGATTCGCCTTGATCGATCCGAAGATGAATCCAACATACCCGTGCAGCAGGAACGCCGAAGGAATACCGATGACCGTTACGATCCATCCCACGCGGTCATCAATCGCCAGTGACCGCTCGCTGATGTTGCTCGAGCCTAGCGTCATCACCTTGTAGATCACGCGCAGCAAGCCCTTCGATCGCTGCGACCACAACACGATGTCGCGCCGGTAATCCAGCCAGATCTCCAGCACCAGCACTGCCATCAGGTACCACAGGTACACATACCCGAACATCGCCATCGCCGAAGTGGCGTGTGGAGTAAAGTACATCTCCGGCGAACGCTCCGGATGCCCCAGGTGCAATTGCAGTGGCAGCGGAGCATCCAGCAGAAACGCCAGTGCCGTCAGCAGCGCCAGCCGATAGGTTGGCTTAACCGCCTCAACCCGGAAGACGCGCTCCAGCGACGCCAGAATGAATGCGCCCGCCACCAGGCCCGTGATGAACGGATACAAAACGATCAGCACGCTCCACTGCAGCGCGATCTCGTTCGGATACATGAAGCCTTCGACACCACTCATAACTAAAGCTCCCAGCTACTAGCCTCTAGCTACTAGCTACTTCGTTTGCTGCTAACTTCTGTTCAACTTCACAATCTCTTTGCCCGCTGCCGACTCTCACTTGTCCCACTCGCCCAAATTCCGTGAAGACAAAAAGCTGGAAGCTGACAGCTAGAAGCTTGTAGCTGTCTTTATCGAACCGAACCGTCAAGCTCGTTGTAGTAAACCTTCGCGCCCGTCGCCATCTGCGGTTTCAGCACCTGCACGCTGTGCGTCTTCAGGAATTCATGAATCGGATCCTTCGGGTTCTTCAGGTCCACAAGCTGGCGCGCGCCCGTCGGGCAGTTCTCGCAGCATGCTGTAGTCAATCCCTTGGTGATGCGGTGATAGCAAAGCGTGCACTTATCCGCCACCTTCTTTTCCGGATGAATGTACCGGCAACCATACGGGCAGGCCTGCACGCAATACGCGCAACCCAGGCAGTACTTTTGATCCACCAGCACCACGCCGTCAGGCGTTATAAACGTCGCACCCACCGGGCACACTTGCGTACAGGGCGAGTCCGTGCAGTGATTGCACATCTTCGGCACAAAGAAATATTTCCCGGCATCTTCCTGCACCGCCGGAAATCCTTCCTTGCCGCCGTCAGGCGATATCACTTCCGGATTCGTCATGTTCCCGTCCGTTACGTGATAGCGCTCCACCCACGTCCTGAAGTGCCCAGCCGGCACATCGTTCTCCGCTGCGCAGGCACGCACGCAATTTCCGCAGCCAATGCACTTGGGAATATCAATCAACATTCCCCACCAGTGCTCGGCCATCGTGTAGTTCGGAGATTCCTCCGGAGTTCCCGCCATCACGGCTTTCCACGCCACCGCAGCCGCAGGCAGCAGCACTAAAAAATGTCGCCGCGAAAGATTCACTTCGCACCTCCTGCAACCATCGCCGGACTGTGTGGGTTATGGCACGTCTCGCAGGGCATTCCATTCGAGTGCTCCGCCGGCACAACCTGCGGGAAGTTCTTCGGCTTCGCCGCACTCGCTGTGTGGCATCGCGCGCAAAGCACCGCGGTATCGGGCTTCACCGGGGTCACCGATGCTGGATCGTTCGCATGGTTCGCCAGCGGTCCGTGGCAGGCTTCGCAGTTCACATGCGCATGCTTACCCGCCTTCTTCTGATCCGCTTTATCCGTGTGGCAGGTCTCGCAGGTATCGTGCCCGGCAAACTTCACCGGCTTGGCCGCGATCTCACCCATTGCCGCTCCGCGGTAATGCCCATACTGCCCAAACGTCTTCGGAACTACCCAGTGGCGCACCACCAGAAACACCACAAACGCGAGTACAAATAATCCCGCGAATCTAAAAAGATGCCCTGCGTCCTTGAAGGAACTCATCGAAGCCTGTCTCCGAACTGACCACTTTGTAGGTCTCACATGTGCTCTGTGATTTAGAACACTTCTCGTAACTCCAAACCTATAGAATTCACTGCCGGGTGGTATGTGAGACAAATCACGCGTCGATGTGATGCCCGTCTCTTTGTATGTTCTGGATCACATCTAGGACCCGTCAGTGAAACCGCGCCCCAACTCCCCCTCTGCCGGAAGAGATACGATGATTCTGGGAGACTTGAATGCCGAAAATCCTCGACGGCGCTGCCATCGCCGCTGCCATCAAACAGGAAGTTGCTCAAGAAGTTAAAGCTCTTGCCGCACGCAATATCCGGCCCGGCCTCGTCGTAGTTCAGGTCGGCCACGTCCCGGCTTCAGACATCTATGTCCGCAACAAAGTCCAGACCTCCGGAGAGCTTGGCCTCTACAGCGAACACATCACGCCGCCGGATACCGTTTCAACGCAGGAAATGCTCGACCTCATCGCCCAGCTCAACGCCCGCGATGATGTAGACGGCATCCTCGTGCAGCTTCCCCTGCCCGCCCAGGTCGACACTAAGCTCCTGCTCGACGCCGTCAGCCCGGACAAAGACGTGGACGGCTTTCACCCGATAAACGCCGGCCGCCTTCAGGCAGGCCGCCCGGCCCTGGCGCCTTGCACGCCCGCCGGCATTATCGAAATTCTCAAGCGCTCCGACATTCCCATCTCCGGCAAGCACGCCGTCGTCGTCGGCCGAAGTGACATCGTCGGCAAACCCGCAGCCCTGCTCCTCCTCAACAACAATGCAACGGTGACGATTTGTCACTCCAAAACTAAAAACCTCGGAGAGATCACGCGGCAGGCCGACATCCTCGTAGCCGCCATCGGCCGCCCTGGCTTCATTACAGCCGACATGGTCACACCCGGCGCAACCCTCATCGATGTCGGCATGAATCGCATCGACACTCGCGAGGAATTCGATCGCTTCTTTGCCGGCAACATCAAGCGTGAAGCCACCTTCGCCAAGCGCGGCTCCACCATCATCGGCGACATCCATCCCGCAGCATTCGAAATCTCCGGCGCCTACACCCCCGTCCCCGGCGGCGTCGGCCTCCTGACCATCGCCATGCTAATGGCCAACACACTGCGCGCCGCCAAACTGCGCCGAGGTCACTGATGCTGCACACAAGTGTCCCATCCCTAAAATGTGTATCGAATTGGTACTGTCATCCTGAGCGATGCAGTCATCCTCACCGGAGCTGTCATCCTGAGCGGAGTTTGGCCGCATGGCGGCCAAACGGAGCCGAAGGATCTGCGGTTGTCTTTGCTGTTGCCTTCTGCAAATTACCCAATGGACGAGGAACAGGCCTGAAGGGTACGGGCTTCAGCACGTACATCCCGCCACACTCAATCGAGAGGGCTTTAGCCCCTGAGGGACCACCGACACAAAGCACAGCACTTCATCCGGAGGTGCTCTAACCCATGCTTCGCGTAGGCCTAACAGGCGGTCTCGGCAGCGGCAAATCCACCGTAGCCGCCTTCCTGCGAGAACTCGGCGCTCACGTCATCGAGGCCGACATCCTCGGCCGCCAGATGATGGAACCCGGCCACAATGTCTACAACCAGATCGTCCAAACCTTCGGCCCGGGAGTCGTCTCACCCGACCGCCGCCTCAACCGCCCCAAACTAGCCGAACTCGCCTTCCGCGGCGGCCGCCTGCACGAGCTGAACGCCATCATCCATCCCGCCGTCATAGCGGCCCAGCAGAAGTTGATGGAAGAGATCTTCGAGCAGGATCCCGCCGCCATCGCTGTAATAGAATCCGCCCTCATCTTTGAGGTCGTTCGCGATGCTCTCGCGCGCGGCGAAAAGGAAGGTGTGTTGGCCGACTGGCGCCGCCGCATCGACTGCGTCGTCCTCGTCTCCGCACCCGACGACGTGAAAATCGCCCGCTACGTCGCACGCCTCAATCCCACCGCTCCCACTCGCGAAGCAGCCGAGGCCGATGCCCGCCTCCGCCTCGCCCAGCAGATCCCCGATGCCGAAAAGGCCGCACTGTCCGACTACGTCATTGACAACAGTGGCGATAAGGCAGCTCTTTACGACCAGGTCGCTAACCTCTGGCAACAGCTCAAGTCGAAAAGCAACAATCCTCCCAAAAACTTGTCACTACAATAGAAGTGGGTGGTCGGCTAACCCCGTGGAACCTCTGCCGCCGGTCGCCGTATCTGTATTCAGGAAGGTTTTCAGGTCGACAAAACATGAGATTGCGCAGGGTTATCTTGGTAGTTCTGCTGGTAGGCGGATTCTGGTATCTCACCACTCACCTTTCCAATCCCTTTGGGCCTCTCTCCTTTTTCAAGACGGCCGCGTCATCCGCGCCACTCCAGCTCACTGAAGCACACGCAGCGCCCGAGTATGACAGCGAAGAGCAGAACAATATCGGTGTCTATAAAAAGGTGCTACCTTCGGTCGTAAACATCACGTCCACAACTCTGGTCTTCAACTTCTTCTACGGAACGGTTCCGCAGCAGGGCCAGGGCTCAGGCTTCGTCCTCGATCGCAGCGGTCACATCCTCACCAACTTCCACGTGGTCGATGGAGCAAACCGCGGCATCGAGGTGCAGCTTTCCAACAAACGGCGCTATCAGGCGCGCGTCGTCGGAACCGACAAGGTCCACGACCTCGCTCTCCTTCAGATCGATGCGCCCAATCTCCAGCCCATCACCCTCGCCGATTCTGCCGGCCTCTCCGTTGGCCAGAAGGTCTACGCCATCGGCAATCCCTTCGGTCTCAGCGGAACCATGACTACCGGCATTATCTCCGCTATTCGCCCCATTCGCAGCGAGAGCGGCGCACCCATTGAAGACGCCATTCAAACCGACGCGGCCATCAATCCCGGCAACTCCGGCGGCCCGCTTCTGAACTCGCGCGGAGAAGTCATCGGCATCAACACGATGATCGCCTCCAACGGCGCCGACCAGAGCTCCGGCATCGGATTCGCCATTCCCATCGACACCGCGAAAGCCGTCCTCGCCGACCTCACAAAGTATGGAAAGGTCCGCCGCCCATCTCTGGGCATCGTGTCTTATGCCATCGGCCCCGACCTCGCCTCGCAGATGGGTCTCGACGCGGATTACGGAGTCCTCATCCAGCGCGTCCTTCCCGGCGGAGCAGCTGAGCGCGCCGGCCTCCATGGCGGCAACCAGCAGGCCTACGTCGGCAACACGCCCATCATGCTCGGCGGAGACCTCATCGTCGCCATCGACGGTCAGCAAATCACCGACCCTCAAGACATCAGCGTAGTCATGGACAAGCACCAGGCCGGCGACGTAGTCAGCGTAACCATCCTGCGCGGCCACCGCCAGATGACTCTCAAACTCCAGCTAGGCGAAGCCCGCACCGACAACTCCTGAAACAGATTCCAAATCGATCTCACTTGGGATAAGGGGAGCCGGGTGGGATACCACAATCCTCAACTCACCAACTCAGAACCCAGCGTGGGTGCCGCGTGCCCCATCCATCCCGCAGTCTCATCGCGGGATGGGTGGGATACCACAAACCTCAATTCACCGATTCAAAACCCAGCACCAATCTCCACCCGTTCCACCTGCGCCACCTGCATCCGCGCCAGCACAACCGGCTCCCCATAGTGCGCCGCCACCATCTTCGCGGCCTGCCGCTGATCCACCAACGGCAATACATCCGAAATCTTCACCGTCGAAGCCGAAGCCATCTGCGCCACCGCCGATTTACTCGATACCGACTGCACCATCGCCAGCATCACCGTAACAACAGTTCCCACTGCCTGAATCGCCGCCAACGCATGTTGCTGGCTTGCAGGATTAACAATCCTCGCCGCCCGCAGCATCGCCGTGTTCACCTGCTGCTGCAGAACCACCACCTGCACTTGCATCTGCGCCAGCGTCCCCGCTGAAGGATTCGCAAGATAGGCCTTCGCCTGCGCAATCAGCAGTTCCGCCGCCGCATCAAAGCCCACCGTCGCCTCTGCAAACACCGGCGCATCCCCCGGCGACAACACAGCGCCCGCCGAATCAACCGAGGCCACAGCGCTCTGCAGCGCCGGCGTCCAGTCCACAATGTTCCGCGCAACCGTCGCCCCCGAGCACCCGCCCACAAACGGCAGCGGCATCAGCAGTGCAATCAGCGCCCAGGCGCCCAGCTTCCCCTGCAATCCGCTCCCTTGCCCGCCATCCGATCCGCTCGGATCCTTTGCCAGCAACCCAAGCAGCGCCGCCGCAAGCGCGCCCACCAGCGAAACCACCGTCCCGGTTCCCGCCGTCCCCAACGTGATCCCCTGCTGCGAAAGCACCCCGGCCATGGTGACAATCGCAATCAGCAGCCCCGCCGCCGAAGTCCTGGGATGATCCCAGATATTCCGCACCAATTCCATAACACCCTCTCGATCCAGCACAGTCCCGCTAACTCGCTGACCTGCGAACTCGCCGCGCCAGCGGCGTGCTAACTCGCTGCCTTCATCAGAACTTCACGCCCAAACTCTTCATGAACGCCTTCACCTCCGGCCACGCCGCCTTCAGGTCATGCGCCGTCTGAATATCCAGCGGAATATTCAGCGGATTCGCAGCCGCACCGGCCAATTCCGCCAGCGGTTTCTCCAGCGCAGCCGCCAGTGTTGCCAGTGCGGCAATCGCCGCCGGAGCCGCATGCAGAGCTTTGCCGGCGCCCACCAACCATTTCAGAACGTCCTCTGCTCCAACCTCAATTCCCTTCTCAATGCTCACCAGGATGTTCGCCATCGCGGTAGCTCCTCTCTCGTCGTTAATCGCCAAAGCAGCAAAAGCCGCTCTCATCTCTGAATGTTGCCGTGGTTCCGGTCCGGCATTCAGTTGAGAGCGGCTTCGCGCAGCCATAAACGACCCTGCGCCCCATCGCCATCCAAACATGCGCTCTTCTCCCGGGTGCCCCATCTTCGGCGATGCGCGCAAAGCGCATCGACTAAGGTGGGATGGCATCGGAGAAACGCATGGCCGGAGAGGGCACACTTCTCTGCCCGGCGCATCCGTTTATCTTTGGCTATGTCTTAAGCTTAGGGAATTCCCAGCATATTCTGCGCACAGGACGCGCGCAGTCGATCACACATAAAAATAAGGACTTACACTCGCCGTCCAGCTTCTCTCGCTTGACGCACTCTACCGCTTCACAAACCGCCGGCCTCTAATCTCATATTCGCCGCTCGCCACCATGCCAATGGCTTCGCTGTACGCCGCGTGTTCTTCTTTCAAGATCCGCTCCGTAAGAGCGTGTCCGTCGTCATCTTCCAGCACCGGAACCACACGCTGTACCACGATCGCTCCGTGGTCCAGTTCTTCATCCACAAAATGCACAGTGCAACCCGCCACCTTCACGCCGTAAGCAAACGCCTGCTCCTGCGCCTCCAACCCGGGAAACGCCGGCAACAGCGACGGGTGAATATTCAGAATGCGATTTTGAAAAGCCGCAACGAACCCAGGAGTCAGCAGCTTCATGTACCCGGCCAGGCACACAAGGTCCACCTTGTGTTCCTTCAGGCACGCCACCAGCGCCTGGTCATGTTCCTCGCGCTTCCGCCCTTTCGAGACCAGCGCCGCGTGAGCGATTCCCATCTCCTGCGCAGCCTTCAATCCGGGAGCATCTGCCGCATTCGAAATCACCACTGCGATCTCGACGCCCTTTAGCCGTCCCGACCGGATCGACTCGGCGATCGCCACAAAATTCGACCCCCGCCCCGAAAGCAGAATCCCCAGTCGTAAAGGATTCCTCAGCGGCAGGTCGCTCATGTGTATTGCACCCGGTGCTCGCCCTTCACCACGCGCCCAATCACATAAAACTTCTCTTCCGCCCGATCCAGCAGATTCTTCGCCCTCGTAAACTTTGCCGCCGGAATCGCCGCAATCAGTCCCACGCCCATATTGAACGTGCGCATCATCTCTTCTTCTGAGACCTTTCCGAGTTCCCGCAAATGTTCGAAAATCGGCAGCACCGGCCACGATCCAATTTCGATCTGCGCCCCTGTATTCTTCGGCAATATGCGCGGCAAATTCTCCGTAATCCCGCCGCCGGTTATGTGTGCCATGCCCGTCGTCAATCCCGCTGTCACCAGCTTCTGGATCACGCTCAGGTAGCTCCGGTGGGTCTTCATCAGCGCCGCCCCTGCCTTCTCCTTGATTGCCGTCACGTACTGCGTCGGCTTGTACCCAGCCACTTCAAACAGCAACTTCCGCGCCAGCGAGTAGCCATTCGTATGCAGTCCCGTCGATGGCAGCCCGATCAGTACGTCGCCGGGCTTGATTCCTGCGCCCGTCACCATCTTGTCCCGGTCCACCGCGCCCACAATAAACCCGGCCAGGTCGTACTCACCATCGGCATAGAAACCCGGCATTTGCGCCGTTTCACCGCCAATTAGTGCGCATCCGTTTGCCTTGCACGCATCGGCCAGACCCGTAACCACGTCTTCCGTCACCTCCGGGTCCAGCTTTCCGGTCGCCAGGTAGTCCAGAAAGAACAGCGGCGTAGCGCCCTGCACCGCAATATCGTTCACGCAGTGATTCACCAGGTCCGCGCCCACAGTGTGGTGCTGCCCCAGCTCAAACGCGATCTTCAGCTTCGTGCCCACGCCGTCGGCCGAACTCACCAGAATCGGATTTTTCCACCGCTGCATATCCAGCCGGAACAGCGCGCCAAATCCGCCAATTCCACCCAATACATTGCGATTAAAGGTCTTCTGCGCCAGAAACTTGATGCGCTCCTTGGCGCGATCCCCGCGGCTGATATCAACCCCGGCATCTGCATATGTCACGGATTTTTGCTCGGATACGCTAGGCACAATAAGGGCTTCCTTTTCATGGTTGATAAGCCGGTGCGGATGCCCGGAAAGACCGATTCTAGCAGGATTCAACGGCAAGGAAATGCACCGTTCCCACCAGCCCCGCAAGCCAGGGTGGCCGCCACGCCACCGCCCCGCTAACTCGCTAACCTGCGAACACGCGCGCAGCGCGGCTAACTCGCTGCCTTTTATACTGAACTCACCATGAGCCCAGAAATTCCCGCACCCAACCGCTCCCGTTCCCAGGCCCTTCAGCAACGCGCAGAGCGCTTTTTCCCGGGCGGCGTCAACTCGCCCGTGCGGGCCTTTCGCGCAGTCGGCGGTGCGCCGCCATTCATTGAGCGCGCCGAAGGTGCCTATCTCTACGACGCGGACGGCAATCGCTACATCGACTACTTCGGCTCATGGGGACCGATGATTCTCGGCCACGCCTTCCCGCCCGTCGTCGATGCCATTCAGCGCGCCGCACGCAACTCCGCCAGCTTCGGAGCCTCCACCGCTGCCGAATCCGATCTCGCCGAGCGCATCGTCGCATGCTATCCGGCAGTCGAAAAGCTGCGCTTCGTCAGCTCCGGCACTGAGGCAACCATGTCGGCCATTCGCCTCGCGCGCGCCGCCACCGGCCGCCATATCATCATCAAGTTCGAAGGCTGCTACCACGGCCATGCCGACGGCCTGCTCGTCAAAGCCGGCTCCGGTGTCGCCACCTTCGGCATCCCCGGCTCTGCTGGAGTGCCCGAAGCCATCGCCCGCCTCACCCTCGCTCTGCCGTACAACGATCTCGCCGCCGTCGAAGCAGCGTTCGCAGCGCATTCGCACGCCATCGCCGCAGTCATCATCGAGCCCATTGTAGGCAACGCCGGCTGCATTCTTCCCGCGCCCGGCTATCTCCAAGGTCTTCGCGCCATCACCGCCCGCTACGGTTCTCTCCTCATCGTCGACGAAGTCATGACTGGCTTCCGCGTCGCGCTCGGCGGAGCATGTCAGCTTTACTCCCTCGATCCCGATCTAGTCACACTCGGCAAGATCGTCGGGGGCGGACTCCCCGTCGGCGTCTTCGGCGGCAAGCGCGCACTCATGGATCTCCTCGCCCCCCTGGGCCCCGTCTACCAGGCCGGAACCCTCAGCGGAAATCCGTTGGCCATGGCCGCCGGACTCGCTACCATTTCGCATCTGCAAAGCAACGCAGCCGAAATATACATCCAGCTCGAAGCCACGTCCAAAGCCGTCGCCGAAGGTGTTGCCGCCGGAGCTGCGAAAGCCCGAGTCCCGCTCACCACCAACCGCGTCGGAGCCATGTGGACTTGGTTCTTCACATCCAGTCCGGTAACAAACTACGACCAGGCGGCGAAGTCCAGCACAGCCGCCTTCGGCCGTTTCCATCGCGCCATGTTGGATCAGGGAATCTGGCTACCGCCCAGCCAGTTTGAAGCGGCATTCCTAAGCACCGCCCACGGCCAAGCAGAAGTAGAAGCCACAATCGCCGCCGCCAGAAAAGCACTAACCAGCTAACGGCGAACTCACCGCAAACCATTTCTGTGCACTGTCATCTTATCGGTGCCGGGTGCCGGGTGCCGGGTGCCCCATTCATCGCGGTTTTATCGCGATGAGTGGGTTACCACGAACCTAAATAGAGCACGGATTAAGCTAACCGGCGTGCCAACTCGTAAACTTGAAAACTCATCAACCGCCCCACGCCTCCAGCGCCACAAACCGATGCGTCTCCCCACGCCGGGTGCCGGGTGCCCCATTCATCGCGGTCTTATCGCGATGAGTGGGATACCACGAACCTAAATAGAGCACGGATTAAGCTAACCGGCGTGCCAACTCGTAAACTTGAAAACTCATCAACCGCCCCACGCCTCCAGCGCCACAAACCGATGCGTCTCCCCACGCCGGGTGCCGGGTGCCCCATTCATCGCGGTTTTATCGCGATGAGTGGGATACCACGAACCTAAATAGAGCACGGATTAAGCTAACCGGCGTGCCAACTCGTAAACTTGAAAACTCATCAACCGCCCCACGCCTCCAAAGTCATGAAACGATGCGTCTTCCCATACCGCGCCGCCAGCATTTCCGCCGCCGCAACCGAAGCACCCCGCGCCGCCGACAGCTCCCGATGCCCACCATCATGCAGCACAATATTCGCCGCAATCCCGCGCCGTTCAAGCCCATCGATCTTCTTCATGAGCTCCGCAGCAATCCGATCCCCTGACGGCTCGCTCCAGTCGCTTGTCATCGCGTTCCAAAGCACCACCGTCATCCCCAGCTCCCGCGCGATGCGGAACACCACCGGCCGCCTCGCGCCAAACGGCGGACGAAAATACCACACCGGCTTGCCAATAATCTGCTCTAGCGTATCCTTCGTCCGCGTCAATTCCTCACGCACCTTGTTCGCCGCGGTGTGCACCAGGTTCGGATGACTCCACGAATGATTCCCGATCAGGTGCCCTGCATCCACCATGCGTTTCACCAGCAACGCCTGCGCCTCAGCTCGGCTTCCAAGCATAAAAAACGTGGCGCAAATGTCGTGTTCCGCCAGCACATCCAGCAGCTTCGGCGTCCATGCCGGATTAGGTCCATCGTCAAACGTCAGTGCCAGCTCCCCCGCCCGTCGCGGAGCCGTCAGCGCCCTGCCAAAGATCGTTGAACCCGGCCACAGTGAAGCATAAGCGTATCCGCCCGCCGCCAGGCCAACCGCTCCAGCCGCGCTCAGCATCACACAAGTCCCTGTCACTATAGGAGGAAGCATCCTGCTCTAAGTGTGCGGCTCCCGCCCCCGATACCGCAAACAATTCCTCAAACCATCCCGCGTCCCAATCCAGAGCAAACGGATAAGGCCGTTCGTTGCCAATCTTGGTTTCTGCCCTTCTCTCGCCCTGCCGCGGACCAGCACTTCCTCCCGCTGAAAGGGTCGAAAGACATTTCCTCCCGGAGGGAGACGCGATAATAGCCCAGGATGAACCCTGAGCGAACGCGAAGGGTAGTAATCCTGGGAAGACGATCAATTTAGCTTTCCGAGCCCCGTCGGGGCGGCGCGAACCTTTCACAGTCATTCATATGCCCGTCCCGAAATTCCAGCCCAAAACCCGGCTTTCCGCGCGTCTCTATGAGAGCAAAACGGCGTATACTGAGCTTGTTCGGGCTGCATCCTGAGTCTTCGGAGCGGCACTGGAGCCATAATGTCTATCACCAACCTCGGCCAGACCGCCGACCCCTCGGGTTTCGCCTCCCCGCAGACCAAAGTCACCGTCCCAGCGCTTACTGAAATGAAGCGACAGGGCAAGCTCATCTCTGCACTCACCGCATACGACTACTCAAGCGCGCGCCTCGCCGACGAGGCCGGCATTGATCTCCTGCTCGTTGGCGATTCCCTCGCCATGGTTGTCCTTGGGCACGAAAACACCCTCGCCGTCACAGTCGACGAAATGCTTCACCACGCCCGCGCCGTGCACCGCGCCGTCCGCCGTTCACTCGTTGTCGTTGACATGCCTTTCGGCAGTTATCACGGCTCCATCGCCGACGGCCTCGCCAACGCCGTCCGCTTCGTTAAAGAAGCCGGTGCAGAAGCCGTCAAAATCGAAGGCGCGCGCGTCGAACTCGTTCGCGCTCTCGCTCAGGCTGAGATTCCCGTCATTGGCCACCTCGGCCTCACGCCGCAAAGCCTGCATCGCATGGGCGGCTATCGCGTTCAGGCGCGCACGGCTGAAACCATAAAGCAACTTCGCAGCGATGCGCTCGCGCTAGCCCGCGCCGGAGCAGGCGCACTCGTTCTTGAAGGCGTCCCCCGAGAAGTCGCGGCAGAAATCACAGCATCGCTTACTATCCCAACCATCGGAATCGGCGCCGGCCCGGACTGCGATGGCCAGATCCTCGTCTACCACGACCTGCTTAACCTCACCACCTTCGCCCCCGCCGCCAAGTTCGTCCGCCGCTATGCTGACGCCGGCGCGCTCATCCGCTCTGCAATCGAGCACTATCGCGAAGATGTCGAGCACCGCGCCTTTCCTTCCGACGCGGAGAGCTACCATCTGCCGAAAGCTGCGGCCCGATCGGCTGCTCTCGATTACGAAAGCGAAAACTCCGTCGTGAACCGTGACGCCTGGGAAGAGCTCAACCAGCAATCCAAACCATTCTGATGGAAATCTTCCGAACGGCAGACGAACTTCGTCAGTGGTCTCGCAACGTCAGGCTCAACGTCAGCAATGCTGTCGGCCTCGTTCCTACCATGGGCGCGCTGCACGAAGGCCACGCCTCGCTCATCCGCGCAGCCGCGGCCACGTGCAGTCACGTTGCAGTCAGCATCTTCGTCAATCCCACGCAGTTCGGGCCCAACGAGGACTACGCCCGTTATCCCCGTACCTTCGATGCCGACTGCGCTCTTGCAGCCTCCGACGGCGCAACCGCCATCTACGCTCCCTCTGTCGAGGATCTCTACCCGCCTGGCGCATCGACACTCGTCGAAGTCGAGGACCTCAGCAATCGTCTCGACGGCCTCTCCCGCCCCGGCCACTTTCGCGGAGTAGCCACCGTAGTCGCCAAGCTGCTCATCGCCGCCGAAGCCGATCGCGCCTACTTCGGCCAAAAGGACGCGGCACAGGTCTCCGTCATCCGCCGCATGGTCACCGATCTGCGCATCGCCACTGAAATCGTTGTCTGCCCCATCATCCGTGACCCCGACGGCCTCGCCCTCAGTTCCCGCAACGCATATATCACCCCAGCAGAACGCGCGCAGGCCCTCACCCTCAGCCGCGCAATCCGACAAGTCGAGTCGCTGGCCGCCAGCGGCGAACGCCACTCCAGCGCGCTCATCGCCGCAGCGCGCAGCATCTTCGCATCCGGGCCCACAGTTCGCATCGATTACATCGAGTGCGTCAACTGGTCCGCCCTCGAACCCGTCGAAGTCGCCACCCCCGGCACCCTCTTCGCCGTAGCCGCATACGTAGGCACAACCCGCCTCATCGACAACACCATCCTCCTCTAGTCCATATGCGTGCAGTAATTCTTTGTCGATAAAGCAAGTGTCAGAAAAGGCAAGGTGTCATCCTGAGCAGCTTGTTCATCAGGAGCGCAGCGAAGGATCTGCGGTTGCTCTTTGCTCGTTCATCCACTCCAGCCGGGTGCCCCATCCATCCCGCAGTCTCGTCGCGGGATGGGTGGGATACCACAACCTTCAACCAACCAATCCAAAACCCAGCAGGGGTGCGGGGTGCCCCATCCATCCCGTAGTCTCATCGCGGGATGGGTGGGATATCACAACCCTCAACCAACCAATCCAAAACCCAGCAGGGGTGCCGGGTGCCCCATCCATCCCGCAGTCTCATCGCAGGATGGGTGGGATACCACAACCCTCAACTCACCAACCCAAAACCGAGTCGTTTTGCTTTGTAACAAGGCAAGGCTTCAGCCGTGCCTTAAATTGAGCAAAATAGACACGGGGCTTTTGCCCCTGAGGGAATGCGATCTAAGCGCAAACTCCGCGTTCTTCAAATCCGAATTCTCTCGTTGCGAATCAATCCATCAACCTGCAATCTTGTAATCAATGCCGGAGCTCCCCGACATCTCCGCCTACATCTCGGCGCTAAAGCCGCGCATCCTCGGTCAGCTGCTCCAGCAGGTCCGCCTCGCCAGTCCGTTCCTCCTCCGCACCGTCGACCCGCCTCTCTCCAGCGTCAACGGCCGCACCGTGCAAGCTATTCGTCGCATCGGCAAGCGCATCGCCATCTGCGTCGACGGTGACCTCTGGTTAGTGCTCCACCTCATGATCGCCGGCCGTCTCCACTGGCGTCCCCCGCAAGTCAAACTCGCTGGTCGTCAAAATCTCGCCGCATTCGACTTCCCCTCCGGCTCCCTTGTCCTTACTGAGGCCGGCAGTAAGCGCCGCGCCTCTCTCCACCTCTTTCGCGGAGAAGAAGCCCTTTCCGCCATCGATCCCGGCGGCATCGAAATCTTCTCGACCGATCTCGACGACTTCCGCGCAGCTCTCACGCTTGAGAACCGAACCCTCAAGCGCGCACTCACTGACCCTCGCCTGCTCAGCGGAATCGGCAACGCGTACTCCGACGAAATTCTCCACGCAGCGCAGCTCTCGCCTATCGCACTCACCCACAAACTCAGACCTGAAGAGTGGGATCGTCTGTACGCTGCCACCCGCGCCACCCTTACGCTCTGGATCGACCGCCTTCATGCCGAAGCCATCGCTAAGTTTCCCGAAAAGGTCACCGCCTTCCGGCCTGACATGGCCGTGCATGGCCGCTTCAATCAGCCCTGCCCCCGTTGCGGCCAGAAAATCCAACGCATTCGCTATGCCGATAACGAGACCAATTATTGCGCCCAGTGCCAGACCGGCGGAAAGGTCCTCGCTGACCGCAGCCTGTCGCGCCTCCTCGGGTCCGACTGGCCGCGCACACTCGACGAGCTGGAAGCGCTCAAGCGTAGATAATCCCCGCATTTCATTTGCTTTATGCGTATTACCAATGGTGAGCCCTCCCTTGTATTTGTCTTGACTTTGCTGTCAGGGGTGCAGCAGAGTGGTTTCGCGACTCCTTGCAGCCTATCTGTGTGTTCTACCCAAAGTCCTCGGAGTATTAGGCCCACGGGCGTCGGACATCAATGGAACTGGGAGGGTTTTCCATGAGCTTCTATCACGCCAATGTGCTGGCCGTGCTTGCTGCAGCGGTGCTTCAGTGGTTGATCGGCTGGCTTTGGTACGGAGTCATCTTCAGCAAGTCTTACAAAGCGCTCGCCGGCGCACCTCAAGGCGAAAAACAGGGCAACCCGGGTGGGGTTATGGCCCTCATCTTCATCACCAACCTCATCCTTGCTTTCGCCCTGGCGCAAATCGTCATGCTCTCCGGCGTAACCAACATCACCAAGGGCATGTTCGTGGGCGTAGTCTGCGGGCTCGGATTCATCGCTCCACCGCTGCTTGCTCAGCATGTCAGCGAAGGAAAACCCTTCAAGCTCTTCGGCATTAACGCCATCTACTGGCTAATCGCCATGGCATTCAGCGGCAGCTTGCTCGCCTGCTGGCATTAACGCGTCGCCTTACAAGTCCCCGCGACACAGCCTTAACCCCTTGAAGAAGCTGGGTGCCCCGGGTCCGGGGGTCCCCACTGACAGGTCTTCGTCAGTGGGGTGGAGATCCGGATTCTCGGACCTGGGAAACCACCTCCCTCATCGCCACCGCAACACTCGTTCCGCCCCCATTACAATCAAGTTCATGAGCAAAACGGTCATCACAACCGACAAGGCGCCCGCAGCCATCGGCCCATATTCGCAGGGCATGCGCACAGGAAATCTCATCTTCACCGCCGGTCAAATCCCTCTCGATCCCGCAACCCAGGAAGTCGTCGCCGGCGGCATCACAGAGCAAACCACCCGAGTACTTGAAAACCTGAAGGCCGTCCTCGAAGCCGCCGGCAGCAGTCTCGATCGCGTCGTCAAGGCAAACGTGTACCTGAAGAGCTTCGACGATTTCGCAGCCATGAACGCGGTCTATAGCAAGTATCTCGGCGTGGATGGTGCACCGCCTGCGCGGACCACCATTGAAGTCCCGCGCCTTCCGCGCAATGTCCTCCTCGAAATCGAATTCGTCGCGGAAGTCTGAGGGGTCGCGTCCTTGCGTCGCATCATTCCCGCGATGCGACGCAACCCCGCATTGGCGAATCAAATTGCAGGAGGTCATCATGGAAAAACCTACCGAGAAGGTCGTGCGCAGCGAAGCCGAGTGGCGCACCCTCCTCAAGCCGGACCAATATCGGGTCCTTCGCGAAAAAGGAACCGAGCGGCCATTCACCGGCGTCCTCACGCAAAATCACGAAACCGGCCACTATCACTGTGCCGGCTGCGGTGCACTCCTGTTTATGAGCGGAGCGAAATTCGATTCCGGTTGCGGCTGGCCCAGTTTCATGTTGCCCGCCGAATCAGACGCAATCAACGAGCACGAAGACCTGAGCTTCGGCATGCGGCGCATTGAAGTCACCTGCGCTCGCTGCGGCGGCCATCTCGGCCACGTCTTCCCAGACGGCCCAAAGCCCACCGGGCTCCGCTACTGCATCAATTCCGCCTCACTCACCTTCACAAAGCAGGAGCAGTAAGGCCAGAAAGCATCATGAGCACACATAGCAGAGTGGAAGCATCCGCAGAGGCTTGCTCATTTCGCAGATTAAGCTGAGCCGCTAACCCGCGAACTCGCCGCGCAGCGGCGCGCTAACTTGCTAACTTGCTGACCTGCTGCTCTAACCCCGCAGGCACAACAAAACCCCGCCATTCTTCCTGACGGGGTCTTGTCAATTCCTGATCCGATTTGATTGTGCCTTAAGCGGTTTTGGCAGCCACCGGGCCGGCCTTACTCACTTTGCCGCTTTTGATGCAGTTGGTGCAAACGCGAATACGCTTCGGGGCGCCGTTCACCAGCGCCTTCACGGCCTGCAGATTCACGTTCCAGCGCCGCTTGGTCACGTTGTGCGCGTGAGAAATGTTGTTGCCGAATTGCGGGCCCTTACCGCAAATATCGCATACCTGTGCCATCGATCAACTCCTGACTCTTAAGTGCTTTACGGCTGCCAGAAATGTTGGAGATGCACTACGCGCGACTTCCCCGCAGGCTTGCCGAATCTCCAGTATACAGGGACTTTAGAGGCTTCGCAAAACTCTCTCCGCCGTCATTCAGCCATCCGTCCCGAGCGGAAACCGCCCCCGAACCTCATATTCAGCGCCTTCGGGTCTCGTATGGCTCTCATAAAGAAGAAACTCCGTCGCCGAAAATCCTCCAAAGCGTCTTTGTTCCCCCGGTGGCGAGTGGGTGCCCCATCCTTCCGGAGTTTCATCGCGGAAGGGTGGGACAGCACGAACCTTCGCGACCCCGTGCGCCCTTCCATCACGCAGCATCCGCTCCTGCAATGCTCGCAGAGGCCCACCCCGCCCTTCACCTTTTGCCCGCGCCAGCGTAATGTGCGGATGATACGGCCGCGATTCCGCCACAAATCCGCACCTCGCCGTCGCTGCCGTAACTCCTTGGGCCAGCGCAACCAGGTCTGCCGTCGGAACCACATCGGCCAAAAAGACGCCGGCACGATCGAAGAACCCCAGTTCCCCTAGCCGCACCTGCACAGGCGCTGCATGGATCTCCACCAAGCGTGCAAGGGCGCAATCGCAATGCTTCTGGTCAGTGTTGCCCAGGAACTGCAGCGTGATGTGCCAAGATTCAGGAGATGTCCACCGCAAGCTGTCTTGCGGTGATCTCAACCGCGCCACCACCTCCGAGAGCTCCTTCAGAACCTCGGAGGCCAGTGGAAGACCAATAAATAAACGCATCGCTAGATGACCGCAATCGCTATCAAGCGCAATCGTTACTTGAACAGCTTCAGATCGATGCCCTCACCCATCGCCTTGTATCCGGCATCCTTGGGGTGCAGGTGATCGCCCGAATCATATGCAGGATTGAAGCGATCCGGATTCGCCGGATCGCCTGTGATCTTGTCGAAATCGATCACGCCATCGAACACGCCGCTGCTCCGCATCCAGTTGTTGTAGTCCTTCCGCACCTGCTCGCCCTTTTCCGACCAATAGCCGGCGCCGCCGTACGGCGTGAGCGTGGCTGCGTATACTTTGATGCCGTGCTGGTGCGCGCGGTCGGCGAGCTGCGTGAGCGCGATTTCCAGATTCTGCGCCGTGATGTCGTCTTCAGGCCCCATCATGCGTGCGTTGTTGAGCCTTCCGATGTCGTTGATTCCCTCGAGAATCAGCAGGTACTTCACGCCGTTCTGCCCAAGCACATCGCGATCGAAGCGCGAGAGAGCGCTCGGCCCCGACTGCTCGTTCAGTACGCGGTTGCCGCCGATGCCTTCGTCGAGCACCGCCACGTTCTCCAGTCCATGCTCCTGCTTCAGCCGGTCGGCAAGTACATTGGGCCAGCGGCGATTCGCATTCCGCGTCGATGCCGTCCCATCGGTAATCGAGTCACCCAGCGTCACAATCGCCCGCGCACCATCCACGGCAGGCACGTCGATGCCGTCAAAGAAATACCACGAAGTCACAGTCTTCGGCTGGGTCAGCGAAACGGCCGACGTCTGATCGCCGTCGGCGATGAAATTGTCTTGATCCGCAGCCAGGTGCGCCGTCTCGGCGCGCATGTTCTGCGACGGCACATAAAAGCTCACCGCAACATCCGACAGCGGCGCTACAGAAAACTCCACCGGGTCAGAGTAGATGGCCGCACCCGGCGCCACACGAATGCTGCTCGCTCCTCCAAACATCACCACATGATCGGTCCCCGTCTTGATGTCCGATCCACCCGCGCTCAACGCCACGTGCGCATTCGAAATCGTCAGCGGATCAATACCGAACTCGTTCGTAAACCGGAGTCGCACTTGCGCTCCTCCGTTCGAGATGTGCACAACCTCGCGCACCGTCGTATTCGCGAACGGGTGCATCCACCGGCCTTCGGCGAGCATCGGCGACGCAGCCCACGTCCCCACCCACTTCGGTTTCTCCTGCGAGTGGGAAACACCTCCGGCAACAAGAAGAACCGCAGTGGAAACAAGAGCAAACCAGTGCCTGGACATGGATCGACAAACCTCCGCAAACAAAAGAGTTCGAAATGCAACCGAAGTCTATCACGTGGTGTCAGCCGCTCGCCGATCATGATAGCGAGCCTCTCACGTTTGTCGATTCCGCATCAAAGTTTCGGAGGTGAATGAGGTTGATGAGAACAATAAACTTTGCAGCTTATACGCTGATGGCAGCCATAGCGCTGCTGGCTGGCTGCCGCCACAATGCTGTCGATAAAGAAGCATTTAAATCGGCACTCAACGGCTATTACCGCGGCCGGCAGGTATGCCTGTGGGACGGCGCCATCAAGTTACCCGCCCAGGCCGATACATCGAACGACCAGGAAACCGAGCGATTCGACGCACTCACAGATACCGGGCTGATGACGCGTATGCCCACTGAGAAAAAGCGCTTCCTCATCGGATCAAAGAGTGTGACCAACTACGACCTCTCAGCGGACGGCCGCAAGTATTGGACCGCCGATTCAGCTCAACCGGGATATGGAAACTTCTGTCTCGGAACGCGCAAGGTCGATTCGATCCTTGCCTACTCCCCCGCTGATTCGGATGCCGCGCAATACAGCGTCAACTATCACTACTCGGTCAGCGCGCCCGACTGGGCAAACAAACCGGAAATCAAAACAGCATTTCCGCAAATCGGCCGCGACATCGCGGGCGAAAATGCCACCGCAACCTTGGTAAAGACCGACAGCGGTTGGAATGTCCAGAATGTCACGCAGTGAGACGGCGATCAGGAACTTGCCGGAGGCGGCTTGCCCGCCTCCAGGTGGCCCGCGTATAGTTTGCGCGAGGTCATACCATGCGACCATTGGTCCTTTCCGTTCTTGTGCTGTCGTCATGCCTGCTGCAGGCTCAAAGAAAATCGGGTAGCCCCATCGATGCACTGCCCCCGAACATTGAAGTCCTCACGCATTTCGGCGAGCGCGCCGATTTCTCTCCTGACAATCAGCGCATTGCCTTCATGGACAAAAGCTTCGGCGACGCCTTCGAGCTCGACCTGAAGACCCGCGTCATTCGCTGCCTCACCTGCAACGTGCCCGGCGGCGCGTTTCTCCGCGTCATGCACCTCTCCAACGGCGACTACATCCTGATCGGACCCGAGAAGTTCACAGACATCCACGTCAGCCGCGGCCGCGATAACGAGCTCTGGTACCTCGGCAGCAAGCCCGGCTCAAAGCCCGTCAAGCTTGGCGCGCACATGCACGAGGGCGCAGCCATCTCCAAGCACAGCATGCTCATTTCTTACTCGCAGAACCACGAAGATCATCCCGAATTCCCGGAACACTACTCCCGCCTCATGGTGGCCCAGGTCGATCTCACCGGCCCCACGCCGAAGCTCATCAACGAGAAAAAGGTTTACGAGAGCTCCAGCCAAGACTGCGACCTTGAAGCGCAGGACTTCTATGACGACGACAAAAAGATGACCTTTACCTGCTACGAGCCGCACGGTCTCGCCAGCGCGATGGGCATCGACATGGCCACTGGCCAGGTAACCAACTTCTCCAAGGCTCCCGGCACTTACAACGAGTGCGAAGGCATATTCCCGGACGGAGAGCACACCGCGGTAGAAGGCGACCGGCAAGTTGCGCAGTACGACAACAAGCACGGCTCCCAGTACATCGATCTTTACAGGCTAAAGCTCGACGGCACCGGCAAAGACTTCGTCCGCATGACCCACTTCAACGACTACGAAGGATGGAAAGCCTCAAACCCGGTCATCTCAACCGACGGCAAGTTGATGGCATTCCAGGTAGCGCGCAGTTCCGACCCAGCCGGCGTAGGGTACGGCTTGCTTCTCTATCACTTCTGATATGGAGTGACTCCGTCAATCGCTGCCGGGTTCCCCATCTTTCTCGCAGTCTCATCGCGGGATGGGTGGGATAACACGGAGCCACATGAAATATCCGAAGTGTCATCCTGAACAAAGCCGGGTGCCCCATCCATCCCGCAGTCTCATCGCGGGATGGGTGGGATACCACAACCCTCAACTCACCAACTCAAAAACAAAGCCGGGTGCCCCATCCATCCCGCAGTCTCATCGCGGGATGGGTGGGATACCACAACCCTCAACTCACCAACTCAAAAACAAAGCCGGGTGCCCCATCCATCCCGCAGTCCCATCGCGGGATGGGTGGGATATCACGAACCTATATGAAATATCCGAAGTGTCATCCTGAACGAAGCGGTTTGGGGCCCCACGGACGAAGTTCGTGGGGTAAGCGTAGTGAAGGATCCGGTTTTGTCTTTAGCGGACTGCCCCGAGCATCGAGACTGAGACCCGGCCACTACCGCCTGTGCATCAATGCTCTCAGCCCATGAGGCGGCCGGTTCACCCGCGGAACATGTGCGTTCCGTTCCAGGCGGTAAAGCAGGTAGATTATCATCCCCGTGCCTGCCACCAGAACGGCGGCAATGGCACACATTAACAACATGAAGAACTGGAGGGACTGCATCTCGTCCATGGCCTAACTCCTGTTCTCAGGCTCGCGAGCGGGAGGAAACCCGCGGCTCGATCTTACGCATATCGATGCTACGGATATCGATTGCCCCGAAGATATAGCACGAAAAATAAACCACAAGCAAGCACCTTTCTTCCCATAGTTCCCCGCCAGTCAGCAGCTTAGGCCAAACCAACTGCCACACTCCGTGGGATAGCTTCCCAGGTACCGCCCGTGGGACCTAAGTGGTATTGTCTTGCCAGCCTCCACCTCCTAAACTCATGCTCCGTGGACCTGAATTCAGGTCCATACTTCAGCTATGAACCTTCGCAAACTCGTCATGCCGATCTTGATACTGCTCCTGGGTGGCGCAGGGTTCTATATCTATCGGGCTATGAACCAGCCCACGCAGCAGTCCGACGATTTTCGCGCAATCCTCAACCTCACGCCCGGCGCGCTGATCATGAACTGCGGCCCGCCAACCCTCAACACCATCGGCGTGGTCGGAGACAGCGCCGGCGTGCAGGACCTGCACTACCACCCGTCCGAGACCGATGAAATTGTCTTCCGCTTCATCACTGAAGACGACAAGCACTGGCAGAGCCTTGGCGCCTGGGAACACATCAACGCAATCGACGCTCTCGGCATCCCGGTCAGCGCCACCGCCGCGGTCCGCCGCTTCTCATGCGCAGGTAAAAATACTGACCAGGGCTCCCTGCGGCCAGCGGCAGCCACGCAGTCCGGCCGCTGGACCGCGGCACTCGCCACGGTTCTCAACCCCGTTGGCATGCAGGAAATGCTCGCCCTCGTCCAACGGCCCAAGGATCCATGGGTAGTCAAGGCGCCCAGCGATCGCTTTTTGCCTCCCCCGCCGCATGCCTCCTACTTCGACCCCGGCGACTCCGGCATCGTGCACAACATCACGCCCTGCCCTCCCAACGCGCAACCCTGCCTCGTCGTGTCCTACCCCGAGTTCAGCGATGGTATGAACCGCGTCATCCTCGCCGAGCGCGACAACGACTTTCAGGCCGCCATCGACCGCCTCACCCGCCACGGAACCGTAGTAGTTCACCTCCCCGCCCGAGGCGATGACCGCGACGCAGCCGTCAATGGCATCGTCCGCCTCGAGGTCAAAGCCATCAACATCATCGCCGTCCGCCTGCGCGATGACATCATCCGCCTCTCCCCCACTGGCCGCGACTCCGGCGAAATGAAAACGAAAAAGCTTACCGGGCTGCTGCACGATGAACAAGTGCGCCGCGTGCTCTGGAAACAAGCCGTGTCCGCCAACCGTCCCTCGCCCAGCGTGGTCTCCGCTGGACAGCCCTCCTCCAACACTCTGGCCTTCAACACCAAAGCCCTCGAGCGTATGGTGCAAATCCACCTGACCGGCACCTGGCCATAAAACGCCGGGTGCCCCATCCATCCCGCAGTCTCATCGCGGGATGGGTGGGATACCACAACCCCCAACTCACCCACCCAAAACCCAGCACCAATCTCCACCATTCCCGGGTTCCCCATCTTTCTCGCAGTCGCATCGCGGGATGGGTGGGATACCACAACCCTCAACTCACCAACCCAAAACCCAGCACCAATCTCCACCATTCTCGGGTGCCCATCCATCCCGCAGTCTCATCGCGGGATGGGTGGGATACCACAACCCTCAACTCACCAACCCAAAACCCAGCACCAATCTCCACCATTCTCGGGTGCCCCATCCATCCCGCAGTCTCATCGCGGGATGGGTGGGATATCACAACCCTCAACTCACCGACTCAAAACCCAGCACCAATCTCCACCATTCTCGGGTGCCCCATCCATCCCGCAGTCTCATCGCGGGATGGGTGGGATACCACAACCCTCAACTCACCGACTCAAAACCCAGCACCAATCTCCACCATTCTCGGGTGCCCCATCCATCCCGCAGTCTCATCGCGGGATGGGTGGGATACCACAACCCTCAACTCACCAACCCAAAACCCAGCACCAATCTCCACCATTCTCGGGTGCCCCATCCATCCCGCAGTCTCATCGCGGGATGGGTGGGATATCACAACCCTCAACTCACCGACTCAAAACCCAGCACCAATCTCCACCATTCTCGGGTGCCCCATCCATCCCGCAGTCTCATCGCGGGATGGGTGGGATATCACAACCCTCAACTCACCAACCCAAAACCCAGCACCAATCTCCACCATTCTCGGGTGCCCCATCCATCCCGCAGTCTTATCGCGGGATGGGTGGGATACCACGAGCCCACATGAAATATCCGAACTGTCATCCGAGATCCCTCCTAACCGGACCTCGCATAACACGATACTGCAAATGCTGTGAACAGAAATGAGTCTGCTAATTGGCACCCTTTCAATTCGTTGGCTCTTTTGCGAGCTCAACCGCTCAAAATGGGGCATGGACAAGAAAATGAACGCCTTTCCTAATTGCTGATTCTCTGTGATTCAATAGAACAGATGGCAACACGTCGCAGAGATACGGCGAGGGGACGATTGATTGCGGCAACCCGCAAGGCGCGCGAGCTGCGCATGGTCGCCAGCGCCCTGGCCTCCACCGGCCACCCCGTCCTTGCCCAGATCGTCCCCGCCCGCTTCTGCAATCTCTCCTGCGCCTACTGCAACGAGTACGACAAGGTCAGCGAGCCGGTACCGCTCGACGAAATGTACCGCCGCATCGACCACCTCGGCCGCCTCGGTACCGCCATGATCGGCATCTCCGGCGGCGAGCCCCTCACCCACCCGCAGCTCGACGAGGTCATCGTCCGCATGCGCGGCACCGGCGCCATCGCCGGCATGATCACCAACGGCTACCTGCTCAACATCGACCGCATCGAGCGCCTCAACCAGGCCGGCCTCGACCACATGCAGATCAGCATCGACAATCTTGAGCCCGACGACGTTTCCAAAAAGTCCCTCAAGGTCCTCGACAAAAAGCTCCAGATGCTGGCCGATCACGCCGAGTTCCACATCAACATCAACTCCGTTGTCGGCGGCGGCATCCGCAATCCGCAGGAAGCGCTTGTCATCGGCAAGCGCGCCATCGAGCTCGGCTTCACCTCCACCATCGGCATTATTCACGACGGCGACGGCCAGCTAAAGCCCCTCAAGCCCGACGAAGCAAAGGTCTACAAAGAAATGAGCGGGTGGAAGAAGGTCAACTACTCGCGCTTCGACGACTTTCAGGCCGCCATCGCCGAGGGCCGGCCCAACGACTGGCGTTGCCGCGCCGGCTCCCGCTACCTCTACATCTGCGAGGACGGCCTGGTGCACTACTGCAGCCAGCAGCGCGGTTATCCCGGCGTCCCGCTGGCCGACTACACCACCGCCGACGTCAAGCGCGAATTCCTCACCGCCAAAAGCTGCGCCCCGCACTGCACCATCGGCTGCGTCCACAAAATCAGCTACATCGACCACTGGCGCGCCCCGCAAATCCGCACCGTCTCCCCCGGCGGCGGCGAACTGGTCCAGATCGAGACGTAGAAGCAGCCTTCAGCTCTCAGCTCTCAGCTTTCAGATTTTCCTTGCTGGTAACGGCTTGGTGCGGCATTAGCAAGATGGAGCTAATGGCTAAAAGCTAAGAGCCGAGATCCGCATTTACCCGAAAGCTGAGAGCTGACAGCTGAAAGCTCCTAGTAAAATTGAGTCTGCACGAAAGCCAAGATTGAGGATTCCCCGCGCATGGCAGTTTTGAAATCGCAATTGGTTACACAGATCGAGTCAGCTGCCGCAAAGGCTGGCTTAACACTAAGTTCCAAAACGGAGGGCGTCGACTTCAAAGGCCGTCCCACTGCTATCTTTGAGCTGACTCTGCCCGCCGCAGCTACCGGCGCGCGAACCCTCAAGCTTGAGCTGAGCGAGAGCTTCAACTTCGACAAACCCGAACTCCTGCCGCAAATGACCGCGCATCTCGCCGCCCAGGCCAAGCGCCTGCGCAATCCGCGCCCAGAGTGCTATGTAACGCTCGCCGGATTGCCCATCGCCTTCGGCAAATTCGAGTGGCCGTTTCACCAGTCCACCTCCGGCGCCGACACCTTCATCGTGCACGGCGAAATGCACCTCGCCGACGGCGGCGAACACAACCTGCACTCCAAAATTGCCGCGGCCGTCACGCTAACCTTCGCTGAAATCGTTCCCGCCATGGAGCAGCCCTACGCCGAAACCTTCGTATACAACGCGGTGCGCAAAACTGTTGACCTGGGCCAGTTGGAATTCCTCAAGAGCGGTAACCGTCAGCCGGTGCCCGTCACCACGCGCTTCTACAGCCGTTGGCAAAAGCGTTTCGTGTTTACTGATACGGATGAGAACGAGCGGCTGAAATATCTGCTGAGCAAGGTGTACTGGCTCTCTGGAGTGCTCGGCGCCGGCAACCCCGTGTGGATTGCCGACCCGCGCGATGCGCAGTATCTCAACACCACGGAGCAGGACCTGCTGCAGGCGGCCAGGAATGAGGCAGCCGCTGGGTTAATGACGCTCGACGGCGAATATGCCGCGCCCACTCCGGCACTGATGGAACGCGCTCCCGAGTATCGCGCCGCTCTTGAAGCAGCACTGGATTTCACAAAGCCCAAATTCAATGAGTCGATGCGGTCCGGCCAGGCGAATATGTAGAGATTTCCGCTGCGCCAAACTAGAGCGCTCCGCCGCATCCGGAGCAGAAGCGCGCACCCTGCGGATTCGCCTGGTTGCACCGTGGACACCTGCTCTCAGCGCCAGCTTGGTCGGGAGCAGCCGTATTCGCTGCTGCATACACAGGCTGCCCAAACATCGGCATCGGAATCCCCAGCGCCGCCGCAATCCCCGCCGCCTGTATCGCGTTGAACTCGCGCACCCGCCCAGGCATGAAAAAGCACTCTACGAATCCCGCGATTGCGGGTATCCCCGTCCAGAAAAAGCAAAGGTAGAGAATGCCAAGGCCCGTACGGCGCAAATAGAAGTGGTGAGCGCCAAAACTCCCCAGAAACAGCGCCAGCAAAATGCCAACAACCTCGTCGCGGCGCACAACTTCGTATTGCTGATAAAAGATTGCCTGCGGATTTGGATAGGCGAAGCTGCTCATAAGCATCTCCTTGCTGCTGCGCATGAGAATACGCAACCGGTGACCCGTCGGTTCCCGGCGGCTCGGGTCCTGCCGGCAGGAGATCTGCCCCACGTCTGATTTGTCTCCCCAGACAATTGGATTTTGTCACATTTCGGCGAAACGGCTGGATCAATATTTCACCGGTAGAATCGAATCCATCATGAGCGAAACGCGTTCTTCAGCAGCGGCCGGCGGGACTTTTCTTATCGGGGGCGATTTGCCCGTCAACCGGATGGGCTATGGAACCATGCGGCTGGTCGGCGACGGCGCCTGGGGCGAACCGGCAGACGAAGCGGAGGCCCGTCGTGTGCTGCGGCGCGCCGTTGATCTCGGCGTTAACCTCATCGACACGGCCGACGCCTACGGCCCAGAGATTGCCGAACGCCTGATCGGTGAAACGCTCGCGCCCTATCCCAGCGGCGTCGTCATCGCCACCAAGGGCGGCATTACCCGGCAGGGCCCGGCGAAAACTGAGTACGTAGGCCGCGCCGGGTACCTCATCCAGTGCGTGGAAATGAGTCTGCGCCGCCTGAAGCTCGAGCGGATTGATCTCTACCAGCTACACCGGATTGACCCGCGCACACCTCTCGAGGAACAGCTCGGCGCGCTCAAACGAATGCAGGAGCAGGGCAAGATCAGGCACATCGGCCTGGACGAAGTGACGCCCGCACAGATTGAGGAAGCTCGAAAGTACATTGACGTCGCGGCCATTCAGAATCGCTACAGTCTGGGCGACCGACGGTATGAGGAGACGCTGAACTGGTGCGAGCAACAGGGCATTGGCTTTCTGCCCTGGTATCCAAACGCAGCCGGAAAACTGATGAAGCCGGATCATCCGGCGGCTGCAAAACTCGCGCTGCTCGCGAAGCAGCACGGAGTCACCGTGTCGCAGCTTACACTAGCGTGGCTGTTGTACCGCTCGCCGGTGCTGCTGCCTATTCCGGGAACCTCGAAGGTCGCCCACCTTGAAGAGAATGTGGCCGCGGCCGAGTTAAAGCTGACAGCGGAACAATGGGCGGAGGTAGAAGCGGCAACAGCGGCCTGATCACGCCAAGTTCACTCCGATTCCGAATGGGCCTTCTCGATGCGCCGGTCACGCAAATCCGTTGACCGAAACTCGATGCTCTAGCCTACCAAGTAGCGCGGCGGCCAGAACATCGAATCCTCAGTTTCGACCAGGACAGCATACGATCTCACGCTGCCCTAAGAGCAGCACGACGGCCCGCAGCAGTTCTTCGCTTCCGGCTTCAGCGCGTACACCTTCACGCTGGCGGCTGCCGCGTTTACGTCGTACTCCGAAAGCAGCTTGCTCAGATCGTCGTGCACACTAGGCGCGGCGGGGGCGCAACAGGAGCTCTCCGCCATCTTGAACGGCGAATCAGCATCCATCGCCGGTGAGCAGCAGCCCGATTGATTCTCAACCTTCGCATAGGCGTTCAGGTCCTTTCCGCTGTCTACAATCTCAACGTATTTGAAGCCCGCCTCCAGCAGCCCTTTCTTGTAATCCTCAATCCGAATCGCGCCCGCAATGCACCCCACATAAGCAGCCACGCTCGATGCCACTTCCGCCGGCAACTCGGCCTTCAGCGCAATGTCGCTCACGGCCAGGCGGCCGCCGGGCTTCAACACCCGAAAGATCTCTCGAAACACCGCCGGCTTGTCCGGGGCCAGGTTGAGAACACAGTTGCTGATCACGCAATCTACTGACGCGTCCGGCAGCGGCAGTTTGTCGATCGTCGACTGGTAAAACTCGACGTTCGTATACCCGCCAGCTTGCGCATTGGCGCGAGCACGCTCAAGCATCGCCGGCGTCATGTCGATGCCGATCGCCTTTCCTGTCGGTCCCACCTTCTTCGCGGCCAGGAAAACGTCCAGCCCGCCACCTGAGCCAAGATCGACTACAACTTCGCCCGCCTTCAGATGAGCGGTTGCCGTGGGATTCCCGCACGACAGGCCCATGTTTGCCTCGGCAGGAATTGACGTCAACTCCTCCGCGCTATAACCGAATGCCTCCGCCACCGCCCGCACTCCCGTGTGTTCGCTTGAAAGCGAGCTCTCAGCCACCGCGCCATACTTGGCCTTCACTGATTCCAACAATTGCTCTGACATTCATCACCTCACAACATATTCGCTAAGACGACTATATGCTTGACTCTCGTATTCGTCAATGCGAATATATCTTCATGGCGGCAAAAGCTCAATTCGACCTGGTGCGCTTCTTTCAGGCGCTCGGAGATCCGACACGGCTTCGTCTGCTCAACCTGATGGGCGATCGCGAAATCTGCGTCTGTTACTTCGTTGAGATTCTCGATTCTCCCCAGCCCAAGATATCGCGCCACCTCGCATACCTGCGCAACGCAGGTATTGTTGCAGCGCGGCGCGAGGGCAAGTGGATGCACTATCGAATCGTAATGCCTCCGCACCCCGGAGCAGCGCACGTCCTCAAGCAGACGATCGAAACACTTCGAGAAGAAAAAGCAATGCAGGCCGACAGCTTCAGGCTCGCCAAAGCTTGTTGCGCTCCCAGGCAATTGGTTTCCTTGGCCAGTGCGCCCAAGCCCATACAAATATCGGCAGACTGAATATTCCACTCCCTAATCCTCTAAACATGCGGCCAGCGCGTCCGGCGGTTTATTCTTGGCACGATGGCGTACACGCTTTCCGTTGTGCTGATCACACTGAACGAGGCATCCAACCTGTCCCGCGCGCTCAAAAGCGTCAGTTGGGCTCAGGAGATCGTCATCGTGGATTCAGGCTCGACCGATGAAACGGTCGCCATGGCCCGGGCCGCCGGGGCGCGTGTCTTCCAGGAATCGTGGAAAGGTTTTGCGGCCCAGAAAAACTCAGCTATTGCACACTCAACCTGCGACTGGGTGCTTTCGCTCGATGCTGATGAAGAAGTGAGCCCGGAACTTGCTCGTGAGATTAGGGCAACTCTGGCCGACACTCCGCACTTCAGCGCTTACCGGCTTCCGCGGCTCAATCACTTTATGGGCAGGGCGCTCCGCTACGGCGGATATTGGCCCGATCCGAAGTTGCGCCTGTTCAAGCGCGGGTGGGCAAAGTTTGCCCAGCGGGCAGTTCACGAGACCATGGAGTCCGGCGGTCCGGCAGGCGAACTCCACAATCCCATCCTCCACCATTGCTATCCCACCATTCAAGAGTACGTGGAACACGTAAACCGCTACAGCACCCTCAGCGCATGGATGCTGATCGAATCAGGCCGCGCTCCGCAAACCATGGCGGCGCTCTTCTGGCATTCGGTCGTCAATCCGGCCGCCACGTTTCTCTACAACTACATTTTCCGGCTCGGCTTTCTCGACGGCCCCGAGGGGCTGCTGCAGCACCTGAACCACTCAATCTATATCCACTGGAAATACGCCAAAGCCTGGCGCGCGCGGAATGGCACGCCGCTATAGAGAATGGTGCCCCACCACGAATGTCACCATTCGCAGGAAAAGCAGCAGCATGATCAGGAAGACAGCGAGCGCCATCAGCAGATTCAAGCTGCCTTTCAGCCGGTCGTGCGGGTTTGGCTTAACGGACATATATCGGTCCGCCTTGAAACCGACAATATAGTACGCCCATTTTGGCTCAACATGCCGCGAAAAATGCACCTACATCTAAAGGGAACTACTTCAGACCTACCATTGCCGCGTCATCCTGAACGGAGCCGGGGGATGGGTGGGATACCACAGACCTCAACTCACCAACTCAAAAACAACTGCCGGGTGCCCCATCCATCCCGCAGTCTCAGCGCGGGATGGGTGGGATATCACAACCCATATGAAATATCCGAAGTGTCATCCTGAACGAAGCGTCTTGGGGCCCCGCGCGGTCTGACCGCGTGGGGTAAGCGTAGTGAAGGATCTGCGGTTGTTCTTCGCGCCGCCCCACCCGGGTGCCCCTCTTTCTTCAAGCGTGCAGAAAATTTGCCGCAATCACCGGCGTCACCATGTAACTGGCCGAAAACCTCGGATTTCCGCTATCCTCATGAAAGTACGCTGCCTGCGTGCAGCTCCATCTCGCCAGGGTCCCAGTGGGGTAAATTCAGAATTTCAGGTTTTTTTGATGGCAGAGTCTGCGGCCGTGTTTTTTACTCAAAGCAGCTCGTGCCATTCGTAGGAAAGCAAGGAGAATTCGATGGCGACTGCGATGACGAACCCCGCCAGATTGAAGAAAGTGCTGGCGGCCCTCGATGGCAATTGGCAGGCGGAGATGGAGGGCTATCACACCTACAATGCCCTCGCCGACCGTGATCAGGAGCCGGTGCGCGCTCGGGTATTGCGCCATCTCGCAGCCGCCGAGCTGGAGCATGCGGCCCTCTGGGCTGAACGCATCAAGGAGCTGGGCGGCGACGAACCCATTTACAAGGGCAATCCGACCGGCGAGGCTGATTCGCTGGCGAACCGCGCCGGCGGAATCCGCATGGCCCTCCGTCGGCTGGAGATTGAGGAAAGCCGGCACATTGCCACCTACGGCGAGCAGCTCAAGGCACTGGGCGATGAGGGCTCCATCGCGATTCTCGACCATGTTATCGAGGACGAAAAGGAGCACTACCGTGAGCTGGGCTCCTTGCTGCGCGGGCACTACACTGCTCCGGCAGGCGCTCCAAAGATTGAGGCCAAGGCCGTGCTGGAAGAGATGCTGGCCAAGCGCAATCAGGGACGCAAGCAGCCCGGCGCGTGGATCGGCGACGCAATTTACGGCGTAAATGACGGCTTGGGCGCAATCTTCGGAATCGTCTCCGGCGTGTCTGGCGCAACCGCGGGCGACAGCAAGTATGTTCTCCTGGCTGGTTTGTCCGGTTTGATCGCTTCGGCGTTGTCCATGGGCTCGGGCGCATACCTCGCCGCAAAAAGCGAGCAGGAGATTTACGATGCTGAGCTGGCGCGCGAGCGCGAAGCCATCGCGATGAACGGCCCGGAGGCGCGCGAGTTGCTCTCCCTCTATTACCAGGTAAAAGGCTTGCCGGAAGAAGACGCGCAAAAAATGGTGAGCCACATTGCCAGCAACCCTGAACAGCTGCTGCGCGCACTAGCCAGCGAGCGACTCGGGTCCAGCGAGGAGTCGCTTTCAAATCCCCTGGTCTCCGCCAGTTCGGGCGCGCTCTCAACCGCCATTGGCGCAGCGATTCCGATCATCCCGTTCTTCTTCTTGCAAGGCGTTCCTGCCGTCGTCGCTGCGGCCGTCGTCTCGCTGATCGCGCATTTTGCCGTCGGCGCGGCCAAAAGCCTCATTACCGTTCGCTCATGGTGGTCTTCGGGGCTGGAAATGACGATCGTAGGTGCAATTGAAGGCGCCGTCACGTACGGCATCGGCATCCTGCTCGGCAAAGGCGGAATGTAATGGGCGGCATGATCCCGCTCGGCGACGTCTCGCGCCGGTCGGGCGGCTTCGCATTCGTAACTACGCTCGTCATCGTGGTCAACGTGTACGTCTTTCTGCTTGAGCTCGCCGGCGGCAATCATTTCGTGTATGAGTGGTCCGTGATTCCTTTGCAAGTGACTCACGGTCACCACGCAAACACGCTAATCACCTCAATGTTTATGCACGCCGGCTGGATGCATATCATCGGCAACATGGTGTTCCTCTGGGCGTTTGGCCCCGCAATGGAGGACGCGATGGGACACATCGCGTTCCTGATCTTCTATCTCATCGGCGGTGCATTCGCCATGATGGCACAGGTGCTCGGCGATCCCCACTCTACGATTCCCTGCCTCGGCGCAAGCGGCGCCATTGCAGCCGTGATGGGCGCATTCATCATCACGTTCCCACGCGATCGCATCCGCACGCTGCTCTTCTTCCTCATCTTCATCCGCATTAGCTACATCCCCGCGGTGTTTCTCATCGGCTTCTGGTTTCTGATGCAGGTGCTCAACTTTGGCTCGGTTGCTGCAGTGCGCACCGGCGGCGTGGCCTACCTTGCCCACATTGCCGGCTTCCTGTTTGGCATAGCCACCGCTCGCATATTTGTGGACCCGCGTCGCATTGGCTTTCGCCGCAGCATCTACGAGTAGGCTGGTAGCCCACCCTTGCGTCTCTTTTAATAGCTCAGCCACGTCACAGCTCTGAGGGTGCCCCATCCATCCCGCAGTCTCATCGCGGGATGGGTGGGATATCACAACCCTCAACTCACCGACTCAAAACCCAGCACCAATCTCCACCATTCTCGGGTACCCCATCCTTCCCGCGCCTTTGCGGGAAGGGTTGGATAGCACGAACTCACAGAAAATTCGGACGTGTCATCCTGAACGAAGCATCTTGGGGCCCCGCGAACAAAGTTCGTGGGGTAAGCGTAGTGAAGGATCTGCTGTTGCTTTTCGCCGCCGCAGCGCCAGCCCATCACGACAAAGCCAACGACTTATAGCCAGCACCTGACAAGCTACCTCGCCGCAGTCTCCGCAATCTCCAGCACCGACCGCCGGGTGCCGGGTGCCCCATCCTTCTCGCAGTCTCAGCGCGAGTAGGGTGGGATAGCACGAACTCACGTGAAATTTCCGCCGTGTCATCCTGAACGAAGCGGCTTGGGGCCCCGCGAACAGAGTTCGTGGGGTAAGCGTAGTGAAGGATCGCGGTTGTTCCTACGCACAAGCCGGGTGCCCCATCCTTCCCGCGCCTTTGCGGGAAGGATGGAATAGCACGAACCCCGACCGGGCATTCGATTTAGAATTTCTGTTTCATGGCGGGTAGCCCAGGTCGTGGGTCCCTTGGGTTCTACCACAAGGTCCGGGTGCCCCTGGTGCCGCTCCGCAGCGAAGCGGAGGATGGGACAGCACGAACGGCGGGTGGCTGTAAAAGGTCAAGCTCATCGCCGGAGTTTCTCAGGCGGATCGCGCCGCGCGTTCCGCCACCAGATAGGCGAACCACTCATCCATTCCGGCGCCGGTTTTGGCGCTGGTCTCAAACACTCGAATTCCTGGACGAATTTCGCCCAGGTTTCTGAGTGCTAGTGTGCGGTCAAAACCGCACGGTTCCGCAATGTCCATCTTGGTAATAACCGCCGCGTCAGCCGAGTTGAACAGCGTCGGATACTTCAGCGGCTTGTCCTCGCCTTCCGTCACGCTCAGCAGCGCCACACGAATCTTCTCGCCGAGGTCATAGCTCGAAGGGCACACCAGATTCCCGACGTTCTCAATGAACAGGTAATCAAGCGCGGACAGCGCGACGTCCTCCCAATCGCCGAGGTGCTTGTCGATCATCTCGGCATCAAGGTGGCAGATACCATGCGTATTGATCTGCCGGACAGGTGCTCCGCTGGCCGCCAGTCGGCGCGCATCGTTGTCGGTTTCAAGGTCCCCCACCAGCGCCGCGACCCTTGACCCCCTGGCCCGAAGTTCGCGCAGCGTGCGCTCCAAAAACGCGGTTTTACCGGTGCCTGGACTCGAAACCAGGTTCAGCACCAGTACACCCGCCGAAGTAAAGCGGTTGCGAAGGCCGGCCGCCAGCTCGTCGTTCTTCTTCAGAATTCCGCGCCGCAGCTCGACAATCCTGGTCGTCATACCGCCTCCTCCACCTCGTCAATCTCGATGGAATCTATCTCAAGCTCGCGACCCTGGCGCAAGTCGCTCGCCGGCTCACCGCAATGAGGACAGCGAAAGCTTTGCAGGCTGCCCAGTTCTCCCTGCTTGCCGCAAGCCGAACAGTGCACCACGACCGGCAGAATGTTCACCACCAGCTTCGACCCTTCCAGCGGCGTACCTTCAATGCTCACGCCCCAGCAAAACTGCAGCGAGTCTTCAATCACCGAAGCGAGCGCACCTAGACGCAGTCGAACTTCCTTAACTCGCGAGCCAGGGTAACGGGACACTGTCTCCGTGACCGCTTCTACGATGCTGGCCGCAATGGAAAGTTCATGCATGAAAGCTTGATTTTACGCTTCCAGAGCTACGCCGTTCCACGGCCGCTGCACGGCTCGCCATTTACAATCAAGACGTGCCGCAACAAGCGTCTTCAGTCATCATTCTCGCCGAAAATCTCACCAAGGTTTACTCCGCAGGAAAGCTCCAGGTGCCTGCCGTACGCGGAGTCTCCGTAAAAGTGGAAAGAGGCGAGTTTGTCGCCATCGTCGGCCCTTCCGGGTCGGGCAAATCCACTCTGTTTTACCTGCTCGGCGGCCTCACTCGCGCAACCGAGGGCCGTGTTGAGATTGACGGAATCGATTTTGCCACGCTGAGCGACGGCGAAAGGACGCGGCTACGCAAACACCGCATAGGCTTTGTTTTCCAGAAGTTCAACCTTCTGCCCACCCTTACGGCCATGGGCAACATTGAAGTTGCCTACTCCATCAGCGGCCGCAAGAAGCCCCTCGACACAGCGTATCTCGATCATCTCAGCGAGCTGCTATCCATCAAAGGCAGACTGGACCATCGGCCTTCAGAGCTGAGCGGCGGCGAACAGCAGCGCGTTGCTATTGCGCGCGCATTGATCACCCGCCCTGCAATCGTGCTGGCCGACGAGCCCACCGGCAATCTGGACACGAAGAACTCTGACGCTGTGCTGGCAATGCTCATGCGCTCCAACCGTGAGCTGGGCCAGACCACGCTCATGATCACCCATAACCCCGAAGCCGCCGCAATTGCGACCCGGATCCTCTACATGCGCGACGGCCAGATTGTGCGGGAGGAGAAGGGCTCCGGAAGCGGCGCCAAGCCTATGGTCGGCCTAGTCGAGAATGCGTCCGAACGGGTATAGAAGTACCGCAAATCGAGCCACCTACCCCCCAAACCGGGGACAGTTTGACCTCATTTGGGCCGCCCGGTATACTCGAATTTGCGACTAAGCGGGAGTAGCTCAGTGGTAGAGCATCGCCTTGCCAAGGCGAGGGTCGCGAGTTCAAATCTCGTCTCCCGCTCCAACCGCCTTCCGGCGCCAGCCGGGTTGGCTAGGGTGGTTGGATAGTAAGTCCAGCAAAAAGGCTGCCCTGCCAAGGCGCGGTACCCAAGTGGTAAGGGAGAGGTCTGCAAAACCTTTATGCGCCGGTTCGATCCCGGCCCGCGCCTCCAAACTTTCCCCAATAAAATCAACTAAATCAGCCGATTAAACCTGTTTTCAACAGGCATTCACAGGTGTGTCTTTTTCGTGAATTTTCGTGTCTTTTCGTTTATTTTCGTCCGACTTCGTGTGGGGGGGTCGGACCAAAATCGGACGGGAAAATGCCCCAAAATGCACCGGCCTTGAGGCAGCTGGCGAAGGTCAATAAGCTGGCGTCATTGACGCCGACCAAGGTTACTCGCACAGCACTGCAGAACGCGGCTTCGATTGCCGGTCTGCTCCTGACCACCGAAGCCCTTGTGTGGAGATCCCCGAGAACAAGGCTTCCGTTCCGGCCGGTGGCTACGGCGGTATGGACGGCGATTACTAGAACTGGTAAACGCTAGCGCAACTCAGATGTTTGCGGCACGCAAAAAAGCCTCCAGCTTCGGCTGGAGGCCTTCTTTGGGCTATCACATTTCAACAGCGACGAATCGAACTTTCAAAATCACATTGAAATGCTGATCGCAATTCCGGCGCTTGGATACCTGCGGTTATACATGTAGTAGCCGTCGTTGTTGTAGTCAACGTACACGTCGTCGTTGTCGTACCAGTCATTCGACCAATATTCCGGCCACGGGTCGAGGAGCGTTATCCAATAGCCCTGGTACTGGAAGCGTGGGTATCCGTTATAGACCATAAATGGAAGGCCGAAGATGCTGAACCAATGTTGCGGTCCGAAGTATCCGCGATACCGATCTTGAGGAATTCGGTAGCCGTTATAACCGCCGCGTTGTTGCCATGAGCGATGGTCACTCTGCCAACTCCCAGCGCGATGGTTCTGCCAGGTGCTCTGCCAAACACGCTGCTGCTCTTGACTGCGCTGAGGGCGCTGCTGTTGCTGGGCGCGTTGTTGCTGTTGCCGGCTGTCATCCTGTCTTTGTTGTTGCTGCTGCCCCTGTTGTTGCTGCCGGCCCTGATTCTGCTGTTGCTGAATGCGCTGTTCCTGCTGCCGGTCCTGAGTTTGCTTCTGTTGCTGTTGCTGAGCCTGCTGTTGCTGTCGATCCTGATTCTGTTTCTGTTGCTGCACTTGCTGCTGCTGTCTGTCCTGGTTTTGCCTCTGCTGTTGCTGAGCCTGTTGTTGCTGTCTGTCCTGATTCTGCTTCTGCTGCTGCTGAGCCTGTTGCGGTCTGTCCTGATTCTGCTTTTGCTGTCCTTGCTGTTGCTGCTGGCCGCGCTGTTGGCCAGATTTGTCTTGTTTGTCTTTCTTGTCCTCCTGCGCATAGATGGGTGCAGCGATTCCAAGAATCAACGACAATACAGTCGAACTGATGATTACGATCTTCTTCATGCTAGTTACCTCGACTCACTTTCGTTAACTGTCACTTGCTCGAGCGCAAGCATGCTGTTGTCAATTTGACGGGGCTACCGACGGCTCAACCGCAACGGCCAACTCCAAGCGCGGCTTGCTCACGAAGTCGGAGAGCTAAGAAGGACACATATTAGTTGGAATTGACTTAGCTCAGAAGCCATGAGGGAGGGGATGACGCCCACTCTTCTCCAAGATCATTCTCCCAGCGCTCCGGCACAATAACTGAGCTATATTGGACTGTTTGCCGAGAATCACCTTGTCGCTTCATCAGGGACCTGGATTTTGCCATCTCCTGCTGGCATCACCGGAGAATTCACTGCGTCGGACAGCTTGCTCGTCATCACCTGAAAATGGTAGCCCATAACTGCCAGAGTCATGGCTGAACCAACGCAATGCCGATATCGTGTAGCTACGGTCAACAGAAACCTCCAGTAACTCCAGCGGTGGCGGCCGAAGACTCCCTGGCGGACAATCGATGTGACAAAGGCACGCACATTACCCCTGGTCAGCCACTTCTGCCTCGTTCTCTTCTCCTCATTTTTTGAGTAAGTACGGCTTAGATAGATTTTGACGCGCTCATAGTAGGCCTCGCAGGAATAGATCCTTTTCAGAACAGACCGATAGCCTTCCACCAACCGGGTTGGGTCCATGTTGGGGAGGAAATTGAGTTTGTCGTCGGTATTGTCGCCGTGGCCGGCATCCAGAATCCTCCCCTCCCGCCAAAGTCTTCGGAAGAGTTGAGTCCCAGGCATCGCCTGCAGCAGACCGACCATGGCAATGGGAATTCCGCTGCGCTGGATAAACTCGACCATGCGGTCGAAGATGTCTTCGCGATCCGTGTCAAAGCCGAGGATGAAGCCGCCCATAACCTGCATTCCATAGCTCTGGATGGTAGCCACGCTCTCGAGCAGGCTGCGGCGTGTGTTCTGCAGCTTGTTACTGGCGATGAGTCCCGATTCATCCGGGGTCTCGATACCCAGAAAGACTGAGACGAAGCCGGCGTCTTTCATCAGTTGCATCAACTCCGGATCGTCGGCCAGGTTGAGTGAAGCTTCGGTGTTAAAGTCGAAGCTGGTTTTGTATTGGCTGCGCCACTCGGCAAGTGCTACGCATAGTTCCCTCGCGCGCGCCTTGTTGCCAATAAAGTTGTCATCGACAATGAAGACGGCTTCGCGCCAACCTGCCGCACGTAACTGGTCCAGTTCGGCAAGGACCTGAGCTACGGTCTTGGTGCGTGGACGCCGACCATAGATTTCGATGATGTCGCAGAACTCGCAGTTGAAGGGACAGCCGCGCGAGTACTGCACGGCCATGGTCGAGTAGCGGCGCATCTTAATGAGGCTCAGATCGGGCAGCGGGCTGGTCCGCATCTCGGGCCGCTCGGCAGCTTGATAGATAGGCTTGGCCGTCCCCTGCTCCAGATCCAACGCGAGTGGACCAATCAGACTCTCGGCCTCGCCAATCACTACGTGGTCCGCTTTCAATTGGGACGCCGGCACACTGCTGGCGATGGGTCCGCCTACCACCGTGCGCAATCCGTGCGTGCGGCAGCGCTCGACGATGGCCAGCAGCGATTCGCGCTGAATGTGCATCCCGCTCAGCAGAACCACATCTGCCCAAGCCAGGTCGCGGTCGCGGAGCAGTTCGACGTTGGTGTCCACAAGCCGCTTGTTCCAAGCGCGCGGGAGCAGAGCTGCTACCGTCATCAGACCCAGAGGGGGCTGCGCCGCCCGCTTGCCCAAAAATTTCAGAGCGTGTTTGAAACTCCAAAAGGTGTCGGGGAATTCCGGGTAGATCAGCAGAGCATTCATGGCCGCTTCTCAGGGAGGAAGGGCGCCGCGCACAAATCCACGTTGGGGGTTCTGCAGTTGGTTCAGCGCATCGCAAGCTAGCACGGCTACGCTCCGGCGCACTTCCTCTGCAATAGATTGCTCCGTGGGCCCGCCGGAAAGCTGTATAAAAGTGAACATTCTGCTGGCGAAAGCTGGATTTTGACGCTTGAATGCTCCGGCGATTCAGATCTGGGAACAAATTGGGAAAGCGCCCAGAACTGTTGGCAAGGACACATAGAGTCCCGCGCGCGATTTGGTACACGCCTAACCAAAAAGCAGCGCTTTGTCCTGACGTAGCGCTGCTTAGACAATGGAGGTATTTTTGTGGAAATGTAATTAGCTCGGCGGCGAGGCTTTGCCGCGTTTCAGGTCTTCCAACAGGATGACCGCTTCAGCGATTTCGCGCAGCGATTTGCGTTTCTGCCGGCTTTGCTTTTGGAGCATAAGATAGGCGGTCTCCTCGTCGATGTGGAGTTCACGTTGTAATAGGCCTTTGGCTCGTTCAAGTATCTTTCGATTCTCCAGTTGGTCGGCAAGCTGAGCCTTTTCATATTCCATGCGCGCCATTTCAATCTCTGCACCGACAAGATAGCCGATCAACGTGATCAGGTGGATTTCTCGTCGCGTGTGGTGATGCACTGCGCGATGTTGCACATTAATAACGCCAACGACTTTTCCTCGACAGAGGATCGGGACAGACAGAAAGGCTTCGTAATGATCTTCAGGAAGATTGACGAATTTTGCAAAACGCGCGTCATTCCATGCTTTTGCAGGCAGGCTCACGGTTTGTCGAAACTCCGCAACCCACCCGGTTACGCCCTGGCCGATGCTCATTTCCAGCTTGTCTACGACATCTGAATGGGGATTTTTTGATGCTCGAAGCACGAGTTTGTCTTTCTCAAGGATGTAGATGAAGCAGGAATCGCAGCGGACAGCGGCTGTAACCATTTCGATAATGCGCCCCAGAACCTCGTAAAACGAATCAGCCGTGGCCATGCTGGTTCCAATTTCATGCAACAGGTCTATGTCACCAATTCCTTCTTGCGGATGAATCAGTTCATCCAAGATGTGCCTCCAATTTGCGTGTAGGATTCAGTTGAATGCTGCGAAAGGTACTTGACTTTACACATGCCGTGTGACTAATGTAGGGCAACCCTCGTTTTCATTCAAGCGCAGGGTTCCGCATCTTTAAGTGTGCCTCTCCCCGTCCGAAGGCGTATACGCGGCTCTTCCCTGTCGAAGATCTCCTGGTTGACAAGATTGGTTTCATCGCTACGCAACAGGCACGCTCAAGTTCTGAGGTGTTTGCGTATCGCGATTTGAGGGACTCAGCTCTCTGGAGATCACTGGAAATTGATTTCTGACTAAAGTGTCCGGCAATTCTCGATTCAAATCTGGCTCGCAAGTCACGACCTCTGACAATTCAAGTAATAGGCGTGCGCCGCTGTTTCGCAGAGTTACTGGATTTCATGTTCATTGATTTCGCCTCACGGGGGAGGCACTTTATGAGCTTAGAACAGATGGATTTCAGCGTTTCGCGCCGTAGCTTCGTACGCCTGTTTGGCGCCGGAGTCACCGTAGCCGCAACTTTACCCTCGCTTGCTCAACAGGCAGGCAATTCGTCCGCAACCGTCTCGAGCCACAGGCGCAGTCCAGGAATGGGCTCCGACATGGGTGAGATGCGCCGTCTTCCGCCAGACGCCGTCGTAATCAGCTCAAACGAAAATCCGCTCGGACCCGCGCAAGTTGCCAAGATCGCTATGGCGGATGCTGCCTCGCTCGGTGGTCGCTACGATAAGACCGGAGTAGCTCGGGCCACCGTGGCGACTGTCAGTGAACAGTTCGGGCTCAAGCCGGGCTATGTGGAGTTGTATCCCGGATCAGGCGGCCCACTCGATATGGCGCTGATGTCGAACATCGGTCCAGATCGCAGTCTGATCTGCGCCGACCCGAGTTACGAACAAGGGCCTCGCGCTGCAGCGGCCGCAAAGGCTCCGCTAAAACTGGTGCCACTCACCAGCGCCTTCGCTCACGACGTACGGGCAATGGTGGCCGCAGATCCAAAGGCCGGCGCGTTCTACATCGTGAATCCAAACAATCCAACCGGCACAATCACCCCACGAGAAGACATCCTGTGGCTTCTGAAAAACAAGCCTGCCGGTTCCGTCGTAATTGTCGACGAGGCGTATTTCCACTTCTCCAATGACGATTCGGTCATTGACCAGGTGGCTGCTGATCAGGACATCATCGTGCTGCGGACCTTTTCGAAGATTTACGGCATGGCGGGGATCCGCGCAGGTTTCGCATTTGCTCGACCCGATCTGCTGGCGAAGTTCCAGTCCATCTCGCCGGAAATCCGCCTGCGCAACGTCGCGTCAGTCTCACTGATTTCCGCTGCCGGAGCGGGTGCAAGTCTGCGGGATCCCACGCTGGTTCCAACCCGGCGCAAGATTAACACCGACATTCGCGAAGCGACACTTGAGTTCCTTGAAAAGAATGGCTATAAATACATTCCGGGTTCACAAGCGAACTTCTTCATGGTCGATGTGAAACGCCCTGGACGTGATTTCCAGGAGAGCATGCTGAATGAAAAGATCGCCATTGGCCGTACCTGGAAGGCCATGCCGACCTACGTTCGCGTGACAGTTGGGACCGCCGATGAGATGGCAAAGTTTCGGACTGCCTTTGTAAAGTGCATGGAAACGCCCGCGAATTCGCCGACGGTTGCATCCACTCAGACTTCATCGCTTCACCTTCCATCGGAATTGGATCATAGCTGGGCAATCGCTTAGCCGACGGGAGCGCAACCGCAATTCCGCCGCCGGGCAGAATCGATTCGGTCTGTAACACTCGATCGTTGAACGTGGCCTCATCAAATGAATTGAAACTCGAACTGGAAATGGCGGGTCGAAATCCATGATCTGCAGATCGCTAACTTAATCATTGACGCGAGACATAGCAGGAGCATCGACTCTTGAGTATGTGCGCTCGCAGAGGAGATAAGCATGACGGATATCCTAACCAAAGAACAGGAGCACGACCTTATCCTTCGTGGTTTCACGCGCCGCAACTTCTTCAAAATGGCGGCCATGGTGGCAGGCGCCGCTACCATGCCGTTCTATGATGAGCCCGCGATGGCACAACTTTCGAAGATTACGGACGCACCTCCAAACGCCGTAATGATCAACGCCAATGAAAACCCGCTTGGCCCTTGCCCGGAAGCAATGGATGCCGTGCGCAGCATCGTGGTAAAAGGTGGACGTTACCTTTACGGCGAAACCGACAAACTTCAATCCCTGCTGGCTTCCCAGGAAAGTCTGGATATCGAGTCAGTCCGCATTTTCGTCGGATCGAGCCCCGCGTTGCACCAGGCGGTTCTCGCGTTTACGTCGCCAACTCGTCCACTGATCACTGCCGATCCCGGATACGAGGCAGGCGGGCGCGCCGCCAATTTCATTGGTTCTCCGGTCATCAAAGTTCCCCTCACCCCGACATACGCGCACGACGTCAAGGCGATGGCCGCGGCTAGTCCAACGGCGGGACTCATCTACGTGTGTAATCCCAACAATCCCACCGGAACTCTGACCCCGAAGTCTGACATCGAATGGCTCGTAGCAAACAAACCGGCTGGATCAATCGTCATGATCGATGAAGCCTATACCCACATTGCCGATGCGCCCTTCAATTCTGACCTCGTGGCGCAAGGCAAGGATGTAGTCATCCTGAGGACATTCTCGAAAATCTATGGCATGGCGGGCCTGCGCGCCGGAGCGGCCTTTGCCCGTCCTGACCTGATGAAGAAGCTCAGTGGTTGGGGCGCGACCATGATGCCGATTACAGGAATGGCCGCGGCGACGGCCAGTTTGAAGGTGAAAGATCTGGTCCCGACAAGGCGCAAACTCATTGCCCAGGTGCGCGAGGATACCTTCGAATTCCTCGAAAAGAACAAGTACAAATACGTTCCCTCCGTATCTAACTGTTTCATGGTTGACACTGGCCGGCCGGGCATGAGCGTCGTGATGGCTTTGCGGAAAGAAAATGTATTTGTCGGACGAGTCTGGCCCGTCTGGCCGAATTACGTTCGCGTAACGGTTGGAACTTCCGATGAGATGGAGAAGTTTCAGGCCGCTTACAAGAAAGTGATGTGCGCCTGAAATCCAACGAACCTTGATGGGCCGCTCGCCAAGTGGCCCACTCAAATCAGGAACGCTGAATCCGGGTGCACAGCAGCGGGATCAAGCGTGCGGCGTTCTTCATCGAAGTGTCGCCTGGTAAAGCAATTCTGATCTTTACTGTGCCGGTCATTCGATTGGCACGTTAGGAGACCTGTATCTATTCATGTTTAGACCGAGAAAAAAATACAGTTGGGAACGGTTCGCCGGCGATAGTGCCGGCGGCTTCATTGCCGCGTTGATCGCATTACCCTATGGACTCTCAATGGCAGCCCTGATGGGCCTGCCTCCAATTCTGGGAGTATTCACTTCTATCATTTCAACGCCAGTGACTGTATTGCTTGGGCGTAACTCTCTGCTCATTGGCGGTACAGCCAGCGCGACCGTTCCATTCATAGCAAGCGCGGTTCGAACGCAGGGCATTGCAGGTGCTGCAAAGATTTCGATTGTCGCGTCGATCTTCATGATGTGTTTCTGCATCATGCGTCTGGGCCGTCATGCTTCGCGAGTTCCAATTCCGGTTGTGTCAGGCTTCTCTGCAGGTATCGGCGCACTGATGGTCATCTCGCAGCTTAATGTTGCGCTTGGCGTGCATTCCTCCACTTCCGACATTCCAGTCGTACAACTTATCAATGTCCTTGGCCAGATAGCGGAGATGCGCTGGTTTCCGCTGGCTTTGTGCACCTCGGTTATTATTGCTGCCGTCATCTCTGCACGCATCTCGCCGCGCCTTCCAGCACCGTTGATTGGCGTCGCCGTCTCATTCCTGCTCGCGTTCGTGTTTCACTCACACGAGCCGGAGGTTGGTTCTCTTCGTCTTGTAATCCCATCGTTTGCCGGGTTTTCGTGGACACCTCACGATGTAGTCAGCCTGCTTCCTTCCGGTTTTATACTGGCCTTCGTTTCCTCAATCAATCTGCTGCTCACTTCGCGCACGATTGAGCATTTTCAGGGGCGCCATAAGCCGCTACTCCGCGCCGATTCCGACGCGGAGGTGGGAGCTTACGGTATTGCCAATCTGGCGGTTGGTATATTCGGTGCGCCGATGAGTGTCGGTATTCCAGCCCGCAGCGTCGCAGCAATCCGTTGCGGCGCTACATCCCGCCTTGCGAATATCATGCACGCAGTCATCCTGTTGATGTTCGTGCGATATGGCTCCGGGGTGTTGGCCCACATCCCCATTGCCGCTCTTGCGGGTGTTACCAGTTACATGGGCATCTCGCTTCTCGATATCGGCACCTGGCGCCGGCTTAGAAAAATGCACTTGTTAGACGCGGCAGGTTTCCTGGTTACAGTCATCGGAGTACTGGTTTCGAATGCCGCCATCGCAGTACTTGCTGGAACGAGCTTGTACGTTTTGCATTATGCATACAAGAAATATTCAGGGGTGCTCGGTCTGCAACCTGGGGCCGCCGACAAGGCAGCATAATTTTCGTAAATTCGCTTCAACGGCGCCACTGGCACAGAATCCTGTTTCACGCATTGATAAAACCGTTGACCGGGATTTCATACGATGCTAACTTAGATCAACGGTCGAAGAACTCACCTTCTTTACTGGGCTTTCTGATCTGTTATTACACGCAAAGCAGAAAGACAGGTCCTTGCTTCGCGGGAACGAACTCAAGGTCCAATAGAGGCTGCCATCATCCTGGTCGATGATGTGGGCCGGAATTTAGCAATCCAGTTATAACCTCTCACCTTGCCAACAAGGCGGGAAATATGAAAGTCCCCAGATCTACCTCTCACCGTTGAAGGTAGATTCTCTCGCGGCATTCTTCCCAGTCGAAGATTCCTCTCGTTGCGGAGATCAGTTCAGCAAGCTGCCAACCGGCTGCGTACTGATCCCGTTGTCGCACCAGTGTTGCCTGGATGGGATCACTCGCGCGCATTCGCTCCTGCGAGATCCCCGACATACAACTCTCAGCGCACGTCTTGATTAGGAGGAACTGACAAATGATTCGGAATGGACAAGTTGGATTTGGACGATCGCTAATGCTCTTCTGTGCTTTGATATCTGGATCGATTACGCAGATTGTCGCGCAAACAAACTACGGCGCCATTCGCGGCCTGGTTTCTGATCCGCAAGGCTCAGTGCTGCCTAATGCTTCAGTGCTCTTGACGAATGAGCAGACAAAGGTTCTGCGCAAGACAGCGACAAACAGCGGCGGCGAGTATCTATTCACGGCACTCGATCCCGGTACCTACAGCATTGCGATCACTGCCTCCGGCTTCAACAAAATGCAACAGAATGCGATCGTGGTGAGCATTGGAAATACGCAAACTATAGATGCGGCATTGAGAGCCGGAGACGTTACCCAGCAGGTCATCGTGTCTGGCGACGCCGAGGCGCTGATCGACACCGCTACCGCTTCAGAGGGACAGACCTTCGACACCCAAAAACTTCAGGACTTGCCGAATCTTGGACGCAATCCATTTGTCTTTGAAAAGCTCGATAACAACGCGACTCCAACCGGCGATCCGCGATTCGTGCGCGCAGAGGATCAGAGCGGTACGACAAGCATCTCAGTAGCCGGTGCACCCGTTGGCTCTGCGGCCGGCCCGAACGCGGCAAATAACTATGTGGTGGATGGAATTCCTGTGTCCACTTCGGCTGGAGGGGCAACATTCATTCCTTCGCTTGAAGCAATCTCAGACGCGAAAGTGGAGGTCGATACCTATGACGCTGAAGTTGGACGCAGTGGGGGCGGCGTGTTCAACTCCACGCTCAAGTCAGGATCTTCAAGCTATCACGGAACACTCTACGGAGAGACTCGCCAGACTAACTGGGCTGCGAACGCGTGGTCAAACAAATTGATCGGTACTCCCCGTCCCGATTCTTCGACTTATCTCTACGCAGGCGCGTTCGGCGGACCACTTCCCTTCAGCCACAAGTTCAAGCCGCTGGATAACACGTTCTTCTGGGTCACAGAGGAAGGGTACCGTCAGGCCCAGCCGTACACTAGTTCGACCAGTTCCTACTATCTGCCAACGCCGTCGGAGTTGGCCGGCGACTTCTCGCATGATTCCGTAAACGGCGTGCCAGTAACAATCTATGATCCGACTCAGCTCTTCGTCGCAGGTAAACGAGTTACTCCAGTTTCCTACAACGGCGTTGCCAACGTAATTCCACCGAGTCTGATGAATCCGATCGGTCAATATATCGCCAAGCAGTTTCCGGCCTGCAATTATCCATCACCCTCAAGTTGCAGTAACTACAGTGGCGCCGGAACTCCCAACTTTACAGGGTCGAATGATTTCAAGACCCGCTCTGATATGTACAGCGGCAAGATCGATCATGTCTTCACTCCGTGGTGGTCCGGCTCTGCCTCTTATGTACATCTGGCCACTCAAGAACCGACAGGAAATATTCTGCAGGTCTTCGCCGAGAACGACGGCGTGATTCACCGCTTCAATGACGCGACGGCGGTAAATAATGTCTTCACGATCAGCCCGACTCTCGTTTTGACCATCGGTTATGGTTTCAATCGCTACTATAGCAACACGCTGCAATACAGCATCGGATTCAACCAAACCAACGGTTTTGGCGGCGCAGGCTTCCCGCCCGGCTTCGTAAGCCAGCTCCAGTCGCATACATTTCCGACCATCACTCTCAGCGGAGTCACTAACGCGGCATCGCTCGGCGCAGCCACATCCGGTCCAACCGTCAATGCTTCAAACAACCTCGTTATCGGTGTTGTCAAAACGCTTGGCAAACACAGTCTGAAGGCCGGATATGTATTTCGCTCAATGAATCAGTATGTGTCCTCGGCCGCCGGCGGCAACGGCTCGTACACATTCGATGGAATGTACAGCGATCAGACAGGCGGCGCCACATCCAACGGTCCGAATGCAATTGCTGATCTTTTGATGGGATTGCCTGGTTCCTCAAGTACTGCTGCTTCTGCCACCATCAACGCGATCGGATTGCTGATGAACGAAAAATACAATGCTCTCTACGCACAAGATGACATTCGTGTAACTGGACGGCTGACTCTGAATGTCGGCCTTCGTTATGAATTTGAACTGGGACAAAAAGAATCGAGCAATCGCTACAACGTTGGTTTCGATCCTAATGTCACGTACGGCTTCCCCAGCGCAAGCGCGCCGACCGCCAAGGGTGGGCTCGCATTCGCCGGAGCTACTGGCTACCCGCTGCATTGCTGCAACCAGAGCCATATGAAGTTCGCTCCACGCTTCGGTGTGGCATACGAATTGAGAAAGGGGACCGTCATCCGTGGCGGAGCGGGCGTCTACTTCGCGGGCATTGCGCTGATTCCCTACTCGACCGGATTCAGCCAGACGACCACCTACGTCAACGCATCCACAAACGCGGCGTTGAGCGTTTCGAATGTCGGCGCAAACGCCTGGCTTTCAAATCCTTTCCCATCAGGATTGTTGCAACCCTCTGGAAATACGCTAGGTGCTTTGTCCGGCGTTGGCGGCACCGTTACTGCACAATCCTTTGGACGCCGCTTTCCGCTGGTCGATCAGTACTCGATGGATATAGAGCAGCAGCTTCCGTGGGGTATCGCTCTGAAGGTTGGATACGTCGGCGCCCACGCACGCAATTGGGGACAGAATGTCGGACTGAACCAGGTGCCGGATTCCATCATGGCAAGTTACGCACCTGGAGGCCCAAATTATGGATCGAGTCTTTCAACCAAAGTTGCGAACCCCTATTACGCGCCAATCATTGCGGGCTATCCATCCACGGGCGTAATTTCAAATGCGAACATTCAGCGAGCGCAACTGCTGGTTCCGTATCCACAGTTCAACGGAGTTACCGTAATCCAAAGCAACGGAATGAGCCGCTACAACGCCTTAGACATCAAGGTGCAAAAACAAATGAGCCATGGGCTGAGCGTCCTGGCGACTTATACCTGGGCTTCCAACTGGGACAACCTCTACGGTACAACCAGCAGCTTGAATTCGAGTACAAATGGCATGCAGGACAACTACAATCTCAACTCAGAATACGCGCGTTCCATCAACGACATCCCGAACAGGTTTACTGCGGCAGTCAGCTATATACTCCCCTTCGGTCGCGGGCAGCGCTATTTCTCAGGCATGAACCGTTGGCTCGATTTCGCGGCGGGGGACTGGCAAATCAATGACGAGTGGATCGATCAGAATGGCTCGCCGCTGGCGATCACGCAAACAAACTTGAACAGCTCCGTTTACGGCACTATCGGTGGAACCACACAGCGCCCCAATCTGGTTGCCGGGGTCGACCCCTGCTATTCCGGCCGTCCGGAGAGCCGCATCGGCGGTCCCCATAACTTGCAGCATCCGTATTTCAACATCAACGCTTTCACGCTTGCACCCGCTTACACGTATGGCAACGCCCCGAGAACCACCGCATGCAAGGGCCCCGGCTATAGCAACTCAGACATCTCGCTGTTTAAAGACTTCAAGGCTGTCGAGCGCGTCAGGTTCCAGGCACGCATCGAAGCATTAAACGCTTTCAACACAGCCGAGTTGGGTACTCCAAATACGACGATCACAGGTGTGCCCCAGGGGACAAACGCGAGCACGGGCTCGATTACATCGTCTCTTGGCTTTGGTCGAATCATTCAGATTGGCGGCAAGATCATCTTCTGACGAGCGGACGAGAATCGAGCTGCATGCCGGAGCACATGCTGACGTTGTACGTACTGTGAAGTTGGACGCACTTGGATTGAATCCCAGAAGAGATGAAAGGCCGGGTTCTGAATCATGATGACTGCGATCGCGACATTCCAAGGCACGTCTACGTCACCAAAGGTTGAAAGTGAAGTTACTCTTACAATCGGAGTACTCGCGCTGCAAGGCGATTTCGACTCCCATGTCCATGCGCTGAACCGCACTGCTGTAAGAACGGTACTGGTGCGTAAACCTGATGATCTTGCCACACTCGACGGACTTGTCATGCCGGGAGGCGAGTCGACCACGATGTTGAAGTTCCTTGAGCGCGGCGGTTTTTTTGACGGTCTCAAAGATTTCCTGACCGCCACGCCCTGTTTTGCTACCTGTGCGGGCTGCATTCTACTGGCGCAAGAAGTGCTGTGCCCTGCGCAGCAGAGCCTCGGGCTTCTTGACATTACAGTCGAACGGAACGCTTATGGTCGTCAGATTGACTCGACAATCCTTACGCTCGAAACCAAACTGGCCGGTGGTGCGCTGGAAATGGTTTTCATCCGTGCTCCGCGCATCACCCGCATTGGCCCGAATGTTGAAGTTCTGGCCGAGCGTGATCATTTGCCGGCACTCGTGCGCCAGGGACATTTTCTTGCCGCGACCTTTCATCCCGAGATGACCAGCGATCCTCGCGTACACAACCTGTTTCTCGATACGGTTCGCGCCCACAAGTCCATGCAATGTCAAACTGCTGATAATCGAGGAGATTCAATCGCAGCTGGAGCGGCACGCGTTCAGGGCACAAATCCACCTTCGCACGTGTATGCGTAATGATCCACTCATTTTGGGCGTTTGCTTGTCTTCGTCTATCAAGGCCAGCGCCGCTGCTCGCAAGCTCTGCGTTGCTTTCTACAGACCCAGAGTCGTCGAGTCCGGCAAGTCCGCACCAGCCATGCGCTCATGCATCACTGCGAGTTTCAGCATTTCGTCAGCGCGTTCTTCGGCCATCCGTTTGCTGATTCTCAATGAATGGACGGCCGCCTCGAGTGAATAGCTGGTCGTCACGCACATTGTGCATGAGTTCAGATACGGCGTTCTGTTGTATGCCGCGATCTTCTCACCATATGCTCGCGATTGGTTGGAATAGTACTGCGCTTGCTCCCGGTAATACTCAGCGACACGCCTATGATCCGCAGGGGTTTTCGCCGATTCGATCAACCGGCTCATTCGCTGCTTAACCTGGTTGTTCCGCGATTCTTCCTGCTTGGAATTGGCCGTCTGTCCAAAAGAGCTTGCAGCAACAGTTAATGCAAGCGACAAAACGGCGAGAGTACCAAAATTGCACTTTACGCTCTTCATTTCTTTGAACTCCGAGGCACCCGAAAATGCCCCGTCTAATATACGCCTCCTAAATATCCACGTGAAACAGTCACCATCACCATCGCCTGACCAGACGTGCGCTTTTGTACACTTGCAGGTTCATGAAGGCTCAATTTGTTGAGGCAATGAAAATCCTGTTCGACAAGAACGAATCCAGAGGCGGATTCCAGACCCGATTCTACGGATTGATTCTGGCTACCTGAGGAGCCATTGCTGTCTGTTCGGCTGACTCACCATTGCAACTCCTATCACTTTAAAAAATCGCTTTATCAGCTAGTTGCTTGACCCGCCGCTGCCGCGATGTCATTTCTTGAATACGCCGATTTCGGTCCTTTTGAATGGCGATGGCCACTTCTCGCTCACCCGTCTTGAGCCCTGAGCTGAAGTAATTGGTCATTTCGCCTCCTGCTTGGTCCGACTAGCCACCCATTAGAGTTTAGGCAGCAAGCAATCATTGCAGTGAATCTCACGCAAAAGAGTCGTCAGACTGCAATGCAACAGGAGGTCCAATGCTCGAGAGAACCTCCCGTTCGGATCGCGGGTTTATCTCAGATCGAGCAGCTCGTAGTCGTCGAGTGCCGGCAGCGTGAACTCTGAAAATTCCGTACCTATCAATTCTTGCGCGTTGCAGCCGCTGGCGCTGCGGTCGTTGCCGGACACGGATCGTTACCGCAGACCGCGCCGATAATTCCGTGTCCTTCCGTGATCGTATAAATGCGATCCACTCCCGGCAGATTGATGGTTTCCTTTGCACCCGAGGGCCAGTGGATCTCCGCGGTTCCCGCCTGTTCACCGTCGCCCAGGCCAAAATGAACCCGCATGTCATTCGACGAAAGATAGCTTCCGCCACTCAGGACATCTCCGCGCTGGCGGACTCCGCCTACCGTCAGATACACCGTCGTTCCAACCGCGTCGCGCGGGCTCTTGGGACCGCCAATAAAATGCAAGTCCACCCAGTGATGATGATCTGCATTCACGTTGCGCAACAGAATGGGAACACCATCCATGTTGTTGATCACTACGCTTATTTTACCGTCGTTGAAAATATCCCCAAATGCGGCGCCGCGGCCCACACTCACTTCGGCAAGTCCGGTTCCTTCCACCGCGGGCATCAGCTCGAACTTTCCGTTTTTGAGGTTGTGATAAAGAAGCGGACGCTCTGCGTAGCTTGTGCCCCATTCCGGATGGCGATCGACGTCCGGGTACACATGGCCGTTGATGATGAGCAGATCCTTCCATCCGTCGTTGTCGTAGTCAAGAAACCCATCGGCGAAACTCACAAACGGAATGGCAGACACCGCGATCCCCGCGCGGTAACTCACATCGGTAAAGAATCCTGTACCGTCGTTCTGGAAGAGCACGTTGTAATCGTCGGCAAAAGTCGTGCTTACGATGCTGAGATGGCCGTTGTTCTCGTAATCTCCAGCCGCAAGACCCATGTTCGCCACTTCGCGGCCATCGTTGTTCAATGCAAAGCCACTGAGGTAACTCGCATCTTCAAACGTGCCATTGCCCTTGTTCATGTAAAGGTAGTTGGGCGTCGAGTCATTCGCCACCAGCAGATCCATCTTGCCGTCGTTATTCACATCGGCGAACAGGGCGCCCAAACCGTAATATCCTTGCGGGTCATCGACGCCGAGTTTCTTGCTTACATCCGTGAAAGTCCCGTCGCCATTGTTGTGGAACAAGTGATCCTGCTCGCCCACAAGTCCGCGCGGACCGCACATCACCGGCTCGCCGCGATATTGGCAATAGCCGAATCCCACAATCTTTGAGCCGGAGTAAGGCGGATTGTTGAGGTCGAATTTGAGGTAGCCGTCCACAAACAGATCGAGACGCCCATCGCCATCGTAGTCGCCGAAGGTCGCCCCAGCCGACCACGTTCCGATCGCGACCCCCGCGTTTTCCGCAACATCGCTAAAGGTCCCGTCGTGATTGTTCTTGTACAGGCGATTCTTCCCGTAGTTCGTCACGTAAAGATCGGGCCAGCCGTCATTGTCGAAGTCGCCCACTGCGCAGCCGTATCCCCAGCGGCCGTTAGCCACACCTGCCTTATCCGTAACATTCGTAAATGTGCCGTCGTGATTATTGCGAAAGAGCGCCGCACGCGGCGGTTCTGCTTTGCCGGCAAGCGCCTCGTAAGTTGAGCCGTTCACAAGATAAATGTCGAGCCAGCCGTCGTTGTCGTAATCGATCAGGCAAACACCCGGGCCCTTGGCCTCAAGAATCAACTTCTTTTCAGGAGTGCCGGCCTTGTGATGCCAGCTTGTTAGACCCGCCTTTTCGGCGACATCCTGAAAAATAATCGGCCCTTCTTTAACGAATCCCCCGGCAGTAATGGGACGATGCTGACTGTCGAACTCAGCCTTCTGCGGTCCGGCATTGGCCATTCCTCCGCCGGAGCCGCGGCCCTGTTGCCCTGCTCCACCGCCATTTTGCGTGGGCTGTTGCGAACGCAATGGAACCAAGGCCAACGCCAACATCAACGCCACAAGCGCGCAGGATCGCTCAGTCAGCGCGTGCACACCAGGCCATTGCCGCCGCGTGCCAAAACGCAAGTTCTGCAGCAAGCCGGATTTCGAAACAGAACCTCCGCGTCTCAAAAAATTCGACTCGGATGTCAGCATGATTTGACCACCGTGAATGTGTATTAATTCTTCGCCCAATTGTAGTCGAGTTGATCTTACTCGCGCTGCGGCTGTGCGGGCGCGCGAGGACCACTCTACTTCAATACTGCCTATTTAGACTGAGCTGCGGCTGGCGGAGTATCGATAGAACCTCCCTGTTGCTGGGCGGCCTTCAGCTTGGTGAAGATCGAGTCGTTCTCCGCTTTTTTAAGGCTGCTGGTCTTCTCGAATTCGGCCTTCGCTTCTTCCTTGCGCCCCATCGCCTGGTAGAGGCGGGCCAGCCGCCAATGAATATTGGAATCTAGCGGCATAAGTTTTACGGCCGTCGTGAGTTCACGCAGCGCATCCTGCTGCCGACCCTGGTCCTGGTAGATGATCCCGAGGTTCATGTGCGCCTTGGCTATGCGCGGATCAATCTTCAGCGCCTTTTCAAGCAGCGGCAGCGCGTCGTTCGGTTGTCCAAGCTGCACTTTGCAATCTGCCAGAAACGTCATGGCCTGGGCATTCTCCGGAACATTGTCCAGTTCGGCCTGGAATTCTTTTGACGCTTCCTCACACTGATTCTGCGTCCAAAGCAGATAGCCAAGCCCGAAGTGCGCATTCGGCCACTTAGGATCGGCTTTCGTCGCGGCGCGGAACTGTTCAATTGCGCCATTCGTGTTCTTCATCTCGTCGTAAGCCTGCCCGGCGAGCATGTCGGCAGCCGCGGATTCCGCATTTAGTTTCAGCAGTTCCTGATACGCATCCAGCACACATTGATACTGCTTCGCGTTCAAGCAGCTCTGTGCCAGCGAAAACCTATAAAGAATATTCTGCGGGTCATTGTTTGCAGCCGCTCTCAAGTAAGGAATCGCCGTCGCATACTCGCCCAGCGAATAATGTGCCAGGCCGATCAGCGTTGTCACGCGCATTCGATCCGGCGAATCCGCCGGTAAGCTTTTGAGCAATGCGGTGAACGTCTCGATTGCTTCCTTCATGGCCCCTGTTTTGAAGTAGGCCAAGCCGAGATTCAATCGCATTCCAGACATGCGTGGATCGAGAAGCAAGGCTTTGCGATAAAAGGGAATTGCTTCTTTGTAGTGCTCCTGCCGCGCCTCAACCAGTCCGAGATCCGCATTGGCTTCAGCGCTTTCCGGGTGGGTTTTCAGGTAGATGCGCCATTCGTCGGCGGCCTCTGCATATCTTCCCGATTCCTGTAGCTGCATTGCGTTCTGCTTGTGATCCGCAGCCGACGCCGTCGACTGCCCCCAGCAGGGGAACAAACCTGAAATCAGTGCCAGACAAATACCTAATCGAACCGGAAGACGCACGAAATTCCCTCTGCTCTTATTGTCTCGCCCCAAAGCTACCCGGCGCAACGAACTTGCCAAACGCCCTCAAAACGATGGGCGCGGCAGTTTAACTGCCGCGCCCAAGGGTAAGTTACATCCTGCAAACTAGAAGTGGAATTTTGCTCCCAATTCCAGGTTACGCGGGTTGTAGATTGAGGTGACCTGACCGAAGTTGCTGTCATGGTTGTTGGCGTTCACACCGCTGAATTGCGTCTTGTTGAACGTGTTGAACGATTCAAAACGCAGTTCGACGTTCGGGCCTTCATGTCCAGTGAGCTGGATGGTCTTCATCAAGCTCAGGTTGAAGTTATTCAGGCCAGGCCCGCGGACGTTGTCCTTACCCGCGTTGCCCCAGCCCTGGTTCGGACCGCCAAACCACGGCGCAACCGGATCCGTATAAACACCGGCAGTAGCGCCATTGAACCAGGCAGCCTGCGTCTTCGGATAGCTGATCGCCGCGTTCAGGTTCGGACGGTTGCTGGTGCCGCCGCCCAAGCCGAGTGTGTCGGTGCCGCTGTAGTTGACGTTAAGCGGGAAACCGGTCTGGAAAACCGTGATGCCCGAAATTCCCCATCCACCGATGATCGTCCTCGCAGCTATGTTCGACGTGTGCTTTGCAAACGGAAGCGCATAAACATAACTCACGTTGAAGATGTGACGGCGATCGAATCCGCCCGAGCCCTTGTTGTAAGCCGCGTTGAAGGGGTTCGGAAGAGCGTTCAGGTCGTTTGTCGCAGTATCGATCAGGTGCGAGTAGGTGTACGCAATTTGCGAGGTGAGTCCCCACTTGTTCTCAAAGCGTGCGCCAGCCTGTAGTGAATGATAGTGCGTGTTGGTTTCGTTTTCTTCCTGGTTAATGTTGCTAAAGCCCGGATACTGGCGGAGTTTGTTGGCAACGATTTGGCTGGTCTGGACGGCATACCGATCCGAGTAGGTGGGATTCCACCGGGGATCGCTAGAAGCCGTAAATGTGGTCGAGTGAAGGGTGGGGTTGGCCGTCGACCAGTAGTTGTTCGCGTTGTTCGTCAGAGGCAGCGTATTGATCTGACGAGTATTGTTCTGATCCCAGCCCGAAGAACCAACATATTGCACCTGCGCAATCACGGAAGGCATGAGCTGGTGCTGAATACCAAGGCTCCAGTTCATGGTGCCCTGAGGAGGATAGTTGTACTTGATGCTAGTTAAGTTCGACGGGTACAACGCGGTTCCTGTTGCTCCAGTGTCGATGCTCGTATTCGGATTCGAGAAGAATACGTTCGTCGGTGCAGGCTGATAGGCGAACGGAGGGTTCAGAGCGGCGTTGTAAACATCGTTGCCCTGGACGCGCTCGTAGAAGATACCAGCGCCGCCACGGAGAACGGTCTTGCCGACTCCGGTCATGTCGTATGTAAAGCCAACGCGCGGCTGCCATGTGAAGTAACGGTTCTCAACGTTGCCCTTCGGGAAGCCGTTTACTCCTGCTTCCTGAATGCCGTTCAGATAGAACTGCTCGGTTCCGGTGCCGAACGTAGAGAGCTGCGTCGGATTGAGAGTGCCGTCTGTCTGGATCGGGTTCGGCAACGTCATGTTGTACGAGCCGGGTATAAAGTTGGAGAACTTGTTGTAACGCTCAAATGCGTGCGGCATGGCATCATAACGGAGTCCAAGGTTGAGGGTCAACCGCGAGTTCGCGTGCCAATTGTCAACCATGTAAAGGCTGTAATTGTTGTTGACCCAGTTCTTGCCGTACAGATACTCAAGCTGATTCCAGCTCGCAGTCATGCCCATCGCCATGTTGACAAGGGTCTCCTTGGCGAACGCGTTGTTGTCGAAGGTTGCCGTGCCGTTCGTGTTGGCCTGCAGTTCCTGGTTCTTATAGGTGTGCAACCAGCTCACACCAAACTTGAACTGGTGACGACCCTTGGTCCAGGACAGATCATCGCGGTACTGGAAGCCTTCGTAACCGTTCTTCCACGGGAAGTATTGCGGGTTCCATTGCGCACCGAGCGTGCCATTGGTAACGATAGCCGGCATGCGGCCCATGCGATTGTTGGCGGCCGGGAACAGGCTGGTAGCAGTCCATCCGGACGGGAACTGTACAGAAGAGCCGGGGATCGCAATCGGCGTCAGGTGGATCTTGTTACCGGCATAGAAGAAGCCGGTTTCGTTTAGCAGCGACGACGAGTAGGTTTGCGTCAGCTTGATGGCTGCCGTGTACGACGGGTTCTGCATCACCGTACCGGTGGTCGCAAAGCTGGTGCCCCACAGCGGCGGGAAGAAGGTCTTCTCCATCGCATCGTGCAGGTAGTGGCCCATCAACTGGAACTTGCTGTTGATGGAGTGGTCGATACGGACCACATCTTCACGGATGTTCTCAGGCTGCTTGATCGAGATGATGTACTGCTTGCAAGCGCCGCCCGGGCCCGTGCAGTTGTAGTTCGGCTTCGGGAATGTACCAGCATTCAACTCGCGAACGATGTTCTGGTCGACCATGCTCAACGGAATCTGGTAGGTACCGGTTGCGGAGTTGTATGCGAACGAACCACCCGGCGTCAAACCATTAGCCGTCAGAAGCGCATTGAAGGCCGCATTGCCCGGTAGATTCGGAACAACCGGAATCGTGCTGCTCTGCGGATAGTAGTTGTACGCCTGTCCGACCGTCGGGAAGTTGTTGCCCCAAAGATCGTTGGTGATCGAAGGAGAGCTGCCCTGGATGAGCTTGCGCCATTCCTCGTTCCAGAAGAAGAACGTGCGGTTCTTGGCTTCGTTGTAAACGTGAGGAATGTAGAGCGGGCCGCCGATATTGCCACCGGGCATGTTGAGTTGGAATACCGGCCGCGACTTGCCACCCTGCTTCAGGAAGTAGTCGTTGGCGTTGTAAGCCGTGTTGCGGTTGAACTCATACAGAGTTCCGTGATACTGCCGCTGACCGGACTTGATCATCATGGTGATGGTGCCGCCGGAGCCCAGACCGTAATCAGCCGAGTAGTTCGAGCCGAGTGTCTGGAATTCGCCGATGGCGTCCTGCGAAGGAAGGTTCATGAAGCAGCCGCCGCAACCGCGGTCGTTCTGCTCTCCACCGTCGATCAGGTAGACATTGTGCGTCGTGCGCTGCCCGTTAAAGCTGATGCCGTTGGCGGAGGTAAGAGCGTCGATACCGCCGAACGAGGGCAGGTTGTTTGAAACGCCCAGGCCGAGTGCCGCAAGCTGCACAACGTTACGGCCGTTGGTGGCGAGCTGCCGAACCTGCTCACCGCTGATCAGCGTGCTGACTTCGCTGGTTTCCGTCTGCACCTGCAGAGCATCTGCCTGCACAGTAACGGTCTGCGACTCACTGCCGACCGTGAACGAGACGTTTTGTTCCAGCGTCTGAGCAACGTTCACAACGATGCCCGTCCTGGTGAATTTCTGGAAACCCGCTGCGGTTGCAGTCAGGGTGTACGATCCAGCACCGATGTTGACGAAGCGGTATGCGCCAACGGAGTTCACCGTGGCTACCCTCGACACGCCGGTACCTGTATTGGTTAGAGTAATGCTCGCGTTGGGAACCACAGCTCCACTGGCGTCAGTAGCTGTTCCCGAGATGGTCGCGTTGTCCTGCGCCCATGCGCTTGGTGCTACGAGGAGAGCAAGAGCGATCAATAATACCCAGAACGCTCCAAATCCCTGCCTGCGCAGCCCTTTCGAAGTTTGCATCAAAGAGAAACTCATGATTTCGTCTCCCACGAAAACGTTTACTCGTTCCACCGCCCCCAAACACGCTCTGATGAAGCACCTTTTTTCTGACGTGTTGAGGCTTTGCGCGGTCAGACCGAGTTGTTGGTTGATTACCGGGACCATCATGCCGAAAGAAACAGGGCTAGCTTGGTTCTCCGTTGAGAATCAATCGCCGCCCACTGGCATTCCAATTCACCTCCGCAATGACTTGCGATCAACTTTCGATCTAGAGCGTCTGCAGGCTTGATCGTGATCCTGCAGACTCCACTTCGCTGCGGTCCAAAATCGGATTACATGCGCATTGCGCAAATGTCCCGATGAATAATTCTGAAGAATGAATATTTGACGCACAACACATTAAAAGGTGTCACTGTTGTGTGTTCAGACAAAGGAAATCAGCCCGCACGAATCCCGACCCCGTCGAAAACTCCTCTTGTGGAAAAGTTCTGACGCAGTTCGGTCGCACGAAGCCTTAGACCGTTGCCTAAAAATGTGCACTCTTCAGTTGCCTGCAATATTCAACCCAATACTTCGCAGTTGTCAATAGAACTGTTCGACAGATAGCTCTTCTGAAACCTTTGCGACTCGCACATTCAACGAACGCATCAAATCAATTTATTTTCATATAGATAAGCTACACTATGATCCACTCTCGGAAGCCATTTGATTTCCCTTTCGCCCTATCGAAAAACCGGTTTACTACTGCATTTCCTGACATCTTCTCATTTTTTTGAAGACACCTATGCTGTCGGTTATGATGGCGTAAGTTGCTGAATTTAAAACACCTATTCAATCAAAGTTGATGACGGCTTCATCCGCACTGCAGTCGACTTGTGCCCGGTTTGGCCTTATTCGGAAATAGGAAACGAAATCGTATCTAACTAGCTACCCATTGGGCGAGTCAGGTGATTACTATCACCCAAACCACGCCCGTTCATACCCTGCCCCCAAAAAGAAACCAAAGTTGTATTTTGCGGTTCCTGGGCTAGCCAGATTCCTGCCTCTGTTGGCATACTCCTTTTAGCCTCATTGCTCTTCATCCGCTTCCAGGCTCCCTCTGACCCGCACAAAGCGGGCGATTGATTTCTCGATTCCTTTGTTGCCTTGGTCTCTCGCATTACTCAATAGCGCTTGTCCCACTCGATCGCAAAAAATGCTCATTTGGCAGCAATGCAGTCGCAAGGTTTCAATCACTGATGGAACGTAAGTAAGGATCGGTTCGATGAGAGAGTCCCCCGAATACTATCCAGCGCCCACCGTTTCTCTGTTCGCGCGGCAACGTCGCAATTCAACGCGTGTGCGTCTATTCGCCTGCGTTCTGACTTCCTTCTTTGCATTCTTCTTTTCAGTTGCAGGCCATGCACAGATCTCTCCCGGTCCTCTCGCCCGCGCCCATCAGAGTCTCGACGGCGGCGCCAACTGCACCAAATGTCACGCGGTCTCCACGCGATCGCCTTCGTTCCGTTGCACTGATTGCCACAAGGAAATCGCGAACGAACTCCAGCAGAATCGCGGCCTGCACGCCACCTTTCCGCGCTCCTCGATTCCTGGCGCCGCATGTGTCAAATGCCACTCCGATCACAACGGCGCCGATTTTCAAATGGTGCATTGGAATCCGACTCCGAGCGGCTTCGATCACTCCAAGACCGGCTACAACCTTGATGGCAAACACGCCGGCGTTGACTGCCGTTCCTGCCACACAGCTCAGCACATTTCCGCGCAGTCGCGCGCACTGCTTGCCGGCAAAGATCTCAATCGCACCTGGTTCGGCTTGACACCGAGTTGCATCAACTGCCACCAGGACAAGCATCAGGGCCGCTTGGGAACTGAGTGCGCCCGTTGTCACTCCACGCTTGATTGGAAGGCCGCCAAAGTCGATCGCCAGAATTTCGATCACTCCAAAACGCAGTTCCCACTCACTGGCGAGCACCGCTACGTACTATGCCAAAGCTGTCACACTCCAGGCCCTGACAATCAGCCGCGTTATATCGGTCTCAAGTTCGCCAACTGCTCTGACTGTCATCGCGATCCGCACAAAGGCGCGTTCAAGCCAGGCTGCGATTCCTGCCACACCACAACCACGTGGAAAAAATCGACCTTTACCACCACCTTCGATCACTCAAAGACACACTTTGCGTTGCAGGGGAAACACATCGACGTTCCGTGCGTCAGCTGTCATCAGGGCGGCGATTTCAAAACTCCCATTCCGCACAACGCCTGCGCCGACTGCCACAAACCCGATCCGCACCATGGTCAATTCGCAAAACGCGCTGACGGCGGACGCTGCGAAGGCTGCCATACCGTGCAGGGTTGGAGTCCTTCCACGTTCTCCGTGGCCGATCACGCCAAGACCGGCTTCCCACTCACCTTCCCGCACGCCGCGGTAAAGTGCGCATCATGTCACACGCCCGCCGGCAAAGAAACAAAATTCAAGATCAAATTCGCGCAATGCATCGATTGCCACAAGGACGAGCACGAAGGCCAATTCGCGGCAGCTCCATGGCGCAACCGCTGCGAGCAATGTCACGACGCCGCGAACTTCAAAACCAGTAGCTTCACGCTCGATAAACACCAAAGGTCAAGCTTCCCCCTAACGGGCGGACATATGGCTGTCGCCTGCAACGACTGTCACAAGGCGCCGGCCGGTACAAAAGTAATACCTTTCCACTTCAGCAAGCTAGGTTGCACAACCTGTCATGAAGATATCCACAAAGGCCAGTTCTCCTCGCGCATGGACGCACGCGATGCAGCCGGCAAAACGCTCGGATGCCTGGCATGTCACTCCACCAAGGAATGGAAGGATCTGTCGAAGTTCGACCATGCGCAAACACGCTTTCCGTTGGCCGGCTCGCATCGCGCCGTCGCATGCGCAGACTGCCACCGGCCACCAAACATGGAACTGACGCTGATGCACGTGCAGTTCTCGAGTGCTCCTGAAAAGTGCGCCGAGTGCCACGAAAACCCGCATGGAGAACAGTTTGGCACGCGTATGAACGATTGCGCAGGATGCCACAACAGCAATAAGTGGCGGCCTTCGTTGTTCGATCACAGCAAGACGGCCTTCCCTCTCTCGGGAGGACATGAAGACGTGGCCTGCTCGAAATGCCACACGCTCAAGAAACAGGTAAACGCGGTTGATGTGCTGCTCTACAAGCCAACGCCCACAGCTTGCTCCGACTGCCACGGTTCAAGCGTGCCGAAAGCAAAAGAAAGTTCATCAATGAAGTGGCCTTTCTCACCACCTTCATCCCGCCTTCATCTGCGCGTCATATCGCCTAAGTATGGCGGGTAAGTGATGTGGACAGAAGTTATAGGCTGTTGTAATCTGTGGCCAGTCAGATCGACTATGCTGGCTAAGCAAGTTCCCCAAAAACAGTTCGACATAGTTACTGCTCGCTTTTATTTGGCTCTTCGTTGCCTCAGTCAAAAAAGTTCCGGACTATATGCCCGTTAGAGGAAGACCGCGCCATTCAGTTGATGCCAGCTCAATGCTTATAGGGTCGCGCTCATAAGTCTCCGGTAAACCTGTATCTGCGCTTGGGTTGTAAGTGCCTCGATAACTGTTAACTCGCAAGTTGAGTACTAGCAGCTCAGTCACCAACGTGGAATTTCTGACTCCACTCGCAATGGTGATTGACTCGAGATAAACCTGTAACACTGTACGCAGTCAGCGGCGTTCATAGCGCCCTCTGATTCGCGGTCTTGGCAAACGCGGAGAGGACGATGAAGCGTTCGCGCTGGCTGATTCCTGTACTTGCTGGATTGATCCCGCTGCTCGCGGGCGCAGCTTCACAGCAGCCTGCAAGCAACGCCCGTCCGCAGGTAGGTGGTCCTCAAGCCAAAGTCACCAATCCTCACGGGCCTATCTCCGTACCCTGCCAGAACTGCCACACGTATACTAGCTGGAAACCGATCCGCTCCAACCCCGAGTTCAATCACGACCAGACCGGCTACGCCCTGCGCGGCATGCACGAGAAAGTCGCGTGCACCAGGTGCCACACCAGCCCGGTATTCAAAAACGTAAGCACACACTGCGCCGATTGCCACGCTGACATTCATCGCCGCCAGTTCGGCGCCAACTGCGAGAGCTGCCACTCCGTTAAAGGTTGGCAGGTGTCTCTCAAAGACATTCGCGATCATCAGAACCGCTTCCCGCTCGTCGGCGCGCACGCCATGCTGCAGTGCGAAGACTGCCACAAGAACGCCGCAGCCGGACAGTTCGCCGGCCTGTCAACCGCCTGCTACTCGTGCCATCAGGCAGACTTTCATACACAGGTCTTCGATCATGTGTCGGCCGGCTTCCCCACCACCTGCGAGTCATGCCACACGATGAGCACATGGTTCAATGCCAAGTTCGATCACCTGCGGATCACCGGCTACGCACTCACCGGGGCGCACAGCACGCTGCCTTGCACGGCCTGCCACATCAACAACCTCTTTAAGGGAACGCCGGCTACCTGCTATGCGTGCCACACCGCCGACTTCAACAACAGCAAGAACCCGCCGCATCTGCAGCTCAATTTCCCGCACGATTGTTCCACCTGTCACTCAACGACAAATTGGCTGAATGCGAAGTTCGATCACGCGGTCTTCGCGAACTATCCGTTAACCGGCATGCACGCCACTGTCGCTTGCAACCAGTGCCACACCAACAACAACTTCACCTCAACACCAACCGCCTGCTACTCGTGCCACCAGGCAGACTTCACCGGAACTACGAATCCGAATCACGTTGCATCAGGCTTCCCCACTGACTGCTCCATCTGCCACACCACCAGCGGCTGGAGCCCCACTTCGTTCAATCACAACAACACTTCGTTCCCGCTCACCGGCGCGCACATCACGGTCGCTTGCGCCTCGTGCCACACCAATAACAACTACACAACGTTGCCCACTGACTGCTACGGATGCCACAAAGCCGACTACACCGGAGCCAACAATCCGAATCACGTAAGCGCCGGTTTCCCCACCACGTGCACCACGTGTCACAACACCACATCGTGGACGCAGGCCACGTTCAATCACAACAACACCGCGTTTCCTCTTACCGGTGCACACATTACCGTCCCCTGCGCTTCGTGCCACGTGAACAACAACTACACCACTCTGCCGACGAGCTGTTACGGCTGCCACCAGAAAGACTTCAGCGGCGCCACTAGTCCCAATCACGTCTCTTCAGGATTCCCAACTGACTGCACACTGTGCCACACCACAATGGCATGGACGCCATCTTCGTTCAATCACGCCTCCGTATTTCCGCTCACCGGCGCCCACGCCACCCTGGCTTGTGCGCAGTGCCATACCAACAACAACTACACGACGTTGCCGACAAATTGTTTCGGCTGCCACCAAACAGATTGGAACGGAACCGCCAATCCCAACCACGCCGCCGCCGCGTTTCCCACAACATGCGAAACCTGCCACACCACCACCAACTGGACCAACGTCAACTTCAATCATGCGGTGTACGCGAATTATCCACTTACCGGCATGCATGCCACGCTCACGTGCACGCAGTGCCACACCAACAACAACTACGTATCAACACCAACCGCCTGCTACTCGTGCCACCAGGCAGACTTCACCGGAACTACGAATCCGAATCACGTTGCATCAGGCTTCCCCACTGACTGCTCCATCTGCCACACCACCAGCGGCTGGAGCCCCTCTTCGTTCAATCACAACAACACTTCGTTCCCGCTCACGGGCGCGCACACCACTGTCGCTTGCGCCTCGTGCCACACCAACAACAACTACACAACCCTGCCCACCACCTGCTACGGATGCCATCAGGCAGACTGGAATGGAACGAACAATCCAGCACACGCCGCCGCAGGATTCCCCACAACCTGCGAAACGTGCCACACCACGACATCCTGGGCGGGCGCCACGTTCAATCACAACAACACGCCCTTCCCGCTCACCGGCGCTCACGTAACCGTCGCATGCACTCAGTGCCACATCAACAACGTCTTCGCCGGAACACCCACTGACTGCTACTCCTGCCACAAGGCAGATTTCACCGGCACCACAAATCCCAACCACGTCACCGCCGGCTGGCCCACCACCTGCACCACGTGCCACACAACAACCGCATGGCTTCCCGCCACGCTGCCGGCGAGTTATCACACCTTCTTCCCTCTCAATCACGGAAACGCCAACAGCGTATGCGCTACGTGCCACACTAACTCGTCCGATTACTCGATCTTCACCTGCACAAACTGCCACACAGCATCGGCAACCAGTCCGCGACACGCCGGCGTTTCAGGCTACGTCTACAACAGCGTCAACTGCTATGCATGCCACAAGAACGGAGGTGGCGGATGAGACACTCCATCGCATTACTCTCTGTTCTTCTGTTTGCGCCCACTGCCATTGCGCAGCAACAGCACGCCGATCCAAATCCTGCAGCTTTGCCTGATGCAAAGCCCGCCACCACCGCCGCACCCGTGCGCTCGGAATTCCACGTGCGCTACGTCAACGGTGCCAATGTGTACATCGACGCCGGCCGCGATGCCGGCCTTGCCGAAGGCGCCGCACTCGTCCTCAAGCAGAACACTTCCAATGCGGCCTCCGACGCGCAAAACGCCGCAGTGGAGCCGGGCGTCATTGCCAAACTCCAAGTCGTCGCAGTAGCCTCCAACTCCGCCGTCTGCGAAGTAAAGAGCACCACGCGCGACATTGCCCCGGGCGACACGCTCTCGCTCCCCGACGCCGAAGTCGAAAAGATCGTAGCGAAGAACACACTCGGCAACACGCGCAAATATCCCATGGTCATCAGCTTTACTGCGGGTGACCCGCTCGACGAAGAAGCGCGCGAAGAATTGCCGCGTCCTCCATTGCCTGAAATCAATCAGATCCGCGGCCGAATCGGTTTTGACGTCAGCATCATCCAGCAGTTAGGCCAGGTCAGCAGCAGTTCCAGGCAGTATGGCATGATCTTCCGCGCCGACTTCACACGCATCTTCGGCACCTACTGGAACCTCAACGGCTACTGGCGCGGCAATCTCCGCACCAGCTCCGCGCCCACGCAAACCACCTTGCAGGACCTCATCAATCGCACTTACCTGATGAACCTGACTTACGTGAATCCCGGCTCGCATTGGACCGCCGGCATCGGCCGCCTCTATCTACCATGGGCCAGCAGCCTCGAAGCAATTGACGGCGCATACGTCGGCCGCATGTTCGGCGCGCACACCGTCACCGGCATCTTCGCCGGCTCCACGCCCGATCCCACCGCATGGAACTACAATCCCCAGCGCCGAATCGGCGGCACGTTCCTCAACGTGCACGGTGGCAGCTTCGACACATTCCGCTACTCCACCACTGCCGGCGTCGGCGTCAGCATGATGAAGTGGGTCATCAACCGCCCCTTTGCCTTCACTGAGAACAGCATCTCCTTCAAGCGTTATTTCAACGTGTATCAGTCGATGCAAATCGATAGGCCCACCGCCAACCCCAATATGGCTTCCGTGAAAACAGGTATCGGCCAGAGTCTCCTGTCATTGCGCGTGCAGGTTCACCCTCGCGTCACACTCGACCTCACCGACACCTACCTGCGCGACGTCCCCACCTACGATGCCACGCTCGTCGGTACGGGCCTGCTCGACAAATATCTCTATCAAGGTATCAACGGCGGCGCACGCATTCAGTTTCCCCGCCACATCACCGGCTATTTCAGCCTTGGCAGCAGCACTGATTCCGCCGACCCCAAAAACTCGCTGAACCGCCTCTTCGGCGCGAGCATGTCGAACATCTGGAAGACCGGCCTTACTGCCGACGCCCGCTACTCCAAATTCGACAGCTCATTCGCATCGGGCACTTACAATACCTTGACACTCTCACGCGACGTAACCGAGAGGATGCGCCTCGACTTGCAGGTGGGTCGTTACTCGTATAACTCATTGCCCGCAGGAGCATCGCAAAGCAATTCCAACTTCGCCAACTTCACCTTCGAAAGCAATCTCGGCTCAAAACTCTTCGTCCAGAGCATGTTTACAGCACAGCGCGGCGGATCACTCGATTACAACCAATGGACCACAACCATCGGGCTCCGTTTCAACAACCGCGCAGCAGCCAGGAGAGCAAAATGAAAACTATAGATAGATACACTTCAATCTTGTTCGCATCGCTTCTCGCTCTCGCGCCGTCGTTAACGCCCGCACAGGCGCTCACCACAAACAACGCCGTCGACATGGCTCAGCGGCAGATCACCGCCTATCTTGACAAGCTCGCCGACTTCCATTGCACCGAGTCCGTCACGCAGCAAAAGCTCGCTCCCAACGGCCACGTTGAAGCAACTGAACGCGCCAAATACGACTACCTCATCATGATCAGCGGCAGCGGAGACGACTTCCAGCTGAACGAGTCGCGCATCGAATCCGCCAGCGCGCGCGGCAAGCAGACGCAGCTCCCGATGCTCGTCACCAATGGTGTCGCGACGGTGCTTCTCGTCTTTCATCCTTATTACCGCGACAGCTTTAATTTCGAAGCAGGCGCGGAAGAACCAATCGACGGCCATCCCGCGATTCCGGTTCACTTCACGCACATCAGCGGCCGCCGCAGCCCCGCCGCGCTCGCCCTGCGTGGCCGTGAGTACCCCCTCGAGCTCGAAGGCACTGCGTGGCTCGACAAGCAATCCGGCGAAGTGGTGAAGGTTGAGGCCGCACTGCTCCACGACATGAGCGACGTCGGCCTGCGTTCGCTGCATGTCCACGTCGAGTACAAGCCCTCCGCTCCCGACAAGAGCGTCGGCGTGCTCGATCTGCCCGCGCTCGCCGTCGTCGATGTTGAAACCCCGCGCCAGCACTGGCGCAACACGCACGTCTTCGACAACTACCGCGGGTTCTCAACCGACGCCGAGCAGGATCCCAACGTCAAACTTCACGCGGCCAACAACCCTGATCCGAGCACTTCCCCAGCCACCGCACCGGCGCTCGCCAGCGCCACGGAGAAGAAGTAAACATGAGCATCCTGCAGAGCGGAATCACCGCCCCCCGCACACTCGTAAAACGCAAGAAAGGCGCCGGCCATCGCATTCGCGTCACCATCGTCGCCATGGCGGCATTTCTAACCGTCGCGTCCATCGCCATCTACGGCGCCGGCTATTACGTGCTTCCACTCGATGAGCGCCCGTACTCTGATAAATACGAGATGCTCAAGCCCGGCGGAGCCATCGGACTCAAGCTCGGCATCCTCGGCACAGTCCTGTTCTTCATCATCTTTCTGTACGCGCTTCGCAAGTTGATCCCGTGGCTCAATCGCCTGGGCACTGCGCGCCAGTGGATGGACTTCCACGTCATCGCCGGCGTCACCGCGCCCATCATCATCGCGTTTCATGCGTCGTTCAAATTTCGGGGCATCGCCGGCGTCGCCTTCTGGATCATGCTCGCCGTTGCGCTCAGCGGCGTCATCGGCCGCTATCTCTACGCGCAAATTCCGCGCTCGCTTTCGGCGGCAGAGCTCTCGCTATCCGATCTTCATGTCGGCGAAAAGGCTCTCTCTGACGCGCTGCTCAGCCAATCCATCTACTCCGTCGAGCGGCTCAACCGTGCGCTTCACGTACCCTCTGCCGAGCGCATCCTGCGCATTAGCCCACTGCATGCAATCCTCGAAATGATCTCGCTCGACCTTGGCCTGCCCTTTCGCCTTGCCGCTTTGCGTCGCGCTTCGTGCGGTTTCGGTGCGAAAATACTCACCATCGGCGGATTGCTGTCGAGCGGCAATCCTGAAGTTGAGCAAGTCGTCCGCCTGGTTAAGCAAAAGGCCTCGCTCTCAAAGCGCGTCGTCTTTCTCGGCCAAACGCAGCGCGTCTTTCATCTGTGGCATGTCATTCACCGGCCCTTCAGCTACGCATTCGTTGTGCTCGCCGTCATTCATATCGCCGTCGTCATGGGTCTCGGCTTTGTAAGCTTGGGTTTTCGGTAGGTTATGGACACACTCATCACCTGGTTAATTGCCGGCACTGTTCTGGCCTTCTTCTTTATCCGCTACTGGCGCGCGCACAAACGCAAGGAAGCGCTGGCCCATGCGGCCACTGAGAGAGGCCAGCTTTTCGACGGTCCCCGAGCGCAGCACCCGCTCATTCACACTGACAACTGCATCGGCTGTGGCGCGTGCGTCGCCGCCTGCCCTGAGGGCGACGTGCTCGGCCTCGTCAACAGCAAAGCCACCATCATCAACGGCCACAAATGCATCGGCCACAGCCGCTGCGCTGAAGAGTGCCCCGTGGGCGCTATCACCATGGTGCTGGCCAAGCCCAGCTCCAGCGCAGACTCGCCCATCATCAGCGAAGAATACGAAACCAGCGTCCCGAACCTCTTCATCGTCGGTGAGCTCGGCGGCCTCGCGCTCATCAAGAACGCCGTCAATCAAGGCCGAGATTGCGTGGACGTCATCGCACAGCGCATGAGCGTTCTGCGCAATCAGGTCAACGCCGCCGATGTCTACGACGTCATCATCATCGGCGCCGGCCCCGCCGGAATCAGCGCTTCGCTTCGCGCCGCCGAACACGGCCTTCGCGCGCTCACCATCGAGCGCGAAACCGTGGGCGGCACCGTCACCAAGTACCCGCGGCAAAAGCTCGTTATGACCAGCCCCGTCGAGTTCCCACTGCACGGCAAGTTTAACAAGACCACGCTATCCAAAGAAGATCTGCTCGCCTTCTGGAAAAAGATCATGGAACGCACCGACCTCAACATCCACACAGGTGAAGGTGTTGAGACAGTGAAGCGCCAGTGGGATGGCCTGTTCACCGTGCGCACGACGAAGCACGTGCACACAGCCCGCGCCGTTGTGCTGGCCGTTGGCCGCGCCGGCACTCCGCGCAAGCTCGGCGTTAAAGGCGAAGAACTCCCACACGTACTCTATCGCCTGATCGAGGCCGATCATTACACTGATAAGAACATCCTCGTCATCGGAGGTGGCGACAGCGCCGTCGAAGCTGCTCTCGGCCTGGCCCATCAACGCGGCAACAAGGTCACAATTTCTTATCGGCGCAGCGAATTCGGCCGCATCAAGGATCGCAACGCCAAACGCATTCAGGAACATATCGCAGGAAAGAAGATCAATGTGCTGTTCAACTCCATTCCGACCGAGTTCCGCGATGGTAGCGTCCTCATTGAAGTCGATGGCCAGGTCCGCGAACTTCCCAACGACCTGGTATGGATCTTCGCAGGCGGCATTCCGCCCTCCGATTTCCTTAAAGCTGCCGGAGTCGCCTTCGGCGCCGAAAGCTCAACCCAAACCCCGACCCACGCTTAGGAGTCGCTCGTTGACGATGCGCAAGTCTTACGCTTCTCTGTCTGTCCTCGCTCTACTGCTCGCAGCCACAACAGCCTTTGCCGCCTCCATTACCGGAACCGTCACCAACAAGACCAACGGCAAACCCTCCGCAGGTGATGCGGTCGACCTTGTCGACGTGCAGGCCGGCATGGCCGACGTTGCCCACGCCACTACGGATGCCAAAGGTCACTACACTCTCAATTCCTCCGGCATGGGATCGTATCTGGTTCGCGTCAACCACCAGGGCGGGACCTACTTCATCGCCGCACCTCAGGGCGGAGCCGCCGGCGACGTCAGCGTCTACGACGTGGCCGCCAAGGTCGAGGGCGTCAGCATCGACGCCGACATGCTGCTCATTGAAGCGGCCAGCGGCATCCTGCGCGTCCACGAGCGCTACCTGATCCGCAATACCAGCCTGCCGCCGCGCGCACAGTTCAGCAACAACACCTTCGAGGTCGTGCTCCCTTCCGGCGCCGAACTCGACACTGCTTCCGCGACGCGACCCGGCGGTCTGGCTACAAATACGCGCTTAGTACCGCTCAACCAGAAGGGCCACTACACCTTCAACGTGCCCATCCAGCCCGACAAGGGGGAAAAGGAAACCCTGTTCGAGGTTATGTATCACATCTCGTACAACGGGCACTTCACGTTCTCGCCCCAGTTGCTCATGCCCGCCGACAATCTCGTCGTCTACCTCGCCAAGGGTATCGATTTCAAAGCCGCTTCAGGATCGCAGTTCGAAACCAGGCAAGAAGACCCGCGCGTCGACACTTGGGTCGCCAGAAACGTCCGGCCCGGCCAGTCCATCTCGTTCACCATCTCCGGCGAAGGCCAAATGCCCACCCAATCCGCCGGCGCAGGCCAGCCCGCCATGGGTGACGCAGCTGAAGCCGGCAACCGCCCTGGCGGCGGAATTGGTGCGCCCGTAGGCACACCTGATCCGCTCACAAAATACAAATGGTGGATCCTCTCCGCCCTCACCATCCTGTTGATTGCCGCAGCAGCATTCCTTCTGCGTAAAAGCGGCGCAGCCACAGGCGCCGCTCCGGCCCATGCCGATCTGCCCGATGTCCCGCAGACGCCGGGTCCATTTCGCCCGGCCGCAGCCACCACCGCCGCGTCGGCCACCTCAGTCAGCCATTCCGTGCTGCTCAATAACCTCAAAGACGAGCTCTTCGCCATCGAAAGCGAACGCCTCTCCGGAACGCTGTCTGAGGCCGAATACGCCCAGGTCAAATCCGGGCTCGAAGCCGTTCTTAAGCGCGCCCTGACCCGCGGCAAATAACCCCTCCGGGCATCGGTATCCATATCGGTTCCGATGCCCCTCTGAGCCCCGCACCGGTTACCTCAACCCGCTGAGAACACAACCCGATCACCTCATCTCGCCCTTATGCTGCATCTAACCTTGTATTAAGCCCGATTGCCCGCAAAAGCCTCGTTTTTTCGGCCTTTATGGCCGTTCCACGTATAGGTCCGGCAGACCTCGGAATGCTACCTTAGTCATATATTGACTGCAATTCACAGGAGGCATTTTTTGATTCACTCTTCCTCCCACTATCCGACCACCAACAAGCATTTAATCCGTTGGGTGGAGAAGATGGCGGACCTCACTCAGCCTGAAAAAATCCATTGGGTTGATGGGTCAAAAGCCGAGTACGAGAAGCTCTGCCAGGAGCTTGTGGATGCCGGAACATTCACCCGTCTCAATCGCAGGCTTTGGCCCGGCTGCTACTACGCCCGCACTGATCCCAGCGACGTAGCCCGCGTTGAAGATCGCACGTTCATTTGCTCACTTTCAAAAGACAACGCCGGCCCCACTAACAACTGGGAAGAACCGTTCGTGATGCGGAAGAAGCTCAAGACGCTCTTCCACGGCTGCATGCGCGGCCGCACTATGTACGTCCTTCCTTTTTCGATGGGCCCCATTGGCAGCCCCATGTCACAGATCGGTGTCGAGCTTACCGATTCGGCTTACGTGGTCGTCAACATGCGCATCATGGCGCGCATCGGCACTGCGGTCTTCAAGGAAATCGACAAGGGAGAGAAACGCGTTGTTCCCTGCGTGCACTCCATCGGCGCGCCTTTGAAACACGGCCAGAAAGACGTTGCCTGGCCTTGCAACAAGGAAAAATACATCGTCCATTTCCCTGAGACTCGCGAGATCTGGAGCTACGGTTCCGGATACGGCGGTAATGCGCTGCTCGGCAAAAAATGCTTTGCGCTGCGCATCGCCTCCAACATTGCGCGCGACGAAGGTTGGATGGCCGAGCACATGCTCATCGTGGGCGTCGAGTCACCCACCGGCGAAAAGACCTACATCGCTGCTGCATTCCCGTCTGCGTGCGGCAAAACCAATCTCGCTATGCTCATCCCGCCCGCCGGTTTCAAAGGCTGGAAGGTTCACACCGTTGGCGACGACATTGCATGGATCAAGCCTGACGAAAACGGCCAACTGCGCGCCATCAATCCTGAGGCCGGTTTCTTCGGCGTCGCGCCCGGCACCTCGGCCAAGACAAATCCCAGCGCCATGGCCACCCTCGCCAAGAACACCATCTTCACCAACGTGGCTCTCACCCCCGAAGGCGGCGTCTGGTGGGAGGGAATGACCGACAAACCGCCCGCCAAGTGTCTCGACTGGCGCGGCGAACAATGGACACCGGAGATTGCCAAAACCACCGGCAGGCTCGCATCACATCCGAACGGTCGCTTTACGGCGCCCGCCAGCCAATGCCCCAGCATCGATCCTGACTGGGAATCCCCAGAGGGCGTACCCATCGCCGCATTCGTTTTCGGGGGCCGCCGCCCCACCACTCTCCCGCTCATCTTCCAGGCCTTCAACTGGTCCGGCGGCGTGTATTTGGGCGCCACCATGGGCTCTGAAACCACCGCAGCTTCAGCCGGCGCCACCGGCGTCGTCCGTCGCGATCCCATGGCCATGCTGCCCTTCTGCGGTTATCACATGGGCGACTATTTCCGGCACTGGATCAAAATGCAGCGTTCGCTCTCAGCAACGCCGCGTGTTTTCCACGTCAACTGGTTCCGCAAGTCGCCGGAAGGCCAGTTCGTCTGGCCCGGCTACGGCGAGAACATGCGCGTCCTCAAGTGGATCGTCGACCGCGTCCACGGCCGCGCGCAAGGTAAAGAAACGCCGATCGGATGGACCCCGTACTACGATGACATCCACTGGGACGGACTCAAGTTCTCGCGCACCGCATTCGATGAGCTCCAGGAAGTGAACCGCGACAACTGGCGTAAAGAAGTCATCGGCCACGAAGAATTCTTCATCGCGTTGCACGATCACCTCCCCAAAGAGATGATCTATGAGCGCGAATTACTAATCTGCCGGCTCTAACTTAGCGGCTCAAAATATCAGAGGCGCAGGATCAGCAGATCCCGCGCCTCTTCTTTTTTGTGCGATGGTTCAGCTCCGGAAAGTTCCAGCTTCATCCTGGAAGCATCAACGACGATCGCCCAGGTACAGTCCCAAGGAATGCAAGGCACTTCATCCCGGAGGGATGAGCCAGGATCGCCCAAGCGCAGCCCCCAGGAAAGCGAAGCAAGTCATCCTGGAGGGATAAGCGAGAATAGCCCAAGGTGAAGCGCAGCGAAACCCTGGGGCTCCGATCCAACAAAATCCCATGAGCCCTAGAGGGGCGGCGCGAAGCTGCCCACTGCCCCCGCCTCTTGTGCTCCAATATTCTCGTGAATAGCCGCCGCCTCTTCCTCGCACAGTCAGCCAGCAGCCTGCTCGCACTTCCCCTTCGGGCGCTCAGCGAGTCAGCGCCCATGGCTGCGGGAAAACAGCCACTGATGATCGACTCGCACGTGCATGTCTTCAAGCGCGACCCGCAATTCCCCTATGCAGAGGGCACGCACCCGCCCGCAGAAGACGCTTCCGTTGAGACTCTGATCCGCTTGATGCAGGCAAACCATGTAGCACGAACGGTGATCATTCAGGTCATTCACTACAAGTGGGACAACAGCTATCTGGCTGATGTGCTCAAGCGGTACCAGAGGTTGTTTCATGGCGTTTGCCGCGTCAATCCTGAAGATCCAGCCGCTCCCGACCATTTGAGTCTGCTTACGCATCAAGGCTTTCGCGGAGTTCGCATCAGCCCTGCAGAAACCGCCGAAGGCGACTGGATCCGTGGACCGCTGATGCCGCCTCTGTGGCGTCGCTGCAATGAACTGAAAGTGCCAATGACCGTGCTGGCGGCGATTACGCGTATGCCTGATCTGGTATCTCTGATCGAAGCAAATCCTGAGCTGACGGTCGTCATCGATCATATGGCCGACTGCCCACTCGACCGGCCCGACCGGCTGAAATTGCTGCTTGACCTGGCGCGCTATCCGAAGGTCTTCGTCAAGATTTCCGACATCTGGAGACTCTCAAAGCAGCCCTATCCTTACCTTGATGCGCATGAGCAGATTAAGCGTCTTTGCGACGCGTTTGGCGCGCGGCGCCTGATGTGGTCAACCAACTGGCCCGTCTCATTGCAGCAACTTTCATATCCCAGGGTGGTCGAGCTCTACCGCGATCACTTCGACTTTCTCTCCCGCGAAGACCGGGAAGAGATTTACTCAAAATCAGCTCAGAGGGTCTGGCCATTCGGCCTCTAGCAATACGTGCCTTCAATGCTGGTGCCTTCAGCACCAGCATTGAATGGCTTAGAGCCAAAACCTAGAGTCATCGAGATGGAGCCAACGGCCAAAGGCTAATAGTTCGACTACTTCATCCCCCGATACTTCCGAATCAAATTATTCGTAGAGCTGTCATGGGCAAACGCCGGCTCGCCCTCGCTCTCCAGCTCAGGAATAATCCGCTGCGCCAGCACCTTGCCCAACTCCACGCCCCACTGATCAAACGAATTGATCCGCCACAAAACGCCCTGCGTGAACACGCAATGCTCATAAAGCGCCACCAGTTTGCCCAGCACTTCCGGCGTAAGCTTCTCCGCAAGGATCGTATTCGACGGCCGGTTGCCTTCAAACACGCGATGAGGAGCGAGCCAGTCCGGCGTGCCTTCCGTCTTCACCTGCTCCAGCGTCTTTCCAAACGCCAGCGCCTCGCTCTGCGCAAACACATTCGCCAGCAGCATATCGTGGTGCCGTCCCAGCGAGTTCAGCGATTTTCCAAACGCAATAAAATCGCAAGGAATCAGCCTCGTCCCCTGGTGAATCAATTGGTAAAACGAGTGCTGCCCGTTCGTACCCGGCTCGCCCCAATAAATCGCGCTCGTGTTGTAATTCACTTCCTTCCCCAAGACAGTTACATGCTTGCCGTTGCTCTCCATCGTCAACTGCTGCAAGTACGCGGGAAAGCGCTTCAGATACTGCTCGTAAGGCAGCACTGCAACTGTCTGCGCATCAAAAAAGTCTGTGTACCAAATCCCCAGCAATCCCATCAGCACCGGCAAATTGCGCTCGAACGGCGTTGTCCTGAAGTGTTCGTCCGTCTGGTGGAATCCGTCCAGCATCGCGCGAAAATTCTCCGGCCCAATCGCCAGCATCGTCGCCAGCCCGATCGCCGAGTCCATCGAATAACGCCCGCCGACCCAGTCCCAGAAGCCGAACATGTTCGCCGTATCGATGCCGAACTTTTCCACCTGAGCCGCGTTCGTCGACACCGCCACAAAATGCTTCGCCACCCCGGACTCGTCACCGCCAAGCCCCTTCACCAGCCACGCGCGCGCCGACTGCGCGTTCGTAATCGTCTCCAGTGTTGTAAATGTCTTCGACGAAACAATAAACAGCGTCTCCGCAGGATCAAGATCAATTACTGCTTCCGCAAAATCCGTTCCGTCCACGTTCGATACAAAGCGGAAAGTCATATTGCGATCGCTATACGCGCGTAGCGCCTCATACGCCATCACCGGCCCCAGGTCCGATCCGCCAATGCCGATGTTCACCACGTTGCGAATGCGCTTGCCTGTATGTCCCTTCCATTCGCCGCTGCGCACGCGCTCGGCAAACGCAGCCATCCTGTCCAGCACTGCGTGAACCTCGGGCACCACGTCCTGCCCGTCAACAACGATGCTCGTGCTCTTCGGCGCCCGTAGCGCCACATGCAACACCGCGCGGCCTTCGGTGATGTTGATCTTCTCGCCGCTGAACATCGCATCAATCCGCGCCTGCAAGCCTGACTCTTGCGCCAGCTCCACCAGCAGCTTCATCGTGTCGTTCGTCACGCGGTTCTTCGAGTAGTCAAAGAACAGACCCAGCGCTTCAATCGCAAGTTTCTCGCCGCGCGTCGCATCGGCACGCAAACAGATCGCGCATGTGCACGCTTGCAATCTCTTTCGAGTGCGTCTTGAGAGCCTTCCACGCTTTCATTGCAGTCAAGGGTTTGGGGACGTACTTCTTCGGAGCCTTCTTTGCTGATGTCGGCATAATCAAATCCCTCTCAATCAATTTGGAATCTGTCCGGACGGATCGCGCGGGTGCCACTTTCGGGTGCCCCACCTTCGGCGCGTTCTCTGCGCCTAAGGTGGGAAAGCACGAATCACGACGAGCCAAGACAAATGATAGAAGACTGCCCCACATCCACGTGTGAACAGCCCCCCGCAGTCCTATATCATTTCCCAATGCAGCAATCAGAAAGATCCAGGCGCATCGCAAGCCTATGACCCTTCCTGCGCCGCCGTCCGATCCCAAAGCGCAGTTGCGAAAGACGATGGGCTTCTGGGATGTGCTGCTCTTCAACATCGCCACCGTGCTCGGCCCCCGCTGGATCGCCGCTGCCGGCCACAACGGCCCCTCGTCCATCAGTCTGTGGATTCTTGCTGCCGTCTTTTTCTTCGTCCCCGGCGCCCTCGTCATCAACGAGCTTTCGTCGCGCTTTCCTGAGGAAGGCGGCCTCTACGTCTGGGCTCGCGACGCCTTCGGCCCCTTTCACGGCTTCATCGCCGGATGGACCTACTGGATCTACACCGTCTTCTACTTCCCGGGCCTGCTTCTCGCCAGCGCATCCATGTCCGCATACGTCGTCGGTGGCCGCGGCGCCGCGCTCGCCGGCGATCGCACTTACCTGCTCACCGTTTCGCTCGCACTCTTGTTCGTCGCCGTCGTGCTCAACATCATTGGCCTCAACATCGGCAAATGGCTGCAAAACGCCGGCGGCATTGGCACCTACGCCCCTCTCCTCATGCTGGTTTGCATCGCAGCCATCGTCTGCTGGCATCACGGTTCCGCCACTCACTTCACGCTTGCCAACATGCTGCCCACGTGGAACTGGGACACGGTCAATTTCTGGTCGCAAATCGCCTTCGCCTTCACTGGACTTGAGCTCGTCTCTGCCATGAGCGAAGAAGTTCACGATCCGCGTCGCACTCTTCCCCGCGCAGTCTTCGGAGCCGGCGCCCTCATCGCGCTCATGTACATCGTTGGAACCTTCGCGGTTCTCTCGCTCGTGCCTGCCAGCGATCTCGATCCGCAGAGCGGTGTCTTCAACGCCATCACTGTCGGTTCAGTCGCGTTGCGTCTCGGCTTCCTCGGAGTTCTCGCCGCCGTTCTCGTCACTGCAGGCAACGCAGGCGGTGTCGGCAGCACGGTTGCCGGAATCGCGCGCGTGCCATTCCAGGTAGGCATCGACCGCTACCTGCCAAAAGCTTTCGGGAAAATTCACCCGCGCTGGAAAACGCCTTACATCTCGATCCTCGTGCAGGCCGGCCTTTCGGCTGCCATCCTCATCCTCAGCCAGATCGACAACCCAACCGTCATCGCGGCCTATCAGTTCCTTATCTCCGCCGGCATCATCCTCTACTTCATTCCGTTCCTCTACATGTTCGCCGCCGTAATCAAGCTCGCCCGCCGCAAAGATCGAACTGAAAACCCGCATGCAGTGCTTGTTCCCGGCGGATTGCCCGGCGTGTGGATTTGCGGTGGTCTCGGTTTCTCTATAGTCCTGCTGGGGATCTTCGTTTCGCTTGTCCCGCCCGGCGACGCGCTCGACAAACTACGCTTCCAGGTAAGCGTGTTTTCGAGCGTAGCAGTCTCCGTCATGATCGGCCTCGCGCTCTATTGGCGCGGCGCGCGGTCAAAAAATGGAAATCCCACAACATAGCGCCTAGCTTTTGTCACGCCGCCTTATCGCTGAGTTCAACCGATGCGCCGCGGACGGATTAAAACAAAAATCCATCGCAACACCACGTGTCAACTTCAACGAGAATGCCAGGGTGCCCCATCCTTCTCGCAGCCTCATCGCGAGAAGGGTGGGAGAGCAAGCCCTTAAACCCACCACGACCAAGCTCAAGGCTCAGAGCTGAAAGCTGGCAGCTAGTACCTAGCCTTTCTTATTCGGACTCCAGTTCACCACGTGGTACGTCGCGGGTGTTGTACCCACGTTTCTGAACCCGTGCAAACTGTTCGATGCATTAAACACCACCGAGCCCGGCGTCACCTTCACCCACTTGCCGTCTGAAAGGGTTTCGCACTCGCCGTCACGAAGAATAATAAGCTCCTCATTCACGTGGCGATGCGGCGGATGCGACTCCAGCCCGGGGTTCAGCGTGGAAATGTGCATCTCCAACTCATCCAACGTCGCCGTGGGCGACTTGCACAAGTGCCGCACTTCGCCAACCTTCGTCTTTTCCACCTTCATCTCTTCCCAATGAAAAACCGTAGGTCCCATTACCTTCTCGTCGCCCGCGGGAGCCGCCGCAAGGGCATTCATCGCAGCCGGCATCGCCAGCAGTCCCACCAAAGCATCGCGCCTGTTCATCATCTCTCCTCTCGGTTGGCCGCCTGCAGAACAATTCCACTAAGGCCGCTGTTATTGAAGGGTACGGGCTTCAGCCCGTACCTAAAGCTCGCGTATTTAATGGGGCTTTAGAAGCCCCTGAGGGAATGCGTCCTCGGTCTTCACGTTCAAGTCATTCCGCAGCCTCTTACGTCAACATGTAAGGTGCACGCTGCGGACGGTGCAGCATGCTGTTCGCTTCATCGTCGTTCTTGAACCGCTCCATCACCGGATCCCAATACAACTTGCGCTTCAGTACCATCGCCATATCGTGAATCAGGCACGTCGAACAAGCTCGATGTCCCATCTCCACCGGCGATATCGGCTCCTTGCGGCTGATAATGCAGTCCAGCCAGTTGCCGTGCTGCTCCTTACTCTCGTACAGGTGAATCTCATCCGGCCCGATCACTGACTTGATGACCTTAGGATCGCTCGACGCCAGCGCCGTCGCATCATTCAGCTTCGCCGTTGGATCGCTCTTGGTTACCTGTTCGTTGCCGCGCGATACAAAGATCCATCCCTTGTCTCCGTAGAACTTGATGCCGTTCGTGTAGTCGCCGCTCACGCTCATCTGCACGCCGTTGGCGTAAATCGCCTCCGTCTTGAACGGCCCGTGTACATCCCACAGCCCGTGATCGGGAAACTCCGCTTTACCCCAGATCTCGACCGGTCCGGTGTACTCGGTATCCATGGCCCAGTGCGCGCTGTCAATGTGGTGCGCGCCCCATCCCGTGATCATGCCCGCGCCAAACTGGCGGCAGCGCAACCATCCTGGCCGGTCATAGCCTTTCGGCGGATGCACGCGTTCCACCGTGTAATACACGTACGGCGTCTCGCCCAGCCACATCTCGTAATTGAACCCGTCAGGAACCGCCATCGGCGTTTTGTCGCCGCCCGCCGGATCGCCCGGCAGTCCAACCTCAACGCGCTGCAGTTTTCCGATGCGCCCGTTCCGCACCAGCTCCGCCGCATAACGGAATTGCACGGTCGACCGCTGCTGGCTGCCAATCTGCAGAATCCGCCCCGACGCCTGCACAGCATTGCTTAGCGCCCGTCCTTCCGCAATAGTCAGCGATGCCGGCTTTTGCAGGTAAACATCCTTGCCCGCTCGCACCGCATCCACGCCGATCAGCGCATGCCAGTGATCCGGCGTGCTCACCACCACCGCGTCAATATCTTTGTTCGCCAGCAATTCGTGGTAATTCGCATAGCCCAGCGTGCCGTCATACGGCTTGCCGGTCTTCGTCGCGTAGCGGTCGTTTACAAACTTCTTTCCGTCCTCAACGCGATGCGCATCCAGATCGCATACCGCCACAATGCGCGCCTGGTCGTACTGCAGGATCGCCGGCATATCGTGCACGCGCGAGATGCGTCCCACCCCGATGGCCCCGATGTTGATCCGCTTGCTCGGCGCAAATTGCCCGAACACCGTAGCCGGTACGATCGTCGGAAACCCAACCGCCACTGCCGCGCCCAGCCCCGTCTTCAGAAAACTCCGCCGCGAAACTCCGGCTTTCCGCTTGTTGCTCATGTTTGTCTCCAAAACAACCGTTAAAAGTCTGTTTCCAACGCCAGCATCCGTCTTTTGTTCGCGTTCAGAACTTAATTTGTTTAATGCCAAAAATATTACTCGATTGGCCGGACCTTTGGCTCATTTGCCGCATGCCGCCACCTGACTTGTACCCCTATCTTTCGCTACGCGTATGAAATAGCCGAAGGCGTCGCTGCACCTGTATCCGGCCGCCTAGTCCCAAGCCGAAGGAGCAATCTGCACTTTCCGCCCTTCGAAGCAAGAGGTATAAATGCTCCGCACCAACTCCAGTGCCTTGTACCCGTCCACGCCGGAGCAGGCCGGTGCGCGCCCCGCTTTGCACGCCTCACCGAACTCCGCCAGTTGCCGCTCAAACGGTACCGTCGATATCGCCATCGGGTCTGACGCCCCTGATTTTGCCAACTGCGCCAGCGGAGCCGCATCTCCGGCATCGTCCTGTACGTCCCAAGTGGTCAGCTGATCGCCGGTCACAATCGCGCTTCCCTTGGTGCCGTGAATCTCCACTCGCTCGGCATAACCCGGCCAGAGCGCCGTCGCTGCTTGAATCACCCCCGTAGCGCCCGACGCGTAGCGCATCACTGCGCACACGCAATCTTCTGACTCGATCTTGTGCGCCGCACCCAGCAGCCAGTATCCGAACACCTCGTCCACCGCACCCATCAGGTGCAGCAACACATCCAGTTGGTGAATCGCCTGGCTGATCAGCGCTCCGCCGCCTTCCCCTGCCCAACTCCCCTTGATTGGCCGCGCATAGTACTCGTCCGTGCGATACCACTTCACATAAGCATCCGCCTGCAGAATCCGTCCCAGCCGTCCCGCCGCCAGCGCTCTCTTCAGAAACAAAACAGAGTCGTCCCAGCGATGCTGGCTCACCACACCCAGCTGGATCCCCCCGGCCCGCGCCGTTTCAATCATCTTGGCCGCCGTCTCCAGGTCCACCGCCATCGGCTTCTGTACCAGCACATGCTTTCCGTGCCGCGCGCACAACTCCACCGCTTCCAGTCGGTAAGCAGGAAACGTGCACACATCCACAAAGTCGACATCGGACCGCGCGCAAAGCTCCTCCGGTGACGCCACAAAGTCGCAGGCAGTCGCGTCTGCAAACTTTTCTCCCTTTGCCGCAGTTCCGTTCGTGCAAGCGGTTATTGCGTAACCAATGTTCTTGTAAGCCTGCGCGTGCTTCCATGCAATCGCGCCCGTACCGATGATTCCCACTCTCATGGGTGCTCCTCACTAGTGTTCTCTACAAACAAAAACTTCAGGGCGCCGGCTATCAGTTCCGGCGCCCACCTTCGTTCCGCTCAACGATCAGTCAGAGGAGACTATGCCACCGTCACGGCCTGCCGCCGCTCCGGCTCCATCCCGTCAAACTCCTCGCGCTTGAACAGTACCTTGCGCAGCACCAGCGCCGCCGCGCCGCGCAGCCGAGCCGCATCACCGTCCATCGCAGGCACAATCTTCGGCGGCTGAGGCCTGAACGACTTCGCAATCAGCTGGCTCTCCAGGATCGGCGAAATGCGCGGCCACAGCACCGTGCAATCGCCCACAATGATCACTACTTCCGGCGACAGTCCCGCCACCAGGATGGTCAATCCCCGCGACAAGTACATCATCATCTTGTCAATCGAACGAAGCGCCTGAATGTCTCCATCCAAAGCCAGATCCAGCAATTCCTTGAAAGTGCTTACTGTGCTGTCCGGCACAAACTCGTGATAGTAGCGCAGCCCCGCGCGATTCGAAGCAAACGTCTCCCAGCATCCCACGTTGCCGCAGCCGCACACAGGCCCACTGCTTTCAATCGGCATGTGGCCAAACTCGCCCGCCATGTCGTCTTTGCCGCGAGCCAGCCGTCCATCCACCATCAATCCCGTCCCGATGCCGTCTGACACACCCACCACAATAATGTTCGAAGCTTCTCCGTAATTTCCAAACCAGCGCTCCGCAACCAGGCACGCATTCACCGCGTTTTCCAATTCAACCGGCGCTTCCAGCACCCGCTGCAATTCGCTGTAAAGATCCACCTGTGTCCACGGCACATTCGGCGAAAACAGCACCTGGTGCGTCTTCTGGTCCACGCGGCCTGAAACGCTCACGCCCACGCCGGCAAACTGCCGATCGCTGAACGTCTCCTGCAGCGTACGCGCCGACTTCGCAATCTTCGCAATCGCCAGCTTCAGTTCCGCCTTCGAGCTCTTCTGCACCACCAGCGGAATCGTTTCGCGGCTCAAAAACCGGCCATTGATGTCGATCACCGCCAGGCTGGCGTTGCCGGGCCGCAAATCGATTGCCAGCGTTACGTGCTTGTCGTTCAGCGTGACAAATGTAGGCCGCCGCCCGCGCGGCAAACGCCCCAGCGTTCCCGGCAGCACCCAGCCCTCATCAATCAGCAGGCTGATGATCACCGACACCGTGCTCGGCTGCAGCCCTGTCAACCGCGCCAAGTCCGCCCGGCTCACAGGCTGATTGCGATGAATGGCGTGCAGTACGATGTCGCGATTGATTTCGCGCGCCGTTTCACTCGAGGCAACACTCCGGCGCATTCGGTTCGTTTTCTCTGTCACGTGATTTCCTACAGTCGTATTCGATTTCGAACCATTATAGGGCGGCTAGTGTTCTGGTCTCGAACAAAAGATTACCCCCCAGAACACATCAATCTGCATAATCGCCCCAGGCCATCAGCGAGTTACAATTCCAGCGATTTGTTCAAGCCGCCGTTCTCCGCCCGCAAACCGCACGAACCGGCCTGTGCATCTCAGAAAGACCATGGACAATCTCTATGGGCGACTTTCGGACGCGAAGCTTCACCCGCCGCCAGGCATTCCAACTCTTCGCTTCTGCCTCCCCGCAGCAGCCGCGCCCACGGATCAGCGTTTCCGCTCAATCCATGCCGTTCGCACCCGTCGCCCAATGATTCCCCCCACAGCAGGGCCTTTAATCCGCCCAGCCACCTTCACAGGCGCAAGGTACCAGGTAACTTATCCGGCTAATGGTAATTCCCTGCAAGTTACCGGCGCATCATCCCTTTACCCCTAACGGTGGATTGGCGCCTTTCGTCGAAAGAACCATTATTATTGAGACAACGTGGGGCGCTTCCGAAATAGCTGATGCGCAAGTTGACGTCGCCCCGTTCCAACCGGATTCGATCGAAGTTCGGGTCGAAACCACATCCGCATATTGTGAGGCCATTGTGTCGTCTTTTGACCGTTTTCCCAAATCAGCTGCCGGAAACCATGCCTTGCACAACCGAATTATCGACTGGCCAGACAAGCCTCTTGCACTCGAGTCTCACGTTTACTGCGCCTATAACCAGACTCGCGAACAGTTCCTGTGCGCCAACGTAGAGCTCGCCGATATCTTGCCTGAAAATCTCCGCGAACACCTCGCCATCCTCAAGCCTGGAACTGCAAAGGCCTTCTGGTTGGCCCCGTTCCACGGAATCTCTCCGAACTACGTGGATTCGCCCATCGATCTCGTCTTTCTCGACCGGAAGAACTGTGTCTTTGCGGCGGTCGAATCGTTCCCCGTCGCTCAGCCCATCTCCTGCGATTGGACGGCTGGAACCGTCCTCGCTCTGCCGGCTAGGAGCATTTCATCCAGCGGAACCCTCGCCGGAGATCAGTTGGTCCTCTGTACACCGCAGAAACTAGAGCGCCGCTTCCTCAATTTGCACCGCATGGGCGAAGGTGATCAGGAGAACGAAGACCTTTCATCCAACCCGCACAGCGTCTCCCACGATTTCCCGCGCTCTGGCAAAGCGACGGTACAATTAACCAATTGGGAAGAACTCCACCAACGGCCGAGGCCCGCCGTTCAGGCGCTCGTCGCTGCTCCTCCTGCACCTCCTGAGCAAACCCCGGCCCCGGCAGCGGAACCCTCAAAGCCCGCCGCTGAAGTCGGCAGCGCCTATAAGAACTGGCTGTTCTGCCTTTTGGCCCCCCATCGCCGCGATAAGAGAAAATCTCCGCGCGAATTTCTGCCCTGGATCGCTGCCTATTACTTCAACGGCGGCACACCCGCGCCCACTTCCGTGCGAAATATCAGCATGAACGGCATGTTCGTCGTTACCAGTGAGCGCTGGTATCTAGGAACAATCATTCGCGTGACCCTTTCTGACTGGCGCATGCCTTCTCCCAGGCGATCCATAACCATCAATGCCATGGCCGTCCGTTGGGGCGATGACGGCGTCGGTCTGCGCTTCGTCTTTCAGAAACCACGCCGCGACGCACCCGCTGACGATCCACTCGTCGACGTGACTCCGCAGGAGCTCAAAGAATTCCTGCATCGCTTCACACAAGGCACGCATACTCCCGCCTGAAGGCGGCGGCTACCTCAAATAAAGCCCTGTTGCACGAGCCTGTTTCGCGGAAGCTATTTGACAGGCTGGACGCGCTGACTTGCTAGTTTCGTGACACGCCCCGCAGATTCGCGTTACGCTTATGGATAGGCGCGAATTCTGTTTTCGATTCGCAATTCAAGGAGCGTCGCACCCCCGCCATGCCCATTCAGACCACTTCAAAAATCTGGCATAACGGCCAGCTGATTCCCTGGGAACAGGCCACCATCCACGTGATGAGCCACGTGGTCCACTACGGCAGTAGCGTGTTTGAAGGCATCCGCTGCTACGGCCAGCCGCAGGGCTCGGCCGTCTTCAGACTGCCGGAGCACATGCAGCGCCTGCTCGACTCGGCCCGCATCTACCGCATGGAACTGCCCTTCACGATTGAAGAGCTCTGCGCCGGCGTGGTCGAGCTTATTGAAGCCAATGGTGTTACCCCATGCTATATCCGGCCCATCGCGCTGCGCGGCTACGGCGAAATCGGCGTCAGCCCCAAGGGTTCGCCGGTTGAGGTCTACATGGCCAACTTCCCGTGGGGCAAGTACATCGCCGGCACGGGCGGTGCGGACGTCTGCATTTCCAGCTGGAACCGGCTGGCGCCGAACACCATGCCCGCACTGGCAAAAGCCGGCGCCAACTACATGAACTCGCAGCTCATCCGCATGGAAGCCGAAGTAAACGGCTACCAGGAGGGCATCGCGCTCGACGTGACCGGCTTGGTCAGCGAGGGCTCGGGCGAGAACGTCTTTGTTGTTCGCAACGGCGTGATCTTCACGCCGCCCCTGGCCAACTCGGCGCTGAGCGGCATTACCCGCGACTCCGTACTCACGATTGCCCGGCACCTGGGCTTCACCGTAACCGAGCAGCCGATCCCGCGCGAGATGCTCTACATCGCCGACGAAGTCTTCTTCACGGGCACAGCAGCCGAGGTGCAGCCGATCCGCTCCATCGACCGCATCCTGGTCAGCGACGGGAAGCCGGGCGAGATCACCCGCAAGCTGGCTGAGGAGTTCTTCGCCATCGCCAACGGCCTCAAACCCGACCGCTTCGGATGGCTGACCCCGGTCAACGTGCAGGCCATAGAGCCGATAATCGTCTGAACTAAACCCGAATCGTTATAAAACAGCGGGCGGTACCCACGTGCCGCCCGTTACTATTTTGGTGGATACTTGCAGAGGTATGACCACGCATCCCACCGCCGGAATCGCAAAGGAATCCGCCGCGCCTTCTACTCAGGCCGTCATCTCTTTCACCTCACACGACTGCGGTCCCGATACTGACCCCGACTCTGCGTTCTGGTCCGACGCATCGCGCATCATCGCTGAAAGCGACTTCTACGGCCACCCCGTCCCCAATCACCGTACCGATATTCTTCTCCAATGGACGACGAGAAACTTCTACGCCCTCTTTATCTGCCCCTATCAACAACTTCATCTCAAACCGAATCCCAACCTCACCGCCGAAACCTACGAGCTGTGGAACTGGGACGTGGCCGAAATCTTTATCGGCGACGACTTCACCAACATCCGCCGCTACAAGGAATTTGAAATCTCTCCGCAGGGCGAGTGGGTCGACCTGGATGTGAATCTCGACACCCCCCCACACGAAACCGGCTGGACCTGGCAATCAGGTATTCAGGTAGCCGCAAGAATCGACGCACTCCGCAACACCTGGTACGGATTCATGAGCATTCCGTGGTCATCTATCAGCAGCCGGCAGCCGGCAGCGGGAAATCAATATCGTGTCAACTTCTTTCGCTGTCAGGGTTCTAATCCTGATCGCAAATACATCACCTGGCAGGCGGTCCATCGTCCCAGCTTTCACACACCTGAGTGCTTCGGTATTCTCACGCTGGCTGCGCCTTAATCGAGCCTTGATCGAGTTTGTAACCGCCATTTCGATCACTCCATCACGACCTCAGCAACAAAGGAGACCCGCATGAAAATCACTCCAAAAATTGCCGCTCTCAGCCTGATCCTTTTACTCGCCGCGGTCATCGCACCCGCACAACAGGACTACTTCAGCAACTGGCCCGAGGGCCGTTCTCCGCAGGATGTGGGCAAGCGCCTCGCCGACCACTTTGTCACCAGCCCGCATCAATACACCGCAACCATCCACTACTCTGAAGTATGTGCCTGGTACGGCGCACTCACTTACGCCCAGCTCACGCACGACGATGCTCTGCGCGCCGCGTTGATCAAGAAATACGAGCCGCTCATGCCCGGCGGCGCCGAGGCCGATCGCATTCCCAAGCGCCATCATGTTGACGACTCCATCTTCGGCATCATCTCGCTGGAGATCGCCATCCAGACCAAGGACCCGAAGCAACTCGAGATCGGCAAAGCCTGGGCCGACCGGCAATGGGAGAACCCGCAGCCCGATGGTCTTTCCGGCGAAACTCGTTATTGGATCGACGATATGTACATGTTGACCATCCTGCAGCTTGAGGCCTACCGTGCCACCGGCGACAAGAAATATCTCGACCGCGATGCCAGGGAAATGGTGTCGTACCTTGATAAGCTGCAGCAGCCGAATGGGCTCTTCTTCCACGCTCCCGATGTGCCCTTCTTCTGGGGGCGAGGGGACGGGTGGGTTGCAGCCGGCATGGCAGAGATGCTCCGCACGCTGCCTGAAAATCATCCGCAGCATGCGCGCATTCTGAAAGGCTACCGCCTGATGATGTCCGCGCTGCTCAAGTACCAGGGCAAGGACGGCATGTGGCGTGAGCTTATCGACCGCGATGACGCATGGCCTGAGAGTTCCAGCTCTGCCATGTTCAGTTTCGCCATGATCACCGGCGTAAAAAATGGATGGCTCGATGCCGCGACGTATGGCCCTGCGGCACGCAAAGCATGGATCGCAGTCACCGGCTACATCGACCAGAACAACGACATCACCAGCGTTTGCGAAGGCACCGGCAAGAAGAACGATCTTGACTACTACTACATGCGAAAACGCCGCACCGGCGACTTCCACGGCCAAGCCCCAGTCCTCTGGGCAGCCTCAGCCCTGCTGCGCTAGATCAAGTTTGGAAGTGAGACGACCTGCTTACTTGCTGACTCGCTAACACCCGCGAACCGCGGCTAACTCGCCGACTCATCAATCCAGTCGGGTCAGGTACGCTTCGCCCTCGCTCGGCTGCAGATGCCGCGCGATGTATTCCGCCCTCGTGCGATCGTCGCCTTCGGGCCTGATCCGAACCCAGTAGCTATCTTTTCCGGGAAACTCAATCACGTTTGCGTCGGTATATTTGCGCGTGAGCTGCGCCTTCAGCTTGAGGGCCGCGTTCTCGTTGTGAAACGCGCCGATCTGAACGCACCATCGCCCGCCGGAATCGATCGGCTTCGGCGTCTGGTAAACATCCATCCTGACTTGCGTCATCCCGATGCGATAAAGCCCGATCGCTTTTGCCGCCGCCATAGTCAGATCGAGCATGCGATCCTCAACAAACGGCCCGCGATCGGTTATGCGCATCACCGCCGATTGACCGGTCTTCAGGTTTGTCACAACTACAAGTGACCCCATCGGCAACGTGCGATGTGCTGCAGTCATCGCGTCATCGTCGAACACTTGTCCGTTCGCACTTTTCCTGCCCTTGTAGGGTGCCGTATACCAGGTTGCCAATCCTTCCTGCGTGAGTATCGGTGAGTGTGTCGCCACAAACTCCATGTCGTCAGCGTTAATTCCGCCGGGAGGGACCGGCGTGATCGGAATGCGCGACGGCTGTCGCGATCCAGGCGCATATGTTGGTACTGAAGCTCTGGGCGCCGGCGCTATTGGCGCGAGTTCTGAAGGTATTGGCGCAACCGAAGTTGTGCGGTGATGACCGCACCCTGCCAGCGCTACGAGCGCTATCGCCAGCCCTGCTAGACGGCGGAAGTCTTCCCTTGATCCTGTGATTGCCATCAAGGGCGCGGGTCCTTTGGCCGCTCGGAGGTGGTCGTTCCCCGCTCCACGCGATCCGCCAGATTCTTTAGTGTTTCCGCCATCGAGCGCATGGCCGAAATCGATTCTTTGCGCACCTGCGGCACCACCGCGTCGTTCACGTAAGCGACCGCGTGGCGCAGTTCCATCTCGATCAGTTCCACGGCTTCTTCAATGCGCCGGCCCACACCACCCGAGCCGGGAGGGGGATAAGTACTCATACGTTGTTCTATGCTGCCGCAACCGTCAGGGTTATCTGAGCCTTCGCGGCGAAAGTGCGGCGAAAGCATTTGGTTGCAGCCAGCCCCTCCTCAGTCTGGCGGGGTCTTCCAGATGCGTCAATCGTCACAGCGTAAAAGGTGCCGCATCCGTCAACACTCACATCGAGTTAGACCTGACCTCTTACGGTGGCTGGGTGGTGTGCTCCACCGGATTCTTCAAAACTCGCCACCACGGGTTTCGCGACCGCAACTTCTTCGTTTCCGCAGGTTTTGCATCTAACAAGTGTGCGACTGGAACTTGAGTAAGCGAGGTCCCCTTTCTTGGAAAGTGGCTCGTCTCAACACAGGTTGAGCGGAAACACCGGCAGCAGGCAGTTTGACAGTCAGCCCTCCCCAGCGCCTGCGTTGCTGGTGTATCCGCTCAGTCTTTTTTTAATGCTATGCAGCGCGCAGGCATCAGCTCAAAGCGGGCAAGCGCCGCCGGATGCACCGCAAGCTCATCAAGCCGAGACCGCAGCCCCAGCAACTGCGACGCCGCCCAAAGCTCCCGCCGAGTCGCCCTGCCAGATCAAGCGCGACGGTACCGCCTTTTTGCGGGCGGCTGCCGCGGGTGTGGTGGCTCCCGACCCTGCCAATCCGCCACTAAGCCCCGATCTGGAGCCCACCTCCTGCCCGCCCCTTGTGCCGCTTATTAACTGGTATGCACGTTTCCTAAATGGGCCGCAGGTCAAGCCTTTCACACCTAGGGAAAAGGGATTGCTGGCCATTCGCAATCTGATCGATCCCTTCAATGCCGTAACCATTGCCGGCAACTCGGCTATCTTCATCGGATTTAATTCGCACTCGGCTTACGGACCGGGCATCATGGGATTCAGTGAGAACGTGGGCGTGAGCTACAGCGAAGACGGAATCGGCGAGTTCTTCGGCACCTTTGCCATTCCATCAATTTTCCACCAGGATCCGCATTACCATCGCATGCCTGAAGCCGGCATCCGGCGCAGAATCGCTCACGTCATCTCGCAGGTTGCGTGGACCCAGGGAGATGACGGCAAAGGTATGCTCAACTACGGCAACGTGCTGGGATTTGCCATCGACGGGCAGCTCGAAAACCTATACGTCCCGGGAATTCAGACCAACGGCGGCGCTACAACATCGCGCTACTTCATCGGTCTTGGAACCGCTCCCGCTGACAATCTCGTCACCGAATTCTTACCGGACGTCGCGCGGCACATTCACCTACGGATAGTGCTGGTGCAGCGCATCATCGACCAGGTCGCCCTTCGAAACAGCGGTCCGTAATTACCGAAATTGTGTGATTCTCCCCGGCACTCTCAAGGCCTCCGCCCGGCATGATAGGCTGGCTCCGCCGTCACAAACTTCCGATGACAAACAGCCAAAAGACGACCATGATCGGCGCTCGCCAAAGCCGCACCAGAATGTCCAGCCGCGAGTGGATCATCATTATCCTGCTGGTAGCGTCCGCCGTCATCAACTATGTGGACCGCGCCAACCTGTCCATGGCGATGCCGCAAATCGAGCAGCGCTTCGCCCTTTCGCCCCTTCAGATTGCTTCACTGCTTGGGGCTTTCTTCTGGACCTATGCACTGCTACAGCTCTTCGGAATCGTCGGCTGGCTCACGGATCGTTTTCAGCCTGGATGGGTGCTCTTTTACGGATACCTGCTGTGGACGGTTGTTACAGGCCTCACCGGACTCGCTACAAGCTTTACGGTGATCTTTGTTCTGCGGCTGCTGCTGGGCCTTGGCGAATCGGTCGCATATCCGTGCTACTCACGCATCTTCGCGGGGATGCCCCAACAATATCGAGGCCGTGCTAACTCAGCCATCGACGCGGGCACCAAGATGGGGCCGGCTGCCGGGGTCTTTGTTGCCGGTCTGATTCTTGCGCACCTCGGCTGGCGCTCGCTGTTCATCATCTTCGGCCTCGGCGGCATGCTTTGGCTGTTGCCATGGGGCAAAGTGATGCCGCAGGTAGAGCCGCCTGAAAACCGGGCACTCACGCAAGAGTTCCTTGAAGCGCGGCACTCCATGGTCAAGATCCTCAAACACCGAAGCGCGTGGGGAACATTCATCGGACATTTCTGCGGAAACTACTTTTATTACTTTCTGCTTGCATGGCTGCCGCGTTATCTGATGGATGAAGAGCACCTATCCGTCGAATTGATGTCGAACGTTACGTCGGGACTGTTCTTTCTCATCGGTTGTTCCACGCTGCTCGCCGGGTGGATTTCAGACCGTCTAGTCGCGCGCGGTGTTTCGCCGAGCATCGCGCGTCGCGGAGCGGCGGCGGGCGGATTGGCAGTGGCCTCCTGCCTCGTGTTCAGTTCGCTGGTTTCGGGTCATCAGGTTGCGTCGCTTGCGTTGCTGGCGTTTTGCTGCATCGGTTATGGGGCCTTCTCGTCGAATCACTGGGCAATCACGCAAACGCTCGCCGGACCTGCGATGGCGGGCAGGTGGTCCAGTCTGCAGAATGGAATGGCCAACTTCTCCGGCATCCTTGCTCCATGGGTTGCGGGCCTCGTGCTCGCGCGGCAAGGCAGTTCGCGACTCGCGTTCAGCATTGCAGGCGCAGTGGCGTTGACAGGCGCACTAGCCTGGGGACTGCTGGTGTGGCGTGTGGAACCCGTGAACTGGGAAGAGGCGTAAGAATCATCGAACAAGAATTTGTGGGCTCAAATTCGGGTTCAACGCCAACAACTACGGTCATACCTCTATTGTTTACTTCGCGGTAAACCCGACTCCATTCCTCCGCGTTGTCGTCCAGAGGAGCGCAGAACGGAGTGAAGGGGCCGAAGGATGACAAGTGCGTTGGAAGGTGATGTCCGTATTACCGCTAGCCAACATCGGAAACGCCTCGAGAGACGAGTTTGGAGTGAACCTCCGAACTGGGTTGGAAGCGTTTTCGATTTGGAGGCAAGAAGGAAGCCGCGGGCTAGCGCGCGCCTATTCATGCGCCTAAAGGCGCATGCTCCCTCTCTTATCTCCATTTCCCAGGGAACTGTTTGGCCTTTGAATCACGAAGTGAGGCGTTCCGGCGGAGGGGTATCTACTTCGTAAGCGGTTGAATTTGCTTGGGCTTGGCCGTTTTTGGCGGCTTGGCAAAACCGCTCGGCGGCCCCAAATCCCCGTTCAGGCGCCTATTGCGCCGTTCGCTGCGCCATTGTTGGGTTGACGGAGGCTCCGCAGTACCCTATGAATGCCCTTTTAGCCGCCCCGCTCCCCCTTGAGAAAATGCGGGGAATCCGGGACAAGCGGCAGTTTTAAATCTTTTGGTACGAGCGCAATCGTACCCTTTCACAGTGCACAGCAAACGAACATTTCAAACGTTGAGGAGATTGCACTTATATGCCAAAAGCCGTTAAATACGCAGAGAAAATGGCAGTGTACGCAGCCAAGGGAGCATGGGCCGTTTTTGAGCGGCTGAATCGGATCAGCCCCAACGATGGCTTCACGCCCAAGTGGAGCGAAAAGCCCCTGCTGAAGAGCTGGCAGAAAGAAAAGCCGCCGCTAGGCTGGCCGCGCACTACTGATTCGCTGTGTCCCAAATGCGTCCCGGAGATCCGCAAGCAGATTCTGGATGGCAAGCTGCCTCACGAAGTATTGCTTAATGAGAAGGTGGGCGAAATCAAGGCCCAGATCATTGAGCGCGACGGCAAGATCCTGATGGTGAAGGATTGCCCCAAGCACGGCCATTTTGAAGACGTGATGTCGATTGACCCGGCCTTCTTCAAGCACCTTGAAGAGAGCTTCCCGGGCCGTGACATGCGCGCTCACGGCGAAGGCGATAAGAACCTGCACCACCACGGAACTTCGACCGTGACCCACGGACGCGGCTCGGTACTGACCATCGACCTGACCAACCGCTGCAACATGATGTGCGACCCGTGCTTTATGGATGCCAACCAGGTCGGCTTTGTTCACGAGCTCACCTGGGAAGAAATCAAGACCATGCTCGACAACGCCATCACGGTGAAGCCAAAGCGGCAGATGAGCGTTCAGTTCTCCGGTGGCGAGCCCACGCTGTCGCCTTACTTCCTGGATGCCGTGGCCTACTCGCGCAAGGTTGGCTACAACTCGGTGCAGGCCGCATCGAACGGCATTGAATTTGCAAAGAGCAAGGAACTTTGCCGCGCCGCAGCTGAAGCCGGACTCCGTTACGTTTACCTCCAGTTCGACGGCATCGGCAATGCCGCCAACTCGCACCGTAAGGTAGGCAACCTGTTCGACGTAAAGCTGCAGGCGATTAACAACCTGCACGAAGCCGGCGTTGATATCGTTCCGGTGACCACCATCATCAACGGCATCAATAACGAGCAGGTTGGCCGCATCATCGAGTTCGCTCTCGATAATCCCAAGAAGATCAGCTTCCTTTCGTTCCAGCCCGTCAGCTTTACGGGCCGCGACGAAGATATCACCGAGGATCGCCGCACGGCGCAGCGTTACACGCTTTCGCATATGGCGCACGATGTCAAGAACCAGGTCGGCCTGGGCGTTCCCGAGCGCGACTGGTTCCCGATCAGCTTTATGAGCACCTTCTCCGATTGGGCCGATCTGATCCATGGACCCCAGGCTGAGTGGGGTCAGCTTTCCTGCGGATGCCACCCGAACTGCGGCATCGGCATGGCGCTGATGATCGACAAGGAAACCAAGGAAGCAGCTCCCGTAACCGCGTTCCTGGATATGGGCCAGGTTGCGAAGGATCTAGCCAAGGTAAACGACGCAGCCCGCGGCAAGTGGCTTTCGGTCATCGGCCTCGGTCTTTCGTTGCTGCGGAACTACGATCCGTTCCAGGCTCCGACGCACTTCAAGATCAGCGACATGATGAAGAAGATGGATAAGACCTTTAACGCCACCGGCAAGGACTACGGCAGCGTAAAAGGCGACCGCACCCTGGACGACATCAAGAAGCGGCGCGCGGATCGTTGGAACTTCCTCTTCATCGCAGGCATGTGGTTCCAGGATCTGTTCAACTACGACTTCCGCCGCACCGAGCAGTGCATTATTCCTTATGCCACGCAGGAGGGCGAAATCAGCTTCTGTGCGTACAACACGGGCATTGGCTGGCGCAACATTATTGAGAAGATGCACATGACCGCCACGCTGACCAAGTGGTATGAAGAGCACGGCCGTCACGAGATCTTTGCCGGCGGCAAGAAGGTTGGCATGTCGCAGGTTGGTCATGACCTGCAGCTTAATATGGAGCACGTGAACTCTGAAGCTAACCACACGCTAGACAATCTTGGCATTGCCAAGAATGCCCGCGAAGAAAAACTCCGCGCACGTGAAGAAAAGCTTAAGGTCGATGCAGAGAACGCGCGCATGGCCAAGCTCTATCGTGAACATGTGCTCGGCGAGAAGCCCATTGAAGGTCTGGTTAGTCTCAATTCGATTGCTCCCGCACGGCCCGCAGACAAGAAGGAAGCAGAACCGGTAGCCGGCGACTAGCTCCCCCATAACCTTGGTTCTCTCGAACAAACGAAGGCCGCTTCTATCTGGAGCGGCCTTCGTGCATCTGCTGGCGATTAGTTCTGCGTCTATTCCCAAAAGCCTCCGTGTACCAGGCCCGCCTCGTCTTCAATATGCGGCCCCGACACGAATGTGGGCCGCTGCCCGCGTGCGAATATTTCACGGCACGGCAGATCAAGCGTCGCGTTTGCGTTGTGGTTTCCGGTAAGGCGATACAGGTTCTTCTCAGAAAGTGCAAAGACAACGCGGCCTATGCCTGTCCAGTAGATTGCGCCGGCGCACATGGCGCATGGCTCGGTACTGGCATAAATCGTGCATGTCGCAAGCTCATCCTCCGTCAGTAGCTCAGCCGCGGCTGCACATGCGTTGAGCTCAGCGTGCTGCGTGGGATCGCCGGCTGGGCGGACTGCGTTGTTCAGCGCTTCAACCACCACACGCCCACGCTCGTTTACCACCAGCGCTCCGAATGGATGGCGGCCATCTTCACGCGCGCGGCGGGCAAGTTCAATAGTGCGGCGGAGAAATACCTCATCCCTAGGAGTAAGCGCTTGTAACGTCATGCAGATTTGCCCCCCCGTCAACTGCAGTGCGGTCTGTTGATGATAATCAGCATCAAATGGAGATGGAGTAAAGATCCGGGAACTCCAGCAGCTTTCTTGATAGGCACGGGTGATGGTGAATTGGCCTGGATCAGGACAAGTTCACCTGGAATATCCCGCTCGCCGATTTTGAAGGTTTGGCGAATAAATTCTCTGGACAAGGAAACCCGCAGATGAAAACAAACAAGCTTACAGTTACGTTGCTCTTCGCAGCCGTACTGACTTGCTCGCCGATAGCAGTCGTGGGCCAATCTCACGACGGCAACAGTGCAAGCCAGGACTTGCATAACGCAGGACGCGATACCAAGAATGCGGCAAAGGATGCCGGCCACGGAGTGAAGAAGGGAACGGAGAAGGCATATCACTCCACCAAGAATGGAACTGAGAAGGGTTACAACGCGACGAAGAGGGACACTAAGAAAGGATGGAACAAGACGAAGGACGCGACCAAAGGCGCGGTGCGCGGCGGCAAGGAAGGCGCCAAAAACTCGGAAGATAATCCTCGGTAGTTTTTGTCTGCGCAGAACCGAACTGCACGCGCAACTCTCTGGCGGCGGGTGTGTCTACACATGCACCGGCACATGCACCACCTGGCCGCTAAGGGAGAATCCAATCAATGAATACAAAGGCGACCATTCTTTTGGGCGCGCTGCTTTCTGCGGGCTCGTTGCTCGCGCAGGCGCCCGATGCAAACCAGCCCCCGGCAGCGACGGCGCCGCAAACCGCACCAACGCAACCCGTCAATCCTCAACGCGACAGAGACCCCGCAAAACAAGCAGCCCATCTGGGTAAGCAGCTCGGATTGAGTAGCGACCAAGTGGCACAGATTACTCCGATCCTTGCTGATCGCCAGCAGCAGTTGCAGAATTTACGCACCGATACCAGTCTCATGCCTCGTGCACGCCGCGCCAGGGCAAAGGCTATCCTGAAAGACAGCACAGCAAAAGTCGAAGCGGTCTTGAACGATACGCAGAAGCAGCAATACGAGCAGATGCTTGCGGATCGCCGCAGTCGTGGCAATCATCACCCGCAAGCCTGAGTGCATTTGCTGGTTCGCAATCGCGGAGCTGCGCTATCTCTAATGCGGCTCCGCGAAGAGCCTTGATTTCTTCATCGCGAAAATTTCGATCAGAAGGGAAGCAGGTTGCCGGCAGCATTAAACCGCATCGGCTCAGGCCTGCCCACGATCGTTACACCCGGATCTCCGTGCAATGTGTCGATGCACGATTCTGAGACAAGCATCCGCTCCAGGTTCAGCGTGTCGGAGATCCGCATGATGCGCAGGCGCTCGGGATGAGCGGATGCAAGCGAAGCGACTGCATGTCGAATCGTCTCGCAATCTGTTTCGAAATGGATGGGAATTTTCACAGTCGGCAAGCCGAGCGAGGTAAGCGCGTTGATGTAGGTGGAGCGCAGGTCGAGTTCGCGAACCAGGCGGCTGGTGGTAAAGTCCGCAAGGCCGATACCGATGCCGTTGCCATTTGTGTGCGGAGACAGATCGCGCACAAAGATCCTGAAGATGCGCGGAGACCGCGCGTCGTCGGAGCTTAGGGTCGCCGAATAACCGAGAATGCCGCGTCCGATCACATTCGTATCCATGCCGGTGCCGCTTATCTCCTTGCCAATCTGGTCCAGGATCAGCAAATCAATTTCCTCCACGGGCAGGCGCGGCATGAGTGTCCACGATTTTTCAAGCAGGCGCTTTTCTTCGCTGACGATGTTTTCCGGCCGGATCACGTGAACTTCGGCGGTCTGGTGGTGCTGATCCTCGACGATCGCGACTCCGCAGAGAACAGGAACGGACTTGAGAATCACGCCGGCGAACTCGCGAATCACCTTTTCGTGTCCCATCCGAATGGCGGCGCGGTGCGCATTTGCGGCGCCCGCATGTTTGCCGAATCCAATGGTCAGCATCTTCTGAATGCCGCTTCCCAGCGTGCCGTGGAAATCCGTATGCGGCTTGACGCGATTGATTACGACGATTCCTTCCGCCTGAAGCGCAACCGCGCTGAACACGACATCAAGACCGCCCGGAGTGGTGCCGATGGTACGCGCCTCCATGCTGGTTTCAAACGGAACGCCAAGCTCTTCCGGTGTGATGCCGTATTCGGCCAGCACCTGGGCCTGTCCTTCAGGTGTCGCGCCGCCATGGCTTCCCATAGCCGGCACTATAAAAGGCTTGGCTCCCGCGCGCCCCAGAATGTCCAGAGTGCTCCGCACGATCTGTCGCAGGTTGGCAATGCCGCGGCTGCCGACACCAACAGCGATTCTCATGCCCGGCGAGATTTTTGCGGCGATACCTTCAGCCGCAAACTGCTGCTCGATTACGGCATGCAGATTAAGGGGCTGCGAGGCCGGAAAGTTCTGCCTCACTTCGATCATTTTTGGAAACGGTTGTTCCATGGTGATGTGAACGCTGTGTGGCCCCAGAAGGGCGGCACTCCTCGCGCGGGAAATCCCGATAAGTAACTACATCCAGAAGTATGACAAGATGACAACCGCTGTGCAACGCCGAAATGGCGATTATGACGAACTTACTCTCCGCGGCAATTCCTGCGTGGTCCGTTTTCTCTCAACACCTCGTACGTGGTACATTTGTTCCGCATACGTTTGGTAAACGTTTACCATTCTGCATTGCAGCGTCCAATCGCAAGCGACTCTTTCCGAAACGAGCAGATCTGAAAAACATGAGTGATCATCTGGCGGGGAATGACGAAGCCATCCTGAAACGCGCACTTGAAATGGCGCGCGATACGCGGTACATCGCCGTTGAAGAAGGCGTGCGGCACACAACCGCGAGTGCATTCCGTGAGATCTTCGGCGCCAAAAACGTTATCATCGTTGCCGACGAAAATACGTATGCGGCAGCTGGCAAAGATGTGGAAGCAAGCTTTGTGCGCGATGGTCAGGCGCAACCGAAGCGCTTTATCTTTGGCCCGCATATCTACGCAGATGACGGTTGCGTTCAGGAATTGGCTGAGGCATTGCGCGCTCTCGACGGAATCCCTGTCGCGGTTGGATCGGGAACCATCAACGATTTGACCAAGGTGGCGTCTCATCTCAACAACCGGCCATACATGGTGGTGGGTACCGCGGCTTCAATGGATGGTTACTCCGCCTTCGGTGCATCGATCACTAAGGCGGGCTCAAAAAACACCGTGGAATGCCCCGCGCCAACAGTTGTGCTGGCCGATCTTGAAGTGATTGCCAAGGCGCCCAGGGTGATGAACGCGTGGGGATACGGCGATCTACTGGCAAAAGTTGTGGCCGGTGCGGACTGGATGCTTGCCGATGCGGCCGGCGCTGAGGCAATCATTCCGGCGGCATGGGAGCTGGTTCAGGACCCTCTTCGTTCGTGGGTTGGCTCGCCGGATGCGATCGCCGCAAATGAAGTGGGTGCGCTTCGCCATCTCGTATATGGGCTGTTGATGAGTGGGCTTGCAATGCAGGCTACCCTCTCCAGCCGGCCCGCATCAGGAGCCGAACATCAGTTCAGTCATCTTTGGGACATGCAGCACCACACGTACAAAGGCGTTGCTCCCTCTCACGGGTTCAAAGTCGGCATTGGGGTCCTGGCCTCGCTCGCGCTGCAGGAATATCTTCTGGCAATGGATCTGAAGGGCTTCGATCTTGAGGCCGCTGTAAATGCATGGCCGTCACTCGAAGAACTTGAAAGCAGAATTCGCACACTCTTCGACACAGAAGCGCTGCAACGCCGCGCAATTGATGAGACGAAAGGCAAGTATGTTTCGAAGGATGTACTTCGCACGCAGTTGAAGCGCGTTCAGGAGAACTGGACGCCGTTGCAGGCGAAGATTCGCGGCCAGCTGTTTCCGTTTACGGAGTTGCGCGACATGCTGCGCCGAGCCGGGTGCCCGTGCGATCCATCGCAGATCGGCATCTCCCGAGCGCGCCTGCGCTTGAGCTATCAGCAATGCTGCTTCCTGCGGCGCCGTTTCACCGTTCTCGATTTGCTGCAACGACTCGGCGTATTCGATGCGGCCCTGGATCATCTCTTCGGACCCGATGGCCCGTGGGCGGCGAGCGGCGAGGTTCAGGCATGAGCGACCTGTCGCTGGTTCGTCATGTCGTTCTCGATATGGATGGAACGCTGTACAAGGGCACGCGGCTCTTCGCGCAGACCACGCCGTTTCTCGATAGCCTGCGCAGTCTCGGCATCGGTCGCACATTCCTTACCAACAATACGTCGCGAAGCAAAGCAGAGTACATCACAAAGCTGAGCAAAATGGGCATCGACGCAAAGGTCGACGAAATCTATACACCCGCGGAATCCGTATTCGTCTATCTGCGCAGCCATCTGCCGCATGTGAAGCGCATTGCTATCCTGGGTACCCCATCGCTGGTAGAGGAATTTGCTGAAGCTGGCTTCATGGCTGATTGGGACACGCCGGAGGCAGTCGTGGTCGGTTTCGACACGACGCTCACCTACGAACGACTTTGCCGCACTGCTTACTGGATTGGCGATGACTTGCCATTTCTGGCGACGCATCCTGATCTTGTGTGCCCAACAGACGAGGCCACGGTGCTTGTGGATTGCGGAGCCATTTGCGCGTGCCTGACAGCGGCTACCGGCCGAAAGCCAATCGTGTTCGGAAAGCCGAATCCGTCGATTCTTCACGAGCTTCGCGATCGCCTGCAGCTTAAATCAGAAGAAATGCTAATGGTGGGCGATCGAATTTACACGGATATGAAGATGGCGCAGGAGGCGGGCGTTCCCGCCGTGCTTGTGCTTACAGGCGAAACGCGTATTGAACAAGTGAGCACCCTTGCGCTTAAGCCCGACGTCATTGTTGACGATATTGGACAACTGGGTGAGATGTTAGTGAGCGCGCGAACCGCAGCGCGCCATTGAATTCCTGGCCAGAATCACATTCGCGGGAGGATCGCGCGTTTCAAACAGCAATTATGCAGCGGCTGCAATCACGGGCAGAGAAAGCAAGTACCAAAAGGAGGAAGAGTGGTAATTCCACACAGCTACGTTGCCGCGCTTTTGATGACCATATTGACCATGATGTGCTGGGGATCGTGGGCTAATGTGGTCAAGATCGTAGGGGAGTGGCGCTTTGAGCTTCTCTACTACGACTACGCACTGGGCATTCTACTCACTTCGATCGTTGCTGGACTTACCCTCGGCTCAATGGGAAGTTACGGGCAGCCCTTCTGGGCAGACTTGACTGCTGCAGGTGGCGCCAACATCGCATTCGGATTCCTGGGAGGCGTTGTTTACAGCTTCTCCAACATCCTGGTTGTTGGCGCCATGGCGGTGGCCGGCCTGGGTGTGGCCTTTCCCATCGGGGTTGGATTAGCGCTTGTCGTCGGCGTCATCTGGAATTACGTCGTCAATCCGCAGGGTAATCCGCTGTTGCTGTTTGCCGGTGTTGCCATGATCGTCGCAGCCATTGTGCTTGACGGCGTTGCGTACCGCTTTCACTCGCGCGCGAAGCAAGCGGGTGCGCAATCTTCCAGCGATGAGAGCTCGAAGAAGATTCGCAAAGGCATTCTTCTGAGCGTTGCCGGTGGAGTGCTCATGGGCATGTTTTTCCCCCTGGTGGAGATCGGCAAGTCCGGCCCGGGCGGCCTGGGCCCTTATGCAATTGGATTTGTGTTTTCAGCCGGCGTGTTTCTTTCCACGTTTGTTTACAACGCATACTTTCTACGCAAGCCGATTCAAGGCAGGCCACTGCAGTTCAAAGACTATTTTCGAGGGACGTCAAAAGAACACTTCTGGGGAATCGTCGGAGGAGTTGTGTGGGCGATCGGCACGCTCTCAAGTTTTGTGGCTGCAAGTGCTCCAAAGGAACTGCAGGTAGGACCGGCGATCAGTTATGCGCTTGGCCAAGGCTCAACAATGGTCGGTGCACTGTGGGGCGTAGTCGTGTGGAAGGAATTCAAAGGCGGCGGTCCGCTTGTGAATCGCTGCCTCGTTTTAATGTTCATTCTTTTCGTATGCGGCTTGACGATGGTGTCTGTGGCCCCGCTTTTTGCGGCACATTAACACAGCAAACTACGGCGCTCTCATAAATCAATGGCCGTGCAACTGTCAGCCTCCAAGGCTGCGCTGCACGGCTATTTTGTTCAGGTCAAATTGTGGCCGACCCGCAACTGCCGGTGTGGCGCGGTTTAGCTCTCCAATGCTGCCGAGAAGTGGAGCAGAGGCGAATTCTTGAAGCGGTAGGAGCAGTTTTCGACGCGATCCCCGAGAACCTTGATCTTATCGAGATGCCCCTGGCCCATTCCAGCATCAGTCATTGCGGACAGGTAAAGGATTTTTTTCGAGTCATAGCCCATCAGCCGAGCACTGAGGACATCGGCCGCAAGCGAATCTACGCTGGCAACGGCAATGCGCGAGTCCACCGGTGTGCCGCGTGAAGGGCCGTCACCTTCCATGCCGGTGAAGCCATCGATCACGGCAAGGTCAGGGAAAACATGCTGCGCCATGTGGAACATGTTGAAGTGGATGATGTCATTGGGTTCGCCGTGGGGGCCCATATGCATATTGGATTTGTCGCTGGTTTTGTAATCGTTCATGGGCGCGCCCAGTAAAACGTTTTTGAGCGACAGCGTGACCGACGCGAAGCCGTGCGTCTTCATGATCGCGGTAGAAATAATGTAAACATTCGGATCCAGAAAAGGTGAACAGATGCGGATCTTGACCGGCTCATTATTGGCGCCAATGGTGTAGCGGTAGTCATAGGAGCCGAGGTTCAAGTCAATCAACTTGACCTTGTATTTCGTGACCAGGTCTTCATACCCGTAATTCTTGTAGCCGACCATGGTGCCTTCTTTGGTCGCCGCGGCTTCGCCAATCAGAACTTCTTTTTTGTAGTGCGGGCGGAGGAACTCAAGAATGCCCTTAACGGCGTCGACGTGTGTGGCGGCGAGCTGCTTGCTGGTCTGCACGAAATTGGGCTTGATGAGGATCTGCTTGCCCTGAATGCCGCTGAACACTTCATTCTCAATCAGCTTGAGGGCTTTGTAGATGTTCTCGCTGCGATCGTTGCCCTTGATGAGGGCAACGTTGGAGGTCTCTTCGGGGGGATGGAAGAGGCTCAATCCTCCGCGGCTGCGGTAGCGCGGCGGCTCGAGGACCTTGGCGTAAGCGCCCAAGCCAGTGGCTGGAATGGCTGCGGCACCCAACATGCCAGCGCCGATTGTTTTGACCAAATCACGCCTGCTCCATCCGTCACAAGACCTCATAAGCCCGACTCCTTTTCAAGGGCAGTTAGCCCGGTTCTCCATTTAACGGCTTATTGAGGTCGGCGGGATGTGACCTATCTCACATATCTGGGAGATCAAGGCCTTTGGTGATGACAGGGAACGTGCGCGGACGAAATCAAGACGAAGGCGGAAGCTGATCGAACCGGACGTTCGGGTCAACCATGTGGTACACGCATCTGGCGACGGCAGACGATGTTCGGATAGCCGGGTCTCATTCTGAATTGTGGCGACCTGAGGTTCTGATCACTTATCTACAGCATCTGCGGCCCGCTCCAGCAATTTTTGAACTTCCTCCATCGACGCCATTGAAGCCTGTGCTCCAAAGCGCGTTACGGATACGGCGGCAGCGGCAATCGCAAAGCGAGCGCTCTTGAATGGTTCATTCCACAGGAGCAATCCCGTAGCGAAGGCTCCGTTGAACGCATCGCCAGCCCCAGTGGTGTCGATTGCGCATACTGCGGCAGATTTGAGCATTTGCTGATTGTCGGCGCCAGTGACTAAAAACGCACCTCTAGCCCCCAGTTTGAGGACCATGCGCCTCACTCCTTTTTCAAACAACCTCACGGCAACGACATCAGGAGAGGATGAATCGTCAGCACCATTATCGCCGCCCGCAAAGAACGCAGCTTCGGTTTCATTGGGCGTGAACCATGCGATGGATTCGAGAAGACTGCGCGAAAGTGGTCTCGCGGGCGCCGGATCTAGAACCAAAGGAATGTTTTCACGTTCGCACATCAAAGCGAGATACTCTACGGTCTCGAGAGGGATCTCAAGTTGGGTCAAGACCAGGCCAGCCGAACAGATGATGTCACGTTTTTGTTCTAGAAATTCAGGGGTGAGGGTTGCGTTCGCTCCCGGGATCACGACGATGCTGTTTTCTCCGCGATTTGAGACGACGATGAGGGCGATCCCAGAGCTTCCCGAAGAGACTCCGACACCTGCGGTATCAACTCCGAATTGCTCAAGTTGGCTGCGGAGTTGGGCGCCGAACGAGTCGTCTCCTACTTTACCGATCATGCGTACCGGGTAGCCGAGCTTTGCTACCGCGACTGCCTGATTTGCACCTTTTCCTCCGGACTGAAATCGAAATCCTGTGCCCTCGATCGTCTCGCCGACAGAGGGGATGTGTTCAGCGGAAGCGACAAGATCCATGTTGATACTACCTACAACCACGACTGGCTTCTCGTCTCCGGTCATTATTTCACTCCTTAATCTAGCCGAGGTCAGGGATCTCATTCGTCATGAGCATCTGTATCCGACGCATACTGCCGCAACCTCACAGTCCGGAAGTGTCGAACAACTGGGCACCTTTCGAGAATGCCCAGCCGCAAATGGCGGGTTAACGAGCCGACGACATTCGATCTACGGTCGGATGAGCTCCTCCTGTTCAATGTTCTCGTTATTCATTAGACGCGGTCGACGACCGGAGCTTTCCCTTGATAACTCAGACTGAGACCCCAATCCATATCGGACGGAAAATCCGGGAGAGCTATTTCGCCGGATATATCACTCTTCAATACGCCATCACCGACCGGACGCCAAGTGCCGTCTTGTGGATTGAACCACTTCGCCTGATACAACGCCATTTCACGCGCGCCGCGCACGCGGCTACGGATGCAACCCTTCTCGAAGTAGACGAGAAAGATTGCCTTGTCTGGTGTGCGGGACGCATAGGCCCACCCTTCGTAGGATTTCACGTTCTGGGTTTCACTCGGGACAACAAAATCATGATCTGGGGCCAATTCCCGATAGCGATCTCCAATTGAAAATAAAAACGCACGCAGATACTTCATCTGATTTGCTGAGTTCCATTGAAATGCGTCCCACATCTTTATGGGCGCGCTCGGCTGAATATCGGCTCCCCAAATAGCTTCAGCACCATATACGTGGCCCGCCAATCCACCTGAGAGGACATTGCCGTACATCGCCGATCTGACGTATTGATCGTCTAGCGGAGTCCCACCCACTGCACCGAATTTGTAGCCTCCGGCAAAGGCCCGAGCATCGCGATAGCCCGCATAGTAAGGCTCTCCGTTCAATGCCGGCTTTGGATCTTTGTCGCGGAAGATCTCTGTCATATACCAGTAGTATTCGTGTTCGCGACGATTCCCAAGCTGATGCAGCGTGACCCAGGAATTCTCGCCCCAATTGACAAGCGTCGAGGGACTGGCATTTGCCGAGAGCAACGTTCCAAAGGGTGGCGGCCCATACTTTTTCAAAACCAGGTCAATCGCTTCCTGAAACTTCGATGGGAGAACCGAGTCGTGCGTCGTGTCGAGATGGATGGGGCTCAATACGGTGTTATTCGCGTGGTAGCGGGCAAAGATGTATTCAACATACCGCGCGTATGACTCGGGCCACTTATAGTATTTCGCCCATGCCGGACTTGAATCACGGCGTGCTGCTTCAATAAATGCCACAAACCCTTGTGCGTTCAAATAGTCGATCTTGCGATCGATATAGTGGAAATATTTGGGATTGATTCGATCTACGTCTGGAAAAACATCTTCGTACCCCGGAACTTTCCCAGGGAACTCGAATGGAAGACCTCCCTCATTCTCCATGTTCTTCGCGCTCTGTGTGCCAAACTCGAGCCAGCCTTCCCGAATGAGCGTGTGGTCCTTGTCGTTCATGTACAAATGCCACGGATATTTGTCGGTCTTCCACGCGGGGTGGGCCGCGAGGATGTTGACCCAGTTGAATCCCTGGGCCTTGCGGTATCGGACGTAATCCTTGAATCCAGCGTCGGGACCCATTGGCCGTTCGACATCATCATCGCGCCAGGGGAAACAGTTGGTGCCGACTGCCCACCATGTATCGCCGAGTGCGAAGAAAGGCGTCCCATCGGCAGTCTCTACCGCGTGTTGGTTCGCCGTCGCACGCAAAAAGCCGCCCCGCAGCGGATTTTCTTTCTTCTCCGCGTCCGACCACTCTATTGCGGTAAACGATCCCCGTTTGCCAGCCAGGCCTGAATCCGCCGGATCTGAGCCGCTTACCCAGCGCCACGTACCGGGGGCCGTAGCGGTCACCCGCACGCGGAAGATATTGTCTCCGTCCCAGAAGCCGTAGACACGCTTATTGAACCCAGGACCCGTGAGATCGACCCACACGATTACATCTGTATAGGGATTCGGGAAAGTTCGATTGGCGGTGAACGAGAGTTCGATCTTCTCCCAGACATGCCGCCGGTCTGGATTTTCTGAAGCCGGCATAGCGAAAGTCCTTGCAGGAAGGGCTTGGGCAAAAGCGGCGCCAGTACTTGAAACAAGAAAGCTTCTGCGAGTGAAGGGCTTGAACATGGGATCACCTTTCCGCTATGAATCGATTCACCAGTTTGGCCTCGAAGGCCTTGCTCATGTGGCTACCAGTGAAACAAATACAATCGAGCTTTGTCAACAGGTTTTCAGCTGAAATGGTAGAATTTCCGGCCTTTTGTCAGCGATTGGATTTCCTGTCGATCGGACCGCATAATTAGATTTCAACGTTGCGAACAGAATCGCCGGCCCGTATGAATCGTTTCATATAAAAGGAAGATATCCATCCATTTCGCCCACACGACCGCCCATCACGCGAGCGCACATCTACGTTGTTTACGTAAGTCACTCGGTAGACTCACTATGCAGTTGGCCCCGGCTCCAAGGTTCGTTGTTCGATCCGCGCTTCTCACAGAGCGCAGATCATCTCTAGCGCAGATCATTTCTTGAGAAGAAGCCGCATACCCCAGTCGTCGTCCGAAGGCGTCGGCGGAATTGCGACCCATCCGCTGAGATTGGTCTTGAGCGATCCAGTGCCAACATCCTGCCAGATACCCTTCCGTGGATCGAACCACTGGGCATCATATGTTGCGTTGGCAATAAGTCCGCGGATCGTAGAAATTCCGTCTCCCGGAATATTTGGTATTGGCCCGATCGCTGGCGAAGACTTCTCGACCGGCATGTCACCATGCTTAAAATAGGCGCCCTTCTCGAAATAGACGAGAACGAAATCCCGTTCGCCGGTCGCGGCGGCATATGCCCATCCTTCAAACCCTATCGTGTCCTGGGTGCGACTTGGAGTCACGAGGTCGAAGTTCGGGACCAACTCCTGATATCGATCTCCCTGGCTCATCACAAACGTACGCAGGTGCTTCATGTAGTTCGCTGAATCCCATTGGAATGCATCCCACATTTTCACCGGAAAACCAGGTTCGATATCAGCGCCCCAGATTGCTTCGGCGCCATAGAGGAAACCGCCAAGGCCACCGGAAAGAAGACTTCCGTACATCGCGGAACGCACATAGCGGGAATCAGTTTCGCTGCCACCCTCCGCGCCGTGCCCGTTAAAACCAGTTCTTCCGGAGTAATACGGCTCACCGTTAAATGCAGGCAACGTAGGTTTTGCAAAGAACTCGTCGGTCAGGAAGAAGTAAGATCCGTGTTCGCGAGGAAGGTTGCCAATCTGATGCAGGGTGAGGAACTTTGAGTCCATCCCTGGCTGCTTCCACATGACAAGGGTGGAAGGTTGAGTGTTTGTGGTGACCAGGTTACCGAACGGCGGCGGGCCGTATAGCTCATAAACCATGTTGATCGCCGGCAGAAATTCGGAGGACGACATCGCGACCGGGTTAAGGTCGAGGTGAACCGGACTCAAGATCGTGTTGTTCGCCCCATAGCGGGCGTACATGTATTCCACATACCGGGCATAGCTATCGGGCCATGGGTAGAACTGCTTCCATGCTTCGGTCTGGTCCCGCCGCAACGCTTCCATGAACACTACGAAACCATGGTCGTTAAGATAGTCGATCTTACGATCGACGTACTTGAAATAGGCAGGGTTGATTCGTTCAATGTCCGGATATATGTTTTCGAACCCAGGGACTTTGCCTGGAAACAGGAACGGCCTTCCGCCCTCGTTGTATTCATCCTTGGCTGGCGCGTTGCGGTAGGCCTCGGACGCCGACGTCAGGTTCTGCGTCGACGACTGCACAGCTTTATCCACCCAGGCGCTGCGCACGACGACTGAGTGCCCATCCTTCTGCGTAAGGATCGTTGCCGGCTTGCCGTCGTGCGCCGACGCCGGGAAACTCAACAAGATTGAGACCAGGTTGAACCCCTGCGACTTGCGAAACCTGACGTAATCCTTGAATCCTGCTTGCGGGCCCATCGGCCTTGGATTATCGTCATCAAACCAGGGATAATGGAACGTTCCGAACGACCACCAGGTATCGCCTTCGATGAAGTACGGAGTACCGTCGGCGTACTGGAGAGCATGTCCGTTGGCCGTCGCCTGAATAATTCCCCGTCTCAGCGGATTCTGCTGCTTCTCCTCATCGGTCCACGGTATCGCCGTGAAGGAGCCGGTTTTACCCGACAGCCCGTCGTCGGAGGGGCTGGAGCCGCTCGTCCACGTCCACTGGCCCGGTTCGGTGGCCAGAATGCGGACGCGGAAGGTCCGGTCCCCATCCCAAAACCCGTACACGCGCTTCTTGAAATTAGGACCGGACAGGTCAACCCATACTGTGACGTCGGTGTACGGGTTCGGAAATGCTTTGGCCGCAGTAAGCGTTATCTCCTGCTTCTCCCATACGTGGACGGGCGACGTGCTGGAAGCTGCAAGTTCAGCAGCAGGCATCATTGCAAAGAGAAGAACGAGGGCAATCCGAATGAAGCATCGCATAGTGATCATTTCATCCTGTCGAGTCCATATTTCGTACTAGCCTTCAATTACAGACACTGCTGTGAATCTCTCGATACCGAGGTTGGCATCGGACGGACGCACTAAAAACCAGTAACTCGCGGCCCCAAACAGGCAGGCGAGACTCGCCCCCATGAACGCTAGCGCGAATTGGCCTGTCCGAGCGACGATCAATCCGGTTAGCATGGCGGCGACAACTCCCGCTAAATTCGCGCACGCGTTTTGAAACCCTGTCCAGCGACCCGCCGCCTTGGCGCCTGCCAAAGTCTGCGAGAGCGCCCACAGGTTCGAGGCGTAGATCCCATATGCAAAGCATGCGACCAAGAGCCCGGCCAGCGCCCATTCAATGCGAGGGATCAGCACCGACGGCAGCAGAAACGCAGTCAACAACAACCCCGCGCAGACAAACGTCTGGCGGACACGAACGGCCGATGCACCGCGCACAATCAGACGGTCCGCGAGGATCCCGCCTCCCATTGATGTAATTGCCATCAGCAAGTATGGGGCAGCTGCCCATACAGCCATCGCGCTCAGCGAGAAATGGCGCTCTCTGACGAGATAAGATGGCAGCCAACTTAACAGGAAGTACCAGGCATAGTTTGCTCCGAACTGCCCGCAACAGGTGCCCCAAAGGGCACGCCGCCGGAGCAGGTCCCCCCAACCTATTTCCACGGCGGCCACCCGCTCGGCGAGAGCCGGCCTGCGTGGTGCGAGGAACATCCAGGGAATCAGCCAGACTACACCAGCGCCGCCGGTTAGCAGGAAAAGCCAGCGCCAGCCAAGCTTAGCCACCATCAGCCCGCCACAAAGGGTACCGAGTGCTGGACCTAGGCGGGCGCCCATCATATCGATAACCGAATTCGCCAAGCCCCGGCGGGTTTCAGGAAACACCGAAATAATCACACGGGAGCACGCGGGGTATGCGACCGCCTCCCCAAGTCCCAGCAGCAGCAAGAGACACAGCATCACCGCGAACGAGCTGGTAATTCCGATAGAAAATGTCGCCAGCGACCAGATCACCACTGCTATCGTGTAAATCCACCGAACATCGAAGCGGTCTACCAACCAACCTGTAAAGATCTGGCCCACCGCGTAGGTCCAATAAAATGCCGAAAGCAGCAGGCCCAGCGATTGCGGCGATAGTTTCATCTCCGGACCGAGAACTGGCGCTGCCACCGACAGGTTGACGCGGAGGAAGAAGTTCATGGCCATCGCGATTGCCAGGAGGATGAGCAGAGCCCACGGATGACGCACCTGCATGCGCGAGTCGTTCATGATCACCTGTCCCGTCATCAGCGCTCTACGGCAGACGATGCCTGACGTTCCATTTCCGCAAGCTTCTCCACTCGACGGCGGAATTCCTCAGAGGTGCTGAAAGTAGCATCGAGAAACGCCTGCAGGCACTCTTTGGCCACACTTGACCCCACTATCCATGCACCTACACAGGCGACGTTTACGTCGTCGTGTTCTACGCACTGGTGTGCAGAGTGTATGTCATGGCATACAGAGGCGCGGATTCCGGGAATCTTGTTCGCTGCAATGCACGCACCTACGCCGGTTCCACACACAAGAATTCCACGTTGCGCTTGCCCGTTGAGGACGCGGGAACAAACCGCCCTGGCGATATCGGGAAAGTCTACCGGCGATGGATCGTAGCATCCGCAATCCTCCACCAAATAGCCCTCCTGCCTTAGAAACTCCGCTATTGGACCTTTCAGACTAAAACCCGCATGATCGCCGCCAATGGCGATCGACAATTTATTCGTCATTGATAATTCCTCTCAATTCGAGCGTTATTCACCGCTGCAAGGATTCTACTCGCGCGCTTAGAGCGGAACCCGAGCAACCGTGCCCGTTTTGAATGTATACAGAGGTGGCTTTTTCTTGATGAAAAAGTCACTTGAAAACCGTGCCCGTGGGTACATCTGCTCGGATTCCGCTTAGCCGGTCTCCGGGAGCGTCATCCTGAAAGTGTTAACAGGCGCATTCTTCGATCCGTATCATGAATGCGCTGCCGGCGTCCTCTTAGAAGATCGGCCGTGATCTTTGGATCACAGCCGATTCAAGGGTGGAACCTCGGCGGCAGGACGCATTACCGGCGGTGTTCATTGTGTTCAACGTTCTTCGCTATCACCAAACCAACTTGAGTGCCAATTGCATCTGCCGCGGGTCATTGGCGCGAGTAAGTTGACCGAAGGTCGGTGTGCCAAGGACATTACCGGGAAAACCGAAAGTGGGATGATTGAAAGCGTCAAATACATCCCACCGAAACTGAAGGTTCACAGGTTGATCCTTTACATTGAACAGCGTAGCCTCTTTTTCAAGAGCGCAATCGAGATCAGAATAGTCCGGGCCGATGATCGAGTTCCGCTGCTCATTGCCATAAGTGAAAGGTGGGTTGGCTGCGAACGCCGAAGTGTTGAAGTAATGGGCTACGGTCCGTCCTCCTGATACGGCATTTGGATCGCCTACGATATTGGCTCGATCCGTTTGCCCGGAGTTGGAGGGAGTGCCATTCACGGTGACTGTAAAAGGCCTTCCGCTCGTCACCGTCACGATGGCGTCAAGACCCCAACCACCCAGCACGGCATTGACCCAGGGAGCAACGTTGGTGCCAAATTGCTTTCCGCGTCCGTAAGGCACATCCCACAGACCGCTGAACACGAAGGACTGCTTAAGTTGTGTGTCCAATTGACCGTACTCCCCTCTGAGGTTTCCGGGATTCTGATAGCCGTAGCCGGGGGATGAGCCTTGGGGGTTGTTGTCGGAGGTATTGCCAAGTGCCCTCGACCACGTCCATGCCGCCAAAATCGTAAACCCGTTCGACATTTCGTGAACTACCTTCGCTTGCATGGAGTTGAAATTGGTGTTCCCCGTATACTCCGTCCGCAGAATTGAGCCCAAGGGCGAAATGGTAACTCCTTGAACCGGCCCCGCGATGGTGGGCGCGGAGGTGGGAACGAATATACTCTTGAAGCGGCGCAGCGAGTTGGTGTTTCCTGGGCCCAGCGTCGGCACATAATTCGTGTCAAACTGGTTCACTAGATGAGTTCCCTTGAGGCCAAAATAGCCCACCTGAAACATCCAGTTACTCGCAAGCTGGAGTTGCACATTCAAGTTGTATTGCTGGGTGTACTGATGTGGGGGGGTGCGTTGCTGAGAAGCCAGCGACACCGAGGTCGCATTCTGTATCGACACTACATTGGCTGAGACTCCGTTCTGCAGGTTCGACACTGGAGTTATTCCATTACTGCTCGGGGCGACTGAAACGTCGTAAGGAGGATTCACAACGTCTGATTGAGAATCACCAAATGGAGAGAACCTCTGAAAGGGCGAATACACCCCGTAGCCGGAGCGCACAACAACTTTGCCGTTAAACATCTGGTATGCGAGACCAACACGCGGCTCAAAATCAAGCGAGCTGTTTTTCCCCCAGAAACCCTGCCCCTTAAACTGAGCCTCGAGTTCGATCTGCGGCTGAAGGGGATTGGTGTCCAAGTTGACATTCGCGAGCCTATCGAATATGTCGTGGAATGGATACAAATACTGATAGCGCATGCCCGCATTCAACGTGAATTTCCTGTTGACCTTCCATTCATCTTGGAAATAACCCTCCCAGAGACTTGCCCGCGCTTCAACCTTTGTCACCGTGCTGAAGGCATAGTTGTCAACATCACCTAAAAGGAAGTCGGCAACCGCATTCCCTCCCGACGCGTTGGACGGGTTTCGCGTGTATCTGTTGGTGAAGTTAAAGGTTCCTTCTAGGTTCCGGGCGTTATTGTTGTTGGTCTGGAGCCATTCAATCTCACCTCCGAACTGAAAGGTGTGGGCACCCTTAGTCCAAGTCGTATCATTCCCGATCTGACGATCCTGTCCCTGGGACCAGACGGGTGAGAAATTGCTGGGTCCGAGCGAGCTATAACCCGAGATTCCAAAGTTTGGAAAAGTAACGGGAAGACCGGTTGGGGGCACTTGCAGGCCAATCTTCAAGGCCACATTCCCTAGAGCCAGAGCTTCCGGACCAGGCCCTTCCCAGAACCTGTCGCCAAACCATCCCATTCTGGTGCTCGTCACAAGAGTAGGAGAAATGACACGCGTCCAAGTAAGGCCGCTTCCATAGCAGATGATGTATATTTCACGATCATCTCCGCCAAACGCAGGTGCGGGCAGGATAAGGAAAGATGGTGGCTGAAAAACTTCCTCTCGATTGAATATCACTGAAAGGTGGTCTTTCTGGGAGAGTTGGTAATCCGCTTTTGTGTTTATTCGACCGAGGTTTTGGTCGAACGGCGCAATAAAAGTGTAATTCGAAGAAAGGTTGCTATTTTGGGGAGTGGGATAGTATGCGATAAGTTGTTTGGCAACTGCGTCAAAGCGGCCGGGTGGAATAACGTTCAATTGCCCGTTATATGAAAATTGCTGCCGGGTGTTCGTCGCTGAATTGTAGGTGAGGGGGTCGTAGATGGGGACAGTGAGTGCCGAGAAATCTCCTTGCCTCATGGGCGATGTCGGAATCGTGTTGACATCCGTGCTGGACTCCCTTAGCAGCAGGTTCTCCCACGAGAAAAAGAAGAACGCTTTGTTCCTTACGATCGGCCCACCAAGCGAAAACCCGTAATCATTGCGCTTATACGGAGGCTGCGTGCCCCTATTGAAGTAGTTTCTTGCATCCAGCTTTTCGTTGCGAACGAAATCGTAAGCAGTCCCATGAATCTGGTTGCTCCCCGATTTCAAGGTGAGGTTCACGACACCACCGGCAGATCTCCCGAACTGCGCAGGGTACGAATTGGTTTGCACTTTGAATTCCTGGATAGCGTCAACTGACGGCTTGATTACTTCGGCCTGATTCAAATCAAAAGATGTGTCATCCGTGTTGTTGTCGAATCCATCAATCAGGTAGCTATTGTCCGTCGTGCGCACCCCTCCCGCACTGAATCCTCCGGCCCTGCTGTTGCTGTTTCCGTTGGTTCCAGTTGCGTTGCGGCCCTGGCCTGGAGGAGGCAGAGTGCCCTCGGAAAGCAGTGCCAGCTGAAGGTAGTCGCGGCCGTTCAGTGGCATGCTGGAGACTCGTTCCTGTTCGATTACTGACCCTTGCGATGCATCAGCAGTCTGGACCAACGGCGGAGCTTCAGAGACCGTTACCTGCTCCTGCGCACCGCCAACCTCCAATGAAAGGTCCATCACGGCCGATTGCTGAATCTGCAGCACGAAATTCTTGGTTACCAGGTGCTTGAACCCAGTCTGTGCGGCTTCGATTCGGTACTCACCTGGGCGCAACGGACCCGAGGTATAGCGACCCGCACCATCTGTGGTGACTTCCTTTTTTTGGTTGGTTGCTACCGCAATGATCGATATTTTCACCCCGGGCACGACGGCACCCGACGCATCCGTAATCGTACCGGAAATGCTCCCCGTGTTTACCTGGCCGAACAGCTTTCCTTCGCAAACCAGGAGAAGACAAAGGGCGAGCATGTTCAACGTGAACCAGGCCTTGTGGCCATTTCCAATTGACAATGTCCTTTTCAAAACGAGCGCAAACCGGGCGACTCGCATTTTCATGGTATCCGCCTCCTCGTAAAATGAATCGATTCACGATACTCACGGAAGTTCAACAATGTCAAGAAAAACGTTGCACAATCTTTTCGCCGATTCAATTTTCTTTTTTCCCTGCGGAAATCTCTCGCCAAAACGATGAGCCTCGCGTTTCATTTCATCCTTACAGCTCCTGAATTCATTACATAACCGCAATTATCGGATTGCAGCCTTCATGCTCCCCCATAGCCGCGAAACCACATAGGTTCCTCGGGGTGAACAATTTCCAGATTGAATCAGGGAAGCTGCCGATTGCATATTCTCAGAGATATACACTATCCTTGATGAATCGATTCATACGCTCGGCCAAAGCTATGGATATCGGGAAGCAAAATGCGATGAGCAGGATCGGCGCCGGGAGTTGACGACTGCCGATATCTTTCCGAAGCGGAATCGTGAATTGTTTCGGTCCAGTAGAATGAGGTTCAAATGCGTCCTGAGGTATCAACAAAATGAAGAAGGGGTCTGAAGCAACAATCAAGGATGTGGCAAAGCGCGCCAAGGTTTCGGTGGGCACTGTTTCTAATGTCCTGTCGGGATCGAGCACCGTTGGCGCCGCCATACGCGCGCGAGTTGACGCCGCGATTGCGGATCTTGATTACCACCCCGATCAAGTTGCCCGCAGCCTGAAGGTCAAAAGGACACGAAGTCTTGGATTGGTTTTGTCAGACATCACCAATCCTTTCTTTGCCCAGGTTCTAAGAGGTGCCGAGGATTGCGCTTTGGCGAACGGTTACGTCTTAATCACGTTGAATTCCGATGACAAGGTTGAGCGTGAAAAAAAGATCCTGGCAGTTCTGCGATCATTCCGGGTCGACGGCATTCTGCTCGTCGTCGCACCTAACTCCGGTGACTCAACCCATATCGCGAATGTATTGAAATCGGGCACTCCTATCGTTTGCCTCGATCGTATCGCTGAGAACGTTCCCCTTGATTGTGTCTCGGTCAATAATATCGATGGATCGCAGATGTGCGTCCGGCACTTAATCCAGCAGGGACATCGACGCATCGGGATCATAACGGGATCTCCTACCTTGCAGACTGCGAAGCAGCGACTCCAAGGCTATCTTGCAGCTCTGAAGGAGGCGCAGATCGAGGTGGAGCCTGAGTTGATTAAGGAAGGAGACTTTCGGGAAGCCGGCGGCTATCGGCTCGGAAAGGAGTTGCTCCTTGCTCATCGCAGACCCACGGCTGTTTTTGTCTCGAATGGTTTGATGACCATCGGTTTCATTCATGCCCTTAATGAACTCTCTTTACAGTGTCCAGATGACATCGCGGTCGCTTCTTTTGATGACTTGCCGCTAACAGAGGTTTTTCGTCCACAAATTACCGCAGTGAACCAGCCGGCTTATCAAGTTGGGTTCGATGGAGCCCAGTTGCTGATTGACCGGCTGCAACGCAAGATCTCGTCTCGAACTCCGGTTAAAATTTGTCTCAACCCTGAATTGAAGATCAGAGCTTCAACCTCCATTCGGTTGGACACTGATTACGGGCGTAAATCAAACGGTAGGTCAACAGAGCAGACTCGCCGAGGCCCCGGGAGACGCGCGGTAGCTAAGACCGTATCTGCAGTCTGAAAACGCATACAAAACGCCGGGGCGGCTCAGACTTCAAGGCACGACGTATTATTCGCGCGGATCATGCGCCAAGACCTTTTTGGTAGTTGGAATAGGCAGCCTAAGAAAGTGCAAAGCTACAGAATGATGCCATCAATAAATGCAGTTGCCGGCATTGTAACTCCCATGCACGAACCGAAGGAGAGAGTGAAATGCTTAAGAAAATAGACCCGTTACTCAGCGCCCAACTTCTGGCAATCCTTGCTGAGATGGGCCATGGCGATGAATTGGCCATTGTCGATGCTAATTTCCCGGCGGTCACTATGGGAAAGAGGGTGGTGCGGATTAGTGCACCAGCCGTTGCCACGCTCGATTCAGTCCTGACACTCTTGCCACTTGACGAATTTGTCGAATCGCCGGCAACTGTTATGGAGGTCGTAGGAAACCCTGATGCAATTCCTGAGATCGTCCGAGAATTTCAGATGAGCATCAACAAAGCTGAGGAACGGACAATCAAGATGGATCGTATTGACCGTTTCGCGTTTTACGAACGAACTCGGTCCGCCTTCGCGGTCGTTGCTACAGGTGAGACCAGACTTTATGGCTGCATCCTTGTTAAGAAAGGCGTGATTCACCCGAGATCGTAATCGCGAATTCACAGAAGAACTCCTGGTGTCGTATGTGGACCTGTGCGTGGATTACAGCGTTCGCATTGCATGATGAAGTGCACTCTCGTTCGAGTTGGTATAGGATACCCGTCTGCGATTCATGAAGAAACTCCGCGGTGTAAAGCGTCTTTATGGCGCTGTGTCAAATTTTGGAAAGGGACTAGTGTATGAAGAAGATTCTCAACCGACCTGAAGATTACGTTTTGGAAATGCTTGAAGGTTTGTGTGCCGCCCATCCCGCGTACTTCAAACGCCGCGGAGCCGAAGGTCGGGTGTTGGCCAGGCCAGAAGCTCCTATTGCCGGAAAGGTTGGCATTGTGACCGGTGGTGGATCGGGACACTTGCCGGTTTTCACGGGATACCTCGGACCTGGGCTGTTAGACGCGTGTGCTGTTGGCGAGGTGTTTGCCTCACCAGGCGTTGAATTGATGGCCGAGGCGATTCGTGCTGCAAACGGTGGCGCCGGTGTGCTGCGGCTATATGGAAATTATGGCGGCGACGTAATGAACTTTGACATGGCCGGCGAGACCGTCGAGTTCGAAGACATCCGCACCACAACAGTGCTGGTGGCCGATGATGTTGCCAGTGCTGGCCCGGAAGAGCGCGAGAAACGGCGCGGAGTGGCCGGCATGGTTTACTGCTTTAAGATTGCAGGCGCCAAGGCGGCAACGATGGCTTCATTAGAAGATGTAACCGCGGTTGCGCAGAAAGCAGCAGACCACTGCCGAACAGTAGGTGTGGCACTCACTCCGTGTACGCTACCGGCAGCCGGACGCCCGACATTCACGATCGGGGAAACAGAGATGGAGATTGGAATGGGCATTCACGGGGAGCCAGGAGTGCGGCGCGGTCCACTACGCACGGCCGACGAAATCACCGGAGAGATGCTGACGATGCTGCTTGCCGACATGCCACTAAAATCCGGCGATCGTGTCTCGGTGCTCGTAAACAGCCTGGGCGCGACGCCCCTCGAAGAGTTGTACATCAGCTATCGCTACGTCGCGCGCGAACTGAGCGCGAAGGGAGTGGACATCATAGCGCCACTCGTTGGGCGATACGCCACCTCGATGGAAATGACCGGCATGTCACTCACCCTCTGCAAACTTGATGCCGAATTGGAAGCTTTGCTACTGGCTCCGTGCAACTGTCCTTTCTTGAGGTTTTGAGATGATCTCGATGACGACAAATTCCATCCGTTGGGCAATCGGCAACCTGAAGGAGAACATGGTCGCCGCCGCCTCAGAGTTGAACGCATTGGATGGAGCGCTTGGCGACGGAGACTTGGGCGTGACGCTCTCGCAGGGTTTCCAGCGTCTCCAGGAGGATGCACCGACTCTGCCCGATGACGTGGGGACTGCGCTGCTGCAGTGTGCGCAAGCATTCACGCGTGTGACGGCATCTACCTATGGCACTTTACTTGCCACAGGCATGATGGCTGCGGCCAAGGTCACGCGCGGGCGGAACTCGGTGCCATGGACGGAGATTCCGCAATTGTTGGCAGCCGCTCTCAAATCTATGTCAGACCGAGGCAAGGGGCAGCTTGGGGACAAAACAGTGCTGGACGCGCTGAACACCGCACGCCTGGCGACCGAAGGGCTCCAAGAGCCAGAAGCCCAGGTGAAAGCCGCCATTCAGGCCGTGGACCAAACCATTGCCGACTTTCGTGGCCAACCGTTTCGTCGTGGGCGCGCTCGCATCTTTGGCGACAAGGGTCTGGAGCTTGATGATCCCGGCATGGTCGCATTGAAGCGGATCATACAGAGCCTGGTTTAAGAGCGGCAGCGAAAGGAAACATTTGGCGGTCTCCAAAGCTCCTCTCCGGAAGCTGTTGTCAACCACCTGCCGGCCCGGTAGAAGATTCCTGCGGATCAAAAATTACTACTCAATCATCCACTGAACTCCTTCGGCGACCGCGGAATTTGCGGTCGAAGAAATCAAGGAACGCCTGCAGGTCCAGGCCGGCGGCGCGGATTCACACTCGAAGATTGCGGAGATACTCGGCGTCGATGCGCAGCGCCTGCATGGGATCGATGTCAAACTCTTCCTGTTCGACGAAGTACTGCTTGAGCCCGGTGGCAGCCCGCAGGATAGGCGCGTAGTCAATCTTGCCGCGCCCCATTTCAGTGGAGTGCATTTGTCCCTTGGCGCCGGGGATCATGTCCTTCACATGCATCAACGGGAAGCGCTCAGGAGTCTTGCTCAGGTAGTCGACTGGATTGTGCCCTGCCGCGTAGACCCAGCCGCAGTCCATTTCGAAGGCGACCAGTTTGGGATCGGTAAGCCGCAGCAGTTCGTCATACACCAGCACGCCATCGATCACGGCAAATTCAGGCACATGATTGTGCACGCCGAGAGTCACTCCCGCTGTCTTCACTTTTTCGCCGATGCGGTTAAGCTCGCCCGCAATCCAGCGCCAATCATCGAGTGTTGGCGGGCCTTTCGCCGCCGGATCGCGATGCATGCCTCCTGACGACGAGCAGACAATGTACTCGACCCCTATGGTGTGGCCGTAGTCAAGCCACTGGTCGAGTTGCGTCTCAAGCACGCTGAGCGGATGGTGGGTGCTGACGCAGCGCAGGCCAGCCGTATCCATGGCATGGCGAAAATCCGCGGCCGAGCGATAGTAGTATCCCGCTGCTTCGACCACCGTGTACCCTGCCGAGCGCAGCTGCGCCAATGTGCCCGCGAAATCCTTGGGCAGTTGGTTGCGCACGCTAAAGAGTTGCAGGCCGATGGGCAGCCGAAGTCGCGCAGCCTCGAGGTGAGAGGCGACGGCACATGTAGCAACCGCTCCAGTTGCATTCAGGAAACTTCTGCGTGACATCATGCTCATGTGCAGTCTCTCCCGTAAGAATCGAGGTTCAGCCTGTGATGGTCTTGGTGGCAGAGTTCCAAGTTGCCGCGCTGCGATGGAAGTAAGAGTAGTTGGCCATGTGGCAGGCGATGGCTGCATGGTTCCCGAAGATTTCGTTCTCCACCACCGGTTCGCGCGTGTCCACGGCGCTGAAGAAGTTTGCGAGATGGTCAGCGGTGTCGTCATAGCCCGGCGTAGCTGAATAGATCTCAACTTCAGCGAGAGCGGGTGGTGGCGCTGGATGCGCGTTATTCCACTCGTCCAGATACTGCTTCTTCGCCGCAGCGGTCCATCCGTTCAACGAATAGCCCTCAGGTTGCGGACGTGTATCCTGCGGCGCGACGGTGAGCGTGTTGCCGCTGATGGTCATGGTGGCGTCCTTGCCGTAAAAGATGATCGGTTCGCCTTGCGCGCTGTTCTGGTTGCAGTGCAGGTTCACGGTCACGCCGTCGTATTCGTAAAGCGTCGACAGCAGATCAGGGAAGTCGCGCCCATCTTTGAAATATGTGAGACTGCCGAGTGACTGCGCACGCTTTGGCGCTGCGTTGATCCCGCTTACGCACTGGATTCCCGACAGCAAATGCACAAAAAGATCACCGGCCACGCCTTCGCCGTAGTCAGAGAAACACCGCCAGCGGAAGAACCGCACCGCGTCGAATGGACGGTCCGGAGCATCACGTAGGAAAGACTTCCAATCGATGTTCTGCTCGCTTGCGTCAGGCGGAATGGGATAGACCCATGCGCCTGAGGGCGAGTTGCGGTCGGAATGACCCTCGATATAGGTGACCTGGCCCAGCCGGCCCGACGCGTAAATCTCCTGGGCTTTCCTGTAGACAATGTTGCTCACGCGCTGACTGCCCGCTTGAAAGATGCGCTTGTTTGCCTTCACCGCTTCCGCCATGGCAATGCCGTCGGCCACGTTGTGCGACATTGGTTTCTCACAATAGACATCCTTGCCAGCCGCGAGGCAGTCGACAACGATGGCCCTGTGCAGATGATCTGAGACCGCGACGATCACGGCGTCCACATCTTTGCGATCGAGGAGCCGGCGGTAGTCGCCGGTGGTAGGCACGTCTGCGCCGTATGCTTCAAGACCGGCTTTCCGGTGCATTTCATAGAGGTCGGCCGTAGCCACCAGTTCGCCAGTGGGCACCTTGCGGGCAGAGCGCAGCAGGTCGCATCCGCGAATTCCAGTTCCTATGGAAACAAAGCGAATCTTGCGCCCGCTCCGGATCACCTGGGCCTCGATCGCTGGAAGTTGAAGTATGGTCGCCTTCGCTGCCGCGCCTGCCACTGCCGCACCCGCACCGAGCCGCACAAAATCCCGTCTCGTAAATACTGGCGATTTCACAGGAATCCCCTTTTTCGACAGCGGTTCCAGGCAATTGTATCGGTCCTGAGGCAGATGCGCCGATCTGATTGCAACGGGAAATTTGAGTGATGGGGGCGGCACGTGGTGACAGTACGAGACCTGTGCCCTTGGATGAGGTCGCAGGCAAGGTCAAGTTGGCGCCACGTCAAAGAACAAATGGGGCGCAGATCCACCCAACTCACGATGGACACATATGCTCATTTGATCCCCGGTGCCAACGTTTCCTCCGTTGATCGTTTCGACGAGAAGCTTTGGAGAGAAGGGGCTAGGGCACACCAAAATGCAACCCCCACGCAACCGGCAGCGGGGGTACACTCTGAGACTCGATCTTAAGTTGTTGAAAGATTTGGTTGCGGGGGCTGGATTCGAACCAGCGACCTTTGGGTTATGAGTTCTTAAATGCAGCAATATCATAGAGTTAGCTGGCATGGTTGGTTGACGTAAATAGTTGCGCGGAATCAGCAGAAGTCTGAAGGAGTTTGGCGGATGGGTTGAACTTGGGTTCGCTCATTGCCATTCGCCAAGCCCCACACTGAAATCAAGCCAACTCGAATCTCGTCCGCATTTGAGCCGCAGTGCGTATGCGAGCAATCGGACTAGGCCGTAGCTGTTGCCTGGCAGAAGGTGAATGAAATTGTCGACTTTGGATGTACCGATCAATTTTGGAATGGTTTTCGAGCCGCTCCTGACCTCGCGTCAGGCGGCTCCTCTTGTGCGCCTCCATCACAAGACCCTTGAGAGAATGGCGCGGAGCGGTTTGGTTCCAGCAACGAAGCAAGGCAAATGTTGGCTCTTTCGCGCTTCGAAACTTAACAGCTGGATCGATAAAGCACTGGATATCAATACTGTGAATCACTCCACAAACGGTCGAACATAATGATGCCATTTGGGATAGAGCGAGACCAAAATACATAAGAGCGCGGGTAGGCAAATAGCTGCATGGAGAGCAGAGCAAATAAGTGATTTGATCTCGCGGAGCCTCTAGAGTAACGGTGATTCAAATTCATGCATCTCAGTGCAAAATGCCCGCTCACGCGAAATCTGTGCAGATTGGTTACCTCGCATGTCTCTTGCGGTCCGGACAGCGAAATTCATAGTTGCCCTTCGTCGTTCTCTACGAATTTGACGTGGTCTAAGAGATAACGGAGTCGCAAAAGGCAGCAATTAAGGGGCGATCAGAAATGGATTGCCCCTTTCACTTTGAGGACCGCAGCGTACTTATCAGAGCCGAAAGAGCGGCGGTGTGCTGCCCCTCTTTCGGACTCTTGTGCGCATTGTTCTACTTGAAGAGCCTTGGAGCAAAATCGCTCAGGGCTCGCCGCCACGACAGCCATTCATGTGCGGTACCAGAAGATTCAAAGTACACATTGTGGATGCCGGCTTGAGTTAAGGCATCGCTGAATTCCTTGACTCGCGGTCCTTCTACGGAACCTGTGGACAAAAACAGGAGTTTGACCTTCTGGTTGAACGCAGCGGGATCGGCGAAGGCTCCGCCGCAACTCGTCTTCGGGTCGAACGGGGCTCCGCCGAAAGAACCACAATTCCCGCTTAATCCACCCAGATAAGCGAACTTATCCAGATTTTGAAGTCCTGTAGTAAAGGTCTGCATTCCGCCCATCGAGAGGCCGGCCATCGCGCGGTTTTCGCGGCCAGGTGCCACCCTGTAATTCTTCTCGACCATCGGAATCAGGTCGGTGAACATCATCTCGGTGAATGTCGTGCTAAGCCGAAGCATTGGACGTCGTGCAGGAGCAGTACCTGCTGCGGGCCGCTGTCCACCAGGTCCAGCACCCGGCATTCCCGGCGCTCCCCCCTGGGCCGGCTGAGCTTCAGGCACTGCCTGTGTCAGCACGCCGCGCGCGTTGTAGATCGACCCATCCTCACCCGGCTTCACCGCGTTTAGATTGTCCATGACAATCAGCATGGGCTTGGCCCTTTTTTCGGCAATCAGGTTATCTATGATCTGGTCCACATGCCCCTGAAATGTCCAACCCAGCTCGTTTTCTCCCCAACCATGTAAGAGGTAGAGAACCGGATAATGCATCTTTGAATTCGTGTCGTAATCAGGGGGTGTATAGATCATGCAGCGGCGCCACTGTTGCGTCACGATCGAAAAGTACCATTGATCTCGGACTACGCCGTGAGGCACGTCCTTGTGGCTGTAGAAATCGGCGTCAGCAGCGGGAATCTCGATTGCGCTGCTCCACTCTCCGCCGCCAAAGAATGTCTGCGTTGCCGGATCAGAGACTGAAGTGCCATCAATGTTCAGCATGTAGTAGTGAAATCCTTCGACCAGTGGCGTGGTCGTTGCGTACCACAGCCCGTCCGCCGCCTTTGTCAGGTCGAAGCCAGTGCCAACCCGCACGCGCACTTTTTGAGCATCCGGGGCAGATACACGAAAGATGGCACGATGATCGGGGAAAACACATGGATATGGCGCGCCCGGAATATTCAGCGAAGATGGTTTGCAGTCCGCAGGAGGTTGCGCCCAGCAGATTCCTGAAGCCAGAAGGGCGAGAATGATGGCTGCATTTTTCATGGTTCTCCTCTTTTTGTGTGACAGTCCAGGAAGATGGTCTAAATTGCATGCGCAGTCGGCACTTTGTGAGACCCTGAAAGCAGAAAGCGTTTACCTGCCGGGTTCCACATAAACTGCTTTCTGTAACCAATGCATGCTATCGAGAAATGGCGGCTGATGAATAGCGGCAATTTTCGAAACGACACATCGATAATTTAGATAGAAATTTTGTCGTATAAGTTATGAGTCGCGCTCTTGCTAATCTGGTTGAGCGACTATTTCGCATTCGTGATGAAGAAGAAGCACTATTTGGCAATTCTGATTCGACTACCTGGAGCATTTTGCTTGCTCGCCGCGCTGATCGTCCACGGTCAGCAGCCGATCACGCAGGCGAGCCGGCGGCAAGCTGCCCTCGCCATTGAACAGGAGGGCAGCACCGAGGATGCCGAGGCTGCGTGGAGGGCGATCGCCTCCAGCGATCCGAAGAATGCTGAGGCCTATGCGCATCTTGGACTTCTCGAAGCGCGCCAGGAGCACTACAAGGAAGCGATTCCAAACTACCGCAAGGCTTTCGCCATCAATCCGCAGTTTCCCAATCTGCGCATAAACCTCGGACTTTCCTACTTCAAAGCTGGCAACTTGAAGGAGGCCATCCAGACTTACGAGGTGCTGCTAAGAGAGTTGCCGGCATCCTCAGCCCAGCGCCCGCGCATCGTGACGCTAATCGGCTTGGCTCATTACGGATTAGGCGACTACGCTTCAGCGGTTCCATTTCTTGCGGAAGCTGTAGCCGATGATCCTGAAGGCAAAACGAACCTCTACTGACGCATTGATCCAGGCAACAGTCAAGAACGCATCAAAGCGCGACGGCGACGAAGTGGTCCAGCTCTACGTAACCGACTTCTCAGGCCAGGAGATCCGTAATCTCCGTGGCTTTCAGAGGATTCACCTGCGCGCGGGCGAAAGCCGTACTGTGAATTTCAACATCGGTTCCGACGATCTTCCAAAATCGAAACTGCAGATCAGCATCGGTGGTGGTCAGCCGCTGGCTTCGATTCCACATGTAGAGGGCACGTTATAAAGTGGCGTTACTGCCGACGAATGCGGGCCTCCCGTATTTGCCGGCCATGTCCGACTTGTCCCGTCATGACCTCGCCAATCACAAAGCAAGAATGCAGCCCATTCTGTGTCGCGGGAATGTCACCACGCAGCCCTCTGCATCTTGTTCGAGTTTGATTGCGAGATCCAACGGATACAAAAGCGAAACGGATCCTTTGATGCTCGGAATCCGAACCTGGGGGCCGCCATCGATCCGCCAGAGCGCGACAAACGAGCGTCGCGGCGATCTGATACCGAGGGCGATTGGTTCTACGGAGTCAGTCACGTCAGGCAATCCCAGAGGATAGAACGGTACTGCATCCGGAATGTGCTCGCGGATCGTCTCCCTGTACACGCGGATCCCCTGCCTGACCTGCGCCGCCGCGGCTGGGTTGAGAGAGGCAAGATTACCGCTCTGATGAATGCGAAGAAGCATCGCGTTCACCATGTTGAAACTCGCCTGATCTGCATCTGCTCCCTGGCGCGGATATGACCAGATCGCAAGTTGCGAAGGAACAACTCCGGCAGATGCTCCGGTCGCAATTGCCGGCATCCGCAGATACTCTTCCTGATCCGTGCAAGATTGAATCTGCGTATGCGAGAGCATGCCGTAGTCCATGCGCCCACCGCCGCTGCCGCAGTTTTCGATCACCAGTTCCGGATATTTCTCAAGCAACCCATCCAGCCAGCTTAAGACTGCGCGATTGTGCTCAAGTAGCCCTTGGCCAAGGCTATCGGCGTTCAAGCTCGTTCCTTCCAGCGTATCGGTGTTGTAATCCATCTTGATGTAACCGACACCGTACTCGTTTACAAGCCGGTCGATCACGCCATTCAGATATTTGCACACTTCCGGGTTGCGAAAATCCAACAGCAGCCGGGAGTTTTTGATCACCCGTCGCTCATGCCGCATCAAGAACCAGCTATCCGGCTTTTCCGCGATGACGGACTTCTTGCCTGCTACCTCGGGCTCGAGCCAGAGACCAGGAACCATTCCCTTGCTGCGAATCTTATCGAGTACAAACCTGATTCCGTTTGGCCACCGGGTTTTCGAAGGTTGCCATAACCCGACCGTGGACGACCAATCCTCATTCTGTTCGGCGTACCAGCCTGCGTCGATGACAAAGTACTCGCAACCCGCTGCAGCGGCTGCATCGATCAGGGGCATTTCCTTTGCTTCGGTCGGATCTCCAAACAGGCAATTCATGTAATCGTTGAAGACCACCGGGCAACTCACCTTCGCAGGTCTCTTCCTCACACATACCTTCTCACGGTATTGAGTCAACGCCTGCACTGCTTCCTGAAAGCCGCCGTGAACGCATCCAATGGCCACGGGCACCGTCTTATACGTCTGCCCCGCTTCAAGGTTCTTCCATGCCTGCGAATGAAGCTGATCGGGTCCGCCGAGATATGCGTAAACATCGGAGGCGCGGATCCCTCTGTTTGCCAGGTTAGAGATTTCCCAATACCACGAGCCGTTATGTTCAATCTGCCAGAACCAGGCAACACCAAGCTTTGTATTTTCGATTACCGCCATCGGCAGGTACTTCTCAGTCGACCAACTTCCGACACTCCCGGCGGAAGCCTGCGACCAACTCGTACGCATGTTCTCTACAAAGCCAAGTTCCGATGGCCTGAGTTGGTGCCACTGCCCTTCAGCCATCCAACTGTTGTAGGCAAGCCAGATTTTGAGCTCATCGTCGTAATGAACTGGATTGGCCAGGCCGTGGAGCATTGCCGAACTCAGGTATTCGATCCCAACTGGCTGCTCGCCCGTGTTGCTGATTTCGACGTGGCGCCGGACGATGGGAAGACCATCGAACGCTTCGTAGTACGATTCAACGTTCAAATGCAAAAGAGAATCAGTATGCCTCAATACCAGGGTCTTGCCATTGTCGTTCTGTCTTTCATCCTTGGCCACGAAGGTCAGTCGAGCTCCGGGAGAGCCGCCGGACTGTTTCAATCCCGAGTCCGGCGAATCCTCCCCAGTGCAAAGGAGACCTACCTCCACTCCTGACCATTGCAGAGAATCTTGCGGAGCCTCGGTGCCGGACGGCAAAAACAGGTGCTGCCTCAATCGTTCTCCGGTGACGGAGAAGTTGAACTGAAGTTGGCCACCTTGCCAGGAAAATCTTTCTGTAGGAATCGTCCGGGGAGATTGCGCGAGTAGATTACGAGAGATGATGCTTCCGATGCAGGCTGCTCCCGAAGACACAATAAACGTGCGGCGTTTCATGTCACCTCTCAGTCGCCAACTACGACGGCCAATATTGATAGTAGTGAATAGCATCCCTACAACCGCGTCGTAATCGCAACCGATTTCGGTCTCCATTTATTCAAACAAAACGGCATATTCCTTGTGGGGATCCAGACGGACGAGCCACACTCCGTCGACCTCTTTGGCCGGAACTACGCGTCCACCTGTCTGGAAGCTCTTGATGCGCTGCCCACGTGGAGGACGCAGCTTGAAATCGCCCCCGACGGCAGGACGCAATGCGGAGGAAACCGCCTTGCCATCTTTCCAGGTCGTGTCGACTTCCAAATCGCCGCGGGCACGCAACCCGCGATAGTGGCCGTCAGGCCACGCTGCCGGAAGTGCCGGAAGGATCGCAATCACACCGGAATGGCTCTGCAAAAGCATTTCGGCGATGCCTGAAGTCCCTCCGAAATTTGCGTCAATCTGAAACCAGCGGCGGTTGGCATTCAGCAGGCTCTCAGCTGAGGTCGCGAGCAGATCCTGTATATGCTTATTCGCGCGATCGCCAACTTCAAGCCTCGCCCAAAGATTTGCGTACCAGGCGCTTGGCCATCCACCACGGCCTCCGCCGTTCTCTTCGCGCCGTTCGAGTGAGACCTGCGCTGCCCTGGCCAGCTCAGGTGTGCCGCGCAGCGTGATCTCATCTGAAGGAAACAGTGCAAAGAGGTGGGAGACGTGGCTCATCCCAGGCGTGGGTTCGTCGTAGTCTTCACTCCATTCCTGCAATTGACCGTGTTTGCCGATCTTCAGATCGGGGATGCGCTTGAGTGCCTGTTCCAGCTTTTCGCGATAATCGGCGTCGACTCCAAGGATGTTTGAAGCATCGATCGTAGCGTTGAACAGCGTGAATATGATCTCGTAGTCCATGGTGGCGCCAACGGTCTGACGGCCAATCGTGTCGTCGGCCATCCGATAGCTATTCTCTGGAGAATAGGAAGGATTGGTCACCAGGTGGCCTTTGCCGTCGTTCACCATAAAGTCGAGCAGGAACTGCGTGGCCTCCTTCATGATCGGATAGGCCGTGCGACTCAGAAATGCACGGTCAAGCCCATATCGATAGTGCTCCCAATAATGAAGTGCCATCCAGGCGCCGCCCATTGGCCATACGCCTACATATCCGTAATCCACCGGCGCTGTGTCTCCCCATGCGTCGATGTTGTGATGAAACGCGAAGCCGCTCGCACCGTACATCTCCTTTGCAGTGCGGCGGCCGCTGTCGAGCGACATCTGGACCAGATCGAAGAACGGTTGCGTCGTCTCCGGCAGGTTGCCAACCTCGGCCGGCCAGTAATTCATCTCGATGTTGATGTTCGTCGTGTACTTGCTGTCCCAAGGCGGAGCCATGCTGTCATTCCAGATGCCTTGCAAGTTAGCAGCCATGGTGCCAGGGCGGCTGCTTCCCATCAGCAGATACCTGCCGAATTGAAAATACAGCGCGGCTAACCCGGGATCGTCGTTGCCTTGCTTGACTCGCGCAATGCGCTCATCAATCGGAAGTGCCTCGATTGCCGCCACATTACTCGTCGGCGCCATTTCCAGTTCCACGCGCCCGAAGAGCTTTTCATGATCGGCAAGGTGCGCGGCCTTGAGCTTTGCAAACGGTTTGGATGCACGCACAAGAAAGCGCTCGCATGCAGCGGCCGGATCGTCGCCGCGATAGTCTGTTGCGGCGACCAGCAGAAGCGTCACTGCATTGGCACTTTCTACCACCAACTCGCTGCCGGAGGTCGTAACCTTTCCGCCCTCATTAATTACGCGAAGTACCGCCTGAAACTTTACACCGGTAGCTTCGAGTTGTGCCTCTTCCGCTTGACGCTGTTCGGGTTTCTGATTCGGCGTAATCCAGAAGGTAGAATGCGCAATGGCCTCCCCGTGCAATACGAGTCGGTCATTTCCGACTTTAGTAGTCTCGCTGTCCTGCGAACGCGTAAGCGTTACGTGAAATGATAGGCGGCCCGGTTTATCGCTGGTGAGATGCACAACCAGCACCTGGTCGGGAACAGAAGAGAACACTTCGCGCGTGTAATTTACCTCCCCGACACGATATCTAACTTGTACGACGCCGGTCGCCAGGTTGAGTTCGCGCCGGTAATCGGAGGCATTATCCTGGCCTTCGAATTCAATGTTCAAATCTCCGAGTGGTTGATAGGGCGGCTGCCGGTTCGGAATCCCGAGCATCTTCTTATCTTCGAGTGCTTCGGCTTCCCGTGGCTTGCCTTCGAAAAGCAGTCTGCGCACCTCAGGCAGCGCTTTCAACGCTTCAGGATTAATCCGATTACGCTTTTTGCCGTTCCAGATCGTGTCCTCGTTGAGCTGGACATGCTCCTTGGCGACGCCGCCAAATACCATCCCACCGATTCGGCCGTTACCTACCGGCAGCGCATCACCCCACCTCTGCGCCGGGTGCCGGTACCAAAGCACGGGATCGGCCGCCTTGAGTTGATTAGAACCTGCAAAACAACACAGCATCAGCGAGAAGAACAGCACCTTGCGCATGGATTTCCTTTCAATAGATCATCGCGAAATCGAAGAGTTCAGCGGTCTACGCCTTCATCACCTGGGCCGTCCACTCAATCGGTTTATGCACGCCCAGCTTGAGTTGAATATTGACGGGATTTCCAGAGGGCAGATGCAGTTCGCAGTCGGCAACACCTGGTTTGATCCGGCCCGCGAGCACGCCTGGGCTCGTAGTAATCGCTTCGATTCCGTAGCGGGCAATCAGCATGACATCCTGCTTGCGGAATGAAGTCACGGTGAGAACAACTGTTCTGGCATCCATGTCCCACGTCAATTTCTCGAGCCGCGCGAACGTGCGCAACAGCATCCCGTCAATCGAACCTTTTACAAGCGACTCGGGAAGCGCTGGCAGCACCTCGATAATGCCGGGGCGCGAGTACGCGAGCATCTCCATTATGATTGTGGGGATGCCTCCTTGCGCGTCGGGCATCGGCCCTGCCCAAGGGTCGTGGGAAGTACGCAGCGTCGCTGCGACGTAACCTTGCTCGATCAACTGCCGCAGTTCCGTATCGACCATGTAGCAGTCCTTCAGGCGCGCTCCCACTAGCGCGCGATGGCAGCGTCCATGCGCAGCCAGCCTCTCCGGCACGCGCTTTCTGTCCGCAAGCATGGCTCCATACGCGAGTTTTGGCGTGCGGTCAGGATCTATTTCATCGCCAGGCCACGCACCGTATAGGTGCGACACATGCCGATGCGCATAACGCTCCTCGAGTGTAGGCCATGCCCATTCCTTTAACGTGCCGTCGGGTTCGAGCAAGTAGGATGGCAGTTTGGCCAGCTTCGCTTTCCATCTCGCAACGCCCTCGGCTTCAATGCCCAGCATCTCGCAAGCTTCAATCAAATTGGTAAGCACCTCTCTGCACACCGCAATGTCCATTGAGGAGTTGACGACAAGCGGTCCCGGCGGGTTCGTATTATCGGGCCAGTTCTCCGGTGAGAACGACGGGATCAGCATATAGTTCCCGTCCTTGTCCGTCATGCTCAGGAAGTCCTCGTAGAAGAGCGCAAGGCCCTTCAGCGCCGGAACCACACGGTTGCGAAGAAAATCTATATCGCCGGTACACAAGTAGTGATCCCAGAAAGGCCGGATGCACCAGCCGCCCGCTGCTGTCCAGTAAGGATGCGGCCAGATTTCGCCTCCGGGACCGGCAACCGCGTAGTGAAATGAAACGCCGATGCCTTTATCCGGCATGAGAGGATAAGATGTTCCGCGACAACCGAAGATGTTTTTCGCATTGGTTCGGCAATCGGGAACGATGCTCTCCATCCAGTCGAAGTACGCAATCATGCCCTCGCGGTGATCGCCCTGTGGACCGGGCGCAATCTGCAAATTAATGTTGGCATTTACTTCCGCCGACATGGTTGGATACTTGCCACTCATGAGAATGAACCAGTAGCGGCACATCTGAAAGATCTTCTCGAGCAGAGCCGGCGAGTAATCGGGCCGCGAGCGCTGATCGGCCAAGAGTTCTTCCGTTGACATGCCGCGCTGCGCGGCACCCCCGAAATCAACCGTGACGCGATTGAGCAACCTAGACTGAACCCTGCGCTGGCGATCCAGCATCGCTGGATAGTCGGTCGGCAGCGATTCCACCGCCTGCCTTAATGCTTCTACTTTGTCTTCGCTGAAATCAGGCCACCATTCGACACGAGTGAGCAACATCAACGACGTGGCGTTCTCAACGACAAGAGTGTCACCGTCCAAGTGAGCCGAGCCACCATCGCGCACCACGCGGACCACTCCGGCATATCCACTGTTGTCTATTGTCGTATCCAGCCGGCATTTGCAAATCAATCGCTGCTCGTTGAAATCGTGCTCCACCTCGGTTTTCGGCCCGTTTCCGGGTGCGCGGCCAAGTGAGGCTCCCGGTGGAGTTCCTGTCATGGGGCGCCCTCTCCCGCCCGCTTTGGAGAGGGTGATTCGAGTGTTTACTGATTGACCTCGCGGAGCAGTCAGAATCTGAACGACAACATTGTCCGGCCGAGATGTGAATGCCTTTCGGACCCAGTCACCGTGATCGTCAGTCCAGAAAACGCAAATCTCCGTGCTCTCGAAATCCACCGTCCGCAGGTAATTCGTTACCGAGTCCAATTTCGGCGAATCCAGGTGCATCAGAAATGCAGGTACCGTAGGATGCCCGAAAGTATTTTGCTTAACTGGGCTTTCATTCATGTGCTTGAATGCGAACTCCGCCGCTGCGCGGTATTGCCCGTCCAGAATCATCTGCCGAACCTGCGGAAGAATTTCAGCGACATTCGGTGCTTCGATCGGCCGTTTCCACGGCATAAGCAGGCTCTCGTGGCGGAACTGAATCTGTTCCGCATAAGGATCGCAGACAACTTCAATGTTCATGTGCCCGTTGCCAGATGTAACTCCATCTCCGATGAACTCGCCCGGTTCCAAACTGCAGAAGCCTTTCCGCGGCAAGATGTTCCTCCGCAGCCTTTCCGAGATCGCCATGGGCGCAATTAGTTCGCGTGCTGTGCCTCGCGATTCCCTGAAGCTTGGTGCTTTGGGAGGATATTTCTCCGCCTTTGAGCGACGGAGATATTCTTCTGTGCGCAATTCCTTCGTTGCTGCCGGATTCTCCGCGAGCGTCTTGGCGGTCATGCCTTCGGCGCCCATCAACGGTGAAATCAACGATCGCGAACCGGCGATTCCGGCGACTAGTGTGCCTTTCTGTAGGAAATCTCTGCGCCTCATCCTTTCCTCACTTCCTGAATCTAAACTACCAAAACTAATCGCACCATCGATGCCTCTGTGTCGCGCTTGTATGCACGGTAGCATGCAATCTCCGCGCTGCATAAACAAGAGCGAAGTTACAACAGACAAAGATGATCTTGAGCAATCGTTGAAACGATAGATGTAACGGAGATTTTCGTCAACGATAAAGCAATCGTTAAATGTACCTCCTCGAAGTGTTCGATGAACCAAACGCACTTCAGCGTCTGGCAAACCTGAAGCCTTGCGATTATTGAATCCTGAGCCAATATTGGAGAGCATTCAAGCTACTGCCAGGAGTGGCTTTGTGCAATCTCGACAATTGCGATCCTGGCCGGACGTACCGCTATATAAGCGAGAGTACTGCGCCCAATCTTCGCCCAGTGTGAGCTCGCGGTTTCAATTCTCATTAACGAGTTGCTGGAATAGGGCAGGACCAAGCTCCTCCAAACCCGTTATTCCGTGCAGGTGATTGACTGATACCCATGGCAGCCAGCTGCGGTGCGTTCCAAAGCCCCTGTTGTTACCCATTCCCCAATGTTCCTGTTGCCAACCCGGTCCTGCCAAGTCGTAAGTGCGGCCTGGCAAAGCCAGCATGCTTTTAGTGTCGAAGAGGAGAATGCGCGCAACATTTAGGTAGTGCGCATCATTCGTGTGCTTGTACAGGCGGGCATAAGCGGGCACAGCCCAATCAAGGTATTCGTCCACGCCGCCACCACCGCGAGTTGTGATGCCCTGCAGGCCAACAGTTGACACGCCTCGTTTCCAATTCAGGTCGGCGTCAATGGCATCGATAGGCATAGGCACGTTCCAAATCCAGATATAGCTTTCGGTGTAGTTCCCCGCGACAATGGCGCGATTCAGCCACAATTGAGACTTGGTCGCGTCATACAGATCGAGGAATGCCTCAAGCGACAGCATGCCCGCTTCTTTGTCCGTCACGTTAGGATTGTCGGTTGCACCACCAACAAAGACCCCGTGACGGCCGAAGTTGTCCCAGACGTAATCTGCAGCGCGAACGGCTGTGTCGAGATAACGTTTGTCTCCCGTTTCCTGATAGAGCTTTACAAGCATCGGAACGGGATTGTAGCTGCTGGTTCCAGAGATTTCAAGCACCTGTCCAGTACCGCCGTGCCAGCTGCGCGGGAACGAACCATCTTCGCGCTGCTGTGTGATTAGCCAATCGCCAAACTGCCGGCACCATTGCAGCCATTCGGGATGACCGCGGCCTGCCTTCTTCTCGCGGCGATATGCATTGAGTAGCGTGCGCGTGCCTTCTGCAGGTCCACGGATGGTCATCGTGTCTCCAGCCCAGGAATCCGCTTTGTCCGACCACAAATTGAAGCCTTCACCTGCGGGCGGGGACAATGGTACAAGCCGAAGGAAGGTATTGATGATCGCAAGCCCATCCTTGCGCATTTTTTGGCCGCGAGCGCTTGGGTCGCGGTCCGATTCAATCAACAATTGATCAGCCACCTCCATGCCCTTAGAGACGAAGCCCATGATTACCTTTGGCCATTGCTCCAGTTCATTCGCATTAACATCTACGTCTATGCCTGCGTTTTTCGCCCATGCCGCTAGCTCCGCACTTTTTTCAGGATCCAGTTCATGCGCTGTTACAGGCATATTCGCGGGCCGGCGCGGTGGCGTGGGAAATGAGTTGGGATAGCGATTCCAGTTGCGGTACGAACCAGGCTTTCCATTCACCGCATCGAAGAGGAAAGGAACACCGGCGCGGTCCTCAAGAGTGACGACGTGAGCATCGAGGTGATCTGTTAGCGCGCGCCGAACGACTTCCAGATCGAGATGCATCACCGGGGGCTTGAGCGATTGCCAAGCCCAACGCCACGCGTTGCACTCCATCTCCAGGAAGGAAGCGTTTTGCCCGAAGCGAAATCCGATTTGATAGCTTTGCGTGAATCCAGCCTTTACCGGATGATAACGACGCCGTACAAAACGAGAAGGTTGGGTTCCCGGGGGCGCTAAGGCTCTGGCAAATTCAGTGGTTGTTCCCGGAAACCAGAATCCAAATTCAACTCCACCCTCTGGCATTTCGCGTGCGCCAAGAGCGCCGAATTTCATCCGTTCGTCGACTACTGGTGTAGCGGCAGAACTGGTTTCTGCCCATGTTGTGTCTCCTCGTGGCGCCAGATCCAGCACAGCGGCCCATTGGCCGTTACGAAATGAAAGCGCAAATAACGGAGCAGACAGGTAGTCTTCGCGAAATTCGAATTGCTTCGCCCGGTAATTCAGTGTACCGCCCGGAGCTGTATCTCCGTCGTACGTGGGATCGCCATAAAGTAGGCCGGGCGCATAGTAATCCGCATCTGTCCACGTAACGGTGGGCGCAGTAGAGAGCCGGATTGCCGAATAGAAACCCGTTTTTGCTTCCGATCCCGTGACCGTCACCTTGCGATCCAGGGTCAACACGTCGCCTGTGATCTTCCAATGATCCTGAACGGTAAATGTGGCTCCGTTTCTGTCAGGAACCTTCGCCGTTGCAACGACGGCGCCGGTAGTCTTCTGCACGGATTGATAGCCCGAGGCGAGATCGCTCTCATTCGCAGTATCGCGGTACACATTGACCTGCGCAGGTTTCGGTTGGGTCAAATGAGTCACGGCTTGTCCAGCGATGTCGATACCCCATTCTCCTGAAGATGCCCGGATGAATGTGACTACTGCCCCAGTTGCGAGTCTGCCAAGGACAACGCGGTTGGAAAAGGCCACGCTGGATTGTGTTTGCTGAGAAGATACGGAATGAATTATGAAGAACAAGCAAAGCGCGATTGATGCTGCGGATCTGGTCATGACTAAACTCCTAAATGGACCTGCACCATTGGCTTTGGTTGTGCGTTCGCCAAGCCGAATACACAAAGGAGCAGCGAAAGCTGTATATGCAGGAGCGGCAGGCTTTTTCTCGATCCGGCATTGTCGTTCAGCCTAGTCCAGAAGCTTACCAGACCTGGGTTCCGTGACCGCGGGAAAATGCCTGAATGTATGCCAGGCCCGAAGGCAGATGAAGGAAATGCTCAGCTCGCTCATCCAGTTCGGACGCCTTTGTAATTGGGCACCGGTCGCAGCATGCGAATTACTTTCACCAATTCTCGCTGCGTCTTCAGGAACGCACGAATATCCTTAAGGTTCCAGGCAAAAAATCCCTGGCAAATGAACCGGTCGAGACCGGTTCATTTGCCAGGGGTGGAGACTAATGCATGTTGGTTGGTTGTTTTTAGAAATATGCCTTCGCGCCGAACTGGAAGACACGCGGATCTGCGATGGCGTTGATTCTGCCACCGGTGTCGTTATATGCGTTGGCACCGGTACCGAGTTGGCCGTTGAGGACTCCCGTGTCAACTCCAGTGAACTGCGTGTGGTTCCATGTGTTGAAGGACTCTGCCTTGAACTGAATACCGGTTCCTTCGGTGAAGTGGAAATCCTTGAACAAGGAGATGTTCCAGGCGTTGCGACCGGGACCCTTCACGGAGCTTCTGTGCGAATTGCCCCATGCCAGAGGAGCCGGCTGTGCAAAGGCGCCGACGCCGTTGAACCACTGATTAGCGGTATGGGGATAAGAAACTTGCCCCACCTGGTCCGCGTAGGAAGTAGCGTTGCCGCCCAATCCGAGAGTGTTGGTGCCGGCGTTGATGGTTAACGGATTGCCGGATTGCATGGACCCTATGCCGGAGATTGACCATCCTCCGATCAGATTGTGGGCAAGCCCGTTCGAGTGAGTGAATATCGGCAAATCATAATTGAAGTTAACTACCCCGATTTGCCGGCGGTCGAAGCCCGACGTTCCATATGAGTAGCGCGGGTTCTGAGGATTGGTAAGGTTATTGAAGAGCTGGGCATCGATGACATCCCAGGCGTGCGAGTAAGTGTACGCGGCGCCAACCGTCACACCATGCCACGATGTGGCGCGAATGGTGGCCTGCATACCATGGTAGTGAGCATTGCCCTGATCGTCGACAAGGTTTACCCCGCTAAAGCCTACGTACTGCCTGTAGTAGTTGGCGTCGGTGCCGGAGGCGCCACCGCAAGCAGTGCCGCAAACGTTTTTGCGGTTTGCAAGATCGCTATATGGCAGCGTGTTGATGTCAACTGTTTGAGACAGGTGAGCTGAAGTATTGCCCACATAACCCAAGCTGGCCACCATGTTGCTGCGGAGCTGTTGCTCAATGCCAAGGCTGAACTGATATACAGTCGTAATCGGCAACTTCTTCTGTACGCCTGTGAAGCCTTGCGGAGTTGTGGGTGACTTTCCAGCGCTCGTACCGTTGATGTACGAGACCTGAGGAGTTGCCGTGTAGGCGAATTGTGTGGTGGAGCTGTTGCTGAACGGTACGTTGGCGCCCATGTTGTATTCTTCGTTGCCACCGTTACGTTCAAAGAAGATTCCGCCTCCGGCCCTCAGAATGGTCTTCTGGTTGCCAAAGATGTCGGCTGCAAAGCCGATGCGCGGAGCAAAGTTGACAAGGTGGTTATCCGTCAGGCCCTTGGGGATTCCGTTGCGTCCCGAGAGGCCAATTCCATTCAAGTAGAACGGGACGGTCGAAAGAGCAATGCCGCCAACCTTGGTGAACCCTGGACCATTTGTGTCCAAAGCGCCGCTTGTTGGGGAAGTGAATTGCGCCGTTTTGGTGGCGTCCCAAAGTTCAGGGTAGAAGTTCGACATGCGATTGTTCGTATCATACGCATGGGGCAGCGCTTCCCAACGGAGGCCCAGGTTAAGAGTGAGCCGCCTGTTGACGCGCCAATCGTCCATCACGTAAGCATCGAGTGTATTGAAAGAGATGGAGACCGCGTCCTGCGTTTGCGCTTGGGCGAAACTATTTGCATAGCCCAGCAGGAAGTCTGCAAGTCCGACGCCGTTGTTCCCTCCGCCCGCCGTGGCGTTGCCGTTGTAGCGGTACTGTCCGGCGGTGTTGGTGAAGATCTGCTGGTTCTTGTGCCCGTACAACCACGCAAAGCCGAACTTGAAGTTGTGCGCACCCTTGATCCAGGAGACATCGTCCTTAAACTGGTTGCTCCGCCAGGTATTGGTCCATGGCCAGTTTCCGTTGTCCATGTTTGCCGAATAGTTGCCGCCGCTCAAAAAGATTCCAGGAACTTTGTTGATTTTGTTGGAATCGAACAGCGGAGTGTTGTTGAAGCCCGCAGGCGTGTGCCAGGACCCGGTGTTGGTGATGAGAATATTGTTGCCGTTCTCGTTGAATGCTGCTTCGTTCAACAAGTTGGGGCGGATTGCGTAGGTGGTATGCAGAACGGCGGCCCACGAAGGAACGTTTTCAAGCGATCCAATGGTGGGATAGGTGTTGCCGGTCCAAGCCACAATAGGAGCCGCCTGACTGAGCGAGTCATAAATCAGGTGACCGAAAACTGTGAACTTCTCGTTGAACTGGTGATCGACTCTGGCGATTTCTTCACGGTAGAACGTGTTTGTGTTGGCGCCAGAGTTGTAATACTGCCCGGATGCGTCGTTCGGGGGCAGCATATAGCCGGCCGCGAGGTAAGCCTTGGCCGTCTGATCTACGAGGGCGAGTGGAATCACATTGTTCGGAAATTGCTGGCCGGGAGTTAATCCGACAGAAGCGAACTTTGCGATCGCGGCTGGGTCGGTGGTCTGGGGCACATAGATATTGGAGCCCATCCCGGTCATATCAGGTGCATTGGTTACTGTGGTACCCGAGGAGCCGAATCCAAACATCTTGGCTGACGGAACCTTGTTGTGGATTGCGCCTCCGTTGATCTGCCTGCGCCATTCCTGGTTATAGAAGAAGAAGGTCCTGGGCTGAGCGGACTTGAACTCAACCGGGCCGCCGATATTGAATCCGAAGGCGTTGTAGCGGAGCTCGGCTTTTTTGGTAGCGGGGTTGGCTAACTTTGTCTGTTTTAAGAAATAGCCCCAGGAATCAATGGCGTCGTTGCGGTTGTATTCCCAGGCAGAGCCATGAAACCTCTTGGTGCCATTCTTGATGGCCATGCTGACCATGCCGCCGGACGAGTTACCGAGGTCGGCAGCATAGTTGCTGGTGGTGATGGTGAACTGCCCAAGTGCGTCCTGGGAGGGCGAGACGAGCAGGATGCCGCCGCCGCCACGGTCATAGGCTTCGCCGCCGTCGATAAGCCAGTTATTGGCGTCTGATCTCATGCCGTTGAACTGGATGCTGCGGTTCTGGAACTGCGCGCCGGGAGAGTCAAAGTCCGGCATGTTAGAAGCCGCTCCCGGTACGAGGGCGGTGAGTTGGAGAATATTTCGGCCGTTGGTGGCCAGATTCGTGATTTGGTTCGAGGTGATGGTCTGGCTGACGTCATTCGTGTCTGCCTGGACCTGGAGCGCGTCTGCCTCGACCGACACGGTCTGCCCAATTGCGCCGATCTGGAGCCCGGGGTCAACGCGGACGACCGCATTCACGTTGAGCGTGATATTTTTCTGCTCAAATGTCTTGAAGCCCTGGACCTCCGCCTTAACGGTGTAAGTTCCGTTTGGGAGCTCGCGGGCGCTGTAGTTGCCCGTTCCATTGGATACGGTAGAACGGATAAACCCGTTGTCCTGGTTTGTAATCGTAATGGTGACGTTCGGGACAACTGCACCCGACGGATCCGTCACAGTGCCCACAATTGCGCCAGTACCTTGTGCGTATGCAACGGTACTTAGAACAGCAAGTACCGCGAACAGCACCAAGGGAATTCGCAGTAGGTGGTATCTGAGTTTTTTTGCAGCCTCTCGTTTCATCAAGTCTGTCCTCCTCAACAAACCGTTAGTGGAAAAGTTGAAAGCAGTGCTTTAGTAAGCGATTACGCCGGGGCCTCAGAGAATAGGCGTACTCATAGCGCTGTCTCACTTTCCAATTTTTTTTGCAGCCAGAATCTAATCAGCCGACTAGCAATACTGTGAAGGGGTGTCACGGTGGATGAACGGCGAAATCCACCGTGATTCACGTGAACAAAAGGCGAATGGGCTGTAAATCCAACTATCCGGAAGCAATCTGGCTAATGCTTCCAGAAAGCCATATCATTCGGCTTTGAAATGGCATTAGTGCGCTGGCGGTAATACTTTTTAACCAGTGATTTGGGCGGTGAGCTGGCATGACCGGGGAGCTCAGTTTCCTGGCCTAACTGAGAGACATCTTAAGAGGGAAAGACCAGATTGATCAGTCGCTTGTTCGGAACGTGGGATATCCGCGCCGGGAAGGAGGATCTGTGAGCGGATTCGGCAGTTCGAACCGGAGATTGCAGTCGAGTCAGGAAGGATTCAATCTCTCCCAGACTTCCGCTGAAGCGCTTGGACCATCGTTAATTTCGCATGGGAAAATACGGAATTTTCTTTACTTAGCCTCGTCGATTACTTCGATGGCCCTGATTTCTGCGTAGTTAATCTTTGACGAGAAGGAGATGAGAAGCTTTCCCTGCCCGTTGGGGTGCAGGCCATGGAATTCGCGGACGACCGGCTGGAACGCGCCGTTGGCCGCCTGGACGATGTCGAAATCCTGAAGGAGCATGACGCCATTGCAGGTCACGTCGAACAGCCTGCATCCGGTTCCCTTGCAGGTTGAAGCTGGAATCAACGGGCTGAAGTATGTGTCCATGAAGTGGAGACGGACCGTATAACTTCCCGGCACAACCGGGATGGCATAGCTGAAATTTCCGTGCCGCTCAACCAGGTAGATGGCCGGAGCTTTTGGGCCGTTCTGGGGATGATAAGACCAGGTGCGTCCACCTACGAAGTAGCGATCTCCGCTCCAGCGTGTACCGGATTCGTCGAGAAAATCCGATGGGCGAGCCGCAATTCGGATCGGCTTTAGTTTTCCCGGTATGCCCGGCGACAGTTCGATGGCGCTGACGAAAGCCCGCTCTCCCCAATCTGAATGGAAATTCAGGTGGAGCTTTCCGTCAGATGAGGGCTGGATATCCTTAAATACCCGAACGTCGACCGGCGCCATGCCACCGTCGGCGATCGCATCGAAACTATCCAATACCGTCTTTCCATTGATGTCGACTGAAAAATGCCGGCGGTTTTGACCGTCTTCATTCTGGTCGTTATCCGACATCCGGATGGGATCAGCGAAGAAAAGCTTGAGTTCGTAAACTCCCGGCGTCAGCGGAATGTTGTACTGAAACCCACGATCCTGCTGAGGCACCATCGGGTCCACCGATACCGCTTCGCGAATGGTGTTGAAAAGCCCAGCATCGGCAGGTGGCGGGAAAAAGTGCTTGGGGCCGGGTTTGATGACCCCGCCCTGGAAATAGCGGTCTGCATCCCAGCGGTGTCCCCAAACATCGACGTACGGTGTGCCGGTATGGCCGGCGGCAATGCGGATTTCGCCCGCTTCTCCAGCCAGCACGACTCTCTTGTTGCTCGTTGCAGGCGTGTTCTCAATGGGAGCAGGAACTGTATCTGGATAAAACGGCGTTGCTGATGAGACCGGAGCAGAAGCCGAATTCGTCTTGGACTGAAACAGCCGATAGCTTAGTCCCAGTACCACAATCGCCAGCAGAACCGCCAATCCGATCCAGATCCAAGGCACAGGGCGGGGCTTCCGCTCCGGCGGCAAAAGGATCTCTGGCCGAGGCGTAGGAGCCGCTGCGCGCGGCTCGAAGATCGGCAGGTAACGGCCCTTGGGAATGGTGATGACGTACGACTCGTCCCGGCCCTCGTTCGCAAAATGATGTTCTAGCTTCATGCGCAGGACGCGAGCCTGCGATCGGACGATGTTATCTTCGTTTGGGTTGTAACCCGGCGACCTGCCGTAGACGTAAATTCCTATCTGTTGCTCGGTGGCCTCTTCCGATTTATCTTCCAAAGCGCATCTGCACACATGAAGGAAAAACGCTCTGAGTCGCGGCGATTTCTCGAAGGTCTCGCTGGATCCCACACGGCGCACCAGATCCTCAAGCTGCCCCGAAATCGTGGCGGACGACCTTTTGGGATGCATGACCGAAACTACTTCCAAACTCATTTAGTGAGGAATCCTGACTCGCCCGAAGAGCCTGCCGTGCTTTAGTAAAACGCTTTGCAAGCGGAAAAACCGCACATTCGCGATGGAACTTTGAAGCCGGAATTCATTGTCCACCGAAAAGGCAAGATGCACAACCACTTTCTTGTTGAGGCGGCTCAACAGCGGCATTGGAGGTCCCATTTTGAGGTCAATGCAGCTATACCAGCCGGCGCTATCTCATGGCGCCTGCGGTTGCGCTTCGCGGATTTATGCTTGATGCTTGCTTGATTTGCGCGTTCTTTTGATTGCCCATTGGAATCTATCCAATAGGCGATGCTGGGCCGCGTACCCGCGGTTCCCTCGTAGTCTTCTAGTTTGGTGGAAGGCTGGTATTCTGCCAGGATTTGGCTGGAGCTCTGTTGATCCTCTCGACCAGGGGCTCATCCCGCACTTTTTGCAGGTTGCGTGTCTTTTCCAGCTCTGCCTTGGCTTCCTCTTTTCGGCCAAGCGCTTGGTAGAGGCGACCCAGGCGCCAGTGCACGTTTTCGTCTTTAGGGTTCAGCTTCGCGGATGTTCGATATTCGCGAAGGGCATCGTCCTTGCGGCCCTGGGTTTCGTAGATTGTGCCCAGGTCGAGATGCGCAAGGGCGAAGGATGGATTAATCCGGATGGAATCTTCAAGATGGTGCGCCGCCTGATCTGACTGTTGCAGGTGAATCTCTGCATCGCCGAGGTAGGCGAGTGCGAGCGCATGCTCGGGATTATTGGCCAGCTCGGCGCGAAACTCGACTATCGCTTGATCAAAGCGCATGAGACGCCATAACAAGTACCCGTATGCAAAGTGAGCGTTCGGTAAAGTCGGATCGGCCTTGACGGCGGCTTGAAACTGCTCGACGGCTTTGGTATCGTCCGTCAGCTCATCGTACGCTTCACCTGCCAACATATATGCTTCGGCTGCGTCGGGATTAATACGGATAATGTCGCGGTAAGTGTCGAGAACGCATTGATACTGTTTTGACCACAGACAGGAATGTGCAAGCAATAGCTTGAACTGAAGGTTTTGGGGGTCGCCCGCTGTTGCCTCTTTGAGATACGGAGCCGCTGCTGCGTAGTTGCCCACCCCATAATGGGCAAGGCCGGTCAGTGTGGCCAGCCGGAGCCGCTGAGGAGAACTGGCCGGCATGCTTTTGAGCATTGGTTCAAAAATTTGGATTGTTTCTTTCAATTCGCCCGCTTTGAAGAGGGAAAGGCCGAGATTGAGCTTCAGGTTCGGTGTCTGTGGGTTGAGAGCGAGAGCCTTGCGGTAATGCGGAATCGCTTCCTGATAGTGCTCCTGGCGAGCTTCAAGGAGAGCTAGATGTGCGTAGGCTTCTGCGCTGTTCGGCTGAGTGATCAAAAGCGATTTCCAGGCGGCCTGGGCCTCTTCAATTTTGCCCTCCTGCTCCAACGCGAGTGCAGTCTGCAGTTGGCCTGCAGCAGCCGGCGACGGCTGACCGAGGCAGATCGCCGACATGAATAACGTTGCGCCGAGCATCTTAAGAATGCCAGCCGCTCTCAATTTCTTCTCCATGGGCAATGGTGCACAATGCGAATCAGATTTCATGGTCTCAGAAAGAACTGATCCAGATTATCAAGCGCGGAGTACCAGGCGCGAGAAGCAAGGCGAGAGATTTTGCCCCGCGCATGATCGCGGAACTCTCCCTCGCCTGCATTTTCGTTTAACCGCGGTGGGCCTGCAAGTGCAGGATTAGCTTTCCAATGCCGCCGAGAAGTGCAGCAGCGGTGAATTCTTCAAGCGATACGAGCAGTTTTCGACAAGGTCTCCAAGAACCTTGATCTTATCGAGATACCCCTGGCCCATTCCAGCATCTGTCATCGCGGAAAGATAGAGGATCTTCTTCGCGTCATAGCCCATCAGCCGAGCACTGAGGACGTCGGCCGCAAGCGGGTCTACGCTGGCGACAGCGATGCGCGAGTCCACCTGGATTACACCCTTCTGACTACTTCTGAATTGTTTCGCGATTTCGCCGATATACTCCTCTGCCGTGCGTTCATGGCCGGCGATGGACTGACAAACAACAGCGTGTTTGCATTGTTCGAGGATCGCGAAGGAAGCCTTTGGGTAGGCACGGCCAGCGGGCTAGATCGCTTTCGCGATTCAAAGATCACGACCCTATCTGTGAGAGAGGGCTTGCCGTCGAACGATGCTTCCACCGCGATAGCGTCTCGCGATGGAAGCATTTACGTGCTTTGCTCCTATGGCGGGCTCGCGCGCATACGAGACGGCAAAGTAGTGAGCGTGCTGACCAAGATACCGGGGCTGCCGTCGATTCATGGTGCGACGCTGTATGAGGACAAGAAAGGCGCGTTGTGGATGGGCGCCTTTGGTGCATTAACGAAAATCGATAATGGAAAAATCACGGCCTATAAGTCAGATCCTCGACTGTCGAAGGAATACATCTCCTCCATTAATGAAGATGACGAGGGGCTGATCCTGGGGACGTCAGGCATGGCGGTGTTTCGCTTCAAGGACGGAAAGACCTACCCGTTCCTAGTTCGTGGCCATGAGACTCCGCTCACAAATCCCGGTAACTATGTGTTTGCGACGTACCGGCAGCCTTCAGGGACGCTTTGGTTCGGAACCGTGAAAGGTCTTTTTCGCTATGATCCGGGAACGATTCCCGTGCGTCAATTGGGAATCGATTTTCCAGTAACGACTATCTCTGATGACGGAAGCGGCAATCTCTGGCTAGGTGGCCGCATACCCGGTATCACGCGTTTTCGCATGCGCGATGGAGAAGTGGTGCGTTACTTGAAAAGCTCGGGCCTGTTCAACACCTATTCCTATCGTGTCCTTCCCGATTCTCTTGGAAATCTGTGGATGGGCACTTCGGACGGAATTTACCAGGCAAAGGCAAAGGATCTGGATGATTATGCAAATGGGCAAATCCGGACTGTGCCAACCAAACGATTCGACGCAACAGATGGCATGAAGACGAGCGAAGCCAACTATTCTGCTCTTGGGTCTGGCGGCTGCATGGGTCGCGATGGCACCCTCTGGTTCACCACGACATCAGGAATTGTTCAGATTGACCCACTGCATATCCTGCAGAATACGAGCGTTCCTCCTGTGATGATCGAAAGTGTCATTGCGGACGATCTGCAGTTAACGCCGAATCATGATCTTGAAATTCCTCCCGGGAAAGACAAAATCGAATTTCATTACACCGCGCTAAGTTTGCGCATCCCAGGGCGCGTTCAGTTCAAATACATGCTCAAAGGCTACGACCACGACTGGGTCGATGCGGGCGTGAGACGTGTGGCATATTACAACAACCTTCCTCCAGGGAAATATACCTTCCTTGTGACTGCGCAGAATGACGATGGCTTGTGGAACTCTGAAGGTGCAACGCTTGCTCTGCGACTGAAGCCGCGATATTACCAGACTCCGTGGTTCATCGGTTTGTGTTGCCTGGTCATTGCAGCACTTGCGTTCGTTGCAATGCGCCTGAACACTCGACGGCTGCGTTTGCGCGCTGCGGAACTCGAAAGGCTTGTGACCGAGCGGACCAAGAGCCTGCAGCTTGAGGTAATCGAGCGTCAACGTGCGGAAGAGGCAGCAATCAGTGCAAGCGAGAAGCTGAAATTCCAGGCTACCCACGATCCTCTGACCGCATTCCTTAACCGCGGAGCAATCCTGGAAATGTTGGATCGGGAACTTGCCCGGTCAGTCAGAGAGAATACGCCGATCGCAGTATTGATGGCAGACCTGGACTACTTCAAAGAAGTCAATGACCGGTACGGTCATCTCGCGGGCGATCAGGTGCTCCGCCACATCGGAGATCGCCTGCTGCAGTCAGTCCGTCCGTACGACTCTATCGGACGCTATGGCGGCGAAGAATTCCTGATCGTGTTTCCAAACTGCGAATCGAAGGACGCGAGAGAGCGCGCAGAAGAATTGCGCCGCACTGTTCGAGAGAAGCCGATAAGCACGTCAGACGGCTTAATCTCGATCAGCGTAAGCATAGGTGTTGTTTCGATCGTCTACAACAGGTCCGCAGCAATAAGCCCGGATGAAATTCTGCGCGAAGCTGATGCCGCCCTTTATGCAGCCAAACGCGCTGGCCGCAACCGCTGCATCGCCGTCTCGGCCTAGCAATGGCCGGTACGGGGTTCTTCGTCAACAGTCAAAAATAGAGTGCAGACCGGCCACTCGAAAATCCTATGTAAAAAAGAGCCCTCTGGCAGATGAAGACTGCCAGAGGTGTTATAGAGAGGATCGATGCGGCTTGCGACCGCTAACTTGTGGTCGTCCCGCGTCGATCAGATTTAAAAGCTCGCTCTGAGCGACAACTGAATCTGACGGTTCGAACCGATGCCGACCCGGTTGCCTACCGTGGACATGTCACGTGAGTCGCGTCGGGTGCTGGTCAAATTGCGTGACGCTCGCTTGAGAGCGGCCCTGGTGGAAGAGGAGACAGACATTTCAAAGGAGCTCGTCTTCTCATCGCCTGACGGCAGAATTCTTGATCCTGACAACTTTTACCATCGGCACTTCGTCCCAGTGCTGAGGGAGTCCGGTATCCGAAAGATCCGGCTGCATGATTTGAGGCACACGTTTGGCTCTATGTTGATCCAGCGCGGGGCATCAATTGTCTACACCAAGGAGCAAATGGGCCATAGTTGGATCCAGGTGACGGTGGACACCTACGCTCACCTGATCCCCGGCGCCAACGTTTCCTTCGTTGATCGCCTCGATGAGAAGCCCGGGAAGGCGCGGCCATAGGCGCACCCAAGGGTGGTCGGGGAATCTCGGCGCTGCCAACCTCGTCTATTTCACTTCCAGAGTGAGCGCATAAATATCCTGGTTTCCAATGTCGAGCGAAACTAATGGGGTGGCCGGAGAACTCGGAGCACTTTTGGACAAAGGATTCTTTGCCCAAGTTCGCTCCAAACGCGGAAACGGCCTCCGAACTCATATCGGAAGCCGTTTAGAATCTTAGATTTCTTGGTTGCGGGGGCTGGATTTGAACCAGCGACCTTTGGGTTATGAGGGAAGTCATGAACTGATTTTAAGAGACTTAGTGCGGCGCGGATGATACCCAAGCACTTTTTAGAATCCATAAGATACAAAACCGCCTTGCGAACTGCGCTCTAGCTTGCGCCCCTGTTTTCTGGTTCGTTTTCAATCCTGTTGAATGTACTTAGGCATTGGGCGACCTATTCTCCTTCCACCGTGGCTTGGCGTACTCGTTGTTTCGCCTGGATGGCGAGCCGAGTGGTAGATGTCCTGGTGGATAGTTCCCGAGTGATTCGGGAGGGGTGAAGGAAAACGCCGTCTAATCTTTCCACGTATCTTCAGCGCACGGCGTTTGGCAGGACCTATCCCGTTGTCGGTGCCTAAAACGTCCTCAATGAGCGCTAAAGCCTGTTCGCAACAGTTGACCGTCCGAGTCACGGCAGTTCGCTGGTTCACCAATCTGGAAACAGTTGCTCGTCATCGACTCCGGAAGCAGCTAGGTGATCGTCCAGACCAGGAGGGAGATGCCGCCGAGACGCAGAACTTTCCCTCACGAGGAATCGTGCGTAAAGCGATCTCACGATCCTAAGAACGATTCCGCATCAGGCGTCTCTTGAGATGTTACTCGTAACGAATTGCCTTCATGGGATCCACGCCGGCTGCGCGCCAAGCTGGAACGGCACAGGCCAGCTCCGCAGCCAGAGTCAAAATTCCAGTGGCCACGAGTAGCGTGAAGGGATCACGCGAACTCTCGGGCGCCCAGGTTGCCATTACCTTGTTCAATGCCAGAGTGAGAACGATGCCGGCCAGGATACCAGCGCCGACGCTGGTCGCGGTGGAGTTGAAGACGAGGCGGAGAACATGGCCGCGCTTGGCGCCGAGTGCTATGCGGATGCCGAATTCGTTGGTGCGTTGAACCACAGTGTACGAAACGACGCTGAAAAGTCCCACGGCAGCGAGGGCCAGAGCAAGGCCGGCGAATGCTCCGAAGAGCCAGGAGATCAGGTGACCGCGTGCCCAAGCCGAGCGTTTGCATGCGTTCAACTGCCCGACGTCCGCGCTCATCGTTACCTGCCCCGCTGATCACAGTAGCGGTACCGCCCAAGCGCTGCACGTTTACGCTGAAAATTAGCGCTGCATCGACTAGACGAGCGTGCCCGTCGAAGATGTCCCAAAGAAGTTCCCCTATTGCCAGCACGTGCATTTTCTTTCCCGCGTTCGTCATCGATCAGAGGAACTCCTCAGCGAGTTGGGAGGTCGACATCTCGTGAGGAAGCTTGAGTGTGTAACTGATGAAAGCCGCGGTAAGATACATTCCGGCAAATACCCAGATCACGCCTTCAATACCGAATCGGGGCAAGCAGAGACCGACGACCGCTGGGCCCAACCATATACTCATCCCAGAACCCAGATTCATGATGGACATTGACGCGGCACGCGATTCCGGCGCAAGGGTCGCCATGATCGCCGCTATTGGAACATATCCTGCCAAAGCGACTCCATAAGCCATGCCAGCCAGCGTCACAAACAGGTAATTCGGACCGAAGACGTGTGGAACGTAGTAAAGGCCGAGCGTAGTAAGTGCGCAACCACAAGAGCCTGCGAACGTGATGGTCTTGCGCCATCCAAAACGGTCACCTACGATTCCCCAAAAGAGATTGAAGACGACATTCGTGGCAAACATGATGCTGAGGATGTGCAGCCATTGTTCCAATGTGAATCCTACCGTGTGAATGTAGAAGATTGGCAGGCAAACGAGAAAGCCGAACTCAGAAGTTGTCGTTACTGTCGCGACTATGCCGCCAAGACCTACCTTGGGTTTCTTCCATGCAATCGAAATGCTTGATAGAACCACGGCGAGCGAATTCGCGCCGGAAGCCGCCATGGGACCCGCACCATGCTTCTCGCGAACTCCTAACAACGTTATGAGCCCACCAGCTAGAACCAGAAGAACCGAGATGCAAAGACTGCTGAAGGCACCAAACTGGAGCACTGTATAGCTTGCAAATAGCGATCCAAGGGTCGGAAGGCCACCCGTGCGAGCGCACCAGAACCAGCCTACAGCCGTTGCGAGGTAGCGCTGCGGAGTGACATGCGTAATCCAGATCAGAAATCCAAACGCGAATAGCGGATACCCAAATCCCCGCAACATATAGCTGACCAGGATAACGGCGAAATTCTGTCGATGGATGCCCAGGAAGAGAAACGGAATCTCAAATGCAATCCAGATGGCAAGTCCCAGCCACATGACTCGCTTTGCGCCGAAGATATCAGAAAGTGCACCACTGAGCCACGAAGCGATCGCTGCCGTGGCACCGTAACAAGCAAAGATCAGGGCAATACGAGATTCGCTGATGTGAAGCTGGTCCAGCAGGTAGGGCGAGAGAAATCCTGCTTCAACACCGTCACCGATCATAAACAGCAAAAGGCCGAGATAGCCTATCGCCATACTTGGAGGCAGGCCGAGATGCTCGAGTATGTGGACAGGCGGTGAAGATTTATGGACTTTAACGTCGTGCATAATACGAGTCTCCAAATCAGGGCCGAGTCAGCGTCGGTGTTTTGTATTTACTTGCCTAGTACGGTGCGGATTCCTGCACGCACTCCGTGCAGTTTGAGACGGTCGAAATGTTCTTGCACTTCGATTGCGAATTGCGGGAACTGCGAAGCGATATCGCCGAAGACAGAGTCAACGTTGAGAGCGAGGCACACGTCAGCTCCGCCCTTGGCGGTGAAATCGGCAAAGAGGTGAGCAGACGAATCAGCAATTGAAAAGGAACTCCCAAATTCGTTTGTGCCGCTCATTGCATGAAGCCAGCTAGCAATGACAAAAGGAATGATCTTCGGATGCCGCTGCAGTTTGAGAAGGTCTGTGATTGAAGGCACGATGTACTTCGCAATTTTTGCAGAAGGCTCCGAGCAGATGCGCATTACCTGATCTCGGAGCGTTGGATTACCGAATCGTTTCACGATACTGGCTCTGTAACTGCCCAGGTCAACTCCAGGGAGGACAGGAATCACTGGCGTCGTCTCTTCCAGATACGCTAGAACCAAGTCATGAATCAGTGAGTCTGCGATTGCTTCTGAAACGAATGTGTAGCCCAGCACAGCAGCAACATAGGCCAGTGCTGAATGGCCACCGTTAAGAAGGCGCATCTTGGTAATCTCATAAGGCTTTACATCGGTGACGATTTGAGCGCCAGCAAGTTCAAAACGAGGTCGCGCTCCGCTAAAAGTCTCCTCGATTACCCACTGCCGGAAGGGCTCCGCCACCACAGGGCTCTGGTCCAGCACGCCAAAACTTGCCTCAATCATCTGGCGATCTTCGTCGGTTGTGCGTGGAGTGATTCTGTCGACCATGCTATTTGGAAAGGCAACGTTGGCTTCGACCCATACACTAAGCTTATCGTTGCGCATCGATGTAAACGCGACCAGAGCTTCGCGCGCAATTTCTCCATTACCCTGTAGATTGTCGCATGACAAGACAGTAAAGGGCTTCCCGTTTGTTAGCATGCGTCTCTCGACTGTTGAGGCGAGATATCCGAGAAATGTACGCGGAGCAGAAGGCACTTTGAGATCATGCTGGATGTCTACATGTTCGCTTAGAAAACGGCGCGTGGCATCATCGATGAAGTAACCGCCTTCAGTCACTGTCATCGAAACGATCTCGCACTCCGGCGCGCAGAGCCGTTGCAGAACTTCCTGATGTGCGACAGGAGCGAAAGTGTGTGCAGTTAATGAACCTACGATTCGTAGGTCCAGCGTGTCTCCGTCGCGGGTCAGCAAGCTATAGAGGCAATTTTGACTGGTGAGTTCCTGATGAATACTCAAGTCATTTGGGAGCAGTCCAACTCCGTGCTCACCCCATCGTGCTTCGCCCGGAAAGTGTAGCAAGTCGTCGAGATAGACGGCCAGGTGGGAGCGATTGAATCCTCCCACCCCGAAGTGCACGATCCCTGAAACGAGTTCAGCTCGGTTGTAGGATGGCACCTTCACTCTCTGCGAGAGCTGGGATAGGTTTTCCGGGCATATAACTAATGATGCTTGGCTCCCAGAGTCCATTTGGTTCGACTCCTTCAATGCTGTCCATGCGACGACCATCTGTCAGTTCCCCGGCATTGAGCTTGGTTTACCGCTCGGCGAGCCCACCGGGAGCGATATATCAAATTGCTCGTGCCAATCTGCGATATCGTAGCGGCCCCATCAGAACCTTGCTTGGCAATTTCACGATCGCCTTTAGTGAGGGCGATTATCTTTCAACCTCGGAAGGGAGTGCAAGAAGACCTTTAGTGTTCACGCAACACGACTGAGACAATGTATTTCCCCTCAGTCGTGATCATCCCAATGGCCTTGTTTGCCTAATTCCTATGCTGTGGGCTTAAGTTATTACCGGTGCCGCCGCTCCACTTGTTCCACTTTGAAGTCAATTCCGGATTTGCAAGAGCCTTGATGTAGACGCCACCTACGACACTTCGCGCTTCAAATGAAATGTGCTTTCCGGTTTTCGTGTCGTACCAATCGGAGAGAGCTACGCGATCTGGCGTCTCGTTGGTCCATTTGTAAATCGAGTCGATCAGCGTGTTGTATTGCTTGGGGTCCGAAGCCAGAGTCGCGGTCCATACCGACCAATCTAGTTTCGTGTAGTCGACACGCACATCGAGCGGTAAACCGTACTGGTTCATCTTGGTCATATAGAAACTCAACTCGGTTTCCCGAATACTCTTGGGGAAAAGGTCGTATGAGAGCATCTGATCCCACACGAGGTTATATTTCTGACTCCAGGTATTTGGGCTATTAAACGCCAGCTTGTAGTGATCTCCTTCGGCAGCCATCGAAACCCATTTCTGAGCCATTGATTTTGCGGCCCTTCCATAATCTTTCGCAACATCATCGTGCTTGAGCATGCGGGCAAGGTCCGCGTACGCGGCGAGGCCTTCAATCGCCTTGATGGACAGATTGGCATTGTGCGCCAGATGGCCGGCGAAATCGTCGGTGCTGAGTTGATTCTCCGGATCCAGTCCCTTTTCCCTGAGGTATTGCGCCCAGCTACTCAGTTGCGGCCAGAAGCGTTGAGCGAGTTGCGTACTACCTTCAACACGCGCCAGCGCATCCACCAGAATGAGCATGTTGCCGCTTTCCTCAACTGGCATCTGGTTCTCTTCGGTCTTCTCTCCTCCTCCGTATACCTGCCCATTGGCCAGCGGGTATTGGCCCAGGTCATGTGGTGAGAATGGAAAACGCCAGCGGCCCATGCTTGAATATTCCAAAACCGGCAGAAGCTGCGCCTCGAGCAAGCGGGGTTGAAGGAAGAGGAAGAATGGCGCAGACGGATAAATGACATCTACAGTCGAAATGCATCCGTTCGATGTGTTCTCCTTCGGAAACATCAGAGCGTCGCCATTGATATCCGCTGCAATCTTGTGTGCGGCCAGAGTCTGTCGATAGGCCAGGATTGCGATCGCAGCGTAATGCTCGCCTCCTGCTTTGATCAGATCGTCGCTGAGTTCCTCGTCAAATGCAGTTCCTTGCGCGTCGAGTGCGGAATATTGATCCGCGGCGGTGTCGAGCATTACCTCAACCGGCATATCATTCCGCTGCCAATACGGACGCAGATTCCGTTGCAGAAATTGAATTGCGTAGCCTTCGGTGTAAGCCACCAGGACATGGCGCTCTACCGGTTGCGTACCCACCGATCCAAGATCGAATGCAACCGCGAGATGTGGACAGGATCTTCCGGCCTGTTGTGGCATGCCGATTGAATCACTCTCGGCGAGTTTGCCGTTGGCAGCAAAATCCGCAACTGATTGAGCGGCAATCACTGTTGATGACTGCTCATCTCTGGGAATAGCCAGGTGGAAGTAACCCCAGTCAATGCGAATCTTATCCCCAGAGCGATTAAGAATCCTCTGATCACCGGCGCCCACCGAGAGGACATTCAGGCGCGAGGTCTGATTGCGAAATAACTGGACCTTCTGATCCCGATCGCTTACAGCGATCACCGGATCTACGTCGAGCATCAAAGCGACTTTATGTGCAGCTCCGTCAACAGCCTTCACTCTCCAGGTCAGATAAGTCACTGGGCGCGATAGCAGATCAATATTGTTCGGAAGTGCCGGAGTAAAAAACGCGAACTCCAGCGAAACCCCATCCTGCCGGAATTCATAGCGCGTGTGCGTTGGTGTCACCGAGCTAGATATCTGCTGCATGGCCGGAACCACCAGTGTTCGAGAGTTCGGGCCCTTTCCCATGAAGCGATAAGGCTTTCCATCGATCCGAATTAATCCGTTGATCGGCTGCGCGCTCAGTGTCCAGTGGACCGTATCGGAGTCGGCAAGATCGGTCGTTGTTGACCAGACGCTGAAATAGGGATCGTGCGTAATCAGTGGTGTTGCAGGAGGCCGCTGCTGAGAAAAGACGCACCCGGCGGGCAACATCAAAAAAACAAAGAAAGCCAGGATCATTCGTACCGACTTCATGGATTGCTCCTTATTGATGTAAAGCAAATGGAAGGTTCGTCGCGGTGTGTGCATTTTCAAAAACCGCGGGATTAAGCGCAGATGTCGCGGCTAAGTCAACCTGGGAAATGCCGTAATCCTGAGTTTGGCGGCGGCATACGGAATGAGCTTGATCTCCTCTTCCTTCTCTTGGCTGCTTACTGGACTCTTGGGAATGGGATTGGCTACCCCGTCTTCCGCGCGCCAGGATGCTACTTGGCGCCCTCGGGCAATAAGTTGTACAGGCACAGCCTTTGAACTAAACGGCTCCGAGGTCATTTCCTTTTCAACGACCGAGATCGTACTTCCTGGCGAGTCAGGATTCAGATTCAGTGCATAATTCCAAGGGGTAGTTGGAAATACCTGCCAGTCAGCCGACTTCAACTTGTTTTCTTTTAGTTTGACCCAACTGTCTCCCACAGCATACGAAAAGACCAACGGCCCTCTTTCGATCGCTACCGAGTCGTTGAACCACCGAGATGTACGAAGCCGCATTGGAAACTCAATCTCAACCTGATCTCCAGTCTCCCAGGTGCGATCGATCGACGCGAAGGTTCCAAACTCGATCCCCCTTATTGACTTCCTGTTGACTCTAATTGAAGTGCCACTTGCCCAATGGGGAATGCGCAACCGCAATGCAAAGTGCACCGACTTCTCAGGAGAGACGCTGATTCGTACGCGGCCTTTGAATGGGTAGTCGGTCTCTTCTACAACCAGAGTCTTTATTCCGTTGATGGTTGTTCTCAACTCGCAAGGAGCATATGCTGCAGCAACTAACCCATCGGAACCGCCTTGCCGCTCGGCGCGAGCAAACATCCAAAGACTGTTTGCGAATTTTGGCCAACCTTGATGAAAGTTCGCCGTGCAGCATCCAAAATTAGGTGCAAGGCCGAAGAGATTTGATTCCGGCCCATCTGTCACCCACGGCTTGTGATGCAGACTGCACTCCACCTGGTTCGGCTCCTGATTGTATTGATGCGCCCACATGTCATCGGTCAGTGTGCCGGGAAGTGCATTGAATGCGAGCCGTTCAAGGCGATCGCCAAAATAGGAATCGCCAGTGACCGCCAAGCAATGTTCGAGAGAATACATGAGCTCAACCACCGTGCAGAGTTCCGAGCCCTGAGACGGATCAAGCCCTGACAGATGTTCATCACACGAGAACATCCCATTGGGCAATCCATGAAACTGATCCAACTGCTCAAGCGCTCTGCGAGCTGCAGAGCGATCTTGTTGATTGCGGGAGATCTGTGACCAAATCGGACCACTCTTGATGGCCTGACCGTTGTTTACGCCATGCGTCGCAAGCGCCAAGTCAGATAGCCCCTGTCCCTCTCCAAGCTTGATGAACTCTGCAGTAATCTTGTCTTTGAATCGGAAGTTGTCAAAGTTCGCAATCCAGTCGAAGCCTTGGTCGTGAAGTTGCTTTGCCAATTCCAAAAGATACGATGAGCTCGTTCGTTGATAAAGCCAAAGGATGGTGAGAACTTCGTCTTGCCATCGGAACTTCGCCCAATCGCGGAGATGCCTTTTAGGAAGCTCTGTAAGTTGATACCTGAAGTACTTGTCCATCGCAGGAATTACCCGAGCGTCTCCTGTAAGTTCCTGATCCTGGGCGAGCGCTTTCAGCATTACAATGCGTGGCCACCAGTCGTCGTTCCCTTGCGGACCCAGCATGCCATTCGGCCCGGGATGCTCAAGAATCCAATCAATGAACTTCTGTGCGATTCCTTTCAGCCGGTCATCGCCTAAAAGATGAGCCAGTGGCAGCAGACCATCCAGATAGTACGGCCCCCTCTCCCACGATTCTCCCGTGCCGCCAAGCCAGCCACTATTCTCGCCGACGTCTGCCCAGACCTCGCCCAAATGACCGCTTAATCCGGCGGCTTGGGTTTGCAGAACACCCAGCAGCCAACCCCTCGGCTTGATAGAGCCTAGAGGTAGCAGAGAAAACGTCGCGGCAGCACGATCCTCAGGAACATCCAAGATTGGACCGACGCGATTCGCCTTTAGTAGTTGCGGAACAAGCAGCGTCCCAATCCCACCGATACTCATCGCGCGCAAGAATTTGCGACGCGACAAGCGGCTCAAGGTTTCTAAACTAGCGTGAACAACGTTCATCGATTTCACCCTTGCTTTTTGAGACACTGAAACTCCGTTGATATCACGATTCCTGAATCGCACCTAGATGACGGTTTTGCAGCCTCTTGAGGAGCTTACTCCGATTCGTACTTGCTCCCACGCCTTGTTCAATCTAACTCCTCCAAATTAAAGTCTCCGTCATGAATCTCGAATTTCCTAGGAGGCTTCATTCTAGGCAGTCGCCCGAGTCGCCCCAGTCGAGATGCCACCGTCAACAAGAAGGGTCTGGCCGGTTATGTAAGCACTCGCATCTGAAGCCAGGAAGACGACTGCTCCGTTGAGGTCATCTGGTAGTCCCGGACGTTTCAGAGGAATACGATCTGTAATGTATTCCACCCACCGCGGGTTTTCATACAGAATCGAGTTCTGTTTTGTTCGGAACCAGCCTGGAGCTAGACAATTCACGGTAACGCCATGCGGTCCCCACTCATCCGCGAGGCTCATGGTAAGTTGCTTAATCCCGCCTCGGCTGGCACAGTACGGCGCAAGTCCGGCATATCCGAAAACGCTGGTGACCGACCCAATGTTGATGATGCGCCCGTACTCTCGCTCGACCATATGCCGTGCGAATGCCTGTGCTACGAAAAATGCGCCGCGCAGATTCGTTTCAACAACCAGATCCCAATCTTCCGCACTTATTTCAAAAGCGTTCTTCCGAACATTGCACCCTGCATTGTTGACTAGAATGTCTATCTTGCCGAAATGTCTCCACGCCATCTCAGCCTTATCTCGGATGGTTGTGGTCTCCCGTACGTTGAGCTCCAACGGGAGGACTCGCCTTCCTAATGACTCGATTTCATCCTGAAAGGGCTTGAGATCCGACAGGTGACGACTGGTAATTACAAGGTCGGCACCGGCGTTCGCCAGTGCGCGGGCAAAGTATTGGCCAAGACCGCGGCTGGCGCCCGTTACCACAGCAACTTTTCCAGTCAGATCGAAAAGATCGGTTTTCATCTAGTCTCCATCAAGGCTGCAGAATAACTTTCATCAGGCCAAGTTCACCGCAGTAGAGCCGCTCAAACCAAGACGGGCCATCTTTCAGCGGAGCCACTGCAGAGATCAGGAAGTCGACTTTGATCTTGCCACTCTGCATTAATTCAATGCACTCCGGATACTCTCCGGCGGACGCGCATGAGCCTAGTAAACGGAGCTGACGCGTCACTACTGTTTGGAGCGGTATTTGAACGACCGGAGTGAGATTGCCAATGAGGGTCACCGTCCCGCCTCGGCGTACACACTCAATCGCGGTCCTAACTGAGCTCTGGGCTCCGACCGCTTCCACCACCAGATCGGCTCCTTGGTCTTCAGTTAGGTCCTTAATGCGCGACACGGTTTTTGAGTGAGTTGCGAGAATCGCATCATCGGCTCCGAATTGTTTCGCAAGCTCAAGCTTGCTCTGGTCTAGGTCGACAGCAATAATCCTGCCACATCCAAAATGACGCAAAGCCTGTATTGTTAACAGACCGATCATTCCCGAACCGACAACCACCGCAGTGCTGCCGCGGATGACGGAGGAGATTCTCGCAGCATGGACGGCAATCGAAACGGCCTCGATGAGGGCGGCGTGCTCGAAAGGAAAATTTTCGGGCAACGAATAAACTATGCGTTCTGGAACTGCAACGTATTCTGCAAATGCGCCGTCTCGGCGATATTCTTCGCAAGAAACACCAAGCACTCGCCGATTAAGACAGAGATTAATGTCGCTTCTCAGGCAGAATTGACAGTTGCCACAAGAAATTGTCGAGTCGAATGTGACCCGGTTACCAGGTCTAAATGAATTAACGTTCGATCCGACTTGCGCGACAATGCCGGCGGCTTCGTGCCCCATTATGAGCGGCGGAATTCGACGACCGGTGCTGCCATCGAATCCGTGGATATCGCTTCCGCAAATCCCGCACGCTCTAACCTCGACGAGAATATCGCTCGGACCTAATTGGGGAACTGGAACTTCTCGAATCTGAAGGTTGCGCGGTGCTTCAAGAACTAATGCTTGCATACACAGAAAAAGATATTCTATAATCTGTTATATGGCAAGTTCCCCTGCTCGAGATAACCGGGAGTCGGAGTTGTGTCGGGATAAACCTTTTTTTTTCAGTAAGAACGACCCCTATGACAAGATGACGCCCGTGGAACTGGTCATTCCGAGCTTAGTGAAAAGCGCTGACTACATGGCGAGTATCCGCTCATTTCCAGTTCCTGCGGATGCAATTGCTGTTTGGTATCTAGGTCAGAATGGCTTTATTTTGAAGAGTTCCGAAGGTCCGCTTATCGGGATTGACCTGTATCTAACTAACAGCTGCTCCACCAAATTCGGGCACTTGCCTTTTCGCTTAGAACGACAATTGCCCATTTTCATTGAGCCGGAAGATCTAGACGTCGATGTTTTCATTACCACCCATTCACACGATGATCACGCTGACCCCGAAACGATTCGCAGGATGCGGAGCGCTGAATCGACATTGTTCCTAGGGCCGTTCGATTCGATAGAGGTTTATCGAAATTGTGGAGTCCCAGTTTCATGTCTACGCCTTATCCATCCAGGCGAGTCATTTCGATTAAGTAGTTCGATAACTGTTCAAGCAACATTCGCACTGCCCACTGATGACACAGACTTGAATCACATTGGAGTATTGCTCCGGTTCGCCAACGGCATTACATTCTTTAACACCGGCGACACAGCTTACGCCGTTCAACTGGCTTCGCTTTGGCCTCGCCAAGTTGATGTGTGCGCGATTTGCATTAATGGCGGATTTCAAAATCTGTCTGTCAAAGAGGCCGCGGCCCTACTGAATGAAATCAAGCCGCGAGTGGCGATTCCTTGTCATTACGACATGTTGGTCAACAACACCGGATCGCCAAAGATGCTTCGCGTAGCACTAGACCTGATTGGCTGTGATGCAACGGTAAAGGAGATGCAGTATTACCAACCGTGGGTCTTTCAGAAGGTCTAAACTGGAATGCTGCTATTTCGAGACCGAGAGGGCTAGAGGCGAGTCAATCATGGAAATTTCGCTCACGGGTAAGGTCGCAGTTGTTACAGGTGCTTCTTCCGGCATTGGCCTAGCAATCACAAAGGCATATCTGGAGTGCGGCGCATCAGGCGTAGTTGCAGTTTTTCGTCGGAAAGACCTGCCGGATGAGCTCAAGAAGCTGCAGGAGATCTATGTCGAGAAACTCTCGATCGTCCACGGGGATGTAGGTGAAGAGGAAACTTCGATCGCTTTCGTCGAAACTGCTCTCAAGCGCTTTGGAAGCCTAGACGTTTTTGTGAGCAACGCTGCGGTCAGCATCGTCAAGCCGATCCATCTGCATTCCCCTGAAGAATGGGATGCGGTAATGAACGCGAATGTGAAGAGCCTCTATTGGGCCACTCGGCATGTAATCCCATTAATGATTCAACAGAACGGTGGGCTCTTCCTTATTAGCGGATCAATCTCGGGTGAGATCGGAATTCCAACCCAGGGAGCATATGCTCCCTCAAAAGGAGCCCTGCACCAGATGACCCGGCAAATGGCTATCGAGTATGCCAAATACGGGATCAGGGTCAACACGATCGCATGCGGAACGGTTGATACTCCGATTGTGTACAAATCCGCCGAGGCATCGGGTGATGCATCCGGATACTGGGCAATGTTGAGGAACGCACATCCCGTTGGTCGGATCGCCAGCGCTGAAGAGGTCGCTGCTTTTTATGCATATATGGCAAGCGATCTCGCGAGTTTCTTTACCGGGTCCGTTCTCATGATGGATGGCGGGTACACCGCTCAGTAGGAGACAAGATGAAAACTATGTTAGCTGCCCGATACAATGGACCGGGCCGCATCGAGCCAGAAGAGGTTTCCTTGCCGGAACTCCGGAATGATGAAGCCCTGATAGAGGTTGAAGCGTGCGGCTTTTGCGGCTCAGATTTAAACATTGTGGCAGGAACCCATCCGCGCGCCAAAGCACCTCTTACACTTGGGCATGAGCTTGCCGGACGAATTGTCGAGTTAAAGAATCCCAACACCGCTTTTTCGATCGGAGATCGGGTAGCAGTTTTTCCTCTTATATCTTGCGGCACCTGTCATGCATGTTCCCACGGTAATCCTCACGTTTGCCGAGACCTTAGGCTATTCGGCTTTGACGTTGATGGTGGCATGGCCCAATACGTGAGTGTACCTGTCTCTGCGCTTATCAAACTGCCCGAAAGCATGCCGGGGCGCATTGGAGCACTAATTGAACCGCTTGCAGTTGCGGTTCATGGGATCAGACGCACGCGGCTCAACGATGTGAATTTGGCTGTGGTGATCGGGGCAGGGCCAATCGGGCTATTGACGGCCCTTGTCCTTAAAGCGAGAGACATTCCGCACGTCCTGATCAGTGACGTATTGGACTCGCGGATTGAGCTCGCCGAGAATTTCGGGCTGAATGCAATTTGCTCGGGGAATGCGCTCCTCCACAGGGTGATGGAATTATCCAATCAAAACGGCGCGGACCTTCTTTTCGAATGCGCGGGCCATCCGTCATCTGCTCGAGAGATGACTTCACTCGTTCGTTCTCGGGGTGTAATCGTTGACCTTGGCGTATTTAAGAAGCCAGTCGAAGTCGATATGCAGGCAATCAATTTTAAGGAGATCGAGATTCTCGGCTCAAGAGTTTATGACAGAAGTGACTTTAAGGCCGCCATTGAGATTGCAGAGAAGCTTCCACTCGATCGCATCATTACCCGCTCATATTCGCTCAACGATGTAGCAGCCGCATTTGAGCACTTTCGTTCCGGCGGTGTTTGCAAGGCAATTATTACGCCCGAGCAGAGGCTAGCATGAATCCGTTCAGTTTGAGCGGAAAACTGGCCATTATCACCGGTGGTACACGAGGCATTGGATTCGGTGCGGCGCGTGCAATTGCGCAGTCTGGCGCTGGAATTATCTTGGTAGGGCGCGACCGATCGGAACTAAAAGAACGTGCTTTGGAGCTCAACCAATTCACAGAATATGTTCATATCGCTCCTTTCGATCTGCTAAAGACAAACGAAATTGCTGAATGGTTCGATCGTCTCTGCGCGGACATCGCTACACCAGACATCCTCGTGAACTCGGCTGGGGTCAATCGCCGAGGTGCCGCCGTTGATCTCTCTTTGGACGATTGGAACGAGGTGATGACATTGAATATAACGTCTGTATTCGAACTCAGTCGCAGTTTTGCGCGTAAGCACATTGCGCACGGGACCCGCGCTAAGATCATCAATGTAGCTTCCCTTATGACTGCAGCTGCAAGGCCTGGAGTTTCTCCTTACACCGCCTCGAAGGGCGCGATCGGCCAGCTTACAAAGGCATTCGCCGTTGAATGGGCGAAAGACGGAATCTTAGTTAATGCCGTCGCACCTGGGTACATCGACACTCCGCTAAATGCAAAGCTCACCGCAGATCCGACATTCGATAAATGGGTGAAAGGAAGATGCCCGCTGGGAAGATGGGGGGTGCCCGCGGACATCGCCTGGCCTATTGTTTTTCTCGCGTGTTCCGCATCAGACTTTATCACGGGTCAGGTAATTTATGTCGATGGCGGCTGGCTCGCGACTTTCTGATTGCTCGTGGTGCAGTTTCGTAGATTTCAAGCCCTCAGGCTCCTTAGTTCCAAGTAAACCATTTCATTGGGACCGCAAAGGGGTCCCAATTCGCCTCTCTTGAACATCGTGGCGATGAATTTGTTTCCAAACTCACGAAGGAGCTCATTCAACTCGGCGGGACAGAAATGCGCGATACGCCGTCTTGGGCGAGTAACATGAGGGCGCACCAGAGTGCATCAAGGGCGAGGAGTAAAGAGCTTCAACGACACTTTCCAAGTCACGGAGTGCCCTGGATCCAAGGTGACCATCCCTGTATCCATACCACCCCAGACATCACTGAAGGGATCGGCAAAATTGAATTGTTCCTCGATAGCGGCAAACGGCTTGTCGGGCGGCGCATACACTTGAACTGTCTTGATTTCGTTTGAAATACCATCAATATGAAGTCCGTACTTTGCCGCAGGATCGGTGAGGTCAACTACGAGAGTCCCGCGCTCGCGTGATAGGCGAGAGAAGTTGTCGTCAAGAAAGATGTCATCGAGTGGCTTTCCACCTAGAGCCGTAAAGTCGTACTTGGTGCCTTTTACCGGAATGAGCTTGCCTGTCGGAAAAACGTCGTCATAATTATTTACCTCTGCGAGTTCCGAAGCTGGAATGCGCAATCTTGCTTGCTTGCGATTACCGCTCGGAATCGCAAAATAGGGATGCCATCCGATTCCTATCGGCTCGGGTTCCGAACCGATGTTCTTTACGTTGATCGTGGCTTCTACTGTCTCCGAATGCAATGCCACAGAAATGGTTATATCGGTGTCTGACAACCAATGTCCGTCAAAATTCCCGGCGTGAATGATTCCGGTAGCCGTTTGTCCGTCCGGGGTCGCCACCACCGATAAATTGTCGGTCTTCCGGTCAAGGATGAGCCCGTGTATGGCGTGCAATTCCGCATCGGGATTTTTCTTCCCCTTCCATACGGCAGGAAGATGCAGTGTCTTGCTCCGCCAACGGCTCACTATCTCGCGGCCATCGGGCGAAAGTGCACCGCGGATCCTATTGGGGTATGGAACTAAGAAGGCGCCACCGAACGCGAAGCTCTTCACTCCGTGCGAATCATCTGGGCCGTCATTTAACTCAGGTGCCGCTTCGGCGAGGGACGGAGCAGCGAAGATATTCGCGGCTCTGCCGCCGGGTAGTTTAGCAGTAATTTGAAACAGATTCATGCCGCGCCCCGGAAGAATCGTCGCCGTAAGGAATTCCGGCGTGCCGGTCGGCCGGGTAGCCCGGCGCGTCAGTTGCACAACATCTTGGCCGCCAATCTTCCATCCATCGGCGTCACTTCTCTCATTCGCGCTCTTCACTGAAGGCCGTTCTTGTGCTGAAGCCATTCCGGCGCATACGCCACCCGGAAAGGAGTTGACACCATCGTAACTAAGCCAAGCGACCAAAATCCCAGTGAGGATTGAGCGTCGTAAAAAGAGCGCATAAAAAGTCAGATTGGGCATATTCAACTCCGAAAACGAGGGATGGAGTGCAGTCGCATCGCATTTGCCATTCAGACAATTCCCAGTTTCTTCTGCATATCCTCTAGGGAAATTCCCTTTGTTTCCGGAAAGACTAAGAGGACCACAACGAACTGAATTGCCATCATGGCGGAAAAGAATGCGAAAGGTACCGCTGCAGAACGCGCACTTAGCAACGGGAAGATCCAAGACAGAACAGCGGTCATGAACCAATGCGAGAAGCTACCAAGGCTTTGCCCTTTGGCTCGGACGGCATTCGGAAAGATCTCGCTGATGTACACCCAAATGACCGCGCCTTGCGAGAATGCAAAGAACGCAATGTAACCCATGAGCGGCCAAATCAGGTAGCGCTCGTACAGCCCAACGTGAAACATCATTGACACTGTCGCCAGGCAAATGCAGGTACCAACTGAACCTATCAAAAGCATTGTCTTTCGACCCAGCTTATCAATCACAAGCATGGCAATCGCTGTAAATGTGAGGTTGGTTGCTCCGATCACTACCGCCTGAAGGTCACCCGATACCTTAGTGAATCCAGCGCGGCCAAAAATGTCGTTTAAGTAATAGAGGATTGAATTGATGCCCGCAAGCTGATTAAACATGCCAATAAGAATTGCAAGAAGAATAGGATATAGAAACTTCCGTGAGAAGAGTCTCTGACGTGCGCCTGAATGCTCAGCATCGATGGACTCGATAATCCGCTTCAGGTCCTCCTCGTCATTCGGATCTCCCAGTTGCTTCAGGACAGCCTCGGCTTCTTCGATGCGCCCCTTCTTTACCAACCAACGAGGACTTCGAGGGATGGCAAACAGCATGAAGAAGAAGAGTATGGCAGGCGCTGCTGAAACGCCGAGTTTCCACCGCCACTCTGTTTGTCCCAAGGATAGTAGTCCAATAATGAAGTTCGAGAAATAGGCAAGCAGGATTCCAAAAACGATGTTGAATTGGAAGAAACCCACCAATCGGCCGCGCCACTTGGCTGGAGCGATCTCAGCAATATACATCGGTCCAATAACTGATGAACCACCGATCGCGAGTCCCGCGATAAAGCGAAAAATCACGAAAGACATCCAATCCCATGCCACTGAACATCCGAGCGCCGAGACAAAAAAGAGCACGGCCAGACCCCTGAGACTATCGCGCCGCCCATACCTATCACCTGGGTACCCGGCAAACATGGCACCAATGATCGTTCCCCAAAGGGCGATAGCGACCGTAAGGCCGAGTGATGCGGGAGAAAGATGGAATAGGTCCCTGAGTGCACCCGTTGCACCGGCGATAACGGCCGTATCGAAACCAAACAAGAGGCCGCCTAGAGCCGCGACTACAGTACTTTTAACAAGAAGGGAATTTAGCTTTTGGCCGGGCTTGTGTGCACCATTAATGGCTTGAATGCTCATGTGCCTCCTGAAACAATCGCATGCACCGAGATTGTGCACGGTCAAGCAAGCACGAATAATAGATTATAGAATATTTGAATGTCAACGTTGAATGCTTGGACCGGCGAGCAGATTCGCCGCTATCTTAGTTTGCGAAGAGCTTCTAATCTAATTTGCGCAGGACCAGTTGGGAACGGCAGGTCGAGATCGACGGAAATGCTGTCGAACGTCGAATGTTCAGTGAGTCGATTACCTGGCGGCGGACGTGTCTAACAGTTTCTCACCATCAAGGTGAGGTAAATTGATTTCGTCCTCTTTAAGTCCAAGGTTGTATTGCTCATTCCAGTAATCAATCGTTTGCTTTATAAAGACTTGTTGCGCGATAAGCCTGTTTCGACTGCGCAGCCCTTCGAGTATTGCAAGGTGCTGCTGGACCGCTGCGACTCGCTCTTTAATCGCTTTCGGATTTCCGGCCCATCGGTCAACCACGGAAAAGACAAAAAGTTTGAAGCTGATTGCTTCTAAGGTGTTCCGCAAATACTCATTGCCCGCTAGCTCCCAAATCTTGCGGTGAAATGCTGCATCACAATCATGGAACTTCTTTATTTCCGTCGCAGCCATGCTAGTTCCATTCATCGCGGCCACCAGTGAAGATAGTTCCTCTTCAGCTTCAGGAGTCAGATTTTCGGCGGCTTTGCCCATGGCCATCGCTTCGAGCGGTATCCGTACCTCCTGAATAAGCCGGTAATCTCGAGGGCTCAGTTGAGCAACGTAGGTACCACGCTGCGGGAGCTTTCGCAAAAGTCCTTGATGGATAAGTTCGGTCAAAGCCTCTCTGAGCGTCGGCTGTCCGATTCCGAGGCGTGCTGCCCACTTCTGTTCGATAATGCGGTCGCCTCCCCGCAATTCACCGGAGATGATCGCCTCACGAATGGCCTGTGCTGCGGCCACAGGAGCCGTGAGAAGAATAAGTGGACCTACGTGCGGTCTATCCTGATGCTCCATTGTGCGGTTCCTATCAGTATCTTTTGTAGATTATATACATTCTTTCGCCCTTAAAGAATTCTTTTAGGCTAAATCCATTTATCTTTTCGTGATTTTAGCTCCATTCCGCGATTGTTACGCACGGCTGCAGGATTTCTGGAGCACGTAATCGGCGAGCGGCGTGATCGTTTGATTATCTGATTATTCGTGATCCCCCTATCCGGACAGGGATGCCCGCATCCTGAAAAACCAGCGAGTTGGTGTTGACACTTCGATGCTCGTCGTAGGGAGGGCGGAAATTCAACCCAAGAGATTTGTATTTTCCACCCGCGGCAAGGTTGTACGGTAACAAGTCAACACGGATCAAACCAGGCATATTGACGACGGTATTCGCAATCGCGCTGAGGTTCTGGTGCGTATCTGTGACACCAGGAATCAACGGCACGCGGATTACATACGGGACGCCCAGTTTCGGCAAAAGCCTAAGGTTGTGAAGTATAGCGAGATTATCAAGTCCCGTATATCGTGAATGGGCCACCGGATCAATAAGCTTAAGGTCAAAATAAATCAACTTGCACTTCGCGACGATCAATTTAAACTGCTGCTCCGCCGCGTAGCCAGAAGTATCGAGGAGCACGTGCAGATCTTCAAGATTGTCGATGACTTCGGAGACGAATGCCGTCTGGGCCAGTGGTTCTCCTCCAGAAAACGTGATTCCACCATCATTCAATCGGAGGATATCAGCCTGGCGATTGAGAATTGCGGCAAGTTCCTGGGATGTGTATTCGACTCCGACTTTGCGCTGGCCGGCAGGGCCTTCAATCAGTTGCGGAGATTGTGAGAGACCCTCGGGATTGTGGCACCAACAGCATCGCAAAGGACATCCCTTCAGAAAGACAGTGGTGCGAATGCCGGGACCGTCGTGTACTGTGAATTCCCGAATGTCAAAGACAATTCCCGATCGCATAGTTCTTGATGACCTTAATTGCTGTATATGTGACGAGCAATGATGTGTTCTTGATATTCCGGTCCCAATTCACAGAAATATCCGCTCCAACCCCAGACCCGCACTATCAAATTTCTGTGCCGTTCAGGATGTTTCTGTGCGTCAATAAGCGTATCGAGATTGACTGTATTCAGCTGCAATTGCTGACACCCAACTTGCGCAAAGGTCCGAACAAGCATTGCGCATTTTGTCAACCCATCTTCATCAGCAAAAACGGAATCGGATAGCTCTAGTGTTATGGGCCCACCATTACAGATCCGCGAGTAGTTGATATGGCTGAAAGTTTCGAGGACACTCAACGGGCCTCGTACTTGGGCTTGAGGCGATGGTGCTAGATTCGCGCTGAAGTACTCACCCGCCTTTCGTCCGTCTGCAGTTGCGGCCAGAGGTGCTCCGGAACAACCATCAGGTTTCCCTTTCGCAAGCCACACATAGTACATTGCGGAACCGGAACCGCCGCGAATGTGTCCGCCACGGCCGTTCTCGCCGACTTTCTCGCATGCTTGAGCAAAAAAGTCGAACAGCTTCACCAGTATTTCAGTCGCTTCCGGGTCATCGCCCGTCTTAGGCGAAGCTCGCAATAGTTTCCCTTGGAGTTCTTCATGCCCCTCAAAGTTGACGTTGAGGGCATCTATCAGCTCGTGCGCCTCGATATCTTTTCGCTGATACAGATGAAGCCGTACAGCTGAAAGCGCATCCGCTGCGCTCGATGAAGCCGCTCCGTGGATGCCGAAGTTATTGTATTTAAGCCCTTTAGATAGGTCTCTGCCAGTCTCGAGGCATCCATCCATCAAAACGGAATAATACGGGGCTGGTGGCAGAAGTAGATGCGAGTAACTTTTAACCAACACTCGAACCTGCTCACCAATGTTCTTCGAAGTTCTCGCTAATACGCCATGGAAACTGTCGCCGACCGCAAGCCCCGATCTAATCGCCTGGTCGACGGCAAGAGGCATCGAGACGGCTCCGATATTGACTACTTCCATCCCTTTGCCTGGCAGGATGAACTCCCAGCATGCCGCGACAGTGTAATCGCGAGCATCCTCGAGATCATATCCGTTTGCGACCAAGCTGGCGATAACCACACTGTCATTGGAATACTGTGGAAACCCGAGCCCTTTACGGGTTAGCTGCGTCGCGAGCGTCAACAATGAAAGGTCGGAATCTGGAGTAATCCTGAGATTAATTTTGGGGTCGATTAAGCTAGTGTAAAGTGCCACTCGCAGCGACATTGATGTCAGATCATTAACAGCGCTGGTCCCGTCTCGCTTCGTCCCGCCCAGCATGATCGTCTGACCGTTGTCGCCTTGCTGTACGCCAGGATAAAGATCACTGTCCTTGTTCAAGGAGATGAAGAACTCCGCTAGCAACTCCTCCGCTTCTGGAATCGTCAATCGCCCATCCAGCAGATCGCCCTTCAGGTATGGCCAGAGATACTGGTCAATCCGGCCAAGCCCCACATGATAATGTCCACTCATCCAGACTACGGAATGAAGCAAGCGCAACGACTGCAAAGCCTCATGGAAAGTGCGAGGTGGAAGACCAGGTACTCGCTCAAGAATTTCTCCAACGTCTGCACGTCCGATTTTGTGTGCTTCTTGGGCATAGCGCTCTGCAAGACCTAGAACAGCATCGATTGTTTCGACGGCACAATCGAGAAATTCTACACATTCCGCATCGGAAAAAAGCCGCGCTCTCGATTCCAGCGCAACCCGCTTTCGCTCCAGAAGCCCCTGCGTTAAAACCATTTCCCAATCGGCGCAAATGTTGCTGATCGGCCCGAGTTCGTGGAGAGTCCGGCCTGAGGTTTTCCTCTGCCAGTCTTCCTTACCATATATAGGTGGAACGCTTGGCGTCGTTCGAGTAAAGACGATCCTCTCATCGGAAAAGATCACGGGGTGTTCAGCTTCGCACATGCGTCGCACAAGCCGGGAGACTCGTTTCGGCCAAGTCAGCCCCTCAGCTTCGCACTCCTTCAACAAATCTGGCGCATTTTTGGCCCGATATGCTCTTTGTTCGAGGTTCCGAACTCTTGTCTTTTGAAGGTCTAGCCGGGAAGTAGGAAAAGAAACAGCGAAAGAAGCGATCGGTGACTCAAGACCAGGCTCAAGAGCGGAGGCTGACATGGCTTACTCCTTTAATCTTTATTCTATAATAAATACAATATTATGATCTTAAATGCAAAACCCTCTCTGGACACTACCTTCGCGATCGATTTTGACTTAGCGCGAGATCAACCTACAAGTCCGGGCAGGTGCCCGTTCCGGCGGGGTAGTGCCGGTATAAACCGGCAGAGATTTCTAAAAAGCCTCAGCTTTGAAGTAAGCGTGCGGCGTACCCCACTTGACGAGAGAGGTAGAGTGCGTCCATAGTCAAAATCTGCCTGTAAAGACGGTGGGACCAAACGCTTACCTCGATACGACATAAAGACACGCGGATCTCTTAAGCGCTATTGAACGTACGCGTTCGGGCAAAGCCATGGTAGACGGGCTCGGTGACGCGGGATAGGCTACTTTGCCGGACTGGCGGGGTAGGCAGCAGGAGTGAGGCCAGCCAGCGCCTGTATGGAGCGATAGGCCAGACCGGGCAGTACGTCGGCCAGGTACTGGCGAATGGGGACGCCCAATTTGCGGCAGCTCTCGACGATTGAGAAGAGAGCTGCGATCTTCGGCCCGGCCTCTTTGCTTCCCACATGCAGCCAGTTACGTCTTCCGATCGCAATTGGCCTCATTGAATTTTCCGCCCAGTTCGTCGATAGCTCGATGACAGGATGTTTGAGGAACTGCGTCAGTTCCACCCAGCGCTTCAGCGTGTAGTTGATGGCCTTGCCGGCAACTGACTGCGGCAGGATCGTACCCGAAGCTTGCATTGCAGACAGCAGAGTATGAAGTTCGTCGAGCAACGCGGGGGCGAGCTCTTGCCGTAGATCATGGCGATCAGCGAGCGACAGGTTCTGCTCGCGCGCCTGGCGGTCGATGGCGAACAAGTCGTCCATGAGCACAACGGCGCGTTCCAGCCGAGCGTCGGGCGCCTGGGCTTTCGTTTGCACCTTGATGGCGTCGATAAATCCGCGTCTGGCGTGGGCCAAACAGCAGGCGTGGATCAGATCTTTCGTGCCGATGTCCTTTTCGTACACCACGTACCCATCGGTGTGGAGGATTCCGCCATAGTCCTTGAAGAATTCCGTGGCGACCGTTTTACCTCGCGTCATTTCGAAATCGAAGACCACGCCTTTGCCCGGCGCACTGTACTGCCAGAAGAAGGCGCGGTGGTTGGAGCCCTTCTTATCCGGCGTCTGCACGCCCACATGTGTTTCGTCGGCCTGGATGTAACCGCCGGTGACGAGATCGCGCTTCATTGCGTCGACTACAGGAATAAGAAGTTCGCCCACCCGCAGCACGGCATCGTTGATCGTGGTCAGTGCCACATCGATGCCCAGATCGCGCATGAGAATCGCGCGCTGACGAAAAAGTGGGAGGGCATCGCAGTACTTGCGGATGATGAAGTCGATGATCGTTTCGTCTGCGAAGATCGACTTCGGCGCGATCCGTTCAGGCACCGGAGGGTTACAACTCCCTGCGTGATGCAAGCTGCGCAGGCGCGCTTTTCGCGCTTGATCACGCGAACGAAGTAGACCGCGGGTTGTATGCCCAGGACTTCGGTCTCTTCGTAGCCGATCACGCGGGTCTCGGCGCCGCACTTGCCACATCGGCACTGCTCAGCCGCGCAAGCGATGATCTCCTCGACGCGTTCCAAATGCGCGGGCAACTGCTTGCGCCCTGGATGCTGCTGATTTTTGCGCCGCGGATTTTGCTCGCCGCTCTTCCCCTGATGAGCCTCAGGAAGCGGACCGGCGGCAGCTTCCGATTCGATCTCTTCGCTCGACACCGCCGGCTCGTGATCGAGAAGGTCCAACTGTAGATCGGTGAGCTTTTCGCTCTGCTTGCCGTACTTGTGGATGCGCTCCAGACGAAGCGCTTCCTTCAGTTGTTGGATGATCGCCTCTGCGGCGGCAAGCGCCTGATCCTTCGCCGCAATCACTCGATCCTTCGCTTCCACCTTCTGCTGCAACTGTTCCATCATCGCCGCGACAACCGGATCGACTGCTGCAGGCAAAGATATTTTGGAAGCGGTATTCATCTACGACCATCATCGCAGATTCTGATGTGGATAAGTCATCGAATCCCCTGTGTTTATGCGGCATTTTGCGATGAGTTCACTGCTTCGGCAACAGCTCGGCGATACCACTGCCGCTTGGTCGTCGCGCCGAGATCAATGCCCCCGATCAGCAACGCAAACTCTTCGCGCGTCAACTGCACGCGACCGTCGCCGGAACTGGGCCAGTGCAATCGTCCCTTCTCCATGCGCCGCGCGCACACCCATAGACTGAAGTTGTCGAAGAACAGAATTTTCATCCTGTCTCGTCGCTTGTTCGCGAACAAAAACAGATGACCGCTCTGAGGATCTTCTTTTAGCTGCCCGACGACCAAGGCATAGAGGCCGTTAAAGCCCAACCTCATGTCGGTCGCACCGGTAGCCACGAAAATGCGCGTGGCCGCGCCCAGACCGAGCATGCGTTACACCGCATGTGGCAGGCCGGCGCGCCACTGCGTACTATCGAGCGCCGCAATCAGACGCCGCAGCTCGGCCGCATCGAAACCCGCCTCTACTTCGATCCGAAGCCCCTGACAAAGCACGACCCAAAACCGTCCGCTCCGTCCCATGCTCGTTGCCCACATCGCGTCTCTGGGCCTTGCACTATCCTCAACAATCTCGACCGGAACAATCTTCTCCCCGTTCTTCGACTGCGCAATGCGCTTGCGCCACGCATCCAGCGTAAACACGTTCAACCCGTGTGTCTCGCAGAACTCTTTACGCCGAAGACTGCTCTGTTCGAACTCCGAAACCAGACGCTCTGCTTCTGTAAGCGTCCCGAGTTCCCCTCTGGCATGACCTCTGGTTTGAGGACGACGATGTCGTCATGGTTGATGAGCTGGAAGCGGGAAGTATGCATCGTCCTCGCAGATACCGAACGTTATTGGAGAAGCGACGGATAGCGGAACTGACATTTGAGCCGGGCGCGAGTGTGGCGGTGGTGGCTCGTGCCAACGGCGTGAACGCGAACCAGGTTTTCAAGTGGCGTCGTTTGCTGAAGCGGGGCGAGCTGAACGAGCCTGCGACAAGAGGAACATCTCTTCTTCCAGTGATGTTGTCTTCTCTCGGCGAACTTGCCGACGCTAGGAGTCATGTTGATCCGGAGGGGCAGCCGACGTCAAGCGGCTCGATTCACATCGAGATTCCAGGCAAGGCTATGATCAGCGTGGAGAGCGGCGCCGATCCGGCATTGTTGCGATCGATTCTGGAGAGTTTGCGCAAGTGATCGATCTTCGCACTGGAACGAAGATATGGCTCGCCGCCGGCGTGACCGATATGCGTCGTGGTTTCGATGGCCTGAGCGCGAAGGTACAGACCGTTCTTGAACAGCAGCCATTCTCAGGACACGTCTTTGTTTTTCGGGGACGCAGAGGCGACATCGTAAAACTTTTATGGTGGGATGGCGATGGCCTTTGTCTCTTCGCCAAGCGCCTCGAGAGAGGACGTTTCATCTGGCCGCAGGCCACCGAAGGCACTGTTTGTCTGACGCGTGCGCAGCTTTCGATGTTACTTGAAGGCATCGATTGGCGCAGGCCGCAGAGGACATGGACACCAGAGATAGCAGTTTGATTGACACACATGATTCCCCTTTATTCACGCGGGTTCTGTAGATGTTTTCCACTTGTTTTCATGGCATACTGTGTGCATGGATGCAGCTCAGTTGCCGGATCTTGACGGGCTTGATCGAGAGGCTCTGAAGGCACTGCTTATCGCGCATCAAGAGGAGCTTCGAACTCTCGCAGCTTCTCATCAGGACGAGCTTCGATCGCTGCAGGCTGAGCTTGATTCCCATCTCCGGACACTCTCCCAACAAGACGTTCAACTGCGTTCAAGCAGCGAGCAGATCGAACATCTGAAGCTGATCATCGAGAAGCTGCGGCGCAGGGTATACGGCGTCAAGAGTGAGAAGATCGTTATTCAGCTTGAGCAGCTCGAACTTCATCTGGAAGAGCTGGAGTCTTCGCAGGCAGAGAGTGAAGCTGCAGTAGAGCGAGTGAGACCGTCTGCGGAACCTAAGACCAGATCCCGACGCAAGCCGCTGCCCGAGCACCTGCCACGCGAGGTTGTCACGCACGCTCCGCAGGGCCACTGCTGTCCCGGCTGCGGCGGCCAGTTGCGGCAGTTCGGCGAGGATGTCTCCGAACAACTGGAGTACATCCCCGATAGCTTCAAGGTGATTCGCCACGTGCGGCCGAAGTTTGCCTGCGGCGGTTGTGAGCGCGTGGTTGAAGCGCCTGCGCCATCCCGTCCGATCGAGCGCGGCCTTGCCGGACCAGGACTGCTGGCCCACGTGCTGGTTTCGAAGTTCGCAGATCACCTTCCCCTCTATCGCCAGTCGGAGATCTACGCTCGTCAGGGAGTTGAGATTGAGCGTTCCACGCTGGCCAACTGGGTAGGCGGCGCAAGCGACTTGCTTGCGCCGTTGATCGATGCGATTCAGAAGCATGTGCTCGCCGGAACCAAGCTGCACGCCGACGATACGCCGATGCCAGTACTTTCGCCGGGCAGCGGCAAGACCAAGACCGGACGTCTCTGGACCTATGTCCGCGATGACAGGCCTGCTGGCCAAGATACCGCGCCGGCTGTCTGGTTCGCGTACTCGGAGGATCGCAAGGGAGAGCATCCACGGCTGCATCTGAAGAACTTCAAGGGCGGCCTTCAGGCGGACGCCTACGCAGGTTTCCACCATCTGTATGGCGATGGCGCCATTTATGAAGTCGCCTGCTGGGCGCATGCACGCCGCAAGTTCCATGAGATTCATGTCATGCACGCATCACCCACAACAACCGAGGCTCTGGCCAGGATCGGCGCTCTCTACGCTATCGAAGACGAGGTGCGCGGCAAGCCCGCTGATCTGAGACTGAGCATCCGGCAGGCTCGAGCAAAACCGTTGCTCGATGACTTGCGAAGATGGATGGAGAAGGCACTTCGTTCGCTATCCGCGAAGAGCGAAACTGCGGCTGCGATTCGATATGCACTTTCGCGATGGCGCGCCCTCACACGCTATACCGAAGATGGCATGCTCGAAATCGACAACAGCGCCGCCGAGAGAGCCTCTGCGTGCAGTTGCTCTTGGTCGAAATTATGTACAGTTCCCGATTATGCGCAGCGTATTGGGGCGTGGACTTCGGATGGCCGGACCTAAAGGGGCAGTTTCTGTTCAAGCAACGCGGACTTCACATAATCGGTGGTCTCCTGATGTCGGCATTTCTGATGCCAGGAGATCATCATGGAAAATGGAACAGCAGTTCACCCGCAGGTGCGCACATGGTTGGAGCGCAGCGTTCTTCAACCCTATATCTCAGAGTTCTGCTCGCGTCTTCAGCGCAGCCGTTACCACGCATCGACCATCCACTGCTACCTATACTGCATTGCGCACTTTGCGTATTGGGCCGGCCGACACAGGCTGGCGCTGTTCAACATGGACGAGCGGACGACTACTCGCTTTGTCGCTGAGCACTTACCGCATTGCGATTGCCCATATCCCGTAAAGCGCGGCAAGTCCGATACGCGTGCGGCTCTCTCACATTTGCTCCAGACCTTATCCGCATGTGGAGTGACAACCGAGAACCGCGCCGATTGGGATCCGCTTCACGCGGAGCTGTCTTCGTTTGATCGCTACATGGCAGAGGTGAAGGGGCTTGCTCAGAACACTCGACAGCAACGCATCCACATCATCCGCCGATTTTTTAACGAGCGATTCGCGTCTGGCTCCTTCGTGCCTGATCGCATCAGGCCAACTGATATTCGACGCTTTGTATTAGGCCAAGAAGGGGTGCACAGTACCGGAACGATTCATGTTATGGGAGGAGCCATCCGATGCTACCTCAGGTTCCGCGCAGTTGCCGGCGATCCGGTTCATGGACTGCTCGATGCCGTCCCCAGCGTTGCCCATTGGCGTTTGGCGTCCTTACCGGAAGTGCTTTCCGAAAAGGAGGTACAGCAGCTTCTCGGCTCATTCAAGCAAGTGCCGCGATCACCCAAGCGAGCCCACGCGATGGCGCGCTGTCTCACAGATATTGGGCTGCGCGCCAGCGAAGTCGTACAACTGCACCTCTCAGATGTAGATTGGCGTGCTGGAACGATTCGTCTGGCCGCGAACAAGTCGCGTCGAGTTGACGTTCTTCCTTTGCCGACGGAAACGGGCCGAGCTATCGCTGAGTACCTCGGAACGGAGAGGCCGCAGACTTCCAACCGCGCTTTGTTCGTTCGAGATGGCGCCCCGTTTGATAGGCCTATTCAGGCGGGCGTCGTGCGCAGAGTGATCCGCCAGGCCTATCTCCGATGCGGCTTGGCACATTCGAGAGTTCATATACTTCGCCATAGTCTGGCGAGCAGGCTCTTGAAGACGGGCACTCCACTCAAGGAAATAGCCGACATTCTCCGTCATCGCAGCCTCGATACTTCGGTGGTCTATACCAAGGTGGATACGAATCGGCTTGCTGCGGTGGCGATGCCGTGGCCGGGGAGGTCGCTATGAGTCACCATCGCTCGATGATGTCTCTGGTTCAAGAGTATCTCGGCGAGCGTCGTCGCCTTGGATTTTCGCTCGCGATTTCCGGCTCACAACTGATGGCGTTTGCTCGTTTTGCCGATCACTCAGGCCATCGTGGTCCATTGAACTGCCGCATCATCTTGGACTGGGTTCAAGGCCAGATACCACTCGCTGAACATATCACCTGGGCACGGCGACTGGAAGTTATCCGACCGTTTGCCAAGTATCGCGCCCGTTTCGATCCACATACAGAGATTCCTGACGCGCATTTGTTTGGTAAAGGACATCGCAGACTGACTCCACATATCTATTCCGATCAGGAGATCGTCGACCTTCTGCGGGCGGCTCGGGAGATGACGCCTCAGGGGACATTGCGTCCGGCAACCTATGAGGCACTTTTCGGACTGATTGCTGCAACAGGGCTACGTATCTCGGAGGCTTTGCACCTGCGGTGCAAGGACATCGATCTAGTGCAAGGGATGTTGACCATCCGGCAGACGAAGTTCTCCAAGTCCCGACTCGTTCCTCTTCACCCTACGGCGGTCAAGGCATTGCAGAAGTACACAGCCTTTCGGCAACTCTACGTGCCCGTGCGACTTGAAGCACTCCTCTTCGTTTCCGCATCGGGCGCAGGCTTGGTGAACCGAACCGTTCATGGCGTTTTTGAGCGGCTACGTGCGGAACTTGGCTGGATTGCACGCGGTGCACATGCTGCACCGCGCATCCACGACCTTAGACATACGTTTATCTGTCGGCGTGTCCTGCAGTGGCATCGGCAGGGCGTCACGATTGATAACGCGATGGTGGCCCTTTCGACCTACGTCGGACATGCCAAGGTGTCCGACACCTATTGGTATCTGACCGGTGTTCCCGAACTGATGGCCATAGCGGGAAGGAACTTCGAACAGTTTGCATCGAAGTCCAAGGAGGGAGGACGTGGCTAGAACCTCATCACCCCCATCCCTTGCCATGCTATTGCAACGATTCTTCGTTGACCACCTTCAACAACATCGGTCACTCAGCCCCTGCACGATCGCTGCATACAGGGACACGTTCAAGCTGCTGCTCCATTTTGCCGAAATGCATCTCGGAAAAACTCCTGTCAACCTCGCCCTTGCTGATCTGGATGCCGGGTTTCTCTTGGCCTTCCTCGATTACCTTGAACGCGAGCGACACAACGCAACCCGCAGCCGCAACGCCCGGCTTGCTGCTCTCCGATCATTCTTGAAGTATGCGGCCCACTACGATCTGAACGCCCTGCCCATCATTGAGCAGGCTTTGGCGGTGCCGATGAAGCGCTTCGAGAGACCCATGCTCGGCTTCCTTTCACGCGAAGAGATCGATGCTGTCCTCGATGCTCCGGAACCTTCCGGCTGGACCGGGCAGCGCGACCGCGCACTGCTCACCATGCTCTACAACACGGGAGCCCGCGTCTCAGAAGTCGTCGCGATCCGCATCAAGGACGTGATCCTCGATCACTCGCCTTGTGTTCACCTTCACGGCAAGGGTCGCAAAAACAGAAGCGTCCCGCTGTGGCGATCGACGGCGCAACTCATGCGGAAATGGAAGCGTTGCCTCCACTCAACAGAAGATTCCAGCCACTTGTTTCCAAATCGCGGCGGAAAAGAGATGACGCGCTCCAACGTCACCCAACGCCTTGCACTGGCCGTTTCCACAGCCGCCGTAAAATGCTCCTCGTTGCGGCGCCACGCAATCTCTCCACATACCATTCGCCACGCCACAGCAATGCACCTGCTCCAGTCGGGCGTGGACATCACTGTAATTGCTCTATGGCTGGGCCACGAGAGCCCTGCAACGACACATATGTACGTCGAAGCCGATCTCACCATGAAGCAGCGTGCGCTCAATCGGCTGCAACCAGCGAAAACGAACAGTCTTCGCTACCGGCCCCCAGATCAACTAATGAAGTTCCTGGAGAGCCTATAAATTATGCGCAGCGTTTGGTCGGTGCGAGAAGGTGCAGCAGGCATACGTCCCACACGCTGCGCATAATCGGGAACTGTACATAATTTCTGTTATGCGAAGATTTGCATAACAGAAAGAACTATCTGTTCGCCGGCTCCGATTGCGGCGCAGAGAGAGCCGCCGCCATCTACAGTCTGATCGGATCGGCCAAGTTGAACGGACTCGATCCCGAGTCCTATCTCCGCACTGTGCTGGCCCAGATCGCCGAGCATCCAATCAGCCGAATCGAGGAACTCCTGCCCTGGAACCTCGCCCAGTCCATGAAGACCCAATCCTCTCAGGCCGCTTAGACTGAGCTTGCCCCTGCAAAACGTCTCCCTTAGCAAACTGCTTTAGTAGCGGAAAGGGAAACGTGGATGAGGAACGGAAAACGAGGCAGGTTCACGCTGGAGTTCAAGCTGGAAGCGGTGCGGCTTGTGGAGTCAGGACAGAGCATCGCGGAAGCGGCGCGCAACCTGGGAGTGGTGGAGCAAACGCTGTCGAACTGGGTCAAGGCGCACCGCGCGGGGAAGCTGAAGGAGGTCAGCGGCAAGTCTGGGGTGACAGCCGAGCAAATGGAAATCAGCCGTTTGCGCGCGGAGCTGGCGCGAGTAAAGATGGAGCGCGACATCCTGGGAAAAGCGACGGCATACTTTGCAAAAGGCCAGAAGTGAAGTATGCCTTCATTGAACGCCATCGGCGGCTCTGGCCGATCTGTGTGCAATGCCGGGTGCTACGGGTCAGCGTGTCCGGGTTCCACCAACACTGTGCCCGACGGAAGAAGATCGCCAGCCGTCGACATCTGACGGATGCGGCCTTGTTGGCCCATATTAGTTCGGTGTACGCGGAACATCGCGGCGCCTACGGTTGGCCGCGCATCTGGCGCGAGTTGATCAAGCGCAGCATTCGTGTGGGCAAGCAACGGGTCCAGCGGTTGATGCAGCAGCACGGCATTCGTGCTCGCGGCAAGCGGCGTTTTCGAGTAACCACCACCGACAGTCGACACGATCTGCCGATAGCGCCGAATCGGTTGAACCGCAACTTCACTGCTGCCGGGCCCAATCAGGCCTGGAGTGGTGACATTACGTATATCGCCACCGAGGAAGGTTGGTTATTCCTGGCGGTGGTCATCGACCTGTTTAGCCGCTAGGTGGTGGGCTGGTCGATGCGCCCGGATATGCACCGCAGTCTGGTAATCGATGCGCTGGAGATGGGCCTGTTTCAGCGTCGTCCGGAAAAGGGGAAGCTGATCTTTCACTCCGATCGCGGATGCCAGTATGCCAGTGACGATTTTCGTGCGGTGCTCAATCAGCACGGGGTCATCGCGTCGATGAGCCGCAAGGGCAACTGTTGGGACAACGCGGTAACGGAAACACTGTTTGGATCCCTGAAGGTAGAGCGCCTGCACGGAGAGCGCTTCGAAACCATACGCCAGGCTAAGGACGCAGTGCTTGCTTGGCTGCTCTGGTACAACCAGCAACGCATGCACTCAACCCTGAACTATCTCAGCCCAGCGGAGTTTGAAAATCGCTGGCAGAACCAAGGTTCACTGGCTGCCGCATGAGGAATGCGGCAACAGAAGCAGACGACTACGAGATGAATTAATCTCTGAAACCAACCGACCTAAGGGATACGCATTCTGAGGGCAAGTTCAGACACACTCATCAGGTGCCCACCAAAAAGGTAGTGGGCACTTCAAGGATAAGTAGTGGCACAAATCAAGAGGGAAACTCGGGACGCTTACCTCGGCGGTCACCTTAAAACCGGCCACTTGTGGTCAGTTCAAAACCGGCCACTTTGGATGGCCTGAGACGTGATTGTTTTACCTTGCCGCAGGTTGCATTTGCAAGCTGCGGATTCGTATACAGCAGTGATGCTCGGCTTTCAGTGGTTCTGGTTGCATGTTATTGTGGGAGACACTTCGCCAGGGTCGCGCCTTGCGGAGTGATCCAGGGCCGATGACACGGGGCAGGCTCCGAAGGAATCGGTGAACGAGACCCTCTGCGGTTTGGCTTAAGAGCTGACCGTCGGAGGGTTTCGTGTTTCTGGATAGATTCTTTTGGTGAAGCTTCGTTGTGGGAGGCCTCTGGATCACGAGTCGCGACGCCGCCGGGCGTTCTTTGCCCGGCATCCTTTTCGTTTTTGCTTTTGTCATTGCGCGTCTCCCGTGGCGCCGGTTTTGGTGCGCCAACTGCGCGGTCCGCACTTGAGAACGTGCCCGTGATGAAGCAAGCGATCCAGCATGGCTGTGACAGCAGCGCTATCACCAAGCAGTTTCCCCCAGTCGTCAACAGGTCTGTTCGATGTGAGAAGCGTGCTCGCACGTTCGTAGCGGCGCATGATGATTTCGAGTAGTTCCTCGGCGGCAGTCAGCGGGAGCTTCCTCATTCCCAGATCGTCGATTATCAGCAACGGCACTGTGGTCAGCAGTTCCATGAACTCCTTGCGCTTGCCATCGAGCGTTGCATCGGCCAGTTCTTCGAGCAGTGTGTGAGCCTCGCGATACAACACGCGGTAGCCCTGCTGGATAACGGCATGTCCGATCGCCTGTGCGCAGTGACTCTTTCCGCTTCCTGGCGGACCGAGGAACAACGCGTCTTCACGTCGTCCGATCCAGCCTGCCGTGGCCAGCTCGAAGACCAGGCTGCGGTTCATCTTCGGGTTGAACTCGAAGTTGAAGTTGTCCAGGCGCTTGTCGACATCACGGAACTGCGCCTGTTTGTGGCGTCTCTCCAGCAGCCGCTTGCTGCGGCAGGCCAGCTCATCAGAGACCAGCGTGGAGATCAGGTCGATGGGAACCATGTTCTCCGATTGCGCTTGCAGAAGGCGCGTTTCCATCACCGCGGCCATGCCGCTCATTCTTAGCTGCACCAGAGAGCGATTGAGTTCGATCAGATTCATGATTGGGATTCCTCGAAGTTGATGCGTTGTTGGATCAAGTCGCGATACTGGCTCAGTTCGCGTATCAGCGGATCGACTTGCCGCAGACTGAGAGGCGCCTGCAGACTGCGCTCCAGATAGCGGCGCACGAAGCGATACTCGGGAACGCGCAGCTCCAGTGCCGCAGCACAGGCATCGTCTGAAGCCACGCTGCCATATTGCTTCGCCAGTTGCAGAACGCCCTGGATGCGACGCATTCCGAGTTCACCCTGGCGAGCATGGATAGCGTCGCAGACGGCGCCGATGTTCGATCCGGCCTTATGCGCACGAGCCAGCAGTTGAAGAAGCTTGGGCGGGGTACGACGCGGGCGATCCGCATCGCGGATGCGATGACCGCCACGTTTGCCACTCAGATGCTCGCGCAGTAACTCCCCCGTGCGGGGATCAAGCAGACGCACGAACATCGCATCCCACTGCACATGCACCTGACGGCCGATCCAGCCTGGCGGCGCTCCGTAATAGGCCGCTTCAACCTCGACGCAACCATCCAGATGAACCGTGCGCGTTCCATACTGGTAGTAACGAAACGGCTCCAGCGGAAGTGCCTGCAGGAAGGGCTTCTCTTCAGCGAACATCGCTGCCACCTGCCGCTTGGTCTGGCCGTGGATACGCTTGTCAGCCCAGTTTTCTTCCCAGTGATCCAGATAGGCTTGCGCCTCTTCAAGGCTCTCGAACTTCTTGCCTTTTAGCCGCGATTTCTCATGGGTACAGATTTCGGTGTGAGCGGGGTCGATATTTGCCTCGTGGTTGTCATTTTGCGAGAACAGGTGCTGCTGAGCGAGGGTGGATTTCGCCGACTGCGGTGTGGTTTGTATGTTGGGGACCTATTTCGCGCATAGCTCTGCCATGCGATGTTTTTCAGTGGCGGTGGAAGTTGAGTTTTCTGCAAGTCTGGCTTTGTCAACAGCGCAGTGCGTGGAAGGCCTGGGTGTATAGGTCTTTCCAGGGATAGGCAGAACTGAGCTGGAGCAGCACGCGGCGTACGCTGAGCCGAACGACGGCGCCGATTTTGAGCAGCTTCAGACGGATCGTATCCACCTGCGCCTCGGCCCAGGCGGTACCTTTCAGTCCCAGCCGTCGCAGCGCTTCCATCAAGGTGTAAGCCAGTGCAGAGAAGTAGAGGCGCAACTGGTTGCCTTTCATTTCGTCAGTGGAGAGCCGGTCGGCGAACAGGCACATCTGCTCCTTGATGCGGTTCTCCATCTCGCCTCTGGCGCAGTAGAACTTTTCGTATAAGTGCTGCGCGGCCCACTGTTCAGCGGTTAACGAAGTGACCACGAAGCGCGGGTTCTCGCCCTTGTCGAGATGCTCTGCCTTGGCTACCACGCGTCGTGCGCATGACCAGCTCTTGTGGGTCCGATAGCTGAACTCGGCGAACACACGTGCCGCCTTGCCGCTGCTCTGGTGCAGGATCTGAGCCTGGTGCATCTGGGCGCCGATGATCCTGCGCAACCGCTTGTTCCGCGCCAGGCCGAACAGATAATCGACCTGGTTGGACTCGCACCAGCCCATCAGTTCTTCGCGGCAGAAGCCGGAGTCGGCCCTGAGCACGATGCGCACCTCGGGCCAGCGCTCACGCAGCTGCGTTACGATGCGGCTGAGTTCTGCGACCGAACCGGCGGCAGCATCCTGGTTGGCCGGCCTGAGCCGCGCGCACAGCAACTGGTCGCCGGCGAAGATGTACAGCGGCAGATAACAGTAGCTGTCGTAGTAGCCGTGGAAGAACCGCTCCGGCTGATGGCCGTAGAGCGGGATGTCGGTCGCGTCCAGATCCAGCACGATCTGCTCGGGCGGCGCTGAGTGCGATTCCAGAAAAAGGTCCGTCAGCAGCCGGTCCAGGGCCTCGGTCGTGTAGCTGATCTTGTGATAGCGCAGGCTGCGGCCGGTCAGCTCCAGCCGGTTCAGCGTGCTCTTGCCGGCCAGCGGCTCATCCAGTTCCCGCTTGCCCGCCAGCAGTCCCAGCAACGGATCCGAACGCAGCTGCTCGTGATCATTTAGATCTTCGTAGCCCAGCGCCAGACCATAGATGCGCTGCGCCAGCATCTCCGACAACTGGTGCCGGACCTGCAACGGTGACCGGCCATCGCTAAAACAACATGCCAGACGGCCCAGAAGATTGATCCTGCGGTCCGCTTCCCGAAGCAACAGCGCTCCACCATCACTCGATACCCGGCCGGCTGTGAACTCGGCCTGCACCCGACGTGAAAAATGGGCTGTAAATCGGAACGATTCTTGGTTACACTCTGTCATTAAAGGCCGCTCCTTTTCTCGGCAGAGAACTTCGTCTCGACAACGTAGTTATGCCTGAAATCAGCGGCCTTTTGCTACTTATTTCTTCCGCTCACCTTTACTCTTCGCCTTCTCCCCGTGAGATATGCAGGTTAGCGGCGTCTTCTGCGCATGGGCTACGCCAGACTCCACTTTTCCTTTTCGATCCGGATCGCGCACCTTGCAAGGAAGCGCCGTCACGCCGTAATGCGCCAGCACATCGCGATACAACGGATTCAGGCACGGGTCGTAGATGTCGGCCGACAGCACGCCTTCACGAAGATTGTCCAGAACCACGATTCGCGTCGTGCCGCCAAGCCGCCGAAAAGCTCTTTCATGCAACTCCGCCCACACTCGTGCACTCGACCGGAAGGCCAGCAGTCGAACACATTTGCGGCTGCAACCAAGCGTCAGTACGAATAGCCGTGGACGCCGGTACTTGCCCGTATCAGGATCGCGCACCATTGGACCGGTGCCGTAATCCACCTGGCACTCTTCGCCAGGCCGCGTCTCGATGATCGCTCGAGCCTCAGCCGACACCGGGCCGCGCAGTTTGCGTACGAAACGCTTTACGCTCTCGTAGCTGCCCGTGAACCCATGCTGGTCGACCAGGTCCTGGAAAATACCTGTCGCGTTACGGCCACGCGACAACTCCAACTCGATCCACTCCCGGTAGGCTTCACTGCTCGAAGACGAACGCCGGCCAACCGGTCCCGGAGGCCCGGATCCTGCGAAAAAGCCGGTGGTCACTTCTATGGCCGGTTTTGAATTGTCAGACTGGATCGAACCCGAAAAGCCGGTGGTCACTAAAGTGGCCGGTTTTGAACTGGCCGCAGGATTCGGGCCTTCAGGGCCGGTAATCACTTCTATGGCCGCTTTTGGCCCGCAAGAGCCGGTGGTCACTAAAGTGGCCGCTTTTGAAAGAGACTTCGGTCCCCACGTCCCCGGCGAGCGAACCACGATGCCTGCTGACCGCAGGTAATCGCCCGCCGTCTCGCGACGGACTCCCGTCGCCTCCTCGATCCGCCGAAGGGGCCAACCCAACCGCCCCAACGCTATCACCTGTTCCCGCTTCTCTCTGCTCAAGACATTGCCCATGCTGACAGAGGCTAAATTCTCCCCCGTCGAAGCTATGTCTCAGCCCTTCAAAGTGGCCGGTTTTGAAGTGACCCAAAGTGGCCGCTTTTGACTGACCCCCGAGGCTTACAAGCTTCTGCCCGGCTCAACCTGCGCTTCACTGTAACCACTTCGCTTGCGTTCATCCCTCTACTTCAGCACAGAGAAATCCAGACCGAAAGAATGTGGTTGCCCGAACGCGTACTATTGAACGGGAGCGTTGAGGATCAAATTCGATGGTTTTTGACGCGCCTGGGCTCGCCGAAGTTCGTTGAATACGGTCTCATTTGCAGACTTATGTACACTGCGTGTTTTATCGAACTCGATTCTTGCCTCATCGTTCTTCCCTATCGACCGGTAAAAGCGAGCCAAACGCCAGTGCACATTTTCGTCATTTGGGCTTTGCACTTCTGCGATCTTCATTTCTCGCAGCGCCTCTGTATTACGGCCGATGCTCGCATAGACAATTCCTAGATCGAGATGCCCTAGAGCAATTTCTGGATCAATTCGAATCGCTTTCTCGAGTAGCGGCTGCGCAGCCACATTGTCGTTCGATTTAATGTAGATATCTGCCAAATATGTCAGTGCTTGTGGGTGATCGGGCGTGTTCGCCAATTCTTCTTTGAACGCATTCGTTGCCTCTTCCAACTGGTTCTGGGTCCAAAATAAATAGCCTAGAACGAAATGCACGTTGGGCATTTTAGGATCAGCCCTTGCAGCTGCTTGGAATTGTTGAATCGCGCCAGCATGATCCTTCATTTCATCCAATGCTTCGCCGGCCAACATATCCGCCTCTGCTGATTCCGCATTTAGTGCCACAATTTCGCGGTAAACATCAAGTACACACGGAAACTGCCTCGACCCCATACAGCTCTGGGCGAGAGCCAAGCGCAACCACAGACTCTGCTGATCATTGGCCGCAGCTTCCTTCAGGTATGGTACTGCGGCAGGATACTCTCCGAGTCCATAATGGGACATACCAACTAGAATGTTCAGACGCTGGGTCTCCGAGGCTGATTGAGTTCCTTGCTTAAGGAGAGGCAAAAATATCTGGATAGCATCTTTCAATGCGCCGGTTTTAAACAGCGAAAGCCCTAGATTCAACCTGAGTCCAGGCATCCTCGGGTCCAAAGCAAAGGCCTTGCGATACAGCGGAATCGCCTCCGAAAAATGCTCTTGCCTAGCTTTGAGAAGTCCAAGATGAGCGTAAGCCTCCGCACTCGAAGGGTGAATCTTCACGACTGCGCGCCACGCACTCTCCGCTTCGGTGACCTTCCCCTGCAACTCCAATGCAATTGCATTTTCTCGTTGGCGATCTGCGGTCACCACTTGGGCAAAACAAATGGACACTCTCAATGGCAAGAGCAGAAGGAAAATCACTGGCAGTGCAATTAACTGCCTCACATTAATTTCTCCGAAGCCATTTTGATATTTTAGATGCTCTAAGATCGACCGCACAAAAAATTAGGGCGCGTCAAAGACAAGCTTTGACGCGCCCGGAGACGATGTTAGAAATGGAATTTGGCGCCGAGTTGTATTACTCGAGGATCATAGGCAGACGTTACCTGACCAAAGTTCCCATCAGTACTGCCTGAATCAATTCCTTTAAATTGCGTGTGGTTGAAAGTGTTAAACGACTCGAATCGTAATTCAAAGTTCGCTCCTTCACCCCGTGTGAGTGGGAAGGTTTTAAATAAGGAAAGATCCCAGTGCATTCGCCCCGGCAAGACAATTGCATCCTTATTGGCGTTGCCAAAGCCCTGGTTGGATCCGCCACTCCACGGGGCAATTGGGCTTGCAAAAGCGCTCTTGTCAAACCAAGCTGTTCGTTGTTTTGGATAGGTTATTTTCCCAACCTGATCCGGACGGTTACTCGTGTTGCCGCCCAGGCCCAGTGTGTCTTTCCCATTGTAGGAGATTGTTTGCGGCGTTCCACTCTGCGCGATGGTAACACCCGATATCTCCCACCCTCCGAGTATCTGGCGCAGAGCCATGCTCGAGCTTTTTGTAAAGAATGGAATGGCATAAATGTAATTAGCGTTGAAGATATGACGCCTGTCGAGCGATCCTGACCCACGATTGTAGGCCGGGTTGAATGGGTTGGAGAGCGCACTCAGATCACCGCTCACAGTATCAATCTCGTGCGACCACGTGTAGGCCAATTGAAGAGTGAGACCATGCCAGTTCTCTTGCCGAAGACCTGCTTGTAGTGAGTTATATCTGAAGTTGGTCTCGTTCTCTTCCTGATTGATGGAGCTAAACCCAGGGAAGATTCGATACTGGTTGGCGTTCAACGTTCCATTTGCTACACCTTGTCGGGCACCATAGGGATTCGACGGATTACTAGCATCGGCCAACGGGAGCGTATTGATACCGCGGTAATTGTTCTGGTCCCAGCCCGTAGACCCCCCATACTGGAGAACCGCAACGGTTGATGGCAAAACTTGCCGTTGAATTCCCAAACTGTAGGTTGCCGTTCCTGGCGGCGGGTAGTGATACTTCAAATTGGTAATAGTTGACGGAAAGGACTGGTTTGTTGTGGCTCCAGTCAACGCACTAGTTGACGGGTTAGAGAAATACACGTTAGTGGCAGACGGTTGGTACGCAAACGGTGGATTCTGCGCCGCATTGTATACGTCGTTCCCTTGGACACGCTCGTAGAAGATACCAATCCCACCTCGAACAACCGTCTTTCCATTTCCAAAAATATCGTCGGCGAATCCAACGCGAGGTTGAAAGGTGCTGTACGAGTTTTGCACATTCCCGCGAGGGAAGCCATTGACTCCAGCCATTCGAATGCCATTAAGGTAAAATGCCTCGCCATTAAACGTTGTGAGCGAAGACGGGTTCAGAGTACCAGCCGCGGTAACAGGATTGCCCAATGCGTAGAGATAATCGCTGGGCGAAAAGACCGCGAACCTGTTAAATCTCTCGAACGCATGGGGCAGTCCATCGTACCGGAGCCCAAGATTGAGGGTCAGGCGAGGTGTAACATGCCAGTTGTCCATCGCATAGAAGCTGTAGGTATTGTTCACCCAATGTTTGTTTGCCAGAAACTCAAGTTGAGTAAAACTTGCGGCGTCACCCAGCAGGAGATTAATGTACGAATCGTGGGAGTATCCGCCATTGTTGAACACCGCAGTCCCTTGAGTGTTCGCCTGTAATTGCTGATTCTTCACGACGCGCATGTACGAAAATCCGATTTTGGTCTGGTGCTTGCCTTTCGTCCAGGACAGATCATCCCTGAACTGATAGTCTGCATAGAAGTTCTTCCAAGGAAAGTAGCTCCCACTCCAGGTCACATTGTAGGGTGCGCCAAGTTGGATTTCCGGCATTCTATGGCCAACATTGTTATCAATTGGGAAGAACGTTGTGCCCGACCACCCAGACGGCTGCCCGGAAACACCGAGCGGGCTGATCTTGACGACATTGTCTGTATAGAGGAAAGCAGTTTCGTTCAGCAGTGTCGGCGAATAGGTCTGAGTCAACTTGAATGCAGCCATCCATGCGGGATTGAGCATGGTTGAACCTGCCGTCGGAAAGCTGCTATTACCCCATAGCGGAGGATAGGCAACCTGACTGACTGCGTCATGGACATAGTGCCCCATTAGCTGGAGTTTGCTGTTGATACTGTGATCAATTCGGACTATGTCGTCCCGGACGTTGGTTGGCTGGGGAATTGAGGAAATGTATTGAGTGCCGTTATTGTAGTTTGGTTTCGGAAATGTGCCCGCATTCACTTCACGAACGGCATTCTGATCGATGAGGTTGGCCGGAATTATGTTACCCGGAAAGGGTTGGCCGGCTGTCAATCCGTCGGCCGTATAAAGTGCGAGCTTTGCCGGATCGGAAGTGACGGGAACAACAGGGGCTGAACCGTTTGACGGAACTGTATACGTGAACGCTTGCCCGAGCACCGGAAAGTTGTTTGCGGCGATATCGTTAACAATCGAAGGCGCAGATCCGATCACGAGCCTTCGCCACTCTTCGTTCACAAAAAAGAAGGTCCTGTTCCGGGCGTCGTTGTATATGTGCGGAATCCAAAGGGGTCCACCGATATTGCCTCCTGGCTCGTTGAGACGTAGCTTCGGGCGCGGCTTTCCCGCAAGATTCGTGAAGTAGTTATTAGCGCCATAGACCTCATTGCGGTTGAATTCATACACCGTGCCGTGAAATGCACGGGTTCCGGACTTGAGCGCCATAGTGATCTGGCCACCCGAGCCAATACCGTAGTCGGGGCCGTAGTTGCTGGTTAGTGTCTGGAATTCCGCAAGGGCATCGAGCGAAGGAAGCACATCGAAGCAGCCGCCGCAGCCGCGATCATTCAATTCTGCTCCATCCAGCAAATAGACATTATGATTTGAGCGGGTTCCATTGAAGCTTATGCTGTTACTCGTTGTATTCGCGTTTTGGTTGTTGAAATCCGACACATTGCTGGACACGCCGACTGCCATAGTGGCAAGGTTCACCACATTGCGTCCGTTGGTTGCAAGTTTGGCGACCTGCTGACCGGTAATCAGATTGCTGATTTCGTTGGTTTCTGTCTGCACCTGGAGAGCATCTGCTTCAACGGAGACTGTTTGCGCCTCATTGCCAACTGCGAGAGCGACATTCTCCTCCACAGTTCGAGCGACGTTTACGACGATGCCGATCTTGGTATATTTCTGAAAGCCTGGAGCTGTAACGACAAGCGTATATGTACCGATGCCGACGTTGGCAAATCGATAGGCTCCTACCTGATTTGAAGTGGTAGATAATGTTTGACCGGTTGCAGGCCTCGTGAGGGTAATTGCTGCAGTCGGTACCACCGCGCCGGTAGCGTCCGACACGGTCCCATTTACCGTGGCATTGTCCTGTGCGTTCGCTGTCGAAATAACGAGTATGCCTAGCAGTAGCAGGCTAAACAGTCGACGTGAAAGTCGGTCCATAGTTTCCTCCTGAGTGGTCTCGCTGTGGAATCTGATCCGTTTCTTTGAAAATGAATAGGCGTGCTCGCCCGTACTTCAAACCAAATTCCGTCTCAACGTGTTAGGAACCGCTCACAGTGCCCTGTTTTCAGAGGTAGTCTGCTGTGGGCGGTCCTTGCCTTGACGTGATTGGCCAACTTCTACAGCCTTATTCATTGTCGCGATAATTGATACTCTATAATCTAGTATTCTGTCAAGCATAATTATACAAGGTGGATCGTCGATGTTATTCGCTATATTTTCGCCTTATTGCAAACGCGGCCCGCGCCTTCTCTTTGGCGAAAAGCATCGGCTGGCCGTTGAGATCTGCAACTAACTCATGGGCCGCAAGAGTCTGCCGGTCGTTGCCAATAGGGTGCAGGTTCCGCTGAAAATACTGAATGGCGTAACCCTCTGTATAGGACAGCAACACATGACGAGCAATCGCAGCGGAGTCCACCGATCCGAGATCTAGAACAATGCGTAAGTGCGCGCTGGAACGGCCGGGATGCTCGGGCATGCTGACCGAGTCGTTGGATGGCAATTGCCCGGAAGCGATGAATGTCTCGTCAATACCGGAGGAGATGCTCATTGCTGCATGCCGGTTTTTCGGGACGACTAAATGGAAATAGCTTCAGTTGATTCGAACGTTGTCACCAGAGCGGTTCAGGATACTCTGGTCGCGTGATCCGACCGACAGCACCGCAAGGTGCCTCTCGATGTCGTGGCGCGAGGTCACAACGTGCTCACTGCGAACATTCACGGCGGTGACTGGATCCACATCGAGCAAGATTGAAACGTTAGGGGGGATCCGTCGGTCGACTGGACTCTCCAGGTCAGATAGGTTACGGGACAAGAGAGCAGGTCGAGATCGCTCATGATCGCCGGCGTGAAGAATTCGAGTTTCGGCTGGACACCCGCCTCGCTGAATTCATACAGCGTTTGCGTGGGCATGATTGTGTTTGACGTCTGGGGCATTGCCGGAAGTGATTCCGGGTGCCTGCCCATGAACCGATATGCTTTCCCATCGATCCTCGCAATGCCCTCGATCGGTAGCGGAGCTCCGGTCCAGTGTTCAGTTGGTGCGTCGGTGAGGTGATCGGCGATGGACCAGATACCGAAATAAGGATTGTGCGCGACCAATGGAACCGCGGGGGGCCGCTGCCGCAAGAATGTCTCGTTGAATTTGTAGACGAACTGCGGCGAGGCGTGCCCGCCACTCCCCGTTACGCGCTTCGCCATCTTTCAATTGCGTCCTACGCCTGCGAAGCGACTTCTACCGCTGAAAACATCTGCCAAAATCATCCACAGATTAGAGACTCGAGCGCATCTTTTTCCAAATCGAATTTTGGCGAGGCACAACAACAATTTCAGTATTCAACTTGCTTTGACAGTAAATTATAGATGATCTATTATTGTCCTGCAATTTGTTCCCTGTTAAATGCACAGGGTAATTTCTAGGTCCGAACTTGCAGACGTTGACGACTGCCGGGTGAGATGAACTCTTCACTACCGGCTTTGAATTGCGGTCATTGTGGGCATTCATTCAAACGACCGCAAGTCGAACCTCAACCAAATTGAACACTGCAGAGTGATTTGACAATGGAAGGAACGAAAGATGGAGCGGAGGCAATTCCTCAAGAATTCAGCGTTAGCCGGCACAGTATTTGCGCTTTCCGGCAAGACCAATTGGGCAAAGTCGGCAGATTCCCGCATAGAAATCTTCTTGAATGAATCCCAAGGGAAGATTTCACCCAATGTGTATGGCCAATTCACGGAGCATATCGGCGGGGTGATCTACGACGGTGTGTGGGTCGGCGAGAAATCAAAGATACGCAACAAGTTCGGGATACGTGCCGAACTCGTCGAAAGGATGAAGGAAATTCACGTCCCCATCGTGCGCTGGCCAGGCGGGTGTTTTGCCGACAGCTACGATTGGAAGGATGGAATCGGGCCCGCCTCGCAACGACCCAAGCGCACCAATTTCTGGGAGGTTGACCCGGACGCAGCTCGCCTGCACGAGAAGGGCCCGCAAATTTTCGAGCCCAATGAGTTTGGCACAAATGAGTTTATGCGGTTCTGCATGCTCGCCGCGGCAGAACCTTACGTGGCAGCTAATCTGCGCAGCCTGAGTCCGCTGGACTTCGACCACTGGGTGGAGTACTGCAATTCCCCAGCAGGCAGCACTACCTTAGCCGAGACACGCACCGCGTCAGGATTTCCCGAACCGTTCAAGGTGAAGTATTGGGGCGTTGGGAACGAGAGTTGGGGCTGCGGGGGAAACTTCACTCCCGAGGAATATGCATCGGAATTTCGCCGCTATACAAGCTGGATACCTCGCTTCGGCGTCGACCTGCAACTCATCGGAGCCGGGCCGAATGGAAACGATATTGACTGGACGCATCGGTTCTTCGAGCAGATATTTACTGGACATCGTTATCGCAATTCCAGCTTCACGGGCTGGTCTATACATCACTACGCGTCTAATCGCGGCCGAATGAGAGATAGGATTCAAAGCAAGGGCGATGCCTTGAAGTTTGAATTGGTCGATTGGTATGAGCTGCTCCGCGAGTGCGATCGTATAGAGAGGATCATGGCTGATCAGTGGGCGGCTATGGGACAGTACGATCCTCAGCATCAAATAAAGCTGGTGGTGGACGAATATGGACCTTGGCATCGCGAGGGAACAGAGTTGGATATCACTCACATCTTTGGACAGCAGGTCACGGTCCGTGATGCTCTTGCAACCGCTCTCACTCTGGATGCATTCAATCGCAATGCGGAGAAGGTGAGCGTAGCCACATGTGCTCAACTGGTCAACAACATCAACGCGCTCTTTTTATGTCATGAAGACCGCTTCTTTACGACGCCGAATTTCCATGTCTTTGCGATGTATGCATCGCATCAAGGTGGTCAATCCCTTCGTGCAGAGTTCTCGGCGCCGAACGTGACCTACCAGCAAGATGATAAGCCGGCTAGCTTCTGGGGACTCAACGGTTCAGCCTCGAGTAAGGGTAATGTTATAACGGTCACGGCTGTAAATCCTGACCTTAAGGGCCCAATCGACACACAGGTTGCCCTTCGTGGTGCGACGATTACCCGCGCTACTGGAATCGCCCTGACGGCCAGCGACATGCATGCGCACAATACATTCGAAAATCCTGATGCCGTGAAACCTGAGTCTCTCGGTACCACGGTCAACGGAGAGATTCTGAATGTAACTATTCCGGCTGCTTCAGTCATCAAGCTGGAGATCACTTTGGTCTAGTTAGCGCGAACCTGTGTCAGGCTGCCAATGAGGAGTTCCACGAAGACAGGAAAAGTCCGCGATACTGACTTGATCATTCTCACGAAAGCTCGCAGGCATGATTCTAACCCGCGCGCTTTGCATCGAGGTTCTTCGCTGAAATCCTGCAGGCAGTCTCCCACTGAGATTCTGAGCCAATACTCCCTGCATTCGCGATTGCAAACAAATGTAATTCGGTGCAAATGGACGCACCGCGTGACCGGTCGGTTAGCGTGCGCTGCCAGATCGATAGCTTTCGACCAGGTGAAATAGGACTGGAACTGAAGTCCGTGGGTCAGATGTTGATGCTGAGGCTTGGACTAGCCCTATTTCATCAGGAGAAAGGTGTAAAGACTACCTCTCGGGAGGACAATCCTGAACATCTGAACGGATGATGGCGACTGCCTGCAATTCTGCCGTGACTCACGTCATATCCAGGCCGGAGTAGTAACGATACCATGCTTCAGTGGGAACGAAGGCCGTTTCTCAGATCACTAGGTCTTAGTTACTGAGGTCAGACGAATACATTTTGGAGACAAAACAGCATGGTATCGTTACGTAAACTGCTGGTGGAATACCGTCGGCTGCCATCCATCGTCATCATCTTCTCAATGCTCCGGTCGAAATCGGATATCGGTTTGCATTCGCAGCCCACATGGCCAATCTCGCCTATCGCACTAAGTGCCGCGTAACGATAGAAGAGTCAATGACCGCCAAGCCGATTTACTAAATGCACTTAGTTTGTGGCATCCGCGTCAAGAAGACTGTCCGCCACCAGAATTAATCCGATTGCTGGTGCGCATCTGCTGTGTTGCTGACCGGCGGGGGGCGCGCTTTGCTGGCATTCATCCGGCCACTGGGCGCGTAGACAGGGTAGTGAACAGCATTTATGGAGAAGGTTATGCAGGAAAGAATTCTGAAGTGGCCACCTTTGATCCTGGTTTGCCTAGTAACACTTTGCGGCGCCTGGAGCCAGACGGCGATATCGAGTGGGCAGAATGGGACCCGCTCGAAACCGGACCTCACCAAGCAACCAACTCTCTATGTGATTCCCTACGCGCACCTGGATACCGAGTGGCGTTGGGAGTACCCGACCACTATTAAGGAATATCTGCCGAAAACAATGCGCGACAATTTCGCGCTCTTCGAGAAATATCCGCACTACGTCCTGAACTACAGCGGTTCTAATCGTTATCGCATGATGAAGGAGTACTATCCTGCCGACTACGCGAAGGTGAAGCAGTACGTGGCCGCCGGGCGCTGGTTTGTGGCGGGATCGGCGATGGAGGAGAGCGACGTAAACAATCCCAGCGCCGAGTCGGTTATCCGTCAGATCCTCTACGGCACACATTTCAACCGCCGCGAGTTTGGCTATACCAGTGCTGAATATATGTTGCCGGATTGTTTTGGGTTTCCGGCATCGCTGCCGAGCATCCTGGCGCATTCGGGCATAAAGGGTTTCTCCACGCAGAAACTGTCGTGGCATTCCGGTGCAGTAACTGGCGGACCGGGATCGCCGCAAGATACACCCGTCGGTATTCCGTTTAATGTCGGCTACTGGCAAGGCCTCGACGGCAAGGGTGTGATCGCTGCATTAAACGCAACGAGCTATAGCGGCGACGTCATTGAAGATCTGACCAAGAGCCCCGAGTGGATCAAACGCGCACAAAAGGATGGCGAGTCCATGGGGCTGTTTGTCGATTTCCGCTATTACGGTATCGGTGACACCGGCGGTTCGCCTCGCGAGCGGTCGGTCAAGCTAATGGAAGCCATCCTCACAAAAGGCGAGGCCGCGCTCCCGCAACCTGGGCGACGCAGCCAGGACGACGGCCAATATTTCGGCCCGACGGTGAAAGTTGGCGATGGTCCGCTCACGGTACTCCAAACAACCGCCGAACAGATGTTCCTGGACATTACGGCCAGCCAGATTTCGCGCATGCCGAAGTATCACGGCGATCTCGAACTCGCTGAACACTCTGCCGGCTCGCTTACGTCCCAGGCGTACCTGAAGCGCTGGAATCGGCGTAACGAAGTTTTGGCGGATGCGGCCGAGCGGGCGTCGGTCGCCGCCGACTGGCTAGGTGGACGTCCTTATCCGCTCCAGCGCTTGACTGATGCCTGGACCCTGGTGATGGGCGGCCAGTTCCATGACATCATCCCGGGTACAAGCACTCCAAAAGCTTACGAGTATGCGTGGAACGATCAGGTTCTGGCGATGAATCAATTCGCCGGCGTGCTGTCGAGCGCGACACAGGCGGTGGCCTCCGGTCTGAACACGGACTCTAAGGGGATGCCTATAGTCGCATACAACTCCCTGAATACCGGGCGCGAGGATGTGGCAGAAGCGTCCGTTTCTTTCTCAAATGGGCAGCCAAAAGCAGTTCGTGTGTTTGGTCCCGATGGCAAAGAAGTGCCTTCGCAGTTGCAGGGGAACAAGGTGCTGTTCCTGGCGAAGACACCGTCCGTGGGCTTTAGCGTGTATGATGTGCAATCTGCCGAAACGCCTTACGTAGCGCCTGCCGCCGCAGTGCTCAAGGTAAGCGATTCGTCGCTGGAAAACGACCGTTACCGCATCACCGTTGACCGGACCGGCGATGTCTCCAGCATCTATGACAAGCTGGTTAAGAAAGATCTCCTTTCCTCCCCGGCTCGTATGGCACTCACCACAGATAAGCCGACGCAATGGCCGGCCTGGAACATGGATTGGGCCGATCAGCAGAAGCCCCCGCGAGCATATGTAAGTGGACCGGCGAAGATCCGTGTAGTCGAAAATGGCCCTGTGCGGGTGGCTCTTGAGGTCACGCGCGAAGCCGAAGGCTCCAGATTTGTTCAGACGATTCGGCTGTCGGCAGGTGACAGCGGCAATCGCGTGGAATTCGGCAACGTGCTGGACTGGATGACCGCCGAAGCCAATCTGAAGGCGGTTTTCCCTCTGAGCGCTTCGAATCCGCTGGCGACCTACAACTGGGATATCGGAACCGTTCAGCGCGGCAACAACGATGAGAAGAAGTTCGAAGTGGCCTCGCACCAGTGGTTCGACCTTACCGATAAGAGCGGCACGTATGGCGTCACCATCCTTTCCGATGCGAAGAACGCTTCGGACAAGCCGAACGACAACACCCTGCGCCTCACGTTGGTTCGCACGCCCGGCATTGGCGAGCGTGCCGGATACAGCGATCAAGCATCGCAGGATTGGGGCCATCACGAATTTGTGTATGGTATCGCCGGCCATGCCGGCGACTGGCGCCAGGGACGGACTGATTGGCAGGCGCTCCGCCTGAATGTTCCTTTGGTGGCGTTCCAAGCCACTAAGCATCAGGGTGCGCTTGGAAGGAACTTCTCACTGCTGAACGTGAGCAGCGACCGGGTGCGCGTCATGGCCGTCAAGAAGGCAGAGGAGAGTGATGAGATAGTTATTCGTCTAGTTGAAATTGACGGCAAGGCTCAACAGAACGTGCGCGTAGCGTTCGCCGCGCCGATTGCCGCTGCCCGCGAGGTGAACGGTCAAGAAATGCCGGTCGGTGCTGCAACGGTGGTCAATGGTGAGCTGGCTACGAACTTCGGGCCGTACGAGCCACGCACCTTTGCGGTTAAGCTGACCCCGGCGACGGCCAGGGTTGCGGCACCAAAGTCGCAGCCGGTGGAACTTGCTTACGAGAAATCAGTAGCCACTCAGGATGGACATCCGTCGACCGGAGCTTTTGATGGCAACGGGCGCGCCCTTCCGGCGGAAATGTTGCCGGCCGAGCTTATCTACAACGGCATTAGATTTCGTCTGGCCAAGGCAACCAAGGCCAACGCAGTAATTCCGCGTGGGCAGACAATCACGCTGCCCGCGGGCACCTACAATCGCGTGTACTTGCTGGCGGCTTCGGCGGACGGTGACCAAGATGCGACATTCCGCGTGGGCGATAGCGCGACCAGCCTCACCATCCAGGACTGGACCGGCTATATCGGACAGTGGGACAACCGTATATGGAAAGCCGTGGAACAGCCGACTCCACCTGAGCCGGCAGCAGGCGACAACAGTCCAGCCGCCCAACGCGCCCGACGCACGCGAGAGTCAGTGAAGCTGCACGGACCGCTCACCAAAGATGAGTTTGCGGGTCTGACGCCCGGCTTCATCAAACCCGCATCGGTAGCTTGGTTTGCTTCACACCGTCATGGGAGCGACGGCAGCAATGAGCCCTATGACTACTCGTATCTTTATGCCTACACCTTGGACGTGCCGGCGAATGCAAAAACTCTCACCCTGCCGAACAACAGCAAAATCCGCATTCTGGCTATTGCTGTAGCCGACGAAAGCGAAACGCTGCAGGCAGCGCAACCGCTGTATGACACGCTATGCAACCAGAGCAAGGATCAGAACACGGTAGCTAGTCGCTGATTCCGATTCTTCTATCGTCCCGAATAAGTCCCGGGCACGTGCTTCAACCAAGCGGCTTCCCCAACGGGAAGCCGCATTCATTACAGAACGCAGTCTCCCACTGAGATTCTGTCCCAAAATTCCCCTCATTCGCGGCTGCAAACAAATGCAATTCGTGGTAAGTGGATGCATTCATCGTTTGCGAAACTGCCCCAATGATCTGGTTTAAGGGCGACCTTGACAGTATTGAAGCGGAGGACTCGCGGAGCGAACCGCTACGCTCACGGAGCGATTGGGCAGGTTCGTTCTCTGCCGTCATTCCTGCAGAGTGCTGCATGTTCATGCGAATGGCGGATTTGTGCGAAACGTCCAATTCACTCGAAAAATGCGCTCGTAGAACGGCTGAAAATACCGCTTTGACGGCCGTTCATCGTTTGGCAAGATGCCCCAATCGCATTCCCGTGTTCATGTCGCAAGCCCGCATAAACAGAGGGCAAGACGATTGTGCTGGAATTCGGATCCGGCCATTGGGGCAGGAATAAGGACTGTGGTCATCCCGGCCAAGCGAGGGTTCCGTCTTGTCGGGGGCGCCCTGCGGGCAATCGCCGTCTATGTGATCCTTTCGGCGTGGTTCTCGCGGATCCAGTCCTCGACCTCTTTCCGGACCTGCGCCGCTAGTTCGCCTGCGAGATCAGCCTCACCCTGCGCCACAAGCCCGTAGTCGTCGTAGGCACCTGTGTTTCGCTTTCGACGTAAGGCATCGAGCCTAGGAATGAGCTTTCTCTCCGGATCGATCGAGAACTCCAGAGCCTCGATCGTGCGGTAGTGTTCACCTCCGCCGCGAACAACCCGGTATCCGGTGGCGCGCAATGCGGCTGTCGCAGACGCGCGAATCGCATCGTATGCAAGACTTAATTGCGCATCCGCGGACATCTCACCCGCGACCGCTTTGTGATAGTCGTCGAGATGCCCATCAGCATTCGCGAGCAGGCGCTCGATCTCCTCTCGATCAGAATCCAGTTTCTCAAGCCATCGATTGCTGGCCCAGTTCTCTAAGGTCATTCTCATCTCCGATGAGGAAGAGCTTTTGCTCTGCGAGTACAGTCTTTAAGAAGTTTCCCCGCAGCTTGGTTTTGAATTCATTGAGTGTATAAACCGTAGGGTTGATCTCGCGGTTCAGCGTCTTCTGTGCGTCTGCGATTCGATCAACCACATCTGCGAAGTTCACCCCGCCCACAATCATCAAATCGACGTCGCTTTGCTGACTCTCACTGGAGCGCGCCACCGAACCGTAGACAAATGCAAGGGTGATTTTGCTTTCGAGAGGATGAAGCGCCGCCAGGAGGACGTCGTGGATCCCGACTGTCTTCGCCACTAGGGTTCGCATCTCGGCAAAGATGGGGCTGGCGTCATTGGCACTGTACATCGTCTGCTTTCCCAGAATCTTCTTTGTTACGAGGCCGGCATCGACCAACTGGCGCAACTCCCGTTGTACGGGTCCGAGCGCAATTCCTGTCATTCGAGCAAGCTGCCTTAAATAGTAGGACTCGCCGACGTGGCCAAACAGGACAGCCAAGACTGCACCACGCGTGCGGCCAAACAGCGTGCTCGAGAGTGTACTAACTGTACCCATTCTGGAGTCAATCGTACCCGAAAAGGATACACAAGGCAACCCCTAAGTGCATTTTGGGGCCTCGCATGGATCGGAGAGTGGAACCTGAGCGGATATCAAAATGATTCGGCGGCTCTTCCCGCCGATATAGCTTGCAGACCCATCTTCGGCAGTTGATGCTGGATGAACTCCAGCGTCGCAACTACGCCGGAGAGAACCACGGGATCGAGAGGCCTGGTTCCGGAAAGCATTGACTGATAGATGCGTGTTGCCGCGAAGCTCAACAGCAAGCGAAGGCCGAGGCCGAACAGCGCTGGGCGCAGACGCAGACTATCGAACAGCATTATTTGCAAGAGTTGATCGCGTTGCGCACCGAGTGCTACGCGAATTCCCAGCTCGGAAGTTTTGGCGAGACACAGCGAGCTGGCAGGAGCGGAATTTTCCAGGGCGCATCTTATTGCGCCCTCAAAATCTCGATGAGAGCTCTTAAGTTATTGATTTAATTGGTTGCGGGGGCTGGATTTGAACCAGCGACCTTTGGGTTATGAGCCCAACGAGCTACCGGGCTGCTCCACCCCGCATTTACAGTCTATCAACTGCGAAAATTCGGGTCAAATCCTTGAGCAGGCAAGTTGTTGAGCAGGCGAGGTATGTTGCCAATCCGGTAAACTCGAGAGGACCCACGATATCGGTTGAGGAAGATTGCGGATGTCGCAACTCTACGTAGCTGTACTTGCCGTGATTGTTGTTACGCTGCTGGCCGTAGCGTTGTATCGCACATCCCAGGTGAAGACCAAGGCTGACTACCTGGTGGCCGGGCGGTCGCTGCCGGCGCTGGTGCTGGTGCTTACGCTGCTGACTTCGTGGATCGGCGCCGGCTCGCTGTTTGCCGGTGCGGAGAATGCGTACAAGAACGGCTTTGCCGCGCTGTGGCAGCCCGCCGGTGGCTGGCTGGGATTGCTTCTCATCTACTTCATTGCTCCGCGTGCGCGCAGGTTTGCGCAGTTTACACTGCCCGATCTGCTTGAAGTGCGCTACAACCAGACGGCACGCGTACTGGGCACGTTCGCCATTCTTTTTGCCTATGTGGGCATAACCAGCTACCAGTTCAAGGGTGGCGGCAATGTGCTGCACCTTATTTTCCCGGAGGCGGTGTCGGCTGAACTTGGCACGTACATCATTGCGGCGTTTGTTATTTTGACAACGGCGCTGGCGGGCATGTCGTCCGTGGCGTATATGGATGTTGCGATCGGCTCTCTGGTAACGGTGATCTGCCTGATTGCTGCGCCGACGCTGCTGGGTAAGGCGGGCGGCTGGGCGGGAGTGCATGCAGCGCTGCCGGCGTCGCATTTTCAGGTACTCGGCGATCTTTCGCTGGTGCGTGCGCTCGAGTTCCTGGTGCCGACCATGCTGTTGATGCTGGGCAACCAGGTAATGTACCAGAAGTTTTTCTCCGCGAAGAGCGAGAAGGACGCGCGCGTCTCCGTGATTGGCTGGATACTGGGGACGCTGCTGCTGGAAACACTGATTGTTTCGATTGCGGTGTTCGGATCGGCGCTGTACCCGACGGGTGAAGTAGCTCGCCAGCCTTACGAAATCATTCCGTACACGGCGCGGCATGGTTTGCCCGCGCTGATGGGCGCGCTGCTGCTGGGAGCGGTGTTTGCGAAGGTGGTGTCGACCGCGTCAAACTTTCTGTTTTCGCCGGCGACCAACCTGGTGAACGACATTTATGTGCGCTACATTTCGCCGGACGCCTCAAACAAGCGAGTGCTGATTGTGTCGCGGCTGGCCGTGGTGCTGCTTGGATGCTGGGCTCTCTATCAAGCGATCTATGCGCCGAGCATTCTTGAAAAGATGCTGTGGGCCTACACGATTTATTCGGCTGCGCTGACACCGGTGGTCCTTGCGGCTTTCTACTCCAAGCGGGTGACGGCTTGGGGCGCTGTAGCGGCCATCGCGGCAGGCACAGTGGTCACGCTGGTTTGGGATTTGCCTGGCGTGAAGTCGATATTTCCGAAAATTCTGGCTGAGCGCGATGCCATTTTCCCGGCGCTGTTTGCGGCAGTGATCGCAATGGTGGCGGTGAGCATGTTTACGCCTGCGCCGGAGCCTGAGCAACTGGCGCAGTTTGCTGAGTAGATATACATTGGGCAGAACTATGAACAGAGGGCACGGCGAAACATTTGCCGTGCCCTTTTCATTTAGACGCTGGCGCGCCCGGCCACCAGCATGGCGTTCATGATCTGATCGGAAACCTCTCTTACGGTAGAGGGTGAGTGCGGCAGGAACAGCGTGTTGGTCTTATCGTTTTCGCCGATAGACTTGAGCGTGTCAAAATACTGCGTGACCAGCACCAGTTGCATGACCTCCATGGCCGATGCGCCGTCGACGGCTTTCTGGAACTGCTCGACTGAGGTTTGCAGGCCTTCAATGATGGCACGGCGCTGATTGGCGATGCCCTGGCCCTGGAGCGCCTTGCTTTCTGATTCGGCCTCGGCCTTTTTTACAACGAGGATCTTTTCCGCTTCGCCGCGCGCTGCGGCCGCTACCTGCTCGCGCTGTGCCGCATTGATGTCGTTCATGGCGGACTTCACTTTGGCATCGGGAACGATGTCGGTGACCAGCACGTTCACAATCTCGTAGCCGAAGGTGGACATGTCCGCATCGAGCTCCTGCTTGACTGCGGCAGCGATGGACGATTGCGAGGCGAATACTTCATCGAGGGTCATGCCGGGCACGTGGCCGAGAATGACCTGTTCGACGTAGGACTTTATCTGCGCAACTGGATCGGAAAGCTTGTAGTAGGCGTCGAAGACCTTTTCGGGCTTGACGCGGTTCTGCACGGAGATGGGAATGGTGACGAAGACGTTGTCCTTGGTCTTGGTCTCCATGGTGAGCGTAATTTGATTGACGCGCAGGCTGATGACACCGGTGACAGAATCGATGTAGGGCACTTTCCAGTTGAGGCCGGCATCGGCCACGCGCAGAAACTTGCCGAAGCGCGTAATGACGGCCACCTGCGCCGTGTTGACGGTAAAGAAGCTGCCCAGAATAAAAGTGAGTGCGATGATGCCGACAATCACCAGGAAAATCATTAACACTACGTCCATTTGAATCCTCCGATGCTTCCCCAGGAAGTAACGGACGATTATATCGGCATGCCGGCGGCATTGCGGTTAAATATTGCGCGGTGGTGGATTCCAGGCTAAGGGAAATTGCCTGCGAACGGGAAGTTTGCTAAAAAAAGCCGAGCACCGGTATAAAAACAGGCTTACACTTGCGGTGACAAATCCAGTAAGCCTATGCCTGTTGCGCAATTGACCCTCGAAGTTCGCATCGAGCACGCCCAGTCGCTGAAGGACCGGCGGCAAGTGGTTCGCTCATTGAAAGACCAGTTGAAGCAGGGATTCAATGTATCGGTGGCTGAGATGGACGACGCCAAACTGTGGCAGTCGGCCACTATTTGCATTGTTGCGGTTTCGCGTTCCCGCGACTACCTGCACGGACTGGTTGAAGAAGTTGAGCGCGCAGCCCGGCGCATGCTGAATGAGCTTGGCGCCGAGCTGGCGGATTCTTTCTGGGAGTATCTGGAAAGTTGACCCCCAACCTGATCAGCCCTCAGGCAGGACGCGGCATCGGCTTCTCGTGAATGAGCATCCAGTTGATGCCGAACTTGTCTCGGAACTGCGCGAAGCGCGAAGCGAAAAACGTTTCCGCCATGGGCATGAAAACTTCGCCGCCGTCGGAGAGTGCGCCATATACCCGTTCCGCTTCTGCATCGCTGTCGACCGAGAGTGAGAGGTACGCGCTGCGCATTGGCTCAACGTGTGGTCCGTCGCTCGCCATCAAGAGCGTGTCGCCGATCATGATGCGCGCATGAAGAATGCCGTTGGGATCCAGCCCGGGCGGGAGGTTCTGCGGCGTGTTGTTCGGAGCCATCTGCGCAAACGTGGATTTCATCAGAATCTTCGCGCCCAAATGTTTCACATAAAAATCGAGCGCTTCCCCGCAATTGCCGGGAAAGTTCACATAAGTGTTCATTTTCATCGCTTCAGTTTTCCTTTCAGGGAAGTTTCTCCTCGCGGAGACCATTTTGCATTCGAAGACTTGAAGGGAGCATTAAACGGTGGAATCAGTGGAGTGAAATCGCGCTGCTTCCATCGGCGATAGGTTTCGGCGAGGATGGCTGCGCGGTTTTGCTCCATCTGCGCGATGAATGCGTTGGGGGCGCCCGTCGACTCGTGATTGCCGGCCCAGATGAGCAGTTCAAGCAGTACCGGAGCGAGCGCGATGCCTTTTGGCGTGAGGCGATAGTGCGTGCTGCGGCCGTCTTCCTCGGCGGGCTCCGCAGTCAGAATTCCGGCAGCCTCAAGCTTGCGAAGACGGTCCGACAGGATGTTGGTGGCGATTCCTTCGCCAGCGCGCTGGAACTGGCGGAATGTGCGATAGCCGCGCACCATGACGTCGCGAACAATGAGCAGCGACCAGCGATCGCCCAGAATATCGAGCGAGATGCTTACGGGGCATCCTGAGCGGTGCTCGGAACTCGTCTTATGCGCCACACGGCAAAGTTAACGCCTGTAACTTGCAATTTGCAAGCGATATGTCTTTAGAATATCTGGAGACGTTGCCGGTTCTTCCCTGTCCGATAACTGCCGACGTCCCACACGAACCCTGGAGGTCATAGATGGCTGTTTTCGAAAGCGCTCCCCGTATTAGCCCGTTTCTCTGGTTCAATGACAACGCTGAAGAAGCGGTTGAATTCTATGTTTCTGTGTTCAAGAACTCGCGGCGTGTAGGCGAGTTGTACAACGACGGCAATACTCCCGGACCCAAGGGAACCATACTTACGATCGCCTTCGAACTGGACGGTCAGCGATTTACCGCGCTGAATGGCGGACCGACATTTGCGTTCAATGAGGCTGTTTCGTTTGTAATTCGCTGCGACAATCAAGACGAGGTTGACTACTACTGGCAGCGATTGACCAGCGGAGGAACTGAAGTTCAGTGCGGATGGCTGAAGGACAAGTTCGGCGTGAGTTGGCAGGTGGTGCCGGCAAAGTTGTCCGAACTCATAAAGAAACCCAAAGCGATGCAGGCGATGATGAAGATGACAAAGTTCGATATTGCGGAACTTGAGCGCGCCGCCAGCGAGTAGTGACGCTGCTATCGCTTTGAAATGTTTACAGTGGCGACTACAAAGAGTGTTGCTCATCCTTCGTTATTGCAGGATGAGCAACGGTCTCTCATTGAAACGCGCCGACTTTCTTGAAATCGCCGCCCTTGACGATCGAGACAGCCGACGGATCGACATAGCGTTTGAACGCGTCGTTCACCTGCTGCGGGGTAAGGGCGGCTACGCCGGCTTCGCGTTTTGCGTCCCATTGCAGCGTGCGTCCCCAGCGCTCCCGCTCGCGCAGGATTGAAGCGACGCGGCCTTCTTCGGTGCGATCCTGCATGTGCTGATCGAGCCACGTCTTCTTGGCCTTCTGGACCTCGTCGGCGGTGAAGCCTTCCTTGAGGGCGCGGGCCAGTTCGTCGTTGAAATCGGCTTCAACCTTGGGCGTGTTTTGCGGCGCTGCGATGGCGTAACCGGTCATGCGGCCGCTGTCATCTTTTGCAGGCATGGAGAAGTTTGCTCCGGCGCCGTAACTCAGGCCGTCCTTCACGCGAATGCGCTGAAAGAGGCGCGAATTCGGCGATCCGCCAAACACCATACCGGCGATGCTGAGCGCGGCCGCATCCGGATCGTCGTCGTTCATTTTAAGCGGCATGCCGATGAGGAAGATTGCGTTCTGCTTGTCTGGTGTTTCGATTTTGCGATTGACGGCCTGGAGCTTGGCGTAGGAATTCGTGATCCGCTGATACCGGGCGGGGCTCTTCCAATCACCGAAAAGATCGACGACCAGCTTTTTGATCTGGTCCGGATCGAACTGGCCGCTGACGACGATTTCGCCTTCGCCTGCGCCGTAGAACTGCTGATAGAACTGCTTCGCTTCATCGAGCGTTACTTTTTTCAAATCTTCGATGTCTTCATCGAGCGTGGACACATAGCGCACATCGCCGCGTGGATAGCGTGCATTGAAATACCGGCTCAGCTCAATAGATGCGAGATTGTTTGGCTCTGTTTTACCAGCTTCTGCGCCGGCGATGCGCTGCTCGCGGATGAGTTCGAATTCAGACGCGGGAAACGACGGCTCGCGCATGAGCTCGCGCGCAAAGCGCAGCGAGTCGGCGAGATTCGCTTCGACGGTGCGGATATTGGCGGAGACGGATTCCTCGTCGCCGCCCACGTTGATCTGCGCTTTCAGGCGGTCAGTCTCATCCTGAATCTGCTGGCGATTCTTGGTTTTGGTGCCGCGCATGAGCATGGCGCCGGCCATTTCCCCTGCCGTCGATTTGCCGAACAGCGATTTTTCATCACCAAAACGCACACTCATGCTGGCTACGACTGTGCCTCCGCGCGTCTTGTTCGGGAACATCACGAGCTTGAGTCCGTTTGGCAGCGTGGCGCGAATGACGCGAGCTTCAATATTTTGCGGCGTGGGATCGAATACTTCGCCCTGCTGAATGGTTTCGCCGCCCTTGTAGTCCTTGAAGCGGACGGCGGGGTCTGGCGTTGCAGGAATTTCGGCGCGGTCGGGAGTTGCGGTGGGAATAAACTCGCCGAGCGTGCGATTCGATGACTTCAGGTACGCCTTTGCCACACGCGCAACATCTTCCGGCGTGACTTTGCCGATCTCGTCGCGCATCAGGAAAAATTCGCGCCAGTCGCCGTCGCCCGCGTAGCCGCCGAGCATGATGGCCATGGATTGAGAATTTGTGAATGCCAGCTCGACGTTCTTGAGGATGCGTGCCTTGGCGCGATCCACTTCTTCCTGCGTCGGGGGATCGTTGACCAGGCCCTCAATGGTTTTGAGCAGGATCTGCTGCGCATCGTCGATGGATTGCTGCGTTTTGAGCTGCGCATAGGCGAGCGCCACACCGGGATCGTGTTCGTCTTCGGCGCTCATGCTGGCAGCAACTGCTTTTTGAGTATCGACGAGCGCCTTGTAGAGACGGCCGGTTTGCGGCGCCCCGAGCACCTGCGCCATTACGTCGAGCGGGGCCATGTCAGGATGCAAAGCGGCGGGAATGTGATAGACCGCGATGATGCCCTGAACGTTTCCCACACGGCGCAGGGTTACAGAGCGCTCGCCCTCCTGCGTGGGCTCTACTGTGTAGGGTTGCGTGAGAACGCGCTTCGGCCGCGGAATGTCGCCGATAGTTTCGGCCACCAGGGCGAGGGCTTTCGACTCGTCAAATTGTCCTGCGATGATGAGATCGGCGTTATCAGGCTGGTAGTACTTCTCATAGAAGGCAGCGAGATTGGTGATCGGCACGCGCTCCACATCGGTGCGGTTGCCGATGACGGTCTTGCCGTAATTGTGGAAGTTGTACGCCGCGGCAAGCACGCGCTCGTGCAGTACGTTCATTGGGCTGTTCTCGCCGGATTCCATTTCATTGCGAACGACCGTCATCTCAGAGTCGAGATCTTTCTTGAGCATCGTCATGTTGACCATGCGGTCGGACTCAAGCTGGAGAGCCCAATGCAGATTGTCATCGCTTGCGTTGAACGTCTCGAAATACATGGTCTGATCGTAGGACGTGGTGCCGTTGAAGTTGCCGCCGCTGCGGTCGGTCAACTCCTTGAAGAGCTCGCGGCCGGACTTGGATGTCTTGAAGACCATGTGCTCAAGCAGGTGAGCCATTCCGGTTTCGCCGTATCCCTCGTTGCGCGAGCCCACCAGGTACACCACGTTAACCGTGATTTTGGGCTTTGAATTGTCAGGGAACAGCAACACATGCAGGCCGTTGGGAAATGCGTACTCGTCAACGCCTTCAATCGACGTCACTTTTTGCACGCCGTTTGGAAGCGTCTGAGCCAGGGCTGCAGCGGTGAGAGAAAAGAATGCAACGGCGATGGCGGCGAATTTCTTCAGGCGCATGGTTTTACGTCCTTTTTGTGAGTCAGGGTCCAATTATAAGCCGAATTAGGTTGCCGTCGGACGCGCGGAAAGTGCGCCTCTGATATCCTGAATGGTTTACCTGAGCAGGGAGGGCGCTATGCCGGAACACAGAGCAAGGAAACATCATCAGGACCGGGTGGCAGAAACCCTGAGAGAAGAGATCGGCGCCATGATTGAGGGCGAACTTTCCGATCCTCGCATCGATTTCTGCTACGTGACCGAAGTGGTATTGAATCCCGGCGGAAGATCGGCGAGGGTTTATGTGGCGGTGGACAGCGCCGTAAAAGACATCGATAAAGCCGAGCAGAACACCGTCGCCGGATTGGAAGCAGCCAAGGGCTACATCCGCTTTGAACTGAAGGAACGCATGGGAGTTCGCCATGTGCCCGAGCTGACTTTTCTTGCAGACCGCTCGGGCCGTTTCAAGGCGCGGATCGACGAATTGATGGAACGCTCACGCAAGCGGCGCAAGGCCCAGACCGAGGCTGCGTCCAGCGGAACCGGGGCAGCAACTTCTGCGGCGAAAGCTCCGACAGAATAGAACGGATAAATTAACGCGCATATATGGATAGATCGCACGTCAATTCGGAGCCGGGACCGTCGGATCAGCCAGGGCAGCTTTCTGGTCAGACTGGGGATCCGGCAGGCGCTCAAGCTGGAAAACCGGGCACAGTAGAAGACAGTGCTTCGGCGGATCCCGTTGCTGCGATCCTGAAATTGTTGCGCAACGGAGAGAAGTTTCTTGTTTGCTCGCACTCGCGGCCCGATGGCGATGCTGTGGGCAGCATGCTTGCCATGGGTATGCTGCTTGAGCAGATGGGCAAACGCGCCGACCTGGTGACAGCCGACAGGGTTCCGACGATCTATCGCGGACTGCCGGGAGCCGAGAGCATCCGCCACGCTTTGCGTGTTCATGGTCCGTATGACGCGGTGATTCTGCTGGAGTGCGATGGCATTGAGCGCGCACAGCTGCGCGGATTGGAGCGCTTTTACCTCATCAATATTGATCACCACCTGACCGGGCGGCCTTACGGACAACTGAACTGGATCGATTGCGGCGCAGCCAGCGTTGGGGAACTGGTCTACAGAATCGTGAAAGCGGCTGGAGCGACAGTGACGGCGGAGATGGCTGCCTGCCTGTACACCACTCTGCTTACCGATACAGGTGGCTTCACGTATGGCGCGGTGAGAGAAACTACATTCGGTGTGGCCAGGGAACTGGTTCTTGCGGGAGCAGATCCGGTGGGGATTGCGAGGGACGTATGCTACTCGGCTACCACCTCTAAAGTTATGCTGCTGGGCGCGGCGCTGAACAACCTGAAGCGCGAAGGACGATTGGCGTGGTTGTGGGTGACACATCAGGACATGGTGCGCACCTGCGCCGTTGAAGAGGATTGCGAAGGAATCGTGAATGTGGGTGTAGGCATTGCCGGTGTGGAAGCGGCGGTATTTTTGCGCGAGCTGCCGGAGAAGCGCATCCGTGCAAGTTTGCGCAGCAAAGGCAAGGTAAACGTGGCGCGCATTTCAGAAAAGCTCGGGGGCGGGGGACACGGAAATGCGGCGGGATGCACTCTGGAGGGGCCGCTTGGGCGAGCCCTGGAGGAGATTCTGAATGAATTGCGTCCTGCTGTTTCTGAGGCGTTTCCCGGCGTTGTTTAGGCATCAAAGTGGTCCGGAATCCAAATTGGCAAGAGGCCCTGTTACGTGAGCTTCAGGGAATTTCTGGTCGAATCTGTTAGCCTTGACCCTGTTGAAGCTGAAGCACCATTTTCGCGCGCTTTGCGGCGCGAAAGCACGGCGGGCGGGCCGGCATTCCTGACTTTCCGAGCAATACCTGAAACATCGAACCTGATGACAATTGCTTGCCCATTGGAGAATTGCTGGTAGTGGAAACAAATCTGGAAATACCTGCTCCGGAATCGCACGAACCCCGGCGTCAGCGACTGCCGCAATGGGCGACCGTCCGCGAAGCCGCTGTCTTTCTGATATTTTCTGTCTTCTTTCTTTTATATGGGCTGACCCCAATACTGGGCGGCGATGGACTCGGTCTGGTTGGGGCCGACGAACCCCGGTATGCGCAGATTGCGCATGAGATGCTGGATCGATTCGATTCAGCCCACACGCTGCTAGATCGCTTGGGCGCCTGTGTTACTCCGTATCTGTATGGCTTGCCCTGGCTGGAGAAGCCGGCGTTGTATTACTGGCGGGCAATGTTCCTGTTTCAGGATTTTGGCGTGCACGATTGGAGTGCGCGGCTGCCTTCAACGACATTCGCGTTCATCATGGTCGGTCTGATTTATCTGCACATGCGACGATTTCGTCCAGGCGGGCATTTGGATGCGGCGCTGATTACAGTTGCATGCGCGGGCATTATCGGTTTCTCTCGCGGCGCCTCGACCGACATGCAGATGGCGGCGCCCTTGTCCATTGGACTGCTGGGCTGGTACGCGTGGTATGAAACCGGCTCGAAGTTCTGGCTCTACGACATCTACTTCTTCACCGGACTGGCTACTCTTGCAAAGGGGCCGGTAGCGCCATTTTTGGCGAGCCTGATCATTGCGGCATTCGCGCTCCTGCGCCGTGAGTGGGTTATTATTCGACGATCGTTCTGGTGGCCGGGTATCGTGTTGTACTTCGCGATGGTTCTGCCCTGGTTCATCGCAGTGCAGCACCAGAATCCGACGTTCTTCCGAGAATTCTTCCTGGAACACAATTTCGAACGGTTTGCTACAGATCGATTTCAGCACTCGCAGCCATTTTGGTACTACTTTGTGGTTGTGATCCTGGCGATGATGCCGTGGACGGTAGTTGCGATTCGCGCACTTGTGGATGGCATTCAGACGTCGGTGGCCGAGTGGCGGCTGCGCCGCTCAAGAAACGGGACTCCGAAGGTGAATCGACCGGGCGATGCATTCCCCGAGTTTCTGGTGCTGTGGGCAGCGATTCCCATTGTCTTTTTCTCGTTTTCGAAGTCGAAGCTGCCTGGCTACATTCTCCCTTCCATTCCACCGATTGCGATTTTGACCGGCGACTTTCTATTTCGCCGGCGGAAGACCGGATTGAACCGATGGATACTGCTTGGCCATGCCGCACTCTGCGGCATCATGACGGTCGCGGTGTTCCTGTTGCCGTGGTTTATTGCACACGGCAAAACGATGCCGCCGTCTAATGCGGTAATGGCTGCTCTGCTGGCCGGCTTGGGAGCGGTTCTGCTGATCCTGATTGTGACCAAGGGATTTGGCCTGGCGAGACTGCGGGTTGCTACCTGCTCAGTGCTGGTTCTGTTACTGCTGTTTCTTTATGGAGTGGGACCGTTCTTCGGGATTCCCGCGGTAGCGGCCACCAAGCGTGTGACTCATCTGCTGGACCGCTCCTACTCCGCGCGGCCGCTGGCCGAAAAGCTTGCGACCATTGCTCCTGAGAATGAGACTGTGGCGGTGTTCCGTGTGCGGCGCGATATTGAATACGGGTTGTCGTTTTATCGGAATCGTGAAGTGGTGAATTACGAGCAGGCCGGCGTGCCCGATGAGCAGCATCTGCTGGTGGCCAGAATGACCGGCCGCGGTGGAGTGGATCTCCACACCGAAACAGCATTGCAAGCGTATCTTGAAGGGCGCCATTACGAAGAGGTGTTCAGCTGGCCGGAGCAAGGATTGGATGTGTACCTGGTTGGTGCTCGATAGTAAGTTAAGTGCAGAAGTTGCTTGGAGTTTGATTGTCCGGATTAAAGACTTGGAGAGAGATGGGATTGAGTACTTCCAGCGAGATCCTCGATCTGAGGCATTTTTCAGCGGCAATGCTGCGTTCAGTATTGGATGCCGAGGGCCAAATCTGGAAGGAAAGGTTGGGATGGGATTACCGGGCTTCGGCGCGATTGCTGATGCAGTATCTGGACAACCACATGTTGCCTGGATTTGCGGCCGTTATGGCGGAGCAGGTGATCGGCTACGTTTTCTGTGTTTACGAGGAGACGAAGGCGGTTATCGGTGACGTGTTCGCCGTGGATGAAGCTCAGCCGGGGGCAAAGCGGGCTCACCAGCTGGAAGAGCTGCTGCTGAAGCATCAGCTGGAGCTTCTGGTGAATTCGCCACAGGTCGACCGGATCGAATCGCAACTGCTGCTGCACCCTACAGGATCTCATTCCGGAATATTTAGTGAGGCTGGCTTTGAGATTTTCAGGCGGCTGTTTATGGTGCAGCAGCTTGCGGGCCTGTGGAGCGCGCCGCAGCCGAACCTGCCGAGCGAGTTGGAATTACGTTCGTGGCGCGACGAGGATCTGACTCCGGCAGCGCGGTTGATCTGCGAAGCCTATCGCGATCATCCTGACAGCCTGATCAACGACCAGTACCGCACAGTGCATGGGTCGATGCGATTTTTGAATAACATTGTGCGCTACTCCGGTTGTGGCGCATTTTCCGCTGCTGTGTCGCATGTAGTGGTGCACCGCACGAACCGCGAGTTTGTGGCGCTGGTGCTGGGGTCGCGTGTGAGCCAGGAGAGCGGGCACATCACGCAGCTTTGCGTTCACCCGTCGTATCGCCGCCATGGACTGGCGCGGATGCTGCTGGGCGCGGCCGGCTTCCACTTCATGCGCCAGGGCGCGACGGAGGTCTCGCTCACGGTGACGGAAGCAAATCAGCAGGCGATCGATCTTTATCTCTCAGAGGGGTACCGCTGCACGCACAAGTTTGATGCGGCGGTCTGGGAGAGGTGAGAAGCAGCTTTCAGCTCTCAGCCATCAGCTTTCAGCTAAGGATTGCGCATGCCGGCGACGTCGAATATTCCGGCTTGATTTTTCACGCGGAGGGATGGCTGCATTCGCGGCCGGAGCGATAGAGAAGTCACCTTCAGGCAATTCAGCTCGACCACGCACGAGAAGGCTGGAAGCTGATAGCTGACGGCTGATAGCTCTTACCGCGCTATCAGATACATGACCCAGCTCAGGACGATGGCCGAGCCTACGAAGAGCGCGAAGCAGTATGCGCCGTAGCGGAACATGCGCCGCGGGGTTTCGCGCTGGGTGATTCCGAAGACCGTGGACGCGAAGAGCGCGAACAGCAAGACGGCTGCGAAGTGGGAGGGATGGGTCACAGCGGCTTCCTCCCGGTGCGCAGATTGTGCGCGTCGACCGCCGCGATGATGTTGAGCAGGCCGGCTACGACGATGAACTTGGTGCCGTAATCTCCGGTAGTTACCTGGACATGCTCCGCGCCCCAGCCAAAAGTGCGGCCGACTAAGAACAGCAATCCGTTGCCAAGATCACCGGCCATGCCGAGCATGTCGAGAATGTCCTGCGCGCCCGCATAGATCTTCCCCTTCATGGCCAAGCCGAGAGCGAACATGCCGATGACGGAGGCCGCCAGCAAGGCTCCACGAATCCATTTGCGGAGAAGGAAATGTCCCAGACCGGGGACGAGCCACCCGGCGATGAGTGGGAGATAAACGAATCCCCGCGGTCTGTTCTGTCCGGCGGAGTTCCTGGTCGAAGTTGTTGCCATTCCTTTTTGAATATAGCAGGGGAGGCGGAGAGGCAGGGGACAAGGGGAACGCGGGAACGAGGGGGACGAGGGAACAGGGATCAGGGACGGAGATCAGTTCAATGCTTTACCGCAGCACTGTCATGTTGAGGCAACCAGAGGGAGTCGAAACATCTGCGGTTGCCTTTCTGTCTGATCACCGGGGACATTAGTACGATACGGCTAGTTGCAGACACCTTCAATTCCTGCGGGCTGGGGGTTGGCGAAGTACTTCTTCTGGAAGTAGAGGGCGAGGTTCACCAAGGCGATCATTACCGGCACTTCGACTAGCGGGCCGATTACTGCAGCGAAGGCCGCACCGGAATTGATTCCGAAAACCGAGACCGCTACTGCTATGGCGAGCTCGAAATTGTTTGAGGCGGCTGTAAAGGAAAGCGTGGTGGTTTTGGAGTAATCGGCGCCCAGTTTTCTGCCCATGTAGAACGAGACCAGGAACATGACTACGAAATAAATGAGCAGCGGTATGGCGATGCGGATCACGTCAAGCGGCAGGCGGACGATGTAGCTGCCCTTGAGAGAGAACATGACCACAATGGTGAACAGCAGCGCAATGAGGGTGACGGGCGCGACGCGCGGCACAAAATTTCGGTCGTACCAGTCTCGGCCTTTCATGCGAACCAGCAATGTTCGCGTAACGAAGCCAGCAAGAAACGGAATGCCAAGATAGATGAAGACGCTCTGCGCGATTTCGCGAATGGATACGTCAACGGCAGTTCCGCGCAGGCCGAACCAACCCGGCAGCACAGTGATAAACACCCAGGAATAAACCGAATAGAAGAAGACCTGGAAAAGCGAATTGAAGGCGACGAGGCCGGCTGCGTATTGCGTGTCGCCTTTGGCAAGCTCATTCCACACGATGACCATGGCGATGCAGCGGGCGAGGCCGATCATGATGAGGCCGGCCATGTACTCCGGATAATCGCGCAGGAAGATGATGGCGAGCGCGAACATGAGAATCGGGCCGATGAGCCAGTTCTGCGCGAGCGAAAGGCCGAGTACGCGTTTGTCGCGAAAGACTTCGTGCAGTTCCTCATAGCGGACGCGGGTGAAGGGCGGATACATCATGAGGATGAGGCCCGCGGCGATGGGGATGGAGGTTGTGCCGACGCTGAAGCGGTTGAGGAACGGCACGACTCCGGGAGCAAGCCAGCCGAGCGCAACGCCGAATGCCATGGCAGCGAAGATCCAGCCGGTCAGATAGCGATCAAGGAATGAAAGGCGACTCTTTTTCAACTGCGGGCCTCCATGGGATCTGTGTCGCCGAAAAGCTACGACCGGCCGATGGCGTCGATTTCGCGTTTGATAGCCAGGTTTTCAAGCGTAGCCAATGGTAGCGAAAGAAACAGTCCGATTCTGCGGTCGAGGATGACGAAGGCATCGCGGAATGCGCGTGCGATTTCTTCAGGCGTTCCCTTGACGGCTGCAGGATCGGGAATGCCCCAGTGCGCGGTCATGGGTTGACCGGGCCAGTAAGGACACTGTTCCTTCGCGGCGTTATCGCAAACGGTGAAGACGAAATCGAGCTTGGGCGCACCGGGGCCGGAGAACTCGTCCCATGACTTGCTGCGGAAATCGGCGGTGGGCATGCCGGCGGACTCAATCTGCTTGAGAGCTTCAGGCCGGGGCTGGCCGCTGGGGTGGCTGCCGGCGCTGTAGGCGATGAATCGGCCTTTGCCTTTGTGGTTGAGAATGGCTTCAGCCATGATGGAACGGGCCGAATTGCCGGTGCAGAGAAACAGAACACTGTAGTGGTCGGCCATTCTTTACTCCTGGGCGCTCGGCTGCTTGACGCGAATGGTTTTGAGGTCGCGCTACTTACATACGCTAAAGCGAATATATTAGTCGGCAGACATATCCGTCAAGGCGCATATTATGAAAATCTGCGCGGCTGGTTTCAAGAGGACAGTGTTGATGTTTGGGTCATTGCTATCCCACGTCCCAAAATCGAGACGCGGGGCGCCCGGTAACCGCAGATGTTTCGACTCCCTTCGGTCACTCAACATGACAGTGCTGGTGATGGGGGGGGGGTGTGCTATTCATCCCTCATTTGTATGGCTTATGAAGGGATAGCCAACGCCATTGCTATCCCAGATCCGAAGATCCGGACCTGGTCCACCCAGAATTGTTGAGTAGGTGAGATTGGGAGACGAAAAGGTACGACTACTTTGTGCCCAATTGCTTCTCTGCGAATTGGAGGAAGTAGGGCCAGTTGGGGGCGGGAGTGTGGCCGTACTGGTGCTGGCGGAACGCTAATCGGCCCGTGTCAACGAACGTGTTCATGGGCGGGAAGGCTGTGGTTCCAAGGCCTTCAACGCCGAGAAGTTTCCATGCGGGACTGGCGGCTACGGCGGCCATGAACATGCCCTGCGCGTCTTGCCATGCGTCGCCGGGGGCATATTCGGGATCGGTAATGAGCGCGCCGCCGCCGATGAAGACCGGGCGCGGGGCCACGAGTGCGATGAACTCATGGCTGTCGACGGGCATTTCGTTCGCGGAGTGGCCGACGGCACAGTAACGGAGGAAGTTGCCAGCGAACCAATGGAACTCCTGATCGCTGCAAAGATTGCCGAGGGTTTCGCCGTAGTTGCGGCGGTAGAGGTCGGCTCCGCCGGCGCCGGAGGAGGAGATGAAGCCAATTGCGATGCGCGGATCGTCAACCATGGCGACGAGGGCGGCCTTGCCTCCGCGGGAGTGGCCCATGACGCCGACCTTGGCTCCGTTGACGTCGGGATCCGTCTGGAGATAGTCGACGATGCGGCTGTCGGCCCAGGCCCAGGCGCGTAAGACGCCCCAATCATCGAGCGAGCGGGGCTCGCCGTGATTGACGAGGCCAATGATGCCCTTGTCGAGGCCTGCGCCGTTGTCGGCCTGGACTTCGTTCGACGCGCGGGCGACGAATCCCCATCCAGCCTGAAGGAGTAGTTTGGCGGAGTCAGGCGGATCAGGCGGCATTGCGAGACGGTGCACGATCTGGCCGGGCGCGGCGGGGCGCGGAGTGAAGTTGAACGGACGCAGCGAGGCGCCCCCGATGATCACCGGCACCTTGGCGCCGCGCGTGGCGACAGGCGTTACGACGTCAGCCACAATCTCGACAGTGATGGCGGGGTAAGCGGAGTTATCGACATGGCCAATGATGTGTTTGATCACGGCGCGAATTCCTGCGACAGTCCTCTCTTGCGTGCTCTCGACTTTCCACGTGACGGATGGAATGTCCGCGGGATATTTGCCGTAGACGTCTTCCGCGAACAGGTCGATCAGCTCTTTGCGCCGCGCGGACCACTGGGCGGGCGTAGTCACTTTCTTGCCGTTTTTCATAACGAGCAGCGCGGGCAGATTTGGATATGGATTCGCCTTGGACTCGTCGTAATTGGCGTTGCCGGGCTTGCCGATGTCGTAAGCGGTGGCGGGGGGCTGCATGGCGGTAATGCCGAGCAGCTTGAGCTCGCGGCTGCGCTCAGCCGCCGAGGCGGCGGAGATGGCGGCACGCTCTTCGGGCGTGGGGAAGTGCGGCGTAGCTGGTGCAGCGGGTAAGGGTTGCTGCGCGATTTGCAGCTCGGGCGCGGCGAGGGCGAGGGCGGTGAGGAGCGTGCTCGTGAACAGAATGCGGTGCTTGAGCATGGCGAGGGTCCTTTAGGTGAGTTGCTAAGGTGCCGGCAATTGGTTACGCCGGCACTTTTACTTCAGGCCAATAACGGAAATCCCGGAAGGTGGCTTTACCGCTGCCGCAGGCGTAGAGAGCGGGGCGAACGTCGAGAAATCCGCCGAGAACGTTGTGGTGCATGCCGGAGATTTCCGCGGAGTCCTGCGTGCGCTGCCAGGGCTTGCCGGGAACGCGGAGATAGAAGTCAATCTCCTGATCATCGTTGACGATGCGAAGCGTGGCGCGGGTTGCGCCTTTCTCCTGGTGCGTGTGGGTGGAGCCGCTGGCGAGGCGTGCGCTGATGCCGTCGCGATTGATGTGGATTGCGGTAGAGTGCTCGGAGTTGTAGAAGAGCGCAATTCCCGCTTCGCAGTCCGGTTCGACTTCGACATCCACTTCGACGGTGTAGGAGTGGCCGCCGACGGCGGTGGTCATGGGCGATGTGTCGTTGATGGATTTGCCCTGGGCGTTGAGAACGAGTGCTCCCGTGCCGGTGCTGAAGCGGGCGGGGTCGTACTCGTGCCAGAAGCCCCACTGCAGGCCGAGTTCGGCGCTGGTGAAGTCGTCGGATGGGTCGGGGAACGGCTGCTGGTGCGCACCGGCGACGGGCATGGGAATGGCGGAGTCGGCGGTGATACCGGCGGGAACGCGAAACCATCCGTCGTTGGTCCACTCGATGGGAAGCAGCAGGAGCTGGCGGCCGAGGGTGCGATAACCATTCTCGTAGGCGTGGACAGTCATGTACCACTTGCCGTCGGGTGTATCGACGAGACGGCCGTGGCCAATGGAGAGCCAGCGATCGTTGCGCGAGGGCGTGTGCGCGATGGGGTTGTAGGGCGAGTATTCCCAGGGGCCGTCAGCGTGACGGCTGCGGGCGCTGACGACGGCGTGGCTGGTGCCGGGGCCGGCAGTGCCGCCTTCGGCGACGTTGAGGTAGTAGTAGCCATTGTGCTGGATGACTTTTGGCCCTTCGAGACAAGTGCACTCGACGCGCATGTTCGACGGCAGCGGCCAGGGATCGAAGACGACCCGCTGCGGCGTTTTGACGGCGAGGCCGTCTGCCGTGAGCTCGGCCATTTGCCCGCCGGCGAGATAGAGAAAGCGGCGTCCATTTTCCGCAATGTGAGCAGGGTCAATGTTGCGAATGCCGAGATTGACAGGTTCGCTCCACGGGCCGGTGGGCGCGGGTGCATGGGTAACGTGAATGTGGCCGGCGGCGGGGAAATAGATGTAGAACTCGCCCTGGTACTCGCACAGGTACGGCGCCCACACGGTGCCGTAGTACTTATGGAGGGCGGCGGCAACGGGAGTCCAGTTGATGAGGTCGCGCGAGTGCCAGATGAGCAGGCCGGGCGCGTAATCGAAGCTGGAGTGGGTGAGATAGAATTCGTTGCCGACGCGGAGCGGGCTGCCGTCGGGATGGTCGCCGCCCATGATGGGATTGCGGTAGGTGGCGGTTTGCGCAAAGGAGAGATTGGTTTTGGAGGTAACGGCGAGAGCAGCGGAAAAAGCAGAAGCATTTCGGACAAACGAGCGTCGCGTAATCATGGCGATGCAAGTCTAACGCGCGGGGTAGATTGCGTAAACCGGGGCGGATGTTTGCGTTGCCGCATCACCTAGCTAATGACTCGGCTGAACAGCAGATCTCCTGCGAAGCCTGAGTTGAAACCCGCTGTGCGCACCAGCGTGGCCAGCTGCGCCCAATGCCTGTGCCCGTGGATGAGCGCATGTAAGGCGATCTTGCGCCGCGACATGGTCCGCTTCTCAGGCGGGATAAACGCCAGGTCGAGAGTGTAGGGGTCGCTCCAGCTCGCATCGTCCGCCGCGAGCAGTCCGCGGAAGATTTCCATGGCCTGAGTATGCAAAGCGTAGATCGTATCCAGTGGCCCATCGGGCATTGCTTCTTTCGCCGTCACGGGCAAGCCAGCCAGCCGCTGGCTCCAGCGCAGTTCTACGCCCCAGATGTGACGCACAAACTCCTGCACGTTCTTCGTCCCGCCGATGTCGCACGACAGTTCCAGCAGGTGCGGGTTAGCGTCCAGATGCGCTTTCCAGAACACCGAAACTTCCTCGTTCCACGCGAGAAGTTCTTCCAGCGTGATGCCAAGACTCATCATTTCCCTCTCCTGCTCTACTTGCGAGCTCCCAGGGCGCGATGCCCAATGTCGCGCCGGTAGTAGATCCCCTCAAACTGAATTTCAGCCATGGCCTGGTACGCACGACGCAGCGCCTCCGGCAGAGAATCACCCGCCGCCGTTACGCCCAGCACGCGCCCGCCTGCCGTCACCGTTTGCCCCCCTGACAGCGCCGTGCCGGAGTGAAACACCTCCACACCCGGAACCTGTGCCGCCGTGTCCAGGCCGCTGATCGGCTTGCCCGTCTCATAGCTCCCCGGATAGCCGGCCGAACTGGCCACCACGCATGCCGAAGCACCCGGCATCCAGCGCATCTGTGTCTCCGCCAACCGGCCATCGACACATGCTTCCAGCGCGTCCATCAGGTCGCTCTCGAGCCGTACCAAAAGCGCTTGCGTCTCAGGATCGCCAAAGCGCGCATTGAACTCCAGCACTTCCGGTCCGCGCGGCGTCATCATCAGCCCGCAGTAGAGCACACCCACAAATGGCGCATCTTCCTCCGCCATGCCGCGCACTGTCGGCTCCGCGATGTGCCGCAGAATCCAGTCCGTCATGTTCTTGTCCAGCAGCGAATCAGTGGAATACACACCCATGCCGCCGGTGTTGGGTCCGGTATCTCCTTCGCCAATGCGCTTGTGATCCTGCGCTGGAACCATGGGGGCCACATGTTTGCCGTCGCACAGGCAGAGAAAGCTGATTTCATCGCCCTGCAAGAACTCTTCAATCACCACCTGCTGCGCCGCTTCGCCCAGCAGCGTACCGGAAAAGAGTCCCTGCGCCGCCTCCAGTGCAGTGTTCCTCGAGTCGCAAATGATGACGCCCTTGCCCGCGAAGAGGCCGTCGGCCTTAACCACAATCGGCGCATGGAAATGAGTGATCGCCTTCTCCACCTCTGCCGCACTCAGGCACACGGCAAAGTTTGCCGTGGGAATGTTGTGCCGCTTCATGAATTCCTTGGCAAATCCCTTGCTCGTCTCCAGCATGGCAGCAGCGCGGGTGGGACCAAAAACACGCATGCCGTGCTCCAGCAGAGCGTCCACGATGCCCAATGAAAGTGGTAACTCCGGGCCAACGATGGTCAGGTCGGGCCGCTCAGCCTCGGCCAGCCGCACCATTGCGGCCACGTCCTTTAAGTTCACGGGGACGCAGCGCGCTACCTGCGCAATGCCGCCGTTACCCGGCGCGCACACTACTTCCGTCACCCGCTCGCTGCGCTTTACCGCCCACGCCAGCGCGTGTTCGCGCCCACCGGAACCAAGGATCAAGACTTTCATAAACCGCCAACTTTCCAAGAATCCATTCCAAAGCCAGAAAGATAATGGTCGGCAACGCGGGGTGGGGAAGTCAAACCTTTACGCCACAATGCAAGAACCCGCCCTTCCCCTATACTGAGGCGTGGCCGGCCGAAGCATCCGGCCCACGAGCATTTCCGCAACAAACGTGATGGTTGAGCACCGCATCAAGCCGTATCAGCTGCAGGCCGAGGAGCAAGCGCGCCGCGCAGAGCAGCGCCGCATCTTCCGGCGCAACCAGGCGTTTGGGCTTCTTCTCATTGCCGCGGCCATCCTTACGTGGCGCTTGTTCCACACCAATCCCGCATGGATCTTCCCCACCGGCTGGTGGCGTCCATGAGTCCTTCGAAAATCGACGCAGGATCACAAAACTCTCACGGCGTCTTGAAAGGGCACGACTTCAGTCGTGCCGCCACTGCCGAAAATCACGAGCGGGCTTTAGCCCCCGAGGGATGGCAACTTGAACCGCTAGTGATCCTGCTCTTAGGCCCTACCGGCAGCGGCAAAACCGCACTCTCGCTCGCACTAGGCGAGCAGTTCAACGGCGAAATCGTCAGTTGCGACTCCGTTGCTGTCTATCGCGGCATGGACTTGGGCACCGCCAAGCCGAGCGCACAAGAACGCGCACGCCTGCCTCATCACCTCATCGACATTGCCGATCCCGACCATCCCTTCACCGCCGGCGATTACAGCCGCCTCGCACGCGAAACCCTGCGTGACATTACTGCGCGCAACCGCCTGCCCATCGTCACCGGCGGAACCGGCCTGTACCTCCGCGCACTCACCGACGGCCTGTTCGCAGGCCCGGCGCGCCAGCAGGATCTGCGCGACCGGCTCAATCGCAGCCACCAGCGCCAAGGCGGCGCGTGGCTTCATCGCATTGTCATGCGGCTCGATCCCGCCTCTGCCGCGCGCATTCACTCGAACGACACGCCGAAGCTCATTCGCGCGATCGAGGTCTGCCTGGCAGCGCGCAAACCCATGTCGCAGGTGCTGGCTCGCGACCCGCTCATCGGCTATCGCCTGCTGCGTATTGGACTGAACCCGCCGCGGCAGCAGCTGTACGATCGCCTCAACGAGCGTTGCGCCGCTATGTTCGCGGCTGGGCTTATCGACGAAACGCGCGCCCTCCTTGCCCACTACGGTCCCGTCAAAGCGCTCGACTCGCTCGGCTATCGCCAAGCCCACTGCGTGCTTCAGGGCCTTTGTTCAATGGATGAAGCGATAGAGAAAGCTCAGCAGGGCCATCGCAACTACGCCAAGCGCCAGCTCACCTGGTTTCGCCGCGAGCCCGACGTGCATTGGATCACCGCATTCGGCGACGACCAAGCAGCGCAGCGCACCGCCGCCGAACTTGTGCAACGCGTAATCATGGGGCCAGTGCCGCAACCGTTAAAATGAACTTTGCGCTCTAGCAAATCACTTGCGCAGCAGGCCGCGGTCGCAGTGCGGATCGCCCCGGAATGGAGTACCCCTTGGCAGACACGATTTATGACGCAGCAATCATTGGCGGCGGACCGGCCGGCTACACGGCGGCCATTCGCGGCGCGGAACTTGGCCTGAAGATCGCGCTCATTGACAACGCTCCCAAGCTTGGCGGTACCTGCCTTCACGTCGGCTGCATCCCTACCAAGGCGCTACTGTTCAACGCCGAGCTGTGGGACCACTTGAAGCACGCTGCCGAGTTCGGGATTACCGGAATCGGCACTCCGCAGCTTGACTGGGCGGCCGTCCTCACGCGCAAGAACTCCATCATCGCCAAGCACGTTAAGGGCCTCGAATTCCTGATGAAGAAGCACAAGATCACGGTCATCGCCGGCAGCGGCCGCATCACCGGCCCCGCGCAGAACGGCGTGCACACGGTCGAAATCACTTCCGAGTCGAACGAAGCCAGCCAGGTGAAAGCTAAGAACGTCGTGCTCGCCACTGGTTCCTCCGCCAAAATGCTTCCCGGTCTTCAGGCCGACTCCACCATCCTGACCAACATCGAAATCCTCTCGCTCGAGCGCGTTCCCAAGTCGCTCATCGTCATCGGAGCAGGAGCTGTCGGCGTCGAGTTCAGCTCCATCTTCCGCAGCTTTGGAACTGAGGTCACGATCCTGGAATTTCTGCCGCGCGTGGTCCCGGTTGAAGACGAAGAAATCTCCAAAGAACTCTTGCGCGTGTTCAAAAAGCGCGGCATCGACGTGAACACCGGCGCGAAAGTTGAGAAAGTGGAGAAGATCGAGACCGGCGTGCGTGTCAGCTATACCGACTCGAACGGCAAAGCACAGGTGAAGGAAGCGGAGAAAGTTTTGGTCGCCGTGGGCCGCGCCGGACGCACGGACAACATCGGCCTTGAGAAAACGAAGATCGAGCTTGAGCGCGGACTCATCAAGGTGAACGCCGAGCAGCAGACCGCCGAACCCGGCATCTACGCTATCGGCGACATCGTCTTCGGCATGCCGCAACTGGCGCACGTCGGCACCATGGCCGGCCTTGTCACGATGGCAAAAATCGCCGGCGCAAAATTCCGCGCAATCAACCGCGAGCGCATTCCCAGCTGCACTTATACCGAGCCGCAGATCGGGTCAGTTGGTTTAACTGAAGCGCAGGCAAAGGAAAAGGGCTACGAAGTCAAAGTGGGCAAGTTCCCGTTTGGCGGCAACTCCAAGGCCACCATCGTCGGCAGTCACGACGGCTTTGTGAAGATTGTCTCCGATGCGAAGTACGGTGAAATTCTCGGCGTGCACATCATCGGCCCGCAAGCCACCGAACTCATCGCCGAGGCAGTCGCCGTGCTCGAGCTGGAAGGCACGGTGGAAGAAATGATGTACACCATCCACGCGCATCCCACACTGTCGGAGTCGCTGCTCGACGCCTACGGTGCAGTGCAAGGCATGGCCATCAATGCATAATTCCTTGCACTGAGACCGAGCCCCTGGTAGTCAGGCCGCTGCCGCTCCTGCAGTGGGACGGGCGGAAATTGCGGCCGCGACCAGGCACAGAGCGATAAGGATTTCGACGATTACCGGCGCCAGGAAGAAATAGCGATACGAGTCAATGGCGAATGCCAGGTACCCGATGCCGAAGGCAATCAGCACCGGTCGCAGTTGGCTGGCGTGCGTACGCGCAATCGAAGCCAGCAGCCAGAACACAACAGACTCAATGGTAAGAAATACGCTCACTGCGAGACCCATTCCCATGTAGAAGTCCCAGAAGGTGCGCAGATTGCCCATGGCAACAAACTGATTGGATTTCATCGCGGCGGCCGCCACCGCTTCAGGCCCTGGGCTGATGGTGCCGAAGACCCCTCCGACGGTATGTAAGACCGCGTGAATAAAAGTAAGCACGGCGGCAATGCGGATGAAGATTACGGGCTTCATTCTGACACCATTCCTTCATATTGTGTCGCTAGAGTTCCGTCGACTTGCTTTCCACCAGCGCCTTCGCTTTGGCGATAAATTCCGCCAGCGGCATCGATCCCTGGTCGCCTTTTCCACGAGTGCGTACGCTCACTGCGTTTGCTGCTTCTTCCTTGTCGCCGAAGACGAGAATGTACGGCGTCTTCTGGTTTGCCAAGTCGCGGATCTTCGCATTCATCTTCTCGTTGCGATCGTCCACTTCCACGCGGAGGCCTGCTTCCTTCAGCGCGCTTTCCACCTTGGCCGCGTAGTCTTTGTGGCGCTCGCTGATGGGCACCAGTCCCACCTGCACCGGAGCCAGCCACATTGGGAACGCGCCGGCGTAATGCTCAATCAGCACGCCGAAAAACCTTTCCACTGATCCGAACAGCGCGCGATGCACCATCACCGGCTGATGCCGCGCTCCATCCTCGCCCACATATTCCAGCTCAAAGCGCGCCGGCAGGTTGAAGTCGAACTGCACCGTAGACAATTGCCACAAGCGTCCCAGCACGTCCACAAGCTTCACGTCGATCTTCGGCCCGTAGAACGCCGCTTCGCCCGGAATCGTCTTGTACGGGATGCCCTTCGCCTTCAGCACATTGTCCAACGAGCGAATGGCAAGATTCCAGTTGTCATCCGAGCCCGCGTAGTGCGCGCGGTCGTTCGGATCCCATGTTGATAGCTCAATCTTGAACTCCGAAAAGCCGAACGTCTTCAGCACTGCTTCGGCAAAGTCGATGCAAGCCGCCACTTCGCTTTCAATCTGTCCCGGAGTGCAGAAGATGTGCGCATCGTCCTGCGTAAAGCCGCGCACGCGCAGCAGGCCGTGCATCGTGCCTGAGCGCTCGTAGCGATACACATTGCCCAGCTCGGCATAGCGCACCGGCAGATCGCGATAGCTCTTCGGCGCGTTCTTATAGATGAGAATGTGGAACGGGCAGTTCATCGGCTTCATGCGATACATCGCATCGTCCAGTTCCATGGGCGTAAACATGTTGCCGGCGTAAAAGCCCTCATGTCCCGATGTCTGCCACAAATTAATCTTCGCCACATGCGGCGTGTAAACGAGCTGATAGCCGCGGCGCAGGCACTCGTCGCGCATCCAGTCTTCCATGACCTTGCGGATCATGGCGCCTTTGGGATGCCAGAAGATCAGTCCCGATCCCGCCAGATCCTGAATGCTGAAAAGATCCAGCTGCTTGCCGAGCACGCGATGATCGCGCTTGGCCGCTTCCTCGAGGCGCGCAAAATGTTCGTCGAGATCCTTCTTTGAGAAGAAGGCCGTTCCGTAGATGCGCTGCAGTTGCGGATTCTTTTCATCGCCCAGCCAGTAGGCGCCGGCCAGCGTTGTCACCTTCACTGCTTTTACGCGCCCCGTTGAAGGCACGTGTGGCCCGCGGCAGAAATCCACGAACTTGCCGTTGCGGTAAAAACTGACGTCTGAGCCCGGGTCCGTGAATTTGCTCACGAAGTGCGTCTTCATAAAATCGCCATCGCGCTCAAAGCCTTCCAGGCTCTTTTCTCTTGGAGCAAATTCGTGGATGAATGGTTCATCCCGCGCCACCACTTCCGCCATCTTCGTTTCAATCAGCGCCAGGTCTTCAGGCGTAAATGGCTTCTCGCGGTAAAAGTCGTAGAAAAATCCGCTATCCGTCGCCGGGCCGTGGCCAAGCTTGGTCTCAGGGAAGAGCTCCAGAACCGCCGTAGCCAGCACGTGCGCGGCCGAGTGACGCACCACCTTCAGCGCCTCGGGATCCTTTTCAGTGACGAGCTCGAGCCGGGTGTCGGCGGTCAGAGGCGTAGACAGGTCAACCAGGCGTGGTCCCGGGGCGGACTCGTTGGCGTACATCTGCTCTTCTGAGCCGGTCTCGCCACTGGCGGAGGTATTGTCCGCGGCTCCAGTCACCGGCTTCAGCCGTGCCACCACGCTGGCTGCGGCCAGTCGGGGCGAAATCGAGTTGGCAATCTCCAGGGGCGTGGTGCCCACCGGCACTTCGCGAACTGCCCCATCGGGCAGGTGTACGGCAATTTTCTGCGTGCTCATGTTGTTTTGGAATCCATAGGGCCGCAAAGAGAAAAAATGCGGCCAATGAAATGAGGATAGAAGCCTCAGGGCCGCCAAGTCGAGCCGGTGGTCTCGTTCTGTCGCAAATTTGGCTTCAAACCTGACCCACAAGTCCCAAGTCTTTGCATCCAATGAGGAATGTTCTTTGTTCCCGAAATCGCACTATCGTCTCTACGGGCTGAGGAACGCCTCGTCCGTTTTTGAGGTTCTGACATGCAAGTACTCTGCAAAGCCACAAACGGAAATGCTGAAACCCACTGCTGCATTTGCGGCCAGGGTTTCGTCATGTTCTGGGACCGGCAGTCGCGCAATGAGCGCATTGCCGCCCTGCACGAAATTCAGGAAACGCTTCGCCGCCATCACCGCACCTCTTCCGGTCCGGAGGCCCACCCGATCGCGAGTTTTCCGGTCCCGGACTGGAACGGTTCGACAGAGTCCAGCGGCGAGGCCCACTCCGGCGCCGCGTCCACCTGGGGCATCTAGACTTAATTGCTTCAGGTTGGATTGCTCACAGGGCTGCGGGGCGTCGGCTTGTTGGCTATTGGAGGAAGCAAAGACAGGAATGAAGTGGATTGTCTTGTTGGGTTGGCTGATGCTCTGCTATGCCGTTGCAGCGCTAGGCGGCTGGTGGACCTCCGCCGAGCTCACGGATTGGTATCTCACCCTTAAGAGGCCCCAAATCGCTCCGCCGAACTGGCTCTTTGGGCCGGTGTGGTCCCTGCTCTACGCGCTCATGGCTATCGCGGCTTGGAAAATCTGGCTGTTACCGCCCTCACCTCTGCGCAGCAAGGCCCTGCTGCTGTTCATCGTCCAACTGCTTCTGAATCTGCTTTGGACGTGGCTCTTCTTTCACGAGCACGACATCGCAAACGCTCTCGCTGACAATTTCCTGCTGTGGACTGCAATCGGAGCAGAAACCGTCATCTTCTGGCAATTACAGCAGTCAGCTGCGTGGCTTATGGCGCCCTATTGGGCATGGGTAAGTTTCGCCGTAGTTGTGAACTTCGAATACTGGCGCTTGAATCCCGACTCAAACTGAGCGCAGAATCACAGCGGGCACGGCTATTGCGAGCCGACCCGGACGAAAAAGGGCCGGGAGTTGTCCCAGCCCTTTTTCGAGTTAGCTAGATTCTGCCGGAATCCGGCCAATCAGGCTTAGAGAGGCTGAACGTCCGCAGCCTGCCAGCCCTTGGGGCCCTTCACCACGTTGAACTGCACGGCTTGGCCTTCTTGCAAACTCTTGAAACCACTCGAGTTGATTGCAGAGTAATGCACGAAAACATCTTCGCCGTTCTGGCGCGAAATAAAGCCGAAGCCTTTCGCGTCATTGAACCACTTCACAGTACCTTGTTCCATTTTGTTTCGATTTCCTGGTATTGAATTGCGCTGGATGAATCGGAGCGACCACTGGCAGAATCTTGCTTGGTTGGGCGAGTTACTGCTCACGCCCGGTTCGGCTCTAACGCTGAGGATAGTTTACCATCGCTGTCAATAAGGATCCTATAAATTACCTTCTCATCGCGTCTTCAGGCTTGGTTGGCAGTTCCAAAACAGGAACAAAACAAGGGACTTAGAGGGCGCACCCTCGCGTGTGATACTGTGGTAGGTCGCCATGCCATCCGATCCCGTACCGGGCCTGCTGTCGCGCGCTGCTGAGCTGCTGGAGCGTGAGTTCGCCGCTCTGCCGGCATGGGAACCGGCTGCTAGTGACGAGCGCATGGCCGGGGTTCTGGCTGACGTGGCCCACCGTCTCGGCGACAACTACCCCTATTTCCATCCGCTCTATGCAGGACAGATGCTCAAGCCGCCGCATCCGCTGGCTCGCGCGGCTTACGCACTCGCCATGAGCATCAACCCAAATAACCATGCCCGCGACGGCGGCCGCGCCAGCTCTGAAATGGAGATCGAAGCAGTCCGGCAGATCGCCGCGATGTTCGGATGGACCGAATATCTCGGCCATCTCACATCCAGCGGCACTCTGGCCAACCTTGAGGCGCTCTGGGTAGCCGGGCAGATGTCACAAGGCCGCGGACCGCAATTGCGCATCGTCGGTTCTGAACAGGCCCACTACACCCACCAACGCATCTCCGCCGTGCTCCGGCTCAACTACACCGCTATTGCCGCCGACCAACGTGGCCGCATGGACCTCGCCGCCCTCGAAGGCGAGCTTCGTAAAGGCGACGTGGGTACAGTTGTAGCAACGCTCGGCACCACGGCCATCGGCTCTGTTGATCCGCTCGACCAGATCCTGGCATTGCGTAAGCGGTACGGATTCCGTCTCCACGTGGACGCGGCCTACGGCGGCTACTTCAAGCTGACTCCGGGAGCGCTCGATGAACCGGCGCGCCGGGCCTATGCGGTTATCGATCAGGCCGACTCCATCGTGATTGATCCGCACAAGCACGGCCTGCAGCCCTACGGCTGCGGATGCGTGCTCTTTCGTGATCCCGGCGTTGGCCGCTTTTACAAGCACGACTCGCCCTACACCTACTTCACATCGCACAAGCTGCACCTGGGTGAAATCAGCCTTGAGTGCTCGCGAGCGGGAGCCGCTGCCGTTGCCTTGTGGGCAACTCATCAGTTGCTGCCACCGGTAGCGGGCGGCGAGTTTGCCATTGGTCTCGCGCAAGGGCGCTCTGCAGCCCTCGACCTGGACCGCCGGTTGCGCGCCGATGCCCGTTTTGAGCCCCTGGCCTCCGGCACTCCTGAGCTCGACATCGTTGTGTGGAAGCTCAAAGCGGATACGGCGGAAAAGTCCTCGCAGCTTGCGCAGCAGGTGTTTGATGCATGTGCCGCGCAACACCTGCACCTGGCTCTTGTACAATTGCCGCTGTCGTGGTTTGCGTCTGCGTTTGCGCCTGCCGCTAACCAAGGAAACGGAGGCGCGCAGGTCACTTGTCTGCGTTCGGTACTGATGAAACCCGAGCACCAGGCATGGCTCGATCAGATCTGGCAAAGGCTATCCGCAGCCTGCGCTGAAGTAGACCCGCACTGAGCAGCCGTAACAAGAAGAGCAACGCAAATAACCACGAGAGAAAAAGGGCACGAAAAAGAAAACGTCTTCATATCTCTCGCAATACCGTCAAACAAATAGTTTTTATGAGCAATTTCTTTTAATCTCACCCGAGAGGTTTATTGCAATGCACGATCCTGCCGCCCTTCGCTCCATGCACGTGGCCCGCTTCCATGCGGAGCCCGCCATCTTTGTCGCGCCCGGTCGCGTCAACCTGATCGGTGAGCACACTGATTACGCCGAAGGCTTCGTGATGCCCGCTGCCATCAACTTCGCCACCCTGGCCGCAATTTCGCCGCGCAGCGACGGCAAGATCGTCATCTACTCCGAGAACTTCGGCGAAGAAAAATCCTTCGACGCTGCGGCGATGCCCAAGGCCAACAAACTCTGGTCCGACTACCCGATGGGCGTCGTGGCGATTTTGTCCGGCGAAGGGCACAAGTTTCCCGGCTTTAGTCTGACACTCTGGGGTGACGTGCCGCTCGGCTCGGGCCTCTCCAGTTCCGCAGCGCTTGAAGTCGTTACCGCGCTGGCCGTTCTCTCGCTGATTGGCGCCAGCTATCCCGGCCCGGTGCTGGCACGTCTTTGCCAGCGCGTCGAAAACGAATTTGTCGGCGCCAACTGCGGCATCATGGATCAATTTATCTCCGCCAACGGCAAGAAGGACCACGCACTGCTGCTCGATTGCCGCGACCTCAGCTTTCAACTCGCGCCCATTCCGGCCAACGTGGCGATCGTCATCGCCAACACCATGGTGAAGCACTCCATCGCTGGTGGCGACTACCCAACGCGACGCCGCGAATCGGAAGCGGCATGCGCGGTCATTGCCAGCCATCGCCCCGGTGTTCCATTCCTGCGCGACGCCACGCTTGAGGATCTCGAGAAGTGGGGCCATGAGATGGAGCCCAAGTCGCTCATGCGCGCACGCCACGTCATCAGCGAGAATCTCCGCACCGTTGCAGCGGCCCAAGCTCTGCTGCGCGGCGATATGAAAGAGCTCGGCCGACTGATGGCTGAGGCCCACAAAAGCTACAGCGGCGACTTTGAAGGCAGCTGCGTCGAGGCCGACGCGATGGTGGAACTGGCTCAGAATCTTCCTGGACTCATCGGAGCGCGACTCACCGGTGGCGGCTTTGGCGGCTGCACCGTCAACCTCGTCGAGCAGAGTTACGCCAAGTCCTTCGCTAAAACGCTCGGGGAGCGCTACGCTGCCAAAACCGGCATCGTGCCGCAAATCCACGTCTGCCACGCCTCGGACGGCGCTCATCGGCTCGAATAGCGTACGATAGCAACAATTTTTGGGCAACTGCGTTAGAGCTGTTGTGGATCAAAATCTGGAAATCGAGGGCAAAACCGGGCTAAATCGGTTTTGCCCCTTTTCACACTTCCCTAACCCAAGCAACAGCAGCTATTTAGCAGTGCGGTGGCGGAATCCTCCGCCGTCCTTGATAAAATCGGATGAAATTCGGCCTGCGGAGTACCCATTAGATCGATTACCGGGGGAGTAAGTTCTTCGACCTCCGTGGGATTACATTTTCAGATCGCCGCATCAAAACTTACAAGATCGGCGAGGAGAAACACAATTCATGCAACCGGTATCGACAAAGCCTTTTTCTTACGAAACCCTCCCCAACTCTGGCCACGTTGCATATTTTTCAATGGAGATTGCGATCGACCCGGCCATGCCCACTTACTCCGGTGGGTTAGGCGTTCTTGCAGGCGACACGCTGCGCTCTGCTGCCGATCTCGGAGTTCCACTCATCGCCTTCTCGCTTATTCATCGCAAGGGATACTTCCAGCAGCATCTTGATCGCGCCGGCCTGCAGACGGAAGAAATCCAGCCCTGGGACCCAGCCAAGTTCTGCACTGAGGAGCCCGCACGCGTCACCGTCGCCATTGAAGACCGCATCGTTACTGTGCGCACTTGGCGCTACGACCTGCAGGGAAGCTCCGGCCACATTGTTCCAATTTATCTGCTCGACACCGACATTGAAGAAAACTCCGGATGGGATCGCGGCCTCACCGATCACCTCTACGGCGGCGATACAAACTACCGGCTGCAGCAGGAGATCGTGCTCGGCATGGGCGGCGTACGCATGGCCAATGCTTTGGGCTATCGAGTAAACGTCTACCACATGAACGAAGGCCACGCGGCACTGCTGACGCTGGCGCTGCTTGAACGGCAATTAGGCGGAGGCCCGCTGGGCGCGGCAACGGAGACCGATATCGAACAGGTTCGCAAAAAGTGCGTTTTCACCACGCACACGCCCGTACCCGCCGGCCACGATCGTTTCTCTGTTGAGCAGACGGTTCGCATCCTGGGCGGCGATCGCACTGCCCGCCTTGAGAAGTTCGGCTGCTTCCGCGACGGCCTGCTGAACATGACGCTGCTGGCGCTGCGCTTTTCGCGTTTTGCCAACGGTGTGGCCTTGCAACACGCCAAGGTCTCGCAACAGATGTTCCCTGACTACACCATCAACTCCATCACCAATGGCGTACACGCAACGACGTGGATGTCGGAGCCGATCCAGAAGATGCTGGATGAGCACATCCCCGCCTGGCGCCTGGACACTCTCTACATGCGCAACGCGATCGACTTGCCGGAGCAGAAGATTCTGGCGGCGCACGCACGCTCCAAGGAAGCGTTGCTGGCGGAAGTGGGTTCGCGCACCGGCCTGGTGTTCAATCCCCGCGTCCTCACGCTTGGATTTGCGCGCCGCGCGGCCACATACAAGCGTGCCAGCCTGATGTTCACAAATCCTGAGCGCCTGCAAAAGATCGCTGAAGCAGCGGGAGGCTTGCAGATTGTCTACGCAGGAAAAGCGCACCCGCAGGATGAACCCGGCAAGGCCCTCGTGCAGAAAGTCATTGAAGACGCTGCCAAGTATTCAAACGACAAGTTGCGTGTCGTCTACCTTGAGGACTACGCGTGGGATCTCGGCGCGATGCTTACCGCCGGCGTCGATGTGTGGGTCAACAATCCGCGTCGCCCATATGAGGCATCAGGAACCAGCGGCATGAAGGCCGCCATGAACGGCGTGCCCAGCCTTTCCATTCTCGACGGCTGGTGGATCGAAGGCTGCATCGAGGGCGTTACCGGCTGGGCAATCGAAGATGGCGCCACCGACGAGGACGAAGCCAACGCTCTCTACAACAAGCTTGAGTCCGCCGTGGTTCCACTCTATCTGGCTGCGCCGGAAAAATGGGCTCGCCTGATGCGCAACACGCTGGCGTTCAACGGTTCGTATTTCAACACCCATCGTATGGTGAGGCAGTACACGCGGAATGCGTACTACCCCATGCTTCTCACCGTGCACGCCAACGTGGAAGAAGAAATCTTCGCTGATTGACTTCTTGTGGCGGTTCGCACCTCCGAGTGAACCGATGATACTTCCCGGACAAAGTCGGCGTTCTAAGGGTTTCCCTGTTTGGCACAAACCTAAGTCTGCTTATAAAAAAAGTGTTTTCCAGAGGCTAAAAGCGAATATAAAGAGAATGCGAGGGGAATACTTGCCATGAATGCTGACACTACAACTCTCAGTGTGGTCTCAAACAAGGGAAATCGTTCAGTGTCTGCAAAGGGTGGCCAAGGCGACACTCTTGATGTTCTGGGACGGAAGCCAAGGCTCCTTGATTTGTTCTGTTGTGCTGGCGGTGCAGGAACAGGATATAGTTTGGCTGGATTCGACGTTCTCGGAGTCGATATTAAGCCGCAACCCAATTATCCTTTTCCCTTTATCCAAACTGACGCTTTAAATCTCGATTCCAAATTCGTCTTGACGTTTGACGCCATTCACGCATCGCCACCATGCCAATCCTATTCCGACTTGGCGAAGCGAAACGGAAACGCTGACGCTTGGCCGCGCCTTATCGAGCCCGTCAGGGATTTGCTGGTAGAGTCGGGGCTTCCTTACATTATCGAAAATGTAGAAGGTGCTCCATTGCGCAATCCGATAGTGCTATGCGGCACGATGTTCAAAGGTCTACGAGTTCTTCGGCACCGCTTGTTTGAAGCAAACTTCCCAATTCTCACGCCGAAACACGGCGCTCATCCCAGGTTCACACTTTCGACAAGAGGAAGTCGCACTATGGGAAGACTGATGATATGCGTGATTTCGTTCAGGTCACCGGCGGAGGTAACTGCACCATCGCGGCAGCCCGAGATGCAATGGGAATCGATTGGATGACTAAGAATGAGCTAAACGAAGCAATACCTCCCGCGTATACTCGTTTCATCGGTAGGCAGCTGCTTGCGTATCTTGTTACCACGAGTGAACCTGAATACGAATTAAGGCACAATGCGTAAGATTGGATCGAAGGAACGTATTCGGCAATTTCTACTTGCCAATGTCGGACGGGTGATCACATCGATTGAAATTCGGGATGCCGCAGGCGCAGATGTCAGCGAGTGGGCACGCCGCGTGCGCGAATTGCGAGAAGATGAAGGTTGGCCAATTCTTACCCACAACGATAACGCGGGGCTGAAACCGGGCCAGTATCTGCTTAAAGAAGTTCCGTTGAAAAGACCTGCCGTCACATTCTCTCGAAACATATCCGCAAAGCTCCGTGCGGAAGTTCTGGATCGCAATGGCTTCACATGTCAGATGTGTGGACTAACACCGGGAGAGATTGATCCTGCCACTGGACGCAAGGTTCGCCTCCACTTGGGGCACATTAAGGATAAGAACATCGGAGGAAAAGATGAGTTATCCAACCTCCGAACGTTATGTTCGACCTGCAACCAAGGCGCGAAGAATATCACAGCCGAAAAGCCGAGTGGGATTTGGCTTCTGTCGCAGGTTCGACGCGCGGGCCAGGATGAACAGCTTGCCGTACTAAAGTGGCTTCGAGTGAAATTCAACGTCTGAAAAGCATGGACCGCAGCGAGAACATGCGAGCCATACGCGGTAAAGACACGCTACCGGAGATCGAAGTACGTAGCATGTTGCATAAGCTCGGCTATCGCTTTCGGTTGCACCGTCAGGATTTACCGGGGAAGCCGGATATTGTATTCCCAGCTAGACGCAAAGTGATCTTTGTAAATGGATGTTTTTGGCACTCCCATGGGTGCAAGGCGGGGCTCATCCCCAAATCTAACCGAGACTTCTGGTTGCCGAAATTGCATCGAAATAGGGAACGCGATATAGAGAACATCGAGGCCCTGAGTCGACTCGGTTGGGAGTCCCTAGTGATTTGGCAGTGCGAGCTCAAAGATTGCAGTGCAGTAAGACGTCGCTTGAAAAGGTTTTTGAGCGAGAAAAGGTGACAAGGAACGCCGTGCCCCCGGTTTCCTAGCTGTACAGCCTGATCTCGCTCGAAGTGCCGCCTGCCGCGGGAACGTAACATTTCTGCGTGTAATCCATCACCATGCGGTCGGCATTGAAGCGCCAGCCTAGTGTGCGGATGGTGCGCTTCATGCGCTCGATCCATCCGCGCGGCAATCCATCGCGATCGCGCTGGTAATACAGCGGAATCACTTCGTCGCGCAGCACGCGGTAGAGATCTTCGCCGTCGCGGCTGTCGTGCACATCCATGCTGGTGTGCGTTCTTCCTGAGCCGATGGCGAACCCGTTCAATCCGTCGTATGCCTCAGCCCACCATCCGTCCAGCACTGAGAGATTCAATCCGCCGTTCAGCACGACCTTCTGCCCGCTCGTGCCTGAAGCTTCAAGCGGACGGCGCGGATTGTTCAGCCACACATCTACACCTTGAACAAGGTAGCGCCCGACGTTGATGTCGTAATCCTCAATGAAGACGAACTTGTTGTGAAACTTCTGGTCGCGCATCATTTCGGCAACCTGCTGCAGAACCCGTTTGCCCGGCTCATCATGCGGATGCGCCTTGCCTGCGAACAGGAACTGCACCGGCCGCTTGGGATCGTTGACCATGGAAGCCAGGCGCTGAATATCCGCCAGCACCAGGTTGGCGCGCTTGTAAGTCGCAAACCGTCGCGCAAATCCAATGGTCAGCGCATCGGGCGACAGCATCGTGCTGAATCGCTGCAGCGTCTGTTCCGGTTCGTTTCGGCGCTGTGCCTGCTCCTTCGCGCGACGCCGCGCAAACTCGATCAACTGCGCCTTCAACGCAAGGTGCGTCTCCCACAACTCGCCGTCGTCAACGCTCTCGATCTTTGCCCAGGTCTTGGCTGTTCCGCTGTGGCGCTGCCAATCTACGCCAAGGTGCCGGTCATAGAGCCGGGCCATCTGAGGAGCCAGCCACGACGGCACGTGCACGCCATTGGTGATGTGGCCAATAGGCACCGCATCTTCAGGACGATTGGGATACAGGCCCTTCCACATCGCGCGCGAAACCTCGCCGTGCAGCGACGAAACTGCATTTACGCGCCGCGCCAGCTTGAGCCCAAGCACTGTCATGCAGAACTGCTCGCCGTAGTCGGTCGGATACTCGCGCCCGAAGCCCATCATGTTCTCGTGCGAGATTCCAAGCTGCTCGCGCAACGGTCCCAGGTGTTCCTCCATCAGGTCAGGACTGAAGCGGTCGTGTCCGGCCGGTACCGGTGTGTGTGTTGTGAACACCACTTCGCGCGGAATCAGGCTGGCAGCCCTCATAAAGTTGAGCCCCTCTTCTTCCATGCGATCGCGAATCGCTTCAAATACCGCAAAGCCGCTGTGCCCTTCGTTGAGGTGCAGCACACCGGGCCGAATACCCATTGCCCGCAGCGCGCGAAATCCACCAATGCCCAGCAGCAGTTCCTGCCGGATGCGCGTGCGCGCATCGCCGCCGTAAAGCCTGGACGTGGTCTCACGATCCTCCGGGGCATTTCCTTCCACGTTCGAATCCAGCAGCAAAAGATCGCAACGCCCCACTTTTACATGCCACACCTTGGCGCGAATGGCGCCGCTGCGCGTGGCGATCTGAATCTCGACCGGCAATCCGTTGGCGCCAATTGCCGGTTGCATTGGTAGCTGATTCACATCGGTCTGCAGATACTCTTCGTGTTGCCATCCCTTTACGTCGAGACGTTGCAGAAAGTAGCCTTGCCCGTAGAACAAGCCGATCCCGACGAGTGGAATCCCCAGGTCAGAAGCGCTCTTGATGTGATCGCCGGCCAGAACGCCCAACCCGCCGGAGTAGATCGGCAGCGACTCGTGCAGTCCGAACTCAGCCGAGAAATACGCGATCGGGCGCGGCCGCAGCACACCTGCATTCGCTGAACCCCAGGTCTTGTCGGCGCGCAGATATTCCTGCTGCCGCCTGTACACGTAGTTGATCCTGCTGTGCAGTGCCAGCTCAGTTGCGCGGCGTTCAATTTCGCGCAGCGGCATTTCGTTCAGCAGCGAAATCGGATTCTGGTTCAGTTCGCGCCAGCGTGTCGGATTCAGATCGCGAAACAAAGCAACGCAATTGCGATCCCAGCTCCACCACGGATTGCGCGCCAGTGCCCACAGGCGCTCCTGCACCGGGGCGATGAAACGGTCCACCGTTCGCGCCTCACTCACCACCGGCGCCACCTGGCTTGCTGCCTCCACCAGCATGCGAATTTCGTTTTCCCGGTAATTTCGCGGCTCGCGCGTCTGCACCACCAGCACGCCTTGCAGCACACCGCGATCGATCAGCGGAACACCAAGGAACGAGTGGTATTCGTCTTCGCCCGCCTCACTGAAATATTTAAAGCGCGGATGGTTGCGCACATCGTCTACTGCCACCGGTTTTACCTGCTCGGCCACCAGGCCGGTAAGCCCTTCATGCAGCGGCATGCGCAGCGTACCAATGCAGCTCGGATGCAAACCGACCGTCGCCGCCAGCACTACGTTCGACCGATCGGGTTCGAGCAGATAAGCCGAGCACACATCGGTCCTGAAGCGCTTGGCAATCAGCCCCACCACGTTCGTCAACGTATCGGCGGGCTTACCTCCCTCGGCGGCAAGATTCGAGATTTCCTCTAAGGTCAGAACGAGACTGGCATCCGTCGCTTCAAATATCGGGCTCATCGTTACGCACTCGCCTTTCCAATGGATAGATCCGGACATCCGCTATCGACACGCCGGCTCCGCTGTCACAAAGGGCCATTGCTACAGCAAGTTTCCGGATTTTAGCTTTGAGGGAAGAATTTCCCGTTAAGTCGTTCGGGATAGATTCGACGATACCACCATCCTCGGCGATCGGGAATCAGGATGGCATGAAGAAATGGGCGGCCGCCTGCCGGCCGCCGCCCATGAACTTACTCTGAAATCAAGCAGAAACGCCGGACTCAGCAACACTTGGCTAAAATTTAGACCTGAGAGCTGATAGCTCCATTTAGTCTCCGTGTACCTCTTCCAGTTCCGAGCCCACGCGGTGCAGTTTCATCACTCTCCACTGCAGCTTGTCGAAGAACAGGTAGACCACCGGAGTGGTAAACAGCGTCAAGGCTTGGCAAACCACCAGCCCGCCTACGATCGTGATGCCGAGCGGCCTGCGCAGTTCTGATCCCACACCCATGCCGATCGCCAGCGGTAAACCACCAAAGAGAGCGGCAAAAGTGGTCATCATAATCGGCCGGAACCGTAACAATGCCGCACGGTAGATCGCGTCCACGGGCGCCATTCCAAGCTCGCGTTCCGCCTGCAACGCAAAGTCAATCATCATGATGGCGTTCTTGATCACCAAGCCAATGAGCAAAATGATCCCGATGAGCGCGATGATGTCCAAGTCCACTCCTGTGATCAATAAGGCCAGAATGGCTCCTGCGCCTGCCGGCGGCAGCGTGGAAAGAATGGTCAGCGGATGAATCAGGCTCTCGTACAAAATACCAAGCACGATGTAGACCGTCACAATCGCAGCCAGAATCAGGAGGGGCTCGTTCCTGAGTGAGTCCTGAAATGCCTGCGCTGTTCCCTGGAAACTGGCGTGAACGTTTGAAGGCATGCCCATCTCACGCTGCGCCTTTTCGATGGCCGTTACGGCGTCGCCCAAGGCCACATTTGGAGCAAGGTTGAACGTAAGCGTAATCGCCGGATACTGGCCCTGGTGATTCACCTGCAGCGCGGCATTCTGGGTCTCATAGTGGGCGATGGTCGACAGCGGCACCATCCGCGATCCGGTTGCTGCAGCTGCGCCGGTGGCAGCGCCAATGCTAGTTCCAGGAGCGGCGGGAGAAGTGCCAGTACTCCCGAGCGTGCTGATGGTACCGCCGAATGTGCCGCTGGTACCGCCGCTCGACTTGATGAAGATTCCGTTCAGCGCGTCCGGGCTCTGGCTATACCTGGGATCAACTTCCATCACAACGAAGTACTGGTTCAAGCCGGTATACATGGTGGAAACTTGGCGCTGTCCAAATGCGTCATACAAGGTCGAGTCGATCATCTGCGCGGTGATGCCCAGCCGCGAAGCAGCATCGCGATCGATCACCAGGTTGGTCACAAGTCCCTTATCCTGCTGGTCTGTCGACACATCGCGCAACTCCGGCAATGCGCGCATGCGGTTCTGCAACCGTGGCGCCCACGTGTTCAACTCGTTTAGGTCTTCATCAGAAAGCGTGTATTGATATTGCGATGCACTCCCGCGCCCGCCGATCTGCAGATCCTGCTGCGCCTGCAAAAACAGTGTTGCGCCCGGAACGCTCGTCAGCTTGCGGCGCAACCGGTTCACCACCTGGTCTGCTGTTACGTGCCCCGGCCGATCCGAAAGCGGCTTGAGCGCAATGTTCATACTGCCCACGTTGTTGCTTCCGCCTCCCGGTCCGCCGCCGCCTACATTGGCTGATACCGATTGAACAGCCGGATCTTCCAGCGTCATCTGGGCCAACTGCTTCTGCTTCACTTTCATCGCGTCAAAGCTGATGTCCTGCGCGGCCATCGTTCTTCCACCCAACCGGCCCGTGTCCTGCTGCGGGAAGAAGCCTTTGGGAACAACGATGTAGAGATACACATTCAGCACTGCTATGCCGACCGCAACAAACAGCACCAGCCACTGGTGATCAAGCACCTTGTGCAGCGCGATGGCATATTCATCGTGCAGCCAGTTGAAGGCCTTCTCGTTAATGCGATAGATGGCCCCGTGTCGCCGCGAATCCTTGGACTTCAGGAATCGCGCACAAAGCATCGGCGTCGTCGTCAGCGAAAGGAACATCGACACCGCGATAGCCACCGACAGCGTCATGGCGAACTCGCGGAACAGTTTGCCCACAACGCCGCCCATCAGCAGAATGGGCGTGAAGACCGCAATCAACGAGAGGCTCATGGAGAGCACCGTGAAGCCGATCTCTTTCGACCCCTTCATGGCTGCTTCGTAGGGCCGCATTCCCATTTCCAGGTAGCGCGTAATGTTTTCGATGACCACGATGGCATCGTCCACCACGAATCCGGTCGCCACCGTGAGCGCCATTAATGACAAGTTATCGATGGTGTAGCCGGCCATGTACATTACGCCGAACGTGCCCACCAGCGAGAGCGGGACCGCCACTGACGGAATAATCGTCGCCCAGACCTCGCGCAAGAAGAGGAACACGACCAGCACCACCAGCAGCACGCTGATGCAGAGAGATATCTCTACATCGCGCACGCTCGAACGAATCGTGACGGTACGGTCCATGGCAATAGCGACCTGGATTGTGGGAGGAATCGCCGCCTGCAGGTGCGGCAGCTCCCTCATCACGTTGTCCACGGTTTCGATTACGTTTGCGCCCGGGATTTTGAAGACGAACAGCATGACGGCTTCCTTCAACTCTCCCGGGGGACCCTTCAGAGGATTAATACCGGCCACTCCGGCTGACAATATGTTCGAAACGCTGTCCGATACAGTGCCTACATCTTCAACGCGGACCGGAGCTCCAGTGGTGTTGTTGTAGCCGACGATGATCGGCGCATATTCCTCGGCCTTGAAGATCTGATCGTTGTCGTAAATGGCCCAGCGATTCTGAGCGTCCTGAAAAGCGCCCTTCGGACGGTTCGCGTTCGCTCCGGCCAATGCGGTGCGTACCGCCTCAAGCCCGATGCCGGTGTTGGACAGCAGCAGGGGATTCAGTTCCACGCGCACTGCGGGGCTTGAGCTTCCGCCAACGAACACCTGCCCCACGCCATCGATTTGCGACATTTTCTGGGCCAGGATGGAGTCCGCCATGTCGTAGATCTGCGGCTTCGGAACCACATCCGAAGTCATCGTCATAATCAGAATCGGCGCATCGGCGGGATTCGCCTTGCGGTAACGCGGGTTCTGCGGCAGGTACGAAGGCAGCTGGCTCCGCGCCGCATTGATGGCTGCCTGCACGTCGCGCGAAGCGGCGTTGATGTCGCGGTTAATGTCGAACTGCAGCGTAACGTTAGCCGAACCAAGTGAACTCGTCGACGTCATCTGGTTTACGCCGGCGATGCGGCCAAACTGCCGTTCCAGCGGCGTCGCCACGGCAGAGGCCATCGTCTCCGGACTCGCGCCCGGAAGTCCGGCCATGGCTCCGATCACCGGCATATCCACATCCGGCAGAGATGCCACGGGCAGCACCGTGTAGGCGACTGAGCCCGCCATCAGCAAGGCCATGCTCAACAGCGAAGTTGCTACCGGTCGTTTGATAAACGGTGCGGATAGATGCATGGTGTGATCTCCTAGTCCGCACTTACTTCTTGCGGCTCGGCCACGCTCAGGTCGCGAGGCCTCAACCGCGTTGCCAGCCGGTCAAAGTAGAGATAGACAACCGGCGTAGTAAACAGCGTTAACATCTGCGAAAAGATCAGTCCGCCAACGATCGTGATGCCCAAGGGCAGGCGAAGCTCGGCGCCCACGCCGCCGCCCAGAGCCAGCGGCAAGCCGCCCAGCAAAGCGGCCAACGTGGTCATAATGATAGGACGGAAGCGCAGCAGGCAGGCCTGAAAAATAGCAGCCTCGGCCGTCTTGCCTTCCTCGCGCTCGGCCTGCAGCGCAAAGTCGATCATCATAATGGCGTTCTTCTGCACAATGCCGATCAGCAGGATGATGCCGATCAGCGCAATCACGCTGAAATCAACCTTCGTAATCATCAGGGCCAGCAGCGCGCCCACTCCCGCTGAGGGCAGGGTGGAGATGATGGTGATCGGATGGATGTAGCTCTCGTACAGCACGCCGAGCACAATGTAGACCGTGATCAGCGCGGCCAGAATCAGCAACGGCTCATTCGAGAGCGACGTCTGGAATGCTGCGGCCGTTCCCTGGAAGCTGGAGTAGATCGACTGCGGCATCTGGATGCGATCTTCTACGCGGTGTACTGCCTTGACGGCATCGCCCAGCGCCCTGCCCGGAGCCAGGTTGAAGCTCACGATCGTGGACGGGAACTGATCCAGGTGGCCGATCGAAAGCTGCGCATGCCCCTGTTCCCAATGCGCTATCTGGCTCAAGGGAACTTGCGCCCCGCTGCTCGACCGAACGTACAAGTTGTTCAAAGTGGCGGGGTCGGTCTGGAATCGCGGCGCTACTTCCATGACCACGTGATATTGATTCAACTGCGTGAAAATGGTTGACACTTGGCGCTGCCCGAACGCGTCGTAAAGGGTGTTGTCCACATCCGACATGGCGATGCCAAGCCGCGATGATGTGTCGCGGTCGATCACCAGCTGCGCCGACAATCCCTGGTCCTGCAGGTCGCTGGCCACGTCCGTCACATCGGGTTCCTTGCTCAGTTCCTCAACCATTCTGCGCGTGTAGGTCGCCAGTTCCTGCTGGTCAGGATCTTCTAATGCGTACTGGAATTGGGTTCGGCTGACGCGGTCTTCCACCGTCAAATCCTGCAAGGGCTGCAGGAAGAGCTGGATGCCCTGCACCTTGTTCACCTCGCCCTGCAAACGGTGGATGATGTCCGTGGCCGACTCCTTGCGTACATCCAGCGGCTTCAGCGTGATCTGAATGCGGCCGGAGTTCAGCGTGGTGTTGGTGCCGTCCACGCCGATAAACGAAGAGACGTTGTCAACCGATGGGTCCTTGAGAACAACGTTGACGATCTGCTGCTGCAGTTTCGACATCGCGGTAAAGCTCACGTTCTGCGGCGCTTCAGTAATGCCAAGGATCACGCCCGTGTCCTGGACCGGGAAAAATCCTTTCGGCACTGCGATGAAGAGCAGAACCGTGGCCACAAACGTTGAAATCGTCACCAACAGGGTGGCAAAACGGTGCCGCAGGATCACTGTCAACGCCCGTCCGTATGCGGCGATGATGGCGTTGAACACCTTCTCTGACCAGTGATAGAAACGCGTCTGATTCGCTGTCGCCTTGTCCTGCAAAATACGCGAGCACATCATCGGCGTCAGCGTCAGCGACACCAGCGCCGACACCAGGATTGTGACCGCCAGCGTGATGGCGAATTCTCGGAACAGGCGTCCCACCACGTCGCTCATGAACAGCAGCGGAATCAACACGGCAATCAGCGAAACGGTCAGCGACATGATCGTGAAGCCGATCTGTTCGCTGCCCTTCAACGCCGCCTGCATCGGGCTGTCGCCCTCTTCAATAAAGCGCGAAATGTTCTCGATCATCACGATGGCGTCGTCCACCACAAATCCGGTGGAGATCGTTAACGCCATCAGCGTGAGGTTGTTCAGCGAGTAGCCGAGCAGATACATCACGCCAAACGTACCGATAATCGAGAGCGGCACCGCTACCGACGGAATAATGGTGGCTGCAATGTTGCGCAGGAACAGGAAGATGACCATGACCACCAGGGCCACGGTGAGCATCAGCTCGAATTCCACGTCTTTTACTGACGCGCGAATCGTCACCGTCCTGTCGGTCAGCACATGCACCTGGATCGCCGCGGGCAGGGCAGTTTGCAATTGCGGCAGCAGCTTGCGAATGCGGTCCACGACCGCAATGATGTTTGCGCCCGGCTGGCGCTGAACGTTCACAATCACAGCCGGATGCTGGCCCATCCACGCGGCCTGCTGGTTGTTCTCAGCCGCGTCCACAATCGTGGCCACATCTGAAGCGCGCACTGGCGCTCCATTGCGATAAGCCACGATGACCGGCTTGTAGTCATTGCTCGAAAGCAACTGATCGTTGGCCCCGATCGTATACGTCTGTCTCGAACCGTTCAGCGTGCCCTTCGCCTGGTTCACATTGGCCGCTGCCAGCGAAGTCCGCAAATCCTCAAGGCTCAGGTTGTACGCCGCCATCTGTGATGGATTCGCCTGAATGCGCACCGCAGGCTTTTGTCCACCTGCGATTGACACCAGGCCGACGCCCGTCACCTGAGAGATCTTCTGCGCCAGGTTCGTGTCGGCTGCATCCTCGATTTTGTCCAGCGGCAAACTATCTGACGTCAGCGCCAGGGTTAGAATCGGCGCGTCGGCCGGGTTCACCTTGCTGTAAATTGGCGGATTCGGCAAGTCAGTGGGCAGAAAGCTGTTACCGGCATTAATCGCAGCCTGCACTTCCTGCTCAGCAACGTCAATGCTCTCTTCCAGGTTGAATTGGAGCGTGATAACCGATCCGCCGCCCGAACTCACAGATGTCATCTGTTTCAGGCCCGGCATCTGCCCAAACTGCCGCTCCAGCGGCGCCGTCACCGACGATGCCATCACCTCCGGGCCAGCTCCGGGATAAAACGTAAGCACCTGGATGATCGGATAATCCACCTGGGGCAGTGCCGAAATCGGCAACTGCTGGAATGCCACTCCGCCGGCAAGCAGAATGGCCGCCATCAGCAACGATGTCGCTACCGGGCGTACGATAAACGGCCGGGACGGACTGAGGCTCACTGCTGCTCCTTGTTCTGTCGGCGACCACCGTTCGGACCACCATTTGGATGACTGCCGGCCCCAGCCGGCGTCGCCGAATTCGACATCGCTTGCCGATGCCCCGTACCCTGACCTGCGCCCCGTCCGGCTCCTGCACCCGTACCACCACCGCTCCGCGTGGCCTGGCTCACCACCACTTGCGAGCCTGCACGCAGACGATCTGCGCCATCCACCACAACCTTCTGTCCGGCATCCACACCGCTGTCGATGATGCTCATCTGGCCCTGGATCAGGCCAACCTTGATTGGCTGGATCTTCGCCGTGCCGCTGTCACCTTTTTCATTCGTGTCCACTGCCCAGACAAATGTGCCCTGAACGCCGTTCTGGACCGCTGCTGAAGGGATTACCAGCGCATCGCGCCGTTCTTCCATCACCAGGTGGATGTTTACGAACTGGTTCGGGAACAGCACGTCATCCAGGTTCTGGAACACGGCCTTCAACTTAGCGGTTCCCGTGGTCGTATCAATCTGGTTGTCCGCTGTCAGCAGGTAACCGGTGGCAAGCTTCTGCGTATCGGCCTGATTGTAGGCATCCACCGACAGCCGCCTGTCGGCGCGCAACTTCGCCAGAACCGGCGGAAGCTGGCTCTCCGGCAGCGTGAAGTAAACAGCGATGGGATGAAACTGGTTGATGACCACCAGGTTCGTGGTATTGGCGGTAATTATGTTGCCGGGATCCACCAGCCGTAATCCGATGCGTCCGTCCACTGGGGACTGGATCGAGCACCAGTCCAACTGCAACTGCGCGTTCTCAACTGCCGCCTTGTCCGCGGCAATGGCGCCCTCATACTGCCCCTGGGTCGACTGATAGGTTTCCATCTGTTCTTTTGAAACCACGCCCGCGTTGAACAGCGCCTGGTAGCGAGCGAATTCCGCCTGCGCATTCTTCAGGAGAGCCTGATCGTGGGCCAGCGTTCCTTTGGCTTGGTCCAGTGCCGCCTGAAATGGCTTCGGGTCGATCTCCATAATCGTTTGCCCGGCGCGCACTTCCTGGCCTTCAGTAAATTTCACTGGCAACAACTGACCGCTCACCCGCGCCTTCACCGTCACGCTCATGTTCGGCGTCACCGTGCCCAGCGCCGTCAGGTAAATCGGCATGGGCTGCTGCACCACAGGAATCACCTGTACCGGTACAGGCCGGTTCAGCAGCGCCGCCGCCTGCTTTGAACTTGTTGCCGCTGCCTGCTGCTGGTTGTTATAGATTCGCCAAACTACAAACCCCACAAGTCCGGCCAACGCCAGGAAGACAATGATGCGGATCCACGGACTCTTCCTTGTAGGAGGCTCCGTATGTTTGCCGATTTCAGACCGGTAGGGTTCATGAGTCGTTTCGATGGGCATGGTCTCGTTTCTCGTCGTCTTCCTTAATTTTTGTTCCCGGTGGGTGGGGTAAATCTGGTCTGATCTGGTTATAGTCAGACAATTCGCTTACGTCTGTACGGACGTACTGAATTCACGAAAGGTTTCGACGTCTACCGCATCGTGAAAGTAGCTGGTTTCTGTTACAAATGCTGTTACAAATGCAAAGAAACGTCCGATTTACCAGATGAAGTCGCGGTTTATTGTAAGCGAATAGGCCGTCGCGCACGCAATAGGAACACTCTGGGCGTAGAGCGGCTGACTGCATATTCAGATGCGTTTTAATGAGCGACAGTTATCGCACCAATTTTTTCTTCCCGCCACGCATAAACCGAATCTCGCGCAATTTGCACCATTGCTGGTGCGAAATTGTGCGCCGACGCGCCGGGAACGCCGTTCCGACCGAATGCGGTAGGAGCATCACGCTCTAAGCAGTCGCATCTTCAGTTTCGTTCTCTTGCACACCATTTGTAAGCGGTGCACTGCCGGGCGGCTCCAAAGGTAGGGTTCCATGCGGCAGAAAGATGCCGTCCTGGGCCAGCAGCGCATCGTATACCGGCATCGGTCGCCAGTGACGGGCGAGCGCAAACGCGCTCATGTTGGCGATCATCAGCGGCAATACCAGTCCATAACCTCCGGTCATCTCGAACACAATCAGGACAGACGTCATGGGCGCACGCACGATACCGGCAAACACCGCCCCCATGCCCACGATGGCGAAAGCGCCGATCGCATCCGCTGAGTGGTGGAAGACCGTCACGTCCAGATACCCGACCGAGCCACCCAGCATTGCTCCCATGAACAAGGCGGGCGCAAAAATGCCTCCCGAGCCTCCGCTCGAATACGAGCAGACGGTTGCCAGCAGTTTAAGCACGCAGAACGCGGCCATGAAGACCAGCGGCATGGTCCCGGTCAGTGCCAGTTCCAGGGTTCGATAAGGGTCCCCGGCGATGCCATTCAAATGAAAGAATTCAAATCCCACGGCGGCCAGGGCTCCGGTTGCCAGTCCGCCCAGGGCCGGATGAACCCACCGAGGTAAAGCTGTAAAGTCTTTAAACTTGGCTCGCAGCCACAAAAGGGAGTCGGTAAACGCGACGGAAACCACGGCCGCCAGCACGCCCAGCAGCGCGTACCAGATCAACGACGACGCGTTTCCAAGTACGTAAGGCCGGGGCACATGGAAAATGGGTGTCGACCCCAGAATGGAGTGCTCCACAACGGCTGCCAAAGCCGCAGCCACAATCACGCCCGAGAGCATGGTTTGGTCCAAATCGCCAATAAGTTCTTCCAGCGTGAACGTGATGGCGGCAATAGGCGCGTTGAATGCCGCTGCTATCCCTGCCGCCATGCCCACAGAAGCCATGCGCCGATGGAATTGAGGATTCAGGCGCGCGGCTCGTGCCAGCATGCTGCTGACGCCCGCGCAAATCTGAACAGTTGGTCCTTCCAGCCCCAGCGAAGCGCCCGCGCCGATCTGAAAAGCGCAAAGAACGAACTTGCCGATGGTTTCTCTCACCGTCACCAGGCCTGAGCGCAACGCGAATGCGACTTTGACCTGTGGAATGCCGCTACCTGCCGCAGCCGGAGCCCAGTACGTGAGGCCGAGACCCACAATAAGTCCGCCAATGCCCGGCGTGAGAATAGTCCAGAAGATCCAGCTATATCCCGGCGCAGCGTTGGCTCGATTGATGAGCAGTTTCTCCAGCCACCCGATGCTGAGGTGAAAAGCCACTGCCGACAAGCCGCACAGGCCGCCGGCAAGAATCGTGAACGCCAGCAGGCGCTGTTGTTCATTGGGCAAACGACGAATGACCCACGCCAGAAAGCGTGGCCAGAGACCGGCGATCCCTTGCCAATAATTCAATTCGGACAAAACCTCGTGGGGAACAAGCCCCGAGTAAAGGAGCGGTGCACTGCGAATGCCCACTCGCCGATGTCACATCAATAAGGTCTGATGCAATGCCCTAACCCCTCCCTGCCCCTTTTTGACCACGCAACTGGCATCTCATCCGGCTGTGATCCGCCCACGCATCCTTTGAGCTTGATTGAAGAAGCCCGGCGGTCAACCACCAAAACGGCAGAGGGGAGGAGCCGCTACATCCCGAAGGAGGATGTTTCTTCATTATTAAGGATATCGTGCCGTCACCGCTCATGCGTTAATTGACAAGAAACTACCGAAAGATCCATGGGCAGCCGGCAGCAGCGAATATTGGAGCATTTCCGGCACAATGCAAGTGAATAGACGTTAACTTCATCGGAGTACGCTCGCCTTATTAGAGCGGAACCCGAGCAACCGTGCCCGTTTTGAATACGTGCAGAGGTGGCTTTTTCTTGATGAAAAGGCCACTTGAGAGCCGTGCTTATGGGTACATCTGCTCGGATTCCGCTATCGCCGCGTCAAGCCGGCGTTGACCGTGCTACATTGAAATTCCACGGAGGAGTCCATCGATGGCGGCCGGGGTGCATCTTCCAGGCAGTGGGGAAACTATTGACCTGCAGCAGCAGGTAGCCCGCTTGCAGGCTCTGCTTGAAGCTTCACGTCAGGTCCACTCCACCATTCACGAAAATGAAGTGCTCGAGCAAGTGCTGCGCATCGTGGTGCGTGAGCTGGAAATGGCGGGCGCGGCCTTCCCGCACGCTGGCCTGGTCTACGGCGACGACCCGACTGCCAGCGGTGCATCTGCCGACACTCTGCTGAGCTGGCCGCTGCCTGATCGCGCCGGCAATTCCATGGCCGAGCTCGTGGTGGCAAAGCCAGACGGCCGTGAGCTTACCCTCTACGAATCCGACTTCATCGAAGGTCTCGCCCTACAGGCAGCCGTCGCTCTTGAAACAGCCCGCAATCACAAGCGCAATGTCGAGTTCGCCCGCGTTCAGCAGGATCTCGACGCAGCACGCTCCATTCAGCGCTCGCTTTTACCGAATCGCCTGCCTGAGATTGCCGGTTACTCGCTGGCGTTCCGTTCCGACACATGTTACGAAGTCGGCGGCGACTATCTTGACGTGGTCGAGCAGCCCGATGGCAAGCTGCTCATCGTGGTAGCGGATGTAGCCGGTAAAGGCCTGGCCTCCGCTATCTGGTCGGTCAGTTTTCGGTCCTCCCTGCGCGGCATGGCGGTTGCCGGAATGCCTCTCGACGAGCTGGCCACGCGCATGAACCAACATCACTGGGGCGAGGGAGAAGAAGCGCGCCGACGCTACGTTACCGCCATCCTGCTTCGCCTTGACCCCGTCGCCGGCGAAATCGAGGTCGTCAATGCCGGGCACAATCCCGGCTTTCTTGTCGAGCCGGGCGCGGGGCCGCACCAGTTCAAAGCTGTCGGCACACCGCTCGGACTGCTGCCGGGCATGCAGTACAAGTCAGAGAAGCACGCCTTCGTGCCCGGCGCGCGACTGCTCTTCTACACCGACGGACTGACTGAAGTCTTCAAAGGGGATGAGGAGTATGGGCCGGAACGCCTTCTGAATGAATTTTTTACGTGTTCCGTAACGAAGGCCGATGATATTCTCGACTCACTATGGAGCGCAATTCAGGCGTTTTCTGATGGCGGTCCGCAGTCGGACGATATGACCGCACTTGCGCTTTGCCGGGTTACCGGTTCGGATTCGTCGGAATGAGCGAGCAGAAACCCACGACGGTTGAGGTGCGGCTTCCCTCGCGACTCGGCTATGAGAAGGTCGCGATGAGCACCGCCGCCGCCGTCGCCAAGCTCGTCGGTTTGCGCCCCGATCGAATTGAGGATTTGAAAACAGCCGTAGCCGAAGCCTGCATTAACGCCATCGAGCACGGCAACCGCCTCAACGAAAAACTCTCTGTGGGCGTCATCCTTTCAGCGGGTGACGACGTCCTTGAAGTCAAAGTCATCGACGATGGCAAAGGAATGAAGTCCCAGCCCCCCAAGCCCGACATCGATCGCAAAATGCATGGTCAGGAAGATCCCCGTGGCATGGGCATGTTTCTCATCCAGGCCCTTGTCGACGAAGCAGAGTGGGTAGCCGGGACCGACGGCAAAAGCAGTTATGTCCGCCTGGTCATCCGGCTCGACAAAGATTAGTTGTACCAGTTTTAACTGCGTTAATGTACGACTCTAACCGCACGAAAAATCGATGTTCCGGCGCTCTGTACCCGGGCAGCCGGACAAAAGAAATAGGGATGTTGGGCTTTGTAACAGGGCACGACTTTAATCGTGCCGCAAGTGTCTGCGAATCAACTGGGCTTTAGCCCCTGAGGGAATGCAATTTCGGGATTCCAACTCACATTTGAGTTTTTCCGCAACCTCTTTAGGCCCTGCCGCAGACCCTAACCTTGAAAGAAAACGGAGAACATCATCGTGCAAAGCGAAACCAAATCGCGCGCGGAACAACTGACTTCCCCAGCCGGAAATCCGGTCACCGTCCTCCGCTTCGAAGGTGACATCGCCAGCACCTCGAAGGAAGCTGTTCTGGGCGCCTATCAGGCCCTGCCCAAGAACGACGTCAAGCGCGTCGTCCTCGACTTCACCAAGGTGGACTACATCAATTCCAGCGGTATCGCGCTCGTTATTCAGTTGCTCATTGAGGCGGCAAACTCCGGCCAGAAGGTCAGCGCCTTCGGCCTCTCGGCGCACTTTATGAAGGTCTTCACCATGGTAGGCATCACCAAGTACGCCGGCCTCTTTCCCACCCAGGCTGAAGCCCTGGCGATGCTCTGAATTCCAGCGGTCATCTTCTTCTCGTCCACCGCAAATGTCCGCCGGCGCCACTCCTTGCGCAGCTTTATCGTGCAGGAGTTGCACGCGTCCGGTGCACCCAAGAATCTCCACCCCTGATGATCGCTATTTTGCCGTTGAATTCGCTTCCACGATTTCAAAGACGGCGCTAACTGTGGCCCTGAATTCGACACGGCGCGAGTTGATGGCCAGTGGCTGATTTTGTACCTGCATGCCCCCGACCATCATTACAGCGTCGCCCATCCCGAATGTCCCTCCCATCCCCATGTTGCCTACCGGACCGGAATACATGCTTGGGCCCGGGTTCTGCATGACGTTCATCAACCTGCCAAGCTGCACACCTGATTTTGCTGCAATCTGTTCGGCGACTTTGCGCGCGTTGGCCACGGCTTCGGACGAGGCGCGCGCCTGAAACGTGGAAGGATCTTCAACAATCCACTGAATCCACCCACCCTCGTTTGCACCTGCGGTAACCGCCGCGCTCAGGGTTCCGCCGGCCTGGTCGGGCTTTACGCGTATGATCCAGCTCTGTGAAACCGTGAATTGCCGGCGTTCGCGGTCCTCGCTCCCCATCGGGAATTGCTGTAAGTCATAAACCTGCGTATGTTGCAGAGCCTGGCTTGTACTCTCGATCGATGTCTTCGGAATTCCTGAAGCAGTTAATGCCATCATGATTGCGTTAGAAACGTCAGTCGCGCGATCGTAACTGGTCTTGGCATCCGGTCCATAGAGTTTGTAGCCAACACGTACAACCGCAAGATCGGCATCGGTAGTCACCTGAGCGGTGCCTGATGCCGAGATGATTCGCCGTTCAGGGCAATTGCAGTTTTGGTTGAGCTGTCCCCAGGCAAAAGGTCCGAGGCCAGCCAAACCGATCGACAAGAGAGCCCATACTTTCATGTTTCGCATGATTCGCTCCGATCATAAGATTTCTAAACCGCCTAACGAGTTCGACTGACATCCTACTCGGTAAGTCCCCTTTTGCAGAAGATTTTCACAGCGATATCCTCATTGCGAAATTCCCACCGCTCCCGATTTGAGACCGCCAAGAACAGTAATGGCCGCCACGCGGACTACAATTTCTCCATGAACCTCGATGCCATCCAGGCCGCTCTTCGCGAGTCCCACATTGACGGCTGGCTCTTTTACGATCACCATCACCGCGATCCCATTGCCGCGCATATTCTGGGCCTCGATCCAAATGCGCACATTACCCGCCGCTGGTATTACTTCATTCCCGCCGAAGGCGATCCGCGCAAACTTGTGCACCGCATTGAACAGGGCCGCCTCGATTCGCTGCCCGGCAGCCGAGTCGTCTACTCCGGCTGGCAGGAGCTCGCCGTGCGCATCGACGCCATGCTCTCCGGCTTCAGCACCATCGCCATGCAGTACTCGCCCAACAACGACATCATGTACATCTCCATGGTCGATGCGGGCACCGTTGAGTTCGTTCGCAGTCTTGGCAAACACATCGTCAGTTCCGCCGATCTTGTCAGCCAGTTTGAAGCAGTGCTCACCGCCGAGCAGATGGACTCGCATGCCGCAGCCCAGCGCGCCATCGACAACATTCTTGCCGAGGGATGGCAGGAGATCGCGCGACGCTTGCGTCCCTCCTTCGGCAGCCCCGTTCCGTACACGGAATACGATCACGTGCAGTGGCTTTCGAATGCGATGCGCCGTGAAGGCCTCATCTGGGAACACGGCCCCAACGTGAGCGTCAATGCGAACTGCTCCGACTCGCACTACGAGCCCACCGCCGGCAACACCGCGCGCATCAACGACGCTGACTTTGTTCTGATCGACATCTGGGGCCGTCTCGAAAAACCCGGCAGCGTGTATTACGACATCACCTGGACCGGCGTTGTCGGCCGCGAGCCTTCAGAGCGCGAGCAGCTCGTGTTTGAAACCGTGCGCAACGCCCGCGATGCAGCCATCACCGCCGTCCAACAGGCGTTCGCGCAAAACCAGCCCATTCGCGGCTTCGAAGCCGACGATGCCGCCCGCGCCGTCATCTCCAACGCCGGATTCGGCGACTATTTTACGCACCGGACCGGCCACAACATCGCTGAAGAAATCCACGGTCCAGGTGCGCATCTAGACAACCTAGAAACTCACGACGAGCGCCAGCTGCTGCCCAACACCTGCTTCTCCGTCGAACCCGGCATTTACCTTCCCGAGTTCGGCGTCCGCAGCGAAATCGACATGATGACCGCACCCGGTAAAGCCTGGGTCACCGGCAAAATCCAAACAGAACTAGTGCGTATTTAGCAGCGCTGGCATCCTTTTTCGCGCCGGCGCTATCCTCCCCTCATGGAGGTCTCCCAATGACCAAGCACGCTCCCCCGAACCGCTTTACCGATGTTGAAGGCTCCAGCCCTGACGATCCGGCGATCTCATCCCGATCGCAATCGCAGGAAGTCGTCCAGCCCGCCGCTTATCCCTACGAGACTCGCCTCAATGTCCTCCACGGCCCGCTCGAAGTTATTGACGTCAACGCTCTGGCTTCCGCGTGCGATCACAAGTGGTTTAATCAGACACTTTGCGGGGTCAACGATTCCGTGGTTCGCCTCGGCATCATCGAAGGCGAATACCACTGGCACAAGCACGACCAAGACGATGAGTTCTTCTATGTTGTCGAGGGCCGTCTCCTCGTTGACCTTGAAAACCGCACCATAGAGCTAGCCCCGGGGCAGGGCTTGGTAGTTCCGCGCGCCACGGTTCATCGCACTCGAGCCCCGCAGCGCACCATCATCCTCATGGTCGAGAACGCAGGTATCATCCCTACCGGCAACTGAAGGCAGGGATCAGGGATCAGGGGGGCAGGGATCAGGAGGCTAGCCAATGAGATTGACAGTGACAGGCCTCAGCCTGCAAGAGAAGTCCAATCCGTTATAGTCGACACCATCAACAACGGCAATCGGAAGCTAATAGCTGAAAGCTGAAAGCTAGAAGCTGAGCTCTGATCCCTGACCCCTGTTCACTGTCCCCTGTTCACTGTCTTGCATATACTTACCGCATGTCCCTCGCAGGCAATGAGCTCATTGCGCTTCTGGTGGCCGTCAGTTTTGCCGCCGGGCTCAACGTGTATGCCACGGTTGCCACCCTGGGCCTGCTTGCGCGCGTAAATGTGCTTGCGCTTCCGCCGCAGCTCCATCTGCTCTCCAACTGGTGGATCATCGCCGCCGCCGGCACGCTCTTCGCAGTGGAGTTCTTTGCAGACAAGGTGCCCGCTTTCGATCTCATCTGGAACGCGCTCCACACGTTTGTTCGCGTACCTGTCGCCGCGTTGCTAGCCTGGCAGGCCACGTCCGCGCTTTCACCTGGCCAGCAGCTTGCTGCGACACTCGCTGGCGGACTTATCGCTTTCATCGCCCACGGCGGCAAAACGGCTGTTCGCTCCGTCGTCACCCCGTCGCCCGAGCCGTTCTCAAACATGTCTCTCAGTCTCGGTGAAGATGTGCTCGCCGTCAGCCTTACCTGGTTCGCCACCGTGCATCCGTTCATGGCCGCCACCATCGCCGCCATCCTTGTGCTGCTGGCCCTGCTGCTCATTCGCTGGGTCTGGACCGCCCTGAACGCCCTCTTCCGCTCCTCCCAGGAATTGCTATAGACAGCTCTGCAGCCCCGATCAAATGATGATCGCAGTGTAACTGGCCGTGGCTTTCAACCAGTACATCTTGTCTCATCAAATTAGCGGGCTTCAGAAGCCCATGAGGAGTAGTTCTAGAGTATTTCGGCTTAACCATTTACGGTCGAAAGTGGCATGGGGCACCCCGAGCTTTATTTTTACTTGAATCGAACATGCTCTAAACGTATGCAGGAACAGCCCGTGCATAAGCGTACGGGCCATCGGGAACCAGAACCACGCGCGCCCGTGCAGGAACGCCATCCAGCACCGCCGCCACTGCCCGATTGATATCGGTAAATAGCCGCGGCCCGAGGCAGCCAAGCTGATCCTTCGTCACACCCGGCGTGTAGAAGAACAACTCATGCTTCACGCCGACCAGCGCCAGCTTTTCGAGTTGCCATTGGTCCACTTCAACCGGCTCTTCGCGAATCGCATCCAGAAAATTCTGAAATCCCCTTAGTCTGCGCAGTTGCTCGGCGAACTCAGCGCCGCCGATTCCTTCTGCGCACTCACCCAGCAGCAGAATCCTTCCGCCCGGCTTCACAATGTGCTCCGCAGCCGTAATGCCTTTCACTGTCTGGTAGAACGTCAGGTCCAGCGGGTAACCCGCCGAGCTCGTAATCACTACGTCCGCAGGTTCTGAGAGCGTCTCAAGCGACGTCCTCTCAAGGAATGCAACTGCCTTCGCATGCGCTCTCACCGGCTCACCCGCAAAAACACCGGAGATCTCGCGATCCTGCGTGAGCGTCACGTCCAGCATGAAGTCGTGTCGGGCCATGGCGGCAATTTCAAGCAGCTCGGCATGCAGCGGATTGTCTTCGATCGAACCTTCTGTCGCCATCGGCTCGCGCATAAAGCGGGGCGAGTGGATCACCTTGATCGTTTCCTGCGCAGCCTGTCCCGGAGCTACCAGCTTGCGCCCGCCGCTAAAGCCCAGCATCAGGTGTTGCTCAACAAAACCAAGCGTGATGTGCATATCGGCTGCCATAAAGCGCTCGTCGATGTACACCGGCGTTCCGCGCTTCGTTGATCCCAGCGCGCGGTGTGCCGCAAAATCGCGCGCATCGTGGCTCTCGATGCGATACCTGCCGGCAATCTCCGGCCCGAGAATGATCTCAATCTCTTCTTTCGTTGCTCCACGATGCAATCCCGTAGCGATCAGGATCGTGATGCCTTCAACGGGAATTCCGGCCCGGTGCAAACGATCAAGCAGCGGTGGCAGCGTAACGGAATTCGGCGCGGGACGCGTAATGTCGCAAACCGATATTGCGGCCGTGCGTTTGCCCGCGGCCAGCTCCACCAGCGGCGCGCAGCCAATCGGGTGATCGAGCGCCGCAGCCACCGCCGCGTCCACATCGTCCAGCGCACACGCGCTGTGACTCGAAACCACCTGGCACGCGTACTGGTCCGGGACCGAAACCTCGAGGCCGTCTTTTCCAAAAGAGAATTGCGTTTTCATCTGTGACCGCTATCGGCCGCGCGCTCGTCCATCGGCTCTACCTCAATCCTAAATGAAATCTCCAAGATTGGTCATACCAATTTGCATTCCCTGCTTAATGGCTTTACTTCAGCCCTGAACCCCGGTCACGCCCCCAAGCGAAGCTGGAATTGAAGTCAGAATGGAATCCGCCACCTGTGCCCCAACTACCGCCGCGCGCACCGCGTGTACGCGGACAATCGAAGCGCCATTCAAGATAGCTACCGTCATGGCGGCCAAACTGGCGTTTTCCCGCGCTTCCTTCGGCACCTGGATGCCGTCACCATCTCCGTGGCGTTTCACCAACTTGTGCCCCAGGAACGACTTGCGGCTCAAGCCTGCCATCAGCGGACGCCCCAGCGCCAGCAATTCGCCCTGCCTCGCAAGTAATGTGTAGTTCTCTCCAAATCGCTTCCCAAAGCCATATCCGGGGTCCAGCACCACGGCTTCCGCCGCCATGCCGGCCGTACTGGCCACCCCAAGGCTGTTCGCAAGTCCCAAGCGCACCATCTCCAGCAAGGCATCCGGGGCAAGCTGCGGCTGGGTCTTCCACTCCTCGGGCGTGCCCCGCGTATGCATCAGCACCACGGCGGCACCGGCCGCGGAACAAACGGCAGCCATCCCGGCATCCCAGGCCAGCCCGCTCACATCGTTCACAATCTCGGCGCCTGCCTGCAAAACGGCCCGTGCGGTCGCTGCTTTGTATGTGTCCACTGAAATGATCGCGTCCGGACGCGCCTTCAAAATGCCTTCAATTACCGGCAGAAGACGGGCCTGTTCCTCACCGGCACTCACCGTGGCAGCATCGCCGCCCACGTGCGAGCCGGGGCGGGTGCTTTCGGCGCCCAGATCCAGCAGATCCGCGCCTTCATCCAGTAACTCGAGCGCGTGTTCCACAGCGGCTTCCGGCGCAAAATACAAACCGCCATCGCTGAACGAGTCGGGCGTAATATTCACCACGCCCATCACTCGCGTCCGCTGCCCCAGCGTTAACGTCCGGGTGCGCAACCGCCATTTTGTAATTCTTCTGCCTTCCATACTCACTCTCTGATGTTAGTCGGTGCATTTATGGCACCCGCAGATTGGATTTGTCCTGCAATCGCAAAAGCAGGGTTGGTGCATCCTGAAAGCGTGTTGCCTATGTCGACGCGACTATCGGGAAGCGGCGACACCCATCGAAACTAAAGTGGACACATGAACCCGGGTTTTGCCGTAAACTCCGGGCATGGAAAATTCGCGGCGGGTCTTGCTCGTTCTCGTAGTGGGATTTCTATCTTCTTCTGCTGGATTGCAGGCGCAGGCGCGCAGGGCCTCGACAGCCAGTCGGCTGGAAACGAAATCAGCCCTGCACGCTGCTCCAATTAAGGGCCCGCTCGGCGAAAGCGGCTTGCTTAGCCAACGAATCGATGCAATCCTGGCCGAACCTGCTTTGAGCGGCGCACAAATCGGCATCAGTGTCACCACGGTCGATGGAAAACCGCTCTACGGGCACAATGATGCACGGCTCTTTGTGCCGGCTTCGAATGTCAAGCTCGTCACCACTGCCGCAGCCTACGATCTTCTACCGGTCGAAACGCTTTCATGGACCACCAGCGTTGCTGCCGCGGGCGAAATCGACGCCGCTGGAGTTCTGCACGGCAACCTGGTTTTGCTTGGCGTAGGCGATCCCACCCTTAGCATTCGTCCTTATCCCTATAAGCCGCCCGTACCCCCGGGCACTGCTCCCGCTCCGCCACCCATCACAAACACCGCTGACAACGGCCCACCCGCGGTACCGAAACCGGTGGATCCAATGTTGCCGCTCGATCTGCTTGCGCAGCAGGTGGAGCAGGATGGTGTCCGCTCCGTTGACGGCGACATTATTGGCGACGACAGCTTCTTCCTGAATGAGCCATACGGCCAGAACTGGGCATGGGGCGATCTGCAGTGGGATTACGGTGCGCCCGTTTCCGCGCTCACGTTCAACGACAACGCGGCCCGGCTCTACATCCACGCCGACGCATCGGCGCCCGGCGCCACTGTCGCCGAATGGCTACCGCCCATTGACTACTACACCGTCGACAACAACATGACGCCCGCAGCTACCGGTGAAACGCCTCATCCGGGCATCGAGCGTCTGCCCGGCGCTCTCATGGTCCGCACCTGGGGGACGGTTGCGCCCGAAGGGCTGCGCGTGAACATGGCAATCGAAGATCCGGCAGTCTATTTCGCCACGGTGTTCAGAGAATCGCTGCGCAAGCGCGGCATTCTCGTTTCCGGGTCCGCCGTGGCCCGCCACAAATTCCCCAACGGCACCGGCGATTTTGCTGGAGAACGCGCGCAGCCGCTGCAACTCAAGCGCTCCGACATCTCGCGCATCACGGCTCCCGCAGGCGACCAGAAGGTGCTCGGCATGCGCTTCTCTCCTCCTGTGGGCCAGGACATCGTCGTGACCAACAAGATCAGCCAGAATCTGCACGCTGAACTTTTGCTGCGCCTTCTCGGCAAGATCTTCGGCGCCGACGGCAGCTTCGAACAGGGTTCGCGCGTGGTGCGCCAGTTCATGGTCAACGCCGGTGTCGATGATAAGGACTTCTTCCTCTACGACGGGTCCGGACTCAGCCCCGATGATCGCGTGACTCCGCGGGCATTCACGCGCCTGCTCACTTACGCCGCTGCGCAACCGTGGGGTTCCGACTGGCGCTCTTCACTGCCCATCGCGGGCGTAGACGGCACCTTGCAGAATCGTTTCAAAAACTCGCCGCTCAAGGGAAAGATGTGGGCCAAGACGGGAACGTTCAACGAGGTCAACGCACTCACCGGCTATCTGACGGCGAGCAGCGGTCATACAGTCGCGTTTTCAATCCTCGTGAATGGCCGCCGGCCCGGCAGCGACGCTGAAGCGCAAGCAGTGGACCGCATTGTTGAGGCGATAGCAGCGGCCGACTGACGCACTTCTCCTTCTCCAAAGCTGTATCATCAGAGGCAAATGCACGCGCATCGTCATCCTGTTTTACTCGCATTGATTCTCTGCGCCGCCGGCGGCGCGATCGGCCTCGCCGGTTGTCGTTCGCTGCCACCATCAAAGCCTTCGTCAGAGTGGACACCGCAGGAAGCGCGCGGCGCAGCCGTTTACCAGGCCCATTGCGCTCGCTGCCATCGCCCTAACGACACGCATCCGTTGAACGGTCCGGGACTGCAGGCCATTACCAAGGTGAGCGCCATGCCTTCCGGCGCACCGCCCACCGATGAGCGGCTCACCGCGGTCATTCTGCGCGGCCGCGGCATGATGCCGGCAACGTCGCTCACGGACGATCAGCTACAGGATTTGCTGGCGTATTTGAAAACCTTATGACCGACGAAACCAGAAGCGGCTCGGCGAGTCCGGGTGAATCCACCCAAGCTTCCCCGCCGGAAACTATTTCTTCGCAGCCTCAGGCTCGGGAACTGCTGCCGCTGCCCGGCTTGGCCGGCATCGCGCTTTACATGCTGGTGCTGGCCGGAGTCAGCATTTTAGGAGTTGCGAACGGTCAGTTTCGCCCGGTTTATCTGCTCTTCTCCGCATTCTTCATCACCGCAGCGCTTGGGTTGCTGCGGCTGTTGCGATGGGCGTGGGCGCTCACGCTTAGTGCGGTTGTACTGCTGATAACGCTCTTTACGTGGAAGTTCACGACCGAACACCAATATCCTTTCCTGGTGCAAGGTCTCTTGAACCTGGTGTTCTTTCTTTATCTCGTCAGGACGGAAGTGCGCAGCAAGCTGAGATAGCCGGCCCGCAAACTTCTCAACGAGCTACTCCAGAGATCTATTCAAAGATCCGCTCTGAAGTCAGAATGCGGTCGTCCTCTCTGGTGCGACGGAAAATCAGGCTGATCTGTCCCACAATGGCCGCCAGCAGCGCCCAGACGAGCAGCAAGATCCCAATCGCTGTCAGCGTGATTCCGCCCAGAGCTGCGGGCCCCGTCGTGGTGATATCGAGGTGAAGTACCGATGCCGCCACCGGATACGTGGCGCTCAAACTGCTGGCGCCGTTGCAATAGCCGAAAATCAGGCTCAAACCGGTTGCCAGAAACAACGCAGACCCGATCAACGGACGTTCGGATTTCATGGTGAACTCCTTTACTTTCTTTTACCTTGGTTGCATAACCCACAGTTCGGGAAACTGGACCATCGACGGGGAGCAGACGTGCCCTATTTGCACAGATGCGGTATTTCGGTGAAAGGTTTGGACTGCTCAGAACCGGCGCCGCGCCCATCCCAACCGAGAATGCCCAGCCGTAACCCTGCCGCTACAATGGAAGCGTGATGGAACTAGTGCAGATTCAGCCGGCCCGCAGGGCTCCGGCACCCAAGCCCGAGTGGTTGAAAGCGCGCGCCCCCGTGGGTGAAAACTACCACGACCTCAAGCGGCTGGCGCGCTCTCTTGGTCTGCACACGGTTTGTGAGAGTGCCCAGTGCCCCAACATCGGCGAGTGCTGGCACCATAAGACCGCCACCTTCATGATGCTCGGCAACCTGTGCACGCGCCGCTGCGGTTTTTGCGCTGTGCCCAAAGGCCGTCCTGAGCCGATTGATTTCGACGAGCCCCGCCGCGTTGCTGAGGCGGTTGCTGCGCTTGGTCTGGAGCACGCTGTCATCACCAGCGTCAATCGCGACGACGATCTCGTGGGCGGAGCGCGTATCTTCGCCATGGTCATCGATGAAATTCGCCGCCAGGCTTCCGGTTGCCGCGTTGAAGTGCTGATCCCCGATTTTCAGGGCAACCGCGAAGCCATTGAAATTGTTGTTGAAGCGCGTCCTCAGGTGCTTAACCACAACACCGAGAGTGTGCCGCGTCTCTATCGCGTCGTCCGCTCCGGTGCGCGGTACGAGCGCACGCTTGAACTGCTTCGCTATGCCAAGGAGCTGCACCCCGGCGGCATCACCAAGTCCGGCGTCATGGTCGGACTGGGCGAAGAGACCAGCGAATTGCTCGAGGTCTTTCGCGATCTTGCCGGAGTCGGTTGCGACATCCTCACCATCGGCCAGTACCTGCGCCCTTCGCGCGATCACCTGCCGATGGCTCGCCTCTACACGCCGCGCGAGTTCGCCAACCTCAAGCGCGAAGCGCTCGCAATGGGCTTCCGCCACGTCGAATCGGGGCCGCTGGTGCGCTCCAGCTACCACGCACATCAGCAGGCAGAGTCAACCGGCCTGGTTGTTTCTTAACACCACTGTCTATGCCGGTTGCGGGTTGTAGAATTACCGTTGGCAGTTTGGCCGCACGGAGGAAATAACTGATGGCATTATCATTCATGGCCGGAGTACCGGCACTTAAAGACCTCAACGCCGACCTGAAGCGGCGTATGGACCAGGCTGTGGCCACATTTCAGTCCAGCCTGGCCTCAACGCGTACCGGCCGCGCCAGCGTACATATGCTCGATCAAATCAAGGTTGACTACTACGGCACGCACACGCCCGTCAGCCAGCTTGCGCAGCTCTCCGCGCCCGAGCCGCAACTCATCCTCATTTCGCCCTACGATCCCACCATTCTCAAGGAAATCGAGAAGTCCATTCAAGCTTCCGATCTCGGCTTCAATCCCATCTCCGATGGCAAGGTCCTGCGCATTCCCGTTCCGCCCATGACAGAGGAGCGCCGTCGCGAGGTCTGCAAGCACATCAGCAAGGTTCTTGAAGAGCATCGCACCGCCGTCCGCAATGTTCGCCGCGACGGCAATGACGCCCTGAAAAAACTCGCCAAGGACAAGAAGATCAGCGAGGACGAAGAGAAGCGCGCTCTGGAAGAAGTGCAGAAGATGACCGACGAAGAAATTCGCCGCATGGAAGAACTGAGCCGCAGAAAAGAAGCCGAAGTCATGCAGGTGTGAAGACTGCAGTCAACGATGCCGGCTATCGCATACCGGAACCCCCGATGAATCCCGGCGAAGGTATCAGAGAGAATGCCACTCCGCTCAAGACTGCTCACCATTTCGATTTTCGCCGTATACGGGGCCGCGATGGTCAGCACGAATGGCATTTTCACCATACTTGACGACGAAGGCACAATCGTCTCAGTTGCTGGTCATCCCATTGTGCCGACGCTGCGGTTGTTCCTCACCGGAGGCTTTCAGCACGAGCATCCTCCGCTTTCGGACATACTGCTTCATTTGTGGTTACTGGCGACCGATCACTCCTTCTTCGCACTGCGCATTTTCGCAAACATCTTCTACATCCTGGGCCTGTTGCTCATTGCCTTGGCCGCAAAGAAACTCGGTGGGGCCAAGGCATACTGGACTACCGTCGTGCTCGGATGTGTGTGGCCCTTTTGCTTTCAATACGCGCGCATCACCGGATGGTACACCTGCACCTTCTTCCTGATTGCGGCTCAAACATGGCTGTACCTGGAACTTCTGGAGAAACGCGGCTACTTGCGCTGGGGCATCTTTTCAGCAACAGCCATTCTGCTGGTATGGACCAACTACTTTGGCGTGGTAATCCTGTTCCTGCTTCTGGCCGATCTCCTGATCTATCATCGTCATGTCGCGAGGAACGAACTCAAGTCGCTCCTTTTCTCCTCTGCTGCCATCGCCTTGAGTTTCCTGCCGCTTCTTAGAGCCTTGCTCGGCGATCTAAGCCTGACCGCATCAGACATGAGCGGCGGATTCGCAGCCAAACGGATGGTTGCGGAAATCGGCTATCCCGTGTTCTCCGTCTTCGGTTCAGTTGCTGTCGCGCCGTGGTATCTGCCGCTCAGCATCCCAGTCGCTGCAGCGATGATTGCGCTGCTGGTGTCGGTTTGGTTCAGTCCCGGACGCAGGTGGCTCGTCTACTATGTTCTGTCGCTCGCGCTTTTGGAGTTCTGCGGGCACTTGATTGTGAAGAGGATGTTGTTTCTGCTGCCCTGGCTGTTTCTGGCTGTCGGTTTGGCTACATTTCGCGCCCGGTTTTCCAAGCTGACTCTAGCCTCCGTCGGTACCCTGGTTTTCGCAGGGTGGATTGGTATCTTCTCGGGAAACCACTACGCCACCACCAATCTGTACGAACCGTGGAATCAAGTTGCGCAGGTCGTCGCGAACGATGCACGTGGCGGCGCTACGGTTATCAGCGAGAGTTATCCCTTCTTTTTTTATCTGGACTATCACCTTGGACTCGCATCCGAAACGCAAGACGCTACTGGACCGGATCTCGGTGAAGCGCTGTACAGGTCGCATGGGTATAAAGTCCTGGAGCCCGACGGGCGGGAGACATGGCTTAAGGACCTCAAAGGCAAAGTGGTTCTTGTTAACGGCTCCTCTAGGATGGACTCAATTCAATGGACAAACGCCGTAGAACAGCACTTGCATCACCGGTGCCAAACGCTCGGCGAATACAGGGCAGCGCCTGATCCCGCTTTCACATTCAAAGCCAGGTACGCCAGCGGAGTGCCAGTGATGCCCTATCGAACCGCGGTTACCTGGTTTGACTGTCCGCGCCGTGACCGCCCGAACTGAGGTCTCTTTGGCGACCAATGAGCTTGGGTCTCCTACGCACCATCAGCACCGCTAGACAGCCTGTCCGCGGAAAAAGAAGTAAAGCTCAATCAGCAGAATCAGCACCACCACGGCTTCCAGAAAGAAGCCGCGCGCCTGGTTAAACTGGTCCACCATGTCGTGATACAAGTCCTCGGCTGTTTTCATCTTCTTTGCCACCAGGTCCTTGTAATCCGGCACGCCCACTCGTGCCGCCGCCAGCCGGTAAAGCCGCGCCGCAAACATGTCGCTCAAAAATTTGATTGAATTGTCCGCGCGCTCCGTCAGCTCGCCGATTTCCAGCAGCACCGCGTGCAGCCGCGTTGCCGTGCGCGACATGCGCCAGCGCGATAGCACGCCTCTCTTCTTCTCGACCATTTGATAAACACTGTCCAGAATGCCGGTCAGCAGCTCGTCGTAGTGGCGAAACTCCAGCAGCTGCGAGTTCGCGTACTCCAGCAACTGAATCGCAGTCTGCGCGCCCGCGTTCGAGTCATAGAGAAACGCCGCATTCCATCCAATCACCGTCAGATCGTTCTCGTAATACGAAATCCTCGACTGCAGCACTTCCGCAGTTTCGCCCTCTGACAGGCGTTGCTTGTCGCCACGCACAATCTGCGCAATGTCGCGCCCGCGCTCACGCGTCAACTCGGCGGCCGTTCCTGCGCCGCCTTCTTCGCGCACGTGGAAGATGAAGTAGTCCTCGCTCAGCCAGCGAGCATACGGCTTCACCAGCGCAGACGACACGCTCTCCAGCCGCTGCCGCACAATCGGCTCAACCTGCGAGGCAAAGTCGACGTCCCATATCCATTGACTTGCAAGTTGAACCAGGCTCTGCCAGTCGCCCTTGAAGCTCAAGTGGTAAACGACGCTCACCACGCCGTAGTCGTAATACTTGATCTCGCCTTCCAGCCGCTCGCCGCCCGCCAGTTGCAGCGGTTCCAGCGGCCCAACTACAGGAGGCCGGTGATAGCGCACGTACGCCGGCACGGAGTGTTTAGTCTTGGGTTGCTGCAGCGTGCGCGCGTTCACTGATTGCTGCAACTGATCCAGCCGCAGCTCTTCGCACACGTCAAACTGGATCAGCACAAGAACTGAACCGCTGATCTCAGCTTGAACCGTGGATGGAAGGTCTGCTGTCATTTTTTACCGGCAAGCTATTTCCTGGTCCGCCTGTAGAACGGCACCGGCACCTGCTTTGCCCGCACCCGGTTTCCGCGCACATCCACCAGTACGTCTTCGGCGCTCGCGGCAACGCTGGTCGGCACCAGCGCCAATGCAATATTCGTTTTCAGAAATGGCGCCGGGGAGCCTGAAGTTACGGCGCCGATCGCGTCGCCAGCAAGCGAAAGCACCGGATACCCATCGCGCCCAATGCCACGCTCCACCATTTCAAGGCCGACGATTCTGCGCTTCGGTCCGCCCGCCGCCTGCACTGCCAGCAGCGCATCGCGGCCAATGAAGTCGCCCTTATCGAGCTTCAGCCAGCGTTCCAGCCCGGCTTCAAACACGTTGATCTCCTCTGAGATCTCGTGCCCGTAAAGACTCATGCCTGCTTCCAAGCGCAGCGTGTTTCGCGCTCCCAGTCCGCAGGGCCGAATTCCAAACTCCGCGCCCGCTTCCAGCAGCGCCTCCCACGTCTTCACGGTGATGCTTTCGTCCGCGGGGACGTAGACCTCGAATCCGTCCTCACCGCTATAGCCCGTGCGTGCAATCATCACGTTTGGAACTCCCGCCACCGTCCCCCATGTGAACCAGTAATTCTTGATCGAGGCCAGGTCCACCTTCGTCAGTTTCTGCAGCGTCTCAAGCGCGCGCGGGCCCTGCAGCGCCAGCTGCGAGTAGTAGCTGGAGTAGTCGCTCAAGTGGATCGACGGAAACCTGCCCACCTGCTGCCGGAGCCATGCGTAATCCTTGTCCTTGGTTCCGGCATTCACCACCAGCATGTAGTCGTTCTCGCCCAGCCGATGCACCAGGATGTCGTCAACGAAGGTGCCCTGCGGAGTTAGCAACGCGGAGTAGTGCGCCTGCCCGTCCTTTAGCTTTGTGGCATCGTTCATCGTAATGTGCTGCACGGCAGCCAGCGAGCCCGGCCCGCGAAACTGAATTTCGCCCATGTGGCTCACGTCGAACAAGCCCACCGCGTTACGCACTGCCAGGTGCTCCGCAATCAAACCGCCACCTGGGCAGGGGTATTCGACTGGCATATCCCAGCCGCCAAAATCCACCATTTTCGCCTTCAATGCGCGATGCGTGCCGTTCAGAAGCGTCTTCTTTAGCGGAGCAGCGGCAGGCGACTCTGAAACCGATGTGCCCGTATTCGACATGGATCCAATCCTTTCAGCAATCGAGCTGTACCCTCTTCACGATAGGTTGTGCCGCAGCCAGGGTCAAACATGCTTTCCCCGTCATCAAATGGCCGTCGAGCCGGCAACTGCTGCGCCGTCACGTTTGGAACCAAACGGCAGGTTGTAGCATTGGGAAGAACTGTTTTGGTCTTCAACAGTTGCGCACATTGAACGGAGAAATGCAGTGAGCCGTTTTCGAGGGTTACTGATGATGGTGATTGCCTGCGTGGCGTTCTGGAAAGGCTATACGCTCCACACCGGCCACCTTGTATTCACCGCCTATGGATTAGGCGTATTGGCGCTCGCCTTGGGCATCTGGCACCTGACGCGTAAACCGGCTCGGCGGCGGGTCTGATCTGGCCCGAGATCTACCTCTGCCGATCCTTCTGCCGCGCCCGCCAGAATGAAGTGACACCGAGATAAAGAAACAGCAGCACCACTCCTGCGGTAATCAGGAACATGTTGTGTTCGGGCCCATGAGCCCAGTTCGCCCGCATGCGCCACAGGTTGGGGGTAAAGGCGATCACTGGAAGCAGAAAAAAGACTCCCGTAACCTCCAGCCACACAATGCGTCCCACTCGGCCAAACGGGCGAAGAAAGCCGCCAACGCCCTTGGCAACGCCGCCGGACTGTACGCGTGCCGCAGCTTGCCTGGCTCCGCTGGTCTGAACCGGCGTGTTTCGAACCGGTTGCGATTGCACGGTCGCAGCTGCCTGCGCGCTTTCTACAATGCGCTGTCCCACCATTCGGCCGGCAACACGCATCCCAATGCCCAGTGCCCGCCCGATCGTTTGCGGTCTCATACCATTTATGATGGTAGCAGCGACGCGGGGTAATTTCGCTCCTCTCCGATTGCTGTGTTTCGCGCACTTGCCCGAAATTGGCAATGGAAGTAAGGTAGATGAAACTCACCGCCGCAACCAGCAGTTCTCGTTGCGCGGGCCGCTTTTGGAGGAATTCGTGACATCGCGTCTGCGCGAACTGATCCAGCAACTAGGCGAAGCCATCCACGAGTCGGTTATCGAAAGCGAACAGATTGCTGGAGTTGTGCAGGACATTCGCCAGCACGGCTTTGACGTGCTGCTCATGCTTGAGGCCACCATCGGTCTTAACGAGCTCAACTCCACCAAGGAGCCGGACGGTGTACCTACCATCGGAGAAGATGGCGAGCCAACAGGCAGCTTCACCTCCCACGACCTGCACTTCCTGCGCTCCCTGCGCATCTCGGTCGAGGGCGAAGATGAAGGTGCTGAAAAAAACGACACCGAGTAGGCTGGTGAGGCAAAGAAGATTCAACTGGCTTGACCTGTTATCGGGACGACAGTACCTGCCCAGAGCAAGCTACTCAGCGGCAGCTGTACAACAGTCGATCAGCTCTTCAGCGCCACCCTAATGTGCAGTTCCTTCAACTGTTCATCGCTCACCGTCGTCGGTGCGTCCGCCATTAGGTCAATTGCCTTTGCCGTCTTCGGAAATGCGATCACCTCACGCAGACTCGGCGCACCGGCCAGCAGCATCACGATGCGGTCAAGACCCAGCGCAATGCCGCCATGCGGAGGCGTGCCGTACTCCAGCGCATCAAGGAAGAAGCCGAAGCGCTTCTTTGCTTCTTCTTCCGAAATTCCGAGCGACTTGAAGATCTGCTGCTGCACGTCCTTGCGGTGAATACGAATCGATCCCGAGCCAAGCTCAAGCCCGTTCATCGCCAGGTCATAGCAGTCGGCGCGCACGCTGGCCGGATCGCTCACCAGGTTCGCCATGTCCGCTTCATAGGGCGCGGTGAACGGATGGTGCGCCGGCATCCACTTGCCTGAAGCCAGGTCGTACTCGAACATCGGGAAATCGACAATCCAAATTGGATTGAACGCGGCCCCGCCCTCAACCGCGTCAGCAGCGTTGTGCGAGTGCGCGTCCACCACCGTCTTTTCCGTAACGGCGAAAGCCCCGTGCCGGTCAGCATACTTCTTGGCCAACTCGGTTTTGAAATTGCCAGCCGCCGCGTACACATTGATCTCGCGCTCGCTCAGCCGGCCTTCGAACTTCGTATCGCTCGCCTTGATGTGGTGTGCCGGATCGCCGGCCACGATGATGACAAAATCTTCGTCGGCCGCGCCCGCAAGTTCACGCACCTTCGCGGCAGCCTCAGGCAGGCTCTTGCCCAGCCGCTTGAAGTCGTCAATGAACTTCGCGCCCTTCTTCTGGTCGAACATCGGATGATTGTCTTCACGCTCCTTGCGGCTCAGCTCGCCCACCTTGGGAACGCGCAGCGCCACCACCGGCAACGCTGGATCAATATTCAGCGTGGCCAGGTTCTCGTCGGTGAATGCGGGCCGCACATCCGTCAATCCCGGCAGCCGCAGATCGGGCTTGTCCGTGCCGTACTGCTTCATCGCTTCGTCGTACGTGATGCGCGGGAACGGCGTGGGCAGCTTTACGCCCGCAGCGGCAAAGCCCGCAGACAGAAATTTCTCCACCACCGCAAACACGTGCTCGCGGCGCGGGAAGCTCATCTCCAGGTCCACCTGCGTAAACTCAAGTTGTCGGTCGGCCCTCAAATCCTCATCGCGAAAACAGCGCGCAATCTGGAAGTAGCGGTCGAAGCCCGAGATCATGAGGATCTGCTTGAAGATCTGCGGCGACTGCGGCAGCGCATAGAACTCGCCCGCATGCACGCGGCTCGGCACCAGAAAATCGCGTGCGCCTTCGGGCGTACTTTTGGTCAAAATCGGCGTTTCAATTTCCAGGAATCCCTGCTGGCTCAGATTGTCGCGAATGGCCAGCGTGATGTCGTGCCTCAGCCTGAAGTTGCGCTGCATCTCCTCGCGGCGCAGGTCTACATAGCGATGCTTCAGCCGCACTTCCTCGTTCTGGATCGCCTCTTCCGCCGGCGAAAACGGCGCCAGCCGCGTGTCGTTCAGCACGCGCAGCTCCGTCGCCTCTATCTCAATTTCGCCCGTCGGCATTTTGGGATTGATGGCGTCCTTGCCGCGTAGCCGCACCTTGCCCACCGAGGCCACCACGTACTCCGGCCGAACCTGTTCACCCTTCAGGTGGCCGTCAGGCGTCAACTCTTTGTCCAGCACAATCTGGGTAATTCCCGACCGGTCACGCAAATCGAGAAAGATCAGATTGCCATGATCGCGCCGCCGGTTGACCCAGCCCATCAGCACAACGCTTTTGCCGGCATCCGCCGCGCGCAGTTCGCCGCACAGATGCGTCCGTTCGAGATTCCCTAAAAAATCGAGCACTACTTATGTCCTCTCACTCTCGCTCACCCTCAAACCGGGGGTGCCCCATCCTTGCGGCGCTTTTGGCCGCAAGAGTGGGATAGCACGAACCTAAGTCCGCCTGACCTTATTGTTTAAGGAAGTGAATCAGCTCCGCGCGAGCCACTTTCGTCTGCACGCCCGTCGAAAAATCCTTCACCGTAAGGATACCGGATTGAAGCTCGTCTTCGCCCAGAATGACGATCCGCCGCGCCGTCTTGTCGGCCGTCTCAAACGATTTCTTCAGTCTGAAACTGCCATCGCCCAGCTCGACGCTCAACCCTTCCCGGCGCAACTCGCGCGCCAGCGACAGCGCCGCCGGGTTCATGTTCTCGCCCAGCGGAGCAATAAACGCGTCAACCTTTATCTGCACCGCCGCTTCCTGCGTTTGCAGAGTCAGCACCAGTCGGTCCTCGCCCATGGCGAACCCGATCCCCGGCGCTTTCGGACCCCCGATTGCCTCGCTCAGCCCGTCATAACGGCCGCCGCCCAGCAATGCGTTCTGCGCCCCCAGGCCGGAGTGGGTAAACTCAAACGTCGTCCGCGTGTAGTAGTCCAGACCGCGGACCAGGCGGTGATTCCGCGTGTACGGTACTCCCGCCGCATCCAGCGCCGCCAACACCGCGGCAAAGTGCGCCTTCGACGACTCGTCCAGCGAATCGGCAATCACTGGCAGCTTTTCAATAATCGGCTGGTCTTCGGGAACCTTGCAGTCCAGCACACGGAGCGGATTCGTCACCGCACGCCTCTGGCAATCCGCGCACATCTGCCCGACCACGGGTACCAGTGCCGCCCGCAGCGTCTCGTTATAGCGCGCTCGATCTTCCGCCGAACCCACCGAGTTCAACTCCAGCACCCACCCCTTGATGCCCAGCTCGTCCAACAGCGTGGCCAGCATCTCCAGAACTTCCGCATCCCGCAGCGGGCTCTCGCTCCCGGCTGAGGCAGGCCCCAGCACCTCCGCGCCAATCTGCGAGAACTGCCGGTAACGCCCCTTCTGCGGCCGCTCGCGCCGGAACTGCGGCCCAATGTAATAGAGCTTCTGCAGCTGGCCCGTTTCGCCGAGCTGGTGCTCAATGTAAGCGCGCACTACGCCCGCCGTATTCTCCGGCCGCAGAGTCAGCATCTGCGTCTTTTCTGATTGTGCCCGTGCCCGATCCTCCCACGTGTACATCTCTTTCGACACGATGTCGGTCTCTTCGCCCACGCCGCGGGCAAACAGGGAGGTGTCTTCAAAAACGGGGGTACGGATTTCGCCGAAATTGTAGCGGGCAAACACCGCGCGTGCCGTCGCTTCAATGCGGTTCCACAGCGCAGTCTCCGGCGGCAAAAGATCGCGGGTGCCGCGCACAGCTTTCAGAGTAGCCATAACCTATCTAGTTTAAATGGGAGTTTTCGGCGAAGATCCCTACGCCCTCTTCTTGATCGATTGCAGCAACGTGCTATCAATCCGCGTCTGCCAGCCACGCCCTGTGGACTTAAAATGGTCGACCACTTCGGCAGATAGGCGCAACGAGACAAGCTTCTTCGTCGGAGCTTTTTGCGGACCCCGCTTGCCTCTTCGCACCAGCTTGCCCTTGCGAATCAGATCGGCCTGGGCAAACCATGCCCGCGCCGCCGCAGCATCGTTCGGATCGTAGGGACCGTCCCCCGGCTCATAGGGAATGCGGTCGCCTTCCTTATAGCTCAGGACGCGCTTCCAGTCTGTTTCATTTTTTGTCTTCTTCATACTGTTCGCGCTCCTCTCGTGAGGCGGCCCTGAATGAGATCACTCGCACATCGTCGCCGCGTTCCGCATAAATCAGCGTCAGCAGCTTTCCATGCACCACTGCCATCGCAATATCCATTAACCGGCGCTCGCCACTGTAGCCGGCTTCATAGGTGCATTTGTCCGGGTTTTCGTACACAAGGTGGGCGTCATTGAAGTCGAGCCTATGTTTAGCCAGGTTCGACTTCCGTTTTGCTTCATCCCAGACATACACAAGTTAATTGTAGCTACAATTAAATGGCAATGCAAGCACCTATCAATACTTGCCTAAACCGAGCGCACAGGCAGTTCCGCTATCCCAAAATCGAATGCGCAATCGCCATCCACCACGGTGAAGCGTGCAGCCAGGTGTAGTTGACACCGAACTGCAATGCAACAATCGTTGGCACCGCGATCCAATACACTTTGTGAACTCGCCGGTTCACAATCAAATCACGCACCATCCCCAGCACGATAACCCCATCGAGACACCAGAAGAACAGCGCGTTGAGATACAGATATTGAAACCGGCCAAACGCCGCATCCAGCAATCCCACCGTCGCGATGAAGAGCAGCCGCCGATGCAGTTCTGGTTTCTTCCGCCACAAAATCGCAAGCGTAAGCAATGTCCCGAACGCCACCATGTCATAGAACGGAATAAGCAGGAAGTCCTCAACTCCAGGCTCGTGCAGCACGTGGATATCGAAACGCCCCATAACAACCGCGGTCGTAAACCCCAGCGCAACCATGACCACGCCCAACCCAGCACCAAACCAGCCCAGCGAGCGATGCAGCTTTACGTTGTGTGTGCGCACCAGTGCCGATTGGAAGATGTAGAACAGCAACCATCCCGAAAACGCCGCACCGTGGAACCACAAAATCGTCGGACGCGGTACCGCCGGATGAAACAGGTTGGCATTAACAGTCTGGCTGAAGCCGGCGACCACTATCGAAGCCGCCAGCAGCCCCATGGCGAAATAGAAATACCTGTCCACCAGCCCGCCTCGGCCGGTCGCACTCTTCGATGGCCGCACTACGGCCGTTTGCGAGATTGATGCCATTGTTCGGAACCTCTCAATCGTTCAGGTCGGACGCGCAGCCTTGGGGAAATCGTCCGGGGGGAAGTGGCCCGAGTGTAGCACGGGAAACAGCGGCACTCAACGAATAAGCGTGCCCACGTTGCGTCAGCGAACTCTCTGCGAATCATTTAGATTCCGGCGTACCACGAGTAGCCGTAATCCGGGCTGAGCGAGCCTTTCCCGCTGCCGATATTTTTCAGCGAATCCGTCACCGTGATCCGCGACAGGAATTTCACGCTCTTGTAGCCAAGTTGTCGAGGCACCTTCAGACGCAGCGGAGCACCGTGACGCGTAGGAAGCTCGTTTCCATTCAATCCGTACGTAAGAAAGGTCTGCGGATGAAACGCGTCCGCCATATCCAGGCTGTCCCAGTTGTCGTCGTAGGCGTGCACCACCACGTACTTCGCCTTGGCGCTCACACCCACCAGGTTCAGCACATGTGAAAGCTGCACCCCATGCCACTCGGCAATAAATGACCATCCTTCTTCGCACGCCTGGTGCGTAATCTGGCTGCTCATCGGCATCCGTTTCAATTCGTCCATTGAGAACGAAGCAGGCCGCGCCACCATGCCGTCGATCGGAATGCGCCAATCCTTGAAATCCTTCTCGAGCAATTCTCTGTAAAACCCTGCCGATGGCGGCTCACCGCTCACCGGAATTCCCTTTGAAATATCGCTGCGATTGAATTCGCGCGCCATCGAGTGATGCGCCATCAGCACTCGTTGTGCCGCGTAGGTAAGCGTTTCGCCCGGTCCCCAAACGCCTCCGCAATCCGGCGGAATCAGCCCGTAGCGACTGGCAATGCGCTCTGCCGCAGCCACGCCGGCCACGCCCGTCACAGCCACTGCAAGTCCGCCGGTGATCATCTTGCGCCTGCTCAAAGGTTCGCTCATCCCGTCTCCTTTCGCGCAACAGGTCGGCCGGTGATCATGGCCATCATGCGCGACGTAAATCCGGCCAGCGCCACCATCGTCACGTGTACCAGCAGAAACAGCAACAGCAGATTCGCCAGGAAGAAATGAATCGTCCGCGCTGTCTGATGTCCGCCAAAAACCTCTACCATCCACGGAAACACTGACGTGATCGAAGGCGACATCGCGAACCCGGAAAGAATCGTCACCGGGAACACGACGAACACAACGCCGAGATACGCCAGCTTCTGCAGCACGTTGTAGCCTTCGTCTTTCGCCAGTCCCTTTAGTCGCAAATGGTCGAGTGCGCAACTGCGCAACGCGCTCAACGAAAATTCGTGTTTCGCAGGCAGCAAGTCACTGCGAAAATGCCGCGACGCTATTCCTGAAATCACATAGAGCAATCCCGAAAGAACCGCCAGCCACGCCGACTGAAAGTGCAATGAGCGTCCCCAGCCTGATGGGCCGCCAAGCATCGTGGGCAACGGCAGGCTGAAAAGCGGCGGAGTCAGGATGTTGCCGGTTTCGCCCCAGTAAAAATGCGGGTGCGCCAGGATAATCGCAAACCCGCTCACCGCCAGCCCGAAGAAGCTGAGCGTGAAGGTCCAGTGAGTCAACCGGACCAGCAACGGGGGACGGTGCGCGATTTCAGCCTGGTTTGCCTCAAGCGCGACCTCGGGGATGTAGGTCGAATGGGCCATCAAGGTGTCGAGAGTTTAGCACGGGCAATTTTCCGTCTCAACGAAAAAATATGCCGCGCTATGCCCCGCCGCTGATTTGCTGACTCGCTCCCACCTTCTGCAACCAAGCGTTTCTTGTAACATCCAAACAGCCATGGAATATCGTCTTCTTGGAGGCTCGGGCCTCAAAGTTTCCGCATTGAGTTTTGGAACCGCTACCTTCGGCGGCACGAACGAGTTTTTCAAAGCATGGGGTGGAACCGAAGTTGACGAAGCTCGCCGCCTCATCGACGTCTGCATCGAAGCGGGCGTGAACCTGTTCGACACCGCCAACGGCTACTCCGACGGCCGCTCTGAAGAGGTCCTCGGCAAAGCTCTAGAAGGCAAGCGCGACAAGGTGCTCATCTCCACCAAGTCCGGCTTTCCCACCGGCCCCGGTCCCAATGATGAAGGCTCTTCGCGCTACCATCTGCGTCACGCCCTTGAGGGCAGCCTTCGCCGCCTCGGCACAGACTATATTGACATTTATCACCTGCACGGCTTTGACGCGCTGACGCCCATTGAAGAAGTACAGGACACGCTCAATAAATTTGTCCGCGAAGGAAAGATCCGTTACATCGCCGCATCAAACTTCTCCGGCTGGCATCTTATGAAGTCGCTGGCTGTCGCCGATCGCTACGGTTACACGCGCTTTGTCGCGCACCAGGTTTACTACTCCCTCATCGGCCGCGAATACGAGTGGGAACTCATGCCGCTCGGCCTCGATCAGAAAGTCGGCGCGCTGGTGTGGAGCCCGCTCGGATGGGGCCGCCTCACTGGCAAGATCCGCCGCGGACAGCCAATGCCGGAGGGCATCCGGCTGCCGCAAACTATCGCAGCAGCACCCCCGGTTGCAGACGACTATTTGTTCAAGGTGATCGACGCGCTGGACAAGGTCGCCGCCGAAACCGGCAAGTCTATTACGCAGATCGCCCTCAACTGGCTTCTGCAGCGGCCCGCTGTTTCTTCAGTTATCGTTGGCGCCCGCAATGAAGATCAGTTGCGCCAAAATCTCGGCGCAGTAGGTTGGAATCTGACGCCGGAGCAGGTTGCTGCACTCGACGCGGCAAGCGAACAACTGCCCATCTATCCGTACTGGCATCAGCGCAAATTCTTTTCTGGAAGAAACCCGCTGCCGGTGTGATTGAGCTGAGCGGAAGTTAATCCGCCCAGCAGAGCTCAATAATCGTCGGGCAATTCCTTGTGATGCCGCCGGAACACGTAGTGTCCCACCAGCCACCCGGCGGCGCTTCCCACCAGAACGTCTGAAGGAAAGTGCTGCTGCCCCATCACGCGCGTCAGGCTTACGCCGGTTGCCGCCGAGTAGATCAGCAGACGCTTGAAGGGAGAGGGATACTCATCGGCCAGTACCGCCGCGCTCGCCCACGTAATCACGCTGTGCGAGGAAGGAAACGATGAGTCAACACCAGCGCTTGTCTGAAAGAACTTCCCATTCGCGTTGTCCACTGCCGGCCGCTCGCGCCAGAAGATGAGCTTCATCCCCTGTTCCACCACCACGCCATCCACCATGGCTTCAGCGCCCAGTAGTCCCGTCTCGCGGGCATGCGGATTGCTTTTCAACGCGCCCCAGCCAAACAAACCCACCGGAATGGCAATCATGCCGCCGGTCAATGCATTAGAGGCGTCTACGCTCCTCTGATTCAATTTTGCGTCAATCGGCACCACGTGAAGCATGGTGTCGCGGTCGGTAGCAACAGCCAAACCTGTAAGCGCAGCCAGCGGGACCAGCCAGTCCAGATCTTTGATGCGAATATGCGCCGGACTCGTCCAGATCGCCTTCTGGTCCTTCACCACGCGCAGCGGAAAGCCCTTCACCGTCACTTCGGGCTGCGGCTCGGGAGCATTGGGTAAGCTGGTCTGCGTCTGTGCGCAGCAACTGCCGGCCACCGCAAACAAAACTGAAATTGCAATCGGATTTCTGAAGCGCAGGAGACTTCTTCGCGGCAGTTTCACTGGATTCAATCTGGCTCCGTTGTTACAACACTAGGTGTCGTTTTGAAGAATAAATCAGGTCGCTTGCGGGCCGCTCATTTGCCGGCTTCCGCAAGATAAATCTCGACGTAGTCCAGGTAATTCTGTGCGTATTCCCTGATCAGTTCCATATCTTTATCTGAGATCTCGCGGCGCATCTTCGCCGGCACTCCTGCCCACAGCGTTCGCGGAGGAACCACCATATGTTCCGGCACCACTGAACCGGCCGCAATAATGCAGCCCTCGCCGATCTTAGCGTTGTTCAGCACGGCTGCCCCCATGCCGATCACCACCATGTCGCCCACCGTGCAGCCATGCACCGTGGCGTTGTGGCCAATCGTCACCCAGTCTCCTACAACTACCGGGTAAAGGTTGCGCTGCCCGTGCAGCACAGCGCAGTCCTGCACATTCGAGTTCGCGCCCACGCGGATTGAGTTCACATCACCGCGAATCACGGCGTTCATCCAGACTGATGAGCGCTCGCCTAAAACAACATCTCCAAGAATCTGTGCCGAGGGGTCTACATAGCAGCTTGCCGGTATTTTGGGCAGGCGGCCCTGGTAACTTCTGATCATGGGGACCTCACTCTGAGTGTACCCCGCAGGCCAAATTCCGGCCTCAACCTAGGGGGCTCCCTAGTAACCCGACTATTTACCACCAAAAAACAGGCCATTCACCGCAAAACTCCGTTTGGCCCTTTACCGCAGTAAAGGTATGATAGTTAAAGCCAAATTGGCGGGTTTGGGGGTGTGACTTAATGGCAGAGGTTCGCATTCAAGAAGGCGAGCCGCTCGAGAATGCGCTACGCCGGTTCAAGCGTAAGGTTCAGCAGGAAGACATCATCAAGGAAGTAAAGCGTCACTCCTACTACCTCAAACCCGGTGAAAAGCGTCGCGTCAAGGCAGCTTTGGCGCGCAAGCGGAATCGCAAGAAGGCTCGTAAAGAGCAGGATTGACTTTAACTAGCTATTCGTGACTTGGGCCGTCCCGAAGACTCCCGCTTTCAAGAAGCGAGAGTGGCCGGAGAGCCCAGATAGTTTCGGGACGGCAAGTCGCGGATAAAACGTTCACTTGTATTCGTTCACGCCCAGGCGTGAGTTCTTCTCCAGGTCTTCTGCGATGTCGGGAAGACCAGATCATTGCCGCGTTTTTAGTGCGGCCCGGGCCCCTAGGTGTGTCTCACGAACGGAATCAGGGAACCGGGAACGGCAGCTGAGAATCACGGCCGCTTTCGGTGTAGCTCCCTGTTTCAGGGAAGCCGCCATGGAATTTGCCGATCGAGTACTAACGTGCATAGACTGCGGCTCGGAATTCGTCTTTACTGCGGGCGAGCAGGTCTTCTTCCACGATAAACAATTCAAAAACGACCCCAAGCGCTGCAAACAGTGCAAGGCTAAACGGGTCCGCGGCAGCCAGAAGGTGCGCCCGGAAACCCGTACGACCTGTTCCGAGTGCGGAACCGAAACCACTGTTCCCTTCAAGCCGACACAGGGCAGACCTGTGCTCTGCCGCAGCTGTTTCCAAAAGCAAGGGGGAGTAGCTGCTCCGGCGGCGGAAGCCGCCAGCTAGCGTCCAGCCTGCGATTTCGTCTGGCGTGAGCGCGCGCGGGAAAGCTCTGCCTTTCGCGCGTTCACAGACAGCTCCGGGATAAGCCCACCGCTACAGCAGCCATTGCATAACGCTGGAACCGACGTTACTGCAGTCGAAGGTGCGGAGGCCGACGTGGCCTGCTAGATCGTTTTCGCTTTTGCTATAGACTGGTGTGCCCCATCCATTCCGCGTATTTCTGCGGAATGGGTGGGATACCGACAAAATTCCGGTCTACATATTTTGCGAAACTGCCGTAGCTCGCGGCAGGTAACAATGCCTCGCACGCTGTTTGTCTGGCATCGAGCTTGGGCGAGCTAGACGACGAATTCTTCCAGAAGCTCTAAAAGCCCGTACCCTTCGAGCGCCAGGTTTCTCCTGGCTGTGAAACACACACTCCTTCAAAACGAACAAAAACTAGCTTCGTTCGGCATCAGCTAAATGCTGATGCCTACCTTTTCACGGGGCCACTTCGAGCGCATCTCTTCGTGTTTGATAGTCGGCTCGGCGTCGCATTCCACTTCAATTACCGTCGATGGATTGTCCGGCGCTGTCAACGGCATGCCGGTGAGGCGCAGGCTGAACTCATCCTGCGTGAAGTCGACTTTCTGACCGGTTTTAAGCAACTTAGCTGAGAGCACCTTCGCTTTCAATCCGCCGATTGCGACTACGACTTCAGGCTGATAGAAGCTGAGCCACTCGGCTGCGGGTGTGTGTCCGGGCCAGAAATGCTGGTGGATGTAGAGCGTGTTGCCGCGACGCGTGTAATTTGCGTTGACGTTGCCGCCTGCCTGGAGGCGGTCGGTGCCGTAGATGGATTTGCCGTTAGTATCGAGCCACTTACCTGCCGATTCAAGAATGGAAAGTGTTTCGGGCGGGATGGAGCCGTCGGGCTCTGGTCCGATGTTGAGCAGGTAGTTGCCGCCGCCGCGTGCGCATGTTGCCAGATTGTCGACTACCTGCTTGGGAGTCTTCCATGCGTCGTCGCCGCGATTGAAGCCCCAACTGTCGTTGAGCGTCATGCAGGTTTCCCATGCACGGCCCACTTCAGAGGCCTGAATGTGCTGTTCCGGCGTGGAGAAGTCGCCGGGCAATCCGTTGCGATTGTTCACGATGATTTCGGGCTGCAGGTCGAAAACCATTTCGTTCATGCGCTCGGATTCCCACTGCTCGGCTGTCAGCGGCCATGAAACGTCGTACCAGAGGACATCGATCTTGCCGTAGTTGGTCATCAGTTCGCGGATGAGGCCGTGTGTGTAGTCGACGAAGCGGCGGCGTGCTGCTTCGTCGGTCTTGCAGGTGGCGCCGTCAGGGTGGTGCCAGTCCATGAGCGAGTAGTAGAAGCCCACGCGCAGCCCTTCGGCGCGCGCCGCTTCGACAAACTCACGGACGAGATCGCGGCCGGGGCCTTGTTTCATTGCGTTGTAGTCGGTCAGCTTGGAATCCCAATGACAGAAGCCCTCGTGATGCTTCGTCGTCATGACCATGTATTTTTGGCCCGCACGTTTCGCAAGGCGTGCCCAGTCGCGGGCGGCATTCGGTTTGGGGTGGAAGTGTTTGGCCAGGATTTCGTACTGCGGGATCGGGACGCCTTCAACTTCCTTCGCCCACTCGTGCTGCCCGATGATGCTGTAGAGGCCCCAGTGGATGAACATGCCGAATTTAGCTTCGTGCCACCACGTCATGCGCGCATCGCGCGTGGCCGCCTGTTTCTGGCTGGCTGGCGAAGCGGGCGCCGCTGCGTTCTGCGCTCCCGAGAGACTCAATCCTTCAGCATTTGCCGCTGCCAACGCCATTGCTCCGGCGGCGCCAAACTGCTTCAAGAAAGAGCGCCTGGTGCTTTCACTCCATTCCATGATTCCTCCTCGCATTTGCCTGCCGATAGGCAGGCGTTCCCGGTTTTCGTTAACGTTTTCGAAAACTGCCCAAAATGCCGTCGAGACACTATAGCAGAGGGGGTATGCCGGACGCGCGAAGACGACAGAGCCGTACGAAAATGGCGCTGCCGATCCGCGAGTTCTTCTTATTGCTTTTCTGAGGCGAAGTAGACCACCACGCAACCAGCCAGGGCGAGGGCCGAGAGAGCGGAAATGAGTACCAGCGGGCTCATGAGTGAGCCGGCTCCGGAGCCGAAAAAATCGATGTGCAGGAAATCGGCGGGCAATAGAGAACCGAGCCATTGCGAACTGAAATTGTGCGGAAGCTGCTGGAGCCAGGTAAGCCAGGCGAGGCCTTGCCGCGCCTGCCACACCGCAACCGCTGCTGCGACGACGAGGTTTACCGCTAGTGCGAAGATTTGCGCGCTGATGATTGGCCGCGCGATCCGTTCGACGGCAACATTGCGGCGACGAAGCTGGGCGCGCCACCAGAGCAAGCCGGGAGATCCAAGCTTCGCGGCTCCCACCGCCTGATTGCGCGCGTGCTGGAATGCGGCGGTGACGAGAGCGAGCTCGCTGCACGGACGGCAAGTGCTGACGTGGGCGCGCAGGTCGGGTGCGCTGGCCTGCGGCCACTGGCCGCGCTCAACCAGCGCCTTGACTTCAGCCTCACGCGGGCAGGGACGCAGCATCATGCTTCCCTCCCGCATTCCTGGCTTCCATGTTCTTGATTCTGGAGCAGGCGCGCAATTTTTCGCCGCGCCCTGAAAAGCAGGAGCCGGATACTGGCTGTTGCCAAGCCGGTGATTTCTGCAATTTCTCGATGAGAGTAGCCCTCAGCATGCGCGAGCCAGAGCAACTGGCGCTCGCGTGGACGCATGTTGGCAAGTGCCGGACCGAGGATCATCTGCGAGTCGGATGAGGCCTGTTCGTCGGCGCGGGCAAACAGGTTCTCGGGCATATCTTCAATAGACGCTGCACGAGGACGGCGCCAGTGATCATGGAGGAGGTTGGTCGCGATGCGGAAGAGGTAGCGCCGGCAGGCAACCTCGCCCTCAGCGAGATACGAGGGAGGATTTGCGAGGCAGAGGAAGCGCACGTAGCTCTCCTGCATAATGTCCTCAGCCAGCGTGGGATCGCCGGAAGTGCGCGCCAGGTATGCCCACAACGAGCGGGCCGAACGCTCGTAGAATGCGGCGAACGCCTCGTCATCCATGGCTGGCGCGGCGACGGACGACGCCTGCAGTGAAGCGTCGCCGGCAAGAACGTTCGGAATGGATGATTCCCAGAACATACGTGAGATACGCCTTTTGGGCACGGCCGGATCCCCTCCGGCTCAATGCCTGTCCTGCTGTTTTGTGGTCGCCGACACGCTGTCCGGAATAAGGCCCAGTCGGCCGGCAAGCACCCACGTAACTCCTGCGGAAAGAATAAACCCGATTCCGGGCATCAGCGCTACTGTTCCCAACATCAGCATCGGGATATGCATATTCGGGTTTAAATTGCGGAGCAGGAAGAAGCCGACGCCCAGAAGTACCAGCACAACTCCGATCTGCATTGGGTTGAGGACCCGCGCTACAGCGTTGGGCATGCGCTGATCCTGCTCGAAGCCGATGGGAATAGGAGCGGCTTCAAGGAACCGTCGGCCGGCTTCGGTCTCCATATAGGAAGCCAGCTCCTGCGTGGAACCGAACTTTTCAATGAGCCTGCCGTGCACGTCGCTTTGCAGTTTGAAGATGCGCGACCAGCGACGGTTTTCAAGGAATTGCCGAATAAGCCAAGCCAAGGTTCCCAGGAAGAACGCAAAAGCTGCGAGAGCCGCTATGGGTTCGATGGCGCGCTCTGGGGCATATTGGTTGGGTGGTGGCCCCATCTCCGGCCACACTGCCCGTTCGAGCGCTTGCGATCGGCGTCCGCCAGGGAAATTGAGATTGGTGAAGAGGTAATATTCCGGGTTGCGTGCGACGTCAGGATGCTGAACGAGAAACTGCGCCAGCTGCGGATTGTTTTTGCTGACGTACTCCTGGTCCGACAAAAGCGAAGGATCGTGCGCCACTACGGTGGTAAGCGTGGGGCTGGTGCGCAGCAACTGAAGAAGCTGCTCCTGCGTTTCCTGCAGTTCTTTATCGCTCATGGGCGCGGCTGAAGCCGGAGGCGCCTTGGGTGGCGCGGCCTGCGCGGCAAGGATCGCCGGCTGTGCGGCAAGGAGGAGGACTGGGCCGGCCAGCAGGTAAAGGATCCATGTCCGAATTCGATCATGCTTGATCATTGTGTTTCTCCCTCGTTCGATTTGCTTCAAAGCGGTTCAGAACAAGAAGGCGTCTTCTGCACATACAACGCTCGGAAAGATGAATTGGTTAACAGAGCCACTGTTGATGCTCTCCATCCCGCTGCATGCGCGATGACGCTGGCGAACTTTGCACAGTCACACGGTGGGGCTGACCGAGGGGTTTATCATCGAAAATGGTGCAGGTTCAGGCCGCCTGCGCCGTGGGATGGCAGACGAGGCGGCCAGGTCGGAATGGCGTTCCAAAACGCCGCAAAGTCTCCGCAAAATCGCCTGCGCGGATCACCTAAAAAGGCTGCACAACAGGATGGAAAGCGAATGCGAGCAAAGACTGCTGTAGTGCTGGGCGCCCAGTGGGGCGATGAAGGCAAGGGAAAAATCGTTGACGTGCTCAGCGAGCGGTTTTCCGCGGTGGCGCGCTATGCCGGAGGGCATAACGCCGGCCACACAGTAATAATTGGCGGACAGAAGTTTGTGCTACAGCTTATTCCCTGTGGCGTTTTGCGGCCCGGATGCATAGGCATTATCGGCAACGGCGTGGTCCTTGACCCGCTGGCTTTTTTGAAGGAAGTAGCGCACCTGCGCGAGCTCGGCGTGGCCGTGGATGGGCAGCTGTTTATTTCAAACCGGACGCAGGTGATTCTGCCCTATCACCGGATGATTGAACTGGCGGCCGAGAGTGCGCCGGGACGCATGAAGATTGGCACCACCAGCCGCGGTATTGGGCCGGCCTACGAAGACAAGATGGCTCGCAGCGGTCTGCGGATCGTGGATCTGCTGCACCCCAAGCTGCTTAAGACCCACATTGAGGCTGCCTGCGCTGAGAAGAACGCGATTGCTCATGCGCTGTTCGGCACCGATCCGCTGGACCCGGTGAAAATGTATGACGAGTACGCGGCGGCGGCGGAACAGATACGTCCTTTTGCGGCTGCCACGGGGAGAATGCTGAACAAAATCCTGGCGGAGGGCGGCAGCATTATGTTTGAGGGCGCGCAGGGAACGATGCTTGACATCGACCACGGCACCTATCCGTATGTGACTTCGTCCTCGGCAACAGCCGGTGGCGCGTCGACCGGCACCGGTGTTGGGCCCACTGCGATTGGAACCGTCATCTCCGTAACCAAGGCATATGTGACCCGCGTGGGCGGCGGTCCGTTCCCCACCGAGATTCACGACGCTGCGGGTGAAGAGTTGCGCGCGCGCGGGAATGAATATGGTGCTGTAACGGGTCGTCCGCGCCGCTGCGGCTGGCTGGATATTCCAATGCTGCGCTATTCAAACCAGGTGAACGGCGCGGAGTGGCTGGTCATCACCAAGCTGGACGTGCTCGATACGCTTGAAGAGATTCCAATCTGCATTGGGTATGAGATTGACGGGCAGGTCACTGACGAGGTTCCGGCCGATGTGCATGGGCTGGAGAGTATCAAGCCCAGGTACACAACGCTGAAGGGATGGCGCCAATCCACCGAGGGCATTACGGATTTCGACAAGCTGCCGAAGGCGGCACAGGAGTATCTGCGCTTCCAGGAGCGCGAGAGCGGCGCCCGCATCGGCATGGTTTCGACCGGACCAGATCGCGACCAGACGATGGTGCTACCTGAGTTTGCGGCTGCGCTCGACAGCATTCACAAGTAAACTGAAATGGAAAGATGATTAGACTCTCGGCCAACGAGCCCTGCAGAAGGATATTTTCCCCTATGGTCAGCTTTGTCGTCCGTTTCAAATTTGCCCCTGAAGATCGCGCGGAAATGGCAGAAGCCGTTCGAATTCTGGCTGCTGAGTCGCGGCGCGAGCCAGGCTGCGTCTCCTATATTGCCCACCACTCCGAGGAAGACCCGGACACGATCGTGATCTACGAGCAATATCGGGACGAACAGGCGCTTGCGGCACACCGCGAGAGCCCACACTTCAAAAAGTACGGGGTAGGGGGCCTGCTTCAGAGGATGAAGGAACGGAGCATGGAGAACCTGGTTGCTCTCAATTGAGAAAATGCCGCGTCCAATCGATAGGCAGTAGCGGAAAGGCGGATGTACCCCGACGGTAACGCAGGCGGGCGTACTGAAGCAGCATTCTTATTTTAACTTTGCTGCCATTGACCGCCTGACCATTCCGGGGCTACTATCCGATACGTTTATGTCGGGTAAAGTAAGCGTCCTCTCCAATCACGTTAAAGCAAACCGCCAGGCGGCGATTACGCGCATTCTGTTGATCGCGCTGGTCGCGCTGTTCGGCGCCAGCCTGCTGCAGGCGGGACAAGCCAAACCCAAAAAACACGAAGTTCGCCATGAGATCTTCGACCTGGAAGACGCATGGCGCAATGCGGTGCTGAAATCGGACACAAACGCCATGAGCGCTCTGCTGGCCGACGATTATATGGCCATTACCGCATCGGGTATGCTGCAGACCAAGCAGGAAGTACTGGCGAACATGCGGGCTCACCGGGTCCACTTCACTACGCTTCTTCTCTCAGATCGCAAAGTCCGCTTCTATGGAAAAACGGCGCTCGTAACGTCACAGGCTGAAGTTGAAGGCACAACACCGGAGGGGGACATCTCGGGCGATTTCCGCTACACGCGCGTATATGTACGCGACAGCCAGGGCAGGTGGAAAATTGTGAGTTTCGAGAGCAGCAAAATTCGCTCTCCCGGCGAACGCAAGAAACAGGATTCAGGACCGGCTGGGCAGTAACTCCCTTGCGGGTTACTCGCGTTACTCCTATCTCATTACTATTGTCCGGCGCGCTCTCGTTACAAAGTGAAAAGCAGCATTTCAGTTCTGTTATACAAGACCTGTAAGCAAGGTATCGGGGATCGTGTTTCCATGTGATCCGATGATGCCGATGAACCCTTCGATTACTTTTGACGACTGAACGTTCATTTGATTCCCAACCTTTCTGCACGTCTGCATTTTGGAAAGATGCGTTCCGAGAGGGATGTATGCTGGGCCGCTGCATTGCAGGTTCAGCAAAGCCGCGCACAATTGCGGCTGGATCGGAACTGAGGCAACGAGATGAAACCCGCACAGTTGGCCACGCTGAAATTCTTCGCGCTTTTGTTTCTACTGCCGGGTTTGGCGGGATTGATTGTGTCTGCGATGATCTCCACTCGCTATCTGGGCACGATGCCAAGAGTGCCAGTCGTGACGGAAAGCCGCGTAGTTCCGCGCGAGATCCACGGCATTGTTGTTTACCAGACGAAGGAAGAAGACAAGAAACTCAGCACGATTGAGTACTCGTCGGTGGGAGTGTTTGTGGTTGGTCTCATACTGGGATTGGTGTACCTGGAAAAATGGGGAGCTACCCAGGCTCGCTATGGCGAGGAGGAAGAAGAGAATTTAGCGGAAGACCGCTCCTAGGAGACATTCGCACGCTCATCTGCCTCCTTCAGGCGGAGAGGGTGGATTATGGGAGTCTGATTCGGGCAGCTTAGGAAGGATGCTGCCCTTTTCTCCTGGATAGATTTGAACTCCCGAGAGAAGCGGGCCTTGTGGAACAAACTCTGTCTTTATCAGATTCCCACGAAAGTCCAGGCATCCAATTGTCGCTCTGAAGTTAGCTGCCTTCAATTGATCCGTTCGGTCCCCCGGAATAGTAAAGAACGCTCGCCCCGCTTTACCCTCGCCTGTTTCAAGTCTCTTTTCTATGGTTTTCGCGACAATCGAGTCCTCTGGATTGATAATCACGGATTGGTTATCTCTTGCGAGAATCCAAGGGCCAGAGATATGAATAGGAAACAATCTTTCATCTCCACCGTGACCAAACTTGATCGATCCGTGCCATCCTCGCGTAATCGACGGTGCCCCAATATTCAATAAATAGACCGCGAAAATCAAAACTGTATTGTTGTTCCCCTCGCCAAGTTCCCAGTTGACTTGTTCAAGCGACATCTTAATATCTGGATTCGCCGATACTACCTTTTCGTGCTCTCGTTTCCAGGCAGCATAGTTCGCATAAAGAAACGTCAGGGCGGCGGCTACCCATAGGTAAACCCTGGCCCTCTCCATGCCAACAACCCCAGTAAAAAAAGTGGAGTAAGTAGCAGCAATCGTGAGAACCAATGAGCAAATTCCGCTCATTTTGCCCTCCATGGTTTCAAAAACTGACGCAAGGTACTTTCCAAACATAGCCGCAATGGTCTTCCAACTCGCCATCCTGTGTACAGGTGATAATCCTGAGTCATCTCCTACAATTGGGAAATGCCTGAACTGCCCGAAGTGGAAACCATTGCGCGCGGTGTGGATGCACGTGTGCGTGGCGACCGCATTATTCATGCCTGGTTTGCTGCTCATAGGAGATTGTTCAAAACTCCGGCGGCGCGGCAGACCAAGGGTCTTGAAGGGCGCGTGCTGGTGGCGGTGCACCGTACCGGGAAGCACATTGTGTGCGAGCTTGCCACTGCTCCGAGGGGAAACCTTCGCGGCAAAGCGGCTCTACAGCCGGATGCACAGTGGATTGTGCACCTGGGCATGACCGGGCGATTACTGGTGACTACTCCCGACGCTCCGGTGGCGGCGCACACGCATGCGCGACTGGAACTGGAGAGCGGCAAGGAACTGCGCTTTGTTGATCCGCGGCGGTTCGGCAAACTCGACTTCCGCGATTTGAGCAACGGAGAAGCCTTCAACGCCGCGGGGGCAGAACCGCTGGTCATTGCGCCGGAAGAGTTCGCCGCATTATTTCGCGGGCGGCGGCTGGCGATCAAAGCGGCGCTGCTTGAATCAGTCACTGCTTTCGGGCGTTGGAAACATCTATGCGGACGAAAGCCTGTTCCATGCCGGCATTCGTCCGCGCCGAGGTGCAGGCCGCCTGACCAGGGCGGAACTGGAACGGCTGCGGCTGGCGCTGAAGGCTGTTTTGGAGCAGGCGATCCGGCTGGGTGGATCGTCGGTTGCAGACTACGTGGATGCGGAGGGAATGCGCGGGTTTTTTCAGCTTGAGCACTGCGTGTACCTGCGTACCGGGCAGCCTTGTCGGCAGTGCAATACCCCAATTCGCAGGATTCTTCTGGCCGGGCGGGGAACGCATTTCTGCCCAAAATGCCAGCGGTAAATGTACTCACTATGGTTTTTTGAATTATTCGCCTTTTTGGCCTACCAGATTACAAAAACCTCGGCGCAGCAAGCGCGGTAAATCGCAGAAAATAAAAGAAGATGGAAACGGCCCATCAATTGCTATTTAGTAGGGTGCCAGTGATGTACCGGCTGCCGCAAATCGGCAAGCCAAGAACAGCAGGCCCCGGCAAGAGCCACCGCCAAATGAGCGGACCCTAAAAAGGGTAAACCAGCCGGATAGCCTGCGGAAGGTGCGGCGGATAACCGCCGGCCGCAAGATTCGGGAGGCCAGTGGCAACGCAAGACCGAAACGCTGCTCCGGTTGGAGCAGCGTTTTGCGCTTTGTGGTGGTTTGAGCTTTCAAGAGATATTCCCTGCGGCGATTCCGAAGCCCTTTAGATCCGATTTTTCACAAAATCAGCCCTACCAGTACATCGAAAGTACACTTGCCAGCTTGCGGGCTTCGCTGTAGTATCGGAGTTGCCTATCAAAGCGGCTGACGCGGGCCACCCGGATATGGGGAGAGCAAGCTCGCCGCCGAGCAAGGAAATCGCCGGCCAGTTCAATTCATACTTAGTTGTACGCGGCGAGAGCTCGCATGGGAAGCGCATCACCTGAGAAAAGCACACGTCGCACCGTATCGATCCTTACCAGCGGACGAAGCTGTAATTGAGGCTCCTGTGTACCCTGCGGCGACAGCATTTTCCGGAGAGAGATTAAGTTTTTGGGCCAGGGAATCTGAACCAATGCAGCCTGCTTAATTGCAGGATGAGGAGCACGAGGTTCGGTTCATGGTGAGTGAGAAACGGGGCCTGTGAAGTTCACCCAAATGCTGAACAGAACCGGTTCAACGATGCTCAAAACGCCGAGCAAAGAGGGCAAGCTGCGTACAGACCTTTGCAACGCGCCTGCTCCGGCCACCTTTAATCATCCTGCTGAGGACTAACGAAATAGGGCAGACTTGAAAAGCTCGGCACGTTACCGAAAAAGCGGGATGTCGCAACAGATGAAATCGGATATCAAAGATTCAGAAGTAAATCAGGAAGTATAAGCATGACGACAGAAACACCGCAGCCCCAACCTGAAATGGGGCCCGCGCCTGACAACGGTCAGGCGCCTCAAGCGCCAACTCAAGGGCATCGCCGCCGGCGCCGGCGCCGCAAGAATAGATCGAGCCAACAAAATGCGCAGCCAGGCCAGCAGCCGCAGATGCAGCAGCCACAGCAGGCCCAGCCGCAGCCCCAACCGCAGGCGCCGCAGCCGCCGCAGCAAAAACCGGGGCAGCAGCACCATAGCAACAATCAGCCGCGCAAGAAAAAGAAGTTCTTTCAGAAGGGATCTGCCCCTCCGCCTCAGCCGGGCAACAGCATCGGTGGCCCTGCGCACGGCAAGCGCAGAGGCAAGCAGCGCGGTCCGCGCGAGTTTGTGGGTCCTATGGATCATAGCTACCGCGTTGCGAATGGCAATGTGTCCGATGGGCCTCCTTCCACGATCCAGATGATGAGCAATAACGGGGGCGCCGGCTTTTATCCCGAGGTTTACACGCCGCCGGCCGCTCCGGTTCGCGAAAACGCTCCCACGCGCATCTTCTGCTTCATTGAGGATCTATTCTTCCAGGCGAAGATTTCAGAGACCGCGCGCAAGCTCGGCATCAAGGTTGAATTCATCAAGGGCGACAAGGAATCTATCGCCAGACTGCTTGAACTGCCTGAAGGCGAACGTCCCACGCTGCTGGTGTTCGATCTCAACAATTTGAATGCGAAGCCGCTGGTTCTGATTCCCAAATTCAGGGCCAAGCTAAAGAAGGCGACGTCAATCATCGGCTTCCTCAGCCATCTGCAGGGCGACCTGAAATTGAAGGCAGTTGAAGCAGGCTGCGACACGGTGATGCCGCGCTCAGCATTCTCACAGAGTCTGCCGAATCTTCTGCGCCGCTACGGTGTGGAAGAGGAAGAAGAGTACGCGCAACAGCCGATGTAAGAACAGGGGTCAGCGGTCAGGGATCAGTAACTACATGCCCTTGACTGGTGCAATGATCGCTCGATTCGCGTAAAGACAAAAGAGCGCATCCTTCGCGATGCGCTCTTTGCTTTTTCTGTTCCCTGTTCCCTGATCCCTGTCTCTATCCCGGAGGCCAAGTCATCGAACGGCCGCCCAGCAGGTGCAGATGCAGATGATCCACTGTCTGCCCGCCGTCCTTGCCAGTGTTCACGACTACGCGATAGCCTTTGCCCAGGCCTCGCTTCTCTGCAATGTCGGCTGCCACCCAGAGGAGGTGGCCGAGCAGTTCGCGCTTGTCGAGATTTGCTTCGTTCAGTGAGGCGATATGCTCTCGTGGAACAATGATCAGGTGGGATGGGGCCTGCGGGTTGATATCGGTGAATGCAAAGGCGACTTCGTCCTGATAGACCGCCTTCGACGGAATGGTTCCTTCAATGATCTTGCAGAAGATGCAATCCATAGCGTGACCAGTGTACACGGGCGGTTTGGAGACGCAAACGAGCGGGCCGGAACTTACACCTGCCCGAAACTCAATTCGGCATAAAATCAAAACATGGCTTCCGCCTCGGCCGCTCCTTTCCGCATTGTTCATACCGTTTGCTCGCACGATTGTCCGGACTCCTGCGCGGTTCTTGTCACCGTGAACGAAGATGGCCGCGCGGTAAAAGTGGAAGGCGACCCTTCGCAGCCGGTGACACAGGGGTTTCTTTGCGGAAAGGTCGCGAAGTATCTCGATCGCGTTTACTCGCCGGAGCGCATTCACTATCCGCTGCGGCGCAAGACGGGCGTGCCCAAGCAGCCGCTGCAACGCGGACGCGAGCACGAAGCGTTCGAGCGCGTGAGCTGGGACGAAGCGCTGGACGCGATTGCTGCTCGACTGCGGCAGGTGAGCGATCGCTACGGCTCGGAATCGATTCTGCCTTACAGCTATGCCGGTACAATTGGTGTGCTTGGCTATGGATCGATGGATCGGCGCTTCTTTCACCGGCTGGGTGCGAGCAGGCTTGATCGAACCATCTGCTCTGAGGCTGGCGGGGTGGCGTGGAACACCGTGTACGGCAAGAAGCTGGGTACGCCGACCGAAGACTTTCGCCTGGCCAAACTGATCGTGGCCTGGGGCGCCAACATTCACGGCAACAATGTTCACCTGTGGCCGATGATTGAGCAGGCACGCCGCAATGGTGCGCGGCTCATCGTGATCGACCCGTACCGCACGCGCACAGCCGCGCTGGCCGACTGGCACATCGCGATTCGTCCCGGAACAGATGCTGCGCTCGCGTTGGGCATGATGCACGTGATCGTGAACGAAGGACTTGAGGATCGCGCATACATTGATTCAATGACGCACGGATTCGATCGGCTGGTTGAACGTGCGCGCGAATACACACCCGAACGTGTGGCGGCGTGGACGGGAATGACGGCGGCTGAAGTTGAACAGCTTGCGCGCGAGTATGCGACGACGCGACCTGCTGTGCTGCGCCTGAACTACGGCGTGCAGCGCGCAGAGCATGGCGGCGCCACAGTGCGGGCCATTGCCATGCTGCCCGCCTTGACCGGCGCGTGGAAGTATCGCGGCGGCGGTGGTGTGCTCTCCACGTCCGGTGGCTTTACGTGGAATGAGCGCGCAGTACGGCGGCCTGATCTGCAGAACGCATCACAATTGGGCCGTGAGGCTCGCCTGGTAAATATGTCCGCGCTCGGGCAGGCGTTGACTGAGATCGATCCTCCGGTTCATGCGCTGTTTGTCTACAACTCGAATCCCGGTGCGGTTGCTCCCAACCAAAACACGGTGAGGCGCGGGCTTGCGCGCGAAGATCTGTTCACCGTTGTGCACGATCTGTTCTTTACCGATACTACGGATTACGCGGATTACATTCTGCCCGCGACGACGTTTCTTGAGCACACCGATATTCAGGGCGCTTACGGACACTACTTTGTGCAGATGTCGAAGCAGGCCATTGAGCCGGTAGGTGAGTCGCGCTCAAACGTGTGGCTGTTCGGGTGGCTTGGGCAGCGTATGGGCTTTACTGAAGCATGCTTCCGCGATACGCCGGAAGACATGATTCGCCAGGCGCTCGCGATCGGCGAGGACGGCCACTCCGCGAACCCGGGAATGGAGCACATCACCTACAAGGCCCTTGAAGAGCGGGGGCATGTGCCGCTCAGTTTTCATCGCGAGCCGGAAGCGAATCCGTTTTTGCCCTTCACTTCAGGCACTCTGCCGACGCCCTCAGGCAAGGTCGAATTTTATTCTGAAGCGCTGGCCGCTGCGGGACAGGATCCGCTACCGGCATTTACTCCGCCGACGGAATCGCGCTGGGGCAACGCTGCGGAGCGATATCCCTTGGAACTGCTGGCTCGCAAGGCCGACAACTACATGAACTCCACCTTCGCCAATCTCGACGGGCATCGCAAAATGGAAGCGCGCACCAACCAGCGGCTCGAAATGCATCCTGAAGACGCAAGGGCGCGAGGCGTTGCAGAAGGCGAGCGCGTGCGGGTGTTCAACGATCGCGGGAGCTTGCATCTGACGGTGATGTTGAGCGACAGCCTGCCCGTTGGCGTAGTAGCAACACGACTGGACTGGGCCAAGCTGCATCCGGACGGATTGAACTCGAATGTGCTGACCAGTGAGCGGCTCACCGACCTCGGCGCGGGCGCGACGTTCTACTCCACGCTGGTGCAAGTTGCGAAAATTTAGGCTGCCAGTGCCAAAAGTACCTTCGGCGCTGTAAGCTGTCTCCCATGAATTGGTGGGATGTCCTTATTGTCTCTGGAATTATTGCGGCCTTCCTTATTTACCGGCGCGCCGGGCTTGTCTCAGTGAAGGACGCGCAGGAACACCTGAAACACGGTGCACTGGTGATTGATGTGCGGACGGCCGGCGAATTCGTCGCCGGGCATCTGCCGGTCGCTGTCAATTTGCCTTTGAGCGAGATTGATAGTAACTGGAACCGCCGCATTAAAGACAAGAACCGGGTGCTGCTGCTCCATTGCCAGAGCGGCGCACGCAGCAGTGCGGCAAAAAAGAAACTTATTGCGCTCGGGTGCCCGAACACCTACAACATGGGCGGGTACGGACGCGCCGCGCGGATCGTTAGCGGTAAGTGACCCGCGCGGACGTTGAACCCTCAGATCAGTTCGCGGGCGATGCCGGCGGCGCCACTTCGATGTAATCAAGGCTCGCAGCGTCGTTGCCATCGGGAATACCAGTCACCCGCAGTACGTCGCCCGGTTTGAGCTGAATGCCACGCGCGGTGTAGCGCGTTGAGTTATCTCCGTGAGGCCGGCGCGACGGGAATGTTCCATCGGCGGACCACGAAGCGGCAGGCTTTCCATTTACTTCGAGCGTGAATTTTGCCGCTCCACCCTGCAGATCGAAATACTGCGTCGCGATGCTGAAACGGCCGGCAGCGCCTTTGTACGTCCACTCGGCAGTGCAGCCTTGCGGAGCTGCGGCTTTGTCACACGACACGGCATTTCCGCGAGAAGCGTCCTCCCAGGGGTTTACGTCGATTGCATGATAGCCGGTGAGTTTTGCGTCTTCCGCTTCCAGGCGGCCAGGGAATTTCCCGGCGCGGCCCTTATCGTCTGGGATTCCGCTCTGTTTGAGGAAGTACTGCACAATTGCGTCGCGCCATACGATGGCGTGGCCGGCCTGGTATTCCAGTCGCGCACGCACATCTTGGTAAAACGAGGAATCGACTTTGCCTTTGAGCGTCGCCCATTCTTCACCCAGCCGCGCGGCCTCAATGGCTCCCTGATAGTGGCTGTCGTAGATGTACTGGATGACGGTTTTGCCGTCGTGGAGCTTGTAGGTGTACGGGACATGATGCATGAACAAGAGCAGATTGTCCGGCGTGGTTGCGGTGGACTCATACAGCTTGGCGATGGCGGGCGGGTACTGGCCGATGTAGCCTGTTCCCGTTGCCACGGTGCGATCCATGCCGATGCCTTCGTGATCGTCGCGATGCCACTGGCCCCATCCATTGCGCTCGCTGGCTTCGATGTCCGGTCCGTAGTGACTGCCTGTGATGCCGGTCAGCGTCTGCGCGCCGAGAGGGCCCGTGTAATGCTCGTAGGCTGGCCACGACTGCATAAGCATTTTGGTCACGGTGCTGACGACAACCGGATTGTTGTTGATGGTCTGGCGTGTCCACTCTTCGGCGATCTGCTCCGGCGAAAGATTCGGATCCCACGCCAGGCGGCCGAATGAGTAGAGATTGGCCAAAGCCATCGGCGAGCCGAGCCAGTCACGGCCAATGCTGGCCACGCCCACCATGCCGCCCATGGGCCGGTTGAAGCTCTTCCCCTCAATGATGTTCTTGACCGGCGTCGAGCGATCATCGGCGCGCAGATCGAAGTCGAGAACTTCTTTCCACATGGGCGCGATATAGACGAGATGTTTTTGCTGCCCTAGGTATTCCTGCGTGATCTGCAGTTCCATGGCTTCATCGGTTTGGCGCAGGCCGGCAAAAAGCGGCGATACGGGCTCGCGCGCCTGGAAGTCGATGGGGCCTTCTTTGATCTGCACGATTACGTTCGGCGCAAAGCGGCCATCGAGCGGATGGAAGATGTCGTAGGCAGCGCGTGCGCGGTCGGCTTTCAGATCGTTGTAGTCCAGATGATTGTTGTAGACGAAAGCGCGATAGAGCACCACGCCGCCGTGCGGTTGCAGTGCATTGGCCAGGACGTTGGCTGCATCGGCCGGGCTGCGGCCATAGCTGGCCGGGCCGGGCTGGCCTTCTGAATCGGCTTTTACGGTGATGCCCGCAAGATCGGGGATGAGCTTGTAGACTTCGTCAAATTTCGCTGCCCACCAGGCTTTCACTTGAGGATCGAGTGGATCGAATGTGTTGAGTCCGCCGACTTTTTGCGGGCTGGCGATATCCACGCTCATGGCGAGGCGAACGCCCCAGGGCCGCATTGTGTCGGCAATGCGCGCCAGTCCTTTGAGCCACTCAGGCGTGAGGAAGGGCGCGGCGCCGTTCACGTTGTTCACATTGCAGCCGTTGATGCCGATGGAGGCGAGCATGCGCGCATATTCGCTTACCGGCGCGAGGTCTTCGCGGACGTGACCGTCTTCAAAAAATATCGACCGGCCGCCGTAGCCGCGCTCGACCGTGCCGTTGGCGTTGTCCCACTCGTTGGTCCAGCGGATCGCCATGGCAGGGCGGCCGCGTAAAGGGTGCTGGCCGAGATCCGGCAGCTTGCCAAGCTCGGCGGTGGCGGGCAGACGAAGTAATGCAAAGGCGCCGTACAGCGCTCCGCGCTCGTCGCCGCCAGCAACGATGAATACGCGGGCTGCAGGCCGGCCGGAATCTTTCAAATAGACCCAATACTCATCTGGACCGAGATCGGCAGGAACTGGAACATTGGGATAAGCCTTGCGAACTTCTTCGGCCGTGCCTACGACTGTTTCGCCGGCAAAGGCTTGCCTGGAGCTGGCGGTGAGCTGGCCTTGCGCCACGTCGGCCACGCTGTGCTTGAGTTCCGCAATCGCGGACTGCTCGAGTGCTCCACTGCCTAACGCGCGCATGGTGAGGGGAATGATCATGCGGGCGGAATGATTGGTATAGCGAAGCCAGGCTTGATCGGCAGTCTGCGCCAGGCAGACTGATCCCGCTGCGAGCAGGACTGCAAAATGAACGCTGCATCTGACGATGCGCCCGCAGAAATCGATTTTCTTGAAATTCGCAGCCGGCTTGTTGAGCATGACTAATTCTCCCTACAACGTTCTACCACTCGCGGCCCTGCAAGTGCAGCGCGAAGCGGTGGTTGATATGCTTGTGTGTCCGAAGTTTAAGGGGAGGCTGGAGTAGATGCCAACGACCATGCAAGCCGTTGTGAAAGCCAGGGCCGGGCACGGTATTGAATTGCGTGAGGTGCCGGTGCCCACTCCCGGCCCCGGAGAAGTCCTTGTCCGCGTACAGGTGGCCAGTGTGTGCGGAACCGACCTGCACATCTACAACTGGGACCCCTGGGCGAAAGGACGCATCCATCCGCCGCTGATTCCCGGACACGAATTTTCAGGTGCTGTGGCCGCTGTTGGGCGCGGCGTTTCAACCGTGCGCGAAGGCGACCTGGTGAGCGCGGAGATGCACGTGGCCTGCGGCAAATGCCTGCAGTGCCGCACCGGCCAGGCACATATCTGCCAACATGTGCGCATTCTGGGTGTCGACGCCGACGGCGCGTTTGCCGGCTACGTCATCATTCCCGAAACGAACATCTGGAAACTTGCTCCTACAATTCCGCATGACTATGCATCGCTGCTCGACCCGCTGGGCAATGCCGTACACACTGTGCTGGCCGGACCCATTGCCGCGACTACTGTGGCCATCACCGGCTGCGGAGCCATCGGATTGTTTTCAATTGCGGTGGCCAAGGCGTGCGGCGCATCGAAGGTTTTTGCCATTGAAGTGAATGAGCACCGCAGGAAAGTGGCGGCTGAAATGGGCGCGGATCTGGCACTCGATCCCAAAGTCGATCACGTGGAGAAGATCGTCCTTGACGCTACCGGCGGCACTGGCGTTGATGTGCTACTGGAAATGTCAGGGCATCCTGAAGCAATCCGTCTGGGGTTTGCGATTCTGCGTACGGGTGGGCGTGCATCGCTGCTCGGCATTCCGTCGCGGCCTTTTGAGTTGGACTTTGCACGCGACATCATCTTCAAAGGCGCGCACGTGCAGGGCATCAACGGCCGCAAGATGTTCGAGACCTGGTTCCAGATGGAAGCATTGCTGGCTACAGGCAAGCTCAATCTTGAGCCGGCGATCACGCATCGCCTGAAGCTGAGCGAGTTTCACAAGGCGATGGAGCTTCTCCAATCGGGCGAAGCGATCAAGGTGCTGATGCGACCGGAGTGAGACAGGGGTCAGGGGTCAGGTGTCAGGTGTCAGGGATGGGAGACTAGGGAACCGGGAACAGAAACAGCACCCCACTTAATTAGGAAGTGTCATCTTGAGCGGAGCGAAGGATCTGCTTTTGCCTTTTGCCCTCTGTTAATTGTGTTCCGGCCTGCTAATTGCGTTGGAACCGCGCTCACCAGTCGATTTGCACCTTGCGGAGGCCTCGGACTGCGTTGCAGATGTAGACGGCGTCCGCGTTGCGCAGATCGTCCAGCGTCAGCACGCGCTCTTCGATATTCGGCCGCGTCTCCAACAGATAGCGCCGATATACGCCGGGCAGCAAACCGCACTCGACGGGCGGCGTAAACATCCGGCCATCCTTCTCGATGAAGATGTTGCTGATCGTGCCTTCCGTCACTTCGTCGCGTTCGTTCAGGAATAGTAGTTCGTCGAAGTTCTTGTCTGCAGTCTGCAGGTACGACATCTGATAGAGCGCTCGCTGCGTTGTCTTGTGATAGAGGCACCTGTCGGCCGAATTCGCGCGATTGGCAGCGATGCGCACGCGAACCTGAGAATTTGAATCGCCCGGCTCAATAAGTTCACTCCCAAGGTTCAATCCTCCATCTTCATCCAGTAGCAGCCGCACTTTTCTGGGCGCGCTGTCAGCAAATGTTTGTGCATGCGCTTCGAGCGCTGCCCTTACCTTCGCTCGCTCACACGGAAATCCGAAATACTCCGCTGAGTCCGTCAGGCGATCGAGATGCAATTCCATCAGCGGATACGCGCCGTCCCACAGCATGGTCTCAATCAGCAGGAATTTTTCGTTGAGCGTGACCCAGTTTAGAGAGCGGTCCCTGCTGGGACTGATGAATTGAGCTTTCAATTCGCATTCGCTGTATTCATCCGCCGCAACGGAGTCGATGACAATGCCACTGCCCACGCCCATGGTTCCTTCATTGCCCTTCATCGCCAGCGTGCGAATGGCCACGTTGAAGATGGTGCGTTGCGCGGAAAAAAATCCTATGGCGCCTGTGTACACGCCGCGCGGCTGCTTCTTCAAGTTCGGCGAGCAGTTGCATTGCGCGGACCTTCGGTGCGCCAGTGATCGACCCGCAGGGAAACAGCGCGCGGAAGATGTCGCCATAACCAACGTCCGGCCGCAAATCTCCCGTGACCGTGGACGTCATTTGCCACAGCGTCGAGTATCGCTCCACCGCAAACATGTTTTCCGTGCGCACACTGCCGAACTTTGCCAGGCGGCCAAGATCGTTGCGCAGCAGGTCAACAATCATCAGGTTTTCAGCGCGGTTTTTGGGGTCGTTGCGGAGCCACTCGGCCTGACGTCGATCCTCCTGCGTAGTGCGTCCGCGCGCCGCAGTGCCTTTCATGGGCCGCGTGGTGATGCGGCGCTCGCCATTTTCTTCGTCGATGCGAAAGAAGAGCTCCGGCGAGAGCGAAAGGATGTGCTCGCCCGGTTGCGTGTGAAGAAATGCACCGTACTCCACGGGCTGTCGTGCGCGAAGCTTTGCATACAGCGCCGCCATGCTGCCATTCACCTTGAGGCGATAAGGCGCGGTGAAGTTGAGCTGATACACATCTCCAGCGCGTATCCACTCATGAATCGCCTCGATACGCTGGGCGTATTGCTCCTGATCCAGCGCGAATGCAGCGTCTACGCGAGGGTCTTCAGCGGATGTTTGCGGAGTGCTTCTGAGATCCGCGAGCTGCGGCGGTTCACCGCCTTCAAATGTACCGGTCGCGTGATTGAAGCGGTAGCTGCGCTGGTAGATGCCGAACCACGCCAGCGGCTCGCCTGGGGACAAAGTACGCTGCTCTGCTTTTGGCTCGAAGCAATTGCCGCACTCATAGGCGAAGTACCCCGCAGCCGTAAGGCCGTCTGCTATTGCGCGCTCAATTTGTACAAACAGTTCTGCGACGTCAGCGGGCGTATATGCCACACAAACGCGCAGCGGGGCAATAAAGAGCTGGGTGCAGTTTTCTGCGCTGGTGCTCGCCGGGTCGGGTTTCCCGCACTCCAGCAGAACGGTGGCGGGTGACTGCTCCACCAGCGCGTACACTTCCGCAGGTAGAGAATGCCGGCGGTTCATGCTGGGTTAGAACCTGTGCCTACTGCACGGTCAGAACAAATGTGGCGTTTTGCGTCTGGGCGGTAATGCCGTCGCTGCTCTGCCCGGTAACCGTGATTGTATAAGTGCCGGACGGCGTAGCCGGAACATTGCCGGGACCGTGATTGAAGTAGTAGTAGTTGGGATTGCAGGCGGTTGTGCCAAGCATTGTAACCAGCGCTACCAGCGCAAGCAGCGAGAGCCGGCTGAGCCAGGCGCGTCGACGCGCTCCCCAGGCAAGACCGCCTAGGCCGAGAATTCCAGGCAGTAGAATTGCCCATTCCACCGGACCGGTGCCCTTCGCGGCATTGGAAGCAACCACGTGGATCGGATTGTTTTGTGACTGCGTTTGCAGAACCATGGTGCCGTAGGGCGGGCAGGCCGACGCCGGTGAGCCTGAGGCGCAGCTGCTGGGCGTCGTGGACAGAATCTCAACCGTCGCGGGACTGAACGAGCATGACGACTGATTCGGAAGTCCCGAACACGACAGCGTAACGAACAGGGGCGCGGTAAGCGCGGACTGATTGATCGGCGTCACCGTCACGTTTACCGTTCCGGCCGAACCGGCTGTAAGCACCATGGGAAGCGCAGACGGTGTAACCGGGGTGAGCGACAGAGAGAAGCTGGGAGTACCTGTGGTGGCCACCTGTGCTGTGGCTTGCGGGGAAACTGAAGATAGATGAGTCGTATCGCCGGCATACACGGCGCTCAGATTGTGGGCTCCGGAGGGCAGCGTCAACTGCGCGGATGCCTGACCGGATGCGTCAAGCACGGCTCCGGCCAATTGACGATTACCTTCGACGATAGCAACGGCACCGGTGGCGGGCAGCCCGTCGGCCCCGGTTACTGAAACCGTGACAGCGGTCTTTGCTTCGCCGTTAACGCTGCTCGCGGATACATTGAGCGACGTGTGCGTGCTTACGTTTGCGGATGCTGCTGCCGTCGCAAGCAGGGGTAACGCCAGCGCCATGCCCAGTCCTGCAACCAACTTGAGCCGCAGACTGCGGCGGTTCATGCGTCTCACGTGCACCTGCTCCAGACTCTCCAGAAAATTGCGTATCGCCAAATGGCGTATCGCCTGCTGCTTATGCGTAGAAGACTATTGTATCCGGCGGGGGCATGGGGTAGCCAACGGGCAGGCGGCGATTTTGCCTCCCCGTACCATCCCATCTCCGGCTAGTGTTTGACGTCCGCGCGCCGGATTGGGGAGTCCCGCTGGGCTGGCGGCAGCGATAGGTCAGCCTGTCCCTGCAGCGGACCCTCAAAAACGCTATATGCTTTCTGTTTGAGGAGCATTGCCACCATGACAGAGGCTAACCCTCGCACCCAGCTCGCCCACCTTACCGCCGTCCTCGACGAACTCCGCGCCAAGGGAACCTATTTCCACCTCCGGGTGCTGGACGACCAGCAGGCCCCGGTGTGCCACTACGACGGCAAAGAGGTTATCAACCTGGCCAGCAACAACTATCTGGGCCTGGCGAACCATCCAAAGCTGATTCAGGCGGCCATCGACGCAACCCGCACCTATGGAGTGGGTTCGGGCGCAGTGCGGACGATTGCCGGAACCATGCGCCTGCACATGGAGCTGGAAGAGAAGATTGCCCACTTCAAGAACGTTGAGGCGTGCGTGGTCTTCCAGAGCGGTTTTGCCGCCAATGCCGGTACAGTGAGCGCCATTCTGGGCAAGGACGACTTCATCCTCTCCGACGAGCTGAACCACGCCAGCATTATCGACGGGGCACGGCTTTCGCGGGCGAAAATCAAGGTATTCCGCCACAAGGATGTGGACCACTGCGAGCAGCTCCTGCAGGAACTGGCCGGCGAGCCCGGCCGAAAGCTGGTGATCACGGACGGCGTGTTCTCAATGGACGGCGACATTGGCCCGGTAGACAAGCTGGCCGCACTGGCTGAGAGATACGGCGCCATCATGATGGTGGACGATGCCCACGCCTCAGGTGTGCTTGGGCGCAACGGGCGCGGGTCGGTGGACCACTTTGCCATGCACGGCAGGATCGATGTGCAGGTCGGCACGCTGTCGAAGGCGATCGGCTCGCTGGGCGGATACGTGTGCGGTTCGAAAGATTTGATCGAGTATCTCTACCATCGCGCACGGCCGTTTCTGTTCTCTACATCGCATCCGCCTTCGGTGGCGGCTACGTGCATTGCGGCGTTCGACATTTTGGAGAAGGAGCCGGAGCGGATTCTGCGCCTGTGGGCCAACACACGCTACTTCCAGGGCGAACTCAAGCGAATCGGCTTCAACATTGGCGGCGTGAACACGCCCGCCACAGAAACGCCGATCACGCCCATCATTGTGGGTGAAGGCCGAAAGGCGATGGAGTTCTCGCGGGCGCTGTTTGAAGACGGCGTGATGGCGACAGGAATTGCGTTCCCGACGGTGCCGGAAGGGAAGGCGAGGATTCGCCTGATCATGACCAGCGAACATACGCGCGCGCAGCTTGACCAGGCGCTGGATAAGCTGGAGCATGTTGCGAAGGCGCTGGAGATTCTACAATAGGCGAGAAATGATCGCTCATCTGCGCGGGAAACTGATATTCAAACAGCCGGGCCAGGCCATTGTTGAAGCGGCCGGTGTGGGCTACGACGTTACGATCTCTGTACCGACGTTTACGGCACTGCCTTCCATTGGGCAGGAAGCCTCGCTGCACATTCACACCCAGGTGAGCGAGGATCAGATTGCGCTGTTCGGCTTTCTCGAGACCCAGGAGAAACGTTTGTTCGAGCGGCTGATCACGGTGAGTGGCGTGGGCCCGAAGCTGGCCATCAAGATGCTTAGCGGCCTCTCCACTGACCGTACCGTGCAGGCGATTCGCGGGCAGGATCACGCACAACTTGTGCGGATTCCCGGTGTCGGCAAGAAGCTGGCAGAGCGGCTGGTGGTGGAGCTCAAGGACAAGCTGGACGACTTCGCCGTAGCGCCGGTCGCAGACAACCGTGCAAGGTGCGGCGGTGGATGATGTGCTTTCCGCACTCGTGAATCTTGGCTATCAGCGGCCCGCAGCCGAAAAGGCGATTGAACAGGCCGTGGCGAAAGACAAGGAACTGGCTGGCGATTTCGACGGCTTGTTCCGCGGGGCCCTCAAGCTTATCCGGTAAACTAAACAGGTAACCGCAGCACTTGCGGCAAGATTTATGGTGTTTTCGCAGGAATTCAAAGATTTCTGCGGACTTATGTCATCTTTTTGTCAGTACGAATCGTCCTGACAAGTACTAGCTGCTGCATCTCTTCCCGGAGTGTCAGCCTTCCGATTGTTTAAAGGATGTTTGATTGCGTTGTGTCGCCGCACTTCTCTGCCTTAGTTTCGCTATCGTTGGACGCGCCGCCGCATTGCCGCCCGCGAATGCGATGGCGCGTGAAGATGTAGCGATATCCGACGATTTTCGCGCAGATTTGCCTTTGGAATCTTCTGCTTCGGCAGACATGGGCCTGGCTGCAGATTCCGCAGATAGCTCCCAGGCCGCGCCAGGTATTGTGCATCCGCAAGCGGAACCAGCCGGCCCCGTAGACGGTGATGGCAAGCCAATACCGCTCGAATTGCAGCAGCCAACACGCATCCTGGGCTTCATGCCCAATTTTCGTTCGGTTTCGGGCGGGTCGAAACCGCACCCGCCAGGCTGGAAGTACAACTTTACAGTCGCCACCCGCCAGTCAACTGATTATTCGTCGTTTATCTTTCTGGGAATCACTTCTCTCACGGCCGAAGGCATGAACCTGCATCCGTCGCTGGGTAAAGGCGTGAATGGCTTTTACGCTTACTCGTGGCGCGGATTCCTCGATAAGAGCGACAACACCTATCTCTCAGCTTGGCTGTTGCCCTCTCTACTCCACGAGGACACGCGTTTTTACGCATTGGGCACCGGGCACAGCATTCCGGTGCGCGCCCTTTACGTCATCAGTCGACAGGCTGTGGCGCGCACATACGGCGGGCGGCAGACACCTAACATCGCGGGACTTGGCGGCAAGGTTCTCACGCAAGTTGTGTCGCGCACCTATTACCCCCCAAGCGCGACCACATTCCCGGTACTTGCCACCAAATTTGCATACTCGGTGATGCGCGATATCGCCATCACATCGATCCGCGAGTTCTATCCCGATGCCGCTGCGCACTTCATCCGCAAGCACCAACAAAAGGCGGCCAGGTTGGCGCTGCGCGACCAAGAGGCGGCGGGTGTTCCTGTCCCGTAGTTCGATCGTTTAGATTGGCCGTTTCGTTTCGCTCCGGTCGAATGGCGCACGAACCAACGCCAATTTTGCTAACCTTCCAGAAGTATGCCTCGCACCTCCAAACCAACTTCCAAAGCTGCTCTTCCCTACTTTCGTCCTGAAGCGTTGACGTTTCTTCGCAATCTCGCGCGCCACAATGATCGCGAGTGGTTTCAGCCGCGCAAGGCTGCTTTTGAAGCGGAGCTGAAAGAGCCTATGCTGGCCGTCATTCGCAAAGTGACGGACGCGATGCTGGACTTTGCGCCTTCGTTTGTGCGGCCTGCGGAAAAGTGCCTTTTCAGGATTTATCGCGATACGCGCTTCAGCAACGACAAACGGCCTTACAAGTCGCATGTGGCCGCTTGGTGGTCGCACCAGGGACTCGAAAAGACGTCAGGCGCGGGCTACTACTTCCACATAAGCCCGAAGGAAGTGATTGTGGCCGCCGGCGCATACATGCCGGAGAAGGACCAGCTCTCGCAGATTCGCCACTGGCTGCTGGATCATCATGCAGAGTTCCGCAAGCTGCTCCAAAAGCCCGCGGTCCGGAAAGCATTTGTGGAGTTCGAAGGGAACCCGCTGACGCGTCCGCCGAAAGGGTTCCCGAGCGAGCATCCGGGCATGGATCTGATCCACTGCCGGCAGTGGGGATTGGCCGCCACGCTGCCGCCGGAGACGGCATTCAAGAAGGATTTTGCGGCGACGCTGGTTCGCTATTTCAAGATCGCAGCGCCTGTTGTGGACGCACTGAACACGCCGATCGCCGCCGCACAAACACCCAAAAAGCGAGTCTTGTTCGGGTTGAAATAGCAGAATTTTGGCGGTCTGCTGAAGCATCGTCTGTCGCCTCCAAATACGCCTGTTTATAGCCAATTCGCGCCAAAAACCAGGAAAACCCGCTAAAAATAGGCTATTTCAGAGAAAAACCGCTAAAAACCTGTGGAAATCGGCGGTTTCCCATTGACTTTAGCTGGCACAAAGCCGCATTGTAACCATCGGCAGGGTTCTTCGAAGCCGCATGAACACAGGGTTTTCGTGCATGTTGATTAAGCGATCGCTCCCCTCATGCGGTACGCATCTCGCGGCGGAAGCCCGTCAACAACGGCAGCCCGAAGGGTTCGCCAACAGAAGGAGAACATTACATGGCAACTGGATTGACTAAGACCGCACTTACACGGCAAATGGCCGAGAAGCTCGAAATCACCAACAAGCAGTCGGCAGCCTTCCTTGACCTGCTGGCCGAGACCGCCATTAAGGAAACGAAGAAAAATGGCGTGTTTGTGATCCCCGGTATCGGCCGCCTTGTGAAAGCCGAGCGCAAAGCCCGCATGGGCCGCAACCCGCAGACCGGCCAGGCCATCAAGATCAAGGCGAAGACCGTGGTTAAGTTCCGCGTGGCCAAGTCCGCCAAGGACACCATCGCTCCTCCGAAGAAGTAGTTCGCGGGGCAAGAAGGAGAGGGGGGAGCCCGAAGCGGGTTCCCCCCTTTGCTTTTGGCGGATTCGCCGCCGAATATTCTGCACTCCTGTGGAACTCAGGTTCATCTATGAACCATGGCTACCGCTTTCCCGAGTGCTGAATCGCTTCCGCCTCCGCGCAGTTCATCGGTCCTCTTGCTGTTGCGACTGGAAGGTGCGGTCGTAGCCGCACTCACAATAGCGCTCTACGCGCGCGCAGGCACAAGCTGGTGGCTGTTTGTGGCGTTGTGGCTCGCGCCCGATCTCTCGATGCTGGGCTACCTCGGCAGGCCATGCCGGGCGGCGCGCATCTATAACGCGTTCCACAGCTATGTGGGTCCGGGACTGCTGGGCCTGGGCGCTTTCCTGCTGCACGCGCACGGTCTGCTGCCCGTGGCGCTCATCTGGGCCAATCACATTGGCGTGGATCGGCTGCTGGGATACGGCCTGAAGTACGGCGACGGCTTCGGCTGGACACACCTTGGACTGATCGGCACGGCTAAACGCGATGCCGTTACCGCGGGTCGGGGCTCGGGTGGGGCCTCGGGTCAGGGACATCGCGGCGCCGTGGCATAACCGCCCACACCACGAGCGCTGCACCAAAGCCGATGAGAGTGGCTCGCTCGGCCGATAAGTGAGCCATTCCCAACGCTGCCCCGGTCACTGCAATGAAGACCACGGTGGGAATGGGCGCTTTCATCAGTCCGCGCACAATCAACGAAACGATAAAGCTGATGAGAATTCCATCGAGTGCCTTGACGTTGTCATAGCTCCACGGCACCACCGCCATGGTAATCAGCGTGCCGATCGGCATGATCTCAGTCAGGACCGCGGTGATCCAGTGCGGTTGCACCGCGGCCGCAGGGATGCCAGCACGAAATCGCGGCAGAATGCGCGGCACTGCGCACAGGTATTGCTGATAAGGCTCGCCGAGTGTGATCGCGAGAAAAGCTTCTTCGCCCAGGACCAGGCGCAGATAGAAGAACGCTGTCAGCACCACCATGAAGAGTGCGCCGGTTGGAGTGAGCAGCAGCGAAATCGAAGCCATCATGAACCAGCCGCCGAGGTACAGTGGATTGCGCAGGTAACGATAGGGTCCCGCAGCCATCACTCCGCCGGCCTGCATCTCTGCATGATGCACAATGTTGTAGCCCAGGTAAGCCGCACCCCAAACGCGAAACCATGCTCCCCCCGCGGCCAGCAGCGCCCCAAAGATGATGACGAAGGGCACGGCGGCCGCAAAGGTCACGATGCCGGTACGGCCGATTTCGAGCGCCAGCCACTCCAGCGTGGAGATGCGCAGTTTGATGTTCCAAGGCTGCACCCAGGGCGCCCACACGGCAACAGCAACGATGACGATCTGAATCATCATCCGCAGGCGAAATTCGATTGCGGTAGCTTTCACTTGAAAAGTCCCTTTTGCCGGAGTGTAGCACTCGGGGCTGCCGCTGGAATTCGCCTTGCCGCACAGCCCGCTACTCCGCACGCAGCGCGGTCATCGGATCAATCTTCATCGCAGCACGCGCGGGAATCAAGGTAGCAGCGAGAGCGACAACTGAGAGGAGCAAGGTGACTGCGACGAAACTAAATGGATCGTGCGTGCCGACGTGAAAGAGCAGGCTCTTCAGTAACTGAGCGGCGGCCAGAGCGGCAACCAATCCGAGAATGCCTCCGAGAGAAATGAGGCGCACACCTTCGCCGACAATCAGGCGCAGAATGTCAAATCGCGTGGCGCCGAGGGCCATGCGCACGCCGATCTCCTGCGTGCGCTGCGCAGCCAGATACGCGATTACACCATATAGGCCGGTCACTGCCAGCGTTAGCCCTGTGAGCGCGAAGAATGCCAGCAGTGCTGTCTCAAACCGCGGAAGGTTCGCTAGTTGGCTGATGGTGTGATTGAGAGGCATCATGTCGACCGGCACAGTTCGATCGATCGAGGCAATCTCAGACCGAACCCAAGACTCGATACTAGCTGGGGGCATCACCGAGTCGACAAAGATGATAACTCGGTTTCCGTTCCAGTCGTCGCTTACGCTTCGGCGCAGAAAATAGATTTCTGGATCACTCTGTTCAGTGAGTTTACTGTTTTTTACGTTATCTGCTACGCCTACGACACTGAACCATGCGTCATCATAATGCGCCACGGCCTGAAGCCGCTTTCCAATTGGATCTTCGCCAGGAAACAGCCGCGCGGCCAAAAGCCGGCTGATCACTGCCTCGCGTTCATCCCCTGTACGATCCTGCTCCGCAAAACTGCGACCGTGGACGATGGCTATGTTAAGCGCACGAAAGTAGTCGGGAGTAACATCGCGGCTCACAATTGTGCCACCAGTTCCCGGAATCGGCCGAGGCTTGCCTTGCACGAGGAGATCGGCGTAACGAAATTCACCCTGCCAGCCTCCGGGCGGGATCGAGTCGGCAATTCCCACTGCGCGAGTCCCAGGCAGTCGGCGGATGGCTGTTTCGAGGCGCAGATAGAAGTCCATGGACTTCTGATTCGTGTTGTACCGGAACCAGGGCAACGCAGCCTTCACAGCCAGCACGCCACCGGTCTGCATCCCTAGGTTCTGCGCCTCGATCTTCTCAAAACTGCGCAGGAGCAACGCCGCGCTGGAAAGCAGAACGATACTGATGGCAATCTGCGCTATGACGAGGCCGCGCCGAAGGAGAGCGTGGCTTCGGGACATGGATGCCTTCGCATGCAAATTGCCAAATCCTGGTTTCTGCAGCGCCGATGCGAGTCCAAACACAATTCCGCAAATGGACGAGAGCAGCACCGTGAACACTGCAATTCGTAGATCGAGATGAGCGGCGTTGATAAATGGAATCTCTGTAGGGGCCACGCCAACAAATGCTGCGACCAGACCTCGCGCAGTCGCGAGTCCTACCAGCCCACCCGCTAGGAAGAGCAGGAGGGCTTCGGTGAGTGCCTGCCGGATCAGGCGGCCACGGCTAGCTCCGATCGCCGAACGAACTGCAAGTTCTCGTTGCCGTGCTGCACCGCGGGCCATCATCAGGCTGGCTACGTTTGCGCACGCTATTAAAAGAACCGCAAGAACGAATCCGAAGAGAATCCACGCAACCGGTCGTACGTCCTGGGTCTCTCGATCGCGCAACGACCGGATGCTGAGCCGCACTTCATTGAACGCTGATGCAGGAAACTGGCTTCGCTCTGAGTCGACGAGTGGCAGCATCTGTGCATAGGCCTGCGCAACGCCTACTCCTGGTTTAAGGCGCGCAAAGACTCGCATTGGGATTCCGAATCCGCCATTGACCCTCTGTTGCAGAGCGGGGTTCAGAGCCATGGGAAAGACAATGTCGGCTGTGTCCAGCGTCGGAAACTGAAATTCCTTCGGTAGTACTCCTACGACTCTGGCCGGACTACCGTCGACATTAATCATACTGTCCAGAATTTGGAGATCCTCGTTGTAATGGCCCTTCCACAATCCATACGAGATCATCACCACTCGAGGCCCATTAGGTAGATCTTCTTCAGGCAGGAAGTTTCGTCCCAGGATAGGAGAGATTCCGAGTAGGGGCAGAAATCCTGCTTGAAACGAGATGCAACTTAACTGCGCCGGATTGTTTTCGACCAGATCGCAATTGTGCACGCCGGTATCTTGGCTGGCAATAGCAGAAAAGGGCTTCTGATCTTTCTGCCATTCAAGGTAGAAGCGGCCCATCAGAAACTCTTCCCGCTCGAGCGAGTGAACAAATCCCAAGGAGACGATTCGCGCTGGTTCTGTATACGGCAGCGGCCGGAAAAGAATGCGATCAACCACGCTGAAGACAGCGGTGGTGGCGCCAATGCCGAGAGCCAGCGTCGCAATCGCCGTAAACGTGAACATCGGATTGCGCCGGAAGCCGCGGAGTGCATAACGCAAGTCGCGCAGCAGGTTCTGGAACCACGGCAGGGTGCGCCGCTCGCGATGCCGCTGCCGAGCCTGCTCTGCTCCGCCGATGCGTATCAGCGCTTGCCGGCGTGCTTCTTCGGCACTTAAGCCCGCACGCACGCCGTCATCTACGTCGATTGCGATATGCGATTCGAGTTCAGCGGCGAAGTCATCCTCGATGCGTTGAGCGCGAAGAGGATTGGTCAACCGCAGAAAAAGGGCTCTCAGGCTACGCATCAGCCCTCCTTTACCGGCGCCAGAAAGCGCGCCAGAATCTCCGTTGTCATTTCCCACTCCGCGGTAGCTTTGCGCGCACGGGACTGGCCGGCCTTTGTCAACTCGTAGAATTTCGCTTTGCGATTGTTCTCCGACGCGCCCCAACGCGAGCGGACGTAGCCTTCCTGCTCCAGCTTGAGTAGTGCGGGATAAAGCGTGCCATAGTTCAGCTGTAACCGGTCGCCACTGATCTGTTCAATGCGGCGGGCCAAGCCGTAGCCGTGCATCGGCCCCATGGATTCAAGCGTCCTCAACACCATCAGTGCCAGCGTCCCTTGCCAGACGTCGGTTTTTTCCGCCATTCGCTCTCCTATGGCACAACAATACGAGCACTTTACATCCGCTCCTATGGGAATGCAATAGAAATCTTGGACAGGTGTCTCCAAGCCGATGCCTGCGTCATACGCTCTAGCCTGCATATCTCACGGGGAGAAGGCGAAGAGTAAAGGTGAGCGGAAGAAATAAGTAGCAAAAGGCCGCTGATTTCAGGCATAACTACGTTGTCGAGACGAAGTTCTCTGCCGAGAAAAGGAGCGGCCTTTAATGACAGAGTGTAACCAAGAATCGTTCCGATTTACAGCCCATTTTTCACGTCGGGTGCAGGCCGAGTTCACAGCCGGCCGGGTATCGAGTGATGGTGGAGCGCTGTTGCTTCGGGAAGCGGACCGCAGGATCAATCTTCTGGGCCGTCTGGCATGTTGTTTTAGCGATGGCCGGTCACCGTTGCAGGTCCGGCACCAGTTGTCGGAGATGCTGGCGCAGCGCATCTATGGTCTGGCGCTGGGCTACGAAGATCTAAATGATCACGAGCAGCTGCGTTCGGATCCGTTGCTGGGACTGCTGGCGGGCAAGCGGGAACTGGATGAGCCGCTGGCCGGCAAGAGCACGCTGAACCGGCTGGAGCTGACCGGCCGCAGCCTGCGCTATCACAAGATCAGCTACACGACCGAGGCCCTGGACCGGCTGCTGACGGACCTTTTTCTGGAATCGCACTCAGCGCCGCCCGAGCAGATCGTGCTGGATCTGGACGCGACCGACATCCCGCTCTACGGCCATCAGCCGGAGCGGTTCTTCCACGGCTACTACGACAGCTACTGTTATCTGCCGCTGTACATCTTCGCCGGCGACCAGTTGCTGTGCGCGCGGCTCAGGCCGGCCAACCAGGATGCTGCCGCCGGTTCGGTCGCAGAACTCAGCCGCATCGTAACGCAGCTGCGTGAGCGCTGGCCCGAGGTGCGCATCGTGCTCAGGGCCGACTCCGGCTTCTGCCGCGAAGAACTGATGGGCTGGTGCGAGTCCAACCAGGTCGATTATCTGTTCGGCCTGGCGCGGAACAAGCGGTTGCGCAGGATCATCGGCGCCCAGATGCACCAGGCTCAGATCCTGCACCAGAGCAGCGGCAAGGCGGCACGTGTGTTCGCCGAGTTCAGCTATCGGACCCACAAGAGCTGGTCATGCGCACGACGCGTGGTAGCCAAGGCAGAGCATCTCGACAAGGGCGAGAACCCGCGCTTCGTGGTCACTTCGTTAACCGCTGAACAGTGGGCCGCGCAGCACTTATACGAAAAGTTCTACTGCGCCAGAGGCGAGATGGAGAACCGCATCAAGGAGCAGATGTGCCTGTTCGCCGACCGGCTCTCCACTGACGAAATGAAAGGCAACCAGTTGCGCCTCTACTTCTCTGCACTGGCTTACACCTTGATGGAAGCGCTGCGACGGCTGGGACTGAAAGGTACCGCCTGGGCCGAGGCGCAGGTGGATACGATCCGTCTGAAGCTGCTCAAAATCGGCGCCGTCGTTCGGCTCAGCGTACGCCGCGTGCTGCTCCAGCTCAGTTCTGCCTATCCCTGGAAAGACCTATACACCCAGGCCTTCCACGCACTGCGCTGTTGACAAAGCCAGACTTGCAGAAAACTCAACTTCCACCGCCACTGAAAAACATCGCATGGCAGAGCTATGCGCGAAATAGGTCCCCAACATACAAACCACACCGCAGTCGGCGAAATCCACCCTCGCTCAGCAGCACCTGTTCTCGCAAAATGACAACCACGAGGCAAATATCGACCCCGCTCACACCGAAATCTGTACCCATGAGAAATCGCGGCTAGTAGATCAACTTGAGCGAAAGCTGTATCTGGCGTGAGGTGCCGGCCGTCTTACTGATTACCCCAAAACCTGAGCCGGTCAGGGTGTTTGAAGGCAAACCCATATTCACAATATTGAACAGGTTGAAAAACTCACCCCGCATCTGAAGCGCCATGCGCTCCGCGCCGCTCTTGCGCCTGCCGAATGGAGTGTCTTTAATCAGTGCAAAGTCGAAGTTGTAGTAAGCGGGTCCGCGAAACGTGTTGCGGCCGAGCGTTCCGAAACGTCCCTGGTTTGGACCTGTGCCGCCGGCAACATGGACGGGGATGGAAAAGTAAGTTGATGCGTTATTGACGCCCTGGCCGAAGTAATCTTCGCGCACCTTCCGCGCGGTAGAGAGATGCGGCGTCGCAATCTGGTCTGGGCGGTCCACTCCTTTGGAGCCAACGCCCGTCTGCTGAATGCCGGAAAGTACGGTAAACGGCGAACCTGAACTGATGCCGGAAATACTCAACAGTTCCCACCCGTCCGTAACCTTCCTGCTGAGCGGGCGGAGAAAGTTGATGCTTTCCAGATGCAGGTCCTGCGCCACACTCAAGCCGAAACCGTGGGTTGTATCGAAGGAAGACGGAGCTCTTTCAAGATGAGTGTCGAACGGATTCTGCGGGGCTCCCGTCACGTTGCTTGCAGAGTCGATCGACTTACTCCACGTGTAACTCGCAAGTATGCCGGGACCGCCGTGTCCAAACGTTCCGGATAAAGATGTCTGGAATGCGTTGTAACTCGAGTGGGCAAAGGCAGTAACAAGGTTTTCGAAGCCATGTCCGCCGATAATGTTGCCCGCGCTGTCGAATTTGGTGAATTTAGCATAGGCAGGCGTAGCGCCGGGATATGCATTGGGGTAACTGGCCACTGGCAGCTTTTGAGCAGCGGTGCCGACATAACTCGCGCTGCCGGTCAAATTACCGAAACTGCGTTCCAGACCAAGTGTCCATGTATAGAGGGTGGCGTTCCCGAAGTTTGGATCGACGCTGCTCAATTCCAGAGCGCTTATCACGTGGCCCGGCGTCAACGCGGCAATATCCTGCTCATAACGGTCCACATCCATTTCAGTATTGGGCGCGACGGTGTCGGTGCGTCCGGTTGGAAACATATCGGTGCCGGCGGCAGTGTAAGCGCGCGGCAACTGAGAGGGTGTGATTTTGAAACCGTAATGGACAGGTGCATTCGAGGTGGAAAGCACGCGAGGAAATACAGCGAAAGGCGCTGCCCCGGTAAGGAAGTTATCCTGCCAGAGATTTGGCGGAATAACTGTGATACCGCCTCCGGCATGAACCTGAAGATTCTTTGCGGCCTGCCACGCTAACTGCACGCGCGGACCCCATCCGTTCCACTGCTTCAGGTAGCCCGGCTGCGGATTGACGACATACTTCTGAATGCCGTTTGAGAGCTGCAAACCGGCGGTGCGTCGGGCCCGCTCGCTGATGGGGGTGTACAGCTCCCAGCGCAGTCCGTAATTCAGTGTGAGGCGGCTGGTAAGTTTCCACGTGTCCTGAATGTAGGCATTCACATTGTTGCGGCTGATGGCCGCGGGCCCAATGTGTTCTCCGCTGGAAAAGTACGGCGGCGCGACAGCGATGGAGTAGTCAAATGGGCTGCCGGTGAGAAAACTCGATAGCGTGTCCGGAAGCGGATCGCCAGGATTGATATCGTGCTTTCCACTCTTCGACGGAATGTGAACGGAAGAATAGGCTGTTCCGCCGCCGAATTCGTATTGCCCATTGGGGCTGATACCGAAGTAAGTTGTGTCGCGGTTAGCGCGCCATTCTGCGCCGATTTTCAGCGCGTGGTGTGTGGTGGTGTATTGGACATTGCCCTGGAGCTGGAACAGGTTGCCATAGGCCTGCATCACCGTTCCGCCTGCGGAATTGAAGTCTTCAAACAGATTGTCGTTAAACTTTACCGCAGCATCGGTGTAATTCGATGTTGGAAACCCGGGCGTGGAACGCTGGATATTCAGAGACGTTTCGAAATTGAGTCGAGGCGAGGCGGTGTGCGCCCACCTGCCCACAACGTTTCGTTCGCGGTCGATGAACTGAATGCCGAAAGTCGGATCAATTGCCGTCTGGCTGGGATTAGTGGTCGGGCCGGTGATGTTGTCTAGGGTGAAACGCGCAAAGAATTGATCTTTTGCAGAAATGCGATGGTCGAGTCTTAGTGAAAACTGGTCGGCATTGGTAACAACTTTTGAAGCGGTGGCATAAGTATGTGCGAGATAGGATCCTGATGGATTATTCGGCAGCGGATAGCGTTTGAGAACATTCGCGATGCCGGGATCGATTGGTACTGTAAGCGTGTCGACCAATCCGTCAGGGAAAATGAGTGTATCGATTCCCGCGCGATCATTTGCGTCCGGCACAGGCATTACCTGCGTGGTGCCCAGCACCTGGCGGAAGCCCTGATACTCAGTGAAGTAGAACGTGCGGCTGCGGCCATCGTAGAAGTGAGGCAGAAAGACAGGGCCGCCATTGGTGAATCCAAACTCGTTGCGGCGAAATGGCGGAATCCTGCCCGGATAGGCGAGCGTCGCATGATCAAAATAGTTACGCGCGTCAAACGCGGAGTTACGCACGAACTCGAACATTGATCCGTGAAAACCGCTGGCCCCCGACCGCGTAATGATATTGGTAAACCCCGCGGCTCCTCGGCCGATCTCGGCCGGCATCCAGCCTGAGCTCGACTGAATCTGTTCGACGGCATCGACATTGAAATTGGAAAATGTAGCTCCACCCATTTCCGGGTCGCTTATATCTGCACCGTCCATGGCAAACACCGCTTCAACGCCGCGCTGGCCGTTGATGGCGAACTGCGCGGTGAAGTTGGTCGATCCGTTCGTGTCCGTCATGGTGCCCGCAGCCAATAGCAGCAGGGTTCCGAAATCTCGCTTGTTAAGCGGCAGTTCACTAACTGCCTGGCTCGACAGTTCCTCACCACCTGTGGAGGACTGGCCCTGTTGCACTGTGACAGTGAGCTCTCCGCGCTCAGAGAGGGTAAGCAATACTGCCGGTCCAGTCGCGGTCAGGTCGATTGGAACCGCGTATTTCATCTTTCGATCTTTTGTTTGAACCGTCAGACTGTATTGCCCTGCAGGCAGCGGCTCCAGAGTGAAAGAGCCGTCAGTGCCCGTGGTAGCTTCAGACCCGTTGCCGTTGCCCGCGAGGCTTACTTTTGCTCCCGTGATGGGTGCGCCGGCCGGGTTGCGCAAGATACCCTTCCATGATCCCTGCGCCGGCTGCTGAGCCTGCGCTGCGGTTGCCAGAAGCATGAGGGCTGCAAAGCCAGCTGCAAGGAATGTCTTCGCAGCGCGAATCTCAATTAACGAGAGCGGGATGGTCAACCAACTGATCTTCACAAAATTTGGACCTATTGCGATTTAGAAAACAAGAATGCGCTTCCAGGCTCGTTATCGCCCTGCAAACCAAGCTACAAAGAGCGGCCATTGCTTTGTAGAGGATTATAGCTTTCCCGATCGGGCACTGGCTGTAGCCGGTGAGGCGTGCCTTGGCGCCAGGACACTACACTGGTTCTGAGCCTATGGCCGATACAGCTACATCCAACGAGACCATCGCCGCGATCTCAACGCCTGCCGGCCGCGGCGGCATCGGCATCGTTCGCCTCAGTGGACCTGAAGCAAGTTCGATTGCGGTACAGCTTGTAAGGCTGCGGCATCCGCTGGAACACGGCCGCGCGCGATTGGCCGATGTTCTCGACGACCCAACCGGCAAGGCCGACCGGATCGACGAGGCCGTCGTCACGTTCTTTGCCGAACCCAATTCCTACACTGCGGAAGATTTGGTTGAGATTGCCGCGCACGGGTCACCTGTTGTTCTCGACCTGCTTTTGCGGCGCGCACTGGATTTGGGCGCGCGGCTTGCAGAGCCCGGCGAGTTCACACAACGCGCATTTCTTTCCGGCCGCATGGATTTGACGCAGGCCGAAGCCGTACGCGACTTGATCGATGCGCAGACGCTAACCCAGGTTCGGCAGGCGGCCAGCCAGATGGGCGGCGCACTCAGCCGGCGCGTCGCGCCCGTGAAGCAATCGCTGGTTGAGCTCGTGGCGCTTCTCGAAGCCGGCATCGACTTTGCCGAAGATGATGTGGACGTAACCGGCGAGCAGGAGATAGCGCGCCGCATCGAAGCACTGAACCAACCGCTAATGGCGCTTGAAGCTTCGTTCGCACGCGGCCGCATTGTGCATGATGGTCTGACGCTCGCCATCGTCGGACGCCCCAACGCGGGCAAGAGTTCACTCTTTAACAGGCTGGTGGAGCGCGAGCGCGCCATCGTGACCGCAACACCTGGAACAACGCGCGACCTGGTCACCGAGCGAATCTCGCTCGATGGAATTCCGCTGGAACTGGTGGATACGGCGGGTCTGCGCGAAGGTCTTGAAGAAGCCGAGCAATTGGGAATCGCGCGCAGCCGCGAAGCATTGGCCGACGCCGCGGTTGTGCTGATTGTTCTGGACGCTACGCAGCCGCTGAATGAAGAAGAGCATCGACTGCTCGAAGCGGTGGAGGGCCGTCCCGCAATCGTCGCCATCAACAAGAGCGATCTTGAAACGCCGGAACCCGTGCAGCATGAGACCGCCGGGGTTCCGGGCCTGCGGACTTCCGCACTCACCGGCGAAGGCATTCCTGCACTTCGCGAGCGCATTCTGTTGCTGGTTACGGGCGGCGCCTCGGCAGAAACTGGAATGTTGACGAGCATCCGCCATCATCAGGCAATCACAACAGCGCAGACGGCGCTAAGTGATGCTGCAAAGGCGAACGAGGGCGGGATTCCCCATGAGATGATCCTGCTGGATCTTTACCGCGCACTGTGGGCGCTAGATTCCCTGACTGGCCAAACCACCTCAGACGACATTTTGAATCTGATCTTTTCCACCTTCTGCATCGGGAAGTGATAATAACCTGCTTATTTGCAATAATATAAGAACGATTTTGCCGAATTCTCACGTCGCTCAGAATGTGATTATTGCTCTTGACGCTTGTCTCAATAAAGCCCGATTGCCGCAAAGCATGCCACCTTTTGACATCATAAATAAGCTACTTAGTCTCATCCAGTTACACAGGCGCGACGTGCAATTTCGCTATTGCTCGAAATGGCTGGTTTGGCTCTCCGATGAGTAGCCTCCACGTTCCCCTTATAAAACGTCGTTAATCCATCGTAGAATCATTCCGGCTGAAGTCGAGATCGAAAAGCCGGCCTGAACACGTACTCAGCAGCCGAGAACTCTGGTATTTTCATCCAGTTTGCACCCGTCAGATGATTGCACGCGCTTTCGGAGGATTCTCGAGTGGCGCACATGGTCACACCAAGAGCCGAAGAAGCTTTCCTTCCGCCACAAGAAGGGTGCCAGCGACAGGTCCAGCGGATCCTGCAATCCGCAGCATTCCGCAACGCCTCTATGCTGCAGCAGCTCCTGCAGTTTCTTGTCGCTAAGGTGTATGTGCATGGAAATGAAGCCCTCAAGGAATACACGATCGGGGTTGAGGTCTTCAGCAGGTCTCAGGATTTCGACCCCAAGACCGATACGATCGTTCGCGTTCAAATTCACAGGTTGCGACAAAAGCTGAAAGAGTATTACCAGACAGATGGCAGGCATGACTCAATCCTGATCAACATTCCCAAGGGACACTATCTTCCGACCTTCGAAGTCCTGGAAGCTGCGGAAGACTCCGAAATCGAACTTGATCTGGCGGCGAAAAAAGACGGCCTCCCTCTTAACGGTCACGGTTTGGAAAGCAACGGAGCAACTTCTGCCCGCACCGTTCAAGGCGGCAAGCGTCGCCTATTTCTCGCGATTTTCATCCTTGTGATCGCCGCGTCGCTTTTCGCATGTGGCCTGTGGGTTGGCAAAACCTGGCTTTCCTCTCGAACGGCGAGCCAGACGGCAACCAACTCCGAATCAAACTTCGATAAATCCTCAGATCCAGTAAAGGCCTTCTGGACAGCTTTCCTCGGCAACGACTCAACGCCTGTCATCGCCTATCCCGACGCAGTCTTTCTTCTAGACAATTTCAACGACCTCTTTCGATTCCGGCACGGAGCTACGGATTATCGCGGAGCGCCCGTCGATGCGCATCTCGCCCAGCAATTTGCCTCCAATCCGGCGCTCGTGGCCAGAGCAGGCAAGCTCTATTATGAAAACTCCTACCTCGGCTTCGGTGAGCTCAAAGCTGTTGGGATGCTTTCGAATCTGTTCGGCCAGATGGGCATGAAGCCAATCATCAAGCCCAGCCGGGAGCTGACCGTCGACGATCTGAAGCAACACAATGTGATCATGCTCGGATCGTCTTCGCAGAATTTTGCAGTTGCTCAACTGAATACAGTCGGCGATTTCACATTTCAGAATCCTGACACGCGTCTCGAACAGTGGCGAGGGGTTATCGTGAATTCCCAACCCCGGCCCAATGAAGCTGCTATGTACCGCACCGAGCGGGATCCAAGCACCAGGGTTTTGAAAGCTGATTACAGCCTGATCACGATTCAGCCCGGCATCGTTCCCGGACGTTACCTCGCCGATCTCGGCGGGCTTGACACCACCGGCTCAGAAGGCGCAGTGCTGTTCGCAACGTCAAGGCAAGGAATCGACGAACTTTCCAAAGCACTCGCCGCATCTGAAAAGCCCGGTAACAAGAACTCTTTCCCCACCTTTCAAGCCCTTCTGAAGATTCGGCTTGAAAAGGGCTACGACGTCCTTGGCGTGTCTCTCGTTACCGTCCACACGCTACCCGCCAACCAAAATGAAGCGCCGGACACTTCAAACTCGCAACCAGCTGCACGGCAGTGAAGGCCCTTCAATCAGCTTAGCGGCAGATAGACCAGTTCGATCCCTTTGCCCGCTTTCGGATCCTTGTTGCGCGAGTACTGCCGACTGCAGTCGTCATCCCAATGTTCAAAGACGCCGAGACTGGTCACACGCTTTCCGTTTTGCCGATAGACAGTTCTGGACGGCGGATGCTCGGCCGTCGCCTCCTCGATCAGATAATCTTCTGCATTCTCACGGATCATTATCCTCGGATGACCGTTTTCATCGACATTGTGCTTTGTCTGCGCGTACAAAACATCCAACCCAACGGAATCAACCGCCACTCCATCCAATGAAGCCAAAATGCTCGACGGCCAGTTCGGATTCTCGTACGGCTCCACGGGATTATGGAAGGGTGCATTCGGGAAGTGCAGCGGATAAGACATATGCCTTCGGGCGCAATACAAACCATCCAGAACATAGACGATGGTCTTCGCTCCCAGGTTCGGCGAAGCCGACAGGTCCACAATCGGCGAATATGCGTGAGATGTGCCGCCCTGGTCGGTGTTGAGGATCGAGTGCAGTTCGCCCGGTCCTTTGATTGAGCCAAAGTGATTCTTTCCGGTCAGCGTCACACCCGTCTGGCCCTCATCTCCACCTTCCGCTTCTGCAAATGGATAGGAGTGCGCCTTCACGAGAGCAATATTGACGATGTAGGTCGCATCCATCACTTGCCTCGGAACGAACCGTGCGTTGTCATAAGAGTTAGCCGAATAGCTCATGCCCTCCACCCAGTTAGCAGCCTCCAGGTTCTGAACCCGACCGAAGACGGGATGCTTCTGGTGAACGGAGTCGGGCGCATTCTTCTGCACGAACCTGACGTCTTTGTATTCGTTCCAGATCTTGTCGAGCAGGCCAGGATAGATGTCTCGCTGTGCGTCGTAGACAAGAATCTCAGACGGCGCTACATGCGCATGGTGCACCAGCTGTTGAATCATTGCGAACGCAAGCTGCGGTGACACATTCACTAGGTTCACCGGTACCACGGGCTTGCTGTTATTCAGGTTTAGCTTGACCGCGACAATTTCGCCGGCGCGATATCCGCCGGCGCGCGGAGTCACCGCTCGCTCGTTGTAATAAGCGAAGATTTTGTCCCACGCCGCTTCATCGGTGGATGCGCCGGAAATCTTACGCAACGTCAAACTCAACATTGCATCTACCCGCGTCTGATCCGTGCTGGAATCCATCCACCACTGATCGGACACGGATTCCCTATGGCCGCTCCAATGTGCGGCCTTCGGATCGCGAGCCCAAACCACCCGCCCCGGAAAAATGCCTCGTGCGGTGCCCATCGGCGCATTACGCTGTTTCGGCGCGTAGTCGTACAGGGTCGTACGTTCGGCAAGAGCTCTTTGCTCGAGAGTATCGGACACTCCGAGTAGCGCGAGAGAAGCGCCGGCGCCTTTCAACACGTCGCGGCGGGAGCATGGATTGGACAATTCATCACCTCGGCACCATTTTGAGTGAAGTAAACTTCGGGCCAGATTGGGCGAGAACACCTGCGAAGCGCGGTCCAGGACAGTTACACACTAAATTGGAGCTTATCCCGGAGTTGAATAAGCCCCATTCGTTGTGGGTTGATTTGTTGAAGTACGGCTCAGAACGACAGCACCATCTCCAACTGCCCCTGACGCGGCAGAAAGTCGCCGGTGATCACTCCGAACCTCCCGGGCCCGTCCGACGCATTTGTGTCCAGGTTGCCGGCATTGAGATTAACGCGGTTGAAAATGTTGAAGAATTGGGCCTGAAACTGCAACCTCGCGCGCTCGGTCATATGGATCGCCTTGGCAAACGACATGTCCCAGCTCAGATAGCGCGGCCCGTAGATGTTGCCTGACGCGACACCGGCGTTGCCGAAGACGAAACCGCTCGGTGCCGAGAAGCAGCTCGTGTCGAACCACTGGGAAATCGTGCGCGGATTGACGGCCTGTGCACAGTTGTAATTTGCGCGTTGCCCGCTATTGTGCGGCAGCAGACCGCCAGAGCTCGCTGTCATCAACAGCGGTGCGCCAGAACGGAACCAGGTGATGCCGCTGATCGTCCACCCGCCCACAATGGCGTCTTCGGCGGGAGAGATCGAACTGCCGAAATGTTGTCCGCGGCCAAATGGCAAAGCGTAGACGTACGTCGAAGTGAGGGTCTGCGGGAAATTGTTGCGCTGCCAGCTCGCCGTGTCCAATTCCTCATGCGTGGTGTAGGAATCGATGGGATTATTGATGTTGTCCATCATCTTCGACCAGGTGTAGGCCGCAGTGAGGGTCAGGTTCGCTCCGGTGCGCCGCTCAAACACGAACTGACCGGCGTTGTAGTGCGACTTGCCTCCGCTGTTGCGGAAATCCACGGTGGTGATGGACCCATTGTCCGCAGCGGTCCAGTTGGGATTCTGGGGAAACGTGTAGTACGGCAGGCATTGCGGATACGCCGGCGCCGTCGTGGCCAAGCCAAACGACGGAGGGTTGCACTGGTTGAGCTGGTAATCGTGATACAGATGGTTGCCGACGGTTCCGACGTACGCGGCGTGAACCGTCATGTTCGCGCCGACCTGCCTCTCGATGCTAACGTTCCAGGCGGTATCCTGGTCCTGGCGGAAGTTGCTCGCTACGTCGTAAACGCCGAATCCTGCCGGCGAAAAGATAAGTGCGCCCGGCGTCGCGCCCGACGGCTGGAGGATTGGCGAGTACACCTGGCCGGCTGTAGTGCCCGGCAGGCCGTTGGACAGGATCAACGAGCCGCATTGTGAATACAGGGCGGCTCCCGACCCGGTGTAAACTTCGGGACCCGTGTAAACGCTGGTGCAGTTTGACTGGGCCGCCGAGTTATTTTCCTGTAACAGTTCCGGGTAATTCCGCTCGAGCGTGCCGCCGTCCGCGCCAAAATTGGAGTTGTAATAGCTAATCCCCAGAGCAGCGCGGATTGCCGTCTTGCCGTTGTCAGGCGAGTAGGCAACGCCCAGGCGCGGAGAGACGTCCCCAAAGAAGGTATTCACGTTGGGGCCGCGGTTGCTTGATGAAGCAATCTGGATTTCGCCGCCATTGACGCCTGATTTGATGAAGTTGCTCTGCAGGTTTTTGGTATCCACAGGGTGCGTGTAGACGTCGTAGCGAACACCAAGGTTCAAGGTCAGCTTGTTGGTTAAGCGCAGATCGTCCTGAGCGAACTCGCCGATGTCCTCGGTCCGTGTGTTGGGCCTGTCGAAGAAGTGGTCGCGATTGACCCCGCTCAGGCCGCCTACCAGCCAGTCGGCAAGGGCCGAGCCCGGTGTGCCAGTTCCCGTGTAGTCGCCGCTGGCGTTCAATTGCCCGCGAGGATCGTTCTGTGCGTTGAAGACGCGTGCCTGGATGGGCTCAAATACAAATCCGAACTTCCAGGTATTGCGGCCATGCACAAATGTGAACGCGTCGTTGAATTGGTAGATATTTGACAGCCGGCCCAGGGAATCCGGCGTCCAGCCCGGGTCTCCTGTGGCCAGAAACCCCCCGCTGATGGTGACTTTGGCAATGCCGCTTGTTTCAGAGTAGGCCCCGATATTGCCATTGGGAACGCCCAATGCATTGTTTTCGGCGATTCCGTATGCGGTGGTGAATGCTGTCGTGGCGAAGCGGCTATAGCCGAGACGCAATTGATTGATCATGGTCCCGGTACCGCCGAACGTATGGTCCCAACCCACAACATCGTTGGTGGTTTGATTGGTTGCGTTGATATTTCCGTTATTCATGAACTTGGCCGGTGTCGTGCTGGCACCGACCATCAATGGTTGATTGAGTGTACGGTTGCTATACCCAAAGCGCGCAAAAAAGCGGTCGGTCTGTGAAAACGCCCAATCGACCCGGACGTCTTCCTGTGGCATGGATGCGTCGTTCAATTGCACATAAGTGCCGTTGTTGGTTCCCCCGGTCAGATTCGGCAAGGGCCACACCGAGGGGCTCCAGAAGGCCGACGCAATGGGGGAGATGTCCGCTTTGGGAACCGTATCGGCCGTGCCCGAGCCGGCAATCGCCGCACTGGCCGTGCAATCGGCCGGAGCCGTCGCACCGTTTGCCGCGGCAATTAGGTAGCAGGCATGAGGGTTCGTAATTGGGCCCTTCCCGTTCGAGTTGAACGCTGAGAGGTCGCCGGCGCGGGCCGCCGCCGTAGGCAGGCTCACAATGCCGGAAGTACCCGTGGCAAGCTTGAGCCATTGCAAATCGGCTGCAAAGAACAGCTTGTTCTTGATGATCGGGCCGTCGATTTCTCCGCCGAACTGGTTATAGTGGAACGGCGGATTTAATTTGCTGAAGTAGTCGGGTGCGTTGAAGTCTGTATTGCGGTTTACTTCAAAAAGCTGGCCATGAAATTGGTTGGTTCCGTTCTTGGTTGTCAGGTTTGACACCTGCCCGCCGAAGGTACCGTATTCCGCGGTCGGATCGAGCGTCTCCAGTTTCATCTCGTTAATGAAGTCGAAAGGAATCTGGAGTCCCATATATCCGTTTTCCAGTTCAACGTCAGTCACGCCATCCACCAGGTAGAGATTTGACTGAAACGGAAATCCGTTCGTGGAAGTGTAGGCTCCGCCACCACCGCCACCCGGCGCTGTCGTTGCCGCGGTAGACGAATCTTCGCCATTTCCGGCACCCCATGCCGCAGGCGTGCTTCCTGGAGCAAGCTGCATCGCCATCTGTGGGCTTCTCCCATTGATCGGCAGGTTGCTGATTTGGGTTTGATCAATGCTTGTGCCCAAGTCCGACGTAGTGGTCTCAACCAGCGGCGTCGTACCTGAGACCGTCACTTGCGTGCTCACAGCTCCGGGCTGCAGCGTCAAATCCACGCGCGTCGTCTGTTCTACACGTACCTGGTTGTGGGTCGAAATCACCTGTTTAAAGCCGCCCGATTCCACCGTCACTCTGTATAGGCCTGGTGTGAGATTCGGGAATGTGTAGAATCCTTGCGGACCGGTGGTCGTCCTGTTGACAACGTTTGTGCCTTCATCCGTGAGCGTTACGCTCGCACTCGGGACCACGGCTCCGGTCGAGTCCTGAACCGTTCCTAATAAAGTTCCTGTCACCGCCTGGGCAAGCAGGATCCTGGCCACAAGCGAAAGATAAAGCAGCAGTGAAGCTGCTCTGAACCGGACCACAAATCGCTTTTGCATGTAACCTCCAATAAACCGCCCTCAAGTTGGCCCCGTGCTGATACCGTTTACAACTCAAAGGAAGCTGAGAACGTTGTGTTTGGGAATTGAACTCTCAGCAACGCGGACCATACTGCTGTGCTGATCGAGCGTTTGGCTAGTTACGGCAGGTTACCGAAGCTTTGAAACATGAAAGGGGAAGTGCCGCTGTCTATGTTTTCTATGGGGAAGGCACAACTAGGATTAGGCATGTTTCATCATTGTTAAAGCAGGTGTAACGTGGCTAAATAGTTTCCGATCGTGTTCAGCGCGCGTTTTTCCTCGTCATTTGTCACATACACAAGCTTCAATTTCGAGCGCGGCGCGCTTGAGACGTTGGAAGGTGTCGCGGACCCATTTGAATACGGCCGGTGCGCGCGTTGCACTGCCTTTGGGGCGGTCCACCACAGCCGAGGTGGCGTCTTCGCTCATTGATGGCAGCGTTCACTGACTAAAATCGTTGTTCGTTCGACTGGTTTGCATACGAGAACGGCATATTCCCTTCCCTGAGGGTCTGACTTCGTGAATCCAAGCCCCATCGTTTTTAGACAGTGCCGACTCCTAGAATCAAACGAATCACAAGTCTGACCCGTGCCATTCGCATTTCACTTGCGAGCTTTGTAACGTCGGCTCTGATTCGAACCTAGCGTCGATGATTTCAAAGGCTTTCCTTTAGTGCATCGTGTTAATCGATGAGGTAACCCTGCCGTAACTAGTCAGTTCTCAATCAACCCTTCGATGATGGGTCCGGATCATCCCGGTGGCCCAAGGGAGATACAGACTTGAACACACGACCGGATGAAAGGGATCCGTCAGACCGGAGGGATAAAATCAGGTGTCTTGGACAGAATTTCGCAGCGTAATCGTTCTGCCTCTTGTCCTTTTAGCCACGACAATTATTGCAACCTTCCTTGGATCATTAGGACAAAGCAGAGTATTTGCTCGCACGCGTCGCGACTTGCCTTTGATGCGCGTAATTGGGCTCTTCACCGCTCCTGAAGTACCGGCATTCGCGCCGACCGAGAGAGTGGCGCCGCCGTTGAAGCCAGCCAGTCCACCTCCGTCCGGGCTGCCAGGTAAGGGCATGGGCCAGCATCCCATGCTCTATGTCGGCGAGGGCTACAATAAGATGCTTCTCGTTAATCACGGCAAGATCGTCTGGACATTTTCTACCGGGCCGGGCTGGGAGTACGACGACGTTTGGATGCTCTCGAACGGCAACATTCTCTTCAGCCGCATGCAATATGTCGAAGAGATTACGCCGGACAAAAAAGTGGCGTGGCGTCATGACGCGCCTCAAGGAACCGAGATACACACCTGTCAGCCCATAGGGCTCTATAGGGTGCTCTTCATCGAAAACGGCCTGCCACCTCATCTCAAGGTGATGGACATCCGCACCAACGCCGTCGAACTTGATCACGAACTTCCCGCCCCAAGCCTGACGGATCCCAAAACCGTTCATGCCCAATTCCGTCGGGTGCGTTACACAGCCAAAGGAACCTATTTGGTTCCCTTCCTGGAAATGCAAAAGGTCGTTGAGTACGACAAAGACTTTAACGAGGTTTGGAGTTACGACATTCGCACCCCTTGGGCCGCAATTCGCCTCAAAAATGGAAATACGCTGATTACTGATGAACACGATGTGAAAACCATCGAGGTGACGCCCGACAAGAGAATAGTCTGGTCGATATTTCCCGATGAAATACCGCGGCAGTATACGTACGGCGGTTCACAGTCGGTCACACGGCTCGCCAACGGAAATACGATCATCTGCTCTCGCGGCGGTCCAAGGCAAGGCCCGCAGCTTGTAGAAGTCACTCACGACAAGAAGGTGGTTTGGGTTCTGCAGGATTGGCTGCATTTCGGTCCAGCGACGGCTGTCCAGGTCCTCGACGATCCCGGAGTGCCTGAGAATCCAGGCGAGTCCGAACACTGATTCTCTAATATTCGCGGATCAGTGATCGTTGTCCATCCCCGTGAGACCGGGCGAGAAGATCGTCGTCGAGTTCTGGCCTCGCGTGGAAGGAACCGGCCACGATCGGAAACTGGATTGGCTCAGCCAAACCGTTGTTCTGAACCGTGCTCGAAAAGAGAAGGTCTTATGAAACTATCAAAGATCGCTTGGTTATTCACGCTGCTATGGAGCTTGATCGCGTTTGCCCAAGTTAAGGATTCAGTTTTCCCGCCGTACCTGAGGAACGAATTTGATTATGCGGCCTTTACTCGATTCGATGCTCCAAGGCCTCCGAAAAGTCTGATCTATCAATCCAACGGATTCATGGCCCTGCAGGAGCATGATTTCGGCGGACAATCGATCCTCATTCCTGTTGCAGGTACACCAGCGCCCACCAACGGCAGTGAGCGACTAACGGCCTTGGCGATCGATGCCCCTGTATTCACTGATCGCTCCGGCCGCGCGTTTCGGCTTAGTGATAATCCGGCAAAACGTGGCCTGACATATTTTGCAGATCGCACTGTTTATCGAGCGGCCTTCGATCACGGCCCGCAAGTTTCATTGACCGTCTATCCGGTCTTCGGAAAACCGCTTGCTGTCATTCGAACGAAGATCGAAGCTGCGGTCGGCCCGGTCGCGGTGAGCATCCAGAGCCACGGGAGCGGATTTCAGAGGATTCAAAATGAGAGCAGCGAAATGGTTAGTTACGGCTCTCCGCAGTGGCCATATCGTCTGCTGCTCGCTTCAACTTCGAACGCGACGATCGAGGGTGACAGCTTTCACTGGAAGCTCAACGCGGGGAATGAAGGAGTGCTTTTGATCGCTTTAGGCGGCCGGGAGCGGGAGGCAAGGGCAAGCCTGGCCGAGTTGCTGGCATCCCCCGACCTATTCGACTCGGAAACCCACAAATTGTGGAACGAATACCTAGCTTCAGCACCCTTAGTCGCTCCCGCGGAACCCATTCGATTCACTATCGGTACTTCAGGCGAGCAGGAGAGCATTTCACCACAAGAGCTCGTTCGCAGTGAACTCTGGGGTTGGCGGGGGGTGTTGAACACTAGCTGCCAGGTGAGTTACCTGCCGGCATGTCCCATCATGATTGCCGACTGGAATGTGTTCATGGGCATGTGGAGCAACGACGGAATCGCGGAAGCTCTGGCGATGTCGGCAACAAATCGCATTGACCTGGCCCGGTCCGCCATTTTGAGCTGGTTTCGCTACTCCGTGAATACACAAGGCGATGGAACATTGGCATGGACCATCTTTCCATCGGGAAAAAACACGTTCCAGGCGAAAGGTCCCGAAAAAGACACGCAGGGTGTGCCCGTCCAAGCGACGCTTGTGGGCGAGTACGTCCGGCTAACCGGCGACAAGAGTATCTTGAACGAAAAACTAGGCGCTCGTTTTGGAGACCGCACGGTTTGGCAAGCGCTGTTGGCTTACCAGAGGAATCTCCTTCGTGTGAGAGACGCGAATCACGACCATCTCATCGACTGGCTACACACTTATGAAACCGGCTGGGACGACAAAGATTCTCCGTTCATCGACTTAAAAGGAGAAGCTACCTCTGCCGTTAACGAGCAGGTCTTCCATCTCTGGAGTCTGCAGGAGATGGTCTACCTCTCGCGTATTCAGGGCGAGGATCCATCTCCCTGGGAACGTGAAATTGATGCGGCCAAAGCAGCTGTGCGCAACGAACTGTGGGACCCTGCGACTCAAAGGTATTGGGATCTTGATGTAAAAACGGGAAAGCTCTGGACACAAGGCGAAAATCTCGATGCCTACTATTGGCTCTACTTTGAGAAAGACCCGGCTCGCATCGATGCCATGATGCGAAGACTCAACGACCCTGCCAAGTTCAACGGTGCCTCATTGCCCACCTTGGCATTCGACACTCCAAAATGGGGGGGGTATTGGCGTGGCCCCTCCTGGCCTCGTGAATATGGATACATCGCTCTCGGATTGAACCGAAGCGGACATGGGCGGGAGGGTTTTGATTGGCTTGCGAGAGCAATCTCTTCGAACCTCGGGCCGTTGCTGCCGGAAAACGTGGATCCGAAGGCCTATCCTCCCGGAGAGCATGCCATCGGCTCGGTCCGCATCATGGGCTATGACGCACTGGATGACCTCATCCTGCCAGATATAGCAGGTCTGCGAACGTGGGGTGGCGAAGACCTGACGATTGCTCCAGTCCCTGGGTTGGGGAAGGTCTTTATTCGTGGCCAGAAATGGATGGGCAATCGCTACGATGCAATCATTGACCCCGGGCGCCCCACTCTCTTATGGCGCAACGGCCATGCGTTGGAATCCCTTGCATGCAGTCACCCATGGCAGGCGCGCAACGTGGGTCAAACTGTAGTCTTTGAACCAATGAAGATTTCGCAGGCTCGTTGATTCGCGATCGCATTTGAAGACAGTTGCGATCTAAGGTAGTGAGGAACTTCTCACAATGATACGAATGAGCGCGCATTGAAATCGCATCGTCGCCTGTTCCAGAAGGACGTTTTTATCATGAAGAATTTTAGTCGTCGAGGAGTTTGTGCCGTGTTGCCGGTCTTTGGTCTGTTAGGCACAGGGCCCGGTTCTGTCTTGGCCCAGTTGGTAACAGGAGCGAGCCAGGTGAAACCTGGCGATGGCAGATTGGAGTCAAAGCTCGAAATCGCGTCATCGAACGCGAAGTTGGTTGACGTTTTCCATTGGGCACGAACCCAGGCGATGGCGTATGCATTGGATGAAGGTGATCCTGTGGGCCCATGGTATGAAGCCGTCGAGCCCGGGCGCGAGGGCTTTTGCATACGCGACACCTGCCATCAGGCTCTGGGTGCGAACATGCTCGGCCTCGCTCGTTTCAATCTGAATATGCTGCGCCACTTCGTGGAGAATATCTCCGATTCCAAGGATTGGTGCAGCTACTGGGAGATCGACCGCTTCAACAGGCCCGCTCCAGTTGATTACCAGAACGACGCAGCGTTCTGGTATAACCTACCGTCAAATTTCGATTTACTCGACTGCTGCTTCAGGATGTATGTGTGGAGCGGGGATCAGACATATATCGAAGATCCAGTCTTTCTGAATTTTTACGACCGTACGGTCAATGATTATGTCGAGCGCTGGGGCCTCGATCTTGATCACATCATGACGCGCCCACGGATGCTGAACGTGCGCGGCATCTATGACCCCTCTAAGAAATTCTCCCAGGCCCGCGGTATTCCTGGTTACAACGAGGGAGACCACACCTACATCATTGGATTCGATGTGCTGTCGATCCAGCGCGCCGCTTATTTGGCTTATGCGCATATTCAACAGGCTCGCATGAACGCAGGCCTGGCCGCTGAGTATCTTAAGAAAGCGGCTGACGTTGAAAACCTGATCAAGACGCATTGGTGGAATACGGCCGGCCAATGCTTCTACGCGCGCGAGGCCGAAAATCACCAGATGGAAGGTTGCGATACACGCCGTTCCGGCCCGAACATCGGTTTGGATTGGCGCACGGATGTCGTTTCCGATCCGAGTGAATTTGTCCGGCCCAACGATACCGATGCGGCCGTCGCGCGGTTGCTCGACCTGAGTCACGCGCGTCTCGAGTATCCTGAAGTCTCCTTTACGCGAGTGAGCGACATCATTGGCGACGCCATGGGCATCAGCCTCGAATACAGTTCGCCGTTGCTCTCCGCGGTTGAAGGAGGCTGGGTTGAGGTCACGGTCAGAACCTTGTCTGGACTCGGAACTGCGATTGAGTGGGCCGAGGTGCGCAATCTGCCGATTCGTGCCTGCGAAGTCACGGTCCGTCATGACGGTCCGGGCAAGACTGCATTCACCAATCAACGTGGCCCGGCGCTGATCTGGCGGCCAATCTTCGATGGGCAGCACGACGCGCTGTTTGTAAATGGACGCCATGTGAAAGCCAAAGTTGATACTGACAATCAGGGCCGGCCGATATCGTCGGCCCGCGTTACCGTCGGCGCCGGAGGAACGGTCAGCGTTAGCATTGCACAATAGCTCCATTGCGTCAGGCTCTGCTCTGTTTCGCACAACTGGTACGAATGCGGGCAGTGTCGAGTACGGACAAAAGAAGGAAACAAACTCTCACAATTACTTTCTGCATCGGTAAATGATTGTAAAGTGTTTATTTTAAACAATAGACAAGAATCATTATGGCTTTCGAGAGCCTCTGAATGCGATAGGCTCCAATTGTCAGTGCCTTGATTATCTGGTGCAATCCTTCAGTTCACGCAGCCGAAGTTGCTGTCGCCCCCGCAATGCTGTGCACGGATGCTGGGGCGGAAAACAGTGGGATAAGGCCCTCCACCAATGTCGGGTGAGTCAGAACGGCGTCGCGCAGGGCGGTATAGGGCAGCCCTCCGATCATCGCAACCTGCGCGGCGGCCATGATCTCCCCCGCACCAGTGCCGAAAGCCGTGAAACCAAGAATGCGGTCGCCATCAGCCTCGACAAGGCTTTTTAGAAAACCTCGTGTCTCGGAAAGCGTGCGCGCACGCAGGTTGCTTTCCATGGAAACTTTGAACAAACGATAGGAAACGCATTGCGCTTTCGCTTCGCTTTCACTCAGGCCGATACGCGCAAGTTCAGGATCGGTGAACAGACAGTATGGGACTTGTCTGCCAGTGGTTACGCGATTGCCGCCGGTGAGATTGGCATGGACCACACGGAAATCGTCAACGCTGATGTGTGTGAACTGCGGACTCCCAGCAACTTCGCCGATTGCCCAAACGCCGGGCGCGCTGGTCTTCAGGCGCTCGTTGACCTTGATATATCCGCGGCCGGTCAGCTCGATGCCGGCCAGCTCCAGCCCAAGTCCGTTGGTATTCGGAGTGCGACCTGCCGCAACCAGCAGATGACTACCGTTCAAGTTCTTCTGCGCTCCATTTTGCTCGACGAAAACGCTCACCGAGTTTCCCGATTTTCCTGAGACGCGCTTGACCTGCGCACCCAGATGAATATCGATACCTTCGTCTTCAAGCAGGTTGCGCAGGGCATCGCAGACATCTTCGTCTTCCTTCGACATCAGCCGTTGGTTGCGATCGATGAGCGACACTTTGCTGCCAAGCCGGCGCATTGCCTGGGCGAATTCCACGCCAACGTAGCCGCCGCCGATGACAAGCAGATGTTCAGGGACCTGGTCGAGTTCGAGCGCCTCAATATGCGTAAGGGGACGGGCTTCGGCGAGCCCTGGAATTGCTTCCACTGCCGCCCGCGTACCAGTGCTGACAATCACATTCGTGCCCCGCATGCGACGAGTCGTTCCGTCGGGAAGTGCGATCTCCACCACTCTTGGGGCGATGAACTTTCCTGTCCCGAGAATGAACTCGGCTCCCGTGTTCCTGTAATTCTCCAGGTACATTTCGTTCAAGCCGGTCACCATCTTGCGCTTGCGGTCGCGGACACCCGACATATCAACCGTGAAGCCGCCGTGAATGATGCCAAATTCCATGGCTCGCTGAAAGTACGTTGCGACCTTCGCACTGTGGATGATGTTCTTAGTCGGCAAGCAGGCAATGTTGGGGCACGAGCCGCCGATGTATTCTCGGTCAATGACGGCGACCCGTTTTCCTTCTCCAGCAAATGTCCAAGCAGCGATGGTTGATCCCGTACCGCCACCGAGAATCACCATGTCATATTCTTCCGGCTGTCCCTGAGTATTTGCCATTGGGTCGCTCTCCTCTGCATTTCACGACCGAACGCGGCAAAGTTGCCACGCTTTCAATTGTCGATCGTCTTTCAGATGGCAGTGCGCCCTCCATCCACGGCGAGTTTCGCGCCGTGAATGAAGCTGGCACGGTCTGTCGCCAGGAAGACAATTGCTTCTGCAATTTCCTCGGCTGTTGCCGGACGACCGGCGGGCGCCTGGGCGGCAAGCTGTTCAAGACCCTCGCCCATTGCATCCGTGCCCTCCGTGCGCGTGGGCCCGGGGCTGACGGCGTTAACGCGGACGCCCTTCGGTCCATATTCGGCAGCCCAGGTTTTCGTCAACAGATTGATGGCGGCCTTGCTTGAACCGTAGAGACTCATCCCGGGCGCTCCGTAATCAGCAGCCATCGTCGAAAGATTCACGATTGTCCCTTTGCCTCTCTTGGCCATCAGCGGGGCCAGCTCTGCGACGAGGAAATACGGCGCCTTCACGTTTGTAGAAAAAACGCGGTCAAACTGCTCTTCCGTCATTTCATGCGTCGGCCCGAAAGGATAGATGCCGGCATTGTTGATGAGAATATCCACGTGGCCATTTCCGAGTTCGACCGCTCTTTTCGCCAGTTCACGGGCGCTGGCTGCGTCTCGAAGATCGGAGGAAATAAAATCTGCTTTGCCTCCGGCGCAGCGAACTTCGTCGACAGCCTTCTTTCCGCGCTCCGCGTTTCGCCCCACAACCAATACATGGATATCAAGTTGAGCCAGTTTCCTTGCTGTCGCGAGGCCGATTCCACTCGTTCCTCCAGTGATAAGCGCCGTCTCAGTGCCATCCGTCATGTTTAATCCCCTTGACGATAGTTGCAAACGCTTTGATGCATGCGCGCGTTCGTGGGTTTCGCGGAACTCGTTGCAGTCCGTGCTCCTGCAATCCAGTCACATGCTTGATCCGAATGGTATTGCGCATGGGCTCGGAACACGCGCTCCCGTCATAAATGGCTCCTAATGCGACGAGCGCTCAACGTTGGCGCAAGCAGTCCCCCAACCGGTTCTTTATCACTCCACCTCAATCGGCTCAAAGTTTGCCGCGACAGGACTACTCAAACTTTTTTTGGCGATTTGCGAGCGTTCGAACGTAGGAAGCGATTGCCGAGATGTCAAGTTCACCTTTTTCGGCGAGTGCTTCTTCAAAGATTTGTCTCGTCGCCGAACCCGCCGGCAGCTCAGCGCCTGATCGATCGGCAGCGCTCTGAACCAGGTTCAGATCCTTGTGCATAAGTTGAAGTGGAAACTGAGGGGAATAATTCTCGGCCTGGATTTTGGAAAACTTCCCAGAGAACGCCGGTGCAACCACGGCTGTCTTTGGAAGTACTTCAAGCAGGACATTGCGGTTCAATCCCAGCTGTTCGCCAAGCGACACAGCCTCCGCGATCGCTTCCATATTGACGCCGAGCAAAAGATTGACGACGAGCTTCATACAGATTCCGGCTGTGGCCGGGCCCATCAGATACCATCGCTTTGCGATCGACTCGAAGATCGGAACGCAGCGATTAAACGTTTTCGGATCACCTCCACCGAACAATGTGACCGTACCTGCCTCGACAGCCGGGGTCGAGCCGGAAACAGGAAGATCGATGAGATTCGCTCCGTGTTTCGCTGCTTCCTTGTGGAGAACAGCCGACAACTCAGGAGAAATCGTGCTCATCTCGAGGATGACTGTCTGCGGCTGAACGTGTGCGAACACTCCGTCGTCACCCAGGTAGACTGCCCGTACAGCGCTGTCGTTTGCAAGAGAAGAAAGCAGCACATCAGAGCTATGAACGAGGAGGGGCAGCGTCTCTTCGATCTGAAATCCATAGTTTCTGAGGGTAAGAGTTGTCTTTCGGTTGCGATTCCAACCTCGGATGTTCCAGCCCTCAGCATGTAACCTTCGAAGAAAGCGGCTCCCCATCAATCCGAGGCCAATGAATCCCAGTTTTGCGTTTTCCTTGCGAAGCGTGGTGTTGTTCATTTCATTCCTCCTTCAGTCGCGCAAACTCACGTAGGCTGGGCGTACTGCAAACAACCTCTCGTACGCTGTCTGCGGGAGTTCGAGCATGGCGGATGCTACGTTCTCTTCCAGGTGCCTCACAGAAGCAGTTCCTGGGATTGGCACGATGACCTTTGACCGCTTGAGGAGCCACGCCAGTGCAACCTGGAGCGGAGTAGCATAAAGCTCCCCGGCAACCTGCCTGATCACATCATTCGACGACCTCGCTTGGCCGATGGGCGCCCAGGGAAGGAAAGCGATCTCGTTTTCTTCACAGTAGTCGACGATGAAATCTGATTCGCGATCGGCAAAGCTGTAGCGATTCTGCACGGATGCGATAGGCACAATTTTGCGAGCGCGCACGATGTGCTCGCGCGTCACATTCGAAAGTCCGATGTGACGGATCTTTCCTTGTTCGAGCAACCTGGCCAGCGCGTCAATGGAAGCCTCGAAAGAGACGACATTGTCGGGCGCATGAAGTTGATAGATGTCGATGCATTCCAGACGCAGCCTCCTGAGGCTAGCCTCCAGCGCTTGCGCCAGATGCCTGGGGCTTGCGTTGTGCGTCCATTGATCGGGGCCGGGACGTTCCCATCCGCCTTTGGTCGCGATCACGAGATCCGCTGGATATGGAAACAGAGCCTCGGCGATGAGTTCTTCCGATGTGCCGGGTCCATATGAATCTGCTGTATCAATAAGGTTTACTCCTAGCTCGACCGCCCTGCGCAATGTTGCAAGCGCAGCCTTCTTGTCGGCTGGCGGACCCCAGATCCCGGGTCCCGTGATGCGCATAGCGCCGTAACCAATCCGATTGACTGTGAGATCGCCCCCGATCGTGAATGTCCCCGCCGCTGCGGCTGGCAGAATCACTGCTTGATTCATTTCTTCCTCCTTTTCATTTGAGAATGACGCGATGAATACTCTTTGCCATCGCCCGTGCATGAGAGTTATAAATTCAGCTGAAATGACGTCGGCTGATCATGAGAATTCGGGATTTCTCCGGACTCCCGTGACCCAGCCGATCCCGCTTCAATTTCCGGCAGCGGGTGCATCATTTTCGAATTGAAGCGTAACGTTTTTTAAGTCGATGGCGTGCAACACCGTCGTGTTGTCAGCCGCAGTGATCGTTTCAATCGCTACTTCGTTAGTCGGATTACTCACAAGCTTAGCGGCGGCGGTTGCTACGGTTTTCTTGCCTTCGGTGAAACTCACAGTCGCATCCTGACCGCTACCTTCCCAGATCAGCTTGTACTGACCCGGCGCGAGCTGAGTGCCGTCAACCTTGACCGGCTCATCGAGTTTGAAGTTTGCGGAATTCTTCGGCGCGGCAAACGCCAGTGCAGGGGCTAAGAACGCTGTTGCAACAACGAACAAAGTTTTCGATTTCATTTTCCCTATTCCTTTGTGAGCAAGTTGCTCATACTTGGTAAGGCACGGCGAATGCCAAACGGTGAGCGCCGCGCTAACTCGATGAATTTCAAAGGCGACGTTGTAGAGCAACGGAACAGGACGTTTACGGAAACCAGGAAATTTCCGAAACTTCGGGACCGTCTCTGAATCGAAAAGAGCAGGAAGCCGGCAGGAAATGTCTTAGCCCCGTTAAGATTCATTCGTTCCATCACGGATGGAGGGTGCCAGTGTCAAGCACCGAGCCTCGTTTCGAAAGTCGTAAGAAGCGGACGATCGACGCCTACGCAATCGCGGTGCTCTCCGTTTTTGTAGCTCTGTTAATTGCGCATTGGCCTCCTATCCATTTGGAATCCGCGCCCGTGTCGCTGTTTCTTTGCGCGGTAATGTTGAGCGCGTGGTTTGGTGGCACAGGGCCGGGCCTTCTTTCAGTTTTGCTGTCGGCATTGGCGTTCTACTACAGTTTCCTTCCGCCCATCGATACGTTCGCAGCAAAGTCTGACCAGGGCGCTAGATTCCTGGTGTTCGTGGTGTCCTCCTTCTTTGTCGGCTCGTTGAGCGCTGCGCAGCGAAGAGCAACAGAATCGCTTCGACAGACCCGTGACGAATTGCGCGAAACGGTCAAGGAGCTTGAACACACAAACAAGTCGCTCGCCAGGAGCCAGGCCTATCTGGCCGGCGCACAGACTCTGAGTCATACAGGCAGTTTCGGTTGGGATATTTCCACTGGGGAACAATTCTGGTCAGAAGAGACCTATCGAATCTTTGAATACGACCGAACGGTTAGACCCACACTTCAACTGGCGCTCGAACGGGTTCATCCCGAAGACCTTCAGTTCGTACAGCAGGTTACGGCTGGCGCCTCTCAGGATGGAAGAGATGTCGATGTCGAACATCGATTATTGATGCCCGACGGCACCGTCAAAACAATCCGGGTTCTTGGCCACACATCCCATGAGCCGGATAGTAAGGCGATTTTTCTCGGAGCCATCACAGACATCTCCGTTGTGAAGAATGCGTTCGAGGAAATTCGAATACTGAGAGACCAGCTCTACAAGGAGAACCTGGCGCTCCGCGAAGAAATTGATGTCACCCGGATGTTCGAGGAAATTGTAGGTTCGTCCCCAGCTTTGCAGTCGGTACTCGCTAAGGTAGCTAAGGTTGCACCCACGGATTCGACTGTTCTCGTAACAGGAGAAACGGGCACCGGGAAAGAACTTATTGCCCGCGCCATCCACAAACGTTCGCCGCGGTCCACACGGGCCTTCGTCAGTGTCAACTGCGCCGCGATTCCCCGCGATTTGATTGCCTCAGAGCTGTTTGGACATGAGAAAGGCGCCTTTACTGGCGCGACCCAGCGGCGCTTGGGCCGCTTTGAATCCGCTGATGGCGGAACGATCTTTCTCGACGAGGTGGGAGAACTGCCCATGGAAACACAGATCTCCCTGTTGCGAGTCCTGCAAGAACGTGAATTCCAGCGCGTAGGTTCTAATGAGTCGCTTCGGGCCGACGTTCGGGTTGTGGCGGCCACAAATCGCAACCTGCAGGCTGCCATCGCGGCTGGAGGTTTCCGCGAGGACCTCTTCTATCGGCTGAACGTTTTCCCTATCGAAGTTCCTCCGCTTCGCCAGCGAAGAGATGACATCCCCCTGCTGGTGGAATACTTTGTCGATCGCTACGCCAGCAAAGCAGGAAAGAAGATCACCGGAATCGACAAGAGAAGCCTCGAACTGCTTCAGACGTACGCATGGCCGGGCAACATTCGAGAATTGCAGAATGTGATTGAGCGATCTGTCATCGTGTGCGATACCGAGAACCTGTCAGTGGATGAGAGTTGGGTCGGGCGAGGAGTACGCTCCGTTGGCGCGACGACTCAACCGCTTTCAGAAAAACTCATTGCCCAGGAGAAAGAGTTGATCGAGGCAGCGCTCGCCGAAAGCAACGGAAAAGTCTCCGGACCTTCAGGAGCTGCGGCCCGGCTCGGCATTCCACAGTCCACGCTGGACTCTAAAATCAGATCTCTTAAAATCAACAAGCACCGATTTAGAAAAAATTAGCACGGTCCCAAACTCCAGCTGGAATCTTCCGCGCAATCGTCTCCTCGCTGTTCTAACTGCACTCCCATCCGACCCAGTCAAGAAGCCTTTCAGACTCCCAAAACAGCTCAGCCGCATTCCCGATACTTCGTAAATTTCCGAATTATCGAGGACATCTGCCTAGCGTAACCTTCATGTTTGCAGCCAGATACGATTGGCATCTGCGTTGCTTCTGTCTTGTGCAGAAGGCTGCATTCAATGACCTTGAGAATTCAGAGATCGATGGAAGACAAACGGACGGTTTTCACGCTCACGGGCCGGATACAGGCGGCGCAGGTACCCGAACTCCTCGCCCTGTTAAGGTCCGAATCATCAGCGCACGGAGTCGTCCTTGATTTGGAACAGGTAAAGCTCGTAGACCGGGATGCCGTGCTTTTCCTGGCGCTGAGCGAGGCGCGCGGCGCCGAGCTGAGAAACTGCTCTGCCTACATCCGGAAGTGGATCGACCAGGAAAGAAACACTCGTCGAAGCGGTTCTGAAGACCCAGCGAAATCGGAAGAATAAGGGGATCAAGTATGTGGATTGTTCGATTAGCATTGCGCCGGCCCTACACGTTTGTGGTGATGGCCATCCTGATACTGGTAATGGGCATTGTGTCGATTGAGCGCACGCCCACCGATATCTTCCCCAACATCGACATCCCCGTCGTGAGCATCATCTGGAATTACAACGGCCTGGTGCCGGAACAGATGGCCGACCGGATCATCAGCATCACTGAGCGCAACCTCACAACGATTGTCGACAATATCCAACACACGGAATCTCAATCCCTGAATGGCATTGCTGTAGTCAAGGTGTTCCTGCAACCAAATGCCAGCATCGACCGCGCAATTGCGCAGATTACTGCAAGCTCACAGACGCAGCTTCGACAACTGCCCGCGGGCACAACTCCACCTTTGATCATCGCCTACAGCGCATCGAGCGTTCCAGTCATGCAACTCGCGCTATCGGGGCAAGGACTTTCAGAGCAGCGGCTGAATGACTACGGACTCAATTTCATTCGCACACAACTCATTACTGTGCCAGGGACTGCCGTTCCGTATCCTTATGGCGGCAAACAACGCCAGGTCCAGGTTGATCTAAATCCCGCTGCCCTGCAATCAAAAGGCTTGTCCGCGCTGGACGTAGTGAACGCCATCTCCGCTCAGAACCTGATTCTGCCGACCGGCACATCCAAGATCGGCAGCAAGGAATACAACGTCGATATTCCCAATGCCGCACCCCAAACGATCGCGGAGCTGAACCGGATCCCGATCAAGACTGTCGGCAACACCACGATCTATATGAAGGATGTGGCCTGGGTGCGCGATGGCTTTCCTCCCCAGACCAACATCGTGCGTGTGAACGGCCAGCGGTCCGTTCTACTAACGATCCAAAAGGCCGGTGACGCCTCGACGCTGAAGGTGATCTCGGGGATCAAGGCGCTGCTTCCCCAGATTGCCACGACACTTCCCAAGCAGCTGAAGATGAAGCCACTCGCGGATCAATCCGTATTCGTGCTCGGGGCAATCAACGGCGTTGTCCGCGAGGCTCTCATTGCCGCGTGCCTGACCGCCTTGATGATTCTGATCTTCCTCGGGAGCTGGCGAAGCACGCTCATCATTGCCACATCAATTCCGCTCGCCATCCTTACGTCGATCATCGTGCTGAGCCTTATCGGCCAGACGATCAACATCATGACGCTTGGCGGACTGGCCCTCGCAGTCGGCATCCTCGTGGATGATGCGACCGTCGAGGTTGAGAACATCAACCGCAATCGCGAGGCGGAACCCGATAAGCCTCTCGATGAGGTGATTCTCTCGAGCGCTATGCAGATTGCAACTCCCGCCTTCGTCTCGACGCTTTCGATCTGCATCGTATTTGCGCCCATGTTCCTGCTTTCGGGTGTGGCGCGCTATCTGTTCCTGCCACTCGCCGAGGCGGTTGTCTTCGCGATGCTCGCCTCCTACTTCTTATCCAGAACAATCGTTCCCACCATGGCGAAGTACTTGCTCCGCGGGCAGAACGTTGGCGCTCACGCTTCGCACAGCCGGAATGTGCTGGTCCGGCTCCAACAGAAATTCGAATCAGCATTTGAAGGTTTTCGCAACGCATACCGAGATGTTTTGAAGCGTTGCCTTCATCACCGCCGCGCATTTTTGCTGGCTTTCTTTGCAGCCTGCCTCGGGTCGCTCGCCGCGATTATTCCGTGGCTCGGTCAGGACTTCTTTCCGACCGTTGATGCCGGCAGCTTCAAGCTTCACATGCGTGGGCCAACGGGTATGCGTATCGAGGATACGGCCTTCCTGTGCGATCTCGTCGAGGATTCGATCAGGAAACAAATTCCGGCATCCGAAATGGACAGCATCATCGACAATATTGGCCTGCCGTACAGCGGCATAAACCTCTCCTACAGCAATTCAGCGCCTATCGGATCATCGGATGCTGACATTATGGTGACGCTTTCGCCAAAGCACCATCCGACTGAAAACTACGTAAAGCAACTTCGCCTGTCTTTGGCGAAGGACTTCCCTGGCGTGACATTTGCGTTCCTGCCCTCTGACATGGTCACGCAGATTCTGAACTTCGGATTGCCCGCTCCGATTGACATCCAGGTGATAGGTCACGATCTCGAAGGCAATCGTGTTTGGGCAGACCAGGTTCTCGAAAAGATCCGCTCTGTACCTGGCGCCGTTGACCTACGCGTGCAACAGCCATTCGATCAACCGTATCTCCATATGAGGATCGAGCGAACAAAGGCCCAGGAGCTTGGATTCTCCGCGCATGACATCGCGCAGAATCTACTCGTGTCACTCAGTGGCAGCTTCCAGACATCTCCGACGTACTGGCTCGATCCAAGAACTGGGGTCAGCTATTCGATTGCGACTCAGACTCCGCAATATCGCGCGGACAGCTTGCAGGATCTCGTAAACACTCCGGTGACAGGAACGGATCCGTCATCGCCACCGTCGCTTATGGCGAGCCTGGTCTCCACCGAGCGGGGGGCCGGGATGGCCGTGGTATCTCATTACGACGTTGCGCCGACGATCGACATTTTCGGGTCCGCCGACGGACGGGATCTCGGCGGAATCGCGCACGATATCAACAAAATCATTGACTCCGAGCGTAGTCAGCTGCCACGCGGTTCTCGGGTTGTTGTTCGCGGCCAGGTACAGACGATGAAGTCTTCCTACAGCGGATTGCTCATCGGTCTGTTGTTCGCGATTGCGCTCGATTACTTGCTGATCGTCGTGAACTTCCAATCATGGCTCGATCCCTTCATCATGATCTCGGCCCTACCGGCAGCGCTCGCTGGGATCGCATGGTTCCTCCTCATCACGCATACCACCTTGAGCGTCCCCGCGTTGATGGGAACGATTATGTGCATGGGAGTCGCTACGGCAAACAGCATTCTTGTTGTCAGCTTCGCCACCGAGAAGATGGAAGAAGGCAAAGATGCGCTTTCCGCCGCGCTGGAAGCAGGCTTCACTCGTTTCCGTCCGGTCTTGATGACTGCACTGGCCATGATCATCGGCATGGTTCCCATGGCGCTCGGGCTGGGCGACGGCGGCGAGCAAAACGCACCTTTAGGGCGGGCAGTGATCGGTGGTCTGATCTTCGCCACCGTCTCCACGCTTCTGTTTGTACCCACATTCTTCAGCGTGCTGCATGGTTCTTCACGGAAGCGCGGCGTGCCCGAGCAGGAATAAGAGGAAAAGATTGGTGACTAATATGACGCAAATTGAAATACCCGAACAAATCGAGACGTTGGCGCCTTCTTCTTTGAAAGAGGAGCTCAAAAGACAATCCAGACGGCGCTTGTTGATTGCATCGCTGGTCGTGCTCTCCGTGATCGGAGTGCTGGCCGGGGAAATCAGATCCCGTGTGAAGGCCGCTGAGAACCTGCGTGCAATCACTTCACAAATGGCAGTGCCCTCGATATCAGTCGTCCTTCCGAAGCAAACTGCACCTGACCAGGAAATTGTGCTGCCCGGAAACATCCAGCCATATATCTCGTCTCCTATTTACGCGCGAACCGATGGCTACCTGAAGAAGTGGTACTTCGACATCGGCGCGCACGTAAAGACAGGCGATCTGTTGGCTATCATCCAAACGCCGGAGGTCGACGAGCAATTAGCACAGGCGCGAAGCACGCTGGCCACCGCACAAGCCAATTTGGAATTGTCCCAGGTCACCAGAGATCGTTACGAATCTCTCTTGAAGAAGCATGCTGTAGCCCAGCAGGACGTGGACAATGCAGACGGTGCCTACACTGCGAACAAGGCCATCGTTGATTCCGACAACGCGAATGTTCGTCACTACGCGGCGCTGGTCTCGTTCGAGAAGGTATACGCGCCGTTCGATGGCGTGATCACGGCGCGCAATACGGATATTGGCGACCTCATTAACTCTGGAAGCAGCTCCGCACCTAGAACGGATCTCTTCGATATTTCCCAGACGCGCACCTTGCGCGTTTATGTAAATGTCCCTGAAGAATACTCCCAGGCAGTAAAGCCTGGCGAGACAGCAGCCGATATCACGCTCGCCGAGTTTCCTGGCAAGCGATTCCCAGGAAAACTGGTGCGCACGTCTGACGCGATTAACACAACTACCCGGACGCTGTTAGCCGAGGTTGATCTCGATAATCCGGGTGGAACGCTCTTCTCCGGATCCTATGCGGAAGTTCACTTGAAGATCCCTGCGCAGAATTCAACCTTCCTGCTTCCTGTCAGCTCCTTGATCTTTCGGGGCGAGAAGTTGCAGGTAGGTGTAGTGAAAAGCGGACACGCCGTAGTCACCGATGTCACGCCCGGCCGCGACTTTGGCGATCAGATTGAGATTGTCGCCGGCCTGGCGCCCAATGATCAGGTAATCGTGAACCCCTCGGATTCGCTGGTTTCCGGACAGAGCGTGAAGGTAGTGCAAGCCGCATTACCGGGAGATTCCCAATGACGATCCAGAGACTTCGTGCCCCATTCCTTAAAGCGTCGGTTCTTCTTCTGGGGGCAGCCGTCTTCGCTACGGGCTGCGCAGTTGGTCCAAAGTACAAAGTGCCTGCAGTGACAGCTCCGCCCGCATACAAGGAGTCCGCAAACTGGAAGCCTGCGCAACCCAACGAGCAGCAATTGGGCGGCAACTGGTGGGAGATCTTTCAAGATCCGCAACTCAACACGCTTGAGCAGCAGATCAATGTCTCGAACCAGAACTTGAAAGCCGCTGTTGCTCAGTATCAGGAAGCCAGGGCTGCGCTGCGGTATGTCCGTGCCGACTACTTCCCAACAGTTTCGGCCTCGCCATCGGCGACTCGCGAAAAATATTCAAGCAACCGCCCGCTCGGTTCCAGTTCCAATGGGCTGACATTCAATGACTTCGTCTTGCCCGTCAACTTTTCTTACCAGGCAAACGTGTGGGGCCGTGTGAGCCGCAACGTAGAGGCCAATCGCGAAGAAGCACAAGCAACGGCGGCTGACTTGGCGGTCGTAAACCTGAGCATGCACGCTACATTGGCTGTGGACTACTTTGCAGCGCGGACGCTGGACACCGAACAGAAGTTGCTTCAGGACACGGTCGTCCAGTACCAAAAAGCATTCCAACTGAACGAAGATCTATACCAGGGCGGTCTCGCCTCTGAAGTAGAGGTCGAGCAAGCCAAAACAATCCTGCAGACTACGCGGGCCCAGTTAGTGGATGTCGGAGTAGCTCGCGCCCAATACGAACATGCGGTCGCAGTATTGATGGGTAAGGCTCCCGAGGATTTCACCCTGCCTCCCCTTCCCCTCACGACTCCACCACCACCGATCCCGGTCGGTGTACCTTCGGAATTGCTCGAGCGGCGCCCTGATATTGCTGCCGCAGAACGCAGAGTGGCAGCGGCGAATGCGCAGATCGGCTTGGCGGAGACGGCATACTATCCGCTTGTGAACATCGGCGGCACTGGGGGCTTCGAGAGTGGAAGCATTAGTACGCTTCTCCAGGGCCCAGGGGCCATGTGGTCGGTCGGAGCATCGGTAGTGCAAACTCTGTTCGATGGCGGCCGCCGGCACGCGGCAACTGACGAAGCGAAGGCGTCCTACGATTCCGCCGTGGCGACCTACCGCCAAACTGTACTGACCGGTTTTCAGCAAGTTGAAGACAACCTGGCGGCGCTAAGGATTCTGCAGCAGGAAGCAGGAGTCCAAACTTCAGCTGTAGAGGCCGCGCAACGATCCCTCGACCTTTCAAACAGTCGATACGAAGGCGGGGTGACGAGCTATCTCGAAGTGATCACTGCTCAAAACGCCGATCTGTCCGATGAGCTTACGGCGGTCAACATCCTGGGGCGGCGCATGGCCAGCGCTGTGTTGCTGGTTGAGGCCATCGGTGGAGGATGGGATCGCAGCAGCCTGCCTGAGCGTCCGGAGTGTTGCGGAAAACTGGTCGCGAGCGCTGATTGAGAGTAGAAAATGCCCATTCAACCACATCTCCTGGAAACCATCGCCGGATCTGCGATTTTCACTATCGGAATCTTGTCTCTTTGTGTGCATTTCGGGACAAGGGTATCTCGCGACCGCATTCTTCTATGGTTCGGTCTGTTTGCCAGCCCATATGGCCTGGCTCTGCTGTGCCGGAGCGTCTTTACACCGGAATGGAGCGATCATGCGGAACGATTCATCTTTGTCTTTGGCAGGTCGATGGGACTCCTGTCCGGAATTCCGGCGCTTCTTCTCTTTCGTCAGTTCTACGGGGCAGGTTGGCGCCTTTCCACGCAATGGCTGATCTGGATCTATGCGCTATCGGTAACTGCTGTGTTGTGTCTTACTCCTACCTATCAAAGACCGCATTCGCTGCCCTCGCCTGGGATTGCGCTAGTCGTTCTTGTTCCGTTCGAGCTACTCGCTGACAGGTTTGCCGGATATAAACCTCCCTCGGTGAAGGGCAGGTTGGCAGCCTTTACGGGTCTTGCCGTGTTTTTCATCGCCTATACGTATGATCATTTCTCCCATTGGGTGCACGGCGCGGCTAACACCGAACCGATTGGGTTTCTTGCGCTAACGATTGGCCTCGGCTACGTCGTCTCTCTTCGCGTTGCCACTAACGAAGCCGAGTGGCTCTCGATGCGTGCTGAAATGAGGGCAGCCCAGAAAATACAAGCCGCCATCCTACCGCCGTCCGCGCCTCTTGTTGCCGGATTTACTGTAGAGGCGCGGTACGCCCCAATGACTGCCGTGGCGGGTGACTTTTACAGCTTTCAAGAAACGGAAGCTGGATGCATAGGAATTGTCGTAGCGGATGTGATGGGACACGGCGTGCCTGCGGCGCTCGTTGCCTCTATGGTGAAGGTCTCTGTATCCTCGGGGGTCGAGCACGGTAAGGATCCTGGCGAAATCATAGAGTGTCTTAACCGGACGCTCTGCAATGAAGCTCCTGGTCAACTCGCTACGGCTGTGTATATTTCTCTTGACGGAAAGAGCCGGGTTGGCAGATACAGCGCGGCAGGGCACCCGCCTCCATTCCTGTGGAGGCATAGAGATCAGTCGGTCGATCGTTTGGATGCGCCCGGCTTGTTACTCGGGGTAAGACCGGTCGAGCACTACACGGAAACGGAATTCCGATTCGAACCGGGCGACCGCCTGCTTGTCTGTTCGGATGGTCTTACTGAAGCTGAGAATGGGGCGGGGTTGGCCTTTGGCGACGATCAGCTTATGACACTTCTGAATGAAAGCCAGTTCTTACCTGCCGGACAATTCGCGGATGACATCCTCCACGCAGCGCTTGACTGGTCGGCTAAAGGCGAAGCGCGGGGCCAGTCCGACGATATTACGTTCGTTGTGGTTGACCTCGGTTGGGATGCGTTGCAGAGGTCCACGAGCTAAGCAAGTAGATTTCGCTGACCGGAGGACTGGATCGCATACTCTGGTTGGCTATGCCCAATGCCTTGACCGGACCGCCCAAAGAAAGCTAAAACGATGAGACTCACTGGAGAATGGGAATGCGAGCTGTAGAGTTCAGTCATTTCGGAGATCCTTCCCAACTTCGCCTGGTGGATCGACCAGATCCAAAGGCAGATGCTTCTACCGCAGTCGTGCAGATCGTGGCTGCCTCGGTGAACCCCAGCGACGTGAAGAATGTCGCCGGTCGCATGGCGCAGACAACACTTCCGCGAGTGCCCGGTCGCGACTTTTCGGGCGTGGTTGTCGACGGGCCCGCGGAGTGGATCCGAAGTGAAGTGTGGGGGACGGGTGGCGATGTCGGTTTCATCCGAGACGGCAGTCACGCCGAGTTCATTTCCGTCCCATGCAATGGTCTTGTGCACAAGCCGAAGAGTCTGACGCATGAACAGGCTGGGTCTGCCGGTTTGACATTTATAACCGCGTGGTGTGCTGTTTGCGAGTACGCACAGCTTCGGGCGGAGGAAACCATCGCCGTGATCGGAAGCCGGGGCGGAGTGGGCAGCGCCGCTACGCAGATTGCGAAAAATCTACGCGCGCGCGTGATTGGCGTGAATCGTGTGGCGGGCGTGACTCCAAATGAAGAGGTGCCGATCGAGGACCTGATCCTCGATTCCCGCGATCCGAAACTCCCTGATATCTTGCGCTCGATGAATGATGGAATTGGAGCCGATGTCGTCTTGAACGCTGCCGGCGGTCCCATGTTTGAAGTTGGCCTGAGCCTTCTTGCTCACCGAGGGCGACAGGTCGAGATCACCTCTGCTACCGAGCGCAGAGCCACATTTGACCTGGTGGACTTCTACCATAACGAATCGCGCCTAATTGGCCTCGACACGCTGAAACGAGACCTCGTCGCGTCGGCCCGGATTCTCGAGAAACTTGCCGACGGCTTTGTCTCAGGAGCGTACAGGCCCCACAAGATCAGTCAAGTCTTGCCACTCGAAAATGCCCGCCAAGCTTATGAAGAAGTGGCAAAGGGAGTCAGTGGCCGCGTGGTCCTGAAGATGTGAGCGTCGGCGCTGCACAGAATTGCCCGACGATCTTTAGCGCAGACGGTCAATCTTATTTACGGCAAACAAGGCAATGTCCGTCAGTTCCTCTGGGGATACAGGCGGCAGCCGATAAACATCTCAAAACACATCTTCGTGGCAGCTCGCTTCCAGCCGACCCCGCCTCCGCCGGATATTGGGTGACTCTTCGCTCAAACTGCCAGCGTTGCAGGATTCGATTGTAGAGGGTAACAGCAAGACACTGTAACCTCCCGACACGATCGGATCGTAGCAGGTGGCAGAATTGAGTAAATCCAGATGTGGGTGAAACTTGACGGAGTCACGAGCACACTTGACGGAAAATCGCTAAATCTCGATTCGAAGCATAACAGAGAAGTTGCGTGCGATCCCAATCCAACTCTTTTCGGCGAAGCGAAGATGTACGGGTGGAATCCTGGCGTAGTCGGTTGGTATAACCCTTATTGCCGCATTTTTGTGAATGTTCTGACCACTTGCTCTTGGGTGCCCGCTGTGCACACAATGCTTCTCGACGATCCTCCAAGAAACGATCGGCTGCTCTTATCGATCACTCGGTCGACGTTACGCTTGGGGCGCCGTCGAGCCCTCAGAAATAAAAAGACCTCTGGCAGCAGAGTTCTGCCAGAGGTATCAATAGAGAGGATCGATGAGGCTTTGCAGCCGCTAGCTTGTGGGCCCGCGTTTATTCAGACTCAGAAGTTCGCCCGGAGGGACAACTGAATTTGACGGTTCGACCCGATGCCAACCTGGTTGCCAACCGTGGCATTCAGAGCGCCCCAACCGCTGCCCATATTTGACGTCGTGAATGGCGTTCCCGCAGTGAATACTTGGGCCAACCGGGCGTTACCGGGGTTTGCATAGTTGGGATGATTCAGAACGTTGTACACGTCGGCGTGGAATTCGAAGGAGAGCTTTTCACCTGCGCTTAACGTCTTGCTCAACGTTGTATCGAACTGCGCCAGGCTCGGGCCGGTGTAATTATTACGCCGTGCATTACCGAACGTGCCCGCCGCCGGAGCGGTGAACGCCGCAGGATTCAGCCACTGCGTGCCTGTCTTGAGATAGGGACTCACGCCAGGGACGATGTTAGGCCTGCGGACGTTTCGGGAGTTGCCGCCACCTGGAACGTTGACGACCGCGGTAGTTTGCGCTACTCCGCCCGTGACCACCGGAGAGGCAAAGACTTGTCCAGCGATGGAAGTTCCGGCATTGCCGGCATAAGCGATGTCGGGACGGGTTATGAGCACATCCATCGGGAGACCGGTCCGGAGGTTCATGGTTCCGCCTATTTGCCAGCCACCCGCAATTGAGTCGGCGATTCCGTTAAGCGAATAGCTGCGGCCGTGACCGAAAGGAAGCTCATACAGCACAGTTGCATTCATCGAATGTCGGATATCGAAGGTGCCGCGTCCGTACTCAGCCTGGAAACTGCTGCGGCCGTAGGCATATGGCGCCTGCGCCGTGGCAGCTTCGTTTGAGCCACTCGATGTGCCGAGTTCCTTTGCCCACGTGTACTGCATGCCCATCGATAAGCCTCGGCTGAATCGCCGCTGAAGCGTGCTCTGCAGGGCGTTGTACATGTCGGTGCCGCCCGAAGTCTTGTAGTCGATCTCGGCGAACCTACCGCCAAATTGACGCACTGCGGTTCCAGCGCCGGTGGCCGGGTTCGTGGTGACGCTGGTGATCAGGTTGGTGATGGAACGCAGGAAGAGATTGCGGCCCGAGGATCCGACATAGCCGACCATGAACTGGAAGTTTCCTGGCAGCTCCTGCTGAATGGAGAGTGAGTATGAGGTGATCCGTTCGGGAATCTTGTAGGTTGGAGCATACGCGCGGGGCTGATAGCCGAGCGTCGGGCTGTTGATGTCATATCCCTGATACACATCAGTCTGCGGATTGATCGGGTAGACCTTGCCAGATGTGAAGGTGCGCGACACGCGGTCGTTGGCTTCGGGCTGGACCTGATCCTCGGTCTGACCCGGACCGTAAAAGATTCCGCCGCCGGCGCGTACGACGGTGTGTCCCTTGCCGAATAAAGGCGACCACGTCAATCCGAGGCGGGGGCCAAAGTTCGCAAGAGAGCTGTTGAACCAGTTACCCGCGTATTTCGGGTAGATGGTTCCCGCATTCATATCAAAGAACACGTTCTTGTTGCGCGTTTCATGTAGCGGCGAGTAATACTCGTAGCGAAGGCCGTAGCTGAGCGTCATGTTCGGCCTGAATTTCCAGCTATCCTGCGCGTAGCCAATGTAGTAGGCCTGCTTCATCAGCGCATTGCCGCTCAGGCCGGTGAACGGGCTTAGGTCGCTCAAATCGCCGTAGAACTGAACTTGGGTCGGCGCATTGGCAATAAAGCCCGCGACGGAGTTGTAGGTGTAGGTGGTACCGCCAATTTGGTTGTTGTATATGGCGAGGGGTCGGATTTCGACACCGAACTTGTAGCTGTGGTTCTTCAGGACCAGCGAGAGGTTGTCAATAAGCGACAGGCTCTGACCGGCGTAGGGTGCGCCAATACCATTGAACGAGCTTGAAAGGCTGATGAGTGAGCCCACGTTGGTGAGTCCGGCGACTGCGATGCGGGTTCTGCTGATATCGGCATTCGGACTGGGACCTGCGATGCCCAGAACGCGCATCTTCATGCCGTTATATCCAAACTTGGTCTCGTTCAGAATTTTCGATGACCAGATCTGATTCAAACTCAACACACCGTTTTGAGGAACGTCTACCTGGCCGAATCCGCTCAACGAAGCATCCTGAATCTGCTCGGATGTTCCCTGGTCGCGGTTGTAGCGGGCGTACATCTGAAGACGGTCGTTGATGTGATAGTCGAAGCGGAGCACGCCGAAGTCTTCGTTGATCGAATTTGTTCCGACCGCCGTGATGGTTGCGGTCAGAACGCCGCTCGGATTTGATTGGGTAGGCAGTTCGGTGGAGAGCGCGTTGGGATCGACAGGAAACGCTGCGAGGAGAGGATAGACGGCGCTCGATGAAGAAACCTGTGACTTCGCGTAGTTGCTTAACGTGGCCTGCCTGTACGGAGCAGCCCACCGCTGCCGCAATCCCTCGTAATTGCCAAAGAAGAACAGCTTGTCCTTCACCAGGGGTCCGCCAAGGGACCCACCGAACTGATTGAGGTGGAATGCAGGGTTGGACGTATTGAACGTATTGCGCGCGTCAAAAAAGTTGTTTCGAGCGTACTCAAAAACTGAGCCGTGAAGTTGGTTGGAACCCGACCGCGTAATGAATGAGATCTGGCCTCCCGTTCCGGTTCCCATTTCCGCCGGATATACGGAAGAATCGATACGGAATTCCTGCACTGCTTCAAGCGACTGCTGCAGCCTGAACAGAGAAGTCATTTCGCCGTTGAGGTTACCGGGCGAGGCGGAAATCAGCGACGTTGCTTCTACCCCATCAAGCCGCATGATGTTCTCTTCCACTGCCCGGCCCGAGAATCGGATATTGTCGAATGTCCCGGAGCCGGAATTGGTGGCGCCTGGCACGAGCAGATAGAGCTGCGAGATCTGCCGTCCGTTGATCGGGAGATTTTGAATCTCGCGATTTGAAACGTTGGCGCCGATGGTGGCCGACGAGGTGTCGAGCACCGATGTCGATCCCGCATCCACTGTCACGCTTGTTTGCGTTCCGGCTGGGCTGAGCACGAAGTCGTGGACGATTTCCTGTCCGACTGCCAGAAACACGTTGCGCACTTCGGATACCGCGAAGGCCGGCGCGGTCGCGCTGATCTTGTACTCCGAAGGAGGAAGTGAAACTGCAACATAGACAGCTTCGGTGTTGGTCTGGATGATTCGCATGGCTCCGGTGCGCGCATCCGTGATCACGATCTGAGCGTTCGCAACAAGAGCTCCGGACTGATCCTTAACAACCCCGGTCAATTGACCGGTCGTGATCTGGGCGTTTGCGCAATGGCACACGAATGCCAAGAAGGCTAAGACGAACAGAACTTTCAGGCTTTTCATAGCCTCATTATTTTTGGCCGGCAGGTTTCTATAAATGACGGATTTATTAAAACCTTACATGTGTTTGATGAATTTCGCTTCCAAGGTTCTGAATATGTAATCCAGATCACTGGAATTTCGTCTTAGCTGAATTTCCTTCACGATACCGTGAGAAATTGCCGAGCCAGTTATCCAAACGCCGTTCTCTTCCGACGAGTCGGTTCAGTGGCGGGAATCACGATAGCGATATTGGAAAAGGGGCGGTCAGAAGCGCGTCGCCGGAGGCTTCCGTTTCCATAGCTTAATTCAGCTGGCAACACGCTCAGAATCATCCTGACTGGCGGAGGCCCAGCGGCGATTGATTCCTGACGCACCGTTGACTTTCGTTCGTGCGCCCGTCTGCCTCCCGGTCCCGGCGGCTCGGGAATAGGCGTCGAACAGGGCCTCCCGCATCGAACGGGAATTGAACCGTTCCCGGATCATCTCGCGCCCTGAAGCAGCCCACTGGCGAGCCCGAGTAGGATCCTGCAGAACACGCTTCAGTAAGGATGCAGCGCCTGCATCATCGCCGGGTTCGTACATATTGTCGGCAAACTCCTCGATTAGGATGTCCGATGTCCCGTTGATCCTTGAGGCGACAACCGGCACTTCGAGGGCTAGTGCCTCTGCAACCATATATCCAAACGATTCGTAGCGGGAGGTGCTCAGCAGAACATCCGCAGCGGAGAGGAACGGCCGGATGTCTCGCTGCCACGGAATCAAGTCGATCGATTCCGGCCCGGTGGTTGCAAATTCTTCAAACGTCTCTCGCAACTCTCCGTCACCTATCCAGACGCCCTTCACGTCGGGCATCATTTCCTGCAGCTTGCGGACAATCGCGATGAATCGCAATGGATCCTTTTGTGCAGTGAGCCGCCCGACGCCCATTACGGTAAGTGGCCTCGTGGCACGGGCGAATGTGTATCGATTGGCATACGGCGTGAAGTAGTCACAATCGATCAGCGGATACGCCACCGTGATCCGATCCGGAGAGGCGAGTTGATAATGAACGATGTCTTCTGCTTCGCTGTCGGAGACGGCAATGAAGTGTCCGGCAAGCTTGCGCAGCAGGCGTTCGATGTATAGGTATTGGCGTCCCAGGGGGATTGCCAGCGCATGCGGGCTATAAACCACAGTGGGAGACGGCCGGACCAGGAGCGAAGCCACACGCCCCAGAACTCCAGCCTTCGAACTGTGGCAGTGAACCACGTCCGGTCGAAACTCCCGAAGAACGCGCCGCAGTTTCCAAATAGATTCAAGCTCGGCCGCAACATTAACCTCTCGACGCATCGCGACCGGATATAGCTTCCAGCCATGGCGTTCCAGCTTGGTCAGCACGGGCTCCAGGCGCGAGTCCGCGCGTGCTGTGGCATAGGCGAACCCCAGACAGAGGTCGGTCCCTCCGAGGCATTCAGCAATGTTCTCCATGTACCGCAGAGTGCCCCCGAGGGTGGCCTCCAGCACATGAAGCACACGGAGCGAAGACGATGGTGCGGACACTTTGCCAACCGCTGATGACGCAATTCTCATGCTCAGACTAATACCCCTTCCCGCTGCCCCGTGAGCATCGCGTTGTAGATGTCGGTCAATCCGTCGAGGTGGGATTCAAGAGTGCAGGGCGACTTCCAGTACTCCTCGTAGGCACTGCGGCTCAGTCGGTCAACCAGTTCGTCGTCCCGCAACAGCGTGAGCTTGTCCCGCAGATCGGCCACGTCCCCGGTGCGGAACAGCAGACCGGTTCTGCCCGGAATGATCATTTCGCGAGCTGCCGATGTGTCGGAGACGACACATGGAATCCCGTGAGCAAGCGCCTCCAGAATGATGAGGGGTTGCGCTTCGTACCAGAGAGATGGAAATACCAGTGCCCTCGCACGCCGCAGTTGCTGCAGAGATTGATCGTGAGACAGCCAGCCGGAGATTACAGCCTCTGGCATCGCCGCGCTGACCTCGGCGCGGCATTCTCCTTCTCCGAGAAAAACTGCCGGGACACCCACTGCGTGGGCTGCCTGGGCAAAGATCACAGCTCCCTTTTCCTTCACCAGACGTCCGGAGAAAACGAACGGCAGGCTTGCAGCAGCATCCGCTCGTTCCTGTCGCGCCACATCGGCGAAGTTGGAAAGCCTGTGCACGCTGACATCCGGCGGCAGATACGGTCGAAGGACCGAGATCACCATATCCGAGATGGCGATGATGTCAGAGAGACCCGAGGGGAGTTTACCCGCTGTGCTCTGGACCAGTGTCCGCGCCGTCCGCCAGAGCTTGTCGGCATAGCTGCGACTATCACAGTGCGCCATCAAACAACTTGCGCTGAGCGGCTCGCGCGTACAGATTCGCTGCGCACTGTGGTCGAACCAGGTTCCGACAGGACAGCTCAGCATGTAATCGTGCAGCGTACAAACGATGCGAAATCCCCGCTCGGCTGCAGCCCGAATCACACTCGAAGAGAGCGCTTTGGCCCACAGATGCAGATGAACGACCGTTTCTTCCGGCCGCAGGCCATCCAGCAAAGTGCTCGCGGCACGATAGCTCTTGATATTCCACAATCCCTGGGTGGCGGCCCGCAGCCGGTTTGGATCGTGCAGAATCTCAAATTGATCCGTACTATGTACGGTGAGGCGGGGAACCGAAAGTAGCTCAGGAGCAATTGGCGTCGTGGCAGTCAGAAGTTCCACATGATACCCGCGACGAGCCAACCCGACTGCACTGGCGAGAGCTACCTTGTCGGCCCCTCCAGTGACCCGGGCATTGTCATTGAGAACAACGATGTTCTTCAGCATGGAATCCTATCTGGTCCTGAACATTTACATTGCTCCGCTTCCGCGCAGAACTGCCGGTATCGTCTGTAGAAGAATCTTGAAATCCAGTGTCAGCGACCATCGATCGATGTATTGCAGATCCAGCTTGATCCACTCGTCAAACCTCGTGTTACTTCGTCCGCCTATCTGCCACAGACACGTCAGACCCGGCAGAACACTGAAGCGACGAAGCAGCCAGGGTTCATCGAATCGCGACACGTCGCGCAGCGGCAGAGGGCGAGGACCCACCAGAGACATTTCACCCCGCAGCACGTTGATCAGTTGCGGAAGTTCATCGAGTGATGTGCGGCGTAGAATGGCTCCGATTTTCGTGACTCGCGGATCGGACTTCAGCTTGAAGACAGGACCTCCTGCTTCGTTGGCAGACTCCAGTTCGTCCTGGCGTTTCTCCGCATCCACAACCATCGTGCGAAATTTGAACATTCGGAACCGGCGACGATTGTAGCCATACCGCTGCTGTACAAATAAAACCGGACCCGTGCTCGTCAGCTTTATGGCTAGAGCGATCAGCGCCATCACCGGTAGCGCTGCAAGAAACAGCGACCCGGCAATGGCGATATCCAGGGCGCGCTTGATCCAGTGCCGCACGTCCCGCGGCGCATCCCCTAGAACAGCTAACTCCCCGGGAGCTGGAGATTGCTGCAGAGTCATCCGCGAAGTGCTGAAGATGTTGCACATGTACTGGCATTCCACCCCGATGCTCTCGCACACGGCAATAACCCGCTCGATCTCGGAATAGTGAAACTTGACGGGTAACCCGATCAAAACCGTCTCAATCGGATGCGCCTTCAGAACCTCGGGTAGCAGTGCCAACTTTCCAAGGTAGTTATCTTTCTCCGCTTCAGAGCCGGCGTATTGATTGTCAAGACACCCAACTATTTCCAAATGTGCGTAGATATTCTCCGCAAGCCTGCGCAGAGCGATCGCCCTGGGTCCCGAACCAATGATGAGCGCTCTCCGTGGGCGACCCGGATAACGGTCCGAAAGCGCTGCGACTACGAACGCCCCCAGCAGCAGAAGCAGGCTCTCTGCAAGGAGAACGCCGGCCAGCCATGTGCTCAGTTGCAAACTCGCAGACAGGCTGAGGTGGCGAACGCCGCCGAAATAGACATATAGCGCAGAACCGGTCGAGGAGCGCACCAGCAACCACGCTTCCGCCAGCAGATCCGTCCGCAGTGACGTAGCAGCTTTCGGACGCGAAGCCGAAAGCAACTCCCACACAAGCACGGCGCCCGCCCCCAGAAGGAGATGACGCAGCGTTACGGAAGAGTCGACAAGTGCACGAAAATTCCAGCCGATGGAGGAGTGCATTGCACCCATCCACACCAAAGCGAGCGCGGGGACGGGAAGCAGACGGCGCAAATGTGCATAGTTCCCGTTGCGGCGAAGATGCTGCCTTCGCATCCTTTCGAGAACTTTCGTAAACCAGCCTACGTGCTCCTGAAGTTCTACCGGAACTGGTCTAAGGAAATCTGCACTTCCATCGGGGACGACCTGTCCCAAAGCCATATTTAGTGTCCCTATTCATGTTAGGGGGCCCGCTGTACAGAATCCTTACAATGAACAGCTGCCGAGGCATGGCCACAGCCGGCCCATTCCTTGTGAATTCTTTGTAATAAGACGAAACGGGAAAACTGATCAAACTCGATATCGATTGCTCGGAACGGAACCACAACTATTTTCGTTATAGCCCACGATCACGTAGATGCAAGGAAGAACGAGTTAGATGCCATAGAGTAACAAGTCTTGTTTCTTGTTATAGATGCATGAGAGAACGAGTTAGATGCCATAACGAATGAGTCATAATTCTGGCTATAGCTGCAAAAGAAAAGGAGTTACACGCCTATAGAGATGAGTCATGATTCCGGTGACATTTTTTCGGATTACTTCGATATCCGCTGCGCCCACGCGATAAGAACTTGAGTGGTAACAACTTGTGGACAACCGCTTGAACAGGAGGCTCGAACTCCCTGCATAACATTCCCCGCGGCGCACTCGCCGCAGGCCCGCTGGCTCAGTTTCTGCATCCAATCCCAGAGGTACATTTCATGAAAAAGCTGACTGACACGAAGATTGGTAGTCACAATGCCTAGTAGAACGGCGGGGATTTCCGTCTTTATCTCGCACCCATCGCATTGCCTGACGGATCATCTTCCGCACGGTGATGGACTGATTGCATGGGCTTTCATTCGCCAGATCGCTGCTCGCGTCTCGACCGTTCACGTCGCAGTCCCCTTGTCCGACCTTCAGGGCCAGGCTCCCCCGAACGTTTGCTTTCATCCTCTGAAGACCTGGGCCCGGCCTTCTCCGTCTACTCAGTCCCCCTTGTTTCGGCTCGAATACGCGTGGCGCATTCGGCAACTGTTCGATCGCTTGCGTGCTCAAACCCGCATCGATATCATCCATCAACTCAACCCTGGCGTTCTCGGACTCAACCTGCGGCTGTATGGGCTGGGAACTCCGCTCGTCATGGGTCCACTCACATCGGCGTGGCGCCCACTGGAGACAACCTCATCCCGCCCGTCTCTGCACCTGCGCACAAAACAGCAGCTCAAACGCCGTGTGCTTCGTGAGGTGCTGTGCAGGGCCGATGCTGTGCTGACCTCCGCGTCCGAGATACATCGAGAGGTGCAGGAGGCAGGCGTATCTGGCCCTCAGATCCTATCCTTCCCCTTCCCGGTCGACACCTCTGCCCTCCGTCCTGGAGCCGAGTCTTGCCCCGAGCGGCCCACCATTCTTTTCCTTGCGCGACTGGTGCGGGAGAAAGGAATCTATACGCTTCTGGATGCGTTTGAAATCGTTTCTCAGGTGTTGCCTCATGCTCGCCTCGTCATCGGAGGCGGCGGTGAAGAGGAAGCAGCCGTTCGCCAACGAGTTGCCGCTTCCCCATCCTCCTCCCGCATCACGCTGTTGGGCCATGTCCCTCAGGCATCCATTTGCGCGACGATGCAGGACTGCTCCCTCTATTGCCTCCCCTCGATGGGAGAGCCATTTGGGATATCTGCGGTGGAAGCCATGGCATGCGGTAAGGCTCTGGTCGTGACTGACGCGGGTGGATTGGCGGATCTCGTTCGTCCGTCCGGAGGGCTGAAAGTGCCTCCTGCAAATCCACAGGCCCTGGCGAACGCTCTGCTTGAACTGTTAACAGACAGAGCGCGTTGCGCATCGATGGGTCGTTACAACCGGGAACTCGCCCAGAAAGAATACAGTTGGGACGCGGCCATCGATCGTTTGCTCGGCCTTTATCAGGAACTACTCTATAGCCGGAGAACCATAAAGAACTACTCTGCGACCGGTGCGGAAGGGCTGCAGCATGACGCAACTAGCCGCTGAGAACCAAATGCATTCTTTGGGCCTGAGTCCTTCATGCAGGAACAGCACCAAAGGTGCGGCCTCTCGCCTCACGGTTTATTCGCCGGGCCTCTTTCGCCTTTTTCTGGCCTGTGTGGTGTTCGCTCAGCACTCGACGCGGCTGCTGCTTGGTGCTGCTGCAGTCTTTTTGTTTTTTGGCCTCAGCGGCTACTGGATCGCCAACATCTGGGAAAAGGAATACGCCGCCACGAAAGCTCCCGCTTTCACCTTTTACATTTCCAGGGCGTGGCGTCTTCTCCCCGCATTCTGGGTTGCGAATCTTTTTGCAATCGTGATTGCCGCCCTCAGGGGGACACTGCCGGACGCGTATCGCGCCTTCGCATTCACCCCTCATCTCATCGCAACCGCTCATCTCATCCCATTGATCAGCGGCAATGTCGGCCTGCTGGGGTATGCTCTGCTGCCACACTCGCAACGGCTGCTCGATACCGCGTGGTCTCTCGACGTGGAAGCGGAATTCTATCTGGTTGTCCCCTTGCTCATGCTGCTGCGTCCGGCGTGGCGAGCGCGCTCTTTGTTTTTGGCTGGTTTCTTTGGGCTCTGTGCAATTCTTCTTTATGGCGAACCGGTCTATCGCAACCTCGGCTATTACCTCTTCTTTTTTGGCGTCGGACTCTACTTCCATTATTCGGGAAAAATACCGTCGCAAAGCCTCGCGCTTACCGGTCTTGCATTGTCTTTGATTTGCCTGTGTGTCTGCTGCGCTGTGCCGGAGCTGCGGGGACTCGTCCTGGCATCAAAGCACGCAACCGGGGAATCGGTGCGATGGAGCTATGCCGCAAACTGTGCTCTCGCATTCCTGATGATGCCCTTCGCGTTCCGCACCGTCCACCAACCCTCACCGGTGCATGACCGCACTCTGGGCGATATGTCGTATCTTGTTTATCTGTTCCATGTCCCCGCCTTGGCGCTGCTCGGCGATTCCTATTTCAGCCTGAGTTTGCGCCAGCGCCTTCCCAGGCTGGCCCTTATCTGGATCGGTGTCTTCACCGTCTCTTTTGCATTCTGGGCACTCGTGCACCGTCCACTGGAAAGGCGGCGAAAGCGATTCACATTCGCGCGGAAGACCGCCGGGAGCACGACCGGGAAACTCTCTTCTCCCTCCGTTGTTGCAATGGCCGACCCAATGACTCAGGAGAACCTGCAGTTGTTTCCTTGAGGACAGCGCAGCAATGGCTGTCCCATTACCTTTCAAGGAGTTTAAGCATGACAACATCAGGCCGACAACAGAAGCTCCTTCAGAAATGGAAACACAAGCTCGGCAGCTGGTATGAAACCGACTTCGGACCATCGCGAATCATGCCCATGGAGGGATTGCGCGGCCTCGCGATTGCACTGGTATTCCTCTGTCACATCCAGATCGTTCTTTTATCGCCGCTGAGCGAGTCCTTTCACTCTCGCTTCTTTCTCGTCATGGCCCAGATTGGCGGCACCGGAGTCGATCTTTTCTTTGTTCTCAGCGGCATGCTGATTTACCGGGCGGCCCTGAAGCCCGGGATGAAATACGGCAAGTTTCTGCTCCGCAGAGTCGAGCGTATCTTCCCCACCTTCGTCGCAGTCCTCGCTCTCTACATCGTGGTCCTCCAGTTCACGCATACCGGTGCACACTATAACGCCGTCGGCTTCCGAGCGCAGTCTCTCTATATCTTGAAGAACCTGCTCTTGCTCCCCGGCATCATCAATCTTCCGGCAATCATTTCTGCAGCATGGTCATTGAGTTATGAATTTGCGTTTTACCTGGCGATCCCCATCCTGGTGCTGCTTCTGAGAGCGCGCGCATGGTCACGCAGGTCGCGGGCGCTTTTCTGGACCGCAATGATCCCCGCATACCTGCTGCTAGTGCACAGCTACCCTGGGTGGTTTCCCTCGTTCGAGAATTTTGATGGCTCGTATGTCCGGTTTACACTTTTTCTGGCCGGCATGGTCGTTGAAGAGATTCTCACATCCAATCAACCTGAACGCTTCCTCACGCGACGGGTCGAATGGCTGCTCCTTGTTCCCGCAGGTCTCGCTTTTAGCGCACTGATCCTTACGGAGTCTAAGACCGTCGGCTTGCCCATCCACGGCTCGTCACAACACGCAGCCGTGCGTGCCGCCCTTCTTGTGACGACTTATACCTGCCTCGCACTTCTGACCTTGCGCTCCGGTAGCCTGCTCAGCCGTTTCTTTTGCAGTACACCTCTCCGCTGGACTGGAAACATCAGCTACTCTTTGTATCTGATCCACGGTTTCGTTCTGAATGCTGTTGCTCTCGTTGTGGCACATCTCTCATGGGCCAAAGCAAACCCACGCCTCGCCGCTCCCATATTGATCCTGCTGGCCGGGGCCGCCACATTTGCAACAACAACAATCCTGTTTCTGGCAATCGAGAAACCGTGCTCCCTGCGCCCCCGAGCCAGGCGTGCGCCTTCTCCGAAAATGAACACCGCACTCGCTCAGACGGAGCAGGCGGACTCATTCGGATCAGACCGAGGAGGACTCAGTCTCGTCCGAGCGATTTCGAGCAGGAAGAAAACGGAAGCCCGGCAAGTGGAGACTCTCTAACACCCAGAATGTCGTCTCTCCATTCATTAGGAATCCGGGCGTCGTACCGAATGTACGTCGATAGCTGATCAGAATAAAGCCCAACCGCAAGACAGTCGAGAGCAGGATCGAGAGAGCTGCGCCACGAATTCCCAAGACGGGCACCAGCACGAACAACAATGGAATCGTTGCGGAAAGCCCAAGGATCTGTTGCGTCGTGATCAGCCCCGGACGATTGCGTGCCATAAACGCCTGCGCCGCGATCAGGACGCACCCGCCCAAGCCCGCCTCCAGTGTCAGGATAGGCAGAATCAGAGCATCGTGCGCAAATGCACTTCCATACAGCGCCGTCAGGACAATCCGTCCCGCCGCGAACATCAAAACGGTGGCAATTAGACTTATGCTCACTCCGATGCGAAAGCTGCGGTCAATAATGGTGTCGGTTTTGCCCTGATCGAAGTTGACCAGACTTGGAAACAGCACCCCGGCGATCGCCTGATGGGGCACACTGGTCAGACGCGAAAAACTGAGAGAGACCACATATCTCCCCATATCCGCCGGCGCAAGAAGTCCAACCACGACCGCCTGATCGATATAGAGAGAAACCGTGCCGCATAGATCGATACCGTACGAGCGGATACCGTAGGAAAATAACGCACGCATCGCCGCAGCGAGAGTCTGCAGCGGTATGCGCAGCGAAAGGGGCGCCGAACGGAAGAGCCACCAAAAAGCCGGCAGACCCGAAACCACATAGGAGATGGCTGCGGTGACGGGCGTCAGCCGATGCATCAGCAGAAAACTGCACAGCATAACAAGGGTCAGCACCGGCGGCATGACGAGTGCAATGCCCGAACGCCCAAACCGATGCTCAGCCTCCAGTGCCGCGCGGCCAATCAGGAGCAGCAAGCCGATCGTGAGGTTTGGCAGCAGGCATCGCGCCACCAAGACCGTTTCGGAAGAGTAGTTCCGCAGGAAGAAAGGAACAATAGCGATCGCAATCGCCGTGGCAATGATTCCAACCAGGGCCGCAATGAGCGCTGCAGCCGTCGTCATTTGCGTCTTCTGATCTGGCTTCCGTTGAATCATGTAAGTCAGCGCACTGGGCAACCCGAGCGTCAGAGAGCCGGATAAGACCAGCGGCCAGATTGTCATCGCCGCCAGTTCACCACGCCCCTGCGGATGGAGCGCGCGTGCCGTCAGAATGCCCGTCGCTGCATTGATTGCCACGACACCTAACTTGGAGTTGAAGGCGTGCAGTACTGATCGGATGTAATTTGGGGATTTTGACAAGCAAGGATCCTTTACATGCTCGACCAGCGGATGGCCGGATTAATTCAACAAGCTTCTCCCGGCGGCGGTGATCTGGGGCGACCCTGGCGACGCAGGTTGGGGAGCGGAACCAACCAGATTCTCGTGGAGAGAGAGAGAATATTCTCGCTTGGAAGCCAGAGTGGAGAACATCCACAGCAACACGCCAGTGGGTCCCAAATAAGCTGTGTCTAACGGTAACTGGGCGGCAATGGCGACCGCTGCCACGGCAACGACACGCACCTCCGGGGATTTTTGCTTGAGACCGCGACACGACTGCACCAGCAGGGCGGCGAGACATCCGAAATAAAGAAGGCCTGGCAACAAACCGAGTGCCAGGAATCCATTGGCAAACCCATTGTCGTTGAGGCTGAAGCTGCCGTCTTTCGCAATGAGATCTTGTGGGACCCCTAGACCAAACCCCTCCGGCTGGCTTAGCAGGAGTTGCCCCGCCTGAAGCGTCCCGATCAGCCGATCGCCTGCGCTCTCATCCTCCTGCAGTCTGATAAAAGAAGAGAATCGATCGCCGATCAGTTCATGAGCAGGGCCAAGCGCCGCCAGCGAAAAGGTCAGGAACACCGCGAACCCGGGAAAGGCGATTGCGCGAAGAGCCTTCCGGGGCATCAGGATGAGCAGCAGAACAAGTCCGACCGCCAAAGTAAGCCACGCGGAGCGCCCAAGGGTGAGGAGCAGAGACACGGTGCCGAAAATCGCGGCTACTGGAGCCAGCTTGCGCCGCGACTGCACCAGAATCAGCAAACCGCACGCCAGAACCAGGGCAAGTACTGCGGAGGAATTCAGCGTGCTGAAGACGCGCATCCCAAACGGCTCCGGAGTTCCCATACTGTTAACATCTGCGTTTCTGCTCAATTGAATCAACCAGTTGGAATCCCATGCGGGCGCCATTACATACTGAACTACCCCATAGATCCCCATCACCAGCACACCCCCGAAGAAGCTTCGCTCCACTGAGGACAGGACGTCTGCTCTGTCCTCATCCGTTGTCGAGTGGAGCCACCACGCAAACAGAACCGGTACCGCCCAGTCCGTCAGCGGAGTAGCCATTTCGGATGTATATCCCTGGAAAAAACCCAAAGCAACGCCGCATGCGATGGCAAATAAAGCCAGAACAAAAAGCGCACTGTCTTGGAGGGATCTTTCAGCAATTTTGCGCGCACCAACTAGCGGAGCCACCATCGTGACGAGATATGGGGTCAGCAGAATGAAACTGGGATCCTTCCATCCTGCCTGGTAGTCCATAATTCGACGCAGAAAGGGGCTGAGAAACCAGCACCACAATACCAGATCGAAATAAAATTTCCGCCGACCTACAAAGAACCACACGGCGAGAAGAACCGTCGCGGGAGGATAAATCAAACGTGCGATATCACCGGCTCCTGCCAGCAGAAGCACAGCAATCAGAAGCGGAAAACAAAAGGCAATCCTCAGCATGCTTGCCTCTGCGCGAGACTCGCGCTCTGCCGCTCTTTTGTGACTCGTCTCATCAGTAACTTGATAATTCGCATCCAGGACAGGCGATGTCGAACTGGGGCTGCGTCAGATCATGAGTTTGATCGGTCGCCGACGCGGCGCCATATTTGATATACGGACTTGCGGGATTTACAACGATCGTATTCTGGCGCATCGTCAGACCGCCCGCCAACGAAGTGTCTCGGATATAGAACGGGTACACGCGGATTGAAGAGTTCGGAGCTGAGCCGTCAGCATAAACATTCTGGGAGGCATCGAACGAATTCGCCGTGACCGTCCAGCCTGATGATGCGCCGTTGTCCGCTTCCAGAGTCATGCAGGTGAAAGCCACGTCCAGGCAACGGTTTCCGACAGCGGTTCCGTCCACCACAAAATTGATATCGATCCCGTTGTAAAGCAGATTGTTGTAAGCCGACCGCAGATGCTCGAAATCGTTGTAGCCAACATGCAGCCCAGTCGACAAATCCGTCTGGCGCATGCCCGGGCCCGCTTCCAGCCCATTTCCAAAGGAATCGTGAGCTGAATTGTGATCCACCACAGCCTGGGGGCATCCTGAAACGGCGATATTCCCTTCGCTGTTCACGGTCTCATTGGAAGTAATCACCGGAGCCGTACACGAATTATTGAAATAGTCCTGGACCCGGACGGCCCAGCCGTTGACCGTAGCTACTTTGTTCGTCGCAACCTGGGCTGCCGCCATCCCGTCCACCTGAATCCCCGCCCACGTGTAGTTCAGTGTGTTGTGCGGGACATCCATCTGCCCTATCCAGTTGTTCACTGCGGAAAATCCGCTCACTGGCGTCTGCATGTACCCTCCCACAGACAAAATCGCACCCTCAACGGGACCGCCCATGTTCTGGTCCGGAAGCGAATCCCCAATATTAAAGAACACACTATTCTCAATGACATTAGATGCGCCGGTTCCGCCAAAAGAGTAGTTCAGATAACCACTCTTGGCAGTCCGGATAATCTCCAGCCCGGTAACGGTTACGTTCCCGGGACCGGCGACCAGGACACCGTACGGCCGAATGCCGCTGACCTCGATTGCATGATTTGCCGGATTTGAGCCGTCGGCCAAATGAACGTACACATTCTGCCCATCTCCATAAACCGAGCCCGGAGTGCTGCCGGCCTTTCCCGCATCGCTCACGAGCGTTAGAGGCGCGGTTGGGCTATAGGTCGCATCCACAAAGGCTTTGGATACGGGCCCTGGGTAAGCGGCCTTGAATGTTGAACTTCCCACAGAAGACCAGCCAGTCACAACGTCTGCGCCATCGATGATTGGCATATTAGTGCAAGAGGCAACCAGGGCAGCGCTCAGCGTACAGTTCTGTGCCGGTCCATAAGGTCCGTAGGTCACCCCGGATTGCGCTGTAAGCTGCTCATGCCACACACTGGTAGACTGAAAAACCACCTGACTCCCCGGCGCCAGTTTTGCATTGTTGACCTGTGCGATGGTCTTCCAAGGAGCTGAGGCCGTCGTGCCGGGATTTGCATCCGCTCCGGAGTTTGAAACGTAATAGGTTACCGTTGCCTGCAGTCCGGGACCGGCCGCCACATTGAACGTCGGACTTTCTGCGGAAGCCAGTCCCGGACTGGAGGCAATCAGGGTATAGCCGCTTCCGGGCTGTGATATCGACAGTCCGCTGAAGGTCGCAGCCGAGGCTCCAGCATTCGCTGACGTTGTACCCTGCAGAACCGCCCCTCCGGGATTGTTCCCAATCGTCAGCGTCACGGGGACAGTGGAGCCGGTCACCGGATTACCCGAAGCATCTTCTGCAATGACCGTGATGTCCGGAGCGATCGCCGCGCCAGAAGAGCTTTCCGACGGAGCACTCACGAATGCCAGCTTCTGAGCGACTGGCCCGGTGACCGGTGCGGGCGGCGCTGCGGGCGGCGGTGTGATCGTGTACGTGGCGCTTGCCACCACACTGCTCAGTGACCCCACAATCGCGATGGACCGAATGGTAGCCGATGCAGACAGAGGAATGGCTCCTGAATAGCGGATCGAAGTCGCAGAGGGAGTGCCTCCATCTGTAGTGTAGAAGAGAGCCGCCGAGGGATTGCTGTCTGAGAGCGTTACGCTCTGCACCGAATCGTAGGACCCTGGCGCGGGGGAAAAGGTCGGTGCCGGCGTCGACTGTGCCACTTGCAGGAGCCAATCCGCCGGAGCAATGTTGAGGACGGGTTCGAAGACGCCTTTGGCTGCGGCCAACTGATACAGCGAATCCACATTCACCGTGGGTTCCTTGGCAATGGCGAGCACAGCGCTCACCGTATCCTGGGCCGGCGATGCCGTATTTTTACCGGCGTTTTGAAAGAGATTGCCGCAGGAAGATCCATCGCCGGCTGATCCCCCGGCCGAATCCGCACAGCTGTCGATCAGGTTCGCCAGCGTGTTGAGCTTGTCGGTAGGTGGCGTTTCGCCGGCCGGGACCGATCCCGGCGAACTGCCCGTCTCAAGATTCGCCAGCTCCGAAGCCATTGTCGCGGCATCCAACAAAGCCTGCGCATCGCCTGTGCTGGAGCCGATCGCACCCGGCCCGCTCATGTAGGGAGCCATTGCATAAACGGATGCGATCGTCGTCACCTCGTTCAGACGGATTGAAGTGGCGCTGGCCAGTACGCGACACGAACCCAGCAGCGTCATCAGAGTCGCATTAGGGTTCTCCGCTGCCTGTCCGGTGGGCGAGCCCCCGGTCGAAACCACGTATACCTCGCTTGATGAGGAGGGGCACGAATGCAGGCCGGTCAGCGTAAAGCTTCCCGTCTCGTCGGACTTTACGGGACTGCTTAGCAATGGGGTCGCCGCAGATCCGTCTCCTGCCGTTCCGGTGGCATAGATCTGTACCGAGGCATGTATGTTCGCCTGCTGACCAACAGATACGCTGCCACTTATCGTTAACGAGTTTGTCGCGGTTGTCGGAGTACTACCGCAGCCAGCCAGAATCACGGGCAAAGTGAGGGCAAAAACCGGCAGCCACCCCCGCGTTCCCGTGCGACATGTGCGCGATGTGCAAAAAAATGCACAAAAATAACCAAAAAAGATATTCACAGATATCGCTTGTGGTCCAACCTGGATTTCTCGGTTACACACAGCAAGCAGCAGAAGGCCATGCCATGGGGGGTCGACACACATTTTCCTTTAAGTTATATAGAGTTATTGCCTTAACGCAGCAGCTTGGCTATTACCTGAGAGTTAACACAGAGTACTATAAATATCATTTAGAATCTTAAATATAGTCGTTACCTAAGTGTCGAGGAAGAGTACTATAGTTTGCCGCTCATCTGGCAGACAAGTAGCCGCCCAATCGCCCTTGGCCCAACTTCCCGCGCGCGTCGCAATCCAGAAAGATCTCGATGTCAAAGTGAGTGAATGAGCGACAATTCGCTCGTCAACGATCTTTTCGCGATTTTTCGGCTGGTTCGCCGGCCGATGACAGCATGCGGCTGCGCAATGTGAACCGATTCGGCGAGCACGGAGAATAGCGTTACCGGCGGCTGGGAGCCCAGCCGCCGGTTTTCGTCACCTAGAGCGTTTTAGCTCTTGCTATAGACTATTGTGCCCCATCCATTCCGCGTATTTCTGCGGAATGGGTGGGATACCGACAAAATTCCGGTCTACATATTTTGCGAGAACGCTCTAAGCTGGCTTAGCCATGTGTTTGCTAAGAACGTCCACCAGGCCCTGGTTGGGAATACACCGCTTTGCCGAGAAGGAAGAAAGGATGTGGTCCAGCTCATTCTCAGACAGGCCCTTGAACAGGCTCGCGTAGAGCGGCTGCATCAGCGTTCCGGTGTAGAAGCACAACAAGGTCTGACTGAGGCACCGTTCATTGAGTCGCGCATCCAACTGCGGGTCACCTACCGCTTGAAGGATTTGGTCAGCGAGCCGAGCGGTCGCGTCCTTCACAGGCGTTGGTGGTAGCCACTTCATCCAATCGTCGGTGCCAAGAGCAGCCTTCTTACGAAGAAGATCGCTGATGCGCTCCATGTACGGAGATGCGGGGTCAAGTGTCAGCATCCCCATCACGCCGACATCTTTATAATTCCACGTCGTCCAGTGCGCCTCGTTCTGTTCAAAGATCCCAATCTGATCGTCCAACGCGCGAAGCCGGTCACCGTTCTCGTCGGATGGCCCATTGTAGACTGACCCAAACTCGCCCACCCACAATGGAACGTTGTGCTCTTGGGTAAACTTCGTCCCGTCGGCATCGAGGAAATTGCGTTCCTGCCTTGCCAGATCCCAGACCTCACCACCGTTCGTCGCAGCGGACCGGGGGTGGATGGTGCCAGGGTATCGGCCAGGTCCGAACCCCGGCACAGTGTAGTTATGCGAGCTATAGGCAAGGTTGTCGTCAAAGGGCTTCTCAAGTCCCGAGAACTGCTTTGCGTAGTCATCACCTTCAAGAAAGATAATGTGTTTGGAATCGATCTTGCGAATCTCCGTGACAACCCGCCGATAGACGGCATTCATGCGCTTAAAATTTGGCTTGTAATTGGAGGCCACATTGAAGGGATAATCGCCCACATCATTGTTCGAACAAGGCTCGTTAAGTAGATCGTAGCCAGCCACCACCGCCCTGTTCCCATAGCGCCGTGCAAACTCCTGCCAAAGTGCGACGTAACGATCCTGATAGGACGCAACTTCCCAAAAAAGACTAATGCGCGATGCGTTGTCGGAATGCCAATGCACATTCTGCCATCCCTGCGCCGAGTGGAGATCCAGAATGACGTATAGGCCATGTTTTTCGCAGTGGCGTAATACTTCATCAAATCGTGCGAAACCCGCCTCTTTGTATTTGAAAGGATCGGCATCGTCCTCGAAGTGTCGATAATTAAGAGGTATTCTGGCGACGTTAGCGCCAGCCTTCCTGAGAAAGATCACATCGTCTTCATTGAAGAAATAATCGAGCATCCGCTCGAAGAAGAAATGTGCTCTGGCCGGACCCAGCACCTCGGCCATCTGAGCCCTGAGAGTATGCTCGGCGCCTGGGTGCCCGTTAATGAAATCTTCCATGTTCATCCAGCCGCCCGGACAGGTTCCCCTCAGGCGAACCTTTTTCCCTTTAGCGTCGACAATGTAACGGCCACTGATACGAAGGAACTCCATCTTGTTATCCCCTTCATACCTATCCGCTGCTTGCAAACTGGCGGTTTGTTCCGCTGCGGCGGCCCGTCCCTGTCCCGTGAGCGCTGCCGCACCGGTAAACGCCGCCAGCTTCAGAAACTCGCGCCGCGGCTGCAGATCGGTTGCTTTCCCTGTCATAAGTCCTCTTTCCAAATTCTGGTCTTACGGTTCACAATCGCGTTCACTGCAATGGAGCGACCGCAAACCACATGATATCTCCAATACATTCACCCCTCGGAAGCAAGCAGATTGATTGAATGTGTTCGGTGTCGATGAGAGTCGATAAACATGATGCTTGACTGAAAGAAATTACCGCGCTCCATGTTCAATCTGTCGAATACCCGTTGGTATTCCACTTCTTTGAGCGAAGCCACTCGACTGCGCGCGTGAGCATACGATCACGATCCTCAGAGAACGTGTAGGTGTGGTCGGCATTCGGATAAAACTCCACCTCGATTTTGCCGCGCGACTCCAGCCGTTTGAACGTGTCAAAAAACTGGTTAGCGTAGTTGTAGTAGGTTTCGGCCCCTCCCGTATAGAAGCAGAGCATCTGCGCGCCGCGGTCGACGAGAGATTGGAGTGCGCGTTCGACTTCGAGCCTTGTGCCGAACGGCCTGCGAAGCCGCTGTTGTCGCACTAGTGCGTCTTTCTCAAACGACCGGCTGGAAGAGAAGAACCTCCGACGAGCAAGGTTGATCCAAACTCGCGGTAAAAAAACCCGTGGAAGATAGTGGACGATATGGCTCTTGATGGTCCAAAAGCCAAATCCATCGAGAAGAATCATTCCCACAACCCGTGGATCGCGGATTGCAGCCGCGTATGAATTGTCAGCACCTGAGCACAATCCAAAGAGCACAAAGCTGTGAATGCCGTACTTGCGTTCAAGGAAGTCCATCGCTTCTTTGATCTCAGGTAACGCCGGGTTTTCATCCGAGGTTGCTTCACCCAACGATTCGCTGTCGCCCAAGCCGCCGAAATCAAAGCGAAGACCGCGAAACCCGGAGTCCGCGAGCCGGTGTGCGAGCTCGAATGACATCCTGTGGGGCCCAACACGGTGTAAAAGCCCGGCATTGAGCATCAACACGGCCGGGTAATCCGGGCGCACGTCCTTTGCCGCCGGCTCGGTAAGAATCCCGGTGAGGTTGCGCTCCGGACCAAACTGGCAGACGCGCTCCTTCATCCCAAACTCTCCACCGCTTCTGAAACCGCCCGCACGATCGGGCCAGTCAAGCGGCCTTCATAGGCTGCCGAAATAGTGTTCCAGCGGACAGGCTCGATCATTGGCCGATAGATCGCGTTTGGCCAACACCTCTGCATTCGTTCCAGCAGAGCGCGAAATTCGGAACTATCCTCGGATACGATGAGCGCAGCGCTTTGGGAGTCCGGCATTGCCGAGCGTTCGGCAAGATTGATCCCTTGAATCGCAGTCCGCAGATCTTGCGGAAAACGCGCGCCCATCAGTTCGTCTGTCGGACTCACCGGCGCCTTGCGCAACAAGACCAATTGCGACTGTAGCTCCTCGAGCATAGAAAGGTACTCGCTGCCGGATATGACAGGATCCCAGAGCACAATGGCTTTTGTTTCAATATCTCTTTTTGCGAGCGCTTCGATTGCAAGCACCGCACCTGTCCGCAATCCCACGATGATCAGGTTCTGTGCGCCGGATATCTCGATTAGCTCGCGTGCGGCGAGCGCAATATCATCGAGCCAGCGATCAAACTGGCCTGTACCCACTTGCCCGCTTGAGTCTCCAATTCCGTGGTAGTCGAAACGTAATACATGAAAGCCCGCTTTCGCCAGTTGTATGGCGACGAGCCGGATTGCATAATGAGTCCGCTGATACTCCATCCCGATCGGCGCGCACAATAACACCGCGGCGTCGCGAGCTACAGAGGCGCGTGGCGGTGCGTAGACGCCGAAGAGAGGGTCCTCCTCGGCTCCGAAAAAATACGGCGTCATTTACGGGTTTCCTTCTTGAGGCCTTCAGCCATATTATTCGCGAGTTGGCCAAGGGTGTCCACCAAAACGTTCCGAAGATTGAAGCGATAGCCGGTTTCGCTTTCGACACGCGCGATCATCTGAATCGACAGCAGTGAATGGCCTCCAAGGTCGAAGAACTTATCGCTGTTTCCAACATGAGGTACCTTGAGAAGTTCGCGCCAAATATTCGCTAATGTAACTTCGGCTTCCGTTTGGGGCCCATCGGAAGAGCTGTCCATTTTGCCTGTTGCAGCTCCCGCTCCCCACTCCATCTCAACAAGACGTGCGCGGTCGACTTTGTTTTGGGCATTCAGCGGCAGATCCTGAAGATAGACGACCTTTTCGGGGATGAACTTTTCGGCGCAGCGCCCGCGCAGGTGTTTGCGCAGCACGATAGCCGGTGGCTCCTCGCTCCCGCTTGGCACAGCGAAAGCCACCGGGCGCGTGTCGGGCGAAGAATCTGGTGACTGTACCAGGGCAACAGCAGCTAATTGGGGATGCTCGCCAAGCAGCAACTCAACCGCAGCCAGCTCTGCGCTGATCTGTACGCTGGTGTCAACCGCTGCTGTGAACGGATCAGGAAGCGCCTTTCTGTCGATCTTGCCGTTATACGTGAGAGGAAGTTGATCGAGTTCGACGTAATAGTTAGGCACCATATAGTCGGGGAGCGACTCTCGCAGTCCCGCTCGCAATTCCGGAACAGTCGGTTTGGCGCCATCCTTGAGCGTGTAGTAAGCCGCGAGATGAGCATCGCCCGGTTTCTTCTCGCGGACAACAACCACGCACTGGCCAATCTTCGGCAATCGAGACAGCGCCAGTTGTATCTCGTCAAGCTCAATGCGATAGCCACGGATCTTGACTTGATGATCGGAGCGTCCCAGACACTCGATATTGCCGTCTGGCAGATAGCGAGCCAAGTCGCCGGTCCGGTACATTCGTGCACGAGGCTTGGCGCTGAATGGATCGGGCACGAACTTCTCTTCCGTCAAGTCAGGCCGCTTCAAATATCCTCGCGCGAGACCATCCCCCGCGATGTATAACTCGCCGGCGCTTCCAGTTGGCGAAAGCTGGCGCTGTTCATTGAGAATGTAGCATTGCGTGTTGGCGACTGGACGCCCAATCAACACTGAGGGCTCGCTGCCCTCAACCAAATACCCGGTCGACCAGATGGTGGTCTCCGTCGGTCCGTACAGGTTCCACAACCTCCCCACCAGGGGTACCAATTTCGCCGCCAGCTCACGCGGCATAGCTTCACCTGTACATACGATTTGCAGGTCCGGCTTGCCGCGCCATCCCGCCCCCAGCAAAAGCCACCAAGTGACCGGCGTCGCCTGCAGGAAAGTAACATCATGCTGCTCCATCAACGCACGCAGTTGCGTGCCATCGGCAGCGGCTTCGCGGCTTGCCAGTATCGTTGTTGCGCCCACCAGCCACGGCAACCAGACATCGGCGCTGGCAATATCAAATGAGATTGTCGTAACTGCAAGCAGCCGGTCGGCTGCGCTGAACTTCAGCCAGTCTTGTACTGACCAGAGCAGGTTCACCAGCGAACGATACGAAAGCTCGACGCCTTTCGGCCTTCCTGTTGAGCCTGAGGTGTAGATCACGTACGCTACACATTCCGGACTAACCTTGACGTTTAGATTCTCGCTGCTGTTCTTTCGCCATTCATCGTCCTCCAGAGTTACAACGTGTCCCTGAAACGCCGGCAATTCCGGAAGGAGATTCTTCTGCGTCACCACGAGGCGCATGCCGCTCTCTTCCATCATGAATTGCAGCCGGGTGGCTGGCAAATAGGGGTCCATCGGAACATAGCCCGCGCCGGATTTAGCGATTGCGAGCAGAGTGATCATCATCTCGAGCGAGCGATCCACGAAAATACCCACGAGTTCATCGGGGCCTGCTCCACGCTTTACCAGTTCTCTGGCCAGTTGATTGGCGCGCTCGTTCAAATCGCGATAGGTCAACGACTCGCTGCCAAAGACAACCGCAATAGCATCCGGAGTTTTTGATACCTGATCCTCAACTTGCGCAGCCAGCGGTGTCTCGCCGGGATAATCCCTTTCTGTCCGGTTCCAATCGACGATCAGTTGCCGCTGCTCGGCTTCCGAAAGCATCGGCAGCCGATCGATCAGCTCGGAATCTTCAGCAATCATCCCTTGCAAGATGGTGCGGAAGTATCCGAGATAGCGCTCGATCGTGGGCTGCTCAAAAAGCGCTGTGGCGTACTCAACACCGCCGCGGATCGTGTTGTCCTCTTCCTGGAGATACAGGGTGAGATCGAAGATCGCCGACTTGTGCGGTAAGTGCAGAGTCTCCGTTTCGATTGCAGGAAGTTCGAGTTTCTCCTCAGCGCTCTGCCATGCGAACATGACCTGGAACAGCGGGGACTGAGCCAGGCTTCGAGTCGGATGGACCAGTGCGACGACGCGCTCGAACGGGATGTCCTGATGCCGCAAGGCAGTCAGTGTCTGCACTTTGGTTCGCTCGAGCAGTTCACGGACGCTTGGCGAACCGGAAAGGTCGAGTCGCACAACCAACGTGTTAACAAAGAACCCGATCAGTTCCTCGATCTCTTTCTGTCCGCGGTTGGCGGCAGGCATGCCGATTAGCACATCCTGCTGGCCGGAGAGCCGTGTCAGCATCACCGCCCACGCAGCCATCAGCGTCATGAATGGGGTAATCCGGTGCCGCCTGCTGAACTCTTTCAACCCAGATGTCAGAGTCTCATCAAGTACAAGTTCCTCAAAGCCACCACCATGGTTCTGGATGGCTGGACGTGGATGATCTGTTGGTAGCTCCAGCGTCGCGGGGGCTCCGGCGAGCGCGGACTTCCAATAGCTCGCTTGTTGCTCCAGGACGTCGCTGCTGGACCATTGCCTTTGCCATGCGGCATAGTCGGCGTACTGTACCTCGACATTCGGCAAAGGGTCACCTTCGCCACGTAGAAATGCAGCGTACAGCGCACTCAATTCCTTGAATAGCAGGCCGACTGACCAGGCATCGGAGGCGATATGATGCATCACGATCAGCAACACATGTTCATCGTCAGAAAGCTGGATCAAGCGGCCGCGAATGAGTGGACCTCTCCCAAGATCGAAGGGAGAGCAGACTTCTAACGCCGTAAGACGATCGAGCTCAGCCTTCGTGTTCCCACTAAGACGAAGATCGTGCTCGACGAGCGAAAAACGGCTGCCTTCAGCTGCGGAAATCCGCTGCACCGGCTCACCTGCGACTTCAGCGAACGTAGTGCGAAGCGCCTCATGCCTGGCCAGAATTCGATCGAGCGCGCGACGAAGAACAGTGCGTTCGAGTTTGCCCTTGAGGTGCAGGCCACGGGGAATGTGGTAGGCCTGACTCACCCCCTCCATCTGCGCCAGAAACCACAGCCGCTGCTGCGCGAAAGACAAAGACAGATCATTGCCCCTTGGAATGCACGGAATCATCTGAGTCCCTAGCCTGGCTATGCTGGGGCCGTCTTGAAGAATCTTGAGAATCTCTGCCTTGCGCAAATTGAGTCCGTCACGAAGATCCGGTGTGATTACTCCCGCCGGCGCATTCAGGCGTAACCGGTCGCCATCGGCAGACACAGATACGTTCAGGCTGCGCAACTTCGAAAGGAGTTCAATGGTCGACAACCCGCTCATAGTTCCTTCTCCGGCAGAATCATCCCTATGCTTTCCTCTCCTCGGGCTTCGGTCAAGAAAGGAGGCTTCGTTAATCGATTGGTTTAGACCGAAAGCGAACAGGCTTCTGAAATAGTTTCTAACCTTAGCCCGTCAGTTCTTCGGTTCAAATGAAGTCTTCTGTTGACGAAGTATCTGTCATACCCGATTCGGCCAAACATGCGGCCAGACCCGCGATCGTCGGATTCTCAAACAGGCTGAGCACCGGGAGGTCGACGCCGAAACTATCACGGATTCGCGACATCGCTTTAATCCCCAACAGAGAATGTCCTCCGAGATCAAAGAAATCGTCGTGGATGCCGATATTCTCAATTTTGAACAGTTCCATCCAAATGGCGGCTAGTTTTTCTTCAGTGACGGTGCGCGGGCGAGCCGCGTCTTGAATTGGCCTCGTTTCTTCGTGCGAAGGAGCAGGGAGAGCTTTGCGATCTATTTTTCCGTTGTGAGTAAGCGGAAAGGAATCAAGATAGACGAATTTTGCCGGAACCATATAGTCAGGCAGCCTGTCTTTAAGGAAGATCTGCAGTTCTTCAACGGCCGGCGGCACGCCACCCCGGGGAACAACATACCCGATCAGTTGCTTGTCGCCGGGCGTATCCTCGCGCGCCAGCACAACGCAGGATTGCACTGCCGGATAACTCGCAAGTACAGCTTCAATTTCCCCAAGCTCGATGCGGTAGCCGCGAACTTTTACCTGGTTATCGGCGCGTCCCAGATATTCGATGATTCCGTCTTCACGATATCGAGCCAGGTCGCCGCTTTTATACATTCGGGCCTCGTTTTCGTCCGAGAATGGATCAGGCAGAAAACGCTCCTGGGTCAATTCGGGTCGATTGAGATAGCCCCGCGCTACCCCGGCTCCTCCGATATACAACTCGCCCATTACTCCCGGCGGCACAGGTTCCAAATTCTCGTTGAGGATATAGAGTTGCGTGTTCGCAATTGGACGTCCGATGGGGACCGACCCGTTAAGCGGATCCTGAGCCTTGAGTTCGTAAATGCAGCAACCGACTACCGTCTCTGTAGGCCCATATTCGTTGATAAGCCGGGTGTCGGGCGCGGACTCTCGCCAAAGTCGCAGGCTCTCCGCAAGCAGATTCTCGCCTCCAATGACGAATGTCCTCGTCATGCCTTTTACTTCTTCCGAGCTCAACTGGAGGCCTAGCGCTTCAAGGTGAGCAGGTGTGATTTTGACCAGATCCCGGTCTTTCGTCCGGCGTAATGCGGCAAGCAGGTTCTGTGCGCCGACGTCCTCGGCCAACAACTCGACTTGCCCTCCGGACATCAATGCCGGATAGAGACTTGTAACGGTCAGATCAAAAGAGATTGAGCTGTGAACTGGAACCGATCCTTGTGCTTGTAATCGATATTCTTTGATAGCCCACCAGAGGTAATTCACCAATCCCCGATGAAGAATCATGGCGCCCTTGGGCTTGCCGGTCGATCCGGATGTGTACATCACATACGCAAGATTCGCGGGCTTCGTTTCGCAATCGAGATTGCGGTTATCTTCCAGTGCGATTGCAGGCCAATCGGAATCGAGACAGACTGTCTTCTCATCCATTGCATTGAACAGGCGCTTGCATGCCTCTTCCGTCAGCAGCACCCGCACGGCAGCATCGCTCACCATAAATGCGAGCCGATCCTCAGGATAAGAGGAATCGAGTGGCACATAGGCCCCGCCAGACTTCCAAACCCCAAGCAGCGCGACAACCATCTCCGGCGAGCGCCGCAAGCAAACGCCGACCAGAACATCGGGCCTGACACCGCGCTTTCGCAAGTAATTCGCAACCTGATTGGCACGTTGGTTCAGTTCCCGGTAGGTAAAGCTTTTTTCCCCGCCAACAACAGCAACAGCGTCTGGATCGCGCGCCACCTGCTGCTCAAACAATTCGTGCGCACAGATATCGGGGAAATCCGCGCGCGTATCGTTCCACTGGTGCAAAACCTGATTGCGCTGGCTCTCAGTCAAAACAGGGGAATTCAATTCTGAGCCCTCGCCCTCGCGGCCGGACGGTTCTAAACCTGGAGTGGAACTCTTGACCTCGTCATTTATCGTTACAGGGAGCATCCGATCAGTTCCTTCATAATTTCGTTTGAGCCCGCGTAAATTCGATGTACACGGCTATCTGCCCACATGCGTGCGATGGGATATTCCGTCATAAAGCCATAGCCGCCGTGCAGCTGAACGCATTCGTCGAGAATGCGGCCTTCGCATTCGGTCAGCCAGTACTTGGCCATCGCCGACGTAGATGCGTCGAGTTTGCCCGCGATGAACTCCTGTATGCAATGGTCGAGAAAAATCCGACCGATATGAATTTCAGTCTTACATTCAGCCAACTTGAAACGGATATTCTGAAGTTCGATCAGTGCGCCGCCAAATGCCTTCCGTTCCTTCACATATTTGGTGGTAATGTGGACCGCTTGTTCGGCCGTTGCGACCGCAGCCACAGCAATCATCAGACGCTCGAACGATAACTGAGCCATCATTTGCGAGAATCCCTTCCCTTCGGATGGGCCGAGGAGGCTCGTCGCCGGAACGCGAACGCTGTCGAAGAAAATCTCACAGGTATCCTGGGCCTGCATCCCCACCTTTTCAAGTGGAGCGCCAACGCTGTAACCGGCAAGATTCTTTGGCTCGATGATGAGCAGTGAGATGCCCCTGGGACCGGGCGCCTTGGGGTCCGTCTTGACTGCAAGGCAGATGATGCTGGCATGCCAGCCGTTGGTCACGAATGTCTTTGACCCGTTGATCACATAATCGGAGCCGTCGCGAACGGCAGTGGTCTTAATGGCCTGGAGATCCGATCCTGCCCCAGCCTCTGTCATCGAGATTGCCCCGACCAGTTCACCACGCGCCATCCGCGGAAGCCAGCTTCGCTTCTGCTCTTCGTTGCCATAGGCCAGAATGTAATGCGCGACAATACTCTGGTTCAGTGCGGCGAAATGAACGCCCGCCTTCGAAAGCTCCTCCGATAGGACGGCCTCGTGGGCAATTGTTCCGTCTCCGCCGCCATATTCTTCAGGCACATCGGTAAGCAACAGACCGGCGGCTCCCGCTTTTGTCCACGCATCCGCATCCGGGCGATGTTGCTGCTTCCAGCGGGCCTGTTGCGGTACAAATTCCTCATGAACAAAGCGATGTACAGTCTTGCGGAACATCTGGAGCTCTTCGTTCATCCAAGGCGGCTGGTAAGTCATGATCCGCTTTATCCTAACTGGGGAAAATGGTGTCAACTGCTGCTGAGGGATTCAATTCAATGGGAAAGAGCTGGACATCCAAACATGGGAAACCCTTTAGATATCATGAATTGTTAGCCTTTCAATTTGGCATCCCACTTTCGGATCAGTCTACCTCCTCCGGGTTGTCTCTACATCACCTGATGTAAGGGAATGTGTATTTATGGCCGGGTGCCTCAGGTCCGGATTTTCGGACCTGGGATAGCAATACCCTCAACCCCCCACCGTCATCCTGAGCGTAGCAAGCCGCGTCTCTTGCGGCTTGCGGAGTCGAAAGCCTGCCCTGAGCCAAGATCGCATCAGCGATCGCAGTCAAATGGGTTCTGCCCCGAAAATATCCCGGGTGCCAGAAACCCACACCGACCTCAGAGCTGTCATCCCGACAGAGCGCAGCGACAAGGGATCCGCGGTTGATTTTCATGCTCTTCGGATGACGCTTCGCGCCATGTACGACTGCGGTTGTTCTTCGGCGAACTTCAGAATCGACACACCAGATAGCAGTCCTTCGAGACTGCATCCGTTGATGCCACAGCGGATGCAGTCTCAATCTCGCGCCCCATTAAAAAACAGGACCAATCTATCGTGGGCTTCGATCTGAGAGTGGCAACAGATAGATATCCGTACTCGAGTGCCGCATCTCCGGCACGACAAAAGACTGACCAGTCGTCGATATGGTGATTCCTCCCATCAGGATCGGAATTCCAGCAGCAATATCTTTTACAACCCCGTCAAGATGCGAAACTGTTTTGCTCGTTCCGTGAATCAGATCAAGCGCCACAAGATCGGCAACATTTGTCGTGGATGTTGAAACCATCATGTAGAGAGTGTTGCCGCGCACCGCAAACGCTGAGGGCGAATACAGCTTGAGATCGCTCTGGTACACCATGTCCAGCGCACCAGTTTGGATATTTCGCCGCATCATGCGCAGCGTGGCTCCGCTGTCAACGAAGTAAAGATACTGGCCATCGTCCGACTGCTGAAAAAATTCTGCGGCATCGCCGTACATATGCTCAGGCTTGCCCGAACCGTCTGCGGCAACACGCCATATGCGGGTGGCGCCTTCGGCATTCGATGAGCAGTAGATGTATTTTCCGTCTCTGCTGTAGAGCGGAGAATTCAGATCATCCGATCCAGAAGTGAGCTGGTGCAGAGCTCCGTTCGCGAACGTGTAAGTAAACAGATTGGTAGCACCGGCTGCGCGCACCGCCATCACGATGGAGGTCCCATCAGGCGACCAGCTCGCGTCGAATGGAATTCCAGCGCCATTGAAGGTGGTAATCTGCTGCAGCGCGCTTTCGTCCATCTTCTGCACCCACACCTCCTCGAAGCCGCTGCGATTACTCGTAAACGCTAGGCTGCTTCCATCCGGAGAAAACGCGGGACTTCCATCGAGCTGGTTTGACGGGCTGAGATAGCGTTTATGGTTCGGAGTGCCGATCTCCTCCTCAACCAGATTGACAACAAGGTCATGATGCTCAAATGCAAGGTATCGGCCATTTCTTGAAGTCGCCGGCTGTGTTCCCTGAATGTTCAGCGGAGACACAGCCGTCGGGATTCCCCCCTTGGCGGCAATCTTCCAAATGGAATACCTGCCGTTCTGTCCATGGCTCGCAAAGAAAATGGAACGTCCATCGCCCGACCATGCGACTCCGCGAACGCCCATGCTTTCGCTGGTTAGCCGCTGTGCAGGCGTCTTGCTCTCGCCCTTGGTCGAAACGGTATATAGATCGCCTAGTCTTCCCCGGCGAAATGCGACCATAGTGCCATCCGGCGAGAATTTGGCCTCGAAATCACCGCTCGTGCCGTAACGCGGCTCAGTCAGAACGGTGGTCTTGCCCGTTGTTGAATCCACGAGTGCAAGGCGGACCGGGGCATATGGCGTTGGCTGCTCCGAAACCACAAACCGAGCGCCGTCAGGGGACCAGTCGAGCGCGGGTGCCTCAGTATGCTGAGGCCAGAAATACGAGATCGTCGCGACGATTGCATCCGCCTCGCTACCCACCCCCTGCCGTACGAGCGTGAACCTGTCTTGGCCCAAAGGCCGCAGATAGGCCAGTTGCTGACCATCAGGGGACCAGGCCGGTCGGAATTCCGGCGCCGATTGATGGGTGAGCCGGTGCGGTTTTGCTTCTCCCACACGCTGCAGGAACACATGAGGATTGCCTTCGTTTCCTTCGTCCCAGGTATAGGCGAGCGTATTGCCATCAGGAGCCCACGAAGGCGTCATCTCCTGACCTGGAAATGAGGCGAACGGGACAGTGCTGGCCATCTGCGCGGGCGGAGAGACTGACTGCCTCTGCCGTTGGACCAGGAACGCAATCAATATAAATACCGAAACACAGCCCAGCAGAACAAACCAGAGCCAATGTATCTGTGGTGGCTTTCTGGCCGCTCGGCGTGCCGAGTCAACGACCGTTGAAGTCTCATCAACTACGGCGGGAGTGAGCCACGGTGCCTTCTTCACGACCTCCGGAACGTATCGGCCTTTCGGGATTGCGATCTGCCAGGCTTCGTCCCGACCCTCTGTGCGGTAGTACTCCTCGAGGCGGACCCGAAGTAGCCGGACGTTGACTCGAACAATATTGTCATCCGACTGACTGTACCCGTTGGGCCTTCCAAAAACCTCGTGGCCAATACTCTGCTCGTGGATTTCCTCGGCTCTGCCCTCCAGAAGCGAGTCGATAAAGAACTTCAAAACCGCGCGCAACCTGGGAGCTCGTGAGAAGGTCTCACTCGCGAGCAGGCGCTGAAAAGAGGCTTGCGCCTCCTCAGGTATCGTTCGATCGGTTTCTTTGCTGTCCTGAATGTGGGGCACTTCACGGTCCAGAACTACGACTATACTATCGAGCCTTCCCCGGGAAAAAGTGTTCCCTGCACAATCGGGGCGTCCGGTCACCTCCAATTCAGCGATTCCCGCCATCAATTCGCGTATGCTGCTGAAAAACCAGCGTTATGACAGTTTGATCCGGCATTCCACGCACCCGTAACAACCCCGCCAGTGGAGAGAATTCCCCGGGAATTCTCGACCTTTCACCGTAAATTTCCCTTGTGTCCTGATCTCGAGAACACCTAAGCTCACGTCCGTTCCTGAAACACGGCCCCGGGAAACAGGTAGATCGTAAGACGACAGGGCAAAAGGACACGTCCGATGAACGGAGATATGCGGCATTTCTTTCGAGGCATGATGCACCCGGTTTCAAAAACCCTCCCCCAATCCCAACCAAACCATAAGCGTGCAGTCGCACCATACTTGCTTCAACTTCGCGAGGAATCATTTGACAGTTTTGTTCAGACTGAAGTACCGTTCGCTACGCTGCATCTCGATTCGTTGATCGTGAAATGACGTAAGCCCAACTTCCCCTGATCACTCTGCGAACCACCCCTTTGCACTGGGCTGCAGTAAGAAAGCAAAGCCAAGGCAAAACGTCGTCGGATTCAGGCGAAGGTTTGGGCATTCCCAAAAAACGACTTCACTTTAGGAGGTTTCAGTCCACATGCTGAATAGCAAGCCACGATTTCTACTGGCAGTGCTCGCACTCTCATTCTGCTTCTGTGCTGCCGCAACTGGCCAGGCAACCGCAGGCAGCGTCCATGGAACTGTCCATGACTCCACCGGCGCGGTTCTGCCTGGAGCAACAGTCACAATCACTGATTTAGGCAAGGGCACTAAGAAAACCACCCGTACCGATGCGACGGGTGACTACGCTTTCCCCTCGTTAATTCCTGGAACCTACAGCCTGGCAGTGGAAATGAACGGCTTCAAACGGAGTGTTCAATCAAGTTTTCCGCTGGACATTGATCAAAAAGCCGATCTCGACTTCACACTCGAGCCGGGCGGCGCGAGCGAAACAGTTGAAGTAACCACTGCCGCTCCGCTCATCAAGACCGACAGTTCAGAGCTTGGCGATGTCGTCAGCGAACATCAGGTGCAGGACTTGCCTCTGAATGGACGGAATTTCGCCCAGCTCGTCTATCTCGTTCCGGGCGTAACGACGGGGCAAGCAGGCGAGAATTTGTCCGGATCGAGCTCTTTCAATCCTCGCGCCGCATCCGACTTCAATGCCTTGGGAAGCCAGGCAAATACAAATGCATACCTGGTTGACGGCATTGTCGATAATGAGTGGACGTTCAACACCGTAATGGTGCAGCCCTCCGTGGCATCGGTCGGCGAGTTTAAGGTGCTGACTGGTTCCTATTCTGCCGAGTACGGCGGCGGTTCCGGAGTTGTTTCCACCTCTACGCGCTCAGGCGCAAATGCTCTGCACGGAGAGGTGTTCACCTACCTGCGCAATAGTGCCGCCGATGCCCGCAACTACTTTGCGCGCGTCGGCGTCTCAGAAAAGCCTGCATACCGTCGCGGTCAATACGGCGGCGACGTGGGCGGCGCTTTCAAGCGGGACAAGCTCTTCTACTTTGCAGACTATTACGGCCAAAGATCCCTGAAGGGTATTACCAACCTGAATAGCGTTCCCACTGACGCCGAGCGCCTGGGCGACTTCAGTAATTACACGGATTCGACGGGCAAGCTGATTCCCATCTACGATCCTCTGACAACCACCGCAACCACCAGCGGTGGCAAGACCGTTTTCACCCGCACGCAGTTTATGGGATGCGATGGTGCTCACCCAAACGTGATCTGCTCAACGCGACTCAACCAGACGGGGTTGAATGTGGCAAGCATTTACCCGGAACCACAGATTTCCGGGAGCCAGAACAATTTCGTCTCGACCGCAAACCAGCTCATCGATGACAACGGCGGAAACGTGCGCATCGATTACCACAAGAGCGACAAAGACTCGATGTTCGGCCGCTGGAGCTACGAGAAATTCATCGAGGCGACTCCGAATCCACTCACCGGCGGCCAGGGAACATGCTGCCTGCCACCGAATCCCGCGGCCGTCAAAAAGTTTGACCTCGGACCCTTTGTAGCTGGAACGCAGAACACGACGCTGATTGCGCAAGGGCTCGCTGTGGACGAGGTCCACTTCTTTACTCCAACTACCTTCAATGAGTACCGGATGGGATACTCGCGCACAAACCCCTTCACGTTCCAATCGGACTACGGGCACAACTCGGCCACATCCCTTGGAATGCTAGGCCTGAATGTTTCACCTTACACAACTGGCCTGCCGAACTTCACCATCGGTGGTTCGTGCGGGTCTGAGTTTACGTGTATACAAGGTGGCCAGGCGTTTCTTCCGGCGCACCCTCGTCAGACGGACATTCAGTTTGAGGACACGATCTCTCTGAACAGGGGAAAACACTCGCTGAAGTTCGGGTTCCGGTATGTGCGCGTGATGGCATCGCCCTTCACCAATACCACGACTCGCGGCGGCCTGACATTCAATGACAATTACACCAACAGCGGCACCTCATCGACCGGTGGATCCGGACTTGCCGCCGTGCTCCTGGGATTCCCGAATTCGGGCAGCCGCAACTTTCTTGTGGTTCCGTACTACGTCACAAACGACCAATATGCAGCGTTTGCGCAGGACGACTGGAAGATCACAGACCGGCTGACGCTGAATCTCGGGCTCCGCGAAGATCTCTTCACGCCAGATACCGAAAAGAACAACAAGCTTGCCAACTTCGATTACAGCAAGATGGCCTTTGTCTTCGCGGGACTGAACGGCACAAGCAGCAGTGCCGGCATCCAGATGCGGTATCGAAACTTTGGACCGCGGGTGGGGCTGGCCTACGATATCAACGGCAAAGGGACGACAGTCGTGCGTGCTGGCTTCGGGATCACGTATTTCCCGGATCCATTCTCAGCGTCGGATGAGCTTGGCCAGAATCCTCCGTTCACCGTTTCTCAAACTTTTTCCAGCGCAGCCACTTTTCCGCTCGCCAGCAATTTTGCGCCCGGCAACATTTGCTCCGCTTCGAATACACCAGGCTGCCAACCGGTGATCGACAACGTCTTCCCGCAGGGCGTCGTGGCTTTGTCGATTGCCACACTCACCAACACGGCATCTCTCAATGCGGCTGCGCCCGCAATCGTGGCCCACGCCATGACAAATCAGACGCCGAGCATGCAGACTTATACATTCGGGATTGAACGCCAGTTCCTCGGGGGCGTGGCCGAGATAGCCTACGCGGGCAGTCACAGCGTCCACCTCACCTATGCATACAATCCCAATGAGGTCGGTCTCATTCAGCCCGGTGGGCCCACTTCGACCACTGCGCGCCGTCTGATTCAACCGTTGAACAATGTTTCAACCTGGGTGCAGGAAGATCCGATCAATGCTTCCAACTACAACGGTCTGCAGGTGAAGTACTCGAAACGCTATAGCCACGGCCTGTTGGCATTGATCGACTACACCTACAGCAAGTCCCTGGACTATGGCGGATCCGCTGCTTCCGGCGGAGGTTCGGCCGGCAATCCTCAAACTGTGACGAACCTCAAAGCCGGTTATGGCGCCTCCGGTTTCGATCAGAAACATCGGCTGGTAAGCAGCATCAATTACGACCTGCCCATGGGCCCCGGGAAGACGATCCTGAACCACGGCATCGCTTCGCATTTGTTGGGCGGGTTTGAGGTTGATGCCATCACCACCTACGGCTCAGGTGCTCCGTTCACAGTAACGCTGAACAGCGGCGTCAACAGCGGCGCTCCGAGCTGGCCAAACCGCATTGGGAAGGGCAAGATCGATCACGGCAACCCACAGGGTTTCTTCGACACCACGGCGTTTGTGGCGCCGCCCCCAAATACCTATGGAAACTCAGCTCGGTCCGTGCTGTATGGGCCAAGCACGAAGAACTGGGACATCTCGCTGCAGCGCAAGATCACGCTGCACGAATCTCAAATCGTCAGTTTCCGCTTCGACGCATTCAATGCATTCAACACGCCCAACTTTGCAACACCAAACGCAGCAATCGGCGGCGCCAATGCCGGCAAGATACTTGGAACCGTCAACGACAATCGCGATTTGCAGGCATCGGCAACATTCCACTTTTAACTGCGAGTGGGACTGCCCGAAAGGACAGTCCCACTTGCCTCAATCTGACAGCCAAGAAAACGCTGTTCGTCTTTATTCACTACTTGCCAACGTAATCGGAGGGGAATGTGCGTAGCGATCGCAGAGGGTTTCTGAAGGCCCTCGCTGCCGGAGCGGCAGGTGTCTGCACCTTTGCAGAACCGTATCGAAGTCTTGCGGAAACCTTGCACAAGAAGATTAAGATCACTGACGTCAAGTGCATGATTGTGCGCGGAACCTGGGACTGGAACCTGATCAAGATTGAAACCGACGCGGGAATCACGGGCATCGGCGAAGCGTACTGGGGACCAGGCGTCAAGGACATGGTGTTAACGCAGCTAAAACCTATTGTCCTCGGCGAAGACCCGCTCAACGTGGGCAAGCTTTACGTAAAGATGTTGATGAGAAGCGCGGGCGCCGGAGCGATCGCCGGTGTCACTGTAACTGCGGCGAGTGGAATCGAGATTGCACTCTGGGACCTGGCCGGCAAAATTCTCCAGACGCCAGTCTGCAATCTGTTGGGAGGACGTTTCCGCGATCGGGTCCGCTTCTATCACACCTTGCAGGCCCCGCCGAATCCGGCGGAGCTTTCGTCATGGCGCGATCAGGCTGCCGAGGCGAAAGGAAATAATCCATACGGCTTCACGGGATTCAAATTTCAGGGCGACAGTATTCCAGTCACTGCCGATCCAACATTTTCGGAGCCTGGTCACGATCCCTACGCACGCGATTTAACCAACCGGGATATCAATCGCATTGTGACCAAGATGGAAGCGGTGCGCACCGAGCTTGGACCGGACATTGACTTTGCAATCGAGTGCCATTGGAAGTACGACACGCAGGATGCAATTGAACTGCTGAATGCACTTGAACATGTCAAACCGATGTGGCTCGAAGATCCATTGCCGCCGGACAATACCGATGCAATGGCGAGACTCGCGCGCGCGACGCATACGCCCATCTGCACAGGTGAGAATCTCTACACCGCCCAGGGGTTTAGAACATTGATTGAAAAGCAGGCTTGTGCCGGCGTCCACATCGACATTCCCAAATCCGGAGGACTGCTTGAGGCGAAGCGCATCTCCGATCTGGCCGATCTCTATTACATCTGGACAGCGGCGCACAACCCAGCAAGTCCCATCGGTACCATCGCTTCAGTTCACGCAGCGTCCTCGATGCGCGGCTTCAGAATCCATGAGCTGGCGAAGTGGATTGATTGGTGGCCTACGCTGGTAGTGCACGAAGGTCCGTTCTGGAAAAACGGATACTACGTCATCGAAGACAAGCCCGGGCTCGGCGTCGACATCAATCCTGACGTCGCCAAGGCGCACCTGGCGCCGGGAGAAACCTGGTGGGGGTAAAGCTCGCACCACAATCGGTTACAAAAATCATGGTTCGTGAGGATAGGGAGCAATCATCATGTCCGAAATTAAAAAGACCGGTCTCAATCGTCGCAGCGTTCTAAAATCGTCGCTGGCCATGTTGGCTGGCGGAGCCATTGCCCGTACCGCGGAAGCAGCAGAGCCCGCGATCAAAAACGTGAATACCGCTTCAAGCCCCTCAGCGCTCAAGATTACTGACATGCGTTATGCGGTAGTCGTAAAGCCGGGGCCGAGTCCGTGCGTCATTATTCGCATTGATACAAATCAGGGCGTCTATGGCTTGGGCGAGGTGCGTGATATCGCTGGTCCGCAATATGCCCTGGTGCTCAAGAGTCGCCTCGTTGGCGAGAACCCTCTGAACATCGATTTTCTGTTCCAGAAGATTGCTCAGTTTGGCGGGAACGCGCGCCAGGCCGGCGGAGTATGCGCAGTCGAAATGGCGCTCTGGGACATTGCAGGCAAGGTATACAACATCCCGGTTTATCAAATGCTCGGCGGCAAATGGCGCGACGCTATCCGCATCTATGCCGATACCACGGAGTCGAAGGAACCTGCCGAGTATGGACTGCGCGCCAAAGAACGCAAGGCGATGGGGCTCACCTGGATGAAGATGGATCTCGGCATCAACGTACTCGAGGGAATCCCCGGTACCGTGATGCAGCCTTCCGGTCAGGACAAATGGGAACTGCGCAATCAGCCTCATCCCTTTATGGCTACCGAAATCACCGACAAGGGCATCGACCGGCTTTGCGAGTATGTCGCGGCAGTGCGCGAAAACATCGGTTACGACATGCCGCTCTCAATGGATCACCTCGGGCACATCGGTGTGAAATCTGTCATCCGGCTTGGCAAGGCATATGAGAAATTCAATCTGGAATGGATGGAAGATGTCGTTCCCTGGTACTACACAGACCTGCTAAAGGAGATCAGGGAAGCCAACCCCACTCCCATCCTCACCGGCGAAGACATCTACCAGATCTCCGATTTCGAAACGCTATGCAAAGAGCACGCCGTCGACAAGATTCATCCTGACCTTGCCACCTCGGGCGGAATTCTTCAAACGCACCGCATCGGCGACATGGCGTTTCGATATGGCTTGCCCATGGCGATGCACTTTGCCGGCACGCCAGTCAGTTGCATGGCGAACGTTCACTGCGCGGCGGCGACACGTAATTTCCTGGCGCTCGAAAACCACTCGCTTGATGTACCGTTCTGGCAGGATCTGGTGACGGGACTCGAAAAACCAATCGTCAACAAAGGCTACATAAAAGTTCCGGAAACACCGGGACTGGGAATCACTTTGAACGATGACGAGGTGAAGCGCCATCTGAAACCCGGAACGGGGTACTTCGAGCCAACGCCTATGTGGAATGAAGTCCAGTCGTGGGACGACGCGATCTTCAGTTAGAGACATTCGCAATGGACGAACACACTCCACTCGGAGAAAATGGGCTACGTTGAAAGGAACTATAGGACGATGAAAAGAATCCTCCTCGCAATCATTCTGGCTGCCACAATCTTCACGTCAACTTCACCCGTCTTCGGCCAGGTGAAGATGACGCGCGATCAGATCCTCTTCTACACCTCGGACTGGAAGGGTGATCGCTTCCCAGACGGCCGGCCGAAGTTGCCGGACTCCCTGCTCAAGCGCGCGGTCGACATGACCATAGAAGACATCTGGGATTTTCTTCGCGGCAAGGGTTACAACAACCAGTTCGAGACAGGCTGGCAGGCTCTCCACATCGAGAAGTCTTTTGCTGGCCGCGCTCTAACGGCGCAATACATGCCCACCCGTCCTGATATGAGCAAAGCGATTGCAGAAGAGGGCAAGGCCGAGGGACGGCTTCTCGGCCGCGGCTCAGGAACCAATAGCTGGCCCATCAGCGAACTCCAGATCGGAGACGTGTATGTTGCGGACGGCTTTGGAAAGATCATTGAGGGGACCCTCATCGGATCAAATCTTGGCAATGCCATCGCCGCGCATACTCATACGGGCTTCGTCTTCGACGCCGGCATCAGGGATCAAGAAGAAAACCGTGAGATCCCTAATTTCAACGGCTTCTATCGCGGCTACGATCCATCTGCCTGGGCCAACATGGAATTGACCTCAATCAATGCACCCATTCGCATTGGACGCGCAGTCGTGTTACCCGGAGATCTGGTGCTTTGCAAGCCGGAAGGCGTAATCTTCATCCCGGCAATCCTGGCTGAGGATGCGGTGAGTTCCGCGGAATTCACCTCACTGAAAGACGCTTACAACTTCGAATTAAATCGTCAGGGCAAGAACGGCGCGCAGTTTGAGGGCGGCTGGACACCAGAAAAATACGACGCGTTCGCCAAGTGGATTGAGTCTCATCCGGAAATGCTGAAGATGCCGAAAGCGGAATTCGACGCATTGCTGGCCAAGGCAAAATCCCCACGTCCCGGCCAGTAGTGGAAGAGCGCGCGTCTTCTCGCCGGCCGCTCCGGTAGAATTCCTCCGCGACTCGTCGTTGAATGACGTAATAGGCGGCGGTACACTTGCCGCCACGCTTGAGAAAACGTATTCCGGCGTCCCGATGGCGAACGGCCCCGATGATACAAAAATGCATTGGCAAAGGCTGTCATCCCGAGGCGAGCCGAAGGATCTGAGGTTTTGCATTCGGCATCGGAATCGCGCTGGTGACCGCGGCAACTCTGCTTCAGCCTCGTTTTGTTGAGTGCTTAGCGTGGACAACATGAACGCCAGCGTGTCCGGGCGCGAGTCCTTGAACGGCGCGGCCGAACCTGGACGCGATCTCCTGGAAATTGATGTCTTCGAGGTCGCAAAATCCGTGCGAGCGAAGAATCGCTGCAATGCCAGCCGGCTCGAAACGGCTGACCGAACGTTCATCAATTTTCTTAAGCTGTTCGGTCCGCTCCTTTTCTAATTGCCTTAGCTCTTCTGAGAATCCCTCGGGCGGTTCCATGTAGTCGAACACCACCTCCGAGTTCTGGATTGACGACATGGTGTCCAGAGTGCGGCCGATTGCGTCTTGTGTCAGATAGGGCACAACCCCGAGCCAGGTGAAAAACGCGGGCGAGTTCTGCTGAAAGCCTGCGGCGACGAGCTTCTCTCCCACGTCGTCCCGCTCGAAATCGACGGGCACGAAAATAAGCCATGGCGGAAGTGCGATTTGAGCTTCAGCCAAGCGCTGGCGTTTCCATGCCTGCGTCGCGGGGTGGTCCACCTCATAGATACGGATCTCTAGTGCGCCGTGGGGACTCCGGAGAGCGAAAGTGTCGAGTCCGGCGCCAAGGATAACGATCTGCCTAACCCCGCTTTCGACAGCTCTTGACAAAGCATCTTCCGCAATCCGGCTCCGTGCGGTGGTGATCAGACGTCCGATGCTGGCCTGGGGGTGTGCGTTCGCAAATTGAAGTACGTCCTTTTCGTCTTCACGCAGAATCTTCATGGCAAATGGGTCATAGAGGATTGAGCCATGATCGAGCACCTGATGAGCCGCTCGTTGTCGAGCGATCATAAGGGCTGTGCGGCTGGGTTCATTTGGCTTCATGTTCCGAGGTCTCCGTTCTCATCAATAGCTGATCGCACTGGTTGTCGTCTGCGCGACTGGCGCCGTGCACACCGATATTTTCCGCTCAATTAGATACCTCCCGAATCCAGTCCCAGGAGGAGCTCTGAACCCGTCACCCGGCCAGTCCGCCAGAACTCGTACATACCGCCCAATAGAATCACGAGGGCAGCCAGGGGGCGTCGCTAGAAGTCACGGTCACTCTCACAACCAAGTATGCTTCAGCACCAGGAAGTTATCATCGGGATTGCAGGATAAACTCGCTGGCCATCGAGAAGCGATGGCCGCCAACAAGGAAGGTGCCTGATGCCCAGCTCTCATTCCGATGCTCTTGTGGTTTATGGCGTGACAGGCGATCTCGCCCACAAGATGATCTTCCCGGCACTCTACGCAATGGTGAAATCCGGAACCCTCAACGTTCCCGTCATCGGTGTCGCGTTTCCGAAATGGTCTCTTGAGCGACTGCGGAAGCGAGTGACACACAGCATCAAGCAATCGGGCGGGATTGATAATAAGCGCGCCTTCCACCATTTTCTGTCGCTGCTCAAGTATGTCAGCGGGGACTATAACGACAGCAAAACCTTCGCGGCGATCAAGGAATCGCTCGGTAGAGCGCGCCGTCCCGCGCATTACCTCGCCATCCCGCCTTCGCTCTTTGGCACCGTAATAAAGGGGCTGGGCGCAGCCGGATTGGCTGAGAATGCGCGCGTCATCGTGGAGAAGCCGTTTGGGCGCGACCTGGCTTCGGCCCGTGAGCTGAATTCCGTGGCGCGGGCCGTGTTCCCTGACGAGTCGATCTTTCGCATCGATCACTTCCTGGGGAAGGAAGCGATCATGAATATCCTCTACTTCCGCTTTGCGAATTCATTCCTTGAACCAATCTGGAACCGCAACTACATCTCCAACGTCCAGATCACCTTGTCTGAAAGCTTCGGCGTGGGAACGCGTGGCGCATTTTACGAGTCGGCCGGCTGCTTGCGAGACGTCATTCAGAATCATCTCTTTCAAATCGTCGCGCTGCTTGCTATGGAGCCACCTGCGGGCCGGCATTTCGGAGCGGTGCAAACTGAGAAGGCGACCATATTTAAGGCCATGCGTCCTTTGAAATCCGACGACATCGTGCGCGGTCAATACACAGATTACCGGCAGGAGAAGGACGTAGCAAAAAACTCCGATGTCGAGACCTATTGCGCCCTTCGATTGTCTATAGACTCATGGCGCTGGGACGGCGTGCCGTGGTATCTGCGCTCGGGCAAGTATCTGCCCGAGACGGCAACCGAGGTTCTTGTGGAGCTGAAAGCGCCACCGCAAAAGCTCTTCGTCGATGCAGCGGCGGCTGCCTGCCAGGGAAACTATCTTCGCTTCCGGCTCTCTCCCAACGCGGAAATCGGACTCGCCGCACGCGTGAAGCTTGCAGGAGAGGAGTTCATCGGGGAACAGCGAGAGCTGTATTTGCTCGAACAGCAGCCGGGAGAAGAAACCCCCTACGAACGGCTACTGGGCGACGCCATGAAGGGCGACGGGAGTCTGTTTACTCGCGAGGACGCGGTGGAAGCCGCATGGGTAGTGGTCGATCAGGTACTCAAACACCATCATCGAGTGCGCCCTTACAGGCGCGGCACCTGGGGGCCGAAACAGGCAGACGCACTGATCGCAGCAGGCGGCTGCTGGCATAATCCCGGCACCAATTCATCTGGATCATAGATCTCCTGGGCAGGTGGCCCGCTCACCGATCCAGCCACCCCCTGGGCTTCGCAAATAGGCAAGTCTGTGCCCCATTCATCGCGGCTTCATCGCGATGAGTGGGCCGCGAGTCCTTGCCGTCCACTCCGACTCGATTTCAACCACTCCTCGGATTCCAGTAGCGCAGTGGTTGAAGGCAGGTGGCCTGCTCACCGATCCAGCCACCCATCTGAGCTTCGCAAATAGGCAAGTCTGTGCCCCATTCATCGCGGCTTTATCGCGATGAGTGGGTCGCGAGTTCTTGCCCTCCACTCCGACTCGATTTCAACGACTTCTCGGATTCCGGTAGCGCAACGCGACATGTAGGACTGCGGTTGCCTTCAGTGCATCCCTCAATTCCACAAGAGCTCAATATCCGCACAGCCGGCCATACATCCGGAACCCCGAACTGCAGCTCCCAAGACTCGACAAGCATTGGCGATTTTTCACAAATCCGGAGTAAAATCGGTGACTCCGGGTTGACATTCTACCCAAGAGAGCGGATACTTGGGTAGAATGTCAACCCGAGAGCCCAACGACGACCGCATCGCCCTGCTGCAGGGAACCCTGGACCTGCTGATCCTCAAAAGCCTCGTCTTCGGTTTATGCCATGGGCAGGGTATTGCGCGATCCATTCAAGCCCAATCAGAAGATGTTTTTCTCGTCGAACATGGATCGTTGTATGTGGCTCTGCAGCGCCTGGAAGAGAAGAACTGGATTCGCGCCAAGTGGGGCGTAAGCGAGAACAATCGCAAAGCACGTTTTTATTCGCTTACAGAGAAGGGGCGCGAGCAACTGATCGAGAAGACCAGCCAGTGGCGCCGGCTGACGCGAGCGGTAGGTCTGATTCTGGATGCGAATCACGGGGCGCAGTCCGAGGAGGCATGAACATGTTCGGGCGCAAACGCACCACGCAAGATTTTGCTGAAGAGATGCAGGCCCACATTGACATGGAAGCCGAGGAGCTGCGGCGAGAAGGTTTTAACGAGCAGGAGGCACATCGCCAGGCGCGGTTGAAGTTCGGCAGCGTGCGCCGGGAGCAGGAGCGCTTCTACATGCAAGGCAGGTGGGTCTGGGTGGACAAGTGGCTGCGCGACCTGAAGCACGCGGTCCGGTCGCTCGCGAAGAGTCCGGGATTCTCGCTGACCGCGATTATGACGCTGGCGCTGGGTGTGGGCGCAAACACCGCGGTATTCAGCGTAATGCATGCGGTGTTGCTGCGGACGCTTCCGGTCGCCGATGCCAACCGCGTGGTATATCTGCGAACGACGCAACCGCCGCATGGAACGGGAACGGTGGAGACGAACGAGACGTTTCCCTATGCTGTGTACGAAGCGCTGCGCCAGGAGACCGGCGCGATGGCGGCGGTGATGGCATACGTGCCGCTTTCGGGGAGCAAAGTGGCGGTGCGCATTGGGCCGCAGCCCGAAGAAGCCGAAGGCGACATGGTGAGCGGGAATTTCTTCTCCGGACTGGGCGTGAGGCTGGAGCGCGGCCGGGGCTTTACGGAACAGAACGAGAAGGATCACGCGCCAGTCGCGGTGATCAGCAACAACTACTGGACGCGGCGATTTGCGCGAAATCCGGAGGTGCTGGGGACGGCTCTGTATGTCAACAGCGTCGGCTTCACGATTGTGGGAGTAACCGCGCAAGGCTTTGAAGGGCTGGAAGCGGGGCGATCAACGGATTTCTGGATTCCTTTGCAGAATCGTGCGGAGCTGAACGCGTGGGGCAACCCGCTGGAAAAAGGCAAGACATATATGGCCGATCCGACGTGGTGGTGTTTGCGGCTGATTGGACGGCTGAATCCGGGGATTACGACGGCGCAGGCGGTGGCGCAGATACAGCCGGTGTTTCAGAGGGCGGCATACATCGGGCTGGGTTCCCCGGCGGCGGGGGAACGGAAGCCTGTGTTGAGCCTGGTGGAAGCAAAAGGATTTCCCGGCTATGCGGAGGAGTATGGCAAGCCGCTTCAGTTGTTGATGGGGCTGGTGGGGCTGGTTCTGTTGATCGCCCTGACCAACGTGGCGATGCTGCTGATGGCACGCAATGCGGCGCGGCAGCGTGAAATGAGCATGAAGCTGGCGCTGGGAGCAGGACGCGGCGATCTGCTGCGGCAATTGCTGACCGAGAGTCTGCTGCTGGTTACGGCAGGAGGGCTGCTGGCGTGGTTCTTTGCGGTGTATGCGACGAGGGCGCTGGGGGCGTGGGCGCAAATTGAATCAAGCCTGGCGCCGAATGGGGCGGTGCTGCGCTTCACAGTGGCGGTTCTGGCGGTCGCGGTAGTTCTGTTCGGCGCGGTACCGTTGCGCATTGCACTGGCCGCGGGGCCGTCGCTGGCAATCAAGACGTCCGCCGCAGTTTCCGGTGCCGATACCGGAAAAACGCGACTGGGCAGGATGATTGTGGTTCTGCAGATGACCGGGTGCGTCGTACTGCTGGTTGCCGCCGGACTGCTGATTCGTACGCTGCGCGATCTTGAAAACACACCGCTGGGGTTCGACACCGATGGGCTGGTGGTGTTTGGCGTCAAACCAGAGTTTCGCTCGCTGGAACAGGGACGTGAGTTTTACCGTGAGCTTACCGACAAGTTGCGCCAGATTCCGGGCGTGGAATCAGTGGGCTTGATGATTGAGCGTATCGGTTCTGGAGCTTCAAACAACAGCGACATGCTGGTGGACGGCAGGCTGCCGGAGGTTCCCGATGGAGCATCGCGGACCATTCGCTATAACGAAGTGGGGCCGGACTTCTTCCACACACTTGGAGTGCCGGTGCTGGAGGGCCGGGAGTTCAGAGATTCGGACACGGCGGCCACGCCCTATGTCGGCATCGTGAATGAGGAGTTCGTGCGGAAATTCCTTGGCGGCGTGAATCCACTGGGGCACACGTTCGGGCCGGAGAACATGCCGATTCGCATCACCATTATTGGCGTGGTGAAGGATCACAAGTATCGGAGCATCGACGAGGCGCCGATTCCGATGGCGTGGTATGACTACGCGCAGATTCCGGTGATTGGCGGGATGGCGGTGGAGATGCGCGTGCATGGCGAGCCGCTGTCGATTCTGCCGGCTGCGCGCAAGGTGGTGCAGCAGATGGATCCGAACCTCCCGCTGATCCAGCCAATGACGCAGCGCGCGCAATACGATCTGACAATTACAAACCAGGTGCTGTTCGCACGGCTGTCCGGATTTTTTGGACTGCTGGCAGTGGCGCTGGTGGCCGCGGGGCTGTATGGCACTCTGGCCTATCGCGTAAACAAACGCACGGCCGAGATTGGAATACGGATGGCAATGGGCGCCAGCCGGGGGCAGGTGGTGTGGATGATTCTCCGGGACTCGCTGGTGCTCACGGCGATTGGCGTGGGGCTGGGAATCCCATTCGCGATTCTGGTGGGACGCGCGCTTGCCTCCTCGCTCTATGGCGTGAAGCCGCTGGACGGAGCAAGTTACTTCTTCGCCGTTATGGGAGTGGCAAGCGTCGCGCTCGCTGCAAGTGCGCTGCCAGCACGTCGCGCTGCGAGCGTCGATCCATTGACTGCACTTCACACAGAATAGCTGCCCCGCTTTCGATTAGATGGGTTAACAGGCCAAAGTACTCATCGACGAGTTCTGGACGCATCTTCGACTTAACCGGAGATAACTGTAAACATCGTTGCGCCAGGAAATGCTCCATTGCTGGCAATTGATTAGCACCTGACGAGACAGACTCAAGTGACAGCATAAATCACACAGGGTGGCGGCTTAACGCTGTTTCCAGCCATTACTGTTTCCGCAATCGCGGAAACTGATGTACCAGTATTTAGCATGCTTGAGGTGTGCATTTAACCACACCTCACCGAGGGTTTTGGCTCCTCAAGATTCGCTGCACTTGCAGACGAGCAGTTTCCGAATCAGGCCAAAGATCGAGGCCCGGAGCGAAAGAAAAATGCTCCGCACCTTGCTTTTTCTCCCGCTCGTTTCTGCTTCAAGAGAGGAGTGCACCAGCCGGACTATACTGTTGCAGACTTTTGCGCTGCACAATTTTGAACGCATTCATGAGGAACGATGAAAAAGCTGATTAATCTGCCCGAAAACATGGTCGACGAAATGCTCGAGGGAATCTACGCTGCACATCCCGGCCAGGTGACCTGCGTCGACGGCGACCTTCGCTGCCTGGTGACGCGCAGGAAGCATCCCGGCAAGGTGGCGCTGGCCACCGGCGGCGGGTCCGGTCATCTGCCACTCTTTCTTGGTTACGTAGGCGAAGGAATGCTGGATGGCTGCTGCGTTGGCGGTGTCTTTCAATCACCAAGCGCTGACCGCATGCTTGCAGTGACCAAGGCCATCGACAATGGCGCCGGTGTGCTTTACCTCTACGGTAACTACGGCGGCGATGTTATGAATTTCGAACTGGCAGCCGAGATGGCCTCGATGGACGACATCCGCGTGGAGCAGGTGCTCGGAGCGGAAGACGTTGCATCAGCGCCGAAAGGCAATGAGGCGAAACGGCGCGGCGTTGCTGGAATTTTCTTCATCTACAAGATTGCCGGCGCGCTTGCTGTGCGTATGGCAAGCCTGGATGAGGTGAAGGCAGTTGCATTGAAGACAGCCGCTCGCGTGCGCAGCATGGGCGTTGCGCTTTCGCCATGCACCATTCCTGAAGTGGGCAAGCCCACGTTCTCCATCGCGGAAGGTGAGATGGAAATCGGCATGGGCATTCACGGCGAAGCGGGCGTAAGCCGCGGCCCGCTGCAACCTGCCGATGCAATCGTCGATCATGTACTCGGAAAAATCCTGGAAGATATGCCGTGCGAGAAGAGCGATTCTGTCGCAGTGCTGGTGAATGGCCTGGGCGCAACTCCGCTGGAAGAACTGTACGTGATCTTCCGCCGCGTGAACCAGGTGCTGCAGTCTTCAGGCATCAAGGTACACCGCGCCTACGTGGGCGAATTCGCTACATCGATGGAAATGGCGGGAGCGTCGATCAGCCTTCTCAAACTTGATGACGAGTTGAAGGCGCTGCTCGATCAGAGCGCTCACACCCCGTTCTTTGTGCAACCCTGAACTTGGAAAGATATCTCGACAATGATTCGTTCGCTGACCATTGAAGACCTGAAGAGTATTTTCGCCGCGCTCGAACGCGTGATGGCCGACAACTTCCAACTGCTGACCGACCTCGATGCGGTGGCCGGAGACGGCGACCTGGGCGTCACCATGACCAAGGGTTTTGCCGCTGCAAATGTAGCCGCACGCGAATACACCGAAAAAGATGCCGGAAGATTGCTGATTCTCTCCGGGATGGCGATTGCGCGCGAAGCTCCATCGACGTTGGGCACCTTGCTCGCATCAGGATTCATGAAGGGCGGCAAGGAAGTGATGGGCAAAGACGCTCTCGCGCTCGACGATACCACCCGGATGATGGACGGATTTTTGAAGGGCATTAAGGAACGCGGAAAATCGAAGCCCGGCGAGAAGACCATCATCGACGCACTTCTTCCTGCTATCGAAGCGCTGCGTGCGGCCGGTTCCGACGCCACCATTGCGCAGGCTTGGGCCGCAGCACTCAGTGCCGCTGAGGTGGGACTGGAATCGACGAAGCAGATGAAGGCTATTCACGGACGCGCCGCGTATCGCGGAGAGAATTCCGTGGGCATGGTCGATCCGGGTGCAGCGGTCGGCGTAATGCTGGTGAGAGCTTTCGCCGAAGCAGCCGGCTGATTGCCTGTTGCTACTTCTGGCTCGTCAGGCTGCGAATGATCTCCGCCTCACGCTCGCGGTACGGCTTTCCGTCCGAAAAGAAAACGTCGTGGAACCAAATGGTGGGGGGATGTTCCACGTAGGGGCGCTGCCACGAATCCCACGGCAGATACGTTTGGCTTTTGCCGGCGACCAGGCCCCAGTTGATGGCTGCTACGCGATACTTTTTTGCGGCGGGCAATACGGTGTCGAACAGACTGCCTGCTCCGCGCGCCATGTATTCCGTGCAGAGGATCGGACGCTGGAATTGCTGTAATTCCAGAATGCGCTGCTCGAATTGCTCGGGCCAGCCGTAGTTGTGAAAGCTGATAACGTCCGACTGCTCGATTTGCACGCGCGCCATCGGCGGCATCTTGTCCAGTGAACTCCAGTCGCCATGCCAGACGCCACTGGTCAGTGGCTGGACAGGCTGCGCGCTCCTTGCCCACGCAAATACCTGCGGCAAAAGTTGCATCACAAGATCGTTCTTGTTCTTCGGTTCGCTCTTTGCATAAGAACTGTCGTTGCCGTTGTCCGGTTCGTTCCACACATCCCAGGCGAGGATTCGTTGATCGTTGGCGAACTTGCCCACAACGCCTTTCACGTAGTTCTCAAGCCGCGGATATTGTGTGGCGTCCGATAGCACGGTTGCGCCAGGCGCCTGCACCCAGCCCGAGTTGTGTACGCCAGGAATGGGTGGGTGCTGTGGGCCGAGCTTCGGAAATGGATCCCAGCAAGAGTCGAACAAAACGAAGACAGGTTTGATGTGGTGCCGCGCGGCAATCGCAAGAAATGCATCGATGCGTTTTTGAAAGCCCTTCGGATCTTGTTCCCACAGAAGGTTGTGGAGAAACACCCGCATTGTGTTCATGCCAATGCTTTCGGCCCAGCCGAGCTCACGATCGATGGTAGTAGGATCGAAGGTCTCGGCCTGCCACATTTCCAACTCGTTGATTGCGTTTGACGGCAGAAAGTTGGCGCCGACTGGCCATGGCTGCGTGGCATACCATGCGGCAGACTTGTCTTCGGTCCAGCGCTGCGGGCTCGATGAATCCTGTGCACGAAGAGCGGGCAGGAGAAACAGCAGAAATGCGGCAATGAACAGGCGGGGCGAGCAGGCGCTCTTAGCCATCGGGACTCCTTCAAAAAAGAAAGAAGGAGAATTTTACTTCACCTGTTCAGAGACGGTCGCATCGACACTTTTGCAGGCTCGTGATTCTGCGTTGATTGTTGCTCAGGACCGGGCGGTGCGACAGTTGACTCTTCCTTTTCCGAGCTTGGAACAGATACCTCGCGGGCTTCGCGAGGAGTGGTGGCAAGCTGCTCGATATCGGACCCAAGTTTCGACTGTACCGGTATCAGTCGCGCGACAGGAACACCATTTTTTTCTAGAAGAAACGATGCACCCTGATAGCGGACACGGTTGATGTAATCAGAGAATTTTCGCGCCGCGAGAGTCACGCTGATGGGCGTTTCATCCATAAAAAATCAGATGATCAGATTTTATGGAATCCGGAACTACATTCTGCGCCTACTTGCCGGCAAGTTGCTCGAGCAGCGTATCGAAATCCTCCAGCTTCGCATATTCGATGATTACCTTCCCGCGGCCGTTGTGGTCCTCAATGTGGACTTTGAGCCCGAGCGCTCTCTGCAACTGCTCCTGGACCTCACGGACGTTAGGATCGACCTGAGGCTCGGGCTTGGGCTCCTTTCTCACATTTCGCTCGGGATGGAGGAGCCCTTGCACATAGGTTTCAGTCTGGCGAACAGAAAGCGAAAGTGAGCTGATGCGCTGAGCGGCCTTTTCGATCTCCTCTGCATGCTCGAAAGCCAGCAGAGCGCGAGCATGGCCGAAGCTCAGATCACCCGATTCCACGCGCGCCTGGACTCCCTGGGGCAAGCGGAGGAGTCGGAGGAAGTTCGATACGGTTGCGCGATCCTTGCCAGTACGTAGAGCCATCTGTTCCTGAGTCATGTGAAACTCACGCGAGAGGCGGTCGAATGCTCGCGCTTGCTCCATGGGGTTCAGATCGGCGCGCTGCAGGTTTTCGACGATGGTGATCTCCATCGCCTGTTCATCCGAAACCTGGCGAAGGATAGCGGGGATGGTCGGCTTGCCTGCCTTCTGCGAGGCACGCCAGCGGCGCTCACCGGCGATGAGCTGAAACCGCCCGCTCGCAAGCGGCCGCACAAGAATGGGCTGCACGACTCCGTTGGCCGAAATAGAGGCTGCCAGTTCAGCCAACTGCTCTTCGTCGATATGCGAGCGAGTCTGAAATGGGTTCGGGTCAATCTGGTCCAGCGGAATTTCGCGTGGCCGACCTCCTTCAGGTTCGGGTGGTGCTGCGGCGGCGGGAGCGTGGGCTCGCGGAAGCAACGAGTCAAGGCCTTTGCCCAAGGCGCGGCGCTTAGGATCGGAGGCGGCTACATTCATCATTCATTTCCTTCTTTATCGGCGTGACGCCGTGTTCGTCTTGTTCTTTCGCGAGCCGGGAGTCTCTAAGGCGCGGCGACCTAGTCAGGAGTACGGCCAGAAAGTGACTTTCGCCTGAGGTCTTGCTGCTGCTTTTGCTTTCCGTTCCAGGCTACGTGGGCTCTCCATTTCATTGCGCGCCAGGAGCTCAGTCGTTAGCTCAAAATAAGCCTCGGTGCCACGCGACCGCGGATCATAGACCGCGACGGGCTTTCCATGGCTCGGGGCTTCTGCAAGGCGCACGTTCCGCGGAATGACCGTACGGAAGAGGCGATCGCGGAAATATTCTCGGAGCGTCTCGGTAACCTGCTGCGCCAGGTTAGTTCGATCGTCGTACATGGTCAGCAGAACGCCCTCGATGTTGAGCGTGGGGTTGAAGGCGGCGCGCACCCGTTCCAGGGTCGAGATCAGCTCGGAGATCCCCTCGAGGGCGAAATACTCGGCCTGCATGGGAACGATGAGTGTTTCAGCAGCAGACAGCACGTTGAGCGTAAGGAGATCGAGCGCTGGCGGGCAATCCAGGATGACCAGATCGTAGTCTGACTTCACCGCCTCCAATGCGCTTCTCAGGCGGACAGCGCGATCGGCAGCAGCCGCGAGCTCGATGTTCGCACCGGTAAGATTCTTCGATCCGGGCAAAAGTTCGAGCCCATCGATTTCCGTCGGAAGAATCACCTGATCAGCGGGGCTATCACCCATCAGAACGTCGTAAACGGAGCGACGGTTGTCGTCGCGCTGGAAACCAATGCCGGAAGTAGCGTTCGCCTGCGGATCGCAATCCACGAGAAGGGTCTTCATTCCCTCGAGCGCGAGGCACGCGGACAGGTTGATTGCGGTGGTGGTTTTGCCCACCCCGCCCTTCTGGTTCACAATCCCGATAATCTTGCCCATGGCATTCCAGAGTAAAAGGCGAAGCGGGTTTAGGGTAGGCAATTGGTTTGTGGAGAACCGGGCAAAGTTGTGGAAAGCGCAAAAAAGCCTAGAACCTTTCCTTGGCCCAACTTCTAGAATTGCAACGAGATCGCTGCAATTCAAGGGCGCCAGCCAAAATGCAGCCTGGAAAGTGCTGTCGGTGGAAAACTCTCCGGATCGGGGCTTGTTCTTCACGTCTTTTAGGAGAGTTTTTGGCGACGGACTTCAATGTGGTCACGAATGTTCCACGTGGAACAATTCTTGGCTTGACTCCTTCTTTAAATGTTCCACGTGGAACAAATCTGCCTTCGGGTCTACAATTCTGGCAACTTTCAACTGCAGAAATCTTTCGCCAACTGTCACTGGCCTGCTTCCTGTCTTATCCATTGGAGGCTCATAATGGAAAACTTGAACGCGTTTATCGGCACGACAACGCGGCCAACGTCCGAAGAACTCGCTGCGGTGCTCGGGCCAACATCCGCCCTTTGGAACCAACTCGTGGCCTCACTTACTGCGGAACTCGGCAACCCCGATCAAGAATGGAACTCCCTCAACCCGAAGAAATATGGATGGTCACTCATCCTCAAATCCAAAAAGCGGCGGATCGTCTATCTCGGCCCATGTGATGGCTGTTTCCGAGTTTCGTTCGTCCTCGGCGACAAGGCGATGGCCGCCGCGCGGGCAAGTAACCTCGCAAAGCCTATCCTCAAGATCCTGGACGAAGCACCGCATTATCCTGAAGGCACCGGTGTCCGATTGACCGTGACGAACGCAAAGGACCTGCCAGCCATTCGCAAACTGGCGAGGATCAAGTTAGCGAACTAGCTGCCCGCTGTCCGATGCCGAGCATTCGGTCCGCACTACCAGGCAGCGAGTGCTGTTTGGACCAGGAGAACCCTGCGCCAGCGGATTCGATCAGTCTGGGCAAATCGCTCTGTGTGCTCATCAGTCCAAGCCAGCCGCCTGGGACGACGAGCTCGGCGGCATCCTCGACCGCCTCGGCCATCTTGTCGACGGCTCTGAGCACCACACAGTCAAACTGCTCCGTCAGAGTTTCCGCACGCCCGGCAAACACTTTCGCGGAGATTCCGAGCACACGCACAGCCTCCTGGAGAAACGCCGCTTTCTTGCCCTGAGACTCTGCCAGGGTCACTGCGGTTTCGGGTCGGCACAGAGCGATCGGAATCCCCGGCAACCCTCCACCGGATCCAAAATCGAGCAGAGTCGCGACCCCAGTTGGCAGCGCACGGGCGCAAATGATTGATTCCACTAAGTGCCTTGAAAGAATAGCCTCTGGCTCCCGGACGGAGGATAGATTCATTCGCGCATTCCAGCGAAGAAAAAGCGAAAGGTAGGCTTCGAATTGAGCGGCCTGCTCCAGGTTGAGCGGTGGCGTCCCTGCTTCTTGAAGCAGACTGTTCAAGAGCAAGCCCGCGGAACCCGCTCCCTCAGTTTCCATCGGAGACCTGGCCCGCAACCGACGGTGTATTCCAGCCGGTTGCAGTCTTGATGAACTCGGCAAAGATTGCGCGCGACGCGGCACTCTCCGTATAAGTGCGCTCGGGATGCCATTGCACTCCGACGACGAAATGATCGGCTGCATCCAGCTCGACCGCTTCAATCACTCCGTCCTTAGGCGAGACTGCTGTTACGAGCAATCGATCGCCGGGTTCCCGTAGAGCCTGGTGATGACTCGAATTCACCTGCACTTCTGGACCTGTGTTTTCCGGCAAGATCAGGCTCAAACGCGAGCCTTCCGCAATACGAACGGGATGGGCCTCGACAATCTCCCGTCCGGGCCGATGATTCACCGATGTCTTGAGATCCTGGATGAGCGTGCCGTTGCGCCACACGTTCAACGTTTGCACGCCGTGGCAGATGGCAAGGATCGGCTTTCGCAGATTGAATGCGTCCTGCAGCAGCAGTTCGTCAACCGCGGTGCGAGCAGCGTCGGCTGGTCCACACTCAGCTTGCCGTGCTTCGCCGTATCGCTCCGGATCAACATCGAAACCGCTGCCCGGTAAAAGCACGCCTTGCGTTTCGGCAATGCACTTCGCCACCTCGTCCTGCGATTCGAGCAATGGAACAATCACCGCGGTTGCGCCGGCAGCCTCAAGCGCGGCCACGTACTGTGGCAATGATCGCTGGTTGTATGCGGCGTCAGAGCTTGTCGGCTCTGGAATGGCGATGCGGATTCCCATGGACACAGTGTAATGCCGTCGCGAGTCGCGCCAAAGCCTCGAAACTGCCAGGGCTCCTTATCCAACAGGCGCGTCGACTCTCTCTCTTGTTTGTCCAGCTTCAGCTGCCAGCAACGTTTCAATCGCGCTCCGAAGGCGAGCCGTCAGTTCGTCCACCTGTCGCGGAGTAATGCCACGCGTGTCGATCGGTTCACCCACGCTCAGGGTAAGCTCGCCGGGATACAAATGCCGCGTGTGGATCGGCAGCAAATCGTACACGCCCGTCAGAGCGATGGGAACCAGCGGCACCTGCGCCCGGATCGCAAGATAGGCCGCGCCGGATAGAAAGGGTTTGAGCTCACCGGTTGAAGTTCGTCCACCCTCAGGAAACACAAACAGAGGCATGCCGCCGCGCAAAGCTTTCACACCCGCGCCAAGGCTCGACAACGTCGCATGTGGATTCGAAATATCCACGGGAATCTGTCCTGACCGGTTCAGGTACCAGCCAATGAATGCGATCGGCCACAGCTCCTTTTTCGCAAGAATGCGGAACTGGAAGGGAAGCGACGCAAAGATGACAGGCGTGTCCATGTATGACGTGTGATTGGAGGCGTACACGGCAACCGGATGCTTGTGCAGATTTTCCTCGCCATGGATCTTGAGGGTGCAGCCTGAAGTCCACAACAGCGCACGCGCCCAGCGCTGCGCAATTTTGTGCTGTATCCGGCCGGTCTTGTCGGCAAATGAAATCAGCAGCGAGACAGATGCGCAGACAACGGTGATGATGGTCAGCAGCGGAATGTGCCAGACATTCGTCCGCGCACGATGGAACCAGGGTAGAGGGTCGGGGCGTCGGCTCATCCGCGAACTCCCTGGGCGCCGATCAGCAGCGTGCGCGCTTCTCCCACCAGATACACAGAGCCTGAAATCACGATCAAGCCATTTGCGTTTTCAGCATCACTCTCCATACGCTCAAAGGCCTCCCGCACCGAATCAACGGCTACTGCGCTTGTGCCGGTCGCCCTGGCGGCTGCCATCAAGTCATCGACTGAGGTTGCGCGTGAAGTGTGAATGGGAGCAAGGATTACGCGTTCGAATAACGGAAATAGGATCTGCGCCATCTCCGCGACTGGCTTATCGCGCAGGCAGCTGAAGATCAGCGTCCGCGGGCGCTCGTCCTGAAGCAGGCCGTGTAGTCCTGCGCGCAATGCCCATGCGCCGGCAGGATTATGCGCGACGTCCAGAATCCATGTTCTGCCCGCACGATCAATGCGCTCCAGCCGGCCCGGCCAGCTCGTCTGTCTGATTCCTTCCGCAATATCGGCTGCGGTAATTCGAAAGCCATGTTGGGAGGCCAACTCTTCCGCGGCGGCGATAGCAAGCGCGACGTTGCGGTGCTGATGTTCTCCTGCGAGTGGAGAGTCGACCGTGATTGCTTCACCAAGAACATCCAACATGTACGGACCGTTGGTGCTTGCGGCAGGCACATATGGGGTCGCGCTCACTCCCTTGGCGCGGAGTTCAGTTGCGATTTCGCCCAGGACCTGATTGGCATGCGGGTGCTGCGGCAGCGTAATCATGGTGCCGCCGGAGCGCAGAATGCCGGCCTTCTCCCGCGCAATGGCTGAGATGGTGGAACCGAGCCACTCCATGTGATCGAGAGAAATGTCCGTGATGATCGAGATCAATGGGTCCACGATGTTGGTTGCATCCAACCGGCCGCCCATTCCCACTTCAAGCACTGCGACCTGAACCTTGGTTTCAGCAAAGTAAACGAAGCCGAGCGCGGTCAGAAGCTCGAAATAGCTGGGCAGCTGCGGCAAGCGCTTATCCAGCACTAACTCCTGGGCCATGTCGTGCACGCGGAAATAGAGGCGCGCGAAAGTTGCATCTTCGATCTCCACACCGCCGATGCGGATCCGTTCGTTCGGCCGTTCAAGATGAGGCGACGTATAGAGCCCGGTGCGCAAACCGGATGTTGTCAGGATCGACGCTAACGTGGCCGCGGTTGAGCCCTTCCCGTTCGTCCCTGCAATCAATACCGAAGGAAAGGAAAGATGCGGATTGCCCAGCACGCCCAGCAATATTCGAATCTCATCGAGCGAAAACTTGCGACGCGGGTGCCCTGCTCCCGTGTGAAGCTCCGGGACCATCGCGTTCAACTGGCCGATAGCTGCTGCGTAGGACATGGAAAGAACCAGTATAAAAGGCCACCCGGCGTGTCAGTTGGCTGAAGGCAACTGCGCCGAATCTACCACCAAGGCTTCTGCCGGGCCCCTCCGTGCCTGTAGATGGAGGCCAAGCTCTTGCTCGATCGCCAAAAAGAAAGGTGGACTCGCGGCATCTGTCGGAGCCACAGCAACCTCACCGCCGAATTGTGTTTCGTCCGGAGCCCAATCAAGATCGAAGTCGTACTTTCCGGTCAGGCCGGTTTTATCGACAACGGGTCGATCCAATACTGCGCGCTGCAAGAGCGACGCGAATTCAGCCATGCTGGCATTGCGGGCCGGCAAGTGGATGTGGTCAGGATAGACAGTGCTGATAAGCGCCGCCGGATCGCTCTCCGGGGCTGTGCTGTGCTTCAGTCTGGCTCCATTTTTGGCAACGTCCAGTTCGTAAATTGAAAAGGATTTCCGCTCGCGATGAAACTCCAGCTTGAATCGATCCGCCAATAGTGCCCGGAGCATAGTCATCTGCTCTTCGCGCGTTGGTCTCGCGTCTCCGGGTGTAAGGGCGACGATATCGAAGTGATCCGATTCGAGCCAGGCCGGACCTCCCGAAATCACTTTCGGACTTAAATCGTAGGCTGCGGCGATGAGCAGTTTAAGGGTGTAGTACTTTGTGACGAACCGGTTGTTGCCCTGCATCACGATGTAGCGAGCAGCCTTGGCATTGGGCTCGACCGGTTTTATGGTGGCAACTTCAAATACCTGACTGATGCGAGAATTTTGCGCGTGGCTATAGCAGGCCCAAATCGCCAAAGCCAACATGATTGACCGTCGCAGGTTGAAGCGCAACGCTTTCACAACAAGACTCCAACTTCCGGTGCATTCCCGGTATCGTCATCTTCTCATAGGCCAAGCTGCATTTTTTCGTTGCCCCGTTCTATCGCCGCAGCAGTAGTTCGAGTGCTTCGCGCGCGTTCTGCAGACACTCTCGCGCTTCCTCTTCCAGCAACAACTTTTGGTGTACGGCTTTTCTGCCTACGTCATTCACCCGGTTTGCCAGCGCAGGAAACGCTGCATCGATACCGGTGAGTCGCAGGTTGTCATTGACCTCGTGCAGCAGATTGCCGAGCGTTGGAGCGTTGCGGTACCGGCTGCACACCTGGCGCGCCAGCGACGCTGGCAGCTTCTGCTTGATTGCTTCCTCCAGCACCGATCTGCACATTACAGCACATGCCGTGAACAAGCCAAAGAAATAGCAGCGAGTTGCTTCGTCCAGGTACCGGTCCGCTTCTTCGGAGCACGAACCGGAAACAATGCACTCGCGCAGATGCGTCGCTCGTGCGACCGCTGGTTCCACCAACTCCAGCAGTTCAAGCGCAAAGGCAGCACGCAGCAGGTCGTTCTGCTGACCATCAAGCGCAAGCTGGATTTGTTGCCAGGCCGGCGTGTTGGCCTCACCAGTTGCCGGCTGCAAACGGGTAAGGGAAGTCAGACGCTGGCGCGCGTGGTGCACGAAGCCTTGTTGCATCTCCCGGCCCAGCATGCGCCAGCTAGCCACGAAGGCCGCCGGGCCCTGCTCAAAGCGCTCGCGCAGCTCCGCATAGACCACGGCTGGCAAAACCCCCTGCAACTGCTGAATTCGCCCGCTGGCGGCCAGCGCGGAGATTGCGTCGCAAAACCCCTGACCGGGCGCACCCTCGCTCGACATCCGCATAAGCTCGCTTTCCAAACGCACGATATCGATCGCCATTCCCGCTGACTCTTCTCAAAAAATGTTGAACTGCCCCTCAGAAGAGTCTAGGTCCGACAAACTCGACGTTTCCCTATTCGCCAGGAAAGAAAATTTACAGTGGTCCGGCATTGGGAATTCGTCGCTGGCCTGCCGCGTCTGGGAATAAATAGATCAGTAGCAAGCCGACAAACCGGCCCTTCTCAAGTCGGCGGATTCTTCGTCTATCTTTTGCTATCTGTGGATGACCGCGACTGCGGAAACCTTTGATCCATGCGCCTGCGGCCCTGCTTTACACACATAGCCAGCAGCTTTGCACAGGCCTATTGTGTGCCCCTGTGGGATCGGTGGGAAAAATGGGTAGGAACAACAGGGTCATCTCCCACTTTTCCAAAACTGCAGATATGCACAGCGGTGTTTTAGAAATCCGCGCACATGCTCAACCACCATGCCTGCAGACACTTTGCGCGCTTTCCCACTTTTCCTCGTTGAACTACGGGTACTACTGTCTTTTTCTTTAATCTCCTACCCGTTTCCCACTACCCGTCGCGGATTGCGTACGCAGGCAGCGATGCTTTGCCGGACCCAGCTCGGCACTGTTCTCAGTTCCCTGAGCGCATCGTTGGATCGCGAGTATGCAATCGTTCCCGTATTCCAGAGAACTGTACTGGTTTTCCACGCGCAATTGATCCGCGGGATGAATACAATCGAGGGAAAGAAAATACAGCCGTTTCCGGCAGGCCCTATCGTGTTGTAGAGTGTGGCCAGTACGGAAACCGGCTACTGGACCAGGGGTGCAGGGATGCCGATCAGCGAATCTGAAGTGGAAAAGCCGGTCGCACAGGGGGCAGCCATGGAGATTACCGTTAGCCGCCAGGATCTGGTCAGGGAACTGACCGCAACGCAGAGCGTGGTCGAGCGCAAGACCACGATACCGATTCTGTCGAATTTTCTCCTGGAAGCGGAAGACGACCGTCTGAGCCTGACCGCCACTGACCTTGACCAGGCCATTCGCACCAGCGCTACCGTCAAGGTGAAGAAGCCCGGCGCTTGCACCATCCCGGCGCGGAAGCTTTACGACTACATCAAGCTCCTTCCCGATGGCGACATCTCAATCAAGCTGCTTGAGAACCACTGGGTACAGATTCGCAGCGGCCGCTCCAACACTAAGATCGTGGGCATGGCGCGCGCCAACTACCCACAGGTGCCCGAGTTTCCAGCCGTTCCGGCTACCAGCATTCCCATTGCCGCGCTGAAGGCGCTTATCGCGCGCACCATCTTCGCCATTTCCAACGAGGAGTCGCGCTATACGCTGAACGGCGCGCTGCTAATCCTCAAGGCTGAATCGCTGGCCATGGTTGCGACGGATGGCCACAGGCTTTCGTTTGTCGAAAAGCCCAATGAGAACCTCGAAGGCATCAGTGGCGAAAAACGCGTCCTGATTCCGCGCAAGGCTCTGCAGGAACTGCAACAACTGCTTGGCTCCACAGAGGCAGAAAAGGTTGACTTCGCCGATGACGAGCACACGCTTTTCTTCCGCGTTGGTCACCGCACGCTGAGCACCCGCAAGCTTTCGGGCCAATTCCCGAACTTCGAAGCTGTAATGCCGCGCGACAACACGAAGTTCGCAGTGGTGCGATGCAGCGAGCTTTCAGCGGCCATTCAGCGCGTGGCCCAGTTCGCCGATGAGCGCTCGGGAGCGATCCGGCTCCGCCTGGAAGGCAACGAGCTTCGCATCAGCGCCAACTCAACGGAATCAGGTGAGAGCGAAGACACCATCGACACGCCTTACTCCAGCGATCCCATCATGGTGGGATTCAACTCGATCTACATTCTCGATTTTCTGAAAGCCCTTGGCAACGAGGGCGAGGTTCGACTCGAGTTCAAGGACTCCCAGTCCGCCGGCCAGATGCGCCCCGAGGATCCTGACGCGGAATACCGGTATCGCTACGTCCTGATGCCGATGCGGATCTGAAACGTCGCGCCGTTGAAGGTTAAGCTCAATATCCGCCGAAAGCATCGCTCGGTTGAGGGTCGATTTGTGATCAATCGACCTGATCTGTGACCGGTCTACTTTTTGGGATTGAAACCTCTGACTAACAATTGCGCTTTCAGAGGGTTAACTAGAAAGATTCCCCAAAATCCAGATAATCATATTAACCTACAGGCTTCCAGATAAACCCAGTCGTTCTCATGGCCTATCGTGTTGTCTTGCTTTAGTTTATGTCTATGGAAGACCAATTGCCTACGTCAAGCTAGCCACGACCCCGAAAAGTGGTATTCCCCAACCGACCTACAACTCATAGGTTTACCGAAGGAGATCCCCGGTATGAGAAGTCGTCTTTTGCAGGCTTTTGTCTTGGCCACTGTTTTCCTCATCGCCCCCCATTCGAAGGCCCAGGACCAGGCATCGATCACCGGCAGTGTGACAGACCCTACCGGTGCTGTAATTCCAGGCGCCAAGGTTGAGCTGTCCAATGCCGCGACGGGTATCTCATTCGAGCAGACAACCGACGAAATCGGTACGTATCGGTTTTTGAAGGTACCACCTGCTGCCGGATACAAGCTGACTTTCACGCACGAGGGCTTCGCGACGGGCGTGATTTCCGATGTCCCATTGAGTGTCGGCATCACCCGTACGCAGAACATGGTTCTTACGGTCGGCGGCGAATCGCAGACCGTTGCGGTTTCGGCTGGCGGTCAGAACGTTACGCTCAATACGACGGACGCATCGATCGGGAACAACATCGATGTTCAGCAGCTCGACGATCTTCCGGTCTACGATCGCACGCGTGGAATTTCGACGCTGTTCTACCAGCAGCCGGGCGTGGACATCAATCAAGGCGCAGTGACTGGCGCACGCATCGACCAATCGGAAGTTACAGTCGACGGACTCGACGTAGACGATATAGGTACCGGACAAACGTTCTATCTCACCGTTCCTGCGCCAGTAGATTCCGTACAGCAGTTCACAGGCACCGTAGCCGGTCTTACCGCGGGGATCGGTACTGGAAGCGGCGGTCAGTTCCAATTAGTGACTAAGAACGGAACCAATAAGTTCCATGGAAACCTGAACGAATACCATCGAGATACTTCCACAGTCTCAAACACCTGGTTCAATAACCTCATCGGCGTTCCTAGAACGGCGCTGATCCGCAATCAGTTTGGCGCCAATCTCGGTGGCCCAATCAAGAGAGATAAGCTTTTCTTCTTCTTCAACTGGGCAGACTCACGCATCGTCCAATCTTCAACCACTGAACCGATCGTTCCCTTGGACGCATTCCGCGCGGGCACTCTTAACTACATCAACAGCAACCCTGGATGCGACGACAGCAGCCGCCTTAATACCACCCCGAACTGCATTACGAAACTGAGTTCATCCGATGTGCAAGCTCTCGACCCAGCCGGTATCGGATTCAATGCCGGTGAGCTTGCTTTCATCAATGGACGCTATCCCAAGGCTAACGATCTGTCCCAAGGCGACGGTGTCAACACTGGCGGTTACCGCTTTACTTATCCAACGCCGGATAACAACATCAGTTATGTTGGACGTGTCGATTACAACCTGACTTCGACACAGAAAGTTTTTGGCCGCTTCACGATCAATCGCAGAGATGCTGTTTCGGTATTGCCGGCTTTCCCAAGCGATCCCAGCACACACCCGCTCTACGACCGCAGTTATTCTTACGTCGTTAGCCATATATGGGAAATCGGCAAGAATAAAGTGAACGCGTTCTCTTATGGTGACACTGTCTCCAAGTTGAACTTTCCGGATTTGTATAATCCGACCGGAGCGAATCAATACAGCTTTGGGCACAATGTTTCCACCTGCCCGAACTGCATAAGTGACCCGTACACGACTTTTAACGGCCAACAGCGCCGCATCCCGGTCCCCATGTTGCGCGACGACTTCAACTGGCAGAAGGGTAGCCACAGCCTGACTTTCGGCGGCACTTTCAAGTTCATCAAGACCAACAGCAGGTTGACCGACAACTTCAACTTCGTCGGTGTTGGGTTGCAGGGAGCTGCTTTAGGAAGCGGCCTGGATCCCAGTGTTCGTCCTTCAGACATCAACAATGGCCCCAACCAGGTGGCGATTAACGATTACGACAACTCTTTTGCAACGGCATTGGGCGTGATTGGAACAATTTCAACCAAATACGTATTTAATAACAAACTAGTCGCACAGCCGGCAGGCGCCGGCAGTCCCAGAGCCTATCGTTACTTCCAGACCGAAGCATACTTCGGCGATACATGGAGAGTGAATCCCAAGCTCACCGTTTCGTACGGAGTGCGCTACCAACTCTATTCCGTGCCTTATGAAACGCATGGGAACGAATCGGTCCCTACTCCGCTTCCCCTGAAGACGTTCATACAAGACCGCCTGGCCCAGGGCAGAGCCGGCGACACCAGCAACACCGGTCTCCCCATCTACAGCTACGTGCTGGGTGGCAAGGCTAACCATGGACCAAACCTCTATGCCCCCAATTACAAGGACTTCGCTCCGCGCGTGGCCTTCTCATACGCTCCATTCAAATCTCAAAAGACAGTTATCAATGCGGGCGCCGGAATAATTTACGACCGCACGGTGATTAACGCAATCAATTTTCTCGAAGATCAGGTTCCGAATATTTTCGCCAATACCGCCATTAATCAGTTTGGCTCTGGCGCCGGTGCGGCTGCATCGCTGGCGGTTGATCCCAGGGTTGGCGCCAACCTTGCGTACGCTCCAACTTTGAATCCCGCTCCACAGTTCACCAACCCGCCTTACATCGACAGCACGGGAACCCCCTTCGGATTGGCAGCGGGCCAGACGAACTTCGTCATCAGTCCCAACCTCAAAGATCCCTACTCGATTGCGTTAAACGCCGGTATTCAACAGGAACTTCCGAGTCACATGATCCTGAAAATCAATTACGTTGGCAGGCTCGGACGCCGTCTCAACGCAGATGCGGATGCCAACCAGGTGATCGACGTCCCCGATTACACGGGCCAATCCACCCAATCAATGGCGGCGGCGTTTGCCGGACTCACCAAAGACCTGCGAGCGGGCAAAGACTATACCAACGTCACCGCCCAGCCGTGGTTTGAGGATGTCATGGCCGCGTGGGGACCGGCTCTTGGCCTTAATAGCAATACAGCACTCATATCGTATTACCTTTACCAGTATGCTTATCGGGGCGATATTTCCGATGCCCTGTACGGCCTTGCGAATTTTACATATAACTACGGACTTACCGGTTTGCTGCCGACGAATATCGGCATTCCGTCACAGTTTGGAAGCAACACTTATTTCACCAACATGGGCTCGTCCAACTATCACGGCATGCTGATTACCCTCGACAGGAATATGTCGAATGGACTGCGCTACGAGGTCAACTACACCTGGTCGCACTCGATGGACAACGCCTCAGTGAGTGCAAACAACAACGCCCTCTTCACGAACAGCAACATGATCTGCGACATTCTCTACCCACGTGCATGCCGTGGCGACTCGGACTTCGATGTTCGTCAGGAGATCAATTCGAACTTCCAATGGGATCTACCGGTTGGGCACGGTAAGAGATTCCTGACCAATGCGCCGCGTGTTCTGGACCAGGCAATCGGCGGATGGAGTTTCTCCGGGCTTCCCTCTTATCGCACCGGCCTGCCGATCACTGCAATTTCGGACGCCTTCCTGGCCTCCTTCGACAATCTCTCACCAGCCATTTTCACAGGAAACGCAGCCGATCTGAAGACCCATGTCAACGTCGACCACAAAAGCAATACCGTGTATTCATTTGCGGGTGGAGCTGTGGGTGCTGCGAAGGTTCTTTCCGAATTCAGAGGCCCGATCGGCATCGAATACGGACGGCGCAACAACATCCGCGGTCCCGGCGCCTTCTTCTTCGACGCTGGACTAGGCAAGCAGTTTCCAATCGTTGCAGACAAACTGAATCTGAACTTCCGAGCCGATGCGTTCAATGTATTCAACCACCCCGTATTTGATACCGGAGGAATGCACATCGTCGGCAATGCCTCTCAATTCGGCCAGATTACCGGCACGATCAACTCGCTTTCCGGCAACACTGCACGGGTCGCTCAGTTCGCGTTGCGGCTTGACTTCTAGAGCGGAACCCGAGCAACGGTGCCCGTTTTGAATGCGTGCAGAGGTGGCTTTTTCTTGATGAAAAAGCCACTTGAGAGCCGTGCCGATGGGTACATCTGCTCGGATTCCGCTATAGGCGTGAATTTTTCAAGACTTCATAAAAGGAGCCCCGGCCATGGCCGGGGCTCTTTCTGCCTGCACGCATTTGAAGTGCCGCGAACCTGCTCCGCGCTACGCCTTCATGAAGTCGAGTGCGCGAATCAGATAGCTCTTCAAATCGCGGCGATGCACAACCGCATCCAGGAATCCCTTTTCCAGTAAAAACTCCGAACGCTGAAAACCTTCAGGCAATTTCTGGCGAATCGTCTGCTCAATCACTCGTGGTCCAGCAAAGCCGATCAATGCGCCGGGTTCAGCAATATTCAAATCGCCGAGCATGGCAAAGCTGGCTGTCACCCCGCCCGTCGTGGGATCGGTAAGCACGCAGATGTACGGCACTTTTGCCTCGTCCAGTTGCCCAAGTGCGGTAGAGATCTTCGCCATCTGCATCAGGCTTACGACGCCTTCCATCATGCGTGCTCCGCCTGAAGCGGCCACCACGATGAGCGGCTTGCGCTCCAGCCGTGCGCGATCAACTGCCCGGGCAATCGTCTCGCCCACTACCGCGCCCATTGAGCCACCGATGAAACCGTACTCCATGGCGCTAAGGACTACTGCATGATGCCCCATGCTTCCGATCGCGTTGATGATTGCATCGTCGAGCCCGGTATCTTCGCGGGCCTTGCGCAGGCGCTGCTTATAGGGCTTTACATCGGTGAAATTCAGCGGGTCAGTAGAACGCAGGCCCTTGTCCACCAGCTCGTAGCCGGGTTCCAGCAGCAGCTCGATGCGCTGACGTGCATCCAGCTTGAAGTGGTGCTGGCACTTGGGGCAGACGTTCAGGTTGGCTTCAAGCTCGGCCTTCCAGATCACTGCCCGGCAGCCGTTGCACTTGATCCAAAGGCCTTCGGTGCGAACGTTCTTTTCCGTCGCATCCGTGCCGTTTTCAGGACCAGGGCCAGACTCGTAATCACCGTTCTCGCGCTTGAACCAGGACATACCGAACCTCATTGTAAATGGATCAGCCCCAATAAGACTGGCCTATCTGGCCGCCTGATTTTACCGGGAACTCCCCTGATCACTTGAAAGGATCCCGTGAAGGGCCGAAATCAGCAGGGTGTCAGAACTCAATGCCGCGTTGCGCCAGGATACCTTTCTGATACGCATGTTTTACTTCGCGCATTTCAGTCACGGTGTCGGCCAGCTCCACCAGCAGGGGATGAGCGTTTCGGCCAGTCAGGATCACGTGAACCATCTCCGGCTTTCCGCGAAGAGCTTCGGCTACCACGGCGGGGTCCAGCATCTTGTAGCCGATTGCATAGTTGATCTCGTCCAGGATCACCATGTCCCATTCGCCCGAGTAAATGGCTTCGCGCGCTTCAGCCCAGGCGGCCTCTACCATGCGAATATCCTCGGGATCGGTTTCCGCGCCGCCAACCTTCACAAACCCGCGGCCCATCTGTTTCAGCACGAATTTCTCATTGAACGCTTCAGTAGCGTCGAGCTCGCCATAATGCCATGAACCCTTCAGGAACTGCAGCATCAGGACGCGCATGCCGTTGCCCACGGCGCGCATACCCGTCCCCAGGGCGGCTGTCGTTTTGCCCTTGCCCGGCCCGGTGTTAATCAAGATCAATCCACGGCGAGAATCAGTCATTTCGGGTATTTTTCAGTGGCCCGAGTGGTATGGATGGCCACTGAGAATTGTACATGCGCGGTAAATCTGCTCAGCCATGACCAATCGCGCCAACGCGTGCGCAATCGTCATCTGCCCAAACGAGAAGAGTAGTTGTGCGCGCTTGCGAGCCGCGTCTGACCAACCGCTGGCCGGACCGACAGCGAAGACCACGTGCTGACTGCCTTCGTCGCGCCGCGCTCCGAGCCATGCCGCGAAAGCCTCTGAACTCATCTGACGGCCGCGGCTGTCCAGCAGCACAGCGACCGCAGGCGTTCTCCCCTGCTGCTTATCAAGAAAATCCAGAAATGCCTCTTCGCTTCGGAATCCCTCCGTTCGGCAGCGGGACAAAGCGGAACTACGCTCAAGGTAGTTCTGAATGATTGGCTCAAAATCGCCTTTGGACCCGGCGCGCGCACCGATATGAGCCAATGTGATCTGCATGAACACGAGCATAGCGCACCGCATAGAGCTGTCCGCATGCTGCCGTAAGGGCACTCTTCTAAAAAAGGAATGGCCAACCCAAATTTGAAATTAGACGACCACAATATTCCATTTTCTGTATTCCATTGTAAATGGAATACAGACGTGCCCTAAATAACATCTTTTGAATCTGGTGTTTATTAAGTTGGAGTTTGCTGGTCCAAAATGGCACACCGTTTGCATACCAACGGACACTTGGTGCGATTGGGAGCTTCCTCTTCCAAGGAAGATTCCAGGGCCCTTCTGAACGACAGTTCGTAGGTTCGAAGTACGACAGTCAGCAGCCAGACGGCTCGAAAGTTAGCCCGAGATTTGCACGGAAAATGAGTATTCGCAAGTACACGCAAGGCCATTCCCCCTCGTTCCTTTGCTGATTTGAAGGATCGATTGCGCCTTGACGCGGTTCGCGAATCCATCTGTATTTTTGCGTCCGCCAAGGCAGTTTTGCGCCCCGTGAGCTCTCCTGCGAGAGCGTCGCGGCTACTCCCTTTGGAGGATTTCTATGAGATTCTTTCGGTTCTCTCCTCAAATTCAGCCGTTCAACAACTCCTCAACCGTGCGACCGTATTCCAATGTTCAGGCGGCGTCGAGACTTGTTGCAGGATTGATGGCGCTTTTCTTTCTGTGCGGCGCTGTCGCCTCTGCTCAACAGGAAACCGGCCAGATTGGCGGAACCGTTACCGATCAGTCCGGGGCGGTGATTCCGAACGCGAATATCACGGTCACAAATACAGGCACGAATGCATCGCGCAAAGCCGCAACGTCCGGATCGGGTACGTATCTGGTCACGGGCCTTCAGCCCGCCACATACAATGTGGCGATCAACTCCGGAAATTTCAAGCCATACAGAGCAAAGATCGAGGTTACGGTGGGCGGTCACGCCACGCTCGATGCGAAGCTTTCAATTGACAACGCTGTGACACAAGTCGAAGTCGTGGCAGAAGGCGGCGCACAGGTAAACACGCAGTCGCAGGAGCTGTCGCAGGTGGTCAACGCTCAACAAGTGGCTATGCTGCCGAGCTTGACGCGCAACCCATACGACTTTGTCGCAATCTCCGGCAACATCTCCAACGGCGATTCCAGCAGCTCTGGAAGTGCTACCGGAGAAACAAACACGAACTCTCAGAACGCAACCACGCGCGGCGTCGGCTTCAACATCAACGGGCAGCGTTCAACCGGAACAGAAATCTTGCTCGACGGCGTTGAGAACGTCAGCGTCTTCAGCGATGGAATCGGAATCTTTGTTCCGCTCGATGCGATGCAGGAATTCCGCGTTGCAACCAGCGACTTCGAGCCGCAGTTTGGACGCGCATCCGGTGGCGTGGTCAACGTAACCACAAAGGCGGGCAGCAACGCCTTCCATGGGAATGCGTGGGAATATAACCGGCTTTCGGCTTACACGTCGAACACGGAAACGAATAACCAACTGGGGATCCCGAAAGGAACCTATACGCGCAACCAGTTTGGCTTTACCGCTGGTGGGCCTATTTTCCGAAACAAGCTTTTCTTCTTTGCGAGCACCGAGTGGACCCGTGTTCGCAGCGCAGCGCAACTTACCGCAGGTGTGCCCACTCCGCAGTTTCTAGCTTTGGCGGCGCCAGAAATTCAGAACTACTTCAAAACCTATGCCGGGAGCCAGAATTTCAACTTCAGCCAGACATATTCGGCGTCGCAGGTTTATGGTTCATCTCTACCCACCGGACTACCCGGAACAACTCCGGTGTTGGGCACGGTTTCGTTTACTGCTCCACAGAACGCGGGTGGTAGTGTTCCGCAGAACACGTACAACATCGTCGGCCGCGTCGACTACACCACGACGGATAAGACTCAGATGTTCTTCCGCTACGTGGACTACAAGGAGGTAGACCAGCCCGGCGGCATCTTCGCGTCACCGTATTCGCAATACGACGTAGGACAGACCGGCGATAACCAGGCCTATCTGCTTAGCATTTCGCATGTCTTCTCGCCGGCGTTTGCCAGCAACACCAAGCTGAGTTTCAGCCGCTTCAACACCTTCCAGTCCTACGACACAACGCTGCAGAACGTTCCTACCCTCATCGTCTCAGTGAACGCCACCATTCCGGGAACAGGCACGCCGATCCAACTGCCCGGCTTCTTCGACACCAACCCTGCCAACGGCGGCCTGCCCTTTGGCGGACCGCAAAACACCGCGCAAATCAATCAGGATCTGAATTGGCAAAAAGGCCAGCATTCCGTGCAGGTCGGCACGCAGCTCATGTACATCCAGGACAACGAAGCTTATGGCGCCTACGCCCAGGCTGATGAGCAGATGGGAAACGGCCGCGCAGCTGGACTACAGGCCTTGTACAACGGCAGCCTTTTTCAGTTTGAAGCTGCCGTAAGTCCGAATGGCGCGCTGCCTTGCGTAAGAAACCCGTACACCGGAATCTTGGTCCCAACTGCGGGCTGCTCTATTCATCTTCCTGCATCCTCACCTAGCTTTGCGCGCAGCGACCGCTTTAAAGACTGGGCAGTGTACGCGCAGGACTCCTGGAAGCTGACACCTAGATTCACCGCAAACTACGGCATGCGCTACGAGTACTACGGCGTGCAGCACAACAACAATCAAAACCTCGATTCGAATTTCTACTACGGCCCAGGCACGACAGTCGCGCAAATGGAACGTTCCGGCCAGGTATTCACCGTGCCCAACAGTCCCATCCACAGCCTGTGGAATCCCACCTACGGCGCAATATCACCGCGTGTTGGTTTCGCATACGACATCTTCGGAAACGGGCGCGATTCCATCCGCGGCGGGTACGGCATTGCGTACGAGCGCAACTTCGGCAACGTTACCTTCAACGTGATCCAGAACCCGCCCGGGTATGCGGTGGTCGTAGTGAACAATCAGCGGGTCACCAGTTCCAATGCGGGTCCGTTGGCAGGCAGTGCGGCTCCAACGTCCTCGCCCTGCTACCCGGCTGCATGCCTGCCCCCAACGAGCCTGCGCCACGTCGACCAGAACATCAGAACCGCGCAAACGCAATTTTGGAGCTTTGCGGTGGAGCATGAACTTACCAACAGCACGATGCTTTCGGTTCAATACGTTGGAGCTCGCGGGGTGCATCTCTATGACATCAAGAATTACAACGGTCTCGGCAGCGGTAATGTGTTGCTCGGCGATCCCAACGTCGATCCTGTGACCAAGGACTACGGCCTCACCCGGCTCAACAATCAATACTCGAACGCGAACAATCGCGGGTCGAACGGCGCTTCGAATTACCAGGGCTTGAACGTGCAGTTTCAGACAACCAACCTGCACAGGACAGGTCTGGGATTGGTCTCCAATTACACATGGTCCCACGCGCTCGACAATCTAAGCACAACGTTCTCTGAGACCAACAACGCATTCAGCCTCGGATACACTGACCCATTCAACCCTTCGCTGGACTATGGCAACGGCGATCTGGATGTGCGTCATCGCTTTGTTGTAGCGCCCATCTACGCAGAGCCGTACTTCAAGAACTCTCACCACCTGCTTGGCGAAGTCGCGGGAGGTTGGCAACTCTCGGGCATCTACCAGATTCACACCGGCGCCCCCTTCTCCTACTTCGATTTCACCAATAACTACTCGGGCTACAACGTGCCGCGTTACACCACCAGCCAGAACATTTCTCAACACACCTTCAAATCCATCCCCAGCGGCACAAGCGGGGGCGGCACCAACACCTATGTCATCGGGCAGCTTCCTGCGGCAACCTCCTGGGGCAACCCGAAGCTGATGCCGCCCAGCTCCGCCGATCCCACCAAGCCCGATCTGGCAAATTATCCAAACGGCATTTCAGACTGGGGACCCTGGCCCGCGAATATGATCCAGCGCAATTCGCTTCGCGGACCCGGAATCTGGAATTTCGATCTGGCGATGTCCAAAACCTTCCCTGTCCGCGAGAACGTGAACGTCGAGTTCCGCGCCGAGGGATTCAACATCCTCAACCACCACAACCTATTCCTGCAGGAAGCGCTGAACGACGTTGCCTCTAACTCCACCACGGACGCCTCGGGCAATGTCTTTCCACTCATTGTCGGGTCGAAAGGCGGCATCGGAAACAACGGTGGCGCGAACGATGAGCGGCGATTCGGGCAGTTTGCGCTCAAGATCAACTTCTAATTGACCCAAATCAGTCCTAAATCAGACCGGGGGGCATTTTGCTCCCCGTTTTTCTTGCAATTTAAGCAGTTCAGGGCGCATGAAAGGGCGGTTCCAAATTGGACTAACTCGCCCATTATTGGAATTTTGACGCAAATTACTACACTTTTTCATATAGCACGATGCGCAGCTCGGATTTAATCCTCCGTTAAGTACCTTAGTTTTCAACAGCGAAACGATTGCGAGGGGAAATCTCGAGAATGGCATTCGTCGTGCAGCTAAATTAGCGCTTCCCGCATAATTTGTCGAAACGTCACGTCGTGGCCTCGTGTCCACGCGCGCGGGGTTTCCCTTTTTATCGCGGCGCGTTCGTGTGTTTTTTCCTAATGAGCAAGACCGGCGAATCGGTTTTAGCACCGCCAAGCCGGACCTAGTCAATTTGAGGGTCAGGAAGTTACCTGTCGAGGTCTTCCGGTTCCCAATTTTTTATCTCGGAGGAGTTCAATGTTATCTTTCCGGTTGCACAGAACGGCAAATGCTCTTACTTTCTGGCGTAATGTCGTTGTCGTGTTCGCCCTCGCGGTGGCATGTCTTTGCGCCTACGCTGCAAACGTCAACGCACGTATCAGGGGCATAGTCACCGATCCCCAGGATGCCGTCATAGCCGGTGCGCAAATCACCGCAACGAACATCGCAACCGGCGTGAAGTATACGACCGTCTCAGGGCAGGATGGCGGATATTTCTTCCCCCAACTGCCTATCGGTTCGTACTCTGTAAGCGCGAGCATGCAAGGCTTCCAGAGCTTCAACGCGACCGGAATCGTACTCCATATCGACCAGGAGTACGTTGAGCCAATCAAGATGAAAGTCGGCTCCGCCGCCGAAGTAGTCGAAGTTAGTGCATCGTCAGTCCAGGTTGATACAACCGACATGCAGTTCAGCAATATTGTCGACTCCACCCAGATGGTGGAACTCCCCCTGATCGGCCGCAACTTTTCCGGCCTTACGTTGACCCTTCCCGGCGTACAGGCTTCGTCTGCCGGCGAACGCATCGGCGGACCCTCGGTGAGCGGCTCCCAGCAGCAACAATCTGCGTTCACCATCAATGGCGCCGACACCAACGACATCGCTCTCAATACTCAGGTCATATCTCCTATCCTCGACGCGCTCGCCCAGTTCAACTTGATCTCTGGCCCGATGGATGCAGAATATGCCCGCAACTCCGGCGCCATTATCAGCGCGTCCATCAAGTCGGGAACCAATACGGTCCATGGCAATGTTTTCGACTTCTATCGTGATACTTTCCTGAACACCAACAACTTCTTCCAGAAGTCGGTCAGCGGCGCTCCTACCCCTGTCAGCCCCTACCACCAGCACATCGTCGGTGGCACCGTGGGCGCTCCGATCTTGAAGAACAAACTGTTCATTTTTGGCGCGTTCCAGGCCCAACCGTCGCGCAGCCCCCAGGGTGCCGGTTCTGTCACTGTGTATACGCCCGCCAATCTTACCGGCGACTTCTCAACGGATAATGGTTCCACAGCTACCCGTCCCGCTCCCAACTCGAACGGCGTAATTCCCAACTGGGGCAAGTTCTCGGGAACTCATAAAATTCCCTCGACTATCACGATAGCGGGATGCACGCCCGGAGAGGTCTGGTCGCAATGCGCCTATGATCTCCAGGGCAAAATCCCCGCCGCCGGCTTCAATTCTGTCACTACGGCGCTGGCGAAAAAGTATGTGCCAGCAGCCAACAATGGCACCACCGGTTACGTCTTCAACGAGACAATTAATCGGATTGACTACCAGGAAGACGGCCGAGTCGATTTCAACCCGACTTCCAAGGACCAGTTGAGTTTCATTGGAATTTATCAGTTCGTCAACGTTGCCAACACCATCCCCTTTTCAGGCGCGACGGTGCCGGGCTTTGGCGACGGTAGCATCACCCACGTTCAGCAGTACACCTTCGATTACGTCCGTCAACTGAACTCGACAACCGTGAACGACTTCGCTGTTCACTGGACGCGTCTCAACTACAAGTCGAGCTTCCCGCAGCAGACCGCAATGCCGTCCACCGCGGGTTTCAACATTACGCCGCAAGATCCGGTGTCTGCAACCATTCCTCGACTCTCCGTAAGTGGCTTCTTTACGCTGGGCGGCACCAACAACGGACCTCAGCCGCGTGTCGACTCGAACTATCAGATCGAAGACAACTTCTCCAAGGTTTTCGGCCGCCATTCACTGAAGTTCGGCTGGGACGGCCGACGCTTTAACGTTTCGAATATATTCGACGCCAGCAACAGCGGATCCTACTCCTTCACCGGTACTTCTTCCAGCAAGTACGGCAGCGGCGATGCATCGCTCGATTTTCTGTTGGGCATACCGGCGTCCTATGCGCAGGGTACTGGCTCAATTATTCAGGCCTCTGCCTTCCTGAACTATTTCTATGCGCAAGATACGTGGAAGGTTCTCGACAATCTCACTCTCAACTATGGTGTCGGATATTCCATCGATACCCCGATGCTCAACCATCAGTATGGCGGCATCGGCGTGGGTTGTTTCATCGTAGGGGAGCAGTCCATCATATTCCCCGGAGCACCGAAGAATCTTGTGTATCCGGGTGATCCAGGTTGCACTAACTCGGGTCAGGCTACGATGCACTATGGCCAATTCGGACCCCGCCTCGGTTTCGCATGGTCGCCAAATCTCGGTTCGATTTCCGGTGGCCAGGGCAAGTTCTCCATCCGCGGTGGTTTCGGCATCTACTACAACCGTACCGAGGAAGAAAGTTCGCTGCAGACTCTCGGAACGCCTCCCTTCGGCTTTACCAGCGCCGGGGCGGCCGACTTCGGCGGTTCACCTTCGCTCGTCAATCCGTTCGCAGACATCAACGGCGGCTTAACCACCACGGGCAACGTTGCATCCGAAAACAACCGTTTCCCTTACGTCCAACCGAAAGCCGGTTCAAGTATCAGCTTTGCCAAGTTGGAACCGATCTTCAACATCAGCGGCTTTGCACCGAGTTTCCGCGCGCCCTATGCTGAAAACTTCCAACTTTCGGTGGAGCGGGAACTGCCGTCGAAGATCGTAGCCCGTGTCAGCTATGTAGGCTCCTTGGGCCGGCGGAACCAGACCGCTCTTGAGGCGAACCCCGAGACGGCAGCCGGACATGCCGCCTGCCTGGCGAACCCGGACTGCATCACGAATCAAGATACCCAGGCAAGTGCTTACCCGGCAAACAAACTGGCGAACAGCACAGGGATTATCGAAATGGGCCAAGTCGGCTCCGAATCCAGTTCGAACTACACCGCACTACAGGCCAGCGTAACCAAAGGCCAGACACATGGACTGCTCTTCCAATTGAGTTACACGTGGGCGCACTCTCTGGATACCGGCTCCAGTTTTGAAGGCACCGGCTTTGGCAATAGTGGTGAGCGCGGCTTCAATCAGTATCAACCTTCGCTCAACTATGGCGACTCGAGCTTTGATGCTCGTCACCGCCTGGTCTTTTCCCCGGTCTATGTCATCCCCTTCAAGCAGAGTGGCAGCGCATATTCGCTTCGCAATCTGGCGCTTTCAGGCTGGCAGATCAGCGCAATTACTGCGGTTGCTACAGGCATGCCGTATGACATTTCCTATGGTGGCTGGGGTACTTCGGCGTCTCTGTATTGCGACGCAGCCTACAGCTTCTATGCATGTCCGGACGTTCCCAACCAGATTGCTCCTCTGTCGCGCAGCAATCCACGTCTCCGGGATTCCTCCGGCTACGGCACATGGTTTGGCGGGGATAGCTTCGCTGACGAGGTAACCGGTTCATTTGGCAACGTCCACCGCAATCCCTATCATGGACCTGGCATCAACAACACCAACCTGATCCTCGCCAAGAACTTCTCGTTAAGCGCGGATGGAAGTCGTTCCCTGCAGCTTCGTATGGAAAGCGATAATGCGTTCAACCATACGCAATTCGGCGCGCCGGACGGTTTATATGGGGATGCCACCTTCGGGCAAATCACCTCGGCGGCATCAGCACGGCAAACCCAGCTTGCAGCGAAGTTCTCCTTCTAAACCAACTACAATCTGAATGTCACAATAGGCGCCCTCGGGCGCCTATTGTGCTTCCGATTTCACAATCTTGGCCGGGCCATAAGAGGTCTACTTTTTCGCGGACCCGCGCCTTGCCGCAGCTTTCTTTCCCGCGCTCTTCTTGACGATCTTCTTTACCGCTGTCTTTGCCGCTTTCTTCGGTGCCGCAGGCTTGACCTTAAATGACGCCTTCTTGCGGGCGGCGCGCGTCTTCTCCGCCAGCGTCGCCTTCAGTTCCTCGTCGAACTCGGCTGGTGTGATGGGGCGCGCGGACTTGCGTAATCTCTCAATGTCGTAGAACGCACGCCGGTCGGCCAGAAACACGTGAACGACAAAATCCACGTAATCGAGCAGGATCCAATCACCCTTGCGCCGGCCTTCAACGGAATTCGGCAGCACACCAAACTCACGCTTCAGCCTCATTTCCACTTCGTCGGCAATGGCGACGGCCTGGCGATCGTTGCTCGCAGAGGTCACCAGAAAGAAATCGGACAGTCCTGAGTCAACAGGGTCCAGCTCGAGGATTCGGGTGTCGTTTGCTTTTTTGTCTTCACAGGCTGCGGCTGCGGCCTGAACCAGAATGCGCGTTTCTTGGTGCGCTTGCGAAGGTGTCATTCGGCTGTAAACTTCTCCATGCCAATCGTATCTCTTCGGCAAGCCTGCAGCAAATTAACGTTCTCGGTACAATCCCCTGGCCCGGATGTATTCCGCGACGGCCGCGGGCAATAGCTCGCCGTCGACCTTCGGATTCCCGGTGCCCTCCGGCTCGCGAAACAACTCCCGGATTCTCGACGCGCTGATCGGAATATCCAGCTCCGGCAGCAGATAGAACGGCGTGCGCTGGCCTGCCGGATTCACAACCGAGTAGCATTGCAGCCCGATCTTTGATCGCTCCGTAGCTGATCGCTCCACATTGGATCGCGCGGGTTCCGATTCGCAAGCCGGCGCAAGCGAGAGCCCGGAGGGAAGCAGAGCCTTCAGGTCAGTCAAATCAGTCAGCGGCTGCCCTGGCCGCGACGCCACGATCAAAGGCGCAACAAATGGAATTTCAGCCGCACGGAACCACTGCTGAAATCCCCCGAAGGAGTCGGCGCCCATCAGGCAATAGAGCTTGGAACCCTTCGGCAGATCGTTCTTCACAGCCAGCAGAGTTTCTAGCGTGTAATTGGGCTTGCCGCCGGGCTTTGGTGCATCGGCCAGACATAGCTTGAATGCCGGCTCCGCTTCGATCGCCAGCCTGGTCATCTCCACTCGATCATCAAAGCTCACGCTGGCCCCAGCAAGCTTCAGCGGCTGCGTGCCCACGGGGGCAAACAGAACCGCGTCCAGCGGTAGAGCGGCCAATGCAGAATGCGCCACGGCAAGATGACCCAGGTGCGGAGGATCGAAGCTCCCGCCAAAAAAAGCCACGCGTTGCTCCCGGCTGATCGAGTGGTTCATGGGTCCATCCTAATGCCTGCAAACACGTTTGCCACAGCGTCTGTTTGGTTGATAATTGAAGCATGCGCTATCTTCTCGGCCTGGTGGCAATTGCCGGCATCGTGGTCTCGTCACTTGCCTTGCAGGTTCACTACTCCACCGGTACGCAGCCCTGCTCCATCAACGAAAAGTGGGACTGCGGCGTCGTCAACCACAGCTCCTTCGCGATGATTGGGAATGTTCCGGTGGCGGCTATCGGCATTCTCGGTTACATCGTGCTCTGCGTGTTGGCGCTCACGCGGCTGCGTCTGCTGCTGTTGCTTGCCGCGTTTGGCGGATTCTGCTTCGCGCTCCGCCTCACGATAATTGAGCAATACGCACTTGGTGTCTGGTGCCTCTATTGCGTTATCTCGCAAGCCATCATCTCCCTGCTGCTGCTGCTTGCGGCGGGTTGGCACATTGCAGAGTATGTGCAGCTGAGGCGCGCAGCGGGCCGGGTGTAAACGTCATTTACGGGCTTCAACGACTGATGCGGCAACGCCGCGCTCCCGTGAAGCCGCGTCACTGGTAAAATTGACGTAGATCGATGATTAGACAATGGTATGCGCGCTGGATGTATGCGTGGGAAACCCGCCTGACCACGCGCGATGAAAATCGAATTGTGCGCCCGCTTGAGTGGGGCTTTGAATGGATTGCGCCCTTCCTTGAGCACCACGGTTTTGCCGACGCCATTCCCGGTCCAGATGTTGAGCGCGACTTTACCGCTGCTGAAGCCGCAATGGTTCGCATCAATCGGCTTCTTATCCGCCACAGTGACGTATTTTTTGGCTACGAGCGCCCCACGGATTACCGACTCGAAGAGCGACATCCGCAGCTTTATCCCACGAATGTCCGGCCTGAAACTTTGGCCCAGGACGCCGAGATCCGCCGCATGGCGGAAGAAGGCAAGCTGGCGCCCGCGCAGTTCCTGCGCTTCACTTCGCCGGAACGCACACCTCACCCGGAAAACGATGTGGTCAACGCGCGCTGGTATCCGGCTCCTGAGCACAAGGATCCTTCGCGGCCCAAGCAGGCGATCGTCGTGCTGCCGCAGTGGAACTCTGACGGCTTCAGCCATAATTCGCTGTGCACGATCTTCAATCGCATGGGTGTTTCCGCGCTTCGGCTTTCCATGCCTTACCACGACATTCGCCGGCCGGCAGAACTTGAGCGCTCAGACTATGCGGTGAGTGCGAACGTGGGCCGCACGCTCATGGCCTGCCGCCAGGCCGTCATCGACATCCGATGCTGTCTGGACTGGCTTGAAGATCAGGGTTACGAGCAGTTCGGTGTTCTGGGAACCAGTCTCGGCTCCTGCTATGCTTTTCTTGCCAGCGTGCACGACAAGCGCATCCGCGTGAACGCATTTAACCACGCCTCAACCGCGTTCGGGGACGTTGCGTGGGCTGGTCAAAGCACGCGCCATATCAAGCAGGCGCTTGAAGAAGCGGGCCTGACGCAAGATCGAGTGCGTGAACTTTGGGCCGCCATCAGCCCCTGCTACTACTATCCGAAAATGGCCAGCGAAGAAACTGCGGGACATCTCAAAAAAATTCTCGTCGTTTACGCGAATTACGATCTGACTTTCCCGCGCGAATACTCGCTGCAGGTGGTAAAAGCATTCCGCGAATACGGGATGGACTTCGAGCCTCGCGTGTTGCCTTGCGGCCATTACACCACCGGAGAAACTCCGTACAAGTACATCGACGGATGGTATATGGGATGGTTTGTCTACCGGGCATTCAAAGCGCTGCGCGAAGAGAAAGCCTCTGGTAGCGTTGCACCCGTTTCCATCGCCGCTGAAGTGGAAGAAGAGGCAGTTTCCCGCTAGCGCAATGCGCCCAGGTTCAGCTTCAGCAGCTTTGCCGGGTCGAGATATGCGCCTTCCCAGCGCACCGCCCAATGCAGATGCGGTCCAGTGACGCGGCCCGTGGCGCCGCTCAATCCGAGCTGCTGGCCTGTCTCCACGTGCTGGCCCTCGTGTACGTAAATGCGGCTCAAGTGCATCGACAGCGTATATAGCCCCAGTCCGTGATCGATGACCACGCAATTGCCCTCGAAATAGAGTCGGCGTGCAAGCACAACTGCGCCGCTGTTGCTGGCGTAAATGTGCGTGCCTAGGCGCGCACGAAAATCCATTCCTTTGTGAATGCTGGCCAGCTTGCCATTGAACATGCGCCGCACGCCAAAGCTGTCGGTGGGCGATGAAACAACGGGAGCACGAAAATTGCCGTGCCAAAGAGGTTTCGGAGCACTCACTGCGAAAACCTTCGCCTTCAGTTGACTGTCGGCTTCGATCTGCTTCAGATCTTCCGGGTTCGGTTCAACAAACCTGGGAGCGACGGAAATTGCCTCGGTGCGATACTTGGCAGGATGGATTTCAATCGGCAGATCTATGTGGCTCAAGTTGCCATTCCACTTCGCTTCAATCTTCAGCGTCGAGGGACCGACCGGCGCTTCAACATCCAAGCCCACCAGTGCGTACCAATTTTTGCCGGTTCTGCTTTGGAAGAACGTTAACTTCTTTCCGAGCCACTCGCCGGTGACTTCCTGCGCGTCTGGCACTGTAACGCGAATCAGCTCAGGCGATCCGGATTCAACGACCGCAGGAGTGAGCGTGACTGAACTGGATGGAATTGCCGCCTGCGCAAGCATTTGGATTGGGCACAAGAGAGCCGCGAGTACAAGCAACAGTGCGATGCGCGAAATGCAAGCCCGAATCATGGAAACAGCATACGCGGTGCGCCGCATCTGGAGGAGACAGTGCGGAGGAAGCTGATTATTGCACGACCTCCGGGCGGGGATGCGCCGTCTTCCATGCAGCCTCACGATCCTTCGCGCTCTCCAGCTCATCGGTTGTGATATGCATTCCGACCATCTGCCGATTGGCTGCGTACTGAGCCTGCTTAGGTCCCTTCACAGCTGCCGCCAGGTCGAGCCAGAAATACGCATCCAGGTAATTCTGCGCGACGCCCTGGCCTATGAAGTAGAGCGTGCCGAGGGTGCCCTGCGCGGTCGGGTCTCCCTGGTCCGCCGCCTTTCGGTACCACTCGGCGGCTTGTGTCATGTCGCGCGGAAAGTTCTTGCTGCCATCGCGGTAAAGCGCGGCCAGGTGCAACTCCGCGGCTACGTCGCCCTTGTCCGCTGCTTTCAGGTACCACTCGGCAGCCTGCTTGTAGTCGCGCGCCACCCCCTTGCCGTCGGCGTAGCAGTCGCCAATCGCAACCTGTGCAGCGATGTCCCCTGAGTTTGCTTTGACCAGCATACTGGCGTCGACAGCGCCAGTGCCGGATGCGGGAGTCTGACTCAGAGCAGGCAATAGCCAGCAGGCCGCCAGGACGATGGCCGCCCATTTTCCTATTTGCATGGTTACTCCGCTGTGCAGGCAGTTAAAGCACGAAATTCCATCAGCATGCTCATGCGCCAACGCAGAATCATACCGAAGGCAAGCACGAAGAACAGTGCGGCAGTTTGGTCTACCGACATGACGTTGTCCAAATACCCGCGCGCCGCATAACGAATGATTGCAAGTACTACCACCACAGCAAAGAACGCGCCGGAGCGCTTCATCATGATGGCATCGCCTTCGCGCTGCAACCGCGAGGTTGCCAGTAACGGATATGCCAGCAGAATTGCGCCCGCCAGAAATGCCACCAGGGCCCACAATAAAGGCACGCGAAACGCCGGCACAAGGAACATCGAGAACCCCGTTGCCATGCCCACAGGCGGCATAACTATCTTCTTCATCGTGACGGCTGTACGCCCCTCGCGCACCCGCCAGATCAGCACTCCGGTCAGGCCCGCGACAGCGGCGACAGCGGACCATCCAATGGGAAGAGACACCTCGAACAACCTCCACTTATAGGATACCTTCAGGTGCGATTCCGTTTCCAGATAGGCACGGCAAATATTCAGCTAACTCTGGTGTGGATCGAAGCTCCTGCTATGGCGATCACAGTTAAATCAGAATGCGAGGATTTGGGAGGAAATTTCAGCCGGATTTGAGAACGCTCCAGCTTTCCAATTCGTGACCGTATTCGGCGGCGATCTTCCCGCATAGCTGGATAAGCTGTGCTCGGCGTAGGCTCTCTTCTTCCACTCCGGCGGGTGAGCACACCGTATGCAGTGGAAATCTCATATTTTCATAGCAATGGCGCAATTGATGCAGCGTTTCGCTGAACATAATGTCTGGCTTGTAGATCACGATTTTTCCTTTCATCTGATTATCTAATCCCAAAACATATTCGCCGAATAGAGCGCAACATCCGCAAGAGTGGCATTGGGACCCTAGCGATTCGCCCTGCTCCCACCGGGGAAGATCCTGAAGTCGGCCAGTTACTTGCCTTTTGGATTCACAGCAGATTGACGGCAAACCATCGCCCAAAATCTATTTGTGATCGGTCGTGCGTCCCCGTCGTCTGCAAAGATGGCCGGTCCAGATGCAGGCCTACCAAGCCCAAAATTAGCCAGCTCGTCGCTGGCGATTTAGCTCTTGAACAGCGTGAAGCCACTCTTTTCCAATGTCGTATTCAGTCGGATTTTTACCAATGAATCGGAGCACAGTTCTAATCGCCACAATATCCCGATCAGTGATTTCTGGATTTATTGGCTGCCGTTTCATAATCCTCCATTCTTTCTCCACTCATGCAATCATGAAATCGCAATCACCGCAACGATTCGCGTAGATTTATTCGGTGCGCCTTAGATGCCTTAGAGATCGATGCCACAATTCGCTTTGGGCTCAGGTAATTAGCATCGGACCCCGGCAAGAAGGGAAATATCCTCAGGAAAAATGTCTTAGAATTCTCGTATGACTGACCGTATGTCGCTGACCCTTGCCCAGGCCGACCCCGACGTAGCCGCCGCACTTGAACACGAAACTCTCCGCCAGCACGAGGGTCTGGAGATGATCGCCAGTGAGAACTTTGTGTCCGAGGCAGTGCTTGAAGCCGCCGGCTCGGTGTTTACCAACAAATACGCGGAAGGCTATCCCGGTCGCCGTTACTATGGCGGTTGCGAGTACGCCGACATCGTCGAGAACCTGGCCCGCGATCGCGCCAAGCAAATCTTTGGCGGCGACCATGTGAATGTGCAGCCGCACTCCGGCTCGCAGGCGAACGCGTCGGCATTCGCGGCGGTTCTTCAGCCTGGCGACACGATTCTTGGTCTCGACCTCTCGCATGGTGGCCACCTGACGCACGGCCACCGGCTCAGTTTCAGCGGCAAGCTCTATCGGACAACCTTCTACCACGTGCGCCGCGACACCGAAACTATCGACTACGACGAGCTGGAAGCCACCGCGATCCAGGAGAAGCCGAAGGTCATTATCGGCGGCGCCAGCGCTTATCCGCGGCTTTGGGATTTTGCCCGCATGCGCCAGATCGCCGACAAGGTAGGTGCATACTACATCTTCGACATGGCGCACATCGCGGGCCTGGTAGCGGGCGATACGCATCCTTCGCCCGTGCCGCATGCGCACATCACCACCACTACCACCCACAAAACGCTGCGTGGACCGCGCGCCGGCCTGATCATCTGCAATCAGGACCTGGCCCAGGCTGTCGACAAGGCCGTTTTCCCCGGTCAGCAGGGCGGTCCGCTCATGCACATTGTCGCCGCCAAGGCCGTGGCGTTTGCTGAGGTGCTTCGGCCTGAGTTCAAGGCGTACGCCGCGCAGATCGTCGCCAACGCCAAGGCGCTGGCTGAAGGCTTGCAGCAGGCCGGTTTCCGCCTCGTCTCCGGTGGAACCGACAATCACCTCGTCCTCGTCGATGTTTTCCAGAAAGGCATTCTGGGGTCTGAAGCTGAACTCGCGCTCGGCAAGGCCGGCATCACGGTCAACAAGAACTCGATTCCGTGGGATATCAATCCGCCGTTGAAACCTTCGGGCATCCGAATCGGCACGCCAGCACTTACAACGCGCGGTATGAAAGAGGCGGAAATGCGCACCATTGCGGCCTGGTTTGCCAAAGCGCTGGAACAGCGTAATGACGATGCCGCCCTTGACCGTATTCGCGGCGAAGTGGCAGAGCTTGCAAACCAGTTCCCGCTTTACGCCTGGAAGCGCGCGCCAGAAGCCGTAGCAAAGTAATGCAGCATCACAATTTACATCATTCGCCGGCGCGCCATCGTGCGCGCCGGCATTCCCGCATCGAAACTCTTAGTCAGGCACGGTGTCGCATAAAGCGACGTAGCTGATGTCCTTCCGGTTGAAGAAAGATCGCTTCTTCCGGACAGGGGAGGTCATCGATGAAAACAGTTCACCTGGCGTTGGCAATTTCTCTGGTCTGTGCTGGTTCCGCATTTGCGCAACAACGTGGCGGTGGTGGAAGCCATCCGGCCGGCGGTGCACATCAACCGCCTCCCTCGCAAGGTCCGGCGCCTACTCGCGGGATGCCGCACACTTACGAGCCGGGCCGAAATTACAGTGACAAGCCCGGACACCCCGACCTTCCCCACGTAGATGGAAAAAACTGGGTTGGGCATGACACTGGCCGCGACGATCCACGCTATCACCTCGATCGACCTTTCGAGCATGGTAGGTTCGCCGGCGGACTCGGACCACGCCACGTTTGGCGTTTGGATGGGGGTGGTCCTGATCGGTTCAGGATTCAGGGCTGGTATTGGAGCGTTGCACCTGCCGACCTGGCCTTTTGCGACGGCTGGCTATGGGACTCCGACGATATCGCGATCTATTCTGATCCGGATCACCTGGGATGGTATCTGGCCTATAACACGCGTCTGGGAACATACGTCCACGTCCAATATCTCGGCATGTAACTTCTATCTGCGTGGGCAGGATAAGAGAGGCCTATATGAGGTTGCGGAAAAATACCGAATGGAATGGATTATTGCGCGGGCTAGCATTGCAGCGGCTAAAGCCGGCTAGCATTACACGCCCTTTACGGCACGAGTAAACTCGTGCCCTGTTACAAAACATGGCAATGGACGGGTTTTTCCGCAGCCTGTATATGGCGCCGCCACTCATTTGTCGTTCGCAAACACGGACCTGCCTGAAGTGCAGCTGGTTGTACTTCTGGTAACTTCGTGCGCGGAATAAGAGGCGCAGCAGACAACGCAAGTGCCACACTTATTCATCTCACTACTCAAAGTCTTACGGGCAATTGAGCCTGAATACGGGTTTATATCCATTTTCAGACCCGATACCTGGAACTTCTCCAACTAGAAGCGCACATGCGATCGGAGTAACAGGTTCGCGTGTACATTCCTCAACCTTAGTAAAGGTGAACCCGAATCATTTGTGACTTATGGCTATCGAGTCCATCCTCTCTCAAATTGATGCTGAAATCGCACGCTTGACCCAGGTGCGATCACTGTTAGCCAATAGCGGCGGCGATGCCGTTCATTTGCCTGAAGGGAATGGAAAGAGTTCGACCGGAACCAGGAAGAAACACGTGCTGAGTCCCGAGGCGCGTAAGCGTATTGCCGACGCCCAACGCAGGCGCTGGGCAGCTCAGAAGGCCAAGAGCAAGTAAAGGCTCGAACCTATTCCGCATTTTCCTTTTCCTGGCGTTTATCCCTCCTGTCGCCGTTTGCTTGCGGACAGCACATCCGTGCGCCAGCTGGAGCATCACGCTACGGCGATTCATCTCCTTCCTTCAACCGGGCTGTTGTCCCGTGCTGTGAAAGAAACAACCCTCGGAGCAAGGTACAGTAAGATTTCTTCTGAGATCTATTGACCTGTCTATAACTCGAGGGTTCACAGTAAAAGTGGACGATGCTTACGGTGACCAAACTCGCCCGGCGGTGCGGTGTGAGCCGCACCACCCTGCTTTACTACGAATCGATTCGCCTGATACCGCCGCCACAGCGCAGTGGCAGCAACTATCGGTATTACGACGAGGCAGACGTGCAGCGTTTGCTTGAAATCCGCTCTTATCGCGACGCAGGCCTGACCATCGATGACATTCGCGCGATTCAGAGCGCCAACACAAAGCACACCGGGGGCAAAGCTTCAGGTGTGTTGAGGAGGCGCCTGCTGGAACTCGACGCAGAGATTGCAACTCTGCGCAGTCACCAGCGGGCGATCCTCAAGCTATTGCAGAGCAAGGCTCTCGGAAAGGCAAAAATGATCTCCAAAGAGAAATGGGTTTCCATCATGAAGGCGTGCGGATTGACAGACGAGCAGATGCATCGCTGGCACGCTGAATTCGAGCGCTCGGCACCCGCGGAACACCAGGAGTTTCTGGAATTCCTTCACATTCCCGCGGATGAAATCGTCAACATCCGCAAGCAAAGCCGCACTTAGCGGTGTCAAATTGCGCGGAGCAGGCTCGTCGGCCTCTCCGCGCACACTCTGTTATCCGATACCCGTCATCACCAGCATGCGTGGTTCGGTCATCTCTTCCAGCGCAAAACGGATCCCCTCGCGGCCAAGTCCCGACTCCTTCACTCCACCGTACGGCATGGGATCGAGGCGCCAGTTCGGTGTGTCGCCCACGATCAGCGCTCCGATTTCGAGTTCGCGATAAGCGGTAAGGATGCGGCCCGCGTCACGCGTCAGCAAGCCAGCCTGCAGGCCGTATTTGGAGCGGTTCACATCAGCGAGCGCCTCTTCAAAGTCATCGTAAGGCTCAATCACCACCACAGGACCAAATACCTCTTCGTCGCGCACCTTCATGCCCGGCTTGGTTCCGGTCAGGATAGTCGGCTCCACCATGGAGCCCTTCCGTTCTCCGCCGGTGATCAGCTTGGCGCCGCCTTCAACGGCCTCCTTCACCCATGCTTCCACGCGTTCGGCTTCGCCCTGGCGAATCAGCGGACCAAGATCGGTGGCTTCGTCCACCGGATCGCCGGAGACCAGCGTCTTTACGTGTTCGGCAACCTTCCACAGAAACGTCTGGAACACGGAACGATGCACAAACACACGCTGAACGCTTATGCACGACTGACCCGCGTATCCAAACGCGCCATGCGTCGTCCGTGCGGCCGCATCTTCCAGGTCCGGCCAATCTGAGTGAACAATGAGCGCTGCGTTCCCTCCGAGCTCCAACAGCACGCGTTTGCGTCCTGAATGAGCCTTCAGTTCCCAGCCTACCTTTGCCGATCCGGTAAAGCTCACCAGCTTGATGCGTTCTTCTTTTTCAGCCAGCCACGCGGTATCGGCGTTGCTCAGCGTTAATACGGCGAGTGCTTCCTCAGGCCAGCCGGCTTTTAAAATCACTTCGCCCAGTGCGAGAGCCGTAAATGGCGTCTGTGGCGCCGGCTTCAAAATCACTGGACAACCCGCCGCCAATGCAGGCGCCAATTTGTGAGCCACCAGGTTCAAAGGAAAGTTGAAAGCAGTAATCGCCAGAACCGGACCAACGGGAAAGCGCTGAATCAGTCCCCAGCGGCCTTCGTTGCCTTCAGTCAAATCCAGCGGAAGACTTTCACCGCCAAGGCGCGCGGCTTCTTCCGCCGCGGTTTTAAATGTGATCACCGCGCGATCCACCTCAGTACGAGCCTGCCGAACCGGTTTACCCGCTTCGACCACGATCAATTGGGCGAAGCGCTCCTTCTGCTCGATGAGCGCGGCAGCCACGTCCTCGAGAATCTCGCGCCGCTTCCAGCGCGGAAGAGCACGCGTGCGGCGCAGGCTGGCGACAGCGTGGCTGACGGCTTGGCGCGCGTCCGCCCTGGTAGCCACCGTCACCCGCCCCACCAGTCCCTGATCCCAGGGCGAGCGCACGTCCATCGCTTCGCCGTCGATCCACTCTTTGCCGCACAGTAGAAAACCTGTCTGCGAACCCGGCCGCATCTTCATGGTCGTTCTACTCCTGTTCCGTCTCTGACTTCAATGGTACTCGCGGAGACAGAGGCGGACGGCGCATTTGGAGTTCTGTTGGGAAATGGCCCTGCATGCGCGGGACCGGTCCTTCTCAGAACCTGTTTACGATCTCCTGAGCAGTAATCTGAGGAAGGCTAAGTGGATCATCTGCAAGCTGGTATTCAGTTTTCGTTCGCAGTTCTTCCATAGCCTGCGGCACTTTTCCAGCCATGCGAAAGACCGTTCTACGATCCAGCGTTTCGGCAGCACGGTAAACGTATGCAGTTCGTTGCGCTTGACGACTTGAACCGTGGCCTTCAGTTGCTCCATGACGCTGTCTGCGAACGGTTGGCCCGTGTAGCCGCCGTCGACCAGCACGCTCTGGACCAACTCCAGATTCGACTTGCACCGCTCGATGGCCTGCACAGCGCCGTTGCGGTCCGTCACCTCGGCCGTGGTTACGGCGACAGCGTGCGGCATTCCCTGCGTGTCCACCGCAATATGCCGCTTGATACCGGAGACCTTTTTGCCCGCGTCGTAGCCCTTCTGCTCGGCGCTGTCGGTGTTCTTCACGCTTTGCGCATCAACGATCAAAAAGCTGGTCATGGCGTTGCGCCCCAGTTTCTCGCGGGCCTCGCCAACGGATTTTTTTTAAGGCTCGCTCCAGAGCGCTCGTTCCGTCCTGATCGGTTGCGCTCCACTTGGCAAAATACGAGTACACCGTGACCCAGTTGGGAAACCTCTCCGGGAGCATACGCCACTGACAGCCGCTCTTGAGCAGGTACAGCACCGCGTTGAACACCTCATACAAATCCACTGTGCGTGGCTTGGTCCGTTTGCGCACGCCTTCCAGAAAGGGACGGATCAACTCGAACTGTTCCCGGCTGATATCGCTTGGATACGGCTTTCTTGGCTCCATTTCTCAGATCTACCGTTCCAAAGGAGAAGACGCATATATCTACCTTGATGACTACGGCTGGTCAGGACCAAAGATCGTAAACAGGCTCTAAGAAGGAAACCACCAATCCACGCTTTGATACCTTGCCAAGTTCAAGATTCCACTGCAACTTCGCTTCTGCCCTCTGCACCAGCCAGTGCACAAAATACCCACCAGGCAACAGAGTCAGCCAAAGGATCGGGTAGCGAAATCTCACGTCGCTGAAGACGACGTAATACATGAGCGGATAAACCAGCAAAACGGAAAGAATAAAGAGTGTAACTCCCTCGCGCCGATGCACCATTAATGCCATTCCCGGAATGGAAAGGATCGTAGCAAGCCAGATCACTGCAGCCTTGAAGGGGTGCTCCACTCGCCGCGGAAACCAGAATTCGCGAATGCGAGCAACAGTTAGCCGACGGAATTGTTCCGGATGAGTTCTAATCCAACCTTTCGCATCGGCGAGGCGCTTGCGATCATAGTTCAACTCTCCCATTTCGCGTAGCGTTTTGGCTTCGCTCAGGTTGTAATTCGGGTGATAAATCTCATAGCAGCCGCTTAGTTGCTCTTCGACCTGGCTCGTTCTTGCACAGCTATTGTTAGCGGAGTAAATCGTAAGGCCCAGACTTGTCCGCGCTACAAACCCTCCGAGCTGCCTGTAGTTTCGAAGAGGCCAGGGAAAAAACAGAGCGGCGGCGACCGCTAAGGCAATGCAAACGTAGATGGCCGTTGGCTTGAGAGCTTCTTTCTTGACGACCAACAGAAAGATTGTCCAACACGCGAAAATCAGCAACGTTACCGGATTAAATAGCAGCAATACACCTGCCAACAATCCAGCTGTTGCGCCGTATTGGAGCGTTTTCCCGATTCTTGGAGTTGCGGCCGTAAACAAGCAAAAAAAGAGAAGTGTGGCGAGCACATAACTTGCTTCCCAACTTGGCATCAATTGCATCGACATCAACCACAAGAGCGATGCCACGATGCCTGGACGGACATTTCCGTAGAACAACCATGAAACCCGAGGCAGCAATGCTGCCGTTATCGCGTTCGCAAAAACATTCCCCAATGCCGCCGCTAACAAAACAAAAGCAGGGACGCGGAGGAGTTTCATAATCATAGCCAGGAACAAAGGATAGAGCGGTGGGCTAACTGCAGAAGGGCCAGTTTGGAGAACAAGAAACGGATTCGCATAGGCACCGTTTTTGGCCAGATTAGTGGCCAGCGCGTACATTTCAAACCCTTCTCCGAATGGCAGAGTGCCATGCAGGCTGATTAATCCCACAACTCCAGCGAATGCAAAAAGAAAAAAAGAAATCTCCGCATTCCTTTTCGCAATTTCTCGATTGTCCTCGAAGTGGAACAAGTTCAAGGCTCCTCGCACGATAAGGTGGCTTCTAACCCTGGGCAATAACCATTTTGAGTATAGAGGTCATTCACTCGATTCCGTAGGACTTTCCCCTTCATGTACTGAGCGCACTGGGCAAATGTACTTCCCTGGTGCGATAAACTCGCCGCATGATCAATAATGGCCGCAGCGGCAAGCTTCCTTTCGACCCCAAAAAGGCCATCGAGCACCTGAAATCCGCCGATCCGAAACTGGGTGAGCTCATCGATCGTGCCGGACCATTCACACTTCGAATCGACTCGTCCGTTACACCCTTTGAAGCGCTGCTCGAATCGATTCTTTACCAGCAGCTGCACGGCAAGGCCGCAGCCACCATCCATCGCCGTGTCCGCGAACACTTCGGCGGCGATCCGAGCCCCAAATTGCTGCTCGAGACTCCTGATGAGATTCTTCGCGCGGCCGGTGTCAGCCGTAACAAGATCCTTGCACTCAAAGACCTCGCAGCCCGCACGATCGACGGCACCGTCCCTTCACATTCCATGATCGTAAAAATGCCTGACGCCGATATCGTCGAACGACTGACCGAAGTGCGCGGCATAGGGCCGTGGACCGTGGAAATGCTTCTCATCTTCCGGCTCGGGCGCCCCGACGTTCTGCCCGTCTCAGACTATGGCGTGCGCAAGGGCTACGCGCTCACATTCCAGCGAGTACCCAAATCCCGGCAGTTGGCATCCAAAGATTTGCCGAAGCCGGACGTGCTTTTCCGTCGCGGCTTGCGTTGGAAGCCTTACCGCTCCGTGGCCAGTTGGTACATGTGGCGCGCCTGCGATCTGGCGCGAAATACAGCACCTGCTGGCCGGTCCAGCCTAAAATAACTAATCAGTTCGTCTCCATTTACGAACGGGGACCCAACGGGAAACTGCATGCCGCCAAGCAAACGCTTCATTTGTATTCACAGCCACTTCTACCAGCCGCCGCGTGAGAACCCCTGGCTGGAGACAGTAGAGACCCAGGACTCCGCAGCGCCATATCACGACTGGAACGAACGTGTGTGCGCGGAGTGTTACGCCCCCAACGGCGCCGCCCGGATTGTCAACATCGAAAACGAAATTACGCACATTCTTAACAACTACGGGCACATCAGCTTCAACTTCGGTCCCACACTGCTCAGTTGGCTAAAAGACAACGCGCCGCGGACGTACCGCATGGTTCTCGATGGCGAAGGCCGCAGCCGTAAAAGGTATAACGGCCACAGTTCCGCGATGGCGCAGGTCTACAACCACATGATCATGCCGCTCGCGAGCAGCCGCGATCGCATCACCCAGATCCGCTGGGGCATCGCAGTACATAAGAGCACTTTCGGAACATTTCCTGAAGGAATGTGGCTCGCTGAGACCGCAGCTGATAGCGAAACTTTGAAACAACTTGCCGAAAACGGTATCAAGTTCACGGTACTCGCGCCACACCAGTGCAAACGGATTCGACCGCTTAAAGTTGAAGCCGACAAGAAGGAAGCCGAATGGGTCGATACACCGGGAAATACCGTTGATACCACGCATCCGTACCTGGTCCGGTTCAAGTCGGGTGCTTCAATTGTGGTGTTCTTCTATAACGGCCCGGTGTCGCGCGGAATTGCGTTTGAAGGCTTGCTGAACTCCGGAGAAAGCATTGCCGCGCGTCTCAAATCCAGCTTCACTGATCGAGCAGGTCCACAACTCGTCCACGTCGCTACAGACGGCGAATCGTACGGCCACCATCACAAGTACGGCGAAATGGCGTTGGCTTTTGCACTGCGTCTACTCAACGAAGACGTGACTACTGAAGTCACCAACTACGGCAATTACCTTGCGAAGTTTCCTCCCGCATACGAGTGCGAGATTGTCGAGGACACTTCATGGAGCTGTGCCCACGGGATTGAGCGCTGGCGATCCAACTGTGGCTGCAACGGCGGCAAACCGGGATGGAACCAGCTCTGGCGCACTCCACTACGCGAAGCACTCGATCAACTGCGCGATGCACTGGTTCCTCTGACGGAACGCGAAGGCAACAAGCTGTTCCGCGATGTCTGGAAAGCTCGAGACGCGTACGTTGCGGTGCTGCTCGATCGTTCCACTGATTCCATTGACAGGTTCTTTAAGGAGCACGCAACACGCGAGCTTTCAGCAGATGAGCGAGTCCGCGCGCTCGAGTTGATGGAGATGCAGAGGCATGCGCAGCTTATGTATACGAGTTGCGGGTGGTTCTTCGACGATATCTCGGGCATTGAGACTGTGCAGGTGATTGCTTATGCTGCCCGGGTTCTGCAGTTGGCCAAGTGGCTCTTTAACGATGAGTCGCTGGAGCCCGCTTTTCTTGCTCACCTGGCGCAGGCCCACTCCAACGTGCCGAGTGCTGGCGACGGCGCCAAGATTTATAAGAAGTGCGTCGCGGCGATGGAAGTGAATCTTGAGCAGGTGGCGGCTCACTATGCCATCAGCTCCGTATTTTCCTCTTTCGCTGAGGAGACAGACCTGTTCTGTTTCCATGTGCGGCGTATATCGTATGAAATTGCGACTTCAGGGCGCGGCCGGCTGGCGGTTGGACGCGTTCACATCGCGAGCCTGATTACCGGGCATCAGCAATCCTTCTCATTCGCGGTTCTTCACTTTGGCGACCAGAACATTACCGCGGCAGTAAAGTCGTACAACGAAAGCGATAAAGCCGCGTTCGAAGCATTCGCCGCACAAGTCATTGCCCAGGTGCTGCGCGCGGATTTCCCCGAGGTGATTCGCCTGCTCGATCAGCATTACGGCAGCGTGAACTACTCGCTCACATCGCTGTTCAGCGACGAGCAACGGCGGATTGTGCAATTAATCCTGAACTCGACGCTTTGGGATATTGAAAACTCGCTTACGACGATCTATCAGGATCATGCGAGCCTGCTGCACTTTCTATCGCAATCGGGTCTGCCGAAGCCTCCGGCACTCGCACTGGCCGCGGGCTTTGCGATCAATGCCGGATTGCGTCGCGTGCTCGAAAGCGACCCGGTCGATTCTGCGCAAGTGCGCTCGTACCTGGCACTGGCCAAGGCTGACCAGGTGCAGCTGGATACTACGACGCTCTCATACATCGTGGATCAGCGCATGAAACGCGCCATGGTGGAGCTGCAGATGTCGGCCGGATCGATCGAGATACTGGATCGCGCCCTCGCCCTTGCGCGCACGGTCAGTGAGCTGCCGTTTGAATTGAATCTGTGGCAGGCGCAGAACGTCTGGTACGAGATCCTGCGCAATTCCAACGGCTCACTCAGCGCAATGTCGAGCGAGGACCGTGCGCGCTGGGATAAGAGCTTTAATGAACTGGGCGAGTGCCTGACCTTCGATACACGAGAGATTCGGAGGGATGAGAAGGTTACGCGGGTGGCGGCGGACTGAAAGGCAGCTTTTAGCTGCTAGCTTCTAGCCGCTAGCTTGATTGTGGTGAGGTGAGAGGCGTGCTATCCCACCCTTCTCGCGATAATGCGCTGCGAGAAGGATGGGGCACCCTCGAGTCGTGCAGGGTTGGCTCGGTAGACTGGGGTCGTTGCTATCCCAGGTCTCAGAAGCGAGACCTCCACCCATGGACGAAGACCTGTCCATGGGGACCCCGGACCTGGACCACCCAGCAAAAGCAGATCCTTCACTACGCTTACCCCACGAACTTCGTTCGCGGGACCCCAGGCCGCTCCGTTCAGGATGACACGACTCGATAGTTATTAACGGACTGTTTTTCGGAATAGCTTGCCGTTTCGCAATTGGAATTCTTCGCCTCGCCAGACTATTGTGTTGCCGGCGAAGCCTGCTATCCATATGCTCATCTGCACCACGTCGCGGAGCGGCAATAGCCACAGGCTGGGAAGCACCTGGCGATCGCCGAGGACTTCGGCGCCTACGGTCATGGCTTGCGTAAGTCGCAGGAAGAAGCTCATGGCAAAGAGCCAGAGGCTCAGCGGGCTGAACCCGCTGGCGATGAGATTCAGAAACGCCCAGGCCAGGCCATGCGTAAAGATGAGGCCAACGTAGCCGCCGGGGCTGGCGTCGCGAACGGTACGCGCCCAGCGCAACTGGTGATCGATAAAGCCGCGCCAGTTGTAGGCGGGAATCGCTGTCTCAACAACTTCAGGGCTGAGTGCAATCGAGTACCCGGCCCTGACCACGCGTACACCCATCTGGTGATCGTCGGCAAGTTGATCGAGGAGCCCCAACAGGCCACCAGCTTCTTCCAGTACATCGCGGCGCACCGCAAGCGTCGAGCCCAGTCCGTACTTCAGGCTGCCCTCAATCATTCTTGAAAGCAGTACGCTGGGCATGAAGTCGGTAGCAATTCCGAGCGCCTCAAGCCGCGAACCGAAGGTGTGGTGGGCGCGGCCGCGATAGAGTGCCGTCACCATTCCAACACGTGCGCTCTGCGTTGCCGGTTGCGAATTCCGCTGAGCGAAACAGGCCATCACGCGCTCAAGATATTTCGGCGAGACCGTGATATCGGAATCGTTGATGAGCAGAAAATCATAACGCGCGTGAATTGCGAGCTGAAACAGCGTGCTTACTTTTCCGTTTGCGCCCAGGCGCTCAGGACATTCAATAAGGCTTATGGCCACGTGCGGGAACTCGGTTTTGAGCCGCTCCACGGCAGCCACGGCAGGATCGTCGAACGACGAAACGCCGAAGAGAAGTTCGAACTCGCCTGCATAGTCCTGCCGGCAGTGGCTGCGAAACGCATCGAGCATGCCGGGGTCGAGACCCTTGAGGGATTTGAGTACCGTGACTCCGGGAGCGAAGTTGGGAAGCGGAACGCGCCTGCTGCGAAGATAGATTCGAGCCGCAATCATCGACGCCAGAAAGTACGCCATCCCTGCCACGGCCAGCACCGTAGTGACGATCTCTACAGCCAACGCAAATCCATGAGGCATGGCCAGCTTATCTCTTTTGGTGGTTTTGACCCGTTGCTGGAGTGCGCATAAATCCACACACGAAGAGCCAAAAAACGGGTACAACTCTAAAAAATGCTACTCGTAACGCAGCGCTTCGATTGGGTCGAGGTTCGCCGCCTTCCATGCGGGATAAATGCCGAAGACCAGGCCGATGACGCACGCGACAACGAATGCAATGGTCACCCAGGTGAAGGAAAGGGACGCGTGCAGGAACGAGACAGCGAAGTGCAGGATGAGAGTGAACAGCGATCCTGCGAGAATGCCGAGCAATCCGCCGACCATGCAAAGGGTGACGGCCTCAAGCGTGAACTGAAGGAGGATGTTTTTCCTGGTGGCGCCTACCGCCTTGCGCACGCCGATCTCCCTGGTCCGCTCGGTCACGCTGACCAGCATGATGTTCATAACCCCGACGCCGCCGACGATGAGGCCCACGGAAGAAACGGCAACCATGAAAAGGAAAAGTCCGCCGGTGAGCTGGTTCCAGAGGCGAGTGAGCGAATCGGGGCTGAAGATCGCGAAATTGTCGTCCTGCTGCACGGTGAGTTTCCGGCGTATGCGCAGGCGCTCGCGGACTTCCTCAGTGACCAGCGCCTTGTTGGCTGGGTCGTCGTACTTGACCACGATCCAATAGTCCAGGATCTCAGGATGGATCTTGCGGAAGGTTTCAAGTGGGAAGTATGCGGAGTTGTCCTGCGTATTGCGGCCGCTGCCGAAAGGCTGCTTCTGCTTGTCGAGCACGCCGATCACGGTGAACACATCGCCGCCGCATTCAATATCCTTGTCGAGCGGCGACTCGCCCGGAAAGAGATCTTCAGCAGAATCGTGGCCGAGGATGGCCACATTGGCACGGCGAATTTCCTCGTTCTCAGTCCACATGCGGCCTTCAATCAGGTTTACGTCGGTGACCTCGGTGACCGCTGTCGTGGCTCCATTCAGAATGGAATTCTGAACCTGGTGGGTGCCGTGTTTAATGGAGACGCTGCCCAGTCCAGTTTGAAAATTCTGGTAGGTCAGCTCGGGATCGACGGCGACGACGTGCGGCAGGCTGCGCAGCGACACGCCATCTTCATAGGTGAGCCTTTTGCGATTCTGCTCCTCGGTGGTTGGGCGGTGGCCGAAGGGCTCGTAATGAAAGACCCACAGTCCGTTTGTACCGAGGGAGCTTACGAAATCGTTGATGTTGCTATTGAGGCCGTTGATGGCTGACGAGATGAGAATGACGGTGGCGATGCCGATGGAGATGCCGAGAATGGTGAGCCCCGAGCGCAATTTGTTTTTGCGCAGCGTATCGAGCGCAAGCTGTATCGATTCCTGTGTGTCAGAAAGCCGCATGATTTACAGCTCCGCCCGCAGCGCCGTGATTGGATCGAGGGCGCTGGCTTTATGCGCGGGATAGATTCCAAAGAACAGTCCCACGGATGTTGAGGCAAACAAAGCCACAAGGATGGACCAGATTGCCACAACCGAAGGAAAGGCAATGACCAGGGTGACTATTTTGGCTGCGGCAATGCCCAGGATGATGCCGATGACGCCGCCAATAGCCGCAATGAATGCGGATTCTATGAGGAACTGAAGCAGGATGTCGCGCCGCTTTGCTCCGAGGGCCTTGCGCACGCCAATCTCGCGCGTTCGCTCAGTAACGCTGACGAGCATGATGTTCATGATGACGATGCCGCCGACGACGAGGGAGACGGCTGCGATGGCGGCGACGACTGCGCCGAAGTTGTTGAGCACGGTCGCAAGCAGATTCTGGAATGTGGCACTGGAGTCGATAGAGAAGGCGTCTTTGACACCGGGCGCAAGGTGGCGCTGAATCCGCATGATGGTGCGCAACTCATCTGCAACGGAATCGAGGACGGCACCGCCGCCGCCCGCGTCAACCATGATGCTGAGGGTGCGGTGTGCGCCGTATGCCTGCATGAAGCTGGTAAGCGGAACAGCCACCCAGTTATCCATGCTGCGGCCGAGCATTTTGCCCTGCCGTTCGCCGACGCCGATGACGGTGTAGGGCGCGCCGTCTACGCGAATCTCCTTGCCGAGAGGATCGCCGGGGCCGAGCACATTATCGACGATGTCGGAGCCGACAATGGCTACGTGCGTCGAATGCGAGTCTTCGACTTCGGTGAATCCGCGGCCGAGTTCTATATTCAGGTTGGAGATGGGAGGCATGGTCCATGTCCAGCCGCGAATCTCAGTGTCGGTGGTGGAATTCGATCCACGGACGACTTTGCCGGTGTTGCTCCGCTGCGCGCCAACGGAGACGCAACCACGGCACTTGTCGAGAATGGCGCGATAGTCGTCGTAGGTGACGTCTTTGCGCTTTTGAAATTCCACATACTCTTCAATGGTCATGAAGGTCTGCGGCATCTTGCTGACGGTAATGACGGAAGCGCCGTAAGTGTTCACCTTCGAAGTGACGAATTCCTTGGCGCCGTTGGTGAGCGTGACGACCATGATCACTGAAGACACGCTGATGATGACGCCGAGCAGCGTCAGGATGGTGCGCAGCTTGTTACCCCAAAGGGACTGGAGCGCGAGTTTGACTGCCTCAGTGAATTCCATCGATCTGCTTTCTCTGCCCGATTCGGTGTCTAGGCGCGAAAATCCCTTCTGGCTTCTTCTCTAGGATACGCAGGGCCGGCGGGTTGTGTTCCGCCAAAGGCAGCTTTTAGCTGTTAGCTCTCAGCTCCCAGCTTGTTCCTGGCGAGTTCAGATGTTTGCTAGCTCACCCTTTTCGCGATGAGACTGCGAAAAGGATGGGGCACCCGGCATTTTCTCGCTTGACAGGAGTAGACGCTGTCATACATGGAGCACCCAGAGTTTCATGGTCCGAGGAGCGTTTTAGTGGCCGGAGCTTCCGAAGCCTTTTTCGGCGCGGGAAGAGTCCTGGAGGGTTTCTGTTTCCTCGACGGGTCCGGTCAGGACGTGGACCGGCACCATCTGGGCGATTTTTTCGCCGGCCTTGAGCTCGAGGGCTGAATCACCGAGATTGGTCATGAGGATGAGGATTTCGCCGCGGTAGCCGGCGTCGATGACGCCGCCGGTGGTGGCGACGCCGCGGGCGGCCATCGAAGAGCGGTCGCGGACCAGCAGGCCGAGCGGCGCTCCGGTGGCGGGATCGCGGGCCTCAACGGCTATGCCGGTGCGCACCTTTGCTGTGGCTCGGGGGGCGAGGGCCGTTGTTTCGAGGGCGAACACGTCGTAACCCAGGTCTTCGCCCGGATGCGCGACGACGGGGAGGCGGGCGGATGCATCCAAACGCTTTACTCGCAGCATGGTTTTGATCTTAGCGGAGCGGGCGGGGAGGCCGCGCGGGTAGGTTGGCTCAGCCCAAAATGGTGAGCCCCGGCGGGGAATCTCCCTACCGGGGCTCGTGGTATTCGGCAAAAGGACTCGTAAGCCGAATTCTGTTCTAATGCGGTCATTCCTCTAGGCGCCGCATTGCTGCGGACGCTCATCAGCGACCTACCCGGAGGTTTCGGCAACAACTAGAGCCGCCTTGCCGCATCGGGCCGATGCGCAGCTGAAGCCTGGCTCCCGGCTCCCGCTTCCCTCCCTATTTGGTCTTGCTCCGTGTGGGGTTTACCCTGCCTCCGGCCTCACGGTCGGAGCGGTGCGCTCTTACCGCACCTTTTCACCCTTACCACTGCGTGGGGCAGCCCTTTGGACGAATCCATCGGAAGTCCCGCATACCCGCTTTACGCGGATAGCAGCGGCGGTATGTTTTCTGTGGCACTGGCCGTCCACGGGCCTTGAAGCCCGCGTCCCGGACGTTATCCGGCACACTGCCCTGCGGAGTTCGGACTTTCCTCCCCCGGAGCTCGATTGCTCGAAGCGCCGGCAGCGACCGCCCGGTCCTCCTGCCAGACCTTAGTGTATCGCGCCCACGCGCTCGTGGATGCGGCGCTGGTCGAGCCCTCGAAATAGAAGGGCAGCTATCAGCAGTCAGCCCCCAGCTTGTTCGTGGCGGCGTAAGGGTTCGTGCATGGACTGACCCCCAAAATCGGGACATGGTGCACCCATCGAGACGGAGACATTGAGATCAATCTGTGCCCGGCTCGGTAGAATTGAGGCAGGCGTATGATTCGTTACCTCTATCTTGGCCGCGTTCCCTATGATGAGGCACTTCGGCTGCAAGCTGAGCTGGTCGAGTTGCGGGTGCAGGGCCGCGTGGACAACGTTCTGCTGCTGCTGGAGCATCCTCCGGTTCTGACGCTGGGGCGGAACGCCAATCGCGCCAATGTCCTCGCTACGGATGAAATGCTTGCCGCGCGCGGCGTTACGCTCCACGAGATCAATCGCGGCGGCGACGTTACGTATCACGGTCCGGGGCAGCTTATCGGCTATCCGATTTTTGATTTGCGCAGCTTGCGCAATCCGAAAGGCGGCCGGCTTGGCCCGGTCGATTTCGTGCGCCTGATGGAAGAAGCGCTGATTCGGCTCTGCGGAGTGTATAGAGTTACGGCCGGGCGCATCGGCGGACTCACGGGCGTGTGGTGTGGGCTGGATGCTGCACAAGAATCAGGCGAAGATCTACCGCAGGTGGCAGCCGGCCGCAAGATCGGCGCAATTGGCATTCACGTGTCGCGCGGTATTACTTCGCATGGGTTTGCGTTCAACATCACGACAGATCTTCGCGACTTCTTGCTGATCAATCCCTGCGGCATTACCGATCGACCTGTGACGAGCCTGCAGATTGAGATAGGAACGCGGAAAGAGGAAGTGCCTTCGCTTGAGGCCGCAGCTGAGCAGGTCACGCGGCAGTTTGGGTTGGTGCTCAGAGAGCAGGTGCTGGCGGTTGAGAGCCTCGACGCGCTACGGGCGCAGGCCAGTGCGGAACCTGCATTTCCGGCGGAAGACACGCCGCTGCAGACACCGGCCGAGGTTGAACGGCTGCTGGGTGTGAAGGACCGGCCGGTTCGGGCTTGAAAAGCAGCTTTTAGCTCTCAGCGGTCAGCTTTCAGTTTGAGGCGAGGTGAGAGGCTTGCTATCCCACCCTTCGCAAAAGACGCGAAGGATGGGGCACCCCTGGCTTGTGGCACAGGTGCATACGTCCCGAAACCAACCCACGACCGTGCCGCGATTTATAATCCGGCAGGAACAGGCTGCATTTTCAACCCGGAAACGGATGCAGACCCGAACGCGGAGAAGACACCCATGCCAACCGACGTAATCATGCCCCAGATGGGCGAGTCGATCGTTGAGGGCACCATTACCAAATGGCTTAAGAAGGCAGGCGACCGCGTCGAGAAGGACGAGCCTCTGTTCGAAATTTCCACCGACAAGGTGGACGCCGAGATTCCGTCTCCCGCCGCGGGAGTTCTCAGCGAGATCAAGATTCCCGAGGGCGCTACGGTTGGCGTCAACACGGTGGTGGCGGTCATCGGCGGTGCGACAGCCTCGGAGCCACCGGGTGCACCCGCGGAACCAACCCTGGTCGGCACTGATGTTGTAATGCCTCAGATGGGCGAGTCCATCTTCGAGGGCGCCATCACCAAGTGGCTCAAGAAAGTCGGTGACCGGGTCGAAAAGGATGAACCGCTGTTCGAGATCTCGACAGACAAGGTGGATGCGGAGATTCCCGCTCCTGTCGCCGGTGTTCTTACAGAGATCAAGGTGCAGGAAGGCGCCACCGTCACGATCAATACGGTTGTCGCCACGATCGGCGGCTCACCCGCAGGATCGGCGAACGCACAAGCTGCTTCGACAGCACCGCAGGCCCAGGCGGCCGCGCCAAGTGCGCCAATGTCGCACCCGCCGGCTCACAGCAAGTCTGGTGAGCCTATTCGCTCGTCGCCGCTGGTGCGCCGCATTGCGAAGGAGAACAATCTCGACCTCGGCCAGATTGCGGGCAGCGGTTCAGCCGGCCGCGTTACCAAGCAGGATGTTCTGGGGTTTCTGTCGAAGTATGGGCCGAGTGGTTCAGGTCCAGCGGCATCGCAGAAGGGTACTGCGGCAACACAGCCGCCACCTCTGCCGCTCACAGGCGACCTGGTGCCGATGAGCAAGATGCGCACCATTATTGGGCAACGCATGGTTGAGAGCTTACAAATCAGCCCACATGCACACACGGTTTACAAAGTGGACATGACGCGCGTTGTGCGCCGCCGCGATCGCGAGCGCAATGCGTTTGAGCAAAAGCATGGCTTCAAGCTCACTTATATGCCGTTTATCGCAGCGGCCGCAGTTGAAGCGCTGCGCCGGTTTCCGATACTGAATGCGTCGCTTGAAGATGGATCGATTCGCTATCACCAGAACATTCATCTTGGAATTGCGGTAGCGCTTGATTGGGGCTTGATTGTTCCGGTGATTCGCTATACCGAGCAACTGAGCTTCAGCGACATCGCTCGCAAGATCGCCGACCTGGCCACGCGGGCGCGCAGCAAGAAGCTGATGCCGGAAGAGACTTCGGGATCAACTTTCACGCTGACCAACTCCGGCGCATTCGGCGGCGAGTTCGGCACACCGATCATCAACCAGCCTGAGTCGGCAATTCTGGCGATTGGCGGATTGCGCAAAGAGCCCGCCGTGCTGACGGATGCTGAAGGAAACGACACGATTGCGATTCGCTCAACCCAGTACTACTGCCTGGGCTTCGATCATCGGCTGATTGATGGCGCGGACTCCGGCAAGTTTATGCTCGAGTTCAAGCGGGTGCTTGAGAGCTGGGACCGGCCGTTGAGTTGAGTGGTGGCGAATCGGGTTAGCGTGATTTGTTGGCCGAGCACGAACTCAGTGACTTGAGAGTCTGCGGAAAAACTCCAATGTGAGTTGGAATTCCAAAATTGCATTCCCTCCGGGGCTAAAGCCCTGTCGATTTTGCAGGAGTTTATGTACGGGCTGAAGCCCATACCCTTCGCAACAACTGCCCTCACTGAGTTTTTAGCAGCTTGGAAAACTCCCTCGCGTTTTGAGGAAAGTGTGGCATGGCTGAAGCCGTTCCCTTTCAAAACATCTCTCGCAAGGTTTTATTCTCACTTGAAGCCGTGTCCTGTTACAAAACACAACGATCTTTCATATTTCCCTTATTAGAGCTGCTCCACGGGTTGCATTGCGTTTTCAAGCTCAATAGCACGTGGGAACAGGATGTTGTTCTCAAGGTGAATGTGCTGGTGAAGATCCTGCTCGAACTCTTTCAATCCTGCATAGAACGCCAGATAAGTTGGGCACGCGCCTACCGGCGTGGTGAAGTTGCCGGTGAGTTGCTCAATCTGAGCGAGCAATCCGCCAGCGTCTTCGTGCTCGCGGATCATCATGGCGATGGGATGAGATACGGTCCCGAAACAACCGTGAGGAATCGCGCTGCCTGTGGCCTGTGCTTCTTCAAGCTTGGTGATGTAGGGGAACAGGATGTGCTCTTCCTTGCCGAGATGATGAATCAATTCTTCTTCGAGCTGTGCCAGCACCTTCTTCAGCGCGGGCAAATGGGCCTGCGTGTCGCCGTGGCGGTTGACTACTTTTTCAGCCAGCATGGCGAGGCGCGGCAGTTCGTTCTTTACGTACTCGTGATGCGTGGTGACGATGTGCGCGATCAACTGACGCAGCGAGGTCTGCGCCCAATCGGTTCCGGCGGGCGCGGCAGAATTTGCTGCGGACTCAAGTGCCGCTACAACGCTGGAAACTTCAAGGTTGCGCTCGTTGCATGCATCGGTAAGCGGCTTGCGGCCGCCGCAGCAATAGTCAATGCCGAGCCGTTCAAAAACGCGAATGGAAGTGGGCTGCTCAAGTGCGATCTCACGAACGGTTTTTGCAATGTTGGTCATGGTCAACTCCTGTAATCACTTTAGGAAGACTGCGGGAACGGCACAGCGACTTTAGTCACTCGGAAAAGCAGGTTACAAGTTGACAAGTTGACGAAGTGGCGAGGTCGCGGGGATACGAGTTGACCGAGGCATTGCTGCGTGGCAGTCAGGTTTGTGATGTCCCTAACGGATCAATGCTCGAAGTTCTGTGCGTTGGGGACCAGCTCCATGTAGATTTCGCGCGAGAGGTTTGTCTGCCAGTGGCCGGTAACGCGGGCCGCCCCGATGAACCCGAAGAAGAGCAATGCGAGCATTGCGGCTACTGTCCATGGCTTGAGCGCGCGGTTCTTCCAGCGCGCAGCAATGGAGTCGTGCGCGGGAGCTGCAGTGCTGGATGTTTTCTTTGGCGCCAACGAAAACTGCAGCGCGTTCTCTGCCGGGCAGACGGCTACGCACTCCATGCATGCGGTGCACTCGACTGAACGTATTTGCACGAGCTGGTCGACTGGCAGATGCGATGGACAGGCCTTGCTGCATTTGCCGCAGTCGATGCAGGCTTCAGTGTCGCGGCGGATTTTTACGGGGCTGAGTGCGGACACAATGCCCATGAGCGCGCCGTAGGGACAGAGATACCGACACCAGAAGTTCTGGACGACGACGGAGAGGGCCACCAGCAGCATGATGACGGCGAGCCCGACCGTGCCGATGTAGCGGAAGAAGTTCAGCATTTTGACGTCGGCAACGATGCCGAACGGCGACATGAGAAATCCGATGAGCCCGTCCACCGGCATGGTGAAGACGATGAAGAGAAAGAATGCAAGCAGAAGGTACTTCAAACTGCGCAACGTGACGTCGAGCCAGCGGGGCAAGTTGAGATTGCGATGAAAGACTTTGCGGCCGAGCTTCCACAAATATTCGGAGGCGGTGCCGACGGGGCAGAGCCAGGAACAGAAGGCTTTTTTCAGCAGCAAGCTGGCTGCCAGGAACACGCCCAACAGAACGAGCGCTGCGGGGTGGATTTCCGGAATATGGCGCGTAGCCAGAAGAAACCGCAGGTTGATGAGGCCGGCGATGGGCAGCCAGCCGTCGACGCCGGCGGGGCGGTTGACATACGCTGTGGCGCCGTGGCTCTCAAAGTAGCGGACCCACAGCAAGAACTGGATGCCGAGAATCACGTTGAGCAAAAGAAAGGCGATCTGGACCGTGCGGCGGGTTTGCTGCGAGCGGTCGGGGGAGAGGCGGCGCATCAGCCTTTTCTTTGACGTGGCGGGTTCGGCTGCGCTTTCCATGGCCTGGTGGGGAGCTGCGGTTGAGGTGAACATAGCGTCCTTCTTAGCCCCAACATATAGGCGGAAAAAGCGCAGACCTAGGACTTAAGTCACAGCACACGCAGGGAGCCCATGCGAAGGTTGCAGGTGAGATTGGTTATCGGATCGGTTCTAGTGGAGAATCAAGATGTCGGTTTCAGCAGCTTTTCTCAAAGCAATAGAGCCGCAAAAACGAGTACAAGTGGCAGAGCCAGCGAAACGAGTGAACGAGCAGCAAAGAAGCGTACTTTTTCTTCCCCGCGAGCATGGGGCCACGGCGATGTTGTTTACGCCGATGGTGTGTGCCGCGATCCTGGCGCGCACGTGGAACTGGACGGAATTAGCCGCGTTTGCCGCCGCGTTTGCTGCGCTAGCTGCAAAAGACCCGATGGTGATTCTGGCGCGGCAGAGATTGGTGTGGAAGACGCCCCATGCGGAAACGCCGCCGGCGGCGCGCTGGCTTGCGGGTTGGACGTTGGTGCTGGCTATGAGCGGTCTCGTGCTGCTCTTCACATGGCCGTTCAAGGCGACGCTGGCCCTTGGGCTTGGGGTGGGTACGTTTTCGGTGCTGGCAGTGGTGGTGAACGTGAAGAATCGCCAGCGATCAACATTGTTCCAGATTGCGAGCGCGGTTGCTCTTACTGCCAGCTCGCTGGCAACGTCGCTTTCAGCAACGGGAGCGATTCAGACGTGGTGCTGGTGGTTGTGGTTGTTTTTGGCTTTGCAGGCGGCGGCGGGAATTCTGGTGGTTCATGCGCGGCTAGATGCGCGCATTGCTCTGCGCAATGCTGCCAAGGCTACGCAGGAGTTTCGGCGCAAGGCGCAACTGGCGGTGGTTGTACTGGCTGCGGCTGCCGCAACTGCCGGGGTGCTTCGCCACAGCTTTATAGCCGTGGCGTTGCTGGTGGCGGTGATTGGTTATGCCTACGACTTGCATGGGCAGCGCGACGCGAACGACTTGCAGCGGCCGCTCACGAGCGTGGGTCAACGGGCATTGGCGCTTTCGTCGGTTTTTTCCGTCCTGCTGATTGCGGGGCTCTGGTAGGCTGAGCCCCCTTTTGGAACAATGGCTGGTGGCGTATTGCGGTTATTGTGGCGCTAGTGTCCGCCGGCCCAGCCTAGTCCGTCAGAGCCTTTGCCGGTGGCGATGAAGCGCCGCACTTTCCATGTGGCCAGGTCGATTTCGGCTACCTGGTTGCCGCGGATGCAGGAGACGTATGCTGACTTGCCATCGGGAGCGGTTAGCACTTCCTGCGGGTCGGCGCCCACGGTGACGCTGCGCACGACTTTCATGGTTGCCAGATCGACGACATCGACCAGGTTTTTGGCGGGGATCGGCATGAGCAGGTAATGGCCGTCCTTGGTGAGCGCGGCGCCGTAACCGAATCCGCTTAAGGGAACCCAGGTGTGAATTTTATTGGTCGCCGTGTCGATTACGGCCATTTGCGGCTTGGTCTGGTCGGCGGTGAACACCCAGCGGTCATCATTCGATATTGCAATGCGTTGCGTGTTGCCGGAGATGGGAATGATGGCGAGCGTCTTGCGGCCCTTGATGTCAAGCACCGATACCGTGCCGGGACCGACGTTTGCCGTGTAACCGCGCGAGCCATCGTGGGAAATGGTCAGCATATGGCTTTCGGGCTGTCCGGTGGGGATGGATCCAACGATTTTCCAGGTTTTCGGATCGATGATCGTGATGGAGTGATCGAGCTCGGTGGTGACGTAAAGCATTCCGTCTTTGGGCCCGAATACCGGGCAGTGCGGGCGCACGCCGTGGTCGAATTCGATGTTGTTTGCGATTTTGCGGGAGTCGAGATCGATGACGACGATGTTTTTGCCGTCGGTGCCGGGGCTGCCCACGCCGGAGTTTCCGTATACGGGGACAACTGCGAAGCGGCCATCGGGCGAGCCGGCCACTTCGTGCCCGGTAACGCCGTCTTCTGCGACGGAGGCAATGACGGAGCCGGCTACGGGATCGACGATGGCCAAGCTACGATCGCCCTTTTGAGCGACTAGCAATTTGGCGTGTTGGGCCAGGCTGGGGGAAACGGCAACGGACAACAGGACGAGGGGAAGAAGCGGGTGAATTGAACTCATGAGACCTCTCTCACGGAAGACTATAGCGCCTCAGGGGCGTGTCGCGCCTGCAGACGTACTTTGAGATAGCGGGTTCGGTATGCTGATGGACATGGCCCTGCCGGCTGGCGATGGCGAACTGGTGCAGATTATGGACGCGGCGCTTGCGGATGCGGCGCGGCGCGCGGGCGAGTGGCTGGTTTGCCGCCCCGGATGCACGCAGTGCTGCTACGGAGCGTTCGCCATCAACCAGCTTGACGCGCTGCGGCTGAGCGAAGGCATGGATGTGCTGCGGCGTGAAGCCCCGGCGCAGGCGGCGGAGATCGAACGCCGTGCGGTTGACTGGTTGGCAGAATACGGTGCAGATTTCCCCGGAGATTTAGAGACTGGCCTGCTCGGTGAATCCGATGAGGAGCGCGATCGCTTTGAAGAGTACGCCAACGATGCGGCGTGCCCGGCGCTCGATCCTGCCACCGGCCGATGCGATGTGTACGAATGGCGGCCAATGACGTGCCGGGTGTTTGGTCCTCCGGTTCGTACGGAGATGCCTGGCGGCGAAAGTGGCCTGGGCCACTGCGAGCTGTGTTTTGCTGGAGCAAGCGCCGAACAGATCTTCGCCTGCGAGATGCAGGTTCCGCACGAGATGGAGCAGCGGCTGGTTGACGATCTTGCTGAGAATGGCGATACCATAATCGCGCTTGCGCTGTTGCGACGCGATCATACCCAAAAGCCGTGAGCGCGTGATGCCGTAAACTTGTCTTAAACCAATGCAAACGCGCCCATGCTGGATTGAAATTCGCCCCCGCGCTCTTGAAGAGAACTTTCGGTTTCTCAAGACGCTGACCCCCGCGGATGCGGAACTCCTGGTGATTCTGAAGTCTGACGCCTACGGACACTCGCTTCAGATTTGTGCGCCGGCGCTGGCCGTTGCGGGAGTGAAGTGGATCGCGGTGACCAGTCTGGAAGAGGGCATCGCTGCCCGCGCGCTGTGTCCGGGCGTGAGGGTGATGGTGATCGGCGGAGTGGTTCCAGGGCAGGGCGCGGAGCTTGTGAAGCACGACTTGACCGCCGTGGTGTGGGAGCCGGCGCAACTGGACGACATTGCCGCAGCGGCGCACACCGCGGGTGCTCGTCCCGCGTCGCTGCCCGTCCATGTAGAAATCGACACGGGAATGAGCCGCCAGGGGGTAAGCGTGGAAGGCCTGCCCGCGGTGCTGGCGCACTTTGCGCCCGACTCGCCGCTCAGGCTGGAAGGCGTGATGACGCATCTTTACGCGGCGGATGAGTCGAACGGCGTTGCCACGCACGCGCAACTGGCGCGGCTGCAGCAGGCGCTGGCGCAGGTTGAGGCGGCAGGGCTATATCCTGACTGGCTGAACGTGGGCAACTCGGCTGCACTGCTTTCCGGCGCGAATAAAGATATCGTGGCGCTGGCCGCGCGTCACGGCATGAAGCCAATGATCCGGCCGGGGCTGGCGCTCTATGGCCTGGCCCCGCGCTTTGAGCCGGAGGACGAAGCACAACCGGCGGAAGTCGTCGCTTCCAGCTCTCATCTGGAGCCCGTGCTGACATGGAAGACCAAGGTCATCAGCCTGCGCTCGATTGAAGCCGGAGATGTGGTGGGGTACAACGGGACGTTTGTAGCCACAGAGCCGATGCGGCTTGCGCTGCTGACCGTGGGCTACGCGGATGGGTTGTTCCGTAATCTTGGCAATCGCTTCAGCTTGCTGGTTCGTGGGCAGAAAGCGCCGATTGTCGGACGCGTCAGCATGGACCATACGGTCATCGATGTCACGGAGATTTCGGACGTTGCGGCGGGCGACGAAGTGGTGATTATCGGGAGGCAAGGCGGGGAGACGATTACCGCCTACGACCACGCCGATGCGGCGGGAACCATTCCGTGGGAAGTGCTGACGCGCATCAGCTCGCGGATTGAGAGAGTCGCCGTTTAGAGCATTTTCGATTCAAGTATTAACAAAGCCCTGGGTGCCCCTCTCGGCCGTGGATGGTCAGGCCGAAATCGCTCCAGGGTGGGATAGCCGATGTCCTTGCTATCCCACCCTTGCAGCAAAAAACGCTGCAAGGATGGGGCACCCTCAGTTTTGTGCGGGGGCTAAGAATGGGAGACCACAGAATCCCCTCTCGACCGTAGATGGCATGCCGAAATCGCTCCAGGGTGGGATGGCCGATGTCCTTGCTATCCCACCCTTGCAGCAAAAAACGCTGCAAGGATGGGGCACCCTCAGTTTTGTGCGGGGGCTAAGAATGGGAGACCACAGAATCCCCTCTCGACCGTAGATGGTCAGGCCGAAATCGCTCCAGGGTGGGATAGCCGATGTCCTTGCTATCCCTCAGTTTTGTGCGGGGACTAAGAAAGGCCGACAACGCTTTAGCCGGAGATGCTTTCTTCGGGGCACGGGCTTAGGCCCGAGGCGCCCTGCACGGCGGCGATCATTGCACTCAGTCCCCATGCATGAGTTCAGCAGCATGTGATAAAGCTGTCGCGAGCACCACTCCTGCTGGTAAAACTTGCGAATTACGGCTGCGCGCCGCTTATCGAAGGCTGTAAGTTGCTGGTCAGCATGTTGTGCCTGACCGGGAAACGCACGGACAAACCAGTCGCGCTTGGCGCTGGCGGTAGCGTACACAAAAACGTGGAAACATCCCGGACGGCCCGCCAGGGCGCATGCCGCGCCGCGGCCGACGAGCACGCAGTTGCCTTCCTCCGCCGCGTCAAGAATTTCCTGCTTGATGAGCGCCAGCATTCGTTCTGAATCGAACACGTGCTCGTCGGCGACGGCGGCCACCGATAAGCCCGAATCGTGCCAGAAAACCTTGCCGTAGCGGTAGTACCAGGGATCGAGCCGCTCGTCGAGCTTTGCCGCCATTTTAGGATCGACGCCGGCGATGCGGGCGGCTCGGGTTACGAGCTCGGAATCGAGCAACTTCCAGCCGAGGCGCTGGGCGAGATCGTGGGCAAACTCGCCGCCGCGCGATCCATACTCCCGTTCCACAGTGATGACTTTGATGGGCGCATGCATCATGGCTTGAAATCCACCCTCCGGACTCCAATTTACCCCGATCAAACCAAACGGACAACCGCAACCAAAGCGGACCATTGCAACGGCGGCTGTTTCAGGGCCAGGACCACCCGGCATTTTCAAAACAGGCGAACATGAGCTTGCCGCATGAAGAACAGGCACGGGAGAGATTCCCGTGCCTGAAGTAAAACATTCGGAGTGAGTTTGCTATTTTTACTGGGTAACTGGTTCCGCCGGTAGTTCTTTGGGCGGAGCTTTCAAGTGTTTGGCGTTGGGAGGGGCAGGCGTAGCGGGCGTGGTGGGCGCGGTGGCTACACTGGGCGCGGGTGGCAGCGCCGGGCCTTTCTTGATGCGCAGATCGCCGTTGCTTGAGCTGATGTCGATTCTGGCCTGGCCGGAGCCGATTTTTCCACTTACGGATTTATCTTCTTCGCCGGTTATGTTCAGGCCGTACTCGTTGACGATGTCGCCGTTATGCGTGCGGCCGATTACGTTGGCCGATGCATTGGGCGGCAGGGTGAGCTCCACGTCTCCCTTGTTGTTCTTTGCTTCGACACTGAAGGAGCCGGCGGGCTCAATGGCGATGCTGCCGTCGCGGTTTTCAACGTAGCTGTCGCCGTAGATCTGGTTCAGGTCAATGTCTTTGGAGTGGGTGACGACGTGGACCAGGCCCTTGGATTCGTTGACGCGGAGATTGTCTGAGTCGAAGGTCAGGTCGCCGGGAAGACTGGCGATCTGCACATCGGTGATGGACGTATGAACGCTGACCGGGCCAGAGACGTTTTCAACGTGCACTTCGCCGAAGATCTGACCGTTGATGGAGAAGCGGCCTTTAATTTCAGAGATGGTCAGGTCGTTGGTGTTGCCGTCGGCGATGAGATCGCCGTCGACCTGGTGCGCGGAGAAGTCGTGCTTGTTGTTGGAAAGGTGCGCCTGCACGGTACCGGTGATTGAGTTCAGGTGCACGTCGCCGTGGGTTGCAGTCATGTCGAGACCACTGCCCAGGCCTGAAACAGCTATATCACCCCGGGTTGCGTTGATGGACACCTTCGCGGTTTTGGGAACGGTGACGGTGAGGTTGACGCGGCCGTTGTTGTGGCCGTCACTTTTGATGAGCACGGCATTGCCGCTGACGTTGATGTGCGCCGCTTCAGATTCGAAGATTTTCTTGGCGTCGTCGTCGGAGCTGGCGAAGGCGACTTCGTGCGCCTGCACTTCCACGGTTGGGGCGTCGCCGGCGGTTACGCTCACGTCACCGCGCGGGTTCTGAATATCAATGGAGGCGCCAGGGCCGACTTGTGCATTCAGCACCTGCTGGTCGGTGTCGTGCTCGGGAAGGCCGAACATGTTGAAGAAGTCTTCCTGGTCGCCGTGGTTCCACTGGTTGAACCAGGGACCGGCATGGTTCCAGCCGGCGGCGAAGAAGCCCAGGATGGCGAGGAGGATGATGAGGCCGACGAAACTTCCGCTGCGACGAATGGGAGTTTTGCGGCGTAGGTCCAAGGCCCACTCGGCAAGCAGACCGAGGCCGGCGAGGATGAGGAGCAGAGGCCACCAGCGGCCGTACCAGCCCCAGAACGCGCTGGCGGAGAGGTGCCCGGTGACGATCATCAGCGCGATGGCGCCCACGCCGATGAGGATGACGGGACCGACGAGTGAAGGAACGCGCGGACCGTAGCCGTATTGGGCTTTCCAGGCGTCACGCTGAGCGCGCTGGGCATCGCGCTGCGCGCGCCACGCGGCCTTCTGCTGTTCGCGATAGATCCGCCACTGCGTCTTCGGATCGTAAGGTTGATACGGCGGCGGTGCTCCGCCACCTGGAGGCATGCTGCTCATGACTGCCCTCCTTCGGGGTCTTTCCCGAAATCATGCGAGGGTGCGGGAACGATCGAGGTGCTCTGCTCCTGAGGCGGGGTCACGCCGGCGCCTGAAGGCGGAAATCCGCCAGGCGCGGAGCCGGAAAACGGCCAGATCGGATAGCCGCCTTCCGCGGCCAGCGCTGCGCGCTCTGCCAGCAACAGGACGCCAAGCAGGATGAGCAGCAGCGGCCAGAACAGATGCCAGAAGCGGTGGATGACACCCATGGTGTCCAGCAGCGCAAGAGTGCCGATGAGGAGCAGAATTGCGGGGCCGCGCAAGCGACGAATCAGATAGTACTGGTTCATTTGGATCCTCCTTTCGAGTCCTCGATCCGGCGCACGATCAGCCACACGCCGAGCCCGATAAGGAGCAGCGGCCAGGTGAAGTGAATGAGGCGGCCGGAGAAGATGTCCAACTGTCCCAGCAAAAACAGCACTCCGAGTCCAATCAGAACAATCGCCCCGATCGGCTCACGGCGATGCCAGCCAGTAGGCGGCACTGGAGGAACCGGCGGTACCGGTGGAATAGGCGGAACGTCCGGGTTAACAAAACCGGCGGCCGGGTAGCCCTGGTAAGGGGGCTGATAGGCCGCCTGGTATGGCGCCTGATACTGACCCTGATAGGGAGCTTGATATGCTGCTGCTCCCGGCTGGCTTGACGTGGACGCGTCCGGTGCGGGCTGATTCGGATCGACTGCTCCGGCCGGAGGAACCGGCTGTCCGGGTTGCATTCGTCCTACGCCCAACCATGTGCCCGCTTCGTTCAGACCCAGCGGGTCAGGTAACGGCCGGCCTTCGCGTCGCGCCTTCGCCGTGTGATAGGCCTCAAATACCTGGTAGAAGACCCAGCCCGCGATCAACAGGCCGAAGATCCCGGACACGTGAGCGGCGCTGACCAGCACGGCAAAGATCACCACGTGGATGAGGCCCTTGATGAACTGCCCGTTGTACATGGCTCCCACGCCGGGGATGAGGCCCAGAACTGCCGCCAAGGCGGGGCTGGGCGAGCCCACGGGCGGGACAACGAATGGTTGCTGAAAGCTGTGCCAACTGGTCCAGCACGGCTCGCAAAGGATCTGTCCGCCCGCTGCGTTACGCACGCAGTTTGCACACAGCGCTTTACCGCAGCTCTGGCAATAGGCGGTTGCACTTACGCCTGTGTGATTTACGCAGTCCATCTTGTGCTCCTCTCTCCTACTTCTCTGTCCTTCGTGCCGTTTTGGAGCTGCCGGAATGCGCGGTTAGTCCCGTGGAACGTAAGGGAAGCCTCAATGAAGTCACTTGAGTCGTTGTTAGCCGGGGGGATTTCAGGTTTTCCCGACTGTTGTGGAAGGTTCATGCGCGAACCGCCGTCTTTGTGGACTGGAGTCTGTTTGGACTCGCCGGGCTGGTTCGGCGCTGCATTGTTCTGGGGGGTGGAGTTGTTGTCGTTTCCCTGGTTATCGCCCTCGGTTGTGCGGCGCAGTTCGCGGATGCGCGACTCTACCTCGTACACGTAACGCAGGTGGTCGTAGTAGCGGACGATGGGAACCGAGGCCGTCATGATGCGGCGTTCCATGAAGGCGCGAATGGCGGCGGGGCGAAAGCTTGCCATGCGAAGGTCGGCAAGGCGGATGCCGGTCAAGTTGAGGGTGAGGGCGATGGAGAAAAAGGCCATGGCTGCCGTCATCAGCAGGCGTGGTTCAGCGAAGCGGCGAATCTGCCCCATGAAGCCCGGCTGCTGCCAGGCAGGAGCTGCCGGCTTGCGTACCTGAGGAATCGGAAGCACGCCGGTGGCGTCTGCGACCAGGCCGAATCCTGCCACCTGTCCCGGTCCCGTCTGTGCCAGAATTCTATCCAGCAGTCCGGCCGGGACCTCTGGTTCCGGGGAAAGAAACTCAAGCCATTCGCGTCCACGGCGGGCTTCGTCGAAGAGGGCTGCGCAGGCCTTGCAGCTAGCCATGTGGGAGGTAAACGTAGCCTCATCTTCGGGCTGCAACAGCCCGTCAAGCGCATCCGCCAAAAGCGTTTCCCATTGACCGCATGCTGGGGAAGTCGGAAATTGTGCGCGGTCTGTCATGGCTACATCACCTCCCGTTTATTACGTTCCAGCAGGCGCGCCAGTTCCGCGCGTCCCCTGCTGATGCGGGACTTTACCGTCCCCTCGGGTATTCCAAGCACCTGGGCAATCTCTTTGTAGTCCAGATCCTGCAAATCTCTCAGTATCACGGCCTCGCGGAGTTCGACACTCACCTGGGCCAGCGCGTTCTGCACCATGGCGGCCAGCTCTTTTTGAGCCGCGAGTTCGTGTTGGGAAGCGCCTTTTGCGGTGAGCCGGTCGATGGGCTTCAACTCGTCGGCAGCGTCCCAACCGTCGTCGAGCGACCCGGTCGCACGCTGATTGCGGGTGCGGCGGAAGTTGTCGACGAGCAGGTTGCGGGTCATAGTGGTGATCCAAACCTGCAGGCTGCCGCGGGTCAGGTCGAAGCTGGACAAGTTGGAATAGATCTTGAGGAAGACGTCCTGGGTGAGATCTTCAGCGTCAGCGGGGTTGCCGGTAAAGCGGTAGCAGAGCCCATAGACACGCCTATGGTGCGCGCGAACCATCTCGGCCCATGCGCCGGAATCGCCGTCCATGCAGCGGCGGACGATTTGGGACCAGTCAACTTCCAACGGTCTCACCTCAGTGAGTGGCTTGCCGGTGGCAGGAGATAAGGCCGCTTCCACGCTGGGGCTGTCGCCGGTGGGGCGGACCGGAGGAGCGCCCAGGGACAGTTTTTTGTCGTGGGAGCCCCCCGTATTGCTGTGGGCATCTTTGCTGGAGTGCGTCCGACGGGCGCTTTTCTCCGGCGCCACCATAGTACGCCTTCCGGGCGCGGTGGGAGCCATGATCCCGATGATGCTCCAGCTCATTGTGCCCACGCATTGCATGTTGGGGATATACGCAGGATTTTCGTCATTGGTTCCGTGAAAGCAGCTTCGAGCTTTCAGCAATCAGCTTTCAGCTTCTTTGTGGTGAGGGTGAGGGCGTGCTTGCCGGCAGGATTGAGGCGGTCAAATGCAACCAGCGCCGAAAGTTCGTTCATCTGACCAAAGCGGAGATGGCTCAATGGCAACCAAAAAGGCAACAAAGAAGGCAAGCAAAAAGGCAAGCAAGAAGGGAACGCGGAAATACAGCAAGGCGGCCGGCAAGAGCGTGGAAACCGAAATGAAGGCGATGAAGAAAGGTGAGCTGAAAAGCGGCAGCGGCAAGAAGGTCAAAAGCAGAAAACAAGCCATTGCCATAGGCCTTTCAAAGGCGCGCAAAGCCGGAAAGAAAGTACCTCCGAAGACGAGATAGAGACCGTAGCCTTCAGCTCTCAGCCGTCAGCTTCCAGCTTTTTCGTGCAGCGAGAGTGAAAGTTAGATTTTCAGCTAATCGAGGTCTGTGAGAAGCAGATCCTTCACTCCCCCCGGCTTCGCCACCCCGCGCGGTAAAACCGTGTGGGGCCCCAAGCCGCTACGTTCGGGATGACACTGCTTGCGTTATAGAGATCCGTGCGGTTCACTGGTCCCTTGGTCCCTTAATCCCTGACCCCTGTTCCCTGCCTTAATACCTTTCCAGAAACGCCGGGTCTACCGGGTTTTCAAACATGGAGGTGTCCCGAGTCACGATCGTCAGTCCCGATGGTGTGACGAAGTAGCGGCGCTTGTCTTCGACCGGGTCATAGCCGATCACCGTGCCTTCGGGGATGTGTACGTCGCGGTCGATGATGGCGCGGCGGATGCGGCAGTGGCGGCCGATGTTTACGTGCGAAAAGATGATGCTGGCGTCGACGTCGGAATAGGAGTTCACCCTGACGTCCTGCGACAGGACGGAGTTGTATACGGAGGCTCCGGAGATGATGACGCCGGCGGTGATGATGGAGTTGACGGCCATGCCGGAGCGGCCCGGCTCGCCGAACACGAACTTGGCCGGAGGATACTGGCGGACGCGGGTGCGGATGGGCCAGCTTTTGTCGTAGAGGTTGAAGACCGGCGATACCGAGCACAGGTCCATGTTGGCATCGTAGTAGGCGTCGAGGGTGCCGACGTCGCGCCAGTAGAGTGCCTGTTTCTTGTTCTCGTCGACGAAGCTGTAGGCCATCATTTTTTTCTTGCCGAGCAGGTTGGGCAGAATGTTGTGGCCGAAGTCGTGCTTCGAGTCAGGATCGTCGGCGTCGGCCATCAGCGCCTTCAAGAGCGCTTCGGTATTGAAGATGTAAATGCCCATGGAGGCATCCACAGCGTTGGGGTTGAACGGCGAACGGATGCTGGTGGACGCCGGCTTCTCCTGGAAGCCTAGAACCTCGCCGGTGTGGCCTACCTCAACAACGCCGAAACGCGCCACGTCTTCAGGAGGGATGGGCAGCGTGGCGAGTGTGACCTCCGCATGGGTCTCCTTGTGATAGGCGAGCATGCGGCTGTAGTCCATTTTGTAAATGTGGTCGCCGGAAAGGATGATGACGTGCGTCGGCTGCTCGCTGCCGATGGAGTAAATATTTTGATAAACGGCGTCGGCGGTGCCCATATACCAATTGGCGCCGGTGCGCTGCATAGGCGGCATGAGCTCAAAGAACTCGCCGAGCTCTTGTGCGACGATGCCGGTCCAGCCTTCGCGGATGTGCCGGTTGAGGGAGAGCGCTTTGTACTGGGTAAGCACGTATACCCTGCGCAGGCCGGAGTTGATGCAGTTGGAGAGCGTGATATCGATAATGCGGTAATGGCCGCCGAACGGTACTGCCGGCTTGGCCCGATCGCGGGTTAATGGAAAGAGCCTTTCACCCGCGCCGCCTGCCAGCAACACACCGAGAGTGTCTCTCATATCCATCCATTCCTGCCTTTCACGCACATTTCGTTTTCAGGTCCTAACGCTGCCACGAGTGCCGCTATCTGAAACGGAATATTTTGGTGCGATACTTTCTCATAACCGCTTCCGAACGCAGGAGAATACCACAAGCAGATAGAGTTGGCAGCCCACCCCCGGTTCTTTTCAAGCTGCAGTCGCAAAACAAAAGCCGAGGCGTCGGGGCCTCGGCTTCGTACGATGCGGTATTCATCTGCAGCTAGCGCGTCTTCTTGAACTTATACTCCAAGCCGACAGAGATGCCGAAATTCACATCCCATTGCGTGGCCTTGGTTCCGTAATTGATGGTGTACCACTTCATCAGGGCATCGGGCGTGATGCGGAAGACCCAGCGCGGAGAGCGGTTGAGATCGAAGTGGCCGCCGATAATGGCGGTGGGCGCGATCTGATCGTTGTAGAAACCTACAACGGAGGGCGGCTGTCCGCGCAGATCCTGCTCGAACTTGCCGTACACGCCGCCGACGAGCGCGTGTGCCAGGAGGGCGCCGTGTTTGTTGTGCGGACCCAGCCATTCAGGACCGGCGGCAAAGTAATACTCGCTTACGAAGGGTCCGCGGATGTTGAGGGGAGCATTGGGAGCAGCACCGCTGGTGCCGACGTAGCCGCGAGCGGTTCCCTGCAGCGCCCAGTGTCTAGACATCCACATGGAACCGGTCAGGTCGAGTCCGCCGAGATTTGAGCCTTGCAGCAGGTTGGGGCCGGCTTTCATGTGGTCGTAGGCCATGGTCAGCGAGACGTCGAACTTGTTGTCGTAGCGGACCTTCGCCAGCGGATCAACGGAAACATAGGTGCCGTTGGGGGACGTCTGGTTGGGCGTGTTCTGCACGGAAGTGTTTTGGCTCGACGAGCTTTGGCCCGCGGCGCCCTGGGCGCGCAAGCTGACTGCCGGAACGCACAAACCCACTACGCCGGCGATTAGAAAAACTGAAAACCTTACTGGGAGACGCATCACTGACCAGCTTACAAGACCATACCGACAGGGGACAACGCGATCGAGCCCCTTTTGGGCCGGGAATTCCGGTAACGTGTCGGGTTGGATCTGGAGTATTTTGCTTCAGATGGTTTGACGGATAGCTCGCGGCTTAGTCCCTTTGAAAACCAGGCACGATATTTCAGGGTTCGCATTTCTCCATCTGCCGGGCCCAGACGAGGTAGCGTACCGTTTTGAGGGTTTCCATTGTGCTGGAAAAGATGCCGAGAGGCCGCCCAGAGCCTGACATGAACGGTGGAGCTGCCTGGGTGCGCCATTCGATCGGCATGCGGTCGAAGATCAACCCGGCCCTGGGCAGATGCGAGGCCGTCGAAACCACTTCGGCGGAGTGCCAACCGTGGTTCTTCATAATGCGCACGGAATAGCAGGCGTTATGGATGGTATCGAGCGCCTGACCTTCAACAAAGATGGCCGAATCTGGAATGCCTTCTGCGCGGGCAGTGCGCGCCATGACTTCGGCTTCAACGTAGCCTTTGCGAGTGGTTCCGCCGGTAAGAATCAGCCGCGGCGCTACGCCGCGCTCGTACTCGCGTACGGCTTCAGTTACGCGGGACAGTTGCAGCGGTGTTGGATTGCCATCGCGGTCGGCGGGAGAGCCCAGCACAATGATGGCGTCAAAGCGGGTGAGCGATGTGTTTGAGACAGGGGCCGTGTAGCGCGCGATGGCTCCCCAGGCCAGCAGGCCGGCGATGATAAGGCACGCTAGAAGCACCAGCCGGGCCTTCCAGCTCAAGCGCCGGCGCTGCCGTGAAGAGGTTCGGGCGGAATGGGGTGCTTTATTGTGCGGTTTTACGCGCACGGGACGGGTGCGGCTTCGGGTACCGGTGCCGGGCAATGGATTAATGCTCTCCTGAATTCACTGTAACGCGGAATGCGGAGGTGCACCGTCTAATCGAGTACGGCGGGCTCGTCCCAGGCTGAGAAGGCTATTTCGCTCAACGACTTGCGCATGCGCGGCGCAGTTTCACGGGAGATCAGATCCTCATTGGCGAGAGCGGCCGGCTGGTCCTGATAACCGAGCGCCATGACGGAGCCAAGCGCGTAGCTCTCGGGAATGCCGAACTCCTTGCGCGCGGCATCGTGGTCGTAGCCGCCCATCTGGTGGGTGGCGAGGCCGAGTGCCTCGGCAGCGAGCGTGATGGAGACGGCGGCGGCTCCGAGATCGTACATGGCGTAGGCGTTGGCGGCGCCGCGTGCGTTGACCGCGTTGGCAGCGCCGAGAATCAGCACGGGAGCTTTGGGCGCCCACTCCTTGTTGAAGCCGGCGAGCGTTGAGACAATTTTCGCGTGTGTTTCAGAGCCTTTGATTCCGACGATGAATCGCCATGGTTGAGCATTGCCGGAGGATGGCGCCCAGCGGGCGGCTTCGAAGACGCGCTTCAGGTCGGCGCGGCTTACTTCGCGACCGGCGAATGAGCGCGGGCTCCAGCGCTCAAGAAACAGCGGCAACAGGCCTTCCAGCGCGGGTGCGTGCTTCAACTTGTTTATTTCGTCGGCGGACATCGTCATTGGCCGAAAACTCCTTGAATGAAACTGGACTCCAGAACTTGCCTTGTTTGATTCTCTGAACTACCCGCAGGATTCCTATCTGTTACGCCACGTGGACCATTACATGCTGTTCGAGCACGAGCCTGCATCTTGACAAGCCCCGGCTCTCCATTCGCAAATGAACAGACGAGGTCGTGAGCACCGTGAGTGATTCGAGCGCTCGAGATTCAAGCATTCGGGGTCAGTTTTCGCTCAATACCGAACAGCAAGCCATCCGCGATCTCGCGCTGTCATTCGCAGCCGATCAGATTGCGCCAGACGCCGTCCGCTGGGACCACGAGAAGCATTTTCCGCGCAACGTCATCCGTTCCGCCGCGCCGCTGGGCTTTGGCGGAATTTCTGTTGCCGAAGACGTTGGCGGCAGCGCCCTCAGCTGGCTTGAGGGCGTGCTGATTTACGACGGTCTTGCCACAGGCTGCCCTTGCATCTCCGGATATTTCTCGGTACATAACATGGTCGCCCTGGCGATCGACCACTACGGCAACTCCGAACAACGCCGCCGGTGGCTGCCGCGCATGTGTACATTTGAGCTTCTCGGAGCTATCTGTCTTACCGAATCTTCCTCTGGTTCCGATGCCGCGTCCCTTACTACGCAGGCAGTTCGCGTCCCTGAGGGCTACAAACTGACAGGGATAAAGCAGTTCATCTCAGGCGCGGGCGAAGCTGACGTCTACCTGGTGATGGCGCGAACCGGATCGGCTGGCCCGCGCGGTATCTCCGCCTTTGTCGTCGAGAAGGGATTCCCCGGCCTTTCCTTCGGACCCGCTGAGAAGAAGATGGGCTGGAACGCGCAGCCGACCTGCCAGGTGATTCTCGACGAAGTAAGGGTTCCCCCTGAAAACCTCCTCGGCGCTGAGGGCAGTGGATTCAAGATAGCCATGTCAGCCCTCGATGGCGGCCGGCTGAACATCGCCGCCTGTTCTCTGGGAGGCGCGCGATCCGCATTGAACAAAGCAGTCGCCTATATGAGGGAACGCACTGCCTTCGGACGCCCCATCGCCGATTTTCAGGCGCTGCAGTTTCGCGTCGCCGACATGGCCACTGAGCTTGAGGTGGCGCAGACTTTCCTGTGGCGGGCGGCCTCGGCACTTGACGCCGGCGATTCGAATGCTACGGTTCTCTGCGCCATGGCCAAGCGCTACGTCACCGATATGGGGTTCGACATCGCCAATCAAGCCCTGCAGTTGTTCGGGGGCTACGGATACCTGGCGGATTATGGCATCGAAAAGATCGTGCGCGACCTGCGGGTGCACCAGATATTGGAAGGCACCAACGAAATCATGCGCGTCATTGTTGCGCGCAACGTGCTTGAAACGCCGAGATAGAAAGCAGGGCTTCGATGGAAATCACCGGCAAATCATTCATCGTTACGGGAGCGGCCTCGGGCCTGGGTGAAGCCACGGCGCGCATGATCGTGAGGCGGGGCGGTTCAGTCATCATCGCGGACATCAATCCCGGCGGCGCCGAGCTCGCCGCGGAGCTCGGAAACAAAAACGCGGTGTTTGTCACCACCGACGTTACCCAGGAATCGGATGGCTTGCGCGCCGTTGAAACCGCAAAGGACCGCTTTGGCGGCATCCATGGTCTTGTCAACTGCGCCGGTATCGCCCCCGGAGGGCGTGTGATTGGCCGCGATGGCCCGCACAGCCTTGAGACTTTCACACGTGTTATCACGATCAATCTTGTTGGAACCTTCAACATGCTCCGGCTGGCTGCCGCGGCGATGACCGCAAACTCACCCATGGCCGACGGCGAGCGCGGAGTTGTGATCAACACCGCATCAGTGGCTGCATTCGAAGGCCAGATTGGCCAAGCAGCGTATGCGGCATCGAAGGCGGGAGTGGCCGGCCTTACTTTACCTGCAGCGCGCGAGCTCGCCTCCTTTGGAATTCGCGTGGTTACAATCGCTCCCGGTCTCTTTATGACGCCGATGATTATGGGATTCTCGTCCGAGGTGCAAAAGTCGCTCGCAAGCACAGTTCTGTTTCCGCAGCGCTTGGGAAGGCCTGAAGAGTTTGCTGAACTGGTGGCCTCGATCATTGCGCAACCGATGATCAACGGAGAAACCATCCGCCTCGACGGCGCCCTTCGAATGGCCCCGAAGTAGTTCCGCATGGGATGCACGTAGCCGTCTTGAAGCGAGGTGACGTTCATGGAAGAAGTCGCAATTGTCAGCGCGGTGCGCACACCCATAGGCAAATTCCTCGGTGCGCTCAGTCCGATCAGCGCCGTGGATCTCGGCGCCCTTGTCGTCCGGGAAGCCGTACGCCGCGCGGGGATTGCGCCGGAGAGCGTGGACCAATGCATCATGGGCTGCGTGTTGCCTGCGGGGCTTGGACAGAATCCCGCGCGCCAGGCCGCACTGCGCGGCAACCTTTCGGATGCGAGCAGTTCTCTCACCATCAACATGGTGTGTGGCAGCGGACTGCGCGCTGTTGCACTTGCAGCCCAGGCAATTGCGGTGGGCGATGCAGAAATTATCGTAGCCGGCGGCATGGAGTCGATGAGCAACGCGCCTTATCTTGTGCCGCAGGCACGAAAAGGCGCTCGCTTTGGTAATTCAACGATGGTGGACTCCGCCATTCATGACGGCCTATGGTGCGCGCATGCAAACATCCACATGGGCATGACCGCCGAGCTTGTTGCTGAAAAATACGGTATTGCTCGCGAGGTTCAGGACCGCTACGCGTTGGAGAGCCACCGCCGCGCGGCGGCAGCCTGGAACGAGGGCCGATTTGATGCCGAGACCATCCCGGTGCCCTTGCCGACACGCGAACCTTCTGAACTTCGCCGCGATGAGTCGGTGCGTGACGACGCGTCGATCGAGGCGCTTGCCAGGCTGGGTCCGATCTTCAAGCCGGATGGTACGGTGACTGCCGGCAACGCACCGGGGATGAACGACGGTGCGGCGGCAGTCGTGGTCATGTCCGCCGTTCGCGCGCGCGAACTGGGTATTAAGCCAATGGCTCAAGTGGGTGCGCAGGCTACGAGCGGCGTCGAGCCGCGATGGGTGATGATGGCGCCTGTAATCGGCGTCCGAAATGTGCTTGCGCGAGCAGGCTGGCAAATCGCCGATGTCGACCTGTTCGAGCTCAATGAAGCATTTGCGGTTCAGGCAATAGCCGTCGCCGGCGAGCTTGGGCTTCCCGCTGATCGAATGAACGTGAATGGAGGCGCAGTCGCCATGGGCCATCCCATCGGGGCCAGCGGCGCACGCGTTCTAGTCACGCTGCTCTATGCAATGCAGGACCGCAACGCGAGGAAAGGGATAGCCGCATTGTGCCTCGGCGGCGGAAATTCCGTAGCTCTGGCGGTGGAGCGGCCTTGAGTATATTTCGTAGGCTTTTCGCATGGGCCAACCGCCGGCGCAGCATCAAGTTGAGGCACACGTTTATTCCATCCTGGTTTCCACTACCATGATCACTATTGTGATCCATTACCAGGAGACCTGAATTATGACCGCTCAACGTAACCGCCTTTCGCTGCTCATCGGCATTCTGGTGCTGATGGCGGCCACCAGCCTGCTTTGCGCGCAGGAGACGCGCAGAACCGAAGTACACGCATCGGCGAACCCGGCTGACGACAGCAAGGAGAACAGCAGCGCTGTGCCGGACGTTTACGCACTTACCGGCCACTTCGATCGAATTGTTGTGGTGCGCTTCAAGTACAAAGCCGACTTGCTGGCCGGATTGGAAAAGATAGCGAAGGAGCAGCACATTCAGAATGGCGTGATTCTCTCAGCGCTGGGATCGGTGCGTGGCTACCAGATTCACCAGGTGAGCAATCGCACCATGCCGTCGCAGGACACGTTCCTGAAAAATCCTACGCAGCCTGCTGACCTGGTGAGCATGAATGGGTACGTGATCAACGGCAGGATTCATGCGCATGTGACGCTCGCGACGCCGGACCGCACGATGGCCGGTCATCTTGAGCCCGGGACCGAGGTGTTTACGTTCGCTGTGGTGACAATTGGCGTGATGAACGATGTCGATTTGGGGAAGGTGGACGATAAGACGTACCGGTAGAAACCAGCTTTTAGCTACTAGCTTTTAGCTCCTAGCTTCTGGGTGCGGATGCTAGAGGTAGGTGAAATGTTTGGCAGTTTTCGCGTTGCCCCTCCGGGGCTCGGTCATCTGTTGTTGGCATTCCCCAGGGCGTTGCCCTGATTTTCGGTGATTCCTCCGGGATCAGTGCGTCTGGATTAGGGCGTTTTCACAAAATATGTAGACCGGAATTATGTCGGTATCCCACCCATTCCGCAGAAATACGCGGAATGGATGGGGCACAACAGTGCATAGCAAAAGCGAAAACGCCCTAGCCTTAATAAAAAAGGTATTTGCGCCAGCGGTCGTCGCCGCGGCCCAGCATGCGCATGATCTGGCGGCTGGTGTGCAACGAGAAAGGCCGCGGGTCGCGAAGCAAAATCATGTCGTCGATCTCGTTGAGCAGTCGATTGCCTTTGCGGCGATTGCAGGCGTGGCAGCAGGCAACAAGGTTCTCCCAGGTGGAGTTGCCGCCGCGCGAGCGGGGAATGACGTGATCGAGCGTGAGTTCGCTGGGCGGTAGCGAATCACCGCAATACTGGCAGGTGTTGCGATCGCGCAGAAGAATGTTTTTGCGCGACAACGCACGGGTCTGGTGCGGAATGCGACGGTATTCAAGCAGCCGAATGACGGAAGGCATGGGCACGATGCAGCGTTGCGCATGCAGAGTGAGTCCGTGTTCCTCTTCAGTGCGGGCGATGCCTTTGAGTACCAGCACAAGTGCGCGCCGCGCGCCGCAAATATTGATGGGCTCATAGGACGCGTTAAGCACGAGCACCGGCAACTGCAGCATGTACGAGGTCTGCACGCCGGACTGCGTACCCGGATATTCGGCAGCGGTGGCCGCAGCCCTGGCGATGGATCGTTGTTTACGAGCATGAATCATTGCTTTTCCCAGCGACATCTCTTCTCCCGTCAAAAAGATGGTTGGTGGTGCGATGAAAACCTGCTTACACCTTCTGATGCTCCGGCGCTGACGCTGCCGGCGAGCTCGTGTGGGTCCTGATAGATTTCAGTGCCGAAATCATTGACGCGGCGCGCTCTGGCCAGGGTGGCGACCCAGACCGACGCTGCTCCGGCATTGCGCAGCGCTTTTGAAACCGCACGCGCCGTTGCTCCGGTGGTGAGAATGTCGTCGATGACCAGAACGTGGCGCTTACTGACGGCGGCCGAATCGGAAACCTTGAAGGCTCCGCGCACATTCATGCGGCGCATGCGGGGCGTTAAGCCTGCCTGGCTCTCGGTGGCGCGCAAGCGAACGAGACTACTGGCAGCGAGCGTGAGTCGCAACTCCGGATGTGTCTTTGCGAGCGACTTCAAGGCGTGCGCCGCCAGCACGCGAGCCTGATTGAAGCCGCGCTGAGCATGCTTTGATTTGTGCAGCGGCACCGGCACTACCAGCATTTCCATGGGGGCTTCTGCCGCGAGCTGGCCGATGGCGCCGGCCAGCATCTGGCCCAGCCGGGGAGCTGCGGCATAGAGCCGGTTGTACTTGAGCGCGTGGATTGCTTCCTTCATCCGGCCCTGGTAAGTGCTGAAGGAGACAGCTTTTACAAAGGGCGGCGGAGCCAGTCGGCACGCCCGGCACTGGGCAAAGCCTTCCACGGCAATTGAGTATTGAGCCGCATCGATGGCGTCTCCGCAGCGCGCGCATACGTGGCCGGCGCTGGTGGAGAATTCGGACCAGCAAGCATCACAAATTGGCGCGGAGGAAAGCTGCGGCAGAGGCGAGCCGCATAGAGCACAAGGGGCAGGAAGGAGGGCACAACTCAGCGCGTCCAGAGGACTTCGGAGCACGCGGGCTACAGCGCGCCACCGCGTTATCTCCGATGGCGGAACGTCGATCGTCAGTGAACCGTGGTCCCTGCGGAAGACGCACCTCTCTTTGAGGCAGCCGGAATGAGGTATGCTACCTCACTCTTATCTTTACTCGATTGCCTTTTGTATGGCAAGGCAGTGGACCGCTCTCCAGGAGCCGCGGATTATCCAACTGGGCACATCGGCAGCAAGGGCGTGGATGTGCGCTGCGCAACCTTGTTTGGAGAAGGTGCTGAGGTCAAAAGCGTTAAGCGAGGGCGCGGTGAGTAGATGGGAGTTGGGGCGGTATGTGCTGAACGTTTGATAGAGGCCCCAAAAGAATTTCCCTGCGGCGGGAGTTTCATCCCAGCGCAGGGAACGGATTCCGGCGTTTTCAATTGGAAAGGCCGGAAGAGTTATTGATGGCCGGGTCCTGCACGGCTGTGTCAATGACGATGACCCGTTGTCGCGCGATCGGGTTCAACGGTGTCGTTCTTCATCGGCACGAGATGGCCGCGAAGAATTATTGGCATCACGGGCAGCATCCTTGATGTTGCCGCTGATCTTCTCCACCTTGCCCTTGACCTGCTGGATCGTGCCCTCAGCTTGCTTGTTTGGATCGTCGGTCCATTCGCCGATCTGGCGCTTGGTGCGACCAACTGCGTCATCGATTGTGCCCTTAACTTTATCTTTATCCATTGCTTCACCTCCATGGGGTCTCTTGTCTCTTTCTCGTACTTTGTGTTGCACGCATGGAACTCGTTCACTCATGCGCAAGCCCAAGTCGTGCCGGACGGATGCGATTCGAAAACTCCGTCAAACAACTGGTCTGCGGCCCTGGATCAACTGGATCAACAGAACCACTAGCGCAAGCACCAGCAGAATATGGATGAACCCGCCAAGCGTGTACGAACTCACGAGCCCAACAGCCCACAACACAAGCAGAATCACAAAGATCGTCCAAAGCATCGTTATCACCTCCCGGCGCTCGTTGCCACCGTTACAACAGATCACTTTGACGCTGGAGCATCGAGCGCGGTTGTTTGCACCTGTGCGATTCTCATGGTGGAAAAATGATGGGTGATATGCAATGCGGATAGATAACGCGAAGGGTGTTTTGTGCAACAAAGGGGAGCTTTGGCTTTTAGTTGTTAGCAGTCAGGGATGAGCTTTTCGGTGGCCGGTTGAGGGGAGTGCTGTCCCACCCTTCCGCGATGAAACTGCGGAAGGATGGGGCACCCGACATCGGCGAAGGTGGGGACGCGGATTCATGGTGAGTTGAAAGTAGTGGTATCCCACCCTTCTCGCGATGAGACTGCGGGATGGATGGGGCACCCGGCTTTTCGGTGGCCGGTTGAGGGGAGTGTTATCCCACCCTTCCGCGATGAAACTGCGGAAGGATGGGGCACCCGGCGGATTCATGGTGAGTTGAAAGTAGTGGTATCCCACCCTTCTCGCGATGAAACTGCGAGAAGGATGGGGCACCCGGCTTTAGTTGGAAGGCTGAGAGTTGGCTTTAGAACACGCCGGCCATGTAGGCTTCGGCGGGTTGGGTGTTTTCAGACTTCGAGCCGCACTCGGCCAGGACGACCGGTGAGAGTGTGAGTACGGGGCAGTGAGAGTGCGCCAGGACTTTGTACACCACTCCGTGACGAGTGATGGCAGCGAAGGCCGAAGCACCTTGCGCGCCAAGCACGACCAGGTCGGCTTGTTGCGCGTTGCTCTGGTAAAGCAGCTCTTCAGTTGGATCGCCCGGCACCACGATGGTTTGAAGGGCGATCTTCTGGCGCAGGTTCGCGGGAACCAGCATCAGCAGGTCACTCTCAATCTGATCGAGTGTCTTGCCGGCCAACACTTCCGACTTTTCCTGCGGTTTGATGACGTGTTGCAGGATGAGGCGTGCGTTGTGCTGCGAGGCCATTTCCGCAGCGAAGGCGACCACCACTTTGGTGGCCTCGTGCAGACTGGCGGCGCAGAGAATGGTGCGAGTGGCGTAGTTTCGATAAGCACCATCCACCACATTGGGACCGATGATGTAGACGGGCAGCTTGGCAGTACGCAAAACCGCTTCAGCCACGGAGCCGACGAGCAGCTTCCCGATGGGGCCTGGCGAATGGGTGCCCATCACGATGCGGTCAATTTGGCGCTCACGCGTGAAGGCGAGTATCTGGTCGGCAGGTAATCCGGGCCGCACCACAAGCTCGCATGGAACGCCCGCTTCTTTTGCTAGTTGAGCCATGGGCTCAAGTTGACGTTTTTCAGTGCGCGCGGCGGCGGCGTAATCGTAATAGCGGATGCCTGAGGTTTCCGACGCGGCAACCACCAGCGTGTCATAGGCGTGAAAGAGGATGAGATTCGCACCAAACTCGCGGGCCTGTGCAAGAGCGAATGCAAAAGCTATGTGGTTGGCGGGAAGCTCGGAGGCAAAGAGAATTGTCGAGGGTTTGCTCCACCCCGGCTTCATGACGGCTGCCATGGAAACCTCCTGGAGTGCGTTCGAAGTATTGCGCTATCAACAATAAGTCGCAGTGCCCAGCCGCACATCGTAAGGTGATCTATCTCACTGTTGCTGCGGGTGGAAGCCACCGGCGATCCGGTGACGTCACCAGTTTGCCTTTAGATCGGGCTCATGAACAGAACGTTAGCCGTACAAAAGATTGTGGCTCGAAAATCTGAATTTGTCCAACCTGTCCCAAGGCGGGTCGTCGGGCGCTCGATTTAAGGTGATCTGAATCACAGCCTGACACCCTTGAAAGCTGCTCTCCTAGAAGCGAGTCGGGCGTCCCTCCTGAATTACAGGACGCGAAAGCCGGCAATTCCGGCTTATCCCGAGCGCGAGGATAGGTTCCCCACCCGGACCTGAGCGATGCGGGGCGATTCAGCAGGAGGTCTCATGGAACCGATGCATCAGATTCCCGCCCGCGGCGGGCTGAACTACGACGAAACGCCGTTCCTTGCTATCTGGGAAGTCACACAGTCCTGTGATCTGGCCTGCAAGCATTGCCGCGCGGCCGCCCAGCCCATCGCTCATCCTGATGAGCTTTCGAACGCAGAGGGCAAGGCGCTTATCGACCAGATCGCCGATATGCACATTCCGATTTTTGTGTTCACTGGCGGCGATCCGATGAAGCGCAAGGATGTGTTCGAGCTGATCCGCTATGCCGCCGACAAGGGCGTGCAGGTGGCTCTTACGCCCAGTGCCACTCCGCTGCTTACGCGCGAAGCGATCTTCAAGATGAAAGAGGCGGGCCTGGTTCGGCTGGGTATCTCGCTCGACGGATCGACACCGGAAATTCACGACACCTTCAGAGGATTGCCCGGTGCGTGGGCACGGACTATTCAGGCAGTTGAGTGGGCAAACGAGGCCGGCATCCCGATCCAGGTACATACAACGATCAGCCGCCATAACGCGACCGATCTCGATGACCTCTGCAATCTGTTCGAGAAGCTGGCCATCGTGATGTGGAATGTGTTCTTCCTTGTTCCTGTGGGCCGCGGGCAGTTGAACGACCTGCTGTCAGGCGAGGAATTTGAAAAGGTGTTTGGCAAGATTTATGAGCTTTCGCATCGGGTGAGCTTCCAGATCAAGACGACGGAGGCGATGCACTATCGGCGCTACCTGCTGCAGAACAATCTTGAAGAGCGCAAGATGGGACATGGACATCCGCACGCGGCGCAGCATAAGTACGAGCCGGGCGCGCCGACAGCCGACGCCAAGACCCGCACCATGGGCTGGGCCACTCGGCGGGTAAACGACGGCAAGGGGTTCATGTTTATTTCGCACGTGGGCAATGTTTATCCAAGCGGTTTTCTGCCGATCCATGCGGGGAATATCCGCGAGACTCCGCTGGCGGACATTTATCGCAATGCGCCGATCTTCAAGTCGCTGCGCGACACGAGCAAGCTGGAAGGCAAGTGCGGCGCATGCGAGTACAAGGAGATTTGCGGTGGATCGCGGGCACGCGCTTACGCGGTGACCGGCGATCCGCTGGCGCAGGAACCCTGCTGCATTTACCAGCCGAAGAATTGGGATCCGGAGCTGGAACAGAAAGCGGAGGCCTTCAAGGATGTGAAGGCGGAGCATCTCGTGGTTCTGTAATTTGGGAGCAAGTTCGATGCCCGCGGCCTGAAATGGCCGCGGGCTTTTTGCATCGGGAACGCTGGTATAACTCTCCCTCGGGGACTAAAGTCCTCTCGCATTTTTAAGCGTTTTCGGCACGGCTGAAGAGGTTGCGGAAAAACTCAAATGTGAGTTGGAATCCCGAAATTGCATTCCCTCAGGGGCTGAAGCCCAGTCGATTCTGCGGCACTTGCGGCACGACTGAAGTCGTGCCCTGTTACAAAACAGAGCGATGGACGAGTTTTTCCGCAGCCTGTAAAGCCGTGCCCTTTCAAAACACCCGCATCGGCTGACGGTTGACGGCATCGAAGGACAGGAGGAACTGCTCACGATGGCAAGCGACACAGTACTTAGGGAGCAACTGGTAAAGCTGCTCACCAGCTCGGAGGCGCACGCGGAGTTCGATGACGCTGTGAGCAACCTGCCGAAGGACCTGCGCGGCAAAAGGCCTGCGGGTGCGGAACACTCTCCGTGGGAGCTGCTGGAGCACATGCGCATTGCGCAGTGGGACATTCTGGAATACGCGATCAACTCGAACCACAAGTCGCCGGAGTTCCCCAAGGGGTACTGGCCCGCGTCGCCGGCGCCGGCAAGCGCGAAAGATTGGGATGAGAGCGTGCGCGGTTTTCACAAGGACCTGAAGAGGCTGTGCGACCTGGTGTCATCGAAGTCGACTGACCTGTACGCGAAGATTCCGCACGGCGAAGGGCAGACGATTCTGCGGCAGGCGCTGCTTACGGCCGATCACAATGCGTACCACATCGGCCAGCTTGTGCTGGTGCGGAAGCTGCTGGGGGCCTGGCAGTAAACGCGGGGGCAAGCGGCGTTAACCCGCCTGCGCTTTTCTTCCTTCGCCCTGCAGCCGGATGGAGACATGGACGAGGCTCAGGGCCGCGGGCGTTACACCCGGTATGCGGCTGGCTTGCCCAATGGTCATGGGCCGGATGCGCTCCAGCGTCTCGCGCATCTCGCGCGAAAGGCCGCTGATGATGCCGTACTCCAGCCACTCCGGAATGGCCACGGCCTCGGCTGCTTTGAGCTTTGCAACTGATTTCTTCTGCTGCTCGAGGTAGCCGGCGAACTTGATCTCCGTTTCCACCGCGCGAACCTCATTGCGCAGCACGGCGCGCTTCACGTGCGCGTCTTCGCTGGTGTCGCTTTCAAGCAGCCGGCCAAGTTCCGCCAGCAGCGGATCTGCAGTGAGGCGTTCGCGCAGCGCCATCAGGATCGGCTCAATCGTCACTTCAGGGCGCTTGAGCAGTTGCGCCCATGTCTGCCCGGCCGTCGAGGTCAGCTCGCCGAGTTCAGCTACTGCGAGGTGCTCGGTGTTTACTTTGCCGGTGGTCAGCAGGTAATCGAGTGCGGCCATGCGGGCCTGCTTGCGCTGGTACTCCGCCCATGCCTCGTCGTTGATGAGCCCGAGCCTGCGCCCATGCGGCGTCAGGCGGCGGTCGGCGTTATCGATGCGCAGATGCAGGCGGAACTCGGCGCGCGACGTGAACATGCGGTAAGGCTCGTTGGTGCCTTTCGAAATCAGATCGTCGATGAGGATGCCGGTGTATCCCTCGGTGCGGTCGATGGTGAACGGCGCTTCGCCCTTGAGCCACAGCGCGGCGTTGATGCCGGCCATGATGCCCTGACATGCTGCTTCTTCGTAGCCGCTGGTTCCGTTGATCTGCCCGGCGAGATACAGGCCTTCCATGCACTTCACGCGCAAGGTGCGATCCAGCTCGGTTGCATCGACGCTGTCGTACTCAATGGCGTAACCGGGCCGCAGCATCTCTGCCTGGTCCAGTCCCGGAATGGAGTGAACGATCTGCCACTGCACTTCCATCGGCAGCGAGGTGGACATGCCGTTTACGTACACTTCGTGCGTGTTCAACCCCTCGGGCTCGAGAAAGAACTGGTGCTGCGTCTTCTCAGGGAACTTCACGATCTTGTCTTCAATCGAAGGACAGTAGCGCGGCCCAATTCCCTCGATGCGCCCCGAGTACATGGCCGAGCGGTACACGTTTTCGCGAATAATGCGCAGCGTATCTGGCGTGGTGAATGCGATGTGGCAGCTCACCTGCGGCTGCACGATCTTCCTGGTGCGAAAGCTGAACGGCGTGGGATCGACGTCTCCGGGCTGCTCTTCAAATGTGTCCCACTTAATTGTGCGGCCATCGAGACGCGGCGGCGTACCGGTCTTCAATCTGCAAGTCCGAAGGCCAAGAGCCCGGAGGGCTTCGCCGAGCAGCAACGATGCCGGCTCGCCGCTTCGTCCCGCGGGATATCGCTCTTCTCCGCAGTGAATCAGCCCGTTGAGAAAAGTGCCGGTGGTGATGATGGTGGCGCCAGCCATTAGTTGGCGGCCGTCACGCAGCTTCAATCCCAACACGCACCGACGAGGGCGAACGGGGCGCGGAATTTCAGTCAGGCTGTCAGCTTCGCGGGGTTCCTGATCACTGATCCCTGATCCCTGATCACTGTCTTCCAGCACCAGATCGACGACCTCAGCCTGTCGAATGTGCAGTCCCGGTTGCGCTTCCAGAACTTCGCGCATCTTCACGCGGTAGAGCTGCTTGTCGCACTGGGCTCGCGGGCTCCATACGGCGGGGCCGCGCGAGGTATTCAACAGGCGGAACTGGATGCCGACGGCGTCCGCAACCTCGCCCATGATGCCGCCGAGCGCGTCCACTTCGCGCACCAGGTGGCCCTTGGCTACGCCGCCCACGGCCGGATTGCAGCTCATTTGCGCAATCAGGTCCATGTTCATGGTGATGAGGGCGGTCTTGAGGCCCAGGCGCGCCGCGGCCATCGCCGCCTCGCAGCCTGCGTGGCCGGCACCAACGACGGCCACATCGTATTGTTCGGTAAACGCCATCTGCCATCCATTCTACGGATTCCCCGCTTTTGGCATAAGGGCAGGCACCGCTGGCGCTAAAACGATCATCTGAGTTCAAATGATGCTATGTCTGTAGGTTTAGTGCCGCGCGTACCGGGCAGGCCAGCTTTCACGAACGGAATCAGCAACTTGGAGCATTGATTTGAGTCGTATCCGCGAATTTGAGCCACGCCAACGCGATGATCAACGGGAAGCGCGCCAGTCCTGGCCCGGGTCCGCATGGTTCGCCGTGGGTACGATGATCGTTTTGAACCTGCTTCTGGGTGCGTTCATCGTAAAAACTGAGTTCATTGGGCATGGACCGGCTGAAGGATCGGTGACGCCCAAATCGGTGTCGCCGAAAATTGACGTGCCGATCGTTGACCCACGGCCGGAGCTCAAGCCGCTACAAAATCTCGCTCCGCTGCCAAGTCAGAGCCCGACACCTAGCTCTCCGGCATGGGCGCCCAAGGCTAGAGGCGCCAAACGGGCCGCGATCACTGCGGCGCGTCCCAGGGTGACATTGAAGCATTACATTCCGAAGCGGTCACCTCGGGCCAGGCTTGCCGCGCCGCGGATTTCTCCGAGCCGAACCCCTGCGCCTGTTCCCGCTGCTGTTGCTGCTTCGCTTCCCTCTCCAGGTTCAGGCGCCGTAAGCATCCCGCCCGCGTTGGTCGCTTCCATCCGTACACCTGCGGTGGGTGTTCGGAGCATTGCAGAAACGCCCCAGAAAGTGACAACTCCGGCCACTGCGGGAAGCGCTGCGAGGAAAACGCAGCCGGCCCTGAACCCGAAAGCTGTCTCGAACCAGAAGCAGGTGAGTAAGGTGGCTTCAGTCGGCCTTCCAGGTATGGACAAGGGCTTAGCGGCACCGAAGTTGGCTGTGGGTCCGCTGTCTCCTAAGCTCGAGATTGTGCGCCGGCCGCCGGAGCCGAAGGTTGATGTTCCGAACTGCGGTGGTGACGTCGTAATTCCCTGCCCCACGCTGCATAAACGGCCATCGACGGGCTCTCCTGACGCTGAGCGGTGAGCGGTGCCTGGTCGCTCATCGGAGAAGACCCAATCAAACGGAAAAAAGGGAACAACCGCAGATCCTTCCTCTTCGGTCGCTGCAGCGACCTCGTCGTCAGGAGGATGACAGACGCTTTCAATTCTTTGGCCTCATTACCGGCTGTGTGGGGCATGGCGCTAGACATCGGCGTTCCAACCGGCAACGGCCTGACCCTTTCCCCACACAATCTACGCTCGCCGGGGAATTCAGGCCGTTGCTATTCGATCTCGTTAAAAACGGACCTGCCTGGCCGCTGTTTAATTGCAGTCGTTGCGCAATACCGGTGCGCCAGCGATGTTGGTGTCGATGCAGGGAATCGCGCTTAGATACTCGTAGATGGCGCGGAGGTCGTGTTCCGTCATATTTTGATGAACGGGCCAGGGCATTACTTGCAGCACATCTCCATTAAACGGAGGCAACAGGCATGAGCCAGTGGTTGTTCCTCCCGTACAGTTTGGATGAACTAGATCGTAGTCTTTTCCTGTCCGCATGATGGTGAGGAACTCCCTAAATGTGTGGCCTCCTTCGGGCCTCCCAGTCTTGTTTGGAGTCAGGTTGCGGGAGTAGAGGTGCAGCAGTTCCCCTTTGCTACCGAACGGACCGAAGTCCCGGCCGCCGCCCAGGTAGGTGGCTGGATTGATCTGCTGCATCCCAGTGAATGGACCATGGGGAGGAGCCAGGAGGTAGGGGTTTCCCGGGCCAATGTACTCGGTCGCCGGACCCTGGCTATGACACCCGTTGCAGTCGGATTGTGCGTTGACGATGTAGCTGCCCAATCCAACCAATCTTTTATCCTTTCGATCGAAGTTAAGGGGAACCGGTGCGATTGCCAAACCTATCTCGACCTTGCTCTCATCCTGGTCGTGCTCGGATTCCGGCCCCGCGCTAACGCGGGGAGTTTTGAACGCCAGTAACAAAACGGTGACTGCGACGAGTGCCACAGAAGCTACCAACAGTTTGGAAATCGACCTCGACTTCATTAACAGAGCTGGAACGGCAAGCAATCTCACTAGATTGTTCATACAAATCTCCTGTAGGCCGAAGGCCCGAGTCCAGTTATTGGTTTCGAGAGCCAACTGGTATTTGGCGCACTCGTAAATGGAAGGGGAAGTCCTGAAACGACTGGTGCGCCCGATGGTAGGGCTCTTTGGACGGCGATGTCAACAGGATTGTTCAGGCACCTTGCGCACTGGCGACGTGATTTCCGTATCAACCATCTATGTGGAGATTGGGCGTTTGGGGGATTGCGGAATGCGGTAAAAGCAGACGCGGATCCCCCCCTGCGGTCGGGATGACAACTGTCCTCGGTTGTTGGTTCATCGGAGGCTAATCGGAGATAACTGAATCAAACCGCAGTCCTACATGGCGCGTTGCGTCATCCGAAGAGCATGAAAATGTTCGATGTTTGGAGGATCCAGGCCTAAAGGCCGATAGCTGTTCAGGCACGATTTCAGCAGCCTGAAGGCTGCTGCTCCCTCCGTATTCGTTACCTTCAAACGTCGCTTTCCGTCGAAATTTTCAGGGCAGATCCTTCCTCCTCGGTCGCTGCAGCGACCTCATCGACAGGATGACAACTGCCGAGCATACAGAACCAGCTATTACGCTGTCTGCAGTTCCAGAACGATTGCGGCGCCCTGCGGTTCCAGATTCACGGCTGAGGCGCGGCCGTTGTGGTCGCGGAGGATGGTTGCGCAGAGGCTTAATCCCAGGCCGCCGGTCTCTCCGCACACCTGGCCGGGCGTAAACGGATCGAATGCTCGCTCGGGGCTTGCGAATCCTGGTCCGGAGTGGGCGACCATGATCTGCACCAGATGCCCTTCGCTCGACGCCTCCAGGCGGATGGTCCTGGTTTGCGCTGTCTCAGCACCTGAACCGTGACCCTCTACCGCGGCAATTGAGTATTGCAGGCAATGCAGCACGGCTTGCCGCAACTGGTGCGAGCTGCACAGAACCCGCGGCAGTTGCGGGGCGATATTCATGCGGAACTCTATGGAGCGTTGTAGGAAATCGTTGCGGTAAAGCTGGCCCATGTCGGCCAGCATTTCGCTCACGGACACGGCCGCAAGCTGGTCGGTTTGCGGACGCGAAATGCGCGAAAGGCTTTCGAGCGTTGACCGCATTCTTCGCGATTCCGAGAGAATCGATTCCACGCCCTTGCGTTCCGGCGCACCCGGCGCCACCGTTTCTTCAAGCAGCGATGCGTAACCCAGAATCACGGTCAGCGGATTGTTCAGGTGGTGCGTGACGTTTGCGGCCAGCTGGCCCAGGCCGGCGAACTTTTCTGAGTCGATCAGCTTTTCGAACATCATGGTCTGACTGCGCGTAGCTTGCAGCCTCGATGCCAGCATTTCAATCGGCAGCAGATCGTCGGCGCGCAATTCATGATGCGCCACTGCCCGCGAATCAACCTCGATGGGACGCAATCCCGCCAGCAGCATCACGCCTTCGGTGCCCGAACGTCCCTGCAACGGCACTGCCAGCGAGCTGATAAATCCCAGGCGCTTCAAATCGTCGCCCGGCCCCAGCCACGGCGTTAGGTCCAGCTTTAATGTCTTGCTCTGTTCCACGGCCGGCGACACTGACCCCGGTTCCAGGAACCCAGCCGGGCTTATCCGCGAGCCCAGGTCATTGAGCGCCACCACGGTTGCATCGTCGAATCCGGCCGACCCCGCCAGCTTGAAACGCCCGCTGTTCTCAAGCAGCAGAGCTGCCTGCCTGAAGCGGCTGTGTTCCCGCACCAGTTCGCAAATCTCATCGCCCAAGCGGTCGAAATCTTCCACGCGGCGCCGCGCCAGGATCGGAGCGGTGTATGCCTCCATCTCATGCCGTGCCCTGCGTTCGCGTTCAGTGGCCAGTTTGTTTATGTCGAGCTGGTCTTCCAGGGCGAGCATGATCATGCCGATGGCTGCCACCACGCGGCCCATCGCGATGATATGAACGATATCCGGGTCCAGCACCGATCGCAGGCCGACGGCTGGAAAAATCTCCAATGCTGTCAGCGACCACACCGCGAATCCCAGCGCACTCAGGACTACGCCGGGCGTTACACGACGGAAGACAAAAACCAGCAACAGTGCCGTCATCAGCAGGTTGGCGGATTGCACTGCGATGAGAGCCCAGGTGACGCCGCCGACAAAGTACACCCACAATACAAAGCTGCCCAGCGCTGCACAGTACGAAATACCAACCCATTTTGGCAGCTTGCTTTTTGCGGCGCCCCAAAGCAGCGCGACAAACATTGCCACCGCGCCCAGCGCCGGAACGGCAAACACCAACAGGCCCTTGGGCGTGACCGCGTGAAATACGCCGTATGCCAGCACCGATGCGATCACCGCGGGCAGCGCATAGGGAATGACGTAGAGAATCTCGAAGTTCCGCAGGCGAAAGCGCACTGGCGACAGTGAGGCAAGAAAGAGCGCCGTACTGACCTGGATGGCGACCTGTCCCGCTGCGACCATCCACGGATGCGCGCTGCTGGCGATGAGCCACGGCCCCTCGAAGTGCACCAGCACCATCGAAATGACTGAGAAAAAGAAGCCCAGGAACCAGAGGAAAGTTCGTGTGTCGCGAAAACGCAGGTAGAGATACCCGAATGCCGGCAGCAAAAGCTCGGTGAGAACCAACGCGGGAACGTGGTAATAGTCGGGCAAGACAGCCTCATTCCCTTTCATTCCAGCGCCCCGGGTTCGGCGCCCGGAACGGCAAGTCGGCTTGATCATTACGAACGGAGTATCTTTATTGCGTGGGAGTAGCCTCGGTATCGTTGCCGCACGCGCGTCGGCAGTGCCGAATTTCCCGACGCTATATTCTTGAACTTCCCGTAGGCCATGTATATGCGTCTAAAGTTGCAGCAGCGGTGCTGCAACCTGCCTGACGGGGCCCGGCATCTAGCTGTTTCCAAGGGGGTCGTTCCCATTTTGAACATTCGTCGTTCGATCGCTTTCGTGGCACTCGTCGCCTGCCCGCTTGTCGGTATGGTCCTCACCGTCAGCGCGCAGGACAAGGACAGCTTTACGCCCATGCCTCTCGACTCCGGGTTCGGCAGGATGGACGTAAATCCGCCGCCGGTTCCGGCGGAGCAGATTATCAAGGAGTTCGCCGCCAAGGAAAGCGAATTCCAGGACGCGCTCAATCACTACACCTATCGCCGCTACGCGCGCGTGCAGACGCTGGACGACGATAACAAGGTGGACGGCGAGTGGTACGAAGTGGATGACGTTACCTTCGACCCCAGCGGCCGCCGGACAGAAAAAGTAGTGTTCGCTCCGGGCAGCACTCTGCAGCGCGTCATGATGTCCCCGTCTGACTTGCAGGACATTTCCCATGGTTATCCCTTTGTGCTTACCACCGAAGTGATCACGCAATACGACGTCCAATTCATTGGGCGGCAGAAAGTAGATGAGGTTGATTGCTACGTGTTCGATGTGGAGCCCAAACTGATCGAGAAGAATAAGCGCTACTTTCTGGGCCGCATCTGGGTGGATGCAACGGACCTGCAGATCGTGGTGACCAACGGCCGGATGGTTCCAGACGACACCCGAAAAGGCAAGGAAGACCTGCATCCGCCGTTCATGACGTGGCGCGCACAGGTGGACGGTCACTACTGGTTCCCGGTCTACACCAAGGGCGAAGGCATCCTGCACTTCTCCAGCGGAAACGGCTTCATGGGCGAGGACGTACACATCCGCGATACGGTCAAGTACTCCGACTACAAGCGGTTCGGATCGACGAGCAAGATCATTTTCGGCGGCCAGACGGTCCCAGAGCCGAACCAGCAACAACCGCCAGCCACACCGCCGAAGAAGAAATAGCCGCCCAGCAGTCAGGCAATCAATGTTCAAACTCGGGACCACTGCTCCTCGTGAGTCCCGAGAATTTCGTTGACCTTCCCCGCTTCGGCTGCCATATTCAACGCAGTAAGGCGCGACCTACCCCATCGGACAAATCAGCTCTCACCAGGCCCACCCCAGGAGGTCTGTGTTGGCAACTGCACCCGCGACCCAGAAAACGTCAGCGTTTTTGCATGTGCGCGGCTCGTGGAGCGCGCGCGATGATCGCGCGGCTTCGATGGTGTGGCTCGGAATCCTTTGGGTGGGGATGATTGCCGGATTCGGCGTCGATTTCCCTCGCTACCTGCACGAGAATCCTGCTGCGCCCAGGATTACGTATGTGCATGGCGCAATCTTCATTGTGTGGATGCTGTTGCTGACAGCGCAGGTGCTGCTGGTGTTTGGCGACCGCGTCGGTATTCATCGCAAGCTGGGCTGGTTGACAGCAGGCTGGGCATGCCTCATGGCCGTGTTCGGTCCGTTGGCTGTCATCGGATCCGACGTGGTCAACTTAAATCTGCCCAATGGCGATCCGCCTTTTCTCTCCGTCAACATTGTGGACGTGGGCAGCTTTCTCCTTTTTGTTGCGTGGGGAATTGCACTCAGAAAGAATCCTGCCGCGCATCGCAGAATCATGATCCTGTCCACGGTTGCACTTGCCGACCCGGGTTACTCCCGCTTCACTGGATTCCTGATGCCGGAGCCGACTTCCGTAGTTCCGTGGTTCATCTACACGTTCTACGGCAATGTGATCGTCATCGTGGCCATGGCCGCATGGGATTGGTGGCGCGGCCGGATGATGCGCCAATTCGTGATCGGCGCATCCGCATCGATGGTTGCCATGTATGTGGCCTCGCTTCTGTACTTCTGGCCGCCATGGAAAGCGCTGACGCAAGGCTGGGTGGAGTCGTGGGCGCAGCACTGGTGATCACTTGCGAATGCGCTTGTGCTCTCCGGCGGCCTGCAATGCCCTTTGCGCAAGTTGCTTGAATGTCACTTTCAATTCTGCCGGGCTGTGGACCACGATCCGCCTTCCGGTGCTTAGCAACAACGCTGCAAACATTTCCAAACGATCGCGCCCGCAGCGCAAGCGTGTGCCGCCCTCCTGCGGCTCCATTGCGATTCGCCATGGTGAGAACATGGGTCGAGCTTCGTCAAGCGGCATATCGATCCACACGTCGATCTGGTAGTCCGACTGCACGAAGGGCATGCGTTCCTGCATGTAGCGGCGCGCGTCGAAATCGACGGGACGGCGAAAGGTCGCTTTACTTACATCCAAATCCGTCACGCGGTCGAGCCGGAAAGTGCGCATTGCGCGCCGCGACAGGCAATAGCCGATCAGGTACCAGCGCCCGTCGGTGTGCAGCACGGCATAGGGCTCAATCTGCCGGCGTGATGCCGCGCCGGTATGAGACTGATACGCGAAGCGGATTCTCCGCGCGGTTCGAATTGCCGAGGCGGCCTTGATGAGGCACTCCACCGACGTTGAAACCACCCATGGGCCGGGCTCGATGGCCACCACGTCTTCCACCGTTCGAATGCTGTCGTGGAGCGCGCTGGGCATAACGCGCTGTAACTTGGCCAACGTGCCTTCCGTGGCCGGGGCAAATGCCGAAAGACCGATCTGGCGCAATGCTCGCAGTCCGAGAGAAAGCGCAAACGCTTCCTCGTTTGTAAGCAGCAGCGGCGGAAGACGAAAGCCCGGCTTCAGCCGGTAGGCGCCGCCCACGCCTCGCGAGGAGTCGATGGGAATGTTGAGGTCTTTCAGGCGAACAATGTATCGCTGCACGGTGCGCAGATCCACTTCCAGGCGTTCGGCCAGCTCCGCTCCAGACACAAAATCGCGAGCCTGCAGGATCTCGAGCACAGTGAGGACGCGCATGACGGGGTCGTACATATGAATTTCTATCCTGCATTCAATTTACGACAGAATCTGTCGGGAATGCCGGGTAATGTCAAGACTGCGCCCGAACGGGGCCACAAGGAGCATTGAGATGGCAATCGAGACGACACCCCTCAACGTGATCGATGCAAAAACGCTGTTGCAGAACTGGCAGGGACACAGGCGCCTGACCCGCAGGGTCATCGAGGCATTTCCTGAAGATGACATCTTTAACTTTTCAGTGGGAGAGATGCGGCCCTTCGCGGAGATGGCCTGGGAGTTCATTCGCATGGCAGTCCCCATCGTAGATGGCGTGGCTACAGGAAAGTGGGAAGAATACAAGGGGCCGAAGCCGGTCAGCAAAAGCGAGATTCTGCGCCTGTGGGATACGCAGACTGCGGAGCTCAACGAGAAGTTTCCAAACATTCCGCCGCACCGGTTCAGTGAAGTGGACAAGGCGTTTGGGCAATGGGAGGGACCTGGGATCGCGACAATACAATACGCGATTGACAACGAGATTCATCATCGCGGCCAAGGGTACGTGTACCTGCGCGCACTTGGTATTGAGCCGCCGCATTTCTGGGAGCGCGGCTAACAATGTTCTCTGCGATGGCAGCCGTCGTGGTATCCCACCCATTGTCGCGATGAAGCCGCGACAATGGATGGGGCACCCAGCAACCGTGCCAATTCTCGAAAGGTGTGGCAGCCGTCGTAATCTCCCACCCTTTGCGCAAAAAGCGTCGACCCAGAGGGTCCCCCGGGATAGGGCACCTAGCCGTACTAATTTTCGGAAGGTATGGCAGCCTCGTGATATCCCACCCATTGTCGCGATGAAGCCGCGACAATGGATGGGGCACCCAGCGTATTGACGTGGTCCTGAGCTACATGGAGCGGACGCGGGCCATTTCGACGATTTTGTCGATCATCTCCACGTATGAATAGCCGGCCTTCCTGGCCGCCATGGTGAATTCGGCGGCGCTGGCGAGCCATGGGTTCGGGTTGGCTTCGATGACGTACACCTCGCCTTTCTTGTTCAACCGCATATCGATGCGGCCATAGTCACGCAGTTTGAGAGCGCGGTAGGCGGCTAGCGCGGTGTCCTTCAGTGTTTTCGTGGTCTCTTCGTCGAGGTCTTCGGCCGGCGCGGATTTTGTCATCTTGTAGGCCTCGGTTTCGTGATCGAACTTCACGTCCTGGCCGGCGATTCGAGGGGTTCCCTTGGGAAGCTTCGAGAGGTCGAGTTCAATCAGCGGGAGCACTTCGGGGTTATCGTTGCCGAGGACGGAAGCGTAAATTTCGCGGCCTTCAATGAACTCCTCAATGAGCGCCGGGCTGTCAAACTCCTCGTGGATGTAGTGGATGCGCTCCATCAGCTCTTTCACGCTATCGACCACCGAGCCGCTGTCGATGCCGATGGATCCATCTTCGGAAACAGGCTTGACGATGAGCGGGAACTGAATATCGTGCGAGTGATCGGTGCGGCCTTTGTACGAGGTTGCGAAATCCGGTGTCTTGATCTTGTGAAAGTCGAAGATCTTTTTTGCGATCGCCTTGTCCTGCGCAAGAAAGAGCGCCCGCGGGTCGCTGCCGGTATACGGAATGTGCAGCAGATCAAGATAAGCGGCGATATTTTTATCCATCGTGTCGTCGCCGGCGTAGGATTCCGTGAGGTTGAAGATAAGGTCGGCGCCGCATCTTGCAAGCGCCAGCAGCGATTGGTTTTTGCCATCGATAATGTAGTAGGACGGCTCGTGCCCGAGCTTTGTTAACGCCTCAAAGATCTCTTCGCGATCGTGTAGCGGATCTTTCTTCCTCTTGCGGCGTTTCCCGTTCTTGCCGCGCGGCGTTTTTACAGGCTCCGGCTCAGGCTCTGGCGGGCCCTCTTCCCAAACATCGTGCAGGATTGTTATTTTCAGATTCGCCATGATGCCTCTGTGTTCTTTTCAGATGACCCAAATCTTGAGCAACCGGCAGATGAAGAGCACTGTCAGGGCAGAATGAATTTGCCCCTTGTAATGTAGTTCATCGCCAGCGCGGTTGCGTACACAGTCACTTCTGTCAGGTATTCCCGTTCGCACTTCAGGTCGGCTCGAAGGCCGAGCTCGTTTACTTTTGCTTCAATGGTTTCCACCAGCTTTTTGACGAGCGGGCGTTGAACGCCGGTCCAGTAATTCACTTTGTCGATCAGAACTTTGCGATTCTCCCGAAGCAGCTCGACTGCGGGACGCACGTTCTTTCTGCGGCGTTTTGACACGTTGAAAATGTCGCGCAGATCGGAGTCGAGCGGCAGATCGCCAGGGCTGAGCTGCTGATCGAGCGCGCGCTGATAGAACTCGCCGACCGTTACGTCCATTTCGTCGACGGTGATGTCGGTATCGCCGTGAGCGACGACGGGATCGGCATCGCGCAACTTGCGCCCGATGCGATCCATGTAGAGCAGCTTGTTCATCGCGCCCCAGCCGTTGTATCGCTTGCGCCAGTTGGAGCGAGGTGTCAGCCACACCGCGAACGTTTCAGCGAAGTCTTCGTCGGGATGCTTTTGTGCGTACCAGCCTTCCATGTGGCGCACGAACATGCGCGAGAAGGGCACCGGTTTGTAGTTGTCGCGATACGGCCGGCGGAACGGTCCGAAGTGATCGCGCCACTCTTTTGTTTTGTAGAGAGCGTAGGCGTAATTGAAAGCGTGGCCGGCCTCGTGGCGCATGTACATCATGATCTGCCGTGTGTCTTCAATGTCGTTCATGGTCGACTCAAGACGCTGCAGTTGCGGGTCGGCGAGGTAGAACGGGATTCCGATGACCGGTTCCATGTTCGGGCAGCCCCACTCATCGGTGAGGTAGCACCTGGGGCGGAATCTTTTGAGGCCCTTGGCTTCCAACTCTTTGTAGAGTTGATGGACGAAGCGTTCAAGGGGAGAACCTTCCAGCTTCAAGCCGAGTTGCTGAATCGGCTTGGAAAGGATCTCCTGAACCTCTGCCGGCGCTTTTTCAAAGTTGGCCACAGATGGTCGAAGGGTAGCACAGCGAGGGTCGAGTTTCGCCCGAAACGCTAGTCACCTTCTGGGTAACTGTCGACGTTGGTGAAGCGGAAATCGGCGTCGCATCGGCGGTTGGTTGTGGGCAGAAACACCGTACCTGCAATCAGTTGCAATTTTGTTTTGCTGACCCCTGATCCGTGCTTTACGGGTAGATCCGGTGCAGGGTTCTTGCGAACGGAATGGTTTCGCGCACATGATCGAGCCCGCAGATCCACGCTACTGCGCGCTCAATGCCCATTCCGAACCCGGAGTGGGGCACGCTGCCGTAGCGGCGCAGATCCAGGTACCACTGGAAGGCTTCTTTCGGCAGGTTGTGCTGCTCAATGCGCGCGTTCAGCAGCTCGTAGCTCGAAACACGCTGCGATCCGCCGATGATTTCGCCGTAACCCTCGGGCGCCAGCACGTCCACGCACATGGCGTATTTGGAATCCTGCGGGTCGGGCTCCATGTAGAACGCTTTTACGTCCGCCGGGTAGCGGTTCACCATTACCGGGCGGTCGAACTGCGAGCTCAGCCAGGTTTCGTCGGGAGAGCCAAAGTCGTTGCCGTACTCGAACGGAGCTTCCAGCTTGCCGTCCTTGTAGGCCTGGTTCAGCATCTCAACGGCGCCATCGTAGCGCAGCCGCGGAAACGGCGGCACAATCGCTTCAAGCTTCGCTTTGTCGCGTCCGATCACGTCGAGCTCAGGTGCGCGATTCTTCAGGACCGACTGCACGATGTGCGAGAGGAAGTTCTCGGCCAGTTCCAGCAGCCCGTCCAGATCCATGTAAGCCACTTCCGGCTCGATCATCCAGAACTCAGTCAGGTGGCGGCGGGTTTTCGATTTCTCCGCGCGGAAGGTGGGCCCAAAGCTGTACACCTTGCCCAGCGCCAGTGCAGTCGACTCGATGTAGAGCTGCCCGCTTTGCGTCAGGAAGGCGGGATCGCCGAAATAGTCCACCGGGAACAGCGTTGAGGTGCCTTCGCAGGCTGCGGGCGTCAGGATCGGCGGGTCGGTGCGGATAAATCCATTGGTGTCAAAGTACTCGGCTGCCGCCCGCATGATTTCCGCGCGAATGCGAAGAATGGCAGATTGGCGCGGCGAGCGAACCCACAGGTGACGATGCTCCATTAGAAAATCGACGCCGTGCTCCTTCAACGTGATCGGGTAAGGATCGGTCTCGGGAACGCGCTGGATTACCGTCACGTCTTCAACGTCCAGTTCGTAGCCGCCGGGCGCGCGCTTGTCGGCACGCACTTTGCCCCGCACAATTACTGACGATTCCTGCGTAAGGCCTTTCAGTGTTTCAAACACTTCGGCGGGGACGCTCTTTACGTGGGCCACGCCCTGGATTGTACCCGTACCGTCACGGAAGATGGGAAACAGCAGCTTCCCGCTTTCACGCAGGTTATAGAGCCATCCTTGCAAGGTTACGGACTGGCCGTCGTAGCGTCCGATGGTGGCAATGGTGGCAATGGGAGCGGTCGAATGGGATGCGGCTTGGTTTTCGTCGGCCATAGATTGAGCGCTTTCCTTTTAAGTAAGGGACTTACCAGAATAACGCGCTGCACAGAACTGCGCCCGTGGTCCGTCCCGGAACTAGCGCTGCAGCTGGATTGGCGGCGACAGGAGCGCCGACAGCGCGTGCACCAGGCTCGGATGTTCGAACTGGTATCCTGCTGCGGCCAGCCGGGCCGGATAAGCACGCGTGCTTGCCAGCAGCGCCTGGTCTGCCATTTCTCCGAAAGCAAGCCGCGCCGCGAGAGCTGGAATGGTAAGGAACGCCGGCCGATGCAGCTGGGCCGCAAGCAGGCGCGTGAACTGCGCGTTGGTCACGGGATTTGGAGAGGTAATGTTGTAGGCTCCGTCCGCGCAGTCTTTGTCCAGCAGGAACATGACGGCGCCAACTACATCGGGCAGCGAGATCCAGCTCATATACTGGCCACCCTTGCCGAGTTTTGCGCCCAAACCCAGGCGGAAGAACGGAAGGAGGCGCTCGAGGGCGCCGTGGTCCGGGGCCAGAACTGCTCCGAAGCGCAGGTGAATGACGCGGATTCCTGCCGCGGCAGCGGGTTCGGCGGCGGTTTCCCATTGCCGGCAAATCTCGGCGAGGAAGCCCTTCCCAGGCGGGGTGGTCTCGTCCAGTAGTTCGTCGCCGCGGTCGCCGTAAATCCCCACAGCAGAGGCAACCAGCAGCATTTTTGGCGGGTGGCTCAGCTTTGCCAGCGAGGTGGCCAGCGCGCGTGTGGTTGTCACGCGGCTTTCCACGATTTCGCGCTTGTACGCCTCACTCCAGCGCTTAGTGGCCAGGTTTGCGCCCGAGAGGTGGATGGCAGCCGTCAGATTTTCAAAGACTTCGGGGTGAGGGAGCTCGGGCGTCGAGCGGGGGTCCCACTGAAACTGATTGGGGGTTTCAGGGGGACGGCGCAACAACTGGAGTACGGCGGAGCCGCGCGAAGCGAGGAATTCACGCAGGGGAGCCCCCAGCATGCCAGAGGCGCCGGAAAGCAGAAACCGATCTGCGGGAGATGTTGGTTCCACCGGACTGATTGTCGCCTCTCTCCTGAAGAATACGATAGCCGCGAACATGGTAGCTGGTTTGGCAGGGCGTAAATTTTTTTTGATCTGGACAATAATTTGTCACGGGGCGCATCCTATCTTCAGACGCCGAGGAGGCATGGATGGCGAACCCTGCCGACGTAACCAGTGAGGAAACGCAAAAAACTCAGGCCGACCCGGAGACGGCCGAACGCTTTATTGCGGAGAAGCGGATAGGCGAGCGTATCCGGAGGCTCCGGCTCAAGAAGTCGATGGGATTGGTGGAGCTGGGCAAGCACACCGGACTGTCCGCCAGCTTTCTTTCGCAGCTTGAAACCGGGCGCGTGGTGCCCACGCTGCGCAACCTGGCGCGCATCGCGATGGTGTTTTCAAAGGACCTCTCGTACTTCTTTGAAACTGAGCCGACGGCCATGTTCCGCATCCACCGGCAAAAGGATCGCGTGCGGCTGCCGCAAACCGGTGTTGAGCCGCCGACCTATTTCTTTGAAAGCCTGGGCTACATGGTGCCCGATCGGCACATGGATCCGTACTTCGCCGAGTTCGTTCCCATGGCCCGGACGCCAGAACCCAAGGCGCACATGCACCCCGGCTACGAGTTTCTCTATGTGCTTGAGGGCGAACTGGAACTGCGCCACGGCGATCAGGAGAACGTCCTTGAGCCGGGCGACGCCGTCTACTTCGATTCGGGCACACCGCACTCGTATCAGTGCGCAGGCAAAGCGGCCGCCAAGGTGATTATCGTGACCATGCACCAGCCGCCCCCGGCGATGCCGATGCGGGCCGCGAGCACGCCTGCTACGCCTCGATCCATGCCAGCGAGTTTGCGCCCAGGCAGCACGGAAGAAAAGCCGACCAGCAATTTTTAGAACTTTATTGCGTCGAAGTTCATTTTTTTGCTCCGTTGTCCTCGGCGGGCAGCATCTGGTAGCTCACAAACGCAATGTTCTTCGAGTCCGGCGACCAGTTCGCCACGTTCATCGTGCCATCGCCGCCGGTCAGGGTCACGAGGGTGCGGATCTTGCCATCGTTCGGCGACAGGATGCGTAGCGCGACATCCTTATTCGCTGCGTGGGTGGTCACGCTGGGATCGTAGGACAGGAAGACGATAGACTTGCCGTCGGGCGAGGGATGTGGCGTCCAGTTCTTGAAATTGTCGAAGGTGACCTGCTCCACCTGGCTGCCGTCAGGATGCATGCGCGCGATCTGCATACCGCCCCAGCGATCGCTGTTGAAGTAAATGTACTTTCCGTCAGGCGAGTAGTCGGGGTCGTCGTCCACACCGGTTCCGCTGCTGAGCGCGGTCTCCGGACCGCCATCGACTGAGATCGCATAGATGGTCAATCCGGCCTTGGTGCCGCGCGTGTAGAGGATCGTTTTGCCATCGGGCGACCAGCTGTGAAAATAGCCGGTGTTCTCCGTCACGAGTCGCGGCGTGCCTCCACCGGCGGGAATGATGAAGACGCGGCGGTCGGCGTGGTCGGGAGTTGCGCATGACAGCGCGAACCATTTGCCATCCGGGGAAAAGCCGTGGCTCCCGGAGCAACTTACGAGGCCGCCGACGTTGATTTCCTGCGCGGTTCCGCCGGCTGCCGGAATTGAATCGATCCTGGCGCCTCGTGTGAACACAATGGTTTTGCCGTCGCGCGACCAGTTGGGCGCCATGGACCGGGGGCCGCTCTCTGACAGCAGAATCGTTGCGCGGGGCAGGTTCTCGGCAACTTCGATGGTCTGCAAGGTGCTGTAAAGCGCTAGCTGCGGCTGGGCGGCGGGCGCTGTAAGCTGCTTCAACTCTACGTTTGTGAACACTGCTTTTTCGGCGGCCTTGGTGTTGTGCCCTGAGACGCCGATGCCGACGTAGAACGGTTCTTCGAAATGGAGCTTGGTGGTCGCGCCCACCTGGTGGAGCGGTTCTCCATGCATTGACACGAACATCGTAAAAATGTCGCCGCGCTTCTCCAGCCGAATGCGTTTCGGCGGATCGATGTTGATTCCTGTGCTCTGCGTTTTCTCGCCCTTCGCCCTGCGATATTGCAGCGCCGTCATGCCGGACCCGTGCTGCGCTACATCGACATACGGGGCATCGGCGCTCAAGGACTGACGCACCATCAGCACCGCTTTCCGATTCGGGCTGTGATCGCCCGCCTTGACCGGAAAATCGATATCGGCAGCCAACGACAAGTCTCCAGAGAGCTTCTTCCACACATAATGAAAACCGTCTTCAGACGACCACAGATCCCAGCCGGCCGCAGATATCGTGTAGGTTCCGGCAGAAGGCGAATAAGAGAGCGAGCCGGCAGGAATCACCTTCCCCACGTCAGTCTGTCCTTCAAACACGCCGAGAAATTTGGCTTTCGACTGCGCAGAGAGCGGGACGGTGTTGACGCAAAATGTCAAAAAGAAAAGCGCAAGCAGACAATGAACAAGTTTCGTGGACTTTCTGGACCTGAACATTTGAGCACTACCCTCGCAGAATGCCCGGCTACGCCGCCCGGCATACAAAGTTAACCTGTTTCCTTAGCCAGCAAAATATAAGTGGCAGCAATCCGGTTGTCAATCGCAGCCGGGTAGCGATGGAGGGCAATCGCAATTCAAGATATGGGAAGAATTTGTCTTGAAAGGGCATGGCTTTAGAGGTTGCGGAAAAACTCAAATGTGAGTTGGAATCCCGAAATTGCATTCCCTCAGGGGCCCAGTTGGTTCTGCGGCACTTGCGGCACGACTAAAGTCGTGCCCTGTTACAAAACAAATCGATGGACGAGTTTTTCCGCAACCTGTAAAGCCCGTACCCTTCAAAAGCACAAGACATTCCTACCAGTCGTCAGCTACTACCGAAAACTCCGCAATTACAGCACGTGTAAACTCTTTACCGGTTACAGGACCTTTGTTCTGCGTTTTGTGAGACTTTGGCTGGCCGTGAGCGCAGCGGCGCTTGAGCTAAGCGTTTGCGCGCAGAGTGAAAAGCGTGATTTCTGGCGGGCAGTCAAGGCGGAACGGCAGGCCGATGGTGCCAATGCCGCGATTGACGTACAGGCCCATGCGGCCCAATTGAAACCAGCCTTCAATAAAACGCTGGCCCATCGGGGGAAGAACGAGTGCGCCGATCAGAGGCAGGCGAATCTGCCCGCCGTGCGTGTGGCCGCTGAGCATCAGGTCTACGGCCTGGCCGGCCGCTTGAGACTGAACGTGTGTTGCATAATCGGGTGCGTGGCACAGGAGCACTACGGGCTCATTGCGCACATTGCGTATCTTAGCCGGAATTGTGGCGTCGAGATCCGGACCGCCGACGACGGGATCGTCGAGTCCGGCAAGCCACATTCTTCCGCTACCGCGCTCAATGGGAAGAAAAGAATTTCTGAGGACGATGATGCCGGCAGAGCGCAGCGCAGCTTCGACTACCGCTGGTCCCGCGGCTACATCATGATTGCCGAGGACGGCGTAGACTGACTTGCACTCAAGTCCTTTCAGAATGCCGGCACATTGCCAGGCAGCTTCGTGCGCGTTGGATTTGGGCCATCTTCCTGAAGTGACAAAATCACCGGTCAAAAACACGGCGTCAGGCTTCAGCTGATTTATCCGTTCAATCACACGTCGCAAAAAGTACGGTTCCGTGAAGTAGTCCATGTGAATGTCGCTGAGCTGAGCAATGCGCATGCCCTCGAAGTCAGCAGACATTCCTCGGAGTGCGATGTCGCGCTGCGCGACGTCGATCCAGTGGCGCTCAACTTCGCCGGAATAGAGCGCCAGCCCGGCGGCTCCAAATACGCTGGCTTTCAGAAAATCGCGACGGCTGGAGGTCTGCTTCGTTATAGGGGAAGACAAAGGCATACCTTGATATCCATTTTAGCGTGTAATGTTCGGGCTGCTCTTCAGGGTGAGAACAGGTTTTCAGCAAAATTGACTCTGGGAACAGAAGGCGAAGAAGAGCCCAGGCTACACGCACGATCGCAAAGCCATACTAGAGTGATGCGCCGGATCAGTGTTCGGTTGGCGGGCGGTCGCGGCTCGCGACGAGCGGTGTTGATTCTATTCGCTATCGGCCACATCGTCTCCGTACGTGGGATATGGCTCGGGCTCGGAGCTGGTCGGCATGCCGGCGAGCGTTGCCAGATCAGCCTGGACCTGCGCCCATGCTGCCGCATTTCTTTTTGTGGTGATTGGCAAATCGGGGTTGGCGTAGTACGCCTGCACATCTTCCTTGATGCCCGGGGGAATGTGCTGCGTGGGATCGATCGTGAGCCGATGGAGGAGCGCGGCATAGGTTGAATCTGTGAGTGGATAACCTCCGGGCTGCACTACTTTTCCAGTGTCGAGATCGCGATTGGGTAGCGGGTGGCGAGTATTTCGCGGTCGCAATGGCGAAGCGCCGGTGGACCCGGCTGGTCTTGTGAAGCGCGCCAGGTCGCGGCGAAACGCGGCGGTGGAGAGCAGAACACTGTGCAGGTATTCCGTTTCAGTTTCTTGACTGGGGCCTTTCACCGCGACCAGCTTCAGCGGGCCGATCTTGGGCAGGATGAAAATGACACCTGCCAACATGTAGGTTCCGATGCCAGCGTGATGCCGGTAAATCTGCCAGTTGTTTTTCGCCGCCGCCGCCGCTACTTCCGCATCGTATTCGTCACGTTCTTTTGAAGCGGGCTCCGTGGGCTCATGTTTGCGATGCAGCAACGTAACGGCATAGGCGATGCGCGGAATGAACGAGCGCGTAGCAAAGCGATAGGCGGGCACGTTGATGCGGCGGCCGCGAAAGCGCGAGAAGCCATCGGTGATCCCGTAGGTCTGGTAGAAGGCGAGCGCGAGTTGCCGCATCGACACTTTCAAACCGATGTGCCGGAGATAACGCACAGGAGCGACGCGACGATGTGCGACTTCATCGATGTCAAATGCGAACTCAACCTGCACATGCTGATGCCGGCCCTCAGCGTAGTTCACCGATTTGCCATACTTGGCGCCAAGCGCAGGAAACTCGACCGGGACTGCGATGTTAACGGCCTGCGGGTGCCCAATGACATCGCCTACGTAGTGCGACAATGCGCCGATGGCAAACGCGAGCTCGTTGGCGTCATGCGCATTGCGGAGCAGGCTGATCACAAAATCGCCGGAGCGCACATAGTGCGTCAGATTCGAGAAGGAGCCCTCGCCGAAGGGATAGTAGCCGATGTCCTGTATGACGCAACCGCCATAAGCAAAGGATCGAGCTTCATCCAGTTCGGCAGGCGTCAGGTTTGGATAGTGGCTGAGCAGAAGTGGAACGATCGAGTCCTGCCAGGTGAGATCGATCAGCTGCTCGTGGGTGAGCAGAGCATAGGCGTGCAGTCGAATTGGCAACACAAGCACGAAAAGGAGCGCGATGAATCGGAGCCGGGGAAAGCTCATCAGTTGCCTCACGTCTACTTAAGCACAGGGAATATGACACCGGGCAAGTTCTTCAGCGCATATCCGGAGTGTGAACACATGCGAAATAATCGTCCACCTGTTTCCAGTTATCAACGCGTATCAATCCAGTAGTGGTCAGGTTGTGCGGAGCCGTATACAGCAGGCCCGTCCCTGTAAATAGATGCAGATTGCGGGGCTGATCGTCGATCAGATAATCGGCGCGGAGAATGGACTTGTCGCCGCAGAAGACGTAGTTGGTGGCGGGGATGAAAGGGAAATGCCGTTGCAGCCAACGGTATTTTGGCCCCAGTGAGTTGGGTACGACCATGGCTTGGGTGGCGATAAATATCTCAAAACGCCTGGAGAGCGACCTGAGTACCTCCTGCGCACCGGGCATCAGATCGAGGTCCTCGAAGAAATCCTCCGCATCAAGGAATGCGCGCAGCTGCTGCTGGCGTTCGAGCGGCGTGACGTCCCACAGTCCCTTGCCGACAAGGTCGGCCGGCGTGACTGCTTCTGAGAAGGTCTGGTTGTAACGGCGCAGGTGCTCGGCGAGAGTATCCGCCATCACCTCGTCCATGTCGACGCAGATGCGCTGCACGGTTGCTCCTGGGTAAGGGGGTTGGTAATCGATGGTCCGTCGGGAGACATGCACTGCTGCCGGCGCTACGGAGAAGAGAGCATGCGATCGATGAACTGGAACCGGAACCGCTCAAGAAGAGCGTAGCAGGGCAGGGCATGGCCGCTCCAGTGCGCAGCATGTGCGATTGAGTCGATGGCCGGGTTGTTCAGTGCACCTTCCCGGCGGAGTTTTCAAACACCACGTTGGAGATCACAGCGGTGTCGACCGTGGCAGGCAGGTGGGAGCAGAAGCCGATGCCCACGTAGAACGGCTCGTCAAAGTGCAGTGTGATGGGCGGGCCGAACTGATGCATCGGTTCGCCCTGGAGGCTGATGAAAATTGCAAACGAGTCGCCGTGTTTTTCGATTCCAATGCGCTTGGCATGAATGCCCGTAAGCTGGCCTGTGAAGCGGTATTCCAGATCCTTCATCATCACGCCTGGATCCGACCGATACGCGAGATGAATCATGCCAGCGCCATGCTGGCCAACCATGGCCGATTTTGCATCGTCGTCGAGACTCTGCCGAAATACGAGCACGGCCTTGCGATCGCCGAAACCATCGGCTTTAGGGAACGTGACGTCCGCCGCGAGAGAAAAATCTCCTGAAGCTTTCTTCCAGAGATAGCGAAATTCGTCGCGCTGGTACCAGATGTTATATCCGGCCGAATTGAGGGTGTACTGTCCCGTGGCTGCGTCGTAGCTGGAGCTGCCGGGCACAAGCGCGCCGCCGACGTCCGACTGACCGTCGAAAACTCCGATGGACGTTTCAGAATTGCGGCTAGCGCGATGGAAGTCGGCCGGCGGCGGAACTTGCTTGTGTGTGGGCGAGGAGGGCAGCGCCCAGTCCGGCACTTCAGGAGCGGCGGCGGGGGCCTGCGCCTGGAGTTGGTATGAAGTGACTCCAGAAACAGCTAGAAGCAAGCACAAACGAATCGCGATTTTGAACGAGGAAGAAACACTTCGAGTTTCCATAGCATGAAACTTTATCAGGGAAGGCCCAACCTTGTTACTGCGTGGTTTCCTAAACGCCGGCCCGTTGCGGCTTGCGGGGAGCGCGTCCGGCTCCCGGGACCGACTCGGGCTGCGGAGCTTTCGGTTCCGGGGTCATGGTGGGATCCCAATACAGGATGCGGCCGCAGGTATCGCAGGTGAGCAATTCCCCTTCGCGGAGCTGATTCCACATTTGCGGCCTGACACCCATGCGGCACCCGGAGCACTGCTGATTTTCAGATTTTGCCAGTCCCGTGCCCCGCGCTTTTGCAATCCGGTCAAAGCGGGCCAACCATTCCGGATCGATGAGCGGCCGCAGCTCTTCGCGTTCAGCAGCCAATGCTTCAAGCTGAGCCTTGAACTCCTGCTGCCGCTGTGTCACGCGCTCACGAGTCTTCTCAAGGGCCCCGGCAAGGCTCTCAACCTCAGCGCGTGCCCCGGCCAGCACCGCTTCCTGAGCCTCAGTGCGCTCCAAGCTCGCGAATTCGTCGTTTTCCCGGCGATCGGCTTCTGCTGACTCAAACTGGATCTCGTGCTCAATGGCCGCAGCCTGAGCCGGTGTGGTGACCGAATCGAGCTGTGTGCGGAAACGCGCCGCTTTCTGGCGGTGCTCAGTGATCTCGCGTTCCTGGCGGGTGCGCAGCTGCTCTTCGCGGATGAGCATAGCGGATGCTTCGGCTGCCAGAGCCTGGGCGCCCGACAGCGCAGTTTCCGCCTGGGAAAGCTCCGATGGTAAAGCGCGCATCTCCTGTGTTAGGCGGTTGCGTTCCAGTTCGACAGCCTGCAGCTTTACGAGATGTTGAATCAGCTCTTGCATCCGTGACAAGCAGGATACGGCATTTGAGCTTCCTTTAGAAAATGGGACGAGTCCATCAATTGGAGGCGGAAGGATGGATGGTGGATTCGAACGGGGTTAAGGCAGGTTTCTGGAGCCGGCATCGGCGCATGAAATGGGCTCTGAGCATATCTGCCGGGGCATTTGCGGTCATCACCGTGGCGATGCTTATTTTGGCGCGTCGAGCTGAGCCGCTGTTGCGTGCGCACATCGTTCAGGCGCTTGAAGATAACTTTCACGCCCATGTGGAGCTGGACAGCTTTCACATTGCGCTTACGGACGGGCTGTGGGCCGAGGGCAAGGGACTGCGCATCTGGCAGCCGGTGGAAACCGAAGGAAAGACGGAATCCGCGGACGAAGAGCCGCCGGCCGTTGGCAAACCGCTCATCCAAATTCAGGAGTTTCGATTTCACGCACCATTCAAATACGATGCCGGCGAGCCTATTCATATCAGCGTGGTTCAGCTAAAGGGGCTGACCATTGATGTTCCACCGCGCCACCGGTTCAAAGAAGGCTTTCCATCTACCGTCGGAGCCAACAAGTCACGCGCCACCGAGCCGAAAGACAGCAGCACAGCCCAGGCTTCGCCGGCTAAAGCGCGGTTGATCAGCTTTATTGTTGAAAGCCTTGATTGCAGAGATTCACGCCTCACCCTCGAAACCGATAAGCCCGGCAAACTTCCGATGGAGTTTGACATTGCCCACCTGAGAGTTGACGGGCGTTCAACCTGACCAGGCCGTTGCGTATGAGGCGGAACTTACCAATCCGCGGCCCAAAGGCATTATCCACACACATGGAAACATCGGGCCTTGGCATGTACCCGATCCAGGCGAAACACCACTCAATGGGGACTACCGTTTTGAGCATGCCGACCTTGGCGACTTCAAAGGTATCGCGGGAATGCTGAGTTCCGACGGGCACTACCAGGGCACACTTCGCGACATAACGGTGGACGGCGAAACCAACGTTCCCGACTTTCAGCTTGACCGCTTTGGAACCCCGGTGCCCCTCTACACGCGTTTCCACGCACTGGTCGACGGTACGAACGGCGATACGCAGCTCGAGCCGGTGGACGCGCTTCTCGATCACTCGCACTTTCAAGTACGCGGACAGGTTGTGCGAGCAACCGCCGAGCAAAACGGCAGCCTGGTGGCACGGGGTCACCAGATTCAGCTGACCATGGATGTTGATCGCGGCCACGCGGAAGATTTCATGCGACTCGTAGCACACTCTGGGGTTCCGTTTTTTACCGGCGACATGAGCATGAAAGGCAAACTCGAAATCCCGCCCGGACCTGAAGCCGTCCAGGACCGCATGAAGCTGAGCGGCGTCTTCTCACTTGCGAACGTGCGTTTTACCAGCCCCAATGTTCAAGATCGCGTGAGTGAGTTGAGCCTGCGCGGACGGGGCAACCCCAAAGACGCACGCACAAACGACGCATCGGTCGTGCGCTCAACCATGAAGGGCAATTTCAGCATGGCGGGTGGCGTGATTACTTTGCCGACGCTCGAATACACCGTACCTGGCGCAGTAGTAAATCTGGAAGGAACCTACGGTGTGGACAGCGGAGCTATTGCTTTTGAAGGCGTGGCCAGAATGGATGCTACGGTTTCACAAATGGTGGGTGGCTGGAAGGGATTTCTGCTCAAACCCGTCGACCGCTTCTTCAAGAAGGGCGGAGCCGGAACGCAAGTGCCGATCCACATTCAGGGAACACGTGACAATCCGCAGTTCGGCATTGATCTGAACCGAATGAAAGACAGCACACCACAGCGGCCCGACCAAGCACACTGAAGCAGCATCAACATGATATTTTGTTTCAGTCGTTCTGCGAGCATGATTGCAGACGCTCGAATACTCAAGGTCGGAATAACAACAGGAGATGGAAATGGCCCTGGCCCACAGGAGAGCGAGCAGAGTGAAGAGTTATGCTCTGGCCCTGATCGCAGCGACGATGGCTTTGACGGCACCGGGGCAGTCGATGCCCGGACAAGCCGCGCGAGTGCAATCTGAGCTGGTGAATCACGCAACCGGTACTTCAGCTCCAATCGTCGCAACTGGACTGGTGGAAAAATGCAGTCATCTACGAAATCTATCCGCGCAGTTTTCAGGACACGAATGGCGATGGAATCGGCGACCTGAACGGAATCACGCAGAAGCTCGATTACCTGAAGGAGCTCGGTGTCGACGCCATCTGGCTTACGCCCGTGTATCCTTCGCCGCAAGTGGATTTCGGTTACGACATTTCCGACTATCGCAACATTGATCCGCGGTACGGCACGCTAGCCGATTTCGATCGCCTGATTGCCGAAGCCAACAAGCGCCACATTCGCGTGCTGATGGACATGGTGATGAACCACAGCTCCGACAAGCACGAATGGTTCCTTCAATCGCGTTCGTCGCGCAATAATCCTTACCGCAACTGGTATGTGTGGCATGACGGAAAGGGAGAGACCGCGACCTCAAAAGGCGAGCCATCCAACAACTGGCAGTCGCTCTTTGGCCACTCCGCCTGGCAGTGGGATGAGAAGACGCGACAGTACTACTACCACAAGTTCTACATTCAGCAACCCGATTTCAACTGGAACAATCCGGCAGTGCCCAAGGCGTTTGAAGACATTGTTGCCTTCTGGCTCAAGCGCGGCGTCGGCGGCTTTCGCTTCGATGCCATCACGACGCTGTTCGAAGATCCGGCCATGCGTGACGAAGGCGTAGTACGCGACAAGAACGGCAATGTCATCATCAACGCCTACGGCGATCCGCAGCTCGACAACACGAAGACTGACAATTTGCCGGGCGTGCACGAAGTGATGCAGCAGATGCGGGCGGCGATCGACCCTTTCAGCAGCGGCAAGTTTCCCGGTACGCGCGTGCTGATCGGCGAGACTTATCTGCACAACGTTGACGATCTGAACAAGATGTATGGGCCGGCAGACAGGCCGGAATTTCATTTACCGATGGACACGCAAATCGGCTTCATCAATAAGTTGGATGTACCCAGGTTCCGCAGCAAACTGAACGATGCTGAAACACGCCTGCACGGTCACATACCTTTGCTGGTGTTCGACAATCACGACAATGCGCGGCTCGATCTGCGCTACGGCGACGGCGTTCACGACCGGGACATTCAGCGCGTGATAGCGACGATTCTTTTTGCGTCGCGCGGTGCGTCGCTGTTCTACTACGGCGACGAAATCGGCATGAAGACCACTCCGCCGAAGCGCAAGGAAGATGTAAAAGATCCCATCGGGGTAACCGGCTGGCCTAAAGAGAAAGGCCGCGATGGCGAGCGCACGCCCATGCAGTGGGATGCGAGCATGAATGCGGGCTTCACCAGCGGAACTCCGTGGCTGCCTGTGCCGCCCAGCGCGAAACAGATCAACGTTGCCGTGGAAAAAGGCGATCCGAACTCGCTGTTCGCCTGGTATCAGAGCCTGATTCACCTCAAGAAGACGGCGCCTGCGTTTTCGCAGGGCGCCAACATCATGCTCGACACCGAGAACACAAAGGTGCTGAGCTGGGCCCGGCAGGCACAAGGCGCGCCGCAGGTTTTTATCAGCGTCAACTTTACGGCTGAGCCGCAAACTGTGAACCTGAGCGCAAGCAACACCGCCGGCGTAAAAGCCCGCAAGTTGATGACGCTGCTCAAGTCACCTGGCGCGGCCGATCCGGAATCGCTTTCGCAGATCAAGCTTGGGCCATACGGCGTGTACATTGGGGAACTGCAATAGCGGCTGAAAATCTGCGTGCTGCGCGTTCGAGAACACCGGCTCGCGCAGTGATAACGAGCAATGAATCCCGCGGCGCTCAAAACCGTGCTGAGTGAGATCCTGCCTTCGCGTTTTACACTGATCAAAGCCGGCTTGCGGCCATACGGTTCTATGCTCTGCGGCCCCGTCGATCGGTTTGACCAAGGAAGTTACTCAACTCATTGAATCCGGCTGGTTTGGCAACTAATTGAAGTAAGCGGGCATCCTACCGTCGAGCTACTAAACTGAACTATTGTTCGGAGATCCCATTCGATGAAAAAACGAATTTCGACTTTGCTCACCCAAGGTGCAATTCCGGGCGTGATGGTTTGTGCGCTCGCCTTTCCCCCGGACATTTTCGGCCAGGCAACGCAACCGGATCACATCGTCAGTCCGCAGGCTTTGCAGCAGCGGCTTGAAACTTCCGCAGCAGCGCGGCAACGCAACATCGAGACGCTGAACAGCTTCATCTCTTCACCAATCGCTCAACAGGCGATGCGGGACGCGCATCTCAACCCGGTTCAGATCAAGACGGCAATTCCCACGCTTTCCGATCAAGAACTTGCCAGCTTGGCTTCGCGTACCGCTGATGCGCAAACGAAATTTTCGGCCGGTTCGTTCAGCAATCACGATCTGCTACTGATCGCTGTCGCCATTCTCGTCCTGATCCTGGTTATTGTGGCGGTCCATTGATTCTGAACGTTCGTACGATGAAGTTCGCGCTGCTCCTTCTGCTGTCGATTGCGCGGGCGCAAACGCCCGCCGCAGTCGGGCCCACGGCAATCTGGATCGATGTGCCCTATGTGCATCAACCCAGCGAAGGCTGCGGGGCTGCGTCACTTGCCATGGTGATGGCGTACTGGGCGGCGCAGGAAGGCAAGACCGCGGGATCTGACGGCGATGTAGCAGTGATCCAGCGCGAACTCTATACGCCAAAGGATCACGGCATTTCGGCCGAGCGCATGCGTGACTATCTGCGCCAGCACAACTTCCAGGTATTTGCGGTCAACGGAAGCTGGAGCGACCTCGAACAGCACTTGCGCGAAGGACGTCCGCTGATTGTCGCGCTCAGGCCGAGCGGTCAAAAGGAACTGCATTACGTTGTTGTCGACGGAATCGATGCGGAACGCGGCACCGTAACGGTCAATGATCCCGCAGAGCGCAAGCTGTTGACCCGCGAGCGTGCGGGCTTCGAAAAAGAATGGAGCGCGACAAAAAAATGGATGCTGCTGGCGGTGCCTGCCGCTCATCCGCAGTAGATCGTCGCCGGCAGCATGAGCGGCGCGGAGGCGTTGTTGCAAAGAAAGAAGCGTGTGAACGGCGCATGGATTCTGATCGCAGCATCGCTTTTTTTGACCAGCCTTTCGAACTTCGCGCGCGCGCAATGCACTGCGGGTGCTACCGGCGTTTCTCCCGCGGAAACAGAAATTCGGCAGCGGTTCAATGAGAAGAATTGGCCTGAGGTAGTGCAACTGGCTGCGCCGATGCCAGCGCGATCTGCAGACGCTAACTTTGCTTACGGCATGGCCTTGGCACATATGCAGCGTTGGCAGGATGCGCGGGCCGCGCTGCTCGCGGGGCATCGCGAATGTCCGCAGCAGGAGCGCTTCGCCGTGGAACTTGCTGGTGTTGCGTTTGAGTTGAAGCACAATGCTGAAGCGGCTGAATGGCTGCGCGACGCGCTCCGCACTAATCCGCGCGATGAATATGCCAACAGCTTTGCCGGAACGGTTTATCTGCTGATGGGCAACGTAAACGCCGCGGTCAAATACTGGAACCGCGTGCAGAAGCCATTCGTCACAGACCTTCGTTTCGATCCGCAATTGCGGGTGCAGCGGCTCATACTCGGTCGCGCTTTCGCGTTTTCTCCGGCGGCGGTGCTCAACCTTCGCGATTACGAGACAACGCAGGCGCGGCTTGATGCTCTCGGCATTTTCACCACGTACAACATCGTGCTGAATGCACGCAGCGATGAAACATTCGATGTGGATTTTCACGCTGCTGAGCGCGACGGTTTCGGCAGCAGCAAGGCGCAGGCTTTGATTTCAATGCTCAGCGGAACTCCGTACGAGACCGTGTATCCCGCCTACTACAACATCGGCGGCACCGCGATCAACATCGAATCGCTGCTGCGATGGGACTCGCAAAAGCGCAGAGCGTGGGTGTCCGCAAGCGCACCGCTGCACAACTTGCCGCAATGGCGTGGCACGCTGCAACTGGATGCGCGCGATGAAAACTGGGCTATTCGCAACTCGTTCACCGGCGTGGCCCCGGTGCTCGGCTCCTTCGATCTGGAGCGGCAATCCGCTACGGCGTTCGTCACCGGCATTCCAAGCGGGCGTCTGCAATGGTCAGCCGGTGCGCAACTGTCGCATCGCAGCTTTCATGGCGTTGTGCAGGGAACCGCGCTGACTCCCGCACTGGTCGAGCCAGGATTTACGTTGAAGGTGCTGGGATCAGTCCAGAGCAAAATCATCGATGTGCCGGAGAGGCGTTTCACGGTCATGGCGAACGGAAGCTCCGAGCTTGCGCGCATGTGGCCCACGCGGGGATTGGCTGCGCCGCACCTGTTCGGAAAGCTACAGGCAGGGGCAACGGCGCGCTGGTTTCCGCAGGCAGAAGGCGACCGTTATGAAGCCCAGCAGCGCATACGCGCCGGACGCATCTTTCAGAATGCGCCGATAGATGAGCTTTACCTGCTTGGCATGGAGCGCGACACCGACCTGTGGCTGCGCGGACACGTGGGCACGCGCGACGGCAGAAAAGGAAGTTCGCCTCTTGCAGACGGCGACTTCCTTACCAACACCGACTTTTACCGACGCATCTACAGCAACGGGCTGATCACAATCAAAGCGGGTCCGTTGCTCGACGTTGCACGTGCAAGTGCGCCGGCGACGGGCCTGGCGGCGAAGCGCTGGTATTTCGATGCCGGCGCGCAGGCAAAGCTTACGGTGCTGGGCACCAGCGTCGTGCTCACATGGGGTCACGATCTGCGTTCAGGCAACAATGCGTTCTACGGAGCCGCAGTTGAGCGCTGAGTGAAGACACACTCCGGCCCTGCTACGTTTTTCCGTTTTTTAACAAATGCAATTAGACGCAACCCACATCGGCTCCGATATAAATCACGGAGAGTGCATCGCCGCTACTCAAGTTGATACGAGCTAAGAAGCCATCTTGAGCAAGTCCTGCTCAGCACGCAGCCAATCCTGCTCTGCATACCCATCCAGATAACCGCGCTGCTCCCAATAACTGCGCGCGAGTCGTTCTATTTCCTCGTGAGATGGTCTCATCGAGTGTGCCGGCTGATTTACTTTCTCTTTTTTGGCGGCGGGCTTACGGGGCTTAGCGGGCGCTTTTACCTTAGTGACTTTCTCTGTCATTAAAAGATTTCCTCCGCTGAGGTTCGCCACAATGGAATGCGGCTTGTTATTAGAATACGAAATCTCCAGTGTTTATGCATGGTGAATCGCACATGGCGAACCATTCTTTTCAATTCCTGAAATGCAAATGACATGTGCACAGCGATTGCAGCACATGCAATGCGCCAGCGTTTAACTTGCCCGGAAGTACCCGTGCATGTTTGACTTGTTGCCTGTAGGTGGAAGGAAAGTATGGGATATATTCTTGCGCTCGACCAGGGAACGACGAGTTCCCGCGCCATTCTTTTCAACGAAGCAGGCACGATCGCCGCCACAGCGCAGCACGAATTTCAGCAGTTCTACCCGCAGGCTGGTTGGGTAGAGCACGATCCTACAGAAATTCTTTCCAGTCAGTTTTCCTGCGCGGTTGAAGTTCTGGGCAAGATCGGCGCGCGTCCTCGCGATGTGGCTGCCATTGGCATTACGAATCAGCGCGAGACCGTCATTGTGTGGGACCGCGCGACCGGTAAACCGATTCATCCAGCGATAGTGTGGCAGGATCGCCGCACCGCAGCGCATTGCAGGGAACTCGAGGAGAGCGGCGTTGGCGAAACCATTTCATCGCGCACCGGGCTGGTGATCGATCCCTATTTTTCCGCCACCAAAATCGCCTGGATTCTGGAACATGTACCGGGTGCACGCGCACGCGCTGAACGCGGCGAGCTTGCCTTTGGAACCGTAGACAGCTGGCTCATCTGGCATCTTACCAGCGGCCACACACATGTGACGGACGTGACAAATGCTTCGCGCACGCTGCTTTACAACGTGGTGAAAGGCGAGTGGGACGAAGAGCTGCTGAAGATTTTCAGGATTCCAACAAGTTTGCTGCCGAACGTGGCATGGTCAAGCGAGAAGGTGGGCGAAGTGACCACGTCGCTCGGGCTGGGCGGCATTGCCATTGCCGGCATTGCAGGCGACCAGCAGGCCGCGCTCTTTGGGCAGTTGTGCTGGGGAGAGGGCGAAGCCAAGAACACCTACGGAACCGGCTGCTTCCTGTTGCAGAACGTGGGCACCAAATTTGTGCGCTCGCGCCATCGCCTGATTACAACGCTGGCCGCCAGCGCTTCGCGGCGGCTTGAATACGCGCTTGAGGGCAGCATATTTATTGGCGGAGCGGTGGTGCAGTGGCTGCGCGATAACCTGAAGCTCATTAACTCGTCCGCAGACGTGGAAGCGCTTGCCGCCTCTGTGCCCGATGCCGGCGGCGTGGTGTTTGTGCCGGCGTTTGTGGGACTGGGAGCGCCGCACTGGGACGCGCACGCAGCGGGAATGCTGATTGGGTTGCGCCGCGACACCAAGCCTGCGCACATTGCGCGCGCCGCCCTTGAAGCCATCGCGTTCCAGGTGGCCGATGTGCTGGAGGCTGTGCATAGCGAGACATCGACTCCGCTGGCGGCGCTGCGCGTGGACGGAGGCGCGTCTGTCAACGATCTGCTGTTGCAGTTCCAGGCCGATGTGCTGGGCGTGCCCGTAGTGCGCCCGCAGGTGACGGAGACAACCGCGCTGGGCGCAGCTTACCTTGCGGGACTGGCCACGGGCTTTTGGCCCAGCCCCGATGCATTGCGCGCCGGCCGCCAAGGCGACAAGCGCTTTGAGCCGCAAATGGAAGCAGGCGAACGTGCAGAACGGCGCGCGCTGTGGCACAAGGCCGTGGAACGAGCCAAAGCCTGGAGTGCATAGCGACGGACCCAGTCTCCGGTGAGTCTTCCGCGGCAGTTGAGCATCTGTATCCGTATCGGAATTGATTATCCGGGAGGTCGCGATGGCAGCAACTGCTTGTAGTCACGTTGCAGAACACATGAAGAAAGTAAAGCCGCAATCGAAGGGTTGCGAGGAGTGCCTTAAAATTGGCGGGCGCTGGTTGCACCTGCGCATGTGCCTTGAGTGCGGCCACGTGGGCTGCTGCGACTCCTCGCCCAACCGCCATGCGCGCGCACATTTCCACGCCACGCAGCACCCGATCATCCAATCTGCCGAGCGCGGCGAAGACTGGCGGTGGTGCTATCTGGACGAGATGTATTTGTAACGACGGCTACATCAGTTTCGCAAAATATGTAGACCGGAATTTTGTCGGTATCCCACCCATTCCGCAGAAATACGCGGAATGGATGGGGCACACCAGTCTATAGCAAAAGCTAAAACGCCCTAAGCCAGTTCCACTTCGATCTTCTTTGCTTCAGCATCGATCTTCTTGATTTTGAAGGTGCGGATCTGGCCCGCGGCAAGCGGCTCGGGTTGTGATGATGCGGCTGGGGCATTGCCCTTCCAACGCGCCTGCAACAGGTTTGTCAGCGACGATAGATCAGCCTTGCCAGCGGGCTTGGCTTCTGCAGAGCTGCCGCCCGCACTCGCAGCAGCGCTCAAGCGGCATGTGGCGCGGATGCCCTCGCCGAGTTCGATGACAGCGCTGGATGGCGACACTTCGACCACGCGGCCCGACACCGTATCGCCCGCTCTGCGTTCGGCAATGTATTCGTCGATGCTGGTGGGAATCAGTTGCTTCATCGAGAGCTTGATCTGGCGCTTTTCCGCATCGATGGCCAGCACTTGCGCCTGCACCACCTGCCCCACGCGCAGCACATCGCTGGGATGATTCAAGCGCCGGTCGGCCACGATCTCGCTGATGTGCACCAGGCCTTCAACTCCCTCGGCAAGCTGAACGAATGCGCCGAAGTTCATTAGTTTTGTTACCGGTCCCTCGATTTGCGAACCTACTGGAAACTTCTGCTGCACTTCGAGCCATGGATCGGCGAGCGTTTGCTTCAGGCCCAGCGCGATGCGCCGCTCTTCCGGCTTGACGGAGAGAATGACTGCGTCGACGCGATCGCCCGGCTTGACTACGTCGCTGGGATGGCGAATCTTTTTACCCCACGACATCTCGGAGATATGAATGAGCCCTTCGACACCCGGCTCAATTTCGACGAACGCACCAAACTCCATAATGCGCGTGACCGTGCCTGAGACGCGCTGGCCGGGGAGCAAACGCTGCGGCGCAGTTTCCCAGGGCTCGGTCTGCAACTGCTTCAAGCCGAGCGAAATCTTCTTTCGTGTCCGGATCGATCTTGAGAACGCGCACCGTGAGTTCCTGGCCGACGGAAAGCATGTCTTCAGGCTTGGCGACGCGGCTGTAGGCCATGTCGCTGATGTGCAGCAGTCCGTCTGCTCCGCCCAGATCGATGAACGCGCCGTAAGGCATCAGCGTTCGCACTGTGCCGGTGAGCGTGTCGCCTTCTTTCATGGCGGCGTGGCGCTCGGCCATGGCTGCGCGCGCGTGTTCTTCAAGCACCACGCGGCGATCTACGACAACATTCTCGTCGGTGATGTCGAGCTTGGTGATGCGACAGGTGATTTCGGTTCCGACAAGCTTTTCGAGTTCCGCGGCATCTTTGGTTCCGCTGCGGCTTGCCGGCATAAAGGCGCGGACGCCCACGTCGACGCTGACGCCGCCTTTCACAACGGCGGTAACGGTGCCCACTACGGCGGTCTTTTCATTGAACGCGGATTCGAGCGCCGTCCAGTCACGCGGCTGCGCAACTTTGAAGCGCGAAAGCTCGTAATAGCCCTCTTGATTGCGGCCCTTGACCGATACCATCACCGTGTCGCCGGGCTTTACGCCGTCCGCGTTGTTCTCGAAGATCGAGCGAGACAAAACGCCTTCAGTCTTGTAGCCGATGTCGAGAAACACCTGGTCGGCGGAGAGAGACACGACCGTGCCCTCAAGCTGCCTGGCGCCCGATTCCGGTTTGTGCGAATGGCTGCGCTCAAAATCGCGGAGCAGATCGGCAAACGACTCGGCGGGCTCTTCCTCAACCGGAGCAACTTCGACCGGCTCTTCCTCGGCTGGCTCTTTGACGCCGGGCTCAGGCGCGGGCGCGGGTTGAACGGTGTTCTCCGGAGCGGGCTGCGCGTTTACTTCCGCAACTGGTTCGGGCGTGGGTTCGGATGAAGGCAAGGAGGCAGCAACGTTTTCGTCGGTCATGGGCTATAGATCATTTTCCCATGCTTTGCCCAAGGGCCGCGTTGAGAGCCGACGATGGTTGCCCCCCGTCGCCGGTGAGCTGAGCGCAGCCGCGGCGGCGTATTTCAACTGTTCAGGTAGGCTTGGAGCATGGATATTTTCGACGAGAGGCGTGTTGAACTGGAACGGCACGAGTTCATGATGGGCGTGGAACGAGGCCGGCTCGCCGTAGCGCTCGATCTGCTTACCGATTCCCTCATCATGGTGGGTCAACATGGTGTTTATTGCGCGTCGACCCGCAACCCTTCAAAGCCGGCGCTGGATCTGCAGGCCGTGCTGGCCGGGATGGAGGGCGCCAAGCAGCTGATCCAGTCGGTGATGGAAGAACTGCGCAGGGACCGGGAGAGTGGGTCGCCCGGCGGTAAATAGTTGCTGCCGATTTGTCTGAAAGCCGCGAGGGACATGGAGCTGCGCAGGCCGGCAACCCGGCCAAAGGTCCGCTCAAAAGGCCTTGCAACTCTGAAATGGGGTATTCTTAAGAAGCGCGCCCGTAGCTCAGCTGGATAGAGCGAATGCCTCCGGAGCATTAGGTCGGGAGTTCGAATCTCTCCGGGCGCACCATTCCCTGCTTATCTTCCGCCCAATCTGAAATCTGACGCTTGCCATTTGTGTTCGACCCGAAACCGCAAGCCATCTTCTACTTCAACGGACATCTGCGTCTCGTTCAGCGAGACGAAGGGCCTGAAGAAACCGATGATGGTGCGTCTTCCATAATAATCGTGGTTCGTTTTTGAGGCGTGATTACGGTCACGGTGAGGCCGGCGCACGGCCCGGTAGCCTCAAAGGCGAGGGTGGGCGTTGCACAGACGGCGCCACCACTGATTATAAGGAGCAATTTTTAATGGCTTACGTTGTTACGGATGCGTGTGTTAAGGATTTTCTTTGTGTAGATGAGTGTTCAACCGCGGCCATTGCGCCCTCAGCAGCCGATCCGGCGGCCGGCACAGTGTCGCAGGTCTTCATCAACCCCGACGAGTGCATCGACTGCGGCAACTGCGCGTCTGTTTGCGCAAACAGTGCAATCTTCCCAGTCGACGAGCTTCCCGCGGACAAAGCCGAATTCGCCGACAAGAACAAGGCGTACTTCAACTAATAGCTTTTTCGAGCTGAATGCTTACAGTCTAGATGGACATCTGTGGTCTCCCACCCATTGTGCGAAGAACGCACAATGGATGGGGCACCCAAGGTTTTGTTAACACTTGAATCGAAAATGCTCTAATCTGCGAAAGCAGTTTGGTTCGAACACACCTGTGCAAATCGTAGCGAAGCGTCGCTGGCGGGCACGCAGGTGTGTTTCCATTTTCAGCCGCGGAATCATGATGGGCCGAGCCTACTGCGGCGCAGTGCCGGTGACTGCGGGCGCGGGCGCAGATTTCGCCGGCGGCGCTGCCGTGCCGGGCTCCGGTGAAGGCTGGACAGTACTTGGCGACGTTGGACTCGGCGATTGCGCTGGACTTGGCGGCTGTGTTGGACTCGGCGACTGCGCAGAAGGAGTTTCCGATACAGGCGCGGCTGACCGGGATTTAGCTGCTGCCGCGTTCTCCGGAGAACCTGCCGGCGCGGGTGTGACAGGCATGGTGAGGGTCTGTACAGTTGCGGGATCGTCGCGAAGCTTGAGGTAAAGCACTCCGTTTGCCGTGTGCGGAATTACGACCTGCGTTCCGGTGAAGTCCGGCGCGATATCGACGGGGTTTTCGAAGTCCGGCGTGGCTGAAAGCGACGCGGTCAGGAACAAGTTGGTCCCGGAGAGCAGGCAGGGCTTGGCTATGGCGCGCGGGCAGCGCAACTCCTTGAATCCCGGTATCCGCACCAGCGTACCCAGCGGCATCCAGTCGCCGGTTGCGCCATCGGCCGACAACACCCGCACATGCAGCGGCCCGAACGCGGAGGCGCCAAACCGGGCAAGCGGCTCGACCGTGCCCATTGCTGTAGTGGCATCCTCAAGCATCAGGCTGCCGTCAGCCAGCGAGAGCTGCGTTTTGAAGCTGCCATCCACAGCACCCAGCTCTACTTTTTCGTCCCGTGCGAATCGGGCCGGGATGGTGGACTTGAGAAAGAACACCAGCCGGCCATCAAGCGGCAGATCGTCGGGGCTGCCCAGTTCCACGGGCGATGGTGTTTGGGCGGAACTCTGCTGCACGCCTTTGCTCAGCAGCGTGGCCTGCGGCCGCGGCGCGTTCACTGTGACCGGAGCTTTGAGAGAACGGCCGTCTTTCAGCTCCACTTTGGCGATGTAGCGCTTACCGGGATCAAGGTCCGCCGTGGAGGTGGCTGCCTGCAGCATGAGCTGGTCGCGATCTTCAACGCGGCTCAAAGCGGAGGGTGTAAACATAATGCCGTTGAACTCGGCTTTTGCCACCTCGTCAAGACGCGTGCCTTTCAGCAATGCCCGCGAGTCTCCCGCGCTCAGCCTCAGACCGTCCAGCGAGGCGGCGTCCGCATAGGCCATCATCGACATGGTCTCAGGTTTTGGAACGCCATACACGTAGATGGAGATTGTGACGGGGCCGGGAGCCGCTTCCTTCATCGGCAAACTCACCTCAAGCGCATCCGGTTTTGTCGATCGCCACGTGAGCTTCCTGGTTCCGACGGCGGCTGCGTGTGTTTCCACGCGTTCCACACAGAGTGTGCTCTGCCCTTCAAAATGCAGCGTGTCATCGCGTCCTACCACCAGCGCGGACTGGTCGGCCGCGGCCAGCGTCCAACCCCCCGCCTGGGCGGATACCAGGTGGTACTGCGGCCCCGTCCATTCGTCGAATCCCCACTTGCCGCGGACAGTCGCGACCAGGTCACCCGGGGGCAGCTCGGGAACCGGCTCTTTGAGCACCAGCCCGCCCTTCGCGGGCTCAGCGACGACCGGAAGGTCAAACGAAACTGTCTTCGATTCAGATTTGGCGACGATGTGCACCGACAGGTCGTGTATCAGTTGCGAGGCGAACACCATCGGAGCGCCCTCGGCCGGCAACACCAGTCCCGGCTTCTGTGCGCAGAACTGCTCGGTCGGCACGACGGGGTGCAGCGGCTCGGGCTTCGCAGGTCCCAGCGGCGGCAAAGCCACCATGACAACCGACTTGGGGTTGCGGAATGAGGGCGGCGTGTTGAGGCGCAGGTTCAGCGTGTCGTCGGTCGGCATTGCTAACGATGGAATGTACTGGAAATGCGCCGTGTGCAGCGACGACAGAATCTTGGCAGTGTCGACAATCGCACCGATATACGGACTGTATGCGCCGCCTCCGCCGATGTGCGAATAGCTGATCTGATTCATCAGGTCCTGGGTGCTGCCATTGGTCAACTGCGCAACCAGCGACTCGGTGTTGGAGTCGTCGAGCACCATGCCCGATGAATTGCGCGACAGACAGGAGACCTGCTGATCTGTGGGCCGGTCGAAGCAATCCTGGTTGAGCTTGATGCCGAGGCTGCGGGCGGCCAGTTCGGCGTGCACTTTAAGAGAACTTGGGTCGGTCTGGGAAGTGACGCGCACCTGGCTCAGGAACGACTCGACACGCATCCTGTCCCAGCTTGCCGCCTGCAGATCCTGAGCTGCCCTGATGAACGCGCCCGGCCTGTCATGCACTGCTTTCCGCAACGTGTTGAAGTCGCCGCCGGTCTCCGGAGCAAGAAACAGGAGGGCCTGCTGCGCGTCTTCCGGTATGGTGACGAACACGCCTTCCGCGCGCGCATCGTGGTTCCACGTTTCAACGCGGGTAAACCAGGAATTTGGCGGAGGATTGGTGGAGCCGCGCAGGAATGCGACTACCAGGACGAAATGGGCCGATTGGCTTTCTGGCAGATCGGGATGGATCCAAAGCCGGTCTCCCGGCAAAAGGCTGGGAACCTGCGAAATCGGCAGGGTTACATCCCCACGTTTTACATGGACATCCACTTTGGGACCGGCGAGATCGAAGACCGGGCCCTCGGCATGCGATCGGATTATGACCAGACAGCAAAACAGCAGAAAACCAAAAGCACGGCGCATGATTCTTTTATTGTACGAATTCCGGCGTCCGGGTGAGCGGCCCAGGACACTGAAAATGGGGTCGTCCGGGGGCTAACTGGAATAATTGAAAGAATTTGCAGTGCGAACGCTTAGAATTTCGGGTACACTGTGGCGTGTAAAGCTCCGATTTCAAACCGGGCTCGGCTGTCTTAACGAGCCCTGTAGTATTTCTCGACGATATGTATTTGAAGTAAGAGTAAACAATGGAAGGCGGCATTTATCGGGGCCCGAATCTTATGAAGACCACGTGCCGTTATTTACATTTTGATCGAGAAATACAATGGCTCCTTTTTCTTGCCGCAGCGATGAATAAGCTTGCGGAAACAGATATCAAAGTTGAATATGCCGCAATCCGGACCGTTCAAAACAAAACAATAGCGGGATAATCCGCAAACGAGTTGAATCGGGTGGGCAGGGGTCAATAGCAGGACTGTTGTCTCAGAGCATGGGGTGTGCCACATGGAATCCAAACCGGCGGGGGCCGGCGCGGACCGCTCGCGATGGCGCAAAGCGTGGGAAACAGGTGACGGGGGAAGAGCATGAAATCATCGAGAGCTGTAAGTAATAGTGTAGAGGCTGGCAGCGCCAATCTAGGTATTCCCGCAGCAGAAGAGATTATTGAAGACGCGCTGAACGAGCTGGCATATTCGCACGATCCCGGAATGCTGCGCGCATTGCGTTTCCTGGCGCCTCCCGGGTACCAGGCCATCGTTGAACTCTGCAGCGAAAACGGCCGCAGCAAGCGCCGCAACGCCTCAGCCGATTCATGGTCGCCGGAAGACGACGAAATCCGCATCTACTTTGAGCGCATTGACGACGGCGAGGCTCCTTCGCGCAACGGCCGCTCCACGCGCAGCTATTCCGTACAGCCAACACGTGAGGCTGAGCCGGAGGAGGAGGTTCCGGAGCCCGTTCTGCCTGCGGACATGGACGCCCGCGTGAAGGAGATCTGTGCCGCACTGGCTGAAGCCGAACGCGGAGGCCACGCGTTCATCGCTCTCAAATGGTTCCGCGACTCCTTCCTGCCGCGTAAGGCGTTCCGCTGGAATCAGCACCCGGAGACGCGTCAGATGGTGCTTGCCGAAGCTATTCAACGGGGCGTGGTAATGACCAGCAAGATCGCCAACCCCAAGACGCCCGCTTATCCTACGACAACTATCCGCCTGAACCGCGCCGAAGCAGGCATCCCCGAGGAAGCCGAGCGCTTCCATCCAGTAGCGGTGCAGGGCGAATCGATTGCTGAGACGCTCGATGACGAGCGGGGTGAGATTTGAGTTTTTACTTCCTCGAAGCCACAGCGTTCATACGGCTTTTTGTTCAGGGGCAGGGGACGGACGCGCTTATCCGCCTGATAGAGGCGGCCGAGGACAATCGCAAGCTGATTTCCTCTTCCACGCCGTTGGAGATCTACGCTGTGATCCGTCGGCGCGAGCGGCAGGGCGACATTTCCGCTGAGGACGCGGCGTCGGCGCTGTCGGTTTTGCGTGTGGAGTCGGCGCGCATGGTTCAGCAACCTCTGAACCCGGCCGTGCTTGAAGCTGCGCGGAAACTGCTGGACCGCACCGGACTGCGCTGGACTGAGGCTCTCCAACTGGGCGCGGCAATTGCGGCGCGCGACATGTTTCAAGGGACCGAGATCATCTTCGTCTCGACCTCGCAACGCATGCTGGATGCGGCCGCTACCGAGGGTTTCGGCGTACTGGACCCGAGCAAAGAAGCACCGGATGCCCAGGCCGTCCCGACAGAATAGCCAGCCCAATCCTCGACGGCTGATGCAATGACAACCCGAACACTGTAAGGCAAAACGCTTCCCAGGCGGCAGCTTCCGAATTTGCCGGGATTTCGTGAGTGGATGACTGTTTATCAGCCGGCGCCTGTGACGCACATCACAGAATGAATTCCGACAACAGGCTCAGACTCCAAGCAAGAAGAAGGTGGGCCATGCTCTTACTCCTTGGGCTCGTGTTTTGGCTTGTCGCTACTTCCCTGATTCTGCTTCCCCTCGCACTTTGGCGACGTGAGATCTTCCGGCGATATTCCGGGAGTCGACTCGTTTCATGCCCTGAAAACCAGCGACCAGGCGTCGTCAGCATTGATGCCCGGCATGCCGTGTCTACGGGAATCGATGGCTGTCCAGATTTGCGTTTGTGCGACTGTTCGCGCTGGCCTGAACGCTCGAATTGCGACCAGGCATGCCTGTCCCAGGCGACGCAAGCAGGACTTTACATACCAGGCGAAGCGAAGGTGAGAACCAAACGGATCTACCACCTCCCCGTTGTTCTGGGGGCGTTTGCCGCCTGGTACCTGGGAGCCATCTGGCATTCGCAATTTCTGTTCCGCGCGCAGTGGCTGAACGCCATCGGACTCAATCCTCCGGAAGTCAAACAAATCGTCGGATTGTATTTGCTCCTTAGCGTAGTTGTCTGTCTTCTCTTTGCCTACGGGGTCGCGTGGCTCCTTGCCGTGTGTCATCGCAAAGGCGTGCTTCACGGAGTCCTGATGTCCGTGCTGCTCTGCGGAACCGTGATCGCGGCGGGGTTGTACGGCATTCCAAGACTGCCTCATGACTTCCTCGTGATCGAAACGGGTTACATCGTTCTGACTACGTTAACCGTGGGCGCCATTGTCGGCGGCTTGTATGACAAGCTCGTGATGCGGCCGCAAGACTGAACCGTGCTCAATTCTGGTCGAGTCAGCTACCCGGAAGCTCCAAAATGAGGGTAGTCATTATGGTGTGACCGGCTCGATGCGCTAGTCGTGGGTTAGGCTGAGTTTGTTTGACGAACTTTAGTCCAGAGCCACAAGCGGAGGGAACCGGTCATGAGAGAGAAGTTACGATTTTTGGGTTTGGATGTCCATGCCGAAACGATAGCCGTAGCAGTAGCCGAACCGGATGGAGAGGTTCGCAGTCTGAGTACGATCGCCAACCGTGAAGATTCGATCCGGAAGTTGATTCGCAAGCTTGGTCCAGCTGAGCAGTTGCGCGCCTGCTATGAAGCCGGCCCGACGGGCTTCGTACTTTACTGGCAACTTATGCAGTTGGGAGTCAAGTGCGATGTGGTGGCGCCGAGCCTGGTTCCGAAGAAGCCCGGCGACCGCGTGAAGACGGACCGGCGGGACGCTTTGAAGCTAGCGCGCAGTCACCGGTCCGGTGATCTGACCGCAGTGTGGGTTCCCGATGAAGACTCCGAGGCGTTGCGCGATCTTGTCCGGCAACGGGAGGCGGCCAAGCAGGATCAGTTGCGTGCACGGCATCGTCTAACCAAGTTCCTTCTCCGTACAGGTCAACGTCCACCACTGGGACTGAAGGCGTGGACAGAACGCTATATGAGATGGCTCGCGCAGGTCCGCTACACCCAGCCGGCACAGGAAGTCACGCTGATGGATTGTATGAACGAAGTCGAGCACATGAGTGCGAGGGTCAAGCGCTTGGAAGAGGCCATCCTCGAAGTGGTGAAGCTGGCCCCACAGCCCATGCAGGAAGTAATTCGTGGTTTGCAGGCTCTGCGCGGTGTAGCGCATATCTCGGCAGTCACGATCGCCGCCGAACTGGGCAACATCTCCACCCGCTTTGAGAATGCACGGAAGCTGATGGGGTACTGCGGAGTATTTCCCAGCGAAGACTCCAGTGGCAAGCGCATTCGAAGAGGCGGCATCACCAAGGCTGGCAACGCGCACCTCAGACGAATCGTAGTGGAATCAGCCTGGAGCTATCGACACCTGCCTCGCGTCGGGGCCAGGCTGCGCAAACGACAGCAAGGGATTCCGGCAGAGATCATCGAAATAGCATGGAAGGCGCAGAATCGCCTGCACAAGCGCTACATGAAGCTGACCATGGCAAGCAAGGATCAGAGGAAGATCATGACGGCGATCGGACGAGAACTGCTGGGCTTCATCTGGGCCATCGGAATCAAGGCTGAAGCGGCTGCCTGCAAGCAACAAATGGCGGCGTGACACGCACCGAAAGAACAGAAGCAAAAACCTTCCAAAGAAGGAAAAAGCAAAAGCCATTCAAATCATGAACAAGGTCATCCAATTCGAGGGCAGAGTCAGCCGCAGCCGGAGCAAGCACGAAGGAGAACCCTCGGCGGAAGTTTGCGACAGGCACAGCCGGACTCGCGTGAGTAGTCAGAGGCAGCTCCCGACGGATCATGATTATGCGGTTCCGACCCGCGAATATCAGCTTGATCAATCGTCGCCATTACCTGCCACGGCTGCTGCTGACCCTGCCCTCGAAGTACTACGACAAAAACAACCCCAACGAACGCAGACATTGACAGGGTCACACCATATCAACTTCCGGATCGCCGACTATAGCAGTTTCGGAATTGGTGTAGACCGAAAGCACCTTGCAAAGTGGTGTTTTCCTCAAGAAAACGGCACCTTTCGATGCTCCCAAAAAGACTACGTGTATTCCGAAATTGCTCTAAAAGCTGCGTTTCTACTTCTTCCCTACTTCCACAATCATGAACGTGTCCGGCTTGGGACGGGGGCGTCCGAGAGCAGCTCCTGGCGCGGGCGTTTCAAACTCGGCCGTGGGCAGATAAATTTTGCCAGTGCCTTCATCCACGCCCATCGTTCGTGCTCCATTGGGCGTCTTCACTGTTTGCTCCACTTCGAACTTGCCGGACTTCTCGCCCACCACGGTCAAGGTTCCGTCGCCGGCGCTTGCAAAGGCGTGCCCGGCGTAGAACTTGGTCGCGTCAACTCCAGCGCCGATGGGTAGATCGGCAATCACCTTGCCGTCCGCGGTGTTCATCACGATCATCTTTGCGGGCTTGCGGCAGCCAATGAACAGATGATGTCCCTTGGGATCGATGGCCATGCCGACCGGAGCGCCGCCCGGTGCCACCGGCCAGTGCGCCGTCACCTGCCGCGTCTTCAGGTTAACCACCGCCACCTGGCTCTTGTCTTCCAGATTGATGTAGGCTTTGCCGCCGTCCACTGCGAGGAACTCGGGTGCGCCGCCAAGCGCGATTGGCGGGTCGATCTTGCCGTTCTTCGGATCGACATCCGGTTTGATCGTGATCAGCGAGTTGCCGTCGCCGGAAACAGCCAGCACCAGCTTGTCAGCCTTGTCGTAGATGATGCCGTCCGCGTCCGGCATGGCCGCCAGAGTGCCGAGCACCGCGTATGTTTTCAGATCGAAAATAACAATGGCGCCGCTGCCGCCGCCATCGGTAATAAATCCGCGCCCAAGCTCGGGAACCAGCGCTGTGCCGTGCGACCGCTTCTGCCCTGGAATATCGCCTAGCGTTTTGCCGGTGACCGCATCCACCACCATGGTGTGCGTGCTGCGCGTGACAAACAGCCGGTGCGTCTGCGCGTCCACCGTCACGTAATCCCAGCCACCCTCGCCGCCAATGTGCAAGGTCCTTGTTACATCCCACTGCGCCTGCGCCAAAACCGGCAGGCACGCTGCGGCAACAAGCGTTGCCGCCAACGAAACCGCAATCGTACGCATCTTGTTCATGTTTGTTCCTTCCTGAATCGGTCGAGCATTAAGGCCCGAATCCGAGGGTCTTCCATCGGCAGCACGAACAATAGCACAGCGATTCTTAAAGTCTTCTTAAAGCTCTGGCTTTATCTGCAACCGCATCGCGAACGTATCGCGTCTGCCGCTCTCGAAGCGCATCGTACACTGATTCCACATGGGTTTGGCTCTTCTCCAGAGCGCGACGTTGCCTCTCCACTCGGGTCCACTGGCCGAGTGGCAGATTGCCGCGGCCTGCATCATCTTCGGCATCAGCTACGTGGTGTTTGCGCTCGGCAAGCTGCCTGGCATGAAGATCGATCGACCGGGCATGGCGATCATCGGCGCGGTGCTGATGGTGGCTTTCGGCATTGTGGGCGCGAACGAGGCGCTGCGGCTCATCGACTTCAGCACGCTTGTGTTGCTGTTCTCGATGATGGTGGTGGTCGGCAGCCTGCATCTTTCCGGGTTCTTCAACTGGATTACCGCCGAAATTGTTAAACGCCTCAAGCCGCGCCATCTGCTGCCCACCATCATCTTCATCACCGGCGTACTATCGGCGTTTTTCGTCAACGACATCATCTGCCTGGTGATGGTTCCCTTTGCACAGATCACCACGCGGCAGATGAAGTTGAAGCCACTGCCCTACTTGCTTGCCGTCGCCACCGCTTCAAACATCGGCAGCGTGGCAACGATTACCGGCAATCCGCAGAACATGCTCATCGGCTCATTCTCCGGCCTGGACTATCGCTACTTCCTGCTTCGGCTCGGCCCGGTTGCGCTCATCGGACTGTTCCTCGATTGGCTGCTGATTTCGTGGATCTTTGGCCGCGAACATACGTCGCCGGAAACTGAAAGCGTAACCATCGAGCCGATTCAGATTAATCTGCGCGATCTGCGCAAGCCGGCGATTGTAGTGGCGCTGGTATTGGCGGGATTTCTGGGGGGTGTGCCGCCCGCAATGATGGCCGCCATCGGTGCGGCGCTGATGCTGATTACCCGCACGCGCAATCCGCGCATGGTCTACGACGAAGTTGATTGGGGGCTGCTGGTGTTCTTCATTGGCCTGTTTCTCATCGTCGGAGGCGCGGAGAACGCCGGCCTCACGCATTATCTGTTCGCAATGGCCAACCGCTTCAACCTGCAGAACACGGCTGTCTTGACGGTGATGACAGCGTTGTTATCGAACGTGGTGAGCAATGTTCCGGCCGTGATGGTGCTCAAGTCGCTGGTGCCGTCGTTCCATGATCCGCGCTCGGGATGGCTGGTGCTCGCCATGGCCAGCACGCTCGCCGGCAACCTCACGATCACTGGATCGGTGGCCAATCTGATTGTGGTGGAGAGAGCGAAGGACGAAGTTCACATCGGCTTCTGGGACTACTCGCGGATTGGAATCCCGGTTACGCTGCTGACGCTCGCTGTGGGCTGGGCCTGGTTGAGGTGGGTGCCGTAGAACTGCGGGCTAGTCTTTGCGAAACTTGTTTGCCTGCTCAAACTCTTCACGCAGCGCTGGGGTGCGCAGGTTCTCGCGCAGATAGGCGAGCCGCTGTTCAAGCGCAAGCAGAGCGCGTTCGACGGCCTCGGTGTTCGTGTATGCGATGTCGCGCCACATGGAGAACGGGCTTGCGCCCAGGCGCGTCATCTCGCGCAGTGCGCGTCCGCCCACGTCTTTCAGCTCCGGCGCTGTGCCTATTTCGCCCTCAAGCAATGCGCTCAAAGCCGTGGCCGTAAATTGCGGCAGGTGGCTGACCCATGCCACCAGCTCATCATGGCGCGCCGGGTCGAGATCGATCGTCTTCGATCCCATGGCAGCCACCCACTCGCGCCAGCCTTTCACAAGGGCGGCCGAGTGCGGCGACCGCGCTGCCTTCGGATCATCGGTAAACAGCCACACCGCGCCGCGAAACAGGTTGGCATCGCCCAACTCCGCGCCGCCGCGCTCCTTGCCCGCCATGGGATGACCGGGCAGAAATGCCGCGCGCTCCGGCGTGTTGAACAGGCGCGCGCCGGTCTCTGAAATCATTCGCTTGGTGCTGCCCACGTCGGTGACAAGATGCTCGGAGCCGAGAATCGGCGCCAGCTTCTCCATGAAGTCGAGCGTGGCGTAGATGGGCACCGCCAGCACGACCACCTGGGCAGCGCGCGCCATTTCGAGCGCGTCGGTCGCAACGGAATCAACGGCGCCCATGCGTTGAGCGAGTTGCGCGTGTTCCGCGCTGCGATTCCATCCAGTGATCGCACCGCTATAGCCCGCAGCACGCAGCGCCAAGCCAACCGACGTGCCCAGCAGCCCTGTGCCCAAAATCGCGATGCGCTCAATCATGGAAATCCTTTTAGCGAGTTAGCAGGTTCGCGAGTTAGCGGTGACATTGCGGTATCAATGGACTCGCTCCAACGCGGACTTGCTTACTCGCTGGATTATCTTACAGGCTCCTGCCAACAGCAGTTGCAATCACTCGCAGCTCACCCATCAGCTTCTCAAATTGCTCGAGAAACAGCGTCTGTGCGGCATCGGAGACGGCCTTGTCGGCGTTGGGATGCACTTCGATGAGAATAGCGTCCGCGCCCGCGGCCATTGCGGCTTTCGCCATGGGAGCCACCATGTCACGACGTCCAGTGCCATGCGAGGGATCGGCCACGACCGGAAGATGGGTGAGCTTCTTCAGTACCGGTATCGCCGAGATGTCCATGGTGTTGCGCGTTGCCGTTTCGTAGGTGCGAATACCGCGCTCGCAGAGGATGATGTCGTAGTTGCCGCCCGAGAGAATATATTCGCTCGAGAGCAGAAGCTCTTCGATGGTCGCCGCGATTCCGCGCTTCAGCAGGATCGGCTTGCGTATCTGGCCAAGTTCGCGCAGCAAGTTGAAGTTCTGCATGTTGCGCGCACCCACCTGGAAGCAATCTACGAAGGGCAGCATGGGCTCAATCTGCGCAATCTCCATGACCTCACTTACTGTGAGCAGGCCATGTACATTGGCGGCCTCGCGCATCAGTTCGAGTCCCGGAATGCCGAGCCCCTGGAATGCGTACGGAGAGCTGCGCGGCTTGAAGGCGCCTCCGCGGAGGAAGCTGCCGCCCGCGGCCTTTACGCGCTTGGCGGTTTCAAACACCTGCTCCCGGGTTTCGATCGAACACGGCCCCGCCATTACATGTGTGCGATCGCCGCCGATGATTACGCCATTGGCGAACTCCACCTGCGTGCCCTCGGGGCGAAAGGCGCGTCCGGCAAGTTTGTATGGAGCGGTGATGCGGTGTACGGAAAGAACGCCGGGCAGCAGCTCAAATTTTCTAAGCTCCACATTGGCGGTGGGACCTACGCCGGCCAGAATCGTCTGGTAGGCTCCGGTGGTTCGGTGTACGTTGACTCCTGCTTCCACCATGGCGTCGATGACTGCATCGATCTGGTCCTCGGTGGCTTTCTCCTGCATGGCAACAATCATTTTTCTTTCCCTGTCTCGGGCGCGTTTGCGCTCGCGGCATGGCCCGGCGCTTGTGCCTGGGCGTTTCTTTCCGATGCCAACTCGTCCCTCTGCAGGGATCGCATCACGTCGATGATGCGCTCGTAGATATGCGTTAACTCGATGTCGGGCAGTGGTCCCTTGTTGGCCGCGCGCACGTTGGCGTACACAACTTTTTCGCGCGCCGGCTCATAGACGGGCAGCGATGTGGCGGCTTTCAGGTGCCCCACCATCTGCGCAGCACGGGCCCGCTCGCTCAACAACTCAACCAGCTGGCGGTCCAGAGCATCGATTCGTTCTCGCAATTCTTCCAGCGTCATTCCATCCTCGGTTGCGTTTCCCTAAGCCTTGCGGAGCGGGATTGCAGAGATATTGAATTGGCTCTCAGCGTTCTGCTTTCAGTTTCAGCTTTGCCTTGTCTATTGGAGCACAGAGGCGCGCACTTGCACGATGGAGCTGAGACCTGAAAGCTAGTAGCTGAAGGCTGAAGTCTTTTACCGGGCCAGCGCCGCGTGTGGCGTGCGCAGACCCTTGATAAATCGAGCCACTGCGCCGGGCGCTGCTTCCGGTGTCGAGCGTTCAATCAGCTCGACGACAGCGCTGCCGATGACCGCGGCATCCGCGAACTCCGCCACCTGCGCGACGTGTTCCGCATTCGAGATGCCGAACCCCACAGCCACGGGCAGCTTGCTCCATCGCCGGATGCGGTCAACCAGTGCCCCAGCATCCAGGGTGAGCGTCTGCTGTGTGCCAGTGATGCCGGTGCGCGAAATGGCGTAAACAAAACCCTTGGAATGACTGGCGATGGCCTCAAGCCGTTCGTCGGGACTGGTGGGCGCGGCCAGAAAAATGGGCGCCAGGCCTGTGCGGCCAAGCTCGGCGAGGTAATCGTCGGCTTCTTCCACAATCATGTCGGTGGCCAGCACGCCATCCACGCCGGCGGCCTTTGCATCGTCGGCAAAGCGGCTCAGGCCGTAACGCAATATTGGATTGAGGTAGCTGAAAATCACCAGGCCGGCTGCGGGACGCTCGGCGCGGATTTCACGCGCAATCTTCAACACATCCGCCAGCCGCGTTCCGCGTGCAAGAGCGCGATCGCTGGCTCGCTGGATAATGGGCCCGTCGGCAAGCGGGTCGCTGAACGGCACACCCAGTTCGATCACGTCCGCACCGGCATCGATGGCCGCAAGCGCAATTTCGCGCGTAGCCTCGAGGCTGGGGTCGCCCGCCGTCAAATAGACGACCAATCCCGGTTTGTGATCGAAACGTATCGCCATCGGTATCTGATCTTGTCGGACGCTTCATCCTGCACGCGGCATCTTGCGCGAAGGGTGGGATAGCAAGAACCCAAAGTCAGCACCCCCAAGCTAAAAGCTAGAAGCTAGTAGCTAGAAGCTGCCTTTACAACTTCAACTCATGCGCCAGGATGCCCATATCCTTGTCGCCGCGTCCTGACAGGTTCACCACAAGTATTTCACGGTCATTGAGCGTGGGAGCAAGCTTGATGGCTTCGGCAACCGCGTGCGCGCTTTCAAGCGCCGGCAAAATGCCTTCGATCCGCGCCAGCCTGACGACGGCATCGAGAGCGGCAGCATCATCCTGCGAAACGTACTCCGCGCGCCCTGAATCGTGCAGAGCAGCATGCTCCGGTCCGATGGACGCGTAGTCCAAGCCCGCTGATACCGAGTGCGTCAGCGCGATCTGCCCGTTCTCGTCTTGTAGCACGTAGGAATACGTTCCCTGAAGAACTCCCGGAGCGCCGCCCTGGAAGCGAGCCGCATGTTCGCCAAGCTCGGTGCCGCGTCCGCCGGCTTCCACGCCGATGAGCCGCACCTGGCGATCCGGAATGAACTCGTAGAACGCACCAATCGCGTTTGATCCACCGCCCACGCAGGCAATCACGACGCTCGGCAGACGACCTTCCTTCTCCAGGATCTGTTCCTTCATCTCAATGCTGATGCAGCGATGGAAGTCGCGCACCATGGTGGGGTAGGGATGCGCACCCAGCGCGCTGCCCAGCAAATAATAAGTAGTGCGGACGTTGGTGACCCAGTCGCGCATGGCCTCGCTGATGGCGTCTTTCAGCGTCTTTGAGCCGGACGAAACGGGGCGCACCTCGGCGCCCAGCAAGCGCATACGCATTACGTTCAGTTCCTGCCGGGCCATGTCCACTTCGCCCATGTAGACCACGCACTCAAGGCCGAGCAGCGCGCAAACTGTGGCCGTGGCCACGCCGTGCTGGCCCGCGCCCGTCTCCGCGATGATGCGCTTCTTGCCCATCCGCCTGGCGAGCAAGCCCTGGCCCAACGCGTTGTTAATCTTGTGCGCGCCGGTATGCAGCAGGTCTTCGCGCTTCAGGTAGATCTTTGCGCCGCCCAGCGTCTCGGTGAGTCGTTTGGCGAAGTAGAGCGGCGTGGGGCGGCCGGCGTAATTGTGGAGCAGGTCAGCCAGTTCGGCCTGGAACGCCGCGTCGGCCTTGGCAACGTCGTATTCGTGCTCCAACTCAACCAAGGCGGCCATTAGTGTTTCCGGTACGTAGCGTCCGCCGTAAACGCCAAAGCGTCCGGGCCTTGACTCGGAAGGACTTGCCGGAAGGATGATGGAAGCCATGGAAAACTCCTGCGCCCGGGGCGGCAATCGGGGACACTTTTAGTTTACAGGAGTGGAAATTCAGGGGAAGACCTCAATCGAGCTCATCTGTCCATCGCCTCTCTCCATTAAATACTCTCAACACTCTAATGAGTTTCCCATGATTCAGTAGGCAACAATATATGGAGTCCGCGGTATGACTAGCTCTCGTGTTCCGTCAATTCTGCCCTCCCGCCTTTGTCGGGAAACCTCGACAGACTTTCAACCGCTTTCTCGATCCGCTCATCGATCGTCACCGCAGCCAATGAATTATCTACTGCTATATAATTGAAAATCGCTTCACTATCGGAGATTGCAAACTCCAACCATTCCATAGTCATAGCTTACCCTTTTCGCTTAGGAAGGGCCTCCGCCCTACGCTTGGCAAATGCTGCTTTCACTTTCTTGTGGGTAACAGCAGGTCGTGGATCATCCAGGGCCTCCTGCACCTTTGCCCGGAACCAGGCATTGTGTTCCGAGGCATTCTTAGCCAGTGAAAATGGCAAAGTTCCTTCGTTCGCAGTTCGCGTCAGGAGAATTCGAACCGCGTCAGAAACAGTGATGCCCATCTGGCCCAATACAGCGGCTGCCCCGCTTTTTACATCTGCATCTATCCGAGTTTGCACAAGAGCGTTCGCAGGCATAGTGGTGACCCCTGCACCATACTGTAATGCATATGAATGACGCGAGCAAGTTCACGTGGTCGACAAATCCCTCACGCCGTCTTCTTCTGCATAGCCAGATCGCACAACATGTCCGAGTGAATGTTCAGCCCGATGTCGGTGATGTTGTATACGTGCCCGAAGTCGGTTGCGAGCCAGATAATTTCTCAGATCTGGCACTCGGAGTAGTAACGCGCCATCTGCTGAAAAGTGCTAGGATTCACGTTCTCGTCGCGCGTCAGCTCTGTCACATAATCCAGCAGTGCGCGCTCGGCGTCGCTGTACAACGGGCTAGTTGCGTAATCATTCAATGCGTCGAACTTCGCCTCGTTCAGATTCGACTTGACCATGAAAACGCGCGCGATATCGATGCAGAAAAGGCACACGTTTATGCGAGCCACACTCTCGCGGATCAGCATCTGCGTTTCCATCAGCAAAGAAGTTCTGTCTCTCTTGATCTTGCCAGAATCCCAATCGCCTTTTCGGATCGTGCGTAAACAATCTTTATAGGCGTCAATACTTTTCCAAACTGCCACCTTGTCATGGCGTAAACCAACTTCAACATTATAATTTGAATATTCTCTATAGAAGTAAGAAAAGTATCCATTGTGATACCTCTGAGATTTATTCTGTAAATTGCAATTCGAGGCCACGGATATCGCGTGGCGGACTTTCACCTCCTGAATATATTTACGCTCGCAAATACAACAATGTTATATTCAGTCTATCTCTTGTCCTGCTTTGCTGAACAGGCAACTCCAATAGCGACCGCCGCCTACGGGAAAGTTGCGATCGGCATTACTTCTCGTAATGCGCAGCCCTTGCATTGGCGATGAAGGCTCGTATTTTTGCAGCATCCTTTCTGCCGGGGGCAAGCTCAACTCCGCTCACAACATCGACGCCCCAGGGGCGTAGCTTGGCGATTGCATCGGCCACGTTTGCGGGCGAAAGGCCGCCGGCTGCGATGAGCTTGAGCGCTCCCGCATTGCCGAATAGCCCTTCGCGCGCGGCGTAAAAGGCCGCCGGCTGCGATGAGCTTGAGCGCTCCCGCATTGCCGAATAGCCCTTCGCGCGCGGCGTCCCAGTCGAACGCAACTCCGGTACCGCCGACAGCCTTCGCAGTCCGCGAGTCCACCAGAATGCCACCGGCATCGGGATCGCTGAGCGCCGTCGAGTCCAGAGAGTCGGCGTCGCGGAAATGCACCACGCGCAGAATCCGCAGCGATGCGCCGAAGAGCCGACGCAATCTTGTCGACAAACCATCCGGTGGCGCGAAATGCAGTTGCACTCCGGTGAGACCCGCAGCTTCTACCGTTGCGGCAATCTCTTCAAAGGACGCATCCACAAACACGCCGATCTTTTCGATGGCCGAGCGGCAGGTGCGGCACAATTGCCGCAGCCTGCTCCGCAGTTACGTAGCGCGGGCTTGGCGCGAAGACGAAACCAAGTGCGTCGGCTCCCGCGTCGGCCGCCAGCAGCGCATCGTCGAGCGATGTGTTGGCGCAGATTTTGATCCAGAGGCTCATCGCGCCGCCGGGGTTCCTGCCAGCAGTTCCGCAAGCGCAATGCCGGGATCGGCCTGGCGCATCAGGCTCTCGCCAATCAGGAAGGCGTTGTAACCTGCGTCGCGCAGCCGCGCAATATCGCCCGCGGTGCTGATGCCGCTTTCGGTCACGCGCACCGTTTCCGCAGGAATCTGATCTACAAGCTTGAGCGAAGTTTCGAGCCGGACTTCGAATGTTTTGAGGTCGCGATTGTTCACCCCGATGGCGCTGGCGAGTCCAGTGCCGAGTGTCTGCAGCGCGCGATCCAACTCTTCGCGGGTGTGCACTTCCACCAGCACGTCAAGAGAAAAGCCTGCCGCCACTTCCGCCAGGTGTTTCATTTCGGCGTCAGTAAGCGCCGCAGCGATCAGCAGGATCGCATCGGCGCGATGCGCACGCGCTTCCACCACCTGGTATTCGTCGATCATGAAATCCTTGCGCAGGCAGGGCAATGGCGTCGCCGCTGAAGCCAACTCGAGATTGCGAAGGCTGCCTTGAAACCACGGCTCATCGGTCAATACCGACAGCGCCGCCGCGCCCGCGTTGCGATAGCGGCGCGCAATCCATTCCACGTCAAACTCCGGCCGGATAAGCCCTTTGGAGGGAGAGGCTTTCTTAATCTCAGCAATGACGGCCGGGCCGGTTTTCGCTTTGCGGTGCAGTGCGGCTGCCCATCCGCGCGGATGGTGCAGAGCGGCCCGCCGCTCCAAATCCGGCAGCGGCACGGCTTTCTTGGCGGCGGCTAAGGTGCTCCGCGTCTTGACAAGAATAAGATCGAGTTGCGTTGACATACTCGTTATCGAGTATACCGGGCAGCAATATTGTGCTACGTGGCGTTCTCTATTCCGGCAGATCGCACTCGTAGCATGGGCGCGATTTTTTGTACGTCACTCGCCTGCGACAAAACGATTCGGCTGGAAGCCCCACTTATTTCCTAAGCCTGTGCAATCAGTTCCTTTGCTGCTTTGCGGCCCAGGCGAATGCAGTCGGGAATTCCGATGCCGTCGTAGGCGTTGCCCGCCAGTCGCAGGCCGGATAGCGCGGCGGTGTGTTCCGTAACGCGCGCAATGCGGTCCTGGTGGCCGACGGAATATTGCGCCATGGCTCGGCGCCAGCGGGTCACTTGCGTATACTCCGGCTCCGCGTTCGGGCTGATGGTTTTTTCACCGAGGATCTCGCTCAATTCGCGACGGACGGTGGCCACAAGAGTTTCGTCCGGTTCCGTCATCAGAGATTCATTGCGGATGCCGCCCAGGAATGCGCGGAATACTGCTTTGCCCGGAGGCGTGCGGCCCAGAAACTTGCGCTGCGCAAATGTACATGCCAGCATGGCGCGGCCTTCAACCGCTGGCACCAGAAATCCGAACCCCTCCGGCAAGGTGCCGAGCTTCTTCTCGTCGTAGACGAGATTGATGGTGATGGATGAGGAATATGGAATTGTGCTCAGGTCCTGGCCAAGCACCGGATCGATGGGCGCGAGCAGTGCGCCTGCGGCCCACGCGGGCGACGCAAATATGATTGCGTCGTAGTTTTCTTCTGCGCCAGCGGCCTGGATGCTCCAGCCGTTTGCGTTTTTGCCGATTGCACTGACAGGCGTCGAAACCCTTATCGAAGCAGGATCGAGCCTTGCCGTCAGCGCGTCCACAAGCTGCTGCATGCCGCCGCGCAGCGCCGTAAAAATGGAGCGTGGCGCGCGTGGGGCTGCCGATTTCGCATTTCCATTGCTCTGTGCAGTCTTGGCCATGGCGCGCATCTTGCGGTGCGCCGCCAGCATACCGCGCGTGAGCGAGCCGTATTGCGTTTCCATTTCCACCAGGCGCGGTAGCACGGTGCGCGCGCTGAGCTGCGTTGCATCTCCGCCGTAGATGCCGGAAAGGAGCGGATCGGCAAGCCGGTTGACTGCCTCTGCGCCATAGTGGCGTTCCACGAGGTCGGCAACGGCTTCATCGGGCAGACCACTGGGCCGGGGCGGATGCAAAAGTTCGAGCGCCATGCGGACCTTGGTCGAAAAGCTGAACAGCGGTGTAAGCGCCGTGGGAACCAGCTTGGTGGGCACCAGGAACATGAGCCCGTCGGGCAGAGCGACAAGACGATTGCGGACCAGAATGTAGGTTTTGCGGTTGGCGTCGTTCGAGGGGAGAAGCTGGTCTCCAAGTCCCAGTTCGCGGCACAACTCGGCGGCGGCGGGCTTTTCGGTCAGAAAGGAGTCCGGCCCGCGCTCGATCACCGCTCCATCAACAATCTCCGAAAAAAGGGAACCACCAAGCCGCTCGCGCGCCTCAAATAATGTGTAAGTGACTGGCGCGCCCGCATTGTGGGCTTTTTCAAGCTCATAAGCGGCGGCCAGGCCCGCAATGCCACCGCCGATGATTGCTATCCGCATCATTAGAAGTATCCCATGTTTACAGCAAGTTGCGCGCTCTAGCATTGCCGGGAAGTGGAATGAATCGGCGTTGCCGGCGGTGCGGCCTCACAAAATCCAGGATCGGGGCGGAGATCGCCGATTGCATGTGATTTAAATCACATGTCCGGGGATATGGAGAAGATGATCTTGAATGCGGCCCGCGTGGCCAGGCCAGCTGAACAATCTCTTGCGCCCAACCGTGTTGAGGTAGAGTTAATGCGGAACGGCTTGCCGATTCCCTTCCTCGCAATGATTGATATTGATAGTGTTATCAGGCGCCTGAAGGAGGCTCTGCATGAGCAGTGAGTTAATCCACCGATTGCATTTCGCCTTCACGATCACATTTCATTACCTGTTTCCGCAGCTCACCATGGGGCTTGGACTGCTGATCGTGATTCTGAAGTCGGTGGCGCTGAAGAAGCAAAGCGACGAATGGAACCGTGCGGCGCGTTTCTGGGGAAAGATATTCGCCATCAATTTCGTGTTTGGCGTCGTCACGGGCATTCCGATGGAGTTTGAGTTCGGCACCAACTGGGCGCGGTTCTCCAATGTTTCCGGGGGCGTAATTGGGCAGCCGCTGGCCATGGAAGGCGTGTTCAGCTTCTTTCTTGAGTCGGCGTTTTTAGGCCTGTTTCTGTATGGCGAAAAACGAATCTCGCAGACGATGCACTGGTTCGCTTCGCTGATGGTTTTTCTCGGCTCGTGGATCTCCGGATTTTTCATCATCGTGACCGACGCATGGATGCAGCATCCTGTGGCATATGAACGCATGGCCGATGGCAAGTACGAAGTGTTGAGTTTCTGGCAGTTGCTGCTGAATCCGTGGGGCCTGCTGCAGTACGCGCACAACATGACGGGCGCTGTGGTGACGGGTTCATTTGTGATGGCGGCGGTGGGGGCCTTTTATCTGCTGGAGGGCCGGCGCATTGAATTTGGCCGCATGTTTCTGAAGGTCGGGGTAATTGCCGGCGCCATTGCATCCATTGCGATCATTTTTCCCACCGGCGACCTGCACGGAAAATACGTGGCGCGCAATCAGCCCACGGCCATCGCGGCCATGGAGGGCTTGTTCCACTCCACTACCGGCGCGGGAATTGTACTGATGGGCCAGCCGAACGAAGAGACAGGCGAGATCGACAATCCGCTGGTCGTCAACAATGTGCTGAGCTTTCTGATCTACGGCACAACCAAGGCGGAAGTGCGAGGGCTCGATCGCGTCCCGCGCGAAGACTGGCCAGGCGCGCTGCCGCTGCTCTATTACTCCTATCACATCATGGCGGGACTGGGAACGTGGTTCGTGCTGCTGATGGTGGTGTCGGCGTGTCTGCTTTGGCGCGGGCGGCTCTACTCCACGCGCTGGGCGTTGTGGGCTGTGCTGCTGAGCTTTCCGCTGCCGTACATTGCCAACACCGCCGGCTGGATGACGGCGGAGCTCGGACGCCAGCCGTGGCTCATCTACGGATTGATGCGCACCAGTGAGGGCTACTCCAGCACCGTCTCGGCCAGCAATGGACTGTTTACACTGATCGGTTTCATGGGTCTGTACACGCTGCTGGGTCTGCTGTTCACGGTGCTGATGTACAACGAAATCAGCCACGGTCCGGGAGAGAAATCCGCCGCTAAAGAAGCGATTCCCGCTGACTGAAAGTCTTCGCAACAGAGGTTCTAAGGAGCCTGGCAATGATGGGTTTGATCTGGTTCTGGCTGGTTGCCGTGATGATTGTGGGATACGTCGTCCTGGACGGCTTTGACCTGGGCGTGGGCGTGTTGCACCTGTTCCTGGTGCGCACCGAGGCAGAACGCAGGGCCACGCTGAGCAGCATTGGGCCGGTGTGGGATGGCAACGAAGTTTGGCTGCTTGCCGGAGGCGGTACACTTTACTTCGCTTTTCCCACGCTTTACGCATCCGCTTTCAGCGGCTTTTATCTGCCGCTGATGATCGTGCTATGGCTGCTGATTCTGCGCGGATTGAGCCTTGAACTGCGTAATCATATCGAAATGGGTGTGTGGCGTTCGCTGCTCGACGGGCTGTTCGGCATTTCGAGTGTGCTGCTGACCATCTTCTTTGGCGCGGCGCTGGCAAACGTGTTGCGTGGCGTACCGCTGCAGGCCGACGGATACTTCTTTTTGCCGCTTTGGACAAACTGGAAGCCCGGCGTGCATCCGGGAATTCTTGACTGGTATACCGTGATCGGCGGGCTTGTGGCACTGGTGGCGCTCACGATGCACGGTGCGCTATGGATCACCATCAAAACATCGAGCGACCTGTGCCGCCGGGCGCAACGCATTGTCACGCCACTCTGGTCCATCCTGCTGGCGCTTACGGCCGTAAGCCTTATTGCCACCGTGAACGTCCGCCCGCAGAGTCTCGACAATTACTTCGCACATCCCTTCACGTTTGTTGTTCCGATGGGCGTGGCAGCTTCGCTCGCAGGCGTCTGGTTCTTCAATCGCAAGCTGCATGCGGTGAGCGCATTCCTCTGCTCCTGCCTCTATCTGTTTTTCATGCTCGCCGGAGCCTGCTGGGGCCTTTATCCAACGCTGTTGCCCGCCAGCACCGGATCTGATCGCGACATCACGCTGACCCGCGCGCTCTCCGGTCCGCACACGCTTTCAGTTGGACTGGTGTGGTGGACCTGCGGAATGATCCTGGCCGTATGCTACGTCGTCTTTGTGTACAGCCGCTTCAAAGGGAAAGTGGATCTTCAAGTCGGCAATCACTAGAGCGCGTTCTAAAGGTACAAATGCAACCGCGGATCTTTCGACTCCGCCAGGCTCCGCTCAAGACGACCACACGAAATTAGATGACGGATCAAATCGCGTCCGCGGCGTGATTGCAGTCACTGACGCCGAATGAGCTTAAGTAGAGAGTCTTGTTAGAAGCCACTGACATCTCCACGAAGAGCATCTCCGCTTTGAGGGGCATCATCCCTACGGACTCGTCCACTGCTTCGGACAGATTGCCGCATCTGCGGCGAGGTGGCCCGTATGTGGGGTCGATGCCTTCGGCTGTTGGCTATTTTTACATTTATTTCAATTGCGGCTTTGCCCTCTGCGGCAGCAAAAGAAAAACCGGATCAAGTCCGATTCGTAAAAGGCACGGTGCGGTTCGATCTCTATCGCGGTTACCTGATGGTGGCCAGGGGTTCGGTGGGTCCACTCAAGGGGCTGCACTTCCTGCTCGATACAGGGACGAGCACAACGCTTCTTGATTCCCGCATCGCACGCAAGCTGAACGTCGATGGGGCGCCCGAAGACGTAAACATAATCTTCTTCAAGGGTGGAGTGCGGGCCACGCATGCGCACGTGCCAAGCATCGAACTCGGACCCATGCGGCAAAACCATGTTCCGGTTCTGGTCCAGGATCTGTCGGTCTTTGACGATGCTCTACCAGTCCACATCGACGCTGTGATCGGGCTTGATGTTCTGGGACAAAGTCCCTTCGAAGTAGACTATCGATCTCGCAGGATTCACTTCGGGCAGCTGCCGCATCTTCCTATCTCGATCCCCTTGAGCATGGAACAAGGACTGGCGATGGTAAACGTGGAGGTAAACCACACGACTGCACATCTGGTCTTCGATACCGGAACACCGTCGCTGCTGATCTTTGGAGCCAGAATTCCAAGGGCAATCGCGGGTCTGAAAGTGCATAGGCCGCGCAGCGATGCCAACGCTCGCGGCAGTCTGGAACGCAAAGAGGTGCACTTGCCCAGGCTTCTGCTTGGCGAGGCGGAATTTATGCGGCAGCAGGCAATCGTGGTGGAAAACCGCGATGAAGGAGGCCGCGACTTCGACGGCCTGTTGAGCCCGGCGGCGCTGGGCATAGACGCATTTGCAGTCGACGTTGACCGCGGCGCTCTCGAATTACGGCTTGGGATGTGACCGCGGGCTAATGTTAATACGACGAAAACTACTTCTGCGCGTCTTTGTAGCTCTTTGAGAAGAGCGGGATGTGGAACGGCTCCGAGGCCGGCGACTGCTTCTTCTGTTTTGGGTTGGTGTTGTCCTGCTTGAGGGCCGTGCGCTGCGAGTTGACACAGACCCAGCCGCCGCGAAGCCGCTCGAAGACATGCGTGAAGACGCCCTTTTCATCGATTGGCGCGGAGTTGACGCGGTGGTGCAATGTGTAAGTGCCGTTGGCTACCGCGATGTCGCCGAGCATGCGCACGGTGATGACTTTCTGGGTGAGCCAGACGGTCTTGTCGTCGCCGCTGATGGCCTGCACAATCTGCTGGTTGCGCGTAGTGATATCACCATTGGCGGCTACGTCGACGAAAAGCGGCGAGAGGACGTTCTCAAGGCTGTACTGGTCGCGCTGGTTGATAGCGTTGGACCAGTTGTCTTCGATCTTCTGGAACTGCGTGAGGTCCGCACTCTGCGTGGTGGTGATGCCTGTGGATGCCGGTACAGCCTGAGCGGGCGCCGCGGGCGGAGTTTGAGCGATTGCAGCGCAGCAGGAGAGAAGTAAAGCAGAAAAACAGATAGAACGGATCATTCGAAACATTTGCTCCCAACCCTTATGATAACGCCCGGAAGGACGATGTCTTGGACTCAAAAAGCGGGCCGGGGATAGCGAGGCCGGGGTCGCGGGTTCCGCGTTGGGCTGGCTTTCGGGCTCCCCTCCGGGGCTAAGCGCTTTGGGTGGGCCAGGTCCCAGGGTTCCGCGTTGCTGCACCCATGGGCTATTTTCGCCGTTCCCTCAGGGAGCCTATCGTGCAGGGGTTAAGGGGGGCTGTTTTCGGCGTTGCCTCCGGGGACCGTCTGGAGTTGCTGGACGCGGGCTATGAGGACGCTCCCTCAGGGAGCTCAATCTCAGCCTATTCCGGAGCGGCGTGGGAGGATCGTGCGGCGTTGGTCTTAAAGCAACGCCTGCAGGCGCTCCGGCTGGTGGAGCGTGACCAGCGAGTCCTCGATGGAGATCCACCCCTCTTTGCGGAACTGGCCCAGGGTGCGGGTGACGGTTTCGCGAGTGGTGCAGGTCATGGAGGCCATTTCCTCGTGGGTCAGCAACAACGGGAAACGGAACTCGCCGCCTTCGAGATGTTCGCCGATTTGATGGGAGAGCTCAAGGAGCAGGCGCCCGAGGCGAGCGGCCACGGTTTCAGCAAGAGCAATGCGGCATGCGTCCTGCAGGGCAAAGCGGTATTCCTGGCAGATGCACTGGACGGCGCGCATCTGTGCTTCTTTGTGGCTGCGCAGGAAGTTGAGGAACCGCTCGCGCTCCACGGGACGGAGCTGCGCGGTAGTCAAAGACTCTGCTGAAACTTCGTAGAGGCCGTGGGACAGCACGGCATAGAGACCGAGCACAGAACCGGGTCCGGCGACGCGCACAATCATCTGGCGATCTTCAGGGTGGCCGGTGGTGAGCTTCAGGTAGCCGTTGCAGATGAGATAGAGGCAGCGCGCCTCTTCACCCTGCTTAAAAAGAGATGCCTGGGCCGGAAGCGAGATGGTGCTGGTGGCCAATTCGAGATCGGCAAGAACGGCGCTGCCGAGCGAACAGAACCAACCAGGGCGGCGATTGGAACAAGCCGCGCAACCTGCAGGCACCTGCCGCGCAATGTGCTTCGGCTTGTTCTGCGTTTCTACGTTAATGTGAGAATCCGCCATGGTGTTGCCTGCCCGGTAGGTGCTTAACCCCTTTATTTCCGTTTGCTTCCTCGACTCTGGCCGGTCCAGCCTGGATACGATTCGAGGCAAGTGCAGCTTCGGGCCCACGGAAATGAGGTTTTCTTTCTGAGCGAAGTTTGCAGCAAGCGTCAAGCGAATTGATGTGATGGGCCTCACGTCACCGCTGTACCGCGGTCACGCATCTCCGAGTTCAGCGTGATCTCGCGTTCTCCCACCCGCACGGCGAGGTGTGCGCTATTTCACATCCAGCCAGGGCGAGGAATCCTTGTAAACAACTCCGATGTGTGAGAGTTCGGCCAGGTCCTTAAGCCGGAAATTCCAAAAAGTTTCTTTTGCGCTAAATCGGGAGCGCAACTCAGGTTGCGGCTTGTGACCGCCAGCGCCTTACCATGTCTAAGTACTTTATTTACCAGCAGTTTATTCAAGAATTTCACGGTAGTCCTGGCATCCGGCCGGGCAAAAGCAGCGGGGATTTCACGAGGGCCAATGGGAGGTGGGGAATGCCTGCCTTGAGATCACTTGGTGAGAGGAAATACCCCTGTAGATTGTGGCACTTATCGTGTGTGATGAACATCACCGCTCAGTCGGATGACAAAAACGTAATCTTCGTGGCATGTAGTGATGCTCCGCACAAGAGCAACTTCGGGAAGAAAGTTCCGGAGGGGCGATGAGAGCAACGAAGGCGGTATTTTTCATGCATAAAGTTAGGCCTGTATCGCGAATGCTGTTTGGTGCGGTTCCGGGAATGCGGCTGGGACTGCGAGCTTTTTTGATTTTGGTGCTGGGCGCGGGAGTATTCAGCGCGGCGGCGCTTGGTGCTGCGGCTCCGAAGGCGAAAGCGGCTGAGACCAAGACAGCAGTATCGAGCGACTTTGTAGGCTCCGAGACCTGCGCTACCTGCCACGAAGAGGTGGGCAAGAAGTTCGCCGATAACCCGCACACCAAGATGGCACAGATGCACGGCGGCAATGGCGTTACCTGTGAGAACTGCCACGGAGCAGGCAAGGCGCACGTTGACGGCGGCGGTGACATATCGAAGATTTTCAATCCGGCGAAGCACTCGACGAAGGAAGTAGACGCGAAGTGCCTGAGCTGCCACGCGGGCCAACATCCGAACTTTGAGCGTTCACCTCACGCAAAGGCGAATGTTGGTTGCATCAGTTGCCACAGCGTACACGCCAGCAAGGACACGGAACAGTTGCTGAAGGCGCCGCAGCCGGCACTTTGCTACCAGTGCCACGCAGACCAGAAAGCGCAGTTCAACATGCCCATTCATCACCGTGTGAATGAGGGCCTGGTGAAGTGCAGCGATTGCCACGACACGCACGGGACCTTTTTAGCGAACAACGTGAAGACCACGGCCGATCAGAACGCGGTATGCACCAAGTGCCACACCGACGTTCGCGGACCGTTTACGTTTGAGCACACTCCGGTTAAGGCAGAGGGCTGCATTGCCTGCCACACGCCGCATGGTTCGCAAAATCCGCGCTTGTTGAACATGCCGTCGATTGCAACACTTTGCAACCAGTGCCACAGCCCGGTTGCGAATGGGACGGTTCATGGTATGGACGCCGGATCGACGACAGTGACGCCCTGCATCACGTGCCACACGTTCATCCACGGTTCGAATGCCAGCCAGGCATTTGTTCGCTAGCGGAGATTTGATAGGTGCCGCCGGGTGCAGAGCAACGATCCCGGCGACGCAAGCCAAGTTACAGGTTCATTTTAAGTGAGCGATTTTTTCAAGTGAGGCTTCATATGAAGAAACACGGCTGGTTTTCAAGGCTTCTTAATCAACAGCCCTCTTCCGTAAGTGTCCGGTGTTCCGCAGGCGCCATCGCAGCAGCAGTGCTCCTGGCCGCGGCTGGATTCGCGAGCGCACAGGGGGCAAGTCCTGTGGTGCCGACACCGGAAAGCAAGTTTTCAACGCCCGATGGTTACACGTCTCACCACTCGATCGACCTGGGTGGGCGCATGACGAACCTTTCGGGAAGCGGCGAAATGTACGACACGCTGGTCAATCTCCAGAGCGGTCCGCGTGTCCAGGGTGAGACATTCGAGATGCATGCTCTCCCCGGCAATACGCATTCACTCGTTGATGATCTCAAGGCGTTCGGCACGGGGTTTGGCGGCGATCCCAACATCCTGGCAAAGCTGGATGCTTCGAAGGGCAAGATCTACGAGTTCTCGGGTCTGTTCCGGCGCGATCGACTCTACTCGAACTACGATCTGCTCGGCAATCCGAACCTTCCGAGGGGTTTCTCGATTCCGATTGGACCGTCGAATGCTCCGGTTGGGACACTGCCCTGGGCGCAGGTCAACAAGTCGCCGGTCAAGTTCAATACTGTCCGCCGCATGACGGACACCAGCCTGGCGCTCAGGCCGCTGGACCGCTTCACCTATCGGTTTGAGTATTCGCACAACACGATGGAAGGGCCGTCACTGAGCCCGTCTTACACTCTGTTCGGCATGAAGTACAACGCGATGCTGCAGCAGTATCAGCGCAATGGCAGCGATGACTTCCTGGCGGCAGTTGACTGGAAGCCTTCGCCGGTCACCAGGATCACTATTGAAGTACAGGCGAACCATTACAAGTCCGACACCTTCTTCACGCTGGACCCGACCGGCTTCACCGTGCAGGAAGCGGATGGAACCCCGGCGTACCTGGGCAACTTCACGAGCTTCGTACCCTACGGAATCGCGGCCTGCAATACGACCAGCATGGGGAGCGCATACACCAGCGCATCGGTTAACACGATCCTTTCTCCGGCCAACAAGCCGGGCGGAATGCCGATCATCAACCCGGCTTGCGCCGTTGTAACGAACTACCTTCGCACGCAGCCGACCCGCATCTGGACGCCGACCGAAACCGTCAAGCTGCAAAGCTCGGCCATCAAGAACATCGCGATGAACGGCAACGTGCACTACACCCTGGGCGAGATGGACCTGAACAACTACTACGAGTCCTCTCAGGGCCTGAACGGCGCAATTCGTTCAGGAACTTCATCCGGCGGCCATGCCACAGCAAACCGCGCGGTCATCGGCGCCGATTACGGCGTTGTGTGGCAGGCGAGCCCGAAGGTCAGCATTGCCGACCAGGCAGATTTCAACCGGGTCCAGCAGCCGGGATACGCAATTATTCCCGCACCGGTCACACTGAATACGGCGGCGGCTCCTAACCAAACTATTAACTACTCCGGACCTCTGACGACGGGAACAGGCTCATTGCCGCACGGCATCAACGGCACGGTCACGCCGAATTACTTCGGCCAGGTTTACTTCATCAACACCTTCACCGCAGCCTGGGACGCATCCAGCCACGCAAAGTTCTCGCTGGGTTATCGCTACAGCACTCGCAAGATCGGCCAGGGTGTTCCTCACACCGGAGACCTTCAGGAAACTGACCCGGTCAGCGGAGCACTGACGATCAACGAAAACGCTGGAATCTTCAACGCTGCCCTGCGTCCCGCCAAGGACTGGGACCTGAATGGCACGGTTGAGGTCGGATACGACGACAACGCGCTCACACCGATTGGTCCGCGCCAGTTCCAACTCTACCGGATGCACACTCTTTATCGGCCGAAGACCTGGGCATCGATTTCCGGATCTTACAGCGGTCGCGAGCGGCATAACAACACGAACAACGCCCAGGAAGTTGTGGCCGCCGGCACGGCATACAATGGACCGATCAACCACATCGACCACAGCCGCGTCGGAAGCGTTGGCGTGCAACTGGCGCCCAGCGAAGAGTATTCGTTCAACGTGAACTACTCTTACAGCGATGTGTATTCCGCTACCAACATCTGCTACAACAACGGCGCTACTGCCACCGCACCGGGTGCGGCCACGGTAACCAGTTCCGGTGCTCCTAATCTGTGCTCCGGCAATGCGACGTGGTTTGGACGGGACTTCATGAGCGCGCCGACGCAATTTATCTCGGCTTCAGTCACCTACAGTCCGAACACGAAAGTCCGGACGAATTTTGGCTACACCATCAACGACGTCAACGGCAGCCGGTTCTTTAACGATTCAAGGGATGTCAACGGCATGCTGGTGTCGAAGTACCAGACACCTTTTGTGAACCTGGCCTACTCGACGCGTCCGGGACTTATCTGGAAAGCTGAGTACAACTACTTTGGATACGGAGAGGGCGGCCCCTCCGGAGCGCAGTTGTGCAGCACGTCAACCTCGCTTACGTCTACGGTTGTTCCGTGCACCTCACTGTCGTCCCCGACGGGCTTGACCGAAGGAACCGCGGGAGCAACACTGCCCCGGGTGTTCCACGCGAACAACGTTACGCTCGGAGTTCATTACGAGTTCTGATTGCGAGTGAACCTGCTTTTAACGGGCGGTAATAAGGTGGCTCTATCCTGAGGGAACGGGCCACCTGAACTCTCAAAGGGGCTGAAGCATCAAAAAAACATTTGCGGCCCACGAACTGATAGACAGGGTAAGGAAAGAGGGAAAGACGATGAAGATCAGAAGTGGATTTGCGACGATCGCCATCATGGCAGTTGCAACGATAGCGATGGCTCAGGGACCTGGCGCGGACGTTTACAAGACGAAGTGCCAGAGCTGCCATGGCGCCACAGGTGTGCCGAGCCCGGCGATGGCAAAGGCGATGGGCGTCAAGCCCATTGGTGAAGTCAAGAGCACGCCTGAGGCGAAGATGATTGCGGTAACGACGAACGGCGCGGGCAAGATGCCGGCGTTCAAGGTTAAGCTGACCGATGCGCAGATCAAGGACTCGGTAAGCTACTTCCGGTCGTTAGCAAAGTAACCTGGTCCAACACGACTTCGTGACAGTGGTTGTGTTGGATCAAGTAAGATCACATTGATTTTGCAGAAGCCGTTTCAGGGGGTTCGCATTTACGGGCCAGGAAGCGGAAATGGCAAACTAAGGGTCGGCAGGTGCAGCTCGACGAGTACTCGCCGTAATTTATTCAGAGGAGTTTTTTTATGACGAAGACAATGCGTTCCCTGTTGGTGCTGACCGCGGCAGTTACCCTGGCCGGCACATTAGCTTTTGCCGAGTCCGGTGAAGCGATCTACAAAGCGAAGTGCGTGAGCTGTCACGGCTCCGCCGGCACACCCAGCCCTGGCATGGCGAAGATGATGGGCGTGAAGCCGGTGTCCGATCCGTCAGTGAAGTCGTTGACCGTCGCCCAGATGGAAGCCGTTGTGAAGAGCGGCAAAGGCAAGATGAAGCCGATAGCGGGCCTGACGGACGCGCAGGTGAAGGACGTTGTCACCTACTTTCGCTCACTGAAGTAAGCAGTACAATCAAGACCGAGAACCACGAGAGCACTTCTCTTCCTAAGTAGCCTTGGCGACGGGTGTGCGAGTTGGCGCTTCCCTTAGGGAGCGCCGCCTGGCTGAGCGGTTGCCCCGTATACAGCAGAGGAGCAGTGCTGCAGGCCCGCCTCAGGGCGACAGCACGATAGCACTGCCTGGAGCCTGTTATTAACTTTCCCGCGCGCACCCACGCGAAAGTTAATAACAGGCTCTAGAATCTGAACGCGAGGTATCGGCTTGCGGCAAAGCGGTGCCGAGCGCCTGGTCATCAACTGCGCAGTGGTCGTGGTTTCGCTCATAAAGGCGGGCTGTTCATTTGCTCGCGGAGGAAGAAGTGGCAGCATTTCAGAAGTTCCGTGAAAACTGGGTAAGGCCGGCGCTGTTCTTCGGCAACAACCCCATCAGCCTTGCCGGTGGCGCCATTACGAGCGCGGCGGGCGTGACGATGATCGGTTATTGGCTGGTGGAGCTTTTCGGCCGGCCCAATGATAACCCATATCTCGGCATCATCTTTTTCCTGCTTCTGCCGGCGTTGTTCATCGGTGGCCTGGCGCTCATCCCGGTTGGCGTGTTTGTGCGCCACCGGAAGCTGCAGAAAGCCGGGCAGATTCCTGCCCAGTATCCGAAGATCGACCTGAACGACCGCATCTTCCGCCACGGTTTGGACATTGTGCTGGTGGCGACGATTGTGAACCTGCTGGTGGTTGCAATGGCCAGCTATCGCGGCGCGGCGTACATGGACTCGCCGGAGTTCTGCGGACAATCGTGCCACGTGATGCATCCGGAGTACACGGCATACAAGATTTCAGCGCACTCGCATGTTCCCTGCGTGGAGTGCCACATCGGAACCGGCGCGCAGGCGTACTTCAGCGCCAAGGTGAACGGCACCAAGCAACTGCTTGAAGTTACGTTCAACCGCTATCCAACACCGATTCCTTCGCCGGTGACGAGCTTGCGCCCGGCGCGAGTGATTTGCGAGGGGTGCCATACTCCCGCAAGATTCGTCGGCGAAAAGCTGCTGGTGAAATCGAACTTCGCCGATGACGAACAGAACAGTGAAACGCAGACGGTCCTGGTGCTGCACCTGGGCGGCGAAGATTCACTGTCGCGATTGAGCGGCATTCACGGCGTCCACCTGAATCACATGGAGTACATCACAACGGACTCGGGCCGCAACACGATTCCGTGGGTACAGCGCCAGAATCGCGATGGATCAGAGACAGTGTTTGCGTCCTCGGCACTGAACGGCGCAGAGCCCAAGGGCGAGCGGCGCACCATGGATTGCATCGACTGCCACAATCGCGCGTCGCACACCTTTGTGACGCCGGAAGAAGCTATCAATCGGGCCATGGCGGACGGCGCGATCAGCACCGATCTTCCTTTCATTCACAAGGAAGGCCTGGAACTGCTGAAGGCCACCTATGCAAGCCAGGATGAAGCACGTGCGAAGATTCCTGCCGAGCTTGAGAATTTCTACAAGAGCTCAAAACCCGAGGTGCTGAATTCGAAGGCAGCGCTGGTGAAGGCTGCCAGCATCGAACTGACAACGCTTTACACGCAGAACGTGTTCCCGGACATGAAGGTGACGTGGGGAACGCACCCGAACAATATTGGTCACATGAGCTATCCGGGCTGCTTCCGCTGCCACGACGGCGATCACGTGGCCAAGGACGGCAAAGCAATTACGCAGGATTGCGCGAACTGCCACAATCTGCTGGCGGTGGAAGAAGCCAAGCCGAAGGTGCTTTCGGATCTGGGGCTGTAGAGCGGTTTTTCGGAGCAAGAAGAACGGCGGCTGGATGGATGGATCGGAGAGTGATTCCGATCTATCCAGCCGCCGCGTTTCGTCTAAGTCAAACTTTAGGTGAGCCTGATCAAATAAGATAACTGACTTGCGCATAGAGTAGGTCCGAACGGTTCTTGGCTTCAATAGCACGAACATCGCAGCGCCACCCCCCACGAAAGTGGTATGGGTGACTCGATTCCGATGATGCGCCGAGTTCTGCGCCAATGCGTGTTCACGGGAGCGTGATAGGCTGGCATTTCGCCTTAGAGGAGCTCCCGAAAGATGTCTTCAAGCCATCCCTATCATTTCAATTTGACTACCGCAGCACACGCGACGATGCTCGAACACGGGTTCCGGCCGGATTTCCCGGCGCAGGCCGAGGCCGAAGTGAAGGCTATCAAACAGCAGCCTGCACTGCCGTCAGCCCCGGGCGCTAAAGATCTGCGCGGACTGCTTTGGTCTTCGATCGACAACGACACATCAAAGGACCTGGACCAGATTGAGTGGGCTGAGCAACTGCCGGACGGGCGCATTCGCGTGCTGGTGGGAGTTGCGGACGTGGATGCGCGGGTAGCGAAGGGCACGGCGTTGGACAATCACGCCGCCAGCGAGACCACTTCTGTGTACACCGGGGTGACGGTGTTCCCCATGCTGCCGGCGGAATTGTCGGAAGGGATTACGTCGCTGAATGAGAATGAAGACCGCGTCGCGATGGTGACGGAGATCTGCGTGGATGCGGCGGGCACCGCTTCAGACGGGAAGGCGTACCGCGCGCTGGTGCGCAACAGGGCGCAATTGGCGTACCCCAGCGTAGGAGCGTGGCTTGAAGGCAAAGGTCCGGCTCCGGAGAAGGTGGCGGCGAATGCCGAACTGGCGGCGCAACTGAAGCTGCAGGACACGGCGGCGCAGCGCATGTCGGGTGGGCGCTTTCAGCACGGAGCGCTGGACCTGGAGACGATTGAAACGCGACCGGTAATGCTTGAAGACGAGGCGGTGGAGATCAAGCGGCTGGAAAAGAGCCGGTCCACGTCGCTGATTGAAGAGTTCATGGTGGCGGCCAATGGCGTGATCGCCCGGACGTTTGAGGACGGTGGAGTAGCCAGCATCCGGCGCGTTGTGCGTACACCCAAGCGCTGGGATCGCATTGTTGAAGTGGCCGCGGGGCTGGGAACGAAGTTGCCGGCGGAGCCGGATTCGAAAGCGCTGAACGACTTTCTGCTGGCGCAGAAGCAGAAAGATCCCGACCACTTCCCTGACCTTTCACTGGCGATCGTAAAGCTGATGGGGCCCGGTGAATATGTGCTGGTGCGGCCCAACGAGGTTTCGCCGGGGCACTTCGGGCTGGCGGTACAGGACTACACCCACTCGACTGCGCCAAACCGGCGTTTTCCGGACGTGGTGACGCAGAGAATCTTGAAGACCTGGCTGGCAAAGGAAACGCAGCCATATACAGCCGACGAACTGAGCGCGATTGCGGCGCGGTGCACGTTGATGGAAGATGCAGCACGCAAAGTAGAGCGCGAGATGCAAAAGCGCATTGCCGCGGTGGTGCTGCATACGCACATCGGTCAGACCTACCGGGCCATTGTGACCGGCGTGAACCAGTACGGCACGTTCGTTAGGACGCTCGATCCGCATGTGGACGGCATGCTGGTGCAGGGCGGCAAAGGGCTCGACGTCGGCGACCGGCTTATGGTGAAGCTGATCTCGACCAATCCCGAGCGTGGGTTTATCGACTTCGCAGCGCAAGGCTAACGAGATCAGCAGATACAAGCGACCAAGAGCCAAGGTCCGGCAGGGCTCCAGTGCCCTGGAACCAGGAGGCATAGTGCACCAGGACGAACGCTTCTACGCGAAAGGCGAGGGCGTCGTGCTGAAGCGCTCTGTTTATGCAGCAACGCGGGTGGTGATTACGCCGAACTTTCATGGAAAGAACGGCTTTAACACGTCAGAAGTGCTTGGGCGGGGATTCTCGCAGGCAATCTCGTTATCTTATTATCCAAGCCAAACTCAGACATTCTCCGGTTTCGCCCAGAAATACGGGTATGCGTTGGGCCGCGATGCGATCACGAATGTATTTCGTGAACTGTGGCCAGACATCAACGCGCGTGCGATCCATCGTCAACGCTCCTACGTAGACTCCAATCCAGGAACAGGCCCAAATTGAGCCATTCGGGTGCGATTCCGTGTGATCTATTACCTTGCATCGCGTCGCGAGCATGGGTTATCGTGATTCAACATTTCCGAATTGGGAAATCTGAGCGGCTGAGCCGCCAAGCAGTTTGTGCCTAGGTAAGACCGGTAAACAGGCGCCTGTGATGAGCCCAATGTGGTGTGTGATTTTTGGGCGCCTGCTCCGTGGGGGAAGACATGAAGAGACTTTTCATCGGCAGATCGATCTTATTGCCGTATCTTCTGATTTTGGCTATCGCTGTTATGCGCGTTGTTTTCACTCACCCTTACAACATGGTTCCGATTTTCTCGGCCCTGCTGTTCTTTGGGGCATGCCGGCCGGCGCGCGAGTTCGGCATTGCGGTGCTGGGACTGATTGGCCTGGATATTTTCATCACCACGAATCACTACAGCTACAAGCTCGCTCCCGATCAGGCTCTCACGTGGATGTGGTACCTGATAGCGGTGAACCTGGGCGCCATGGCATTTAGCAAAGCAATATCGATGCGGCGGGTGGTTGGATTGTCGCTGATGCTTTCAGTTTCATTTTTCGTGGTCAGCAACTTCAGCGTGTGGGTGGAGTGGCATATGTATCCCAAGACGCTGAGCGGATTGGCCGCATGTTATGTTGCCGCGCTGCCGTTCTTCAGAAACAGCGCGACAGCCGAGTTGTTGGGCAGCTCGCTGCTGTTTGGGCTGGCGCGTTACAGCCAGACAATAGTGGTGGGCGAGCGCTTGAAACGGGCTTGCTCCTGATGGCGGAGAGGCTCGTTCGAAAGGGGTGAAAATGGCCCTCGATAGAAATATTTATGACGCAATTCTGAACGGTAATGCAAAGAAGGCACATGAAGCCACCGAGGCCGCCTTGGCAGCGGGCGCAGAGCCGATAGCGTTGATCCAGGACTCAATGGTTCCTGCAATGGACGAGGTAGGCAAGTTGTTTGAGTGCGAAGAATATTTCGTACCTGAATTGCTGCTTGCCGGCCGAGCCATGAAGAGCGCGATGGAATTGATCAAGCCGCTGCTGGGCGCGTCGGGCCATAAGATGGCGGTGCGCGTGATCATCGGAACCGTGAAGGGCGATCTGCACGACATCGGCAAGAACATTGTTGCCTCGATGCTTGAAGGTAGCGGATTCGAAGTGATCGACCTGGGCACCGATGTTACGCCGGAGAAATTTGTGAATGCCGTGCGTGAGAGCAATCCGCACGTGTTGTGCATGTCGGCGTTGCTTACGGTAACGATGCCGGCGATGAAGACAACGATCGATGCGCTTGAAACGGCGGGCGTGCGCACGCAGGTGAAGGTACTGATTGGCGGCGCGCCGGTAACGAGCCAATATGCCCGCGAAATCGGCGCAGATGGATACAGCGCTAACGCCAGCGGAGCCGTGAGCATGGTGAAAGAACTGTTGGGCAAGGTCGCTGCGTAATGAGTTGACGATTCCATCCGCGGTGCGCGATTCGCGGCCGCGCATGCCGATCGGTGGTGCAGCATGGCGACGAGTGGGTGGACAGGCGGGCCGAGGTCCGCTGAACAATGCGATTGAAAGCGATCATCTGCCAGGTATTCACGCGCGAAATGGAGGAGATCATCGCGCGCTCCAAGCACACAATTGATTTGGAAGTGATTCCCATGGGGCTGCACAGCTGGGGCGCGGAGATGCACAGCTTTCTTCAGGAACGCGTAGATGCCGTGGATGAGGCGGGGTATGACGCGATCCTGATGGGATATGCACTCTGCGGGCGCGGTACGGACGGACTGCAGGCCGGGAAGACACCTTTGGTGCTGCCGCGCGCACACGACTGCATTGGCGTGTTGATGGGCGGCGATCCAGTCTTCAACGCCTATTTCCAGGTGCATCCGGCGACGTACTACCGGACGCCGGGCTGGGTGGAGTTTCAAACCGCGGGCACAGATTTGGAGCCGCCATTTGCCGCGGGGAGGCCCCGGCTTGGCGAGCGCAGCACGTTGCAGGAACTGGTGGCAGTGTATGGCGAGGAGAACGGTAAGTTTCTCTTTGAGCAGTTCAATGCGTTTCGCAAACATTACACCGGGCTGACGTATATTTCGTCGCCGGTGGCGTCAGACGAGGCGAGCCGCAGCGGGGCTCGGGCGGAAGCGGCGAAAGAGGGTTGGAAATTTGAGGAAGTGAAGGGGACGCTTTCGATTCTGGAGCGGCTGGTAAATGGCGAATGGAGCGGCGGAGACGTTCTGCTGGTGCCGCCGGGCGCGACGATCCGCGCCAAGATGGGCGACGCGATCTTAGACGCCGAATGAGAGATGTTGCGGTGTTGCGGATTTCCCGGAAAAGCAGATCCTTCGCTCTGCTTACCGCACGAACTACCGTTCGCGGAGCCCCAAGCCGCGCCGCTCAGCATGACACCTGCAATAAATGGACGACATCTGATCAGCCCGATACCAGCGGGATAGCCGAATGAATCCTGACATTGTGAAGGTGAGGCTTGAGCCGCTGGCGGTGGAAGTGCTTGTGCCGCGCGGCGCAGAGCTGATTGGTTCGCTTGCCGAACATGGTATTGAGTTTCCATGCGGGGGCACCGGTGCCTGCGGCGGTTGCAGCGTGCGCGTGCTGGCGGGCTCGCTCGCAATCAGCCACGCTGATCGCGAGGTTTTTACCAGCGAAGAGCTTGAAAGCGGATTGCGGCTTGCCTGCCAGGCACGTGCGCATGAGCCGCTGGTGCTGCATTGCGAACAGTGGCAAATGGACGTGCTGGCCGATGCGAGCGCGCCTGTCGCGGGGGGAAAACACGGGCTCGGTATAGCGATCGATCTTGGCACTACGACAATTGCCGCGCAGATGGTCGACCTGAGAAACGGTACGGTGCTTGGTGTCGAAACGGAGTTGAATCCGCAGGCGCGGTTCGGGTCCGACGTGATGAGCCGGGTGTGCGCAGTGCTCGAGGGAGAGGATCTTACGCAGACGGTGCGCGCGACCCTGGGCAGCATGGTTGCGCGGCTCACGCGCGGCCGCGACTCGGAAGTTGTCGATGTGGTGCTGGTGGGCAATACCGTCATGCATCATCTCTTCGCTGGGTGCGATGTAGAGCCGCTGTCGCATGTTCCGTTCGCGTCGCCAAGTATGGGCGCGCGAAGTTTCGCGCCGGGTGAGCTTGGATGGGCGCTGCCTGCCGATTGCACGATTCGCTTTGCGCATTGCGTGGGCGGTTTTGTTGGATCAGATATTCTGGCCGGCATTGTTGCTGCGGGAATGGCCGAGAGTGAGGAACTCGTTGCACTGGTTGATCTGGGCACGAATGGTGAGATTGCAATTGGCAATCGCAATGGGATCGTCTGCGCATCAACTGCAGCGGGGCCGGCGTTTGAAGCGGGCGCCATCAAAATGGGAATGCGCGCGGTGACTGGTGCGATTTCGCACGTATCGCAGATTGGCGATGAGCTGAAGGCGATGGTGATCGGCGATGTGGATCCGCGCGGAATATGCGGCAGCGGGCTGGTGGATGCGGTCGCGGCGGGCCTTCGCAGCGGAGCGATTCTGTCCTCCGGTCGCACTGCGGACGGGACAAAAATCTATCGAGTCGCGGGGCCGGTGGTGCTCTACCAATCTGACATTCGCGAGCTGCAGCTGGCCAAAGGTGCGATTGCAGCAGGATTCAGGATTCTGCTGCGGAAGCTTGGCGCGGAGATGAGAGCGGTCAGGAAGATATATCTAGCGGGCGCGTTCGGCAACTATGTACAGATTGAGAGCGCGATCCGGATCGGGCTGATTGAGGCGCCGCAAGCCGTGGTGCATGCTGCGGGGAATACCGCATTGCGAGGGGCCAAAATCCTGCTGGCAACCGCAGAGCCCGGTTTGCCCATCATTGAGCATATAAGCCTGGCGGCAGATCCCAGCTTTCAGGATGAGTTTGTCGACTCTATGAGCTTCCCAGACCGATGAGCTTTCGCGGGCCCGTGGCTTAACACCGCATCTTATGTGGTCCACGATTTATCCTCCATTATTTACACTCATTTGCAGGAGAACGGAACTCGACCCATGTCTCATCCTCAAATCAAGTTTGGTACCGACGGCTGGCGCGGCGTAATTGCCGACGACTATACCTTTGCCAACGTGCGCACGGCTGCCGAGGCGGTTGCCGCCTATGTGCACGCCAAGGAAAATCCGGCGAAGGGATTGTGCATTGCTTACGACACTCGTTTCGGGTCGAAAGCTTTTGCACGCACGTGCGCCGAGGTTGTCGCGGCCACCGGAATTCCTGTGGCGCTGGCGCCCGCTGTTACGCCCACTCCGGCGCTGAGCTACGCGGTGCGCGAGCGCGGTGCGGCCGGCGGCATCATGATTACGTCGTCGCACAATCCTGCGCAGTGGAACGGCGTGAAGTACAAGGCATGGTACGGCGGATCGGGCAAGCCGTCGATCATTGCGGAGATCGAGTCGTACCTGGGCAAGCCGGTAGCGAAGACCGCGCAGGCCGCGCCAATTACGGAGGTTGATTTTTTACCGCCGTACCTGAGCGCCATTGAGAGCTTTGCCGATCTGGACGTGATCGCGAAATCGGGCATGAAGTTCTGCATCGATTCGATGTATGGTGCGGGCGGCAATATTTTGTCGACGATCTTCAATCGCATCGGCGTGGCGAATCTGACAATACGTTCGAATGCCGATCCGCTCTTCCCAGGGATCAATCCTGAACCGATTGAGCCGCACATTCGCGCGCTGGGCGAGGCGGTGGTGGCGAACGGCTGCCAGGCAGGTCTGTGCACAGACGGTGATGCGGATCGCATCGGGGCTACAGACGAAGACGGCAATTTTGTAGACCCGCACAAGATTTACTCGATCCTGTTGAGCTGGGTGCTACGGCGCAAAGGCTGGCCGGGCGCAGTTACGCGCGCGTTCAACACGACCAAGATGTTGGACCGCATCTGCGCGAAACACGGGCGGGAACTGATCGAGCACGGCATCGGCTTCAAGTTTGTGTGCGATTACATGCTTGAACGCGAGATTGTGATGGGCGGCGAGGAATCGGGCGGCATCGGATTTCAACGGCATTTGCCTGAACGCGATGGCCTGCTGAATGCGCTGCTGCTTGCGAATGTAATGGCCGATGAACGCAAGACGATGGGGCAGCTTGTGGCCGATCTGCAGGCAGAGTACGGCGAACATCAGTATGGCCGCATCGACCTGCATATTCCCGACGAGATCAAGGATGGTGCCATCGCGCGGGCAAAGGCTCTGCATGGCGGCGATCCGGTGTTTGCGGGTATGCCGGTGCTGCGCACGGAAACGATGGACGGCGTGAAGTTCTACCTCGATAATCCTGAAGCGAAGACGAAGCCGAACGCGGCTGAAACGTGGTTGCTGCTTCGCGCGAGTGGGACGGAGCCACTGATGCGCATTTACACGGAGTCATGCTCAAAGGAAGCGGTGACAAAACTGCTGGAGTCGGCGCGGGCGTTCGCGCTGGGTGCGTAGATCGTGCGCTATTGCACGGGGCCGACTACGAAGTGATCACTGCATTCAACGCGCGTGTACCAGGCCGCGTGCAGAAAGCCGGGATGCAGCGCGAGACAGACGGCCTCGCCAATCCGCGCCTGCAGATATTCGCTGTGCCGCACACTAAGCTTGTTGGTTTTTTCAAATGGTCCCCAGGCGGCGAGGTCCAAATAGTAGGTGGTGGATTTGCCGTGCACCTCGTGCTCGCCGACGACGGCCGTAGCGAATGTTGTTGCGGGCGCATGATCGAGCAGCGTATCGGCGATCGTAACAAGACCGTACCCGTACATGCATCCGTAGATGAGTATGATGAGCACAAAGCTCTGCACACGCGGTTCTTTTTGGGTGTACGCGTAGAAGGCGAAGATATACGCCGCGGCAATGAGCGCGCCCCACTCCATCAGCGGCTTGTGCGAAACAAAGTTCATTGCGATGCCGCCCATCATCAATCCGATTCCGGATACGAGGATGGCAATGGTCAAATCTGTGCGGGGATCGCGCTTGGGCTTGCCTACCGCGTAGAGCAGTGGGTCCTTGTGCAGGAGATAAAGCACCATGGCGGGCACGAGCGCCAGGATGATTGCTGCTGCGAGACGCACCGTGCCTTGATAAAAGAAGAAGACCACGGCTGCCGCGATGGCCACTGCGGATAACGCGATGTTGAGGTGGCTGGCCTGCTTGAGAGCGTTCAATCGCTCATCGGGTGTGGCGCCCAGGCCTGGGGCCTGCTTGATCTCTTCAAGAAGTGCGTTGCGGTCCCGCTCATCGAGATCAGTGAACTGCTGAAGCCAGGCGCGAAGATCGTCGCAGTCGAATGACTTTTGAATGGTGATGGAGCCGCGGCTCTGTTTGAGCTGCAGCCTCCAGAACGATCCGTTACGCGTGCTGATGGTGCGATAGCCTTCGATGTCGTTGAGCTCCGCAGACTGCTCGCGGAATGGGCAGCGGACTTCGATGTGTGAATCGTCGATGATGAGGCGCGAGCGGAGCGCGAGTGCCAGCAGATAAACGCTGAGGCAAACAGGAAGGAGAGCCAGGGCAATTGGGAGAGCCCCGGTTTTACCGGAATCGGCAGAAGATGAGTACCATGCGAGGATCCCGATTCCAGCGAGGAATGCGCCGAGCACAACGTAGAACGCACGCTGCCAGACTCGCATTCGGTACACGCGCGGGCCAAAGTTCGATTGCTGCAAGGCGGTTGTCTCCTCCGGGGTGTCACCGCATTTCTATCACAGGGCTACTGCGGTTCTCATCAAAGTTCTCGATTGTCGAGCGCTTTTTCAATGGGGGGCACGCGGTAGATCGAAGCGGGTATTCTGGCGAAGCAGCAGCAGAGAAACGGGAGGAAAAGATGTTTATTCACATTTTTGGGTTCCGGTGGAAGCCGGAGACAACGGAAGCGGACATTACACGGGCCACGAGGGAAATTCTGGCGTTTCGCGGTGTGATTCCGGGTCTGATCGAAGCATACGTGGGGCCGAATGTGTCACCGCGTGGGCAAGGATACGCATACGTCGGGATGATGAAATTCACGAACAAGGAAGCGTCCGATGCCTATATGGTCCACCGTGCGCACCTCGCGTTGCTTGAATGGCTCGTGCCGCTGATCGATGCGGTGGAACTGGATTTTGAAGCCTGAATTGAGAACCGCCGCGCACCTCAAATCATCGATTCTGGCGCGACGGACTAAGTGGGCCGCGCCGGTGCTGTACGTGTTGAATTCGACGGGTCGTTTTCTTAGTTGACAATATTGTTGTGTTTACGCAATATTATGTCATGCAATCCAACACGCCCACCTCGACTGGCACGGGAGAAGGCGGTCTCTACAACCGCATTGCCGTGCTGCGGGCTGAGCGCGGGATCAGCCGCCAGGAACTGGCGGATGTGGTGGGTGTGAACTACCAGACGATCGGGTTCCTGGAGCGTGGAGATTACGGGCCCAGTTTGAAGCTGGCCTTTCAGATTGCGGAGTTTTTCAGGCTGCCCCTTGAGGCGATTTTTTCGACCACGCCTTTCAAGCCGCTGAGTGAGCAGGTTTACGGCACTAAACGAAGTGAAGGCTACCTGCCGGTCGAGCAGGACAAGGAGGATGTGCGATGAACGCTGAGCTGGTCTTCTTCGGCAGACGTGTAAGCATGGCGCGGCGTGATCGCCGGCGAGCGCTTGTGGTGAGCATTTATGCGGCGCTGGCGGTGCTGATGGCGACGCTGTGGTTCACAAGCCGCTGGCACGGCACGGGAGTTTACGTTTTTTGGGCGGCGATGATTGCCTGCAGGCTCTTTCTTGGCGGCTATTATTCGGGTGGGCTCGTGAAGCCATTCAATGGGAAGGCGCCGAGGCGAGCTGACATGCCTCCGTCGCTGCTGGCGTTGAAGCTGCGCGTTTACCGGCCCATCTTGGCTGCGGATGAGCCGAAGTATCGCAGCGACGAGCGCGAACTCGATCAGCGGGATCGGGCGCACTACGCGGCCTACCAGGCGATCGGTGCGGCGATCTGCGTGCCGTGGCTGTTGTCGTCGCTGCGCATCGTTCGGCCGGGACTGCTTGATGGGACAGGCATGTCGCCGGACGAGATGTACTTCGGCCTGCTGCTGGTTGTGCTGACGCTTTTTCTCACCCTTCCGCAGGCCATCCTGCTGTGGACGGAACCGGATATGGAACCGGAAACAGAAATGGCGGCGTGAGAGCTGGCGCGGTGAGTCGGAATTCATCGAAGAACAACTGCGAATCCCCATTCGACTGCGATCGCTGATGCGATCTTCGCAGGGCAGGCTTTCGAATCCGCCAGCCGCAAAAGACGCAGCTTGCTGCGGGATGACACACGCTGAATTGGGCTGGACGCACAACGCGGAAGAAACTACTTGCCCAATTCCTTAACAAAAAAATCTGCCATGATGTGGCTGGCTTCAATCGACTCCGGCAATGTCGAGTCATACCAGAAAGCGTGTGGAAGCCCATCAAACACAACCAGCCGCGCCAGGGCCGACGCATCTTAATCTTGCTATATGAGCGGGACTGAATAGCGGTTGAGATGGGGATATGGAAAATCCCCTGAAGTATTTTGCAGAGTTGAGGGACCCACGGGTGGAGCGGACGCGGGAGCATCTGCTGGAAGAGATCCTGCTGATGGCGATTGCGGCGGTGTTGAGCGGAGCCGAAAGCTGGAATGAGATCGAGGGCTACGGGAAGGCCAAACAGGCGTGGTTCAAGGCGTTTTCTGACACTGCCGGGCGGCATTCCCTCGCACGACACCTTCAACCGGGTCTTTTCGGCTCTTGACCCGGCAGAGTTGGAAACGGGCTTCATGGCCTGGGTCTCTTCGATTGCCAAACTGACGGCGGGTGAGGTGGTGGCCATCGACGGCAAGGCGCTGCGCGGCACCCGCGAGGCGGGCAAAGCGGCTCTGGTGCACATGGTTTCGGCCTGGGCCAGCGCCAATAATCTGGTGCTGGCGCAACGCAAGGTCGATGAAAAATCCAATGAGATCACGGCCATCCCGAAACTGCTTGCGGCGCTGGAATTGAGCGGAACCGTGGTGACCATCGATGCGATGGGCTGCCAGCGGAGATCGCCGAGAAGATCGTTGGCAAAAAAGCCGACTATATTTTGGCGGTCAAGGAGAATCAGGGTCATCTGCTGGAGGAGAGTCAAGGACTCCTTTCAGATGCTGGCTCGCTGATGCTGTGCAGAACGGAAATCGACTGTGGCCACGGGCGCGTTGAACGGCGACGCTGCTCGGTGATTGCCGACCTGAGCCTGATCGAGAAAGCTGCGGAGTGGGCGTCTTTACAGGGGTTGGTGCGTATCGAGAGCGAGCGCTACCACAAGGTCGCGGACAAAACCGAGCGCGAAACCCGCTACTACATCACAAGCCTCAAGCCCGACGCCCGGCGGCTGAACCAGGCCATCCGGCAGCACTGGGGGATTGAAAACAAACTGCACTGGGCTCTCGATGTCAGCTTCGGCGAAGACCTTGACCGTAAACGCGCAGGACATGCGGCGCAAAACTTCTCCCTGCTCAATCGCATGGCTCTCAACCTACTCCGACAAGAAAAAACCACAAAACGCGGCATCAAAGGAAAACGACTCAAAGCAGGATGGGACAATAACTACCTGCTGAAATTACTGGCCATTTAAGATGCGTCGGCCCTGCCAGCCGCGCATCGATCCCGGCGCGCAAATATGCGCGGTGCAGATTGGAGGTAGAGCTTAGCAGCGCATCGCGGCCGCTGGAAATGAACAACGCCGGCGGCAGGCCGTGCAGGTCAGCGTAGATTGGCGATAGGACTGGGTCCTTCGTGTCGGTCGATCCCACGTAATAAGCGTCGTGAATGCCGCCGTCGGGCGGGTCGAGATGGCCGGCAAATCCGCGCAGCGTGTATATGGACCACGAGTCGTCCATGAAGGCGAAGTTGTCAAGCGTGCTGAAGATGCCCAGGGCCGCCGGCATGGGCAGGCCAAGCTGCTTGAGGCGCACACCGATCTCGGCGGTGAGCGAAGCGCCGGCCGAGGTTCCGTAGATAGCGATGTGGCTCGGCTTGTAAGTCTTCAGCAGTTCCTTGTAGACGGCGATTCCGTCGTCGACGGCAGCGGGAAATGGATGTTCTGGCGCCAGCCGATAAAGCACGGCCACCACTTTCATTTTTGCGTAGCCGGCGATCGGAATCGACTCGGCGTAGGAACCGGAGTCCGCATTGAAACTGCCGCCGTGCAGGTTGATCAGAACCTTGTCGTTGTTTTCAGCGGGCATTCCCTCGGGCGTGACCATGTGCACCGGCACGCCGGCAATCTGCGTCTCGACGATCGTGTTCGGGCAGAGCTTGCTCCAGTCGGCTTTATGACGCTGCTCATTTGCGTCCTGGCTGGCACGGCGCTCGGCGAGAGACTGCGGTGGTGCTTCGTCCGGCACTTGGCGGCTGATGAACTTCTGCGCCTGCGGGCTCAGATCCTGCGGCACGGGAACAACGCGCGTGACGTGCGCTGTGCCCTGGGCGTCGATGTAGCTCGAATCGCGCGTGGGCGCCTGATCTGCCGTGGTGGGTTGGCGGGCAAGCTGTTGCGCGGCCAGTGTGACGGCGGCCGCGAACAAAGCAACGCCCAGTCGGGCGGGCAAGGAATTCAGCAAAGTATTCATTGAGGCGGCTCCTGAAGGGGTATCAGCTTTGTCCAGAGATCGACCCGTCCACCATAACGGGAAACAGCGGTCTCGTCCACCAGCGCAGCACGGGGGAGCGGATACATCGCTCCCCCTGCCTCTATTGCAGCTTTCAGTATCAGGTATTAATGCGGAAGTACCAGCAACCCCGCCGCCAGCAGCTTTTCAGTTAACCTGTCCAGCGCTTGCGGGAATTTGTAGGACATCGCCCGAGGGCTCATCCCCAGCAGAGTGGCCGCCTCTGCCTGCGTGTACTCCTGCAGCACCACGCGGCTCAGCATCTGCCGATCAAGCGAGCTTAGCCTTTCCAGGCACCGTTCCAGATCGAGAACGAAGATGACCGCGTCCTCGAACGTGCGGATCGGCCGGCTGGATGCCCAACCGCGGCCCACCGGATCGCCGAGAATAGACGGCGCACGTCCCACCTGCATCGACGCATACAGGTAGCGCCTCAACATGCTCTCCGTGTGTTTGCGGTAGAAGGCCAGGCTGATGGGCGGCAGCGATTCCGGCTTGTCCGGCACTGCCTTGGGCCGAACTGGCTTTGGCTGGATTGGCTTCGACACTGCTCTGACTAAAGCTTCCGAGCTGACGGCCCAAACCGTTGCCAACTGGTAGGCTGCGCTCGACGCGCCCCATTGCACACCCCCCGTAGCACTGAATGTTCTAACCGAGGCAAAAACCCGGGCAGGTGATTTGCGGGACGGACGCCCGCGGCGCTTTCGGCTCTCCGGTGAGGGAAAGTCCTTCAGCTTTTCGTCACAACCCTGGCAATAAACCGTCTCCTGGCATTGGGAGCGGAACCAAAGGCAACCGCATCCCTCGCACACTTTCAATTGCACGCGCAATTCCATGACTTCTATCTCCGTAACGGGTCACGTCTACCGAACTCTTTTCATACTTGTTGTCCGGCAGGGTAAAAGACCGGAGGCACTGCACCTCGGGATTCTCAACTCCCGATGGGCTGCCTGCGGTCTGTAGTTGGCTGTCATGCTCGTAGCGCGCAGATCCTGGAATTCCCAACCCCGGAGCGGCCCGCCACGCCGGTGTGCGGCGCAACGGGCAAGAAAAAAGGCACGGGATCTCCGTTCGGACGAGAAATGCGTCCGCCGGTGGACTGTTCAATGGCTGCTTGAAAGGGACAAATGGCGTGACGCCCGTCCCACGGGCCAAAGAAGAATTCCATGCGTATTTCCACAATCCAGTGTGGGTGTAAGTGAACTCAATGTAGAAAGATGTATCTCTTGCGTCAACGTTACGGTTAGGTTTTGGAGCAGAGTTCTGTTCAATCCTTAACAAGGTGCCGAGAACGTTGGCCAACTGGCAGGAACGGCTTTTCCTGGGGAAAAGACAAGCCCTTCGATGTCATTGCTGGTGACAAATTATCCACACATGAACTTTACCCAGATGCACGAACGACTGCGCCTGGAACTGCTGCGCAGGATCAATCGGGGAACGCTCAGTGTTTCGTTGCTGGCCCGGCAGACCGGGTTCGGGCAGGCACATCTTTCGAATTTCCTGCATAGCAGACGCCAGCTTTCGCTGCAGGCGCTGGACCGGGTAATGACGGCACAGCACCTGGCGGCCGAAGATCTGCTGCCCATCATCCGCTACCCTGCGGATGCGGCAGCAGAACCCGACGCCGGCAAAGTGCCCATTGTTTCTCATCCGGGTGCGCTGTTTGAGCCGTACATCCGCCCGGCGGTGGTGCACTCCATGCTGCATTTGCCCGCAGGCGTGCTGCACAGTCTGCGACCGCTCGCGTCAAAGCCCCGTCGCGCCTGGCAACGGTTTGTCGCCGTTCGAATTTCCAGGAGCGAGGCAGAGGCAATGGATCCCCTCATCAAGCCCCACGCGATTGCGCTCGTCGATCGCCATTACAATTCCCTGGCGCCCTACCGGCCTGACCAGCCGAATATCTTTGCAGTAAGAAATGGCGCGCACCTGTTGCTGCGCCACGTTGATTTTGTTTCCAACCGCGTCGTGCTCAGGCCGTACAACCGTGCCTTTCCAGTAGAGCTTCTGGAGCTTGGACTCCACGAAACCCCCGGCGATCTGATTGCCGGCCGCATTGCCCTGATCGTGAACGAATTGTGAGTGCAAAAAAGCCAGAACCGCCGGTGCGATGCGGTTCCGGCGCCGGCGTGTTGCGGAGAGAATCTAAAGAACAGTGTTGCGCGCAATCACTTCGCGATACCACTCGGCAGAGAGCTTGGGCGTCCGCTTCAATGTTTTGAAGTCGACATAGTGAATGCCGAAGCGTTTGCTGTACCCATCAGCCCACTCAAAGTTGTCGAGCAGGCTCCAAAGGAAGTAACCCTTGATCGGGTAATTCTCGGCGGCAGCGCGGTGAAGACTCGTAATGTGGCTGCGGAGATACATCACGCGATCTGTATCTTCAATGCGGCCCTGGGGCGTGACCACGTCATCGGCAGAGCAGCCGTTCTCGCTGATGTACAGCGCAGCCGGATGCCACAGGTCGCTCACGTTGCGGATTGTCCAGTAAACGCACTCCGGGTCGATATTGATCCACGGCGAGGCCATGTGCGGATACGAAGCCTGGCGCGGCTCCACGATATAGCCGCGTGGATTTGCGTCGGAGCGAACGTAATCGCCCGTGTAGACGTTGAGGGCGACGAAGTCGAGCTTGCTGCCGATGGCTTCCAGATCGCCGGGCTCGACCTTGGGCGCTGCGGCTCCGGCTCGCTCCAGATAAGTTGCAGGATATTTGCCTTCCATCAGCACGGTCAGGAACCGCTCCGCTCCGTCGCGCGTGGCGCGTTGCGCTGCCTTGATGTTTTCGGGAGTCTCAATCACGGGCATGTAGACGTTGGTGTTTTCCGCCAGCCCTACCTGGGTGCCGCTCGGCGTGTTGGCGCGGATGGCCTGCACGGCGAGGCCATGAGCAAGAATGCCGTTGTGGCACACCTGGTTGGCTTCAGCATCGGGAAGCTTTATGCCCGGAGCAAATTTACCCTCGCGGTAGCCGAGATCCGTAAAGCAGGTGAACTCGTTGGTCGTCATCCAGTGGTGTACACGGTCGGAGAGATGCTTGGTAACATAGCCCGCGTATTCGGCAAATGCTTTCGACGTATCGCGCGATTGCCAGCCGCCCGGCAGCGCGGCAGGCAGGTCCCAGTGGAAGAGCGTAACGTACGGCTGAATGTTGCTGGCGAGCAGTTCGTCAACGACGCGGTTGTAGTAATCGAGCCCCTTTGCGTTGACCTGACCCTTGCCCTGCGGAAAGATACGCGACCATGAAATGGACATGCGATACGCGCCGACGCCGAGATTCTTGAGCAGGCGAACATCTTCCTTGTACAGGTGGTAGGAATCGTCGGCTACGTCGCCCGTGTCGTTGTTGAAGATCTTGCCCGGCGTGTGCGCGAAAACATCCCAATTCGATGGGCCGCGGCCATCCTCGTTTACAGCGCCTTCGATCTGATAGGAAGCAGTCGCGCAACCCCATAGAAAGCCCTTGGGAAACTGAAGACTCGACTGCGCCGATTGGCCAAATGCAAATTTGGGCAGCGTGGGAGCGGCAAGCGCCGCAGCCGCGGCTGCCACTCCGGTGGTGAACTGACGCCGGGTGATCTGAGTCATGGAATTCCTTTCTACGCAAAACAGGTTCGGCACTCAGGAAACTGAGCGCGTATGCGCCTGCACTACAAACCATTCGGGATTCTAGCAGAGGGCACGCTTGGGGCAACTCGGTTATGGGCGTGTCCATCTTAGAAGGGCGGGCCTGCTTCGGCCACGTCATCAGGAGATGATTTATGGGCAGTTCTGCTGCAGAAGAAGGATTTCCGAAGATTCCGGGATACGCGTATGGTAGTCCGGAGAGTGCGCACTCGCCGCTTTCAGAGAAGGACGTGCGGGAGCTCGAGCAGACAATTGGATGGACGGAAGACGATGCCGCGCTGTTGCGGCAGCACGGCGATGTATTTCGCGATCAGGCCGAAGCGATGGTGGATGCTTGGCGCGCAATCATCGCATCGCAACCACACCTGGTCCATTGGTTCAACGGACCGTACGAAAGGTCCGACGACGAATACAAGGCGCGTGTAAAGCCACGGTTCGTGCAGTGGGTTATCGACACGGCAACACGCTCTCATGACCACACTTGGCTCGATTATCAGGAAGAAATAGGGCTGCGCCATACGCCGGTAAAGAAGAACACTACCGATGAGCGGCATACTCCGCCGATGGTGCCGCTGCGGTTTGTGCTGGGCTTTTTGCCGGCGGTATCGGACATTCGGAATTTTCTGGAGGGCCGCATTGAAGATGAGGCGACGCTGAAGGCCGTGGAACGCGCATGGAGCAAAGCTGTGCTTATTGAGGTAGTGCTGTGGGCCCGGCCCTACACGCGCGACGGGCTTTGGTGATTGCCCCAGGATGTATCAGTTAGCCGACGGCATCTCGGCGTGGTCGATTACACAGAAGTCTACGGGGCCCTTCGCCGGCTGAAGACGCAATCCGAGCTGGTCGGGCAGGGCGTCAAACAGCGTTGGCAGCTTCCGGATTTCGGGAAGCAGATCGTCCGGAGTAAGGCCGGGCGGAAGCTCGGGTTGAAAAGTGAGCGTGAAGTCATAGACCTCGGTGAGGCCAGTTTTGTCGATGACGGGCCTCGGGTCATCCCGGAACTGCTGGCTGAGAAACCAGCAGAGATATTCCATGGGAACTTTGATGCCGGTAAAAACGCTCGGCCGCGTCATGTTGATGGGAATATTCAGGTCCGGCCTAGTTCCATCGGGCTGCATCTTCAATCCCGATTTCTCCACATGCAGTTCATATACCCTGCCGTCCTTTTTATTGATGTGCAACTTCAAACCAAAACGATCGGCCAGCAGATTCTTGAACATGGTATGCAGTTCTTCAAGATTGGACACGCTGTCTGACCGTGTTTCGATGTTGAACGTTGTGGTGTTAAGCCAGTCAGGTCCTCCAGTGATCTGCCGCGCGGGAATACGGTAGATCACGGAAATCATTGTTTTGAGATTGATGTTCTGAACGATGTACCCATTGCCGCCGGGAAGCGGCTTGATGAACCCGCGATCGGAACCGGGTTTGGCAACGTGGATTGCGGCCACGTCAAATGTGCGGCGGGTTTGTTGCGCTGATGCATACGATCCCGCTGCAACAAACAAAATGAAAGCGAAGAGAAGCCGGAGAAGACTCCGCATGCTGAAAACCTCGCCTTGAATTTACAACGAGGAGAGACCAATAGAATAGAAAAACAACCGCAGATCATTCGACTCCGCTGCGCTCCGCTCAGGATGACAGCGCCTCTTTGGGTGTTCATGCCCGCTAGAAATCAAAGAGCCGCAACCGTTTGACGGTTGCGGCTCTTTAATGCTGCCTAAAGCTAACTGCCTTACATCTCCTTGACGCCTTCAACGAACGCCTTGAGTTTGCGGCTGCGGCTCGGATGACGCAGCTTGCGCAGCGCCTTCGCTTCAATCTGGCGGATGCGCTCGCGCGTGACCTGGAAGCTCTGGCCCACTTCTTCAAGCGTGTGCTCGGAACCGTCTTCAAGGCCGAAGCGCATCTTGATGACGCGCTCTTCGCGCGGCGTGAGCGTGCGCAGCACCTGCGACGTGTACTCCTTCAGGTTGACGCTGATAACAGCCTCAGAGGGCGAAACAGCCTGGCGATCTTCAATGAAGTCGCCAAGGTGCGAATCCTCCTCTTCACCGATCGGCGTTTCAAGCGAGATGGGCTCCTGTGCGATCTTCAGCACCTTGCGAACCTTGGCTACCGGAATATCCATGCGGCGTGCAATTTCTTCGCTCGACGGCTCACGGCCCAGCTCCTGCACAAGCTGTCGGCTGGTGCGGATGAGCTTGTTGATCGTCTCGATCATGTGCACCGGAATACGAATGGTGCGGGCCTGATCGGCAATGGCGCGCGTAATCGCCTGACGAATCCACCACGTTGCATACGTTGAGAATTTGTAGCCGCGGCGGTATTCGAACTTGTCCACCGCCTTCATCAGGCCAATGTTGCCCTCCTGAATCAGGTCAAGGAACTGCAGTCCGCGATTGGTGTACTTCTTCGCAATGGAGACGACGAGTCGCAGGTTGGCTTCAATCAGCTCGCGCTTGGCCTGCTCGGCATCCATGTCGCCCTGGATCATCTCGCGCTGCGTACGCTTCAGCTCGCCGATGGAAACGCCCGCGTCGGCTTCGATCTTCTCGAGATCGACCTTGCAGTTCTTCTGCTGGCGGCGATATTCCTTCTTGAGCTCCTCGCTTTTTGAAGCTTCGTGCTTCTGATCGAGCGAGCGAATCTGGCGCTCCAGCGTGCGCATGGTGTCGACGGTCTTGTTTACCTTGTCCAGCAGCCGCTTGCGTTCGAGAGCCGTGTACTTCAGTTCGCGAACAATGCGCGAGATGTATACCTTCTCGCGCGCAATGGACCAGCGGACCCGCCGGGCTTCCTTGGATTTGGCCTTGCTGGCCGCGGTGTTGATGGCCGCCTGCTTTTCTTCGAGCGCGGCAATCTTCTTCTGGTGCTTTACCAGCGTGTCGATGCGGGCAACAGTAGCCTTGACGCGAGTGACGACGATTTCTTCAGTCAGCTCTTCTTCGTCGAAGATCACCACTTCCTTGACGTTGCGCACGCCGCGTTTCAGGTCCTCGCCAAGAGCCGCAATTTCGCGGATGACGATGGGCGAACGCGAGATGGCCTTGAGCACGCGCATCTGGCCGCGCTCAATGCGCTTCGCAATTTCCACTTCGCCTTCGCGTGTGAGCAGCGGAACCGTGCCCATCTCGCGCAGGTACATTCGAACTGGGTCGTTGGTCTTCTCTAGCGTGCCGGGCGTCAGGTCCAGCTCAACGTCTTCGCCCTCTTCCAGCTCGAATTCCTTATCGCCGGGAAACTTGGGTGCGTCGAGCAGATCAATGCCCTGGGTACCGATGGTGGTAATCAGGTCGTCGAGATCGTCTGCCGACCCAATCTCTTCAGGCAACATGTCGTTCACATCGCCGTAGGTGAGGTAACCCTTCTCCTTGCCTACTTCGATAATGCTGTCAATATCGTGTTCGAATTTGTCTTCGATCGCCAAATGATCCCTACTCTCTACGGCGAGATCCGAGTTGTCGGATCACGGCCCGTCTGCCTTCTCGGCTTCATGGCCATCGGGATACGTTGTCCCGGGTCATGCTGCCGCGCAATCAAAAAGAACCCACCGGGTTGCGCACCGGTGCGCGATTTGATGGGCGCGCGCATGAGAAGAGTTGCCGAGGGAAATTGCCCGTCGGCCCATGAATGCGCACGCGCACAAATCTGCGGTAGTCCGCAAAAAATGCGGTCTTTTTTAGTCGCTCGGAACAGGATGACCGCGCTTCAGGTTCTCGCCTGGTTAGCCCGCGAGCCGGAGCTCATGTATGGGGCAAAAGGGCGCGCATCCTCACAGAGATCAATAGATTAACACAGGCCGCCTCATCCACTCCAGCAAAAAGTCGGGTGAATTCGGACCTCTGGCGGACCGCTTCGAACCTGAAACCCAGGCCGGGCTCCTCTGCGTATCCGTTCCTGGCTCTATAAATTAGACGCGGTCAGCGACGATTTTGACGCAAGATAATGTGGCCGTTTTGACACAGAAGTTGCAGGTTTCAGCGGCTCGCCTAGCGTTGTCGGGGTTGGTGGCTGTGCAGGTGGCGCAGAGCCCGGTCCAGCTCCATCTTTTGCTGGGTAAGGATGGCCAGTTCGGCGATGTCGCCGCGGCGCTCGGCCTCCGCGATCAGGGCCCGCATATCGCGCATGCGGCTTTCGAGAGCGCGCTCCTCAATCTCCTGCAGCGCCCCCTGCACTTCAGCCAGTTCAGGCGGCCTGACCTCGGCCAGCAGAGCCTCGGCGAGGAAGGCGCGCTGGGACTCGTCCGTCACAACTTCCATCGGATCACGCGACTGGCGCCCGGCTAACTCCTGTAGAGCCCCGAATGTGCCAAGGTGCTGAAACCAGGTTGGTTGCTCGCTAATTGCCTGGGTAGCCAGCCGGCGGGCATGCTCACCTTCAGGGTCGGAAATAGCCAGCGCGCGCAACAGCACACGCTCCACCTCGGTCAGAACGCTGGTTTTAACCTCGATGTGGTCGCGGCGGCGCAGCGCGGCCTGGCGAATCTCCTCGCGCAGCACTGCAGAATCGATGCCGAGCTTCTGTGCGGCGTCGTGCGCAAATTGGTCACGGGCCAGTTTCTCAGGCATGCGGCGAATGTGCGGCAGGAGGTAGTTCATCGCCTTCACCTTCTGGTCGGCGCTGGCGCCTGGGAACATCTGCCGGGCGCGCTCAATCAGGTAGTCGGATTGGCGGCGCGCGCCGCGAATGGCCGCCGTGTACGCCTCAACTCCGCGCTCACGGATATAGCGGTCCGGATCCAGCCCGCCTTCGAGCGTAACAATCTTGATCGCAAAGCCCTCTTCCGTGAGCAGCGAGATCGATTTCTCGGCCGCATTAGCTCCGGCAGCATCGGGATCAAAGTTCACCACAACGTTTGAGGTGTGGCGGCGCAGCAGCGCCACCTGCTGCTCGGTAAAGGCCGTTCCGCTGGTGGCGATCACGTTTTGAATGCCGCGCAGGAAAACCGAAATGCAGTCCATCTGTCCCTCAACGAGCAGGGCAAACTCCACCTGGCGAATCGAGGGCCGCGCCTTGTCGAGGTTGAACAGCACATGGCCCTTTGAATACAGCGGGGTCTCAGGAGAGTTGATGTACTTGGGGCCGGCCTTTTCGCCCGTCTCAAGCGTGCGCGCCGTAAAGGCAATCACGCGGCCGCTCTCGTTGCAGATGGGGAACATGACGCGCTTGCGGAAGCGATCGTAAAGCGGCCCCTGCGTGCCGTCGCCCTGCTCTTTTGAGCTGAATAGTCCGCTGGCGCGCAGAATGTCGTCCGGGGCGACGGTTCTCAGCCGATCGCGCAGTGCGTTGAAGCTGTCCGGCGAGTAGCCAATGCGGAATTTCTCAATTCCCTTTGCATCGAGGCCGCGACCGGCAAGGTACTGGCGAGCGATGGCTCCCTCAGGTCCGCGAAGCTGCTCTTCAAACCAGGCGGCAGCGGCCTCATGCAGTTCCAGCAGTTTGCCGCGCTGGCGGGCGTCCGCAGCCTCCTCCGGCGACGAGAACTCCCGCTTGGGCAGTGGGATACCGGCCTTTTGCGCAACAGTCCGTACCGCCTCAGGAAAGCTCACGTTTTCGATTTTCTGCACGAAGCTGAAGACGTCGCCGGACACGCCGCACCCAAAGCAGTGGTAGAACTGCCGAACCGCATGAACTGAAAAGGAAGGCGATTTTTCCTTATGGAACGGACACAGGCCCGAATAGTTCTGCGCCCCGGCTTTGCGCAGCCGTATGTAGCTCTCGATGATCTTGACGATATCGACGTGTTCTTTCACGTTCTGAGCGAAGTCGGACATGGGACGGGTCTTGAGTCTGTAGTCCAGCATAAGGCCCCCGCCGCTGTACTCCGGCGCGGCAATGTGGAAAGCTAGGCGCGGCCGGCTTCAGTTCCCGTCCTCCGAGAACTAAAGTCGATCCCTCGCAAGTACTTAGGCAGTCCTGAAGCCCAAAGAACCCGGCAGCAATGGTTGCGGCCCGCCGGAATTGCTTTTCCGGCCAATATAGTTGTTGCAACGAATATCTTCTCCGCGCATCCAAAGATAGTGAAAAGGAGAACTGACGCATGAGCACCACCTCTGCAAACCCCACAGCAGCAACCACCACCTGGAACATCGACCCTGCCCACTCCGCAGCCGAGTTCAAGGTAAAGCACATGATGATTTCAAACGTGAAGGGCAAGTTTACCGGCCTGACCGGCAAGCTGTTCCTCAACGACGCCGATGTATCCAAGTCGAGCATTGAAGCATCCATTCCAGTAGCCACCGTTAACACAGGCGACGATCAGCGCGACGGCCACTTGAAGAGTGCCGACTTTTTCGACGCTGAGAAGTTTCCGAATATGTCCTTCGTTACCACCAAGGTTGTGCCGACCGGCGAGGGCGAAGGCAAGGTGACGGGCGACCTGACACTGCACGGCGTAACCAAACAGGTCACGTTCGATGTGGAAGGTCCCAGCAAGCCGGGCAAAGATCCGTGGGGCAACACCCGTATCGGGCTTTCGGCCACCGCGAAGATCAATCGCAAGGACTTCGGCCTGGAGTGGAATGCAGCCCTCGAGACCGGCGGCGTGCTGGTGGGCGAGGACGTAACGATCTCGCTCGATATTCAGTTCATCAAGCAGTGAACAGTGGACAGTGATCAGTTGCCGATGGTCGACTGACCTGGTCATTGTTTTGGTCGGCTGCCGATTACAATCCCCGAGCTTTTGTCGGCTGGCCGCTGCAAGGAAGAAAGTGGCTCGCGTACCACAGGTGTGCGAGCCGGAGGAGGTTGACCTATGTCGCTTCGCGCAGTGAAGCAGATTCTTGAAACCAAACCGACGATCGAAGGCGCAGGCGTGAAACTGCAGCGCGCTTTCGGTTTCGGAAAAACCGCCGAGTTCGATCCTTTCCTGTTGCTGGACGATTTCCGCAACGAGAACCCGGCCGATTACATCGCCGGTTTTCCGTGGCACCCCCACCGCGGCATCGAGACCATTACGTACGTGCTGGCGGGTGAAGTGAACCACGGTGACAGCCTCGGCAACAAAGGCCGTATGACCTCGGGCGACGTGCAATGGATGACGGCGGGCAGCGGCATTCTGCACCAGGAGATGCCGAAGGGCGACGCCAATGGCCGAATGCACGGATTCCAGCTCTGGGCCAATTTGCCGGCCTCGCTCAAAATGACCGATCCGCGCTATCAGGACATTCCCTCGTCCGCGATCCCCGAAGTGACGGAGGACGACGGCACAAAGGCGCGCATCATCTGCGGCGAGTTCTGGGGCAAGACTGGACCGGTGGAAGGCGTTGCCACGGGGCCCATGTCCGCAGAAGCTCGTTACGTTGACATCTCGGTTCCGCCCGGAAAGCGGAAGCGCATCCAGGTGGAAACGACACGCAACGCGTTCGCCTACGTCTTCGCGGGATCGGGCACATTCAGCGACGCCAGCGAACCGCAGGCAGTGCTGACCGAGTCGGCCGTTGATCCGAATGCTGAACCGGTGTACGACGCTAGAAATCACTCACTCGTGCTCTTCGACCGCGGCGACGAAATCGTGGTGCAGGCCGGGCCCGAGGGCATTCGCTTCCTGCTCGTCTCTGGCAAGCCGCTCAAAGAGCCGGTAGCGTGGTACGGCCCGATCGTGATGAACACCCAGGAGCAGATTCGCCAGGCGATGGCGGAATTGCAAACCGGAGGGTTCATCAAGCACCGCTAACCAGCATCTTCGATTCAAGTATTAACCAAGCTCCTGGTGCCGGGTGCCCCATTCATCGCGGTCTTATCGCGATGAGTGGGATAGCATAAGCGCAAGTCGACCGCTCGCACTTCTCGCACCAACCTGGGTGCCCCATTCATCGCGGTCCTATCGCGATGAGTGGGAGACCACAGATGCCCCACTCGACCGTAAATGGTCAGACCGAACACGCTCTGATTGTCTGTTCAGCCCTTCATCGTAATCCGCACGCCGGAAGCCTTGCGCACCGTCGCGGTGTAGTTGCCACCCTGGAGCTTGCCCGCTGCGCCCGGAGTAATGTGCGCCTCGCGGCTGTCGATCGCCGGCGCATGCAGCGTCTCCACCGCAACAGCTCCCGACTTCCCGCTGCCAAAGTTCACCTTCAGGTCGAGATCGTGGTCAGCATCCTTGTTGAGGATGATGACTGAAATCTCTCCGTTGGGCATTTTGACCGCATACCCCGACGCGTTGACACCCAAACTCTGCAACTGATTCGTCAAGTCTGCGGGCAGGAACGTGCCGCCGCTCAGCGAGCCGGCAAACTTCAGTCCGTATGCGACCGGCTCCAGCATGTACTCCGAACCGAACGTGGCAATGGGCGTGTAAAACGGGTGCGGGTGCGAAGCGATCTGCTCGGCACTCTGCCCCTGCTGTTCAAGCAGCGCATCGCCGGGCAAACTGCCGCCCACCGAGTTGGCCACCGATTTTCCCGTGCCGCCGTGCAGATTGATGCCGGAGTAGTTATTGCTGGCCAGCAGCAGCGAGTAGTCGGCAGCCCACAGCGCGGCCGCAAACACATCTGAGACACCAGGCTTTCCGCCGCGATAGCAGGTGTTGCCCTCGGTCATGCGCACACGCGCGCCCACCTTACGTGCGGCTTCCGTTGCCATGTCTGCGGTTTTCTGGACCTTGGCCATGGCGGCCGGCTTCATCAGGTTGGGAATGTTCACCTCTGGATTGGTTGCAGGGCCGCTGAAATAGTAATGGTGCGTAAGCGTGGAAACGCGCGGCGGATTCTGGATCGAGGGCCAGAGCTCCGCAATCTTCGGCAGCCACGAAATATCGGTCGCCACATCGGGCATGCCAAAGACCGCGTCCGGTACGCGGGCAGTGATGGCGCGCGCCAGCGTCAGCCACTCATCAAGATAGGTCTTGGCCGACCACGTCTTTGGATCGCGCAAGTGGCGATCAAACAGATCTACTTCGTTGCCGATCTGGAAGTATTGCAGGCTCGATCCAAGCGTCTTGGCAACGAACTCGGCTTCAGCAGCGGCGCGCTCCGGCACATTCGTGCCCATGCCGATGCCGTACAGGCAGCTCCAGCCGGTGGACTTCAGAAACTCTGCCAGATTGCGCACCGCCTCTTCGCGGACGGCATAGTAGCTCGCCTTCGGCTCTCCCACCACTTCGCGGGTCTTTGGATGCTCAGGTTCGGGCGATGAAGGAGTCGGCTGCCAGTAAGCAAACTCGCTGGTGTTGCCGCCAAGCCGCAAAACGCCGTGTGGCGAAAGCGCTTTGAACTCGCGAATGAGTCCCGTGTTCTTCGGCGAAAAGAAGCTGGGATCCACAAGCTGCTGCACCTCGTAGCTGAGGCCGACAAAATCGGCAGGCATATGCGGACCCGTGGCCTCCGCAGGGAGCGTAACCGTAAGCTTGGCGGCTCCCGTGCTCTGAGCGCCCAGGCGGGCGGCTGCCGCGGCGCAGGCGGCGGTAGCCAGAAAATGGCGTCGACTGATGTTTGTCATGATTGTTCCTTCTTCTGAAAGCGTTCTAAAGCGTTCCAAAGACCCAGCGCGATTCTAGCTCGATTAACTCCATGTGTCGAATTAAAGGGCCAGATGATTCTCCAACGCGCACCAGCGGCCTGACTGTGACGCCGGCCACGCCGGTCCAAGTTACGCCGGGCCGGTTTCGACAGGTGGGCGGCTAAAAAGGCTATAGCGGAATCCGAGCAGATGTACCCATAGGCACGGCTCTCAAGTGGCTTCTTCATCAAGAAAAAGCCACCTCTGCACGCATTCAAGACGGGCACGCTTGCTCGGTTTCCGCTCTAAGATTCAGCTGACGGCCGTTGTGGTTTCTGAATAAGAATAATTTCCCATTCGACAGTCGAACGGTGTATAAGGTTTCTGCCTGGTCTCCCGCGCTTGCTTCTTTGACGAATCTGAGAGCAAAACCGACTGCGGCGGGGTGAACTCGCTTCACGTTAAACCTATCCAAAAGGAAATGGCCCTCCATGCGCATCCTGTCCTTTGCGGCACTGCTCGGCGTATCGGCTTCCATAGTCTGCTGCATAGCGCAGACGACTGCCTCAGGCCCAGATCTGCGCAGTCGCGCAGCAATGCCGCCCAGAAGCTGGGTGGACAAGGACACTGGCCATCGCGTTTGGCGGCTCAGCAATGAGCCCAACTCAGGCGGGTTCTACTTCAACATCAATGCCTACACCCCGGACGGAAAACAAATGATCTACACCGCGCCGGACGGCATCCGCGTCATGGAAATGTCCACCCGCACGACCAAATTGCTGGTGCCGAACCCGCCGCGGCCCGACGGAGCAAAAGGACCGTATCCGGGAATGGTGCATGCGCTGGTGGCCGGTTACAAGACGAACAGCGTGTTCTATACCAAAGCCGATCCGGCGACGGGCGTGACCTCGGTATACAAGGCAGACACGAACACCGGAGCGATTCGCAAGCTTACTGATCTGCCTGCGAACCGGTCGATTGTGAGCGTGAACGCTGACGAGACGCTAGCGGCCGGAACCTACATTGAAGGCGATGCAGCAGGGAAGGAATACGGATCGAATATGCCGGCAGCACCACCGCGAGCCGACAATCGCGTGGCCAATACGCAGCAGGGTCCGCACTACCAGCCAATGGACAAGGGCGAGATGATGGAGCGCCGGCTGGCGGCACGGTTGCCGCTTGTGTTGTTCACAATTCGACTGGAGCCGGGACAAAACGGCGAGAAACCCGGCGACATCAAAATCCTGCTGCACTCCACCGACTGGGTGAACCACCTGCTGTTTTCGCCCAAGGACCCGGAATTGCTGATGTACTGCCACGAGGGACCCTGGCAAAAGGTGAACCGCATCTGGATGATCCACACCGACGGCACCCACAACACCATGGTTCACAAGCGCACCATGTTCATGGAGATCTTTGGTCATGAGTTCTGGGGACTCGACGGCGAAACGATCTGGTACGACTGGCAATATCCGAAGGGCGAGGACTTCTTCCTGGCCGGCTACAACCTGAAAACAGGCAAGCGGATTGCGTACCACATGCAGCGCGACGAGTGGTCGATTCATTTCAACCTCACCAGGGATCTCGACATGTTCTGCGGAGATGGTGGAGATCCCGGACAGGTGGCAAGAGCCAAGAACGGCGAATGGATTGAGTTGTTCCATCCGCAAATGATCACCGATGGCCCGGGCGCGCTGAACGAGCCTGATTTCTGGCAGCCGGGCGTATTCCACGCGGAACACCTGGTGAATATGTCGCACCACTACTATCGCGAAGAACCCAATGTGCGCTTTTCGCCCGACAAGAAGCTGGTGATATTTACCAGCAACATGTTTGGGCCTAGCTACGTGTTCGGCGCGGAAGTGGACAAGGCGGTCGATCCACCGGCGGGCGAAGTGCAGTCGACACCAGATCTGGCGCGGAAATATAACCCCATTGACCCGCCGAATAGCAAGCAGGGCATGCCGAGAATTCCTTAGATCGCGGCAGCAAGCAGTTGCCAGCTCTACCGGCATTGCGGGTGCAATCACCGCGGGTGCAATATAGTTGTCGTACGGAAATCGGAACTCTAAGTCATGAGGCAAACCTGGATACTTCGGCTCGCGATCTGTACGATTTTTGCTTCCTGTATCTCTATCGGCTACGCCAAAGACAAGAAGCCGCCACAGAATGACCCGTCGGCGGCGGTGAACGAACTGTTGCAATCGATGACGCCCGTTAAGAATGCGGCCACGGACGACCAGATTCGCGAATACCTGCAGTGGAGCCACGTGGTCGAAGACTACAAGTCCGCGTGGATCGCCGGAGTCGACAAGAACCGCGCGCGCAGCCAGCCGTACCTGCCCGATTCGTACTGGACCGACATCAAGACCGAGATCCAGGACACGGACTTGGCGCCCGCATTCACCGTGTGGTTCAAGCACACCGTCTCAAGCGACCTGATGGATAAGGTGCTTGACGCGTATCTCAAGCTCGGCAAAAACTTTCCCGGGTCCCCGATGTGCATCGAGCTTGGCAAAGCACAGTCCCCCATGGGAGATCAGTGGAATCAGCTGACGGTGTTGCTGGCGCGGCAGGCGATCGCAAAGGTGAATCTGGCTGACAAAGCGAAGATTGACGATGCGCGCGCGAAATATGCCGCCGAGCATCCCGGCTGGAGAGAAGGCGCGCAGTAAATCCGTCCACGATGAATTGCGAGCCCCCCCTGAACCCCATGACACTGTCATCCAGAGAACCAAGAACGGAGTGAAAGGGGCCGACGGATCTGCGGTTACTGCTGGAATCTCGACTGCCGCAATGTCCCAAAATTCCGATAACTTCCGGCTAGCCGACCACACACTCACGGAAGCAAAAAATGCGCAGATTTCACGATTGAAAGCGGTCAACGAGTACTTTGCCTTGGCGTCAGAAGTTAAGGGCCTGGCCGGTCACCGCTCAAGCAGGCCCTACTTCCCAGAACTAGCTCTCTCGTTCATACTGTTGACGCCCGGCATGGTAGCCGTGCAAGGCTTTCTATGTGGAGCACACTTAGATTCCTGAGCAACATCAAGGGGAACCGATGAAAGCGAAGAAGGACGGGAGTGCAATTCAGCAACGCCCCAAGCAGACGGGCTTCACGGACGACGAGCGTCGCGCAATGAAGGAGCGAGCAAAGGAACTGAAGGATGTGCAGCGCCAAAACGCAAACGCCATGGAAGCCGAAGATGACGTTCTCGCGAAGATCGCTGAGATGCCTGACTCCGATCGAATGATGGCCGAACGTCTTCATGCATTGATCAAACGAGTCGCACCCATGCTCACGCCTCGCACCTGGTACGGAATGCCTGCCTACGCCAACGGTGGAAACGTCGTATGTTTCTTTCAAGCCTCACATAAGTTCAAGACGAGATATGCAACTCTCGGATTCAGTGACAAGGCTAGATTGGACGACGGTGCCATGTGGCCGACGGCCTTTGCGATGAGACAACTGGATGCACAGGGCGAGAAAGTAATCGCTGACTTGGTAAAGAAGGCGGTCAGCTAACAAAGGGCTTCGCTCATAGAGATTCGAGCAGTGCTCGAATAGAGTCCTAGGTTCAGTCATAACGCGCTTGGCGCCTGTGAGTTGCTCAGTATTCTTAATTGCACAAACCTGCTGAGCCAATGACCGAGCCGAATGTAAATCCCTGAGCGAGTAACCGGCAAACCGGAAATTGAGCTGTCCGGGGTCTCTGACCGCACTATACCTAATTCGTGTGCCTGATCGAGCAGCCTCTACGACATCAGCGGAACGTCTGCACCGAAAATATTCATCGGCGTAAGTCCCTTCTGGCGCAGCGTACGCAAACTCAGCGCGTCATGCCGCTTGGCCAACCGGCGGCCGTTGTGGTCTAGAACCAGCTTGCAGTGGTACCACAATGGCGGCTGAAAGCCGAGCGCCTTGAAAAGCAGAATCTGGCGCGCGGTCGATTTCAGCAGATCCGCGCCGCGCACCACTTCCGTAATCTCCATCGAAATGTCATCGCAAACGCTGGCCAGCTGGTAGCTCGGACCGCCATCCTTGCGCCACACCACGAAATCACCAAAATCTTTCCCGGCGACAAAGCGTTGCGGGCCTAGATTCAGATCATCGAACTCCACCACCTCATCGTCGCGAATGTGGAATCGCCAATTGATACCATCGGGCTGTTCTAATTCCATCGTCGTAGGCCCGGGCAGTTGCGGAGCGCGCCATTGCAGGCGGCGGCAGGTGCCAGGATAGATGGGCTCATCGTCCAGCGGTTCGGTTTTGCCACCCGAGCGCGAGGAATTCTCGTGCGGCGCGCCCAATGCGTTTTCAAGGTCCTTGCGCGAGCAGCGGCAAGGATACAGATAGCCGCGCCGCAGCAGCTTGCGCCACACCGCAAGATAAATTGCCGTGCGCTTGCTCTGTTCGTACGGAGCAAAGGGGCCGCCCTTGTCGGGCCCTTCCTGCCAGCGAATACCGAGCCAGTGCAGATCTTCAAGCGCAGCGTCGGCGTAAATTTGCTTGCTGCGTTCCGCATCCAGGTCGTCCATGCGCATAACCAGCGCACCGCCGGCCTCGCGCGCGCGCGACCATGCCGACCAGAAGGTCCGAGCATGCCCAATATGCAAAAAGCCGGTGGGCGAAGGCGCAAGGCGGCCTCGGTAACCAGAACTCGGCACTGGGGAGGGGCTGGACATCCTGCATCAAGTCTAGAGCCTGCTCCCGCGCCGGATATGGGCACTTTGGTAAGGGGAAGTTTCCGGGATGTGCCAGCTAACTTGCAGACCCGCCAACGCGCTTAGTCTTCCTTGAAATCAGCATGCGGACCCTGGTGCTCGTGCTTACCAATGCTCTCATTCAGGTGGTCAGGATCTACGGAAACCTGTACAACGTCCAATTCATTGTGTCCCCGGTCGATGATGAACAGGCCCATGTGTTTCCCCTCGGGATGGCAGTAGATCAGCGTCTGCGCGCCTCCTTTGCGGCTGGTCTCGCGCACCATCAGTTCCCATCCGGGGCCAAGCTTCTTTTCAACCATCTGCTTGAGTTCCTGGCCATCAACCATTTCATTGAAGTGCTCGAACTCTGCCACGTGCAGGCCGCGGACCCCATCGCGTGTAGCCGCACCTGCAACCAAGCTCACCAGCCCCATAAAAGGAATTCGCGTCGCGTGGATCTGATACCGGCTCTCAATGGAATCGACTACGCCGTCAAATCCACCTTCACCCGTGGCGGCAAGAACGACCACCGTGGGAACCAGCACGACGATCGCGGCAAACGGAATTGCCCAGATCAATCTCTTCAGTGCGAGCAGGCGCTTCATTGCGCACCTCCGGTTTTGTCGCCGGTCTTGTCTTTGGCTTTATCTTTCGTCTCGCCTTTCTGCTTGTCCTTGTCTTTCGGGTGCGGCGTGTGCTGCACTCCGCTCAACGGCCCGGTGGGTCCCATCAATCCGCCCACGCCCGCAACGCCACTGATCTTGCTCAAATCGTCCATGCGGATGGGGCCAAGAATCAGAACGATGGAAAGTTCCTTTGGCTCTGCCGAAAGAATAAACATGCCCCGCGATTCGCCGTTCACCATCTTCATCATGATGTCGGTCGACTCGCCAGTCTTACGTTCGCGCTCGCGCACCATGGGCGACCACTCAGGCGTTTCAAAAGCGTGGCGAATCTGCTCCACATGCTCCATGGAGTATTCGCCGGGCTTCTCAAATTCGTAGTCGCGGACGTAAATGCCGTCGAGCCCCATAATCAATTGGCGAGTGGCGGCATCGCTGCCGTTTTTTCCGTTCATAAACTTCGCAGCGAACTCCAGCATGTTTTTGCCGAGCGTAACTTCTGTCACGTTGGCTGCGCGCGCGGCAAGATCCTTTTCAATGGGCGCGGGCAGCGGTATCGGCGACGATTGCGCAATAACAGTCAAACTGCCCATCGCGGCGGTCACAAGCAACATTGCCAAAACTCGAAGCTTCATAAGGTTCCCTCTCTTACTCTGCACTGCGGCTATGTTCCGCTAGCTGCTGGTTCATCTGCTTGAGCGCGTGGCTGGTAATGCGCAGTGCCGTTAAAACCTGCTGCTTCGCTTCTTCGCCCTTGCGGCGCTCTTCGGCGTTGTGCCACACATACGCTCCACCGGCCATGGCAGCCAAAACGACGGAAGCGGCCACCCGTTGCCACATCACCAGCCGCACATGCACGCGCTGGGTGTTCTGGCGCTTGCGGCGTTCAAGAATCTTTCGTTTCAGGCTCGGCGGCGCGGGCCGGGGCAACATGGCCTGCTGCAGCTCCTGTTCAAAATCGTCCTTTGGTTCAAACTCCACGGATGTACTCCTTGAGTTGACATGTAGCCTTGGCCCGCAGCAGCTTGAGCCCGCGCTGCAAGTGGCTCTTGACGGTGGCCAGCGGAGCGTCGAGCGTGTCGGCGATCTCCTCCGGCGTCATGTCCTCCTGGTAGCGAAGGACGAGCGCCGCACGTTGCGGCTCAGGCAGCGTGGCCAGCAGTTGTTCCAGCCGCATTGCCAGCGGCGAACTGTGTTCTTCCGCCAGCGCACCGTGATGCTCGTCGATCTCCACCCACAGGTCCATGGCTCTCACTTTTCGCCGCCGCAGGGCATCGGCCGAGCGGCTCATGGTAACGCGCCGCAACCATGCCATCGCGTGCAGCGGGCTCTCGATTTTGCGCAAGCTCTGATCCAAGGCCAGAAAAACATCCTGCGCAATCTCCTCGGCAAGGCCGCGATCGCCAGTCATTCGAAGGGCGAGAGAGAACACCATCGACTGATGTTCATCCACGAGCTGTTCGAAATTTGGCTGCCAATCGCGGGCCATACTGGTCGCTGCTACTCTCTTATCCGCAGAAAGCGGAACCCCGGGATGCAGAGATTTACGAATTTGCGCAGGAAAAGTTCAGAGAGAAAAGCGGGGCCGGATGGGCCTTGTAACAGGGCATGCCTTCGGCCCCTGCGGGATAGTCCTGAACTGCATCGGTTCTTGGGGCGACATTAGAAGCGTCGCATGGCTGGCACGAGTAAAGACGCCGGGTGCCCTCAGGTCTCGATTTTGAGACCTGGGATAGCAAAGACCTCAAAGACGCACTGTTGCGTTGAGCGACCGGAGCGAAGTGAAGGGAGCGAGAGGATCCGCGGTTGCCCTTAGGCTGGCTGGCTACTGCCCGCGCGGCGCAGCGAACACAAACAAATTCCCATCAGGATCAGTGACCGCGATACGATTGCGCTCCTGCGTAACCGTCAGCCCCGCAGCCTGCAACTGCTTGGTAGCCGCCGCAACATCGCTCACGCGAAAGATCGTAGCCGGTTTTGCATCACCACCGGCGGCGCGGATCTGAATGCGCATGTCCGGCGCGCCCGCTGCGGTAAAACGCAAGCCGCCACGCGTTTCACGCGCTTCAAAGCCGAGCCCGCTGACATAAAATTTGCGGGCGGCTTCAAGTTCGGGCACAGGAAGCTCAAACCCCGCCATCAACTCAGAAACGCGATGCTCGCCGAGGTGCTTGCCCTGGTCGAGCGTGTGGCGCGAGCCAGGCATGTATTGCGTGAACTCGGTCACGCGGCCCTCAGGATCCTTGAGCACGGTGAGCAGATTTCCAGCGCCAGCCTTGCGTACCGGGCTCGGCTTGAGCCCATGCGCCTCAAGCGCGGCATACAGCGCGTTCAAGTCAGCCGACTCATAGCAGACGTGCATCCAGCCAAGCTGATCTGATGCCGCACCCGGCGGGTACACCTCGATGAACTGGTGGTCGTTCACCTTGATGAACGACTCGGTGACTTTGCCGTCCGCGCTGATGTTGGCGAATGCCTGCTCAAAGCCGAGCTTCTGGAGGAACGCTACTTCCTTGTCGAGATCGGTGACGCGATAGGCAATGTGACCGATGCCAGAGATCTGTCCCGTCTGCGCCGTCGCTTGCAGTAGTCCGGTAAATAGAATTCCGACGGTAAGAATTGAGAACCAGCGCGCTTTCATGATGCCTCCGTGTACCTTCGACGCGAGACGGGTTTGGGTTCGTGCTATCCCACCCATGCAGCAGAATACGCTGCATGGATGGGGCACCACACTTTTGTGATTGGTTAGAGTGAGTGGCCCAACATCACGCCGGGTGCCCCATTCATCGCAGCTTTATCGCGATGAGTGGGATAGCACCAACTTCGATTCATGCGTAGTCGTTGCGATACGGCGTGAACACATCCAGCACTTCGCAATCTTCAAGCGCCGACGCCTGGTGCTCCACGCCGCCATCCACCACCAGGCAATCGCCCGCGTGCAAATTCCATTGCTTGCCTTCAGCCTCAAACAGAATGTGCCCGCGCACCACGTACACCATCTGGTGATGCGGATGGCTGTGGCGCGCGCCCGACCATCCCTTCGTAAACGTATGGCGCACCATCATCAAATGCGGACTGTAAGCGAGCACCTGCCGGATCATGCCCGGTTCAGGCGTGCTCAACGGAGTGGCATTGGTAGCGGTATAAGTTACTCCACTGGTCGTCATGGTTCTCCTAAAATGGGTATCAGCGGTTAAGCCAGCCGCCGTCGATCACGAGTATATGTCCGTGCACGTAGTCGCTGGCTGCGGAAGCAAGAAAGACGGCTGCGCCGCCAAGATCATCAGGATTGCCCCAGCGTCCCGCAGGAATCCGCTCCAGAATCTGGCGCGAGCGCTCAGGACTTTTTTGCAGGGCCTCAGTGTTGTCGGTGGCAAAGTAGCCCGGCGCAATGGCGTTTACGTTCACGCCTTTTGACGCCCACTCATTTGCAAACGCCTTGGTCAGTTGGCCCACGCCGCCCTTGGCCGCCGCATACGAAGGCACAAGAATGCCGCCCTGAAACGTGAGCAGCGACGCAATGTTGATGATCTTGCCGTAGCCCTTGGCCAGCATGTGCCGCCCGGCGTGCTGCATGAGCCTGAATACGCTGCTGAGGTTCACATCGATGACTGCCTTCCAATCTTCCTCGGGATGTTCAACAGCCGGCGAGCGGCGAATAATTCCCGCATTGTTGACGAGAATATCGATGGCGCCAAAGTGGCCTACCGTTTCCTCTACCAGCCGCGCGCACACATATGCATCTCCCACGTCTCCGGCCAGCGCAATGCAATCAACCCCCGCTTTGGCAACGCGCTTTTGCGTTGCGGCCGGCGGCTGCGACGATCCGTGAACAGCAACGTTGGCTCCAGCCTCGGCCAGCGCCAGCGCAATGGATGCGCCGAGCCCCCGCGAGGAGCCCGTAACCAGCGCAACTTTACCCTTCAGATTGAATTTGTCGAGTATCAGGGGAATCGGTCCTCTCTGTTTCTTCAAAAAGTTGCTCGCCTGCAGAAATCCGTAAGTGCCAGTTTAATTCGATTGGCAAACATTCGTATTCCCACCGGCCCGGATTGCGAAACTTCCACGTAGACCTGGCGCCCGCCATGCTGTGCAAGGGCGGCCGCCGTAGAGCATAATCCTTGTGGCCAAATCGGCCCAGATTTTTCGGTTTGAACGAGGGGACAGCTGTGAGCAAGAGGGGATTGACGCGTCGGCAATTTGTGTGGGCAAGTGCGGGTTTGGCGGCTGCGGGAGCCACTTCAAAAGCAATGGGCAGCGCGAACTCCGCCGCTAACGCGCATGTACACGTCTGGGAAAAGCACGAGCTTGCGTTCACCTGCGAGCGCGACTACGCAAACGCCTACACCGACGCCACCGTATGGGTCGATCTCACCGGGCCCGGCTTTAATAAGCGAGTGTATGGCTTCTGGGACGGAGGCAAGAGCTTCAAAGTTCGCGTCACGGCGACTGCTCCCGGCGTATGGCACTGGCGCAGCGGATCGGAACCAAACGACCCCGGCCTGTCCGGTAAGTCCGGCTCGTTCACGGCCACGGCCTGGAGCGAGCAGGAAAAGCAGGCCAACCCGCTGCGGCGCGGATTCTTGCGGGCCACGTCCAATCGCCACGCGCTTGAAACCGCCGACGGCACGCCGTTCCTTGTCTTGGGCGATACGTGGTGGGCGCTGGGCGCCAATCGCTTCAAGTGGTACGACGACGAAACCGAGCGGCCCATGGGACCAACCGCCGGATTCAAAGACTACGTGCGCTACCGCAAGGCGCAGGGATACAACTGGGTGAACATGATTGCCGCCTGGCCCAATTGGGAAAACGACGGTCTGCCATGGCACATCGTTACCCCGGATAAAATCACGGTTCGCTCGGCATGGCTTGAGTACGGCGCGAACAGCGCCAAGAACATGGACAACGAAGGCGGACGCCCGTTTCAGTTTCCGGGCAAGGTTCCGGGATACGAGAACGTCTTCGCCGACGTGGACCGCCTCAACCCCGAGTACTTCAAATACATCGACCGGAAGATCGACTATCTGAACGCGAATGGTTTTGTGCCATTTATTGAGGTGTCGCGGCGCGATGCCAGCGTGCTGTGGAAGAAGTACTACAAGTGGCCGGACTCGTATGCGCGTTTTATCCAGTACATCTGGGCGCGCTACCAGGCCAATAACACTGTGCTGAGCCCGATCCACCTGGACGTGATCGGCGAGAGCGTTACGGTTCCCGACTTCACGCAGGCCATTGACCTGGTGATGAAAAAATACGGCCCGCCACCCTTCGGCACGCTGTTGTCCGCGAACGCGAATCCTTCAACGCTGGCCAATTGGGGTGAGGACTCGTGGGTCACACTGCACCAGGTAGGCAACAAGCGCGAGCACGAATACTACTGGTACATGACCGAAATCTTCAACGAAACGCACCCAAAACCAGGGATAAACGGAGAGTCGTATTACGCCGGATACAAGGATGCACGCGACGTGAACTACAGCCATGGCGCGCCGGGCGGAACTGAAAAGGACGACATGTATGTCCGCTCGTCGATGTACGGGAATCTCCTTTCCGGCGGCCTCGGCGGCTACGTCTACGGGGCCGAAGGCATTTGGAGCGGAGACATTGAACCCACGGCGCCCACCAAGATGTGGGAGTCGTTCCAGTGGAAGTCCGGCGCCCAGATGCAGCATCTGAGGACGTTCGCCTTCTCCATAGGCAAGCGCTACCAGGATCTGGAGCCGGATGCGGGTCTGGTATTCCCGAACTCAACGCACAACGGACTGACGTATGAAGGCTGGGCTTTTGCGGCTCGCACCCGCGACCGGAATATCTTCCTTGCCTACTTTGAAAACGGCTGCCCCGCGGGCCTGGTTCGCGGCGCCAAAGCCATGAGCATCTATCGCGCTCGCTGGTTCGACCCGCGGCAAGGTACCTGGCTGGATGTGGGCAACGGCACGTTGACGGCAAACAATACCGGCGAAATAAGGCTGCCCGATTTCCCCTCGCCAATCGACTGGGGATTAAGCCTGGTGTACCAGGGACCAGCGCCCATGCCAGACCACTTCTAGAGCCTGCAACGAGCTTCACATCGGGATGTGATCTGCACCCTATCAACAGGAGACGGAAAAGGTTTATGATTTGTCCGTTTTTCCAAAGAGTGGGGGTGTGTCTATGGCGTCCACAACGTCTCGCCGTTCGTTCCTTTCGGCAGGCATGATGCTGCCGGTGGTTGGTGCAGGAGCCAAATTGGGCCTGCTGAGCCCGCAAGATCCCGCCGGAGCTGCTCCGGCCAAGGCAGCGCCCGTCAAACTGGAGTACAAGGCGCTGGGCCGCACCGGGCTCAAGGTCACCAGTGTCGGCATGGGCTGCATGATCACTTCAGATCAGAGCGTGGTAGAGCGCGCAGTCGACGCGGGCATCAACTACTTCGACACGGCGCGCGGCTACCAGCGCGGCAACAACGAGCGCATGGTGGGCGCAGCGCTCGGCGCCAAACGCAAGCAGGTCGTGCTCTCGACCAAGACCCACGCGCCCGACAAAGCGGGTATGGAGCAGAATCTAGAACAGAGCCTGCGCGAGTTGAACACCGACTACATCGATATCTGGTATCTGCACGGACGCAGTAGCGGAGCAGATATCACCGACGACATGATCGAAGTGCAGCAGGCAGCCAAAAAGGCAGGCAAAATCCGCTTTGCCGGAGTAAGCACCCATGGCGGCCAGGAAAACCTGATTCCCTGGATGGTGCAAAAGGGCGCGTTCGATGTGGTGTTGGCTTCCTACAACTTCTCCATGTCTCCAGGGCTTACGCAGACCATTGCTGCGGCGGCGAAGGCCGGCATGGGCGTGGTCGCAATGAAAGTAATGGCGGGCGGAAAGCGCGAAACCCGGCCCGGGACTCCGCTCTACCAGAAGCTGACGCAGCCCGGCGCAATGCTGGCTGCTCTCAAGTGGGTGGTAAAAAATCCCAACGTGGCCACCACCATTCCCAGCATGACCGATATGGATCAGCTGGAAGAGAACCTGCGCGCTATGGGCAATCCCCTCTCCGCACATGACGAGAAGATCCTGGCTGCGCACCTTGAATCGATCAGACCAATTTACTGCCGAATGTGCGGCCAGTGCGATGGAACCTGCCAGAAGGGCTTGCCGGTTGCCGATGTGCTCCGCTACCTGACATACGCCGACGGCTATGGCCAGTTCGAGCTCGGCCGCGAGAACTTTGCCACACTCAATTCCGAACACGCCGAGGTTCGCTGCGGCGACTGCAGCGATTGCACCGTCGCCTGTCCGCATGGCGTGCAGGTGCGGCATCGCATGTCGCGCGCCCAGGAGCTGTTTGCATGAGAGCAGCTGGAGTAATGCTGTGCGCCCTGCTGGTCGCGGTTCCCGTGGGCGCACAGGACTTCCTGAACTGTCATTTCGCGGCAGGATGGGAACAACAAGGCGCAAAACGCCAGTACGCCTCAGACAATCTCTTCGAATACAAGGACGGCGCGGCCGAAGGTTACCTGAGCTTCGGATTCGTCAAGATGCAGGGCATTACCTGCACGTCGGGCGGCAACACGCTCGACATAGATGTCTCTGAGATGACGGATGCGGACTCTGCCTACGGAATGTTTGCCGCCAATGCCGACCAGGATGCGCCGATAGTCAGGCTGGGCATGGGCGGCCAGGTACAGAAGCAGAGCGCCACGTTTGCCAAGGGCAAGTTCTACGTGGAGTTGGCGGAGACGGCAACCAATCCCGACAAGGATGACACCGCCACCATGCAGGCGTTTGCATCCAGTATCGTCGCATTGCTAGATGGCCGCGAGACTCCGCCGGCCATTCTGGAGTGGTTTGTCCCAGACGATATCGTATCGAAACGCCTGGTTCCCGAGAGCGTGCTCGGCCTGTCGCAATTGAAGCGCGGGTTCGTGGCAAAGTACAAGCAAGGCCAGGCCTTTATCGTCCAGGAAGAGTCACCTGAATCGGCCGCCGCCGTGATGAAAACGCTCCGCGCGCGGTTCGAAGGCTCCGCGAGTGCGCAAGTGGCCGACGAATCCTTTCAGGCAACAGCTAAGTACCTGAACGGCATCTGCATCTTTCGCAAGGGCAAGATCATTGGAGGCTACGCCAATCTGCCCGCCTCACAGGACGCAGCGGCCCTGGCCGCCAAACTTGTCGCACGGATTCCCTGATGAATCGAATGATCGGATAACGTCTCCGACGGCGCTAGCATGAGCGAAGCTCGACAAATTGGCGCCTGCGCTTGCCTGCTTGAAGTTACTAAATCAATTCAGGATGTTCGCCTTGGACCAATTCACAGCAGGTGCCAAGCAAGACCTGCCCCTGCGGCTTTACCATTCGAAAGAAGCACAAATTAGGGAGGATCGCATCTGATGACAACAGCAACGTCTCCGACGCTGCTCGTACTGGCCGCCGGCATGGGTAGCCGCTACGGTGGCCTGAAGCAGATTGAACCGGTGGGCCCCAGCGGGGAAGCCATCATCGACTACTCGGTTTTCGACGCCATTCGCGCCGGCTTCGGCAAGCTTGTATTTGTCATTCGTAAAGACATTGAGCAGGCGTTCAAGGAGTTTGTCGGTTCGCGCTTTGAAAGGCATATTCCCATCGAATACGCGTACCAGGAACTCGACAAGATCCCATCCGGCTTCCAGGTGCCTGCTGGGCGCACCAAGCCATGGGGAACAACGCAGGCCGTCCTGATGACAGAGGGCATGATTAACGAGCCCTTCGCTATGATCAACGCCGACGACTTCTACGGTGCGGAGAGCTACCGCGTGCTCGCCGAACACCTCAGGTCCGGTTCTCAAGATTACGCAATGGTCGGCTTTGTGCTGCGCAATACGCTCTCGGATTTCGGCACCGTTGCACGCGGCGTATGCCAGGTGAGCAACACGGGCTACCTCACCGGAATCGGGGAAATGACCGCAGTAGCACGCGACGGCAACCGCGCTAAAAACACCGGTGCCGACGGAAAAGTAACTCCGCTGACCGGTGACGAACCAGTGTCAATGAACTACTGGGGATTCACTCCGAAGATCTACGGCCAGTTGCGCGAGCACTTCAACGAGTTCCTTAAAGAGAACGGCACTGACCTGAAGAAGGAGTGCTACATTCCGAACACGGTGAATGAAATCATCGTAGCCGGCGAGGGCAAAGTGAAGGTCCTCAAAAGCAACGATCCGTGGTTTGGCGTCACCTATCGTGAAGATCATTCCACCGTTGTTGCGAGCATTCTGCGCCTGGTGAAGGAAGGAAAGTATCCTGAAAAACTGTGGCCATGAGCAAGGCAGATCGCGCGCATGCGGCTGCGCTCCAGTTTCAGATTGACGGCGAATTCCTCGAAGCGCATCCCTTCGGAAGCGGTCACATCAACGACACCTTCCGCGTGATGTTCCGGAGTGGCGGCGAGCCGTTCTTTCAAATCCTGCAGAGAATCAATCGCAACATCTTCAAGAACCCGGACGCGCTGATGCAAAACATTCAGCGCGTAACAGGCGCATTTAAGCGCGCAGGTGGCAAACGAGCCGGACCGCGAACGCCGCGTGCTGCGGTTGATACCTACCCGCAGCGGAAACGCATGTCACGTGGACGAAGACGGCGACTACTGGCGCGCCTATCACTACATTCCCGGCGCCCGCACCTACGATGCCGTCGTAATCACCGAGCAGGCATTCCAGGCGGCCCGGGCCTTCGGACGCTTTCAGGATCTGCTTGCCGGCCTGCCGCCGCCGCGCCTGCATGACACCATCCCCGATTTTCACAACACCCCCAAAAGATTTGAGGCCCTGCTGGCAGCAATTTCCGCCGACACAGCAGGCCGGGCAGTGCTAGCAAAGCCGGAGATCGAATTCGCCCTCCTGCACCAGCCGATCGTGAGCATTCTGCGGGATGCAAAGCTCCCCGAGCGCGTAACGCACAACGACACCAAGTTCAACAACGTGATGCTGGATGACACTACCGGCGAAGGCATTTGCGTAGTGGATCTGGACACCGTAATGCCCGGCCTCGCGCCCTACGATTTCGGCGACATGGTGCGAACTACAACAAGCCCCGCTGAAGAAGACGAGCAGGACCTTTCGAAGGTGACGATGCAGTTCCCCATGTTCGAAGCGCTGGTCCGCGGCTACCTTATGTCCGCCGGCGGATTCTTAACCAATGACGAACGAAAACTGCTCGCGTTCTCGGGCAAACTCATCACTTTCGAAGTCGGCATCCGCTTTCTTACCGACTATCTCTCCGGCGATACCTACTTCAAGATCCATCGTGAAGGGCACAACCTCGACCGCTGCCGAACGCAATTCAAGCTGGTGCAATCGATCGAACAGCAGGAAGACCGCATGGAGCAGCTCGTAAATTCGCTGAGCTAAGACCGGCCGGCCGGCTCCCCGGCAACAGCATTGACCCCGCCATCAAACGCGACCGCAGGGACAAGGGGCAGCATCACAAGGATGCGCGCACCACCACCCTCGCGGTTCGATGCCGTTACTCCGCCGCCATGCGCGCGTGCAACCGCATCAATGAATGCCAGCCCAAGCCCGTGGCCATCCGAGCCCTTCCCTTTTACGCGACGCTCAAATATGTGCTGCAACACTTCTTGGTCGAAGCCCGGTCCGTTGTCTTCAACCATCAATTCCGCGTTGCCATTCTCCCTGCATACACCGATGTCCACCGTGCAATTCTGCGGCAGATGCTTCAGCTCGTTGTCGAGCAGGTTAGCGACCATGCGATGAATCAGTGCTTCGTCACCATCGATCTGTACCGCCTGGCTGCAAAGTAGATTCACACGCAATCCGCGCTCCGACATTGAAGGCTCATACAGATCGATCATCACGCGAAGCCGCTCGCCCAGGTCAATCGAGCTGCGTGTCAGTCGAAGCGCATCGGCGCGCGCCTCGGCCACATCCAGAGATTTGTTGAGAAAGTCGGTGAGGCGATCAAGCTCTTCAATCGCGGAGACAATCTGCTCGCCCTGTTCCCCTTCTGAAGCACTCGAGATCGACATTTCAAGCTTGCCGCGAATCGCCGTCAGCGGGCTGCGGAGATCGTGCGCCAGTGAGTCGGTAATGGTGTGCAGCTGGTGCATCGAGCTTTCGATGCGGTCAAGCATGCCGTTGAGCGTTTCGGCCAGGCGGCTCACTTCGTCGTTGCGCTTGTTGGTGGGTACACGTGCCGTAAGATCCGAGTGACCGATGCGCGATGCCGCATCAGTAATTTTGCGAACATGGCTCAACATGCGGCTTGTAGCCAGAAACACGATGCCGAATCCGAGCAACACAATCAGCAACCACAACACCAGGAAGCGTTGGCGAAGATTCCACAGCACTCGCAGTTCATCTCGTTCAGAAAGCCCAAGATATATCTGGCTGCCATCGTCCGTGCGAATGCTGGCGACACGATAGGGAACTTCGGAATCGGGCACGTGCAAATCGGCTGGGCGATCGGGTAGCAGCTTGATGGCTCGGATCGACTTCAGATAGTCTTCGCCATTGCCCTGCCCAACCCACAACTTGAGTGTGCCGTCGGAGCCCGCCTGCAGAAAGAACACAGCATTGTCCGGCTCGCTTTCCGAAGCGATCTTGTTCGGCACTTCCCTGCTGGCCAGCTCTGCAACTTCACCTACCACGCGGTCGTAGAGATCGTCCTTCGGTGTGTGCTCGGCCACGTCGCCCAACACTTCCACCTCGCCGGAAAGCCACGCATCCGTGCGCCGTTGAATGTCGCCGGCTACAAAACTCTGCAGAAAGACGAACACCAAAGTTGTGCCGACGGCAAATGCAAGCGTCGCCCAAAGTGAAATGCGCCATGCGGCGCTGCGGATTGGGGGCTTACCGGTCCTTGAGGACATAACCCACACCTCGCATGGTTCGAATAAGCGGGGGCTGACCCGCGCCATCAACCTTGCCGCGCAGCCGATAGATGTGTACGTCCACCACATTTGTGTCGGGCTGGATGCGCATGCCCCAGACCTCGTCGAGAATCATGGAACGCGTTACCACGCGGCCCGCGTTGCGGCACAGATATTCGAGCAGCACAAACTCTTGCTGTGTCAGCTGCAGTACGTTGCCGCCGCGTGTCGCTTCGCGTCGCAGCAGATCCAGTTCAAGATCCTGCACGCGCAGCCGCGTAGACTCTGTGCCTGCGGGGCTGTTGCGCTTGAGCAGATTGCGCAGCCGCGCAAGCAGCTCAGCTAGCGCGAATGGCTTGGTCAGGTAGTCGTCACCACCTTGCTCAAGACCGCGCACACGATCGTCCACCGAGCGGCGCGCCGACAGAATCAGCACTGGCGCACGCACGCCTAGCTGCCGCAGGCGCAGAATCAACGTGATTCCATCCAGATCGGGCAGCCCGAGATCAACGATAAGAATGTCGAATGAGCCCTCGACAGCAAGCCGCTCGCCACTCTTTCCATCCGACGCAACTTCAACCTGGTATCCGGCTTCCTGGAGCGAGCGGCGCAAAAAGCTCTGGATGTCGATTTCGTCTTCAACTAGCAAGAGGCGCATGTGGTGAATATTAGTGCATTTACGTCACTCTTTTCGAGCCCTGAGTTTTGTGCCCCTCCGTGCGTTGGGGTCGCGGCCGAGGATCGAACATGAACGTCACTTCATTTTGATGTGCCGAAATATTCATTTCTCTCCGCTATTCTTAGACGCAGGCCCCTTGAAATCGCTGCGCGCAGCGCACATCGGTAATACAAGCGGACGAGAATGGTCCGACCATCAGTGAGTATTGCGCGTTTTTGCGTCCTGTCACATCAGAATCGCCGCGTTAACAAAGATGAATCAATTGTCATGCACTCGCGCATGAATTGATGCTCCCCAAGCACAGCTAAAGACGTCTGAACAAGTACCCGAAACCTGCGGTGGCCGTTAGCTTCCGCAAGACCCAACTCCCCCGGATTGAAAGTCATCCTTCTCCTGCACGACGAGGTCACAATTGCACTCGACACAAGTTATGGAACCATTGGAAACCAGCTTTCTGGCGAGGGCTTTCAAGGGATCCCTGCCTCTGCCGCAAGCACTTGAGCCAAATTTTGAAGATTCGCTCCGGTACGTGCTCGACAATCCCGGCAGCCTGGTGCGCTCGAAGCTTGTGTATCAAATGGCCACCGCATACGGAATGCAATCGGATGCCGCGCGAGAACTTGCGACCGCACTCGAGTACTTTCACACGGCCTCATTGCTATTCGACGATCTGCCCTGCATGGATGACGCAAAGGAGCGGCGCAGCGCGCCGTGCACGCACCTTGTCTTCGGTGAAGAGTCCGCCATTCTCACAGCCCTTGCTCTCATCAACCGCGCGTATGCGCTTACCTGGCGTGCGGTGGCAAGCTGCCCGCGGAACAGGCAAAACAGCGCGTTGATATTCGTCGAGCGCTGCCTTGGTGTCGGCGGTCTCCTGAACGGCCAGAGTTTCGATCTGCACTACTCCGCGTTGCCGCACACGCTTGAAACCACCGAGCATATTGCGCGCGGCAAAACCGTCTCGCTCATCCGCCTGACGCTTGCTCTCCCCGCGCTGCTTGGCGGCGCATCGCCAAATGAACTGCGGCAGATCGATCGAATCGCACTTTTCTGGGGACTTGGCTATCAGATTGTCGACGACCTGAAAGACGTTCTGCAGAGCAGCGAGCAAAGCGGAAAAACGCCGGCGCGCGATGCTCTTCTGGCGCGGCCGAACATTGCCGTTGCCATCGGAGTGCAAGGCGCGGTGCTTCGCCTCACGCGGCTCATCGACCTGGGAGACAAAGCGCTGGCGCGGCTCTTGGTCGTGCGGCCGGAGCTCGATTTTCTTGAGCGCTTGCGCGGAGAACTGCAGGCTGAACTTGTACGCGTCACGCGCGATTCGTATGCGCTGGCGGAGGAACACGGGCAGTGATCTTCCTTAAGCTGATCCTGACCAACTTGCGCCGCCATCGTATCCGCTCGTCTATCAGCGTGGCAGGCATTGCGTTCAGCGTCGCCGCCATGCTGACCGTGGTCACCATTCTGCAAGGCGCCATTGGCATGTTTTCGAACATCCTCTCGAACGATAGCGAGGTGATCGTCTTCGAGCGCGATGTTTCGGATCTATTTTTCAGCAACGTTCCCGCGGATGCGGCTGCAAAAATGTCGAGCTGGCCGGTTGTCGCGCATGCAAACCCCGTGTTGTTCGGCATCGTGTCGAGCGCAGGCCACCCCATCATTACCTGCTTTGGCGTCACGCCTTCCGATGCGCGCATCCAGAAAGCTGCATGGCTTTCCGGAGATCGCAATGATTTTGCAAAGCACCGCGACGATGTAGTGCTCGGCGCGCGCGCGGCAGACTTTCTTTCAGCCACCATCGGCAGCCAGGTACAGATCGGTCACGCAGTATTTCACGTGATCGGCGTGCTCAAAACCGCAAACGGCTTTGAAGACGGCGGCGTATTTATGCCGCTCGATGCGGCGCAAAGTTTCTTCCACAAGCAAGGAACCTCCTCGGTGGTCACCGTCAAGCTGCGCAGCAAGGACGATGTAGCGGCTTTCAAACGCACGGTACAGGCCAATTATCCAAACTTGATCGCGCTTGAGGATGCGGAGTTCACGCGCTCGTATTCGCAGTTCAGGATATTGAAGGCGACAGCGTGGGCAGTCGGCGGATGCGGCTTGCTGCTCGGCGGACTAGGCGTTGCCAACACCATGATCATGTCGGTGTTCACCCGCATTCGCGAGATCGCAATCCTGCGCGTCAACGGCTTTTCGCATACGCAAATCGGCGGAGTGATCTTCGGCGAGTCGGCAGTGGTTTCAATTGTGGGCGCAGTTACGGGCTTGGCTGTTGGCAGTTGTTTTCTGTTCGCGTTGAAGCGGATCCCCGCGCTTGATGGTTACGTCGATCCAACGATTCATCCATTACTGATGCTGGTGGTGCTGGCTCTGGCCTTGCTCACCGGGGTAGCAGGCGCGCTGTATCCGGCGTTCTACGCGATGCGCGTTCGTGCGGTGGAGGCGCTCCGATTCGAATGAGTGTTGCGAAGAACCAAAGCAGCCGCGTCGTCCTGCAGTGCAGAGACGTTTGTAAGAGCTACGACGAGGGCACCGTGACTGTCCTCAAGGGCGTGGACTGCGAAGTTCTCCAAGGTCAAACGGTCGCGCTTTGCGGACCTTCAGGATGCGGCAAGAGCACGCTGCTGCATCTGTTCGGCGGACTTGATTGGGTCGATCGCGGGAGTGTCGTGGTCAACGGCGCGGAGGTGAATCGGCAGCGAGACCTGCTCCGGCTGTTGCGTCATGAAGTAGGATTCATCTTTCAACTTCACAACCTCATCCCCGATCTGACGTTGGCGGAAAACTGCCTCATACCCACCGTGGCCGCGGGCGTCGATCGCAAAACTGCTCTGGCGCGCCTCGCCGACTTGGCCGAGCAGACTGGGCTTACGCATCGCCTTGACCATCGCATTCAAAAGCTTTCAGGAGGCGAGCGTCAGCGCACCGCAATATGCCGCGCGTTGATGAACAGGCCAAAAATCCTGCTGGCCGATGAGCCGACCGGATCACTCGATGAGCAAAGCAGCGGGACGGTCTTTAATCTGCTGCTGAACCTGGTGGCCACTGAAGGCGCAACGCTGTTGATGGCCACGCACGATCGTAACCTCGCCGCTAAATGCGACCGGCTGGTGGAAATGCACGATGGAAAGATTCGCGAGCATGCATACACGCGCTGAGTCCGAATTACGCCGCAGCTCGCCGCAGCCTGTGGCCTGCGCTGCGTGGCACAGCCTGTTCTGGCTGGTTTTTGCGAACGCCATTGGAGTGCTGCTCGCAATTCTGTTGTTGCTGCCAGGCCTGAATCCGCAATTGGGTGAGTGGACCTACGGGCGATGGATGATGGTGCACATGAACCTGGAGTTGTACGGCTGGGCCAGTCTTCCGCTCGTCGGATTTCTCTTCAGAGTGTACGGCGCCGATCGCGGAGCTACGGCGCAGTGGTGCAGGCCGGTGCTATGGGTGTGGTCCGCGGCATTGGGCGTTGGCGTTTACTCGTGGCTCTCAGGGCAATCGAGCGGCAAACTCTTCCTCGACTGGAGCGGCTACGCCCGCGTGCTTTTCCCGCTGGCGCTATTGACTCTATGGCTGCTGCTGGTGTTCGCGCTCATCGGACGCAGGCATGAAGCTGAACGCAAGAGCATGGCGAGTTGGATGGCCAAGATTGCGGGGCTATTCATTCTATTGGCCGTGCCGTTTCTGATCTACATGAAATCTGGTCCAGGCGCATATCCACCCGTGAACCCCGACACCGGCGGCCCCACCGGCGCGAGCCAACTGGAGTCATCGCTGGCCGTTGTCGTCGTTTTGCTGATGCTGCCCTTTGGCATTACGCGGCGAAATGAGTTCTAGCTCCAAGAGCAATCGCGACAGGTTGGATCGTGCTTGCATTGGAAGCCGCGCTTTGCATTTTCATGGAACACGGCGACATCAGCCATCATCGTCCCGCGCAGTATCTGAGTTTGGCCAGTCTGCTGGTATGGCTGCCGCTCGTGCCTGCCTACTACGCCGCGTTTGACTGGCACGCGAACACCCGAAAATGGCGCACCGCCCTCATGTGTTGGTGGGGCGCACTCGTCGTCACTGGCTGGATCTTCTTTCTACCCGGAGTACTGGATCACTTCAAATTCACCGACGGGCTGGTGGGCCATTCGTTTGTAGCCATGGCGGGCTTTGCTTCAAGCCTGCTGATCTTCGCCATGGTGCAGATGATGGGCGAAGGCGGCTGGATCTTCAACTCGACGCGCTCGCTCTGGTTATGGAACGGCAGTGTGGCAGCCTACGTTGTGCTGATGACGATCGCGGGGTGGCTTGAAGGATCAGACCCGGCCTTCACCATCGTTCCCGGCCTCGCAAGGAACGTTCTATACGTGCTTCGCCTGCTGACGGGAATACTTATGCTGCTTGCCTCCTTGGACTGGTTCGCGGATGCTTCGAAGCTGGTTCGCGAGAACGTTCCTGCGCAAGCTGAAGAGCATGTGGAGATAACGGTATGAACAGGTCTGTGCTGCTCTCATATCAGGTACTGGCCGGATGCTGCGACGCCTCCACAGGGGCGCTGCTGCTGATGGTCCCTGCATTCACCTTGCGCCTGATGATGCTTCAGGCACCCGACGATGCGCTCATCTACATTTCGTTCATCGGCGCATTCGTTCTGGCCACGGGCTTGGCTTATCTTTATGGCGCTTACTTGGTGTTGCGCGAACGCCGCGCGACAAAGCTCCAGGTCCTATGGCTGCTGACAGCGCTGACGCGAGCCTCTGTCACAATCTTTGTCATAGGACAGGTGCTCGCAGGAGCGCTCCCTGCCGGCTGGTTGACGGTAGCGGCCACCGACGCCGCATGCGTATTCTTCCAGGCAACAGGACTTCGCAAAGGGTGGTTGATCAGTGCACAGCGGTAAATGGCGAGGCTTCGGCTGGCAAGGCGCGAGCCTTGTCGCCATCACCTATGTCTATTTCCTGATCTTCGCCCAGTTCGCTTTCCTCAAGCACCTTGCAACACTGGGCCTGGCCGACGAGCACCTGAAGGCCATCATGGCCGCGATGGCCTTTGGCGGAATCGCCATCAGCCTCCTCGCCCCACGGCTCGCATTCCTGCCCTCGGCAAATACCCGCCTGCGCCTCGGCCTGGCCGCATCCGCCGCCGCAGCATTCCTCACCCTGTTCCCACTCACGTTGACATCAGCCATTGCCGTCTCGTTTTTAATAGGCGCCGGACTAGGCCTGCTCACCGTCACCCTCGTTACACACCTGCGCAAGTTCGCCGGCAACCGTCATCCGCTGCTCGCCGTCGGCGCAGGAACAGGAGCAGGGTATCTGCTCTGCAACCTGCCCGGCTTTTTCAATGCGCAGGCAGAAACACAGTCGCTCGCCGCCGCATTCCTCTGCATTCTCGGTATCGGCATAACCTTTACTCCCCTGCCAACCATCGCCGACTCGCGTGCTCTCGCCCCGCAAACACCTGAACCGCAATCTGCTGTCCCCTTCCTTGTCACGCTTTGCGGCTTCACTGCACTCGTCTGGCTCGATTCCGCAGCCTTCTTTATCATCCAGAACACACCGCGACTGAAAGCCGGCGCGTGGCAAGGCACCCTGCACCTATGGGCCAACGGGGCACTGCATTTCACAGCGGCGCTCATCAGTGTGTGGCTGCTGCGCCGCAAGGGACTCGCGCTCGTCCTTACCGCGGCTTTCGTCGCGCTCGGCACAGCATGTCTTCTGCTGCGCAATCCCGATCAGGTCTTGCTCGCATCCGTGTTTTATCCCATCGGAGTCTCGCTCTACTCCGTCGCGCTGGTCGCGTATCCAGCTTTGCTGGCGCCCGCCGCAAACGACGCGGATCGAGGCAAAATTGCCGGCTGGCTCTACGCCGTCGCTGGGTGGACGGGCTCTGCCATGGGCATCGGCATGGGCCAGCACCTGGGCCATGTCCCCGCAGCCTTCGTAGCGGCAGCGGGCGCCGCTGTATTGGTTCCGTATGGGCTCAAAACTCTCCGCACGCGCAAACGCGAAGTCGTGCTCGCCGCACTCGTCCTTGTGGCGGCCTTTTTGCTCGACCGGTTAGCACCCGCAGTAAGCGGATCGCCAATGACGCGCGTCGAGCGCGGCCGCGCCGTGTACATCTCTGAAGGCTGTATCCACTGCCACTCGCAATATGTGCGGCCCAACTCAAGCGACGTTCTCATGTGGGGACCAGTCACCTCCATCTCAGAACTACGCAAGCAGGATTCGCCGCTCATTGGAAATCGCCGCCAGGGACCGGATCTGTCTCAGGTGGGCGCGCGCCGATCGGCCGCATGGCTGAAGGCGCACTTCTTCAATCCTGCAGAAGTGAGCGGTGCATCCATCATGCCGTCGTACGGCTTCCTCTTTCGCGACAGCCGTGGTGACGACCTGGTTGCGTACCTCGAGAGTCTGGACACCGGCGAGAGTGCTCATCAACAGGCGCTCGAAGCCTTGTGGCAGCCCTCAGCCGAGGCCCTGGCGCATGCAAACGCAAGCGACGGTCAGCAGCTCTACAAGCGACATTGCGCCACTTGCCATGAGACCAACGGCGCCACACGGCGCACGTGGAAGGCCGAAATCGAAAAGGTACCGCCGGATCTCGCCAATGGCCCGCTCACGTATCTGTCGCCGTCAAACACTGCGCAGCAGCGTTTCATCGTCCTCGCACAAATTACTAAATTCGGCATTGCCGGAACCGACATGCCCGGACACGAATATCTGTCCGACCGCGACGTAGCATCGCTCAGCCTTTGGCTCCAGCAACGCAACCCTCAATTAAACCGGAATCCTTAACGTCTTTTTCCCATCAGGAGACGAACCATGAAGATGTACGCACAAGCCCTTTTGCTCGCAATTCCCCTGGCCATGACGACAGGTGCGTTCGCCCAGCACGAAACCTTCAACGTTAATCCCGACGCCAGCAAGGTTGCCTTCGCGCTCACCGGCAGCGGCCATCACGTAGACGGCACCTTCCACGTGGAGAGCGGCAAAATCGACTTCGATCCCGGCGCGCAAAGAATCTCCGGGCTGGTTGTCGTAGCGGCCGGCAGCGGCAACACGGGCGAGGCTAGCCGCGACAAGAAGATGAACTCAGAGGTGCTGGACACCGCACATTTTGCCGACGTGACTTTTGCTCCTCTCGGCTACCAGGGGACGCTCTCCCCGACAGGCGATTCCAATATCCAGGTCTCAGGCGTGTTCACGCTGCACGGCACTCCGCACGACATTACCGTGCCCATGCAGATTCACATCGACGGCGCAAATGCGACAGCCAAGGGCCAATTCGTAGTTCCATACGTCAAGTGGGGACTGAAGGACCCGAGCATCTTTGTGCTCAAGGTCGCTAAAGACGTCAACATCGACCTCACGCTGGCCGGACAGATCGCGCGATAGCGAAACACTACCCGCAACCTCTCAAATTGAATTTTCCGGGGGAGAGAATCCAGCTCAATTTCTCTCCCTTTTTTTTGAGCGGGCAGAATCCGACAAACCGGCGAAGGCCTCATCGAATTCCAGCCGAGCGGTTTGACATCCACAATCGTGCAAGCTGTACATCATCTGAAGTATGGTAAGAGCGAGACTTTTCGGTACACTCCGGGCCGATTGTGAGGTTTTGAGCGCGCTCCTATGCCTCGAATTCACGCCAGCAAAGCAACTCCGGCGGCTGACTCGTTGCGGCATCCGATCTGGCGGCAGCGCAGATTGCCGACGATCTTCATCTGCTGCGCATTACTCCTCGACATCCCCGCGACAATCCGGGCGCTCGATCCCTCTACGGCGCTCACCAGCTATGCACGCCAAACCTGGGTTATGGAAAACGGGTTGCCACAGAACACTGTGACTGCTCTGCTGCAAACGCAGGATGGATTTCTCTGGCTCGGAACCGAATCCGGCTTGGTACGATTCGACGGCTACGGCTTTCAGGTCTTCGATCACAATTCCGATGCGGCCATGCCGGGCAGCGATATCTGCTGCCTGCTTGAGGGCTCCGACGGTGCGCTCTGGGTGGGCACCAGCGGAGGCCTGGCGCGCTGGAAGCAAGGCAAATTCCGCGCTTACTCCACTCGCGACGGCCTGCCCGGCAACGGCATTCGTGCGCTAGCAAGAACGAGCGATGGCCAGTTCCTGGCGTTTACCGACGGGGGAACCGCGCGATTAAGCGGTGACAAGTTCGTTTCAGCTGCGGCGTGGGTCTCGCAGAACACAGCGGTTACCGTTGCAACAAGCGGCAGTGGCGCGTTCTGGATGGGCAACCGGCTAACCTCGGGCGCCGCGGCGAGCTTATGGAAGCACATCGACGAGCAAGCGGGACTGCAGAAGGATTCCGTAGAGTTTGAAACGCTTCTGGGAACGGATCGGCGAGTCTTCGCAAGCGGAAACCTGCTGGTCGTTACGCATGGCGATCGCGTCGTCACGCAGTTGCGCGCCGGCAGGGAACTGCCCGGCAGCCGCATTCAGGCATTGCTCGCCGACCACCAGGGCGCGCTGTGGATCGGCATGAACAGCGGCCTGGCACGGTTCGCCGCAGGCAAGCTTCAAGTGTTTCCGGCCACAGATTCGCTGGGTAATGAATCTGTGCTGTCGCTGCTTGAAGATCGCGAGGGCAATCTGTGGGTGGGCAGTGAATCCGGCGGATTGCACATTCTGCGCGACCAGCGCTTCAAGACCATCGGCACTCGCGAGGGGCTCAACTCAGACGCCATCACGGCCATCGTTGAAGATCGCGCCGGAACGCTGTGGATCGGTACGCAGGGCGCGGGCCTCAATGCGCTGCCGGGAGGCATTCTCGCAGGCAAGGTGCGCACCGTCACGCTGCAGAACGGTTTGATGAGCGATGTGATCCTGTCGCTGGCTGCGGCTCCTAATGGCGATATCTGGGTTGGCACTCCCGACGGTTTGAATCGAATACGCGGCAATCGCGTCGATGCATTTACCTCGGCTGACGGGCTTCCGGACGACTTCATACGATCCCTCCTGGTCGACACCGACGAGTCGCTTTGGATCGGAACGCGGCGCGGCCTCGTTCACTGGACCGGCGCTCCGGGGCATGCGTCCGATCTGCGCTCGCAAGCCGGAATGCAGGTGCTGACGCAGGCAAATGGATTGGGCAGCAATACCGTGGGTGCACTGGCTCGCGATGCGAAAGGCGATCTTTGGGTCGCGACCTTCGCCGGGCTCTCGCGATTACACAACGGCCAGATAACCAACTTCACCACGGCGAATGGACTCTCAAGCAATGTGTTGACCGCGCTGTTGCCGCGCAGCAACGGCGCCATGCTGATCGGAACGCAGGATCATGGCCTGAACATTTGGGACGGCGCAAAGTTCACTCCGGTGACCGGCGCCGGTCTCGATCAGATCACGATCCATGCCATCCTCGATGACCAAAATGGCCATCTCTGGTTCGCTACCGACAATGGCATTGCGCGCTGCGATTGCGCAGACAGCACGCAGGGCCTGTCGCACTGGATCGAGTTTGGAACCGCCGATGGATTGCGCAGCAGAGAGACGGCCGCAAACAGCCATCCCTCAGCGGTTCGATCGAAGGATGGGCATCTCTGGTTCGCCACACCGCGCGGAGTCGTTGAGGTCGACGCGGCGCATTTCCCCGTGAATACCGTTATGCCGCCGGTCGTAGTGGAGCGCTTTGCGGTGGACGATGTGGACCAGCCTCTCGCTGCATCTGACTCCGGCCCCCGTGTCGCGGCAGGTCACGTTCACTTCCAGTTCGACTATGCGGGGCTCAGCTTTACGGCTCCGCTGAAAGTTCGCTATCGGTATCGGCTGGAAGGCTTCGACAAAGACTGGACCGATGCTGGCATGCGCCGCACCGCTTACTACACAAACATTCCGCCGGGTCACTACACGTTTCGTGTGCAGGCCGCCAACAACGACGGGCTGTGGAACACCGCCGGCGCATCCTTTTCTTTTGAGCTTCGTCCCCACTTCTACCAGACCACGTGGTTCTATTTGCTGCTGCTTACCGCGGTAGCCCTAGGCATTTTTCTTCTGTTGAAGCGGCGGCTGCGGCTGGCTGAGCGCGAGTTTCAGGCCGTGCTTGGCGAGCGCAGCAGGATCGCGCGCGAAATTCACGATACACTCGCGCAGGGTTACGTCGGCATCTCCGTTCAGCTTGAGATGCTTGCGGAGTTGCTGCGCCAGCACAAAGTTGAAGCGGCAGCCAAACAACTTGATACAACGCGCGGCTACGTGCGCGAAGGCCTTGCGGACGCGCGACAATCAATCTGGGCATTACGCACGCAGGACTCGGGCGAAACCACGCTGCCGGTCAGGATCGGGCGGCTCGCTGAGGCCGCTGGAGGCGGCGGGTTGACCGCACAGTTCAATGTATTTGGGGCATATCGCCCATTGGACGCGGAGAAAGAACGCGAAATGCTGCGCATTGCCCAGGAAGCCATCCATAATGTGAAGAAGCACTCGGGAGCCGGCGAGCTTTCAATACACCTGAGGTATGAGCCCGCTAACGTCGAGCTTGAAGTTCGCGATGACGGCGTAGGTGGCGCACAGGATCGCAAGGCATCCACGCTCCACGGCGGTTTCGGAATGACGGGAATGCGGGAGCGTGCATCCAGCATTGGCGGTACGCTCGATGTCACAAGCGTCGAGGGCAAAGGAACTACCGTGCGCCTGCGGGTCCCAGCACCGGGAGAGATGCGCGAGCAGTCGGGAGAGATCAAGTGACGAAAGAATCAATTCGCGTGCTGATCGTGGAAGACCATAATGTCGTCCGACAGGGACTGGTCGCGTTGATCAACATGGCTGAAGGCATCCAGGTGGTGGGCGAGGCGGCAGACGGCGTTGAAGCCATTGCACAGTTTCGCAAGCTGCAGCCTGACGTCACGCTGGTTGACCTGCGTTTGCCGAAACTAAGCGGCGTCGAAATTATTCAACGCGTGCGCTCGGAGTCTCCGCAAGCCCGATTCGTTGTGTTGACCACCTACGACGGCGATGAGGACATCTATCGCGCCCTGAAGAGCGGGGCCAAAGCATATCTGCTCAAGGGCATGACCTCAGAAGAGCTGATCGCGACCATACGCGAAGTCGCTGTGGGCAAGTCGCACATTCCTGCGGCAATCGCCGAACGGCTTGCCGAGCGCATGGGAACTGAGGACCTGACTCCGCGCGAAGCCGACGTGCTGGAGCAGATTGTGCAGGGCAAGAGCAACAAAGAGATTGCCACCGAGTTGGATATATCGGAGGCGACCGTGAAGACCCATATCAATAGCCTGCTGAGCAAACTTGGCGTAACGGACAGGACCCAGGCCGCAACCGCCGCCATCCGGCGCGGTCTCGTCCCGTTCGAGTCATTAAGGAAGCCGACGCAATGACGGGCCCTAAATTGAGTTTGATGACCAAGACGATCATTCTTTCTGTAGCTCTGCTGCCTCTGGTTTGGCTCCCTGCGTTCGCCCAAAAGGCAGCGTGGCGCCAGGCCACCGATGCGGAACTGGCATCGGTTCTGCCGTCGCGCGCACACGTTGAAAGCGAGCACATCGAAACCGAGATGCGGACCGCTTCAGGCATAGTAAACGCGCGCGGACGCTACATCGCCGGAGTGGTGCTGCTTACGGCGGGCTATTCGGCTGAAGGAAAGTATTCGCATTATCTCGTTGTGCAGGTACCGTTGCGGGTTGGCGGAGTCAAGCTTGCACCAGGCCGATATGTCTTCGGGTGGACTCGTGGCGATACCCAGGAAGTGCTGCACGTTCACTTCAACGTCGCCGAAACAGGTGAGCAAGTTGGCGCCACCGACGCCCGCTGGATTCCGAAACCAACCCGCATTTCAAGCCTGCACATCTGGCCCCCGAACGATAAATCTCTGATCCAGATCGGCCGATTCGGAATTCCCTACAAGCTCGGCAGCGACTGAATCGCGGCGCGCGGTTGATGTTCGTGGTGCCCCATTCATCGCGATCTTATCGCGATGAGTGGGATACCACGAATCCAACCACCCGTCCCTCTCTCTCCACCTTTTGGTTGATATTCCGGGCTTGGATTCTTCGCCTATACTTGCCGACATGTTGCAAACACTCCGTACAGCCACCATTCTGGGACTGTTGACGGCAGCGTTTCCGGCCTTGATTTCCGCACAATCTCAAGGAACTGGAAGCCTTCCCCAGAAGCAGCAAACTGAACAAACCGCTCCACAGGCCACCGCCAGCGGAGTGGATACCGGTCCTCCTACGGCGCCGCAACTCGACGACCAGCACCGTCCCATCACCGCGGGCGGCTTTGTTGCCAGCGGCCCGGTGATCTTCAAAGACGTGAGTGAAAATGCCGGCCTGACCAAGTGGACCCACAAGATGGGCACTCCGGAGAAGAAGTACATCGTTGAAACCAACGGCTCGGGCGTCGGGCTGCTCGATTACGACAACGACGGCTGGCTCGATATCTACGTTGTCAACGGTTCCACCTTCAATGCCCTCGACGGCAAAGAGACACCTCCGCACGCCGCGCTTTTCCACAACAACCACGACGGCACCTTCACAGACGTGGCAACCAAAGCCGGCGTTACCAACGACCGCTGGGGGATTGGCGCGGCCGTCGCGGACTTCGACAACGACGGCTGGCCTGACATATTCGTGTCCAACTGGGGCAAGAACCGGCTGTACCACAACAATCATGACGGAACGTTTACCGACGTTGCCGAAAAGGCGGGCGTGCAGCTTGGCAACTGGTCTGCCGGAGCAACGTGGGGCGATTACGACGGCGACGGGCGGCTCGATCTTTTTGTGCCGGGGTACGTACACTTCGACCGCAACAATCTGCCGTCCGGTGGCGAAGGCGATGTGCCGGATCAGTTCTGCGTATTCCGCGGCGTGCAGGTGAATTGCGGCCCGCGCGGATTGAAGGGCGAGCCTGATCATCTGTTCCACAACAACGGCGACGGAACGTTTACCGACGTGAGCGAGAAGGCAGGCGTGGCCGATGCACCGGGATACTACGGTCTGACTTCGCTCTTTATCGACATCAACAACGACGGTAAACCGGATCTGCTGGTGGGCGACGACTCAACCCCGAACTACCTCTACCTGAACAAGGGCGATGGCACGTTCGAAGACGTGAGCTATGCGTCAGGCTACGCCTTGAACGAGGGCGGCCACGAGACGGCAACGATGGGAATCGCCGCGGGTGATTTTGCCAACAATGGCAAGATGGACATCTTCAACACGACCTTCTCTGACGATTACAAGCCCCTCTACCGCAACGAGGGCGATGCCAACATGACCGATATCAGCTATCAGCTTGGCATTGCTGAAATTACCGTTCCCTTCCTCGGCTGGGGCGATGCCTTCCTCGACTACGACAACGATGGATGGAAGGACCTCATCATGTCGGACGGCCACGTGTATCCGCAGGCGGATCAGCATCCGTGGGGCACAAGCTGGGCACAGCGTCCGCTGCTCTTCCACAACCTGGGCGGCAAGAAGTTTGAAGCGATGCCGGCGGTGGAAGGCTCCGGCCTTGCTGATGTGATTTCAGGGCGCGGCATGGCTGCGGGCGATCTGTTCAACGACGGCAAGATCGACGTCGTGATCAATGTGATGGACGGCCATCCTGTGCTGCTGCGCGACGTCTCGCCGGATACGAACCACTGGCTGGAACTGAAGTTGACAGGCGGACCAAAGAGCCCGCGCGATGCCGTTGGTGCCACAGTCTATGTGACAGCAAATGGAATGAAGCATCGTGAGGACGTGCTGAGCGGCGGTAGCTACGCTTCCACCAGCGACCCGCGGCTGCACTTCGGTCTGGGACCGGCAACCAAGGTGGAAGACATCGAAGTTCATTGGCCCAGCGGCAAGGTGGAGCACTTTTCGGTTCCGGGGATCGATCGCATTGTGTCGATTACCGAGGGAACAGGAAAGCCGCCCGCACAATGATCCGCACAATGAACAATCAATTGATGCGAACGAAAGCCGGCTCTACAACTTTCGATTGAGATTTTTCCGCACCTAAAGACCGGGTGCCTGCAGCTGCTTAATGTGACTACAATGATGAACGCGATGCTTCCCCGCCGTTCGCCCTTGAGGATTGTCTGTCTGCTTGGCCTGGCTCTGCTGGCCGAGGCAGCGGTATGCGTTTTGTCAGTCACTGAAACGCAGCCGGCAAAAGCTGCAGAGGACGCAGCCGCGCAGCGCAGCGCTTATTCGCAGAACGTTGCCGCGCATTACAACATGCCGTTTGCGCAGGACAAGCCGTTTTTGCCGTCGAATGCGACCACAGATACCGGCGACTTCATCGATCCGAAAAGCTTTCCAACCGCTGAGTATTGCGGCCATTGCCACCAGCAGGTTTACGCCGAGTGGCGCCAGACCGCACACGCCAACGCATTCCGCAATCCGTGGTACATCAAGAACGTCAACCTGCTCATCGATGAGCGCGGGATTGAGTACACGCGCCACTGCGAAGGTTGCCACAATCCCATCGCACTAACATCGGGAGCATTGACCAAGGGCTCACCGATCAAACGCACGTTCGATGATGATGGCGTGACGTGTTCGACTTGCCATGCCATTCAAAAGGTGAATACGCGGGGAACGGGCAGCTATGTGATGGGCGTACCTGCCGTGCTGGTGGATGCGGACGGCAAGCCGATCTACGGACCCGTGGCAGACAAGGATATTCTGGCTCATCTCGACCGCCATGCTCAGGCGGTGATGAAGGACTTTTATCGCACCAGCGAATTTTGCGCCGCCTGCCATAAAGCAGCGTTGCCGCGCGAATTGAATCACTACAAATGGCAGCGCGCCTTCGCGGTATACGACGAGTGGCAGCAGGCCTCGTTCTCTAAGCAGTCGCCGCTTCCGTTCTACGTGAAGGACAAGGTATCGAAATGCCAGGACTGCCATATGGAGCTCGAACCAATAACGACGCGAGATTACGGTTCAGAGCCGGGCAAAATTGCCACGCATCGTTGGGTGGGCGCCAATACGCTGATGGCGAAATACTACGGCTACGATCAGCAACTGGAAAAGACCATTGCGTTCCTGCGCAACAAAGTGCTGAACGTAGACATCTTCGGCATTGAGCGCAACGGGCATGCGATCGTTGCTCCGCTCGGCAATGCATCTTTCACCGTTGAGCCGGGAGACGCTCTTACCGTTTCGGTGGTCATTCAGAACAAGGGCATTGGTCATTCTCTGGTACCGGAACAGCGCGATTTTTACGAAAGCTGGGTGGAGTTCGAAGCCAGGGATGCAACCGGGCGCGTGCTGATGCACTCCGGCGGGCTTGCGCCGGATGGCACGCTTGATCCGAGTGCACACAGCTTTACCAATCGGCTGATCAGCGTGGACAACAAGCTGAACGATCTTCACCAGGTTTGGGATACGCGCATCCAGGCGTACAACAACACGATCAACTCCGGGCGCTCGCAGGTTGTGCGTTATGAGTTCAAGGTTCCAAGGGACATTACCGGGCCCATCGGCATGACGGCGAAAGTAAACTACCGCCGGTTCAATCAGAAGTTCATCAACTTTGTGTTTGGCAAGCACTATGACATGCCGGTGGTGGAGATGGCTTCGCGCACGCGCACTCTGAAGCTTGGCGAAAACGGGGTTGTGTCACCCGGTGACGATGACAATCCGGAGTGGATGCGATGGAACAATTACGGCATCGGACTGCTTGATGCGCAGCAATACGCCGACAGCGTTCGTGCGTTTGAACACGTGGCCAAACTGCGCCCCGATTATGCGGACGCGTTTACAAACATCGCGATTGCGAACTTCTCGTGGCAGCGTTACGGAGCGGCGCGCACGAGTCTGGACAAATCACTGGAACTCGCTCCGAAGAATGCGCGTGCGCTCTACTACCTGGCGCTGGTCGATCGCATTCAGGGCAAGCTGAGCGCGGCTGTCAGCGATCTGCGCGAGGTGGTTGCGCAGTTCCCGAACTCTCGCGATGCGCACCGCGAACTCGGCTTCTCCTTCTACCAGCAGCAACAATATGAGGCGGCGAAGTCCGAGTACGAGATTGTGCAGTCGATCGATCCTGACGATCTTTCGGCGCACTACATTCTCTCCATCGTGTATCGAAGGCTCGGAATGAAGGACAAGGCGGCGCACGAGGCGGCCTATTTCTCCGATCAAAAGGATGATCCCACTGCCGCCACGTACGCACTTGAGTTTCTCCGCAAACATCCTGACGTGACGGCAGAGAGCGTGGTCTGGCACATTCACAAACAGTCTGCAGTTGATAACCTGGGGACGGGTGGTAAAGCAGGGCGATGAAGAAGTCTCTCTCTGGGTGGTTGCTATTTTTTACATTGATTGCCGCGGGTTCCGCGGCACATGCTTCTGCACGCAAACAGCGCGAGCACGGCTCTGAGATCTTCAATGCCACCGGGTGTATGCACTGTCACACGATTGGCAACGTCGGCGGAAACAAGGGACCGAATCTTTCCGGCGTGGGACGGACCGTTATGCCGGCCGCCATGCGCAAACAGATCGTAGACGGAGGCAAAGGAATGCCTCCGTTTGGTGAAATACTCAAACCGAAGGAACTCAACGACTTGATCGCTTATCTTCGTTCCTGCACGGCCAAGCCCCAGAAATAGCGTTGTCGGCTTTCGTCGAAGCGCTCCACGCCAAACAAGCCCAATTGCAGTGCAATAGAATCAGTTTGAGATTCACGTACACTGGTGAAGTTCAAACTGGGGCTGGGGAGCTGCGCCGATGGGCACTTTGACGACACGTAAGACCTTCTCGCTGGTTGTGGTGTTTCTGTTGTCATACACAGCAATGGCCCAGCAAGTGAAGCGGTTTGATCGGGAAGCGGTGCGGCTGAACAATCGCGGTGTGGCGCAGATGGGCCAGCAGTCGACGCAGAAAGCTCTTGACTCCTTTGCCGCAGCGTTCAAGAAGGACTCCAGGTTCGCGCAAGCGGCGGTCAATGAAGCCATTGCCCTGATGGCGCTGCAGCGTCTGGATGAGAGCAAGCAACTGCTGAGACAAGCAATCGCTATCGATCCGAACAATGCGCAGGCATGGTACAACCTCGGGCTTGTGCAACACGGCGGAAACGAAACGGAAGCAGCGCTGGCCAGCTTCAAGCAGGTGGTTAAGCTCGATCCGCGAGACGCCGACTCCTATTATTTTGAGGGCCTCTGCTATCAAGAGCTGAAGCAGTTCGATCAGGCCACTGCGATTCTCGAGCAGGCGCTCAAGGCGGATCCGCTGCATGCCTCTTCGGAATTTGTGCTGGCGCGCACGCTGCAGCGCACAGGCCACACTCCGCAAGCGCGACAGCACTTTCAGCGCTTTCAACATTTGACCAGCACCAAAATCTCTTCTGCCATCGGCCAAGGATACGGCGAGCAGGGGCACTATTCGACCGTGACGGCCGTTGAAGAACCCGAAGCGATCAACGCAACAATGATCCCCGTGCACTTGAGGGTCCGGCCCTTTCCGGCAACAAGCGGCGGAAAACCGACGGGCGGCGCCTGCATGGTCGACGTCACTGGCACCGGTCAAATGGACCTGGTGCTGATGCAGGATGGTACACAGGCAATCAGCGTTCTGCACCGGCAGAGTGATGGAAGCTTTGCAGAATTTGACGCGGCAAACGCAGGACTGAAGGCGAGCGGTCACGCGGTTGCCTGCACCGTAGGCGACATTGATGCGGATGGATTGAATGACCTGGCTGTTGCGATGGATGACGGCGTGTTGATCTTCCGCAATCTCGGACACGGGAAGTTCAGCAACGTGACGGCGCAATCGGGTCTCGTGTCGCGCAACCATCCCAAAGGCATCACGTTCGTTGACTACGACCACGACAGCGATCTGGATATTCTGATCACAGGATCACCATTGAAACCCGGCGATGCTGCGAATGTACTGTGGCGGAACAACGGTGATGGAACCTTCACGGAGCAGACCGAATCCACAGGTCTGGGTGGAAGCGGAAATACCGTCGCTGGGATTCTCACCGACTTCAACAACGATCGCGCTGTGGATCTCGCAATTACAGGCGACAGCAGTGCTCCGCAGATTTATGTGAATCCGCGCGAAGGCAAGTATCCCGTTCAGCCGGTCTATCAAAATGCTTCGCTCCCCGCGACAACCGGCATCGCGGTACTCGACTACAACAAAGACGGCTGGATGGATATTGCGATTACGCACGCCGGCGCTCCGGGCCTGACACTGTGGCGCAACGTTGTGGGCGCCGATCATGTGAGCAGAAGATTCGAAAGGGTGGAGCTTCCACTGCGTGGTGCTCTCCGCGGGTGGGGTGTAACACCGATCGACATCGACAATGATGGATGGATCGATCTGGCCGCGATTGTTGAAGTCCCCGGCGGCGCGCAGGTGCGGGTCTTCAGGAATCAGGGCAACGGTAAATTTGTAGACGTGAGCCGCGCGCTCGGTCTGGACAACTTTCGCTTGCAGCAACCACGTGGATTGATAGCGGCCGATGTGGACGGCGACGGCGCACCGGACCTGATCGTGACGCAGTTGAATGCGCCGCCTGTGCTGCTGCGCAATGATGGCGCAAACAAGAATCACTTCGTCCGCCTGGATCTAACCGGCTTTGCGGATAACAAGACCGCACTCGGCGTGAAGGTTGAAGTTTTTGCCAACGGCTTGTGGCAAAAGTGGGAACTGCCCGGTGCTTCCGGCTATCAAACACAGGCTGCGCCGCAAATCCTGGTGGGGCTGGGGAGTGCGGAGCGCATTGATCTGCTGCGAATCCTGTGGCCGACCGGCGTGTTGCAAGATGAAATCGATCTACCGCAAGGTCCCGTGATTGCGATGAAGGAAGCCGACCGGCGCGGGAGTTCGTGCCCGGCGCTGTTTACATGGGACGGCCACCACTACAAGTTTGTGAACGACGTAATTGGCGCGGCCGTAGTGGGACACTGGTTCACTCCCACCCGTCGCAACATTCCCCGGCCTGAAGAATGGATCAAGGTAGATGGCGAGGATTTCGCCCCTGTGAACGGCAAGCTGAGCCTTCGCTTCATGGAACCGATGGAAGAGGTGAACTACATCGACCAGCTTCGGTTGGTGGCGGTCGATCATCCGCAGAACGTAGTCGTGAATCCTGATGAGCGATTCCTCGACGAACCTCCTTTTGCCTCGGGCAAAGTGGTGGCCAGTGCGGATGTGCGTCTGCCGGTTGGAGCATGGGATGGCAACGGACAGGACGTGCTGGACATCCTGAGCCGTCAGGATCATCAGTTTGCGAGTGGGTTCAAGCCGATCTCCTACGATGGCTTTGCAAACGTACACCCCCTCACGCTCGACTTGGGAAAGCTGAAACCCGGCGCCCCGCTTCGACTGCTGTTGACCGGCTACATTAACTACTTCAGCGCCACCTCGCTCTACGGAGCGTGGCAAGGTGGCCTGAAGCCGATTTCTCCTTACGTTGAAGCCGAGTTGCCGGACGGAACGTGGCAACGCGTACTTGATGACGCGGGATTCCCGGCGGGTTTGGAGCGGACCATTGTTGTCGATTTGTCGGGGAAACTTCCTGCGGGCACGCGGCGTGTCCGGTTGATGACCAACCTGCAGATCTACTGGGACCAGGTGCTGATCGACCAGAGCGAGGGCGCTGAAGCACGTACTACCGAAATGCCGCTCTCCGCAGCGGCATTGCACTTCCGTGGTTTCCCGAAGGAGATCGATCTGCCAAGCCCCGGCGATCTGGATTACGACTACGACGTAGTTAGCCTGACCGGGCCATTCCAGCATGAGCGCGGAAACTATACGCACCTGGGCGACGTGACTCCTCTTGTGCAGACAAGCGACGACCGGTTCGTCATCTTCGGAAGCGGCGAAGAGATTGCGGCACAGTTCGACACGGCAGGTTTGCCGCCGTTGCCGGCAAACTGGAAGCGCGATTACTTCTTCTACGCGAGCGGCTACGAAAAGGACATGGACTGGTGGGATGCGTTGCCGTTCACCGTCGCGCAACTGCCCTTCCACTCCATGACTAGCTATCCGTATCCGCCGTCAGAGAGCTTCCCTGAGGACAAGGCCGCGCTGAGCTATCAGCTGGAATGGAATGACCGTTTCGACTCAGGTGCGCCCGTAGGCGTACATCACTTTGACTTTCAACTTCTGCCAACCACTCCAAACGACGACTTAGCGACGCCCAGGAACCCAGCCGCCAAACCGTAATCCTCTTAGTCACTGTAGGTTGCGGACACTCTCCACCTTTCGATTGAGGCGCTGAACCCGCGTTCACGCTACACTGGCGCTTCCCCAGAATGGAGCGCGAAAGGTGCGCAAAAGTTGGCAAGAGCGATTTGCCGACACGCCGGATGTTCTGATCAGCGAGCAGCGGCGGAGTACAGTCGTCCCGGTCCTCGATCTCACGATTGGCCGCAATCTCACGATTGGCGGCGACGATGATTTTGTCACCATTGCGGGACCGTGCGCCGTTGAAAACGAATTTCAGTTGATGGCCACTGCGCATCGCGTGCGCCGGGCAGGCGCGCGCATTCTTCGCGGAGGCGCATTCAAGCCCCGCAGTTCTCCCTATTCATTTCAAGGACTCGGCCGCGAGGCTCTGCGCATTTTGGCGCGTGCGCGGAAAGAGACCGGTTTGGCAATCGTGACCGAGGTTATGTCGGAATGCGATGTGCCGCTGGTTGCCGAGTATGCCGACATCCTGCAGATCGGCTCTCGCAGTATGGAGAACTACACGCTGCTTGAAGCGGCTGCGCTATCAGGCCGGCCAATCCTGTTGAAGCGCGGGCTGGTTGCGACGATTGCTGATCTCCTGTGTTCGGCGCAGTTCATTCTGCAAAACGGAAACAGGAATGTCATCCTTTGCGAGCGCGGTATTCGCACGTTCGATACGACCCTGCGGAACACGTTTGATGCTGCTGGAATCGCGCTGCTTAAACAGATCACGCATCTGCCGGTGATTGCCGATCCCAGTCATGCCTCGGGGCATCGCGATTTGGTGCCACTGCTTGCTCGCATCGGAATCGCCGCCGGGGCCGATGGGCTGCTCGTTGAAGTGCATCCCGATCCGGACAATGCCATGAGCGATGGCGAGCAGTCGCTGGACTTTGCATCGTTCGACGCGATGATGTCTAACCTCGAACCGTGGATCGCGCTGCGCAAAAAGTGTCTGGATGGTGTTGGATCCGCCGCCTTGCAGGCGATGGAGGCGGTTGGGTGAAATCGATAACCCGCGCATTGATAACCGCATTGACATTGGCGGCACTGGTTCCCGCATGCGGCCCCGCGCAACAGGCCGAGACCGGTCTAAATTCCGACTTCATTGTGACGGCTGCTCCCATGTACAAGCAGCTTGCCGAGCTGCGCGGCGAAGAGCGCTTCCCTGACGGTGCTCGGTTGTTGCTGGTGCATCAGGGCAAAGCTGAGCCGCTGGCGCTGGACTTTGCCGCCTCAGCCGATGCTGATGTCTCGTTCGATGGCAAGTGGGTGATGTTCGCCGGCAAAAAGAACGCTGGCGATCCGTGGCAAATATGGGAAGTGAATCTCGAAGATCGCAAGGTGCGCAGTGTCGTCGCCACAAAGACAGATGCAGTGCGCCCGCTCTACTTGCCGGGCGGACGACTGGTGTGGGCGCAACGGACAGCCAACGGATTCGAACTGGATTCGACCGAAGATGCACGCAGGCAGGAACCTGCGCCGTTGAATCCCACGGCCGGCCCGGGCATTACGCCGCTGACGTATTTCCGCGGCAGTGCATTCCCGACCGGCGTTCTGCGTGACGGCCGCATTCTGTTTGAAGCCAGCTTTCCTTTTGGCTCCGCAGCGACCCCGGAGATTTATCTCGTATATGCCGATGGCTCCGGCGTGGAGTCGTATCGCTGCGATCATGGCCGCGGACGTTGGGGCGCACGCCAGCTGGCGTCCGGCGATGTGGTGTTTACTCACGGTGCGGCGCTCGGCAGATTCAGTTCGCCGCTTGCTCATGAAGCTCAGGTGTTTGCGCCGGCAGCGCAATACGCAGGCTCGGTTGCCGAGACTGACGCGGGTGCTTGGCTCCTAAGCACGCGCCAAGCCGGCCAGGCACACTACGCAATCACTCTCTGGAACCCAGATTCGCGCGCCCAGGCCGCAAAGCTCTCGCCCGTGCTGACTGTGACGGGCGCGGATTTGGTTGATCCGATTATGAAGGCCGCTCGTAGGCGGCCCAATCGGCATCCCTCAGGACTCCATCCGTGGAGCTACGCAAATTTGCTCGCACTGGATGCACGCATCTCTCGCGACGGCGCATTGCGTGAAACACCGACGGAGGTGCGAGTGGAAGTGCAGGACGCGAACGGCCACGCCGTCGCTCTCGGCAAAGCATCGGTGGAGCAGGATGGCTCGTTCTATGTGCGCGTGCCGGGTGACAAGCCGATTCGGTTTTCTCTGCTGGGCAAAAACGGAACAGTCCTCCGCAAGGAACGAGGCTGGTTCTGGGCTCGCGGCGGAGAACAGCGCTATTGCACAGGTTGTCACGCGGGGCCGGAACGTGGATCGGAAAACCGCGTGCCCGCCGTGCTGATGCGTTCGACCGAGCCAACCGACCTGACTGATTTGAAAAAAATCCTGAGTCCCGCACAGGGAGGTCATTGACATGACCGTTCGATCCTTCGTTCTATTTGGCGTCGTCTCAACTGCCTGCACCCTTGCCGCGCAGACTGCATCACACGCTGCGCCCGCAGTCGGCAATCAAGCGGCACCTGCCGCTACTCCCGCAACTCCTTCAGGAAAGATTCGCTTCGAAGACGCAAGCGATAAGGCGGGCATCCGCTTTACGCACAGCTTTGGTTCGCGGCAACTTGGCTCGCTGCTTGAAGGTACTGGCGCAGGCTGCATCTGGATCGATTACAACAATTCGGGGCTTCCTTCTCTCTACGTCGTTAATGGCCGGCCGCTTGACGATTCGATGCATCCGTATCCGCTCAAGGAAAAGCCCAGTCCGCTACCTCATAATCATCTGTATCGCAACGACGGCAACGGACATTTTACCGATGTAACTGAGCAGGCAGGGCTCAACCCTGACATGTACGCAGTCGCGGTAACGGCGGCAGATTATGATAACGATGGCTTTCAGGATTTGCTGGTAACTGGCTATGGCAAAGTCGTCCTCTACCACAACGACGGCAACGGACACTTCAGCGATGTGACCGCAAAAGCCGGCATAAAGGTAAATGGCTGGTCGATTAGTTCAACGTGGCTCGATTACGACAAGGACGGCTGCACCGATCTTTTTGTTGGGCGCTACGTTAAGTTCGACCCAAAGTACCGGAATTACTACGCGGCGGATAACTATCCGGGTCCGCTCGATTACGCCGGCGAAACCAACCTGCTGTTCCACAACAACTGCAATGGAACATTCACCGACGTGTCAGAGAAGTCTGGGATCAGCGCCTTTGTCGGCCGCACCATGGGCGTAACTGCCGCGGACTACGACAATGACGGCTGGGACGATATCTACGTTGCCAACGATCGCACTGAGAATTTTCTGTTCCACAACAAGCACGATGGGACATTCGAAGAGGTCGCTAACGACACCGGCACGGCCTTCGGCCAGAACGGCGAAGCCACTTCATCTATGGGTCCGGTCTTTACCGATTTCGAAGGTCGCGGTGTTCTCGATCTCTGGGTAACGGACGGACACTACAATCGATTCCTGCGCAACGCCGGTAGCCAGGGCTTTGAAGATGTGGGCGCAGCCAACGGGATCTCGCAGGCGAATGCGCAGTACGTGAGTTGGGGAACGGGTGTCTACGATTTCGACAACGACGGGCAGTCCGACATCCTGATCTTTCACGGCGGATTGATTCACCTCATTCCGCAAGAACACACGCTTTTCCGCGGGCTCGGCAACGGCAAGTTTGAAGATATTTCTGAACAAGCAGGCAGCGTGCTGAGCGTGCGCACAGTAGCGCGCGGCGCTTGCTTTGCCGATTACGACAACGACGGCAAGATCGATGCGTACCTTGTAAACCTCGGCGCGCCCGGTACTCTACTGCACAACGTTTCTGCCGATACAGGCCACTGGATTGCCGTCAAACTCATCGGCTCAAAAAGCAATCGCGACGGCATCGGTGCTCGTTTGGAAGTAGTGGCCGGCAGCAAGCGCTGGACGGCGGAGCGCGTCGCCGGAACCGGCTATCTCTCCCAGGACGACGCCCGCGTGCATTTCGGACTTGGCACGGTGAATGCCATCGATAAGATCACGATCCGTTGGCCCGACGGACGCGAGCAAATCGTTGAGAAGCCCGCTCTCGATCAAGTGATCACTGTGGAGGAGCCGAAGTGATCGTGCTTCTCCCTAATTACGGCCGGCGGCGCATCCTTGCGGCCGCATTGGCCGGTAGCAGCGCGCTATTGCTTGGTGTTGCGCTGCCCATGATGATTCGTCCGGCGCAGGCTGAAAGACATTCCTCAACTGAGGAGTTTGTAAACTACGCGTCACCGCTTGAACTGCTGTTCTCACCGGACGGTTCAAAGCTCTACGTACTGTGCCAGCAAAGCGAGGAAGTTCGCGTTCTGGATGCCGCAACTTTCGCGTTGATCAAGAACATCGCGGTCGGCGGCGTACCTCGCGGCATGTCGCTTTCGTCGAAGGGCGACCGGCTGTATGTCACGAACTCGTGGGACGACACCCTCTCGGTGATCGACACCGCGGGCCTGACCGTCGTCGCTACGTGGCATGTCGGCTCGGAGCCCTCGGGTGTTGTTGCGGACCAGACTGCCACGCATCTCTTCGTGGCCAATCGGGTTTCAGATGACGTCGCGGTTTTGAATGCGCAGACCGGCGAAGAAGAAAAACGTCTCGCCGGCGGGCGCGGTACAAGCTACCTTACGCTCTCGCCCGATGGCGGCAAGATTTACGGCACGCACATCTATCCGAATCCCTCGCCTCGCCGCACCGGCCTTGAAAACCGTACTCCGCCCGAATCGGAGATCACAGTAATTGACACAAAGCGCGCAACGGTGACCGATCGCATTCCGCTGCACTCGATCGCCGGCGTCTTTCACCTGGCGTTTTCGCACGACGGCCGGCTAGGCGTTGTTGTCGAGTATCACCCGAAAAACCTTGTACCGTTGGCGCACCTGGAGCATGGCGGAGCGTTCGCCTACACCATCACGCTGTTTGGGCCTGCAGTCGGTAAGCTAATCGAAGTGCCGCTCGACGAACTTGATCGCTATGCATCGCAGCCTTTTGACATTGCCATCTCGCCCGATTCATCGCGCATGTACGTCACTGCGGGCGGTTCTGAAGCGGTGCTGGCCATCGACATACCTCGCCTGTTGAGCTTTGTGAATGCGCGTCCGCGACCTGCTTCAGGTTCCTACGCATCCGATTTGTCGGCCAGTTCGAACTACGTGATTGCCCGCATTCCGGTTGGACTTAATCCGCGCGGACTCGTCTTGAGCTCTGATGGACGCAGACTTCTGGTGGCCAACCGCCTCGATGACACGATTACCGTGATCGACACACGCACCCTGAAAGTTGCTTCGACCGTCGCGTTGAACGGAAAGGAACCTGTGAACGTGTTACGCCGCGGCGAACAGACTTTCTACTCGGCGCGCTACTCGTTCCAGGGCCAGATCAGTTGCTCAAGCTGCCACATCGATTCCACGTTTGATGGGCTCACCTGGGACCTGGAGCCGGATGGTTTCGGCATTGACATTGTCGACAACCGGCTGCTCGAAGACTTGCGCGGAACCGAGCCTTTCAAGTGGAACGGCGGCAACCCAAATATTCCTACCGAGTGCGGACCGCGCACGGAGAAATATTTCTGGCGCTCAGAGAACTACGTCGATCTCACGCTCTCCGATCTGACTGCCTATATACGCACCATGCGACTCCGGCCAAATCGCTGGCGCATGCCCGGCAATGAGCTGACCCCGACGCAGGAACGCGGCAAGGGCATTTTCGAGCGCTCGGTCGACCGTTTCAACAAACCGATACCGCTGGAAAATCGATGCTCATATTGCCACAGCGGGCCGAAGGGCACAGACCAGAAGTCGTTTGATGTCGGCACAAAGAAGGCGACCGACCAATCGGGTGTGTTCGACACGCCGCAGTTGGCAAACGTTGCGATGACAGGGCCGTATTTGCATGACGGATCGGCGCGTACGATGGAAGAGATTTGGACCATCTACAACCCTGACGACAAGCATGGCCGCACCAACGACTTGACGAAGGACGAATTGAACGATCTGATCGAATACCTGAGGACGCGATGATGAAAGGCCATAGGAAATCAGTTTGCTTGATTGCGCTGCTGGCCGCCGCATGCACGATGTCGCTGCCGGCTTGTGCCCTCGCACAAAAAGCCGCAACACCGGCCATCGCGACAAAGGCACATGCCGCGCCGGCCGCGAAGCAGAAGGTATCGCAATTGAAGATGCCGATCTTCCGCTTCGAGAACTTCACCACGGCGAACGGTCTGCCTGACAACCACGTCTACAGTGTGCTGGTGGACGGCGATCGCATCTGGGCGGGAACTGAGAACGGTTTGGCGGTCTACGAAAATCACGTGTGGAAAACATTCACGACCAAAGACGGCTTGGCTCATCGCGCCGTGCTGTCACTGGCGCTCGATAAGCGCACCGGCGATGTGTGGGCAGGAACCATGGGCGGCCTAAGCCGGATCTCTGCAGGCCGTATCGACACCTACACCCAGCTGAATTCCGGTTTGAGTAACGACGTAGTCTACGGCGTATCCGTTGAAGGCGAAAACGTGTGGGTTGCCACGGCCGCCGGCGCGTGCCGTCTCGATCTGCGCACTGGCCAATGGTCGCTCTACAACGAGCGCAACACACCCATGATTGAAATCTGGGTCTACGGAGTTTCCGCGACTCCGACGAAAGTTTACTTCGGTGTGTGGGGCAGCGGCGTACTCGAGTACACCCAAGCCACCGGTCGCTGGGATAAATACGAAGATCCCGATGGCGAGCCTGAGATGGTGCTCTTTAAGGACCAGGGACTGATCCACGAGATCGTCTCGTCTGTCAGCTATGTGGACAACATCCTGTGGGCCTCGACATACTTTGGAAACAGCCGGTACGATGGCCGCTACTGGCACAATTTTCTTACTAAGGACAGCGGACTGCCATCGAATTTCACCAACTTTGTGAAGGGTGTGGATGCGGATCGCGCCTGGTTCTGCACGGACAAAGGGTTGGCATACTTCGACGGCACTAATTGGGCCGTGTACCGCCCGGCTCTTACGGATGGCATGCCTGAAATGACTGTACGCGACGCGCAAGGCCGCGTGTCACGCGTGGCAGTAACCACAGCGCCGGCACACAATTACATACTCGGAATCGATTTCCAGGGCGACGACATTTGGGTCGCAACCGCCAAGGGACTTAGCCACGGAATTCGTCAACGTTAAGAAGTTAAGCAACGAAAGGAGTCATTACAATGAGCGCATTTGCAGAGATTTTGGACACCATCGCACACGCACCCATCAAGAAACGCGCTGTTACCAACCACTCAATACTGAACGAGGCTTTCGCATACGCCAAGCCGAGTTCGTTTTCGCGCGGAATGCGGATCGACCTGAACGGCATCACCATTCTGCTGATTTCGGGCACAGCATCAATCGACGAACATGGCGTGAGTGTTCACGTCGGTGACTTCCGCGCCCAGATGCGGCGGACACTGGTGAACATCACCGGGCTGCTTGAGAGCGAAGGCTGCACCTGGAAAGACATCGTCCGCACAACGTGCTACCTGCGCGACATCGAGCGCGACTACGAGGCGTTCAATGAAGAGCGCACCGCGTTTTACCAGGAACAGGGGCTTGATCCGCTGCCTGCATCCACCGGGATCCAGGCGATTCTGTGCAGGCCGGAGTTGCTGATTGAGATTGAAGCCATCGCCATGTTCCGCACAGAGAAGACAGCAAACAAGGAGTAGCAGCTATGCGGATCAGACTCTTGCTGGTTACTGCTTGCTGGATTGCTGCGGGCTGCGCATTGCGCGCCGCTGGACAAGCCGCGCCCAAACCCGCTCACTCCATCACGGGCAAAGGCGTGTGCGAGTGCGGGGCACATCCGCCTGGCCCGCCGCGGGACCGCACCGTAAAGCCGTATGCCAACGAGCCGGATGATCTGCGGCCCTATTCGAAATTCGCCACGCCCTACGATCTGAATTACACAAATCCCAATATTTACATGGGAGCGGGACGAGAGTTACCGGAGCCGAAGAATCTGACCGAGGTGCGCATCGGTTTCTTCGGACCGATTGAGCACAACCCGGATTCGTTGTTCGGCCTGCGCATGCTTCATGGCGCGCAGTTGGCGCTTGAAGAGGCAAACGCGCGCGGCGGCTATGGCGGAAAGCCGTTTCGTTTGATGCTCCACAATGACTACGACAACTGGCAGGCAAACGCGGTTTATGGAGACGATCGCCCGACCGACCCGCAGATCTGGGGTTCGTCGTCCGATGAAGCCGTAAAGATGATCTACGACGATGAAGATTGGGCGATCTTCGGATCAATCAGTTCAGAGTCGACGCACATTATGCTCCGCGTCGCGCTCAAGGCCGAAATTCCGATCGTCAATTCCGCTTCGACCGATCCCACGATTCCTGAGACGTACATTCCCTGGTACTTTACCGATCTGCAGGATGATCGTGTTCAGAGCTACGTGATTGCGCGCCGCATCTTCACAGAGCTTGGCCTGAAGCGTGTTGCGATATTGCGCGTGAACAATCGCTACGGGCGTTTTGGCGTTGCCAAGTTCCGTGACGCGTCGCGGCGTCTGGGCCATCCGGTGGTGATCGAACAGAAGTTTTTGCCGGGCGATCAGGATTTTTCACGCGAGTTGCAGGTCATTCGGGATTCGCGCGCGGATGCCATTGTACTGTGGGCAGATGAGATTCCTGCCGCCAGGATCCTGAAACAGATGCGCGCGCTCGGCATGAAGCAGCGCGTCTTCGGTTCCTACCGCACGCTGGGGCCTGAGTTTTTGGGGGAGGCTGGACCGGCGGCCGAAGGATTCGAAGCAGCTTTTCCTTACGATCCTTCCAGCAAGGATCCGCGCTGGCTCGAATTTAATCGCCGCTTCGAAGTGCGATTCCATGAGAAACCGGAGCAATTCGCATCGCTCGCTTATGACGCAATGAATGCGCTGCTTGACTCTATCTGCAAGGCTGGGCTTAACCGCGCCCGCATTCACGATGCGCTGGCCGATATTGAAGGATACGACGGCGTGACCGGGCACATGATCTTTGATCCTAACCAGAAAAATGTGGCGCCGATGTATCTCGCCACGGTTCGCGACGGCGAGATCACGTACCGGCCGGCGACGTTTGATAGGAAGCCCGTTGCCGCGCCAAAGCCTTACGCAAGCATCGGTGAGGACCCGGTTGATTTTGCCGGACCACGCATTGCGAGCACGGCGGCAGGTACGATACGCGTGGTCATCTTTGGGCCGCATGCGGGCGAGATTGCGAAGTCGGCTGAGATTGCAGCAGAACTTCGCACAAAGGGCGAACCCGGGAGGCAGTGGACTGTGCTGGCAGTGGACAGCGAACAGAACTGGGGTGCGGCTACGACCGAACTTGTGCATGCATTAATGGATGAGCATGCGGTTGCTGTGGTGGCGCTCGATCGCAAGTCTAGTCATCTCGCTGAGCAGCTTGCTCTCAAAGCTTTTGTCCCCGTGCTGGCTCTTAGCGACGACAAGACACTAACCTCAGCAAACGTGCCGTGGATCTTCAGGCTTCCGCAGGGAACAAAGACTGCTTCGGCGGTGCACATGCTGAAAGATGCTGTAGCAAAGGTGGGAGCAGATCCGGAAAAGATACGCGATCTGCTGGCATCTGGCCTGAGCATCTCGGGTATGGCCTTTCGTCCTACGGGCGAGTTAGCCCGGTACCCGTAACTTCGCAGCCATACTTCCACAAGAAACATTCTTCCTACGAGCCCATGGCCAACCGTGGGCTCGTTCCGATTAAAGCGCTTTGCGAAGCAGGACCAATGAGGCCAGCGTTATACTTCTTGAGATAAATCGCAACAGGAGGAGTGAAGATGCAATTGAGGCAAGGTGTGAAGTTTTTCGCATGTTTCGTGCTGACCGTTGCAATGACGGCTGCGTCGATGAGTGCGTTCGCGCAGGGGAGCGCCACGGTATTGAAGCCTGCAGATATGCAGAAGCTTTTGCCCTCCAGCGTCTTCTATCGCGGACAGGTTGCAACCACGCAGGAGCGCAACTCGGGCGGCATCAAGTTTGCCGACGGATTCTACGTACTGGCAAGCCTGGTTGATACCAGCGGATACTCGACCGGAATCGCGGCCAAGTACCAGGCGTATTTCATCACCGAAGTTCCTATCAAGATTGGGGGGCACAGCCTCGCAGTTGGTGCTTACGGAGTGGGGTTCATTGCGAACGACAAGTTTGTTGTGACCGACCTGGGCGGGCATGATGTGTTCACCGCGTCGTCTTCAAACGATGCCGGACTTCAGCGGCCGACGCCTCTGCAGTTTGTGGCGGATCAAAGCGCCGGTTTCAGGCTGTATGCGGGGCGCAGGTACGTGGTGCTGAGCCGCTAGGCACGCGAAAAATCGCCCCAAAAAGGAAGATGGGTGGCGCCTTACTCAAGGACGCCACCCGAAGGCAAACATGAACTAGTACGGGAGACATCTTTACTGTACGAAGTTTCCGGTTCCCCGTCTTGAGTCATTCGAGTGAGCGCAACCTCCATCAATGGGTGGAGAGTGGCCAGCCATAATGGCGGCTGCCGAATACAAGAAAGCGGGCGGGTGGCCCATATCTGACCATCCGCAAATCTTTGGGTGCCCCAGGTCTCGCTTCTGAGACCTGGGAAACTGTCAGCATCAACTGGCCCCTTCAGAGTGGCGAAGATGTTGCGGGAATTCGTTTCCACGGCGAAAGGCGGTCCATTGACTTTCAATCTCGACGCTTCCTTCCTCTCCGGTCGCGTAATGCCGAAAGCTCGACCAGAGCCAGTCTTCAGGCATTTCAACCAGACCGCGCTTGACTGGGTTTCGGTGCATGTAGCGCAACTTCTCTACACGCTTTCTCTCGTTATGCACGTTGAAGTCATAGTAGCGCGCCTGCCAGAAGGGACGCTGTTGGCTTTGAACTGAGACAGACAACTTCAAAGCTTGAATTGCTTTCGAGAGCAGAACCTTCGGCGGCTCGTTCACTAGAAGATGAACGTGTTCCGGCATGACGACATACCCGCAGACAACGAAATCGTAGCGGAAACGCATCGCCTCAAGTGACCGCTCAAAGAGATCGCGTGCCGTCGCCGTGCCGAGATACGGAAGACGACGATAACAACTGAAGGTAACGAAATGGAAGTTCCCGGTTTGGTGGTATCGGACGAGCCCACGCGGCATTTAGAGGAAAGGATACATCCTGCACGTGCCGCATCCGGCGTCGTGCTTTCCCGGGTCTCAAAACGAGACCCGGGGCACCCACAGTTGGTGGTTGAACTAACACTTGCGTGACCTCGGAGCTCTGGCTCATCAGTACGGTCTTGCGCTCTCCGTCAGTTCGGGCCAGTTATCGGTACGGAATGGCGTCGCTGGCAGGCCTGCACCGTTGTAGAGCGTTGCCAACGGGTTCGACTGCCAGGCATACCGGACTTCCTTGGGATTCGGCACTGAAGGTGATGAAACCACAATCGTATCGCCGTCGATGCGCGCATCGGCCCAGTACCATTTGTGGTCGTCTCCGGCTACGGAAAACTCCCCGAGCTTGTCACCTTTTGCCATCAGGCCGCCATCGGTGTGGTTGAAGTGAATTCGGATGAAGCCGGGAAGGCGGTCAACGGACTTGAGAGTTGGCCCCGCGTAAACGACGTTCTTGCCGTAGTACTTGCCCAATGCGCATGCGGCCACTCGCTCACCCACCGGCAGCTTTTCCTTGGCGTGAATGTTGTCCGGGTCGCCTGTGTCGATGGTGACCGCGAGGCATGAATTGGGAACGGTTGCGGCTACGATGGCCTGCGATTCCCGTGTTTCGGTCCACTCGTCACCGTCAACCGGAGTCGCGCTGCGGTGCTTGAAAGCTGGCAATTCGACGATATAAAAGGGAAAATCTCCCTGCGCGAAGAGCTTTCGCCAATCGGCAATCATGACCGGAAGAATCTTGCGGTACTGATAGCCGCGCGGCGAGTTTTGCTCGCCCTGGTACCAGATGGCGCCCGCAATCGAGAGCGGTGCGGTGGGCTCCAGCATGCCTTGATAGAGAACCGCAGGCATAACCGGCCAGTTCTCCCACGCGATGGGCAACGGCTGCGGAGGACGCGCGTCGACGCTGATCTTGCCCTTCCATTGACCGGCCAACGGAATGCTGGAGCGGTCGCCGAGGACAAGGTGCAGATCTTCGGGTTTGCCGAGGAAACCACCGTCAGGCTTGGTTTTGAAAACGCGAATCGTAATGATGTTCTTGCCCGGTTTGAGCACGCCGGGCCGCATGAAGTACACGCGCGGATTCTCAACCCACGAGCTGCCGCCAACGGAAGTTCCGTTGACGTACACGGTATCCATGCGCTCGATCTCACCAAGGAACATCATTGCGCGCCCCTGCGGGAGCGGATCGGGCAGGTCGATTTCTTTCCGGAAATAGGCGAGTGCCGGCGTATCGGGTACGCCGAGTTCGGCAAATCCGCCGGGAATGGTGACCGGCTTCCAGTCGGAATCGTCCAGCGTGGGCGAAGCCCAGTTGCCCTTGAGGCCGATATCGTACCGGTCGTACCAGTGCATGATGTAGTTGCCGTACTCGGGACCATTTTCCGTCGCAAGCCGTTGCAGTTCCGCCAGCGGAACATCGAAGTCGTGCAGCGGTCGAAGTGAATCGGCGCTCGTCCATGACTCCGCAGGCGTGCCGCCCACCGCATCCACCACAAGGCCGATGGGAATATGAACCTCTTGCTGAACCTTGCGGGCAAAGTAGTAGGCCACTGCCGACACGCGAGCTGCCGTCTCCGGCGAGACAACGTTCCAGTTGCCACCGATCAGGTCATTGTGGTGGTAGGCGGAGTGGCCAAACACCTCAAAGAAGCGAATCTCCGGGTAGTTGGCCGCCTTGATCTCTTCCTCAGCGTTGTTCACTGCCCGGAGCGACAAGCCCATATTGGACTGACCGCCGCACAGCCACACATCGCCCACCAGCACGTTGTGCAGTTCAGCGGTCTGCTTGCCGGTGATTTTGACGGTGTAAGGACCACCGGGCGCCGGTGGGTCAATGTTCACCTGCCAGCGGCGGTCGGGACCTGCGGCGCCGGTTGCGGACTTGTCGCCAATTTCGACGCGAACCGTGTCACCGGGATCGGACCAGCCCCAGATGGTGTTGGCCTTGCCACGCTGCAGAACCATGTTGTCGCCGAAGATAGTGGCGACAAACGGAGGCTCCTTGGGGATTACCGGCGCGCTTGGAAACGGTCCGCGAGCTGCTGTAGGAGTCGGCTGCGCAAATGCGCCATGATTGGCAGTCAGCAGTAGACCCGCTGCAATCACAAAAAGAGAAAATTTCGAAATCGTGGATTTAAGGCTTATCTCAAAGCTCAAGCGGACTCCTTTTGTTGGCAGCATGAAGTGATCCGGATCGCGTGATGCCTGTACCTATCTCTTGCAGGAAAGCCTATGTGGAGACATTCATCAAGACGGTCGAAGGGCTACGTGGAGTTTCACCGCTGCCTCAGAATCCTGGATGCGGCGTGCGATCGCGCCGGCCCGTGTTCAGCGGGAACCACAAGCCGGCGCAAAGAAATCAGGCTTCCTTTTTGGGCACTTGCCAATAAACCGAATAGCGTTGATCGCGAATCCGGTACATGGGCATGACGTCATACTTCTTGCTTTCTCCAGCCACGCTGAAGCGCATTTCCGATTTCGAGTCGGTCTGAACCCACTGTTCCGTCTTCACGTCTGGCCCTGCCGCAACCTTCGGCAGCGGATCCGGCGCGGGCAGTGCCTTGCCAGGCGTAGTGGGTCGGCCGTGAATGATCTTCATCGGCCCATCTGCCGGACCTGCTCCCAAATCCGCGGCCAGCACCAGCGGACCATACAGCGCAGCAGTGACGGACTCGTCCCCTAGAAGCGGTTCCTGCCGCAACGTCATCGGCAGACTCACGCCGATGGTGTCGCCGTCTTTCCATGCTCTCCGGATTGCCAGGTAAGATCCCGGATCGGCAATGGCTTCGAGCGGACGGCCATTGATCTTGATTTCGGTATCTTCCGTGGTCCAGCCCGGAATGCGCACATGAATCGTGCGGACACCGGGGCGCGAGGTTTTGATTTTGAGCGTCGTGCCCTGTTCTTCAGGGAACTTCGTGACCTGCTCGATACCGAAGCCTTCATCTTTCCAGTCGAGCGTGGATGCGATGAACTGGTTCACATACACATCGCTGTCGCGGCGGAAATAGATGGTATCGGCAAACTTGGCGAACTCTTCGGCGCCGGTTCCGGTGCAGCACCAGAACGACTCGTCGGGCGAGTTGTAAGCGCGCCAGTATCCGGCTGCCAGCGGGAAGAAATACTGCTTCAGGCCCTGCGCATCCTGCGTCCCGAGTCTGCAGTTGAACAGGGCGCGCTCGTATTCATCCATCCAGCGCGCGTTGGCCGTCCAGCCGAACACCAGGCGCTGGAGCTTCATCAGGTTGTAGGCCACGCAGCACTCGGCATTCGTCCATGCGAGCGTTCCTTCCAAATGCCCCGCCGGCGTCTTCCAGTGTTCGTCCAGGCTCGTATTGCCAATGACGTAGTTGCGCGCGGTAAGCACTTCTTCAAGGAAGTACTCTGCAATCTGCTGATAGCGGCGATCACCTGTTACCTCATACATGCGCGCTGCGCCGATGATCTTGGGAACGTGTGTGTTGGCATGCAGCCCGGTCAGCTCGTCGCGACGGCTCGCAAGAGGGTCGAGGAAGCTGGGCTGCTCGAACAGATGAGCTAAGGCCAGATACCGGTCCTTCTTCGTTACGGCAGCCAGGTTCACAAGCACTTCGTTCATGCCGCCGTACTCGACGCGCAACATGCGCTGGCGCTGGTCGTTGCTGATTCCCTGGAAATACTGGCCCGTCCAGCGCGCCATTCCCTCCACAACTTGAAGCGCATCGGTGTTGCCGGTCAGCGTGTACATATCCAGCAGGCCGGCCATGATCTTGTGGTACGTGTAGAAAGGCGCCCATACCGGTCTGCCGTCTACCAGGCGCTCGAATAGATCAGTGGGGTAAGCGCTCAGGTATCCCTGCGGATTCTTCTTCTGGCACGCATCCAGTCCCGCGACCATTTCATTACCGCGGTTCTTCAGGTCAGTGTTGCCCGATCCTGCGGAAGCTAGCGCGACGGCGGAGAGATAGTGTCCGCCGGTAAAGTGACCGCGCAATTCGCAGGTCGGATCTTCCCAGCCCCCAAACGGAGTGGCGTTTGAAGTGATGCCGGACGTCAGCCTGAACGTGTGCAGCAGCCGATCGACGGCGAGCGAGTCAAGATAGCGCGAATTCAGCTCCTCCTGCTCCTTGAAGATGCCGGCGGTCAGACGCACTGAACTCAGCGGGAATGGCTCCAGCTTTCCAGCGGGGCGTTCAGGAGCACTCGCATATAGAGCCCTGGTGAGGGCAGATTGACCGATGAGCGACAGACCGGCGGCACCGGCACTGGTCTTGAGAAAATTGCGGCGCGAATGATTGATCATGACTAATCTCCTGCTGATGCGTGCTTACTGGCAGCTCGCCTGAAAGAATAGTCTTCTGAAAAACGGCATCACATGATTCTGAAACTGATCACGACGCCGTGTGTGCGTGCCGTGACACTTCCAAAAACTGATCGTCTCATTCTCTTCAGCACCCGTTATGTAAGCGATTCCACTATACAGAGGTGGTTCGAGGCGCGACAAGCCGAACCGAACACATCTAATAAATCGATGTAACGGCTGGAAAAATGCAACTTCCCCAATGCGATTCCCTCGATGTAGTATTCGCATGGGTTTATCAAGACCCGGGAATTAGCTCGCCGAGACGAGTGTGCCCGGTGGGACGGGTCACGATCACGAGGAGTGAAACAAATGAAAATGAAGCTGGTTGGAATTGTGGGATTGATGGTTGCGAGTCTCTGTTACGCGCAGGAAGGCAACTTCCAGCCCGCCAGCACCAACGTTCTGGATGCGCAGTATCACACGTCGATTGCGTGCGCGTGATCAGATCCAGTCGCTGTTTCCAACTGAAAGTCAATTTTTGGAGCGGTCCGAAGATGGACATGGAGAAGCAGGCTGACGGGTTCTGGACCGTTACGACGCCTCCGCAGGCTCCCGGGCTTCATTACTACTCGATCGACATCGACGCGTTCAAGTGAGCGATCCGGGCAGCCATTCGTTCTACGGCGGCAGCAAGGATTCCAGCGCAGTTGAAGTTCCCGAGGCCGGCGCGACCTACTACTTGCCGCAGGATGTCCCTCACGGCCAGATTCGCGAGGTCTGGTACAACTCGAGCGTCACCGGAAGCTGGCGTCACGCGTTGGTTTATACGCCGCCCGATTACGACAAGAATCCTTCGCTTCGGTATCCCGTACTGTACCTGCAGCATGGTGGCGGTGAAGACGAGACCGGCTGGGCCAAGCAGGGCAAAGTCAACTTCATCCTCGACAACCTGATTGCCAGCAAGAGCGCGAGCCGATGATTATCGTGATGGCAAATGGTTACGCGCGACGCGCAGGCCAGCCTGCTCCTCAACCCGGCGGCGGTATGGGCAGCCCTGCCATGATGCAAGCCATGCAGCAGATGATGACCACATTCGATGAAGACGTAACCAAGGCGCTGATTCCGTTCGTCGACGCGACTTTCCGCACCGTTCCCGATCGCGATCATCGCGCCATGGCCGGTCTTTCGATGGGCGGCATGCAAACGTTCGTGGTCACGTTCTATCATCTGGACACGTTCTCATATATCGGCGGATTCAGCGGTGCCGGCGGCATGTCGATGCGCGGCGGCCCCCCACCGGATCTGAAGACGTTGTACAACGGCGCGATGGCTGACCCCGCCGCGTTTGCCAAGCGTGTTCATCTGCTCTGGATCGCGTGGGAACAGAAGAGCCTGCGCAGATGAGGGCTGGAATCCAAGGCTTCCATAAGCTGCTGGAAGACGGTAAGGTCCAGCACGTGTACTATGAGTCGCCCGGCACGGCGCACGAGTGGCAGACATGGCGTCGCGATCTAAATGATTTCGCTCCGCGGCTGTTCAAGTAGATTGTTGCACTGATTACAAGGAACCGGCTCTCTATGGGCCGGTTTCGCATTTTGTGCCTCGCGCCCCAGAGCAGCCAGCATTGCCTTCCCACGCCTGCGCGATGAAGCTGCGCAAGCACTCTCAATGTTTTGCAAATCGAGAGGTGGCGGCGCCCGCCTGATTTGCATTTGGCCACTAAAAGCGCTACTCTCCTGTCTATACCAAAAGCATGCGACGAAAGTATTGACTCTAGGTCTTCGCGAAACGCCACAGAGCACAGGCCCGCGATATATAGCCCGAGTTGCAGAGCAGATGGTTCAGCGAAGGACTTCAGCATGATCAAGAATGAGCGCAAGCGCGAAAAGGCTGTCAGCAAGATCGAGACTGCTGTCAGGAAGGCAATCGGTAAGGGAGTCAGCAAAAAAGAGATTGAAGACGCTGTGGGGCAGGCGATTATTCAGGCCACCGACAAAGTTGCGCGAAGAAAGCGGCCGTAAACAAAGCTCTGATCAAAGAGGCTCCTGTTCAAAAATCGGTCGCCGAGAAAGCTCCTATAGAGAAGGCGGTTGCAAAAGAGGCTCCTGCAAAGAGGGCGACTATCAAGAAGGCCCCGGCAGCGAAAGTGGTCGCCAAGAAGGCTCCGGTAAAAAGGGCGGCTATTAAGAAAGCTCCGGTGGAGAAGGTCGTTGCCAAGAAGGCACGCGTAAGGAAGGTTGCCGCCAAGAGAACTTCCCCGGAACAAGTGCTCCCGAGGAAACTTCTTTGAAAGAGACAGTCGCGAGGAAGCTCCTGCTGAGGGGCAGTTGCCCGAAGTTCCCGCGGACGAGGTTGTCGTCTAGAGGATTTGAGGCTTGGATTTTCGGACTCTTGGCGTTAGCTGGTGAGCGCCGAACTTCAATGCGATCTAATCCACCGCTGTGCGCTCGACCAAGTGCGTGCAATGCAACCCAATACTCGAAGCCGACTTCAGCAGCCTGAAAGCTGTTGCTCACTCCGTACTCGCTACCTTCAAAGTTCGCTTTCCTTCAAATTTTCAGAGGCCGAGAATTTGCGGCGCCTGGCAGTGAGTTCATCGGCGATCTGACGGTTCATTTCACGGCTTATTGGATAGAAGATCATGCCCGCTGCTGCTGCAAAGAATGCGAGCCCCGCATAGACGCTCGCGGTCAACAGAATGCCGGATTGCGCTTGTGCCGTCTGCACATCGGACCCAGAAACGAAGCCATAAAACGCGAATAGCCAGCCGGCAATGGCTCCGCCCAGGGCGAGACCCGCCCATAATGCAAACACAACCGCAGCCGTTACGGTGCCGCTTGCGCGGCGGCCGGTTTTCCATTCGCCGTAGTCTGCCACATCGCCCATCATTGCCCAAATGATTGGCCCGGACAAACCATAGGCGAATTGGCGGAGCACTTCGGTCCCAATGATGATGACCGTAGCGTTGGTGGGAATGACGAGCAGCAAGACATTAAAGATGCCCGTAAGGGTCATGCTCGCGATGAAGAGCTGGCGCTTACCCATGCGCGTGGCAACGGCCGTGGAGCAGGCGACGCCGACCAGCAGTGCGATCAACCCGAATCCGTTGAACCACGCAAACAAATCCACATTATGCGCGACGAACCGGAAATAGGGCAGCATTACGTTACCGCGCACTACGATCGCCGTGAAGTAAAACAGCGTAGTGAGGAAGAGCATGATCCAGGGACGATTCTTGAAGAGGTCGGCGAGATCCTGAGTGAGCGAGGTTTTCTGCTGCGGATTGGGCTGGATGCGTTCTTTCGTAACGAAAAACGCAACGATGAAGAAGATCACGCTCAGCAGAGACAGCAGGCCCATGGTGAGCTGATAGCCGCGCGCGTCGTCGCCGTGGCCGAAGAATTTCACCATGGGAATAGCGAGGCTCGCGACGATGAACCCGGCGGAGTTGGCCGCAATCTGCCGGTACGACGCGATGCTCGTGCGCTCGTCGGGATCCGATGTCATTACCGCCGTGAGTGATGCGTACGGCACATTGTTGACGGTATAAACCACGCGCAGCAGAATGTATGTCGTCCACGCGTAAATGATCTTGGCCGCCGGGCTTATTCCCGGGGTGGTGAAGGTGAGGACGCCGATAATCCCGAAAGGTACGGCGGTCCACAACAGCCACGGCCGGAATTTTCCCCAGCGCGTGCTGGTGCGGTCGGCGATCATGCCCATCACCGGGTTGAGGCAGGCTACGCCCAATCCGACAACGAGAAACAGCGTGCCCGCCTGCGCCGCTGTCAGGCCAAACGTGTGCGTGTAGAAATCCAACTGCAGTGCGAGCATGGCCTGAAAAATAAAGTTGGCTGCCAGATCGCCCAGGCTGTAACCGAATTTCTCTCCAAACGTGAGTTTCTCTCGCATATGTGCCTCTACTTTCTTCGGCGTTGCCGCTTAGAGCCTGGAAGAGTAACCCTCAGGGGTTAAAACCCAGTTGATTTTGCGAGCTTGATGTACGGGCTAAAGCCCGTACCCTTCACCAAAGCCCGGAGTTTTGGCCCAACTAAAGTCGTGCCCTGTTACAAAAGGCAATGACTATCGAATTCTCCCACTGCCTAGTCTGTTACACGCAGGGTCATTTTCGTCAGATCGGCGTCGCGTGAAGAAGTGCCTACCATGATTTGGAAGTCGCCTGGCTCAACCAGGTACTTCATCTTCACGTCGAAGAAGGCCAGCGACCCGGGTGTAATATCGAGAGCCACGGTGGTGCGCTCGCCCGGTTCCAGCCACACTCGCTTGAAGCCCTTCAGTTCCTTGACCGGCCGTGTAACGGAGCTGACCAGGTCGCGAATGTAGAGCTGAACCACCTCAGACCCCGCACGGTTGCCGGTATTCACCACATCCACCAGCACCTGCGTCGAACCCTTCTTTGCAATGCGCGTCTTGGCCAGCCGCGCGTTTTCAAGCGCAAACGTGGTGTAGCTGAGCCCATGTCCGAAGGCATAGAGCGGCGACACATCATCGAACAAGTAGCCGCGGCGCGCCGAGGGCTTGTAGTTGTAGAACACCGGCAGATGCCCGGCCGAACGCGGGACCGATATCGGCAGCTTGCCTCCGGGGTTGTAGTCGCCGAACAGCACGTCGGCAATCGCATACCCCGTCTCCTGCCCCAGGTACCAGCACTCATAAATCACAGGCACATTCTCATTCAGATAATTGATTGAAAGCGGCCTTCCGTTGAAGAGGAAGACGATCACCGGCTTGCCGAGTGCGACCATCGCTTTCACAAGCTCTTCCTGCCGCCCGATCAAATCGAGACTCGTTCGGTCGCCCATGTGCTGCAGGTTCCAGGCCTCGCGCGAGGTCTGCTCGTTGCCGCCGATGGCCAGCACGATGACGTCGGCCTTTTTGGCCACCTTGACGGCCTCGGCAATTGCCTTGCGATCTTCTTGGGGATCGCTTGCCACAACTTCATCTTGATTCCACGAGCCGCCAATCGTAATTTTGCAGCCTTCGCTGTAAAGCACCTTGGCGCGCTTGCCAACCTTCTGCTTGATGCCTTCGAGCACGCTCACATCATGCTTGGGCACGCCGCTGTAACCGCCCAGCAGGCTGCGGTCTGCATTTGGCCCAATTACTGCGATAGTTTTGATCTTGCTCAGATCGAGCGGCGCAGTCTGATTCTCGTTCTTGAGCAGCGTGATTGCCTGGTGCGCAGCATCCAGCGCCTGGCCGCGATGTTCATCGCTCCCTACCACGCGCGCGGCTTCATCAGGATCGGAATACGGATCGTCAAACAGGCCAAGCTCAAATTTCCAGAAGAGCATTGGCGCAACCATCTCATCCAATTGCTTTTCCTTGAGCACGCCCTTCTTCACCAGTTCCACCAGATGCAGATAGCAATCCGGATCGGGCAGCTCAATGTTCACGCCCGCCTCCACTGCCAGCCGGCACGACTCCTTCTTGTCCCTGGCCACAAAGTGCCCGTGTGTATCCGGCCGGTAGCCAAGTTCCCAGATCGCATAGTAGTCCGAGACAATAAAGCCTTTGAAGCCCCACTCCTTGCGGAGCAGGTCGCGCAGCAGCCACTTGTTGGCATGTGAGGGAACGCCGTCGATCTCGTTGTAGGAGGCCATCAACGTCACCGCGCCAGCTTCGCGCAGTGCCTCGCGAAAGGTGTAAAGGAACGTCTCCCGCAGCACGCGCATCGACACGTTGGCCGGCGCGCAGTTCATGCCGGACTCAGGTTGTCCGTGACCGACGAAGTGCTTCAGCGTGGCCAGTACGTGCCGCTTGTCGCGGAAATTGCGATCGCCCTGGAATCCGCGGACCGCGGCGATTCCCAGCCGCGACACGAGATACGGATCCTCACCGTAGGTCTCTTCCACGCGTCCCCAGCGCGGTTCCCGAGCCACGTCCACAACCGGAGTTAGTGCGTGATGCGCGCCGCGCAAACGCGCTTCAAGAGCCGTCATCGTGAATAGCGACTCCACCAGCTCAGGGTTGAACGTGGCGCCCAGCGCAATGGGCTGCGGAAAGCTCGTGCCCTCCGGCGCCGCGTGCCCGTGCAGGCACTCCTCATGGAAGATCACCGGAATGCCGAGCCGCGAGTTCTCAAGGAAGAAGCGCTGAATGTCGTTGGTCAGCTCCGCCATGGCACGCGCGCCCTTGCCGCCGCCCGCGTCGCTGGGCCGTCCTACCTGTCCAAGGCCGCGACGGTTGCGGAATGCTTTCTTCGCTTTTTGCAGATCGAAATTACCCTTGGCATCCACAAGAGTGTCAGCCTTCTGCTGCCAGATGCAGAGCATCTGCGCGGCCTTCTCTTCCAGCGTCATGCGCCCCAGCAGATCCTGCGTGCGCTTGGCCGACGACAGTTTGGGATTCTTGTAGGCCGGAGTGTTCTGCACGGCCTTCGTAGACACTTTTGACTTTTTCATGAACGTTCTCGCTTCCTTGGAAGGTAACCGTTTGCGGACCCAGTAAATCTACCACCCGGGTAGCAGTCTCGGCGACGATATATTCGAGTAATGGAATTGGCGACTACAGCAAGTAAAATCGATTTACTTTAAAGTTCTGTGATTACAGTCACAAAGCCGGCACGCACATCAACGCCTCACGTTTTGCACAACGCAACACGGGCTGCAAACGCCACCGCTCCGTTACGATGAACAAGGAATCCCCATGGCTGAAAATAAAAACCTCCCCCCTGCAACGCTGGCTCACATCGCACAAACTCTCAACCTTCCGCTTCGCGGAATCTGCGCCGTCATTGAACTCCTGGACGACGGCGGCACGGTTCCATTCATCGCTCGCTACCGCAAAGAGGTAACCGGCAATCTGGACGAGGTGCAGATCCGCGATATTGAAGAAAAGCTGGCCTACTTTCGCGAGTTGGAAGATCGGCGCGCAAGCATCCTTGCCTCGATCGGCGAACAGGGCAAATTGACGGAAGAGCTGAAGGCGCGGATTGAATCTGTACTGGACCGCAACGAGCTTGAAGACCTTTACCTGCCATACAAGCCAAAGCGGCGGACCAAAGCGACCATAGCGCGCGAGAAAGGCCTGGAGCCGCTGGCGGGCTATCTTTGGGCACAGCAACCCGCGGACGAGCCGCTGCATGCGATGACCGGCCGGTTCGTGAATCCGGAACTCGGAGTGGCGACGGAAGAGGAAGCACTCGAAGGAGCGCGCCATATTGTCGCCGAGTGGATCAGTGAAGATGCCGACCTGCGTAAGGCACTGCGCCAACTCGTCTTTGATGAAGGCGTAGTGGTGAGCCGCAAGGCGATGGACGCCGTGGATGAGCAGGAAAAATTCAAAATGTATTACGAGTACAAAGAGCCCGCGAAGACCATTCCGTCACACCGCATGCTCGCCATCCGCCGGGGCGAAAGCGAGAACGTACTCTATTTCCTCATCGAAATCGAGCAGGAGCGCGCCATCGGTATTCTGCATCGGCACATTCTGCGCCAACCGGGCGACTGGACGCCGCAATTGGAACTCGCCATCGACGACGCCTGGAAGCGGTTGCTGAATTCATCTATCCAGGGCGAAGTGCGGCTTGAACTCAAGCGGCGATCCGATACTGAAGCGATTACTGTTTTTCGCGATAACCTCTATCACCTTCTTCTTGCTCCGCCGGCTGGTCCAATCTCGGTCCTCGGTATCGATCCGGGCCTGCGTACCGGCTGTAAAGTGGCGGTGGTCGACGAGACCGGCAAGCTGCTTGCGCACGACGTGCTTTACCTGCACACATCGAAGCGCGGCGACGCTGAGTCCGGGCCCAAGCTCGAAAGCCTGCTCCGGGCGCACAACGTCCGCGCCATCGCCATCGGCAACGGCACCGCATCGCGCGAAACCGATGCCTTCGTTCGCGGCTTTTTGCGCGACAAGGGAATCGCCGACATCTTTTCCGTCACGGTGAGCGAAGCGGGCGCCAGTGTCTACTCGGCGTCGGACGTGGCCCGGCAGGAGTTTCCCGATCTCGATCTCACGGTGCGCGGAGCTATTTCAATTGCGCGCCGCCTGCAGGATCCACTTTCGGAGTTGGTGAAAGTCGATCCCAAATCGATCGGCGTGGGCCAGTACCAGCACGATGTCGATCAGCGAAATCTCGCCGAGTCACTCGAAAACGTGGTGGAGAGCTGCGTCAATCGCGTCGGTGTCGACCTGAACACATCCTCGTGGACGCTGTTGCGGCACGTCGCGGGCATCACTGAGCGAACCGCCCTGAACATCGTCACGTATCGCAACCAGAACGGCAGTTTCCGGTCGCGGACACAGGTGCTTGAGGTGCCGGGCATCGGCCCGAAAATCTTCGAACAGGCTGCAGGCTTTTTACGTATCCGCAATGGCGACAACCCGCTGGATATGACCGCGGTCCACCCGGAATCATATCCGGTGGTTGAGCAGATGGCTCAATCGCTCGGCGCCAGTGTAAACACAATCATTCACGAGCCGCAGCTCCTTGAGAAAGTGGACAAGACACGCTTGTCAGTAGGCGCGTTTACGCTTGACGATATTCTGGCGGAACTGCGGAAGCCCGGCCGCGACCCAAGGGACAAGTTCGTTGCGCCGCAGTTCCACGACGAGGTTCGCACCATTGACGACGTACAAGCTGGCATGGTGCTTGAAGGCGTGGTCACAAACGTGACGAAGTTCGGAGCGTTTGTCGATATCGGCGTTCACCAGGACGGACTGGTTCACATCAGCGAGCTCTCCAACCGGTTCATCAAGGATCCATCCGAAGCAGTAAAGGCCGGCCAGATTGTCAAAGTAAAAGTGCTGACTGTGGACACAAAGGCGAAGCGAATCGCCCTCTCCATCAAAGCGCTTCAGACGCCCGCTGCGAAGTCGATTCCCGTGAAACGCACTCCGCCTCCGCCACCATCCAGTATCGACGACAAGTTGGCCGCACTCTCCTCGAAATGGCGGACGCGCACCTGAAGCAACTACGAAGGTGTATTACTCTCGGGAGCCGCAGACGCATCTGCCCACTCTTTTGGATATTTAGATTAGGGCGCGCTTGCGAGCCGCGAATAAAGGCATACCGCTTGGCGAGCCATTTGCGTTACAGATCACTTGCTATTTCGTCTGAGTCTTCCGCAACTCGCCCCGGACTCGAACCAGGTTGGGAGCACAACGGTCCGCGCAGGTCTGTGCGGCTCTGAAATTGACTCCAACAGTAGGTGCGCAGCGGTTTGTCCCATCAGCTTGGTATCGCGCATGATCGTTGCGATGGGTGTCTCAAAGAAGCGACTCAGCGGGATTTCATCGCAAGTTACAAGAGAGAGATCGCGGCCGATGCGCAGTTTTCTGGATCGAACTACTGACAGAGCCCCTTCAAGAAATTGATTGCCACCGACAATTACGGCAGTCGGTGGATCAGAGGAGTTGAGAAGATCGGCCATGGCGGCTGCGCTGTCGGCGACAGAGAGGGAACCACCGGCAACCACAAAGGTTGGCTTGAGCCTGAAAGCAACGTAGGCATCTTTGACGGCACGGATGCGCTCACGGGAGGGCCGGATATCGCGCCCCACAATGATCGCAAGCTTCCTATGCCCCAGCACCAACAGGTTGCGCACCGCAGAACCGACACCGGCGTAATGATCCGAGAGCACATATCGGGCGGTGATTTCAGCGGGCAGGCTGCGGACAAGAGACTTCTTCCGTCCGGACGAGTCGATTTACACGCTCTGTGGGTTTCGTAATATCGGACCTGGCCAATCCTTTGATTAGTTCCATCATTCAAGGTGCTGAAGCTGTTCTCAGCGCAGCCGGATACTCCGTCCTGCTGACCGACTCCGGCAATCAGTCCGCTGTTGATGCCAAGAGGATTCGACTGCTGCAGCAGCGCCGTGTGGACGGCCTGATCTTGCTGCCTTCCGCAGAAGACGATCCCGAACTCCTTGCTGCCTTAGGTCGCGGCACAGTTCCAATCGTGGTCATCGATTCAATCTGGATACGGGTGAATTTCGCTGGCGCTCGGTTTTGGGCGTCGTCGATTCGCTCATCGCTAAAGGGTGCCTCCAACCGGCACTGCAAACCTGGGAGGCTCACTTGTCACGGCAGGCGGGCTACTCTTTATTGGGGCCATCAACGACGCTCGATTCCGAGCGTTTGATAAGAAAACCGGCAAAGAACCTATTGCGCAGAATGGCTTCGAGGCTTTATCACGGAGGTGCCGATTGGATTTGTTCCCGCACCGGAACCGTTCTGGAACCCTGCTCACCCAACTGCTTAGAGGGCCCAGGCTTCCGTGTAGAGAACCTGCTCGAGACTGGAATCGTTTCCGAAGCGTCAAGGAAAAGTCGGAAGAGCGTCTGGGGAAACGAAGAATTGTTCATGTCCCAATCGACCGCATGATGGTGCCGCTACCCTAGCCAATTTCGACGGCTGAAAAACGATGACCTACCAGCTACATTCCGGGCGCGAGTAATCTACAAGTATGCAGACAGTGACTTCCATTCCAGCCAGTTCTCATGGCAAGCCTGTTGATACCTTCCCGCAGGCAATTGCACTTGAAAAAGCACTGTTACGCGAGGTGCGGGGCGAAGTTCGATTCGACCGTGGCAGTCGTGCAATGTACGCGACGGATGGATCGAATTACAGGCAGATCCCCATCGGACTCGTGGTTCCGCGCGATGCAGAGGATGTTAAAGCGGCAGTCTCCGTTTGCAGAACGTACGGTGCACCGTTGCTGCCACGCGGTGCGGGTACCAGTCTGGCAGGGCAATGCTGCAATGTCGCCGTCGTTTTGGATTTCACAAAGTATATGAATCGAATTTTCGAGCTTGATCCGGAGCGCAGGATCGCGAGGGTGCAACCGGGCGTGGTTCTGGACACGTTGCGAGGCCAGGCGGAGCGGCACCAGTTGACCTTCGCGCCCGATCCTTCGACTCATAATCGGTGCACAATTGGCGGGATGATCGGCAATAATTCCTGCGGCACTCATTCATTGCTCGGCGGGAAGACTGTAGATAACGTAGAGGAGTTGCGCATTCTTCTCTACGACGGAACGGAGATGACTGTCGGGCCGACCACGGAAAATGAATTAGACCGCATCATCCAGACTGGTGGTCGACGTGGTGATATCTATGACAAGCTCCGCAAGCTGCGTGACCAATATGGCGACCAGATACGTGATCGATTTCCGCGCATTCCTCGCCGAGTTTCGGGTTTCAACCTCGATGAGTTGTTACAGGAACAGGGTTTTAATGTCGCGCGAGCTTTGGTTGGAACGGAAGGCACTTGCGCAATTGTTCTAGAAGCCAAGTTGCGGCTCATTCCTAGCCCTCAGCATCGTGCTCTCGTGGGCGTCGGTTACAAAGATGCTTTTATCGCAGCAGATCATGTACCGGAGGTTCTGAAATTCTCTCCTATCGGCTACGAAGGTTTTGAAGGTGCGATCGTTGATGGTCTTCGCGCGAAGGGGGCAGCAAAGCTTGATCTGCTTCCTGAAGGACGCGGGATTGTGATGGTCGAGTTTGGAGCTGACGATCCGGAACATGCGCGCAGCCTGGCACAGCAGTTAATCGATCATTTGAAGGAAGAGCCCGATGCCCCAAACACGCGCCTCTACACCAAAGAGGAGGCAAAGCATGTTTGGAGCCTGCGCGAGTCTGGTCCACGCGCTGCCGCATTCGCTCCAGGTGCGAAGGCTCAATGGGAGGGCTGGGACGACGCGGCTGTTGCTCCTGAAAAGCTGGGTAGCTACTTGCGCGACATTCGAAAATTGCTGGACGAGTACGACTACACGGGCGCTTTCTATGGACACTATGGACACGGTTGCATACACATGCGCGTCAGTTTCGATTTCCAAAGTGAGTTGGGAATTCGTAATTATGGAGAGTTTGTAGAGCGCGCGGCGGATCTCGTTGTCAGTTATGGCGGCTCGCTTTCGGGAGAACACGGCGATGGGCAATCCCGTGGCGCATTGCTGCCCAAGATGTTCGGACCGAACCTGATGAACGCTCTCCGCGAGTTCAAGGCGGTGTGGGATCCATACAATAATCTCAACCCACATAAAGTTGTTGATGCGCACCTGCCAACCGAAGACCTGAGGCTGGGCGTGGATTACAGGCCGCATGAGCCGAAAACGCACTTCAAATTTCTCAGCGATAACGGTTCCTTTGCGAATGCCGCAGCTCGATGTATTGGAGTGGGCGCTTGTCGAAAACTTGATAGTGGTTCCATGTGCCCTAGTTACATGGCGACATTGGAGGAAGAGCACAGCACCCGTGGCCGCGCTCACATGCTGTTCGAAATGTTGCAGGGAGAAGTGATCGATGGGGGCTGGAAGAATGAAGAAGTCAAGAAATCGCTCGACCTCTGTCTCTCTTGCAAAGCATGCAAGTCGGAGTGCCCAGCTAATGTCGATCTTGCTACGTACAAATCGGAGTTTCTTTCGCATTATTATGAGGGCAAAATACGCCCCCTTCATGCTTACGCCTTCGGCATGATAGATCAATGGGCAAGAATCGCTTCTCTAGCGCCGCGGGCTGCGAATAGCTTGAGCAAAGCGCCCGGCGTGAACCAACTTATGCGCAAGGCTCTGAGACTTGCGCCGGAAAGGGACATTCCAGAGTTTGCCATTGAGAGCTTTCAGCACTGGGCCCGGAAGCACCGCGTTCCCGATTGCGATGGAATGCGAGGTGACGAGCTACTGGACTCATCAAGCGAGGGCCGGGAAGTCATTTTGTGGGCAGATACGTTCAATAACTACTTCCGCCCGGCAACCAACCAAGCGGCACATGAGGTGCTGACTGGTGCAGGCTTCAAGGTTCGAGTTCCGCAAAAACATCTCTGCTGTGGCCGGCCGCTGTACGATTTCGGGATGCTCGATCGAGCAAAGAAATATCTGCAGAGCATTTTGCAGGTTCTTGGACCGCAAATTGACGCCGGCATGCCAATTGTTGTGTTGGAGCCAAGCTGCGCATCTGTGTTTCGCGACGAACTTGCTAACTTGTTTCCTGGAGATGCGTGTGCAGACCGTTTAAGGCGCCAAACATTTCTTCTCAGCGAATTTCTTGCAAAGGATCCAGGCTATGAGCCTGCTCGGCTCTCGCAAAAAGTGCTGCTTCATGGTCACTGTCACCACAAATCGATCATGAAGATGAACGACGAAGAGGCACTGCTTCGAAGGATGGGTGTTGAACTTACGACGCTTGACTCCGGCTGTTGTGGAATGGCGGGTCCATTTGGTTTTGAAAAGAATAAATATGCGGTATCGCAGGCTGTGGGAGAGAGAGTCCTGTTGCCTGCCGTGCGCCAGGCAGGCCCTGACACTCTTGTCGTTACGGATGGATTCAGTTGTCGCGAACAAATCTCTCAGGGAACAGGGAGGCAGGCCATTCACTTTGCGGAGTTGCTGCAAATTGCAATGCGGCGTTAGGAATTGAGCCCGGCAGATCGTTCGCGCGCTTATGCCTCGACATGGGAAAGAGATTGCAGAGCCGCTGTAACACCTCCCGGCCGATGCGGAACTCCAGCGAGCTGCAGTCCCATCTCAACCCCACTTAGTGTGCCGGCAAGCATCAGATCGTTGAAGCTACCTAGATGGCCAATGCGAAAGACCTTGCCGGCCAGCTTTGAGAGGCCCGCTCCCAGAGACATGTCAAAGCGCTCCAGGATAATACGGCGCAATTCGTCCGCGTTGTGTCCATCAGGCATGATGACTGCAGTGAGCGAACTCGAATACTCGTTCGGATCCTCGCAGACGATTTCAAGGCCCCATGTACGGACCGCGGCGCGCGTAGCCGCAGCGTGACGCCGATGCCGATGAAACACATTGTGCAGACCTTCTTCCTGCAGCATTGCCAAAGCTTCCTTCAGACCATAGAGCAGCGTTGTCGCCGGGGTATATGGAAAGAAGCCATTGCGATTGGGGCCTAGCATCTCCTGCCAATCCCAGTACGAACGCAGCAATTTAGCTGATTTGCCGGCAGAAATTGCCTTTTCAGAAATCGCATTGAAGCTAAGTCCCGGCGGCAGCATCAGACCTTTCTGCGAACCGGCAACTGTAACGTCCACTCCCCATTCGTCGTGGCGGTAATCGATGGAACCGAGAGAAGAGATCGTATCCACCATGAGCAGCGCCGGATGCTTGACCCGATCCATTGCATGCCGAATGTCCGCAATAGCGCTGGTCACGCCGGTCGACGTCTCATTGTGGACCACCATTATGGCCTTGTAAGTGTGCGCCTGGTCATCACCGAGACGAGCGGCAACTTCCACGGCCGATGCTCCGCGACGCCAGTTTCCGGGCAAATATTCCACTTGAATTCCAAAGCGCTCCGCAAGTTGACGCCACAGGTGCGAGAAATGCCCCGTTTCAAACATCAGTACGCGATCACCGGACGAGAGTGTATTGACGATTGCCGCTTCCCACGCCCCTGTGCCTGAGGCTGGGTAAATCAGGACGCTTCCTGAGGTTTGGAAGATTAGCCGCAGGCCTTCCAGAAGCTCCTTGGCCAGTGTGGAGAACTCAGGTCCGCGGTGGTCGATCACCGCACGATGCATCGCGCGCAATATTCGATCGGGAACATTTGTTGGTCCTGGAATTTGCAGGAAGTGTCGCCCAGAATGAATCAATTCAATTCTCCTCGTTGACTGCCGCATCGGTGCGGCAATGAGTCATCGATACGCTGGCAATACCTTAATTCCGATATGGGTGGTGGACCGCTTGTCCGAATGTGCAGTATCGGACCTCGATCGTGAATAGATTAGCAGGCTGCCTTTGATCCTTGTCGCACAAATTTATCGCATCCGTTATATTGGTTTGGTCAGTTTCGCACGCCGACCCACAGCAAGAAAATGAAAGCACGTTCACGGACCCTCAGTTAGCGCCGAATGTGACTTCACTAGCTCCTGCAATTCGCTGAGGCGCTGCTGTATGTAATGGAGAGCGCACTGCGTAAGTCAATGCCTGAATGAGCTGAATCAAGATCAAGAGGTTTTCTTCTGTGCATACGCAGTGGCTCCATAACTATTCGGCAATCGGCAACAATCTCGGGCTAACTGCCCTCGTAGTATCCACTCCGATCCTCTTTCTGTTTTGGGCACTCTCCTTCAAGAGAATGAAGGGGCACATCGCCGGTACACTCACATTACTTCTGACGATCCTCATTACGACAGTGGCATACCGAATGCCGGTTTCCGTTGCTGTCTCAGCGGCTGCGCTCGGAATGCTGAATGGATTGTTTCAAATAGGTTGGATCGTCCTGTCTGCTGTGTTCCTCTACAACATCACGGTCGAATCGGGCCAGCTGGAAATTATCAAGAGTTCAATTTCCTTGCTCTCTACCGACCGCCGGATTCAGGCCATTCTTATCGCGTTCTGCTTCTCGGCGTTCATGGAAGGTACGACGGGCATGGGGGCTCCCGTCGCGGTTTGTGCGGCTATGTTAATTGGCATAGGGTTTCCACCCTTGCCCGCCGCTCTGATTTGCCTGGCCGGCAATACGCAATCGGTCCCCTTTGGAACCGTGGGTGTGCCAACCATCATGATGACCAGCGTTACAGGTATCAGCGACCATGTATTGGCCATAGCTGTAGGCAATGACGTGGTCGTCTTCGCGCTGATCATTCCTGTATTTGTTGTTGTGGTTCTGGCTGGGTGGAGGAGCGCGATGGGAGTTCTGCCTGCCGCGCTTGTGGCCGGCGGAAGCTATGCTGTTGCGTGTTTTTTGGTGATTCGCTTCATGGGCGTCGAATTACATTCGATTCTGTCTTCGTTTGTTTCGATGGCGTGTTTGATCGCATTCCTGAAGTTCTGGCAGCCAAAATCGAAATGGAGATTTGTCTCTGATCCCGAGGCAGCGAAAGAAAATACGGTGAGGTACACCAGTGGGGTCGTAATAAAAGCTTGGGCGCCCTTCATTATTTTGATGATTGTGATGTGCGCCTGGAGCTTACCCGCGTTTAAGGACCGCGTTTCGCATGCCAGCCATTGGGTGGTGAACATACCGAGTTGGCCTTTCCTCGATGGGATTGTCTATCGAACTGCTCCGATCGTTGCCACGCCTGCAGTGTACGCGGCAAGCTATCGGTGGGAGTTCGGTGTGGCTGCCGGTACTGGCATATTCGTGTCAGCCCTAATCTTCATGGCATTGCTGAGAATAAGTCCCGTAACAGGTGGAAAGGTGTTCTTCAAGACATTTCAGCAGATGAAATTTGCTCTTCTCACTCTGGCTTCCGTCGTCGGTATTGCATATGTGGCAAATTACTCAGGAATGTCCTTCACGCTTGCGTTGGCGCTCGCGCATTTTGCCGGAAGACTGTTCCCCGTGATCTCTCCTGTTCTTGGTTGGTTTGGTGTGTTCCTAACTGGTTCCGTAACTTCTTCTTCTGTGTTGCTTGGAAAGCTTCAGGAAGTCAGCGCAATGCAAATCGGCGTCAACCCGGTATTGACAACGTCAGCCAACCTCGCCGGCAGCATGACTGGGAAGCCTATCTCTCCTCAATCCCTCGCCATTGCCTGTGCCGCGACAGGCATGGTGGGGCGTGAGTCTGAAATCTTTCGGAATATCTGGAAGTACTCAGTGATGTTATTGGGAATAGTTATTCTATTGATCGTTGCGCAAGCATACCTGGTTCCAGGAATTGTCCCGAATGCCGGAGCTGGAATAAGGATGTAAGGCTTTTCAGGAAACGGAGGAGTTGAATCAAACCCGGCGTCCGGCGCTGCGAAATGCTGCGACTCCGTCTTTGCTGTCGTGAACCCGGCTTTCCCTTCTGTTTATACGAAGCGAGTATTCAAGCGGCTTGGCATCTTGGACGCCAGCTTTCACACTTTGCGCCACACGGCGGCCTCATGGATGGTCCAACAAGGCGTGGACCTGTACGCAGTGGGCCAGATCCTAGGCCACAAGACACCGCGAATGACTCAGAGGTATGCTCACCTTTCCCCGGAATACATGGCGGGTGCTGTGGGCAAGTTAGACGGCATCATGGGTGGGATGTTGCCTGCGAATATCGGGTAGTAGCGCGTCAGAACCGAACTCCTAACACGGAATGACGCGGTTGCCGCAAGTGATCACTTGCGCCGCAACCACTCTGTGACCTCGATTGACATGGGAACAACTCCGGGCGTATCTGACAGAGACATAGTGACCTTTATTCGTTTTGGTCCGCAGTCCATCGTAATCTCTCTTGTGTTGAGGCTGCCGCTTCCCTCGCCAGTGGGAGAGTCCATCGTCTGACTTCCGCCATTTGTGGCAATTGCGCAAGTATTGAAGCCCTCCGTCTGCGCGCTGTTAATTGCATCGTTGAGCGCATAGAACAAAGACTTGCTAGAAGATTCCTGAATCTCCCAATACCGAATGGCGGCGGTGAGAACATGGGCCTCAAAGACCACATTGCCGACGACGCTGTAAACGGACCCGACCTTACGTTCTACCATCCACGACGAGACGCTACCAGTGCCAAGATGACGCAATTTAAGATCGGTTCCGAGCTGTTCAAGTACAGACGACTCAGGCATTCCCAAAGTGAGAGTGTGGGCTCCAATCTTGATCGAAGGCGTGACCGTCTGTGCGCGTCCAGACGCACAGCAAACGGCCAGTAACAGCAGAAAGGTAGAAACGCGTACTTTCATGCGCTCGATTCTCCCACTGCGATCCGATCAATTCAAAGAAGAAAGGCGGCATCTCGTTCGCTAATTGTCACGATAGCGTCACGCTCGAAAACAGCGAGAAAGCAAAATGGACTTAAGTATTTTGTTTTGTTGGCATCCCCGACGGGATTTGAACCCGTGTTATCGCCGTGAAAGAACGCGTGCAAGTCGCAACTATAGGATTTTAAATGGACAAAGACCGACTTAAACGCACTGCAACGGCTCGAGCGAAGCCGCTTGTGGTCCCGAACTGGTCCCAAGTGGGCCGAAAATCAGTCTCCAAGCAGCATAGGTATGCAGAACCTCGTCCGAATTGTCTGGATATGAGGTGACATTCCATGAAGTGACAACTCAAGATTCGCGCAACGGATCGCGTCCAACACTTAGTCAAGACGTTCATTTACATCCTCGGTCAAGAAATCACAGGCGGCTGTTCTCGATCACCAGACTCGAGAATTCGAAGTCGCCGCCTGATTCCATTCGAGATTGAATCGGCTATTTTGCCAGGAAAGCCTGACGGAAGATCTGCAACCACTCGATTAACCGCTACGTCCATCTCACCATGCAGTTCTCCGATAATCGAAGGTACGACGTCCTTTCCCATGCCGGCCCTGGCTGCCGTTTGGAAAAAATGGCGAGGCGCGATTTGCCGCATAGCGTAGTGAGGTTTGGTTCCGAAGGACATCGCCAGTCGAAAATTCTTCCAGAGCAGATGTTTAGAATCGACACTTGGCTGAGCCGAGATGACATCGTATAGCGGCGCCAATCGGAAACGACCGCCGGGCCGGAGAAACACGCTGAAGTTTTTCGCATGCCCGTCTGTCGCCCCAATAAGCCAGAAAACGATGTTTGCCTTTAGAAGAGCTCGCTGATCGGAGAGCGGATCGTCGCTACCGCGAAGCAACTGAAGAATCTGCACAATGCCGGGGCCGCCGTCTGATTGGTACTTTTGCACCGGGGAGACGGAAAGTGCTTGGCAGCAATCTTCCTGCGGCAATCGAAGGAGCCTTCCATCCGCGGCCCATAGCCGATCAAATCGTTCCACCACTAAGACGCGCCGCTTTCCGAAGGTCAGAATTTGCGATTTGGTTGTTTCAATTCCGAGCGCTGCAATTACCTCCAAACAGAAGTGTTCATTTTCAACGCTATGTGTGAGGTCGACGCCATTTGATAGCTTGCCGATAGACGGTTTGAAAATGTGAGTCGTTGCCGTCGTGCCACGCGGCTTGTACCACTTTCCATCGCGATACAAGAATGCGGTTTTTTCTTGTGCCCCGGCGATGGAGATTCGAAAGCTCTCATCTTCCGTAATGCCAAGCGGTGCAGTGGCGAGGTTCTTAATGATCAGGGCGATGCTTTCGTTGCTGATCGGCTCGCCTTCAACTGCACCGGCCGGCCCAGGTTCGACGTTTTGCGGCAAAAACTGGAGAGCACCGACGCAGTCGTGTCCGATTGCGCCTAATAGGCTATACGCATCTGTCCCTTCTGCGTGCGTTCGCGCCGCGATCTGGCGTCGCAGATGATTGTTATCTGGCAGGAGATTGTCGAAGACCGCCAATACAGGAGCGCCACTGTACGCCTGTGCACGCAGAGGAAGCGATAGAGATACTGGCAGAACGAATTCCCAGTCTAGCCACGATGGGTGGTACTGAAAAGAGATTGCCCCGGAGATATCGCGACGAAGCTGGCCTATCAGGCGGCTATTTAGAAACACATTGAGAGGCTCGTAGCGCGCGTGTGGCATTAGAAAATCGCCTCAATATCGCTTGCGGACCCCTTGGTTCGTGGACGTACGAGAAGTTCGAGGTCAAGCGCGCCCAGCGTTCGCAGCAAAGTATCGATGCGCGCGGCACCAGCGCTCTCGATGTCCGAAATCGTTTTCTGGCGCACCCCGACTTTTGCGGCGAGCTGTTCTTGGGTCAAGCCCTGTTTGCGCCGTCTCTCTCGAATGGAATTTCCTAGCTGAAGTGGCGTGCGAGCAATGGTCTCCATGATGTTTCTCCCGCGCCGTGGGATCAGGCGCTTTTTCGCCTATCAAAATACTAGGCGCTTTTTCGCCTTAAGTCAACTAAGGCGCTTAATCGCCTAATCATAGCTTCTGAATGCGAAAGCTCGCTGCAAGCGACGGTTGCCTTCCTACCCGAAGCTCGCTGGCGCAACAAAAGGATATTCATGAACAAAGATTCAGTCGAAGACTGGTTATCAAATGCGTGGCGCTCGGATAGTTTCGCCCCATATGCGCCCGAACCGTTTGTGCGACCAGATGTGGTTGCCGAATACCTCGGAATTGATACTTCTACTGTGGTCCGTTTCGTCAGAAACGGACTAATTCCTGGCCATCCATTGCGAGTCTCAGGCCGTCGCACGCATTGGCGGTTCCTGCTCTCAGAAATTAAGGAAGCTATTCTCGCTAAGAAGCCGAAATCCTCGACCGAACGAACTGGCGAGCGCAAGGAACTGCACGTAGGAGGCCTGACGGGTGCTCGAATGAAGTCAGCAGTACCGTCGCCGCGTATGAAGCGATCCAGTAGACTACGCTTCAATCAGGCGTAGAGAAATGCGTGCAGATGGAGAATGCATGATGGTCCGCCGCCGCGACCGTTCGAAAGCGCGATCGAATTGGCTCTTCAGCCCGGGCATTTCATCGCCTGGAATCAAGAAAGTGCATTTGTCGCCGATCTGGAAGAAGCCGAGCGCAGAGTCTCCGCTCTGACAAACAGCGATCCTTTACGTGCCACTCGACTGTATGAAGCGTTCATCGCGGCCTGCTACCTGAGCCGCCGATCATTTGGCTTAGAATTAAATTGGGCACGCCACGGCCCGGCAAGATCAGGAGAAGGAACCATGTTCGAGACGGCCGATTAAATCCTTGACCTCCTCTGCTCCGGATTCAGTTCGAATAAATTCCAACGGAGTTCTAGAGTGGAGAGCCATCTTCGGAGTGGTCAGCCAGCTCATCGCCGCGCTTTGGTTTCCCTCAAACAGATCGGTGGCCATTTGAACGATGCCATCAAGCTCTGCACTATTGACTACATCATCCATTCCACCGGCCTCCATGGCGAGCGGTGTAGCCTCAGTACCGATCTTAAGGCGCTCGTACCGTTGTGCCATAGGTTTATTCTATGCACTTTCGCATCGTCGGGACGCCGAGTGTACGATGCTCGCCAAGTCGTAGCCTGGCCAGAGTCTGTTCAGGGATGCGGATCAATTGCCTATCCCCACTCTGTCGTACAAATCATTCGATGAGTGCTGGCCCTGTTAGCAAATAGTGGAACGAGAAGGTCAGTTGTCCGACAAGGCGGCTTTTCGGCCACATGAGCGCACGGTTGTCGTCGGTGAGCGCATTGCGATTTGGCCCTCCTCGAGTGAGTTTCACCTGCGCGTTCACTTGTACTCGATCAGCGCCGCCTGCGCGCATTCATCAGTGGTCGTGAAGTAGCGTGCCACCGACTCCTGCCCCACCTCGAATGGATTGGGCTCGTCAGGCCGGCGGGAGGCAAGGAGCCTTGCCTTCGTGTAGGCGTCGTCGAACTCGGAATGGTTCGACATCAGGACCGTTGCGCCTGAATCGGCGGCCAACCTGGCAAGTTTCCGCTGGGAAGCGATGTACATATGGAAACGTTCGGCGTCGAACTGATTGTTGAACGCTGTGCCGCCGGAGTAGACCACGTTCAATGGTTTTCCCTGGTCTTTGACCTGGAACAACAGCGAGAGGGTTCCCAGCGTATGGCCGGGCGTGAGAACGATCGTTACGGTCGTGTCGCCCAGTGTGAGTTTCTCACCGTCGGTCGCGACCATGTCCCGCTTCGGCGTGCCTCCCGGCATAGGATGAGCTTTTTCGATTGCATCCCAATCCGGCCCGCCCATGATGATGTGGGCATGAAAACGCTGTTGCATCAGATTGGCGCCTTCGTCGTGGTCGCCATGTCCATGCGAAACGATGACGTATTTCACCGTCGCAGGATCGAGCCCGAGCTTCGTTAACCCATCGACGATCTCGGGCTCCGACGCATAGTTGTAAAGCGTATCGATCAGGATGATGCCGTTGCTTGTTTTCAATGCCCAGGAGGAGTGAATCTTCGTGCCGACCCAGTAGAGATTGTCGAAGACTTTGAACGGCGGAGCGTACCAACTTGAGCGGTCTGGCGCCGGGCGCGGTGTAGTGGAGGGCGGCGGTGGCGGCGGTGAATTCTCTTTATTCGGAGGGACGACGCACAGGCGGCCCAGTAGCCCGGGGTATTCCAATCCGGCCGCTCTCTGGGCTGCCAGCCTATGAGCGTCGACTCTGTTGGGTGCAGGCTGTTGGGCATGCGTGTACGCGCAGCCGAGCGCCGCTATAAAAAGAAGAGAGTTCCAAAACCGCATTTTCATTCGTCCATCCTGTTGGAATTGCCTGGTTTTGATATCGTCTTCAATCATTCGAAGCGCAACAAACCGGTAAAGCTTTCAAAGGGCGCAAAGACCTAGCCCCACCATGTCTCCCCGTCCATCAAGTGCTCCATAGCGACGTCTTTGTTGATTTCGACTCCCAAACCCGGCTTATCAGAAAGCTGGATATAGCCGTCTTGAATCAGTTCGCGATCATAAGTGATCACATCTGTTTCGCCGGCTCTGGGCCCGTTCTTGAAGTCGAATGTTTCATGCCCGAGGAAGTCAGCCATCGCCGCTGCGCAATTGGCCGAGGCGATGGTAGCCACCGGACCCATCACATTGTGCGTGGCGACGGGGATGTTGTAGACGTACGCCAAGTCGGCGATCCGCTTGGCTTCAAGCAGCCCGCCGGCCATTGAGATATCGATCTCGATGATGTTCACAGCCCCGTTGGTGATAAACGGCAGAAAATCGCGCCGGGTGTAAAGATTCTCTCCGGTCAGAATCGGAGAAGGCGAAGCGGCAGTGAGTTTGACCCACTGGTCCGTATAGTTCGGCGGCATGGGATCCTCAATCCACCAAGGGCGGATCTTTTCCAGCGCGCGGGCCACCCGCAGGGCGTTGATGTAATCGAGCTCCCAGTGGAAGTGCACGGCGATCTCGAAGTAGGGCCCCGCGGCTTCACGGATGTTCGTGTATTCCTGGACCAGCCTGTCGAGTTCTTCGTTCGACAACTCGCGATTCAAGGCTTCCCCGCCCGGCCGATTCAGCATCCTGTGGCACTTCGCGGCTGTCCACTTCTGGACTGAGCCTTTGATGTAGTCCACCCACTCCTTGCACGAAGCGGGGTCGAGAGGATTGCGCGGCTGGTTGGTCCAATAGGCGCGAACCTTGTCGGTGAATGCGCCGCCGGCCAGAATCTTGCGCACGGGCATTCCCAGCAGCTTGCCTGTCAGATCCCAAAGTGCAACCTCGCAGCCGGTCACGGCGTGCATTCCGGCGCCGTGATAACCACCGAGGTACGAAGTCCTCCATGCCATCTGCGTCGTCAGCTTGTCGATGTCGAAAGGATCCTGACCGATCAACATCGTCGCGGAACGCGTTAAGAACTGTGTCTTTCGCTCCGAGACCAGTGATGTCGTGATGACACTCGCCGATCCCGTATACGCCTGCATCGGTTTCGATCTTGACCAGAGGCATCTCATGGGCGCCTGGGCTCATTTTGAGCCGCATCACTTTAACGTCAGTGATTTTTACCTTCTTGCGCTCCGAGGCAGCCAGCTCGAAGAAGTAAGGGACTACAGCGCGTGCGGGAGACGCCAGCGCGAGAGTGTTGGAGTAGGGGGCTAGAGCGCCGGCGGGAGCAGCCAGCGCGAGCGTTTTCAGGAACTGGCGACGATACATCTATCCTCCAGATTTCCGATCGGCCAAGCCTGGAACTTGCTGGCGTACTTCCCGGCTCAGAACGCAGACCATAACAGATCCATTCAGTGCCCCGCAAGCGGCAGAAAACGGTGTCTTCGATCTTCAGCGGTGGGTCTTGAAGAGCATGGCAGCGACTGTCGTCGAGCCGGGTGTAGTGCTTGAGGTAATCCGCAAAGCTGCCAAAATAATCCAAGCCGACACGACAGCCTGATCAGACGGAGAGGCTTCTCATCTCCGACAGTCCGTTGTCAGGCGGTTTGTCATTTATGTGCAGCCATACGAACTTCACATGGCGTCTCGGAATTAGCATTATGCAATCCTCGCAAATTGAATCACGACTGTTGCCTTCAGGGAGATAACCGGCCAAGTCCATGTGATAACTCGAAAAGTGCGTTGGCCCTGTACGCGAGAACCGACATGAAACCCGGAACGCCTAACAAAGGATAATGTGAATGCGATAATCGATTGCGCGGGGTGGTGCCAGATGAGAACTAGTATCGCGCTTGATGACGAGTTGGTCCGGAAAGCCCAGGAGTACACCGGCGTCAAGGACATTGCCGCTTTAATCCGACGGGCACTGACGGCGCTAAGCTCCTGGACGGCGCATTCGAGGAAGGTGATAGTACAAAGGACAAAACTGAGTAAGCAGACTAAAGAGGAGCAGCCTGCTCATGAACAACAACTACACCGATTTCTATCCGTCGCCGGATGTGGACTGAGCGTGTATTTCGTAAAGCTGCTTCGCAAGCATTGAGCCGAGCAAGTCTTTCATTGCGGTAAGATCTACCTTATCTTGCTCCCACGCATCGTCTGCAGCTTCGAGTGCCTTGTAATACGGGGTCTTGTCTGCGGCAATTTGATCCGGAATTGTGTTCTTGCCTGGGAGGACATATCCAAGCTTCAGACATAGAATCATGTACGAAGCCGCCCGCGAAGTCCTACCATTTCCATCTGTAAATGGGTGAATCCAGTTCAGGCGCCACATAACAAACGGCGCAAGATGAATAGGGCTCTTCTCGTTCCACTTTTCGTTTATATAGTCGCAGAGTTCTTCGATTCGCTCGGGAACTTCCCAGGCACCTGGCGGTTTATGCTTGCTGCCCCGAATTTCAATCTCAGAAGGGCGCCAATTCCCTGCATATCCTGAAATGCCAGCCAGGCCTTCCCGGTGAAGAGACAGAAGATGTGAGGGACGGAATTTGAAAGGCTGCCTGTCTGGTTCGAGGAAAGTCTCGACCATTCGGATGACAAGATCAAACTGCCTCAGCCCGTTCAGGGCCTCTTGGCGGGCCCTGAGATCGGGATCAGTAATTATCTCAGCATCAAAAGCCTGACTGTGCCGAGTAGGATCACTCATTACTTGCTCTGGTGTGTAGCCTTCAATGCCTCAGCTTGCTCATCCACCATCTCGCGCGTAATTCGCTCGTTCTCGATGTGGGTGTTGCCGTATGCAAAGCTTCGGCGCTGGGCTTCGCGTTCGTCGCTTGGGAAAGGAACGCGGCGGGCCGCTTCAACAAGTTCCTGTAGATAATTCGTCATGACTTGACCTCTATCTTTCAACTCGGCATCACTTGAGGATGCGTTACGACGAGCGCTCGCAATCAATGCGCGGGGTACCACAGAGCCTACCATAAGAGATGCGGTCCAGAGCGGTCGGTCGCGCGTTGCGCAAAATCGGTACCTCATCAATTACGCGGCAAGTTAGCGGCCTATCGTTACCAGAGCGTTACCAAGGGTCAAATCATAAACCGGCTAAAGCAATGTAAGTTATTGATTCTATTGGCGTCCCCGACGGG
>CAVUYH010000002.1:0-177384 GCA_963745685.1 uncultured Acidobacteriaceae bacterium | reverse complement strand
CCGGATACATGAACAGAACCACAACGAACTGCACCACCGTCATGGCAGCAAAAAACGCAAACGGCGTGGCCGTGTGGAAGTAATTTACTACCACGGGAAACTCGAGAGCGATGATCGCGTTCGAGAACCAGTGGCTCGCCGAGCCGATTCCCTGCCCTTTCGATCGCACCAGCGTGGGAAACACTTCGCCGATGTAAACCCAGATGACCGCGCCCTGCGAAATGGAAAAGAACGCCATGTATACAATCAGAATCGGCAACAGCGCACTCTGATGCGACTGCGTCGCAAACACCCACGACACGCCCGCCAGGCAGCTTGCGCATCCCGCTGCGCCAATCAGTAACAGGGTCTTGCGGCCCAGTTTGTCAATCAGTAACATGCCGACAATCGTGAACGTGAAAAGGGTGGCGCCGATGGCAACCGACTGCTGGTCACTCGAAATCTGGCTGAAGCCGGCCGAAGCAAAAATATTGTTCACGTAGTACAGAATCGCGTTGATGCCCGCAAGCTGGTTAAACATGCCGATGCTGACCGCCAGAAACAACGGATAGCGATATTTCCAGCGAAACACCGGCTCATGCTCGATTGCATGCTCCTCCGCAAGCGCCGCACGTATATCGGCCAACTCTGCCTCAGGATTCTCTTCGCCCATCTGCCGCAGCACCTCAAGCGCTTCGTCATCGCGATTGCGCGCCGCACAATATCGCGGGCTGCGTGGAATCCCGAACAGCAGAATCAGAAATACGATTGCAGGCGCGCCGGCAATGCCAACCTGCCAACGCCACTCCGCTGCGCCCAGATGCATGGTGCGAATCACGTAGTTCGACAGATACGCGACCATGATGCCGAACACGACGTTCAACTGGAATGTGGCCACCAGCCGCCCGCGCCACTTCGCCGGCGCAAGCTCCGCGATATAAACGGGACCAAGCACTGACGAAGCGCCGATGCCGAGACCTCCGATAAAGCGGAAGATCATGAACGAGTACCAGCCCCAGGCCAGCCCGCATCCGAACGCTGACACAACGTAAAGAATTGCGGTAATGCGGAGCGTTTCTCGGCCGCCGAGTCTTTGCCCCACATGCCCCGCGCCAAGCGCGCCGATTACCGTGCCAACAAGGCCAATGGCGACGGTCAGGCCCTTGTTCTGCGGGCTCAGGCCATAGAGGTTCACCAGGGCGTCAATTGCGCCGGCAATAACAACTGTGTCGAATCCGAAAAGCAATCCACCGAGGGCTCCGGAAAGGGTGGCTTTGATCAGGTTGGAATTTGGCCGCATGGTCTCAGTTTTCTTCAATCCGCAACCATCCTACAGAGTGGTGCGCACCACGGCAAAACTGAAAAACACGCGTAATGGCGCTCAGGGCGCATTGCCGGGAAAAACCCGTCCAGCCGGCACCCGATGCGCGGCGAACCCCAGCGGCGCATCAGATGAGTTGCTGAGCTGTGCGGCCTGCAACAGGTACCATGGTTCCAGAATGCCCGGCATGCAGAGTTCTCTTACGATGATGGAGCGACGAATGCGGAAATATTGGACCTGTAGCGCGTTGGCTGGCGCAATTCTCATGTCTCTTGCGGTCATCACGCTCGCACAAACAGCGGAATGGAAACTTTACAGCTACCCCGACGACGGATTTGAGGTAACCTACCCGTCGCCTCCCGACCTGCAGAAGAAACCCCTTCAGACATCGGCAGGCGAGTTCGAGCTGCGATCGTACACCGCCGAAGCGGGCGACACCGCGCTGTTCGTCGGCGTTTGCGATTACGGGACTGCTGTGGCGGGAAAAGACTCTGACCGGATGCTGCTGGGCGCAAAGAATAGCTTGCTTTCAAATTCAGCCTCGCATCTTCAGAGCGAAAAAAAGATCGCGCTCGGCACAAATCCAGGCCTGCATTTCGAAGCCGAAAATTCCGCAACCCACCTTACCGCGCGCATGTACATCGTGGGCTCTACCCTGTACGAAACACTCGTAGTGTCTCCGATCAACAAGCCCTTCGATCAGACCGCCAGGTTCCTTGACTCGTTCCAGCTTGTTACCAGAATAAAGCACACTCCGGGAAACTGAGCGTGGCCTAAGCGATCAGCCTTCCGCGCGCGGCCTGCCAGGCAACACAGCGAGAATCCGGCAACGATTCTTGCCCGCAGCACTCCACGCCAGCGCCATATCGCTTTCCACGCAGGCGCAGTCGCCGGCCTCCAGAATCTCTACCAATCCACCGGCCTCCAATTGGAGGCGACCTTCGAGTACATAGATCACGCCGCTCGATTCGCGAAAACAATCTGCGGAGGACGTCACTCCACCCGGTGCGAATTCAATCATCTCCGCCTTCAGCGGCAGATTTTGTGCGGAAGCATTCAGAGGCGTGATTCTGAACGGTTCGGGGCCTCGTCCTTCGCTCTGCAAATGAGCTTTCCGCGTAATGGAAAGCGTGTGGCGCGATGGCTCAGAGAAGAAATAGCTCATCCCAACGCCATATACTCGCGTGATCGTGGCGAGCGTTGGCAGCGTGGGAATCATGCGGTCGGTTTCGAGCTTTGACAGTAGCGCCGTCGACAATCCCGTTTCGGCGGCCAGTCGCGATAACGTCAAATGCTTTCTATTGCGCAGTGAGCGCAGTTTTAGTCCAATTGAGTAGGGCTCGAGCGCCCACAAGGCGTAAGACGCAGTCTTGGCCATAGCCGATTCCTTTCGTGCCCGTTGCCGTTTCGAATCTGGCAACCGGCATCCATACAATTGTGGCAACAGGCTGCTATCGAACTTCTGAAGCTTTTCTGAAGTTTGGAGCCGCCAATTTTATCCAAATCCACGTGGACCAATCAGGCGTATATTTGCGGCGTCGATCCACTTCGCCGGTGAGCGCTGGCCGGCGGCAGCAGTGGCGGCAACGCGGATAGCAGCAAACCGCATCGAACCATTCGATCTCCGTACTCGACGCGTGGGCGGGGACGGGCCCCGCCAATCTCCCCGAAAAGGAATTGCCTGTGATGAATGTGTATTCGATTCGTACGTTCAGTCATTATCGGACAATGTGGTTTGTAGCGGCGGCCATCGCGCTCTCCACCTGCGTTGCCGGTCATGCGCAGGCAAAGAGTAACGCCCCTGGAGATTCGGACGTCCTGGTGCTGAGCAACGGCGATACATTGCACGGCAAATTTGTGAACGAGATCGCCGGCAAGGTCACTTTCCACACCGACGCGTTTGGCGACATGACCCTGGGCTGGGACAAGATCAAGGAATTACACACCGGCCAGAAGTTTGCCGTGTTGAGCGACCAGCAAAAAGCGCCCTCTAAAAAAGTGGGGCGTCAATTACCCACCGGAAGTCTGCAAGTCGAAAACCAGTCCGTAATCGTGCAGCCTGAAACCGGGACCGCTGAGCCTCCGATTCCGGTAAAGAACGCGCAGTACATCATGGACGCAGCTACTCTCGACAAACAGTTGAATCATGAACCGGAGTTCCTGTCGGCCTGGGCCGGCACTGCCACCGCCGGCGCCACGCTCGTTTCGGCAACGCAGAAACAGTACACGTTTTCAGGCGCAGTCGGCTTGGTGCGGACAGTGCCCACGGTGGACTGGCTCAGGCCCCGCAATCGCAGCTCTATTGATTTCACCGGATCGTTCGGCAAAATCACACAGCCCTCGTACACAATTCCCGGACCTCCCGCCACATTTGTTCCCGCGGTCACAACCAAGTCCGCCATCTACCACGCCGAGGCGGAACGCGATCAGTATTTTTCGGCGCGCATGTTCGCGCTCGCGCAAACGGCCTTCGACCACAACTATTCGCAGGATCTCGATCTCCAGCAGATCTACGGCGCCGGAATCGGCTGGACGGCGATGAAGAGTCCAAAGCAGCAGTTGGATTTCAAGGCAACAATGCAGTATGAGAAACAGAAGTTCATCTCCAGTTCGAGCGGGATGAATCTCGTCGGCTCCACGTTTTCGGCAACATACATTCTTCATGCCAGCCTGGTTACCTATACCCAGGGGCTTGCGTACATTCCGTCCTACAACAATATGCACGCCTACTCGGCCAACGAAACAAACACAGTCTCGTTTCCCACATACAAGAATCTCGGCTTCTCCATAGGGACCATTGACAGCTACCTGAACGATCCGCCCACGGCTTTACCGCCCACGCAACGCAATTCTTTCCAGTTCACCATGGGATTCTCGTACGCCATCAAATCGAAGTACTGAAATCAATTCTGAATTTAGATCCCTCGAAGCGTTTCGGCGGGCACTTTGAGGCGAGCGCAAATCTGCCGCTTCCGGCCGGCAAAGAAGTTGTTTGCAACTCGATGCGGTCGAATTGTTTACCAATCTGGTACTAAGTAACCGGTTTCGCGAACCAAATACTCCAGAAAATGCGGACTCAGCGCCTTCCTTTTTCCCTGCAAACGTTGATAATCGAATTACAAAAAAATTGAGCTCATTGAAACACCGTTATTCAACGAGCCTGCTTTGCGCTTTCCCTGGATTGTGTGACTTGCAGGAATGGATTCTCCTGCAGGCAGATTCCATTCGTGCGGATGCGAATGGCATAACGTCGGTGATCTGGTTGGCCAGAACTCCGAAGAACTGCGTTGTGTACGATGCATCAGCGTATTTCAGCAGTACCGGGCTCTCAAGCGCCGGAATTCCTTTTTGCAGGCTTTCGCCTGGAGCCCGACGGCACATTGCTTCGCGGCGAGGCGCAGATTCATCTTCCACCCAAAGAATTGGCCGCTTTAAAGGTGCTGATCGCTAACGCGGGCCGGGTTGTAACACCGCTCGAACTGCAGAAAGCTTTGTGGGGCGATGTTCACGTGACCGGCGACAGTGTTCCCAAGTGCGTATCTTCATTGCGCGCCCGGCTGCAGCCTGAAGAGTGCATTCAAACGCTCTATAAGCGCGGCTATCGCTTTACTGCCGGCGTGCGTACACGCGGCGGAGCGCAGAACGACGGGCCTCCCCGCCTGGCGATTCTGCCCTTCACCACCGGCTACGCCGTGCCCCAGCACCTCGGTCCGGCAATTGCTGAAGAAGCGATGGCGCGCCTCGGTTCTGCACGCCCTGCGGTCGTAATCGTACTGGCGCGCGACTCAGTCTTCACGCTCGCCCGCCGCGGATTGACCGCCCAGCAAACCGGCGAAGCGCTGCAGGCCAATCTGGTGCTCGCCGGAGTCATCAGCGCGCTGCCCATGCACTACCGCCTGCGCATGGAGATGATTCGCGTTGCCGATGGTTCCCAAATCTGGGTTGAAGACGTGCTGGTGCGCCGCGATCTCGTCGCAGGAGTGGAATCGGAACTCGTCGACCGCCTCGCTTTCCGCCTGGGATCGGAAGATGCTCCATGGCTGCGCGCCTGGCGTATGGAAAACCTCTCTCTGGCAGCTTCCGCTGACGAAAGTGAACCAATCAGCGAGGAAAACGAAAACAACCCTGCCACTCATCGTCTGGAAGCCTACGAGGTCTTTCAACGTGCGCATCACGAATGGCAATCGATGCAGCGCCACCACATGCAGGACGGCCTCCAGCACCTGCTGCGCGCAACCGAGCTGGACCCTTCGCTGATCGGCGCGCGCGTTGACCTGGTGAATCTGTGTATCACGCAATGCTTCTACGGTTTCATGTCACCGTCAATGGAAGCTGAAATTGCGTACCGAACGATAGACGCTGTTCCTGATCTTCCCGCGCGCTCTGAGGCAGTGCTGCCCGCCCTTGGCTGGATCAGTTTTCATTACGACCGCAACATGCCCGAAGCATTAAGACTCATGGACGCGACGTCCCATCTTCCGCACGACCCGTGGATCACGCGTGTACGCTCCATGCTGGCCATGAGCCGCCATCGCTTCGACGAGGCAATCGAACTACTGCAAAGCGCCATCCAGCTCGATCCCTATGCGCCATGGCTGCATGCACGGTTGGCATGGGCATTGCACCTCGCCGGCAATGCCGACGAAAGCGTGCAGCAGATCAGGCGTGCGTTGAATCTATTCCCCGAGCATGAAGGCGCAAGCCTGTATGGTTCCGTCATCCTGGCCTTTAACGGATCGAGCGCGCGCGCCATTGCGCTTGCACAGGAGCTAACAGAACGGCTTCCGTATTTCGATCTGGCCAGCTCAGTCCACGCCTACGCCCTGGCCCGCGCGGGACGCCGCGACGAAGCCCGCTCACTATTGGAACGCCTGCAATGGCTCAGCCGCGAACGCTTCTTCCTCAAATCGTTTCTGCCCGCTGCCTATGTGGAGCTTGGCGACACCGAGTCGGCGCTGGCCGAACTGCGCGCCTCAGACGAGAGCCGCTGCCCGTGGTTCTTCCAGATGCTCGCCGATCCGCGCCTCAAGGAACTGCATGGAAACCCGGACTTCGAAATCATGCGCGCCACGCTCGCCGAGATGGAAGCAGAAGCAGTTCGCGAAGCAGAACCCGTATCCTGACCTGGCAAAGGTCCAACCTTAATTTCGCACGAAGCGAGGGTTACACGCGGGGACACTCTTAGTATGCGCACCATGCGAGGGTGACGAGGGGACACTCTTAGTATGCGCACCATGCGAGGGTGCCCCATCCTTCGAGCGTTTTGTGCTCGAAGGGTCGGATACCACAGACCCCAGATCAGCAACTTCAATTGTTGGTCGCGGATTTACCGTGATATCGTGTCCTCGATGAACCGACGTCATTTTATCCAGCAGTCAGCGATGTTCTACGCAGCATTTCTTGCCGGCGCACGTGCGCAAGGAACTTCGTCTGCGCCAAAATTGAAAATTCGCGAGATTCGAGCGATTCGCCTGCGGGATGGCTTCAATAGTCGTTTCATACGCGTTTACACGGACCAGGGACTTACCGGTACCGGAGAAACGATGGATACGGTCGGCGCCGAGGACATCGTCAACTCCTTCATCGGGCCGCAACTCGTTGGACGCGACCCGCTCGATATTGAGGGCATCCTGTTCGATCTCTGGGGCTGGAAGCGTTCCTCCGGGGGCCCGCCGTCTCCGCTGTTTATGCGCGGCATGGGTGGCCCTTACCTCAGCGCCATCAGCGGTGTCGAAATGGCGCTCTGGGACCTCGCAGGGAAAGCGATGAACGTCCCGGTTTATCGTTTGCTGGGTGGGCGCGTACGAGAGAAAATTTCCGTCTATCTGCATGCCGCAAATCCCGACGAAGCAGCCAGCATCATCGCGCAAACAAAAGTCAAAGCACTCAAGATCGGCACCGACTATAGTCCCGATGCCTGGATCCTGAACAAGGGTTTCGATCCCGGCAAGCTTTGGGGGTTGCATCTCAACACCGCCCAGTTGGACGACATGGTCAACTTCGTCGGCGGCTTCCGCGAAAAGCTGGGCAAAACCTTCGATATCGCGCTGGAGTGTCATGCGCGCTACGACGTGGAGACCGCAATTCAGCTGTGCCATCTCATGGAGCCTTTCCGGCTCATGTGGGTTGAAGAGCCCATCCCAAGCGACGACGTAGACGCGATGCTCCGAATCCGCAACAACACCCACGTGCCCATCGCCGCTGGCGAAAACATTTATAGCCGCTTCGGATATCGCGAGTTTCTTGAGAAGGAAGCGCTCAGCATCATCCAGCCCGACATGTCCAAAACAGGCGGCCTGCTGGAGTCGCGCAAAATCGCATCCATGGCGGAGGTGTATTCCATCCCCGTAGCTCCACACGGCGTTGCTTCTCCGCTGGCCACAATGGCTTACGCTCATGTGGGCGTCACCATGCCAAACCTCATGATTCAGGAATGGACGTATTATCTGAACAAGCAATACACTTCGCTAACCGAGCCGGTCTTGCTGAAAGATGGCTTCCTTGAAGTAAGCGACAAGCCCGGCATCGGCGTAGCCCTCAACGATGCCGCCGTAAATGAACGTGTAGAGCCCGGGTACAAGCCGCTTTAACTGTGTCCGCAACAATCATTCACTCGCTCTTGCGCATGGCTCCCATGTCTCAGTGATGAAAATGGGTGCCCTGGGTCTCGCTCTTGAGACCCGGGATACCGCAAACCTAAACTCTCCACCGTCATCCTGACGCTGAGCGTAGCGAAGAGGAAGGATCTACCCTGAAAATTCCGACGGAAAGCGACGTTTGAAGGTAACGAATACGGAGGGAGCAGCAGCCTTCAGGCTGCTGAAATCGTGCCTGAACAGCTATCGGCCTTTAGGCCTGGATCCTCCAAACATCGAACATTTTGATGTTCTTGGGTGGGGCTTCGCGCCATGTATGACTGCCGTTGCTCTTTGGCCGGGCACCGCGACTCTCGACGTTCAGAAGAATCGACGTCAGAATTCGGACGATGTACCCAAAATATCGCCTTTCAGGTGTGCAAAGAACCACACCCCAAACGACACGAAAGCCAACCGAACCTTGATCCTTGGGATCAAGTGCTGGATATACTCAATTCTGCCAGTAAATATAGTCAAAACCTGCCAGCGAATATGATCGTTTGCTGCCACCGATTACACTCGAATCCTGCCACCGTAGATTTGATGTGTAGAGGCAACCTCATCCCGCCGGAGGCGGGTTCAAATGTTGACTACTTTGTAATCTCCGCATAGGCGGTGATTGCCCCGCGACGAGGTTTTGTAACAGGGCACAGCTTTAGCTGTGTCAATTTGTTCTTGCTTTTGAAATCAGGAAATCCACGCGGCAAAGCCGCGCCAAAATCCAAACGGCTCGATCTGCCCGCTCCGAAAATTGCCCATTGTCCACATTGCCGGTGATCAAGGAACAACTCTTGTCAGCGCGGTTACTCGCGTTCAGCGACGATCTGTTTGACACTGTTGCGTACGATTCCTGCCTCGCAAACCCCGGAAGCTATGGAATCAAGAGAAGCTTCCAATTCATCCAACTCACGACGATCGAATGCCTGTGCAGCGAATTCGTTCCGGCCCCAGGTGCGCAGATTGGGCAAATGCAGCTCCGCCATCTCCTGCTCAGACTTTTCTAGAACCAGACTCCGGCTATGTTGTACTTTCCATCCTGTCCCGGCAATGCTGACGTCCAAGATCGCTCCCACGTTGAGTTCCTGACCATAATGATGTTGCATTTCGTCAACCAATTGGTAGTAACGGCGCAGTGCGGGGTGAGTGGATTCGAACCACTCGGTTTCGTGAATGAGGAGTTTGGCTTGAGGCGCTGCCGCGTCTGCCCAAACCCGTAAAGCTGCCTGCGGCGAAGGAAGATGCGTCAACAAAAAGCGACACAAAAATAAGTCGGGCGACCCAACTGGAAAGGGCGTCTGAAGGATGTCATGACACATGAATTCCAGGGTCGGACAATTGATGCGTGCTTCAGCAATATAACGTTCGGACGAATCCAGCCCGACAGTTCGTTGCGGCTTCAGAACGGCATCGAGCAATTGGGTCGTCCAACCGGGGCCGCAGCCGAGGTCAACCGCCAGTCGAAATGCGTTCGGTTGGTCACCATTGCGCAGGAGTTCCAGCAGCCTGCGGGTCTCAGGTTCATATACCGCGGCAAGGTGGCGCAGCCGCTGGCTCGCCTCTTCATGGTCTCCAAACGTGTACGACATGATTGGAAGTATAGATGTGCGAGGACGATCTCATAGCACGAACGCTGAATGAACCCGCTCACCAATACTGAACATCAAGGACTTTGGGCGGACCGGTGCGATTCTCGATGATTTGTGTTGTCACGAGGATTTCAATGTTCTTCTTGGCCGCATTCTTACCCGCGCTACGGACCAATTCGCCGAAAAAGCGCTCGTCAGTCGCCATCGAGGTTGCGGCGAGAGTTCCGTTGGCGCCGATCCCGGCGATGATTACGGTTTCCCGTTCCGTAGTCGGACTCAGAAAGCGAGCAACTATTCCGTAATCCTGGGTGGATTGGTTATACGGTTTGGATCTATCGATCTGATAAAGGCGCGAGTCAGGGTGCTTCGTGTCAACGATGCTGAAAGTTTGATCGATTGCATTCCGAACAAACCGGTACCTCAGAGGCGCCTGCAAACGCAACGTCCATGGATTATTGAATGCGCCCAACAGCACCCCGGAGGTTGTTTGTAGATCGGTGAAATTTGTCGCGGCGGCTCCGAGCATTCGCGGACTGCCACCCATGCGGCCGATTACAGCGCTCACTTTGGTGGCGGAAGTAGCATCACGCGTCAACAGGATGTCAGGCGCGAAGAGTGTCTCGGTCGGCGCGGCTGTTTGGGCGGACTCCGAAGTAGCTCGAAGGTATTGCGCACTGACTTGCCCAACGCATATCAGAACAGAATCTGTTTTCTCGACCACTGGTCCCCATAAAAAAGATAGGGCTTCCGGTTCCGCGGGCGGCCAAGGCACCAGCCTTTCCAATAAGGCGCCTCCGAGGCAAGCGGCAGCAAGAACCAACGTGTAAATCAGAGTGCGATTCAGGGTGCGTTGATTGCTCCGAACCCCAAACTGGGTGTCACTCCTATCTGAAGTGACCTCTGCTCTTATGACTGATTCTGATTCAAGAGACGGTGAGCCGTAATTTTCAACGACGTTCGAAGCTTCGCCGTTGTGATGCCTACCCAGCCGAAATTCTGCCGTGTAGGAGCCCGGGGGCAATTCAATTCTTAATTCCTGGTCGCGCCCCGGCGAATCGTAATACTGCGCAAGTCTCTTCCGTACTTCTGAGGCTGCCACGCGAACAATGGAATCAGAATTTGTATCGTAGTCGACTAGGCGATCGAAAACAGCGATACCGAGCGAGCGTTCCTTTATTCCATCCGAATTGCCGCTCAGTGTCTCCTCTACGACAAAACGCAGAAAGCGGGTGTATCGTTTGCTCCCTTTGAAATGCGGATCATCCAAGACCCTCTCCAGTTGGTCACGGACGTTCTTAAGGTCCCTATCGCTGTTCGGAGTCCATTGCTTCTCGAGGTTGTCAGGCTGAGTGATCGGCATTCCGTACCTGCGGATGTTTCGCGTGTGGGAGACAAGAGCATCTCCACGAGAGCCCAATTATATCTATTCATCGCGAATGCCGTTATTCCGGCCCGTGGTCAAGGTACTAACGTTATTGATTCAGGAGGTTTTAGCTGGGCTAACAAGACCTAACAAATGGGCTCTCCGTTACGCACTTCACAAAGCGATAGATTTCAGAAACGATAGAGCGATCAGTTTTAGAAAACGTTGGCTTTTTTCATCTTTGATTCTCGAAGGGCATCCTGTTTGGATACTGTTGCGCCCAATCCGTCTTCCAGCGACAAACCCGGAAGACGCTGCGCGACCTCAACACACTGGCTTGAGACCGTTGCAGTGAGGTTGAAAATCTGGCGAGGCCCGGTCTCAAATGAGTTCCTTATCAACTACCTTGACGCCAAACCCGAATTGGGGGGTTCGAACTCCATCGCGCTGTCGCCCCACCATCCTCGCCATTTGGCCAATGCGCTCATTGAAACTGGGCGCAATCTGCTGAAAAAATCCGATACTGCGCTCCCTCGGGATCCCTCGTGGTGGAGCTTGGCGTCGCCACACTTAACTTGGAGACACAACATGAAGATACGCATGACACGAGTTGTTGCAGGCTTGGTTGCGTTGACGGGATCGCTTTTCCTTGGCTCAATTATGCAGTTTGCAGTTGCCCAGGACACAGCGAATCTCCCATATATGAACACGAATTTGTCAGCCGAGCAGCGGGCCACTGACCTGGTGCATCGCATGACACTTGCTGAAAAAGCTTCGCAAATGCTGAACAGGTCTGTCGCAGTTCCGCGGCTCAACATTCCGGCATACCAATGGTGGAGTGAGGCGCTCCACGGAGTCATCGATCAGGGCGTAACCGAATACCCTGAGCCCATCGGGCTCGCCGCGACCTTCGATACATCTAACATCCATCTCATGGCGAACCAAATTGGCATTGAGGGACGCGTCAAATTCGTTCAAGATGCCCGTATCGGTCGCACGGCCAATATTGGCGGCGGATTGGATTTCTGGTCCCCGAATCTAAATATCTTCCGTGATCCACGCTGGGGCCGCGGACAAGAGACCTACGGCGAAGATCCCTTCCTCACTGGCCGCATGGGAGTCGCCTACGTGACAGGTATGCAAGGCGACGACCCGAAGTACTACCGCGCGATTGCAACACCCAAGCACTATGCCGTACACAGCGGCCCAGAGCCGACCCGGCACTTTGCAGATGTGGACGTCAGCAAGCACGACGAAGTAGACACCTTCGAGCCCGCGTTCCGAGCTGCCATCGTGGAAGGCAAGGCCGGTTCAGTCATGTGCGCATACAACTCTATAAATGGCGAGCCCGCATGCGCCAACCAGTACCTGATGCAGGACCAGCTGCGCGGCAAGTGGGGCTTCCAGGGATATATGGTCTCGGACTGCGGAGCGGTCCGGGACATTGCCGCCAATCATCGCTACCGCCCAAACCAGGCACAAGGTGCGGCCATCTCCGTAATCCGCGGCATGGATAACGAATGCGGCAATGACCAGCCTGGCGAGCAGGTCGGCAAGGCCTATTTTGACGCCGTTCAGCAGGGCTACCTGCCTGAGAGCACGATGGACACAGCTCTCATTCGCCTATTCACAGCGCGCGTCAAGCTTGGCTTGTTTGATCCGCCGGAGATGGTTCCTTACACCAAGATCGACGAGAAGGAACTTGACAGCGCTGAACACCGCACTTTGGCACGTAAGCTCGCCAACGAATCCATGGTTTTGCTCAAGAACGATGGCGTGCTCCCGCTCAAACCGGGCATAAAGAAGATCGCTGTCGTCGGCCCGCTCGCTGACCAGACCGCAGTGCTGCTCGGCAACTACGCCGGGACACCGACGCATGTGGTTACGGTGATCGATGGCCTCAAGGCGGAGTTCCCGAACGCGGCAATCACTTATGTGCCGGGATCCCAGTTCCTGCGCAACGATGGAAATCCAGTTCCCGACAGCATGTTCACCACTCCCGACGGCAAGCCTGGCCTGAAAGCGGACTACAGCGAGTCCACGGGCCGGTTTGGCAGGGGGCCGCAGGCTCCGGTGCTATTCAGCCGCACTGAGCCGAACATCAATCTCACTGCCAGCAACTTGCCTGCAGAAGTCGCCGGCAAAAGGGCGGTTGGCGTGCGCTGGACGGGCTTCATCACTGCCACTGAAACCGGCGACTACCTCATCGGCGTCCGCGCCAATGGCTTCGGAAATTTGTCAATTAACGACAAGCAAGTTGCGCGGTTGGGCAGAGTCGAAGGCGTCGACGCAGCAGTTGGCCGCGCCCACTTGGTAAAGGGTGAGAAGGCGGCCCTGAGCCTCGCGTTCGGCACCATGAACGACGTCAAACCGCAAGCGCAAATGATCTGGGCAAAAGTCAATGATGCACCCTCGCCTGAAGCAATCGCCGCGGCAAAGAATGCCGACATGGTGATTGCAGTCGTGGGAATTACCAGCAGGCTTGAAGGCGAAGAGATGCCGGTAACCGTTCCAGGGTTCCTGGGCGGTGATCGCATCAGCATCGATCTTCCCCAGCCCGAAGAAGATCTCGTTGAAGCTGTTGCGGCAACAGGCAAGCCGCTCGCCGTCGTTCTTTTGAATGGCAGTGCTCTCGCAGTCAATTGGATTAACGATCACGCCAATGCGGTTCTCGAAGCATGGTACCCAGGCGAAGAAGGCGGCGCGGCTATTGCTGAAACGCTGAGCGGAAAAAACAATCCTGGTGGAAAGCTGCCGGTTACGTTCTACAAGGACGTTAGCCAGTTGCCCCACTTCGAAGATTACGAAATGACAAACCGGACGTACCGGTACTTCAAAGGCAAGCCGCTTTATCCGTTTGGATACGGACTCAGCTATACGACCTTTGCATATAGCGAACTCAGTGTCCCCACGCAGGCAGTGGCTGCGGGTCAACCTGTCGCCACCGACGTCACAGTAACCAACACGGGGAAAGTTGCGGGAGACGAGTCCGTCCAGGTCTACATCAAGTTCCCCGCAGTCAAGGGTGCGCCGCAGATCGCTCTCCGCGGATTCCAGAAAGTTCATCTGGAGCCGGGCGCGAGCCAGAAGGTCCACTTCGACTTGAAGGACCGCGATTTGGTCATGGTCACTGAAAATGGCGACCCAATCATTGCCGCTGGTAACTACACCATAAGCATTGGTGGCGGCCAGCCAGACACAGGAGTTCCGACGGTCAGCGGCCATTTCAATATCGATGGCCAGCTCGCCTTGCCGGAATAATCTCTCACGACTGGCACCTGCCGCGACCATCAGAATTGATGCTGACGCGAAAGGTGCAATTGATTAACTTGCTTTAACTCGTATAACCATTACGACGCGCTCCGAGAATGGAAGCCAGATGCATCGGCTTCGCGCTCGGAGCGTTCTTTTGGTTGGTGCTTCTTGCGCTGCATTGGCCGCCGGTTTCCACTGACTGGCAGCGCTCACAGCGTATTCGTCTTCAAACCGTAGCATGCCGAAGTCGTCGACGCACTCCGCAAAGTCCGGTTTGATGATGATGTAGCCACGGATCATACCGCGAGGTTGCAGACTCACGAGGACCGAGATTCTAGATTGCAGCGGGTTCGGGGCGGATCGTCGGCAAGTGTGACCTTTGAAGGCTCTTCGCCCCGGATTTGAACCTTTTGCCCTGATTCTTTGGCATTTCCAGACTCCACCCACAGCTGAATCGCGGTTCGAAGCGCGATCGAAGAGCACAATAATCATTACTTGGTAAACACCCCGAGCTGGAGGAATCAGACCCGCTGTGCCGGCGGCGACTTGCGTCTCTCAGTCTACTCCGGCTCTGGCAGCATTCCACTATCGTGGGTGGCAGCAAAGCACTATATCCAGCACAAGCGAGGACTCGCGCAATCCCATCCTTTCCGCGAGCAGGTCTGCGGAAAGGATGGGCACGCAGCCAGCGGAGTTAATCGCAGAATGAAGCCTTGTGTTCTCCGCCCGTCAACTCGAAATCGCTTATCTACTGTGCAGGTGCGGCGGGAGCCCGCTTGGCTACAAACTCACTGGAACCCATATCGCCCATCTGGCGAGTGAACTTGATGGTGTCCCCATCGGCCTTGCCCGTGTAGGTAATCTTGAATTCGTTGCCGTTGAAGTTCATCACCTGATCGAAGGAGATGTTGTCGCCATCCACCTTGCCATTCGAAATGTCGGTGGCGCCGCGTGGTGTTGTCACCTTGCCGGTCAGCGCTGAGCCATCCACTTTGAAATCGAAGGTGAGCGTTTGTGTGCCGCGCGGAGTGGTGACATCGCCGGTCCATTTGCCATTAAAGTCGGCGGCCAGTGCGCTCACTGAGCCAAGCGCGACGAACAGTACTGCAAGTGCGAGTTTCTTCAGCATAGGTAACTCCTACCGATCGTGAAAGGATTTCGCGCGGAGTAAATAATCCGCTTCCTGACAAGAAGGACGGAGCGCGCCGGGGATAAGTCTCAATCGCGAACGAACTGCCGCGGGAATTTACATAACCGCGGCCGCAGTGTGCTCGCCAATGAATGCCAGTCCTATTGGGGAAGTAATTCGCAGCTGAACTTAGGAGCGTTCCGCCCAGCTACTTTACCAGGCCGGCGCGGTGGATGCGCTCAACCGGTTTGCTATAGCGGCCTGTCAAAGCGTTCCAGCGGACAATTGCGATCTCCTCGAGCATCTTTATGCCGTCTTTCAGATAGCTCATGCGCGTGCGCTCGTCGTGCGCCCAGCTTACTGGAACTTCCTGGATCCGATAACCGCGCTTTAACGCGATAAACAGAATCTCCGGATCGAAGCCCCAGCGCTCGATGGTCTGAAGTTGGAAGATGGTCTGTGCAGCGGCACGCGTAAACGCCTTGAACCCACACTGCGTGTCCGCAAACGGCAAGCCCATCACAAAGCGGGTGACGGCATTGAAACAGCGCCCAAAGAACTGCCGATAAAGCGGCTGCCGAATCGTCTGACGGGCCCGCTCCAGCCAGCGCGAGCCGATAGCGATATCCGCCCCGTTGGCAATGGCGTCGAACAGGTCCTGCGCCTCTTCCATCGGAGCTGACAGGTCGGCATCGGTAAACATGACAACTTCACCCAACGCCTGCAGCAATCCGGATCGCACACTGTAACCCTTGCCGCGATTGCCGGGATTCTGCAGAAGACGAACTTCAGGTGCGTCTGCGGCAATCTTGCGCACCACCTCGGCAGTGGCGTCGATTGAGCCGTCATCCACGACAATCACTTCTGCCGACCAGCCTTTCTGCCGCACAATTTCAACGACAGCCTGCAAAGTTGCAGGTATGCGGCCAGCCTCGTTGTAGGCCGGAATCACGATGCTGTAGTTCGGATAGGGCATGATTGCGGAGCTTCCGCGGAGTCAACCGGTTCAACCAGGATGATTCTCGGGGGGCTCAGCACATGATACAGCATACCCGGAGAGGGGCGATGGAGAATCGAAGAACCCGAATAAAGCATGCCAACTTGCTGATGGTGAAAGGCTAAAATGTGAGGAGAGGCTTGATTTTTCCACGCTTTACGGGGGAGAATCCAGTTATGCTGAGAGCGGAGGTCCAACGCATATGACGAAGGCAGACCTGGTGGAAAAGGTAACCGCCTTAGGTGATCTGACGCGCCGTGATGGCGAGGTCATCGTTGAAACGATCTTTGGTTCCGTAATTGGAGCCCTGCAGAGCGGCGACAAGATTGAGATTCGCGGCTTTGGTTCATTCCGCATCCGCCAGCGCAATCCCCGCATTGGCCGCAACCCGAAGACCGGTGATCGCGTTGACGTCCCCGCCAAGCGAGTTCCCTACTTTAAACCCTCCAAGGAACTCCGTGACCTGGTAAACCCGAACGAGTCCTCCAGCGCCGCTTAAGGTTTGCAGGCGCCACACTCCAATCGCACCGAACGACCCCGCCTCCGAAGCACAAGGCGGGGTTTCGTTCTGTGTTTTCTGCGTGAACATGCAGTGCTGCGCCATTACCGCTTGATTCCGATGGCCGCCATCATGCGGCCCGCATAACCACGCGAGGCGCGGTGCGAGAAAAACAAATCAGTCTGACAGTTTGTGCATCCGCCCGTTACATGAATCGATTTCGGTGACAGGCCCGCGTCGAGAAGCTGGCGACGGTTGGCCTCGATTAGATCGAGATGCAGACTGGGGCCGATTGCCGAGTGGCCCGGCGCACGCTGCGTGAGAAAAAGCATGGGGTACTTGATGTGTACCGCATCGGCCGAGTAAACCTCATGAAACAGTTCGCGACTATAGACGAACTGCGAATCGAACTGCGACTGCACCTCTTCGCCTACCGCATAGCAGCAAGGGCCCGCACCCGGACCGATAGCGGCAAGCAGATCTTGCGGGCGTGACCCGAATTCGAGCCGCATGCGGCCGATGCCCGTTTCCACGATGCGCTTGACGGTACCGCGCCAGCCGGCGTGAAAGGCGGCGATAACCCGGCGCTTCCGATCCGCAACAAGAACGGGAATGCAGTCTGCGGTCTGAATTCCGATCAGCAGGCCGGGCTCGCTTGTGATCATGCCGTCGGCTTTCCACGGGTGATCGCGGCCCGCATCAGCGGCAGTAACCACACGCACCAGGTTCGAATGGATCTGGCGCAGCGTGATGAGTGGCGTCGTAGAATCGCCCGAAACTGCCTCAGCAAACAGAGCGCGATTGCGCGCAACCGCATCGCGATCGTCAGCGTCGGTAAAGCCAAGGTTCAGTTCGCCCGCCGCATCCTCAGGACAATATGCCCTGCTTACGCCGCCCTGTCGCGTGCTGAAACCGTGCCAAAGCCACGGAATCTTTTCCCACTCTGGAACGGATAGGTAGGGGACCCCATTGGAGGCAATGTGGGGCGAAGGAGCGGGGCGGAGCAGTTCCTCTGGAGCCGAGCGCTCAAGCCGATCGGCACGGGATCGGTTGATGGCCCCCGATTTGCCGCGCAAGCTTCGAACCAGGCCCGCATGCTGGAATATTGTGTCAAGTGAAGGGATGTCGCCAGTGCGATTCGGGCCTGGATTCGGGCCTGATGGATCGGATTTACGTGCTGGACCTGGCTTCTGACGGGACGGCATCTGAACTGATTTTAGCTGGAGGGCGGGTGCGGAAATTTTTCACCGGGATGTGTCGATGAGCGGAGAGCGTATGGGCCTACCTTCCGGTAGGCCCGCTCGAGAGGCAATTAAAGGAGGGGATCCAGGGGGATTTTCGGAGAAGAGGTCCATACGGACCTTCAAGAAGGAGTGTGTACCTTTCTTGGGAGGGACATTTTCGGGGAAGCCTCTGCTAATTACTTAATAGGATGCCCCTTAACGGGAAAGGTTGCAAGCAGCTCTCCCCCTTCCCGTGAATTATTTTCGGATTTAAGTGCCCAGATCAGGTTTTTAGTTCACCAGATCACCATTCGGTAACCTAAACAGGTTACTGGAGTTGCACCGCCGGCCTGGTACCCCATCTTTACCGCGGTTTCATCGCGGGAAAGGTGGGATGGCAAGCCACTTCCCTTACCGCAAAAAACTGAAGGCTGAGAGCTGACAACTGAGGACTACGCCTTGTACGCCTCGCTTCGGGCGGCCTTCTCAACAAACAACGTGATGAGCCCCACCGGTAGAAAGCGCACCATGAATGCCGTGATGCGGCCTTGCACGTTGGCAATGATCGTGCGCTTGCCGCGAGCCAGCGCGTCGATGCCTAGCTTCGCTACTTCCTGTGTGGGCTGAATGCGGCGTTTGAACGCACTGGCACGCGATATATCCCAGAACTCGCTTTCTGTTGGACCCGGACAGAGCGCGGTCACCTTCACGCCGAACTCCTTCACTTCTTCAGTAAGCGCCTGCGAAAAGAAACGGTCGAACACCTTGGTGGCGGCGTAGGTGTTGAGATACGGGATCGGCTGAAAACTCGCAGTGGAGGCAACAATCAGCACCCACCCGCGGCGGCGCTCCACCATGTGTGGAACGAAGAGCCGCGCCAGGTGCACCATGGCTTCGCAGTTCACGCGGATCTGCGCAAGCTCCTGCTCAATGGGCGACCGGGCAAACACGCCGAACTGGCCGAGGCCGGCGTTGTTGATGAGGATATCGACAGGAATGCCTGCGCCCTCGGTGGCTTCATAAATGCGCCGCGGCGCTTCAGGATCGCGCAGATCCGCAGCGACGATGCGCACCTCAGCGCCGCGCGCCGCAAGTTCCTGTGCCAGCGTTTCAAGTCGATCTTTGCGCCTTGCCGTGAGGATGAGTTTCGCGCCGTGTCCGGCGAGTTCGCGCGCGATTGCTGCGCCAATACCGGCGCTCGCTCCAGTCACCAATGCCCACTTGCCTTTGAAGTCGGTTGTGTTTGCCATCGTTGCGTCCATGATAGCTGGTTCGCGTTTCAGGAGTGTTGTTGGTCCAAACGTCCCCCAAAGTGCGTGACGATTGACGTTTTCGGCTGTTTTGGGGTGGAAATAGCTCAAAAAGTGCCCAAAATCGCGCATTTGAGTTTACTGGATGGTAACGAGCGCATTTTTGTAAGTTGTTTGGTATGAATTGGTTGTATTCGTGGTTGCACCGGGATTGGGGCGGTTACTCGGTGGGAGGGGGTGGGTGCTTTTGGGGTACGGACCGGGGACTTCCCTGACATTTAGACTTGGCACACTCTGACACTGCGGCGCTGGTGCTGAATTGGCCGGTGATGCGTTGAGAGCGTCGGAATCATGGATATGCCTCTGCCCGGATTATGCGGGAAGTGCGAGCAATGTTCTGCACGTGTGAAGCCTCGCTGGTGTCCTGAGTCTGAAATTCATTCAACATTGAATTGTCATACTGAGCGTAGCAAGCCGCGTCTTTTGCGGCTTGCGGAGTCGAAAGCCTGCCCTGAGCGAAGATCGCGTCAGCGATCGCAGTCGAATGGGGATCTGCCCTGAAAATATCTCGGGTGCCGGAAACCCACACCGACCTCAGAGCTGTCATCCCGACAGAGCGCAGCGACGAGGGATCCGCGGTTGATTTTCATGATCTTCGGATGACGCAACGCGCCATGTATGACTGCGGTTGTTCTTCGGCGCACTTCAGACTCACCACACTAGAAAGACTCACGCCCAGGATGCGGGTGGTGAGACGACTGGAGAGGCGCGGTCAGAATGAATGAGCTTTGAGAAGGCAATCTCCCGCCCACACTAAGATTTCGTGAGCGATTATGCCTGAATCGCTATTCCTGGCGGCATCGGCGTTTTTCAGGAGGAATCCCGACAATCGCGCCACAATTGACTGTCAATGAGCGGTTTTGTCTGGGGGCGACAGCACAGGTTGCCATGTGGCGGGTTGTCCGGTTACTGCCCGCCTGCCGTGCGCTCGCGGCTGCTCTGGCGGAGGTAACTTGTCCAGGTCACGGTCGCACAGGCCCCGAGACCCGCGGCTAGGACTAATCTGCCGTGCAGGCCGCTCTGCCATCCCGGCAGAAACAAATGGAATGCAAACACAAACCCCAGTAGCGCGAGGTAAATACTCGAGATCATGGCAGTCGTTCGCCGGGCCAGCCGGGTGAATGATTGGAACCAGAAGAGCGGTGCGATGCCCCAGCAGAAAAACGTCACGTCGCTGAAAACCGCTCTCCATACCAGATGCCCGTCTCGGTAGATGGACATCAGAGGTGCAAGCGTGAAAAGGAACGCCAGAGCGTAGGCCAGGCGACGCCGCAACAATTCTTCACGAACCCACTCCAAATCTTGTTTTTCTCTTTCGGCCGCTGACGGAGCCAGTGCCGCACCGCGCAACTCTTCGAGTGGCGTCACGGCTCTTCTCGCAATCCGCTCAAAGTCCGGATTCGCCCGAAAATATTCCTCCATCAGTCGCTTCGTATCCTCGCTGGCTTCGCCCGAAAAATAAACCGACAGCATATCGGTCATCACATCGCGTGTAATGTTCATCGCCTTTCCTCCGAAACATCCAATTTCTCGCGGATCGGATTTCGAGCCGCCATCAGCTTTGTCCTTGCGCGGTGCACTTTCACCCTGACTGCTGTCACAGTGATCTTCAGCGCAGCAGCGATCTCTTCGTACGGCAATTCATCGAGCGAACGCATCAGCAGCGCGGCGCGATCAGTCTCCGGCAACTCCTGTAGCCCCGCCAGCACAGCCGACAACTCCTCTTTCTGTTCCAGAACATCGTGCACGCTGGCTGCTGGATCCGCGCCTCTCTCGTTCAGCGCCTCACTTCGCCAGCCTCGCCGTTGCAGGTCCCGGTGAGCATTCCGCGCAACTGTGAAAAGGTAACTCTTCACCGTGAGTTCTCGGATGCGGCCGCGCGTCAGCCAAACGCGCAGGAAAGTCTCCGACGTGATGTCGTCAGCCAGCACGCGGTCGCCGCACAGAAACAGCGCGAACCGGCGCACCTCTGGTGCGTACTTCTCGTATAGGCTCTGGAAGTCCATCGGGCTAATTGTCATAGAGAGTACGTGCGAGAAGGTCAAACGTTACATCGATCCCGGAGTTATTTCGTTTTGCCGGTTAATCGGTGAGCAAACTTCTCAGTTCTTGTTAGCCCGCCGGAAGGTCGGGTCTCGGACGAGCTGGAAAAGCGCAGAATTGTCAATGCATTCGTTGACACGGATCAGTCCTGTGAAGTCGGCCAGTGTTCGCCGATCTGGGTAGACATGATTGTTGCCAACCGGTCATAGCGCTCACTGATCGAGTCCGGAGCAGATTGTTGCCGCGCTGCGCTTGGGCCTGTGGCAGATCAGGCGAAAGGCAACCGCAGTCACACATGGCGCTTTGCGCCACCCAAGAACATGAAAATGTTCGATGTTTGGAGGATCCAGGCCTAAAGGCCGATAGCTGTTTAGGCACGATTTTCAGCAGCCTGAAGGCTGCTGCTCCCTCCGAATTCGTTACCTTCGAACGTCGCTTTCAGTCGGAATTTTCAGGGCAGATGTTTCGACTCCCTGCACTTCGTTTCGGTCGCTCGACATGACAGTGCTGATGGTTGGTTACGTAAGATTTCCAACTGCTTCAAGCTGACGTCGTTATGGATTCGCCTTCGAACTCCTCCGTTAGCCATTTGCTGAAGGCTGAGAACTCTTCGTCGCGGCCGAGAAAGTCGCGCACCATTTCGCGGCCGGGCTTGGAGCCGCCCTGCTCCAACACAGTTTTGCGATAGCGCTCGCCGGCTTCGCAGTCGAGCAGATCGTTCGGATCAAATTGATCGAAGAAGTCGAGCGCGATCACCTTGTCGAAGGCGTAGGTGTAGTAGTTGGACGAGTAGCCGGTGAGGTGACCGAAGCTTGCATACATGTGATTTCCTTCACGCCATGTCCACGGCTGCAGGCTTTCGTACAGAGTTTTTGCGATGACGTCGAGATCGAAGGCGGCGGGGTCCTGGTCGTGAAGATCAAGCGACAGCGTTGTGTAGTAGAGCTGCGTGCGCACCCAGTCGGCGCGGCCAAACGAGCCCGCTCGTTTCATCTTTTGGATTAGCTCAGTGGGAAGGACCTCGCCGGTTTGATAGTGACGGGCGAATGACTGTAGCAGTTTCTCGTCGCGGAAGAACTCTTCAAGCATTTGCGATGGGACTTCGATGAAGTCGCCTTCCGTTGCGAATCCGGAGAGGCCGGCCCACTCGGTGTGGCCGCCGAGGATTGCGTGCATCAAATGGCCGAACTCGTGGAAGAACGTAACGACGTCGGAATATTGCAGGAGTCCGGGGTCCTTGTCGTCGCCTGCGGGGAAATTGCAGATGAGCGCTGCTTCAGGCATGGTGCGGTTGCGGACGCCGGTGACAATGGGTGCGGCGGAGAACCACTTGTCCTTGCCGTCGCGCGGATGCATGTCGAGATAAAAACGGCCCACCTGCCGGCCGTCTTCGAGGACATCGAAGACCGAAACGGCAGGGTGCCACGAGGGCGCCTTCGAGGGTCGGAACTCTACCTTGAAGAGCCGCGCTGCGGTCTGGAGCACTCCGGCTTCGACCTGCGCGTAGGGAAAGTAGGGCCGCACGGATTGCGAGTCGAAGTCGTAGGCGGACCGGCGGTACTGCTCGTACCAGTAACCGCGGCTGGTGATGTCGATTGCGCTCAGGTCGGGCTGGCGGCTGCGTGCAAAGTCGAGGATGAGCTCGTGCTCGCGACGCGCGCCCTCAAGGCTGGCTTCGTTGAGCTTGGCTAAAAACGTACGGACGTTGGCGGCCGACTGCATCATCTGGTCGGCGGTGGCCAAGTCGGCCCAGCTGCGAAAGCCGAGAATCGTGGCCAACTCCTGCCGGGTGGCCAGAAGGTCGAGGAGGATCTGGCGGTTGGCGGGATAAGCGCGGGTGTTATAGGCCAGGAACATGCGTTCGCGGAGGGCCGGGTTGGCGGCGAAAGTCATCACCGGCTGCATGTCCGGCGGATCGGTGGTGAGGATAACGGTACCGTCTTCCGCGGCGGGGTGGCGGGCGAGGTAGTCCTCGGGGAGCCCTTCGAGCTCGGCCGGCGTGGCTTGGATGGTTTTGCCGCCCTCCTGGATATTTCGGCTGAACTCGAGCGAGAGGCGAGTGGATTTCTCATGCAGGGCCTGGATCTGGTCGCGGGTGGCCTGGTCCTTGTCGACGCCGGCCAGGCGGTAACCGAGCAGCGTCCGCTCAACGAAATGACGGGTGGCGGGGCTGGCCTTATCGAGACTCATGGCTGCAAGTGCTTCATACACCTGCCGGTTAAGGCTAAGGGCGCTGCCTGCCATGGCGACCCGTTGAGCTTCCTGCTGGGCCTGATTGCGGACATCCTTGTCGGCCGCGACGGAGTTTAGAACGCCGGACTGCGCGCCGGCCAGGCTGAGGTGCTCGATGGCTTCGTCATAAAGGCGGAGGGTGTTCTCCGTCGTACGCGGGCCTTCGACGGCTAGAAGAACCGCCAGCGCAGCCTCGTGAGCGGCCAAACGGGCCGTCACCCAAGTGGAAAGTGCTTCAGCGGAGGTGGCGCCACCTGCCTCCCAGGCGTGGATGGCGTCAACTGGATTGGCGTTGGCGTGAGATTGAGGGGACATGGCAGGGAATTCCTCCAGAAGCTGTCTGCAAATACTAGGGTGCCACAGCGGGGTGGTTGCAAGCGTGCCAACCGGGGTAACGTGACGCGAAAGCCCGTTGAAAATCTTATTGTTGCATCTGGAGCCAATCCCGCTTAAGATGCGTCAATTGACGAGTATGCCCCGCTCTGGAATACACACGCTGGAAGTAGCTGCCCCGCCGGTTGTTGTCCGGCCGAGGTTGGGAAAGCTGTGCGTGGCGATCAGGGGCGAGACCCCGGTCGAACTGTGGGGTCGCGCGGCGAGTCTTGGGGTGGAATGCCGTTTTGTGGAGTTCCGCCTGGACTCGCTGGCCAAACCCGCGGCGGCACTGCCGGGGTTGAAAGACTTTCTGGCCAGCCATCGCGACTTTACGGCGATTGCCACTTGCCGGCGGAAACCGCACGGCGGCGAATTCAGCGGAGCGCTGGCGGCTGAGCTGGAAATCCTGACGAAAGCCGCCGAGGCCGGGTGCCAGATTGTCGATCTGGAAGTGGAATCGGCGGAGGAGATGAAGCCGGTGCAGTTGGCCCGCTTCCGCGCTGGACTACGGGCGGCAGGCACGTGGCTGCTGGTGAGCTTCCACGACTTTACGCGCACCAAGGGCCTGGAGCAGGCGGCGAACCGTATTGAAGTGTTCGAGCCGGATTTTGTGAAGGTAGTTTCCACCGCGCGGACGCTCTCAGACAATCTTGCCGTGCTGCGGCTTATTGAAGATCGCTCGCTCTCATCGCACGTGGTTGGAATTGCGATGGGCGAAGAGGGGTTGCTAAGCCGCGTGTTGGGTCCGCGCGCGGGCGCTGCGTTCACCTTTGCATCTCCGGACGATGGCACGGAAACCGCGCCGGGGCAGGTAACGGTGCGCACGCTGCTCGATCTATATCGGCTGGAGCAGCTCGACCCGGCGACGCGCTTGTTTGGTGTGGCGGGCAACCCCATCAGTCACTCGCTTTCTCCGCTGATGCACAACACGGCGTTTCGCCGCGAGAGCGCGAACGCGGTGATGCTGCCGCTGAAGGTGAAGTCGCTGGACGACATGCTGAACGTGGTGCGCGAACTGCCGTTGAGCGGCGTGGCGGTTACCATGCCGCTGAAAGAAGAGGTGCTGCCGCATCTTGCCAACATGGATCCGCTGACGGCGCGCATTGGCGCATGCAACACCCTCCGCACAGGCGCAGACGGCAAGCTTTACGGCTTTAACACCGATGTAGCGGGAGTGGTACGGCCGCTCGAAAAGCGCATGAAACTACGCGGGGCACGCATTGCGGTGATTGGTGCTGGCGGTGCGGCGCGTGCGGCGGTATTCGGGCTGGTGGAACAGGGCGCCGAAGTGTTTGTGGTGAACCGCACGCATGACAAGGCCGTTTCGTTGGCGCGCAAGGCAAAGGCGAAATCGCTTAAGCAGGATCAGTTGGCGAAACAAAAATTCGATGCGCTCATTAACACGACGCCTTGCGGTATGGCTGGAATCAAGCAGGCGCTGCCCATCAAAGAGACTGAGTTGAACGCGAATCTTGTGTTCGACATGGTGTACAACCCGCTGGACACGCCGCTGCTGCGGCTGGCCCACAAGCGCGGGCTGGCGATCATCAGCGGCCTTGAGATGTTTGTGCAACAGGGCGCGCGTCAATTCGAAATCTGGACGGGGAAACCTGCTCCGGAGGCGGAGATGATGCGGGTGGTCGAGTTGGCGCTGAAGCGCAAGGCCTAGGGCGTTGCGGCCTGGCCATTTACGGTCGAGAGGCGCAGCTGTGGTCTCCCACCCTTGCAGCAAAAAGACGCTGCAAGGATGGGGCACCCTCAGTTTTGTGCGTGAAACAAAGAAGGGGCACCCGGAGTTTCGTTAATACTTGAATCGTAAATGCCGGCTGCCACAGGTTTCGATTTTGATTTCTGGGATAGCAAGGCTGCTCACTCACCACGAATGGGCTAGCGCACGAGGCGGAAGTATCGCTTGGCGCGGGCCACGTCTTTGAATATCTGCGCTTTCAATGCATCTGGTGAGGGCCACGTGATTTCGCCGCGCAGGCGCAATAGGAACTGCAGCTCGATCGGAGTCTTCTCGTCCATGTCGATGGGCTCGAAGTTGAGAATGTGCGACTCGAACGCGAAGGATGCTTCACCAAAGGTGGGGCGATTGCCGACATTCGTGACGGCCTGAAACGCGCGGTCGCCGATGATGAGATGCGTTACATAAACACCAAAGGCCGGCAGCAGGCCGTCGTATTGCGCCAGGTTGACGGTGGGCACCAGCAGGCGTGTGCCAATGCCGCGGCCGCGGGCCTGGGTTGATAGCACAGAGAATGGCCGGCCCAGCATCCAGCGCGCGCGGCGCATGTCGCCTGCAGCAACAAGTGCGCGAATTGCGGAACTCGAAACCTCAAGGCCATGCACGTGGACTGGGTCGTGCACGGTGAGATGGAAGCCGAACTCCGTGCCCATCGCCTTGAGTTCTGTGACGCCCGCACGAGCGCCGTGGCCGAAGCGAAAGTTCTGCCCTTCATGCAGGCCGCGCACACCAAGTGACTGCACAAGGATACGGCTCACAAATTCATGCGCAGAGAGATTTGCCAGCTCCGCATCGAACGGCAGCACGACCACAGCATCGATGCCAGCGGCGGCGAGCAAACGCAGCCGCTCAGGCATGGGTGTCAGCAGACGCGGAGTCTGCGCGGGACGCAGGTATTGGTCGGGATGCGGATCGAAGGTGATGGCGACTGCGCGCGCGCTGGAGTTTCGCGCTTCATTGACGACTGCGTTGAGAATTTTGCGATGGCCGAGATGCACGCCGTCGAAGTTGCCAATGGCGGCAATGGACGGACCAAAGCCGGACGGGATCTCGGCAATCGCCTTGAATGCGGGAACGCGAGCGGTCGTCACTGTCCCTCACTCACGCTGATCGGAACGGTTAGGCCATCGTAAGCGAGACGCACGCCTGCAGGCAGCGTGCGGTTGGTTTGTTCGTGGCCCAGATCGTGAGAAATGTGAGTAAGCCAGGTGTGACGCGCGCCGATGCGCTTGGCCCAGCCGACCGCCTGCTCCACTGTAGCGTGGTTTGGATGCGGCGTGCGGCGCAACGCGGAGAGCGCAAGATGCTCAAGGCCGTGGAGGAGCGCGAAGCTCGACTCGGGAATGGCGCTCACGTCGGTCAGGTACGCCGCATTTCCGAAGCGGAAGCCGGTAATCTCCATTTCGCCATGCATCACCGGGACGCGCAGGAACTCGACGCCGCGAACATTCAATCGATCGCTGAGCGGTTCAAGCGCGACCTTGGCGCGCGTGGGATATGTGGCCTGAGGCGAGAATGTGTAGTCGAAAATCTGCCGGAGGACTCGTGAAGTCTCCTCTGACACATAGAGCGGAATGGGGCCGCCTTCGCGAAGCGCTGTGAAGCTCAACGGGCGAAGATCGTCCATGCCGAGGATGTGGTCAGCATGCGCGTGGGTGTAAAAGACCGCGTCGAGGCGTGTAAGCCTGGCTCGTAATGCCTGCTCGCGGAAGTCCGGGCCCGTATCGATGACGACTGCACGCTGCGGCGCGACTGCGCGCTCCACTCTCGGGTCGCTCCAGCGAATAAGCACGGAGGGGCGCAGACGGCGATCATGCGGATCAGTGGAGGTACACACCTCGCATGCGCAGCCCAAGGTGGGAACACCCATCGAGGTTCCAGTTCCGAGAAATGTCAGTGTTCCCTGCATAAAACAGCTTTCAGCTACTAGCTCGATGGCGCGAGATCGACCTCAGGGCTAAAGCCCTCTTGCATTTTGAGGCAATTGCGGCACGAGTAAACTCGTGCCCTGTTACAAAACACCGTTCCCGTTGAGTTTTTCCGCAGCCTGCAAAGCCCGAACGGATTTTGCGGCACTTGCGGCACGGTTGAAGCCGTGCCCTGTTACAAAACAAAACGATGGACGAGTTTTTCCGCAACCTGTGAAGCCGTGCCCTGTTACAAAGCGATGTTGGTGGGGTCCATGCTATCCCAGGTCTCAAAATCGAGACCTGGGGCACCCGGCAGGTTCTCTGAACCCTAATCCCTGACCTCTGATCTCTGCTTTTACTTCTTTCCCGGTGGCGGAGGTACGGGCGGCTGCATGGCCTGCATATTGATCATGCTGGTGAGTTCAAGAAAAGCCATCCGCACGTCGAAGAGAACAGACTGCAACATGCGATCTTCAGCATCTGTCAGATTCCCTTTCGTCTTCTCGGCAAGAATGGCAAGCAGGTCGATGGTATTGCGGGCGCCAAGGATATCAACGCGCGGGCGCTGCCCTTCCTGCGTTCCGGCTCCCATCTGGATCATGGCGGAGATATAGAACTGCTGCACCAATGCGTCAAACGTGACCGGGGCCGGAGCACCGGCGCCTGGGTTCTGCGCACGAATCAGATCCTCGAGCCGCTGCGAAGATGCGTCGTACGCTGCTTTCTGCTTGCTGCTTTCTTCGTCAGTGGGCGGCGGAGGCAGTTCAACTTCCTGCTCCGCTGAGGGTGCTTCCGGCGCTGTTTCCGCGGCTGCGGAATCGCGATGTGCGTCGTTGACGACGAGCCGGGGGCCGCTCGATGCTGCGGGTTCTTCGGCCGGAGTTGCGGGTGTCGATGCTTCGGAGTGCGGGGCTTCCTGCTCTTCTTCCGCTTTGATCTTGCGGCGATCGATGACTTCAAATTTTGGTGTATCGCTCATGATCCCTTGTCTCTCGTCGGGCAGGCCAGTGAGATGGCCTGGCCGACAGCTTTAAAGTTGCGAATGACTTGCAGTTAACTGGCTAACGGAAATTTCGCACAGGCTTCTGGTCACAGCTCCGGTGGCTCGGCCAGAATTTGCGCCGTGCCGGTGGCCGCTCCGGAAGCGTAGTTGAAACTCTGATTGGATGCCTCGGCGTCAGCGCGCACCATACCAAGCGCGAAGACACGTTTGCCCTTCGGCAAAGCGAGTTCAGCCGCGCTGGTAATATGGCCTGCAACCGATCCATCCTGTAGTTTCAATTCCGTGCCGCTTTCGGGAACAGCACCGCTAAGCTCCAGCGGTCGCAGATGCCGATGTACGTTGCCGCGTGAGTGGATGCGCTCCACAATCTCCTGACCGAGGTAGCAGCCTTTATTGAAGTGCAGTGCGCGAGTTTGAGAGGTTTCCTGCGGCAGGTCTTTCTCGACCATGTCGATACCGTATGTGGGAATTCCTTCCGTAATGCGAAGTTTTTCAACCGACTCGCATCCAACCGGAGTTGCACCGCCTGTACGCAGGCACGACCACAGCTTGGTGAGCCCGGCCGTCGGCAGCCAGAACTCGTAATGTTTGGCACGGACGCCATAGCCGCGCAAGATGGTCAGATCCCATCCGTTCCATTCCACGACCTTGCCGGCCATAGAACTGGCAATCGTCGGCAGGCCAACGCGCTCAAGAACCTCATCGGCAAGCGGACCGGACAGGCCTATGGTGGTCTCCGAACCGGGCTCAGCCACCGGTTCTGCAACCAAGGGCAACAGTTCCACGTCGTCCATGATGATGAAGCGGTTGAGGTGTGCTAGAAGCTTTTCAAGCTGATCGTTGGCAATTTCAAGCATCAGTCCGGATTCGCCGGCAAATGGGGTGCCAAGGAAACGAACATCGCACCGGTCGAGCTGTTCGGGTTGTTCCTTGGCGTTGGCAGCGGGAACCGGTTTGCGGCGGACGGGCGAAAGCTCTTCGCCTTCGCGCCACACGGTAAGGTCGCCCTGTATCCGGCCTTGCGCATTCAACACGAGATTCCAAGCGCCGGTATTCGGGAAGAGATCGTTGACGGTATTGGTGACCATTCCGCTTAGCCAGCGAAACCGGTCCTCGCCGCGGACTGCTACGCGCCGCATCCAGCCCAGATCGTGCAGGGCAGCGCCTTGGGTAAGTGCCGCTATTTCTGTCTCCGGTGCGTCCAACACACGTGGCGTGAGCGCGCCACGGTAAGCAACCAGTTCGTGAACAATATGGGCCGCGTCCATCAGGGCAGCAACGGCTGTGGGCAGTGGGGTTACGACAAGACTGGAATCTGTCATATGTGATACTTTTCCGCTACCCGGTGCAGTTTTTACGGTCTTGCTTGGCACCGGACCGCTTCCTGATTATAGCCTTGGTGGTAGAGGTTCGGCCCGGCACGCAGGAAGCCGGAAAGGTCCGTCCCCGAACCCCAATCCGGTTGCACCCATAACCGGCATCCAACCACGAAAAACGCACCGACGGACGAACAGGGAGGCGACTTGGCACAGATCACCGGCACCCAGCAACGGACAAATGAATGGAGCACCCGCAACCGGCGTCTTGGCGTATGGGCTTTGGCGGCGTTGTTAGCGGCGGGGTGCGCGATAGCCCAGCCGGCGGTCGGCGCTGCCCAGTCTCAGAACCAGCCGCAGGCCAAGCCCAAAGGCGATTCCCAGATGACCGAGCAGCAGGCCAATCAGCTGTTCGCGCTGGTTGACGAGCTGATCAAGTTCTCTTCAGACGAGACCGGGTTGCCGGTCAAGAACCCGGTAAAGCGCCAGTTGACGACCCGCGACGCGGTGGAGAGCTACCTGACAAAGAAATTTGATGAAGACCAGGACGCCAAGCGCATGCAACGCGATGAAGTTGTGCTGAAGAAGTTCGGCCTGCTTGATCGCGATTTCGCGCTGAAGCCTTTCTTGCTTGCGCTGCTGAAAGAGCAGATCGAAGCCTATTACGACTCGAAAACGAAGACCGTGAACCTGCTTGACTGGGTTGACGTGAACGAGCAGAAACCGGTACTGGCGCATGAATTGACCCACGCGCTGCAGGACCAGCATTCCGATCTGGAGAAATGGGACGATCAAACGCCGGAGGATGTTTCTACCGACTCGGCTGGAGATACCGATCACCTGGCCCGCGATGAAATGGACACCGCGCGCGATGCCGTGGCAGAGGGGCAGGCTACCGCTGTGATGATGGACTATGTGCTGAAGCCGATGGGTAAGAGTCTGATCAAGGATCCGGAGGTGATGGAGCTTTTGAAAGAGCACATGACGGGTGCGGGCGACTCTCCTGTGATGGCACGGGCGCCGCTGCTGCTTTCAGAGTCGATGCTGTTTCCCTATCGCGAAGGCCTGAGCTTTGAGCAGGATATTTGGATGGACCAGGGAAGAGATGCGGCTTTTGCAGGCGCTCTCGATCATCCGCCGTCGTCCACATGGGAAATCATCAATCCGCGCGTATACGAAGCGCACAAAACTCCGGTCATTCCGCTGATGCCGGATATTCACCCGCTGGTTGACAAGATCTATCAGCCTTACGACATTGGGCAGATAGGCCAGCTGGATGTTCACATAATGGCGGAGTTGTTTGGCGGCGATCAGGCCGCGCGCAATCTTACGCCAGCGTGGAATGGTGGAATCTACTGGGCCGGGCAGTTGCGCAGCGCCACCGCGGGCGGCAACCAGAAGCCAGGCGGCGATTCCATGAGAGATGCGAACAGCACCAAATCGCTGGCCATCTTCTACTACTCGGCGTGGAGGAATGCGGCGTCGGCCCAGGCGTTTGCCAAGCTCTACACGGATAGTCTTGGGCGAAAATATTCCGGTCTGAAGGAAGACGCGGCCGCAGAGAAGTCCGCCTCGCCGGGACCGGGAGAAGTTGAGCAGGCGTTCACCACCAATGAAGGGCCGGTCGTGATTACGATACGCGGCAACCATGTGTTCGTCGCTGAGAGCTTTCCGCTGGATCTGGCGCGGAAACTGACGGACCTGATTCTGGATGCGCAGGGCACGGGCGAATTGAAAATGGCGCGCAGCACTGGATTGGATCATGCTCCGGCTGTGCGGCTGGCTTCGTATTCGAGGCGCGCCAACGGCGAATCGAATGATTCGAACACGCGCGCGAATTCTGGTGAGGCGGCGGGCGGAGCACTTTCAGGAAGCTTGGTGCGCTTTATGAATCATCTGCGGTGTGCTGAAAGCAGCAGTGGACGGTGCGATTGCGGGCATCAGGTAGCCAAATCGTGCTGTGCGAAAAGAACCAATGCTTGCGAATTTCCAGGCGAGCTAGACGAAAACAGCGAATTTCCACTGTTTACCAAGGTATAACTTCCCCATAGCCGACCAACCACCCTCAACGTCTGGATAGTGGTCAATTGGTGCGGCTCTTAGAAGAAGAAACTGGTCCAGAAGTGATTGTTGTTGCACCTCACTCGCACCCTTGAGAACATAAGGCCATGCCCACCTATTTCAGGCCGACCGAGCGGCGGGGTAAACGCGTGGTTTACAGGTCCACTGACCCTACTGAGCCGAAAAAAGAGACCGTAAAGGGCGTTGTCGTAATCATTGGCATCGCTTTGATCGTAGCGTTAGTTTGGTTCTTATCCAGGTAGGGCGGGTGTCCTGCCCTTGACTCACATGCGAACATTTTTCGAGTTAGAGAAGAGTTGCCGACAACACACCAAGAGCGGCGGAAATGCAAATGCCAAATCCGACGAAGCGGCTAGAATTGTGCTGTGAGACGCGGATATCCGAGGCCCACACAAGGAGTCGCATGCGAACTGCATCTATAGCTGCTTCCGCCTTATTGATCGGAGGATTTCTCGGGTGTCACAAGGAGCCGCTCTCGCCTTCCGATCTGGCAGGACAGTATGAATACTTTTCCGCCCAGAGAGCACAGGGAACGATTTGTTTCGTCTTGAGGGCTGACGGGACTTATCTCTATGGCGACGCCACAGAGCCTCTCAACGAAATTAATCAAATCTCCGTTGGTCGAACTCCCCGAGAAGGCACGTGGCGCTTGGGTTTTGGTACCGGGCAGGAACTACAGATTGGCAACTCGTCCTTTCCGATCGAGCGGACAGCGACGCGCATTCAGGTCACGATCAACGACGATCTCGGTATGTTCTGCGACTTGGTGGGCCGAAAGTGAGGACCGTCTCCAACTTCCGAGCGAATCACCGGCAATACGGACTTTGCCATTTTTCGTGCAAAATTGGAGCTAGGTAAGGACTCTATGCAGTGGCTTTGGTGCTGGCGGTGCAAGGCGGAAATGCCGATGCTCGATGAGCAGGAGTTTGCTAAGATTGCTCCTCTTCACACGCAGGGCTTGCAATCCGTGAAGGAATTTCGTGCGAAGTCCGGAGCGCCAATTCAGGATGATCCGTTGACCGAGCACTTCCAAGAGATGCTCGCACAATACGAAGCCATCACGGGATTTAAGGAGACAAACCCGAATGCCGTGTGGCACCACCGTCTCTCGCTCTACGGTCCTCTTTGCAAGAGATGTGGCAAGCCGTTGCGCACCCCGAGGGCGAAGCTGTGCGGAAGTTGCATGTTCCCGAGAAGCTAGAAAATACAACTTAAACGGCGCTGAAAACTGCATCTGAGTGGATGACCGGCTTCTATGAGAAGGTCATAAAAGTCAAGGCCGACGTGGCGGCCGTTCTGGATTGAGCTAGACAGCATCGTTGAGCGGTGGAGAGTGCTGTCAAGGGCGTCCGAAGGACGTTCATCTCGACCCTTGACAGTACTCTCCACCACAACACACTTGAGTTGGGAACGAAGCTGAACACGTTCTTGTTCAGCTTCGTTCCATATTAGAGAACACATCGTTGTAGCCGTTCTTCTGACCACTGCCAAGATTGGAACGTTCGATCCACGCTGCCGGGCTTCTATCCGCACTCAGAATGGGCCACTCTGGGCCCGGTGCATGTTGGGGTCCGACTTGCTGCGTCCCGGGCCCGTCATCGCTGACGGGCCTGGGTTGTTGGGTGCTGCCATCTATGCGGCGATCTCTTAGGACCAGCCGGTCACTCGCAGTCACCCGAACAAGGCGGTGGATGTCACGTTTATCTCAGAGCGAAGAAGAACTATTTGCACGATCAAGAACGAGTTCAACTTCGACGACTAAGCTGCTGCTGTTTGGGCAACCGGTACGCGAGAAGCTTGGCGCAGCGGTTCATATACCTCTCCACTGATCCATAGCCGATGCAGTAACACCGCCAGCTTTCGTGCGACCGCAACCGTAGCTCGTTTCCTGGCGTTCTTTCCGCCTCGTTCGCACAGCCTGTTTCCGAATCGTCGTAAATCGCAGTCCGGCCCGAACGGGCCCAGGATGTAATGTGCACTGCCTACCAGCAGTTTGCGCAACATCCTGTCGCCTGCCTTACTGATACCTAACTGGGGCTGATTATTGCCCGAGTCCTCCTGTCCGGGCGCCAGGCCAACATACGGGCCCACATCGCGGCTCTTCTTGAAACGCAGAGGACTTTCCAGTGTCAGCGCGTACGCCATTGAAGTCACTGACCCGACTCCCGTCACCTGGCGCAGCAACTCCGTGTGCATGTATTTCTCTTCCGCCAGTTGTTCGATCCTCTTCTCGTACGATTTGATTTCCTCGCTCAGCTTCGCAATCAGGCCTAATAACGGCTGTACCGTCATCTGTATCTCTGCCGGAATCTGCGCAGCCATTTTCTTCGCGAAGGCCTCGCTGGAACTGCTCGGCAGTCTCGATCCCATCGTCTTCACCATGCTGCGCACTGCACTGATCAGCTTGCTCCGTGATTCGTCACCGACAGCTCACGGGCGTGAAGTATCAACAGATCCTCCCGCACTTCCGAACTGCGATGCTGAATCGGATACAGCGCTTTCGGATCCACGCGCCCGAGCCTGGCCAGCATGGCTGCATCGATCCGGTCATTCTTGCGCCGGCGCCGCTTCGACCCGTGCATCCGGCGCGCATTTGCCACCAACACTTCATGCCCGAGCCCGGAGATACTTCACGCACCCATGCCGAATGCGTTCCCACTTCGAACACCACACGTGAGCTTGCCAGGCCTTGAAAGAACTCCTGAACCTCTTCCCGACGCATCCGAAACTGTCCTTCCGCCAGGGTCTCGCCTCCCAGCCCCAGAACGCAGTAATTGCTCCACTCGTCCCCAAGATCAACTCCCACGGTCATTCGATTCAGGTTCGGACGCTCGGCCGTGGGCACTTCTGCTACCTGGCCTGGCTCCTGCTTCTTATCAACTTGCTTCTGCAATTGCGCAACAAGTTCCGACATCACCTCGCGCGTGTCGCGACGCTCCACCTTCCGCGACAATTCACTCTGCTTCGAAACACTGCTATGCTTTTTCACGGGTCGACCTCCTCCTGTGGGATTGCACCTCTGAGTGCGTTCACCGCTTAGCTTAGCGCCTGCGGGATCAGGTCGACCTTCTCATCCCATCTATGCGGACATTGAGCATTTTTTGAAAAGCAGAGTTCTCCAGGAACAACCGCGGATCCTTCCTCGCTCCGCTCGTCTGGATGACAGCGTTCAAGGAGAGTGGATCTGTAAACGGCAGACCGGATGTTACGTCGCAGTAAACTTCAATGCAATTGCCGACTGCCCCACTATGCTTCCCTGTCTTTGCGTGCTGTGTGGCTATTTGCGATCTTTAACTACGGCGTACTCCTCGAGCAGGACAGCCACCAGCACCGCAGTGGGAACCGCGACCATTGCACCGAGCACGCCTGCCAGCGCCGAGCCGATCAACAACGAGACGAGCACCGCAAGGCCGGGGAGATTGAGACGGTTCTGCATGATGCGGGGGATCAGGAAGGAATTCTCGATCCATACGTAGACTGAGTAAAACACCGCGACCCCGATCACCGTTCCCCATGAGTTGATCGAGGCCGAAAGCAGCGCCAGCGCAATGCCGATAGCTCCGCCCAAAACCGGAATGATGTTCAACGCTCCCATGAGAACACCGAGCGCGTAAGCATAACGCACCTTGAGCATTACAAAAGTGATGGTGCTGGAGACGCCAAGAATGAGCATCAGGCTGCCCTGACCGATGAGCCATTTATCCATGCGCAGCCGGGCGCGCTGTAGCGTCATGTCGAGACGATCGCGGCTCTCAATTGGAACGAATGACAGAAACCAGTCATAGGCGTGTTTTCCCTCAAGGATGAAATACACGGTGAGGATGATGCCCATCGCGACATCGAAGAGCGTACTTGCCCAATTCTTGATAGAGAGCAGAATACCGGTTGCAGTGTTACTGATGAAGGACTGCAACTCCGCGCCGAGATTGCCACCCAGCAAGTGTTGAACAATCGGAATGCGCTGCATGTGATCAAGGAGTACAGGAAGACGCGTGGGCATTTCGCGCCCGAACTCCTGGAGATCTCCAATGACCGGCGGCAGCGCGAGAAAGCCGAAGCCCACAATCGCACCGGCTAATAACAGCAGGAGAAGCAGCACCGCCGATCCCTTGAAGGGGCGAAAGCGGCCGATACGGAAGCCGCTGGTGGCCATTACAAGCGGCGACAGCACAACAGCGAAGAGTCCGCTGACGTAGAGCAGGACGAGTTCCTTGCGCAACAGCCACGCAAGATAACACGCCAGCGCGAGCGCGAATGCAAAGACGATCCCCCTGCGAACACTTGTCTCAGTTCTTTGAAGGTCTGTCATTTGCAGGCTTGCCTACTTGTCTCCGCTGAGGATTTGACCTGCGATCGCGCCGAGCAGACCTCCGCCAACACCTGCTGCCGCAGTGTTGCGCGATGATTCACCGTGCGGAATGTACTCGTAAATCTTGTGTGCGAGCCGCGAGATTGGCAACGTTTGCAGCCATACTCTTCCGGGGCCTTGCAGCACCGCAAGGAACAGGCCGTCGCCGCCGAAAACGACATTGCGAATGCCCGGAACCGTGGTGATCTGAAAACCCACCGAAGCCTGAAACGCGCCAACGTGGCCGGGATGCACGCGAAGCACCTCGCCGGGTGCGAGATCCTTGACGACGAGCTCACCGCTCAGCTCAAGCCACGCAGTTCCCTGCCCGCCCAAACGCTGCAGAAGGAATCCGTCACCGCCAAAAACGCCGGCGCCCAGGGACTGCTGAAATCCAACGCCGATGGTGACCTGAGGCGTAGCGCAAAGGAAACCATGCCGATGGATCATGAACTCCTGTCCCGGCGTGACCTCTACCGGCACAATATGGCCGGGCACTTTGGTGGCAAACGCGACTTCGCCGGGCATGCCGAAGGCGCGATATTCAGTCATAAAGATGCTGCCGCCGCCTGCCACACGCTTGAGAATTCCAAACAATCCTCCGCCGCCACCCATCTGTGTATGTGTTGCCATCTGGATGGATGCCGTCATCCAAGAGAGCTCGCCGCTCTCGGAATATACGCTTTCGTTGGGGTCGAGCTGTACCTCCAGCACCGGCATCGTGGTGCCTTGAAGTTTTGCCTGCATAGGGAAAGCCTCCTGTAATGCACCAGTGTACCCGCAATGGAGGCAAATGGATGCTGGAATCAGAATGAAAATTAATTGACGGGCGGGCGAACCCAAAGCAGTTGCGTCCGGGGCCTCGCCGCCCCGCTCTCACCGCGTTCTCAGGTCCGCCGGCGCCCGTGTGTTCCCGCTGCCAAGGCCGGCAGCAGGTCTGGTTATTTCTTGCTTTCGTTTTGATCCGTTTGTACGTTGTGCGCCTGGGCTAGCTTCTGGATCGCCTGAAGGTGCTGTTCAATGACCGGCGCGTCGGCTTGTGCAGTTCGCTGCACGCTGGGATCCTGCGCTGTACCCGCAGCCTGCTTGAAGTTCTTCACATCCTTTTCATGAGCCTTTTCGATCGTGCGAATATATTCCTCATCGAATTGCGGCCCAGACAGAGTTTGCAGCTTGGCGATTTCCTGTTTGCTTTTCTTATCGGGTCCTTTGGGTTGGCTTACGTCCAGACGCTTGGCCAGCGGAGTGAGTTGGTCGTCGAGCCGTTTGCGGTTTTCAACCATCTTCTGGGCAAACTGCTTTACGTCGTCGCTCTGGGATTTCTCCTGGGCCATCTGACCCAGTTGCACCTCGACCGCGTCACTTTCGAACATTTGCCTGATGAACGCCTGATCGGCCATCGAGGGTTGGGCGCCGGGACTTCCGCTTGATGCGGTGCCGGGCATAGGCTCCGCGCCTGGATATCCTGGCGCTGTACCTGGGGTGGGCTGCTGCATTCCTCCACCACCGGGCATTCCGCCGGGATTCTGGGCAACAGCAACCGCGCCCGAAAGCAGGACTCCCGCTACAAGATGCAAGAATTTGCTATTTGCTCGCTGTGCAATCATTTGGACTTCCTCCCTTCCCACAAAATTGGGGAAACTGGATTTGACCCGCCATTGCAGCAAGGGAACTTTCGCACGCGGGCCAAGGCTCTTCAGCCAACGTACGATGCCGCCCGAAGCAAAGGGAGTTGTCCTCAACCGGTGAGACCCGGTTGCGCGCAACACGTTATGTTGGCTCTATGAAAATCATCCCCCTACAAATGTGCCGGTATACGGAGCAGAGATTTACCAGGCCAGCAGTTCATCGCCCGAGGTGGGCGAAAGAAATGTGACCGGCGGCGGAGAGGGTGGCAGCGAATCGGCGAAGCATTGAATGGTTTCCGGGCCAGATTGACGAGCAAGCCCGAGTGCCTGCTCCGCTTCGCGAAGCACGACGACAGGCGATCGGCCCAGGCTGCTAGCAAGTCCAAAGCATGCGGAAAGGCGAATAGATTCGCGGCCAACGCGGAACGGCAGGCTGAAGACATCTAGGCGCAATCTCTCCGCCAGCATGAGCGCGTTGTTGGCGCCGCAACCGGGGAGCACCACCAGAAATTCGTCTTTGCCCAATCGGCCCAGCGCATCATAGCTGCGCAGCAGTCGCGTTGTACGCGCCACCACCTGGCGCAATAGATCGTCGCAGGCTTCTGCGCCGAGGCGCGAATTCCAGTGGCCGAAATCGTCGATGTCGAACAAGACAATACAGAGCGCATTTTGCTGGCGCTGCACGCGATCAGTTTCTCTGAAGAGAATGGAAAGCAGGGCTTCGCGGTTGTACACGCCGGTGAGCCGGTCGAGTTGCGCACCGGCCGCGGCAGCGTCGCGCAACGATTCCAGCTCCTGTGCGACACGGTGCGAGCGCAACACGAGATCAAAACGGAGTCGCCAATAGGATGGCTCAGCGGAACGCAGGATCACATCGTCGATAACGCCTTCCTGCAGCCGATCGGCCCATTCGCGTGTGACCGCGTCTGAGATGAGAACGATTGAGAAGCGCTTACCTGGGGAGTTTGCGAGTACGGACGCCAGCAGTTGACCAATCGCCATGCCCGGCAGTTTGTCGTCGAGCACCGCGAGAACGGGAGCCTGATGCGCGCTCATCGCTGCGAGCGCGGACTCGGCGGACAGCGCTACTTCGACGCGGCCACCTGCAACCGCAAGAACCGGCTCAATGGCGGCGAGCAGTGCAGGCTCAGATGAAGCAAGCAGAAAGGTGGGAGGGTTAGTGACGTGCATCTGTGAAGCCTCCTTACCGGATGCATCGGCGCAGATTAGAAAAAATTGAGGAAGTTTATGAGAGGGCTGCAATCACCGAAGTTCTGTCGAAGGTAATGCGATTGCGCCGAAACACGAGTAGGACTGAATAGGGTGGGAAGAAGCCCCTTCTTAGGCCGTTGCCCTGGGCTGGTATCCTTCATCCCGATGGGATGAGTTCTCGCTTGATGTGGGCTTGTGGAATCCCAGGTCAGAAAATCCTGACCCGGGGCACCCGTTCTTGGCCTGATCATTTGCGGTCGAGAGTAGCATTTGTGGTGTCCCACCCAGAGCTTCGATGGGGCACCGACTGCGCCCGGCTGACTGGGATTTTTTTTGCCGGCTTCCAGATGGATCAGGGGTGAGTCTGATCGCGGTGAAAAGTAACCGCAGATGTTTCGACTCCCTCCACTGCGTTGCGGTCGCTCAACGTGACAACGCGTTGCGGGTGTGGATTTGCAGTATCCCACCTTAACCGGTCCGCGATGAAACTGCGCCCCGGCGAAGGTGGGGCACCCGGCTCATTTTGAGAGCTTTCGGCACGACTGGAAAGTCACGCCCTTTCAAAACGACACCGCGCAAGCGCGTTCTTCCGCCCGCCGTAATACTTGGGTCGAAACTGCTCTAGTCGACGAAGTCGACCTTCGGTGCTATGGGAATAACGCCGCGCTCGTGACCTAGATCGAGCAGCTTGCGAATGGCTTCGCGGCCGTCGGGACCGTAGTCGAGTGTGCGCTCGTTTACGTACATGCTTACAAAGCGGCTGGCCGTGCGTGAATCGAGTTCGCGTGCAAACTGCATTGCGTATTCGAGCGCCTGCTCGCGATGATCGAGCGCGTGCTGGATGCTGTCGCGCAGAGCCTTGGAGATGATCTTGTGCTTGTCTGCGCCGAGCGAGCGGCGAATGGCGTTGCCGCCGAGCGGAAGAACCAGGCCGGTAGTCTCCTGCCACCAGATGCCGAGGTCGATCACCTTATAGAGTCCGCTGGTGCTGTAGGTAAGTTGACCTTCGTGAATGATAAGTCCGGCGTCGTAAGTTCCGGCGAGAATGGCGGGAATGATTTTGTCGAACGGCACTGTTTCGGTCTTGATATTGGGATTGAAAATCTTCAGCGCCAAATAGGCCGTGGTCAATGTGCCGGGAACGGCGATTTTTAAGTTGTCGAGATCGGCAAGAGATAACTTGCGGCTCGACACGATCATGGGCCCGTATCCCTCGCCTACGCTGCCGCCACAACCCATCAGCGTGTAGTTGTCCTGGACATAAGGATAGGCATGAAAGCTGATGGCGCTTACGTCGTAGAACGCCTCGTCCTGGGCGCGGCGATTGAGTGTTTCGATGTCGCAGAGCGTATGGGTAAACTTATAGCCGGGAACCCGGATTTTATTGGTCGCCAAGCCGTAAAACATGAAGGCATCATCGGAATCCGGGCTATGGGCAATCGAAATTTCGATAACGCCGTTGGAAGCGGCTTGTTCAGTCTGTGTGGCCACGGGGTAGGTCCTTTCAGGGCACTTACAAAAGCAGATGAAAAAAGGTTAGATGCAGCTAACTGTTAATAAGGCGAGAACGCCGTAATCCGCAGGCAACCAAGGCGGCGGCAGTGATTTTGAGCAAATCGCCGGGGACAAACGGCATGACGGCCGATGCCAGCACGGTTGACGCACCGACGTGAGTGAAAGCATTAAGCCAAAGCGCACCGCAGGCCAGGATAAATACACTACCCACCGCGGCGCTGAATGCCGCTCCGGCAACACCGCGATGGATGCGCCGCCAGAGCATTGCCGTGAGGGCGGCGGCGATTGGATACGACATCAGGTAGCCGCCCGTGGGTCCGAGCAGATGAGCCAGGCCCGCAAGCGCCGGTGCGGGGGCGAAGACCGGCAGGCCAAGCGCGCCTTCCGCCAGGTAAGCGATCAAGGTCCCGGCTGCCAGCCGCGGAGACAGCAGCAGTCCAAGCAGCAGAACGGCAAAGGTCTGCAGGGTGAGCGGAACCGGCGTGAAGTAAAGGGGCAGGGCTATGTGAGAGCAGATGGCAAGCAACACGCTGCCTGCGACAACGATTCCCGTGTTGCGAACCCAGGCTGCTGGCCTGCTGGCCGCGCCTGACGTGATCGATATTGAAAGTTCCTTGCCCAACTGAATTCCTCCAGAGAAACCCGGACTCACTTCAAAAACCTGACTTCCATGAATATTCCCGGTTCGGGAACTGCATTCAATCCCCTAGGGGACGCTCAGCGTTCGCTTTCCACGTCAGTTTCATGGGCGTCGAGCGACGTATGCGGTGCGAGTCGCAACTTCTGGCGATGCAGCCAGATATGGCGTGCGAGGGCTCCTGCTGCGAACAGCATTGCCCCCAGGGAAACGAGAAGGCCAATCATTAACCAGCGCATAGTTGCGAACCAACCAAGGATATCAGACAGCTTCGAGCGCTTCAGCAGCCAATACAGAAGTGGTGTTCGAGGAAGTAAGTCTGTAAAGGAAGGCCAAACGTGTAGAAACGGGATTATGATAGAGACGCTTTGAGTTGCTGAAGATTTCATATCTTCGGCGTTCTTGGTGCTTAATCCGGGTGAAATGCGCTGGCCTGGACACTGCAGGGTGAGTTCGAATGGGTTGACCCTGATCGGGTAGCTGGGACCGAGCGTCTAAACAGTACCTGCTCTTTGCAGCAGAAAGGGATATTCCCGATGAGAAATCACTTGGCGTTTCAGCTTGCGTTGGCCGGCATGATGATTCTGCCCGCCTCCTCTTTGCCCGCGAGTACGACAGCCGAAGAACCAACTACCCATGCCCAGATTGTGCGCCTGAGCCAGGTGGATGGGGACGTGCGCGTTGCCCGCGACAAACAAGAAGGCCAGGCTAGAAATGCGGACTGGGAGAAGGCGATCGCCGGACTGCCGCTCGAATCGGGATTCAGCCTGGCTACCGGAGCGGGACGCGCGGTGATCGAGTTGCAGGACGCCTCGACGGTATACCTGGGGCCGAACTCAGTTCTGGTGCTTAACGATCTGACGACCACGGGCAGCACGCCGAACACGGAAGTTGCTTTGCTAACCGGCACCGTGACTCTTCACGTTCATTCGGTTTTCCCGGGAGAGCATTTCGTGCTTCGAGCGCCTACCGATACGATGATCGTGAAATACCCCGATCGTAATGATGTTCGCGTTACGGCATACATGGATGCTCTGGCTCTTACGCCACTGGTGAACGGAGCCGTGATGCCGGGCCAATCTGGCGCAGTGATACCAGCCGAGGGCCAAACACTCTATTACCGGGCTGGAAAACCGGTGCAAGTTGCCGAGAAGAGCGACGAAGCCGCCATGGCGGAATGGGACAAGTGGGTGGCCGACCGGTATACGGAGCGCGTTGCCGCCTATTCGACGGTAATGAAAGAGTCCGGATTGAAGACATTGGTTCCGGGCCTGGCTTCACTGCAGGGCAAGGGCAAGTTTGTTGACTGCGGCCAGTATGGCAAGTGCTGGGAACCGCCGACACCGACCGAAGCCGAGTTGCAGGCATCCGGGCAGGCACAGGCAAACGGTTCACCGCGTGGCGCGGCTGCAGCATCCGCTTTGACGGCTTCAACCGAGCAGCCGGACAGCAGCACTTCGGGAAGCTCGTCAACAAACCCTGTCATCATCCGCAAGACAGCGACGGCGCTGAATCGGACTAACTCCGGTATGGGCATGGGCATGGGATTCGATTCCTATTTCCCCTGCGGACCTGACTCCTACTACTACCGCTCGATGATGTACGGTGGCATGTACGGCGGCATGATGCCGATAGGCGCATACGGCGGAATGGGCGCGTATGGTGGTATGGCATACGGCGGTATGGGCGGGTACGGCGGGATGTATGACCCGATGATGTGGAGCTGGGCGGTCTGCCACAGCGGAAGCTGGCTCTTCCAGGACAACCGCTATCTTTGGGTGCCGGGCAGCCAGATTCAGTATCAGCCGCCGGTGCTTTGGGTAAAGTCGGGCGGCAAGCAGGGCTATGTGCCAATCCATCCGCGCGACATCGCTGGTCAGACTCCGGGCAACCTGCAAAACGGCATTATTGTTCGCGGGAAGAACTCCCTGATTGGCGGACCAATCAAAATTGAAAACGGCAGCTCGTTCAAGCTACTCAATTCGCCTCCGCGGGCGTTCCGGGAGGGCTATTCCATTCCTCTCGCACGAAGCGATGCTCCGCGTATGACAGGCCGCATTCTTGGCGCGGCTGGCGGGACGAAGGGGCTGTTGCCGGGCAACGCGCGCTCCGTGGCGATTTCGTTCGATCACGGTACACAGAGCTTTATGGTGGCGCGGCCTATTGGCGGCTCAAATACAAGGACTGTACGTGAGCCAGTCGGCAGCTTCCTGGTGCGTTCAGGAGTTGGTGGCTTTGGCGGACCGGTGGCCGGCTACCGTCCGGGTGTGGGAGCCGGAATGAATGGCAATGGCAGGGCAATCACCGGGGGCAGCGCCGGCGAGTTCCGCGGCGGCTCAGTCTTTAACGGCGGCGCAGGTCAGCGGGGCGGTGGAGACATGAACGGCAACTTCGGCGGTGGTCCGCGCATGGCAGGCGCCGCTCCGAATGGTGGCGGCGTCAATATGGGCGGAGGCGGCAATATGGGCGGAGGCGGGATGAGCGGAGGTGGCGGCGGCAACATGGGCGGAGGCGGGATGAGCGGAGGTGGCGGCGGCAACATGGGCGGAGGCGGGATGAGCGGAGGTGGCGGCGGCCACATGGGCGGAGGCGGAATGAGCGGAGGAAGCGGCGGCCACGCGGGCGGCGCTCCTGCATCAAGCCACTGATTGTATTTTGCTTTCAAAGGCCGAGGGTCCGATTGGACCTTCGGCCTTTTCGTTTCTAGGCCGGACGCATGCTGGCCTGCAACCAATCAAGATAGGCGTGGCTGCCTGACTCGACCGGCAGAACCAGAAATTCCGGGGTCTCGTACGTGTGCAGTTCGCGCAGACGGGTTTCAAGCGCCGGTAATTGATCGAGCGAGGTTTTGATGAGCAGCATCGTCTCGCTGGATGATTCGATCTGGTCATGCCAGCGATAGATGGAGTGGACTGGCGGCAACTGGGTTGCGCACGCGGCCAGCCGCTCTTCCACCAGGGTACGGCCGATTCGATTAGCTTCCTCGGCGCTGACCACAGTAGTCAAAACAACGCGAGCGGACGAAGTAGGTTCGAGCATGAGTCCCTCCAGCATGAAAACGAATCTGCAAACACTCTACGCCGGATTCATAGCCGGGGAGCACTCCGCACATGAAAGAGATTCTCTGCCTGATTGTGGAGGAAGGTATCACTCGCGATGGCCTCTGCTTGCTGTTCCCGGCCCGGTAAGGCAGTATGGAATTTACGTCTGACGAATTTGTAACTTGTGGAGAATGCAATGAATACATCGATCAAGTTTGGGACTTCAGGATGGCGCGCCATTGTTGCCGAGGAATTTACGGTGGCCAACATTCGACTGGCGGTGGCCGGAATTGCGGCTTATGTGAAGACGCAGCCTCAACCGCACCGGGTGCTTGTGGGGCGCGATCCTCGCTTCCTGGGCGAGAGCTTTGTGGCGGACGCGGCGCGCGTACTGGCCGCCGCAGGCGTTACGCCGATCGTGATTCCTGAAGCAGCACCGACGCCCGCCATTGCACATGCCGTACGCACGCTCAAAACGACCGGCGCTATCAACTTCACCGCTTCTCACAATCCGCCGGAATATAACGGCATCAAATACTCTTCACCCGACGGCGCACCCGCGCTGCCCGAGGTGACAAAGCAGATTGAAGCAGCCATTGCCGCCTTGCCGGAAGGATATGTGGTTCCAAAGGCGGAGCCGCCGGCCGGCGGTTTTGAGACGACGGACGTCAAGCCGGCATTCCTGAAGAGGCTCGGCGAGCTTGTCGATCTGAAGGCAATCGCCAGATCGGGAATCAAGGTGGTGTACGACCCGTTCTGGGGCGCGGGGCGAGGATACAGTTCTGACCTGTTGCGCGAAGCGGGTGTGACGGTAGCCACGGTACACGATTATCGCGATGTGCTTTTTGGCGGACACGCGCCTGAACCGGACGATCACCTTCTGGGCGATGCAAAGGAAAAGATGCGCGAGATCGGCGCGGCAATCGGCATCGCAACTGACGGTGACGCAGACCGCTTTGGCATTGTTGACGGCGACGGCACGTTCATCCAGCCAAACTACGTGATCGCGCTCCTGCTGGACTACCTGGTGGAAACGCGCGGCTGGCGCAACGGCGTAGCCAAGAGCGTGGCAACGACCAACCTGATCAATGCTGTCGCGGAGCACCACAAGGTTCCGCTGTTTGAAACGCCGGTTGGGTTCAAGTACATTGGCGAACTGATCATTGAAGACAAAATCGCGATCGGCGGCGAAGAGTCGGCCGGCCTTACGATTCGCGGGCATGTGCCGGAAAAAGACGGTGTGATCGCCGGACTGCTGGCAGCCGAGATGGTGGCCACGCGCGGCAAGAGCATCGGAACACAATTGAAGGAGCTGTTTGCCAAGGTTGGTTCCTTCTATCCAGTTCGAGAGAACTTCCGCTTGACCCCGGAGGTAAAGGCCGCGTTCACTGAGAAGTTGAAGACCGATCCGACCGAGTTGAGCGGACGCAAGGTGGCAAAGGTAGTGCGCACTGACGGTCTGAAGCTGATTCTCGAGGATGGATCATGGGTCTGCTACCGGCTTTCCGGTACAGAACCGGTTGTCCGGGCCTATACGGAGGCGCGCAGCGAGCACGATATGGAAGCTCTCAAAGCTGCCGCTGAAAAATTTGTATTGAGCTAAACATAGACGGGAATAATGCCAGAGCAAAAACTGCAATTCGAAACACACACGTCGTCTGCCGAGCCGCTTTCAAGGCGCGAGCGGGCGGTTGCGCTGGCCAGGCGCGCGTGGCGGCAGGCGGGCACCGCAATAGCCGTGCTGCTGGCCGCATTGCTGATGTGGCACGTGATCAACGGCAAGCACGGGCTCTCAGTGTGGCACCAGAATCATACCCAGGACCGCGAATTGCAGAAGCAGATCAACGGCATTCAGCAGGAAAATGCCCAACTGCGCAAGCAGATCGAGCGACTCAAGACAGATCCGGACGCGATTGAGCGTGAGGCTCGCGAAAAGCTCCACTACGCCAAGCCCGGCGAAGTTATTTATAGCCTTCCGGAGACGCCGCAGAAGTGAGAGCAGCTGTTGGCTGTTAGCTTTTACGTGCTGGGTAGGTTTGTTGCCTTCTCTATGCTTGAGTGGTGTATCGCGGTTAGAGGCAACCGCAGATGTTTCGACTCCCTCCACTTCGTTCCGGTCGCTCAACATGACAGCGCGTTTATGGTGAGGATTTGTGATATCCCATTCTTCTCGCGATAAGACTGCGAGAAGGATGGGGCACCCCGTCTGATTCCTAAGAGCTGAAAGCTGACCTAGAAATCCATGTGTACGCGAGCGGTTGGGACGTAGAGCGGTCCGCGATCGCGGTTGTAGCCGGGGTGAGCGATAAACGATCCGCCGACCATCCCATAGAGCCCGCGCCAGAGATGCGCGTTGTAGTACCACTCCAGGATGTTCTCCCGCCCATAGGTCAGGTTGCCGTCGCCCAGCAGAAAGCCGCTGCCGCCGTAATGCAGGTAATTCTGGTGGTCGCGCTTGATGGCGTTGGAGACAAAGGCAACTCCGGCTTTGTCGTTTGGCCGCGACCAGCCGCTCCCCTTGTAGTCGCCACCGAACTGGAAGGTATGAGCGACTTCGGTGTATGCGAATGATTCATTCCGGTCGTCGTTCCAGCCGACACGCGCGAAGAGACGCATGTTATCGGTGACCTCCTGCTCGGTGTTCAGTCCGAAGCCATATTTCACCGCGCCGAGGCGCGCGGTCCGGGTGATGTCCGGGACCGCGATTTTGCCGCTAAGAAACTGCTGCACGGATTGGCGGTAATTTCCCATGTGCGCGTTGTTCACATAGCTGAGGACGCGCACTGCGCCGGGGCGCTTGAGCGGCGAAGTAAAGAGTCCCTTGCGCAATTCGAATTCCCAGTTTTGCCCGTGGGCACGGCTGATGGCCCAATCGAGATCGAGCCCATTCGCTACAATCGGCATGGCGGCGATGGCGTAGCGAGCAGACCAGTCGCGATCGTCGTACTCCAGGATCCCCGCAACCGTGTAGCCGCGCGTATCGGCTGCGTAGTCCCATGCGCCATTGTTGTCGATGGTCCAGTTGGTGAACTGCAGATGGCTGTCTGTTCCGATGGAATTGATGTCGAAAACATCGGGCAGGCCCATTTTGCCGATGCGAATTTCAAAGCGGCGCAGGGGCACACTGTTTGCGAGCGCCAGCGGACCGCGGGCCTGGTCGACCATTTCATCAGTTAGGCCAATGATCTGATGAATTTCGCCGCGCGCCAGGTAAGGAGAGGAGCTAAGGGTGGTATTGCGCACCACATCGAGATTGGTGATGCCTGCCAGTCCCAAAGCCTGTGAAATGCCACGCCCGCCTGCATTCTCAATATCGACGATGAGGTCAGTGTTATATCGTGTGTTGGCGTGCAACTGGTATCCGAGATACAGAGTCGCGACCTCTGAGGCCTTGGTCTCGAATGTATTTTGCAGGCTGTTGGCGCCTTCATAAGGCGAATGAAAATGGCCGTGCATCTGGAAGATGCTGTTGGCCTGACCCGATACCCAGTAACGGGCATTCTCCGAATGCGGAGCCATGGTAAGGATAGGATCGTTCGCCAAAGCCTTCTGCTGAATTGCGGCTGGCTGCTGTGCAGCCGCAAGACCGGGCGTAAGCGCGAGAGCGCAGAGCAGGCGGATAGCGAGGATCGAGTTGGCACGGCAAAAGATCATAGGAAAAGGGAAAACGGGGTGGGCGCCCCTGAGGTTTACATCAATTCTATTGCCCCGCGTTGCCGCGAAATATTAATGTTCCGGTTCCGGCGTGAGGCCCAGAAACTCCTGAAATACCTCGTTGGACAAGAGCTGGCCCTTTGGTGTCAGGCGGGCACGGCCATCGGCGAAAGTGAGGAGCCCGTCCTGTTCCAGCCGGGGAAGGGCGCCCAGCGCCGGGGCAACAGTTCTGGCGCCGAATTCGCGTTCGAGCTCTGCAACCTGAACACCGGCGTTAAGGCGCAGGCCCAGAAACCACGCTTCTTCATGTTGGCTGGCGGGAGAGAGCCATGCGATTTCCGGCTCGCTCGCTCCGGAGAGAAATGCATTCAAGTCATCGGCAGTTGTGGAGCGCAAAACATAACACGGGTCCGTTGACCCACCGTCTTCCGGTGCTGCTTTCAACATGCTTGAAGCGTCAAGTCCCAAGCCGAGGTAGGGGCGCCGCCGCCAGTAACGCAGATTGTGGAGCGACTCGAAACCCGAGCGACTGAAATTCGAAATTTCATACTGATCCAAGCCGGCATTCGCAAGTTGCTCGGTGGCGATGGCGTACATTTGCGCGATGGTTTCGTCCGACGGAACAAGCTCCGCGTGGTAGCGTGCACCGCCTGCCAACATCTCACGGCCAAGCCGGGAGTCTTCGTCCACCTCGAGCATGTAAATGCTTGCGTGGGGAACGCCGGATTCAATGAGGGCCTGAAGAGACTCGTGCCACGATGCGAGCGTTTGCCCGGCAAGCCCGGCGATCAGGTCGACATTGAGGTTGGTGATGCCGGCAGTGCGCAGCCGGTTGAGGTCGTCTGCAATGATGGCGCGGCTGTGAAGCCGGCCGCTTGAATGCGCTTCGCGATCAATGAACGACTGCACGCCGAGACTGACCCGGTTTACGCCGACGTGGACCAGCGCGGCCAAAGTGCTGTCGTTCAGTTGTCCAGGGGCACATTCGACAGTGATTTCGGCTCGCGGATCAACGTCGAACTCCGCGCGAATGGCCGCGAAGAGCCGTACAATCAGTTCCGAAGCCAGCAGACTGGGGGTGCCTCCGCCAAGATAGATGCTGTCTACTGCACGCGGCAGAGTAGCGCCCATCTGATTTGCCCACTGGCCCGCTGCCGCCATGTCATTGATGACGCGATTGATGTACCGATCGTGCTCGCTGGCCGGGTACACCCCAGACGCAAAGTTGCAGTACGTACATTTCGATCGGCAGAACGGGACCGAAATATAAACGCCCAGCGCATTGTCGCGATCAGCCGCCATAGAGAGATTGTTTCACGGTCGCGGGGCCGCTTCCCTGCCCCTTGCATCCATATGGTTCGTGCAATCATGGAAGTAGGAGGACGGTTTGAAAACCTGGCCGGTCTTCGGCATTTTTGTCATCCAAGTTTTCCTGCTACTCGCCCACTGGTTTCTGTTTCACACATGGATTGTGTTCTGGGACTCTCCGGGCACTACGGCCGTGCTGGTGTTCAGGATCGCGTTGCTGGTTCTCGCCTTCAGCTTTGTTGTTGCGGCGCTGCTCAGCTTCAAGTACTCAAATTGGCTTGTGACGGCAATCTACAAGGTCGCGGCGATCTGGCTGGGATTTTTGAACTACCTGTTCTTTGCGGCCTGCCTGAGTTGGCCGGCGTGGTACGTCTGGGCGGCAACGAAGATCAGCTCCGATCCGGCGGCAGCACGCCCCTGGATCGCCGGTACACTTGGCGCAATCGCAGTTGCCGCCGGTGTGTACGGAATGCTGAATGCGCGCGGGATTCGTACCCGGAAGATTTCAGTAACGCTGCCGGGCTTACCGCAGAGTTGGCGGGGCCGGCGAGCCGTGATGATGAGCGACATCCACCTTGGCCATGTAAACGGAGAGGGCTTCAGCAGACGAGTAGTTGCGATGACGCGCGCACTGAAGCCGGACATCGTCTTCATCCCCGGCGACCTGTTCGACGGAACCGAGGTCGATCTCGATCACCTCGTGACGCCCTTCAAGCAACTCGACGCACCTTTTGGCACCTTCTTCACCACCGGTAATCACGAGGAGTTTGGCGGGACAGCGGAGAAGGTGCGGGCAGTGGCCCGCGCCGGGATGCGTGTGCTTCAGAGCGAAAAGCTCACAGTAGACGGGCTGCACGTTGCGGGCGTGCCGTGGGGCGACTCTCTGTCGCCCATCCGCCTGCAGACAGTGCTGGAAAAGATGCAGTTCAATCCGAACGAGGCCAACATTCTGCTGAATCACATGCCGAGCCGATTGCCAATTATTGAGCGCGCGGGCGTCAGCCTGCAGCTTTCCGGTCACACTCACGGCGGGCAGGTGTTTCCATTTACATGGTTGACGCGCCGCGTTTTCGGCCGGTTTACTTATGGATTGCACAGGTTTGGCGCGCTGCAGGTGTACACATCGACCGGCATCGGCACCTGGGGTCCGCCGATGCGCGTGGGAACACATCCGGAGATCGTGTTGATTGAATTCAACTAAAAGTGTTCTGATGGTGGTTCTGGATTTCGATTGGTTTTGATTCGAAAGAGGAATGCCATGGAACGGTCGAGTGGACGTCTTCTCGCGTCTTTTGTTTTTTTCCTTATAAGCCTGGCAGTAATAACCGCCGGCGCTCAGCAAGCCAACCAGCCCAAGCCCGCACGGCCCGATCTGAACTTCCCAACCATTCTGTACGGCGCGGCCTATTACAACGAGTACATGCCCGGCGACCAAAATGCGCGCCTCGATAAAGACGTTGCCCTAATGAAGGCGGCGGGGCTGAATGTGGTGCGCATGGGCGAGTCGACATGGAGCCTGTGGGAGCCGGAAGACGGCCAGTTCGATTACGCGTGGATGGACCGCATTGTTGACGCAATGAGCAAGGCAGGCATCAAGGTGATTCTTGGAACGCCGACCTACTCCATCCCTGCGTGGATGGCCCACCAGCACCCTGAGATTCTCGCGCGATATCCGGACGGGCGGCCGAACTCGTATGGCATGCGCCAGAACATGGACACTGACTCGCCCGCGTATCGCTTTTATGCGGAACGGCTGATACGCCACATTGTTGCGCACTACAAGGACAATCCGAACGTGATTGGATGGCAGCTTGATAATGAAACATCGAGCTACAATGCCGCCAACAACGATGTATTCATCGGATTCCAGCATTATCTCGAAAAGAAATTCGTGACGCCTGAAGCGCTGAGCAAAGCGTGGTTCCTCAACTACTGGGGCCAGAATCTGCACACGTGGGAAGACCTGCCGATTCGCGATGGCGCGCAGAGCACCGGCTACAAGCTGGAATGGTCGCGCTGGAGCCAGATACGCGTAACCGATTTTTTGCGCTGGCAGGCTGAGCTGGTTCGCGAGTGCGCGGGCAGCGGCCAGTTTGTGACGACAGATTACGGCGGCATGATGCGCGCCGATGTGAACGAAGAAGCGATTGCTTCGTTCCTCGATATTCCCGCCGATAACATCTATCACGGCACGCAAGATCACTATGACGGCATGGTGCAATCCATTCAAGGCGACTTTACGCGCTCGCTCAAGCACGGCAACTTCCTGGTGACTGAAACCAATGCGCAAACAACAGGCTGGAGCTCGGCCTTTCAATATCCGCCCTACGACGGCCAGATGCGCGAAGATGTGTACACACACATCGCCAACGGCGCCGATATGGTGGAGTACTGGCATTGGGCATCGATCGCGGCCAACCAGGAAACCTACTGGAAAGGCGTGCTGTCGCACGATCTGGAACCGAATCGGCCTTACGCCGAAGTGAGCCGCACTGCGCACGAACTCGAAAAGATTGGCTCGCATCTTGTCGGCTTGAAGATTCACAACGACGTGGGCATCCTCTGGAGCCGCGACTCGCAGAACGCAATAAGCCATATGCCGTTCACATCGAATGCGTCTTTGCCATGGGAGCCTGGGCGCGCGAGTGCGGATTACGTTTCGCTGGTGCGGCAACTGCACAATTCGCTTTATCGACTGAACGTGGGCTCCGATTTTGTGTTCCCTGAGACCGCGGATTTTTCGCAGTACAAGCTGCTGATTGTTCCGGCGCTTTACATCTCTGACGACGCGCTGCTCCAGAAGATCTCCGATTACGTGAAGAACGGCGGGCACGTGGTGATGACGTTCAAGAGCGGATTTGCCAATGAGAACTCGGCAGTGCGCTGGGTGCGCGCGCCGGGCCCATTGCGTGAAGCCGCGGGATTCAGCTACCAGGAATTTTCAAATCTCGAGAAGCCGCTCGCTTTGAAGGGCGATCCTTTCAACGCCGGTGCAGACAACAAGGTCAGTCACTGGGCCGAGTTCCTGATGCCGGAACACGCGAAGACGCTCGCCTACTACGATCATCCGTTTTTCGGCAAATGGCCGGCCATCACGGAGAACAATTTTGGGGCAGGCACGCTGCTTTATGAAGGGACCTACCTCTCCGATGCGCTGCAAATTGCGGTGCTGAAAACTGAGTTGGGAAAGATCGGCCTGGCGACCGCTGATCAGCAGTTGCCAACTGCCGTGCACGTGCAACACGGCGTGAACCGGCTCGGCAAGCACGTACATTACTACTTCAACTATTCGGGCCAAGAGGCAAAGATCCGTTATACATACGGCGCGGGCACAAATCTGCTGGATGGTAAGGCTGTTGCATCGCAGGTGGATTTAACGCTTGCGCCATGGGATTTAGCTATCATTGAAGAATAATAAGGAGAGATTATTGTGAGCGATAATATTCCCCCGTTCCGTTTGGGTGCGGATAAGGTGATCCGCACCCATTTGACTGGATTCGGCCTTTTGATGAATCCGCGCCTGAACAAAGGCACTGCTTTTACTGAAGAAGAGCGCGACGCGTTCGCGCTGCACGGCCTGGTACCGCCCCACATTGGAACGCTTGAAGACCAGCGCGAGCGTCGCACGATCGCGCTGCGCAACCGGAGTTCAAGTTTCAGCAAGTACCGGCTGATGCGCGATCTGCAGGACAACGACGAGACGCTTTTTTACTCATTTATCGAACACAACGTGGAAGAGTTGCTGCCCGTTGTGTATACGCCGGCGGTAGGCGAGGGCTGCCAGCGCTTTTCGGAAATCTGGCGCAAGCCGCGCGGATTATTTCTAAGCTATCCCAACAAGGGTCGCATCGAACAGATCCTGTCGCATCCGCGCTACGACGATATCCGCTGCATCGTGGTCAGCGACGGCGAACGCATACTTGGATTAGGCGACCAGGGCGCGGGCGGAATGGGAATTCCGATCGGCAAGATGGCGCTCTACACGGCGCTTGGCGGCATTCCGCCGGAGCATTGCCTGCCGATTCTGCTCGACGTGGGCACCGACAACGAACTCCTGCTCAACGATCCGATCTACATTGGCTGGCGTCATAAGCGCGTTCGCGGGCAGGAGTACGACGACTTTGTTGAAGCATTTGTCTCGGCTGTCGAGCGGCGCTGGCCGCACATCCTGCTGCAGTGGGAAGATTTTGCCGGCGTCAATGCTTCGCGATTACTTGAGCGCTATCGCGATCGGCTTTGTACGTTTAACGACGACATCCAGGGAACCGCGGCCGTGACTACAGCAACGATCCTGGCCGCAGTGCACGCCACCGGCATTCCGCTGCGCGAGCAGACGATTGCGATGTTCGGCTCCGGATCGGCCGGCATCGGCATCATCGAGTTGCTGATTTCCGCAATGAAGGAACAAGGCCTCAGCGAAGCCGAAGCACGCAAGCGCATCTACGCGTTTAATCGCTACGGACTGCTTGTCGAAGGCTGCAGAGGAATTCGCCCGGAGCAAGAACCGCTGCTGCGGAAACGTGAAGATGTGGAAGGATGGCAGCTTTCCGGCGGCGAGGACATTTCGCTGCTGGATGTGGTGCGCAATGCAAAGGTGACGGTGCTGGCGGGGGTATCTGCGCAGGCCGGTGCGTTTACTGAGGAAATTGTGCGCGAGATGGTTTGTCACACCGACCGCCCGGTTATATTCCCGCTCTCCAATCCCACATCAAAATCGGAAGCAATCCCCGCTGACCTGCTCCGCTGGAGCGATGGTCGCGCACTGGTCGGAAGTGGAAGCCCCTTCCCTCCCGTTGAAGTGAACGGCAAAATGGTCCGCATTTCGCAGATCAACAACTCGTACATCTTTCCCGGGCTCGCACTCGGCATTCTTGTTTCCAAGGCACAGCGCGTAACCGACAACATGATTATGGCTGCAGCCAAGACGCTGGCGTCACTGTCGCCCGCGCGCACCGACAAGAACGATGCTCTGTTGCCGCCGATTGGCGATTCACCCAAAGTTGGATTGATTGTGGGTGAAGCAGTGGCGCATCAGGCCGTTGCCGATGGCGTAGCTGAACCCGCTGGCAGCGAGAGCATGAAGGTAAGAATTGACGCTTACGTGTGGAAGCCGGTTTATCTTCCGTACAAACGCGTCGATATTCCTCGTTAGTGTGGTGAGCTGAGGTTCGGCGAAGAACAACCGCAGTCATACATGGCGCGTTGCGTCATCCAAGAACATGAAAATGTTCGATGTTTGGAGGATCCAGGCCTAAAGGCCGATAGCTGTTTAGGCACGATTTCAGCAGCCTGAAGGCTGCTGCTCCCTCCGTATTGGTTACCTTCAAACGTCACTTTCCGTCGGAATTTTCAGAGCAGATCCTTCGACTCCGCAAGCCGCGAAAGCGGCTTGCTGCTCTCAGGATGACAAGTCAAACTTCAGATTCAGGACATTGGCCTGCAACTCTGATTGACCTGAATCCCTATGATCAGGCCCCACTCACTTCAGGTGGGACCTGCTCAAGCAGGCGCTTCCAGGTCTTCTGGTTCTTTCCTGAAACTGCGCTTCAGATCTTCAAGAATGCGTTCGAAGTCGGCGTTGGTGCGCAGGTTGTTCCACGCTGGATTTTTCTGGAACCACGGATAGTTCTCGTTGCCCAGGTAGATGGCGCGGCGAAGCCAGTGCAGCGCTTCGCTCGAATCACCTTCAACCGCAAAGTATGTGGCCAGCCTATAGGCCATTTCGCTATCGGCCTCGGCGCCAGCCAACGTGTCATCTTTCAACAGAGCCGCAGCGTGCTCGCGCTGACCGGCCTGCACGTAGCACAACGCCAGCGTCGGCACCGCGATACGCATGGACCGATCGTCGCGAACCACACCTTCAAGCGTTTCGATGGCAGCGTCGATGTGCCCCATCCGCATCTGCTGGTAGCCCGACGATGTGCGTAGCAGCGGATGCCGCGGTTCAAGCGCCAGACCTTTCTCAAGCTCATCGCCCGCGAGCTCGATCTGGTTCTGGTAGTGATACACGCGGGCGCGATGGTTATAGAGGATGGGAGCGTTGGCGGGATTGAGCTTGAGTGCCCGGCTGAAGTGCGCGAGAGCTTCTTCATACATGCCATCGAAACGGAGCGCAATTCCCGTGACCATGTGCACGTTCCAATCGTTGGCGTCGCTGGCAAGCAGGTTGGCAATGCCGTGACGCGCTGATTCCTTATCGCCGCGCGACAGCAGCATGTAAATGCGGTAAAGATTCGCTTCAGTCGATGCGGGATCAAGCTTAAGCGCTTCATCAAATGCGCGACGCGCGTGCATCACATGAATCTGGCCGCCGAAACCGTGGCGCGCGTATTGCAGTTCGGCAATGCCGAGTCCGGTCCACGCAGGCGCGAAGCGCGGAACGCCGGCCGTGACGTTCGACAGCAGAGCGTGGGCACGGTCAAGGTCTGCACGCGAACCTGTGCGCACCATGAAGGAACTGAGCAGCGCGCGGCCCTGCAGATACTTCTCGCTCAATGCGCCCGACAGCGACGCCTCAACCGGAGCAGAGCGCGGCGAAGAACGCGGTGGATCGATCTGGTCGCCCGCCGAGAGGCCGTGCAATGCCGCGTACACTTCGTTTGAGATTTCAGTCTGCACGGCAATCAAATCGAGAGACGTGACCCGAATGGCTCCGCCCGCGCGCACGCTCTGCGAGGCCACGTCGAGCAATTGCCAGTTGAGATCGAAGCCGCTTTGTGAACGGGAAAAATTGCCGGCGAGCACGAATGACACCAACAACTTTTGTCCCACGGCAAGCGGGTCCATGCCGGCAATCGGCAAAGGCATGAGCGCGCTAGACGGGCGCACCACCAACGCTGGAATGCGCGCGAGGCGCGCCGCAATGGCATCCGCCAAGGCGTAACCGTAGAGCGGCGCGACTTCAGTGGCGCCAAGGTTTGTGAACGGCAAAACCACCAGCGAATTGGGCTGCGGGCGATCGCCACCCGACTCGCGAAAGCGCTCAGCGAGCATTGAGAGAATGCCAGTGGTGCGCTTTTCTGCATCGGGGCCGGTTGTTGGCAAGTTCGCTGCTGCTTCGCCGGGAATGACGCCGGTCTCGATTTGCAGCGCTTTCATCATGGTCTTCAGCGCTTCTCTCACCTCAGCGGCGGAAGCAGAACGCGCGCCAGGATTCTTTTCAAGACAGGCTGCTACGATGCTCTTTAGTTCCGGCGAAATTCCGGGTACCGCTTCAGAAAGATCCGGCGGCTCAGAAAATTGTATGGCCCGGATAGCATGAAAATCTTCGTCGTCTGGCCGGGCAAAAGGATGACGACCGCTGGCGAGTTCGTACAGGATGACGCCCAGCGCCCAGACATCCGATTGCACACTGGAGTGGCCGGTGACAAACTGCTCGGGCGCCATGTAGCGGATGGTCCCGCCGCGGGCCGTATAGGTGGCAATCGCGCCTGCATCTCTGGCCAGCACCGGCTTGGCGGGGTCGAAGGCCGCGTCTTCCGGGCGGAGCCGGCGGGCCAGGCCGAAGTCGAGAATCTTCACCAGGCCGCCGTCGGTGAGCATCACATTCTGCGGCTTCAGGTCGCGGTGGAAGATGCCCAGCGCGTGCGCAGCCTGCAGTCCATCCGCAATCTGGATGCCGACCGAGAGCAGGAGTTGCAGACTGGCCGGGCCTTTGGCGATGAGCTGCTCGAGCGACTGGCCGGGGACATATTGCATGGCGATATAGGCTTCGTCGCCGCTTTCGCCTACTTCGTAAATGCTGCAGACGTTGGGGTGCTCGATGGCCGAGGCCATACGCGCCTCGCGCAACATGGTGTTCCTCATTTGCTCCGCTGAGAGTAAACCGGCGCGCAGAATCTTCAAGACCACCGGACGCTGCAGGAGCGTGTCGTTGGCCAGGTAGACTACACCGCTTCCTCCTGCGCCCAGGCGGCGAAGGATTTCATAATGTTCGATCGTTTTGCGCGCCATCGCTAGTTCAAGTTTACCGGCTGTTCCGTTAAAAACGTCTAAAGCGCCGCCACAAGTTCAGGAATTCACTGCTATTGAGACGTTTGGCACGCAGACACGTGGGGCTCAACCTGTCAAGCAGTCCGACTAAAATGGCCTGCTAGGTGTGGCAGTTCATCTGATACCTTCTAACCTGTACATGAACCAGACACGTATCTTGCGAATGGCCGCAGCAATTGGATTGATTGCGCTTGCGATCTCCACGCATGCGATTGCCGCACAATCTGAAGCTGCGAATCCGCAACAGGCCGGCGCAGGCGCACAGGTGCGTACGGGTGTGGCCAGTGGATACGACGTGGACTCGCGGCTCGCCAACCTGCTTGCAGAGCATCAATACGCCCGCATCGAATCGGAGTTGGGTCAGTTGCCGCCGCAACAGGCGCAGCTTTTTCGCGGCATCCTTGCCAACCGCAATAACGACGTTAAGAAGTCACTTGAACTGCTGGAACCGTTGGTTGATTCGATTGCGCAAACCGGCAGAGTGATTCCCGAAAAGCTATTGCGCAAAACGCTTGGCGAGGATTATCTGCGCCAGGGCGACCTGGCGAAGTCAGCCGCTCAATACCAGGCGCTGATGTCGCGCATCGGCGACAGGCTGACGACCGACGAGCTGGACGAGATCGAATTGCCGGCAAAGCTGCTGCCGCTGGCGAAAGACAATCCGCAGATGACGGTGGACCCATGCGATCCGTTTGAAATGCGGGTAAACAGAAATGCGCTTGGCCTTATCGATATTCCGGTGTATGTCGACGGACATCAACGCACCTGGCTACTCGATCCGACAACTCCGCTCAATCTGATTGCGCGTTCTGTGGCCCGAGATGCGGGGCTCAAGATTTCCTCAGAATCCGTCACAATCCATACGCTCCGCGGAAAGCCGATGCAGGTGCGCATGGCGTTGATTCCTCGCTTCACAATTGCCGGACAGCTCACGCTGCACAACATGACCGCGTTTGTGTATGACGATGCGGATTACGTCTTCCCGCTTTCCGGCTATCACGTGCAAGGCGTGCTGGGATACGCGGCTCTGGCAGCATTGAGCAGTCTTACGATCACCGATAACAACACGGCATTTGTCCGGCCGGACAAACAAATCGGTCCTCCTGATCCGAATGATCACCTTAAAGATGGCGCCCGATTTTATCTTGATGGCGAACAGATGATCATTGCGCTGGGCGCGCCCACCGACGCGTCTGATCGAGCTTTCCTGAGAGCAGCGGGCGACACCGATGCGCGCATGTACGCGGTTGACATGGGCGGGCAGCAAACTTATCTGACCACGCGCTACTACGACGAACACGCGCCCGATTTTCAGGACGACAAGACGCATCCGTTCAAGCTGTTGGGCGCACCGCAGATTCCGGCGGTGCCGGCATACATGGCTGAGACGATTCCGCTCACCGTTGGTGGAGTGCCCGTGGATGTGCACTTCATCAGCGTGCTTACGCAGCCGCTAGGCCTTGCTGTGCGCGACGATGTGTACGGCCTGTTGGGAATCGATGCGCTGGATCAGTTGCGCGAATACACTTTCGATTTCCGGACCATGCGTTTCAGCATTCGGCCGGAGCGCTAGAGCAATTTCGGAATACACGTAGACTTTTTGAGAGCATCGAAAGGTGCCGTTTTCTTGAGGAAAACGCCACTTTGCAACGTGCTTTCGGTCTACACCAATTCCGAAACTGCTATAGCCTGAATCATCAATCATTAACGAAACATCAGTCTACTCCGTTAAGTGTTTGCGTGGCGCGGTCCAGCACGGTGGCCAGCACCGTCAACTGCGCGGCTGCCAATTCGGAATTACGCGCGTCAATTGCTTCGTTGACTCCGGGAATCTCCACGGCAGAATAGCCGGTGAATTCGCCTGGCGCGTAGATGGTGTGCCGGTACCAGGGGCGATTCGGTAATCCATTGGGCCACAGGAACGCGGATTCGGTGCGGCGAAGAGCCGCATTCAGCTTGACCAGATTGCCTGACGCAGAGACTTCAATTGCGTGGGCCTTTTGCGCTGCGTCTTCGAAGCGGGCTGCCGCTGATTCTGCCGCAACAAAATCAAGCGATGACATGCCGGCATCTGCGGCCTTGCGCTTTGCTTCATTAATGTAGCCGGACACTTCGCGAGCGTAGGCAACATAATCGAGCGGCAGCACGTCCGCATCGGCCATGCGCAATGTCTCAAGCCCAAGTACGCGCGCCATCTCCTGCAAATAGACAAAGTGCGGGTCGGCGTTCGCCGTGTACCACTGATAGTCGTCGAACGTTGAGTGATAGACGCCGTATGGGCCGCTGGAACTGATGTCGGTTGCAGGCACGCCTGCGTGCTGCAGAAACGGCGTGAAGTCAGAACCCGAACCCATTTCGCCCATGCGCACATCGTCTCCCGGAGCCCGGCTGGACCACGGCTTGTTGCTGGCCGGCTGCTTTAGCCGCCATTGCTGGTAGACCGTGCCGCCAAGCGGGCTGGGGACGGCGCGCGTAACGTCGCGCACAAATTCCTTGAGCGACGGCACCGCGGACGCGCCGAAATCGGGTCCAGCCACTGCAACGTCGACGTTGAAATATGCCACGGCTTTTGCAAGCTCGCTGCTGTGCTGCTCAACCCATTCGGTTGAGCCAATCAGCCCTTCTTCCTCCGCATCCCAACTGCAGAAAACGATGGTGCGTTTAGGGCGCCAGCCCTGCTTCAACAACGCGCCCACACCGTGCACCGTCTCGAGCATGGCTGCGGTGCCGCTTGAAGGATCAACGGCTCCGTAAACCCACGCATCGCGATGATTGCCGGCGACCACCCATTCGTCGGGATAGTCGGAGCCCTTTACGGTGCCGACCACATCCCAAATCACGCGGCGCTGATAGTCCTGTTCGGAAACGAGGTGGACGCGTACGCCGCCCGGCCCCACGTGATAGCTGAAGGGCAGCGCACCCTGCCAACCATGTGGCACTGCGGCTCCTTTGAGCGCGTGCAAAATCGGCGCCGCATCGTGATAGCTGATGGGTATGGAGATGATGCTCGGCTGATCGCCGTCCAGTCCCACGTAATCGCGAATGCGCGATGAATCCGGCAGATCGAGCGTCGATGGCACGCCAGGAGTTTCAGGATCGCCCGGATATCTGAACAGGAACTGAACCGAGCCGCGCTGAACTCCCGTCTCGGGACGCCACGGGCCAACCGGGTACACGTCGCCTTTAAAGTAGCCATCGTCCTGCGGATCGGAATAGAGCAATACGCCGACCGCGCCGCGCTGTTCGGCAAGGTAGACCTTTACGCCGCGAAAGTTTGCGCCGTAGCGAATGAGCGCAATCTTACCGTGGAGATCGATGTGTTGCGCCGCCAACTGGTTGAAATCCTCAAGCCGGCCGTAATTGGCATAGACAACTTCGCCCGTCACATCGCCGGACGCGGAAGAACCATTAAATGGCATCACAACGCGCGGATTGTCCTGCCCGGGATCGTTCTCGACATGCTCCGGTGTGGGACCGCTCATCAGTCGAACACCGTTTGGGTCGTACGCCTCCACGCGAACGGTCCTGGGCTGGTTCAACAGCACGCGATATGGGATGATTTCGGTGTTGAGCCCGGCTGCGCGAAATTTCTGCGCCACATATTCAGCGGTTTTGCGATCTTCGGGGGTTGCCGCCATGTGCGGCTCGGCGGTCAGGATCTTGAGATGTTGCCCGGCCATTTTGGCATCGGGCACAGCCAGGAAGTTCTCCTCGATCTTTGCCTGTTCGGAGAAATTCGAGTAGCCGAAAACCGACTGAGAAGCAACCTGTCCAGAGGACTGCACCAAAACGCAGGGCGCGGTAAGCACCAGTAAAGCAACAACGCGAGATCTCTCTAACTTCATTGAAAAGCCCGTCCAAACCTTGGGCCGGAGCATCCGGCATCTGTCGCCGGCACGCGGCTTGCCCGTGCTGCGCAACGATAAACTCACAGCTTACACTATGAGCTGAGGTCCACTGCTCTGAGTACGGACAGCGAGTTGAATCAGTCCCCCCGATCACTGGCCGTCGAAGAAGCTGACGCTACGACGCCCGCCTTTTGCGCTGAGCAGCAAGAGGAGCGCTGGCCTCAGGTGGTGCGCGCCCTGCGCAACTACGATTTCCGCCTGTTCTGGAGCGGAAACTTCCTCTCAAATATCGGCACCTGGATGCAGAACGTGGCGCAAAGCTGGCTTGTCCTTACGCTCACGGCCAACTCCGCGTTCTGGCTGGGGGTGGTCAGTTTTGCAGGGTCGATTCCGTTTCTCCTATTCACCCTGTTTGGCGGCGTTGTGGCCGATCGGGCAAACAAGCGCAGACTGCTTCTGGTCACGCAGTCGGTCATGATGATCCTGGCGTTCATTCTTGCAACGCTAACCTGGCTCAAAGTCATCACCGTATGGGAATTGGTGGTGCTTTCGTTCCTGAACGGAATGGCCATGGCCATGAACGCGCCGAGCTACCAGGCGCTGGTGCCGCGGTTGGTTCCGCGCAAAGACCTTACCAACGCCATCGCGCTGAACTCGGCGCAGTTCAATTCGTCGCGCATTCTTGGGCCCACTCTGGGCGGTTACGCCATGGCGCTGTTCGGTATGGCGGGGAACTTCTTTCTCAACGGCCTGAGTTTTCTGGCCGTTCTCTGGGCGCTGACCCGTATTCGATATCCGGAAGAGGAAGAACGCGAACATCCCGGCCTGTTCGACAGTCTGCGCCAGGGCTTTACCTATCTGCGCGGAGAAGCGCAGATGCACGTGCTGGTGTGGATGACGGCGGTGGTGAGTTTTCTTGCCATACCGTTTATTTCGTTTATTCCGTTCTTTGCGCGCATGCAATTGAACGTGGGCGAAACCGGCCTTGGCTGGCTGCTTGCCTCCTCAGGCTTCGGAGCCGTGATGGGCGCCGTGACGGTGGCCGCATTTGGCGTCATCCGCCATCGCGGCAGAGTAGTTGTGATCGCAGGTTTGTTCTTTTTTTCGGCAATTATCGGATTCTGCTACTCGCATGTCTTTGCGTTGTCAGCATGCTTTGCGCTGGTGGAAGGCTTCAGCGCAATCCTGATGATTTCGTGCTTCAACATCGCCATCCAGCATCTGTCGTCTGACGAGATGCGCGGTCGAGTGATGAGCATTTATGCAACGTCGTTCCTGGGCCTGCCGCCGCTCGGCGCGCTGCTGGCCGGGGAGTTGTCAAGGCACATTCCCACCGGGCACGTGTTGGCCGCAATGGCCGCAACCGCCGCCGCGATCTACATCGGCTTTTATCTATTTTCGCAGCCGCTGCGCGAACTGGATTGACGCCCGCCCGCAAATAGGCAGGCAGCCGCCAATCCCATCTGTTCTAGGCAACGGGCTGCGTGCAGTGGGCGCAGCGCTTGGCAGCAACGGGAATCTCGCTCAGGCACTCGGGGCACACCTTGGTGGCTGGCGGCGCCTCGGGCGCAGGTCCCTTGAATCTGGCTACCAGTGAGTTGATCGGCAGCACCATGAAGAAATAAACGACAAATGCCACGATCAGGAAAGAAATAGTGGCATTGAGAAAATTGCCGATCATTATCGGCGTACCGTGCACATCAAATTTCAATGCGCTGAAATCCGGCTTGCCGCCGGCCGCGGCGATGAACTGCATCATCACATCCTTGACGAGCGAGTTCACAATCGCGTTGAATGCCGCACCCATGATGAATGCGACCGCGAGGTCTACAACGTTGCCACGCAGAATGAAGTCCCGAAATCCTTTGAGCATCTTTCTTCTCTCCTTCTTTCAGTCTGCTGCCGCCTGCGGGCGGGCTGCCGCCTGCGGGCGGGCTGCCGCCTCTGGGCGGGCTGCCGCCTGCGGGCGGGCTGCCGCCTGCGGGCGGATTGCCGCTCCCCGGAGCGCTGCCGTTCCTGGGCGGCACCACCGGAATTGTATGCCCATGGTACACGGCTCGCGAGATTTCTAAATGACCCTAATCGATACCGGTTCCCGAGTTTGATGCAGGTTATCTGCCGCGTTTACGCCTGTGTTACAAAATGGCCCACAGGGCCAGCACCATGGCCAGAATCATTAGTTCGGCGTAGAGCATGATCATGACGCCGGCGTGATAGAGGTTCCACCGTCTCCGACGGCAGCGCAGTGTCTCCACCATGCCCCAACAGGCAAACGGCACGGCAAGAAGTTGCCACCGTGAACCGTGAAGATTCTCAATGTACGGGAAGCCGGCCATGTGCAAACTGGCCACAAACGCGCCCAGAGACAGCAAGACGCCACGCGCCAGCGATGGCACACGAAAGCGAAAGAGGTGGAGCCGGGGAAGGACCACGTGGTTAGTGTAGTTGCCTCTATCCGGCTACCAGTTCCATCTGCCGGAGCGATTCAGCGTAGGGCGCGCTCAGTACGCCGCGCTCGGTGATGATCGCAGTGATGTACTTGGAAGGCGTCACATCAAATGCCGGGTTGCAAATGCCCACGCCGTTGGGCGTGAGTTGTTTGCCGCCGTGATGGGTTACCTCCACCTGCGGACGCTCTTCAATCGGAATCGCGTCGCCGGTTTTGGTTGCCAGGTCGATGGTGGACCAGGGCGCAGCCACGTAAAACGGAATGCCGTGTTCTTTGGCTAGAATCGCAACGTTGTAGGTGCCAATCTTATTGGCCGCATCGCCGTTGGCGGCAATGCGATCGGCGCCCACAACGACAGCCTTGATCTTTCCGGCTCTCATGAGGCTGGCAGCCATGTTGTCGCAGATTACCGTGGTAGGAATGCCGTCGGCCATCAGTTCCCAGGCGGTAAGGCGCGCGCCCTGCAGGAATGGCCGGGTTTCATCGGCATATACATGGATATGCTTGCCTTGTTCTACAGCCGAGCGGATGACACCGAGGGCGGTTCCGTAGCCGCAGGTGGCCAGTGCGCCGGCATTGCAGTGGGTCAGCACACCGCCTTTATCGGGCAGCAGGGCTCCGCCAAGGGCACCCATGGCCTTGCACGCGGCAATATCTTCTTCGTACATGGCGTGTGCTTCAGCCAGCAGCCGGTCCTGAACCTGGACGAGCGTCGCATCTGAGTCGCGCAGATTCGCAAACAACCCTTTCATGCGGTCGATGGCCCAAAACAGGTTCACCGCTGTGGGTCGCGTTCCAGCGAGACGGGCGCAGATCTTCTCAAACTCCGGCGCAAACCCTTCCGTCGTTTTGGCTCTGGTTCGTTTTGCCCCGAGCGCTACGCCGTACGCAGCCGATACGCCAATGGCCGGCGCGCCGCGCACAACCATGGTCACAATTACCTCGGCCACCTGTTCATAGGTGGTGGCGAGTACATAGCTCTCCTCGAGCGGGAGCCGCGTCTGATCGATAAAGCGCACGCCTTCCGGCGTCCAGGTCAGAGTGGGAATCATGCATTTCCAGTGTAATTGCCAACGGGCCTCACAAGCTCAACCAAAAGTCTGCCGCATGCAGTGCCTGAAGACATTTACATTATCCGCTGGACGGATCTCAACCGGGGTGGGTACATTGGTCGATGAATCAGCCGCGGTTCAGGTTCCGGTTCCGGCCGGCCTTAAAATGGCAGGAAGCATCGGCCGCCGGCAGTGGACTGCCCATAGAATCTCAACATAAGCAAGTGGAGGAAGACCTTATATGGCATCGCGTTCCACAACAGCGGCGGAAAACGCCAGCACGCCCAGTTACCTGGTACCGTTCATCATTGTTACGGCACTGTTTGGCATTTTCGGGTTCCTCACTAACCTCAATAGCAACCTGTCACCCAAGCTGGAACAGATTTTTGATTTGAACCATGCCTGGTCGAACACGGTTGCCACATCCTGGTTTCTTGCCTACCTGCTCTTCTCGGTTCCGAGCGCCAAGGTAATTGAGAAAGTTGGCTACAAGCGCACCATGGTGATTTCGCTCTTTGTGATGGTGCTGGGTGCGCTGCTGTTTATACCTGCTGCCCAACTCGTCAGCTTCCCGATTTTTCTGTCCGCCAGTTTTGTTCTGGCCACAGGCGTGTGTGGACTGCAGACGGCCGCCAATCCCTACGTCTCGATTCTGGGACCCGAACACAGCGCACCCGCGCGGCTGACGCTGGCCCAGGCCTTTAACTCACTTGGCACCGCGATTGCGCCCCTGGTCGTGGGCGCATATATTCTCACCGATCCAACCAAAATATCGTCAAAGGCCGCCGTGGCGCATACGGTGCAGGGACCTTACATCGCGATTGCCTGCGGGCTGCTTGTGCTGGCCTTCGCAATCATGTTCATGCATTTACCGGCCATCAGCGGCACACGTGACTTCCGGCCCAACGGTATGGGTACACCATCGCGCAGCATCTGGAGCTATCCGCACACAGTGCTCGGCATGGTGGGCATTTTCTTCTACGTCGGTCTGGAGATTGCGCTGGCCGCCAACGCCATCAAGTTTTTTGAGACGCAGGGCATCCTGGACAAGAACAGGGCGGCCCTTCTGGCTTCGTTCTATCCGCTGGCCATGATGATCGGGCGTTTTGCAGGAACGATCGTGATGAAGGCCGTCAAGGCGGAAAAGTTGCTTACCATTCTTGGTGTGCTCGGTGTAGCGCTGCTGCTGGTGGGAATGTTCTCGACCGGCAACATCGCCGTGTGGTCCCTGATCTTGTGTGGTTTTGCCAATTCGATCATGTATCCGACGATCTTCGCGCTCGGCATTGCCGAACTTGGTCCGCTCACCAGCAAAGGCTCGGGCGTCATCACGATTGGCAACGTGGGCGGCGCGGTAATTCCGCTGGCGTTTGGCGCGCTCGCCGACAGCTTTGGCTATCACTACGCGTTTGTACTGCCGATCATCGGCTATCTGTTCGTTGTTTACTACGGCCTGTCGGGTTACAAGCCTACACGCGCCGTTGCCTAGCCCGATCGAAAGGTCGCATAAAACTGAAGCCCTCCGGATTCGCTGCAGAGGGCTTCCTGTTTAGTCCGGCTTGATGCTGTTCTACTTCTCGATGACGCCGCAGGCAACCCGGTCGCCGGAGTTGCCGGAAGGATCGGACATCAGATCGTCAGCCTTGGCGTGAATGACGAGCGCAGTGCCACCTTCGTGGAAGAGCGAGTTGGCGCCCTCGTCCAGTGTCGCGCCCTCCATTGTGAAGGTCGCGTTGCCTTTGCCATTCTTGGCGACCACGAGGTTCGGCAGATCGCCGACGTGCGGATGCGGATCCTTGGTGTTGTGAATGCCGTGATGGGAGCCGGTGGGGTTGAAGTGTCCGCCCGCGGTAGTAAACGCCGGGCCATCGCACTTACCGACGGTGTGGACGTGAATGCCGTGCTCACCGGGAGTCAGTTGCGAAACCTTTACCGAGACCTTCACACCCTGACCGGCCGGTGTGAATTTTGCAGTTCCGATCTGAGTTCCCTGGGCATTCACGATGTTGGCGTGGGCTGATTTGGAAGCAGCGTTGGCAAACTGAGCAAAAACGGCAAGCGTTAAGAGACCCGCGAGGGCCAAAAGAATTCGAGAGCGCACAGTATTCCCTCCCTGAAGAGTGTTGGTTGGTTGAACCGCGTGAGTGTTAGCACGGAACGGAGACCCGGAGAATTGGTCGTGTAGGGACGCTCGCGCTGTCAGAAGCATACATCCAGCCGAGGCGCTTCGGGAATGAACTTATTCCTGCCGGCGCAACCTGTTAAACGCACATCCGCTTCTCGTGCTGCGAAAAAACCCCAGGATCTTTTCGCATGATCGAAAACTCTGCAAATTCGATTGCGCCGTGCTGCAATGCGGCGTCATACTTCGGGCGCGTATCAGGAGAGTGCGTCATGAACAATTTGCTCCGACTCCTTATTGCATGCGTGCTTGTCGCGTTCGTAATCGCAGTCATTTCTTTAGGGCTTGCTCAGCACAACAGTAATCTCATGGCTCCGTTCAATCTGGTTCTGTTGATCCTCGGAATTGGAGTCTATTTCCTGCCCACAATTCTGGCCTTCTATCGGAACTGCCATGCAACATCCTGGATTGCGATGGTCAACCTATTGCTCGGGTGGACGATCCTGGGGTGGTTCGCAGCCATTGGGTGGGCGGCATCGGGTAAAGTCGACACCTTTCCGCCAACGATCACAGCACCTCCCGGGAGCCCGATTACGGGGCACTGAGAAGCCCGGCTCATGTTGGACATTCTGGCGCCCATTCGAGTCTCTGCGACCCGCTGGCGACCGCAGACTCCGCGACTTTAAAGCCAACCTTTAGAATTGGTTGTGGGGCATGCCTGGCGCGCCCTAATCCACTGCACATGCCGTGCGGGAGCCGCAATTGCCCCAACTTGCTTCAACTGACTGGCTGATCGTTCTGCTATACCTGCTTGGCACGATCGGCATCGGCGTCGCGATGCGCTCCAGCATCAAGAGCAGCAAGGATTATTTTCAAGCCGGCCGCTCACTCCGCACATGGGACTGCGCAATCGCATTCATCGGCGCAAGCTTTGGCGCGCAGGAAGTCATCGGCATGGGCGCCGCCGGAGCGGCCTTCGGTTTTCGCGCAGCATTGTATTTTTTGCTGGGCAGCATTCCGGCACTGCTGCTGGTTGCGCTGTTCATGATCCCGCTCTATTACGGATCTGGCGCAATCACGCTGTCTGGATACCTTGGACTTCGGTTCGATACCAAAACGCGTGTACTCTCTGCCTGGATGTTTGTTGCGATGGCGCTGGCGAGCGCGGGGATTGCGCTGTTCATGGTTGCGCGCATTCTGCAGGCGCTGCGCATCTTCGATCCCTTGTTCTTCGCTTACGGCTGGCCGCGTGAAGGCATCTTCCTGGTTTGCATTCTGCTGGCCGCAGTTCCGGTGCTCATTTACGTGACGATTGCCGGTCTGCGCGGAACCATCATTAGCCAGGTGGTGCAATTTTTCCTGCTGGTTGCGGGCCTTCTTCCTGTCGTCTGGATTGGGCTCAAAAACATCGGTGGCTGGAGCGGAGTGCATGCTTCACTTGCCGCTCTTGCCCCGCAGGCGATTACCAGCATTGGGCCGGAAGGTATTGCGGCTGTCGCGATTGCGCTTGGGTTCATCCTTGGTGCTGTACGGTGGACCACTGATTTTCGCGTGCTCCAGATGGCCATGGCCGCCAAGTGCGCGGATTCGGCGCGGAGGATCACGGTTGTAGCAGCGGCCGCTCGACTCGCGGTTCCCTTCCTTCTCGTCCTCCCCGGAGCGATTGCTATCTCCCTGCCAACACCGCAGTCTAGGACCATCGTCCGCAACGAGAACGGAGCGATCTATCACGAGATCACGATTGTTCCAAGGCAGATCTCAGAAGGCCGTGGGCTGGTTCCGGCGCTCATTGACCCGGCGACCAACAACGCCCGCCTCGACGACGCGCGGCATGCTCTGCTCGACTACGGCATGGCAATACCCGACCTGATCACGCATTTCGCGACCACCGGCCTGCTCGGATTGGCAATCGCCGCCCTGCTTGCCAGCCTGATGAGCGGCGTTGCCTCAGGCGTTGCGGCAGTGAGCACGGTATTTGCATGCGATCTGTATCAGCCCCTGCTCCGCAAGCCGCCGAGCGATACGAACTTGCTGCGCGCTGCCCGCTGGGCTGCTGCCGTGGGCGTACTTTTGTCTGTCGGCGCAGCCTTTGCCATCGCTGCGCTCAGCGGCAAGAGCGCTGAGACGTTCGTGTCGGCGTGGCTGGTAGCGCTTGTGCTGGTCTTCTCGCTCTTGCAGGCGCCGCAGTTGGCCACGTTTGTGCTCGCCACGTTCACGAGGCGCACCAGCGGACACGGCGCGTTCGCCGGGCTCGTCGCCGGCACGGTTGTCGCACTGCTGCACTACGGCCTGACGCTGCCGGTGGGCGCACACGCCGGGCTTCAGGGTGGATGGCTGGCTGTTCTTCACCGCTATCCCGGCGTTCTCGCGCAATCAGGCTTCACCGTGGCCTTCAGTTTTGTGGCCAACCTTGGCGTGGCATGGGCAATGAGTCTGGGCACAGCCAGCCGCCCGGAGGCGGAACTGAGGAGCCTGACCTACCCGCCCAGAGCGGGCAAACCGGCAAAGAACCGGTGGAAGCGACCAGAAGCATTGGCGGCAATTGTGATGCTGGTCACTCTTGTTCTCGCCCTTGTTTTCGCCTGAAGTCAGTCCACGCATAATTGGACAAGCTCGCTCCGATTGCAGCGCAAGCACTTAGCTCGATTGGGCCCGTTAATTCCTCAAAAACTTAATGAATTCAGGCAGCTACCCGGCCGCCCGCTGGTTGACCCGGGAAGGATAGGCTCGTATCGTTAGATAGGTAGCATATGAAGATTTCTGGAAACACCTTGCGGATCGGAATTGCGGCTGCCATCATCCTCGGCACCATTGGATGGCTGGCCTTTACCGGCTATGGCGCTAACAAGAGCTATTACGTCACCATTGCGGAACTGGGCGGCATGGGCGACAAGGCCTATCACAGTCAGTTGCGCGTTGAGGGCTTTGTGCAGCCGGGGTCCATTGAGCACGACGGCCCACACGTGACGTTTCTGCTGAACGAGTTTGAGAGCCACTCTCCCAAGGCCGCGACCGGGCGCACGCTCAAGGTAATTTACAAAGGCAGCGAGCCGCCGCCAGACACTTTCAAAGACGATTCGCAGGCACTGGCTGAAGGCAGCTACGGGCGCGATGGCACGTTCCACGCGAACGTGCTGCAAGCCAAGTGCGCCAGCAAGTATGCACCCGCGCAACCGGGTGCTGCGCCGGCTAGCGGGACTCCCATAAAGCCTGCAGCCGCTCAGGGAACTGCCCCACCGGCAATGAACCAGACTGCCACCAACCAGACCGCCACAAACTGAAAGCATGAACGAAGATTCGTCTGAGCCCGTCGGCAGTTCCCCTTGCGCGCGGATCGATCAGGTTTCAAAACTCTTTGGCAGTTTTGCAGCCCTGCGCCAGGTTTCAGTCGACCTTGAGCCGGGGCGTTGCTACGTTCTTATCGGCGAAAACGGCGCGGGCAAGTCGACTCTGTTGCGCATTTTGGCGGGACTGCTGCGGCCTACGCATGGCAAGGTAACGGTGTTTGGCCAATATGAGCCGCTGGAAGCGCGAGCGCGCATCGGTTACATGAGCCACGCGCCCATGCTTTACGACGAACTGACTGGACAGGAAAATCTGCGCTACTTCGCCAGTCTTTATCATGGCCGGCCGTGTCTCGATCCCGCTGAGGCGCTTCGTCAGGTGGGCCTGGATCCGCACCTGAATCGTACGCTTGGGCAATATTCGCAGGGCATGCGGCAACGCACTTCGCTGGCTCGCGTGCTGCTCCCGGTGCCGGAACTGCTGCTGCTGGACGAGCCTTTCTCAAACATGGACGTGGAGAGCGCGCGTCAGATGGTCGAGCTGCTTAGCGGCTTCCGCCATGGCCACCGCACTATCGTGATTACAACGCACCAGCGCGAGTTGGCTGCGCCAATCGCCGACTACGTGCTGGCATTGCGCGCGGGCCGCGTAGCTTCATTTGAGCCCGGGAGCCCCTCGCTATGAAGACCAACGGCGCGCGCTTTCTCGAAACGTTGAACATCCCTTTCGAACTGCGCGAATACGAAGTGGATCCTGAAGACCTTTCTGCCACTACGGTCGCTAAGAAGATCGGAATGCCCGCGGAACAGGTTTTCAAAACGCTGCTGACTACGGGAGGTCCCGGCAGTTACGCCTTTGCCGTGATTCCAGGCAATGAGGAGCTGGACTTCAAAAAGCTGACGCGCGTTGCCGGACTGCGCAAAGCGGAGATGGTTTCGCTTAAGGATGTTCAGCCGCTTACCGGCTACATTCGCGGCGGAGTCACCATCTTCGGCGCGAAAAAGGCTTACCCGGTGTTCGTGGACGAAACAGCGATCCTCTTCGACAAGATCAGCGTGTCGGCAGGCACGCGGGGAACACAGCTAATCCTGAGCCCCGATGATTACCTGCTCGCAGCGCAGTCGCTCGAGGGCGGAGTGCAGACGGCGGACCTGGTGAAAGATGCGACGCACGCGCCGGAAGGACACACGGCATGATGCGCGCATTGTGGACCCATCTCGTCAAAGACCTGCGCATTGAATGGCGTTCCCTCGACGCCATCATCTCGATGCTGTTCTTCTCTGGGCTAGTCGTGGTGCTTTTTTCCATCGCGTTCGACCCGCGCGGGGCTTTCTCGCAGCAAATTGCCGGCGGAGTGCTGTGCGTGGCCACGATGTTTGCGTCAGTGAGCGCTTTGAACCAGGCATGGGCACGCGAGATTCGCCACCAGGTGATGGACGCGCAACGCATGGTGCCTTCGCCGGGCGCGGAATTGCTGCTGGCCAAGGTGATCGTAAACTTCCTTTTTGTCACCATCGTGCAGTTCGTCTTGGCCCCCTTCTTTTTCGTCTTCTACAACCTGCATATCATGGGGCAGGCGTGGCTGATGTTGCTGGTGCTGCCGCTGGGCACGTGGGCACTGGTCAGCAACGGCGTGTTCTTTGCCGCGCTCTCGATGAGCAGCCGGAATCGCGAGTTGCTGCTCTCGTTGATCTTGTTCCCTATCTTCATACCGGCTTTGCTGGCCATGGTGCAGGCCACCACTTCGATCTTTACCGGAGAGAGCGATCCGACGCTTTGGATCAAGATGCTGCTGGGCTACGACATCATCTTCACAACTGTGAGCCTGCTGCTGTTCGACGTAGTCTTCCACGCCGAATGAACTCGATTGAAAGTGAATGGCTTTGGGGCTGTCACGCATACTTTTAGATACTGTCATCCAGAGGAGCGCAGCGACGAAGGATCTGCAGGTGCTTTTCAGGAGTTCATACGATCGAATGCTCTGCGGTAATCTGCAGGCTCACAGTCATACCACTCGCGGCTGAGATTAGCCCAGGTAGCATTAAGTGATTCGATGAGAGTCATCTTCTTTGAGCGACTCCCGCCTTTCAATTCCTTTTCCCGAGCCATTGCACCCTGAATATACTGGTGACGCTCAAACCAGACAGACGATCGCAGTTTTGACGTGCGGTGAAGCCTGCATGCTCCTTCCATTTGTTTTGAAAAACGCGCTTGCGTAAATCACTCGTCACTCCGACGTAAAGCGTCCTGCTTCGGCTGGCCATGATGTGAGTGAAATAGATGCCCTCCTGGATGTGACACATCGTATGTTGATGTGCCGGAACCGTATGTGACGAAGAACAACTGCAGATCCTTCGTCGCTGCGCTCCTCTGGATGACAGCCGCCTTGAGGGGATACCGCTCGGGTCATCGGCAAACGCGATTCTCCATCGATCCCAAGTGATTCAAATCACATCCGATGGGCTTTTCCTGCCTGATGATCGTCTTATAAGCAGTTGGCAAACCAGGGAACCGGGGCTGGCCCGGGCGTCGTAAACTGGAATAGATCCAACAGGATTCCCCAATGAAAAAAATCGCAATTGGCCTCTACGTCGCTGTCACGATCGCGCTGTTGATCTGGGGCTACTACCAAGCCATTTACGTGGCGCCGAACGACGCGATGCAAGGCGAGATTTTTCGCATCATCTACTACCATGTGCCATCCTTCGCCACAGCCTTCTTTGCCTTCGCCGTTAGCCTGGCCGGCTCCATTGGCTTCCTCGCCTTCCGGCGCAGCCACCCTGACCGCGCGCAGATCTCCGACGCCTGGGCCTTGGCTGGGGCGGAGATCGGCGTCGTTTTTTGCACCGTCGGCTTGACCACTGGTCCGCTCTGGGGCCGTCGTGCGTGGGGTATCTGGTGGACCTGGGATGCCCGCCTCACCACCACCCTGGTTCTGTGGCTGATTTACGTCAGCTATCTGCTGATGAGGCGATTCGCCGCCGGCCCGCAGATGCAGACACTGGCCGCCGTCCTCGGCATCTTCGGCGCACTCGACGTGCCCATCGTCTACATGGCAAACCGCTGGTGGCGCACCCAACATCCCGCCCCGGTCTTCGGCGGCGACTCCAACTCTGGCATGGATCCGTCGATGGTCGGCGCCCTCATGTGGAACATGCTGGCATGGTTTGCCTGGGGCGTGCTGATCCTTGGTATTCGCTATGCGGTAGAGCGGCACCAACAGAAGATTGCGGCCGCCGAAGCAGTGGCTGCACTGGAAGCCTGATCGGAAACGACCTCCAGAGAAACGAGGAGAATCAAATGGACCAAGCTGCAATTCTCGATCACCAATTCCGCGTTGCCGCCTACGTTGTGACGTGGGCTATCCAATTGGGCTACGTTGCCTGGCTCGCAATGAAGTGGCGCGCTCAAAAGCGTGAGGCGGAGCGCCTCGGAATTTGCCGCGCCAAAGCACGGCGGTAGACAACTACACCTGAATCGCTCCACCTTCTCTGGTGGCGAGAAGTCCCTCAGGCATTGAAGAAGCTGCGGAAAAAGACGCCCCTCAGGGCCTAAACAGGCTGCGGAAAAACTCAAATGTGAGTTGGAATTCCGAAATTGCATTCCCTCAGGGGCTAAAGCCCAGTTGATTCTGCGGCACTTGCGGCACGACTAAAGTCGTGCCCTGTTACATAACAAAGCAATGGGCGGGTTTTTCCGCAGCCTGTAAAGGCCACGTGCATTTTGATCGGCTTATGGCACAACTAAAGTTGTGCCCTTTCAAAACAACAGTTCCTTCCTCAAGAGATAGCGTTTGTGTGACCGCAAACCCGCCTCGTTGTGTACACCCAAAAACCGAGTGCGCTAAATCACGTGAACGCCCCCGAACCTCGGTTAGGATCACGTCGGATTAAACGAAATCCCTGACTTGTTAAACAATCTCAGCCGTTCTGCCCCGTTTGGGTGATCGGTAACTAGCACGAACTTCGCACGTTGCAGATTCTTAGTGGTATTCAAGTTTTTTCTCATTTTCACGATGATGTTGTTGTAGGCCGAGTGCAGTGGAAGGCCTCGGAGGAAGCAAAAACCAATGCACGATCTTTTAATTGCTCTGGCGTTTATCGGAATGGTGATAGCGCCAGCGATAGTGGCCGCAAAAACAGATATAGAAGCAACAGAAGAACACGAATAAGCGATTATGCTTCTCAACCTCTCACCATCTCCGGATTTGCGTTGTTGGTATATTGCATTTCTATGTTTTCTCTCCGTTCCTCAGTTTTGCGTTGCTGTATTCTCCACCCCTCGATTTAACGGAAACAAGCTGCTGCGCTGCCCCCAAAAAGCAGCGGCGTTTCCGGCACGCCCTAAAAGAAAGCCTTAAAAAAGCTATAAATCTTAAAATGCCGTAGACTGGTTGATCGGGGGCCAGCCATGTTGGTGGTTATGAAGGCACAGGCCACACCTGAGGAGATTCAGGTTGTGTGCGAGCATATTGAACATCTGGGGTTTCGAGCGCATCCTTTGCCGGGAGCCCAGCGTACCGCAATCGGCATTACCGGCAACCAGGGCGAAGTGGATCGCGGAAACCTGGAAGAACTGCCCGGAGTAGCCGAAGTCATCCGCGTATCCAAGCCCTACAAACTGGCCAGCCGCGACGTTAAACAGGAAGACACCGTCATCCGCTTTCCGGGAACCGATGCAGCGATCGGCAGTAACGAATTGGCGATTATCGCCGGACCGTGCTCCATCGAGAGCCGCGAACAGGCATTCGCAATCGCCGAACAGGTAGCGGCAGGCGGAGCGCAGTTTTTCCGCGGCGGCGCTTACAAGCCGCGCACTTCTCCTTACGCATTCCAGGGGCTTGGTCTCGACGCTTTGAAAATCATGGCTGAGATCCGCGACAGGTTCGGATTGCGCATTGTAACGGAAGCGCTGGACAGCGAAACATTGGAACTAGTTGCGGAGTGGGCCGACGTGGTGCAGATCGGCGCACGCAACATGCAGAACTTCTCTCTGCTGAAGCAGGCCGGCCGGCTGCGCAAACCGGTACTGATCAAACGCGGACTGAGCGCAACGCTCGAAGAGTTCCTGATGTCTGCCGAATACGTGATGAGCGAGGGCAACTACCAGGTGATTTTGTGCGAGCGCGGCGTGCGTACGTTCAGCGATCACGCGCGCAATACGCTCGACCTGAGCGTCGTACCCGCCGTGAAGCGCGTGAGCCACCTGCCCATCCTGGTGGACCCGAGCCATGGCACCGGCCGCCGCGACAGCGTGTTGCCCATGGCCAGGGCCGCGGTGGCATGCGGCGCAGACGGCATCATCGTCGAAGTGCATCATCAGCCCGACAAGGCGCTGTCGGATGGACCGCAGTCAATCTATCCGGCGCAATTCGAAAAGATGATGGGCGAGATTGAGATGATTGCTCCGGTCATTGGCCGCACTCTGCCGCGCGGCATTCACGTTGGCGTTTCTGCTGAGTAGGGACAGGCGATCGTATATCGCAGCGGGCCATTTATCATTGCTGTTTGGACCCTCACGATGAAAACCGTTCGAACAGCATGAACCTGAGATTTGCAGCTACGTCGCGCCTGTTGCTTCTCGGCATTCTTGGGCTCACGCTCGCCGGTTGCCGCAAGCACGACTTTCCCCAATACCCGGCCGACTACCGTGAATATGTCTACGTAACGAACGGCGACAGCGGCACCGTTTCGGTGCTCGACGTGGTGAATCTGCGGCTTGATCGCGAACTCCAGGTGGGCCAGAACCCGATTGCGGTGGCGGCCAGCCCTACGGCCAATGAGGTGTACGTGGTGAACTCCGGTTCAGCCGGAGGTTCGGGCTCTCTCTCGGTCATCAATGCGGAGAACAACAGCGTCGTAGTGACGATTCCCCTGCACCGGCAGCCGGTTTCGGTCGAGGTGGACGCAGCCGGAAAACTGGCTTACGTGGCAAATTCCGGATCGAACTCCATTTCGGTAGTCGATTTGAAAAACCGGCGCGAGTTGACCCAGGTGGGTGTTGGCGAGCAGCCTGTAGCGGCGCGACTGTCTCCCGATGGGAAAACGCTGACCGTCGCGAACAAGCGCGGCAACTCCGTAAGCTTGTTCGACGCCGCGTCAATGACCCTGCGGGCGGTGTTCAGCGGCTGCCCAGGGGCGGGCGATCCGGTGTTTCTGCCGGACTCCTCGAAGATCTTCGTTCCCTGCACCAGCGGACACCAGGTCATGGCCATTGCGCTGGAGCGCGCAAACCAGCCGACGTCCACTCAAGCCGCTGCGGCACAGTCCACGCCGGCACAGCCCGATCGGCTGGAGGCATTGATAGACGTGGGGCGCAGCCCGGTTGACCTGGCGCTCAAGCCGGACGGCGGCGAAGTTTTCGTCATCAACTCCGCGAGCGATTCAATATCCGAGGTCATTACCGGCACCAACGATGTACAGGGCGCCTACATGATGGGCGACACTCCGGTGGGAGGCTTGGTCTCGAGCGACAATTCGCTGTTGTATGTTGCCAATCAGCGCTCGCAGAACGTGATTGCATATGCCATCAACGACGGACGCAGAGCGGGCTGGGTGCGGGTGGGAGATGGGCCTTCAGCGATGGCGTTTTCCGCTGCCGGCCACCTGTTGTTCGTGGTCGATACGCGGTCAGGCGATGTGGCGCTGGTGCGGACTGCAAAGATGAGCGCAGCCAACGAGGCACTTTTCACCCTGATTTCCGTTGGGCGCGGACCGAACGCCATCGTCGACAAGGCGTTCAAGCTGTAGGTTTGTTGCTGTCCAGATGGTCGAGTGGTGAGTTGATCGCGGTGAGAAGCAACCGCAGATGTTTCGACTCCCTCCACTTCGTTCCGGTCGCTCAACATGACAGCGCCTGTTGGTGGGGATTATGCGCCAATCGACTCTTCTTTTTCGAAATCCTTCAAATGCGTCACGCTGAACTGCGCGCCTGCAAACAGGATGAGCCCTGAGGCGTAGGCCCAGAAGAGTAATCCGACTGAGACATAAAACGGACCGTACAGCGATTCCAGATCGAGGTGCGGAAGCACGGCGATAAAGACGTATTTGGCTATAAGCCAGATGATGCCGGTAACCACCGCGGTGCGAAAGACGGGGCGCCAGGGCACCTTGCGATTTGGCAAGAGCCAGTAGATGCAGAAAAAGAAAAGGATCGAGGCGACGCCCGTAGTTGTGGCGACCACCAGAAGATAGAGCCCCGCAAAGACAAAGTTTTCTGTGTGGCCGAAGAAGATCAAGGTAAGCAGCCATTGCACACCTTGGTTGAGGAGGATGCTGCCCATGCCGAGCGCTACCATGATCATCGCCAGCCCAAAAGCGATGACCTGGTTGTGGAGATAGTTGCGGCTCTTGGTGACGCCCCAGGCCTGGTTGAGAGCCACTTCGAGCGGGAGAAAGATGCCGGTGCAGGCGACGACAATCATGATGAGCGAGAAGACCTGCACGCCATGGTGGGATGATGACTTCACCATGTTGTAGATGCTGCCCGTGATCCACCCCTTTTCCCTGGTGACCGGCGGAAGGAAATAGTTGACCGTGTAGTCCAATACATCCTTCATTGCCACAGAGCGAAAGACGGAGATCGCCAGCGTATAGAGCAGCACAATGAAGGGGATGAAGGAGAGGATCGCGTTTGCCGCAACGCTGAACGCAAAGGTGTGCACTTCGCTGTCGAGCAGGTAGCGAATGAGCGCGGTGCCGTTGCTGCGCCAGATGTACCACTTCGACTCTTCAACCGGAACCGCCGGAGCTGGGGCAATGGCGTGCTCAATCTTCGATTCGACGGGGTTGCCTTCGCTGGTGCCGACGTCGCTGCTTGCATCGATGAGAGTGGATTCGACAGCCGCGCCGGGATTGATGTCTTCAGCCAAACCTGACTCCTTATTATGTTCAATTCTTCTTTAAGAATATTCCTTCAGGCGGAAACGCAAAATCAGGGCTCGACGTTCGGAGATTCGACATTCGACTTTGAATCTCCATGGAGTTTGTTAAGAGCCCACCGCGCTGCGGCCCGTAGCCCTGCGTCGGATGCCGCCGCCCAATCGCTGAGGATCGAAGTAAAGCCGCGTTGTCCGCTGTTGCCCATCGCGATGGCGATGTTGCGTCGCAATCCGAGGAAGCCCGCGCGCCGTACCGGTGAGCCGTTGAAGTTGGATTCGAACTCCGCCTCGCTGAGCGAGGCCAGCCACTCCAGCGATGGATTCACAAGTTCCTCGCGCGGCGCAAGATCAGGGTCGGCAGCGATGGGCGCTTTGCTGTTCCACGGGCACACCTCCTGGCAAATATCGCAGCCAAACACCTGGCGGCCCATTCCCGGCATCAGTTCCTGGTCGATCGCGCCTTTGTTCTCAATCGTCAGGTAGGAGATGCATCGTGTCGCGTCCATCCTGTACGGAGTCAGGGCACTAGTGGGGCAGGCTTCAATGCAGCGCCGGCAGGTACCGCAGCGGTCCGCGGCCAGTATTGCCGGTACTTCCTGTTCGACGGGCAACGAGGTTAGCAGAACTGCCAGAAACCCATACGAGCCGAGTTTTGGATGGATCAGGCAGGTGTTCTTGCCGGTCCAGCCAAGACCGGCAGCCGTGGCCAGCGCTCGCTCTACTACCGGCCCCGTGTCGACGAAGCCGCGCGCCTCGAAGTGTCCCTGTTGCCCATGCAGCCGCTCTTCCAATGCTTCGAGCCGCTTCTTGAGCACCTTGTGGTAATCGCTCGGCACGCGTCGGCCAGACGCATCCTTCCTGCTGCTCCAGGCATAGCGGGCGATCCAGCCTGCTCCCTCAGGTGGAGCGTCGATCGAACGAATGCGGCTGCTGTTGTAGAGCGCAAAACAGACGATTGCCGAGCGTGCCCACGGGAACGGCGTCTCGACGCGCGCGCGCAGCAGTTGGCCCTCATCGTTGCGGCGTTCCAGGTAATGCATGCTGCCTGCAGTGCCTGCCGCGATCCGCTCTTCAAATCGCCCCGCATCGCGCTCAGTTGAGTTGTACGGCAGCGGTACCATTCCCGCCTCAGTGAACCCGGCCTCAATCGCCCAGGAGCGCACTTGCGGCCCATGCAGGCTCGGGCCGTTGGCGGCATTCGGGGGCGTATTCAGCATGGAACCGCAAGGACCTCGTTTGCGTACAGATCAACAGTGTTCAATAGCGGACGGCACAATCGAAAACCGAACACAAGGAAAGAGCGACCGGGAAATCTGAGGATGTGGTTTCCCCTGTGTTTTCAGCATATTCCCTATGACGTGATTGTGGCCGTCAACGTGCACTTTACTCGGTGAGCGTAAAGCCTGAAGCACTTTGAAACAACTGGCCGAGGGATTTGCGAAGGAGGTTTTTTATGACCATAGCGACTTGCAGTGATGTGATGATGAGAAGCGAAAAAACGATACGGACCTGCGGCCTGACCGAGATCGTGAGAGGCAGCGAAGGATATCTGGTGGATGAGATAGCGCCCATGGTGCGCCGCCAGGACGTCTGTCTCGACTTGAGCCCGGTGGAGCGCATTGACGCAGCCGGAATCGCCGCCCTGATTTCTCTCTACAAGCTGGCCCAGGAGTCCGGACACAGGTTCGGCGTCTTGAACGTTGCGCCGCGGGTGTACGAATTGCTGGCACTGGTTGGACTCGAGAGGATCCTTATATCTCATAATGCGAGCTTTACAGCCGAACCCGGTTGCCGGATGACGCGGAACGCTGCCTGATGACGCAGGACGCTGATTGGTCCGGCACCGGACTTCCCCTCCGGATCCGGTTCGGCTCTCCGATTTCCGTCTCAGATCGCGAAAAAACTTTCTTCCCTCTACGTGGGTTTTCAAGCGCTTAGAAATCCAATGTGACGAAATGCACAGGCAATCGTATACTTGGGGCGCTATTTGTTCTAATGAAACCCGAATGCCGCAAGGCGCCGTCGTTTGTCTGGATGACCCGCAGCAGCGTAGCCAAAGGCCCAAACTTTGAGTGCTGAATCTGCGATTTGCCATGCCTTTTGACGACCGCCCCGGAATTCAAAAAGAAAACGGAGGCTTTACCCCATGACGCAGGGCGTTCTGGAGCAGGCGCCTGCCAAGACGGCAGGCTCGACGTCAACCGAAACTAAATATGTTTACTTCTTTGGCGACGGCCGGGCCGACGGCAACGGCAAGATGAAGGATGTGCTGGGTGGCAAAGGCGCCGGCCTGGCAGAGATGACCAACGCCGGCCTTCCCGTGCCTCCTGGATTCACCATCCAGACCGAAGCCTGCCGCGAATACATGCGCGGAAAAGTAAGCCCGCGGATCGACAAGGATATGAAGGCGGCCCTCGAGCAGCTCGAGAAGCTGCAGGGACAGAAGCTTGGGGCGGGTGACAATCCGCTGCTGGTGAGCGTGCGCTCAGGCGCAAAGTTCTCCATGCCGGGCATGATGGACACGATTCTGAACCTCGGCCTCAACGACAAGGCAGTCGAAGCGCTGGCGAAGCGCTCGAACAATCCTCGCTTTGCGTATGACTCCTATCGCCGCCTGATCCAGATGTTCGGCGACGTGGTTCTGGATGTTCCCAAGAAGAAGTTCGAGCACATCTTCGACGGCATCAAGACGAAGAAGAAGGTCAAATTCGACTACGAACTGCAGCCCGAAGCGCTGAAAGAAATCATTGCCGAGTACAAGAAGCTGGTAACGAAGGAAACCGGCAAGGACTTCCCGCAGAATCCCATGGAGCAGCTTATTGCCGCGAGGGACGCCGTGTTCAGGAGCTGGCAGAACGAGCGCGCCAAGACCTATCGCCGCATCAACCGCATCGACGACTGGCTGGGCACAGCCGTCAACGTGCAGGCCATGGTGTTCGGCAACCTCGGCGAGAACTCGGGAACGGGCGTTGGCTTTACCCGCAACCCCGCTACCGGCGAGCACGTGTTCTTCGGCGAATACCTGATGAACGCGCAGGGCGAGGACGTGGTTTCAGGCGTTCGCACACCGAACCCGATCAGCGAACTCGAAAAGGCGATGCCGAAGGTTTACGAGCAGCTCAAGGACATCACCCGTCGCATGGAAAAGCACTACCGCGACATGCAGGACTTTGAGTTCACCATCCAGGATGGCAAGCTCTACATGCTGCAGACCCGCAATGGCAAGCGCACGGGCCTGGCCGCTGTTCGCGTAGCCATCGACATGGTTCGCGAAGGCCTGATCACGAAGGAAGAAGCAATCCATCGCGTAGAGCCCAACCAGCTTTACGACTTCCTGGTTCCGCGGCTGGTGGAAAAGGGCGAGAAGATTGAAGTGCTCGCCACCGGTTTGCCGGCTTCGCCCGGCGCGGCTGTAGGCCAGATCGTGTTCACGGCCGAAGAAGCGGTCAAGCAGCACGGAAATGGAGCCTACAAGACCATCATCCTGGTTCGCGGCGAGACCACTCCTGAAGATATCGCCGGTATGGAAGTTGCCGACGGCATCCTCACCTCGCGCGGCGGCATGACATCGCACGCAGCGGTGGTTACCCGCGGCATGGGCAAGTGCTGCGTGGCTGGCGCCGGCGAGTGCACGGTTGACGAAGCCAAGAAGGAACTTCGCGTCAAGGGCCACGTCTACAAACAGGGCGACTGGATTTCGCTGGACGGCACCACCGGCCGCGTGATCGCAGGCAAGCTGAAGACGCTCGACGCACAGCCTGATGATCCTGATCTGGTCAAGTTCATGGCCTGGGTCGATCCGCTGCGCACGCTGAAGATCCGCGCCAATGCCGACATCCCCCGCGATGCCAAACAGGCACGCATGTTCGGAGCGGAAGGCATCGGTCTCTGCCGCACCGAGCACATGTTCTTTGCAGAAGATCGCATCGGACACATGCGCACCATGATTCTGGCCAACGACGAGAAGACGCGTCGCGCCGCGCTCAAGAAGCTCCTGCCCATGCAGCGTGCCGACTTTGTCGGCCTGCTCAAGGCCATGGAGTCGCTGCCGGTGACCATCCGCCTGCTCGATCCGCCGCTGCACGAGTTCCTGCCCAAGCGCGAAGACCTGCTCGTTCAGATCGCTCGCCTGGAAGAAACCAAGCCGCGGTCGCCCAAGCTGAAGGATCTCCGCTCGCTGCTGGCTCGTGTGGAAGAACTGCATGAGCAGAACCCGATGCTCGGGTTGCGTGGATGCCGTCTCGGCATCACCTTCCCCGAGATTACCGAAATGCAGGCGCGCGCCATCATCGAGGCCGCTGTTGCGGTCAAGGCGAAGGGCGGCAACCCTCATGTCGAAATCATGGTTCCGCTCATTGGCTCAGTCGAGGAAATGCGCCACCAGGCCGCGATCATCCGCCGGGTAGCCGACGAAGTATTCGAGGAAAAGGGCGCCAAGGTTGACTACATGGTGGGAACCATGATCGAGCTGCCGCGCGCTGCCTTGACTGCCGATCAGATCGCCGAAGAAGCTGAATTCTTCAGCTTCGGAACCAACGACCTGACCCAGACCACGTACGGCATCTCGCGCGACGACATCAACAACTTCCTGCCGGCGTACATGAAGGCCGGCATCTTCAAGCAGGATCCGTTTGCCTCGCTCGACCAGGCGGGCGTGGGACAACTGGTGAAGGGGGCAGTAGCCAAGGGTCGCAGCACGCGTGCGGCTCTCAAGGTTGGTATTTGCGGCGAGCACGGCGGCGATCCAGAGTCCGTCAAGTTCTGCCACAAGATCGGCCTGAATTACGTTTCATGCTCTCCGTTCCGCCTGCTGACGGCACGCCTTGCGGCAGCCCAGGCAGCACTGGAAGATAACATGACCACCGTTCACACCAACAAGTAGCAAGCAGCACAAGAGTGCAATACACCGGGTGCCCCACCTTCGCCGATGCGCGCAAAGCGCATCGGTTAAGGTGGGAATCCCTAAAACTTACACACTCAAACTATCCATCGATTAATCCCGAAATTCCCACCATGACAGCCGGCCTGAAGCGATATCAATTCACAGGCGAACTTCATTTCATAACATTCAGCTGCTACCAACGCAAACCTTACCTCTCGTCGCCGTCCGCGCGCTTTCTATTTGAAGAAACACTGGAACGGATGCGAGTACGCTATCGGTTTTTCATAATCGGCTACGTGGTCATGCCTGAACACGTGCATCTGCTTGTCGGCGAACCTGAGGTTGCCACCCTTTCGACGACGATCCATGCACTCAAACTCTCCGTTTCGAAGCTGTCGCTCCAGCATCCGTTTTGGCAATCCCGTTATTATGACTTCAATGTCTATACAGGCCGTAAACACATCGAGAAGCTTCGATACATGCACCGGAACCCCGTGAAACGGGGACTCGTGAAAGAACTTCTTGACTGGAGATGGTCAAGCTTTCGGCACTATGCGACGGGAGAACCTGGAGTGGTGGAGATTGAATCGTTCTGGACCAGAGAGTTGAGGGAGAAGCGATCGGCTCGACTGAATACCGCGTTGTGAGAACCAGGGTTCTTGCCGTCCCACCTTAACCGATACGCTTCGCGCATCGGTGAAAGTGGGGCACCCTGCGGATTGCTGCGGTGGGATTGAAACTCATTTGCTGTCGGGCTTGTAGTAGCCTTCGCGCGTCGCTGCCGTCAAATCGTCCTTCTTTGCCTTCAGCACGATCTTGTGGAACTCATCCTCGTTGATCCGCTGGTCGGGCGTATAGGTCAGCACGTATTGATTCCGTAACTCATCGGCAATCTGGTTGTAGATGTCTTCCAGGTTCTCTTTCTTCTTTGCCTCAAAGTAGCGTCCGCCGGTGCGAGTGGCGATCTTGTCCATGATCTTCTTACCATCGATCTCCGCCTGACGGTCATCGCCGCGCCTACCGCTACCGCCGCCGGGATATCCACCGCCCCCGCCGGGATATCTGCCACCACCTCCCGGATAACCACCGCCTCCTCCACCGGGAAATCCAACGCCCCCACGCCGGCCGCTGTTGGGGAATGGAGTTTCGCTGCGCTGTCCCTGCCCTTTGAAGTAGATCGTGTAGATCGTCATATTCGCCCGATCGGCAGCATCGATGGCGTCATTCAGGTTCTCCTTGCTGCCGCGGTCTTCGCCATCAGAAAAGACGATCAGGGCCTTGCGCCCGTCCTTCAGCTTCATCAGTTCATCAGCGGCCAGGTAGATGGCGTCGTAAAGCTGGGTGCCGCCTCCGTTGCCGCTCCGTCGTCCGTTGGTACGATCCTCGTCACTGGTCTCCGGTCCAAGCGGGCTGTGGCTTTCCCGCTCGCTAGGGCCTATGTTGTCCAACTCGTGCTGCAGCTTGTCGCGCGCACTGGTGAAGTCCTCAAGAAGTTCCACCTCGCGATCAAAATGGATCAGGAATGCCTCGTTGGCGTGAGTTCCCGTGGTCGCCGCGTCGGGCATCATCTGCTCGATAAATTTGCCGGCGGCCTTGCGTTCGTCATTCATCGCTGCCTGCAGGCTGCGGCTGGTATCAATCGCCAGACCTAGCCGCAAAGGCGCCTTACTATCTCGCGCAAAGCTCTTGATCTGCTGGGGACGCCCGTCCTGGGTAAGTGCTATGTCGGCGCTGGTAAGGTTGTTCACCATATCGCCGTGCTTGTCGCGCACCGTCACGGCCAGCAAGACCTCTGGCCCTTTGGCACGAAGTGCGGTAGTCGGCTGGTCAGCGGCGGGCTGGTTGGCTGATTGGCAGCAGCAGGGACGCTGTTAAGCTGCTGAGCGTTGGCTGAGGGGAAGCTGGCCACTGCCAGCACCGAAAGAGCGATAAGGCTTCTGGAGTAAATTTCGCATGGCGTTCCGGTGATCCACCGTCGTCCCATTAGACGATCAGGACTCAGGATAGTTGATGGCCGAAACCGGAATGAATGCAAAAACATCAGCAGGGCTCATTTGTCCGAGAGAAATCGCCATGCTCTTCAGAATCAGTTTTCAAGCATTACCAGTTCTACTCCGGCCTCGTCAAATATTTCGGTCGTGAAGGCAAAGCTCTCAGCCCACCGGTCGTTGTCTGATTTGCGTGATACCACGCGCTTGATACCGGCCTGCACAATGGCGGCGCCGCATTGCGAGCAAGGCATGAAAGGCCACACGTAGATCGTGCAATCGTCGAGCGCCTGCTTCGAAGTCAGGATGGCGTTCATCTCGGCGTGGATAATGGTTCGATATTTGACCTCGCGGTTCTCCAGCCGGTCGGGCGAGTCTTTAACGCCCTTCGGGTGCCCGTTGAAGCCCAGAGAAACAACGAACTTGCCGCGCGTAATTACCGCGCCAACTTGCGTGCTGGGGTCCTTACTCCACGTGGAAACCAGCCGCGCCATATCCAGGAAACGCGAATCCCAGTCGGTCACCTTGCCTCGCTTTGGCCCATCGGGCTGACCGTCAGTTTATCGCAGCGGCCCGGCGGGATCAGCATGCAAATGTTCCATCCATTCGCGAGTTCCTCGATAGCAGCACGACTCCGATGCTATCTCCGCAGCGCGTTCCAATGCTTCTATAAAGCCGTTTCCCGTCGAGAAGAAATAGCAAAACGCACCATGGAAGATGTCGCCGGCCCCCATCGTGTCGACCGCGGCAACTATCGGCACTGATATTTCTCCAGTTTTCGCCTCCGTAAAAAAGCGCACCGGTCCGGCCCCATGAGTAATCGCTACATTAGTAACGCCGCGACTTCGCAGATACCTCACGAGATCATTTTCAGATAAACATCCGGGCGCCGTGAAGTCAGCCGAGCAAATCACCGTGTGCACACATTTGAGCAACTCATCGGTCCCGTCTTTCCAGCTTCCGCCATCCATCACAACAGGCTTTCCCAGCGCAGTTGAGGCACGCGCCCAGGCTTGGCATGCCTGCATCGCGTGGCCATCCACCAACACAATTTTCGCCTCTTCACAAATGTGCTGGTCAATAGCGGCGGGAGGGATTTGGATCCGGGTCGCGTTGGCTGAAATCACATTGCGCCGGCCTGAGTCATCTACGGCGATGGAGGAGATTGCGGGAACCTCACCGAACTCCGGATTGAGATCGATGCAATCGATAGCGAACTTCTTGAACTCGTCGCGAACGATTGTGGTCATCGGGTGTCGGCCGACGGCGGTAACAATAGCCGCCTTGCCGCCCAGGCAGCCGAAGGCTATGGCCGCATTTGTCGCCGGTCCACCGACGAAAACGTCCTGGCTCTTCGCCGCAACTTTTGTGTTCGCGGCAGGAAACTCCGCCACCCGGTATACGACATCAATCGTGGAGAGTCCAACGAATACACCGCCGATCGCCATGGGACCCTGCTTTCACCGTGCCGAGCGTAATGGACGGGCTCGCTGGCGATCATCATAATCGGCTGGACGCAATGCGATCATCGAAATTGAGGCCGCTGATTCGTTCGACTCCCGCCGCCTCCACAAATCTCAACGCCTAAGCAGCTCGAACTCTTACGCGTTTACAATCGCCACATGCATGACGTGGTGGTTTATTCGCGCAAGGGATGTCATCTCTGCGACCTGGTTAAGGAGACGCTCACGCAAATCCAAGGCGAGGCCGACTTCCGGTGGCGCGAGGTGGACATCGATGCCGACTCCCAATTGCGGCAAAAGTACACCGATGAGGTGCCTGTAGTTTTCATCGACGGACGCAAGGCATTCAAGTATCACATGGACGGGCGTGCGTTTCTGCGGGTGTTAAAGGGGAGAGAGTAGAACGACAGAGTAACAGCCACTGTGGAAAAACTGTCACGTGGCGCTGAAGCTTAAACGAGTCTTGTTTGGTAGCGCTACCGGGAATCGAACCCGGGTTTTAAGATTGAGAATCTCACGTCCTAACCCCTAGACGATAGCGCCACTATTGCGGGTGCGGCTACAAGGCCACCTATCTAATTTAACAAGAAATTCGGTCGCTGCCAAAAGCTGAGGCGCCCTGTGAGGTCGCCTGATATCTCCGCTTCAGGGACCTAGATCCCGAGCTTCCGCACTTCGTCGTTGTAGTACTTGCGGTACAGAATCTCCCACTCCTGGGAGCCCTCAAGGATAATCTTGCGCTGGTTGGCAATCTTCAGGCGGGCTGCGGTATCGATTCGGGCTTCGTCTGTCAGCAATTCTTCAAGAGCCTTGCGCGCTTCCTGACGGATCGTGTTTCGATCTTCCATAAAGCCGACCTGATCGATCTCAGCCAGGGTATCGGCCACGGTGTGGGCCAGCTTGTTCAGCTTGTCGCGGCTGATCCTCATAGCACCGCCTTGTATTTCTTCGCCAACTCGGTCTTCACCTTCTTGAACATCTCGGCGTATTGCGCGCCAGACTTGCGCATCTCCTCCGAGTAGGCTTCAAGAATTACGCGCACCTCTTCGTTAATGCGGTCTTCGAGCGAAAGCTCGTCGACAAGCGCATTGCTCACGAGTGCCTCGGTCACCTTCAAGTCTGAGGTGGTGATCATCTTGGCGTCGATGAGGTGCTTGACCGTACGGCGGGCTAGATACCCAATGTAGTCGCGAGAAAAGATCATTGGTTCGACCAACAGAATAGCGCATTGGACCGCGGACTGTACACCGCATTTCATGGCGGCGTCTCAGTCTGGGCCGATGCCTAACGTCCTTGTGAGCGCGGTTTCAGCCATCATTGGCGATGGGGGCAGGTCTTGGTGTTGATGCACTCATCGGCCAGGCGCAGCCGCTCAACCGGATGGCCGCCGATCAGATGCTCCTTTACGATCTCCGCCGCGTCCTCGGGCCTAACGTGCCCGTACCACACCGCCTCCGGGTACACCACCACGGTCGGCCCGTGTTCGCACTGGTCAAGGCATCCTGACTTGTTGATTCTCACCTTGCCGGCCAGGCCTGCTTCCTTGGTCAGTTGCTGCAACTGCGTGTGCAACTCGCTTTTTCCATCGGCGTGCAGGAAGGGCGCGGCGCACCCGCGGGGCGTGTATTGTGGCAGACAAAAACGTGGTGTTCGAAAACTGGCAAGCGACGATCCTCCGGAATTGCGGTTTGACCTTGAAGGTCTATATTCTTTTCGCTCTACCGTGATTAGCGGAAAGGGCAGAAGCGAATGATAGCTACTGCATCCAGATTAAGGCCCCGGCCCGGCCCCTATGACGGGGGCTCTGGAGAGTTTCCCACAATCGCCGGTGTTTGCCCGGCCGAATCTGCGAAAATGAATGCTTGACTATGATCTCTGACAACCTTCTCTCGCTGAAAGACGACATGGTGGCATTTATTGAGGGCCACGGTCTGCGACGCCTGCCCGGCTACGTTACCGAGGACATTCCGTCGATCGTGTGGGAGGGACAAGACAATCCGGATTCGTGGAAGGATTTTGTGGAGATGGCCAAGCACGTTGGCGCTCCCTTCGTCACCTTCAGCGAAATGACTCTGGAGCGCGAAGAGCTTGACGCCCTCATCGATGAAGCTACTGAAATGAACTTCCCCGATGAAGAGGCTACCGAACTGGTGGAAGCCAGGTGGCTGCGGAAATATGCCGGCATGCTCGGCTACATTCAGCTCGGCTTCGTCTACCAGGGTCTGGTGTTTCTGCACGAAACCACGACCGAGTGGTACGAACGGTTCCAGGCGCTGCTTGAAGATATTGAGAGCTTTCAGGACATCGTGATCGACGACGTGCATCCTCACGACGACGAGGACGAGTAAGCAGAGTGAATTCCGGGCCTGTTCCAGACATTGTCGCCCGCGCACCTTAGCAGCGAAAACCCACGCCTTGCGCTTCGCCCCGCCAGCGCTGGATCCTTGAACACACCGACCAGGCAGCCGCCGAAGCGCTCGCCCGTGATGCGCGCCTGCCGCGTGTGCTCGCTGAGCTGCTTGTAGCGCGCGGCATCACCACCGCTCACGGCGCATTCGTCTTCCTGAATCCTGACACGGATCACCTGCACGACCCGTTTCTGATGATGGGCATGTCCGTGGCCGTCGAACGCCTTGAGCGCGCCATTGCTGCGCGCGAGCCTGTACTGCTCTACGGCGACTACGACGTGGACGGCACTGCAGCCGTTGTGCTGCTCAAAGCCGCGATCGAAATGCTCGGTGGCATTGCCCGCTTTCACGTGCCTCACCGGCTGCGCGATGGATACGGATTACAGTCGAGCGTGATTGAATCAGCCTGCGCCGACGGCGTTCGGTTGATCATCACAGTCGATACGGGCATGCGGGCATTTGCTGAAGCGGAAACGGCTCGCCGTGTCGGCATCGACCTCATCATTACCGATCACCACCTGCCCAAGGCCGACGACGATGTACCGGTGGCGCTGGCAATTCTGAATCCCAACCAACCCGGCTGCACTTATCCTGAAAAATCACTCTGCGGCGCTGCCATCGCGCTCAAGCTTGCTCAGGCCGTTCTCGAGCGGCGCGACCGTGAGCGTACGCGCGAAAAGACGCTGCCCAGTTTTCTCAAGATGGCGGCCATCGCCACCATCGCCGATGCGGTTCCACTAAAGGGCGAGAATCGCACCATCGCCTCGCTGGGTTTGCGCGAACTTCGCCGCCCTGCCGGTGCGGGACTGCGCGCGTTGTTTGCCGTTGCGGCACTTGATCCGGCCAGCAAGCCCATCAGCGGATTCGATGTTGCCTTCCGCCTGGCGCCGCGCATCAACGCCGCCGGCCGTATGGACGTAGCATCCGAAGTGATCGAATTATTCTCCACGCGTGATGTGCCGCGAGCGGCTGAACTGGCGGGCAAACTCGAACGGCTCAACCGTGAACGTCGCGACGTAGAAGCCGCTGCCCTGCGCCTCATTGAGACCCGACTGGCAGAGGACGAACAATTGGCAGCAGACCGGCTGCTCGTCGTCGATGGAGATGGTTGGCACCGCGGTGTCATTGGGATTCTTGCCTCGCGGGTCGTCGAGCGCACGGCTAAGCCCGCCATCGTCGTCAGCGTTGAAGATGGAATCGCTCACGGTTCAGGCCGCTCGGTTGATGGATTCCATTTGCTGAACGCAATTGAGACTTGCGCGGATTTGTTCACTCGTTTCGGAGGCCATGCCTTCGCTATCGGATTTGCTCTGCCTGCCGATTGTCTGCCGCAGCTCAAAGATCGTCTTCGTACCTACGCCCAGGAATATCTTGCGGAGCGCGAACCGGAACGCAGGCTGCGTATTCATGCCGAGTTACCGCTGGACCGCATTACGCCGGTACTTGCAGGCTGGCTGCGCAAACTCGAGCCACTTGGCCACGGAAACCCCGAGCCGGTCTTCGTGGCTCGCCGGGTGAGACTGGTTGCCGCGCCGCGCATTATGAAGGAACGGCACGTGCGCCTAGAGCTGGCTCAGGAATCTTCGAATCTGAATGAACGTGCGGGCTCATTCGCACACAGCCCCAGCAGCGTCATGCGCGCCGTAGGCTGGGACATGGCTGCGCGTACTGCTGAGCTCAAGCTGAACACGGGTAGCCTCATCGATGTCGCTTATCGCATTCGTGAAAACAACCATCCTGAGTTCGGCGGTCTTGAAGTAGAAATTTGCGGAATGGAACTGATTCAGTCCTGACAGGAGAAGGCCCGCGGCGAACCGCGGGCCTTCAATCCTTGCGAGCTAAGAGCCTGTTTACGATCTTTGGTCCTGACCAGCCGTAGTCATCAAGGTAGATATATGCGTCTTCTCCTTTGGAACGGTAGATCTGAGAAATGGAGCCAAGAAAGCCGTATCCAAGCGATATCAGCCGGGAACAGTTCGAGTTGATCCGTCCCTTTCTGGAAGGCGTGCGCAAACGGACCAAGCCACGCACAGTGGATTTGTATGAGGTGTTCAACGCGGTGCTGTACCTGCTCAAGAGCGGCTGTCAGTGGCGTATGCTCCCGGAGAGGTTTCCCAACTGGGTCACGGTGTACTCGTATTTTGCCAAGTGGAGCGCAACCGATCAGGACGGAACGAGCGCTCTGGAGCGAGCCTTAAAAAAAATCCGTTGGCGAGGCCCGCGAGAAACTGGGGCGCAACGCCATGACCAGCTTTTTGATCGTTGATGCGCAAAGCGTGAAGAACACCGACAGCGCCGAGCAGAAGGGCTACGACGCGGGCAAAAAGGTCTCCGGTATCAAGCGGCATATTGCGGTGGACACGCAGGGAATGCCGCACGCTGTCGCCGTAACCACGGCCGAGGTGACGGACCGCAACGGCGCTGTGCAGGCCATCGAGCGGTGCAAGTCGAATCTGGAGTTGGTCCAGAGCGTGCTGGTCGACGGCGGCTACACGGGCCAACCGTTCGCAGACAGCGTCATGGAGCAACTGAAGGCCACGGTTCAAGTCGTCAAGCGCAACGAACTGCATACGTTTACCGTGCTGCCGAAACGCTGGATCGTAGAACGGTCTTTCGCATGGCTGGAAAAGTGCCGCAGGCTATGGAAGAACTGCGAACGAAAACTGAATACCAGCTTGCAGATGATCCACTTAGCCTTCCTCAGATTACTGCTCAGGAGATCGTAAACAGGTTCTAAGCACGTAGTTTAATGCTGCCGGTCGCGTCCGCCATCACCATGATCGCCGCGGCCGCCCTGGTCTCCGCGTGGCTGCTGAGGCTGAGGTTGCTGCTGGGGTCGTGACTGCTGGGGCTGCTGTTGCGGTGGCGGTCCGGCGCGGTTCTGCATGTTGTCCTGACTACCGTGCGAGTTGTTGTTATTCCGGAACTGCGGAGCCGGGTTGTTCTGCTGCTGCGGAGCATTATTCCGGTACCGCGGATTCTGGTTCGCAGGCTGCTGCGTGTTCCCAGGCTGCGGCGTGTTGTTGCGGTTCTGATTACCCGCATTCGGAGGCGGAGTGTACGTGTTGCGATTATCGTAACCCCGAGCATTCGAGCGTGGGTCATTATTGCCGCCACGATTGCCCGGATTATCCTGCGGCCGCTGGTTGGCGTTGGCGTTGCCGCGTCCCTGGAATCCGCCTCGGTTGTCCGGCGTCGAATTCGGCCCCACACCCATCGGCCGTTGCACCACTACATTGCTCGGGCGCCCGCCGTTGTTGCGCGCGTAGAACGACTTGTCGGATCGCGCCGCATTCTCATGCGAGCGCTGGAACTGCGTTTCTTCTACATGCCGGTCGCGATCGGCGAACCGCTCTTCAGGCATCGGATCGTGATGAATGCCATCGCGGCCGCCGCTGAAAGAAACGTGGCGGTCGTTCGCTATTGTGTATCGCCGCACCACATCGCGATCGACGTAGACGTTGCGTACGCGTCGTTCATCTACGTGCATTACAGCAGTGTTGTAGATAAAGTCGTGGCCGCGCCACATTCCACCCACAAAGCCGACACCCATATAACCGAAGCCGTAATTCACGCCGCCGTAGTAGCCGACGTGCTGGCCCCAGTAGCCTGGATGGAACATGTAAAGATTGTTGTCCCAGCCCCAGTATGGCGGCGTCCACAACGCTCCTTCATAAGGAGCGGGAACCCACGTGCCAGGCACCCAGTAGTATCCGTCCTCGTCGTAAGCCCAGTAGCCCGGCATCCAAATCAACCCCTGTTCAGGGCATGGCGGCTGTTCGTAAACAGGAAGCACCGGGGGTGCGAAATTCACGCTGATAAAGACTCCGCCGAATGACGACGCCGGAATCAGCGTTGCGACCAGTGCCAGAAGTAGAATGCGCAAAGAGCAAATAGCTTTCATAGCAAAACCTCCCTGTGCCTTTATCTCAACTTGCTGAAGCTGCAAATTCAGCGCCTCAGTCAGGCTACCTCTTGGAACCCGTCCATGCTCATTAAGTTGTGTACTTTGGATAGTCACCTTTGTACCGTCGTGGATAACTCCCGTGATTGCACCAGCCAAACGCATCGAGGCTGGTGGTCACTAATCCGCGAGCGAGCAAAGGCCCACGGCGCACCGTGGGCCTGCCTACCGCAGTCTCTAATTGGCTCAGGGGCGAATGCTCAGACCCACGCCGATAACGTGCCGCGCTTCAAGATTGATGTTCAAAGGAGCATACGGCTGCAGAGGATTGCCCGTCGGAACCAGCGTGGTGCCGATGTTTCCTGCCACTTGTCCAATGCCGAAATCCAGCGCGAAGTGCGGGTGTTCCTTTTGCGTTATGCGGACTGCGTAGTCCATCGTCGTCGGCAAATGTGCCCTGCCCTGCACCAGGTAGACGCTGGTTGCCGAGAGCGCGCCCAAGTTCTTTGATGTCGGCGGCTCTTGCGAGAATCCCGCCGACGGCACAATCGCAGTATTGAAGAAAAATGGAATCGGAATCCCGAGACCGCCAAACAGACGCCCGCCAAACCGCGTCGCCTGGCCACCGATTCCGTAGATCGAAGCATTCGTGGCTTTCCACCCAAAGTTCACAAGAAACGGCACCGGCGGATGAAGCCATGTCTTCGTCGCCACAACAAACACGTCGCCATTTGTGTAGGTCTTTCCATCAAGATGGCCCGTGACGAATTTATCTCCGGTGCGCACGACGAACCCGGCCGCGAGTCCCGGCATCCATGGGCCGAACTGGCCGTCTTTCACAGCCACTACTTTGCCGTTGAAAATGTTCATTCCGGCGTAGTGCCACAGATTGCTGAACAGAGCGCTCTTCCCCGTCCAGTGAACGCTGCGCGTATAGCCCACTTCTGCACGGTTGGCGAAACCTTCTTCAATACTGAACGTGTGCAGATCGCCGATGACGCTGTTCGCATTCACAAAGTGATAGCCCACAGCGGGATGAGAAAAGAAGTGGCCGTCCTCGCCGTACACAACGTACGCGGTGGGCGTAATAAACCCGCCGGTCTGCCCTTCGAGGGTGAGGTTCTGTGCGCTCAGCCGACTCGACAGCAGCACCGCGATTGCAGCAAGAAAGAGAAAAACAGGGACAGCCAAGCGACGTAGCTTCACGACGAACTCCGAAGAAGGGCGTTATCAGCCCAGATGATTTTTTGAATGTTACACCGTTTTAACACAACAGAAGCCGGGGCGTCGCCGTTGGTTGTCACAATGGTAGACTTGAGCGGATGCCGCGCGGTCTATTTATCACTCTCGAAGGCCTTGACGGTTCCGGCAAGACCACTCAGATCAAGCGATTAGCCGATTGGCTGCAAAGCCGCGGAATTGAGCCGGTTATTACCCGTCAACCCGGCGGCACAAGCATCGGCGACCGCATTCGCGCGATTCTTCTCGACTCGCGGTCCACAGGACTTGCGCCGATGACCGAAATGGCGCTCATGTTTGCCGACCGTGCGCAGGCCATTGCCGAAATCATCAAGCCGGCGATGGATGCCGGAAAGATTGTTGTGTGCGATCGCTTCACCGATTCGACTGAGGCCTACCAGGGCGGCGGCCGTCAGCTTGGCTCGGAGATGGTCCTCGAACTGCACCGCGCCATTTGCAGCAATCTCAAGCCGGACTTGACGATTCTGCTGCTGCCTTCGTTGAGCGCCTCGCTGACTCGCGCCCGCCGGCGCAACACACGCGAAGAGGCGCAAACGGGCAAAGATGAAAACCGATTTGAGCTTGAGCAGGATGGATTTCATCGCCGCGTGTGGGAGAAGTACCACGAGATCGCAGAACGTGAACCCCAGCGCGTGGTGCTCATCGAGGGCGACATGAGCATCGACGAAATCCACCAGCAAATCGTGGAAGCTGTCTCAGAAAAATTGCTGTTGCTGAAGCTGGCCTGAACGCGGAGGAAGTACGCGCCTTCAGGCCTTGAACAAAGCCGGGTGCCTTCGAAAAACGGAGGGAGCAGGGACCTTTAGGTCCCTGGAAAATGAGCGATGAATTTCAAGCGGCTTTAGCCGCGGGCCCATGCAATATTATTCTGATGTGCACTTAGCTCCTCAAGAAACGCGAACCTATTTCGTTACCGCAGTCACGGCGCAACGCCGCAAACTCTTTCAGGTCACCCGCATCGCGGACCTTCTTTTACAGACCATCCATCACTATCGCTCGCAGGGTAAATTCTTTTTACATGCGTACGTGATCATGCCTGATCATTTCCATGTAATCCTCACGCCTGCCCCTGACGTATCGCTCGAAAAAGCAATTCAATTTATCAAAGGGGGGTTCTCATTCCGGCTGAAAGATCAGAAGGACATCTGGATGCGCAGCTTCAACGAAAGCCAAATCGCAAGCGGAGACCAATTCCAAGACTGCGTTCGCTACATCGAAGAGAACCCCGTTCGACGCCGGCTTGTGCCGGAAGCTCGCGCCTATCCATTCAGCTCCGCCGGTTGCTCCTGCGATCCAATGCCTATCCATTTCCAGCGAAATCGGCAAAAGCTTACAGAGGCCCGCGGCTAAAGCCGCATTTCATTTGTAGATGGCTTCGATTCCAGGGGCCTGAAGGCCCCTGCTCCCTCCGCCTATCTAGGAACAAGACTCGTCTGAAAAAATCTCCTCGATCGTTGTCCCGAAAAGTCGCGCCAATTTGAACGCGAGCGGCAGGCTCGGATCGAACTTCCCCGTCTCAATCGCATTCACTGATTGCCGCGAAACCTCAAGCCGCATCGCAAGATCGGCCTGCGACCACTCGCGTTCCGCACGCAACACACGAAGCCGATTCCTCACTTGTACCTTCTGCGTTGTACCGCAAGCGCGACTGAATAGAAAATTCCGAACAAGCCCATCACCCACATCACGCGAAATTCCGGAACAAGGTGAAACTGCTCCAACACTCCCCAGACTGTTGTCACCAGCAGTGTGGCGCCCATGCCACCCAGCATCGCTCCGCTCTGCAGCCGCGCCTGAAACTCATCCCTCTCTTCCCTGAAATACAAGATAGAAAATAGTGATCATCGCTAAAAACGGCGAACTGGCGAGGATTACGCACACTACCGCCAGCAATCCTGTTGGATGATCGCCGTAAAGGCTCTGCAGCCAAATCGAGATCCCTGCCAGAAGTAAGGACGGTAGAACGATAAAGAGAATGCGATCTTCCGCTTTGTTCTTTGCAGGACTGTCTACCCTCGGTTCAGCCACTTCGACTCACCTTCTGACCATCGCATCAAGCTAGGCTCCTTGTGCATGGTCTCCTTTACATTAAGACAAATAAACTTTACTATTGATTAAACATTATTGTCAAGTTTGATTGACATGTTTTTCGGAAATTGGCGAACGGCGGAAATGAATGGGTGAAAGCTGACGGCTGAAGGCTGAAAGTCAAAAAAGAGGCGCTGCTTTAAACTCGAACTCATGGGCTTTCGGGATTTTCTTGGCAACACGGCAACGGTCACGCATCTGCGTGAAGCGGTTCGCTCCGAACGCTTCCCGCATTCGCTCATCCTGGCCGGCCCGCGCGGCTCAGGTAAATACACGCTGGCCCTGATGCTCGCCAAGGCCGTCAACTGCCTTTCTCCGACTGAGAGCGACGGCCTGCCGGACTTCTGCGGCGTCTGCCGCAACTGCACGCGCATTGGCGAGTCCGCAAATCTTGAAGAACGCGTTACTGAAGCGATAAACGCACGCGACGGTCTGCGCGAAACGGACAAGCGCGAGACCCGCATTCTCATCCAGACGCATCCAGACGTGGTGATTGTTCCGCCTGACCCGCCGCAGTTGCTCATCAAGCTTGGCCAGGTACGGCAGGTGATTCACGCGGCCTATTACCGTCCGCCCGTGGAAGCGAAGCGAGCGTTCTCGATCTTCACGTGCTCGGCTTTCATGAAAGAAGCGGCGAACAGCCTGCTTAAGGTCCTGGAAGAGCCGCCCGACCACACGTCGCTTGTTCTGCTCACGGAGAATCCGCAGGAATTGCTGCCGACAATTCGCTCGCGGGCCGTTGTGCATCGCCTGGGCGTAATTCCAGCGGCTGATTTGGAGACGTTGCTGGCGGAGCGCCGTCCTGAGTTGAAGCCGAAGGAACGGGCGCTGGCCGCGCGTTTGGCTGAGGGAGCCGTGGGGCGCGCGCTCGCGCTCGACCTCGGGACCTATGTTGCGGGCCGTCGCGATGCGCTCGTTATTCTGCATAACGTGTTACGTGAACCCGACTACACCGCGCTGTTTCACGCGACAGAAACGTATCGCGCGGGAGCCGACGGACAGGAGAAGACCGTCAGCCTGCTGCGGGCGCTCGGGAGCCTGGTCGAAGACCTGCTGCTGATCGTGGCCGGCACGCCGAGCCTGATCCGCAACCTCGACCTTGAACCGGACCTGCAGAAGCTGGCCCAAGGCGTCACCGTGGAATGGATCGACGGAGCGGCCCGTGCCCTGGTGCAGGTAGAACAGGGTATGCGGCGCAACCTTCTCCGGTCGCTCTCGCTTGATGCAATGGCGGTAAGTCTCGAACGGTTATGACGGTGTGACGAACGTAATCGCAGCCGGACCTTCAGGCCTGGAATAGAGAGCAACCCGCGCCCGACCCCGGGCATCTGTTGCATTACCTGCCATCCCACTCATCGCTTACGCGCTGGGACTCGACAGGGATCGTTTGTCAGTGCATTCTTGTATTCAAGCATCCAAGAGTGCAGATCGAGACTCGCGCTACGCTAGTGCGAAGCGCAGCTGGCTCCTCCCTACCGGCAGTTGCCTTGTCTTCTCACTTGGGCCCCAATGAATGTTTCGAACTCGGATTGAAGGATCGTGAGTCCAATGGGTATTTCGTCTTTGCAACCGGCGTATAACTCCGATGGCAACCCTCAGAAAGATCGGCCGTCACCCCGCATCCGCCGCAATTCGTCCGGCCCAGTAGCAGTGGCTTTTCCGGCGCGCGCGCCTGAGTTTGAGGCTCCGCAGCGCCATGCCGAGCTGTTTTACCTGCAAAAGCAGATTCAGTCGCAGACGCCCATGGTGGTTGTGCTGGAAGACGGTGAGCGCATTGAAGGCTGCATCGAATGGTACGATCGACACTCTCTAAAGGTGCGCGGCCGCTCCAAGACCCTGATCTATAAGTCCGCGATCAAGTACATGTACAAACTTGGCGATGTAGGTTAGTAGAAAATGCGATACCGGCCAAGTTTGAGCTGTCCCCTAGTCCCTTTTCCCTGCCTTAATCAGCCGGTCGCGAATCGCTGCTCCAATTCCGTCCGCGGGCGGCAGCGGGCAGAGAATTGTTGTGCATCCTCGGGCGTCAAGCTCCCGCAATCCGGCATATAGATCGCGTGCAAGCTCTCTCGGGGCCGACCATCGAGCCCAGGGAAACACCTTCGCTGCCGTCAGCCCACCCGGCAATGGGATATCCGCCGGCAACATGATCCCGAGCGTCTCGATCGACTTCCCTTCGGCGGCTTCTGCAATTCGCAAGCTGATCTCGTCCAACTGACCTTCCACCAGCACTAACCGCGCTCTCGGAGCGTAGTGGCGCAGCCCGACTCCCGGCGACGGTAGTGCCTCGGGCGGGGTCGCGTGCAGTTCTCCAATTTCTTTGAAAATCTCGACCGGCCCGACAGCGTCGAGAATCTGCTTTCGCGTCACCGCACCCGGCCGGTAGATAAGCATAGGGCTTTGGCAGGGGTCCAGCACTGTGGACTCCACACCGTGTGCAGTTGGACCGGCATCCAGCACAGCGTCAATGCGGCCGTCCAAATCGTGCAGCACGTGTGCGGCGGTCGTGGGGCTGATATGGCCGAAAACATTGGCGCTGGGTGCGGCCACCGGCACTCCGGCTCGCCTGATCAATTCAAGCGCCACGGGGTGCGCCGGCATGCGCACGCCCACCAGCGGCCGGCCCGCCGTTACCACGTCAGGAACTGCGCGCGAGCGCGGAAGCAGCAGCGTAAGCGGCCCCGGCCAGAATGCCTTCATCAGCTTCGACGCCGCCTCCGGGACTTGTTCAACCACGCCATCCAGCATCGACCCATCCGCGATATGCACAATAACGGGATCCCACGCCGGCCTTTGCTTGGCTGCAAAAATCCCTCGCACAGCAGCCTCGTCGAGAGCATTCGCGCCCAAGCCGTATACGGTTTCGGTGGGCAGCGCCACCAGCCCGCCCCGGCGCAGGATCTCAGCCGCTCGATCAAGCGCATCAATTGCCTCGGCCGTCTCAAGCCTGGCGGGGTCTACGGTCAACCGCAGCGTCTTCACCTCTTTATTGTCGCTGCTTGCCGTGGTCGACCGCCACATCCTGCTGGGACTTTGGAGCGGCGTAATGCTCTGCCGTATACTCGCTGATTACGATGGCTATCGAGACCGAGATCAAGTTCAAAGTCAATGACCTGTCCGGTCTCGCGGAAAAGCTGAAAGCTGCCGGGTTCACGCTGCATACCCCACGCGCATTCGAAAGCAACGTTCTTTACGACACGCCGGACCGCCGCATGCGGGCGCGCACTGAAATCCTGCGGATACGAAGCTATAACGGACGCTGGACAGTCACGCACAAGCGCCTGCCTGACAACCATCCTGGTGTGGATACTCACAAACACCGTATCGAGACGGAATCCGATGTGGCCGACGGGCGCGCATTCGAAGAGATTTTCCTGGCGCTGGGACTGGTGGCGGCGTTCCGATATGAAAAGTGGCGCGCCGAATGGCATGACGGCGAGGGCCACTGCGTGGTTGATGAAACGCCGATCGGCAACTACGCGGAGCTTGAGGGAACGGCCGAGTGGATTGATCGAGCGGCTGCGCGGCTTGGTCTCAGCCACAGGGACTACATCACGTTGAGCTACGGGCGACTGTTTGAACAGTGGTGCACAGAGCACCGCGCCGCGGCAACAGACCTGACCTTCGCTGCTGTCGCCAGTAGCATCTCCAGACGATAGCCGGGGCAGCGCTTACGATTGGGCACACCGGCGTCTCATTCCTTTGGTAACCGGCATCTGAAAAACCTCTCATGCGCATGGCGTCTTTGCCGATAAGGCCACTGTAGGTTTTCTAATCTGCAGGAGGACAAGTAATCCATGAACCGTTTTCAGTTGATGATTCGTTCCGGTAAATTCAGATGCTCCGGTATCAGGCTTGTACAGGCGGGCGCGCTTGCCTTGATGCTCGTGATGGCTCTGCCCGCGATGGCCGGCGACGCGCGTGCGGTCAAATCAAGAGTACCTCCGGCATATCCGGAGATTGCCAAGCGCATGCGCGTCAGCGGGACTGTCAAGCTCGAGGCCGCGGTTGACGCGCAGGGAAAAGTGACCGATGTGAAGGAAGTGAGCGGCAACCACACACTTGCTTTGGCGGCAAAAGAGGCTCTTCTGCACTGGAAGTTTGCGCCCGCCGCTTCCGACAGCAACGAGACCGTGGAAATCAATTTCGATCTCGGAAATTAGTCTCCATCCTCCGCGCAGTACTGAATGGGAGGGGCGCGCAAACCTGCCCGCCTTTCCCATCTGGTATTTGGGACAATTCTGCGCGATCCGGCCCCGCCAAGCCGAGATGCTGCCATCTTAATGGTCTTGCTAAGTACCTTTGTTGACACTGAAAAAGCAACACCTTAGTCAACAGGTCATACCGAGAAAGGGGAAGGTGAATGAGCCCGATGTAGTTTAGGATGAGTAATGATGAATGATTCCGGGAACAGCAAAGGGGGCGATTCGGACCGCCAAGGATCTGATTCTCCCATAAAAAGCGTCCTGTCCATCGCTCTCATCGGTCCCGACGAAGACCGTCGCCGGGCGTTTATGAACGTCCTTTCCGGACGTCAAAGCACGGAAATCCAGGAGTTTACCTCTTATCCCACCAATCTGGACGACCTGCACCACACAGTGGGCAGCCGTTTCGACGTTGTCATCGTGGACGCGGACTGCGATCCCGATTATGTATTCGACCTGGTTGCGCGGATTTGCTCGACTAGCCCCGCGTGCGTGATGTGCTATTCGGCTGAGTCGGACGTGAAACAGGCGGTCCGCTTTATGCGCGCCGGCGCCCGCGAATACTTCGCCCTGCCGCTGGTACCCGCCGAAGTTGCCGGCGCTTTGACTCGCGCTTCGATTCCGCAGGCTCAATCCGTTGTTGTTCAAGCTCCCAAAATCGCCGGCCAGGTTTTCGTCTTCCTTGGCACAAAGGGCGGCTGCGGCGTAACAACGATTGCGGCCAACTTCGCTATCTCAGTGTTCACGGAGACCAACCAGAGTACGCTGTTGATCGACCTGGGCCAGCCTCTCGGTGATGCCGGTCTGAATCTGGGCATGGTCGCCAACTACTCAACCGCCAACGCGCTTCGCGAGTACACAAGGCTCGATGGCAGCTTTCTGAACACGCTGATCACCAAGCACGAAACCGGATTGTCTGTCCTTGCCGCTCCCAGTGAATTTCCCAAAGAACTGTCGACGCTGGAAGCTTACGACAGGCTGCTCGCCGTCGCACGCCAGAGTTACAACTACGTAGTCGTCGATGCCGGATCGCGGGTAGACCTGATGGATTCGTCGATCTTCGATGAATCATCAACCGTGTTCCTGATTACGCAGGTAGGAATCTCCGAACTGCGCAATGCGAATCGCTTCATCTCCCAGTACTTCGGTCTACGTGGACGCAGCCTGCAGATTGTGCTCAACCGCTACACGTCAAACATGCTTCTTTTTGACGACGCGCAGATTACCAAGGCACTGACGCGGCCCGCGCATTGGAAGGTTTCCGATGACTACTCTACTGCGCGCAGGACTTTGGCTACGGCTACGCCAATAGCTCTGGAAGACTCGTCGATTGCTGTTGAAATTCGAACGATGGCTAGATCTGCATGCGGCCTCCCGGATGAAAAGAAACGCAAGAAAGGTTTCAGTCTCTTCGGGAAATAGCACCTGTTCTCATCGCATAAGAAGAAACCCGGCCATATAAACGCGCTCGGCGCCGCCACATTTATCTCGGCAACGGCCCAAACCAGGCCGGATTTTGCCGGCCCGCAACGCAAAAAACCACCAAAGTACAAAACGGTGCTCCGAATTCGAAGCACCGTTCCGTTTACACCTTCCTCAATCCCGTTTCGTAACAGCCTGTTCATACCCCACTTGTTGCTGCTTGAATCTGAACCGGGTTTGGGATTGGCTCAAGCCAATTCCCTGTTCAGTAGCCGAATGCCGGGATGGTTTGGATTCTCGTCTGCGCGTTTGGTTTGCTCAGGACCTGAAGCTCATCGAGGTCCGCCTCAAGCGAGAAGCATTGACGAACTGCTGCCAGCGTTATGATGACCTTGCACTGCTGGCGTAGTTCGCTTACCACTCCCTCGACACCTTCGAAGACGCCATTGCGAATTCGAACTTTGGTACCGACGGTAATGCTGGGATGGGGCCTCAATGGTAATCCCTTGGCGAGACCGGCACGGATCTTTTCGAGCTCCTCATCCTCGACAAGATCCCACATCTGTTCGCCGAGGAGGCGAAGCACGCCCGGCGTGGAAATGACGGGGATCCTGTCTTGGTGATCAAACCGGGCGAAGACATAGCCTGAGAACAGCGGCCGTTCCGCAACGACTGTCCTGTCGGTCCACTTTACCTTTTCCTTGTACAGCGGGAGGTAGTACTCAATGGTGCGGACCTGCAAATGTTGCGCAACCTTCTTTTCGTGGTTGGAGAGGACATGTAAAACATGCCAGGGACTGCCGTGCATTGGTCGCTCCTTTGGGGGTGAAATGGCCATGGCACAAAGAAAACGCATCACGCGCAGCAAGTAAATGCCCATCATCTGTTTTCGTCCTAGCTTTTGATCGTTTGAACACGAAACGCACGATGAAAGACCCGACATCTTTTTCTGAGCACAGAAATCCGGCAAGCGCTATTGGGTAGGCCGGGAATCAGGACCAAGGGATTTGTCCCCGAAAACGCCCAAATATAAATACAACCGGGAATCTCTAGAAGTCATCTTATACCGTCCTCGGCCGACGAGGTTACCTCCGGACTGTTAAGTAACCGCTCTCTATGTGGAAATCCGGCCCAGGCCCCCTCCCAGAGCGAATAATCAGCGAAATCGGAAAGGTAATTGTAAGTCGCCCGTGACGGCCAACTCAGATTGCCCTGTCCTGTTTCTGGAGTGCGGGAGCGCCGTGCATTTTATCCGCACTGCGAGGGCTGTACTAAATTCTCGAACTTGTTCCCGAGACATTGGGCCCGCAGAAGAAACCGCAGATGCCCTTCGCACTATTTCTTTTTGCGCTTTCTGGTGCGGAAGTAAAGTAATGCTCCGGTCAGACTTGCCTTAAGGAGCACTCGCCAACTGCTGCTGACAATTACCCCCGGATCAGGTGAGTCTCTCTCCCAACTAAGCGGTTTATGACGCATTCTCCGAAAGAGAAACCGCAGAAGATCCATGCGGCGATCAGGAAATTCGGAAAACAAGAGCATTGAATACGCGAATTGGCTGCGTGCATCCCGGTTAAGGTTCAGCGCATTTTGGGATGAATGATAGACGACCGCAGCAGGAACATGAACCGCACAGTAATCCTCTGAAAGTAGTTGTGCAAATGCGAAATGCTCTTCCATTCCATGGAACGGCGCACCTCTCCCAAGACGCTCGTCGAAGAAATCCGGAATCTTGCATGCTGACTTGCGCAGCGCCATGTTTGTGCCTATTCCCAATCCGCCAAATGCTGCGATTTCAAACCATTGTTTGTCCGTCTTGTCGAGGTGAGTGGGTGACGGAGGTTCTTTTGAATACCCCGCTGAATCCGGCAGGATTGCTTCACCCGTCACCACCGCGACCTGAGGATTGTCAAAAGGCTCAATGATGAGTTCAAGCCAGTGTTCCTCCGGCAAAGCGTCGTCATCGAGATATGCCACAAGCTCGGAGTTGCTCGCAGACAGGCCCCGATTCCGAGCCCGGCTCAAACCAATCGCCGGCTCGACAAAGTAAGAGGCCGAGTATTCAAGAGCCAAGTCTTCAGTTTGTTTGTCTCCTGATGAGTTATCGACAACGATCAACTCATCAGGAGTGCGCTTTAGAGCGGCGATCGCGCGCAGACAGTTTCTGAGCGCCGCGGGCCGAAAGCGCGTGCAAATGACAACGGCAACGGTCATGTCAGTCTTTCAGGCACGCTATCTGTATTGGGTGCGGTGGCGAGCGGGTAACAATGTGCGATGGAAAACCCGATTGAGCAGGTAGTTGCCTTGCAGAGCCCACGTGGTAGTCCACAGCCGAAAGGTCAACAAACTCGTTTGCGATGGGCTCATAATCAGCGCTACTCGATTCGCTGACAGCTGGATTCAGTCGAATCTTTTCGCGAATGGTCCAGTAGACGGCGGGCATAGATAGCACCTTAGCACAAGCGGGATGGCAAATAAGGGCGCACTTTCGCGCACCGAATCGTACGCTCATTTTGAGAGCGAGTTGAGTCATTCATGTTAATTATTGCGATGTTCGCGAAGAGCTCTTAAAAGTTCGAGTCCTACCTTGAGTTATCGGCGGAAGAAGCGCCGAATCAGAGGTAACTCCCATTTCGCTCACATCTCTAAGTCGCGGTAAATACCCATTATTGACGTGGAAGACAAGGCCGTCCGCAATACAACAAACGAGGGAGTTATCTTTGTTGGAAACCCCGCACGATCTTGCTTGACACTCGCATTGACCATGGTGAGAATTGACTCACGGTGACATATCAAAACCCTTGGAAAGGCTGTCCCCCACAGCTTGCCTTGTCGGTATACGTTCGCCACAATTTGCTACTTCTTGAAGTGGCGCCAGTTCTAGTTGGTAATCCCGAGTATTTGGGCCAAGTTGTGCGCAAAAGTCACCAGGACAAAGGAGCCTCGGAATGACCCGGGGAACGACCGTTTGACACGAATCTGCGGTTGCTGCTTTTAGTATGCGAATCCTGATCAATGACTTTTGCGGTCATGCTTTTCCGTTGGAGATGAGTCGTGAGTTGGCTCGAAGGGGGCACACGGTTCTCCACGTTTATTTTGCTGACAACTTGTCCACCCCGAAGGGTCACACGCAGGTCCGCAAAGACGACCCCGAGGGGCTGATGATTGAGGGCCTGCACATTGCACGCGAATTTTCGAAACACTCGCTGCTGACCAGACGACAGGCGGACATTGAGTACGGACGCATTACTGCCAGCCGGGTTGAAATGTTCCGACCCGAGGTTGTAGTGTCCGGAAACATGCCCTTGGATGCACAGGCTATTTTGCAGAGAGCTGCTCATTGGTACAATGCCCGCTTTGTTTTCTGGCTACAGGACGTGTACTGCCTCGCGGCCCGATTCGTTCTGCAACGAAGAGCGCGGCTACTGGCGTGGGTCGGAGAAGCATACTTCAAGCGTCTGGAGCGAAAGCTACTGAAAAATTCGGACGCGGTAATATGCATTTCTGATGGATTCGCAGAAACCATTCGTTCCTGGGGGATCGACGGACCTAACGTACATGTGATGGGAAACTGGGCTCCACTTGATGAAGTGCAGCCGAGGACAAAGCAAAATCCCTGGGCAGTGGAACATGGTGTGGCTGACGATTTCTGCTTTGTATATTCGGGAACACTCGGGATGAAGCACCGGCCCGAACTGCTGCTTGAATTGGCAAAGCACCTCGAGGTAAACAGGAGCGGCAAGCTGGTAGTTGTCGCAGGGGGCGCCGGAGCCGACTGGCTTTCTGCGCACGCGAAGAACGTAGACCCAGCAGTGCTGAAGTTGCTTCCCTTCCAGCCGTATGAACGCGTTGCCGAGGTAATGGGGTCCGCCGATGTGTTAATCACGCTCCTGGATTCAGATGCCGGCTCATTCGCCGTTCCCTCAAAAACACTTTCGTATTTGTGTGCGGGCCGCGCACTTATCGTCGCGGCGCCCGAAACCAACGAGGCAGCGCGTATTGTGAAGAGGGCGAGGGCCGGGACCGTGGTATCTCCTGACAATCCCCATGGCCTTATTGAAGCCGCGGAACGGTTTTTGAAGAATAGGAGCATCTGCGTGGAGTGCGGAATAAATGGCCGCGCCTTTGCAGAACGCGCCTTTGTCATTGAAGAGATTGCCGACAGATTTTTTTCCGTTCTTGCGCCCGACACAGTTGTCGCTGGAATATCGGAATTCGAACTTGAAAAAATCAAAGCCGAAGCATGAATTGAAACTACAGGTGCCATCTGATTGGGAAAATGAACAACGGAATGGATACGGTCGTTATTTTTGGGGGCACCGGTTTTATCGGAACTCACCTGGCGCAGCATTGGCTCCGCGAGAATCTTGCCAAACATATCATCCTTGTTGACCTGGCGCCGCCGCGCATAGAGCCGTACACCGTCGAACTGCAAGCCGCTTTGAAAAGTGGCTGTGCAACCTTCATCCATGGTGATGTGCGCGATAACGACTGGCGTAAACAACTGCCGCAGCGCGTCGACCTGATCTTCAATTTGGCAGCGATTCACCGCGAACCTGGTCATTTGCCCTTCGAGTACTTTGAAACAAACTTGCGTGGCGCGGACAATGTATGCGCGTGGGCAGCGGCTGTGCACTGCAACCGGATCGTGTTTACGAGCAGCATCTCTCCCTACGGCCCCTCTGAAGAAGTGAAGAATGAGGGATCGCTGCCTGTACCCGAGACGCCGTATGGAAGCTCGAAACTCGCGGCGGAAAAGATCCATCAAGGTTGGCAGGCTGCATCTGCACAGCGCAAGCTGCTTATTCTGAGGCCAGGCGTTGTGTTCGGTCCCGGCGAGGGTGGCAATGTAACCAGGCTTCTTCGCAGTTTGCTGAAGGGCTATTTCGTGTACATGGGAAACCGGCAAACTCGAAAAGCAGGTGGTTACGTTAAGGAAGTTGGTCACGCGGTGCAGTTTGGCCTGGAGTATCAGGATCGCGCGGGTGAGGCGTTTACCCTGCTGAACTTCTCTATGAGTCCCCCGCCGGCGCTCGAAGAGTTCGTCGAGGCCATTCAGAAAGCTGCCGGAGTCCGTCGCCATCCGCTGAGCGTGCCGCGGCCATTGCTGCTTGGAATGTCATATCCGATTGATGCAGTAGCGAAAACGTTCCGCATTCGCCAACCTATCAGCCCAGTGCGCGTGCGCAAGCTGTTTCGCTCTACATCCGTCGACCCGAAACGACTGCGCGATCTTGGCTATGAGTGGAAGTACACCCTCGAAGAAGCGTTCGTGGATTGGAAGCACGAACTGCCGCGGGACTTCCTTAAGTAAGCCGCTAAAAGCTGACCTTTCTTCCTGGGAACCATGTCACCTGCACCGTTGCAGCGGTCACGTTTTGTTGCCCGGGAAGATACACGGGCGCCTTCCAGCGTTCGATAGTCAGGTCGCCTTTGATTTCAAGGTCTTTCTTGATTCGCTTCACCACCTGGACATTGAAGTCGTTCAAGGTTGTTCCGCCGGGAACGAAATCCTTCGCGACCTTGTGATTGCGGACGCCGAGCTGGATCCACTCATTACCGCTCAGGTGATACGTGACCCAACCCTGAGAGCCTTTGCCTTCGCGTCCGACCCAATCTCCAATCATCTGGCCGCTGTTTGTATAAGCCTGGCGCTGAATTACTTCCCAATACATGAAACGCCCACCGTTGCTCTGCGAAACCGGTGGATCAGTCCAAGCGGCTTCAGCGCGTACGTCTAGCTTGGAAATGCCCGGTATATGAGAAAGATACAGACCGGGGCGCCACGCTGCACGTCGAGGAGCATCGATTGGAGATACGTCGTCGTGAACCTCGCCATCGCTATAGAGCGTAAGCCAATGGCGCACGAACGGAAGACGGTAAGAGAAGTCGAATGCTCCAAAACGTGCACCGGGATCTTTGACACTGTTCTTTACATCTGCCTGAGGAGCAGTAAGGCTGAAAAAGCTCCTGACAAAACTCTTGATGTTGACAGGCTCGTGGCCCTTGCCTCCCCAAACAACGCTGCGTTCAAACCCAAATGAAAGATTTTCAGTAGGACTAAAGCTCACTTTCTCGATGTGAATCCAAGGATCGATGGGATAGCTGTGTCCTTTCAACGGCCCGATCATAAACTCATATCGAAATGGCCCGGTGAGGCGCGAAAGACCTGGAACCACTAAGGGTTCGATACGATTAATGCGAAATGAGTAAAGATTCTCGGCGTTATTGGAATAGGACATTGAACCGCCAACTGCGGGGCTCTGCCAGTAGTCCTGCTTGCCGAACGAGAACACATGATTTAGTAATTGCGCCGAAACATATGCTTCGAGAAAGCGCCCCCTGGCAGCGGTTGCGATGGGGCCGGCTGGAATGGTGGCCACCTTGCTATATGGAACAGGAGTGCATTGACTTGTGCCTGCCCAGCACCCAGGAGTGAAGTAGTCGTTCGTAAGGTCAATGTCGGCAAGTTGAGTACTCAATGCTGGCGAATAGCCTGCGCTCGATGGCGCACCTTGAAACTCGCCACGTGCATAGATCAAATATCGCCCCGCAGATGCATAGCCGCTGGCTCCGGAGTAATTAGTCAACCCGTTGGTGTACGGACGGCCGAAGTCGTTTACGATGGTTGAGCCGAGATGAAAACTGTCGCGCAAAGGCGTGCCGCTGATGCCTCGAACGGCCGTATAAGTGGACTCAACCCTCGCGCTTCCCTTCTTCGCAGGACAATCGTCGTTCATCTCTTCGCGTAACTCGCGTTTCAGAGCGTCGTATATTCCTTCGGCTTCATCTTCGCCCGGTGATCTATCCGCATCTGCGATCAGGTCTGCTGTGACCTCAAGCATGTTGCTTAAGCTGGCGCGGGTCCATGGACGCATGTTCAGATACGGCGTATCGACGTAGCCGAGTGAATAGAGGCGAAGTACCGCAGGGTAAATCCAGCTGTCCACTGGAATGTACGGCGATCCCCGGTCGCCAGAGTCGCAATCGAAATCAGCGTCCTCCGTAAGCGATTGAGGCAGTTTGGTAGCGACGGCTTTTCCCGGCTGCGCCGCGGCAGGTGTGCCCCTCGCAAGCATCGTGTAAACGGCAAGCAAAGCCGCGAAATACAGCAGGATTGATGCGGCCGAATATCTATTCAATTGCCAGACTCCGAAACGATTGGTATACCTCTGCGCCTCAGGTGAAGCAGAGCATGCGGGTGTATCTAAGTCAGTCACTGGACACGGGAGCGACTACGTCCCAGAATTTCACTATGCTTGCTCAGACTACTTTGAAGCGATGTACCAGTCGATCGTTTTGCGAAGACCTACCTGGAATGGGGTCGCGGCCTTGAAGCCGAATTCCTGTTCAGCTTTGTTCACGGCAAGACAACGGCGGGGTTGTCCGTTCGGCTGGTTGGTATCCCAAGTGATCTTTCCTTTGAATCCGGTCATCTCCGCAATCATCACTGCAAGATCGTGAATTGATATTTCCATGCCGCTGCCAAGGTTTACAGGGTCGGGCTTGTCGAACTTCTCCGTCGCAAGGACGATTCCCTCCACTGCATCTTCAACGTAAAGGAATTCGCGCGTGGGCGAACCGTCGCCCCAAAGGACGATCTCCTCCTTACCCGCCTCTATCGCTTCGACACATTTGCGGATGAGCGCGGGGATCACGTGCGACGATTGCAGATCAAAGTTGTCGCGCGGGCCATAGAGGTTTACAGGAAGCAGAAAGACCGCGTTCATTCCGTACTGTTCGCGATAGGCCTGGCACTGCACGAGCATCATTTTCTTCGCAAGCCCGTACGGTGCGTTCGTCTCTTCGGGATAGCCGATCCAGAGATCCTCTTCTCGGAACGGAACGGGCGTGAACTTGGGATAAGCGCAGATGGTGCCCAGCACCACGGTCTTTTCTACGCCGTGCCGGCGCGCGCTCTCAATGAGTTGAATGCCCATGATCGCGTTTTCGTAAAAGAATCGTCCGGGATTGGCGCGGTTTGCTCCGATGCCGCCAACGACTGCGGCTCCGTGGATGAGCACTTCTGGCTGATGCTGTGCAAAGAGGCGTTCGATCGCGTCAGTGTGGGTGAGATCGAATTCCTTGTGCGTCGGTGAAAAGACGTTGCTGCAACCGGAATTGTTTAGCCGCTCGACGAGATGGCTGCCGAGAAATCCTGACCCGCCGGTGACGAGAATCCTCTTTCTAGTCAGATCAATCACGCGTAGCCGCCTTCGACCAGTGCGGCAAGGCGCATGGCTTCAGTGCCTCCGTTGCGAAGAGCTTCCAAATCTCTCATATCAGCTTCAACCATGAGATGGACCAGTTTATTGAAGGTCACTTCCGGTTCCCATCCCAGCACCTTCTTCGCTTTTGACGCATCGGCCAGGAGGTAATCCACTTCAGCGGGCCTGAAGTAGCGTGCATCGATTTCGACATACTCCTTCCAATCCAGATCGACCGCTGCAAAAGCGAGCTCGACGAATTCGCGAACAGTGTGCGCTTCCCCAGTGCCGATGACGTAATCATCAGGCGAGTCCTGCTGCAACATCAACCACATGGCGCGAACATAGTCCGGAGCATATCCCCAATCGCGACGCGCATCGAGATTGCCAAGGAAGAGTTTTTTCTGCACTCCATGCTTGATGTGAGCAACAGCGCGCGTAATCTTGCGCGTGACGAAGGTTTCGCCTCGCCGTGCAGACTCGTGATTGAAGAGGATGCCGCTCGACGCGTGGATACCGTAGCTCTCACGGTAATTCACCGTAATGTTGTGTCCGAAGACCTTGGCGCAGGCATAGGGACTGCGCGGATGAAATGCCGTATGCTCGCTTTGCGGCGGTGGTGCGCTGCCGAACATTTCGCTCGACGAAGCCTGATAAAAGCGGCTCTTTACGCCGGTGAGCCTCATAGCCTGAAGCAATCGAAGCGTGCCGGTAGCCACAACATCGGTAGTAAACTCCGGCACATCGAAGCTGACCTTGACGTGGCTTTGCGCACCCAGGTTGTACACCTCGTCCGGTTCAAGATCGTGCAGCAGCGCGGAGAGCGAACTGCCGTCGGTCAGATCGGCGTAATGCAGAAAGAACCTGTTGCCGGTCTCGTGGAAATCCCTGAATATGTGATCGACGCGATCGGTGTTGAAACTTGATGCGCGCCGCTTGAGGCCGTGGACTTCATAACCTTTCTCAAGCAATAGCTCCGTCAGGTACGAGCCGTCTTGGCCGGTGCAACCAGTGATGAGGGCCTTTTTCATTTCAGGTGATTCCTCCGCTAAGAAGCGTCATGAGTCTATTGGCGCCGTGTCTCTCGGGCGATGGACTCGGTAACATCGAGTACCTTTCCCGCTATTACATCGTAGTTGAAGCAATCATTGAAGCATTTCAAACTACGGTCGCGCATCTCGGAAATTTCTTTACCGCTCAACCCAGACCATTGGTTCAGCGCCGCTTGGGTGCTTTCGATAGAATCCTGACAAATCAATCCGGCATCGCGGCTTTGGATTTCGCGCCATATATTTACCTTGTCTGAAATGATCACTGGCACTTTGCAGGCGAGCGCTTCGACTACAACAATGCCAAAGTTTTCCTGATGTGAAGGAAGCACGAATACCTCTGACGCGGCGAGTGCTCCCCACTTCAATGACCCGCTGATCATTCCTGTCCAGGTGATTCTTTCCGCCACTCCAAGCCGCTCAGCCAGGGCCTGCAATTCAGCTTGTTGGCCGACCTGATCCGGGCCGGCGATCACAAGTTCCCACTCTGGGTGCTTCGCGAGACTTTGTGCAAACGCTTCGATCAGTATGTCGATTCCCTTCTTCGGGTGCAGCCTGCCCATCGAAATTGCGATGCGCTTTCCACGAAGATTTGGCCACCTTGCCAGAAAGTCTCCGGTTGCGTGGGCGAGGTGAATCTCCGGACCGAAAATTCCAAAACTGAGAACCCGCTCTCGCACGTGATACCCACTGAAGGATTGCCTGGCCAGGATCTTCTCTTCTTCGCAAGTGAAAAAAACGACATTAGCATTGTTCATGATCTTCTTCAGAAAGAGATGCCAGTAGATCGACTTCTTCAGATGCTTAAGCGGAAACTCTTTTCTGAAATATGGATCCAACATTCCGTGGGTGAATACGCCGTACGGAATGTTTGTATTCTCCAGCGCTCGATATGCAGCAAGAACGTTGTATTGCCAAATGCAGTTGAGGAAGACTACGTCGTATAAAGCCACGTGTTCTCTGAGCCATGGCACGAAACGTGGGGAATACCCGTAGATTCCTTTGCTGGGGCCAAGACCGTAAACCCGCGCTGGGAAATTGTATTGGTCGACTGTTTCAGGCGCATCGAGGCTCGCTACCTCTATTTTGTGACCGCCCTCGCAATAGATGTGAGAAAGATGCCTGAGCCCTTCAGCAGTGCCACCCGAAGAGGGATCAATGGAATTGATGACATGCAAAATCCGCAATGATCCTCCAAGCCTTAGACCCCTGAACTGTTGGTTCATTTCTGTCTACTTACTTGAATGGGGACGGAGCCGAATAACCTTAAGGGGATTCCCTGCGCAAATCACTTCAGCCGGGACATTTTTCAGTACCACGCTTGACGCACCCACAATCGCGCCGCGACCGACGGTTACACCGGGACCCACAAACACGTGTGCGGCCACCCATACCTCAGGCTCTATGTGAATTGGCACTGCAAATAGATCGAATGTTGTTTGGGTGTAGTCATGCGAGCCCGTGCATAAATAGGAGTGCTGTGAAACGACGGAATTGTCTCCGATTGTGATTTCACCCAGAGTATAGAGCGTGACTCCGTCGCCAATCCAACTGAAATCGCCGATGCGAAGTTTCCAGGGAAAGGTCACGCAGACCGAAGGTCTGATCAGAACTCCTTTGCCTATCTGTGCTCCGAAGGCGCGCAGTAGGAACCGTCGCCAGCCATACATGAATTGCGGAGAAGTGTGAAAGAAAAGCGACTGGATGATCCACCAGAATTGGACAAACCACGCCGGCCGCCCGCGGAACCCTTTAGGCACCTTGGCGGTAGAAAGATTTTGGAATTTTCCGGTCGTGATTTGTACCGTGTTCAACTCTTGATTGCCCGTTCCACCAGATTGAGTAGAGAAGAAACCCCGACCTTCCAGTTAAGAGTCTGCTTATATTTTTGAAAAGCTCCGATCGAGAGTCGGCGATAGGTATCGGGAGAAGCCAAGGTTGCAGCGATCAAATCAGCGTATGCGCGTCCGTCCGCCTCTAATGGAAGACAATACCCAGTTTGAGAGTCGATGATGTAATTCTCTAAGCCACCCGTCTTGGGCGCGAAAATCGGGAGGCCGTACGCGCTTGCCTCACAGAATACAATCGCAGAGGCTTCCGCTCGAGTTGGCAACACAAAGAATGTTGAAGTCTCAAGCAATCGCTTGAATTCCCGCCGTCCTTCAGGCGTGCTCTTCTTAATAAATCCCAAGTTCTCCACGAAAGGCGCCTCTGGCCCATTGCCGCCAACTACTTTCAACTTAGTCTTGATTCCCCTCTCATTGAGAAGCTTGGCTGCTTCGAGGGCGAATGCGCCGCCCTTTCGATCCCAATTGATACCAATGAAAAGCAAAACGCATTCCGACCGAAGTCTCTGCTCGTTAAACTCGGCTATATCGTTCAGATCATGATCAACATTAAGATTGGCCCCAAATTCGATCACCTGGACCTTGTCGCCGGCGACCTTATATAAATGGCGCACGAATTTTGCAGCCCAATTGGAACTATAGATAGCGAACCCCGCTCGATTGAGAGCCGCCTGCTCTTGAAGATGGGCGATGCGAAGTTCCCGAAAACTCATATTTGAGAATGTGCCGTCGTAGTAATCTGCCACAGCCTCGATAACAGCATCTGTCCAGTACAGGACTGGAATGCCCGGCTGAATCAGCGAAACCGGAATGGACGATGTAGAGAAGATCGCATCAAATCGTTTCGCTCTTATGCGACGCTCGACCTGTGCCGCAAAGCTTCGCAATGCGATCGTGTGGCGGTTGATGTGCAGGTTCCTGCCGGTTAGCTTTGCAACAGCTTTTTGTGGCATAAACAAATACTTAAACGGTCGCTTCAACGGCGCGATCACCTCTACGTCTACGCCCTGGCGACGAAGTTCCTGCAGCATGAAGTAAGGAGTCCCAGACCAAGTCGCCACATCTTCTGGATCTTCAATGTCGACGAAAGCCAAACGCATTCTATATCGCTCCGCACAGATTGAGAATATTAGACTCTACTTCTTAGAACCTTACAGGTGGAATTCCCACTTCTCTCATATCATTTCGTGACTTCGAATCTCTGCATTTGCTTACGAGAGAGTTGGCCCAGACGAATCATAATCCCCTCGGCTTTGTAGAGTATGCGCCAAGTTTCATCCCCGAGGCCCCAATCATGCCCCATGAATTGCTTGAAAAGTCGCCTGCGGTCGCGTTTATATTCTTTCCACATCCTGCGAGAGCCTGTTATTGACGATTGGTGAATTCGGAACGCCGAGAGGTCAGAATCAAGATATCCAACCCTCGCGCCTTGATTAACCATCGTCACAAAAAGTTCGCCGTCCCAAGATGTGTGATTCTCGATGTTGAACCCAGGTGAACGGAGAAATATCTCGCGACGAAAAAAGGTGGACTGCTGCAGCCAGCGAGTTGCATCATAGGAAAAGCGCCGCACCGTGAAGTCCCGAGCCTTTATGTCGTGAAATTGATCCCCCTGGGCGTCAATCTTGTGTCCACCGCCCATCATAAGATCGCAATCAGGATGTTTGTGAAAGAAGTCAGATACTCTTTGTAGGGAGCCGGGCATCAGCACATCATCTGAGTTGAGGAATCCATACACTTCTCCGCTGGCGACAGCAAAACCTTTGTTTAACCCGTCGGCCGCGCCTCGATCTGGTTCAAGAATGACTTTGGATATCCGGTCCGCGTAGCTCTGAATCAACTCGCGGCTGCCATCGGTCGAACCTGGATCGACGACGATATATTCCAGCCCACGATAACCCTGATCCAGCACGGAATCCATCGTTTCCTTCAGATAAGCGCACTGATTAAACGAGATTGTTACGATGCTGATCTTCATTTCTACCTCGGAGTTAGCTAAGACATCCACCCATCAATCCAACTTTAAAGTTCATGCGATCTTAAGCCCCGTTGTCGCGGAACTTGGCGCGACCTGGGCCGGGTTACGTGCAATGCTGAGGTAATTCATTATGATCACGATGTAAAAAGGGCTAATGATTCGCATCTGGGCGCCATAGGGGGAAAACGGAATATCCCAAAGCAATTGAAAAGCGGCATAGGCCGCCAGCGGTAGCAATTTGATACCGCGTGGGTAGGTCCGCAGCAGCGTTTTGCACACTAGCAGCCAAACCCATCCCCAGAAAATCGCGCCTAAAATGCCTGCATCTACCCACGCGCCCAGTATGAACGAGTGTGATGGAATAAGGCCTTCCTTGAGGTCGTCAATTGACAAATCACCCGCGTCTCTGTAGCCCAGCAGGGCAAGCGCTTGCTGTTCAAGTAGCACGTATTTCGGATCCTTCGCCCATGAACCGTGCCCCAAGATCGGTGAATCGATGATCGCTGGGATAGAGGACAGCAGTTCGAATCGTCCTCCAAGAAAAGCTCCATATTTGCCGCTCGATTGTGTCTCGTATTTTTCTCTTGCATCATCACCCATAAGTCCCGTACTGGCCGCATATTGATAAGCGCAATAAATGCCGATGAGCCCTAAGATGATGGAGGCGGCAAGCGCCGTTATTGTTTTCGCGGAGAGCTTACGATTTCCAAAACCCTTCTTATGTGAGTAGCGAATGACCATGAGATAAAGCGCTACGGCCAGGCAAATGCCGCCCGCATTTCGAAAACCAAGTACGAAATTGAGGAATCCGGCAAATGTGGTCACGGCCATTGGCCAATGTCCGCGCACGTCATTACGGGACGCAAGGAGCAGTGCTGTCAGAGTAATTGGATAAGATAGCCCGAATTTCCATGGATCGATGAGGGCTAATTCGCTAGGGTTGATGAAATATGCGAGTGCACTGCCTGCTACCAGTCCCCATGCATAAAGAACAATCCGTCGGGGATGCCCGTAGAGCAGAGAGAACATCACGGAAAAACTTACGAGGGTCATTCCAATATTGCTCCAGCCTCGCACATAATCCCCGAACGGTGTGTGCCTCACAAAATCGGTAACAATTTGCGAAAGAAGCCAGAGCGAGCATAGAATGAGAAATTTCCTGCCGATTCGCACCGAAACACCAATCTTGCCGCGCAGTGCCAAAACTATGAATGCGGCCATGAGAAGTATGTCGGAACCACTAAGAACACCTGTGATCTTTATACGAATAAACTGCAGAGCCGGAATAAGAAAGACAAGGATTGCAGTCGAGCTGGAGCCGATCGAAGGCTTCCGTAGATGAGAAGCACCGCCGACTCTACCCTGTGCCGGGGCTGAGGAATCCCGCATATACTTTATTCCTTCCATTTGCACTGTCCGTGCTCCGGCGGATTCAGCTACGGCCCGTTCAGTTTGGCCCTCTAACGCCCTACCTGAACGGGTTCATGAAACTCTTACATACCAATCATCCAGCTGCGACAAGCGTTCAAAGCGCCTCTCGTAGCCTTTGCTGGTCAATAATTGGAAGATTTTCTCTCGCGCCGGCTGGAAGTTGTGCTCGACGGTCAAGATTCCGATTTCATATTTATCGAAATCGAAAGCAGAAAGTATCTCGTACTCACTGCCTTCTGTGTCAATCGAAAGGTAGTCAACCTGCTGCGGCGCTCCATGCTGCTCCAACAATTCAGTCAGCGAAATGGAAGTAACTGTGTAGTCGCGTCCAGGCTTGTTTGGATTTCGCCCACCTCGACTGTATTGATCAATCGCCGAAAACTCACCGTCGATTGCCTCATGGAACTGCAATATATCGCCTGTTCTTTTCCAAACGCACCGCGTATCGATCTGGCATATCCGATTCTTCTGTAATGCCTGGTGCCACTTTTGCGCCGGCTCTGCAACGATCCCGGTCCAACCAAATTCCTTCTCAAGCAAGTTCGTGTTGCTAAGGGATACGCCATCGGTTGCACCGAACTCGACAAAGTAGCCGTTCGACTTAAAATCGAGTGTCGATAAGACAAATAGGTCCTGACGAAATTGAGAGTTCGAAGCTTGCGAGAGCTCTAATAATCGAACTGCATCTGCTCTCGGCAACTCACGCAGTAGATCGAAGTCTCGAGCCCGTTTTTCGCAACCTTCAAGTTCTTGCTGGCGGCTGTATCGCATCACGCCGACATCGTATTTCGCCAGAGTTGTAACGATGAATTTTCGTAGCGTTTCGTGCATTCGATTTCGATTTCCCCTTGTCAGACGGTCTGTTCGTGTTTCACTGATCTTCAGCGCTTAGCGACGGACCGCCTAGCCGAAAGAATATTCTATAAGATCAAAAGAAGAGCGACTCGCCCTCAATACTTCCGACGGATCAAACGGGCTTGCACCTGGGAATCGGTCAGTTAGAAAACGTAGAGGTATTTCCCGTTGGAAGTGTTCCATGCTGACTTTCTCTTTAACGCTTGAAACTTGCTACTGCTTGCCACGGGATTCCGTAACTATTCTCGCGAGTGCATGCGCAGATAAATCCGCAGGCGCAGGTATACGGTGGCTGTCGAAGTGGAGAGTCCAAATGCCAAAGCTGCTTGAGCGACTGTGATCTGCTTGGCCCACAGAGCGAACGCGGCCAATGCTAACGCATTCGCCACAAATTGAAACACGGTAGCATAAGTAGTTTCGCGTGCTCTACCAAGACCGATGAGCATGTAATAGGCGGAAGACCCAAGAAGGCTGACGAACGCTCCAACGAGCGTGATTCTGAAAGTACCTGGAAGTAACCAGTTGTAACTCCGATGAAGCCACAGGTGAAGCAAGGGATCGATGAAGATCATCAGACCAATAAACATCGGCAAAGCGAAGATGAAAATGATCCTGGACGCCTTACGATCAATCGATCGAATGCGCTCCCGCAGAATGTCTTTCCCCTTCGCATGCAAATTGCTGACTTCCGGTAACAAGGGCCTGAATCCCGCGTCGAACACGCTCCTGACGCGCATGCTTCCCGTCCAGCACATATCATTGACCGTTACAGCCTCAAGCCCCGCATAGCGCGACAGCATCAGTCTCGTGAATGGAAGCATCAGGCTGGCGAAGATGCCACTGCTCAGGACCCATCCTCCTGTGCTCAGCAGTTGCTTCAACCGGTGCCGACTCAGGTGAGTGCGTGCAATCAGACGAACTGGCATGATTGTCTGCAATTGGATAAATGAGACAACCTGGGCAATAGAATAACCGGCAATTGCGCCGAATGCCATTGCACGCAGATCCAAGCCAACGTAAAGCAGTGCTGCTGTAATGATAATGATGAGGACTTGTGCAACGATCTCGTTGTAGCTGGTCAGATCCATTCGTCCCAGCCCGCCAAGGGCAGCGTTGGACGTTGAGAAAAGCAACACCAGCACCGAGAGAGCTGCAACGTATGGAAGCATATCGTAAACAGCCGCGGCGTTGCCGCCATCGAGCTTGAACCAAGAGACAAGAAGGTGTCGCAACTCAACGACAGCGCCTAATAAAATGAGGCCGCTGGTCAGAATCAGAGAACAACCGCCAATAATATAAGCCCTTACTCCATCCCAGTCGCCGTGACCATGCTCCTCGGCCACAAGTTTCATAAGCGCCCATGGAATTCCAAGACTACCCAACTGGGCAACCGAGACCACTACGCTCAAAACCAGCCAGAGGCCGTAACGGTTGTATCCGAGATAGTGAAGATAGAGCGGATAGGATATGACACTGATACAAGCACCTATCAACGCCATGACTGAGCCGGCTCCCATATTCCGTTTAAATTGAGAGCCGCTTAATTGCGATATCCGTGAGCGGATATTTCCAGTCAAAAGCTGAAACGGAGATTCCTCAGAATAGCCCGTTGCGATGGGTGCCTCTGTGCTGTCCTTTTTAATCATTGAACACTGCCGCTCACCTCTACTATTTTGAATAGCTCAAAGAGCTCTACATTTTTCAACGGCGAAATTTTAGGGCTCTTCCGAAGGCTTGCATCAAAAACTTCTTTGGCTCCGATTCGTTGTCCAGTTCTTGCCAGTGATTGAGCATAAGAACTACAAGACACGAAAGAACAAATGCGACGAAGGTGCTGATCAACACAATGATTGATCGCCGCGGTGCGGATTTCCGATTGGGAACATTCGCCGTGTCCAAAACCCGGATCGTAGGAATCTCTTTCGCTTCCTGAACCCTTGCCAATTCGTATTGCTTGGTGAGGGCCTCCCATAGCGCTTCATCCACGCGTACTTTGCGCTCTAAGTCATAGTAAGTAAGTCCGAGGGAGGGCAGATCGCCAACGGAAGGATACGGACTGTCTGCGTTTGCAGTGGAAGTGGATGGCTTGGAAACCGCACCAAGGGAGTTGAGTTGTCGCTGCAGCTCGGCGTTACGCGCTTGCAAAGCTTTGACGCGATAGTTATCTTCAGAATAAGTCTGTCGAAGTCCCGCAAGCTGGCTCTCCCCTTCAGCCAGCAGGCCTTGGAGTCTGAGGCTCGCTTCCATCATCGATTTTGCCTGGGCTGGAATGTCGATGGCCTTGCTCTTGGTTGAAAACTGGCTGAGTGCTGTCGACGATTCGTCCAGATCGCGCTTGACATCCTTCAGGCGTTCTTCAAGGAATATCCGTTCGCGGCGGGCCGTGGACGTGGAATTCTCAGTCAATACGCGATTGAGTTCGGATACGTAGCCACCAGCCAACGTGCATGCGAATTGGGCATTCATATCTGTCACGGAAATCGTGATAATGCCGCTCTTTCGATCCTGATCGATCCTCGTGCTGGCAGCAAGCGCCTTCTGAGCATCCTCTATAACGGGCGCCCGATAGTGACGGATTAGATCGTATTTTGCGATCATGGCGTCATATACGGTCCTGCTCTCGAGAATGCTGACGATCAACTCACCCGGGGTGCTGAGACCAAGTGCTTCACTACCTAGAGCTGCAGCCGAGCCTGAACCAGAAAGCATTTCAAGCATCGACGAATATGGTGAAGAGTTGTCGGGCGGCATCAGGGTCGTAGTCGATGTGTACACATTTGGGAGCAGGAGCGAATATGTTACTGACAGCACGATGCCAGCCACGACAATTACGAGCGCTAACGCACGCCGCTTCCAGTACATCTGCACAAACGCGACGATTTTGACGCCAAGGTTCGCCTCCGCTTCTTCACTTTGGTCTTCTGGATCACCGTCGTCTGCCTGGGTCCAGACCGCTGTTACGAGGTCCGAGTTGTGTGATTCATCCATTTGAAGGTCTCTCTGTGAGAAAAGGATTCGGTTTTGATTCCGCGTGGATCCAATTCCGGCGGTTACTATGACTCGCTAAATCACCCCGGTTAAAGCGAGGGGCAGCATAGCGGCAGACATAACCTGCGCAGTACCCAGGATGTTCTGCCATACCACTGAGCCGCCAACGATTTTTTCGGGAACGAAGATGGTGTCTCCAGGCCGCAAGCGCACTTCCATTAAGCCGCTGCTAAACAGGCCGGTTCCCTGGGGAACCACACTTCCATCGGCACGAAGAACATATATGCCTTTCTTGTTCGCGCCTGAGGTTGCGCCGCCAGCACTCTTCAAATACCAGCCAAGCTTCTTTCCAGGGGAATAGCTAATGGCCACAGGGTTGTAGACCTGTCCGTTCACGGATACAAAGTTCGGGCGCTTGGGCAGGATTAGGGTGTCACCTGCACGGAGTTCGATATCTGCGGAAGTGTTTTCCCAACTGCTGATATCCGAGGAAATTCGAATCACAAGCCGTCCGCTGGCGGGACGACTACGTAGTCGCGTGAGGATCTCCTGGCGCTGAGCCTGGAGACCTTCCTGCAACGAGGATGTCGATGTAGTCGCCAGGTTGCTTCCTTTAACCGTCAGCGGTGTGTCCTCGATGCGTTGAATCATCTGCTGGCGCGCCTGCTCACCCAATTCGCGGACTCCTACACGTTCCAGCACGGCAGCGTACGGGTAGGCATTGACGGTGAAACCGCCTGCCCTTTTCAGCACAGCGCTGAGGCGTTCTCCCTCGGTGATACCGTAGCTGCCCGGATGCATGACTTCGCCGGTGATCGATACTGAAGCCCCGATGTCCTGCCAGCCTGCCAACCGCCGAATGCTGACCACATCACCAGGCTTCAATACAGCATCGGCAGTCTTGTCTCCCTCGAGGGCCTTCTCCAGTGCAATTTGGCTGTGGTCGATTACTACTTTTTGGCCATTCTGAATTGTGTAGCTCGACAAGTCTGCCTCTTCGCGAAAGGCACTGCGCCTGAATCCTCCGGCCAATGCCACCAGGCCAGCCACAGTCATGCCCTGCGACATGGGATAGTTCCCAGGACGAAGAACTTCGCCCTCAATCGAAACTGATGGCGAGTCCACCTCATAACGTCCAAAGACTCGAATCACGTCTAACGGACGAAGCGGAATCGAATCGTTACCCACCAGCACGTCGCGCAGATTGAAGCCGATGGTCTGCGGCCGGAAGTCGGGTGCCTCAAGACGAATCAGTTCCGCGTGCTCTGCGGGCTCAGGAAGCACATCCTCATAGGAGTGCAATATATCTGCGATCGTCATGCCATCCCGGTACGGAAATTTGCCCGGACGGAATACGTGGCCCTGAAGGTAGACTGCCTGCGTGTTGTAGGGGAGGATCTGTGTGATGAGAACGTCGTCTCCGTCCTTGACTTTGAATCCGACGAGCTTGTCATGCAGTTCAGCCGGGTTATCTGGCAATTGGAGGTTGAACATCGATCGGCTTTGGTGTGCGTCGATTCGTTCTACGTTTATCTGCTTAAGGCTGGCGGAAACGAGAACGCCGCCGGCAAGTTCCAGAGCCTGGTCGAGTCCCTGTTCGCCGTTCAACTCGTAGATTGCAGGACGGTGCACCATGCCTTCAATTGATACCTGCGCCCCTGCAGGAGGAACTAGCAGAGTGTCGCCGGGCAGGAGCCGTTCGTCTTCGGATCGCACGCCATGCAAAAGAAAATCGTAGAGGTCAATCTGCTTGACCAGTTCCTTTCCGCGATACTGTCGCAGGATTCTCAACGAACCGCGACTGGTCGGCCCGCCTGCTTCGTAGAGCGCACTTAATGGTGTCGAAAGCGAACTTACATCGTAGGCTCCTGGCCGCTGTACATCACCGACGACGTACACACGGACGGTTCGAACCCGCCCAAGTGAGATCTCTACGTGCTCCTTCTGGAATTGCGTGTTGAGTACCTTCTCCATCGCGGATTGTGCCTGGGCAATGGTCATTCCGCTCACCATGATTGCGCCCGCTTCGGGCAGTTCCACCTGTCCCTGGCGATCGATCGTTCGGTTTAGACGGTCAGTTCGGCTACCCCAGAGGTTCAGCATCAGTGTGTCTCCGGGTCCAAGCACATATTCAGGACCGGCCGGCACATCTAACGGCAAATTGTTGGCGTTGCCGGTGCCGATAAGAAACGCATCACTGCCGAATCTGCGCAACTTTGGCTGTGCTGCAGGAAACTGCGCGTATAAATCGGAAAGAGACGGAAGGTTCTTGTACGGGCTCACCCTGCGCCGCACCTGCGGGTCGTCAGGGTTTTGATAGGTTTGACTCGGAGAGGTCTTACTCGGAGACATTTGATTAGGAGACGTTTGATTCGAAGACATTCGGTTCGGCGAGCGTGCAGTACGTCCCCCTTGCCCATTGGCACGAGTGGCCTGCGATCCAGCCGGACCGGTTACCGCTTGATTGACACTGTACCCGCGCGCGATTAGCTCTTGAGTGGCCGATTCGCGGACGCTCCTACTCTGGCGAACGCTCTGGAAGAGCGAGTCATCTGTTATTGAGTTCGGATCCGCGCCGGTCTGCTGGGCAACCTGATTTTTGATGCTCTGCATAATGACGGGGTCCTGCTTGAGAATGCTGATGATTTGGTCAGCGGACATCACTTGCGTTGTCTGTGCTTGGTCAGCTTGCGTGTTCGACTCATCCGAAGGTTGAGAGTAGGTATCCTCCGACTGCGAACCGTCTTGCTGCTGCGACGCCTGTCCCGTCATATCCGGCAAAGACTGGTCCTGCCCTGTTGCCGAGCTGGGATATTGCGCAGAACTACCGTCATCCTGGTTGCCAGACTGCGAGGCCTGGTTGCCAGATTGAGAGGTTTGAGCCGAAGGTGAGGAAACCTGCGAAGTCGCGCCGCAAGGGAACACGGCAAGCCCAAGGCCGAGCAACACGCTGCATATTCCCTTCCTCGACAATCCAGAAACGCAATTCCAGGAACTGTGATGCATATCTGTGTTCATCCTTTGCAGTCTTAGGGGTCCAGTGCTTTTCGCGCCCTGGGATATCACACCGCAGGCTTCTCCGTGCGCTTCTGATTCCCAGCTACTCAAGCTCAACCCGGCGCTGTTGTTGTCAATCATCGAGTCTCTTCTGTCTGGGAGAGCAAGATCTTCGCTTCCAATCGTTCAACCTTCTTCTCGAGGTTCTTTATTCCGGCTCGGAACTCTTCGAGATTGCTTCCGAGCGGCTCATCGCCACTAGCGCGCTTAACGACGGCGCGCATCGCATCGCGCGTCAAATCGGATACGCTCCGGGCGCCTGTGAGCGAACAGAGGCGCCTGAGAGCCGCATACTCTTCTTCCGAAAGGCGTACGCTGATCATGCGTGAAAGCCGTTTCATTTCTGTCATGTTGGCTTGAACTCCTGGCGGAGCATTGGGATTGTATTTCGACTCGGGGGAGGGCTGCCGATGTATGAATTACCAGGTGAAAGGCATTGGTGAAATGAGGAGCTTTTACGGTAGATTTGGAGCGGGCTTCGCCCCCTTCGGCCCCATTTGAAACAGGGGAACCCGAGGAACACGGTCTACGGACCGCCGGCTACGTGCTCCGTACAGAGCAGCGACTACCCGCCTCAACAGCATCCTTATGAACTGATTCGCCTAAAAGTAACATGACCCGCACTGCCATGCAAGGGAAATGAAAGACAGTTGCTTGACAAAGTTGATGCCGCTTAAACTTACAACTTGTTCATAAACAATCGGTTAGAAGAAAAGCAAAATCGGTGTTCCTTCCGTTGTATGACACCCACCTACCACGATATGTGCATAACACGGTACTAATTCGAAAATCCCAGTTCGCCGTCGCCTTTACGTGCCAAGCTGGGTTCCCCCATGCTCCGGACTTAGGTGGAGACCCCGTTTGGTGCCCGCATTTTCATGTGTTTACGGACGATCGTGGTAAAGTGCCGTCAGGAGTGGGAATTGGCTATTAAAAAGGCAGTCATAACGGCGGCGGCGAAGGCCCAGCGAACGTTGCCCCTTCAGACGCTCATTGACCGGGATGGAAATGAGAAATCTCTGCTAAGGATTCTGATTGAGCAGTCTCTCGCCGCAGGAGTTGAAAACATCGCAGTCGTCGTTTTTCCCGGAGACGAACACCCCTACGCGCAAAGTGCTGGATCGTACGCCAACTCGGTCACGTTTGTTCCTCAAACAGAACCACGCGGATATGGGCACGCCATTCATTGTGCGCGATCCTTCACGAAAGACGACCCCTTCCTCCACATCGTCGGCGACCACCTTTACGTCAGCACCGGCGAGGTTCCTTCAGCCCTTCGAATGGTCCAGCTTGCTCAGCAGGAACGTTGTTCCGTAAGCGGCGTTCGACTCACCCGTGAAAGCCTGCTATCGCGATTCGGCACTGTCGGTGGACGACGGGTTCCCCAGCAGAGCAACATATATCGTGTCGATACCGTCATTGAAAAGCCGACGCCGACCGAGGCTGAGCAGCACCTTCTGGTTTCGGGGATTCGCTCCGGATACTATCTCTGCTTCAGCGGAATTCACGTTCTAATGCCTTCCGTTATGGATATCCTCGGCCGCAAGCTGGCAGCCGATCTGGTGGCGCGTGTCACGCTCGTCGACGCTCTGGCTGTCCTGGCTCGGCAGGAACAGTACCTTGCAACTGAGGACGCCGGCCGCCGGTACGATCTCGGCGCTCCATACGGATTGCTGATCGCCCAACTCGCACTGGCACTTAGCGGTCGCAATCGCAGCGAGGTTCTGACGCAGATGGTGGAACTGCTTGCCGATCGGGAACTTGACGGCAACGGGAGAGGAGGCGGGCAATCGTGAGCCGACTGCTCGAGATCATCACCAGCAGCGGCGAGGAACGAAACGTCTCGCTGGACTCCATTTGCCGAAACGCCACCGTCGCCGAACTGCTGGAAGAATGCAGCACACTCGATGACTTTCGCCGGAACTGCGACAACCTCTATCAGCGCGTCCGTACGCTTTTTTTTCTTTACGCCATTCATCGTTTCCATATTCCTCGCCTTGTTCCTTCAACTTCGTCGGCGCAGATTCCGTTCAACGGCTATCAGGATTTGCTGGAGCGGCGCTTTGAAGAGGCAATCTCCACCTTCCTGACAGCGCAGGAACAGCAGGGTTCCAGCGCTTCCATCTCAAGCGCGTTGGCGGCCGGCTATAAGGCGCTCGGCTTCCAGACACTTGCAGATCAGGTACGCCGTAGTGTGCGCAGCGTGCGCGGTAATCAATGGATGTTCCGCATTGGGCATGCTTATGACTATCCTCTGCGCATTCGCGCCGAACTCCTTGCTCCGTCTCCAAACTTTCCGATTCTCTGTGAAGCAACGCCAGTCCGCATGGACTTTACCCACAGCGGCTGGAGCGACATCTTCTTCCTCGGCATGGATTTCCCGGAAGGCGCGCGAGTTCTGAATGCCTCCATTGATCTTGCCGTTTGCGGAGACAAGCCGGGTAGTGTAAAACCCAAACCACCGGTACAAGCATGGTTTCGCGTCATTGACGAACCGGTGATTCGCCTAACCAGCATCGACCTTGCGGCTACAGCCGATATCTTGTCCATCGCCGAGGTTTTCGACTTTCCACGCGACTACCTGGGCCTGCTCAAGGCCGGCATCATCGCCAGCGGAATCATTCCGTCCGGCATCGAGGGAGCAACCCAGCCTCTCTCCGACATTCTTGAACGGCTCACCGGAAAACCCGGTTACGGCATCGAGATCGTCAGTCGCGTAAACGACATCCCCAAGGGCTCGCGGCTCGCGGTTTCTACAAATCTGCTGGCCTGCATTATCTCCGTCTGCATGCGCGCAACCGGGCAGATCAAGTCACTGACCGGTGCGCTGGAGGAAGATGACCGTCGGCTGGTTGCGGCGCGTGCAATTCTGGGCGAATGGCTGGGCGGCAGCGGCGGCGGCTGGCAGGACTCCGGCGGCGTCTGGCCTGGCATCAAGCACATTCACGGCGTTCTGGCCACACCCGACGATCCCGAATACGGAATAAGCCGCGGGTGCCTGCTTCCTCGACATGACGTTTTCAGTGAAGCTGAAGTGCCGAGCCAAGCACGCCAGGATCTTCAGGACAGTCTGGTCCTGGTTCACGGCGGCATGGCGCAGGATGTCGGTCCCATCCTCGAGATGGTGACCGAAAAATACCTGCTGCGCTCTGAAAAGGAATGGCAGGCCCGCAAACGATCCATCGGCATTCTGGAAGAAATTACAGCGCAATTGGAACACGACGATATGCGCGGGCTGGGCTGCTCGTTGCAGCGCAATTTTGACGGGCCGATACAGACGATCATTCCCTGGGCCGGAAATCTCTACACGCAAATGCTCATCGATCGCGCCCGGCAGGAATTTGGCAGCGACTTCTGGGGCTTTTGGATGCTCGGCGGAATGAGCGGCGGCGGCATGGGATTTCTGTTCAGCCCAGAACGAAAGATTGAAGCGCAGGTTCGCATGCAGACAATCATGAGCGACACCAAGCGCAAGCTGGATCGAAGTGTTCCGTTTGCAATTGAGCCCGTGGTCTACGATTTTGCCATCAACGAAGTGGGCACGCACGCTACCCTGCTCTGCAGCGATGAGGCCCTGATGCCCGCCAGCTACTACACGCTGCAGGTGCCTGGCCTGATTCGCACCGAAGTGTTTCGCTTATCGGCGTTGCGGCGTGGAGAGCTGGAGCGTTTTACCGCCGCCTGCCGCACCAATCCCGAATACGCGGGAATGACGCAGACGCTCTTCGATCACATGCTGCCCTCGCGCCAGTCGACGGAAAGCAGCGAGAAAGCGTCCCTCCGCACGCTGCTGGACCAGTACGGCTTTGATAGTGTGCAGCACGAGCAGGTTCGTCAGGATTTGCTCTCCGGACGAATTGGTCTGTCGCAGAATCGCCTGCCATCCACCAGTTTGATCGAGGACGCCGACGCGGCGGAGGTTGATGCGGCACATCGATCCATAGGCATGAAGGCTCTTGCCGATGGGCAAGTCGCGATCGTATCGCTTGCCGGTGGTATCGGCACTCGCTGGACTCGTGGAGCCGGCGTGGTAAAGGCGCTGAACCCTTTCTGCAGGCTCGGCGGACAATACCGGAACTTCATTGAGGTTCATTTAGCCAAGAGCCATCGTGTGGGCCAGGAGTGCGGCACAATGCCGCCGCATGTGATCACTACGAGCTACTTGACGCACAGTGCCATCGCCGACAACCTTGAGGCTGCGGGTAACTACGGCCACCCCGGCTCGGTGCTTCTCTCGCCCGGGAAAAGTATTGGCCTGCGCATGATTCCTACGGTGCGCGACATGCGCTTTGCGTGGGAGGAGACTTCGCAACAGGTTCTGGATGCGCAGGCACAGAAGGTGCGCGAAGGTTTGCATGCTGCGCTCATCCAATGGGCGCAAACTGCGGGCGAAGCCTCAGATTACCTCGACAATCTGCCTATGCAGTGCCTGCACCCGGTGGGACACTGGTATGAGATCGCCAATCTACTGCGCAATGGAACGCTCGAAAAACTGCTCGAAGCGCGGCCGCAGCTCAAGTACATCATGATTCACAATATTGATACGGTCGGCGCAACTGTAGACGCCGCTATCCTTGGCGACCACATCCACAGCGGTGCCGGGCTTACGGGCGAAGTAATCGCGCGCCATATTGAAGATCGCGGTGGCGGTCTTGCACGTGTGGACGGCCGCGCCCGCCTCGTCGAAGGACTGGCCTTCCCCAACGAGGAACTCGAAAGCCAATTGCGCTTCTACAACAGCGCGACTTACTGGGTGGATATCGACAGCCTGCTTGACCTGTTCGGCCTCGGTCGCGGAGCGCTTTCCGACACCGTGCGAGTAGACAACGCGGTCCGCACACTCTCTGCTCGAATGCCGACATACGTCACGCTCAAAGATGTGAAGAAGCGCTGGGGCAAAGGTCAGGAAGATATCTTCCCGGTAGCGCAGTTTGAAAAGCTGTGGGGCGATGTTACCGCGCTGCCTGAACTGAATTGCCGCTTCGTCGCGGTACCGCGTCCGCGTGGCCAGCAGTTGAAAGAACCCGGTCAGCTTGATGCGTGGCTGCGCGATGGCGGCGGCGCCTTTACGGAATCTCTGTGCTCATGGAGTGAATCTGCAAACTGATTGTTGCGCCAGGGCAGCCGGATTTCAGGCGGCCTTGCTTCTGAAGTACTCGATCGTTCTGATCAGTCCCTGTCGCAACTCGGTCTTCGGTTCCCAGCCAAGCAGCGTCTTCGCCCTCGTAATATCAGGGCACCTGCGCGTAGGGTCGTCCTGCGGCATCGGAAGATAACGCAATTCGCTTTGCGATCCAGTAAGCTTGAGTATTTCGCGCGCGCACTCCATGATGGTGAACTCATTCGGGTTGCCGATGTTCACTGGAAAGTGCTCCTCGCTGCGAGAGAGCCGCAGGATGCCTTCGATCAAATCGTCGACATAACAGAAACTGCGTGTCTGGCCGCCCTCTCCGTAAACCGTCAGCGGTTCGCCGGCAAGCGCCTGCGCGATAAAGTTTGATATCACGCGGCCGTCTTCCGGATGCAGGCGGGGGCCGTACGTATTGAAGATCCGCACCAGGTGAGTGTTGGCTCCGCGAGAGCGGTGGTAGGCCATGACGAGCGCTTCTGCATAACGCTTGGCTTCGTCATAAACGGAACGCGGCCCAACCGGATTCACGTTACCCCAGTAGCTCTCGCGCTGAGGATGCTCGAGCGGTTCACCATAGCACTCTGAAGTAGAGGCATGAAGGTAACCTGCACCGTTGCGGAGTGCAATCTCAAGCGTATTCTCCACGCCGACCGAACCTGCTCGCAGCGTTTCAATTGCCAGTTCGAGGTACTTCGGCGGGCTTGCCGGAGAGGCAAAGTTGAAAACATAATTCACTGGGCCCGGATCGAACGGCTCGCAGATATCCCCTTCAACAAAATCGAAGCGGGACTCATTTGCCAGATGCGCGATATTTTCGGTTGTTCCGGTCGAGACATTATCGTAGCCGAAGACCGTGTGGCCTTCGCCCAGCAAGCGATCGACAAGGTGAGAGCCAAGAAAACCGGCGGCGCCGGTAACGAGAACGCGCATGCTCAATAGAATAAGCTCCAGTGTCTGACATCACGCCATAGGTGTGCGGACAATAACTTACTTCCCAAACTTGCGCGGCTTACCTTCCTGCGCCAGATAATTTGCGGGTCTGCCCACGCTCACATAGGTAAAGCCGTGCTCAGCCATCGCCTGCGGCTTGTAGAGATTGCGGCCGTCGATCACGATCGGGAACCGGACGGCGCGATTGAGTTGAGCGAGATCGATGGTGGCGAACTCTTTCCAGTCCGTCAGGATCAACACCGCGTCGGCATCCTTCGCCGCTTCATAAAGGTCGGATGCATAGTTCAAGTTCTTGGCGGGCGGCAGCACTTCCTTTGCCCGCTCCATCGCAGCCGGGTCATACGCTGTGACGATTGCGCCGGCTTCCAGCAGTCGCTTGATGACGTCGATCGCCGGCGACTCGCGGATATCGTCCGTATTGCCTTTGAATGCCAACCCCAGAGCGGCAAGCCGCTTTCCTCGCAAGGTCCACAACGCCTGCAGAACCTTGTTGAAGAACACTTCCTTTTGCGTTTCGTTGATCTTGCGAATCTCTCGCAGAAGCTGAAAATCAACTCCATACTGCTGCGCCACCTGGTGGAAAGCTGCAACATCCTTGGGAAAGCACGAGCCACCGTATCCCAGTCCGGCGCGCAAAAATTTCGACCCGATGCGGCTGTCGAGTCCCATGCCCGCAGCGATATCCTCCACATCGGCATCCACGGCCTCAGCAAGATTGGCGACGGCGTTGATGAACGAAATCTTCAGTGCAAGAAATGCATTAGAAGCGTGTTTGATAATCTCAGCGCTCTGTGCAGATGTAACCACCAGCTTTGCAGGGCAATCGCAATTGCATGGCCCGGGCAGCGCGTCAGGCTGCGAGTAGTACTTTCCGCTCGTCAGCGGTTCGTAGATGCGCCGCAGCAGATTGCCAGAACGTTCATTGGGCGCACCCACAACTATGCGGTCTGGATGCAGAAAATCCTTGACCGCCGTTCCTTCACGCAGGAACTCGGGATTCGATACAACATCGTACCGGCTCTGGTCCACACCATGCCGATAGAGCACGCGGCGAATCCACTCGTTCGTGTACACAGGCACCGTGCTTTTTTCCACGATGACCTTGTAATCATTGATGGACCGCGCCACTTCGGCCACGACCGCCTCCACATAGGAGAGGTCGGCCGCCCCGCTCGCTCCCTGCGGCGTGCCGACGGCGATAAACAGCGCATCGCACTCGCGAACAGCAGTGGCAAGCTCGGTCGTGAATTCCACGCCACGGCCGCGATGCTTGGCGAGCAGCTCGGGCAAGTGCTCTTCAAAGATGGGCACGCCGCCGTCGCGAAGAACCTTCACCCGCGCTTCATCGTTATCCACGCAAATGACGCGATGCCCGATTTCCGCAAAGCAGGCTGCCGCAACAAGCCCTACATAACCAGAACCGATGACACAAACCGACACTGAATCAGCCACGTGTTTGTACAGTCTCCTATACGCCCATGTTATGCCAGCGCTCTCGCGATCTTAAATGACCAATCGAGACGAAACAGGCGTTTTGATGTTTTTTCACACTGATTTCGATAAACGCATCGCTCCGTGAAAGGACTGTGGTTTGCCTTATTTCCACACGCCGCCGAGCTTCCAGTACTCGAGCGCCGGACCGTGCAGTCCGCCGATGGCTGAAGTAAAGGTGAGCTGTTCCACCTGGGCCATCTCTTCCGGCGTATACGGCTTGAAGTTCTGGGCGATGCGCACATTCTCATTGAGTTGGCTGACGGTGTTGCTACCGAGCGCGGCGCAGGAAATTGGCAGAGTGAGTGCGTAGCGCAGGCACTCTTCCACGCTCAACATGCGTAACAGAAATGCATTGGCAAAAACTTTGATGGCCTGGATGCCCAGATTCCGTTCAACCGCATGCGGCAGCGTGTTCTTCTGGAAACTGAGATAGGCGGGATCGGCGGCATGCAGCGGCATCAGCGTCGAATCCCACTTGTCGTAGCGGAGCATCATTTCGTTGTGAATCTGCGGATCATGATGCCCGGTGAACCCGATGAAGCGGCACTTGCCGGCCTTCTTCGCCGCTTCGAATGCCTCAATGCATCCACCAGGAGCAAAAATCGCCTCGATATCATCTTTGGTCCGGACATCGTGAATCTGCCACAGATCGAGATAATCGGTTTTCAGAGCGGTGAGTGAAGCGTGCAGATCGCCCTCAGCGGTTGCACGGGTGCGCTGCGTCGATTTGGTGGTCAGAAAGATGCTCTTGCGGAAATCAGGAATGACGTCGCCGTAAGCCTCCTCGGAGTGTCCATTCCAGTAGGCGTGTGCGCAGTCAAAGTAATTGATGCCAAGGTCGTATGCGTGGCGGACAACTTTGCCCGCAGCTTCCCGGCTCCTGCACATATTGAGACGAGCGCCAGCTTGCCCGATGATGGTGAGCTTGACGCCGGTCTTGCCAAATTCGCGCATGGGAATCGAGCCCGCGGGAGGCTTGGGCGTGTCGGCGTTCACGCCAAGTACAGTGAGACCCGCGAATGCAGTGCCGACGAAAGTTCTGCGATCCATAAAGAGACCATCCTTGCCAGACATCCATCCTCCTCGGCCTGGACTGCAGAGTCGCAAACCCGCCGCCAAGCGGCAGGCTGCGAATCGGCCCCGAAAATGTCCGCCCAGGAAATCGGGCAAATTATACAGCGCGTCGCCCTTGCGATTCCGCACCGGAACGCAGGACCTGATGCACCTTCATCTCTATGCGGTTGATGTACAAGCAATTTGTGCTAAGTTCAATGCGTGAAGAAAGTCGTTCGGGCTAAGTCGGAAAGTCGGACTTCCAGGCGGTGCGCGTTGCCGGGAATGACCGTGAAAGACGGTTTCACCTGGCACCCTTTCGATCTTGAGTTCGGTGTAAGGACCAGTGGGCTGATTGCCGGCCGGAACCTGAAGTGTGGAAGCCGGGCAGATCGGCATAACACTGCCTACTTTGGAGTAGCGCCTTCCGTGTTCCACGAAATGATCGCGCTGTGGAGAAGGTCGAAGCCGGCGGGCACGATTGATGAATTCACCTTGATCGATGCTGGGGCAGGCATGGGACGAGCCCTATTGCTGGCTTCCGAGTTCCCATTCCGCTCAGTTATTGGGGTAGAGTTGAATCCAACGCTGGCCCGGATAGCGCGGAAAAATGTCGCGCATTGGAAGGCGGGAGGATTGGCCTGCGCCCCCGTCCGGGTGGTATGCGGAGACGCCGTGCAATTCAAAATCCCAGCGGGGCATTGTGTGGTTTTCATGTTCAATCCCTTTGGGGCGCCGGTGATGCGGCGACTTTTGAAGGCATGGAGCAGAAATTTGGCAGGGCGTGAAGGCCAACTCGACATCCTATACGTTAACAACGAACAGGAGCTTGTGCTCCGGCGGCAGCCGGGTCTTGTGAGGCTCTTTGCAGGCAAGGTGATGCGGTCTCCCGCCGATGCAATTGCTGACCACAAGATTCTTGCAAATCAACCGGACGGCGAATACGCGGTAACGAATTGGGAAGACTGCTCAATTTACCGCTGGATGGGAAAGGCCAGCTCTTAGGAATCGCCGGTGGCGGCTTTCATTGATGGAGTGCGATATTGAAGCAACAGCATCTGATCCTTGGCGTAGGTGAACTGCTGTGGGACATTCTGCCCGCGGGCCGCCGCATGGGCGGAATTCCGATTGAAGATTCCCCTGCCGGCCCTCCGGCACAATCATTGACCGGATATCTTGGCGGCGCTCCGGCAAATTTCACCGTCATGGCGGGCCGCCTGGGCAATCATGCCGCCATTCTCAGCCGCATCGGGCGCGACCAGCTCGGCCGACTGGCCATCGACCAGCTCGACCCCATGCCGATCGACGCAAGCCCGGTGCAAGTGGACATGCAGCACCCGACTGGCCGCGTCACCGTGGAGTTCTCGGAAGGCGAGCCGCGCTACCAGATTCAGGAACACGCTGCGTGGGACTATCTCGAACTGACGGACGAGTGGGTGCGGCTTGCCGAGAGGGCCGACGCGATCTGCTTCGGGTCTTTGGCACAAAGGCGCCGTCAATCGCGCCAGACCATCCAGACCCTGGCGGCAGAATCTTCCGCAACCTGCATCCGCGTATTCGATGCCAACCTGCGGGCTCCGTTTTACTCCGGTGAAGTGGTGCAGGAGTCGCTTGAACTGGCATCGGTGCTGAAACTGAATGAAAACGAACTGCCGCTGATACTGAACTTGCTCGGGCTTCCACTAGACGCCGAACCGGAAAGTGAGCGGTTGCGTTCTGGAGCCGACCGCCTGTTGGCCGACTTCCCTTCGCTCGAAATGGTGGCCGTAACGCGCGGCGATCGAGGCAGCCTGCTGGTGCGCCGCGGAGAATGGAATGAGCACCCAGGAATTCGCGTGAACGTGGCCGATCCGATTGGCTGCGGGGATGCGTTTACCGCAGCCATGACCCACTACATGCTGCGCGGCGCCAGCCTGGCAACTCTTAATGAGGCGGGCAATCGGTGGGGTGCCTGGGTGGCTTCGCAATCAGGCGCCATGCCCGTTTTGCCCGAGAGCGTACGTTCCGCGATGGCTGCAGTTATCGAAAACTGATCGAGGTGCAAGCTTGCCTGGGCGCACCGGCAATTGCCCAACCTGCGACACGCAATCGGCGCTTTGAGAAAACGCTATCTTGTCAGACGAGTGCACCGCCGATTAGTATGGCGAGGTCATGAAAAACAAAACCTTCGCTTCTGCTATTCTCGTAAGTCTTGTGCTGCCTTGGAGCCTGGCGGCTCAGGCGCCTTCGCTGTCAATTCAGGTGGATCACCCAACCGCAAAGGTCAGTCCGAAGCTTTACGGTTTGATGACCGAAGAAATCAACTTCTCTTACGATGGCGGAATTTACGGAGAACTGGTGCGCGATCGCGTGCCTGGGCGCGGCTTTGGCGGCCTCTCGCGGTGGCAGATGGTGGCTCGCGGAAACTCCCTGGTGAGTATTTCGCTCGATGAAGGTAGCGGTCCCAGCAAGGAGATCACGCGCAGCATCAAGGTGGCGGTTAAAGCGGCAACTGAAGCAGCCCCCGCCGGCGTTGAAAACGAAGGCTACTGGGGAATCCCGGTTCGCCCCAGCACAACCTACACGGGTTCGTTCTGGGCGAAGACTGACAGCGCAGGCGTTCCCGTCACCATCAGCCTGGTCAACGATCTGAGCGGCGTCACAGCGGCAAAGACCGCCGTCACCGGACTCTCGGGTGAGTGGAAAGAGTATAGCTACACGCTCAAGACCGGCGTGGTTCCGGTGAGTGCCGATAATCACCTGCTGCTCACCATTCCGAAACCGGCGACCGTGTGGTTCGATCTGGTTTCGCTCTTCCCGCCCACCTACAAGAACCGCGTCCACGGCAATCGTATCGATCTGATGGAAAAGCTGGCAGCGATGGATCCCAAGTTCCTGCGTCTGCCCGGCGGCAACTACCTTGAAGGCCAGACCATTCCCGATCGGTTCGACTGGAAGAAAACCATCGGCCCATGGGTCGATCGCCCGACGCACAACAGCCCCTGGCGTTATCGCTCGTCCGACGGCATGGGATTGCTCGAGTTCCTGGAGTGGTGCGAGGACCTGAAGATGGAGCCAGTGCTGGCCGTATATGCCGGCTACTCGCTCGCCCAGCAACACGTGGATCCGGGGCCAGCGCTTGAGCCATACGTCCAGGATGCTCTCGATGAAATCGAATACGTGACCGGCGGCCCCGAAACCAAGTGGGGCGCCGTGCGCGTCAAGAATGGCCATCCCGCGCCGTTCCCGCTGCAGTACGTTGAAGTGGGCAACGAAGACCAATTTGATCGTTCCGACTCCTATGATGGCCGCTTCACGCAGTTTTACCGCGCCATCAAGCAGAAGTATCCCAATCTGCAGATCATCGCAACAGACCCAGTCAAGACGATCAAGCCCGACGTGCTGGATGAGCACTTCTACATGTCGGCAGAGAAGTCGTACTCTGACACGCATCACTACGATTCTTACGATCGCAATGGCCCGAAGATTTTTGTGGGCGAGTGGGCGACGCGTGAGGGCGATCCGACTCCCAACCTGCAGGCGGCGCTGGCTGACGCAGCATGGCTCACCGGCCTCGAGCGGAACAGCGATCTGATCATCATGTCTTGCTACGCTCCGCTGTTTGTCAACGTGAACCCCGGCGGCATGCAGTGGTCCACTGACTTGATCGGCTACAACGCGCTTACCAGCTACGGCTCTCCAAGCTACTATGCGCAGGTGATGTTCGGAACCCACGTTGGCACAGAGATTGTTGCCAGCACGCTCTCGAACGCTGGAGAGCGTGTGTACTCCTCCGTAACCCGCGCCGACAAGACGCACAAGCTGATCATTAAGGTGGTCAACGGCACATCGGACGCCAAGCTGCTTTCGATCAACGTCGAGGGCGCCAGGGTGAAGCCGCAAGGCAAGCTCATCACGCTAAGCGGCAAGACGCCGAACGCGACCAACAGCATCACTGAGCCAAAAGCCATCGTTCCGGTCGAACACCCGGTGGCGGTTGCGGGATCCAAGTTCCAGCAGACATTTGCTCCCTACTCGGTCAACGTTTTGGAACTGAGCTACTAGGAAAGCTACCGACGCAAAAACTTCCGCCACTTCACCTCCGAGATGAAGTGGCGGAAGTTTTTTGTGCGACAATTTCGGCTGCGGGGTTCGCTTATGCTATTTCGTCTGCGAAAGTTCAGACTACTTGCCACGATCGCCGGAAAGCGTCTCGCAATCGGCGCGGCATTTCTGCTCTGCGCCTCGGCCTTGGCGTTTACGCAGGCTTCTTCGAGCAATCTCCATCGGGAATTCCTCAATCCGCCGCCAGATGCTCGGCCGATGATGCGCTGGTGGTGGTTCGGCCCGGCAACCGAGAAACCCGAACTGCAGAAGGAGCTCGAAACCATGCGCGGAGCGGGCATTGGCGGTGTGGAGATTCAGCCCGTCTATCCCCTCATGCTTGACGATCCAGCCAAAGGCATCACGAATTACAGCTACATGTCTCCGGAATTCCTCGACGATGTGAGTTTCGCGAATCGCATCGCGCGCTCGCTCGGTTTGCGCGTCGACATCACGCTGGGCAGCGGCTGGCCTTACGGTGGCCCCAAAACGACGCTTGAGCTTTCAGCGGGCAAACTCAAGGTTACCGCTGTTCCATATGAAGCAGTTCCGATTGAAGTGGCCGCATCGATGCCGCCTCTCCTCGCCGATGGCGACACGTTGATTGCCGCGTTTATCGTGAAAGGCACAGCGAAGTCCTTCGACCCTGCCTCGGCAGTGAGATTCAACCCTCCTGGCCCAGGGCCCAAACTCGGAGCCGGGTACACAGTGCTCTATTTCATCTCCAGCCACACCGGTCAGCAGGTGAAGCGCGCCGCCTTCGGAGCGGAAGGACCGGTGCTGGACCATTTCTCCCGCGCGGCCATCGATGAGCATCTGGATGACGTGGCTACGCCGCTCCTGAAAGCATTTGGAAACCAGCCTCCGTATTCGGTTTTCTCTGATTCGCTTGAGGTCTACGAATCGGACTGGACGACGCAGTTGCCTGCTGAGTTTCAGAAGCGCCGCGGATACGACCTGATTCCCCATCTGCCTGAGCTCATTACCGGCGGCACCCCGCAGGCTGAAGCCGTGCGCCACGACTGGGGTCAGACTCTGTCCGATCTTGTGCGCGAGAACTACCTCACGCCGATCACGCATTTTGCTGAACAACACCACAGCCTGTTTCGCTCGCAGACGTACGGTGAACCTGCCGTCACTCTCGCAGACGAAGCTGTTCCCAATCTGCCTGAGGGTGAGGGGCCGCAGTGGCGCGCATTTTCATTCACGCGCTGGGCTACATCTGCCAGCCACCTTTACGACCGCAACGTCACTTCTGCCGAGACGTGGACATGGCTCCACTCGCCGGCTTTTCGCGCCACACCTCTTGATATGAAGGCCGAAGCAGACAAGATGCTCCTGCTCGGAGTGAACCAGATCGTCGGGCACGGATGGCCGTATTCTCCTCCCGCAGCGGGCGAGCCGGGTTGGTCGCTTTACGCGGCTGCTGTCTTCAATTCGCATAATCCGTGGTTCCCGGTCATGCCGGACATTACGAAATATCTACAGCGAGTAAGCTGGCTGCTGCGCCAGGGCAAGCCTGCGAACGATGTCGCAATCCTTCTGCCCGAAGACGACGCGCAGGCGGCATTCACGCCGGGACACGTTTCCGTTACCGATGAGATGAAGAAGCGCATCACGCCCGAGCTGATGTCCGCCATTCTCGATGCGGGGTACAACATCGACTACATCGACGCCGCCACGATCGACAAGCGTGGAACAATTCCCTACCCGGTCCTTGTCATTCCGCCTACCGAACGCATACCGCTCGCAACCTACCACAACGTTGAAGCCTACGCGGCCACCGGCAAGGTGATTGCCATTGGCAAGCTTCCGTCCCTGGCGCCCGGACTGAAGGATCAGTCGAGCTCTGCAGCGATTGCCTCGACGTCGCAGTCGCTCTTCAAATCGGCGGATGCGAAGGGCATCTATATAGACTCTGTCGCGCAATTGCCCGCAGCGCTGCACTCAGTGCTGCGCCCGGATGTCGATGCCAGCGGCCAGACGTCAGGCTTGGGCTTTATTCATCGCAAGCTCGCTGACAGCGACGTCTACTTCGTTGCCAACACAAGCAACGCGACGATCGACGGCAGAGTCCAGTTCCGTGCGCATCGACCCTTTGTTGAAGCTTGGGATCTTGACTCCGGCAAAGTTCTTTCCGCCACCAAGCACGCCGACACTGACCGAGTCCCGCTAACTCTCGCACCGTACGAGTCGCGAGTCTTTTTGCTTTCCGATCGCCCGTCATTGGAACTGGGAGGTCCCAGCCTGTCCATTGCCTCATCCGGAGCAGCGAATGAAAAGCGGGCCACGGACCTGAGCACAGGATGGCAAATCCGATTCCCCGGTTCAACGTCAAATCAGGCGCTCACCAATCTGACTTCATGGACGGAAATCCCAGGCAGGCAGTTCTATTCTGGCGAGGCCGATTACTCGCGGACCTTCGATGTTCCGACAGGGCCAAAATCGGGCGCGCATATCCTGCTTGATTTTGGCTCCGGCATGCCGACCGTCGACACCCGGCCGCCAAACGCGAACGGGACGCACGCGCTGCTTGATCCGCCTATCCGTGAAGCAGCCATCGTCTACGTCAATGGCAAGCAGGCGGGATCGCTATGGCATCCGCCCTACCGCATCGACATTTCGACGCTGGTCCGCAAGGGGCAGAATCGCGTTGAAGTACACGTCTTCAACACCGCCATTAATCAACTGGCGGGCCAGCCGCCTCGGGACTATTCCGCGCTGTACGCCAAATACGGCAAGCGTTTCGAGCCGCAGGACATGGACAACCTCAAGCCGGTTCCGTCGGGAATAATCGGACACGTTTCGCTTATCGAAGAACCTGCCAACTAGCCGGAGCTAGGCCGCAGTCCGCCGGGCGGCAACCAACGCTTGAATGAAATCCGGCGTAGAGCCGCAGCAACTTCCTACGAACGACGCACCCGCATCACGCAGCGCCGCGAAGTACGAAGCAAAGTACTCGGCCGACGTTTCATATCGGATTGCCGTTCCTTCCAGCTTCGGCAAACCGGCATTTGGCTTCATCCAGATGGGCAAGCTGCAGACTGCGTGAAGGCGCTCGCAAATTGGCACAGAAGACTCCACGCCAACACCGCAGTTTGCTCCCACCGCATCCGCGCCCGCTTTAATCATCGCTTCCGCCACGGCTTCAGGCGTCGCGCCCATCATGGTGCGATCCTTGTTCTTGCCGCTGTCAAACGCAAATGAAGCCAGCACAGGCAGGCCTGTCTGCTTCGCAGCTTCCACAGCCAGTCGCGCTTCTTCAATGTCGCTCATCGTTTCGATCAGCAACGCGTCTGCACCTCCGGCAGTCAGGGATTTGGCCTGCGATGCGAATGCAGCCGAAACCTGCTCGGCCGTGACCTCGCCCGACATGAGTATCTTCCCAATAGGACCGATGGAAGCAAACACGAGAGCGCGGCCCGCAGCGCCTTTCTTCGAGAGGTCTACGCCTGCTCGATTGATCGCATCGAGTTCGCTTGCTGAAAGTCTCGGGCATTGCGATTGCGTTGGCGCGGAATGTGTTTGTCAGAATCACTTGGCTACCCGCATCGGCGTAAGCACGGGCTACCTCTTCCACCTTCTCAGGATGCGTGAGGTTCCATGTGTCAGGGTTGGTGCCCGGGGCCAAACCGCGCACCTGCAACTGGGTTCCCCACGCGCCATCGGAAATCATCAATCCTGCCATCAGCCAATCACTCATCCCACTCATACAGCTTCCCTTCTCGCGCGGCAATTAAGCTGCACCATCACTCTCAATGGGTTCATTGAATCGTTCCGGCAATCATAAACGCCAGACGCAAAGGCATTCAATCGGCGCTTACAAATTACTCCATCAACTCCGCGAAGGCATGCAGGCTGGCGCTGGAATTTCCTTCCTTGCAACAGGTGGGCTCAATTAAAGTTGGAACAATCGTGATCATAAATCTCGCCAGACGCGCACACGACCACAACTGGGAACTCGATCCCATTACGCGCTCCCTCTTGGACACGGACTTCTACAAGCTGCTGATGCTGCAGTTTATCTGGAAGAATTTCGCCAACGTTCACACTAGCTTCACGCTGCTCAATCGATCGGCGACCGTGCGGCTCGCCGAAATCATCCACCTCGAAGACCTGCGCGACCAGTTGAATGCTGCCGCCAAGTTGCGCTTCCATAAATCAGAACTCATCTGGCTGGCCGGCAATACCTTCTACGGGAAACGCGGCATGTTCGAGCCTGCGTTTTTGCATTGGCTCGAACACGATTTCCGCCTCTCCGAATTCGACCTGTCTCAAGAAGACGGGCAAATCTCTCTGGTGTTTCGCGGCCTATGGACGGAGACAACGATGTGGGAAATCTACGCCCTTTCCATCATCGACGAGTTGAAAACGCGCGCCAGTCTCAAGCGCCTCAGCGAGATGGAACTTGACATTCTGTACGCGCGGGCCAAGACGCGCCTCTGGGAGAAGATGGACCGCCTGAGCGGCATTCCAAACCTGAACATCAGCGATTTCGGGACGCGCCGCCGCCACAGCTTTCTGTGGCATGAGTACGTTGTGACCGCGATGAGCGACCGCCTGGGCAGCGCGTTTGCAGGTAGCTCAAATACATATCTGGCTTACAAGCACGATCTGGAAGCGATCGGGACCAATGCGCACGAACTGCCGATGGCCATGGCGGCTCTATCGGCGAACGACGAGGAACGGAAGACTGCGCAGTATCGCTTTCTTGAACTGTGGCGGCAGAATTATCAGCACGAATTGCTCATCCTGCTGCCCGACACTTTCGGCACAACGCAGTTCCTCGAACATGCTCCCGACTGGGTGGCCGACTGGACCGGTCAGCGCGTCGACAGCAAGGACCCCTTCATCGCCGGCGATGAGTACATTGCCTGGCTGAAATGCCGCGGACGCGATCCGCGCCGCAAGAAACTGATCGCGTCAGACGGCCTCGACGTAGACCAGATCATCAGGCTGCATGCATATTTTGCGGGCACAATGCACAACGGCGCGGTTCCGGAAGATTTCCAGACCGGCAGCGATTTCCTCGACCCGAAAGAAGTGGACGCCCGATCATCGTATTCGCTTCAGCGCCGGCTGGGGAACGTTCCTCACCAATGATTTCCGCGACTGCAACCCGCACTGCGATGTCGGATTCGACCCTGTGAGCATCGTATGCAAACTTAGCGAAGTGGAAGGCCGCCCGGCCGTCAAGCTCTCAGACAACTACTCGAAAGCGCTTGGCGATCCAGACGAAGTGGAGCGCTATCGGCGCCTCTTCGGCACTGCGGGGGTCGCAGATCTTCCCGTGTATACATAGCCTCAGGGGCTTGAATACCGTCGCGGTGTAATCTGCATCATATGGGCGCTCCTGCAAGCTGGTATGCCAACCAACTCCGGCTCGAACTCGGCCTGCGCAATCATCGATACGCGCGTGGACGAGCGCATGTTGAGAGCTACGGCGATCCGCCGATCGTCGTGTACGAGCCCGAGGACGATCGCCACGGCAACTTCTTCGCGCCCGCGTATAAGGCCATCATGGCGACGCCCGAGTGGGCGCGGCGGTTCGACAAGGTTCATACGCAGGCGGCGCGATCCCTCCCCAAACCGCAACTCGATTTAAAGCGGCGCTGGCGCGAGTTGGACTCGTCCATGAGTTCAGACGCGCTGCTGATGAACGTCTTCTGCACGCCGGGTGTAGCCGATTCGGCAGCGGTAGGCAATGCACTTGGGGTTGAAGACCATACGCAACCTGTCTTCGGCTGGAAGGCGCGCGTTCCGTTTGCGTCTGGACGTTTCGATCGCACCGAAGTGGATATGCGACTGGGCCCACTGCTGGTTGAAGCAAAGCTCACTGAAGCAAATTTCCAAATGCGTGAGGTGCGGATCGTCGAAGCGTATCGCGATTTCGACGCAGTATTCAATCGCAAATTGTTGCCTCATGTCGAACTTACTGCCATCAGACGCAAAGATGCTGTCGAATTCCCAGAAGCTTATTCGCAGGAATTTGAAAGCGTCGTCGACGTAACGATGCCACTGGATGTTCGTGACGAGCTTCGCGAAAACTCGCCTTCCGCAATCGCTGCCGAAGAGTTCAACGCTTCCCGGCAAAGCGAGGGCGGCTATCTGAGTTATCAACTCATTCGCAATGTGCTTGCCGCACACGCTGCCGACTGCTGTTTTTGCGTGTTGCACGACGCACGCCGCCCTGACCTGCGGGAGGAGTGGTTTCATGTGATGGCGGCGGTAAAGAGCGCGGAGATACGCGTTCGTTTGAAGGTGCTCACCTGGCAGGAACTGGCAGCACTCCTGCCCGAGGATCTGCAGGAATTCCTCCACGTAAAGTACGGTATCGTTGCGCCGGGAAAAACGCCTTCGCCTGCCGCAGAAATTTCTGACTTCGTCTGAAGTCCCAGACTACAAGCCGAGCGCCTTGCGATTTGCCTCCATGTCCACGCCCGATCCTGCGAAGTCATCGAACGCACGATCGGTAACACGAATAATGTGCTTGCGAATGAATGGAGCGCCTTCAGCGGCGCCGGCTTCGGGATGCTTGAGGCAGCACTCCCACTCCAAAACAGCCCAGCCCGGATAATCGTACTGCGCGAGTTTGCTGAAGATCTGGCCGAAGTCCACCTGCCCATCGCCGAGCGAACGGAACCGGCCCGCGCGATCAATCCAATCCTGATAGCCGCCGTAAACGCCAGAACGTGCGCTCGGATGGTATTCGGCATCTTTCACGTGAAAGGCGCGAATGCGCTCATGATAGATGTCAATGAACCCCAGGTAATCCATTTGCTGCAGGACCATGTGGCTCGGGTCGAACAAGATGTTGGCGCGCGTGTGGTCGCCGACGATGTGGAGAAACTTCTCAAAACTCACGCCGTCGTGCAGGTCCTCAGCCGGGTGCAGTTCGAAACACACATCAACGCCCACCTCATCGAACGCCCGCAGAATCGGCAGCCAGCGCGCACCCAGTTCCTTGAAAGCCTCGTCAATGAGCCCTGCGGGCCGCTGTGGAAACGGGTAAAAAAACGGCCAGGCAAGCGCTCCGGAAAACGTCGCATGCGCCTTCAGGCCAAGCTTCTGGCTGGCTTTCGCAGCCCATAGCAACTGCTGAACGGCCCATTGCTGGCGCGCCTTTGGATCGCCCGCAAGCTCCGGCGGCGCAAATCCGGCCAGCAGCGGATCGTACGCGGTGTGGCTGGCAACCAACTGCCCCTGCAGATGTGTGGATAGCTCCGTCACGGCGATGCCGGCGCGCCCGGCGATGCCGAGAATCTCTTCACAATAGCCGTCGGTCTCCGCCGCCTTTTGCAGGTCGAACAGGCGCCGATCCCACGTCGGAATCTGAATGCCCTTGAATCCGAGCTTCGCCGCCCATGTGGCCATACCTTCCAGGGTGTTGTAGGGTGCTTCGTCGCCCGCAAACTGCGCCAGAAATATGCCGGGGCCTTTGATTGTCTTCATGGATTCACTCCTCGCCCGCTTCGCAATCTACTCTAAAACTCTACCCATCCTTCTTTACAGTTACTTTCGATTACTCGATCGATGAACCTCATTCCGCGCACGCCTGCCTCAATGCCGGGCAGCGTAGCCGGAAACGCATCTGCTTTGCCTTGCTTCCAGGCGACGAGTCCATTGGCAAATTCACGATACAAAACCGCGAACGCTTCAAGATAGCCTTCCGGGTGCCCGGCGGGAGTGCGAGCTGCAGCCAGAGCGTCTTTGCCGAGGTAACTCGCCGCGGCGTGATAAATTTCCTCAGGCCCGTCGAGCCATTTCACAATCAGGCGATTCGGATCCTGCTGACGCCAGTGCAGCGAACCATTCTCGCCATATATGCGGATGCTCGGGTCATTCATCTCACCCGCCGCAATTTGAGAGCAGGCTAGCGTGCCCGTCGCACCGTTATTCATGCGCACAAATGCGTTGCAATCATCGTCGAGTTTGCGGCCCTCCACTACCGTGCGCAGCGTCGCGTTGATAGCGTTCACCTGTAAACCGCTGATGTACTCGAGCAGGTGAAAGGCATGAGTACCAATGTCCCCAATGGCGCCCCCCCGGCCGCTCTGCGCAGGATCGGAGCGCCATGCAGCCTGTTTGTGCCCAGATGTTTCAATGGGCTTGCTCAACCAGCCCTGCATGTACTCCACGGCAACTTTGCGTATGTTGCCCAGCTTGCCCGCCGCGCACATCGAACGCGCCTGACGAACCATGGCGTAGCCGGCGTACGTATGCGTCAGTCCATACGGTATTCCAGACTTGGTCACTGCTGCTTTCAACGCTTCCGCTTCCGGATAGGTGGCGGTGGCGGGCTTGTCACTCATGACGGGAATGCCGGCTTCAAGCGCGGCCAAGGCGATGGGCAGATGCAAGTGATTTGGAGTGGTGATGACAACGAAATCGATGCCGTCGGCACGCTTGCTCTCGCTGGCAATCATGTCCTGATAATTGGCGTAGGCTCGCGCCGGATCGATTCCAAAGCGCACACCCGCTTCGCGCGAGCGCTCCGGCGATTGCGAAAAAGCTCCGGCAACCATCTGAATCTGCCCATCCATCTCCGCAGCCAGCCGATGCACGGGGCCAATGAACGCCCCGGGGCCGCCTCCAACCATTCCCATCCGCAATTTCCGCGATTCCGCCATCAATATGTCTCTTCCAGGTAGTTCCCTCTCGCACAATCCCGGATTCCAGCCCCGATTCTCGTTTATGCAGAAAACCAGTAACAGGCTAAATGATCAGCCCTTTGGCATCCTCTCACAGACCGGGTTTGGCTCAATGCGTTAAATTATCAATGGCTATGATTCCCTTATCGATCATCGATTCTGCTCGCCGCTGGGACTGTTTGAGCCTTGGCGAGGTGATGCTACGCCTGGACCCGGGCGAGGGCCGCATCCACACCACACGGCAATTTCACGCCTGGGAGGGTGGCGGCGAATATAACGTGGCGCGGGGGTTGCGGCGCTGCTTTGGACTGCATACGGCAATCGCTACCGCGCTGGCTGAAAACCAGGTGGGACGCCTCGTCGAGGATTTCATCCTGCAGGGCGGCGTGGACACCTCCCTGATCCGGTGGGTTCCCTACGACGGCGTTGGACGCACAGTTCGAAACGGGCTGAACTTTACCGAGCGCGGCTTTGGGGTGCGCGCGGCAGCGGGGTGCTCCGATCGCGGCAATACCGCCATCAGCCAGGTGAAGCCCGGTGATTTCGACTGGGATTCCATCTTCGGACCGGCGAACGGTTCGCGCTGGTTCCACACCGGCGGCATTTTTGCTGCGCTGTCGGCTTCCACTGCGGAGGTCGCCGTGGAGGCGATGGACGCGGCACATAAGTACGGCACACCCATCTCCTACGATCTGAATTTTCGCGACTCGCTGTGGAAGTCGATTGGCGGCAAAGCCAAGGCACAGGAAGTAAACCGCGAGATTGTGCGCAAGGTCGATCTGCTGCTGGGCAACGAGGAGGATTTCTCGGCGATGCTCGGCGTGAAGATCAAAGGCGTGACTGAAGATTTCGCGGAACTGCCGATTGAAGGCTATTCGGAAATGCTGCGCGAAGTTGCAAGCCTGTATCCCAACCTGAAGATGATTGCGAGCACTCTGCGCTCAGTGCGGAGTGCAACCGTGAACGCGTGGGGAGCTATCGCACTGTACGAAGACAAGATCATCCATGTACCCCAGCGCGATGTGGAAATCCTGGACCGCGTGGGCGGCGGCGACAGCTTTGCTTCCGGCCTTGTCTATGGCCTTCTCGTCGGCAAAGGCATCGAATGGGCGGTTCGCAGCGGCGTGGCGCACGGTGCATTGGCGATGACTACTCCAGGCGACACCAGCATGGCCACATTGTCAGAAGTTGAACGCATCATCAAAGGCGGATCGGCGCGCATTGCGCGATAACTGCGAAAATTAGAGGACTCAATGGCTGAAACAACGCAGCAAATTATTGAAAGAGTAGGACTGATTCCCGTTTTGCGCGCAAAGAGCGCAGCCCAGGGGCTCGCAGTGGTAAAAGCGATGATCGAAGGCGGCGTTACGGTTGTTGAGGTAACGATGACGGTGCCCGGGGCTGTGGATCTATTGAAAGCGCTGAAGAAGGAATACGGCAAGGACCTTTTGCTGGGTTCCGGCACTGTCACTACGGCTGAACAATGCCAGGCCACCATCGACGCAGGCGCAGAGTTTGTCGTCAGCCCCAGCCTTCATCCCGAAGTCATCGCAAGGACGAAGAAGAATGGCAAGATTTCGTGTCCCGGCGCCCTCACTCCGACGGAAGCGATCACGGCTTGGAATGCGGGGGCGGATTACGTGAAAATCTTCCCCTGCTCAGCGGTTGGCGGCGCTTCGTACCTGAAGGCGCTTGCGGGACCGTTTCCGCAACTGAAGATTATTCCTACGGGCGGTGTGACACTGCAAACTGCGGAGAGCTTTATCCATGCGGGTGCACGTGCACTTGGAGTGGGCAGCGACCTGGTCAACCTGGCTGCGATTGACGGTGGCCATCCGGAGACCATTACGGAAACAGCGAAAGCGTATCTGCAGGCGATTGCTGCGGCGCGATTGAAATAACAATGTGCCGAAAAAGGTGTTTTCAGGTGCGGTTAAAGCCACACTCGAAGAGCTGATGAGAGCGCTTTGATGTTCGGTTAGAACCACACTCGAAGCATCAATATTCTGGTACAAGTTCCAGCGAGCGTACTTCAATGACAGATCAGATTTCGCGCAGCACAGCAAAGACCTCGACCCAGGACCATGCCTTTCGTCTCGACGGGCGCCACGCGCTCGTGACAGGAGGCGCAAGCGGGATTGGCGAAGCGACGGTGAAGGAACTGGTGCGCGCGGGAGCATTTGTCTGGATTGCGGATATCAATGTGCCGGCAGCGGAAGCACTCGCCGATGCGACTGGCTCGGCCCATGCCCTGCACATGGACGTGACCAGCCGGGAGTCGATCGCTGCCGCGGTGGCGCGGCTCGAACGACTCGACATTCTGGTGAACAACGCCGGGATTGGGCATGTGGGTTCGATTGAGACGACGGAACCGGAGGATTTCGACCGGCTGTTTAATGTGAACGTGCGCTCAGTTTACCTGGTTACGCGCGGGTTTCTGCCGCTGTTGTTTGCGGCCACGGAACATCACGAGGCAGTCGGCACCATCGTCAACATTGGTTCGGTATCAGGCATAGTGGGCATCAAGCAGCGGTTCGCTTACTGCATGACCAAAGGTGCTGTGTTGTCGATGACCAGACAACTCGCCGTCGAGTTTCCGAAGACGCTGCGCGTGAATGCTGTATGTCCCGGCACAGTACAGACGCCCTTTGTCGAGGGCTACCTGGAGAAGTTCCACGCGCACAACAAGGAAGAGATGCGCGCCCAGTTGCGCGCCCGTCAGCCTGTCGGCCGTCTTGGGCGGCCTGAGGAAGTCGCGTCGCTGGTGCGGTACCTTGCGTCGGACGAAGCAGCATTCGTGAATGGATCGTGCGTGACTATCGACGGAGGCTGGACGGCCGCGTAGTTGCACGAGCGTTTGGCTGAGAAACTGCGTCAGGGGCTAAAACCCTGGTATTTTGGGGGCGTGCTATCCCACCCTTCGAGCACAAAACGCTCGAAGGATGGGGCACCCAAAGTCTTCGGTGAGTCCAAGTGCTTCCCCCCCATTCCCTCGGAGGCTGAAGCCCGTACCTTTCTAAGACTTGGCGGTGCATCTGTTCGGGCTCGAACCTGTATCTCTCGACTATTATTGCCCTGGAGGTTTTGATGAAACTCGTAACTTTTTCGATGGCGGACGGCATCAAGCGCCCTGGATCGTTGATTGAAGAGGCAGGCCTGGTGGTCGATCTGACGACGGCCGGCTATACAGACGCTGCCGCCGTTATTGCTGCCGGCTATACGTCGGTGCTGAATGCTGAACGTACGGGCAAGCAGGAAGTGTACGCCGGTTACACGCTGGAAGAGATTCGGCTGCACGCTCCGCTTGCGAATCCACCACGCGTCTTTGCGATTGGCCTGAACTATCACGACCACGCCATTGAGGCAAAGATGGCGCTGCCAAAGGTTCCGGTGGTGTTCTTCAAGATGACGACGGCTATTGTGGGCCCGGGCGAGAACATTGTGCTGCCGAAGAATTCTACGCAACCCGATTACGAGGCGGAATTCGCCTTTGTGATCGGCAAAGGCGGGTACCGCATTCCGGGGTCGGCATGGCGCGAGCATGTGTATGGCTTCACCATTGTGAACGACGTGAGCGCCCGCGATGTTCAGTTGTCGACGTCGCAGTGGTCGCTGGGCAAGAGCTTTCCCAGTTTCTGTCCTTTGGGTCCGGCGATTGTGACTACGGATGAGATCGCCGACCCGCATGCGCTGGGCATCAGCCTGACGATTAACGGTGAGGTCATGCAGAACTCAAATACTCGCGAGCTGGTTTTCAAGGTTCCTGACCTGATCGAGTATATTTCGTCGATTACACCGCTGCAGCCGGGCGATGTTGTTTCGACGGGGACGCCTGGGGGAGTCGGCATGGGCCGCTCGCCGCAGCGGTGGCTTAAGGCTGGCGATGTTGTGACGGTGAAGGTGGAGGGGCTTGGGGAGTTGATGAATCCAGTGGTGGCGGAATAAGACTGGTTTCCGTCAGATGTGAAGCGTGAAAAAGCCCGGCTTGACAGGCTACAAAACCGCTGAAGTGGCCTGAAAACCGCTGTAAACGCACTCGGCGCCGCGACTTTGATCTCGGGCACAGGCCTGAAGCAGGCCGGATCTCCCTGCTTACAACGCAATAGAAGACCTTCAAAATACGAGAACGGTGCTCCGAATCCGAAGCACCGTTCCGTTTACACCTTCCTCAGTCCCGTTTCGTAACAACCTGACATGGCCGGGTTTCTTCTCTCGGTCAGCCGCTTCTTATTTCTCGGCTCCGTGGCATTTCTTGTACTTCTTTCCGCTGCCACAGGGACAAGGATCGTTGCGCCCTACCTTTTCGCCGGTTCTGCGCTGCGCCGTCGGGCTGGCGCCATCGCCACCCGAGCGGCTTGCGGCCTCAAGCTCGCGCTGCTTCTTACGGTGGAATTCTTTCTCCAGCGCGTCGATGGTGGTGGAGGGCTGGCGGGTTGGAATGCCGATCTCGCGCGGCTCAGCATCGGGCGTCGATGGCCTTGCGGAACTCGCCACCGGCGGAGCCTTGGGAATGGGCCGATTCGGCCGCGGCGCTGAATCCACGGGCTGCCCGTCGGGCCCAAGAATCTGCATCCTGAACAGGAACCGCACCGTGTCTTCCTGGAACTTGAGCATCATGGCTTCGAACATATCGTAGGATTCGCGCTTGTATGCCACCAGCGGATCCTGTTGCGCATAGCCGCGCAACCCGATGCCCTCTTTCAAGTGATCCATTGAGAGCAGGTGTTCTTTCCACAAGCCGTCGATCACACTCAACATCACCATCCGCTCGTGGTAGCGCATGGTTTGAACGCCCAGGATTTTCTCCTTCGCCTCGTAGTGCTCCTTGAGCTTTTCAAAGATCTCTTCACCCAACTCGTGGCGGCTGATCTCCATCGGCTTGATTCCGGTATTGGCGAAGTTGAGACCGAAGTGGTCCATCAGCTTCTGGTCAAGGGCCTTGATGTTCCACTGATCCGGGCGAACCTTTTCAGGAGCAACTTCATCGAGTATGCTGCTGAGAATCCCGCCCACGTAGTCTTCAAGGATCAACTCGCGCTGTTCCACGCTCTCAAGCAGTTGGCGACGCAGACCATAAACAGCCTCGCGCTGCTTGTTCATCACGTCGTCGTACTCGAGCAGATGTTTGCGGGACTCGAAGTTTTGCGCTTCAACCGCTTTTTGCGCGCTTTCAATCCGATTTGAAATCATCTTCGATTCGATGGGCACGCCCTCTTCCATGCCCAGGCGCTCAAGCAGCGTGCTTACCCACTGCTTGGCGAAGATGCGCATCAGGTCATCTTCAAGCGAGAGATAGAAGCGAGACTCGCCGGGATCGCCCTGGCGGCCAGCGCGTCCGCGAAGCTGATTGTCGATACGCCGCGATTCGTGCCGCTCCGTGCCGAGAATAAAGAGCCCGCCCGAGGCGATGACTTCATCGTGTTCCTGCTTAGCTGCTTCGGCGTGGCCGACATTGCACTCGGCCCATTCTGCGTCGCTGACTTCAAACTCCTGGCCCTGGTAATAGAAGCGCAGGAACCCGGCAGGCGCCATGGGACTGATGGCTCCTTCGGCGACGCTGATGGCGCGAGCCTGTCCCTTTTTCACCAGTTCCTGGCGCGTCATAAAGTCGGGGTTGCCGCCCAGCAGAATGTCAGTGCCACGGCCCGCCATGTTGGTGGCGATCGTAACCATGCCCGAACGGCCTGCCTGCGCGACAATTTCCGCTTCGCGCTCGTGGAACTTGGCGTTCAGCACGACGTGGCGAACGCCCTTGCGCTGCAGGATGCCGGAAAGCCGCTCCGACTTTTCAATCGACGTAGTGCCCACCAGCACCGGCTGCTGCTTTTCGTGCAGCTCGGCAATGTTTTCGGCCACCGCCGTGTACTTTTCCTTCTCCGTACGGAAAACGATGTCAGCATTCTCAAGCCTGCGCATCGGCTTGTTCGTGGGAATTACGACGATTTCAAGCTTGTAGATCTTTTCGAATTCGGCTGCTTCAGTTTCAGCGGTGCCGGTCATGCCGCTCAGTTTCTTGTACAGGCGGAAATAGTTCTGGAAGGTAATGGTCGCCAGCGTCTGGTCTTCCTTGCGGATGTTGACGCCTTCCTTGGCTTCGATGGACTGGTGCAATCCGTCTGACCAGCGCCGACCCGGCATAAGGCGGCCAGTGAAGGTGTCAACGATGATGACCTCGCCGTCCTTCACAACGTACTCGACATCGCGCTTGTAGAGTGCGTGCGCCTTGATGGCGGTTTCGACGTAGTGCTTGAGTTCCCAGTTTTCCGCGTCGGCGATGTTGTCTATCCCGAGCAGCTTTTCGATGGTCACCCAGCCGTCGTCGGTAACGCCGATGGTGCGCTGCTTTTCATCGACGATGTAATCGCCGCTGAAATACTTCTCGCCCTCGCCGAGCCGGATGCCTAGTTCATCTTGGCGCTTGTGGTCAGTGTGCTCCACTTCCTCGCCCTTCACCAGTTGAGGAATGATCTTGCGAGCGCGGGCATATTTGTCGGTCGTCTGGTCCGTGGGGCCGGAGATGATCAGCGGAGTACGCGCTTCGTCGATCAAGATCGAGTCAACTTCATCGACGATGGCGTAGTAATGGCCACGCTGCACGCAATCCGTGAGCTCGAACTTCATGTTGTCGCGCAGGTAGTCGAAGCCGAACTCATTGTTGGTGCCGTAGGTGATGTCGGCAGCGTAGGCTGCACGGCGCTCGTCGTCGCTCAAGTCGTGAACAATGACGCCAACGGTGAGTCCGAGGAACTCGTAGATCTTGCCCATCCACTCGGCATCGCGCTTGGCCAGGTAATCGTTCACCGTGACCACGTGAACACCGTGCCCGGCGAGAGCATTCAAATAGCAGGCGAGGGTCGCGACCAGCGTTTTACCTTCGCCGGTCTTCATTTCAGCAATCTTGCCCTGGTGCAGCACCATGGCGCCGATCAACTGCACATCGAAATGGCGCATTTGCACGGCACGCCAACCCGCCACGCGGACCACCGCGAACGCCTCAGGAAGAAGCTCTTCAAGGGCCTCCTTCTCGGCAGCAACCTTTGCTTCCTCGTCAGTGATGCCTTCGAGTTTGGCCGCAATCCGGGCCCGAAATTCAACGGTCTTCGCGCGAAGCTGCTCATCCGAGAGATTTTGCGTCTCGGGCTCCAGAGCGTTGATCTGGTCCACGAGGGGCATGAGCCGCTTGACTGCACGCTCGTTCGACGTGCCGAAAACCTTGGTTAAAGCCTTATCCAGAAGCACAATTGTCTCCGTTTACTAGTGTAAATGCAGAGGGGAAACAGCGTTGCCTGAAGCGTCGGCGCGCGCTGGCTCATTTCGAACACTTCAGGCTACTTTCATAACCTCAAGATCAGCGAATCAACCGGTTCGCCCCTTCTGATTCGTTTCAGTTGCCGGGCCAACTCCCTGGCGGAGTTTTCCGGATCGCCCTGATCGTCGTCCTCAACGTCCACAACCTGCCTGGCTTCCGTGACATGTTTCAGGCTGGGCCTGTAGAACGTCTGGGCCAACAGAAAAACCATCCCGAGCGCTGCCGACGAGGGGCAAAAGCCTGGCATGCCTCGGCTACGTTTGCGCTTCCAAACTGCGCGGCGGATGACGTAGTGAGCCAGAATCACCACGATGGCGAGATACGGAATGATTCCCACAAACATGCCTAGGCTGTAAAAGAGCTGGTGATCCATTGAGACCCTTCCTAAAGGCGAGCAATGCTTCAAGTGCAAATGGGCGACAAGTGGCAGCCGAAACTGCCCATTGAAGCTGAACGAATTCTTGAAGAATTAACCGCGCCGGATGGGCGGAGGCCGCTGGAAGGTCGAAGGGAGATGGGGAGCGTCAGGTATGTATACCGGTTCAAGACAACCGACCGAGATAAACAAAGTGAGCGGTGAGATAAATCCGACAAAGAGAATCGGCAGTATTGCGAGCCAACCCCCGGCATGAGCAGAGTCGGCATGCGGAACCATCAGCAACACGATCGCAGCAAGAACAGCTATCGCCGCAATCCAAAACCACGCCCGCTGCTGTCGAAATCGATTCATCTCTTGGCTCGGAGTGTACCAGTCAACGATTGAATCTGCCAATCATCCCCTAATTTGGTGTCCCTGAAATTTGTGGCACAACTCGCAAGAAGCAACCGCAGATCCTTCGACTCCGTTTGGCCAAAATGCGGCCAAACTACGCTCCTGATGACAATTCAATGTTGAATGAATTTCAGACTCAGGACACTGGGTAGATAGACAACTAAGCCCCCGGCTGGTTAGCCGAGGGCTTGTGCTTTCGACCGCGGTCGAGCTTAGTTGCTAAAGAGCAGGATGCCGGCTGCTTTCTCTTCGCTTCCGCCTTCTTCTGAGCTGACGGGACGATAGAAGAGCTGGTTGTTCTCGAGATAAACCTCGAGGAACGCCGGCCGGTCAGTGATTTGTCCGGCGATGAGCGCCTCCGACAATGGATCTTCGACATACCGCTGCAGTGCGCGGCGCAACGGACGAGCGCCGTAACTGCGGTCGACAAGGGTCTTGTCGAGAATCCACTTCTTGGCGTCCTCTGTCACCGAGATCGTGATCGCCTTCTGCGCCAGGTTCGCGTTCAGTTGCTGCACCATCAGCTCAACAATCTGGATCAGGTCAACGTCAGACAGCGACTGGAACAGAATGACTTCGTCGAGACGATTGAGGAACTCGGGGTTGAACGTCTTCTTGACTTCGTTCTTCACCAGTTCTTCAACCTTGTCGCTGACGATGTCGTCACGATCGCTCTGGAAGCCGAGGCCCTGCTTCTTCTGCAGGTGCCGCGCACCGATGTTGGAGGTCATGATGATGATGGTGTTCTTGAAATCGACGGTATTGCCCAAGCCGTCGGTCAATTGGCCATCTTCAAAAACCTGCAACAGGATGTTGAACACATCCGGATGCGCCTTTTCGATTTCGTCGAGCAAAACCACCGAGTACGGCGAGCGCTTGACGCGTTCCGTAAGCTGACCACCCTCCTCGTAGCCCACGTACCCCGGAGGCGAACCAATCAGCTTCGACACCGAGTGCTTCTCCATGAACTCCGACATATCGAAGCGGATCAGCGCCTTGTCCGATCCGAACAGGAACTGCGCCAGCGTGCGCGCCATTTCCGTTTTGCCTACGCCGGTAGGGCCGAGGAACAGGAAGCTGCCGATGGGCCGGTGCGGAGACTTGAGACCCGCACGCGAGCGGCGAATGGCCCGCGCCAGCGCCGAGATCGCCTTCTCCTGCGAGATGACGCGCTTGTGCAGCTCTTCTTCCACGCGCAACAGTTTCTGCGTCTCTTCTTCCTTGATGCTGGTGACGGGCACGCCGGTCCAGCGGCTTACGACGTCTTCAATGTCTTCGCGGCCCACAATCCCGGCCGCGGAGTCGTCGAGGTGGTACTTGTCACGCAGGGCGCGCAGGTTTTCGCGCTCTTTGCGCTCCTCGTCGGAGTAGAACCGCGCCTTTTCGAATTCGTGGTTGGCGATAGCCGAATCCATGCGGTGGACGATGAACTTGATCCGCTTCTGCACCTCGGTAATTTCCTCGGGCAGCGAAGTCTGGCGAAGCTTGACGCGCGCACCAGCTTCGTCGATCAAGTCGATGGCCTTGTCCGGCAGGAACCTGTCAGGAATGTAGCGGTTCGAGTGCGAGACGGCAAACTCGATTGCGGCATCGGTGTAGCTAACCGCGTGGAACTTCTCATAGCGGTCCTTGATGCCGTGGATGATCTTGATGGCGTCGGCCTCGTTTGGCGGCGGCACCTTCACGGCCTGGAAACGACGTTCCAGAGAGCGATCCTTTTCAATGGACTTGCGATACTCGCCCGGTGTGGTGGCGCCGATGCACTGGATCTCGCCGCGCGACAATGCCGGTTTGAGAATGTTGGCCGCATCGAGCGAACCCTCAGCAGAACCCGCGCCTACGAGCGTGTGTAGCTCGTCGATGAAGACGATGGAGTTCTGGTTCTCCATCAATTCCTTCATGATGGTCTTCAGGCGTTCCTCGAACTGCCCGCGATACTTCGTGCCAGCCACGATCAACGAAAGATCGAGCCCGAGCACGCGTTTATCCGCCAGGAAGCTCGGCACTTCGCCGTCCGCGATACGTTGCGCAAGCCCTTCTACGATGGCTGTTTTGCCAACGCCAGGCTCGCCAATAAGGACAGGGTTGTTCTTGGTGCGGCGGCACAGAATCTGAATTACGCGCTCCAGCTCGCCGTCGCGGCCTACGAGCGGATCAAGCTGCCCGTCCATCGCGGCCTGGGTCAGGTCGCGGCTGAACTCGGCCAGCAAGCTCGACTCGCGCTGCCGCTGCTGGGGCGGAGCCTTTTCCTGCGTCACACGGGCAAGCTCTTCGCGAATCTGCGCAAGCTTCAAGCCGCGTTCCTGCAGAATTTCAGATGCAAAGCACTTTTCTTCACGCAACAGGCCCAGGAGCAGATGTTCAGTCCCGATATGCTTGTGGCCAAGCCGCTCGGCTTCTTCAGCCGCATAGGCGAGGACCCGCTTGCATTCGTTGGAGAGTGGCAGGTCTACGCTGGTCGAGACCTTCTCGCGAATGGTCGTGTGTGCCTCGATCTGTTTGCGGATCGATTCCACTGAAGCATGGGAGCGCAAAAAGCGGTTGGTTAACGCCTTGTCCTCGCGCAGCAGGCCAAGCAGCAAGTGCTCAGTCTCGATATAAGGGGAGCCGAACTGGCTAGCCTCATATCGCGCGAAGAAGATCACGCGCCGTGCCTTCTCCGTATAGCGTTCGAACATATGACTACTCCCTCCCCCTCCTGGGGCTTCCCCGGGCTTTCGGCGGAGTAGCCGTCCGGTTCTCGCGTACCCCTTGCGACGAAGACCTGTCGATGGGGACCCCGCTTTCCGGCCTCAGCTCAACCTGCGCGCGCCCTTCCTCTGACACCGCCGCCGGAGGGCTACCACGGAAATGGGCAACTATGCCCCCGAACGGCTAAATCGGATGGTCTCGAGCGACCTCCGCCCGGCGAATCACCAGCGCTCGAGCTGCTGGAGACTCCCATCCTCTCCTCTTCAACCTGGAAGAGCTAAGTAGCTATCCTAACTACGCCAGGTTGCTTACCTATAAGACTCAAATTGGACCCCATTGGGTGCTTTTCCTTCCGCCCCGCAGGAGATGCCCTTCCGTTTACTTGCCGACCGACATCGGATCAAGCCGTCCACTTTCAAGCCGCAGCGCCCGGGAGCAGCGCGCCGCGAGATCAAGGTTATGGGTTACCAGAATCGAAGTAAGGCCATGACTCCGGTGGAGATTTTCTAGCAAGTTAAAGACCATTCCGGCGGTGGTTTCGTCCAGATCGCCGGTGGGTTCGTCGGCCAACAGCAGCCGGGGATGGTTGACCAGCGCCCGAGCCAGCGCAACCCGCTGCTGCTCGCCGCCGGAGAGCTCGCCTGGCCGGTGGGTGCCGCGATCCTCCAACCCCACTTCCTTCAGCCAGTTAGCCGCAATTGCCAGCGCTTCTCGTTTGCTGGTGCCGCTGGCCATGAGCGGCAATGCCACGTTCTCCTGTGCCGTAAACTCCGGCAACAGATAATGGAACTGCCAGACATATCCAATCTCCCGATTGCGGAAAGCCGCCGCCTGGCGAGGGGAAAGACTGGCCAAATTGGTTGAGGCGCAGTATACAGTCCCCGCGGAAGGCGCATCAAGCGCGCCCAGAATGTGTAAAAAAGTGCTCTTTCCTGCCCCGGATTGGCCAACGATGGCGACCATCTCGCCCGGATCTACACGCAGGGTCAAGTTGTCAAAGAGGTGGAGTGAACCGCGATTGGTCTGGTAGGTTTTGCGAAGGCCTTCGACGAGGATGATCGGATCAAGATTTGAATCTGGACCTGGGCCTTGCGCCCGCGACTCCGGGTCCCGTGCTGAGCGGGAGGCCTGGCCGGCGACCGCTGGAGGAGTCTGAATCATGCGAATAACCTACATTTTACATGGATGCGCGCGGGGGCTCCGGCGAATGTGGTGATTTGCGTCACCGGAGTAATGCGCGCGGTACTTCGCACGGTATATTGCACGGCTGATATAGTTGCTTCATCCCGTGAAGCGCTTCTCGATTGTTCCGCTAATCCTCTTGGTATTGGCATGCCAGCCTCGTGCGGCCAGTGCGCAGCAGTCGTCCATGCCGCGCTTTTTCTCGCACAACGCCGCGATGACGGCACTGCAGCCCTCCTGGCCCACACCCATTGTTGAGTCGGAACCGCGACTCACGCAGTACTACCGGTTCGCGTTCTCGAACCAATACGCGCCCGCGGGCACGAAGACCGTGAATTACGGCAACGGGCGCGGCGGCGGAATCGTGGCCTTCAATCGCATCGAAATTGATTGGCTTCCGCCGGGCTACGTCCAGCACAATTCCAGCGCAGCGGACGGCTATGGCGATACGGCCGCGCTGATGAAGTTCCGTATTGCTTCAGGCAACGCCGAGCACGGCAACTACATTGCGACCGCGCTGCTGGGTCACACGTTTGCATCGAGCCCGCATAACGGAGCGCTTACGGATGTGTGGAATCCGACGCTGGCCGGGGGCATCGGATTACTTCGCCACTTCAATGTGGAGTCCTCGCTCGGCGGCTCGCTGCCGACCGGCAAAATCGCCACGCAGGGACGCACGATTGCCTGGAATGCCCTGGTCCAAGCCCATGTGAGCGCTCATGCCTGGCTGGAAGTTGAGAACAATGCGACGTTCTTCTTTGCTGGGAGCCATGATGGCAAGATGCAGAACTTCATCACACCCGGAGGCTTTTACGTGTTGAAGCGCAAGGACTGGGCGCCCACGCATCCGTACTTCGTATTTGCCGAGGGCATGCAGATCGCCACGTCGGGGTTTCACACTTACAACCACAATCTGATTTCGGAGATGCGGATTCTTTTCTAAATTACGCAGCAAAAATGAGCCCCAAAATGTGCGGCTATAAGCACACGCCAAGGCCTCGAAAACTGGTACAAGCGTTTTGTGAAACTGTGAGCCTCACACCAGGCATGGGGCGAATTCGCCAATAAACGGCAAGAAATTGAACGCAAAATTCCTTGATGGCGAGCCGGCGGTGCGCATTCCGATACAATCAGAGTTGAACCCGCGAATATCAACCCATGGCATTAGCGTTAAAGAAAATCGAAACTTACGACGAACCAACCTCGGTGATGTCAATGGGAGGCAATCTCGCGGAGTATGTCCCCCGCGAGGTGTACCCACTCGTTAATCCGCAGACAGATATTCCCCGAATTGCGAAGGACGAGTCGCTTGTTCGACTAATTGACACGGCGGTTCGAAAGGTCCCTACGAGGCATACACTCGTACCTGGTGACGCGCGGGAAATGAACGGACTCACTCCCAACTCCGTTCACCTTGTGGTCACTTCGCCCCCGTACTGGACGCTGAAGGAATACCGCAATTCGGAAGGACAGATGGGGCACATCGAGGACTATGATCTCTTCCTCGCCGAACTCGACAAGGTTTGGGAGCACTGCTTTCGGGCTTTAGTTCCCGGAGGTCGCTTGGTCTGCGTCGTTGGAGACGTGTGTCTCTCAAGGAGGAAGAACAAGGGACGGCACACAGTTGTACCGCTCCACGCATCGATCCAAGAACACTGCCGCCGAATTGGATTCGACAACTTAGCGCCGATCATCTGGCATAAAATCTCAAATGCTGCTTATGAGGTTGAAAACGGATCGAGTTTTCTGGGCAAACCATATGAACCGAACTCGGTCATCAAAAACGATGTCGAGTTCATCCTGATGCAACGCAAGCCCGGTGGTTACCGCACCCCCGATATTCCGGCGAGAGTTCTGAGCGTGATTTCCGGCGAAAACCATAAGCTATGGTTTCAACAAATATGGTCAGGGCTAACCGGAGCCTCGACGCGGCATCATCCAGCTCCCTATCCCCTTGAACTCGCGGACAGACTGATTCGAATGTTCAGCTTTGTGGGCGATACTGTCCTTGACCCTTTCCTTGGTACTGGCACTACAACGATCGCTGCCGCTGGTGCGGGCCGAAATAGTATTGGATTCGAAATCGACCGGCATTATTTTGAGGAAGCGCATAAGCGGATCGCCAATGAAACGTCTCTTCTGTTCAGTAGGGCCGCTATCGAATTACAATTACCGAAAACACATTATGAGCGTGAACCCTGAGATAGATCGGCGGCTACGAGACGCAGTGAAGCGGTTTTGGAGCAAGCGCGAGTCCCAAGCTCAAAAGCAGGGGTCGATATCGGGCAGCAAGGATGCGGGAGCACGGTCGGCAGTGACAGGCGGCGCCCAGATGAATGGGTTCATTGACCTGGTCCGAGAACTATTATGCGAAAGCGGTCTCCCAAAGGCACATGTCTACTGCGAGAAGTGCGTTGAGCTACCGGGATGGTACCGCCCAGAAAAGAAATGGGACCTTCTGGTAGTGTCGAACGGTCAGCTCATTGCGGGCATCGAATTCAAGTCCCAGGTTGGGTCGTTCGGAAACAACTATAACAATCGCACCGAAGAGGCGATTGGGAGCGCCACCGACATTTGGTCAGCTTACCGGGAGGGAGCATTCAAGCCCTCGTCTCGTCCGTGGCTCGGTTATCTGATGCTCCTTCAAGAGGCCAAAGGATCACTACGGCCGGTTCGAGCACGCGAGCCCCACTTCGAGGTTTTTCCGGAATTCAAATCAGCTTCCTATGCCAAGCGTTACGAAATTCTATTGACAAAGCTTGTACGCGAACGCCTATACGATGCTGCATGCTTTTTGATGTCCAACTCGACCGAAGGCCGCGAGGGGTACTACTGCGAGCCTAATGGAGAGTTGTCTTTTCTGACCTTCGTTTCATCCCTTACTGCCAAGGCAATTGCGGTCGCAAGGAGCGAGGGTTAGGTTAGATCGCAAGCTGAGCGAGCTGATGGTGCGCTTCTGGACCAACTTTGCGCGCAGCGGCGATCCGAATGGCGAGGGGCTGCCGAAGTGGCCGCGCTACGACAAAGACGAGGACCTGATCCACCTGGACAAAACTGTCACCAGTGGACCAGATGCACAGCGCGCGGAATACGAATTTCTTAATCAGCGATAACTATCGAGCGTGTGCTATCCCATGTCCGAAAATCCGGACATGGGGCACCCAGCGTCTCACTTCATTCGTTTATCCCGCCGAAGTCGCTGAGCGGGGGTCAAGCTGCCATACGCGCTTGGTTCCGGGGTCGGCCAAGGGGCCGGGGGCACGGGTTTCGCCTGTGACCTTGCCTAGCAGATCGATGTCGATGTGGTTGAAGGCGTTCACCTTTGGAAGCGGCTGGCTGCTGCTGATCGTCAACTCCAGGCGGTCGGGATCAAAGTCTATCCGCATCTCGGCCACAGCGCTGTTCTTGTCCCAGCCGTGCGCCTCGCGCCAGGCGGCCAGGTCGAGGTACTGCTTCGCGTCCCCTGTGAAGAAACCCTGAAATCCGCTCGGCATGGAGACGTAGAGATTGCCGTCGGCCTCGTTGTGCGGGTTAAGGAACACGATGGCTGACTTGCCGCAACTGGCGAAGATGTTGTTGTAGATCTTGTTTTCCTGGCGCAGTTCCGCTGCGGGCGCGGTCAGGGCGTGTGATCGCATAGATGCCGGAGTTGTCGCAACGGCCGATCAGATTCTGCGCAATGATGAGGCGATCGCTGGCGTTGTCGAAAATGCCCGATCCGGCGCATCCGCGCTGGCCAGGAGTGCCGGGCTCGGCGTTGCGGACATTCCAAACGATGTTGTTGTCGATCTGATTCAGTTCGAGGTTCATCTCCATGTGTATGGCGGCGCTCACGCTAAGGACGTCAGCGAACACGTTGCGGGTAATGCGGCAGTTGGCGTCGCCGCTGTCAAACCAGAGCGCGTTGGCATGGCGGATGTGGCGGATCACGTTGCGGCGGAAGAGCATGTGCTGCGCGCGGTGGAACTTGGCCGCGGCAGCTTCCCAGGCACGCTCAGCGTCGGCCCAGCCGCACCACTCAATGAGGTTGTCCTCGATAAGTGTGTCCTGCGTACCCATGCCGCCGATGCCTTCAACGCCGCAGTAGCGAATGGTATTGCCGCGAACGATTTGTCCAGTCCCAGCCTGGGGCGTAGGCGTGGCATTCCAGTCGCCGTTGGCGATGTCGAGCCCGACACCGTTGGCCCATTCGATGGTGTTGCCTTCGATGATCCAGTGATTGCCGCCGGCGGTAGATACGAGGCCGCGCTGCGGAACCGGGTAACCGTTGCCGGCGTGCTGGAAGGTGATTCCCTTGACTCGAATGTAGGCAAGACCCTTTTCGCTGGGGACAAAGGCCTGCTCGCGGGTGGTAACTTCAATCAAGTGCTCGGTGGGAGTGCCGGAGGGTATGCGGACGTGAACCGCCTGGCCGGAGACTTCAACCCAGAAGCGGGCATCGGGCGAGCCGCCGACTTCCTGCATGATGGGTCCGCCGCGCGTGCGAGGGGGCAGGCCGGTAAGAGGAACGGGTTGACCCGGAGGCGGCGGCCCAGGCAGTTGCGCGCTAGTGAGCTCACGGAGCTGCTCCATTGGCTCAAGGGGCTTGCCGTCAACAAACGCCAAAGCGCGGCGGCGGAAATACGGGCCCATGTCGATATTTTTGGTGTCAAGCCATTCGCGGGCGCCGGGCACGCTGTCGAGGGCGAAGGGGTTGTAGGCATCGGGGAACATGGCGCCGGCGAGCTCGTGCCGCCATGTGGGTATCGGGGGGCCACCCGGAGCCCTGCCGAAGCGAGCCATCATCGGCGGATCCTGCTGCCAGCCGTCTTTCAGGATCTCAGAGCCTTTGACGATGACCTTGGCGCCGGGGGCGGCTTCGTAACTGATCATCTGGGTGGGACCTGTGCCGCCGCGTACCGGGCGCACGCACTCGCGGTAAGTGCCGGAGGCGACGACCACACGCTCGCCGGGCTGCAGGACCTGGGCGGCTTTATTGATGGTGCGGAAGGGTCGCGCGCTGACGCCTGGCCCGTTATCGTCGGCCTTGGCGTGATTGTTGTCGACGTAGTAGGTCTTGGAAAATTTCAGCGGCTGTTCCCATGAGACAAACTCGGCGCCGTCGGGCAGAAGCGTGTCAGTGGACGCGGACTTCTGATTGGGGGCTGCATTCGCGGCGGCATCTTGCTGAGCGTGGCCAAAGGCGTTTCCACCGAGACTGGCCATCGCGCCTACGCCTGCCGCGTACTGCAGAAAACGCCGGCGATCCAAGGACTGACTGGAACTGGATTGGCTGGAAATTTCGTTCTTTGACGCATCCGGATTGGAGGTGAATTGATCGTGCCCTGATTTCATAGCAGACACACTAAGTCAAACTCCTTAGAGAAGTAAAGCGATTAAGGATGATTTTGCCTTTTTCGCGCCCCGGAATTGACCCGGAACCTGGACCCGCCGTTTATAGCTCGAATTGCCGAGGCATTCGAGCGGGTGTGCGTTGAATCACTTACCGGCGAGCGGATAGCGTTGGAAACTCAAGAGAACCTGTGAAACCTCTGACTTCATTTTCTGTGTGGGCGGCAGCGGCTGCTCTTGTGTGCACATCCTCTGCCGGATGGGCGCAAGACTCTTTTTATCAGCAGATCCGTTTGCATAACACGGCGATGACGGAAGTGCAGCCGGGATGGATGACGCCGCTGATGCAATCGGACGCGAAACTGGGACAGGCGATACGCATGTCAGTCTCAAACTCCGAAATGGCCGGTCATCATGTGTCGAATTACGGCAACGGCCATGGCCTCAGCATGATTGCCGGTCGACGCTTGCAGATCGATTTGAATCCCCCATCGTTTTTTCGCAACCACTCAAGCGGCGCACCGGACGGGTTTGGCAATGCGTCCACGCAGGTGAAGTACCGCATCGTCTCAGGAAATGCTGCGCATGGAAATTTTGCGGTGTCTGCCGTGCTTTATCACGCGTTTGCGCCGCGCATTCAACAGAACATGCTGCAAACCTCGTTCTACGCGACGTACATCAATGCGGGCAAGGCGTTCGGCCGATTTGCGGTGATCGGCAACGTGGGAGGGTTTCTTCCTACCGGCAAGATTGAACTGCAGGGCCGTGCAGTGGAGTGGAATATGACGGCGCAGTTTCATGCGACGGCACATACGTGGTTCGACGTCGAAAACAACACGGCGTTCTTTCACGCGGGCCCGTTTGATGGGCTGACACAGAACTTTGTTACGCCAGCTGCGTTTGCGGCCATTCGCCGCAAGAGCTGGAAACCGGAACACTCTTATATTGTGCTGGCGGCCGGTGAACAGATTGCGACTACAAGCTTCCACTACTATGACCACAATCTTGTGACGGAGATGCGGGTGGTGTTTTAGAGCTTCTAGCTTCTAGCTTCTCGCTTTCAGCTTTGTCGTGGCGAATCTGCAGGCGTGCTCTCCCGCCCATTGATGACTGCGGAGGATGAGTATGAAGATAATTCGGTCGGTTGCGATTGCTGCGCTGATTTTCCTTGGAATCACTTCACTGATTGGCGCGGCGCCTCTGATCGTGGATTCTTCGGGGACGATGTTGCGAATGCCGTTGAGCCTGCTTGAACATTCGCCGTTCCGTAGTTTTCTGATTCCAGGGATCATTCTGCTGACTGCGAATTGCCTGTTGAGTTTTTGGGTGCTTGCGTTGGCGCTGCGGAAGGCATTGCGTTATGGACGGTGGATTGCGCTGCAGGGATGTGTGCTGTTTGGTTGGATCACCGTTGAGGTTGTGATGATTCGTGCGGTCGTCTGGGCGCACTATATCTACTGGGCGGTTGCGGTACTTTTGATCTTGTGCGGATGGTTGTTGCGGAAGGATGCGGCTAAACCTGCTGCTCAAGCGGACTGAGATAGAGCGAGACCGTTGGGCTAATACTCAATCTTATTGGGGGATTCTATCCACGCTTTGAAGCTTGCCCAGGCTTCTTCGTCGAGCATCTGCTTTGAAGGGATGGCGCGCGCGGCGTGGTCCTTGCGCATCTGATCGTAGAGAAACGCGTCGTCGAATCCTGCTTTGGCTGCGTCAGCAGCGCAGGCGCCGTAGTAGATTGCGTCGATACGAGCCCAATACGCCGCGGCCAGACACATGGGGCAGGGCTCGCAACTGGTATAGAGGTCGCAACCAGTGAGGTTGAATGCGCCGAGTGTGCGCGCAGCGGCGCGGATGGCATTCACTTCTGCATGCGCGGTGGGGTCGTTGGTGGTGGTGACCGCGTTTGCGCCCTCGCCCACAATTTTGCCGTCGCGCACAATGACGGCGCCGAACGGACCGCCTTTGCCGTCAAGAACATTTTGAGTGGCAAGGCCGATGGCGCGGCGCAGAAATTCCGGATTGGCTTTGCCCGGCATGAAAATCGGCTCCGACCAAGGGGAATTAAGACAGTTTCAGTATGGCACATGCAAATTGCAGGTCGTGTGTGTGAGCGGCAGTGTCGACTCGGCAAAAGCAACGCCGCCGCGCTGTGCGCCGTAAAATCTGGTTATGACGGCGGGCTCTTCTCCTTTAAAGACATTGAACGCCAAGATCGTTGCCTGCAACGACTGCACGCGGCTGCGCGAGCACTGCACGGAGGTTGCGCGGGTGCGGCGGCGCGCCTATTCCGATTGGGAATACTGGGGCAGGCCGGTGCCGTCGTTCGGCGATGAATGGGCGCGCGTGCTGACGCTGGGTCTGGCTCCCGGCGCACATGGGTCAAACCGCACCGGCCGGATGTTTACCGGTGACGGCTCCGGCGATTTTCTTTACCCGGTGCTGCATGAGGCGGGGTTTGCGTCGCAGCCGAATTCAGTTTCGCGCGAGGACGGCATGAAGCTCGATGGCATGTGGATCAGCGCCGTGGTGCGTTGCGCGCCACCGGGAAACAAGCCCTCGCCCGAAGAGCAGCGGCAATGCGCGCACTGGCTGGATGAAGAGATGGCGCTGCTGAAGGAGTTGCGAGTGGTTGTTTGCCTGGGACGCATTGCATTCGACGGCTTGCTGGCGTTCGAAATGAGAGCGGGAAGATTGACGTCGCGCTCGGGTTTTGTGTTTGCGCATGGGGCGGAGTACAAGCTGCCTGACGGGTTGACCGTGATTTCCAGCTATCATCCCTCGCTGCAAAACACGAATACTGGAAAGCTGACGCGGCCGATGTTCCTGAGCGTGTTTGAAAGGGCGCGCAAGCTTGCCGGGCTTGAGTAGCGTGGCAATCGCGGAGTGGCGAGGAGGACGCATGGACGATACTGCGAAGAAGATTTTGAGTGATATGAATCTCGATGAGATTGCGCCGCGCGTCAAAGACCGGTCCCCCGTGAATCACTGGCCGCCTGCGGTGCTGCTGGAGCGGGCTGCCTATTTGCGCAAGATGGCGAGGTATGGCGAAGGCTCAGCCAGCGAGACCATCAAAGGACATCAGAACTACTCCGCTGTGCTGTCATTCCAGGGCCGCACGGGCGATGCGGAAGTGCATCATGACTACACCTGCTTTTTTCATGTGCTTGCGGGCGCGGCCACGTTGGTGACGGGCGGAACAGTCACTCGCGCGCGCGCGGCTGGAGCGGGTGAGATGCGGGGCAGTTCGATTCAAGACGGCCGACGGCAAGAGCTGCGCCAGGGGGATTTCGCTCACATTCCGGCCGGGGTTCCGCACCAGTTTCTGATTGCGGGAGACAAGTCGATCACGTGTCTGATTGTGCGGATTCAGGAACTGAAGTAAGGGCGCCGAGGCAATCAATGGAGCGGGAGACCGGGATCGAACCGGCGACATTCAGCTTGGGAAGCTGACGTTCTGCCACTGAACTACTCCCGCTCGTTAGAGCCAACTTGAGAAGTATATCAATATTGACGGAAAATGACGTTTCGCCGCTGTGGTCAAGGATGCAATCAATTTTGATCTGTCGCGAAGGTGGATCATCAGTTCGCCGAAGCTCCCTCAGCCTTTCGCGTCTGTTGGGCCCATGCCTCGTAGGTGAGGCGGTCCTGGTTCGCTTTCCACTCGTCGGGAGGAAATACCATCAGATCGTTCCTGGCAATGCCGGGAAAGCCTGTACCAACGGCGTCCAGCCCGCCTTCGCGATCTTCGCGCAGATAGTTGGGTGATATTGCTACATGATTCGCGGCGATCCAACTGGAAATGTGCGTCGTACCGGCGGCGCGGATCGAGGAATCGTTCCACAACGCGAAGTGAAGCTGGTGATTGAGCCAGAGCATTCCGTCGAGATCGACCCAGCTGGTCCGGTGACTGATACCGGGATACCGAATGGCAGTGAACAGGCCCTCGCGTGTGCCACGAAGTTCGGCGGCGCGGTTGCGCACATCATCGAACCACTGGGCCGAATACTCGGTAACGTAAACAACCGAGTCCTGGTCGCCGTTCATAAGGAACATGGGACCGCGATCGGCGTTCAAGGCATAGAGAATGGCGGCGCGATCGCCAAGAACGCCCAGGGCTCTCCATGGTGGCGCCTGGCAGGGTAGTCTACCCATGTCGTAATGAGCATGAGGTCCGTCGAAGGTGCCGCCACCGCTGAGCAGAACCGCATGGATGCGGGTATCCGCGGCTCCTGTGATGCCGGTGATAAATGCGCCCATTGAATACCCCACGGTGCCGATTCTTGCGGGATCTACCTCGGGGAGCGAGCGGAGATAGCCGACCGCTTGCATCACATCGACTTGCATGAGTCCCGCCAACCGTTGACCCCAGTGCGGTGTATCGACGGCCTTGTCATGCGCAGCAGGGGACGCCATGCTCAGGTGCCGGCTGTTTCGCTCTCCTTCTCCGATGGGGTCGTAGGTTACCGCGACGGCTCCGGCACGCGCAAAAAGCATTCCGCTATAGAAGGCGTACCAGCTGAACTTGTCGCCGCCGTGCCCATTGACCACCACAATACCCGGAAGCTTGCCGCGCCAATGTGTGGTTTTCGGGTCGGGCCTGTAAACGATAGCCGGCACCAGCATGCCGTCGGCTGTGGCATAGCTCACGCGATCAGCTAAGACACCGCGCATGGGCGAGAACGTGGAATATACGTGCGCGTTGAGCGGAGGCAGCTTATCCGGAATATAGAGCTGCTTACGGATCTCTGCCCGCCAGGCCGCGTCCCGCTCGCTGCGCTGATGCGCGGTCAAGTGCTTACCGGGCTGGAACAAGCCCGTGGCGAACTCTGGCGCAGTTTGAAAGAACTGATCCGGCCGCGGCTCTCCTCCGCCGCCAGCGGCCACCTGGCTGAACAACACCGGGCAGAACAGAAGCACAGCTACGGCTGTTGCGGCTACGGCTGTTCTGGAAGTGATCGTAAGAATGAGTCGCTTCAATGTATGTGCCCGTGCTGAGCGTACGACGATTACCCTAGCACACGCTGCGACATAGTCGTTGACTCAGGTGCGGCTGGCGCGTTGAGTCGCGGGATCCTCAGAATGGGGAAAAACTCCTTTATTTTGTGGTGACATAGCTCCCTTGCTTGCGTGCATCTGATCACATCCGGCGGGGTTTTATGGGCAGTACAATTCGATCGTTGAGGGGGTATATCGAAATGCCCTATCCCGATGATGAGAGCCAGAACCCCTCAGAATTCAATGCGTTAGGAAATGAGTGGATGGCGACACAGGCTGTGAACTCAAAAAAAACGACCATGGCCGAGAAAGTTGCCGAACTGCGCGCAAGGCGAGCGGAACTGGAACTCGGCGGCGGCAAAGATCGCATTGCCAAGCAGCACCAATCCGGCAAGCTGACAGCGCGCGAGCGAGTGACAAAACTCGTGGACCGCGACAGCTTTGACGAGATCGGAATGTTTGCCCGCCATCGTGCTACTTATTTCGGGATGGCCGACAAGGACCTACCCGCCGACGGCGTGGTGACCGGTTGCGCTACTATCGATGGCCGCCTGGTGCACCTGGCAAGCCAGGACTTTACGGTTGCGGGCGGAGCAGCAGGCGAGACCCACAGTAACAAGGTTGCCGAGATGATGGGCATGTCGCTGAAGACGGGGAGCCCGTTTGTCTTCATCAATGACTCCGGCGGCGCGCGCGTGCAGGAGGGCATCGACAGCCTGGCCGGCTATGCGAATGTTTTCTACAACAACGTGATGCTCTCGGGGACTGTTCCGCAGATTTCGCTGATTTGCGGGCCGTGCGCTGGAGGCGCGGCATACAGCCCGGCGCTGACCGACTTCATTATCCAGACACAGCAGGGCCGGATGTTTATTACCGGGCCGCAGGTCATCAAGCAGGTGACAGGCGAAGTTGTAAGCGCCGAAGAACTGGGCGGACCGCAATCGCAGATGAACAACTCCGGCGTGGTTCATCTGATTGCGAAGGACGATGAGGAGGCTATGCAGCTTTGCCGCAGGCTGCTTAGTTTTCTGCCTTCGAACAATCTTGAAGACCCGCCGCGGTTGCCATTTACGTCGCGCATCAAATCCGATTCGGGGATGAACGATGTAATCCCGGTGGATCCAAAGATTGCATACGACATTCGCGCGATGATCGTTCGCGTTCTGGATAACCAGGACTTCTTCGAAATTCAGCCGGGCTTTGCTGAGAACATCGTTATCGGCTTTGGACGACTGCAGGGCAGGACGGTTGGGATTGTTGCTAATCAGCCATGCGTGCTTGCTGGGGCTTTGGACATTAACGCTTCAGACAAAGCGGCGCGGTTCGTGCGCTTCTGCAACGCATTCAATATTCCCTTGCTGACGTTTGTGGATGTGCCGGGGTTTTTGCCAGGTGTGGAGCAGGAGCGCGGCGGCATTATTCGCCACGGAGCGAAGTTGCTGTTTGCTTACTCTGCTTCGACTGTTCCGAAGCTCACGGTGGTGCTGCGCAAGGCGTATGGCGGCGCATACATTGCCATGTGCTCCAGGGGCTTGGGCGCGGATCGCGTAGTGGCCTGGCCCATGGCTGAGATTGCCGTGATGGGCGCGGAAGGCGCCGCGGAAATTGTCTTCCGGCGCGAAATCGACACTGCCGAAGACAAAGTGTCACGCCGCGATGAGTTGGTGAGTGAGTATCGCGAGACGTTCTCGAATCCATATGTTGCGGCGGGACGGCGACTGGTGGACGACGTGATTGAACCGGCTGACACGAGGAAGTACCTGGCCGCGGCACTTGAAGCGCTGCACGCCAAGCGGGAGCTGCGTCCACAGAAGAAGCACGGACTTATCCCGCTGTAAAGAGGAAGCGCGCATGCCAACCATGAACACAACTTCGTCATGCCTTGCCACTGCACTGGAAGAGGCGCCAATTCCAGGTGAAATCCTGGCGGCGATTACTGCGGCGGCCGCTGTGTTTGTGGGCAAACGACTGCGCATTCGCGGCATTGAGCAATTGCATTCGTCGCGTGAGGCGTTGAGCCGGTGGTCGCGGCAGGGGCGGGTTCTGGTGCAGTCGTCGCACAACCTGCCGGTGAAGCATCTGACGAACACGAGATGAGCGAGAAGGAAAGGAACCGGAATCTTGAAACTTCAGATAACGATCGACGGCAAAACATACGCGGCTGACGTTGAAGTGCTGGACGAAGAAGCGGGCGAGGACCTGCCTGATGATGGGCTTAATTCCGCAAGCACGCAGCAGCCGTTGCCGCCGGGAGCCTACGCGCCATCGCGTGTCGCACAGACACACTCCGCCGACGAGAAGGTGTATCAGAGTCCGGTTAACGGGCTGGTGATCCGCGTGAATGTGACTCCAGGACAACAGCTGAAAGCCGGCGACCTGATCCTGGTGCTCGAGGCGATGAAGATGGAGACCAGCATCACGGCGCATCACGCAGGAAAAGTGAAGATCGTAAACGTGAAGGCAGGCGACCCGGTGAAACTGCACCAGCTGTTGGTTGAGCTGGAGTAGAGGCGCACGAAAGACGTCGGTGGTTATTGGAAAGGCGAGCCAGGTGAGCGGCATTCAGGAAGAGCTGAAAGAAGTACCGGGAATCAAGTTTGTGGATCATGTTGCGATTGCGGTGAAGCAGGGTGAGCTTGATGGCCAGGTGAAGGCGTACGAGATGCTCGGATTCCGCGAGCTTCATCGCGAAGAAGTCCTTGGCAACGATCAAGTGCGCGAGGCATTGCTGCAGATTGGGGACGGGCCGAACCTGATTCAACTGCTGGAGCCGTTGAACGCGGATTCGCCTGTACAGAAACTGATTGAAAGGAACGGCGGACGCGGCGGTTTTGCGCATGTGGCGTTTCGCGTGGAGAGCGCGAAGCAGGCGTTCGATGCGATGAAGGCGAACGGCTTTCGGATTATCGACCAGGCGCCGCGAAAGGGCTCGCGAGGCACCACTGTATTTTTTGTATATCCGAAATCGAGAACTGAGAATCCGTTCGGGTTCCTGATTGAAATTGTTGAAGACCCGGAAAGCAAGTGAAGAGCAATGGAAGCTGAACATCTCCTCGATGAATTTCCGCCAGTTAGCACAGAGACGTGGGAAGACGTCATCCACAAGGACTTGAAGGGCGCGGACTACGCGAAGAAGCTTATCTGGCAATCGCCGGAAGGGATCGTAGTAAAGCCCTACTACAGGCGAGAAGACATAGCGAGCCTGAATATCGATCAGGCGCCGGGCAGTTTTCCTTATTTGAGGAGCACACGCGCGAATGGCGAATGGCGCATTCGCGAAGAGATTGAAGCAGCGGAGCCGGAAGAGGCCAATCGCGATGCGCAGAATGCGCTTGCCGCTGGAGCGGAAGAAATTTCATTTTCTCGCGTGATGATTCGGAACTCATCCGATCTGGGCATGCTGCTGGTGAATTTGCAAACCGCGCCGCTGCATTTTGAAAATGGCGATGATGTGCTCGTGGGCCTGCTGATGGAGCGGCTGAAGGGTAGGCCCGATTCAAATCAGATTTCAATTGGTTTGAATCCGCTGGCAAACCCGGAGTTTGCTGCGACGACGATTCGAAATGCGCCTCCGGCGTTGATGCCGTTCACCATTCACGGTGAGCATCTGGAAGAGGCCGGCGCGAACGCCGTACAGGAAGTGGCATTCACTCTTGCGGCGGGGATCGATTTTCTAGCGGAGATGGACGCGCGTGGAATTGAGATCGATCGGGCGGCGGGATCCATTGGCTTTTCCTTCTCAGTCGGTGCGAGCTACTTTTTCCAGATCGCAAAGTTCCGGGCTTTCCGCATGTTGTGGGCGAAGGCCGTTGAAAGTTTTGGCGGCAGCCGCGAAGCTGCAAGAGCGCGCATGAACGCGCGCACTTCGCTGTGGAACAAGACAATCTACGATCCGTACGTGAACGTGCTGCGGGCAACAACGGAAGCCATGTCGGCTGTGCTTGGCGGAGTGGATTCGGTTTGCGTTGCCGCCTTCGATGCATGCTACAAAACGCCGGACGAGGATAGCCGCAGGCTGGCACGCAATACGCAGATCATGCTGAAGCATGAAGCGCTGCTGGCACATGTGGCGGACCCCGGTGCAGGTTCTTACTATCTTGAAGCAATCACTGATTCCATTGCATGTGAAGCGTGGAAGACGATGCAACATATTGAGACTGCGGGCGGCTATCGAAAGGCGCGTGCCGCGGGAATGCTGGACAGAGCGCTTGAAGATTCAGGGAAAGCGCGCGAGAAGGCGGTCGAGTCAAGACAGCGCGTGTTTACCGGAACGAACCAGTATGCGAACGCTGATGAAAAAGCATTGGGGCGGATTGATGAATCGCATTGGTATGCGGGCAAGCGCGGTGCTGCAAGCTACGAGCAACTACGCTTGCGCACTGAGAGGCATGCGGTAGAAACGGGCAGGAGTCCGAGAGTTCTGCTGGCCCAGTTTGGCGATGTGAAGATGCGCGCTGCGCGATCCACCTTCGCGTCGAACTTTTTTGCGTGTGCCGGGTTTGAGGTTGCTACTCAGCGCCTGGACAGCGTGGATGAGATCGCCGCTGTTGATGGGGATCTGATTGTGCTGTGCAGTTCCAATGCGGAGTACCTTGAAACGGCTGCTGCATTGATATCGAAGCTGAGGAAAGTCGGCCGCGAGATTCCCGTTCTCGTTGCCGGGAATCCTGAGTCTGCGGAGCAATTACGTGCCGCGGGCGTAGCTGATTTCATTCACATCCGCAGCAATCCTGTTGAAGTGCTTACAAGTTGGCAGCAGCGATTGGGGATGAAGGTTTAGAAATGCGCCCAGATTTTTCAAAGATCGCTTACGAACCCGCCGCGGAGCAAGTTCAGGCGCAGGTGACAGAGGAGTGGCTTTCACCGGAGCACATCGCCATCAGGCGCTTTTACACGCAGGAAGACCTTGAGGGACTGGAGCACCTGAATTATGCCGCGGGCATTCCGCCTTATTTGCGTGGGCCGTACAGCACCATGTACGTGATGAAGCCGTGGACGATCAGGCAGTATGCAGGCTTCTCCACCGCGGAGGAGTCGAATGCGTTTTACCGCCGCAACCTTGCCGCCGGGCAAAAAGGACTTTCGGTGGCGTTCGATCTGGCGACACATCGCGGGTACGATTCAGACCATGAGCGTGTGGCCGGAGACGTGGGCAAAGCCGGTGTGGCGATCGATTCAATTCTCGACATGAAGATCCTCTTCGATCAGATTCCACTGGATCAGATGTCGGTTTCGATGACGATGAACGGCGCGGTGCTGCCCATCATGGCGTTCTACATTGTTGCCGCTGAGGAACAGGGAGTTGCGCCGGAAAAGCTGAGCGGAACAATCCAGAACGACATTCTGAAAGAGTTCATGGTCCGCAACACGTACATCTATCCACCGGAGGGGTCGATGCGCATTGTTGGCGACATCTTCCGCTACTGCGCGGCGCACATGCCGCGGTTCAACTGCATCAGCGTGAGCGGATACCACATGCAGGAGGCCGGTGCGACGGCGGACATCGAGCTGGCCTATACGCTGGCCGACGGGCTGGAATATCTGCGCACCGGCGTTAAGGCGGGCCTCGACGTAGACAGTTTTGCACCGCGCATTTCGTTCTTCTGGGGCATTGGCATGAACCACTTTATGGAGATTGCCAAGATGCGGGCAGCTCGCATGTTGTGGGCGAAGCTGGTTAAGAGGTTCAATCCGAAGAATCCGAAATCGCTCGCGCTGCGTACGCACTCGCAAACTTCGGGATGGAGTTTGACGGCGCAGGATCCGTTCAACAACGTGGTGCGCACATGCGTTGAAGCGCTGGCCGCGGCGCTGGGACACACGCAATCGCTGCACACGAATGCGCTGGACGAAGCGCTGGCGCTGCCTACGGATTTCTCGGCGCGCATTGCGCGAAATACGCAGATTTACCTGCAGGAAGAAACCGACATCACGCGCGTCGTCGATCCATGGGGCGGCTCGTATTATGTGGAGCGGTTGACGCACGAGTTGATGCACACCGCGTGGGACCTGATCGAGGAAGTGGAAGAGTTGGGCGGCATGGCGAAGGCCATTGAAACCGGCGTTCCCAAAATGCGTATTGAAGAGGCGGCGGCGCGTCGCCAGGCCCGCATCGATTCCGGCGAAGACATGATTGTGGGTCTCAACGCTTACCCGTCGACCGAAGAGCCGCTGATTCCGGTTCTCGACATTGACAACGATGCCGTGCGCGAGTCGCAGGTGGCGCGACTGGCTCAGCTCAAGCGCGATCGCGATGCGGATGCGGTGCGGCAGTCGCTGGAAAAGATTGAACATTGCGCTGCGACGGGGGAAGGCGACCTGCTGGAGTGCGCTGTTGATGCGGCTCGCAAGCGGGCCACACTCGGCGAGATTTCAAGCGCGATTGAGAAAGTGTGGGGCCGCTATCAAGCCACCACACGCACGATTGCGGGAGTGTACTCGGCAGCAAGCGGCCAGGCTACGGAATTCAGGAAAGCCGTGGAGATGGTGAAGGAGTTCGAGGAAGCGGAGGGACGGCGTCCGCGAATTCTGGTGGCCAAGATGGGGCAGGATGGACACGACCGCGGCGCAAAGGTGATTGCCACAGCCTTTGCCGATATCGGCTTCGACGTGGACATCGGCCCGCTATTCCAGACACCGCGCGAGGTTGCGCGACATGCTGCGGAAAACGATGTGCACGTTGTGGGCGTGTCGTCGCTGGCTGCGGGTCACAAGACACTTGTTCCGCAACTGATCGACGAGCTGAAGCGAGTGAATCGCGGCGACATTCTTGTTGTTGTGGGCGGCGTGATTCCGCCGCAGGACTATGAGTTCTTGTTCAACGCCGGTGTGGTCGGCATTTACGGACCCGGAACTGTGATTCCCGTGGCAGCGCAGCGGATCGTGGAGATCCTGACAGCCTGCCGGCTTGAAGTTGCGCATTGATTTGAGGTTTTTCCTTTATGGCTGTGAAGGAGAGTGCGTTACATGTACTGCCCGGCTGCTTGCCGCCTGAGCCGCCGCCGGAACCTGTGCATCGCGCGAGCAGCCGCCGTCGCCTTCTTTCGCTGACGCAATATGTCGACGGCATTCTTGGCAGTGACCGCACGATTCTGGCACGGGCCATCACGCTGATCGAGAGCTCGCGTGAGGCAGATCGCGCGATGGCCGAGCAGATTGTGGAAGAATGCCTGACGCATAGCGGCAACTCGATACGCGTTGGTATTACCGGCGTTCCGGGCTCGGGCAAGAGCAGCGTGATTGAAGTACTGGGCAGCTACCTGATCAGCAACTTCGGAAAGAAGGTTGCGGTTCTGGCAATCGATCCAAGCAGCAGAATTTCAGGCGGCAGCATTCTCGGCGACAAAACGCGGATGAGTTCCCTTTCCGCGAGCGACATGGCTTTCGTTCGTCCGTCGCCCTCGCGCGGAACGTTGGGCGGAGTCGCACAGCGCACGCGCGAAACCATGCTGCTGTGTGAAGCGGCCGGCTACGAAAACATCCTGGTTGAAACGGTGGGCGTGGGCCAGTCGGAGACTGCCGTATATGACATGGTGGATTTTTTCCTGTTGATTGCACTTGCCGGAGCCGGTGATGAGTTGCAGGGCATGAAGCGCGGCGTGATGGAGCTGGCCGACGTGGTGGCGATCAACAAGGCCGATGGCGCGAATGTGCGCGCTGCGGAAAAGGCGCGTTCTGAGGCGCAGAATGCAATGCATTATCTGCCGGCAGCGCAGTCGGGATGGACACCGCGCGCGCTTACCTGCTCGGCGCAAACAGGTAAAGGCATCCCGGAGCTTTGGCAGTGCGTGACCGAGTATTTGGCGATGACGAATGCGAATGGCTGGTTCGCGCTGGCCAGAAAGAATCAAACGCAGAAGTGGATGCATGAGATTATCCGCGAGAGCTTGCGGCAGAGGTTTGAGGCTCATCCGGCAATCAAGAAACGCAAGGATCTGCTGGAAAAGGAAGTGCTCGAAGGGCGTATTACGTCGTTTCGCGCGGCGCGTGAATTGCTTCAAACGTATTCCGATATACAAGGACGCGACTAAATGAGAACCGGCTGATTGAATCAGCCATAGCAAAGAACAGAAGAGGATTTTATTTCATGTCTTCATTGTCCGTATTGGTTTTGAACAGCGGTTCTTCTTCCATCAAGTTTGCAATCTACGATGCAGGCGGCGCGGAGCCTTGCAGGCTCTATGAAGGTGCGGTCGACGGAATCGGCACCGAGCAAGGAAAGTTCTGGATCAAGGACGCGAGCGGCAAGAAGCTGCTTGATCAGTCACCGGCGCTGCCCAACCGGTCAGTCGCGTTCAAGCTTGTTGCCGACCTGCTGCACTCCGGCGACTTCCCTCGTCCAAGCGCAATTGGACACCGCATGGTTTGCGGCGCGCCAACATTGCAGATTAACCAGCGTGTGACGCCGGAAATGATCGACGAGATGGAGCGCTACAAGGATTTTGCGCCTCTCCACACGCCCATTGGCGCATACATTATGCGGCAGGCGCTGGAGCTGTTCCCTGATGCTCCGAGCTTTGCCTGCTCCGATTCGTACTTTCATCGCACGATGCCGGAAGTGTCTACCCATTTGCCACTGCCCGCCGAGTACTCTGCGATGGGCGTGCGGCGGATCGGATTCCATGGCATTTCGTATGAGTCAATTGTTCACCAGTTACAGCCTTATGTTCCCAAGAGGTTAATTGTGGCTCACTTGGGCAACGGCGCGTCTATTTCCGCAGTGCTCGACGGCAAGTGCGTTGACACGTCGATGGGCCTGACGCCAACTGGCGGGATTATCAGCGGCACGCGCACCGGCGATATCGATCCCGGAGTGCTGCTGTTTATGCTGCGCAAGATTGGCGACAAGGCGAAGAGCGTGGCCGAGGCCGCCGACATTCTGGAGGCCGCTGTCAGCAAGAAGGCCGGCCTGCTGGGCATGAGCGAACTCTCGAACGACATGCGCGACCTGCGCAACGCGATCGACGCAGGTAATAATAAGGCTCGGTTGGCCGTGGACAAATTTGCCCGCACCGTGGCAAGCTGGGCTGGCAGTTTTTATGCGGAGTTGGGTGGGCTGGACATGCTCGTGTTCACGGGCGGCATCGGCGAAAACGATATCGCCGTTCGCGCGCAGATCTGCGCCGGACTGAGCGCGCTTGGTATTGTGATCGATCCGGCACGGAATAACGTCCGCGGCGCTGCGATGATTTCGGCGGAAGGGTCGCCGGTTATGGTTCGCGTGATTCCTCCGGCGGAAGACCTGATCATTGTGAATCACGTTGTCCGGCTGCTGTCAGAACAGGAAGAGGAACTCGCTGGAGCGTTTGCCGTGAGCCAGCAGGATTGAAATTGACGGCCGCCTCTCTCGCGCATCCCGCGTTGGAAGGGGCGGCCTCATTCACAATCGCCAATCTGGAATCCGGATGTTACCGGCGGCCTTTTGGAGACACTGGAGCCGTGTGCGCTGATACACTTCGACGGAAGTTCAATTTCTCAGGAAATCGCATTTCCGCGATTGGGAGCCGGACATTAAGCTCAAACAAACGATTGAAAAGATTCCCGGCGGGATGATGGTGGTTCCGCTCGCTTTGGGGTCGCTGATCTCCACGTTTGCGCCGAACACGGCGCAAGTGTTCGGCTCGTTTACAGGAGCATTGTTTACCGGCGCAATTCCGCTGATCGCTGTGTTCTTTATTTGCCTGGGAAGCACGATATCTGTACGCGCGCTGCCACGCATGTTGAAACGCGGCGGCGTGATGATGTTGGTAAAGGTGGGCGTTGGCATCGTCATTGGCTACGCGCTTGGCCACACCATCGGAGTGCTTCCGATCCAGAGCGGTTGGCTGGCGGGAATTTCTACGCTCGCCGTGGTGGCGGCATTCAACGATACAAATGGCGGACTTTACGTTGCCTTGATGGAACAGTATGGCCGCCCGGAGGACGCCGGCGCTTATTGCATGATGGCGCTGGAGTCGGGGCCTTTCTTTACGATGGTTACGCTCGGGGTCGCCGGGCTTTCGAGCTTTCCATGGCAGACGCTGGTGGGAGCCATCCTGCCGCTGTTTATTGGAATGGCGCTGGGGAATCTCGACGATGAGTTTCGGATTCTGCTGGGCAAAGCCGCCCCGGCCATCATTCCCTTTTTTGCTTTTGGACTGGGTGCGACGCTCAACCTGAAGCTCATCTGGCAGGCGGGCCTGCTCGGCATCGCGCTGGGAGTTGCCGTCATCGTTGTCTCTGGAGCGTTACTATTTGTGGCTGATCGGCTGACGGGCGGCACGGGCATCGCGGGCATCGGTGCCTCATCAACCGCAGGGAACGCTGCTGTGGTGCCCGCGCTAGTGGCTGCGGCCGATCCCAAATATAGAGCCGCCGCCGGCCCGGCGACTGTGCTTGTGGCGGCCAGTGTAATTGTCAGCGCGTTTCTGGCGCCGTTGCTTGTCGCCTGGTGGGCGGGACGTACTGGAAGCACTATGGCGGAGCGGGAAAAGATAGAGGCAGGATAGACGCAGAGATGCAGGATTAGGATCACGAGAACTGCACTGAAAATGCAGCTCAATTTGGACCCCGGCAGCTTTGGATTCCGGCTTGGGATGTGCTATATTTTCAGAGGTGCGGGTTAATTCTTGTCCCGCTCAAATCGTGCGCAAATCCCTCGCAGCGCGATTATTTCCAGGCTTGGACGCGTAGCTCAACTGGCAGAGCATTCGGCTCTTAACCGACAGGTTGAAGGTTCGATTCCTTCCGCGTCCA
>CAVUYH010000001.1:0-661094 GCA_963745685.1 uncultured Acidobacteriaceae bacterium | reverse complement strand
GCAGCGTTCTGCGGCATCACAACCCCATACACGTTCTGAAACTGGCCGGATATTGTCGGCACGTTGCCAGCATTGCGCGAGAGCAGGAGAGCTTCGAGATTCTGCGACTGCGGCAGAGTAGCGCTCGATACGTTGACACGGAACATCCCGCTGACCTGGTTGAACTGGTTCTCAAACTGAATCACCGAAGTTTTTGCCTGATTGATCGCGGTAAGCGGGTACATGACCTCTTGCTCATACTTCGCCGTGCTTTGCTCGTACTGGTTGATTGTCCTCAGGGGTGCGGCAATATAGGTATTCATGAGCGACTGCATCTTGGATAGCGCCGCCAGGATCGCGGCCGTGTCGATCCCAAACTGCCCATTCGCGTGGGTTGGCAGGATTGCGAGGACTCCAAGCACGACGACAGACACCTTCAGCAGAGTGGGCCGGTACCAGGGTTGAACCGCGCTCGACCCATCCTCTAAGGGCGCGGGCTTCGGCGGTTCCAGCGGGAGTTGGGGCCTGCGGCGCCAGAAAAATGACCTGCGACGCTTGTTCGGGTTTTTCTTGGGATCGGTCATCGAAAGCTCCTTATCGCGCGGTCAGGGCTCCGGTAATCAAACCGTTTATTCCACCGGTCGCGGCTGTTCTGCGTTTCACAAGAACGTTGTCGTGCGCAATGCGGCCTGCCTCCTGACGCAACTCCGCCGCAAGCATCTTCTGCATGTACGCCTGGCAGCGGAGATTGGCGACCTGCGCCTGGGCGGTCAGGAACGGATTCGAACCGGGTGTGCTCACTGCAACCTGGTTTTCCATTTGATTGGCGGTTTGAAGAATGACATCCGCGCCCTGATCGGCGATCAAGGTTGTTTTGAGATTCTCCTGCCCTAGCGCGTCGTCCACGTCCATCATCACGCGGTCTTGTGGCGAAGCGGTGTTTAGCTGCGGGATAGCGCCGTAATTCGAAGTGAAGCTCGTCTGCAATGCGGGAATTTCTGTCGACAGGCGGCTATGCAGGATGCTTTCGAACTGTTGCGGCCCCGGAGTCACGGCGCTTGTGAACGGCGTGTTGAACACCTGATTCATCTGCCCGCGATAAGTGTTGATCGAATTTGCAACGAAGCCTCGGGCCTGGTTGATTGCCGCCAGCGGCGCAACCGTTGTTTGATAGAGCTTCTGCATCTGTTGGGCAATCTGGTTGATGGTCTTGAGAGAGCTGCCGATGTCGTTCTGAATCGAGCTGAAAATCGCGTCGAACACGCTAAGGAATTGCCCTTGAGCAAGCTTGGGCAGGGCAAAGCACGTCTCGATCAGGAGAACAACAATGAGCACTCTCCTCTTCCAGCGAATCTTCGTACCCCGCTTTCGGCCGCATCCTCGATCGTCCGTATACGGCTCTCCATTCAGGAGTAGCTTCATCTCAGGTTGGGTATGTTCAATCACTGGCTCATCGCCTCCTGCATCTCTCCGGAAAGCTCGACCGGCAAAGGCGCCAGATCCGCCAGCCCCCTCGGGTATTGGGTGGCAAGTTCTTCGTAGGCTTGGATCAACGGCAGTGATTGATGCTGGTGCAACCACCATTTGCGAAATACTCGTTCACGTGCGTATGTCGTAGTGATCCAATAGTCCACGGGGCTGGGAACAATCCGGATTGCGTGCGTCGACTCCGCCTTCTCCCCAATCGCAATCAGGAACTCTGCGCTATGACCCTTCTTCGGGTGAGCGAAGGTCTTGATTTGATTCAGCGCCGTCTCGTTCAAGTGGACATGCTCGCGCAGAGCAGTCATATCGCCAGGCTGTTTGCCAATGATCTTTGTGGTCGCATTCTTCACGATTCCGGCGCCATGCTCATTGGGCTTGTCGGGCGTGCCGACAAAATCTTCGGGAGTCTGGCTGATCCCCCAGACGCTAGCATTGCGTTTGCGGGCTGTGCGGAAGAGCTGCACGACGACGCCTGCGAGGATCCGCGACTCCAGGAGCGCCCAGCATTCGTCGAGCAGGACGATGCTCGGCTGACCGGTCATCCCCGATGCGCGGTACGTGGCCGTGTGAGCGATCAAGAGACTCATGGCCCGTTCGAGGCGCGGATCGTCTTTCAATTTCTCGACATTGAAGTAGAGCCAAGGATTGTTCAGTTGGACCGTGGTCGGCCTGTCAAAGAGTCGCGCGTAAGGTCCCTCGTCAACCCAGGCCCGCAGCTTCGTCGAAGCCATCTGCGCCATCGCGTTGATCTTCTGATTGCGATCCCGATCCTGCCAGTGGGCTAGTTCCGCGGCCAGATCTCCGAAGAGCGGAATCGGGTTTGAGGTCTTCGCGCTGCACCTCTTGTACGTTGAGGCGATGGCTTCGAGCAGAACGCTGTCGAGCAAGTCGATGTCGAGGTCGGGCGGCGTATTCTCGCCCAGCATGTGTCGCGTGAGGTTCTTAAGAAAGGAGATCTGGTCGTTGGACGGCTGGCCTTCTCCTCTGGGCAAGTCCCAGGGATTGATTGTCTGGTCGCTGTCGAGCGACATCTCGATCATCTCTCCGCCCATCAGCTCCACTAATGGCTGATAGGAATCACCTCTTTCCAGGATGGAGATGAGCGGGTTCGCGCGCGCTGCCATCAGCAGCATTTGCTGAGCGGCGAGAGTTTTACCGCCGCCGCTTTTCGCCATCAGCAAGCCGTTCGCATCGGAAAGATCCGGATCGAACATCGAGAACGGGATGAGCTGACGATAGGGCGTCTCAAAGAGAATGAGCGGGCTCCTCCGTGTCCCGGTCCAGGGCATCTCTATAGGGACAAGATCGGCGGCATTGGAGGTAAGCATGTCCTGATCACGTTTGTCGGCTTCAGCCATGCCCGGTAACGTCCCCAGAAAGATCCGCCGCTTGGCGATCGTCTCAGCCACAGCCTTCGCGCCATTCATGTGCGTGAAGCCGTTCAGAACCTCTTGAGTCCGATTAGCAAGTTCGCGCTCGGATCGTTCGAGATCGTGCAAGGTGATTGCCGGTTGCGAGGTGCGCACCACGACGGAAAGACTGAGCTTGGCCGTCTTGAGGGAGGAGGAGATGATGTCTCGCTGCACCTGGATGAGCTGCGCCTGAGCTACCTCGGCCTCGGGATTCGATTTGAAGTTTCCGTTAGCATCCTTCTGCGCGGCTGTCATCTTCTGGAGGCGCTTTTTGTAGCTCTTGAGGACCTTAACTTGGTCTGGGATCACAACCTGCCCACTGACGACAACCGGAAAGCCAAGTGTCGAAAAGTTCTGCAACATCCCCGGAAAAGTCGCATCGGGAAGTTCCTTCAAGCTGACAACGGCGTAGAGATACCCATCGATGTTCAGGTAGGTCTCGGTCTCGTTGAGGATGCTCGCCTCGACCGCCTGAGACCTCGCGCTTCGATACTCAATCATCTCCTCGGGTGGCACATACGGCCGCCGGTCACGCCGGATTGGGTGCTGCGCATGCTTCAACTCCTCAAAGAGTTCTTGTGTGGAGAGTCTCCGGGGCCCGAGGTTGGCCGCCTCCATCGACCCCTCGATGCCCCGGAGGATGGATTCGAACTCGGCCAGATAGGTCTCGTGCTCCTTCCGCGCACGCTGGATGGCCCTCTTCTGGCTCACAGTGAATCCACCAAGATTGCGATTCTGTTGAGTGGAGTGGTAAAGCTTCGCATGAATGAGCGGGTCCCAGATCAAGTACACATGCAGCCGATTCTCGAAGAAGAAGCCGCTGTTTTCCTTCTGTCGCCACATCTGAAGACGGTGCGCATCGAGGGCCATTACTTCCGACTGATCAGTTCGCTGTTCGTGGATGTAGTTGCTGAGGAGATCTCCGAGATGCTCTGAAATCTCGTAGCGGAACTGAACGCGCATGCTGACATCGGGAACACCGCGAAAGAGCGCCTCCAGCATCGACTTGTTCTGGTTTCGATCTCCATCCGTGGCAAAGTACGCGAGGATCCCCTTCAACTCGTAACCCGCAACAAACGCCCCGTTGGTGCGCACCATAATGTTGTCCCCAAGGGGGAGATCGCGGAGAGGCAGCAACTCGCACACTGCCGGTACTTTGAGCCTTCTATCGTGTTCTGCTTGGGTCACCGGCATAGCTAAGGTCTCCCTCTAGAGTTCCATCAACCTCGATACGCAATTGCTGCTCCACGATCCGTGCGAGTGGAGCGATCTCCTCATGAAAGCGTGCTGCGAAGATGACGCACGCGAACGTGACGCGTGCCGCTTCCGCGTCGAGAACAGCGACGACCGTCCCGCTTCTCTGCGTCGTGATCGATGCCTGCATCCTCATTCCTCCTCTTCGACCACGTAAGGTTGAGTCAATTCCGAATCTCGTTCAAGCGCGCACCAGGCCTTGGGAGCGAAGAGCGAGCGGAGCAGGTCGGTGAGATATCCGCGCGGCCTCCCGTACTTGAACAAAATCAGGAACGGCACAGCCAGCGCCGGCACGATGAACTCCATGAAGACGTTCAGCGGAATTCCGAACACATGCGCAGTGCCATTCACGAAGTGCGCAAGCAGGTTCATCATCGCGGCCAACGCGAGCACCAGAATCAGGTCCTCAAACTCCAGACCAAGGAATGTCACTTTGGTGTGAAGGTTGCGGTGAACCGGCGTCATATCGAGACTCATAACATTACCCTCCGATTCCGTGCGCTTGCGTCACCATCGACTCGGCCAGCCGCATCATTCCCGAAACCATCAGTGCGCCAATTGCTGCGACGAACTTTCTGATCCAGCTCGAGCCGGGATAGATCTCCGAAACTACGCCGCCCATGTGCATGGCCATCGCCGCTAACTGGGTGAGCGCGAACATAGGCAGGATCACGTTAGCCGTCCAGTTCACGAGGCTCATCGTGGCCATCCAGAACGCATCAGCATTCGTAGCGCCCGCGTGTTGCACAAACCCTTCCAGAGCACGCAGAATCCCGGAGCACATTAATGAGGCGAAGCCTCCATACAACGGCTGCTCGAAAGGACCACCCTTGCTGTAGCGATATACGGCTCCTGCAAAGAACAGTCCCGCCATCGTGGGCATCATGGTGTTGCCGGCCCAGGATGCGAGGTTCGTGATGGCCCCATCAAGACTCATAACCTTGCTCCTCACGCCGCCATCGCTCGAAACAGCGACAGAAGGCCACTCACGCTCAGGAAAGAGATTGCGGCGAAGACAAGCCTGGTCCAGGGTCGGTGTCGGACGTAATTAATTACTGCTCCGACACAGGCCAGCCCCGCCGCGGCCGGCAAGATCTGTCCGGCGATGTAGTTCCAAAGGGAAGCGAGCATATCGGTCATCGCGTACTGGCTCCCTGAATTCCATCCTTGAAAGAGCTGCATTGTTGCCGAGAGCGACATCAGGAAAAGTGCGGCAACGATCGAGCCGAGCGGATTCTCGCCTGCGGCCCCGTCGAGCGTTGCTTTCAGGACGAAGTACGCCGCAAGGACTGGCACCAGCTTGGCGACCACGATTTGGTTCACGAAATTCTTGAATACCGTTTCCATGCTGGCCAACCAACTCGTACTCACCGATCCGCTCGCGGACGGTATGTTGATGCCCTGCGCGGCAACCCACGACAACAGTTGCGGAAGGGTCAGAAGAACGATGGTCCACAGAATCCACTTTCCGGCCCGGCCGTTTACGTGGAAGTTGATCCCGCCTTCATGTCGTAAGCTCACTCCCGCGGCAGCCAGCGTGCAGAACGCCGCCGGCACCGCGAGATCGAGCAGCAACTGGAGGAGATCGAGGAGGAACTGTGGCGTCTGCATCACTCTCCGCCTTTACTACTGAATGCCTTGCGCTTGAGTGATGAACCCCTCCGCCATGCGTCCGAGACCGGAGATCACCATGAGGGCGACGCCGCTCACTCCCCAACCCATGTAGCCGCGTCCGGACTTGAAATGCCATCCCGCGATACCGAGGCACGCAACTGCGATGACCGGCGCAATGACATTGCAGCCCCAGTTCACAATGTTGAGGACGGTGCCCTCGACCGTGGTGGCCTGCTGACCTTGAACGGCCTGGCCGAACGCAGGTGCGGTTCCGAGGTTCTGCGCTCTCGCCGCGAAGGGTGCGAGCAGATTGCCGGCGAGGATCAAACTGAGTCCCATCTTGATGGCGACGTGCAACCAATTGATCTCGTCGGGGCGATGAAAGATGTGCGTGGAGGTGGAAGCGGACACTTGGGAGCGCCGCCAGAAGGCCAGTGCGGTTCTCATAGGTTTTCTCTCCTGGACCCGGCTGCTCTGGGCATCCGTGTCGAGGGAGAGAATCGGTTCGATCCGAAATTCGGTCAAATTAGCTGACCGGACCAGGATGGGCTATTGATCTATCTCTAATAGGCTGAGGAAGTTCTAGGACTAGAGAATGCCGAGGCGGGTTTCCGCCGGTTCTGGAGTGTTGGATCAATTTCGGGAAATCGAGCTAAAATCTCAGTCGAAGCCCGGTGTCGCAAGCTGTCGCCAGCTCAGGGACAACGGCATGGCATCCGTTATCGCAGCAGAACCCGTATCAATGCGACCAGTGCGGAACCGCGAACATCGTGGCTGCGCCTGTCCTCTATCAACAGGGAACACACACTTACTCCACCAGGTTCCATTCGGGGACGACTCAGTCCTTCTCCGCGCAGGCGGTCACGCCACCCGCGTCCTCGGGGTTACGTCCGGCCGTTTCTTGCTTTGGGGACCCGCAATTGCTTTGTTTTCTTTTGGGGCTTCGTCGGGTTCGGCTCGATCTCGACACACCCGATTACAGTCTGCACGGCAGCCTAGGACCTGTCGCTATCTTCTGGTTCTGGGTGTCAGCATCTGCTCGCAGGCATGGTCTTTCAGTTTTCGCAGAGTCGCCCGCTACAACCGTGAAGTCTATCCCCGTCTTCATTGGAACTGGGAGCACACCTATATATGCAGGCGTTGTGGACGGTTCCGCTTGATTCCTTCCTAGCACAGAGCACCTGGCTGATTCATCTGGACTTAATCGGCAATAAGCGGTTGAGTCTCTGGAGACTCTCGGTGCTGATCGTTCTCATGTACCACACCGGCTCTATTCGGGAACGACGATTACCCAAGTCGCAGTTTGGGTCATCTGGAAGGATCTTTACCCAATCCGGAATTGAGTCAATCGGGAACAAAGATTCCTCAATTCGCACACTGGGTCATCGGGATGTCTCTTGCCCCAATCGCGAAGTGGGTCAACGGGACCGATCTTTGCTCAATCCGGAATTGGGTAATCGGGAACAAAAATGACTCATTCTGCAAACTGGGTCAATGGGACCGTTGTTTGCTCATTCGCGGATTGGGTCAACGGGACCGATCTTTGCCCAACTTCACATTGGGGCATCGGGAGCAAAGATTGCCCAACTGCGTACTGGGTCATGCGGACCGACCTTGACCCGAACGTGAAGTGCGTCCAGGGGAAGGGCGCATTACAGGTACATTTCTTAGATACGCGACGCAAGAACAGATGAGCCGCAAGGCAACTGGCCAGTTGAATATGATGGCCAAACACAAGAACGCCCCGGCACTGGGCCAGGGCGCAGAAGAGAGTCGTGCGGCGAGTGGGCAATCTACTGAACCGTTGGGCTGACCTTGTGAAGCTCGGAAGGCGTTTGTTCGTGTTTGGTAAACACGACGTAGATCTTCGTGTCGGCCGGAACGGAGACTACCACACGGCTGTTGGCATTGAGGCTCATCACCTCCGAGTCTCCGGCCGTGCCGATATTCTCGGCAAGCCGCTCACGAAGCATGTCGTCCTCAGAAAACGCAGCGCTGGTGTTGTTCCCGGCAACTTCTGCAAGCACCGAGCCGAGTCCCGACGCCGCCCGCACCAGAAAGTTCTTACCCGTGTTCTTCCCGTACACGCTTCCTTTGATGGGTCCGAGGTCCAGCCCAGTGCCGACAGCGTCGATCTTCTCCCGGGCTCCATCGAGAAGTTCGATCTCGTCGAACTTCACGCTCACCAGTCCGCTTCGGTCGGCCTGCTGGAGTTGACCGTACACGCGTGCGCCCGCAGGGACGATGATTCTGTCGCCGATCGCGTAGGTGTATTCGACTACGGCTACGACAGGGGCCAGCACAGCGCTCGATATCTGCGTCTCAAGCTTCGCCTGAATGCGCGTACCCGGTGTCAGTTCCAAGCGAGGAGTACCATCCTCGCCGGTATTGAGCTTCTGTGCAGCCAACGCCGGGCTTTGCGCCACACTTCGCACAAAGACCAAAGACGGCTCCTTGAGGGTGTTCTGTTGCGCTTGCGGCGTTTCCGCGTTGGGAGTTCCGCCATAGGGCGCCGGATCTTCCCATTTCTGTTGCGTGTCTGCGAAAGAGGGTACATTTCCCAGGGAGCTGGCAACAGCAGGCTTGCCGGCAAACGGCTTCAAACCTGAGCTATTGTCCAGTGTTCGTGTCCGACGAATATCCCCTGGACCGAGCTGCCCACTGCTGTTATCCGGCGCCGGCGTGTGCACGGTATCCATGAGGGGTGTCACACTCCCTTTGGGCTTCGGCGACTGCTCCTGTTTGGCCGCTGCGAGGGCTGCTTAACTGCCGCTAGTTTTTTCGGAGACTTGCCAACGATCGCCGCGAAAACAAAGAAGAGCACCGCAACTGCAAGTCCGCCTCCGAGGAGCATCAGTTTGCCCTTGCTTATTCCTTCAGCTCCCTTGACGGCAGTTCGCGTTGCAAACCGGGTGACGGGTTCCGCTTTCTCCGCGCCATCGATAGGCTCGGGCGCGCGAATCCGTCCTTGCGAAACCGCCGGCTCTGACGATTCTGCGACAGGAGTAGTGTTCATGCTCCCGTTTCCATTCCTGTTGTTCTCATTGGCGTTCATAACCTTGGGGCTCCCTTCTACTTGCCATCGCCGGATATGGGTGGAGTGAACGGAAGGTGGATCAAGATCGGATGATCCACCTGATCCGCTTGGGCAATCTGCAGAAATAGCTTTTCAGTCGATTCCTTGAAGTTCGGTCGATCAAAGACGACCACGCCATCGGCGCGTTCTCCCGGCTCAAGGCGCGTTGTACTCAACCTGTAGTCCCGAATCTCCAGTTGGTCCGAGATAATGCCTTTCCCCTCCTTCTTTTTCTTCTTGGTGGCCTTGCGACCTGTGATCTGAATTTGCGGAGGGACAATCTCGATAGGCTCATTCGAGCTGTTCAGGATGGAGTACGAGATCATGGTCTGATTGCTCAACTGCCGCATATCGCCAATCGATGTCTCGATTTGCTTGTCCTCCCATTTCGTCCACTTCAGAGCGTTCACGCTCTCCTGCAGCTTGAACACCTCGTCGAGGCTCGACAGCGGCGCCGAACGCAAACCGGCAGTCCCGCCACTCATGCCCTGCGCGGGTTCCTTAGTGGGCGCGCTTCGCGTCGCCAGGGATTCAGGATCGGCGGAAATGAGGAAGCTCCGAGTCGTTCTGTATTCGATCAGAAAATCAACCGGCTGCGTTGGATTCGTGACACTTGAGCCATCGCTGACCAGTTCCAGCGTGACATGCTGTCCTGATTTAGTTGCGATGAGGAGGTTCGACTGCGCAGCCTCTTTAACGATCGGTTTGACGTAGACGTAGTCCGGCTCGCCCTCGTTATGTTCGGCCTTGAACTCACCCGGGCTGCCGAGGATGACGGATGTGATTTCCTCCGGCATGCGAATGGTCGACTCAAACTCTGGCCTGAGATGAAGGACCGTGACTTCTCTCGGATTGATCGTGACAGTTGCGACACGTGCTCCAACTGGTGTGTCGCTCGCGCTGAGACGAAGCGGAAGCAGGACTGCGACAGGGATGAGCCAGCGAAGTTTCATGGGGTTGACCTCCTCGACGGCCTTTCGGCCGGATATCTGCGAAGCATGTACTGCCTTCGCACCGCCTGCACGTAGGCAACAACGTCCGGATTACGATAATCCAGTTGTTCCCGTGCAATGTTGCGGTCGCCGGCGTAATAGGCCGCGGCGACCAGACGCAGATCCCCGTGGAACTCCCACATCAGTGCCGTGATGTAGCGGGTGCCTGCGGCAATGTTCTGTTCCACATCAAAGGGCTGAAAGCGCCAAATCGCTTTGCCGTCGCCGGCATGAGCTGCATTAGTCCCATCGCTCCCTTGGCGGAGACCGCTCGCGGGTTCCAACGCGATTCGACGTCGATGAATGCGGCGATCAACTCAGGCGGCACGCGATAGTGCGCCGCATACTGCCTTACGATCCGCGCTGCCGGTATAGGATCCGTTTGCCCAACGGCAAGATTGGGAAATACCAGCAGCATGAGTACGCACCGAATCATGATTCTGATCCTCCTCGGAGCGCGAGACTCTGCGCGAACCTGGCTCCGTCGTCGAGCAAGCTCTTGAACCCCTCCCGCAATAGGAGGTGGCGACGGTCCTTCTCGGTCTTCGCCAAGAACGGAAGCAGCACGTCGCGGTGCTCCGCTGTTACGTGGTCGGTCCCGAGCAGTTGCAGTGCGTTGGCGAAGTCGATCATCTCCGAGACCGATGGCGGCTTTTCCAGTGAGTAGTTGCGGAAGGAGAGCGCTATTCCGGCCATCTCGCGATGGAAGCTCTCATCGGCCTTCGGGGTGCGGCTGGCAATGATCTCGGCTTCGCGCTCCGGTGTCGGATGCTCGACCCGCACGTAGAGGCTCCGCCTTCTGATTGGGTCGCCCAGTCTCCGTTCCTCGTTGCTGGTGAGCACGACGAACGGGATGCTCTTTGCAGCAACCGTGCCGAACTCTGGAATCGAGAGCTGCCAGGCCGAAAGGATTTCTAACAGCATTGCTTCGAAACCATCGTCGACCTTATCCAACTCGTCGATGAGCAGCACACAGGGCCGGTCGCATTCGAGCGCGCGCATCAGCGGACCGGGACGAAAGAAGTCCCGCCCCTTGAGGTTCGTCTGAACGCTCTGCCAGTCTTCGTGCTGGCCCTTTGAGAACTCCATGTAGAGACGCTGCAGGCTCTCGTCGAACCGGCCGATCGCCTTGTCCTCGGTCACACCGCGATAGCACTGCAGCCGCTCGACGTGTGTTCCGGCTGCAGCGGCAACAGAGACGGCAAGCTGAGTCTTGCCGATCCTGCGGGCCCTTCGAGCAGCAGCGGCTTTTGGAGCTTGGCAGCGAGAAAGACCACCTGGGTCATTACCGGGTCGATGAAGTAGCCGGTGGCTGCGAGTTTTCCCGTGAGGTCTGTGATTGAATCAAACATTTGCCTCTCCACGTGCTTCGACTGAAATTGCCACTTTGCCTCCTTGCTCGCGGAGACAGCATGAGGTGATCTCGATACTCGGTCAAATTTGCTTGCCGTAAGATTGAGAAGCGCTGAATTGAATCCGCCGATAGCGAAAGAAGTGAATGACACCCCGCCAGTTACATGGCGCTCCTGAAATCGGTTTCGCGTGAGTTTTTTGGAAAACCGTCAAGGTGTTTAGGCTGACCTTCTGACTCGGTTGACGGGGGTTGGGACTTGACCGGGGTACTTCGTTCTTAGCCAAGTTGCGAACTCCTGTGGATCGAAACGGACTGCGCTGGCGATCCGGATTGAAGGGATCTGACCTTCGGCTGCCATCTTGTAGATTTGTTGCACTGAGAAGCCGAGAATCTGCGCTACGTCGCGCACACGAAGGGCCTCTGTCTTTGCTTCAACAAGTTCAACCAATTTCATGAAAGTGTCCTTTGGTTGCAGTTTTGGTTAGATCATGCCCGTCCCGGGACCTCGAACAGTTCGTTGATCATTGGGCGAGACTTGAATTCGGTCAAGCAGGAAAGGCAACTCCGACTCACTTGTGAGAAATAGGAGAGCCAAGCATAGTTCCCTGGCGACATCGGCACGTCAATGCAGATCGGCGTCTGGGCCGGGGCGAGGCCCCGCGGAGTTGACCTCAATCTCGACGGCCTGAATTTCGTGGGAAGGGGTGCTTACTCTGAATTGAGGAGTTCATCAGGAAGGGGGGCTGACATTGAAATATCGGATCTCAGGCAAAATAGATACGAAAAAGTGCTTGCGGGAAAGAATCCCTGCGCCCCGAAAATAGATACGAAAGATACGAAAAAATGCGGAAATTCACCGGACAAGGTTGAATATATAGAAACAGGAGAAGGAACTGAGATTATGGAAATAGCCTGTTTTCTATCGCTTGTCGTCCATGTCTAGAATTGGCAGAGACTTAAGCCGGAGGCTGAAGAGGGTTCGAATCCCTCCGCCCCGACCATCTAAATTCTCGATATTTCGCGATCATTCCGGCATTCAGCCGCGCATCCGCTCTTTCCCGCCTACACACTAAAGATATAAATTCAGCTGGGCGCGACCGAATTACCCGGTGCGTCGTTCAAGTATCAATCCATTTGAAATCCGCTACAGCCGTAGTTGCCGCCGCCGTGAAGATTCACTCCCGCGGCTCCACCCTGCGCAGAATCTGGATAGGAAATTCGTGGCTGTTGCGTTCGAGGATTTTCCGTCAGAACCGGAACAGGTACGAAGCTTTCAGAAAGATCTGCTTGCCGTCATTGAGGAAAGAGTCGGCGCGCGGCAGCGCCGTATTGTCGGGATCGCAGCCGCCACCCACGAGTTGGTTGCACAAACTGCGGCCGATATTCTGCAGATCGCTCGTGTAGCCAAGGTAGACCGCGGTGCCGGGGTACGGCAGCCACGTAAGCAATGCCTGCGTCGATATCTGCTTGGTACGCTCCAGCGCAGTTTCATTCGGATTCACAAGCGTGGATCTCAACTCCGCGATCACGCGTGCTGAAAGCGACCGTGTGAACTGGTAATTCACTTTGCTGCGCATCGCCTGGCTCTCATACACAAAAGGCCCATCCTGTGCCGCAAAGTTGCGGTCCAGCAGATAGGTGTTGTCGATCGTCAATTGATGAAACGGCTGCACAGTAAAGTTCAACGACACGCTTTGCCGATCGAGCAGCGAAGGCGCCTTTCCAGCGACCGGGTTGTAATTTACGTTACCGCCGATGTACGAATCCAGTTGGAAATTGAACTGCGACCATGGAGCTCCGCGCATCCACAGGCCGCCGTAGTTCTCAGTAAAGCTTTTGTAGTTCGGCAGTGCGGGATAGGACAATGGGCTCACCGTGTCAGAGTTCTGGCCCACCGACGGCGCAATCACGATCCTTCGCGGCAGATGCCAGAACGGATTAAAGTTTGAGTAGCTGTAGACGCGATTGCCATCGTGATCAAATGCCACTTCCTGATTCACTTCGAGCCCGAAGCTCTGGTAGAGCCTTTCCTTCGGATACCACTGATGAGTGGCGTGCATGTAGTTGCGGCGAATATTGCTCGATTGGATAAAGCCCAGCTGCGTTTGAAAACCGGAACTGATATCCGCGTAGTTGTTGAACAGATTGAACGAATGGCCAGAGCGCGAAATCTGCACCAGTCCTGCAGGCCCGGCAGAGTAAACAGGCGGCGTGCCGCTATCCTTATCGCCCATCGTCGAACTCGCCAATATCTGTCCCTTCGCGGTCCAGTGCTCGTTCATGCGGGCCGTAAAATCGGCGCCGCCCACGCGATTCCAGCCATCTCCATATTCCCTATCAGTGTAGATCACGCCCACATTCGATCCCGTGCCCAAGTCGCGCGAAACGCGCCCCACTGCCGCGATCGTGCGCTTCTGGTAGAGAGGATCATCGGGAGCAACAGAGTCTCCGGGCAGCCGGTCGTCCGTTGCAATCAGCCCCACGTTCGTACTGCCGCTCTTGCCCGTCAGCCGAACGCCCCATGCCGGATGCGCAATATTGCGCGTGTACACCAGGTTGATCGGCGTTGAAAAATATTCTGAGTTCTCCAGGAAAAACTGTCGAAGCTCCGGGAAGAATACCGAAAAGCGCTGATTGACGGTAAACTGCGGCTGGTCCGATTCCACGTCGCTGAAATCCGGGTTCAAGGTTGTGTCCAGAACGAAACTGTCTTTCAGAATCAGTTTCGCCTCGCCTCCCGCTGCGCCCTGCAAATGGCGCGAACTGAAGAACGGATTTGTCGGGTCAACAACGTCCATTTGGCGCTCATTCTGTGCCAGTGCATACGGGTTGATCTGCAAATTGCGCGAGCCCGATACACCTTCAATGCCGTGCAGGGTCCCTTCCTGACTTAGCGTACCGCCCACATTGGCAGCTACGCGGGGCCAGTAGTCTATTTCCGAGTTGCGCGGAAAATTCCGCGAGAACACAACACCCCAATCCGATTGATTGCGGCTGAAACGCAGGCTGCGGAATGGAATCGCTACCAGCGCCATCCAGCCGTCCGAAGTGAGGTGACCTTCGGAATCCCACACTGTGTCCCAACTGTATTTTGGGTAGTTGTTTTCCATCCACGAAGCATCCGCCTGCACACCGGCGGGATTCACCGTAAAATAGACGCCGATACGTCGATCTCCAAAAGGATCGAGCAGCACGCTCACCGTATCGTCGAAGAAAATATTCTCGCGCCGCGCCAGATGATCGCGGATCAGGTTCGGATGACTATCGTGGCAAACGAAGACGAAGTAAAGCGTCGTCTTTGTGTAGGCCATCCACACCTCGGTTTTTTCTGTTGCCGGTTCCCCATCTTCAGGCGCGCGCTGAATGAAATCGGAAACGGAGATGAGCTTATTGCGAAGATCATCCCGCGGCGCCATGTTGGGAAAATCAGATAGATGCAGAGCCTGATCGATCAGCGGAATGAGGGCTTGGCTGCGCTGCGCAGTTTCAGCTGCTTCAATTTCAGATTGCTTTGAATTTTTCGATGCCCCCGCGACCTGGCCCCAGCACGCCAGGCAGAGAAGTAGTCCGCTCGCCAAAACTTTCTTCATCGCTCTCGAACTTTGGCTGGCCCGTTCTACAGGGCATCCCCGTCTCAACGGGCTTTCGGCGCTAACGCAAATGCGCGCCTGAAGCTGTTTGAATTGACCCCGGTGACTTGCCGATTACTGCTGCGGAATCAACCACCAAGCGGTAGCCCCACCCGCAGAACCCACGCAAATGTGTCGTCCACCAGACTACCATTTCGCACTTCATAATATGTGCGACACATCACCTTTGGATGTGAGTTATGACCGCACAAGCCGAAAGAGTCGACCACCACACCGAAGTGGCCCACTCTCGTATTGAGAACTGGGCGGACGCGGACCTCAATCCTTCAATTCCAACTCAGCAATGGTGCGGGAATCACCTCCGCCATCGGCAATAGAAAGCCCCGGGCCGTGCGACGCACGACCCAGGGCTCTCGTTGAAACTGACAGGGGACGAACTCTAACTCGACCACAACAGCAGGGTGCCCATGCCCGGGGTCCCCACTGACAGGTCTTCATCAGTGGGGTGGAGATCCGGACTTTCGAACCCGGGATAGCACGAACCCTCGTATTGTTTGAGCGACCTATCAGCGGCCTCATTACATGCCGCTCTGGCTGTTTTGTTCCGGATGCACAACGCGATACGAAGCGCCGCCATGCGACCACACCAGCAGCAGAATGTCCTTACCCGATGGAACCGCGTGAAGCTGGCTCACCAGTGAATTCGCGTCCTGAACCTGCTTGCGGTCCACTTCCAGGATCACGTCGCCAGGTGCAAGACCCGCATCATCAGCCGGGCTGCCCGGACGAACGCTCTGGATCGCCGCACCATTCACGTTGGAAGGAATATTCAACTGGCTGCGCATATCCGGCGATAGGTTGTCGACAGAGATACCGATCTTGCCGTGTTGCTGCATGTCGGCCCCGGAGTTTTGCCCGACTTCTGTGCCGCTGTGGTATTGTCCAACGGTCACCTTGATCGTTTCCGGTTTGCCGTCGCGCAAAATTCCCAGCTCAATCGCGTTGCCGGGCCGCATCTCTGAAACTGCAACCTGAAGGGCGCTCGCGTTCTCAATCTTGCTGCCGTTGATCTTGCGCAGCACGTCGCCAGACTTCAGCCCTGCTTTGCTTGCAGGAGAGTCCGGAGTTACCTGGCTGACCAGCGCGCCCGTTGCGTCCGGCAAGTTGAAGAACGATGCATTCTCAGGCGTCACGTCATTCATGCTGATACCCAGGTAGCCGTGCTCCACCTTACCGTCCTTCATAATCTGGTCAACCGACGACTTCACAATCTGCGTGGGAATTGCAAAGCCCGCGCCGGCAAAGGAGCCGGAGCCCGAAATGATGAAAGTGTTAATGCCAACAAGCTCACCGTGCGCATTCACAAGCGGACCACCGGAGTTGCCCGGATTGATTGCAGCATCAGTCTGGATGAACGCACCAGGCTTTCGTGCATCGTCCGAGTAGGGATTCGGCCGGTTAAGTCCGCTGACGATTCCGCGGGTTACTGTGAAAGGAAAGTTGCCAAACGGATTTCCGAACGCGAGCACCGTCTGTCCCGGGTGCAGCTTGGTTGAGTCGCCCCACGCGATGCTGGGCAGGTTATGCGCGTCGATCTTGATTACCGCCAGATCGTTCAGTTTATCCACGCCGACCACTTTCGCGGGAAACACGCGCTTGTCGTCGAGAGTCACACGAAGTTGTGTGGCGCTATCAACCACATGATGATTCGTCACGATGTATCCATCGGGCGAGATGATGACGCCGCTGCCGATGCCGTGCTCAATTTGCGCAGGCGGCTTCATTCCCCGCATTGGACCCTGCGGACCAAAGAAGAACTGGAATCCCGGCGGAAGCTGGTCCTGCCCGCCATCGGAACCCTGATTGCCATCAGAGTCTTCGTTTTTGCCGCGCGCCGTTACTGACACGTTCACAACTGCCGGTGTAACGTGCGCCGCCACGGCTTCAACCGCGTTGTCGAGCGCCACCAGCGAGGAGACGCTGTTGTCATTGATGGGTGCCGCGGCTCCCACTGCCGCATGCGCCACGTTGTGGTTGATGGCAAAGGAAATGGCCAAAAGCAATGCTGCCACCGCGCCGAGGGGAACGACGCTCTTCTTTACCTTTGCTACTAATGAATTAGTTGATACTGGCATAGCTACCTCTCTCAAGGGTGTTGAGTTTCTGGTTAAAGTTGGAGTACGAGCCAGCCATCGCGGAACGCTGCAATACCAGGCTGGCTTGTTGAAGAACTTTCTGCCGGTTTCCTCGCGGATTTCGAACCCGCGTTTGCAGGCACTCCTGTCATTGCGGGCAGTCCCGCCTGTGCGGGCAGCCCCGCCGACGCGGGCAAAATTCTAAAGATCAATTGCGTGACAGTGATTCTGCTGCCCGAACGCTGTTCCGGAGATGTAAGCACACCATCATTTTTCGCTGTACTGGTGTCGGTGTCATAGTCGCGCCTGAGGCCGGCGTTATCGCCCGATGTTTCTACCTGCTCCCACTCGGTCAGCACGACCCACTGCTGATTCTGCGCGTTCTGTTTGCTCAGCTTCTTTTCAAGCTTCTTGTTCAGATTGTTGTTCAGCTTGTTGTCCAGTTCGCTCAGCTCATTCCTGGCAGCAGGCCGCTCGACCTTCGCCATCACAGGTATGGCAGCGCTCCGCGATCCCGCCGGCTGCCGCAGTGTTACGTTCGTCGCGACGGGCAATCCCGTGTTTGAGACGGGCAATTCCACGTTTGAATAGCTGTTCGTAGTCGGCCTCGACGGAGCGGCGTGCCTGCTTCGCGACCGCGTTTTCTCGCCACACAACGACGCAGCCTGAAGAGGCGTCTCCGTCGCGGTCTTCGCCAGATTCAAATTCTCAACTCCGTTCACCGCCACCGCACTGCGCGCAGGCACAAACGCCACCAACTGCGGACTCCGCGCAAGCTCGACCGAACCGGCAAGCAAGCCGCAGCCAAGTGTACCTAACAGCACGCGGGCACCTACCGGGCTCAGCCTGCTTTTGCTGCGTAAAATGCTGTGCACACGATGGACCAGCTCAGGGCGCCGCTGCCACGCACCCAGCGAGAGCGCTTCCACTCGCCGCTCAAGCCCGCGCTCTGCAAGGCTGGCAAGGCAAGCCGCATACGCGCGCGGTGCACGGGTCACGCGAATCACGCCGTCATCGCATGCCATCTCCCGCTCGCGGCAAAGTCTGCGCTCAATCCAAACCAGCGCGGGGTTCAACGGAAACAGCACCAGGCAGAGTTTCTGCGCGAGATTGGTCCAGTCGTCACGCCGGCGCAGGTGCTCCGTTTCATGCAAAACAATCTGTTCCAACTCGCCATGCGTCAGGCGCCCGAACAGCCAGTCAGGAATGAGTATGCGCGGCCTGAAGAAACCAATCACGCTGGGCCGCTGCAGCGTTGCCGTCGTGCAAACTTCAACCGGCCCGCGCCCGTAACCCGCTGAGATCGCCGCCAGCAGAGCTTCCGCTCGCTCGTCTAGCGGAACGGGATTCGCATCCTTCCACAACTTGCGCAGCCGCAACGAATGAATCGCAAGATCCGCAGCACGGAACAGCGAGGCTGCCAGCCAAATCACAGCAATCGCCAAACTCCACCGCGCATCCACGCTGAACCACGGCCGATCAACATTCTCCACGACGCGCGTTGTAATCGCGTTCGCCGCACCTGCTGAAAACTCCGCCAGGAACGAAAAAACCGAAAGGCAAACGAGCGCAACAAATCCCGCAGCCCACACAACAAAGCGATATGCAGCCGAAACGCGCGGCCCGAGACGAAGGCAAATCGCCAGCGCACCGGCAAGCAAAACACCTTGCCACAGGGCCGTTACCGCAACGTCCGCAGCGCGATCAGAAACAGCATTGAATACGTGGACGAGTGCGGTCATATCCATGGGCTACACCTCCTCCACTCTCTCCGGCTCGTTGTCGGCCTCGGAGTTCCGAATCGCTTCTTTCAAACGCCGCAGTTCTTCAGCGGAAATCTCCTCGTCTCCGAGTAACGAAAGCAGCAGCCGCTCACGCGAGTTGCCGAAGAACCGGCTCATCAGGTGCTTCACCTCTGACCGGCTCGCTTGCTCCTCGGCCACACAGGGGCGATAGACAAATGCCCTGCCCTCCTGCCGGTGCTCGACGTAGCCCTTCTGCTCAAGAATTCTGATCGTCGTCAGCACAGAGTTGTATGCCAGCGATTCGCCGTCAGGCATCGCGGTCACCAGGTCGGTCACCGCCGATTCTCCGCGGCGCCACAAAATCTTCATCAGCCTCAGCTCGGCTTCGGTCAGCGTGTTTGATTTTTTCGGCGGCATCTGTAAACTCTTGATTTCACGACGTCAGGCCTGGGGAGCCTAACCGTTACAACCACATAGACGCGCAACTAAAGATTTAGTTGCTAAATCTGGCGAGATTTCTCGGGGCCTCTCGCCTACCGCAAAACTGTCTGTTCCCTCGTTCCCTGGTTCCCTTGTTCCCTGCCTTCTTGTTAACGTTGTACCCAAATTTAAGGCCTTCGCGTGCGCACATAACCACACACAAATCCCCATACTTTGCCTCTCCTCCCCCTGGTCTCCTGGTTCCCAGGTACCCTTGTTCCCTATTTCACGCCTGCTCCAGCTATGATGGCCTAGATCGGAAATAATCGGAAACAACTATGGAATTTGGATTGAAAAACAAGACGGCATTAGTGCTGGGCGGGGGCGGCGGTCTGGGTCGCGCAATTTCGCTCTCGCTCGCGGCCGAGGGAGCAATGGTCGCGGTTGCCGACATCGACAGCAAATCGATCATGGAAACCGAAGCAGCCGTGGCGCGCGTCGGCGGTGTCAGCATCGGCCTCACCTGGGATCTCGCCGATCTGTCTCAGATCGATGCCCACATCACCCGGGTTGAAGCCGAACTCGGCTCCGTGGCCATCCTGGTGAACATGACCGGCGGCCCGCCGCCAACAACAGCCGCGGGCCAAGACCCCACCCTGTGGACGAAGCATTTTCAGGCGATGGTGCTTTCCGTCATTGCCATTACTGACCGCGTGCTGCCTGGAATGCGCGATAAACATTGGGGCCGCATTATCACCAGTACCTCATCAGGCGTGGTATCTCCCATTCCGAATCTTGGCATCTCCAATGCGCTCCGGCTCTCCCTTGTGGGCTGGTCGAAGACGCTGGCGCGCGAAGTTGGCAGCGACGGCATTACTGCCAACGTGATTTTGCCCGGGCGCATCGCAACGGATCGCATCAAGTTCCTCGATGAAGCGAAGGCCAAGCGCGAAGGCCGCACCGTTGAAGATGTTGCAGCGGAGAGCACCCGCACCATCCCCGTTGGCCGATACGGAAAGCCCGAGGAGTACGGCGCTGTTGTTGCCTTCCTGGCCAGCGAGCGCGCAGCCTATATTACCGGCTCAGTCATTCGCGTTGATGGCGGGCTCATCCCCAGCGTTTAATATTCGCAGCATCTTTTCGCAGATTTCTTACTGAGGCTCAACACAAATGGCATTGGACGAAAAAACTATCGAAGTCCTGGAGGGCGTTTCAACAGCGACGCTCACAACCATCCTGCTCAAGAAGGGCCTGCGCAACGTATGGCTGCGCGGAACCAGGCCGCTGCAGCCGGGACAGAAGCGCATTGCCGGTCCGGCTTTTACGTTGCGCTTTGTGCCTGCTCGCGAAGACCTGGCCACACCTGAGTCATGGGCATCTCCTATTTCCACACGTGCCGCGATTGAAGCCATGCCGTCCGGATGTATTGCTGTGGTCGATGCCATGAGCATTACCGACGTCGGCATCTTCGGCGACATTCTGTGCGAACGCATGAAGTACCGCGGAGTGGCAGCCCTCATCACCGATGGTGTCGTGCGCGATGTTGCGGGCGTCATCGCCACCGGCCTGCCCGTGTGGTGCCGAGGCGCCGCTGCACCCCCCTCCGTAGCGGGCCTGACGTTTGTCGGCTGGCAGGAGCCCATCGCCTGTGGCGGCGTAGCCGTATTCCCTGACGACACCATCGTCGTCGACGAAGATGGCGCCGTCGTCACTCCCAAAGCACTACTAGAAAGTGTGGTCGAAGCCGCAGTCGAACAAGAGAGGTTCGAAGGCTGGATAGTGAATGAAGTGCGCCACGGTGTTCCACTGCCCGGCCTTTACCCCGCCAACGGAGAAACCAAGGCACGCTATGAAGCGTTCCGCGCCGGGCAGACAAAAACAGAAAAGTAGCCGATCGCAATCGAGGCAAGCAATATGACGAAGGGCCTGCGCAAAGGGTTGACCAATTACGGCGATGAGAGCTTCTCGCTGTTTCATCGCAAGGTCTTCATCAAGGCCATGGGATACTCCGACGACGCGCTTAACCGGCCTATCATCGGCGTCACCAACACCTACAGCGATTACAATCCATGCCACGGCAACGTCCCCGACCTCATTGAATCAGTCAAGCGCGGCGTTCAACTCGCGGGCGGCTTGCCCATGGTGTTCCCCACCATTTCAATTCACGAGAGCTTTGCCTTTCCCACCTCGATGTTCCTGCGCAACCTGATGGCGATGGATACCGAGGAGATGATCCGCGCGCAGGCCATGGACGCAGTGGTCGTCATCGGCGGGTGCGACAAGACATTACCCGCCCAGGTAATGGCAGCGGCCAGCGTCGACATTCCTACCGTTGTGGTTCCTACCGGCCCCATGGTAGTCGGCCATCATCGCGGCGAAGTGCTGGGCGCATGCACCGACTGCCGCCGATTGTGGGCGCAGTTCCGCGCCGGCCAAAAAGACGCGGCTGAATTGGAACTCATCGGCGGACGGCTCGCGCCCTCCGTCGGCACCTGCGGCGTAATGGGAACGGCGAGCACCATAGCCTGCATGATTGAAGCAGTGGGCCTGTGTCTGCCAATGTCCGCCACCGCGCCCGCCCCTCATGCGGATCGCCGCCGCATTGCCGAAGCGAGTGGCAAGCGCGCCGCTGAAATGGCCGTCAGCGGATCGCCAGCGCCTAGCCAGTTGATCACGCAATCATCGGTTCGCAACGCGATGGTCGTGCTGCAGGCAATCGGCGGATCAACCAATGGCCTCATTCATCTGACGGCAATGGCTGGCCGCGCCGGCATTCCCCTCGATCTCGATGCATTCGATAAGCTCGGCCGCGAAGTGCCGGTGCTGCTCAACCTCAAGCCCTCGGGCGCGCATTACATGGAGCACTTCCACTACGCGGGAGGATTGCCTGCGTTGATGCGCGAGCTCAAGCCGCTGCTCGACCTCAGCGCACCTACGATCTTGGGCGATACATTAGGCGACGTAATCGCACGGGCTGAAGAAGCTCCGGGGCAGGACGTGATTCGCAGCCTCAATGCTCCGCTCAAGAAGGAAGGTGCAATGGCTGTGCTGCACGGCAATCTTGCGCCACGTGGAGCGGTCATCAAGCAATCAGCGGCATCGCCTGAACTGATGCACCACGCAGGCCGCGCCGTCGTCTTTGACTCCGTAGAGGACATGATCGCGCGTATTGATCGACCTGACCTCGACGTCAGTCCTGACGACGTGCTGGTTCTTCGAAATACAGGACCGATTGGTGCACCGGGAATGCCGGAAGCCGGCTACCTGCCGATCCCGATGAAGCTGGCACGACAGGGCGTCAAAGACATGGTGCGCATCTCCGACGCACGGATGAGCGGTACCGCCTTTGGAACCATCGTCCTCCACATCACGCCGGAATCAGCTGTCGGCGGGCCGCTAGCAGTGGTCCAGACGGGCGACCAGATCAGTCTCGACGTCGGAGCGCGCCGAATCGAACTGCTGATTGACGCTGCGGAACTGGAGCGCCGCCTCTCCGCATGGAAGCAGTCGCCTCCGCATCGCGAAGGCCCCGCGCGCGGCTACGCAAAGCTGTTTGAAGACTCCGTTCTCCAGGCCGACCAGGGTTGCGACTTTGACTTTCTCCTCCGCGAAGGCCCCGCCGCGCGAAAGCGACCTTAGGTCTAGCGCCCTTCGGTCAGACATTCTTAGGACGATTGATTCTTAGCTTAATCGACTGAAACCAGAGCATCGACCTGAGTGCTCCATACAGAACGGCCCCGGAGGGGCCCGCAAAAATAGCCCCAGATGGAGCCGGCGAAGCCGGCGGAATCCGGGGATAGGATCAGCAATAACGTAGTAAGCCCCGGAGGGGCGACCGGTCCCCAATTGACTATGCTTTCGCGACCGCGAATAATTGAATCTGGATGGGAATTTACGAAGAGATCGTGAAGTTGCAGCGCGACGGGCACAAGGGTGCTGTCGCCACTATCGTGAACGTGCGCGGTTCCATCCCTTCATTCAAGAGCGCGAAGATGCTGGTTCGTGACGACGGCACCATCGCCGGAACCATCGGCGGAGGCTGCGTTGAAGCGGAAGTGTGGCAGGCAGCGCGCGAAGTGATGGCCAGCGAAAAGCCTCGCACGCTAAGCTTCGATTTAAACCAGGATCCGAAGTACGACACCGGCCTGGTTTGCGGAGGCACCCTGGAAATATTCATTGAGCCCATACTTCCCACTCCGCTCCTTTACATCTTTGGCGCCGGTCACGTGGGAAACGAGTTAAGCAAGGCGGCAACGCGTTCCGGTTTTGAAGTGATCGTGACTGATGATCGGGATGCGTACGCCAACAAGGAGCGCTTTCCTGAAGCTTCAGAAGTCCTCGCTGAAGATTTCGACCAGGCGCTGGCACGCCTTACACCGAACGAAGCTTCATACATCGTGATCGTGACCCGCGGGCATCGCGACGACATGCGCGTTCTGCGCTGGGCCGTGCAAACCAGCGCGAAGTACATCGGCATGGTCGGCTCAAGGAGAAAGGCTATTACCGTTTTCCGCGAGTTGGTAAAAGAGGGATTGAAACCCGAACTGTTCGAGCGCGTCCACTCTCCCGTGGGTCTCGATATCGGCGCGATCACGCCGGAAGAAATTGCGATCGCGATTACTGCTGAGCTGATCGGCATTCGCCGCAAGGTGGAACGGCCACTTCCGCACATGAGCTGGTTCCATAGATACAAACCCGGCCCTGCTGACGTTGCCGGCGAAGTTGCCGACGATGGCAAGGACTGTTGCAGCGGTGCAGATAAGCTCACCTAGCATTTCCACGCATTCTGCTATCGTTTCCTCATGGCCAGGATCTGCGGCGTTATTCTATCGGCCGGGGCATCATCGCGCATGGGGCGCGACAAGGCTCTCCTGCCCTGGCCTCCGTACGCGAAGGGCGCAGTTGCAACCACCGATCGGACTCTACTTACAGCTTCAATTGAAGCACTGCAGCCCTTCGCTGAATCCGTGATTGTTGTCGCCGGAAAAAATATTGTGAACCTCGCGCCGCTCGCAGCAGCGCACGATGCATTGGTAGTGCAAAACCCAGCACCGGAACGCGGCCAATTCAGTTCTCTGCAGGTTGGCTTGCGCGAACTTATTGCTCGAAGATACGACGCGGCCATGATCACGCTCGTCGATTCTCCGCCACTCAGTGCGGTCAGCATACAGAAGCTCTACGCTGCATTCGAACTGGCGCTGTCTCGCGGCATGTGGGGCGTGCAGCCGGAAAACAGCGGCAGGCGCGGGCATCCGCTGCTGGCAAGCCGCGCGTTGATCGATGCTTTTCTCGCGGCGCCGATCACAAGCAACGCGCGCGCTGTGAAGCACCAGCACGCGCAGCTCATCGAATCGATTTCCGTTCCCGATACGCTGTTGACGGTGGATGTGAACACGCCAGAGCAGTACGCAGCGTTAGCCGCGGCCAAAACCAAACGGCCCTGAGAATCTGTGCTGAAGTGTTCTCTGGTGTTTTGCCGCGACCAGGTCGAGCGCGGATGCAAGCGCATCCATGGCCAAATGAGCAGCGTGGGCTGAAGCAGGCGGCAATCCGCCGACGGCCTTCACCAATTCGTCTCGCGTCAGTTCCCTTGCCTGTTCAAGCGTTTTGCCCAGCGCAAGCTCAGTAAGCGCGGACCCGCACGCCATGGAGCACACGCAGCCCTTGGCAAGAAATCGAATCTCTTCAATTCGATCGCCTGCGAGTTTGAGCGAGAGCTTCAGCACGTCGCCGCAGGCCGGATTCTCAATTTGCACTGAGGCATCCGGTTCGGTAACCGTCCCTGCGTTTCGTGGATGTTCGAAGTGATCGAGAACTTCAGGAGAGTACATTAAGGTCAGCTTGCAGGTGCGTCTGCCGCAGCTCAAGAATTTCTGTAATCAAAAACAAATCGGTAAGCAGCGCGCGCACATGCATTGACGCGTTCAAATTATCGATGAGCTGCGAACTGATGTCGGGCTGCGCCAGAACCAGATCAGCGGCGACAAGCGCGTGGTTTGCGTCTCTCACCAGCACGTCGAAGAATGCCCGGTAACGATCGGCCGGGGCCAACTGCTCTTGCTTCAGCAGGTCCGCACAACTGTCGCCCAGTCCGCGCAACGCTTCGATCATGCGAGCCAGTTGCTCACGCACTTGCTTGCCCGACGGACTGCCCTGATCTGTCAGCAGCCCCTGCGCTGCATACGAAAGCAGGAATTCGTAACCAGCTTCAATTCTGTCGCAACGTTCTTGTATATCAGTCTGCATCGCTGGGTGCGTAGCCCGGACCTTTCTTTGCCTTCTCGATCAGCCACCGTTGCGGATCGTGCTCTTCAAGATAAAACTCGCGGCTCATGTGGCCGAAGATCATCGACTTGGTGATCGGCAGCTTTTCCGGCCTGATGCCGAAATACACGTGCACCATAATGAGCGCGATCAACCCGACGCCTGCCAGCCCATGCAGCACATACATCATGCCCCACGTCATATCGCCGAAGATGTACGGATTACGCGAAAAGATGCCAAACGTATTCACGCGCTTCATCATGAACACGCCCGTCACGATCGCGGCCAGACCCGAACACAGAATGGCAAAGTGATAGAACTTGTTCTCCAGCGGATACTTTGCAAATCGAGCCGGCGGCGGAGCATCTTTGCCGAGCGCGCGCATCAGCCTTCTCTTTGTGTCGCGCACATCAATCTTGTCCGGCCAGATGGACCAGAAATCGAGCCAGAACGACGCATGAAAGATGTGGAAGATGACGGACGCCGACAGCACCAAGCCCGCGATCCAGTGATACGTCACCCAGTCGAACTTGACGCCCACCTTGGGCAGAAACGCGGTGATCAGCAGCGCAAGCATCGAAATTGCCATTACCCAATGAAACGCGCGCGCAACCAACGAGTGCCTGGGCACGCGCTCAGGAACCGCGGCAATCGCCGCCGGCGTATCGTTCACCGCAAACTTCCTCGGCCTGGCGAAGATGCCGACGTAGAGTGCGTGCACGATCATGAAGAGCAGTCCCGCGATGGCGCATACCCAGATCAGGTACCACGCAATATGTATCGGAACCGAGTTGCCCCAGGGACTGGTTGCCCATTGAACTAAGCCCATTGTGCCTCCTGCACGCCGCCAATGGCGCGTTTCACAAGGTTCCTCATCAGCGGAATCTTGTATGCGTTGAACTGCAGGGGAACTGCACCCTGAACCGCCAGCTTGCCTGCCATTTCGCCCGTCTCAGCATTTGCCGGCTTGCCGCGAACCGCATCTTCCACCGCCTTCAGCCGCATCGGCCGCGGCGAAACCGCGTTCACCGCAATGCGCATGCTGTCGATATTTCCGCCCGACACTTTCATTGCGGAAGCAACGTTCATCAGCGGAAAATCCCACACGTTGCGGTCTCGCACTTTTTCGAAATAGAACTTCGCGCCCGCCCACGTGTTCGGAATGCGAATCGACGTGAGCAATTCGCCGGGCTGAATGATGTTCAAATGCGTGATGTCTATTTCGGGGCCGACGAAGTAGTCTTCCGCATTCACAACTTTTTCGCCTTTCGGCGTCTGGATGACAAACTTGGCATCGAGCGCAATCAATGCGGGCACTGAATCGGAAGGATGAACGGCCACGCAGCGATTCGCACCAAAGATCGCGTGCTCGCGATTACGGCCGACGGGTGTATCGGCGTAACAAATGTTGCCACCGGCGCGGTAGCATGGCCATCCATCGCGGTAATACCAGCAGCGCGTATCCTGCGACACGTTGCCGCCGAGCGTGCCCTGATTGCGAATCTGCGGTGAAGCCACAACTTCAACCGCCTGCGCAAGCACTCCGTATTGCGATTTGATCAGCGGATGATGGGCAATCTCGGTCAGCGTGGTCATGGCGCCGATCTCGACACCGTTGCCTGACTCGCGAACGCCCGACAGTTCGTTGATGCCGCTCAGATCCACCAACACTTTCGGTTTCTTGATGCGGTCCTTGAGCCAGTCGAAGCTGTCGAGCCCGCCGGCCATGATCCAGGCGTCTTCCCCGTGCTGCTGCAGCAGCTTCTGCGCATCAGCCGCTGAGGTGGGCTGCAGCAGATCAAAAGCGGGCATTACGTCTCGTATTACTGCCATAGCTCTCTCCGTTCACATCGCTTTCAGATGTGGGCCATCAGGGGATGTTGCATCGGACGTCCCGCTTCCAACGACGTCAGAATGGTATCGGCGTTCACAGGAGTACGCTGGAAAACACTGTCGCCGAGAGCGTCCGTAAGCGCGTTCAGAATCGCCGCGCAACCGCCGCCTACCGGGGGCTCGCCACAGCCGCGCGCACCCACCGGCGTCTCCGGATCGGGAATGTTCAATGCGTTCCACTGCATATTCACCGGCAGGTCCAGAATGGTCGGCGGCTTGTTTTGATAGAACCGCCGCGCCACGGTGGCTCCATATTCGGGGTCGATCACCCATTTGTGTCCGATTGCGTGTGCGATACCAAGCGTTGAGCGACCCAGGACCTGGCCCCCGAGAGCTGCAGGATGGATCACCGTGCCCACGTCGGCATACCCGAGGTAATCGATGACCTTGTATACTCCCGTCTCCTTGTCGACTTCTACTTCAGCGAAACAAGCCAAGTAGGAATAGGAATCGCCATCGTGCGGAAACTTGTCATTGGCCGAGGCGATCAATCCCTGCCCGGCAAGAGTTGCGACCGCTTGCTTGGTGATCTTGTTTACCTCTGGGTTGACCTCATGTCCATCGTAGATACCGCCAAGTTGAACCGCTTTTTGCGCTACCTGCGCGAAACTCATACCGCTGCCGCCGCCCTTGCGAGACACACGCAGGTTGGCGACCTCGTAGTCGTCCGCCTGACCACCGAGTGATTTAGCTGCGACTTCCTTCAGTCTCTGTTTGCACTCCAGGCCCACGGCGTGGCCTGCACGTGTCATGGCATGGATGGTCTGGCTGCCGCCGGAGTGGCACGTAAAGGGCAGGCCCTTCGAGGTGTCGCCCCATACGATGTCCACCGCGTCCCAAGGAATATCGAGAACCTCGGCAGCTGCACGATGCACATCGATCACCGCTTCAGTGCCCAGGTTCCCTATTCCGGTATGGATGCGCACACGACCCTCAGGCGTGATCACAATAAGACCGTCGAACCCGACAGTGCCGCCGTGATAGGTGCTGAGCGCCACGCCCACACCGCGAACTTTTGTCCCGCTCTGTTTTTGCTGGCGCGCCACCCGCTCCTTCCATCTAAACTGCTCGGCGCCGTAATCAAGCGCCTGCTTCAGGTAGCAACTGGTCACGTAGCCTCGTTTACCAGTTCGCGGACTGGTCGGTCCGAACTCCGCCTTGCCTTCAGGGCTGTTGATGCGACGCACGGCCACTTGATCAAGGTCGAGCTTGCGCGCCGCCTTCGCCAAAATAGGCTCCATGATGGCGATCGCCTGCATTCCGCCGGGTGCACTCTGAGCGCTCCTCGGGATTGTGTTTGTCGCCACCGTCACGTTGCGCCAACGCATCGCCTTCGGCTGATACAGCAAAGAAGTGATGCTGCCGCAAGCGCCGCCGTCTCCGTTTGAGCCGTATGATCCGGCGTCGGAGACCAGAAACATATCCAAAGCGGTGATACGGCCTTCCTTATCGAAACCCGCCTTTACCCGGGCGCTGATCCCGGGACGCGCGCGCCCAATGAAGTGCTCTTCCTCGCGGCTGATGCGCATCATCACCGGAGCATTCAACTTTTTGGAAAGCAAGGCCGGAATTACCAGCGTCAAGGCTCCCGTGATCTTGCTTCCGAATCCGCCGCCTGTATATTCGCTGATGAAGACGACCTTGTCCGGATCCATCTGCATCCAGCGGGCAATTGCGGGAACGGTTTGCTGAGTGCTTTGCGTGCCCGTATACAGGAAGAGCTTGCCGTTCTGCCAGTGGGCCATGGTTGTGCGTGTTTCGAGACACTGGTGGCTTACGTCCTCAGTATGAAATGTCTCGTCGAGCACGACCGCGGCTTCCTTGAAACCGGCATCGAGGTCCCCAATGGACCAGGTATCCGGAGCATGCCCAATCGGCAGACGACCCTGGTCATACTCGGCAAAATCCTCTTTCGTCCATTTGAGCTCCGTGAGCTGCGGTCCCCTGGGAGCCGGCGGCGGCAATTGCTGCCATACGTTGCCGTCTGTCCACGCATTTGGACCACCTGGACGCAGACTGTCCAGCGGATCAATCACAAACGGGAGAGGCTCCATCTCGATTTCGATCTTTTCGATGGCCTCCGCTGCTGTCAGCTCGTCCACCGCGGCCACCGCGAGAATTGGCTCGCCCTGGTACATGGGTTCGTCGGCCAGAGCCAGTTCGCCCCATTTATCCGCCTTGATCGTCGTGCCATTATCGTTCACGTAGTCAGCGTGACCGGGAACGTCGGCTGCGGTTAGAATCCCTTTCACTCCAGGCATGGCAAGCGCTTTTTCCGCATTGATTCGCTTGACTCGTCCGTGCGGCATGGGGCTGAGCACAAGCCGGCAGAACAGCATGCCCTCGGCTCGAAAATCCTCGGCGTATTTCGCCTTCCCGGTGACCTTCGGTACCAAGTCAAGGGTCGAAAAGTCCTTGCCGATAAGCTTGTAGCCGGTACCAAAGGGCCGCGGCTTCTCGCTCTCGGCTTGAGTTAACTGATTTGGCGCCTTCTCAGGCATGGTCAAGCCCTCCTCATGTACTCTGCAGCGCGCATCATGGAGTCCAGAATCTTCATATAATCCTGGCACCGGCAAAGGTTCCCGGACAGGCCCTGGGCCATCTGCTCACGCGTAGGATTGGGGTTTTTCTTCAAATAGCCGACCGCCGACATAACGAAGCCCGGCATGCAGAAGGCGCATTGGAAGCCCTGCTCATCCACCACCGCCTTTTGCACCGGGTGCAGTTTGCCATCTGCAGCCTGGAGCCCTTCGATCGTCGTCACTTTGCGGCCGCGGACCGTATGTGTGAGAACCGAGCAACTATAGACGGGCAGGTCGTCGATCAGAACCGTACAAGAGCCGCACTCGGCGCGATCACAGCCGAGCTTGGTTCCCGTCAAGCCCAGCCTGTAGCGCAAGGTCCACGCCAGAGTCTCCTGCTTCATCACATCCACACGGCGCTGCATGCCATTCACATTGATCGTGATCAGTCGATCACCCGATGACATCTGGCCGTGGACAGCCGACGAGATGAGCCTGTAATTTGCCGCGGCAACGACGCCACCACTCGCAATCACCCCCAGGATGAACTTGCGCCTTGTGACTTTCTTTGACGTGCCTTCGGTCACTCTCAGCTCTGGAATCTCAGACATAGCCGATTACTCCCGATTTTCGATTTTCACTTTGTTGAAGGAGAAGCAGCATTCGGTTGCAATGCTGCGCATATATTAGCTCCGCGATACGAACTTTGTGAAGTGAGACGGTATAAAAATTGGTATGACAGCATGACAAGTTGTTTGGAATGTCCAGCTAGCAACCAGGCGCCACGTCATAATCCGGTACTTAGCTCCGGGGGAAGTCGAATTTCAGGCGTCTGCCATGTCCCGTCCCTTGGCCTCGCGACCCATTGAAGCCAGTCCGGCCAACGCCAGTGCTACCACGATCACCGTAATCGCGAGCACCGCCGGGTAATTGCCCCAGCGCTCCGCTGCCAGCGCCTGTCCCTTGCCATTCCAGGACGTAATCAGGCCGCCCAGTTGATAAGCGAGGCCGGGCGCTGTTGCGCGCACAGGAGCAGGAGACAACTCCGTAAGATATGCGGGAACCACGCCCCACGCTCCTTGCACCATGAACTGCATCAGCACCGCTCCTGTACCCAGCACAAACGCCGAGTGCCCGTAGGCGTAAAGCGGAATCACTGGAATAGACAGCAGCGCAGCCATCAAAATTGCGCGCTTGCGGCCCAATTTTTCCGACAACAGGCCAAACACGAAACCGCCGGCGATTGAGCCAAATCCGTAAAGAACGCCGATCACACCAATGGTCTCAGGCGAGAGCTTTGCCGCTACTGAAAGGAATGTTGGATAGACATCCTGCGTGCCGTGCGAAAAGCTCATGAACGCCGTCATCAGCAACACCAGGAAAAGGAACGTGGGCAGAAACGCCATCAGGTTTCGCGACACCGCCGGCGCCGCCGATCCCAGGGCCGCTCGTGCCATTCGCTTCTTCGCGCCGGCGAGCCACACCGGCGACTCCTGTACGCGCACCAGCACAATAATCACCAGTAACGCCGGTAGCGAACCAAAAATGAACAATCCACGCCACCCGATGACGTGGAAGAAGAGCCCGAATGCCGCTGACGCCAGGATCGAACCAAGAGCATACCCCTGTTGAAGAATGCCCGAGAACATGCCGCGTCCTTCCTTGGGCAGAGATTCAAACGCGAGCGCTGCGCCCACGCCCCACTCACCGCCCATAGCCACGCCGAACAATGCGCGCAAGATCAGCAACACAGACAGTGATGGTGCAAACGCGCACGCAAATTCGATTGCGGAAAAGCTTACGATATTGAAGATTAATACCGGTTTGCGGCCGTAACGATCTGCCAGCACGCCAAAAAGCAATGCGCCCAACGGCCGGAAAGCCTGGGTCATGAACACTGCGCCCAATACTGCCGAAGGCTCGGTGCGAAACTCGTTCGCAATTGCCTTGATGCAAAAGACCAGCAGGAAAAAGTCGAGGCTGTCGAAGGTCCAACCCAGAAACGTGGCCACAAACGTGCGCCGCTGAGCGCCGCTCAGTTGGCGGAAGTCGTCCATCACTGACATAAGCGGGAGAATATCAGACGGCCATAACGGCTGGCGCGGTGTCTATGAGGCAGTATCTACAATGGATACAAAAAGATCCGCCACGACGTCTGGGAGGAACGAGATCGGAACAAGTACAGTGGCACTCGATATGGGAAAACAGATTATTTGTTGGAACAAATACCCTCCTCATGCATCTAAAAGACAGAGCGAATTCGCCCCGGACGTTTCTCCTCTGCAATGGGCCCCTCACATCCGGTTCGGGTCGCCACACCACAAATAAGACGGCCCTTTATCGGAATTCATCCATGTCCGGACTTAAGCTCGAAATCGTGCAGGAACGGCCTTTCTCAAGTGTTGAAGAGGAAGCATTGCTAAACCTCATGCGCACTTCCGATACCCTGCACCGCGCTTTCCAACGCCGGATTCGCAAATGGGGCATCACGTCAACGCAATACAACGTGCTCCGCATATTGCGCGGCGCCCAGCCGCGCGGGCTCACCTGTGCGGCCATCGGCAGCCGCATGATCACAGCCGAACCCGACATTACGCGCCTTCTGGGCCGGCTCAAGACGCTCAAACTGATTCGCCAGCATCGTGACCGCAACGATCGCCGCGTGGTGTGGACGCAGATCTCCGAAGCCGGCCTTGACTTGCTCAAAAGCATGGATCCTGTGGTAGAAGAACTGCCCCGTGAGATGCTCGGGCACATCAGCCCCTCGGATCTTGCCGAGCTTATTCGCCTGCTTGAGCTGGCGCGTGAAAAAACCAAGGCAATTCTCGAGTCAGATAACGGATCGGAGTAGATCCGACCAGGATGGATTAACGGATTGCCTTTGTCTTCCTCCCCTACGATCCGAACTGCGCAATCGCGACTGAGTGCGGTGGCAGCTCAACCTGTCCATCACTGAGAGCAAGCGCGCGCGTCTCAGGAACAACACGATTCGGTTGGGCTATGTCGTTGTATGCGTCGGGCGAATCGCCGCTCAGGATTGTCAACTTGGCTTCCGCTGGATTTACACCGCCGCCGAGCGTCAGCTTGAAGCGTGCGGACACATCGGGGTGCCGATTGATGAGCGCGACCGCGAGGCGCTTCCGATCGTCGCTCTGTGTAATTACAGCATCGAGCAGGGGCACGGTGTCCTTGTCGACATTCAACACATCGCTTGTAACCTGGCTGCTGACCACGTTGGGAAGAAGCAGATCCGAATACATCTTCATGACGTGGAAGGTAGTGCGCTTGACCGTGCCCTTGGGATGAACGAACAGCGGTCCGCGCGCATTCACAACCGGCGCCATGCACGCCATGTGAACGTACTTCGCCTGCCGCAGGCATCCGTTCAAAAACGACGCCGTGAAGATCGCATCCGCCATAGTGTAGGTCTCGTTCAGATCGTTCTCGTCTCGCTCCTGAATCATGCCGAGCTGGTTTGCGCCGCCGCCCGGAAAGCCCGGATGATGCCAGCCGCGCAGATTCCATTCGTCGAATGCGATCTTGATCTTGTCGCCGAATCCGTTCTGGTTGAGCAAATCGACTGCTTGCTGGATGTGCCGTTCCGGAATCGGCCCGGCCACCATGCACTTGAGATAGCTCGACGGATGAGTGCCGTGCTGCCACAGCGCGTCCCAATAGTAATGAATCGAAATGTAATCCAGATAACGGCCTGCCGCCTTCAGCATGGGCGGCGTCCAGTTTCCTGTCACAGTCGCCGCGGCCAGGATCTTCAAATTGCTATCTACCGCGCGCATCATCTTGGCTGACTCTCGCACCAGCGGCGCCCACTCGTCGACTGTCTTGGCGCCGATCTCGCCACCCAGGTAGTTCTCGTTGCCGATGCTCCAGTAGCGAACATTGAACGGCTCCTCGCTGCCGTTCTTTTTGCGCAGACGCGCATTGCGACCCTTGTCGCGCAGGTTGCAGTATTCAACCCAGTCGCTCATCTCCTCCTGGGTTCCCGTTCCAGCGTTGGTGCAGATGTACGGCTCGCAGCCCACAAGGTGGCACCACTTCACAAACTCATCGGTACCAAAGGTGTTGGGATCTTCAACACCCCAGGCTTTGTCGAAACTCGGCTCCCGATCCCTGCCCACGCCATCGCGCCAGTGATAGGCCGAAGCAAAACAGCCGCCCGGCCAGCGCACAATCGGCACACGCAGTTCGCGCAACGCCTCGATCACATCGATGCGGAAACCATCCTTATCTGCGAGCGATGAACCCGGCTCGAGGACTCCGCCATAAACCTGGCGATGAAAGTGCTCGAGGAATTGGCCGAAGATCATCCGGTTGAAAGGCGTTGCGCTCGCCGAAGCGTCTACCGTCACCTCGCCTGAAACCTTCGTGACAGCATCCAGTGCGGCGAGCTTGCCCGCTACTGCAGTGGAACTCAGAATTGCCGCGGCGCTTCCCTGCGCAAACTCTCGCCGTGTCAGAGTGAAATCTCCGTCCTTCATATTGATCGAGCCCTTTCTTTCGGACCAGGAATCCCCTTCACTTCGGAAATCCGCTGACGTTTTACTGCATCACGCAGTATCACGGCGCCGCCCCCGCTTCGACAAGTACGTGCGATTCAGATCCGCGTTGCTTCTGCGCTGTTTGCGGGAGTTGCGCCCAAACGCTAAAAAGCTCAAAGCCTCGGGGCCTTGAGCCGTCGTAATCAGGAATTCGCGAGATGTGTGTCTAGCTTCCTGCGACCTTCTGTACGGAAACTTCTTCCTCAACTTCATTCTGAATGATCTTATTGTGCAGACAGTAGAGGGCGAGCTCAAGACGGTCGGATACGCCAAGCTTGTCATAGATTTTGCGCAGATAATTCTTCACGACCTGCTCAGTGGTTCCCAGTTGGAACGCGATTTCCTTATTGCGTTTGCCCTGGGTGATGCAGGTAATGATCGCCATCTCCTTGGGAGAGAGCCGGGGCTGATTGCGCGGGCTTACCAGCGCTGCTGCCTGCGAGCGATAGGCTTCAATGACCCAGTTCACTGACTGATTGTCGATCCAGGTTTCGCCGGCGGCGATTCTGCGAACGCAACGCACCAGCAGATCGGGCGAAATCGAACGCGAGATGATGCCGCGCACACCACGGCGATACAGCTCCACCGTGTGGCTTTCATCCGTGGCCACAGCCTGCACAATCAGCTTTACATCGGGCGCCAGGCGCATCAGCTCTGGAATAACGTTCGAAGTTCCGGAAAGCAGACTGCCTTCCAGCAGAACAATGTCGGTAGGATAACGATCAATTGCGGAGTGAAGATTCTCAAGTGAATCGGCCTGCGCTACAACGCGCAGGTCATCTTCAAGAGCAAAGATTTTTCGAATTCCGACGCGATAGATTGCCTGCGAATCCGCAAGAATAATGCGAATCGCTCCCGGTTTTGCCGGGGAATCCAATACCTCGCCTTCGGGAGAGTCTTCCAGAAAATCCATAGTTCGCTGCCGCCGCCGAGAGCCACTAATACTCTCAATTGTCCGCAAATCGGTAGTCGTCGATCGTGGACGCTGCAAAGTACTGTTGTTGGCTTAAAGAGCAGCGTACCACACGTCCAGTGCAGTGAACCAAAATATCGTGCGCTGCACCCAGGACCGGGCCGGGCATCCGCATTGAGAAACGGATATCAGAACCCACCTTCAACTCGCGATCTACTGCAAAGAGTACCCCGCTTGCCGAGACATTTCGCGTCTGGGCAGGAAACTCGGTCTTGCCGATGTTTAACACCACAGGAAGCGCAAGGGGAAAGCGCACCGCGCAGCGCACCTCCTGCCGAATGCCTGCAGGAATGGACGACTGAACGTCTACATCCAATTTCATTGCCTTCATGTTTTGCACCCGGACCAAATAGGTCTCATTCGCCACTCTAGCGGACTTTTTCTGTTCTACACACGGCACGAAAGTTTTATATAGGGTAACTGGCTGCAAAACCGATGATTTAGCGTCGATTTTTGAAGCATCGGCTGGAAATTTATGAAAACGCTTACTTAGGTTTCCTCCGCCTAAGTTTTTTGATTTGAGATAATTGCAGATGAAGGGCAAACTTCATTGCGTCGGCCGGTGCTGCAATTTTGAACAGCAACAGCAGGTATTGACACTTTGGATTCCGATCTCGTTCATTCCTTGGAAGTTGATGTCCGTTTCAGTCATCAAACCGCATGCGTGAAGCTCGCGTAGGCGCATTTCGGACCCCTATTATCCGCAACCTTCGGCCGGAAATCGGTATGGAGCCGTATCCATATAGGTGGTGTTGAACCAACGGCTCGGGTCCCCGGATCGAACTACAGTATCTTCGCCGAAAAGAATCGACTTTTCAAATTCGCGCCCGCGAAGAAGCGATTCTCATCTGAGCCGATCGAGAGATACGACCAGGAAACCGGTGAATTCCGCCACACTAAGTTAAGATCCATTGCCGTTCTGGTGTTCCCCTGATTCCTCGCCTCGCGCCCGCGAAATTTACCCCTTACCCCCTACAACTTTCGTGTTACTCTGGTTTACCCCATGTATGCACGCGGAGCAGTTTTGGACCTAAGTGCACCACTCAGGCGAACTAGGTTACCCGATAAGTCAGGACCAAACGGCGAATAAGTGACGAACATTCAGCTGTTAGTACCTGAAATAGATGCCAAATTGGGAAAATCAGGCCCTCTCCCAAAAAAAATCTTGCAATGTTACTTTTGTTGTAGACCCTATGACACTTTTGGGTTACTCTTTACCTGCATTGTTCCCACAGTTATTAAGGAGCGTAAGTTCATGACTGCTAGTTCGCTGAAAGTCCGTGCTTTGGTTTTGGCTGCCGGAATGGTTGCCGTTGCAAGCCTTGCAGTTGCAAGCCCGTTGACACTGCCGCCAATGCCGCCCACGAATCCCACTGTGGCAGCAAGCCCGTTGACACTGCCGCCAATGCCACCCACGAATCCCACTGTGGCAGCAAGCCCGTTGACAAGGCCGCCGATGCCGCCTACGAATCCCACTATGGCAGCAAGCCCGTTGACAAGGCCGCCGATGCCGCCTACGAATCCCACTATGGCAGCAAGCCCGTTGACAAGGCCGCCGATGCCGCCTACGAATCCTAGCGTAACTGCCTAGGTTACTCGAACTCGTTTTGGCGGTTGAACCTGGAATGGCCTCTGGTCATCCTGCTAGACTTGAGGTGGGTCATAGTGGCTGCCTTGTATAGTGGGAGGCCAGGTTGGATTGGGATTTCGCGGTAGTTATAGTTGGAATGGCGTCTGAGTTAGCAATTATTCTGCTGATGATCAGAGGCCATTCCTTCCGCACGTTCCCAATCTTTTCCTTCTATCTTTGCTGGAGTCTCTTCTCCGACTCCTTTCTCTATTACATTCGAATTGGCCATGCCGATTCGTTCTTTCGGATCTATCTTATTCAGTTGGTCATCGATTCATTGATGATCTTTGCGGTGCTTGTCGAGTTAGCCTGGAGTGTGCTGCGTCCGATCCGCAAATCCCTGCCAAAGAATTCATGGATTGGAATCGCGGTCCTGTTCGCGATCGGAGCCCTCATCCTGTGGCCCGTCGCAGGATTGGTTGCTCCTGAACACCTTAATGCGCAGGGCATGAATCTCTTCCGGCTACAACAAACACCGGCGATCCTGCGTGCCCTGTCCTTCCTGGCTCTCGCCGCATTCAGCCAGGTGCTCTCCATTGGCTTACGCGATCGCGAGTTGCAGATCGCAACCGGCCTCGGCTTTTACTCTATTGTTTCTCTCGCGGTTACGGTAATGCACGCGCATCAGGTGAGCGGAACGCCGTCGTATTATTGGCTCGACGTAGTGGGGCAGATCAGCTATCTCGCCGCCCTGTTCTATTGGGTCTACGCCTTTGCCAAGCAACCGGCCGAACGCCGAGAGTTCACTCCCCAGATGAAAAGCATGTTGTTGGCGGTTGCCGGTGCAGCCCGTACTGCTCGCATCGATCTAGAGGATTCCAACAAGTCCCACAGATGATCTCCCGGCCGCGCCGCACAATCTGATGTTATAGCCATTCACCGCTCGGAGGAGAGTCTCGCTGTGACACTTGACAGCATCGATCTGACACTGTGGCTGTTCGCGGTCCTGCTGGAGGGAGCTGTTCTCGCAGTCGTCCTCTGGCGCCGCGTGTACTGCACGTTGCCGGTCTTTAGCTGCTTTCTGGTCTGGTGTCTGCTGAGCGACGCGGGGATGGCAGCGATGCAACGCATACCCAAAGCCTATTTGGCGGCCACGCTCGTCAACATCACCGTGGATGCCCTCTTTCAAATTGCGATTTTGGCAGAGCTCGGCAGGGCGGTCGCTACGCCACAATCGAGTTGATCCTCCCAGCCGGGTCGTCATCTTCCTGCTCACCGCGTTGGCGGCCTTGCTCGCCATGACGCTCAACCGCTGGAAAATTCCCACCGAGTGGCCTCTGCTGAACCTGATTTACATGGTGCTTTTGCAGTTTCTGGCCACGTTGCGTCTCGTCTTTCTGCTAACGTTGGTCTGGTGGAGCAGCCTGCTCAAGCTGCGCTGGCATCAGCGCGACTTACGCATCCTTACCGGCCTGGGCCTCTATATACTGGTTACCTTCCTGGTCGTGATGCTCCACGCCCACAACATGGCTGGGGCGGCGTACCACTGGCTCGACCAGTTACTTGTTGCCAGCTATTTATGGGCGCTTTGCCTCTGGATGCTGGCTTCTACAACTAAAGTGGCAGAGCAAGCCTATTGATTTCAGATGCATACGAGATGAATTTCTGGTACTTCTAATACGTGCATAGAAGTTCCGCTGGGTAGGTTGTAGCCGGTTACGGTTATACAAGTCCCGGTTTGAGGAGTACGAATGTTTTTGCCCTTGGTTCAAATCGCAGCTCTTGTGGCCATTACGCTCTATCTTGTCCGTTGGCGGATGAGCGTTCGGCGCCGTAATGCAGAGACCTGGGATTCGCTGCTTGCCAAGCTTCGCCCCGATTGGAGCGCTCGCGAACTCAGCGACCATTTCCTCTGGAAGGAAGGTCTGAGCGCCACTCCTGAGGATGCATGGCGCCGCATGGAAGGCCCAAAAGGATTGTGGGCCATCTACCAGAACGCCCGCGTGATGCTCGAGATGGCGGATTATGCCTCCAAGCATTGCGAAGGCGTCGATCGTCTGCTCATCGAAACGCTGCATAGCGACGCCATGCAGATTCGAGTTTGCGTGCTGATGGCTCTTGTTCAATATGCTTTCACCCAGGCCAGCGAGGGTGTACGCGTTAACGCCTATCGCGCCGCTTCAATCTACACGGGAATGGCCGCTCGGATGACGCAATTGCTTCAGGAACACGCTGCGGTCCTGGTACCGGACTTTGTCGCAGCCATGTAAAGCGGCATCGCAATCGGAATCGCAAACAAGAACCCCGGCAAATCGCCGGGGTTCTTGTTTGCGCTCCAACTCAAAACAGCATCAAGCCGCGTTCTCTGCCAGGAATGCGTTGATGCGTGCGTACTCCTCTTCGCCGAGCCGGAATTGCAGTGCAGGAGCAATTTCCTCCACTTGCTTTCCGCTGCGTCCACCTACGATCGCCGCGGTGATGGCCGGTTGATGCAATGTCCAAGCCACGGCAACGACGCCGGGGCCCACGCCGTGTCCGCTGCCGATCTCGCGTAACAACTCCACCAATTGCAGATTGCGACTCAACTTTGGCTCGTTGAATTCCACTGAATTGCGGCGCCAATCATCGGCAGGCATGGCGGCCACGCGCTCGGCGGTCATTTTGCCTGTGAGCAAGCCTGAGACCATCGGCGAGTAGTTGATAACACCGATGCCGCTCTGCTGAACAAACGGCAGAATCTCCGTTTCGATGGCGCGACGCAGCATTGAATAGGGCGGCTGCAGGCTGGTGATTGGTGCAATCTGCTGCGCGCGTTTCATTTGCTCCACGTTGAAATTTGAAACGCCGATCCAGCGAATCTTGCCTTGCTGCTGCAGCTTCGCCATTTCCGCCCAACCCTCTTCAATCTCCGGGTCGGGATTCGGCCAGTGAATCTGGTACAGGTCGATCCGTTCCACATTCAGCCGGCGCAGCGAGGCCTCCAGTTCCAACCTCACCGAGTCGGCCTTGATGGAGCTGTAGATGTTGCGATCCTCATTCCAGCGCAGAGCGCACTTGGTGAAGACATACGGCTTGTGCGGTGTCGATTTAAGCGCGCGCGCCACCACTTCTTCCGAGTGGCCCAGCCCGTATACCGCAGCAGTATCGATCCAGTTAATGCCGAGATCGAGCGCGCGGTGAATCGCCTCGATGGACTGGTTGTCGTCCTGCGGCCCCCAGGCGAACTTCCAATCGCCGCCGCCGATGGCCCAGGCGCCGAATCCGATCGGAGTCAGTTTAAGGTCGGAGTTGCCAAGAGTGCGAAGAGAACTTGCTTCAACCGTTGTCATAGCTAAAACATAGATGATCCAGCAGAGTTCGCGGTTGCGGTTTTAGGAAAAGGCTGCGGAAAAACGTCTCAAATCGTGAGCCTATTCTACTTTTTCTGAGGCTTCGTTTGGGTCGCCGCCGGCGCCCATCAGCATGAGCGATCGTTGGGCAAACGGCGAATAGACAAGCAGGGTTGTACATGCCAGCGCCAAACCGAAATTGATATGGTGCAGCAACAGGAACGGCGACAGTGCCCACAGCACATCCAGCACCAGAAGAAACGGCCACAGCTTGAGAAACTTCCCTCGCAAACCGGGGGCTTGGAACAGCACGGCGCAAACCAGGAATGCCCGCACCGGGATCATGATGGCCGCCGTAATCACCAACAGCATGTACACCAGCGTTGCGCGCTCGAGCGGCGACAGGAGCTCTTCAATCTCGCGTAAATTACCCAACGCACCAACGTAAAACGCCATATACATCACTTGCATCAGGATAAAGAGCGTTTGTACGATGCGATGCGGGGCCTTCGGCAGATCTTCCGGCGTCGCCAGGAGGCGGGTAAACACGCCAGTCCTTCTGTCGAGCGAATCTACCGCCTCTTCGATGCCTCCCACTCGCCCGCCCTTTGTAGACGTCAGGCCTGGTGAACTTGAAGCCGCCGCATCGATCCGCTCCACCGGGGCCACAAAGCGATAACCGCGGCGCGCCAGCGTCTGCACAAACCTGGCGTCTGTTGCCGAGTCGCCGAGCGCTTCCCGAATGCGATTGACCGCCGAGTTCACTCCATGATCAAAATCGACCACCGTTCCGTCTGGCCACAACACGCGGGCAATCTCCTCGCGGGTCAGTAATTGGCCGTTCCGTTCCAGCAGCAGCAGTAACAGCTGAAACGGCTGCCCGTTCAAGCGAATCAGCATCCCATGCCTGCGCAGCTCTCCCGTTCCGGCATCAGCCTCAAATGCTCCGAAGCGGTACCTCGGCCTTGGCTTTGGTAGTGTCATGTCTGATCGCTCAAGTGTACTCGATTGCGCATGGCGCCAAGAGGCGAACCGCCGATGTACAACTTTTCGCAAGTCAAACATGAGTTGGGACTTGTCGTGTGAGAAACATTTCTGCTCGCTGGAGGTTGCTTGCATTGCTCTCGCACCCGCGGTGGAGTAGCGTGCATTGCATGGTGCACTTCCTGCCAAGCCGCTCGTCGAGTCAGTTCGCACGCGGGCGTGGTTTTGTTCTTCGCAGCTTCTTTGTATGGTTGCCGATGGTTGCCATGCTTGCGGTCTCGGTTCCCTACCCGAGCATCGCAGAGCCCAAACCGGCGGCCGTCGCAAGCTTCAATGCGAATATAGGCGCAATTGAATCGCGGCTTGCGCAGCAGCATCAGAGTGCGCGCGGGTTTCTTGCGCCGATGGACCAGGAGCGGCTTCGTAACGGCGAGTTGATCATTGAAAAACTGGCGCCCGCCTCGCCTGCTGGTTTTCCCGGAGCCATGCTGCACCATTGGCGCGGCACAGCATTTGCGCCCGAAGCGAAAGCTGCCGATTTCGAGCGCCTGATGCGCAACTTCAACGCCTATCCGCATTACTACGCGCCGCAGGTTGTTCAAGCAAAAATCCTCTCGCAGCAGGGGGATCACTACCAGGTTGTCATGCGAGTGCGGCAGCATCACGTCATCACCGTCGTCATGGACGCAGCGTACGACGTCACCTTTGCGCGTCCAGTTGCTCAGCGCACCGATGCGACACGCGGTTACACCATTTCGCGCAGCACGCGTATTTCGGAGATCGAATCGGCAGGCACACCCAAAGAGCACACGCTGCCGCCGGGCGAAGATCACGGATTTCTCTGGCGGCTCAATACCTACTGGAGCTACGAAGAACGCGACGGCGGCCTCTACATGCAAATCGAGTCGGTTTCCCTTACGCGTGCCATTCCAACCGGCCTGGGTTGGATCATCGGGCCGTTTGTCGAGAGCGTACCGCGCGAGTCGCTTGAATTCACTCTGCGGTCCACCTGCAACGCGCTCAAGAACTAGATCCGAAAGGACCATGCAATGAATCCGACACTTGCAACTACGAAAAACGGATCGGGATTTCAATCCGCGCAGCGCATCAATCGCTCGCTCACGGCTGCAATTGAGAAGCGCGTGCTGGTCTGGATGGCGGAACACGCGCCCGCATCGCTCACGTCAGATCAGCTAACTGTGCTGGGCCTCGCGGCGCAGTTCGGAGCCGGAGTCTGTTATGCGCTGTCGCGCTACAACCAATATGCATTGCTGCTGGTCATCGTGTGTATCGCGCTCAACTGGCTCGGCGACAGCCTGGATGGCACTCTTGCGCGCGTGCGCCAGCAGCAACGTCCGCGCTATGGCTTCTACGTCGATCACGTTGTCGATATCTTCGGATCCGTCGCGCTCATGACCGGGCTCGCGTGCTCGGGCTTTCTCCACTGGCAAACCGCCATGGCCATACTGATTGCATTTCTGCTGCTCTCAAGCGAAAGCTACCTGGCGACCTATACGCTGTCGTGCTTCCAGTTGTCGCAGGGCTTCTTCGGCCCGACGGAGATTCGTATCCTGCTCATCATCGGCAACCTGGCATTGCTGCGCAGCCCGTACTCAACGCTGTTCGGCCACAGATTCCTGCTGTTTGATGTGGGCGGAGCGATTGCCGCGGCTGGAATGTTCGTGATGGCCGTAGTTATTACGGCGCGCCACACTGTAGCGCTCTATCGACAGGAACCGCTGCGCTGAATGGGTGTCTGCCTCTATCCTCGCCCGACATATGGCATCTTCGTCGCCATCACGGTCATGAACTGCACGTTTGCATCGAGCGGAAGACCGGCCATGTAGAGCACCGCGTCGGCAACGTGCTGCACGTTCATTCTTGGCTCCGCGATCACATCGCCGTTGGGTTGGAGTGCGCCTACGCCCAAACGCGCACTCATGTCTGTTGCGGCGTTTCCGATGTCGATTTGGCTGCAGGCTATGTCGTACGCGCGGCCATCGAGCGAGATGCTTTTCGTCAATCCGGTGATGGCGTGCTTGGTGGAGGTGTACGGTGCTGAGTGCGGGCGCGGCACGTAGGCTGAGATCGATCCGTTGTTGATGATTCTGCCGCCCTGCGGACGCTGCGCCTTCATAATCTGAAATGCCTGCTGCGCACAAAGAAACGAGCCGGTGAGATTTGCCCCGACAACCGAAGACCATTGTTCGAAGGTCAGATCCTCAAAGTTCACTCCCGCAACATTCGTACCTGCGTTGTTGAACAGCACGTCAAGCCTGCCTAGATTCACACGCACAAAGTCAAAGAGCGCCTTCACAGAGCCGGGCTGACTTACATCCGTCGCAACGCAGTGCATTCTGTCGCCGATGTCGCCGGCCTGCGAAGCAGTCTCCTTCAACGCATCGAGCCGGCGGCCTGCCAGCACAATCGTGTAGCCCGCGCCGTGCAGCGTAACCGCCACCGCACGGCCGATGCCGCTGCCCGCGCCCGTTACTACTGCGATCTTTAATACGTTGCTACCAGAATCCTCGCCTGCCACATCTGCCTCCGCGACCAGAAAATGTATGTCATTACGATTGGAAATGTACTGGCTGAAGCCTGTACATTCCACGTCGCCCCTACGGGGCTGAGTCAGTTCCCTCGCCCTTTTCCCAGGGCGTTGCCCTGGGCTAATATCCTTCATCCCGCCGGGATGCCGTTCTCGCGGGATTCTGGTTCGTGGTATCTCATGTCCGAAAATCCGGGCCAGGTGCACCCGGTCACCGCGCGGTCAATGCCGCTGCCTACGCCTGTCACAACTGATATCTTCACTGCTCCGCGGCTCTGGTCATTGCTCACGGAACTTCCCTCCACACACACGTTCGCTGAACGCTTTTCTTACCTTAACGATTGTATGTGGAGGAATCGCGGCAGACACACCAGGCTGCCAAAAAGAGCCGCAATTTAGTGCGCATTTATGCACACATGAAGGCCGTTAATTCAGGTACATCGTCCGATACAACGTATCGCGCTGCACCGGCTTGAATCCGGCATCGCGGATGATGCGCCGCAGCTCTTCCTCGGTGGTGCAGTTTGAAGTGCCCGCGGCCTTCACCACGTTCTCTTCAAGCATGACCGAGCCAACATCGTTGCCGCCGAAGTGGAGGCCGAGTTCCAGCACCTTCAAACCCTGCGTTACCCAACTGGCCTGCACGTTCTCAATGTTGTCGAGATACAGGCGCGCAATGGCCAGCACCTTCAAATACTCCACGCTGGTGGCTTCGTCCCAGCCGCGGCCGCCGAGCGCGGTGTTTTTGGGCTGGAAGCTCCAGGGGATAAATGCGGTGAATCCGCCGGTCTCTTCCTGCAGGCGGCGAACGACCTCGAAATGATTGATGCGCTGGTCGAAAGTCTCGCCCACGCCGAACATCATGGTGGCGGTGGTCCGCATGCCAAGCTGGTGCGCGGTGCGATGCACGCTGACCCAATCTTGTGTGTTGCATTTGAGGCGCGCAATGCGGCGCCGCACTTCGTCATCCAGAATCTCCGCACCGCCGCCCGGAATTGAATCGAGCCCCGCATCGCGAAGACGCGCAATGGTGTCGCTCAAACTCAGCTTGGAGTATTCCGCAATTGCCAGAACTTCCGATGCGGAAAGGCAGTGCAGCCAGATCTGCGGGAAGCGCTGCTTGATGCCCGTGAACAGCCGCTCAAACCAGTCGATCTTGAGATCCGGATGAATGCCGCCCTGCATGAGAACACCGGTGCCGCCCATTTCAACTGTCTCGGCGATCTTCTCGTAAATCTTCTCGGAATCGAGAATGTAGCCTTCGTCCGAGCGCGGGTCGCTCTTTCCGTTCTTTGGCAGTGGCCGGTAGAATGCGCAGAACGTGCAGTACTCCGTGCAGAAGTTTGTGTAGTTGATATTGCGGTCGATGATGTAGGTGACCACGCCTTCAGGGTGCAGACGGCGGCGCACTGCATCAGCCTCGAAGCCGAGGCCGATCAGGTCGGACGAGTGGAAGTAGTCGAGGGCCTGTTGGCGAGTCAATGCCATTGCTTTGATTTTACCAAGTGAATCAATGGCGATGGGAGTTCGTGCTAACCCGGGTATAAGAATCGAGACTCGGGGGCACCCCCTCCCCGCCGGAAGGCACCAGGAAGAGTGCAAGGCTTTTCGGGAAACGAAAGCTTGCAGAAGGAGCCAATTTGCTCATGGGAGACCCCCGGCTTTGCCTGGGAGGCGGTAGTAGTTTGACAGATCCGGGAGTCGTTCCCAGGGCAATTCTTCCAGGCGCTTGAGAAACACGACGGCTTCAAGCACCGTCCCTACGGGACTCCGAGCCCAATATCCGCCCATCGTCCCCCACGCTGAAGCGCGGGGCTAACGAACTCTGCGCCTTCGGCGCGGGATACCGGCGAGGGTTGCAAAAATGCGAGTACGAACAGTTCAGGCCCCTTTTGAGGGGCCACCAGCCATCAAGCCTCCGGTTTTACCGGAGGATATTTACTCAGCCGGACGTGCTCAAAAACCGCCGATTTTGCCGCGCCTTGGCCGGAAATCAGGCCTGTTTTGCTAATATTGCGCGCAAAAGCGCCTCTTTTTGGCACCGTCCGCGGCACCTTCGCAAAGTGAGACGCAACACCTTAGCTTCATATTGATGTGGATTTTCTGCTGATATCCTTTATGAAATGGCCAATTCAGCGATGTCCGCCGACAAGAAAATCGACAGTACCCATCGCCCCAGGCAAACGCCGTCTACGATGGCCGTCTGGCTGCTTTTTGGCGCCATATTCGTCGCGGTTCAAATCTGTTCGCTTTTTTCTCCTCCTCTGCTCGACGATGTCGATGCCGCACACGCCCAGGCCGCGCAGCACATGGCGGACACCGGCGACCTGATCACCTCAAAGATCGATGGCATCCGCTACATTGAGAAACCGCCCCTGCCGTATTGGCTGGTTGCGGGCAGCTACAAGGTCTTTGGCGAAAACACCTTCGCCACGCACCTGCCCAACACGCTGGCCATGCTGGGCCTTACCTGGCTTGCGTGGTTGTGGACACGCCGTGCATGGGGCCCGCGCGCGGGCCTGTATGCGGGGCTGACAGTTCTGACTTCAGTAGGACCGTTCCTCTTTACGCGCTTCATCATTCCCGAGGCGGAGCTGAGTCTGTTTCTGCTCGTAGCTTTGTATGCCTTGATCACGGGCCTCGAAGATGACAGGCCCAACCGCTTCTACTGGATCTACGCCTGCGTAGCGCTGGCGACGTTGACCAAAGGCCTGATTGCGCCGGTGTTCTTTATTGGCGCGAGTGTTCCTTATTTGCTGCTTACCGGCCAGTGGCGTCGCTGGCGCGTTCTGAAGCCGGTTACCGGCACGCTTCTCTTCCTGCTGATTGCGGCGCCGTGGCACATTCTCTGCGGCATCTACAACCCCGATCAGGGACACCCGGTGGGCAATCATCCCACCATGGGCAATGTGCACGGGTTCTTCTACTTCTATTTCATCAACGAACACGTGCTCCGCTTCCTGAACCAGCGGTACCCGCACGACTACAACAAAATGCCGGGCTACGCGTACTGGCTCACGCACCTGGTCTGGCTTTTCCCATGGAGCATTTTTCTGCCCGCCGCCGTGGTTGCGGCGTGGAGAACGCGCAAAAGCTGGATGCAGCATCTGCATCGCGACGCCGGCCAGACGGTCGACTTTTACATCGACAATGCGGTCCGCGAAGATGTGGGCACGTACGTAGCCAAGCTCAAGTTCAAGGTTCGCACCATCTGGCTGCTGAGCCTGTTCTCGGCATGGACCCTGTTCTTCTTCTCCCTCTCAACCAACCAGGAGTACTACACGTTCCCGGTGTGGATTCCCATCATGATGCTGATTGCCGGCATCGTCGCCGGCATTGAAGAAGGGCGCGCACCTGTTGGCGCCGCTGAAGGCAGCAAGCCGCAGCTTTCAACGCGGTGGCTCACGGGGGCGCAAGCGACTTTGGCCGTTGTGGGCGTGCTCTCCGCCATCGCGCTTGGTTGGGGATTGTGGGTCTCGCGCAATCTGCCGTTCGTACCCGATATCGGCACCGTGCTGGCCCACCGTGGTGTGGGCGATTACACGCTTTCGATGTCGCACCTGTTCGATCTGACCGGGGCATCCTTCGCAGCTCTGCGACTGCCCGCGATCCTGGCGGCAATCGCATTGTTGATCGGACCCGCAGCGGGCTGGATACTGCGCCTGCGCAAGCAGCACATGGCCGCAACCATTAGCGTAGCGCTCACGTTCGCCGTCTTCCTGATCGCTGCGCATATTGCATTCGCGCGCTTTGAGCCCATGCTCAGCTCAAAGAAAGCGGCCGACACCATCATCGCCAAGGGCTCGCCGGACGATTTGCTGATCATCTGGGGGGACGAGTCGACGGGCTCCTCGGTGATCTTCTACACGCATGATTTTCTGAAGTCACCCATCGCGCCTATTGTTACTCAACAGTGCGGTCAGCACGGCGAAGGATCGACTCTGCTGTGGGGTTCCTGTTATCCGGATGCGCCGAAAATTGACCTCAGCGAAGACGAACTCTCGAAAATCTGGGGGACCGGAAACCGCAAGTGGCTTTTCGCCGAGGATCCGGACCAGGCCAAGGTGGAAAGCCTGCTGAAGGGCCGGCTTTATCCAGTCCAATACATCGCCGACAAGGCGCTCTGGACGGATCGCCCGCTGCCATAGCTGCGTTCAACATAGCTGAGATCATGTATCCAGAAGAAACATCAAGGGCGGCGCGGAGTTATCCAGCCGCCCGCATCTTTCCGCCGGGAAGCAGTTCGAAGATCCGGCCGCGCCAGAGGATGCGCCTGCCCCAGTAGCTAGCTGCCCAGAATCCAAAACCCATCAGATCGCGGAGCGGGTAAAGGATCAGCAACCCGGCCCAATCTCGATCATTGACCACTTGGCCGCCCACAGCGACGGAAAGCGCCAGCCGCGTAGCCACAGCCCACCCAAATAGCGCGAAGCCCCACCACGGATGCCCCAGCCACAACATCGCCGCCAGACCCAGCAAGCCGAATGGCATGCTGAATGAGAGTGCCGTACCAAAATGTCCCGCGGGCCTTGAAAATCGGGTTGATTTCATCCAGCGAACCTGGTGCTTCATCGAGTCGGCAAAGCGCGAGTTGAGTACGATGTGGTCGATGGCGTGATGGCTGAGAACGACGGTCTTGCCCAGCTTGAAGGTCTCGTTGCCGAGCACGAAATCGTCGGCGCAATACTCGGCCGTTACTTTAAAGCCGCCCATCTGTCTGATCGCGTCGCGGCGAAAGGCCATGGTGGGCCCCAGCACAAAACGCATTCCCTCAGTAAAGCGCGCGGCCAGCACGCCTGCCGTCATCTCGACGCTCATGCCCACCGCTTCAAGTCGCGCCCAAAGTCCGCCCTCGGCTGCAACGCCACGATAGGGACAGCACATCGCCCCCACCTCATTGTCCGCGAATGGAAGCGCCACTGACCGCAAATAATCAGGCGTCACGCGTACGTCGCTGTCGCTAATCACAAGGATTTCATGCGATGCGTTCGCTTCCATCAATTCCATTGAAGCGACCTTGGCGTTGATGTAGTCCGGCTCGCCGCCTGTCACAAGAAATTTGGCAGGAATGTGCGGAAACTTTAGCGCCACGCGGCGCGCCGCGGCCAGCCCCGCATCTTCGGCTGAGCGTGCACAAAAAAGGATTTCGTATTCTGGATAGTCCTGCTGAAAAAACGTGGCCAGATGAGCCTCAAGCCCCGGCTCCGCGCCATGAACCGGCTTGAGCAGCGTTAACGGCGGTGTAAATCCAGGGCGAGCGGCCATCAGTGCCAGCGCGGCGCGGCGCTCTCTCAGATAGCCGGGAACGGCCCATAGCACCATCCCTGCGAACACCGAGGAGGTGACCAGCCCAAAAACAGCCAATCCAACAAGAATGTACGGCATGCAAATTCTAGAATACCCGGATTACCGTTTGACTGTCGCCGGAAAGCGCGCCTTAACCGGGAGCGTTATTACTTTCTGGACGGAACGGTTTTGGGCGCCACCACCGGTTTGCGAAGAGGCACAATTGCCGCGCCGCCGGACGGAGCCGCCTGCTGGAAGCGCGTAAGCATCTCGGAGCGCACGTACTCCACAAAGCCCTGCATCTGCCGATTCATCTCTTCCATGCGTTCCCGCATCTGCAGAATGATCGCAATGCCGGCAATGTTGACGCCCAGGTCGCGCGCCAGATTCAGAATGAACTCCAGCCGCTCCAAATCCTCGTCCGTGTAAAGCCGCGTGTTGCCTTCAGTGCGGGACGGCTTCAGCAAACCTTCGCGCTCATAAAGCCGCAGGGTTTGCGGATGGATTTCATACATCTCAGCTACCGCCGAAATCATGTATGCGCCTTTTGATTTGCGTTTCGCGGCCATCGTCATTACCCGAAGACAGATTACCTTAGCCGGGCCAATCAAGGCGGACTCAATTCAACCGGCCGGTACACATTTCAGCATCGGCCAGTGAAAGGAAAATGCGCCGTCTTGACACTTTGGTATGACCACTCTACCATTTGCGTCAGGATTCAAACCAGTGCGGCACGCGGCCCAAAAACAATGCGCTAGCATCGTAATCAATTCTCGCCCAATTTTGCAGCACCACATCGATATTCGGTCAGCCGGCAAATAAACGAGTGTTTGCCGTCGTCTACTCGGAATAAACCAGGCAGGTGAATCGCTGTGCAAACACCGTGGTTTCATAACTACTCCGCCGTCGGCAACAGTCTGGGTCTCACGGCCGCGGTTGTCTCAATTCCGATCCTCTTCCTCTTCTGGGCGCTTTCAGTCAAGAGAATGAAGGGCCACGTAGCAGGGTTGCTCACCCTGCTGCTGACGCTGGTCATCACCATCGTCGCCTACCGAATGCCAATCGCCGTTGCATGCTCGGCCGCGGCACTCGGAATGGTCAGCGGACTGCTCCAGATCGGCTGGATCATTCTCGCCGCAGTGTTCCTGTACAACCTGACGGTGGAATCGGGCCAGCTCGAAATCGTCAAAAGCTCCATCTCGGCTTTGTCGACTGACCGCAGGCTGCAGGCGCTGCTGATCGCATTTTCGTTTTCAGCTTTTCTCGAAAGCACGTCAGGTATGGGCGCGCCGGTTGCTGTGTGCGCGGCAATGCTCATTGGTCTGGGCTTCTCGCCGCTTCCCGCAGCGCTCATTTGTCTGGTCGGCAACACGCAGCCTGTGCCATTCGGACCGCTCGGCGTGCCCACACTCATGATGGCGAGCGTTACTGGCATCAACGAGCATATTCTGGCGCGCGCCGTGGGCGCCGATATGACCGTCCTCGCAATCGTTGTTCCCGTTTTCATGCTGGTAGTGCTCGCCGGGTGGAAGAATGCAATTGGCGCTCTGCCAGCGGCATTGGTAGCCGGCGGAAGCTACGCCGTTACATGCCTGCTTGTAAGCCGTTACGTCGGAGCGGAACTGCCGGCCTTGCTTTCGTCACTCGTTTCCATCGTTTGTCTCGTCATTTTCCTCAAAGTCTGGGAGCCAAAGACCAACTGGCGTTTCGCCGGAGAACCGGCAATTTCGCAGGAAGACAAAGAGCAGTACGACTCTCCGACAGTTGTTCGTGCGTGGGCGCCGTTCGGCATCCTGATGGTCACGCTCTCCGTTTGCACCGTTCCGGCGCTCAAGCTTTGGGCAGCCAATGTCGGCCACCTGGTAATGAACATCGCCAGCTGGCCGTTTCTCGACGGAATCGTTTATCGAACCGCGCCAATCGTCACCAAGCCGGCCATGTACGCGGCCAGTTTTCGGTGGGAGTTCGGCACCGCTTCCGGTTCGGCCATGTTCATTGCTGCGCTCATCTCGATGGCTGTGCTAGGCATAGAGCCGGCGACCGGTGCCAGGGTGTTCGTCGCCACGGTCAAGCAATTGCGTTTTGCGCTTCTCACCCTCGCGTCCGTGCTCGGCATCGCATACATTGCAAACTATTCGGGAATGTCGTACACACTCGCTCTCGCTTTTGCCCACTACACCGGCAAAATGTTCCCTGTGTTCTCTCCTGTGATCGGGTGGCTGGGTGTCTTTCTCACTGGCTCAGTCACGTCCTCTGCCGTTTTGTTTGGCAAGCTGCAACAGGTTACGGCCATGCAGCTTGGCATCAACCCGGTGCTCACCACATCGGCGAATCTCGCCGGCGGCGTGGCCGGTAAACTTATCTCGCCCCAGTCGCTGGCCATTGCATGTGCGGCGACGGGCATGATCGGGAAAGAGACAGATATTTTCCGCCGCACCTGGAAGTATTCCGTCCTGCTGCTTTTGCTTGTCGTCGCGCTCATTGTGTTGCAGGCGTTCGTGGCGCCGGGACTTGTGCCGCAGGATACGTCGGGAGTGAATCCATAGAACGATCGCCTTGTTATCCTTGTGGTGCTGGATTTGAAAACGCTGGGAGTCAACTGATTGCTCCGGATCCTGATTCTTGCCGATGATTTATCGGGTGCGGCCGATTGCGGCGTCGCCTGCGTGAGTGCCGGCCTGGAAACACTGGTCGCTCTCAGGCATACCGATGAGGATCCAGCAGCCGACGTGCTTTCTCTCGACGCGGATACGCGACGCATGGCTCCTGATCGGGCCGCGGAAGAATTCGATCGACTCATTCGTATTTACGCGGCAAATCCGGATCTGCTCCTGTTCAAGAAGATTGACTCAACACTGCGCGGCAATGTTGGAGAAGAACTCGCCGCTGCCCTGCGGGCTCTGCGCGACATGCGCACGAATTATCCAAGAAGCGTTGCGCTCATGGCTCCGGCTTTTCCAGCTATCGGCCGCACCACCAGAAATGGAACGCAGTTCGTACACGGTCAGCCGCTTCATGATCTCGACATCTGGCGAGTCCAGGGCATGAAGGGGCACGCGCATATTCCAGACATGCTGCAAGGCGCCGGACTGAAATGCGAAGTGCTGGGGCTCGATGCGGTCCGGGCGATCCGATCTGGAGACAGCGCTCTGAACGAACAGATGAACTCGGCCGCCCGTCACGCGGATGTGCTGGTGTGCGACGCTGAAACGGACAGCGATCTTCTGGCAATTGCTGCCGCATCGATGCAGCTTGATTGCAGGCCCATCTGGGTCGGGTCAGCTGGCCTTGCTTACCAGTTGCCGCGCGCCGCTGGACTCGCCAGAAACACCGCTGCCGCGCCGATCTCATTGCCTCCAATCAGTGGTTCGCTGCTGTTTGTCATCGGCAGCCTGTCTCGCAACTCGCATGAGCAGGTGCGCCTTCTCTCGTCATTCTCCGGCACCATCGCAATCTGCGTTCCGCCCGAAGTTCTGCTTGCAGGCGAGCGTCATTCTGACTGGCTCAAATATGCGCGCGAACTCGAGCATGCAATCCAAGTGAATGAAGACGTGGTGCTGAGCCCGAAGACCGAGCCGCGCATCGATCTCAGCCAGCGTCCCTTGATCGCCACAACTCTCGCGCGCATGGCTGCGTCTGTCGCCCCCAGCATCGGCGCCCTGGTAGCATCGGGCGGCGAAACAGCTCGCGCAGTATTTGAATCGCTCGGCGTAGCCCGTTTGCGTCTGCTCGGCGAGCTGGAAAAAGGCATTCCCATTTCTGTCACTGAAAACTGGGGCCGACCCTTGCCAGTGATTACCAAGGCAGGCGATTTTGGCGGCACGGATGCACTGCTCAAATGCTCGCAGTTTCTTCACTGTGAAGAATCGCGCCTTGCTCTCTCGCGGCAAACAGGAAAGGTTATTGAATGACTCGTCCAATTATTGCCATCACCATGGGAGATGCCGCCGGCGTGGGGCCTGAGGTCATTATGAAAAGCCTGGCGCACGCTGAGCCGCATGCCTGGTGCCGGTCCCTTGTTGTTGGCGACGCCGATCGGCTGTCGCAAGCCGGCCGCATCGTCGGCAGCAACCTCAAAGTGCGCAGCCTGGCGATCGGCGAAGCGGACACGGCTGAGTTCGCGGCCGACACCGTGGACTGCATCGACCTGAAACTCATTCCCGGCGATCTCCCTTGGGGCGCACTTTCCGCCGTAGCCGGCGACGCAGCTTATCAATATGTGAAGGAGGCATGCGACCTCGCCGTTCGCGGCAAGGTGGCTGCCATATGCACCGCGCCGCTGAACAAGGCAGCGCTGCACATGGGCGGGCATCACTATCCCGGACACACTGAGATGCTGGCTGCGCTCACCGGAACTGAAGAAGTATCCATGATGCTGAGCACGCCCAAATTGAAAGTCACGCACGTGACCACGCATATCGGGCTCATGGATGCAATTGCGAAGATCGAGCCGGGCCTTGTGGAACGCACCATCGGACGCGCGCATGCGGTGCTGATCAAGTCGGGTAACTCAGCTCCGAAGATCGGCGTTTGCGGAATCAATCCGCATGCAGGTGAGAACGGTCTGTTCGGTCACGGAGAAGAAGCCGAGAAGATTGAACCTGCAATCGCCGCGTGTCGCCAGAAGGGCTGGAATGTTGTTGGTCCTTTGCCCGCCGATACACTTTTTTTCCTGGCGCAACGCGGCGACTACGACATGGTCATCGCCATGTATCACGACCAGGGCCACGGCCCCGTGAAAGTGCTGGGCATCGAGGCCGGCGTCAACATCACCATCGGACTACCGGTCATCCGCACCTCAGTCGATCATGGAACCGCCTTCGACATCGCAGGCACCGGAAAAGTGGACGAGCGAAGCATGCTTGAAGCTTTGCGACAAGCTGCAGAACTTGCACCCAGAGCGTTTTCGCAAAAAATGTAGCCCGGAATTTTGTCGGTATCCCACCCATTCCGCAGAAATACGCGGAATGGATGGGGCACACCAGTCTATTGCAAAAGCGAAAACGCCCTAAAGAGCCTGCCTGGAACGTTTTCGCAAAATATGTAGACCGGAATTTTGTCGGTATCCCACTCATTCCGCAGAAATACGCGGAATGGATGGGGCACACCAGTCTATAGCAAAAGCGGAAACGCCCCAGAACGAGCTTGGCACAAAGCACGAGCGGTTAGTTCGGGACAACGATGGCTTCGCAGTCCACCTGCGGAAAAGGCATTTCAGTTTGCCGCGGTCCGCTTTGTTCAATGCGCCGACGCCGATTCGCGCCAGATCACTAAGCCAAGATAATTCCACATATCTTCTCTTGACAGATTGGTATGACCACTCTACCATTGGCAGCCAAAGAATAAACGGATTCTGAACTCGTCCTGAAATCGGCGCGTATCGCGATTCTATGAAGACAATATGCCAGTAGCGGCAATGCTTCTCGCGTTCGGTCGGAAGTGTGCCTTGTTGGATGAAACACGCTTTAAAGGAGTATGGCCAATTGACGCTCAATCGCGGATTCATTCTGTCTTTAGTATCCAAGCTGACAACCCTTGCATTCCTCGTTACATTTGCCCTGGGTCTTGCACGTGCGCAGGTGTCTACTGGAACTATCGTTGGAACCGTTCAAGACGTGAACGGCTCGGTTGTTGCAAACGCAACTGTGACCATCACACATATTGCCACTGGGCAGACGCGTGTGGCCCATACCAATGACCAGGGCTCGTTCAACGCGCAATTCATGCCCCTGGGCTCCTACAAGATATCCGTCACCGCGGAGGGGTTCCAGACGAAATCGTTAACGAATATTACGCTTCAGGTCGATCAGACGGCTAACCTCACTATCCCGCTTGGGGTAGGTTCAGTTAGTCAAACCGTCGAAGTCACAAGCGCGGAACCATTGGTAGCCACGACCACGTCCTCACTGGGCCAGGTGATCGATAACCACGAAGTCCTCAGCATGCCTTTGAACGGCCGCAATCCCTTCCAGCTTGGCTTGCTCGTTGGAAATACTGCTCCGGTAACCGGAGTGGCGACCAACCTGCCCTTCGTCGGCGGAGGCGGGCAATTCAGCAGTAACGACGTCCTGTTAAACGGCATTGATGACAATATTTTTGCGACTGCCGGCAATATTGGCCGGCAAGGCATTGCCATCTTTCCGTCGGTTGATGCCGTGCAGGAATTCAAGGTGATGACGAATAACTTCTCGGCGGAATACGGACATGCCGCGGGCTACATCGTCGCCGCAACCATCAAGTCGGGCACGAACCAGTATCACGGCACCGTCTTTGAATTCGTGCGCAACAGCGATTTCGACGCCAACAACTACTTCAGCAATCGTGCCGGACTGCCCAGAACCCCATTTCACCAGAACCAGTTTGGTGGAGTCGTTGGCGGACCGATCCGGCACGACCGAGTGTTTTTCTTCGGCGATTACCAGGGAACCCGGCAGTCCATCCAGTCTGGCAGCTCCATTTCGAGTGTACCCACCGCGGCCATGCGCGGCGGCGACTTTTCAGGCCAGACTGCGCCCATCTACGACCCGAGAACACGGCACATTGGACCGAGTGGAACCGTGATTGCCTCGCCGTTCCCGGGCAACAAGGTTGACCCGTCCCTCATTAACCAAACATCTGCCGCCATCATGGCGTTGGTTCCCCTGCCGAACTACGGCGCCGCCGGCGCTGTCGCAAGCAACTACTTCTATGCGCCCAAAACGTTTACCAATACCGACCAGGCCGATGCTCGTGTCGATGCAACACTGACCCAGAAGAATCATCTCATCGGTACGTACTCCTTCAGCGACAGCCACAATCCGGCCATCGGTGTTTTCCCGGGCTGGATTGGAGGCGGGACCTCCGGAATTAACAATAATGACCAGGCGGGCATAGCCGATGTCCACATTTTCACCCCCTCCCTGGTGAATGAATTCAGGGTAGGTTATCTCTACAACAACAGCACCCAGACGGGAGTCGGAACTGAAGGCGCAGCCACTGCAAATACAATTGGTCTTGCGATGTTCCCGGTAACGCCATCGGGATTTCCGGGCATCTTAATGAACTACTCCGGCGCGACCAACGGCACCGCTGAGTTCACTGGCTTCGGCGGTGGCAGTCCGGAGTTCAACACTTTACAAACCCAGCAACTGGCTGACAACGTGAGTTGGACCCATGGTCGTCACTTCGTCAAGTGGGGTGTGGATGCTCGCAAGTCGCTTTTTGAAGTTTTGCTGGATGGACTTGGCCAGACGATCTTCGGCAACACCTTCTCCTCCAGTTCCGACAAAGCCAATTCCGGTCTCCCATTGGCCGACTTCCTTATGGGATATCCAACCGTAATGAGTCCCGGCTCCTCCACGCTCCAAAAAGGGCGCCAGCGTGAGGCTTATTTTGGCGGCTATATCCAGGACGATTGGAAATTCTCCAATAAGCTGACGATCAATGCAGGCTTGCGCTATGAGCTCTATACGCAGCCCATCGATCAAAACAATTTAGGTTCGTTGTTCGACATATCGACTGGCGACGTCGCCATTCCTGGCCAGGGCGCGTACAGCCGGGCAATGGTGCATGGAGACCATAATGACTGGGGTCCGCGTGTGGGCGTGGCCTATCAGGTTTCTCCCAAGCTCGTGGTGCGCAGCGGATACGGCATTTTCTATGCGATGCGTGCGCAGGGCCAACAGGCGACGTTGTTCTCTCAAAACGTTCCGAATATTCCCACGCTCATACTTCCTGCGATCACGCCGCAAGGAACCGTCACGCCGCCGTACAACATCAACACGCCGATCCAGACCGTGCCTTCAATCAGTTCACTGGCGGGCTTCACGGCAGCGAAACCCTATAACGTCCAAATCAAGACCCAAAGCCTGCAGGACGGGCTTATGCCCCGGCTACAGCAATACAACCTCGATCTGCAGTATCAACTCTCGCGCACACTTCTGGTTGAGGCATCCTATAGTGGCGCCAAGGGAACTCACTTTACCTCAGGCAACATTGACAAAAACCAGGCGCCCTTTTCCTCTGCATTGAATAATACAAACACCCAGGCCAACAGGCCTTTCCCCAATATGGCCTCGAATATTCTCACGCTGATGTCCATTGCGACGTCAAATTACAACGCGCTGAACGTCAAGGTGCAAAACCAGATGTCGCACGGGCTACAGTTCCTCGCGAACTACTCCTGGCAAAAGAACCTGCAATACGGTGGAGATGGGCCCGCGTCCATCAATCAGACGGGAACGAGCATTTTGATGAACACCTACGACTTGAGAGCATCGTATTCGGTGTCCGATATGAATATCGCTCACACCCTCACCGGCAGCGCTCTCTATCAACTTCCGGTCGGATCCGGACAGCGCTTTCTCAACGTCAAAGGTCCGGTCAATGCAGCCCTTGGGGGATGGGTCGTCAATGGCATTCTTTCAATACGAACCGGTTTCCCATCGGATGTACACACCAGTGTGATTCCTGGGGGAATCAATGCCACATTCAATGTTCCGGATTGTGCCGCGGGAGTACCGAAGGTGCTTCCGAACCACAGTGTTGATCACTACTTTAATCCCGCTGCGTTCACTATTCCTCAAAGCGCAACGACTATAACCGGCGGACAGGAAACGATGTTTGGCAACTGCGGTAAGAACATTATTACCGGGCCGACGTCCAAGAACCTCGATTCCTCGCTCTTCAAGAATTTCTACTTCTCGGATTCGCAACGCATCTACTTGCAATTCCGCGCCGAGGCATTCAACACCACCAACACTCCTACGTTCTATCTGCCCGCTGCCAGCAACGCAACTCTTACCTGCAAGGGAAATCCGGGCACTGCTTGCAATTCAGGCAATCCAACCTTTGGCGCGCTCGTAAACGGCTCTGCCACCGGCAGGCAAATACAATTTGCGGCAAAACTCTACTTCTAAGTTGTAAACAGTCTCTGCGCCTGGCTTCGTATAAAGCCGGGCGCAGTTTTTCACTTCCGCAATCTGTTCCACCCGGAGTCCTACCATGCACAGCACAAGAAGAACATTCATCAAGCAGGCGGCGGGCGTTTCCGCAGCATGCATCGTCGGCCTGGAGGGAGCAGCGGCAATCGAAGCAGCCGCGCGGCCGGGCGATGAAACCCACACCGGTGTCCAAACGTCTGGCTGGTACGATCGCCCAATGCGCTGGGCGCAGTTGAGCTTTGTCGAAGACGATCCCGGCAACTATAGCCAGGACTTCTGGATCGACTACTTCAAGAAGGTTCACGCCGAAGCCGCGCTGCTGGACGCGGGCGGATGCGTTGCCTTCTATCCCACTGAGGTGCCGCTGCACTACCGCAGCAAATGGCTCGGCAACCGCGACTCGTTCGGCGACCTGACTGCGGCCTGCCGCAAACTGGGTATGAACGTGGTGGCCCGTACCGACTCTCATGCCTGCCATCAAGATGTATACGATGCGCACCCTGACTGGATCGCGGTCGACGAAAACGGCAACAAACGACGTCACTGGGCAGACAAAGATTATTGGGTGACCTGCGCGCTCGGCCCGTACAACTTTGAGTTCATGACCGCTGTCCATCGCGAAATTATGACGAAGTACATGGCCGACTCGATCTTCACCAACCGCTGGGCCGGCTCGGGCATGTGCTATTGCGAGCACTGCCAGAAGAACTTCCGCGACTTCAGCGGCATGGACCTGCCGCGCAGCCGCGATCCTAAGGATCCCGCTCGGCGACAGTACATGGCCTGGCATTCGCAGCGCTTGTTTGAGCTGTGCCGTGTATGGGATTCGGCGATCAAGGAAATCAATCCCAATGCGAGCTACCTGGCGAACGCAGGTGGCGGCGCAATGAGCGAACTGAACATGAAGACGTTCGCGCAGTTGGCGCCCATGGCCATTGCCGACCGGCAGAGCCGGCGTGGACTAATGGCTCCGTGGGCCGCCGGCATGAGCGCCAAAGAATACCGCGCCACCATGGGCATGAAGCCGCTTGCCGGACTCACTTGCGTTGGCATCGACGACAGCAATCGCTGGAAAGACTCCGTGACCAACGGCGACGAGATCCGCATGTGGATGGTGGACGGCATGGCGCAGAATTATCGCCCAACGTTTACAAAGTTCAACGCCAAGCCTTACGACATGCGCTGGTTTGAGCCTGTGGAGCAGGTGTTCAAGTGGCACTACGCGAATGAAAAGTATCTTCGCAATGAGAAGTCGCTTGCGCGCGTTGGCCTGGTCTATTCGCAGCAGACGGGCGCCTACTACGGATGGCCCGATACGCGCGCCAAAGTTGAAGATGCAATTCTCGGCATGTATCAGGCGCTGATTGAAGCGCGTATTCCGTTCGAAATGGTTCACGACCAACTGCTCGACAGCGAGCATGTGAGCCAGTTCCGCACGCTCATTCTTCCCAACATTGCGTGCCTGTCTGACGCGCAATGCGAGCAGATCAGAGCGTTCGTTCGTGACGGCGGCAGCGTGGTTGCCACGCTCGAAACTTCGCTGTACAACGAAGCGGGCGAGCGCCGATCCGATTTCGGACTGGCATCGCTCTTTGGGGCATCCTTCGCCGGTAAGGTGGAAGGGCCGATGCTCAATTCGTATCTCAATCTGCAGAAGGATCCCTCGGGCAAGATTCATCCGCTGCTTGCCGGCCTGGGCGATACCACGCGCATCATCAACGGCACGCACCAAGTTCACGTGACCGCGGCCGGGGATTCGCTGCCCGCGCCACTGCTGATTGAGCCAAGCTATCCTGACCTGCCGATGGAAGCAGTATTTCCAAGGGCGAATGCTGTGCACGATCCCGGAGTGTTTCTGCGCGAAGTTGGCAAGGGCCGCGTGGTGTACTTCCCCGCGAATATCGATCGCACCTTCTGGGATGTACTAGCCGGCGATCACGCTCTGCTGCTGCGCAATGCGGTGCAGTGGGCCACCAACGAACCGGCGCCTCTCGAAGTGGAAGGCAAAGGTGTTCTCGACGTCGCGCTATGGACGCAGAAGGATTCCGTTACCGCGCATCTTGTGAACCTTACCAACCCCATGATGCTGAAGGGGCCCATCCGCGAGATCATTCCGATTTCGGGCCAGAAAGTGAGCATCCGCCTGCCGAAGGATGGACGCCGGGTGAGCAAGGCACATTTGCTAGTGGCCGGATCTGAAGTTCCGTTTCGCGAGGAAGGCGGGGCAATCGTGGTTCAGGTGCCAACGATTGAATTACACGAGGTGGTTGCGCTGGATCTCAAGGCATGACAAGGTGCGGAGTTCGAGCGGTGTCCGAAAAACGTCCCTCGGGGGCTAAAGCCCTACTGATTTTGCTGGGTTTTATGTACGGGCTGAAGCCCGTACCCTTCAAAACAACAGCTCCCTTGAGTTTTTCCGCAGCCTGTAAAGACCTACTTTTTTGTATGGCTCTATGTACGGGCTGAAGCCCGTACCCTTCAAGAACCCGGACTTGGTCAGCAGTCTGGCATGAGCCGGATTTCGATCCGGCTCATGCTCGCTCTTTATATTTTGTCAAACAGTGACACGCGCGGGTCTTGATTGTTGAGGCGCGCAAGTTCGCGCATGATCTCGCGGCTGCGCTCGTCCTGCAACTGCGGAACGACCACCATCACCGTAACAATCTGGTCGCCGCGCTGCCCCGGATGCTGCGAGTTTTCCACGCCGCGCTCGCGCATCCTCAGCTTCTGGCCGCTCTGCGTGCCCGGTGGAATCTTCAATTGCGCGCGCCCATCGATGGTCGGCACATCCACTTTCGCGCCAAGCGAAGCCTCTGGCACCGTGACCGGCACTGTCAGGTGAATATCGTCACCGACGCGCGTGAACACTGGGTGCGATCCTGTTCGCACAATCAGGAACAGGTCGCCCGCGGGGCCGCCGTTGGCGCCTGCGTTGCCCTTGCCCTGCAGACGGATGCGCTGACCGTCGCGCGTTCCCGCCTTGATGCGGAATTCGACATTCTCAGTGCGGTTCACCGTTCCGTCGCCGTGACAGGTGGGGCACGCGTTTGAACTTCTGCCGGTTCCGTTGCAGCGCGGGCACGGGATATTGAACTTCATGCGCCCGCCCATCTGCGTCACTTGTCCCGTGCCGTTGCATTCAGGGCATTGAACGCTGCCGCTCGTAGACGCCTGACCGTGACAGGTGGGACAAATTTCCTGCCGGTTGATCTGGAGGCGTGCTTGCCCGCCGCGGATCGCCGTCCAGAAATCGACCGTGGCCTGGTATTCGAGGTCGGTTCCCGGCTGCGGACCGTGCGGCTGTTGTGCGTGCTGCGCCCCTGAAAAAATTCCGGAGAAGATGTCTTTGAAACTTCCCCAACCGGTGCCGGTTTGCTGTGCGCCGCCGAAGCCGCCGCTTCCTCCCTGGAATCCCGAAAAATCGAACCCGTCAAAATCAACCTGGCCGCCGCGCCCGCCGCTGCCCTGCTGGCGCGCATACGCTTCCGCCTGCGCCGGATCGATCTGGTCGGAGTAGAAGCCCAACTGGTCATACACCTTGCGCTTCTTCTCATCGCTCAGGATGTCGTTGGCTTCAGAAATCTCCTTGAATTTCTCCTCGGCTTTCTTGTCATTGGGATTCACATCGGGGTGGTACTTGCGCGCAGCTTTCCTGAAGGCCTTGCGGATCTCCTCCGGCGTGGCCGTCTTCTTGATTCCGAGAACTGCGTAATAATCTTTGTTCGTTGCTGTGGGCATGGTTTGTGTGAACTCAGTTTATCGTTGCGGATTCGTTCTTCCCTGGCTGCATGACTCCTGTCATTTGTCTGAAATCAGTTATCGGCAACATTCATGCAATGCGTAGCGCCTTCTGGACGGCTTTAGGTTCGCGGTCAATCACCATCAGGTAGGCCCGCGTTGGTCCCTCCGGCACGCGTCGTCCCTGCTCCCAATGGCGCACGGTGTTCACGCTGAACCCAAAACAGACCGCAAACTCCTGCTGCGTCATTCCGAGGCGGCCGCGGATCGCTTTCACGTCAATCTCGGCAGGAATGTGGACGACATAAGTGCCTTTCTTGGCGGTGCCCTCAACGAAAGCAAGGGCCTGCTCAAGCCCCCGCAGAATGCCATCTGCAACTTTTTTGCTCATGCCCTAGACCTCCGACGCTTGTGAGCTTCCACTATTTGCTTCGTGACGAACTGATACCTACGACAAGAGGCTTGGCTCAGGTTCTTCTGCTCGTTCTTGGCATAGGCCTCAAGGAGAAAGAGCGGCATATCCACGTCGTGATAAAAGTAGATCACGCGCGCGCCGCCTCGCTTACCGCGCCCTTCCAGGCCCCAACGCAGCTTGCGAACGCCTCCCGTTCCTGGGACAACCACCCCTGCCGCCGGGTGATAGGCCAGGTAGCTGACCAGTTCCGCTCGTTCCGAGTCGTCCATCAGTTTGCGCGTAGCGGCGAGGAACTCGTCCATTTCCACGACCGTAATGGGGCGCGTACCGGGCAAGAATTATTGTAGTGCATTGCACTAGTTAGTGCAAAGGCTATCCTACCTCAGATCCTTCGACTTCGCTACGCTTCGCTCCTGATGATAGTGTGTGAGTGGTAAGAATTCGGGATGGGCGACTTAACATCGCCCACCCCTCAGTTATTCCGCGCTAAGCGCGGCCTTGCCTGGACGACCAGTCCTACTTCTTTTCGTCCACGTCCACGTACTCGGCGTCGATCACACCCTCGTCCTTCTTGTGTTCGCCGGCCGGTGCGGCGCCGCCTTCCGGCTGACCGCCTGGCGCTGGGCCAGCCGCAGCCTGCGAGGCATTTGTCTTATACAGTACTTCGGCAAGTTTGTGGCTCGCGTTAGTCAGCTTCTCGTTGGCCGCCTTCAGCTCGCTTGCGCTCGGTGTTCCTTCGAGAGTCTTCTTCGCGTCAGCCAAGGCCGACTCGACCTCACCCTTTTCGGGACCCTGGATCTTTTCGGCGTTCTCCTTGAGCATCTTCTCGATGTTGTAAACCATGCCATCGAGCGAGTTGCGCGCATCAATTTCTTCGCGCTTGTCCTTGTCCTCGTTGGCGTGAGCTTCGGCTTCCTTGGCCATCTTCTCGACCTCTTCCTTACTCAGGCCCGAGCTCGAGGTGATGGTGATGCGGGTATCCTTGCCCGTCGCGTTGTCCTTTGCCGTCACGTTCAAAATACCGTTGGCATCGATGTCGAAGGTGACCTCGATTTGTGGCACGCCGCGCGGCGCCGGAGGAATACCGCCCAGCTTGAACTTGCCCAGCGTCCGGTTCTGCCCCGCCATCGGGCGCTCGCCCTGCAGCACGTGCACTTCGACCTCGGTCTGGCTGTCCGACGCCGTCGAGAAGGTTTCGGTCTTCTTGGTCGGGATCGTGGTGTTGCGCGGAATCATGGTCGTCGCCACGCCGCCCAGCGTCTCAATCGACAGCGTCAGCGGAGTCACGTCGAGCAGCAGCAGATCCTTCACATCACCGGCCAGAACGCCCGCCTGCACTGCCGCGCCCACGGCCACCACTTCGTCCGGATTCACGCCGCGATGCGGTTCCTTGGCGAACAGCTTTTTCACCAGTTCCTGGATCTTGGGCATGCGCGTCTGGCCGCCCACCAGGACCACTTCGTCGATCTGGCTGGTCGTCACGCCCGCATCAGACATCGCCTGCTTGCAGGGGCCAATCGACCGCTCGAGCAGGTCTTCCACCAACTGCTCCAGCTTGGCGCGCGTCAGTTTGCGCACCAGGTGCTTGGGGCCTGATGCATCCGCCGTGATGAAGGGCAGGTTGATTTCGGTTTCGATGGTGGTCGAAAGCTCGATCTTGGCCTTTTCCGCCGCGTCCTTCAGGCGCTGCAGGGCCATTTCGTTGCCCTTCGAGGTCAGATCAAGTCCGTTTTCCTGCTTGAACTCGGAGATGAGCCAGTCCACGATGCGCTGGTCGAGGTTATCGCCGCCCAGGTGCGTATCGCCGTTGGTCGACTTCACCTCGATGACGCCTTCGCCCACTTCGAGGATCGAAATGTCGAACGTGCCGCCGCCAAAGTCGTACACGGCGATGGTCTCGTCCTTCTTCTTGTCGAGGCCGTAGGCCAAAGCGGCCGCCGTCGGCTCGTTCACGATTCGCTTCACATCCAGGCCGGCGATCTTGCCCGCGTCCTTGGTCGCCTGGCGCTGCGCGTCGTTAAAGTACGCCGGAACCGTAATGACTGCCTCGGTTACGGTCTCGCCGAGGTAGGCTTCTGCTGACGACTTCAACTTTTGCAGGATCATGGCCGAAATCTCCGGCGGGGTGTACTCCTTACCCTGCGCCAGGATGCCAACGTGGTCGCCCTGCTGCACCACTTTGAAGGGCACCATCTTCATTTCGTCATTTACTTCGTTGTAGCGCCGGCCCATGAACCGCTTGATCGAGAAAATAGTGTTCTCCGGGTTGGTAATCGCCTGCCGCTTGGCTACCTGCCCAACCAGCCGCTCCCCGCTCTTTGAGAAAGCCACAATCGAAGGCGTTGTCCGCGCACCTTCTTCATTTGGAATGACTTTTGGCTCTCCGCCTTCGAGGACAGCAACGCAGGAGTTGGTCGTGCCAAGGTCAATACCGATAATCTTCGCCATAGTAAAATCCCCACCTTTTGGATAAATTCCAGACGTTATATAAGATGCATGATTGAGTGTATTAGTGTCAACTTTTATTGACTCTGTTTCGATAAAATATTGTCCGGCAACTGGTCCGATTCCGCCCCTGCAACCATGCGATTACATCCCTTGGATGGAGCGGTATCGCAGTTCGGCAGCCCAGGGTTGATCACAATATCCGACCAATTTAGTCTTATATTCGAAGGCCGTTCATGGAAGCACCAATGTGGCAGCTCAGCGGTTGAGTTTGGGCCGGACTTGGCCTGCGCTCAGGGGGGAGCCTGCCCGCGGGCCAGCGCCGCCAACTCCTCGACGCACCTCAAATCTCCCCAATTGACATTCGGTTTGCCGTTTCGCGACTTTTTCGCGAAAGGACGCGCGGTATCCGGGGCAATCGCATTTCAAGATATGGGAAGAGTTTGTCTTGAAAGACGCGGCATTAGAGGTTGCGGAAAAATACCGAATGGAATGGATTCTTGCGCGGGCTAGCATTGCAGCGGCTAGAACCGGCTAGCATTACACGCCCTTTACGGCACGAGTAAACTCGTGCCCGGTTACAAAACAAAGCAATGGACGGGTTTTTCCGCAGCCTGTAAAGCCGTGCCCTTTCAAAGCCGCTGCTGTTCAAGATTCCAAATCCAAATGCGGTTCCCCTGGCGCGGTATCTCCGGTCACTGGTAAGCGGCATTGTGATCGTTTACTCTCGTACTTTTCTGCTTGATCAATGCCGACCGCCGAAGCGCAAGCTCGATATCCGCTTACCCAGGGTGTGAATCCCTGGCTGGTTACATTGTCCGTGATGTTGCCCACCTTTATGGAGGTGCTCGACACGGCGATCGCTTCGGTAGCGCTGCCTTACATCGCAGGATCGCTGTCGGCTTCAAATTCTGAGGCTACATGGGTCCTCACCAGCTACCTTGTAGCCAACGCCGTGATCTTGCCAGCCTCCAACTGGTTTGCGCGGCGCTTCGGGCGCAAGCGCTTCCTCATCACCTGCGTCACCATCTTCACAGTCGCATCGTTCTTCTGCGGTGCGGCTCCGTCGCTCGGAGTCATTCTGCTGGCGCGCATTATGCAGGGCGCGGGCGGCGGCGCTTTGCAGCCGCTATCGCAATCGATCCTGCTTGAGAGCTTCCCTGTTTCCAAGCGCTCCATGTCGATGGCCGCCTACGGTCTTGGCATCGTGCTGGCGCCGGTGCTGGGTCCCACGCTTGGCGGATGGCTCACGGACACGTTCAGCTGGCGCTACGCCTTCTACATCAATATTCCTGTTGGCATCCTGGCTGTCTTCATGGTCAGCCGCTTTGTACATGATCCGCCGCATATCAAGAATGCAAAGGTTGGGCCGTTTGACAATATCGGTTTCGGACTCCTGGTTGTATGGACCGGCTGCCTGCAGCTCGTCCTCGACAAAGGCCAGGAGGACGACTGGTTCGGAGCCGTTTGGGTGCGCTGGGCAGTTGTTGCGTTAATCGTCTCGCTGCTGTTGTGGATTTGGCGCTCGTGGACGAACCCGCGCGGACTCGTCGATCTGCACGTCCTCAAGGATCGCAACCTGCGCACCGGTTGCGTACTGGTAGCGATGCTCGGGATGTGCATCTATATCACCATCGCCATCCTGCCTCTTTATTACCAGGAGATCATGGGATACACGGCGTTCACGGCTGGCCTGGTCGTTGGGCCGCGCGGTATCGGATCGTTTATCGGATCATTCTTCATCGGCTTCCTTGGTTCGCGTGTCGACAATCGCAAGCTGATGAGCGCAGGCTTTCTTGGTTTCGCAGCTTGCTCGCTGGTGTTTGGCACAGTCAATTTGTCTATCGGACCGTTTACCTTGCTCATCCCCGTCATGCTCACCGGGTTCGCGCTGGCCTTTGTGTTTGTACCCATGTCCACCATGATGATGGCCACCATCAGCAACAAGAACATGGGCGCCGCCACCGGCCTTGCCAACATGCTGCGCAACATCGGTGGCTCCGTGGGCATCGCGATGGCGACAACGACATTGATTCGCCGCTCGGCCCTGCACCAGACGTATCTCGCCGCAAACCTCACTCCCGCGTCGCCTGAGTTGCAACGGAAGTCCGCGATGATCGCGGCTTATCTTGGTCATCGCATTGGTTCGCCCGGAGCGCGGCCTGGCTCTTACGGAATTCTCTATGGACTGATGCAGCAGCAATCCGCATTGCTGGCGTATGTTGATATTTTCCGGTGGACCGCGATCCTGGCCGTCGTTTGCGCAGCAGCCACATGGATGTTCAAGAAGCCAACAAATCACGGCTCCCCGCCGCCCAACATCCACTGAAAGCAACCGCACGCCGTCAGTGAGCCTCATACAAGGGAACGCGGAGTTCTGTTCAGCGGAACTGATGCGTTCTAACCAAAGGCGGGGGCGGAAGGTTTTCGCGATTTCCCTTCCCTCACTGGCAGCGAAGGAGAATCGCAATGGCAGCTGCCGGACCCTGCCTGTCATTTGCGCCGTGGCATCGCGGTTGCGGAGGGATCAAGATGCAAAACTCAGCGAGCGATCTTAAGGATACTCAATACGCCGTCCAGAACGTAATCGATAACCTCATTGACAGCCGAGACGCGCTACAACAAATTGGCGATAAACTCCACGATGAAGTCGTAAAACGTTTCTTTCTGGCGGAGTCGCTCAGGCGTGCGGAATTTCGAGGTGAACTCGAAACGATTCTGCATCGAGAAGGTGTGCGCGACATCCATGAAGAAGGAACGATTGCCGGCACAGTTCATCGCATATGGGCGCGCTTAAAATCGACACTCGGCGGCGGCGACCGTTCGTTGCTCTCGACCGCTGAAGCCATCGAAAACGGCGTGTACGAGGCCTATGACAAGGCTCTCAGATGCAATCTTCCGCTCAACACCCGCCAGGTTCTGCGCGCACAGGCAGCTCACGTCAAGCTGTCACACGACTATGTATGTGCTGCACGCGACCACATCGAGGCTGCTTGAGGTCTAGCCAGGGCGATCGCCGAAAACGCGAACGCCCGCGGCTTACGCCGCGTCTGCCAATGGCCGATGACCAAAAGCATTACTCCGCCCAGGGAACGAAACGCCCTTCCTGTTCGCTGTATTCCTCGATCCGGCCGCTGAGAATGTCGTAATACCAGCCGTGGACCCTCAACCGGCCCTCGACCGTGGCGCGCGCCACCGAGGGCTGCGCTCGCAGATTGTGCAACTGCGCCACCACATTGCCGCGGATGAGAGATGCCAGTTCGGCGCCATCGCCATCTGCCGGGTTTAAAGGTTGCCGATACTGGAATGCCGCCTCCACGTGGTTGAGCCAGCGCTCCGCCATGGGCAAGCCCTCCAGCGCGGTGTGACCGAGTGCAGCCTTCATGGCGCCGCAGTCCGAGTGCCCGCAAATAATCACGTCCCTCACCCGCAATACCTCCACTGCGTATTCGATCGTGGCCGCAACTCCGTCCACATCGTTGCTCGACACTGGAACTACATTCCCCACGATGCGGGAGATGAACAGGTCTCCGGGACCGGTTCCGAGAAAAAGATCCGGCAACACGCGCGAGTCCGCACAAGTAATAAAGAGCCATTCGGGCTGCTGCCTTTCTGCCAGCAACTTGAACTGGCTCTTCCGCTGCGGAAAGACATCACTCAAAAACCGCTTGTGCCCATCAATCAATCGCTGCATATCGGCCTCCGGCGGGTTCGGTTGCCCTTTGTCCCCGCCTATGACAGCCTAATGCAGCGCCACCGCGCACCCTTCACGTTCTGATACCTTGGTCCTTACTGCTCACAACCCCTGTTAACAGGGTTGAGAAAGACTCTATGAAACGCATTCCATTCATTCTTCCGGTCGCTCTCTTGTTCAGCCTGCTTATTAGTCCAACGCTTTCGGCGCAGACTGTGAACGCGCTTGACTCGTCGCTGCGCGACCGCATCGACCGCATCGCAGGCCAGGTACTGGAGCAGACCGGCGTGCCTTCCGCCTCCATCGCCATCGTGCAGCATGGCAAGCTCGTCTACACGCATGCATACGGCAAAGCGCGCCTGCAGCCGCCCGTTGCGGCCACACCGGCGATGCGCTACTCCATCGGTTCCATCTCAAAGCAGTTCACGGCGGCGGCCATTCTTCTGTTGCAGGAAGAAGGCAAGCTGTCGCTCGACGATGCGGTCGGCAAGTACATTCCCGGCCTTACACGAGGCGATCAGATCACCATTCGTCAACTGCTCTCGCACACCTCCGGCTACCAGGACTACTGGCCGGAAGACTACGTGATGACCACCATGCTGCCGAGCGTAACTGTGCAGCAGATCATGGACACGTGGGGTAAAAAGGCGCTCGACTTTGAACCGGGAACGCAGTGGCAATACTCCAACACCAACTTTGTGATCGCCGGGGCCATTGTCGAAAAGGTCAGCGGCGAGCCGTATTTCAAATTTCTCACCGAACGCATCTTCAACCCGCTCGGCATGGCTTCCATCTGGAATACCGATCAGACGAAGCTCACGCAGTCCGACGCTACCCCGTACTATCGCCACGCGCTCGGGCCGCTGCGCGTTGCGCCGAAGGAAGGCTTCGGCTGGATGTTTGCCGCGGGCGAACTTGCCATGACGCCGCACGACCTGGCGCTCTGGGATGAAAGCATGATTGCGCAATCGCTGCTCAAGCCCGAAAGCTACCGCCAGATGTTTACTGAGGTAAAGCTGGCCAACGGAAAGGGCACGCATTACGGCCTCGGAGTTGACATCCGCGATTTATCCGGGCACCGCGAGATTGAGCACAGCGGAGAGGTCTCCGGCTTCGTGTCCGACAACCTTGTCCTCGTCGATGATGGCGCGGCAGTCGTTGTGCTGACCAACCAGGACGCCGTCAACGCTGCTTCAACGATCGCGCGCCTCGCGGCACCGCTGGTCGCAGCCATTCCACCCAGTCCCGAAGAAAAACTCGTGCTCGATATCTACCGTCAATTGCAGCAAGGCCACATCGATCGGTCGCTGCTGGCTCCTAACTTGAGCGACTACTTCACACCCGAAGCGATCTCAGACTTTCAGCAGAGCCTCGCCCCGCTTGGTGAGCCGCTCTCGATTCGGCAGACCGCTACGGAGCTACGCGGCGGAATGACATTTCGCGCATTCGACATCGTCTATCCTGGCAAGCGGCTTCGCCTGACCACTTACACCTATCCCGACGGAAAGCTGGAGCAATACCTCATCAGCGCGGCGAGCTGAAACCTTGCCTAATAAAAAGTATCCCTGTGGGGCTGAAGAGGTTGCGGAAAAACTCAAATGTGAGTTGCAAATCCGAAATTGTATTTCCTCAGGGGCTAAAGCCCAGTTGATTCTGCGGCACTTGCGGCACGACTAAAGTCGTGCCCTGTTACAAAACAAGGCAATGGACGGGTTTTTCCGCAGCCTGTAAAGCCCACATTGATTTTGCGGCACTTCGCCCACTGGTCTCATTGTCTCGGATCAACCTTGCGCGTTCCTGTTTGGGTAAGCATGTCTGCGAACGGTCCCGGTACACGGTCGCCATTGACCGGGCGCCCAAAGAAGTCGGTGTCGATGCTCTTGTAAATCGGTCCGGGCTTGACATCGCCTTTTACTGAGAGGGTCAGCTCCAGCTTGTCGGGATCGAACGACGCATCGATGTTGGCCATGACGCCGTTCTTGTCCCAGCCATATTCCTCGCGCATGGACTCAAGATTGTGCCACTCCTGCGGTTCAGGGAATTTAACGCGCAGGAAGGGGCCACCGCCGCCTCTGCCACCGAACGGCGAGGCAGACGCAGGATAGATGTTCCAATCCGTATCGTTGCGTTTGTTTGTAAATTCAATTGCCGAGCGGCCCGGCTTAAAAAACACATTGTCGTGCACTGACAGGTTATGCACGTCGTTGGTGTGGCCGCCGATTGGCCTTGGCGCACCCAACCCGGATGTCGTATCCACGCACACCTCTTTGCAATCCATAAAAAGGTTGTAGGCGACGATCACGTTGTTGGTGTCGCGAATGAGAATGCCGCCCGTGAGATCAGAAAAGATGTTGTTGTCAATCTCATTCAGCACATCGCTGCCCTCAATGTGAATGGCGTGCGGATTCACATTTCCGGGAATATCCGCAAACACGTTGCCGGTGATGCGCACGTTGGCATTGCCGATGTCGAGCCAGATGCCGTTGGCGTGACGGATGTGTCGAACCACGTTGTTTCGGAACAGAAGATCGTGCGCAGTGTGCATCTTGGTACCGCCCGACTCCGACATCATGGCCGCGTCCTGCCAACCGTCCCACTCAAACAGGTTCTTTTCCACAAGCATTCCCTGCGGGCCGCCCGTCCCTCCCAGGCCTTCAATTCCGCAGTACCTGAAGGTGTTGCCGCGAAGTACATCGAAGCCCACCGGCGACGGCGGCCGCGATGCCGCCCAATCTTCGTTGCCCACATCCAAGCCCACGCTGTTGGCCCACTCAAATGTGTCGTCTTCAAAAATGAAGTGGTTGCCGCGGTTGGTTGAGACCATGCCGCGCTGTGGCACCGGGAAGCCATTGCCCGCGTGCTGGAAGGTTATGCCTTTCACTCGGATGTACTGCTGATAGCGCTGCGCCGGAGAAAACACCTGCTCCTGCGTCGTGATCTCGATGGTGTGATTCGCCGGACTGTCGTCATTCGCCAGCCGGATGTGAATCGTCATGCCATTCGGCTCAATCCACACTCTGCCTGCAAATGGCTGGAACTCCTTAAACAACGGAGACCAATGAATGTCGCTGTTGAAGAAGTTCAACGGCCGCGTAGAAGGCCCGGCCAACTCGGCGGAACCCTCAACCGGTTCAAGCGGTTTTCCATCAACAAACACCAAGCCACGCCGCCTGAAGTAATTCCACATGTTGTCCTTGGCATAGTTGATCCAGTACCGATTACCGATAACGTTGTCCACTTCGAACGGGTTGTAACCAGTAGGTTGGAACATCGACGGCACGAGTTTCAGCTCCCACGCCTTTACCGGCGTTTTGGTTTCCGGATCGAAGCCAAAATTGAACCCATCGCTCTGCTTCCAGTCGGTCGCCACAATAGAGCCCTTCACTACCACCTTCGCTCCGGGCGCGGCCTCATAGCTGACCATCGCGTCCGCACTGGTACCGCCGCGTGCGGGACGAATCAGTTCGCGATAGACGCCTTCAGCGATCACGACGCGCTCGCCGGGCTGCAACACCTGGGCCGCGCGATTGATTGTCTTGAATGGACGCTCCTTGGTGCCGGGGCCGTTGTCATCGGCGTTCTTGGCCTGTACGTCAACATAGTACGTCTTGGTGAAATGCAGCGGCTTCTCCCACATGGGAAACTCAGTGCCATCCGGCAATTTGGAATTGGAAGCAAATGCTGCAGCGGCAGCACAAATCATCACAAAGGCACAGAACAGTTTGCGCGTCATCAGGACACCTCTTGTCTCCATCGGCTCACTCGCATCAGACGAACCGGAGTTTTCTGGGACGACCCATCCTAAATCGGTTTTCTTCGTAATGTCGAGCGGTGAGGGCCCGCAGTGAGTTACATGTACATTTGCGAAAAGGTTCGCGCCGCCCCTCCGGGGCTCACAAGTTGGTAGGGACGCTCTCCCAGGATTGCCCCTTCGCATTCGCTCAGGGTTCATCCTGGGCTATCTTCCATCCTCCCTCCGGGAGGGAGGGCCACGTTGTGCGAACTCTTCGACTCTGCAGACGCATCGGCGTTCACGATACACTTGAATCTGACCTATGTTTGAGAACCTAACCGACAAATTACAGCGCGTGTTCAAAAACCTCCGCGGCGAAGGCACTCTCACTGAAGAGAACATCTCCGATGCGCTGCGGGAGATCCGTGTAGCTCTGCTTGAAGCTGACGTTAACCTCAACGTCGTTCGAGAGTTGACTGAACACATCCGCGAAAAAGCTATCGGCACGGAAGTTCTGACCGCACTCTCGCCTTCCGAGCAGATTGTAAAGATCGTTCGCGACGAGCTCATCTCGGTGCTCGGCAAAGACACGGCCCGGTTCAAGTTTGCCTCGCAGCCACCCACAGTCATTCTCATGGCCGGCCTGCAGGGTTCCGGCAAAACCACCACCAGCGGCAAGCTGGCGGCGTGGCTCAAAAAGGGCGGTCACCGTCCGATGCTGGTTTCAGTGGACGTGTATCGTCCCGCCGCGCGCGAACAGCTTAAAGTTGTCGCCAAGCAGGTTGAGGTTCGACTGTACGAGGGCAAGATGAACGACGAGGCTGCGGGCACTGCACTTGTCGAGCGACTTGCCAAGGAAGCGCGCCGCGAAGCCGTCATCATGGGCTGCGACACGCTCATCGTTGATACCGCGGGCCGCCTGCACGTGGACGAAGAGCTGATGACGGAAATGGAGAAGCTCAAGAAGCTGCTTAATCCATCGGAGATTTTGTTCATCGCCGACGCCATGACCGGCCAGGACGCTGTGAACTCCGCGGAGGACTTTCACAAGCGACTCGGCCTGACCGGCGTGGTGCTCACCAAGATGGACGGCGACGCGCGCGGCGGCGCCGCCCTTTCGATCCGGCAAGTCACGGGTCAGCCGATCAAGTTCCTGGGCGTAGGCGAAAAGCCGGATGCATTCGAGCCGTTCCATCCCGACCGCATCGTAGGCCGCATCATGGGCATGGGCGACATGATGTCGCTGATCGAAAAAGCTGAGTCCACGCTCGACCGCAAGAAATCAGAGGACCTTGCCAAGAAAGCGCTGCTTGGCGACGGCTTCTCGCTCGATGATTTCCGCGAGCAATTGCGGCAGATCAAGAAGATGGGCTCCATGGAGTCGATCCTCAAAATGCTGCCGTCCGTGGGCCCGTTCGCCGGATTGCAGCAGGCGTCGCAAAACATCGACGAAAAACAGTTCGTGCGTCTTGAGGCCATCATCAATTCGATGACGCCCAAGGAGCGGCTCAACCACGAAATCATTTCGGGGTCGCGTCGCAAACGTATTGCCGCAGGTAGCGGCACTACCGTGCAGGACGTCAATCAGTTGTTGCGCCAATACGCGCAGATGGCAAAAATGTTCAAGCAGATGGGCCGCGGCGGAATGGCTCGCCAGATGATGCGCGGCGGTATGGGCGGATTAGGCATGGGCGCGAAGCAGCGCTTCGGGCGGTAGGATCGGAAGGACGGTCAATGGCTGAAGACGAGTCCAAGCTATCAATCGAAACACTAATCTCGTTCGCAGGAAACTCCAACTACATCCGTGATCCGGATATATGGAGCCGATACCTTGGATTGGCCAGCGCCAAAATGGGTGTGGAGAATAATAAGCTCACACAACGCACCCAAGAGCTTACAGCAGAACAGATCCAAGTCAGTAGTCGGGCAAACGAACTCGCCGAAAAGCTCATTCTCAGTAATGAGGAAGCTCGCAAACAGAGCGAAAGAAATGCAGACCTTATGTACAAGGCCACCGAGCAGTTGGCAAAATCAACCGGTTCGCTAAACCGGGCGACTTGGGTCTTGGTCATCTTCACCGCTGTCCAAGCACTCATCGCCCTCGCAGCATTTCTCAAAAAGTAGTCTGACATAAATGAGCGCTCTTCAGGACCAACTCGACGAGATCACTTCCAATACTCGCCACCTGGTGCAGCAGGAGCGGTTGGCCGTTGGCGAGCGCGCCATCGCAGAGCTGTTTGAAACCGGCATCGAAGACCACATCCTGCCCGTCGGCGCCATTGCACCCGATTTCGAATTGAACGACGCTACCGGCCGCGCTGTTCGCAGTGAGGACATGCTCGCGCTCGGTCCGCTGGTTGTAAAGTTTTTCCGCGGCCGTTGGTGCCCTTACTGCGTGACCGAGCTCGAAGCATGGCGCGATCTCTATGGCCGCCTGCGTGAGCATGACGCGCTGCTCGTAGCCATAACGCCGCAAACCGAGCGGCAGAGCGACTTCATGTGCGGCCAGCACGGACTGCCATTTCCCGTGCTCACCGATCCCGGCAACACCGTGGCAGAAAAGTTCGGCCTCGTCTACACCATTCCGGAATATCACCGCGTTTATTTCCGTTCGGTCCTGGTCAACATTCCGTTTGTGAATGGCGACGATAGCTGGCGGCTGCCGATTCCGGCGACCTATGTCATCGGTCGCGATCGCCGCGTGCTCTTCGCTGAAGCACATGCCGATTTTCGCGTACGCCCCGAACCGGAAGAGGCGCTGCATGCGGCTTTGGCGCCGCATGCTCGCTGAACAAATTCAAGACTCAGTTGAGCGGAAGGTTGTAACAGGGCTGGATTCAGAGGCTGCGGAAAAACTCAAAAGTGAGTCGGAATCCTGAATTACATTCCCTCAGGTGCCAGAGCGTTTTCGCAAAATATGTAGACCGGAATTTTGTCGGTATCCCACCCATTCCGCAGAAATACGCGGAATGGATGGGGCACAACAGTCTATAGCAAAAGCGAAAACGCCCTAAAGCCTAGTTGCTATTGAGGGAGTTTATGTACGGGCTAAAGCCCGTACCTGGAGTTTCTACATTTTCTCAAGCGGCGGCGGTCTGAACCAACTCGGGCGGGCTGAATTTGAGGGCAAAGATATCGAGCAGTGCGGTTTGTTGCGTCATTTCCTTGCGTAGTAGGGTAATTAGATCCAAACAGGAAGGGCGGCGAGCTTTTCGTCGCCATTTAGGTAACTCGGCATAAGCATTGCCGCGCTCTGCACCAAAGGCTTGGAGGGAAGCGAGGAGTAGAGCGCTGTATGCGGCAACGGCGAGGACGGGTTGTTTGGGCACCGATGTAACATTCCACAGTTGAGCTTGGCCGATACCCAAGGTGTCTTTCTCTTCGCGGTGATTGACTTCTATCTGCCAGCGGTCGAAATAGATCTGCAACAACTGTTTCGGAGAACTGTGCAGGTCGGTGGTTAACAGGTAAGCCGGATCTCGATAATAGAGCCTCCTACTCTTGCTCTTCCGGTAAGGAGTGGGCGCGAGAACGAAGAGGCGAAGAGGCCGTCTGGCGGCTCCGCGCTGCCAATATACGTCCCCGAGCTCTTTATAGCGAATCTTGCGACGCTTTCCGCCGTAGAAGATCCTGGTCGTCTTCCAGGCACGACTCTCATCTTTGCGAACCTGTTCGGGAGTAAACTTTTCGAGCGCAAAAAAGCGTCTCGTATGAACGGGTGCACGAAAGCATAGTTTGGCGTCCTTTCGAGCCCGAGCCAACAGTACCGACCTGTGGGGAACGTCACCAAAGCAGGTTCGATTACAGAAGCTGCCATCAGCGGTCAGCACCAGTATCTTGTCACGCCCTCCAGCCAGATCCAGTTCCTCTCGTAGTTGTTTGCCCATCTGGACAAAGCTGTGGGAAAGATTCTTCACTTTCACTGCAGCCTTATATTGCTTCTGTTCCTCTTGGCTGGCCTTCTTGCCGGGACGCTTGACCCTGGAGACCTCTTGAAAGCGAATCGGCAAGGCGCGGGTACCGACGTTGGCCGTACGATGCAATGGCACCAACAGAGAGGCCTGGAGAAAGCGCAGGCCCAGTACGAGGTTGACATGAAAGGGAGGCGATAACGGATCGCGCTGGTAGAACGCCTGTTGAATCGAGCGGCCTGTTTTCCGCAACTTCGTGTCATCGATGGCCACGCCGACCAGCCGTTGTGGGCAATAGGCCAAAGCGCGCTTGAGAATCGGTTGGAATAACTGCTGCGGTTCCCAAGTGCAGCGGGAGTGGAGAAAATATTCCGCGCTCCAGCTTCGGTGTTGGCCGCCGTTGGTCCAGATAATCCGCGATAGACAACGCCGGCCCAGGCAAATCAGCGAACCGAGTGCTTGTCGCACGGCGCGCTGATAGGTGCGCTGCTGGGGAAACACATCCTGCCAGTCTTCGACGATCGACAGAAACGCAGCCAGCAGCTTCATCGGGCTTCGGGCCGGAGCGAGAAAGTGTTCTTTTCCGGGCGCAGGAAGCGGTCCTGACGGGCCACCTTTTTACTGAGTGAGGAAACTAGGCTCTCCCGATCCACGGCTACGCCGAACTGTGTCTGGATGCGGTCGATGATCTCGGAAACATGCAGAGGGGAACGCACCCTCTTAAGTATGTCGTACGCCATGTCCACTTGTGACCGACCTTTCCTCGGGCGCGGTTGGGCCTCCTCCGTCTGACCCTGACGAAGTCGGCGAATGGCACGTAGCTGCGCTTCTAAAGAGGCTTCAAATACGGAAAGGACGACGTCCTTGATGTCATCGTTCATGGAGGGCTCCTGAGCATAGACTCAGGAATAATGTAATCTAGTTACGTCGGTATGTCAATAAATAATGCATTACCAGACCTATTTACTTAGTTGATTCAGCAAAGAATCGTCCAGGCAAATGTAGAAACTCCAGGTACGGGCTAAAGCCCGTACCCTTCACACTTAACGGCTGAGCAGACCTTCCGCTCGCTGAAGCGTAATGCCGCGGAGCAGGAAAACCTTATTGCGCGAGAGCTCGCCGCTCATCAACTCGACCGAACTTTTCGGGATGTCAAAGAAATTTGCGAGAAACACGGTGAGCGCTGAATTGGCGCGGCCCTCAATTGGCGGAGCCTGCACGGCAATCTTCAGTTGCGCTGAAGCTCCCTCGCCGTAGACACCTACAATCGTTGTCTTCTTTGCGCCGGGTTGTGCGCGCACCGCCAGTGTGACTCCGCCCTGCACGGCGCGAAGCATTACTCCGCACCTGTCGGCGACTCATCATTCGGCCAGGGCTGGCGCTTGCCGAACAGCGCTGTGCCGATGCGAATGCGTGTTGCGCCTTCTTCAATCGCCAAGGCAAAATCGCCGCTCATGCCCATCGACAACACATCGAACGCGAGCCGCCGATGCTCCGCCGCCCACCGATCTCGATATGTGCGCAAACTGCGGAAGCATTCGCGCGTCACCTCCGGCGCCGCGCCCCAGGGCGCAATCGTCATCAGCCCGCGTGCTTCAAGATGCGTAAGGTCGGGAAGACGTTCCAGCAGGCGCGTCGCCTCGTCCGACTCAGGCTCGATGCCGGACTTCGTCTCCTCGCTGCTTATTTTCACTTCAATCAGAATAGGAAGGCGCTTGCCGAGTTTTCCTGCAGCATCATCGAGACGCTCGGCAAGCCGCAGCGAATCCACCGAGTCCACGGCGTCAAAAAGATCCACTGCGCGCCCAGCCTTGTTTGATTGCAGATGCCCGATGAGATGCACGCGAATCGGGTTGGCCGAGTCCCGCCGCAGTGCGTCAATCCCCAGCGCTTTCGCAGCAAACTCCTGCACCCGGTTCTCGCCGTACAGCCGCAGACCAAGCTGCGCAGCCTCGGCAATCGTCTCCGCCGGGTATGTCTTCGACACCGCCATCAGCTCGACGCTGCTTCGGGGCCTGTCCGCCGCCCGGCAAGCCGCGCAGATCGCCTCCTCGAGCCTGGCTAGATTTTCTTCAAGGTTGTCTCTAAGCGCCGTCATGCTGCTTGTTCGATTCCGCCGCGCGGCATTGCCTTAGTGGCCGCGGTCTTCAAGGAACTTCTCCGCCTCAAGCGCCGCCATGCAGCCGGAACCAGCCGCCGTAATCGCCTGCCGATAGCGCCGGTCCTGCACATCGCCGCACGCAAACACGCCGGGAATCGGCTGACCGTTGTAAGTTGTGAGCACGTTGCCGGTGGTCTTGATGTACCCTTCCTCGTCCAGATCCATCTGGCCGATAAACATCTTTGCGTTGGGTTCGTGGCCGATGCCGAGAAACAGACCCTTTACATGCAGGTCACCGACTACTCCGGTCTTCACGTCCCTGATGCGGAGCCCCTTCACATCCTTCTCATCCACACCGAGCACTTCCTCAACAACTGTATTGGTACGCAACTCGATATTTGGATGCGCAATTGCGCGATCCAGCATGATCTTTGAAGCGCGGAACGCTTCGCGCCGATGAAGCAGCGTTACCTTGCTGGCAAAGCGCGTCAGGAACAGCGCCTCTTCCATGGCCGAGTCGCCGCCGCCCACGACAGCGATCTCCTGACCGCGAAAGAAACTCCCGTCGCACGTGGCGCAGCTTGAAACACCATGCCCTATCAGCGCCTGTTCACTGGGCAGTCCCAACCACCGCGCGCTCGCACCTGAAGCGACGATCAGCGTGCGCGTCGCAATCTCTCCGATGGAGGTGTGCAGCTTGATGGGATGCGCTCCCAATTCAACCCGGCTCAGATGAGCCTGCTCAAACACCGCGCCAAAGCGCGCTGCCTGCTTCTTCATGTTCTCGATCAGGTCCGGCCCCTGGATGCCCTCCGGCCAGCCGGGAAAGTTCTCGACAAGCGTCGTGATCGAAAGTTGTCCGCCGGGCTCGTGACCTTCAAGAACAAGCGGGTTTAATCCAGCTCGTGCGGTGTATATAGCCGCCGTAAGCCCGGCACAACCCGAGCCAAGAATCACAGTGTTGCGAGTCGCTGTCATAAGGTTTCCTGCTCCATTTTAGATGCCTGAAGGCGCTACCGGACTCAAACTCACGCCATTGGCGCGGCCAAAGGCAGACCTACGAGCACCGACGTGTGGAAAACCCTGCACCTATTCCACGAGCTTGCAACGTGCCCCGGTTCTTGTGATTAGATTCTTTTAGAGGTGAGGCTGATGGCGAACCTGACTCTTGTTTACGGTCTGCGATTGCTGCCCGAAGGCGAATTGACCGAGATCCAGGATGCAACTCTGAAGCTGGCCAACGGAAACGTGGCACACGTTACGATGCACACCCTGGACGGATCGCGCGCCGAGATCGAGCGCCAGCTGAAGCGCAGCCTTGATGCCTTCTTCGACTTCTACCCCGAAATCTGACCTTCGCAGATGTTGCGGGTTCTCGGAATTTTGAAAATTCCCTAATCTTCACCACAATTCTTAGGGCGTTCCCATGCATACCTCAGGCCGTGGAGTAATCCCGTGCCTGTTCGCGTGACCTTGCGTCGCTTGCTCACAACCGTGGCGTCTTGCGCAGCCGTTATTGTGCTGGCTCCGCTGATGGCGATCGCCGGCGGCCCGAAATATGTTGCAGGAACCAACTACTTTGATCCCGGCGTGGTGGGCCAGCCCGTACATTGGGCCGGTGGACAAGTGAACTATTACGTTGACCAGGGGCCCCTGAGCGGCTCAGTCACGCACGAACAAGCCACGGCAATGGTTGACGCGGCAGCGGCGCTCTGGAGCACAGTTCCGACGGCCGGCGTATCCCTGACGAACAAAGGCACGCTGAACGAAGATGTGGATGGAGCCAATACCATTGCCGCTGTGCTCGGGCAGTTCGCGCAGCCTGCTGATCTGACATCTTCAGCGATCAATTATCCGCTTGCGGTCGTTTACGATGCCGACGGTGCGGTGATCGATACTCTCTTTGGCACAGGGAGCAGCGAACCTTCTAGCTGCCAGAACAATGGCGTGCTCGTCGTATTAGACAAAATTAATCCTGACGCCACCATTGCTCATGCAGTCATGCTGCTCAACGGGCGCTGTGCTACGAGCTCGAATTTGCTGCAGATGATGAGCTTCGAAATCGAGCGCGCCTTCGGCCGCATACTTGGTCTGGATTATTCGCAGGTAAATCATGACGCGCTGCAGAATTACGTGCCGGGCGGTACGGACGGCTGGCCCGTGATGCAGCCGCTGAGCGGATCGTGCAATTCGTCCGGAGGAGCGTTTGGCGGATCGTGCATTCCGAATCCCACGGTACTCCGCTATGACGATATCGCGGCGCTCAACCGCATCTATCCAATCACCAATGCGAATCTTTCGTCGTTTCCGGGCAAGGCGCTGACCGCGGCCAACACAGTATCGATTCGAGGCACCCTTGCCTTTCGTACCGGGTCAGGCATGCAGGGCGTCAACGTGGTTGCGCGGCCGCTGGATGCAAACGGCCATCCCATGTACCAGTACACGGTAAGTACGGTTTCAGGCGCACATTATGCGGGCAATAGCGGGAACACGGTCACGGGATTCGTTGATTCAAACGGAGTTCCTTTTGTGCGCTGGGGGTCGAACGACGCCAATCTGCAAGGCGCGTTCGATCTCAGCGGAATTCCTTTGCCGACGGGAGTGACCACGGCGAACTACCAGCTGACATTTGAATCCATCGATCCGCTTTTCATTCTGGGCAACTCCGTAGGCCCTTACAGCGATGGCCAGGTTCTGCCTTCGGGAACCCTCGATCCGATCACCGTTCCGAACCTGGGCGCCGGCAGCGTGCAGACAGTAAACGTTACGGTGGCCAATTCCGCCGTTGGCGGTTACCAGGACACGATTGGAACTGAGGCCTCGCCTCACCCCACGCCGAGCAGTGGAATGTGGGTGGGACGTCTCAGTCAGGTTGGGCAGAGCGACTGGTTCAGTTTTCCTGTTCGCGGGGACCACGCATTTACTATCGTGACCGAGGCGACGGACGAAAGCGGCGCACCAACCGGGCTGAAGGCCTTGCCCTCAATCGGCGTGTGGGACGGGTACAGTCCAATGGGCGCGGCCGCGGTTGCCGCGGCACCCGGACTCAACGGAAGCGCCGTCGGCGAGACGTGGCTTCACGTCACTGCCATCGCCGACGATATCGTTCGCATCGGCATTGCCGATCTTCGCGGCGATGGGCGTCCCGATTACTCCTACAACGGTTGGGTACTTTACGCAGACTCGGTTCAACCAGCGCGGCTGCCCGCATCGGGAGGCCCGATCGTGATTCACGGCATGGGCTTCCGGGCCAACGATACGGTTCTCGTGGGAGGGCAACCAGCGCTCGTCACCAGCGTATCGCCGAATGAGATCACAGCCGTTGCGCCGGCGGCGGCCGCCGGCATTTCCGGTTCGGTGGATGTCGAAGTGGACGATCTTCCGGTCTTCTACGCGCAGACCATCATCACCGGAGGCATAAGCTATGACTCCGGTTCCGGCGACGCACTCACGCTTGTAACCGCACCGGCCAACACAGTGCCGACCAAGGTACCTCTTCCATTCACCGTAACCGCACTCAGCCCTGACCTGACCCCCGCCGGAGGTGTCAGCGTCATCTACACGGTTAGCAGCGGCAACGCGGCACTCGCATGCGGTCTTCCGGTATGTCGGGTTGTTGCCACGGGCGATGGACTTGCCACCATGAATGTGGTTGCCGCGGACACCATGCCCGCGGCAGTAACGGCATCGCTCTCGAATGGCTCAAGCCTGCAGGCTCATTTTGCCGGGGGAGCGCCGCCAACTCTTCGTTCGCTCACGCCGCAACTTTCTCTCGCAGCGGGCGCCAGATTTACCTGGACGGTGCAGGCATTGGCGCTCTCAAACGGAACACCAGCCGGCGGGCAGACAGTCACCTGGCAGCCGCCCGGATCCGGCATTGCAGTTTCCGGATCCGCGTCCGCACAAACAAACTCCAACGGGATCGCAACCAAAATATTGTCCGTGGGTCCACTGGCGGAAGGACAGTCAGCCATCATCACCTCCTGCGTGAACGGCACAAGTCAATGCGTCACTTACTCAGCATTCGGCGCGCGGCCGCAATATGGAATGCTTCAGCCGGTTTCCGGAACTACGCAGCACATCTCCGGCACGGCAACACCGTCGGCCATCACCATACGGTTGCTTGATATGAACGGCAACGCTATGGCCGGAGGAACTGTTTCGCTGTTCCAGGCACTGTACGCGTGGGCGCCGCCCTGCAATCCACATGTGGTGTGTCCACCGGGAATTTTGCTGAGCACACAATCTGCGACGGCAACATCGACGATTGATGGCCTCGTGACGTTTTCACCAATCACCATGCTGGGTGCTGCAACGAATCTGCAGGCGATTGCGGTCACGGGCGACACTGCCGTTCTGCCTATCGAAATCGAGCGACATCCTTGAGCTTGCTTAGCCGTTACGAGTTCTCTAACCGCATGCCGATGTTCCAGGCGAGGATCGCGGTATCCCAGGTTAGGCGCAAGCACAAAGACGGCGAACCTGGGGCACCGTCCCACTTTCTTTGCCGGTAGAACGGGATCGCGAAAAACGAGATGTGGATGTACAGACGAGGGAGAAGGCCATAGATGTTGATACCGTCGTCGTACGTGAATCCGAAAATCCGGAGTTGGGACACCCGATTATTTTGGGTGGTTAGGCCTCGAACATCCGCCCGCTCATCGCGATGAAACCGCGATGAACTGGGCACAGTTTCTTCAATGCACATTGTGGTTTTTTGTGGTTGATGACCGGGCTACCTGCCCATGGATCGTAGTGGCAAAGAGCATCCGGCGGGGAGGCAAGGAGAAAGCAGTTGCGTCAGGAGTCGATTGAGGCTATGCCGGAAAGCACGACCGGCTTGCGATTGGGAAATTCGGCAACGAGCAAGAGCTTTCCGCCCATTGCTTCGATGGAACGACGCAGGGTCGAGATGTGCATGTCTGTGCGCCTTTCGATCTCGGAGACCTGCTTCTGTGCGACCCCGAGGTTCTTCGCGAGGCGAACTTGGGTCATTGCGCGTGCGCGGCGGAGTTCCTGCAGGGTCATTTCTTCGGCAATCAAGGCCGCGGCACGCTTTTCGATCTTCCGACGGCGGCTGGCAGGCAAGCTCTTAATGATGTCGTTGACGTTTCGGGCCATGATTACTTTCCTTCCTTTTTGATGCGGCGCAGATGCGCTTCGAACCGTTCGTCGGCTTTGCGGATCAGCTCGCGGTAGAATCGCTTTTGGCTGCCGCCCGATTTGTCGCCCGCCACCAGCAGAATGGCCCGGCGTTTCGGATCAAAGGCGAAAGCCACGCGCCAAACCCCGTTCGCGGCGTCAAAACGCAACTCCTTCATGTTCGCGTGCCGGGAATCCTTGAGCGTATCGGCATGCGGACGTCCCAGGTTCGGGCCGAACTGCTGGAGCAGGCGTGTCAAGACGAGAATTTCGTCCTGAACGTCCCTTTCCAAGGCCAGGAACTCCGGCTCGAACTCGTCCGCAATTAGTACGCTCCATTGCATTCTCAATATACCTCTGAGTGGATATACTGTCAAGCGTATATTCATTCTGTCTCGTAAAGCGAATTCGCCGCCTGGCTCCTTATGATGATTGCGCGAAACGATTCAATCCGACGCGGAGAACCTGGCCCCAGTCGACGCTCAGGATCGAACCGGCATTGCAAAAGCGATGTACAGAGCTTGGCTGCCACCTAAATTTACACCGAGCCCTGCCACCTGCATCTTGACGTACTAGTCAAAGATGACTGTCTTGTTTCCGTAGCAGAGAATGCGCCGGTCAAGGTGCCACCGAACGGCGCGGGAAAGAACCATGCGCTCCAAGTCGCGTCCACGCGCGACCAGGTCTTCCACCTGGTCGCGGTGCGAGATGCGCGCTACGTCCTGCTCAATGATCGGTCCATCGTCTAGAACTTCTGTCACGTAATGACTTGTTGCGCCGATGAGCTTAACTCCGCGCGCATGCGCTGCGTGATAAGGCCTTGCCCCGGTAAACGCAGGAAGAAATGAGTGGTGAACATTGATAATGGCCGCCGGATATTGTGCAACAAAATCAGCCGACAGAATCTGCATGTAGCGCGCCAGCACGATCAGGTCAACATCGTACTTCGCAAGCAATTCGAGTTGCTGCGCCTCGCCCTGCGCTCGCGTCACGGGCGTCACCGGAATGTGCAGGAACGGGATCCCATAGAACGCCGCCATCAGCTCGACTTCGCGATGGTTCGAGATGATCATTGATATTTCGCAGTCGAGTTCGCCAGTACGCCAACGATAGAGCAGGTCGGCCACGCAATGCAGGTACTGGGAGCAGAACAGGGCTACCCGCGGTTTGCGCGCTGACGCGGTCAATGTCCAGCGCATCCCCAGTTCAGCGGCCAGCGGTGCAAAGTCGGCTTTGAAGGCCTCAAGATCGAACTTGCCTTGCGCGGAGTCACCATTGCCTTCGGGCAAGCTGAGGCTCCACTCCACGCGCATGAAGAAAAGTCCCAGGCCGTGATCCTGGTGCTGGTCGGCGTGGAGAATATTTGCACCGTGCTGGTAAAGCAGGCCGCTGACACGCGCCACCAAACCCTTGCGATCAGGGCAGTCGATCAGTAGAACGGCGGAATCTCTCATCTTGTCTACAGATTATCGCGGCGGGGTTGATGGAGGGTTAACAGCCCGAACAGAGGCCTGCGGCTAAAGCCGCTCGAAATTCATCGTGGGGATTCAGGAGCCTGAAGGCTCCTGCTCCCTCCGACGTTTCATTGTTTTCGATTCAGGAGCCTGAAGTTTCCTGCTCCCTCCGTTATTTCATTATGTTTGTTTGGCCCGGAGGGAATGCGGTCTCGGGAATGCCAGCTTGCCTTTGAGTTCTTCTGCGGGCTCTTACTCCTGCACCGGATCGGCAAACAGGAATTTCCACGAGGGATCGAGAAACATCCAGCGCTGTGTGCTGAACCAACTGGTTGGCAATGCGGGAACATGCAGCAGCGTGTGGCCGCCGGTGCACATCAGTTCCGTGCCGCTCCAGGCCAGGAAGGTCCTTGAAAACTGGCCCACGCGCGCAGGGTGCGCCACTCGCTCAAGGCACACCGGGCAGCGCCGGCGCTGATCGCTCAAGGCCCAACTTAAGCCGAAAAGACAGCCGAAAACGGAGAACGCGAGTTGCATGTAGATCGAGTGAATCGTATCCAGCCCGGTAAAGCCGTAACCAATGTCGATTGCGCCGAAATAGACGGTCGGCAACACGAGAGCAATTTTGGCAATCAGGAAACTCCACCGGTAGACTCGCCGAGCCCACGAGATCTCGTGAAGACTCACGCTGAACTCCGAGAGCGAAACCGAAGTGATGGCCGGGAGGGCAAGCAACGCCAGCATGATCGCGAAGAAAAATATTGCCCGCGGTGGCGGGACTGAGCGATCGATGGAAGTACCGAGCAGATCGTCGGGTGAGCGGTGTGGCGCATACGCTGTAATCTGAATCGATCCTGACTGCATTCTTGATCTTCCGGAGGCGCTGAGGTGCGCCACCACGTATCCCGCCCTACCTGGAATTGTTTTTGCATCGGGTTCAAGCAACCACGCGTCCACTTGACCCGGGAGTCCCAATGTTCCTTCAGGCAGCACGCCAACAATCCTGGCCTTACGCGAGCCAAGCTTCATCTGGCTACCCACGATATCCGGGTTGGCGCCGAACTCCCTTCTCCAAGCACGCTCACTCAGAACCAGGCTCGGAATGCCGGCGTCCAACATGACTGCGGAATCTTTGAATTGAATCGGAAGGCCGAGAAGTGTGAAGAAATTTGAACTGGCGCGCGCCACTCCCCAGCCTGCACTATCGCGTGAGTTGTCCAGTTGCCGCCAACTCACGTTCTCCTTTGTGATCCGATAGAATGCGAAGCCGTCGAAGAATTCCTGCTTTTGATCCTTCCAGGCCCGGTATTGGCCTGAAGAGATCGTCGGCAGCGAATCTTCGTTGTTCATGTATTTGATGAGCACCAGTCCTGATCGCGTAGCCACCTGGGAGAGTTGCTGTTTGGCGCGTACGCCCGGCAGTACATGCATGAATGCGTAGCTTGCGCCCAGCAGGGCCGCAAGGATCGATATGCATTGCCATGCCGCTCCGAACCGGATGGGATGCGGCGTTCTGGTTCGCCGTTCAAGCCGCCGCAGGCAGAATGCGTCCTGATACGCGCCCAAACAAAAGCTGGCGATGGCGCGCTCAGAGGACCACGAGAACCGGCGATCGTATGCGTACTCATTGCGGGCCTGCCACAGTTCAGCACGCCATTCGCGCCACCAATCCAGTCGCTTTCCTCTGGGCACAATCAGCCACGCGCCCGCGAGCAGCCCCAGGTCAAAGACACGGGCCAGGAGGCGGGCAAGCGGGGTTGAGTGCTTCATGTGGTGCGCGCCTCATCCGACGGGATCAGCCGCTCCAGCAGCGGATAGCGTTTGCGTGAGCTCTCCAGCGTGGTTCGGCCTGCCGCCGTCAGCTTATAGTATTTGCGCGGGGGACGCTGTTCCGCATCTGCAATGGACTGCTTTTCCCATTGCGAGCGAATCAGATCATCGCGCTCAAGCCGCCGCATCGCAGGGTACACGGTGCCACTGGGCAGACCGGTCATCTCCATGATGCTGAATCCGTAGACAAAACCGGCATCGAGCGCCTGCAGGATCATGGCGGCGGTGTGCGAGAGCTTGGTGTCCGGACTCTTTCCAGAAGCCATGCGCGCATTTTAGCTATGTAGCGATCTACTTGACAAGTGTTTATGTTGAATGCTACATAGGGGTAGCTGAATGCCGAGCCTAGCGGCCAAGGCGAGGCGGAGGAATCGCGCCAGATGCACCGGTTTATGGCCGGCTGACCCTGAGAGGACCCGTCCAAGTCCTGGAGTACACGATTTGTGGAGAAGTGGATCATGCTTGAGCTCCAACACCTTTACCGAAGCTTCCGCACCATTCCCGCCATTCAGGACATCAGCTTCAGTTTGGCTGCGGGCGAGATTTTAGGCTTCCTCGGGCCCAATGGCGCCGGAAAGTCCACGACGGTCAAAATCATCACGGGAATGCTTCGCCCCGACGACGGCCACGTCCTTTTTGAAGGCAATGACATTCGCAAGGATATGGTCGGCTTCCGCTCGCAGCTCGGCTATGTCCCGGAAGAAGCTCATCTCTACAGCTATCTTTCTGGGCTGGAGTACCTGCAACTTCTGGGCCGACTGCGCGGAATGGATGAGGCATTGATTGAGGCCAAGGCGACACGCCTGCTCAAACTGCTGCTGCTGGAGTCGTGGCAATACTCGCCCATTTCAACGTATTCGAAAGGGATGCGTCAGCGCGTGCTGATTGCCGCGGCTCTGCTGCACGATCCCAAACTGCTGATCTTCGATGAACCACTCTCCGGCCTGGATGTGATCTCGTCGCGATTGTTCAAGGACCTGCTCGAATTGCTGGCGGCGGAAGGTAAAGCGATCTTATACATTTCGCATGTGTTGGAGGTTGTGGAACAAATCTGCCGACGCGTGATCGTGATTGCGAAAGGCAAAATCCTGGCCGATGCTCCGCCGTCGGAGCTGACGAGGCTGATGAGTCTGCCCAATCTTGAAAGCGTCTTTGCGCAGTTGGTTGCCCAACAGGAAACCAGGTCAGTTGCTCGCGAAATGGTTGAGGTGATGCAGTTGCGCCATGGGTGACACTTTTCAGCGATTGCTTACCATGTCGGACGCGCGTCCGCTCTCGATGAGCGATCAGGCGGCGCTTGGTCCGGTGAAAGCGCCTCGCCGCAGCCAGTTGTCGCTGTTGATACGCCATTTTCTTGAGCGATTTTTCAGCCACGAAACCGCTTCGCCCGATGGCGACGCGAAAACACGACTGGTACAAATTGCTTTCGCCACTGGACTGCCCGGTTTGATGGTCGCTGTTTATCTCTGGCCGGTGTATCACCCCTTTCGCGGTTGGCCACCTGGACAGCCGTCGAGCGGCAGTCCACCTGCATATTGGCTACAGGTGAACCATCATTTTTTCTTTGTGCTTTACTCTTTCGTCGCCGTCGGCATTATTACGGTATTCGAATGGGATATGTTCTTTCCTGACTTGCTGGATATGTGGGTTCTGAAGAGCCTACCGATTGCGGAAATGCGTGTCTTTTTTGCGCGCGTGGGTGCGATTGCAATCTTCGTCGTCGGCTTCGTATTCGACGCCAATATTCTGGCGACGCTAGTGCTTCCCTCGGCGATTGACCCGCCTGACCTCGGACGTTTCCTGCTGGCGCATGTGCTCAGTGTGGCCGGCAGCGGCTTGTTTGCAGCAGCGTTTGTGCTGGCATTTCAGGGAGTGCTTCTTTCGCTTCTGGGCGAACGATTGTTTCGCAGAGTCTCGCTGTTGATGCAAAGTATGACCATCACGGCTCTGCTGATGCTTTTGCTCATGTTCCCGGTGTTTTCCGGAGTGGTGCCGGCCTTGATCCAGTCCGACAGCAAGTACGCATTCTTTTGTCCTCCGTTCTGGTTCCTGGGAATATACCAGTCAATGATGGAGGGGAATGCGGCTCTGCCCCAGTTTTCGCGGCTCGCCGGGATCGGCGTAGTTGCGTTGACTACGGTCGCTGCTTTGGCTGTTCTCACTTATCCATTGGCTTACCTGCGGCGGGTGCGCCAATTGGTTGAGGGGCCCAGTTCACGCTCAACTCGCAGTTGGATGACTCGTCCACTCGATTTCGTTTTACATGCAATCGTTGTTCGCCGGCCGGTGGCGCGCGCTGCCTTTCACTTCATTTCCCAGACTGTGCTGCGGGTTCCGCGCTATCGCGTTTATCTGGTTTTGTACGGCGGCGTCGGCCTCTCAGTGCTGGCCGCTTCTCTCTTGCGCTTTTCAGTTGATCACGGAACGGTGCGTACCAGAATCTCCGAGGACGGGATTCACGCGGCGCTCGGCATCGCAGCTTTTTGGGTAATCGCCGGCTTTCGCATGGCATTTGTGTCTTCAGGAAACCGGCAAGGTAACTGGGCATTCCGGATTGTGCACGGCAGGCCGCAGGATTTTGCCTCGGCTGTCGAATTGTCGCGAGCAGCAACCAGATGGGTTCTGGTCTGGGCCGGAGCTTTGACGCTGATCGTCGGCATTGCACTTTGGTGCATGTCGCCGGGCAGCATGCGCACCGTTCCGGCCACGGAGGCGCAACTACTCGTCGGGCTGGCTATGTGTCTGCTGCTTACTGACGCGCTCTTTCTCAATGTGACCACGGTGGCATTTACCGGAGAGCCGGAGCGTGGCGAGCCGAACCTGGCCTTCACTGTGCTCAAATATTTCACATTCTTTCCCGTGGTGGCCGCGCTACCATCCTACGTCGAGCCGTGGATAGAGATGAGCTCGCGTCACATGATTGCCGCTATCGTGATGGTTGCCGGATCGCATCTTGTTCTCCGTGCCCGGCATCGAGAAACCCTCAGGCAGCATTGCAATTTGCCCGAATTGGAGGATGATGAGGAGGATTTCCCGATGAAACTCGGGTTGCGCTACTGAGATATCTTCCCGAAATGGATCGCATCGAGAAGAAACACGCATACACTTGATTGACAAAAATCCATGCTGAAAACCACGTGGGGTGCACAGGAAAAACAATGCTCGAATTAAGACGCGTTTCCAAGCACTTTTCCGGTATCGCCGCTGTTGACGACGTCAGCTTTTCAGCGCGTCCTGGCGAAGTGACCGGCTACCTGGGGCCCAATGGGTCAGGCAAATCCACCACCATGAAGATGATCACCGGCCTGATCGAAATGACCCTGGGCGAGATCCTGTTCGAAGGCAGATCGATCCTGGACGATCCGATCGCATACCGTCGCCGCATGGGCTACGTGCCGGAAGAGCCGTATCTCTACAACCATCTTTCGGGCGTGGAATACCTCACCATGGTTGCTCAATTGCGCAATCTTCCCTGGCGCGCCGCGGCCGGGCGCATTGATGGCCTGCTGCGCTTGCTTTCGCTCTACGACGACCGGCACGCTTCCATTGCAGGCTACTCGAAAGGCATGCGGCAGAAGGTCCTGATCGCCGCGGCACTCATGCACGACCCGCAGCTCATCCTGCTCGACGAACCGTTTTCCGGTCTGGATGTCGGTTCAGCACTGGTGTTGCGCAGTCTCATCCAGGAGCTTGCACAGCGCGGTAAGGTTGTTCTTTTCAGTTCGCACGAGCTCGACACGGTGGAGCGCATCTGTTCGCGCGTCGTCATTCTTCATCGCGGCAAACTCGTCGCCGACGACACCATCGTGCGCCTTCGCTCGCTGATGGAATTACCGACCCTCGAAGGCATTTTTTCTCAGCTCGCTGTCGAACATGACACCGATTCGATGGCGCGGCAGATTGCGGACCTTATCCATGCGTAGACTTGCGAGGTTCCTGCTCTCAAAGCTTCCGCTCGAGTACCGCGTTCTTTGCCGACAGTTTCTGCTGCGCGTCGTTGACCTTGAGGCCTTATCCATTGAGGCCGACATCCCGCAGTTCCTGGGCCAGTTCGCGGGCGTCGCCATCATGCTCAGCATTGTTCACTCTGTAATCGCCTGGGCCTATTTCGCTCCCATGTCCATGCAGGAGCGCTTTGCCTACGCCTGCCATTTTGAGCAGTACCTCATCGCGACGATGATGCTCGCCGTCGGAGTCTTCGCGGTTATCAGTTGGGACGCGGTTTTCCCCGATCGTCGTGACATCATGGTGCTCTCTCCGCTTCCCGTGACGGCGCGAACGATTCTCTTTGCCAAGCTCGGTGCTTCAGGCGGAATACTCGGGCTGGAGATTCTGACTCTGAACATCCTCTCAGGGTTTGTATGGCCGTTTGTGCTCGGCCTCCCTGGCGGGTGGGTGCAGGGATTCCTACGCACCTTGGCCGCGTGGTGGCTCACCATGATCGCCTGCAGCCTGTTTATGTTCTCTTGCGCGCTCGCCATACAGGGTTTCGGTGCATTGCTGTTGCCGCGCAGGCTCTTTATGCGATTTTCAGCGCTGGTGCAGGTGTCCGCGTTCGCCACAATTGTTTCTGTCTACTTTCTGCAGGGCACACTCACTTCGCCGGCCGCACTGGCCGCTCCGCAGAACCAGTGGCTGCTGGCAAGCTCGCCGTCTTTCTGGTTCTTCGCGCTCTTTAACCAGGTGCGAGGCGTGCTGCCGCCAGAGCTCGCATGGGTCGCACAGCGCGCGTGGATGGCGCTCGGACTTTCTCTCTTGAGCGGGCTGCTCTCGCTGCTGCTTTGTTATCTGCGCGCCATGAAGAAGGCAGCCGAAGAGCCGGATCTATTGCCGGCAAGGCACGGCTTTCACTGGGCGCCGCGCCTCGGCGGCGGACTGCAGGCCATGATCACGCTGTTCTCACTGCGGACTCTATTGCGCAGCCGCCATCACCGTGTGATCCTTGCATTCTATCTTTCCATTGTTTTTGCGCTGGCCCTTTCAGCAACGCATCGCGCCATTGTTGCCGGCCAGCCGCGCGCCTTCTCGAATGAACTTCCGTACCTTACCAATCTCATGATGGTTCTGTCCGTCATCGGCTTCCGTAAGGTCTTCTCGATTCCCATTTCGCTCACGGCCAACTGGGTTCTGCGCACCACGCAGCTCAACCCATCGGTGGAATTCGTTGCCGCAACAAGAAACACGCTGCTGCTTTTTAGCGTGGCCCCGGTGTGGATTGTCTCGGCGGCACTCGGGCTTTCCTTCCGCCCGCTGTCAATGGTGGCCGACCATCTTCTGGTGCTGATGCTCATCGGCGTCATTCTTGTCGACCTGAGCCTCATCCGCTTCCACAAAGTGCCGTTCACCTGTTCGCTTTTGCCCGGGAGCACCAACTTTCAGCTCGTGTTCTGGGCTGGATTTGCGGGATTCGTTCTCCTGGCGATCTTCGAGATCTCGTGCGAAATGCCCGCGCTCCACAACCCGCATCTCTACGTCTGGCTTGTTGGCGGTCTGAGCGTGATCGCGGCGGCTCTCTGGGGTATCAATCGGCACGAAGCGCGATCGGCGGTTCTCTATTTTGAGGAATTGCCCGACGAGGTCATTACGACCCTGCACCTTCTCATGCCGCCATCACCCGCGGTCGCTTCGAATCACCGTTAGAGCTGCGGCGGGATGACTTCGGCATCGAAGAAAACGCCGGAGCGAAATCCGGCTCCGGCGCTGCGCGTGCGACACAAGGCAAATGTGATGCCAGCCGATGTTCAGGCCGCCGTGTGACCGCGCACTCCAACATGTGTATTTAGAGGGTGCGTATTCAGCGGCGTATTCAGTTGTTGCCGAAGCGTGCCGGCCAGTTCGGCAACCACACGCAGGCGGTCGGCGACGACGGTCGGCACACCGCTGCCTTTGAGAGCCAGTTCAGAGTGCAGCAGCAACCCGGCAACCGTGGTCTTGAGCTCCGTCTCAATTGCGACGGCGGCGGCCCGGCTGGCCAGCGCCTGCTCCCGCTCGCGGCGATGCAGCGCCGCTTTGATCTCGCGCACCAGGCGCAACGCTCCGGAAAGGGCGAAGTTGATCTGCAGCGGAATTGCGAGTCCGGCCTGTGCCCATATCGCCTCCGCTGTGGCCGGTTCGCACTCCACGATGGTTTCATCCACTACTACGGCGAGAAACTCGCGCCGCCTCAATGCTGCCAATGCGGTCCGCCGGTTTTCAGCCACTTCCACTTCCATGCCCAATTGCGTGCTCACTGCGGCGGCGCAGTTGCGCGCACCTTCAATGCCCGTCACCATCAAAACGCTCATCTCTGCTCCTTGTACGCGGCCCAACGGCCAGTGGCTTGAACTTTATGGTTCGGCTTCCGAATCGAGATTTTTCTGTTGACGCGCCGCAAACACACAGCAAACGCAACCTGTTCCGAGGGAAGCCGAATTTCTTTGCATGTCGACCAGGTTTCTGACCGCTTGAGCGGCAACGTTCGTCATAACTGTGCCGGAGCGAATCGTATCGGTATCCCAGGTCCCAGAAGCGGGACCTGGGGCACCCGAAGTTGGTGATTAATTAAACATCTCCCGGACACCCGCCAAAAACTAAGACGCGCCGAACCTGGGGCACCCAAAGGCTGGTACAAGAACAAGCGGTCAAAGACCTACTCTTCGCTCAGGGGATCGGCGATGCCGTATTCCTTGAGCTTTCGGTAGAGCGTTGTTTTGCCGATGCCCAGCAGCCTGGCAGCCTGAAGCTTGTCGCCATTCAGTGCCCGTATTGCTGCCAGAATCGCTTCGCGTTCCAGGTCGGCGAGTGTTCTCACGCTGGAGCCCGCGCTGTTTTCGCCATCGATGCTCGCATCAGCCGCGGCGGCAGCGCGATGCGCTGCGAGACCCTGCTGCTGCAATTGCGTGGGCAAATCGCCCAGGTGCAGAACCGGCCCCGATGAAAGCGCGCAAGCCCGCTCGACCGAGTTCTCAAGTTCGCGCACATTGCCCGGCCAGTCGTATCGCATCATCGTGCGCAGCGCTTCGTCGCTCAGGGTGAACTTGGCGCCGCGTTCGCGGCTGATGCGGTCGAGAAAGTGCGCAGCCAGCAGCGGGATATCCTCACGACGGGCACGCAGAGAAGGCAAGCGCAGATTGACGACGTTGAGACGGTAGAAAAGGTCCTTGCGGAACGTTCCTTTCTCCACCATTGAGGCCAGGTCGCGATTGGTCGCGGCCACAATCCTTGCTTTGATCGGCACCCGATGCGTAGCGCCTACCGGCCGCACCTCCCTCTCCTGCAGGGCGCGCAGCAGCTTCGACTGCAGATCGAGCGTGAGTTCGCCAATCTCGTCGAGGAATACCGTGCCTCCCTCGGCGGCAACCAGCAGGCCATCCTTGGAGCGGTTCGCGCCGGTGTATGCGCCCTTCACGTAGCCGAACAGTTCGCTTTCAATGAGCGTCGGCACCAGCGAGCCGCAATCTACAGGTAGAAACGGCTTCTGCGCGTTCGGACCGAAGGCATGGATCGTCCGCGCCACCAGTTCCTTACCCGTTCCGCTCTCGCCCAATATCAGCACCGGGTGCGAGGTCTGCGCAACCTTGGAGAGAATCCGATACAGTTTCTCCATTTCGACCGAGCGGCCGATCATCGCGCCGAGTCCCTGCGACAGGCGAAGCCGTTCGCGCACTTGCCTGGCCGCCTTATCGGTGGTGTGGTTTTCCGCGGCGCGATCCAGAACCGTTGACAGTTCATCCATAGCGAAAGGCTTGGTCAGATAATCCGATGCGCCGCAGCGCATGGCTTCGACGGCCGCATTCACGGTTCCTGAAGCCGTCATGGCAATCACGGTGGTATTGGCATAGAGAAGCTTGACTTCAGAAATCAGTTCCAGGCCATGATTCGCGCCGCTGGGAAGGTTTACCAGCAGAATGTCGGCCGGCTTGCCATGCAACTGGCTCCGCGCCTGGGCGAGGTCGCCTGTGCTTTCGACCGCGTAACCGAGGCTCGACGCAATCTCAGTGCAAGCAGAACGTACCGCCGCATCGGAATCGACGACGAGCAGATGCAGGCGCACTGCCGGCTCGGTGTTTCGGGGGATAAACTCCATGGCCCTTTTATCGCTAGTGGTTGTATCCAGCATTATATTCGCCTTTCATACGCGTCAAGGAGAAAAGTTAAAGTCAATCGATGCCAATATCGGGCACGCAATGATCACCCTTTGGCGCCCATCTTCTTCCTCGCTGGCAGTTCAATCTCAAATCGTGCTCCGCCTTCCGGCCGATTGGCGGCAAGAATGCGGCCGCCCGCCGCCTCCACAATCGAGCGCGTAATCGACAGTCCCAGGCCGCGATGAGACGCCGCCCAGCTTCCCGCAGCTGCTGCGCCTTTGCCGCGCGTGCTGTAACCCGATTCGAAGACCTTTTCCAGAGTCTGCCCGGATATGCCGGGGCCGTTGTCTTCCACGGTGAGCACCAATGCATCCATCGCTCCCGCACTTGCCGGGAGTTCGCGCAGTCCAATTTGAATGCGGCCGCCGGAAGGCATTGCCTCCGATGCATTCCTTACCAGGTTCACCAGCACGCGGGTCAGGTCCTCGCCCGTCATCCACACAGGACGCGATCCGCCATCCACATCCACGGTTACATTGATGGCAGCGCCCGCCAGCGCAGCCAGCAGATTGTGATTGGCAAGAAGTTCCACTGCCAGGCTGCCGATTGGCGCGCTGGGCTTCGGGTCCCAGTCCGTCACCCACACGTTGCAGGCTGCGCTCGGGCGCCGGCGATCGGTACTGCCAGACTTAGTTCCGGTCCTAACGCCGTTCCGGGCATTTGTTTGCGCATTGCGATGTGTGTCCAGACTGGTATCGATTGCCACCAGCTTTTCAACCAGGCGGCGACTGGCGTCCGCCACGAGCCGCAGTTCGCTGCCGTAGTGAGTAAACGGGTTTGCCAGCACGCCCGGTTCCTCAAGCAGGTCGCAGTAGAGCCCAAGCGCCGTGACCATGTTGCGCGCGTCGTGCGCCACTTCGGCCACTGTTTCTCCGCGATTGCCTACCGAAGCCAGTGTTTCCACCACCAATTCCAGCCGCTTCCGTTCTGCTCTATCCATCACCATCGTTGCTTCCATCTGCCGCATCGCCTGCTCCTCTTTCGCGGTCGGTAAACAAAGAACCGTGCCGAAGTAGCGCTCATGAACCTGAACGCCTGCTCGAATGTCGTCTTCCCGTTCCCGATCTGACTGCTTGTTTGCCCTCTTCTAATACACGTTGTGTGCCAAACCCGAACAGATCAGGTAAGTTCCTGATAAGGGAAGAGATCACTGTTCAGTTCCCGTACAGTGAGGCTTGAGCCAAATGCAGGCATGCGTCCCGAAATGGAACAGTGGCTACACGAGCCAGCGCACTAAAGCTTGCCGTATCAGCGGATTGGGGGTGGTTTCCCATTCCAGTCCCCCGGAAAGCACATTTCCCGTTCTGAAACGCGCTTTCATTCTTCCCGCTTAGGTTTCCGAAAGAGCCGGCCGCAGATGGCAGCTCGGCCCTGTTTGCATCCGCTCTGGCTTCGCCGATTTCGTACAATCGGCTCATGCACGCTTCCAATGTCTTTTTCCGTCCTGGCGGCAGATCCGCCTCGCAGCTTCGTCCGCTTGCGCTCACTCCCGGCTTTGTTCAAACTGCGGAGGGCTCCGTTCTGGTCACGCTTGGCAACACCCGGGTATTGACCAATGCCACGATCGAACAAGGTGTACCGGGCTGGCTGCGCAACTCCGGCCGCGGCTGGGTGACCGCCGAATACTCCATGCTTCCCCGGTCCACGGTTACGCGCACTCCGCGTGAGAGCGAGCGTGGCAAGATCGGCGGGCGCACGCATGAGATTCAGCGGCTCATTGGCCGCAGTCTTCGTTCTGCCGTAGATATGCAGGCTCTTGGCGAACGCACCGTGATCCTCGATTGCGACGTGATCCAGGCAGATGGAGGCACGCGTACGGCAGCTATCACGGGCGCGGCCGTTGCGCTGGCCATAGCGCTGAACGCGCTGGTCAAAGCCGGAACGCTGAAGCAGTCGCCGCTCAAGCAACTGGTCGCGGCAACATCAGTGGGCATTGTGGAGGGAACGCCTCTTCTCGATCTCTGCTATGAAGAGGACTCCGCCGCGGACGTCGATATGAACGTGGTGATGACCGAGGACGGCGGACTGGTAGAGAGCCAGGCTACTGCGGAGAAGGGCTCCTACTCGCGCAGCCAGCTCAATGGACTTCTCGATCTGGCAGAAGGTGGCCTCAAGGAAATCTTCGCAGCGCAGCGGGCGGTGCTGGGGTAGGGGCGGATCAGCTTTTAGCTGCTAGCTTCTAGCTTCTAGCTTTCCGATCCCTGTACCTATTCCCTGTTCCCTGAACGCTGATCACTGTCCACTGTTCACTGTTCCCTGTTCCCTGTTCCCTGTTCCCTGAAACCCGTATACTCTCTCAATCAAATCGAACCTGGTTCGGAGAAGCACTATGCACACGCCCACTCGCCGCGAGGTGCTCGGCCTGTTGTTGGCCGCGCCCGCGGTGCGTTTTACGTACGCCGAAGATAAGAGCAATTGGATACCGCTGTTCGACGGCAAGTCGCTGAATGAGTGGAAAGCCAGCGAGCGCCCGGACGCATTCTCCGTTGCCGACGGCCAGATTGTCGCTCACGGCGGCCGCTCGCACCTGTTCTACACAGGGCCAATTCGCAACGCCAGGTTCAAGAACTTTGAGCTCTCGGCAGACGTGATGACGCGGCCCGGAGCCAACTCCGGCATGTACTTTCACACTTCCTTTCAGCAGTCGGGCTGGCCCCGCGCCGGATTTGAAGTACAGATCAACAACAGCTACAAGGGCGATAACAAGAGGACCGGATCGCTCTATGGGGTGCGCAACGTTCACAAGCAGTTCGTGCGCGATAACGAATGGTTCAACCTGAACATTGTGGTGCGCGGCAAGCAGGTGCAGGTTCGCCTGAACAACATGCTTGTCGTCGATTACGTTGAGCCGGACCCGCCCTTCCGTGCCGATACTGATTTCGATCGTGTCATCAGTCAGGGCACCTTCGCTTTGCAGAGCCACGATGCCGGCAGTACCACCAGCTTCAAGAACATTCGTGTTCGCCCGCTGCCCGATGGCCTTTCATCGCAGGAGGAAGCGCCGCAAGTAGACGAGGTTTACCGCGAAATCATGCGGCTGGGCGTTGAGAACTTTCCAGTCGTCGATTATCACGTGCATTTGAAGGGCGGGCTGACACTCGATCAGGCTCTGGCCAACTCGCGCCGGCTTGGCATCAACTACGGCATCGCGATCAACTGCGGCCTCAATTTTCCGGTACACGATGACGCCAGCGTGCGCGACTACCTTGCGACGATGAAAGGCCAGGCCTGCTATGTGGCCCTTCAGGGTGAAGGCCGCGAGTGGATGACGCTCACATCGCCGGAGTCGGTGGCGCGCTTCGACTACTGCTTTACGGACGCGATGACCTTTCGTGATCCTACCGGCTTCCGACGCCGGCTCTTCGTGCCTGAGGAGATGGGCGACCTTTCCGATCCGCAGGCGTTTATGGAGTTGTACGTCAGCCGCATCGAGGGAGTGATGAAGGAGCCGATTGACATCTACGCCAATGCCACATTTCTGCCCGTACCTCTACGCGCGCAATACGACGCGCTCTGGACCTCGGCTCGCATGAAGCGTGTGATTGACGCAGCTATTGAGAACGACGTCGCCATCGAAATCAACGATCGCTATAAAATTCCGAGCCCCCCGTTCATCAAGGCGGCCAAAGCCGGCGGGGCAAAGTTCTCGTTCGGCACCAACAATGCTGAAGCCGAACTTGGCCGGCTTGAATACCCGATTCAGATGGTGAGGGCGTGCGGCCTGAAGTGGCAGGACATCTTTGTCCCCAAACCAGAGGGCCGGAAACCGATCCAGGTCAAGAAATGGCAGATGACGCCGGAATGACAGCGCCGACCGTGGACTCGCCTTGGACGGCATATTAATTTTCAAGCTCTGGACTGTTTTTACAAAATCCGGCTATAGTGTCTCATCGCCGAATCGGGCTTCACTTACAGATTTGCGGTAATATTCGGGCCCCGCTGCATTTCGGGGCTTTCATGCAGGAGAATCCGATGAAGATTACCGACACAATTGGATCGGTGCTGAAGTTCAAGAACCAATCGCGAGTTCTGTCCATTACTCCTGAGCAGTCCGTCTTCGAAGCGCTCGAGCTCATGGCGCATTATGATATCGGAGCTCTGCTCGTTCTTTCGGGTCATCGCCTGGTGGGAATCCTTTCCGAGCGTGATTATGCGCGAAAAGGGGTATTGCTTGGGCACTACTCCAAGGAGACGCGAGTTAGCGAGATTATGACCAGCCCGGTGGTATCGGTGAGCCCGCAATACACCGTGGATGAGTGCATGACGCTGATGACGCAGCAGCATTTTCGGCACCTGCCTGTGTTGCAGGGGGAAAGTGTGGTTGGCATCGTGTCCATTGGCGACCTGGTGAAGTGGGTCATCTCCGATCAGGCGCAGACCATCCAGGCGCTGGAGGGCTATATCACGGGGACATATCCGGCGTAACATCAATAACAATGATGGTTTCGCGGAGCCGCTTGCGTAATTGGACCTGGCGCAAATCTGCCGGGCGCCGTTCGAGCGGGCTCACACCACAACCGGAAAAAGAATTGGCTGCGGATGCCGGGCGGGAGTTCCCCTAGAGCCTAGGCGCCGCGGATTGCAAGCTCTTGCCCGGCTTTCTTCCGGTGTCGTGGACCCATCCATTTTCCTCAACCTTGAATCCAACAACACAATAGAATCTCCGTGGCAGATACATGTATTCCGATACCCGAAAGGGAAAGAAAGAGGTAGAACCGATGCGCGTTGCTCTTGCTGTGGCGTCCATGGCGGTGATTGCCTGGCCGATGCGGGTCGCAATCGCCCAAACTACGGCCGGCACGACGACACCCGGCGCAGTAACAGCCCAGCCCGCCGCGCCGGTGGTTCCAGTCAGCACGCAATTGCAGCCAGCGCTCACCGCAGTTCGGCAAACCGCCGATATGGTCCGGGTGGATAAGTGGAAGCGCGGCAACATTCGGGATGAAGCGGCCCAAAACATCAGTCAAATCGAGCGCGACATCGACGTGACGCTGCCGCCCATGCTGCGCGACGCCGATACCGCACCGGCGAGCCTGAGTAAGCTGCTGCCAATCTCGCGCAACATCAGCGCGCTTTACGATGTGCTGCTGCGGGTGGTGGAAGCTTCGCGGGTGGTGGCGCCCGACGAACAGGTTGCGCAGTTGCAGCAGGCGCTGGTGACGCTGGGAAATGCGCGGCTCGCGTTCGGCGACCGGATGCAAACCTCGGCTGCCGCAATGGAAAAGCAAGTGGCCGATCTGCACGCAACCGTACAGTCTCAGGCAGAGAAGATTGCGGCAATCCCCACTCCCGTGGCGCTTCCCTGCACACCGCCTCCGCCGCGCACCACGACACACAAAAGATCCGCTCGTAAACCTGCTGCAGGCACGAAGAGCACAAAGCCTTCTCCTACGACGGGAGCAAAACCGGCCCCTGCCACCGGTACACAGACGAAACCTAGCCCACAACAGACTCATTAAAGTTTGCGAACGGCAAGTGGAGCGCGTGCTTTTCGGCTGGCTTTCATCCGTCCGCTTGTTGGTGGTGGGCTTACTGGATTGCTGTCCCACCCTTCTCGCGGTAAAGCTGCGAGAAGGATGGGGCACCCGGCATTTTCGGCTATCGGGCGTTGGCTTGTTGGTGGTGAGTTTGCGGGATTGCTGTCCCACCCTTCTCGCGGTAAAGCTGCGAGAAGGATGGGGCACCCGGCATTTCCACCCGACTCTCACCCGTCCGCTTGTTTGTGGTGGGAGCAGGGGTCAAGGCCCTAATGCAGCACCAGGGAAAGCAGAAGTGCGATTAGCAGGCCGCTGATTGAAAGCACCGTTTCCACTACGGACCACGTGGAAAGCGTTCCCTTCACATCCAGCTTGAAGAGTGAACCGACCAGCCAGAATCCCGAATCGTTGACGTGCGAGAGCATGAGCGATCCGGAGCCGGTTGCGATGACCAGCAATTCAGGCCTGACGCCCAGCTGACCGGCAACCGGTGCGAGCACTCCGGAGGCAACTGCCATTCCAACCGTGGCCGAGCCCATGCACACACGCACCAGCGCGGCCAGAGCCCAGGCCAGCACCAGCGGCGGCATGTGCGCGCCGAGCGCAAGACCGACCGTGGATTGCGCCGCGCCGGAGTCGCGCAAGACGCCGCTGAGCCCGCCGGCCGCAGCCAGAATGATGAACACTCCGGCGATGGGTACAAACGAATCCGCAGTGAGCTTGCGCAGCATCTCCGGCCCATGATGTTGCTCGCTGCTGCGAGGCGCCTGACGCGGGATTCTGCTGCCCAGCATTACCAGCGCGACCAGCACAGCGACGAGCATGGCTACGTCAGGGTAGCCGAGCATGTGAAGGATTTGGTTGGTTGTGGACCCGGGCGCGGTCATTGAATCGGCCCAGCTGCCGCCGAAGATGAGCGCGATGGGAAGCAGAATCGCGAAGAGAGCGCTCGCTGTTCCCGCGGGCTTGGTTGTTGCGCGGTTCTCTGCTGCCGAGCCGATTGCGGCAGTCAACGGGATGGATGGCTCTGTGGCTGCTGCTCCCAATTGTTGACGGCGCAGCCAGCGCCGCTCCAACACGTACCAAACGCCGGGCCCGGCGATGGCCGCTGCGGGAGTACCGGCAAGCATGCCCCACAGAATCACACGGCCGAGATCGGCGTGAAACACAGTCGCCGCGAGCAGCGCCGAGGGATGCGGCGGAATAAGGCCGTGGGTAATGGAGAGCCCGGCAAGGACCGGCAGCGACACTAGAATTGGCGGGCGCTGCGCGCGATGGGCTGCTTCAACAATGATGGGCATCAGCAGCACCAGGCCTACCTCAAAGAAAACAGGCATGCCGACCAGCAGGCTCAATCCAAGTAGAGCCCATGGAAGCCCCCTGGTCCCGCAACCTTCCACCAATGTTTTGCTGAGAGAAGCTGCACCGCCCGACGAGGCCAGCAACTGGCCCAGGATCGCACCCATGCCGAGGATGATGGCGATGTGGCCCATCATGTTTCCGACGCCGGTTGTGAACGAGAGGGGCACCTGCTTGAGCGGCATGCCCGCTGCTACTCCGAGTGCGAACGCGGCGACACAAAGCCCCACCGCGGCGTGCAGCTTGAACTTCCCTACCAGCAGTAAAAGCAGCAGCACCGTACCGGCCACGCAGGCCAGCAGGTACCAGTCATGAGCAGTAACGGGCGAGGGGTGCACGGCCCCGATTATTCCATATCTGATCCACTGAGGGCTTCACAGCGCTACTCCCAACCTGATCGACGGCCCAGAATTGCCACGCTGGAGCCGAGCAACTTCCTGACGCCAGAACATTACATCCTGGCGCAGTGATTCCAGCAGGGAAGCTGTGCCGCGAAGATGAATCCCGGACGACAACTTTTGGCGCTCATTCGCAAGCGCAGCTATCGCAAGATTGAGTTGTTCTAGTGCTACATCGAGAGTGATGCCACCATTTATGTTTGCCATGGTGGAGAAGGTACGAGTATCCCGTGCACGAGTCAAGACGGAACTTAAAGTTCCGCAATTGCACTAGAGGGTTGAAGATGCTTTGCGTTTCTGCAACTGTTCTGCGTTCCATTGTGTCCACTTATTTGTCTGAATGAAAACAGTCCCGGTCTCGACCTTCGTAAAGACGTTTCTGAACGAAACACTCAATCCGGGGAGACTCCACGAGAGTTCGCGAGTCGGGTAGACCACGCCACGAATATCCCTCCACTCTCCTGTGCGGTCGGAAGTAGGAGAACCGTACTTTTCGGCAAGTGCCTTGACCACATCGGATGACCTATTCATCCCGTGCCCCGTCTCGAACGCAACTGCCTCTAGATTCCCTCCGACGATGCGAACATCTAGTTCGAAACCGCTCATCACCATAGGTCGCTTTCCGATCGGGAATTTGACAGCAACCTGTTCGTCGGTCATTGGAGTTCCGAACCCTACCGACAATGGAACATAGTGAACCGGCTCAGGATATCTCCGCCTGAAACAGGTCTGTTTGTCGTTTTCATCGTAAAGGTGATAAACCACGCCGAGAAATTTCTCTTCATGGGTGGAACATTCTGCAACGCTGCTGGTGAGCGGTTCGCCAAGCCTCAAACCAAAGACGGTGTGGTACGGGGATTGCGCGTGTAAACACACCACTCCACAAAAGAAGGATCCAGCTAGAGCGACGCGAACGAGCATTTGCAACCTCCTATCAGAACAGGATCGGCACAGACATACCCAGCGCGGTACCGGCTGCTGGTTACCGAAAGTTAGGCTTCCGATTCCAGGTGATTGTGGCGATTGATCCGCTCGGTAAGTCTACCCAGTTTACCCACCCAAAACGCTGTGATGGCCGTAACATCCAATGTCTTCCCAAAAGACTTAGCTGGCCGACTGGTGGAGCGATAAACCAAACCTCTAGCTATTTTGGGCGCTTTCCTGCTATCGGCCATTCCTGAACGGCCCGAACGTCAATGAGTGGTAGCGAGAATGGAAATTTCTTGTCCGAAATAATCCTTTTGGCTGCCCGTAAGCGCTTTGTGCATCAGCTTTTTCTTCACCCGCTTGTGCGCGTGGCCACACTTTTCTATTGCGCGCCGGTGCTACCATAGGGATGATCGCAGCTCCCGCGGCCCGGCAGTTGTACTCCGTTTTTTAAGGGCAATGCGCACAGGCAACCGGAGCCAGCATACAAAGGAGAATTTCATATGCCTCTAGTCTCCATGCGGCAGCTCCTCGACGAAGCCGCCAAGGGCGGTTACGGCGTCGGCGCATTCAACGTCAACGATATGGAACAGATTCAGGCCATCATGATGGCGGCGAAAGAGACGAAGTCTCCCGTCATTGTGCAGGCCAGCCGCGGCGCGCGCCAGTTTGCGGAGGATCTTTATCTTTTCAAGCTGATCCAGGCGGCAGCGGAGTTGAACCCAGAGATTCCGATCGCCATGCACCAGGATCATGGCAACAGCTTTGAGACCTGCAAGAGCGCCATCGAACTGGGCTACACCTCAGTGATGATGGACGGCTCGCTCAAGACTGACGGCAAGACCCCATCGACCTTTGATGAGAACGTGGAAGTGACCCGCAAGGTTGTGGACTTTGCGCACGAGCGCGGCGTTACGGTGGAAGGCGAAATCGGCGTGCTCGGCGGCGTTGAAGACGGCCACGGCGCGGGCGGCAGCGGCCTCGATCACATTACCGATCCTGACCAGGCGGTTGAGTTTGCAGAGCGCACCGGCGTTGACGCGCTCGCCATCGCCATCGGCACCAGCCACGGCGCATACAAGTTCACCAAGAAGCCGGATGGTTCCGTGCTGAAGATGGACGTGCTGATCGCCATTCACAAGCGGCTGCCCAATACGCACCTGGTGATGCACGGCAGCTCGTCGGTCCCCAAGGACCTGCAGGACGTTGTGAACCAATACGGCGGCAAGCTGAAGGAGACGTGGGGTGTGCCGGTGGAAGAGATTCAGCTCGGCATCCGCAACGGCGTGCGCAAGATCAACGTCGACACCGACAATCGCCTGGCCATCACCGGCGCGATCCGCAAAGTTCTGTGGGAGACTCCGGAGAAGTTCGATCCGCGCGATTACCTGAAGCCGGCTCGCGAAGCCATGAAAAAGGTAGTGGCGGCACGCATGGTCGAGTTCGGCCAGGCGGGTCACGCGGGAGACTACAAGCCCGTGTCGATCGAGCAGATTGCCAAGGGTTACAAGGACGGCACCCTCACTACCCGTCCGCTGGTTGCAGCCAAGTAAAACATCTCCGATCCAGTTACTAAGAGGGGCGCTCTCAACACGAGAGCGCCCCTAGACTGCTGAAGAAGGGCGGACTTGAGCGAAGAGTCCGAAAATCGTCCCTCAAGGGCTAAAGCCCACATTCATTTAGAGCTTTGCGGCACGACTAAAGTCGTGCCCTTTCAAAACGTTGTGTAATGAGAGTTTTTCAGGAAGATAAGAGGGGCGCTCTCAACACGAGAGCGCCCCTCTTATCTTGCTGGCACTTTGACCGGAGAGATTTACTGGTCGTTCTTACTGACCATACTTACTGACCATTGCCTTCAATGAGTTCTGTTGCGACCGGCGTGAGGTAGCCGAACAGACCGCCCGAAGCGTGATTCGGTCCTGCCGTGAAATAGAGTTCGGCAGCGGGTGCGCCGGCGGAGTCGTAATCATTTGGGCTGGTGTTGCCGAAGCTGATTGCCCAAATGCCGTTAATGGCGATCGGACTGCCGCTTGCATCTTGAAGCAATCCCTTGAATTTACCGGTCGCCAGATCGTATGCGGCGATATATCCGCTGGATTCGGTGCTTCCACCGCCGGCAAATTGCCCCACCAGCAGATCGTGGCTATAGAAACCGAAATCCAGAGGTGCAAGAGCTACTCCCCATGGGGCGTTCAGCCAGTCTCCGTGTTCCAGCCGCTGGAGCAGCTTTCCATTCGCGGAGTACACATCCACATAGCCGAAGCCCGGGCCGTCGGTTTCAAACTGGTTTCCGTCCTCGTGGAGCGCGTAGGCTACAACAATATCGTCGCCGATCGCCTGCACGTTGTAAGGCACATATTCGGGAGGCAACTGGTCATCATCGAAATGGCCTTCGCCCCTGGCGATACGATGGAATGCGTTGTCGAAGATATCGACCCGGCCCTTGGTGAAGTTGGCCGCAAACAGACGCCGCTGTCCGCCCACCGTAGCGCTGGTAATTCCGGTGTACGAGGAGCCGTCATTCATATTGACGACGGTCATGGCGCCGAGGCTGTGATTCCAACCCACGATTGTGCCGTCGAGTGTGCAGAAAAGAAATGCCGCAGGCGAGCCGGCGGCAAGAAGGAAGTCCATCGTACTGCCGTTGGCGATAACCCCGGTCGGAGATCCGGTTTTGCCGGACATGGCCGCAGGAATTGTGACGGTCAGAGCCTGCTTTGTTCCGGCTCCGTTATAGATTGTGCTGAGTCCGGTCCGCTGATCCGAGATCCACCACGGACTGCTGGAACTGCGTGCCAGTCCCCAGGGGTTCACCATCGAAGCATCTGTAACCGGCGCGACTCCCGAAGTGTTTGCGACCAGGTTTGTTTGGCTGTAGTGCTGACCGAACGCGAGGGCGCCGGCCACACATAAAACAAGGAACGGCGCTGCGGCATGACGCGGAATCGTGCTCATGTTTGCCTCCAAGAATGTTGTAGGTGGGCGTGCTCCAATTCCTGGCTAGTGCAGCAGGGGCGGCGTTTACAGAATAGGAAGCGCTGGCTGTTTATCGAGCTGCGGGCTGTACCCCGCCTGCTAAGATGCGGACTGTTGCGCAAGCGTCGCCCGCCATGTGCGGATTATTTGAGGGCGCTCAGTTATCAGTTAAAGGAAAGCTGGACTATTCAATTTATGAAAATGTAATCGAAGCCCGGAAAATGCGGAAGATCTCCGGGATTTCAACTCTAGCGTGCTGAGTCTGAAGTTCGCCGAAGAACAACCGCAGTCATACATGGCGCGTTGCGTCATCCGAAGAGCATGAAAATCAACCGCGGATCCCTCGTCGCTGCGCTCTGTCGGGATGACAGCTCTGAGGTCGGTGTGGGTTTCTGGCACCCGAGATATTTTCAGGGCAGATCTTTCGCTTCGCTACGCCCAGCGTCTGGATGACAGCGCATCTGAATTGTGCACATGTTTCTGTGAGCGCGCCCCGTTTCAGGCTTCTGCAAAACGACAGGCATCCGAACAGAAACTGAGGAAGCTGCCGTTGCTCTGCGGCTGTTCTTTGCTACGTGTACCGAGTCCTGTCCGAGCCAGTGATAAACCAACAAACGGAGTGGAGGGATCCGCGGTTGTTTTTAGCGCATTCCGCAATCCCCCAAACGCCCCTTCTCCATATCGCCGGTTATTTGGAAGTAACTCTGATCGAGCTCACCAATCAAGCACAACCCTCCATCAAGGTCCCGAAATATATCCTTGGAATGGCAAAACCAAAGTTGACCATACTGGGAGTGTATCGGCGCCAGATCAGCGCGGAGACATGGCAGGATCAAAGGGAAGCGACGGCTGATGACGACGCTGGGTCTATCTGCTCCGGCCGGAGCGGAACAGGAAGAGGCCGCGCGTTAGAAGCGGTTTGCCTTGCGTGCGCGCCAGATTCGATGCGGTCGAGATGCCGCTGAACAAGACGAAGAAGTCGAGGAAGGCCCGCCAGAAATCTCTTTTGTTGTCCGTGTTCACTTCGGGGAAAACCTCTGCTGACCAGGAGCCTCACGTGAGTTCGGCAGTCTACAGCTTCTTTGATGTGTGATGGCTCGTCAGGGATTCACGGTGTGTGCCGGAGTGAATCGGTCGATGGAGCGCGTGAAAAAAGCAACCGCAGTCATACATGGCGCGTTGCGTCATCCGAAGAGCATGAAAATCAACCGCGGATCCCTCGTCGCTACGCTCTGTCGAGATGACAGTTCTGAGGTCGGTGTGGGTTTCTAGCACCCGAGATATTTTCAGGGCAGATCCACGCTAATCGGCGTAGCGCTTCTGGTGCCAGTCCCACGCGGTGCGCACTATGTCATCGAGAGTTGTATAGCGCGGTTTCCATCCCAGTTCCCGCATTGCTTTCTCAGAGCTCGCTACCAGAACCGCGGGGTCGCCGGAGCGGCGGGGGCAGATTTCCACCGGGATGCGATGCCCGGTTACGCGCCGCGCGGCCTCAATCACCTCGCGAACGCTGAATCCGCTGCCGTTACCGAGGTTGTAAATCAACGGACGGAAGTTGCAGCGACCATCTTTAGTAATGGGTGCATTTTTGAGGGAATCGAGCGCCAGAAGGTGCGCGTCGGCCAAGTCGGAGACGTGAATGTAGTCGCGGATGCAGGTACCGTCCGATGTCGGATAGTCGTCACCGAAGACCTTGATGGACTCGCGTCTGCCGAGCGCAACATCGAGCACCAGCGGTATCAAATGCGACTCCGGCTGATGCGCTTCGCCGCGCGTGATCGCGCCGTCAGGCCCCTCGGGTGCGCCTGCCACGTTGAAGTAGCGCAGGGATGCATAGCGGAAGTCATGGATGCGATTCAGCCAGCCGAGCATGTGCTCTACGAGGAGCTTTGATTCACCATAGGCGTTGGTCGGCAATAGCTTCGCATCCTCTTGGATCGGCACTACTTCCGGTTCTCCGTAGACCGCGGCTGTGGAAGAAAACACCAGCCGCCTGGGCCCTTCGGCCAGCATGGCTTCCAATAGCGAAAGTGTCGCAGCGGTGTTGTTGCGGAAGAAAGCCTCAGGAACCTTCATGGATTCGCCGGCTTCAATCAGTGCTGCAAAATGGAGCACGCCGTCGAACGGGGAGCCCGAATTCCGGGCTCGGATGAAAAGGTTTTCAATTGCGTGCCGATCTTCGACTTCACCTTTGACAAACTCAACTCCGCGCGGAAGAAGATCGAAACGGCCGTGGCTAAGATTGTCATAAACAAGCACGTTGTGACCCTTTTGGGTCAGCAATCCCGCAACCGTGCCACCAATATAACCTGCCCCTCCGGTAACCAATATCTTCACAAAAAAGGCATTCCTTTCCTGAGCACTTTCGGTTACCTTGAGTCTATTACAATAGGGCATGGCAGGGATGTCGAGTAGCACTGGCCAATTATTCCCTCGGGCCGGCCGGTATCTGTGTCCTAAAACAGAAGGTTGTGCAGTCCTGGATCTTAGCCGGGTTGTTTCATTTCCGGCGCTCATTGTGAAACGCGCAGCGGATTAAGCTGGTGGCTGGGAAGAAGATGCGCGTTTTGTTCGGATGCCTTGGAAGGAACGTGGAGAGTAAGTATGCAGAGACTCCATGCTGCGACGGGTCCGAACGGTGCAAGTGCCCTCGAACCGCTGTTTTGCGCATGTTCTACTTCTACCCCTGCGCCCTTCACCAATCTCGGTAAGTTAGCGCCATTCGGGATTATGCCTTGGAAACCCTTACGGGGCATTCCACCCCGGCGACAACGCGCCCGGAACGTGAGTGCATCCAATCGCATATCGCGGGCGCGAGCCTTAACTCGGCATCAGGAAACCTGGATTTGGTGGGGAATGAAAGATTTGATTTGCATTGATCGTACCGGCTTGATTGATCGACACGGTGTTAACACTCAGTGTGAATTCACAGATCCCGGTGACTATGTCACGGCCAGGATGTTGAGCCCTCTCGACGACCGGATGGGAGGACTGAACCAATGGAGATGAATTACACCCCCGGCAGGACCAACTTCGGCCTTCTTCCCGAGGCGGAACGCAGCACGGCCTCGTTTGTGACCAGCTCAGTGATCAACGGAATGGCTCTCGCTCTGATTCTGTACATTGGAGCGACGGCAAAACACGTTATGGAGCAGCATCACTACGAGATGACGGAGCTAATTGCTCCGACGACGCCGCCGCCGCAGCCCAAGATCAAGCAGCCGCCACCGCCGAAGCTTCCTCCGCCTGAGCCCCCCAAGGTGAAGCTGGATGCTCCCAAGATTGAAATGCCGAAGCCGAAGCCTCCCGATCCGAAGCCGATCCAGATGGAAGCCAAGCTGGCGGTACCGGTAATGAAGCCGGTCAAGGCGGCAATTGTGCTGGCTCCGCAGCCCAAGGCTGCACTGACAGCCGCTATGCCAGCGCAGGACCCGCACGTTAAGCCATCAACGGCCCCAGTTCATTTGGGAGAGACCTTCGGCGTTACACCTAATCCGAACGCTACGCGGCCGGCAACGATCGCCGCCATAGGCAATCCGTACGGCGGCATGCAGGGCCCTGCCGTCGCTCCGCACGGCGTGGTGGGATCCACCGGCATCGGCAATGGACTCAAGTCCGGATCGAATTCAGGAGTGGTTGGCAAGGTAGCTTCTGCCGGAATTCCCGGAGCGACGGGCAACTCCGCGGGCCCCGGAACTTACGGCAAGGTAGCTTCCGCGGGAATCCCGGGTGTGGCTGCTGCTGCCCCGGTGGTCCAAAGGGCGGCTGCCGCACCGACTACAACTAATTTGGAGGTTATCTCTAAACCTCCTGTGCAATATACGTCCGAGGCTCGGCAACTTAAAGTCCAGGGAGATGTGGTATTGCGCGTCACCTTTCTGGCTACCGGTCAAGTTGTTATACAGGGTGTAGTAAAGGGACTAGGACACGGACTGGACGAAGAGGCGCGCAAGGTAGCACAGCAGATCCGCTTCCGTCCGGCCACACGCGACGGTCACCCGATTGATTTGACTACGACAATCACCATAACTTTCCAACTTGCGTAAGTGTAATGATCGGTTGGACCGTCAAAAACAAAGCTGCCCTGCAGCTTGCAGTCAGCAGCGACAGGCAAAGCAAGAGAAGGACGAAGCACTTAGGAGCTTGACTATGAGTTTTCGGAAGATCCCCCTAACCTTCCTGATGATCACCATCGGAGTGTCGTGCGCGTACGCGAAGAAGACACCGAAGTACGAGCAGACTCGGCAGCTAACCGCCGAACAGGCCGCGCTCGTGGAAAAGGCTGTCCAACGCGAAAAGGTGCTGATCGACGACATCAAGCTGCGCACACCTCTGGTTGAAACGTACATCCAGGACACGCGCCCCGATCCGAAGTTGTACGAAGTCCCGGTGGACGATCATTATATTCTGAGTCGCGTCGACTTTGGCTCCGCGTTCTTCGACAAGACCTATGAGCCTCGCACTGAGTCCACCAAGAAGGGTTTTCTAGGGCTCAAAGGTTCGCTTGGGGCCGTGATGAGTCTTACCAGGCTGCTCGGCCTGGAGAAGTTTACTTATTCGGACACTGGCTTCATGGAAATGATGTTCCTCGATCCGAAGGGCTTCGACCAGAACCACTACGTATTCGGCTTTGTGCGCCGCGAGTTCCTGGGCAATGTAAGGACCTGGGTGTTTGACGTCCATCCAAAAACGAATGAGGAGGGCCGCTTCTATGGCCGCATCTGGATTGAAGACCAGGGCGGCAACGTGGTCCGCTTCAACGGTACCTACCAGGGCTCTCCACATGAAGACACCTCGAAGTACTACTTCCACTTTGATAGCTGGCGCATGAATGTGCAGCCGGGAATCTGGCTGCCGGTCGCGGTTTATGTGGAAGAAACTCAGCGCATGGAAGGCAGCAAGAATACCACCGGTCTGAAGGCGCAGACGCACTTCTGGGGCTACTCACTCAAGCTGCCTACGCGCGACAGCGAAAACGTGAGCGTGAAGGTTGACGACGCCGTGGACCGCAGCAACGACTCAACTGACGTAGGCCCGCTGCAGGCATCGCGGATGTGGGTGACGCAGGCTGAAAACAACGTGATCGATCGCCTGGTTGAAGCCGGCCTGGTTGCTCCCGTGGATCAGGGCGGATACGAAAATAAGGTTCTCGATCAGATTGTTGTAAACCTGATTGTTCCTAACAACCTTGCCTTCACTGACCAGGTTCACACGCGCGTCCTGCTAACCGACACCATTGAAGCCACGACGGTGGGCAACACGATTCTGCTGAGCCGCGGGCTTCTCGACAGTCTGCCGAGCGAAGAAGCGATTGCGTCCGTAATTTCGATGGAGCTGGCGCACATCGCCATGGGACACCACATTGACACGCGCTACGCGTTCAACGATCGCCTGCTGTTCCCCGACGAGTCCTCGTTTCAGCGCATCAACATGTACCACAGCGACACCGACAACGCCGACGCTGCGAAGAGGGCGATGCAGTACCTGGAAGCCTCCATGTACAAGGACAAGCTGCCGAACGCCGGACTGTACTGGGAGCAGCTGGTGCAGCGCAGCCAGGAGCTGAAGGCGTTGAACACCCCGAAACTGGGCGACTCGCTGATTAAGGCTGATGGCACCGCGTGGATGGCTGACCTGGAACACATGGCCCCCAAGCTCAACTGGGACGACCTGAATCAGACGGCGGCGTTACCGCTCGGCAGCTGGCTCAAGGTGGATCCATGGGATGACAGCGTGCACATGCTGGATGCAAAGCGTTATGCGCCGATGAACTCGCGTGACAAGATGCCGTTTGAGGTCACGCCGATCTTCTACAAGCTGCAGCGTTACGAGGTGGCCCACGCTACGCCGCCAGCATCGGCTGCTCCGGCCGGCAATTCGGCAACAGGGGATCCTGCACCGCAGCAACAGCAGCAGCCTGCCGCGGATCAGCCTGCGGCGCAACCTTCACCACAGCAACCCGCTGCACAGCAACAACCGCCGCCTCCGGCACAACCCCCGGTGGCGGATACCAATTCGGCGCAGCAGTCCGCACAGACAACAGCTTCGAAACCAACTCCACAGTAGAAAAGCAGCCCATCGAGTCTCTGGCCGGCGAAATCAAGCTCCGCGCCGTGCCAAAGACTACCTTGTTGCCTCGGGCCCATTCCAGACGGAGCTGGCATTCCCCAGAAATGGAGCGTTCATGCCTAAGAACAGATCGACCCTCTTCCTTTTTTGCATGATGTTTGCTGCCGTCACGCTGCCCGTCAACGCGCAGGTCGTGCAGTCCGCAAACGAACATCAACCAAAATTAGCTGCAGGCGGTTTCGGGTCGATCTTCCAACCCGATTACGCAGGCAATGGAGTCGCACAAGCCAGTCCCAATCCTCTCGTCGGCATCGGAGCGTTTGTTGACTACAAGATCAACCGCTTTGTTGGCATCGAGGGCGAGGCCAACTGGCTGCACTTTAACCAATACATCGGTATCACGCAGAGCACTTACCTCATCGGGCCGAAGGTTCACATTCACGAGTTTGGCAACTTCAGCCCGTATGGTAAAGTTCTCGTCGGTATGGGAGGCGGCAGTTTCCTCAACGGCCACACCACTGTAATCGCCTATGGTGGCGGTCTGGACTACAACCTGAGCAGTCACTGGATGGTGCGGGCAGGCGATTTCGAATTCCAGCAATGGTTAGTGACGCCTCAATTGCATCCGTACGGCGGCAGTGTGGGCATCGCCTACAAGATTTTCAGATAGGCAAACAGCTGGTTGGAAGAACAAGGGCTGCTCTGAAGAGCAGCCCTTCTGTTTTGCGGGCTTAATCTATGGTCTCGCTTGAAGCTACGGTAATTCGGGTGTTTGCTCGGTTTCGTCGAGCGAGTTGAAGTCTCTTGCCGATCGCGTTGCGCGATTGTGCATAAAGGAACACGTTCCGGCCTGAATAAAAGACATGGCCAAGATGGCTATAAAGGTCAGCCATATCATTGATGGCGGCTGATCGTTCCAGTCCTGGCCGTTAGCATGTTGACCATGTAGGTGTTTGGCGTATAGAGCAAGCGCGAAAATGAACGCAAAATAAGCGAGGAATGATATTGCGGAAACAGCGGCCGCGGTCAGAATCGCCCATCGCCTTTCGCGGCGTAAAGAGAAGAACACAAGCGCGGACATGAATACGACGGTGCAGACAGCAGGGATGCCTGGGAGCCACCATGCATATGCGATTGTGGCGCTGAGCGCGACCATCACCACTGCGAATTGAGTGAACTTGTCTAAGAACCCGTAGCAAATGGCGGAATAGAATGCCGCCCCGCACATCACCGCACCCAACCCACAGACAGCAAGGATGAACGGCTCCCACAAGGCGCTTGGCAAGTGTTTTGTGTTTACACCGATTGCGGCCCATTGGAAAGTATTAAGCGTCCAGTTCGTTGAGTACAAGACGACAACTGTACCTACCACCGGCCGCCACAGCGTGCGGACAATATATCCGCATATGGACAGCCAAAACCACACAACTCCCTTTGACCGGCCGATCTCGACGAGATCACCCACTACGGCGAATGCTCGCTGTCTTCCCAGGATGCCCCGCAGTAACCATTCAGCAAACGATACTGCTCGCATGTGCGCCCCCCGCCAGATCTAATCCCTCAAGCAGGCTTTGATACGCCTGATGTGCATTGACGAGTGCTTCCCTCCCTGTCTTCGTCACCGCAAAATAGCGTTTTGAACGGCCCCCGCGTTGGGCTGTGGCCTCGCCCATCCACGACCGTACGAGACCTTTTTCCTCCATGCGATCCAGAGTCGTATAGAGAGCCCCGGGCGCAACTTCACGTTCGGTGCGCTCCACGATTTCCGATCGAATACTCACTCCGTATGCCTGAGTTTTCAGTCGGAGGATCGCGAGCAAGACAATCTGTTCGAATTCACCCAGCGGAGCTGCCTTCTTCATAAAACTACAATGTAGTTATAATGAGCCTATTGTCAAGTGGTTTTATTCAGGACCGCCTATTATTGGCGAGTGTCGCCGTGATCTGCGCCTAATTGACCTTGTGAGCGAGCTTGCGTGAACCCATGAAATGCTGACGCTTCAACCCTGATGAAGTGCAGTGCGACCGGCGCCAGCACCATGCCAGGGACGCCCATCAGTTTCTCCCCCAGGATCAAACCGATCAGCGTCAGCCACATCGGACACTTGATGCGCCTGCCGATGATCTTGCTGTTCAGGAAATACTCCAGCTTGTGAATCACCACCAGGAAAACGAGTGCATAGATTCCGGTCCTGGCGGTGATGGTGAAGCCTACGCCAACGATGAGGCTGTTGCTGATAATGTTGCCGACAATGGGAATGAGTCCGCAGAGGAAGACAAACGTGGCGAGCAAGCCTGAATTAGGGTAATGGTTCAGCAACAGAAATACCGCAGTCAGCCCGGTATTGATGGCTGAAATCAGGATCTGTGCGCCGATCACCCTGGCGAAGCTGTCATAAAGCGATTTGAACCGCGCCGTCAGTTCGCTTGCGACAGAGAAGTAGAGATTATCCGGCGCGTTCGTTGCATCGTTGTCGGTCGTCCAGCCGGAGCCAAGAAAGATGCTCAGCGCAACCACCAGACCGGCGATCACAAGCACAAATTGGAACGACGCTGCCGTGGCATATTTTCCAACCACGGAGAATCCCTGCTGAGCCTCGTCGAGCGCCGCGGCCTTCAGGCTCGCGTAATCAGTGAACGGCAGCTCGATGCCATTTTTCTCAGCGAAACCAACGACCGCCGGGATCGCCGTTTCCGCGATTTTGGGGAAGGTGCGATAAGCAAGATTCGAGAAGTAAACCAATCCCACGCCGACAGCAATGGCCACAACAAGGTAAAGCGTGACGCTCAGCCATTTTCTGCCGCCGATGCAGAAAGTCTGTAGCGCCAGATAGCCGAACAATGTGGCCAGCAGAAACGTTCCCAGATGCAGGCTGGCGAGCAGAATCGCAAGGATGGTGATGATGACGTACGAAATGCGGCGGGGTGAATTCATGGCTCGTTTGTTCGATTGGTGTTGCCCTACACTCTAATGCACGAGGGGCGGGTTGAGCGAATCGGCACTAGCGTAATTTCGGAATACACGTAGACTTTTTGAGAGCATCGAAAGGTGCCGTTTTCTTGAGGAAAACGCCACTTTGCAACGTGCTTTCGGTCAACACCAATTCCGAAACTGCTATAGTCTGTTTTCTGAGCGGGAGAACTAAAAGGGCTGCTCCGAAGAGCAACCCTTGTTCTGATCCCTGACACCCGACCCCTGTCTTACGCTGGTGAAGGCGAGCCTTCAGGATAGCCCGGTCCGCCGCGCTCCGGTTTGAGAACCTGCTGCGGAGTGCCGCTGCCGGTATCCGTCGGCGATGCCAGTACCGAACGCATCGGAGGCAGTTCCAAGCCTTCAATCAACAGCCGTACTTCTTCAGCGTCGATTGTCTCGCGTTCGAGCAAGGCCACGGCCATGCGGTGCATCGCATCCTTGTGCGAGTCCAGAATGGTGTGGGCCGACTGGTACGCTTCGTCGATCAGGCGGCGAACTTCCAGATCGATCTGGCGCGCCGTCTCCTCACTGAAGTCGCGATGCTGTGCAATCTCGCGTCCCAGGAAGATCTGCTCTTCCTTCTTGCCGAAGGTCAGCGGTCCAAGGCGGCTCATACCGTACTCGCACACCATGCGGCGGGCAAGATCGGTAGCCGTCTCAATATCGCTACCTGCACCGGTCGACATCTGGCTCAGGAAGATCTCCTCAGCCACGCGACCACCGTAGGCAGTTGCCAGGCGGGTCTCGAGATATTCGCGCGTGTAATTGTGCCGGTCGTCAGGCAGGTATACCGTGACACCCAGCGCCATGCCGCGTGGAATGATGGTGACCTTGTGAATCGGGTCCGAGTTTTCGCGGAAGAACGAGACCATGGCGTGCCCCGCCTCGTGATACGCGGTTACCCGTTTCTCCTGGTCGCTCAGCAGCATGGACTTGCGCTCGGCGCCCATCAGCACCTTGTCCTTGGCCAGTTCAAAGTCGTACATGGTGACTTGCTTGCGATTGACGCGCGCGGCGTTCAACGCAGCTTCGTTCACCATGTTGGCCAAGTCGGCGCCGCTGAAGCCGGGTGTTCCGCGCGCCAGCACGTTCAGGTTGGTATCGTCCGATACCGGAACTTTTTTCACATGCACGCGGAGAATCTCTTCGCGGCCGCGAATATCGGGCAGTCCCACCACAACGCGACGGTCAAAACGGCCGGGGCGCAGCAGCGCGGGATCGAGCACGTCAGGCCGGTTGGTTGCGGCAACGAGAATAACGCCGTCGTTCGATTCAAATCCGTCCATTTCGACGAGCAACTGGTTTAGCGTCTGCTCGCGTTCATCGTGGCCGCCGCCGAGACCTGCGCCGCGATGGCGTCCAACTGCGTCGATTTCGTCGATGAATATGATGCAGGGGGCGTTCTTTTTGCCCTGCTCAAACAGGTCGCGAACGCGGCTTGCGCCCACGCCGACGAACATTTCAACAAAGTCAGAACCGGAGATGGAGAAAAACGGCACGTTGGCTTCGCCAGCCACTGCACGGGCCAGCAGCGTTTTGCCGGTTCCGGGAGGTCCAACGAGCAATACGCCCTTGGGAATGCGTCCGCCGAGCTTCTGGAATTTCTGCGGTTCGCGCAGGTACTCGATGATCTCCTTCAGCTCTTCCTTGGCTTCGTCTACTCCAGCCACTTCCTTGAAGGTGATCTTCTTCTGCTGCATGGAGAGCAGGCGCGCGCGGCTCTTGCCGAAGGACAAAGCCTTATTGCCGCCCGATTGCATTTGCCGCAGCATGAAGAACCAGATGGCGCCCAACAGCACAAACGGTCCAACGTTAAAGAGCAGCGGCAGCAGGATATTGCTCTGCGGCTCCTTTATAGAGAAGTTGACCTTGGAGGCCAGCATGGCCTTCTCGAGGTCCTCATAGTTGGTCGGAATCGTGGTGTGGAATTGATCTTTCGGTGAGGTCTTGAGGTGGCCATGCAGCTCATTGCCCTGGATGGTTGCATCCTGGACCTGCTGGTTTTGCACCTTGTCAAAGAGGTCGGAGTAGGGGATCTCCGCATCCTTCCCCATGTTCGCGCTCTTATTGACCACTGCCCACAACATCAGCAGGCAGATCAGGATGAAGACCCAGAACATGATTGTTTTAACGCTTGAATTCACCACCAACTCCTCGTTCCAACCGGGAAAGTTGCGCCGGCCAGACCTCCATTGAGCAACTATTACACTCTGTTAGACGTCGCTGCCTTTCCTAAAGTGTCAGAAAGTACACGACAACCCTCCGGCATGCGCACCCTTGCGCCACCGGATGAGTAGTAAGCCCGATTGTACTCCCTTGCCAGCCGGATTTGGAGGCCCCGGCCTGCGCGCTTTGGGCACTTCTCACGGCTGTTAACCACATGAAGAAAACTACCCTTTGGCGACCTGTGTTCCGGCGCGATTTGTCTGCCTTACAGCGACTGCAATGCCCGGTTCCGGTTCCACTTCGGCGCCCTGCATCCAGATGATGCGGCCGTCGAACTCCAGCACCGGCCAAAGGCTCCGGCTGGATCCCGTAACCTTAAGCCGTTCAAGCACTTCCTTTACCTTCCGGGGACCGCTGGAATAGCGCAGCCGAACCCGGTCACCCGGTTTCCAGTTGCGCAGCGTGACGGTTGCGCCAGTCGCAGTTCCCCGTCCCGGCATTTCCGTACCGGCGGGGGCAAGATTGACGGAAAGCGAAAGCCCGAACTCCGGCGCCTCTAAGTCGCAGGGAATACAACTTTTGTGCTCAAGCGGTGCTGCTTCCGTTTCGCTCCCTGTTCGGGAAACTGGACCCATTTCAAGCCGCAGCTCGCGCGGGGTCCGCTCGGCGCGAAGGCCCCTGGCAAGTTCCAGTTTCTGGCCGGCGCGGCCGCCCAGGGCGAGCTCGCGGAGGGCTTCTGTCGCTTCAAAATCCGGCGCACAGCCCAGCTTGCCCGCCGCGTGCCGCAGCAGCCTGCGCTGCAGGGCGGGAGCCAGCGCTGCAAGGCGCGTGACGTCGATGGCAATCGAAGCGTCAGTACCGGCAGCCCGGCCGCCGCCACGCACGGCGCGCCCCGGCAGCAGGATCTGCGGCGCAACGTGGGCCAGTTCCGTCACCCACCATGCTTCTTCGTCGGCGGCCAGCACGGCCATGTGCGCCAGGTGCTCTCGGAGCCGCGGATTCCACTCAGACAGCAGCGGTAGCAGCTCGTGGCGGATGCGGTTGCGTGTAAATGTCAGGTGCCGGTTCGACGAGTCCTCGCGCCATGTCTGGCCGAGGCTGCCGAGATAGGATTCGACTTCGGCTCGAGTCGTGTTCAGCAACGGCCGCAGGATCGGGCCGCCCTCCAGGCTCTCTAGCTTTGGAGAAATTCCCGCGAGTCCCTCGGTCCACGCGCCACGCAGGAATTTGGCCAGCACGGTTTCGGCCTGGTCGTCGAGCGTGTGGGCGGTGGCCACTGCGTCCAGTTCGCCCGACGCCAGCAACTGCCTGAACCACGCGTAGCGGACGCGGCGGGCTGCCTCTTCTAATGACTCCGCTGCTTTGCCGCTACCTGGATCGACCTGGGCTTCCTTCGCTACGTCGACTCGGGCTTCGTGAAAAGGCAATCCCAGCGTGGCGGCCAGCTCGCGCGCAAAGGCAAGGTCGCCGTCCGCCTCTTCGCCGCGCAAGCCGTGATGCAGATGCGCAGCGTGGACGACCAGGCCCAGCTCGCTGCTGCGCTCCGCGAGGGCTCGCAGAAGCGCAACCGAGTCCGCACCGCCGGAAAGGCCTACGGCAATGCGCATGCCAGGGCGTAGCAGGCTGGTGTCAATAACGAGGGACCCGGCTGCGAGCCCCTGAGTTGCGGATCTTCCGGTTGAACGTTTCTGTGTCTTGTCGCGAGCCATCGTCACTCAGAATCATATGTTGCCTGTGAGGCTGCCGGCTTCAAAAACCTCGACCGCACGTTTACAGCTCGTTGACCGTTCGCTGCCGCGCACCGCGCCCGCCGATGTATACTCCACGAGTCATGCAGGTCTTTGTCATTCTTCCCGCGGCCGGGTTGGGTACCCGGATGGCGGGTCCGCAGCCCAAACAGTTTCTTGCGTTAGACGGGGTGCCGATCCTCATCCACTCGCTGCGCGCTTTTGCCGCCGTACCGCGCGTATCCGCCATTTTTGTGGCAGTGCGCAAACCAGAAGTGGAACGCGTTCAGGCACAGATTGCCGAGTACGGCTTTGCCGATCGCGCTAGCGTGGTCGAAGGCGGCGACTCGCGGCAGGAGTCCGTCTCGCACGCGCTGGCTGCGCTTCCCGCCGAACCTGACGACATTGTTCTGGTGCACGATGCTGTGCGTCCGCTGATTGACGCTGCAACCATTGAGCGCACCATCGACGCGGTTGCCGAACAGGGTGCGGCCATCGTGGGCATGCCTGCCGTCGACACCATCAAGCAGGTGGAACGCACCGCTCACGGAGCGCTCATCACCTCTACGATTCCCCGCGAATACGTGGTGCTGGCGCAGACTCCGCAGGGTTTTCGCTACGGGCTGCTGCGGGATGCGTTTGCTGAAGCGCTGGCTGACGGCTTTGTGGGCACGGACGAAGCTTCAATTGTTGAACGCGCCGGAAAACCGGTAGGCGTTGTGCACGGTTCTCAGGTTAATCTGAAGATTACGCAGCCTGGCGACCTGGAGTTGGCAGAGTTTTACCTGCGCCAGCGCGGACGGTGAGCGCGGCCGGCCTCAACCGGCGGCCCTGGCGGATCGAAAGAAAGGTTTCAAAACCCTTTAGATCATGGATATTCGCATCGGATTTGGCTATGACTCGCACGTTTTCAAGCCCGGCGTGCCTCTGCGCATCGGCGGACTAAAACTTGACCACCCTGAAGGGCTGGCGGGCCACTCCGACGGCGATGTGCTGTTGCATGCCGTAACCGACGCGCTGCTGGGCGCGGTGGCTGCGGGCGATATCGGCAGCTTCTTTCCTCCGGGCGATCCGCGCTGGAAAGACGCCGACTCAGCCATTTTCCTCAACCTGGCCATGGAAGAGTTGCAGAACGCCGGGTTTCGCATCGTTAACGTGGACACCACGCTGATCCTTGGGGCTCCGCGCATTGGGCCCATTGCCGGAGACATGCGCGCCCGCGTGGCCGATCTGCTGTGCATCGGCATTGACCAGGTGAGCATCAAGGCCAAAACTCCCGAGGGGCTGAATCTCGATAACGTGGCACAGTGCCATGCAGTGGCGCTGGTTGAGCGCGTGCCCGAACGTGAAGACCTGAAGAGCATGAGCGAAGTGATCGAAAGCCAGCGTCAGCTTGAAGACGTGGTGGAAGACCTGCTGAGCACTGTGCACGGCGTGCCGAAAAAACGCGCCGTCGCGCCGGTTTACGACACCGAGGATATTACGTAGGCTCCAGGTACAAGCAGAGTATGATCATTCGATGATCAGTCCGGCCCAATTCGTTAACGGAATCTGGATGGGAATCGTCCTTATCGCTTTGGGTCTGCTTCCCGCACTCTTTCAAAACATGACCGATTCGCTGCGAAAGATCACCGGCGGGTCTTTGCCCGTCCCCATTCCATCCCGCTGGCGTACGCAGATCCAACGGGTTCCGGTCGAGCAGCAACCGTGGATTGCCGCAATCGGCGCGGCCATCATTGCCGCTACATTCATCCTGTATTTCGCAATCTAGGGCGGCCACGGCCGGCAGCGGCTGCGGCTGGCAGCGGCCACGGCTGGAACGCTGCGCGAGCGTTTACCGAATCAAACCCTTATCGCCCTCCAGCCAGGTATTTTGTTCAACTTTTCCATTGCGAAACCCCAGCTTTCGCTATACCTTGACTGCGAACTGCCAATCCCACTCAGGAGCGTTCTCTATGCTTAGCCTCGCGCTCTTACTGCAGAGCGGACCCGACCCAGCCCAAATCCGGCACATGGTTTTGGCGATGATGGCCGTCATTCCGTTCATCATTGTCTTAGGGATGGTCATCTTCATCATCCCGACCTGGTTCATTTGCAAAAAAGCCGGTTTCTCGCCCTGGCTTTCGCTGCTGACCATCATTCCTCTTGGCGGCCTGATTCTGCTTTACGTGCTCGCCTTCGCGGAATGGAAGACTTCGCCGGTCCAGCAGGCAGCCTGGCAACCGCCTTTGCCACAACCGCCAGTGCCGCCGGCTTTCCCGCCGCAGGCCTGAGACGGACGGCCATGAGAATGCGATAGCATCGTGAATAGAAAGCAAATACGTCACGATGCCTGAATCAACACCTGCGAATACACCCCGTGTTCGTTTCGCACCCTCTCCCACCGGCTATCTTCACGTCGGCAGCGCCCGCACGTTCATTTTCAACTGGCTCTATGCGCGCCATAACAACGGCACCATGGTGTTGCGCCTGGACGACACGGACGTTGAGCGCAACACCGACGCCAGCGTGCAATCCATCTTTGAGGGCCTGCGCTGGCTGGGCCTCTCGTGGGACGAGGAATACCGGCAGTCCGAACGCCTGGCCCTACATCGCGAAAAGGCTGAAGCCATCTTCGCCGCCGGGCTTGCCTACCGCGATTTCACTCCGGCCCACTCCGGCGACGATGCGCAGTCGACTTCACAAGGGACCTGGTTGTGCAATCCCGGCATGCGCGAGCTTTCGCGCGAAGAGAGCGACCGTCGCGCCGCTGCGGGCGAGACCTTCGCATTGCGCTTTCGGGTGCCCCGCGGGCAAGGCCGTACCCTGCACTTTACTGACGGTGTGTACGGCGAGCAGTCCAAGCAGGCTGACGACGTGGAAGATTTCGCGTTGCTGCGCTCTGACGGCATGCCGACGTATCACCTGGCCTCGTGCGTGGACGATGCCGATCTGCGCATCAGCCACATCATTCGCGGGCAGGACCACCTGACCAACACCTTCAAGCACATGTTGATTTTCGAAGCGCTCGGAGTTGAGCCGCCGCGCTTCGCGCATCTGCCGCTGCTGGTTGCGCCCGATGGCGCAAAGCTTTCAAAGCGCAAGCATGGATCGGTTGTCAGCGTGACGACGTATCGCGACGCCGGATTCCTGCCGCACGCGTTCGTCAACTTCCTTTGCCTGCTGGGCTGGTCGCCCAAGAACGACCGCGAATTCCTTACGCTCGACGAGCTCACGACTGCCTTCACGCTCGAAGGCGTGAACCGCGCCAACGCCGTGATCAACTTTACCGAGCAGGATCCCTTCGACCCCAAGGCTGTGTGGCTCAACTCCGAACACGTGCGCGCGCTGCCTGTTGAAGAGTTGAGCCGCCAGCTGCTGCCCTTTTTTGTGCAGGCCGGAATGAAAGTGTCGCCGGAGAAGGTGCTGGCAGTCACGCCGCTTATTCGCGAGCGCATCAAGCTGATGAGCGAAGCTCCCGCCGCTGCCGACTTCTTTTTCATCGATCAGCTTCCGTCGTACGATCCGGCAGAGTTGATCCCGCAAAAGGGCGATGCAGCGCTTGCCAAACGCGTGCTGCAGACTGCGCTGGAAGTTTTGCCGAATGTCACCTTTGAGCACGATCCGCTTGATCAGGCGCTGCGCCAGGCTGCCGCATCGCTGGGCCTGAAGGCCGGGCCCATGTTTCAGCCGATCCGGGTAGCCGTGTGCGGGCGCAAAAACGCGCCGCCGCTGTTTGAAACGATGGCTGTGCTGGGCCGCGATGTTTGCCTTGCACGCATTCGCCAGGCCGTGGCCAACATAGAAACACTTTGTTAAGGAATAGCCGTTATGACGAACGAAAACGCTGCATCGAATACGGAAAGCCCCGCCGTTCCAAGTCTCGACGCGCGCACGCCGTCGAATTTTTTGCGCGACATGATCGCCGAAGATGTGCGCACAAAAAAATACGGCGACGCTGTTGTCCAGACGCGCTTTCCACCTGAGCCGAACGGCTATCTCCACATCGGCCATGCCAAGGCTATCTGCATCGACTTCGGACTCGCCGACGAGTTCGGCGGCAAAACCAATCTGCGCTTCGACGACACAAATCCTGAAAAGGAAGAGCAGGAGTACGTCGACTCCATCATGGCCGACGTGCGCTGGCTTGGCTTTGATTGGGAGCGGCTCTGCTACGCCTCAGACTACTTTGGCCAGCTTTACGAGTGGGCGCTCGAACTCATCAAGGCCGGCAAGGCTTACGTCGACGATCTCACTGCAGACGAGATTCGTCAGCATCGCGGCTCGCTTACGGAGCCGGGCAAAGACAGCCCGTATCGCAATCGCACAGTCGAAGAAAATCTTGACCTCTTCGTTCGCATGAAGAAGGGCGAGTTCCCTGACGGCTCGCGCGTGCTGCGCGCCAAAATCGACATGGCGTCGCCGAACGTGAACATGCGCGATCCGGTGATGTACCGCATCCTGCATGCATCGCATCACCGCACCGGCGACGAGTGGTGCATCTATCCGATGTACGACTACGCGCACGGCCAGTCCGACTCAATCGAGCGCGTAACGCATTCCATGTGCACGCTTGAGTTCGCCGATCACCAGCCGCTCTATCGCTGGTACATAGAGCAGCTTGGCATTTTTCCTTCGCAGCAGATCGAGTTCGATCGCCTGAACATTACCTACACACTGCTGAGCAAGCGCAAGCTGCTGCAGCTGGTGCAGGAAGATCACGTGAGCGGCTGGGACGATCCGCGCATGCCCACCATCTCCGGCATTCGCCGCCGCGGTTTTACGCCTGAAGCGGTCCGCGCATTCGTCGGCCAGGTGGGTGCGTCGCGTACTAACGGCTCGGTCGATATTGAAATGCTGGAGCACTTTCAGCGCGACGACCTGAACCACCGCGCCTCGCGTGCCATGGCAGTCCTCCGCCCGCTTAAGCTGGTCATTACCAACTACCCAGAGGGGCGGGAAGAGTACGTCGACGTGGCCAACAATCCTGAAGATCCGGCGGCCGGCACGCGGCAGGTGCCTTTCTCGCGCGAGCTCTACATTGAGCAGGACGATTTCCGCGAAGTTCCGCCGCCGAAGTATTACAGGCTGTCTCCCGGCAAGGAAGTGCGCCTGCGCAACGCCTACTTTGTGACCGCGCAGAATGTGGTGAAGGACGCAGAGGGCAACATCGTTGAAGTGCAGTGCAGGTACGATCCGGCCAGCCGCGGCGGCAACTCGCCCGATGGCCGCAAGGTGAAGTCCACTATGCATTGGGTCTCCGCAAAGCACGCGCTTTCGGCGGAGGTTCGCATTTACGACAAGCTCTTCACCAATCCAAATCCCGGCGATGTGCCGGAGGGCGGCAGCTACCTCGACAACCTCAATCCCAACTCGCTTGAGATCATCATCGATGCCAAGCTGGAGCCTTCATTGGCTACCGCCAAAGTAGAGGATCGTTATCAGTTCGAGCGCGTGGGTTACTTCTGCCTCGATCCGGATTCTGCGCCGGGCAAGCTGGTTTTCAATCGCACACTGCCTTTGAAAGACGGTTGGGCAAAGATCGAGAAGAAGGCGGCGAGTTAGCAAGTTAGCGAGTTCGCGACACTCACGCTAATTCGATCCTGGAACTCTGTCCTACTTGCCAATCACGTCGATCGGCACAGTAATGGTCCTCGGCGGCAGGCACTGGCTGTCGTTGCAGGCCTGGTAGCGCAGCTTGCCCTGCACCAGGTGGTTCCCCGAGGGTGACACGATTTTTGCCTGGATGATGAACTCGCCCGTGTACACACTCAGCTTCGTCTTGGGGTCGGAAGGCAGTGTGATGTTCGTGCCGCCGGGATAGTTGGCCGCTTCGAGCTTTACGCCCTCGCCATCGGGAATGGAGAACACTGTCGGAATCAGGTAATCGTCGCTGGGTGCGTGCGAGTTGATGTGCATGCCCGGCGCGATGCGAAAGTGCAGCGCCACCGGGCTAGACTTTCCGGCCGCCACCGTGACCTGCTCGGGAAAGAGGTACTGCACGGCGTCGCTCTTGAGCGCGGACCGGGCCTGCGCACCGGAAGGGATGAACTGCGCGTGCGCCGACAAAACCATCGCGAGGCCCAAAGCCGCCAATCCAGTAAGTTTGATTGTTCTCAACATCAGTCCCAATCCTTCGCTATCCCATTTCTGAAGCTAGAGGCTAGAAGCTAAGAGCTAGAAGCTGCTCTACTCCGCCAGCGCTTTCTTGATATTTGCCTCGATGTCACTCTCCGAGGTGAGGCCCATCTGCGCCGCGACTACGTTGCCCTTGCGATCGACAAAGAACGATGTGGGCATGGCATCGAGACCGCCGTACTCCTGGCTCAGGCTATCGCCGTTGACCAGCACCGGATACGGCATGTGCTCCTCGTTGACGAACTTGGCGATTGCGGTTTTCTGCTTCATCCATCCGGCCTTGTCGTCGGGCTTCAGGTCGTCGCCCTCGGTGGAGACGCCCAGCACCTCGAATCCCTGCGCCGCATACTTGTTGCGCAACTCGATGAGCCACGGCGTTTCAACCTTGCAGGGGCCGCACCACGTGGCCCAGAAATTGACCAGCACGGCTTTGCCTTTGTAGTTGTCGAGTGAAACCTTCTGCCCCTGCAGATCCTGGAGCGTGAAGTCGGGCGCAGGCTTGCCTACGAATGGCGAAAGGTACCTCAATCCCCCGCCGGTGGGGTCGGGTATCAACTCGCCTCTGGCGACGGAGGCCAGCCGCTTCTCGGCGGCCTGCTGTCGATACTGCCAGTTGGCCCAGCCCGCCCAGCCGAAAATGGCCAGGATAACCAGCACTGCACAAAGCACAATTTTGTTGCGTTTCAAGGGAATCGACCTCTTACTCTCTATTGTAGGACGGCTTGGGGGATGGAAAGCTACCGGCTGCAAGCTCGTAGCTTTTAGCTGTTAGCCATTAGCTGCGTTGCTCGATATCTAACCTCTGAACCCCTGTTCGCTGCCTTAAACTGTTAGCATTCAAAGCCGATGCCTGATTCCAGTTCAAAAGATCAACATGCTGTATCCGCGACCCTGAACCCTGCCGACCTGGTGCGCACGGAAGCTGCGGCGCTTGAAGCGCTTGCCGCGCGCCTTGACGGCCCAATGGCTGAGCCTTTTGCGCGCGCTGTGGACATGATCCTTGCCTGCGGACAGGGCAATGGGCGCGTAGTGGTTACCGGCATGGGCAAGAGCGGCATCATTGCGCAAAAGCTGGCTGCCACGCTCAGTTCCACCGGCTCGCCCGCGCTGTTTCTGCACCCGGCTGAGGCGGTACATGGCGATCTTGGCGTGCTGATGCCCGGTGACGTCGTCATTGCTCTCTCCGGCAGCGGCGAGACGGAGGAGATACTTCGCTTGCTGGCAACGCTCAAGCGCAAGGGCGACGCGCTCATCAGCCTGTGCTGCAATGTGAACTCGACACTGGCGCAGGCAAGCGATGTGGCGCTCGACTGCAGCGTGGAGCGCGAGGCCTGCGGACTCAATCTTGCGCCCACGGCTAGCACAACCACTATGCTGGCGCTCGGCGATGCACTGGCGATTGCGGTAAGCGTGCGCAAGGGCTTCAAGGCCGACGATTTTGCCGAGTTGCATCCCGGCGGCAAACTCGGCAAGCGGCTGGCCAAGGTTAGCGACCTGATGCACTCCGGCGATGACATTCCCGTCGTCTCGCCCGCAACGCCCATGACCGATGTGATCTATGAGATGTCGTCAAAGAAGCTTGGTATTACCACGGTGCTGTGTGACGGCAAGCTGTGCGGCGTCATCAGCGACGGCGACCTGCGCCGGTTGCTGGAGCGCGAGGGCGGAGCAGCCCTGACCAGAACCGCCGGCGAAGCCATGAACACGCATCCGCGCACGATCGCATCGAGCGAACTTGCTGCCAAAGCTCTGGCTGTTTTGGAAGAGCGCAAGATTACGTCCCTGGTCGTCGTCGATGCTGACGCGAAAGTGGAAGGCATTTTGCACCTGCATGATTTGTGGGGCGTGGAGCTGATTTAAAGGCAGGGATCAGGTGTCAGGGATCTGAAAGGCACTCAGTTTGAGAGTTGTGCTATCCCAGGTCCGAAAATCCGGACCCGGGGCACCCTCAGGTTGTGGCTTATGAATATTTCCCGGGAATCCAATCATCCCGCCTAATCACTGAACCATCCGCCGGCCGCTTCCCACCCAACATTTAGAATAGTTTCTGCTGTCATTTGCACCCACGCCTGTTGCTTCGGGCGGGAAAGTCCGCACTCCTTCTATGCATCGCTGGTCAAAGCTCTTTATTCCTACCCTGCGCGAGGCCCCGGCAGATGCCGAAGTGGCCAGCCACAAGTTCCTTCTCCGGGCCGGCTATATTCGCCAGCTCGGCGCCGGCATCTACAACTACCTCCTTATTGGGGCAGCGCTCGCTCAACAAGATCATCGGCATCGTGCGCTATGAGATGGACCAGATTGGCCAGGAGTTTTTCCTGCCCAGCATTCTGCCCCGCGAGCCCTGGGAGCAGAGCGGTCGCTGGAACGTGATGGGCGATAACATGTTCCGCCTGAAGGACCGTAAAGGCGCTGACCTGTGCCTGGGCATGACCCACGAAGAGATCATGACCACCATTGCCCGTAGCGAGTTGCGCAGCTACAAGCAGTTGCCGCAGATCTGGTATCAGATCCAGACCAAGTTTCGCGATGAGCCGCGACCGAAGTCGGGCCTGCTGCGCGTGCGCCAGTTCACCATGAAGGACAGCTACTCCTTCGACATTGACAAGGCGGGGCTGGACAAGAGCTTTGACCTGCACGATGTCGTTTACCGCAAGATCTTTTCGCGCTGCGGGCTGAAGTTTGTCGCCGTCGAGGCCGACTCCGGCTCGATGGGCGGGTCGCAGTCGCAGGAGTTTATGGTCTACACGGACGCGGGCGAGGACTTAATCGCGAGCTGCCCGGTGTGCGGTTATGCCGCTAACGTCGAGAAGGCCGTCTCCACGCTTGAGCCGGTCACCGAGATGGAACCCACCGGCGACGGCAAACCAGAGCTTGTGGCAACGCCCGGCTGCGCGGCCATTGCTGATGTTGCGGCATTCTTCAAGATCTCGCCGGCGTCTGACATCAAGTGCGTGGCCTACATGGCCCTGAAGCGCGGCCAGAAGGGCGAACCCGACTCGTGGCAAGGTGTTGCCGCTTTCCTGCGCGGGGATCACCAAGTGAACGAAACAAAGCTCATGGGGGCGGTTGGCGCGGCTGAGCTGCGCACCATGGTTGCCGAAGAGCTTGAGATGTACTTCAAGGGTCCCGCCGGCTATCTGGGCCCCGTAGGCCTGACTCCTGAGGGGAAGCCGCTCGGCGCGGGCCTCACCGTGATCGTCGACAAAGCGCTGGAAGGCCGCCAGAACATGGTGTGCGGCGCCAACCAGAAGGACTATCACCAGCGCAACGTGGTTCCGGGGCGTGACTTTACCTGGACGCTCGCAGCCGATATCCGCAGCGTGAACGAAGGCGAAAACTGCCCCGAAAAAGGAGAGACGGGGGCCGGCTGCAAAGGCAAGCTCGTCGTCGGCAAGGCGGTTGAGATCGGCCACATCTTCAAGCTCGGCTACAAGTACTCTGAGAGCATGGGCGCGCGGGTGCTTGACGAGAACGGCAAAGAAGTAACCCCAATAATGGGCAGCTATGGGATTGGCATTGAGCGCATTCTCACTTCAGCCATCGAGCAGTCGAACGATGCCAATGGTTTCTGGCTGCCGGCGAGCATTGCGCCCTTTACCGTCGTGGTTACAATCACCAACATGGCTGACCCCTTGCTGCGTGAAACCGGCAAAGAGCTGGCCGCCGAGCTCGATTCGGCCGGTCTTGACGTTTTGCTGGATGACAGGGACGAACGTGCTGGAGTCAAATTTAAAGATGCGGATCTTGTTGGCATTCCTTTCCGCATCAATGTAGGTAAGAAAGCCGCAAGCGGAGTGGTGGAACTGGTAACGCGCGCCACGTCAACGAGCGTCGATGTGCCGATTGCCGACACATTAGCACTGGTAAAAGAACGTGTCGAGGAAGATCGTTTGCTGACGAACGTTGGAGATGCGGAGTAGGAAGCAGGCTCAAAGCGCCGTCGGGTATCGCGACGGTGTGGGTTCAAGGTATCCCAGGTCCCAGAATCGAGACCTGGGGCACCCGAGATTAGCACCGGGTCTGCAGAATTGCACGAAGATTTTATGGGCACGGGTAGCTAGGGGCTAGAAGCTAGCAGCTAGGAGTTATTTTGATGGCAGTCAAGGTCACGATAAGGAAGCCCACGGGGAAGTTTTTCCGCTCGTCGATCTTCCTGCGCTCGATTCTTGCCGCCGTCGTCGTGTGCGCAGTCGGCTTGTTTTCTGTGTTCGGATACTTTTACTTCAAATACCAGGGCATTGTGGATGCGCGCCTGAAAGAGCCGCTTTTTGCCAACACGGCCAAGATTTTTGCGGCGGCGCGCGAAGTTCGCCCCGGCCAGAAGATGACCGTCCAGATCATCGCGAACGAGTTGCGTTCCGCCGGTTACACCACCGAAGGAGCGACGAACCCTTCGCAGTTGGGCACATATACACAAGGCGTACAGAACATTACAGTGCGCCCGGGCCCGCAGTCGTTTCATTCGCAGGACGCAGCAACGATCCATGTGAGCGACGGCAAAGTTGAGTCCATCAGCGACGATCACGGGCAGGCTCTTTCAAGCTACGAGCTAGAACCGCTGCTGATCACCGGCCTGAGTGAAGACGCCAACCGCACAAAGCGGCGCTTGCTGACGTACGACGAGATTCCGCCGAACCTTGTGCACGCTGTGGTCGCCATTGAAGATCGCCGCTTTTTTGAGCATGGCGGTGTGGATTACATCCGCATCCTGGGCGCGCTATTGAACGATATAAAGCCTGGGCATCGCTGGACTGAGGGCGGATCGACACTGACGATGCAGTTGGCGCGTGGATTTTTTCTCACGCCGGAGCGCCGCATCAAGCGCAAGCTGATCGAAATTATGATCACATTTCAGCTTGAGCACCGATTTACCAAGCAACAGATTTTCGCCATGTACGCCAACGAGATCAATCTCGGGCAGCGTGGCAGCTTTTCGATTGACGGGTTTGGTGAAGCGGCGCAGGCTTACTTCGGCAAGGATATTCACCAGCTGAGCCTGCCGCAGTGCGCGCTGCTGGCGGGCATTATTCAAAGCCCCAATCGGCTGAATCCTTTCCGGCACCCGGAACGCGCTATCGAGCGCCGCAACCTGGTGCTCGACACGATGGTTGAAACGGGAGCCATTACCAAGGACCAGGCGGAGGAGGCAAAAGCGGAGCCACTGCACCTGTCGCCCGGCAGCGTTGACGCCAGCGAGGCGCCTTATTTTGTCGACCTGGTACGCGATCAGCTTGTGCAGAAACTCGGCGATCGTGATTTCAATCGTGAAGGCTTGCGCATTTACACTTCGCTGGATCCCGATCTGCAGAGGGTAGCAACCGACGCCATCGACTCGACTGTTCACGAAATAGACACGCGCGTTGAGAAGCTTTTTGCGCGCCGCAAAAAGCTTGGCCTGGTAAAAAACCTCGTATATCCGCAGGTGGCGTTGATCGCGCTCAATCCGCACACGGGGCAGGTGCTGGCACTGGTGGGCGGACGCAGTTATGGCACCTCGCAGTTGAACCACGCGGTTGCGCAGCGCCCCATCGGTTCAACGTTCAAGCCTTTTGTTTATGCGGCGGCCTTTAACACTGCGGTACAGGGCACCACTCTGCCAGGCCTGACCCAACCATTTACGCAAGTGACGATGCTGAGCGATCAGCAGACCACCTATGACCTTGGCGACGGGAAAGAATACACGCCGCGCAATTATGAAGGCGAGTACCACGACCAGGTGACAGCGCGTTATGCGTTGCAGAAGTCGCTGAACAACGCAACTATCGGTCTTGCCGCCATGATCGGTTTTGACCAGGTGGCTGCGCTGGCTCGCGATGCGGGCATTAAAAATGCGCGAGGAACACCATCCGTGGCCATCGGCGCTTATGACGCCACTCCGCTCGATCTTGCCGGCGCGTACACGGTCTTCGCAAACGGCGGAGTGCATCTGGATCCATGGATGGTGGCCAGCGTGCGGACAGCCACGGGCGATATTGTTACCGACTACACGCCTACGACGCGCCAGGTGCTGGATTCGCGGGTTGCATATCTCACTACGGACATGATGGAGAACGTGATCGACCATGGTACCGCGGAAGGTGTCCGCGCGCGCGGTTTCACGGCTCCGGCGGCGGGCAAAACCGGCACGGAACACGATTCGTGGTTCGCCGGGTATACGAGCAACCTGCTGTGCATTGTGTGGGTGGGCAACGACGATTACACCGACCTGAAAATTGAGGGCGCGGATGCAGCGGCTCCCATTTGGGCGGAGTTCATGAAGAAGGCAGTGCTGCTGCCGCAGTATTCCGATACGAACCCGTTTACGCCGCCGGACGGGATCGATATCGTGAAGCTCGACAAGAACAGCAATCTGCTGGCCGACGACACCTGCCCTGACGATTACGACGCGGCATTTCTTGCCGGCACCGCGCCCAGCGTGCCTTGCGATCATCCACTCGATCGCCGCAATATTTTCCAGAAGTTCTTCGGGATTGGGAAACCGGGCAACTAGGAAGGTACCCAGGTGCCGGGATACTCATCCACCAACACTGAGGATGCCCCAGGTCCGGATTTTCGGACCTGGGATAGCCAGTGTCTTACTCCGCCGTCCAACTTTGCGTGAGAGGAACAGCAATGAAAATAAGCAAGTGCTTTAATGTCTATTATTTACGAGAAAATACTGGGGGGGGGGGCGGTATCGCTCGCTGCTATCGCGTTCCTCGTTTACTCCGTTTTACCCACGAAGAACTACTACTGGGACGGCGTCTCGTTCGCTCAAAACATCGAGCAGGCAGGCACTATAGGGAGCGCATCTTTCTGGACAAGCCTCGTTCATCCAAACCATCTTCTATACGATATGCTGGGCTATTTTTCATGGAAAGCCGTGACTTCGCTTGGCATCGGGCTTCGCGCTATCGCGGTATTGCAGGGTCTGAGTATGCTGGCTGGTGCGGCGTCCGTAGGATTCGTTTATAGCATTCTTTTGAAGATTACCAAGTCCTCATATCTAGCACTGTCGTTAGCTCTCTGCTTCGGTTTCTCAGCTGTATTCTGGAAGTTTTCGACGGATGCAGATGCATATATTGTGAGTCTGTTATTTTTGATCCTTGCCTTTCGTTCTATATGCTCTGATGCGGGGTCGCGGGCCGTCGTTATTGCTATTCTCCACGCCCTAGCGATGCTCTTTCATCAGCTCGCAGTCTTCTTCTTTCCCGCGGCTGCAATTGCGATGTATTTGAAAGGAGGCCGCCGTGCCTTGTTCCAATACTGCGGGGTTGTCGCGGTACTCACCGCGCCAGCATTCTACTTTGCGTTTTGGCTAAGTACCAGTCATACCGATGGTACTGCGTTCTTAGCGTGGCTAACTAGTCACGCGGAAGATGTGACATTTACGTTTTCGATTGCGAAGAATCTCGCGATCACATTGGCGAACTATCCGCGCATGTTCTTCGGAGGGACCGGGCATCTCCTGCAGTTTTTCGGCCCCAAGATGTGCGTCGGATTTTTTTTGCTGGCCATATCTATTGGGGCGTTCCTAAAGCAGTCGGTAGGTCATTTCTCAGAATTCAAAGCGCTCTTGCTGCGCCCGATCCTGACTTGTCTCTGCAGATCGCTGTTGCTTGGCTTGTCCCATACGCTGTCTTTCTCTTCTTTTGGATTCCATACAATACTTTCTATAAGCTCTTTTGTCTCCCTGCCATTGTCATCATCATCGCTCACATCTGCCTTCAGTATCGAGGACCTCGACGACTCCGACTCGTGCTATTCGTCGCCGCGATGATTTTCGCCAATTTCTCGTTCTACATTTTTCCATTCTCTCGCCCGACATATAATCAAGCATTCCGATTCGCGCAGCGAATGAAAAATGTCTGGTCCGGACGTACCGTTGTGTATTACTCCGACTTCATCGTTGACGATTGGTATGCCCGATACTTTAATCCTGCGACAGCGTGGAAGCACGTTGACGCGGTCACGTTTTCTCAAGAAATCACGGCTGATCTTGCTGCGGGTCATGATGTCTGGCTAGACAGTACCGCAGTGAACTCTCTTACCGCAACCTCCCCTGAAACTGAGATGCCCCTTGACTCTCCTCTCGAAGACAAGGTGCCCAGACACGTCATCAAATTCTATCGTTGGAATGGTTCGGCGGGTGGCTCACATCTCGCCATTCCTCAATGATATGTGTTCCATGTCCCGTTCCTGGGACATGGGAGACCACTCCTGCCGCTGCGGACACTCGCAAGTCACATTACAAGTCTTTTAGGGATCAAGAAAAAGAGAAAAGATGGTCGGCCAAGGACGGAAGGCCGATTCCCTTATCCTTCCGAATCGTCGATGCGTAGAAGATCAGCCGTCCACATCGGAGCCATCCGGCATGGGTTGGCACTGCTGGCACCAGAAAGTGACGCGCGCATCCGGCCCTTGAATTCGGCGACGGACTCGTTTCGCCGCAGCGCCGGCACGGTTGGCCACTTCGTCCATACACCCAGAGGCTCGCGCCCGGATCGGTCTCGTGCGTTGTGCGCCGGTGCCTTCCTCCGAATGTCACGATCGTGTCGCCTGAATCGACGAGAACATTTGCACCCACCAGTTTTTGCGCAGCGGCTACTGCGGCCTGCAACTGCTCCGGCTTGAGCACCGCTACCTTGCAGAATGGATTGATGCCGGTGACGAAGCATATCTCCGACTTGAACACGTTGCCTACGCCGGCCAGCACTTCCTGGTGCAGCAGTACGTCGCCAATTTCTTCGTGCAGGTGCGCTGCAATGCGTTCCAGTGCGCGGGCCGCATTGAAGTCGGGTCGAAGCACGTCCATGTCGGGCTGCGGAATTCTCTTGTCGCGTATCAGCGATTGGATCGTGTGCATTTCCGCCACTGGGACTTTGAATCCAACAGCGATGAAATCACTGTTCTCAATCACGATGCGCATGTTGAAGCGCGGCTGCTGCCAGCGCTCGCCATGGCGATAGATGTGCCAGCTCCCATTCATCAGCATGTGCGTAGCAAGCGTTCCGCCGCCTGAAAAGTGGATGAGCAGCCACTTGCCGCGCGCTTCGACAGATTCCACCAGTTGGCCTGCGATGGGAGTGTCGTCATTGAATCGCGTTAGCAGCGGGTACGTTGAACGGAACACCGTGACCGGCTTTCCGGAAAATGCGCGCCCGAGCGAACGTGCTGTGCGAAAAATGGTATCGCCTTCGGGCATTGGTTACTGCACCTCGCCGCCGGAGCTCGCGCCTGAGTCGTGCGTATGATGTCCCATCGACATGGGAATGCGACGCAAGTGCATGCCGAGCGGGCCCGGATGAAAGCCTGCGTCCATAAGATAACGCGCCATGGGATGCGCAGCGACCGGCTGTCCGTTGATGGTGGTGATGAGCACGCCCTGGTGGCTGCTGGCGCGCATTTTCTCCTGTCCGCGCGAGCACAGGAAGTGAGCCAAGCCTGCCGCGACCTGGCCGCGCTCCGGCTCGTCAAGCGGCAGAAAAACGAGGATGTTGGGATTGCCGCGTCGCAGCCAGGCGACGAGTTGCCCGTTGCGCAGGATCACCTCGGCATAGGCCGCTCGTGTAAGGATCCGCGGCGCAGTTTCAGAGTCTTCTTCGGCCACTGGCAAATCGGGCCAGCGCAGAACCGATCCGTAGGGATTCGCAGGATCGGTGGCCGCCAGTTGCACGAACTCCGGCTTCTCTGCCGGGGGAGCGGTGCGCAACTGACGCAGCAGGTCTACCGCGGCGGGCAGCGCAAACTGCGTTGCGCCGAGGCCCGCCACGAAATAGCCGCGCCGGATGCGACCGCTTTCTTCCAGGGCCTTCAGCACGTCATATACGGCGCTGAAGCCGCCCGGCACATTTTCTGCCGCAACGTGCTCGCGCATCAGCACGCCGTATCGGTTGAGCAGTTGTAGAGCCAGCGCGTGACTCGCTTCCGTTGCACTAGGCGCGACTTCCGCGTTCTTCGCCGCACGGAGCGGAAGTAATGACCAGCGCCCCTGCGCTGTGGGCGGCGTTGTGCGACGCGAACGGAATACTGCGCCGGTCTGCAATCTTCGCGGAGCGCGCGCACTCTCGGGCCTTGCCGTGTAAGAACGCAGCGCGTGCAGCGAATCGTTGGTGATGAGGCCGCGCCAGACAAGGCTCCACAGCGCTTCAATCGTTTCGCCGGGGTAGCCTCCGCCGGCGGCCTGGTGCAGCGGATCGAAGAAGCTTGCGCCGGTTGATTCCAGAACAGCGAGAAGTTTTTCTTCGCGTTCGGTCAGCGGTTCGATGATCGGACGCTGCTGTGCTAACAGAGGAAGCTTGTCTGCGAGGAACAACGCTATACGTCCATCGCGCTCGCCGATCGGCTCCACGCCCGCCCACACAACTTCGCCTGCGGCAATCAGCGTGTCCAGCCCGCTCGGAGCGTAATCCGAGATGCGCGCAGGCAGCACCTGCGTTTCAAGAAGCGAGGCCGGTATCGGCGCGCCCTGTAGGTTTTCGATCGCATCCAGCAACGCGTCCAGATTATGCGTCGTGCGTCGCGGCGCGAGCAATCCCTGCCAGTGGGTGAGGAAACGCGCCAGCGTGTACTGCTCCACCGGCTCCACTTCTCGCCGCAGTTTGGCCAGCGACTTGCGCCGGATCTGGCGAAGAATTTCTGCATCGCACCACTCGCGATTGAGTCCGCCGGGCCTGAAGCCACCTTCAAGCACTCGACCCTCTGCGGCGAGCAGGTGCAAGGCCTGCTCGGCTACCGGTGCATCGAGCGCAAATCTCTCGGCCACTTCGCGCAGTGTGAACGGACCGTGCGTGCGAGCATAGCGGCGCACCAGTTCCACCACAGGTTGCGCCACTGGCTCCAGCAGTGCGGCAGCAATTCCTGGCGGTAGTGGAATGCCGAGCCCATCGCGATAGCGCGCCGCATCTTCCACGGCAATCAGCCGCCGCTCTCCGGCGATGCGCAGATCGAGCAGGCGTCGCGCGCGAACCAGCCGGTCAACATGCACAAGCAAGTCGGCGTTGGCAACGCGGCGCGCCAGTTCTTCCCGCGACAGGTCGCCAAGGCGCAAGCACAAATCGTGAATGCCATCCGCCGAACGCGCGCGATAGTTTTCGCTCAGGCACTGCGCCGCCTCTTCCACTTCAGCAATCGCATCGGCGTCTAGCAGTTCGCGCAGATCAGCTTCGCCCAGCAGCTCGCGCAGTTGATCCTGATCGATGGTCAACGCTTGCGCGCGGCGCTCGGCGAGCGGCGCATCGCCGTCGTAGAGGAAGTTTGCCACGTAGCTGAACAGCAGAGATGATGCGAACGGCGAGGGCTTGCGCGTTTCCACTACGTGTATGCGCAACTGGCGTTGCTCGATTGCGCGCAGGGTTTCAATCAGCGCCGGCAAGTCGAACACGTCGCGCAGGCACTCACGATATGACTCCAATAGCAACGGAAACGATGGATAGCGCGAAGCCACGCTGAGCAGATCGTATGAGCGCTTGCGCAATTGCCATAGCGGCGAGCGCTGATCGGCGCGCCGCCTGGGCAACAACAACGCACGTCCCGCTGCCTCGCGAAAACGCCCGGCGAACAACGCCGTTGAGCCGAGTTGCCGCAGCACCAGTTGCATTGCTTCTGCCGACTCGACGAGGAACCAGTCAGGATCGGGCGGTTCATCAGTATCAGGGAAACGCAGTACGAAGCCGTCGTCGCCCCACAGCGTTTCCACTTCCGGCCCGCCTGCCGCGCGAATGCGCGCGCTCACGGCCATGGCCCATGGAATATGAATGCGGCTGCCAAACGGGGTCAGCACGCACACGCGCCAGTCGCCCAGCTCATCACGGCAGCGCTCAATCACCACAGTACGATCGTCGGGCACCGCGTCGGTGGCGTCGTGCTGATCGGCCAGATACTGCAGCAGATTTTCTGCCGCGCCCGGATCGAGATCGTGCTCGGCTATAAGCCGCGTGAGCGCCGCGGGCTTGGGCAACGCACGCAGTTCGCGCACCATGGCGCCGATGCGCCGCCCGAATTCGAGCGGCCTGCCGGGACCGTCGCCTTTCCAGAACGGCATCTTGCCCGGCTCGCCCGGTGCGGGCGTCACCAGCACGCGATCATGCGTGATGTCGACGATGCGCCACGTAGATGCGCCGAGAATAAAGGTCTCGTTCGGGTGCGACTCGAAGACCATCTCCTCGTCGAGCTCGCCGACGCGCACGGCCTTGCCCTCACTGTAGGCAAGGAACACGCCGTACAGGCCGCGATCGGGAATCGTGCCGGCATTCAGAATTGCGAGCCGCGCAGCTCCGTCACGCGCTGTGACGACATTGCGCACGCGATCCCACGTGAGCCGCGGTCGCAGTTCGGCAAACTCGTCAGAGGGATAGCGACCGCTCAGCAGATCGAGCACGCCTTCAAATGCAGACCGAGTGAGCCCGCCAAATGGCGCAGCACGCCGCACCAGATCGTAGAGATCGTCGACATTGACTTCGGGCTTTTCTTCAAGCGGCGCCGTGAATTGCGTATTCAGGTCTACAGAGGTTTCACTATCAAAAAGCGCCGGAGATCGTGATTCGTTCCTTCTCACCGCAGCTTTGCGTTTTCTGTTCCCTGATCCCTGTTCCCTGTTTCCTGTTTTCGCGGGCGGATGGGCCACAATCGCCACCATTTGTTGAGCCAGCACATCCAGCGGATTGCGCGGGAAGCGTGTCGACTCAATGTGCCCTTCGTGCATGGCGCGCGTGACGGCCGCGCATGCCACCAGATCGGCCCTGTACTTGGGGAACAAAATTCCTTCGCTCACCGCGTCGACGTGGTGGCCCGCACGGCCGATGCGCTGCATGCCGCTGGCCACGGATGGCGGCGATTCAATCTGAATCACCAGGTCAACCGCGCCCATGTCGATACCAAGTTCCAGCGTGGAGGTGGCGCACAGCGCGCGAATCTGCCCGGCCTTGAGCTGCTCTTCAATCACCGAGCGCTGCGCTGCGGCGAGCGATCCGTGATGCGCGCGGGCAATGGGCTCGCCCGCCAACTCGTTGAGCGCGCCGGCCAGCCGTTCGGCCACCTGCCGGCTGTTCACAAAAAGAATGGTCGAATTGCGTTCGCGAATAATCTCCAGCAGCCGTGGATGAATCGCGTTCCAGATGGACACGCGGCGCGGCATTTGCGAAGCAGGCCCGGAAGGAATGTCTTCCATCTCTCCCAGTCGCGCCATGTCTTCGACGGGAACCTCGATGCGCAGCTTCAACTGCTTGGGCGCGCTGGCATTGACCACCGTCACCGGACGGTACGTGAGCCCCCGAGCCTCATCCGCCAACGCCACGTCTGATACCTTTTCTGTCGGCTCTTGCTTTTCTGACCCCTGATCCCCGATCCCTGTTCCCTGTATCTCTACTCCGCCGAGAAAGCGCGCAACTTCTTCGAGCGGCCGCTGCGTGGCAGATAGGCCGATGCGTTGGAGTCGCCGTTTTGTCAGCGCCTCCAGCCTTTCGAGGGTGAGCGCCAGGTGCGCGCCGCGCTTGGTGGGCACAAGCGCATGAATCTCATCGATGATCACCGTGTCCACGGTGCGAAGCGCTTCGGCGGCCTGAGAGGTAAGCAGCAGGTACAGCGACTCCGGCGTTGTAATCAGGATGTCGTCCGGCTGTCGCGCAAAGCGGGCGCGCTCTTTTTGTGGCGTGTCGCCGGTGCGCACGCTGATGCCGGGCTCGCGAAACGGCACACCCATGCGCCGGGCAATGTTGGCCATGCCAGCAAGCGGCGAGCGCAGGTTGCGCTCCACGTCGACGGCGAGCGCTTTAAGGGGAGAGACATAGACAATCCGGCAGCCTTTCTTCTTCTCCTCCGAAGCGGGATGAAGCATCAAGCGATCGAGACACCACAAGAAAGCCGTGAGTGTTTTGCCGGTGCCAGTGGGCGCCAGGATGAGTGCGTTCTCGCCCCGAGCGATAACCGGCCAGCCCATCCGCTGCGGAGCTGTGGGGGCATCGAACACAGCCTTGAACCACTCCGCCGTTACCGGGTGAAAACAAGCAAACGGATCGGCGCTCGGGTTCGGCTGATTTTCAGGAGTGGGCCGGCGGGCGAACATACATCTGAGCATAGCGCATGGCGAACAGGTAGCGAAGGGGAACTTGCATTGCAGGCTCGCCTCAGTTATCGCACCTGTGAAAATAAATTTTGTAAGTGCGACGTTGTTGGTTGGTGAACATCTAACGTCAAGGAAACGTTATACATTCCATTTGGGTATCTGGCGTGAGCTGATTCTTCGCCCGACCCGCCTTCCGGGCCCTGCGGATTGCATCCGAAGGATGTGCCGAGTTCTATCATGCGAAGTCATCTGGCCACGCTTTTGGACGATTACCGGAGCCATCCGCGCGATATCGCCGTGGTGCGCCACCAAGGCAATCGCCGCCGCGTAACGACCTATGGCGAACTGGCGCACATGGCCGGGCGTTTTGCCGCTGAGCTGGCACGGCGCGGAATTGGCGAGGGTGACCGCGTGCTGCTGTGGGCCGAGAACAGCGCGGAATGGATCGCCGCATTTCACGGATGCATTCTGCGCGGCGTGCTGGCTGTTCCGCTTGACTCGCACGGGGCTGCGGATTTTGCGGCCCGGGTGGCTGCCGACGTTTCGCCGAAGCTGGCTGTTGGCGATGCGGCGCTGCTGGCGCAGCTCTCGCCCACCGTTCTGAAATTCGACGTTCCCCGACTGGCGTTTGATGACTGGCCAGGCGCGTTACCCGATGAAGAAGCCGGACCGGTCGCGGGCCTTTCCGCCGAGACACCGCTGCAGATCCTTTTTACGTCCGGCACTACGGGCGACCCCAAGGGAATTGTGCTGACGCACGGAAATGTGCTGGCCAGCTTCAGCCCGATTGAACAGGGCGCCAAGCCGTACATGCGCTATGAGCGGCTCGTGCATCCGCTGCGTATCCTTCACACACTGCCGCTGAGCCACGTCTTCGGCCAGACGATGGGGCTGTGGGTTCCGCCCATTCTTACCGCCGAGCTGCACTTTGCAGAACGCCTGGTGGCGCCGCGCTTGATCGAAACCATTCGCCGCGAGCGCATCTCGGTCCTGGCTGCGGTGCCGCGCGTTCACGCACTGCTCAAGGCGCACCTTGAACTCGCTTATCCCGATTTGATGAGACAGCTGGACTCGCCCAAGAGAATCGGTGCTGCCCGGCGCTGGTGGCGCTTCCACAGGATTCATCGTGCCTTCGGACTTAAGTTCTGGGCGCTGATCTCCGGCGGCGGAGCACTGCCCGCCCCGCTTGAACAGTTCTGGAATGCGCTGGGGTTTGTCCTTATCCAAGGCTACGGAATGACCGAAACCACCGCGCTCATCACGCTGAATCATCCCTTCCACGTGGCGCGCGGAACGATTGGGAAACCGTTGGCTGGGCGCGAAGTAAAATTGGGACCTGACGGCGAAGTGCTGGTGCGCGGCGCTTCCATCTCCGCCGCAACGTGGTCGGGCGGCAAGCTGCACATGCGCGAAAACGAGTGGCTGCCCACTGGCGACATTGCGGAGATGGCGCCCACCGGCGACCTGCGCTTTCTGGGCCGCAAGAGCGAGGTTATCGTAACGGCGGCCGGGCTCAATGTACACCCGGAAGATCTGGAAAAAGTGATTGAAGAACAGCCCGGCGTGGCGGCCTGCGCGGTGGTGCCCACGGAAACGGCCGAGGGGCCGGAGCCGTGCGCGGTAATTGCGATGCGCGGCTCCGGCAGCCGTGCTGCCGAAGCGATCGAACGCGCGAACGCGCGGCTGGCCGATTTCCAGCGCCTGCGCCGCTGGGTGCTGTGGCCTGAGCCCGATCTGCCGCGCACCTCCACCGGCAAGGTGCGACGCAAGGTTGTTGCCGAGTGGCTCAGAAAGGTCCAGTCTGCAACCTCGCCTAATGGCGCAGCCAAGGCACGCGGCAACGGAGCGTCCGGTGCATCGGGCGACTGGCTGCTTGGGCTGATTGGCCAGATCACCGGCGAGTCGAATGTCGGGGGTGGCGATGAGCTTCGACTGACCGAGGACCTGCATCTGGACAGCCTTGGCCGCGTGCAGTTGGCAGCTGCTATCGAAGACCGGCTCGGTATCGTGACGGAAGACGGCATGCTGAACGGAGCGGTGACGCTGGGCGATTTGCGACATATAATCTCCGGCGGGGATCACGAGCCGCAGAGTGCATCCGCGCCTACGGCGTCGGTTCAACTTGCAGAGCCAAACGGCCGGAAGAGCGCGCAGCCGAGCGAACCGGCAACAGCGTCAAGCACCAGCGTTACTCCTGCAGCGGAGCGGCCGCGCTATGTTTATCCGCGCTGGCCGTGGCTGCTGCCCTTCCAATGGATTCGTGCGGCGTTCATTGAACTGGTGATGCGGCCTCTGGTTTGGCTGCTTGCGAAGCCGAGTGTCACTGCTCCGCAGTCAATAAAGGCCGAGGCGCCGCTGCTGATCATTGCGAACCATGTGACTACATTCGACGGGCCGCTGATTCAGTACGCGCTGCCGGGCGCGATTCGGCGACATATTGCTGTGGCCATGTCGGGCGAAATGCTCAATGATTTTCGGCATTTCCGCAATCCCGAGCCGCCGCACCCAACGAGCCGCTTCTTCCTGGCCGGCCCCTTGTTTTATTACCTGCTGACCTGTTTGTTCAATGTGTTTCCTCTGCCGCGATTGCGCGACTTTCAGCCCAGCTTTGCACATGCGGGCAAGGCAATGGACCACGGCTACCACGTGCTGGTGTTTCCTGAGGGCACGCGGTCGGCGACAGGAAAGCTGGCGCGCTTCCGTTCCGGCATCGGACTGCTGGCCAAGCAATCCGGAGCCATGGTGCTTCCGGTAGCGCTGCGTGGGCTGGGCGGGTTGAAAGCAAGCGATGAGCGCTGGTTCCGCTCCAGCAAGATCGAAGTGCGCGTGGGCGAACCGCTGCGGCTGTCGCCAACTGAATCCGAAGCCGACATTGCCGCGCGTCTGCATGACGAAGTGGAACGGCTGCTGCAGGATTAGCGAAGACCGTTTTGGAAACTCCTCTGCCAGGTGAACGCTGTGCTTGCTGATCCCTGTTCACTGCTCACTGCTTTTTGAAATAGCACGTCCCGCCTGAAAGCACTGCTGTCCATAGCGACGGATCGGCAGGCTGCTCGCTCGCTCCTAGAAACAGAATGCCGTCGGGCTCGAGAACGCGATGGATGCGGGCCAGAAGCGATTTTCGCGTCTCTGCTGAAAAGTACAGCATCACGTTGCGCAGAAATACGACATCGAAGCGGTCCGTAGTGCGCGCAAACGGAAACTGCGTAGCGCAGAGATTCGCCTGCCTGAAAGTGCACAACTTGCTGACTTCCGGCTTGATTTCCCAGTCTTCACCAACTTTATTGAAGTACTTGACGATGAATCGCGCCGGCAGCCCTCGGTTAATTTCAATGCGATGATAACGGCCTGCTTTCGCGCGTTCTAGCACTTCCGAGCTAATGTCTGTTCCTTCAATGCGAATATCCCAGCCAATCAGCAGGGGGAAATACTCGCGCATCAGCATCGCGACGCTATACGCTTCCTGCCCGCTTGAGCAGGCCGCGCTCCAGAATCGCAGGCTCCGTGCCTGGCGGCGCGCGTTGATCATGGGTGGCAGCAATTTGGTGCGCAGCAGGTCGAAAGGCCTGCTGTCACGAAAGAAGCTGGTTTCGTTAATAGTCATCGCCTCGGCAATGTCGCGCTCCAGTCGAGGATCGCTTCTGGTCTGCAGGTGGCGAACCAGTTCTGCGATCTGGCCGATGCCCTGGTTACGCAGAATTTTTGTGAGCCGCGTGTCGAACAGGTAGTCTCGCGAGGAGTCGAGCACATTCTGCGAAAGATTGAAGACGAGTTGGCGCAGATAGCTGTAGTCTGCGCTGCAGGCCTGCTCCATTACGAAACCGCCTGCCCGATGTGTTCGTGCCCGGGCGAAACCAATGGAGATGATGATTGTGCGGCGATGCGAAGAATTTCAGGTGCGATCATTTCGAGCGGCAGCACTTTGTTGGCAAGGCCAGCATTAGCAACGGCTCCGGGCATTCCCCACACAGTGCTGGTTGCCTCGTCCTGTGCCAGCACGACGCCACCCAACTCGCGAATGGCGCGGCACGCTTTCATGCCGTCTGAACCCATGCCCGTCAACATTACGGCGAGAATTTCTGAGCCGTAGACGTTTGCCGCCGATCGAAACAGAACATCCACTGAAGGCCGGCAGTGGTTTTCCTGTGGACCCTGATTCAGACGCAAAGCTGCTGGCGATTCGGGCAATGCGGTGGCGACTGTCTCCATGTGCCAGTTGCCGCGCGCAATGTAGACGCAGCCAGCCCGAACCGGATCGCCATCCGACGCTTCGCGCACGCGCAGACAGCAGCGGTTGTTGAGCCGCTCTGCAAGCAGTCGCGTGAATAGTTCCGGCATATGCTGCACGATCAGTACGGGTAGCGGAAAGCGCTCCGGAAGCGCCGGAAGGAGAACGTCGAGCGCAGCCGGACCGCCGGTGGAAACGCCAATCACGACAATTGATGGCGTGGATGTGATCGGGTGTGGCGGCGAAGCAATGGAATTGCGCGCGAGAAATGCGGGCATGGGCGGCGGACCTGCTACTGGGCCTGTCGACACGCGCGGAGATCCGGAAGCGAAGGAATGCTGCGGCGAAAAAGGTGGCTTTGCCGGCTGCGTTGTGAGCGCGCGGATTTTGGGAATCAGTTCCTGGGCGAGTTTGCGCAGCGCAGTTTCGCGGTCGGATTGCCCTGATGGTTTGGTTACGTAGTCGGCGGCGCCGCAGGCAAGTGCTTCGATCGTGACTTTGGCGCCCCGCTGCGTGAGCGAACTGCACATGATGACTGGAATTCTGCTCCAGCGCTGGCGTAGCGCGCGCAGAGTCTCCAAGCCATCCATCACCGGCATCTCCACGTCGAGGAGGATGATATCGGGTTGCGAAGTCTGCAGGAGGTTCAATGCGGAAGCTCCGTCGGCAGCCGTTCCTGCCACCTCAAGCCGCGCGTCTATACTTACCACGGCGCGCAACAGGCTGCGCATCACGGCCGAGTCATCAACAATCAGTATGCGGATTCGACGAAGAACCATCATTGCTTAGCCTCTACCAGGCCGAGCATCGCAAGCTTGTCGTCGAAGGCTTCGTGATCGAAAGGCTTCATCAGGTACTCGTCCGCACCGGCCTCAAGCGCGCGCATAATGAAATCGTTCTCCGCTTCGGTGGTCACCATCAGCACCTTCGTCTGGTTGAAGCCCTCGGAACGAATCTTCCGCAATGTCTCGAGTCCATTCATTACGGGCATGTTCCAGTCCAGCAGCACCAGGTCGAAGCGCACTCCGCCATGCATTCGATTCAGCCCTGCCTGCCCGTCGGCTGCTTCGTCGCATTCAATTCCATTCTCCTGAAGCAAACCACGCAGGTAGCTTCGCACAAAGCGCGAGTCGTCGATGATGAGTGCACGCACTGTTTCCTCCATACCGACTTGCCTCAACCTGTCATGGCTCGCAGAAGGCAGACGGACATAGCACTAACTTGCCGGGTGCTGGCTGAGCCGCAACGGATCGAGTCTCTCCGGATCGAGCATGACGAGCAATTTGTCCTTGAGCTTGTATGCGCCGGCGAACAGCGTCTTTCGCCGCTGATCCAGGATAGATGGGTTCGGCTCGTAGTCCGTCGATGACACGGTCAACACTTCGCCGACAAGGTCCACGAGCAATCCGAAACATCCGCTCGTCGACTCGAGTACCAGGATGTCCTGTGCGCCCTCTTTCGGCGGCAGCCCAAGAAGATGGCGCAAACTCACGGTGGTAAGCACGTCGCCGCGGTAGTGGAAGAGCCCGCCTACAAACTCCGGAGCCAGCGGCACAGGCTGTGGCCGTGCACCACCTACGATTTCAAGGATGTGCGCAATGGGTATGCCAAACCATGTTTGGCCGAGACGTACCGAGCAGACTTCCATCAGGGATGACGCCTTCTCCGGTTTCTGCAATACCGCTGCTGTGCTCATGCCATGGCCTCCGCAACCTGATTCCATTTGCCGGGCGCGCTTTCCGATGCCGGCAACGGCGGCACCTTGCTCAACCCGACCACTCCGGTAACACGATCCTTGAGCAGCGTGACGCCTTCGGCGCGCTGTTGTGTTCCTGATTCGAATAATTCGCTGCCTGCCGCCACATCCAGAACCTGCGAAACGGCGATGCCGACGTGACGATTGCCTTCGCGGCAGACGACAACAATGACCTTGGTCTCATGGCCGCTGCCGTCGCGGGCCGCGCCGAGCAATCCGCCGGAATCCTCTACCGGCATCAGCATGCCTTCAAAGTTGAGCACCGGCCGGTAGCCGATGTACTCAATGCGCGAAAGCGGAAGCTGCTCGATGCGCAACACGTCGTCAAGCAGCACGGCTGCGCGGCGTCCGGCAACTTCAACCAGAAGGTATTCGACAACTTTCTCCGCGCCGCTGCTTTCTTGCTCGTCTGCCGCGTGCACTTCTTCTTCGCGCGCGCTGATGGTGACGCCCGCCTTGGCCGCGATGGCTCCGGGATCGAGAATGAGCGCCAGCTCGGCGTTGCCAAGCACAGTGGCACCCGAATAGAGTCCGATGTTTTTGAGGACGGCCGACAGCGGCTTGACGACGATCTCCTCCGGGTCGGCAAGTCCATCAACAACAAGACCGAATCGGCGTCCATCCACATCTAAAACTGCAATGAAGTTGTCTTGTTCCGCCTCCGTCGCATGTTCGTTCGCAGCCTTTAGCAGGCGTCCCAGAAACACAAGCGGGAGCAGATTGCCGCGCAGACGGTAGAGCGGAGCGCCTTCAATCCATTCGATGGTCTTGCCCGCCTGCTCGGCCGGAATGTGCACCAGCTCAGAGAGCGAGCCCTGCGGCAGCGCGAAGCTCTGACCAAGGCTGCGCACGATGAGCGCGGGAATGATAGCCAGCGTGAGCGGAATGCGCAAACGCAACGTCGTTCCCTTGCCCACGCGCGAATCGATCTCAACCTTGCCGCCGATCTTCTCCACGTTGGTGCGGACCACGTCCATGCCAACGCCGCGGCCGCTCACATTGGTAACCGCGGCGGCGGTTGAGAAGCCGGGCACAAAGATGAGTTGCAGCAATTCGCGGTCACCCATTTGCGCCGCGCGTTCATTTGAAATGATCCCGCGCTCGATAGCTTTGCGGCGCACCTTCTCCACGTCGATGCCGGCGCCGTCGTCCTGCACCTCGATGATGACGTGGCTGCCCTCTTGAAGGGCGCGCAGCTTGAGAGTTCCCTCGGGGTTCTTGGCCGCGGCCTCGCGAACCTCAGGCGGTTCAATGCCATGATCAAGCGAGTTGCGCACTGCGTGTGTGAGCGGGTCTTTGATGGCCTCAAGCAGGCTCTTGTCGAGCTCGGTATCCTGGCCCTCGACCTCGATGCGCACGCGGCGGCCAAGCACCTGCGAAAGATCGCGCACGATGCGCGGCATCTTTGAAAAGATGTTCGAAACAGGCTGCATGCGCGCTTTCATCACGCTTTCGCGCAGATCGGCCGTGACCATGTCGAGCCGGCGGGACAGCATCGTCATCCGGGGATCGGCCGCCGTGGCCTGCAGCACCTGGTTGCGCGTGAGCACCAGTTCGCCGACAAGGTTCATCATGCGATTGAGCAGAACAATATCAACGCGCAGCGTGCTTTCTGCAGCGCTCGTTGTGGGAGCAGTAATGGGCTTGACCTTCGCGCCGGGGTTTTCGGTTTCCGGATCCAGCGCGGGCGGCTTGACCTGGGATTTGTCGTAAATCTTGTCTTCGAGCCTCTCCTGAATCGCAGGTTGCGGCGGAGGGAGAACTTCGCTCCCAGCTGGTGGCGCGCTCCCCTTGGCACGCCTGGACTGCTGCGCTTTTGGTTTGGCCGCCACCTGCGCCTTTTTACCGACCAGATGAAGAGCTGGGGTCTGCAGCACTTCAAGCTCTGCAATCAGCTCAGTGTCGTCTCCACTTCCTTCGTCCGCTTCGGCTTCAATCGATTTGAGAATAGAACGCAGACCGTCAAGCAGGTGCAGCAAGCCGGTGATGAGAGGGCAATCGGCCGTCAGCTTGCCATCGCGCAATAGGCCAAGCAGATTCTCGCCTGCGTGCGCCAGCTTTTCAAGCCGCTTGAATCCGAGAAAACCCGTTGTGCCCTTGATGGTGTGGACAGAACGGAAGATATCGCCAAGCAGGGCTGCGTCGTCGGGACGTGTTTCAAGCTCGGTGAGGCACCGCTCCATGCGGTCAAGGCCTTCCTGGCTTTCGATCAGGAACTCTCTGGTTAGTTCATCCATTGCGTCGACTCATCCAGCCGGCCAGGATTGCGGTCCCCGGCGCGGCGAGCACATATGGGCTTTATCGGATGAAGGGGGCGCAACTTGAATTATGTTGGAGCGCCAACTTGTTTGAGTCGGCGCTGCATCAGGCAGTTAAAGTATCGAAGACGTTTACCAATCCGCTACGAGGCACGGTCCAGACAGTGTACAGTCGGGGAAAAATAAATTAGCCTCAAGGTCTCAATCGAATTTCATTGATGGAAGAGCGATGAAGACAAAAACCCAGCCGGTAGTCGCCGCAACGCAACTGAAAGCTCTTCTCAAGGACGCGCGCAAGGCCGCGAAGAAATCCTATTCGCCTTATTCCGGATTCAAAGTGGGCGCCGCGCTGCAGTTGAGCAACGGCGAGGTTGTGACGGGCACCAACGTGGAGAACATCAGCTATGGGCTGACGATTTGCGCGGAGCGCTCGGCGCTGGTGAGTGCGGTTGCGCGCTTTGGGCCGAAGGTACGCATTCAAGCGGTGGCTGTTACAAATCTGAATGAGGGAGCCAGCCCTCCCTGCGGTGCGTGCCTGCAAATGCTCTCGGAGTTCATCGAACTTAATGCGCCGGTCGTGTTTCCGGCGGTCGATGGCATGCGTACCATGACGTTTGCCGAGCTGTTGCCACAGGCATTCGGAATCAAGCTGAAGTAAGTTGCCGGTCGCACTTGGCAACTGAGTCACCTTTCGATACGCTACCCCGGCTTGCGATAATCTCATCTGGCGCCGGACAGGCGCTGAATTGAGGTTCTGCGATCATGTCCACTTCAACTCCTCCTCCGATCCACATCGTCGACCTGATCCGCAAGAAACGGGATGGGCTTTCGCTCGACGAGCGCGAACTCGGCTTTATTGCAGCGGGCGCGGCTTCCGGATCGATTCCCCAGGAACAACTTGCAGCGTGGCTGATGGCGGCGTGGCTGCGCGGACTCTCACTTGAAGAAACGCGCGCACTCACACTGGCCATGCGCGACTCTGGCGAGAAGGTTTCAACGGCGCGGCTGGGCAGGAGATGCGTCGACAAGCACTCCACCGGCGGCGTAGGCGATAAGACAAGTTTTCTTGTCGCTCCGCTGGCGGCGGCGTGCGGTGTAGCGGTGCCGATGATCAGCGGGCGCGCGCTGGGCCATACCGGCGGCACGCTCGACAAGCTTGAGTCGATCCCGGGTTACCGCGTCGATCTCTCGCTGGAAGGCTTTGAGAATGTGCTCGCGTTGTGCGGCGCTTCCATTGTGAGCCAGACGCCGCGGCTGGTTCCTGCGGACCGCGTCCTTTACGCATTGCGCGATCGAACCGCCACGGTCGAGAGCCCGGGCCTGATCTGCGCGTCGATACTGAGCAAAAAACTCGCCGCCGGCCTGGACGCGCTGGTGCTCGATGTGAAGACGGGCTCCGGCGCTTTTCTGCGCAAGCCGGAAGACTCTGAGTACCTGGCGGCACTGATGGTGGCCACGGCGGAAGCGGCCAATACGCGTACCGTTGCACTGCTGACGGATATGAGCCAGCCACTTGGAACTGCCGCAGGAAACTGGATTGAAGTTGCGGAGTGCGTTGAGTTGCTGCGCGGCAAACGCACGGCTGAAAGCAAGGACCTGCGCGAGCTGTCGCTGGTGCTGGCCGGGTGGATGATTCATCTTGGCGACCAGGCCGCGACGCCGGAGGAAGGTTATACGCGCGCTGAATTAGCGCTCAAAGACGGCAGTGCGTTGCGCAAATTCCTGACCATGGTGGAAGCGCAGCGAGGCGACATCTCGGTGTTCGATGATACGCAGGGATTCCATAAGCCGGGCGCGACGGAAGTTGTGCCGGCGTGGGAGAGCGGTTACGTAACGGAGATGGATACGACCGCGCTGGGATGGGCCGTGCAGCGCACCGGCGCTGGTCGCGAACATGCCGGAGAGCCGGTAGATCCGCATGCCGGCATCATGTTTCATGCGCGCCGCGGAGCACGTATTGAAACGGGCCAGACCTTTGCGACAGTCTACGCCACCACGCCTGAAATGCTGCGCGAGCCAATTGAAATTCTCAAGCAGGCCGTTCAATTTTCCCAGGCAGCGCCCGAACCGGTCCCGCTGGTGGGGCGCATCTTTACGCGCGAATCGGCTGAGAATTACCTGAAAGCAGCTTCTAGCTCCTAGCTTTTACGATCCTGCGATGATTTAGCCGCTGATACTTTATTCGACGGAATCACGGATGAATGCTGTAATTTACCAATAACAGCATTGTGCTTCCAGGTTCCGGTTTTTCGTCAATAGAGGACCTTGACGATTTCGGTCGGCATTCCGCCTTCGCGCTCCGCTTTCGCGTTGCACGAGCTAAGAGCTAAAGGCTAGAAGCTAAAAGCTGCATTCAGGAGGCAGGTGCCTTGGCTCGATTCACGGGATTGCTTGGAATTCTGGCTGTGCTGGCTGCAGCCTGGTTGGGTTCGACTGACCGCAAACATATTCGCTGGCGCACCATTGCCTGGGGTATTGGACTGCAGGTTTGCTTCGCGTTTCTAGTTTTGCGATTCAGCTTTGGCCAACGCTTTATGAGCTGGGCAGGCGACGTGGTGACCAACATGCTCTCCGCAACCTTCGCGGGAACGCAAGTGCTGTTCGGCCAGCTTGGACTTCCAAATTCCGGTGCGTTCGGCGCGATGCTGGGGCCGAACAAAGGATCGGTATTCGCGTTCCAGGTGCTGCCCACCATCATCTTTATCTCTGCATTTTTCGCTGTGCTGTATCACATCGGCGTGATGCAGATTATTATCCGCGGCATGGCGTGGGTGATGCTGAAGACGATGCGCATCTCCGGCGCAGAGAGTATGAACGTGGCGGCCAGCATTTTTATGGGCCAGACGGAGGCGCCACTTACGATTCGGCCGTTCCTGTCGCGAGCCACGCGCAGCGAATTGATGACCATTATGACCAGCGGCATGGCGCATGTTTCCGGCGGCATCATGGCCATGTACATCTCTCAGGGAGTGGAGGCTCGGCATCTGCTTTCGGCGGTGATCATGACTTCGCCGGGCACAATCGTGATGGCCAAGATGCTGGTGCCCGAAACCGAGACACCTGCCACTGAAGGAAGAGTGGTCATTCCGAAGGACGAGTTGCACGCCGAGGAAAATTTGATCGGCGCTATTGCGCGCGGCACCATCGACGGCGGCAAGCTGGCCTTGAATGTGGCGATCATGTTGATAAGCTTCCTGGCCCTGGTTGCGCTGCTCGACATGCTGCTGACCTGGATTCACGGCGGTCTGCCGTTTGTTCCGGGTTCGCTGGGACAGATCCTTGGCTATATGTTCGCGCCGATCGCGTGGCTGATTGGGGTGCCGTGGCACGATTGCATGGCGATCGGCAATTTGCTGGGTACACGCATGGCGCTGAACGAGGTCATCGCGTACATCGGCCTGGGCACGCAAAGGGCCTCGCTCGATCCGCGCTCATTTACGATTGCCACCTTTGCGTTATGCGGATTCGCCAACCTCGGCTCCATCGGCATGCAGATCGGCGGCATTGGCGCGCTGGTTCCAGAGCGCCGCAATGACCTTGCGCGTCTTGGAGTAAGAGCAATGCTCGCCGGCACAATGGCCAACCTGATTTCGGCCTCCATTGCCGGTATTTTTCTGGGGTGAATGCAGAAATGGCGCCGAAATGGATCATCCTGCTGCTGGCATTGTTGCCGTTCACCGCGGCGAGTGGCGCACGGGCGCAAAGTACTGGGCAAAACTCTTACATTGGATTCGATCGCAACGATTACCCTGGCGATGCAAACCTGGCGGCGCTGCGCAAGAATTTTCGCTTCAGCAGCTATTGGCTTAACAACCCTCCCGGAGCGCAGCACAACTCCTGGGCGGGCAAACGCGCGTTGCTTGAGCAGCATGGATTTGGCTTCCTGTTGCTGTTCAATGGGCGATTGTATGAGGATCTGAAAGGCAAAGATGCAGCCGCGCTCGGCACAGCGGACGGCAAGGCTGCCGTGGCTGCCGCACTGCATGAGGGTTTTTCCCGCCATACGATGATTTTTCTTGACCAGGAACAAGGCGGCCGCATGTTGCCTGAGCAGTCGTCGTATCTGTTCGCCTGGGCAGATGCGGTACGCGCCGCCGGTGCGCGCGCGGGAATCTACTGCTCCGGCATTGACGTACCCGATGGCACTGGGACAATCAGCACCGCGCGCGACATTCTTGAAAAAGAAAAGACAAGGACCGCAACCTCGCAGAGAAGAGCCGCAACGCCACTGAAGCTCTGGATTGCAAACGATGCGTGTCCGCCGTCGCCCGGATGCACGCTGCGATACCGACCAACGAGCACGGCCCTTCCGGCCGAGTTGGCCGCATCAACTCTGGTGTGGCAGTATGCGCAGTCGCCGCGGCGCAAGCAGTTCACCGGAAGCTGCCCCAACAATTACGCGGCAGATAACCGCTGTTATGCGCCGGGGATGACGCAGACTCCAGACAGCTTTGTCGATCTGAATGTGTCGAGTTCTCCCGATCCCTCTGAGGCGCAGTAAGGTGCTGATGCAAGATCACGCGCGCAGGCGGCGCATCCGAAAGAACATGGTGAGCAGCGTAACGGTACCGCAGGTGAGCAGACTGGCCGCCATGCCGAGGGTGAGCGACATGTCGTGCTGATAAGAGCCGTGCACGATGCCAATGATCTGCAGAACACTGAAACCGCCAAAGGTGAGCAGCGAAATGCCCTCGTCGCTCTTTTTACGCCACACGGCGATGATTTGCGGAACGAAAAGCAGCGCGTTACCGCCGAGTCCCAATCCGAACAGCAAAGCGACGAAATCTTTCATCTCACCTCTCCACGAAATCATCTCGGTTGAACGCTTCTCGATCTGTTCAGATCGCGTCGCCAATGAGGCGCAACATGTGCTTGCGTACGTCGCGCGGCCACTTGCTTGTCAGGCTCTCAAGCCGCGCTAGGTCCTTCGCGTAAAGCGCTCGCGTTGCCTCTTCGAAACCCGGCAAGTTGCCCGCCACTGCCGACATGAAACGCGCCGCAGCGTCGAGCGCCAGCCGTACTCGCTGTCTTCCCTGCTCGCGCCGTCGCGCCTCATCAACCAGCCTGCGCAATGCGGCCGAAGCGCCGCTTGGCTGCTCCTCAAGCCACTCCCAGTGTCGCGGCAGCAGCGAAATTTCGCGGCTCACAACGCCGAGCCTGGGGCGCCCGGGACCGCTGCGCTGTCCCGGCAGTGCGCGCGCTAAAACTTGCGCTTCGGTTCCGCGCAGGTCAAAGTCCACCTGCCGCCCGGTAGTGTCGTCGAATACCAGCATCATCACGCTCTTGTCGACATCGAAACGCTTTTTCAGTTCCGGAAGCACCTTTTCGAGCGATCCGGAAGCGATCATGCTCTGGCCCTTGAACGCCGTATAGGTCTGTTCGCTGTCCACGCATCCAATTTACCCGGATAAAATTAAACTGTCAATAACGTCCGGGTAAAATTATTCAGGCGCTTCGGCTAAGCGCTAAACCGTTCGGTATTGCGCGCCCGGGCCTTGGCTGCTTCTTCTTCGCGATTGCGCGGCGGTGCGTTGGTTTCAAGCGAGCTGAGCAGGCGAGCGGATGCGGCGGCAATCTCGTCGACGGCAAGCTGGAAGGCGGCTTCATTTGCCTTGGACGGTTTGTTGAAGCCGCTGACCTTGCGCACAAACTGCAGCGACGCAGCGCGAATCTCCTCGTCGGTGACGGGAGGGTCGAAGTTGAAAAGCATTTTGATGTTGCGGCACACGGCAGAGTCCTCCGTTGATTTTGTTTTGCAACGTTCGCCGGTTTCCGGCCTTCCCCCCATCTTCTCACCGGGAGAGAAAACAATTATGAGAAGCCCTTCGCGTTTGCCCGCTGCAAGCGACGGCCGTCACATTTCCCGGCAAATGCGTTTTGTTATTCTGTCGCGTGCAATACGAACAGTTCAAATACCCGGCGTACGAAACGCCCTTGTTGGATGCATACGGCGGCCGTTTCGAGTCCGTTTTTGTCATGCTACATCCGTTTGTGCGCGTGTCGCAGCAGTTGGCGTGGAAGGCTGTGCCGAGCTATCCCGCTGACGGGCAAATACTGTCGCAGGGGCAGAAGTACACGTGGGCCGAGGTCTACACACAAACCGGGCTGAACAACTGCGCGAAACTGAATCAGGCGCTGCTGGCATCGATCTGTTCGATTGCAGAAGAGTTGACCGACTTTGAAGCTCGCAATCTGCTGCGGAGCTTTCTGGAATCGGAACCAGTTTGGATGCCGACGGAAGGCCGCTTTGAGCCGTTACTGCAGATGGACATGCTGGCTGTATTCGAGGCCGCGCACTGCGACGGGCTCATCTGTGTGCCCGAGTTTCCGGAGTTGGATGAAGTGACGGAACTCGACGTTGTGCAGCTCAAAAACCGCATGCTGCCGTTTCCTTCGCGCGGCACCCTGATGCCTGCCGATGGCTCGTTTCTTTTGACCGTGGACTGGGATAGTTTTTTCACGCTGTTCTATGGGCCGCGCGCATTTGTGACGGATGTGGCGCGGCGGCGCAATCTGGAAGGCTTCTTCGCCTACCCGACGATGGAGCATTTCTGGTTCAACTATTCGATGGGCTGCGCAACGGTGACCACCTCTCCGGAACACTGGCCTCCGGTGTGTAATGACGTGCGCTGATCGGCGATGCGCCGATTGATGCCGCCGGCCCTGTAGAATGTCACGATAGCGCATCTCAGGATCAACGAAAAATGACCTACTACGAACAGGTGGCTGAAGCGGCATCATTTCTCCGCATAAAGTTCGACGTGTTGACTCCGCGCATCGGCGTGGTGCTCGGTTCCGGCCTGGGTGCGGTGGCCGACGCAGTTGTTCCCGCGGTTACGGTTTCCTATCGTGATATTCCGCACTTTCCTCAATCGACTGTTGAGGGACACTCGGGCCGGCTGATTGCAGGCATGATCGGCAAGGTGCCGGTGGTAGTTATGCAAGGGCGCGTGCACTCGTATGAGGGATATACGCCGCAGCAGGTTACGTTCCCCATGCGCGTTCTGGGCATGCTTGGCGTTCGCGCCATTGTGCTGACAAATGCGGCAGGCGGCATCCAGGAGGGCTACAGCATTGGCCAACTGGTTGCGCTGGGCGACCACATCAACCAGATGGGCTGGAATCCGCTTACGGGTCCGAACGAGGAGCGTTTTGCCTCGTATAAAGGCGCCGGGCTGCGCTTCTTTGACATGACTGAGGCCTACTCCAAGCAGCTGCGCGCGCTGGCAAAAGAGGCCGCGACGGAAGAGGGTTTTGCACTCGAAGAAGGCGTGTACCTGGCCACTCCTGGGCCGTGTTTTGAAACGCCGGCGGAGATTCGCGCGTTTCGCACGCTGGGAGCGACGCTGGTGGGCATGTCCACCGTGCCGGAGACGATTGTTGCGCGGCACATGGGTATCGAAGTGCTTGGCATTTCGTGCGTGACGAATCTTGCTGCCGGACTGAGCGCAAGTCAGCTCAGCCACGAAGAAGTTTCGGAGACGGGCAAGAAGGTTGAGAAGCGGCTGGCCGCACTGATCTCCAGGCTGGCGCCGCGGATTGCCATAGCGTTGGAAGCGGGCAAGTGAGCGAGACTGACAATTCGCCGCGGCTGCCCTTCCCGCCGGTGGTGCTGGGAATCGCGGGCTGCTCCGGCTCAGGCAAGACGACGCTTGCAGCCGAGCTGGCGCATACGCTGGGCGGCATTCATTTCCACCTGGACAACTACTATCGCGACCTTGGGCACCTACCCCTCAGCGAGCGCATTAAGAAGAATTTTGATGACCCGGCGATGATCGAGAGTCTGCTGCTGGCGACGCATGTGGCGGCGCTGGCGCGAGGCGAGCCGATTGAACGGCCCATCTACGACTTTTCAACGCACACGCGCGTTGTGGGCCGCACAGAGCCGGTGGCGGCTGAGCGGTTTCTGGTGGTGGAAGGGCTGTTCGCGTTGTATTACCCGGAACTGCTGCCTCTATATGGCCTGCGCGTTTACGTGGACACGCCCGACTCGCTGTGCTTCGAGCGCCGCATGAAGCGGGACATTGAAGAGCGTGGCCGCACGCCGGAGTCGATCAGGCAACAGTACGAGAGCACGGTGCGGCCGGCGAGCATTGCTTTCGTGCGGCCCTCGGCTTCCAACGCCGACCTGCAGATCGATGGAACAGGAGCGCTGGACTGGAAAGTGGAACGCGTGCTGAGCGAGCTACACGCGCGCGGTTTGCTGGCCGGCGTCAGGTAGCCCGGGATTACTTGGCTGCGGTGAGCGCCGCAACCGGGACCAGCATGTCTTCCTTGCGCATGACCAGGTTGGTAGCGTTCAGCGTAGCGAGCTCGAAGCCATGGCCATGGGTGATGGCGTCAGTGGGACAGGCTTCAACGCAGTAGCCGCAGAAGATGCAGCGGTTGTAGTCGATGTTGTAGACCTTGGCGTAGCGCTCGGATGAGGAGATGCGCTGCTCTTCAGTGTTCTCGGCCGCCTCAATGTAAATGCAATTGGCTGGGCAAGCGGCGGCGCAAAGGAAGCAGGCCACACACTTTTCCAGGCCGTTTTCATCGCGCTGCAGAACGTGCGCTCCGCGATAACGCGCCTCAAGTACTGCGCCGCGCAGGGGGCCCGGACCGTCAGGATAGTTCTCCACCTGAGTGGGCTCCAGCATCTCCTTGAAGGTGATGCTCATGCCCTTTACCACGCCCGCAACGTTGCGCACAATCGACATGACCTTAGTATACGATGGACCTCGGCGGGCATCTACAAGGCCCAAAGCTGCCGCCGGAGCGCCGAGGCGCTTGCGCTCTTGCTATTGGATTTACAGTTAAGGCATTGTCAGCGCCGCGCTCCCGAGAGGCCCATTTTGCCGCGATTGTTGGCCGGCGGCGTGGTCACCGGTTTGCGCGCAACCGCCGGCAGCATTTTCTGGCAGATGGGCGAATCCTGCCCGCGTGTGAGCCCGGCGACCGCATCCTGGCCGCGGCAGATGCGCATTTCCATATCGTGTGCGCTTTGGCCGTTAAGCTGCTGGGCGCGATCCAAGCCGCTGACGGGATCCTGATCGTACCGGTAAATGAAATCGTCTGACGGCTTCTTGCTGGCGTAGTCGAAGTGGCTCCATGTGACGATGTATTCCCGGCCGTTGGCTTCGGCGAACGCTGCGTAGGCTTGCGTCCAATCCACTCCCGGCGGCGTGTTGGCGCTGTACATCGGCACGCCTTGTCCGTTGCGGATCCATCGCGCCAGCCAGTTGTGCGTCTTCACATCGTAGTGGAAAGCAGTGAAGTAGGTGTTCGCGATGCACTCGCGGCAGTCGTCGTAGAGCACGGCGATTTCATAGGGCGCATCGCCGGCAAAGCGCATCCAGTCAAGCCAGCGCAGGTTCACTCCGCGAATGAGCGGCGTTGCGGTGTGTTCGGTGAGCGATGCGCTCCAGATGGTGAACGAGTCGGAATTGGGCGGCGACTGTGGTGTGGCGCGATTGGTGGTGACGACGAGAGCGGCATCGTACTCGACGGCAATTTCGCGAATCGCAGTCCAGTCGCCTACGGCCAGCGAACGCGTCACCCAGACCACCACATCCTGATCCTTGGGCGAGTGAAAGTCGATCCAGCGGAAGTTTTCAGGAGCCTGCTGAGCGAAGAGAACAGGTGCTGCAGCCAGCAAAACAGCGATGAGAACAGGTCTGGCGATGAGGTGACGCATGATTTTAGATATAGCAGACTCGCGGCGGCGCGGAGGTAACTCGTCCATCGGCTACAGCCCAAGCTTTGCCCAGATGGCGTCTACCTTCTCTCTGGTGGCGCGATCCATTTCGATCATGGCGGGCCATTGCCGCTCGAAGCCCTCTGCCTTCCACTTGCGCGTGGCATCAATGCCCATCTTGGAGCCGTAGTTCGGCAGGCGCGATGCGTGGTCAAGCGAATCGATCGGGCCGAGCGTGAACTGAATGTCGCGTTCGGGATCAATGTTGTTGGCAACGCGAAGCACCACCTCTGCCACGTTCTGCACATCGCAATCTTCGTCTACGACCACGATGCACTTGGTGAACATGGCCTGGCCCAGCGACCAGATGGCGTTCATGACTTTGCGCGCGTGGCCGGGGTAGCTCTTCTTGATGGAGACCAGCATCAGGTTGTGAAAGACGCCTTCGAGCGGCAGATGGATGTCGACCAACTCGGGAATCTGCATCTTCATTGCGGGTAGAAAGATCCGCTCCACGGCCTTGCCCATCCACGCATCTTCCATGGGCGGCTTGCCCACGATGGTTGCCGCGTAGATCGGATCTTTACGATGCGTAATGCAGGTGAGATGGAAGACCGGGTAGTCGTCAGTGAGCGTGTAGAAGCCGGTGTGATCGCCGAATGGGCCTTCGCTGCGCAGCTCGCCGAGCTCGACGTAGCCTTCAAGCACGATTTCGGAATTCGCAGGCACTTCGAGGTCGACGGTTTCGCACTTCACAATCTCGACCGGCTCGCCGCGGAGGAAGCCGGCGATGAGGAACTCTTCCACCTCAGGTGGCGCTGGAACGATGGCTGAAAACGTAGTCGCGGGGTCGGTGCCGATGGCCACGGCAACTTCAAGCCGCGAGCCCTGCAGTTTTCCAAGCGCAACCTGCGGAAGGCCGCCGATGGGCCCGTCAGGGATTGCCACAGCGCCGCCGGCCGACTCCGCCATCGCTGCCACGCGTGCGGTTCTGGGATCGGCAGTAGCAGCTGCAGCAGCGGCTTGGCGCATCGCCTCGCGATAATGCTCGGCGGCAACTTTCTGCCGCTGCCAGTGCATGCCTGTCGTCTGACCGTCGTAAACCTGCATGCGATACATGCCGATGTTGCGCTTGCCTGTGCGCGGATCGCGCGTGTGCACGCAGGGCAACGTGATGAAGCGCCCCCCGTCATTGGGCCAGCACTTGAGAATCGGAAACGCGTTGAGGTCGAAGTTATCCTTCAGAATGACCTGTTTGCATGGGGCATCTTTCGCACTGACTGTCTTGGGAAACGCGCTGGCCAGCGCACCCAACTGCGGCAGCATCTTCAGCTTGTCCAGCATGCCGGTCGGCGGCTTTACGTTCATGAGCGCGTGAATGCGCTGGGCAATCTGCTCAACATTGTCGACGCCAACCGCCATCGCCATGCGGCGTTCGCTGCCGAACTGGTTAATGAAGACCTTGTGCCCGGGATGACCTTTGATGCTTTCAAACAACAGTGCAGGGCCGCCCGGAGCGTACTTGCCAGCGTCAGGCTTTGCCGTAGCCGCATGGGATCCGATCTTCGAAACGCGATCGGTGATCTCGGTGATCTCGAGCTCAGGCGAGACTTCCTCGCGAATCCGCTTCAGTTCACCCTGCTTTTCGAGCGTTTGAATCCAGTCACGCAGATCTTTGTAGGCCAAGTGAGTGCTCCCAGATTGCTTTCGGAACCTTACCTAGCTTAAAGCCATGGGGTGGCAAATGCACCGCGTGGCGCGCAGAGTTCGGAGTAATCACATGAACGAGTGCGAAAGGTTCGCTCCACCCCTACGGGGCTCGCAACTTTGGGCAGAACGATTTCCCAGGATTACCACTTCGCTTTCGCTCAGGTTTGATCCTGAGCTATTGTCGATCCTCCCTCCGGGAGGGAGTACCCGAAAACGTGGAGGGAAATGTTGGAATACGGGGGAGAAAGAGCAAAAAGAAAACGAACCTTAGCAACAAGTTCTTTCATCCGACTACCCCGGCGCGAATGCCGGCACCGCCTTACGACGCGGCCTCCGCCAAGCGCACAAATCCGGGGTTTTCGACCGGCTCAAGCGGGAAGCCGAGTCGCTTCCACTCGTCGTAACCGCCGCGCAGCGGGCGCACGCGCTCAATGCCGAGCTTGTGCAGTGCCATGGCGGTTTTGGCAGCCGTGGCCTCGCTGGGGCAGGTGCAGAACAACACCACGTCGCGGTCGCGTGGAATTTCACTGTGGCGCGCGGCGATCGACTCCGGCGAGAAGTGCAGCGCGCCGGGCAGCGTGTACGGATCGGGCAGGAGTTCGAGCGGATGGCGCAGGTCAACGATGAACACCTGCATGCCTTCGTCGAGTTGGCGCTTCAGTTCTTCCGGCTCCAGGCGGGCGGCTGCCAGGTCCTTGAGGATCACGCGACGGCGCCAAAGCCGCGCCACAAAGAAGCCGACCACGCCAAGGAAGAGCAGCAAACCAGAGAAACGGCCGGCCCAGTCGAGCACGCGCGTGTCGTGGTTCAGCAGGTCACCGAAGAAGCGCCCGCCGGCCAGCAGGGCGCCCACCCAGAGCGCCGAGCCAACGCCGTCAAAGAACAGGAATGCGCCAAAACCCATGCCGTTTTCACCGGCCACTGGCGGAGCCAGCGTGGCAAGGCCGGGCACGAACTTGGCGATTACGAGCGTAGCGGCGCGGCGGCGGCCGAACGAGTTCTGCGTGCGGCGCACACAGGTGGTCGGCTCCAGAGAGAGCTTGCACAAAATGCGCAGAACGTGGTGGCCGTACTTACGTCCGATGATGAACCAGATGCTGTCAGCCAGGAGCGCGGCAGCAATGCCGACCGCCAGGGCCATGGAAAAGTTGAGCTGTCCCTCCGCCGACAGCGCCCCGGCCGCCAGCAGCACAGGCGTGGCCGGCAGCGGGATACCGAATTGCTCTACCAGCACCCACGAGAACAGCAGCAGGTAGCCGTACATTTGCAAGACATGTGTGGGTAGTTCCATAGGGAAGGTCCTGCCTTTGCACGAGAAAAGCTTGCATCCGGATGAGTGGGCCCCGCAAGGAGACGACTCGATAACCTTGAGGCTACACCCTATCGGATGTAGCAAAAGCGAATACGTTGCAGAAGACGGGCAGTCGATTGCGTTGGGGGCGCAAAAAAGCCGCCACTGTGGCGGCTTTTCGATTCGGTGGCGGATCGGCTCGTGAATTACTGGGAAGCGGCCGTGCCGGATGCGGCCGCGCCAGATGCGGCTGTGCCGGTAGCGGCCGTGCCGGCCTCGACGGCGGTTGCTGTGCTGGCAACCGTGTCCTTCTGGGCGAAGTATTCGTGGTCCCAAAGGTTCTTGTAGAAGGCACCGGTCAGTTCCGCGGCGCGGGGACCAAAAGTAGGCCGGCCTCCTTCAAGGAAGAAGACCGTAACCAGATTCCCTTGTGGCGTTTCAGAGTAGGAAGCGAACCAGCCGAAGCGGGTTCCGTTGTCGGAGCAGGTACCGGTTTTGCCGAACACCGGGAGCTGCGTAAAGCTGGCGCGCAGGCGGCGGGCGGTTCCGTATTCCACTGCGCCGGCCATGCCGTCCTGCATCTCGGGCACGTAGCGGGCGATGTCGAGCGTGCGCTTGACCTTGGGCACCATATGAGCTGCCTCGTCAGGCGTGGTCGGGTGCTGCAGGTAGTAGAGTGTGCCGCCGTTGGCGATTGCCGCCACGAAGGCTCCCAGTTGCAGCGGGGTAAGCGAAACGCCCTGCCCGAAGCTGCACATGCGGCCTACGCCACCCTGCGCGGCTGGAATAGCCTGGTCAGGATAGGTTCCGAGCTGCTCGCCGGGGATGTTGTATCCGGCCAGTTCGCCGAGACCGAACTCAGTGGCGTAATGGCGAACCCGCTCAAAGCCAAGCTCGCGGCCCAGTTCTTCGAAATAGAGGTTGTTGCTCTTGGCCAGCGCCTGGGTCATGTTCATGCGGAAACCGGCCAGCTGCACCGGCGTATCGCGCGTTACCAGCCCCTCAGACAGCGCGGCCATCGCCACGGTGAGCTTGATGGTGGAGCAGGGCTCCGCGCCGGGCGAGAGCGCCAGCTTCTGGTTGACCATGGCCAGAATGCGCCCGTTCGACGGATCGATCACGACAGCGGTGCCGTTCATGCCGTCCAGAGCGTCGATAGCAGCCTGGCGGACGATCGGATCTTCACCGGCCGTCTTGTCGCCCGTAAAGATGTCACTGCTGGCAAACGAGCTGGCGGTAAACCGCTCATAGTAGCGATGACGGCGGATAACGGTCCTGCGCAGCCTGGGCTTTGAACCTGTGGTGACGACAACGACCTTGGCCGTTCCGGTGGTCTTTGCCTTCCTGCTTACAGATGAAGTGCGAGCGGCGGTGCGGGATTTTGAACTGCGCGATGCGGCGTGGCGGGTGCCTGACCGGTGCGAACTGGAAAGATGCGACTGCGGTTTGGCGCGATGAAGCGTGTGCGGTGCGTTCAGTGCTACCGCGACAGACGAAAGTCCGAGTACTCCACCGACCACGACCCCGAGGGTCCAACCGCGCGAAAACGTCATTTCTTATATATCCCTTCCGATGAGGAGTTCCCTTTTATACGTCCGCCCCAGGGCGGCTCTTTAAGTTGCTTCTATGTTGTACGAACACTTCGTGAACGAAAATGACGCTTTCGTGGCGATTTTCACTTACTATGCCAGACCCGACGGCCTGTCGATGTGATTCAAGTCACTCTGTAATCAGCCGATTATGCCTGATTTCCACAGGCTAGCCGGGGCAACTGATTACGAAGGTAATCTGCTTATGTACACACAGCCGAAGCTGCGTCGAACCAACTCCGTGCTTGAGAGGTTTCTAACTGCACTATACATGCACGGTTAAGAATTGAGAAAACCGAAAAATCGCAATCTAAAACTTGTGTCGACGCATGAATGCCGGCACGTCCAGATCCCTCTGTTCCTCCTCGGCAGTTTCGTTAAACAGCGACGCTACCGGCTCGGGGTTCAGGGAATGTTGCACGGCCTCTACGATCGGAGCCTCGACAGTCTTGACGATCGATGCCCCGGTAAAATCGGCGGCATAGTCCCGCAGCGGCTGGGCAGCGGGTTCTTCCTCGTCAGGCTCTTCAAACCGAACTGTCAGCGGCTCTTCCAAGTCGGCTTGTGCGCGCTCAAAATTCGGGTCCGGCTCCTGGGCAATGGCCACAGGGGGCGCCGCAACGGTGATGGAAGTTGCCACCGCCGGCCTTGTCGAGGTGAAGAAGAATTCCGCATCGCCCTTCTCGGTGGCTTCGTTCTCGTATTCGCTTTTGAATCGCGGAAGAGCCGGTGGCGCCGGCGAAGCAGGAGTGGCGGCAGACTTTGCTTCGTGCAGCCAGTTGTTTGGCGACTCAACGGGAACGGCCATCAGCGGCACCGAGACAACCGGCGCTTCTTCCACGCTCAACATGCGCGCGCGGCGCTCGGGCATCATCTGGTCGCGAAAACCGGTGGCGATAACCGTGATCTTGACGTCGTCGCCCATCTTCTCATCGAGCACGGCGCCAAAGATGATGTTGGCGTCTTCATGCGCGGCCGACTGAATGAGCGTTGAGGCCTCATTGACCTCTGAGAGCTTGAGCGAGTTGGAACCTGTGATGTTGATGAGGATGCCGCGTGCGCCGTCGATTGCGCCTGCCTCAAGAAGGGGCGAAGCCATCGCGGCCTGCGCGGCTTCAACGGCGCGATTTGCGCCGGAACGAATCGCGGTGCCCATCACAGCGTGTCCCATACCGGCCATGGTGGTTTTTACGTCGGCAAAGTCGCGGTTGATGATGCCCGGGATGGTGATGATGTCGCTTATGCCCTGCACGCCCTGGCGCAGCACGTCGTCAGCAATGCGGAAACTCTCAAAGAAGCCCGCATCCTTGGCAACGGCCAGCAGCTTCTCATTGGGAATCACAATCATGGTGTCGACGGATTCGAGGAGCTCCTTCAGACCGCGCTCTGCCTGCTGCATGCGGCGCTTGCCTTCAAACGAAAAGGGCTTGGTAATGACAGCGACGGTGAGGATGCCCATTTCGCTGGCTAGCGAGGCGATGACCGGAGCCGCGCCGGTGCCGGTGCCGCCGCCCAATCCCGCGGTCACGAACACCATGTCGGCGCCTTCGAGCGCTTCAATAATCTTCTCTGAATCTTCAAGCGCAGCGCTGCGGCCGGTGTCAGGGTTTGAGCCGGCGCCGAGGCCGAGCGTGAGCCGCACGCCGAGCTGGAGCTTGACCGGCGCCTGCGAGAGCTTGAGCGCCTGCACGTCAGTATTGGCGGTGATAAATTCCACGCCCTCCATCTTGGCCTGAATCATGCGGTTGACAGCATTGCCTCCACCGCCGCCCACGCCGATTACCTTGATGCGGGCGCCGCGCGGTGTTTCATCGTGAAAGTGAATGCGCATCTCTCCAGCTTGATCCTTGGGCTGTTCCATTTCGCTCAAACCTCCTGCCTCCTGTTCATCTGCCTTAAATAGCTAATAACTTGCTGCAAAAAGAGCGCGCAGTTTGGCGCGCAGACTGTTGTCTTCAGCAGCGCGCGTTGCGCGGGTCCGTTGTACGTACAGGAGCATGCCAATTGCAGTAGCGAATCCGGGGTGAACGAGCTCGCCCGGCATTTGGGAAATGCGCACCGGCATGCCTGTTCGAGCCGGTACGCGCAACTGGCTCTCCGTTATATCCAGCATACCCGGAAGCAGGGCTCCGCCGCCTGTGAGCACGCAACCGGCTCCGAGGGCGTCCACCACGCCCCCCTGGCGCAGGCTCTCTTTTACGTAGTGCATCAGCTCGCGGGCACGCGGCTCGAGAATTTCCGCAATCATGCGCAGGCGCAGCATTTGCGGCTGGGGATTCGCGATTTCAATTTCGGCCAGTTGCGGCACCGAGGTGACCACCGCATTGCCGTATTGCCGTTTGAGCTCCTCGGCCTGCGTTACGGGCATTTGCAGTCCGATGGCAAGGTCGTTGGTAAAGTGCGCGCCGCCGATGGGGACTGAACCGGTGTGAGCGACTGCTCCCTCAAAGAACACGACCAGATCGCTGGAGTGCGCTCCAATGTCGAGCAGGCAAACGCCGAGCTCGCGCTCGTCTGCCGACAGGGTGCTTTCTGCCGCGGCAATCGATTCGAGAATGACTTCGGAAACTTCAAGGCCGGCGCGATTGGCGCACGTGACCGCACTCTGCATCGAACTGCCGGAGCAAGTGGCGATGTGCAGATCCACTTCAAGCCGCGAGCCTACCATGCCCACCGGATCGAAGATGCCGGGCTGATCGTCAAGGATGAACTGGCGCGGAAGCAAGTGAAGAATTTCGCGATCGGGAGGCAGCACAATGGCGCGCGCGCGGTCGACGGCGCCGCGCACATCTTCGCGCGTAATTTCGCGCATGCGGTTGCCTAGGCCCAAACCGCCGTTGGTGTTGAGCCCGCGAATGTGTGGACCGCCCACTCCTACCGCGCACTCCACAATATTGAGCCGCGCTACGCGCTCGGCCTGCTCGCTGGCAGAACGCACCACACGCGACGCCGGGCCCAGTTCGCCGATAAGCCCTTTGCGCATGCCGGCGGATTCAACAATGCCGTGGCCGCGATAGCGCGGGACACCTTCGTTGACATCGGCGGCAAGGACGCGCGTCCACGCGCTTCCAATGTCGAGCACAACGATGAGGTTGTCCATCTTCGGGGGCATAATGCTCACTGGCCTTCTGCGGCCGTCGGGCGCGCTACGGATGATGTTCTCAGTTTTGCCTTGTTTTGTGCAGCTGTCTTGCTGGAAGCAGAAGTCTTGCCGCGCGTGCTTACCTTGTCTTGCGCGACCGTCTTACCAGCGGCGTGTTTCTTGTCTGCCGCAGCCTTCGATGCAGCAGTCTTTGACACTGAGCCTTTAGATTTGGATGCGTTCGACTTTGCTCGTGTAGATCCCTTCGGCGAGGTTTTTTCGCTGGCCCTGGTCTTGCTCTTTTCATGGGCGCTCTTTTCGTAGCCGGCCTTGTTATTCGATAAGGCCTTGGCCGATGGCTTCGGCTTGGCGGCGCTGGCAGGCGCGTCTGCCGGCTTCACGACCGTCGGAGCCTTCGCACCTGGATCGTCAGGATTGGCTTGCGCATGGCTGGCTCCCGAGGCCATCTGAAGCACCACCTGGTGCTCGTAACGCAGATCGACTGCGGCCAGATTTGGATATTGCTGGCGCCACTCGGCGATATGGTCCTTGTAGCGCTGAAAACGCTCGAAGAAGTGTTCCTCGCCGAAGTGAGCGAGGATGTCGGCGCCTTGCTCCGGCATCAGCACGCGTGCATCTTCAGGATCGGTCAGGTCGATTTCAGAGAGCTGTTCGGAGTTGCGCTTCCCGTTGCCGTCAAGCTCGCTCATCATGCGCTGATACACAGCCATGCGCGCCTGGCGCGATGCAAGCTTGTCGCCCGCGTCAATGCCGGTGAGAACGGGGAACGAATAATGATGCGCGGCCATCGCGGACGGAGCCATCTCGAGCAGCACGCCGCTTGCATCGACAAGTCCGATCTGCTGGCCGTGCCTTGTAAAGGCGACTGGCTTGCGCTCGACGATATCGACACGAATGTGGTCAGGCAGCACACGCATGACCGTGGCCTGCTGAATCCACGGAATCGCTTCCAGTTCCTTGCGTCGCACATTCAGCGGTACGAAGAAAACATTGCGTCCAATGTCTTCGCCGAACACGGGGAGCAACTGCGCGCGTGTGACTTCTGTGATTCCCACAGCCTGGATCTGGCTGGCGCCGGCGATACGGAAACGCCCGTCGCGCTGCAGATAAGTTTTAAAAACATTGCCTGCCGTGATCAGCACAGCCAAAACGATCATCGCGCCCAGGCCGACAAACACACGTCCCACGGTGCCGGCGGGCCACCACCAGCGCCCGCTTCCCTCACCTTTTTTGCCCCACTTTGAGCGCGGGAGATCGTCGCCGTCGGGATCTTCCATTTCGAGTGGCATGCCGGGCAATGCGCGGCCTGTTCGGGGCACACCTTGCTGCATGCGCCGAAAGCGGGATCCCGCGGGCGCATCATCTTCCCAGATCAGGGGCCGGGATGTGGTGTCACTTTGATTCTTCACGCCTGAGCACGAAGCGAGAGAGTCGCCAGATTTCACTATAGCTGGGGGTTGCTTGTACAATTCCGGCCAAAAAAAGAGGGGAATCCGTGAGGTTACGGGCGCGGGAATGAGGGAAAACGGCTACGCTCTCTCGAGCGCACTCAGAATCTGCGGACCGAGTTGGCTCACGCTTCCGGCGCCCAGCGTCATCACCAGATCGCCGTCGGCGGCCTGCGCAGCTACCGCCGCAATCGCCGCTGGAAAATCCGGGACGTACCGCACCTGCGGGCCGCTGATTTTTGCGGCGAGATTCTCGGCGGTGATGCCGGGGATGGGTTCTTCGCTGGCCGCGTAAATGGGCAGGATCGTCACAGTATCGGCGTCTTTGAACGCGCCGCCGAATTCTTCCATCAGGTCTTTTGTGCGCGTGTAGCGGTGCGGCTGAAAGATCACATGAATGTGGCAATGGCCGCACTCGCGCGCAGCGGCAAGCGTGGCGCGTATCTCGGTGGGATGATGGCCGTAGTCATCGACAACTGTAACGCCGCGTACAACACCTTTGCACTGAAAGCGCCGGTCGACACCACGATAATGATTGAGCCCTTCGGCGATCTTCTCTGCCGGAACCTCAAGCTGGCGCGCAATTGCCACCGCGGCGGTTGCGTTGAGAACGTTATGCCGGCCGGGAACGTGCAGCTCAAACGGACCGAGCGGCCCATTTACGGTATTGACCACGAAGCGTGCAAAACGCTGCGCCCCGGCAAGAGCTTCACTGGGCGGCAAAAAGGTCAGCCGATAATCAGCGTCCTGTGATTCGCCGTAAGTAAACACGCGGCGACGCGCGCGCGGCAGAATGCATTTGAGCAGTGGATTGTCGATGCACGCCGTGATCGCGCCGTAGAACGGAACGCGATTCATGAAGTCGAGAAACGCACGCTCCACGTCTTCCATGTCGCTGTAGCAATCCATGTGCTCGCGGTCGAGATTGGTGATGACGGCAAGAATGGGCGAGAGCTTGAGGAATGAGCGGTCGCTTTCGTCGGCTTCGGCCACCAGGTACTGCGTTGTGCCAAGGCGCGCGTTCGAGCCCATTGCATCCACGCGACCGCCGACAACGACTGTAGGATCGAGCCCGCCCGCGCTGAGCACGCTGGCGACCATGGAGGTAGTTGTTGTTTTGCCGTGCATGCCGGCGATGGCTATGCCGTATTTGAGACGCATGAGTTCGGCGAGCATCTCGGCGCGCTGGATGACGGGAATTTTGCGGGCGTGCGCTTCCTTCACTTCAGGGTTGCCGGTGGTCACGGCAGAACTGGTGACGACGACCGTTGCTCCTGCGACGTTGGCTGCGCTGTGGCCTTCGTAGATGGTTGCGCCAAGTTGCGCCAGGCGATCTGTCACCGGACTTCGACGGAGATCGGAACCCGAGACTTTCATGCCCAGGTTGAGCAGAATCTCAGCGATGCCGCTCATGCCGATTCCGCCGATACCGATGAAGTGCGCGTGCTGCGAAGTAGCAAACATGGGAAGGTGAATGATCAGGTTAACAGAGATGAGTGGCAGCCCCTTTCGCCATCAGAGACTCTGTCCGGCAATGCGCGAAAACAAGGAGTTTTCGACCTTAAAAGTCAGACGTTGCAGCACCGGTTTTGCGAAAAGTTGCGGAACTCTATTTTTGCTGCGACGCCGAAACCTTTCCGTGGAGCCGTGTTTGCACAAGACATAACCGGCACGCGGGAGGCAGCAAGAACCAAGCCTCAGAGCGGAATGAGCCGGGCCGGCAAACACAACACTGGCCGGCAGGGACGGAGGGGTTATGGCAAGCATGAAGAGCATGAAGAGCATGATGTTGGGAGCGGCAATCCTGGCTGGCGCGGCCGGCCTTGGAGCAACGAGCGCGAAAGCAGCCCAGTTTGGCATTTACGTCGGCGCGCCGGCAGCCTACGCTGCACCTTATCCGGGCCCCGGTTATGCGTGGGTAGACGGCTACTATAATGACGGCTACTGGACTCCGGGCCGCTGGGCCTACACGGGCCACTTTGATCGCGACGATTATTATCGTGGCCGCGACTGGGATCGAGGCCGCTACTACGATCGCGACCGTCGTTATGATCGCGATGATCGCCACCGCGACGGGGATTGGGACCATGATCGCTTCCGCAGGTAATCGCAGCTCTGTTCCCTGCTGACTTGCGCTGATTCTTTAAGGAAAACGGCCTCTCCCAATTGGAGGGGCCGTCGTTTTTTGGGCGGCGCATTCCGGCGCATTCGCAGTGCTGGGTCGCGGCGCTATCCTATTGCACGCTGAAGCATCCAAGAGAAATGCTCGACGCAGATTGGGGAATGGAATTAGACTTCTTTTCTGCTTGCTGTGTTTACGAATTCTTTACAAATACCGCAACTAAACGGCGAAAGCGTGTTTGACATTGTAGGGCCAATTGGGAAAAGCGACCCAAGGCCGGTAAGGTACTGAAAACGGGGATTTTCCCGGTTCCCGGCTCCGAAACAAACGGATCGGGCAGCACGAGGAGGGTGTCATGCGTAAGTTCCGATTGGTCTTCTTTGCAATGCTCCTGGCCCTGCCGATGGCCAAAGTGGCAAAAGCCCAGGTCTCGGTAGGTGTTGGCGTCGGACCTGCGGTCGTGGCAGATCCCTACGACTACGACGATTACGGCTACGGCCCGCCGGTCTGCGATTGGGGCTACTACCCTTATTATCCTTACGCATGCGCACCCTACGGCTACTACGGGCCGCAGTGGTTCACGAGCGGCATATTTATCGGCGCGGGCCCGTGGTACGGCTGGGGCTGGGGTCACGCCGGCTATTATGGCGGACGCTACTGGGGTAACCGGGGATACGGCTATCGCGGCGGATACCGCGACGGCTATCGGGGTGGCTATGGCGACCGCGGGTATCGCGGCGCTTATGGTGGCCGTGGTGCTTACGGTGGCCGGGTTGGCGGAGGCCGCATGGATGGTGGTCGTTCAGCTTATATGGGCGGCAGCCGGGGGGGCGGTTACGGCAACGGCCCGGCTCGCGTCTTTAATGGCGGCGGATACCGCGGCTTCAGCGGCGGTGGTCGCGTTGGCGGAGCACGTCCCGGTGGTGACTTCGGCGGTGGCGGCCGCGTAGGCGGCGGAGGTGGCTTTGGCGGTGGCGGTGGCTTCCACGGTGGTGGCGGTGGCGGGGGCTTCCACGGCGGTGGCGGTGGTGGTGGATTCCACGGCGGAGGCGGTGGCGGCTCACATGGCGGCGGTGGACACCGCTAGACCGTTTTCGAGCTAATGCTTACAGTCTAGATGGACATCTGTGGTCTCCCACCCTTTGTGCAAAGATCGCACAAAGGATGCGGCACCCAAGGTTTTGTTAACACTTGAATCGAAAATGCTCTAATCGCAACCAAAAATGAACAAGCCCGTCTGCTTCGGCAGGCGGGCTTTCTTTTTGCGCTGAGTCTTCCCCGTTATTGGATCTTGACCCGCGCCAGTTCGGCAAGCCTATCGGCAATGCGCTCGGCTGCTTCAGGATGCGCCTGCGAACGGGCCGCTGTGGACATTGCCGACAAATGCTGAGGATCCTTCAGCAGTTCCAAAAGCGCATTGAGCAACTTGCCCGGTTCATCCAGTTCCCGCTCCTGCAGCATTACGGCCGCTCCGGCAGCCACCATTGCTTCAGCATTCGCGCGCTGGTGCTGGTCTGCTGCTGCCGCAAAGGGCACCAGCAATGCGGGCTTTCCGGCGGCCGCAAGCTCTGCCACAGTTGACGCGCCGCTGCGCGCGAGCACCAGGTGCGCTTTCGCGAAGCGCTCCGGCATGTCGTCAAGAAAGGCGCAAACCTGCCACCGTTCCGAATCGGCGCAGCTGGCCTGATATGCAGCCTCCGTCGCTTCAAGATGGCGCGCACCGCACTGATGCAGAACGGTCAGGCCGGGAACCGCGTCGAGCAGCGCAGCCATGATCTTTGGCAAATGCGTATTGAAGATGCGCGCCCCCTGCGAGCCTCCAAAGATGAGCAGGTGCGGAGCGGTGCGCGAAGGCGGTTCCAACTGAAAGAACCTGGGCCGCACCGGAATGCCGGTGACTTCAGCGTTCCTGAACCATTTGTTAGCCGCGGGAAAATTAACGGCGGCTGCCTGCACTCGTTTGCCCACCAGCCGATTGGCAAAACCCGGCATAGCGTTCGGCTCAAACGCCATGGTGGGTATTTTCATCATCAGCGCCGCCGCCATACCCGGGCCTGAAGCATAACCACCCACACCCAAAACAGCGTTGGGCTGGAACTCGCGAATCAGCCGCTTGCACTGGCTGATGCTGCCAGGCAGTTGCATAAATGTTTTGAGACGCGTGAGGAGCGAGACATTCTTGAGCGGACCCACCGTGATGAGGCGAAGCCGGAAACCTGCTTCCGGCACGAGGCGGATCTCAAGCCCGCGCGGGGTGCCCACAAACAGTACGTCGGCATGGTGACGGATTTGGAGCTCATGCGCGACAGCTAGAGCAGGAATGATGTGACCGCCAGTGCCTCCACCTGCAATAAGAATGCGAAGATCCGACAATGAACGCCCTTTCCGGGAGATCAAAAATTTTCAACTAATATCGTTCGAAGTTGCCTTCTGGTTTTATACCAGCGGTAGCTTACCAGATTCGAGCACACATCCGGCTTGAGGCGACGAGACGCTAATTGAAGGACGAATTATGCCGCCTGGAGTTGCGCTCGCTAGTCAACTTTTCTGGAAATGTTGAGCAGAATTCCAATGGAGGCCAGCGTGCAGAAGAGAGACGTGCCACCGGATGAGATGAGCGGCAGCGGAATGCCTTTTGTGGGCACCAGCGAGAGCACGACGCTGATATTGAAAAACGCCTGCAGCAGAATCGCGGAGGTAATGCCGAACGCGACCAGCCGCCCGAACGGGTCCTGGCTGCGAAACGCCGTCCGGAAGCCTCGCACGCCAAGAACAACAAAAAGCGTGACGATGCAGAGGGCGCCAATCAGGCCAAGCTCTTCGGCGATGTTCGCGAAAATAAAATCCGTTGGAGCTTCGGGAAGATAGAAAAGCTTTTGCATGCCTTCCATGTATCCGCGCCCGCTAAAGCCGCCGCTGCCCACCGCGATGAGCGATTGGCACACGTGATAGCTGGCCCCTGCGGCATCCTTCGAATCGCAATTGGGATTGAGGAACACCAGCATGCGATCGCGGCGCCACGGAACCATGAGGAGCAAAAAGGCCAAGCCTGGTAGCGCTGCACAGAACGCGCCGAAGAGATACCGCCACTCCATCCCGGCAAGCAAAAGCAGCATGGCCGTTACACCGGCCAGAACCATCGATGTGCCGAGGTCGGGCTGCTTCACAATCAGCAGAATAAAGACAACCGGCACCACGGCGGCGCGCAGCAGCGTGTGTCGCCAGTCGCGCATGGTATCAAGCCGCGTGTGCAGAAACCACGCCAGAAACAGCACCAGCACCAGCTTGGCAATCTCCGATGGCTGAAACGTGAAGTGACCGCCGAAGCGAATCCAGCGATGGGTGTTGTGCGAACCGGGAATGAAGAAAACCGTGACCAGCAGCAGAGTGGTGATGCTCAACGCCGGGTAAATGAACTTCGGCGATTTGTAGATGCTGTAGTCGATATTCATAAGGACCAGCATGGCCGCCACGCCCGCCAGTGCCCAGCCCGCCTGCCGCCCCACATCAGTAAATTCAGAGTGGTACTTTGCTTCAGCAACAACCGCCGAGGCGGAGAACACCATGGCCAGACCCACCACGACCAGCAGCAGCGTGGTGAAGAACAACCACTTGTCGACGCCTATGCGTGCTGCCATGTCTTCCATCCTCGCCGTTCGCCGACGAGTTCCTTGAAAACGCGGCCGCGGTGTTCGTAACTTTCAAACTGATCAAAGCTGGAGCAGGCGGGCGCCAACAGCACCACCTCGCCGGGATGCGCAGCCGTAGCGGCCTCGCTCACTGCCTTTTCAAGCGTTTCGCACGCTAGTATGGGAACCACTCCGCGCAACTGCGACTCGATTTTGGCCGCTGCCGAACCGATGGTGTAGACAGCGCGCACGCGTTCGCGCAAAAGGTCGTTGAGGATCGTATAAGGCGAGCCCTTGTCTTTGCCGCCCATGATGAGATGAACGCCCGAGGAAAAGGCAGCCACCGCCTTGGCTGTCGCGTCCACATTGGTGGCCTTGGAATCGTTGTAAAAATCTACGCCATTCACGGTGGCGACGTACTCCAGCCGGTGCTCCACTGCCTGGAAGGACTCAACCCCGCGCCGGATTGCCTCGGCAGGCACACCGGCGAGCCGCGCAGCAACAACCGCTGCCAGCACGTTTTCAACATTGTGCGCGCCCTTCAGCGGAATACTTTTCAGCGGCATGATCGGTTCAATCTCGCCTTCCGTTGCGCCGCGGAAAACCAACGAGCCCTCCTGCAGCCACGCGCCCTGGTCAACCGGATGCTCTAGCGAGAACCAGTACGTCCTTGCAGAAGTGCGAGCGGCAGCTTCAGCCGTGGGTGCGTTGTCGGCGTTCAGCACCACGCAGTCATGCTCGTCCATCGCCGCAAAGATGCGTTCCTTGGCGCGAGCGTAATTCTCAAACGTGCCGTGCCGGTCGAGGTGGTCGGGAGTGATGTTCAGGATGACTGCGATCTTGGGATGGAATTCAATGGTGCTTTCAAGCTGAAAGCTCGATATCTCGAGCACGGACCATGTGCTGTCGTTGCTCTGCTCCACGAGTTCAATAACAGGTACGCCGATGTTGCCGCCAACAAGCGTAGGCAGGCCGCCTTTTTCAAGAATCTCGCCAACCAATGCCGTCGTTGTCGTCTTTCCGTTGGAGCCGGTGATGGCCAGCATTCTTCCTTTAAGGAAGCGCGCGGCCAGTTCCACCTCGCCAATGATGGGCAGGCCGAAACCTTTCACTTGCATCAACTCCGGCGTGTCGAGTGGAACGCCGGGGCTGACAACGATCAGATCCTGACGCCGGAACGTAAGCAGGCCATGGCCGCCGGCCTCAACCATTATGCCTTCTTCAAGCAGCGCCGGAATATCCTTGGCCAGCGCTTCTGCACTGCGCACGTCACTCACGGTGACCTGCGCACCCTTGTGGCGTAGAAACAGGGCTGCCGCCAGGCCGGACTTTCCCAGCCCAACGACCAGAACTTTTTTGCCTTTGAGCTCCATCATAAGAATCTCGTCCTTAGGACCGTGCGCGTACTTTTATTGTGCACCGCGTAGGGGCCGGCTGCATGCGGGCCTACCGCAGTTTGAGAGTAGTAAGTGCAAACAGTGCAAACACCAGCGCCAAGATCCAGAATCGGACGATCACCTTCGATTCGCTCCAGCCCAGTTGTTCGAAGTGATGATGGAGCGGCGCCATCTTGAAGATACGCTTCCCGTTGCGCAGTTTGTAGCTGCCCACCTGCAGGATGACGGAGAGCGCTTCAAGAACAAACACCCCGCCAATAAAGGGCAGCAGCAATTCCTGCCTGATGATGATGGCGATGGTGCCAATAGCCCCGCCGAGCGCAAGCGAGCCTACGTCGCCCATAAAAATTTCGGCTGGATGGGCGTTATACCAGAGAAAACCGATCGACGCGCCAACCATCGACCCGCAAAAAACGGTCAACTCGCCGACAAGCGGCATGCGCTGCAGTTCAAGGTAGTCGGCGAACACTACGTGGCCACTTACATAGGTGAGCACCGTGAGCGCACCGGCCGCGATAATGGTGCACCCGATAGCAAGTCCGTCAAGCCCGTCGGTGAGGTTTACGGCGTTGGTTGAGCCCAACAGAACCAGGACGACCGCTATGACGAACGGGAGAAAAGCGAGGAAGTAAAGATGCGGAACCGTCGTGGGCCAGTGCCACAGCATAGCGGGACGTAGGCTCTTGATGAACGGCACCGACATCTGGGTCGAAAACATTTTGAACTGCGATAGAATCACCAGCGTGATTGCCACTCCCGCGGCGGCCATGCACTGGTAAATCAGCTTGGCGCGAGCCGTAAGTCCAAGGCTACGGCGCTTGACCACCTTGATGTAGTCGTCGGCAAATCCGATGGCGCCGAAGGTGAACGTTGAACCTACCGTGATCCACACCAACGGATTGGCAGGATCGGACCACAGGACGGTCGGCAGAAGAATGGCAATCGTGATGAGCACTCCACCCATGGTCGGCGTGCCGGTCTTTTTGAGATGGCTCTGCGGCCCGTCTTCCCGGACGTACTGGCCGATCTGAAATTCGCGCAGTTTCTGTATGACGTAGGGCCCTATAAACAGGGCGATCATGAGCGCGGTCAAAGAAGCAAAGGCTGTGCGAAAAGTGAGATAGCGGAAGATCCGGAAGGGATGGAAGAAGGGAAACAGTTTTACGTACAGCAGCCAGTAAAGCAAGTTGCCTCCATGCCGGATAAAGGGCGGGATATAGCTCGATTCTACAAGGCAAAGCCTTGCGGGTTGCGGTTCGATTCCGCGTTTAATCCTTCTCTTTTATCTATCCGGAGGCAGGCACGCCGGCAGTGAAAATTTGGCCGTCGTATCCCTCATGACAACAGCAGAGGCCGCAAACAGAAACGCCGGACGGCAATAAAGCCGGCCGGCGTTTCTCCCAGGGCGCAACTTATCTGTTTTTGGCCACTTCTTCCACGGTTACCGGATCGAGGAACGGCATGGCTGCGCGCAGCTTCTTGCCGACAATCTCGATGGGGTGTTTGGCTTCGGCATCGCGGAACGCCTGGAATTCCTTGCGGCCGGAGTTCTGGTCGGCGAGGAAGCGCTTGGCGAAGGCTCCGTTTTGAATTTCCGTCAGAATCTCCTTCATCGCCTTCTTGCTTTGCTCGTTAATGACGCGCGGGCCGGAGACATAGTCGCCCCACTCGGCGGTGTCGGAAATGGAGTAGCGCATGTAGGCCAGGCCGCCGCGATAGATCAGGTCGACGATCAGCTTGAGCTCGTGCAGAACTTCAAAGTACGCACTCTCCGGCTGATAGCCGGCTTCGACCAGCGTTTCGTATCCCGCCTTGATGAGCGCGCTGACGCCGCCGCAAAGAACCGCCTGCTCGCCAAAGAGATCAGTCTCGGTCTCTTCCTTGAACGTGGTCTCAAGCACTCCGGCGCGTGTGCAGCCGATGCCCTTCAGGTAGCTGAGGCACAGCGGGTGAGCGTTGCCGGTTGCGTCCTGGTGAACTGCGATGAGTCCGGGCACGCCGCCGCCTTCGGTGAAGACTTCGCGCACGCGATGGCCCGGCGCCTTGGGAGCAGCCATGCCTACGTCAATGCCCGGAGCCGGAAGAATGGTCTTGAAGTGAATGTTGAAGCCGTGCGCAAACATGAGCAGCTTGCCTGCGGCCAGGTTCGGCCCGACTTCCTCGGCATACAGCTTGGCCTGGGTTTGATCGGGAACAAGCATCATGACCACATCGGCCCACTTGGTTGCGTTGGCAACCGTGTCCACTTCAAGGCCCGCCTTCTGCGCCTTGGCAATGGACTTGGAAGTTGCGGACAGGCCAACTTTTACCTGAACACCAGAGTCCTTAAGGTTAAGAGCATGGGCATGCCCCTGAGAGCCGTATCCGATGATCGCTACCTTTTTCGCCTGGATCAGGGAGAGGTCAGCGTCGTGATCGTAGTAAGTCTTGGCCATGATTTCTCTTGTTTTCCTTTTTGCTTGCGCGGTTAGGTTTGGTTCAAATCAGTTGGGGTCGACCGTGAATCCTGTTACTTCGATTTCGCAGCCGCGTCGTCTTCAGTAGTTTCGATGGCCTGCTCAACTTCTGCATCTGCGCCTGCACCCATCGCACGCAGCACCCCGCTGGTGTGGTGGCCGCGGCGCATGGTCATTTTGCCGCTGCGGCAGATTTCAAGAATGCGGCCTTCGTCTTCGCGCAGCACTTCGATCAGGCCTTCAATCTTGCTTTCCACGCCGGTCATTTCGATCATCAGCGACTCCGAAGTTAGATCGACAATGCGCGCGCGAAAGACTTCAACCAGATCGAATATATGCGAGCGAGTTTGTGGCGTTGCGGCAACCTTGATGAGCGCTAGTTCGCGCGTGACCGCAGGCGCCTGGGCAATGTCGTCAACGTCGACAACATTTTCAAGTTTAAACAGGCTGGCGCGAATGCGGTGGCCCGCTTCGCCAGATGCCTCGCATACCAGCGTAAGGCGCGACAGCCCCGCCCGCTCGCTGCGGCCAACCGTCAGCGAGTTGATGTTGATGTTAAGACGGCGAAACAGCGATGCCACGCGCGTAAGCACGCCCGGCAAATCTTCAACGTAAGCAACGAACGTATGCAGCATAAAGGCAAGCTCCTAGCTTTTAGCCTTTAGCTATTAGCTTTTCCAGCGGTATTCCAGCTTCCATGCACTCGAACCCAGAGCAGGAGTATGAGCGATTGCAGAAAACATGTAGAGACCGATTCGGCTCATTGCTGCACATCGCAGCTAAGAGCTAAAAGCTAGCAGCTAAAAGCTGTTTCTTACTTGTCGTCCGCTCTTTCTTCGAGCGGGTCGCGGTCGGGCCGGCGGATCATTTCGTGCAGCGCGCTGCCGGCAGGAATCATTGGATATACCGAGTCTTCCTTCTCGACCATGAAGTTGAGCAGGAACGGACCATTGCTTGAGCGGGCTTCTTCAACAGCCGCAGCCACTTCAGCACGGGTGCGAACGGCGCGTCCCGGAATGCCATGCGCATCGGCCAGCTTTACAAAGTCGGGGCTCACCAGCGGCGTGGCCTCGTAGTTGCTCTCGTAGAAGAACTCCTGCCACTGACGTACCATGCCCAGGTAGCCGTTGTTGATGATGGCGATGTTGATCTTGAGCTTTTCCTGAACGATGGTGGCAAGCTCCGCCGCGGTCATCTGGAAACCGCCGTCGCCGGCGATGACCCAGACTTCTTTGTCCTTGCACGCAACCTTGGCGCCGATGGCCGCGGGAAGCGCGTATCCCATGGTGCCCAGGCCACCTGAGGTGACCAGCGTGCGCGGATGCTCGTGATGGAAGTACTGCGCTTCCCACATCTGGTGCTGGCCTACGTCGGTGGCCACAATGGCGTTGCCACCGGTGATGCGCCACAGATCGTGCATCACGTGAGCTGCATACAAATGGCCCGAATCAGGCAGGTTCTTGATGTCGTGTACGGCGACTGCGCCCTTGCTGCCTTCGATGGTCTTGGTCCAAGCCGAACCGTCGCGACCGCCAATGCGCGGTAGCAATTTCTCCAGCACTTCGCGCAAATCACCGACCAGTGCAACATCTACTTTGATGTTCTTGTTGATTTCAGACGGATCTACTTCAATGTGAATCTTCTTCGCCTTCAGCGCATAGGTTGCCGTCGTTCCGGTCACGCGATCGTCAAAGCGCATGCCGCAGGCGATCAGCAGATCGGCTTCCTGAATTGCGTGGTTCACCCATGCTTCGCCGTGCATGCCCATCATGCCAAGGTTGAGCGGATGCGATGCAGGGAAGCCGCCGAGTCCCAGCAACGTGAGCGCAACGGGAATCTGCGCGCGCTCAGCCAGCGTCTGTATCTGCTCCATGGCGCACGACTCGATAACACCGTGGCCGGCGAGGATCACCGGACGCTTGGCATTGCGAATGAGTTCTGCCGCCTGCGCCAGACCTTCGTCTTCCACACACAACATCGGGTGCGGACGATACGGCTTGGGCTTGGCCGCTTCAAAATCGAAAATCGCAGTCCCCTGCTGTGCGTCCTTGGTAATGTCAACGAGCACGGGCCCGGGTCGGCCGGACTTGGCGATCTGGAATGCTTCACGCAGCGCCTTGGCTAGATCCTCGGTGCGGCTCACAAGAAAGTTGTGCTTGGTCACGGGCAGCGTAATGCCGGTGATGTCCACTTCCTGGAACGCATCGGTGCCGAGCACCTTGCTGGAAACGTTGCCCGTGATGCAGACCATCGGAATGGAATCCAGCATCGCCGTGGCAATGCCGGTAATTAGATTGGTAGCGCCAGGGCCGCTGGTGGCGACGCACACGCCTACCTTGCCCGATGCGCGCGCGAAGCCGTCGGCCATGTGCGCGGCGCCCTGCTCGTGGCGTACGAGTACGTGATGAATGGGGAACTTGCGAAGCGCATCGTAAGCAGGCAGAATGGCGCCGCCCGGATATCCGAATACGTCCGTAACGCCCTCGCCTACTAGCGTGGCCCACAGAATCTCAGCGCCCGTCAGGCGAGTAGGCGTGGTCAGATGAGCGTTTTGGTCCGATGCCGTTGTTGCGTTCGCGTTTGGTTTAGTCCCCATATATGACTCCTTATTGGCTGTCAGCCGTCAGCTCTCAGCTTTCAGCTTGTTCTTCGGTGGTGCCGGGTACTTCGTTTTAGCTTTCGAATTTGCCAAGTGGTGTAACTCACCTGGCCGTTGCAATCACTAGCTGGCAGCTGAAAGCTGAGAACTGTCTTTACGTCGTCGCTCCCAGTGAGGCGGAGCTGACACGGTCAACATATTTGCGGAACACGCCCTTGGGCCAGCGCAATGCGGGAGCTTCAAAATCCTTGAGCCGTGCGGCCATTTCCGCATCGCTGATTTCAACATTCAGCTTGCGGTTGGCGATGTCGAAGTGGATGATGTCGCCTTCGCGCACAGCGGCAATCGGTCCGCCGACGAAAGCTTCAGGAGCCACGTGGCCCGCGGTAAAGCCGCGCGTCGCGCCGCTGAAGCGGCCGTCGGTAAGCAACGCAACCGTTGAGCTCAGTTCGGGCATGCCGCTGATCGCCGCAGTTACCTGAAGCATCTCGCGCATGCCCGGGCCACCCTTCGGCCCTTCATAGCGGATCACGACCACATCGCCGGGCTTGATGCCCCCGGACTGCACCGCCTTGAAGCAGTCCTCTTCGCAATCGAATACACGCGCTGGTCCGCGATGCTCGTAGCGTCCGGCTGCCGCGATCTTCATCACGCAACCTTCCGGCGCAAGGTTGCCCTTCAAAATTACGAGTCCGCCGTTCGGCTTGATGGGCTTGTCAAACGTATGGATCACCACCTGGCCCGGGGTCTCCTGCGCAAGCGCGGCTTCTTCGGCCAGCGTTTTGCCGCTGATGGTCAGCGTCGATCCATCTGCGAATCCCGCGTCGATCATGCGCTTGGCCAGCAGACGCGAACCGCCCGCGGCCTGGTAGTCGGAGGCAACGTACTTGCCCGCGGGCGTCAGGTCGCAGATAAATGGCGTGTGTTTGCTGATGATGTCGAAATCGTCAATTGAAAGCTCGATGCCCATTTCGCGCGCGATGGCCAACAGGTGCAGAACCGCGTTGGTGGAACCGCCGCTGGCGGCCACGCTGGCAATCGTGTTCTCAATCGATTTCCGAGTGATGATCTGCGAGGGGCGACGATTGGCGCGCACAGCATCCATCAGGATGCGGCCGGCTTCGCGCGTTGCGGCGTACTTGTCTTTTGCGGTCGCGGGAACGCCTGAAAGTTGAATCGGCGAGATACCCATGATCTCGGCGCTCATAGCCATGGTGTTGGCGGTAAACTGCCCGCCGCACGCGCCAGCGCCCGGACAGGCATTCGCCTCCAGCGCTTCGAGCTGATCTTCGTTGATACGCCCGTCTGCAAACGAGCCGATGCCTTCAAACACGTTCTGAATCGTGATGTCGACGCCGTTCAACTTGCCCGGAGCGATGGAGCCGCCGTAGAGCATCATGCCCGGAATGTCGAGGCGGCAGAGCGCCATGATGATGCCGGGCATGTTCTTGTCGCAGCCGCCAATGCCCACCAGGCCATCAAAAAGATTTCCGCGGGCGACGAGTTCAATCGAGTCGGCGATCACTTCGCGCGAAACCAGCGAAGCCTTCATGCCTTGCGTGCCCATTGTGATGCCGTCGGAGATGGTGACGGTGTTGAACTCCATCGGCGTGCCGCCGGCCTCGCGAATACCTTCTTTCAATGCCTCGGCCACTTCGCGCAGATGCACATTGCAGGTACCAATCTCGGTCCACGTATTGGCAATGCCGATGATCGGCTTGTGCAGATCTTCCTTTGCATAGCCGGCTCCGCGGAGATAAGAACGCGCGGCGGCACGGCTGGGGCCCTCAGTCAACGGGATACTCTGGCGTTTTCCTTCGATGGTCATTTAGCTCACTTTGTTCGCTAGCCTCTAGCTTTTAGCTACTAGCTCCTAGCTTGTCTGTGCTGCCACTAAAGTTCTTTCAGTTCCACCGTCATCAATTTCAATTAGTTCGCACTACAGCCTGCATCTGCACGAAAAGCTAGTGGCTAGAAGCTAGCAGCTAAAAGCTGCTGTTTTACTTCGCCTTCAACCAATTCGCCGCATCGTGCTGCTTTTCAAACTTGTCCAGCTCTGCCGCGTGACGCAGAGTCAATCCGATATCGTCCAGCCCCTCAAGCAGGCAGAACTTGCGGAAAGGATCGAACTCGAAGGTTGCATTGAATCCGCGGCCATCCGTTACTGTCTGCGCTTCGAGAGAAACTGTGAGTTGATAGTTCGGAATCGTGCTGGCGTTCTTCAGCAGTTCGTCCACCTGTTCCTCGCTCAGCTTGACCAGCACAATACCGTTCTTGCCTGCGTTCGAAAAGAAGATGTCAGCAAACGTTGGCGCAATCACTGCGCGGAATCCGAAGTCGGAGAGCGCCCACGCCGCATGTTCACGGCTCGATCCGCAGCCGAAGTTCTTTCCCGCAACCAGAATCTGCGCGCCCTTGTACCGCGGGTCATTCAACACAAAATCCGCAATCGGGCTCGCCGGCGGGCGTCTGCCGCCAGTCGAAAAACAGGAAATCACCGTAGCCGGTGCGCTCAATGCGCTTCAAAAACTGCTTGGGAATAATCTGGTCCGTATCAACGTTGGTGCGGTCCAGAGGCATTGCCAATGATTTGAGAGTACGAAACGGTTCCATTAAGCTGTCACCTCCACGCGGGCAGATTCGTATGCTGGCCACGTGCGTATATCCACAAAATGTCCTGCGATTGCGGCCGCAGCGGCCATCTCCGGCGAAACCAGGTGCGTGCGTCCGCCGCGCCCCTGGCGACCTTCAAAGTTGCGGTTGCTGGTTGAAGCGCAGCGTTCGCCCGGCGAAAGAATGTCGGGGTTCATGCCCAGGCACATTGAGCAGCCGGGCTCGCGCCAGTCGAAACCAGCTTCGCGGAAGATGCGATCCAATCCTTCCTGCTCGGCCTGCGCCTTCACCTGCTGCGACCCGGGAACCACCATCGCGCTCACGCGGCTCGCCACCTTGCGGCCGGCGGCGATGCGTGCTGCAGCGCGCAGGTCCTCGATGCGACCGTTTGTGCATGAGCCGATAAACACGCGATCAATTGCGATCTCGGCCAGTGGCGTGCCGGCCTTCAGATCCATATACTCAAGCGCACGCTCGAACGACTTGCGATCGATTTCCGTTGCGGCGCTCGCCGGGTCAGGAACGTTCGCCGTGACCGGCGCAACCATGCCCGGGCTCGTTCCCCAACTCACATAAGGAACCAGCGTGGTGGCATCGATCACCAGTTCGCGATCGAACTTAGCGCCAGGATCGGAAGGAAGCTTGCTCCACTCGGCAACAGCCTTGTCCCACGCCTCGCCCTTGGGCGAGAATTGGCGGCCCTTCAAGTACGCGAACGTCGTCTCGTCAGGAGCGATCATGCCCGCGCGTGCGCCGGCTTCGATGCTCATATTGCAGACGGTCATGCGGCCTTCCATCGAGAGTGAACGAATGGCCGAGCCTGCATACTCAATCACGCAGCCGGTTGCGCCGTCGGTGCCGATCTTGCCAATGATGGCCAGAATCACGTCTTTCGCGGTCACGCCCTGCGGCAGCTCGCCTTCCACCGAAATGCGGAAGGTCTGCGGATTTGATTGCGGCAGCGTCTGCGTGGCCAGCACATGCTCCACTTCGCTGGTGCCGATGCCGAAAGCAAGCGCGCCGAATGCGCCGTGCGTCGAGGTGTGCGAGTCGCCGCAAACGATAGTCATGCCCGGCTTGGTGATGCCCAGCTCCGGTCCAATGACGTGCACAATTCCCTGCTGGCGCGAATCCACATCGTAAAGCTCAATGCCGAAGTCGGCGCAGTTGTGGCGCAGCGTGGAGATCTGCTTGGCCGCGATCTGATCGACAATATTCAGCCGCCCCTCAAGCGTCGTGGGCACGTTGTGATCCACCGTGGCGATCGAGCGATCGGGCCTGCGCACCTTGCGTCCGGCAAGCCGCAATCCTTCGAACGCCTGCGGCGAAGTGACCTCGTGCAGCAATTGCAGGTCGATGTACAGCAGTGTGGGCTCGCCCTTCGGCTCAACCACAACGTGCTGCTCCCATACCTTTTCAAATAACGTCTTCGGATTCGATATCCATGAAGCTCCTGATTGCAGCTGTTAGCTCTTAGCTAATAGCTATTAGCTTGGTCTTACTCCTCGAAAAAGTCTTGCCAACTTTTTCGAATTTGCGCATGCTACTCGTTTCGGCACATTGAGCTAAAAGCTAACGGCTAACAGCTAATAACTGCTCTTTCACCGTTTCTCTAATCTTCGCGCCCATCTCCTTTGTCGAGAGTACGGTCAGGCCTTCCTTGTTGCCGCGCGCCAGGTCAGTGGTGCGGAAGCCCTGCTCCAGTACCTTGCGCACTGCGGCTTCGATTGCTGCTGCTTCAGCCTCAAGCCCGCCGGAGTGGCGCAGAATCAACGCTCCGGTAAGAATCGCGCCGAGCGGATTGGCGAGCCCCTTACCCGCGATGTCAGGCGCGGAACCGTGGACCGGCTCGTACAGATTTACCTTGCCACCAATGGTGGCTGAGGGCAGCATGCCCAGCGAACCGGTGATCACTGCCGACTCATCGCTCAGGATGTCGCCGAACAAATTCTCCGTGAGCACCACGTCATAATTACGCGGCTGGTTCATCAGGTGCATCGCCATCGCGTCCACATACTGGTGTTCCAATGTCACATCAGGAAATTCCGCAGCAACTTCAATCACCGTTGCGCGCCACAGTTGCGAAACCTCAAGCACGTTGGCCTTATCCACGCTGGTCAACTTCTTGCGGCGCTTCTGGGCCAGCTTGAATGCGATGCGCGCCACGCGGGCCACTTCGTCACGCGTGTAGCGCATGGTGTTCCAGGACTCGCCTTTTTCCTTGTTCCACTCGCGCGGCTGGCCGAAATAGAGTCCGCCCAGCAACTCGCGCACAAACAGAATGTCGGCGCCGTCAATAATCTCCGGCCGCAGCGGGCTGTTGACCGCAAGCTCCTTGAAGGCGAATGCGGGCCGGAGGTTGGCGAATCCGCCGAGCGCGGAGCGAATGGCAAGCAGTCCGGCTTCGGGCCGCTTGTCCGGAGGCATCGAATTGAATTCGTTGCCGCCCACTGCACCGAGCAGAACCGCATCGGAGTTGAGCGCCGCATCCAGCGTGTCTTTCGGAAGTGGCGTGCCGTCCTGCACAATGGCAACGCCGCCAATACGCTTCTCATGAAAGGAAAAATCGTGGCCGCCCTGGGCGGCAATCTGCTTCAATACCGCAACCGCTTCATTGGTGACTTCGGGACCGATGCCGTCTCCGGCTGTAACCAGAATCTTGAGCTTCATTGCTTCCTCAGTAGAAAGTGATCAGTGAACAGTGGTCAGTTAACTGCGCAGCCGGACACAAGACATTCGCGCGTCATCGCATCGACTGCTGACGAGAGTTTCAATCCAGCTCGGCTACCGGCTCTTGTTTCCGTTCACGAATCTGATCGGGCAGCAGCCCGACAAGATCCTGATCGTAGATATTCTTCTTGCGATCGGCCAACGCAACAAAGCGGTAATACACGTGCTGCAACTCATCGCGCGTGAGCGTGTATCCAAGCTGCTCAAGCCGATGGCGCAGCGCAGCGCGGCCAGAGTGCTTGCCGAGAACCAGGTGCGTCCTGGCCACGCCCACAAGTTGCGGCGTCATGATTTCGTAGCACAGCGGGTTGGCCAGCATGCCGTGCTGGTGAATGCCCGACTCATGTGCGAACGCGTTCGCTCCGACTACCGCCTTGTTCGGCGACGGCTTGAACGTGATCAGGTTGCCGAGCACTTCGCTGGTGGGGTAAAGCTGGTCGAGCTTGATGGACGAATCCACGCCGTAGCGATCGTGCCGCACATAGAGCGCCGCGGCAATCTCCTCCAGCGCCGCGTTACCCGCACGCTCGCCGATGCCGTTGATGGTGCACTCCACCTGCCGAGCGCCAGCGTCAATGGCGGCCAGCGAGTTCGCCACAGCCAGGCCGAGGTCGTCGTGGCAGTGCGATGAAAGCACGATCCCCTGCGCGTCAATGGCGGAAATGCGTTCGCGCACATCGCGAAACATCTTTGCGTACTCTTCAGGAGTGGTGTAGCCCACCGTGTCCGGCATGTTGATGGTGGTTGCGCCTGCCTCGACAGCAACGCGCACCATCTCGACCAGAAAGTCACGATCAGAACGGGTGGCGTCCTCAGGCGAAAATTCCACATCGTCAGCCAGCGAACGCGCCAGCCGCACTGACTCACCGCAGGTCTCGAGCGCTTCGGCGCGGCTCATCTTGAGTTTGTATTCGAGGTGCAGGTCGCTCGACGCAAGAAACACGTGGATGCGGGCGCGGTCGGCAAACTGCAGGGCCCGGGCCGCCATCTCAATGTCCTCAGTCTTGGCGCGCGCAAGTGACGCAATGCGCGGCTTGCGAACGGCCTGCGTAATGGTGGCAATGGCCGCAAAATCGCCCTCGGAGGCCATGGCAAAGCCGGCTTCGATGATGTCCACGCCCAAGTCCTCAAGCGCGTGGGCCATGGTCAGCTTTTCCTGCGTCGTCATGCTGCAGCCTGGCGACTGCTCGCCATCCCGCAGGGTGGTGTCGAAGAATACTACATGTTTTTGAGTCATGAACTCGCCTGTCAGTGGGAAAGCCCTTCTCTGACTGTTCCAGTGTCTCGCATGGGACGCATATAACGCAAAGTTATTATTTTTGTGGACTCGATAAATCTTTCTTATAATGAAAATGCACAGGTTCAAGCAAGTCAGCGACTTATCAGAGCTGACACGGCAGCAAAGGACCAGACGAGTGTTGCCGCAGCTGACCTCCTGACTCGCTGATTTGCTGACCTGCAGGAGTAATCCATGGAACTTAACCAGCTTGAAACATTTCTTGCCGTCGCCGAGGAGCGCAGTTTTTCGCGCGCTGCTGTGCGCATGCATCGCACTCAGCCCGCCATCAGCCAGGTCATCCGCAAGCTTGAGGAATCAGTGGGCGAGTCGCTGTTTGATCGCGCTGCGCGCGACGGCTCGCTTACCGCCGCCGGAACCCTGCTACGCGACTATGCACAACGGCTGCTGGCGCTGCGACGCGAGGCCTCCAGCGCGCTCGGCGAGTTGAAGAGCCTGGAACGCGGACACCTGCAACTGGCGGCCAACGAATACACCTGCATGTACCTGCTGCCGGCCATTGATGCCTTTCGCCGCGAATTTCCGCATGTGAATGTGACGGTACACCGCACGCTGGCCTCGCGCGTGCCGGAGGAGCTGAATCTGCGCACTTTCGAATTGGGCGTCGTCTCGTTCAAGCCCGATCCGGCGCAGTTCCGCACCATTGCTGTTTATGGTGACAGCCTCGCCTTCATCGTGAGTCCCAATCATCCTCTTGCTTCCGTCGAACGGGTTTCGATCAATGATCTCGGCAGCGAGCTTTTTGTGGCTCACAATGTCACCTCGCCACTGCGCCGCAAGGTTATTGAAGCATTCCAACACTACCGCACGCCGCTCAATATGGGCATCGAACTGCCGACCATCGAGGCCATCAAGCGTTTTGTCGCGATGGGCAACGGCGTGGCTCTGGTACCGCACCTGGCGGTGGCCCGCGAACTGGAAACCGGCGACCTGGTTCGCGTCTTTGTGGATGAACTCGACATTCGACGCGTTTTGCGACTGGCGCATCGCCGCCAGGCCACGCTTTCTTATGCCGGCAAAGCCTTCCTGCACACGCTCAAAGAGCTAGCCCGGCGCAACGGGCCTCCGTTCTACTTTCAAGTGGAGAGACATGCTTGACGTCGGTGCCCGATTGTGCGGAAATGCGTCTAAACACCAACTGAAGATTCCGTTGACGTTGAAACCCTTTGAACCCGCTCAGGCCATTTACAATGCTGAGAGCGGGGCCCGGAGGAATCGGCGCGCCGGAATTGCCAAAGCTTGTTGCCAGCCGGACGGTTGTGCAGTCGTGAGGATCAGGATCGAATGAAGAAGATCGCTTTAATAGCTTTACTGCTGGCCGTAGGTGTGGCCGCAGGCCGTGCACAGGAAAGCCGTCAGGACATTAGCCTTAGCGGAACGGCACTGATTGAGCCGTTCAAGGCTTCCTCCACAACCGTTCAAGTAAATTCCACCCCGGCATATGGCGGCTTGCTCAGCTACCGCTTTATGCTTACCCCGTCGAATGCGCTCGAAGCAAACTACGGCATGACCTATCAGAACAGCATTGGCTACTATGTGAACCCAAACCATTACAAGGTGCTGACCCGGACGCAGGAAATCTCCGCCGCTTTTGTTCGCTCCTTCGTTTTCAAAAACTTCAATCCATTTGTCGAAGGCGGCCCGGCGGCCCTCATCTTTCTGCCGATCCGCAACTCCGGCACCACCACCGTCGACGTCAAGCAGCAGACAACGGTTGGCGCGCTCTACGGCGCTGGATTTGCTTATGAAGTCAGCCCCAGTTTCGATATCCGCGTGGAATATCGCGGACTGGTGACCAAGGTCCCCACCTTCGGCCTGTCCCAGCTAAGCACCAACCGCTGGTACAACATCAGCAACCCCGCCATCGGCTTTGCATATCACTTCTGAAATTTTTGTTCTTTGCAGCAGCGAGAGGGGGACGGGCCGTGGCCTGTCCCCCCTCTTGTTTTGACTGAAGATTCAAATGGCCGGCGCTACATCACCGCTTCTTTATAGCGGCCCAGTTCCTTCACCATCGCGCAATGGCGGTTCAGCGCATCGAGTGCGAGTGACGATTCCTCGCTCGACCGGATCTGGCAATCCACATAGAAGATGTACTCCCATGGCTTGCCATGTACGGGGCGCGATTCAATTTTGGTCAGGTTGGTTCCCAGCGCGGCAAGTTCGTTGAGCACCGCCACTAGAGACCCCGGACGGTTTTCCACTGAGAAGGCAAGGCTGATCTTGTTCGCATCAGGATCGGCCTGCGAATCGGGCCCGCGTCGCACCAGGAAGAATCGCGTATAGTTCTCCGGGTTGTCCTCAATGTCGGCTTGAAGAATCTGCGCGCCGAAATATTTCGCTGCCGCCTCGCTGGCGATGGCGGCCGCGCGCCGATCGTGCTGCTCCACGATATGCTTCACACTGCCGGCCGTATCGTAAAACGCAGTGGGGCGCATGGCACGATGCTCGGCCAGAAAGCGCCGGCACTGCGCCAGTGCCACGGGATGCGAATACACTCGATCAACTTCGCTGATGTCTGCGCCGCGAATCACGATCAGGTTATGCCGGATGCGGATCAGCGTCTCGCGATCAACCTTTACGTCGTGCGCCAGCAGCAGGTCAAAGTGCTCCAGCACGGAACCGGCCAGGCTGTTCTCAATGGGAATGACCGCGGCGTCCACCTTGCCTTCAGTCAGCGCGGCAAACACATCCGCCGAAAGAGCGCATGGAACAATTTCCGCGCCCGACACCAGCTTCAATGCCGCTTCGTGGCTGAATGAGCCGGGTTCTCCTTGAATAGCGATTTTCATGCGGACGCGAGTCGCTCCTGTCCAGTGTTGATTAGCGGTTTTGTGCCCACGCACCATACTACAGTGGTTCAACTTCTCAACCAGAGATCGACAGCGACAAAGGCGAGGAACACCATCGCGATGACGCCGTTCATGGTAAAGAATGCGGCGTTCAGCCTGCGCAAGTCGCGCGGCGACACGATCGAGTGCTCATAAGCCAGCAACAGCGCCACGGAGGCAACGCCGAGCCAGCCGGCCACGCTGAAGTGGAACAGCAGTCCGAACCAGACCAGCAGCCCGAGCATGGCCAGGTGCATCAGGCGCGCAACCCAAAACGCCGCCGTAATCCCCATCGCCTGTGGCAGGCTGTATAGCCCGACCGTACGATCATGTTCGAAATCCTGGCAGGCGTAGAGCACATCGAAACCGCCCACCCACAGCGTCACCGCTGCTGTCAGCACAAGAATGCGCGGGTCAAGACTGCCGCGCACCGCAATCCACGCCGCCGACGGAGCCAAACCCAGCGCAAGTCCAAGCACAAGGTGCGACCAGCGCGTGAGACGCTTCATGTAGCTATAGCCAAGCAGTACCGACAGCACCACCGGAGACAAATAAAGCGTGAGCCGGTTGAGCGCCGCCGCCGCGCATACAAACACCAGCCCGGCGACAATCGTAAATCCCAGCACGAATTGTTTCGACAGCAGACCAGCGGGAATGGCCCGATTGCTGGTGCGCGGATTGGCCGCATCGAGATCCGCATCGGCCCAGCGATTAAATGCCATGGCGCAGGAACGTGCTGAGACCATCGCCACCAGGACCAGCGCAACGGTACGCCATGCGGGCAGACCATTGGCCGCGAGCAGTACAGCGGTCAGCGCAAACGGCAGCGCAAAAATCGAGTGCTCCCACTTGATCATTTCGAGAGTCGTGCGGATTTTATGAAGGGTTCCGGACATGGTGGCTCTACTTCAAGTGTACTTGAGCACCATCGCGCCCAGGCCGAGACGCACGCGCTCAGCGTGCTGCCGTCAGCCATTCCGCCAATGCAAACAGGGCGCCCAGAACGAAGAGGGTTCCGAAGATTTGCTTGTTATATTTGGCCACCGGCCTAGGAAGGTAAATGTCGAAGTTCGGCGAGTCTTCCGGCGCATAGCGCACGGCCAGATCGGTTAGAGGGCATCGGCAGCGATTCACCGCCAGTACCAGGCACTCCACCAGGACCAAGCCCGCAAACATTGCCGACAATCTGAATCTCTGCAATCCAGCCGCAACGGGAACAGCCACAATGCACGCCACAAAGAACACCCACGCCACGGTATGAACAACTTTAACGGCGATGAGAGCAGCCCCTGGATCGGTCTGGTTTTTCATGCGAAGGATCATTCTACGGCGGGCGATCGCGTTCGGGTATCGCGGCGCGGGCTCGCCGGTGTACCTTTCTTTGTGGGCCCGCTTCTTTGGGGAGATGCAAATGAAGAGATCGCAGATCAACCGCTGCATTGCTGAGGCTGCTGCCTTTTTTGCGGAGAACTGCTTTTTACTGCCGCCCTTTGCAGTCTGGACCCCAGCCGATTGGAAGCAGCGCGGCAACGAAGCCGGCGAGTTAAGAGCTTACAAGCTCGGCTGGGATGTTACCGACTTCAACTCCGGCAACTTTCCCTCACTCGGGCTCACGCTGTTTACGCTGCGTAACGGCCCGCCCGATGGCAGCGGTAAAGTCTACGCGGAAAAAATCATGTATGTGCGCGAGAACCAGGTAACGCCGTTCCACTACCATGTGCGCAAAACCGAGGACATCATCAACCGCGGCGGCCGCGGAACGGGCAAGCTGGCCGTGCAGCTTTACAATCGCGCACTCGACGGCGGATTCGAGCAGACGCCGGTAACCGTCATCTGCGACGGAGTCAGGCGCGGTGTTAACCCGGGCGGCATCGTCACGCTCGGTCCGGGCGAGTCCATTACGCTCACGCCTTACCTTTACCACCAGTTCTACGCGGTCGATGGCGACGGGCTGATCGGCGAAGTCTCCTCAGTGAACGATGACGCAACCGACAATTACTTTCGCGAGCCGCTGCCGCGTTTTCCTCAGATCTACGAGGATGAGCCAGCCGCGCACCTGCTTTGCACCGAATATTAGAAACGCACGACGGCCCCAGAGAGCGTTCCGCTCCGGGGCCGTTTGGCATTTAGCTTGCCTTTGCTTACTGCCGTTCTGACGGTTGACCCGCCACTTGCAGATAGTTCTTTACGCTGAAGACACCCGGGACGCTGTTCGCCTGGATGTACGCGGCGTCCTTATCAGCTTTTGAGTCGACCACGCCATAGAGCTCTACGTTGCCGTTCTGCACAGAAATGCGAATCGGCTTCGCTGGATCGATCGCGTATTTGTTCAGCGTTGTGAACCCGTAAACTGCGCGAGCCACGGCTAAACGTGTCTGGTCGTCCATGGTCGAAACAGGATCTACCTCGATGTTGTCCACCATATCCTTGACGCCGGGCGTGGTTGCTACTAAACCCAGCGCGGAATCGCGATTGAAATAGTCGTGGACATGGCCGCCCAGCGTTGCCACCCCGTTGTTCACGTTCACCGTGATGGCATCGAACACATGGCCGAATCCAATGCGATCGTAGGTTAGCTTTTCGGAGAGCTTCTTCTGCAGTTCTGCGTCGGGCACGTTTCCCGACACTTCAATCTGATTCCGCACTGCGCTCACGCCTTTGGTGTGAAGCGCGGTCTTCTCCGCGTCGGCCTTGTACTCGTAAAGGCCAACCGTTCCAACAAGGGTCGCAATACCATTATTCATCGTGACATGCACGTTCTGGTATTGCTTCTTGTTCAGCCGCGACTGGACAGCTGAGGCCGCGTTGTCCTCGCCCTGCGCCTGAGCTCCTGCGGGGGCAGCTGCCGCGTTTGCAACCAAGGGAGCGCCTGAAACTGCTCCGGCGAAAATAATCATGGCGAGGATTGTTTCAATTTTTCCATTTAGCTTCTTCATTTTCGAAGTCCTCCTCGTTCCTACAAAGAACTTTGATGCAGGCCGGAACGACTGGGGCCAATGCATCGTCCGTCCAAATAGACACGAAACCACAAAAAAAGTTACTCATATTTGGATCGATCGCCGTCATTGGGACGTCAGACAGGCTGGAAAACCGGGCCTGATGCGCTGGCAGCCATAGGTTTTGGCTTTGGTAAGAAATTCGTTTACCGATAGCGGCGAGTGGCTTTCACCACCATCGAAAACACACCCGCTTCATCACGGGCCACCAGCAGCGAAACGTGCCGGTTGATGGCGATTTCAGCTTGCAGCAACTGTTGTCCCGTGGTGTTTACGTCGGTGGCATAGGTCAAGGTCACGTTACGGCCCAACTGCTCCTCAACAATAATGCGCGAGGTGGAGTTGCCGAATGGGCCAAGGTAGTTGGGGTCCACCTTCACCGATCCGGCGCCGAATAGCTTCTGCACCCGGCTTGACACCGTGGCATTCAGGGCCCCGCCCAGCAGCGCGTCCGTGGTGGGATTTGAAAGCGCCTGTTCCTGCTGCTGCGTGTAGAGCCGCTGCTCATTTCCGGTGCGTCCCAGCGCCAGCAATGCCACTACGTCCGACTCGGGCATGGGCGGATCGCTGCGATATGTAACTGATAATTTGTCGGGAGTTCCATGCAGCCCCAGCGTAATATCGTAGTCTTGCACGCGTGCATTCGCGCTTAAGTCGATAATCGGTTCAATGCGCACTGGGTTGGTGAAAGTGATATCGCCGCGCTGCAACTCATAGCGTGTACCGGCGATCATCGCATTGCCTTCCGTGACCGACACCCGGCCCAGCAGCGAAGGCGTGGCCAAGGTTCCGCGCAAGCGCAAGTCCACGTCGCCGGCGAGCTTCGCAAACGCATTCTGGAAGTTCAACTGCGGCGACGAATGAATGCGAACATCAAGCCGGACATGGTTAGTTGGCGAGTTCGGCGATACTGTGCTCTGCGCGGACTTTGCCTGCGACGCCAGCGCTGCAAAGTCCAGATCCTGGCTCACCGAGAAGCGCGTGATGAGCACATCGCCGGAAAGCAGCATGCTGCTCTGCGACCCTTGCAGATGGAGCGTTGCATCGGCAAGCGAGCTGATGCCCTGAGGATAGCGAATGCGTACACCCTTGCCCGTCACCGACAGGTCCGCATACAAGCCATGCTGATACGACAGATAGCCGGCTACGCTTAGCGGGCCGCCGCCGCTCATCGCGGTAAGCGTTCGCACCTCAAGCCGGTCCTGGTTGAATTCGAGCCTGCCGCGCAATTGGCTCAACCCGTTTGGCAAATCTCCAAACGACAGCGCGCCGTTATCGATATCGATTCTTCCCTGCAGCGATGGATCCTTCAGTGGTCCGTGCGCTTCCACCTGAAAGGTCGTGTTTCCAGACGCAGTAAGATCCGGATCGACTGTCTGTGCCAGCTTCAGATTCACTGACCCGCTGACCGCCACATCGAGTTGTCGCGCCCCGTTCAGCGCCAGCGTTCCCTGCCCGCGTAAATCCGTGTCCTCGCCTGTCACGTGCAGCGGATCGAGCTGGATGCGCTCGTTGGCAATCGTCGCATGCACTTCGCCCGCGCTCTTCAGGTGTACTCCTGCCACTGTAGCTTCCACTTCCTGCAGACGGGCTTCACCACGAAGCTGTTCAGGATGCGCCAGGGGTCCTTCCAGCGTGATGGCACCCGCAAGCGCAGACTCGCCGCTCAAGCGCTTGACGTGCGCAAGCCTCAGGATGGAATCAATGTTGAACTGCGTAAACTCGATCCGCGCCTGCGTCTGGTAATCCGGTTTCAGCGTGGTTTGGCCGTGCAGATTCAGCGCCGCGGTATCCAGGCGGGTCGTCACGTCGTACACCAGCGCATGATTCACCGTGTGCGCATTCATCTGCAGAGCGCCCACAGGCTCGCCACCAAGCGCCAGGTTGGCGAGTGTCGCATCGCCCTGCAACTGCGGATCGTCGAACGTGCCTGTTCCATGCACGTTGAACGTGAGTCGGCCTGTGGCTCCCCAATTTTGCCGGCTGATCGAGTCGATTTTTGCGACGTCGATGCCCGCGCTCTTCGCGTCCATCTGAAAGTGTTTCGATTGCAGGTCGTAGCTGCCCGCCGCAGAAATCGCGCCAGCGCCGCTCGCAATCGAAATGGACGACAGTCTGATCAGCTTATCGGCCATCTTTCCCTGCGCGCGAACGCGATTCACCGGTTCGCCATACACGCTTCCAGAATCAAGCTGTACCCAGCCGCTGCCGGCAGGCGAGTTGATCGGCCCGTCCACCTGCAACTGCGCATCCAGCGTTCCGGTGAACGGCAGCTTCTGCCTGACGAACGATTGCAGTTCGTCGGCGTTGATCTTCGCCGCATCGAGACGGAGATTCACCACTGCGTTTTTGTCGAATACCGGCACGCCGCTTGTGCGATTCACGGGGCTCGAAACCTTGCCGGTGGGCGCTATCGCCTGCGCCGCTGTCAACGCGCCGCTTATTGCGAGTTTGGTGTCGCCGCGCTGCAACACTCCGTGGTCCACCGTGATGCGCGCCGCGGAGTAGCTTCCGGAAGCATCCACCGAATCCAGGTGCACTGTCTTCGACTGGCCCGGCGTTGCATTCGTGTCCGCAGCCAGCGCGGGCATCTCCAGATCAAGCTGGGTCGCCGTCACATTGCCGGCAATGCGCGGATCAACAAGCGAACCAGTCCAGGAGCCATGAAAATCCGCCTGCCCGCTGAGCGAGAGAGGGAGCGCTGCTGTTCCGGATTTGCCGCTGCGCTGCAGTCCGAGGCTTCGCAGAACAGTGTCGAACTCGCCCAGGTTTCCGGTATGAAAATCCACCGTCAGCGCCGATGCGCTCGAAATGGGGAATGCCCCGAGCGCGCCACGGACAGTCAAATCGCTTGCCGGCAGGTGCAGTTCAAGCTTGCGTACATCCACTGCGCCGTTGCGCTGCGTGTAGGTTGCATCCACTACGCCGGAGCCGGCCACTTCGCCCGCAAGCGGACGCGACGCCGGGCGCAGATTCAGATTCGCCGCCACCGTAACCGAATTGATTTCGCCGTTGACCCACGTGGCCGTCGTCGGACCATTGATCATTGTTCCTATACCAAGCCGCTGGAACGGCGGCGCGCTCACAATGTCAAGAATCGTATCGAGAGAAACGTCTTTAGTTTCCGCCGTCACCTTTCCGTTCATGGGAAGAGTAGCAGGCGTAATGGGCGCCTCGTTGCGATGATTTCTGCCGCCTTTAGCGTTCGGCGCCGCAGCCACATTGGCGGTGGTTTCAACGGGTTTTGGGATCCACGGACTTAAATCGACCGTACCGTCAACCTGTCCGCCCTGCCGTAAGCGCGCCACGATTGACGAGATCAGCAATCGCTTGTTGTCGGCGTGAACGTCTGCATCGAGCCGCACACCGGTGGCAGTAACGCCAGGTCCGATATAGGCGCCCCCATCCACGTGAATCTTGCCGTCGGAATTGAAATCGCCGCCGCGCCCGGCGACGCTCAAGTCCACATGAGCAATGCCCTCCGGTGCAAACGGGTAGCCGGTGATCGGATCGAGCAGCCGCATGTCCAGATCACCCAGCACCTTTGCCTGCCAGCGCGGGTGCGTAAAGTCCTGGAGCGCGCCGGAGATATTGAGCGAATGCGACGTCTTGTCAGAATTGCGCGCCGTGAGCCGCAGCGATTGCAGCGTTACAGACGTACGCGTCAGATCGAGCGTGGCCTGAAAATAGCCGTTTACCGGCTTGAGCTTTTGTCGCGACTGATCGCTCGCAACCGTACGGGTCAGATTCAGATCCGCGGCCCCTGCATCAATGCGATAGGTTTCAGGCGCATGGAGGGAACCGGTGATGTGGCGCAACTGTATCGAGACATCGTCCGCCTGCAGATTGAGCGGCGCGTTCCGATTCTGGGCGTCGAAGGACGAAGCGCGGCTCTCGAATTCGATGTAGCCCTGCTCCAAAGAGATATGACCGGCCTGGAGGTCAAAGAGCGTGTCGATCGGATGCTGGTCCGGGTTGATGGGAGGGTTCGGCTTCGGCAGGTTAGTTGATCCGTCCTCATAAACGATCAGGTGGAAGACGGGATGCGCGATGTCCAAGTCGCGTAGCCTTACGCTCGGGCTCCACAGTCCCAGCAGGCTCACGCGCGCCCGCAGCCGATCGATCTGCGCGAGCGGGACTTCGTTCTGCATTTCTCGGCCATGAATCACCAGGCCGTCCGCCTCAGCTTCAAGCCGCAGCAGCTTCCAGTGAAATGTCGCGATCTGAACCCGGCCGCCGGTTGCCTGCTGCAGTTCGGTGATCAGGCGCTGGCGCACCATGCCTTCAAACCGGGCAGAGCTCATCAGCAAATAAACGCCGGTGATGGCCAGCACCAGCAGCACGAGGATACCTGCAATAGCTAACGGAACGTGGCGCAGAAAAAAGCGGCGCAGCTTTCTCGGCGCGCCCGGCTGCTCCGTCCGCGGAGGCTGCTCCGTCCGCGGAGGCTGCTCCGTCTCCTGAGAAGAAAGCTCGGACTCGGTCTCGCTCATCGGCTTTCCTTCTCCGCGGTCGGCGGTGTGATTTGTGTTCCGGCTTCGTCCCTGAGATTCTCGAGTGACGGATCCAGAACCTCAACGTCACCCTGATTACGAAGGTTTGTTAGCCACTCGTCAAAAAGGATGTTGACCTGCTGTTGCAGCAGGATCTCTTCAATGCGCGGCGACACCTTTTCGAGCGAAGGAGCTCGCTCACCCGGTTTGTACTGCGGCAGAAGCGTATTGCGGTAGTAGTTCTCTATGTCCTGTTGCGGAATGTGAATGCCGGAGCGAAAGCGCTGCTCAATAAATCCGAGGATTTCCAGTCGATAACGGAAATACGCCGCAACCCGCTCTTGCGTTAAATGATGCGCGGCCAGAAACGCGATCCAACCGGCGTCCGATGCGCAGTTCTGATGAACGCACTCGGGTAGGTCTCTGCGAAGTTCCTGCACGCGCGCGTTCACTTCGTCCGTCATGGGCTCGGCTGCCTGCAATTCGTCGCGCCGAATCTGCTGTTGAATCAGCGCGCGGCTGATCAGTTGATCGAGCGCGCGCTGTCGCGTCAGTTCGGTTTGGCCTGAACGCGCCGGATCCAGAACACTCAGGCGGATTTCTTCGTCAACGTCACTGGCCAGGATGGCGTGGCGATTTACGACCGCCACCACTTTATCGAGAACAACAGGCGTTTGAGACTGTCCTGCTTGCGCGGCGAACGCAATTCCGAACACGACCGCGAACAGCACGGAGCGGATCACTCCTCCTGCAACATGCGCGCGGATTGTCGGCCGACTGCTCATCAGAACGTTTGACCCAGACTGAAAAAGAAATTGAAGTGTGGCGCCTCGCCCACATGCGGCGATGAATATGGACCCTGAGGATTCGCCGTGGAGTAACCGATGGAGTAGTCGATGTTCACCGGGAAGATAGGCGGATTCAGATTGTAGCTGAAGTCAAGGCGAATCGGCCCGATGGGCGTATGGTAGCGTAGCCCCACTCCCGGCGCATGCGTAAAGTAGTCGAATCGGCAGATTCCTTGTCGGCCAGTGGAGGTGACGGGACCCATAGTTGGTCCGCTGGGACTAGGCGGAGTTGGGGGATTGGTTGAGAAATCCGCGTACGAAAGCACCTTGCAGGTGCCGCGATCCGGTTGGCGCAAGCGTGCAATGCTGGCCCACGCGTCGCCGGCGTTGGTGAACACGTTGCCCATATCGTGAAAGAGAACAAAGCTCACACTATTGCCAACCCACGGCAAAGTGGGCGGGGGCAGGCGCAGTTCGGTGCTGTTGATGAGCGCACCAGCTCCGCCGATAGGAAAGCCCGTCTCTGGATCGCGCGGTCCGGCTGCATTGAATGAGAATCCCCGCAAGGAAGTCGGCCCGCCCGCATACAAGCGCTCCGGCAGCGGAATCAGCCTGCTCTGCCCTACGCCGAACGCGCGCACCTGGCCATAGCGCGTATTGCGCGCCAGCACAAAGCGGTCTTTGTCGAAGCCCCAATAACTCGAATTGCTCACGTCAAGCCGGTTGAACTCCACTTCCGCACCGATCGGCTTTTTCGAAAGGAAATCCTGAAAGCTGGTGTACGTTCCGCGATGCGCATCCAGTGTCGAATCGCGCGTGTCGCGAATCCACGTGAATCCCGGGCCTGCCACCCGAACCGCGGCGGCCAGTTCCTGAATCTCCGCCGGAAACACCTGCAAGCTGTCGTATGCAACCTTCACACGCCTGAAATCGTACTCGTAAATGAAGGTGTTTGCCTTCGACAATCTGGAGCCCGGACTCTGAAAATTCTGCGTGAACCGGAACCCGCCCTGCAATCGCGATGCGACATACGTCGTCACGTCCTTGCTGTTCGCATAACCGCCGTTAAATGTGACGCTGAAATTTCTGTGTCCCTGAAAGTGCGGAATCTGAAAGAGCAGGTCAATCCTTTGTTCCAGCAGACCGTAGGTTCCCTGCAGCGAGGCCGACTGCTCGCGCCCAAAAAGATTATTGCGCGTTACGGCAGCAATCACTCGCGGGCTTACTCCGGGCGTGCCGTTCGGATTGCACGCGACGCCACGGGTATTGGCGCCGGCGCAGTTGTTCTGCGGTGTACCGGTCTGCGCCTCAAAGCCAACACCATAGGTCAGCGCCCAGCGGCGAGCTTCTACCGCCTGCAGCAGCACTGTCTTGCGCGTATCGGCTCCGTTGGGATTTTCAACCGCCGCATCCACTTCATTGAACAGCGACAAGTCGTAGAGATTGCGCTGCGTATCCAGCAGTGCGGTCTGGTTCAGCGCGTCGCCAGAGTGCAACGTGATGGCGCGGTCCACCGTGGCGGGCCGCGTGTAATGCAAACCGGTCAGCAGAACATTGCGAACAAAAATCTGCGGCCCTTCGGTAATGTGAAAGACCACGTCTGTCTTGTTGGCATCCGTGGCTTCGGGCTGCTGCGTAACTTCCACAGCCACTTGCTCAAAGCCGCGATTCAGGTACTCGCTTACCAGCGCGTCGCGATCGCCCGCCAGATTTTGCGGCGAAAGCAACTGCCCCGGAACAGTATTCATCAGCAACTCCAGTTGGGCCGCTTCAACATGCTCGTTGCCCTCCAGCTTCACTGCGCCCACGCGGGTTTGCTGGCCTTCGTTGATCTGGTAGGTCACGTTCAACTGCGCGGTGTGGTTCTTTGCTTTCGTCGGTTGCGCGATTTCTGACGTTCCGTCGTCTGGCGTGCTGGTTTCCGGCGTCACCTTCACATCGGCGAAACCGTTGTTGCGGTACACACCCTCAAGCGCCGCGATATCTGCTGAGACCAGCGCCTGGCTATAGATGCCGTGACGATCGATCGTATCCGCCGCATGGACATTCAGCAGCGCCTTCAACGTCGCGGAATCGAAGTACTTGTTGCCCTCGACATTCACGCTGTTTACGCGATGGCGCTGCCCAAGCTGCACGTTATACGCGATCACCACTTCTTTGTCGCTGGTTGATCGCTCCGCATGATTCACCTTTACATCAAAAAACCCGAGTTGCTGAAAGTAGTCGCGCAGGCGGCGGTTACCTTCATTCAGCAGATCCTCATCAACGCTTCCTTCTTCAAAGATGGGAATAATGCGCTTCAGGCGCTCCGAGCTGAGGTTCGCGCCTTCCAGCAGAACTCGCACCACGGGCCCCCGGTTGGCTGAAAAGCTGTAATTCACCGTCTTGGTCTGCGCATCGTACTTTGCCGAGACCAGCTTGATTTCAGCTTCCATCCGCTCTTCACCACGATAGCGCTTCAGCACTCCAGCCAGCGCTCGATTGCCGGTATCGCGGTCCACGTGCGCATTGTTTTTGAGGTGCGCGTAGTGGCGGAACGATGGCACGCTCATTCCCGCATCGCCGCTCACCTCCACCTGCCCGATGCGCGCCTGCGGACCGGAAGCCACCTTGAACGCAATGTCCATCAACTGCTCGTTTGGATGCGGCGTCAGCTCGGGAGTAGTCTGCGGTTCGTAGAATCCGTTTTCGGCCAGCGTGTCGCGCATTTGCCTCATCGCGGTGGTAACCTTCGCGTCAGTAAAACGAGTTCCCGCAATAAGCTGGCTGGCGCGCTGCAACTGCGCGTTCATAGTCGCGCCCTTCGCTCCATCCACCCAGACTGTCCCGATAAAGTTGCGGGCCACGCCGCGAAAAATCAGGTCCACGCCGTCGCCATCGGCCACGCCGGCCGCTTCAATCCGCTCGAACAGACCTGAAGCGTATAGCTGGCGCAGGCTTTCTCGAACTTCATCGGCATTCAGCGGCTTGCCCGCCTGCTGCGCAAGTTGTTCCGGAATCGGGCTCAGACGGCCAACGGAAATACCCTCAAAAGAGATCTTGCGTACCGGCAGGCCTTGCCACGGCATCGTTGCCGGTTCGTCTTGCGCCGCGCGAGCAGGCTCGCTGCCCGGATTGGCGACCGGTGTAGGACTATCGGGAAGCGACTGCCGGTCGGGATTCTGAGGGGGGAGCTGCGCACTGGCAAATGTTTGCTTACAGAACCCGAAGACAAGGATGCAGGCGAGTAAGAGGCTCGCCGCAGACGTTCCGCAATGGCCGCTTTTCCGTGCCGGCTTTCTCTGCAAGTCCTTATTCTCCAAAAAACGCGGGAAATACAACCCCTTTGCGCATCATTGCATTCGACGCAGGAAACTATCGAGCGACGGCTCCCATCCTTCGCGAAGCTCCGGCTTTCGTTCTTTCCCCTTTCCACATATACTAACGAGGGAGGGGAGCCGAGTGCGCAGGGCTTCCCGTAGCAAGAGAGATCCTATCCCCCCAAGGAAGCTCATGCCCCGTTCCCGGTACCCCAGCACCCCGCCGGAAGGAACGTCACCTGGAGTGGAAGTAGCAACACCGCCTCCGGCTCCAGCAACGAAGCGCGTTACCTTCCCTCCTGCAGCCAGCCCTGACCCAGCTGAGGCCGATGCCTTGGCGCGTGCCCAAGCAGGCGATCACCAGGCATTCGCGCACCTCTACTCCCTCCATAAAAGGCGTATTTACTCCCTCTGCCTGCGCATGGTCGGCAATATCGCGGAAGCGGAGGATCTTACCCAGGAAGCTTTCCTGCAGCTGCATCGCAAGATCGCGACGTTCCGCGGCGATTCCGCGTTCTCAACGTGGCTGCATCGCCTGGCCATCAATGTCGTCCTTATGCAATTGCGCAAAAAGGGCCTCAGCCTCATCTCGCTCGATGAAGCCATGGAACCGGTGCCAGAAGAGGGTCCCGGCCGCAGCTTCGGTGCACCAGACCTTGCCCTCAGCGGCACCATCGATCGGCTCGCCCTGGAACGTGCCGTGGCCGATTTGCCCGCTGGATACCGTCTGATTTTTATTCTTCACGACGTTGAGGGCTATGAGCATAATGAAATTGCCTCCATGCTCGAATGTTCGATTGGCAATAGCAAATCGCAGCTCCACAAGGCGCGCCTGCGCCTGCGCGATGCCCTGCGTGCGAGTTCTCTATCGGAGGCGCAGTCTTGACTAACGATCCCGCTAAAATGAGCTGCGCAGATTTTCAGGCCCAACTGCCGGAACTGATCGGCACAGGAGTTGACGCCAGCGCCCATCCGCACATTCTCAGTTGCGAGTTGTGCCGGGCCTTGCTGGCTGACCTGGAAACCATTGCTGAAGCTGCACGCCAGCTGCTTCCAGTGGTCGATCCGCCAGAGGACCTCTGGGCCCACATCGAGTCCGCGATCAAAGGTGAAGACGGCGACACCGACTCCAGCATGACCAGGGTGGCTCCGACTACTAATTAACCGGAGGCCAGTGCGCCGCAATGCACTAGCTGTCCCTGTCTGCGGCTGCGCAAACAGATGAATTGAGTTATCGCTGCCGGAGAACTGTGTCCTTTCGGCGCTCGACACTTCGAATTCCCTTCTCCCCTTCCAGAATCCTCACTTTAAACACGCTTCAGCCGATACAACTTCCGAGCGGCAACGCATCCAAACCCCTAGCCCGAGGCTTAATCGCGGGAGGGGGGAACTGCTGTTCCTTGGAAACCGTATCGCCAGCATCAAGAAGGACTCCCGGATGAGGACAATCGCCTGGAGGCCACCAGATTCCTGAAACTTTTCGGTTCCTGCGTTGTCTATATGAAGGTAACTTGATAAAGGGACACTCAATGTCAATTCAATCTCCAAAGTCGCAGCAGTCGCAAGCTATTACATCTAAAGACAATTCCGGGCTGCGCCGGGTTGCGGTACTTCCGGTCCGGGATACCGTCCTGTTTCCACATGCCGTGCTGCCGCTGACCGTGGGCCGCGAGAGTTCGATCCAGCTGATCGAGTCGCTGGGAGAAGAACGCACCATCGTGGTGGCCGCCCAGCTCGATCCGAGGCTGGATGCACCCAAGCCCGAGGACCTGCACAACGTAGGCACCCTGGCAACCGTGCACAAGGTCGTGCGCATGCCCAACCAGAGCCGCTTTGTGTTCACAGAAGGCGTGAGCCGCGTTCGCCTGGTTGGCTACACCCAGATTGAACCCTTCATGATCGCCGAGGTGGAGACGCTCGAAGATATCGAACCGGCCACCAGTTCGGGATTTGAGGCACTGCAGCGCAACGTGATTGCGCAGTTCCAGCAGATCGTCTCCGAATCGCCGACGCTTTCTGATGAGTTGCAGACCATTGCAGCCAACATCGAAGAGCCCAGCCGCCTGGTCGATTTCGTGGCGTCGTCGTTGCCGTTCCTCACCACGGACGACAAGCAACACCTGCTCGAAACGGGCAGCATCGTCGAGCGCCTGGAATTGCTCAACAAGCATCTGGCCAAGGAAATCGAAGTACAGCAGCTCCGCGCCAAGATCCAGAACGAAGTACAGGACCAGGTGCAGCAGTCGCAGCGCGATTACTACCTGCGCGAGCAAATGAAGGCCATCCAGAAGGAGCTGGGCGAGCAGGACGAAGGCCAGCGCGACGTGGATGAGCTGCGCCAGAAAATCGAAGGCTCCGGCATGCCGGAGGACGTGAAGAAGGAAGCTCTGAAGGAGCTGTCACGCCTGCAGCGCATGTCTCCCATGGCCGCCGACTACGGGCTCACGCGCAACTACATCGAGTGGCTCGCCGTGCTGCCCTGGGCCAAGAGCTCCGGCTCCAAGATCGACATCGGCAAGGCTCGCGAGATTCTCGATGAGGATCATTATGAGCTGAAAAAGGTGAAGGATCGAATTCTGGACTATCTGAGCGTGCTCGAACTCAAGCCCGACATGAAAGGGCCTATCCTCTGCTTTGTTGGACCTCCCGGAGTGGGCAAGACCAGCCTGGGCCGCTCGATCGCCCGCGCGCTTGGCCGCAAATTCCAGCGCGTCTCGCTGGGCGGCATGCACGATGAAGCAGAAATCCGCGGTCACCGCCGCACGTACATCGGCGCTCTGCCTGGCCAGATCATCCAGAGCATCCGCCGGGCGGAAACCAATGACCCGGTCATCATGCTCGATGAGGTCGACAAGCTCGGCCGCGATTTCCGTGGGGACCCGGCTTCGGCCCTGCTTGAAACGCTCGATCCGGAGCAGAACAACACGTTCCGCGACAACTATCTGGACGTGCCGTTCGATCTTTCGAAGGTACTGTTTATCTGCACGGCCAACATGCTCGATACTGTGCCGCCGCCGCTGCAGGATCGCATGGAAATCATCCCGCTGCAGGGCTACAGCGAAGAGGAGAAACTGCACATTGCCAACCGGTATCTGATTCCGCGCCAGATAAAGGCCAACGGCATCACACCGGAACAGATCGAGTTCCCTGAAGATGCGGTGCGCAACATCATTCGCCATTACACGCGCGAGGCAGGCGTCCGCAAACTTGAGCAGACCATCGGAACCGTATGCCGCAAGCAGGCGAGGCGCGTCGTCGAGGGGCATACTGAGAAGCTCGTCGTTGACCGTGAAATCATTCGCGAGTTCCTCGGCGGCATCCAGGTGCGTGTTGAAACCGAGGTGGAAGAGCGCGTGAAGCGTCCCGGCGTCGCCGTGGGACTGGCCTGGACACCGGCCGGCGGCGACATCCTCTTCATCGAAGCCAACAAGATGAAGGGCAAGGGCAGCTTCACCATGACCGGACAGATTGGCGAAGTCATGCAGGAATCCATGCAGGCTGCGCTTACCTGGGTGCGGTCCAACTCACCCGCACTCGGCTTGTCTGAGGACTTCAACAAGGAGCTCGACCTGCACATCCATGTGCCGGCGGGAGCCATACCCAAGGACGGTCCATCGGCCGGCGTAACCATGGCAACGGTGCTGGCATCGCTGCTCACCGATACTCCGGTGCGCCCGCTGACGGCCATGACCGGCGAGATTACGCTCAGCGGCAATGTGCTGCCGGTGGGCGGAATCAAGGAGAAGTTCCTGGCCGCTCGCCGGGCAGGCATCAAGACCATTATCCTGCCTGCGGAGAATCGTCAGAGCGTGGAAGAAGATCTGACACCGCAGATGATGGATGGCGTGAGCGTACACTACGCCAGCCGCATTGAAGACGTGCTCGACGTAGCTCTTCCGCTGCTGAAGCCCGGCCTGCACGCACGCCAGGAAGCCCGCGAACTGGCTGCCAATCCGGTTGCGTAAGGCAGCAAGAACCAAATCCAAAAAGGCCGGCAAACCCGCCGGCCTTTTTGTTTGTTCACCTTTCCTTCATATGCGGTCGATGGGATTGGTAAGCGAAAAGCCGGGTGCCCCATCTTCCTCGCGGTCTCATCGCGAGTAAGGTGGGACGACACGCCCTCAACCCACGACCGAGCTAACTGCTAAAAACTAACGGCTAAAAGCTAGCAACAAAAGCTGAAAGCCGCCCTCCCGCGTCTAACCCGCAGGCGGTATTCTCAATCCATCTATGCGTGTTCGAGTTCTTCCCTTTGGCATCTTGAAAGACTGGCTCGGCGCCTCGGCAACCACTTTGGAACTGCCGGAAGGCGCGTCTGTCGGCGATCTGCTCGACCGCGTTGGCGAACTTCAAAACTCCGCCCCCGCGCTGCGCGGCATTGCCGTCAGCGTGAACGCGGAATATGCCACCGCCGCCCACCTCCTGAGCGATGGCGACGAAGTGGGCCTGCTACCCCCCGTCTCCGGCGGGACGGATTCGACCACTCGCGAAAGCAATATAGAGACGTCGCCGATCCTCGTCGCTCTCACCCGCGAAGTCATCGACACTGAAAAGCTTATTGCCGACGCGAAACGCGGGGAAGACGGCGCAGTCGTGGTCTTCGACGGGATTGTGCGTAACAATACGCGCGGCCGCCGCACGCTCTATCTCGACTACGAAGCCTACGAGGAGATGGCTCTCAAGCAGATGAACGAACTCGCCGAGCAAGCCCTCTCGAAATACGCTGTCCGGCACGTGACCATTGTTCATCGCCTTGGCCATCTCGAAATCGGCGAATCGAGCGTGCTGGTCATCGTGGCCTCAGCGCATCGCGGAGCAGCTTTCGACGCCTGCCGCTGGGTGATTGACACCCTCAAGCAAACCGTTCCCATCTGGAAAAAGGAAACGTTTGTCGACGGGGCCGTGTGGGCTTCCGGCGAGCCATTCCCTGCCGCGCTGTCCGTTGACCCGGAGGCCACGCGTGAGTCCTAGTCTGCGTGCCAGCGCTGCCCTGTTCTCACTGGCATGCGTCTGCGCGCCCTCCATGGCAACGCAGGATACGACACTGCATGTCGATGTGAAACTCGTCAGCGTGTTCGCCAACGTGACCGACCGCAACGGCGCCATCGTCGGCGATCTTGCGCAGAATGACTTCGCCGTGACGGAAGACGGCCGTCCGCAGCAGATCGCAGTGTTCGAAAAACAGTCCGAGCTGCCGCTCAACCTCACGCTCGCCATTGACACATCGGGCAGCGTGCAGAAAGATCTGTCAGAAGAGGCCGCAGCGGCGCGCCGATTCGCGCACGCCCTCGTACGGTCGCAGGACCAGATGAGCGTGATGCAGTTTGCAACGGAAGTTCGCGCGCTCACTCCGTTTACTAACAAGCTGTCGCTCATTGACCGCGGCCTGAACCAGCTGCGCGGCGGTTGGGCAACCGCGCTCTACGACGCCATCGATCAGGGCTCTGAACGCCTCGGAGCCAAAGAAGGTCGCAAAGTGCTGGTGGTCGTTTCCGATGGCGACGACACAGCAAAAAATACCACCTACCCCGAAGCACTCGAACAGGCTCTTCGCAACGAGGTGATGATTTACAGCCTGATCGACGTGCCCATTGAGGCCAGCGCAGGACGCAGCACGGGCGGCGAACACGCGCTGATCACGCTGGCCGAGCAAACCGGCGGAAAATACTTTTACGTGAACGAGGGCGGCCTCGACAAAGCATTCGCAAAAGTCAGCGACGACCTGCGCACCCAATACCTGATCGGCTACTATCCCCGCAATCAGGAGCCGGGGCGCACGTTTCACCGCATTCGTGTCACAGTTCCGCGTGCCGCTGCGCAGGACTTTACCGTTCACCACAAAACCGGCTACTACTCTGACTCAAATCCGGCTTCAACGAATTAGCTGTAAGCCAATGCATTACCTTTCGGCATGATTCTTCCGCCGTCAAAGGCCGCGGCGGCGGTTGTCTGCATCTAAAATGGCATCATGACCTCACCATTGTCCTCGCGCCGCCGTTCCAAGGTGCCCCCGCCGGGCGAAACAGGCCAGGAGGCACTCTATCTGCGTTCGCTCAGCGAACGGCAGGTAACCGTCCTCGTCAAGCTCCGCGACGGCGAAACCGTACGCGGCTGGATCGAGTACTTTGACGACTCCATGCTTCGCCTGACCCGCGAAGGACATCCCAATCTCTTCATCTACAAGCACCAGATCCGCACCATCAGCGAAGCGGGCAAGCGCCGTCCGGCGCGCACAGTATCCGCCAGCGAGGAAGCCTAGTGAGTTCTGAAAGCACGTCGAACGTCGGTCCCGCCCAGGCAGCCCAACAAAGTCTCACCTGGATTCCCAAAGCATCGGAGATCGCGCTCGAAGGCGGAAAGCGACTGCGTGAATTCCTTGCCCAGGGCGTGGAAACCGAGTACAAAGGCGACGTAGATCTCGTCACCATCGCAGACCGCACGGTTGAAAAGCTGATCCGCACCCGACTCGGCGAAGCTTTTCCCGAGCACGGCATCTACGGCGAAGAAGGTACGCGCGACCGCATGGAAGGCGAGTTCCGCTGGTACGTCGATCCGCTCGACGGCACCACCAACTTCGCCCACGGCTTTCCGCAGTTCTGCGTGTCGATGGGTCTCGAGCAGCGCCCCGCTCATCTGAAGCCGGAAGAGGACGGCACACTAGTAGCCGCCGTCATCTACGATCCCTTGCGCGACGAGCTCTTTACCGCCGAGCGCGGAAAAGGCGCGCGCCTCAACGGCCGCCCGATCCACGTCTCCGCTGTTCCCGAACTTGCAGAGGCGTTGCTGGCCACCGGTTTCCCGAGCCGCAAACGACACGACAGCCCGAACGTGCATTTTTATCATGAATTCACGTTGCGCTCGCATGGCGTACGCCGCGCCGGTTCCGCCGCACTCGATCTGGCCTACGTGGCCGCCGGCCGCCTCGACGCATTCTGGGAGTTCAACCTGAATCCGTGGGACACTGCGGCCGGAATTTTGCTGGTGGAAGAAGCAGGCGGCACCATTACCGACTTCTCCGGCAATCCCTATCACCTCGACAGCCGCGAAATCCTGGCCTCCAACGGCAACATCCAATCTGAACTGGTTGTTCTCTTTGACAACTTGTTCGCAGGCCGCGACCTCACGCCGATCCCCACCCCGCAGGAAGCAGCCCAGCGCCGAAGAGACAAGCTAATAAGTTGACGAGTTTACGAGTTGACAAGGTTGCCGGTTCCGAATCTTGTCAACTTGTTAACTCGTAAACTGTCTTACTTCCCGCATCGCAAAACCGCGTCCGATCATGCAGGAGTCAGCCTCCGGGGTCGTATGCTACTATCAGCGTCGAGGAATCAGTTCCCCGGAGAAGAGAAGAGATGGCTTACGTCATTGCAGAACCCTGTATCGGCACCAAGGACACCGCCTGTGTGGACGCATGTCCGGTCGATTGCATTCACCCCAAGAAGGACGAAGACGGTTTCGAAGCTACCGATCAGTTGTTTATTGATCCGGTCGAGTGCATCGATTGCGGCGCCTGTGTTCCTGCCTGCCCGGTATCGGCGATCTTCGCGGCCGACGATCTTCCGGAGAAGTGGGCTCACTTCACTGAAAAGAACTCGACACACTTCGGCCGCTAGGCGCAATCCGCTATCAAGTGGTCTGATTGGGACTGGTCGCTGAGCCGCGCCGCCCTTATCCAATTCTGAAACGAGCGCGCAATCTGCCTTGGGCAGATTGCGCGTTTGTGTTTTGGTGACAAAAGGAAGAAGTGCCTACAGATCAATCAGGACAATCGCCCAGCTGGCGCCCTACTGGACGGTCTCGGTCAAGTGAGCCCCTTCCCGTATTTCTGCAGCTTCGGACGCGCTGTTATCTGCATCCGTGCGCGGGCGGAGAGCGAACTGACCTTTACCGATTTCGACAAATTCAACCTTGTCGCCGGTCTTGAGTCCAAGCTGCTTCCGAATGTCAGTGGGAAGCGTAATGCGACCGTTGAAGGTGACCATTGCTGAAGGCATTTGGAACCTCTGCGTCCAATTTTAATCGAGCATTGATTTCCATTCTGTGGAAAATACCGCACTGTGATTAATGTAAGCCACATCACATCAGCGAGATAAAACCTGCTGCAAATTTAGTTGCAGCGATGTTTCGATCTTTCTACCGCCGCACGCGTGCCCACCCGCGCACACGTCCGCAACTCCTTGAAGCCATGAGGTCTTCTGCAGATTCCGGTGCTCGCTCTCTGGGCGGTGCGAAGATAGTAGTCGCATGAGCGTGCTTACTTCAGAGGCGGTGGTCCTGCGCACCTGGCCGTTGCGCGAGTCCGACCTGATTGTGAGCTTTTTCACGCGCGACTACGGACGCCTGAAAGGCGTAGCCAAGGCCGCGCTCAAGAGCCGCAAGCGCTTCGGCGGCGCACTCGAGCCAATGACCATGGCTCGCGCCTGGTTCGCCGAACGGCCGCGGCAGGAGCTGGTGCGGCTCGATCAGCTCGAAATCGTGCGCTCGCCGCTCTCCGGCCCCGTGGACCACGTGCGCCTTGCCGTACTCAGCTTCTATGCCGAGCTCATTGACGAGGCACTGCCCGAACATGATCCCCAGGAAACCGTCTTCCGCCTGCTCGTCTCCGTACTCGAACAAACCAGCGCCACTAAACCGGATATCGGCTCGGAAGTCGGCCAGCCCTGGATGCCGCTCACCTACTTCTCTCTCTGGATGACGCGCCTGATGGGCTTGCTGCCCGACGTGACCCGCTGTACCGCCTGCGGCGAAGCATTGCGTCCGGCAGAGGTTTCGTTCAGCAGCTACAGCGACGGGTTGTTCTGCGCCGTGCATCGCGGCTCAAACGCCAACACCCTCTCCGCCGATTCATGGCAGCTCGCACAGCGCATGTTGCGCGCACCCGTCTTAGCATTTGCCGCCGAACCGTGGCCCCGCCGCCGCGCCCAGGACCTGCGCCGCTTCGCCGTGCAATCGCTGGAGCGCCACCTGGAGCGCAAACTCAGGACGGCAGAAGTTCTGAACCGCCTGGGCGGATGAACCCAGAGACAATCCGAGCGCTCAGCGCTATTTCCGCAGCTTCGGCTTGCTCTTGTCTTTCAGATTCAGCGCCACTGCAGCGCGAATGAGTTCCTTCAAGGCAGCCTCATCGATCTTTTCGCCTTCATGGATGTCGATGGCGCGCCTGACATTCCCTTCAAGGCTGGAATTGAACAGACCCGAAGGGTCTTTCAACGCAGCTCCCTTGGCGAATGTCATCTTGACGACGTTCTTGTACGTCTCGCCCGTGAAGATGATGCCACCGCGCGACCACACGGGAACCCCCGGCGATGTGGACTTGACCCACTTCCACTCTTCAACGATCTCAGGGTCTGCTTCTAGTACGATTTCGCGCACCTTCGCCAGTGTCTTCCCGCGCCAGTCTGCAAGCTCATTGATCTTCGCGTCAATAGATGCAGAGGCCGCTTCCACCGGAACGACCTTTTTCATGTTCAGCTCCAACTCTCGCAACTCAATTTAGATGCGCTGAGCGCAACCTGCAAGCTCTGCCCGGCCGAAGCCTTAACCGCCAGGCGGCTCTCCAACTGCTAAAATTAGCTTTCAGTCCCGTCAAGAGAGAGTTCCAGTGCCATCTGCAACGAAATCAAAGGACAAGGCCGTGCCGGTTGCCGAGGCGACCCCGCTCACCTTTCAGGAATTGCTGTTCCGCCTTCAGGGCTTTTGGGCGGCGCGCGGATGCGTGCTCCAGCAGCCCTATGACGTCGAAGTAGGCGCCGGCACCATGGCCCCGGAGACGTTTCTGCGCGTCCTCGGCCCCAAGCCCTATCGCGTGGGTTACGCGCAGCCTTCGCGCCGCCCAGCCGACGGCCGGTATGGCGAGAACCCGAACCGCCTCTTCAAGCACACCCAGTTTCAGCTCATCCTCAAACCGCCGCCGGTCAACGTGCAGGAGCTTTACCTTGAGTCGCTGGAAGCCATTGGCATCGACCTGAGCCAGCACGACCTGAAGTTCGAAGAAGACAACTGGGAGTGGCCCGCCGGGGGCGCATGGGGCGTTGGCTGGCAGGTGATGCTCGACGGCCTTGAGATCACGCAGTTCACTTACTTCCAGCAGTGCGGCGGCCTCGACCTCGACCCCATCTGCGCCGAACTCACCTACGGTCTGGAGCGCATTGCGGCGTTCCTGCAGGATGTCGACTCGATCTACGATATCGTGTGGGCAATCAATCCCGACACCGGCGCGCCCGTCACCTATGGCGATGTTCGCCTGCAGGAAGAGCTGCAATTCTCCGTTTACAACTTCGAGTTTGCTGACGTGCCCAAGCTTTGGGAGCACTTTAACCTGTACGAATCCGAAGCACAGTCGCTGCTCACGCAGGCCGGTGAACTCCTCAAGAACGAAGAAGCACCCGCAACCGAGAAGCGCCGCTTCCCGCTGCTGGCCACGTATGAATTGGCGCTCAAATGCTCGCACCTGTTCAACCTGCTCGACGCGCGTGGAGCCATCAGCGTCACGGAGCGCGTAGGCGTCATCGGCCGCATCCGCAACCTCGCCGTCGGCGTCGCGAAAGCTTACGCACAACAGGCCGCAGCGTAATGCAGCTGATAGCTGTCAGCTATCAGCTATCAGCTCATTCGGTGCAAGACGGAGCGGCATCGGACTGCGCAAAAGAACTGAAGGCTGAAAGCTCATCGGCCATTACGAATCGCAGAAAGCAACTACGATATGTCGGATTTTTTACTTGAAATCGGCCTTGAAGAAGTTCCCGCCCGCATGATCGCCTCTGCCGAGGCCGAACTGGGCCGCCGCGTCAACACTCTGCTCACGCGCGAGCGCCTGCTTGGCCCCGCCGCAGCAGTCACCACGTTCTCCACGCCGCGCCGCCTTGCCGTTCTTGTCAATGACGTGCTCGCAAACCAGGCCGATACCGAAGAAAAGCTTACCGGCCCTTCGTGGAAGGTCGCCTTCAAAGACGGCGCGCCCACCGCGGCTGCCGAAGCCTTTGCCAAAAAAGCAGGCGTTGCTGTCTCCGTGCTTGAGAAAGTCACGACGCCTAAGGGCGAGTACGTTGGCGCCACCGTAACGCGCGCAGGCCGCGCCGCCGCTGAGTTGCTTGCCGCCGAACTGCCCAAGGAAGTGCTCGGCATCTACTGGGCCAAAAACATGTACTGGCGCGCCGGCAAGCCCGAGCGTTTTGTGCGGCCTGTGCGCTGGGTCGTCGCCATGCTCGACGCCAAGGTTGTCGATCTCGAAATCGCAGGCATTGCCGCAGGAAATACGAGCCGCGGCCATCGCATCCTCCACGGTAACGAATCCGTGGTGATCGATAAAGCACAGAACTACTCCAAGAGTCTGCTCAACGCATTTGTGGTGGCCAATGTCGCCGAGCGCCGCCAGTCCATTCGCAAGGCGCTCGATGCCGCTACTCGCACCGTTCCGGGCGCGCGCTGGCGCGAAGACGAAGCCCTTGTTGAAACCGTAGTTCACCTCACCGAGTGGCCCACCGGTATCCTCGGCGAGTTTGAAGCCGAGTATCTTGCCCTGCCTGAAGAAGTTCTGGTCACCGTCATGCGCGATCACCAGAAGTATTTCGCCGTTGAAGGTGCAGACGGCAAACTGGCACAGCACTTCCTCGCCGTGCTCAACACGCAGGTAGACGACGCGGGCCGCGATATCATTCGCCACGGCAACGCCCGCGTGCTGCGCGCTCGCTTCAAGGATGCGCGCTTCTTCTGGGACTTCGATCAGAAGACGCCGCTTGCGGAGCGCGTTGATAGTCTCAAGGCCGTGACCTTCCAGAAGGAGCTGGGCAGCTATCACTGGAAGACCGAAGAGAATCTGCGCGTCACTCAGAATCTCGAGGCCAAGCTCATGAGCGATTATGGCGTACGTTTCGACGCGTATCGCCTGAAGACCGCAGTCCGCCTGGCCAAGACCGATCTCACCACCGAACTGGTAAAGGAATTCACTGAGCTGCAGGGCATCATCGGCGGCCTGTATGCGCGCGCGCAGGGCCTCGGCGAAGTCGTCGCGCAGGCCATTTACGACCAATACAAGCCCGCATCCACTGACGACGCAATTCCGTCAACGATCGAAGGCCGCGTGCTCGGCCTCGCCGACCGCATTCAAACTATCACCGCCATGTTCGGCATCGGCAGCGCGCCTACCGGATCGAAGGACCCCTTCGCGTTGCGCCGCGCCGCCAACGCCATTGTCAAGATCCTCGCCGAATCCGGCCTCCCGTTGACGCTGAGCGAGGTGGTCGATGCGGGCGGCGCTGAAGGCGCGAATCGCGAACAAGTAGCCGCGTTCCTGCGCGAGCGTCTGCACTTCTATCTGAAAGACGTGCGCGGCTATGCCTACGATGTCGTCAACGCCGTGCTCGCAGCCGGCGCAGATGATGTGCGCGACGCAATCGCCCGCGCCGAGGCTCTCACTGCTGTGCGCGGATCGGAAGATTTCGCCGCCATCTCCGCGGCATTCAAGCGCATCAAGAACATCCTGCGCCAGGCTGAAGAGAAAAAGTTCGCACTCAGTTCCGCAAACGATGTCAAACTCTCGGCGGAAGCGCAGCAGCTTAACGATGCCGCTGCCGCCCTTGCTCCTGAAGTTGCATCGCTTCGCCAGATTCGCTCTTACAACGAGGCGCTGGCGCTGATCGCAACGCTGCGGCCCACGGTCGACACGTTCTTCGACAAGGTGATGGTGCTCGATCCTGACGAGAAGCTGCGCGGCGCGCATCTGGGCGTGATCGATGGAGTGCTCCGCAACTTCTCCACCATCGCAGACTTCAGCGAAATCGTCGTAGCATAACCGCCATCGCAGTTCAATTCACTTGGCCGGTGCCCCATGTCCGGATTTTCGGACATGGGATAGCAATGCCCTCAAAGATCGCGCTGCCATCTCGACCAAAGGCGGTCCGGGGTTCGAACCGCCGCAGTCGAAACACTTGTGGTCGCTTTTCTTATGCTCCTGCGATTCCTCATAATGTAGCCTTTAACCAGTAACTGCATCCTTCACATATGAGCGAAAACAATTCCGCCCGCATCAGTGTCGTCCATCCATCGCAATTCAGCCCCGGGACGTCGCAAACATCGGGCTCGCAACGGCTCGCGGCCATCTGTGGCGAGTTGGGCGTCACTTCCGGCATGTGGGGTGGCACATTCCAAGTCGAACCCGGAGCGCGAACCGGCATCCATCATCACGGCTCACAAGAAACGATCGTGTATGTTCTGGAGGGCGAGTCCTTCGTGCAATGGGGCGAGCGCGGCGAACATTCAGCCACCGTGCGCGCCGGCGACTTCCTGCACGTCCCTGGCTGGACTGCCACACCGCGAAATCAACCCTTCGAAGGACAAGCCGTTCCGCTGGGTAGTCATCCGCAGCACATCAGAGCCAATCGTAGTGAATCTCCCTGACGATTACTGGGTTTAACGCTGACTCGGCTTCTCGACCATTTAGGGAACTCCGGCCGGTTATTGATGGGCGGTCAACCAATTTGAATGCAATTGGGCCAGCACTGCTACGATCATGATCATGCTCGACTCTCCGAGCGTGCTCATCGCCGAATTATGCAAATCGGTGGCCCGGTTACCATTCCTATTATCTGCTCGTCTCCAGCAAGCATTGAGGAGGATTGGCATGTTCGAACGTTATACGGAAAAGGCACGGCGCGTGATTTTCTTCGCGCGATATGAGGCCAGCCAGTTTGGCTGTCCTTACATTGAGACTGAGCACTTGTTGCTTGGGCTGTATGCGCGAGGACAAGGCGTTGACCAACCGCTTTTTGCGCACCCATGCGTCGGTGGAATCGATCCGCAAACAGATCGAAGCTCACACGACCATTCGCGAGAAGGTCTCAACCAGCGTAGACCTGCCACTCTCCAACGAATGTAAGCGCGTGATGGCCTATGCGGCAGAAGAAGCCGAGCGGCTTGGCCACAAGCATCTTGGGACTGAACATCTGCTGCTCGGATTGTTGCGTGAAGAAAAGTGCTTCGCCGCAATACTGCTGAAGGAGCGCGGCGTTGAACTTGGTAAAGTCCGAGAAGAGTTGGCGCAGAATCCGTCAACGACGTTTTCTGGAGGTACCACCAGCGAGGCAGCATTCGCCAACTCGTTCACTGATCTTACTCAGAAGGCGGCAGAGGGGGAAATCGGCGCGGTAGTAGCCCGGGATCGTGAGATCGACGCGTTAATTGAAGTTCTCAGCGCTTGCAACCGTGCGAATGCTGTTCTCATTGGTGAATCTGGCGTTGGTAAAGCAGCGGTAGTTGAGGGGCTGGCGCAACGTATCGCAAGCGGGTCAGTGCCGGAGTTTCTGGCCGAATTCCGAATCCTGGCGGTCGATAGCAGCCACCTCGCAGCTGGACCACGTCCCCCTCAATTACTCGCCGAACTGAGCAGCCGTTTGAGTGCGCTCACCGGAGTATCAAGCGTGGTTCTGTTTACAAACGAGCTGCGCTCAATCGCCGCACGTCTTCCCATGATTGGGCCGGCAATCACGCAAGGCAAATCTCAAGCACGAAAGTTTCAATGCATCGCGACAGCGATTCCGAATGACTATCGTGAACTGGAGCAGTCCAATCCGTGGATTGGGCGATCGTTCCGTCCGATCTATGTGCGGCCGATGTCTGAAGCTGAAACCCTGGCTGTCCTGCAGGCGCGTAAGATCAAGCTGGAGGAATTCCACGGAGTTCGGTATTCAAATGAATCGCTCGAACTCGCGGTAAAGTCAGCTGATCGCTACCTTCCTGATCGCGCTCTTCCCGGTAAAGCCTTGGAGTTGCTTGACGCCACTGGGGCGAAGTTGAAGCTGAGGAATGGAACAAAGCCTCAGGAAATTATCGACGCACAGAAGCGATTGAGATTAATCACCCATCGCCAGGAAACGGCCATTCAGAACCACGAATTCGAGAAGGCGCGGTACTTTTCGGACGAAGAGGCGAAGGACAAGGAGAATCTGCGCCTTCTGTTCGAAAAGCACCAAATTCAGGCTAACGATGAACCGATCGTGCAAGCTTCTGACATTCAGGAAGTAATCGCCCGGTGGTCCGATTATCCCTTTTGTCCGTGATCGCTGACCTTCCGTAATCGCCGGTCAGAGGACCTTCCCAGCAACGTCGCTCGCCCTCCCGCGTCTACAATCTATACAGATGGCAGACACGCTTTATCTGAGCCTTTGGTACCCCAATCTGCGCGTTGCGGCCCTCCCTGACAAGCTGGTCGCGGTGCTCAGCGCCTTTGCTGCCCACGGCGGCGAGGTGGGCGTCTATGCCGCCACCGTGTGGCCGGTCGGCTGGAGCGAGTCACCCATCTTTCAGCAGGTGTGGGGCCGCAGCGGACCAACCGCCGCGAAAGGTATCGAACCGCGCACCGCCGTCGAAGCGGCGCTCGAAATTCTCCACGACGATTACGCTTACGAGTTCCAGATCGGCTGGAACCTATGGGAACTCGAGAGCGGCAGCGAGCTTGACGAGCGCTGGGTGCGTCAGCCGCGCTTTGTGCGCGTCACTGCTTTCGGTCCTCTCTTTGACGACGGCGCATACGAGCAGGACGGCCACATCCGCGTCGACTTCGGTGACGACACTCCGTTTCTTGAAGAAGATGTGACGCTCGACTCCGTAGCCGCGCGTCACATCGAAGAAAATGTGCGCCAGCTCGTCTCGCTCACCACGGCCATCGAGAAAGATTCCGGAGCGACAGCGCGCCTTTTGTGGAGCGAGTTGGGAGAGAGCCTGGCTCAGCGACTCGCGGCACGGCTGGGAACGGGGAACTAGAAAGTGCACATCACCATCGAGCGGCTCCGAACTATGGTGCTGGCAGCAGGCGTCGTGCTGGTGGTGGCTTTATTTGTTTTTCTCGGCACGGCAAAATTTCGCAACCGTTTCCTGGCCCGCGAACTGCCCAAGCACCTCGGCGTCGACATTCGCCAGGAAGCCAATGGCGTTACCTACTCGCATGCCTTGGGTGCGCACGCGCAGTTCAAGATTCACGCCTCGAAAGCCGAGCAGCTCAAGAGCGGCCTCATTCTTCTGCATGAAGTTCAGATCGAGCTCTTCGGGCAGGACGGCGCCCGGCTCGACCGCATTGAGGGCCACGAGTTCGAGTACGACGAAAAAAGCGGAACCGCTACCGCCGCCGGCCCGGTAGAAATCACGCTCATGCGGCCCATGGTGGCGCCCGCCATTGCGCCCAAAGCCACGGCGGACAAGGCTATCAACAGCAAAGGCCTCGCGAAGCCGCTGGCAAATGCCGCACAGCAGGCCGCCTCCGGTGAGATCCACGTCAAGACCAGCGGCGTCACCTCCAACTGGCACACCGGCGTCACAACTACTGATCAACGCGTGGACTTCACGCTCAATCAGGGCGCAGGCAGTTCCAACGGCGCCTCGTTCGATTCGCAGCGCGGCATTCTCATCCTCTCGCGCGACGTTGAGCTAACGGCTACGCGCGCCGGCGACACGGCCCGCATCCGAGCACAGCACGCAGAGTTCTCGCGCGATGAACTCACCTGCGACCTGACTGGCGCATCAGCCCAGTACCGAAACGGCCAGGCATCGGCTACTGCAGCCAAGCTCCTGTTCCGGCAAGACGGGTCTGCCGTGCGCCTGGACGCCTCCAGCGGCTTTATGCTTGCCAGCAACGCTGGCGGCCATCTCGCCGCCCCTACCGGCACGCTCGAATTCGACGAACACAATCAACCGCGCCATGGCCACCTCGGAGGCGGCGTTCACATGGACTCCGTTACGGCCGGCCGCCAGGTTCACGGAACTTCGCCAACTGCCGAGCTTGAATTCTCCGCAAACGGCGAATTGCGCCATGCGCACCTGGAGCGCGGCGTAGACTTCGCCAGCGAGGCGGTAGTACAGTCCGCCGCCAACGCAAAAAACAACGCCGCGCCAACACCCTTGCGCACCAGCCGCCATTGGCGCTCGCCAGTCGTAGACGTTGAATTCCGCGACGCCGGCCCCGGCCGAGTGGAGCCTGCTGGGATTCACGGGACCGGCGGCGTGGTGCTTACCGGCGAAAGCCAGCGCGGCAATGCGGCTCCAGTGCCCTCCCGGCTGGCAGCCGACGACCTGAGCGGCCAGTTCGGCCCCGATTCCACGCTGCTTGCCATGACCGGCGTTGGCCACGCATCGCTTTCTGAAACCGCCAGCAACGGCGCCTCCGCAGACGGCTACCGGTGATCGCATCGAGGCCCACTTCGCGCCCGGCAGCGGATCGGGCGCAGGCAACACCTCCGGCGAAGGCGAGCAGGTACAATCGTCAGTCCTCGACGGCCACGTTGTGCTGGTGCAGGAAGCTGCCGCAAATGCCGGCGCAAAATCGCAACCGCCGCTGCGCGCCACCGCCGGCAAGGCCGTTTATGAGAACGCCGGAGAATGGCTGCACCTTACCTCAAGCCCCCGTGTGGAAGATGGCGGCATGCAGGTGGCAGCGGACAAAATCGACGTATCGCAGCAAACAGGCGACGCCTTTGCTCACGGAAACGTGAAGGCCACCTGGCTCAACAATGGCAACGCCAAGCCCGCGCAGCCTACATCTGCCCGCGACACCGTCTCCTTCGGCGGCCAGGGGGCGGCCCACGCCATCGCGCAGGACGTGCAGATTCAGCGCACCACTGAAGTGGCAACATTCTCCGGGCAAGCTCGCCTGTGGCAGCAGGACAATTCCATCTCCGCCCCGGTCATCATTCTCAATCGCGACCAGAAAACCCTTGTGGCGCGCAGTACTAATCCATCCGACCCCGTGCGCGTCGTGATGCTGAGCGCAGCGAGCCTGAACACGAGTTTAGACGCGTCATCCCCATCCGCCAACGGCAAGTCCTCCACCCCTTCGGTGATCCGCGTACGAGGCCGCCAGCTTACGTATTCCGACCTGGATCGCAAGGCTGTGATGGTTGGCGGCTCATTTGGTCCGGTTGTTGCTGAAACCGGCGGCGCCACTTCTCAATCCAATCAGGTAGAACTGCTGCTCACGCCAACCGGCTCACGCGCAACCCGCCAGGGCCAGGTCGACCGCATGACCGCCAGTGGCCAGGTCATCGTCAGCACCCAGGGCCGCCGCGGCACCGGCGAGCAGCTTACCTACGCGGGTAACACCGGCGAGTATGTGCTAACCGGAACGCCCTCTAACCCGCCTCGGATCAACGATCCGGATCGCGGCGCTGTCACCGGAGAAGCTTTGATTTTCCATAGCCGCGATGATAGCGTCAGTATCGAAGGTGGCGGACGCGAGGCCAGAACGGAGACCACTGTTCGCCAGGTCGACGGCAGAAGAGAGCCACAGAAATAATGGAAATACTGAAAGCCGAAGGAATCGGCAAGTCGTACAAAGGGCGGCAGGTTCTTCGCGGAGTCGATCTGAAGATCGCGCGCGGCGAGGTAGTCGGGCTGCTTGGGCCAAATGGAGCCGGCAAGACCACCAGCTTCTACATCATCGTCGGCCTTATCACCCCTGAAAGCGGCAAGGTGCTCGTGGACGATACCGACATCACGCGCACGCCCATGTACCTGCGCGCACGCAACTTCGGCATCAGCTACCTTCCCCAGGAACCCTCGGTGTTCCGCAAACTCACCGTTGAAGAAAACATTCTCGCCGTACTTGAAGCGCAGCCGCTCGACAGCCGCGAACGCCGTGTCCGTGCCGAACGGCTGATTACCCAGCTGAACCTGGGCCACATTCGTACCACCAGGGGATACGCCCTATCAGGCGGTGAACGCCGCCGTGTGGAAATTGCACGCGCCCTCTGCATTCAGCCGACTTTCATTCTGCTCGACGAGCCTTTCAGCGGCATCGATCCCATTGCCGTTCTGGAACTGCAAAAGATTATCTTCGACCTTAAAGCCAGTGGAATCGGCATTCTGATCACCGACCACAACGTGCGTGAGACACTAAGTGTTACCGACCGTGCCTACATCATTGCTGAAGGCCGTATCTTCCGCTCAGGAACTCCACGCGAGCTTGGCAACGACCTTGAGGTCCGCCGCGTCTATCTGGGAGAGGGATTCACATTGGGCTAGTTACAGTTGGCCCAGACATAGCGCCCGGGCACGGTACCGAACTAAAATCTTCAAATGGTCCCGAGATGGGCTAGGAGGCCAATCCGGGAATGGATGACTCAAACTGGGCATTCGAAACGCGTCGGATTTCCATTAAGCTTTTTCTTACGCGATTAGACTCTCGTTGAGTTCAGGTACTGGATCCCCCTATGGCGCTGCTACAACCAAAATTATCGCTGAAGGTGTCGCAACGCCAGGTCCTCACGCCGGGCCTGATGCAGATGGTAAGCGTGCTTGCCTTGAACAAGCTGGAACTCAAGGAGATGATCGATGCCGAGATGGTGGAAAATCCCGTCCTGGAAGAGATTGACGAGACGGTTCCAATGCTGGATGAAGTGGCAAGCCGTGCGGAGCGCGATGAGCGCGAGGAGCGATTGGGATTGCTCGAAAAGGGAGCGGAAGAGCCCACGGCGCTGCCCAAGGATTCTTTCAACGAAGTCGACTTTGGATCGTACTTCCAGGAATATCTTGATCCCGGTTTTGGCACACAGCCGGAATACGAAGACAGCGAGAAGCCCTCGTTTGAGAATTTTCTCTCCTCACCCACGACGCTTTCAGATCACCTGGCGTGGCAGCTGGGCGCACTGAGCCTTACCCATGAACTGCACGCCGCCGCCGAACTCGTCATTGGCAATCTAGATGACGACGGCTACCTGGCCGCAAGCGAAGAAGAGCTGGCCGAAGCCTACTGCCAGATCGCCCAGGACTCCACGCAGAAAAACAACGGCGCCACTGGTGAAACGCCTTTGCCACAACGCGAGGCGGCGTACGATATTGCCCGGCGCGCCATCGATCTGGTGCAGCACCTTGACCCTGCCGGCGTCGGTGCCCGCGATCTTCGCGAGTGCCTCATGCTCCAGGTCGAAGCGCAGCAGCAGGAATTCATTCAACTCTACGGTAATCTACCGATGCAGATCGATGAGAATCCTCATCGGAACGTCAAAGCCGAAGCCGAAGCGAAAATCGAAGAACGCCGTCGCGCCATGGAAATTGCAGCGCTCATCGTCGACCGCCACCTGCACCTGTTGCAGAAGCGCGATCTGAAAGATCTTTCGCGTGCCGTCCAGGTGAGCCCTGAAGAAGCACATCTGGGCATGGAGTTTATCCGCACGCTCGACCCGCGCCCCGGCCGCATCTACAACCGCGAGCAGACGCGCCTTATCGAGCCTGACGTCGTTTTCCTCAAGCGCGGCGGCGAGTGGGTTGTCTCCATGAATGAAGAAGACCTTCCCAGCCTGCGCCTGAGCTCGCGCTACCGCCGCATGCTTGTCTCAGAAGGAACGGACAAAGAGGTCAAGGACTACGTCAAGGAGCGCTTCCGCTCCGCAATGCAGTTGATGCGCAACATCGCGCAGCGCAAGAGCACCATCCTGCGCACCTGCGAGGTCATCGTGCGCCGCCAGCAGGAGTTTCTTGATAAAGGTGTTGAAGGGCTGCGCCCCATGATGATCAAGGAAGTGGCCGAAGAGATCGGCGTGCATCCTTCCACCATCAGCCGCGCCGTGGCCAACAAGTACGCGCACACGCCACAGGGCGTGCTCGAGCTGCGCTTCTTCTTCTCAGAGGGTTCGAACGGCCCCGAAGGCGCAGACACACCGCTGTTAGTGCTCAAGCGCAAGGTGCGCAAGCTGATTGAAGATGAAGATGCGAGCCGCCCGCTCACGGACGATCAGATCGCCGCAAGGCTACATGATCAGGGCATCCAACTAACGCGCCGCACGGTGGCAAAATACCGCGAAGACATGAACATCCCATCCACCCACCAGCGCCGCAAACGCGACTAGCGAAGAAGCTGTCAGCTTTCAGCCGTCAGCAATAACTCCGAAACTCAATGAAAGGTCATCTTGAGCCGGAGCTGGTTGCATCGCGACCGGCGCAGTCGAAAGATCCGCGGTTGTCTTTTTATTTCAGCCGAGTGCCCCATGTCCCAATTTTGGGACATGGGATACCACAGCCCTTGATTCGGCACAAACGAGCCAAAAACTAATAGCTAGAAGCTAACAGCTAACAGCTAAAGCTGTCTTTAAAGCGTCACGCTGTTGTTCATCAACGTGATTTCAGGCGTGCTCCCTCCGCACTCCACCGACACGGTTGCTCCCTTTAAATCCGCTCCCGCAGGAATTGCAATCGAGACCTGCGCAGTCTTCGGCATCAAGTCAACCGGCGCTTTCAACACCGGCACATTGCCGGTCGCAATCGTCTTGCCATCGCGCCCGCGCACCACGACCTTCGACGCCGGAGCATCCACCGCACCCACCGAGTGAACTGTCACGCTCATCTTCGTCCCGTCGACCTTCACATCTTCCGGATCGATGCCGAGGTCGGGCCGCGACCAGTACGGCACACCCTTCGCCGCAAGCTTCAGCTCGATCACCGTGGTTGTGCGCGGTGCAAACGTAATCTCAACATCTTTGCTCCGCTCGAACGGAATCGTCTGCGTGCCCGAATCCTTCAACTGCGCATCCGCCGCGGGCATTGCATCGCCCACTGCCTGCACAGTACCTTGCGAGATTGTCCACTGCCCCGGATCGATCTCCCATCCCGTCATACGCGCCTTCACCGGCACCGGATCGAGATTGTACGCAATGATCCTCACGTGATCCGGCGTGGCTTCCGGAACAAGAATAGCAACGCTCTGATCGTTTGCCGGCTTTTCAAATCGCCAGCTCACGGCGTTCCCTGGATAGCAATAATTGCGCATCAACGCCACTCCGCCCAGCCGCGAGCGCTGCAGTTCGCCGTTGTTGAAGTACACGCGATCGATCCACAAACTTCCCTCGGTGTTGATGAACTCACGATTGTGCGCCGTCTCAATCTGTGATGCGTACACTTTGTTCAAGTACGACGTGTCAGCCGTGGCCTGCCAGGCAAGCTGCCACGTAGTCTCGTCAGTCCGGTTCGGCCGTTTCGCTGCAGAGACCAACCGCTCGCTTGCTGCGTTGCGCAGGTTCAGCATGTCCAGCGCGTCACTATTGATTAACGCCAGCGACTCCACCGGCGCATCCACAAACGGCTTTACATACTTCGGATCGCCCGTCCAGCGGTACGCCGCCCAAAGAATGAACCATGGCCGCATGCCTGTTGGCCTGTCCTCATCGCTCTTGAAGTTCACTTCCGTGCGTAGAGACAGCTTTCCGTCCGGCCCCGGCTTGTAATGCGCGATGAGTGCATCGGCCAGCTCCAGAATCATCTTGCGCGTTTCCGGCGATCCGTTGAACAGCACCAGCGAAAGCGCCGGATGAAATACCATGTACGAAGCTTCCTTGCTCCAGCCCCACACTCCGCCCTCTGACATCTTTGCGCCATTGAAGTAGTTCGACCGCACATGCCGATGGCCCGCCGCGTTGATGCCTGTCAGCCACTCCAGCCGCTTGGCCGTCACCATTGCGCGCTCAATCTGCTTGGGGCTGCCGAAATCCAGCAGCATTGACTCACCCAGCACATTGATACCGTCTTCATAGCTGTGCAGTTCATCGGTCTGAATGGTCGCCAGGCCGTTGGTGAACATGTGCTGCGCGTACATCGCGTCCATCTCTTTGTTCAGAGATGCCTTGATCTTGTCCGGCGTTGAGCCCATCATCGCCAGGCCCGGCCACCATTCCGTAAAGTCGCTGTCATCCGAAAGGCCGCCGCCAAACTCGCCATTTGAGATCTGGCGGTTGTCGATGTACCAGTTGATGAGCCGCTTCAGATATCCAAGATCCGTCACCTGCAGAAAGGCCCACTGCGGCACTCCGGCCGGAGCTTGCGGAAGAATGAACGGCGGCTTCGTCTGCTCCATATTTTTCTCGTGCCAATACTTTCGCCCGAGGTCATTCTGCGGGTCCACACGCAGCAGATCGGAGATGTCCGCATCAAAGCGGTTGTACAAATTCAGCCGCCGCGAGTTTACGCTCTCTTCCGTGATATTCGCGTACTCATCGCGGACCTGCGTAAGCCGGTCAGCAACATGCTCCGGCACAGCATCCTTGTATTGCTTGAAGATCAGCCGCAGCCCCGCGCCTTCCAGCGCCGACGTGTCGAACTCCGCACTCTGCGCCGCAATGGTGATGTACAGGCTCTTGCCGTTCGGCAAAATGCGATCGCGCGTGTCGAGCCACAGCGTGTGCGGCGCACCTGGCTTCACCGCAAAAGTGAAGTACAGCATGTCGCGCATCGGCCACAGCGGATCCTTGACTTCAATGCTCAGCGGAATCACGCCGTCCGCATTCGGAGCAAACTTCAGCGCCGGCAAATCAATCGCAATCCCGTCGAGCCCACCGTCCATGTTTTCCCAGCCGTAGGACGTGCCGTGTCCCACATCCACCATCTGCGACCGAAAATCCGCTGGAACAAGAATGTGTACAATCGGCAACCCAGCCTGCTTTTCGCGCCGCGCCGTTGCCGGCACTCCCGCCGGCATCGCCATCATCGTCATGCGCTCGTCCGCCGGGAATCGTCCCCTGATGAACTCCACAAGCGGCCGCGTCGACGGATTATCGTCCCCCATCACTTTCGCCGTCAGCCGATACCGCAACGTAGCTACGCCTGTTGGCTCCATGCCCGGATGCACGTAGTACGCCGACAACTCGCCAATGGGCTGCTCCTGCTCCACGTTCGTAAAGCGGAGCTTCTCTCCCCCGGTGAACGTTTTTCCAAACTGGTGATACGTAATCTCCTGCCCGCGAGGCCGCTCAAACAACGTGGTGTCTGTATCGGTTCCCTTCTCCTTGTCATGAGCCAGCACGCTCATATTGCCCCAAGCGCCGCCCGCGATCTCCAGGTGATTCCAGGGCTCGTCGGGCATGTCGAACGTCAGCGATTTTCCCGATAACGAATAGCAATCCCAGTCCGGGAGCTCGAAATAATCATCGCGGCCAATCAGTCGCGAGCGGTTGAACACCCCCGGCCACGTAGTTTCGCGAATGCCGTCATTCGCCTTCCACCACCACCGCTTCAAATCGTAAGCATCGTGAATCTCAACTTTGCGAATCGTTTCAAACGCCGCGTCAATCACCACCGGCGGATCATTCGGCCGATTCCACCCGTACTTCAGATTCCACTCCGTCTGCCAGTTCTCCGCATGACCCGACCCATAAGGCGCCAGCTCTGCTTGGGGAGTAGTCGCAGAGGCCGCGGCGCCCGCCGCAATTTTGCGATCAATCGCGGGAACATTCTGCGGAATCTCATTCTTCGCGAGGCCGGCAATGTTGTCGTCTGAAAGCATCCGGTCGTAGATGCGCAACTCATCAATGTCGCCAGCGCGATCGTAACTGTACGAACTCTCCACTCCGGTTGGCGCAATCAAACGCGAGTGCGGCCCGAACTGGTCGAGATTCGTATCAAAGAGCCCCGTGGCCTGCTTCGTCTCCATCAGCTTGCCATCAACGTAAAAACGAATGCCGCTCGTCTCATCCCAAGCCAACGCCAGGTGTAGCCACTGATCCGGCTTCGGAATCTCCGGCAACTTGACGGAAACGCGCGTGCGCCCCAGGTTCACGTCCGTTACAAACGCGTCGAAACCGTGGCCGTTCCAGTCAATCCGCATCCACACCATGTCCCAGCTGGTGTGGTCCGCATACCCTACGCGAAAAACCGGAAACGCAGTCTCGTCCAGCTGCGTGCGCGCCCGCCAGAAAAACGAAACGGTCCCGCGCTGCGCATAGATGTTACCCGGCGCCCAGTAGGCAAGCAGTTGCGTATCGGCGCATTGGATGTACGAACCGCGCACGCCGTTCGGCACAATTTTCACATCCTTCACGTAGTTCGGCACGGGATTCCCGCCCGCCGCGAAATCGGCATTCAGACTGCTATCGCCCGAGAGGTAAAAAAGCAGCCCCGGCTCGTTCGCATGCGGATTGGCAGGCAGCAGCGAAACCGTGCTCGGCGGCGCGTATTCCGCTGCAACTTGGGCATGGAGTTCAGTTGCGGAGACAAAACCGGCAATCAGGCACAGCAACAGCAGGACACGCATGCGAATCATAATCACCTCATGAGAAAAAAGCGGGAGATCTATCTAGGTTTCGTCACCAGGCTTACTGGTCAGACCACGCGGAGGAAATTGTCACCGCTGACGCCCGCCTTTGGCAAATGGAATGTTGCCGGCAGCCGGCCATGTCTCGGTCAAAGCTTGCATCGCGGGAGTATCCTTGAGCATGGTCAATACGATGAAAGCCGCCGTCTTCTATGCTCCTGGAGATGTTCGCGTCGAATCCTTGAGCAGCCCCGAACTCGAACCCGGAATGGTTCTTCTGCGAATTCGACGCGTCGGCATCTGCGGGTCTGACCTCCACTACTACGAGCTAGGCCATTGCGGAACCTCGGTGCCCGACAGCCCGTTTATTCTCGGCCATGAATTCTCCGCAGAAGTCGCTAACATCGGCGACGGTGTAACCAACGTGACCGTTGGTCAGCGCGTCACCGCAAATCCTGCGCGTGCTTGCGGCTTTTGCGATTTCTGCAAAGCGGGCCGCGCCAATCTCTGCCTCAAAACCATCATGCTGGGAAGCGGCGGTTCCAGGCCGCCCATCAACGGCGCAATGGCGGAATACGTCACCGTCCGCGCCGATCAGTGCCACGTGCTACCCGATGAAATCAGCGACGAGATCGGCGCCATGCTTGAACCGCTCGCAGTCGCACTGCACGCCATCAAGCGCGCCGGTGGAGTATCCGGCAAGCGCGTTTTAGTTTTGGGTGCAGGAACCATCGGCCGCCTCGCCGCCGCAGTGGCAAAGGCGCACGGAGCGACCCCAATCGCCATCACGGAGATCGTGCCGGAGCGACGTCAAAAAGCCGCAGATAGCGGCGTCCCCGTCGTATTCGACCCAGAGAGCAAGAGCTTTATCGACGAAGCCCTCGAACTTACCGGCATCGGATTCGACATCATTATTGAAGCTTCGGCATCGCCCAAAGCTCTGCGCCAGGCATTCGAAGTCGTTCGTCCCGGCGGTACCATCGTGCAGATCGGAACCCTGCCCACCGAGGACATTCCGCTGCCGGCTCTTTGCATTATGAGGAAGGAAATTAATTACATCGGCTCGCAGCGCTACGGCGATGTCTTCGATGAAGCTATCCGCCTCGTTGCATCAGGCCGAATCAATCTGCGCCCGCTGATGAGCGATCAATTCTGTGCCGATGACGCAGCGAAAGCCTTCAAAGTAGCCGCCGACCGTACGCACTCGCTAAAAGTACAGTTGAAACTCTAAACATGGCGTGTGCTTTCAACGTACGGAATGCAGAAGGCGGAACGAGGAGAGCAATGATAAACATCGCACGGTTCATATCGGCAGCGGCAATCCGGGCAGCACGCACAACACGGCCAGCATCGGGAATATCCAATGCGTGGGCCCTTGGCCATACCTCACCACGGATTGGCCCAGAACATTGCCCTTGCGATGCGCCAGCCGCTTGAGGACCCAGAATACGAGGGCGCGAATGACCAGTGCTAGGACGATGACTTCAGTCATGATTCCCGCTGACCAGAACAACTGGTACCAGTTTTGTTGTGCCCACAGAAACATCTTTTGGCAATCCTCACAGTCAACAAGCAGATTCAACGAGCATTGACTTGAATTCGATGCTCATCGTGCGCGCACTTCTGCTCTTGCCCGATCAGAAATGACTTGGAATCAGCAAGCCGGGATGAGAGAGGCGACCGGCTGCCATTGCGTTGGAAAGAGAAAACTTAGCTGCAGAAACAACAATGGCCTGGGAACTTGCGTTCCCAGGCCGCTGCCGGTGATCTGTTGGGATTGGACTGGGGCCTTCGCGCTCGTGTGCGAATGCCAGAGCCATGGCGGAGAGCCCTCCGCTGGGTCTTACCCGGTGCCAGAGACGCAAGGCCTCAGGCCTCAGTCACCTCACGTAATTTACAACTGGAACAATCAAATTTCATAGGCTGGATCATCCTCCTTTCCCGTGTAATCCCAACCTAAACCCGGGAGCGCATGACGTCAAGACCCTTCAATTCATTCACCTCATTCACAATCGCGGATACTTTTTAGCAGCCCGCAGCAGTTGCAGGCGCCTCGTGCATCTGTTGCGATTTGAGCAGCCTCTGCCGAATGGCCCGTTCACAAGGAACAGAAAAATACTTGGCGACAAGCCATCCAAGGCCCCAGGCCAACAAGATCGCGGGGAAATACCAGAACACTCCCCAGCGAATGGGCGCGTGGCTCATCCTGAAAACTCGAACCACCGTGAGAACAACGAATATGTGCGTCAAATAAATTTCATAGCTCAGTCGCCCGAACGATTGCAGCCATCCGGTTCCCTTCAACGACCACCCGGGCGTGGCTTCTACCTGCCAGTGAAATCCAAGCACCATGCACGCTGCTGCAATTGTCAGCAGTAAAATCACCCAGTAGTGAATCCAGTGCGCGAGGTTGTCTTCAAACCCAAGCACGGCGAAAACTCCGCATGCTCCAAGAACAATGAGCGCCATTCGCACCCATCGCAGTTTTCCGTCATAGCGTGCAGCCACGATCGCCGTCAGCACTCCGGCCGCAATTCCCGCCATGCCCGGAAAATACGCCTTCTCGCGCCAAATCGGATTACCCACGATTGAGGCCAACGCAAATGGCTGCGAAAGCGCGAGTACGGCAAGCCCCGGAGCTAGAGCCCACTCCTTGCGCAACATCAGGCACGCGATCGGAAATCCCAGGTAGAACACCTCTTCAATCGAGAGGGACCAAAGGACATCCCAACTCGCAGGAAGATACCCGGTGTGCCCTTCAAACCAGTTCAGATAGAGCCCGAATGCAGAAGCCACCGCTTGGCCCAGAGACTGATGTGGTCCCCTGATCACATAATCGGGCACACGCGCCAGATGGAGAACGGCAAGTATCCCAACCAAGGTCACAAGGCACGGAATAATGCGCGCAGCACGCCGCACATAAAAAGTGCGTGCGTCTATTGCACCCAACCTGCCCCATCTCTGCAGACTGTTGGTCGCAATCAGAAAACCCGAGATGACAAAGAAAATGAATACTGCTTCCGAACCGTTGAATGTGAGATCGGTCAATACCTGTCGCGGCACAAAATCCGCAAGCACGCCGTTCATCAGGCGAATGCGAAGGCCTAAATGATTCAGGATGACAAGGACGATCGAGATCCCGCGCAGCAGATCGATGCCCGGGTTGCGCGCAGAAGTATTTGGTGTCCGCACATTCGATGCCAGCAAAATGATCCCTCCCTATCTCGCCGCTAGCTGTCCTGTCCGGTCGTGTCCACTACCACGTTTCAAAGGCGACTTTGCCATCGCGACCAAGCACTGAATGTTTCCTGAAATGATCGTCGTCGTGTCTGGGAAAGTCACTGCGGAAATGCGCGCCGCGGCTCTCAGTGCGCGCCAGCGCCGAGTGCAGAATTGCATGCGCAACTCGACCCAGTGCCTGTGCTTCACTCAGTCTGCGGCTCGCCTTGCCGTTTTCCGCGATTTGCATGAGAACGGCCTCACAGCTTTTCTGTTTGGCCAGGCCCCGACGCAGCGCAGCCGCATTGCGCAGCAGTCCGGCGTTGGCCCACATCCCCTGCTGCAGTTCGGCGATTACTGCTTCAACTTGCGCCTCTTCGCTCGCGCTCAAATTCTCGGGGGTGGGCCGCGCATCTTCAATTGCTTCAATTTGCAAATTATCGGCCAGCATGGACTGAGCAGCACGCGCTCCGAACACCAGGCCCTCAAGCAGTGAGTTCGACGCCAGCCGATTGGCGCCGTGCACGCCGGTGCACGCTGCCTCACCCGCTGCGTAAAGCCCGATGAGATTTGTGTGCCCTGCAAGATCGGTTTTGATACCGCCCATCAGATAGTGCGCTGCCGGGCGCACGGGGATCGGATCACGCGCCAGATCAAGCGAGTAGCCTGCAAGAAAGGCGCTGATGCCCGGAAAGCGCGTGTGAACATCGACTTGGGTCACGTGGCGCATGTCCAGATACACGGGCCGCGCCGATCCGCCGTCGCTCATGCTCTCGTGCGCTATGGCGCGCGCCACCACGTCGCGCGGAGCCAGCTCAAGCAGCGGATGGTACCGCTCCATGAATCGCTCGCCTTTATCATTAATGAGATACGCCCCCTCACCGCGCAGCGCTTCAGACAACAGAAACCGCGGAGCACCTGAGTGATAGAACGCAGTCGGGTGAAACTGGTAGAACTCCATGTCAGCCAGATCCGCTCCGGCCTGCTCAGCAAGCGCGATGCCGTCCCCGGTGGCCACCGCGGGATTGGTTGTGTCGGAATAAACCTGGCCCGCACCACCCGCTGCGATGAGTACAGCTCGCGCTGCCATGCGCGTATGTTTCGTCTGTGCGTCCGGCTTTGCCGGCGCCAAGTCGACGCCTACAATGCGGCGGCCCTCGGTCACCAGTTTCGTCACCATCGTCCACTCGGCAAAGTGAATGCGCTTGTGTACGCCGGCAAACGCAACTAGCGAGCGGCTGATCTCCGCGCCCGTTGCATCGCCGCTTGCGTGCAGAATCCGGGGCAGCGAGTGCGCGCCTTCCCGCGTGCGCAGCAGTTCGCCGGCTGGCGAGTTTCCTTCGCGGTCGAACTTGGCGCCCCACTCAATCAGCTCTGCGACGCGGAGGGGGCCTTCAGAAACCAGAGCTTCCGCCGCCGGACGATACACCAGTCCGTCGCCCGCCTTGATTGTGTCTTCCAGATGCAGCGAGACGTCTTCATCGCCTTCCATGGCTACGGCGATGCCGCCCTGGGCGTAATGAGTATTCGATTCCTTCAGCGATTCCTTGGTGACGACAAGGACCTCGCCGTGCCGAGCCAGTTCAACTGCCGCACGGAGCCCGGCCACACCCGCACCCATCACTATAAAATCAATCCCGGAAACCTTTGCCATCACTCTTTCGAGGCTATCACTCGTCGGGCAGGAGATTGCCGATCCTAAATCGATTCACTGATTTGGATTCATTGATGCAGGTTCACTGCGGAGTGTGATAATCTTCCGCCAATTGGCCTCCCCTTGGCCAAACCCCCGGGGGGTCAGATCAATTGCGTCAATGTGGGCTACAAGAACCGCGCCGAAGTCGATGAAGCCATCGAAAACTTCAACCTGGCGTTCGCGTAAGCTGACCACCGATCACTGTTCATTGGAGTTCCTATGACTAAGCTTTCTCGTCGCAGTTTCCTAAAGGCAGGCGTGGCCGCCGGTGCGCTTGCCGGGCGCTTGCCGCTTATGGCCGAGCGCCAGACCGCAACCGATATCGTCACTTTGGGCCGCTCCAACATTAAAGTCACGCGGCTCGCTTTCGGCACCGGCAGCTTCAACGGTCACGTGCAGCAGCAGCTTGGGCAGGAAGGCTTTACCAAGCTCGTGCGCCATGCGTACGACCGCGGCATCCGCTTCTTTGAGACCTCCGAGTCTTACGGCAGCTCTCAACAGATGCTCGCCAAGGCGCTCAAGGGAATTCCGCGCGAGAACTACCAGATCATGAGTAAGGTCACGACTGATGAAGGCGTCGATCCCATGGCACGCTTCGACGAGATGCGCAAAGCCTCTGACACTGACTACTTTGACATCATGCTGCTGCACTGGCAGCACACCGGCACGTGGGTGAAAGATACACGCAACTGGCAGGACGCTATCCTTGAATGCGAGCACAAGCAGACCATCAAGAGTCACGGCGCATCCGTTCACGGCTTGCCCGCGCTTCGCCAGGTTCCCGGCGCCGACTGGCTCCAGATTGCCATGATCCGCATGAACCACAAAGGCACAAGAATGGATTCAGAGATGCATGACGCACCCGTTCTTGGCAACGTGTCCGAAGTTGTGTCGCACGTAAAACAGGTTAAGAAAGAGGGCACGGGCGTCATCAGCATGAAGCTCATCGGCGAAGGCAGCTTCAATCACGAAGATCGCCAGAAGGCGATGCGCTTTGCCTTCCGCGATGCCGGCGTGGACTGCGTCACCGTAGGCTACAAGAGCGACGCCGAAATCGACGAAGCCATCGACAACATCAATCTCGCGCTTGCATAAATAGAAGCCGCCGGCCTTCATCCACCGCCGGCGGCTTTCTCTCCCCCCGCAATGCCCCTGATAGAATCGCTGCAATCAATCTCGCGTACAGACAGTCCACATGAATCAACTCACTAGAGCCGTATACAAACGCCTCGGCATCATCCGTCTCGGCAGAACACGCGTCCGCGATCTTATCGACTTCATCGTGGATCGCAGAATCGATACCGTCATTGATGTCGGAGCGAACGTAGGTCAGTTCGGCGCAAGTCTGCGCTCAGAGGGTTTCCGCGGAAAGATCATTTCCTTCGAACCGATAGCGTCAGTCTTCCAGGAGCTTGCGAATAAAGCTGCGGCCGACAGCAACTGGGAGGCTCACCGCTGCGGTCTTGGCTCGATAGCGGGAACCGCGCAGATACATGTCTCAGAGCTCACCGTATTCAGCTCCATCCTCGATATGACTAGCACCGCCAGCCTGCACGATTCGCGTACAGCAGTCACCCGCACCGAAGACATTGAAATCCGTACTCTGGATCAAGTCGCCGCCGGGCTCACTGGGAATATTCTCCTGAAAATCGATGCGCAGGGCTACGAAAAGCACATCATCGAAGGCGGCGGCCAGACCATCCCGCGCCTGCTCGGCATTCAACTTGAGCTTCCCGTGATTCGGGTCTATGAAGGTGAGTGGCAGTTCCACGAAGCGCTCAATTACATGGCCGACTTGGGTTTCGTGCCCGCGCAGATTCAGGTGGTGAACTACCACGGAGCCGACAACGTATCTGCCGTCGATTTCGACTGCCTATTCCGCCGCGTCGGGCCGCTCGATGGCGTGCAATCATCTGCGCAATAGTCTGATCCTTGTTTCGGGCGCCGCACCATTCTGCCGTGTTTTTGCCATCGCAATCTCTAGCCAGTCTATCGCCGCCCACTTGTATGATGGCTGCTTGCATTGAGAAAGGCTGAAAGTCGTGCCGAAGCTATCCGCTCGCGTACTTTGGGGAACCGTAGTTGCGCTCATCGCCGTTCAGTCGCTGCTGACTGTGCTGGTGATTCATCGCGAGTCGCCCACATTCGATGAGGGCAATCATTCATTCGCCGCCTACATGATGCTGCACACGGGCGACTACGGCCTGAACCCCGAGCATCCGCCGCTGGTCAAGTTTCTGGCCGCACTGCCCACGCTCGGCCGAGATCTATGGGTTCCCGAGAACAAGAACCGATCCTTCAAAACTGAGGCCTACGTCGACGGCGGCGAGTGGCTGGCGCGCAATGACGGCGACCGCAATCAGCTCATCTTTCAAATGCGCCTTGCCGCCGGCGTGTTGGTCCCGCTGCTCGCACTGGTTGTCTTTCTGATGGCGCGCGAGTGCTTCGGCGACTGGGACGGCCTGGCCGCACTGGTGCTCGTCGTGTTCGATCCGAACATACTCGGCAATGCCGCGCTGGTCACCACCGATATTGGCATCTCGCTCTTCTTCGTTGCCGCCACATGGTGCTTCTACCGCTACGTCAAGCAGCCTACGTGGACGCGTCTGCTCGTAGCGGCCCTCGTGGCCGGACTACTGTTGGCCACCAAGCACTCAGGAATTCTGTTCGCTCCCATGATGCTGCTGCTCATCGCCTACGAAGTTGCCGCAACGCCAAAGGGCACGCGGTCTCGCACAGCTCTACGCCTTGGCGGAGCTTTCTGCGCGATCGCCGTCATCGGCGTGCTGGTGTTGTGGAGCTTCTACGGTTTCCGCTACGCAGCTCGTCCCGCGCCTCTCAAAATGAGCACCACGCTGGCTGATTGGGTCGCGCCGGTCGGAGCTTTTAATTCCGCCGTCGTGAACGCAATCGGCCGCATGCATCTGCTGCCCGAGTCCTACCTCATCGGCATGGTGGACGTGCGCCGCATGGCTGACCATTACCCTACCTTCATCTTTGGCAGAAACTGGCCGCATGGCGTTTGGTGGTACTTCCCCTCGGTGTTCGCAATCAAGACCACGCTTGGCCTGCTTGCGCTTACTATCGTCGCCGTCTTCGCAGTTGCCATGCGCAGGCTCAAGCTCGGCCGCGAGCTTGTCTTCGTTCTTGTACCCGCGCTCGTTTACTTCCTCACAGCTATCGTCTTCGGCATGAACATTGGTTCGCGCCATCTGCTGCCGTTCTATGGCTACCTCTTCATCTTTGCCGCGGCCGGAGCGGTCGCGCTTGCCGCGTCAAGCCGCCGCTGGCTCATCGCTTGTGCGGTGCTTGTGGCTGCGCACGTGGTCTCTTCTCTGGCTGTGTATCCCAACTTCATGGCGTATGCCAACGAGGCCTTTGGCGGGCCCGCCAAGCTACCCATGTTGCTGAGCGATGCCAATGTCGAGTGGGGACAGCAGCTCTTCCAGGTAAAGCAGTGGCAAGACCGCCACCCAAACGAAGAGTGCTGGTTCGCTTACTTTGTCCACCCGTTGATCCAGCCGGAGACCTACGGCATCCGCTGCCATCATTTGCCCAACGCCGGAACAGGCTGGGGCGGCGAACCGGAGCTCATTCCGCCCGCCATCAACGGAACCGTGCTGCTGAGCGCGTCCAACATGGTCGCCTGCGAAACGCCTGACGCCTCGTTGAACCCCTATCTTGCCTTCGAATCGATGAAGCACGATGAAGTCATAGACCACGGCGTCCTGATCTTCCGCGGCCACTTCGATATGCATCAGGCTGCCGCCCAGGCACGAACGCAAATGTCTTCGTGGGCGCTGCGCAAACATGACGCAGCGTACGCACTGCAGCTCGCGCAGGAGGCCGTCGCAATGGACCCCGACCGGCTGACCAACCAGACCGCGCTCGGCGATGCGCTTGCCGCAAATGGCCGCAGAGATGAAGCGCGCCAGGCGTGGCAGACTGCGCTCGCCCAAGCCCGCAAACTCGAGCCTGCGACGCAGACGCTGTTCGTTCCGCGACTGGAGTCCAAGCTGAGGAAGTGAGGCGACCGAGATCGTCCCCACTTCCCTCAGCTATTTATTCCGTTGACGGAGAATGGCCGATGAACTTGTCGGCCCATTGAATGAACCACTTCATGTTCGGTGCGTCGGTGTGGCCGCCGTCATGCTGTCGCCACGCCAATTCGCCATCCAGAAGCCCTTGGTTCACTGGAGGCATTTTCGCCGTGTGGTAGTCGCCTGCGGCTTCCAGTCCTTTGGCTCCGAGCAATGCGAACACGCGGCTCGCATCCACTGTAGCCATAAAGCTGCCCTGGTGATCAAGCCATTTCGCATCGCCCTTTTCCGGAACGCCGTAACTGATGAAGGTCAAACGAGGCGCACACAGCGCAATCAATTCGTTTGAGTCCACGGGAATGTCGCCGGGAGTCATGCTGCCGAAAGTCGCCTCAGAAGCGCCGTACTTCATGAAGTTGCCAGCCATCCAGTAGTACTCACTTGCCGGTCAGGCTCTCGACTGCTTCGCCGAAATTCCGGCGAAGAGGTGTGGCTCCGCCCTTACCGGATGAACCCACAAGCACCATGGCGAATCGCTGATCAAAGGCCATGGTCACGAGCGCTGCCTTTCCGTAGCGCGAAACGCCTTCGATCCCGATGTGCTTCGCATCGACAGCCGGATCAGTTTCCAGATAATCCAATCCGCGGCCAGCTCCCCATGCCCACGCGCGCAGAGCGCCCCAGTCTGCAGGCTTGCGCGGCTGGCCCTTGTTCACCAGTCCAATGATGCCGCGAGTAATGCCGGCGCCGTTATCGGCCTGCACACTGGCGGGATCGAACAGCACAAAACCCCAGCCCGCTCTCACCAGTTGCCAGGTGTTCGGTGGATCGCCGTCGGCATTCATCTGCGGGAATTGGAAGGGAGTCGCCTTGATCGGCTGCCAGGCGGGATGTGCGGCGATCACGTCCTTCAGCGAGGGGTCCTGCTGTGCGAGCACATCCTTCCACGCTTTATTGATCTTCTCCAGCTCTTCCTGCGAAGGCTCATTGGGATTCGGGAAACCGGCTCGCCCGAACATCATCAGCACCGGCACCGGACCTTTCGCAGCCGCGGGCGTTACCAGCGTCATGTGTATCTTGACGTTGATCGCTGGATACGCAGAATTGTCCACCTGACCGATCAGATCCTTTACCAGAACCGGCGTCATCCCGATCATCTCGTGATCGACAGCGGTTACCGTCCAGGTCACCTTCGGCACCTCGCGTGGAACGCGGCCATACACATATTCTGAAAACATATCGATGAGTTCGGGCCGGCGCTTGTCCCGCCACATCGCCGGCGTCGTCACTTTCTCACCGCTCTTCAACGTGAGCGGATCAGGCAGGTCAGGAAATGGGTTCGCCTTCGACTCGTCATAATTTGCATGATTCGGCGCCTTCTCATTTCCACTTGGTCCCGGCCGCAACGCCTTGATGCCAAGCTGATCCATCATGTTCTGATGATCCTGACCGGCAGTGAACGTGACAGGAGGTGGAACTTGAGCCGCAACTGGCATGGCGGCAGAACAAATTATGCTGGCAAAAGTTGCGCTGACCAAAGCAAGATGCAATTTCAGTCGGCAATGCATGCGGACCCTCCGGAAACAGATCGTTCCGTTAAAAGCGATTTACTGACGTACACATCGTAACCTGCGCAGCCCCTTAATGGATCGAGCTTGCGTTTTGATCTGTACCGCGAATGCACTTGGTTGATCTGCGCTGGGACAAATTGGAGGAAATCCCAAATGAACGCTTAGTGTAGCCAGAGTCCTGATGGCGTAGCGTTCGTAAACACTTGCATGTGCTCGCGGACGTCCTTATTTCCTGAGCCCTGAGCCCTGACCCCTGCCCCCTGTACTCAACGCTGACGCCACAACGCATGCCGCGAGGATCACTGCAATCACGATGAGCGAGGCCGTGATCGGGATCTCGAACCAGTGCACGGCCATCATCTTGATGGCGATGAAGGCGAGCAGCACGCCTAACCCGTAGTGCAGGTACTTGATGCGGTCGAGCAGGCCTGCCAGTGCGAAATAGAGCGAGCGCAAGCCGAGCACCGCCGCAATATTCGATGTGTAGGCCACGAACGGATTGTGCGTCACGGCCAGCACTGCGGGAATCGAATCCGTCGCGAAGATTAAGTCGGTAAATTCGACGGCCAGGATTACCGGCAGGAGCGAGCCCTTTGCAGGCTGCATTCGCTGGATCCATTCCGGGATCGCCGACTTGGTTGAGTCGCCCACCAGCAACCGGAACGCCGCATACAGCAGGAAAGCGCCGAAAACGTAGGTGATCCACTCGAAGCGCTGGAGCAGCGAAACGCCGAGCGCTATAAATAAACCGCGCAGTATTACAGCACCGCCTACTCCCCACAGCAGGGCACGATGTTGGCGCTGCGTGCCGATGCGGAAACCCTGGAACAGCACCATGAAAACAAAAAGATTATCGATGCTGAGGGAGGTTTCAACGGTGTATCCGGCGACGAATTCGAGGGCTGCCTGCCGCCCGTGCGCAAACGCCACCCAGCAGGTGAAGGCTGCCGCGGCCAGCACCATCGTGCCAGTGCCGATCCACGCGAAGGTGTGTGTATGCCTGGTCTCGCGGCGGCGTCCGGGCAGAAACCAGTCCGCCACCAGCAGCGCCACCACCGCCAAGTGAAATCCTACCCACCAGCCCCAGGAAGCGCCCGCGATCATAGGTGAATGCTATCGCACGGGGGTAGATGCCATCGTAATCGACCTCAGCCACGCTCCTTCAGGCGACAGGCTCTGTCACCGGCGGCAGCCCTCGCGCATCTACAAGGTGGAGGCGCAAACGTGAGCGAACCGACGAACACCGATTTTCACAGGCCCGCCGATCAACCTCCTACCCCACTCGCGGCTCCCCGGCAAGATTCTGGACGCCCTCGCGTGGTGATTATTGGCGGTGGCTTTGGCGGACTGCACGCTGCGCTTGGGCTTACCCATGTGCCGACGGACGTCACCGTCATCGACCGTCGCAACCATCACACATTTCAGCCGTTGCTCTACCAGGTAGCGCTGGCTGTGCTGTCTCCCGCGGACATTGCCCAGCCCATCCGCACCATTCTGCGCCGCCATCAAAACACTGAAGTGCTAATGGATGAAGTGGTTGGGATCGATATCGCGGCGCGGCGTGTATCGCTCGCCAGCGGCTCCCAGGTGGTCTATGACTATCTGGTGCTTGCAACCGGAGCCACGCACTCCTACTTTGCACACCCGGAATGGGCGCCGCTTGCGCCCGGGCTTAAGACAATTGAGGACGCCACCGAAATCCGCCGCCGAGTGCTGCTTTCCTTCGAGCTGGCCGAGCGCCAGATGCTGGAGCACGGCTGGCATCCGCCACTCAACTTTGTGGTGGTGGGCGGCGGCCCCACCGGGGTGGAGTTGGCTGGAGCCATCTCCGACATCGCGCAGCTCTACATGCGGCACGATTTCCGCCACATTGACCCCACCAAGTCGCGCGTATTGCTTCTGGAAGGTTCTCCGCGCATTCTGGCTGCCTACCCGCCGGACCTCTCCGCGAAAGCCGAAGCTACTTTGCGCGAGCTTGGGGTGGAGGTACATACCGAAACGCAAGTCACCGGCATTGGCCCCGGTTATGTCGAGGCTTCTTCCCGAGCCAACGGCGGAGGAGGCGGCCCGGCCCGCATTGAGGCTGCCGTCACGCTATGGGCTGCCGGCGTGCAGGCCTCTCCGCTGGGAAAAATGCTGGGTGCGCCGCTCGACAAGCGCGGCTGCGTTATCGTGGATGATCGTCTGAATCCGCCCGGCCTGCCGGAGGTGTTTATCCTGGGCGACCTGGCGCATTTTGAACAGGACGGGCACCAGGTTCCCGGCGTGGCCCAACCTGCCATGCAAATGGGCGACCACGTGGGCAAGATGATTACCGCCGACTTGAAGGGCGTCCGCCGGCCTGCTTTTCGCTATTTTGACAAGGGCGATATGGCGACCATCGGGCGCATGGCCGCAGTGGCCAAGGTGGAGTGGCCATTCAAGGCGCATATGAGCGGATTCGCCGCGTGGGTCACGTGGCTCACAGTGCACATCTTCTTTCTTATTGGCTTTCGCAACCGCATTTCCGTCTTTGCCGCGTGGATCTGGACATATTTCACTTTTACACGTGGCGCGCGTCTAATCACCGGCGACCAGAATCTGCCCGGCTGGCAGGATCGGGTAAACGCCGGCGGACGCAAAAGAATTCAGCAAGGCGAAAGGGCCGAAAGTGCGTATCCGCAGAGTGGAAGAGTAGAAGTCCCGAAGGCGTGACCCGGGAATTTCTGCTCTGAACGCGCCAAATCGTGGTCCTCAATCGAATCCCTTCTCAAGTTACATTCAAGAGCCAGCTAAAGTTGTGTTCGAAAGTTCTTCCGCGAACATCGGCCTATGCCGACCATCACAGACTATTCCTCCACACGCCTTAGAATCCCGCGCTAAGAGAAGCAGTTCCCGAAAGGCCTTTGTGTCGCATGGTTAAGTGCGGCTTGACGGGACAAAGGAATGCTATGAACGATCTCAGGAAATTTTTTGCAGTCACGCGGAATTGGCGCTTGCGCGGAGCCGCGCGGCACTCGTGTGCCGCGGTTGTGGCGCTAGCTGTACTGTCAGGCGTTCTCGTGTTGGCGTCCGGTTGTCAACGCGCGTCGTTTGACACACGTCCTACCGCGGACATCTCTCCCAGCCAACTGTTCATGTTTTCGCCTTTGCAGGTGTTGCCGCCAGCAACGGGAGTTGACGCTTTAAGAGTGGATCTGGGACGCCGGCTCTATTACGACACTCATCTTTCGGCGAATAATTCGACTTCGTGCAATAGCTGTCATCAGCTGACCAAATACGGTGTCGATCCGGGCCAAGCGGTATCGCGCGGCTTCGACCATAAGCCGGGTGGCAGGAACTCACCCACGGTCTACAATGCCGGACTGCAGTTCGTGCAGTTCTGGGATGGCCGCGCCGCAACTTTGGCGGCCCAGGCATCGGGACCGATGATGAACCCCGTGGAAATGGGAATGTCCGGACCGGAAGCGGTGCTTGCTTATGTTCATTCGAATGCGAACTACGTCAAGCAGATGAAGCAAGCTTACCCTGACCAGAAGAATCCCATCACGATGGAAGACATAACTGACGCAATAGCCAGCTTTGAGGGACGGCTTCTGACACCGTCACGCTGGGATGAATATCTCAAGGGCAACCAGCAGGCGCTCTCAGAGGATGAAAAGCAAGGATTGCGCGTGTACCTGCGCGCGGGCTGCGCCTCCTGCCACGCCGGCGCGGGCATGGGCGGCAATTCCTATGCAAAATTGGGCGCGTTTGAAAACTGGCCCGACCTGAAGTCCGATACGGGCCGGATGGGCCTGACGCACCAGGAGCGCGACCTGATGTACTTCAAAGTTCCGCTGCTGAGGAATGTGGTGCAGACCGGTCCGTGGTTCCACAACGGAAACGTGAAGACAATTGATGAAGCTGTGCAGCTAATGGGGAAATACCAGTTGGGGCGCAACCTCACCGCTTCGGAAGTCACTTCGATAGTCGCATTCCTGAATGCGCTCACGGGACCCATTCCGCAGGGGTTCATCGAGCCGCCGCAGCAGCAGACCACCACCGGCGCCACTGCACACGGCGCAGCAGCGAAGGGCGCAGCAGCCAAGATTGACGGCCTGAAATCGAAGACCGATCTCCGCGTGAACGCCGCGGCTGAGAGGGGAGAATAGCGATGCGAAAGATCGGTTGGATTGCAAGTACCCTTGTCGTCGTGTTGCTGCTGACACTACAGGTCCGCCGGCCCAACTATGACCTGGCGCCGGCGAGCCCGGAGCAGAGCTTTGAAGCCCAACTCAATCCCAGTCCGCAGATTCAGCACATGCTGCAACAGTCCTGCTACAACTGTCATTCCACACAGGCAGAGATCCCCTGGTACGGAAATGTCTGGCCCACATCGCAGCTGATGCAGAATGACGTCCGCCGTGGCCGCGCGAGGCTCGACTTTTCCAACTGGACGAATCTCGGTCCGGAGATGTCTCGCATCCGAATGCTGGACGCGTGCCGCATGATGCGAGAGGCGAAGATGCCGGTTTGGTACTATCGCGCGGTTCATCCCGGCTCGGCGCCTAAATCAGACGAAACGGCTGCATTCTGTTCCTGGGCGGAATCACTGCCCAAAGGGCGGGAGGTAGCGCAACTGCGCTGGGCGCCTGTAAGCGCGCAAAGCATCGATTCGCTGGCCCGGGGATCCAAACAGGTCGAGTAAACTGGTAGCAGAATGCTCGATCTGGGATTTGTCCGTTCCAACCTGGAACTTGTTGAGGCCAAGCTGCGTGCGCGCGGCGCCGATCCTGCCGCATTGCTGGGCGGCTTTCGCGCCCTTGACCAAAGCCGTCGCGAAGCTATTACAACCTCAGAACGTTTGAAGGCACGCCGGAACGAGCTCAGCCAACAGGTTGGGGCGCTGAAAAAATCCGGTCAGGACGCCACCGCGGTTATGGAAGAAACCCGCGCCCTGAAGGATCAGCTTGACGAGCTCGACAAAGCCGCTGCTTCGTTCGACGAGCGGATGCGACTGGCCCTTTCGAGCATTCCCAACCTGACGCGCGATGAGGTGCCTGCGGGACTTTCAGAAGCCGACAACAAGACGGTGAAGACCTGGGGCGAAAAGCGCAGTTTCGACTTTGAGCCCAAACCGCACTGGGAAATCGGTGAGGCGCTGGGAATCCTGGACCTGGAACGCGCCGCGAAGTTGAGCGGCGCCCGGTTCGCCGTGTACATGGGTGCTGGCGCGCGGCTTGAGCGTGCGCTCATCAGCTTTATGCTCGATCTGCACACGAGCAGGCACGGCTATACGGAAGTGCTTCCACCGTTCATGGTCAATTCGAAATCGTTGTTCGGGACCGGGCAGTTGCCCAAGTTCGCTGAAGACCTCTTCCGCTGCTCGGATGCGGATGCCGATGCAGCAGCGCGAGGCGAGTTCAAGGACAACGATCACTGGCTGATTCCCACCGCCGAAGTGCCGGTCACAAACCTTTATCGCGATGAAATTCTGGACGAAGCGCGACTTCCGATTTCGTTAACCGCGTACACGCCATGTTTCCGGGCCGAGGCGGGCGCCGCCGGCAAGGATACGCGCGGCATCATCCGGCAGCACCAGTTCCAAAAGGTTGAACTGGTCAAATTCGTGCGCCCTGAGGAGTCCGAAGCACAACACGAGCAACTGACTCGCCATGCCGAAGAGATCCTTGAAGCACTGAAGCTGCCTTACCGGCGTGTTCTACTCTGCACGGGCGATACCGGGTTCTCATCCGCCAAGACCTTCGATCTTGAGGTTTGGCTGCCGGGCCAGCAAGTTTACCGGGAGATCTCATCCTGCTCGAACTTTGACGCTTTCCAGGCGCGGCGAGCAAATATCCGCTACCGGCCGGCTGGTCCCAAAGCGAAGCCGGAATTCGTCCATACATTAAACGGCAGCGGTCTGGCCGTGGGCCGCACCTGGCTTGCGATTCTTGAGAACTACCAGCAGGCCGAAGGCACGGTACTGATTCCGAAGGTTCTGCAACCCTACATGGGCGGCGCGGATCAGATAGCGAAGGAGCTGTAATGGAGTCTTCAAGCAGTGGCATTGTTGCCGCCCAGCCCAGGCGCAGCCTGGGTGAAGTTGTGAAGAGTTATTTCTACTGGACCTATCGGCGGGGCAGTTTTCATTACGACGTGAAGGTAACGCTGATCCTGTTGTTCATTTTCATTTCTCCGCAACTTTGGAACTACGGTGACAAACCAGTTCCCGTGACTGCTCTTGCGCATCCCATTCAGGTGACGGGCGACGGCGGCCGCGGCATGGTCATCGTTGTGTCGGCTGAAGACGTGAAGCTGCCGGCACATGCGAGCGCCACTGACGTGAAGCATGCTTTGAGGCAGGCTGTTATGCCGGTCACGGGTGATGCGGTGTTTGTGGAGCGCTGGGAGACACTGACCGATGCCGAGGGAAATCTGGAGTGGAAGGTATGGGCCCACCGCTAAGCCGGTTTCTTCACATTCGCTCCGTTAGAAGCAGGAAATCGTAATGATTCTTTCAAAGAGGCTGGTTTTCGCTGCTGCACTTGCGCTGGCAATGGTGCCTGCACGCTCGGCTTTTGCAGCAGAAGATTTGCAGACGGTGCTGCGCAAGCTCGACACGGCGTCTGCCAATTTCCGCACTGCGTCTGCGGATTTCGAATTTGACACGGTAACGACCCTGCCCATCTTCGACAAAGACGTGCAGAAAGGCACAGTCTACTACAAGCGCGATCCTAGAAACTCGCAAATGGCAGCTCACATCAGCGAGGTTAACGGCCGCCCGGTTCCGAAAATAGTTGTCAGCTCCGGCGGCACGATCAAGCTCTACGAGAAGAAAGTGAACCAGGTGACGATTTTGACCAAGTTAAGCCAATACCAAAGTTGGTTTATGCTCGGCTTCGGCGCCAGCGGCAAAGAGTTGGAAGAGAAATGGAACATCAAGTACCTGGGCACAGAAAAGATTGACGGGATTACCACGGACAAATTGGAGATGACCGCAAAAGATCCGGTCGTGCGAAAAAATATTCCAAAGGTCACGCTGTGGATGGACAGTGATCGCGGCGTTAGCGTTCAGCAGTTGATCGACCAGGGACAGGGTCAGACGCGCACCAGTCACTACACGAATATCAAGGTGAATCATGCGCTGCCGTCTGATGCCTTCACCTTCAAAACCGACAAGCAGACGCGCACCATTATCCAGTAAAGCCCAATTCCGGCCAGCACAAACAACATCGGGAAGCATTCGATCGTATACCTTGTCTCGGGTGCTTCCACGGTGAGCAATAGCGCGCTCCGCAGCAGAACGTACGCCAGCAGCGCTTTCCAGAAGCGCGGACGCAGCAGAACGCCGACCACCGCCAAAGCCAGGTACAACACATTGAGACCCGCATAGGCCCAGCTGAACCGCGTTTCGGCGCGGTGGTGCGCGTACACCCACCAGTCGCGATCAATATTCAGATTCTCAACCCTTGGGCGCAGCCACATATCCGCCAGCCGGCCTAGCGGCAACCAGACGTAATAGCGCAACGGGGCGGCGGCAATGCGCTGCTGCGCCAACTGCTCAAAGCGAGCATCAATCTGCGGAGTTAGATCGTGATTGTGGCTGTTGTAGTCGGCGGCCAGCTTAACGGTGTCAGCGTACTGCTTGGCTGAGTCGAATGCGCGGCTTGGCAGCTTGGTTACATCGAGCGTGTCGTCGGGCACATTCCAATACACTTCATAGGTTGAAGCCCAATCGAGGCACCAGGTTTTAACCCAGCGTTCCCAGCCCAGATGCGGATCTTCTCGCGGGTCGGTAGCAAGCCGCGGCGCAAGTGGCTGGAAAACATGAAAGACGGTCCAGTTCCGCCACGTCCAGGCGATGAACGGAGCCAGAGCAAGCAGCCCGCACACCGTTGCGATGCGCATGAGCCGGGTGATCGGTACTTTCGCAGCTCCACTGCGCAGCCGTGCTCCCAGGATGATCGCGGGCGCAAACGCGACTGCTGCCAGCGCACCATCGGGGCGAAGCAGGGCTGCATAAGTGATGGCAAAGGTAAACCACAGAGCGCTGGACCACCTCGGCTGATCGACGAAGCGAGCCATGGCCCACATGGCCAGCGCCAGCGAGAACAGCGTTAGAGGCTCGGCCAACGGCGCCACTGCAAATGAAGCTGTAAACGGGCAAAGCGCCGCAAGCCATAGAGTTGCCAGGCGCGCCCCCGGCGCAAGCCTTGCCGGAGCGACGCGGCCGGCAAAATCGGCCAGCAAAACACAGCCCAGCAGTTCCAGAACAATCTGGATGACCACCGGAGCGAAATAGTTATCGATTCCGAAGAGCCTGAAGCAGACAGCAAGGTAAAGCGGGTAGCCGGGGAGCCGAATCATGGTGGGAACCGCGGAACCGTCCACAAGCATTCGACTGTAATGCCCGTGCAGCAGGCTTTTGGCCATCTCGCCGTAGAACAGCGCGTCGCCCGTAACCAGGAAGAGCTTTTTCAGCATCCAAAGCCGAAGCGCCAGTCCGGCGGCCAATGCCGGGCCCCAGGTGAGCATTGTCCTAAGCAAGCCTGCGGATTTTGAGGGCGCAGCGCCGAACGGGCTCAATTGACTCTGTTGGGCGGCTTCCATACGATTCGTTATGTATAGCCTAGCCCGTCAAATCGGGTTTTGCTTGCAAGGATTTGACACCGGCCATGCCTGAAAGACAGATATTCCTAGATCCGCAACGCAAGCGATGGAGACGGCTGCGGCGCCTTTTCGATATCGCCGTCGTGGTCGCCACGTTGGTGCTGGTCGGCTTCATCTTCAATGTAATGAGGAATCAGCAGGTTCCAGAACTGTTTCTGCCGGTACACAAGCACAACTACAGGGCTCTGCCTGACCGATCGGTACTGATGCGCGGCGGCAAAGGCCAGCGTCCCGCCCGGCGACGGACCACCCGGCGTCCCTCGGAGATTCCCTTCAATAGCGGCGAAGGTCTGCGCGCCGCTTATTACGTGCAGGACGATGCGGCCAGCTACTCATCGTTCAAACAGCATGTCCACCAGATTGATCTGCTCTTTGCGCAGTGGCTCCATGTGAGCGCACCCTCCGGCAACCTGATGGCAATGACGTCGGACAATTTGCATGAATATCAGGTGGTCACCAAAAACAACGTTCGAGACCCCGACAATCTAAATCGAATCAAGAATGTAATTCAGGCCGCGAAAGAAGATACGGAAATCATCCCCCACCTGAACAACTACAACCCACACACCCAGGTCTGGGATGCGGCTGTAGGCGATGTTCTGGAGGACCCCACAAAACGGGACGCACTCTGCAGGCAGATCGTTCAATTCTTTACAGCTTATCCGGCATATCGCGGTCTATCACTTGACATTGAGAGTCTGAATGACGACGCCGATCCTGCATACCTGGCACTTATCCAGGAACTGTATGCTGATCTGCATCCGATGAATCTCCGCCTCTACGTGAATGTGGCGGCGCTAGCGTCCGAAAACGACCTTAAGACCATTTCTGCGAATTCAGACGGCATTGTGCTGATGAACTACGACGAGCACGAGGCCGAGAGTGATCCAGGGCCGGTAGCGAGCCAGACCTGGTTTATCGCTAATCTGCAGCGTGTCCTGAAGGTGGTTCCGAAAGAAAAGCTGATTTGCGCCGTGGGCAATTACGGATATGACTGGACGCTTTCGATCCCTGATCCGAAAGACCGCAAGCATCCAAAGCCCCAAGTGCTGGACACCCAGGATCTATCGGTCTCAGAAGCTTGGCAGGAGGCCTCCGACGCCGACGCTGACCTCGATTTGAACTACGACGCGCTCAATCCTCACTTCGAGTACATTGACGAGGATAAAAACCAGCGCCACGTTGTGTGGTTCCTCGATGCGGTTTCCCTGCTGGACGAGATGCGAGCCGCGCGTCAACTCGGTTTGCAGACCTTCGCGCTTTGGCGGCTGGGCGAAGAAGACAGCTCTCTCTGGAATATCTGGGACCGGCCCGCCAATCCGGATTCGCTGCAGGATCTCGGTTCAGTAGCGCCGGGACACGATCTTGACACGGAAGGCGAAGGCGACATTCTCCGCGTTGTTGGGCTGCCGCAGCAAGGCAAGCGCACCGTCACCGTGGACACCGACGAACCTGATCCGCGCAAGAAGCTTATCGTCGATGAGCACATGGATGTTTATCCGCGTACTTACACAATTGAGCAGTACGGATACCATCCCAACGAAGTCGCAATTTCATTCGACGATGGACCGGATCCCAAGTGGACGCCGAAGATTCTAGACGTTCTGAAGCAGAAGAACGTGAAGGGCACCTTCATGGTAATCGGTTCAGATGCGGCCGAGAATGTGAGCATTCTGAAACGCATTTACAACGAAGGCCACGAAATCGGGAACCACACGTGGACGCATCCGGACATCAGCGAAATCTCGGCGCAGCATCTTGACCTTGAAGTAAAGCTGACCGGCAGATTGTTTGCCAGCAAGCTTGGAGTACAGCCCCTCTACTTCAGACCTCCGTATGACATTGACGAGGAGCCGGACACCGACGATCAGGCCGCGCCAATCGTGAACATTCAGCGCGATGGGTACACCATCATCGGTAACAAGATCGACACCGATGACTGGAACGAACACCCGCGCAAGTCGCCGCAAGAGATTGCGCAAGCGGTTCTGGCGCAATTGAACACAATGAAAGTGAAGCCGCAGTTTCGCGGCTCCATCATTCTGATGCACGATGGCGGCGGTAATCGCCAGGCTACGGTTGATGCGCTTCCGGTCCTCATTGATACACTTCGCGCTCACGGCTACTCCATCGTCCCCGTCTCTGCGCTGATGGGCAAGACTGCCGCGGAAGTGATGCCGCCACTCAGTTTCTGGCAGCATTTGCGGGCGATTCCGGATTCGATTGCTTTCTCGGCGCTCGACATCGTCGGTAGCTTTATCGTGATGATCTTCTTCGTGGGCGACGTCCTGATGAGCGCGCGTCTGATCCTGGTGGGCGTGTTCGCAATCATCGACCGGCTGCGCAAGCCGTACCATGGATCGACGCCCGGCTACAATCCGCGGGTTGCTGTCCTCATCCCTGCGTACAACGAAGAGACTGTCATTGTGCGCACCATTCGATCGGTGCTCAACTCCGATTACAAAAACCTGCACATCGTCGTGATTGATGATGGCTCATCGGATCGCACTGCTGAAGTTGCCCGCGAGGCTTATGCGGCGGAGATTGCAGCAGGGCGCGTGAAAGTGCTGAGCAAGCCGAATGCCGGAAAAGCAGCTGCCCTGAATTTCGCGCTCGAGCGCATCACCGAAGAGGTTTATGTCGGCATCGACGCAGATACAGTGATTGCTGCCGATGCGATTTCGCGGCTGATTCCGCACTTTGAAGATCCGCGGATCGGCGCGATGGCGGGCAATGCGAAGGTTGGCAATCGCGTGAACTTGTGGACTCGCTGGCAGGCGCTGGAATACATCACCAGCCAGAACTTCGAGCGTCGCGCGCTCGACCTGTTCCACGTAGTCACGGTAGTTCCTGGAGCTATTGGGGCATGGCGCACTGAACCGGTTCGGCAGGCCGGCGGCTACCCGATGAACACCGTGGCCGAAGATGCCGACCTGACCATGAACCTGCTCGAGCAGGGCCTGAGAGTGGAGTACGAAGATCGCTCGCTTGCTTTCACTGAGGCTCCAGTGAATGCAAGGGGCCTGATGCGTCAGCGCTTCCGCTGGTCGTTTGGAATACTGCAGGCGGTGTGGAAACACAAGGCCGCGTTTGTGCGCAACAAGGCGATGGGGCTTTTTGCTCTGCCGAACATCGTGATCTTCCAGATGTTCCTGCCGCTGGTCTCGCCGTTCATTGACATGATGTTCCTGTTCGGCGTAATCAACTTCTTTATCGATCGTCACTACCACCCCGAAGCTGCTTCATCCGACAGCTTAATGAAGCTGGTAGTCTACTTCGTCGGCTTCCTTGTCATCGACTTCGTTACGTCTTCCATCGCCTTCTCGCTCGAGCGCCGCCACCCGGCAAACAAGGGCGATGGCTGGCTCTTGTGGCACATCTGGCTGCAGCGGTTTGCTTATCGACAGCTCTTCTCGCTGGTGCTCTTCAAAACTGTGAAGCGCGCGATTGATGGCAAGCCCTTCAACTGGGACAAGCTCGAACGCACTGCGAAAATGAGTAAGGAAACGGAAGTGCTGACCGAGGCGTCGCACTAGCTACGTTGAGACAACGCCAAGCTCGCGCAACAGGAATGCGTAATCGAGCGCGATCTCTTTCAGGTAGTCGTAGCGGCCGCTGGCGCCGCCGTGGCCTGCCCGCATGTTGGTGACGAGCAGCAACGCATTATCGTCCGTTTTGAGCGTGCGCAGCTTTGCGACATACTTCGCCGGCTCCCAGTACATTACCTGACTGTCGTGCAGCGATGTTTTGACCAGCATGGCTGGATATTTCGTCTTCTTCAAGTTGTCATAGGGCGAGTAGCTGAGCATGTAAAGGAAGTACTCTTCCTGATTCGGGTCGCCCCATTCTTCATATTCGGGCACGGTCAGCGGCAGCGATGCATCCAGCATCGTGTTCATCACGTCCACAAACGGCACATGCGAAACAACCGCACGGAACAGCTCCGGGCGCATGTTGGCGACTGCGCCCATGAGCAGACCGCCGGCCGATCCACCTTCAATGGCTACGCGCGCGGGATCGCCATAACCCGAAGCGGTAAGGTGCTCGACCGAAGCGATGAAGTCGGTAAAGGTGTTGCGCTTTACGAGCATTTTGCCGGCGTCGTGCCACGGCTCACCCAGATCTCCGCCGCCACGAATGTGCGCGTACGCCAACACCATGCCACGATCGAGCAAGCTGAGCCGGTTGGAACTGAAACCGATCGGCAGCGAGTACCCATATGCCCCGTAGCCATACACATACAGCGGATTGCGCCCAGGCTCACGGTTGTCTTTGCGGTACACGATCGAGACTGGTACCCTCACGCCGTCGGGAGCGGTTGCATGCACACGTTCGCTGGCGTAAAGCGTGCGATCGAATCCGCCGGGGATTTCGACTTCCTTGAGCAGTTTCGATGCGCCGGTGATGAAGTCGTATTCATACACTGAACTCGGCGAAACCAGCGACTGGTAGCCGTAGCGGAAAAGTGTTGTATCAAAGACGCGGTTGATGTGCGGATGCGCGCTGTAGGCCGGCTCAGGGAATGCGATTTCGCCCACCTGTGCGGAGTCAGGCCCGTCGCTGAAGAAGTTCCATAACCGCAGCCGCGGCAGGCCATCTTCGCGTTCGCAGGCGACAAAGAATCCGGCAAATAGATCGATCTCCTCGAGCATCACGTCGCCGCGATGCGGAACGCGCTCCTTCCAGTTTTCGCGGCCCGGCGACGTGACCGGTGCAGTGACCAGCCTGAAATTGCGTCCGCGATCATTGGTGCGGATGTACCAGAGCCCGTTGCGGTGGTCAATCGAATACTCGTGATCATCCTCGCGCGGCGCCACGATGGTGAAATCGCCCGCTGGCTGGCCAGCCGGCAGGAACCACGATTCGGTGGTGATGTGGCTGGCCGACTCCATCACGATGAACTTGCCGTCGCGGGTACGCCCAGCACCCAGATTGAAGCGCTCGTCGTCGTCCTGGTAGACGAGCACGCCTTGGCTGAGTTGCCGGCCGCTTGCCCGCCATAACTGAAATTGCCTCTTCTGCTGCTCATCCTCTACGGAATAGAAGAGCGTGCTGTTGTCCGCAGCCCACACAACGGAACCGACCCGTTCCACTTCGCCAGGCAATGTTTCGCCGGTTTCAAGATCCTTGATGCGAAGCGTGTATTGGCGAAAGCCGGTTGTGTCTGTTGTGTACGCGAGCCAGCGGCCGTCGTCGGTAATGTCAGTAGAACCGATGGCGAAGAACGCATGGCCCTTGGCCATTTCGTTGCCATCGAGAATCACTTGTTCGGGTGCGTCGTTGTCCGGCCCAGCTTCGCCGCCACGCTTGCGGCAATGGATCGCATACTGCAGACCTTCTTCGGTCCGGGTGTAGTACCACCAGTCTCCGTCGCGGAAAGGAACGGAGACGTCGGTCTGCTTGATGTGCGACAGCATCTCCTGGTAAAGCTGCTCGCGTAAGCCGTCGAGCGGCGCCAGCACCGCTTCTGAGTACGCGTTCTCGGCTTCAAGGTACGCCGTGGTTTCGGGGTGTTCTTTGTCGCGCAACCATGCGTAATCGTCGACCAGGGCAACGCCGTGCAAAACGGATTCAGTGTGTTCTTTGCGGGCGATAGGAGGGGTGGGGAGGTTCTCTTGATTCATGTCTTCTCCAGTTTAGATGGCGGGGCAAGAGAGCACATGTTTCCAAAATTCGATTCAGATGACGAGTTTACGGGCTATGCACAACTCGCCGGGGCTGCGGTGTCGAAGGGAACTTCCTGAAGACCAGCCGCGTACAATAAAGAAGAAATGACAGGCTCGCGCCGCTCGCAATCGAAGGTTTTCTGGCTGCTTCTGGCAGCTCTTCTCCCGCTTTTCACTGTTGCAGCCTACGCCGAAAGCGTAGACAGTCTGCCCAAACCCACGGACTACGTCAGCGACTACGCGCATGTGCTGTCGGCGGAGACGATTGCGCAGCTGGACTCGATTTGTGGCCAGCTCGATCACTCTGGAGCCAATTCGCAAATTGCCATCGTGACCATCCATAACCTGAATGGAGACGACGCAGCCGACTACGCCAACCAGCTTGAAGACAAGTGGAAGATGGGCAAAAAGGGGTCTGACAAGGGCGCGCTGGTTTTGCTGGCCGTTGACGATCACAAGTACCGCATCGACGTTGGTTACGGTCTGGAAGGGATTCTGAACGATGCCAAGGTGGGCGACGTTGGCCGCGCCATGGTTCCCTACCTGCGCGCCAAGGACTACGACTCTGCTGTAACGTTGGCCGTTGGGCAACTGGCGCAGGTGATCGCCTCCGATGCCAACGTGACGCTGGAGAACCAACCTGCTCCCGCGCCAGAACCGCAGCAGCGGGTGCATCGCGGCGGATTACCAATCGGCTTGATTTTCTTCATTCTGATCTTCATGTTTGCCGGCGGGTCGTCGATCTTCAGGATGCTGCTGGGCTATGGACTGCTTTCAAGCATCCTCGGCGGTGGCTCTGACCGCAGATGGGGCGGAGGCGGCTTTGGTGGCGGCAGTTTCGGAGGCGGTGGCGGTGGTGGTGGTTTTGGCGGCTTCGGCGGCGGTGGCTTTGGCGGTGGCGGAGCCGGAGGAAGTTGGTAAGAAATGCAGCCTCCAGCTTTCAGCTATCAGCTCCCAGCATTTCCGTGCGATGTGAAACTAGTCTGTTGGAGCAAAAAACTGACGACTGATAGCTGAAAGCTGAGAGCTTTTAATCGAACCAGTGACCTTCCTACAGCGAAGGCCGAAGGAGAATAAGACAGTATGAGCCGTGCACTTGGCATCACCCTGGCAGTTCTGGGCGTTTTGCTTCTCGTGGTCCTGATGGTGTTTGGCAGCTATGTGAGCGCCAAGAACCAGATGGTCGCCAAAGATCAGGTGGTAAAGGCTTCGTGGTCTGAGGTCGATGTACAGCTTCAGCGGCGCGCCGATCTGATTCCCAACCTTGTTGAAACCGTTAAGGGATTCACCAAGGAAGAGAGCACAGTTTTCGGCGACATTGCCAATGCGCGTGCTGGCATGTTGAATGCGCGAGGCAATCCGCAGGCAACAATCGCCGCCAACGGCCAATTGGATTCGGCACTGGGCCGGCTGCTGCTGTTGACGGAGAACTATCCGCAATTGCGATCGAGCGATCAATTCATGCGCCTGCAGGACGAGCTGGCGGGAACTGAGAACCGCATCAGCGTGGCCCGCAAGCGTTACAACGACTCGATTCAGGACTACAACACGTTCATCCTGCAGTTCCCGAACAGCATCTGGGCGGGAATGGCGGGATTCAAGACCAACACCGCGTATTTCAACGCCAGCCCGGCGGCGCAGCAGGTACCATCGGTCAAGTTCTAAAACGCCGATTCAACGCACGAAAGGCCATCCCGCCGAGCGGGATGGCCTTTCAATGTACGCGAGTAATTCCGAGGCCTGTCCGTTCTGCCTGGGATCTACTTGTATGAAGCGATGGCGCTGGCTTCGTCGTCGGTAATGTCGAAGACGGTGTACAGCTTGGTCAACTGCAGCAGATCGTGAACCTTCTTGGTCAGCTTGAGAAGTTTCAGCGTTGCGCCCTGATTCTTGGCAGTGGTGTACGCGCTAACCAACTCACCAAGACCCGAGCTATCGATGTAGTTGACATCTCCAAGGTTAAGGAGAATTTTTGTCTTCCCCTTGCTGATCAGGTCGCGAATGGCATCGCGAAGTTGCACACTGCCCTCGCCAAGGGTGATCCGCCCGCTAAGATCCAGAACGGTGACGCCGTCCACCTCACGGGAAGCAATAGTAAGTGCCACGGAATTTCCTCCTTGTTTTGATTAGGTTATAGCACCTTCGAAGTGCTGCCCTGTTGAAATTCAAATGACCACTGCGCGTCTCGACTAACCGCTCAGGTCTTCTTGTCCGGCGCCAGATGCTTTACCAGTGTCAATTCCGTGCCCGGATGTAATTGACGAAAGTGTACCTCATCCATCAGTTGGCGGATAAGGAAGATGCCGCGGCCCGTCCCGCGCATCAGATTTTCAGGCGCCAGCGGATCGGGGACTTCTTCGGGAATAAAGCCGCTTCCCTGGTCTGCAATGGTAAACACCAGCGACTTACCTGTGTTTTCGAGGCCGACCGCGATCTTTCTGCCGGGATCGTATTCGTTGCCGTGGAGCACGGCGTTGACCGCGGCTTCGCGCACTGCCATGGTTACATGGAAACGTTCGTCCTCACTCAGGCCGGCTTCCTCGGCCATCTTCTCCGCAGCCGCTTCAATTTCGCAGACGCTCTCCATGGTGGAGTTCAACTCGAAACTCCGCCGTCCTGGCAGGTGTGCGTTCACCGGGCTCTTTCTCCCATTCTCGAGGGACCGGCTGGGTTCGGGAATCAGCTTCCCATGCCTGCCTTGCTGGAAGTTTTACGTTTGATATGGATTTGTGTCAAGCATCAAGCGCGCGCGGCACGCAAACAGGGCTACCGGCGCTACACTTCCAATGAGAACGAAATCTCATGATGCAGACATTTGCTACAGCCCGTGTAAGTCTTACTGCGCTGCTCGGTACACCAGTTACCGACGCGCAAGGCCAACTGCGCGGCCGCATTAAAGACATCGCTGTGGCGACAGGACCGGAGGCCGGCAAGGTGGCCGGCCTGGTGTTAAAGAACCGTAACGGACTGTTTATTGTTCCCGCACAGGAAGTGATGGAAACGCCCGCAGGCACGCTTGAGCTGCGGTCCGCAGGCGATCTGAGACCTCTCAAGGACGAGGGCAATTTCCTGTTTCTGCAGCAGGACCTGGTAGACCGGCAGATCATCGATATCCATGGCCGCAAGGTGGTCCGCGTCAACGATGTGGATCTGGAATGGCTGGGAAAAGGCGCGGCGCACCTGCTTCGAGTGGCTGAAGTGGAAGTGGGCTTGCGCGGGGCCTTCCGCCGCGTGTTCAAGGGTATTCTGCCGCGCGCCACATTGGAGTCGATCTCGCGCAAGTTCACTGCGCACGGTATTCCCTGGCATTTTGTCGATGTGATCGAGGTCGATCCGGCGCGCCGCGTCAAGCTGCGCATTGAGCACGAGCGACTGGCCGACATGCACCCCTCGGAACTGGCCGACATTCTTGAAGACCTTGCGCCCGCCGAACGCGAAGCCGTGTTCGGCTCGCTTGATGAAAATGTGGCCGCCGAGGCGCTGGAAGAGGTCGATCCAAAACTGCAAAAGTCGCTGCTTGAAAGGCTGGATCAAGAGAAGATTGCCGACATCGTTGAAGAGATGGATCCCGGTGCTGCTGCCGACCTGCTGGCTGAGCTGCCGCAGGAGCAGTCTGACGCAATCCTGGAAGAGATGGAACCGGAAGAGCGGCACGAAGTGGAAGAGCTGCTCGAGTTCGATGAGAATTCCGCTGCCGGCTGCATGACCACCGATTTTGTGTACCTGGGCATGGACGCCACGGTAGCGCAAGCCGTGCAATCGCTGCGCACCTTCGATGGCGATCCGGAGACCTTGACTGAAATTTATCTGCTCGACGACAAGCGCGTGCTGCACGGCTCCATTCCGCTGGCCAGGCTGGTGATGGCGCAGCCGGAGACACGATTGAGCGTGCTGACGGAGCCGCGGGTACTTTCGTGTCCGGCGGATATGAAGCAGGATGAGGTAGCCGAACTATTCGATAAATACAACCTGCATGCGCTGCCGGTAGTCGACGTTCAAAACCGGATGGTAGGGGTTGTTCAGTCCGAACAGGTCATCAGCTTCCTGCGAGAAAAGATCTAACCGGACGCAAAAAAGCCCCAAACCGGTTGAAATTTGATTACTTTTGCGTACCGGGGCGACGAATCTTTTCTGAACCCCTGTGGATTTCTCCAATTTTGTGAAACAATTCATTCATAATGGTCCAGTCTCCAAAGATTATTCAGGGTGGCATGGGAGTGGGTGTATCCAACTGGCGCCTGGCTCAAGCTGTCTCAAAACTTGGTCAACTAGGCGTTGTTTCAGGAACCGCCCTCGATTCCCTGTTCGTACGCCGTCTTGCCGACGGCGATCCAGACGGAGACATGCGCCGGGGATTGGACGCATTTCCGTTTCCTGAGATGGCGCGGCGCATCTGGAGTGAGTACTTCACGCCCGGCGGCAAAGCCCCTGACGCCTCTTACCCCAACCTGCCCATGCATCAGCGCAACAGCCCGCGCAAGCTTATAGAGCTTTGCATGGTGAGCAACTTTGTTGAGGTATTCCTGGCCAGGGAAGGTCACAGGAACCCGGTTGGAATCAATTTCCTTGAGAAGGTGCAGATGCCGCACCTGGCCTCCGTATACGGAGCCATGCTGGCCGGCGTTGGATACGTGCTGATGGGCGCGGGCATTCCGCTGCACATCCCTGGAATGCTGGATGCGTTTGCGGCGCATCATGCGGCCGAGTACAAGCTGAACGTGACCGGCGCGCAGGCCGGCGAAGATACACAGATGCACTTTGACCCGGCGGACTTTGTAGAAGGTCCGCTGCCGGTTTTGCATCGGCCTAGGTTCCTGGCCATCATCTCGTCGAACACGTTGGCAAATACCATGCTGCGGCGCTCGAGCGGCCGCGTTGACGGATTTGTGATTGAAGGCCCCACGGCCGGAGGCCACAATGCGCCTCCGCGCGGCAAACTGCAACTCAACGCAGCCGGTGAACCGGTGTATGGCGAGCGCGACCAGGTGAACATTCCCGAACTGCGCGCGCTGGGCGTTCCCTTCTGGCTTGCCGGCGGCTATGGCAACGCTGAAAAGCTTCGTGAGGCTCTCGACATGGGCGCCGCGGGTGTGCAGATGGGCACCGCGTTCGCGTTCAGCGATGAGTCCGGCATGCGCTCCGATCTGAAGAAGTCGTTGATTCGCCAGGCCATTGCCGGAACCGGCGTTGTTTTCACTGATCCGCTGGCCTCGCCTACAGGATTCCCGTTCAAAGTGGCCCAGCTCGAAGGAACTTCATCGTCGTTGCCTATCTACCAGGAGCGCAAGCGCGTCTGTGACTTGGGATATCTGCGTGAGGCGTACTCCACCGGCGACGGCAAACTCGGCTATCGCTGCGCCGCGGAACCGGTTGAAAACTACCTGGCAAAGGGCGGCAAGATTGAAGACACGGTCGGACGCAAGTGCCTGTGCAATGCGCTGATGGCGAACATCGGCCATCCGCAGATGCGCAAGGACAAGAGCGTCGAGCCGCCACTCATTACGGTAGGCGACGATCTGAATTCGATTGTCCAGTACCTTGCGCCGCGACGCGACAGTTACAGCGCTGCCGACGTGATTGAAGCAATGCTCAAGCCGAACGTTGACGCCGAGAACGTGGACGCGGATGTTGAAGTCCACGCGTTCGCTGCTACAGCCTGATTCCCATTTAGGCCTAATTCTCGTCTTCGAGCTGGTCCAGCATCGCGCCAAGCCGATTCAAACGCCGTTCCCAAACCGTGCGGTGTCCGGCTATCCATTTCTCCAGCGTGTCAAATCCGGCCGGTTCTATGCGGTCGGTGCGTCAGCCGGTCGAGCATGGCGCGTCGCCCGGCTCTCGGAATAGTCAAGTGGGCAGTTCAGTATTGCGAAAGGAATTTGTGACCCGCCGGATTGAGGGCGTTCGGCTGGGGTCAGATAGTCCACTCAAAGGCTCAGATCAAAACGGCTTCGAAGCTCCCCAATCCCCTCCTTTGTGACGAAATATTCTTTGCATCTCTGCACCATCCACCCCTGCTGCACGCAGTATTCGGAAAAGGCGATGCCGATGGTGCACGGATCAATATGTTTGAGACCCTTGGCGCGCTGTTCGCCGAGCACCAGCTGAGTTTTGTGCCAGGCGGCGTCTTCCTCCGGAGTGAGGCCCAAGCGCTTCATGAGCGCTTCGTGTTGCCTTGTATCCGAATAGGGCGCGCGCCTGTGGAATTCATCATCCTTCTCTCTTTCCACAATCATCTCCATGTGGTGATCGCGTTTTCCCATACGGGAGCTCCTTTCCATCCACCGGAAGCGTACTGCGATCCCTTCTGCACATCAATGGCTTCAGTGAGGAAATTCGGCACTGGCGGACAAGTTTTTTTGCGGACTGCAATGCATTGACTGCGTTTCAATACTGGAAAAATCAACCGTTGTGATTTGGCTCACGCTTCCTTTTCAAGGCACTTAAGTCCAACAAGCGCAGACTAGAAAGCTAGCTTGCAATCCAAGCGTCCAGGAAAGGAACTGCTATGAAATGGAATTTTTCAGTGCCGCTGGCTCTGGTTTTAGCATTTGGTCCCGGTACTGCTATTGCGATGTCCCAGAGTGGGGCCGGCGCGAGCCAACAACAGCAGCCGGCGATCGAAACTTCTCACGCAGTTTTACCCATCAGTATTGAACAGGCGGGGCAGGTACAGGCCAAGACACCGGAGCAGTCTCAGCCTTCGCCGCGCGTTCAGTTCCAGAATTGCAACCGTCTCATCGTGCAAGCACGGGATCAGGCGCACACGATTGCGAACTCCACAAATCAATACACGTTCAATCCTGATCGCGTAGTCAGCCAGCATAAGGAACTAAAGGCATCGCTCGGAGATCTGAAGCAGGAGCAGGAGAGCCTGTACCAGGGGCTTAGCAAGGAGCAACAGTACTCCGTTCAGATGCGCAATGCAAATCTTTTGCAGGCGAACGATCGACTCCAGAGTCTGGTGAAGGAGATGGAGCGCGAGCTAACCGATTCTACGCTTCACTCAAGGGACGTTGCTGAACAGGCACGAACGACACAGCGCGAGTTGAAGTCGTATCAGAAGGAGTTCCGCGCAATGGGCAAAGATCTGGGATTCGCCAACGATTGAGGCGGGGCTCCAGTCATTGAATTACCGCCGGGCCGCCGACCAGCCGAAAAGCCGCATGCCTCCCGCCCTTTCGTCTGATGGCAATCAAATGCCCGGCGTTACTTTCCTGGCTTTTCCACTTGAAATGCCGGGACTCTGGCCCAAGTGGATCTTCTCCAAGGGCCTCCTTTAAGGGGCCCTCTTTTGTTGCCGCATTCACGGATGCGAAATGCGATTGGATGAGGTACCCAATGATCGCCAGGTTCTCCCTCGTTTAGTCCTTTGGCATCGGCGCTGGCGCTGCTCCGCCACCTGGGTCGAACAGCTTGGGAATCCGCCGCTCTGCCGGTGGCAGTTTCGGAAACTCCGCATGTGGTTCCGTTTGGTACCAATATCCTACGGAATAGAAATCATCTGAGCGATGGTTGGCGTGACCGTGTTCGATGGTTACGCGAATTGACTTCTCAAATGTAATCGGACTCTCGACGTGCCAGCGGTACAGGCAATAGCGTCCGCCGATCCTTTCCGGATCGACGACATATGGTGCACCCTGGTGCAAGTTGGCAAAGGCCTGCAGGCCAAAGTCCCATGCCCCGTTGTAGTAGTCTTCAGTGCCGGTCCCATTGATAGTAGGCATGGTATCGCCGTCGATGAAGATCATGTCATCGCCTTCGCCGAACCACCCATTCTGGTTCTGCAAAATAGCATGCGTGACGCCGATAAAATGCCCTCTTCCGGCAGCTTCGAAGAAGACGTAATTGTCCTTCCCATCCAGGTTCTTTCGTTCGTTGATGCCGGGACTCCCATTATTGACCCAGTCGTTGGTCCATCCCTTACAGGGCGCAGCTTGCCGGTATTGAGCGTGAAAGCGCCCAATATCGGAAGGAAGGCTGGGTAATACGGCGTAGTCGATGGCGTAGTACAAGGCATTGGTGCGGATGCTGCCCTCGTTGGTCACAGTGATTCGGGCACCGCTTGAGAACGGCATCTGGAAATACGCGTTCAACGCCTTGACCGGGGCGACTGCCAGCAGCGCTGATTGGTAGACGAAATACTCCCCCAGACCCAGCCCAAAAAAATCGCCAATAGGAGTCTCGACTGACGGGTTGCTCTCGCCATCCCACCATGCGCGCAGAACGAGTTTCTTCAGGTGTATGGGATCTTGCGAGGCAATCGTGAACCAGAGATGAGTAACCACACCGGCTCCTGTTGCATCCAGCACCGTGGCCGTTGCGCCCGGCTCAATGGGCACAGCGTCCCGGTTGCCTCCTGTTCGGTCCCAACTCGAACTGCGACGAACCTTGTAGCTACGGAGGCGCGCCATGTCGAGCAGTTCCTCGGAGGAGTTGGCATTGGCGACCTGCGCAATTGCTCCCGGGCCGGCTGCATTGATCCCCAACAATGCTGCCGCGGACACTCCTGTTGCCGAAACCATTCCGCTCAACACACGGCGACGCGCACGAAACCCCTCATCAGCCTCAGCACTTTTCCAGAACTGCATAGGCAACTCCTTCCGCTCATCTGAAACGCGAAGAGAATTGTAATGCGCTGCGCGCAAGCCTCGCATGCCAATTCGGCTTCATCCAAATACAACGGAGTTTCCGGTATAGCGTGTCTCCTGTTATGGTCAGTGAGGAAACCTTTTCCGCTCAACTCAAACTCAATGAATCCTCCATAGGAAGCCCCCGAATCATGTGGAAACGCTGGCGAATCCGGATACTCATGTTCCTGGCCGTTCTCGGCCCCGGATTTATTACGGCCAACGTTGACAACGACTCCGGCGGGATCCTCACCTACTCCCAGGCAGGCGCACAGTTCGGTTACAGCCTGCTTTGGACCATCCTTCCAATCACCGTTGCGCTGATCGTAGTCCAGGAAATGTGCGCCCGGATGGGCGTGGTGACGGGCAAAGGGCTCAGCGATCTGATCCGCGAAGAGTTCGGCTTGCGCCTTACGTTCGTTTTGATGGTTCTGCTGGTGGTGGTGAACTACACCAACGTGGTAACGGAGTTCATCGGCATCGCGGGTTCCCTGCACTTGTTCCGCGTGACCAAATTCGTCTCAGTGCCCGTATGTGCCGCGCTGGTGTGGTACATGGTGGTCAAGGGAACCTACAAGAGCACGGAGAAGATCTTCCTCGTTGCTTCGCTCGTCTATATTGCTTACATTTTTGCGGGGGTGCTTTCCGAACCGAGCTGGCACGATGCCCTGCTGGCCACCGTGAAATTGCCACAAAAGGCGGCTTGGAGCAACGACTCTTACATCTACATGGCCATTGGCATCGTGGGCACTACGATCGCTCCATGGATGCAGTTCTATCTTCAGTCCTCAATTGTCGAGAAAGGCATTCGCGTAAAAGACTATTCGGCTTCGCGCCTTGACGTAATTGTCGGCAGCTTCTTCACTGACCTGGTCGCGTGGTTCATCGTGGTAGCCTGTGCGGCCACGCTCTACGTCCATGGGATGGGCTCGATTCAGGTGGCGAGCGATGCCGCGGAAGCGATGCGCCCGCTGGCTGGCGACTACGCTTTTGTCCTCTTCGCCTTCGGCCTGTTCAACGCTTCGGTGTTCGCGGCTTCGATTCTGCCGCTCTCTACCGCCTACACGGTTTGCGAGGGCCTTGGCTTCGAGTCGGGCGTGGACAAGAACTTTAAAGAAGCTCCGTTTTTCTACTGGCTCTACACGTTGCTGATTGCCGGCGGCGCAATTACGGTGCTGCTGCTGCCAGATGGGATGCTCGTCAATTTCGCCATCCTCTCGCAGGTCCTGAATGGCGTTTTGCTTCCCGTCATCATCATTCTGATGCTGCTTCTGATCAATCGCACTGACCTGATGGGCCAGCACAAGAACTCGCGGCTGTGGAACGTCATCGCCTGGGCAACCAGCCTGATCGTCATCGGCTTGACCATGATGATGCTCTGGGGCATGTTGCCGGGACACTGAGATTAAAGACTCCGTAATGCGCAAGCGGCTTGTTGTGCCGGCTATCGCCGGTCCCATTGTGGCGGCAATTTCGCGACGGCCATTTCCGTGGCACTATCACAACGTCGAACGCGCGACGCTGGTCTCGTTCATCTTCATTGTTGCGCTTGTGATTTACGACCTGTGGTCGACGCACAAGATTCATCGCGCCACGCTCTGGGGGCAGCCTGTTTGTGATTGTGATCGAAGAGACCAGGGCATGATCGGCGCCACGGAGCACTGGCACACGTGTGCCCGCTGGATGCAGTCCTGGAACATTTGAGGGAATGCGCTGCTACAGCAGCTTGCCTGCTGCCAAGTCTTGAATGAGGCCGCGGTCGGCCGCTAGGAATTCGTAGCCGGTCAGGTCTTCAAGCCGGACCCAGCGCACCTGCTCATAGATCTGGTTATCGATTTCGCCGGAGAATTCATGAACCGCGAAGAATTGCAGGTCGACAGCGCCGCCGTGGCGATAATTGTGCCGAATGCGCGTTACCGGAGCGCCAACGAATGCCTGAATTCCGAGTTCCTCTGCTAATTCGCGGGCAAGTGCCTGCTCCGCGCTCTCTCCGGCTTCGATTTTTCCGCCCGGAAACTCCCACTGCAGAGCCATTGGCTGATCGGGACGCCGCTGTCCAATCAGAATTTCGCCACCGCGCACAATCAGGGCAGCCGCCACAAAGCGAAGAGCAGGGCCATTCGGCCGGGGACCAGGTTTGGGCCGGATTCCTTCCACAACAACAGTGTAAATGGAGCAAAAGGTACGGTGCCAAGGAGTGGTGTCAGCGGCCCTCGAGGCTTTGCGCCTCGGCCACGGAATCACGATCGAGTTACTCTCCGGTCACGGCGGTGGCGATTTCTTCGGCGCCTTTTGGTCTGAAGTATCCCCAGCCATTTTTTGCCGCAGCCGCCAGCAGTGCCGGCGACGGATTTACGGGGTAAGGATTCTTTGCCATTTCAAGCATCGCCAGATCGTGAATCGAATTCCCGAACACCGCGTCGGGGTTGGCCAGTCCAACGCGCCGAAGCGCAACGGCCTTTCCTTCGTCGGTTGGAACATCAAGAATCTCGCTGGTGATGACGCCGTCATTCACGCGCACGTCAGCCGCCAGAATTCGGTTTTCAGATATGCCGAAATCACGCAGACCCTCGGCAACTATCCAGCGGTTGGTTGAACTAACCGCCCACAGATCGGCGCCGGCGGCACGCAGTGCGGCTACCAGGTCGACCATTTCCGGAAAAATGCGGCCACGTACAAACTCGTTCACATACTGAGCGGCGGCTGCACGCAGTTCCTGGTCGCGGAGCCCTTCGTAGATCCGCACCATCTCACCGCAGATGACCAGCTCGCTCACTTCTCCGGCGCGGTACGAGCGATGGCGGTTGTCGATCCAGTCGCTGGTGGAGCGCGAAACCAATCCCTGCTCAAGCGACCATGCCATAAACCCGTAGCCCGCGTCGCCACCCCATAGAGTCCCATCGCAATCGAACACTGCAACCTTGGGTTTTGCTTGCAGGACCAGCCGTTTGAACTCCTGGGCGGTCCACTTGTGAATATCTATTTGCGCAGGTGTCAATCGATCCTCAATCCCGATCCTAATTCATCCAATTCTATTTTCTCTGAAATGGGCCATCTTTGCACGTGACGACCGCAACATCGCACCATGAAAATCACTGATTTTTGATGCAGGGAAGAGGATTTTGCGGTTTGTATCTCCAATGGTGACTGAATTTTAAAAAACCCGACAATGTATTCGCCACTCTTAACGATCCGCTTATTGACCGTTTTGAGTCCGTGATGAACGAGGTTCGGCAGTTCCTTACCTCTCCGTAACAGCAGCTTTAACACGGGGATAATCGAACTGTGGAGAACATAAGCAATCTGTCGCTCCTGAACGACTACAACGTTTATTTATGTGTAGAAAAGGGCCTGCGACCGCTCACCTGCGAAGCATATCTCAGTGACCTCAGGATCTTTGCCGAGTTCCTCGAGGGCAGGGATGGTGTGCTCCTGAAAGCCGTCGAGGACGACGTGGCGGCGTTCCTTGAGCACATGCGCAAGCACGGAATTGAGTCGCGATCCTCGGCGCGCAAGCTTAGCTGCCTGCGGGGTTTTTATAAATGGCTGCTGCTCGATCGCCGAATTCATCACGACCCCACGGTCAACATCGAGTCGCCGAAAGCGTGGAAAGTTCTGCCCAAGTCGCTGGCCGAACCTGAAGTGGCCGAGATGCTGGAGCGTGCGGGTATGGCCGCTTCGCATCCGCAGGCGCTTGCGACTACGCTGCGCGACCGCGCCATCCTCGAACTACTTTATGCCGGTGGGCTGCGCGTGTCTGAAGTGACGTCGCTCTCCACCAGCGATCTCGCCCTCGACGCAGGCCGCGTACACGTGCGCGGCAAGGGGGACAAGGAGCGAATTGTTCCGCTGGGCCGGGCCGCACTTGATGCTCTCGAAGCATATCTGCGTGAAGGACGGCCGCATCTGGCACGCATCAGTTCCCGAAGTAAGGCCAGCACGGCGCGACAGGATGTAGCGCGGCTGTTTCTCTCACTTCGCGGAATGCCACTCACCCGCCAATGGGTATGGCACCTCGTCAAAGCGTCGAACAAGTCTGCCAGTCCGCATCGCTTGCGCCATAGTTGTGCCACCCATATGGTGGAACACGGCGCAGACCTGCGCAGCGTGCAGATGATTCTTGGCCACGCCGACATTTCAACCACCCAGGTGTACACGCACCTCGCGCTGGGCCGTCTGAAGGCCGTGCATCGCAAGCATCATCCGCGTGCCGCATCCAGACCCGAGATTGTTAAGCCTGCTACGCCTGCACCAGCAGGGCGTGCGCCGGGCACCGGGCGAAGGAATACTGCGCGATCGAATGGTGAATCGGAATGAATACTACAGCGACTCCTGCAATCGAATCGCCTTTGCACCTGCTGGTCGCCGACTTCCTTAAGGTGCTGGCCAACGAACGTGGATCGTCTGCGCATACGTCGCGCGCGTATCGGCGCGAGCTGGACTTGTTTTCGCAGTGGCTGAGCACACAGTCGAAATTTACGTCGGGCGCCAATGCGAGCGCGACGGAGCTTGTGCAGCGTATTGAACACACCGATATTCGCGCCTACCTTGGCGTGCTTTATGCACGCGGACTTTCACGGGTCTCTGCTGCACGCGCACTTGCAGCGATTCGAAGCTGGTTCAAGTGGCTGGCACGCAACGGCCATATTCAACAGAATGCTGCTTCGCTGGTTGCGACGCCGCGGCTGCCCAAGCATCTGCCGCGCGTTCCCTCCATCGAGCAGATGAATATGGTTGTGGATTCGGTGGGAGAGGACGCAGCGAGCTGGCCTGCGCGCGATCGAGCGATTCTGGAACTGCTTTATGGCTGCGGTATTCGTAACGCGGAACTTGTAGGGCTGAATCTGGACGACATTCACTGGGCCAACGAAGCAATCCTCGTCCGCGGCAAAGGCCAGAAGCAGCGCTATGTACCTCTGGGCGACGCGGCGGCCGTAGCAATTCGTGCTTATCTCGAGGAGCGTGATGCAAAGTTTGCCGCAGCGAACTTCAGCAACAGGACCGCAACTGCAGCGCTCTTTGTGAACCTTCAGCTTCGCGGTCTGGGCAAGCCGGGTGGTGACGCTCGCCTGACGACGCGCAGTGTTGGCCGCATCGTCAAGCGGATTGCGATTCTGCGCGGCCTTTCCGCCGACGTGCATCCGCACACGCTACGCCATGCATTCGGCACGCATCTGCTGGAGGAAGGCGCCGACCTGCGCGCGATCCAGGAACTGCTCGGTCACGAGCGGCTTTCAACCACACAGCGTTACACTCAACTAACCACTGCACAATTGACGCAGGTGTACGATCGCACTCATCCTCGCGCGCGTTGATAATCTGGCAAACTTTTTCCGATAAAAACGCTTAGCGCGCTGCAGCTTTGATTGCGGCGTCGAGTTCCCGATTGAACTCCGCGACGAGCTTAGATTTGAACTGCCTGCTGAAGAGCCCTTTGCCTGCAAGGTAGGTCTCCATTTTGCTGATCGGATGTTTTGCTGGTGGGCGCTTGCCGACTCCTCGGTCGTTAAAGGGCCACGGCCTGCATTCGATCAGGGTTGGACCGCTTCCGCGACGGGCGTGCGCAAGAGCCTCAGTGGCCACGCGATAAACAGCGACCGCATCGTCATCTTCAACCGCTACGCCGGGAACACCATATTCCTTGGCGCGTAACAGTTGTTCGTCGTCGCGGGACTTGGTTTCGTACACAAAGAGGACGGGCAGCTTCTTCTTCCCGGCGAGTGTCATGGCGCCGTCAAGTTCGCTGCATGTGCCGGATGCGTCACTCAAAAACACGACGACGACCTTCTTGTTTCGTTTTGACTTGCAGAGGGACGCTGCTGCGAGGGCGCGTTCAAGCTGTTTATCGGCGCTGAATGACGGCGGAATGAGATTAATAGCGGAATACCTCGGCCGGGGTGAAGCGCCGTTCGACAGGACAATTGAAAAGATTGCAGCGAGTGGCATTCGCTTGGCAAAGCATGGAGCCAATGCTCCCTGCGAAGGTGCCAGCACGTCGCCGGGAACCAGATCGATAGCCGCGCCGGCAATGGCCGCAACATGCACCGAGGCACTGGCCGTTTCTGCTGCATTCTGGGCATGTTTGCTGAGCGCGTGAATGCGCTCATCGAGCATGCGGCACTTCAGCATGGTCGAGTAAATCTCAACCAGCTTTTCATTCGAAATCAGCGAAAAGCCATTATGCGTAGACAGCGATCCGTCGGGAGCTTTTGCGGTGGTTTGTGCTTTTGTCATCGGGTATTGAAAACAAAAAAGGCGTTGCTGCGATTGTAACTGGAGCACGCAAACCGTGCAGAACGCACGTACGGAATCTCCACGCCGGTGCTCTACGTCGAGTAGTCCGCGTTGATGTGGATGTACTGGTGGGTCAGGTCCGTCGTCCAGAAGACACAGCCGCCCTCGCCCTGATGCAACTGGATTGAAATCGAGAACTCCGGCTGCGAGATGTATGCGTGCGCGGCTACCTCGTCAAACTCGGCCGCTCGGCCACCGTTGCGACAGATGGGAAGCTCGCCAAACGAAATGTCAATTTGGTCAGGATCGATCTGCGCGCCCGAGTAGCCGATGGCGGCGGCCAGCCGTCCCCAGTTTGGATCGCAGCCCGCCCACGCGGTCTTGACCAGCGGCGAATGCGCAATTGCCTTGGCCGCGCGCAGCGCGTCGGCGTCGTTCGCGGCTCCCTCAACGTGCAGTTCGACCACGTGGCTGACGCCTTCGCCGTCGGCTACGATTTGCCGTGCCAGCGATGTGCAAACCTGGGTGAGCGCGGTGGCAAAGGCCGCATTGCCGCGGCCGATGGCCGCGCCGCTTGCGCCTGATGCGAGCAATAGAACCGTGTCGTTAGTCGATGTGTCTCCGTCGACCGAAATGCGATTGAAGCTCACTTCGATGGCAGGCCGCAGGTATCCATCCAGAACGTCCGGCTCGATCGCGGCGTCGGTCAGGATATAGACCAGCATGGTGGCATGGGGTACCAGTTGCGGATGAATCATGCCGGAGCCCTTGCCGACTCCTGCAACGCAAATTTCTTTTACCGTGTCGTCAGGACCGACCACTTCAAGCCGCGCGAAAGCGGTCTTCTCCACCAGGTCAGTGGTCATGATGGCCTCGGCCACTTCAATAAAGTGGTCCGACTCAGATCCGATGGCCGCGGCCAGCGACGGCATGACGTCAATCAGCTTTTCTGCCTGCAGCGGTTTGCCGATAACACCTGTCGACGACGGAAAAACTTCCTCACTTTTGCAGCCAAAAACTTTCGCCGCTGCGTCGCACGTGGCCTTTGCAGCGTCGAGCCCGGCCTGGCCTGCGGCACAGTTTGCATTCCCCGCGTTGATGGCCACCACGCGCACCTTTCCCCTGGTCGCCGTAAGGTGCTGCTTGTCGATGATGAGCGGCGCGGCGGTAACTCGATTGGCCGTGAAAGCTGCGGCTGCGCTCGCCGGCGCATCGGCTACGATCAAAGCAAAATCAGGGCGCCCGCTGGCCTTCAGGCCTGCTTTCGTGGCGCCAAAGCGGAATCCGCGCGGAATGATATATCGGGAAAGGTCTGTCATTTTGCCATTCAGTCGGGTGATGGACCCAACCCATTTAATCTAGCAGGAGGACGGGGGACTGATGACAGAGAAATCAACCGAAGCCGGGAAACAGCAGGAATGGAACGACGCCTCAACCCCGGAGAATGCCGCTGATTTCCTCGACCTGCGCAGCGTGAATGTTGCCCGCGGCGAGCGCGTCGTGTTGCACGACGTGAATCTGCACATCCGCGCCGGCGAACATGTGGCCATCATGGGTCCAAACGGCTGCGGCAAGTCATCGCTCATTCTGACCATGACCTGCCAGATCTACCCGATCGTGCGGCCCGGAATGCAGGTGCGGATCTTTGGCCGCGAGCGCTGGGATCTGACGCAACTGCGCAGGCACTTCGGCGTGGTGGGCGCGGACCTGCCCGGCGAGCGCACCGCCGTGACCACCGGACTCGACGCCGTTACGGCAGGCTTCTTCTCTGCGTCTACGCTGTGGCCAAATCTGCATGTCACCGAAGAAATGCGCACCCGCGCCGCAGAAGCCCTGGAGCGCATGGAAGCGACGCACCTCGGCCCACAGATGGTGGGCACCATGTCTGCCGGAGAAAAGCGCCGCATCGTGATTGCTCGCGCACTGGTTCACCGCCCCAGGCAACTGCTCCTCGACGAGCCTTCAAATGCGCTCGACCTTGCGGCCCAGCGCGAACTGCGCGAAACCCTCCGCCGACTCGCGCGGGAAGGCACCGGGCTGGTTCTGGTGACGCATCATCTCGGAGACATTCTGCCTGAAATCGAACGCATTATCCTGATGCGCGACGGACGCGTTGTTGGCGATGGACCCCGTAAAGAATTGCTGACCGAAGCACGGCTGAGCGTGCTGTTCCGGACGCCAGTCCGCATTGGCCACGACGAACAGTGGCTGCATAGCTGGTAGAAAGAATCAGGTTTACACAACGCCAACAGAGTGTAAGCTTTCTAGCAGGTTGCTCAGCGACATGCGGATGATTGGGTGCGCGACCCCGGATTGTGGTCGCCGGAAGCGTTGCTGAATTTCCGCGACTCAACCATCTGCGCGGAGGCCCGAATCGAATGCAGCTCTTCCATCTGTTACCTTCTGAAGCTCTCAAGATCATTCTGGTGCTCTTCCTGTCTTTTCTGGTCGGCCTGGAGCGCGAAGAGCACAAGGCGAACGGCCAATATTCCTTTGGCGGCGTCCGCACCTTCCCGCTGATCGGATTAATTGGTTTCTCCATTGCACTGATCGCTGGAACGCAGTTGATGCCCTTCGCCATCGGCTTTGTGGTTGTCGCTGGATTTCTGCTGCTCTCCTACTGGCACAAGCTCGCGGCTGAAAAGCCGGGCGGCGTTACAACCGAGATGTCGGGCTTGGCCACGTTCCTGGTGGGCGCGCTCATTTGCTATGACCATTTCTGGATCGCGACTACGTTGGCCGTCGCCAGCCTGTTGCTACTCGACCTGAAAGTAGCGCTTGAAAAGCTTGCAACCAGCGTAGCTCCGGGTGAGATCCTTACGTTTGCAAAATTCCTGCTGCTAAGCGCAGTGATTCTGCCTACGCTTCCCAACCAGGAGTTCGGCCAGTTCCATGTGAACCCGTTCAAGACATGGATGGTCGTCGTCGCCATCAGCGCCATTTCTTACGGCAGTTATGTTCTGCAGAAATTGACCAAGGGCCAGGGCGGGATTGTGCTTGCCGCTCTACTGGGCGGCGCCTACTCATCTACTGTGACTACGGTCGTAATGGCCAAGCGGGCCAAGCGCGAGAACCATCCCCATCTGTTCTGCGGTGGAATGTTGATCGCCTGTGGCGTGATGTATCTGCGGCTGACCGCATTGCTGGCGCTGTTTAATCGCGAGCTGATGTCGGTGCTGCTTGTGCCTTTTCTTGTTCTGGCTGTCGCGGCTCTCGCTGTGGGCTGGTTATGGTCCAGACGCACCGACAAAAACGCTGATGAGGTTCAGCGTGAGTATGATCCCAGGAACCCGCTTGAACTGCTGACGGCTTTCATGTTTGCGGGTCTGTTTCTGGCCATGCTCATCATTACCCAGTTGGCGGTTACCTATTTAGGCAAAGGCGGCGTGGATACCCTGGCCGCAATCATGGGCGTCAGCGACGTGGACCCGTTCATCATGGGATTGACGCAGGCGGCGGGAAAGCTGACACCGGTGAACGTTGCCGCGGGTGCAATCCTGATTGCTGCCGCCAGCAACAATGTTGTTAAAGGCATCTACGCCTATTCGTTGGCCGACCGTAAAACCGGCTTGCAGGGATTGCTGTTTCTTGTTGGACTGGCCGTGGCTGGATTGATTCCATTGATTTGGTTTATGTAATCAAAACAATACCGATTGTCTTTATGTACAATTTGTACATATAATGGAGTAGCTGATGTCCTTTGAATGGGACGTAAGAAAAGCAGAAACGAACTTCAGTAAACATGGCGTTCGATTTTCCGAGGCGCTACCGGTCTTTGATGATGAAAACGCTATAACGATTACGGACGATGAATCTGATCCAAACGAGGCCCGGTTTGTTTCGATGGGTATAGGGGCCAAAGAGCTTGTACTTGTCGTGGTCTATTGCTATCGAGCCAAGAATATCCGAATAATCTCCGCACGCATTGCCAAGCCGCACGAGCGTGACCAATACGAGGAAGCGAGATGAAGCAGGGTTTCGATTTCAGCCACGGAAAGCGCGGACGAGTGGTACCGCCTAAACCGGACACAGGGGGAAAAACAAGAATTACCATTCGCCTGGATGAGGATGTGTTGGATTACTTCCTCAAAGAAGCCGACGCATCGGGTGGTACAGTTGGCTATCAAACGCTCATTAACAAGGCCCTACGCCAACATGTGGAGGGCAAGGCGCCCAGATTTGAAGACGCTCTTCGTCGGATTGTGCGTGAAGAGATGCGGAAGGCCGGGTGAAATCGGCTCGCAAGTCTTCTATGATTAAAGCAACGTGCAAACCATACGGGTCGATACACCAACTGCAAAGTATGACGTTTTCGCGGGCAGCGGGTTGCTTCAGTCGCTTGCGCCGCGCATTCAGCGCGCCATCGGCCGCCTGCCTCGCCGCGTCTTCGTGCTCACATCAGAGCCCATCTGGGCGCTCTGGGGACAGGTCTTCTGCTCTTCGTTTGCTGAGCCGCCTATTGCGCTGTTTCTACCTCCCGGGGAGAAGTTCAAGACCGTTGCCAGCGTCGAGCGGCTGACTCGCGAGATGCTGCGCGCGGGCGCCGATCGTGGCAGCCTGCTGATCGCCTTTGGCGGCGGCATTGTTGGTGATGTCGGCGGCTTTGTTGCGGCCATCTTCATGCGCGGAATTCCCTACGTGCAGGTACCCACCACATTTCTCGCGCAGGTCGATTCATCAGTGGGCGGCAAGACAGGCGTAAATCTGCCTGAAGGCAAAAATCTCGTCGGCAGTTTCCATCAGCCGCGCGCCGTGTTCGCCGACATCGCCGTGCTGGGCACACTGCCTGTGCGCGAGCTGAAAGCCGGACTCATGGAAAGCGTGAAGGCGGGCATCATTCGCGACCGCTCGCTGGTGCGCTACATGGAAGAGAACTCTTCGGCCATCATCGGCCGCGATGCTCGCGCGCTCGAAAAAGTGATTGCCGCGTCCATCCGCATGAAGGCGGATGTCGTCAGCCGCGATGAGCGCGAGTCCGGGCTGCGCATGATCCTGAACCTCGGCCATACCGTCGGCCACGCCATCGAACAGGCTACGGCATACAAGCTCCTGCTGCATGGCGAGGCGGTTGCATGGGGCATGATCGCTGCCCTTTACATTGCGCGCTTGCGCGCCACCATCACCGCTGCGCAACACGAGCGGCTGGTGCGTCTCATCCATCTCTACGGACCGTTCCCTGCTCTCAAGCTGCGGCCCGCAAAGGTCCTTGCCGCTAGCGGGGCTGACAAGAAGAATGTAGGCGGCGTACGTCGGTTTGTCCTGCCGGTAGGTATTGGCGATGCGGGCGTGGTGGAAGACGTTTCGGTGGCCGAGCTCGAAGCGGCCATACGTTACATGCTGGAGCAGGCGAAAGCATAACGGCGGGCGAAATCTTTCGTCGCAAGCTGTTGTCCTGCAACCGTTTGCATTTTGCCCATGGCTCCGGCTGCAAACGATTCGAGGGTTGGCGCATCCAATTATCAGACAAAACCGTATCCCTCCGGTTACTCGAATTTGCGGATCAATTGGGATACTCTGGAGATGCTCTCGATTGTCCGCACACTTCCAAATGCGCCGGACGTTTTTATTCGCTATCGTTCTGTTGGTAGTTTCGGCTGCTTCAACTGCATCAGCCTTTGCTTCCGCAACCGAGTCTACGCAGGCTCACAGGAAAACCTCGGCCCACGCGCGCAACTCTTCGCGCACCAGTTCTCACACCACCGTCAAGCGCACGCACGCACGCAAAACCACCAGCGCCGCGATACGCAAGGTTCGCTACACTCCGGAGCGCGCGAGCTCGGTTCCCAGCAGCTCAAGAACCGGCGCTTCAGGAGCCAGCACGGCATATTCAATTGGCTTCCGCAACGGCTACGACGCCGGCCGAGCCGCCGCACTGAAAGAACTGCAGAGCCAGAGTTCCAACCTTAATGCGCGGCCTTCGCAGCCCCTTCAGCCTTCCGCTGCACCGACACAGAATCAAAATGCGCAGGAGCCTTCCGACGCCGATCCGGCGGCAGGCCCGACGAACGTATCTCCAGCCGCCCAGTACAAGCCTGAGGCTCTGCGCAAACAGGGTGAAGCGGAATCGGAAAACGCAACCGTTGAGGCTCCGGCCACGGAAATTGCGACGCTCGAGCTGCCGCGCACTGGAGGGCGCATTTCGTTGCGCGGATCGCTGGCTTCGCTGCAGCGGCAGAACACCCGTCTCGAAGCCGAGGGAATGGAACGCATTCTCGACGAGGACGATCTCAATAGCCGCATTGCTCACGGCCTGTTGACCCCTTTGCCCGCTTCGGCAAACCTGACGGTGAATCCCAGCCTTCCTGAAAACCGCCGTTATTGCCGCTCGTGGACAGCGCGCTTTCTATCCGATTTGGCGAAGGCGCACGCCGCAGCGTTCCATCGGCCTTTCCAGGTGAATTCTGCTGTGCGTACAGTTGAATACCAGAAGCGCCTGATGCGGACTAACGGAAACGCCGCATCGGCGGAAGGCGACATTGTGAGCCCACACCTCACCGGAGCAACCATCGACATCGGCAAGCAGGGTATGACGCGCGCAGAACTTATGTGGATGCGCCGCACCTTGCTTGCACTGCAGAACGCGGGCAAGATCGACGTGGAAGAGGAGTTCGAACAGGCCTGCTTTCACATAACGGTGTACAAGACCTACACGGCTCCGCGCCCGGCGCACAAGCTTGCGCGGCCTGCAGTGCGCGATGCTTCCACTCCCGCCAGGACTCCTGCTCCGGCACGCCGACCAGGGATCTCGCTGCCAACATCCATCGCGGCAGGCGCCTTCGCTTCACCCGGCGAATAGCAGCCCCAGAAAGGCTGGGTTCTTCTCCGCCGTCTTCGTCTGTCAAATACCTATCAGAAAGTACCGCGCCTATTCCTCCCGGCGGGGTACAATCGCGGGCAAAGCACCAATGCAATTTTGAAAGGGCGGAATTATGTCCAATATCGGAGTCCAGCCTGTGACTCAGCCGGCCGTCGGACTTACGCAGTGGCAGCGCGTTGCAAATACCTTCATGGCGCCGTCGAAGACCTTTGAAGACATCAAGAACGGCCATCGGAGTTGGTGGCTGCCTCTCATCATTTTTACAGTGTCTGCTTACATCCTGTTCGCTGTAGTTGTCACACGAATTGGTATTCAGCAGGTTGTTGATAACCAGATTCATCTCAGCCCAAAGAGCGAGGAGCGACTCGCACAAGCAAACCCGGAGCAGCGTGAGACGAGCAATAAGATTTCCGTGGGCATTACGGAAGCCGCGTTCATTGCGAATCCGATTTTTGTGATTGCGGGCGTGGCGCTGATGTCGCTGGGAATCTGGGGCACCATCAACTTTGCCTTTGGCGGTCGCGCCACGTTCGGCGGCATCTTCGCAATGTGGATGTATGCAACGTTGCCGAGCATCATCAAATCGATTCTTGGCATGATCACTATTCTGGCGGGAATGGCGCCTGAGTCGTTCAACATCAAAAACATGGCGCCCACCAACCTCGGCGCGTTCCTTGATCCCATTGAGACGAACAAGGCACTCTATTCGTTGGCCAGTTCGCTCGACATCGTCACTATTTGGACTCTGATCCTGCTGGGAATGGGAACGTCGATCATCGCCGGCACGAAGCGTGGTTCCGGCTACATTGCCGTATTTGGTTGGTGGATCATTTTTGTGTTCGTCGGTGCGGGAATCGCGGCGATCACCGGATAAGGTGCGTAGCCCGCATACATAGCCACGCGCCATAGTAAGCTGACACAGGAATGAGTCGCTTCTCAGTTGATGGAAAACTCGCTATGGTGACGGGTGGCAGCCGCGGCATTGGCCTTGCTGCGGCACGGGCGCTTGGCGAGAGCGGTGCGCGCGTCATCCTCGTGGCGCGAACTGCGGAAGGGCTTAAGCGCGCACAGGCGGAGCTCATCTCCGTGCACATCAACGCTGCCTGCTCGCCGTGCGACCTCAGAAATATCGACGGCATTGCAGACTGGTTTAGTGAGTGCGTGGCTCAGTTTGGCCAGCCTGACATTCTGGTAAATGCAGCCGGCATCCAGCGCCGCGGCCTTGCGACCGAACTCTCGCTTTCCGATTGGAACGATGTGCTGGCCGTGAACGCAACCGCTGTGTTTGAACTAAGCCGTTGTTTTGCCCGCGGCCTGATCGCGCTTGAACGCAAAGGGAAGGTCATCAACATTGCGTCCCTGATGACGGCGGCCGCGCGACGCGGTGTGTCTGCCTACACAGCATCAAAGGGCGCAGTGGGACAACTGACCAAGGCGCTGGCTATTGACTGGGCTCCGCATGGGATCCTCGTCAACGCCATCGCGCCGGGGTACGTTGCCACCGAGCTGAATGAAGCGCTGCTTGCCGACGCGGCCTTTGATGAGTGGGTGAAGAAGCGGTGCCCGCTTGGCCGCTGGGCCACTCCGGATGAAATCGCGTGGCCAGTGGTGTTTCTTGCATCGCCTGCTGCCGATTTCATCACCGGACAGGTGATCTACGTGGACGGCGGCTGGATGTCGACTTTCTAAGTCGCGAAACAAAACCGGTGCACAATTGAGCACACCGGTTTGTCTTGTGCGGGTTTCTAGCTAATAGCTAACGGCTAAAAGCTGAGAGCTGCTTTATTCCGTCCAACGCCGCATGATCAGCGTTGCGTTGATGCCGCCAAATCCAAACGAGTTCGACAGACCGATGTCGAAGCTGTGCGGAATTGCCTTGTTGGGAACGTAGTCGAGCTTGCACTCGGGATCGACGTTGTCAAGGTTGATGGTCGGCGGGAGCAACTGATGCTGCAACGCCAGCACGGTGATGCCTGCTTCGAGTCCGCCCGCACCGCCAAGCAAATGCCCGGTCATCGATTTGGTGCCGGAGATCTTGAGCTTGCGGCTGGTGGCATGTTCGCCAAACACCAACTCGATAGCGCGCGATTCGTTGCCGTCGCCGGCCGGTGTTGAGGTGGCATGGGCATTGATGTAGCCCACTTCCTCGGGCTTGATGTCGGCGTCCTTTAGCGCGGCACGCATGCTGCGCTGCGCTCCCTGGCCTTCAGGTGCAATGCCGGTCATGTGATAAGCGTCGGCGCTCATGCCGTAGCCAATCACTTCGGCCAGAATTTTTGCACCGCGAGCCTTGGCAAACTCAAGCTCTTCCAGAATCAGAATGCCCGCGCCTTCACCGATCACAAAGCCGTCGCGATCCTTGTCGAATGGGCGGCTTGCCCTGGTGGGTTCTTCATTGCGTGTTGAAAGTGCACGCATGGATGCGAACCCGCCTACGGAGAGCGGCGTAACTGCGGCTTCCGATCCGCCGGCGATCATGGCGTCGGCATCTCCGTGCATGATCATCCGCACCGAGTCGCCAATGGAATTGGCTGACGTAGCACATGCCGTAGCCGTAGCCGAAATGGGGCCCTTGGCGCCATAGCGAATGCTCAACTGGCCGGCAGCCATATTCACGATAGCCGCGGGAATAAAGAAGGGCGATATTTTGCGCGGCCCGCCTTGTAGCAGGTTGGAGTGTTCACGTTCGATGATTTCGAATCCGCCGATGCCCGACCCAATAAAGACACCGATGCGCTCGGCATTCTCCTCGGAAATCTGGAGACCCGATTGGGCGAGTGCTTCCTGGGTGGCGCCGAAAGCAAAGTGGATGAAGCGCCCCATCTTGCGCGCTTCTTTCTTATCCACAAAATTCAATGGGTCAAAATTCTTGACCTCGGCGGCAAAGTTTACAGGAAAGTCAGTGGTATCGAACCCTTGGATTGGGCCCATGCCACTGACGCCTGCAACCAATTGCTGCCATACTTCGGGAGCGGTATTACCTACACCGCACACCAGCCCCAGGCCGGTGATGACAACTCTGCGAGCCAAGAGCTATTTGCCGCCTTTCGCGTTCTTCTCGATGTAGTCGATGGCATCCTTGACGGTCTTGATCTTCTCGGCGTCTTCGTCGGGAATCTCAAGATCGAACGCCTCTTCAAACTGCATCACCAGCTCGACCACGTCCAGCGAGTCCGCGCCCAGATCTTCCTGGAAGCTGGCGCCGGGGGTAACCTCGGCTTCGTCCACCTGCAACTGCTCGACGATGATCTGTTTCACCTTATCTTCAACGGCCATGCTGTGCTTCTCCTCGTGTTTTTCGAAACTCAGGAAACTTCCGGGGCTGAAAAAACCGCTCCCATTCCGCTTGCCTACGATACCGGCATGAGGCGGAGAAATACAACCACCGCTCACGAATAAAAGCGCATGGCCCCGAAACTTCAAGTCTATCGGGCCGGTGGGGGTGTGTAAAGCCGTGGAAAACAAGAAATTGCAAACGCTGCCTGGATGGTTAACCTGCGCCTGGATTGTGTCCCAGAGCACTGCGCACTGCAGGCAAGATTGTGGTGAATTTTGCCGGGAAATTAACAGCAGAAAGGCGTATATTCGGCGAAGAGAGGCACGGGGGAAAGCAATGCTACCATCGATTGCCGCTGTGGTTGCCGCAATTGCGGGGATTCTTGTGGGTTTCTGGCTGCGCGGCAAGTCTGCCCGAACTGAAAACGCGCAGTTGGAAATGCGAGTTGCAGAACTGGCGCGCAATCTCGACACTGCGAAAGCGGAGATGACTCAGCTTCAGGCTGAGTCGGCGTCGCGTGCAGGCTTTCAAGCTTTGGCCGTCGAACGCGAGAAGACACTATTGAGCGCGCGCGAAGAACTGCGGGTGAAGACTGAATCCGAACGCATGCAGGGAGCGCGCGTCAAGGAACTTGAAGCCGAACTGCGCAACGAACAAAAAAATGTGGCGGAGAAGATTGCGCTGCTGGAAACGGCAAAGCAGACGCTGTCGAATCAGTTTCAGATACTGGCCACGGAGATACTGGAGTCGAAGTCGAAGACGTTCTCTGAAAGTAGCGAGACCCAGCTTGGAACATTGCTCGAACCGCTCAAAACACAGATCAAGGAATTTCGAGACAAGGTGGAGCAGGCACAGAGCGATTCAAAGACTGGTGTTGCGAAGCTTGAGGGCCTGATCGGCAGTCTCGGAAGTTTAAATCAGCAACTTGCCGAAGAAGCTCGCAACCTGACAACGGCCTTGCGAGGCTCATCCAAGACACAGGGCGACTGGGGCGAGTTCATTTTGCGGGATCTGCTGGAGAAGGCCGGATTGCGCGAAGGCCACGAGTACAGCTTCCAACAGAGCTTCACCGACCTCGATGGAGAGGATGGCGCAAAGGGACGCACCGCGCGTACAGACGTTATTGTCACGATGCCTGGCGGCCGCAACCTCATCATAGATTCGAAGGTTTCACTTACGGCTTACGCAGATTGCGTGAACGCCACCAGCGACGAGGCTCGCGCAGTCGCGCTCAAGTCGCACCTTGCCAGTATGCGCGCGCATGTTTCCGGATTGTCCAAGGCTGAATATCATCGTCTGCCGGGTCTCGATGCGCCGGATTTTGTTGTCTTGTTCGTGCCGATTGAGCCGGCGTTCCTTTTGGCGCTGCAAACCGATGGCGCACTTTGGGCCGATGCGTACAAACAGAACATCCTGCTCGTAGGCCCGACTACGCTGCTTTACATCATCAGGATTGTGAATGTTCTGTGGCAGCAGGAACTGCAGGCGCGCAGCGTGCAGGACGTGATGGATCGCGGCGCTGAACTCTACGACAAGTTTGTAGGATTCGTCAGCGATCTCGAGGCTGTAGGCAAGAGCCTGCGCAGTGCCGATCAGAACTATTCAGCTGCAATGAAGAAATTGAGCGAAGGACGCGGAAATCTGGTTCGCCAAGTCGAGATGCTGAAGCAACTCGGACTGAGGACCAGCAAATCGCTGCCGCAGAATCTTGTAGATGCTGCGGCAGACGAAGATGAAGAACCCTTGCTTGCGCTCGCCGCAGAGTCTGAAGAGGACGGAAGCCGGGACGCTCGCTAGTTTGGCTGCCGAAAAGGGTTGGATGTGCATCAGGAATGCTGGGCTTGCATTTCCTCAGGGCTCAGCCGTGCCCTGTTACAAAATAATATGATGGACGAAGTTTTTCATTAGGCTCTGAAGCCCGTCACTAAAGCCCTTTTACAGCCCGGCGTGGAATTCGTGCGAATGCGCCGGAACAGCAATCATGGCGGCAGCGGGCGCAGGATTTGCGCGCTTCAAAGTCATTTCCATGGCTGGAAAATCCTCCGAATCGCTTTTCGAGCTCAGCTTGATTTCATCTCCAGCGGTGTTGATAGTGCCCTCGTGCGTAATGGTCATGCCGTTGAATGAAACCTTGAACGATATCTTGTCGCCGTCCACTTTACCGTCGGTGATGGCGAGCGCGTCTCCCTGCGGCCCTTGGACGCTGCCCGAGAGTATGGCGCCATCCTGCTTGAAGGTGAATGCGATCTGCATGTTGTCACCGCCGCCAGGCATCTGCATGTCCGCGTTCCATACGCCGGTGATATCTGTCGCACGTGCCGTGTTGGCGCTCATCGCAATAAATACCGCAGCGCACGCGCAAAGGAGAATTTTCATGGTGGCCCTCACTGCCGCTGGTACGGCGAACCCATCATAAGGTTAGAATGCCGCCGGCGCCACCGATTATTCGATTTCCTTGATGCCGTTGCGCAAGCGCTTCCAGGTAGACTCCAGATCTTCCGGCAGAACGCGCGTCTCGGCTACTGTGGTCATAAAGTTGGTGTCGCCTGGCCATCTTGGCATTGCGTGCATGTGTAGATGTGCGGCTACGCCCGCACCTGCGGCTTTGCCTATGTTCAAGCCGAAATTGAAGCCGTGGGGAGAGTACACGTGGTTCAACACGCGTTCGGTGCGCTGGGCGAGGTCGATTAGTTCGTGGGCGGCCTCTGAGGGGAGCTGGGCGAGGCGGTCGAGGTGGGCGTAGGGCATCACCATTACGTGTCCTGAAGTGTATGGAAACGCATTGAGGCAGATGAAGCAGTGCTGCCCGCGCAGGACCAGGCCGCCGGCGGCTTCGGCGCAGTCGGCGCTCATACCATTGGAGATGGCGTAATCGATTGAAGCGATGAGATTGCAGAAAACGCAGCCCAGATCGCCGGGCCAGGCGGAAAGCTTCTCAGGCACTCCGGCGCGCACCTTTGTGTCCGCCGTGGTGACGTAGGTGAAGCGCCAGGGACTCCAGAGGTGATCCATACAGGCCTAACCGATCGAGACTGTTCAAGACAGTATAGAGCGACAGCGCGCGAGAAAAAGGCGGCGAGGAGCGCGAAGTGGCGCGGAAGCTTTCGCGTTGCAGAATAATGACGATGAGCATCTGTGTCGGCTGTCACGCATGAAGTCAGGAAATCATGAAGTGTTGATGTGTGGTTAATGCCATACGTATAAGCGGCAAAAGCTGGTACATCGATGTGAAATTACGGGCGGAACAGCATCGCCGCAGGTTTGACCTTCGTTTGCCAGGTTGATACACTCATGAGCGTAGCTTCCTGCGCGGATTCCAGCAGTAAGTTGCGGCCGCCCCCCAGCAAGCCGTAGGCTGCCGGGTATTGTCCGAGGAGAAATTCCGGTATTTCCGGCCCAGTTCAAAACCGGGTCGAACGGCTCCCTGGAAAGTATCTTTGGTTGCGTTTCGTGTTGCGGTGGCAAGGATACGGCCACACGGCATCTCCCGCAGCGGCAATCGCAGCGCGGAAGCCACCCCGGTCAGCAAGGTTGATCGCGGCAGCAAGGAATTCCGGAGCTCCAAGCAATGTCAAACGTCCTCAATCCCGAACCCGAGAGCATAACCCTGAACACCGAATTGGAAACGCCCACCCTTGAACCTGCGACGGAGTCTGAGCAGCCGTCGTACGAATCCACGTCCAACCCCGAGAAAGCCCAAGTAGCCCAATCACCCGCGCTGGACGCCGATGCCCCAACCGAGACTGGCAAGACCGAATATGCCGGTACCGTAACTGAGGAGGCCGCACCCGCGGAGGAAGCTGAGCCACAGGAGCAGGCCGATGTGGCAGTTGCGCCTGCCCATGCGGCACACGAATTTCAGGCAGGAGAGTCGATGGACGACTTTTCCGCCGCACTGGAAGCTTTTGAGCGCGAGCAAGCCGCAGAGGCGGCCGCGGTTGAAGCTTACGGCGACAAGCTGGTTACCGGCACGGTGATCAAGCAGACGGAAAAGCACCTGGTTGTGGATGTGGGCCTCAAGTCCGAGGGACTGGTTCCCCTGGAGCAGGTCCAGGACCACACCGGCGCGGTGAAGTTCAATCCGGGCGACGTGATCGACGTGGTAATCGAGCGCGAGGAGCCCGAGGGCGGATACCTCGTCAGCTACGAGCGTGCACAGCGCTTGCGCGTATGGGACACGATCGAGAAGGCTGCCAACGAAAAAATCCCGGTGATCGGCACTGTTGTGAGCCGCGTCAAGGGCGGATTGACCGTCGACATCGGCCTGAAGGCATTTCTTCCGGGTTCGCAGATCGAGATTCGTCCGGTCCGCAATCTTGACGGCTACCTTGGGCAGCAGATTGAAGTCCGGGTCATCAAGCTGAACAAGAAGCGCGGCAACGTTGTGGTCAGCCGCAAGGAAATCCTCGAAGAAGAGCAGAATGCGAAGCGTTCTACCACTCTCGAGCATCTTGGCGAAGGCGCGGTTCTTACCGGCACCGTCAAGAATCTGACCGACTACGGCGCGTTTGTTGACCTGGGTGGAATCGACGGCCTGCTCCACATCACCGACATGAGCTGGGGACGCCTGACTCATCCGCGTGACCTGGTGAACGTGGGCGACGAGATCCAGGTGAAGGTTCTCAAGTTCGACAAAGACAAGCAGCGCGTATCGCTCGGCTTCAAGCAGTTGACGCCCGATCCGTGGCTGGATGCCGCTGAGCGGTACCCGGTGGGCGCGCATGTGAAGGGCCGCGTGCTTTCGGTGACCGACTACGGCGCGTTTGTCGAGCTGGAGCAAGGGATCGAGGGCCTGGTGCATCTTTCTGAGATGACCTGGTCGAAGCGCCTGAAGCATCCTTCAAAGCTGGTGAAACCCGGCGATGAAGTGGAGACAGTTGTGTTGAGCGTGAATCCGGCCGACCGCCGCATTTCGCTCGGCATGAAGCAGCTGTTGGAGAATCCGTGGGAGAACCTGACCGAGAAGTACCCGACCGGCGCAGTGGTCGAGGGCCGCGTTCGCAATCTCACTGATTTCGGCGCGTTCATCGAGATCGAAGACGGCATCGACGGCCTGGTTCACGTTTCGAACCTGAGCTGGACGAAGCGCGTGAAGCATCCGTCTGAAATCGTGAAGAAGGGCGAGAAGGTGAAGGCAGTTGTTCTGGGCGTGGAGCCGCAGAATCGCCGTCTGAGCCTGGGCATCAAGCAATTGCAGCCCGACGTGTGGGAGAGCTTCTTTGCCACGCACCGGGTGGGCGACGTGGTCCACGGCAAGGTGCTGCGCACGGCGCAGTTCGGCGCTTTTGTTGAAATCGCCGAAGGTGTCGAGGGCCTGTGCCACATCTCCGAAGCCGGAGACGATGCGACCAAGCTTGAGACCGGTCTGGAACACGAGTTCAAGATCATCAAGATCAATGTGGAAGAGAAGAAGGTGGGCTTGAGCCTGCGCGCAGTGGGCCAGGAAGCAAGCCGCGCACAGGTTGAAAGCTACAAGACGGATACGCACAAGCACCCCGTCTCGAGCTCGACCACGACACTTGGCGACCTGATCAACTGGCGGAAGGGCGAGCGGTAAAACCGCTGCTCTCACGGCACTAACGCAGAACGGCCACCCGAAAGGGTGGCCGTTCTGCGTTTGGGGGCGGAATGAGTGCGTTGGCCTGTCCGCGACAATCCGGGGACGGTGCCCTGGAACATCGCCGGACGCTTGCGACTTTCGCAGACCTATCCGTTTTTCAATGAGTGACTCCGCGATTCGGCATCGACCGAGAATTGTTCCTGGCCCTTGGGTCAAGACTGGGTTGGACTCTTCTTGTGCCCGCAAATAGCAATTGAGTCAAGATTCAAAGAGGAGCCGGGCAAGCCGGATTGTCCTGACCTGCCCGCCCAAATCACTGCAAGCGATGTTGATCGCCATTCATGTCAATTTTGATCATCGTCATCCGAGTCGGCGTCCTGCGGTAGCCTGGTCCAGACGCGAGTCAGAAATATTCCGCCTGCAATGATTGTGGACGGAGTTTCGGTGGCATCTGCAACTGAGGTTGCGATCAGTTTTCCATGCCTAACCTTTGCCCCAGTTATGACAAAGTCATCCAACTGTGTGGTCTGCGTAGTACCAACTGTGAGAATGCGGGTGATCACACCCGTGCCGTCGCAATTCACGGTGTAAGTTCCTGCTTGCGTCCCGGTCACGATCGCCCTGTCACCGGTTGGTGATCCGGCTACGGGCTTGTTCACCAGGAAGGTTCCCGTCAAATTGCCGTTCCCGTCCATATACCGCTTGCCAAGCGCGATGGCGATGTTCGCGCCGTAGGTGCCGACAATCGCATAGGAGCCTTGAAGGCTTTCGACGGTGAAGCATGTTGGCGGGTCCTGGGCGACGCCGCGGGGCGCGCCGAGGAGGAAGGTGGAAGCCAATGCAACTGCAACTAGCAAGATCCTTTTGCTGAACATGGTCATTCTCTCCTTAGGTCGGATTTCATTTGGGTTTCACGGTTAAACTGAGGCCACTTTCAGCTTTCTGCCTGCCGAACGGGCGGTGTCTTGCCGCAAAGGCGCTTTCATGCAGGGGAAGTTGGGGGAGGTAAACACTTGCAACATCGAAATTCATTGGCGGTGGGGAAGCCCAATGTGCATAATGTCCACGTCCCCTGGGACAGTTGATTCCGGAAGATCCCCCTCCGAAATAACTGACCAAAGACTTAATTGGCTATTCGAAATCTGTCCTGACGTAATCGTGAATTCTGCGGTCAGAGATGTGAACAAGTTGTGACGGAGCCGCAATGGCAGAAAATCCCCTAGTTTTCCGCTTTGCTGAATTTGAGGTCCGGGAGCGGGAATTCTGCATTTTCAAAGGCAACACGAGTGTGCCGGTCGAGCCGCGTGCATTCCGGGTACTTATTGTTCTGCTGCGCAGCCCACAAAAGGTCATCACCAAGGATGAATTGCTCAATACTGTCTGGGACGACGTCGAGGTAACTGACAACTCCCTCACCCGAAGCATCGTCAAGCTCCGCCAAGCGTTGGGGGATGATGCCCGATCTCCGACGCTCATTGAAACCGTTGCCAAGGTCGGGTATCGCTTCATGTGCCCAGTGGAGGCAAGGAAGGGCGATTCGAGAATGCGTGGGTCTTGAATAGCCCGGATGCCGCTGGTGCCAACAACGGAGCAGACATACCGCATGCGGGTTCAGCGCAAGTCTTGGCCTCGGGTCAAACTGGAATTCGTAACGCAGTGTGGAAGGGGGTGACTGCGGGCGCCATCCTTTTGCTGGTGCTCGTCACTGGATGGGTTTGGCACAAACATTCCCGGGAGAAGTGGGCGCGGGAATCGGCTGAGCCAGAAATCGTTCGCCTTCTCGATGCCGGCGACTATCCCAGGGCTGCCGCTCTCGCGCTGGAGGCGTCCTCCGCTCTCCCTGGTGACCTGACGATCAAAACCTCTGGCTACGCGCAACCGGAGAGGTTTCCATCCAAACTGAGCCTACTGGCGCGGACGTTGACTACCGCCCATACATCGGTGATCCCAACGCTTGGAAGCGGCTCGGACGAACGCCGCTGATAAAGATCCGACTGCCGCAGGAGCCGTATATCTTCCGCTTGACTAGAGAGGGGTACGCCCCGGAATTCTACATCCGCAAGCCGCCAGGCATGGGGCTGGTGGGCGACGTGAATAAGTTCGACATCACCGTAACGTTGCAGGCCTCATCGTCCGTTCCGCCGGACATGGTACCCGTACGGGCAGGTTGGGCGAGCCTGAACTATCCATTGATGGGCGTTCCACCCGTCAAGGTGGAGGACTTCCTAATTGATCGACACGAAGTGACCAACGAAGAGTTCAAGCGCTTTGTCGATGCGGGCGGCTATCAAAAGAAGGAATACTGGAAGGAGCCTCTTCGTCAAGGATGGCCGCACCCTTTCCTGGGAACAGGCGATGTCCCAGTTTCATGATGCGACCGGACGACCCGGCCCAGCCACCTGGGAAGCGGGAAGCTATCCGAACGGGCATGCGCAGTATCCCGTTGCTGGAGTGAGTTGGTACGAGGCCATGGCGTATGCGGCCTTCGCGGGGAAGAGCCTGCCCACGGCCTACCATTGGATGCTCTCCTCGCAGGCAGATAGCTACACGCCAGTGATTGCGGCGGGGAGCAATTTTCGCACTGGAGGTACCCAGCCCGTTGGGGCTCCTGGATCCCTGAGTGGATACGGCACCACGGACATGGCCGGCAATGTTAAGGAATGGTGCTTGAACGAGACGTGGGAACACAAACGGATGATCCTGGGAGGCGGCTACGGCGAGCCGGACTACATGTTCAACTTCTCCGATGCACAGCCGCCTTGGGACCGCCGACCGAACTTCGGATTCCGTTGCGTTCGGCTCAAGAGTCCCGCCTCGATTCAAGCTTCACAACTCATCCAAGGCGAAGTTCGAGACTATTGGCATGAGAAGCCTGTCTCGGATGAACTCTTCCGCGCTTACGCAGGGCTCTTCTCTTACGACAAGACAGAGTTGAACGCCCGGGTAGAAGAGAAGTCCGCCAGTGATTCATTCGTCCTCGAGCGCGTAACCCTCGATGCCGCCTACGGCAACGAGCGCATGACTGTCTATCTGTTTCTTCCCCGGCGTGCATCGCCTCCCTGGCAAACTGTGGTGTTCTTTCCCGGCGCAATGGCAACCCTTGAGGACCAGCTAGACCTTGCCAATGTCGAAGATGCCTACGACTTCATTCTGAAAAGTGGGCGGGCCTTCGTGGTTCCCGTCTATAAAGGCACATACGAACGCCGCGACGGCTTCATCCCAGGGCGTAATAAGCCAGCATTCTTCCGCGATCACGCGATTGCCTGGTCGAAGGACTCTGGGCCGCACGCTGGACTACATGGAGACACGCAAGGAGATTGACAATGCCCGGTTGGCATACCTGGGGTACAGCTTGGGTGGAGCGGAAGGTCCGATGTTACTGGCCATGGAGAAGCGCCTTAAGGTTGCGGTGCTGCTGTCAGGCGGATTCCAGAACCGGCAAAACCTGCCGCAAGTGGATGCGCTGAACTTCGCTGGTCACGTCACCGTGCCTGTCCTGATGCTCAATGGCCGATACGATACCGACTTTCCGGTGGAGTCCTCGCAACTTCCCATGTTTAAGTTACTGGGTACTCCGCCTGGAGACAAGAAGCACATCATCTACGAAGGTGGTCATGGCGCGTTCCCCCGTCCCGCTGCTGTACGGGAGACCCTTGACTGGCTCGACAAGTACCTCGGCGCAGTGCGCCCCTAAATCTGTTGGGGGCTAGTCCATTATTGGGTTGGGCATCATTGCAATGTAACGTTGGGCCCAATCGATCAATCTGATTTAATCTGCTTACCCGCACAAAAATCTCGCTCGGCGATAACAGATGGAAGGACAATTCACTCATCGAGCGCGATTCGGCGGGTCCGATCGGATAGATATCGAAAACGCCGTAGGCATCTGCCATCCACGCCAAAAAACAAGTCACGAGATTCCAGTCGCAAGCTGACTACTCTTCCCTGCCTGCGGTCGATGAGCGCTTATGGTGATTTGGCGCTCGCCGAGGTCTACGCGTAGAACGGACCATCCGTTTCAGTTACCAGACACGCCGTTCATCCTGGCAGACCATATAAACAGAGTTTTCCACGCGCAGTTTGTATCACGCCGCGCATCTAGTGTGGTGAGTCTGAAGTTCGCCGAAGAACAACCGCAGTCATACATGGCGCTTTGCGCCACCCAAGAACATGAAAATGTTCGATGTTTGGAGGATCCAGGCCTAAAGGCCGATAGCTGTTTAGTCGCGATTTCAGCAGCCTGAAGGCTGCTGCTCCCTCCGTATTCGTTACCTTCAAACGTCGCTTTCCGTCGGAATTTTCAGCGCAGATCCCCATTCGACTGCGATCGCTGACGCGATCTTCGCTCAGGGCAGGCTTTCGACTCCGCAAGCCGCAAAAGACGCGGCTTGCTGCCTCAGGATGACAATTCAATGTTGAATGAATTTCAGACTCAGGACACTAGAGTGTTTTCGCAAAATATGTAGACCGGAATTTTGTCGGTCTCCCACCCATTCCGCAGAAATACGCGGAATGGATGGGGCACAATAGTGCATAGCAAAAGCGAAAACGCCCTAGATGTGCGAAGAACGCGCAAAGGATGGGGCACCCAAGGTTTTGTTAACACTTGAATCGAAAATGCTATAGGCTGCGTATATTACGAGCTGTAGTCTCTCGACTTCCAGAAAACTGTGCGATCGATCTCCTTGAGCTGCGTGCACCCCGCCAGGGCCATCGCTGCCTGCAGCTCCGTCTTCAGAATCTTCACAACATCCCGCACCCCATCCGGCCCTGAAACGCTCAGACCGTACAAATAGGGCCGCCCGATCAGCACTGCCGAAGCCCCATACGCCAATGCCTTCAAAATGTCCGTGCCCCGCCTGATCCCGCTGTCAAAGAGCACCGTCAAGCGCCCCGCCACCCGATCGACTACCGCGGGCAGCACCTCGATCGACGCCGGCACCGTATCCAGAACCCGTCCGCCATGATTCGAAACCACAATCGCCGCTACCCCCCGATGCACCGCCAGTTCCGCGTCGTCCGGGTTCATGATTCCCTTCAAAATAATCGGCGTTTTTGCGAACGACTGAATCCACTCAAGATCGCTCCAGTTGAAATGTTTGCGCGACCGCCCGCGCGCCCCAGGCCCTGCTTTCGTGTCCAGGTTCGGAAAAGGAAGCTTCGGCGTCAGCGCGCTCGCGCGTTCCTCCCGGTTCCGCGCATAGGGCAATGGATTATCGACGGTGATTACCAATACCTTGTTGCCGGCCGCCTCCGCCCGCTCAACCAGAGAGCGCGTCAATCCTCGATCGTCGTCCACGTAGAGTTGAAACCAGACCGGCGTCGTCGCCGCCTTGTAGACATCTTCGATGCTCCGGTTCGAGTTCGTGCTCAACATCATGATCGCCGCGGCCTCCGCCGCTCCTCGTGCCGTGGCCACCTCGGCGTCCGGATGCGCCAGAAGATGCGACGCTGCCGGCGCCAGCAGAATCGGATGCTCCAACTTATACCCCAGCAGCGTGCAACTCACGTCGACCTTCGTCACATCCACCAGCACCCGCGGCTTCAGTTGCAATCCATCCAGCGCGGAACGATTCCGCTTCATCGTGATCGCGTCCCCGGTGCCTTCGTCGTAGTACTCCCATCCTCCAAAAGACAACTTCCGCTTCGCCGCCGCTTCGTAATCGAAGACCGACACCAGCGGCATCTCCGCCCCAGCCGCCGCGGCCGTCTCAGCCGTCGCTTCGCGCTCCGCCGCATGCAAGCGCCCCGTAGAGAAATTCGTCGGGACACCCATCGATGCCGCGCCCACAAGACTCGCCTTCAATACGTCTCTTCTGTCCATGGAATCCTCTCCTCCGGTAACGCTCATTAGCGCTCGCAAATGAGCGCATCTTTGTTGCTCTCCGTTTGTATCACGCGCCGCATTGCCCTCGAAAGCACGGCACCGCGTGGCCTCAAGCGCTGCGCAGGCTTCAAAAATCGGACCAATTGGCCGCGCACCGTATGCAGCCGCTAGATGTTTTCGCAAAATATGTAGACCGGAATTTTGTCGGTATCCCACCCATTCCGCAGAAATGCGCGGAATGGATGGGGCACAAAGGTCGCCTCGGTTAGATTCCGCGAGGGCTCGTCCTGAATGAGAGGACGAGCCCTCAGGAGGTGGGCTACCGGTGGCTGAGCGCCCAGACATAGGCGGCCACTGCCCTGGTTTGTTCGGGGGTGAGTTGAGAGCCCCCATTAGGCGGCATCGGGCTGCGATATTGTTTGGGCTGCATCACGCCATTGGTGATGGTTTTCGTGATGCCGCCCCAACTGCCATCGCTCCAGAGCCACTTCTTCTTCGTCAGGTCCGGACCGAGTGGGGTTCCAGTACCGCTCGGACCATGGCAGGCAGTACAGGTTCCGGCGGCTACCTGGCCATGGAAGATGCGGTCGCCCAAAGCGATCATCTGGGGCGTCGCGCCGGGAGGAACCGGAAGCGCAGCGGCACCGGCGTCGGGATGGGTGCCCTCGGGGGGTCTTGCGTGGGCTTGCATGACCTCGCCAGGCGATGCGGTGAGGCTCGGGCATGGCGTATACGCCGCTTGTTGGGACGTGGCCTGCGCATTGCCGTTGTAGGTGATTTTGTAGATGCGGCCCCTCACGTCGTCAGAGACATATAGAGACCCGTCCGGACCCACCGCGACGCCGGAGGGGCGATGCAGGGCCTCACCCGGCGACTTGAATCCGCCGGCAAAGCCGTCGGCAAAGATTTCGCAACGGCCGGCAGAGCCGCTGGGTGAAAGCTCCTGGTAGACGATGTTGTAACCACCCTGAGTGTAAGGAGCCCTGTCCCACGATCCGTGGAAGGCGATGAACAGGCCGCCGCGGTAGTTGGCGGGAAACTGCTTCTGGTTGTAAAAGGTCATGCCGTTGGGGGCCCAGTGAGCGGGGAAGGCTGCGACAGGCCCTATCTTGCTGGCGCAGACGCCGACCTTGTGGCCACCGTCTCCACCGTACTCCGGCGCCAGAACCAGCTTGCTCTGATAAGGATCGTAGTAGCACTCGGGCCAGCCGTAGTCGCCACCCTGCCTGAGCAGCATGACCTCTTCGGAGGGCAGCGTGGCTTCCTGCTCAGGTTTGTAGAGTGCGGGCCAATTGGCATGGAGCTGATCGCGGCCCTGCTGGGTCACGTAGACGCTGTGATGGACTGGATCGATACCGAAGCCTTCAGTATTTCGGATTCCGGTGGCGTAGCGCTCGGCGGGAGAAAATGTCTGGTCCGTCTTGCCGGCATCGAATCGCCAGATGCCGCCCCGGGTCTTCAGCTCAGTGCATGGCTGGGCGCCCGGCGATCCCGCTGTGCGATTCTTCAACTGGCAGGAGTTGGTTGCCGTAGCCACATCGACATAAAGAAGCCCGTCTGAGGTGATGAAAAAGGGGTGCATGGGATGGTCGCCTCCGAGCGGCAGCCCGGAAACCACCGTCACCAGAGGTCCCGAAGGAACAATCGCGCCGGGAGGCAGCGCATAGCGGACAATGCGGTCATTGCTCTCCGCGTAGAGCGATCCGTTGTAGAGAGCGATACCCGTACCGCCGTGTCCTCCGGTCTGCTCCGTCTCTCCAAAGCGCTCGATCACGTCCGCTTTCCCCGAGCCGGTCTTGTCCTGCAGCGCGACGAGAAAGCCGCCTTCAGGCGACGGCTCGTTTGGGGGGTAGTAGCGACCGGACCAGGTGTTCACATACACCACGCCGTTCCGGGCTACGACCAGATGACGGGCATGACCGATCCCGTCGGCGAAGACGGTGGCGCAAAATCCGGGTGGCAGCTTCAGGCCGCTGTCATCACTGGAACATGCGGAACCAGTAGCTGCCGAGGCTGAAACTGAATCGCTTTGATGAGCCGCTACAGAACCGACCACCGAGGATACGGCGAGCGCAACGGCAATGAAGAAAAGCACCTTTAAGTCCAGCAATCGCATGAAACTCTCCTTGAAGATGGGGAAGCAAGAAACGCGTTTAATCGTGAAAGGGGTACCGCGTAAGGCTTGATCGTGCTTCATTATTATCCTCACGGGCCGGGTGGTTCGGCAATTCCATGGAAGAGCGCAGCGCTACATCGAGAGGTGCTCCACGGTATGAGTGCTGATGAACTTTAGATGCCTTTCGCCGAATCCGGGAGGGCGTAGGAGGTTCGAATGTATTGAGTGAGGAAGCCTGAGGGCGATTTCACGATTGCCAATCGTCTCGGTTCTGGCACTACACTTGGGCTGTATGCCTTTTCAATCCGGAGAACAAGGAGGAGATGGCTTCTCCAGAGGGCTCAACCACGTTCTGCTTTGGATAAGCGGAGGGTGGATGCTGCTCCCGCTTGGTGTTGTGTTCTGGGGCTTTCATGCATCGGCGACGGTGAGGACGATCGGCTCCATTGTGGCCGTGCTCGCAGCGCCCATCCCCACGGTCATCCTCATCATGCGCCAACGGCGTAAATTGATGGCCTGCGCGGCCAATTCCGCGGAGGAAGCTGCACAGCTGAAACTTCAACTCGACACTGTTCGCTTTCGCACGACGCGATTGCGTGAGGAATTACAGGCTGCAGACCGGCAAGCGAGGCTCAGCCATCAACTCACTCTGCTGGGCCAATTCACGGCCGGGTTCATGCACGAGTTCAATAATCCGCTGGCGATTGTGGCGGGACGGATCGAAGTGCTGCTCGAGGAGCGCAAGGAGGACGCCGCGCTCTGCGACGACCTACAGCAGATGCTCAAAGAGACGCGGTACATGGGGAACGTTGCCACCACACTGCTGCAGGCCCTGAGGCGCGAACGCGGCAGCGCGATTTTTGAAGCCGCAACTCCACAGGAAGCAATGCAAGAGGCGCTCGCCGCCATTCGGCCCTCGGCAAAAAGTCAGAACGTCGAAATGATCGAAGAGATCGGCGAAGCGCCGCGGGTGGATGTACCCGAACACGTTGTTGCCGAGGTGGTTCGCGGCTTGCTCAGCAACGGCCTGAAGGCTCTGAAGGGTCAGGATGGCGGCAAGGTGTGGGCGCGCATCGAGCCCTACCGTACGGCTGGCGCAAAGGTTGTGATCCGGGTTGAAGACAACGGGCCAGGCGTGCCGGAGAGCATCCGCCAGCATCTGTTTGAGCCGTTCATCACGATGTCCAAGACCGGGGAGCGCGGGTTGGGGCTAGGGCTCTTTCTGGCTGCAAGCCTTCTCGATATGTATGACGCCCGCATCCGGTATGAGCCGAGAGAGGGTGGCGGCGCCAGCTTCGTGGTCGAGCTGCCCCCGGCGCGATTTAGCCGCAGCCAGCCCTACCACTGGTTTGCCGGAGGGGCCACGGAATGAGCCGCATTCTGGTTATTGATGACGAACCCGCACTGGGCGAGAACATCGAGCGCATGCTGCGCCTTCCCGGCGTCTCTGTATCGACCTTCGTCGATCCCATCAAAGGACTTGCCGAATGCCTGGCCGAACCGCCGGACATGGTCTTGCTCGACATGCGCATGCCGGGCATGTCTGGCGAAGAAGTCTTTGCACGGCTGCACGAATCTCATCCCGAACTACCCATTGTTTTTCTTACCGCGTTCGGATCGGTAGAAGGCGCCGTACTGGCGATGCGCAATGGGGCATTCGATTATCTGCAGAAACCATTCAAGCGAGAAGAACTGCTGCTGGTTGTGAAGCGAGCACTTTCGCTCTCCAAGCTGGAACAGGAAGTGGTTACGCTCAAAGGGCGTCTGGAAGCGCTGGGCGAAGCAGAGGCAGCGCAGACTCGCAGTCCCGCGATGCTGGAGCAAATGGAAAAGTGCCGTCGCGCCGCGGCCACTGACGCCACAGTAATGATTCTGGGCGAAAGCGGTACCGGCAAAGAGGTGGCAGCTCGTTTCATCCATAACCAAAGCCGGCGCAAAGATGGATCTTTTGTTCCAGTTGAGTGCAGCGCGATGCCGGGGTCGCTCATTGAGAGCGAGTTGTTCGGTTACGAGCGCGGCGCTTTCACCGGCGCGGAGAAGACCAAGAAAGGCCTGATCGAATCGGCTGATGGCGGAACCTTGTTTCTGGATGAGATCGGCGATCTTGGCGTGGAACTGCAAACGCGCTTGTTTCGTTTTGTTGAAGAGCGGATGCTGCGGCGCCTGGGCGGGATTGCGCCAATCAAGGTAGATTGCCGCATTCTTTGCGCTACCAACCAGGACTTGCCGACCAAGATCAAGGCGGGCACGTTTCGCGAGGAGCTTTATTATCGGCTGAGCGTAGTGACGGTCAAGCTGCCGCCACTCCGGGAGAGGCCGGAGGATATTCCGCACCTGGCACGCTTTTTCCTTGAACGTTTCTCGCGGCGATATGGGAAGAGCCTATCCCCTTCTCCGCAGTTCTATGACGCGCTGCTGAAGCAGCGCTGGCCGGGCAATGTGCGCCAATTGAAGAACGTGGTCGAGCGGTTGACGGCATTGCATCCTGGCGGAGTGGTGGGGCCGGAGGATATTGAAGAGGATGCGCCGCAGGTGGAGGCGGTCAGCAGCCTTTCTTCTCTTCCCTGGAAAGATGCACGAGAGCAGTATCTGGCCAGCTTCGAAAGTTCGTATGCCCGAGCTGTGCTGCTCCGCTGCAGCGGAAATATCAGCGCTGCCGCACGCGAAGCCGGCGTGGACCGCAAGACGTTTTACTCGCTTCTGAAGCGGGAACGCGACCAGCAATCCGGGGAATTCATTCCCCAGATTGAGCGGGAAAGCGGGGAATGAAATCCCCAACTCCTGAAAGCGCTCGCGCTAAATAATTGATAATAATGGACGCGCCGATTGGCTCCTCGATTGCCTAAGAAATGGCAGGAGCCACCGCAAATGAAACTCTGGACCACAGGCGTAAAGGCTGTGCTGCTCGTATTCTGCTTGATCCTGATCATTCCACTGCCAGGCCACGCGATTCCCGCGTTTGCTCGCAAATTTGGTGTGAAGTGTTATACCTGCCACACCATTCCTCCCGCATTAAACAAGAACGGCTACATGTTCAAGCGGCTCGGCTACCGGATGCCTCCGGACGAGATGGACGGCACCAAGCCAGCGCCCAAGGTTTCCGAACTGGACAAGGACATCAAGTTTAGTCTCGCCAACTCCTTTGCAGTGCTCTTTCAGGCCAGCGTAACTGACGACAAGAACATCGCAGAAACCGGAGACACTCCTCCGACAACGAGTTCAACCACCTCCAGTTTCAACTTGGACGAGGCCGCGTTCTTCGTTGCCGGCGCTGTACCCGAGACCGGCTTTTCCTACTTTGGCCATTACGAGATGTATCAGGATGGGACCAACAACCTGGAGCAGGGATTCGGCGTGTGGACCGGAGGCAAGGCCAACAACAGCTACTTCGTTAAAGGGGGCGAGATGCACATGCAGGAGGGCGAGGGAACACGGGCAGCCATGTTCTACAACCTTTTCCCCGACCCCGCATTCACGCTTACCAATACCGACCCCATTAATTTCACTCTCGACCAGCACCCCGTAGGAGTGGATTTCGGCTACACGCACGCTTCGAATTATTTCAAAAACATTTTTGCCTTTTCCGCCAAAGTGACGAATGGACTGAACGCCGACGGCAGTGAGATCCTGAGCGGCTCCACGAAAAACTCCAAGGACGTGTGGGCCGATGCCGATTACTGGTTTGGCCCCGACGGTGGCGTCACCGTGATGATGTATCGCGGGTCGAAAGACCAGATACAGAATGCCGGCAATCCGGATCAGTTCACCTACCGGCCAACCTTCTACCGCACCGGTGTCTTCGGCAACTACCTGTTCTTCGACAAGCTTGATCTGCTCGGTGGTTACATCCGAAGTCACGACGACTGGGAATGGACACAAGGTGCGCCGATGCAGCACTACACCGCAAATACTTACCGCGCCGAGGCAGATTACTACATCAAGACCGGCACCGCTATTATGGCGCGCATCGACCGTGGGACGTCCAGCATTTCGCCCCAGCCAACAATGCATACACGCGCCTGGGGCATAGGAGCAGAACGTGCTCTCACGCCGGTGGGCAATATTGTGGCTCGCGTCAGCTACAACCAGGAGCACGATGGCGACCCACTCGCGCTTCTTGGCACAACTGACAAACTGTTCAAACTCGACTTCCGATTCATGTGGTAAGAGGAGACTGAAAAATGCACAAGGCTATTCGCTTCATCGTCGTCGCAGGTTTATCTATACCTTTCTTTATCGCAGCGCAGAGCGTCAGCAATGTAACTCTTCCGCAGGACAAGGGGCCGGCAAAAATCGACGTGTCCAGCTATCCGGCGGACCAGCAAAAAGGCTACAAGGTATTTTCGGACAAATGCTCCAAGTGCCACACCATCGCGCGGCCTATCAATACGACCATGGCCCGGCCGGAGTGGGAGCGCTATGTAAAGCGCATGATGCACAAACCGAACTCGGGCATCAGTGATAGCCAGGGAAAGACTATCTTCGAGTTTCTTGCTTACGACCAGGAAACTCGCAAAGACAAGAATTCTTCGGCGTTCTTTAAATCATTGAGCGACGAAGAGATTGAAAAGCTGAAGGCTCAACAGCACTAGGAAGTTGATTGAGGTTTATCGGCGTTGTCTGCAAGGGCAGGCAACATTGCCATCGGCGGGCGTTGGACCCGCTCGCCGAGGTTTTTCAAAAAAAAACGGACCAAAGCGTGGACTGCGATTTTGGAGTGCAGTAGCTCAAGACCAGCCACCAGAGCGGGGATCCATGCCGTACACCATCACGATTCCGGATAGGGAATACTTCGACAAGAATATTCCCTGTCGCGCTGCCTGCCCGATTCATACGGAGTGCGGGCGCTATGTGCAGGCCATCGGGATCTCGAAAGATGAGGAAGCATACCTGCTTGCCCGCGCACCCAATCCATTCGCATATGTGCTCGGCCGCATCTGCGCACATCCGTGCGAAGACAATTGCCGGCGAGGCAAGATCGACGAGCCTATCGCCATCTGTGCATTGAAGCGCTACGCAACCGATCGCCACAACCTTGGCACCGGGCACGATCCAACTCGCAGGAAGCTGCCGCCGGCTCCGAAGCGCGATAAGCGTATCGCCATCGTGGGCGCTGGTGTGTGCGGCCTTACATGTGCGCACGATCTGGCGCTACTCGGTTATACGGTTGAGGTCTTCGAGTCCGCTCCGGTTCCAGGCGGGATGCTTTATCTGGGCATTCCGCAGTTTCGGCTGCCGCGGGAAATCATCAAGATGGAAGTGGACAACATTCTCGCCATGGGGGTGACGCTACATACACGCGTTACGCTGGGCCGCGACATCTCCTTCGGCGAACTGCGGTCGAAGTTTGATGCGGTTCTACTGGCCACCGGGCTCAACAAGGGACGCGAACTGAACATTCCCGGAGCGCACCTGGCGGGCGTCTACAATGGCATCGATTTTCTGATCAACGTCAATCTCGGTTTTGAAATCGAGCTGGGCAAGCGCGTAGTTGTTGTGGGCGGCGGTAATGTGGCCATTGATGTGGCTCGGGCAGCGGTGCGCCTGGTGCAAGAACAAGTCGATTTTGCCGAGCAGGATGACGATGCGAAAGGCCTGCAACCAGCTTTCGATGCAGCTCGCATGGCATTGCGTTCGGGCGCGCAAGAAGTAGACATGGTCAGCCTTGAATCGCGCGCACAAATGCCGGCGTGGAAAGGCGAGGTTGAAGAAGCCGAGCATGAAGGAATCGTGGTTGACAACGGTTGGGGACCGAAAGAGATCGTCGGCGAAAACGGCATCGTGACCGGCCTCAAGGTTCGCCGCTGTCTTACGGTCTTCGACGAAAACGGCCGTTTTAATCCGGTATTCAGCGACGAAGAAAAGATCATTCCCTGCGACAGCGTGATCCTGGCCATCGGCCAGCAGGCTGACCTCTCATTCCTCACTGGCGAAGAGGGTGTACAAGTTACGCCGCGCGGAATTCTCAAAATCGACGAGAACCTGATGACCACCGCCCCTGGCGTCTTCGCGGGCGGCGATGTAGCATTCGGACCGCGCATCCTGGTTGAGGCCGTAGCCAATGGCCACAAGTCAGCGCGCTCCATTCACGTATTTCTGAGTGGCAAAACCACCAAGTCAATCTTGAGCCGATTCCGCATTCTGCCCAATTGGGAGATGCCGCGCGGCTTTCTCTCGACACCCCGGCAAGGAATGCCGGTACTGGCAGCAAACCGGCGCATCGGCATCGCCGAAGTGGAACTGGGATTTGACGAAGAACAGGGCCGCGCGGAAGGAAAGCGCTGCCTCAACTGCCAAGTGAACACGATCTTCGACGGATCGAAATGCATTCTGTGCGCCGGCTGCGTTGACGTATGTCCGGAGAGTTGCCTGCGCCTGGTCGACTTGGTGCAGGTGAGCGGCGACGCGCGTTACGACGCCCTGATTCAGCAGCGCTATGGAGTTACTGCCGCCGAGCTGAAAGCAGGCCACGCCGGAGCCATCATCAAGAACGAAGAGAAGTGCATCCGCTGTGGACTTTGTGCCGAGCGGTGCCCAACCGGGGCCATCACAATGGAAGCCCTGGAGCAACAGGAACGCGAAGTTTTCGAATAGGGGAACATGGGAATGAACAGACGAGCATTTCTCAGTTGGGGAACAGCAGGTATGGCCGCGCTATGTTCCGCGGTCACAGTGAGCGTTGCGGCAGTAGGACGGTTCATGGTGCCGAATGTTTTTTACGAACCACCGCAGTCATTCAAAATCGGCAACCCCGCCGACTTCCCTTATGGTCCGCCAACCTTCATGGCCGACGAAAAGATTTTTGTATTTCGCGATCGTGACAAGGGCTTTGCTGTCGCGAGCGCAGTCTGTACGCATCTGGGCTGTACGGTTGCACACTTCAGTAGCGATCAGAAATTCCATTGCCCTTGCCATGGTAGCGTCTTCGGCGCGGATGGCGCAGTGATTCACGGTCCCGCTCCGCGGCCTCTGAACTGGTTTGAGGTCACCCTGGCCCGCGACGGCCAATTGAACATCAACAAGGACAAGATCGTGCCTTCCAGCTACCGGTTGATGGTGTAACGATGAATCTGATTCGTGAAGTATGGCAATCAATCGTGCGGCGGGATCCGCTGACCACCGACAAGGGAAAGTCAGAACTGGTCTTTCTCAATGTGTGGCTGCATATCCACCCGGCCAAGGTCAAAAAAGAAAATCTGAAGTTCAAGCACAGTTTCTATCTGGGCTTTATTACCTTTTTTCTCTTCGTCATCCTGGTGACCACGGGGATAGCGCTCATGTGCTATTACCGGCCTTACCCACCACAGGCATATCAGGATATGAAGGACCTGCGGTTCGTCGTCTTCATGGGGCCGTTCCTCCGGAACATGCATCGCTGGGCGGCCCACGGTATGGTGGTGTGCGTTTTTCTTCACATGTGCCGGGTGTTCTACACGGGCTCGTACAAAAGGCCGCGCCAGTTCAACTGGGTGGTAGGCGTATTCCTGCTTCTACTTACTCTTGGCCTCTCGTTCACGGGCTATTTACTGCCTTGGGATCAATTAGCCTACTGGGCTATCACGGTGGGAACCAACATCGGCAGTTATGCTCCGTTTATCGGCGCACAGGTACGCGAGATTCTTCTTGGCGGTCATACGGTGGGCGAGGCGGCGCTGCTGCGCTTCTACGTTCTGCACGTCGCCGTTCTCCCATCGTTTGTCATCCTGCTCACCGTCGTTCACTTCTGGCGCGTCCGCAAAGATGGCGGGCTGTCCCGACCGGTTTGGAAACTTACACCGCCGAAGCAGGGGGCACTTGTCACCATTGGCGCACCCGCTGAGGCGATGGCAGTGAGCGCTGCCCCGGCTTCAAAAGATAAGACCTATGGGCTGATGGAAGTAGTAACTGGCAAACCGATTTTCGAAACGGTTACTCCTGAAGAAGAGGAAGACACGGTCTTCTCTTATCCTTATGCATTTGTGCGCGAAGCCGTCGTGCTTATGGCAACGGTGACCTCGATCATGATGATGTCGCTGTTTCTGAACGCTCCGCTCGAAGAACTGGCCAATCCGGCAAAGACGCCGAATCCGGCTAAGGCACCATGGTACTTTCTCGGCCTACAGGAGCTAGTGAGTCATTCCGCGCTGCTGGGCGGAGTGGTGGCGCCCACTCTGATGGTGCTGGCGCTCATCGCGATTCCATATCTCGATAGGAATCCGAGCCGCCGGCCCGTGGATCGTAAAGTGATTCTCTGGCTGTTCACCTTTTTCGTAGTAGCCAACCTGGTCCTGATCGTGATTGGGACCTTCTTCCGCGGTCCAGGATGGGCGATGGTTCCACCGTGGGTGCATGTTGTTCCGGGGGCTGAGTAATGGAACGGAGACTACAACAGCTCTTCTTCGCGCTGAGCCTCGTTGCTTTCGTGCTGATTCTGGCTGCAGCGTGGCAGGCTAATACTCCTTCATGGAAGACTTATCAGAAAAAATTTCTGGTGCTTGAGTCGCAAGGTGAGCCCAATGCGGTTACGAAGGCTGCTGTTCTCGCCACACCGCCGCAGATACACCAGATACTGCTTCCTGGCTTGCAGCGTGTTGACCGCTGCACCACCTGCCATCTCGGCGTTGACGATCCGACCATGAAAGACGCACCCGAGCCGTTCCGCTATCATGCCGGCCTCGGTCCCCATGTTCCTGCCCGGTTCGGATGCACCATCTGTCACGGCGGCCAAGGCCTGGCAACGGAAAAGGATGCCGCGCACGGCAATGTGCAATTCTCTGAAACACCTCTATTGGCACGGGACTATGTTCGCGCCTCCTGCGGCCGATGCCACAAGGAAGGCGATGTCCCCAACGTTCCCGAACTCGCGGAAGGCCGTCATCTGTTCGAAACCCAGGGATGCCGCGGCTGCCACAAATTGAATGGCGTGGGCGGAAGCATCGGTCCCGATCTGACCGAAGAGGGCGCGAGCCACCGCTCGCCGGAGTGGCTGGAACGCCATTTCCTCGCTCCCAATACAGTCTCCGCCGGCTCGGCGATGCCCAACTTCCACTTCACCAAAGAGCAGGCGCGCGACCTGACCTATTACATGCTTTCGCTCACCAGCGAAGAGATGGGAACGTACTTCTCGAGCATGCGCTCCATCCCGGGTCCCGCATATGGCCGGCAACTGTTTGTCGAAAAGAACTGTATCGCATGTCACGCGGTGGGAGGAGTGGGCACAAAGACCGGCCCCGATCTTCTCGGCGTTACCAAGCGTCACTCAATGGAATGGCTGGACGAACAGCTTGTGAATCCGGAGCTTGTGTATCCAGGAAGTTCCATGCCGGAGTACGATCTGGAAACAAATGCCCGCAAGGCGCTTGTTGCATATATGGCCGTAGCCACTCCTGAAGACGCAAAGTCAATCATCTCTGGAAGACCTCGCGCCCTATCGCCCGATGAGATTTCCATTGAAGCAGGCAAGCAGGACTTTTCGCGATTTGGCTGCGTGGGTTGTCATGGAACAGAGTTACAAGGCGGTGTGGCTAACCCCAACGCGCAAGGCGGCGAAGTACCTTCGCTCCTTCACGTCTCCGACGACTACACCAAGGACGAAGTGATCGGGATTATCAGCAACGGCAGAGTGCCTCCCATCGAAAACACTTCCGCACCAGCTCCGCCGCTCTACATGCCATCGTGGAAGAAGGTATTGAGCGATGAAGACATCCACCATATCGCTGATTATCTGTGGTCGAAACAGCAGCTGAAAAAGGAGAGCTGGTAGATGGGCTTTGCCGCCTGGATGTTTTTGATTTCTGAATCTTCGGTTTGCGGCACGACTGAACCTGCGAAGGAAGTGGATCCCCAGGGGCTAAACAGGCTGCGGAAAAACACACTTTCTCGTGCCAGCCATTGAAAAACATCCCTCAGGGCCTGAAGGCCACGTGAATTCCAAACGGCTACGGCACAACTAAAGTTGTGCCCTTTCAAAACAGTGTCGCAATGAGAGTTATTCAGCATGCTGTGAAGCCGTGCCCTGTTACAAAGCGATGTTGGTGGGGTTCTTGCTATCCCAGGTCTCAAAATCGAGACCCGGGGCACCCGGCACAGGATGACATTGTCGAGTTTCGATGTGTGCTATCCCAAGTCTCAAGAGCGAGATCTGGGTCACTATGCAAATCAGTGATGGTTTAGCCATTGGTGATGGTGGCTGGTTGGTAGAAAGCGTCTCTATTCACGAACGGCGGCGGAATCCGAAACACGTCACTAGGCATCCAGTGACGACACCGGCTGCAAAGAATATACCGATCGCCTGCAGCGGATTTCGCTTGACCGCGCGCTTGGCATCGTCGACCGCATCTTCGGCAGCATCGCGCCCCTGCTTGATGGCCTTAAGAGTCGACTTGACTCCGTCGTCCACGGCATCGGTAACAGCTGACTTTATCTTTGAAATCTCGTTGAGAACGTCATCCACCGTGGCTGGTTTTCCCAACCTATCCAACATATCTATTGGCATAGCAGTCTTCTCCTGGTACAAAGCGTTACCGCGGTGCGCGAATGCGATTCGCGGCCAACCACGGGTCAATTACTACTCTGATGTAAATTGATCGTGCCTTGTTGTCCGCGGAGATGAGCAATTGGAGGCCAGCAGGCGCAGTATTACGCGGCTTGGTCGTTGGGCCGGGCGCGACGCTGGATTTGGCGGAGGACTACCACGATGCCTAGCGCTGTCAGCACACAAATAAGTGCGAACAGAAATACGCTGGCGTAGCCGAAGGCCCCGATGATTGCTCCGGCAGCCGGGCCGGTAAGGAAGAACGACACGTCAGCGAATGCTGTGTAGACGCCGAGGGCCGTGCCGCGATTGTTTTCTGGAACGCGCTTTACCGCTTCGACGCCGATGGAGGGAAAGACGAGCGAGAAGCCGAAGCCGCCGAGCGCAGCACCGGCCAGGGCCACGAGGGGCGAGTGCGATTGCCAGAGCAGGAGCAGGCCGAGCGACTCGACTGACAGGCAGACGATGCCGACGGGATAGCCGCCGAATCGGTTAATGGTCTGAATGAAGAGCAGGCGCGCAACGATAAAGGCCACTCCAAATGCGGTGAGGCAGAGTGCTGCGCCGTTCCAATTGCGGCTGGCATAGAAGAGGGTGATAAAGGTGGCGAGCACGGAGTAGCAGATTCCGCCAAGCGCGAGACCCATGCCATGCGGGGCGACTCGGCCTAGCACGTGGCTGAAGGGCAGATGTTCGCCATGAACGACTGGAACCGGCGGCTTGCGGTAGGCGATGACCAGACTGACGATGCCGATGATGACGGTGAATAATCCGAGCGCACTGAGGCCCCACATATTATCGAGGACGACGCCGAGCGGCGCTCCGATGGCCATTGCGCCGTAGGTGCTGATGCCGTTGTAGGAGATGACCTTGGCGGTGCTCTCCTGGCCAGCGCTGGTGATGCCCCACAGCGTGGCTCCGGTGGAACCAAGGCTTTCGCCAATTCCCAGCACCAATCGGCTGACGATGAGCGCCGTAAAACTGAGCCCATGAGCATTGTGCGAGGCTGCTGCGAGTATTAAGAACACGCCGCTGGCGGTGCAGGCGGTCATACCCCAAAGGACCGAGACCTTGGCGCCGGCGCGGTCGGAAATTCGCCCGGCCCAGGGGCGGCTGGCGAGGGTGGCAATGTACTGAATGCTGATGACGAGGCCGGCCAGAACGGCGCTGTATCCCATGCGGAGATTAACGTATGTGGGCAGGACTGCGAGGGGTAAACCAATGGATAGATAGCAATTGAAGGTGAAGTAAACGAAGCTCAGGATATGGCGCGTCCCTGTCCTGTATTCGGCGGATGGCAAGGTGGCGACATTGGTGGAGACTGAAGAGGACATGATTACGGTGTGACCGATGAGTAGTTGATAGTGGTCAGTCCACAGTATAGCGGATGGCGGCTTTTGACGCGGTGCGCCGGGTTTGTTCGCACCGCCCCTACGGGGCTCTGCAATTCTCCCGCGCGACTTTCCCAGGGCTTCGCCCTGGGCTATCTTCCTTTCATCCCTACGGGATGATTTACTTACTATGCGTTCCGGTGGCAGAAGCGCTTGGCAATATCATCCTTTCATCCCTACGGGATGATTTACGCGATGGTTCCTTACTTTGCGTTCGGGTGGCAGAAGCGCTTGGCAATAGACTGGATGTGTGGCGGAGTTTCATGTTGAACATTTCGGGTGCCGGGCGGCGCGGGCCGATGGCGAGGCGGTGAGTGGACGGCTGCTGGCGGCAGGTCTGAGCGAGGGCTCGCCCGCGGCTGCCGATGTGGTGGTGGTGAATACGTGCAGCGTGACTGCGGAAGCGGACCGGTCGGCACGGGCATTCATTCGGCGCACGCATCGCAGGAACCCGGAGGCGCGGATTGTTGTAACGGGCTGCTATGCGCAGCGTGCTCCGGAAGAATTGGCGGCCCTGGCCGGTGTGGCTGCTGTGGTTGGCAATAGTCATAAAGCACTGGCGCCGGAGATAGTGCTGGATCTGGCGGGTGGGGCTGCAGTTGCGGGCGGTTCGGCGGCGGGCGGCGAGCTTGTTCCGTTGCGGGCGCTGATTGGGTCTGCGGGCGCAGGCGCTGCACAGATCTGGGTTGACGATGTTTTTGCGCACTCGTTCATTGAAGAGGTGCAACTGCTGCCGGGGGCGCAGACGCGGCCGAATTTGAAGGTTCAGGAAGGCTGCGGGAATCGATGCACGTTCTGTGTGATTCCGCAGACGCGGGGCTCGTCGCGGAGTCTTGCGGCGGATGCGGTTATGCGCCAGGTGCATGGGTTTGTTCGAGCGGGCGGAATTGAACTGGTGCTCTCGGGCATCAATCTTGGACGGTGGGGGCGCGATTTAAAAGAGCAGGACGGCGCGCCGCGGACACTGGCTGCTCTTGCGCGGCAGATTTTGGAAAGCACTGGATTGCCGCGATTGCGGCTTAGTTCGATTGAGCCGATGGATTGGGATGCGGAGCTGATCGCGCTGATGGGCGAGTATGGCCTGGCGGAGTTTGGCTGCGGAAACGATTCGCAGGGTGACGCTCGTATTGGCCGGCTGGCTCGCCATGCGCATTTGCCGTTGCAGTCGGGCTCTGACGCTGTGCTGCGGCGCATGCATCGGCGCTATCGGCCGTGGCATTACGTGGAGAAGGTGGAAGCTTTGTTCAAAGCCGCCGGACCTGATCTTACGCTGGGTGCGGACGTGATGGTGGGATTCCCCGGTGAGACGGATGCGGAGTTTGAAGAGACGCTCGCCTTTGTGCGCGCGCTTCCATTCGGGTATCTGCACCTGTTTCCGTTTTCTGCGCGGCCTGGAACGAAGGGGTGGGCGCTGCATGCCGAGCGGCCGGTTGCGCCTGAGGTGGTTGAGGAGCGCATGGCCGAGCTGCGCCGCCTTGCTGCCGAAAAGAGCAATGAACACCGCTTGCGCTTTATAGGTCGAGAACTTGAGTGCATCAGCCTGCATACGCCGGACGCTATGGCGGTGCAGAGTCGGACGTCGGCACTCACAGATAATTTTCTGCCGCTGGAGATTGAAGGGCGGTTCGCTGCAAATCAGCTGCTTGCGGTGCGGATCACGGAGATGGAACCGGATGGAACGTTGCGGGCGGTTCACGCTGCAAGTACGGAATCCAGGACAGACGTGGCAGCGTTTGCGAGCAAGTGATTCACTGCTGGCCCTTTGTTCCTGTAGCTTTACGGGCGTGAAATCGGGGCCCAGGCTGCGCGCAGGCGAGCCGGGCCAATGCTATACTCAGGGTGCGTTGCTGTGGCTGCATCCAACTCGGGAAACGCCCCGAAGCCGGCGGCAACGACATCTGGAGGAGTACCATCGCACTCGACAAACGTTCGGCAAAATCTTTTATCCGCATTAACGACCGGATTCGCGCCCGCGAGATTCGCGTCATCGATGAAAACGGCGAACAGCTCGGCATTCTAGCCCCATTTGAGGCGCTGAAGATTGCACGCGAGCGTGGATTGGATCTGGTTGAGGTTTCGCCCAATGCGGTTCCGCCCGTCTGCCGCATCCAGGACTATGGACGCTTCCTTTACGAGAAGGAAAAGAGCGAGCGAGCGGCGCGCAAAAAACAAAAAGTCATCGTAGTGAAGGAAGTGAAATTCTCCGTCACGGTTGACGAGCACGACTACCAGACCAAGAAGAACCAGGCTGTCCGCTTCCTGACCGAAGGCGACAAGGTAAAGGCGAGCCTGCGGTTCCGCGGCCGCCAGATGGCGCATCGCGAACTTGGCTACGCGATTATCAACCGGCTGATCCAGGACATTGGCGAAGCGGGCGTGGTTGAATTTATGCCGCGCATGGAAGGAACGATTCTGCACGCAATTCTGGCGCCGTCGCGCAAGCAGGAAGCTCCCAAGCCAAAGCCTGCAGCGCCGCCTGCGCCGACTAGCGCGCCGGTTGCGCATTGAAGGCCAGTTTACGAGTTGACAAGTTGACAAGCAGGGCCGCCCAGTGGGCGGCCTTTGCATTTGCATGGAGTTGCAGATGCGATGCTTTGGCTGCGATGATCTGTGCGTCGATCCTGATCTGGGGGAAATCAGCATGAGTTGGATGAAGTTGCTTCTCGCCGTGATAGGGGCGTTGCGGATTGCTGCGCCGATCGCGTTTGGGCAGTCATCGACGTGGCCGCCTTCGCCGGATCACATGACGATGCCGATATGGCCTGGAACGGCGCCGGGAGCGGCGCCGGGAGCGGCTTCGGGATCGTCGGCAAATCTTGCAAATGATGCTGACGTGACTACACCCAAAGACGGCTCGCCGGCAGGACGCCCGGTATATCGCATTGGTAGCGTCGTTAAGCCTACGATTACGCTGTACAAGGCGAAGAGCGCAGGCGGAGCGGGACCGGCAGTTGTTGTATTTCCCGGCGGCGGCTATATGCATCTTGCTATCGACATTGAAGGGACGGAAGTGTGCGAGTGGCTCACTTCAGTGGGCGTGAACTGTGTTCTGCTCAAATATCGCGTGCCGAACACGGGCCCGTATCCCAAGTCGGCCGCTGCATTGCAGGACGCGCAGCGCACCATGGGCCTTGTCCGTCAGCACGCAACGGAGTGGGGCATCGATCCGCATCGCGTCGGCGTGCTTGGTTTCTCAGCAGGTGGGCATCTGTCGGCGGCGATGAGCAACATCTACGAGAAACGGCTGTATGAACCTGTCGATGAAGCGGACAAACTTAGCTGCAGGCCGGATTTCTCGGTGGTGATCTATCCCGGCTATTTGGCGATTGCCGATCAGAACTTCGCTCCGAACCCTGAGATCCACCCTACTGCAAATACGCCGCCGACGATCATTGTGCAGGCTGAGGATGATCCGGTGCACGTTGAGAACTCGCTGGTGTATTTCCAACAGTTGAAGAATGCGAAGGTCCCGGCGGAGCTGCATATTTACTCGCAGGGCGGGCATGGATACGGGCTGAGGAAGACGGGCAAGCCTGTTGCGGTATGGCCGAAGGATGTGGAGCGGTGGCTGCACACGATCGGGGTTTTGGGAGCGGAATAAAGCTTTCAGCTTCTAGCTTTTTTTGTGGTGAGTTTGGAGACTTGCTGGTTTTGAAAAATGTCCTTCAGGGGCTGAAGCCCAGTTGATTCTGCGGCACTTGCGGCACGACTAAAGTCGTGCCCTGTTACAAAACACAATGATGGACGAGTTTTTCCGCAGGCTGAAATGCCCCTACCGTTCAAACCTTGAGTAATTCCGTCGTCTATAGGGCTGGGAAATTCTTATGCTGCTTGCTGTTTTGACTATCTCCGATCGCTGCTCGCGGGGCCTGCTGACTGATACGGCGGGGCCAGCGGCTGTTGCGTTGCTCAAGAGTCAGTGGCCTGATGCGGAGTTCCATACCGGGCTGCTGGCCGATGAGGAAGACGCCATCGCGGCTTGGCTTGAAGATGTGAGCGGGCGTGGCGCGACGCTGGTGCTAACCGTAGGCGGAACGGGCCTAAGTCCGCGCGACCGCACACCGGAAGCAACGAGGCGCGTGATCGATCGTGAAGCGCCTGGACTGGCGGAAGCGATGCGGGCCAATGGCGCAAAGAGCAATCAATTTGCGTGGCTGTCGCGCGGCGTGACCGGTCTTCGGGGGAACACTCTTATTGTGAATCTGCCGGGCAGCAAACGCGGCGCTCATGAGAGCCTTGAATCGATTCTCCCGCTGTTGCGGCATGCGGTTGACGTGGTTGGCGGCGGGCAGAACCATCCGTAAGGCAGTGGGTCAGCAAGTCAGCGAGTTAGCGAGTTAGCACGCCGCTTCGCGGCGAGTTGGCAAGTTAGCGTGCTGATCGTGGCTTTTGGCTGGTATTCGGCGTTATTCTAAAACGCGCTTTGAGTATGTTTATCTGTTCCCGGATGCGGGAAACGCTTTCCAATATTTTCCCTTTTGGGCTGTCTTTCGCGGTACATCGGACGTTCATCGGGTCTGAAACTCGCGATTTTCCAGCGGTTTCAGGTGGGCGGCTGAAAATTGTTGCACTGGGAAACAGTGGGAAAAGGATACAATGGCTGCCATGAATGCCGCGCGTAAGAGTCCTTCAAAGAAATTGTCGAACCGGCGCCTTGCGTCCGTAAGCATCCGCGACGTAGCCAAGCGGGCTGGCGTGTCTATTGCTACAGTCTCACGTGCGGTCAACCACATTTCGAGCGTCGATCCTGATCTGGCCAAACGCGTGTGGAAGGCAGTTGAAGAAGTTGGCTATGTTCCCAATCCGCAGGCGCGGGCGCTGGTTTCAGGCCGCAGCCGCATTCTGGGACTTATTGTTTCGGAAATTACCAACCCGTTTTTCCCGGAACTGGTGCAGGAGTTTGAAAGCCTGGCCGTGGCGCAGGGCTACGAAGTGATGATCGGGTCGACCAATTACGATCCCGAGCGCACCGAGTCGCTGATTCGCCGCATGCTGCAGCGTAGCGTGGACGGTGTAGCGGTGATGACGTTCGGCATTGAAGAAGACCTTGTGAAGAAGCTGGTGGAGAGCGAGTTTCCGCTGGTCTTTATTGACGCGGGGCCGAAGCTGCCCAACATTCGCGTTCTGAAGGTGAACTACGGCGAAGGCATTCGTGAAGCAGTGCAACATCTGGCTGCGCTGGGCCACCGTTCGATTGCGTTCATTACCGGTCCGCTGCGTCTGCGCTCCGCGGTGAACCGGCGCGATGCATTTTTGAGCTCAATGGCTGAGTTGGGGCTTGCCGTTCCGGAAGAGGACATTATTGAAGGCGATCACACGATGGAAGGCGGCATGACGGCGATTGAAAAGATCGTTGGCCGGCCACAGTTGCCAACTGCCGTAATGTGCTCCAACGACATGACCGCGATCGGTGTTCTCCACGGGCTTTACCGGACGACACACAAGGTGCCAGCCGATGTTTCGGTGGTGGGGTTCGACGACATCCACCTGGCGCAGTTTGTGCTGCCGCCGCTTACGACGGTGCAGATGTCGTGCCGGAATCTTGCGGCGTCTGCCATCCAGGCGCTGCGCGCGGGTATCGAGCCCGATCATCCGAAGGCCGCTCAGAAGGAATGGAACATACCCACTCACCTGGCGGTGCGCCAGTCATCCGCATTTCCGCGCGGCACGTTGCCGGCACAGGTGCAGGATGCTGCGAGGAAAAAGTAGCTTTACGTAAAATATCCTGAGGATGGTTTGAAGCAAACGCTGCGGCAGAGCTGTCTGCTGCGGCGAGCTGTCTACTGCGGTAGAGCTAAGTAATCGGCGCTACCAACTGATGGGCGATGGCGAACAGCGCCAGTTCAAGCCGCGTTGAAACTCCGGTCTTGTCGAAGATGTTGGAGAGGTGCCGCTTGACTGTTTCTTCGCTGAGATTGAACTGCTTGGCGATGTCGCGGTTGCTGCAACCTTCAACGATGCTGCCGACAACTTCCAGTTCGCGCGGAGTGAGGCCGTAGGTTTTGTGCTGCGGGACGGCGGCCTGCTGCATCAGGTCGTGGAGCGCCGAAACCAGGTTCACCACGCGCTTTCCGCCAATCCAGTAATCGCCGCTGTAGACGGTGCGAATGGCGGCCTGCAGGTGGTTGGCCAGGGCGTCTTTAAGCACGATGCCGCGGGCGCCGATGTGCAGTGCCTCGATAATTTGCTGGGTGGTGATGGTGGAGGTGAGCAGTAGGATTTTGACGGTGGCGGTGCCGTTCATGATGGCCCGCATGGCCTCAAGGCCAGGCAGGCGCGGCATCTGGACGTCCAGGAGCAGAATGTCGGGCTGCAACTCCAGGGTCTGGGTGATTGCCTCATCGCCATCCGCGGCTTCTCCTACTACCTGAAAGCCGTCCTTCTCGACGAGCATGTTTTTGACCCCGATGCGAACAACGGGATGGTCGTCGGCCAGTACGATGCGAATCGGTCGTTCCATGTCAGCCGTAAGCCCTCCAAACGATGGATCTGTTTTTTCACCATCAACTATAGGACGTTCACGTAAGACTTATATGCTACATCGGCTTAGGTAGATAATTCAGCTTCCAGAATACGCTCCAGATTTCGGGTGGCGGCGCGCAAATCGGCGAGCAGGGCCATCCTGTTATCCAGCTGGTTACTCTCGTTGTCGATGGAATCCTCTTCAAACAACGCTCCGAGGCGGGCTGCCTGAAGGGCGCCGGCCATTCCGCAACCGCCTTTGATAGCGTGACCGATGCGACGAACTTCTTCGCCGTTGCCTTTGGCGATGGCGGCTTCAAGGGCCTGGGTGCGCTTGTTCAGGTCCGCAATGACGGCGGCGTAAATTTCGTGCACCGCCGACTCAGACATCATGCCGCGGAACTGGTTCAAGGTTTCGGAGTTGATGACGGGCTCATTGAGATCGAGACGCGAGGATGTGCCGGATTCGGATACCTTCGCTGAGACTCCAAGCATTTTTCCAAGCTCATCAACGCCGAAAGGCTTGAGCAGGAAACCGTCGACCGCGGCGCCAACCTCATCCGGGGCATAGCTGCCGCTGATGGCGATGATGCGCGCGTTGGTGAGGGCACGGAGCTCTTTGACGAGTTCGACGCCGCTGAGGCCGGGCATCTGCGCGTCCATGAGGATTACGTCGGGCCGGATTACGTCTGCAGCGTTGCCCTTGCCGCCCAGCAGTTCCAGCGCAGAGGGTCCATTTTCGGCCGTGTGGACCATGTATCCGTTCAACGTGAGCACGGTTGCGGATACTTCGCGGCTTACCAGATCGTCGTCGATCAGTAGTAGAGATGGAAGCTTCCGCCTGTCGTCGAAGCTCAGCATGGTTTTAGTGTGCATCGCGCAAATGGGTTACGGAGAAAATTCTAGTGATAAGGTATCCACATTGACCACGCTCGGCTTGCGGTGGCATTGGGCTAGTGTGCGGCGCCTGACTGCTGCTCAGCGGATGGAAGCCCGAGAGCGGCGGGAACGGGCAATTCCCTGCCGCTATGCCATTCCCAGATGCCCTGCTTGAATGTCTCGCCGCGACGCTGCCATTTCTCGATTTCGAGGTCGTAGCGAACGGTAACGTTGTTCAGCCAGTAGGGCCGGTTTTCGCTCATCCACACCTGGGAATACTGCGCCTTGAGTGCGGAATAGGCGTCGCGCAGATCCTGGCAGCGGCCATTGTTGCCACTGATCTCGCTGAGGATGTTCGAGGTTGCATCGCGCTGCGTCTTATCGTGCTGGATGCCGCGGGCCTTCGTGTAGGAATCCGCGATTTCCTGCGCGAGCTGGAATTTCATACCGATGAGATCGAGCCGGCGCGCGCCCATGTCCATGGCGGTGAGAGCGGCCTGTTCTTTAAGGTTCGGATTCGATTGCCGGAGCTGGGCCAGCAGCACCACGGCTCGCTCGGCATGCAGGCGAAGTTCCTGGGCGACAGGCAACAGCTTAGCTGAAATTTCCTGACCTTGGGTGCTCCACGGATCGAGCCAGAAGACTGCGTCGCTGCTGAGTTGCAGGTTTGCGTTGCCGAGCACTTCCTGGGCCGACATCAGCTCCTTCTCGGCTTCGTCGACCTTGCCTGTGGCGTCGCCGTGAAAGATGGGGCCGTAAGCGGTCTGGTAGTCGGGAATCGAGCTCTCGCCGGATTGCCATGCTGCGACCGGTCCGAAGAGAACTCCGTACCAGTCGAGGTTGAACAATCCCTCGCCGTCATCGTTCCAGACCGTGTTGATCATTCCAGTGGACCCCATGCGCTGGCCATCGCGCACAAAGCCCTGGATGTTCCAGAGAGCCGTCCGCGTGCGCGGAAAGACCTCGTTCCAGTTGGAATCGCCCGGAGCCACCCACGTTTCCATGCCGGCTTTCGCAAACGGCTCGATCATTTTGTCGAAGCCGGTGAAATCCCCGTAGTTCCACGGCACGGCGATCATGTCTTTAGGCAGGCCGGCAACGGAATTGGCATCCTTTTCGCCGATGTCGCCCCAGAACAAGAGGCGGCGATGCAATGGCTCCAGCTCGTCGTGAATCTGTTTGAGAAACGAGACATAGACCGGGCCGTAACCTTTTTTCTGCACATCGGCTTGCGTGCGGCCGACGCCCAGGTCCCAGGTTTCATCCGCGCCAATGTGGATGAATGGCGAGGGAAACTCCGCAGCCATCTGTGTGAACCAGTCTTTGATGAGCGGCAAGGACGCCTGCTGGCCCGGCGCAAGCACGTGTCCGTGCGGAGTTTCCGCTGCGTCCTGATATAGCTCGTATTTCAGAACATGGTGCAGGTGCCCGAAGGCCTCCTGCTGAGGCAGGATGGTGACGTGGTACTGACGCGCATATGCGACGAGTTCTTTTACTTCGGCGGGCGTCATGGCGCCGCCCGGAGGTGCGGCCATGGGCTGGTTTGGGTAGAGCAGCGTGTGCTCGAAGTAGAGCGAGAAGATGTTGGCCTTGAAAGCAGCGAGGGCGCGAACTTGATGTTTCTGAAATTCGAGCGTGGGAACCGGCCCGCGCGACAAATCGTCCTGAACCGCACGATAGCGCATGGCCGGCCAATCGCGAATCGTCCCGGTGGGCACGGTGCGCTCCGCGCCGGGCTGCTGGAATAACTGCTTGAAAGTCTGTACACCGTAAAACACGCCCCCGCTCGACGCTCCGACGATGTAAGCTTGCTGCTTTTCGATGACCAGCACGTAGCCCTCAGACTGCATGGCCGCGTCAAATGCAAGCCCGGTGTGAGCCAGCACGGCTTTGGCGGCAGCGGCGTCGTACCGAAGCAGGTTGATGCGATAGAACACTCCGGCACGCGCGGACTCGGCCGGTGAAAGCTGCTTGATGGCTTCCCGCAGATCGTCTGCGGCAAATTCGTCGGCAGCGTCGTGGCCTGGAACAAGAACCAGTATCTTTGCAGGAAGCGCCGTCTTCTGACCAAGGTGCAATTCGCGTGGTGCGGGCAACAGGCTGACTTGCGCGGAGATACCGGCGCTGAAAGCACCTGCCAAAGCAACCGTCAAAACGAGTGCGGAACGAACGAAAGAAGCGGAAAAGCTATTGTGGTTCGACATCCCTGTCGGCCTCATGACAATACAGAAGTGATTGATTTCAACACGATCATTGTAGAGCAGGCATACACCTGTTAAGTTGTGTGCAAACGCGATGAATTATCCTGCCGGGAAAGTGAGGCTGTAGATGACCACAAGCGGGGTGGCAAATGCGCCGGGAATGGCCGACTCCTCCGCGATTCGCCGGTATAACGCCTTCCTGCTTTTGGTGGCGGGCCTGGGCGGACTGCTCTATGGCGTGGATGTTGGGATCATTGGCGGCGCATTGCCCTACCTCGAAGCTACTTCCGGGCTTACCGCAGCGCAGTTGTCCGTCATTGTGGCAGCAGTATTGCTTGGCAGCGTGATTTCAACGCTGTTCGCCGGCGCATTGTCAGACTGGCTGGGACGCAAGCCGCTGATGATGTTGAGCGGTTTTACGTTCGTGCTGAGTATTCCGGTCATCGCGCTTGCGCAAGGCTACGGTCCATTGTTCTTTGGCCGATTGCTGCAGGGCGTGAGCGCAGGGCTGATCGGAGTGGTGGTCCCTTTGTATCTGGCCGAATGCCTTTCGGCGACGAACCGCGGCAGGGGCACAGCGGTTTTTCAGTGGCTGCTGACGCTGGGAATTGTGGCCGCCGCGCTGGTGGGCATCTATTTCAGCTATCGCGTGGCGGCGGTGGAAAGAGCCGCGAATACAGCGACGCTTCTGCACTTTAAAGACACGGCATGGCGAAGCATCTTCTGGGTGTCATTGCCTCCAGGAGTGCTGTTTGTGCTGGGCTCGATGCTGGTGACGGAATCGCCGCGCTGGCTTTTCCGCCGCGGCATGCGCGATCGCGCCTATGCCGCGCTGCTGCGCTCGCGCAATCCGGAGCAGGCGGCAACGGAACTGGATGAGATGGAGTCACTGGCGCGCACTGTTCCGACTGAGCAACGCCGCACCAGCCATGAGTCGCTGCTGCAGCGGAAGTATGTAATTCCGTTTCTGCTGGCTTGCGTGATCCTGGCGTGCAACACGGCTACGGGCGTCAACTCCATCATCGGTTACAACGCGGGCATTCTGATGCAAAGCGGGCTGAACGACCTGAGCGCGCACTGGGGTTATGTGCTGTTCACGGTTGTGAACTTTGCGATGACGGCCGTGGGCATGACGCTGGTCGACCGCAAAGGCCGCAAGTTTCTGTTTGTGCTGGGGACCAGCGGCATTATCGTGGCACTGGTCGGGGTTGGTATTTCATTTCTGCGCACCGAAAAAGCAAGCATCGACGCAGGCAGCCAGATTCAGGCGCTTGCGGGTCCGGCGCAGGAACTCAAACTGCAATTCGACCCGGCGCAAGCCACGAAGCTTCTTTCCGCCGCAGGTTACACAGGCAATGAGATCCAGGCAGGTCGCGCTTCGCTGGCGATTATTTATTCTTACGGCGATTTCACCGCTGCAACGTCGTTCGTCCGGTCTGACGATGCTGCATCCGCGCCGATTGAAATTACGCGCGATAGCTGTGTGCCCTCAAACAGGATTGAAGCATTCTTCAAGGATCCGTTTGCCGATCTTGAAACGGCAAGAAGCGCGCCGCTCAAGATTCAGAAAGCGCTTATCGGTCGCGTTCCCGAGTCGAGCCACGGCTGGCTTGTCGCGCTGGGACTGTACGCGTTCATGGCGTTCTATGCGCTTGGCCCCGGCGTGTGTGTGTGGCTTGCATTGTCAGAACTGATGCCGACGCGCATCCGTTCCAACGGCATGAGCATTGCGCTGGTGATCAATCAGCTTGTTTCCACCACGCTGGCCGCTATCTTTCTGCCCTTTGTGAGCAAGCACGGCTACTCGTCAATGTTCTTTGTGTTTGCAAGCTTCACCGCGGTGTATTTCGTGGTGACCGCGTTTTTTCTGCCGGAGACGAAGGGCAAAACGCTCGAAGAGATCGAAGCTCATTTTGCAGGCAACTCATAGCGAAGCGCGGCTATTCGCCGTCCGTAATCTTCCGCCATGCACTTGACGGTGTGTTTTTCGCCGACTCAGAAAAGTTGATTTTGCTGCGCGGCAGAACGACAAGGTCGACGCGACGGTTTTTGGCTCGTCCATCGGGTGAGTCGTTGGGTGCTACCGGGTGGTACTCCGCATATCCAGCCGCCGATAACCGATCGGCTCGAATCGCGTTCATTCCGAGCAGCAGCCTGGCGATGTTTGTTGCGCGTGCCGTGGAAAGCTCCCAGTTGGAATCGAACTGCGGGTTGTGAATTGGTATGTTGTCAGTGTGTCCTTCGACACGCAGGTCGTAACGCGTACGGCTGAGGGCAGCGGCGATTGTTTGCAGTGTGTGGAGCGTCTCCGGTTTGGGCGCGGCTGAGCCCGAGGCGAAGAAGCCCGCCTCGCGCAGGCTGATGACCAGGCCGTCGCGGCCCATTTCGATGGAAACGGTGTGTTTTGCGACCTCGTTCGAGAGTGTCTGCTGAAGCTCACGGCCAAGGTTCTCGAGATCGGATTTTACCCGCGCGGGAGCGAGCACATCTTCGCCCATCACGATGTTCATTGGGATGGCCGGTTTTTCGGTTGCGTTGGACGCAGGAGTTGCGCCGGGATGTTGCCGCGTCGAGTTGGGGAAGATTCCCAGCGCACGAAAGGCTTCATCGATCGATTGTGAAAACTCTGCCTGTTTGTTCTTGTCGGCCTCCGCGGTTGCAAAGAGCACTACAAAAAATGCGAAGAGCAGCGTGATGAAGTCAGCATAGGAAACGAGCCAGCGATCGTGGCTCACGCGCGACCGCTGCCCACGGCGAGTCACGATGCTTCTTCCTTCTTACCGCGGCTTGACTCTTCCGCAAAGCAGGCGAGCTTCAATTGCAGCATGCGCGGGTTCATGCCTTCGAGGATGCCGATGACGCCTTCCAACATCATTTCGCGGCGTCGTTCCCCGTCGCGGATGCGTATGCGCATTTTGCCGGCAAAGGGAAGGAAGAAGAGATTTGCAATTCCGACGCCGTAGATTGTGGCCACGAAGGCGACCGCGATGCCGCGCCCCACCTCTGAAATATTGTCGAGGTTCTGCATGACCTGGATGAGGCCGAGAACGGCGCCGAGGATTCCGATGGTTGGTGAGAATCCGCCCGCCGACTCGAACACGGCAGGGAGGCGCTCCTCGCGCTCCAAGGTGGAGTCGAGAGTTACGTGCATGATCTTGCGCAGTTCTTCGGGCTCAGTGCCGTCGACCGCGAGCATGAGTGTCTGCCGAAGGAAAGGGTCGTCGATGTTTTTGAGATCGGCATCGAGCGAGACGACACCGTCACGGCGAGCCTTGTTGGCGAATCCGACGAGTTGGCCGATGAGTTGATGGTCCTGCTTTTGCGGTGCGGCAAAGATGTGGGCCATGCCGCCAAACGCGGCGACGACCGTGGTGAGCGGGAACTGCAGCAACACTGCTCCCATGGTGCCGCCAAAAACGATGAGCGCCGCTGTGGGCTGCAGGATCTGTCCCAGATTGCCGCCTTCCATCAGCAATCCGGCAACGATGCCTACGATGGCAAGAATCACTCCGCCGATGCTGGCTTTATCCATATGCTGCTCCTCCGAAAATGTCGCGGAAATGCCGGCACTATCGATCAGATTCGGAATCGGGTTCGCGCCTGGGCTTTGGCGGCTGGGGAGGCTGGCCGGAAACATCGAGACTTGAGAGCGAAGTGACCTGCTGCAGATCTCCGAATGAGTGCAGCCGGCGGGCAACGTTTGTAAGGAGATGTGCGCGATATGCGAGGACACGCTCCGTTACTTCATTGATGGTTTCGCGCACAATGAGTTTCTCGCCATGTATGAGTGTCAGCATGGTGTCTGGCGAGGCCTCAGCGGTTTTGATCAGATCGCTGTTCAATACGATGGGTGTTCCGTTCAGACGTGTAAGTTCGATCATCGCAATGCCTTACTCCCGCGGCTCATCCATAGATATCGGCGGCGATGGTTGAAAGTTGACGGGCAGCCGCATTACGAAAGACCTCACAAACTGCATAAAGTGTTTTCCCGGAGCGCCGATGAAGGCAGTAAGCAACGTGGTTCCTCAAACGGTGGGACGGGAAAAGCAGATTGTTCCGGTCAGGCACTCGATGCGGGAACTGAATCGATCACTTCAACCAAAGAAGGAGAAATCCCATGGCATTGGGTGTCCTGAATAATATTTCGGCAATTTACGCACAGAATAACCTGGCTAACACGCAGGCAGCCCTGCAGAAGACGCTTCAGCAGTTGTCTTCAGGCTCCCGCATCAACTCCGGCGCCGACGATGCGGCCGGACTTTCATTGGCAGATGCTCTCAGGGCCTCGGCCACCGCGCTTTCTCAATCGTCAAAGAACGCATCGGAAGGCGTCGACATGCTGCAGGTTGCTGATGGCGCTCTTGCGCAGGTCACCAGTCTTCTGAATCGCGCCGTTACCCTGGCGACCGAGGCTGCCAACGGATCGCTCAACAGTGACCAGATTGACGCGGCCCAGGCGGAATATACCAATATCCAGACTGAGATTGACAGCATTAACGACAACACCGAATACAACGGCCAGACTCTGTTCGGCTCGGCTACGGGGTTCACGATCTTTACCAGCGATGGAACGCTGCCAAGCAGCCCGGCCGCGGTTCTGAACGGCGTACAGGTCGGATCAACCGCCGATCTCGGCCTGGTCGCTACCGGGCTGACGACAGATGCGGCAACAGAACTGACAAATATCACCGCGGCCATCGGCACCGTTGACGTTGCTCGCGGTCAGATCGGCGCCGATATCAATACCCTCAGCGCCATCGGCAACGTGATGAGCGTGCAGTCAACCAACACCCTGGCTGCGCAAAACGACGTGACGGCGACTGATTACGCTTCAGCTACCTCCGACATGTCGAAGTATCAGATCCTGAGTCAGACCGGCATCGCTGCTCTGGCGCAGGCTAACCAATCACAGCAGTTGATCGTCAAGCTTCTCCAGTAAACCATTGAACTCTCAAGCAGGCGGGGAGGGCTGCTATTGTGCGGCTTTCCCCTTCTTGCTTTTGCTCCTCTTTTATTTTTTCTAATCCTTCGGCATCAATTCCGGTTATCGATTCGCTTCAGAACTAGTTACAGGAGAAGAGGAATGGGCAACGTAGGGTTGAACTTTGGCTCAGCAACCAGCGGTAACGGTTTCGATGTAGCCGCTACAATCAATCAGATCGTGGCCAATCTTCAAACGGTCGAGACTCCGTGGAAGACTCAACTGACCAAGTTCACAAATCAGGACACGCAACTCAGTAGCCTTGGAACTCAGCTCTCGAGCTTGACTTCCGATCTCCAGAACCTGAGCGATTTCACAGGTGTGCTGGCGGGGAAGAAAGGCTCGAGCTCCAACGAAAACATCTTGAGTCTCTCGTCTGCAAACAGCTCAGCCACCGCTGGAACGCATACGATCACGGTGCAAAATCTGGCTCAGACCTCCACAGCGGTTTCCGGTATTGTGGCTGCAGCCGACACGCTCTCAGGAAGTGTTGCGATCCAGGTCGGGATCGGCGCCGTCTACAACGTCAATGTAGGAGACGCCTCTACGCCCGCAACAATCGACGGGCTTGCAACGGCCATCAACCGCGCGAACATTGGCGTGACCGCAACGGTTCTTACCGATATGAAGGGTTCGCGTCTTTCTATCGTGAGCTCGACGGACGGGTCAGCCGGGGTGCTGACGGTGTCAAGTACCCTGACCGACACTACCACCGATAGCCAGAGCGTCTCACTCACCCAGATCCAACCGGGGAAAGATGCGAATCTTCTTGTTGATGGCGTCGAGCTTTCGAGCGCCTCGAACACCGTGACAAACGCGATTCCGGGCGTGACCTTCCAATTGCTTGCGGCTCCCACCAGCGGTGAAGCCGTGCAGGTGGTAATCACCAACGATACCCTCAGCGTTGTTTCGGCTGTGAATCAATTCGTGACCGACTACAACGCGGTGATGAAGGCCGTCAACACGCAGGAAGGAAACGACTCTTCCGGCAACGCGCAACCTCTTTATGGAACCTCGGTCTTGGCGCGATTGCAGGAGTCGCTGCAGTCAGGGCTGAGTTCGATTTACGGAACAGGCGCGGTGAACAACCTGAGTTCGGTGGGCATCACCTTCAACAAGGATGGCACCATTTCGTTGAACAGCGACAGCCTTACTTCGGTCCTCGACTCGAATTATGCCGGTGTCACCGCCTTTTTTCAGAACTCCGGAGGCTTTGGCGCAACGTTTGGACAAACCCTCGACAATCTTGGAAATACATACAGCTCCGGCGCGATCACGCTGGCTCTCAAAGAGAATAAAAGTCAGGAAGAAGCGCTGAACAACAACATTGCCAAGCAGGAGACATTGATCGCCACACAAAAGGAACATCTGACCGCGGAACTCAATGCTGCCAATCAAACTTTGCAGGCGATTCCGTCCCTGGTCGACCAGATAAGCATGATGTACAGCGCCATGACCGGATACAACAGCAAAAGCAGTTAGGTAAAACAGAAGGGATGAGATGAACAGTTACAGTGCCCGCTCTCTTGAGGGCGCGTCAGGTGTTGAACTAACGGTTGCGCTCTACGAAGGCATCATCCGTTTTATGTATAACGCGATTGAAGCGGCGGATCGCGGAGATGCCGGACAGCGCCGGTACGCTGTTAAGCGCGCCATGGACATCGTGATCCATCTGCAGGCGACCCTCAAGATGGATATTGGCGGAAAGCCGGCAGAAGCGCTGGCCGAGTTCTACACGGCAATGTTCGCGCTGATGCTGCAGGGGTCGCAGGCAAACTCTGGCGAGAAGTTTGAGCACGTGATTGCCTGCGTGAAAAACGTGCGTGATGCGTGGGTGCAGTCGGTCCGCGGTTCGGAAGGAAACCTGGCGCTCCAGGTGGAGCAATCTACCGCGGGCCTGCAAGGATCCAGCGATTTTGGCGGCGCGGCTTATGCTGCCGAGTCTTCAGCAGGCTCGCACTGGAATGCATGAGCGAATGCGGTTTCCCTTCCTTGTGGGCGCTTAATGGCTGAAGAGGCTTCGGAGAAACTAATATGCGAGTGGGAGTGTCGCGATCGCATTCCCTCAGGAGCTAAACAGGCTGCGGAAATAAACACTTTCTCGTGCCAGCCATTGAAAACATCCCTCCGGGCCTGAAGGCCACTTGAATTCTAAACGGCTTACGGCACAACTAAAGTTGTGCCCTTTCAAAACAGGGTCGCAATGAGAGTTCTTCAGCAAGCCGTGAAGCCGTGCCCTGTTTCAAAGCGATGTCGGTGGGATCCTTGCTATCCCAGGTCTCAAAATCGAGACCTGGGGCACCCGGCATTTTCGGCTATCAGTTGTTGGGTTGTTGGTGGTGAGTTTGAGGGCTTGCTGTCCCACCCATCCCGCGATGAGACTGCGGGATGGATGGGGCACTCAGCTTTTTCGGCTATCGGTTGTTGGGTTGTTGGTGGTGAGTTTGAGGGCTTGCTGTCCCACCCATCCCGCGATGAGACTGCGGGATGGATGGGGCACTCAGCTTTTTCGGCTATCAGTTGTTGGGTTGTTGGTGGTGAGTTTGAGGGCTTGCTGTCCCACCCATCCCGCGATGAGACTGCGGGATGGATGGGGCACTCAGCTTTTTCGGCTATCGGTCGTTGGCTTGTTGGTGGTGGGCTTAAGGGCTTGCTATCCCACCCTTCTTGCGATGAGACTGCGGGATGGATGGGACACTCAGCTTTTTCGGCTATCGGTCGTTGGCTTGTTGGTGGTGGGCTTAAGGGCTTGCTATCCCACCCTTCTTGCGATGAGACTGCGGGATGGATGGGACACTCAGCATCTTCAGAACAGCAGAGTTTTTCCGCGGCCTGTGAAGTCTGTGTTGTTCAGATGGCCGCGCCTCATCCGGCGACGGTGAGCTCTTCTTCGAGCTGCTGCTTTTGGAAGAGACTGGCGTAGTAGCCATCCAGAGCGAGCAGTTCTTCATGCCGGCCGAGCTCTACGATGCGGCCGTGATCGAGGACGGCGATCTGATCGGCGTTGCGCACGGTTGAAACGCGATGTGAGATGAGGATGGTGGTTGAGCTTGCGGTGTAGCGATGCAGGCCACCAAGGATGCGCTCTTCGGTGTAGGTATCGACGCTGGCAAGGGCGTCGTCGAGAATGAGAATTGCCGGCCTGCGCACCAGTGCGCGCGCAATGGCCGAGCGCTGCTTTTGGCCGCCGGAGAGCGTGACGCCGCGCTCGCCAACCATGGTTTGAAAGCCTTGCGGAAATTCTTCGAACTCCAGGCGGATGTGCGCTGCTTCGGCTGCTTCAAGCAATTCTTCGCTAGTGGCGTTGGGCGCACCAAAGGCGAGATTCTCGCGGATGGTTTCGCTGAAGAGGAATGTCTCCTGCGGAACCATGCCGATGTTGCGCCGCAGCACTGCGAGCGGGTAGTCGCGAACGGGGCGGCCGTCGATGAACAACTCGCCCTCGGGAGCCTCGTAGATACGCGAGATGAGGTTTACGAGCGTCGACTTGCCGCAGCCGGTTGGACCGACGATTGCGAGACTGGAACCTGCGGGAATGCGCAGCGAAATGTCTTTGAGCACCTGCGTATCAGCATAGCTGAAGTTCAGATGACGGAATTCAATTTGGCCTTGCAGCACGGTGTCCGGAACAATCGACGGATCGGCAGCGCGGTCGTCGATGGATGGTTCGGCGTGCAGCAGTTCGTCAATCCGCTTGACCGACGCGGTTCCGCGCTGAAAGATGTTGATGACCCATCCCACGGCGATGATGGGCCAGATGAGCAGAATCATGTATGTGTTGAAGGCGACAAACTCGCCTACGTTGATGCGGCCGGAGATGACGAGGTGGCCGCCGACGAGAAGCGTAATGATCAAGGACACGCCAAGAACAAACTCGAGCGTTGGCCAGAGCATGCCCATGAGCTGCACCAGACGCAGTGCGCGACGGATGTACTCGCGATTGAGCCGCTCGAACAGGCCGATCTCCGACTCTTCGCGCGCAAATGCCCGTACCAGGCGCGCGCCGGAGTAATTTTCCTGCGCCTGCGCCGAGATATCAGAAAAGCTGGCTTGGATGCGCTCGAAGCGGGTGTGAATGCGGCTGCCGAAGTACTGTATCAGGATGCTGGCCAGGGGCATGGGCGCAAGCGCAACGAGCGTCAGGTATGGGCTGATCTGAATCATGAAGAACATGGCGAACACGCTCAGGAAGATCGTGTTGGCGCTGTACATCAACCCCGGGCCAAGCAGCATGCGCACTGCATTGAGGTCGTTGGTCATGCGGGCCATGATGTCGCCGGTGCGATAGTGCTGATAGAATCCGGAGTCCTGCAGCTCAAGCTTGCGGAAGAGGTCGTTGCGCAGGTCGAGTTCAATGTCGCGCGATATGCCGATGAGCACCCAGCGTTGCGAGTAGAGGAAGACGCCCTTGGCGAGCGAGATAAGCACCAGAACGCCGGCGAGAAGCAGGATCTCATTGCGCGTGGTTCCGTGCTCAATCTTGTTTACGGCATTGCCGAGGACGGCGGGAAATTGAACCCAGATGATGTTTGTGATGACGCAGGAGAGCGTGCCCCACACGTATCCCCAGCGGTAGCGACGCATGTACCCGAGGAGCGGCTGCATATCGCGCAACATGGTTCTATTGTATCGGCAGAAATCCGCGTGGCGCCGACCGGCTGGCGCGGATTCCGCAGATGTCTCCTAAGTTGAAGTTCTAAGAAGCAGATAGCCGCCCACCAGGGCAAACAGCACATCCGAGGACCAGGCGGCCATCGCCGCCGGCAAATAGTTCACATTGCCCATGGCGCCGAACAGTCCATCGACGACAAAATAGGCGAGCGCCACGCCAATGGCGATGGCAATGGCAGACAGCGAACCGCGCCGCCCCATTGAGAGCGCGAAAGGAATGGCCAGAATTGCCATGACGATGGCGATGAGCGGATAAGCGAGCTTATGCCATAAGGCGACGCGCAGGCGCATGGTGTCAAAGCCGCTTTGTCGCAGATCGTTGATGTAGCTGCTCAACTGCGGGAAATTCATCTCCTGCGATTGCCAGTTTTCCTTGGTGAAGTAGCCGGGGTCCTCGTGAATCTCAGAGAAGGTAAGCTGTTTGAACTCGCGATATCCGGTTGTTTCGGCGCCCTTCATGTCGCGCACCCAACCGTTCTGGAAGCGCCAAATGTCGTGGTCGCTGTCCCAGTAGACGCGCGGCGCGAAAATGCGCCGAGTGAGCGAGAAAGTGGATGGATCGAATTCGAACACCGAGAGGCTGGCAAACTCTTTGTGATCGGGATCGTAGAACTGGTAGTAGAAGATGCGGCCCGGTTCGCCGGCGCGCGGCTGGCCGAAGATCCAGTTGTGCTCGGGGTGCAGGACCGTTTGCGGCGGCTTGCCCTTGATGATATTGCGCAGCGCCTCCTGTCGCCGGTTGGCCTGAGGAAGGTAGTACTGGTCAAAAAGAAACAGGCTGATGGACAAGATGGCAGCAATGGCGATCACCGGTACAACGAGGCGATAAAGGCTGATGCCGGTGGCTTTCATGGCGGTGATTTCGCTATTGCGGTTGAGTACGCCGAAGGTGACAAGCACGGCGATCAGCACAGCGAGCGGCGCGATCAGGTAGAGCATGTTGGGCGTGAGATTCACGAGGTATGCGCCGACCGTTGTTAACGGAATGCGGTTGCGAATGATGTCGCCGACGAGGTCAAAGAATGTGAAAACGAGCATGAGCAGCACGAATCCAAAGAGCACCATGAGAAACGTGCCCAGGAATTCGCGCACCACGTACTCGTCGAGAATACGCGGAAAGGTGCTGCGCGATTTCGCTTGCTGACGGCGCGGCTGCAGCCTGTCAAGCCAGCGGGTTAGCCAAGCGCCGCGCGACTTTTGCAGGCCGGTGGTGTCTTCTTTTGGCGCGCGCGCGGCCCAGGCCATGATGGCGTTGAGAAAGCTGCCGCCGGTTGCCATCTGCCAAAGCAAAAAGACGCCGACTGAAGCGAAGAGCAGATTGGCAGACCACACGGCGACAAATGCCGGCACCTTGTTCTGCTTCCCCAGTGCAGTTCCGGTGAAGGAGAGAAAGTAATAGAAAAAGACCAGCAAAATTGTATAGACGAATCCTGAGCTTTTGCCGCCGCGGCGCGAGGCGACGCCGAGCGGAACGCCCACGACCATGAGCACAAGGCAGGCTATGGGAAACGCGAAACGATTATTGAGCTCGATCATGTACCGTTTTGGATCGGGCTCGTGAACGTGCTGAAGCAACTCGTCCAGAGGGAGCGCGTAAATGGCCGTATCTCTTCGGCCCAGGTGCACATCGCTCTGCCCGCCTAGTTCCAGCGGGCGGTCTATGGTGCTGAATGCCGAGATGTTGTACTCGTTTGGCTGGTCCGGCACCACGTCGTGCTGGGCACCTTCGCGCAGGCGCATAAGGAGCAGCTGTGTGGAGTCGCTGACCACGGTGGCGGACGCGGCGGTGGTGATGCGCGGCGAGGTGGGATCGCTCACATCGGCCATGAAGACCTGGTCCCAGTTGGATGCGCCGGTTCCGGAGCGCACGTTCTGCACGTAGAGAACGAAGTTTTTGAAATCCTCGTAAAACACGCGTGGCTGGATCTGGTAGGACGCCTGCGAACTCTCCAGTTGCCGCTCCATGTCGAGGATGGCCTGGCTTGCGCGCGGCTCAAGATAGAGCGAATTCGCCAGGCCAAGGAGAGTGCCCCCAACGGCAACGATCGATGCGACGCGCACGAAATATCCGATGCCAAGCCCCGAGGCGCGCATGGCGATGACTTCACTATCGGCGGCCAGCCTGCTGAGTCCCAGCAGTACGCCCACCAGCACCGACATGGGGATAGTGAAGCGCAGCAGGTGTGGAATCGTGAAGAGAAAGATCTCCACCACATCCGTAAACGTTGAGCTGTTGCGCACCACCATCTCAAGCACGTTGGGAAGGTAGGGCATGAAGAGAATGAACGTGAAAAGAGCGAGGCCTATCAGCGTGTGGGAGAGGATTTCACCGAGGATGTAGCGAGTGAGGATGCGCACGGGCGGCCTGCAATCAGTTTATCTTGACCGCCCCGGTTGCCGGCTGCCAATGCCGCAGGCGAAGGCTGCTGGTAAGCACGCAAACTGAGCTGAGAGCTCGGCCGCAGCGGCAAGCCAAGGAGTAAGCAGGCCGAGAGCCGCCTAGTGGACGCCGGACGTGCAATGTTGTGAGCGCGCGCGAGTTGCGCGCATGCCCTGCGGACGCGCTATGGTAAAGAGTTACGGTGAAGCCATGCAGAGAGAATTTCCGTTGGCCCCGCTGGTGGGTGTAGGCGCGGTGGTGGTGGACGAGGGACGCGTGCTGCTGGTGCGGCGCGGACGCGAGCCGCTGAAGGGGCAATGGTCTCTCCCCGGTGGACTGCTGGAGCTGGGCGAGTCGCTCACCGCGGGAGTGGCGCGCGAAGTGCTTGAAGAAACCGGGCTGGTGGTGGAACCCATCGAACTGATAGAACTGCTCGACCGCATTCATCATCAAGAGGAAAGGGTGCGTTTCCACTACGTGATCGCCGATTACCTTTGCCGGGTGACGGGTGGAACTCTGGGGGCTGCTTCAGACGCGGACGATGTGCGATGGGTGGAACGTGCGGAGTGGAATAGCCACAGCGCACTCAAGCTGGACCCTGTTACCGTGCGCATTATCGAGTTGGGCTGGCAACGGGCGCAGAGACTGCTGGAAAGAGAAGGAAAATGAAAGGCGCAAATAAATGGCTTCGCGCAATCGGCGTTCTTGCCGTTGTTGTGCTCGTCTGCGGAATGGCGTTCGTGTTGCGGCCGGTGAGCTTTTTCAACGGCTCAATGTATCTCGAGGAAGAATTTTCCGGGATTGAGAATCACTCGATTGTTGTCGATGGCCTCCGCATGCATTATCTTGCCGAGGGCCCCGCGAGTGGGCCGGTGGTGGTGCTGGTGCACGGACTTGGCGGCCGGTCTGAGGACTGGCGCCTGCTCGCACCCTACCTGTCGAAAGCCGGATTTCGTGTGTACATGCCCGACTTGCCGGGATACGGACGCAGCGCGCGGCCGCGCGATTTCTCCTACTCGGTTCGCGACGAGGCTGCTGTTGTAGTGGGCTTTATCAAAGCACTTGGGCTGCGGCAGGTGGACCTTGGCGGCTGGTCAATGGGTGGCTGGATTGTGCAGATCGTGGCCAGCGAGCATCCTGAATTTGTTCGCCGATTGATGGTGTTTGACTCGGCCGGACTGTATGTGCAGCCGGACTGGGACACGAACCTGTTTATACCGAAGACGGCCGCGGAACTGGATCAGCTTGAGGCGCTGCTGATGCCGCATCCATCGCCCATTCCTTCGTTTGTTGCACGCGATATTCTGCGCAACTCGCGCGAGCATGCATGGGTGATCAAGCGCGCGCTGGACACCATGCTGACGGGCAACGATGCTACCGACCGGCTGCTGCCGCGGCTCAAGATGCCGGTGTTGTTTCTGTGGGGAGCGGAAGACCGGATAACGCCGCTTGAACTGGGCCGGAAGATGCACGAACTCGTTCCGCAATCGGAGCTGGACGTGTTTAGAGGCTGCGGCCATCTTGCGCCTGAGCAATGCACCGGCGAAATGGGTCCGCGGCTGGTGGAGTTTCTGAAGCAATAGAAGCGAGCCCGACCTCCAGACAAGCAGGACCTGGCAATTACTTCCAGATCGCCGACCACGCCTCAACAACGCGGATCGCAAGCCCGACCCCTTCTCACCGCGATGACATCCAGACGAGCGCAGCGACGAAGGATCTGCAGTTGTCTCGTCGACTTCAAATGCAGCGATAATCCAGAGTTATTGTTACTTCCCCGTGGACGGCCACACACCCAGAATCGCGATCTCAAACACGGGTGTGGACAGATAGGTCCACGATTAGCTTGGACTGAAACTTCAGTAAGAATCAATCGTCGGTCGAAAATTGCCTGTATAAGGTAGTAGAGGGCGCCCCAGTGACACTCTTTTCCGATATACCTCTTGATAAGGTAATAGATGCCATCGAGAGTTTTATTCGACATACCTCTTATAAGGTAGTAGAGGCCGTCTTTGGTTTTTTCCGAAGCGTTGCTTATAAGGTAATTGAGGCCGTCGAGGGTTTTTTCCGGGGTCTAAAGTAGTAGATGCCCTGAATCCTGTTACTTCGCCCCTCCTACACCGTATGAGTCCATGTTTGGGTCGAGCCCGGTAGATTTCCGCAAGCTTGTAAAGGGAGAGTAGGCGACAATCCGCCGACAACCGGTACCGCAAGCTCGCTCGCTTCCCCCCGCGTTGTCATCCAGAGGAGCGCAGCGACGAAGGATCCGCGGTTGCTTCTATGACCTCAAATGTTGCGATAATCCAGAATCGTCGTTACTTCCGGGTTGCCGACAAACCACCCAAAGTAGATTTTTTTCACCGCCGCTGCCGTATTGGCGCTATTCTTTTTCCGTTGCGGAGGAAGAACATGCAACGCTCTGTTATCAAAGTTTTTCTTATTCTTGCTTTCAGCCTGATTTCCGCCGTGATCCCCCTCGCACAAGTTCCTTCACCGTGTTTTGTTCTCGCAAACGGCGTCAGAATTTACGATCGGGCGAATTTGAAACCGCCTTTTAGCGCAACCGTCAAAACCACATATGAACAGAAGCTGGCCGACGGAAACTCCATTCGCGGGCAGCTTGTAACTCACGAATACCGTGACTCATCAGGCCGAATAAGGATCGAGTCTTCGTCGCATTGCGTGATGGGCACCGATGGACAATACCATCCTGATCTGCGAATTACGGTCATGGACCCGGCATCCGGATCTACGATCTTTTGGGAGGCAAACGGCTCCAGTACAAAGACCGCTCACCTCTTCCACCAAGCAAAGCCCGCCGCCGCTGCCCCGCCAACAAGCGAGCAGCTTGAAATCAGCGCTTTAACGCGGGCGCGCTGGACGAAGAACACTCGCCACGAGGCCCTCGGTAAACGCACAATCGCCGGTGTGGTCTCGGAGGGAAGCAAACAGATTACAACGATTCCCGCTGGGGAACAGGGGAACGAATTGCCCCTGGAGAGTAGCACTGAGGTTTGGGTAGCGGTCGATACCGGAATTGCAATGTTGATGATTGAGGAGGATCCGCGGAGCGGACGCACTACGCAAGAGGTCATTGACCTAAAACTCGACGAACCGGATGTGTCGCTGTTTGCGTCCCCAGCGGGATACTCGATCAGCGAGCAGAGATCAATACCGTGAACGCCAATGGCCTCCTCAAACGATCAAATCGCTGCTCCGGTCGTATGACCGTCTAACCGGAAATCACCTCGTAGTGAACCTCAATACCACTGCAGACCAACAGACCTGCCAACCGCAAAAGCGAAGGCCGGGAGAGCTTGTTGTGCTCACCCGGCCCTGCTGACTTTCATTATGGGTTATGTATGAAGCACTACCGCATCAGGCTGACGACCAGGTTCATGTCGACAGAAACGGCCTGATCGTCGAGCTTGCCGGGTTTGAAATGGGACTTCTGGATCGCTTCCACGACCCGTGCGTCCCAGTAAGGGCTGATTGACTTGGTGACTTTGACGTTTTCGGCTTGGCCCTTGCTGTCCACGGTAAAGGACAGTTCGAGCGTTGAGTCGGCGGGGACGAAGGCTTTGGAGAGGCCGTCAGGCATGGCAATGGTGATTGCCTGTGCGAGTTTAGGGGCGGTAACCCCGGTGCTCACACGAACCTCGGGGGTTGGCGCAGTGGCGTCATCGGCGGTCGTGCTGGCATGGGCCGCTGCGGTAAGAAAAATCGACGAGAGCATAAGCGTGCTTGCGAGGATAGGACGCATGTGAAACCTCCTGAGAGATGTTGGTGACCGGCACCAGAATAGATCGAATCGATAACGATTGTCAACAAAAATTTTCTTGGTCAAATTATCCAGTTATTTACAAAGCGTTAACATCGCGATTTTTGACGGTTATGGAAAAACAGGCGCGGTTTAGGAGAAGCCTTTCGAGGTGTTTGGTTTCAACGAGTCAGCGGGGTTTTCGCGCGCGTATTTCTTATTCGCGGTGGTGAGATTTTGTGCGGAAGAGAGGACGCGGAAGAGAGGAACTGAGATTGGAGAGCTTTCCAGCGAAGTTTCAAGCAGGCCCACGTGGACGCCTGTATCGAACGCGATCGAAAAGCAACTGCAGTCATACATGGCGCGTTGCGTCATCCGAAGAGCATGAAAATCAACCGCGGATCCCTCGTCGCTGCGCTCTGTCGGGATGACAGCTCTGAGGTCGGTGTGGGTTTCCGGCACCCGAGATATTTTCAGGGCAGATCTTTCGACTACGCTGCGCTCCGCTCCTGATGACAGCGGCTTGAGGTTGTGCGTGTTCGGTATTTCGCTTGGGTCTACTTCGCTTGTGTCAAATAGTTTGGGGTGACCAGGGCGGCTACGTCGGCGGGAGTTGATGCGATGGCGTCGGCTTGTGCGCATTCTGCCGGCGAGCCGTATCCCCAGCCTGCTGCCAGGCAGCGCACTCCGTTTGCATGGGCGGCGTCGATATCGAAGCTGCGATCGCCGATCATCCACGCGCTATCGACCTCGATATTTTGCTCGCGGAGCACGTTGGCGAACAGATCGACCTTGCTGTGGCTTGTGTATTCGGCTTTGTCGCCGTAGATGGAGGTAAAGAGCGGGGACAGTTGGAACGCGCCGAGAATGCGCACGGCGAAATGCTGATGCTTTGAGGTGCAAACGTAGAGCGGGAATCCCTGCGCGCGCAGGTCGACGAGCATTTCGCGTACGCCTGGAAATACGGAGTTGTTCGACCAGCCCTCGCGGTCGTAGCAGGCGCGATAGTCGCGCGCGAGAGTGAATTGCTCATCTTTGCTGCCGTTCGGCAACAGATCAACGACCCACTCTTCGACAGGAGGACCGATGAAGCGATCGAGAGGTCCTTTGGCGCTGATGCCGCGGGCGTCGATCACTTTTTTGAGGCACCCGAGGATTCCCGGCTTCGAATCGGTGAGGGTTCCGTCGAGGTCGAAAATGAGCGCGGGCAGAAGGTTGAGCATACTTTAAGTCTCTCAGAAGGCAGCGCCGGTTTCGCGAAACCCGCACCACATTCTGAAAGGGGTCAAATCTGAATGATCTCGCTACGAGCGCGACTGTGCTTTAGCGAGTGGCTTCAAAGAGGAACCAGGCGCGGCGTTCCGCTTCGTCGATCCAGACTTCAAGCAGGCTGGTGGTAGCGAAGTCGTTGGACCGTGAGGCTACCTCGTGGGCAGAGCGCATGCTTTCGACCAGGGCGCGATTGTCGCCGTGCAATTCGAGCAGCATTTCGTGGGCCGGCACAAATTCCTGGTCATTGTCGGCAATTCGCTGCAGGCGGGCGATGTGGCCGATGGAACGCACCGTGACTCCTCCTATCTTGCGTACGCGCTCGGCGATATCGTCTGAGATGGCGAAAATCTGCGTGGCCTGCTCGTCGAGGAGCAAATGATAGTCACGGAAATGCGGTCCGCTCATGTGCCAATGAAAATTTTTTGTCTTTAAATAGAGTGCGAAGACATCGGCCAGTAAGGCATTGAGAACGCTGGATAGATCCTTGATTTTGTCCGGAGCAAATCCGTCCGGGTTGCTGATCTTGGCGGCTTTTGAGTTCTGGCTGGTATGACTCGACATCGGATCTCCTTTACGGCGGGCGCAGCTTCCCGTGCTGTGGAGTGTTACACCTCGCATGTGAAAAGTTTGATGCCAAACCGCGGAGCAAGGTTCCCCTTGGGAGAGCTTGCCGGTTGCGATTCACACAAATGCAAAAACGGGCGCCTCGGAGATAGGAGGCGCCCGTTTGCTATAGCCGGCAGGGATGAATGTATATGAATTAGACCTTTACTGCCGGATGAGCCGCATAGTGGAGGAGTACGGCCACGGCGCAGCTGGTGAGCCGGGTTTCAGCCGAGTCAGCACGGCTGGTGAGAATGGTGGGCACGCGCGCGCCGAGAACAATTCCAGCGAGTTGTGCGCCGCCGAGATACTCGAGCTGCTTGGCAAGCATGTTGCCGCTCTCAAGGTCCGGCACTACAAGGATGTCCGCGAGTCCGGTGACGGGCGAAACCAGCTTCTTGATGGCTGCGGCTTTCTGGCTTACAGCGGTGTCGAAGGCGAGCGGGCCGTCGAGAATGCCGCCGGTGATCTGGCCGCGATCGGCCATTTTGCAGAGGGCCGCTGCGTCGAGTGTGGACTTGATTTTCGGGCTAACGGTTTCAACCGCGGAAAGGAGCGCGACCTTGGGCTCGGGAATGCCGAGTGCATGGGCGAGGTCGATTGCGTTCTGCACGATGTGGATTTTGTCTTCGAGCTCCGGCGTGATGTTGATGGCCGCGTCGGTGATGAGCAGCGTGCGGGCGTAGGCGGGCGTATCCATGATGAACACGTGCGAAATGCGGCGTGCCGTGCGCAGTCCGGTATCGCGGGCCATGGCGGGCTTGAGCAGTTCGTCGGTGTGCAGGCTGCCCTTCATGAGCGCCTGAGCGCCACCGGCGCGACAGATGGCGACAGCGGCCTCGGCTGCCTTGGATTCGGTATCGGTGTCCACTACAGGATAGGCGCTGATGTCGACACCGATTTTGGCGGCGAGGGCCTCCATTTGTGCCTTGGGGCCGATGAGCGTGGGCTCAATGAGACCGGCGAGTGCGGCTTCAACTGCGCCTTTCATGGCAACGTCAGAGAGCGGCCACACAACCGCGGTAGTGACGGCGGGGAGGTTTTTGCAGCGCTCAATAAATTTGTGGAACACGTGGTAGTCGGCTGGGTGGTCAATTAGCGGATCAAGCGCAACCGCTTCAGCCAGTGTGGCTAAATCGCTCATGTGGTCGTCTCCTCGGCGCGCAGCTCGGGTGCTGGCGAACCTTACGAAACCATTGTCACGCGGGAAGGCAAAGATGCATGTGCCACTGGTCACAACGCGGGTTATTGTCTCGCAATATGGTGTGGCGGCTCGGAGGTTCGCGTCGCCCCTCCGGGGCTTTGGCCATTTTGGGGGCGGTTTTCCCAGGGTTCCGCTACGCTTCACCCTGGGCTATTTTCGTTTCATCCCTCCGGGATGAATGGCGTATGAATCGTTGACGCGAATTTTCGGGGAGCCTGGATTGAAATTGTGTTCTGAGGTAATCAAATTGGTGTGCGAAGGCCAGACCATCGCACTTGCAGGTAGAATGGCCGTGTTCGATTGGAGTGGCGAGGAAATGAAGATTTACAGGATTGCGTTGGTACCGGGTGACGGCATTGGCAAGGAGGTTGTGCCCGCTGGGCGGCAGGTGCTCGAAGCGCTGGCTGCGGCGGACAGTGAGTTCCGATTCGAGTTCGAGCACTTTGACTGGGGCGGAGACTACTATCGCGAGCACGGCGCGATGATGCCTGCCGATGGACTGGATGCGTTGAAGGGCAAGGATGCGATCCTGTTCGGCTCAGCCGGGGACCCGCATATTCCTGATCACATTACGTTATGGGGCCTGCGGTTGAAGATTTGCCAGGGACTGGACCAGTACGCCAACGTGCGACCGACCCGGATTTTGCCCGGCATCGATGCGCCGCTGAAGCGCTGCCAGCCTGAAGATTTGAACTGGGTGATCGTTCGCGAAAACACCGAGGGCGAATACTCGGGTGCAGGCGGACGGGTTCACCAGGGATTGCCGATTGAAGTTGCCACGGATCTTTCTGTGATGACCCGTGCCGGTGTTGAGCGTCTGCAACGCTATGGGTTCAAGCTGGCGCAATCGCGGCCGCGCAAACTGCTGACCCTGATTACGAAGAGCAATGCGCAGCGGCATGCGATGGTGATGTGGGACGAAGTTGCGCAGCAGGTGGCGAAGGACTTTCCTGACGTTACGTGGGATAAGGAGCTGGTAGATGCGGCAACGGTGCGAATGGTGAACCGCCCGGCCTCACTCGACACGATTGTTGCGACCAATCTGCACGCGGATATTCTCAGCGATCTGGCGGCGGCGCTTGCGGGCAGCATCGGGATTGGGCCTACGGCGAACATCAACCCGGAGCGGCAGTTCCCTTCCATGTTCGAGCCGATTCATGGGTCTGCCTTCGACATTATGGGCAAGGGGCTTGCGAATCCGGTTGGCACCTTCTGGACGGCCGTGATGATGCTGGAGCATCTTGGCGAGCCCGCTGCGGCGCGTCGCCTGATGCAAGCGATTGAACATGTAACGGCAAATCCGAAACTGCACACGCGCGACCTTGGAGGTACCGCAACGACAGCGGACGTGACGGCTGCGGTGTGCGCAGAGGTGGCCGCGACGGCCGGGAGCCCGCTGGCCACCGCGTGAATATCTCTGTCGCCATCCCCGATTTGGAAATGCGCGTCGCGCGCAAGCTGCGTTGGCACATTCTGCCGTTTGTAATGCTGCTTTATTTCGTCAGCTTTCTTGACCGCGTGAACGTTGGTTTTGCGGCATTCAGCATGAGCGCGGCCCTGGGACTGAATGCATCGATGTTCGGCTTCGGCAGCGGAGTTTTCTTTCTCGGATATGTGCTGTTTCAGATTCCGTCGAATCTGATTCTGTTGCGCGTGGGCGCGCGGGTGTGGATTGCACTCGTGGTGATTGTGTGGGGAATGGTGTCGATTGCTTCGGCGTTTGTGGTGGGACCGTACAGTTTTTATGCGATGCGATTTTTTCTGGGTCTTGCTGAGTCAGGGTTCTTTCCCGGCACGCTGCTGTACCTGAGCCTTTGGTTCCCTGCCCGGTATCGGGCTGCTGCAATTGCATTCTTCATGGCTGCGGCGCCGCTTTCTACTGCTATCGGTTCGCCGATATCCGGGGCGCTGATGGAACTGCCTAAGTTCTGGGGACTGATGAACTGGCAGTGGTTGTACATTATTGAAGCTCTGCCGGCGATTTTTCTGGGGCTGCTTACGTTCAAGGTCCTGACCGACAGGCCGGAAGAAGCGCGCTGGCTGGACGAAGAGGAACGCGCATGGCTGGTGCAGACGCTTGAAGCCGAGCGCGTAGAGAGCAGCAAGCATTCCGGCAATCGGGTTGCGAAGAGCGAAGTGATTGCAGCGCTCTGCGATCCGCGCGTGCTGGCGCTGGCGCTGGTGTACTCAGGCGGATCGGCCGGGCTGTATGTTCTCGGCTTCTGGTCGCCGCTGATTCTGAAGCAGTACGGCTACTCGGCAATGACCATTGGCTGGCTCAACTCCGGGCCTGGTCTGCTGGCGATTGTGGCCATGGTGTTGTGGGCCCGGCACTCCGATATGACGCTTGAACGGACGTGGCACGTGGCAATCGCCAGCCTGGTGACATGCGCAGGATTTGTATGGGCAGGATGGGCGACTGCTGCTATTCCGGTGATTCTGGCGCTGACGATTGCGAACATTGGCGTGAACTCCACGAAGGGGCCGGTTTGGGCAATGCCGAGTATGTTCCTCACGGGCGCAAGCGCTGCAGCAGGGATCGCAATGATCAATTCGATGGGCAACTTTGGTGGATTCATCGGGCCTGTTCTGGTGGGTTGGCTCAAAGACAAGCTGGGCAGCTACGCAGGCGGTCTGTATGTTGTGGGCGGCATGATGGCGCTTTCCGCGGTAGTGGTGGTGTTGCTGAGCAGGCAAACGACACGCAATGCGCCTGTGCCTGAGGTCGAGCCCGGTTCCTGATCCTGGCTGGCCGAGCCTGGCAGGTTAGGCGAATCCTTCTCGCGCGCGGCAGCGTTTTGTGTCGTTCTGCCATCCAAAGGCAGTTAGAATGATTTCTGCCATGAAAGTTACGGCGATTCAGAGTGACTGGGTCGGACGAGTCATTGACGGACGATTCACGCTTCTCCAATGGCTGGGCAGATCCGGCCGCAGCAGTGTGTTTCTGGCGGAGTTGCCTGGTGAGCCGCCGCAAAAAGCCACCCTCAAGCTGATGCCCGCTGATGCAGACGTAGAAGCGCGCATTGCTTTTGCAGCGAATGCGAGCCGCGCGCACGCGTGCCTGGCGCGCGTGTTGCAGAGTGGCCGCTGCGAAATTGACGGCGCGGCGTTTGCGTTCGTGGTGACTGAATTCGCCGATGAAGTGCTCTCCGAGATTCTTCCCATGCGGCCGCTCGCGCCTGAGGAAGTGAAGGAGATGCTCGTTCCAATTCTGGACGCGCTTACCGACCTTCACGGACACGGGCTGGTGCACGGCCGGCTAAGGCCTTCGAACATTCTGGTTGTGAGCGATGAGCTGAAGCTCTCCGCGGACAGCCTGCAGCTTGCAGGCGCATCGGCTGATGAAACGGCGGCTCTGAGCATCTATGACGCGCCGGAGCGGGTTGAGGGAACGCTGTCGCCTGCTTCAGATGTATGGTCGCTGGGCGTGACGATTGTTGAAGCACTGACGCAGCGCACGCCTGACTGGAACCGCTCTACGAATCGCGACGCGCACATTTCGGAATCGATTCCGCAGCCATTTGCCGCAGTAGTGGCCGCGTGTCTGCGCGTGGATCCAGCGCGCCGCGCAACGCTGAATGATATTAAGGGCCGGTTGGGACTGGCAAGGCCTGCTGAGGCAAGGCCGCTTGCTGAGGCAAGGCCGACTGCTGCGACGCCGGTTGCTGCCGCAGCGCCGCCCACGCCGAAGCCCGCCGCCAAGACCGAGCCCAAACCGGTGGCCCAGGCTCAGCAGAAACCTGCCGGTCAGGCTCAACGTCAGCAGAAACCTGTGGCGAAGATCGAACCGGCGCCTGCCGTGCAGGCTGAGCTGCATCCGGCCTCGCGTGCCTTGCCGAGATTTGCGTTTGAAAAACCGGAATCGCGGAGAAAATCGCGCAGAGGGGTCTTGCTCGTTCTGGGGCTGATTCTGGTGGCGGTTGTTGTACTTCTCTGGTCCCGCTCGCATGGGACATTACCTGCAACGACGTCGAACGATCAGCCGCCGGCGCCCACATCGGCTCCGGCCGCGGCCGCGCCCCAGACGCCACCCCATGCTCCGCCTCCCACGCAGGCTACGCCTGAGCCGGAGCAACAACTACCGCCGCCTGCGAATGCTCCATCTGCTGCGGCGGCAGCGGCGCCGGGGCAAAGCAGCGCTAGTGCGGTGAAAGGCACGGTGGCGCAGAGGGTGATGCCCAATCCTCTTCCCGCGGCCAGCAGAACTATTCATGGAAAGGTAAACGTGCGCGTACGCGTGAATGTGAGCCCGACCGGCGAAGTGACGGACGCCGGCTTCGAGCCAGCGGGTCCGAGCAAGTATTTTGCTGAGGTTGCGATGAGGGCCGCGCGGCAATGGAAGTTTACGCCTGCGCAGGCGAATGGCCAGCCTATCGCCAGCGTTTGGATGCTGCATTTTGTCTTTACGCGCGAGAACATTGACGTTACTCCGGTGCAGACTTCCCCTTAGCTCTGCCGCAATCTGGCGCAACACTCCAAATGCAATTTCGATTGCACGACGTGCCGCGCACACTTTTCTCACGGGCACGTAAGCTGCTATCCTCTCTCCGCCGAAGAAAACCGATTTAGATAGGGAGAAGACGAATTATGTGGTTCCTGGGAATGGATGTGGGTACAGGAGGAACGCGCGCGGTGGTTGTGGATGCAGCAGGCAAACTGGTAGGCACCGCGTCGAGCAATCATGCCCCTTTCCGGGCCGAGCATCCGGGGTGGGCCGAGCAGGATCCTGAAGACTGGTGGCGTGCAGCGCAGGAGGCCGTTCGCGGAGCAATTGCTTCAACACCCGAGCCGAAGGAGCCCATCGCGGCCATCGCGCTTACGGGCCAGATGCATGGCGCGGTGATGCTGGATGAAAACGGCGCAGTGCTGCGGCCTTCGCTCATCTGGTGCGACACGCGCACGCAGCCCGAATGCGATTGGTTGACGGAAAAGATCGGCTATGAGCGCCTCATCGAGCTGACCTGCAACCCGGCTTTGCCGAATTTTACTCTCACCAAGATTTTGTGGGTGAAGAAGCATCAGCCTGAAATTTTTGCGAAGATCCGCCATATCATGTGTCCGAAAGACTACGTGCGCTATCGGCTGACGGGCGAGTTCGCGATCGACGTGCAGGAAGCCTCGGGCACGCTGCTGCTGGACGTAACGCACCGCCGCTGGTCGCGCGAAGTTGCCGAGGCAGCGGGCATTGACGAAAGCTGGTTGCCGCGCGTGTTTGAGTCTCCGGAGATTTGCGCGCGCATCAGCGAGCAGGCCGCCGGGCTTACGGGGCTGAAGGCCGGCACTCCGGTTGCGGCAGGCGCAGGCGACCAAGGCGCTGGCGCGGTGGGAATGGGCATTCTGCAGCCGGGTTCGGTTTCCGCGACGATTGGAACTTCGGGCGTGGTGTTTGCGGCCACTGCTCAGCCGACAAAGGATCCCAAGGGACGTTTGCACACCTTCTGCCATGCGGTGCCGGGTTTGTGGCACGTGATGGGTGTGACGCAGAGCGCGGGCCTGAGCCTGAGCTGGCTCAAGGAAACGTTCTTCGCGGGCCAAAGTTATGACACGCTGAACGGTGAAGCGGCGAAGATTGCGGCCGGAAGCGATGGGCTTGTCTGGGGGCCGTACCTGCTGGGCGAGCGCACGCCGCACCTGGATCCTGAAGTGCGCGCCGGATTTGCCTGCATTGGTGTGGGGTCTACCGCGGGTCATTTTGTTCGCGCGGTTCTTGAAGGCGTGGCTTATTCGCTGCAGGACACCTTCACGCTGTTCGCCGAGCTGGGCATTCCCGTCAGCGGCATCCGGTTGGGCGGCGGCGGCGCACGTGGCGCGTTGTGGCGGCGCATTCAGGCGGGAATCTACGGGCACCAGGTTGAAGTGCTGACGGCGGAAGAGGGCGGAGCGTTTGGCTGCGCGCTGATGGCCGGAGTTGGTGCGGGACACTGGGCAAATCTGGATCAGGCATGCGCGCAGGCTATCGAGGTAGCACAGCGAATCGATCCCGATCCTGCGGATCTGGCCGCTTACAAGACCGGGTACGCCGCATGGAGAAAGCTTTATCCGGCGCTGAAGACGCTGCGTTAAATAAGGATTGACGAATACCGGCATTTCAACGAGGATTCGGCCATGGGCAGTCTTGCTGAGCATGTGGCCGAACCTCCTCGTCGCAGCGATCCTGTTGAGCAGGTTGCCGCACAGCAGCAACGCAATGTGGCTGTCGACGCATATCGCGGCTTCGTCATGCTGTTGATGATGGCGGAGGTGCTGCAGTTCTATCGCACTTCTCTCAGATTCCCCGACAATCTGTTTCTGCATGTGCTGGGCTATAACCAGGAGCATGTGCCTTGGGCGGGGATGAGCCTGCACGATACGATTCAGCCCGGCTTTACATTCCTTGTCGGTGTCGCACTTCCCTACTCGATCCGCAGCCGCCAGCGCAAGGGTCAGAGTTTCCGCAGAATGCTCTTCCATACGCTGTGGCGCAGCCTGCTGCTTATTGCGTTGGGCATCTTTCTGCGCTCAACTGACAGTCCGATGACGAACTTTACGTTTGAAGACACGTTGACGCAGATCGGCCTGGGCTACACTTTTGGATTTCTGCTGACGTTTGCGCGGCCGCGGTGGCAGTGGATTGCATTGGCGACGATCCTGTCTGGCTACTGGCTGGCTTGGGCGATTTATCCAGTGCCGGGACCGAACTTCGATTGGGCTGCGGTGGGTGTTTCTCCGGATTTCCAAAACCACCTCTTCAAGGGGTTCGCGGCGCACTGGAACAAGAACAGCAACTTCGGCCAAGCGTTCGATGTGTGGTTCCTCAACCTGTTTCCGCGCCCGAGCCGCTTTCTATATAACGATGGCGGCTATCTCACGCTGAGCTTTATTCCAACGCTGGGAACGATGTTGATGGGCGTGGCCGCGGGGCGGTGGTTCCACGATGCCGCGCCGCGCATTCCTGTGCGCAAGTTTCTTATTGCCGGTGCGGCTTTCTGCGCGGCTGGACTGCTGCTGCATTTCGCCGGCGTCTGCCCGATTGTGAAGCGCATCTGGACGCCGTCATGGACCTTGTTCAGCGGGGGCGTCTGCTTCTTGTTTCTCGCCGCATTTTGCTGGTTCGTCGATGTCAAGAAGCTTCATCGGTTCGCGTTTCCACTGGTTGTGATTGGCATGAACTCGATTGCCGCGTATGTTATTGCAGAGTTGTCGCGCAATTTTGTCGAGAGCAGCTTCCGCAGCAACCTCGGCCCCTCTGTGCTGAACCTGCTGGGGCACAGGCTTGAGAGCTTTTTTGTTGGCGTTCTTACGCTTTGTACCTACTGGCTTGTTCTCTACTGGATGTTCAAGAAGCGCATTTTTGTCCGAATTTAGCGCAGGAGTGAAGTAAGGAAATGTTCGAACTCGCGGGTCAGACGGCGATTGTTACGGGTGCGGGCGCCGGCATTGGTGAGGTGATCGCCGCAAGGCTTGCCGCCGCAGGTGCGCGCGTTGCGGTGGCCGATGTCAACGCCGAGGCGGCACAGGCCGTTGCAGAAAACATTGGTGGCGGCGCGTTCCCGCTGCCGGTTGACGTGACGAATGTGGAACAGGTTCAGGCGGCAATTACCAGGGTGATTGAGATCGCCGGCTCACTAGAGATCCTGGTCAACAATGCCGGCATTGCGGGACGCGCAGCGCCCATCTGGGAACAGACAGACGCGGACTGGCATCGGGTGATGAATCTGAACATCAACGCGCCGTTTTATTTGTGCCGCGCTGTTTTGCCGCACATGCGCGCGCGTGGCTACGGCCGCATTGTGAACGTCGCATCGATCGCCGGCAAGGAAGGCAATCCGAACATGGTGGCGTATTCTGCATCGAAGGCAGCCATCATCGGTCTCACCAAATCGATTGCGAAGGAAGTGGCAACTGAGGGCATTTGCATCAATGCAGTTGCACCGGCGGTGATCCGAACGAAGCTGCTGGAACAACTGACACCGGCGCAGGTGGACTACATGGTGCAGCGCATTCCGATGAAGCGCACGGGGCAGCCTGAAGAAGTTGCAGCGGTGGTTCACTTTCTTTCGAGCCGCGATTGCTCATTCGTAACCGGCCAGTGCTACGACGTGAGCGGCGGCAGAGCTACGTATTGATCAGCGCACCGTCAGCTCCGCGATACTTGGCTCAATCTGAAAGTCCGAGAAGACGAAACCATCGCGATCGACAATTTCGCCGGTTTGAAGTGCCAGTGGAACGTTAAACATGGGGCCCGCGTAAACGCAGGTGTGAAACTCGCCCCGCTCGCCACAGGGATCCGCGCCTGCAGGTAAATCCCGCAGCAGATCCTCGTCAAACTCGCGTCCGGCAAACTTCGGACTTATCTGCTTCCTGTCCACGCACGCAATGCGCGCCCGAAGACCGCCGGCGATCATCTGCCGCGCGAGTTCTCCGGTCGGAACTTGCCACAGCGGAAAAAGCGGCTCCAACCCTGTGCCCTCAAGCTGCTTTTCCCGGTACGCACGAACCTCTTCGAGAAAAAGATCTCCGAAGGCGACGGCATCAATGCCCTCTGAAACCGCACGATGGCAAACTTCAGACATGCGGCTTTCGTACACGTCGTTCGTGCATGGCCACGGCAAGGGTACGATCCACAACGGCAAATTGGCAGCGCTGGCCTGCGCCTCCAGAACGGAGCGACGCGTTCCGTGCATGGCCACACGGTCGAATTCTGAATTGAGGGTGGTCAGTAGCCCGCAGATTTCGACTTCGAAATCACGACGCAAAATCCGCAGCGCCCATGCGCTATCTTTGCCGCTGCTCCACGAAAGCAGAACACGTTTCATATCAGTGATGATATCTCGCAGTTTCGTGGGTCTCACGAACCGCATCCAATCATCTGCATTTCCCGGTTGGCAACGGACGCCAACTTGCCCGGGATATGGAGGTTGGGCATGGCCCAAAAATCCGATGGGACGCGATCTTGGGTGACGGCGTTTGCATCGATTCTTTTGATGGTTTCACTGGCAATACGTGCAAGAGCTGAAGATCCGCAACAAATTGTGCAACAGGCTGTACAGACGGAATTGGCAGCGGACAAGGCAGACAATACGAAATGGCTTTTTTATGAAACGGACCTCAAGCCGGGTCGCACGGTGAAGCAATGGGTGGCCGAAACTTCAAAAGGCGCGCTGGAACGCGTGCTGGAGGAAAACGGCCGGGCGACGAACAAGCAGGAACAGCGTAGCAAGATGGAAAGCTTTATCCACGACAGCAGTGCGCAGAACAAGCGCCTCAGGGAAGACCAGCACGACGATCGTGAATCGGCCCAAATGCTGAACATGCTGCCGCACGCGTTTCTCTGGAATATAACCTCTTCGCAAGGCGAAGACATCACACTGCATTTCAAGCCGAACCCTGAGTATCATGCCCCCGACATGGAATCGCGAGTCTTTGCCGTGACTGAAGGCGATATGGTTGTCAACAAGGCGGAGCACCGCATCGTGAGTATTAAGGGGCGCATGAAAAAGGGAGTGAAGTTTGTTGGAGGCCTGTTCGGAGGGCTGGACCCTGGAGGCACTTTCGACGTGGAACGGCGACAGACCGGGAATGGAGAGTGGCAGATTACGGAGACACATGTGCACATTCACGGTCGTGTGCTGTTCTTCAAGACAATCTCGGAACAGGAAGACGACGAGAAGACGAAGTTCAGGGAGCTGCCGACGAATATTTCGTTTCAAGATGCCGAGAAGGAACTGATGAAGCAGCCGCAATAGCTGCGGGCGCACAAAAAGCATGTCCCGCGGATTACGCGGGACATGCTTGCTATCAGGCGATAAAAGGTCGGCTAATTGAGCGTTATGTCAGCGTGCAGCGGGGTGTTCTCGCTGGAGTCACCTACAAGGATTACGAACTTGCCGGGATCGATGGTCCACTTGTGCGCAGTGTCGCTCCAATAGCTGAAGGCGCGCGCATCCAGGTTGAGTGTCACGCGTTTCGTTTCGCCGGGAGCCAGCCTGACTTTCTCAAAGCCCTTCAGCTCGCGCTCCGGTCTCTGCACCTTCGTAGACGGATCGGATACGTAGAGCTGAGCGACCTCTGCTCCCGCCACCTTGCCGGTATTGGTTACGTCGAAGCTGACCTGCAACTGCGGAACCTGACGACGCCGTTGACGGCGATTTCAGCTTGGCGAAGCTGAACGTGGTGTAGCTCAGTCCATAGCCGAACGGATACAGCGGGTGCTTGCCGGTCGTTGTCCAGTAGCGATAGCCGACCATCAACTTGTCGCCGTATTTGATGTGCTCGATGGTGTAATCGAGCGGCTTGCCGTCAACGCCAACGGTGTGCAGAGTAGTATCCGCCCCGGCCACCGGGTAGTAGTACTGGCGCGCAGGATTCAGATCCCAATCGCGATCGAAGCTTACCGGCAGCTTGCCCTCTGGATTCTGCTTGCCGAACAGCACACTCGCAACTGCTGTACCACCCTCCTGCCCTGGATACCAGGTGTGCAGAAATACGGGAACCTTATCGAGCCAGCGCCGCGTGTCCACGGCTCCGCCACCCGACAATGTCACGATGGTGTGCGGGTTTGCCGCGGCCATGGCTTCGACGAGCGCGTCTTGTCCGAAAGGCAGCGTAAAGGTGCGATCGTGTCCTTCGCCCTCTGTGGGTGCGCTGAAGCCCACAGCAACAACGACCGCATCGGCGATGGACGCGTACTGTTTTGCTTCAGCTGAAATCATCTCCGGCTCATACACGAGGCCGAGGCCCATGCGCGTGCCCGCTGAACCGGGCAGATAATCTACCTGCACATTCACTGTTTGCCCGGCAGTCAGATCAATGGAGGCGTACTTGGGCACCGAGCCCTCAGCGCGCACCTGTTCGAGAACCTGCTTGCCATCTACCATGACCTTGAAACCGTCAGATCCGGAAGCGCCTGCGAGGAGCAGATACTTGCCGGCGCTGCCAGCTTTGTAGGAGGCGGTATAGCGGATGCTGCGCGGCGTGGGGTCAGCAGGCGCCCAATCGCTGGGCCGCCAATCGGCGAGATTGCGACGCGTTCCGTCTACCGATGCGCCGGCAAAATCGCGGCTCGAAAACGTCTGCACCTTCACGCCGCCGTTCCACGTTGTTCTGCGGAGCAGGTCCGTAGTTTCCGGCAATCCGCGGCTATAGAGGATGTGAACATCGGGCCCGAGCGCGTCCGCGATGCCGGTGACGGTGGAGACTGCTGCGAAGGGCGTGGGTTCCGATGAACCGCCGCCGGCAACCTGCGGCCATGCGTCAGGACCAACGATTGCGATGGTCTTGATTTTTTTGGGATCGAGCGGCAGAAGGTTTCCTTCGTTCTTGAGCAGAGTGATGCTCTCAAGCGCTCCCTGCAATGCAACTGCACGTGCAGCTACGTTGTACGTGGAATACTGCGGGGCGAACTGCGGACGATCGGTGAAGCCGTAGCGCAACTCTGTGCGGAACAAGCGCAGCAACTTGTCGTCGATCGTCGATTCCTTGACCTGTCCCAACTTGACGGCAGGGACAAGATTCTTGGCGTTCATGAATTTCGGGCTGGGCATCTCAAGATCGAGCCCGTAGTTGGCAGCGCCGACCGCATCGTAGGTGGCGTCCCAGTCAGACATGAGAACGCCGTCGAATCCCCACTCGCCTTTCAGAATCTTGTTGTTCAGCAGTTCATCCTGCGTTGCGTGGATGCCGTTGATCTCGTTGTAGGAGTTCATCACCGAATCAACTTTGCCCTTGACCACTGCAGCCTCGAACGCGGGCAGATAGATTTCGCGCATGGTGCGCTCGTCAACATCAGAGCTGGAATTATGCCGGTTGTATTCCTGATTGTTGAGCGCGTAGTGCTTGACGGTGGCAATCACGCCCTGCGACTGAACACCCTGAATGAACGGAACCGCGAGAGCTCCGTTGAGATACGGGTCTTCCGACAGGTATTCAAAGTTGCGGCCGCCAACCGGGGCGCGCGCGATGTTGACGCCGGGGCCGAGCAGAAAGTTGACGCTGCGCGCACGGGAGTCTTTGCCGAGGCTCTCGCCGAGCTTGCGCGCAAAGTCTGTGTCCCATGTGGCGGCCAGCGCCACGCCGCCTGCGTATGCGGTGGTGGGGCCCCAGGTGCGCACGCCTACTGACGCGTCAGACATTTTGAAGCGCGGCAAGTCGATGACCGGCATTGGCCGCGTGTACATGTTTTCGATGCCGCCGAGCAATTCAATCTTCTGCTCCAGCGAAAGCTTGGCCAGCATCGCTTTGGCTTTGGCCTCAATGGCGGGTGAATCGGGCGCCGGAGCCTGGGCGCGGATTTGTGCAGGCACGATCAGCGCCAGGAGCGCAAATAGGAGAGCATAAAACGACAAGGCACTTCGAGTCTTCTGGTTTTTCATGACCGGCAAGATTAACCCATCAGACAAACGTTTGTCGATTGCCGGTCAATGCAAAGCGCGGCTTCTGCGGGTTTCAATAGGCACAGTGCGAACAAAGCTTGTGGGTAAAGCAACGCGATGCTTCACCCACTACGGTCATTAACGATTCCGAGATCGCATCATTCTTCGCGCAGCAGAATGAGCGGATCGACGGCGAGCGCGCGGCGCGCGGGGATCCACGTGGCGAGGAGCCCGAGCAACAGCATCGTCAGGCCAACTCCGCCAAGCACCAGCGGGTCTTTCGGCGTGGCTTCATAGACGATATAGGAAAGGAGACGCGTTGCGAGCACTCCGAGCACAAGGCCTGCCAAGGAGCCGGCAGTGAGCAGGCCAAGGGCACGACCGAGCGAGGTGCGCAGAATCTGGCGATGACTCGCGCCCAGGGCAACGCGGATGCCTAGTTCGCGCAGCCGCTTGCTGACGGCGTAGGACGCCATGCCGAATACGCCTGTCACGGCGAGCATTGCACCCAGCAGGCCCAGTACGCCTAACGCAACAGTGGCTACACGCGCCGCGAAGAGCGCGCTGTCCATGCCCGCGTTCCATGTCTGCATTTTGAGCGGCAGTGCGGAGTCCAAGCCATGCAGGGATTGGCCAATTGCTGTGGCGAGCTCTCCCGGGTTGCGGTTTGACCGCACGACGAGCCATGTCTCGCTCGAGTTCTGCTGCTGGAACGAGAAGAACATGGCCGCCTGCTGATCCTCTGTGAGGGTGCGGTACTTGCCGTCTTCCACCACGCCTACAACTTCAGCGCGCTTGCCTCCCCAGTACTTGAAGTGTCCGCCGAGCGCCTTCTCTACCGATCCGAAAACTTTGATGGCGAACTTCCGATTGATCAGGGCTACCGTCGGCGATTTCTTGTCGTCGCTGAACGTGAGATCTCTGCCCGCGAGCAGGCGTGTTCCTGCTGCCGCCATGTAGCCGGGCGAGACGTTGTAGTTCATGGCGTCGGTAGCATAGTTCGTGGGCCGATAATCGGTCGTGGCATCGGTATAGACAAACGAGTCGCTGCCGCCGATGCCGAGAGGAATCTGGTTGTTGGAACCCACTGCGGTAACTCCCGGAATGGCGGAGACTGCGTCGATCATGCGGCGTTGCATTTCCGGGACGCGATCTTCGGCATACCCGGACATGCGCAGATCGGTTTCCACCAGCATGGCGCCATCGGGTGTGAAGCCGAAATTGTTGCTCATGGAGCGCGCCAGGCCGCGCACTGCTACGAGCGATGACGTAACGAGCACTGCGCAGATGGCGATCTGGATGACGAGCAGCACATCGCGCACCGTAAAGCGCTTCATTCCCGACGTGCCGCTCATGCCGCTGCGAATAATCTGCCATGGATCGGAGCGCATCACCTGGCGCACCGGGACTATTCCGAAGAGTAAGCCGCTTACGAGCGACAGTGCCAGCGCAACGGCGTAGGTGCGGATGTCTGGATTTACCGGCACGTTGATGGGCACATCGCCGATGGGTTGCCATGCGCTGAGAGCGCGCAGTATGATCACGCCGCCGGCGAGCCCAACGACGCCGCCCACGAGAGAGACCAGGACGGCCTCGGCAAGCAACTGTCGGAGAATGCGCACGCGTTTTGAGCCAAGCGCGAGCCGTAACGCCACGTCCTTGGCGCGGTCTGCCGCACGAGCCGCGAAGAGGCTGCCCAGGTTTGCGCAGGCGGCCAGCAGAATCAATCCGGCTAATAACATAAGGCCGGTGACGAAAGCCCGCGCGGGGCCGCCCATGAAGTCGCCGATGAGGCCGGGGCGCGCCAGCGTGAACTTGATGCCTTCGTCTGCTCCAGGATATGTTTTCGACAACCATGCTCCGATGGTGTTGAGATCCGCCGATGCTTCGGCCGGCGTTACTCCCGGCTTCAACTTGCCGACGACGAACGGGGAGTGATTGCCGCGCTGTTTCAGCTGGTCTGACCCCATGACGATTGGCTGCTGTACGAGAGGAATCCAGAGCCCGGGAGCAAAGAAAAGTTCGGTGCCACGAAATCCGGGCGGCGCAACTCCGATGACGGTGAACGGATGCTTGTTGATTTCAAGCGGCCGGCCAACCACACTCTTATCGTCGTGAAAATTGGTATGCCAGTATGCATAGCTGAGCACGACATAGGGAGCGCTGTTGGCGCCCTTCTCGTCAGACGCATGGAAGAAGCGACCGAGATACGGCTGGACGCCGAGCGCGTCAAAATAGTTTCCACTGGTAAGGTAGGGCCACACTGTCGAGGGATTTCCGCCTGTGTCTACACCAACGGGGCCGATGATCTGGCAAGCGAGCAGGCTCTCAAAGGTGCGGTTCCTGTCGCGCAGGTCAACGTAGTCGGGATAAGACTGCGACGGGTACTTGAACCGCTGCACGGTGTAGAGGCGCTCTGCGCCGGGCAGATTCAAGGGCCGCAACACCAGCGCGTTGAGAACGCTGAATACGATTGCGTTGGCGCCGATGCCGAGAGCGAGCGTCACGATTGCCGTGAGCGCGAATCCGGGCGACTTTCTGAGTTGACGGATTGCCAGCTTCACATCCCTAAACATGATTGTAGGTACGCTGGTGGTTTAATGCAGGTTCCCGAATGTTGCGGAAAATCATCAAGAATAAGTGAAGTGATTGAAAGGCTATCCCTCAGGGGCTTCTAAAGCCCTCGATTTTATTGGGTGTTTGATGTACGGGCTGAAGCCCGTACCCATCACCGAGGCCCGTACTCTTCACTGGAGCCCCTACTCTTCAGAATCAAGATTGGCCTCAGTGGCTACTCGTAGCGCAGGGCTTCGATTGGATCGAGGTTGGCGGCGCGGATGGCCGGGATCATGCCGCTGACGAGTCCCGTGATGACAAGGATTACCGTTGCGATCACTACGGATGTGGGCGAGATGAGCAACTGGATGTCGGCGTCGGCTGCGTTTTTAGCCAGCGCGCTGTAAAAGGTAATGCGGCCCACCATGGCTGAAATAAGGTATGCGAGCGAGATGCCGCATACCCCACCTACGCCCGTGATGGCCAGCGCTTCAGCAAGAAACTGCACCAGGATGTGATGGCGTTGCGCGCCCAGCGCCTTCTCGATTCCGATTTCTCGCGTTCGCTGCTGCACGGCGACGAGCATGATGTTCATCAGGCCGATGCCGGCAATGCCCAGCGTCAGGGCACCCACGAGCGAAAGCAACACCTGCAGCGCGATGGCCAGCATATGAAACTGCGCCAATTGCGTCATCAGGTTTGCGACATAGATTGCGTTGTGATCCGATGGGCGGAAGTGATGCGCCGCGCCCATCGTGTCGCGCAGACTCTTCTCAATCAATTCATGATTGCCGCGGTAGTTGAACCAGATGCCGTTTAAATAATGCGTGTCTGTCAGGTCGCTCATGGTTCTGAACGGTACGTAGATGATGCGGTTGCGATCGCTCTCGCCCTCCTGCATCTTGGGAGTAAGCACGCCAATAATCGTGAAGATCACGCCGTTGAGTCGAATCGTCTGTCCGATGGCCCATTCACCGGAGAAGAGCTTGGTCTTGGCCTCAGAGCCGATCAGGCATACGTGCGCTCTTTCCTGATCTTCCGCACCGTTGAAGAAGCGCCCCTGATCGACATCGAGCTTCCAGATGTCCTGAAAAACCGGTCGCACGCCCATCACTGTCCACGAATATGAATGCAGTTCGCTTTGAACCGACGCCACTTTCTCGGCCTGAGGCGAAATATGCAGCACGCCGGGAACGCTGCCCTCCACGCGATCCACATCGTCGAGCGTGAAGCGAACTTTTGCGCCTGCCTTGTCACCGCCGGCCTGCTGACTGGTGCGGCCCGGGAAGAATCCGATGGTGTTGGTTCCCCACTGGGCAAAGATGTTCTCGATTGCGCGATTGAAGCCCGCGCCGTAGGCAAGCAGAAGCACGACGGTGGCGATGCCCCAGGCCATCCCGACCATGGTGATGGCGGTACGGCGGCGGTGGTACACCATCGCTTCCCATGCCTGACCAAGTATGTCCTTTAACATCAGCTTCCAGCTCCTAGCTTCTAGCTAAAGCGTGTTTGGTTGAATATTGTTGCTCAATCATGATTGTTTTCAACAAATTCTCGACGTTCAAGTTCAAGGCTGATTTGATGTTGCTCATGCGGTGCAAACCTGGCTAGTAGCTAAAAGCTAAGAGCTAGAAGCTGCTTTATTCATTCTCTGCGCAGCGCTTCGATTGGATCCAGTTGCGCGGCGCGATTTGCCGGATAGATTCCCGCCACTACGCCGCATAACACCAGAGATCCCAACGCCAGCGCGGCCGACCATGGAACGATTCGCGGCGGATCCCATCCAGGCATTTTGCCCGTGAGTCCGATTTGAAGAAGCCACATGAAGCCGCCGGAGACCGCAATGCCGATGATGCCGCTGATGCCGGTCAGGATCAGCCCTTCCCAGAAGAATTGCGCAAGCACGCTGCGCCTGGTCGCGCCAATCGCTTTCAGCAGGCCGATCTCCGGTGTTCTCTCGGTGACAGAGACGAGCATGATGTTAATAATGCCTACCGCGCCCAGGCACAGAGTAATGATTCCCACGCCGCCGAGAAACACGTCCATGGCATCGAAGATGGCGCCGATCATTTTTTCTTCCTGAATCGTATCCCACTCTTCAAACGCTTCCTTCATGGAAGGATCGAATCCGTGCCGCTCGGCGATCACCTCGTGTACGGCCGCTTTCGCCGCATCCGCTTCGCCCTTGATTGTCGGCTGATATTGGATGGAGCTCAACGCGTCCTGCGCGACGTTATCGCCTTTCATCGGGAAGAGCTCGAGCATGATGGAGCGCGGAATGTAAATCTTTTGATTGTCGCCATCGTTGTTGCCGCGACTGATGGAGCCAAGCCGTCCGACGACAGAAAAGGAGATGTCGTTGATGGTGATGGTTTCGCCCAGCATGGGGCGCCCCGGGAAAAGCAACGTGGCGGACTTGGATCCAAGCACCACCACGCGACGGCGCTCAGTGAGGTCTTGAGCGCTGATAAAGCGCCCCTCTGCCACGGGCATAAACCGGACTTTGGAGTAGTTCGGCTCCACGCCGAGAACTCCGCCGGAAGTGTTGGCATAGGCGCTTACCTGGTAGAGATCGCCGCGCTGCAGATAGCCGGTTGCATCGCGAACCTGCGGCAGAGCCCGGATCGCTTCTTCGTCCCCCGGAGTGAGCTGGTAAGGCCGCATGCCTGTATGTTGATTTGCCATCGCGGGGATGGTGCCGTTCCACATCATTACAAGATCGTTACCGAAGGTGGCCAACTGGCGGTGCTGGCCGGAGCGAAAGCCTTCGCCAAGCCCTACAAGCACCAGCAGAGACCCGACGCCCCAGGCGATGCCGAACATGGTGAGAAATGTCCGCAGCTTGTTGGCCATCATGGCCCTTAGGACCTGCGCGAGAGTGTCAGAAAAACTCTGCATATGTACTTAGACACCGGCTTCCGTGCGTTTGTAATTCATACGGATTGTTTTCCCGATAAGTTCCCGGAACCATCTTCACATGAGTTGCGTACAGGTTTGAGGGTGACAGCAGGGTAGCTGGCACCGTCTTACTTTTGGGCTTTTTCCTTATTACACAATCGAGTGGCGCCTTGGGAACGAGCGCAACAGATAAATAGGGGGCATTGTGGCCGCGTCGCGCAAAAGCAATAAATTCTGGGTCTGGTTGAGCATTGGCGGAGTGTTGGTTGTGCTGCTGGCCGGCCTGGGGATGGCCCGCCTGGTGAAGGGGACGACTCTCGATCCCAACAAGCTGGCGAAGGTGACCAAAGGCGATGTGGCGCGTTCTGTTGTGGCCACGGGCAAGATTCAGCCAATCACCAAGGTGGAGGTCAAGAGCAAGGCGTCAGGCATTGTGGAAAAGCTCTATGTCGACATCAACAATGTAGTGAAGAAGGGTCAGCCGCTGGCGCAGCTTGACCAGGAAGAGATCCAGGCGCAAGTGTCGGCACAGCGCGCGCAACTGGCGTCGACGGAAGCGAACGTGACCATGCTTGCGGCTGCCATTGAGCAGGACAAGGTAAACGCGGCTGCCCCCGATCTGCCGATGTACAAGACGTCGCTGGACCGCTACCGTGAGATGCAGAAAGAAGGGGTGGTGAGCCGGCAGGCGCTGGACGACTCGAATCGCGATTACCTGGCGGCGCTGACGAAGCGCGACTCTGCAAAAGCGCAGATCGGCGTGGACGCGGCCAAGCTGAAGCAGGCGCGGGCGCAGGTGATGCAGAGCCAGGCAAGCTTGAAGCAGTTGGAAGAGCAGCTTGGGTACACGACCATCGTTGCTCCGATGGATGGCGTGATCCTGTCGCGCGATGTTGAGATTGGCGATGCGGTCAGCTCCATCCTGGTGTTGGGCTCCACGGCCACGTTAATAATGACGGAGGGCGACACCACCGAAGTTTATGTACAGGGCAAGGTAGACGAGGCGGATATTGCTCACGTGTACATGGGCCAGCCGGCGCGCATCAAGGTGGAGAGCTTTCGAGACCGCCTGTTCTATGGCAAGGTGACCAAGATTGCGCCAATGGGCGTGGAACTGGACAACGTGACCACGTTCGAAGTGCGCGTTTCTATCAATAATCCCGGCGGCGAACTGAAGGCCAACATGACGGCCAATGCGGAAATTCTGCTGGACGAGCACAAGGGCGTGCTGACGGTTCCGGAGAATGCGGTGGTGTACGACGGACAGAAGAATGCTTCTGTGGAGATCCCTGACAAAAACCAGAAGGAAGGCAAGCGCAAGGTGCCGGTGAAGGTGGGACTGTCGAACGGTTCCGTGACCGAGATCGTCAGCGGGCTGAAGGAAGGGCAGCAGGTGGTGCTGCAGCAGTAAAGAACAGGGTTCAGGGATCAGGGATCGGAAGGGCGCATTCACTTTGATGAATGTGCCCTTTTCGTTGGCAGATACCGGACGACCGGTCGCAATGTTTCAGTTCTAGTTTGGTGGAGCGTGCACAGCGGGTACTGGGTCACTTTCAATTTCCACAGTCTCAGGTGAGGGTCAAACAGAATCCGGCGTGCAACGCCGAGGAGGACGGTACAACTTGGAACTCCGCGTACTTGAAAGGAGATATGTATGAGTAACACTTATCCGCCTAGTGGCATCGAGGTCCCCGGACTTGGGTGGGCAACATTCCGCACAGGGCGACCCGGTAGAATTTCGTCTAAGCCAATATTTTCGCGGCCCGCTGTTTCCAAACTTCAGCGACGCCAGAAGCCGGGACGATTCATGACACTTGCCGCAGCCTTTCGAGACGCCGAAGGCGGAATCCTGCTCTGCGCCGACCGTGAATGGAACGATGCTGGTATCTCCAAAAAGGATATAGACAAGCTATTTGAGATTAGGCAATTGCCAGACTGCAACTTTTTTGTGGCTGGCTCGGGTTCAGACGCGCCTATCTTTCGTGCAGTCGATGATATGCGCAGGGCATTGTTTGAGGCTGCATATCGTGGGTCCAATGTACTTGACGAACATCGCACTATTCTGGAGTCAGTGCTTGTGGCGATCCACGAACAATTCTATTCGCTACTCAATGACTTCCCGATGTCGCTTTTGATTGTGGCTATGCCGCTGACTCCAGGCAAAGCGCCGATTCTCTACAGGACAGAGGGACCTGCGCTGATACCGGAATCATTCTATTTTGCTGTGGGAAGCGGGAGAATAATCACTGATTATTTTGCCAACCGGCTCTATGACTTTGAGCATTCAGACAAGAAATCTCTGGTCGCTCTTGCGGCCTTCATTTTGCGAGAGGCTGCGAGCACTGCACCGGGCGTGGGACTCCGAGCGAACATGGTTTATATCTACAATACCGGAAAGAAGTTCCACTACATGCCGCCGGAGTTAGTGAAGATTATTCAGGACGGGATTCCAGCTCTAAGCGAAACTATCGAATCTCACTGGCGAGAACATCTCAAGATTCCTGATGTTTCTTAATGGCTAGGCAATATCCCCGAGCGCCCGGCGCAGTATCTCTCCGTCGTACTTCGACGTTTTGACAACCGGCTTAGGCATCAGGGCGATAAGATCCTCAACACTCCAAACTCTTGAGGCCAAGCCGGATTCCATCGCAGGCGTGATACGCAGGCTTTGGTGAATGCGGCAGAAGTTGTAATGCATGTAATGGAGTGCCACCGCATGAGCGTGGTTTGCCGCCTTCTTGCTGTGGCCGTTCGTTAGCCGCGTAAACCTACGCTGCGACATTCTTAGCGTAAGGTTCTGGCGTTCAACGTAGCTCGTGCTCACATGTTCGGGATCGGGATAGCCAAGTACAGTTTTCATGTCGGACCCAATGCACTTTGCCGGCGAATATCGGTGCTGTTCCTCGTCTGACGGAGCTCCGTAAATCTTCTGAAGCATGGCGTAATCAACTTCCAGCCCAAACGCGCCTTCAACGGCCTTGAGGTATGGTGCGTGCGCGTCTGTCGTTACCTGGACGCGGCCAACGATCCGGCTGGCACAGTCTTCCATGAATTCCAAAGCCCAGCCCGCATCTCTCCCACCGAAGCGGCTTTAGTATGTCAACAGAAAAGCGTGGCGTCCGTGTATTATTTCTTGTCCGATTCAAGTAGTTTGCGCGAAGGGCGATCTGACTTCAAACCCATCGCCGATGCTAATTCTTCGGCGTTATTCCAGCCCACTAGAAAGGACAAATGAATGATCGAGATTTCATCGACGGTCGGATTTTGGATATTGAATGCGTGGCGACGAATGAATGCGCAGTTGCAAATAAACAGATCGACACCCGAAGAGGCTTGGACACTACCTGGAGGCCAGGTTGAATGGGTAGCGCCAAGTTTATCTAGGGCTCGCTTTGCCGTCGCCATATTGGAGGAAGACGCCACACAGAAACGCGAGTGGACCGAATCACTCGCAAACGCTAGATTTTGGCTCGGTGTAGTCGGGGAATCCGACAATCCCGAAGGGTTCACAGGCGACGGCTGGCATGGATTTATGCGGATCGAATCTCCAGACGCCAAACTAGTGATTGGGGAAATCTGCGCAAAACCATTCTGATCTTGCATCTCGGCAACACTCCATGCGATGATGTCGCTACAGAGATTCGCCACACCGGAGACCCGCCCTGGCAGGCGGGTTTTCTATTGTGGTTAGTATAGTTCAAAAACCGCGCACCAGTTTTTCCAGCGACACATCAAGGCTCTCGGCCAGCAAATACAAGTTCCGAAGGCCAATCTCCTTTTTACCCAGCTCAACATCGGAAATGTAATTACGCCCAACTCCGGCATGTACTGAAAGATACGTTTGTGTCCAGCCTTTCGCGAGCCGCAGTTCCCTAATTCTGCGCCCGACCTGAACACAAATATCCGTTGCCATTCCTCAAGAATGGCTGTAGCCTATCGAGGACATACCCTCTATAGGAGACAGGAACGTGAAAGCCTTTTGCCTATGTGCCTTTCTGCTGTGCTCGCCTGTTTGGCTGCATGCCCAAAAAATGGACGTTCGCATCATTCAACGCCAAAGCAGTGAAACGAACTACAACTATGTAATCCCCGGTTTCTCCAACTCAAATGCAAATGGAAGCCTGAACTGCTATGGATCAAGTTGTTATGGGTCTGCTCATTCAAGCGGTATGAGCATACCTGGCCGAGTTGGCTCTTACAGCGTGAGTGGTGCTACGTTTTCTCTGGCTCTACCGGATGGACGGATAGCAGTGGTGAACTGCAACAGTAAGGGGTGGGGAAATCGTCACCGCCGGAGCTGTCGCACTCCATTCGTTAACAATATCGAAGCCGAGTTCAACGGCAAAAATGCCAAACTGATATGGCCTGTCAGTCTTGATGGCAAAAAGATGGAATCAGAAACCTATACTGTCTTAGCCGTACTGGATGGGAGCAAATAATCCTGCCCTAATACCGCCAATTTAGCAACGTCTAGGAAAATCAAAAATGGACGACTGGAGCGATATTCCGTTGGGGCTGCGCATCAAGATTCAGGGTCTAAATCTTGTGATGTACCTCGCAGGTGTCGGAATTAGGTTCTTCTTCTTCGCGCTCGTCCTGCTCGGTCTTCTCGGCCTTCAATCCCATCGCTGGATTCAATCCGTCATCTGTCTCGTGGTGGGACTCGGTTTCATTTGGGAAGACTCACAACGCGCCGCCGATCCGAAAGATTGGCTCAAGGCGAAAAGCCATGCCCTCGAATAGCCGGACGGCGCGCTGGCACCGATTGCTGCTAATCCCGGCATGGTTTGTGGCGCAGCTTGTCTGGAAATCGTTCCAGCAAGGATCGTTCCTCGGCGGCATGGAAGCAATGACTTCGCTGGAGAGTCTGTGGTTCTCTCTGGTGGTTGTAGTTGTCGTGGTGCTCTACGCGAATAATTATCAGTTGGTATTTGGAAAAGATACTAAGCAACAACAGAAACCCGGCGCTCCTGAAAAATAGCGGCCTGACTATTCTTTGTCCTTCTTCGTCCACCGCGCCTGAGCAGCTTTTGCTGCGGCCTTCCTACGCGCTTCGGGTGTCATAGTCACCAGACGGCGCTTCCCGCCTACCATTCCGCCCTTCCGCCCCATCGCCGACATATAGGCCGACAGATCGCTAGGAACTACGACCGGCATTTCTTCTGCTGGCGTTTCAGCCGTAGACTGTTCCACAATCCACTTGGCGAGCTGGTTCGGATCGCGCGGCCGTTTGCCTTTACCCTCGGTCATAAAACCATCATCCCATAAGCCAGAATGCTAAAGCGAGTCTGTGCAAATCCAAACTGACCCAGTACCGCACAGCGGGGCAGCCGGGGCGCTTCACTATAATTGCGTACGGTATTCATAACCCGGTGTAGCGGCACTACTTCGGGAGGGCTCAGTGGGTGGATTTTCGCGATTGGCAATTTCTGCCGATCGGGAATTTTCCGGCGCTGATGTGAGATCGGCGTGTGGGCGACAAAAACCTTGGAACCGCAGGACAACGAGCGGGATGTTTCTGCAGGAATGCTGAAACGAAAGTTCCGCTTGGAGAGGAAGCATGAGAACGATCAGGAAGAAAGCAATCGTTACAGCATTCGTTTGTGTGCTGGGCATGGCAGCCGCACAGGACAAGCCTGCCTATCTTGATACCAACCTGGCGCCCGAACAGCGGGCCGCCGCACTGGTTAAGCAGATGACGCTGGATGAGAAGGTGAGCCAGCTTGTAAACCAGGCGCGCGCAATTCCGCGGCTGGGCGTTCCGGCGTACGACTGGTGGAGCGAGTCGTTGCACGGCGTTATCAACGATGGAACAACGGAGTTTCCTGAGCCGGTGGGCCTGGGCGCGACGTTTGACGCTCAGGCGATTCACAAAATGGCCGAAGTCATCAGCACCGAAGGCCGCATCAAGCACATGCAGGCCGTTCGCGAGAAACGCGAGAGCATGTTTTTCCAGGGCTTGGATTTCTGGGCGCCAAACATCAATATCTTTCGCGATCCCCGCTGGGGCCGCGGCCAGGAGACGTACGGCGAAGACCCGTTCCTGACGGCGCGCATGGGCGTGGCGTTTGTGACCGGCATGCAGGGCAACGATCCCAAGTACTACAAGACGATTGCGACGCCCAAGCATTATGCCGTGCACAGCGGACCGGAGTACACGCGCCACACGGCTGACGTGCAGGTGAGCAAGCACGATGAGCTCGACACTTATCTGCCCGCGTTCCGCGCGACGGTGACGGAAGCGAAGGCCGGTTCGGTGATGTGCGCGTACAACAACATCAACGGGCAGCCCGCCTGCGCCAGCGATTTTCTGCTGGTGGACCAGTTGCGCGGCAAGTGGGGATTTAACGGCTACGTAGTTTCCGACTGTGGCGCCGTGGTGGACATCTTCAGGAATCATCACTTCAAATCGACGCAGGAGGAAGCATCGGCAACGAGCCTGATGAAGGGCATGGACAATGAATGCGTTGACGGTGGTTTCATTGTCCGCGACGACCGCGACTACAAGGCGTATCGCGACGCGGTGAAGCAGGGCTTCCTGAAGGAAGCCGACATTGACACTGCGGTAGTGCGGCTGTTCACGGCACGCGTAAAGCTCGGCATGTTCGATCCGCCGGAGATGGTTCCCTACACCAAGATCGACGAGCGGCAGCTGAACAGCCCGGCGAATCGCGAGCTTGCGCATCAGATTGCGAACGAGTCGATGGTGCTGCTGAAGAACGACGGCATTCTACCGCTGAAAACGAACGGCCTGAAGATTGCGGTTGTGGGTCCGCTGGCGAACCAGACCAAGGTTATGCTAGGCAACTACGCCGGCAATCCGACGCACACGGTCTCGGTTCTGGAAGGGCTGTTGAAGGAGTTCTCGCACTCGACGATCACGTATGTGACGGGAACCCAGTTCCTCGACAAAGACACGACGCCTGTGCCTGCATCTGCACTGACGGTAGATGGCAAGCCGGGAGTGCGCGCGAGCTACTCAAGCTTTGACATGAGCAACATCAATAACCCCCAGGTAACGAAGCCGGTGGCGACCCGCGTTGAAGCGAATCTGGACGCCGCGGCCACGCAGTTACCGGCGGAAGCTGCCAGCGTGCGCCCACTGGTGATTCACTATCAGGCCTCGCTCACAGCGCCGGAAACCGGTGACTACAACCTGGGCCTGAAAGCCGCTGGCTACTTCCGTATGCAACTCGACGGCAAGAACATTGCCAATGCGTTTGACGGCAATGGGAGCGAACCGAAGGTGGGCCGGGTACACCTGGAAGCAGGTAAGCCGGCCACGCTCGAAGTGGACTATGCGCCGCAGGAAGGCGGCAAGATGAACGCGTCGCTGGTGTGGTCGAAGGTTGATTTCACTCCGCGCGCCAATGCCATTGAAGCGGCAAAGAATTCGGACGTGGTGATCGCCGTATTGGGCATTACCAGCGAACTGGAAGGCGAAGAGATGCAGGTGAGCGAAGCCGGATTTAGAGGCGGCGACCGCACCAGCATCGACCTGCCCAAGCCGGAAGAGGATCTGCTTAAGGCTCTTGCCGCTACCGGCAAGCCGATAGTGCTGGTGATGACAAACGGCAGCGCGCTGGCTGTGAACTGGGCCAAGGATCACGCCAACGCAATTCTGGACGCGTGGTATCCGGGCGAAGAAGGCGGAACGGCGGTTGCCGAAACGCTTTCAGGCAAGAACAATCCTGCAGGCCGCTTGCCGATCACGTTCTACACGGGCGTGGACCAGTTGCCGCCGTTTGAAGACTACGGGATGAAGGGACGTACGTACCGCTACTTCGAAGGCACGCCGCTCTACCCGTTCGGCTACGGATTGAGCTACACCACGTTTAGCTACAGCGGACTGTGTCTGCCGACGACGGCGGTCAAGGCCGGCGATCCGGTGGTTGCCGAAGCAACGGTGACGAACACGGGCAAGTTGGCAGGCGATGAAGTGGTGCAGCTCTACTTGAGCTTCCCTGATGTGAAGGGCGCTCCGGTACGCGCGCTGCGCGGGTTCGAGCGCGTACACCTGGCTCCGGGCGCTTCGCAGAAGGTTCACTTTGAGCTGAAGGATCGCGACCTGAGCATGGTTTCGGAAGCGGGCGATCCGATGATTGCCGAAGGCCAGTACAAGGTGTCGGTGGGCGGCGGCCAGCCGAACACGAGTGCGCCGACGGTTGCGGGAGCGTTCAGCATCAAGGGAACGCAGAAGCTTCCAGAGTAAGCATCTCACCAAACACAAGCTGCGCGCTCCATTGGGGCGCGCAGTTTTTTTGCATATGTGGAACCCACAAACGGGACCTTTGTTTCAGAATTGGCTCCTTGGTAAGACCAATGGCGTGAGTTCCGTCAGCAAATTCAACGACTTGGAGTGTGACACGAGTCACAGGACGGGGTGAAAGGGGTCACTGCCCATGCCTGCTTGCGACGCGCAGACTCAAAGTCCTAGGAGTCGAATTTCAGGGTACGCTAACACGCCAGGAGGCAGAGATGAGTTTTGCGACCGGTTTGAAGACCATAGTGGTCGCGACTGACCTGCACGGTCAGTCGGAAGCGGCCTTGGAATACGCCCGCAAGCTGGCGGTCAATTACAGAGCACGGATTGTGCTGGCGCATGGGGCCGACCCGCTGGAATATGCCGCCGTAGAGGGTTTGCCGGGCCAGATACAGCAGGTGCTGCCCGAAGAGGCCCGCGCTGCTCTGAACAAGATGTCCTGCGATCTGCTGTGCGAGGGCATTCACAGCCATACCGAGGTCCGGCAGGGTGCTGTGGCGGAGATGCTGGTTGACGTGGCCCGTCAGTACGAGGCTGGGCTGATTGTCGTCGGCACCAGGGGAATGCTGGGAGCTGGACCAGTGGTGGTAGGCGCTATTGCCGAGCAACTGGTGCGGCTGGCGCCGTGCCCGGTGCTGGCGGTGGCAGCGGATTGGAATGCGGGCCAGTTCAGACCTACTCCGGGCGGCCCGGTGCTGCTGGCAATGGAGCGGAACGAAGCCGCTGCCGAAGCGGTGGCGACTGCGTACTCGCTGGCGCGGACTTTCAAACGGCCGTTGATTGTGATCCATGCGCGCACAGAGGCTAATGCCGGAGCGTGCGATCCATGTGCGGCAACGCTTGAGGAGTTTGGCGTACGCGCTACTGAGGATGTGCCGGTGACCTGCATTGCTGAAGACGGCAACCCAGCGGATGCGGTGGTTCAAGCGATTGCACAGTATCACCCGAGCATTCTTGTGGCCGGAGTAAAAAGGGCCAGCGAGACACCCGGACCGCATGGCACCGCGTTTGCGCTGTTGGCGCGTTCCCGGGTACCTGTTCTTTGCGTTCCGCCGGAAGCACAGGTTGGCGGACTGCACCGGGACTTGGCCGTTTTCGTAGAAGCCGTCTAACCTCGACAGGGCGCGGCCATCAAAACCTGGCCTACCAGGCAGGCAAAGGCAGTCGGAAATCGACAATGCGCTGTCTCATACCGTTCCATTGATCCGCTTTTCTGGACTGGCAGTAGCAGGAGCGAAGGACCGGATATGTATTTGGTTCATCGCATTGTTCGCCGAGCGAAGTTGTTTGGCCGAGTAAAACTGTTCGCCGGGTGCATCGCGCTCACCAAGAGCCGGCAAGAGTACCGAAAGCTGGAACAACTCGCCAAAACGCACGACGCCGACAAGAGAAAATGGGAGATGTGATGATGGAGGCAGAAGCAAGATCCGTGCGAATGGGTTCTGTAGCGGCGCATCCGCTGGCAGAATTGCTGGAGTGCCCAGCGGACGCCGGAAATCTGCTAAACGGCTCGGCGCTGTCCCTTGAGGTGGCGGCGGGAGACACTGTGTTTCGCCAAGACGATATGTGCAGGGGCCTGTACGTAATGGTCTCGGGCCTGTTTGTGCGCAAGTCGGAGCGGCTGAAGACGCGGCTTACGCTGGGTCCGGCGCGCACCGGCGACCTGGTGGAGCTGGCAGCGGCGCTTGGCGACGGGCGCCACACGTATACGCTGAGCGCGCAATCCGCGGGTTCGGTGCTGTTGCTGCCGATGGAAGCGCTGAACAAGGTGTTCGAGATGTATCCGCCGCTGCGCATGCGTCTGTTAGAGGAATTGGCGCGAGAGGTTTCGCGTGCGTATCTCTCTTGCTGCCTGAACCGGGCCGTCCACACCAGGCGACGCTCGGGTTCAGTCGAACTGACCTAGACAGAGCGGGTTGGAAGCGCCCCGCTTAGCACCCTCGCAGAAAGAATATTCCGCCGCAGGCCGGGAATTCACGCAAATCCCTACCTCGATGCCGCGTATGCGATATACTTCTCTTAGACCAGCGGACCAACTATGGCCTCGATGCATTCCCATCACCCCCCGGAAGATTGCCAGAATTGCGAGCATCGCCATCTGCGGATGTTCTGCAATCTCACACCCGAGGCGTTGGCGGATTACGACGGCATCGGCATCATGATGAGCCATGCGCGGGGAGCAAAGCTCTTCTCAGAGGGCGACCCGGCGCGCAACGTTTTTGTGATTTGCTTTGGCCAGGTTAAGATCTCCTCGACCTCGCGTGATGGCAAGACCATGATCCTGAAGATTGCGGGTCCGGGCGACGTAATGGGACTGAGCGCCGTGTTGGCGAATGTGCCACACGAAGTGACCGCCGAAGCAATCGAACCATGCCAGGTGAAGACGGTGCGGAAGCAGGAATTCGTTGAATTCCTGGGTCGGCACGGAATCGCCAGCATGCACGCGGCACAGGCGCTGAGCGGCGAATACCTTACGGTGTTCCACGACGCCAAGCGACTGGCGCTTTCCGGTTCGGCTGCGGGGCGGCTGGCGCGGTTGCTGCTCGACTGGGGGCGCTCGACTTCCAACGGCAAGCCGGAGATACGGTTCACGATGGCCCTGACGCACGAAGAGATCGCCAATATGGCGGGCACTTCGCGCGAAACGGTGACGCGCCTGTTGAACCAGTTCCGCCGCGACCAGTGGATCACGATCAAGGGTACCAGCCTGACGATCGTTAAGCCGGATCAGTTGGAACGGTTGACGGCGTAGAGAATTCTAAGAACAGCAAGTTAGCAAGTTAGCGGGTCAGCTAGTTAGCGAAATTTGTGCGTCTGCGTTGCGGCTTGCGTTGCCTGGAATCTGGTGCGATGGCTACATTCCGGTCGCCTCCTCCGGGGCTGATTGTTTTGTCGGAATGAATTCCCAGGGTTTCACCCATGGGCTATCTTCGATGCTCCCCTTCCGGGGAGCTTTCGGTTTTGTGTGACTGTCGAGCTCTGCCCCGATGGAACGGTTTCCAGTGCTTCGATTGCGCCGGATCGCTCAGTCCGGAAGGTAAGTTTTGGCGGCGCACACTTGTGCGGACTAGGCGTGCGAGGCCGTTACATGCTCTGCGGCGTCCTCGGTCGCGAGGTGGGCTTCGCGAAGCGTAAGTACTGGGCAGCGGGCGTGAGCCAGGACGCGATACACGGTGCGGTCGCGCGTGAGATTGTCGAAGGCGGAGCGATGCGTGGCTCCGAGAACTACCAGGATTGCTCTACGTGCAGCGGCCTCGGCAAGGATCTCAATGAACGGATTGCCATGGAGGACGATCGTTTCGATCTGCAAGTTGCAGCCACTGGCGGTCTCGGCTGCCAGGGCCTGTAACTGGCGAGCGGCAGCGGCTTCAAAATCGGAGAGCGCGCCCTCGTGGATCATCTGGTCGGCGGGCGGCAAGACGTGCAGCAGTATGAGCTTGGCATTGAGCTGCGCGGTTAATTGACAGGCAAGCGCTGCGCTCGGGCGAGAGGTCTCTCTAAGGGTGGTGGCATGCAGCACGACACGTTCTTCGAAGCTGCCCTGCACCGGGAGATGAGCCTCGGGTCCCACGGTAATGACCGGGAGGTTGACCGAGCGCAGCACTTGTTCTGCCACGGAGCCGAGAAGCATCTTGCCAAGCCTGCCCCTGCTCCGGGTCCCGAGAAGAATTCGATCCGCCTTGAACTGACGAGCAGCGGCGGCAATCTGTTGAGCGGGGTCGCCTTCACGCACGAGGGCATGACAGTCAACGCCGTGATTCTGGGCGGCCTCGCACCACGGCCCCAGCGTTTTCTCTGCGACATAAAGTGCGCCGGACGGGTCGTAGTAGGGCATACCGACCGCATCGACGGACATGGTGGCGGAAGTGGCGATGGCATGCAGTAGGATCACGCGGGCCCCAGACTGCGCCGCCTGCTCCAGCGCAAACGGCATGAGCCTGTCAAGGTCGCTTAAATCCGTTGCGACCATGATGACCGCCGGATGAATCCATCGACTGCTGCATGGATCCGCCATAGCACCACTCTCTGCTTCGCCAGATTAGACGAACCAAATCCGGTTTCGCTGCGGGGAAAAGATTGACACCGTTCGCGGGCGGTTTATGTGCTCAACAGCACCGGCGAAAGTGAGATGGATCACATGCTGAAGCGACTTGCTATGGGTCGAGTTGGTGAGTCAGAGCGCGGAGGGCCTTGACCTACCGCGATAAAATCTGGATATGCCTGCCGTTGCTGGTTTGTCCCCTGAAATTTTGGCGAAATACGAGCCTGTGATCGGGCTTGAAGTGCACGTGCAACTGCTGACCGCGAGTAAGGCGTTTTGCGGTTGCGCCAACCGGTTTGGCGCTCCGCCGAATACGAACGTTTGCCCGGTCTGCCTCGGATTGCCGGGCGCGCTACCGGTGCTGAATGCCAAGGCGGTGGAGTACGCCACGCTGGCCTCGCTGGCGCTGAACTGCCAGGTCCGTGAGCGGTCGATTTTTGCGCGCAAGAATTATTTCTACCCTGACCTGCCGAAGGGCTACCAGATTTCGCAATTCGACAAGCCGATTGCCGAGCATGGCTGGATTGAAGTGCCGACGGCGGACGGCAGCAGCAAGCGGATCGGCATTACGCGCCTGCACATGGAAGAGGATGCAGGCAAGAGCCTGCATGACGGGTTTGCCGACTCGGCAACACGCACGTATCTCGACCTGAATCGCTGCGGGACACCGCTTGCGGAGATTGTGAGCAAGCCTGATATTCGCACGCCGGATGAGGCGTTTGAATACCTGACGCGGATGAAGGAAATCCTGCTGTACACGGAAGTTTCCGACTGCAATATGGAAGAAGGTTCGCTCCGTTGTGACGCCAACGTAAGCGTCCGTCGCAAAGGCGCGGAGCGCTTCGGGACCAAGGTGGAAGTGAAGAACGTAAACAGTTTCAAGTTTGTGCGGGCGGCGCTGGAGTATGAGATCGAGAGGCAGATCGAACTGATCGAATCCGGCGGGACGGTGAAGCAGGAGACGCGACTGTGGGACGCAAATGAGGGGCGCACCTATACGATGCGCTCGAAGGAGCAGGCACACGATTATCGCTACTTCCCCGAGCCGGATTTGCCGCCCTTGATCGTAACTGCGGAGTTCCTGGATGAGATGCGGAAGAAGCTGCCGGAATTGCCGCAGGCACGCCGGGCACGCATGATTGCAGAATATGAACTGAGCGCAAAAGATGCGCAGACGCTGACCGCCTCGAGCGAGTTTGCCGACCGGTTTGAAGAGGCGGCAAAGAAGGCCAGGAATCCGCGGCGCGTGGCGAACTTGCTGCTGAGCGAAGTAACGGGAAGATTGAATGCGCTTGGACTGGAGTTGGACCAGTCGCCGGTGACGATGGCGGGCATTGTGCAGGCTGCGGATTTGCTGGATGAGGGCAAGATCAGCTCGAAGCAGTTGAAGCAGCTATTCGATGTGGCGTTTGAAAAAGGCGAGGACTTCGGCGTTGTTTATGAGCGCGAAAAGCCGCAGCAGATCACGGATGCTTCAGCGATTGAAAAGCTGATTGACGAAGTGATTGCCGCGAACCCGAAGCAGGTGGAGCAGTATCGCGCGGGCAAGAAAACGATGGCCGGTTTTTTTGTGGGCCAGGTGATGCGCATGTCGAAAGGACAGGCGAATCCCGCGCTGCTGAATGAACTGGTCACGAAGAAGCTGGAAGGATAAGACACAACAGGCGCTACCCATGGAAGCGCCCCTTGCGTTCCTGAATCTCGGCGGGGGTTATTTCAGCTTGAGATCGCTGACAAATTCCTTGCGGGAGTCCCATGAGCTGACGGTCTTGACCGCACTCTTTCTGCCACCCTTCTCTGCCCACAGGTCGTAATCGTCGACCATGTTGACCTGGGCGAAGTAGTAGTGGCCTTTCTCAGTGGACGAGTAGCTGCGGATCGATTTCGTTTTCTGATTCTTGAGGAAAACGGTTGCGCCGACGACCGGGTTGTCGCCATCGAGCACAGCGCCCGACACGACTCGCATGCCCATGTTCTGGGCCTCGGCGGTGGATGGCGCGATCAAACCATTGTTCGATCGAACTCCAGCTACTCCCGCGACCAAAACGGCAAATGCGGCCAACGCAATCAGTTTCGTGCGGTTAATCTTCACTCTTCTTCCTCTTCCTCTGCGAACAGATCGGCTTGTTCGTCCAGTTCGGCGTCAACGCGCGCCAGTTCGAGCGGTTCGACACCGACGACCTCGTACTCGGTTCCGCATTCTTCGCAGGCAACCACGTCGCCTTCTTCAACTTCGTCCAATTCGACGTCTAATTCATTTTCGCATTCGGGGCAGCTAGGCAAGGCAGCCTCCTTTCTTTCCAAGGTTCCGCATTGTAGGATTAAGTCAATTTGGGGTTCAACTACGCTAGTTTTAGGGAAAAACCGGCTTTCGGTCAAGAGTCATCGGTCGCACCCGCCAATTTGCACAATGGAGAGTAGATCATGAGGCTTTTCCACCAGTTACTGCTTTGCGCGCTGACGTCCGCTGCGTTGCTCCTTTCGCCTCGACCAGGATTTGCTCAGACGGATTTTGCAGTCGACGCCACGCCGGTTACTCCGACTCCGCCCGACCCGGCTATTGCCCGGGCCCTTGGTACTATCCAGCCCACACGCATAGAACAGACGATCAACACCCTGGTAAGGTTTGGTACCCGCAGCACACTTTCGAGTATTGAAACCGATCTGCCTCCGGGCCAAGGCATTAACGCTGCGGCGGATTGGATTGCCAGCCAGTTTGAGGAGATTTCAAAGCAATGCGATGGCTGCCTTGAAGTACATCGGGATGAATTCGTTGCCGACCCGGCGAGCGGGGCAACATGGGCGCGCCGCATTCCCAAACCTACGAAGATCACGAACATCTATGCGATTCTCCGCGGCGTCGATCCGATCCAGTCTCGGCGCATGTACCTGGTAAGCGGACATTATGACTCGCGGAACACCAACGTCCTCGATGCCCATGGCGCGGCGCCTGGAGCCAATGATGACGCTTCCGGAGTGGCTGTCTCACTGGAATGCGCCCGGGCGCTGAGCAGAATGCATTTTCCGGCGACACTGGTTTTTGTGGCTGTGGCGGGCGAGGAACAAGGGCTGGTGGGATCACAGCATCTGGCCAAACTGGCTCGCGACCAGGGCTGGCAGCTGGAGGCGGTGCTGAATAACGACATCGTGGGCGGCAACACTAATCCCGGTGACACACTGCAGCTCAAGGACCGCGTACGAGTGTTTTCAGAGGGCATTCCGTCCAGCGCCACACAGGCAGATGCGCGTCACATCCGGGCCCTCGGCGAAGAGAATGACTCTGCGAGCCGCCAGTTGGCACGTACCGTGGCTGATGTCGGCCGCAGCTACTTCTCGGCCTCGCCGACGCGGTTCAGTGCATTTCTCGTCTTCAGGCCGGACCGTTATCTGCGCGGCGGAGATCACAGCTCTTTCAACGCCGAAGGCTTTGCGGCGGTGCGCTTTACCGAGTGGCGCGAGGACTACAACCACCAACATAAAGATGTCGTCTTGCCTGCTGCCGGTTCGCACACACCAGTTCAGGGTGACTTGCCCCAATTTGTAGATTTCAACTACGTGTCGAAGGTTGCCCGCTTGAATGCCGCGACGCTGGCTACACTCGCTTCGTCACCAGGCGAACCGGCAAAAGTAGCTATCGTGCTCAAGAACATGGTGCTGGACAACAATACGATTCTGAGCTGGGAAGCGCCTGCCGGAGCTAAGCCTGATACTCGCTATGAAGTGCTGTGGCGCGAGACCACGGCTCCCGACTGGCAATATGTAAAGGGAGTAGCGCCGCAGTCCGCGGGAACAACGTTGAATGTCACGTTGCCCATATCAGGCGACAACGTTGTCTTTGGCGTGCGCGCGGTCGATGCCGATGGGCATCGAAGCCTGGTAGTGGTTCCTTAACGGGCCCATGACACCGGACCCTCTTACCGTTTAATCTGAGGACTCCATGCGCAGGATTGGCTCCAGCCCGTTCTCCTTCCCAGAATTCAGAGGCGCCACGCGCTCCCTGGTCTTCGTCAATCTTGGCGCTTACTTTGCGCTACTGCTCTGGCAGCTGATGTCGGTCGAAACGGCCAACGAGATTGCGCGACTGCTTACGCTCGATCCCGCGTCGTTCTTTCACGGATTGCTGTGGCAGCCGTTGACGTACAGCTTTATCCACGTGGGAATTGTGGGCACTCTGTTCGAGCTGCTCTCATTGTGGTTTCTGGCTGGTTTTCTTGAGAACATGCACAGCTCGGCGTGGGTAAACGGGCTGTATGCCACTTCCGTGCTGGGGACGGCGGCCGCCGCGCTGGTGATCTACGTGTGCAGCGCTCCGCTGGGTTACGGACTTATGCCGGTTGCGCTGTACGGGTGCTTCGGCGGCATCTTCGGCATGCTGGTGGCGATCGGCACGCTGTACGGCGACATGGAGTTTCTGCTGTTTTTCGCGATTGGCATTAAGGCCAAGTACATGGCTGTTATCTATGGGCTGATTGCCGTGGCCATGCTGTTTGGCCAGCAGCGGATGTACGCTTTTGCCCAACTGGGCGGCGCACTGGCTGGTTGGCTCTATGTGCGCATGGCTCCGCGCAAGGGGCTGTCGTTCATGCTGAGCGAGCGCTGGTACGCCCTGCGCAACGCCTATTACCGCTGGAAGCGGCGCCGGGCTGCACGCAAATTTGAGGTCTACATGCACAAGCAGGGGCGCACGGTTCGCTTTGACGGCAATGGCCGGCTGATCGACGAAGATCAGGACGATAAGAAGCGGTGGAATTGATAACGCAGGTGTCAGGTTTCAGGGGTCAGGTGTCAGAGTGACTCCCTGCTTCAGGGTGTGGGACTCTGGGGTTCGGTCCTTGGGCATTGAGCCAATAAAATAGATTTAAATGTCCACTAAGATTGCGTTTTTGTTTCCGGGGCAGGGCTCGCAGGCGGTTGGCATGGGCCGCGAGCTAGCTGAGCGTTTTACCATTGCAGCGCAGACCTTTGCCGAGGCCGATGAGGCGCTCGGCTTTTCACTTTCTAAGCTGTGTTTTGAGGGTCCGGAAGAGGACTTGCGCCTGACCGAGAACACCCAGCCGGCAATTATGACGGTGAGCGTGGCGGCGGCGCGGGTGCTGGCGGAGCATGGCGTGGAACCGGCGCTGGCGGCGGGTCACTCACTGGGTGAGTGGTCTGCACACGTGATTGCCGGAACGTTGAGCTTTGCCGATGCGGTGCGCTCTGTGAAGGCCCGCGGCCGCGCGATGCAGATTGCTGTTCCAGCGGGACAGGGTGCTATGGCAGCAGTGCTGCAACTGGATCCGGCGCAGGTGGCCGAGGCTTGTGCGGAGGCCGCAGCCGAGACGGGACAGGTAGTGCAGGCGGCAAACTTGAACTCGCCGGGGCAGACGGTGATTTCAGGAGCCGTTAGCAGCGGTGGAGAAGGCCTCTGTAATCGCCAAGGCTAAAGGCGCGCGGCGCGCCGTGATGCTTCCGGTGAGTGCTCCGTTCCATTGCGCACTGATGCAGCCGGCGCAGGAAGAAGTGGCGCGCGTGCTGGCCGCGCTGCAGGTTTCCGATCCTCGCATTCCGGTGGCTGCGAATGTGACGGGCGGAATTGTTACCACCGCTGCAAATGCGCGTGACGTGTTGACGCGCCAGGTGACCGGCGCTGTGCGCTGGGTGGATTGCGTGCAGTCGCTGAAGTCGGCCGGCGCGGACATTTACATCGAGGTTGGTCCGGGGAAGGTGCTGTGCGGGCTGCTGAAACAGATCGATGCGGCGCTGAAGACTACGAACGTGGAAGATGCGGCGAGCTTGGAGAAGACGCTGGCAGAGGTGACGGGCGCGTAGGCAGGCACCGGATTTCCGACAAACGTTTGTGCTCTCCCGGGTCCGAAAATCCGGACTCCGGGGCACCCTGATGCGGTGGAAGAACTCACGTCCTCTGTCGCAAGGCCGCGTGCAACTATCTGTAGAATTCGGGGTTGATCTCCATATCGGGCGGAGAGAAGTTGAGCGTGTGCGTTTTTGGATCGTAGGTCAGGTTCAACGCATCGCTCTTCCGTCCGTTGATGAGAATGGCCATGAGCACGATGTTGCCGTATTGGTGGGCGACGACGATTCTGTGGCTCTGGATGATTCCGTACTCGTTGTCGGGGCTGGTGCGGCTCCAGTCATCCTGAAAACGCTTGAAGGGGTAGGAAGAGAATTTGGCTGCGTGCTGCTGCCAGTTGGGGTCGTGCATCCAGATGCCGTAGGCCTTCGGCAGGTCATCCTTTTCGACGGCGGTGAGGAATTGGTTGGCGGTATTCCTGGCGCGCATATGGTTGAGCCAATACCAGGGCCAATCGACGGGATGACCGGCCACCAGCCAGAAAGCCACAATCAGCACGAGTATGGAACCGGCTGAGCCGAACAAAATGATGCGATTTCGGCGGTCACGTACCTCGTCGAACTTCGGTGCATCGAGAAGCGTCATCGAACTAAGTCCTCAAAAGCAAGGATCAGGGATCAGATTCCCCGAGGCGCTTTTCTTTCAGGATACATCCCCTCCTAGTTAGACACCACGCTAACCTCTTCTGTTCCCTGCCCTTTCAAGAACAGCAAGTTAGCGCCGCTCACGCGGCGATTGCGAGTTAGCAGGTTAGCGAATTCCACTGCGGTCCTGCTTTTTGCGTGCCCATAACCTTTAGCCTCAATCGCGGCTGTAGGTCGTGCGGCTCTTCTCCGCGAAGCGTTCCAGGGCCAGCTCGATAAGGTTGGTGATCAGGCTGCGGTAAGTTACGCCGGTTGCCTCCCAGAGCTTGGGGTACATGCTGATGCGCGTGAACCCGGGCATGGTATTGACCTCGTTCAAGAAGATGCGCTGCTTGCCGCCGGGTTCCATCAGGAAGTCGACGCGGGCCAGGCCGGAGAGATCGCAGGCGCGGAACGCCGCGACGGCCATTTCACGCACCTGTTTGGACTGGGCGCGGGTGAGTTTGGCTGGAACTACTGGAACCGAACCTTCAGACAGGTATTTGGCCTCGTAGTCGTAAAATTCTTTGCCGGGGATGATTTCGCCGACCACGCTGGCCTTGGGCGAATCGTTGCCGAGCACGGCGACTTCGAGTTCGCGGGCGCGCGATTCTTTGCCGCCGACACCGACTTCGATGACCAGTTTGCGGTCATAGCGTGAGGCGAGCGTAAGTGCGGGTCCGAGCTCCTTGCGATTGTGCGCTTTGCTGATGCCAACGGAGGAGCCGAGGTTCGCCGGTTTGATGAAGAGCGGGTACTTGAGCGCGGCCTCAATCTTTGCGATGCTTTTGCGTGGTGAGCTCTCCCAATCCGCGCGGAGCACCGTAACATGTTTGACGATCGGCAGACCGGCCTGCGCGAAGAGGCGCTTCATCACGTCCTTGTCCATGCCTGCCGCAGAGCCCAGCACGCCGGAGCCGACGTAGGCGATACCGGCGAGTTCGAAGAGCCCCTGAATGGTGCCGTCTTCTCCGAACGTTCCATGCAGGACGGGGAACACGACGTCGAGGGGCTTGCCGTCGCGGCCCTGCGCATGCTCGAGCACCGCGGAGCGGCCCGGTTCCGGCGCCATGAGGGTGGGGATGCCTTCGTGCAGCAGCTTGGCCCCGGGCGTGGTCTCCGGATCGCCCGCGCGCAGCTTTTGTGCGGCTTCGCCGTCGTTTCCTTCAAGCAAGTCGTGTGCCTCGGCAGCGGCCAGCCAGCGGCCTTCCTTAGTGATGCCGATGGGCACGACGTCGAACTTTTCGCGATCGATGGATTTGAGAACCGATGCGGCGGAGAGCAGCGAGACTTCATGTTCGCCGCTGCGTCCGCCAAAGAGAATTCCTACACGCAGTCTTTTTCCCATTTCCCTCTTCTATTCCGGCCGGGCATTGCGCCTGCAACCACTTTCCAGTTTAGAACGATCAAAGTATCTTCTTCCCAAATGCCGAGCAGGCCAGCTCCACGGCGAGATCAGCGGTGCGATTGTGTTCGTCGATGACTGGATTCACTTCAACGAGTTCGAAACTGAGCAGGCCGCTGTGGTCGGCAAGAATCTCCATGGCGAGATGCGCCTCACGATAGGTAGCTCCGCCGCGCACCGGAGTCCCGACTCCGGGCGCATCTTCAGGGTCGATCCAATCCATGTCGAGCGAAACGTGATATCCGGCGGCGCCGGCGCCGGCCGCACTGAGGGCATCTTCCATCACGGCGCGCATGCCGCGCTCGTCAATGTCCCGCATGGTGTAGACATGCGAGATGCCGGCGCGGCGAATGTTGTCTCGTTCCGCAGAGTCAATGTCGCGAATGCCGATGAGTACGGTGTTTTCCGCGGCGATTTTCGGTGCGTACCCGTAGAGGTTGGCCAGAGGCTCTGGCCCCAGGCCGAGCAGCGCTGCCAGCGGCATGCCGTGCACGTTGCCCGAGGGCGATGTTTGCGGAGTGTTGATATCGCTGTGAGCGTCAAACCAAACCAAGCCAATCTTTTGATTGCGTTGCCGGTAGAAGTGGGCCGCACCGGAAACCGAGCCCGCGGCGAGGGAGTGATCGCCTCCGAGCAGCAATGGGGTGAGTCCTGCCTGAAGCGTTTCGAAGACGGCTTCGGCTGTGCGAGTGCAGGTCTCAGTGATCTCAACCAGGTAATGCGCATTGCTACTGCCGGATGCTTGTGTTTCCGCAATTTCGACGCGGATATTGCCGCCGTCTGTCACCTGATGTCCAAGTGCCTCAAGTCGTGCCTCGAGGCCAGCGACACGCATGGCGGAGGGCCCCATATCGACGCCGCGTCGGCTCGCTCCCAGATCGAGAGGAACCCCGAGAACGCGGATCTGGCGGGTGGGCAGTGCCTGTGCGCCGCCGTGAGAGTATGTCGAAGAAGCTGGCGAGTTTGCGGTTTCATTTGTCATTGGACGGCCCTCATTGAGCGAAGCCGGTGTGGACCCAATTCTGAAGCGTACTCCATGTTATTGTCATGTAAACCTTTAGTTCCATTCGCAGGCTGTGCAAAAGTGGCAGATCCACTCCTAAAGTGCTATTTAATCAATCCCTATCTGAGGTGAGAATCGAGCTATACCGATTAGAGGTAGTTCTTTATCTATGCGCCATTTGCGCATAGACTTCTCCTTTTCCAAAGGTTTGTACAAACAGAACCGGAAGCAAGAAACATTGGGGCGACAAGTATTGACCCCCCGGGATTCAAATGAAGAGACTCGTTTTACGATTTGTCGTGGCGTTGGCCAGTTTTTCAATGGCGTGGGCAAGTGTGCCCGCGATCAATACAACTGTGCGGGACATTCGTTCCCTTTCGCGCGCCGAGGCCGATCGGGGCCGTCCGGTTGTGTTTGAAGCCACAGTGACCTACTTCCGACCTGAAGTGCACGACTTGTTTGTGCAAGATGGCAACGCAGGAATTTTCATAGAGACCTCAACGAGCCAAAACCTGACTCCGGGCGACCGCGTTCGGATCAAAGGGACCACTCACATGGGTTTCCAGGTGAATGTCGTCAGCAACGACATTACCGTGATTGGCCACGGCGTGCTCCCCAAACCCGTTCGGGCAAGTTTTGAGCAGTTGATCCGTGGGCAGTTTGACTCAGAGATGGTCACCGTTCGCGGGGTAGTGCATGCCGCCGACACGAAGCGATCTTGGGGGACGGAAAAGTCAATCGGGCTGCTAAAGGTGCTTACCGATGGAGGATATGTTGAGGCAGAGGTAAAAAGCGCCGACCCTGAGGCGCTGAAACATTTGCCGGACACCGAGGTTGAGATCACGGGCGTCGATGGGGGCAAGTTCGACGGAAAGATGCAACTAACCGGGATCGTGCTCCGCGTAGAAAGTCTGACAAAGGTGAAGGTGATCAAACCGGCCGCAGTGAACCCCTGGCTGTTGCCGCCCACACCGATGGATCAGGTTCTGAGCGGTTCCAACGTGAAGCAAAGGACAAGGCGAGTGCGTGTGGTTGGCACGGTGACGTACTTCGAGCCCGGAGCGGCACTCGTATTGCAAAGCGGAGACAAGAGCCTCTTGGTGAAGACACAGAGCCTTGGGCCAGTACACATCGGCGACTGGGCACAAGTGACGGGCTTCCCAGACGTGAACAACGGATTCCTGGTGCTAACTGGAAGCGAAATTCAAGACACTGGAGTTGCAGACCCCATTAATCCCGCTCGGGTAAACTCGCAAGACCTTCGAGCAAGCAAGCACATCTACGATCTCGTGTCGATCGATGGCGAAGTTGTGACGGAGACGCGGGAGCGATCCCAGGACGAATATATAGTGCGCGCTGACGGCCAGGTGTTCAGCGTCATCTACTCGCATAGGGTGGCGACAGATGCTCTGCCTCCGCTGAAAAGAAATCGCTGCTGGCTCCAGGATTCGCGCTACCGGCATTTGCGTTACCGACGACGCCAATCCATTTGCCCGTGATGTACCGTTCAATGTCCTAATTCGATCGACGAACGATCTTGAAGTGATTGCCCTGCCCTCGATTTTGACAATGCGCAATATGACCAGAGTGGCGGTGATTTTGCTGCTTGGAATGCTTGCGTTTGGCGCTAGGGCATTGTGGGTGGGCCACAAGATGCGCCGGCAGGTGGCTGAGCTTGGCTACCTTTCACAGCGGCGTGGGGAAATCCTTGAAGACATCAACCGCTCCCGGCCTCTCACGGAGATCCTGGAAAGGGTTACAGAGCTTGGCTCCATGAGCATGAAGGGCGCACCGTGCTGGTGCAGACTCTCGGATGGACCGACACTGGGGAATTGCCCGACGGATCTGAATACGAGCGGTCTACGCACTGTCGAGATCCCCATCGCGACTCACTCGGGACATTATCTGGGTTCTATTAACTCGGCCTTTGACGCGCACACAAAGCCGCGCAACGAAGAAGCAAAGGCTCTGACCGCGGCAGCAGCACTTGCCAAGTTGGCCATCGAGACATCGCGGCTGCACTCTGACCTGGTACATCGGTCGGAAATCGACATGCTGACCAAAATTCAAAACCGGTTCGCATTTGAAAAGCACCTGAAGAAACTGATCGATAGAAGTCACCGCACGGCTGGAATGTTCGGCCTGATCTACATTGACCTGAACGATTTCAAACAGGTGAACGATCAATATGGGCATCAGGCAGGCGACGTGTATTTGCAGAAGGCAGCGAAGCGGATGAAGCACCAGCTACGGCCCGGCGACATGCTTGCCCGCCTCGGCGGCGATGAGTTCGGAGTGCTGGTTCCGGTACTCCACAACTGCAGCGAGGCAGAAGAAATCGCACATCGGCTGGAACGCTGCTTCGACGAACGGTTCATGGTGGCAGATCACGCGGTGCACGGCTCTGCGAGTGTTGGGATTGCAATCTTTCCCTCAGATGGCGTGACCGACGATGCACTGATGAGCATTGCCGACGCGGCGATGTATAAAAAGAAACGCCAAAAACTTGGGGGGAGCGGAATGGCCGCCATCGGCAATACACAAACGGTTGCGAAGTCGCGCGATTGAAGTTTGTGAGGGAATAAGAAAAGGCCCAGCTTGTCGCGCCGGGCCTTTCCGTTTTGATGGAGCACTATGCGGTGATTACTCTGCCGCCATCTCTTCCGCTTCGCCTTCCTGGCGCATGAGCTCCAGTTCGCGCTCGGCGGCTTCGATTTCCGCGTGCACTTCCTGCTGTACGCGGGCTGCCGCTTCTTCGAGCTCGGGTGAGAGCTGAACGTTGCGGTAGTACTCGAGGCCCGTGCCGGCGGGGATGAGGCGTCCGACGATCACGTTCTCCTTGAGTCCGCGCAGGTTATCGATCGCGCCGTTGATGCTGGCTTCAGTGAGAACACGGGTCGTCTCCTGGAAGCTGGCTGCCGAGATGAAGCTGTCGGTAGAAAGCGAGGCCTTGGTGATGCCCAGCAGCAGCGGACGTCCGATGGCCGGACGGCCTCCGGCGTTGAGCACGCGCTCGTTTTCTTCGCGGAAGCGGAAGCGGTCAACTTGCTGCTCGAGCAGGAAGTTGGTGTCGCCCACTTCATCGATGCGCACCCAGCGCAGCATCTGGCGCACGATCACTTCAATGTGCTTGTCGCTGATGGCCACGCCCTGGAGTCGGTAGACTTCCTGGATTTCGTTCACCAGGTAGCCCTGCAATTCCTTTTCGCCCAGCACGTTGAGAATATCGTGCGGGTTCAAAGGACCGTCCATGAGCGGGTCGCCGGCGCGAAGGCGTTCGCCTTCCTGCACGTTGACGTGAATACCGCGCGGCACCGAGTATTCCTTCTCGTCGCCGTTGTCGGCAGTGACGTAGATCTTGCGCTGACCCTTGCTGACTTCGCCGAAGCGAACCACACCATCGATCTCGGAGATGATGGCTGTTTCGCGGGGCTTGCGCGCTTCAAACAGTTCCACCACACGAGGCAGACCGCCGGTGATGTCCTTGGTGCGGGTGCTTTCCTTGGGAATCTTGGCAAGCACATCGCCGGGACCGACTTCGTCGCCGTCCTGGATCATGAGGTGAGCGCCGCGAGGCAGCAGATAGCGCTTGTGGGCCTTGGCGTTCTTGACCACGAAGGCAGGCTGCCGCTTTTCATCGGGCGAGTCGGCCACAACCCAACGCGAGAGGCCGGTAACTTCGTCGACTTCTTCGTTGAGCGTGATGCCTTCCTGCAGATCCTTGAACTGCACTGCGCCGCCGATTTCGGTCAGGATGGCGTAGGTGTAGGGATCCCACTCAGCCAGCAACTGGCCGAGCTTTACCTGCTCGCCGTCCTTGACGCGAAGGCGCGCGCCGTACACAACCTGGTAGCGCTCCTTTTCACGTCCGCGCTCGTCAACCACGGCTACCGAACCGGAGCGGTTCATTGCGACCAGCGTGCCGTCCTTGCTCTCAACATAGTTGAGGTTGATGAAGCGCACGAAGCCGTTGTTCTTGGCATCGAGGCGGGACTTGTCCTGCACACGGCTGGCCGTGCCGCCCACGTGGAAGGTACGCATGGTGAGCTGCGTGCCGGGCTCGCCGATGGACTGCGCCGCAATGACACCGACCGTTTCGCCGAGTTCGACCATGCGGCCCGAGCCGAGGTTGCGGCCGTAGCACAGCCCGCAAACGCCGCGCCGGGATTCGCAGGTGAGCACCGAACGGATCTTGACGCGCTCAACACCCGCACCCTGAATGGCCGACGCGATGTCTTCATCGATCTGCTGGTTGACGTCTACAACGATGTTGCCGTCGTAGTCCTTGATGCGCTCGAGCGATACGCGGCCGATGATTCGGTCACGCAGTTCCTCGATGATCTCGCCGGACTCGACGATGGATCCTACGTAAATGCCTTCCATGGTGCCGCAATCGTACTCGGTGACGATGACGTCTTGCGCCACGTCAACAAGGCGGCGGGTCAGGTAGCCGGAGTCCGCGGTCTTGAGTGCGGTATCGGCTAGGCCCTTACGTGCGCCGTGCGTCGAGATGAAGTACTCCAGCACGGTGAGGCCTTCACGGAAGTTCGCCGTGATGGGCGTCTCGATGACTTCGCCCGAGGGCTTGGCCATCAGTCCGCGCATACCGGAGAGCTGACGAATCTGCTGCTTTGAACCGCGGGCGCCGGAGTCGGCCATGATGTAGATCGGGTTCATGGAGCCTTCTTCGTCTGCGCGCTTCATGTTTCCGAACATCTCGTCCGCAACCTTGTCGGTTACGGCAGACCACATCTGGATGACCTTGTTCGACCGCTCGCCGTTGGTGATGGCGCCGTCCATGTACTGCTTCTGGACTTCGATTACCTTGCGATCAGCTTCTTCGACCACGGTGTACTTGCTGGCCGGAATGACCATGTCGTCGAGACCGACAGACAGACCGGAGCGAGTGGCAAAATTGAACCCGAGTGACTTGATGCGGTCGAGCATGCCGACGGTGACTTCAAGGCCGAGGTTCTGGTTGCAGTAGTTGACCAGCTGTCCGATACCCTTCTTCTTTAGGAGGGTGTTGATATAGGGCATGCCCGCAGGCAGCGAATCGTTCAGGATAGCGCGGCCTACGGTGGTGTTGATGTATTCCTTGTTGAACTCGACAGGGTCGGTGTGGATCAGGTCCTGATCGTCGTAGGCGGTGGTCATGTCGAGGACCTTGCCGGTATAGCGCAGGCGAATCGGCGAGAGTGTTTCGACTTCGCCGGCTTCAAGCGCCATCAGGATCTCTTCAGTGTTCGCGAATGTGCGTCCTTCGCCCTTGGCGCCCTTCTTGGCCTTGGTGAGGTAATAGAGGCCAAGCACCATGTCCTGCGTGGGCACCGTAATCGGGTGACCGGAGGCCGGCGACAGAATGTTGTGCGACGCGAGCATGAGCACCGACGCTTCAATCTGCGCTTCAGGCGACAGCGGAATGTGCACAGCCATCTGGTCGCCGTCAAAGTCGGCGTTGAATGCGGTGCAGACCAGCGGGTGAATCTTGATGGCCTTGCCTTCCACCAGAACCGGCTCAAACGCCTGAATGCCGAGGCGGTGCAGCGTTGGAGCGCGGTTCAGCAGTACCGGGTGATCCTTGATGACTTCTTCAAGAATGTCCCAGACCACCGGTTCCTGCATCTCCACCATTTCCTTGGCCTGCTTGATGGTGGTGCACTGGCCGGTCTGCTCAAGGCGGTGATAGATGAACGGCTTGAACAGCTCGAGCGCCATCTTCTTCGGCAGACCGCACTGGTGCAGCTTGAGTTCGGGACCGACCACAATGACGGAGCGGCCGGAGTAGTCAACGCGCTTGCCGAGCAGGTTCTGACGGAAGCGGCCCTGCTTGCCCTTGAGCGTATCCGAAAGAGACTTCAACGGGCGGTTGTTGGCGCCCCTCAGAACACGGCCACGACGGCCGTTGTCGAACAGCGCGTCCACGGCTTCCTGCAGCATGCGCTTTTCGTTGCGCACGATCACTTCAGGCGCGTGCAGGTCCATCAGCTTCTTCAACCGGTTGTTGCGGTTGATGACGCGGCGATAGAGATCGTTCAGATCGGAGGTGGCGAAGCGGCCGCCATCCAGCGGCACCAGTGGGCGCAGCTCTGGAGGAATGACTGGCAGCACGTCGAGAATCATCCACTGCGGCTTGTTGCTCGACTTACGGAAGGCCTCGACAACCTTGAGACGCTTCGCGTACTTGATCTTCTTCTGCGCAGAGGTTTCGGTCTTCATGCGCTCGCGCAGTTCGACTCCGAGCTCGTCGATGTTGACGCGCTTGAGGAGTTCCTTGATCGCTTCAGCGCCCATCATGGCCTTGAAGCCGGAGGGGCGGAACTGCTGATCGAGCTCGCGGAATTTGGTTTCGTCCTTGATGATCTCGCGCTCGCGCACCGGCGCGTCACCGGGATCGACCACGACGTAGGATTCAAAGTAGAGAATGCTTTCAAGATCGCGCAGAGAGATATCGAGCAGGTGGCCAATGCGTGAAGGCAGGCCCTTGAAGAACCACACATGCGAGCAGGGCGAAGCCAGCTCAATGTGGCCCATGCGCTCGCGGCGCACCTTGCTGACGGTGACTTCGACGCCGCACTTGTCGCAGATGACGCCGCGGTGCTTCATGCGCTTGTACTTGCCGCACAGGCACTCCCAATCGGTCACAGGTCCGAAGATGCGGGCGCAGAACAGGCCGTCGCGTTCCGGCTTGAACGTGCGGTAGTTGATGGTCTCAGGCTTGGTGACTTCGCCGTGCGACCAGCTGCGAATCTTTTCTGGCGACGCCAGCATGATACGGATGGCATCGAAGTCGGTAATGGGACTGGAAAGCTCAAACGGGTTCGAACGGAACAAGGCGACCCTCCTTGGCGGGCCCTCAGGCAACCGCCGCGGTATCTCCCGGGATTCTCATTTTGGAGTTCTTCCTTCCCGGGTAGCGGTGTTTGCCGCTTTCAAGAAGAACCCCTTAAACCAGCTATTAGCCTTGAGCTTTCAGCTCTTAGCTTTTCCTGCGCTGGAGCTGCTTTAGTGCCTTCCAGCTAACAACGGACTCAGCTTTGTTTCAGCTGCCAGCGTCACCTTCGATTGACCTGAAGGCTGAAAGCTGACAGCTGAGAGCTGCTTTTAGTCGGCTACCGCCGCTACTTCCGGCACCGGCACCTTCTTGATGAGATCCGCGCGCTTGATCAACTCAACATCCAGGCAGAGCGACTGCAGCTCGCGGATGAGAACGTTGAACGACTCAGGCACGCCCGGCTCAATTGCCGCTTCGCCCTTGACGATGGCCTCGTAAATCTTGGTGCGGCCGTATACGTCGTCGGACTTGGCGGTGAGCAACTCCTGCAGGATGTATGCAGCGCCATAAGCTTCAAGCGCCCATACTTCCATTTCGCCGAAGCGCTGACCACCGAACTGCGCCTTGCCGCCCAGCGGCTGTTGCGTGATGAGCGAGTACGGTCCGATCGAACGAGCGTGGATCTTGTCGTCGACCAGGTGCGAGAGCTTGAGCATGTAGATGTAGCCCACAGTCACCGGCTGCTCGAACTGCTCACCCGTCATGCCGTCAAAGAGCGCCGTCTTACCTGAAGAAGGCAAACCGGCCGAAGCCAGCAGCGCCTTGATCTCGCTCTCCTGTGCGCCGTCGAACACCGCGGTACCAAACCAGATGCCGCGTTTCATACCGGCAGCGACGCGCAGCAGCATCTCATCATCGAGCTCAAGAAGCTGGCGCAGCGTTGCCGTTCCTGCAAACTCTTTCTTGACCACTTCGCGAACCGAATCGGCGGCCGAGTTGAGCTTGACGAGGTCGGCGATCTTCTGGCCGAGTGCATGCGCGGCCCAACCGAGGTGAGTTTCAAGAATCTGACCCACGTTCATACGGGAAGGCACGCCGAGCGGATTCAGCACGATCTCAACCGGCGTTCCGTCGGGCAGATACGGCATATCTTCCTCAGGAAGAATGCGCGCGATAACGCCCTTGTTGCCGTGACGTCCGGCCATCTTATCGCCGACAGAAAGCTTGCGCTTCATGGCGACGTAGACCTTGACCAGCTTGATGACGCCCGGAGGCAGCTCATCGCCCTTCTGCAGCTTGGCCACCTTTTCATTGGTGATCTTGCGCAGAACTTCGATTTGCCGCGAGGTCATCTCCTCGATCTCATCGATCTGCTCATTGACGCGGGGATCCTTGTCGTTATAGCGGATGCGCTTGAGGTTCTTGGTCGAGATGCGTTCGATGGTGTCGCGATCGAGAATGGCTCCCTTGGTGAGCAGGCGCTTATTGGTCCGCTCGTCGTGCAGATCGGACAACACTTCCTTTCCACCAAGAATGGCGTCGAGCCGCTTCAAACGCTCGTCAGTCAGAATGCGGATTTCGTCGCCGAGGTTCTTTTCGAGCTTGGCGATGTATTCGGTTTCGATCTGCTTGGCGCGCTCGTCCTTTTCCTGGCCCTTGCGGCTGAAGATGCGCACATCAACCACCGTGCCTTCAATTCCCGGAGGGCAGGTGAGCGAAGCATCGCGCACGTCGCCGGCCTTTTCACCGAAGATGGCGCGCAACAGCTTTTCTTCCGGAGTGAGCTGGGTTTCGCCTTTGGGCGTTACCTTGCCGACCAGAATGTCGCCGTGCTTGATCTGGGCGCCGATGCGGATGACGCCGCTCTCGTCCAGATCGCGCAGCGCGTGCTCGCTGACGTTGGGAATGTCGCGCGTAATTTCTTCAGGTCCCAGCTTGGTGTCGCGGGCTTCGATTTCGAATTCCTCAATGTGCACCGAGGTGTAGTAGTCCTCGCGCACCAGCTTTTCACTGATGAGGATGGCGTCTTCGAAGTTGTAACCGCGCCAGGGCATGAAGGCCACCAGCACGTTGCGTCCCAGCGCCAGCTCGCCCTGCTCGGTGCAGGGACCGTCGGCGATGACCTGTCCCTTGATCACGCGCTCGCCTTCGCGAACCACCGGCTTCTGATTGATGCAGGTGTTCTGGTTGGAGCGCTTGAACTTGATGAGCTGGTAAATATCCGAACCGACTTCACGCGACAACTGTGTGGGATGATGCTCGCCTTCGACGCGCACGATGATGCGCTCGGAGTCGACCGAGTCCACGATGCCGTTACGCTTGGCCAGGATGACGGCGCCCGAGTCGCGCGCGGTAACGCCTTCCATGCCGGTGCCCACCAGCGGAGCTTCGGCCACCAGCAGCGGCACAGACTGGCGCTGCATGTTGGCGCCCATCAGCGCGCGGTTGGCGTCGTCGTGCTCGAGGAACGGAACCAATGAGGCGGCCACCGAAACGAGCTGCTTGGGGCTGACGTCGATGTAATCGACATCAGTCCGGCTAACCAGCACAAAGTTGCCCTGCCGGCGAGCGTTGACCAGGTCTTCAGTGATCTGGCCTTCGTCGTTGAACTCGATGTTGGCCTGGGCGATGGTGTGCTTGTCCTCTTCCCATGCCGACAGGTAGAAGCTGTACGGGATGTAATCGATGGAACGCTTGCCGGCCTTCTTGAGCTGGGCATTCAGCTTGATGGCCTCGTCCTTCTCGATGTGGTCGCCCACGCGCAGACTGCTTTCGCCGGCGTTGACGATTTCAATGTAGTCGAGGATGCGCGAGTCCTTCACCTTGCGGTAAGGCGACTCAATGAATCCGTACTCGTTGATACGCGCAAAGCAGCTGAGCGAGCTGATCAGGCCGATGTTCGGACCTTCAGGCGTTTCAATCGGGCAGATACGGCCGTAGTGCGTGGGGTGCACGTCGCGGACTTCAAATCCGGCGCGCTCGCGCGAGAGGCCGCCCGGTCCAAGTGCGGAGAGACGGCGCTTGTGCGTGATCTCCGAAAGCGGATTGGTCTGGTCCATGAACTGCGACAACTGCGAAGAACCAAAGAACTCGCGGATAGCCGCCATGACCGGCTTGGCGTTGATGAGGTCGTGCGGCATGGCCGTCGACAGCTCCTGGTACACGCTCATCTTTTCCTTGATGGCGCGTTCCATGCGGACGAGGCCGATGCGGAACTGATTCTCCATCAGCTCGCCGACCGCGCGGACGCGGCGGTTGCCAAGGTGATCGATGTCGTCGACAACGCCGATGTTCTTGCGCAGCTTGAGCAGGTAGCGGATGGTGGCGTAGAAGTCTTCCGGCGTCAGCGTACGGTGATCCAGGTGAGTTGCGTCCTGGCTCTCGTACAGCTTGATGTTGAACTTCAAACGGCCCACGCGCGAGAAGTCGTACTTGCGGGCATCGAAGAACATGCCTTCAAACAGCGCGGTGGCGGTGTCGAGCGTCGGCGGATCGCCCGGGCGCAGCTTGCGGTAGATTTCGATGAGCGCCTCTTCCGGCTTGTGCACGGAGTCGCGCTTCAACGTGTTGGTAATGATGTTGCCCACGTCGTCGCGATCCGGGAAGAAGACCTCAAAGCTGGTGGCGCCGCTCGAAAGCACCTTGTGCAGGCGATCGGCGGTCAGCTCCGCATTCGCTTCAACAATCACTTCGCCGGTAGTGGTATCCACGATGTCGGCTGCGGTGAGAGCACCATCGAGCTCGGCGGCTTCCACTTCAACCTTGTCGATGCCGGCAGCGCGAATGGCCTTGATGGTGTGGGCGGTAATCTTGCGGCCGGAGTGAGCGATCTCCTCACCCTTGTGCAGAATGGCGTGCGCGGGCTTGGCGCCGACCAAATGCGTGCTTGCCTTGGCATCCGGTTGAACCGTCCAGAACAGTTTGCTGTCGGCGATCTGAACGCGATCGACGGTATAGAAGGTCTTCAGAATATCTTCGTTTGAACGCAGGCCGAGGGCGCGCAGGAAGATGGTGCCCAGGAACTTGCGCTTGCGGTCAATGCGAACGTAAAGAGTGTTCTTCTGGTCGTACTCAAACTCAACCCACGAGCCGCGGTAAGGAATGATCTTGCCGAGGAAGTAGGTGCGGTTGTTGGCAGTCTCAAAGAAGACGCCGGGCGAGCGGTGCAACTGCGAAACGATCACGCGCTCAGTGCCGTTCACAATGAATGTGCCGTTGGGCGTCATGAGCGGAATATCGCCGAAGAAGACTTCCTGCTCCTTGATGTCCTTGATCGACTTGTTGCCGGTCTCGGGATCCTTGTCGTAGATGGTGAGGCGGACCGTAACCTTGAGCGGCGCGGAGAAGGTCATGCCGCGCTCTTCGCACTCCTGCTGGTCATACTTGAGCTGCAAGCTGACGGGGTCGCCGCACTTGTTGCAGAAGTCGGGCGTGTTCTTGTTGTAGGTGCCGCACTTCTGGCAGAGCACGTCGCCAGGCAGGAACGGGTCAGTGATGACCATTGCTCCGCAATGGACGCAGGCCGTACGCAGGTGATGCAGCCCTTTCAGGTGGCCGCATTTGCACTCCCAATTGCCGATCGAATAATCAACGAAGTCCAGTTGCGAAATCCCGCGGAAATCAGCGATCGGGAAAACGGACACAAACACCGACTGCAAACCCGAGTCGTCCCGTTCGTTGGGCAGCTTATCCATCTGCAGGAAGCGTTCGTAGCTTTTGCGCTGCACTTCAATCAGGTTAGGAATTTGCGTTGCGGTGGGAATCTTCGAAAAATCGAGCCGGCTGCGAATCGCGCGCTTCTCGTTAGGCATGTTCACTCCTGAGACCCTTGACTCCGGCACCCCAATTTCGAGGCTTCCGGACCGGCACCCGAGTCTCGAGGCGCCGGCTTATTGCGGTAAGTCGATCGAAAAAACAGGATGAGCAACCGCAGATTTCCAGTCGCCATCCATGCGCTACCGGCAGGTCCAGGGATTGCCCCTCGGCCCTTCCGGGGAAAACTACGCCAGGTATGCTCCAATGCAGAGTCGCGTTAAGATTCGGTGGCGGGCATTGCCGCTGTTCCGGCAATTGCGCTAGACTGCGCTCAAACGGGAGAAGCGATTCGCGCGGATGACTCCGCGCCGGGAAGATACTGCGGTCAGGGCAATTCTGACGCTCAATCCTGTTCTACTGTGTGCGGGAGACACAAAAGGCCCGTAAGGACGCAATGCCTCACGAGCGCGGCCCACTGCCGGTGCTCCCATCCGAATTCTCAAGCCCTTGATTCGCCGATCCCAAAATTCGCTTCTGCCGCTCGCTCGCCAGCCACTTGACCCTCGTCAACCGATCTCCGGCCTGGCTCCGGACAACCAATTGACCCTAAGGCACTTGATTACCGCGCGGTATCGCGGAAACAGGCTTGGCTCCGCCTGTAACCACGAACGCTTGCGTGCCATCTCTTGATACGTGTGCGCCCAAAGAACGCGTCATCCAGCACCGGCTCAAACGGCACAAAAGCCGAAATGGGCCGAAAAGACGCGCAACGACTATCGTAGCGCGTCCCGGCTGGACTTGCAAGCCCTCGAAAGACTACTTGATTTCGACGGTTGCGACGCCTTCGAACTTCTTCTTGATGGCCTCGGCCTCATCCTTGGTAGCGTTCTCCTTGAGTGCCTTGGGAGCGCCGTCCACGAGGTCCTTGGCTTCCTTCAGGCCGAGCGAGGTAACTTCGCGCACTGCCTTGATGGTGTTGATCTTGTTCGCGCCGGCGTCCTTCAGGATGACCTGGAACTCCGTCTTTTCCTCGACCACAGGGGCCGCAGCGCCGCCGCCGGCAGCAACCGCGACCGGGGCCGCTGCTGCAGCCGACACGCCAAGGGTCTCTTCGAGTTCCTTGACGAGAGCTGCTGCTTCCAGCAGGCTCAGGCTAACGATCTGCTCTTTCAACTGTGCGATATCCGCCATTTTTCTTCTCCATTCAATTCCGTTTGAAATTCTTCGTACACCGGCCGCCGAACCAAACCGAAAGTTTCCGATGCGCCAGACCCGCGCACTTCCTGCCTGCCCTGCTGCCAAAACCCTTAAATGCAGCTTTCAGCTATTAGCTGTCAGCTCTTAGCTCTTTCGGTGGAAGAACTGAGCGATATGCATTCCACCAAAAGGAGCAAAACCTATCGCCGCGGCTTACGCTGCGGCAAACTTTTCCTTCTCCACACCCTGCCCAATCACCACGGCCAGATCGCGGCCGGTGGCGTTGATGACCGTCGCCAGACGCTGTGCCGGCGCCTGCATGAGGTACAGCAGCTTGGAGTAGAGCTCTTCCTTGCCCGGCATGGTCGCGAGCGCCTTGACTTCCTCGACGCCGAGCAGCTTGCCGTCCACAATGCCAAGCTTGAACTGGAACTCGGCGTTCTCGCCGGCCCACTTGGCGAATACCTTGGCCAGCGCAACAGGATCGCCGGAGGTGAAGGCCACCGAATTGACGCCCTTCAAACCCTTGAGCGCATCCTCAACCTGCGTGCCCTTGCCTGAAATGGCGGCCAACTTGTTTTTGACCACGCGATACTTGCCACCCGCTTCGCGGATGACCTTGCGCAGTTCGTAATCCTTGGCCACCGTCAGCTTGGCGAAGGTGCCGATAATCGCAGTCGTGGAGCCCTCGAGCTCGCCGGCCAGCTGCTGAATCTTCTCTGACTTCTTTGCTTTCGAAATTGCCATGTCGCGCTCCGCTCAGTGGACAGTGGTCAGTGAACAGTGGACAGTTTCAGAACCTGCCCGCGACCCATATCCCTGCTCTTAGATCTCTCAAAACCCATTAATCTGGACTGAAGCTGAACCCGCGGCCACTGTTCGCTGGCTGCTGTCCACTGTCCGCTAGCCTTTAGTGCTTGCCGGCCGCGTCGGCTACTGCCGAATCCAGCGGAACGCCCGGGCCCATGGTCGAGCTCAGCGTGACGCTCTTGATGTACTTGCCCTTGGCGGCCGAAGGCTTGGCGCGCACGATCGAGGTGATGACGGTGGTGGCGTTGTCGATGAGCTTTTGCGGTTCGAAGCTCAACTTGCCCACCGGCACATGAACCAGGCTTGTCTTATCGGCACGGAACTCAACTTTACCGGCCTTGATTTCCTTGACCGCAGAGGCCACATCCATGGTGACGGTGCCGGTCTTCGGATTCGGCATCAGGCCCTTGGGTCCGAGCACTTTTCCAAGACGACCGACAACTTTCATCATGTCCGGCGTGGCAATCAGCGCGTCGAAGTCGGTCCAGTTTTCCTTCTGGATCTTCTCTACCATCTCCTCGCCGCCCACAAAGTCGGCACCGGCTTCGGTGGCTTCCTTCTGGCGGTCGCCCGACGCGATCACGGCAACGGTCTTGGTCTTGCCGAGTCCGTGCGGCAGAACCACGGTTCCGCGAACCATCTGATCGGCGTGGCGCGTATCGACGCCCAGGCGCATGGTCAGATCAACGGTTTCATCGAACTTGGCGTACTTAACCTGCTTGAGCAGGCCGACGGCCTCAGGCAGCGCATACGCAACCTTGGTGACAGCCGCACGCGCCTTCGCAATATTCTTGCTGGATTTCTTGGCCATTCATTCCTCGTCTCCCACCGCTCTTGCCAGCCCCGCTTTGCAGGGAACCTGGAACCGCGCCGCGACCCTGAAAAACTAATCGCAGGTTCGAACAGGTCCAAAAGCCGTGGTGCTATTGACTGTCCAGGGTTCTCCCCCAGACACATTTAAGAATGATAACGAAATGGCAGCAGAATTGCAAACGGAAACGGTACATCTGGTTACCCTGGCGCATACTTTTCGTGGCACGGCTTTTGTGTCAAACTTCTTGCCATGGGAAATAAAGACAAAGGCAAGAAAGAAACGAAGAAGGCACCCAAACCAAAGCCCAAGCCAGAGCCAAGCCGCCGCGAAATATTCACGCCGGCACCACCGGCAAAGTAGGGCGCCTCCTGGCCTCACCACCTCTAACGTGCGTCTGCAAATGGACGCAGAAAGGCTCTCTCTGTCCTCAGAGGGGGCTTTTCGTGTTTTTGGGAGAAGCCGTCTGCGATTTCGCCCGGCGGCCAGCCAGATGTACGGTCTGTTCACATCACTGCACGTTCGGTTCAAACGCGCTAGGTTCTTAGACAACGATTCCCTCAAAGTGACTTGCCGGGAGGCTCCCGATGAGCTGGAAAACTGCTGCCATCTTTTTGACCGCCGCACTGCTTGCTGTGAGCGTGCGCGCCCAGCAACCTGTGAGTGCTCCCTCAACAAACGCGCCTTCGCCTGCTGCAGAGCCCGCGCCTCGGCCGGTCATCGGCGTGGCGCTTGAAGGCGGCGGCGCGCTCGGTTTGGCGCATATCGGCGTGCTGCAGTGGATGGAGGAAAACCATGTTCCTGTGGATCGGCTTGCGGGCACCAGCATGGGAGCCTTGGTGGGCGGCCTGTATGCGGAAGGGATGACGCCCGCGGAGCTGCGCCGCGTGGGCGCCAGCGAAGCGTTCAAGAATGTGTTCACGCTGCAGTCGCCGTACAACGCACTGAGCTTTCGCAGGCGCCAGGATCGCCACGAGATTCCGCAGTCTTTAACGTTGGGGCTACGGCACGGTGTGCATGCGCGCAACGGACTGGTGACGGAAGGCGGCGTGAACGAGTTTCTGGCAACCAATATGGCCAGCTATAACAGCCACGAGCTTGATTTCGACACCATGCCAATTCCCTTCCGCTGCGTGGCTACCGACCTGACGACGCTGAAGACCATCACGTTTTCGCGCGGCCCATTGCCGGTTGCGGTGCGCGCTTCCATCTCAATTCCCGGAGTCTTTCCTCCGGTAAAGAATTCCGAAGGGCATTTCCTGGTAGATGGAGGCATTCTGAATAATTTGCCGACGGACGTGGTGCGGCGCGATCTGAAGGCGGACATCGTTATCGCTATCCACTTGAAAAGCGATGTGCTGCGGCCGGGAGATACCAGCTCGATTCTGGGAGTGCTCGAGCGGGCGTTCGTTGCCAGCACCGAGCAGAACGTGACGCTGGCAATGCCGCTTGCGAACCTCGTTGTTTCAGTGCCGCTCGACGAATATACCGCCACAGATTATTCGAAGAGCGAGCAGATCATGAAGGCGGGATATGCCGCTGCGGAACAGAATCGCGCGGCGCTGCTGAAGTACGCTTTGAACGATCAGGATTGGAACGCCTACGTTGTTGCGCGTACGGCCAGAATTCACCCAAAGCCCGGCTCGCTGCACGATGTTCTGGTGAGAGGCGGCTCAGCCGGCGCTACAGAAACCGTTGTTGCCAATCTCAAGCCGCTGGTGGGCAAACCGATTACAGCGGCCGCCACAAGCGCCGCGCTCAAGCCGATTCAAGCGAACGGCGGGTATTCGGCAGCGTACGAGACTTTCATGCCTGCGGCCGCGGGCTCAACCGCGATCGGAACTCCGAAAACGAACGCTGACACCGGAATCCTGGTGAACCTGACGAAGGACACTATCGGGCCACCGTACCTGATCATCGGCCCGGAGGTTGCGACTTCCACATCGAACATCAGCCGCGGAGAAATCAACCTGCGCATCGTGGATCAGAACCTGGGCGGCTTTGGTTCCGAAGGGCGCGCTACGGCTGAGGTGGGCTATCGAACTTCGCTCGCACTCGAGTACTACCGGCTACTGACACCGTCAGGATTTTTTTTGGAGCCGCACGCCGGTGTGCTTCGGCAGCCGGTATACATCTGGGCGAATCAGAAACGGGTGGCTGAACGATTCCAGCAGAACCTCGTCGCCAGTCTTGAGGTGGGCCGCACTTTCGGCAATTCGCTGCAAATGTCGGCAGAGTGGCGCGCTCTGTATGCGCGCTGGGCATTGCGTACCGGTTCGGGTGGCGGGCCTTATGTGGCCGGCACCGCGCAAACCGGACTGTTCCATGTCAACATCGACAGGGCTGCGTCCGGATCGATTTCGCCGAGCGGCTTCAGGCTGGCTGCGTCGGGCGGAGCGATGTACCACGCGGTTGGAAGCAGCAACGCGCCAGTGGTCATGCTCGACTTCAATCGCACCTTTTCATATCGGGACACGAACATCGTCAGTTTTGGTGGAGTGGTCAACTCATATCTGCGCAAGAACGTCGCACAGCCGTTCCGCTTTACGCTAGGCGGACCCATGCGGCTGTCGGCCGCCTCGATGGATGAGTATCGCGGCACCGATATCTACCTCGCGAATGCCGGATATATGCACCGCATCGCCGCACTGCCCACCGGGCTTGGGCAGGGTCTCTATGGGATGGTGAGCTACGAAGCGGGCGAAGTGTGGTCACCGGAGCAGCGCGCGTTTCTGCGCCAGGATGGAACAGTCGGCCTGGTGGGCAACACGCCGCTTGGAGTGGTCACGTTCGGCGCTTCAATCGGAGACGCTGGACACCGAAAAGTGTTCTTCACCATTGGCCGCTGGTTCTAGACGCAGTGCCGCATTGAATCAATTCCGCGCAATTGATTCGATCGGGTGAGGCCTTGATGGACAAGCATCTAAACGCGAGCTTGCCTCTCCATCGCCTTCTACCTATGTAGTATTCTTCTTGACAGAATGTTTGCTGAATGCTACATAGGTACTGCAGATAAATTCCGGAGCATGCCGTGAAGTTGACTTTGTCTCTTTGGATCGCGAGCGTTTTGCTCAGCTCAGGCGCCTATGAGCGCCAGCATAGAATTCGATGGATCGCGCCTGAGAGTATCGCGCAAGAGCGATTTCAAGCAGGGCCTTTCTTGCTTGAATTCCGCGTCCAGGATGCAGACCACAATGAAGCCAACGAGCCAGCGTGGCCGGTTTCGTCGATCGGCCTGAATACGGATTTTGCGGTATCGCTCGCGCCATTCTCGATTCGCATTATTCTGGTGCTGAACCTGGGCAAGGACCGGACAGCAATAGCGGCTGGAGCGTTACGCGAGCAAATTACAAAAACCCTCCCGCTTGGGGAGGGCTTTTGCTGTTGCTGAATGTGCGAACGCGGGTTAGCCGACGACTTCAATGCCCATGGAGCGGGCCGTGCCTTTGATGCTCTTGATGGCGGATTCAACTGAAGCCGCATTCAGGTCGGGCATCTTCTGCGTGGCGATTTCGCGGACCTGCTTCTCGGTCACTTTGCCCTTCTTTTCCTTATTGGGCGTGCCCGATCCCTTCTCGATGCCAGCGGCCTTCTTGAGCAGCACGGCGGCGGGCGGAGTCTTGGTGACGAAGCTGAAGGTGCGGTCCCCGTAAACAGTGATGACCACCGGAATGATCAGCCCGGCCATTTCCTTGTTCTGCGTGCGCGCATTGAACTGCTTGCAGAACTCCATGATGTTGACCTGCGCCTGACCTAGCGCGGGGCCGACCGGGGGGGCTGGTGTTGCTTTTCCGGCTTCGATCTGCAGCTTGACGTAGCCGTTAATTTTCTTCGGAGGTGCCATTTTGGTTCCTTCGGAACCAGCCTCTAGCTCCTAGCTTCTAGCCTTCAGCTGGTCAGTTCCTTGTTGAATTTTGGTGTTGGTGCTTTAGCGTTCGCTTTAACCGGTGCCCGCTAGGACGGCGTTCCGGCTAGAAGCTAGAAGCTAGTAGCTAAAAGCTGAACCAACTACTCAATCTTTTCGACTTTGCCAAACTCCAGTTCCACCGGCGTCGAGCGCCCGAAGATGGTGACCATGACTTTGAGGGTCTCGCGATCTTCGTTGATTTCGTCGACCACACCGTTGAAGTTGGCGAACGGGCCGTCTGTAATGCGGACCTGCTCGTTCTTTTCAAACTTGATTTTCATGCGCGGCTTGTCCTTTGCCGTCTCGGAGCGGAAGAGAATGGAACTCACTTCTTCTTCAGAGAGTGCTACAGGCTTGTCGCCGGTGCCCAGAAATCCGGTAACCTTGGGCGTATCTTTCAGAACGTGCCACAACTGGTTGTCGAGATCCATCTCGACCAGCACATAGCCGGGCAGGAACACGCGTTCCACGGTACGCTTTTTGCCGTTGAGGATCTCGGTGACGGGCTCGGTAGGGATCATGACCCGGCCAACCCGGTCAGTGAGTCCGAAAGCCTGAATGCGGCTCTCGATAGACTCGCGCACCTTGCGCTCGAATCCGGAGTAAGCGTGCAGGATGTACCACTTGAAGCGCTCGTTGCGCTCCGGCTGCGGCTCCGCAGGGGACTCAGGCTGCGCGGATTGTTCCAACTCTTCTGCCATACTGCTCTCGCTTCCGGACTGCACCGCTATTGCAATCCTCCCAGTTTGGTCAGCAACTCGTGAACGCCGATGTTGAAGACCCAGTCGACTACAAAGAAGAACAGGCCGAATAAGAACACGGCGACGATCACGACCGATGTCGTGACCTGGACTTCTTTACGTGAGGGCGCAACGACCTTGCGCATTTCCGCGCGAACGTCGGTCAAAAAGTTGGTGAGGTTATTCCACCAACCCATCGCATTGCCCCCGAAACCAGAAAGGGCGCCAGAACGATCATCGCCTCTTTCGATTGCCGTTTTCGTTGCCATACAGATAATCCTTCGCGCCTGGCATTCTGTCCGGCGCAATTCCTATAACGATCTGCAGCGGTCCGCTCTCAACTCTATTGTCTCAGAAATCCCTATGAGCCGATTTCGGCGGCATTGAGCTCTGATTTGAAAGCGCCTGATGTCCTGCTATATCTGGCAGGGGCGGAGGGATTCGAACCCCCAAGTTCGGTTTTGGAGACCGACAGTTTAGCCATTGAGCTTACGCCCCTGTGTTGTAGCTATCAGCCTTCAGCTATTAGCTTTCAGTTCGCGCCGGGAGAGCCGAAGATCTCATCTTCCCGAAGCAAAAGCTGAAAGCTGACGGCTGAGAGCTGAAAGCTCTCTTTACTTCGTTTCCTTGTGCGGCTGATGCTTGCGGCAACGGTTACAGAACTTCTTGAACTCGAGACGGCCAGTGGTCGTCTTCTTGTTCTTAGTGGTCGAGTAATTCCGTTCCTTGCACTCAGTGCACTGCAATGTCACAATTTCCCGCATTTCAAAATCCTTCCAAGGTTCAGGTTTCGGGGATCAGGGTTCAGTATTTGCGCTTCGCCGGAGTGCTGCCTTCGACTCCGAACTTGACCCCTGACCCCTGATCTCTTATCCCTTGCTTCTGTTACTTAACAATCTCCGCCACCGTGCCGGCGCCTACCGTACGGCCGCCTTCGCGGATCGCGAACCGCAAGCCCTTTTCCAACGCCACCGGCGTAATCAGTTCCACCACCAGTTCCACGTTGTCGCCAGGCATCACCATCTCTACGCCCTCAGGCAGCTCCGCCACGCCCGTCACGTCCGTCGTGCGGAAGTAGAACTGCGGACGGTAGCCCTTGAAGAACGGCGTATGACGGCCGCCTTCTTCCTTGCTCAGAACGTACACCGTACCCTTGAACTGGGTGTGCGGCGTGATCGACGCAGGCTTGGCCAACACCATGCCGCGCTCCACGTCTTCCTTCGGAATGCCGCGCAGAAGGATGCCGGCGTTGTCGCCCGCCATGCCTTCGTCCAGCTGCTTTTTGAACATCTCAACGCCCGTGCACACGCTCTTGCGCGTCTCGCGGAAGCCGACGATCTCCACATCCTCGCCAACCTTCACCTTGCCGCGCTCGATACGGCCCGTCACCACCGTGCCACGTCCAGAGATCGAAAAAATATCTTCGATCGGCATCAGGAAGGGCAGATCCACGGCGCGATCCGGCCGCGGCACATAAGCGTCCACCGCGTCCATCAGCTCGTCGATCTTGGCTTCCCACTGCGGCTCGCCGTTCAATGCGCCCAGCGCCGATCCGCGGATCACCGGTGCATCGTCGCCCGGGAACTGGTACTTCGACAGAAGCTCACGCACTTCCATCTCCACCAGGTCGATCAGTTCGGTATCGTCTACCGCGTCGCACTTGTTCAGAAACACCACGATGCAGGGCACGCCTACCTGGCGCGCCAGCAGAACGTGTTCCTTGGTCTGCGGCATCGGACCGTCGGTTGCCGCCACCACCAGGATCGCGCCATCCATCTGCGCTGCGCCGGTGATCATGTTCTTGATGTAGTCGGCGTGGCCCGGGCAGTCCACGTGCGCGTAGTGACGATTCTTGGTCTCGTACTCAACGTGCGCCGTCGCGATCGTAATGCCGCGCTCACGCTCTTCGGGCGCGTTATCAATCGAATCAAATGAACGGAACTGAATCTTCGGGTTGTGCTTTGCAAGCACCTTCGTGATTGCCGCCGTCAGAGTCGTCTTGCCGTGGTCAATGTGACCAATCGTTCCCACATTCACGTGCGGCTTCGAACGATCAAATTTTTCCTTCGCCATAAAACTCCCAGACTCCCTTTCCTGGCTCCTACTGCTCGTTACTACTCGGGGCGCCGGCGGTCCGGCTCCAGCCCCATAAAACCTCAAAACAGCTTTCAGCCCTCAGTAATACGCGTAGGCCTTGTAATACCTTTGGCGCAGCTCTTCCGGGACGGCTTCGACCAGCCGGAGATAACGCTCGCGGGTCAGCCCCTGATCTGAAACCGGAAGCGCTTCGTAAAGCCGGACCGCTTCCTTGCCCAGAAATCCCTTCTTCAGAGCCGTTTCGTAATCGCGGATCCGGAGGCCGGAGCGCTTTACCCGGCTGAGGAAGACTTCCACGTCCCGAGCATCGAATGCGGCATCGATCAGCGCATGAAGCTGGTTGTATGCCTGCTCATCCTGAACCGCTATGGCTGCCTGCTCAAACATCGTGATCTTCACTCCGACCGATTAATCTGCTCAAAACTCTGGAGCGGGAGACGGGACTCGAACCCGCGACCAACAGCTTGGAAGGCTGTGACTCTACCACTGAGTTACTCCCGCCCAAAAACAGCTACTAGCGATTAGCCTTCAACTCTCAGCTTCATTCTGCCTGTGCCAGGCGCATCAGCTAAACCTGCCGCGGCACAACCTGAAAGCTGATAGCTGAGAGCTAACGGCTGAATTCTGGAGCTGATGACCAGGATTGAACTGGTGACCTCTCCCTTACCAAGGGAGTGCTCTACCAACTGAGCTACATCAGCCCTGAAAGCAGCTTTCAGCTTTCAGCTATCAGCTTTCAGCTTGATTTTGCAGGGGCAAACCGCAACGGCTTGAACCAGCAAGACAAAGCTGAGAGCTGATAGCTGAGAGCTATTAGCTGTCTTTCTCCCCGCTGTGGCGGATTTTGTCCGCCTGCAGGGCTAAAACCGTTCTCAGAGCCAGCCCGCCAATAATGATGAGCGGAAGCAGCCTGAGTTCCACCGGCTTGCCCCAAATCAGGACCTTTCCGGCATCCATTGTGAACCACGCCAGCGCAGCCAGCACGCCGTACAACCCGAGGGCTATCCAGAACTTCCGTCGCAGCTCAGAACCGCTGCTCTGGAGCTCTTCCGCGGTGCGCTTGTTCCCGGCCCCGGAAAGCTCCACTTGGCCAGGCTCTTCACGCATTGCAATCCCTCAAAACCAGTGGTGCACAGGGGAGGATTCGAACCTCCGTAGCTCCAAGGAGCGGCAGATTTACAGTCTGCTGCCATTAACCGCTCGGCCACCTGTGCACAGCCAAAAACCCCGGCGAAAACGCTATCGCAGGGGCCTTAAAAACCCGCTTCTCTGTACTCGGCATTGAAGTCACTTCAGCGCATTAAGCCCCGCCCGGACGCGTCCGGAATTTTGGAGCATGCACCTCAGTGGGATCGCCGCGGAGGACAGGCCCGGCGCTTACTTACCCCATACGCCGGTGAAAACTTTTTGTCCCAGAGTCCATTGTTGGTTCCGTATGTGGAGCTGGCGAAGGGATTTGAACCCCCGACCCTCTGATTACAAATCAGATGCTCTACCAGCTGAGCTACGCCAGCCCTGACCACAGGCGAACCACTTCAGGAAGTCTGAAACCGTACCGCTTAGTGCCTGGACACACTCCCGCTCAGCACGTACTGCGGCACAAAAATCAAGGTTAGCATACAGCGCGTAGGGGAGCAAGAAAAGCAGGGAACAACGGTGACGAGGGAACGAGGTTACAAGTTTACAAGTTTACGAGTTCTGGCGGTTGCGGGTTCGCTTGCACGGTTCGCGGCGTTGGCTCGGTTTTTGGGCATGGGCGTCGGGTACTGCCAAATTGGCACACTTGAGGTTTGCATATAAACACACCTGAATCGGGAAAAATTGGGTACATGGGGTTAGTTGGGGTCGAATTGGGCCATTGAAGGTGGGGACTATGCGGCAGGCTGAAGTGACTACTTTGAAGATCTTGCGGAATTATCTGGCAAAAAAAGGCGGACATATGAAAGCCCGGCGGGTTACCAGGCAGGACACGGAGCTTTGCAGGCGACTGGACGAGACTTTGCTGGGGTTCCGGGCAGCTCGACAGGCGGTGAAGGATGAGCCACAGGGCGGCTGGTTGCGGGCGGTGCGGAAGGCTACGGGTATTCCGGTGAACGTGCTGGCGAAACGGCTGGGTGTGAGGAGGGAGGAGGTCAACCGGCTGGAGAAGGTAGAGCAGGAGTCACGGATTGTGCTGGCAAACCTGAAACGGGCGGCAGAGGCGCTCGGGTGCGAACTGGTGTATGCACTGGTGCCACGGGAGGGCTCGCTGGCAGATTTGGCAGCAGTCGAGAGGGAGGCGCGTGATGCTGCCCGCGTGATGGCACGCGAAAACGAACAGAAAAAGGTGACAGCGATCGGGAAGTGGATCGATCTGGATGGGGCTGTGCGGCGGGATTTAAGAAAGGCGCTGAGGAAACGGGGATTGAGGGTCAGATAGCTGGGCAGCAAGTTAGCAGGTTAGCAAGTTAGCAGGTTAGCAAGTTAGCGAGTTAGCAGGTTAGCAGGTTAGCGAGTTCGCAGGTTAGCGGGTTGACTTGCTGGATGGGGTTAGATATGTCGGTTGGTGAGGACGGCAGAAAGAAGCGGGGCGACCAGAACGCTACGGTGCCGGGGCGGCGCGTGCGAAAGCAAATCGGGGTTGAGAAGCAGGTGGATGCGGAATGGGCCGGGCGGATGAAACGAATACCCGGGCAACTGGGGAAACTGGAGCCCCGCAGGGTGGCGGAGATGCTGGCGGAAAATGCACTGAAAGGAGAAAAGACACCCATGATGCTGCTGCTGAGACTCTCTGGCTGCTTGAAAAATCGCTGATGCCAAGAGATAGCTCGACGATCAACCGCCCAACAAAGCACAATTACGGGATTGCCGACCGGAGCGCTGATTGCGGCTGATTAGTTCTCGATAATTACTGGCTTAAATGGCGATTGGCCGGTCGTACTGTTGTTGTCAGCTGACGATCATGCCGCAACAGATCAGCGAACACCAACCGACCTAACAGAACCGAAAGCAAGTGGCCCGAAGGCCACTCGGCATTTTACTCATTTATGAACGGAAATAACCGCTTTGCTGAAGATCCGCGAACAGGTCAGGATGACTGGGCTGCCATCCCATCCTCTCCTGCGTCAGCACGCTCGAAGCGGGATTGTCCACCGGAATGAACGGAGCCAGAAAGCCAAACTGCCTGGCGGCGTCGGCCGGGGCTTTGCTGACCACCGGTACCTTCAGCGTCTCCCCGATCGCCTGAGCGATCTTCCGAAACGGTATGCCCTGTTCTGCTACGGCGTGGTAAGCCGTGCCGGCAGAACCTTTCTCCAGTACCAGCCGAAAAAGCCGGGCTGCATCCAGCTTGTGAACGGCTCCCCAACGGTTCGCACCGTCGCCAATGTAGGCCGACTCATTTTTCTCCCGCGCGATCTTGATGAGCGACGGGACAAATCCATTGCGGTCATTTTCGCCGTGCACGATTGGTGGCATACGGACGATGGCGGTACGCACACCCTGGGACGCCAGTTTCCGCATCGTCTCTTCCGTCGCGCCTCGCGCCGCACCCGCTGAGGAGGGATCGTAGGACTGATCTTCCATGGCGACCGTGCCCGGCCTCAATCCGATCGTTCCGAAGGTGCCCACAAGTGCCCGGTCGCTCCCTCGCAGGACATCGCCCATCGTTTCCAGTGCGCGCCGGTCGGCGTCCAGCGCGGCATTAAGAAAGCGGTCAACGATGCCTGTCGGAAGTCCGCCAAAAAACACTTTGAGGCGTGTTTTCAGCGGGAGATGCGAGATCTCGTGGTAAAAGGCTGTGTGAATTACGCCGTCTGCGTTTGCTGCGCCGTTGCGAAGAACCTCGAGGTCTTCGATATCGCCATGCAGGACCTTAGCTCCGGCGTCGGTGAGCTTCTTTGCCGATGCGTCGGAACGGGCGAGGCCGGTGACCTGGTGCCCTGCGGCGATCAACTCGTTGACGATTGCAAAACCAAGAAGCCCTGTAGCACCAGTGACGAATACCCGCATTGTAGTTCCCTCTCATTCTGAGTGGCGCTTTGGTTCTGCGCCTTTCATAACAAAAGATGAAAAGAAAGGGGCCTCGAATTACACTGAAACTCCGAAGTTCTGGTCTGATCGTCCGGGAGTCTTATGGACCCGCTCTCAAGCGTTCTTTCGTTGCTGAAGCCCCGGAGTCATCTGTCTGGCCGCTTTGATATGGGCGGCAACCAAGCCATATTGTTTCCAAAATATGAGGGTATCAAATGCTATGCCGTGCTCGCGGGAACGTGCTGGCTGACTGTTCCCGACGCTGAGCCGCTGTTTTTGCAGGAAGGCGATTGTTTTCTCCTTCCCAGTGGTCGCAGTTTCGCGCTGGCGACCGATGCCTCGGCGCGTCCTATAGAGCTTCATGTTTTGATTGCCGCCCTTCACAACGGTTTGTCTGGCCTTTACGAAGGAGAGCCCGCATGCACGCTGGCGGGCGGTCACTTCGTGCTGGGTGGAGGCCCTGCCGACCTTTTGCTGGGCTTTCTTCCGCCTGTGGTGCATCTGCACGCTGAAGACGAGAAAGCGGCGATGCGATGGTCACTCGAACAGGTACGGGCCGAGCTGCGGGAAGAAAAGCTCGGCGGCTCGTTCCTGGTGCAGCAACTTGCCTACATGATGCTGGTTCAGGCGCTTCGAGTGCATCTGGCAAAAGCCTCGCAGGATGCCGTTGGCTGGCTGTACGCGATCACGGACCCGCAGCTCAAAACAGCGATTGTGTCGATGCAAGCCAACCCAGCTAATGACTGGACCGTGAATGCTCTCGCACAGCACGTTGGAATGTCACGATCGATTTTCGCGCTTAAGTTCAAGGAGAAGGTCGGAGAAAGCCCGATGGAATATCTGACGCGGTGGCGCATGCTGCTTGCCGGAGACCGGCTGACGACTTCTACCGAACCGATCCTTTCCATAGCGCTTTCTCTCGGCTACGAATCGGAGAGTGCCTTCGGTAAGGCATTCAAACGGGTCATGGGCTGTTCGCCTCGGCAGTACAGCCGTGAGGGGAACCCAGGCCAAGTCTCCATAACCGAAAGTGCGGGCACCCGCCATCGTCCTTAGCACCTTGCACGCGCATGTCGCCGGGTACGGTTCTGGATTGACACTAGTTGCCAAAGCGCTCATCGACTACAGGCAGGGAATGAAATGTCGGCCAGTATCCAGGAATGTGATGTGGGTAAGTCTCAACAGTTGCGCACAGTCCCTAGCACTCTTTGAATTGTGAATTCGTTCTTCTGAGTTCCTGTCGGTTGGTCGCAACCCGGAAATGTCTCAATTGGCGACAGCACCCTGGAACGGTGAGGGGAGCCTGCGAACCTGAAGCGCTTGATGGATCGTGTGAATTTTTAAAGGCAACCGCAGATCTTTCGCTACGCTCCTGATGACAGTGCCGTTTTTGTGGTTCTTGCTTTCCCACTCTTGACGCAAAGAACGCCGACCCAGAGGGTCCCCCGGAATGGGGCACCCTCGGGTTGTGGCGTGGATGGAGGGCGCGTTGGGCGCTGTGCGTAGTTCGGGGCTGTATCTATATAGTTGGTGCGACTGAAAACTTTGGTGCGAGCGAGGGCTGTGCGGATTCGCTGATGACTCGACGTTGTGATGACTAACTGGAGATCGATTGACATGAAGCTGGGAAAGCTCGCTTATTCGTTGCTGCTGATTGTGGGAACTGCCAATTTATTGAATGCACAACAGAGACCTGAGTACGTTGCACCTCATCTTGAAAAACGGGGAGATGTGCAGCAACTGATTGTGAACGGGAAACCGTTCCTGGTGCTTGGGGGAGAGGTATACAACAATTCTTCCTCGAGCCTGGCGGCAATGAAAGATGTGTGGCCGCGGCTGGAGGTGTCGCATTTCAACACGGTGCTTGCGCCTGTTTCGTGGGGACTGCTTGAACCCACAGAAGGCAAGTTTGATACCACGCTCGTGGATGGGATGATCCGCGATGCGCGGGCACACAATCTCCACCTGGTGTTTCTTTGGTTTGGAAGCTGGAAGAACACGTGGTCGAGTTACATGCCCGAGTGGGTGAAGCGCGATTACACGCGGTTCCCCAGGGTGCATTTGGCGGACGGCACGGCCACGGAGCGTCTTTCGCCTTTCAGCAATGCCAATCGCGATGCGGATGCGCGGGCGTTTGCAGCCTTGATGGGCCGGGTAAAGGAGATCGACGGCGACACTGGAACGGTGCTGATGGTGCAGGTGGAGAACGAGGTGGGCGTGATACCGGATGCGCGCGACTACTCTCCCGATGCGAATGCCGCGTATGCGCAGCCGGTTCCGAAGGAGCTGATGGACTACATGCTGCGCCACAAGGAAACGCTGCACCCGGAGTTGCGCGAGCGTTGGGAAGCGTCGGGGGCAAAAACATCAGGCAATTGGGAGGCGGTGTTCGGACAGGGTGAGTTGACGGAAGACCTGTTCATGGCGTGGTATTACGCGCGCTACATCAACACGGTGACGGAAGCGGGCAAAGCGCAATTCGATTTGCCGATGTTTGTAAATGCAGCGTTGATCCGTCCGAGCTATGCTCCGGGGCAGTACAACAGCGGCGGGCCGCTGGCGCACTCTATTGACATATGGCGTGCGGGTGGACCGAAGATCGATTTTCTGGCGCCGGACATTTATTTCGAATTCAAGAAGTGGTGTGCGGAATACGATCGTGCGGGCAATCCGCTGTTTGTTCCGGAGGCGGCCGACGGCGAGAAGGGCGCGGCACAGGCCTTCTATGCAATTGGAAATCACAATGCGATGGGGTATTCGCCGTTTGGAGTGGATCGCGCTGACGGCGGGGAAGATCGGGGGCTTGCGCGCGCTTATGATGCGCTATCGCAGTTGGCGCCGCTGATTTTGGAGAACGAGCCCAAGCGCCGGGTGGCAGGCGTGATGCTGGAAGAGCTGACGCGATCACAGCGCATCCGGGTGGGCAATTACACGCTGAACATTACTCCGAATTCGGGTAGGCGGCCTCTTCCGCCTGAAGCGACCTACGCGCCTGACACAACTGTTCGGACGCCGAATGCAATTTTTGTCGCGACGAAACCAGATGAGATTTACATGTCTGGCAGTGGAGTGACGATTACGTTTGCCGTGAATTCGCAAGGCTTTCGCGCGGGACTTGGAACTGTGGAGGAGGGCCGAGTTTGTAAACGGAGAGTGGCACAAAGGCCGCACGCTGGGCGGCGATGACACGGGCCAGGGCAACAGCGTTTCACTGCGAGATGTGGGACCGGCAATCCTGCGGGTGACGCTGTATCGATATAAGTGAAACTCTGATTCGGAAGTGAACTTCTGAGATGCTGATATGACGCGGGTTACGGTGATCGCCTCATTTTGGCCCAAATTTCTGGCGTGTCTGCTAAAAACTTCCTTCTTCAGGCGGCATTTCCCTGCTTTTCAGCAACAAACCCGTGTGCGCTTCCGCGCATCTCTAGATACTGCTGCCCCAATTGGCGTACCATTGGCGTTCGTGCGCGGCCTGCCCGCACTTCGCCAATCTGCGGCAGTATTGCAGGTTTGAGAGGGATAACGATGAAGCCCCGCGATGGTCGCCAGCGAGTCATGATCGAGGACGTGACTCCACAAATCGATGCAGGCACTTATCCGATTCGGCGCATTTCCGGCGATGACGTGGAGGTGAACGCGGCGATCTTTGCGGACGGTCACGATCATGTTGCTGCGCGTTTGCTGTACCGGCATGAAAGCGAATCCGAGTGGCGTTTTGTTCCCATGCGGGAGTTGGGAAACGATATTTGGACAGCGAGTTTTGTTGCGGACAAGCTTGGCGCATGGCGCTTTACGGTGCTGGGCTGGGTGGACCATTTTGCGACGTGGGCCGGCGATTTTGCGAAGCGCGTCGCAGCGCAGACTCAACCTGAGCTTGTCGATGCTTCTGCAGCAGCGATGCCCGATGACCAAGCTGGCCTTCAAGTAGGTTTGAATGCTCCGGAGCAGAATGCGGCGGCGCAGGATGTGGCACTGGCGCTTGCTGCGGGCGCGATTCTGATTCGCGAAGCGGCCTTGCGGGCGCGAGGTGTAGACGCCAAGCGCCTGGTGGAGATTGCGGCGAAGTTCGAAATGCTGGCACGCGAACGTAGAAGCTTTTACGAAAACCCGTGCGATGAAGAGTTGCAGCGGCTGATGGCGAGTTATCCCGATCTGGCGCATGCAACGCGATACAAGAATGAGTTGCCGGTGTGGGTGGATCGCGAGCGGGCGCGGTTCTCTTCGTGGTACGAACTGTTTCCGCGTTCTGCCTCGCCAGTTGCCGGCCAGCACGGAACGCTGGGGGACGTTGAACAGCAATTACCTGAGATTGCTGAAATGGGATTTGACGTTGTGTACCTGCCACCGATTCATCCCATTGGACGCGCGTTCCGCAAAGGGCCGAACAATACGAATGTGGCGCCACCGGGTGCGCCGGGAAGTCCATGGGCGATTGGCGATAGGGCCGCGGTGAATTGTGCGCCGCTGGGCGCCGAGGTTGCAGGCGATTGCGGCGGTCACAAGTCAATCCATCCGGAACTGGGCACGTTTGCCGATTTCGATCGCCTGGTGAAATCGGCGCGGTCGCGAGGAGTGGATGTGGCACTCGACATTGCATTCCAGTGCTCACCCGATCATCCGTGGGTAAAGGATCATCCCGACTGGTTTGTTAAGCGGCCGGACGGGTCAATTCAATACGCGGAGAATCCTCCGAAGAAGTACCAGGACATTTATCCACTTAATTTTGAGACGCCCGACTGGCGCGGGCTTTGGGATGAACTGTATTCCGTTTTTGAGTTTTGGATTGAGCGTGGAGTGCGCGTTTTCCGCGTCGATAATCCGCACACGAAGGCGCTGCCGTTCTGGGAGTGGTGCCTAAGTACGCTGCGGAACAAATATCCCGATGTTATTTTTCTGGCTGAAGCATTTACGCGGCCGCACGTGATGTATGGGCTGGCCAAGCTCGGGTTTACGCAGTCCTACACGTACTTTACGTGGCGCAACACCAAGCCGGAGTTGCAGAGTTATCTGGAAGAGATCACGCAGCCGCCGGTGAGCGATTTCTTTCGTCCGAACTTTTGGCCGAATACTCCGGACATTCTGCACAAGACGTTGCAGGAGGGCGGGCGTCCTGCGTTTATGCATCGGCTGATTCTGGCCGCGACGCTGGTGTCGAATTACGGCATCTACGGTCCGGCGTATGAGCTGGCTGAGAATGCTCCGGCGAATCCGCCTGCAGGTCGAAGCGAGTCAGAGGAGTATCTCGACAGCGAGAAATATCAGATCCGGCAGCGCGACAGAAACAGGCCCGACTCGCTGGTTCCGCTGATCGCTGCGCTCAATCGCATCCGGCGCGAGAATCGCGCGCTGCAGTCTAACGCGGCCTTGCATTTTCACTCGATCGACAACTCCAACTTGATTTGCTACTCGAAGGCGACGGCGGGATTTGAGAACACGATCCTGGTGGTTGTGAACATTGATTCTTTCAACGAGCAGACGGGCTGGACAAATCTCGACCTTGACCGCCTTGGCTTTTCTCCGAACGAGAGCTTGTTGGTTGAGGACCTGCTGAACGGCGCTCAATACACCTGGCGGGACCGCAACTACGTGGCCCTAAGGCCGGGTGTTCAACCAGCACACATCTTTCGCGTAACCCGCCTGCAATAGCGCGGATCAATTCCGGAAACCCGACTGGAGAACTGAAAGCGTGAAGAAAATTGCAAGCGCCACTGATCCTCTCTGGTACAAGGATGCGATCATCTACGAGCTGCACGTTCGTGCTTTCGCCGACTCAAATAACGATGGTATCGGCGATTTTCCAGGGCTGCTTTCGCGGCTTGATTATCTGCAGAACCTGGGCATTACGGTCATCTGGCTTTTGCCCTTCTTCCCCTCGCCGCTGCGCGACGACGGCTACGACATTTCAAACTACGTTGACGTTAATCCTTCGTATGGAACGCTGGGCGACTTTAAAGCGTTTCTTGATGCTGCGCATCAGCGTGGGATACAAGTAATGATTGAGCTGGTTGTGAACCATACCAGCGATCAGCACCCGTGGTTCAATGCGGCGCGGCTTGCGCCCGCGGGTTCGCCGCAGCGCGATATGTACGTCTGGTCCAACACCGACCAGAAGTACAAAGATGCGCGCATCATTTTTACCGACACTGAAAAATCGAACTGGACCTGGGACGAGACAGCGAAAGCTTATTACTGGCACCGTTTCTTCTCACATCAGCCGGATTTGAACTATGAAAATCCGCTGGTCCTCGAAGAAATTTTGAAGGCAATGCGCTTCTGGCTGGATATGGGAGTGGATGGGTTGCGGATGGATGCGATTCCCTACCTGTGCGAGCGCGATGGGACCAGTTGCGAAAATCTTCCGGAAACACACGCGATTGTGCGCAAGCTGCGGGCCGCGATCGATGCGGATTACGCCAACAGGCTGATTTTGGCAGAGGCCAACCAATGGCCTGCCGATGTGCGCCCCTATTTTGGTGACGGCGATGAATGCCACATGGCGTTTCATTTTCCGCTTATGCCGCGCGTTTATATGGCGCTGAGGCAAGAAGATCGGCTGCCCATTACGGACATCATGGCGCAGACGCCGCCGATTCCCGATAACTGCCAGTGGGGACTGTTTCTGCGCAACCATGACGAATTGACGCTCGAAATGGTGACGGATGACGAACGCGATTACATGTATTTTGCGTACTCAGCCGATCCGCGCATGCGCATCAACGTAGGCATCCGTCGACGGCTTGCGCCGCTGGTGGATAACAATCGCCGGCGCATTGAGCTGTTGAATTCGCTGCTGCTAAGTTTTCCGGGTACACCGATTCTCTATTACGGTGACGAGATCGGCATGGGCGACAACATTTACCTAGGCGACCGCAATGGCGTGCGCACGCCGATGCAATGGACATCTGACCGCAATGCCGGATTTTCGAAGTGCGATCCAGCGCGTCTTTACCTGCCGGTGGTGATGGATCCTATTTACGGATACCAGGTGGTGAATGTGGAAGCGCAACTGAGCGACCAGTCAAGCCTGCTGCACTGGACGCACAACATGATTGCGCTGCGCAAGCTGTTCCAGGTATTCGGGCGCGGCACGTTGACATTTCTGAATCCTTCAAACCGAAAGATTCTTGCCTATCTGCGCGATCTTGACCGCGGCGACGGATTCCACGAGACGGTTTTGTGCGTCGCCAATCTGAGCCGTTTTGCGCAGCCGGTCACGCTCGATCTGGCCAACTACGCCGGTTTTGAACCTGTGGAGATGCTTGGTTACGTGCCCTTCCCTACCATCACAAATCAACCGTACTCACTGACGCTTGCTCCTTATTCGTTCCTCTGGCTTGAACTGCAACCCGCCGCCGTTGTTAATGAGTTTCCGCCGGAGTTGGAGAGCGAAGCTCCACGGGAGGATGCTCCGCCGGAAGTGGAAGCACATGCGGTGCTGCCGCTGCTGCCAGCAAATTGGACTGATATAGTTCGCTACGCGGGCACATCGATTCTGGAACCGGCATTGATTGATTGGCTGCCATCGAGGCGTTGGTTTGGAGCCAAGGCGCGCGTTATCGAGTCAGTGAAAGTTCGCAACTGGGTCGAGCTGCCACTGCTGGACAAAGACGGGCGCGGTGGTTATGCGTCGAGCGGCGATGCTGACGCGATTCCGCTTGCGCTCTTTTTCTTTGATGTGAAGTACCACGACAGCGGGCCACAAGACACATATCAGGTCCCACTTGGCATCGGGACTAGAGATGTGCTTGATGAGATTGCGCAAAGCCAGCCGCAGAGCATCATTGCAAAACTTTCTACGGCGATGGGTCCGGCGATTTTGTACGATGCGGCGCATCGACACGACCTACATCTGGAATTGCTGCGGGAGATTGCCGACAACGCGACGCTGGAGGTGCGGAATGCAAATGCAGACGCATCGCAGTCGGCGTTCGCAGTACCGGCGGCCAATGCAACTCCGGAGGCTGTGCCTTCGGCGGAGAGCCAACAGGACGCGGGAGTTCGAGGACCCGTCTCGCTCTCTGCGCAACCGGGAGAGGCGGCTGAACCACCCCGCACCGAAAGATCAACGATTCCGTCGTCGGATGCGCAACGTCTTCAGCCTCGCGAGTCTCCATCAGCCGGTTTCCAAGCTCCTGAGGATGGGCGGCTGGATGGTCGCGCATCAAACGCGTTTACCGCGGAGTTGGAGGAGCAGACTTTACCGTCTCGGGTAGGATCGGCCGAACAGTCGAACACGTCGATTCTCTACGGCAACCGGCTGTTCCTGAAGCTCTTCAGGCGTCTGCAGCCGGAAGAGAATCCCGATGTTGAGATCGGCAGATTTCTTACAGAGGTCGCGCATTTCCATCGGATTCCACCGTTCTTTGGCGAGATATCAATCAGTTCACCGGGATCGGAAAAGACCACTGTGGCGATGCTTCAAGGCCTGGTGCCGAACGACGCTGACGGCTGGCAGTGGTTCGTGAATGAGATCTCGACATGGCTTGGGGACACGAGCGGTAAATCAGCGCCACTGGTTACGCCAGGTTTGACATTTGAGGCGGCGCATCAAGCAGTGCCCAGAGATCTGGCTGGCGCGGAGGCAACACTCGGCGCGGCCGCACTGCTGGGACGCCGCACGGCGGAAATGCACCTGGCGCTGTCGAGTTCGGCCGACCTGCCGGCGTTTGTACCGGAACCAATGGCGGCGAAGGATCTGGCACGTGACGCTGAGCGCATTGAAGAGCAGATTAAATCAACACTCGACGCACTGAAACTGAAGCTGCCCACGCTTGACGACAGAACGTGCGATGCAGCGGGTTTGCTGATTGCCCGCAGGCCGGAGCTTTTAGCAAAAGCCCGCACCGTGACGGACCTTGAGGGTACAGGGCAGCGCATCAGAATTCATGGCGATTTCCACCTGGGCCAGACATTGCGCACGAGAACCGAGGCCGGGACGGCGGCAGATAAGAGCGGCGATTTTGTGGTGATCGATTTTGAAGGCGAACCTGCGAGGCCGATTGAAGAGCGGCGCCGCAAGCAGTCTCCGCTGAAGGATGTTGCCGGCATGATCCGGTCATTTTCGTATGCAGCGTATACTGCCGTCGATCGGGCTCTAGCGGGGAACGAGCATGAGAAGGACCGCGAAAGTTTGACAGGCTGGGCACAGCATTGGCAGAATGCCGCATCGGAGGAGTTCTTATTGGCGTACGGCGAAACGGCAACGCGCAACGCCGGCTTGCTGCCCGAACCGAAGGCTGCGCAAGTGCTACTTGAGGCGTATCTTCTTGAAAAGGCGCTGTACGAAGTGCTTTACGAGCTGAACCATCGCCCCGAGTGGCTCCGCATTCCGATTAGCGGCATCTTAGCTTTGTAACGGCAGAAACATCAACCAGGATTCACCTTTTGGTGTCACATTCGACCGATGGCGACTACGAATTCCATTTCCAGCGAGGCTACCGTTGCGGATCATCCGCCAGCCAATTTGCTGGTGTTGGCTGCGGCCATGCCTGCGGAAGAATTCGACGGTGTGCTGGTAAATCTGACGGAGGCATTTTCTGCCGAGACTCTGATTGTGGCCACGCAGAACGAGAATGCAGCGAATGCAAACTCGCCGTTGCGGGTGATTCCGGTTCCGCAATCGAGCACGACATGGACGCTGAAGCCGGCCGATTTTGTTCATGCACACGAGATTGCGCGCGAGCACAATGTACGGGCAATCTTGATGCTGGGTCCGGGCGCGAATTCTCTCAGTCCGCTGGCGCTACGCGGCCTGGCAGATGCGGTACTGAATGCGTCGATCGATCTGGTGACGCCACACTACGCGCTTCCACCCAACACCGGCCTGATCAACTCGGCGATCATCTACCCTCTCACCCGTGCGCTTTTTGCGGCTCGAGGGCGATTTCCGATGGCAGTCGATCTGGGTCTTTCAATGCGCATGGCAGAGCGCGTTGCCGCGGCTGCGAAACGTCTTAGCGGACCCAACCAGGACAATGCAATCTTGTGGCCGGTGAACGAAGCGGTATCGGCTGGCTTTACTGTGGATGAGATCGATGCCGGGCCGCGCGCATTGCCCCAGCCCACCGAGACCGATGTGAACGCGATACTGGCGTTGGTGACCGGCTCGCTGTTTGCCGATGTTGAGGCCAGAGCAGCCGTGTGGCAGCGGCCGCGGCGTACACCTCCTTTGCGGCGTACAAGCACAAAGCTTGCGCCCGCAGGCACCGCCGCCGATGTTGCGCACATGGTGGAGGCATTTCGATTTGCGAATGCGAACCTGCAGGAGATCTGGTCACTCGTGTTGCCGCCACACTCGCTCGTGATGCTGAAGCGCTTCTCGGTTGTCGAAGCGTCCGCATTTCGTATTCCCGAGAATCTGTGGGCACGGATTGTGTATGATTTTCTGATTGCGTACCGGCTCCGCACTATTAACCGCGGACATCTCATGGGAGCCCTCATCCCGCTCTACCTGGCATGGGTTGCCAGCCACATCAATGTGACCGCCTCTGGAACCGCCTCTGAAACTCACATTGAATCCGTAGCTTCGGCCTTCGAGGCGGATAAACCGTACCTGGTCGCGCGCTGGCGTTGGCCCGACCGGTTCAACTCGTGATCGCCGTTCGCAGACCTGGCGCGCGAGGGTGAGAGGAGTAGAGATGATTCAAACCGTAATTAAAAGCATTCTGCAGCCCGCTCCGTATCCAGCCCCGATTTCGGTGAATGGGGAAGATGGCTCGATTTGGCACCACATGTCGGATGCGCTGCACCAGTCGCTCTACCGCGTTCTGACACTTCTGATTGCAGTGCTGCCGGGCATTCTCGCGTTTTTTGTCGCAATACTGGTTTTCACGGTGAGCGGCATGGTGATTTCGTGGGCGCTGCGGCGTTCACTTACATGGGTCAAGTTTGATCAGAGGCTGGCGCAAAAGAGCGGCACAGATTGGGCACCATCCAGTTCGGCGACTGAGATTGTGGCGCGCTTCTCGTTCTGGGCTTGCGTACTATTCGGCTTGGTCATCGGTGTTTCAGCGTTCGACACATCGTATGCGACCGGGACGGCCTTGCCGATATCACTGCTTCCGTACCTGACACACGCCGTGGGCGCCGTCATGCTGCTGTTTGCCGGCGTTCTGATTGCGCGTTTTCTTGCACGATCGGTGCTGATCAGCGCGGTAAACGCGCAGGTGCAATACGCGCGCATTCTTTCACTCGGCGTGAAGTGGCTTGTGCTGGTGCTTACGGCGGCCATGGTGCTGGATCATCTTGAGGTGGGCAGAGATATTGTCGAGTTGGCGTTTGGGATTTTGTTCGGCGGTATTGTGCTGACGCTGGCTCTGGCGGTTGGGCTTGGTTCACGTGACCTGGTGAGCCGTTCGCTCGAAAGCCGAGTGGAACACTCGAGCGAGCGGATGCACGTTCCCGACGAAGGAACGCCCGCGCAGAAATCCATTCGTCATTTTTGAGGATTCGATACTTCTGCAAGACATGGTGTTTCGAGGATGACGACTGAATCCTGCGGCAGCGTGATGGCATCGTGATCTGGCGGGGAGATTTTTTGCGATACCAACAGGGTTCGTGCGCCCGGCGGCAACGGGAATCGATGCTCCTTGCCGAAGTTGCAGATGACCGCGATGTTTCCGCGTTGCATGCGTAGCCACTTTTCCTGCTCGTCGAAGGTTACGCGCGCGTTGCCCGGAGTGCCGTCATTGAGACATGGCGTGCTTCGGCGGAGGCGAATCAGCGCGCGATACCACTCCAGCATTTCCGCGTGGCCGGAATGCTCCACCTCATCCCACCTGAGTTTGGAATTGTTGAATGTTGCCGGGCTTTCCGGATCTGGAACGGAAGAGGGATCCCAGCCGAACGCCGCAAACTCATGCGTTCGTCCCTTTGAGACGGCACGCGCAAGTTCGAGATTGGTGTGGTCAGCAAAGTACTGGAACGGCGATGAGGCCGACCACTCTTCGCCTTGAAACAGCATGGGAATAAATGGGCCGGTCAAAACGAGCGCTGCCGCGATTTTCACGCGTCCGAAGCCGGCGATGTGGCCGAGCCTGTCGCCGACGGCACGGTTGCCAACCTGGTCGTGGTCCTGGATGTAACCGAGAAAGCGGTGTTGCGACAGGCCGAGCGGCGGTTTGCCGTGAATGCGTTCTCGGTAGTGAGAATAAATGCCATCGTACACAAATGTTTGTTCGAGGGCCTTGGCCAATTGGGCGAGCGAACCGAAATCCGTATAGTAGCCCTGCTTTTCGCCGGGGCATAGCACGGTAAAGAGCGCATGGTGAAAGTCATCGCTCCACTGCGCGTCCATGCCTAATCCCCCGGCTTCACGCGGCGTCACCACGCGCGGATCGTTCAGGTCGCTTTCGGCGATCAAGACCAGGCGGCGCGCGAGCGATGCTTGCAGCGTTTCCACTTCTGTAGCGAGCTGTTCGAGGAAGTGAATCGCAGAGCGATCGACAAAGGCGTGCACGGCGTCGATACGAAGCCCGTCCATATGAAAGTCGCGCAGCCACATCAAAGCGTTGTCACAAAAAAAACGCCGCACTTCATACGAGCCCGCGTCTTCAAGATTAGCGGCGCCGCCCCACGGAGTGTGGTGTGAGGCGATGGTGTACGGCCCGAACTTGCCGGTGTAATTGCCGCTCGGCCCGAAGTGGTTGTAGACCACATCCAGCAGGACGGCGAGTCCTTTTTGGTGTGCGGCATTTACAAAACGCTTCAAGCCGTCGGGGCCACCGTACGGCTCGTGAACGGCGTTGAGCGCCACGCCGTCGTAGCCCCAGCCGTGGCGACCGTCGAATGCTGCAACCGGCATGAGCTCGACGTGCGTGACTCCGAGGTTGTGCAGGTAATCGAGTTTGCCGATTGCCGCATCGAAGGCTCCCTCGCGCGTAAACGTTCCAATGTGCAGTTCGTAGATGATGGCGCTCGCCAGCGGCGGAGGCTGAAAATGTGCATTGTTCCAGTTGAAGTGAGTATGGTCATAAACGCGCGAAAGCTCATGCACTCCGTTCGGTTGCCACTGCGAACGCGGATCGGGATACGGCTTTGGATCGTCGTCAACGAGGAAGCCGTAGTCGGTTCCCGGACCGGCATCTTCGACGTCGAGCCTCCACCAATCGCCGTGGTCCGGACCGTTCATTCTTTGGACAGCGCCGCCCGCGCTCACAGATATGCGTTTCGCGAATGGAGCCCAGATTTCAAATCGATGCATCGATGACTCCAACGTCTTTTACGAGCAGTGTAACCGGGAAGCATCGAAACAGATTCTGCGCACGTATTTTTTCGACCTTTGATTTTTCGCCCGTATCAATGATTTCGCCTGTAAAGATGTTTGTCCAGCGTCCTGCGGGAAGCTCGACGGTAGTGGAGCCGAAGGCTCCGGCAAGTTTTGCGTTCCAGCGTGGAACTAGTACCGCAACCGATTCACCACGACGGAACGCAACGAGATGCGATTGCTTTGAGCCCTCAACCAGCAGCGGGACATAGTCGGATGTTTCACCGAACCATTCGGGGTGTTCGCGTCGCAGTTGCAGCGTCCTGAAAATTACCCAAAGCTTCGGCAGGCCACTCTCCATTCTCTTCATAATGTCGTCCACGCTGATGCCGGTCCGCAGTTCAGCAAGCAGTGATTGCCTGACTTCGTAATCTATATTGCCCCGGTTGTCCGGGTCGACCAGTCTCAGATCCCAGATCTCGCTGCCCTGGTAAGCATCCGGGACGCCCGGCGCTGTGCATTTGATGAGCGTTTGCGCAAGGCTGTTGATGCGCCCGGGGGTTAAGATTCCGGCGACGAAGCTTTCCACCTCCGATATAAACTCGGACGACGCAAAAATGCGCTCGATGAATAGCTTCAGCGCATCCTCAAATTCCTTGTTCTGCTGCGTCCAGCCGGTCTTTTCCTTCGCTTCGCGGGCGGCCTTCTCCATGTACGGGGTTATGCGATTGGCATCGATGGGCCATGCGCCGATGAGGGTTTGATAGAGAAAATACTCGGTGTTGCGGTCCGGGAAGTCGCCGGTCTTGAAACCATGGTTTCTGCGCGACCACCGATGGAGAGCTGATCGCCATTGCGAGGGTATTTCCGTCAACACAGCCAACCGGGCCCGCACATCGTCTGATCGTTTTGTATCGTGCGTTGAGAGCGTGTTCATGGTTTTGGGATGCTCTGTCTGCAGCTTCGCGAAATAGGAGTGGAACTCCTCCATGCTTATGCCGTTGAGCTCGGGAGCGCCGCCAACCTCGTTTAACCCGATCATGCGGTTGTAGCAATAGAACGCTGTATCTTCCACGCCCTTTGCCATTACGGGAGAAGTGAACTGCTGGAAGCGCTCCAGGAATTCTGTTTCGAGTTCTCCGCGAGAGCGCAGCGTTAACACGTCTCCGATGAAGTCAAACAGCGCGGCGTCGATGTCGGCTCTCCGGGTCTTTGCTATTTCAACGGCATTCCGAATTTGTGTTGCGTCCTCATCCATAATCACATTGCGTTCAGGAGCAACGTAGGTTCTATACACGGAGAAGCTTGCTGCAACTTCGCGAATGGCCCGGCGAATCTCGGCGCGCGTGTAGTCGCGGCGGTCGCGATTGTTCTCGCAGATTTCAACGAAGAGTTGCGCCAGCCTGTTTACGTCGGCGGCCAGCGCTTCGTGCTGCACATTCAGTTTCTTTGCGTGGACAAGTGAATCGAAGTTCTGGGTGAGCGCGGTGAAGTTGACATAGATCTGCGTGAGCGCGGTGAGCCCCTCGCCATTCACCAGCATCTGGTTGCACACGTTCAAGAAGTCGTAGCCGGTAGTGCCGGCGATTGGCCAGTTCGGGCGCAGCGATTCATTGGGCTGCAGTATCTTTTCCGCCAGAATCCACGCCTGCGGAGCGTTGGCTCGCAGCCGTTCGAAGTATTGCTCAGGATCGCGCAGGCCGTCAGGATGATCGACACGAACTCCATCGAGATCGCCATTTCTGAGCCACTCCAGAACGCGAAGATGTGTGGCGTTGAAGACGCGCGGCCGCTCGACGCGCAGTCCGATGAGGGTGTTGATATCGAAGAAGCGGCGATAGCCGAGTTCCTGGTCGGCCGTGCGCCAATAGGCGAGACGATAGTTTTGCAAATTGAGAAGCGCGTCGAGCGCATCGACGTTTCTGTTCATTTCTTCTACCGCGCGCTTGATCGCGGCCGATACATCGGGCTCCTCTTTGCAGACGCGTTGCAGAAGCTCATAGAGGATGGTTTTGTCGCGATGACGCGCGGCCTGCGCATCATCATTAGTGGAATCCGACGAAGGCAAGCGCGCGAGGCTGTCGGCAATGAAGTTGAGGATGGGCACGTTGATGTATCGAGCCGCGGTGGACAGCGGAATCGCTAGCGAGCGGGGAGCCAGCGGGAATACATGATCAAAATAGTGCACCGTGAATGCTTCGCCATCGTATTGAACGGCGATCTCGTGTTTGTTCAATACGTGCCCGTACTGATCGCCCAGCACCGGGATGAGGACTTTGTTCTGAAGTTTTACTTCGGCAGAGTTCCAGTCGACGTCGAACCACTCCGCAAACCGGCTTGCGGGCCCGTTCTCCAGAACATCCCACCAATATTTGTTTCCTGCGCCGGTAGCCATGTGGTTTGGAACGATATCGAGAAGCTGGCCCAGATCGAGCTCCTTGAGGGTGTCGAGAAAGCGCTTGTGGCCTTCTTCTCCGCCCAACTCCCTGTTGACTCGCTGCTGGTCAACAACGTCGTATCCATGCATGCTGCCTTTGGCGGCTTGCATATACGGCGAACAATATACGTGCGAGATTCCGAGCTCCTTCAGATAAGGGAGTACGCGGCATGCGTCGGCAAACGTGAAGCCGGCGTGGAGTTGCATGCGATATGAGGATGTGGGGATTCGCAGCATAGATAGTGTGGATGCACGTTAGCGCGAGCGTGCTTGACTCTGGTTGCTTCCGGTCAGTTTCTTTCCTCCAAGAAACGACGGTGAATGTGCGGGCCTGGAGCGAGAACGGTGCTTCAAGGAACCGCCAATTCGTGGCATTTGCGGCATTACCGATTTAGATGGCTGGCCGGGCGCCTCTGGATGCTCGCGGGTTTGATCACCTGAGCGATCGCGACCCGTGGTTCTTGGATTTGCCGCATTCGATGAAAAAGAAATTCGTTGCGGAGCACCGCAGATGGCGCGGGCGTTCACGAGGTAGCGCCTCTACCGTTGGACTTACGAAGGCGAATGAAAAGCGATGAGCGTCGGCCGACTGAAGTGATCTCCAGGCGCGAATTGATCGTCGCAGTATGATATGAAGTTCTTCGTTCCCCTGTACCTGGTGCTTGGCCAATTCAGCCAATTCTGTTACTGGCGGGTGAAGCGCACCGGGCGCAGGTCGGGGACATGCAGCATCATCATTTGATCGCGGGGATCGGCCGTTACCTTGGAGCCGGGCGCTTCAAAGTGGTAGCGAATGCCGGTGTTGGGGCTGATGACTGTCATGCGAGTTTTGCCGACATACTCGAACTGCACCGTCGACGGTTTAGGCACGTTGTAATCCGGCGACGTTGGCGAGGATGCGGTGCGTGTCGGTTGAACCATAAATCGCGCCTGGGGTGCTTTTGATTTAGCTCCGCAACACATGAGAATCCTCCGCATCCTGCAAGATGATTGGCTCCGCTGGCTGACCGGCTGATGTTACGCGTTCCAGCAATATTGCCCCCGCAGAAAATGCCGGCCAAAGCAGCAGCCGATGTTTCCAGTTGTCGGCGAGCAGGTATGCCAGCGGGGCCGCGATCCAAACGCTCAAACAATGGAAACAGCTGACCAGTTCGCCCAGGAATCCAGTCCCCGCGGCGTGGCGCAGCTTGCCTAATATGTCGCCAGGCCCACTCTCCACGGCAAGGAGGTGCGTGATGCGCCAAATGGCGAGAATGCCGAGAAACAACCAATAGAAGAGCGTCATACTTTCACCTTTGCGGAGCCGTGCTCGCTCCCAGGCCGGTGGTTCATGCTAGAACTGCAGCGAGAGTCCACGCGCCGTCGCCTCCGCGCGCAAAGCATTCAGCAGTTGAGGCACTTTCGACAGATGGATCTGCTGATCTGTTTGCGCACGGCTTGAGATTTCCGCCAGGTCCGCGTCGTGCATGAAGACCAAGGGTCTTTGCACGCGCGGATCTGCCGACGGGGTGCCCTGCCACATCCTGCCCGTCGGATCGGCTCGTTGCACCCCGAATCCATGCGCCTGTGCATCAAAAAAGGCATGCTCGACCGGTGACACTTCGAGCAACCGGGTCGGATCGGCAACTCCCGTGATACGCCGTGCATCGTTGCCCGGGAAGCCCGCATCCTGCAGCCAACGGCCAACCTGTTGCTGGACTCCGAAGTGTTCAATTTCGGCGGCCACTCCTGTCACGGGATCCCGAGGTGAGCGCACCTTGCTGGTCGCAGTATCCCGCATTGCCTCCAGGTCGGCATCGGACATTGCTGTAATCGGGTCACTTGCATTCGGGGTGCGCGCCCGTGCGCCGCTACGTCTCGCGTCCAGCTCAAATGAGGCTCGGTTTCTCCAGAAGCGCGCCCGCGCCTTATCCCATTTCGGATAAGTTCCGTCAGGTTCCGGCATATCGATCGGATCCTCTGGTTGCCATTCCACTCTCGGTCCCTTTGGGAACTTTTTATAATCCCAGCCCTGTCCCGCTCCGGTGGGATTGTTGCGAGCCGTGCGTATTGCGTTCAGATAATCCTCAGGCGTGCTGTACTGAGCGGGGTCAACCATGGGGCTGGCGCCTGTGCGCGTGCCAAGCTGTCCTGGCGCCGTGGTCGTTCCCGACTGAGCGGGCTCTCCAGCCTCGTCATCGAATTGGGGCTTCCCGACCGATCGAAACCTGATTCGACCTGGCTCCGTTTGTTCGTCCGGTGGCAGAATCTGCACCGGAACACTCGCGCGGCGTGGAGGACCGTTCGCGACACTGATATTCATGTGAAGCATCACGACCTCATAGAGAAGCGGAATAGCCTGCGTGGGATCTTTTGCGATGGTCTGCAAAAGGCCTTGAACATTACCTTCGCAGGAGATTATGAGGCCAACTGCAAAGATCCCGATCTCGTTAACGACGACGGCGTTGGAGTAGTAAAAAGCGACTCCCGCCAGGGCTTGCTCTCCGACCGCGGCAATCACGGCAGGTACAACTTCGGCTCCTGCGACAACGAGAACAGCAACGCCGACCGCGGCGGCGGTCACCAGAAAAGCGCCGAGCAGGATTTGCTCGCCAGTACTAAGCGGCTCGGCTGGCGGGTTGGCGCATTCCTCTTGCGTGGGCGTAATGTCGGTGCCGGTGTACTGCGAATTCTTTCTGCACTCGTCGTTGTAGTTTTTGATATTCGAGCTGCTGGGGAGGCCGCCGTCGCGCGAAGAAGGGCAGCCGCCCAGCCGTACTACGCATGCTAATTGCGCCCCTCGGTTTCCAATGTCGGGTAGAAGGGTCAGTTGGGCGATCTGAGAATCAGGACCGACGCTCGGGTTTGCCACCGCGCCATCGTGCATGGAGTGTATTTCGAGCCGCGACAGGACACCCAGTCGAGACTGAATATCTTCTTTATCGAAACCGTTCAGCAGTTGAGCAGCCATTTGCCAGTTACCCGTTTGACGGGCGTTTGCGAGTTCGGCCTGATATCGATGATCGAGATCGGCCGCACCCGGCGCTGTTGAAGGATCGGTTGCTGAGTTGTCGGATTGGCGTTGAACTCGTTGATCAGAAAACGAACCAGATTGTTGCTGCACGACATGCGTTAGTTCATGAGCCAGGAGCCGGCGTCCCGTGTCAGTGTGGGGCGAGAATTGTCCCGAGGCAAAAAAGATATTGTTCTTCGCGGCAAAGGCATGCGCCTGAATCGAGCGCGAGGATGATTCCGCAGCAGAATCCGTGTGTACGCGCACATGGCTCAGATCACGGCCGAAGCGAGGCTCGAAGAATGCTCGCGTTGACGTGTCCAACGGGTGACCCGCGGACCCCCGCAACTGATTCATCACGCGATGTGGTGGAGTTGTGGCATTATTGCCGTCTGCTTTGCGCGAGATGGTTGCGGAATTTTTCTGCTTGCATTCGTCGCACATTTCTTCGTCGTTGCTGCATGAGCATGTTGAAACAGCAGCGCCCGGCCCGGCATGCGAACGCATGATGCGATCGGCGACAGCGTCGGCTTCACGTTCCTCCGGATCGTCTGGCTGGCTGATGGAGAGCTTGGCGTGAATGATGCCGGCACGCAATAGCTGCTGCATTGCCTGGTTGCCAACCTGCTGCTGAAGGTCGAGCCCCGGATTCAGATCGCGGGCAGTATCTGCCGGCGGCGCATTGGGTCGCCGGTTGCGACGCTCTTTGGAGCCGTGTTCCTTTTCGCCGGCAAATTCCATTTCACACCCGGGAGCGAATCAGATCGTAGTAATCGCGGAATTCAGATCGCGAAGGCAGCTTTCCGTTCTTTTGCATTTCGAGTGCGGTCGCAATCACGCAGTGCTCCATGCGTATGGCGGTTCCTTCTTCCGCGGCGAGGAATGCCGCTGCCAGCGCGATGTTGCGGATGCTTCCGCCGGCGAGCTCGAATTGGCGCGCCAGGAATCCGAAGTTCACATCGCCGGCTACCGGAGCCGCGGGCGGAAGGATGCTTCTCCAGATCCGCTCGCGATGCTCGGCATCCGGGAATGGAAACTCGATCACGTGGTGCATGCGGCGGCTGAACGCATCGTCCATGTTGCGGCGGAGGTTGGTGGCAAGAATGACGATGCCCTCGTGCTCCTCCATCTTCTGCAACAGGTATGCGATCTCAACGTTGGCGTAACGGTCGTGCGCATCCTTTACTTCCGATCGCTTACCGAAGAGTGCGTCAGCCTCATCAAAGAACAGCATCGCGTTCGAGGTCTTCGCCTCGCGGAAGATCAGGCTCAGTTGCTTTTCGGTCTCGCCGATGTATTTGCTGACAACAATCGAGAGGTCGATTCGATAAATGTCGCGACCCAATTCCCTTGCCAAAATTCCTGCGCTCATGGTCTTGCCTGTACCACTGGCTCCGCAGAAGAGAACGTTGAGCCCTTTGCCTGCAATGAGGCGCTGATCGAATCCCCATGCGCTGTAGACCGTGTGCCGATAGCGCTCCGCGGTACACACGTCACGCAATTGACGGTAAATATGCTGTGGGACAATGAGCGATTCCCAGTTCGCGGTGCTCTCCACTTTCTGCGCGAATTGACGCAGGCCATGATTCGACTGCAACCGTGCCGCGGCTTCGAGTTGCTGCACGGATAACGGAAGATTGTCGGTACCCTGAATTTTGGCCGTCGATACAGCATCGGTACAAGCGCGCTGGATTGCTCCGCCGGTGAGAGCGAAGCGGCTTGACAGCAGGCCAACATCGAGATCGTCCGTTGTTGCCGCATTGTTTTTGTGGATGGCCTCGTGCCACAAAAGAACGCGAGCAGATACGGAGGGAATTGGAAACTCGAAGTACTGCCACCTGCTGCTGCGCCGCGTGCTATTCGGCAGACTGACTTCTCCGGCAACATAGATGCGGACGTTTGCGGGCGGCACGATTTCCTGCAGTGCTTCGAGGATTGAGGTTGAGTTTGCACTCTCACTGCTCACAGCTTCAGAGTGCTCAAGCAGCAAATCCGAGTCGGACAAAACGGCCTCGCGCAGCAAGAGCTGCAACAACGTTGAACTCGGCAACTGCGAGTGCATGAATTTGTGCAGATCGACAACGAGAAGCGCGCGGTCGCGCTCGCTGCATAGTGCCTCGACTGCAGATCTTTTTCCGGAGCCCTCGGGACCGCAGAGGAACCAGATCGTGCCACTCGGCATCTCTGCGGCCCGCCGAAGCTGCGCGGTCAGTTCGCTGGGCAGGTGGAGAGTAGACATTCGGCGCAGGGGCTTCAATATTGATGTAAAGCTCGCGAGCCGTGTGTCGATTGTGGGCCGGTCGATTCCCTGCTGATACAGCAGAAAATCACGGATCCTTTCGTCAAGGCGCAGGGAGCGCGCCAGGAGCGATGGATCGCGCTCCTGCTGATCGCTCGCGGACCGAAGCAGTTGATGCGCAAACAGGGGCGCATCGGGACGAAACGAGCCGCGTGCGTCTAGTGATTGCTCTGGGGTTTCGCAAAGGAGCTTCAGCACCAGGTCAACGGATGGGCACTTTCGTGTTACATCATTGCGCACCCACGAATAGAGCGATTCAAAGCGCAGATCGACTTCGACCGCAAGCGCCGCGATTAGCATTTGGCACTCGAAGGCGCTCAGTCCGAATTTAAATGCCAGTTGTGACATGGGCATGGGAGAGCCAGCCAACTCCGATTCTTCAAGCCGCGCGTCAATTGACTCTCGCAGTAACGCAGCCATTTCTTCGAGTTCGGCGGTGCGCGGATCCGGCGGACGGCTCTGCTCAGATGTCCAATTGCGCAGGATGGCGTCAACCTGTTCGTCTGCCAGATACAGTCCGCGAAACGGATCGGCGGCGAGAAGATTTGCGGCTTTCAGGCGCAGCGTTTCGCGATGGAGAAGCAGGCGAAGCCACTCCAACTCCGCTGCGATGTGCTGGATCGAATTGGTAAACGGAAGGGCGCGGGTCTGCCCTTCTGCAATCATTAGTCTGGGGGCGTGAGCAGACATATTTCCACTCCTTCCAGCCATGGCAGTACGAGCGTACGATATGCGCCTGCAATCCGCAGCACTACGGCCAGAGGGCAGTTCCCCATGCTCACCTGAATGGCGTGTTTGCCGACACGCAATTGGGCAGTGCCCACGAGAAAATTCCTGAAGAGGTATTCCGGACTGCTCCGCGCAAAGCCAGGAAGACGACTCGCGAATGTGCGCAGGATGAGGGCCGCGATGCTGGACCAGGCGTCTTCGTCGTCCGCATCGAGTTCAAGGTCAGGCAAAACACTGTCGATGTCGAAATAGTTGCTGTGCTGGTCAGGCTCTTCTTTGCGTTCGTCGCCATACAGTTCCTTCATCGCATCCTCGACGACGGTGAGGGCGGATTGCGCATTGGCGGCTTTCAACACAAACGCCATTTCATCCAGAGATACGGCATTCGGCGATCCGGCGAACTCCATCATGGCGCGATCGTGAATTGCAGACGCGGCTCGCGCGGCGCCTAGACAACGCACGGCGAGAAGAAAGCGCAAAATGGCTGCAGCGCGCGGCGGCTCGCTTGATTCGCTTGCAGCGGCATTGATTGCCTGATGTACCTGCAGATCATGAAACACGCTCGCCAGCAGGAATACGCTGCCGAACTCACTGAGAAATGACTCCTCACGATTCGTGCCGGAGTGAGAAGAAACGGTGCTTGCCGCGAAGCTCGCCCAATCGGGGTTTCCGCGTGAAGCGGTTCGAATAAAATTGAGCAACCCATCGTTGATCTGAATGTGCCGCTCGGCGAGGAGAGAGCGGGCTATCACTGGATTGCCCGCGATCGCTTCTGCAAGGAATTGGCCAGACAGTTCCGTTGAGCCGATCTGCGCGAGCAAACTGCGCAAGTCCAGCAGATGGTCGATCGCATACTGCAGGCCTGCTTGGTCTTCGGGCCACTCGGATGTTGCCGCTGCCCACAGTCGAAGCTGATCGGCTGTGCGCGATTGTGTATTCAGGACGCCATTCCAGAGCGCCAGCAACCGCGATACCCATCGTTCACCATCGTCAGAGGGTTCCCCGCTGCCGGAGAGCAAGCCGCGATAGAGCCGCTCCGCATCATAGGTCGTCAACGTGGCGAGTACAGGTTCCAAGGCTTCATCTCTGTGAAGGTGAAGCACAATGTCTCGCGCACCGGGTTCTCGAAGAATTCCTTCAGCGATGGCCGCACTTTGTGACAAGCTGCGCAATGAATCAAAATCCGCGTAGTACCATTTGCCCCAGGCGCGCCCGGCCGTAATATCACGCGCCCACTGTGCCACGTACGCGGCGCGATCTGGAAAACGCACGACAGACTCGCCGGGACCGCGCTCGATCGTGCGGCTGATCTCAAGGGCGAGTTCTTCTCCCCACGCGATGCCTGCGCGTTGAGCAGCGTAGGCACTGGCGTCGACTGCAAGATCGATGTCAAGCGATCGAATGAGCCAGATGGAATGATCGTCGTCGTTCATCCATTCAGCAAGGCGGCTTCGGCAGGCATGCACGACTTCGTCCATCGCGAGTCGATCGAGGCGGGCTCGTACTTCGTCAGGCGCAGGATCATCCGCGGCAACACGGTACACATTGCGCATGCGTTCGATGGTGAGTGCAGACGCCATGCGTCTCAGGCCACCGTTGCCAATTGCGTTTCCGCGTGAGAGTGCTCTTCCTGTTCCACGAGTTCTTCAAGAACCTGAATGGCGCCGCTGATGCGCAGCATCGTCTCGCGCACTTTATCGCGTTCGCGATCGAGGGCCTGCATCCGCTGCCGGCCCTTTTCAAGTTCTGCACGTAGCTGCTGCAACCTATCGTTCATCTCATTTCTCCTTTATTGATGGGAGATCAAGACCGGAATTGTTCCCCGACCTTCGTCAAGCGAGCCCAAGGCTTTGCCAATGATGCTTCCCGCTGGATTTGCTGCGTCGCCGGCCATCTTCTGCGCATGGCCCGGAGTTTCGCTGGTTACAAGCAAATCTCCGGCGTGAATTGGCCCGCCATCCGCCGTCACTTTGCAGAACGCGTAAGCACCGAGTGTGACCATGGAACCAACAGTTCCGGCGCTCATTGATTTCCGATCGAGACCTGGAGTAGCGGATGCATCGAGCGCAGGCTCATCTACGATTCCGCATACGCGTGTGTCACTTGCTTTGCCAGCCAGCGTAACCTCAACTACGGGAATTCGATTCTCAAGGCCGTAGTAGATGATGGTGGGCTTGGTGTGCAGCACCACGACGTCGCCTCTCGCAAGCGGCTTGCGGGCGCGGCAGTAGTAATGCTCCACAACATAGCCGGTCTTCGAACCCCACACTTGCAGATTGCCTTCCACAAGAAGTGATCCGAGGATGGTTTGGCTGCCATCTACGGTCAGGGCTCCGAGGATGGTAGCGCTGCCATCGACTTCCAGATTTCCGTTGGTCACGAAGTCGCCGGAGCTGGTGGTCTTGCCGCCGATGTTGAGGTTTCCAGTTGCTTTTACATCGCCATCGACTTCGAGCATTGAAGTCGGCGTAATGGTTCCGATGCCCACGTTGGCGCCGTTCAACGCGAGAACATCTGAGGTTCCGGTTCCCAAGAGGAGCCGATTGGCGCCGCCCTGCGCGCGAATGCGTGCATCGCCGGCGCCGGCACCGCCCAATGCAACACCCATCTTCAGGCGGTAGGTATCGCTGCCGATTTTGAAATCGCCCTCGGTGGTTGAGAGATTCCATGCTCCGCCGCCGAGGTTGAGCTGCGCATCGGGAGTGTTTGTTCCAATGCCGACATTGCCGCCGTTGGTAATGCTCATTCGCTGACTGAACCCCGTATAGAAGTCCAGTCCATACTGATTGCCGCCTGCGGTACGCTGTGATGAGATGCCCTCGCCACTGGAGAGTCCGAAGGTGAGGCCGGGATTGATTTTGCCGGGATTCTCGTTTGCAAGATCGATGGCAAGAGCGCCGCTCAGGGTGAGATCTCCTCTCGAGTCCAGCAGCATCAGAAGACTGCCGCCTCCGGGGTCGTCCTGCTTCGCGCTGTAGGCTCCGTTATCGTAGAACGCAAAGTCAGACGCGGAGCGGAAGAACAACGTGCCGGGTTGCACACCGATGCCGTACGCCGTGCCATTGAGATTGAGCATCTGCGATTGCTGACTGCCGAAGCTCAACGAGCCCGCGGGAATTTGGGCGTTGCCGTCCGATCCGACGGAGAAGACAGTGGTGTCGCTGGTGGGCGCGGATTTTCCGTAACCGATGGTGAGCTGCTGCGGAGTATTTTTCGGATCGGAGCCGTCGCCGATGTGAACGTGGAGTGCAGCTCCGCCGGATGCGCCGTCGAGGCGCTGAATGTTCAGCGAAGTATCGCCGTCGCTGCCGCCGTTGTCTTTGAAGCGCAGCGCATAGGTGTTGCCGCCGTTCAGCCACACGTCCTGTTGCGCGGTCAGTTGATTGTCAACGGTCAGCGTGCCCTGCACTTCGACAGCGACGCCGGCGGGATTTGCGCCGGCGCCGAATGATGAAGACGGCGTGCTGCGGTCCTGGATGGTGAGAGCACCGGCCGGCGCATAGATGACCGAAGCTACGCTGCCTGCGTATTGCCGGTTTGCGTTTGCGTTCGCGTCCGCGCTCTGAAGAAATCGCTGCTTCGGACCATCCCAAAGCACCTGGCCCAATTGAACCAACCAACGCGCAGTCGTGTTGTCATCGGGCAAGTCCTGAAAGGGCACGGAGTCGTCCAGCGCAATTACGACCGCGCCCTCAGTTGTGGGAAGCGGTGGCAGAGTGGATGGCTGCGTCCAGCCCGTAGTTGCGGGCGGCGTTACTACCCTTCCATCCACATACACAGGATCGCTGGTGGGCGGAATCGGCTTGACGACAATTTGACAACTTTCCTGCACGCGGCTGTACGCGTTGCTCTGCCCTGCCGTGCTGCACGTATCAGCGCTGGGGTTGATCATTTGCTGCGCGTATCCGATCCACACGCTCAATGTTTGTTTGCCGGGAAAATCCGCGAACAGATCCGCGCTCAACTGATACGGACCGAAGACGATGATCTCCCGACCGTATCCATCGACGGCAACGCCGGGCTGCACGAAAACATCGACTTCGTTGTCGGCGCCTCCGTTGAGGAATTGTGTAATGTCCAGCCCCGTAACGATGCCCCACGTGTGCGGGCCAAGATTGTGGCGGCGCCGCATGTCGCGGTGGTATTCCTGCTCGGCTTCGAAATCAACAGCCCCGAGGTATTCGCCCTCGTAGTAGTTCAGCCGTTCAATATCGGTGATTTCCGCCATCGTCCTCCATCCTTCCTGCGCTGGTGCCAACGCGTTCCCATAACTCGCTCCTAGGGATTCGCGCGAGGAGGTGCTGCGTTGTTGGCCTGATTACCCGTGCCGAGTTGCGATTGCAGCGCGGTAATCTGATCCTGCAGATCCTGCAACTTTGCCGAGGTCGGGTCTACAACATCGAAACCCACGGCAACATCACCTTTGGTGTAGACCTTGAGCGGTTGCCCCACCGATACCGCGGCAGGCGCAAATTGCGCGCTATTGGCAACCGCATCGGGTGTCCACGCTGGATCCTCATCGACGGCCTGCGTCGCGACTGTCTTGAATCCCTGCTCAAGCAGTTGTGACTTCACCTTTTCAGTCGGCTGGTTCACCATGGGCCGAAGATCGACGGCGCGAGCTTGAGGTGAAATGGCATTGATAACGGTGGCTCCCATGGTCTGCGCGATGAAGTGCGTGGCAACGCGGTTTATGTCCGCGCCGCTGGTGATTCCCGACGTCTTGAGGGATTCGTTGTAGTATGCGGCGTTGGTGAAGCCCGTGCTGACGTTGTTGTCGCGCAGAGATGCACAGCACAACAGGGAAAAGAACTCGCCAAGCATCTTGCCCAGATTGTCCAATCCGAGCGGGCCGAGCCAATAGCCGAGAGTCTGCAGAGTAATGAGCTGCTTGCGCCCCGGATAATGACAGATGTTCACCACTTTCCCGTTCACGACCGTGACGCAGGCCAGAACAATGCGATCATCGCACGCAGGCGGAGGACACGGTGGGATGAGCGAATAGCAGAGGCAGTTGAGGTATGCCTCGATTGCAATCAGTTTGATTTCGGCAACGAGTCCTACGTAATAGGCGACTTCGTTCCCGGGCAAAACCTTAATGACAGAAAGGCGATCGAAGATGATGCACTGTGTGATGTTGGAGGCACCCGTGAGAGTTTGCGTTACCTGGGCCAAGTAATTGCATGTTGCCTGGTAAGCATTTTGCGCATTGGTGTAGTTACTGAGATTAGGCGCTTGCGAGATGAGCCCAACCAGTTCCAGGATGCACAACTCCACTTGCGCCCTGAGGGAGCTTGGATTGCCGGCTTCGAGTTCCGCTGCAACTTCCGACGCGGGCACAACGCCAAAGGTGAAGCCTTCGACGATCCTGGTGGCCTCGCAAGTGCCTGCGGGAACCGTCGTGCTTGCAGGAGGGGTCTTCGTTGGCGGCGCGTTCTTGCACGAACCTGTCGTGGTCAGGTTGTTGGTCGAGTTCTTCTTTCCTTTGGTGGAAGAACTTCCGCTGTTGCATCCGCACCCGCAGGAACATGTTTGGGAGGATTGCGAGTTAGCCGGCGTGAGTGGTGTGACGAGGCGCGAAGGCTGCTCCTGGTACTCGATCGTGATGCACCACTCCTGCCGCGCGTCTTTGCAGGCTGGAGATGGGTTGTAGCGAAGCGGCGTGCAGTTGGGCGCCTTGGTTGTGGCCGGAGTGCAGCACTGCTGGATTGCCTGCGCAACGTTGAAGTTCTGATCTTCGCAAACAATGATGTCGTTGCCGCACGGGTCAATGGCGTAGCCGCTATGGATTGTGACCCAGCCGTCGCACTCACCACAGACTACCTGCATGCCGCATACAACGCCCCAGCCATGCAGATAGCGATTGTGCAGGCGGCTCTTTGCGAGCCAGTACGACTGCTCGTTGTTCAGGTCCGCTTCGCTCAGCAGTTGACCGGCAAAGAAGCGTGTGCGATCCAGACACTGCAAACCGGTGCAGGCGGGGCAGCAGCACGGAGCCGCGATGGCCACGCCCGGCCGTGTAACGCCAAGCGTGGCGCCAGGATTGAGTGAAGTGTAAATGCCTCGAGTGGATGTGCCCATCGCTCTCCTCCGTTTTCGCTGTCCCTAGTGCGCGGTAAACCAGCTCACAAAGATTCCGCCTTCCAGCCCGATGTCGACGCCGGATGGTATTTCTCCAGTTGGGAACTCTGCGCGCACGAACTCCGATGAGATTGCGCGCTTGGAGCCGTCTTTCACGAAGTCGCCGAGAAAGACGATCTTCACGTTGTCGAATTGCATATCGACTTTCTGCAGCACGAAGGCCACACCGTCGGCGGGTTCAGAAGTCGCCTTTGTCGCATGCAGAATTTTTCCTGACGCGTCGATATCGCCGGACGCGAATGTGAGCGGCACGATTTCGCCCAGCAACTGCGTCCATTGCACAGATGCGGCGGCGTTGGCTGGGTTGGTTTCCGAGACCCAGACCTGCATGACATACATGGGATCAATCTGCGTAATGTCGACCTGCGCGGTGAAGGCCATCGCGATGCTTAACATTCCGGCGTTTTGACCGGTGATGTCCAGCGTGCGTGGGGGTCCGGATTTGCCGTGAATCCAGCTCAGCGCCTTGATGCGTGTGAGCCCGGTTTCAAGCCCAGGACCAGCGGGCCCGGTTGCGCCATTGAGTCCGTTTTGCCCCGGCTGGCCGGGATTCCAGGTTGGCCGTTTTGTCCAGCGGGACCTTGAGGTCCGACGGGCCCCTGCGGCCCCGCAACGCCACTTGAGGGAGACTGCGTCATGAGGCATTTCACAGCCTCAGTCAGCATGTCTGTACTGACCAGCAGATGCCTGTCCGTCAAATTGTCGATCATGCTGGTGGTGACGGCGCTTTGATACACATAACCGGTGATGGTGGCCAGCACGATGCAGTTTCCGTCAGCACAGTCGGGACATCCGTCGATGGCATTGTCGAAGATGCTTGAGCAGTCAGTTTGCGCGATGCTTACAACCGCGACTGCGCCTGACACTCCCGATGAGTTTCCGCTGTAAGGAAGGTAGAGCGTCGTTCCGTCATCGCTGAGCGCCATGCCTCCGGTTGGGTCGACGCCGGCGGCAACGGGAGCACCGAGAATCGGAGTCAGGTTCAGTTCCACCGCATGTTCATTGACGGCTTGAACCCAACCCTTTCCGGTTGCATCCTGCTGTTCAACGTAGATCCATTGTCCGTTATCGGCGATGCGAATTCCCTTTGCGGGATCCGCGAAGCCTGTGACAGGATTGCCGAGTGCTGTTGCGGAGGCGGGATCGGGGCGCATGCCGATGAGATAAAGAGTGTCGTTTGTCGCGTCGAGGATTGCGAGTGTGTCTCCCGCAGATGTGTGCGCAACCGCCAATGCCGCGGGGACTGCGGTGCCACTGCCGACCGTGATTGGCGTAACAGCAAGCGTTGAGAGCATTATTGCCGTGACGTTGTTGCTGCCGGAATTCGCAACGTAGGCGTAGGTCCCGTTGGCGCTGACGGCCACATCAGTCGGAGAGGATCCTACTGCTATGGATGTGGGCGCGGCGGGCGAATTGGAACTTGTCACGTCCGTGGCCCAGATGAGCGCGCCTGCTGTGGGGCTCACCGCGACCAGCCGGTCATCGGGAGCGGGGACGACCGCTAACCGAACGAGCTGGCCTGCTCCATTCGTTACGGCTAGGGTGCTGATGGTCGCGCTGAAATCCGCCTTAAGGACGGCAATCTGCGGATCGGGCTGCGGCTGTGCGGTTGGTGTGGGCGGCTGCGTGGCAACGTAAACGAAATCGCCCTCTGGCGAAACGGCGATATCAAGTGCGGCGTCCTGATCGAACGAAAACGAATTGAGAATTGAGCCGTTGGTGGCATCGACTGCGTAGACTACTGCGCCTGACGATGGATTCGTCAGCACATAGAGACGCTCGGTCGCATCGTTCAGCGCGACGCGCACTGCGTTTGCCAGATTGATCGTTCCGGCCCACTTGAGCGAAACGCCTGACATGGGGTTCGCGTCGGGCTTGGGATCAATGATGACATCGAATGAATAGCCGTCTACGATGCGGTTTGGGCGGCACCCGTTTCCACCGCTACTGCAGTCATCGAAAATTGCAGGCACGTTCTCCGATATGCACTCCGCGTATGACACGCAGATTTGGATGGTGTGCTTTGCGCTATCCGGTTGCGACGCAGGCCCATTCTGAATCTGCCAATTGCTCAGGAACTTCGATTCGAAATCGAAGTACTCTTCCTGCTGCACCAGGATCTCGCGCCCGCAACAGTCGATGGCTGCGCCCGGCTCGATGATCACATATTGCGCCTGGCATGCGGGGTTGGGATGCTGATCGACCTTGAGGCCGCAGACGGCGCCCCATCCGTGCAACCGCTGATTGTGGCGTCGCAGCTTGCCAAGGTAATAGCGCTGCTCGTCTGTGAAGTCGCGCTCCACCAGCAGCTTTCCGGTGAAGTAGTTATTGCGCGCGAGTTGCGGAATATCGCACTCTACGCAGATACCGCCCGGCGTTGTCGCGCTTCCGCATTTACAGTCGCCCATTGTTTCGACCTCGCTTTCCTTAGTGCAGCACCGAAGTTGATCCCACTCGTGCATCGCCCGTTCCGGCGCCCTGCTCTCCCGGCACGCCAAGCACGGTGTCGTAGCCAAGAGACCCTTGCCCTTCCACTACTCCCAGCGGATATTTGCCGACGATCGTGTCCACGCCCACGAACGATTGGATTCCGATGCGGAACCTTGGTTCGGCCCATTGGATCGTGGCCTGCGTGTGTGCCGGCTGAGCCATTTGCACAATCTGCTTCAGGTTTTGCAGGTCTGCATCTGTTGCGCCCTGCCAGCGCGGTACCACCACCAGAAACTGATTTGCATATTCGTTGAACATGTCGAGATTCGGATTGCCCCAATCGATCAGCCGGAAGTTCCCGATGTTCGAATTTGCGCCGATCTGCAGTCGATGCATAACGTCACTGCCAAAGACTGTTGAGCAGTTGCCCAACGTGGACTGATCCACGATGAGCCAGCGCCGCATGCGGAACAGCTCAAGAATGGTGGGCTTGACGCCCGTGTACAGTTCGACGGCCAGCTTGACCCCGGCGGCCGTGCCTTGCAGCGCATACAAGCGATGCGCCTGGCGCACCAATTCGCGGCGCCGCTGCACCGGCCAGTCGTATTGGAGGGTCATGCCGATCCACGAACCTAGATACGAAAGGAAATCCGTTCCGCCAACGTTTTGCGGATTGGCCGGTGCGGAGCGTGGATCAAAAAAGCGCGCGATGTAGGTGACGCGATCCGCGATGGAACCCGACATGGTGTCGAAGATGGAGAGGAAACGATCAAGGAAATCCGCACCGACCGCATCTGCGCTGTACACCGGCGGCAGGTATTTGAGCGACGAAGAGCGTGGATAATACACGCGAATCTGGTTTATCTCAGGAGATTCCGCTCCGTCACCGGTCAACGTGAGGCGCAACCACATGTAGCGTCCGGGCGCACTCAGCACCAGGCAATCCCATTCGCAGCAGTTGCAATCGGCATCAATGAGACCTGTGGCCCATCGGCTCTCCGGCAGGCTTGCGATTTCGTCCGTTGTCTTTGAAGACTCGGACGTAAACGTATCAATGCGCACTGCTGCGCCAGGCTGCAGATTGCCGTTGAGCACGACGCGATGCCAAACGCATTTGTAGGTCTTGCTGTCGAGCGGCCCGGCGATGTACGTTCCGGAGACTGGGTAGGCGGTGGCCGGTTCCATCTGGCACACGCTCTGTTTCCCGTCAGCCAGCAGCGGCACGCCGGCGCGCGCAAAAGCAATCGAGGAGGCGAAAGCATCAGCCGATCCGCAACAGCGCGAAGGACACCAGCTTCCGTCGCCCACCGGATGATAGAAGTAAACCTTCCGCGTCACGCAATCACTGAGACAGAGATTTCCATTCGTATCGACGGCTACGGCCACCGGGCAGAAATTACCGGCGATTTGCTGAGGCTGTTGTACCGTCTTGAGGAATTTACCTTGCGCGTCAAGCACGACAACGAAACTCAGGCCTTGTTGAATTACATAAACACGGCCCTCTTTGTCGATCGCGATACGTGTTGGCTGCTTGAGTGGAGGTTGCCCCGTTGCTGCTCCGTTGGTGGCGAATCGCCAGCAGCCACGTGCATCAAAGTAGTGAATCAAACCATTTGCGAAATCGGAGACGCAGATAGATTTATCGGGAGTAATCGCTACATCCCACGGCTGCCATGTTCCGGCCGGATAGCTCCATTGCGGATCGCATCCTTTGGAGGGCGGCTGCATTTTGGGCGACGATGGTGCGATCTCATAGCCCGTTGCCGTTTGCGAGACGAGCATTGGACCCCAAATTGCGCGCAGCGCCAGATCGTGGATGGAGAAAACCTGCACGCGCCGGTTGCCCGTATCGGCTATGTAGAAATCGTTGGTACACGAGATTGCGAGGCCATTTGGATTGTTGAATTGGCGCGGCTCTCGTCCACATCCGCCAATGCAGTGCAGATGAATGAATTTTTGCAGGCAGCGATCAAATCGCTTGACGGCGCAATGGCCTGCGTCGAGAACGTACACGTTGTCCTCGCGATCGACGGCCACTCCTATCGCGCTCTGGAATCCGCCGAGGCTTCCGGCAGCATCCACGAGAGGGCGCAGCGAACCTGGCAGCGACTGCAGCGTCAGCGAGTCGCCGTCGGTCGCGACGTTCGTGCCGATCGCTTTTCGCCAGCCGGCGATTGCATTCATCAGATAGTGTGGTCGTTTGCTCATATGGCGTTAGGAGTTGCTGCTGTAAGCTACCGAAATCTGGTGACCTGCCGGTGCGTTGTAGAGCAGTTCGCCGGGATTGATCGGCACGTCCTGGCAGAGTTGCTGTCGCTGGTTGTCGAGCACAAGGATCAACTGATCGCTGATGACGCGTTGCACTCCGTCGATGCCGAGAAGAATCCGGTACACGTCGGAGTAGTAGATTTCGCCGCCGAATGGCCAGCCGGTTTCGTCAGATCCGCCATGCAACGGGCTGAAGAATTGATTGAGTGCTGCCACTGCGGCGTTTTGTACGGCCGCTAGATCCGCACCCGGCTGAACCACGAGACTCGCCTGCACCTGGATCATCCGGTAAGTGGGGCCGACGACATATACCTCAGTGGTGAGCAGGCGGTGCGCGTCAAGATACTGGCAGACCGCTTCAAGCGTGGTCTGGTTCGGCGTGGGATTAGGTGCATCCGAATTCGGCACCACCACAACCGTGACGACGCCGGGCACCTGTCCGCTTGGGAACTCAGGATGAAAGAGCGGCAACGCGAGGGCGCGAGCCACGTTCGCCCCCGGTGCTTGCGTGGCCATGTACTCAAAGTCGCTGTCGGTTACGGCGCGGTTGTTACTCTTGAGAGCCATGGGCGCGCGTAGCTTCGCATCGGCTAAGCTCTCTTCATCCGTTCCGCCTTGCGCGTCCGCGTAGTTAGTTACCGCATTGATTGAGGCCACATACGTTTGCATCTGGGTGATGCTGGCCGCAGGGACATTGCCCACACTTCCACCGCCATAGCGATACCTGACCGCGACGATGTTGTCTGGGGGGCTGGCAAGATCTACTCCCGGAATCCGCCCATGCACGCCGTTGCCGAATGCGATGACTCCGGTGGTTGCATCGAGCGTGAAATCCGGATCGTCGGGCCCCGATGCGAAGAAGTCGTCGACCTGGTTCCACGTGATGGGTCCCTGCCCTTCATCGACGGAGAGTTGCAGGCTGGTGACGGTGACAACTGTTCCATCCGAATTCTTGATCTTGATCGGCTGAGGAAGATCGCAGATGGGATTGTTTGCCGTTGTGAATGTTTGGTTCGGCGTGCCGTCGCTGCCGCCGAGAATTTCGTTACTGATGGTGACCGCTTGCGTGGCTTGAATGGTGTTGGTAAGGATCGAAGCAATCTGCGGCGGAATTTCGTAGTTTGTTGCTGCGAGACGCGCACGAATCCAGTAAAGGCTCGCCGTCTGCTTCGGAATGGGGCCGGCCTGAATGAGGCTCGGTCCATTGAAGAGAATGTGGCCGTTCTGTGTGAAGGCGCGCGTGCCGTCGCTGATCAGGTTGATTGAAGCCCACTCTGCGCCGTCCCAGTACTCCCAAACGACAGTGGCCGGTGGAGGAAGCTCTCCGCCGCACTTCAAGACTCTCGGCGTGAGCATGGCGTCGAACAGTGTCACTGCAAGATCGATCTGTTGCACCGGGAATGCCGTATTAGCGTTGAAGCCAAGTACCAGGGCCGACCCCGGTTGCGGATTTTGTCCGAATGGGTAAAAGAACTGGCCGGGATTATTGTTTCGACTCAAGAGGCTGCTGTAACTGTAGCCATCAAAGGCAAGCAATGACGTAAGGGTTGGTCCAATCACTACCAGTGCCGCATCGGTTTCAAAGATGATGGGCTGGCCGCCGGAGCTGCTGTTAGCCGCGACCTGCGTGCCCTCCGGAACGATCACATACGAGAGATCAGGCCGCGACAAGCTGAAGGTGAGGCTGGCAGTCGCGGGTTGCGCGGGCTTTAGTTCGATGCCGAGCAGTTGCAGAAATTTGATGTAGTTTCTATCGGGAACCTGGTTCAGCCGATAGATGACGATCTCCGTCATCCACGCAAAGAGCTGCACCAGCGTCATGCCCGGGTCGCTGTTGTTGAAGTTCGTCCACTCCGGGGTATAGCGCGGAATCAGCGTCTGCGCCTGCGAGACGATGTCCGAGTACTGCATGTCATCGAGATTGGGTGCAGTCAGCGGCATCCGTTACCCTCCGGTTCCTTCAGTCACGAAGAATGGGTAGACCATGTTGTTCATTGCGTTGTTGGCGCGAATCCTGTAGTCCACGCGAATGAGCAGAACGTTCGCTTCGTCAGGGGAGGCGCTTACGTTTACATCGAGCACGTCGATTCTTGGCTCTCCCTGCGCGAGGGCCTGCTTTACAAGGTGCGATACATTGACCTGCGTCGTCGGATTGTTCGGCGCAAAGACTAGATCGTGAATGCCGCAGCCGAAGGACGGCAACATCTGCCTTTCTCCGAGCGCGGTGCCAAGAATGATCCAGATCGCTTCCTGCACGCTCTGCTCGCCGACGGACCACGAAAGGCCGCCTGCTGGATTCACGCGCACTGGAAACTTCCAGCCCGTGCCGAGAAATGCTCTGTTAAGCGAAGTGCTCATTTCTTGATCGACTCCTACGGAATTGAAGCTACGATCTGCTGCATCTCAGTTAACATTGCGTCCAGTTTGTCCACTGCTTCGGCGACGTCTTTGGCGCCGGTGATGTCCGCAATGGAAGGTAGCTGAATCGGCAGATTGGAAAGCTTGATAACCGGTTCAAGCATCTTGAAAAGGGGCTGGATCGGGGCCAGCGCCATCATCATCTGCTGCATCGTGGTTGCTGCATTGTCGCTGGCGCACTGCAGCGATTGCAGCAGCGCCGGGTTTCCTGCCGCTCCGTTCAAATCGATGCCTACCTGGAAATCGAGCACGCTCTTGATTGCTTCTACGAAACATTTCAGGTACTCAATCACCAGCAGCAGGATGCTCTTGATCATTTCGAACAGCGCTGTGCCCGGAATGATGCTGGTGATGCATTCGCCCATATCGCCGATCGCGGTCAGCACGCCGGTCGCGCTCGACGGATTCACCGGGTTCTGCATAAACTTCTCGAGCGCCGCAATCACGCCGAGAATCTTAAAAATGCATGTAAGGCCGGCGAGCGCCGGCATTAACTGCACCATGAGGTTCTGCAACAGCGCGCAGTTTGTCGGCGGCCCCTTTGAAAAATCCGCGACCGCCTGCAGCTCAATACCCATGGGCAAACTCACGGTGGGTATTGAGATCTGCGGAATCTCCACGCAAATGGTGGCGCTTGCGCTCACTACTTTCACCTCGTTAAATCGGTGACGGACTTAGTGCTACCGGCCGTCCGTTGATTGTTACTGTGGGTGCCTGAATCATGATTGCCGAGTCGCTTTGAATGACAATTGATGTGTTATTGATTTCGACCTTGTTGGTTACGCCATCGCCGCGCGCGTACTGAAGGCGGATGTATCCCTGATCGCCGCTTTCAATCGGCGGATCGTAAATCTGCACCTCGTGCCCATTCACTGAGCGGATCGTTCTCAAATGCGTGTCGGTGGTGGGCGGCGTATCCACGCCATTCCACAGGAACCCGATGATGTACGGATGCGAGACGTCCTGCTGCAGAAACGAAACCAGCACCTCATCGCCCACTTCAGGCATGAACCACGCGCCGCGATTTCCGCCGGACATGAGCGTTGCCACCGGCGCCCAGTAGCTTTCGTTCTGGCCGCCCAGCCAGGGAAAGCTCACCTGTACGCGGCCCTGTCCGTCGGGATCCACGTTGCTAATCACCAGGCCCGTCACAACTCCAGCCATGCGTCCCATGCCGTTATCCCCTGGCTCCGCCCTGCAACTGCACTGGTCCTTCTTTGCGCGCGAAGAACTGAGTTCGATATCCCCCGCCGCCGATGGTGTGCGTGCTTTCAGTCACGTAGTACTCGCCGTCGAAGTCGCTGCTTGTGCCCTGTAGTTGGCCGTTTATGTCGGTACGAATGCCGAAGCCGATGATTTCAAGCGCGCAGCCCGCCCGCAGATCCGGCAGTCCGAGTGTTGCTCCGGCGGCTTCAATTAGTCGCTTGCTTTGATCCTCAAGAGTTGCCCGCGCCAGTTGCTTTGCTTCAGCCAGCGTGCGCACCGGCGGCTTGGTGACGACCTCAGACCGACTCGCGTAGGCTTTGGCAATTTGCGACAGCCTCGCAATCTCCGCCTTCGACTTGCCTTCGTCTTTCCACAGAGTCTGGAGGTCGTACTTGAATTCAATCGGTTTATTGGCCGTTCGATCCCAGCCGCGTACTTTAACTTCGTTGACCTGCTTGGCGGTGCTTAGCGTCGGTTTGAAGTTGATGAGCGAGCGTCCCCACTCCAGTTGATAGACAGGAACGTTGGCGTTGCTCTGCGACAGACCGAAGTACAGCACCTTCTTTCCTGATTCCGGATCTTCATCGAGATAGACTTCGTAACCGTGCCGGCGGGCTCGCTCTAGCAAAAACAAGATGTCGTACTGGTTGTTCATGAAGACAAATGGATCGGCGGATTCGTCGCTTGCAGGGTTCGACTTTACTTGAATTCCGAGACCCGGCTTGCCGGATTGAATAGGCTTGTTGCCAAGCTCGATGGCGATATCGGTATCGCGCTTGTCTGTCCAAGAGTATGTGTGCTGCTCACCACGCAACTGATGAATCTGGTTCAGGCCACTGATGGTGAGCGTGGGCGCGACAGATTCAGTGAAGTTCGGTTCAAGCGATGTAATGATTCCCACCATCATCCGGCGCATGTTGCTGCCGTTCTGATAACCCATCCATAACTCGATCTCCGTGCCTGGGTCGAAGATTCCGGTGAAGTCCTGTGTCGAAGTCTTGAGCGGCGGTGCGAATTTGAACTTCCGTTCGTCGGCATCCCAGTTGTTGATTTCGATATGGAAGGAGTCGATCTCATTGACGCTGTCTTTGTACGTGACCTCGATCAGGTCATGAATAACCTCGGCGCCGAGCGCGCGACCGCGCACTTTGAGCTGCACACTAGGGACGTAGAACGTTTCCTGCGTGTTGTAGATCGGAATTGCTTGTGTCGCCATTGTTTATACGTTCGCCAGTATGGGAATCTGCAGCATCTTTCCCGGAGTTAAGTCCAGTGGATCGAGAATCGCGTTTTCGTCGGCGATAGCCCGCCATTTGGTTGGATCGTTGTACGCATTGGCCGCGATCTGCGCGAGCGTTTCGCCTTGCTGCAGCACATGCGCATGGGTGTGATCGGGAGATTGCAGATTAAGCTCTGCGAGTTGCTCCGAAAGTGTTTTGTATTCCTTGAGCGAGACCGTGAGCGTGGCGCGGAGGGGAACGCCGCTGGGATTAAAAAGCGTAAAGCGCTGGCGAACACTTTCAACCACGCACTTGAATCCATGCCGCTGCTGGCTGCCCGTATTGCTGCCCATCGATGAGTAGGCGCGGCTGCCTGGGAACTCCGGGCCCCAGCTGAAGAAGACCACCGGCGGTGCGTGAACCTTTCCATCGATCTTAATGAGCTGGTAGAAAGGATCGGTCTTGTTGGTTACCGACGTGGCGTTCTGGTCCATGCCCGATTCAGTGCTGTCAAAAAACAAGTCGAGCGAGAGCGTCTCTGCCTGTCCGCGCACAAACTGGAGGATGGGCGAGTCCAGTCCGGGGATGGCGATCTCCGCCATCTGCGCGCCTTTGTTCAGCGTGTATTCAGTGGGGTTGAAGCTCACGGGAATCACTGGTCCAGTAAGCGCTCCGGTCACGTCGACCCGCTGGAACTGTGCTTTGAGCGTCGTGCTCATCGATGAGTTCTCCTCTTTACTGCCGTTCCGGCGCAATGCCTGAGCTCAGCTCGCGATCGTTCTGGCGTCGCTTATCGCGAGCAAGCTCTTCCTTTACGGCTTGAACGCAGACTTGCACGATCTGGCGCATAATTCGCGGGTCCAAAAGTTTCTGCGAATCCGTCGCCTCAATCCGGCTTTGCACGTCCTGAATCTTTATCTCCATCACTCACCCACAATTCAGCCAAGACCGATTCCTACTGCCGCTCCGCCGCTGGACGCGCCGCCCAGTGACGACACCGTGATGCCTTCGTGCGCGATTTCAATTTCTTCAAAGGCCACCTGGCTCTGCCCGGCATTCATTGTGGGACCGGTCCACTTGACAGGAAGGCCTCGTGTAAACGACCAGACCACCGCCGGATTGTGCTGTTCATCCTGAAGGATCACCATGCCGTCGCGGCGCTTTCCAACGCCTTGCGTAAAGCTGTAATGCCATTTCCATAAATCGCCTGCAAACGTCATGCCGCGTTTCAAACGAAGGTTCGTCCACTTCACGCGCGTCGGGAATCGGAGGATTGTGCCGTTGTTGCCGCCTTCCTTGTATTCCTCGATATCCATGCTCATCTCGAGACCGCTGCACTCTGAGAAGCCGCCCATGGCGAAGCTGGTTAATGCAGTTACTGCGAACGTAAGGATGCTCGATGAGTCGATCAACGAGATCACGAAATTGAATCCGCGAAATGGATTGGGAGGAATCGATGGCGACATGGAACTCATGGCTGCTCCTGTACCTCCAGCGTGTCCTGCGTTTTACCGATGCGAAATACAACGAATTCCGCCGGCCGCGTGGGTGCTACGCCGATAACTGCAAGCATCTGACCTTGGCTCGTAGTCGCGAGCGGGTTCGTGCTCTGATTGCACTGCACGAAGAAGGCTTCCGCCGCGGTATTGCCCACCAGTGCGCCTTGCTTCCAAAGCGCATTTAGAAAGTTGGTGGCCGAGAGCGTGATCTTGTGCCAGAGGTAAAAGTTGTTGGGCTCGAACACTGCCCACTGCAGCGCTACCTCCATTGCCTGCTCGATCATGCACATCAGCCGCCTTACGTTGAGAAACATCCAGCTTGTTTCGCTGCTGAGCGTGCGGGCGCCGTAGATGCGAAGTCCCCGGCCGCGAAAGGCGCGAATGCAATTGATTCCTAGAGGATTGAGGAAGCCCTGCATCTCGGGTGTTACTTCCGCAGTGACATCCTGCGCCCATTGCAGTTCAACATTTGCGGGCGCCTTGAACACGCCGATAGTTGTGTCAGTGAATGCGCATACGCCTGCAGCATGTCCGCTTGGAGGAATGCGGCGCACGATCTCGTTGTTCAATAACAGCGGGTCAGAGACCAATGCCCACGGGAAGTAAAGCGCGGCATAGCTCGAGTCAAACTGATTACGCCACGTCTGCACTTCTCCGAGGCTTACCTGCTGCTTCGGATAGCCGAAGTCCGGCGGATCGAGCAGCACTACGCGATACTGCATCGATTGACAGTGGCGGATCATGGCCTGCTGCATGTTTGCTACATCGCTGAGCGAAAACTGCGGCGCAGCTTCAACCGGAGCAGGCGCGTATTGAGGGGCCGTCGCCGGCAAAGGCGTTCCTGGCAGGCAGGGGTTCGTTTTGACGGGCGGCGGTGAAAGATACATGACGGCCGGGCTGGGCTCAATGAGAATGTCGGGGCAGCAGACGATGGAGACCTGGTCAACGTCTTCAAGTGTGCGCAGGCCCCATTTCGCCTGGCTAGAATCGTCGCCCATGAAGTCATTGAGCTTGAGCGCCGCGATGCCGTCTCGTCCGCCCCAGAAGCTGAGCACGCCTTCATACAATTGCGGAGCGCCGGGGTCAGGCAGCCGATCGGGATAACTCGCGGTCGAATGCAGATCCTGGGCTTGAATGAATCGCGAGGTCGATGCACTGATTGCTTTCTCGATGTAATGGCTGTTGGTGGGCTCAAGAGATAATCCGGAGAAGATTTCCTCTTCAAGACCGTTGAGACGCACCGAGATTGAAGACTCGATCGACTCGAACCAGATTTCCGCTGCGAGATTAAGCGGCGCTGTCAGCGGCGTGTTCCACATGAGCACGTTGCTGCTTGCATCCGTACTCTTCACCACACGATATTGAGGAGCAATGCCGGGCTGATATGCCTTGACGAGCGTACCGACGGCGAATCCGACGATTGATGTGAGGAAGCTTGCAACGCCTGATGGCGGCTGCGGCAACGAGCCTGTACTTGCCGCAGCGGAACTGGTGCGGGCAACGAAGACCGTAAGCGCGTCGCCCCACACGCCGGGTGTCTGCGCCTGCAGCAGCACCGTCGGATTGCCCTGGCCATCAACGAGCGTGCCTTGCGCCTGCGATGCTCCAGTGGCAATGTCGATGGTCTGCGCCAGGTTGAATGTGCCTGCCAGCGAATTGGCCCACACGATTGTCTCTGTGCCGGAGTTCACGCTCTGAACGAGCAGATCCATGTGTTGGAAGGTGGAAAACTGTATCGGCTTGGTGAGGTCGAACGCGACATCGAGCGGCGCATTCCAGTAGAGCGTGTTCGCTGCCGAGTCCGCCGCCTGGACCACGCGTATGTTCTTTACGGCCGCAGGAACGGTCTGCGTGACAGTGACAACTGAGCCCTGCGGAAATCCGCTGACCGTGTTCAGCACAGACGCAGTTCGTGCGGCCGGCTGAACACCTGCCGCAGCGGCAAGCGCAGTTTGCACCGCAGTGGCCAAGGCGCCCGCGGCAAATCCATCCGTCGAATGCACGATGGACGAAAGGCCGTCGACCGGCTGAACCATGCCGAGGTTGGTTGTCGTCTCTGCTTTGTTGGCAGCGACCCGCACACCGTAGAGTGTTTGCCCGCCATTCTCGAAGAATGCTTTCGCGCAGTAAGCCATGAACGCGTTCGGCAGGAAATTTCCGAAGGTCGACTGAAACTGTTCCCACGAGTTGACCGGCGTAGGCACATTCACCGGGCCCGTCTGCGCGATGCCGATGAACGCGGCGATATCTGTGCGCAGAACAGTCAGGGCCTGGGTGTTCTGGTCCGTGGGCTCGAAATATACGCCGGGGGTCGCGTAGGTCGCCATACGTTTAGCTCAGTTCCAGACGCTCGTGCACAATTTCTATGGTCTCGATGGCCACATCGTTGCTGGTGGCATTCATGGTGGCGCCTTCCCACTTGGTAATCCAACCGTTCTGGAATTGCCACCGCAGCACATCGTTGTGTTGCTCGTCCTGCAGCACGATGGCGCCGCTACGGCGATCCTCAATGCCGTTGAGGATGTTGAGATACCAGTTCCACAAATCCTTGTTTTTTGTAATGCCGCGCTTAAGAGTGATGTTGGTGTTCTTGGTAAGACCCGGCAGTTTTCGCACGGAGAGCCAGGTGTCAGTGCCTTCGCGGTAGTCCACCGGATCGGTGTTCAGCGTCAGGCCGCTTGCTTCGCGGAAGGACGCCACGCTGGTGTTGTCCAGCTCGATCCGGAAATTGAAACCGCGCAATGGATCATTGCGAACCGCAGTTGCCATGGTGTCCTCCTTACAGTTCCTGTACCGATGAGCCGCCGGCCCACTGTCCGATGCGGATGATTACGAATTCAGCCGGGTATACCGGCGCGACTCCGACGATCATGATCAGGCGTCCGTTGTCGATGTCGTCTTGTGTCATGGTGGTCTGATCGCAGCGAACAAAGAAAGCCTCAGAAGCCTTCGAGCCCATCAAGGCTCCGCTCTTCCACGCCGAGGTGAGGAACGCCTCCACGCTCTGCGTGAGTCGCGCCCACAACGCCGCACTGTTCGGCTCAAAGACGGCCCACTGCGTACCGATGTCGAGCGAGTGCTCAAGGAAGATGAACAACCGCCGGACGTTCACATATTTCCACTCGTTAACGCTGGTAATGCAGCGCGCACCGTACACGCGCAGGCCGCGGCTCTGCGCGGTAAAGTCACGCAGGCAATTGATGTTGACCGGAAACGGATTGAGAACATCCTGGTCGCCTTTGCTCAGCTTGACCTGCAGTGCATCAATTCCCGCGATTACCTCGTTCGCCGGCGCCTTGTACACACCGCGAGTCTCGTCAACATACGCGTAAATTCCTGCCATGTGGCCGCTGGGAGGCACGGTAATGTTCTGGTTGGTAAGCGGATCGAGCGTTATGACGCGCGGGTAGTAGATGGCCGCGTACTTGGTGTCAAACTGGTTCCGCTGCGATTGAATATCCGTCAGGCTTGCCACGACGTCACCGCTGCCGCCGTGCGGTGCGGGATCGAGAACGGCGAAACGATATTTGAGAGTTTCGCAATGTGTAATGAGCGCGAGCTGGACGTTCTGATCGGTGACTCCGGGTACGGCGACAATTGCGATGTCGTCTGCATCCGTAAGCGCCTGGATGCCGGTTCGTTGCCCGGGGCCGTTGTCGACGCCGATGTAGGCCACATCCGTTGGCGCACCAGTCCCGTCGGTGCCGTTCATCAGCGTCAGATTCAAACCGTCGGGAGCAGAGGGAAAGATTGTCGGATTGTCTGTCACGCTGTCTCCCACGGCGCCTGAAGGCACCGCCAGCAGCAACGACCCGTTGTTGATCACGGTGGCGTAGTAGTTGGGAATCGTGTTGTCCATTGACAGGTATTGCCACGCTTCCGTCACGCCGTTCCATGCCGCCACGATGTCGAACTCGCAGCTCCGCACGCCGGTGACCGTGAAGCCGCCATCGGGATTCAGATCGCTGGTAGTGCCAAACGCATTTGTGACCACGATGCTGTTGCCGGCGATGGACTGAATCTTTTTCCACGCCTTTGTGTTTCCCTTGTTGAACTCGACGATGGCGCCGGGATAAAAATTTGCCGTCGAGGTGAGCAGCACGGTGTTGGTGGACGGCATGCTGACCACCTGTGCGGAAGCCTTGGAGCTTTGCCGAATCTGAACCGCTATGTTGTTGCCCCATGCACCGGGGTCGTTCGCATCCAGCTTGCACCCGGTTCCGGGATTGTTCTCGTCGGTGATCACCGTTGTGTACTGCGCCTGATAGCTGTTCGCCAAGGCGGCGCCAAGTGTCACCTGGCCATTGTCCTGATAAGCGCTGACTGCAATCGGACCTTCCTGGGTCACGATTCCATTCAGCACCTGCCGGAAGGTCAAATGCGATGCGGTTGTCAGGCCGCGAGTTGTTGCCAGTTGCACGGTGGTTTGCGCGGCGATGGCGTTCGATGCAAGCCGCGTGAGCAGCCCGCCAACTAACTGTCCGCCGTCCGCGGCGGTTGCGTTTCCCGTTGCGAGCACGCGCACGATGTACGCCAGCGCTCCCTGATTTTCAAAGAAGCCCTGCACGGCATACGGCAAGTAGCGGTAGTCGTGGAACGTGGTGGAGTCTGGAATGAATCCACCGAACAACCGCGTAAACTCGGCGAAGCTTGTGACCAGCGTGGGCGGCCCGGAGATCGGCCCACGCACCGTCATTCCTACAAACCCGGTTGTGCTTGTGCTTACGCCCTCAATCGGCTGAATGCCGCTATCGACTTCCTGGATGTAAACACCGGGCGAAAGGTACTGTGTTCCCATGGACCACCCCTCCTTCTGCGTTCCGCTAAATCCTGAAATCCACTACATTCACGGCTTGATCAAACTCGATCATCCATGCCACTGGCGTTGCACCGTTGGCCTGCAGGAAAATTTCCTGAACTCGGCCAATACCATTCACGCCGTAATAACCATTGCCGTCTGTCACTGCGCCCATCTCGTGATATTCAACAGCGGGCGTGCCGCCATCGACCACAATTGTTGCCGCGGACAACAGCGTATCCGCCACCACGATTCCGTCGCCGCCATTCGCGTCCGCTAACAGATGCGCCACACTGCCGGTGGTTGTTGCGTTCACAAAATTGATGATTGTGGCAGCGCCCGCTGCATAACTGCGGTTCAGCGGCGTGGCCAGCGTTACCGCGCCCGGCGCAGGCCCAACACTTTGGACGACCGCATACTCGACGAGCACCTTGTCCGGGGTTTTGATCTGCAAGAAGGCGCTGCCGCCGAGACCAGTGGTGTTGTTCAGCATCAGCGCTGCCGCTCCGCCCACCGCAGGTTGCGTAAGCTGGGCGGCGCCGACCTGCGCCAGCGTTACTCCCTGGATGGTTGTGTTGTTGGGGTGCGCCGCGTAAAGAGGATTGCGAAGCATCATCGTGTGCGGAATCGGCGGCGGAGGAGGAGGCGACGGCGGGTTCGGATTGTCGACTGTGACGATCAGCGCGCCGCTTACCGGCAGGCCCGTCGCGTCAGAAACAACCCGGCCCTGCAGACGCACCGGAAGACGGCGCAAGGCTGCGGTGGGCGCGCCTACGGGAAGAGTTGTACCGGCAGGAATGATGACCTGAAGCGGATAGTCTCTGAACCCCGACGCCTTGAGCGTGTACTTGATTGTGTAACTCGTAGTTGCCAGTTGCGGAAACGACTTGGAAGGATAAGCTGTCAGCGCGTACAGACCTTGTCTGGTTGTCTTCGTCTCCAGATCGGGCCGGACTGGAATGACTTCGAAATCCGGCGCGTCGAAGCTGCCGAAGATTTCGTCCGTCACGGCACCGGCGACGACTGCCGCGTAGGTCGTCATGACGTCTGTGACGACCGTGTACAGCGTGCCATCTACTCCCGAAATGTTCCAGGTTGCGCTCAACCGGCCCTCCTTATGCGACTGAAACGATCTGCGTGTATACCGTGTTCTTTTCAAGTACGGTGGATGTGTACACCGGCTGCTCGGCCGAGTCGATACTGGCTAGCTGAACCATGTAGCTTACGGAAAGCTGATATGGCTCGCTCAACGCATCCCACACCAGGCTGATGTCCTCAAGGCTCAGCGTCTCCAGCACGACGCGCAGCTGATCGGGTGTGCCCTGCAAGATTCCCTGCAGATCTGCGCCGCGCAAGATGGAGTGATCGTTCATGACCTGCAGCACCTTGCCCAACAATGCATGACGCGTAAGCGGATCGCCGGCAATCGGAGTGACAAGGTAATAGAGCAGAAGCGGCAACGGGGTTCTTACGTACTGAGTGGAAGAGATTCGCTGCGGCGGTTCGTTCAGCATGTCGGCCATGCGGCTCACCCGGTACAACCACACAGAAACGCCAAGAGTTTCGTTCGCGTCCTCCATCTCTTTCGGCGATAACAGCTCGATGGGCACGTTCTTGATCTGGCTATCGGTACTCTGCGTAATGTTGGTTGTCATCAGCGTTTTGAGTGTCTGGCTCACCGCGCTGATCACCGGATAGTCACTCATGCGTTTTCCTCGATGCCACGTTTCCGAAAGTCTTCTTGTATTCCGCAAGGGCTTTGCGAAGCAGTTCACACAATGCTTCAGCGTAAGCAGGAGCGGTTACGATCCGAGTGTGCATTTGCGGCTTGCCTGCACTCTCATAGTGCTGGCCAAATTCCAACATCACTTCAAATGCGTTGTGGCCCACATGGAAGTAATTCGCGTACTTCGCTTCTGGTTCTTCGCCGGGTTGGCGCTGCCGCACATCACCCTTCATCGGGTTACCCGCGCGTTCTATTGCACGTGGCTCGCCAAGACGGCCCAGAGACTATTGCGCGCATCGAGTGATTGAATTGATTGGGATTAGGCTGGGAATGAGGCTTGTGCGATTGCGCCTGTAACCGTCACAGCGTACAGCGCCGTTCGTTGCGGTGGGCCGGATATCTGAAGTTATTCGTTGATTCAGTGCGGGTTGGACTCGAGTTACAGGCTATGTGACAGGTGTAACACGGTGTTACACCCGCGGCTCAGGAAATCTGGCGATGCGATACTTCGCCATCTTCCGATAGAGCGTCATGCGCGACCAGCTCAGCATCTCTGCCGCGCGGCTCTTGTTCCACCGCGTTGCGCACAATGCTTTCACAAGTCGTTCGCGTTCATCGGCTGTTAGAACGGTCTCTTCATCTACGGCCTGCTGAAGCCGGCCAGGCAGTTCCTCCAACTGTACTTCGTTCGAAGCGCAATGCAGGAAGAGGTTTTCAAGCACGTTCTTCAATTCGCGAATGTTGCCTGGCCAGTTGTAGCTCGAAAAGCGCTGCATGCAATCTTCAGAAAGCCGCGTAACCTCGCCACTTCCGAGCCGGTTACGATAGAACTCCACCAGCAACGGAATATCTTCGCGGTGATCGCGCAGCGGCGGAAGTTCAACGCGCGCCGCGTTCAGCCGGTAAAACAGATCCTTGCGAAAACTTCCGCGGTCCGCCATCGTCTCAAGATCCTGATTTGTGGCCGCTACAAAGCGGATATCGATCTTTCGTTGCTGCGTGCTTCCAAGCCGCGCTACTTCTTTTTTTTCCAGAACGCGGAGGATCTTGGCCTGCGCCGAAATGCTCATGTCTCCGATCTCGTCCAGCAGAATGGTTCCGCCTTCTGCTGAAACCAGCAGGCCGTCCCTGGAATTGTCCGCGCCCGTAAAGGCTCCGCGGGCGTGCCCGAACAGTTCGCTTTCGAGCAGTGAATCAGGAATGGCGGCGCAGTTGACGCACACGAATGGCTTGTTGCGGCGCGCGCTGTTGTCGTGAATAAACTCTGCTGCCAGTTCCTTCCCGGTGCCCGTCTCGCCGGTAATGAGCACAGTGCAATCCGACGCAGCGGCGCGCATCATATAGCTCTTGACGAGCCGCATCGATTTGCTCTCGCCCACCATGGTGGCGTGCGAAGGACTGCCGTTCGCATCAAAATCGGATATGCTCTCCCGGCCGGAGGTCCAGCGATCGACAACTTCAAACAGCGCTTCTTGTTTCACCGGCAGGCGCAGAAAATCTTTCAGACCGAGCCGAAGTGCGGTAATCCACATCTCCTCAGTGAGTGTGCTCGCCAGCAGTATGATTGCAGCTCTGCGGCACGCCTGTTCAATCTCGCGCACGCGCTGCTGATAATGCATCGGGTTTTGCTGACCCGGAGCGAAGAAGATCAGGTCGGGCCGGAGACCCTCTACGTGACGACTAGCTCCGGCGTCGAGCAATCGCTCGGTAACTCGTATGCCTCGCAGCTCCAGCAGTGCCGCTACTTCTTTGCATGCTCCGATGCATGACGTGAAGAGCAACACCTGGATTCCGTTGGTACAGCTCTGTATATGGAGCATGGGGGATTCCTTGACTCGAACTCGATTTATTCGGCAGACCTGTTCGGGAATAGCAGCATCCGCGGGCACACTATCGTCGAGAGACTACGTTCTTCAACGCCGCGCAGAATAGTTGTTCAGCTCTAATTTGCGAACTACTACTGGGGAATCAAGCCTCGGGGCGCAGGGCCGAGATGCTGGGAAGGTTGCCCGAAGCGATCTAAAATCTTAACTGCATCACTCCACCATACTCATCTGGCGAAGTCAATAGGGGCGAAAAGAAATTCATCAGCATTGTATTCGGGGCTTTCCGCGTCTTACGAGCGGCGCCAAGTGACGTGGCGCGCCAACCGGGAGTGCTCCGGCATCCGATTTTTACACCTTGACTGATAGTGAGGACAGGGGCGGAATCGTTTCAAATAAATGTTCCAACGCACTTCTTGAGGATCACGATCTGACCTCGGGACCCGCTCATCGCGATGAAGCCTCAGGACCCGCTCATCGCGATGAAGCTGCGATGAACGGGGCACAGACACAGACACAGGCACTATTCCGCCCGGATATACACCGGGATGAAACGTTTTGGGGAGGCCGAGCACTATTCCGCAGACGATTTGCCTTGACATATGGAGTTTGTGAGGCAAACCTGTTCTGGATCGACTTTTTCCCAAGGAAGACCCCATGACCTACAAGCGAGTTCTCTGGATGCTGGCCTTTGTGCTGGCGGTAGCGGCAGGCATTGCCGACCGGCCGGCGAGCGCGCAAGGGGCGTCCGCGCGCAAACCCCGAATTGCTGTGATGGATTTTGATTACGGCACGGTGAGATCGTATGCATCGGCGTATTTCGGCTCGGATATCGACGTGGGCAAGGGCATTGCCGATTTGCTGGTGACGGGCCTGGTGAAGGACGGCTCCTACTCAGTGATTGAGCGCAAGGCGCTGGACAAGATTCTGTCTGAGCAGAACTTCTCGAACTCGAACCGCGCCGATCCGACGAGTGCGGCCAAGATCGGCAAGCTTCTGGGCGTGGATGCGATTCTGGTGGGCAGCATTACTGAGTTCGGCAACGAAACAAAGAAGACCGGATTGGGCGGCACCGGCGGTAATTGGGGCGGCTATGGCCTGGGTGGTTTCGGGCATGCGAAATCGAACGCCAACGTGGGCATTGACGCCCGGCTTGTGAATGTAGATACGGGCGAGATTATGGCGGTGGCAACGGGCAAGGGGACGTCGAGCCGGTCGAGTACTTCAATGAACGGCGGCGGCGGCAGCTGGCACGGCTTTGGCGCCGGCCATGCTGATTTTGGCAGCAGCGATTTCCAAAACACGATTGTTGGCGAAGCCACCAAGAACGCAGTGGACCAGTTGACGAAGGACCTGGTCACGGACGCGTCGAAGGTGGGCGTGCGGACCATCACGGTTGAGGGACTGGTGGCAGCGGTGGATGGCGGCCAGGTGATCCTGAACGTGGGCGGCAGGGCCGGCGTGAAGGTGGGCGACCAGTTGAACGTAATGCGCGTGACCAGGGAGATCAAGGATCCGGCGACGGGGGCGGTGATTCGCCGGATGACGACCAACGTGGGCGTGGTGAAAGCTACGGACGTGGACGATGCGTCTGCGGTGTGCACGCCGGTTTCCGGCGCTGACTTCAAGGTTGGCGACGCGGTGAAATCGATTACGCAGTAAGTAACGGAGGAAGGCTGAAAGATGAAGGCCCGCCCGGCAGAGAGCCGGGCGGGCCTTTTTTGCGCAGTTTCCCGTTTTGGATCAATCACATACCCCAAAAGTTCCCTTGCGGAGAACGACGAAAGGGGGAGATCATACGAATGCCATTCAAAACATACTTAACCGCTTATGGAATTTGGCAAGGAGAGTCTTGTAGTGCGGAAATTTATCTATGCATTTTTGATATCTGCAATATGCCCAATATTCGGTGCTCAGCAGCCACCGAACTCCAATCCAAGCGCATCCACAGCCACGCCGGACAAAACAACGGCCGCTTCTCAATTACCACAGCCGCATACTTTGCTCGATGGAACTCCGGTCAAGCTACGCCTCAGCCAAACGATCTCCTCGGCAAGTGCAAAAGTTGGACAAGAAATTCCTTTTGAGGTGGTAGAGGAACTGAAGATTGATGATGTTGTAGTGCTTGGAAAAGGGGCATCGGCGATAGCGACGGTAACAGAAGCCAATGCAAAAAAGAGCATGGGGCGAGCTGGGAAGTTGAACATCAACATCAGCTATGCGCGACTTTTAGATCAGGAGAAAGTAGCATTGCGCGCTTCTCAAGAGAATAAGGGCGGCGGGCACGTAGGTGCGATGACTGGGGCTATGGTGGCCACGTCAATTGTCTTCTTTCCTGCGGCCCCTCTGTTCCTATTTATGAAAGGCAAAGACATTACGATTCCACAAGGTACGGAGATCACTGCTTTTGTGGAAGGGGACATGCATCTCGATATGTCAAGATTCGGCGTCATGCCCGCGCCGGTATCTGCTGCAACACCGGGGCCGCTGCAGGCAGGCATTCTGGTGGAATCTTCACCGGCGGGGGCAGATATTGAAATAGATGGAAGTTTCGTGGGTAACACGCCATCCACAGTGAACGTGGCGCCGGGCAGTCATGACATCACAGTCAAGAAGAAGGGGTTCGCTGTCTGGAACAGGAAAATGAATGTTTCGGGTGGCGGTATACATGTGAATGCGGATTTGGAGGTCGCCTCAGCTCCGGCAGTCGCTCCGGCTGGCACTGCTCCGATTCCGACCGGACCTGCGAAATAGGCTCGGAGTGTTAGGCTCATTTCTGACGGTTCCATAGGCCGTCAGAAATGAACCGACGTACGCGAAGAACGCTTTTGGTTGTGGCTGCGGTGCTGGTATTGCTGGCCCTGGCCATTTTTCTGCGCTCCAAGGCGCCGCCTGAGGCCGCTCGGCTGCTGCCGGAGTCGGACGGCATTATTTACATAAACTTCAAGCCGATCAGGACCTTTACCCATTTCAAAGACCTGAAGCCGCCGCAGCGCGTGCCCGATTACGAGCAGTTTGTAGAAGCGACCGGAATCGACTGGGAGCGCGACCTGGACCAGGTGGCCGTAGCGCTGCACCGCATGCCCGACCCCAAGGGACCGAACGGGCCGGTGGCCTACTCCATGGTGCTGGTGGGCAGGCTGACGGGAAAGAAGCTCAATAGCTGGCTTGAGGCTCATGCCGCATCGCGTGAATCGTACGGCGGGCACACCATCTACAACATTCCGTCGGAAGGGCGCACGGTCCGGATCACCCAGATCGGCTACGACATGATTGCGGTGTCGAACACGCCGACCACAGAGCAGATTCACTCCATGCTGGACCGTCACCGCACGGCTGCGCTGCCTTTCTCCGGGTCGTCGCTGCTGGAGCGCTACTACAAGGAAATTCCGCTACTCTCGATTGCCTGGGGTATGGGGCAGATCGGGGCTCCGTTCTCAGAGAGCGGGGCGATCAAGATTCTGGGATTCTCACTGCCGCTGGAGGCAGATTCGACGTTTATCGCCAGCATTCGCTGGGCGGGCTCGCTGCACCTGCGGCTGGTGGAGATTGCGCCAAGCGAAGGCGCGGCCACCGAGCAGGCCGCATCGCTGGCCACTTTGGTGACGCTGGCTCGCGGCTTTACCGCCCCGCTTGGAGACAACCCGGCCAACAACGGCCTGAAAGAGCTGCTGAAAACCGCCCAAGTAAATCAGAAGCAGGATCGCGTGGTTCTGACGGCAACAGTCTCCCCGGCCCTGCTGTCCGCGGACGAGAATTCCTTTGCGGGCCAGGCAACCAAGCCGGCGAACGATGCAACGAAGTAATTAACGCGCTCCCCGACGGAACACTGCTGCAGAGGCCGCCGGTAGCGCTGGTTAAGTTCAGGCGTCTGAAAGGCGCCGGCCTTTCCAGACGCTTCCGGCAGAGCCATCCAGGAATCCATTTTCCCATCTCAGCTATCTTTATTACATAGGCCCGTTCCCAACGGGCAGATGTCCCCCTGCGATTAGCAGGTTAGCAGGTTCGCAAGTTAGCGAGTTAGCAGGTTCGCAAGTTAGCGAGTTAGCAGGTTCGCAAGTTAGCGAGTTAGCAGGTTCGCAAGTTAGCGAGTTAGCGCTGACCTGCTGACCTGCTTCAATGCCCTTTCAGTCCAAGTGCGCCCAGGACTGCGCTGTCTGCTTGCGCTGGCTGGCCGTCCTGCTTATCGACTACGCCAAAGCCGCCGCGATATTCCCACATGGCCCAACCTATGCCGTCGGCTTCAAGCGCGGTGCGCACGTCGTGGAGCCAGTTGATCCGCGAGACGGGATCGCTGTTGTTGCGATACACGCCGAACTCATTGCAGATGAGCGGCACGTTGTATTGGTGCGCCCACGCCGCGGCCTCGTCGATGAGCAGCCGGATGTGCCGGCCATCCCAGCGATTGAGCCAATAATTCTCGAGCGCGTAGCGGTCCGGCAAGTCGGGGACCTGCGGCAGCAGCGCCTGCATTGCAGCGTCATTTGGCGGATACGCAATGCCGTGCGTGTAGCTCCACCAGGACAGGCCCCACGTTGCGCCCTGGTGCGTGAACTCGTGCGGTTCGTAGAAATGGAAGTTGTAGATGACGTTGCCGTCGGCGAGCGGGCGCAGTGAAAGAAGGTCGGGAATGTCGGAATAGTTTGGACCAGTGGCAATGATGGTGTTGCGCGGTGCGGCGTCGCGTATGGCGCCAGCAATGCGTGTCTGGATGCCGGCCCAGCGATATCGGTCGTAGACCTCGGGTTCATTGAGGATCTCAAAGAAAACACGCTCGGGGTCGCGGTTTGCGTAGTGCGCGGCGAGTTGGCGCCACAGCATTGCAAGGCGGTCGACCGGATCGTCGCCATTGCGCAGCCGCTGCTTGAAATTGTCATCGGGATGGAGGTCGATCTGCACGGCGAGTCCATTGGCGAGCGCAGCATCAATTGCGCGGTCGAGACGGCTCATGAATTCGGTGCTCAGGCCATCCGTTGTGCGCGGATATTTCTCAAGTGCGGCGGCGTCGATGGGGATGCGGATATTGTCGAAGCCGAGTCGCGCGATGAGAGCGATGTCCTGCGCGTCCATGAATCGATCGGCCTTGGCGCCAGAAAAGTCGGCCGATTGTGCAAACCATGCGGAGGTGTTGATGCCGCGCTGTAGATGGCGAGCGCGGGCCATGGCCGTCTGCAGGCCAGCTGCGCGCTCTGGCGTGGCTGCGCGCTCCTGCGCAGTCAGCGATGGCGTAAATGCAATCAGCGCGGCAAGCGACATGGCAAATAGGAGGGCGGGGCAACGAAAACGGAAGTACACTACGGCTCCTTCGATAAAAACGGGAACAGTGCCAACATACCACGCAAAGGCGCGCACAATGCCTTGCGGAACCCTGCCGGAAAGAAGCACAATACCCAAAACCGCTGCCTGTTTGCGGCTTGAAAGCGGGTTATTGATGTTTCGCTTCCCCCACTGGTTTTCGGTACGGCGCGCAAGCGCGCTTCTCGCGCTTTTGATGGCGGCTGCGGCGGCCCGCGCGCAGAGTTCCGCAACGAACCCAGGGCAGACAACGGCAACTGCCACCGAGCCGCAGTCCGCAGTCGGATCGCAATCCGCAGTCGGGCAGCAGCCTGCAGTTGGACCGTCAAATCCGGAGAATGAGTGGCTGGCGAAGACGTCGAAGCTCTATTTCTCCAGCGCGAAAGCGGGATTGGCCGGGTTTAGCTGCGACATCCATCCGGACTGGCACGCGCTTTTTGTAAGTGCGAACAAGGGCGCGGAGGCTCCGGGAAGCGATGCCTATCTTGCGCAGTTGGAAAAAGTAAAAGTGAGGATGCATGCGCGCATGCAGGGCGGCTCAACCATTGAATGGCAGGCGGACTCGAGTGACGGCAATCCGCCGAGCGGCGATACGAACGGGGTGATCGATAACATGCACCAGACGGTGCAGCAGATACTGGAAGGATTTCTGCAGTTCTGGAGTCCGTTCATGGAGGTAACGGTGGTGCCTCCAAAGGCGGATGGACTCGAGATCACGCACGGCCCCGCATCGCATACGATTCACGCGAAACAGGGCACGACGGAGCTGACTGAAATTTTTAACGGTAACCTGGTTCTGGAGCACTTTGACGTGACGCTGGCCGGTACGTCAATCAAACTGGCGCCGACTTTCGAGCCAACCCCGCAGGGGCTGCTGGTGAAGACATTTGCGGCAGAGATTACGCCCGCAGGAGCTGCGCCTGAGCAAACACAAAAGATGCAGGTGCACGTGGAATACCAGACGGTGAACAACCAGACGATTCCCGGCCAACTGAACATGGAGATTGTGGGCACGGGAAATTTCAACTTTGCGTTCGACGGCTGCTCAACGGAATCGAATTAGCTGGTTGGCTGGTTAGCGGGTTAGCACGCCGCTGCGCGGCGAGTTCGCAGGTTCGCAAGTTAGCACACTGCTGCGCGGCTGGTCCGCAGGCTCGCGATTTAGCACGCTGCTGCGCGGCTGGTTTGCGGGTTAGCCGCGATTTCTCATGGGTACAGATTTCGGTGTGAGCGGGGTCGATATTTGCCTCGTGGTTGTCATTTTGCGAGAACAGGTGCTGCTGAGCGAGGGTGGATTTCGCCGACTGCGGTGTGGTTTGTATGTTGGGGACCTATTTCGCGCATAGCTCTGCCATGCGATGTTTTTCAGTGGCGGTGGAAGTTGAGTTTTCTGCAAGTCTGGCTTTGTCAACAGCGCAGTGCGTGGAAGGCCTGGGTGTATAGGTCTTTCCAGGGATAGGCAGAACTGAGCTGGAGCAGCACGCGGCGTACGCTGAGCCGAACGACGGCGCCGATTTTGAGCAGCTTCAGACGGATCGTATCCACCTGCGCCTCGGCCCAGGCGGTACCTTTCAGTCCCAGCCGTCGCAGCGCTTCCATCAAGGTGTAAGCCAGTGCAGAGAAGTAGAGGCGCAACTGGTTGCCTTTCATTTCGTCAGTGGAGAGCCGGTCGGCGAACAGGCACATCTGCTCCTTGATGCGGTTCTCCATCTCGCCTCTGGCGCAGTAGAACTTTTCGTATAAGTGCTGCGCGGCCCACTGTTCAGCGGTTAACGAAGTGACCACGAAGCGCGGGTTCTCGCCCTTGTCGAGATGCTCTGCCTTGGCTACCACGCGTCGTGCGCATGACCAGCTCTTGTGGGTCCGATAGCTGAACTCGGCGAACACACGTGCCGCCTTGCCGCTGCTCTGGTGCAGGATCTGAGCCTGGTGCATCTGGGCGCCGATGATCCTGCGCAACCGCTTGTTCCGCGCCAGGCCGAACAGATAATCGACCTGGTTGGACTCGCACCAGCCCATCAGTTCTTCGCGGCAGAAGCCGGAGTCGGCCCTGAGCACGATGCGCACCTCGGGCCAGCGCTCACGCAGCTGCGTTACGATGCGGCTGAGTTCTGCGACCGAACCGGCGGCAGCATCCTGGTTGGCCGGCCTGAGCCGCGCGCACAGCAACTGGTCGCCGGCGAAGATGTACAGCGGCAGATAACAGTAGCTGTCGTAGTAGCCGTGGAAGAACCGCTCCGGCTGATGGCCGTAGAGCGGGATGTCGGTCGCGTCCAGATCCAGCACGATCTGCTCGGGCGGCGCTGAGTGCGATTCCAGAAAAAGGTCCGTCAGCAGCCGGTCCAGGGCCTCGGTCGTGTAGCTGATCTTGTGATAGCGCAGGCTGCGGCCGGTCAGCTCCAGCCGGTTCAGCGTGCTCTTGCCGGCCAGCGGCTCATCCAGTTCCCGCTTGCCCGCCAGCAGTCCCAGCAACGGATCCGAACGCAGCTGCTCGTGATCATTTAGATCTTCGTAGCCCAGCGCCAGACCATAGATGCGCTGCGCCAGCATCTCCGACAACTGGTGCCGGACCTGCAACGGTGACCGGCCATCGCTAAAACAACATGCCAGACGGCCCAGAAGATTGATCCTGCGGTCCGCTTCCCGAAGCAACAGCGCTCCACCATCACTCGATACCCGGCCGGCTGTGAACTCGGCCTGCACCCGACGTGAAAAATGGGCTGTAAATCGGAACGATTCTTGGTTACACTCTGTCATTAAAGGCCGCTCCTTTTCTCGGCAGAGAACTTCGTCTCGACAACGTAGTTATGCCTGAAATCAGCGGCCTTTTGCTACTTATTTCTTCCGCTCACCTTTACTCTTCGCCTTCTCCCCGTGAGATATGCAGGTTAGCTGACTGCACGAATCTGATTCCTTTCTCATGCAACAACGGCTCCCGATTGGGAGCCGTTCATGCATGAAAACGAAGGCTGCTTAGTTGCCGCTGCTGGGCGAGTTGTCGCTGTCGAGATTCGCAAACTCCGCATAAGTGGTGCGGAGATACTTGTGCGGGTTGACCGGAATCTTGTGAACGCGGACCTCGTAGTGAAGGTGCGGTCCGGTAGCGCGGCCTGACTGCCCTACATATCCGATGACCTGGCCGCGGGTGACATGCTGGCCGGGCGTTACGGCCATAGCGGAAAGGTGTCCGTAGATCGTCGATACGTCGTGGCCGTGGTTGAGAACAATTTCGCGGCCGTAGCCGGCGGCCATGGCGGCTTCTGCAACATCGCCTTCGGCTGCGGCGCGTACCGGTGTTCCATAGGGTGCGTCGATGTCAATGCCGGAGTGGAAAGCGCCTTCACCGTTGATTGGATCTTCGCGCTCACCAAAGCTGGAGCCTACGCGGCCCTCGATCGGCCACATGGAAGGCGCATCGGCAAGCGTGGTCCAGTCGCCGCTGAAGCTGGGCGAAAGGCCGCCTTCAAGAGCGCGCGAGATGCGGCCGGAGAGTGCTTCGTTGCGCAGAGCATAGAACTGGTCGAGAGAATTTGCGATCTGCTGCTGGCTGGGTGTGTCAGTTTGCGCTAGCGTGGTGGGTGTGGGGGCCGCGGCTGCCGCGCTGGCTGCCGGTCTGGCCGCAGCGGTCCGGTTCTGACGCAGGCCGTAAAGCGCAGTTACCTCATTGGCAAGCGCGCCCAGCGAGGCCACCTGGACATCGCGATCGTGCGCGATCTGCGCCATTTGCTTGTAATCTTTGCGGAGCGATTCGCGCTCCTGGCGCATCTGGTTGAAGCTCTCAGTCTTGAGCAGCATGCGTGTGTACGAGCCGGCCAGTCCGACTACGGTGAACGCCCCAATGACGGCGGCAGCTACAAATCCATATGCATAGCGGATAGGCAGCGGAATCTTGCGGATTCGACCGTCTTCATCTCTTGAAACAAAAAGGATGTAGTAGCGCTTTCGTAGCATTATGAATTTGCCTTTCAATCCTGCGACCGGCAGGGCGGCAATTCGCCGGGTGGCCACAAAATAGCGTGAGATCGAGAACCTATCGGCTCAGGAAATACATTCTCGCCCCCAGGGGGCTTAGTTGCGTGAATGTCTGTAAAGGTTAACAAAGCGTTCTGGGCCGGGTCAACGCAAACATCAAGCAAAGGTAACTTCGGTCACCAGCTTTTCCCTCTCCGGTCTGGCTCAAATTAGTCACGACAGGGTCTGATGCGTCGCGCGCTCAAGAAGTTGATTCAGGCTTGCATGTGGACCGTAAACCTTTCCAGAATAAGATCCTTATTCCTGAACGGGATGGCCGGTGGCGGAGGACACGGCACATGTCCCCAGCGCTCGCCAGGGAAAAGTTTGGCGAAGGCGTTTCGCTGGGTACCAACATGTCCTATGCTCAAAAGATGAGGAAAAAGAGTGCAAAACTCCCGTCTGGGGAGATTGCCCGGCCGTCCGCGGCCGGCCGGGGCGAGCTGGCGCTGATCCAGCAGATTCGGCAGCGGGTTGCGGCCAGGTCTGGGCGGGCACATGCGGGCCGGGTACAGCTCGGAATCGGCGACGATTGCGCCTTGCTGCGGGTGAGGCGGGGCGAAGAAGTTGCCGTGACGACCGATCTGTCGATCGACGGCCGCCATTTCCAGCTCGATTGGCATCCGGCTGAGGTCGTTGGACACCGGACGCTTGCCAGAGGTCTTAGCGATCTGGCTGCAATGGGCGCGAGGCCGGTGGGAGCGTTTCTTTCTCTCGGATTGCCGCGTGAGTTGGCGAAAGCTGGAACCAGAGTGGTTGCCGACAGCTGGATTGAACATTTTTTTGACGGGCTGCTTGCGCTGGCTGAGGCGCATGACACCGTGCTCGCGGGCGGTGACCTGGCGGAGTCGCCGGTGGCCGTGGCGGACGTGGTGCTGGTTGGTGCGGTGCCGCGCGGGAGAGCGCTGTTGCGTTCCGGCGCCCGGGCCGGGGATGAACTATATGTAACGGGAGCGTTGGGCGGTGCTGCAGCAGGATTGGCGCGCTTGGCAAAATGGGCGGCGATGGCAAAGCCGGGTGCTCGCGGCAAGGGCCGCCGAATTCCGGCGGAATTTGCGGCGGAACTGGCAGCGCATCTGTATCCGCAGCCGCGGGTGCAGCAAGGAATGTGGCTGCAGCGTCGGCGAGTGGCAAGCGCCGCCATTGATATCAGCGACGGGTTGTCGACAGACCTGGCGCACCTTTGCGAGGAGTCGGGTGTAGCGGCCGAGGTGGATGCGGCGCTACTGCCGGTGCACGCGGGCGCAACAAATGCGCAGGCATTGCACGGCGGAGAGGATTATGAACTGCTGTTCACTGCGCCAGAGGGGGCTCGCATTCCGGGCGCCATTGCCGGAGTAGCGGTAACGCGAATCGGGTGCATTGTGCGACGCCGCGCCGGGCGCGCGCAGATTACGCTGGTTAACGGACGCCAGAAACTGCCGCTGACTGCGCATGGCTGGGAACACTTTTCGTGATCGCGAGTGTCGCGATTTAACACAGTGCGAAATTCGACCTGCTAAAACAACTATCATCGGAATGTACAAACTACGGCAGCAAATTCCATTTCCCAGGTGTGTGCGAACTGATAAATAGCTTGGTGGGGGATTGACGGCGTGAGTGAGATCTATTGGCTTGGCACGAGACCTAAGGTGACGATGGCGGTGGTGTCATGTCCGCGTGGCGAGAGCAAGCTGAAGAGCGACCTTTTCGAGTTGAAAAGCGGCGGCATCGATACTGTGGTATCGCTGTTGGAACCGGATGAAGCTGTCTGGCTGGGGCTCGGCGACGAAGGCCCGCTAGCCGCGGATGCGGGGATGAACTTCTTCTCCTTTCCCATTCCCGACGCCAATGTTCCGCTCGATGCGATGAAGTTTGAGCGCTTCGTTTCGGATGTGGCGAGACGAGTAGTTGCGGGAGAGAAGGTCGGCGTGCATTGCCGCGGATGCATCGGGCGATCCACGGTGATGACCGCATGCACCCTGATACAACTGGGATTTACGGCACACACGGCGTTGGCTGCGATTCAAGCGGCGCGCGGCTGCGCTGTTCCCGACACGCTGGAGCAGGAGCGCTGGATTCTGCACTACAGGCCGGTGTTGTGAGTGCCGTTCAAATCGATTTAAGGTTTCCGCACCATTGGCACGCTGAGATTCTGCCCGGACGCCCCGCGATTTTGCCTACACGACATTTTGTTTACCCGCGCGATGCTGAGGAGATTGAACGCGGCGCGCTTGAGGTGCTGGTAAGACCCCACGCTGCGGATCAGATGACTGCGCGCGTGCAGCCGTTTCTGGCCACGTGCGCGTTGGGCTTTCGCGACGCGGCAGTACCGACGGGGATTTGGGCTGCGCCGAATCCGCGGGAGCTTTGCGCGGTGAGCGGGGGTTACGCGTACTTGATCGACACTGCGGAGCCGGAGCGCTTCACGATGATCGCGTACAGGCCGGTGCTGGAAGTGCGGGCGCTGGTTGAGGAGCGGCTGCTGCTGTTTGTCGGGCATCGCTCATTGCTGGCTTGGGGTGCGGATGGGCCAGATTGGGAGACGGGCAAGCTTTCCGATGAGGGCGTGACGATTACTCGCATTGAGAACGGCGTGCTGCATGGGACAGGCTGGGAGATGATGTCGGATAAGGAGAAGGCGTTTGCGGTGGATCTGCGGAGTGGGCTGGTGCTTGGTTGAGCCGGTCTCTATTCTTCTTTGTCTCCGGAGAAATGCAGCGGCATTAGTTCGATCAAAGCACGACGGAGTTTACTGATCTGAGGGTGTTTCTCTACGGTCACTTCATCTGCAATCAACACTAGAACTACGAACAGGAATACCTCCGGGGAGTTGACCACGAGCCGTTCGAGGATGCCCAGGACACTCCATGCATGAGGCCAGTTAATCGACAATTCGGCAAGCAATACAGAGAGCGACCGACCCAAGAGCACGGTCGCAGCCGCAGCAATCATCATTGAAAATCTTCCAATTCTACTGGCCGCGGGCGAGACCTCTTCTGAATTAGTGGAGCGCAATAGTCGAATCGCGATTGGCGCCATGACCCAGGCAAAGATCAAACCAGTTACGATCATTTCACCTGCTGTCACGAGGTTTCCATAACTGGGATTCAGATTGCCTCTTGAAAACACTAGATACGTCAACGGAAGGCCAATAGTCCCCATCATCACGGTCGCCAGCGAACCGTACTTCAGCGCAAAGTCTAAGATCCGCCTCCCGTCCCGCGCCAAATGGGACAGAATACGTTGGGAGCGGATTTCGGTAAGGTTTGCTTCGGGATGACTGAGAACGATCCGAACGAGCGATCCTGTTAGAACAAGCGCAGACGCGAAGATACATGCATCGGCGAAGTAAGTAACTGCGTAAACGGGTAATGTCACGGCGACGGTTTTTGCAGGGTAATTAGAGTCGCCCTGAATTAGGTAGTGCTTCGTCACTGTCCAGGCAATGAACTTTCGGTTTACAAAATGCTCCAATGTCCCGAGCAGCGAACCCAACAATTCTCTGCACACAAACGGTAGCCAGAGAATGGGGTAACTTCGCAGAATGATCATCCCGAACACGCATGTAGGGTTTAGCTATTTAGGATGAAGCGATGAAGAGCAAGGCGGGAGAAGCGAAGGAATTCGATAAGGTTCTTAGAGCGATGCTGACGACCAAGCCTCTATCCAAAGAGGAAGTCAGCGCAAGGATCCGAGCGCGGCGGAAAGCCACGCAAAAGGAAAAGCAAGTTGGCCGGTCGAAGCAGTTGAGAGGTTAGAAGGCAACCAGAGTTTTATAGGGCAACGGAGCCCGGTTGAGCATGCTGTCCAAGGCCAGGTCGAAGATTGACGACTGGAGACGGCGCCGATTGTATCTCCAGCAGAACTCCCGCATGTAGCGGTCCAGATGCCACGGACTGAGTTTGTGGTAGTTGCCGACGATGGCCCGCTTGAACAGTGAAAATGCATTCTCTATCGTCTGGGTCGTCGTCCAGTCTCGTTCTTTCAGCTCCTTGCCATGGTTGCCTTGCGAGAGCTTCTGTTCGGCAATGAGACGCTTGTAAGTAGGATTGCCATCGGTGACGACTTCTTTGGTGTCCTCTGCCAGCTTTGCGTCCAGTACCGGTTTGATGGATTCAAATCTGCGGTTCGACATGGACTGAAGATGAATTCTCCCGTCCCGTTCGGCTAACCCTATCACCATGGTTTTGGCGGCTTTGGCCACTTTGGAACCTTTGTGGCGAAGCTGGCCGCCGATGTAGGCTTCGTCGATCTCCACCGTTGTTCCCTTGTCTCCAAGCTGCAGATCCCTGGCCTCGCGCATGCCTTCGCGAATCCGGTGGGCCACATACCAGGCAGTCTTATAGGTCACGTCAATATGGCGCTGGAGCTGGTTGGCCGATATGCCTTTCTTGGCGTCGCACATCAGCGAGATGGCCGCAAACCACTTGCTCAAGGGCAAATGGGAATCGTGAAACAGAGTACCGGTCAGAGGGCTGAACTGAAGCCTGCAGGCGGCGCACTGAAACAGTCGCCGCGGTCCGCCGGTCTTGTTCTTCGATTCGATCGACCAGCACTGATGGTGATTGCAGGCCACGCACCGCACCCCGTTCGGCCAACGTGTCCGGATCAGATGTTCAAGTGCGTGCTTCTCGGTGGGGAACTTGCGAGCAAGGGAATAAAGATTGATCGCTGACCTCATGCCACATATCTTGTATCAAAACATGCCATGCGTCAAGGGGATAATCATTCTTCGCAGTAACTCCGCGGACTTTCGCCAAAGGCCTTTCATGGCGAGTTGATTATATCTATCAAAGGTCGTGCTGAGGTTGACGAAAGACAACTGCAGATCCCTCGGCTTCGCTCGGGATGACAGTGCTTTGGGCGGGTTCTTGCCATCCCACCCTTGCAGCAAAAAAACCTGCAAGGATGGGCCACCCGCGCAAGTCATGGCTTGGTGACAGACCTATCGAACTTGGCTTATCGAAGTTGAATCGGGAAAACTCGGACAAAGAATTCTGAGCGTTGCGAGGATTGCCGCCCGAAAAGCAAATGCAGATCCTTCACTTCGCTTACCCCACGCAGTAAAACTGCGCGGGGCCCCAAGCCGCTACGTTCAGGATGACACGGCTTGAAGCCGGTTGATCATTTGTCGTTGCTATCCCACTCATGCCGCGATGAAACTGCGGCATGAATGGGGCACCCGTCACTCGTGTTACTTTCAGGATCACACCACTGTATTCTGGCGATGTTGCAAGACTGATTGGTACGCTGCGTAGACGCCTTCAAATACTGAATCCCAGCTTGCGGTCAATGCGTATTCGCGTGCGGCTACGCGCATCTGCGCGTGCTTTTCTGGGTCGCCGACGATTGCGGCTACGGCGGATGCGAAGCCATCGTCTTGAACTATGTGGCCTGTTATGCCCTCGCGGACTATGGTGCAGGGGCCGCCCTCGGGTGTGACGATGGCCGGCACTCCGCTGGCAAGCGCTTCGAGCACTACATTGCCGAAGGTGTCGGTGTGCGAGGGGAATACGAACACGTCCATGTCTGCATAAGCGGCGGCTAGCGCTTCGCCTTTGAGTACGCCCGTGAATTCCGCGCGCGGCAAGTGCTCGCGCAGCCACGCTTCTTCGGCTCCGTGGCCGACGATCATGAATTTCTGCTGATCATGGCTGAGTTCCTGCTGGATCTGAGCCAGCAAGGCTACGTTCTTTTCTACGGACAGGCGGCCGACGAAGCCGAGAATGATCTCGCGATCGGTGGACGGTCGGCGGCGTTTGGCAGGAGTGAATAATTCAGCATCGACACCACGGGGCATGAGATGACAGGCGCGGCCGGTGGATCGCTCAAGCAGACGGCAGAGTTCGGGGTTGGGCGCGAACAATACCTGCGCCCATGAGTAGAACCAACCGACCGCCGCCATAGCGATGTCTTCGATCTTTTGGCCGGTTGCGGCGGAGGGGCCGCTGGGCAGCATACGCAGAAACCAGTTGGAGCGGCGCGCTGCGTACTCGTGGACGTTGGTGTGCCAGCTGGCCGCGAGCGGCACCTTGAGCTGATAGGCGAGGCAAGCGCCCACCATCCCTATTTCACTGGGGCCGGTGATGTGGATGATGTCTGGGCGGAAGCGTTGGAGCACTTCCCACACCTGCGGGATGTGGCGTGGAAACGCAGGATCGAAGCGCAGGTCCTTCTCGAGCGCGAAGGAGAGAAAGCCGCGCGGCAGCTCAAGCGTTTGCAGATTGCCTTCTTCAACAAAGGCCTGGGAGCGGTCGCCAGCGCGCACGCAAAGGAACGGCAGATTGCGGCGGCGCGCAAACGCCTCAAAATGCCGGCTGGTGTGTGCGACGCCGTTTACTTCGTGAAACGAATCGGGAAAGTAGGCAATGCGCGGCGGAGGGCCAGCAGAACCGGCAAGATCAGCGGAGATATCGGAGTCGCCGGCGCCCGGATTTGCTCCGTTTGGCCTTGCTCCGTTCAATTCTTCACTGACACCGCTGGCCCGACTGTATTCCGTCACCCTTCGTTCTCACCGAGCGCGTGGCGCAACTGATTTGACTCGGCCCATGCGAGGCGAAGACCGCCGGATACAGGGCCGCGGCCCATGAGTTGCACGAAGGCGATGACGGCACGCATGAACAGCGGCGCCGCCTCCTTGGGCCACAGTTCGCAGATGGGGCGGATGACGCCATTGGTATCGGGATGGTAGACGCGCTCGTCCCAGTTGCGCGAGCCCTGCGGGAACTCGGGATAGTTGCGAATAGCGTCGATGGTGGACTGCAGGATGCGATGCTTCCACGGCTCGGCGTACTGCGGCATGAAGAGAACGCTGCTGCGCCGCTCGCGCCGAATTTCGTGGACGAACTCAGTAAACGAAGTGGCGTTGGTGAGGTTGACGTTGGCATTAGGCTCAACACCGTGACGATCGCCGCCGGAGATGAGCAGCATGTTCCACTTTTCAGCCAGGCGTCGAACTTCGCGGTTCTCGTCCCAGTTGCGCAGGCCGTTAAGCTCGAGCGCGTGGAGAAATGCGCCGTTTTTCTGCAGAAACTCGTTGACGAGGAACTGATGCTTTTCCTTGCCGATGATGTACAGATCCCACATGGGGTGATTGAAGACGACCAGCACGTTGGGCTCGGCGTGAAGCGCACGCAGAATCTCCGTAAGGCGGGTGTCGGACGGATTGGCGGTGTACTCACTCAGCGTGGACATCCATTGGCCGGCGCTGGAGCTGGGCAGGTTGTGCACGCCGAGGTGGAAGGCCTGGGCGCCGCCGTAGGGAGCGGACCACTCCACTGAAACCGGGATCTGCCGGGCGCTGGGCACGGAACGCAGCAGCATGGGAGCGTTGATGTTGTCGTGGTCGGTGAGGGAGACCATGGAATCGAGCCCAAGCTTTTCAATCTGGCGGCTTTCGAGATCGAAGGCCAGCTTGGGGGTCATGGGAGGCGTCCAGTAACTGCGCGCGTAATCCATGCGGATTCCGTGCATCTCCTGCGCACGTCGCTCGGAGCGGGCCATGAGCGGGCGCATGACCGGGTACTGGTTTCCGAAGTTGGCGAGGAAGTCGAGGGTTTCTTTTGACTGGTTGGTGTGGCCGTGGAGGGATACGCCCGTTCTGAAGCCCTTCGACGCAGTTTTGTCGCGCCAGAGATAGTTAATGGTCGCACTCGGCATGGCTGCTCCTTCGCCCGCCCCGATGCGCGGACTACTGTACATAGTGTCCATGGGCACCCATAAAAGGACCATTAACGCGACGCGAATTGCACTTCAATTGATGCATGTACCTGACAAGTTACCGGGCGAGCACCGTAAGGAGGCCGAGAGCCAATATTGGCGTAAATGCCTCTATTTGCTCGTCTTTGCCATTTCAGGACTGAGAAAGTCCTCAACCGTCCAACCTGACATCAGGTCCTCGCTGTGGTTCGTCTGCGGCGGCGCACCTTGCGCCCCGGCAGCCGCGGCGGCAATTTCGGCGGCAAGATAGTTCTCCGTCAGCCCGCGGCGGAGGATTTCAAACGCCTCTTCGGGCGTGTCAGCGTACTGGAAGAGTTCGAGGTCCTTGGGAGAGATGGCTCCCGAATCGACCAGCGAGTCGAAATTAAAAACCTTCTTCCAGTATTCACTGCCGTAGATGACGACGGTAATTTTTTTTGCAAGTTTGTTGGTTTGCACCAGGGTGAGGATCTCGAACATTTCGTCGAGCGTGCCAAACCCGCCGGGAAACACCACCAGCGCCTTGGACAGGTAAGCAAACCACAGCTTGCGCATGAAAAAGTAGTGGAACTCAAAGTTAAGCGAGGGCGTGATGTAGGGGTTGGGAGCCTGCTCAAAGGGCAGCCGGATGTTGAGCCCGATGGTTTTTCCGCCTGCTTCCCACGCGCCGCGATTGGCCGCTTCCATAATGCCGGGGCCGCCGCCGGAAGTGATGACGAATCGGCGCTTGCGCGAAGGAATTTTGGAAGCCCACTTGGTGAGCAGGTGTGCCAGACGACGAGCGTCTTCGTAGTAGCGGGCCATTTCCACGGCGGCCACGGCACGCTTGCGCTGCAGGTCAGTGGCTTTGCCGGCGGCGATGTCGGGTGGGCTAGCGGGCTGTTCAATGCTGGGCGCGAGCTTGGTGGAGCCAGTGTTATCAAGCAGTTCCAAGGCGTGGTCGGCTTCTTCGCGCCCGCGGAAACGGGCTGAGCCGAAAAACACGACGGTGTCCTGGATCTGTTCGTGGCGAAAACGCGCGAGCGGCTCGAGGTACTCCGCGACGATGCGCATGAGGCGGCCGTCGGCGCTGTTGAGAAACGTCGGATTCTCGTAGGCCAGCGGGGCGCGTGCAAGGGGAGGTGGTGCGCCGTTGGGGATGGTGGCTATGGGGATCGTGGGTTGCTGGTTATTCTCTTCCCGGCCTTCGTTATCGCTCATGGAATCAACCTTCCCGGTGGCGGAGAACGTCTTGTAGCGCATACCACAGATTCAAAAGGCCCAGTCCTGAAATAAGGCCGCGAACCGCGCCGTGGGCGGCCACGTGAGCCAGCGCCGGGTACTGCAGAAACAGGGGATTCTGGTCCCAGAACATAGGCGACCAAGGAGCGTAACAAACCGCCAGACCAATGTACATCCGCAACATAACGCGCAATAGCAGTTCGATGCGCTCGAGCCATTTTGGGATCCGCTGCGGCACGTGTTCGATTGGCTGCTGGCTGGTTTCGGTGCTGCCGTCCGGGCCCGGCAGTGGTGCTGGACTGATCGCGAGCGTAGAAGACGTCGATTCCGGCTGCTGTGACATTCTTTTCTGTACGCCCGCCGCACCCGCCGCCAAAACAAGATCAAGCGGGTGTCAGCACAAGCCGGAAATCTACTGCCGACTTGGGGACGCCGTATTGAAACGGTAACACACTGGGGGGATGTGAAAGCGGTTCGGCGGGGTACCCGGACCGTCGTTAGCAGCAACGTCTCGGGCAGGCTTGAAACGCGATACTGCCGGGAGTACGCTGTTGGTGTGCAAAAGAGCTGAACCTCTCTTTCCGCACACGAAAAGGGGGCCTCGATATGAGACATGTCATGAGGCTTGCTGCTTTTGTTTCGTTCGCCTTCCTGCTCGGACCGATCTCTGCTTTCGCTCAAAGTCCAACCCAACCGCAATCTGCGAATACAGTTATTTCCGCGCAAACTGTTGGCCCGCCGCAATCATCAAATAGTGTCGTTTTGCAGAAGTTGCAGAAGCCGGGCGCGTCGTGTCCAGTCGCTTTGCGGGCGCAGCATGGGGCCGATGGAACCGTAAGAAAGGTCGATAGGAATCGACCCGAGGGCATCGCTCAACTGCTGCATTTAATCCTGAGCAGCAAGAATTCCCGGCAGATTGTGGAGGCGCATTTGAGGGTGCGGGGAGCTTCCGGCAAGGGACAGTTGCACCGGACCGACGCGGCGCCGAGCGGCATCGATGCCACGAGGAACGTGACGGTGAAACTCAGGCAGAGCGCGGAGAACGAAGCCAGCGGCGATGTGTGGGTTCCGGAGATGAGCGCGGTGCTTGAAGTGGAAGTGAACTCCGTGAAATTTGCCGATGGCGGGATGCAGCGGTTTGGCACAGCCGACGGCTGCCGGTTTACTCCGGAACATCTGATGCTGATTTCCAAAGACTAGCTAGATGCGTTTTCGCAAAATATGTAGACCGGAATTTTGTCGGTATCCCACCCATTCCGCGGAAATATGCGGAATGGATGGGGCACAGGAGTCTATAGCAAAAGCGAAAACGCCCTCGCTATCAGCTACCGGCCTTGGCATGTGCCGCGGAATGATCTGCGGCACATGCCGAAATGCAAGTTTGCTCAGAAGCTAAAATAGGCGCCCACCATGGGTTCCGCAGTATGCCTGAAAGTGTTGGTGGATGTGTAGAGCTTGCTGAGATCGGGTGATTTGTATAGATTGCCGCGATACTGCAAACGCAAGCCCAGGTGAGGCAGAAGCCCCCAGTCCAAACCCGCTCCGTAAACATACACGGCACGTGTTGAGCTTGAGGTATTGGTCTGGCTGCCGGCAGGTTCATTCAGCAACAAACCTACGCCCAGGACACCGAAAGGTCTGAGGTTGGCCACGTGAAGGGAAGGAACCCAGTCAACCGTCAACTGGTGCGCGTTGGCGGATACCAATGCAGGAGTAAGCACCGGACAGCTTGTTCCCGTGCAGCGATATGAGGTATTGGCACGGTTGTACGAGTACGTGGCTTCATATCCAACGATCGGATTGCTGATGTGGCGAAGTTCGATCAGGCCTCCGGCGGAGTTCGAAGGACTCTCCTGCACGTTATTGCCTGTGGTGGTTCCACTGAATGCGCCGTAAAGACTGACACCAACTGAAGTCTGGGCGTGAGCGGATGCGCAAGACGCGATTCCGCCAAGAAGGACCAAAACAAGATTCAACCATCGGTTTGTACGCATGGATTATGACCTCCTAATTAGTTTTTGCAGGTTCTGGAATAGCCTGGAACTTGCGTTGTTATTGGATGTGCAAGTGCGGCGCAGGTGAGCAGCCTGGGGGAAGGGGTCGTATTTCGGTCCAAATCTCCCGGGCCACAGGAACTGATGGGCGCACCGAGACAATAAAGGACTGCAAGCTTGGAAGAGGGCAGGAAAGCCAGGCACGTAAGCTGCTCTGGCAAGTGTTGCATTCTGATGGATATAGACGGACGCTGACGGGAAATGTCGACAACTTTGCGTCGAGGTTTCCCGTCAGCCGTTTGGTATTAGAAGCGGTAGTAGATGCCGCCCATCGGCATGGCGGTCTGCGTGTATTGCCCGTCAGCTGGATAGATTGAGGAGATGTTCGGCGCCTTGTACATGGTGCCGCGATACTGGCCGCGAATGCCGAAATGGCCGCTGATGTCGTATTCCAAACCTCCGCCGTACACATAAGCGCCACGGATGGAAGTATTGTTGCCGTACGGCGTTGCGCCGGGAACACTGATCAAGATGCCGAGGCCGCCCACCAGGAAGGGCCGTAATTTCCCGAACTGATAGGAGGGGACGTAGTCCAGCGAGAGCTCAATCTGCGAGCCGGTGATCGAGACGTTCGGATTCTGGCAGGTGAGCAGGCAGGCCCCCGTGATGGGCGCATAGGCCTGACCGCCGCCGTTGAACCCGAGCGCCATTTCGTATCCGAGCAGGGGGCTGACGAGGTGACGCGCCTCGATCAAGCCGCCCATGCCGTCAGACGGCGTCTGCTGCAATCCCATGCCGCTGGAGTTGCTGACGAATGTCTTGTAAAAGCTGCCACCAATATCAAACTGGTGATAGGACGGTGCGCTGGCGCGCTTCGGCTGCGGTGCGGCGCTGTTTTGCGCAGATGCAGCAACGCCGGTGAGCGCGGTCATTCCAATCAAAATAAAGGTCGTCAGCATCAACTTCTTCAGCATCATTTTCTCCGTTTTCGATCTCACCCTGGTATTGCATTCCCAGCCGTTGAGAGCCCGATCTGACAGGGACCGGGTCTGTGCCTTGGATCAACAAAACTTCAGGTGACTTGCTTGAGCAGTACTCCAGTAAAACTGCGTTTCCGTTGCGGTACGTGCGGCTCCGAAAAAAACTACACCCCAGCGCCACGTTGGACCGCCTGGAATACGCACGGAAAAGCCACTCCGATTATATCGGCTTTGCTCGGGGCTGCCTCAGCAGTCGGGCAATGCGCTTGCGAATCTCGTAAATGGCTTTTCAAGAGTTTAGACGACGCTCGGGCAAAATGGAGTGTAGCTTAAGAATCCGTCCAGAAAAGCTTACCGCTAGCCGCCATGCAGGATTATGCTGGACAACGTGCGCCAGCTTTTGCGTTTCCGCTGGGAACGACAAGGGAGGAACCGGGGAATAGATTCCGCGGTGCGTACAAGAAGTAAACACTGGGCCTGGGCTCGACCGGAACCGCTGGCAGGCCGCACTCGTTCCGGGTAACTCGGACCGATTTTGTGTCTCACCGTTTCCTCATCGTGCGTTGCGCGACGATGCAAGCTGGGGCTCATTCCTCCTGATCTCCAGCTTGCATCGCGAAGCTCTTTTTTTGACCGAAATTCTCGACAATCACAAAGGCGTTTTGGGCCCGCCGGCGGTGTGCACCAAGCTGCGCAATACCGATCTCTAATTTGGGGTGTAGCAGAAATGCGACAATAGAACTAGCAGCGGACCTCAAGCGAACGCCGGACCGATGCGAGGAACCTGTTGAAAATGTTGCGTGTCCTCTCGACTCATCTGTTTCTGAATCAGCGGCTGCACCCTGGATTGCTGGAATTGGCCGGTCGATCCGGCGCGGAGGCCGTGGAGATTTTTGCGGCCCGGCAGCACTTTGATTACACCAGCCGCGAGCATGTGTCCGAGCTGGCAACATGGTTTCGCTCAAACACTCTGCAGCCGTACTCAATGCATGCGCCGCTCTATCCCGATCGCGAGATGGGACGCGCCGGAGCGCCGGCGGTGAATCTGCTGCATCCGGAAAAATCGCGCCGCATTGATGCGATGGACGAGGTAAAGCGCGCGCTTGAGAGCGCCGAGCGAATTCCCTTTCGCAACCTTGTAGTTCACCTTGGTGAACGCGACGACACATGGTCGCCGCGAACCATTGAAAATGCGATCACTGCGCTGGAGCACCTGGGCGCATTTGCTCACGCGCTCGGCGTGCGCATCCTGATTGAGAATTTGTTGAGCGAGCCCACTACGCCGGAACATCTGATGTTGATTTTGGAGATGGGCCACCTGCCGCAGGTGGGCATCTGCCTTGATCTTGGTCATGCGCACATAACGGTGGGCGTTGACGCGGCCATTGCAACCATGAGCAACCGCATTGCGCAAGTGCACGTGCATGACAACCACGGCACGAAGGACGATCACCTTTGGCCGGGGGACGGAAGCATCGACTGGCCAACAACGGTGCAGGCTCTCAATGGTTTGACCGAACCTCCGGCAATTGTTCTGGAGATCAGCCAGAATTTGGGTGAGACGCCCGCGACGGTTCCGGGGAAGCTGGAGCAGGCTTTTGCGCGGTTTGCGTGAGAGCGCAGCTCGTGCTATCCCGGGTCCGAGAATCCGGACCTGGGGCACCCATACTTTTGTGGGAGAGCGCCGTTCGATAAGACTCAACTAGTGTGGTGAGTCTAAAGTTCGCCGAAGAACAGCCGCAGATCCTTCGACTCCGCAAGCCGCAAAAGGCGCGGCTTGCTACGCTCAGGATGACAATTCAATGTTGAATGTATTTCAGACTCAGGAAACTAGCAGATGCGGGGTAGTTGCTCGCCGATTTGTGTGGGGATGACGCGGTTGGAGCCCAAGGCCGTGCGCGCTACGAGCATGCGCTTGTGTTCTGTTGTGACGTGGCCGATGCGGGCTGCGTCGCGGCCGAGCGAATGACTGCGCAGGATTTCGAGAACGCTGTCGGCAGCTTCAGGCGCGACGAAGAAGACGGCTTTGCCTTCGTTGGCAACATACACGGGATCGAGGCCGAGCAGTTCGCATGCGGACTGCACTTGAGGCCGCACGGGCAAACGCGTTTCGTCGATTGCCACGCCGACGTTGGAGGCTATCGCAATTTCGTTCAGCGTCGAAGCGAGGCCGCCACGGGTTGGATCGCGCATGGTGTGAACCGAGTTCCCTGCTGCTGCGAGAACTTCCGCAATCATGCCGTTGAGCGCGGCGCAGTCGGAGCGGATCTGGCTTTCGAACTCGAGGCCTTCGCGCACGCTCATGATGGCCATGCCGTGGTCGCCGATGGTGCCGGAGACAAGGACGACATCTCCAGGCTGCGCGCGATGCGGACCGACGGTGATTCCCTGCCGGAGAAGACCTATGCCGGCGGTGTTGATGTAGCAACCGTCGCCGTGGCCGCGCTCGACAACCTTGGTGTCGCCGGTGACGATTTTTACTCCTGCGGTTGCAGCAGCCCTTGCCATGGATTGCACGATGGCGGCGAGTTGCGCCAGCGGAAAACCTTCCTCGAGAATGAAGCTGGCGCTCAGAAATTTTGGGTCCGCGCCGGAGACGGAAAGATCATTCACGGTTCCGTTGACGGCGAGTTCGCCGATGTTGCCGCCGGGAAAAAACAGCGGCTGCACAACGAAGGAGTCCGTGCTCATGGCGACTTTGCCTGACGAGAGTTCGAGCACAGCGGCGTCGCCGAGGTTTTCAAGAGCCGGATTGCGGAACGCGGGCAGGAATAGATGCTCGACCAGTTCGTTGCCGAGTTTGCCGCCGCCACCGTGTCCCATCACGATGGTGGGATAGTCGGCTAGTGGAAGCGGGCAGGACCAGTTGGAGAAATCGAGTGCGGCGGTCTCGGACGGCTCAGACATTGACGGCTCCTGAATTTCCCTCAGGGGCTAAAGCCCGATCGTTTAGTAGGTCGGCGGTCGGCACGACTGAAGTCGTGCCCTGATACAAAACATTGCATTGCATGAAGGAAGCTGGATCAGACATTGGCGGCTCCTGTTAGTCCGGAGCCGGCACCGGCTAGCTCTTCCGCCGACAGGAAGCGGCCGTAGTTGTAGTACGCGGCGCAGGCGCCTTCGCTGGAAACCATGGTTGCGCCCAGCGGATGACGCGGTGTGCATTCTTTACCGAAGGCTGGGCACTTGGCGGGCTTGATGGCTCCGCGCAGCACTTCGCCGGCGTGGCAGAGCGGCGACTCCTCCGTGTGGATGCCAGTGATGTGAAAGCGCAGCTCGGCATCGTAGTCGCGATAATTTTTGTTGAGACGCCAGCCGCTTTGTGGAATGACACCGATGCCGCGCCATGCACGATCGGTGACTTCAAAAACTTCGCCCAGCAGTTTTTGCGCGGCGCGGTTACCGTCGTGGGTAACGACGCGGCTGTAGGCGTTCTCGACTTCGTGGCGGCCCGATTCAAGTTGCAGCACAGCGCGGCGAATTCCATCCAGCAGATCGAGCGGTTCAAAACCGGTGACTACAATGGGCACGCGGAACTTTTCGGCGAGCGGCGGATACTCCCAATAGCCCATGACGCTGCACACATGGCCCGCAGCGAGAAAGGCGTCGATCTTGTTGCCGGGCGCGCTGAGTATTGCATCAATGGCCGGCGGCACCAGCACGTGCGATACGAGCAGGGAAAAATTGGTGAGGCCGCGACGCTTGGCGAGATGCACGCTCATGGCGTTGGCCGGAGCCGTGGTCTCAAAGCCGACGCCGAAGAACACAACCTGCCTGTCAGGATTTTTTACGGCGAGATCGACCGCATCGAGCGGCGAGTAAACAACACGAACATCGCCACCGCGGCCCTTGATCTGGAACAGATCGCTGTCGGTTCCGGGAACGCGGAGCATGTCGCCGAAGGAGCAGAAGATGACGCCGGGCTGCGCGGCGATTGCAAGCGCCTTGTCAATGAGCTCCAGCGGAGTAACGCAGACGGGGCAGCCGGGGCCGTGCACCATTTCGAGACCGGCGGGCAGCATCTGGTCGATGCCGTTCTTGATGATGGAGTGTGTTTGGCCGCCGCAGACTTCCATGATCTTCCACGGGCGCGTGACGGCCTGGTGAATTTCGCGCGCCATGCGTTGCGCGATTTCGCCGTCACGGAATTCGGTGAGGTACTTCATTCGGCGGAACCGCTTCCGGTATTGCCGCAGCCGCCGCCTCGACAGCTCGATTGCGGGGCTTTGGCGGCGCGGGCAAAAGCCTCGTCTTCACTGGCCAGCTCTTCATCCAGCAGGCCGAGTTCGCGGAAATCTTTGAGTGTTTGCTCGGCGGTTTCCTCGTCGATCTTGGAGATGGCAAACCCAACGTGGACAATCGTATAGTCGCCGACCTCGACCTCAGGAACGTAATCGAGACAGACGTTTTTGACCACTCCGCCGAAGTTGACGCGGCCGATGCGGATAAGCCCGTCGGTCGAAATTTCTTCCACTTTACCTGGGATGGCTAAACACATGGCAACTAGGTTATACCGCTGTTGGGGTGGTCCGAAATGTGATTTAAATCACCAACGAAGGGAAAGACTTCGCTAGCTGATGGAAGCCGGATGCTTCTTGCCGAAGCCGGTCACCTGTTCAAACGCGTGCGCAAGCTGCAGGACGGCGAAGTCCTGTTTGTTGCGGCCGACGATCTGCAGGCCGACCGGTAGACCTTCCGGTGTGAAGCCCGCCGGAACTGACGACGCGGGGTTTCCGGTAGCTGAGATATACCAGCATGACTTCATCCAGTCGATGTAGTTGTCGAAGTGGACTCCCGCGATTTCTGTCGGATATTGCGTGTTGACGTCGAACGGCGGCAATTGGGTGGTGGGAAGAATGAAGTACTCGTATTTTTCGAGGAAGGCCTGGAAGCGTCGCCAGATTAGCGTGTGGGCTACTTCGGCGCGGGTGATGTCATCGCCGGTGAGCTTGCTGCCGCGCTCGATTTCTTCTTTCAACGTGTCTTTGAACGCGCCGGGGTGCTGCTGCAACAGCTTGCTGTAGTTGGCGGCGTCTCCCCAGGCGCGGAGAATGCGGAAGGAGATTTCCGCGGGAGAGAAATCGGGTTCGGCTTGCTCAACGATGCAGCCAAGTGACTCGAAAGTGACTCGATGCGCGTCGACGACAGAACGCACGCGAGGATCGAACGGGACGCCACCGAGGTCTTTGAACCATGCAACGCGCACACCTTTGAAGCTGCGAGAGAGAGAACGAGTGAAGAGTTCGCCGGGCTCGTCGATGGAAAGAGGTGTGTCGCGATCGGGGCCTGCGATGGTGCTGAGCGAGAGCGCGAGATCGGCGACGGTACGGCCAAGACATCCCATGGTGCTGAGAGTGGACCAGCCGAAGCCGGCGTTGGGATTTGGGACGCGGCCGATGGAAGGGCGGAAGCCGACGATGTTGCAGAAAGCGGCAGGATTGCGGAGTGAGCCTCCGGCATCGGATCCGCTCGCGACGGGAACCATACCGCAGGCCAATGCAACGGCAGCGCCGCCGGACGATCCACCGCATGTTTTGTTCAGGTCGTATGGATTGCGAGTTGCTCCGAAGACAGAATTGAAAGTTTGCGAGCCTGCGCCGAATTCGGGCGTGTTGGTTTTGCCCACGATGATTGCACCGGCGCGCTGCATGCGCTGGACAACGACGTTGTCTTCGGTGGGGACGAAGTCTTTATAGATGGGCGAGCCGAAGGTGGTGCGGATGCCACGGGTTTCGAAGAGGTCCTTGTGGGCGACAGGCAGGCCATGAAGCGGGCCCAGTATTTGGCCGTGGGCCTGCATCTCGTCGGCGCGGGCGGCGGCCTGCGCGGCCTGGTCGGCCACGAGCGTGACGATGGCGTTCACGCGCGGATTGATCCGCTCGATCTGCTTGAGGTGCTCGGAGAGGGCTTCGCGCGCGGAGAGCTTTTTGTCGCGAATGAGCTGGGCCATTTCGACGGCGCTGGTGAAGCAGAGCGGGGATGACGCGAATTCGGCTTGAAGGGATGCCATGGGGAATATGGAAGCGGAGGCAACCACCGCAATGACCTCACGGCGAGTGAGTTTGCCTGTGCTCATATGCGTGACTCTACCATCTGAGCGCGAATCGGCAAAACGCATTTGTCTTGGAGGATGCTAATGTGGTGAGTCTGAAGTTCGCCGAAGAACAACCGCAGATCCTTCGCCTCCGCAAGCCGCAAAAGACGCGGCCAGCTACGCTCCTGATGAACAAGCTGCTCATGCAGCGATGGGGACGAGTTGGAAGCCGATGGCGTTGGCTTGTTTGCGCAGTCGTTTTTCGTGTCGTTGGGCCTGCTTTCGATCTTCGTTGAGAAAGACGGTCTCATCGTATGCTTGGCCTGTGCTGAGCATGTGGTAGACGATGCGGGCGAGTTTGTGGGCCGTGGCAGTGATGGCTTGAGGAGGGCCGAGGCGTGCGCGCATGCGACGGTAGAAGTTGCCGAGGTGGGAGCGGCTTCGGGCCAGCGTCTGGGCGGCGATGCGCAGGGCGCGGCTGGCACGGCTATTGGTCTGGCGGGTTTTGGAGGAGATCACCTTGCCGCCGCTCTTGTTGCTGGCCGGGCAGAGGGCGAGCCAACTGGCGAAGGCCGCTACGTTGGGGAAGCGATTGAGTTCGGGTCCGATCTCCGCCAGCAAGGTGTGCGCGGTAAGGGCGCTGATGCCGGGCACTGCGGTAAGGTCGACTCCGAAGATGCGGTGCAGTTCCGGTGCCATCTGGAAGTAGAACTGATTCTTGCGGCGTTTTTGTTTTCCGCTGTTGGCAGGAGGCGTCGGTCCGTTTTGCCCGGGATCGATTTTGCCGTTGAGGCGCTGCATGAGCTGCTCGATCTCGCGATCGCATTCAGCCATCAGTTGCTGATAGTGGCGGTAGGCGAGGAGCGATTGGCGGAGCGTGAACAAGTGTTCCGGGCGGTAGTTGCCCACCAGCGACTTGATGACGGTCTGCTGGTCGGAGCGCACCTTTTGATCGCATAAGGCAGCCAGCCGGACCGGATCGCGCTCTCCGGCCACGATGGCTTCGATGATGGCCATGCCGCTTATCCCGGTAATGTCTGACAGCACGTGATGGATCTGCAGATTCATTTGCGTGAGCGCTTTGTGCATGTGCTGGACGTGGACCGCGGCGCTTTCCACCAGGCTGGCCCGGTGTCGGCTCAAGGAACGGATGCCGCAGATCTGGCTGTCTGAGCGGAACGAAGCCCGGAGCAGCCCCACCGAGTGCAGGTACTGCAGCCACTGGCAATCGCTCACATCCGACTTACGGCCAGGGACATGCTTGACGTGTTTGGAGTTGACCAGACAGACGCGGATGCCAGCCTCCTCCAGGATTTCGTGCGGTGGGATCCAGTAGACTCCGGTCGACTCCATGGCCGCGGTCGTGACGCCACACTGAACCAGCCAGACTGCCATCTGGCGTAAATCCTCGGTGAAGGTTTTGAAGCGGCGTACTGGCTGCCGGTCCCGCTCCGGCGGCACAGCCACGTAGTCATTATGGTGTGACCGGCTCGATGCGCTAGTCGTGGGTTAGGCTGAGTTTGTTTGACGAACTTTAGTCCAGAGCCACAAGCGGAGGGAACCGGTCATGAGAGAGAAGTTACGATTTTTGGGTTTGGATGTCCATGCCGAAACGATAGCCGTAGCAGTAGCCGAACCAGATGGAGAGGTTCGCAGTCTGAGTACGATCGCCAACCGTGAAGATTCGATCCGGAAGTTGATTCGCAAGCTTGGTCCAGCTGAGCAGTTGCGCGCCTGCTATGAAGCCGGCCCGACGGGCTTCGTACTTTACTGGCAACTTATGCAGTTGGGAGTCAAGTGCGATGTGGTGGCGCCGAGCCTGGTTCCGAAGAAGCCCGGCGACCGCGTGAAGACGGACCGGCGGGACGCTTTGAAGCTAGCGCGCAGTCACCGGTCCGGTGATCTGACCGCAGTGTGGGTTCCCGATGAAGACTCCGAGGCGTTGCGCGATCTTGTCCGGCAACGGGAGGCGGCCAAGCAGGATCAGTTGCGTGCACGGCATCGTCTAACCAAGTTCCTTCTCCGTACAGGTCAACGTCCACCACTGGGACTGAAGGCGTGGACAGAACGCTATATGAGATGGCTCGCGCAGGTCCGCTACACCCAGCCGGCACAGGAAGTCACGCTGATGGATTGTATGAACGAAGTCGAGCACATGAGTGCGAGGGTCAAGCGCTTGGAAGAGGCCATCCTCGAAGTGGTGAAGCTGGCCCCACAGCCCATGCAGGAAGTAATTCGTGGTTTGCAGGCTCTGCGCGGTGTAGCGCATATCTCGGCAGTCACGATCGCCGCCGAACTGGGCAACATCTCCACCCGCTTTGAGAATGCACGGAAGCTGATGGGGTACTGCGGAGTATTTCCCAGCGAAGACTCCAGTGGCAAGCGCATTCGAAGAGGCGGCATCACCAAGGCTGGCAACGCGCACCTCAGACGAATCGTAGTGGAATCGGCCTGGAGCTATCGACACCTGCCTCGCGTCGGGGCCAGGCTGCGCAAACGACAGCAAGGGATTCCGGCAGAGATCATCGAAATAGCATGGAAGGCGCAGAATCGCCTGCACAAGCGCTACATGAAGCTGACCATGGCAAGCAAGGATCAGAGGAAGATCATGACGGCGATCGGACGAGAACTGCTGGGCTTCATCTGGGCCATCGGAATCAAGGCTGAAGCGGCTGCCTGCAAGCAACAAATGGCGGCGTGACACGCACCGAAAGAACAGAAGCAAAAACCTTCCAAAGAAGGAAAAAGCAAAAGCCATTCAAATCATGAACAAGGTCATCCAATTCGAGGGCAGAGTCAGCCGCAGCCGGAGCAAGCACGAAGGAGAACCCTCGGCGGAAGTTTGCGACAGGCACAGCCGGACTCGCGTGAGTAGTCAGAGGCAGCTCCCGACGGATCATGATTATGCGGTTCCGACCCGCGAATATCAGCTTGATCAATCGTCGCCATTACCTGCCACGGCTGCTGCTGACCCTGCCCTCGAAGTACTACGACAAAAACAACCCCAACGAACGCAGACATTGACAGGGTCACACCATATCAACTTCCGTGGCGCCCACATCGATGCCCGCCGCGTTGAGCTCGATGCAATCTAAACCGATCCCTTTGACTGGATGCTCCATGGCCTCTCCTGTGGGCTGCGGCCGGGCCGGACAGTGAAGCGGGCAATCTCCTGAACGGGATCGCGGCCAATGCTCCGGCACACGTCACCAATCTCGCAATCACAAAGTCCGGGACCATGCTCAACAACGGGCTCAAAACTCCAATGCGCAGCCGGACTGCTTCCACAAGCCGCAACCGAACACAGCATAACGCCGCGCACTGCCATGTTCATCTGTGGGCGCTACTCGCCGCAGCGAGTAGGGTTGCTCAGCATGACAATTCAATGTTGAATGAATTTCAGACTCAGGACACTAGTCGGAGACCATGATCTCGCCGGGGAGGATGGGGCGAGTGCGTGGCAGCATTCCCTGCCATGCAGCCAAACCCATAAAGGCCAACATCCCCACATAGACGACAAGCCTGACGAGGCTCGCGGTGGGTGAAGTGGGCATCGCTTTCCAAACCAGCAGCAGGATCGTTTGAGAGATGGTGACGGCCCAGACCGAGCCGTAGAAGTAACGGCGCTCAGTACCCTCGCGCTTGGTGGAGGGCCCGACGCGGGGCAGCTTGCCCAGCAGGCCGAGCAACAAGACCATGGCGCAGATCGGCGAATAGGCGTAGGTGTAGATCTGCTTGAGCATCCACTGGCCCGTAATGACAGCGATGATCAGGCCGGTGAGATTGAGCAGCGCGAAATTGACCACCGCGTTCCACGCAAAGGTGTAGCAGATGCGGCGATAGAGCGGGTTGGGGCGGTCTTCGTCAAAGCGGAGGATGTACGGCCGAGGCTCGCAACCCGGCAACTGGCCAAAATACGCTGCGATGAATACACCGACGAGCACGGCTGCCAGCCAGGCGCCGTTCCATATGGAAAAGCCATGCGCGAAAAGGCTGAAGGTAAGCGGACCGGGAGCCAGGAAGAAGACCCAAATCCATAGAGGTGTATGAAGTGACCGATAGAGACGCGTGTTGCGCTGACGCATTTTGCGTGCGTCCGCATATTCAATCTTTCCGCTGTACCGCATGGGCGAGAGTTTCTCAGAGTCGCCACAGGCGCGTCAAATGACGGATCGGGGCGGCGACCCGGAACGCGAACCTATAATTGACGGGGGGCTGGTGGTTTTTGACCAGCCAAGTTCGATCTTTTGAGGGATTTATGGCCGCGCTGATTGAAGCCATCGACGTACGACGCAAGATGTATTTTGAGCTTGAGAACACGCCGTATTACTGCATGGATGTTGAGGTATCCACACCGACAGCGCGGGGCGGCCAGACACTGGTGCGGCTGAAGATGCGCAATCTGTTGACGCGGGCCGTATTCGATAAAACGTTCAAGGCCGGAGACAAGTTCAAGGAGCCGGACCTGGAGACTGTGGAGGCCTCATACCTCTACAGCGATGGGGATGGATCGTACTTTCTGGATCAGACCAGCTTCGATACGCTGACGCTGACCGAAGCGATGATGGGCGAGGCGCTGCAGTTTCTGGTGGAGGGCGCCATCATCCAATTGCAGAAGTTCAATGGCAATCCTATCGGGCTGGAGTTGCCGGAAAAGGTGGAGTTGACGGTGAGCTACACGGAACCGGGCGCGCGCGGCGACACCAGCGGTACTGTGACCAAACTGGCGCGGCTTGAGACGGGACTCGAAATCAAGGCCCCGCTTTACGTTGAGGTTGGCGAAAAAGTGAAGGTGTACACGGAGACGAAAGAGTTCGCCGGCCGCGCGTGAAGTGGGCTAGATGTTTTCGCAAAATATGTAGACCGGAATTATGTCGGTATCCCACCCATTCCGCAGAAATACGCGGAATAGATGGGGCACAACAGTCCATAGCAAAAGCGACAACGCCCTAGTTGCGCAAATAGCCTGACCCCGGCGGGTTGGGCTTTCCGTTGATCAATACGCCCACCACGGGGCGGGTGGCGCTCCGGAAGGCACGCTCTGGCCGTCGATGGAGTTATAGACATTCTTCCCATAAAAGAACGTTAGTCCCCAGACAAAGCCGGAGCCGGCAGGATTCGTGCCAGCCACGGAAGGTAGAACCGCATCGGTTGCCGCATTGGTGTAAAGGTCCTGGGCGTTTGCCACGCTGAAGCTGGTCGACTTTGATTTGCCGTCCTCTCCTTTAAAGGTTGCCGAAAAGCTCTGCGTTGCGGTTGGGCAATAAAGCCCCGAGAGGTCGCCGGCCGCGGTCGCCGACGGGCACTGCGGAATATTCGCGACATTCGGAAAATAGATGGCGTTGGAGCCGCTGTCGATAGCGCTGGCGGGACCGGCGCAGTTAGCCGCGTCAGTATAGCCGAACGTCTGGCCATCGAAGACCGTCGTGAAAGCATCACAAGCCAGCGTAAAGACGGTGGCGGTGGAAGGAAGCTGGTTATTGGATTCCGTGCCGATGCCGAAGACCAAAGAGCCGTTCAAGGTTGCCGCAGGGCTCGATGCGGACGGCAATTCCACAATGACACCGTTATTATCCTTCGCAAAAAGCACCACGGGATTTGTGACCTGATTCGTTTCGGCGATGAAAGCAGGACTGCATGTTCCGCCGCTGCAGGTGTAATAAGCGGGAGAGGGTGGGCTGCTGAGCCCAGACGATGGATCGCAAACGCTGACGCCATCAAGGAAACAATCGGTCGGCTCAAAGCCGACACCGAGAATTCCATTCGCCCCAAGGAGAAGAGCCGTGTATTCGTTTTGGCTGCTGCCGTTGGAACAACTGGACGGAACACCACTCATTGGGCTACTGATCACGTGAATCGGAAGATTAGAGGCAGTTTCACCGCCCAGGGTTACGTCGGCTTGCTGCACCGGTCCCCACAGATAAGACCCATCCTGATAAGAAACACAATCGTAAGCAGGCGAACCGTTTGAAGCGTTGAGGGCGGGAAGGTTCAGAGAGGCGACCTCGGAATCGAATACCCGCAGGCCGCTCGCACCGGTATCGATGAGCAGACCGTCGATGGTCACACAGTTCGATGTGCTGCCCGGAGCGCAGATCTTCGCCGAGCCAAATGCGGCATTCAAGTTGACGGAACCACCCGGCTGATTCACCTCTGGGCCGCCGTTGACAGCAATCGCCAGCACATTGGAGCCGGCTGGGGAACTGGTCGACGTAGAAACGGTGCCGCTTGTGGCGGAACCGCCACAACCCGCTGCGAACCCTGAACCTATCAGCAATATAAATAAATAAACTACGCGCACAGAAACTCCCGCTGCTCAATTACCGATCTCGATCACTGAATCTGACTGACGGTCATTCCCTGGGGAAGCAGGTCGGGGATGTAGGCACGGCCGGAATGAGCCCGCATGTGACCGCTGGTTTGCACGACCAGCCCCGGTTGCTGAATATTGAGCGGACGATGCCCATACGTTTTCGGACTCGCCTGGCTCGACTGGGCCTGCAAAGCCGCGGCGTACTGCTGAAAGTACGTCCCCAGAATTTGCTGCATTGGAGGAGGAAACTGGCCGTGCCAGCTAACGGCGAACACTTTCCCTTCCGGCGAGACATACTCGTCCACTACAGTGCCTTGGGGCGCCCGCATCTCATGAACAATGTAAGTGTTACGCTGCATGACCTGCTGGCTGGCATTCATGTGCGCGCGGTCGGATTCCACGGAGCTGAAGTTATCGCCGAGAGAAGCCGACGCGGGCAGTGAAAACCCGAGCAGCATTGCAGCCGCGACTCCCACACGAAGCCATTGCAAGCGCTCTCGCACGGTTACTTTGGCGCGTTTCGAGCGGCGCAGTTTTACGCCTCTGAGAACAGAAAGACTCGGTTCTTCGCCATGAAGGGGAGATAAGCGGCACATCTGCCGGTGGGGAGTCGACAGCGTCATGCTTGTATTAGACGCAATCGGCAGGATTCGTGTACGGCGCCTTGACCGCCACATTTTCCGCCAGTTCGGGATATTGTTGTCCGTCTCCAGTCGTCGTCGTGGAGTATGGGGACTGCTGCGCTACTCGACAGTGACGGACTTGGCGAGGTTGCGGGGTTGGTCGACGTCGCAGCCGCGGCGGACGGCGATGTAGTAGGCCAGCAACTGCAGAGGAACGATTTCGATGAGCGGCGAAAGCAGTTCGAATGCGGGTGGAACGTGGATGACATGTTCCACCATGGAGCCGATGGTTGTGTCACCTTCAGTGGCCACAGCGATGACGCGGCCGCTGCGCGCGGTGACTTCCTGAATGTTTGACATCGTCTTTTCGTAGCGCAGTCGCGATGCGGGATCGTGCTCGTCGCGCGTAGCCAGCACGACGACGGGTAGCGTTTCGTCGATGAGCGCATTGGGGCCGTGCTTCATTTCGCCGGCCGGATAACCCTCGGCGTGAATGTAAGAGATTTCCTTGAGCTTGAGTGCGCCTTCGAGCGCAATCGGAAAATGGATGCCGCGACCGAGGTAGAGAAAGTCGCGCGCGTTGACAAAGTGCGTAGCCAGTTGCTCGCACTGCTCGGATCGCGTCTTGAGAACTTCTTCAATCTTGGCCGGGATGCGGCTGAGTTCCTCCATGAGAGCGACCGAGCGGTCTGCATCGAGCCGCCCGCGAAGCTGGCCCAGCTTGAGAGCGAGGATGAAGAGCGCGGTGAGTTGCGCGGTAAATGCCTTGGTGGAGGCAACCCCGATTTCAGGGCCGGCGTGCGTGTAGATTGCGCCGTGAGCTTCGCGCGCCACCATGGCATCAACCACATTGCAGATGGCCACGGTTTTAGAGCCGAGCGCAATCATTTCGCGCTGCGCGGCAAGGGTGTCGGCGGTCTCACCGGATTGCGTAATGAGCAGCCCAAGCGCGTTGCGGTCGGGAATCGGATTGCGATAGCGATACTCGCTGGCATAATCGACGTCGACGGGCAGGCGAGCGAGGCGCTCGATCATGTACTTGCCGGCGAGAGCTGCGTGCCAACTGGTGCCGCATGCGGCGATGTTGATGCTTGAAGCGGCGGCGAGTTCATCGTCGGCGATCTTCATTTCGCCGAGGTAGATTTTGCCGGAATCGAGTGAGACACGGCCCATGGTCGTGTCACGAATTGCGCGCGGCTGCTCCCAAATTTCTTTGAGCATGAAGTGCTTGAAGCCGCCCTTTTCCGCCTGGATCGGATCCCACTGGATGCGCGTGATGGCGCGATTGATGGGATTGCCCTCGAAGTCCGTCAGCTGCACGCCCGCGGGAGTGAGGATGGCCATGTCGCCGTCGGCGAGGAAGTAAATGTTGCGGGTGTGGTGGAGAATGCCGGGCACGTCGGAAGCGACGAACGCTTCGCCATCGCCAACGCCGATGACAACCGGCGGTCCGGAGCGCGCGGCAACGATTTTGTCCGGCTCCGCGGCAGAGAGGATGCCAAGTGCGAAGGCGCCGGTGAGGTGCTTGACGGCGCGACGGACTGCAACTTCAAGCGGAATGGCTTCGCCGGCGGCCTCAGCTTCCTTCTGCACTTCTTCAATAAGATGAGCAATGATTTCGGTGTCGGTCTCGGTAACGAACTTGTGGCCCTTTTCGATGAGTTCGTGCTTCAAGTCGAGATAATTTTCGACGATGCCGTTATGAACCACTACAAGGCGGCCGGTGCAGTCGCGATGAGGATGCGCGTTCTCTTCAGTGGGGCGGCCGTGTGTGGCCCATCGCGTGTGGCCGATGCCGAAGGTGCCATGGAGAGGATGATCGCGGAGCGCTTCCTCGAGGTTGCCGAGTTTGCCGGGGGCGCGGCGCACATCGAGCGTAGCGCAGTCAGGACTGCCAACGGCGATGCCCGCCGAATCGTAGCCGCGGTATTCGAGGCGCCTTAGCCCCTCGATGATGACTGGAACGACTTGCTTTTTACCGACGTAACCAACGATCCCGCACATATTTGGATTCTAAGCGAGACCCGGGGAATTGACTGTGACACAAAAGGTGGATAAGGGATCACTCGGCGGAGCAAGGACTTAGTTAATGGAAGAACGGAAGATTCTGGCCAGCAGTTCAATTCGCGAGGGGCGAATTTGGCGGCAGGGGTTGCATGAGGCCAGCGAGGATTTTGGACGCATTCGAGAGTAGATCGGGTACCGGGAACGGCTTGGGGAGAATGGAGAAGTTGTGCCCCTGTTGCGCGGCTTTTTCCATGAGACCGCCGGTGGCCACCTGGCCGGAGATCATCATGACTGCTACGGAGGGATAGCTGACCCTGAGTAGTATGGCGAAATCGATACCATTCATGCCGGGCAGCATGACATCGACGATGGTGAGCTCTGGTTCCCAGGCGGCGATTGTGTCCAGGGCCTGCTCCGCGGAGTAGACGGCACGGCACTCATAGCCTTCACTCTGAAAGATTTGGGCGAGGGTATCCGCGAAGATCTGTTCATCATCGACGATGAGAATTCTGGACCCAAGCATAGCTTCGCCGCAGAGAGATGACGCCATATGTCAGCGCGGCGAGGGGGTGAGAGACCGTTTCCCGAGGCAATTTGTTATGGTGCTCCAATGGTCAGCAATCCGCGCGTCCGAGATAACTGTAGGATGCCCTGGTGGATGAAGCGAGTTGCCCTTCAGGAGAGTTCCAACGACCTTTAGGCACGTCACTTAAGTAAGGCTTTGCGCAATCAATGATGCGGGGAGTAGATATTCCGGAACCCGAGCAACTGTGCCCGTTTTGAATGTGTGCAGAGGTGGCTTTTTGTTGATGAACAAGCCACTTGGGAGCCGTGCCTGTGGGTACATCTGCTCGGATTCCGCTATGGCGAGTGGATTCTTCCGGGATTCGCGAGAGGCGCGCCGAACAAAGCAGCCGTTCGCGATTTTTGCTGCCCTTTGCAGGAGCGCTGACGGCGCTTACTCTTCGAGCTTGTACGTATACTCTTCGATCACCGGATTGGTGAGGACATCACGGGCGATGCGCTCTACCTCGGCGCGGGCAGCGTCGGCCGCCAGACCATCAGCGAGAGAGAGCTGGAAGTACTTGCCCTGGCGCACGGCGGCGACGTCAGAATAGCCAATTTTGCGCAAGGCATTGTGAATGGTTTGGCCCTGCGGGTCCAGGACCGATGTCTTCAGCGTGACGTAGACATGCGCCTTCATTTATGGCGATTATAGACGGTCAAGCGGGCAGGCGCCGTGGAGGGTGTCGGCGGACTGAGATGTAGTGGCGAGAAGGTTGCCCACAGTCTCGCATTTTGATACCACGGAAAATTATGCCCAAAACTGCGATCCGATGAACAACCCATTAGCATGGTGAAGCATCTCACGATTATTCCCTGATCTGCGGCAACCGTTGGAACCAAATGCAATAGGACAACAAACCTAGTTCTGAGACCCCTGCAAAATCAATCACGCAAGCCCACAAGTGTCACAAGTGTGGGTGATGCCTCGTTGCCAAAGGGAAATAATGCAAATCTCGGTATTTGCCGTTCGATACAGCAATGGCGTCTGGAAGGAATACCAGCACCACTGCAGCAAGGAAGAAGTGAAAGCCGTGGTTGATTCGGCGAGCGCCAAGGCCTTTGAGCGATTTCGGTACCGAACGCCACATTACGTCGATTTTCTTGCAGGGGCGAGTTACGTATTTAACGTTGCGCGCGGTCCCGACGACAAGCCGTCAGAAGGCGCTACTGTAGTGTTCGGAGTACAGGTAGACGGCACGATAGTGCGGAATACCATGGACCACGAGCACCTGCTGGCACGGAGATTAGATTAATCCTCGGGAAAGTGAGTACTGTGTCCTACCGAGGGGAGTGCCGCAAGCATCTATTCCATATATGTGGCTCAAGCCTGCCGATGAACGGCACGGTGCAGGGGTGTTTTCACTTTTGCTGCAATGGCCCTGTGTGCGCTAAGCGAAGCTGACACCTCGATCCTTTACTATTGTATTTTCGGTATTCACGCAGGCGATTGGAGCCCGCTTGGCGACACGCGGCCCCTTGGTTCCCCACCCCGAAGGAGAAGTTAATCAAGATGGTCAACTACCTGGAACTGCCAATCGGCGACCGGTCACCCGAGGTCTTTCGTGCCGTCATCGAGATTCCGCTGGATGGCACTCAGAAGTTCGAGTATGACAAGCAGTTGCACGTATTCAAGCTGGACCGCAATCTGCATTCGCCGGTTCACTATCCGGGCGACTACGGCTTTGTTCCTTCCACGTTGAGCGACGACGGCGATCCGCTGGACGTACTTGTGCTGGTGCCAAGCCCGAGCTTTCCTGGTTGCGTGCAGGAAGTACGGCCAATCGGTCTGCTGGAGATGATGGACCAGGGCATTCTGGATGAGAAGGTATTGGCGGTGGGCAAGAACAATCCGCGCTTCGCCAACATTTGGAACTACACCGATATTTATCCGCACATGCTGAAGGAAATCACTCACTTCTTCTCGATCTACAAGGATCTTGAAGGCAAGCGCGTCGAGATAAAGGGCTGGCGCGACGCCTCGTATGCGCGCGATCGCGTTTCTCGCGCTGCGAAGATGTTTGAAGAAGGCAGGGCGAAGACGACCAGCGTTAAGCGGAAGGTTGCGGTCTAGGACCATTGGCCACTAAGCGTCGGCCAGGGCGGCGCTGCTCTTATTCTTCAGCGACAGTTGCGGGCACCTGAGATTTGTCGGCTGCGCCGAATAGCTTTGCGCCAAGCTGACTGATAGCAAACATCACGGGACCGAGCAAGCCGATGGCAGATGCAAACATCAGAGCCGAAGTTGTGCCAATGATCTTTTCAGTGCGCGAGGCCCACAGCGCATAGCCAATGAGCACAGCCGGCCCCACGCCCAGCAAGCAGGTAAAAGCAAAGTTGCCGGCCTTGAAGGGTCGCTCGAGATGCGGCTCGCGAACGCGCAAAACAATCAGGGCCACAAACTCCAACAGCAGGCTTGATCCGTAAAGGATGAGGTCGACGGAAATAAGGCGCTCGAACGGGAGCTTGAGCGCGAGAGCCCAGGCCGCTCCGCACAAGAGCACGCTTACCCACGGCGCACCGTGCGCATTGCGACGGGCAAGTACCGAAGGGAGCATGCCGTCCTCGGCCATCGCCATTGGCAGGCGTGTGTAGCTCATGACCAGTGCGTTGAACATGCCAACACCAGTAATGCATCCACCGGCAACGACGGCCATAGCGAGCGATGGGCCAATACCGCCTCCTAGATGGCGCGCGGCCGATGCCCAATCGCCGGTGGAAAAGCTGGCTGCCGAAAGTCCGGCGAACGCCATTGCGGAGAGCGGCAATATATAGGTAATGGCGGTGAGTAAGGCAGCAGCGATCATGGCGCGCGGGTAATTACGCTGCGGATCTTCAACCTCCTGCGCGATGGTTGATGCGTTGTCCCAGCCCATGTAATTCCACATGGCCACCAAGACTGCGGTTGAGAACGCAGATCCGGCACTGACATCGAATGAGCCGGAACTTCCCCATTGCACGGCGGGATGATGCAGGAGACCTTTTGCAAATCCAAGAGCAATGAACACGGCGAATGGCGAGAGGAGTAGCACGAACATGAAAGCGGAGCCCCGGCCGACAGCGGGCGCACCGCGCAGATTCCACAAGCAGCAAATCGCAACGACCGCAAGCGACCAGAGATAGCCCTTACCTCCCGCAGTGAGCGCGGGTGCGAATTTGCTGAGATAGAGCACGAAAATCGAAGGATAGAGCGCCATGTCGAAGATGCTGGCGGAGAGCGAGAGCCAGCTCTCCTGGTATCCCCAGAAAGGGCCAAGAGCGCGGCGTACCCAGACGTAGAAACCGCCTTCAGCGGGAATGGCGCTGGCCAGTTCGCCAATCATGAGAGCGGTGGGCAGGCTCCAAAAAATGGGCAGCAGCAACAAGATGACAATGGCCCAGCCATAACCCGCGCCGCCCAGTATGTCCTCAATGCCGTAGGGGCCCCCGGACACCATGAAGTACGTCGCGGCGATGAGCGGCAGAAGGCGCATCTTACCCGGCGCGGGCTTGGAACGGCTCAACATGGTTGTGAATCTAACAATATCCGCTCGCCGAGGAAAGAAGAAATGCGAATGCGGCAACGGACGACGGGAGAGAGGACTTGCATGCGCGGAGGGCGCGAAAAAGGCAGTCGATCGCGGAAGGAAGCGCCGGATGAGTGCGTAATCCGCTATAATGCGGGGAGACCCGGAGAGATGGCCGAGTGGCTGAAGGCGGCGGTTTGCTAAACCGTTATAGGGTCAAAAGCTCTATCGGGGGTTCGAATCCCCCTCTCTCCGCCATAAACATGTAATTGAAGCCGCGCAATTTAGCGCGGTTTTTGTGTTCTAGGTGTACCTTTTACATACTTAGACTAGTTTCCGTTGTTCGAGATCCTGATTGGGATGAGCTCAGCGGTGGAGTCGAACAATCCTCGGTCTTCTCGTGCGTCCACGATAGCCAATCCAGGAATTGCTACGCTGCGCAGTGATTCGGATGGGCAAGTAAGTCAGCTTTTGTCCTTGCTATTTCTTCGGCCAAGCGTTGCCAGCAATCCATATACTGCCAATTAACTTAGGCACCCCCACTGTTCATCGCAAGGTATAGTTATCCCCAGGTATTCCCGATGAAAAAGTGGGTTGTAATTGGATTCCTGACCTCGTGTCTTTTTGTTGCTGCGTGTGACACGGACCGGCTAGCGAAGCTCGAAAAAGAAAATGCGGATTTGAAAGCGAAGGTTGAGAAACAAAGTACTGTCGCGGATTACGACCTTCAGGCGAAATGTTCGAAAGACGCGCGAGCGTGGTTCAATGAGAACTGGTCTGGCGATAAAGACACTATTTTGCTGACTTTCACAAACCATTACAGCTCGAAGCTAAATAGATGCTTTATTCTCGTCGAGTACCACTACAATTCTCGTCTCGCTGGCCCTGGTGGTGAGTCATGGACGAACGCTATGAGCCTTACGGATGTTTACGAAAATGCGAAGTATGCGGAGTTCGATGAAAACCACTACACCTACTACAAACCTCAATTCAGTACGCACCAGGAAGTGATCACCTGCGTTGTGCAGGGGAAGAAATGCCAAGCAGGTGCTGAGTTCAATAATCTCGTTAGCCCATTCATGAATAACTGAAGCAACATAGATTTTCGCCAAGGAGGAGCATAGATGGCGAGCGAGGAAGATAAGAAAAAGGCAGCACAGCTAAAAGCTGAAGTGATTGCTCTCAGAGCCAAGCGTAATGATCCAGCTACTCCTAAGACGGAGCGGGCTCGCCTAAAATTACAAATCGAGACGAGAATCTGGCAGGGACAGCGTCTGGACCCTGAACAGTTCAAATCGTATCGACGGCGCCGTTCATAAAAGCCGCGCACCTGACAAGGGGGAAACGATGTCATTTGATAGTTGGGGTGTTATGCCCGGTCTGGAAGAGAACGAATTTGTCTTGGCATTTCGTGACTTGGGAGCTGGTCAAGGACAGCCGTTCATGAGGACGAGCGATCCAATGTCCGAAGATCAGATTCGAACTGAGCTAAAGAAGATCGGCGTATCAGAGGCGATGGCTGATATTGCGATTATGAAAGCGAGAGAAGAGTGCAAGAAGATGCGCTGAATCCGTGTACCTAATACGTACCAAATATCCGCGTTTCCACAGTTTCTGGAGTGTTGAGCGGCTAGTGTTTTCAATAACCTATTTGTAATCAGGGTGAAACGGCTTCTCGAATCCCCCTCTCTCCGCCAGGACCTTCGCCTCAAATCCATTAAATTCTGGAATGCCCGGCAAATTCTCAGTTGCCAGCAGAGCAGCCCCCCCGAAGACAACAATGGCGAAACAGCATCACATCCAACTCGCCAGACCGCTGCTACTAAGAATCTGCCGTCGGCGGCCGATAGCAAGCAGAGGAGAGCGGACGTGGCGCAACCGAGTCAACCGATGGAGGACGCAGAGCTAGGGCAATTACACGAGGCAATCTGCGATGCCCTGCTCACGCCGCAGGAGCGGCTTTCGTAACTGTATTCAAAAGCGCCCATGCTCATGAGCGTGATGGCTCCGGCCATGGCCCAAGTTGGCGACAAGCGGCGTTTGAGGTACAGAAAGAGCGTCAATATTCCGGCCCAGTAACCGATCATTGCCGGCAGGCGCAACGCGAATTCATGTTCGCCGAAGATCAATCGCGAGTAATGAACGAGGAGATCCGATAACGGAGGGTTGGGATCGACTCCGCGCCCAAGTGCCTGCCAGATAGCCGCAGGACCGCTGAGGCGCGCGATGTGCAACGTAATCAGTTCGTCGAGTTAGAGAAGTTTGAGTGAAGAGAGGCTGAAGACAACAACGAAATAGAAGGTGGTCAGAATGAAAAACGCGCGGACTGGATGCAGGTCAATTGCCGAGACAGGACGACGCACCGGACTTCCGTTAAGTGCGTCGAGTTCGTCGTTATTCATCGTCTGTGCATTTAATGACTGCAGAACGCTCATGCCACGTTTTTCTCATCTACTGGAGTTTCCAGGGCGCTTGCCGGCACAGTAGGAACTTCGGCAGGTACCCGAGGTTCCTCTTTCTGCTCGTGGTATTCCTGCTCAGTGTTGATCTCCCACAGATTTGTCTTGTCGGTAATACCGGCGAGAATGTTGTCTACCGCCACCATCGCTGTGAGCATTGAATGGTCCTGATTGTTATATCTATGCATTCCGTTGCGACCGATCAGGAAGAGGTTTTCGAATCGGTCGGCGTAGCGGATGATTCCGTCAAAGCGGTCGTAGGTTCCAAAATACGCGGGGTAAGTCTTTGGCACCCGGAACACGCATGAGTCTCGGACTTCGCCTGTATTGAGGATTCCGATTTTCGAAACTTCGCGAATTGCGAACTCTTTGATTTCCGCATCTGACATTTTCCAAAGCGGATCTGTGTCGTAACAGAAATACTCAAGGCCGATCCAGATCCTTGATGGATCATGAACCAGATATGGGCTCCAGTTATTGAAGATCTGCATTCTGCCAACCAGAACATCGGGCTCCTGAATATAGATCCAGGTGTCTTTGATTGGCGAGCCATCGGATTCGGTGATGAGCAACTTATCCACCAGCAGCCCGACAGTTATAAAGTCCCGATACACCAGGCCATCTGCAATCTCGCGGACGTCTTGAGGAATGTCGGCGTTTATGGCGCGCAGGAGTTCTCGAATCGGCATGGTTGAAAAGAAATAGTTGCCCGCGATTTCAACCTTTTTACCTGTCGGATCGATAGCTTCAACGGAATTAACTCGATCGATGCCGTCGGCGTCGGTGTCGACATGGATCTCTGCGACGCGCCATCCTTTTCGAATCTCTCCACCACTATCTTCAATCATTTCGGCAACGCGTTCCCAAAGCTGGCCGGGACCGAACTTTGGATAAAGAAAGCGCTCGATGAGTGATGTTTCCGAGTTCTTCTGGCGAATATCTGAATCGGACTTATTGCCGCGGGGAATGAGTTTCTTGAGAAAGTGGCTGGCAGCGGTTCGCAATGAAAGACCTTTGATGCGCTGCGCACCCCATGCGGCAGAGATCTCGTTGCACGGCACTCCCCAGACCTTCTCGGTATAGCTCTTGAAGAAGGTGAGATACAGTTCCATGCCGAAGCGGTTGATGAGGAAGTCCTCGAGGGTCTTCTCCGGCGTGCGCTGGGAGAGTTGCGCTTTCATATAACCGGCGAGAATGCGAAACGTTCGGCCAATGCCGAGACGTCGCAATGTGGATGCAGAGAGCGACAGCGGGTAGTCAAAGAAGGAACGGAGGAAATAAATGCGGCTTTTGCGAGGCCTGACCAGCATGACGCAATCGGAATCTGACGCGGAGCCGAGGTGGGGTTTGCGCGAACTCCTGATGGAGCGCTGATGGTTCTGATACTGAATTGCGAATTCGCCTTCCGCTTCAGTGCCCTCGATCGGCATAATCTCGGTCCACCAATCGAGCACTCTGTCGGATTTCGAGAAGAAGCGATGGCCGCCGATGTCGATGCGGTTGCCGTTGTATCGGATGGTGCATGATATGCCGCCGATTCGATCGGTTGCCTCAAGCACGACTGGCTTGATAAAAGATCGGCGGCAAAACTCCAGCGCTGCAGTCAAACCCGCAGGTCCAGCGCCGATGATGACCGCAGTCTGCTGTTGTTTATCCATGAAAGCCTTTGTCAGCTACTGCTCCTTCGAGATTGAAGTCTATGATGCCTCGGTACGGTAGCCCCGTTGCCCAACGCGGGGATGAGCACTCCCAGATTGATTCCTACCGGAAACAGCTAAACTACGGCATGCGTGCGCGATAGTGCAAACTTGCTGACCGGATCTGAGTTGATTGGCGCTTTTGTGAATCATCGGCCGCGCAAAGGCGGCAAACAATATCGCGCGTGCGAAAGTTGTCTTATTACCCGGAACTAATGGCGCCAGTTATACCGTTCACTTTGCTATGGACGCAGTGGGCGCAGGGTGCGCTCGCCAAAATTTCAAGGGTGACAGGCCGTCCAGCGAGCTGAGCACGCGAATAGCAAGCTAATGCTATTCGATGCGGCAATCGGCGCTGTGTTATGTTGTATGTCAACTATTCAAACTATTCAGGGCATGGTGCGTAATGAACGACCAGCAATGGAACACACTCGTCTCCGTGGTGCGCGGCGAGATGGTTCGTCCGCTTCCAACGGCTTTTATTATCGATAGTCCCTGGCTGCCTAACTGGGCGGGACATACGATTCTGGACTACTTTACCGATGACCGAATTTTCCTGGACGATAATCTGAAGGCGATTGGTGCTTTTCCGCAGGCGATCTTTCTGCCGGGGTTCTGGTCGGAGTATGGCATGTGCACGGAGCCCTCGGCGTTCGGTTCCGTATCGATATTTGGCGAAGACGAATTTCCTTTTGCGAAGAAAGTGATGTTGACGCCTGCAGACGTGGCGCGTCTTGAAAGGCCTGATCCGCGCAAGCATGGGCTGCTGCCGTTCGTGATCAAGCGCCTGAAACATTTGCAGCCGCAGATTGAGCAGGCCGGTCATAAGATTCGGTTTGCGGTGGCGAGGGGCCCGCTGAACATTGCATCGTTTCTGATGGGCGCGACGGAGTTCATGGAGGCGTTGAAGACCGACCCCGAACTGATGCACCAGTTGCTTACCATCGTGACCGATTTTCTTGTGGAGTGGATTGCGGTGCAACGCGAAGCATTCCCTACCATCGATGGGATCTTTACGCTGGACGACATTGTGGGTTTCATCAGTCGGCGCGATTTCGAGAATTTCGGGCTGCCGTACATGCAGCGGATCTACGATACCGACGTAACGGTCAAGTTTTTTCACAACGACGCGCCTGCGAAAGCGAGCGCGCCGATGCTTGAGAAGATCGGCATCAATCTGTTTAATTTTGGCGTTCAGCACACGCTCACTGAGATGAAGACATGGACGAACAATCGGATTACGCTGATGGGCAATATTCCTCCGCGCGATGTGCTGGCCGAAGGTACTCCCGAAGACGTAAAGCGCGCAGTTACGGAAATGCTTAATGCTCTTGATGACAAATCGCGGATTATCGTCTCGTGCGGCGGCGGCATGCCTCCCAAAGTGCCTGCGGCAAACATTGAGGCCCTGATTTCCACCGTAGAAGAACTGACGCGATAGACAGTTCTGGGGCTGGTAGCCTCTTTCGCTAATCCCGTTCAAAAAAGCAGCTGAACCTCGTTGCGGCGCCGCGCGCTCAATCGCGCTCGTTGCGGCTTACCTTCCACGCGCTGCCAGGGACAAAATGGGAAAATCTATCTCTCTTTCCAGGAGGGCCTCCGCGATTTATAGGTGCGGCTTTCTCCTTATTCGCCTATAGGTTGCCCGCAAATCTTTTATCTAAAGTTTATTTATCGTTTAACCGTTGTGAACAAGATCGATTGTTAGGATTGCGCCAATCAGGAGGCAAAATGATTGCGACGAACCAGTCTTTGATTCAACGGCTTCAAACCATACACCTAATCTGGTTGCAAGCGGCGCTGGCGGTTCTGTTGGTTTTTTCGGCCACATCGGCATCAGCCCAGTACGATACCGGCAGTCTTGTCGGTTCCATTCAGGACTCGACCGGGGCCGAAATACCGGGCTCCACCATCACAGTCCTCAACAAGAACACAGCGGCTGTTTTTACTACCACCACCGGCTCAACGGGGGAATACGAAGCACCCTCGCTGCACACGGGCCTCTACAAGATCACCGCGGCGCATGACGGATTCAGCACCGCGGTGGCGGACAACATTACGGTTTCTGTTGGCGCACGCCAGCGCATCGACCTTACGCTGGAAGTTGGCAAGAGCGCGACAACCGTTCAGGTCACCGATGTGGCCTTGCAGTTGCAGACGGAATCCAGTGAGAACGGCGAAACTGTCACGGGTTATCAGACCGCGGCATTTCCGCTCGTGAGCCGGAACTACTCTGATCTGCTTGCGCTGGTGCCGGGATCGAGGCAAGCGCCCACCGCCGCGACAACCAGCTCCATCAACAGCCTTGTTCGGGCGGGTTCGTACAACGTCAACGGCCAGCGCAGCATGTTTAACAACTTCATGCTCGACGGTCTTGATAACAACGCTTACGGGGAGAGCAACCAGGGCTTCGACAACCAGATCATTGCGGTTCCTCCTGACTCGGTTGCGCAATGGAACGTGGTGACGAATAACGAGAATGCGGAATACGGACGCGGCTCGGGAGCAACCATCAACGTGGCCTCGGCGAGCGGTACCAACAGCTTCCACGCCACTGCCTACGAATTTCTGCGCAACACTGACCTGAACGCAGCCGGCTTCTTCAAGCCGACGCTGGTCAGCAGCGCAGGTGGCAGCGTTCCCTTCAAGAAGCCTACCTTCAATCGCAACCAGTACGGCTTGAATTTCGGCGGACCAATTGTTAAGGACAAAGTGTTCTTCTTCCTTGACTGGGAAGGTTTCCGCCAGACGCTGAAGCCACTTACGACGCTCACCCTGCCTACCCAGAATGAACTCAACGGTATTCTGGTAGTGCCGGTCAGGAATCCCGTGACCGGCGCAATGTACTCCGCCGGTACTGCGCTTCCGAGCGGCGCAATCAACCCGCTTTCGCAGCAGATTATCTCGTACTTCAAAAAGATCACGGCGCTGCCGACGAGTGGAGCGGCAGCTACCGGGCTCAACTCCAACGACTATGCGTACCAGGCGCCGTTCACCGATAAGTCCGACAAGGGCGATCTTCGCCTCGACTATCATCAGTCGGTGAACAGTTCATGGTTCCTGCGCATCAGCGACCGCAAGGAAACCGGCGTCAACTATCCGACTATCCCATTGCCGCTTGATGGGACTCAGAATGGCACCATCCGTGTCCTCGACCAGCAGATTGCGCTCGGTTATACCCACCTGATGGGATCGAACAAAGTATTCGATGCCCGCCTTGGCCTGTCACGCACGAAGGCCGGCAAGTGGACGCTTTCAATCGGGCAAAATCAGATCGCCATTCCGGGCCTGCAAAATGTTCCGGCTTCGGTGGCGGGCGGGCTGCCCCAGGTGTCGATTTCCAACTTCAGCAATTTCGGCCGCCAGACCACGAATCCGCAGTGGCAGAATCCTGCGCTGCTGGATCCGAAATTCAACTTTACGTGGGTGAAGGGAAAGCACTCACTCAAGTTCGGCTACGAGTACGAACACATCTGGATGGCCGTGAACGACAACAATCCGCTCTACGGCTCGTATACGTACGGTGGCGGTTATAGCCTTTGCACGGCTGCAATGTCGCCGCTCTGCGCTACGAATGCCAGTGGTGGTGCAGCGCCGGCCTCAGCCGTGCCAGACAACTACTGGGCCGACTTCCTGTTCGGCAACACGAGCACTTATGGTCTCGCCAACTACTTCGTCGCGCACTTGCGCCAGACAATGCATAGCGTTTACGCACAAGACGACTGGAAGGTCTCGCCAAAACTGACGTTGAATCTCGGCCTGCGCTGGGAATACGGCTCGCCTTATTCAGAACAGAACAACTACATCTCCAACTTCGATCCCGTCTCGCAGACTGTGCTAACAACTGCTCCCGGAGCTGTTGCGGGCAACGGAATTACGCCCGTCTCATTCGGAGGAGTTTATGGCAAGACACTGGTCAATCCGGCGCTGGGCGACTTTGGGCCGCGCGTCGGCTTCGCCTATGCGCTTACTCCCGCAACTTCGGTACGTGGCGGCTTCGGAATCGGCTATGTTCACTACTCGCGTGCCGGCTCGGGAGACATCCTGGGAATTAACGCGCCACAAGCAGTCTTTGTACAGGTGCCTCAGCCAACACCAAGCACGGCCAACCACTGCAGCTCGCCATTGCCTGCGCAGATTATTCCTAACGGTGCTACGGGGCCAAGCTGCTACGCCACTGCCGATCAGGGATACCCATCCGCGCTGGTTACATCTTTCAGTCCTTACACGGATAACATTACTTACATCCCCAAGGACAGGAAAGACAGCTACGTTGAGAACTATTACTTCGACGTGCAACGAGAGTTGGCGAAAAACATCGTTTTCGATGTCGCTTACGTCGGCAGCCATGGCGTAAAGCTCGAAGGTTTCCTGAATGCGAACCAAAAGAATCCGGCAAACAACTTCGCGCGGCCCTTCACCAATTGGCCAAGCGATATTACGGCGGCGCCGAACGTGTTCTACTCCCACTTTGACGCGCTGCAGGCTCGATATCAACAGCAGGTCGTGGGAGGTCTCACGCTGCTGAACTCGTTCACATGGGAGCACTCACTCGACAATGCGTCAGCGTCACTCGAAGGCAATACTCCCTCGCCGCAAGATGCGAACAACATCGCCGCTGATTACGGTCAATCGGACTACAATCTGCCCATCGCCAATATCACCAGCCTCGTCTATGAGTTGCCGATTGGCCATGGCAGGCGATTCCTGGGTGGCATGAACGGAGCCGCAAATGCAGTTTTAGGCGGGTGGCAGATCAGCGCCATCAACGTTATGCAATCTGGAACACCGTTCAACCTTGTCTACGGGCCCAACTCAGCAAATCAGGTTTCGCAGCAGATTGTGGCTACCTACCGCGGCGCCAATGAATACCGCCCGAACCAGGTAGCTGGCGTCCCGGTCACGCAGGGCCGCAAGGTCAGGCAGGCGAATACCGGATACGTGCAATACGTTAACTATGCCGCGTTTACACTACCCGCCACCAAGAACACGAGCGGTGCGCTGCTTAGCCCGTTTGGCAATGCGTCGCGAAATCCAGGGCGCACGCCGGCGTTCTACGAAACCAATTTGAGCCTCAACAAACAGTTCAACATTCCAATTGAGAACTTGAAGGTGGAGTTCCGCAGCGAGTTTTACAACATCTTCAATCACACCAACCTCTACCTGCCTTCGAGCGGCCTGGGTGGCACGCTTGGCGGCGCACCCACCAGCGGCGGTATTGTAAACAGCACCTTCGAACCCCGCATTGTTCAGTTTGGTTTGAAGATCCTCTATTAAGCATTGCAACCTGGCGCGCCGGTCATCTCGCGATGGCCGGCGCATTTTGTTTCCGGCCGGAAGTGGTCCATGCGCTTGAAGCGGCGAAGCAGCTTGCGTGCTAAACTGTATTCAGCAATCGGCGCCGCAATCGCGTCGGAGTGCATGCAAGACCCGAAGCAATTCGGCCCTCCAAGCACGCCCTACAGAGACCAGAGACTGGGCGGACATAAGCATCCAACCTTGATTCAAGGCATCGTATTGGCCTGTGCCAGCGTGCCGTAACGCTCCAGTGCGTTGCGCGCGTCGCGTCGCCTCGATCAGGTCGCTTTTCAGTCATCTGGCAACTACGAAAGGAATAGAGGCGTGATCACACGACAGGAAATTCTGAATGAGTTAGGCAGCAGCCCGCAGCCGTGGGACGTGTTGGTTATCGGAGGCGGAGCCACAGGCCTGGGAGCAGCAGTTGAGGCCGCTTCACGCGGTTATCGCACCCTGCTGGTGGAGCGGTTTGATTTTGCAAAAGGCACTTCGAGCCGCAGCACCAAGCTTGTGCATGGCGGTGTTCGCTACCTTGAACAACTGAACATTACGCTGGTGAGCGATGCGCTGCGCGAGCGCGGCCACATGCTACGCAATGCTCCACACCTGGTTCACGATCAGCAGTTCGTGGTGCCCGCATACAGTTACGCTTCGCTTCCCTACTACGGATTTGGGCTGAAGGTTTATGAGTGGCTGTCAGGCAAGCTGTCGCTTGGCCGCTCGGAAATACTCTCGGCACGCGCCACGATTGAGAAGCTTCCGGGTATTCGTCGTGAAGGCCTGCGCGGCGGCATCCTTTATCACGATGGGCAGTTTGACGACTCGCGTTACGCGATTGCCTTGCTGCGCACGCTGCAGGACCTTGGCGGCACCGCGATTAACTATGTTGAAGCAGTTGGATTGCTTGAAAGCGGCGGCAAGGTCTGCGGCATTAAAGCGCGCGATGCGGAAACCGGCAGTGAGTTCGATCTGCCGGCAAAGTCAGTTATCAACGCGTGCGGCGTGTTTGTTGAAGGCACACTTTCAATGGACCACCAACCGCACAATCAATTAGTCGCCGTAAGCCAGGGAACGCACTTCGTTCTACCGCAGTCGTTTTTGCCCGGTAATACGGCGCTCATGATTCCGAAAACTGCCGATGGGCGCGTGCTGTTTGCGATTCCGTGGCATGGCGCAACTATTGTGGGCACTACCGATGAATCGGTCGAAGGCGCGGCCGTGGAGCCGCGGGCAATGGATTCGGAAAAGAATTTTCTGCGGGATCATATTCGGCGTTACTTCGGCCACTTGCCGCGACCTGAAGAGATTTTGAGCGTGTGGTCCGGACTGCGGCCGCTGGTGAAGAAGGGCCACGCAAAGACATCGAAGCTTTCGAGGGACCATACGATCCTGGTTTCGCCAACGGGACTGATTACGGTAACAGGCGGCAAGTGGACGACTTATCGCCGCATGGGCTTTGACACGATCAATCGCGCATGCGAAGTGGCGGCCTTGCCCAAGGCCCCTTCACGCACACTCGATCTGAAACTTCACGGCTGGAGCATGGACAGTGCGGCCGATGAATCCGGCTGGGAGAACGTCTACGGATCGGATTTGCCGGCCGTTCGCGCGCTGTCTGCGGAAAATTCTGAACTCGATTCCCTGATGCATCTTCGGCTTCCCTTCCGCATGCGCGAGGTGGTGTGGGCTGCGCGGTACGAGATGGCGCGTACTGTGGAAGATGTGCTGGCGCGGCGCACGCGAGCGCTGTTTCTGGACGCACGCGCTGCGATGGAAGCGGCGCCGGCTGTGGCGACTCTTCTGGCTGCGGAACTCAACCAGGACGAGAACTGGCGCGAAAAGCAGATTGTCGATTTCCGGGCAATCGCCAAGGGCTACATCTGCGAAGGATGCTGATGCGCGCCGGTTCAGACGGCGTGGATTCGCGAAGGCATTGACGCGAGTCTGCGCCGTGATACAGACTTGTTGACAGCTACCTGAAGGAGTACGCGCGCGCGATGCCCGAACAAGCGACACCCCTTCGGGTTTTCTGCCAGGCGACCCCCGTCATTCCCGCTATCCGCAAGGTTGAACTTGTTGACCAGGCGATTGCCGCGCACGGCAAAATCGTCTATCTGCTGACGGGCGACCCCGAGAATTGCGAGTCGATGATTCAGCGGATTCTGCAGGCGGACAAGCTGCCGATAGTGAATCTGGATCTGCTGAATGGTTTCTCCCGCGACCGGTACGCTGTGAACTATCTGAAGCGCGTGGGTGCGCGAGGTATCATTTCTACGCATCTTGATCCGCTGCGCCATGCGCTCTCGATCGGCCTTTATGCTGTTCAGCGGACGTTTCTGCTGGATAGTGGGGCAATGGACACGATCACGAGCCAGTTGAAGAACACTCCCGTGGATGCGCTGGAAGTATTGCCGGCTTTGGTGGCGCCGAAGATTATCGATCGCGTGAGGTCGATTTCGCCGGAGCTGCCGGTGGTGGGCGGCGGGCTGATTCAGACGCTGAAAGAAGTAGAGGAATTGCTGGCCCAGGGCCTGAGCGCGGTTTCAAGCAGCAATCCGCAGATGTGGATACGCTAGTGTCCTGAGTCTGAAATTCATTCAACATTGAATTGTCATCCTGAGCGCAGCAAGCCGCGTCTTTTGCGGCTTGCGGAGTCGAAGGATCTGCGGTTGTTCTTCGGCGAACTTCAGACTCACCACACTAGGGCGTGTTCACACTACTAGGGCGGATGATTTAACCTAGGTACCGCTTTAAAACGTCGCGCCGGCTGAGCTCTTCCCTTTTCGGACCCTGGCTCAAAAGCGCGAACGCCTTCATATCCCAGGAGGACTCCCGTGACTGAACGCTTACAGAATTTCATTAATGGTGCGTGGCGCACATCCTTGGCACAGCAGACTCTCAACGTAATGAACCCTGCGTCTGCGCAGGTACTTGTTGAAGTGCCGCTTTCGCCGGCCGATGAAGTAAACCAGGCGGCCGAAGCAGCTGCGCGAGCCTTTGTTGGATGGCGGCGCACACCGGTGGGCGACCGTATTGTGCCCATGTTCAAGCTGCGGGAGTTGCTGGTGGCGAACCGCGAAGATCTGGCTCTCACTATTACGAACGAGTGCGGCAAAACTCTGGCGGAGAGCCGTGGCGAGATGCAGCGGGCCATTGAGAACGTGGAAACCGCATGCGGCATGCCAATGATGATTCAAGGCACGAACAACGAGGACATTGCGGCCGGAATTGACGAACACATGATTCGGCAACCGCTGGGCGTGGTGGCGGCCATCACGCCGTTCAACTTTCCGGGCATGATTCCATTCTGGTTTTTGCCCTACGCGGTTGCGGCGGGAAACTGCTTCATCCTGAAACCGTCAGAACGCGTGCCGATCACCTCGCAGAAGCTGTTTCATCTGTTTGAGGCGGCGGGCTTTCCGGCGGGCGTGTTGCAACTGGTAAACGGCGGCCGCGAAACGGTGAATGCCATTCTCGACCATCCTGCTATTCGCGCCGTCAGCTTTGTGGGGTCAACTGCGACAGCGCGCTATATTTACAGTCGCGCGGCGGCCAATGGCAAGCGCGCGCAATGCCAGGGCGGCGCCAAGAATCCCGTTGTAGTGATGCCCGATGCCGATCTGGAGATGACGACGCGCATTCTCGCCGACTCGGCGTTTGGCTGCGCTGGGCAGCGGTGCCTCGCGGCGTCTGTTGCGATCTCTGTCGGCGATGCAAGAAAGCCTTTTACGGAGCAGATTGTGGCTACCGCAGAGAAGCGGAAGACGGGTTATGGCGCTGCTCCCGGCGTTGAAATGGGACCGGTGATTTCATCGGAAAGCAAGGCGCGCATTGAAGGCCTGATCGCAAAGGGTGAGGCCGAGGGAGCGCGTGTGCTGGTGGATGGCCGCAATCGCAAAGTGGATGGATATGAGGACGGCTTCTTTGTTTTTCCCACCGTTCTGGATAACGTTCCGCCAGGAGCGGAAGCGGCGCGAACTGAAATTTTCGGACCAGTCCTGAGCCTGATGCATGCCAGCACAATTGATGAAGCGATCGCGCTTGTGAACGACCGCAGCTACGGCAATATGGCGTGCATCTTTACTTCGGACGGGGCCAGCGCTCGCCGCTTCCGCTACGAAGCGGACGCCGGAAACGTGGGTATCAACGTTGGCGTAGCGGCTCCAATGTCGAGCTTCCCCTTCAGCGGCTGGGGAGAGAGTTTCTTCGGCGACCTGCATGCGCAGGCACATCATGCAGTGGAGTTCTATACGCAGACCAAGGTTGTTGTAGAGCGCTGGCCCAGGGACTGGAGCCGCAAGTTTTAGAGCGTGTGATGAGGCTTTAGCGACACGTGCCGCTCAGAAGCCCCCGGATGGGCAACGACCCGTGGCCGAAAGAAAGATCACGCATGAAACGATCGGCTTGGATTTGCGTTCTCACCGGCCTGCGCTGGGAAAGCAATAATCACAAATGAAAAGGCCGAGGCTGTTGATTCAGCATCGGCCCTTTTGGTTGATTGCGGTGTTGCAGTTATAGCGGAATCCGAGCAGATGTAACCCATAGGCACGGCTCTCGAGTGGCTTTTTCATCAAGAAAAAGCCACCTCTGCACGCATTCAAAACGAGCACGGTTGCTCGGGTTCCGCTCTAGAACGTGAACCCGGCCTGGATGAAGATACGGCGTGACGCTGCGCCTGAAGAGAACATGCCGGGGGCCAAGCTGGTTGACTGGCCAAACCGCAGTGAGTTCACCGTTCCGACGGGTTGACCATAGTTGATATTGTTGAAAAGGTTCAGGGCCTGGACGCTGAAGTTGAGCGCGTATTTCCGGTCGGTTGCACCGCCGCCAAACATACCGCCGCCGCCGCCCATCATGCCGCCAAAGCCACCGTGGCCACCACCGCCGCCGGGACCATGGCCGCCACCAACACCTGGGGGTGGGCCGCCTCCAGGAGGCGGGCCGCCGCCAGCGTTTGTCGCAGCGGATTCACGCTTGGGTCCAACGCCAAAGGCGCGGCTAATGCGTAGATTGACTGCGACTGCCGCTGGGCCGGTGCCCATGTTTCCGGGAATAATGGCTTCGCCAGGCTGCGGCATAATGTTGAAGCAGCCGTACGAGGTTTGGAAATACTGTGCTGAGCCTGCCGTGCAATTTGATGAATCCGCGAGTGAAGGACGGCTATTAAAGAAGTTGTCTCCCGAGAGATCGTTGGGAGAGGTGAAGTTGTAGGGGCGGCCTGACTGAGCGATCAGGAACGGGTTGTAAGTGATTCCAAACCGGTCAGTGTAATTGCCCATCAGGAAGAGCATGTTGGTCTGCGCAAACGGCGCACGACGATAGTCCTGCATCAGGTTATAAGAGTTCGAGGCGGTGCCTGTGTTGGAATTGGCGGTCGTCCAGTTGTAAAAACCTGAAAAATTCAGGTTGCGGGTGATGCGAGCGTTGATGTTAACCACCAACTGCTGCTGCTTGAAAATTCCTTCAGGATAGTATTGCTGGATGATGCCCGCATTTGGATTGGGGCGAACACCGGTTTTGGTTGCATCGCCGTAAACGTAGGTGCCAGGCAGATAGGCGTTCGCATTGCGCGTAACCATCTGGTGGACTCCGTACGACTGCATGTAAGTGAGCGTCGCCGATGTAGTCTTGCTGACCTGGCGTTCAAGGCTGACGCTGAACTGGCCCATGTACGGCGATTTGTAAGTGGGCGCGATTTGCACGACAGTCTGGGCCACCGTGCTGGCCGCCCCGCAGAGCGACGGGTTTGCAAGGATGGCGCTCAGGCTCATCGGATTAAAGCAGGTGGGATTCGAAATGGTGAACTGGGTCTGGCTGCTCGCTCCGCCGTTGAAACGGGCAGCGTTCAGCAGGTTCCCGAGCCTAAAGCGGTCGTAAAAGAATCCATACCCGCCGCGGATAACGGTCTTGGCCTGCTTGCGATCCTTGTGGCCATCGAGCGCATACGCAAATGAGACGCGCGGGCCGAAATCGCTGTGGTCATTGATGTGGTTTTGCGACTCCCAGCGCAAACCACCGGAGAGCGTCAGGAACTGATTGACTTTCCAGTCGTCCTGCAGGAAGAGCGCTGCGTCAAATACCGATACCAACACCTTGGTGTTGCCGGTAGTGTAGTTCAGCTTTAGGGGCAGGCCGCCGGCGGCCGCAATCTGCGCATAGGTTTGTTTCTGCGCCAAGCCGTTCAGCATGGTGAGGTAAGAGGGGAGTGACGAGAACGTATACGAGCCGTTGAAGCCCGCATTGGTGCTGTTGGCATCGCGCTGGTAGCGCAGGCGCGTGCCGAACTTGAGGGCGTGAGCCCCCGCCGACATTGTGGTGATGTTCCACAGTTCGAGGTGATCTTCATGATCGTTGGAGGACTGGCTGCCGGAACCACCGCTGGAGAAGGAGCCTGCTACTGAGACCCCCGGCGCCGTGCTAAGCGGTACAGCGTTCTCTAAATTGCGCATGTACTGGAAGCGCGTTTCGTTCACGATGCGATCGTTGATGATGAAGGCATCGCTGGCCTGAATGGTGTGCTCGATCGAATTCATACTCGAGGAGGTCTCAGGCGTTGCCGTCGATTGGATTCCGCCGCTCTGGCTGGAGCGTTCGAATTGATAGCGGAACGTCAGTGTGTGCTTGTCTCCGAGCTGAACGTCAATCCTTGGCGAAATATTGGTGTAAGTTGTCGGATTGAAAACGCCACCAGTGGTGGGGATCGCATTGCCGTTTGCGTCTCTCGGCACGGAGTAGAGTCCGGTGCTCTGGTCCAGTGTTGGGATCACTACCGTGTAGACGCTTGCATTCTGGTTATTGCGCTGCGCCACGTTGAAGAAATAGGAAGCCTTCTTCCCGAGCGAGCCACCCACCGAGCCGTTGTACATCATGCTGTGGTAAGCCGGAATGTTCGCGGTAAACGGATTGCCAGTATTGAAGACGTCGGCATTGCCTTGCGAGAAGAAACGTCCGTGAAGCTGGTCAGTGCCAGGCTTGGTGAGAATCTCGATGCGCCCGTATCCAATGTGGTCGAATTCCGCTGAGTAGGGGTTCTGATTGACGCGGATCTCACGAATTGCCGACTTGGGCGGAAGCTGACCGCCGGTGAAACCCGAGATGTAAACTTCGCCGCCGTTTGGGCCTGCGGAGGGCCCGGCAAGGGCGGTCAATTCGTTCGACAGTTCGTCGGGATCGTCTGAAAGCGCATCGAGATCATTGCCCTTGAGAACGACCGAACTCGTATTACCGCTGGCCTCAACGCTGACCATGGGCGCTTCTTCGTCGGTTACGGTAACGCTCTGCTGTTCAACCACGGTAGACATCGAAATTTCGACGTGCTTTACCTGTCCGGCTGTTACGGGAAACGCCGGGACTGAAACAGGAGCGAAGCCCGCGAATTCCGCATGGATCAAGTAGGTGCCGGGCGCCACGTTGGGAAATGCGTATGCACCTGATGCATCGGATGTTGTGGTAGCCACAACAGAGCCGGCCGCAGTGATGAGATCGACCGTCGCTCCAGGAATCAGAGCCCCGGTGGGGTCGACAATGGTTCCGCGCACAGTTGAGGTGGTGGCCGGCGCCCTGCGGGGCTGGGTGGTTGTCACGGAAGGTGTGCGGGCAGGTGCAGGCGTTTGGACTTGTCCGAATCCGGCCAAAACACTTGCCAGACCCAGAGTTAGAACTGAAAACGTGCGGATGAACTTACTCGATCTTACGTACACGTGCTCCTCGCTTGAATCGTACGAAAGTTGCCCCAGTCGCCTGCGGGGCCGCGTCAGTTCGGATGGCTGTTTGACAACTCCGAATAACGCAGCATTCTTTTGGGCGCAATGCATCCATTATTCGCTGCATTTGCGCGTCGCTTCCGGGAGTGCCATAGCCCGGAAATCCTTTACTACAGTGATTGGCTGTTTAGTAGACGAACGAATGCGCCCAAAGGTTGATGGAATGTTGCTTGAGTATTGAGTTGCGGGATCGTGCCCTGTTTCGCCGTTTTGAACGGCATGCCGAATTGCCATTAGCAAATTGATAATAAACGGCTTATATTGATTCTAGCTGAATTGAGAATGTCTTCGGGATGATCTGAAGGATCATCCGGTAAACGTATCCTCCGGCTCGATTGGCTGTGCTGTCAAGCTGAGAGGCGGCGTTCCCGAGCGAGCGCGCTTTGCAGCCCGGCTGCAAACCTGCTAGAGATATGGATTCGAGCTCAAACCCTCTCGTTTCGGCGACTGGCGCATAATGGAACGAACCTCCATGACCCGACCGATTCTCGGCTGCATTGCAGATGACCTTACCGGCGCAACGGACCTGTGCAATAACCTGGTGCGCTCGGGCATGCGGGTGGTGCTGACAGTGGATGTTCCGCGATCTGCGGGATCACTTCCGGCTGATGCAATTGTGGTGGCGCTTAAGTCGCGCACCATTCCTCCGGCGGAGGCGGTGGCCCAATCGCTCACCGCCTGCCGATGGCTGCGGAGCCGCGGTGTGCGCCAAATCTATTATAAGATTTGCTCCACGTTCGACTCGACGCCGAAAGGCAACATCGGTCCGGTAATTGAAGCGCTCATGGACGAACTGAATTGTGATTTCAGTGTCGTCGTTCCGTCGTTCCCTGATAACGAACGGACTGTCTATCGCGGTCACCTGTTTGTGGGCGATGTGCTGTTGAGCGAAAGCGGGATGCGCAACCATCCCTTGACGCCGATGACTGACGCCAACCTGGTGCGCTTTCTGGGGCAGCAGCTTTACGGCGGCAAACAACGCAAGGTGGGGCTGATTGACTACCGGGCCGTGGCGGAATCGCCGGACGCCATCCGCGAGCGTGTTGAAAGCCTGCGGTCAGCCGGGTTTTCAGTCGCAATCGCGGACTCCATCAGCAACGATGACCTGCAGCGACTTGCCGCCGCGCTTAGCGATGATGCTTTTGTTACGGCCGGCTCAGGACTCGCCATTGGTCTGCCGGCGCAATGGGACATCAAGACATCGCCGGAGTCAGCGCGTTTGCCCAAAGCCACCGGACGGAAGGCCGTTATCTCCGGCAGCTGCTCCGTCGCGACCAATGCGCAAGTCGAGCATTTCGTCCGAGCCGGCAGAAACGCTCGTGCGCTTGATCCGATCAACCTGGCGCGGAACAGCAGCGAACAGATAGAGCAGGCTATTGCCTGGGCGGACGCGCTCTGGGATCGTGATTCGGATCAGATCTTGCTTGTGTATTCCACCGCAAAATCGGCAGCTTTGAAAGCAGCACATGAACAGCTGGGCGTGGAGCGAAGCGGCGAACTTGTAGAGCGAGCGCTCTCAGAAATCGCTCGCGCTTTTGTACATCGCGGCGTTGGTCAACTGGTGGTTGCGGGAGGCGAGACCGCGGGCATCTGCATACGCGCTTTGGATGTGGAGCAAATGCAGATTGGTCCGCAAATCGATCCCGGCGTGCCATGGTGCCATGGTACGTCTCCGCTTGCGCCTCTGGATGGAATTCACCTGGCGCTCAAGTCTGGGAATTTCGGCAAAAACGATTTCTTTACCAAAGCGTTTGGGATGCTCGTTTAAATCTATGATGACTGAGTCGCAACTTCGCAATGAGATTTGCCGTGTTGGCCGCTCGCTTTTTGAACGCGGCTATGTGCACGCAACAGCGGGAAACATCAGTGTGCGCCTGGCGGACGGCTATCTTATAACTCCCACTGACGCTTGCCTTGGCTATCTTGAACCTGAGTTACTTGCAAAGGTTGATAGCAAGGGCGTACAGATTGGGGGCGATCGCGCCAGCAAAACGCTTGCATTGCATCGCAAGATTTACGATGCCGACGACGCTGCCATGTGCGTGATCCACACCCATTCAACGCAACTGGTCGCACTTACGCTGGCCGGCGTTTGGCGTACCACGGATATTGTTCCGCCAATCACGCCCTACTTTGTCATGAAAGTGGGGCATGTGCCGCTGATTCCCTATCGCCGGCCTGGCGATCCGGTAGTCGCAGACCTGGTGCTGGATGCGATACGACAGATGCGAACTGCCAAGACTCCCATCCGTGCTGTCATGCTGGATCGGCTTGGGCCCAATGTATGGCATAACTCGCCTGCCGCCGCAATGGCCGCGCTTGAAGAACTGGAAGAGACCGCGAGGCTCTGGCTTATGACTCAGCCCAAGCCCGTTCCGTTATCGGAAGAAGCCATTCAACAACTTCGCGATACTTTCGGCGCAATATGGTAACTCACTGTAACTGGGCAGTACTTTGCGGATGCCTTGCGGTTACATCTTCTGGCTCGAGTATCTGAAGGAATAACTATCATGGATTCAGTTTGGTCACAGAGGAGTCAGAAGAGATGAAGCCAAAGAGTGCGACCCGTCCCAAGCGCTCTGCAACAGCAGGCGGCATGTTTACGCCGCAGCCGATCACCGGCAACAAGACACTGGCCGATCAGGTGACTGAATCGCTAACCAATAAGATCCTGGCAAAGGATTTCTCTGACTCCATAGGCACGACTCTCAAGTGGCTTTCTCATCAAAATAAAGCCACCTCCGCACGCATTCAAAACAGGCACGGTTGCTCGGGTTCCGCTCTAATCCGTTCTCCATTGATGCCTTTGTCGGATCCGTTGATCGGCGTGATGGTCCGCTTTCGATATTCCTATTTGGATGTGGTAAGGAACTTCTCGAAGAACTGAACCTTCGCGGGATTGTCCGCTAATGGAATTGGCGCAGTTTTGTCTCCGAGTTCCATGACCTGCGGCTTCTCATCGACCGCCGGCCAGAACGGCAAACCTTGTCCATTGGGATCTCCCGTAGCGCTGAAGTTTGCCCAGTAGGACGACATCATGGCTGCGATTTTGCGATCGCCGTCGGTGAACGGGCGATCGGACCTGTTGAGATTATTCAGCGTGTAGAGGAGGTCTGAACTGTGGAAGGCGCCGTACTTCGCCGAGTCGGGACCGGGGAGCGTGTGATCCCACAGGTACTCATATACTTTTGTTTTTGCGGTCTTCGCTCGCACACGCGCCCATAGATATTGCGCCACGAGCGCCTGATCGACTGCACTCTGCTTTTGCGCGGCGTGCGCTTCCTCGTCGGTCGTTGCGGGATAGAGTTTCAAAAATTCATCCGCCGCATCTCCGTATCGCTGACGCGTCCGAGCTTGGAACTCTGCAAGCGTCAAAGGTTTTTGAGGACCGGAAATTCCGCCGAGTTCTCCCAATGCGCTTCCTGTCAGGGTGACAACATCGTTCTGCTTCCCTTCCGCGACGATGGTCATAAACGAGGCTGGCAGCACGTAGCCATCTGCTATTGGTGCAAAGCGAGGATTGCCTTGCGCACCGGGGATCGACTTCATGAGATCTTGCCAACTCATGGCGCGGAGTTCCGCGAGCGAATGAGCGCCCCTCGACTCTGCAAATTTCTCGCCATCTTTTTCGGCGTCGGCAAGAGATGGGAGTCCGCCACCGACTCCGCCTCTCGCGATGGTGGAACCGCCGCTCTGCACAATTGCGCGTTGGAACAATCCGCGCGCCAGCGGAGATGCCGTAAGATCATGGACCGCGGCGCCACCCGCCGATTGTCCGTCGATGGTGACGTTGTTCGGGTCGCCGCCAAACCGCGCAATGTTGCGTTGCACCCATTTGAGTGCCGCAATCTGATCGAGCAGCGCGTAATTGCCGGAGGCCTGATGGCCCGACTCCCGGGTGAGTTCGGGATAGGCCAGAAAGCCCATTACTCCCACGCGATAGTTGATGGTGACGACAACCAGTCCCTTCTTCGCAAGCCCCTCGCCGTCGTAGATGGGAACCGCGGTTCCACCCTGGCGAAATCCGCCGCCATAAATATAGACAAAGACCGGCCGCTTCTCAGAAGCGGAAGCTGCGGGTGTAAAGACGTTGAGGTAGAGGCAGTCTTCGCCGATTGCGTTGTGGGGCATGAACTCGTAAGTCCACGGCGGGTTCGAAGATGGAATGTCCTGAATGCAACTGGGCGGATACTTGTCTGTCGCATGCAGACCTTTCCAGGGAATAACGGGCTGAGGCGCACGCCAGCGCAGATTGCCGACAGGCGGCGCAGCGAATGGAATGGACTTGAACGTCATGATGGACGAATCGTTCCCGGGGACGCCGGAAACCAAGCCACCTTCAACCTGGACCGGTTGAGTAATGGCAGCAGAAAGTGGCAGCGCCGCAAACGCCAAGACAGTTGCGAAGAGAGTTCTCCAGTTCATCAGCATCCCCCCAGGACTCGTGCGGACCAGGTTTTTCATGCAGAGTGTTTCGTTCGTTTCTCCGACATGGGGCAATATATCACCCGATGTCGTGGCGCTGCTTGCTGCTTGAATCGAATGTGGAGCGTGATCCCTGTTACTCGTTCATCCGCACAAGAATGGGCGGCCTGGAGACCGAGTCAGATTTCTGCTTGCGTTAGCGGGCGTTCTTGTAAACCATATCGAGCACTTCATCGTACATTGCCTGCTTTTCGTCTTCCGTGCCGCTTTCGATCGCATGCGTCATGCAGTGGGAAAGGTGATTGCGCATAAGAGCTCGCGCGACAGCCCGGAGAGCCTCCTGGGCCGAGGAAAGCTGCGTCAGGATGTCCACACAGTAACGATCCTCTTCCACCATGCGCTGGATACCCCGGAGCTGACCTTCAATGCGGCTTAGCCGCTGAAGATTGGACGCTTTGATCTCGGGGTCTACCCCGAAGGCTTTGCGCCCGTTAACAGGGATTTCGCAGTGATTCAACGCGGCGTTTTTGGTGTTCATCTTTCGGGTTGCCATATGTGTCCTCAGGTGAGTTTAAGCCGGCTGAGCCGGAGGCTATTGATGACCACGCTGAACGAGCTGAACGCCATTGCGGCACTGGCCAGCACAGGGCTGAGCAATATCCCAAAGAAGGGGTACAGCGCTCCGGCGGCGATGGGAATGCCGATCACGTTATAGGCAAGCGCCCAGAGGAGATTCTGGCGCATCACCCGCATCGTACCTCGCGAAAGCGCAATGCTTGCTGCGATCCCGGTCAAGTCGCTTCGCATCAGCGTTACATCGCCGGCTTCCATAGCCACATCGGAGCCGGTCGCCATCGTAATGCCCACGTCAGCCTGGGCCAGCGCCGGTGCGTCATTGATCCCATCGCCGACCATGGCAACTACCTGGTGCGCCGCCTGCAGCCGCCGAATCGCATCCACTTTCCCCTGTGGTAGAACACCGGCTATGACCTCGTCGATCCCCACCTCACGCGCGATGGCGAGCGCGGTCGATGTGTTGTCTCCAGTGAGCATCACGACATGAAGCCCCTCGCGATGCAATTTATGGATGGTATCGAAAGAGGTATCGCGGACAGTGTCCGCCACAGTGATCAGTGCTGCAAGCTGACCGTCGATCGCCACCCAAAGTGGAGTCTGTCCGTGCGAGGCGGCTTCATCGGAAATACGCTCAAGCGGCTGGGTTGAGATGCCGCGCTGCTCCATCAACGCTTTGTTCCCGATGAGCGTTTGGTGACCCGCGACCGTACCTGCTACACCGTGACCAGTAAACGATTCGAAGTCCGACGGCTGGGCGAGCGTCTGGTCGTATTTCAACGCTTCGCTTACAACGGCTTCGCCCAGCGGATGTTCGCTTGCACGTTCCAGGCCTCCGGCAATCCGCAGCACCTCGGCTTCGGAATACCTGCCTGACGGAGCCGGAATCACAGCGGTGACCACTGGTTTTCCGGTCGTGATCGTACCCGTTTTGTCGAGCACGATGGTGTTGACCTTTTCGAGACGTTGCAGGGCTTCTCCGCCCTTGATAAGCAGCCCGGAAGAGGCGCCGCGGCCCGTGGCCGCCATGACCGCGGTGGGAACAGCCAGTCCCATCGCGCAGGGACATGCGATTACAAGAACCGCAACGAATTCGGCAAGCGCCTGCATGATGCCTGTGCCGGGCGCAAGAAAATGCCAGCCGAGAAAAGTGAGTATCGCCAATCCCAGAACCGTCGGAACAAATATTGCGCTCACTCGATCGGCAAGATGCTGGATGGGAGCGCGTGAGCCCTGTGCTTCGCGCAGAAGCCGGACAATCTGTGACAGCGTGCTTTCAGCGCCCAGAGTGGTGGCGCGGTAGTGGAGCGATCCACGCTGATTGAGGGTGCCGCCGATTACGCGACTCTGCGGTCGCTTTTCCACCGGAAGGGATTCGCCCGTGAGCATCGACTCGTCAACGCTGCTCGAGCCGTAGATGACCTCGCCATCGGTAGGAATGCGTTCGCCCGGTCGAACAACAATGGTGTCTCCGTGCACGATCGATTGGAGGTCCAGATCGAATTCTTTGCTGTCGCGGAGAACTCGCGCCGTCTTTGGCTGCAACTGCACAAGCTTGCGCAGGGCGAGAGCCGTGCGGCCTTTTGCGCGGCTTTCGAGCGTGTTGCCGACAAGTACAAAAGCAATAATCATCAGCCCCGCGTCGTAGTAGACGTCGGGGGCTATTCCATGCGCGATGAAGTAAGATGGAGCAATTGTGCAGGCAGCTGAGTAAAGGAAGGCGGTTCCTGTGCCAAGCGCCACCAGCGTATTCATATCCGCGGTCTTGTGCAGAAGTGCCGACCAGGCCTTGACGTAGAAGCGGCGTCCGGCCCAGGTGACAATGAGCGCGGAGAGGACAAAAAGTGTCCATCGGATCGCATCATCGCTTATCGAGAACAGCCACGGCAAAGCTTTCTCAAGCACAGGATTCAAGACCTTCATGATCCAGCTCATGAACGGGTCCTTCATCCTCTCCAGGCTGCCGGCAGCGGACATCCGCATCAGCGGCATCGAGAGAAGCATCGCAAAGCAGCCGGCCAGCACGCTGACCGCTGCTTTCAAGCGCAAGCGCCGAAATTCATCCAGTTGTTCCGCATCGTGCCGTTCCTGCGATTCGAGGATGGAGTCAGTCACGGAGGGTAATTCGGCTCCGTAGCCGGTGCTCTTAATCTTTTCCACGAGGGTGGAGGGCGAAGTAATTTGCGGGTTGAACGTGATGGTAGCGTTGTGCAGCATCAGATTGACGTTGGCATCCTGCACGCCTGCCTCGCCGGCCAGCGTTCGTTGAACAAAGGATTGGCATGCCGCGCACGTCATTCCAGTAACCGGAATTTGGACGCGTTCCAGAACTGCGCCGGAGCTGTCCGACCCGGTTTCCGGGAGCGCTGCTGTCGAAGGAAGACTGGGCATTGGTAACTCCTGATCAGTTAATAGCCTTGGCCGTAAACCCAATGCGATCAACAGCTGCGACGATCTCTTCGGGCGTGACCCGCTGGTTGTCGTACCTCACTTGTGCTGAACCGACTTCGACTTGGTCAACCTGAACTCCTTGCATGCCCGTGAGTGCGTTGTTCACACGGCGAACGCAGGCTTCGCAGTGCATTCCTCCCACCGATAAGTGCAGTTTGTTTTCCATGGCAAGATTTACTCCTTCTTGTATTGTATGATGCCCATGCCCCCCAGGGGTATGCATAATTTTTCGCCATCCAATTGGGTATGTATGCGGTAGCTCGGATCAGTGTTCCGCTGTGGTTGTGCTTGGGTCCTACTTCGCCGCCCGCAAATAGTTCACAGACATTCGGTACGTTTCTGTTCTCATCCCGGATGATCCTGATCTTTGGTGCAGGACTATTCTCACTCGATGGGCTGCCCCGTAGATGGCAATTCAATCCGATACCTGCCGATTGACGTTGCGTTTTGAAATGCGCGTTCTGAACGAAGCAACTTCTTCACTGTGCTAGAACTGATGAAACTCGCAGACTGACCGATCGTTACGTCCTTCCTTGGGCATCGTCTAACGGTAGCGGCTCGGATATTCTGGCTGCGGAATGAGGTTAAGTGGTTGATTGAGACTTCTAAACGATTACAAAGCTTCCTGATTGCAGTGTCGCTTTTCGTATTGTCGTTTAATGTTGCGAATGCAACCGCGGATGGACAGGAGAGTCTCGGCACGACTCCCAGATCCAGCGCTCTTCCAAACGCCCCTCAGCCTTCACAGCCCGGCGTTGAATCAGGTCAATCAGGAAAAGCTGGGAATCCGGGGATCGGAACCGGCAGTATCTCCGGAACCGTCATCGACCCCAACGGCGACGTTTTGCTAGGCGCGCAAGTCACGTTAAACGGTCCATCGCGTTCTGATAAGCGCACGACCGTCTCAGGCAACAATGGGCAGTTCTCATTTAGCGGACTACGACCCGGTGTTTACACGGTCGCCGTGACGGGCCCGGGCATGACCACTTTCAAGTCGTCTCAAATCTCATTGCAGGCAGACGAGGTGCACTTTGTGCCACCCGTGACACTCACCATCTCGGGCGGATCCACGAGTGTCACCGTAAATGGCAGCAAGGAAGCGCTGGCCGAGGAGCAGGTGCATATCGCAGAGCAGCAACGCATCGGAAAAGTGATTCCAAACTTTTACAGCTCCTATGACTGGAATGCGCCGCCCATGCTGGCCAAGCAGAAGTTCCAGCTCAGCGCCCGATCCCTCATCGACCCCGTTTCCTTCCTCGCCGTAGCAGGAATCGCAGGCGCGGAACAAAATCGCAACATTTTCCCCGCTTACGGCAGCGGCATCGAAGGATACGGAAAGCGCTACGGCGCCGCATTGGCAAATCACGTCACTGGGAACCTTTTCGCCAAGGCCGTCTATCCGTCCATCTTTCATCAGGACCCGCGCTACTTCTATAAGGGAACCGGCAGCGGCACATCGCGCGCCTTCTACGCCGTCTCTTCCGCGTTCGTCACCAGAAGCGACTCCGGCCGTCGGGTGCCCAACTACTCCCACATCCTCGGCGGCTTCACCGCCGCAGCCATCTCCAATCTCTACTACCCCGAATCCGACCGCGGAGCCTCGCTCGTCCTTTTAAACGGCTTTGCCGACATCGGCGCAGATGCCGCAGCAAACCTTGTCCGCGAGTTCATTTTGAAAGGCATCACATCGCACGTGAACAAAAAGAATCATCCATAGCGGCCGAATTGCCCAGCGCTTGGTTTGATGGGCACCAGGAAATGGAGCAGACGTTGGTGCGCTTCGGCCGTTTCGTCAACGACCAGGAAGGAGATCACGGTGGAGACGCCTATATGCCCTCGCAAAATTTCTTCTCGATTCGCGCAAGGGCGGAGCGGAGTACGACCAGAGCCACTTGCCTCCCGGCCAGTCGATGGAGCCACAACGCGTGATTGCGGACAGCCGTATCAAGTCCGACCTCAGCCTGATCGCAATTAAATGCGGCACACTCATCTTCAACGTCGAGACGGTAGACAACGTCAACATCAATCGCAAATTAAGCGATTCCCCACTCTGGCCAGAGTGGCGTCCTGACTTGCTCGGCGGCGTTTTGGTAATCACCGGCAAGTGGCAAGTCGGAGCCCCAATGCTGGCGATTCCAAATTTCGTACGTACGAGTCGAGTCGGACAACCACCCCGAATATCCCGGCGACGACGTCGTCGTTCATACACCCGAATCCAAGCCTCCAATTGATTCGAAGGTGTGGATCTAGCTGGGAGCTACACGTCAGTGAAGCCGCTGCATGTCATCCTTGCGTAGCGGTTTCACTGCGTGCTTGGGCTTGCGCGCGCCCAGTGTGTCCACCAACCGGTGTTCGAGTAAACGCAGCCAGCTCATCTCAACCGCGAATGAACTTGTCCTGCAACCAATGTCCGCGGACTCAATAATCACTATTGACAAAGCATCATCATCGACCTAGGCTTCTGCGTAAACGCCGTTTCATCTTTCAAACGTTGCGAAACGTTGACCCTCGAAATCAGCCGCGGGCTTGCCTCAACGCGGCATTTCAAGTTGGCCGCAATTCGTTCCCAATTCTATTAAGGAGCAATTATCGCAATGATCAATCGAAAAGACTTCGTGAAGAGTTGCGTTGCCGCAGTTTGCGCGACCGGCATGTGCGGTCAAGTAAAGACGTCTGAGGCACAGGCCTCTGGCGACGCGCCACACACCTGCGATCCTAAGGAATTTGCGAACGTTCGAGATAGGGCGGATGCCGCACGTCTCCGCTTCTCGAAGTTGATCGAAATTATTGAAGAGCGATTGCCGGAGAATGAACGTAAACAGGCCTTGAATGCACTCGGGGCCAGATGCGCGGACACCTATCGCGCCGCCTTGATCGATCGCTACAAGGGAAACCTCAAAGGCTTTCTTGAAGAAGGCCGCCGCCTTTGGATGGCGGAAGCAGACTACGATGAAGCGAATGGAACTATCCGCATTGTTGATAAAAGCGCAACCTGCAGCTGTCCAATGGTGAAAGAGGGTTTAACTCCTCCAAGCTTTTGCGATTGCACTTTAGGATGGCAGATGGAAACCTATTCAGCTATCATCGGGCGGCCGGTGACGGCGGAGTTGGAGGAATCAATTCTGCGTGGCGGCAAGAGATGCGTTTATCGTATTAAGGTGATCTAGTCGAAATTCGCAATATCGTTAGCGACAATGAGCATGACAGACTGGCGTTCTTCGAATCTCGCCTCTTAAGGACGGGAATGCTCTGCTAGGGAACCTTTATTTCAGAGGCGCCGACCCCACTACAAGCCTGTATCGCTTTCTCTCCGTTTCATGCTGGAGGGACTCCTGATGCAACTCAGCCAATCGTTTGACCAGGGGCTTCAGGTCGTCCGTGTGACCGGTATGGCGCATCGAAATGATCAGATGATAGGTCGCTGACTCGTCGGAGGGTGAGTATTTGAGCGCGATCTGGCATTGTTCAATCGCCAGATCATATTGGCCTGTCTTCATATACATGCTTGCAAGAAGATCTCTTGCACCCACATGATCCGGCTTCAGCTTGACGGCAAGGAGAGCTGACTTCATCGCCTCTTTGAAGGTTCCGCTTTCGACTGCGGGAGCCTGATTCATGAGAAGCTGCGCCAGAAGATAATTCAAAAGCGGATCTTCAGGATGCGCTTGAAGTTGGGTTCGTACTTTTACCAGCGCTTGATCGGGATTATTCTTCAGCACGTCCGTGAGATCGCCCGCATAAGCACTGATGCTTTGCGCGGAATCCAGCTGTTCAACCCGTTTGAAATCCGCTTCCGCCTTGTCGTACTGCGCCAATTGCGCATATAGAATTCCGCGGGAGATATAAAGAGATGACTCATTCGGAATTCGCTGCAGCCCCGCGTTGATCATGTCAATTCCAACCTGGAACGAATCATGGGTAAGACAGATATCCGAAAACATCACGTAGTAGCTTGCTGTCGTTGGACTCAGGACAATTGCCTGCCGAAGGAGAGATACCGCTTTCGGTGTATCTCCTATCGCCTCGTAGGCCTGTGAGGCCAGGCTTAGGGTGTCCGGGTCCTGTTGTGCTTCCGCAAGCAAAGGCGCGAGCACTTTCAAAGCGGCGTCATTCTGATTCATTGTCACCAAAACTACCGCGAGATCATACTTCGGATAAGAACGCTCGGGCAGCAGCGCCACCAACTCTTCAAAAACGGTGATTGCCTTCTCAAACTCCTTCATTTGCACAAGACAATAGCCATACCCCTCAAGCGTCTCAGGATGGGTTCCCATCTGTCCGGAGCTAATTGCGAAATGCTCATTCGCGGCGCGGCAGTCACCCTGATTTTTCAGGAGCATTGCCAGCATTTCCTGAGCGGTCAGGTCGTGCGGGTCAGCCTTCAGAATTCGCTCAAGCAGCGGTATCCCCCGTTTGTCGCCCGATTCATAAAGAAGCTGAACCTCTCCCTTCAACGCCGGCATGTAATTGGGTGATAGACGCAGCGCCTTCTCGAAAGCACTACGAGCGTCCGTGTTCTTGCCCGTGAGCGAGTAGATGATTCCTTCCAAGGTCCACAGACGAACGTCGGTCGGCCTTGTATGAAGTTGAGTCTTGGTCAACCGCAGGGCTTGATCGTAATTCTTGGAACGAACGAGAGATTCAATGGATGCAACAGGAGTAGCCGTCTGCTGTGCAACTGCAACAAAGCCTCCACGCGTGGCGCAGGAGATGACGAGACACAGGCCGAGAACGGCGATGTATCCCCGGCTCGCAAGCTGCGCCAAGACGGAAAATCCGGAAGTTTGTTGACTCCACATCATTCGCCTGTTCGCCATCTCGCGCTTCATCGCATGGGAATCTCACATCCCATCGATGCAGAACCGATATCCATTGAGCAAGTTCCTCAATTCTACCGCTAACCGTATCCTTGCTGTGCTGGGATCGCGCGGCGCTAAAGGCAGCCTCACTTCAATTCACCTTGCTTGCTAGTCAGTGCGCCCTCAACCTTGAGAGCGCATTGAGGCAAAGTACAAAGCACGTCCGTAATTCCCTTCCCCTCCGTTATTGTGAAGATGCGATCCACCCCAGGCAACTTCACAATTTCTTTTGCACCCGAGGGCCAATGAATCTCGGCTGCTCCGGCGTCGGTTGCCTCACCCAGGCCAAAGTGCGGGCGCTGGTCATTGGAAGATATGTAACTGCCTCCGCTCATCACGTCTTCGCGTTGGCGAATGCCATTGGCAGTCAGATACACAGTGGCGCCGACCGCATCCCGCGGACTCTTGGGTCCACCAACAAGTTTCAATTCCACCCAGTGATGAAGATCTGGATTAACGTTCTTCAGCATTACAGCAGGCCCATCCACAGGATTAATGATCACATCGATCCTTCCGTTATTGAACAGGTCGCCAAACGCCGCACCGCGTCCTTTCGTAAGCACCGCAAGTCCTGACCCCTTTACGGGTGGCACGTAATCGAATTTGCCCTTTTGGTTGTTGTGGAAAAGAAGGGGGCGCTCAGCGTATGTTGTACCCCAGTCGTGCTCGTCAACCTGGGGATACACGTGACCGTTCACCATCATCGCGTCTTTCCAACCGTCGTTATCGTAATCGACAAGGCCGGCTCCCCAACCCACAAACGGCACTGCAATCTGAGCGATTCCAGCCTCTCGGGCCGCTTCGGTAAAGCTGGCGTCGCCATCGTTTCGATACAGTGCCTTGTAATCGTCTGAAAAATCTGTCACCAACACATCGACTCGGCCATTGTTTAGATAGTCGCCCACTCCCAGCCCCATCGAAGCAATTTCGCGGCCGTCTCCATTAAACGCAAATCCGGAAATGAGGCTCTGGTCGTCGAAAGTGCCATCACCTTTATTGACGTAGAGAAAATTCCTCTCGGAGTCATTCGCCACAAGCAGGTCCACTTTGCCGTCGTTGTTCACGTCCACAAAAACTGAGGTAAAACCGTAAAACGCGTCGAGATCGGCAACTCCCGCCTTTACGCTGACGTCGGTGAACTTGCCATTTCCATCGTTGTGGAACAGATGGTCGGGCTCGCCCGGCAGGCCGCGTGGACCGCATTCCACCGGCACTCCACGCATCTGGCAAAACGCAGGAACGGCCGAGCCTTCCTCGGAACCCGGCTGCTTTTGAATATCGTCATGGACATATCCAGACACAAATAGGTCCAGACGACCGTCACCGTCGTAATCACCCCAGGTTGCACCATCAGACCAGTTGCCCAGTGTCACCCCGGCCTGTTCTGCAACATCGGTAAACGTACCGTCATGATTGTTGTGGTAAAGGCGGTTCTTGCCGAAGTTGGCCACAAAGATATCGGGCCAGCCGTCGTTGTCATAGTCACCGATTGCGACTCCAAACCCCCATCGATCATTCGCGACGCCTGCTTTTACTGCAACATCGGTAAACGTGCCGTCATGATTGTTGTGAAACAACGCTGCATGTGGCGGGTTCTCCTTGCCTTCAAGTGCTTTGTAGGTCGATCCGTTCACCAGGTAGATATCGAGCCAGCCATCATTGTCGTAGTCAATCAGTCCGACGCCCGATCCATCCGTCTCCAGAATGTATCTCTTTTGAGGAGTACCCATAACGTGATTCCATGAAGCCAGGCCTGATGCCTTGCTGACATCTTCGAAGACAACAGTTCCGCTGTCGACAAATCCTCCTGCTGTAATGGGCCGTTTCTCGGAGTCGTAAACCGGAGCAAATGTTCCGGCCGATGCAATTCCGCTCATCCCTCCCTTGGGCGCCGTCGCAGGTTCTTGCGCTTGCGCAATCCAACCCAGAAAGATGACAACCCCGCAAAGGTGCAAGGCCGCAGCAATCCAAATAGCGCTTTGACGGCTGGCGAATTGCTGGCGAGCGCTCCGATGCTGGGCAGACAACTGTGACCCTCCTTAAAAGAGTCGAGTGCAGAAAGTGGCGACAAATCACTCGCGAACAAGCTATTGTGCCGAGGGTGCCACCTGTGTCGGGCCTGGGACTTTTCCTTCCGCACACGACTTGCCGTTACACATCTCGCCTGTAATGCCCTTGCCCTCGGTGATGGTGTATATGCGGTCTACCGCGGGTATCTTCAGCGTCTCCTTTGTGCCGTCGGGCCAGTGAATCTCTGCCGATCCCGCGTCCGTCGCCTCGCCTAACCCGAAGTGAGGTCGCCGGTCGTTCGCTGAGATATAACTGCCACTGGCCAGAACATCCTGTCGCATCCGCATGCCGTTTGTCTTCAGGTAAACCGTGGCGCAGGTCGCATCCCTTGGACCCTTTGGCCCTCCCACAAGACTCATCTCCACCCAATGGTGATGGTCCGGATTCACATTACGAAGCAACACCGCAGGGCCGTCGATCGGATTGACGATCACATCAATCTTGCCGTCGTTGAACAGGTCGCCAAATGCGGCGCCGCGAGCCGGTATCACATCAGCCAGCCCTGTACCCTTTACCGGCGGCACGTATTCAAATCTTCGCGACTTTGCCCCGTCCGGTACGTTGTGAAACAGCAGCGAACGCTCCGCCCACGTTGTACCCCAGTCATGCTGATCCACTTGAGGGTAGACGTGGCCATTGACCATAAAGAGATCCAACCAGCCATCATTATCGTAGTCAATGAAACCGTCACCCCAGCCCACAAAAGGAATGGTCGTCTGCGCGGTCCCAACGTCGTAACTCACGTCGGTAAAGCTCGCCTCGCCATCATTTCGAAATAGCACCTTGTAGTCGTCGCCGAAGTCAGTCACATAGAAGTCAACAAGTCCATTGTTAAGGTAATCGCCTGCGGCAATTCCCATTGAAGCAATTTCGCGCCCGTCCTTGTTCAGCCCAAAACCCGAGATATAGCTTTGGTCGTCAAAATTCCCATCACCCTTGTTGATGTAAAGAAAGTTGGGCTCCGAATCGTTGCCCACAACGAGATCCGGTTTGCCGTCCCCATTGATGTCAACGAAAATGGCCGTGAATCCGTAATACTTGCTCTTGTCTTCAACACCCGCCTTCACCGTCACATCGGTAAACGTTCCATCTCCATTGTTGTGGAACAATCGGTCCGGCTCGCCTGGCAACCCGCGCGGGCCACAATTCACAGTCACGCCTCTGTATTGGCACGCAGAGTTCGCAAGATCTTTAGCAAGGGCCTCTGCAAGCGCGCGGTCATAATGGACATAGCCCGAAACGTACAGGTCCAGCAACCCGTCGCCGTCGTAGTCGCCCCAGGCTGAGCCCGGGGTCCAATTGTCCACCGCTACCCCGGCCTTTTCGCCCACATCCGTAAACGTGCCGTCGTGGTTATTGTGGTACAGCCGGTTCTTTCCGTAGTTGCCCACGTAGATGTCGGGCCACCCGTCGTTATCATAGTCGGCAACCGAGCACCCATAGCCCCAGCGGTCGTTCATGACACCCGCCTTAGCAGCAACGTCCGTAAAGGTTCCGTCATGGTTGTTTCGGAACAAGGCCGCGTGCGGCGACGCTTCCTTGCCGTCCAGTGCAAGGAAGGTCGAACCGTTCACCAGGTAAATGTCCAACCACCCGTCATTGTCGAAGTCCACCAGGCAAACACCCGACCCGTTCGTTTCCACGATGAACGTCTTCTCCGGAGTCCCCATCTTGTGGATCCAACCGGAAAGTCCGGCCTTCTCTGTGATGTCTTCAAAGATCACCGGCCCCTTGTCGACAAATCCCCCCGCCGTGATGGGACGCTTCAGTTCGTCATAAACCGGCTTGGCCGCCACGCCCGAAGCAATTCCGCCCATGCCGCTTCGTTGCGGGGGCTGCTGCGCTCGGCAAGTGCCGAATAAAACGAGCAAGTTGACGGCAACACCGCAAATCAAGCTACGAAAACGCAAAAACGATCCTCCAGAATGTCGCGGTTTTAAAGTAGAGTTTAGCCCAGGTCCGTTCGATTCGTGGCATGCAGAGTGACACGCTTGCCCATCTGCACTACCGCGATTCGTGCAGTTTCCGCCCCAAGCCACTCAACTCTTGATGATTTCATTTTCCGTCACGCCGCGGATCACTTCGCAACCCTGACAAAGGGTACGCCAAGCTCGTTCTTAATCAGCGGCCGAATGGGAGAATTTAGCTCCATCGGATTATAGCGTTGAACGAAATCGATTGGCATGACGTAGGCCAGCGACGACCAGCCCCAAAAAGGATTCATCCCGTTTCCCTTACCTGTGTCCGAGTCATAAAACTCGCGCGTAACTGGATTCGCCACTAAAGCCAGCCGCAACGTCCTGACAGCCAACTCTCTCGCCTCATCGTTGTATCCGTATTGAACGAGACCGTGGAAAATCACGTAATTGGTTGGAATCCATGCAGGCCCTTTCCAGTTACACTCGCCGGACCTGCTCCCCTCATAAAAGTCAGGCTCCGACCTTGCGTAGGTAGCTACCGGATACTTCAGCCAGAATTCCTTCTTGTTCAATAAATGCTCGCGCACCAATCGGCGCGCCTGCTCCGCACTTGCGACGCCCGCCCACATTGGAAGAAATCCCGCGACGGACTTCACCTTGATGGCCTTGCCGGTCTTCTCGTTGCGATCATAGTAGAATCCGTCTTGTTCGTCCCAAAATACCTTGTTTATTGCCTTCGCAAGCCTCTCGGCGTGATCGGCGTATATTCTGCTGTCGGCGGATTTGCCCAGCTTCGCTGCAATGATCTCCATCGCCTGAAGTTCCCGGACGAGGTAGCATGCGAGGTCCACGCCTTCATCGCTATAGGACTCAAGGTCGCCAGATCGGGAAATCTGGTTGTCCATCCCACTTGCGTCGGAACTATTCCAGACAGGCAGCCCGTTTCCGTCATGATCGTAGGCAAACCATCTGTCGATGTACTTTTGGAGTCTCGAATAGTAGTTAGCTCGTAACCACTCATAATTGTTCCCGTTCTGACTGGCGCCCAGGACGACAAGCTGCGCCAAGAACGGCTTGAACATCTGCGTCGGTCGCGGATAAGTAATGCCGATCGTCCGCGAGACAAAGCCATCAGGTCGTTGCTTGTCGAGAAATAACTTCAGGTTCGTAAAGTTATAATCACCAATCCCATAGTAAGAGAGATACACATTCTCAAAATACAAATCCCAGTCGTAATACTCACCGTAGTCATATCCCGTGAGCAGTTTCCCATCTGCACCCGGATAATCGTGCAGCCCCTTGGTTACTATGTCTCGGTTAAGACCACCGAGGCGCACCAGGAGCTGCTTGTATTGATCCTGCCCGATCAGAGATACGAGGTCGCTTGCTTTTCTCTCTTGAACATGCTGTTGCCCAAGTCCATTGCAGCACGCACCGAGAATCAACCCAACCACGAATAACACTTTATGCATCGGGTGCCGTTGCAGCATAACGACTCGAAATGTATTGCGTGCTCAATATAAGGTGTCTGATCCGGCGGCTGATTGCACCGCCGGGGGTCAGATCCGTTGGATCCATGCCCGGAAGGCGGGACGCCATCGAGGAGTCGCTTCACGATACTGCTATAAAGCGACACCTTCGCCGTCCCGCTGCCGTGGTAACGAGCAACTCAGAAGCTGGCTCGGAGGTGGAATTGCAAACTCCGTGCTGGCAACTGGTTGGTTGAGTGGCCAAAGTTTCCGCTCGTCATATCGGAGGAGACACCCTGAAGGTTGACGCGGTTGAAGAGATTGAAAACCTCTCCCTTCGCCTGAATCCTCATCTTCTCTCCGAAGAAGAACGGCATATCGAAGAATTTCTCGAAGTTGAAGTTCACATTGTTGTAGCCGAGCTGGTCGTAGGTGTTTCGTCCTAGATTGCCCTCAACGCCAAGCCCAGGCGAGGGAAACGACGATGACGTGAAGAGTCCGCCAAGGTAGTCAGCCTTCTTCTTCCCGCTCAGGTGCCTGCCAAAAGTGGGCACGTTGGGCGTGTCGTAGTTGGTGCCGTCTGCGTTGTAGTCGCCGCCTGTATTGCCGATCACATTTCCGCCCGCGTCAAAGACCGGATGGAAAGCAGCACTCGAGAACACGGTAAATGGAAGCCCAGTGTGCAGAATGAACACGCCACCGAATTGCCAACCACCGAGAATGTTTCTTGCAACCAACGAGTTGTAGTTGCCTGGAACAACCCAGGTGCCGTCGGCCGCAAACTGCTGGCGAATGTCAAAGTCGGCGCGGCCGCGCTGTGCCTTGAAGTTGTCTGGCTGAATGATGTTTGTATTGGTAGTGATTCCACCGCCAGATATGGATTGTGCCGTGCTGTAGTAATCCAGGGCCTTGCCAAAAGTGTAGATACCACGTAGCGCAAACCCATGAGACATGCGGCGGGTGAGCAACGCGGAAGCAACATGGCCGATGGAATTGCCGTTGGATGTGCCGTATTCGATGGCTGCAAAGCTGGGATTGAGATACTGCGGTTTACCCGTGTTAACAATCAGATCGCCTGCGAAGCGGTTTGCGTTCTGATAGATCGGCAAGTGGTGGGCCGCCGTTCCTGAATAGTTGATTTCTGCAACCATGCTGCCCCTAAGCTGCTGCTGCACGCTCAAGGTCCAGGCTTCCACCTGAGTCATCTTGTAATTTCGATCGAATCCGCCAAGACCCGACCGTGTGGGGACACCGCCAAGCAGAATTCCGCCCCGGGCGTCGAAGGTTACATTCGACGTGGGTAAAACCGGGCACACCTCTTCGTAACCCACAGGAGCCTGGCAAAGCTGAAGAGGAGGAGTTGGGTCGCCCTGACGCACGTTGATTGAAGGTGTATAGATGTACGGCAGATTGCCCGAGGTGGCATCGGTGATGTGGAGGTAAGGCGGTTGATCTGCAAACATACCGAAACCACCGCGCAGAGAAGTAGTGCCCTTTCCAAATACATCCCAGGCAAATCCCAGGCGTGGGGTTATAGCCCATGCAATATCGTCAGTAACATTTGTCCGCCCATTAGGTGCTGCCGAGGTGACGGCACCCGCTATCTGTTGCTGGCGGGTGCTCCCTGGTCCAAGGGTCAAGAGAGTCAGCTTTGGAGTCAGAATCGAGAACAGGTGGCCCAGTGAATCATAGCGGACACCGGCGTTGATCGTGAGTCTCGGGGCAATCTTCCAATCGTCCTGCGCAAAGAAACTCGTGTAGAGGTCACGATAACGGCGTGCGTACGGCGCCTGCCCGTGCGTAGTCAGATCCACCTTCGAACCCGTCTCCGAAGTTGACTTGTCTTGGACGAAGTCCAACAGGTTGTCAAAGTTGTAGGTCGGACGGGTAAATGCGCTGTTCTGGTGATCGACCTCGCGAATATTGAAGCCGTCATAGCCAAACTTCAGGGTATGCGACTTCACGGTAGCCGTGAGGACATCACGCCAGCCTACTGTGGTTTGGATAAAGTTACCAGCTCCCCATGTTCCAAACCCTTGCAGTCCCGTGACGTTGATGTACGGAATCGCCTCTGTGGGTGAGGTTCCATTTGCGCCCTGAGGACGAATCTCATTCACGCTCAATTCATTCAACAAATTAGGGGAGAATGTATGCGTCCAGTTGACGTTAGCGAAATCGGAGATAGCATAGTACGGGATGTCGGTCGCGGGTCGCGCCTGCTTACCCTCGGTATTCTCAGAGGTGCGCATCCCATCTACGTAAACACGATCGTTCTTTCCGATGTAGTAGTCGACGCGGAAATTCCACTGGTATCCGTTCTTGGGGGTCGTAAAGCTGATGTTGGAGGTACCAACCGCATTCATGGTAAGCGGAATGCCGGCAGGTAACGCATAGTATCCAGGAGTTGCAGCCTGAACCTGGGCGACCGTCTTGAGGCTGGTCGTCGGGAAGGATTGAGGCGGCGCCGTCTTGAGGATTCCGGCCGCGACGGTATTCGGCAGGTTGGCGGCAACCCAAGTATCGAAATCTTGCGTTTCCGCGGTTATCTGGTATGCCGTGGAAGAACTGGAACGGAGAACATCGATCGCACCGAACCAGAACAGCTTGTTCTTGATTGCCGGTCCTCCCAAAGTGCCGCTGATCTCATTGCGGCTGAACGGCGCAATACTCGATTGGAATTCTGTGCGCGCGCTCAGCGGATTGTTTGTGAAATAGTAGTCGAACGTTCCGTGGATATCGTTCGAACCAGATTTGGTGAAAACCTCTACGGTCGCTCCACCATTTCTTCCCTTCTCGGCATCGAAGTTGTTGGTTCTAACGTTCATCGATTGCACGATTTCAGGATTCGGCGAGATGGAGGTTCCGCCGCCGCGAGACGGGGTGTTGGTGTAAGCACCGTCAATCATGTAGCCGTTTTGTTCCTGGCGAAGACCGGCCGCATTGATATTGATTGCATATTCGTTTGTATAGTTGTCACCGGAGTTGACGGCGGTTCCCGTCATTCCGGGCGTCAGCGCTGTCAATCCATAAACGTTCTGGCCTGTGAGCGGCGCCTGCTGCAGCGTGGTTTCCGCAATGACCGATCCGGTTGTCGGGCTTATCAGGTCAACCGAGGTTTCAGAGGCGGAGACAGTGACATTTGTGGACACAGATCCCACGGTCAACACCGGCGCAATGGAGCGAATCTCGCCAACCTGCAGGACAAGGCCTGCCTGTCGCCAGGTGGTGAATCCGTTCATCTGGACCTCGACCGTATAGGTAGAGGCACCAATACTGTCGATGCGGAAGTAGCCTGCGCTATTCGTTGTCGTAGCTTTTTCCACGCCGAGTCGCGTGTCGGTGACGGTCACCCCGGCTCCCGCAATCGCTGCTCCGGTTGCATCGTGGGCTGTACCCTCAATTCCACTCGAGAACTGGGCAAATGCCGAGATCCCGCCCCAGCTCAACAGGAGCAGAAGTACCATTAGAATTCTGCCCGCTCTTCTTTCCTTTGCCATGTGTTGTCTCCTTTGGTAAACGCTTTCAAGTTCGTTACTTCTGCCCTCTTGTGAGATCCAGCGCACTGGAATTGATCTCGGAGCAGTTCATCGGCTAAGTGAGTTGATTGTTGGCGCTTCTACGATGCGCAGCATCTTTCTGGAGTGAGTACTGGGAAACCCTAGGTGCTCAGTACGGCGCCGACAAGTATGACACAGTACATTACTGTAAGGGGTGATATAAAGCTTCTATTATCATCGATTTATAAATTCAAGAGAAACACTTCACAGGACCCCGGTTCATCCCCTGCCATGGCATGTTTTTCTTCCTGGCGACTCCATTCGCCCGTGATCGTATTAAAGAAGCAGATTGCCATTTAAGCTCCAGCGTGGACGGAGAATCTGACTACAAAGGGGATAGGGAAACGCCGAACGTGTACGAGATATGCTCGAAGCGCGGTGACTATATTGATGTTCATTTCCTCTTGCAGCCGCTGGAAAGGCTCCTTGACATCCAATCTGGGCGCGATATCTACTCTCTTTCGCGCGAGGAAATTGCCTGCAGTGCGCCAAGGCTAAAACTTCGGAATGCGCTCTTGAACGGAAACCGAATCCTGACCTTTCGATCGCTTGAGTATGCTGCGGGAGTTCAAGAGTTGGGAGCATGATTAAAAAGCAACGCCGCGATACTGCTGCGTGTTATGCTCACTTGTTTCTACCTCGCGAATTGATCGTCCATTGATTGCCGTTGTTGGAATGGGAAGTAATGGCCAGTGGGGAAACTTATGACCATTGCAACAGAAGCGCCGAATCACCCGCATGGGTCTCCTGGTTCAACCTTGAGCGATGCTGAAAAGGCAGCAGCCGCCCTTCAGGAACTCGACAGAATCCTGGCCAGCAGATTCTTCAAGAACTCAGTACGCGGGCGTCAGTTCCTTGAGTATGTTGTTCACCGCAAGCTCGAAGGAAACTGCGATCAGTTAAAGGAACGCACCATTGGGGCAGCACTGTTCAATCGGTCGCCTGATTATGCAACTGGAGATGATCCCGTCGTTAGAGTCCAAGCCGGAGAAGTACGGCGTCGTCTGGAGCAGTTCTACCAGGAAGAACCATATCGCTCTGAGGTAAGAATTGAACTTCCGCTCGGATCCTATGCTCCGCACCTCCATTGGACTTCTTCGGAAACATCAACCACGGACAAGGCAGCAGATCACATACCGTCTCAAACTCGTGCAGCGAGACCGTGGCGCTCCGTTGCTATCTTTGCGGTTCTTGCAATCGCAATGCTCGGTGCTTGGATGGCATTTTCCCGCTTGCACACTACACGTCGGCAGCAATCTGCATTCGAACAATTCTGGGCACCTGCCTTTGCCACCCCTCAGCCGGTCTTGATCTGCCTTGCAAAGCCCGTTGTCTATAGACCGACTTTGGAACTGTATCAAAGGTATTCTCGTGCCCATCCTGGAACATTTGAAACCGAAGTGGAACGGTCAAATCAGGAGTTGCCGTTTGATAAGAATGAGAAGCTTGTGTGGAGCGACATGATGCAATTTCCCGATTATGGTGTCGCAGAGGGGGATGTCTATGCTGCTGTAAAGGTTTCTGCATTGTTTGGGAGAATTGGTAAGCCCAGTCAGGTTCGGATCGGGATGAACTACTCGTATGAGGACCTGCGCAATTCTCCCGCTGTGATTGTTGGCGGATTCAACAATAAGTGGACCATGCAGATCGCGCCGAGCCTGCATTTTGCCCTTATTGAGCAGAACGGAAGAATCATGATTCGTGAGCAGGCTCCCGGAGGAAGAACCTGGATTCCGAACCTTCCACTTCCCCCCAAGTCTGGAGAGGATTACGCAATTCTCGCCCGCATTCTGGACTCGAAGACGGGGCAGTTCACCATTATTGTCGCGGGACTCACTGGCAGCGGTACACAGGCGTCCGGTGAGTTTGTTTCGAATCCTGAGTACATCGCGAAGGTGGTGCACGCTGGTCCCGCAGATTGGCAGACAAAGAACATGGAGTTGGTTCTGAAAACCACAGTCACCGAATCAATCGCCGGTCCACCTGAAGTGGTCGCGGCCTATTACTGGTAGAAGTACCTGGCAATTAGCCGCGATTTCTCATGGGTACAGATTTCGGTGTGAGCGGGGTCGATATTTGCCTCGTGGTTGTCATTTTGCGAGAACAGGTGCTGCTGAGCGAGGGTGGATTTCGCCGACTGCGGTGTGGTTTGTATGTTGGGGACCTATTTCGCGCATAGCTCTGCCATGCGATGTTTTTCAGTGGCGGTGGAAGTTGAGTTTTCTGCAAGTCTGGCTTTGTCAACAGCGCAGTGCGTGGAAGGCCTGGGTGTATAGGTCTTTCCAGGGATAGGCAGAACTGAGCTGGAGCAGCACGCGGCGTACGCTGAGCCGAACGACGGCGCCGATTTTGAGCAGCTTCAGACGGATCGTATCCACCTGCGCCTCGGCCCAGGCGGTACCTTTCAGTCCCAGCCGTCGCAGCGCTTCCATCAAGGTGTAAGCCAGTGCAGAGAAGTAGAGGCGCAACTGGTTGCCTTTCATTTCGTCAGTGGAGAGCCGGTCGGCGAACAGGCACATCTGCTCCTTGATGCGGTTCTCCATCTCGCCTCTGGCGCAGTAGAACTTTTCGTATAAGTGCTGCGCGGCCCACTGTTCAGCGGTTAACGAAGTGACCACGAAGCGCGGGTTCTCGCCCTTGTCGAGATGCTCTGCCTTGGCTACCACGCGTCGTGCGCATGACCAGCTCTTGTGGGTCCGATAGCTGAACTCGGCGAACACACGTGCCGCCTTGCCGCTGCTCTGGTGCAGGATCTGAGCCTGGTGCATCTGGGCGCCGATGATCCTGCGCAACCGCTTGTTCCGCGCCAGGCCGAACAGATAATCGACCTGGTTGGACTCGCACCAGCCCATCAGTTCTTCGCGGCAGAAGCCGGAGTCGGCCCTGAGCACGATGCGCACCTCGGGCCAGCGCTCACGCAGCTGCGTTACGATGCGGCTGAGTTCTGCGACCGAACCGGCGGCAGCATCCTGGTTGGCCGGCCTGAGCCGCGCGCACAGCAACTGGTCGCCGGCGAAGATGTACAGCGGCAGATAACAGTAGCTGTCGTAGTAGCCGTGGAAGAACCGCTCCGGCTGATGGCCGTAGAGCGGGATGTCGGTCGCGTCCAGATCCAGCACGATCTGCTCGGGCGGCGCTGAGTGCGATTCCAGAAAAAGGTCCGTCAGCAGCCGGTCCAGGGCCTCGGTCGTGTAGCTGATCTTGTGATAGCGCAGGCTGCGGCCGGTCAGCTCCAGCCGGTTCAGCGTGCTCTTGCCGGCCAGCGGCTCATCCAGTTCCCGCTTGCCCGCCAGCAGTCCCAGCAACGGATCCGAACGCAGCTGCTCGTGATCATTTAGATCTTCGTAGCCCAGCGCCAGACCATAGATGCGCTGCGCCAGCATCTCCGACAACTGGTGCCGGACCTGCAACGGTGACCGGCCATCGCTAAAACAACATGCCAGACGGCCCAGAAGATTGATCCTGCGGTCCGCTTCCCGAAGCAACAGCGCTCCACCATCACTCGATACCCGGCCGGCTGTGAACTCGGCCTGCACCCGACGTGAAAAATGGGCTGTAAATCGGAACGATTCTTGGTTACACTCTGTCATTAAAGGCCGCTCCTTTTCTCGGCAGAGAACTTCGTCTCGACAACGTAGTTATGCCTGAAATCAGCGGTCTTTTGCTACTTATTTCTTCCGCTCACCTTTACTCTTCGCCTTCTCCCCGTGAGATATGCAGGTTAGAAGGTGTTGACGGCAGGGGGCGACTCGCTACTCGCCTGGAAATGAATATCTTATACCTGCCGCGGCGCAAGCCCTCAGGGCGACCGCATTGTCTCTTCTGGATCTGTAAATCAATAGAGTGAGAGGAAGATGCACTACCAAACGTAGTAAGCAACGACCTGCGGAGGACTGGGTAGCCCGTCAGTGACAGGAGTCTGCAGAACGATTTGCATGTTCTTCTTTTCCCAGTCTGGCGGAGCGGTCTGGAGCGCCGCCCGAAGCGCCTCTGGATTGGAAACAAACTCTCCTGCCGCCTGCGTGCCATAAGACTTGATTCCAGCCACGATTACAACAAATTGACCCGTCTTGGAATTCAGGAGTCTTGTTACAACAGCATAGTCCTCAAGTGTTTTGCCGTTGGAATCGGATTTTGCGAACCAGTGCCGCCCTGATGGGCCCTCTTCCCGGACAATCGATTGGTCGCCCTCATCGGCGAATGCAAAATGAAGGCTGGACGTCATTTGCATTGTCCATCGGTTGTTAAAGGCTCCAATGACGACTGCGGGGGAGCTACGCAGGTCCTCGAACGAATAGTCTCCTCCTATTCGAACTTGATTCTTTTTCCCTATCTGGCCAAAGAGACCAGATAGTCGAATCGCCGTATAGACATCGCCGCTTGCCAACCCGTAGTCGGGGTACTCGACCATATCGCCCCATGAGAGCTTGTCATCGGGGCCCAAATCCGGTCGCTGGCTCAGCCGTGCGAATTGACCTAGAAATTCTACGGGATTCTTGGCATGCCTCTGATAAAGCTTGACCGAAGGCAGATAAACCGAGGGTTTGGCCAGGCAAATCAAAACAGGGTCTGTAGAAGAAAGTGCGGGAGCCCAGAACTTATGCAGCAACGATTCCTGAGCTCTGGCGCGATAAGTGCTTGACCCAATCAGAGCCAAAGTGGCGAAGATGACGAGGACAACCACTGTTAACGCCCACCGGAACCAATTGTGCTTCCCTAGAGCCCTCTTCGTTTTTGCCGACAAAGGCGTTTTCGCCGGAATTGATTCTTGGTCGTTCCCCGTTCGCTGGGGTGATTCTTGAGATTCTTGTACCGTCTGAGGTGAGGGAGGTCGACCTATCTGCTGTTCAGGGTGTACCCATCTGAATTCGGGAGTGTAAGACCCTACGTGAAGTTCGATGCGAACTTCTGAACTGTTCGGGTTGGCCTGGTAATACTGGTCCAACCTTCTTCGCACTTCACCTGCTTGTACCCGAACGACCGGATCATCCCCGGTCGCATATCCCGCAGGACGATGAAAGAGGTCAATTCCAATTGTGCGTTCCTTGAGTCGCTCGTGGTTCCCCTCGATGCGGTGATGAACCACATAGGAAAGAAACTGTTGACCGCGCTTGCTTGCCTGAAAAATGGGACTGTTCAGGATCGAGTTCAGTTCGCGAAGGACAGATGTCCTTTCAAGCTCATCGAAAGCGCGGTTTGCGCTATCAGCTTCATCGCGCCGAATTTGACCACTTGTCGTCCCCATGGGCTTCACCGCATTCCGTCTGAGATCGCGCAGATCAGCCAAGACGAAATCCAAGATCACTTTACTCTTCTGGGTTCAAACGGGCTACAGTGTCGCTGCACTTTCCCCGAACGGCTAAATGCACTACACCATTCAATCTTCTCCGGCTAATTCTCCGTGGAGTTTATCTTGCACAATCAGATCAGGTTAGTCAATCTCCTAATGCCCCGACGACCATCCAACACACTGTAATACACAGTGTTGTACTTGAAAAGACCTCCTGCGGCAGCAGATCGTTGCATGATGCCTCACAAAAGATAGCGCACCACCTCGCCCACAATTGATTCCTTTCTACATTGGAATCGAGGGTACAGCACAAGATTCCACCTTGGCTCTGGTTTCCGGCGCCAAAGTCACCGCTACGCATATGCAGATCGGAATGAATAGAGTGACCACATCCAGCCTGGCGGGCTGCCTCCAAATTGATGAAACCAGTACATCCAATTGCCAACGCAGCCAGCGCTGCAGGCGATCTGATATCGGCCAATACCAAGTCGGTCATTCCGGAAACCTCGCCGAGGGTGACTCTACTCCCAGGCCGGACGGCTCTGACGTGATGGGAGATTGAAACCGTGCATTCATCGTTCATGCAATTCGTAGCACTTGCGGATAGTTTTCTGCTGCAACCAGGAGAGAGGATTCAGATGAGACTGAAAGTCAATTGTGGCAAAGTGATGATCTTGGTCATGGTCGCGGTACTTGCTGGGGTGATTGTCCATGCACAGAACGGCGAGATGATTCTTGAGCGGAATGGCAACACAATCGTTCTCGAACCGTACGCAACGAACATCATTCGAGTCACGTTGAGCAAGACCAGAGCAACAGCAACTGAAGCCGCTGGCTATGGCATTGTGGGAACGCCCTTGACGACCGGCTGGACTCATGAGCAGGACTCTGACGGTTACGACGTTTTTCGCTCCGGGAAGCTCGTTGTTCATGTCTCTCCCGATCATTTGGCCAAGTCGCTCCTGCCGCGGCCCATGCCACTCGATGACCTGAATCAATCGCTCCGGGACCATTACTTTGGCGGAGGCCCAAGGAGAGGACCCAACGAAGACACCATCACTGTAACGACGGCTTCGGGTCAGATGCTGCTGAGGATGCGGAGCTGGTTCATGGCTCCCAACAAAGCCGAAACCTCAGCCGCGGGTACAGAAATGCAGGAACATGCCGGCTACCGTGTCTCTGCAACATTTGACTCGCCAGCAGACGAACACTACTACGGACTCGGTCAACAGCAACAAGGGGCTCTCGACCTGCGGGATCATCAGATCCGCTGCTGGCATGACTACTCGGCAATCGGCGGCGAGAACGTCTGCGTTCCATTCATGATCTCCAGCCGCGGCTATGGTCTGATCTGGGACAATCCATCAAAAACTACGATCAATCTCGGCTTCAACCAGCAGAACGTCTGGTCGTCTGAGATTGGAGAACGCGTTTCGTTCTTTGTAATCACAGGGGCAAACAGCGACGAGATCTACCGGGGCTATCGCCAGCTAACCGGCACAACTCATCTGTTGCCGAAGTCAGCCTATGGTTATATCCAGAGTAAGGCGATCTACCCCACTCAGGATCAGCTCATGGCGGTTGCGAGAGGGTATCGCGATCGTCAGCTACCCCTGGATGTTCTTGTGGTCGATTTTCTCAATATGACCAGGCAGGGCGAACTGGACCTAGATCCTGCACGGTGGCCTGATCCGGCTGCCATGAATCAGCAGCTACATTCCATGGGCATCACCACATTGCTCAGCGTTTGGCCGCATTTCTCCGCGGGTACCCGATACTACGACATGCTGCTTAAAAAGGGATGGCTGATCCACTCCGCCGATGGCACTCCGGATTCAGTTGGGTTTAAAGACGTAATTGGCCCGAACATCGATACCACCAACCCGGACGCTGCAAAGTGGTGGTGGGAGGCCATAAGAGACCGATACATCAAGCCCTACGGTTTCGATTACCTTTGGCTCGACGAAACGGAACCCGATGTCGATCCCGCGAAAGACTTCTTCGCCGTCGGATCCGGATCCCGCTACTACAACGTCTATCCCCTGTTCCACACCGCTTCTGTATACGACGGCTTCAGGCGCGACTTTGGAGACAGCCGACGCGTCATGTCTCTTGCGCGCGCAGCCTACCTCGGAGCGCAACGGAATGGCACCATTTTCTGGTCGAGCGACATCTTTTCAACCTGGGATATGCTGAAGCGTTCCGTTCCAGCCGGATTGAACTTCACTGCCACAGGCATGCCTTATTGGGATACTGATATCGCCGGCTTCTTTTCTCCTTCCCTGCCTGCGACATATCGTCCAATGCACACGCCCCTGGTTGATCCCTCAGATGCACTTGGTACGGTCGGCAACTACCTCGACTATCCCGAGTTGTTTGTGCGCTGGTTTCAATGGGCAACCTTCCAGCCTGTCATGCGGGCCCACGGAGAGAGGAACCACAACGAGGTTTGGTCTTATGGCAAGCAGGCTGAGCCGATCCTCGCGAAGTATCTGCGCTTGCGATATCAACTCTTGCCCTATACATATTCCCTCGCTTATGGAAGCTTCCAGACTGGCGCCCCATTCATGCGCGCATTATTCATGGATTTCCCCAGCGATCCGAATGTAGCTGCGATCGGCGATGAATACATGTTTGGGCCTGCACTTCTTATCGCTCCAGTTACTGACCAGGGAGCAACGAGCCGCACTGTCTATTTGCCCAACGGAACGGAGTGGTACAACTACTGGACAAACGAGCGCTTCAAGGGCGGTCAAACAATCACTGTGAGTGCACCTATTGAGACGATTCCAATCTTCGTTCGCGCCGGTTCAATACTCCCCCTCGGCAAGCAGATTCTAAGCACAGAGGAGAAGCAGGAACTGGCGAAGATCAAGGTCTACTCCGGCGCAGATGGAAACTTCTCGCTCTACAACGACGACGGAAAGACATACGCCTACGAAAAGGGAGACTTCCGTGTCACCGACCTGCACTGGGACAACACCGCGGGAAAGCTCACCCGCAGAGGTGCAGAAGCGTGGACTGGGCCAGATGATCGGCTCGTCGAGGTAGTCGGCCGTTAAGTCGCCCATGAGTGGCACCAAGTCAATGATTGCCTCACGATGCAGGTAGGGGCGTTGAAACAGAATCCTGCCGCTGAAGCGCAATCAGACGGCAGATATGTAGCTGGTTGAGATTGATATTCAGACGACTCGTTGCTTTTCGAAAGCATATTCGTGCGGTTTTTAGTCGCAATAAACAGGAGAGGATCTAGATGAACTTGGTCGCGAATATCCGCAGATTCTTGTTATTGGTCATGGTTGCAATGATTCCTGGAGTGGCCTTACATGCGCAGGAGGCCAGGATAGTTATCGATCGGGAAGGCAGCACAATCGCTCTTGAGGCCTACGCTCCAAATATTGTCCGCGTCACTATGAGCACATTGAAAGATCAGGCATTAACCGGGCCAGGATACGGAATCGTCGCAAAGCCTCTCCCGGAAGGGTGGACGCACGAGACTACGCCGACAGAAGACATATACAAATCCACACGGATGACGGTCCACTTTGCTACACCTCCTCCTCCCCAGCGCCGGCCGGACGGTTCTTTTTGGAATGGCCCAAGAAAGAACTTCGGTGCATTCGGGCGCGGATCATACATGACTGTCACGACTGCAGATGGCAAGCCACTGTTGACAATGCAGGGCTGGGAAATGGCGGAGCTGAACGATAAAGATGGCAATCGCCAGCTGAACAACGACCGCCGCCCGGGAGATCCGCCGTTTTATCGCGTGGGTGCCACATTCGGTTCACCTGACGATGAACACTATTATGGGCTCGGCCAGAATCAGGAGGGATACCTCGACCATCGCGGACATAAGGTTGAATGCTGGGCCGACTATCAATCCGCGGGTGGCCCGAATTTTTGTGTCCCTTTCCTGGTCACCAACAAGGGATACGGTCTCCTCTGGGACAACCCCTCGAAGACAACCATTCTTCCTGGATTCAACGAGCAGACCAAGTGGCTTTCTCAGATAGGCCAAAGAGTCTCCTTCTTCGTTGTTGCCGGCACTACGACCGATGAGATCTACGCAGGCTATCGCGTGCTGACGGGCGATACGCCCATGCTGCCCAAGTGGGCTTATGGGCTAATCCAATGCAAGCAGCGGTATACAACACAGGAAGAAATGCTCTCTGTGGCCCATGGTTATCGCGAGCGCCATCTGCCAATCGACATGCTGGTATTGGATTGGTTCTATTACACAAAGATGGGGCAAATGGATTTCATCAAAGACCAGTGGCCAGATCCGGCTGATATGAATCGCCAACTCCATGCCATGAACATTGAGACGATGATCAGCGTATGGCCGCGTTTCAGGCCCGACTCACGCTTCTACGATCACATCCAAAAGAATGGGTGGTTCCTGCATCATGCAGATGGCACACCGGAAGACGGGCTGCCGTACGATGGTCAGGGCTCTGATATTGACACGACAAATCCGGATGCAGCGTCCTGGTACTGGGGCATAATCCATGACAATATCGCAAGCAAAGGATTCGATTCTTTCTGGGCCGACGAAACAGAGCCCGATCTGCCTCCTAATGGTAGCTACTTCAAAATTGGACCTGGAACGCAATTCTACAATGTGTATCCTCTCTTCCATACGGCCGCGTTTTATAACGGAATACGGAAAGACCTGCCCAACACCCGCGCGCTTATCCTCTCAAGGGATGCGTACCTTGGTGCGCAGCACAACGGCGCAATCTTCTGGTCGTCGGATATCTTCCCCACTTGGGACGTGCTGAAAAGGCAAATTCCTATCGGCCTCGATGTCGCTGCCTCTGGAATTGCCTACTGGGGAAATGATATCGGCGGATGGCAAGCGCTTCCCAAGACCCATACACCCGAGCACACTCCACTCATCGATCCCAGCGATGCCCGCGGCAACGTTGGTGGTTACGACGATTATCCCGAGCTCTATGTGCGTTGGTATCAATACGGGGTTTTCCAGCCAAACTTCAGAACTCATGGCACACGGCCGCATAACGAAGTATGGTCCTATGGCAAGCAGGCGGAACCAATCCTTGAAAAATACCTCCGGCTCCGTTACGAGTTGATGCCTTACATTTACTCGCTCGGATACTTCACGCATGAAACTGGAGCTCCGTTCATGCGCCCCTTGTTCATGGATTTTCCTAACGACTCCAAGGTAGCCGATATCGGTGATGAGTATATGTTCGGACCGGCATTTCTGGTTGCGCCCGTAACATCTCAGGGGCAAACCACAAAGGCCGTCTATCTGCCCGCGGGAACCGCCTGGTACAACTACTGGACAAACGAGCGGTACGAGGGCGGACAAACAATCCAGGTAAGTGCGCCGATTGAGACAATTCCACTTTTCGTTAGAGCCGGCTCGATTTTGCCGTTGGGAAGCACAGTCGAGAGCACTCATGAAAAACAGAGCATCGCACATGTGAAGGTCTATCCGGGGTCAAATGGCGATTTCGCTCTTTACAGTGACGATGGGCTGACTTACGCCTACGAGAAAGGCGAGAGCCAGATCACGCATCTGCACTGGGATGATACCGCAAGGAAGCTGACTCAAATCGGAACTCCGGCGTGGAGCCAGAATGGAATAGTGGAAGTGGTCTCACAGCGATAGATTTCAAGTTCTTGAGCGATGAGTTTCTGGACGGGCTCTTTCTCGCCAGTTCCAAGCGAGATGGGCCCGTCTTCATTTGTGTCGGTTCGGAATATGGCAAACCGAAGAACGCCGACGCGCTCTTATGTCCCGTTGTCATCAGTTGTTATCCAGCGCCCTATCGGTGCGGCGCTCGCGCCATTGAGCAAAGATGTTCAAAGGGGTGGTGTTGCCCGATCCTATTGGCTGCTGAAAGGTAATAACCGAATGGGTCTTTATTGAATCCATATTGATACCAACCTGAACTTAGGGCCGTCCGCCAATGACTTCGCAGGGCATGGGAGGCTCGGGCAGGGCATCCCCACCGTGCAGAGCAGTTCCCGGTACCGCTTGCCCGGAGGATCTTCCAGTGCAATTAAGCTTTGCGCGATACATTGCCATTGAATGGCACTCCATCGAGGTTCGGTCTCGTTCGCAAGGAAAAGTCTGCACCTCAAGCCGCGGGCTGATCTCGTTAATCGTTCGCTTGAGCGAATCTACATTGAAAAGAGCCGCGTCCGCAGCCATGCTGACCACCTGATTCTTCTTATAGTCTGCGTAGGCAATGGAGACGCCGGGGACAACATCATTCTGGTTGAGATAGACCTTGACCTCCTTAATCTGTCCTCTGCGAACCAGATCATCCCACATCTCAAGGCTCTCTCGCGTTACCTGCGGGCCATACAAAACTACTCGGTCAGCCGTGATGTCTTTGTTCTCCAGTGCGGCCAAACAGATCATCGCCCCATTGCTGTGACAGGCCAACTCGCCAAACGCCTTGCCGCGCAGTTTTTCATAGAGCCCCTGCTCCTTCGCAGAGAACTGGCCATTTGTCAGGTCATCGAATGCGACGCGATTCTTCAGATCGGTAAATGCATCGACTGAGATAGCCATGCCCAGCACGAACTCGTAACGCTTGCAGTCCACCCCTTCATCGTATGCAGACCCGGCCAGCTTTGATTGCTGCTTGATCACGTTGCACATCCGTTCTTCCGGTTCACCCGGTTTACGGCTGGCATACGCTGTCCAGGTGGTGCCGGCAATCAGCCCATTGCCCGCAAAGGTGTATTGCCTAGCCGGACCCGCTGCGGGAGAGGCGGCGATGGACGCATTGAAAGCATTTGTACGGGCGATGTGGGCTTTCATCTCTTCCTGCAACTGCGTCCGTGATTGCAGGCAGTTCTGCCACTGCGGAGTGTTCTGCTCTACGCTGCCGCATTCGGCTTTTTGCGCCATCACGCGACCGCGCAGATCACTGCGCTCTGCCTCCAGCGCAGCCCGCTCCCTCGTCAGGTCGGCACGTGTGGCTGCGACTTGAGGCGGAATCTCATTCAGCGCGGGAATGCTCTGCGCAGACACCGGAAGAGCCACAGCGAACCAGAGTGGGACTGCCGCCAGGATCACCCGGGGAAAGGACCGCATTCTCACAACCTGCCTTCTTTCTTCTCCAGGAGCACTTCCGCTCGCCTGAAAAATAACTCGCCCATTCTTCAACTACTGGATTGCCTTTTCAATCTCACTTTGCAGTCGTTGCATCTGCTTCCTGATCTCCTCGGCATCGCCGGGATCGCTCGCGAGGTAGATTGCGCAATTTCTCTTCGCGCGCCCGTAACTTCCGGAGAGTTCATAGACCGTGCAGAGATTCTTGTAGTACGGAGCGACCCAGGGCGCCAGCGCGGATGCTTGCTCGTATTGCAAAGCAACGTCCAACATCTCACTGCGAGTATGCGCACTTTCATACGCTGTTTGCGCGGCTTTTTCATGGGTCAGCGCGTCGGGTGACGTGGGCGGCACGGGGGACATCCGCGTAGCTACCTCAGCCAGCATAGTGCGCAACTCAATTGAACCCGGATCGCGATGATAGAGATCCAGCCCTTCAAGGAAGACCTTCTTCAACATGTCTGTCTGCGCATCGGGTTGTGTATGCTGCAACGTGTCCATCGCAGTAATCAAAAAGCCCTTGGTAAGCTTGCGTGCCTGCACCGCATTCGCCATTAGCTCACGCGCCTTAAGATAGTCGGGCTCGTTCCGGTTGGACGCATTGATTGCGTCGAGCATTTCAAGGACTGTATATCCAGCGCCGTTCTTTGCCAGCACGTCCACGCCATATCCGATCAGTACTTCATATGCCTCGGCTTTGTTGGGACTAAGAGTGGCTATAAACAGCAGCCTCGGATCGGGCATTTTGGGATCGTAGCCCGTGCGGTCGGGTGAAGGAAGATCGGCGCCGGCCCGCAGCAGGGCCCCAATCTGCTCTGCCGAGCCCCAAGTCACTGCCGAAACCAACGGTGACGCGCCCCAAAACTTTGCTGCTGCTGGCATCTCTGCGTCGAGGTAAAGCTGGTGATCCACCAGTGCGCGAAGGTTCTCATCTGTCCAGCAGAAACTGTCGTCCGCCAGGTTCCTCATTCCGGGCTGATGCCAATTAAAATCCACTCCATGCTCGGCAAGCTGCTGGATTCGCCCCTGCGGCGCCTGGCAAGCGTCGCTCATCATTGGAATGCCGGCCCGTCCTGCAATCTTCCAGTTTGCTCCCACCTTCAGGAGCAGAAAGGCCAACTGCGGATCCTCATCCGATAGCACGTTATCGAGGATGGGATCACCCATGATGTCTGTTGTGTTGGGATCGGCTCCCGCCCCGATCATCAGGGCGAGGATTTCTTTGTGGCCCCTGCCGGTAAGGGCTGCCCAAACAATCGGACTCGATTTGCCTCTGCCGGTTTTGTTCGGATTGGCTCTGTACGATAATAGCAACTGGACTGCCTGCAACGGAGGGGCGTTGTCTGGATCCCATACTTTTTCCAGAACCAGGTCCAGGGCGGTCCAACCGTTAGATGTGGTTGCGTTTGGATCCGCGTGGTGAGCCAGCAGTGTGCCCATCAACTCCGTGTCCGCTGGACTTTCTGCCTCAAGCAGAAGCGGCGTCCATCCATCGGAGTACTTCTCTGAGGCATTTGCCTTGTGGTCAAGCAATGCCTGCACAAGCTTCGTCTCTTTGTGGATCAGGGCAAAAAGCAGCGGCGTGCGGCTGTCTGGAAGTCCCGCGTTCGCATCCGCTCCGTGCTCCAGCAGCAGCAGACCAACTTCTTCATGCTGATTTCCAGCCGCGTAGAGCAGAGGAGTCCAGCCTTGTGAGTCGCGTACATTCACCGGAGCGTGACGGGCGATTCTCGCGGCAACCCCGGCCAAGTCGCCGTTGTAAGCGGGAAGACAAAGGTCGCAGTTCTCGCCGAATGCTTGCATTGCTGGCCCATAGGTCAAGAAGCATGCGAGCGCAAGAGCGGTTTTCGCGACTCCATTCCTTATCGTTCGCATTCTTTTTTCGTAGCCCATCTAGGGTTTAGCTGCCTGCGCGGCTGGCTCTTCCACCCAGTCGAGCCCGAGGTTCTGCACCTGGTTCTTGATCGCGGTCTTGGTGTCTTTTTCTTGCTGCTTGTCCTGCGTCGCTTGGTTCACAAGATCTGCCTGGTAGGCCTTAAGCGCGTCAGCATTCGGGTCACCTGCCTTGATCTTCTGATCCAATACAGTGATCTTTCTTTCGGTCTCTTGCTGGTGCGCGGCAAAACTGTCAAATTCTTTCATCCGTTTCTGGATAGTCGGATCAGTCTTTGCTCCGTCGGGCAGATGCCCGGCAAGTTCAATGGCTGCCGCACTCTGCACTGGCCGCGCAACTCCGTATTGGCTGGGCGCAGCGCAGGGGGCTGTATCACTACCGCAATTGGAGATTGCTTTCATCACTTCTGGATCCGTCGCTGTCTCTGCAGCTGCACCCGAGTTCGCCATGCTTGACGCCTGTTCAAGCGCTGAGCCAACATGCGAACTCCGTAAGGATCCATCGGCAAGTGGAGGCTTGTCAGGATTGGCAGGAATTCCGAAGGCCGCAGTGCTGCCGGATCCGGTTGCCTTGGCGCCGGTGGCCAGAATCTCCTGCGCTTTCACCTGCGATTCACTGATGTGGGCGGCGGTGGTGGCGTTAACTGCCGCGATCTTGTTCTCTGCCTCAGCATCGATCCGGATGCCAAGCTGATCGGCCGCCAGCGTCATGTTCTTCATGTAGACATCAGCGGGCCAAGTCCGATAGGCATCTTGAAACTCTTTCAGCGCCTTGGCATAGTCGCCCTTTTTGTAATCCGCGGCTCCTTTGCTGTTTGACGCTAAAGCAGATTCTTTCAGCCTGTTCTGGCGGCGAATTTCCAGGTACTCCTCATACCTTCGTTGTGCCTCGGGGTCCACTTGCCTGGTGGTAGCACCGCCACCGCCGCCAGGGCACCCGCCACCACTACCCCCCTGGCAAACAGCCTGGCACTGGGGACCACACTGCGGCCAGGCCTGTGATGTCGAAACGAGAATGAGTGAAGCGATACATACGAAAAGCGCGGAGATTTTGCTGCGCAAGTTTGACCTCATTCCTGAATGGCAAATTCAATCTCGAACGGTCGCCAGTTTCAGCAAGTCGGCAATCGCCTGAACTTCATAACAACAGCATGGGATAAAGAGAAAAGGCAATACTTCAAACGGGTGAGCTGAGTTTGCTCTGATTCCAGAGGACTAGCAGCCTGGTCAGAGCAACTCCCACAGGTAAAGTTCACCCTCGATGCTTTCGAGGATCAGCAGATTGCCTCCCGGCGAAACGGCCAATTTCTCGATATAGCTATCCCCGTTCGCGAAGTAGTGTGGAGAGGGGCTGGCTCGGGATGCGATCCCGACGAACCCCTGGCCGGCAAAGACAATCCCATCCTTTGTCGGAGCGATGGCTCTCGTGGCCTGAATGGTAGCGGAGTCCATCAAGATCGAGGGCAGAGTCAGGGATGTTCCGTTGGCTGATTCGGATGTGAATAGGGTGGCGTCGCCGTTTTGCAACTCAGTAAGTGCGGTGCCATCCAGGGAAAGGACATACTTATCTTCAGGGGGCAGGCCGACATTCGGGAAAGCAGCGACGGCGCGGCCTGTGTCGATTTCGTTGACTGCGAGAGAACTGGCGCTTCTGGTGGCAAGTAGCCAGCCTCTGCCGGGTGAGAAGATGGCCTTAGCGCCGGGGACGGAGCGGATGGGATGCTCAGTTGCGATATCCCATAGGACCACCTTGCTATCGCCTGAAACGGCTAAGGTGTCGCCGGGACCGAATTGCAGGGTCTCGACGGTGGCCGCATCGATCTTATGCACGGGGTTTCCCGTGGTGACGTCCATGATGTCAATTCCGTGGGAGAACATTCCTTCGGTCGCGATCAGGTTTCCGGATCCGGAAATGGCGATGTGCCTGGGCGTATAGTCCCTGCGTAGGGTGGCCAGAGGTTTGCCTGAGGCGAGATCGAAGACAACGATGGGAGATGATCCACCGGAGCGCGATTGCCGCGCGGCAACGAACTTGCTGCCGTCTTGTGAGACGGCCATCGCTGAAACGTTTGCATAGTCTGATCCATACGCTGAATCAGGCCAGTTCAGGCGCATTTTGAAATGCGCAACTTTTTCATCAACGAGAAGTTGCAACCAGCGGAGGAAAGGTTGGAGCGGTAGCTTCCCAATTCCCGGTCCAGACTTGTATTTCAGGTAAGGCGGAACGTCGCCGTCGAATTCGGGTGCGGAAATGCCACGGTAGGCGGCACGACCGGCGAGGCTGACAATAGTGGAACTCCAGTGAGCTTGATACGCGGCCTCACCTGAGACGTATTCGCCTTTTTCTTCGAGGGTTTCCTCGACACAGACCAGAGTGCGCGCGGTGGCTGGCGAGGAAGCTTCAAGGCCGGGGGCCAGGATCGCGGGATTGTGGGCCCAGGTTCGGGGGCTGTCCTTGCGATGGTAGAGGATGTAAACCGGACCTTCGGGCCATCCAGTTGCGTTGATGTTGCCGTAAGGATTGGCGCAGAGCTTGGCAGCATCGGCGACTGCAGACGAGGGCGTTGCTGCTGGGCTGCTCGGCTGGGTGCGTGCGGGGTTGGCCGCCAAGAAACACAAACAGGCCAACAAGAAGGGCCTTCTCAATCGCATCGTTCGACCTCGTCGGCCCCGCACTCAGGAAAGGCAAGGAGTGACGTGAGCAGGAGACCGTGATGGTTCCGCCGTGACGGCCCTTCCGGAGCATGTGGACTAGGAGAATTGTGTCAGGTTGCCTAGGTCGGGTCAATGGAAAGGTCGGCCGTCGCCCGTTAAGGTAACGCCGGAGTGAGCTGACTCGGACGTCTGCCCTGGAAGATTGATCCTGAGTTCCGACAGAATCGGGTGGTTAGATTCGGCCTACCACGGCAACTGAGGGCGGAGCTGCCAACCCTACGATCAAAGCCGAAAACTCCCAGCCTCCAGAACTACGAGAGGTCCGTCGCGCTGAGATTCCCGCAACGCGCCTGCCGGTTGAGCCAGAGCCATTGTCATGCAGGTCGCCCATTGTCATGCAGAACGGTAGAACACGACGGTATTCAAGCGACTAAAGCGACGCCAACGACTATAGAGACTCAAGATAAACTTATTGTTTACAGCCAATTACATCCAGATTTTACAGCGGGAGTATGGCGGAGAGCGAGGGATTCGAACCCCCGGTACCCTTACGGGCACAACGGTTTTCAAGACCGCCGGTTTCAACCGCTCACCCAGCTCTCCGCTGCCGTGGGGCTGTTTCGATTGTAAAGCCAGCCAGGCTCTTTTCGTGAACGCCAGCTGGCCTGTCTTCAGCCCTAATTCTGCGGCAGAACCAGCACTTCCACGCCGGAAGCAGCATCCTTCTGGTGGAATACCTCTTCGGTCGCCTGCTTAAAGTCTTCCGGCTTCGCATACGGAATGTCCGTAAACACCTGCGGATTACGGTCAGTCAACGGGAACCATGAACTCTGCACCTGCACCATGATGCGGTGACCTTTGCGGAACGTATGCATCACGTCGGGCATCGTGAAGTTGATTTCAGTCAGCTTGCCCGGTGTCAGCGGTTCCGGCTTTTCCCAGCTGTTGCGGAACTTGGCGCGGAACGGCTCTCCGCGCAAAAGCTGCTGATATCCGCCCATGTGCAGCGGAGGCGCATCGAGAACCCGCTTGTTCCCGGCCACCGCGGGATCGGGATCGGGAGCATCTTCGGGATATACGTCGATCAGCTTCACATCGAAATCCGAATCCGTACCAGAGCTGGCTATTTTCAGCTTTGGCGTAATGGGTCCGGCGATCGTGACGTCTTCCTGCAGCGGGTCGGTCTGGTAGACCAGCACGTCAGGCCGATAGCTGGCGAAGCGTTGGTCGTCGTCCATGTAGCGCTGCGGCACCGTATCTGCGGTGTAACCCACAAACGGCACGGGATGGTTTGGATCGCTGACATATTTGTCTTCGCTGTTGCTTTCCTGCGGCGGAACGAAGCTGAGCTTGCCGCCTGCGCGGAGATAAAGCGTCCGGGGAGCTGCGGCCTTTGGCGGCCAGGCATCGTAATGCCGCCAGATGTTGGTCCCCGTCTCAAACACGATCGCCTTGGCCGGCGCTTTTCCGCCCCCCTTGAGGTAATGCTCGAAGAACGGGAACTGGACTTCGGTGCGGAAGTAGTCGGAAGTTCTCGCATTGAACTGTACATCGCCCAGGTGGCTGCCGTCGCCGCGCGCCCAGCCGCCGTGTACCCACGGGCCCTCGACGAGCGTTGTCGGCGTCTCGGGATTGAATTTGTTGATCGCGTTGAAAGTGCGGTACGGACCCGAGAGGTCCTCCGCATCGAACCAGCCACCGACCACCAGCACCGCGCACTTTACATTTTTCATGTGCTGCGACAGATCGCGCGGCTTCCAGTAATCGTCGTAGGTATCGTGCTTGAACTGGTCGTTGAACAGCCAGTTCGAACCCTTGAGATACTGGTTGTCGAGATTGGCGATATTGCCGGCTTGCAGATAAAACTTGTAGCGGTCGGGCGTTCCGAATTTGAAGCGGTCCGGAAGCTCTTCAGAAACGGGATTCTTCTGCGGGTTAAAGAACGCGTAGAACCCGAAGTTTGCCGCCAGCATGAAAGCTCCGCCATGGTAGGCGTCATCGCCCTGGAACAGGTTTGTCATGGGCGCTTGTGGGCTGGCCGCCACCAGCGCCGGGTGCGAATCGATGATGGACGCGGATGTAAAGAAGCCCGGGTAAGAGATGCCCCAGATGCCTACTTTGCCGTTGTTGTTTTCAACGTGTTTAAGCAGGAACTCGATCGTATCGTATGAGTCGGACGCGTCGTCTACGTCCTGCGGCGACTTCTTCACGTCGATATGCGGGCGCATTTCAACAAACGTACCTTCGCTCATCCAGCGACCGCGCACATCCTGGTAGACGAAGATGTATCCGCTTTTGGAGAATTCGTCCGATGGCCCAAGCCGCGCTGGATAGCGGTCTTCACCGTAAGGCGCAACGTTGTAAGGCGTGCGTTCCATCAGGAATGGGAATGGACCGGAATTGCTGGGGAATGCCGAAGCCTTAGGTACATAGACAGCCGTAAACAGCTTGACCCCGTCGCGCATCGGAATGCGGTACTCATATTTGGTGTAGTGCGACCGGACAAAATTCTCAGCCGGGGCCGCGGGTGCAGGCTGCTGGGCGTGGGCGACCGCAAAAACCGGAAGAAAAAGGGCGAAAAGGGCCAATTTAAGGCCGTTTATCTTGCGCATTTCGAACACAAATCTCCTGTGATTTCAGACTACTCCAGAAATTGACCCCATCGCTGAGCCGGCCCGGTTTGGCCGTTCCGCGAATCGGGAAGGCTATACCGGCTTTGCCGTGCCAAAAGGCTGAGGAAAACGCGGCTTTTGCTTGCTTAAGGTCCTCCCGACGGCGTTACCCTATCTTTAATAGTTCTCACGCGGTCGCTAGCGTCTCAGTGCGCCTGGACTGTACCTTATCTGCCTAACAATCGAACGAAGGAGACCCATGTCAACCGACTATCGCAATTTCCTCGCTTTGTCTTATGAAGAGCTGGAAGAGCTCAACCTGGCAGCCAAGGCCGATCGCGCAAGTCGCGCCGCTGCCGACCAAGTCCGCGAAAAACGCCTGAAGTATCTGACCGACGAGAAGCGGATCAAGGCTGTCACCGTGCTGTTCTCTGATCTTGAAGGACGGCTTCACCTGCTCGATTACGACAAGAAGTTCCTGCTGGGCGCCTATGAAAACCTCACGTTTGACGGCTCGTCAATCCGCGGATTCACGGCCCAGAAGGAGAGCGACCTGCGCCTGGGCATCGATTGGAGCGCGTTCTACTGGGTTCCCGCCGACGTGTTCGGCACCGGCAAGGTGCTCGTCTTCGGCGATGTTATTGACAAGGACGGGACGCAGTATGCCGGCGATATCCGTGGTGTGCTCAAGAACTATGCCACCAAGCTTTTCAATGAAAAGAAATACACGCTGAACGCTGCCACTGAAATTGAGGGATTTCTGTTTGCAGGCAAAGATGCGGAACGCAAGTACCACGAGACCGGCAAGTTTGAGTTCATCAACTCCGGTGGTTATTACCACGTGCTCCCTCTCGATCCGCTGCGCCAGTTCATTGACACAGCAGCCGAAGTGCAGCGCGCCATGGGCTTCCAGAATGAGAAAGATCACCCGGAAGTAGCGCCCAGCCAGTTTGAAATCAATTTCGGCTATGCCGAAGTGCTGGCCGCGGCCGACCAGATCCAGCTCTACAAGCTGCTTTGCCGCCAAATCGCAGCCAACACGGGCTACACGGCCTGCTTCCTGCCCAAGCCTGTCGTGGGCGTCAATGGCAGCGGCATGCACACTAACGTCTCCATTTCTCAGGGCAAGACCAACCTCTTCTGGGACGAAAAAGGCGAAGAACAACTCTCCAAGCTCGGATGGGACTTCCTTGATCGCATCCTCAGCCATGCGCTCGACCTCTGCCTCGTCTTCAACTCCAGCGTGAATGCCTATCGCCGCCTCGACCCGCACTTCGAAGCGCCCAACCAGATCCGCGCATCGGCTGTCGACCGCGGCGCCATGGTTCGTGTGCCCATCGGCAACCACCGCTCCATGCGCACTGAGGTACGCGCCGTTGCGCCTGACGCTAACCCTTATCTCGCTCTGTACAGCATCTTCAGGACCGGCGTGGACGGAACCATCGCGAAGACCAAGGACCTCCGCGGCCCCGGCCGTTACCTGCCCGACAACATTCAGCAGGCCATCGACGACTTCAAGGACTCGAAGTGGATCGGCCAGATTCTTGGCAACGATGTGCAGGGCCGGTACGCCGATTTGAAGCAAGCCGCGGCGAACCGCTCTCCGCGCGAGCTGGGATCCATCGTCAAGGGCTCTGAGGTGCAGTTTCACCACGCCGTTTACAACCAGTCGCTCTGGAACCTGTTTTAAAGCGACGCTGCAAACCGAAACACAAAGCGGCGCGGCCTGTAGGCCGCGCCGCTTTGTGTTCATGGACTTTTCAGGACCGCGGCGCTTGTGCCCATTTTGGGAACATGATATCTTAAAGAAGTGCGCATTATCGCTCGAAGCACGTTGACTCGGTTCATGGAGAGACTGGACGGGCACAAGGATCAGCGTGCCGTGAGGGCTGCGCTTGAGTCCTGGTTTCAAGAGGCAAAGACAGCCGATTGGAAGAACTCTTCCGAAATAAAGCTCAGTTATGCGCATGCGAGTATCGTTGGAGCGGATCGTGTTGTCTTCAACATCAAGGGAAATGCGTATCGCTTGGTTGTCGCGGTGAACTACGAACGGGGAATTCTCTTCATCAAATGGCTGGGTACGCACAAAGAGTACGACAAGATCGACGTGAGGACGATTCAATATGCATCTGAAACCAATTAAGACTGACGCTGACCACGAGGCGGCTCTGCTTGAAATTGAGCGTCTTTGGGATGCGAAGGAAGGGACCGCCGAGGGCGACCGCCTCGAAATTCTGACGACTCTTGTCGAAGCCTATGAAGAAGTGCATTTCCCCCTCGATCTGCCAGATCCAATCGAGGCGATCAAGTTTCGGCTTGAGCAACAAGGGGAGGATAAGAAGTCACTCATTGGGATCATAGGTAACCGGACGCGGGTTTATGAGGTTCTTCGCAGAGACCGTGCCTTATCTCTGACCATGATCCGGCAGCTCAACCATCGACTCAAAATTCCCGCAGAAGTCCTCATTCGCCCTGTCCGTGTGCGCAAAAGGAAGAAAGCTGCTTGAGAACTTTTGGGCAAACAAAGAACGGCGCCTGAACCCGGGAAGCCGCCTATCCCAAAATGAATTGGGCCGCATGACAAAACAAGATGTTCTGGAGTTGCTGAAGCCTTTGAGCCAAACTGAGCAATTGAAATCGCTCGCTGATTTGGGGGCTTTGCTCACGATTTCCGCTCGTTCCGGGTATCCGGTGAATGACGCGGCTGGAATAATAACCCACTGATTGGCCGCAACGAGCTTCAGCGTCAGATATGCAGAAGAATTAGAGGCTTGCAAACCGGTGATGAATGGCCACTTGAGGAATTCATCGACACGCTCTTCCAAAAAGCATCCTGTTATCACATTGAAGAAAATTTCGGGTGGGCACTGAAACACGCCTTACCTCGATCAGATGATCAGAGTTATGGTCAGTCGGAACCCCACTCCGATCAGCCTTGCAATACAGCATTGCGCACTGCTCTCCACAATCCCCCTTTCCTCATGCTTCCCTTACGTCCGACATGTTAAAAGCTAACCAACGGGGAACAGACAGGGCAGTCCAGGGATCCGGGGGTATGGCAGCGCGCCACCCTCCCTTAACGCACCAGTCTCTCCCCACGCTTTCCCGCTAACCCGCTGTCAACAAAGAAAGTTCGCGAATACGCATGAGCGCCGGCCATCCAGTGGAATTGGAGACCCTCTTCGGAGACTATCCCCTCGACCAAGCCTACGACGAAATGCGCGAGGCGAACGGTGCCCTGCGTGCCCTCTATCGCGCTCTTGCAGAAACCCTCGCTGGCCTCCCCTCCGATGAACTGCAGCGCCGCAAGCAGTCCGCGGACCTCTCGTTCCTTACCCAGGGCATCACATTCACGGTGTACGGTCGCGATGAAGGCACTGAACGAATTTTTCCCTATGACCTGCTGCCGCGACTGATCACCGCACAGGAGTGGGACCGCATTGAACGCGGCCTCACCCAGCGCATTACTGCGCTGAATCTTTTCCTTCGCGACATATACTCCGACGCCAAGATCCTGGCGGATCGCGTGATTCCCAGCGAACTGGTATATAGCTGCAAACACTATCGCCGCCAGATGCGCGGGCTGCAGGTGCCACGCAACGTATACATCGCCGTAGTCGGCTCTGACCTGCTGCGCCTTAACACCGGCGAGTTTGTCGTTCTGGAAGACAATCTGCGCGTGCCCTCCGGCGTGAGTTACATGCTCACCAATCGCCGCGTGATGAAGCGGACGTTTCCGCAGCTTTTTTCCAGCTACGGCGTGCGGCCCATTGAGCACTACGCCCAACTCCTGCTGGCGACGCTTCGTTCGCTTGCGCCGGAAGGCCGCCCGGAGCCGAACATTGTTCTGCTCACGCCGGGCGTGTTCAACTCTGCTTATTTTGAGCACACCTATCTCGCGCGGCAGATGGGTATCGATCTGGTTGAGGGCCGCGACCTGGTGACTCACGACAATGTCGTTTACATGCGGACGACGGACGGGCTGAAGCGCGTCGACGTAATCTATCGGCGCGTTGACGATGACTTCAGCGATCCGCTCGTTTTTCGGCCCGACTCGGCGCTTGGCTGCGCGGGTCTGTTCAACGCGTACCGCGCCGGCAATGTGACGGTGACCAACGCCTTTGGCACCGGGCTCGCCGACGACAAGGCCGTGTATGCCTACGTGCCGCGCATGATCCGCTACTACCTGAACGAAGACCCGATCCTGCCCAATGTGGAGACTTATCTTCTGTCTGAAGATAAGGATCGCCAACACGTGCTGGCCAATCTCGACAAGCTCGTGGTGAAGTCGGTGGGCGAGAGCGGCGGCTACGGCATGTTGATCGGCCCTCACTCCACGGCTCGTCAACGCGAGGAGTTTGCTCGCCAGATCGAGGCCAATCCGCGCAACTACATTGCCCAGCCCACGCTGGATTTTTCGCGCGCTCCATGCCTCATCGGCAATCGCCTGGAGCCGCGCCACGTGGACCTGCGGCCCTACGTTCTTTTTGGTGACAAGGTAAACATTGTGCCCGGAGGCCTAACCCGCGTTGCACTCGAAAAAGGCTCGCTCGTGGTGAACTCCTCGCAAGGCGGCGGAAGCAAGGACACATGGGTTCTGGAATCGCAGTAACACGCAGACACCGGGAGAGTGCGACGATGCTTTCACGCGTAGCCGACAGTCTCTACTGGATGAGCCGCTACCTCGAGCGCGCTGAGAATACCACGCGCCAACTCGACGTCACCATGAGCCTGATGCTCGACACAGGCGGAGCCAACGTGGAGTCGCGTTGGAAGCGTCTGCTTGCTTCAATCGGCAATCCCGCGGGACTGGAGTGGGATGGCGGCCTGGAGCACATGGCGCGCAGCCTCGTCTTCGACGGCCTGAATCCAGCTTCCGTCACATTTTGCATCAACGGCGCGCGCGAAAATGCCCGGCAGGTGCGTGAAGAAATTTCGAGCGAGCAGTGGCAGCGGCTTAATCGGCTCTTCCACCAGATGCACTCGCCGAATGCGCAAACGCAGTTCGCTTCCGGCATCAGCGACACGCTCGCTTCGGTGGTTGACGGCATTCATTTGTTCCAGGGTGTCGGCGACTCCACAATGATTCATGGGCAGGGCTGGCAGTTCATCCGCCTGGGCCGCTACCTGGAGCGCGCATACGCAACAGCTACGCTGCTGGAGGTTTATCAGCAGGAGTTGTTCACGGAACACGAACGCGATCACACCGGCTATCAATATCTGGAGCTCGTAGGACTGCTTCGCTGCTGTACTGCTTTCGAAGCTTACTGCCAGGTGTATACCGCAGACGTGGTCCCTGAGCGCATTCTCGAGTTCCTGCTGCTTAATCGCGATTTCCCGCATGCGATCCGATACTGCGTTGACACGATTCGATCCGGGATCGACAGCATTCAGCACACCGGCGGACGCCGTTCGCCCGACGAACTAACCGCAGGCATCGGCCGCCTGCACGCCATGCTCGGCTACACCACCGTCTCTGAAATCATCTCGGGCGACACCGCCGGATTTTTGCACAACATTCGCGAGCAGTGCATGCGCATCCACGAGCTCATCTATCGCTACTACGTTCACTATTCGATTCAATCCGCGCTGGCGGTGTAGAGCCTGTTATTAACTTTCCCGCCCACGCGAAAGTTAATAACAGGCTCTAAGCAGGGAAAAACGATGAACTTCTATTCCATCCGCCACCTCACGCGCTTTCGCTACTCGCGCCCCATCAGCGAGAGCATTATGGAAACGCGCATGCACCCGCGTTCCGATTCGAGCCAGCACTGCCTCAATTTTTCGCTCTCGGTCAGTCCACGGTGCCGCGTGTTCAGCTATCGCGACCACCTCGGCAACAACGTTCAGCACTTCGATATTCCCGGCGAGCACAATCAGCTCGTCATCGTGGCCGAGTCCATTGTTGAGCAGCAGGCGCTCCCCGACGTGCCCTCGTTCCTGGCTCCCGACGCGTGGACTGCATTAGATGAACTGGTTGAAACGGGCGACTACTGGGAGATGCTGCTGCCGTCGGTCTTTGCCGTTGAAACCCCGGCCGTTACGCTGCTCGCCAGCCAGATGGGCGTCTCCCGCCGCGACGATCCGTTGATGCTGGTGCTGGAGCTCAATCAGCGGCTCTTTGAATATTTTGTATACGTGCCGAGCCACACGCGCGTTGATTCACCCATCGACGAAGCAATCGTCAGCGGCAAGGGTGTCTGCCAGGATTTCGCGCACACCATGATTGCGCTTCTGCGGCATGTACGCATTCCGGCGCGCTACGTCTCCGGCTATCTTTATCGCGGCCGCGAAGACCATGACCGCTCCACGCCCGACGCCACGCACGCGTGGGTTGAAGCCTTTATGCCCCATCTCGGCTGGATCGGGCTCGACCCAACAAACAATTTGGTCGCTCACCATCGACACATTCGCACTGCCATTGGCCGCGACTACGCTGACGTGCCGCCGACACACGGCGTCTTCCGCGGGAATACTGACAGCGAGCTCTATGTCGCTGTGCAGGTTGAAGCCAGCGAAACCGCTCCGGCTCTGGATCGCAAAATGCCCATCCCTGAAGACTGGAGCGTCCTGGTGGAGCGCGCCCAGCAGCCGGCCGCCGCTGCTGCCATCCCGTTCATTGACCTGCAACAGATGCAGCAGCAACAACAGCAGTAGTATTTCCACGCAATGCATGGCGGGTGCCCCACGCATCGATTCCGGCCTCTTCAATTGTTGGCAAAGATTGATGGCTGTGCCCCATTCATCGCGGCTTCATCGATTGTCGGTAAAGATTGATGGCTGTGCCCCATTCATCGCGGCCTCATCGCGATGAGTGGGCCGCGAAGTCTTGACTGTGTTCCTGGGGTCCGGCACCGCGAGGAGAGTGAAGTGAAGAGGAGACGGTGAAAGCAACTGAGGTGATGAAGTGGAGAGCTTCCGCTTTCTGGAACCGCTTCAGACCGTACGGCATGGCTCAATCATGGCCGTGACGACGATCTGCCCCCAAGACCCGCTCATCGCGATGAAGCCGCGATGAACGGGGCACAGACTCTTAAGACTCACGGCGATTCTTCGGGGTTGATGAGCGGGCCACCTGCCAGCAATAATTCTTCCCATCGTTTTGAAGGGTACGGGCTTTAGCCCGTACGCAAATGCCTGCAAAATCAACTGGGCTTTAGCCCTGAGGGATGCCTTTTCTGAGGCTTCGCTCGAACTCCGCCCTTTGTCAGCAGCCTGAGGCCGGAGCAGAAGCTCCGGCTTCGTTTGTCGCAGCAAGCAAATTGCGTTAGCTCAGTTCCACCTCGATCTTGGTAACCGAAGCAGGTGGGAAGGTAAAACTCAGTCCGCCCGACTGCAGTTTCACCTCTGCGCTGTGTGTTTTCACCACATCGGGTTGGTCGAGCGTGTTGTGCGCGTGGATGTCTTTCTCGGCGATTACCCATGCCTTTGCGCTGGCTGCCTTGGCGCCGCGCAACATGATCACGGTCTCGCGCGACTGGCTCACATCTGGATTCACGGCTGTCAGCGTCAGCGTATTGCCTTTCTTTGAAGCCGAGCCCTTGAGGCCCCAGAACGTTGCCTGCTTGCCGTCGCGATCCCACCGAGCCGCCGGCGAGGAGAACTCCGTCCGCACCGCCGTTGCGCCCTGGTGGGCCGCGTACATCTCAAAAACGTTGAACACCGGTGTGGTGGCGAACTTGTCGCCGAGCGAGAGGAACAGCGAATTCAGGCAGTTGATTAACTGCGCGCATGCCGCCATACCAACTTTTTCAGCATTGCGATTAAAGGTGTCGAGCGAGATCGCCGTCATCACGGCATCGCGCACCGTGATCATTTGTCCGAGTGTCTGCTCCGGCGAGTTCTCGGTGCCGGGCTTATACCACGGGCCATACTCGTCAACGACCAACTTGACCTTATGCTCCACGTCAAACTCTGACAGCGCGGTCCAGTGATCGAGGATGACCCTTTCCATGCGATCTGTTTCGCGGCACAACTCGTACCAGTCAATCGGATCGAACTTGAGCGCATCGCCCTTGCCCGCGTCCCAGTCCTCGGTTTTGCCACGCGACAGGTTCCATGCGTAGTGGTGAATGCTGAGCCCCCACACGCCGTGCACGTTGGTGCCTGCGCGTCCGCGCATCAGCTTGTTGAAGAAGCCGCGCGTCCACGCCTGCTCATCGCTATTCGGTCCAGAAGCAATGAACCGCAGCCCTGCTCCGTAATCGGGAACCCAGGTGGTGAAGCGCCCGTACTCGATGGCGTAATCTTCTGGATCGAAATTGCCACCGCAGCCCCAACTCTCGTTGCCCACGCCCCAGTAGCGCACGTTCATGGGATCGGCAAATCCGTCGCCCTCGCGCGTCTCTGCGAGGGTGGTTGTTCCGCGCGGCGAATTGCAGTATTCGACCCAATGATCGAAATCGAGCGGTGACAAGGCCCGCAAGTTTGCAGCGATATATGGATCCGCGCCGGACAATTTGCAGAACCGGACAAAATCGGCCGTGCCGAATGTGTTGGGATCGTACACCTGCGGAATATTCGCCTTCTTCTGCTCGGACTGTAGCGCCGCCAGCCAGAAGTTCGTCCGCCGCGGGCGCTTCTCTTTCGGGCCTATACCGTCCCGCCAGTCGTAGCTGTCGGCAAAACAGCCGCCCGGCCAGCGCACGACCGGGGCCTTGATCGCCTTCATCTTCTCGATCAGAGCCGTGCGCAGCCCGTGCTGGTTGGCGATCTTCGACCCTTCGCCAACGTAAATTCCGTCGTAAATGACGGAGCCAAGGTGCTCTGTGAAGTGCCCGTAAACTTCGGGCGCAATAGTGCCGATGGGCTCATCCAGCAGTATTTCAACGTGGCTATCTGCCTGTTGTGCCAACGCACTGCGCCGCGTAAACGCGAAAGCGGCCGCAGTAGATGCGGCCGCCGCTTTCAAAAAACTGCGTCTTTCCATAATCCCTCACTCGTCTTGCCCTGTGCGGAATGAAGCTGGAGATGTCTCGCACGACCAGCTCAAAGTTAGCTCTTGTGGGCCTCTGCCGCTATCTTTCTCAGCTCTGGCAGAACCTTGCCCAGTGCTACCGGCTTTGCATCGCCAGTGCCCAGCGCAAAATATACGTCGCGGTACAGCGGATAAAGGCGATCATAGATTGCTGACGCCTTGGCATCCGGCTCGACTGTGCGGAACGGCAGGCATACCGCTGCCTGGGCTTCCTCGATGGTTTTGTAGGCGCCCGCCGCCATCAGCGCGAAGATTCCCGAGCCGAGACTGGTGGGAACGCCCGCCGGCACCAATACCGGCTTCTTGAGCACGTTTGCGTAGATGCGGTTCAGCACTTCATTCTTCTGCGGAATGCCGCCGGCATTGATGACGCGATCGATACGCACACCGTGCTCCGCCATGCGCTCAAGAATGATGCGGGTGTGGAACGCCGTGCCTTCAATTGCCGCGAACAACTCATCCTGCGCCGTGTGCACCAGGTTCCACCCGAGTGTCACGCCGCCAAGTTCGGGATTCACCAGCACGGTGCGATCGCCGTTATCCCAGCTGAGGCGCAGCAATCCGGTCTGCCCCGCCTTGTAAGCATCGAGCCCTTCAGACAGCGCGGCTACCGTGGTCGCGGCCCTGCGGGCGATGCCTTCAAAAATGTCGCCCACCGCGGAGAGACCTGCCTCAATCCCGGAGTATTGCGGATGTACGCTGCCCGGAACTACGCCGCATACGCCCGGCACCAGCTCCGCCTTGTGTGCCATTGCGATCACGCAGGTCGATGTGCCCACCACGTTGACCACGTCGCCTTCTTTGCAGTTGGAACCGATGGCGTCCCAGTGTGCGTCAAACGCGCCGACGGGGATCGGGATACCGGCCTTCAGTCCCAGCTTTTCAGCCCATTCGGCATTCAGGTGGCCGGCAACGTGATCGCTGGTGAGGAACTCGCCGCCAATCTTCTCGCGCACGCCCTTCAACAGCGGATCAACCGCAACCAGAAAGCTCTCCGGCGGCAATCCGTTCCACTTGGGATTCCACATCCACTTGTGCCCCATGGCGCAAACGCTTCGCTTCAACTTGCGGGGGTCGGTGATGCCGCTCAACGTGGCGGCGACCATATCACAGTGCTCCACCACCGTCACCATCTTGTCGCGCTTGTCGGGATTGTTACGGAGCCAGTGCAGAAGCTTTGAGAAGCCCCACTCATGCGAGTACACGCCGCCGCACCACTCGATGCCTTCGAATCCGAGCTGGTGCGCTTTCTCCGTGATTTCCTGCGCTTCAGCGTGGGCGCGGTGATCGCACCAGAGATAGTATTCGTCCAGCGGCACCATGCCTTCGCCCAGCGGCAAGACGGTTGAACCCGTGGTATCGATGGCAATGGCGGCAACGTCTTTGCCATCGATGCCGGTCGTCTTTAGAACATCTTGCGTGGCCTGCGCCATCGCCGACATGTGGTCGGCGTGCGACTGGGTCGCGAAGTCAGGATCGTCGCGCCGGCGATGCAACGGATAGTTGGCCGATGCGGTACCGATGGGACCTTTTTTGCTGTCAACAAGAGTTACGCGAACACTAAGAGTGCCAAAATCTACGCCGGCTACGACTGTCATGGGATGAAACCCTCCGGTAAACGCTTTCAGGATTCGTCAAACAGACTACACTATTGCCCGTCGCGTCTGCATTGGCCTTGAACACCTATGCGCCGGTAAGGATCTGATGCACGATTTCGGCGTTCTCCTTCACTTGGTCTTTGTCCGCTGGGAAAACGCCTACCCACACGCCATCGATTGGCTTGATGCTTGTAAATGCCGCGCGGAATGCCTGTGCGACGCCGTCCTCGGCAATGCGCCCGGCGGCAAGAATCTTGAACGCGAAACACGGCTTCGGCGTTTGCCGCATCACTGTGTACATGCGCGGCGGATCGCTCTGCATGTAGATCTCCCGCGACATCTCCATGAGTTCGCCATTCAACGCTTTCTTCCACTCTCCATCGCTTCGTGTGCGGTTATAAACGCACCCTGCAAAATAGTCCACGTCCCAGCCCTGTTCCTCGATCAGTGCAATGACTTCAGGCTTGTGCGTGGCTACTCCCACCATCACGCCCGTGTCGCGCGCCTGCTTACACCACTCGCGAACTGTGTTCATTGCGCCATTTCTGTAGGCCGCATCGACCACCTCGCCTTGTCGGTGAAGCGCATGTGGATTGAGCTTTTTCACCATGGCCGCTGGTCCGTCATCGCTGGAATCGCCTGCGATCAGGTGCATTTTGCCGCCCTCGGCCAGAAAACGCTCCCAGTCCTGCGGGCAGCGGCCCTTCGCGCTGTAGTTGAATGCATTGATCCCGTACGATTCCGCCCGGTGCATCACCTCGCACGCGCGCTCCACGGTAAACCACTCTCTCATTGTGCGGTCGTAGGCGCTATTGAAATGCGAAAATCCATTGAACTGATTACACCCAAGTACAAGTCGTCCAATTTCTACGCTTCCGAACTTCATCTTCGGAACCTGGCACGTGGGCTCGCTTCCGGCCGACCGCGGCGGCATTTGCGCATCCGTGGCACCGCTCATCACCCCCAGCGCAAGCAGCGCACTCGATTGCAAAAAGTCCCGCCGACTGTTCGACATGGAAAGCCTCCGACTCTGCGATGGTACCGATTGGAACTGCCCGGAAAACGCCCAATTCTAGCACCGGCGCGGTGCAACTCGATACGATAGAGATCTATCTGCCGCGCTCTACTTCTTTGCGGGCGGCGCACTTGTCGCGCCCTCGACAACTTTCGCGCCATGAATCGCCGATGCCACTTCGGCTCCAGCGTTTTTTACCAGCATCGAAATTCTCCGGTTCGACGGATCGTACGGATTGTTCTTCACGCGCAGAAACTGGTCGGCATAGCCTCGCACCTGCGTTACCTGGTCACCGCGCACCCCGTCCTGCTGAAGCAGGCGCCGCGCCGAGTTTGCGCGATCGGCCGACAATTCCCAGTTGCTGTAACTGTTATCCGCCGAGTAAGGAGTCGCATCGGTGTGCCCTTCAATCAGTAGCGAGTTCGGCAGCGTTTTCAATTCACCGGCGAGCAAGGAGAGGAGTTCCTGCCCGTTTCTGCTGAGTTGTGCGCTGCCGCTTTCGTAAAACGTTCCGTTCTTGTCTTCCAGCAGTTCAATCCGCAAGCCCTCGGGCGTAATAGTGATCTCGATCTGCTTGGAAAGTTTTTCGAGTTCTTTCTTGGACTTGATCTCTTGTTCGAGCTTCTCCTTCAGTTTTTGAAGGTCGTTCTGGTTCTCCGTCACCGGTGCGCCGTTGCCCGACATGGTTGTTCCCATCAGGCTTGCAGTTCCTTTGGGGTCGTTGAAATATCCAGCGACCGCCTTTTTTACCTGCTCGCTCTGGTTCATCAACCACAACACGATGAACAGCGACATCATCGCGGTTACAAAATCGGCATACGCTACCTTCCACGCGCCTCCGTGGTGACCGCCGTGGCCGCCCTTCTTCTTGATGATGATGATAGGTTGGGTCTTTGTGGACATCGCGCTCTGTTTCTGCGGCTTTGGTTAAGCCGCTGCTACCGCCGTTTCCACTTTGTTTTTGCAACTCTTTTCCATTTCGTCAAAGCTGGGACGCACATGCGCAGGAATGGCGCGCCGTCCCATCTCGATCGCAATCATGGGCGCCGAGCCCTTGAGAAACGAAAGCAGCAGAACGCGCAGCACGTGCAGATATTCGTTCTGGTCATCGGCCGTTTTGCGCATGTTCGCGCTCAACGGGCCTACTACGCCGTAGCACAACAAGATGCCGAGAAAGGTGCCCACAAGCGCCGCCGCCACTTTTTCGCCGATCTCTTCCGGCGGGCCGCCGAGCGCTCCCATCGTAATCACCACACCCAGTACGGCAGCCACAATGCCCAGGCCCGGCAGCGCATCCGCCACCGTGGACAACGCATCAATCGGCTGCATCGCAGCATTGTGATGCACTTCCATGTCCAGTTCCATCATCTGGTCCATATCGAATGGCTCCACGCCGCCGGTAATGGCAGTGCGCAAGGTGTCGCAGAGAAAATTCACCGACTCGTGGTCGGCCATGAAGTCAGGAAAGTTCTTGAAGATCGCGCTCTCCGCCGGCTTCTCCACATCCATTTCAACGGCCAGCAATCCTTCTTTCCGCACCTTGTTCAGGAACTGGTACATCATCCTGAGCGTGTTCAGGTAGCGAGGTTTGTTGAAGCGCGAGCCTTTCATGATGCCCATCAGACCTGCGGCAATTCCCTTGAGAATGTGTATCGGATTGGCCACCAGCAGCGTGCCTGCTGACGCGCCCGCAATGATCAGCAACTCTGCCGGTTGCACAAGAACCGCGAGGTGGCCCTTCTCCATGAGAAAGCCGCCGATCACCGCGCAAAACACCAGCACTATGCCTACAATCGCAAACATTACTGAACCCCCTGCGCAGACGTTACGCAATTTCCGCCCGCGCGCATGCTTGTCTCCATTACCCGCTGCGCGCGCTCAAGCAGCTGCGTCAACGATTCGTTGCTCGCCTGACGCGCCTGCGCTGCGCCGATGCTGACGGTGAGTGAAACGCGGTCGCCCCACCACTTGAAATCCGCAGTTCTTGCCAGCCCCACGAGCACACGCGCGTGTGCCGCCAGCATCTCCGGTGTGCGCTCGTGCGAAATGATCAGAAACTCATCGTCGCCCCAGCGGCCCAGAATCTCTGCCGGCCTCAATCCCGTAGCGAGCGCATGTTCCAGTTTGTCGAGCATCGCCTGGCATGCGCCGGCGCCGTGGGTCTTTTGCAGACCTTCAGCCTGGTCTACCTTGATCCACAACACGCCGAATGGAAGCCCTCCGCCTGCGCAATCTTCGAATTCGCCGCGCAGGTGATCTTCGAGTTCCGCCTGGCTTGCCGACACTGCAGCGTTGTCTCCTCGTGCACCATGCGGAAGCGCGTCAAGACTCTCAGCGGGATGAAATACCACCGCGATCCCAATCCGCTCGCCGAGTCCATCGCGCAATACCAAAACCCGCGTCATCACCTGCATCTCGTGGCCGAGCTTGTGCCGCGCGTTTACGAGCACTCCGCAACAAGGTTCCGTCTGCTGCTTCTGGAGCGCACACTGGGGCGCAAGAGACTCCAAGCCATGCGGAAGTGTACGGCCCATTACTTCGACAGCCGCGTACCCGGTGGTTGCTTCCGCTGCCTGGTTCCAGAACGCAACTTCGCCCCCCATGCCAAACAAGGCGATTCCGTCCTGCATGCTGTCCAGCGCGGATTCAAGCAGCTCTGTGCGATCTGCCATGCACGCCCCTCACAGGTGATTCATCGGCATAACGCAGCGTGACATCATCGCACATACCGCAATATAGATGAGACTGCAAATTGTTCAACGGAAGCGCGCGAATAATCGCGAAAGACTTGCTGGCCCAGGTCTCAGTAGCGAGATCTCCACCCCACTTACGAAGACCTGCCGGTGGGGACCCCGGACCTGGGCACCCAATGTGATTGGAGTTTTCTAATTCCCTTTGGCGCGAACGGAATGCAAAACGCTTCGGGCTCGCGGTGAAGAGCTGAAAGCTAATGGCTAACAGCTAAGCACTGTACTTCCGCACCCACTCGAGAATCGACCGCACAGCGATGCCGCTGGGCCCCTTGGCCATATAGGGCTTGGTCTCTTCAGCCCAGGCCACACCGGCGATATCCAGATGAATCCACGGCGTGTCTTCGGCAAAAGTGTGCAAGAACTCGGCTGCCGTACTTGCGCCGCCCCAGCGTCCGCCGGTGTTTTTGATGTCGCCGATCTCGCTTCGGATCATCTCGACATAATCATCGCCCAGCGGCAAACGCCAGAATTTTTCGCCGGAAGTCTCCAGCGCCGAGGCGAACTTGCCGTAGGTTTCGTCGTCGTTTGAAAACACGCCGGCGTTCACCATGCCCAGCGCCACCACGCACGCACCGGTCAATGTTGCCGCATCGATCAGGTGCGTGGCGCCCAACTGCTTTGCATAGGCCAGGCCGTCGGCCAGCACCAGCCTGCCCTCGGCGTCGGTGTTGATGATCTCGATCGTCTTGCCCGACATGGCTGTCTGCACGTCGCCGGGCTTTTGTGCTTTTCCGTCGGGCATGTTTTCAGCCGCGCAGACAATTCCGATGACGCGCACCTTTGGCTTGAGCAGAGCAATGGCGCGCATGGCGCCGATCATGGTAGCACCGCCCGCCATGTCGTACTTCATCTTCTCCATGTTGTCTGATGGCTTGATGGAGATGCCGCCGGTATCGAACGTAATTCCCTTGCCTACCAGGCCGAGAACTGGTCCCTCTTTCAGACCTTCCGGTTCATAGCGCATCACGATTAGCGCCGGCGGCTCCGCCGAACCTTGCGACACGCTCCAGAACGCGCCCATCTTCAACTCGTGTAGTTTGTCTGTCGAGTAGACCTCGCACGCAATTCCAACTTCTTTTGCCATGGCTGCGGCGCGCTGGCCCAGTACCGTCGGGGTGAGCTTGTTACCCGGCTCGTTTACCAGCGAGCGCGTCAGGTTCTGGCTTTCGCCTACGATCACACCCTCGGCAAACGCGGCTCGCTGCGCCGGTTGGTCTGCGCCGGAACCCGCCGCCACCGTGAAGGTCTGCACGCTCTGGTCCTTGCGGTCGCTCTTGTAGGTGTCGGGATCGAAGTCGCCGACAAACGCGCCCTCCACTGCAGCCCGTGAGCAACTGGCCGGAGCCAGCGTTTCCGCTTCGGGCAGCGCGAAGGCCACGTCCCGGATTCCGCGCGGCTTGGCGAACCGGACGGCGGTTCCTGCGGCATAGCGGACATTGTGGACGGTGGCCTTGCCCAGTTTACCGACGCCAACCAGGAGCAGCCGTTTGGCAGCCAGACCCGCTGGAGCGTGCAGCAACAGGGTTTCGTTGACTCCGGCTTTGTACTCCCCGCTTGTGAGCACCGCTTCTGCGGCGGCCTTCAGAGCCGGGTCTGAGGTAAGGAGCACGGGCTGGGGCTTGGCTTCCGGACCTTTGCCGGTCTGGGTATCGGCAGCCAGCACGGCCAGCAGTTCAGTCTTGATTTCTGGGATTTTCGCAAAGGTGAGTTCAGTCCGCATAGATTTCTATTGTTTCATCGCCACCGGGGAGTCGGGCAAACGCCAAGCGCGCGCTCTGGGCCCTTAGCTTCGGAGGGGAGCATCAATACTCCATTTCGAGCATGGAAGAGCTGAAAACTGACGGCTGATAGCTGAAGGCTGCTTTTCTCAGCGTCCCATGCGATGTTTGTTCGCGTTGATGGCCGTCCGCGCCTCTCGGTCTGCTTCGCGACGGCGCTCGGTTTCCCGTTTATCCCAGTCCTGCTTGCCTTTGGCCACTGCAAGCTCGCATTTCACGCGCCCATTGCGAAAATAAAGCCGCGTTGGGATGAGCGTGTGACCCTTGATCTGCGTCTTGGAGAGTAGCTTGCGAACCTCTTCCCGGTGCAGCAATAATTTGCGGGTCCGCGTTTCGTCGTGGTTGGCGATGTTCCCGTGAGAGTAAGGGCCTATATGCATATTCAGCAAAAAAGCCTCGCCATCCTTGACCAGGCCGTACGCGTCCCGCAAATTGGCCTGTCCCTGGCGGATCGACTTGACTTCAGTGCCGCGGAGGGCAATTCCGGCTTCAAATTTCTCCAGGAGAAAGTAATTATGACCGGCGACCCGATTTTGAGCCGCATCCCGCTCCCCGGCGGCCACGGGATCGCGCGGCCGCGCCGGCTTTTTGGGGCTTGCGGCGTCCTTGGCTACGATTGTGTGGCTGGTTTGGCGCGCCATGGAGAAATTCCCTCAGATCCTCATCCTAGTATCGCATTTACCGTTAACCGCTCCACTCTGAGGCCCTGCTAAAATGAGGCGTTGTCGGTTCAAGAAAATCTCTGTTGGCAATAACGTGAAAATCCGCGTCCGGGGCAGCCAGGGCGGCCCGCAAGGGCCTACCGGAGGATCTCTGCCGGTTAAGACGCCTGGGAGTTCGATGAACAGCCGCGCTCACGCTTCGGTTCTGTACGGATCTACTCTTACCCGAGACCTCTTCAAAACTGTGCGCTGCCGCGTGGTTGCGGGTTGTGGTGCGGTTGCGCGCAACGGCGCGATTGCGCTCGTCGCCGCGCTCGCATTCTCATTCATGGGCAGCGCTCAACTTCACGCTCAATCCGCCAATTCCTTTTACAAGAGCGGTCAGGCGGCAGAGGCGCGCGAGGACTTCGATGCGGCCTTCGATCTTTACCAGAAGGCCAACGCCAAGAACCCGCGCGACATTACCTATCGCGTTGCGCTTTTCCGGGTCCGTACTTCCGCATCTGGCATGCACGTGACAAACGGACGCAAGCTGCTGCAGGCCGGCAACGAGCAGGGTGCATTGGCTGAGTTCCTGCACGCGACTGCGCTCGACCCCAGCAACGAGGCGGCCCAGCAGGAAATGCGGAAGCTGCAAGCGGGGACCAACCCATCCGCAACACCGCCTGAATCCGCCATACCGCGGGCCGAAGGCGAGCAGCAGGATGTTGAGAACATGGGCGCGCCCATCGTGCTCAAGCCGGTGTCAAATGAGCCCCTCACGCTGCACATGACTGAAGATGCAAAGGTCGTCTACGAGGCGGTGGGCAAAGCGGCAGGCATTAACGTTCTGTTCGACCCTGACTACAACTCCAAGCGCATTCAGGTTGATCTGAACAATGTTTCGCTGATGGACGCCCTGCGCATCATTGGCACCATGTCCGGCACATTCTGGCGCCCCGTTACGGCCAACACGATCTTTGTGGCGCAGAACACGCGCATCAAGCGGACTGAGCTCGACTCGCAGGCAGTGCAGACCTTCTACCTGAGCAATGCGTGGCAGCAGAACGATCTGAACGACGTTCAAACCGCGCTGCGCAACGTGATTACCAACGGCAAGTTCTTCGGCGTGGCCAGCCAGAACGCCATTGTGATGCGCGGCACACCGGATGAAATTCTGCTGGCGCAGAAAATCATTAATGATCTCGACAAGGCCCGCGCCGAAGTTGTTGTAGACATTGCAGTGATGGAAGTAAGCAAGAATTGGGAGCGGAATCTGGGCATCGCATGGCCCGGCAGCTTCGGCGTAGCCCTGCAGCCGCCTTGCAGCACTGCTTCCGGTACATCCAACTGCAGTACGGCTTCGGGCGGCACTGGCACCTCCGTTTCGCCAACGCTGTACGATCTGGCTCATTTGAAGGCCAGCAACTTTGCGGTCACGGTTGGCTCGGCAACACTAAACCTGCTGCTCTCCAACTCCAATACAAGGGTGCTGCAGAGCCCGCGAATTCGCGCGACGGACGACCAAAAGGCCAGCATGAAGATCGGCTCGCGCATTCCGGTCGCCACTGGTTCATACCAGACCGGCGCCGCCACAGCGGTGGTCAGCTCGCTCGTCAACACGCAATTTCAGTACCAGGACGTCGGTGTGCAAATCGAGATGACACCCACGGTCCACTTCGATCACGACGTGACACTCAAGATCAAGATCGAGGTCACCTCCCATAGTGGCGACGTGACCATCAGCGGCGTTACAGAGCCCATCATCAGCCAGCGCGTAATCGATCAAGTCATCCGCCTGCGCGAAGGCGAAGCCAGCCTGCTGGGCGGCATCCAGAACAACCAGGATTCTCAGAATTCGACCGGAATCCCAGGGCTTGGCGCGCTTCCGATTCTCAAATATATCTTCGGTTCAAAAGACCATAAAACCGCCGACGACGATATCGTCTTTGCGGTTGTGCCCCACATCGTTCGCACGCAGGATCTGAACCAGGCCAATCTGCGGCCGGTCGATACGGGCTCCGGCCAATCCATCGACCTGCGGCTCCCCGATGGGGGCAACGCGAATTCCGCATCCAATGCTCCACCGGTGGTTCGGCCGGCCGCATTGCGAGGCCCGGTTGCTTCGGTTCCCGGTGCAGCAGCCGATGCTGCCGCACCCATGTTGATGGCGCAGATGAACGCAGCCGCACAGAACGCGAGTACTCCGCCGCCAATGCCGCCGGCTGCCAATGTACAGGCTGCTGCGCAGGCTGCTTCCGGGACGAGTTCATTTACCCTCACCACACCGCCCGGCCCGCTCGCGAACGGCAGCAGCTTCCAGGTTCCCGTGGTGCTCAACTCGGCCAATGACGTGGCGTCAGTGCCGGTACAGATCCATTACGATCCTGCAAAGCTCGCGCTTGTTAATGTGGCTGCGGGCGATCTGCTCAATCGCGACGGGCAAGCGGTTGCGCTGATACATCGTGATGACGGCCCAGGCAATGTGACCATAGTTGCTTCACGTCCGCCGGGAGCACCAGGGATCAGTGGCAACGGCTCGGTCTGCATTCTCACGTTCCAAGCCAAGGCCGCTGGAGCCACTTCACTCACAATGACGCGGGCAGGGGCAGTGGACAGCAAGCAGCAGCCACTCACCGTGCAACCTGCGCAAGCAAACATCGTTATCCAGTAGGAGCATTGTTCGCCATGCAGTTCAACTTGATGAGTTCGGGCAGGTCCGTCGCCAGCGCTGACAGGCGCGAGCACGGACTTACCTTTGTCGAGTTGATCGTCACGGTAGCTATTCTGTCGATTCTTGCGATGGCCGCTCTGCCTGTTGCACGCTTTCAGGTGAAGCGCCAGAACGAGCGAGAACTCAGGCGCGATCTGTGGATGATGCGCGACGCGATCGACAAGTACAAGGACGCCGCCGACCGCGGAGCTTTTCAAACGAAAGTCGACAGCCAGGGCTATCCGCCCGATCTGCAGACCCTCGTGACCGGTGTAGACGTGCAGGGGAAGAAGCTCAAGTTTCTTCGCCGCATCCCAGTCGATCCAATGACGGCCAAAGCGGAGTGGGGAATGCGCTCCATGAAGGATGACCCGGACTCCGACTCGTACAGCGGAGATAGTGTTTTCGACGTGTACTCAAAGTCGCAGGGCACGGCACTGGACGGAACGAAATATTCCAAGTGGTAGGAACAAAGGCACAGGTAGAAGAACCGACATTGCGTAGAAATCTCAAACACGAATCCGGCTTTACGCTCGTCGAACTGATAGTCGTTTTGTCGATTATTGGCATACTGCTGATGCTTGCAATTCCGCGTTACGCCACGTCGATCAAGAACACTCGCGAAGCGGTATTGAAGACAGATCTCCAAGTAATGCGCGGGGCTATCGACTCGTACACGATGGACAAGCAGAAAGCTCCGCAGTCCCTCGACGACCTGGTTCAGGACGGCTATCTTAAGGTCATTCCCGAAGACCCTATGACGCACAGCAAAGACACCTGGACCACCGACACCAGCGATGCGATGTACTCGCTTGACCAAACTGAGCCTGGTGTAGACGACGTCCACTCAGGTTCGCAGGATACAGGCTCAAACGGCCAGCCTTATTCGTCCTGGTGATGGTACTGAGACGCTCAGCTGACAATTTTTCGAGCCGACAGCCAGGTATTCGTGGCAAAGTAAGATCATGGTCCAATTGAAAGCTGCGAGTCGTTATCAGCGCCATTTCGGGTTCCGCCGTTCAGTTGCGGCACTTGCCGCGTTCACTGCACTCTCTCTTCACGTGCATGCGCAGCAGGCGCAACCGCAGCGGATCATCACCATCATCATGGCCGACGGCAAGACCGGCAAAACATTAACGCCGAATAATTTCGTTATCCGGTTCAATCATCTCAATGCTATTCGCAATGAGATGCTGTTGCTTAACGACGACGGATCCGGCAAAGTCAAGGTTCCCGCCAACGCTACTTTCATCTCCGTGCAGGGCACCTATCACAACTCCATCGATCTCTATGTCAACTGCGACGCTGGCATGGAGAAGGATACCTCCACGCTTCACTGGTACTCCATTGCAGATATTTTGAGCACCGGCGTTGCCACCCCGAACGAGTGCTACAAGGGCAAGTACGCAAATGCCGCAGCTATCCCTGCCGTTCCCGGTGAACTGATTTTTTATGTGCGCGAGATCGGCTGGCGCGATCTTAATTCGGAATAACATCGTGCCGCCACCATCTCCATCAGCCGAAATGCTCGACTCAATTGCGCAGGTTCATCTGGCTTACGCGAGCCTCATGCATTGTGCTTCGGCGTCTGTCGATCCGAACCTCGGGGGTCAGCTTCTGTACGTGGGCGAACTTGATGATCCAGGCCGCATCTTCGCCATCGCAGCGAATATCGCCGGCGCGGCTACCCTCGCCGCTTCAGCACAGCCAACCGCGCTCCGCCCGGCAATGCGCGAAGGTGTTATCGATTTCCTGGTGAACTCACTGGACGAGGCTCTGCGCATCCTGAAGAATGAAATCCGTAAACGCGAGCCGGTTGGCGTCGCAGTTTCGGTGGCACCGGCTGAAATTGAATCTGAGTTGATGGAGCGCGGCGTTCTCCCGAATCTGCTGCTGCCGGGATCAGCTGCTGCGACGCAGTCGTCCGCTCTTTCCGTATTTCTCTCTCAGGGAGCACAACAGATTCCTGCGCCAAGCGAAACAGCGCAGAGCCTGCTCATCTGGGCCGCGCCCGCTGAATACGCGCAGAACCTCGCTCGCTTCGGATCAATGCTTGCCGAACACCTGGCGCCCACCGACCGCCTCAATCGCCGCTGGCTGCGCTTCTCGCCGCGCTATCTTGGCCCCGCCGCCCGGCGGCTTCGGTCTGTCGCCTGCGATAGCGACACTGCAAGAGCGCTGGTCAAATTGCTTGGGCCACCGCTCAACGAATGAGGATCCCTGTTCCCTAATCTCTAATCCCAGCCTCTTCAATTCGCGTCCAAAGCTCTTTCACGCCGTAGTCTGTCTTTGCCGAAACCGGCAGGATTTTTTCCACACCTAGTTCTCGCTTCAGGGCCGCAAGATTGCGGGTGCGCTCGTTCCCGCTGAGCCGATCAATCTTTGTGGCCACCACCACAAATTCGCGACCGGCTCCACGAAGCCAGTCCAACAGATGAGCATCGCTTTTTTGCGGCGGCACGTTCGAGTCAATCAGGCACACGCACAGCTCGAGCGTGGTCCGACTGGCCAGATAAGGATCGATAAACTCTCCCCAGCCCGCTGAAATTGACTTCGAGATTTTGGCGTAGCCATATCCCGGCAGGTCGGCGAAATTCATTCTCGGCCGCTGCCGCTCGTCCAGAATCTGAAAGAAGTTGATAGCCCGCGTTCGCCCGGGAGTCGACGACACTTTGGCCGCTTTCTCGCCTACCAGCGCATTCAGCAGGCTCGATTTGCCGACGTTCGATCGCCCAAGGAACGCAATTTCCGGCACGGTTGGCGCGGGAAACTGCCCCTCCGCCATGGCTGAAAGCAAAAACTGTGTCGTATAGCGCATGCGTCTCAAGCATAACCGCCAGCACGCCGCATGATCGAGAAGCAAATGTACTCCACTGTTCACAGTTCCTGCTATCTACGGTCCTGATCTGTCTTCGCGATTGCTGCCGGTCGTCGTAGGATGATGTCTGAGGCGCCTGTGCCGACTTTGCATCGCGCTATCTTCGCGCTACCCTTAATACACCGCTCCCAGAGGTCACGATGAACCCGCAAGTCCCACGCCAGCGCAAGCCGATTGATCCCGCTCTCAAAAAATATCTGGAAGAGATTGCCGCGACCGCTTCTACCGATGCCGCAGCGCCCGAGACTGCGGCGAGCCGACGCGCCACCATGAACCGCGCGCTCGAGAGCCGCACCACGATCCCGGGATTGCCCAACCGCGTTGATGCGCGCGACCTGACCATCTCAGCGCGACGCACAGCACGGCTTTACACGCCTCCCGATGCTGCCCTGCCTCTGCCTGTACTTCTCTATATGCACGGCGGCGGCTGGGTCGTGGGATCCATCGCGACGCACGATCCGTTCTGCCGCCTTCTTTGTGAAGCTTCCGGCATTCAGATTCTGGCCGTTGATTTCCGCCTGGCGCCCGAATATCCGTTCCCTTCGGGTCTCAACGACACTCTGGCCGCATGGCACTGGCTCGTCGACAACGCAGACCAGATAGGAGGCGATCAGCGACGCCTTGCAGTGGGAGGAGACAGCGCCGGTGCAAACTTGGCCGCCGTATCGGCCAACCGCCTGAGCGCCGCCGGCGATGCCGTGCAACCCGCAGCCCAGTTACTGCTCTTCCCGGTTACCGATCACCCCAGCGCCGGCCACCCCTCTTATACGGAATGCGGTACGGGATGCGGTCTCGATGCGAGCGTAATGTGCTGGTTCTGGGACCAGTACACTCCCGGAGTTTTGCCTGGCGACGCCAACATCTCGCCTTTGCGACTGGAAAAGCTCCCTGCGCTGCCGCCCACGCTCGTGGCTACAGCGGAATACGACCCGTTGCGCGATGAGGGCGTTGCCTATGCTGAAAAGCTGCGTGCGGCAGAGGTCGCCGTAACTCACCTGCACTATCCTGACATGCACCACAATTTTCCGGTTCACCCTGGCACAGTGGCGCGATTCCCGCAATCCGTTGAGGCGCTCGATCAGTTCGCTGCATGGTTGAAGCAAACACTGAAATAAATCGCGCGTTCCGGAGTTGCCCGACTGATCACTTTTTATTCAGAGCGAGCATGGCATGTTCTTGCTATGGCTCGTGCCTGCCCGGTCCAGCTACGATGTAGAGCACTATGTTGCGTCAGGCGATTCGCAATCTCCCCGGCGTGCCGCTCCTGATCAGACTGAACACAGATATCGAAGATTGGTGGTTTGATTTTCGTTACGGCACAGAGACCACAGCCGACCGCGTCGATCAGACGCGCAAGGGCTGGGAAACCGATCCAACCAACCACACTTATCTAGCCACGCGGCCAAAGTGCGTGCGGCGAGCCTTCAGCGCTCTGCCGGTGAAAGACCTGCGCGATTACGCGTTTGTCGATTTCGGATCCGGTAAAGGAAGAGCCCTTCTGATGGCTGCGGATCTTCAATTCAAAAGCCTGGTGGGCATTGAGTTGAGGAAAGAGCTACACGATAAGGCCGTGGAAAATCTCAAGAATCGCCGGAAGGTCCGCTCAAGCAAGATCGAAAGCATTAACATCAATGCACTCGATTATGAGTATCCGAGCGGCAAACTGGTTCTCTACTTTTCCAATCCGTTCGGCGAAGAGGTGTTGCGCTCGGTTCTCAACAATCTGGGCCGCTCGCTTGAATCTGACCCTCGCGATGTCATCGTCGTCTTTGCAATGTACGTGCCGGATTTCATGCAATTGGCCGACACCCTGCCATTTCTGTCGCTTCAAACAGCGGGGCACGGATATCGAATTTACCGCTCGCGCATTACGCAACAACTCGCAGTAGCCAGTTAGTGCGGCGTTCCAGAACGCGCGACGCCTTCTGTGGGCGTTACAGAAATAGGGGCGCTGGACTGCAATAAAATTGCCGCGCTTATTGGACACTTCTCTGTCCAACAGCGCGGCAATTTTGCATATTGCTAATTGGATCTGCAGTTTGAACTTCGCTGACCTACTCAACGCCGGCTGAGCTCTGCTGCAGCTCTATTGCGGAGCGGGAGCATTGCCCGCAACCTCGGTGGTAGAAACTGTTGGGGCCAAACCTTCGGCCTCCGCCGGAATCGTGCCCGGCAGCGGAGCCTCAAGGGCCAGCGCCAACACCTCATCCATCGAATCCACAAAGTGCAGCTTCATCGAGTTCTTGATGTTGTCCGGCAACTCGGCTACGTCCTTCTCATTCGCACGCGGCAGAATCGATTCAAAGATGCCGGCACGCAATGCCGCCAGCAACTTCTCCTTCAATCCGCCGATAGCCAGTACCTTGCCGCGCAGCGTAATCTCGCCGGTCATGGCTATGTCGCGACGCACAGGAATTTTTGCCAGTGCGCTCGCAAGCGCCGTCGCCATGGTGATACCCGCCGAGGGTCCGTCTTTCGGGATTGCACCCTCGGGCACGTGCAGGTGCAGGTCAACGTTGCGATAGAACTCGCGGCTCAGTCCGAGCGCCTGCGCACGACCGCGAATGTAGCTCAAAGCAGCCTGCGCCGACTCCTGCATGACATCGCCGAGTTGGCCCGTGATGGTGAGCTTGCCCTTGCCGTCGAGCACCTGAACTTCGGTCGTCATAATGCTGCCGCCAACCTCGGTCCACGCCAAACCCGTCACCAAGCCAACTTCGCTCTTTTCGTGTACCTCTGAATCGCGGAACCTGACGACTCCAAGATATTCGTGAACGTTCGTCCCGGTAATTTCTTCGCTGTGCTTTGCGCCTGCTTTGACAACCTTGCGCGCCACCTTGCGGCACACATTACCGATTTCGCGTTCCAGGTTGCGCACGCCAGCTTCGCGCGTGTACGAGCGGATGATCTCGCGGATCGCGTCGTCTTTGAAGGTGATGTTCTTTTCGCTCAGGCCTGTCTGCTCACGCTGCTTCTTGACGAGGTACTGCCGGGCAATCTCAAGCTTCTCCTGCTCGGTGTAGCCCTGCAGCCGCAGCACTTCCATGCGGTCCTGTAGCGCCGGCGGAATGGTGTGCATCACGTTCGCAGTTGCCACGAACAGCACCTGCGAAAGGTCGTAATCCACATCGAGATAGTGATCCTGGAACGTTGTGTTCTGCTCGGGATCAAGCACTTCAAGCAGCGCTGACGCCGGATCGCCACGGAAGTCGGACGAGATCTTGTCGACTTCGTCCAGCAGGAACACGGGATTCTTGGTGCCCGCGCGCTTCATGTGCTGAATGATCTGGCCAGGCAGCGCGCCTATGTACGTGCGCCGGTGGCCGCGAATCTCCGCTTCATCGCGCACACCGCCGAGCGAGAGACGCACAAATTTGCGACCGGTCGCTTTGGCGATCGACATGCCAAGCGAGGTCTTGCCCACACCCGGAGGTCCAACAAAGCACAGAATCGAACCCTTGGGATTCTTAACCAGTTGGCGCACCGCAAGAAACTCAAGGATGCGCTCTTTGATCTTTTCCAGGCCATAGTGATCGGTGTTAAGAACTTTTTCCGCGTAGTCAATGGAGCGCGTCTCTTTTGATTTTTTCTTCCACGGCACCGCGAGCAACCAGTCAATATAGTTGCGGCTCACGGTGGACTCCGCCGACATGGGCGGCATGGCCTCAAGCTTTTTGAGCTCTTGAATGGCCTTGTCCAGCACTTCCTTAGGCATTCCGGCGGCTTCAATTTTCTTGCGCAGCTCGTCGAACTCGCTCTTTTCGCCGCGGCCGAGCTCTTTCTGAATAGCCTTGATCTTCTCGTTGAGGTAATACTCTTTCTGCGCCCGCTCCATCTGCCGCTTTACGCGCGATTGAATGTTGCGGTCCAGGTCGAGCTTCTCAATTTCGACATCGAGCACATCGGCAATGCGCGCCAGCCGCGCCGCCGGATCGAAAATTGCAAGCAGTTCCTGCTTTTCTTCAATGCCCAGCTGCAGGTTGGCCGCGATCGTGTCGCTCAGTTTGGCCGGCTCGTCCATCCGCACCGTGGCGATGATGGTTTCGTAATTGAGAGATTGCTGCAATTTGACGTACTGTTCGAAGAGGCCGGTCACGCGTTGCATCAGTTGCTCGGCGGCCGGAGTCATTTCAAACTGGCTCTTGCCCGTACGCACTGTGGCTACGAAAAAGCCGTCCTTGTCATTCACTTCAGTGGACTTGGCGCGTTCCACACCCTCAACCAGCACTTTGATGTTGCCGTCGGGCATTTTGACGCTCTGCACGATGTTGCAGATGGACCCGACCTGGTAAATATCCTTGGCCTTGGGCTCGTCGATGGACGCATCATGCTGCGTGGCGAGAAAAATCTTTCGGTCTGCACTGAGTGCTTCCTCAAGTGCGCGCACACTCGACTCGCGACCCACGACAAAGGGGGTCATCATGTAAGGGAAGATCACCATGTCCCGTATAGGCATCATGGGAAGCTTGCGCGTCTCGGCTTTTTCTTTTTGTGGGGTCATTTGGGGCACCTTGATATTTGACGCACAGCGTCCGCTCCGGCTTCATAGCTTTTTGCGGAGCCTTTTTGCGATTGTACAGCGGAACCCGTCTGCGGTGGTCACCGGGATAATGCAACTTTCGTTGCGAGGCTAAACATAATCAATTGAATGCGTCAGAACTTTGCCTGTGGAGAAAACCGCTACGTTGCCAGTGAGGGCAGAGGCAATTGACGCGCAGGAACGGGTCTGTTGTCACAGACCCGCGACCTGCATTCTTACCGCGAAGAGGGAATGTTGCGACAGGATGTACAGCGTACGCCGGTCAGCGCCGCCGAACACAAGGTCAATGGGTCGCTCGGGAACATCGATTTTCCCCAACAGCTTTCCCTCCGGCGAGTAGACCAGGATCTGCCCCGCCGCCACGTACACCTGACCGCGTTCGTCTTGCGTTACGCTCTCGCCGCCGGCCTCGGCGAACAGCTTCATGTCAGTAATGGATCCCGACGCCGTCGCGGGTCCTTTGTACGTACTCTGCTCAGATTCGGAGGTGACATAGAACGCATGTCCAGGAACAACCTTCTGCAGGCCAAAAGTCCGCAACACATCGGCCATTTTTGTGCCCCACTCCGTATGCCCGCTGACAAAACTCTCTCCGGCCGAAATGCCACCGCCATTTTCTGCCGCTCCGTAGTGCCACGGCCGGTCGGTGGCAAAACCGCGCATGGCAAACACTGCCGTTGGCAGAAATTCGCCTGCGCCTTTTTCCGGAGTCAGCAAGCTGACAGCGTTGGGAGGCACGTCCGGCCGGAAAGTGAACACCTTTCCTGCACCGTTGCGGGACACTACGAGCAGATTGCCTGCCTTGTCGAATGCCAGGTTCTCGGGCTCGAGCGAATCACTGCTGACAAGCACGGCTTCGCGATTCGTATCATCCCATTTATAAATGCGCTGCCAATGCGTATCGACGAAGTAGAGCGTTCCTTTGCCGTCAACTGCGCCGCCAGATGCAGAGAAGAAGCCCGTTGCCAGGCGCTCCACCTGCGCTTGCGGCGCGAGCACTGGCGGTACAGGAACTGATGCGGACATCGGCGTTCCGGGAAGATCGAGGTTCGCGAATTCGCGGGCGCGGACTTCAGCATGGTGCGTTGCATCGAGAACCGAGTTATCAAACGATACCTTGGCGTTGCTGTTGACATGAAGATTGCGAATCCGAATGTCACTCGATTCCGACACCCTAACAGCGTAGGGAAATGGCTCATAGCTGCTGATGACGCGATAGCCGTGGTAGTTGGCAATGGTGATGTTTTTGGATTGGATGATTTCGAGCGGCAGCGCGTGCGGACTTTCGCCGCGCTCTTCCTCCGTCTGCAATGCCAGGAGATCCCAGTTCTCAGCCCTGACGAGGCGAATCTCATTGCGCACGTGATGCTCGCTTGAAAGCTCATACACGTGACCCGGTGTCGAGGTATCGGAAATGAGCAAGCCGGCGGCAGCAAAGGTGGATGGCGTCCAAATGTTCGAGAAGGTCCCGCCGCCACCATTCGTGACCCACAGGCTCGGGTACTGCACGTCCCACCGATAGCGCGGATCAGGGTCGCCGGTGTGGGTGTTGTTGTAGGGGTTCATGCGCTTGCCGTCGGCGAGATTCGTTCCGTGTCCACCCAGGAAGCGCACATCGTCCATCAGCGAGTCGGCGCCTGCCATCCAGAGCGCGCCCACTGCGCGGTCGTTGATACCACCGGTGAAGAGGCCGATGCCGGTGACGATGTTGTGCCCTCCCTTTGGAGCTTCCAGGAGAGCGCGCGGTGGTCCGGCTCCTTGAAAGGCGGGACTTTCATCCTTCAGATCAAACTGCGTCATGCTGGGGTGCAGGCCGATCAGCGCTGTGTTCGGGCGAAGGTGAATGGTATCGGTGACGAGATAGCGACCCATAGGAATGTACAGCGTGGGGTGCTCGTCGATGGCCTTTTGAATCGCGGCTGTGTCATCGCTGATGCCGTCGCCCTTTACGCCGAGGGTCAACAGGTTGACCCAGGTCTCCGCCGGCGGCAGTGCGGCAATAGCATCGCCTTTGTCGGCGGGCAACTGAGCAACTGGCTGCGCGTCGAAGCTGCTCTCAATGTTTCCCCAGTCCGCTGCGTTCTTCAGCTTGAGGCCGTAAGCGAATGACTTGACGATGTAACTCTCCTCCGGAGCGTTGAACGTATAGCCGCTTTCGCGCAGCCGCGCAAATACCTTGACACCGCGGCAGGCGATATCGACCAAGTTGATTTCCGTGCGCGTGTTCTTTTCGTTGCCGAAGAGGATGGCCGGCCCGCTGATGTTGTCAAAGCGCGAGTGCTCAACCCACAGCTCGTCGGAATATTCAGGATCGATTGAAATCGCTGTCGGCACATTTTTGAACGTGTCGTGAATCAGCGTCAGTCCGGCTTCGTGTTCTTTGATGGCAGCTTTGCTCTGGCCTTCGAAAGAAGAATCGATGAGAGTAAATTGCCAACCGGGCGACGGCATGATGGTGTCGATGCCGTATTGACCGCCGTGGAAGTGCAGATCTTCAGCCTCATTGCCAACGTCTTTGAGCCCGGCGAGCCCGGAGCCGATGGTGAAATCCATGTGCGTGAGAATGGAGTGCTGCGCGTAGTGGCAACGAATGCCGACAGCCGCGGGATTGCCGTTTCCGATTTCGATATCCGCGTTGCTCATTCCTGAGTAGAACGTACCCGGAGTCGCGTCGGGGATCGCTGGGTTCGACGGCACTGTACCTTCAATGGCTACCGGAGGCCTGCCGGTAGCAAAGTCAACTCGCTGCTGCGTTCTTGGCCGCCCGCCGGCAAACAGAAACATATAGCCAAGCCCATGTTGGTAGCCCGGCGTGTTGTCTGCTAGCACAAACACTGGTCGCGTGGCGCCATATCCGATAACGCGCACGGCGGGCCAAATGTAGATAGTCCTTGTGACCCGGTAGCGCCCTGAGGGCACAAAAAGAATTCCCTCACTGTGTTCGGCTGCGCGATCAATCGCAGCCTGAAGCGCCTCGCTGTCGTCGGCCACCCCATCGGCGTGAACGGGGAATTTGTCAGGGGTGAGATAAACCGCTTTCGCGTCGTCAGGCCGGGTGGGGTAGTAGGATTTGGCCCAGATCGGCAGCACAAGCCAGAAGCAAAATAAAGCTAGCAACGCGTACTTTTTCATTGGTCTCTTTCGGTCCCGTGTAAAGACAGTCAGGAGCAGCAATCTGCAATTTCGCGACACACCACTATCTCACTGCACAACCTCGCTCGTCAGTTCTCGGTCGGGATTTTTGCCGCATTTTCCACGACCAGGATTTGCACATTGCCTTTGCGGATTTCGAGTCTCAATCCCAATTGCTCTTGCAGGGCTCTCTGCCACAGCGTGAACATATCGGTTCCCAACTCGGGTTGAATGTTTATGTGGAGGTCGAAGATACCCGGCAGTCCTGTTCTATCCAATACCGGTACCGGAGGCCCGCTTGCCCGGACCGGTACGCTGGGATTGTCTGCAGGTGGTATCGACAATTTGACGGCCAGCAGGTCAGCGAACTGGCGCATGTCACCGTGAAAATGTACGCCGGCCCCAACCCTTGCCGATTCGACGTCGTTGGTCGAGAGCCTGGGACCCGATTTCCCAACTGCCAATTCATACACACGCATCTCTCGCGTTTCCCCGTGTTCCCGCATTTTGAATCGTTCGGCAAGAAGATTTCGCAACATCGGTTCCATCTGTTGCCTAGTGACGATGGTGGCGGCTTTCGCTTCGACTTGGTATTCATTGCGGTCAAGCCAGTCTGGGCCGGAAATCTGATTCAGTTGCAAATGATATGCCTCTGCGACAAGGCGCTTCAACGTGACATTTCTGGCCGTGATACCGGTGGGGGAATATGCAATTTGATTGTTGTAGTCAGGTCCCACTACACGTTGGCTCAGCCTCACCGAGGCAACCTCAAATGCAGCCGATGCCGACGAACCCTGACCGAACGCCAGGGAGGTTGGAAGCGCGAGGACAATGATAAGAGGCAGCGCGCGCATGGCCCACAGCATATACCCGAAGGTGTATACCTCGGCAAATGACAGAACACCGCGCCTTCAAAAAGTGAACAGAAGCAAAAAGCCCCTCGTACAGAGGGGCTTTCAGCACGATCGAAATACGAGGATCTATCCGGCTTTTTCAAGCAGGCAGAGGCTCAGATCGCGGCGCTCGACCATGTCTTTGGTGATCTCAAGATCGCGCACGCGCTTGTTGCTCGGCAGGTGGTACATCAGGTCGAGCATGAGCTCTTCAAGGATCATGCGCAGACCGCGAGCGCCGACCTTACGGGCAAGAGCTTCCTTCGCCACCGCGCAAACTGCCTCGTGAGTAAAGTGCAGGCGGACGTTTTCGTATTCGAAGAGGCGCTGGTACTGTTTGAGAATCGCGTTCTTCGGCTTGGTGAGAATCTCGATCAGAGCGTTTTCGTCCAACTCGTCGAGAATGCCCATTACTGGGAGACGACCGACGAACTCGGGGATCAGGCCGTATTTGATGAGATCCTGCGGTTCAGTCCTGCGCAGCAGTTCGGTGTCTCGATGCGAGCGGCTCGTCGTCTGATCGACTTCGGCCTCACCGCCACGGAAGCCAAGCGCCTTTTTGCCGACACGGCGGCCGACCACCCGTTCGAGACCGACAAAAGCGCCACCGCAGATGAACAGGATGTTGGTGGTGTCGACCGCGGTGAACTCCTGGTGCGGGTGCTTGCGTCCGCCCTGCGGAGGAACGTTGGCAACAGTGCCTTCGAGAATCTTGAGCAGCGCCTGCTGCACGCCTTCGCCCGAGACGTCCCGGGTGATGGAGGGATTCTCGTCCTTGCGGCCGATCTTGTCGATTTCGTCAATGTAGATGATGCCCTGCTGGGCGCGGTTGACATCGCCATCGGCGGCCTGCAGCAGCTTGAGAATGATGTTCTCGACATCTTCACCGACGTAACCAGCCTCAGTGAGCGTAGTGGCGTCGACAATTGCGAACGGCACATCGAGCATCTTGGCTAATGTGTGTGCCAGCAAAGTCTTGCCCGAACCGGTAGGTCCTACGAGCAGAATGTTGCTCTTGGCCAGCTCCACTTCGTTGTTCCGCACCCGGTTCATCTGGATGCGCTTGTAGTGGTTGTAGACCGCGACCGCGAGTTTCTTCTTGGTCTGGTCCTGACCGATGACGAAATCGTCGAGGAAGCTTTTGACTTCCTGCGGCTTGGGCAGGTGGCCCGCCGCCGCTGCAGGTGTTGCTTCACCGCGGTCGTCTTCAAGAATCGAATTGCAGACGGCCACACACTCGTCGCAAATATACGCCCGCGGGTAATCGCTGGGCGACGAGATTAATTTGGCAACGGCATCCTGCGACTTATGGCAAAACGAGCAGCGCAATGCTTCTTCGGGTCCCGTACGCGGTTTCATTTACTTTGCTCCCTCTGGACTTGCTCGTCGTTCTAGCGTTCGGGCCGACTACGTACGCGGCCTGTCAATGATTTCATCAACGATACCGTATTCTTTAGCCTGCTGCGCGTTCATGATGAAGTCGCGTTCCACGTCCCGCTCAATGCGATCGAGTGGCTGGCCGGTGTGCTGCGCCATGACTGTGTTGGTAATTTCGCGGATGCGCAGAATTTCGCGGGCGTGAATATCGATATCGGTGGCCTGACCGCTCAATCCACCCATAGAAGGCTGGTGAATCAGAATCCTGGAATTGGGGAGAGCAAACCGCTTTCCCTTGGTTCCGGCCAAAAGTAAGAATGCGCCCATGCTGGCCGCCTGCCCGATGCAGTAGGTGACCACACTGTTCTTGATGAATTGCATGGTGTCGTAAATTGCCAACCCCGCGGTAATGGAACCGCCTGGAGAGTTGATGTAGAGGGAAACATCCTTTTCAGGATCCTCTCCCTGCAGGAAGAGCATTTGCGCAACGATGAGATTGGCCACCTGGTCGTCGATGGGAGTGCCAAGAAAGATGATGTTGTCGCGCAGCAGACGGGAATAGATGTCGTAGGCGCGCTCGCCACGGCTCGTCTGCTCTACCACCATTGGAACCAATGCCATTGAGTGTTTTCCCGCTCTCGTTGTTGGGGCCGTTTAGCCCGTTTCTGTCGACCGCCCGACTTGCTTTCCTGTGGTGCTGCCGGACGGTGTAATCCAGCTTGCAAGCGCCCTAACCGGGCAGTCTTTCGTACAACAGTGATGCCGTTTTTTCGCGACGTAATTGTTCACGGATTCTAGCCAGTCCGCCGTCCTGAGTCAATCGCACCTTTAGGGCATCCACCGGCTCGCCGGATTGCATTGCTGCCAATTGTAGTTCGTTATCCAGCTCCTCATCGCTAACCGTAAGATTCTCTTCGGCCGCGATGCGATCCAAAATGAGAGATGTCTTAACTTCAGCCAGGGCGCTGTCGCGCTGGGCGCCACGCAGACGAGCAAAATCGAGCTTCCGCATCTGCTCCGGGTTCATGCCCTGCGCCGCCAGTGCGCGCAGGCCGCGCTCGAGCCGCGTGTCGATCTGTTCCTGCACCATCGACTCGGGGACCGGGAAAGTAAACTTTTCAGCCAGCGCGGCGAACAGCTTGTCCTTGGTTTCGCCTTCGATGCTCCGCTTTTTCCGGTTGGCCACGTACTCGCGAACGCGGGTTTCAAGATCGGCGTAGCTCTCGTAGTTGCCAATCTCCTTGGCGAAGTCGTCGTTCAGCTCAGGCAGCGTCCGCTTCTTGATGGCCCTTACTTCCACTTCATAGGCAACGGTCTTGCCTGCCAGACGGGGCTCAGAGTACTCGGCAGGATAGATTACTTCAGCCTTCAACTCCTGGCCTGCCTTCGCCCCGCGGAGAGCATTCGAGAATGCTTCCACCGTATCTTTGCCGCCGATTTCGACGAGGGCGTCTTCTCCGGCTACCGGAGCAGCATCAGCTTCGCCTTCGACCTGGCCCGTGTAAGTGATCTGAGCCCAGTCGCCATCCGTCAGCGGGCGATCTTCTTCCACCGGCTCAATGGTCGCGCGCGATTCGCGGAGGCGCTCGACTTCCTGCTGGAATTCTTCTTCCGTGACTTCCGTCGACGGCTTGTCGACGATTACGCTTTGATAGCCCTCGATTGAGAAGTCGGGCACATACTCGAACACTGCCTTTACGTGCAGGGGGGTGCCTTCGTCCAGATTCAATTCCATTACCTGCGGCTGGCCGACGGGCCTGACGCCCTGCTCGCGCACAGCCTGGTTGAAACGCTCCGGCAGAAGGGTGTCGATGACTTCCTTGCGGATGTCGGCGGCGAAGCGGCGGCGGACAACGGAATCCGGTGTTTTGCCGGGACGGAAGCCGGGAATGCGGGCGTACTTCTTGTAGTTGGCGGTAACGCTCTTGAAGGCCTTTGCGACCTCATCAGCCGGAACATCGAGGACCAGCTCGCGGGTACACTCGGGGTTCAGAACGGGGCCATGCTGGTGGCCTTCGTGGTTGTGGTCGTGGTCGTGGTCGGCGTGGTCGGCGTGGTCGTGACCAGTAGCGGCTTCAACCGAGTCGGGTTGGAGGTTGCCTTCGAGGGTTTCAGTAGAACTCAACGTTTTGCCTTCCAGGCGCACCCGGCGCCAATCGAAATTCCGAAATTGAGGGCTTCAGATCCTGAGCGAATGCCGTGCATCCGGCCGTCGATCATCGCTTTCTGACCGCCGCATTGGGCTGTTGCGCAAGGCGGAACCAGCTCCGTTGTGGCCCGGGAAATCGCTTCCTTCATGGTAAGAGGGTTTGCGGTCAGGGTCAAACCGGCGGCGGGGTTCCTTAATGGTAAAGGACCGTGAAAGGCACGTTACCGTTCAGTGACCTGCGGCTTGCGCACGTAGGGCAAAAAACGGGGGTGAGCCGCGCCGATTTGCGTGTAATGGTTGCGCGCCTGTGCGAGGCTGAGCTGGCCGTTTACGGTCAGGCGAACCTCGGATGCGTCCGCGTCCTCCTGGCCATCGTCTTCCCACCAGCAGACCGGACATAGACCCATCGCGTTGGGCGCTTGCAGCGTCTTGTATCCGCAACAAGGACAGCGGAAACGGGTTGCGACACTCTCCACGCAAGATAGACGGCAATCGAGGGCTAGGGGTTACGCTAAGTACCGCATAGTGGCTTACCACTGTTTTAGGTCGATCAGTAGCGAACCGGGATGCAGTTCGAGCAGCTCGATCCCCCTATCGTCTGGTATTTGATCCATCTTTCAATGTCCTGCACGGTTAAAATCGAGTGCCAGGAGGAGATCCCACCGATGAAGGTTTCCCGCGTATGGTCCGCTAACCGAATTCCAATGATGAAGTTGCCGCGTTATTTCCGCGGGCTTTTCCTCTGCATTTTGCCAATCGTCGCGTTTGCCTCCATGCCCAGACACGTCGATGCGGATCCGATTCGAGTTGCCATTGTTGGGCTGGAGCACGGCCACGTAGAGGGTTTCCTTCGTTCACTACCTCGGCACAGCGACGTGCAACTCGTAGGGATCGCCGACGCCAATCCGGTGCTGTTTGCCAAATACCGTAAAGAATTCGGCCTGGATGACGCCCTCTTCTTTAAAAGCGAGGCCAACATGATTGAGGTGCGCCGGCCTCAGGCTGTGCTTGTGTACACCTCAATAGTCGAACATCGCCATGCCATCGAAATCGCGGCGCAGTATGGCGTATCCGTCATGGTTGAAAAGCCGCTCACCATCTCACTCGATGACGCTATCGCGATCCGTCGAACCGCGCGCCACTACAACATTCAGGTCCTCGTGAACTACGAAACTACATGGTACGCGAGCAACCGCGCGGCCTTCGACACGCTCCAAAGCGGAGCACTCGGTACCGTTCGTCGTGTCGTTGTTTATGACGGACATCAGGGCCCGAAGGAAATCGGCGTCCCGCCTGAGTTTCTAGCATGGCTGACTGACCCGGCTCAGAATGGCGCGGGCGCCCTCTACGATTTCGGCTGCTATGGAGTAGACCTGATGACCTGGCTAATGCACGGTGAAACCCCTTCGAGCGTGACCGCCGTTGTTAATCACGACAAACCCGGGATCTACCCAAAGGCGGATGATGACTCCACCATAGTCCTCCAATATCCCCACACTCAGGCTGTCATCCAGGGCTCGTGGAACTGGCCGTTCAGCCGCAAGGATATGGAGGTCTACGGCGCGACCGGCTATGCCATAACAGTGGGGCCTGATAAGCTACGCCTGCGGCTTGCCGGCGACAACGACGAGAAACTCACCACTCCCGCTGCTCTTAAACCACCCGAGAGCGACTCGCTTGCCTATCTCTCAGCGGTACTTGCCCACCGCATCCGGCCCAGTGGCGACCTCTCTGCGCTCGATACCAACATAATCGTGATGCAGATTTTGGACGCCGCCCGTGAATCGGCGCGGACCGGCAAAACAATCCGCCTTCGTCCGCTGGGCAGTGATTGACGGTGCATTCGTCCGCGGCAGTCATTGTCGCAGTGGGTGCGTTCCACGTACCCGGAACAGAGGTGATCCTTGCAGTCATTCTGCGCTCGAAGACGAGCGACAGTTACGACTGAATCAGGCGTAAGCCAGTCGAACACAAGCAACTGTCGATCCACATGAACAAAAGTTCATGGCCTTAGTGAACGCCTAAGGAAAACCTGCACCTGGAGGAAGTCGTCTATACAAGAAGTATTCCCCTGAGAGCCGGAGTGTATGCTGGCATTCATTATGGCGGAGGGTCGAATTTGAACACCAATGCAATTGGGCGATTGCTGCGGGGTACTCTGATGTGTGGCGGCCTGGTACTGGCGCCGGTGATGCTTTCCGGGCAATCGACCGGGGCTGAGAACGCTTTTGCCGAGTTGCCCTCTGCTCCTGAGCCGCATCTGCCGCAAGCGACGAGCACTTCGGGCGGTGGGCAGGCGCAGGACCAGAATCAGCAAAAGACTGGCTCGCAAAGCCAGCAGCAACCTGGGAATCCGCCTTCGCTGGGCGATCTTGGATTCACGCCGGAGCAGACGAAGCCAAATGCGCAATTGCAGGCGATGCTCGATAAGCGCACGCACATGCTCAAGATTCACCAACGGCTGGGACTCATCACGACGATTCCGCTGGCGGCGACACTCATCACCGGCCCGATGGCGAAGGCGAAAGGCAGAAACGGGCAAACAATTACCGAGCCCACACAGGCCAATCTGGATTTTCACGCCGCACTGGGCGGGGCGACGACGGCACTCTACTTTTCCACGGCTTACTTTGCTATCTTTGCGCCCAAGGTGCCCGGCGTGCAACGTCGCGGCGCAATTCGGCTGCATCGGGCGCTTGAATTTGTTCACGGGCCGGGCATGATTGCAACGCCTTTGCTGGGCGCGATGGCCTTTAAACAGGAACAGGCGGGCGAGAAGGTTCACGGGATTGCTTCGGCACACGGCACGGTGGCCTGGGCAACAGCCATCGCCTACGGAGCCGCAATCCTTTCCGTTTCGTGGCCGATCAGGGTTCACTTCTAGATGTATCGAATGCCATCAGGAGAGCGCGTGTCTGCAAAAATCGCGGGACTGTTGCTGCTTTGCGGATTTGCATTTGCCGCCACGGCCAATTGCCAGGCCGATACGCAGTGGGTGCTGGAACAATCGACTCTGACGTATCATATGTCGCATCCGATGCACCAGTTGGATGGCGTAAGTCACGCCGCGAAGGGCAAAGGCACGTGCCATGCGGGCCAGTGCGATTTTCTGATTGCCGCGCCGGTGAACAGCTTTGATTCAGGTGACAGCAACCGCGACCTGCACATGGTCCAGGTGACGCGCGGGGCGCAGTTCCCGCTGGTGGTGGTACGAACGCGTATTCCTGAACAAATTCCGCCATCGGGCACAATCTATGCAGATCTTGAGGTCCAGTTTGCGGGGCAGACGGCTAAATATAACCACGTTCCGTTTCAGGAGACGGCGAATGGCGCCGAGGTGAAGATCGCCGGAACGGTTCCCGCTACGTGCTCGGATTTCAAAATCGATCCGCCTTCATTTCTAACGATTCCAATTAAGAACGAAATTCCGGTGAAGGTCGACATGACCTGGCGAGCCACCAAGTAAGCTGTCACCGCCCCAAAACGGAACAGGCCAGGGATTGCCCGGCCTGCTCTATCAGCTCTGTCGCGCTCTACGGGACGAAGACTTTGAGGCGCACATGCCAGGTAGTGCGCTGTCCGGGCTTGAGGCGCACCATGCCTGTGTCCATGCCGTTCCATTGCTTACCGAATGGGTCGTTGAAGTTGTACTGGTGCTCAATGGCTACGAACTTGGCCCTCGGTGGCGCATAGGCCTCAACGGTGTTGATCTCTGGCGAGAGTCCGTCAATCTCGACTCCATACTGCGCTGCTGGATCGGTGACTTTCACCACGATGGCGCCATTGGTTCTTTCAAAGTGGCACCAGTTCTCGTCGTAAAACCGGTCGCCCAGAGCCACTCCTTCGGGTGCGCGCCAGTCGTTGACGGTTCCCTCGACGTTGAGCAGTTTACCGGTCGGGATCATCTCGTCATGGCGGTCCATCTCAGAGAACTGCGCACCGGGAATGTGCACGCGTGCCTGGGCGCGATTGCCCGAGGGCAAATTGATGTACGGATGCCAGCCGATGGCGATGGGTTCAGCTTCCTTGCCCACGTTTTTTGCGGCAACTTGCACGTCAACCGCGTCCGCAGTCAGCGAGACCGTCATGACGAGGTCGGTGCTCGAAACCCAGCGACCGCCAAAGTCGCCTGCGTGGAGAATGCCGCTGACCTGCTCGCCGCCTGGAATCTTCTTGGTGCGCACGTCCTGAAGTTTGGCCTTGAGAATCAGCCCGTGCATGGCGTGCTTCTCGGCGCCGGGCTGGCGGCCCGATGTATTGCCCGGCAGTGTGAGCGTGTGGCCCTCCCAATCAACCTTCACAGTCTTGCCATCCGGCGACACCTGGCCACGAATCCGGTTGGCATAAGGCACAAGAATGGCCGCACCAAAGCGGTAACCACCGTCTCCATTCGCGTTGTCTTTTACGTCGAGTGCGTCTTTGATGGTGGCAAGATCAGGTGAGTACAGCACGTCGACATCGCCTTTGCCGGGAAAGTTCGCCGTAATCTTGAGGATCTCCATGCCGCGGCCCGGTGCAACCGTCACACTGGTGAACTCCGGCTTGGTGTTATTGGTGGCAGCACGCTTGAGCGTGACGACTTTCTCGCCGTTGATCTCGATCGCGTCTTGCGCGCGGCAGGCGGGAATGAGCAGGCCGGCGAGGATGGGCAAAGCGCATGACGTCAAAACAAGACTGCGAACGGCAAAAATGCGAATGTGCGCGTTCATCTCATTACTCCAATCATTGATTCAGCAGCCGGAAGTTCTTAGGGGGTCAGGTAATTCAAAAAAAAACGAATTGGCTCATTCAACTTTGAACGTCTATTCGGAGGTCGGAGCCATTCTATCGGAGCAGCCTGCGCATCCGCGGAACAATCAAGAAACATTCTTGACATTGGTCTGACCATCCGGATAGGCTTTGCCTGCCTCGATTCCAGACGCACTTCCTGCATTGAATCATCGATCGAATCAATTTGAAGGGAGCTAAACCCGTGGTATCGCTCAACAGGCGTGTCTTTATTGCATCTTCAGCGGCTTCGCTGGCGGCGACTTCCGTGGGCAAACTGTCGGCCCAGATGACCGGCGTGAGCCGGCCCTGGTACAGCGCCATGCGCCGATGCGGCCATCTTAACTTCAACGAGCAGGATCCGCTCACGATGGATGTTGAGGCTTGGACCGATTACTTTCTCTCGCTTAAGGTAGACGCGCTGATGCCCAACGGTGGCGGCATCATGGCTTTCTATCCGACAAGCGTTCCGTTTCATCGCCGCAGCCAGTTCCTTGGCTCGCGGGACCTGTTTGGAGAAGCGGTGGCGGCAGCGCGCAAGCACAACATTCGCACTATTGCCCGCATGGACTGTAACTATGCCTACGATGACGCATTCCAGGCGCACCCAGAGTGGTTCGAGTTCAACAAGGACGGATCGCCAAGACGGCATAGCGAATGTTCGTGGCTCTACAAGACGTGCCTGTTCAGCAACTACTTCACCGAACAGATGCCGGCGATTTATCGCGAGTTGAGCGACCGCTATGCTCCCGATGCGTTTTACACGAATGGCTGGCCGGGAACGGATGCTCCCGGAGTTTGTTATTGCCAGAATTGCCAGAAAGTCTATCGCGAGCAGACTGAAGGCGTTCCGCCCGAGTGGCCGGATACCCGCAGCCATGTATACCGAAAATATTACGAAATCTACATGGATCGAGTGGCAAGAGTTTGGGACCTCTGGCAGAAGACTTCAACGGAAAAATCGGAGAACTCGGTTTACGCAGGCAATCTGAGCGGCATAAGAACCGTAAAGAACGTGAACCGGATGGGCAAGGACGCAGCGTGGTTCTACGCCGATAACCAGGGACGATCAGGCGATACCCCGATATGGATGTGCGCGCAGCAAGGACGACTTGCCAGGGCAGTGGCCGGAAATCGCGCGGTTACAAATTCGGTGGGCTCGTACGCGAGCGGAACGCCGGGCTGGCGACACACCAGCAAAACAAAAGAAGAGACAACGCTCTGGCTGGCACAGGCTACCGCCAGCGGAATGGTGCCAAGTTATCACTGGTTGGGTAGCAGTCCGCTGGACACGCGGTGGAAGGAAACCGGCCGCAGATTCTACAGCTGGCTGGCAGAAAACGAAAACCATTTCAAGAATCGCAACACGCTCGCGAATATCGCTGTCCTGTATCCGCAAGCCACGATCTCGTTCTATGCAGCGAATGGCGCGCGCGAGCGCAAGCTCAACGGACAGGCGATCAACTCCACTGATTACCTGGAAGGATTGTATGCTGCGCTCATAGAAGGACGATTTCTCTTCGATTTTGTGCATGAGGAGAACCTGAGTCCGGAAGTGCTGAAGAAGTATCGCGTGCTGCTGATTCCGAATGCCGCCCATCTGCGCGATCACGAGTGTGAAGCGATTCGTGCGTATGTCGCGTCAGGCGGATCAATACTGGCCACCTTTGAAACGTCCCGATATAACGAGTGGGGCGAACCGCGCGAGGACTTTGCGCTAGAGGATCTTTTTGGCGTGAGCGCAAAGGGCGCAGTGATCGGCCCGTTTGGCAACAGTTATATGCATAAGGACCGGCCACACCCCGTGCTGGACGGCTTTGTCGGAACCGAGATTTTGCCTGGCCCGGAGTTTCGCGTCCCGGTGGTTCGAACTGACTCGGAAGCGAGTTATTTAAGCATGATCCCGAATTATCCGGCGTTTCCGCCGGAGATGGTGTATTCGCGGGTCCGCAGCACAGACGAGCCGGCCGCCATTTTCCGGCAGCACGGGTCCGCCCGGGTGGCCTATTTCCCAGGCGATATCGATCGCACATACCTTCGAAGCGGTCATCCGGATTTCAGCCGGCTTCTCATCAATTCAATTCATTGGCTCATGAACGGAGCGAACTCTCCCGCGCAGGTGGAGGGCGACGGACTGGTTGAACTTTTTGCATGGGAAACCGTGCCGGGTTTCGCATTGCATCTTCTGAACTACACCAACCCTGGACTGACACATCCGTTCGTGTCGAATTTTTATCCGACGGGAAAGCAACGCGTGAGGTTTCGCGTGCCGGATGATCGCAGGATCGCAGCCGCATTAGCTTTGCGTAGCGGCCAAACGCTTGACTTCAGGCAAACTGGCGCGATGGTTGCATTCGAAGTTCCTCAAGTGGTCGATTACGAAGTTATCGCGCTGACGTAAGCCCGGTGTGCCCATGTGTGGCCAAAGCCGTCTGCGGGGTATGTACAACATGCAAGAATTCGGTCGCCGTATGGAGGATCACATCTCTCTCGATGGAATTATTCCCGCTCGAACCGAATAGGAAGCTGTGTAGATGAACACAAAGAATCCGCAGGGCCTCTGGATTCGGCGCGCTTGCCCGGCGTAACCGTCTGATCGCCTGATTACGACCTTTCATGTCAGACAATCTGACGGCAACTGCTGCAGCGACCACGATTTGCGCTGCATATAAATCTAAACGTTTTCATCTCCGGTGCTTTACACTGTTGAAGTTAAGTCGACTGCGAGTTTGCGCGTGCGCAAAGCCGGCCGGTACTTGGGGTTCAAGGGATACTAATTAAGCGAGTTAATAACTTACGGGAAATCCGGTATTGCTCCGGCGAAATAAGAAGGGAGCACGGTTCGGCAGAATGACGACATCCACATCAACCCGGCATAAGCCAGTTACATCCATGATCAAGCGGGTTACCAAGCTATCGATCAGCGAGGAAATTGCGCGCCAGATTATGGATCTGATCGCGGACGGCACATTGAAACCGGGTCAGCGATTGCTATCGGAGCGGGAGCTTTGCGGGCTATTTGGGGCTAGCCGCTCATCGCTCAGAGAAGCATTGCGCTGCCTGTCGATTGTGGGCGTGCTGAACGCGCGCGTTGGAGAAGGCACCTCGGTGGCCGAAGACGGCGGCAAGTTTCTGCGCAAGATCATGGAGTGGAGGCTGATCAGCGAGAACCACGACATTGAGAACCTGCTTGAAGTTCGCATCGCGCTTGAAGGGGTTTCAGCCGCAAACAGTGCGCTGCATGCTACGCCGGAAGATATTGAAAAGGCCCGGAAGTTGCTGGCGCAAATGAAGACCGCGCTGAAGGACAAAAAGCAGTTCGCTATTCTTGACCTGGAGTTCCACATCACGCTGGCCAATGCCTCAGGCAACGCAGTGCTGTCCGATTTGATTTCAGTGATCCGCAGCCAGCTGGCCAGAACACTTAGCAGAGTTCTGAAGTTGCCGAACGCCCTTCCTTTGTCCCTGAAAGAGCACATTTCGATTCTCGATGCGATTGAGCGTCACGACGCTGAAGGCGCGCGCAAAGCGATGCACGCCCATCTGGATGCAGTACTCGTGCGCTACGCAAAGGCGCTTGAGGCCGGTGATGGCCCAAATGCAGAACAGAACGGCTCGGTGCGCATTACAAAAAAGAAAGCGCGCAGCGCGGGTTAGCGCATCGGCGACAAGTTATTTCGACGAGCAACTCAAAGCCCGACCGGTGATCGCCGGCCGGGCTTTGAGTTTGTGGGCGGCGTAGAATCAGGCTTCGCGCTTGGCGATCGCGTAATAGGGTTGATTGGAAAGCGTGGAGTTGAATGCAGGGTGCATCCATGCTGCGCCCGAGCCACCACAAAGTTCAAAGTAATACTCGAGCGGGTAGGGAGAGTCAGTGTAGTCGCCTGGAATGCTGGCGGTGTATCCACCAGCGCCGGATTGCATATCGACGGACAGCCAGCGCTCACCCTGATTCACGTGCCGATAGTGCAGGCGTGCTGATGCGACGGGCGTAGAACTGTGCGACGCTTGCAACGTTACCGTAAGCGGCTTGCCGGGGTGGAACGCAGGCGATGGAGCGTGGTGGGCGGTATCGGCCGGGCGTTGCGGCGGCGCTGTAACGGCCCTGATGGCGCGCTCAACACTGTCTGCCGCACCCGATGCCGCGGGCGGATTTGCGAGGCTCTTCTGCATGGTGTCCAGATCGGAATCAATGGCGGGGAGGCGGTTCGTCCAGTTACCACGGCGAATCGGCGTGCTGCCATAGCTGACATCGGCCACGTAAACCTTCGAGGCACGCTCGCCCATATTTGCCCAGAGGTCGCGAGCTTTCTTGTAATGCTCAAGAGCCAATTCACCGGCTTTTGCGTTGCCGGTCTGTTTAAAGATCTGGTAGTAACTGGCGCTGCGCAATTGAGCAGCAAAGTATCCGCCGACGCCGTTCATGATGAGGACATCTTCTTCGATGCGCCGGAACTCAGGAGAGCTCGCGCCACGAGTCTTGGTCCGCGCAGCGGAAAGCGCCTGCGTGGAAGAATCGATCAGTCTGTCGATCCACTGAGCTACTTCAACCGGTGAATACTTCGGGCTCACGTTTCCATTGAGGAGGTCCTGCACGTGTTCGACCACCGTGGAAAAGAGTTGGGGATCGAGAGGGCTGACCGTTTCAAAGCAGCGCGGAGAAGGCGAATCCCAAAACAGCCGTCCCGCGGCCGTTTGCGCGATGGGCATGTTGGTGTTGATCTCAGCCCACCAGTCGTGATTGGATGCCGAGACCAGGTGCGCCGATGTGACGAGCGGCAGGATGCGGCTGGAACTGGCAAGAGCAGTCTCAATGGGATCGGCGCCGATTCCGAACGTAGTGCGGAGGCCCCGCCGCGTGACTTCAAGCGGTGTATCGGGGTTGTAAAGCTTGCGGCCCCAGACGCGGTAGTAATACTCGTATTTCTGATAGTCGTATTGCGGGTTCATTGATGCATCGCTGTATGCGCAGCGGCTGCCGGCATGCCCTGAGCCTTCGCGGCCCTTGAACGTCATCGGCTCCATCAGATCGATGCCGGTCGCGCCGCAAAAGTGAACGGTGCGCCCATAGGCCGCCGCCATCTCAGGATCGGCGGAGAGCAGGTGGCGCTGCGTCCCCGGCCAGAGCCGGTAGAGAATCTTGGCCTTGCTACCCTGATAAAAGAAGTCGCCATAGCCATAACGGGTAAAGGAACGCGCTCCACTGCTGAGGCTAAAGGGAGTATTGTCTGCATGAGTGGTGGCCTTGGGGATTTCAAGCGCGCGGATGTCCGCCTGGTTGTAGCCAAGGCTCTGGTGTTCGGCAGAGTACTTGGCGCCGAGCTTGATGGGCATACCCGTGGCCACGCCAATGTCGATCATGGTTTGGTTTACACCCTTGGCATGCATGTCGATCTCTATGGTTCGGCCGCACTTTGAGAAAGCTTCAAAGAGCGTCTTCCAGAAATCCCAGCTTCCTTCGGGAATTCCGCTCTCACCATGGACGCGCATGGTAACGCCCTGGATTTCAGGAAACTCCTTGAGGAGGATGGAGAGCGCATCGCGGCAATAGGCTGCATGGGTTTCGGGCGTCAGGCCTTCGATGTTGTGATAGGCTTTCGGGCTGTCGGTCCACTGATACGCGTGGGTCCAGATGCCGAGTTGGAAATGAAGTCCGCGGGCTGCGGTCTCAGCAGCAATGAACCTGAGGGCGTCGAGGTTTTTCTCGCGCTCTTCATCACTCAACGGAACGGGAGCCGGCAGCCGGTTGCCTTCCGGATCGGCGAGTTGCACAACACGCACGTTCTCATAGCCAGGGACCTTCAGAAGATACGGATAGGGCAGGTGGAGATAATCGTCCGTAACGCCACGCGGGAAGTCGTATTCAAGTCCGTAGGCAAAGCAGAAGCGATTAAAGCGCGCAGCGACGAGGCCATCCAGATAGCCGCGCCAGAAATCCTTGTCGTAATACCAGGACTTGTCAGAAATTTCGCTGCAGAAATAACGACTCACGCAACGCACGTCGTTAGCGGGCTTCTCTTCGATGGCTTCAGAAAGGTGCAGCGCCGAATTGGGATCGGAGCCGTGTTCAACGCGCTCTGCCAGTTCGAGGAGACCATACACATAGCCGAGAGAATCAGTGCCGGCAACAAGAATAGCGGGAGTGCTTTGAAAATGCCCGGGCGCCAGGAAGACGCTCTCGGCCGCCATATGTGCTTTAGGTTGCGGAAAGCCTTTGGCGTGCTCTGATGATGCTCCGGCAACCACGATGCAGGAATTCGCGCCCTTTGCGCCTTCCGCCGATTGCACGATCTGGCAATTGACGCTCTTGGCAGCCAAGGCCTTGCGCAGTTGCTCCGCTGCACGTTTCACAGGCTCGCTTGTCGCCACCTGATCGTTGCCATCGATGAGGATCGAAGTGCGCCCACCGGGGGCCGCAAACGCCGTACGCGAGAGACCAAGGACTGTCGCCGCGCCGGCGGCCTTCAGGAACTGCCTGCGCTCAATCATTGCAAATGGATCGGCTTTCATTAACGAGTCTCCTTGAAACCTGTGCTGATTTGACTGCGGTTCAATAAGGCAATGCATCGTTCGGATGCACGGCAAAAAAACGGATTTGTCCAACGCAAGAAATTTACCAGAGATATCTGATTCGGGCGTGCTGAACTTCGGCACGCCCGAGTTGAGGGTCGATTTGTGGTCAAGTTCTAGAAGATGACCTTGAAAGCGCCTTGCATAATGCGAGGATCCTGCGCAGTTTTGATTTGTCCGAACGTGCTGGATGTAGGGTTGGAAGTACCGGGAGCGTTCAAATCCGGATGGTTGGTTACGTTGAAGGCTTCCACGCGCAGGTCAAGATTGATTCTTTCCGTCGCCTTGAACTTGCGGCTGATGGAGCTGTCAACGTCGAAGTAACTTGGCGCGCGCAGCATCAGATGGCCTGCGTTGCCGAAGGTTCCGAGCGGATTGACTGAGAATGCCGCCGGGTTGACGTACTGATATTGCTTCGAGGTGCGAGTGCCCGAAATATAGAGCGGCACGCCAGGGTTCACGTTGGGCCGATCGAGACCTACGCCGGTCAGGGAGCGGTCGGTGCCGTCAACTGGGTTGATTGGCAAGCCCGCGGAGAAGCGAAGAAGCGGCGCAATCTGCCAATCGCTTAGCAGAAATGACACGGCCCGATTGGCGGACTGAACATGACTGAAGTACACCACGCTGGCGTTGAAGAGCTGCGGTGAGTCATAGGTGCACGGTCCATAGTCACCTTTGGGATTTGCGGGATTCTCGATGACCGGGCCGCCTAGAGAAGTGACTGGCGCGACGCCGTGACAGCGAGAGTAGGTGTAGTTGGCAAGAATCGTGTAGCCGTTTGAAAGGCGATGTTCGATGGACGCCAGTACGCCTTCGTAATTGGCGCTGATACCGTTGTCGCCGAGGAGCGTGGCAGAGAAGTATTTGCCCTGCGTGGGATTGATCAGATTGAGGAACCGGCGTGCCTGAGTGTTGCCAGTTCCGGAACACGCGGTACCGTTCGGCCCGGGCGCAACTGTAAGCGTCCCGCAGCTTCCCGGACCAGTCCATGTCCCAGGAATATAGGTCGCCGGATTGATTTCGTTGCCTACCATCAGGTGCGACGTTTCGTTTCCAAGGTAAGTGATGGAAGCAATCCAGTTTTGACCGAACTGGTGCTGAATGCCCAGGTTCCAGGTCTCCAAAGTAGGTGGAAGGGATCTGGGTTCGAGGAAGGCGTCCGTGGCGTTTTGCGGGAACACGTAGTTTGAGGGTGGGAACAACGGCAGCGGGAACGGATTGCCTCCCGGCACCTTGGACCAAGGATCGTGGAATAAGTACGGGCCGCTGCTCTCGGTAACGGTGACGCCCCATGGTGCATTCTGGCCGGTAATCCGGTAGGTGAGGAAGGTAGCCAGCGAATCAAAAAGGATGCCGCCGCCGATGCGAACCGTGGTGCGTCCATCGCCGCGCGGATCCCATACGAAGCCGAGACGCGGTGAGAGATTGAGCCAGTGGTCGGAGGAGAAATTCTTGTTAACGCCCGGATCGCCCCAGAAGTACTGGCCGACCGGGCCGTTGGGGAACACGATGCTCGGCTTCCCTGAAATATAGCCTTCCAGCGAGAAGACGCTTCCGCGGTTGAAGTAGTCGTGGGGCAGCAGGGTGGGCTCCCAACGCAAGCCGGCATTCATTACCAGGTGCGAATTAAGCCGAATCGTATCCTGCGCGTACAGTTCGACAAGCGTCTGACGGTAGGAGTAGTCCTGCTGCAAGGTCTGGGTAAAGCTGGGCATGTAACCCGTCAGGAAATCGAGCAGCGGGTCGTTGCTGTAGAGGCCTGTAAAGCTGAAGGTGCCGGAGTCATTGTATTCGTCGTTTTGGTTGTTCTGGGTGCGAATGACTTCGCCGCCAAATGCGAGTTGGTGCTTGCCGCGGGTGAGATCGATGTCGTCAGCTTCCTGGTATGAGGTCACACCCCATTTGGAGAAGCCGCTGCCGCCGGTGCTGAAGCTGTTGCTTACACCTAATTGCAGGTTGTCCTGAGCCAGCGGCGGGGTCCAGATGTTCTGAACGCCGAGCTTGGCCGGATCGATGCCGTTGGTATTCGGGAAGCGAGCCCATCCCCTGCGCCCGAACGTAAAGTGAAACGAGTTGAGAGTAGTCGGGTTGATAGTAAAGGTTTCGCCCAATACCATCGTTTGCGGCTTTTCAATTACCCCGAGGGTGGTTGTATACAGATAGTTGCTTGTGCTGAAGGGAGCGGGCTGATCGTAGTTGTCATGCAGATAGCGCCCGTAAAGTTGATTCCTTTGATTGATGGTCCAATCGACACGAGTGACGTACTGGCGCGCATTGTAGACAACTGGTACGCCATAGCGGAGATTGCCACACTGATCCGCTTGCGAGACTGGAAGATACTTGGTTACGAAAAGCACCGTTGAAGGGTCGTAACGCGTGGGGTCAAAGTGGTTTGTGGGTCCAAGACTCGCGCCAGTCTGCGGATCTTTAATGGCGCGCGCCTTTCCGTTGGCCTGGCAGGCGGCACTGTCAATCGTGCTGAAGTCGCCGTTGAGTGCTGCCTGCGTGGGAATGACTGCGCTGCTGCCGGAGGGATCCTGGCGGAGAATCGTCTCCTGGACGCCGCCGAAAAAGAACAGCTTGTTCGGAATGATACGTCCGCCAAAGGTGCCGCCGAACTGGTTGCGCTTCAGGCTGTCCTGGCCGAGCGCGAAGTAGTTGATCGCGTTCACGCTGCCATTGCGGACGAATTCGAATACGTCTCCATGCCACTGGTTCGAGCCGGACTTGGTAACCGCGTTGACCAAGCCGCCCGGATGAAGGCCGTTGCGGGCGGGCAGAACGCTGGTTTCAACGCTGAACTCAGCCAGCGCGTCAGGGAACGGGAACGGCATGTTCACGTTTGTGAAGCTGTCGTTGTTGTCGCCACCGTCGAGCAGGTAATTGGTAGTGTTACCCGCGCTTCCGGCGACCGCGATCGAGTGCGAAGTGTAAAAGCTCTTGTTCCCGGTATTGGTGCCGTCGGTGTGGTCGATGGCCGCACCAGAGATAGTGATCAACTGCGTCGGGTCGCGTCCGTTCAGGGGCAGCTCCACGATGCGCGCCTGATCCACTACCTGCGAGATGGAGTTCTGTTGCGTCTGAACCATGTTGACGTCGGCTTCAACTTCCACCTTGTCAGTGACCGCGCCAACCTTCAGTGTCACGTTGACCTGGGCAGCTTCATTCACCTGGAGGCTGATGCCCTTCTGGGAGTAGGTCTGGAATCCTGGAGCGGTCACATCAAGCGTGTAGCTGCCGATGGAGAGGCTCGGGAAACTGTAAAGGCCGTCGGCTCCAGTGACTACGCTGTAGACGGCATTGGTAGAGAGCGCCGTAATCTTCACCTGGGCGCCGTTCACTACGGCTCCGCTGGGGTCGGTGACGCGGCCGGTGACGGAAGCGATGGATACCGCCTGTGCTTGGATTTTTGCTGCGGTTGCGAAGAGCAAAAGTACCAGCAGTACGCTGGTCGCTGTTATCAGTCTTCTGACCAAAATGTGCATGGTTCTAGCCTCCTGAGGAGCAATGATTGTGTGTGCACTTGATGAAGTAATCGTTTGCTGGAGATTTCAACTGTGACGTTGTTCAGCGGCTGTCTTCTTTCGCGGGTAAATTCCATGAAGATTTCGGAATCACGTCAGGAGCGCAGCTTACGAACGACCCGGATGGTAGAATGGTCTGACCATACGTGTCAAGGAATTTTTTCGCTATTGACACTGGCCGGTTTCCACCACTTGGGGGAATCTCTTGGGGAATCGCAATGCCGCATTTCGTTCGGGATATGAAAATTGTGTTGGCCCGGATATCTGGAAATGCTGTTTCGGCGGCGCGGCGTTAACCGCTCCCAAGCCTTGCTTTAGAGAAAGGGTGGGCGGAGCCCCTTGAAGCCGGCGGAGACTGGCGCGACCCGTTCTGCAGCCTTATCGTGAAGGACCTCGCGCCCGAATGCTCATCCGTTCAGACCGTAGAAATCCTGCAGCATACCCCGATGCCCATTGCAGAGCGCATAGAGTCGCAAGCCAAGGCTACTGGGAGTGACGTTGATTTCCTCAGCCGGCAGGAGCGACCTTGACCGTACGCTTTCCTCAAGCAGCCCCAGATTCGCAAGATGAAAAACATCGCGCTCAATCTTGGCCACGCTTTGCACTCCCGCAATCTGCTGAATCTCGTCCACCTTGAAAGTCAGCGGTTTAGAGACGACCTGCCAATCATCGGAATCGACCTTTTCGGCCTTCGTGCATGCGGCTTGGAAGATGCGTACGTGAACCGGGGCTAGTTGACTGAAGCGGTCTGCCAAGTCCGGATCAAGCTGGTCCTTAGCTTCGACTGCACAGGAGGTGGCCAGAAGCCCTACCCAAAACTGCTGGACCCAATCCTCATCGGCCCACGACCCGTCCGCGATAATGCGCAACATCGTTCTTGGATCGGCCCGCATCTTGTAGCCCTTCGGATCTAGAGCCAACATGGACTCGGCGCCGAGGGCGATTTGCACCGCATTCGCGACCCGCATGTTCCCTAACCCCGTGCGCACCAGGCGGGTTGCATCCTGGCTGGCATCCGGACACAGACGGCACAAGAACTCGAGTGCCTTGGCCATTCTGAAAGGCGGGAGAATATCGTCTGTAGGCGTACGGTCCGCTGCATTCTGAAGCACGGCTTCCCATAGATCGAAGTTAATGTCATCCGGGAGCGTAAATGCCAGGCCCACTCCGTGCTCTCCCCAGCGAACCACTCTGGACTTCAACGTCACGCGGCGCTTGAGTTCCTCCTCGAACTCACCTTTCCGCTGCAATGTAAGTTGAACGTGCGTGCCGGGGAGCCAGCGCTCGTCGGTAAGCAGATACACGCCGGTTGAACTAATGTCCTTAATGCCGGCGGATTTTCGAGCCTCTCCGTCGGGAAAATAAACGACAAACTCGGGCGCGGGCCTGCGTTCTTGTCGCGGTCGGTACGGGACCAACATCTCATTGAGAGTTTTGAGCAGCTTCATTTTCGACTCCATGCAACTGCGGGGCCTTTGGTCCGACGACAACGCGTTGATCTGCAAGCTGTCGAACATACCGCGCTCAGCTTAAGGCAATCAGTCATGCAGCCAAATGGGAAGGCCTTTTGCGAAGAAACCACGGCGGCCTCCTGTTTACTCAATTAAGAATCTTGCGCCGAAGCTAGCGTGCAAACTCGCCGGGTTGAAAAGCCGCAAGCTCAAGCTATTGATAACACAAAAAGCCATATTGCCGGCATCGCCGAAAGGGTATCTTTGGCATTCTCCTTGTCTGCTGTAGTCACCGCGAACTCTGGTCGCATGCCTGACCAGTCAGCACTACTAACCAGGTTCGGGAGAGGCATTGCGGACCTTATTGTTGAAGGGCAAAATCCCAGTATTCATGCGGGCGACGCTTTTGGGGCGCTGGTCCTTGTCCGACTTTTGTCCGACTCCCTGGCCCGTCCGCAATCCGAATCCGATAGGAGGTTGTATCCAGTCGAGACGCGGAGTGGCGTCTGAAACAGTAGCCTTTTGTGGTTGATCAGGAGTTTTTCGCCAACGCGATAGAAACTGAATGAGCTGAGTGGCGACCTGAAAGAATCGCTGAAATCCGATCCCGCCCCTTCACTCGTCGAAATTGCCAGGGACTTGGGTTACGCAGATGATGTACCTTACTGCTTGGGCGTATCCTCGTCTTCATCTTCTTGAAATTCCAGATCGTCGTGTATTTCAGATCCCTGCTCCATAATTGCAGGCAAATCGACCTCATCCAGATCTTTGTCGCCCAGGACTTCTTCGTCTGGAGCGATTTCCTCCTCGGGGGCTGAACCCAGCAGTTCGTCCATGCGGTAGCCGGCATCTTCTGCAGTTGCGAGCGCCTCGCTTACAGTTTTACTTAGTTCGGCGATGGACTTGGCGCTTGGAACGGGTTGGGCCGCCAGGCTCAGCAACGACGGCATCAACAGCCACCACAACAGCTCTTCATATTGTTCACGGACAAGATAGAAATGGCCTTCGGCTTCGTGGAGGCCGGTCAGCCAGCGAACATCCGGATCGTGCCAGAGCACGGGCGACAGGGCAACCTTTTCAGCTTCAGATGTTAGAACCTGAGCGCTGGAAGCTGATTGAGCTTTGTTGTCGATTTCCGGTGTTTTGGCGGCCGGGGTTTTGACCGCCGGCGTTTCAGCCTTCGCTATCCGGCTCTTGCTTCTGACTTTGCTTCCGGCGCCGACTCGGCGGCTTCAACGGCGGCGGCCGGTTCTTCTTTGCCTACGCCGGCTCCGGTGAGGAGCACCACTTTGATGCGGGCGGCAACTCGCCAGCTTTCTTCGCCTTCAAAGCCGAGGGCTGCGAAGGCGTGCGCGAATGGCTCGCGGAGACGGAGGCGGTCGAACAGGTCGAGGGCTACGTGTTCGGGTTCCTTTACGTTGATTGACTCGGCGAGCAACTCTAGCGCGCACCAGCTGAGGATCGGTCCCCAGATGGATGTCGCTGTAAGTTGGGGACTTGGACTGGGCAAGATGCGCCGGGCAGCCGGAGTCCACGGTTGCGGGAACAATGCTTCCATGGAGGGAATGCGCATGGCGGCACGCAGACGCTGGCGGAATGCCTGCACCAGCAGTCCCGGATCGGTGGGCAGATTGTCGGCGGACGGCTGGCTCTCTTTTGGAAGCTTCGCTACGTAAGCGGCCTGCGCAGCACGCAACAGGATCTCGCAACGCGCCCATGCGTGGTCGAAAAACTCGATGCGCTCGCGTTCGCCGGCTTTCGATTTGTCGACGAGCCAGGCTCTCGGATGCTCGGCGAGATCGGCAAACTGACGAACCAGTGCCGGCTCAAGCAGCCGTGTGAGCGCGTCGTGCACAGGCCGGAGTTCGAGATTCACGAGTGCGTCGTCGAGGCTGCGGACGCCGCGACCATGCAGGTGATCGCAGAGCCTATCCCAGGGATGGTGGGCGGTGGGTTGCAATTCACGCCAGTCGAGAAACACGTGGCTCTGGTAGGCGTGCAATTCCAGCGTGAATCCGCGATCGAGCACGTCGCTTGCGCGGCGCAGATATTCGAGCCCGGTGAGTGAGTCGCGGAACGCGAGAATTTTGCCATGGTCGCCGCTTAGCCCTATTCCCTCGCGGAGACGTTGCTGGCGGAGGCCGCCTGCGCCCTTGTCAGCATATGCGGCGGAATAATCGACGGTGCCATTCGTGGTTCCGTAGCGGTTGTTGTAGATGACCAGAGCGCGCTCGCTGCCGTTGCGATTCGAATATGCGAAAACATTCTCATCGACGGCGCCGCTGGCGGTGAAAAAGTCGTAGAGGAGGAAGCTGCTGCTTTCTGCGAACAACCAGCGCCGGGTGAGGAGCGGAGCAATCTCGCGGTCGTGGCGCTCGACCAACCACTGATCGGGAGTTTCTTCATAGCGGGGCCAGCGGTACTCCATTCCGTACTTTTCGGTAAATCCTTCTATCTGTCCGTGACCGAACATGGGCAGGCCCGGCAAGGTGGACATGAGCACGGCTACGCCAAAGCATTTGTCACCGGTGCCGAACTGGTCAATTGCCGTGCGCTCATCGGGATTGCTCATGAAGTTCACATACCGCTTCATGATGTCGGGATCAAACTCCAGCGTGTTCTTGATGACCGAGCGGTACTTGGCGTTTTCCTCGTCGCGCATCATGTTCATGAATGCGCTGTTGTACACGCGATGCATGCCGAGCGTACGGACGAAGTAACCCTCCATGAGCCAGAAGGCCTCGGCGAGCAGCAGCGTGCCGGGAACTTCGGCGGCCACCCGGTCGACTACTTCGCGCCAGAACTCCTGGGGCATGGCGTGGTCGAACTCTACCTGGTTCATGCCGTACTCGGCGCGCGACGGAATTGCGCCGCTGGATCCCGGACCCGGGAACCACAGGCGGTGAAAATGGCGCTTGGCCAGGGTCATGGCCGCGTCGAAGCGGATCACGGGAAACAGCCGCGCGACGTGGAGGATGGTCTGGATGACCTGCTCGCGCACCGCCGGGTTGAGGTAATCGAGCTGCGCGGTGTCGTTCCACGGAAAACTTGTGCCGTCGTTGCCGTGATAGATGTAGCGGACTTCGCCGGATGTTTTGTCGCGACGCTGGAAGACGACGGCGGCGTCGGACTGCTCGAAATAATGATCTTCAATCTTGATCTCGACGCGTCCGTCATGGGAAAGGTCGGGTCCATTGAAGCTGTAGGCCGGGTAAGGCTTGTCGTAACGCGAGATGAACCACTCAGGATGGTCGATGACCCAGGGCGAGTCGATGCCCATGTGGTTCGGCACCATGTCGCTGGCCAGGCGAACGCCGTGACGATAGGAGCGGTCGCGCAGATTGATGTAGGCAGATTCGCCGCCCAGGTCGTCGGCGATTCGGTAGTCGTAAAGCGAATAGGCTGATGCGACGGCGTCGCGGTTGCCGCAAAGCTGCTTAATGGTCTTCGATGCCCTGCTCCGCTCCCATACGCCGATGAGCCACAGCGTATTCAGGCCGCGATGGGCGAGCAGCGCGAGTTCCTCGTCGGGGATCTCGTCGAGGCGGCCGATATGGCGGCCGTGTTTTCTGCTGAGTTGCGCGAGCCACACGTAGGTGCTCTTTGCAATCATCACCGTGCTGGGCATCCAGGCGGTGTCTGGCGAGAACTTTTCGTATTCATTCGCCGGGTCGCCGAAGACCGGGACGTCAGACCGGCTTACGAAAGTAGGCCACTGCTGCTTGCCGCTTTCGCGATGACGCCGCGCAGCATCGGCGGCTTGTTGGGCGGCGGGGTTGAACTGCATCCATATGGCCAGTTCTTCTTCCTGCAGAATTTCACCGGCGATTTCGAGGATTCGATCGAGGCTGTCGCCGATGAGCGGCTTCCACATGCGGCGGATCAGCTTCAGCTGGTCGCCGAGCGAGGCGGGCGAACCGACCGCCGGAGCACGAAGCAGATCCAGCAGATTCATCGGCTTGGCGTCGGGCAGTGGAATCAGCGGCCGGGAGGCAAAGTACTCCGGCATCTGCTGGGCCACCTGACGGTAGGCGGTCTTTTCAGCCAGCGTTCGGTCTTCGAACAGTTCTTCAAACGGTCGAAATGCGGGATTGCGGTTGGCGGTCCACAACAGGGTGAGCTCCTCCAGAGCGGCTGCACGGTGAGAGGTGTTACCTGTTTTGCCGGCCAGCCATCGCTTTGGCGTGGCCATGCCCTTGACGATGCTGGAGCCGGGAAACTGCTCCACGAAGGCCAGCAACATGGCGTCGAGTTTGTCCGGTCCCACCTGGGCGGAAAACCAGTCGAGTGCCGCATTCATTACTTCAGGATCGAACTGCTCGCGGTAGCGGGCGATCAGCACGTGACTGGCCTCGTCAATGAGGCCCATGGCATAGAGCGCGCCAGCGTGGATGATCCGATCAGGATGGTTCTCGGCATCGCGCACCTGATTCATGCGGTGAGCAAATTCACGGCACGCGACCATATTGGCGAAAACGACATTCCCCGTGTAGGAAAAAAGGGTGTCGGCGAACTGGTACCGTTCGCGCGCATTCCGGGAAATATGGAATTCCATCATATAAATCGTTCGTCCTGACTATTCTGCTTGGTTCGATGCCCCTACCGCACTCACCGGCAGGTGTTTATCGTCTGACGGTTCATCTTATAGAACCAGCCCCAACGCGACAAAATGTAAAGGTACATCAATTGGCCCCGGAGTGCTGAGGCGCATTCCTGATCTGACATTGCGTTGCAGGACACATGGCTTGAGATGATTTTCATGCTGCAATATTTGCTTGCCTGAATTGTGTCTTCCGCTTGAAATTACCGCTCCACTAAGAAAAGGTGATATCGGGATGCCGCGTTTGACCACTTCGCGTCTAATATAGGAAGACCAACGTCGGCTTCCTGCACAAAGTCGGCCTCATAGGAGTCATCGATGCTCGCAGCTCGCCCGCTTCCCCAAATCCTGGGGGACCTGCGCACCAGCACTCGGTTCCCCGAAGCCTGTCTCAAGTCGCGGTCCATCAAGGACGAAATGCGCGGCAACCTGATGGCTCGCCTGCAAGCCCACGAAACGCTCTTTCCCGGCATTGTCGGTTACGAAGATTCTGTGATTCCGCAGATTGTAAACGCTGTGCTATCAAAGCAGAACTTCATTCTGCTGGGACTTCGTGGCCAGGCCAAGAGCCGGATTCTGCGTGCGCTGACTGCTCTGCTGGACGAACATCTGCCGTACGTTGCAGGATGCGAAATTCACGACAATCCTTACCTGCCACTCTGCAGGCGATGCCGGGACCTGATCGCAGAACAGGGTGACGCCACGCCGATTGCCTACCTGACCCGCAAGGAGCGCTATGTTGAAAAGCTGGCAACTCCTGACGTGACGGTGGCCGACCTGATCGGCGATATTGACCCGATCAAGGCGGCGCGCGGCGCAAAAGATCTGTCGAGCGAACTGACCATGCACTATGGCCTGCTGCCCCGGGCCAACCGCGGCATCTTCGCCATCAACGAACTGCCGGATCTGGCTGCCAAGATCCAGGTGGCGCTGTTCAACATTATGCAGGAAGGCGATGTGCAGATTAAGGGCTACCCGGTGCGGCTGGAACTTGATCTGGTTCTGGTCTTCAGCGCGAATCCTGAAGACTATACGGCTCGCGGCAAGATTGTGTCACCACTCAAAGACCGCATCGGCTCCGAAATTCGTACCCATTACCCCGAGAGCCTTGAAGAGGGCATGGCGATTACGGCGCAAGAGGCGTGGGCTGAACGGGGACAAACCGTGATTGAGATCCCGGCCTACATTCGCGAAATTGTGGAGCAGGTGGCGTTCTCAGCGCGCGAGGACAAGAAAGTGGACAAGCGCAGCGGGGTCAGTCAGCGCTTGCCTATTTCGACCATGGAACTGGTTGTCTCTAACGCCGAGCGTCGGGCGCTTGTGAATGGCGAAGCAGTGGTTCTGCCGCGCGTAAGCGATATATATGCCGCGCTGCCCGGAATGACCGGCAAGCTGGAACTTGAATACGAAGGCGAGATGAAAGGCACAGACACCGTGGTGCGCGATCTAGTCCGCATTTCAGTGGGCAAGATCTTCGATCGGGTCTTTGCAGGGGCCGACACGAAACAGGTGGAGCAGTGGTTCAATCTCGGTGGCACAGTGCAGCTGGATGATGACCATCCTGCAGCCGCCGCACTGGCTGATCTGAAGCAGATTCAGGGACTTCTCGAAAAACTGAAGCCGCTTGGAATCAGCAAGTCAGACCCGGCGCCGAAGGCGGTGTCAGCGGCTGAATTCTTCCTTGAAGGCTTGGTTGCTCACCGCAAGTTGAGCCGGACCGAGGAGCGCGTGTTTACTGCGCAGGAGCCGTCGTCGCGCCGGACTGAACGTACGGAGCTCGATGTTGAGTACGACGACTGGCAGCGCGCACGCCGCACGCCGAGGAGCGGATACAACTGAGCGATCGGCCTGTTCGGGCTAGCCGCACATCACCGAGGGCTTCCATATGAGAAGGACTCATTACACAAAATACAAAGGCGACCTGGCATCGGAGATCGATCTCGAAGATCTGCTTCAAGGGCTTGCCGGCTATTTTCTCAATTCTGGCTTTCACGATCCCTACTCGCAGTTTCAGGATCTGGAGCAGAGCCTGGAGAACCTGCGCGAGGCGCTGAGGCGCGCGCTTGAGAATGGGGATCTCTTTGATGAGTCCATCCGCGAGAAGCTCGACGAAATGATGACGGAAGGAAAGCTGGATGAGGTGATCGATAATCTCATGCAGCGGATGGAGAAGGAGAATTACATCTCGTTCTCCGGGAAACCTAATCCTTCGAATGAAATGCAGAACGCCGGGCAGGCCGGAGGAATGGAAGGCCAGACGCGGTTTGAAGTGACGGACAAGAGCCTCGACTTTCTGGGGTTCAAAGCTCTTCGCGATCTGCTTGGGTCGCTGGGCAAGTCGAGCTACGGACGACACGATACCCGGCATTGGGCGACCGGGATCGAGGCGAGCGGCGGCTCTCGGCGATACGAGTTTGGCGACACGCTCAACCTGGACGCGACAGCGACACTCAGCTCGGCGATTGCGCGAGAAGGAATTGGATTGCCGCTCAATATGGAATACGAGGACCTGCAGGTTCACCAATGCGAGTATCAAAGCTCCTGCGCAACTGTGATGATGCTCGATTGCTCGCATTCCATGATTTTGTATGGCGAGGACCGCTTTACTCCGGCGAAGCGCGTGGCGATGGCGATGGCGCACTTGATCCGCACCCAGTTTCCGGGCGACTCGCTTTCGCTTGTGCTGTTCCATGATTCGGCAGAGGAGATGCCGGTGTCGCAATTGGCGCGCGTGAAGGTGGGCCCGTGGCATACGAATACGCGCGAGGGGCTGCGTGTTGCGCAAAAAGTTCTGGCACGGCAGCGGAAAGACATGAAGCAGATTGTGATGATCACGGATGGCAAGCCATCGGCACTTACGCTTCCGGATGGACGCATTTATAAGAATGCGTACGGGCTGGATCCGCTGGTGGTGAGTGAAACACTGGAAGAAGTGAATCGCTGCAAACGAAGCAACATCCTGATTAACACTTTCATGCTTGCGTCGGACTACGACTTGATTCAATTCGTGCACAAGGTTTCTGCCATGTGCAGGGGCAAAGCCTATTTCACTACTCCAGATACGTTAGGCCAATATTTATTGATGGACTATATGCAGCGACGATCCAAGACGATTCATTAAGAAGAAATCACTTATCTTCAAGAGCCCGCGGCGACGGAGTTTGTTGCGGGTACAGGCAACCTTTGCGTCGGAATAAAGTTGGGGTTGCCGGCAATCTCACTAGAAATTAGTCGCATCTAGAAATGAGGTCCGGCAAGATTGCCGGACAGATGGGAGTTGTAATGCGACCTTGCTTTCTAGTCCTGGATCAAGAGTACCTGGGCAGTATTTCCACTCGCAAATTGGTCATTGAAACGGCAAAGCTGAACGTCATCACAGCTTACAGCCCTGACGAGGCGCTCGAAACGCTTTCGCGCTTTCCAAACGTTGATGGTGTAGTCATTGACACTGAATTGGGCCGCAGAAAATGCGAACAGTTTATTGACGAGATGCTAAGAGTGCGTGCAGATATCCCGATCGTAACTGTATCGCCTGGAGGGAACGCCCCCTGCGGAAAGGAGCAGTATCACGTATCCAACTTCGACCCGCGGCGTCTGCTTGATGTGCTACAAGAAATTTGCACCAGCGAGCCACAACTGTGCGAAAAGGGCGAGCTTCGGTAACTTTTCCGACTTAGTCAAGCGCTTTGTGGAAACGCATGATGGCAAGGGTCAGCAAACCTAATCCAATGCCGGCCATCGCAGCCATCTGCGGCCACAGAACGTCCATTCCAACACCTTTAAGGTAAGTACCTCGCAGAACAATCAGAAAATAGCGCAGTGGGATTGCATAACTGAGGTCCTGCATCCACTGTGGCATTGCGCTGATTGGAAATCCAAAGCCAGAGAATGTGATGGTGGGCATGATGACGAAGAATGACGTCACCATGGCCTGCTGTTGCGTGGAGGAAACGGTGGAGATGAGCAGTGCAATACCGAGCATGCAGACGAGGAAAAGCACGGCTCCGATCAGAAGCACGGAAGACATGGCCGCGAAAAGGAATCTGAAACCAGAACGTGCCGACGATGCCGATTAGCAACGCGTCGAACAGGCCGATGAGAAAGAACGGCAGCGTTTTGCCCAGGATGAACTCTACGGGGCGGATGGGCGTGACCATGATCTGTTCGAGCGTGCCGATTTCGCGCTCGCGCACAACGGCGAACGACGTGAGTGTAATGACCAGCAGCGTAGTCAGACTGCCGATCACGCCTGGAACAAAGAACCAGCGGCTGCTCAGGTCAGGGTTGTACCAGGGGCGCTGCTGCAACTGGACCGACGGAAGCTGCTCGATCAGTTGCGGCGCAATGCGATAGATGCGGTCGTGCTGCATTTGCTGCGCGAACCCCAAGGCTACCTGCGAGACGTACGCAGATGCAATCAGCGCGGTATTCGAGTTGGTGGCGTCGACGATCACCTGTACGGGCGCGGTCTGGCCCTTCTCAAGTTTCTGCGCAAAGCCGGCATCGATTTCGAGCGCGAGTGTGGTGTCGCCGTTTTCGATGAGGTTGTGAGCTTCTCGCGCATCACTCAGTTGATGTTGCACGTTGAAGTAGGGGCTCGATGTGAAGCGTGAGACGAGTTCCCTGCTCTGCTGGGAGTTGTCGAGATCCACGATGGCGGTTGAGACATTGCGGATGTCGAAGTTGGCCGCGTATCCGAACACAAGCATCTGTATGATCGGAGGAACGATCAGGATCAAGCGCGTACGCTTGTCGCGCAAAACCTGGATCAGTTCCTTGATCAACATTTGCTTCAGGCGGCCAAACATTGTGTCTCCTTTACTCCAGGCGTTTGTGGAAACTGCGCGTAGCAATCAGCGCGAGCAGTAGTGCGAATGCGACGAGCGGCCAAAGGTCAGAGCCGAGCATGGCCACCGGCGTTCCTTTGAGAAATATTTTCTTGAGAATCGACACATAGTAGCGTGCCGGGAAGATTCGCGTGATCCATTGAAGTGCAATAGGCATCTGCTCGATGGCGAAAAGAAATCCAGACAACAGGAACGCTGGAAGAAAGGTGATGATGAGCGACACCTGGCTCGCTGCAAGTTGACTTTTCGCAACGACGGAGATGAAGAAGCCGAGCGAAAGCACGACAACGAGGAACAGCGCAGAGCAGACAGCGAGAGTGAGGTAGGAACCGCGGAAGGGCACGTGGAACCATCCAACTGCGAGCACAACGCACACGGCAACGTCGAGCATTCCAAGCACGAAATAGGGGGCGAGCTTGCCGAGCATGATCTCCATGGCCGTCAACGGCGTTGAGATCAACTGCTCCATCGAGCCGCGCTCCCACTCCCGCGCAATGGTGAGCGAGGTGAGGAATGCGCCGATGACCGACATGACGAGGGCGAGAACACCGGGGATGATGAAGGCGCTGCTTTCAAGATCCTCGTTGTACCAGGTGCGGGTTTGTATGCTCAGCGGAGCGGGCTGGACGGATTGGCCACGCGCCTGGAGCCAGTCGAGCTGAACGTCGGCTGAATATCCCTGCACCACAGCCTGCGTGTAGCCCATTAGTACATTGGCCGTATTGTTGTCGGTTGCGTCGACAAGCGCCTGGACGTTTACAGAGCCGCCCTGGCTGAGCCGGCGCGAGAAATCCCACGGGACAACGAAACCCATGCGAGCCTCGCCCGAATCGAGAGCGCGCGCAATTTCAGCGTTATTGTTGACGGCGCGCACGATGTGAAAGTATTCACTGGCCTGGAATCGCTTGAGCAGGTCCTGGCTTTGCTGACTGCCGTCCTGATCGTAGACGTAGATTGGAATTCTTTTTAGATCGAGATTGACTCCATAGCCGAAGAGCAGCATTAACGCTACCGGCATGATGACGACGATGCCGAGACTGCGTGTGTCGCGCACGATGTGCAGAAGCTCTTTCTTCGCAACTGCAAGAAGGCGGGTGAGGCTCATTGCATGCGCTCCTCTGCTCCGCGCGAGGTCGTGAGCGCCACGAATGCGTCTTCAAGCGTTGGGCGAATGGGAGCAATACTGCTGACTTTGACCCCCTTCTGGTCCAGGCGGGCCCGGATGTTTGGTTCGGCTGTCGCCGCGTTTTCGACGACCAGGTGCAAAGCGTTTCCGAAGACTGCCGCGTCCATAACGCCTGGAGTTGTTTGCAGTGCTTCCATGGCGTCGCCCAAAGGCTCGCACTCCACCAGCAACAACTCGCCCTTCATTGCATTGTGCTTGAGCTCAGTGGGTGTGCCGAGCGCGACCATCTTGCCGCGAAAAATGAGCGCCAAGCGATTGCAGTACTCTGCCTCTTCCATGTAGTGCGTGGTTACGAACACCGTTACGCCTTCCGCAGCCATGTGGTGAATCAGGTCCCAGAACTGGCGGCGGGAAATCGGATCGACGCCTGACGTTGGCTCATCGAGAAACAGAATGGGCGGCTGATGGAGTACCGCGCAACCCAATGCAAGCCGCTGTTTCCATCCGCCGGGCAGCGTGCCAGTAATTAGATCCTCCTGCCCTTTGAGGTTCGACATCGTTAGTGCCCACTCAATGCGGTCCTTCAGGACGGAGGCAGGTACGCTGTAGAGTCCGGCGAAGAGGCGCAGGTTTTCGATGACTTTCAGATCGTTGTAGAGCGAGAACTTTTGCGACATGTAGCCGATGTTCTGCCGCACGGATTCCGGCTTTCGCGCCACGTCAAAACCTGCAACTTCAGCGCGGCCCGCGGTTGGCTTCAAGAGACCGCAGAGCATGCGGATTGTGGTGGATTTGCCGGCGCCGTTGGGTCCGAGAAAGCCGAAGACCTCGCCCTTGCGGACTGCGAGACTGATGCTGTCCACGGCCACAAAATCGCCGAAGCGCTTTACGAGCTTTTCAACCACAACTGAATCTGCCGCCTCAACCATGTTGCTGCCCTCCACTGGAGACGGCATCGACAAAAAGATCTTCGATGGTTGGCGCTACTTTCTGGATTGCGTCGAAGCTCGCACCAGCGTTCCTGAGGCGCGTTTCGAGTTCGGGAATTCTTCGCTTTGCATCGTCGACAACCACGTGCACGCCGTCGCCGGTCAGCACCAGGCTTGAGATCCCGTCCGCATGTTCGAGCGCGTCGCGCACGGGACGCGGCTCGGCGGCGCTAACGGCCAACACGTCTTTGCCCATGCGCGATTTGAGGTTTGCAGGCGTGTCGCAAAACAACAGCTTGCCCTGGTGCATGAGCGCGACTCGATGACAGCGTTCGGCTTCGTCAAGATACGCAGTGGAGGTGAGGATTGCGACGCCCTCCGCTATCAACTCGTAGAGGATGCGCCAGAAATCGCGCCTTGAAACCGGATCAACGCCTGTGGTCGGCTCGTCGAGCAGGATGACTTTGGGCCGATGAATAAGGGCACAGACGAGGCAGAGTTTCTGCTTCATTCCGCCGGAGAGTTTGCCTGCCAGCCGCGAGTGAAATTCGGCCATTCCAGCTGCCTGCAATAGCTGCGCAGACCGGTCTCTGCGCTCTGCCTTTGGGGCGCCGAACAGATCGGCATAGAAGCGGATATTCTCGTCGACGGTGAGATCTTCGTAGAGACCGAAGCGTTGCGGCATGTAGCTGAGATCGTGTTTTGCACGCTCGGGATCGCGCACGACGTCGCAGCCCGCTACGGTCGCGCGACCTGCGTCCGGAGGCATGATTCCGGCGAGCATACGCAGGGTCGTAGTCTTCCCCGCTCCGTCTGGACCTACGAGGCCGAAGATTTCGCCAGCGCGCACGTCGAAGCTGATGCCGTCGACCGCGCGCACTCCGGGAAAGCTCTTGCTAAGCCCTTCCGCCTTGATGGCGACAGTGCTTTCGTATTGGCGCGAATCCGTCATTACTTTGCCGTGGCTGCAGGCTGATGGTTTGCGTTTGAAGTCGGAGCGAGTTGCAGGTGGGCATCGGCGGGCATGCCGGGTTTGAGCTCGTGGTTCGGATTGTCGATGTCAATCTTGATGCGATAGACGAGCGTCACCCGCTCCTTGTAGGTCTGAACGCTTTTTGGAGTGAATTCGGCGTTGGGCGCGATAAACGAGATGCGGCCGTGATATTGCATACCGGGATAAGTATCAGTCGTGACGGTTGCGTCCTGGCCCCAATGAATGCGGCCAAGATCCGTTTCAGCGATGTAGGAGCGGAGCCAGATGTGATCGAGATCCGCTACGGAAACGACGGGAGAACCGGGCGCGACAACTTCTCCAAGTTCCGCCTGTCTAACGGTGACGACACCAGCCACAGGAGCACGCAATGTTGTGTAGCTAGCGTTGATGCGCGAAAGACCGAGGCTGGCTTTTGCCTGTTCGAGATTTGCGCGTGCAATGGCAATGTCTTCCTTGCGAGAGCCTTCCTCGGCTTCGCTTACGCGCTGCTGTGCGGCCTTTAATGTGGCTTCAGTTCGCTTGAATGCAGTGGCAGCACGGTCGCGATCCTGTGCCGACAGTTCGTCTTTGCTGAACAATTGCTGAGCGCGATCGCTGTCGGTCTTCTTGAGAGCTGCATCGGCCTGGGCGTCGAGAACCGACTGCTGCAGGGCCTTGATCTCCTGCTCGCGCGTACCCGCCATGGCGAGTGCAAGATTGGATTGTCTGACGGCAACGCTGGCTTCATCGATGCGGACCTTCTGCTTGAAGTCTGAATCTTCAAGGCGGGCAAGCAGGTCATTTTGCTTTACCTGCTGGCCCTCTTCGATGGGCAGGTCGATGATGCGGCCCGGCACCTTGAAGCTCAGCAGACTCTCGTGCGCTTCGATGTTGCCGGAGAGCATGATCTCATTAGTGGGCGCCGGCTTTGCCTTCCAGCGAGGATAAAAATAGATTCCGGCGGCAATGGCCGCAACCAGCAAAATGGCGATCGGTATCAGTCGTTTCATTGCATCTATCCCTCGGGATTTTCCGGCATTGCGCGTTGGCTGGGTGACGGTCAATTCCCTAAAAACTGCTGAAGGTTCTTTTCGGTATCGCCAAGGGCGCGAGCGAGAGAGCATTTCGCATCCACGTGCCTGGTGACGGCCACTATGTAGTTCTCTTCCGCGCGGGCCAATTCGTCCTGTGCGGTTACGATCTCGACGTTGTTCGCGGTACCGGCCTGAAAGCGATCCTGTGCCAAGGTGAGTTCGCGCCGTGCGAGTTGCTGACCCTGTTCGGCAACATCCACCTGCTGACCAGCAGAGTCGAGATTCAACAGCGCCTGGCGGATATCCTGATCCACGCCGCGTTGCAGATCGGCGATTTGGGCATCGACCCGCTTGATGCGGCTTGCGAGTTGCATGGCCTCGCCGCTGCGATCGCGATCGAATACGGTGAAATCCACCTGTCCCTGAATCATGCCGGTGGTCGTCATTCCGCCGATGCTGCGGCCAAGCTCGCCAATATTTCCGTTAAGGCTGACCCTGGGGTAATAACGAGCACGGTTGGCGCGCTGCTGCTCGAGAAGGGTCTCGCGTTGCTTGGCGAGCGACAAGTAATCTGCGCGGGCCTGCAACGCTGGCGGGAGAAGGGCGTCGGGCTGCGGCTGCGCCAGTGCTCGGTACTGCAGCGGTTCAGCCAATTCCAGATTCGTACCCGGACTGATGCCCATGTTGCGCGCCAACGTGAGGAACGCCTGCTTCAGATCGTTCTGCGCGACCAGCAATGACTGTTTCTCGTTGGCCAGCTGCACCTGGGCGCGCAACACATCAACGCCGGTGGCCGTACCTGCGTCATGCTTGTCTGTCGCCAACTTGAGCAGCGCGTTGGAGTCATTGACACGCGACTGGGCGGCGTCTACCCGGGATGCGGCGGTTTGCGCGTTCAGATAGAGTGCCGCCGTTACACGTACGATCAGATCGCGCGCATCACGCTGGTCAAGCTTGCCTGCTTCAAGGGCGCTCTCGCTGGCCTTGAACGTGCGGTAAGTAGCAAGATCGAGGATGTTCTGTTGCGCGTAAATTCTGGCGTCGTAATTTGAGAAAGGCCCGACTACTGCCGGCAAAGGGAGGCCAGGTACTGAAATGCCGAAGGCACGCAGATTGCGGTTCTGCACGTTGGCATAGGTCTGAGCGTTTATGCGGGGAAGCAACGCGGCCGACATGCTTCGCTCGCGTGCGCCTTCAGATTCGTCGACGCGCGATTGGGCGAGCAGTACATTGAGGTTGGCCTGTAACGCTTTCTGAATCGCGTCCTGCAGGGTGAGCTTGTAGGCGGTCTCCTGCTGCGCGGGCGACGATAAAGGGAAGCCGACACTTAGGATCGCGATCACAAATAGCAAAACAGCGGTTTTGTATGAACTGGGTTTCATGGTTCCTGCTCCCCACCGGAGACGGAGATCGATCTCCAGAAATGCTGAAAGCTGTCTTCGACCCACGTATTGAGCGCAGGGGTTTCGTGGAGCGACCAGATCAAGACGGTTCCCATGATTGCCTGAAGAAATTGCATGGCGGCCTTCTCCTTCTTCAATTTGGGATTAATTTCGCCGCGCTCCTGGCCGGCGGAAATCAGCTCCCCTACCGTCTTACGGCCCTCATGCATGGTTCGTTTCACGATTTCGCGCACGCTCACGCTGCCGAGGAAGGACGAGAGGAGAGCGCGGGCCAGCGCCGGACTGCGCCCCGGCTCTTCAGCAAGCTGTTGCGCGAGTTGCCGCAAGGTGGCCTGGATGCTCAGTTTGCCGTGGGAGAATCTGGACCTCGCATCCCGTATTTTGCCAATCTGGATCTCCGCCATCACTCCGAGGACGTGGTCCTTGCTGTCGAAGTAGTTGAAGAATGTTCCCTTACCAACGTCGGCAGCCTCGGTAATGTCTTCTACCGTCACATTGGACAATCCATGCTCGGCAATCAGTGCGAGTGCGCAACGGAAAAGCCGCAGACGGGTTTCGGCGGCGCGCCGCTCGCGCCTGCCTAAAGCGGGTGCGTCTGCAGGGGAAATCGGGGCGACCGCGGGCCTTGCCCTGGCTGGCCTCCTGGCCCATGTTGTTTGTTGACTTTTGCTCATATACGAATGCTAGACATTGTTGACCGTCAGTCACATTCTCACGCCGACAGCCCGCACTGTCAAGGGCCGTTCTTCGGGCGCACTTCAGAATCCAACGACGGTTTTAGTGAACGGACGATGGCCTGCAACATAACCGGAAGACGCAAGGGTAATGCATCTTCCGGTCTTTCAAACTATATCTATTTCCGTCTATACACCATCGAATCGAATCGGACCACTAGCGGTTGAGAAAACCGGTTACTGCACCTGCGGTGTGGGCGCTGATCCCTATTACGGGAGATAGCCACCATAACTTGCTGTTCTGTTTTTTCAGACGGTAGCTTACGAAGGCGCCGGTACTTACGAAAGCTGAGTCGACGGCAAACTGTCCGGCAAATGACGAAGGCATGAGCGGATTCCCTTCCCTGCAGTGATGATTTGCAATGCAGTGCTGCGTCAGGCCAACGTCGAGCGCCGCCAGACCTAAATGCAGTCCATTTACGAGGAAGAACTTTGAATCGAGTATGCGCGGCGGCTTGTAAGTAGGTTGAACGTAGATAGAACCGGAAAAAGCAGATGGAAAGGAATATGCCTCGTTCGAGCGACTCACTGCCGCTTCGGCATCGGGGACTAAGAGGTTGGCGGACACTTGTGCGTCGCGCTCAATTTGTTTGAAAGGAATCCCGGCGTTCTGCGCCGAGCATATAGGCACGCTCCAAGCGAGAGACAAGCTTACCATCGCAGCGTATAGCTTGGTCATTTGTCCTCCATTGGCGCTCCATTTGCGCCTGGAGAACTTATCGACAGAATCTTGCGCGAGAATCAGACGGCAATTCGAGTTGATTCTTAGCGCTTGCTCATTTGGGATTGAAATCGATCCTGCGATCGAATCGGGGGCTTGTACAAGCCAATATGGTTAGCATTCTTAGTCGTTCTAAGGAGCGAACGGTGGCGCGCAGTTCACCCTTCGGCCCGATTACAAACGTGCCGTACAATAGACGCATTGCCCGTCGTGCCCTTCATTGCCGATGCCGGGAAGGTAAGCCCGGCTGATACTTCCTTTCGCCCCACATCGAAGGTCGTTGGCGTCTGCCTTTTTCTTCTGCTGATCTACGGCACAGCAACCGTATTTGTGCGCGAGGCGTGGGCGCTCCAGTCATTCCAGATTGGGATCTTCGCTCTTCTTGGCGTTTATATGATCGCCGGAATTCGCCGCGGCAATGATCAGATTGCCCGGGACTGGCCAGCATATTTCGTATATTTGGTCCCGCTGTGGGGTTTGTTGCAGATCATTGCCCACACTACTTCCTCAATCTTTGAAACTCGCGCGGCGGTCATGCGTTGGGGAGCTTTGGCTGGCGTGTTTTTTCTGACCCAGGTGGCGGCCAGAACCCGAACTGCCCGACGCAACCTCTTGAGCGCGTTCCTGGTCTTCGCAACGGCGATGGCAATTCTGTGCCTTACGCAGTTATTCACTTCTGAAGGCAAGGTCCTGTGGATTTTTGATTCGGGGTATCCCGATGTTTACGCGAGCTTCCCTTCGTACAACAACTACGCACAATTCGTTGAACTGGCGCTTCCGATCGCTCTCTGGCGCGCGCTGCGTGAAGGCTGGCGGTCGTGGTGGTATGTGCTGTCGGGCGGGCTTTTGTACGGTTCGGTTATCGGATCGGCATCGCGAGCAGGTGCGGCGCTCTGTACCGCAGAGGTGCTCGCGATTATGGTGATGGGGCTGGTGAGATTGCGCGACCCCGAGACGGGCATGCCGAGCCGCTCTACCGTTTCGATGGTCCTGATGGTCCCGGTGCTGGCAGCGGCGTTTACGTTCGCGGTCGGGTGGGACCGCGTTTGGGTGCGCTTTCAACAAAACGATCCATACCTAGTTCGTAAAGAGTTCATGCTTGCCGCGGTAGATATGGCAAAGCAGCGGCCATTCACTGGTTACGGGCTCGACACGTTTCCTGCAGTTTACCAGCGCTATGCGATCAAGGATTACCCTTTCTATGCGAACCACACACACAACGATTGGGCCGAATTTGCGGCGGACGGTGGAATTCCGTTCTTGCTCCTATTGCTGATTCCGTTTGCCGCTGCGGTTCCGGCAGCTATTCGCAATCCATGGGGACTTGGCTTGGTCTCGATCATGCTGCATGCGTGCGTGGATTTTCCATTTCCGCGTCCGGCAGTGTCGGGATGGATGTTCCTGTTGCTTGCACTGCTTTATACGGTGCGGCTTTCAGGCGATGCGGATCAACAGACGATCAAGCAATCGACCTTCCGCAAAGCTGAATCGTTTAGGCCGGCCTGAGTCGGCGCGAATCAGGCATATGCAATGGATAACTATGCTTCGGAGAGCTCAAGGTTTAATTGGAACTGCGAATAATCCTGTCTATTGGCGTTGAATTTGGACCGATTGCATACGAAGTGCGCCTGAAACTCGAACCATGCCGAGTGGTCGTTTATAAGTGAGGCGCAGCGACAGCAGCGACATTCCAGGCGGAACTGTAAAACTCAGCACTGACTGTTTCATTTCGTTACTGGACAGGTCCGAAGATTCAGCAATTGCCAACTGGGATCCGGGGTCCAGAACTTGCCATTGAATGCCTGCTCCTTTCGGAATTTCGGATGTTCGATAGCTGTAGTTGAACTGGTAGTTGCCTGGCGAGAGAACTACATACTGTTCAGCGATAACGCAGTTTTCCGGTTCGGTGCCGGCAAATTCCGTTTCTAACCCGGAAACGCCAGGCCACGAATGCAACCCGGTGTACTCAGGGATGGACCAGTCAAAGCCAACTGGAAGAGGAGTTCGAGCGAAGCGGTCATTGTTCGGTATAGAAGAATCGGCAACCACCCAATGATTGCCGATAAGCAGACGCCATAGGGTATCGGCCGATCTGGCTTCACTCGTTTGGATCAGGCGGTTTACGACACCGAACAGAACCGGAAGATCCGATTGCGGATCACCTGCTCGAATCAGATGTGGCGCGATCTCTGCAGCGGCTCGTGGTTCGTTCTTTGCAACCAGATAGTTGATGTATTGGCGGAGAAATTCGGGTTTCTCATTCAATATTGCCCCAGTGACTACCGCTGGATCAGGTGCGGCACGCCAGCATAGCTCAAGAAGTCCGCCAATATCGTCGGAGGGCATGGCCGCGGCACTCCTCGCCCAGGCCCAAAATTCCGGCATATTTCCCCGGCGAAAGTAGTAATTCGCCAGCGTCCATCGAGGTAGGTAGGTGTGATCGATGTTGTACGCCTGGAGCAATTGCTTCTGTGCCCGCGCGTAATCTCCGTCGGCTTCGTACTGCAGGCCCAGTTCAATGTTCGCCTGGGCGTCGTACGGATTGAGTTTCAACGACGTACTGAGCAGTTCCCTGGCGTTGGCCCTCTCGTATTGAGCCAGGCGCATGTAATAGGGCCAGCCGTCGGGAACCATCCGAATGGCCATTCGGATGGACTGGTCAGTATCTTTTCGGAAGTAATGGTCCGCCCTCGCCAACTGGAGCGAATCCCAGATGCCTAAACAGCAGGTTGCCGCAACGACAATATGCAGGGCGGTTCCGGCTGATCTACGAAAGGGCATCATGGAAGCTAGATCGCAGCATAGCATTTCAACTGGGTCCATCGAAGGGCGGCGACAGCACGCTTCCGCGGATCTCTTTATAACCCACACGGCTATCGAGGCGATTCGGGTTCGTTACTGTTTAGGCAAGGCTTTGATCACTTGCCTATAGCGCGCCATACTCATCCGTCAGGCGTGGCTGCGACTAAAAGGTATTACGTAGGTAATACATATATCGCTGATTTCAAAAGAATCAATTCATTGCAGTTCTCACCATTCTGGGGTATAAGGAGAGAGGGCAGGCAGGTTACGTCTGTGCACCAACAGCGAGGGCGAGCGATGTTCAAGAAACTCCAAGTTGTGGCGGTTCTGCTTTGTTTCTTGTCATATGCGGACGCTGGTACTGTTTCGATCGGAACTGCGAGCGCGCGCGGAGATATGCGCGTAGATAACTACAGCGTGAAGGGAAATGCAAGCCTCTTCGACGGTTCAGTTATTGAGACCAGCCAAGCCTCCGCGGATCTGCGCTTAAACAAGGGCGTAGAGATTACCCTGTCGGCGGCGTCTCGCGGCACGTTGTACAGCGACCACATTGTCCTTCAGCAGGGGCAAGGCGAGCTGATGTCATCGGGGAAATTTCAACTGCAGGCCAATGGTCTGCATGTTGTGGCCGGCGCACCTCATTCCCGTGGCGTGGTTTCAATGGAACCTGGAAACACGATTGAAGTAGCATCTCTGGATGGCAGCTTCGGCGTGACCAACGACAGCGGCATTATGCTTGCCAATATTCTTCCTGGGCATTCGTTCTCATTCGCGATGCAGGCAGAGGCAAACTCGTCAGATTTCGCGGGAGTCGGCCTCGTCACGTTTGATAACGGCACCTACTATCTGACAACTGATTCCAACGTGAGATATATCCTCACCTGTAAAGACGCTCATAGCTTTGTGGGTGACAAAGTTGTTGTCACGGGTACTCTGCAGGGCGGCGCCGCGGGAGGAAGTGGCGCAATGCTTTGTGTGAAGACCATGGACGTCAACGGCCCCACTTCGATGAGTTCCAAGAAGAAGTGGATCATCGCCGGAGTGGCTATTGCAGCGGGCGCGGGCGCGGGAATCGCTCTTTCGAATCAAAATTCGTCTCCCGCAAGCCGCTAGTCAATGTTCTAGTGCCCGGTCTTCTCTAAGGCGGTAGGTGTGTGCGATCAGAACCGGGCTTCGAAGACGACTCGTGTGATCATCATGGTTAAGACTCCAATACGAGATTAGATTCTTGCCTCTACCCTCTTGAAGTCTCAGCATTCAGCCTTTCAGCGATGCTTCAGATTCCACCCGAATGGCTTGCCTTATGATTGGGGCTGCGGCTATGTACAGTCTTGTGAGCAAGCTGTTTTCGCTTGTGGTCGATCCTGTGGCCATCGTTTTCATCCTGCTCATTTCCGCCTTCATCATTCGAAAGCGCCATCCGAAGCTCTTCCATTCCCTCTATGTCTCGGCAATCGTGCTTCTTTTCTTCCTGTCCTGCCCGATGACCTCGATATGGCTGCTCAAGTCCCTCGAAAAACAGCACCCGGACGAAGGCATCGACGGAATTAACCAAGCTCAGGCAATCGTTGTGCTTGGCGGCTCACTGAAGATGCCAGGCGGTTCGCACCACTCCAGCGGCATTACGAATTCGTCTGATCGCTTACTTGTCGCCTTGCGTTTGTATCGTGCCGGCAAGGCGCCTTTAGTGGAAGTGAGCGGCGGCGACAGCCCTTTACTTTCGAAGGCACGCAGCCTCCATGAGGCCGATGAAATGAAAGCTTTGCTCGAAGAGTGGGGACTCCCCGGGTCTGCAATTCTCGTTGAGGACCGGTCAGTTAACTCGCATGAGAATGCCCTCTTTTCGCGCCAACTTCTTGCACCGAGGGGCATTCAGCACATCATCCTGGTCACATCGGCAACTCACATGCCTCGCGCGGCTGCGACGTTTCGGAAGGCCGGTTTCGAAGTTGAAGCGGTTCCTGCGGACTTTACAACAGGCTGGGAAGAAGAGTCTCCGGTGTTCGACTGGGTTCCTGCGTCAGCAGCTTTGGCTGATTCGGAACATGCGATACATGAGTGGATCGGCATTTGGATCTATAGGCTGCGTGGGTGGGCATGATTCAAACTCATGAAACCTGACTGCACACTCTTGATTCAGCTGCCTTGATTATTGACTCTTGCCCGGTAATTTTGAGGCGTATTTCTTGTCAAGTAAGTGTAAAACGTATGACGGATTCCTTGTGAGAAGATAGCTGCGTTTGAGGCCGAGGTGTATGATTTCTAAACACTTCCATTTATTTAGATCATGTCATGCAATTGTCACGCTTCTGTCTTGCAAATCTCATATCAGGATGCTACAGTCCTTGTTATCAATTGCAGTAAGTGCCCAAGTAACTTTAGGTGATGCGCTCACATTGCGCGAACGCAAAACAGGTTTATAGCTGTAACTTATTTGTTTTTCTCTTCAGTTGCTCTCCGAGCCTGTAAGTGAAGGGGGCGAAGCCTGCCTTGAATCGCCCTGTCTTCTTATCTTATTCAAACCTTTTCCGAATATCATCATCCGCGCTCCTCCCACGAGATCAAACTTGGCGTCGCCGCCGGAAGCCAAACTCACATGACAGTATTCAAACCTCGCTCGCGCATGATCAGTGTGCGGCTCTCGGAAGAGGAGTATTCCGCTCTTAAGAGAGTCTGCCTGGCGTCCGGAGTCCGGAGTGTATCGGACTTGGCTCGTGACGCCATGGAAACCGTTCTCCGCGATGCAGATCATGGTGGTGGCCACGTGCCTCACGGAGATGAGTTGCGCGCTCAAATCCAAAGCATCGGCCAACGAATCGACCAGCTTGCGGCAGAATTCAGCGCCCTCAAGGCAGAAGTCAAAGGGGACCTCAGTTCAAGTTGAAAGTTGAACGGCGGTTCAGCATGGTTCTGAGAGAATCCGGTCTGAGCGCTTCGGCCGCAGTATGTTGTTAATTGGATCAGAATCACTTTTCAGCCCCAGCTCACTGGTTAAAAGAGCGAATCCCGTCTGCGTTGGCCGTGTTCGATGTATCGATTCATCTGCGCACGCCGCAGGACTCGTCATGAGATCGGTCCCGCGCTGGTACTCAATTCAGACCCTTACGCTATCGCTCGTCAACAGAAGATCCACGGAGCAAATATGAGAGGTATGGTATTTGTTGTTCTCGCGCTAACTGCAGGGCTCGCTCTTCCTGCCCAACAGGCTGGTTCGGGGAATTCTGGGGGAGTTGGGGCAACCAGCATCAGCGAAATCCCGAACCTTCCTGTGGCCAAGATCGGTCCCAATGACCTGATAGGCGTAACTATTTACGACTCTCCCGAATTAACTCGCACAGTCCGTGTGAGTGCAGAGGGCGCTATCCGGCTGCCGATGATAAAGCAGCATATCTATGCGGCTGGCCTCTATCCTGAAGAATTGGAAAATGCTATAGCGACCGCACTGACAGAGCACCAGATACTTGTAGACCCGGTGGTTAGCGTCACTATCATGGAGTACCAAAGCCGGCCGATTTCGGTTGTAGGCGCAGTCAAATCACCCGTGACATTCCAGGCCATGGGAAATGTGTCCCTTCTCGATGCTCTATCGAGGGCCCAGGGACTGGCCGACAACGCCGGGCCCGAAATCCTCGTCAGCCATCATGGGACAGGAGCTGATGGCAAAGCAGCAACACTGATTCAGCGCATACCCGTTCGTGGACTCCTCAATGAAGCGGATTCATCTCTGAACTTAAACCTGCAAGGCGGAGACGAAATCCGCGTTCCGGAAGCCGGCAAGGTATACGTCTTTGGAGACGTCAAGAAGCCTGGTTTCTTCTACCTCACAGATGATCCTCAAACCAACATCATGGTCGCACTTACACTCTCGTCAGGATTAGATGATCATCCTGGTCACGAGGCGTACATCTACCGCACAGAGGCTGGTACCGCTGGGCGGAACGAGATCAAAGTCCCGCTAAAGAAAATCATCGACAGAAAGTCACCGGATGTTGCGTTGATGGCCAACGACATCTTGTATATTCCGGAAGCAACCGGACGTCGCGTTGCCCTCCGGGTTCTAGAAACATCGATTCCCATCGCTGCCGCGCTCGGAACCACAATGCTCTATATTGCAACTCGATAGACCATCTGGAAGGGATCTATGCGTCAACATTTTAAAGTCACAGACGTGCACACTCCAGAATCACTTTCGAGCCAGGCGGTTCCTGTCTACTTCGCCCCAGTTCCCGATCAGGAGAACGTTGAATCGTCTGGCTCCACTGTGCCGCTGTCGCACTATCTCTGGATTATCAGGCGACACCGATGGGAAATCGTCGCGTTCGTGGCAGCCTGTGTGCTTATCACGTTTATAGTCTCGGCTAGATTGAAGCCAATTTACGAATCGACGGCGACGATCGATGTTGACCTTCAGGCGCCTACCCAGGTCGTCGGCGACAGCTCGGCGCAAGCCTACGCGCAAATGGACGCCGACCAGTTCCTTGCCACGCAAATCAAGCTCATCGGATCGGACGCCGTGCTGCGCCCTGTCGCCGAGCAGTTCCACCTTCTGGGCCGCGAAGGCCAGCCACAGGGCTCGGATCCGACGAAGGCGCAGCAAGCCGTTGCAGCGCCTGTAACTCTAGGCCAGCTCAAAGTGACTCGCCCACCCAGCACGTATCTCCTGCAAATAAGCTATCGTTCTCCGAATACGGCTCTCGCGGCAGATGTAGCGAATAGCGTTGCAAACTCCTATCTGACCTATACATACAACTTGCGTATTCGATCCTCCCTCGGGCTGTCAGATTTCATGGAGAAACAGCTCGATGAGCTCAAGGCGAAGATGGAGCAATCAAGTTTGGCGTTAGCCCAATACCAGAAGGATCTGGACGTCGTTAATCCCGACGAGAAGACGAACATCCTCTCTGCGCGTCTGCTGCAGTTGAATACGGAATACACGACTGCGCAAGCTGACAGAATTCGCGCTGAGGCTGCCTGGAATGCGCTTCAATCCGGCTCCATCGAGGCGGCTCAAGCCACGTTGGGAGGGAATACGCAGTCAGCTCCGCAAGGAAGTTCGCTCTCAGGTCTTACCGATGCCCTGAATCAAGCCCGACAGCGATTTGCGTTGGTGAAGGCCACTTACGGATCGAATCATCCCGAGTACCGCAAGGCGGCCGGCGAAGTTGCCGAAGTGCAAATGGAGCTAAACAATGCCCGGCAAGATCTCACCGCCAGCATCGATGCTCAAGTCAAAGAGAGTCGAGGCCGTGAGCAGATGCTTCAAGCAGCCGTAGCTGAAACGAAGGCGGAGTGGGACAACATCAACGGAAAATCGTTCCAATATCTACGCCTGAAACAGGAAGCAGATACCGACAAGGCCCTTTACGACGAATTGATCAAGAAGATCCGCGAAGGCGACATCAACGCTGGTTTCCGGAACAACAATATTCGCATCGCCGATTTCGCACGTCCCTCCCCAACGCCCGTGTATCCCAATAAACGGCGCAATATCGAGTTGGCGCTAGTGTTCTCCCTGCTGTTGGCGGTTGGGACGGCAATCTTGCTGGACTCGCTCGATAACACTCTTCGCGACCCCAAGGAGGCTGGCCTTTTCCTTGGCGCAGATGTGATTGCCACGATGCCCGCAGACCGCGACGCCGCACAGTTGCCGCGTCCGGTAAAGCCGTCCGCGGCGCCGTTTGTTATTCCTACGTCTTTCGAAAGCGGACGCCAAAAGGACTACTACCGTACGGTATCCAGTTTCGACGAGGCCATCCGCACGCTCCGAAACACAATCCTGCTTTCCGATGTCGAAGGCATGTTGCACTCGATCGTTCTTACCAGCGCCGTCCCGGGTGAAGGAAAAACTACGCTGGCAGCCCACCTCGGCGTTGCAATCGCCGACCGCGGAAAAAAGACCCTCCTTGTCGACGGCGACCTCCGCCGACCGAGCCTTAGCTCCAAATTCGGATTAACACCGCGTGAAGGACTTTCAAATGTGCTCAACGGCGAACTGCGCTGGCAGGATGTTGTCCTGCCGATTCCGGATAAACCGAATCTTGGCCTGCTTCCCGCAGGACTCGGCTCTCACCGAGCCTCGGACTTGATCGGTCCCCGAGTTGCGACGTTGCTCGACGAGTTCGCCAAGGAATACGACCTCGTGATCATGGATGCGCCACCCTTGCTAGGCTTCGCGGAATGCCTTCAGATGGCCTCCGCCGCTGACGGAGTACTTGTCACCACGATTGCCGGAAAAACGAAACGCGGCGCCGTAGCGGAAGTAGTAGGCGCGCTCCGCCGCGTCCACGCTAACATCATCGGCGTCGTCCTCAATCAGGTGAGTCGTAGTACGTTCGATGACGGGTATTCGTATTACGGGCATTATAGTTACAACAATTACCAGAACCCTCCGCAGTCACAAACTGACTCACAATCGTAAGCGATTGACGACACTTTGAATTGCCAAAGTGGGAAATGTGCGTCAAAAATGGATGTTCAAAGCCGATCGTTGTCTGGTACGCCAAGACGCATAGAGGTAATTCACTACCTGCGAGGATTGGCATCGCTTGCGGTTGCATGGTTTCATCTTACGAATCAATGGACCGACGGAGTCCGAGTTAGCGGATCATATGGTTGGCTGGGGGTCGAAGTCTTTTTCGTTATCTCAGGGTTCGTCATCCCTTATTCGATTTCGACGACCTACGAAACCTATTCGGCAAGCGCGTTTGCGAGCTTTATTTCGAGGCGCCTTGTGCGGATAGAGATGCCATACATTATGAGCATCATTTTGGTGATAGTGCTTGGGCATCTTTCCGCACTCGCGCCAGGCTTCCATGGGACAACTCCGAACTACACAGCGTCACAGATTGCGTCAAACATCTTCTATGTAGCTGCGTGGGCAGATCAAGAGTGGTTGCAGCCCGTGTACTGGACTCTGGCATACGAATTTGCCTTTTACCTCACAATTGGGCTTCTATTTAGCGTTCTATTTGGAAAGGGTCGCTCATTAGCGTATAGCTTGGCGGCGGTCATCCTCATATTGGCTGCCATCTGGGGCGCGATAAACTATCTTGTCCTGCTTTTCGTAATAGGATCTGCTCTTTTCAGGTATGAGAGAGGTCGCGAGCGTCGTCTTATAGCAATAGGCACAGTAATCGCTTGTGCAATTGCTATCGCTTGGGTGGGAAGCTCAGTAATTGCCATCACAGGACTGACAACCGCAACCGCGATTGGATTCGGCAGAGCTGCTCGTGTGAACGGAAATGTAGGTAGAGTACTGACGTATCTTGGAACAATCTCGTACTCGCTTTATCTGGTCCATGTTCCAATCGGGGGGCGTATAGTCAACTTGGCAGCTCGTTTTGTCCATGGTCAGTTTGAGCATCTCATCGTCTCCGGATTGGCGCTGGTGATCACACTGGCTGTCGCGCACGTGTTTTACATCTGTGTCGAGCGACCGGCATTGCGAAAAGCTCGGCAACTGATTCATCTGCGTGTAGGTCGCGAAGCAAGAGAATCTGCGTGCTAGAGAGAACGTGCTTGCGTTCACTCAGAACCTTACCAGCACTTACCCGTCCCTAGCCGTTTTGGTAAGACGATAGAATCTCTCGTCACCAGCGGCGCTGGCCTAAGCCGATGTCTGACTCATAAGAAGAACATTGCACTGGCGCCGACAAACATGTCTAAGTCCGCCGCAACGGCGAAAAAATGCAGCCTCTAGACACTCTCTCCTTCATTTTGAACCACCCGTTAGGGAGGCAACATCCGCTGGCTACGTTGAAACGATTTGCGCGCTGGCAGATCATCAGCCGCTTTCACGATGAAACGATCATTGATTGGATCGATGGGGCCGTTCTCGGTGTCAAGCGCGGCATGACGGGGGCAACCGGCAATGTCTACTGTGGCTTGCACGAATTTGTCGAAATGGCATTTTTGCTCCACTTGCTGAGGCCCGGTGATCTCTTCCTTGATATTGGCGCGAATGTTGGCAGTTACACCATATTGGCGTCGAAGGTCTGCGGAACGCGTTCAATCGCATTCGAACCCGACCCGGCGGCAGTACTCTCACTTCGCCGCAACATAGCCCTTAACGCGATCGAAGATCGTGTAAGCGTGGAACAAGTGGCTCTCGGTGCACATAACGGTGAAGTTCCCTTCACTGTTGGTCTCGACACCATGAATCGCGTGGCAACGGCAAATGATCAGAATTCGCAGATCGTCGAAGTCAAGCGACTCGACGATATCCCCGGAGTCAGGGGCGCTGTTTTCGCGAAGCTCGATGTCGAGGGGTTTGAAGATGAGGTTATAAAAGGGGGGATGAGCATGCTATTGTCGTCCAACCTGCTCGCCATCCAATGCGAGTCTCACGGTCCAGCTATGACGGATGCTCTGATCGCGCATGGTTTTGACGAGTATTTCTATGATCCACTGTCGCGAGCACTGTCAAAAAAGCCATTTGGCTACAAAGCGTCGAACGCACTCTTCGTGCGAGACGCGGCGCAGGTAACGCTCCGTATCGAAGGTTCTCCACGGCGCAAAGTGTACGAAAGCGTGATCTAACCTTATGTGTGGAGTAAACGGTATCTATGCCTACAATGCTGCGGCGGGCTCACCGAAGAAGAGTGAGTTAATCGTCACGCGTGACGCCATGCAGGCGCGCGGCCCGGATGGGGTAGGCGCGTGGTGGAGCGCGGACCAGCGTTGTGGCCTGGGCCATCGGCGTCTTTCGATCATCGACCTATCGGACCGCGCCAACCAGCCAATGATCAGCGAAGATGGTCGGCTAGCCGTGGTTTTCAACGGCGAGATCTATAACTATCCGCAGCTCCGCACCGAACTGGAAGACAACGGTGTGCAGTTCCGCACCACATCCGACACAGAGGCACTATTGCATCTCTATGCCCGCGATGGTGAAGCGATGGTCCAGGAACTCCGCGGCATGTATGCTTTCGCCATTTGGGATAGCGAAAAGCGCGGACTTTTTCTCGCGCGCGATCCCTACGGCGTTAAGCCGCTTTACGCCGCCAATGATGGCTGGACTTTCCGCTTCGCCTCGCAGGTCAAGGCGCTGCTTGCGGGCGGTCAGGTATCGCGCGATTCGGAGCCTGCCGGCTTGGTCGGCTTTCATCTCTTTGGCAGCGTCCCGGAGCCTTTTACACTCTATCGTGAAATCCGCGCGCTGCCAGCCGGTCATACGCAGTGGGTCGACGAGGCGGGGCCGCGCGAGCCGAAGCGCTTTGCAAACCTGGCGGCAGTGTTCGCAGCAGGTGCGGACCAGCCCGCGCCCGTAAGCGAACTCCAGCAGCGACTGCGCGCCGCCATGCTCAACAGCGTAAGCGCACATCTTCTTGCCGATGTCGAAGTGGGGCTGTTCCTCTCCGCCGGGATCGACTCCGGAGCCTTGCTTGGCCTGATGCGCGACGCCGGACAGAGAAAGATCCGCGCAATCACTCTCGGCTTTGACGAATTTGCCGGAACCGCAGAAGACGAGGTGCCGCTCGCTGCGGAGGTGGCGCGCCATTATGACGCGGAGCACATTATCCGCCGTGTCAGTGAGCAGGAATTCAAAGACGATCTGCCATGCATTCTTGATGCGATGGATCAGCCCTCGATCGACGGTGTGAACACCTGGTTCGTCTCGAAAGCGGCAAAAGAGGCTGGGCTGAAGGTCGCCTTGTCCGGCCTGGGCGGTGACGAACTCCTTGCCAGCTATCCCAGCTTTCGCGACATTCCGCAGTGGCGGGCGCGTTACGGCACGTTCGCTGCAATACCCTTCGCGGGCTGGCTTGCGCGCAAACTCGTCATGGCGCTTGCCCCGTCGTTCGCTCACCGTCAGCCTAAGGCTCTTGGCGTGCTCGAACATGCGGCGAGTTGGTCGGGCGCTTATATGCTCCGGCGCGGTCTATTCCTACCACATGAGCTACCTGCGCTGCTCGGAAACGATGTTGCACGAGAGGGTCTACGCCGTCTCAAGTATGCGCTAAGCATTGGCGCGCAACTCGACCCCGATCCTGGTAGCGACATCGCGCGCATTGCTGTTCTCGAGGCATCAAACTACATGCGCAACCAACTCTTACGCGACTCCGATTGGGCGGGAATGGCGCACAGTCTCGAAATCCGCGTCCCGCTGGTCGACTGGCAGCTTGCCAAAGCACTTGCTTCATCGCTCGCAATACTCGAGCCCGGAGTGGGAAAGGCCGCACTCGCGTTCACACCATCCGTGCCGCTTCCGGAGGCCGTACGAATGCGCGCGAAGACGGGTTTCGTCGTGCCGACGGGCAATTGGATGAGACATGCTGCGAGCCCGGCAACCCTTCCTACCATGGGCCAAGCTTCTCGCGATTGGTCGAAACTAGTACTCAATCGACTGGCTACGCCTTCCGCAGTCTGTACCGTATGATGACAAACGTGCTTGCGCTCGTCACAGATGCCTTTGGAGGGCGCGGCGGTATCGCGCAATACAATCGCGACTTTCTTGCCGCCCTCGCATCTGCAGGCTCCAAGGTGGTTGTCCTTCCGCGTCATGCACCGGATGAGGAAAAACCACCAAGTGGAATTGAACAGCGGACGGCAAGACTCGGAAGGCTTTCTTACTCACGCGCCGTCATCTCGGAGACACTTCGGATGAGGCCGGACGTTGTCTTTTGCGGGCATGTCTATATGGCGCCGCTCGGTTGGATCGCAGCTAGACTTGCAGGTGCAAAGCTCGTCATCCAGACGCATGGAATTGATGCCTGGCCCCGTCCATCCAGATTGGTGCGCAGGGCTTGCGAACAAGCAACAATAATCCTCTCGGTTTCGCGCTATACACGTGGTCGTGTCCTCGATTGGGCGGCTATACCTCCCGAACGTGTTTTGGTGATACCAAATACCGTCTCAGATTGCTTCACGCCCGGTGATGGTATGGCGCCTTCGTCGTGAATGGGGTCTGGAAGGCAAGAAGGTTCTTCTTACTGTTGGCCGCATGCCCTCGAGTGAGCGTTGTAAAGGACAGGATCGAGTGATTGATGCGCTTCCTGCGCTTATCGCTGCCGGACACGATGCCGTTTTTATAGTCTCCGGCGAAGGCGATGACCGGCTGCGTCTGGAACGGCTCGCTCACGAGGTTGGCGTCAGCGACCGCGTGCGCTTTGTTGGCGCCCTGCCCCGCGAAAAACTGATCGAAGCGTATCGCATGGCCAACCTCTTCGTTATGCCATCCACAGGCGAAGGCTTCGGCATAGTATTCCTCGAAGCAATGGCTTGCGGTACCCCGGCACTCGGCTTTAACGTCGACGGTTCACGTGATGCGCTCGCAGATGGCGATTTGGGAATCTTAGCCGACCAACACGGTCTTGCCGGAGCCATATCGAAGTCCCTGGCGCGTCCCAGGCCCGATCCCAACACGCTCTACCGCGCGGTGCAAGTGCGCTTCGGCCAAGCGTCGTTCCGCGCTCACATTACAACCGCTTTCACGGAGTTGCTGAAAACCGCATGAGCAGTACAGTTTTGCCAAGCGAGCACATTCTTATCCTCGAGCCCGGCCGCGCCGAGAAGCATTATTGGCGCGATATCTGGACCTATCGCGAGCTCTTCGCCATTCTAGCCTGGCGAGACGTTGCGGTCCGTTACAAGCAAACCGTGATCGGCGTGGTATGGGCGCTGGTGCAGCCGTTTCTCACCATGCTCGTCTTCACCATCGTTTTCAGCCGTGTTGCGAAACTGCCGAGTGAAGGCACCGCGCCCTATCCGATCATGGTGTATGCGGGCATGCTGCCCTGGTTTCTGTTCTCTTCGGTCTTGAGCGGAGCGGCAGGCAGCCTGGTCACAAACGCCAATCTCATCGGCAAGGTTTATTTCCCCCGCATCATCGTGCCTTCGGCTGCGGCTGTGGTGGCCCTGGTGGATTTCGCCATCAGCTTTGTCCTGCTTGGTGTGCTGATGGCCTGGTTCCGCTTTGTGCCCAGTTGGCACATGATCTTTCTGCCGTTCTTCATTATTCTGGCTATGTTGGCCAGCCTGGGACCGGCTCTGTTCATGACGGCAATGAACGTTAAATATCGCGATTTCCGTTACATCATTCCATTCGTAGTGCAGTTTGGCATCTATGTATCGCCGGTCGGATTTTCAAGTTCGGTGGTACCGGCAAAATGGCGCTTCTGGTACAGCCTTAACCCGGTGGTCGGTGCGATTGACGGCTTCCGCTGGTGCGTACTGGGCGGACAAAGCACGCTCTATCTGCCCGGCTTCCTGCTCAGCCTGGCTATTGTTGCCGTCCTGCTTTGGGTAGGCATTGCCTACTTCCGCCGTACTGAAAAAACATTCGCGGATCTAATCTGATGGAATTTTGTGGAAAACTTCTCTGCAATCACGCAACCGCGAAATCGATGCTTGGCGCGGCATTAGCATCCTGATGGTGATCATTGGTCACTTGATGTTTATTCGCTATCAAAGCGCATTTCATCTCACGGCATTACACAGACCTTCGTTCTGCCACGTTGTTAGACGTGGTAAAGCAGATCCTCTTACGACTTTACGTCGCCGCTCCCGACAGCTTGGTGTGTAGTGTCTTTTTTGTTATCAGCGGCTATCTCATCACAACGATTTTGCTGCGTGAAGAATCACAATATCAATCGATCAGCCTTCCAGCCTTTTATGCCCGCCGCGTATTCCGGATCATTCCGGCCTTCACAACCTATCTGATATTTATCGGCGTGCTGATGGCATCCTTCGGCGTTCTCCATATCTCCTGGTGTCTCGTTTCTCAGAGCCGGCGCATTTCTCAGCGACACCAGATCTCCCTGGCGGCTGCTGGTGGATCGGACATACATGGACTCTCTCGGTCGAGGAGCAATTCTATCTCGTCTGGCCGCTCGTCTTTAGCCTGTTGTGCCCGGGTGATCGGGCGACGGTTCCTCACAGCGACGTATGTTGCTTCTTGTCTCCATGTCATACTTCACTTCGTTGACGCAGATGTGGGTTTCCGGCGATAGTTGTCGGTCAGGCGTTTCCCCTGCATCGTTGCTGGTGCGTTCTGCGCCTGCTCGTCAGAGCGCTGTGCGCAAGATTGAACAGTCTGCTACCGGAAATCGCATCTTGGCTGTCAGTCGGACTATTGCTGGTGCAGCCGTTCTTCGCGTCGATGCCAATAGTCAACTCTCATCATGCGGCCGTTTATTCCGCTGCTGATCACCTTCGTTTTCTTCGGTTCCCTGCGCAGGCGATCCGATCTTCTCGGCGGCTCTGTCTCTCGGTATGGTTGAGCAAGATAGGTCTGGTATCGTACAGTCTCTATCTGTGGCAGCAGTACTTTCACAGGTCCCCCTAGTGCGGGCGGTGGAACGATTGCTCGATGGACCATTTTATGCTTTCCAATCGCAGCGATTTCCTACTTCGTAATCGAAAAGCCGATGATTCGCGATCAGGCCATCGCATCTCTCGCAGCATAATTGCAGCTCGGTTCTTGCACGGCCTCCAATTGGCGTTTGCCTGCTTCGGCACCTGTTGGTCCTGGCCAATACTGTCGACACCACTCCAGCGATCTATGACCGACGACATTATTATCCGCGCCGAAGGGCTCGGCAAAAAATACGTAATTGGCCACGAGGCCCAGCGCGAGCGATACGTGGCGCTGCGCGATGTCATCGCCCGCAGCGCACGCTCGGCTCTGCGCAAGGCCATCGACATGGCCAAGGGGCGTTTCGTCGTGCCGGGCGACGAGATGGAAGAGTTCTGGGCCCTCAAGGATGTCAGCTTCGAGGTCAAGCGCGGCGAGGTGCTCGGCATCATCGGGCGCAATGGCGCGGGCAAGTCCACGCTGCTCAAGATCCTCTCGCGCATCACCGAGCCGACCGAAGGCCGGGTCACCATCAAGGGCCGGGTTGCGAGCCTGCTCGAAGTGGGCACCGGCTTTCATCCGGAACTGACGGGACGAGAGAACATCTATCTCAACGGCGCCATCCTCGGCATGACGCGCGCCGAGATCAAACGCAAGTTCGACGAGATCGTGGCCTTCGCCGAGGTGGAGAAGTTCCTCGACACGCCGGTGAAGCGCTACTCCTCCGGCATGTACGTCCGCCTCGCCTTCGCCGTCGCCGCGCATCTGGAGCCCGAGATCCTGATAGTGGACGAAGTCCTAGCCGTCGGCGACGCAGAATTCCAAAAGAAGTGCCTCGGCAAGATGGGCGAAGTAGCAAGCGGTGGCAGGACTGTGCTATTTGTTAGCCACAACATGGCGGCGATTCAGGCGTTGTGCCCAAGGTCTGTTCAATTCGATTCGGGACGGTTAACCGCTGACGCTGATACACGCGATGTTGTTATCAGCTATCTCAACTTGCGAAAGGCCAGCAAACAAAGCTCCCGGGGACGAATCACTCCCACTAGCAGCGATTTGGCAATCGAAAGCGTCCGCGTATTTCCACCCATGGTGAGCAGTGGAGCCAAAATGGAAGTCGTGGTCCGGTTCAACGCGAAAAAGACAGGATTTCTTCGAGAATGCGCTCTGCTTCTCTATTCAGCAAAAGGAGTACGGACAGCCGTTGTCGATGTCAGGACCTTTAACGTCCTCCCCTATCGATACACCGAAGGCATGTTTCTTTTGACTGTAAGGCTTCCACGGCTCCCGCTGGTTGAAGGAGATTTCACGGTCGGCCTCTATCTTGTCACCGATCAGCTAACAGGAGACCTGCTCGATCTGCATGATTTCACGGTCACTGCGGCGGAATCATCTTCAAGCCAGTCTTTATATCCTCCAGAAGTGAGAGGCATTGTTGTCTTAGATGGTGAAGTAACTCTCGAAAATCACGAACGGGGGGCTGTTCTTTTTGAGACTTCGCGCTAGAGTGAAGCGTTTTCTTTACGGTTCGGTACCCGGTCTTCGCGGGCATTTTCCATATTTTGGGCAGGATGTATATTTCCCGCTTGGTTCGCACATTTTTGAGCGCGCGTGTGAGGAAGGCATTTACGAACGTGATGTTCTCAACCTGATATTGAACCTGGTGGAGCCGGGCACAACCTACTTCGACGTTGGAGCGAACATTGGTCTGTTGTCTGTTCCCGTATTGTCGCAGAAGCCCGGCGTGAATGTCGTATCGATAGAAGCCTCTCCGAGCACGCTGCCATCGTTGGCAAAATCACACTGGGATTCACCTTATCAAGACAAATGGACAATCGTGGGAACGGCGGTTGGGGAACACTGTGGAGAAACAGAATTCTGGTCGGGAGGTGGAGCAACTGGAGCATATGATGGCGTCCACAATACCGGGCGAGGCGGAGAGAAAGTGGTCACACGCCTGGCCATCCGGACACTTGATGATATTTGGCGCGAGCTCGGTGAACCTGCAGTTTCAGTCGTGAAAATGGACATTGAAGGCGGAGAGTGGGCGGCCTTCAAAGGTGCGCGCAATCTCATCAACCGAACGCGCCCGGTATTCATTATTGAGTGGAATGCAACCAACTTAAGCGCTTACAGCGTTGATGCAAACGAGCTGTTAAACCTCTCCCGCGATATCCGCTACCAGGCAACTGCCATTCCGCAACTTGTTCCCATAGCAACGAAACCTTTACTCAGAGCTGCTATGTTAACGACAGAAACCTTCCTGCTGATCCCCATTGAAAACGATTAGAGATACTGTCCTGACACCAATGCACTGCCCCCGCCTAACTGAACTTCCAACACCGCCGCCGGGCAAGACGGGCTGGCCGTGGACCGAGGAGACACCTCCCTTGCCGCCCACCCGGCCCGACGGTTCTTCTTGGCCACGCATCTCCATCGTCACGCCGAGTTATAACCAGGGCCAGTTCATCGAGGAGACGATCCGCTCTGTCCTTCTCCAGGGCTACCCCGACCTTGAATACATCATCATGGATGGCGGCTCGACCGATCACTCCGTTGAGATAATACGGAAATACGAGCGATGGTTGACATATTGGAGATCAGGCCGCGATGGTGGTCAGAGTATGGCGATTAATGCGGGCCTTGAGCATGCCTCGGGCAGTTGGGGAAATTGGCTCAACTCCGATGACCTTTTGACAAGAGGAGCGCTTCCGGAAATCTCCGTTGCCATTTGCGATGCTGCCGAGGATATCGAGGCAGTATGTTTTCAATGCAAGATAATGAGCCACAATCTGATTGAAACGTTCGGCCAGTGGCAGCTTGTTCCTGTGTCTTCCGTCCGTCAGTTCTTAAATGGCGGACTTCAGCCGATGGCCCAGCCGTCGACCTTTCGTCGCATTCCATTTCATCTTCGCGAGGACCTAAACCTCGCAATGGATTGGGCCCTCTGCTTTGAAACGATCACTCGTAATTCGAAGGCCTTCTCCTTCCATCCGGCGTCGGTGTCGATCTTCAGACATCAACCCACTTCGAAGACCTGTCAGAATTCGAGTGATCGCTTCGCGCTGGAAGAGGAACGATTTGCGCAAAGTGTCACGTTTCCAAAACCCCTAGATAAATTCTGGGTACTCCGATGGATTCGCCAACGGCGCTCACGCCGATTGCTTAATCAAACAATCAATCTACGAAACACGTTCTTTTTGGTTGCGAAATATCCTGAACTACTTCTCGACAGGATGTGGTACGGTCGTGTGCGCCAATTTGCTTCTCACAGGTGAAATGATAGTCATACATTGCAGAAACGGTCTATCGAGCGAAACATTGCTGAGAGAGGTTCTTACCGTTTGCTTCTCGGCAGAAGAGCTTAACACGATACGGTTTACCAGATTGAACAACGGCGGGCAAACCTTATCGTGTCGTATCCCTATGGGGATGACTTTGCGCGGCCCGAACATGCCGTGAGCGTTGCTTATATTTGCGAAAACATCCGAATCGACCATCCGGTTGCCGATTTCCACTTTTATGTTTCAGATAAGTACCACGACTTGCCAAAATCATGCCGCATACAATGGCACGACTTGTCGCCAAGTGAGCTAATACCACCAACGGATCTTCATGCGGCGCCAGAAAGGTACCTCAATCGCAAGTTCTGCAATTTCGTGTATAGAAACTGCGTTGGTTATCGAGAGATGTTTTTCGACCTGCTATCAAGATACAAGCACATCGATGCGCCGTCCCGCTCACGGAACAATATGCATGCTTTCGATGACGTGATTGCTACGCCAAATGCCATCAAGTGGGACTCAAAAAGACAATTCCTGTCATCGTACAAATTCACCATAGCTGCAGAGAATGATGTGTTTCCCGGATATCAAACCGAGAAACTCTACGATGCATTGAAAGCGCACAGTGTGCCGATCTATATCGGAGACCCGTATGTGTCGGCCGTATTCAACACAGAATCGTTCGTTGCGGCGCAGGTGCCGACCGACTTGCCGTCTTGGATCGGAAGGCTTGAGGAGTATGGCCAAATCCGGTTATCGGATTTTCGCGTTCCGCTGGCCAAGCGTAATGTTTCACATCGGGCGCGAGCGAAGATGCGATTGCTGCTTCGCGATCTGAAGAATAAATGGTATCTGAAGAAACTTGCTGAGTCTCTTATTGATGCGGTCATCGAAGTTGACAAAAGTCCGGATTTGTATCTGAAGATGCTCGGCGCACCGAAGTTGCGAAAAGAAGCCGCGCAGGCTGCACTCTTGAGACAGCGAGAAATGTGGATTGAGATCTTTCGCACTGCAGAGGACCTCAATTCAGTTAAATAGATTTCTGTGTTGCGCGAATGACTATTCCTCTGATCTCGGTCCTCATGCCCTGTCACAATGCCTCCGCTTATCTGAAGGAAGCGGTTTACAGTGTGCTCAGTCAGAGTTGGGAAGACCTTGAATTGATTGTCGTTGACGATGGCTCCTCGGACGGTTCTATCGGTGTACTTCAGTACTTCCGTGATCGTCGTCTGACAGTTGTCGAACAGACGAAGGCCGGCGCTGCGGCCGCTCGCAATCGCGCATTCACTGAGTCACGCGGGCAATTTGTCATGTTCATGGATGCAGATGATTGGATTCCACCGGAACATCTTGCTGCTCTCCTTTCTGCGGCGTCCAATGCAAGTTCGTGCATTGGCATGGCACAGTGGGATCGGTTCTATAGCGATCCCGGGGAGGCCTTGTTTCCTGCCCGGGCGACGTATCGTGACGCCCCGGGCTCTGAGTGGCTTATTCAGGATTGGTCTCAAGGTGCCGGCATGGCAGGCCCAGGGATGTTTCTGATCCCGCGCGATCTAATCGAACAACACGGCGGCTGGGACGAACGCCTGTCTCTTTTAGACGATTTCGAATTCCACGCGCGAATTATCGCGCGCTCAGGTGGCGTGAGATTTGCGCCTGAGGCACGCCTTTACTACCGCTCCGGTTTGACTGGAAGTCTTTCGGGCCGCAGATCCAGAAAAACAGCGGAATCTGCTTGTTTCTCGCTCATGCTCGGCACGCAGCACCTCCTCGACGTAGAGAACAGCCCGCGTGCTCATCGTGCTTGCGCCAACACAATGCAAAACTTCGAGTACGGGTACTATCCAGACTATCCCGACTTGCGTGCGGAGATCCGCCGTCGAATCGTGGAACTTGGTGGGGCAGATCTTGAACCATCAGGACCACCTGGGTTCCACAAGCTGCGGAGGTGGATCGGCTGGCAGGCGGCACGCCGCGTCCAGCTTCTCGCAGAGCGCTGGGGGCTTAACCAAGCGGCACGCAGTGGTGCACGACGCGTGATAACCGGATGACCGACGCCTTCAAAATCGTTTTGACTGCTGATCCAGAGCTTCCCGTTCCGCCGAAGCACTATGGAGGGATCGAGCGGATCGTGGATATGTTGGCTCATGGCCTCGTCGCTCGCGGCCATGATGTAACCCTGTTTGGTCATCCGGACAGTTCGAGTGCCGGCAGGCTGGTGCCCTGGCCGGGAGCCTCAAGTCTGTCCGCCGCTGATACTGTTCGCAACGCCGCCGCTTTGGCGCACTGGGTAAAGGGCAACCACGTCGATATCGTCCACTCGTTTTCGCGCATCGCTTATCTCACCCCGATTCTGCCGATGGGAATGCCGAAGCTCATGACCTATCAGCGCACGATTAGCCCGCGCTCCGTGCGGCTTGGCCATACGCTCTCGCGCGGAACACTGGCATTCACCGCCATCAGCGAATGGATGATGCAGCACGTGAAGCATATCGGCCGCTGGAGCTATGATTCCGAATGGCGTGCCGCTCGATGCCTATACATTTCGCCCAACCGTGGCGCCCGACGCGCCATTGGTCTTCCTCGGCCGGGTCGAGGAGATCAAGGGGCCACATCTCGCAATCGAAGTCGCACGGCGTGCCGCCCGGCGACTGATCATTGCCGGCAACATTCCCGACGAGAAACGCAACTGGGTCGAGACCCATGTCATGCCGCATGTCGACGGAGACCGAGTGCGCTATATCGGCCCTGTTGATGACAAGCAGAAGAACGCGCTGTTAGGCAATGCAGCGGCATTTCTCATGCCAATTCTCTGGGAAGAGCCATTCGGCATTGTGATGGCCGAAGCGATGGCTTGCGGAACTCCCGTCATCGGATTATCGCGCGGCGCCGTACCAGAGGTTGTCGAGCATGGTGTGACAGGCTTTGTGGAGCCCGATATCGACGGCCTTGTGGCGGCGGTCGATCGTTTGCCATCACTCAACAGGAGCGCCTGCCGTGCGCGGGTCCAAGCGCTATACAGTGATGAGGCGGTTGTCGCTGCGTATGAAGCACACTACCAGACGTTGATCGCACGGCGACAGAAAGCGTTGTGACACTACGATATGCGCGTGTGCCTGATTTCGCCAGGACATTTGTCGACGAACCCGCGGCTCGTGAAAGAGGCCCGTGCACTGCGAACAGCGGGTCACATGGTTCATGTAATTTTCGGCCGCTTCAAGCCGTGGGGTACGGCGAATGATGAGCCACTCGCTGCCGAAATCGAATCTGTCACGCCCGTCCCTTTCGGTCCGACAGAGGCGCCGAATCGAACCTATCTGCGGCAGAACATTATCCGGCATGCGGCCCGTTTTCCCGTTCGGCTGGGGCTCAGTTCGCAAAGCATTGTCGAAGCAGCGCACGGCCCGGTGGTTCGGGATCTCATTGCGGCTGCGCGAACTGTACGCGCCGACCTTTATGTCGCTCACTACGTGGCAGCATTGCCGGCGGCTGCGCGCGCCGCGGCCCGCTACGGCGCTGCTTATGCCTTCGATGCGGAGGATTTTCACTTGGGTGATCTGCCCGATGCACCGCAACATGCACTGGAGAAAAAGATCATCCATGCGATTGAGTCTCGTTACCTGCCCGGAGCAGCCTATATGACCGCTGCTTCTCCGCTGATCGCGGAGGCGTATGCCGAAACCTACGGAATCCCGCTTCCCACTGTCATCCTGAATGTCTTTCCGAAAGCGAACGCACCTACGGCGCCGACACCGCGCGGTTCTGCCAAGCCGGGGCCAAGCGTGTACTGGTTTTCTCAGACCATCGGACCGAGCCGGGGCCTCGAAACCGCCGTCGAAGCCATCGCCCTGGCCCAGAGCATGCCGCATCTCTATCTGCGCGGTAGCCCAGCGGCTGGCTACGACGCGCATCTGCACGGCCTGGCAGCGCAAGCAGGCGCCGCCGATAGACTGCATTTCCTCGATCCCGTACAACCAGATGAACTGGAGCGATTGGGGGCAGACTTCGATCTTGGTTACTCAGGCGAACTGGCTGAGACTCGAAATCGCCAAATAGCGCTTACGAACAAACTTTTCAGTTATCTCCTTGGCGGCGTGCCGAGTCTGGCAACGGATATCCCGGCTCATCGTCAGATCGCTCCAGAGCTAGGCGATGCCATGACACTTTTTCCAATTGGTGACGCGGCGGCATTAGCTGCGGCGATAGACAGCTTTCTCCTTCACCCTCAACGCCTTGCCACCGCGCGTGCTCACGCTTGGCATCTTGGCCAGACGCATTTCAACTGGGATGTAGAGCGAACTAAGCTGCAAAGAGCGATGATTTCTGGAGTGGCAAATGCCGACACTTAAGTCGAAGATTGGCAGAGCAGTGATTCCACTACTTCCAATCAATAGGCGCACATTCGATATTTTGAGATATGAGCTTACCGCTTGGACCACGCGCACCAAAAACGCTCTCAACCCACTTTATTGGCAAGCAATCCGACGATTGAGTAAACAACGTGGCCTATCAATAAATCTTGGGAGCGGCGGCACTGGAAAGCCCGGCTGGATAAACATCGAGCTTAGAAGACATAAAGACACGAACCTTTGTCTCGACATCAGAAAACCCCTGCCATTCTCTGATTGTTCTGCCCGCAGAGTTCTGGCAGAGCATGTAATCGAGCACCTCGACTTTACGACTGACGCCCTTAATCTTGCTCGGGAGGTCTGGCGAGTGCTCGAGCCCGGAGGAATATTTCGCGTGGTGGTCCCAGATTGCGAACGCTACCTTCATGCCTATGTCTCAGGTTCTTTAGAAAATTGGGCCTCTCTGGGCTGGGATTTAAGGAACATGCCTGACGATATTTACACACCGATGCACATAATCGATCACACCTTCCACCAAGGTGGGGAGCACTTATTTGGTTACGATTTTGACACGCTTCGGTTTCTTCTGAAGAAGGCAGGCTTCTCAATGATCGAGCAGTGCCGTTTTCGCGAGTCGCGTGACAAAGATATCGCGACAGATTTGGAAGTCCATAGGCGTTATTCGCTTTATGTTGATGCAGTGAGATGAGAGCGGAATCTGCCGTTTAGTGTGGATCAGCTAATTTCACAGTACTTTCTTAGTGTGCCTGCATTGACTCGTCCACACCCTATGATTCACACGACAGAGACCAACCGCCCCATGGCGACCAAGGATTACCCCGGTTTTAGACACTCGATAGGGGTGACGAGCTGCGATTGAACGCCCGCCAAGTATTGCCTGTGAGCCTCATCATATGTTTGATGTGGACTCTTCGTGAGGTTAGTTAGCCTATGACTGTCAGGGATGTTGGCCTATGGATTGCGCAAAGGGCGCCTTTCGTGGAGCGTTGGCTGCGCTCCATCTATAACTCCTTGCCGGGATACGTACACGACACGCCGGCATCGCGAGCGCAAGCTTACTTCCGCGGTCGCAATAATGTGCAGTTTGTGCAAATTGGAGCCTATGACGGAATTGCCGGCGACCCCATTCGGCCACTTATATTGAAGAACCTTTCATGGTCAGGCGTTTTGGTGGAACCACAGCGTCATGCATTCGAGTCTTTGGAGAGGAACTATTCTGGACAGCGGGCACGGCTCCATTTCATAAACGGGTCCGTGTCAGACAGACAGGGAGGGACAGAGAAGCTCTTCTTTATCCCGGAACATGAGATCCTTGCTCATGGGCTACCAGAATGGTCACGCGAAGTGGCGTCGTCCGATCCGTCTCATATCCAGAAGCACTTTCCGGGCGTTCAGCTGATCAGCGAAAACGTGAGAGCGTACAGTTTTGACGAACTCGCCGATCTATTGCCTGAATCGAGAGTCGACCTGGTTGTAATGGATGTTGAAGGCGCAGAGAAACGATTAATAGAGAGCATTGATTTTGAGAGGCACTCGATAAGGTTTCTAATTTTTGAACATAAGCATATGGGCAACAATGATTTTTATTCAGTGTCCGAGTTTCTGAGGAAACGAAAAATGGAACTGAAGCAGTTTGGCCGAGACACGGTTGCTTGGCGCAGGGAGGATTTTCAAAGTATCTCCAAACAGGTGGGACAGGACTGCACAGCAATCCGTGCCAAAGCAGAAGCACGACACAGCGCGTTGGTCTTCCATTTATGAAAACTGGCAGTCATACGAAAGCCGGAACTGCTGCGCTACAGACTGAAGAGCGGTCAGACAGGCGGGCAATTTGAAGTATCCCGGAAAGCGTTGCCTGATTGTTTCGCCGCACTTTCCGCCCTCGACGCTCGCTGGCGTGCATCGGGCGCGGCACCTGGCCAAGCATCTCCCTGCATATGGTTGGCGGCCCACCGTTGTATGTGTCGATCCGCGGTACCACATTGAAAAGCTCGATCCCGAACTTGCGCGGTTGGTTCCGCCGAGCGTTGAAATCGTTCGTGCCGGCGCGATCCCGGTTTGCCTGACGCGTCCATTCGGCATTGCGGGCGACATTGGATTACGCGGTTATCTCCATCTTCGCGCTGCTGTGACAAAAGAAATGACCCGCATGCGGGCGGATGCCGTACTGATTACTGGATCACCTTACTACCCTATGTTGATGGCAGGATGGATCAGGCGGCGCTGGAATGTGCCTGTAGTACTCGATTTCCAGGACCCTTGGGTTTCGCACGTCGGCGCTAACGAGCCACGCTGGTCTAAGGCGGGCATTTCCCATCGTCTTGCAGTTGCTCTGGAACCACATGCGGTCCGGAATGCGGACTTCATCACTTCGGTCTCCAAACGACAAAATGAGGAAATGGCGGCACGCTATCCTCGGCTCGATCGCACACGTATGGCCGACATACCAATCGGTGGTGATCCAGCGGATTTCAACGCGCTCCGCGATGGTACGGCACACGATCAATCTCGAACTCATCGCGCTACCTTCTCTTACGTGGGAACGGCGTTACCGCGATCGGAACCGTTGCTACGCGCCCTATTTCGCAGTCTGGCTTATATGCGTGCTCATAATCCCTGCGTTGCTGAGCGTCTCCAATTCCGCTTTGTTGGAACGAGCAATCAGCCGAACGACTCGTTGACCTTTCGAGTGCGTCCACTGGCGGAGTCTGAAGGCGTAGCGGATCTTGTAACCGAAGAGCCCGCGCGCATACCGTTTCTCGACGCTCTAAGGATCCTCGCCACAACCGATGTGGTCTTAATGATCGGCTCCGACGAACCACATTACACTGCGTCGAAAATCTATCCTGGGTTAATGTCCGGTCGGCCTTTTCTGTCCATCTTTCATCGAATGAGCAGTTCCCACGAAATTCTGACACGCGCGGGCGGTGGCCTGGCGCTTGCCTTCGAGACTCTGGACGAACTAGAAACCATGGTTCCCGTCATCGCGGAGGGGATTGCTCACCTTGCCACCAATCCTGGCGCGTTTGGCCAGGCCGACCCCGCGGCCTACGCGCCGTTCACAGCCCATGCAGTCGCGGGCCAGTTTGCGGACGTATTTGACCGCGCCGTGCATCTACGCCACTCGATCGGTTGACACGCTGTGCGCCTCGCCATTGTTGCCTCACATCCGGTGCAGTACTATTCACCGCTCTTTCGTGCATTGGCAGAGCGGCTGGACCTCACTGTCTTTTACGCTTATCGCGCAACCGCAAACGATCAAGCCCGTGCGGGATTCGGCGTTGGCTTCGAGTGGGATGTCGATCTCTTCTCCGGGTATACGCACGAATTTCTGCGGAACGTGGCGCTCCGGCCAGGCCTTGACCACTTCACGGGTGTCGACACACCGGAGATCGGCAGCCGCTTGCGAACCGGACACTTCGACGCCGTACTTCTCATGGGATGGTTTCGCAAGTGTTTTCATCAGGCGCTTTGGGCGGCGAAACGTCTGCACATCCCGGTTCTCGTGCGCGGCGACTCACACCTCGACACACCACGTGCCGTGTGGAAGCGTTGGGCCAAGGAACTGGCGTATCCAATCTTTCTGCGTTCCTTCGATGGCGCCCTAGTCGTAGGAGAGCGCAATCGAGCGTATTGGCGGCATTACCGCTATCCCGAATCTCGCATGTTCGATGCACCGCATTGCGTCGATAACAACTGGTTCGCGAGCCGTGCGACCGATGCCGCCAGAGTCTGCATGCGGACAAAGCTTGGCATCGCACCAGACACTAAGGTCGTTCTGTTCGCGGGAAAGCTTGTAGCCTTCAAGAGGCCTTTGGATGTGATCGCGGCAGCGAGACTGGTGAAGGCGCACGGTTTCAATATCGAGGTTTTGGTGGCCGGTACGGGACCATTGGAACAGGAACTCATCGATGCGGCGCGCAAGGCAGATGTTTGTCTGCACATGCTGGGATTCTGCAACCAGAGTGAAATGCCGGGCGCCTACGCGGCATCGGATGTGTTGGTTCTGCCGTCCGATGGAAGGGAGTCGTGGGGATTGGTAGCCAATGAAGCTCTAGCTTGCGGCAAGCCCATTGTTGTATCGGATGCTGTCGGTTGCGCGCCCGATATGGCAGCTCGGTTGGGCGAATGTGTTGTGTTCCCAATGGGAGATACCGGCGCGCTGGCGACAAATCTACAACGGTTGATCAAATACCCTTTTGATCGAGCACTCCTTGTATCGACGGCCGCGACTTTCTCTCTTGAAGGAGCATGCTCGGGTATCGAGAACGCCGTAACGATGCTCTCCAAACGAAGGCGACAAACAGCATGAACGATCACGTACGAGTATTGGCAGACAGTGATAGCTCGTCAGAATGGCGCGGCATAACACTATGAGCGGTTTACAGTACACACTTCCGATGAAGGCTGCTTCCGCGCGGCCGCGAGCAAGTCTCGGGCTCGCTTGGCTTGCGCCGATATTTCTCCTGCCAATTGCCATAATCGGCCCCAACACGGGTCTTGCACTTTATGCCTGCTTCGTACTTGGCCTAGCCACGTCGCTTCTTTGGCGTCCGGGCGAGCCTCCAATCCTGATGTTGATTTTCCTGTATCAATGGATTCAGGTGACGGTGGGCCTGTTCTACGGCAATCTTCTCGGGACCCCCATAAACGTCCTGACCGATCGCGAGGGACAGCACGAGAAGGCAGTCTTCCTTCTGCTCACGGGACTGCTTGTACTCACGCTCACCATCCGCCTTGCTGCTGGTTCGTCCATCCGGGGTCTCTTCCCGCGCGTTCAAGTCTTCGTTGCTGCGCGTCCGCTCCGGTTCTGGCTTTGGTTGTTCATCGGGACTTGGACCTTCAGCGCAGTTTGCGCATCGGCCGCGTGGGCGTCGGGCGGCCTGAGACAAGTGTTGCTGTCTCTCGCCGAGATAAAATGGGCAGCCTTCATGCTACTCACTCTTGCGACCTTTGCGGTCCCGAATCGGTCCAAGGTCCCATGGATTTTAGCATTCGGATTTCAATTTGCCCTCTCGATCGGCGGCTTCTTTTCGAGCTTTAAAGATGTGTTCTTCTACGCGCTGATCGGCCTCGTAGCCAGTAACGTGCGCTTTAGATTCAAGACGCTCTTTCCCATAGCGGCTCTCGCAAGCGTTCTGGTGTTCCTTGGTCTGGTTTGGACAGCAATCAAAGGGGAATATCGAGCTTTCGTGAACCAAGGAAGTGGGCAACAGGTCGTTCTTGTGCCCTATTCTGACCGGGTCGCCGAAATTGCGCGTCTGGTTTCGAAACTCAACGGAGAGGATCTTCCTGGCGTGGCCGATCAGATGATGCAGCGTCTTATGTACTTCAAGTTTTTCGGAGTGGTGCTGGATCGCGTACCCAATGTCCTGCCTTATGCGAACGGACAGATTTGGAGCGACGCGGTGATACGTCCCTTTATGCCGCGGCTCCTGTTTCCAAATAAAAGTGCAGTCAACGATTCCGACCTCACCAATCGCTACACCGGACTTGGGTTTGCCAATGCTTCGCAGGGAACTTCAATCAGTATGGGCTACATGACTGAAGCCTATATCGATTTTGGCCCCGTTTTCATGTTCCTCCCCATCGCAGCATTAGGCCTTTTCCTCGGTGCCTTCTACCGTCGGCTTCTTTCGCAACCCGGTTTAGGCGCCGCGCTTGGCGTGGCGCTCGCGCCATTTGCGTTGATGCCCGCGCTTTTGTCGGAATCCTCATCACTGAAGCTCGTTCCAGCCTTGGGCCTATCGATCGTCTCGTGCTGGGTGGTCTTGAATGTCCTGGCCCCGCGATTTTTCGGATTGCCCCGGAAGGCCCGACGGCGTGGAAATGTTCGGCCGATACACAGTCTGAGAGCATAAAACTTGCGCGCACTTCACATCATTGCCGGGCTCGATCGAAATCATGGAGGTCCATCCTACTCTGTGCCGCGCTTATGTGAGGCCTTGCGGAAACAAGATGTAGAGACGCATATACACACTGTCAGCGGGGTGAACACGCCGCGCGATCCTTTCATTGTGGCGCATAAACAGGACTTCGCGGGCATTCCGCTTTTTCGAGCATTACGCCTGTCTTCCAATCTAGCTCGGGCCGCACGGACTGAGGCTTCCACCTCCGATATAGTTCACACCCATGGGCTTTGGCTGATGCCCAATGTAAACGCTGGCCAGGTGGCCGCAGACAGCCAGGAGACCCTTGATCGTTACGCCTCGGGGCATGCTCGCGCCAGAAGCCCTCGCCTTCTCGGCGCGAAAGAAACAACTCTTTTGGCAATTTCTGTTGGGCTCTGCCTATGCACACGCGGCGGTTTGGCATGCGACCTGCGCGGCCGAGGCGGGAGACATCCGCAACTTCGGCGTTCGATCGCCCATCGCCATTATCCCGAACGGGATAGACGTCTGCACCAACTCCAGTGTCTCTATGCCAACGGAAAGCAAGCCGCATAGAATTCTCTACCTTGGCCGTCTTCACCCCAAGAAGGGACTCCCCGATCTGGTGGCGGCCTGGGGTCATCTTGCAAATGAACGGCCCGACTGGACGCTCCGTATCGTCGGTCCGGATGAGGGTGGACATCGGGCGGAGTTGATGAAGATGGTATTGAAGGGGGGCGTGCAACGTGTCATCTTCGATGGCCCAGTGTATGGTGCCGAAAAGGCGCTTGCATTACGCGATGCCGATCTTTTCGTCTTGCCCACGCAGAATGAGAATTTTGGCCTTGCAGTCGGCGAGGCGCTTGCAGCTGGCATTCCCGCCATTGTTAGCCGCGGTGCGCCGTGGCCAGGACTCGAGACCGAACGCTGTGGTTGGTGGGTGGAGCGCGGCGTCGAACCGCTCGTCAGCGCATTACGGGAGGCAACGGCACTGCGTGACGACGAACGCCGCATCATGGGTGAGCGGGGCCGCATTTTGGTGGCACGAGATTTTGACTGGGATAGGATTGCCCTTGATATGCGGTCTGTCTATGAATGGGCCCTCGGAAACGCCGAGCGTCCGTCAACGGTACATCTTGACTGATGCAAACTTTGCTACGGCCTGGAAACTCGAAATAGCGGATGCGTGCCCGACGGAGATTTGGAAATCTTGAGCGAAGACAATTTACTTTCCCACTCGCTGGCATATAAAAATCGGCTAAGTGCGAAAAATCGAGCCCTTCGGGCGCTATGGCAGGTGACGTGGACCTTGTTGTACAGGCCTTCTCCGGCGCAATTGTTTGGTTGGCGACGGGTACTTCTGCGCTGTTTTGGTGCTAAGGTGGGGGCAAATGCGCACCCATATCCTCGATGCCGAATTTGGGCGCCATGGAATCTGACGATGGGCACGGACAGCTGCCTTGCAGATGATGTAGATTGCTATTCGGTAGACAAAGTAACGCTGGGGCAATCGGCGATTGTCTCTCAACAGGCGATGCTTTGCACGGCAAGTCACGACTACAACGATCCGGAATTCAAACTCATTACGATGCCCATCTCAATCGGGGCTCACGCGTGGATAGGCGCCCGCGCATTCGTAGGCCCGGGAGTGGTTGTGGGTGATGGGGCTGTAGTAGGTGCGGCATCAGCCGTATTTCAGCCTGTCGAAAGTTGGACCGTCGTTGGTGGCAATCCCGCACGAATTCTAAAGAAGCGCCTAATCAAGTGATAAATCCCGTTTACATTTTGACTTCCTCCCATGTCGGTGCCGGAGAACACCGCTCCCTTTCCGTTTCTGCGAGGACTCTCCCGATCACCGTGATTGTCGCGACGAAGAATGAGGCCATAAACATCGAAAAATGCCTCCGTACCCTAATTACTGCGGAGCACATTTTCGTAGTGGATTCGTTGAGCACCGACAAGACTCCTGCTATTGCAGAGAAGTTCGGCGCGGAGGTAGTGCCGTTTACGTACGCGGGCGGCTATCCAAAGAAGCGACAATGGGCACTGGATAATTTGAAAATCTCCACCCCCTGGACGATGCTTGTAGATGCAGATGAGGAGGTAACTCCAGAACTCTGGCAGGAAATTGAAAGCGTTCTGGACTCTGCGAATTGTGCTGCCTATCTCATATGCAAAGAATTTCATTTTATGAGCAGGAGATTTCGGTTTGGCGGGTTCTCGCATTCGGCAGTAGTCCTATTCCGCACAGGTCACGCACGATTTGAGCAGACTGCAGGCAATCTTCCGAACGGTCAGGATATGGAAGTACATGAACGAATGGTCGTTGACGGCAAGATTGGCCGATTAAATCACCCGCTTCGCCACAACGATTACAAGGGACTCCATGCTTATCTCGATCGCCATAATAAGTATTCGACCTGGGAGGCAGGGATTCGCGCGAACTACCTTAAGACCGGCACTTGGGGCGAACAAACGATAAAATCATCACCCATTCGTGACCCACAGAGCTTCCGGCGATTCATTAAGTCTTTCATCATAAGGTTTCCGGGAGAACCATGGCTTTGGTTCATATACCACTATTTCATTCGCGGAGGATTCCTTGAGGGCCGTCGCGGCTTTATAGCTGCTTCAATTCGCAAAGCCTACATCGAACAGGTCCATGCCAAGCTTTATGAGTTCGAGATCGCAAAAATGTCCCCTCTCCCAACGGAGGCTAACTCTGATTCTGGATCACGAAAAAAGCACAGTTGAGGCCCACCGCTTGCGGCTTTGGTGTTAGATAACCATTGCAAATGCGAAAGGCCGTTCAAGCTCTCGCCGGTACAAAATGCAGCGTAGGGCAACTCCGACCGCGGAAAGCCAGAATCGGCCCCATCGAATTGATCTGAAGCCCCTCGCGTCATCGCACAATGGGTTTCACAAAAGGCAGAAGTCTAATCCAACCGCTATGAACGCTCCAGTGCCATTGGAACAAGTGATCCGCCGGTCTTGTGTGTTGGCGTATCGTGAGGAAGTTGAACCGCTGGTAGAAGCTCTGCGAATAGAGCATCTCAATCCGATGATATTGCGCCAGGAGCCATCTCCGTGTGAGCTGACCTATTCAAGAGCAACTCGAACATTTCTAAACCACCGATCCGCATGGCGCGTTGCCGCAAATGCCGATGGTTACACATTGATTTGCGAATCGGACTTTGTGCCATGTAAGGAGATTGGCACATTCCCATCATTTTGGCCACTAGATGACAAATTGGCATGGGGTTACCTCTATCAAGGTAGCCCGAGAATACTGGCCATAACTGGATCAAAGCAGTATTTGCGGGGCCATTGCGCCCCAACCGTAGCCTATGTAGTCAACTCTTGCGTTGCAAGGATTTTCTGCGACTTTTTCGAGTACGAGTTTGCCCGCTACAATCCTGTCGACTACTACACGTTTGAAGCCCACCTGCAATGGTGGGCGATGGGTCGCGGGGCTAAGGCATTCATTCCGCCAAAGCATTATGGAGAACACGGGGGACTACCAAATCCGGAACATGGGCGCCACGGACTTTCACGAGCTGGTTCGCATCGAGCTGACAATTTAGTTGGTCCATTGCATTTCCTGCCACTTTATTCAAAAGGAAGTAGACTTCGATTTCTCGGTACTAGACTTTACGCGAGGGCGCTCGGTTTTGGTAGGCTCTTCAGCGGTCGCTGGATCGTCGATACTGACGTCTACACGAACAATTGGATTGCAAAGCTGAGAATGATGATCATCGGCCTGCGACGACTCGCCTTATGATCTTAATCTTCGAGACAACGCGAAATCACTCCGAAGTCGCTGAGCTTTTTCAAAAGCTGGATTACAGGCTTCTGAATCTCGCTGGTAAATCAGTCGATTTGCCTTTGTTCAGCACAATTGCCATACCGTCAGAAGTCAATCTGCGTTTCTAAGCGCGTTACGCGCTCTTATGACTAATTCTTTTGCACCATAGATCCTGTTTCCAGCACCCCTGCAAATGCGCATCGTTTTTCTTAATCAATTCTTTTGGCCAGACGCATCAGCCACAAGCCAAATACTGTCAGATGCGGCACGGTTTCTCGCCGAAGAACACGAGATCACTGTGATTTGCAGTGGTAATGGAGCGAGAGTCGCAAACGGTAATCTCGATTTTGGAACAGGAGTATCGATCATCCGCACACGATCAGCCGGCTTCAGCCGCAGCGTACTTCGGCGTCTTTCATCGTACGTATCGTATCTTGCGGGTAGTCTCTATTGGGGACTCAAAAGCAAGCGCCCTGACGTTTATGTCACTCTTACAACTCCTCCTGTTTTGCCGATTGTCGGTTCATTATTGAGTACCTTGCGCCAAGCTAACCATGTGATTTGGGAGATGGATGTATATCCCGACATCGCAACAGACATTCAATATTTCAAGCTCGGTGGCCTACTCGATCGAGTTAGCGGAGGCATACTCGATTGGTCACGTCGACGAGCTGACGCAATTATCGTATTGGGGCCGGAGATGAAGGATCGCCTCAAGGCGCGTGGTATCCCTGAAAGCCGCATGTTTATTGCCGAGAACTGGGCTGATGGCACAGACATCAAGCCCTTACCTTTTTCCGATGGCCCACTCGTGATCCACTACTCAGGCAATCTCGGATTAGCTCATGAGACTGAGACAATTCTGGAAATCATCAAACGCCTTGGAAAGCATCCGGATTTTCGGTTTGTCTTTGCGGGCGGCGGCCCGCGAAGGTCCGCCCTTGAGGAATTGTGTCGCTCTCAAAGACTCTTCAATGTAGACTTCCGCTCATACTGCAAACGCTCGGAACTTGGTAAAAGTCTTGCGGAAGGTCACCTCGGCCTTGTAACTCAACTACCTCAAACACTCGGTTCAGTAGTACCTAGCAAGATATACGGCATAATGGCCGCTGGTCGGCCTTTGCTTTTCATTGGGCCTGCCGATTCAACTCCCGCACGTCACATTCGCAAGTTTCAGTGCGGATGGCATATCCAACCGGGTGACGTTGACGGCCTGGAATCTCTGCTGTTCCAGCTATGCAGTAATCGCCACCTTCTATGCGAAGCAGGGAAGCGAGCCAGACAGGCATTCGAATCGGATTTTGATTCTGCAATAAGCCTCGCGGCAATCAAGAGCGTTATTGAAGGTTCTATTCCTCCGCCGCAATTATCTACACCACGCAACGCGACGACCTAAGGAGAATAATCATGTACTCCCTCCTCCTCCTCGGTATCACGTCATTTCTGTTTTCGCTCTTGTTTACACCTATCGTGCGAGATCTGGCAGTAAGCTTTGGACTTGTCGACTCGCCCAACGACCGCAAGATGCACCAGGTACCAGTCCCCCGCTTGGGTGGTGTTGCGATTTTTGCAGCCACTCTCGCTTCCTATGCCGTGCTACTTCTGGTCGGATTACATGGCGGTTTCATAGTTAGGAACAGCATCCCGTTGGCCCTCAAACTGCTTCCCGGCGTTACCGTAATTTTTGCGGTCGGATTAGCTGATGACATCTTTAATTTGAGCCCGTGGTACAAACTCTTCGCGCAGATTGCTGCAGCCGTTTTAGCTTGGTCTGGCGGTATTCGACTGGAATCGCTGGCAGGGCATCCGTTCCATGTAGCGGCTAGTTTCTCGGTCACAATCCTATGGATAGTGGGCTGCTCTAATGCCGTCAATCTTATTGACGGTGTAGATGGTTTGGCTACTGGTGCAGGACTTTTCGCTACGGTCACCATGCTGATCGCGGGAGCACTCCATGGCAACATGGACCTCGTCTTCGCGATAACTCCGGTCGCCGCGGCCCTCTTAGGTTTTCTCAGGTTCAACTTCAGTCCGGCTTCGATCTTTCTTGGTGATTGCGGTAGCCTCGGACTCGGCTTTCTCTTAGGCTGTTTCGGAATTGTTTGGAGTGAGAAGGCGCCAACTCTGCTCGCTATGACCGCGCCACTTTTAGCACTCTCGGTTCCACTAATCGATACGGGAGTATCCATAGCACGTCGCTTTCTCCGGCGCCGGCCTATCTTTGGCGCCGACCGCGCGCACATCCATCACAAGCTGCTATCACGTGGACTCACTCCGAGGAGAGTTGTGCTTCTTCTCTATGGGTTATGCGGAATCTCCGCAGCGGCGTCCCTTTTGATGACGGAGCTCCACCCAAAATATGAAGGCACCGTGATCATCGTCTTCTGCTGTATCGCTGCAATTGCGCTGAATTATCTGGACTACACAGAGTTCAGGGTCGCCAGCAGAATGGTACTCAACGGCCATATTCGTCGCCTGGTTGCAGCAGAGATTGACTTGGACGTTTTTGCGAAAGAACTTGCAGCCGCTGAAGAATTCGATAAGTGCTGGGAACTGATCTGCCGAAACTATACGCAATTTGGCTTCGGCCGAATTGAGTTATATTGTGATCGAATCAGGACGGTCGGTAGCGCTGCAGACGGCTGGCAGGTGCAGGTCGATTTCCCAAATCACGGCTACATGTGTCTCATCCGCGAGTCCCCTGCCAATAGCTCAGGAGCGGTTTCGCTCCTTTTTGTTGATTGTGTTGCCCGTATTTTCGGACGCAAGCTAGATGAGTTCAGTCGCCAACAAACTGCGCAGGCCGAGCTTTTATCCGCCGAGGACATGGCATCCAACGTAAGCTACAGCGTTGAGTAGCTTGCTGCGCCTCTTCAATATTGCGCTCAAGCAGAGCGTTACTTATGAAAACCGGCTTCAATCATCATTTGCACGCGCAATTGTCCCGCATTGCCGCGAAAGTAGACGCTGATCTGGATCAGGCGATAAATCAATGCGACAGCCGGCTTCTACCGCGTCGATAACCACCATCCTCGCCCCGCGCACCAGCAATTCTCGTCAGGCTGGTTGTTTCTTTGAAGTGATCTCACCGCTTCCCAATTCCCTCTGCTGAACGCTGTTTCAAGCACTCTGGCCGCCTCCGGGTTCTGAACGCCAATGCAGGCTACAAACTGCACAGCACACAAGAACCGTGCCAGAAATCTCTGCTCTGACTGCTTAGTCACAAGCAGCATCCGACCGGCCGATCCCTCGGGCTCCATCGGGAACAGCAGCCTGCCACCAGGCAATAGCGCGTCGAGCCAGACTCCCAACGGCTCTGCACAAGCCGCGCTCACATAAAGCACGTCACAGTCAGGCAGCGGTGCTTCGGCGCCTGAGCGGTCGTGTGTCTGCACTGATCGAAATCCTGCGAGATTCGTCGCGGCATCGTGCGCCAGTTTCCGTTCAATCTCATAGGCGTCTACGCGACCGGACTCGCCTACCAGTACCGCCATGATTGCGGTGTAGTACCCAGTCCCAGCCCCGACATGGACGGCACGCTCACCCTTCCGCGGAGCGAGCGCTTTCAGGCAAAAGGCATGCAAGCTCGGTTGGCCGTTGTTCAATCCCTTGTCGATGTCAAGCGCCACGAGCACATCCTGATAAATATCCGCTGGATCTTCGGAAATTCCCTGGTATTGCCCTTCCGGCGAAATGATCTTCCACGGCGGAGGTCCGACAAACTTCTCCCGAGGAACGGTCTCGAAGGCCGCTGTAATTTCTCGGCCGATCTCGCTTGCGCGGTCAATATTGGCCAGCGCGGCGATGCGATGGGCGTAGACCCTCCGCCTCTCTTCAAGTTGATCGATCTTGTCTTGCATTTCTCGATCTCTCCAAATGCCACGAGAACGTCTGCTCTTGGACCAACCTGCCCTGCTCTACATCATCTCTCTGTTTGGCCGCCAAGAATCGATGAACTTCCCCAAAACGTTTGTGCTGTAGCTCACATCCACGAAACGGAACTTACGTGGAACATGGAAGTTACCGACTTAAAAGGGGGGAGAACCATGCATTTCTCACGCAGAGACTTTGTTCAACTGGTTGGTACGACCGCGTTACTGCCGGCACGCTTCCTCAAGTCGCAAACCTCTTATACGCCAGAAACGCTTGGAGCTTCCAGTGTCGCCGCGCCTGCGAAGGTCGCGCTGGCAAAAGGCGACAACCGCCGCAAGAATATATATGAGGCTCTGCTTAGCATCGACGACCAGATTCAGGCCGGGCTGAAACGGAAACAGCGCGTTGTCATCAAGCCAAATTGCGTTAGCGACAGCTTTCAATTGGCCTCCTCGCACGTTGATGCACTCAACGGCATCCTGGACTATCTCGAGCCACGGTTCCGTGGGCCGGTGGTGATCGCCGAATCTTCCGCAGGCGATTCCATGCAAGCCTTCGAACATTTCAAGTACGGCCAACTTGTCAGTGAACGGAAGTCTCAGAAGATCTCTCTCGTCGATCTGAATCGCGAGGGGAGGTACCAGGTGATCTCGGTTGTCGATAACGACCTCCATCCCGTTCCGGTACGCCTGGCCGTGGCTCTCGTTGACCCCGACGCGTTTGTGATCAGCGCAGCGATGCTGAAGACGCACAACACGGTGGTGGCAACCATGTCCACCAAAAATATGCTGCTTGGTGCACCGTTACACGGCCCCGAGAGCAAGCCTGCATGGAGCGACAAGCGCAAATATCATTACAGTGTCCGCCACACGCATTACAACATGCTGCTTACCGCGCAAAAGATTCAACCGTATTGGGGGCTCGCGGTCATCGACGGTTTTGAAGGGATGGAAGGCAAAGGTCCTGCCTGGGGCACCCCCGTCCAATCACAGATCGCCATTGCTTCCACTGACTTGATCGCTGCAGACCGAATCGCACTTGAGGCGATGGGAATCAACCCCGACTGGGTCGGCTATTTGCGCTATTGCGCTCAGTTCGGTCTCGGCCAATACGATCTGTCAAAGATCAGTATCGTGGGTCCAAGTGTCGCATCTGTCGCAAAGAAATACCAACTTCACCCTGATATCGACAAGGAACTGCAATGGATGGCGCCGATACAGCAGACCTCGCCGAAGCTCGGTATGCTGCCGATTCCTTTTACGGTTGACCGGGGTTAGTACACACGCTATCGAATCAACAAAACGCCCGCGGATAACTCATCCGCGGGCGTTTTGTTGCTTGGAAATGATCCGGAACCAAGCTCGTACTCAACTGATTGAATACTTCCCCTCCGCCGCATCCTGGGAAGCTTGTGCAATGCTCTCCGGGCGGCCAAGGTCCCGCCAATAGTATCCGTCGGCACGAAATGCGAGAATCTTTTCTCCCTGGGCGGCAAGTCGCAGGTAAGCGGCAACGATGGGAAAGATTTCTTCCTCGCCCAACACGGACAAGATGCGCGGCGAAATTACATGCACGCCTGTAAACGCCAGCGCCTCAAAACGCTCCGCGGCTTTTACAAGTTCCGGAGTTCCGTCGCGCCCGGCCCTGCGGCCGCAGAGCCTCGCATGTTCATCGAAGAGAAGATAGCGAGAGGTCTCCCGCTTTTGTACTGCCAACGTTGCAAGAGCGCTACTTTCCATGTGGAACCGCACCATCTTGCCTATGTCTATCGTGCTTAACACATCCACGTTGTGCAGTATGAAAGGATCGTTTTCATTCCCGGCCACATCACGAAAGAAGTATGCAGCTTTTTTCAGACCGCCACCGGTATCCAGCAGAACTTCCTCGCGGGAGATCTCAACGTGCATGCCGAAGTTATTGTTAGCCTTTAAATAATCGACGACCTTGCTTGCAAGGTGATGCACGTTCACAATCACGTCGCGCACACCAATGCTGCGCAACCGCATAAGTGTGATCTCCAAAAGTGTATGTCCCTGGATTTCGACCAGCGCTTTGGGGCGATCGTTTGTAAGCGGCCGTAAACGCGTGCCGAGGCCGGCGGCCAAAACCATGGCTCTCATTTGCCCATCTTCTCGAGCGAAATATGCCGAAGCACCACTTCGACCCCGTCAGTTCCCTGCAGATGTTTTGCGAGCGCTTCTGCCAGGTAGACAGATCGATGTTGGCCGCCTGTGCACCCGAACGACACCATCAGGCTCGTAAAGCCGCGCCGCAGATATGCGCTCACGGTCTCATCCACAAGCGAGCGAACACTGGCGAAATATTGGTGCACCTCTCCCTGTTGATTCAGGTAATCGATCACCGGCGCATCTTTGCCTGTCAACTGCTTGAACCGCTCTTCACGTCCGGGATTCGGCAAGCTGCGGACATCAAATACAAATCCTCCGCCATTACCTGATTCGTCCACGGGTCTATCGCCGTGGAACGAAAAGCTGGATATCCGCACGGTCAATACACCCGCATGCACTGACTGGGTGTGCAGCATTTCAGATGCAGACATCCTGCTGAAGGCATCCATTAATGCCGGGAGCTCGATGGGCAGCTTCACGTTTTCTGCAAGCCAGCGCAAATTCCTCAATGCATAAGGAACGCTCTGCAAGAAATGCGCTTTTCGCTCATAGAAACCTCTGAAGCCATAAGCTCCTAACGCCTGCATGATACGTATATACACATAGGCGTAGTAGTGCTCCATGAACACGTCGCGCTTGATATCGACGTACCCGGCCAGGCATTCCAGATAGTAACTCAACAGTTGATCGCGCAGAGCCGGAGGAAGATCGGCCTTGCCATCATATAGAAGCGAAGCAATGTCATACTGTAACGCGCCCTTGCGGCCGCCCTGGTAATCGACGAAGTACGGCTTACCGTCACGCAGCATCACGTTGCGGGACTGAAAGTCGCGGTACAGAAAGAATTCGTGATTGGCGCTGAGCAGAAATTTTGTCAGCCGCCCAAAGTCGTATTCCAGTGCTTGCTCGTTAAACGGAATCCCCGCCAGCCGAAGAAAATAGTATTTGAAGTAGTTCAGGTCCCAGGCGATGGATTGCCGATCGAAGCTGGCACGCGGATAGCAGACCTTGTAGTTCAGATTGCGTCCGGCCTCCACCTGGAAGCGCGGTAACTCGGCTACCACTTTCCGATAGGCTTCAATCGCTTCCGGGAAAATTCCTGCCCCGGCGCGGTTGCGGCTCAAAAACTCAAAGAGTGTGGTGTCTCCGAGATCTTCCTCCAAGTATGCCCCCTGGCCAAGGTCTTCTGCATAGATTGCCGGCACGGACAATCCATGCCGGCGAAAATGCCTTGTGAACTCCAGGAAAGCGACGTTCTCTTCCCGAACTGAATAGACAACGCCGACGGCGCTCGTTGCACCTGCACTTAGCCGGATGATGGCCCGCCCGGAACCTCCAAGTTTGCCTTGAAGCGGCTGCACCTGCTCGGCCGGGAAGTGGTAATGCTGCTCGAAGAGCTGTTTTAAGACGTCCATCAGTTCTTTCCAAGGTGACTAAGTCTAGGTCTAAACGATACATAGCCCGAGAACCGAGCGCAAGCAGGCCACGGAAAATGGGTCTCCGGGAGATTCAAAGATAGTACGTCGGAAAACTGGGAGTTTCTCTCCTTGATGTTTCCTACAATTCACAAATTCGTCGGGAAGCGACGGCCCTACCTCGTAATTACCGACGCAATCCCGAGTCCTGCTACGTGCACTCATCAAGACAACATATTTTCGAAAACAGTCCCCGATCCGAAGGCGGAGGGCGAATTCGGTTCCTTTCTGAGGACGGCCCTTGAGGAGGCGAAAGTAGCCGGCTATAGCTGGCATTGCAACCGCCACACCTTTGCAAGTAGACTCGTTATGGCGAGGGTAGATCTGCGCGCAGTTGCAGAGTTGCTTGGGCACCGCACGCTTCAGACGGTTATGCGGTACTCTCATCTCACTCCCGAACATCAGGTCTCTGCCGTAGATCGTTTAGTGGATGTCGGAGCTGGGAAGGCATACTAAATCGTACACAGGATCTTCTGGAGCCAAAAGTGAGAAATGGAAGTGAAGTTTAGGCAGCAGAAATAGACAGAATTCATTAGCGGAGAGGTGGCAGAGCCCGGTTGAATGCACCTGACTCGAAATGTGATTTGGCCACTTCTGCACTGGATCGCACCAAATCGCATCGTGACTATAAGGGTAGTTTTTACAATAGTTTCGGCGATATGTCTGGCTGCACGCGCCTGCACTGAATCGCACAAAATCAGAAATCGAACGGACACCATATCGGACACCGGTCCAGTCCGATTCTCTTTCGTTGGCTGCTGCAACACCTAGCCTTTGAAACCGTCGCAAAGAGCTAAGCCTGCATTGCACCAGAGCATTCGAAAGACTGCGAATGTCCGGACTCACATCCTCCGTAAAATCGAGGCTCGTTGGCCTTCTGCTTGAGTGGTGCAAAGATGCGCGCCAAACAAGGGGTGGTACCCAGTTATGGTGCGTGCTCACACATGAGGAAATCGGGGAGTGCATTGGCGCATCTCGGGAAACAATCACACGCCAACTAGGTAACCTCAAGAACCGCGGCCTTCTGGAATTAAGCGGCGCTACACTAACGATCCCAAGTTGTAGCGCGCTGGCTAGCTACGCGGGCCTATATCCAACGCCGAATCTTGACGGACCTGCAGCAAGCTAACGAGTAGCACGGGAACAAATCCGCTGCCATCCGACATTCGACAATCGCTGAGTTATATTGCACGGCGATTTTTCTGCTCCGCATCAGCGAATGCTTGCAGGTGCCCTTTACCTACTGCTGCGGCAACCGAGGCCAGATTCATGCGTCGAATCCCCACCAACCACAGCACACCTTCTTCGCTACTGCCGAGGCTGACTTTCACCATTTCCCACCTTTTATCCAGACATGCTTCTGTAAGTGTTCAAAAATGCACATTCAAGCCGGAATGGCCGGAGTAGAGTCAGGCCATGATACGTAGCATTCTTCACCCCATTTCTAAGTCCGGGCTTTTTGTGAGCAACTTGATTGCTTCTGCCACTGGTTGCTTTGTTTTCAGTCGTGGCTTTCGGTCGGTTGCCATGAGTGGGGAGAGATCGTGCTCCCCGTTGCCCATGCGCGACAATGTTGGGCATTCAAAGTCAATGGCGGGCATCAGTGAAGCGGTAGCAACCGTTTTAGCACTTCGCCGCTGAGTCTCATTGAGGCAATCGCCTCTAGGCCATGGCACTCGCGCGTTTAGAGTCCGGAGTTCGCAATGTCTGCATTATCTCTCTCCTCGAATTCACGAACCAATATCTCAGTCTCTCGAGATTCGCAACTTCAGGAATTCGCAAGACTGCCTGCATTGCGTCTGCTTCCGGTACCCAGCAATACTCGTCCGATGAGAATCGCGGTGGTCGGAAACCACCTTCCACGGCAATGTGGAATTGCTACTTTTACAACCGATCTGTGCGATGCGATCACCGCTGAATACGGCGCGGAAGGATTGCAGGTAGTCGCCGTCAATGACTCCCAATCTTCCTATCTCTACCCAGCGCGGGTGCGAAACCAGATCGCCGAAGGCGACCTGTCTTCCTATAGATCAGCGGCCAAATCCATCAACGTCGGCAACATAGATCTAGTTTGCCTGCAGCACGAGTACGGGATCTTTGGCGGCAAAGCAGGCAGCTACGTTCTTGATTTACTCCAGCATGTCACGATGCCGGTAGTCACAACACTCCATACCGTTCTCTCTCGGCCTGATCGCGACCAGCGACGGGTCATGCAACAAATTGCCGCACGCTCTAATCGTCTGATTGTGATGAGCGAATACTCTCTACGTGTCCTGCAGGATGTATTTGGAATTTCAGGCGATAAGATTGACCTGATTCCGCATGGCATCCCAGACTTGCCATTTGTGGAACCAGAGGTTCACAAAGACGCACTATCTGTTAGGGGAAGGTTCGTTTTGCTCACCTTCGGCTTGTTGTCTCCAAACAAGGGATTTGAGAATGTTATTCGAGCACTGCCGAACATCCTCGCTCATCACAAGAACGCTGTCTACGTCATTGCAGGCGCCACTCATCCCCATGTCAGGGCCCGCGAGGGCGATCGATACCGGGATCAATTGCAGGCCTTGGCCAGGAATCTCGGCGTTGAGCGGGAAGTGATCTTTCACAACCGCTTCGTCAGCCCCGGGGAAATGGCGTCGCTGGTTGGCACGGCCGATATTTACATCACACCGTACTGCCACGAGGCCCAGGCCGTATCGGGAACTCTGGCCTATGCCATGGGCGCAGGAAAAGCGATCATCTCCACCCCATATTGGCATGCTGCCGAACTCCTCGCCGATGGACGCGGTGTGCTGGTTCCTTTTGAAGATCCGGCTGCAATCGCGGCTGAGGCAATCAAGCTACTTGATAACGATGCGACCCGCCACGCGATGCGGCAACGCGCATATCTCTATTCGCGCAAGATGGTCTGGAACCACGTAGCACAGTCTTATATGCGCTCCTTCTTAGGGGCTAACGAACACCGCGTGCAAGCCGTGAACCTTGGATATCCGATCCAAGCCGTCGAAAGTATCAAAACAAGTCGGATAATGAGCGCTTGAGTGAAGTTCCGGCACAAACAGCAAATAGGCATTTCGGCTCAAACACCGATGGTGATGATTTGTCAGAGGTGCTCATTCGCCAGGGTCTGCTGGAGGCACGAGTTTGAAGCAATATCGAACGCCGTCAGAGTCTGTACCAGTCAGCTGACCTGTTTCGAGTAAGTACGGCCCCATACTGATAGCCGGTGCATTCTCAATGTTCTGCCGGTCGTCCGCACTTTGCGCGATGGTTTGATATTTCGGAGCTATCGAGTCGTGCCTTGCGACTAGACGGCGCAGTAGATCATTCGATGTGGGGCACGAGTTATATTCTGGAGCGCTCAAGCTGTACCTCGCATTGAAAGCCAGTAATAACGGCGCCAGCAAAACATGCAGCGAACCGCGCGAAGAGCGAACATCGCCAGGAGGCCGTCGATCGGGCGAGTCTCCGCCGACTTGAATTGGACCGAGTCGCAGCAGGGGCACACTCGCTTGCACCACATTACCCGCGGTAGCCAGTTCGGCCATCGCATGGTTGTAGAATTCATTTAGAAATTCCTTCCATTGATATAGCGGCATTCCACATCGCGTAGCGCCATCTGCCGAACTTGGGATTGGCGTCCAGCCAGGCGAGATGGGCACAGATGCCGCCCATTGGCCAGGGCCAACGCACCAGCCGGCTGCTCCGCAGTAAAGGTTAATGGTGTCTCCATCCGCACCAATCGTCTGTCCACACGGAAACACGACGTCGTTTACGTCGCCGTTGCGCTTATACTCGCCTCGAGCCTTGCGAGATCCACATGCCGCGAACTTCGAAAATCCTTCACTGCGGTGTTCAACTACACGACTCCCTCGGAAGCGATCGTGACGGCTTAAGTCTAGTAGTTTGGACCGTCGGAACCTTGGATTCAAGAATGGCTACGGGTAACAAGATGGGTGGCTTCTCGGCATTGTGCTCTGGCAACTGGTCAAGCAGGACCACATTCAATAAAGACTTATGCACCTGGATCCGGCCGTTGTAGGTTATAAACCCAAGTTTCCGAAAGCGATTCATGAAAAAGCTGACGCGGGACCGGGTCGTGCCGATCATGTCAGCCAGCGTTTCTTGCGTAACGGGTGGGATAAAGGTGTCCGGCCCACCGGGCTTGCCAAATTCCGCCATGATCAGAAGAACCCGCGCAAGGCGTTTCTCGCTGGAGTTAAAAAGTTGGTCGACTAGATCCGCCTGCGTGCGCATGCTGCGAGCTAGCAGGAACTTCAAGAATATGTCAGCAAATGCAGGCTCCTGATGCATCACGCGAACCATTTCACTTCGGTCGATTTTGAGAGCAGTGCAAGCAGTGATGGCCGTGGCGGTCGCCAATCGCAATCCGAGGATGGCTGCGAGTGACTCTTCTCCGACAAAATCAGTTGATGATAAGAGTGTGATTGTCGCTTGTTTGGCGTTTTCGGAAACGACAGTAATCTTTACGCGGCCCTTTTGCAAATAAAACACAGCGTCTGCAGGTTCCCCCTGGCGGAAGAATGCCTCTTTGGGCTTCAATTCGACTATCGTCCGGCCCAGTCCAGCAGTTGCTAGAAAATCTGCGGCGTCAAATTCAGTGGTATTGTCCTGCGTCAAAGTGTTACCTCATTGTGGGTGATCGGTCTCGGTAATCCCTTCCTACCCGGAAGAGGTCAAATCTAATCATCGCTCTGACTGAAAGCAGCGGTCTGTCCTCTATTGCTCACTTCAAGAGCCAGTTCAGACGCGATGCGCAGAAGCAATCGCGTACTGAATCGAAATGCCGCAGTGAATGCAATCCGTTTTATTCGTATCGCTGATTGGGCCACAGAGCGCGAGGGGAAATGCTCTCAGGCACTCGGGGCAGGCCATCGTGACGTACGGGGCTCCGGAAGGATCGTGCCCGTTCTGCGAGAACCAGATGGGTGTTTCCTCGCGGATCGGCGTGTTCCTTTGGGAAACGGATTTAAGGGTTTTTAGCAAATGATCAAGGCCGTTGCCCTTTTGATAAAAGGCGTCGGCGGGAACGCCATTGGGGATGGTGCTGCCGGCGAATGCGCCGCTCATGGCGATCACCGGGATCGCCGGGAAGCGTCGCCTGACTACGGAGAGTAACTCGAAGCCTGACATGCCCGGCATGTTCAGATCGGAAATTAAGATGTCCGGGGCCGCATTCCGGATTTCGGACAATGCGGAGAAGCCGTTTCCGGCAGACCGCACGTCATACCCGAACTCACGGAGTACAAGGCTAATTGACGTTCGGAGCGACGGCTCATCGTCTACGACAAGGAGTCGCAGTCTTGTATCTGTCATGTTTCACCTCATGGAAATCACTGCTTTTCATTCGCAGGACTGAGGCGAGTATTCCATGCACTGAATCGCAAAGATGTTCAGTTTTATACGTGACTAAATATCCGCATCTTGGGGGAGCTAGTCTTCCTGCGATTCATCGATAAATAGATCCCGAGGATTTTCGCCGGCCAATTGGTCGTGTAACACCACATTTAGCAAAGATTTGTGAACTCGGATGCGGCCGGGGTAATCGATAAAGCCGAGTTTGCGGAAGCGGTTCATAAAAAAGCTGACTCGGGATCGAGTGGTGCCGACCATCTCAGCCAGAGTCTCTTGCGAAATTTTGGGAAGCAACGTTTCGGGGTTGCCCGGCTTCCCATACTCAGCCATCAAAAGAAGCACACGCGCCAGGCGCTTTTCGCTGGAGTTGAAGAGCTGATCGACAAGATCGGCCTGAACGCGCATGCTCCTCTCCAGCAGAAACTTCATGAACAGGTCGGAGAACTCGTGTTCCTCGTGAATGACCCGGACCATCTCTTCCCGTGTGATCTTAAGCGCATTGCATGCAGTAATCGCGGTAGCCGTCGACAACCGCAATCCTGGCACTGCCGCTAGCGCGCTCTCTCCCACAAAGTCGCCTGCAGCGAGCATCGTGATCGTAGCTTCCTTGCCTGCATGGGAAACGACTGTGATTTTTGCGCGACCGTCCTGAAGATAAAAAACCGAATCCGCCGTGTCTCCCTGCGAAAAGAAGGATTGGCCCGGCGCCAATTCAACAATTTTTCGCCCCAGCCCGGCGCTCATCAAAAAAGCGGCGGCATCAAATCCGGGTTTATCAAGCTTGACCATAGCAGTGAATCAATTCTAAATATGCACGCGACATGGCTGGCGCAGAAACGCGGTTTCAAAGGATGAAGCTGAAAGACTCGGGAAGTAGTGGAAGTCCATCAATAGTTATGGTTTCCCGGTCATACCACGCGGCGTCGGAGCGCAATCTGCCCCACCCGACACCTCGGTCAAAGCAATTCTCACACCGCTGCGCGGAGTATTCTGTTCAATTTTGTTCACTGCCTCGGAGTTTATCAACCCCCGTTTTGGGGAGCAATGTCCAATATTCATGGGATGAAAGTCAAGGGCAAGCGCTGTCAGCAGGTTGTTGCCGGTCATTTCGGCAACCGAGTGCGCAAGACTCGAGCGCCCGGAGCACCAATGTTCCTTTTTCTAAGTGTCAGGGGCTGTCCACCTTAGAGCGATATTGCTCAGACCGCGCTGCTTGAATTCTCTATTGTCGGAAATACCTGATGCGCCTTAGTGGGAGTTCGTAGTGACGCTGCAAGGGTAGAAAATGGTTTTGGTGTGGCGCGAACGCTTGCGCAAAAGTATCTATGTTGAGCGGTTCTAGTAATCGCCGTCTATGCCGCCGTAGCCGCCGGCCGGAACGGCAGCCTTGTTCTCGGGGATCTCCACACAAGGGCTTCGGTGGTCAGAAGAAGGCCAGCAATGGAGGCCGCGTTCTGAAGCGCTGTACGGGTTACCTTGGTCGGATCAATGACGCCAGCTTTGACAAGGTCCTCGAACACGCCAGTGAGCGCGTTGTATCCGTAGTTCTGCTCCTTGGATGCGAGGACTTTGGCAACAACGACCGCACCTTCTTCGCCTGCTTTGGCGACGCCATCGATCCACTTTCCACCCTTGTCACGCGTTCCATTAATGCAAGTTCCCGAAATACGAGAGCAGTTCAAAATAGGCTTGTGACCTCGATCGAAGTGACGCGCAACCCATGGATGGAGTGTTCCAGAGTGAAATCTTCAATAAAACTCACTTTGCCTATCCATGTAGCGCGGAGTCTGCTTTCTGTATCGACTCTAGAGAGGTGTCGGACTGTCCTGTACGGATGTCGGGGTGTATCGGGGCGCGCAGATAAACAATCGTGTTTATCGTATGTCCTATGGATGCTCATTGCAGCTCCAGTCGTTCCGTTATTTGCTTGTACGGTGATCGTCTGGGGCGATGCCTGAAATGCCGGAGGCGAGAAGGAGAAACCTATCTACTCCTCGAGCATACTCCTATGCAAGCTCAAATGCCGTCGGGCTCACCTCCGGCTATTTAGGCCCGACCTATTCCGGTTTACCTGCTGTGATTTCCGCATATAACCTTTGCAAGTGACTTCGAAAAGCATGGTTAATGCGGCTAGAATAAAGAACATTCCCACAAGTTCCATGGATTACTGCCTCTCCATTACTGTGGACTACCCTTTTCCGCTGCGGCGGCCGGCGCATGAGGAATTATGGCGAATCGATCGGTTAACTGGTGGTAACTCTTAATGCTACTTACAGGAGAAGGGAAAGGCCCCGCCTCGGCCGTATGGCGAAGAGATGATTGCCCGCCATCGGGCTTGCGACTGGGATCCACAGATTGGGCAACCTCGGGTGCTGGCGCGCCCCGAACCGGATCTGCAGCAGTGATCTGGTAGTTCTGGTACTCGATTGTCAATTCGGCGCGTCCTCCGAGGCGGATCGAGGAAACGCTGTGGTTCCGTTCGGGCAGCCAGAAGTCGTTCACTTTTGTGTACTGCTGTTCAATTTCGTTGTTCTTCGTCCAGAAGGACGGATTCTTTGCAGGTTCTGCCTCGAGCCGAACCACGGCAAAGTCATCTGCGTCCACCCAGATCTTGCCTCGGAAGAGGAACTTGCTTTTGGTTTTTGGGTCCACAATTAGGACGTACATTGAACGTGAGGGTGTGCTCACATACCCAACCATCTTGAAATCGTAATTGTCCCTGTTTAGAGCTGTGTTTCGCTGTCCGTCCTTTGACAAGGCATCCTCTTCTGCCTCTAAGAGCTTCTTGAATACCCTATCGATAATTAGCTTGGAGCCAGTCGAAGATTGAACTGCGAATTTCTTGGTTTCAGGCGCCAGATATTCTACTTCAATCAACATCTCTGCTCTGACTGTGCTAAACACGCTTTTGTATTCCACCCGGTAGGTGCGCGTGCCGTGATATGAATGCAGAGCCTGGGCGCGCCGGAGATTCATCCCCACCAGTCTGTCGACAACCTCTTCCGTTGTGAGCGGACCGTTGACAGCAGAATCTCCAGTTAGCTTTTGAGCAACCGCAGTTTGTTGTGTGACGGCAAAAAGACCTGATATGAAGAGAAGACAACCAGACAGCAGGAGACCGGTCTCAATTGGAGGACAAATTTGGATGATTCGTCGATTGAGTTTCATCGCGCATCTCCCCCCAAAGACTGTTCCGCGCGGAGCGCTGGTTAGCAAGCCGACCTCCATGCACGCCGCAAGTAACATTCGTCGCGCGCAGAGCGCGACATGAGGATATTATCGAGCGTCCCGTTCACCAAAATCTGAGCAGTATTGACCATCGGGCCACCGCGCCAGGCTCACGGCTATCTGGTGCGTAAGCCCATTAAGCCTCGAGCCTTGCAGGTGGGCCGTCGCAGACAGTCCAAATTGGGATGGGTTCCGGCCAAACGCTCTTGGTCGGCACTATTATCCAGCGCTTTTACAGGCGTGTGAGAGTGAGCAATCTGGATCAGCCAACTCCATGCACGAAGCCGAAAATGAAGAGCAAGGGTGAGTATTTTTCTCGACCTGCTTTTAAGCCGCGAGTTCAATCTCTCTGAAGTAGGGGCGCAGATGCGACGTCTTCAAAAAGCCGCCCGAACCCCTCGCCATCGAGGCGCTATACAAGTTGATCCTCGGTTCGATACGGAACCCGGGATGGAGGACCCATTGAAAATCTTCACGAGAACTTCTCTCTGCTTCTTGGTTGCCTGCTTTGGCTTCTGGCAAGGATCGCTTTTTCCGCAAGTGCCAGATCATGCTAATAATCTGTCGGCGTGCAAAGACGGAATGGACTCCTGCAACCGCTCCGGTCTAAGCGAGGCAGAATCCCACGAGATCGCTGTTGGCGCTCACCTCCAAAATCTAGCGGATTGCCGGACGGGCATGAGCTCTTGTGATCGCTCCCAATTAACAGCGCTCGAAACAATCGCGTTGGATGTTGCCGTCCATCAGAACAATGTGTCCAATTGTATGGATGGAATCGACACTTGCGATCATTCCACACTCACTCTTCGAGAATCTCGTGCTGTTGCGGTCGCAGAACATCAACAGAATATCTCCCGCTGCCATGATGGCATGCAGCCCTGTGACATCTCCATGCTCAATGCGCAGGAGACCAACGACTTAGCAGTGACAAATCACCAGCGCAATGTTTCGAATTGTACTGATGACATAGGATCCTGCGATAACTCGAAGCTAACTCCGGCTGAAGCAAGAAAAGCGGAATCCGCAGATCGCGCGCGCAATTTGACGCACTGCTCAGAGGGATGGGAACCGTGCGACCAATCGAAACTGACCCTAGTCCAAGCACGTGCTATTGTTGATGCCACTCACCAACGCAACTACTCCGAATGTTTAAATGGCAAGGAAACCTGTGATTACTCCCTTTTGACCGCATCCGAGGTTGCCGTATTAAAGGTCAAGGAGCAACGCCGTAACCTAAAGGCTTGCCAAACCGGTTACGGCTACTGCGATCATTCTCGGCTCACTGAGGATGAGGCAGGAACAATTGGCGCTCAAGTGCCACGGATTGCGCAGTAGACACGCCGCAAGGAAGGAAATACGATGCTCATCACTGATTCGCAACAAATGCAATCCATGCGGCTTGATCGCGCTTTGGGCCAAACAACACCACTAGCAGTTCAACATCACGCTTATTCGACAATCATGGCGCGCAATGCGTCGCACCCGGTATCTAAACTTCAATATTGTTATGAACGGTAAATCTTCTGTGCTCGTGGCACGCTCGTTGGCATTTGTCCTCATCGCACTGATGTCAAGCGGAGCTTTGCTGGCTTACTCCGTACTCACGCACGAAGAAATCGTGGACTTGGCTTGGACATCCGAGATTCGTCCGCTTCTGTTGCAGCGCTTTCCAGATCTGACTGAGGATCAGATTAAAGAGGCCCATGCTTATGCCTATGGAGGCTCGGTCATTCAAGACCTTGGCTACTATCCATTTGGAGACAAGGACTTCAGTGACCTACTTCACTACGTTCGCAGCGGGGACTTTGTTGTCGAGTTGATTCGTCAGAGCCAGGATGTTAATGAATACGGCTTCGCTTTGGGCGCGCTATCGCACTATACCTCGGACATCACAGGTCACCCGGCCGTCAATCTGGCTGTGGCGCTGCGTTATCCAAAGCTGCGGGCGAAATATGGCAATTCCGTTCGTTATGCGCAAGGTACTACGGCACATCTGAAAACCGAATTTGGATTCGACACCTTGCAGGTAGCGAAGAATCGTTATGCATCCGACCAATACCACGATTTCATCGGTTTCAAGGTAGCGCAGCCATTGTTGGAGCGAACCTTTCTAATTGTCTACGGCGTGCCGCTTAAGGACGTACTCGCTCACGAGGACCTAGCAATTGGTTCGTATCGCTTCTCGGTTGGCCGCTTGATTCCGCAAATGACGAAGGTAGCGCTTCAGACGCACAAGAAGGAAATCATGCAGGAAACGCCTAACCTTGCGAAGAAGACGTTTTTGTATCGCTTGTCGCGCTCCGATTACGAAAGGGAATGGGGAAAAACCTATACCAAGCCCGGCTTCGGCACGCGAGTCCTTTCGGCGCTTCTGAAATACTTCCCCAAAATCGGCCCCTTTAAGGGCATGGGCTTCGATAACCCGACGCCAAAAACGGAGGACTTATACATTAAAAGCATCAATGCAACTGTCGATCAATACCGCGTCTATCTCGGGCAGGTGCGAGCTGGCAAACTGGTCCTTCTCAATTGCGATTTGGATGACGGCAAAACAACCAAAGCGGCTGAGTACTCTCTGGCGGATAGTGCCTACGCTAGCCTGCTAGCCCAATTGACGACGCAGAAGTTCGACGGTATCTCAACCGAACTTCGCGACAACATCCTCGAGTTTTATTCTGATGATTCGCTACCAATTGAGACCAAGAAGGATCCTGCTCGTTGGAAAGGCGTCTTGGAGGGCCTAAGTGAGCTAAAAGCTGTAGTGTCTTCTCCAGTCACCGGCTCACATGTTCCCTAATCAAACCTGACCTTTCCCGTGTTGGAGCCAGCGCAACGTGACACTAAGTTCGCACCACGCGCATCGAAGATATCTTTGATCCTATTGATCGATTAACATCCGAATGGCCGTGATTCGGGCGATCCAGAAAACATGCTCATTATTGCTCAGACTCGTGCAATGTTGACGCTTAGAGTAAATGCGTAAGGGTTTGTAGATGGAGTCCCCATAACGTGAGGGCTTCCACGTACAGTTTCAAAATCCTTATGGTAGCTGCTGTTGCTGGGTTCTTCCTTACGGCTGCACACAGCCTCCTACGTAATCTCAGGAACCGCAGACACCTTTAGGGGGTCACTCATGCGCAGATTTAAGATTCTCGTTTCAACCGCAACGTTGCTTGCGGGTCTGGCTTTAGTGCCAGCAGCCCAGGCACAGATTTCCATTAACATCGGCGTTCAACCCACCTGTCGCTACGGATACTACGGGTATGCGCCCTATTCCTGTGCCCCAGTGGGATATTACGGGTCGGGATACTTTTACAACGGCATCTTCGTGGGCATGGGCCCATGGGCCGGTTGGGGCTATGGCCACGGCTGGGGAAGTCATCGCTTTGTGAATGACGGTGGAGGAAGATACCACGGCGGGATGGGCCAGGCCACCTACCGTGAGCCTTCCCGCGGCGGTGGAGCTCGCATGAATGGCGGATCAAATGGCGGTGCGCGTCCTGACGCCGGTCGCGGCCCATCGCACAACTCGCCACAGCGCGGTGCCAAAGGACAAGACCACGGTGGTAATGATGGACGCGGAGGCGACGGCGGCCACAGGTAAGGGTTGGTTGTAGCATTTAGGGACTGACCATCTAAAACGGCGGAGAATACCTGCTCCGCCGTTTTACGTTTCAAAAGAATTTGGCCGCGGATTGTTGCTTTGAGTATCGGAACTCGCTGCCGGCCACGAGCGCAGATGTTAGGCGCTAGTAGTCAAATATTAGCGGTATCTCGATCTCCATCCACCTCAAAGCGACATCAAACATCTTTATGGTTAATTCGATGATCGTAAAATGATTGATTTCGTTAAAATTCAATTCTAGCTTCGCCATCATGTAAGTGTTCGTCAATTCTGCGCGATTAGTCTACTGGTATTTGGGATGTCATAGGTCAACTTCTATCTATGCTTCGATTCAAAGGTACCCGCGCTCCAGCTTTCATTTGCCGATGACTACCCCATCCCGTTGGTTTCGCGCCCTGCTTAAGTCGCTTGGTCCAGGGATAATCACTGGAGCCGCAGATGACGACCCATCGGGCATCGCCACCTATTCGGTCGCAGGCGCTCAACTTGGAACCACTTTGCTTTGGACTACGTTACTTACCTGGCCATTGATGTCTGCGGTTCAGATCATGTGCGCTCGTATCGGTCAGGTAACTGGACAAGGCTTGGCCGGGAATTTCAAGCAACGATTTCCGAAATGGCTGCTGCTTGCGTTCGTGATTGCTCTTCTCGCCGCAAATACGATTAACATTGCCGCCGACTTGGCGGGCATGGCCGACGCCGCCTCGATGCTATCTGGTGTTAATTCCCACTGGTTTGTAGTGGTGTTCGCGCTTGTCATCTCGTGGGCGACAGTTCGGCTCCACTATCAGCAAATTGCGAACGTGCTCAAGTGGCTGGTGCTTGTGCTCTTCGCCTATCCCATTACCGCATTCGTTGTCGGAGCTGATTGGAGCCAGGTGCTCCGCGATACCCTCATTCCCTCAGTGCCACATACTAAGAATGGCTGGGCGACGCTGGTCGCGATCCTCGGTACAACAATTAGTCCCTATCTCTTTTTCTGGCAGACAAGTGAAGAAGTTGAAGAGGAGAAAGCGGAAGGTCGAAATTCCATTGCGCAACGAAGAGGCGCCACAACCGAGGAAATGAATCTTAGAAACATCGATGTGGGTGTTGGTGCTTTCTTTTCCAACATAGTTATGTTCTTTATCATCCTCACAACAGCCGTCACCCTGAACCGGCACGGCATTACCAACATCGAGACCTCGCGCCAGGCCGCGGAAGCTCTTCGGCCTTTTGCCGGTAACTTCGCCGCAACCCTTTTCACCGTGGGAATTGTTGGCGTCGGATTTCTCGCCATCCCAACGCTCGCAGGTTCAGCCGCGTACGCATTCGCTGAGACACTGGGATGGCGCCAGGGGCTCAATAAGAAACTCGGACAGGCACGATGGTTCTACGCACTGATCTTGGCCTCGACCGCAGTGGGTGTCGGCCTCGATTTCATCGGCATCAATCCGGTAAAAGCACTCTACTGGACAGCCGTGATCAACGGATTGTTGGCACCCTTTTTGCTCGTCGCAATCCTAATCGTAGCCGCGGATAAGAAGCTCATGCAGGGACAACCGAGTTCTCGCCTGGGATGGGTTGTCGTGGCTATTACCGCAATAGCCATGTTTGGAGCGGGTGTGGCGATGTTCGTTCTCTAAGCGGTTCCCGGAGAACAAATCGGGCCACGGTTTAAGCCGTGAAGGATGCTTTATCATGCGCTGCTGGTTTCCCAGATGCCTCGGTCCTGCGCATGCCGCGCAACTTCCATATCCCATAGCAGACTCCGGAGATGGGCAGGCCCACAAAACCGCACAGCAGCGGAATCGACCAATTCTGTAATGTTCCCGTCCACAAGCGGATCACGTGGCGTCCGTAAACCACACCAAGCGACGCGATGAGCGAATAGCGCAGGCAGCGGGCGGCACTGTACGCGATGAGGAAGCGACTGCGCGAAATGTCCAGCGCGCCGGAAGCGAGCGCAAATGGTAACAAAGGAATTGGCGGTGGAAGCAACGCGGGAAGAAACAAGGAGAGGATTCTGTGACGCTTCACCTATCCGACGATTCTTCCAAGAAGACGCGCCGGAACATATTTGCGCAATGCCGCCTCACCGCCTCTACGTCCGACGTCCCAAGTTGTGTAACCGCCCAGAATACTTCCCGCAATGGCCAACGCGGCGAGTAGCCACGGATTTCCGCCGTATGCAACCAGCCAAAGTAGCAGCAGGTCCGTGCTGCCTGGCAAAGGAAGAGGGATGACAGAAGAATCAATTACTGCTACACAGAAAAGTCCAGTCGCGCCGAAGTGCGTGAGCCAGCGTGGAATCAAAGGCTGATGCGCGAGTGGCACCCGAAGCTGAGCAGGTTGCGGAATAGAACTGCCCATAGAGCAAAACCCTGTAATTGAGTTCCGGACGAAACGCGAAGCAATACCGAGAATACCTACGTTGACAACTCGTGCAGCCTACCGGCCGGCGCGCAATTAGATTGACCGCACACAACACCTGATATTCAAATCCAGCCAAGTAGCAGGAACACTACAACAACCACCAGGATTAATGCGACTCCGCCAGTTGGATAGTAGCCCCAGCCGCGGCTATGCGGCCACCGCGGCAGGGCGCCGAAGAGAGCCAAGAGCAGAATTACGATCAGCAGGGTTCCAAGCATGTTTGTACCCCAATTCTTGAATCCATCAAGGCAAATCAAACTTCCTCTGCGGATCTATCTAAGATCCGCGGAGGATTGACGATCTTATTAGCGCAGACTCCCTGTCGTCGTATTGGCCGGGCTTCCAATTGCCTTGCCAGACACTACTAGTTCCACTCTGCGATTTGCTTGCCTTCCAGCGGAGCTATCGTTCGATGCTACCGGCAGAGTGTTGCCAAATCCTTTTGAAGTGACGGTGTCGGTCGCTACGCCCTCTTCAACGAGGTAATCGCGTACTGACCCGGCACGGTTCTCTGACAGTTTCTGATTCATTTCGTCGCCGCCTACATTGTCCGTGTAGCCGCCGACTTCAATATTCAGTCCAGGGTATGCGATCAGGATTCCCGCAACCTTCGCCAGTTTTTCGCGCGCGCCCGGCATCAATGAATACTTCCCCGTGTCAAACAAGACATCGGACATGCTGACGATTAGGCCCCGTGCACTGTCCCGCGTTTCAAGTATCTTGTTCAGTTGGGCCGACAACTGCGCACGCATTGCCGACTTTTCGCTGTTAGCCGTATGTTCATTGTCCTGCGCTTGCTGAGCGATTAACCGGGATTGGTTCGCATCGGCTTGAGCAGTTGATTCGTTCGCCCGCGCCGTTGCTTCATTGGCTTGAGCCATCGCCGCATCGGACTGGGCCTTCTCCTTCATCCGGGTGGCGTCGGCTGCCTGCTCTTGCGACCTTACCTGGGCATCGCTCGATGCCTGGAACTCCGCAGCTCGGCTATCCGCATCAATCCTCTTGACGGCGATCTCTCGCGCATCTTCCGCCGTCTGTACTGCCTGTCGAGCAGCTGCGATCAGCGGCTTACTCTCGATGTGCCTGCTTGCCGCATAATCGTCGGCGGTCTTCATCGATTCGACAGCATGCCGGTAGCTTTCAGAAGCATACCTCTCTGCGCCTTCAGATTCAGCAATGCGCAACGCATTCCGGG